>CAVWMS010000001.1:0-1069142 GCA_963756185.1 uncultured Verrucomicrobiae bacterium
CGGACGCCAAAGGCGGCGGCTATTTGCCGGCGGTTCTGATCGCTTCCGGCGCGAACGTCAATCCCAACATCACCAGCCTGATGGTTATCCCGGACAGCGAAGGATCCAACCTCGCCCTCGAGGCAGGTGATTCTGCCCGGTTACGAGCAGCCGAACGTCAGCCTCGCATTCAATGCGCCCGGTCTCAGCAATGACACATCGAGTGGGGGCCTGGTCTTTCAGGGCAATATTGTCGATAGCGCGGGCTCCATCATTCAGGCGGGCGCCCAGGGAACCGTTTCGTTCAACGGACAAACTGTGGCGATTTTGGGTGATGTTTTCGCGCCGGGAGGAAGCATCACGGTGAAGGGGGCCAATGCTTTTCCGACCGGCAATCCCCAGCTCACTACCGTCGACCTGGGGCCGAATAGCATCCTTTCCATGGCTGGGACGACGGTTTTCATCCCCGAAATCATCGGCAATCAAACTTACCAGACTGGCACCGTGCTGCCGGGCGGCGCCATTACCGTTTCCGGCAATATCGTTGGGGAGGCTGGCGCGCTTCTCGATGTCTCGGGAGCGACCGCCGTCGTCGACCTTTCGCCCTATTACACCAGTTTGACCGGCGATTCGGTGCTGAACACCGCGCCGCAGTCCCTTCAGAACGGCACCCTGGAGGGTAATGTCCCGATTTCCACGCGGGTCGATAGCAACGGCGGCACCATCACTCTGGCCGGCGCCGAGGACCTCTTTACCGATGCCACGCTGCTCGGCAATGCCGGTGGTCCGTCCGCAAGCGGCGGCGCGCTCATTGTTTCAGACGCTCTTACCAGCATAGCTGTTTCTCCCGCGGAGCCTTCGTTGTCGGTGACGCAGAATCAGCCTACGATTCCCGTCGCCAATTTCTATCCTGCCGGCAATGACGCCATTGGTTACTTCCCGGTTAACTCAAAGGGCGTGGCGCTTCCGATCATGGGATATTTCGCGCTCGACAGCTTTACGTCGGGCGGGTTCGGGCAGTTGACGCTTGCTGGTGAGGTGGAGTTCCAGGGGCCCATCAATCTCGACGCCTCCCAGAGCCTCAACATTGGCATGGCGGCTTTATTTCCGCGGATTCGAGTGTCACGCTGCGCGCGCCATTTGTCTCGCTGGGCTTGCCGTTTATTCCGCCCGGCCCCCAGGGATCGCCCTACCCGATTCTCAACAGCAACAATGAATTCAATCCCAGCTTTGGCCCTGGCAGCCTGACTGTCATCGCAAGCTTGATCGATATTGGCACCCTTTCGCTGCAAGATATCGGCAACGCCCGGCTCATCGCGGAGAATGGCAACATCCAGGGAGATGGCACCCTCGACATCGCGGGCAAACTCACACTCGAAGCGGGCCAGGTTTATCCGCCCACCGAGACCACTTTCAACATTAACGCCTACGATTATACGGACAACGGGATGAACGAACCCGGGACGGTCACATTCATCGCGGCAGGGGATGAGGAAACGCCGTTGAGCGTGGGCGGCACACTGAATGTGTATGCGACGGATATCGTCCAGGACGGGATCTCCGCGCTCCCGGCGGAGTGATCAATCTCGGCTGGGATGGCAGCGGCACGGCGCCCATCGATCTCATCACCAACGCCCCCGTCGAGGCGACCACCAACGTCACGCTCGGCGCCGGCAGCATCACCTCGGTTTCCGAAATCAATTCGCTCACCGGCCAGCCGATGATCATCCCTTACGGCATCACCTACAATGGCGTCTCCTGGATCGATCCGGCCGGCAACGATATCACCACCGGCGGCGTACCGGAAAAGACGATCAATATCTCCGGCGCCAATATCGCCGAGGAAAAGGGCGCGACCATCGATATCCGCGGCGGTGGCGACCTGCTTGCCTATCAGTTCGTCCCGGGCATTCTGGGTAGCAACGATATTCTCGCCTCGACTCGAGCTTCGCGGTTATCCCCGGCTATCAGGCTCCCTACGCTCCCTATGCCCCGTACAACACCAGCAGCGGCGTCAACGCGCAGGACTTCGGCGACGATGCCGGTTACGTAAACAATTCCCTCGTGGCCGGAGATCAGGTCTATCTCGCCGGCGAAGGCTCGCTGGCCGCCGGCGTCTATACGCTGCTGCCCGCGCGTTACGCGCTGCTGCCCGGCGCCTTCCTCGTCACGCCCACCGGCGCGCAGCCCGAAGGCAACCAGACGGAGCCGGATGGTTCCTATCTTGTCTCCGGCTACGAATTCAATGCCTTCCAATCGGCGCGGACCGCGCAGCCATTGCTTGAATCGTTCCAGGTGGATTCGAGCGAGGTCATCAACAACAGCGCGCAATACAACGTCTCGCTGGGAAATGTATTCCTCGCCTCAGGAGCCGCCAGCAGCGGCGCCACCGTTCCGCGCCTGCCCCTGGATGCCGGCCAGCTTGTTTTCAATGCCACGCAGACGATGTCGGTCGAGGGCTCGCTCGAATCGCAGGCGGGTTCCGGCGGCTCCGGCGGCCTCGTCGATATCAACAGCCCGTCGAACATTGTCATCACCGGAGCCGGCTCCTCGTCCAGCGCGCCGAACACCCTGACGCTCAACGCCTCCGAGCTGAGTTCCTTTGGCGCGGCCAGCCTTCTCATCGGCGGCAGCCGGGACTTGACCGGTGGTGACAGCGCGACGGTGACGGTATCCACGGACAGCATCACGGTGGACAACGGAAGCGAGGCGCTCGAGGGCGCGGATATCATCCTGGTGTCGAACGATTCCATCACCGTCGATCAAGGCGCGGTGATCGAATCGTTCGGCGGCGCGGGGACCGCGGAGGCGCTCACTGTCGATGGCAATGGCACGCTGCTGCGCGTCAGCAGCGACGAGGATGCCCCCGTCACCCGCACCGGCAACACTGTCACCGCCGGGCCGGAATTGACGGTCGATAGCGGTGCAAAAATCACGGCTGGGTCCGCCACCTTTGACTCCTCCGCCGGCATGAGCCTGGATCCGAACGCGGTTTTCAACGTCAAATCGATCGCGCTCGACAGCAGCCAGATCACGCTCGAGTTGACCAATCCCGGCGTGGTCCCGCCTTCGACCGGCCTCGTTCTCTCCGGCAATGCGCTCAATGGCATTTTCGCGAATGCCGAATCGGTTTCGCTGTTGAGCTACGGCTCGCTCGATATTTACGGCACCGGCTCGCTGGGCTCCGTGAGCAGCACCGGCGTCGCGCAATTGAAGGAACTGGAAATTCATGCCGGCGAGTTGAGCGGCTTCAATAATGGCGGCGGCAATGTTGCCTTCAATGCGCAGGACATTCTCCTGGATAACGTGGCGGACGATTCCGGCGCGCTCGGGCCGTCGGTCGCGGGCACGCTGCAATTCAACGCGGGCAAGATCGAGCTTGGCTCGAACCAGTTGAATATCGACCAATTCTCAACTGTCGAGCTAAACGCCACCGGCGGTGTGATGGCTGTCGGGACGGCGGGCTCACCGTTGCCGGCGCGCTGAATATTACCGCGCCGCTCATCACGGGCGCGAAGAGCGCGAACTCGACCATTACATCGGGCGGGATGCTCACGCTTGCCGCTCCCGCCAAGGCATCGGCGCCGACGGTCACCGGCGGGCTGGCAGCGACGCTCGATTTCGTTTCCGGCGCGGGCATTGCCGATAGCACGGATATCACCCTGCTCTCCGGCAACATCACGCTTCACGCCACAGCCGGCAACGTCGATCTCGATCAGGGCGCCAACCTCAACGTCACCGGCGAATCCAAGACCTTCTTCGATATCACCGCGTACACCAATGCCGGCCAGGTCAACCTGATGGCCGATCAAGGCAACGTTTCGGTCGCTTCCGGCGCCACCATCAACGTCGCGGCACAGAGCGGCGGCGGCAACGCAGGCTCGCTCTCGATCAGCGATCCCAACCCCGCAAGCACCGAGACGCTGGACGGCAACCTGCTGGCCCAGGGCGGTGCGGGCGGCGAATCCGGCAGCTTCTCGCTCGATACCGGCGAGATCCCGCTCGACGCCAGCAACCTCCCCAGCATCAGCGCACTCGAGACCTTGCTGGGCAACGCGGGCTTCGGCCGGTCGATCAATATCGAGGTTCAATCGGGCAGCGTGCTGGTCGACGGCAATTCCACCGTCAACAATTTCACCCTCTCCGACGATGATCCCAACGGCGCGATAACCGTCACGGGCGGCATCAACGCTTCGGGCAACACCGGGGGCGCCATTTCCTTGCAGGCCGCCGGAAGCGTGGTGCTCGAAAGCGGCGCGCTGCTGACCGTTGCCGCGACCAACGACAACTCGGCGGGGCAGGGGGGCAGCGTGGATCTCGAAGCCGGCTCGGACATCAATGGCGTCGCGAGCAGTTCCGCCGTGGTCGATATCCAGACCGGCTCGACGATCAATCTTTCGGTCGCCAACACCGATCCCGCCCTGGGCGACCTCGCCGGCACGCTCCACATCCGCGCCCCGCAGCTCGCGAGCGAGACCGACCTGCAGGTCAACCCGATCAACGGCACGATCATCGGCGCGTCGAACATCACGGTGGAAGGGTATCAGATTTTCAATACCGCCGGGGACAACGGTTCCATCGACGACCAGGCGGGCAACGTCGTTGCCGACGGCAACACCTTTGCCGGCAATACCACGGCCATCAGCAGCCGCCTGCTCGCGAACAACGCCGGCCTCGCGTCGATCCTTACCGTCGAACCCGGCGCCGAGATCATCGATCCTTCCGGCGACCTCACGCTCGCCAATTCCTGGAACCTGGCCAGCGTCCGATTCGGCCCGGACAATGTCGCGGGAGATTTGACCTTGCGCGCCTCGGGCAACGTGATCTTCGACTTTGGCGCAAGCTTGAACGACGGCTTCACATCCGCCACTTACAATGCCAAGATGCTCGGCGCGGGCACTCCCTCCTGGTCCTACCGCATCACCTCGGGCGCGGATTTCAACGCGGCGGCCTTTACCGCCGTCGATCCGCTCTCAATGTTCCAGTCGCCCCAGACCGGCTCGGTTCTCATCGGCCAGGGCTTCGATGGCCTCACCGCGGTGCCTGCCGATTTCCAGACCATCCGCACCGGCGTCGGCAGCATCACCATTACCGCCGGCCAGGACGTGCAGCTTCTCGACACGCTGGCTACTGTCTATACCGCCGGCACGCAGGCGCCGGCCATGGCGGATTTCAGCGTGCCGGACACGGCCTCCCCGAGTTCCGCCTCAAGCACTTACGGCTTTTTGCCCATGACCTACGTCGCGCAGTATTCGTATGAAGGTGGAAACGTGGACATCTCGGCACAGCAGAATATTGAGCATCTCATGCTTGACCCGCAGAGCGGCCAACTCATTCCGGATTCCTCGCTCGAGCTTCCGTCCAGTTGGCTCGACCGGCGCGGTTACGCGAACTCGAGTGGTCAGTTCGCTACCCAGCATTCCGGTTATGGCATCGCCTCCACCTCCTGGTGGGTTGATTTCAGCAACTTCTTCGAGGGCGTCGGCGCGTTGGGTGGCGGAAATGTGACGCTCGCTGCTGGCAATGACATTGACAACGTGGATGCCGTTGTCCCCACCAATGCCCGGATATCCGAGGATGGAACCGTCTTCCAGGAGTTGGGCGGCGGCAATCTCTCCGTTAGCGCGGGCGATGATATCGATGCCGGAGCCTACTATGTCGAGCGCGGCGCCGGCACCCTGACCGCGGGAAACAACATCAATACCAATAGCACCCGCGACTCCGACCCGGAAGAAACCGGGGTTTCCGCATATTGGCTTCCCACGACGCTCTTTTTGGGTGGTGCGGGGACGCCCGGCGGCTCGGCCAGCTTCCAGGTCAGCGCGGGCGACAGCGTTTTGCTTGGTCCGGCAGCCAATCCCTTCCTCCTGCCGCAAAGCGTGTTCAATTCATTTGAAAACAAGACTTACTTCTCAACCTACGCCGCAACCGATTCCCTGAATGTTTCCGCAATGACCGGAGACGTGACTATTGAAACAGGAAATCTCGAGAACTGGTACGAATACATTTTTCTCGGTCCGAATGGCAACCTGACTTCCGTTGCCGCCACCACCCAGCCTTGGCTTACCATAGACGAGACAAATCTTGCCACGAGCGCGCCGCTTACCGTCCTCATGCCGGCCACGGTTGAGGCAACCTCCTTCTCGGGCAATATCAATATCCAGGGAACCCTCGATCTCATGCCGGCTCCCAATGGCAACCTCGAGCTGGCTGCCGCCAACTCGATCGAGGGCTTCCAGCCTACGAGTTCTAATTGGACAGAGGCGCTCATTGATGTTTCGGATGCCGATCCCACATTAATTCCAAGCATTGCCGACCCATTGGGAGTCCAAAATGCGGCCAGGACGGTTGCGAACGACCTGGCGTCGGTTGATGCCGTCTTCAACGAGTCCGGTTCGATCGAAGGCGCTTTTGGCACAGTCGAGGTCCAGGAAACGCTTCATGACAAGGGCCTCCTTCATGCCGATGACCAGACTCCTCTGGGCCTTTATGCGGATTCCGGTGACATTTCCGGCTTCACCCTCTTTTCCCCAAAGTTCGCCCAAATCATCGCCGGCGCCGATATGACCGATTTCGCCTTCTATATCCAAAATGACCAGGCCGACAACGTCACCGTGATTGCCGCGGGCGGAAGCATCATCCCCTACGATCCCGATTCCTCCCTGCGCCAGATGGCCGGGAATTCGATTTCCGGGTTCCAGGTGGGCCAGTTCGTTCCTGGCACCGGCAGCCCGAATGCCGGCGACATCCAGGTCGCCGGGCCTGGTACCGTCGAAGTCCTCGCTGGAAGCGATCTGACGCTCGGCATTGGGCCGAACGACTCCGACGGCACCGGCGTTGGCATCACCACCATCGGCAATGCCGCCAACCCCTATCTCCCCTTCAATGGCGCCCAGGTGATCGCGGCTGCGGGTCTCGGCACGGTTGCCGACGGCCTCAATTACGAAAGCTCCCTCAAATGGCAGACTTTTGAGACCGACGTCCTCGGTGGACCCAATGGCGCGACATATTTCTCCGACCTCGCGCTGACCGAGCCGGGCCTTGATGTCTCCAGCTACCCGCAATTCAAGAAGCTCTCGAAGCAGCAACAGGCCATTGACGCGCTGGATCTCTTCTACCTCGTGCTGCGCGATGCGGGACGCGACCACAACCTGCCCACCAGTGCCGGCTACGGCAATTACGCCGCCGGCCTGGCCGCGATCCAGGACCTGCTCGCATCGAGCCCTTCCGCCACCGGTGACGTCGACCTCACCTCGAAGGAGATCAAAACGGAGGCCGGCGGCGACATTGACATCCTCGCTCCCAACGGGGCGCTGACCGTCGGCATCGACCTCGCCGGCACCCAGCCGGTCGACCAGGGCCTCCTCACCGAGGATGGCGGGAACATTTCCATTTACACCGACGGCGATGTCAATGTCGGCACCTCCCGCATTTTCACGCTGCGCGGCGGCAATCTCATTATCTGGTCGAACGCCGGCAACATCGCCGCCGGTGAATCGCCCAAGACCGTGCAATCCGCCCCGCCCACGCGCGTCATCATCGATCCGCAGGATGCCAACGTCGAGACCGACCTGTCCGGCCTCGCCACGGGCGGCGGCATTGGCGTGCTCGCCAGCGTGGCCGGCATCGCGCCCGGCAACGTCGATCTCATCGCGCCCCTGGGCATCATCAATGCCGGCGACGCCGGCATTCGCGCCACGGGCAACCTGAACCTCGCCGCCGTGCAAATCCTCAACGCCCAGAACATCCAGTTTGGCGGCGCCGCCAGCGGTGTTCCCACCGTGGTGGTTGCCGCTCCAAACCTTGCCGCCTTCTCCGCCGCCAGCGCCTCCGCCGGCGCCACATCCGCCGCCGCAAACCAGCAGGTTCAGGCGCAATCGACGCAATCAACCCAGGACAACGAACCCGACTCGATCATCGACGTGCAGGTCCTCGGCTACGGCGGCGGCGATTCGGATGCGATGTAGAGAAAAGTGATTTTGGGCCGCTCTTTCCGAAAGTCACGTAGTTGTAACAATAACGACATCTGTTCGACATAATACGAATCTACTAATTCCCGCTTCGTGGCATTTGTCCCTTCCAAATGCATGCCATGATAAAGATTGTTACTGAATTGTTACATTGAGTATGCGTGGCCTTCTCAAACCCTCTCCAGGCCTTGTTTCGAGCTAAGTCAGCCTTGTGAATAACTCTTCATTAGTTTGATAAAGATTGCCGCCAAATTGTTACACTATTTATCTAGCTCCCGCTCCCTCGAATCCCTTTAACTCCACACGGCTCGGAGCCCCGGCTCCGGACCCAACACCAAAAAACCCAATAATCGACGACAACCAAATGAAAATCTCCAAACTCCTTCTCCTGGGCGCGATGGTCGCCGGCTTTGCCGCCGCCGCGTCCGCTCAGACGGAAGTCTATATCGCCGGCTCGACCGCTTACCGCGGCGCCGTCACGAAGGCCATCCAGGACCTTCTCTCGAACTCAGGATCGAACACCTTCACCTTTGCGTGGGACGGCGGTTCATCCAATAAATCGGTTTACGGTGGTCCCGCCGCCATCTTCTCCGGCAGCTATTCCGGCGTCGGCTCGGTCGTCATCCACACTTACTGGACCGGCTCGGTGGCCGGCTGCGTGGACGTTTCCTCGACCAACGTCCTGACGGGCAAATTCATGGCCGACAGTGTTGCAATGGTGACGGGCACTCCCGCCGTCGGCGGCAGCGGCGCCTATACCGGCGGCATGAACCTTACCGGCTCCAGCTATGCCACGGTCAACGTGGCGCCGAACGTGGCGATGTCCGACTCGTTTGCCAGTTCGGTTGCAAGGTCGGTATCCGGCGTATCCGCCTCGCTCGCGAAGAGCATCAATGCAAATCTGAACCAGGCCGGCTCCCAAGGCGAAACCGCTACCGGCGTACTTCCCTTCGAATGGGTGGCGGGCGCCCAGAGCAGCGGGTCCGCTCCGTTCACCAACATGACCCAGGAAGCGGCATCGGCGTTGATTCAGTCAGGGTTCGTCTCGGTCTCCTGCCTGGTGACCAGCACCGGGTCGCCTTTGGCGGGTGATACGAACGACTACGCGTTCCTCATCGGCCGCAACGAAGACTCGGGCACCCGTGTGTGCGCCCAAGCCGAAGGCCAGGTCGGTAGCGCATTCGGAGCGTACTCGTTTGGGCGCAACATGCAGCAATACTACGTGCTGTTCACCGGCACCTTTAGCCATGATGGCACCTTTGCCACCGGCACTGACTCCCAGGGCAATTACAACGGCGCCCTGGCCGGCGCCAACATCGAGACCGGCGGCACACAAACGTTGGTCGAGGACATCGGTCTCTGGCCAGCCAACTCGCCGCTCAACACCGAGCCCACTCTCAACTGGGATATCACCGGCCACTCGGGCCAGATCAGCGGCGGCGACGTTGCCGGCGTCCTGGAAGGCCCGAATCCTCTCTACCTGAACATCACCCTGGTGGACAGCGACATCGGCGCCGGCACCGACTCCCAACCGGACAACTGGGACCTGCCTGGAAACGGCAACTCGACCGACCGAACCAACAAGGCTTACCTGGTTGGCTACCTCGGCCTTGCGGACGCTTCCGGCATCCCGGCCAGCTCGAACGCCGTCGCGCTTAGCTACAATGGCGTGCCCTACAGCCCTGCCGCCCTGCAGAACGGCAGCTATGGGTTCTGGAGCTTCGAGCACACCTATTACAACACCCACACCATCCCCGCCGGCGCCAAGACGTTCACCAATGCCATGGTTGACTTGCTCTACAACAAAGACTGTCAGACCAACAGCAGCGGCGTTACCGACCCGACCGTGGTCCCCGTGGCCTCAGTTGGCGGTCTGGAGTTTGGCAACTGCCAGTACACCAGGAGCCAGGAAGGCGCTGCCATCGAGCCCCTGTTCTAAGCACCTCGAAACCTCTGGCGGCGCGGGTCAAAACCCCGCGCCGCAGGAAACCAAAAACCAAGGTATCAGAATCATGAAAAAATTCACACTCCTCAAAGGCGCGCTCGCATTCGCGGCTGCCTCTCTCATCGGGGTCTCACTGCATGCGCAACAAACGATCCCGACCAACGATAACGGTGACCTGATGCTGGATTTCAGCGCGAGCGGGGGTCCGGGCAACACCTATCAATATGAAGTGGATCTCGGGCAGTTCAGCCAATTCCTCCCCGGCGGGGCGGATGCGACCGGTGCGCCGGTCAGCCTGGGCAGCTATGTGAGCACCACCGACCTTTCCGGCACCTACGGCGCTAACTGGGATACGGACGGCGACCTGCAGTGGGGCGTTGTTGGCACCCTCACCAACAACCATACCGGCACCAGTCTCGGCACCCTTCCGAGGTATTCGCTGTTCGGGACGGTGAACGATGAGACGCCGGTGGGACAAGCCAGCAGCGTGATGGGGACATATGAAGGCGCCATTACTCCGATGTACGGCGATCTCCATAGCAACTACGAATCGACGCCCAACTCGGATTTCGCAGCCTTCCTGCCGATCAGCAGTGGCAGCGATTCAGATAGCTTCTCGTCTCTGGCTGGCTCCTCGGTCCCGTACTTCGGTTACTTCGACCAGAGCCTCTATACCACGGCTCAAGGAACCAGCACATCGGAACTGTGGTACATACCGGCCACCAACGGTGCGCAGGGCACGGAGCTCGGCGTCTTCTCGCTCAGCAACAGCGGGCTGACCTTCCAGTCCGTTCCCGAGCCCTCGACCTGGGCTACCATCGTGCTCGGCGCAGCGACCCTCATCGGGCTTCGCCGCCGCCGCCGCGCATAAGCCACCCAAACGCCGCGGGGATACACTCCCCGTCCACCCAAATGTGCGGAGCATGCCAGGTGCATGCTCCGCACATTTCTTTTGCGGGCACACATGGCCCAGCAAGGAAAAGTGACGATCAAGACCTGCTCCGCAGCCGCGATTACTACCCCGGACGATACCTTCTGCCCGGCATGTGCGAGAATGGCCCGCTAATGGGACGCGGCGCCCCCGGCATATCGGGCATCCCGGGCCGCCCAAACTGCGGCTGCACCGGCGCCGCCTCGGCTGTCTTGATGGTATCCTCGTCAAATTCGAGCGTCGCCTTTTCCCCGCCTTTCGAGACATCCACGGTGCTCTTGCCCATTTCATCCGACCATTTGATGCGCTCGACCTTCATTCCATCCACGGTGCTCGAGCCCACGGCCAGGAAAAGGGTCGGCTTGTCCTGGTCGCGCGACTTGATCGCCACATAATCCGTGTCCGCGATGCGCGCAATGCCATCGACGTAAAGCTGCGCCGCGAAGCCCGGCGTCGGCGCCGCGGTGGTTGTGGTGGCCGTGGCCACCGCGAACGGCGATTTCTGGCTCATCTGGCGGTAGCGCGCCTCCGGGAACGGCGTCGGCAGCGGTTGCGGGGAGTCCGCGCGCGCAGCCGCCGGCCCCATCACGCCGGCGCCCAGCGCCAGCAATCCGGCCAATGGAAAACGACTCTTCATTGCGCGGAAATTTTAGCCCGATACCGGCCCACATTCAATGATACTTCACCCAGGAATCGCGGACGATGTGCCCGATCCTGCCGCCCTCGAAATCCACGCGAATCGCGACGCCGATCAGCTTCTCCCAGCACGGCATGTCCAGCTCCGTCAGCAGGTCGAACACCGCCTCCGGCGCAAAGCGCGCGATCAGCAGCCGATCCTGCGAATGCCGGATGTAAAGGGCCGCCTCGGCCTTGCACTTTTCATTGTATCCCAATCGGGTGGCGATGATCGTCGCGGTATCCATGGCCGCCCATGTTACTGCGGCGCCGCCAGCCGTCCCATGAATAAAAACGCGCCCGTTTTATCGTCGCGAATCACGAAGAGAAACGGGTGATCCGCGCGAAACTCCGGCGGCGGTCCCTCAGGCCGCGCCATGGCCATCGCCATCACCACGCCGGTTGCCGCCGCGGCCTCGGTGCCCTGCTCGTTCACGTCGACGAAGGCCTTGTGAATCACGTTGGAGATTGACAAGTCCTTGTTGCCGGTCATGCCGGAAAAATCCGCGCTGCCGCCGAAGGCATCGGTCATTCCCAGCGCTTGCAGTTCCGGCCCGAGCTCGAATTCTTCGGTTAACTGAAACTTCGGAATGGTGACGACGACCCTTTGGCGGTCCATGCCCTCCAGCGCGCCGGGCAGCTTTGCGATTTCCTTTTCCATCGCCGCCAGCCCATCCACGGCCTTGGGCAGCACGATGATCATTGATAGATCGTTGCCCGCGTAAGGCAGTTCCAATGCCTGGAAGTTCTGGTCTTCCGTGTAACCAAATTCATCCGTCTGATGCATCATCGGCATGTTCTTCTGCTGGGTCGCGGTCATGTGGAACGGCTCGTCATGGGTCGCCTTCTTACTAAACTGCGACGCCCATGTGCCCTTGAAGTAAATGGCATTGGTCAGCACCATTCGCGTCATCGATGTAAGTACTCCGGGGCCGATCAAATTCTTGATCTTATCATTAGTCTGCTTTTCCACCCAGGAGTTGATTTTGTCGCGCGCGCCCGCCGCGTCATTTTTGAAATCGACATTCTCAACTCCCGCGCCGTAATTCGTCTTCAAGGCGTCGAGGAAGGCGGGCAGGAAAGTGTAGCTCTGCTCCGCCCACAGCGCATTGGCTATCGATAACTGGTAGCCGCGCGGCTGGCCCTCCGAGTCATTCGGCGCATTGAGCGCCGCGAGAAAGCTGCCGAAGTCCGCGGACACCGTTTTGCTTCCCGCGGGCAGGTGGAGCACCGCGGCCATTTGCGAGGCGGTGTCGCCGCTCGCGCCGGCCCAGGTCATCGCCAGCGCGGTTTCGATGCTGGCCGGTGAGAAAAAGAGATTCCCCTGGTCCTGGGCGGCCAGCTTTCCGTACAGGTCCGCGGCGAATGCGTTATTTGCATTGCCGATCCAAGCCGGCGCGTCGTTTGCCGTGGCGGTCATCGGTATCGCTCCGCAGTAGATATATCCCAATACGACTAAACTTAGCTTCCAGCGATGCGAAAGTCTATTTTTCATACGTAATTCTCCGATCTCCAATGCTTGACACGCGTGAAGTTATATCCCACCCTCCTCGACTCGAATCAAGAGAATCACTATGAAACTCACCGGACGTCTCATACTCGTGTCGATCATTTTCACGACGGCCGCGGCGGTCTGGGCCGCCAGCGACGACAACGATCCGCTTTTTCCAAACGGACCCGGCATTTCCGTCGGCGGCGAAGCCGGGCAGGGGAACATCGATTCCCAGCCGACGCAAACCACGGTGTACACGACCAACACCGTCACCACCAGTGTCGCGGCTCCTGCGACGCCGACACCCAGGCCCACAGGCAGTCCCACGGGCAGCCCCACCGGCAGTCCCACAGGCAGCCCGAGTGGAGATCCGGATACGGTTCTGAAGGGCAAGGCGGTAAAGGCGGTAAAACACGCGCTGGTGCTCACCGGTCCCAAGGTCGAGGATCCCACGGTGACGAAGACCTTTAGGACCAAGCATTTCGTTTCGGTGGATCGTCTCCAGCACAATGCGGGCGGCGGCGCCATCGCGGCCGCTTATTTCTTCACGCGCAATGTGGGCGTCTCCCTGGAAGGGGACTTCCTCGGCGGCAGCCAATATAACACGAACCTCACCGGCAACGTCATTCTCCGGTATCCGTTTGAGTTCGGCGAAAAATCTGTCTCTTCGGGCTATTCGAAGGATGGCAAGGATGACGGCAAGACGGTCATGTCCGGGCCCACCTGGGGCATTGCTCCCTATGTCCTCTTCGGCGGTGGCGGCCAGTGGGATGGAAGGGCCGAGGGCATCGGCGACGTGGGCGGCGGCCTCGAGTTTAAGTTCCAGCCGCATTGGGGCGTCTTCGTCGAAGGCCGCTGGGTCGTCCACGACTCCCGCGAAAGTTACGCCGCTGAGTCGGCCGGTTTGATGCTCGATTTCTAGAAAATCGGCGAACGAGCAGACCACGCGCTCATGGATGGCCAGGGGCGAGAGCGCCTTGCTGGCGCCATGCGTCGAGCAATTGCTCGATATCGGCGATCACGAGGTCCGGCGCCGGGTAATCCCGGGGAAATTCCTCATTGCCATTCCTCACCCAGGCCGCGGCGCAGCCGCAGTTCTTCGCCCCGGCGATATCGCGCAGCGGATGGTCCCCCACCAGGAGCGCGCGGGCGGGCTCGATGCCGAAGAGATCGAAGGCGCGACGGAACGATTTTGGCGAAGGCTTGATGCAGCGGGTCTCGGACGACCAGACAATGTGCTCGAAACAGCCAAGGATGCCCGCGTTCGCCAGGTTTCGCTCGAAGACCTCCTTGCGCGCCCAGATATTTGAAATGACTCCCAGCCGATGCGTGGCCGCCATGCGGCGAATGGCATCCGCATGGCGCAGCGAGATGGAGCCAACCTCATGGAGCGCAACCAATTCATCAATCAATCGAGCCTCTTCGGCATCGAGGAACCTGCCTTCCGGCAAGTCCCGGAGCGCCTCAGAAACCGATGGAAATGAATCGTACCAACCCGGATCGCGGCCCAACTCGCTCAATCGTCTCACAAGGCCGCTCATCATGCCGTGCAGGCGTTCGCTCGAAAGATGCGCGCCACCGAGCCCGCGGTAAGTCGCAAAATAATCTTCCATGGGACCAAACCGGTCATTCGCAAACATGAAGGTCCGTCCCTGATCAAGGAAGATGACATCATACCTGTCGATAAAGCGGTCTATCATATTCTTGCAGCCGGCCTGTTATCCGGAGAAATCGAAATCCAGGGCATTGAAAACAATCCAATAGAGAAGCAAAGGAAGGATCATTGCAATGGTGCCGGCCAGGAGAATAACCCAAAAAAAACGGCCAAAGAAGAGCGACCAGGGGATGAGATAGACAAAGAGCAATGGAAGAAGGAACAGGAACTGAAAGAACCACCGGAAGGGCCACTTATAAGTGAATAAGTAATCCGCGATCGATGCGACCGGAGTCACCACCAGCAGGCAAAGCATGGCGACAAACATGGCATTGATCAGCCAACCTGCCGCGAGAGCGCTCTCCGGATGAGCGGCAGCCTGATCCAACTGGATCGCAAACCCATGGAGCGACCCGGTCCCCGTAAAAATCCCCACGCACGCACAAAGCGCAATAAAATGCCGGACCAGCCGTTTCATCTTTCCATCTCCCTGTAACGCGTTTTCACCGCTACGCGTAAAGCAGTGTTTTGAATCCTGCCTGCTCAAAATGACGGTCGGCAGTCAATGCCTCAGCCAGCCCTTCGCGGTCCATCACGACAAAGGAAATGCAGTCAGTCAGTGACCATTCCTTGTCTGGACGTGAGATGTAGAAATTGCAGCCGCGTTCGAACAAATCCGAATCCGGCGCGACGATTTTTGCGTCGGACTGGTTGCGCAAAGCCGTGAGCACAAGTTCGAAGTTCTTCCGGCCATGGCTTGCTGAGACCGCGTTTGCAAACTCCAACAGAACCCACGCAGTTGTCACCAGGGGTATCTTCAACTGGGTGTTCAATTCCATGGCGGATCGGTGATACTGATCGCGTGGATTGACCAGCGCTAGGAAGAACGCCGTATCGGCAAAGACCGGCTTCATCCGCGCTTGGGCGTCCCGTATAGGTAGTGATCGTGATTGAGCGAGAGGTCAGGGGGTAGATCATCGGCAGTGCCGGCAATTTCAAGCAATGCGGCGCCCCATCCGGTCCGGGGCTTTTCCGGCGCGGCAGCTTCCAGTTCGGCCAGCTTCTGCTTCACCAGCCGTAGGTCGGCAGGATTCAGCTTTGGCAGTTCGGCGATGATCTCTTGGGTGCTCATTGAGCTCTCTCCGCTGGAATCAATGTGCGGCAACCGCATCTTGCTGTCAATGAAGCCGAAACCGTGTCTTTCGAGGACACGGCTGTGACCCCATTACTCTCCCAAGCTGTCTGCGCAGGGAGAAGGCTTCGCCCCGCTGATCACGAGTTCCATCTCCACAAAGCGCCCGGCCTTCGCATCGGCCATGCCTTGCTTGAACTCCTCCGGAATCCAGGAATCGTCATGTTCGACGACATACTTGGTCACTACGGCCCGCTCCTCGGGGGGCAGAGCCTTGAATTGCTCAATGATTTCAGCGGCGCTCATGCCGGAATAACGCGTTTTTGAGGCTACGCCACCTTCTTGGGGAAGGCGCAGTGTTCGTCGAGCCACTTAGCCGTCTCATCCAGGCTGAGAATCTTTCCGATTTCGCACCATGCCCGCAGGGTGCCGGGCGAAAAGTCGAGGTCATCATCCACCCACACGGGTACTCCGTGAATATCGACGGTTGCCTTGTCCGACCGGTCAAAAGGGCGAAGGGGATTAATTCGAGGAGTGCCGACAAGATTTATAGGGAGCTCGTGATTACAGCGGCAGAATGACATCTCGAGCGCCGCGCTTCTTGAGCTTGCGGCGCGCGGCCTGGAGGATCATTTCGCGGAAACGGCCCTCGGCCTCGAGCGTGGCGCCTTTATCGTGAAGGTCGACAATCTTTCCGGTGAGATCGCGGCCTAGGCGGAATTGGCCCAGCCATTTGCCCGCCTCTTCCTGGGCCTGCTTCCAACTCAGCTATCCATGGGCGGGTCCTCCGGGCGTAAAGATTGCACGCGAACGAAATAGCTGGGCCACCCAGAAGGTGCAAGGGATGAAGCAAAATGAAGCATCTTTTTGCGCATTACCGCGCAGTCATCATCCGCCGAAAACTTCTCAATCCTCGCGTTTCCCTGGGGAAAGCAGCCCATGAATGGTTGATAGTGTCGCCAGCGATGCTGCCTCGCTAGGACTCGAACCTATCGGAGTTAGGAGGCCTGGAGCACTAGCGGGCGGCTACGGGACATTTTGCTCAGGGGTTGGGACTGGCCGAGGAGAATTGCATGCGCGATGGGTGCGCGGTAATGGGCAAAAATTTGCTCCATTTTGCTCCGCGGGTTGGAGCGCTTCCGGTTCAGAAGGAAAATTCGATCTGGGGATCTTCGCCATCGTGGGGAGGGAAGAGGGCGAACCATTCCTGGGCGAGTTTCTTCGTTACGGGCTCGCCGGTGACCGTGTGGACGTTTTTGTATTCGCCGAGGACTTCTTTTGCGCTGGTGTTGCAGTCACGGGCGACGGCGGCGGCGTCGCCGGTTTGGGCGAAACGGTACCCGATGAAGCTGGAGCGGAGAGCGTTTTTGCGCCAGGGCATTACGGTCCAACGGGAGAGGCTGGCGGTGAAGGTCGAGAGTTGATCCTTGCCGCCGGGAGCGACGTTGCCGCGAGCGCCGGAGTTGCGCAAGTCGGTCAGCCAGGCGGCGAGGACCTCGGGAATCGGCGCGAGATAGCGGCGGCTGATCTTGCTCTGTTTCTTGTCGACCTCGATGGTCGACTCGGTCCAATCGAAGGCCTGCCAGTCCAATCGAAGGATGGCGGCGGTGCGCATTCCCGTGAAGGCGCCGATGGCGAGCCAGGGGAGCCATTCGGGCGCGCGGCGGCGAGTGGCCTTGAGATATGCGAGGAGCTGCGCGGGCGAGTAGATGGGATTGCCGCCCGTGACGACTTTGATTTCCTCGATTCCCTCGGCCGAGGTGGGAAGGTTTGGCAGAAGCCGCTTCGCGCGGGCCCACCGAAAGAGCGTGACCAGGCTGTCGCGGACCTGCTGCCGGCGGCGCGGGCTGGATTTTACAAAGCGGAGATTCTTCGGGTCTTTCTTTTTCTTCCTTGGATCGATCCTGAGATTGCGTCCGAGCCCGGCGATATAGAGGTCGAGGTCGGCGGGCGAGATGTCGGAGAGTTCGCGATTGGCGAAATGGCCGGCGGCGCGGGTCAGATCGTCTTCCATCTGGGCGAGATAGGCGTCCGAGAGGCCCTTGAGCTGCTTGGCCGCGAGGAAATCCTTCACGGTGTCGGTGAAGGTTTTTCCATGGGTGATGAGAGCGCCGGACGCGATGGCGTAGCGGGTGTAGAAATCGGCAAGCTGGCCGAGGCTGGCGCCCTTGCACTTTTCCAGGGCGGCGGCGTATTCGCGGCAGGCAACGTCGACCTGGATGCCGAGGGGCTGGAGGGCCTGGCGCGCGGCGAGATAGGAGCGATGGTCGGAGCCCTCGAGTTCTTCGAGGCGCCCGCTGAGGATTTTGTTGGAGACTTCCTGGAGGCGCCTGCGAAGGGATTCGATGGTGGAGGCCGAGGCCTGCCGGCGGATGGTGCCGTCCATCCACCAGGTCCGGAGGCGGCCGCCGGCGACGCGGATGAGGGGAAAAGTGACGCGGCCGACGCGCAACTCGGAGCGTTCGGGCCTTGCGCGATCGAGGAGACGGAGCGGCTGGGGAGACTTCATCCGTGGGCGATGATGGCGCTGTTGATGGCGTCGACGAGGGCGGCGACGGCGTGCTTGTTGAAGCTGGTCCAGGCCGCGGTTTCGCCGGCGGAGGTGCGGACAATGGCGGTCCAGGAGGGCACGCGGATGAGCAATGCGGCGGCGAGAAGGAAGCAGGCAATGGCCACGAAGCGGGCAACGTCGCTGCCAAAGAGGCAGGCGGCGCCGATCGCCATGGCAAGGAGGCCGGCCCTGGCGCTGGGATTTTTTTTCCTGGCGAGCTCGACGGAGCCGATGGAGGCGATGGCGACGGTTTTGCGGCCGGCAACGAGACGGCAGTCGGTGACCATGACGCCCGGGGCGCGGAAGAGGACGGTCTCGGAGAATTGCTGATTCACGGCTTTCGTTTTCGAAGGGCTTCCCGAATTCGAGAGGGAGTGGCGCGCGGGGTCGGGCCGGGATCGGCAGAGGGTTCGTTGAGGCGCTGGGCCTCTTCGGAGAGGGGAGCAGTTAAGCGAGAAGGGGCCGCGATAACCGGTTTTTTTTCGCTGATCTTTTGGGCGACGATTTTGCGGAGTTCGCGGACGACCCATTTTGACCGGGAGCGGTCGTCCTGGGCGGCGAGCTGATCGATTTTGGCCAGCAATTCCCTGGAAAGGGAAATGGTCATGGTGGTCTGGGTTTCGGCCCTGCTGTGACTCTTCTCGTTTGCCATGGCAACGGGGAGGGTTCAACAAATTTTGTTGTTGGTCAATAATTATTGTTGACTGACCGTAAGACGGCTGCTTACGGTGTGGTCATGGCAAATTCCTCTGTTCAAATTTGCGGCGCTCGAGGTGTTTGCGCTGAGGCTGGCTGGCGCGGCGCCGGAGGCGTAGCTGATTGCTCCAAATTGCTCCACGGAAGGGCGGAGCAGGTGCAAACCCTGATAAATACATGCTGCCTCGCTAGGACTCGAACCTAGACAAGCAGAGTCAGAATCTGCTGTGCTGCCAATTACACCACGAGGCAATCGAGCCCGGGACGTTAAAACGAGGGGGGCGGGGCGTCCACTTCTTTTTGGATTTGGGAAACCGCTCCCCGGCAGCGGCTTGGGCGGCCGGGACGCGCGCCATCCTTCCCTCTCACCGGCCAGGACCGTGGTTGCGGTCAGGGAAAATCGTGCGGGCGCAACGGGGCAAATTTAGCATTCCTTTTTCGGTGGGAGTCTTGTGGGATGGAGGCATGTCGGAACAGTCACTTTGGCAACGGTACCAGACCCACCTGGTGCGTTATCACGGTCTGGGCATCTGGCTGGATATCAGCAGGATACGCTTTGGCGACGGATTTTTCGAAGCAATGACCGCGAAGGCGGAGGAGGCCTTCGCGCGGATGAAGGAGCTCGAGGCGGGAGCGATCGCCAACCCGGACGAGGGGAGAATGGTGGGGCATTATTGGCTGCGGAATCCGGCACTGGCGCCCACGGCGCAAATCCGCGACGAGATCGAGACGACCCGCGAGCTCATCCTCGGGTTCGCCTCGCAGGCGCACGCGGGGACCATCGCCGGCAGCGGCGGGAAATTCACCGATCTGTTGCTGATCGGCATCGGCGGCTCGGCGTTGGGGCCGCAGTTCATCTCCGAGGCGCTCGGGACCACGCAGGACAAGATGCGCGTCCATTTCCTGGACAACACGGACCCGGATGGATTCGACCGGGTATTCGAAAAGCTCGGCGGCCTGGAGACGACGCTGACCGTGGTGATTTCGAAATCCGGCGGCACAAAGGAAACGCGCAACGGCATGCTGGAGACGCAGGCGCGGTACGAGGCGCAGGGGCTCACGTTCGGCAAGCACGCGGTCGCCGTCACCGGCGCGGGGAGCGAGCTGGACAAGGTGGCGGAAAAAGGGTCGTGGCTGCGCCGGTTCCCGATGTGGGATTGGGTGGGCGGGCGCACGTCGGTGATGAGCGCGGTGGGTCTTGTGCCAATGGCGCTGCAAGGGCTGGATATCGAGCAATTCCTGGCCGGCGCCGCGGCCATGGACGCGAAGACGCGCGTGGGCAAGATCGAGGAGAACGCCTCGATGCTGCTGGCGCTGATGTGGTATTTCGCCGGAAACGGCAAGGGGGCGAAGGACATGGTGATCCTGCCGTACAAGGACCGGCTCGTTTTGTTTTCAAAGTATTTGCAGCAACTGGTGATGGAATCGCTGGGCAAGGAAAAGGACCTGGCCGGAAACGTCGTGCACCAGGGCATCGCGGTATATGGGAACAAAGGCTCGACCGACCAGCACGCCTACGTGCAGCAATTGCGCGACGGCGTGCCGAATTTTTTCGCCACCTTCATCGAAGTGCGCAAGGACCGCGACAGCGCGGCATTCGATGTCGAGCCGGGCGTGACCAGCGGCGATTACCTGCAAGGATTTCTCCGCGGCACCCGCGCGGCGCTCTATGAAAACGGGCGCGACTCGATCACCATCTCGGTGTCGCACGTCGATGCCTTCACCGTGGGCGCGATGATCGCGCTGTACGAGCGGTCGGTCGGCTATTACGGTTCGCTGGTCAATATCAACGCGTATCATCAGCCCGGAGTCGAAGCCGGGAAGAAGGCGGCCGCGCGGATCCTCGCATTGCAGGGGAAAGTGCGCGCGGCGCTGGAGGCGGCCAGCGGCAGGCCGAGGACGGCGGAGCAATTGGCCGCGGAGACCGCCTCCGACCCCGAGGACGTATTTCACGTTTTGAATCATCTCGCGGCGAACGCGTCAAATATTGCCGCCCAGGACGCGGATGCCCCCGGCCAGCAGACGTTTACATTGCGATAAATCTAAATGAGCGATACCCCCGCAAGTTTCCAGAACGGGCCCGGCATTCCACTGCCGCGGCTGGTGAATTTTGTAAAGCAGGTCACGCACGACGTGCGCAATGGCCTCAATGCCATCGATTTGCAAGCCGCCTATATCGGCGAGCTGGCGGGCGACAGCGAAATCGGCCAGGAAGTGGGAAAATTGAGGCGAATGATCACGCACGTCACGCTCGGGATGCAGGAGCTCTCCGGGCGGTTTGGGGAGTTGAAGGCGTTGAAGGTGGTCTATCCCGTACAGGAGTTGCTCCAGGGGCTGAAGGAGACAGTCGAGCCGCGAATTCGAGACGCAGGCGAAGCGTGTGGTGTGGGAGATCAAGTTCGAGGATGAGGAACTGGAGATGGATTACACCATGCTCACCAACGCGCTGGTCGAGCTGGTGCGCAACGCGATTTATTTTCGTGAGGGCGACCAGGCGATCCGTTTCACCGCGTGGGACGAGGGGGACAACGCGGTGTTCGAGGTGCGGCAGGCGCGCTCGCAGCCGGCGGGCGATCCGGCGCAATGGGGGCGCGCCCCGCTGATGTCGAGCCGCCGTGGCGGGTACGGATTGGGATTGTTTTACGTTCGCCGGATTTTGGATACACTAGGTGGCACGCTGGACCCGCGATACAACGCGGAGTCCGGCGAATTGAGCGTGCGGCTGTCTCTGCCTCTGAAAGGGGCGGGGCCGGCGCGGCTCTAAAGAATGAAGAAAATAGTTGTCATCGACGATGAGCGGCCGGTGTTGGCCGACGCTGCAGGCGCTGCTCGAGCGGCATGGGTATTCCGTGCAACTGGCCGGGACTGCGAGCGCGGGCCTCGGGCTCATCGAGAAGACGCAGCCGGAGCTGGTGCTCCTGGACCTGGGGCTGCCGGATGCGGCCGGGCCTCGAGACGCTGGCCAGGATCAGGCAGGACCATCCGGACATCGCGGTCATCATCATCACGGCGCAGGACTCGCTCAGCAATGCCATCGAGTCGATCAAGCTGGGCGCGTTCCATTTCATCTCGAAGCCCTACGCGCCCGAGGAATTGCTCAACGTCATCGTGCGCGCGCTCGAGCAGCGCGACCTGGTAAAGGACCGGGACCAACTGATGGCGAAGACGGCGGAGCTGGCGCGCCAGCTCGAGGAGGCGCAGATGCAGCTCGCGCCGACGGTCACCAGCCGGCGCATGCGCGAAATCCACGAACTGGTGGCGCGCGTCGCGCCGAGCGACGCAAATGTGCTCATTACCGGCGAGAGCGGCGTGGGCAAGGAAGTGGTGGCGAACCAGATTCACCGGCTCAGCACCCGGCAGGCCGGCCTGATGGTGAAGTTGAATTGCGCGGCCTTTCCGCAGAACATGATCGAGAGCGAGTTGTTCGGCTATGTGAAAGGGGCGTTCACGGGCGCGGCGAATGATTTTCCGGGGATGATCCACGAGGCCGCGGGCGGCACGCTCTTCCTGGACGAGATCGCGGAGATGCCGCCGGATTTGCAGACCCGATTCCTGCGGGTGCTGCAGGACCGCGAGTATCGCTCTCTCGGCAGCACGAAAACGGTGAAGGCCGATTTCCGGCTCGTCGCGGCCACCAACCGGCCCGTCCAGGCGGCGCTGGCCGGCGGCGCGCTGCGGCAGGATTTGTATTACCGGCTCAAGACGTTCGAAATGGAGATACCCCCGCTGCGGGAGCGGCGCGAGGATATTCCCGCGCTGGCGCTGCAATTCGCGCGCCGGTTCGCCGCGCAGATGAACAAAGGCGAGCCGCGCTTTTCGCCGGAGGCGTTCCGGGTGTTGATGGATTACAATTGGCCTGGCAACGTGCGCGAGCTGCAAAACGCGGTCGAGCACAGCATCGTGCTGTGCGAAAGCGGCTCGGTAATGCCGAAACATCTCCCACGCGAGCTGCGCCTGCCGGCGATCCTGCAGGAGGCCGCGGTGCAATCGATCAACGGCGGGGGGAACCTGAAGCTGGACGTGCGGGAACGCGAGGCGATCCTGCAAGCCCTGGCGCAATGCCACGGCAATAAAAAGAAGGCGGCGGCCGTGCTCGGCATCCACCGTCCGACCTTGTACTCGAAAATGAAACGGTACGGGATCGAATTGAAGTGAGCAGAAAGTTGCAGGCAGCGTCCCGGGCGGCGGCGGTCGATCAAACCGCGAAGACGGATGCCCTTTCGCGGCACCGTGAGAAAGTGCTCGAGCACGCGGAGGCGCAACTGGCGCTGCAAGGCAAGGAAAGCCCGGCGGAGCTGCTGGCGCTTTACAAGCGGTTCCTGAAAATCGAGAACCACCGGCTGCGGCTCAAGCACAACGCGGGGGAAGGCGGGCGGGAAATCGCGCATCAGCGGGCCAGCCTGGTCGATATCGTACTGCGGCATTTGTTTGACGGCGCGGCGGCAAAGGCCGGGAGACGTCGATTTGCGCGAACTGTCGCTCGTGGCGATCGGCGGTTACGGGCGGGACGAGCTGAATCCTTACAGCGACGTGGATATCATGTTCCTCACTCGGCAAAGGGAAAGGAAGTGCCGTCGGAGTTGAACGAGGTCATCCAGATGATCCTCTACATGTTATGGGACATCGGATTCAAGGTGGGTCATTCCACGCGGTCGATCCCCGGGGCGATCAAGCAGGCCAACATCGACATGCTTTCGAAGACGTCGCTGCTCGAGTCGCGCCACGTGGCGGGCAGCCGGGAGTTATTCGACGATTTCCGGCGGGAATTCGTGAAGCGCTGCGTGCACGGCTACGAGAAGGAATACATCCTGCAGCGGTTCGAGAACCAGACGGAGCGGCACGCGAAGTTTGGCGAGACGGTCTATATGCAGGAGCCAAACGTGAAGAACGGATGCGGCGGGCTGCGGGATTACC
Source organism: uncultured Verrucomicrobiae bacterium (assembly GCA_963756185.1). Lineage (GTDB taxonomy): Bacteria > Verrucomicrobiota > Verrucomicrobiia > Chthoniobacterales > Chthoniobacteraceae > DATAXI01. The sequence goes on from CAVWMS010000001.1 coordinate 23,940, forward strand.
AGAACCTGCTGTGGATCGCATTTTTCCGCGAGGAGATTGCCACCACGGCGGAGCTGGTGCAGCGGAAACTGCTTTCGGACATCGAGCGGCGCAGGCTGGATCGCGCCTACGACTTCCTGCTGCGGGTGCGCACGGAGCTTCACTATCTGAACAAGCGCGGCACGGACGTACTCAGTCTCGGTTTCCAGGGACAGGTGGCCAATAACTTCCGTTACCCGCAGAAGAACATCCTCAGGCGCACCGAGGCGTTCATGCGGGAGTATTACTGGCACGCGCGGGACCTCTATAACATCACCGAGATGGTGGTCGAGCGGCTGGGACATGGGATCGTCGACGCGAAGCCGGCGGGCCTGCTGCACTTGTTCGGCAACGGCAAGAAGCAGAGTGGAGTATTTTGACGGATTTTATTCCGAGGGTGGATTTGATTTACGCGGAATCGCGCGACGTGTTCACCCAGGATCCCTACCGGATGATGCGCGTTTTCCAGCACGCGCAGCAGCGGCATCTGCGGCTTTCGTCGGAGCTGCAGCAGTTGATCCGGCGCAAGCTGCCGCATGGTGGGCCGGACATTCCAATACTCGCGGGCGGCGCGCGAGACATTCCAGGCCATCCTGTCGCGCAAAGGGGAGGTGGGGCGGGTGCTGCGGATGATGCACCAGGTCGATTTTCTGGGGAGATACATTCCGGAGTTCGGCGACCTGACCTGCCTGGTGCAGCACGAGTTTTTCCACCGGTACACGGCGGATGAGCACACGCTGGTGTGCATCGACAAGCTGGACTCGCTGATCGATACCACCAATCCCAAGCTGCAGGATTACCGGATATCTGTTCCAGAAGCTGGAGGACCCGTACGTGCTCTATCTCGCGCTGCTGCTGCACGACACGGGCAAGGCGACCGGGGCCCGGTATCACGCGGAGGCGAGCGCGCTTTACGCGCAGCGGGTGGCGGCGCGGCTGCAACTTAGCTCGGAGCGCCGAAAGGCGCTGATCCTGCTGGTGGACAATCACATGACGCTTTCGAACGTCGCGCAGCGGCGCAACCTGGACGACGCCGCCACGATCCAGGAGTTCGCGGACGTGGTGAAGACGCAATCGAACCTCGACGCGCTGATGCTGCTGACTTTGGCCGACGGGCAGGGGACAGGGGACGAGAATTGGTCGGACTGGAAGGAATCGCTCGTCTGGCAGTTGTACCGCTCGACCACGCAGTTTCTCGAGGATGGCGCTTCGTTTTTCCGCCAGCGCCGCATCGAGCGCGAGGAGCTGCGCAAGCGGGTCGGCGCGCTTTTGCCGAAGGATTTCGAGGAGGAGGTCGAGGCGCATTTTCAATACATGCCGGATTACTATTTCCAGACCAATCCGGCGAACGACATCGCGGCGCACGTCCGGCTCTTCCGCGCATTCCTCGAGCGGGAATCGAAGGGGCTCGAGAACGCGCTCACGCCCGTGGTCAAGTGGGTGCCGCATGCCGACCAGGGGCATACGGAAATGTGGATATGCACCTGGGACCGCAAGGCGCTGCTCACGCGCATCGCCGGCTCCCTCTCCGTGGCGCACCTGAACATCCTGAGCGCGGATATCTTCACGCGCGGGGACAGCCTGGCGCTGGATTTCTTCCGCGTGTGCGACACGAAATTCCAGGCGGTGACGGACCAGCGGGACATCGCGGCGGTCGAGAAGATGCTCAAGCAGGCGCTCTCGCAGGAGGATTTCGATTTTCATCCGCTGCTGCAAAAGGCGAAGAAGCGCCCGGGATTTCATTTGTCGCAGGAGCTCGATTTTCCGACACGGATATGGATCGATAACGGCGCGCACCCGGTATACACATTGGTGGACATCCAGACGCCGGACCGGTTGGGGTTGCTGTATGACTTGCTCAGGGCATTCGCGGATTCGCGGGTGAACATCGTCCTTTCGCGCATCACCACGGAGAAAGGCGCGGCGATAGACAGCTTCTATGTCACCGACGTGGATGGCAGAAAGATCCGCGACCAGGAACATATTACGGAGATACAAAAGGCATTGAAGCAGGCCGCCCCCGGCGTGCCGCTGAAGGAAAGCTGAGTCTGTCTTAGTTATTTGGCGTGCCGGTTTTTACCTCGATGATGTCGTGGGGGGCGGATTCCTTCTGGCCGGCGGGGGTGATTCGGGCGAAGCGGGCGCGGCGGCGCAGCTCGACCAGGTTCGGGGCGCCCAGATAGCCCATGCCGGATTGGACGCCGCCGACGAGTTGGGTCATCACGGCATCGAGCGACGGGGAAACCTCCTTCAAGGCCTCGACCCCTTCGGCGGCCACCTTGCGCGTGGCATCCTTTGTATGGCCGTAGCGCGCGGCGGAGCCCGCCTTCATGGCGGCCGGGCTGCCCATGCCGCGGTATTGTTTATAGGGCTTGCCGTTGATCTCGATGATCTGGCCCGGGGCTTCCGGGCATCCGGCCAGCAGGCCGCCGCAGATCACCGCGTGCGAGAGCGTGAGCGCCTTTACGATGTCGCCGCTCTTGGCGATGCCGCCGTCGGCGATGATGCTCACGCCGGCCTCTTGCGCGGCCTTGCCGCAGACGTAGAGCGCGGTCAATTGCGGAATACCGACGCCGGCGACAATGCGCGTGGTGCAAATCGATCCCGGCCCCTGTCCCACCTTGATCGCGTCGGCGCCGCAGCGGGCGAGGTACTCGACAGCGGAGGCGCTGGTCACGTTGCCCGCGATGATCGGCAACTCCGGGAACGCGGCGCGAATGAGCCGCACGGTGTCGCCGACGCCCTTGCTGAAGCCGTGCGCGGTGGAAATCGCGACCGCATCGACACCGCGGTCCACCAGCGCGCCGACGTGCTGGACGATGCGATTCTGGTCGAGTTCGCCGGTCGAGTTGCGGGTCGCGGAGACTGCCGCGCCGCAGATGAGCCGGAAATTCGCGTCGCGGGCCGGCTTGAGCGGCGCGGCCTTTTCCTGGCTGATGCGCTCGATGTCGCTGAGGGTAAAGAGCCCGCGCAGCCGGTCCTGGTCATCGACCACCAGCAGCTTGTGGATGCCGATGTGCTCGTTGAAAAACTTGTCCGCGCGGGCGATGGGGTCGGGCTGCAATTCCCTTTCGGCGATGGTCTGGACCTGCTCGCGCGGCATCATCGCGTCGCTGACCTTGCGCGCGGCGTAGCGCGGGCGCACCACGTGGCCCGGCAGCAGGCCGAGCAATTTCCCGTGATCGTCCACGATGGGAAAGGTGCTGAAGGCAAAACGCCGTTCATCGATGAGCGCCAGCACGTCGCCGATGAATTGATCGGGCGACACCTTGATCGGCTCCTGGATGAGGCCATGGACGTGATATTTTACCCGGGTCAGCTCGGAGAGCTGCTGCCGGTCGGACATATTGTAATGGATGAGCCCGAGGCCGCCGTTGAGCGCCATGGCGATGGCCATGCGCGATTCGGTGACGGTGTCCATGTCCGCCGAGATGATGGGGATTTGGAGATGGAGCCGTTCGGCGAGCGCGGTTTCGAGGTTTGAGTCGCGTGGGAGAATTTCCGAGTACTGCGTGGCGAGCGTCACGTCGTCGTAGGTGAGCGCCACGCCCTGCTGCGCGGGAAAAAAGGAATCCGCCGGCTGATAGAAGGCGTCGTCAACAGCGGCGCATCGAGAGGAGTCTGCCATGGTTTATCTTGGGGAAGCGGGGGGCCGGTGGCAAGGCCCAAAAGCCGCCTTGAACGGTCTCGCGGCAGGAGAAAAGGGGGTGAAAGTGGCTTGATTCACCTTGATTGACCTTGATTGACCTTGATTGACCTTGATTGACCTTGATTGACCTTGATTCTGAATAGGTGCCATATGGCGCATATGGCATGCAGTTGCCCTTCGCTTTCTGCCGTTTGGGCGGCGGTAATTATCGCGTCTGGCGCTTTCATTTGTGCCGGGGCTTTTCCTCACCTTAGCAAATTCAGTGTCGCGTGGGTTAGAGGTTTTCGGCGGGGCCTCAGGAGGTGAGACATTTTGTCCTGGTGGTTTTTGCCTATTTCAATTTTTTCAGGGGAAAAGCATTGTTGAGAATCGACGTTAAACTTTATGGGCTATGAGGACTTCCCTCGACTTGAGCGGCTTGACTTCGCTGATGAGGCGAACGGCTGGCCGCAGGGGGGTCATCATCGGGCTCGTGGATGGGCCTGTGGATATGGGAAATCCGAATTTCGCAACTGAGGCGATTCGCGAAATGGCCATGCATTCGCCAGGTCAGACGGGCGCCTGTAATTTTCCCCAGAGTAATTCGTGCCGGCACGGCACATTCGTGGCTGGCATTCTCGCCGCCAAGCGCGGCTCCGATGCGCCCGCGATATGTCCCGGATGCACTGTGCTGTTGCGCCCGATCTTTTCGGAGGAAGAATCATCGGATTCAATGCCCGCAGCTTCTCCGCGCGAACTTGCCGACGCCATCGTGGAGGTAGTGCAGGCAGGAGCCAATATTGTGAATCTCAGTTGTCAACTGCCGCGTGGTTCGGCAGGTGCGGAACGAGACCTCGACGACGCCTTCAATTACGCCGCATCGCGCGGCGCAATTTGCGTAGCCGCGGCGGGCAACGAAGGATCGCTCGGAAGTTCCGCCATCACAAGGCATCAATGGGTGATTCCGGTGGCCGCCTGTGACCGAACCGGCCATCCTACGGAAGGATCGAACCTGGGACATTCGATAGGCCGCCGCGGGTTGCTTGCTCCCGGCGACAGCATTCGCAGCCTCGGGGCCGAGCACGAAGACTATCCCGTGAGCGGCACCAGCGCGGCTGCGCCCTTTGTTGCCGGCGCGGCGGCGTTGCTTTGGTCGGAATTTCCCGAAGCAAAAGCGGTGGATGTCTGGCAGGCTCTCAACCTGATCCAAGTTTTGCGGCGCACCAGTGTGGTGCCGCCCCTGCTTGATGCATGGCGATCGTATCAATGGCTGAATTCGCATTTTGGCAGGACACAAACCCTATGAAAAAGGGAGGCAGAGCAACTGTATCCGAGCCCAGCAGTCCTCAGCCGCACGTCGTTCGCCTGCCTGGCTGGATCGTGAAGGAGGAGGTTGGACTCGGAGACGTCATCAAACGGGTCACCCGCGCGATTGGGATTCCGACCTGCCCGGGCTGCCAGCGTCGCGCCGACACACTTAACCGCTGGGTAAAAATCACCCCTGGCGACCACAAAACATAAACACCAAAAATAATAACAAGAAAACCGACATCATGACAACAGCCACCGAGACCAATGAACCCGCCGACGCCGTCCAGGCAGCCAGCGACTCCAACCCGGTTACAGCCGCCGCGCCGGCAACTGCGCTTCCAAGAGCAGTTTCGCCCCCGGGCTCGTGTCCAACCTGCGCCACGGCGCCGGCTGGCGCCCGGGCAAATTCCTACGTCTGGGCAATTGGAAAGATCGAGCCACAATTCATGGGCATTGCGGAGGAGAAGGAATACGCGCAGGTCGTCGGTGGTATTGAAACGGAGGGTCTTACCAAGCGCCAGGTCTTCTCCAAGGTGCTCAAAAATCCAAATTATCATTATTTAATGCGGGATGGTCTCGCTTGGATCATGAGAATTGGCGGGCAGGAGGTCTATGAGTTAAAGCCGCGCTACGAAAGCGATTTTCATCTCCTCGTAGAGTCGTTTCAACCTGAGGTCGACTCAAACGCGCTTGACGCCGTTATTGGGACGAACGTCGGGATGCCGCGTCAAGGGCTACGCGGCGCACCGTTGCTGCCCGTCGTGAGAGTCCACCAGATTTATACCTTTACTAAAGAACATTTGATTAAGGGAATTCCAGGCGATAAAAAATCCCATACAAAAGAGTTCAACGCCTCTGCCCACGAGGTGCTCAATCGGATTCTGGCCTTTACGGAAAATCTCGGCAACACCGATTGCGACCGCGCGAAGAACTGGATCGCGTTGCGCAGTCCGTACCTTTACAAAATCGTGGCGGAATGTCATGGACGCGACTTGGAGTTGGCCAGGATAGAGTGCCGCCCCCACCCGCTTTCCGGAGCCCGCAACCTTGTCGACCTATTGCTCCGATTTGAGTCGCGAGGAAAGGAGTTTGGCGAGAAATATCGCGTTATTCTGGACATGACTGACGCCCTCCCGTTCCAAGTTTCCCCATTTGAGCGTTACTACGCTTAATAATATGAACATGAGAATACCGCAATTCACCGCTGAACTGGCGCTGTCTTCCCCACGAAACTGGACTAAAGGGTTCGAAGTCGCCGAGTACGGCCCCAAAAGATCGACCATGCACTATCGCGCCGCTGGCTTTCGGAAGGCAGGGCAAGGCTCGCGGGGGGTCGTGCCGGCGCAGGACGGATGTGTTACATTGGGTGGGCAGATTTATTGCCCGGTGGTAGTAGGAAACCCGACGGCGTGTCCTCCCGGCACTTTCGGAATACCCCCAAATTGCCAGTCCCTGCCCGCTTTTCCGCATTGTCCAATCGGGCAAACGAATTGTAATCCATTTGGAATACTACCTACGATGTGTACGAACCTTCAGACGGATTCGAACAATTGCGGAAGCTGTGGAAACCAATGTAAGAACGGCCAGACGTGCCAAGACGGAGCTTGCGCCTGTCCAGGCGGGAAACCCCTCAATAGCTTGCAGAATTGCGGAACCTGCGGGCGCACCTGCACCGCCCCCTCGGGTGGGACCGCTTCCTGTGCTAACGGAAGCTGTAACTGGGTCTGCAACAGTGGCAGCGGCTACAGTAACTGCACCGGCCACAGCTGTACGAATACACAATCTGACCGGAACAACTGCGGCTCCTGTGGGTACATCTGTTCACAACACGTACCACAGAATTCGACCGCGACGGGATGTACTAACGGACATTGCAACTGGCAGTGCAACAGCGGGTACACGGACCAAAGTGGGAAATGCATTCAAACGTGTCCGCAAGGCGATACCAGTTGCGGCGGGGCCTGCGTGAATCTTCAAACTGACCGGAACAACTGCGGCTCCTGTGGGTATAACTGTTCACAACACGTCCCGCAGAATTCGACCGCGACGGGATGTACAAAGGGGCATTGCAACTGGCAGTGTAACAGCGGCTTTGTGGACCAAAACGGAAAGTGCGTTCGATCGTCAGGAGGCTGCGCTCAGGGTTACGAGAGCTGCGGAAGCGGTTGTTGTCCTGACGGAACGTGCTGTGACACCGTCTGCATGACATCTTCCGACGATACATGCTGCGGCAATGGGAATGTTGCCACCGGGGATCAAATCTGCTGCGGCGGTGCCGGCTGTTCGACTGACGGTTGCTGCCAGACCGAGCTTGGATATACGTGCTGTGATCCCTGGGTGTGCTGCGGTGACGGCACTTGCGCTCCTGATAGCGATTCATGCGATTAACAAAAATAGCTCCTTACTACTCCCGTTGATATGAAGATGACGGTCCCTGGATTTTTTGCCGAGTACGGTCTCGAGGGTGCCACCCGCCATTACCTGACGCTTGGCTCGGAGGAAACAGGGGGTCCCGGTTGGGATCTTGCTATGGCGACGAACGTCTACCGAACGATGGCCGGCATTTCTGAGGCCGGCAATGTCTACGATCCCACGAGGCCAGCCGTGCGCCGCGATGGTCGTGGTTCGGGCTGCGTCGGCGGACCACCCTATATGCCATGCCTCAAGCAGGGAAGTCAGCCGGTATGCGCCGATGGGATTTGGGGAGGTGCCGGTGCTCCGCAGGGAACCCTCTGCTGGTCGCAATATCCGGAGATGGGCTACCAGGGGATTTGCAGTGGTGGCGGCGCGCCCGGAGGGAGAGGCGGCCTACCTCCCTCCCCTGGGTATTGCGACCCGTGCCCAACGGGGACAACTCTTTGCATCTCCGGAAACACCGGAGTTTGCTGCCCGGGCGTAGCGGAGTGTGAGAGAGGGAACTGCCACTGCCCCAATGGGGAGGTATTCTGCAACTCACAGTGTGTAGACACCCAGACCGACCCGAGGAACTGCGGGTTCTGCGACAAAGCGTGCCAGGCTGGACAGGTCTGCTGCAGCGGTTCTTGCACTGACATCAGCAGTGATAGTAACAACTGCGGAGCTTGCGGTAGCACATGTCAGCAGGGGGACGGAACGTGCTGCGGCGGTCGATGCTGTCCGGAGCGTTACGGGACCTGTTGTAACGGCCAGTGCTGCCCGGACCCCTTCTTTTGCTGCGGTAGTTCCTGCTGTTCCAACGGAGAGCTCGGCGGTGAGCCGCAAGCCTGCTGCAACGGCAGCTGCCAGCCCCAGGACGAGCAGCACTGCGGTTTTTCCTGCCAATCGTGCACAGGAGGCCAAACCTGCCAGCTTGATCCCTCGCAGGGCTATCACGGTTATGCATGCCTTTGCTCAAGTGGGGAAACACTCAGCAATGGTCTGTGTTGCCCATCAGGGCAGACAAACTGCAACGGCAATTGCGTAGCCCCGCCGGGCGCCGGCGCTCTTAGTAGCAACAGCAATTTCATGCTCTCGAACAATTGCGTGAGTATAGCGGGTCCGAATGGCAGTCTGAAAGTATCATTGCTGGCTGGAACGGAGGATTTGGTTTCAGAAAATGGATTCTCGTTTCAGCTGAACGGGTTTCCTCCACCGCTGACGCCTACGTCACCGAATGGGTGCCCTTCCTCTGCTGATTTTTGCTGCATGGCTCCAACTGGAGTTTGCATAATGCAATATATTATCCGAGTTAGTGGGAACAATGTTTCTCCTTGGATTCAATACTTTCAAAACAGCGGAGTGGAAAATCCGAACAACGACCCGTTTGCCACGCTGCCTGCCGGGAAGGCGAACACCCTTCCTGCCGGGTGGGCTCTCGAAATCACATTGGAAAACGACGAGAATGGGAATGTCGATGGGATAATCCTTAGCGTCATAGACAACACCGGGCACACGGTTGGCTGCGCTGACCAAGGGCAGACAGGTTCCTGCCAACAAATGCCGATGCCGGTGGATCCCAATTCTGGCCTGCCACTCTTGTTCGCAAATCTAGCTTTTTCGGCAGTCGCGGTCGCTCTCCCGGGGAGTAGCGAGGCTAAGTTCACGTCTGGGGGCGGATGCATCACCTACGAAGTTTCAGAGGGGCAATTATGTGAGACGCAGGATAATTGCACGAACTTCGATGCGGGTACAACTGAGCAGTCAAACGCTTCCTACGGTGCCTTGAGCGCCACGTGTGGCTCCTCCTTGAGTCAATCCGTAACCACTTCGGATGCGTCCTAGAATTCTACAAGCCAGTTTTGGCGTGCCTATGTTGGGCTTCGAAATCGCCCCCTATTGCAGCATTAAAAAAGGAATAAACCGTGTTCAATCCACTTGCTCCCGTCTGGCGAGACACCGCCATTGGTCACTACACGTATTTTACGAATGGAGAGGAAAATGCCTCCCCTATTTGAAGGATGCCCAATTGCACGAAAACAAAGGTTACTATGACAATTACCGCGGAGAACAATGAACTGACAAGCGCCCTCCAGTCGGACGCCAAAATCACACACTAAGACGACCATTAGAACAATTATATGAACCTGCCCCAATTTACGGCCGAGTTTGCGCTTTACCGGTCAAAGAATGTCTACCGGGAAAATGGCGCTGCCGCCGAAATGACGGATTGGGACCCGCAAATACTACCGGCGGGACCGTCGCAGCATCCTGGTGGCGGTTTTGGTGGCGGTCCTCAGGTCCATTGTGTGGCACCCTATTCACAATGTGGAAATGTCTGCAAGGATCTGAGTACGGATGCCGCTAACTGCCATGAGTGCGGCAATGTTTGCGCAGATGATATGTGCTGCATAGGGGGTAGATGCACGACGGTTGACACCAATTATGATAGTAATAACTGTGGAGACTGTAATAGCAAATGCCCTTTGATTGCGCCATTTTGCTGTAGCGGTGAATGCCTCACCATCGAAATGGCTGAAAAGTGCCAGAATTGTGGCACCAATTGCCCGACCGGGTATTACTGCGGTGGCGATGGCTACACATGCATCGCATGCCCGGCGGGACCAGATCCCATACAATCGCCGGGAAGCAATGTTAATTATATAATGTACAACTCATGCTCGCCCATTGACCAGCTGAGTTATTCTATGTATGTCAATAAGGATCTCGTCTCGGGATCGGGCGGTTTTTCTCTGCAATTCAATAATTATACAAAGGCGACGGGTTACGAAAATACGGTCATTCAGCTTATTTTCCACGTAAGCGACCAAATTTTGGCCCATATACAATATCCGGGAGGCACCCCTGATGGAATTGATCATGATTGGCAGAAGAGCTTTTCAAAAATTACATTGGAGAACGATACGTTGCCCGCTCATTACACATTGGGGGTTGCTCTCAGTAATGATGGCAACGGGAATATTAATGGAGCTGCCTTTACGGTTGAAGATAATAATGGGAAGAGTTACACAATCTCTGCCCCTGCTTCTGCCTTTCCTTCCGGGAAGTATCTGTATCCCATTTCCGAATTCCAAGCGAATCTTGTCGGGTATGGCGGGGGCGCGACCGCGAGCTTTTCTCCCGGAGGAAAGGCAACAATAACTTACTCCTCGGAGGGACAACTATGCGTAGAAGGGGCTAATCCAAATTGTACAGGCAGTGATCTTATAACGGATGAAAAAGCGAATACCGGATATGGAGAATTGAGCAGTTGCTGTGGTGGGTCTTTAACGCAGCCGGTATTTATTACTTCTTGATTTCAAAACGGAAGATATCGAGGATGTCGTGAATTCCGGGGGGCAAGGGGGGTTCATGAGAAAGTTGAAGAGTAAGTGCGAGTACACGCTGGCGCGCGGGTGGGCAGACTTCAATTCGAAACGCTTTGGGAGGGCTGGCTTACAGGCGGCGGAAGGGGGTTCGCTCGTTGAGGCTGCCGCAGCGGGGGCAGCGGGCGAGGAGGTCGGTGGAGGGGTCTTCGAATTCGAAGGAGCAGAGGGCGCAGCGGAGGCGGTGGCGGAAGGCTTGGCGTTCGCGGCGGAGGCGCCCGATGTTCCAGACGATCCAGTTGCCGAAGATGAGGGTGAGGAAGATGCCTAGATAAACGAAGACCAGGGTTGTGAGGGAGACCTGGATCATGGAGCCGAGGCTGTGGGTTGGGCGTAGACGGCGGCGCCCCAGTAGAAGGTGGCGAAGCCCCAGGTCATGGCGGTTGTCGAGGGATGGAAGCGGACTTGCTCGAGGAGGCGGCCGGCGTCGGCGTCGAGGGTTTTGTCGCCGGAGGAATCCTGGAGGAAGACGAATTGGACTTCGCCCTGGGCGGAGACGCCGAGGAGGTAGCGGGCGGGTTGGATTTGGACGTCGCCGACGTCTTCCTGGCGCAGGGCGTCAAGCGAGGGCGTGGAGTCGATGGGGGCGCTCTCAAGGGGGCCGGTGAAGCTGAGGACTGTTGAGACGGGTGGGGCGGGGGAAGCGGCGGGTGTGGGATGGGCGGCGGCCATTTGGACGAGGTCGAGGCCGCTGACGCCGGCTGGGTACGGGACGGGCTGTTCGGTGACGGCGGGAATGACCGGTTTGGCGTGGACGGTGGAGTAGGAGGGATTGTAGGGCAGGCTCATGAGGCCCGGGGACGGGTATGCCTTGGTGGGCTGGGCGGCGCGGGCGGGGTCCTCGGAATCGATCCAGCGGAGGATGGCGTCGGCCTCTGGTGTGCCGGGAGTGATCAGGCCGACCTGGACGGGGGGCGGGCCGACGTGCGCGGCGGGTGGATAGATGGTTTGAAAGATGTAAAAGCCGAAGGCGTGGACGCAGGCGGAGAGGAGGATGAAACCGAGCAGCGCCCAGGGAATGCGACCGGCATCACGCCCGGGAAAGACGAGGTTCGCCTCGGCTTGCGGGCTCATGACCGCTCCGGGGCGGTGGCGAGGACGACGGGCAGGCCGGCGCGCAGCCCTTCGTCCACGACGCGCATGACGAGGGCGTAAGGGGTGGAGCTGTCTGCGCGGACGATGAGGGTGTGATCTTTCAGGTCAGGCGAAGAGAGAGCCTGGCCGATTTGATCGAGCTCCCAGCGGCGGTCGCGGAAGAAGATGGCCGGGGCGGAGCCGCCGGTGATGGTGAGGATCTGGGGATTTTTCTGCGGGCCGAGAGTCCAGGAGGAAAAAGGGAGGGTAATGGCGATGCCGGGCTGGAGCAGGAAGCGGGAGCTGACGGAAAAGAAGAGGACGACCAGGAACAGGACGTTGATGATCGGGATGAGGCCAAAGAGCGCCGGATGAAATTTGACGGTCCGGGTGAGATTCATCTTTCGGACATGGGCCGCGGGCTCGGGCGGTTACGGAGAGCTTGTTTACTCGGCGGTGCGGGCGCGGCGTGGCGACTTGAAATCGATGATCTGGGCGGCGGCGTCCTCGGGGTCGCGAGCGCCGGTGATGAGGCTGACGACTTCGATGCCGCCGCGCTCCATGTCGCGCATGAGGGTATTGACGCGGGAGGAGAGATAGCTGTAGGCGGCGAAGGAGGGGATGGCGACGACGAGGCCGGCGGCGGTGGTGAGGAGGCTCTGGTAGATGCCGCCGGAGAGATCGGTGGTGCTGGCGAGGCCGCTGTGGCTGGAGATGGTGACGAAGGTTTCGATGAGGCCGGTGACGGTGCCGAGGAGGCCGATGAGGGGGGCGATGAGGGCGATGGTGCCGAGGAGGCCGAGGTTGCGTTCGAGGTTGGCCATTTCGAGCTGGCCGGCTTCCTGGACGATTTCCTTGAGTTCATCGCGCGGGGCCTCGTGGCGGATGATGGCGGCGTGGATGACGCGTGCGACAGGTCCCGGCGTACCTGCGCATTCATGCAGAGCCTCGGCGAAATTGCGGCGCTGAATGAGGTTGGCGAGGCCGCGGAGGAATTCTCCGACGCGAATGCTTGCCCGGTAGTAATAAGTGACGCGCTCGGCAAAAATGGCCGCGGCGATCACGCTGCAGACGAGGATGAGCCACATGAGCGGCCCACCTTTTTGCATGTAGTCCAGCATGGAGGGGAGGTTATAGGGCAAGTCGGGGGGGAAGCAAGGGGGAAGGCAGCCCTGATTTCGGGGGCTAGGGGAGGCTGAGTTCAGGTTCAGGTTTAAGTTCAAGTTCAAGTTCAGGTTCAGGTTCAAGGGGGAAGGCGACCCCCTGATTTTGGGGGCTAGGCGACGGTCGAGAGGTCGTCGGCGGCGGCGATTAGGGCGTCGTGGGCGACCGATCCGAGGAGGCGGTCGTAATGGAGGGCGACGACGAAGTGGGTGTCGCGGACGACCGTGGTGGCGTGAAACTGGTCGCAGTCGATGGTGACGATGCGGTTCCAGCCGAGGCGCTGGCCGCTCTCCTTTGCGTGATCGACAAAGGAGCCGATGAAATCGCGCAGGGCATCGAGGTCGGGCTTGCGGGGAAAATCGGCGCTTGCGAAGACGGCGCCTTTGACGAAGGCGGCGGCGGCGAAAATGCCGGGCTGATTGGCGAGGAAATCGGCGGTGCGCCTGGCCTCGGGCATGGAGGCAGTGTCGGCGGAGGAATCGGGTTCGGATGGATTTTCGGCGAGCGCGGGTTCAGGGCGCAGAAGAATGGGAGGAGGGACCTGGAAGCCGTGCATCCATGGGACGCGCTGAAGCGGGGGCGGTTCGGGTGTGGGCTGGGGCTCAGGCTCGGAAAATTGCGCGGCAGGCGGTTCCGGTTTTTGGGCGGCGGAAGGTTCGGGCGCGGGCTCCGGAGCTGCTTGCGCGGTGGGGGGTTCGGGTGCGGACTCGGTGTTGGCTTCGGCGGCTGGAGGCTCTGGTTCGGGGGTGTTGGGATCGGCCGGTGGTGTTTGGGCTGCTTCAGGGGTCGCTTCGGATGGTTTGGGCTCGTCGACTTTTTTGGGAGTGGGCTCGGAGGTTGGAGGCTCGATGATGGTGGTGGTGGAGTCGCCGAAGGGCGGCATGTAAAATGGATGATCGAGCGGGAGGCTTTGGAAAATCTCGTCGAGCGGAATCCAGACGCGGGCGTGTGGAAGCGGGTTGAGCATCGGGCGCAAATCCTCGGGCAGCGCCTTGATGAAATCGTTGATGGGGATTTCGACGTGGCCCTCGGCGAGCTGGGTTTCGATGGCGGCGAGCGGGAAAGCCGCGAGCGCGGCTTTTGAAGGAAGCGGACCCGGACGGAGGATCTTGGTTGGGAGCAGGCGGAAAATGGGAAGGAGGCGCAGGGAGATGGTCGGGGTGGGTTGGGCTGCCGGTTCGGGCGTGGTGGTTTCGGGAGGAGGGGTTGGCGCGTCGGCGGCCGGTTGCGGAGAAGGGGGTTCGACGTTGGCAGGAGGTTCGATTTTCGCGGACGCTCCTTCCTTTGGCGGTGTGACAGGTTCTTTTTCTTCGGCGATTGGTTTTTCGGGCGGCTTCGGCTCATCGGAGCGGCCGAAGAGGCCGAGGACGGAGGAGATCGCCTTGGAGATCAACGGTTGCGCGGTGGAATCGGCGGGATCCTTGCGGGCGGGCTCGGGCTCGATTGGAGCGGCGGGTGCGGGCGGCGGATTGACGACCCGTGTGGTTGCGGCCTCGATGATGACGCTGGCCTTCGCGCGAGCCCTGGCGGCATGTTCGAACGGGACGCCGTTGGGTGCGGGGGCCTTGCGCGCAACGAGGCCGACTTGCTCGAGTAATTTTTGAAGGGGAAGCTGGACTTCGCGTTCATCGGGCGAGGCCGACTCGGGCCGGAAGACGCCGGGGCATGCGGCAGTGAGCCGATCAAGTGGGACCGTGACGCGCCCACGGGCGATTTTTACCGCCAACTCGTCCACGACGAAACGGACCTGGGAGGAGTTGTCGTGAGGGCCCGGCTTGATGAGGTGCGAGGGCACTCGCGGCAGAATGTCGCCGAGCCGAAGGACGATCTCCTGAGCCTCGTTTTGCGGCTCGGGCTTGGTTTCGAGATCGCTGGGGGCGCTCATTGGGCGTGATGGTAGCAAAAGCAGCGGCGCTTGACACTACTGATTAGCGGCCTGCCGATTTAGCCTGAAAGTTTCACGCGCCGGCGCGAAAAAAATCCGGGTTAGTGATCCTCGGAAGTCACGCGGCCGACTTCTTCGAGTGTGGTGACGCCTTCGCGGGCCTTGTCGATGCCGACGACGCGCAGGCTCTTCATGCCTTCGGCAATGGCCTGGGCCTTGATGACGGCGGCGGAGGCGCGTTTGATGATGAGGCGGCGGATGGATTCGCTGACGGCGAGGACTTCGAGGATGGCGGCGCGGCCCAGGTAGCCGCGGCGTTTGCAACGGTCGCAGCCGGCGCCCTTGTAGAAAGAGGTCTCCGGGTCATCGATCTCGAGTTTATCGAGCATCTCGGGTTCCGGCTTGTATTCCTCGCGGCAATTGGGGCAGATGCGGCGCACGAGACGTTGTGCGCAGGAGAGGATGACGGAGGTGGAAATGAGGAAGGGCTCGATGCCCATGTCATCGAGACGGGTGATGGCGCCCGCAGCGTCGTTGGTGTGAAGGGTCGAGAGCACCTGGTGGCCGGTGAGGGCGGCCTTGACGGCGATGTCGGCGGTTTCGTTGTCACGAATTTCACCGATCATCACGATGTCGGGGTCCTGGCGCAGGATGGAGCGGAGCGCGCCGGCGAAGTCGAGGCCGATCTCGCTCTTGACGGCGACCTGGTTGATGCCGGCGAGCTGGTATTCAATCGGATCCTCGACGGTGACGATATTGTACTCCGGGTTGTTGAGTTCCTGGAGGACGGTGTAGAGGGTCGTGGTTTTACCGGAGCCGGTGGGGCCGGTGACGAGGATCATGCCGTGCGGGGCGTCGATGGCCTTCTTGAAGCAGCCGAGGGTGTGTTCGTCCATGCCCATGTTGTCGATGGAGCCGGAGAGGGCGCTCTTGTCGAGGAGACGGATGACGATTTTTTCGCCGTGAACAGTGGGGAGGACGGAAATACGAAGATCGACTTCCTTGCCCGAGACGCGGATGCGGAAACGACCGTCCTGCGGGAGGCGGCGCTCGGCGATGTCGAGGCCGGCGAGAATCTTGATGCGGGAGGCGATGGGCAACTGGAGGGCCTTGGGCGGGGAGCTGGCCTCGACCAGGGCGCCGTCAACGCGGTAGCGGAGCTTGAGGGTCTTTTCGAAGGGCTCGATGTGAATATCGGAGGCTTTTTCCTTGAGGGCCTGGACGAGGATGAGGTTGACGATCTTGATGACCGGGGCGTCCTCGCTTTCGTGGGCGAGCTTGTCCAGGTCGATTTCCTCGCGCTTCTGGGTGACGACCTCGGCTTCGCTGGCTTCCTTGGAGACCTCCTGGATCATCTGCTCCATCTGCTGGCCGGCGCTGTTGACGCCGCTCAGGGCCTCCATGACGGCACGCTCGGTGGTGATCATGGGGACGATCTCCATCTTGGTGCGCTGGCGCAGGTCGTCGAGGGCCAGGACGTTGAGGGGATCGGCCATCGCGACGAAGAGCTTGTTGGCGAGGCGGCAGATGGGGGCCAGCTTGTAGGCGCGGGCCATGTCCTTGGGCACCAGTTCGAGCACGTCCTCGGGGACGCGGACACGGGAGAGATTGATGGGAGGCGTATCGAGGCAGCGGCCCATGGAGATGACCATGTCCTGCTCGGTCACGAAATTGCGGTCGGTGAGGATTTTCAGCAGGCGTCCGCCCTGCTTTTTCTGGATATCAGTGGCCTCATCGAGCTGGCTGGCCAGCAGCAGCCCGTCCTCGATGAGGACATCCGCGATGCGTTCGCCGAAAGATTTGATGCTCATGGGATGCTCTGGAGTGGGAAAGGGTTATTCGCGGCCATCGAGGCGATAGGCATCGCGCAGCGCCTTGGCGATGGCGGCGGGAGCGGCGACGTGCCACTGGATGTTGTAATCGAGAAGCTGCTGGACGGCCTCCTTGCCCTGGGCGTCGAATGGATTGGCCGTGGCGATCATGATGGTGCGGCTGATGAGGTCGAAAGGAACGATGAGGCGGCCGAGGGTGAGCTGCTCGGGCAGCATGCGAACGACCTGGCGGTCCACCTCGTAGCAATCGAGGGGGATGTAGGCGAACTTCGAGCGTTCGAGGATGCCGCAAAGGAGGGTTTCGAGGCTCGACATGCCGCTCTTGGCGATGTCATCGATGAGCGAGGAGGCGAGCGCTTGCGGCCCGGCGTTCTTGTTGATCTTCGTCACGCGCTCGAGGGAGGTGCGCACGGTCTCCTCGGGGGCGAGCCTGTGCTGGATGAGGAATTTGGCGAGGGCCTCGTTGCCGTCGTTTTCCAGCTTCAATTCCACGCCGGCGCCTTCGGGCTTGATGGTGGCGCTGGTGGTGATGAGGGTGGGGTCTTCGGCGATGATCGAGCCGAAATCCATCGAGATGGGGGAATCGGCCGGCTGGATCGATTTTTCCGAGGGCTTGCCGTTGACGGGGTGAAGCTTTGTCTCGACCTCGGCCAGCATCTTGGTCACTTCGGCGTTGTTCGGCTCCTTTTGGAGGATGCCTTCGTACTCGAGGAGGGCGGAAGAATACTGGCCGAGGGAGTAATAGGCGTCCGCGAGCTTGCGGGTGATGGCCAGGGCGTCGCTCTGGCGGTTGAGCTTCCAGTAGGCCTCCTTGAGGATCTCCATCGACTGGCAATCCTGGGCGTTCGACTGCAGAATGACCTCGAACATCTCGATGGTCTGTAATATCTGGTCGAGTTCCTCGTTAGTGACGCTCTGCGCGGTGGTCATGGGCTGATCGACCCTGAGATAGCTAGAAACGTGCCCCTGCGCAGGAGGCGTTCAATTTTGAGACTCGGTCCTACAACCGACTTTTCATGCCACTTTGGGCTAAATTCGGCAGGCTTCCCAATTCGCATTGAAATGGGGGTTTGGCGGCGGGAAAATCGTCAGCAGGTGATCCATATGACTAGCAACTCAACCGCGGTCGGAACATGGGATTTCCTTCGTTTGAATCCCACGGCTTACCCGTGACCCCCTAAATACCAAGGCCTTGCAACCGCGCTGGCGGGGTGCAGTCGACAGTATGCCGTCTAGCGCAGGAACGAGGCCAAAGCCTCAACCCTTTTCGCGCCCCGAGCGGGCGCCCTGCATCCCTCAAAGAAACCCAAACCTAGGAATAATATGACTCAACAATTAACCATGGTGGCGATCTGGGCATTCATCATTGTCATCGCCCTGCCGCTGGCGATATGGCTGGCCTGCCGGCTGCTCGGGGTAAGATATATCCCGCACAGCTCGGTGGGCATCATCGAGAAATACTGGTCGCTGCGGGGATCGCTCCGAGAGGGGCGGATCGTGGCGGGAAGCGGAGAAGCGGGATTCCAGACGCGGCTGCTGCGTGGCGGCCTGCACCTTGGATTATTCCCGTGGCAATACCGGGTGCACCGGCAGGCGCTGGTGGCGGTGTCGGAAGGGAAGATTGGCTACGTCTACGCGCGCGACGGCAGCCCGCTGCAACCGGTGCAGACGCTGGGCCAGGTGGTCGAGTGCAACCACTTCCAGGACGCGCAGGCGTTCCTGGTCAATGGCGGGCAGCGGGGCCGGCAACGGCTGATCCTGCGCGAGGGTGTTTATGCGATCAACCTGGCGCTGTTCGTGGTAATTACCGAGAGCAACGTGTTCTCCGGGCCGGTTCGGGAACGGGAGCAGACGAAGTATGGGGATTGGCAGCGAGAGCTGGGGATGCTGCGGGCGTTTGACCCGGTGGTTATTGGCTACGGGAGCCAGGAGTATCCGAAGGATGCCGGCGACCGGAACGACCTGCCCGACGTGCAGGGGATGGAACTGCTGCCGAGCGACAACATCGGCGTGGTGAGCGTGCAGGATGGGCCGACGATCGGAGCGGGGGAGATCATTGCGCCGGAACTGCCGAAGCGGGAAGACGGCCTGGATCATAAATATTTCCAGGATCCCGAGGCGTTCCTGGAGCTGGGGGGACGGCGCGGGAAGCAGTTGCAGGTGCTGACGGATGGGACGTTCTTCATCAACCGCTGGTTTGCGACGGTGGAGATCAAGCCGAAGACGGTGATCCCAATCGGCTACGTGGGCGTGGTGGTCTCCTATTACGGCGGCCAGGGCGAAGATCTGACGGGAACCGGGTTCCGGTACGGGGAACAGGTGGAACCGGGGCACCGCGGCGTGTGGAAGCAGGCGCTGCCGCCCGGGAAGTTCGCGCTGAACCCGTATGCGCTGAAGGTGGAGCTGGTACCGACGGTGAACTTCGTGCTGCGGTGGATTACCGGGCAGACGGAGGCGCACCAGTACGACGCGGAGTTGTGCAGCATCGAGCTGGTGACGGCGGACGGATACGAGCCGCTGCTGCCGCTATCGCTGATCCTGCACATCGATTACCAGAAGGCGTCGCGCGTGGTGCAGCGGTTCGGCGATGTGAAGCGGCTGATCTCGCAGACGCTGGACCCGATGCTGACATCGTATTTCCGCGACGTGGCGCAGAGCTCGCACATGCTGGACCTGCTGACCAAGCGCGAAGAAATCCAGGAAAAGGCCACGGAGGAATTGGGCCGGCGTTTCCAGGGTTATGACATCGAGTGCGTGGCGGTGCTGATCGGGCGGCCCGAGCCGAAAATCGACGCGGCGCGCCCAGATTACAATCCGATCGAGCAACTGTTCAACCAATTGCGGATGCGGCGCCTGGCCGAGGAGCAGAAGGAGACCTTCTCCAAGCAGGAGGAGGCGGCGGTAAGGCAGAAGGAATTGAACCACGCCTTCGCCGCGGCGGAGAAGCAGAAAGAACTCACGGAGACGCGCATCGGCATCGAGCTGGCCGCAAACCGCGGCGAGGCGCAACTGGCGGAAGCGCAAGGGCTGGCCAAGCGCGACGTGGCGCGGGCCGAGGGTGAATCGCGCTCGAAGGAGCTGCTGGGCAAGGGCGAGGCGGCGCGGATCGCGCAGATCGGGTTGAGCGAGGCGGCGGTGCAGTTGCAAAAAATCCGCGCGTATGGCGACCCGAGGCTGTTCGCGCTGAACCTGGTGTCCGAGCATTTTGCCAACAGCACGCAACCGCTGGTGCCCGAGCGCCTGCTGGTGATGGGCGAGCAGGGACACAACGGCAACGGCGAAGGCGAGAAGGCCCCGCAAATGGCCGGCGGCCAGGCGTTCGGCATGGTGGGCCAGTTGCTCACGCTGCTGCTGAGCGAACGCTCCGGGGTGAACATCGCCGGGAACCAGCCCGGGACGGAAGACCTGGAGAAGTTTGCGCGGGATATCGTCCAGCAGAAGGAGACCGCGGCGACCGCGGCGAAGAGCTGAAGCCCCGCCTCTGGCGGGAGCGCGTTATCAATTCCCGCCCGGTGTTAAGCCGGGCGGGATTCTTGGTTGTTGCGCAGGAAAGACGGTGCAGATTGTGCGCATGGTTCGAATCACCCCATTTAACGCATACAAAGCAAGATTCATCGCGGTTTTCGATGAGGCGATTGTTCGCCTTAGCAATGAATTCCCGAATGTGAAATTCGGCCGGTGCGTTGAAGAATATCAGGTGTATCTTTCCGCGTTGATTTTAGATGCGGCCATCGATGCTCCCGACCTTGTCGAGTTGGTGATTGGCATTGCTGCTTCGGATGATGGCAAAACGTCTCTTGAAGCGGATCTGATTTGGGGCCACCCATCGGGAAATGTGGAGAGCAGCTTCGCGCCGGGGCCAGTCGATGCAAACGAGGAAAATCTTCAGAAGCTATATCTTGACCTGCCGCGATTGCTCGATGGGTTAAGGAGTGCGGTGATGAGGGCGCGACCCAAATCCACAAACTAAAAAGAGCTAATGGAGACCGATAGCTTCTTAAAACGGCAGGCTGCTCTGGGATCGTCAGATGCGAGTTTTCGGATGGGTTATCGCTTCGCTTTTGGGCGCGGCAGAAAGAGAGACTGGAGCCAGGTAGTCCGGTATTGGAAAAGGGCCGCAAATGCTGGCCATGTTCGTGCGGCATTTTACTTGGGAACTGTTTACGACTTTGGGAAAGGCGTCAAAACGAATCGGCGCCGTGCCATGTTTTGGTACGGCAAGGCAGCTAAATCTGGTCATCCTCAGGCGCAGTATAATCTGGCTCTCGGCTACGCCAATGGCGACGGCGTCCCGCGCGATCTGAAAAAGTACTTATACTGGCTACGCAAAGCCGACAAATCCGGTGAATCCGAGGCGTCATTGAATCTGGGCGTTTGTTATTACGAGGGTCGCGGAGTTAAAAGGAACTTAAAGCGAGCAGTGCAATTTTATTTGAAGGCGGCTACCGCCGGGGAGAAAAAGGCGCAATGGAATTTGAGTCTTTGTTATCTGTACGGCGAGGGTGTGGCAAAAAATCTCCGACTTGCAAAAAAATGGTTGAGATTGTCCGGACGGACTCGGAAAATCTAGATGGAGTTTCTATTAATCCCGAATTCCGAAGTTGATCGGGGCGATCTGGCGCAATCTGCTGGCCGCGAGTGCCATTCGTCGGGCCTCACCGTATCTTTCAGATACGCTTCGGTCCTCCTCATGTCATCGCGACTCAGCATCTTGCACCATCTCATCCCCTCCAACATCGGAGTTCGGGTTAATTTGTCGGATTTTGGTTGGAAGCGGAGGAGGATGGGCATCGAAATGCGCTGCGCTGTTTCGATGCGGGCACGGCGGCTATTTGGCAGCGATGTGCGGACTCATTTTCTGCGGGCCGGTGTGATGGGAATTTTTAGGCCGCCGTGCCTGTTTTTGAAGGGCGGGGCGTCGCCCCGCGCCCCACTCAGGGGACAGCGGTCCCCTGAGAACCCCATGCGGTCGCTGGCGCGACAGATTGAAGCGAAAGTGCACTACTGTCTGGCAGTCCCTTCGGGACAACGTCGCGGCTGCGACTTTTTTAAGACGGGCTTAATTTTAGCCCAGTGCGGTTTTCACTTCCGCCTTTATGAATTCGCGGTTGAGCTTTGTGATGAAGAGGGCGGAGATTTCGGCGGGGCAGA
Source organism: uncultured Verrucomicrobiae bacterium (assembly GCA_963756185.1). GTDB lineage: Bacteria > Verrucomicrobiota > Verrucomicrobiia > Chthoniobacterales > Chthoniobacteraceae > DATAXI01. Next base: position 45,783 of record CAVWMS010000001.1, read on the forward strand.
CGGCTTCGCATTCGTAATGGTTGCGGCAATTGCCGAAGCCTTCCTCGTCGTGTTTGGCGAGCATTTTCATCACACGCTCGGTGCGCTCGGGCTGGCCCTGGGGGAGGAGGGCGAGGTGCGAGACGCGGGCGGAGAGGAAGAGCATGGCGCTCGCGTTCGGGCAGGCGGCGACGCAGGCGCCGCAGCCGATGCAGGCGGCGGCGTCCATGGCGCGGTCGGCGACGGGCTTGGAAATGGGAATGCCGTTGGCGTCCTGCGGGGAGCCGGTGCGGACGGAGATGAAACCGCCGGCCTGCTGGATGCGGTCGAAGGCGGAGCGGTCGACGATGAGGTCGCGCAGAAGGGGGAAGGCGCGGGCGCGGAAGGGCTCGATGACAATGGTCTGGCCGTCGGGAAAATGGCGCATGTAAAGCTGGCAGGTGGTGGTGGCGCGGTTGGGGCCGTGGGCGGTGCCGTTGATGACCAGCGAGCACATGCCGCAAATGCCCTCGCGGCAATCGTGATCGAACGCGATCGGATCCTCGTTTCGGGCGATCAATGTCTCGTTCACGATGTCGAGCATCTCGAGGAACGAGGCGTCGGCGGGGATTTCGCGCGCTTCGTATTCCACGAAGCGGCCCTGCGTTTGGGCGTTTTTCTGACGCCAGACGCGCAGCTTGTAGTTCCGTTTGGCTGGGCCTTGCGCGGTCATTTGTAGCTCCGAACTGCGAGGTGGACGTTATCGAACTCGAGCGGCTCCTTGTGCAATTGCGGCGGGCCGTCGCCGACATATTCCCACGCGGAGACGTAGGAATATTCCGCGTCGTTGCGCTTCGCCTCTCCGTCGGGGGTCTGGAATTCTTCGCGGAAATGGGCGCCGCACGACTCGCGCCGGTTGAGCGCGTCGTAGCAGAGCAACTCGGCGAATTGCAGAAAATCAGCGACGCGCCCGGCTTTTTCGAGCGATTGGTTCAGCTCGTCGCCGTCGCCGAGGACGTTGACATCCTCCCAGAATTCCTCGCGCAACTGCGGGATGCGTTTCAGCGCCTCGCGCAGGCCGGCTTCGTTGCGGGCCATGCCGCATTTTTCCCACATCAGCAGGCCGAGTTCGCGGTGGAAATGATCGACCGACTTTTTTCCGCGGATGCCGAGGAGCCGCCGGGTGCGGTTGCGCACGTCTTCCTCGGCCTGTTTGAATGGCGGCGAGTCGGCACTTGGTTTTTTGCCGACCTGCCCGGCGAGGTAATTGCCGATGGTGCCCGGCAGGACGAAGTAGCCGTCGGCGAGCCCCTGCATGAGGGCGCTGGCGCCGAGGCGGTTGGCGCCGTGGTCGGAGAAATTGGCCTCACCGAGGACGTGGAGACCCGGGAGGTTGCTCATGAGGTTATAGTCGACCCAGAGGCCGCCCATGGTGTAATGGACGGCGGGAAAGATGCGCATCGGGGTCTTGTAAGCATCCTCGTTGGTGATCTTGTCATACATGTCGAAGAGGTTGCCGTAGCGTTCGCGGATGGCGCCCTCGCCGAGGCGCTTGATGGCGTCGGCGAAATCGAGATAGACGCCGAGGCCGGTGTCGCCGACGCCGCGGCCTTCGTCGCAGACTGCCTTCGCGGCGCGCGATGAAACGTCGCGCGCGGCGAGGTTGCCGAAGCTGGGATACTTGCGCTCGAGATAGTAATCGCGCTCGGCTTCGGGGATCTGGTTCGGGGGGCGCTTGTCGCCGGCTTTCTTCGGCACCCAGACGCGGCCATCGTTGCGCAGCGACTCGGACATGAGCGTCAGCTTCGATTGGTAAGGGCCGGTGACGGGGATGCAGGTCGGGTGAATCTGGGTGAAACAGGGATTGGCGAAGTAGGCGCCTTTCTTATAGGCGCGGAAGGCGGCGGTGACATTGCAACCCTTGGCGTTGGTCGAGAGGTAATAGACGTTGCCGTAGCCGCCGGTGGCAAGCACCACGGTATCGGCGGCGTGGGAGGAGATTGCGCCGGTTACCATGTCGCGGACGACGATGCCTTTCGCGTGTCCGTCGACCACGACGAGGTCGAGCATCTCCGTGCGCGGGAACATCTCGACGGCGCCGGCGGCGATTTGCCGGCAAAGCGCGCCGTAGGCGCCGATGAGCAATTGCTGCCCGGTCTGGCCGCGCGCGTAAAAGGTGCGGGAGACCTGGGCGCCGCCGAAGGAGCGATTGGCCAGCAGCCCGCCGTACTCGCGGGCGAAGGGGACGCCCTGGGCGACGCATTGGTCAATGATGGCGGTGCTGACCTGGGCGAGGCGGTAAACGTTCGCCTCGCGCGAGCGGAAATCGCCTCCTTTGACCGTGTCGTAAAAGAGCCGGTAAACGCTGTCGTTGTCGTTCTGGTAATTTTTCGCCGCGTTGATGCCGCCCTGCGCGGCGATGGAATGCGCGCGGCGCGGGGAATCCTGGTAGCAGAAGCATTTTACGCGGTAGCCGAGTTCGCCGAGGGTGGCGGCGGCGGAGGCGCCGGCGAGGCCCGAGCCGACGACGATGATCTCGAATTTGCGGCGGTTGGCCGGGTTGATGAGCCGCGACTGGAACTTGTGGAGGTCCCATTTTTTCTCGATGGGTCCCTCGGGGATGTGGGCATCGAGGCCGTTGGTCATAGGTGGAGGAACCCGGTCATCACGGCGATGGGGATGGCGATGTAACCGAGACAAATGACGATGGCCAGGACGCGCCCGCCATTGACGAGCCAGGGGGCGAGCTTGGAGGAATTGAGGCCGAGGGTCTGGACAAAGCTGCCGAAGCCGTGGCTCAAGTGCATGCAAAGGAGAATCATTCCCACGATGTAAAAGCAGCTTGCGGCCGGCTGCTGGAAGCCCTCGACGACCATGCGGTAGATGTCGGGCTCCTCGGTGCCATTGGGGAGGGTCTGGTGGAGATTGGCGAAGTCAGGCCGGATGGTGTGGGTGGTGAAATGGAGGATGTGGAAAACGACGAAGCAGAGGACGATGAGGCCGCTGACGATCATCGAGCGGCTGGCCCAGTCAGACTTGCGGTAATGCGGGGCTTCGTAGCGGTCTGGCCGGGCGCGGCGGTTCTCGATGGCGAGCTGGATGGTGACGACGATGTGAGTGACGAAGCAGGCGAACAGGAAGGCGCGGATGACCCAAAGCAGCGGCCCGAGGCTGTGAAGGAATGCGCCGTAGGCATTGATGCGGCCCTTGTTGGGCAGGAAAATCTGGAGATTGCCGACCAGATGGCCGAGCACGTAGGCAACGAGGACCAGTCCCGTGAGGGCGACGATCCACTTTTTGCCGATGGAAGAGCGGCAGAAGCGGGTGAAATTACTCATTCTGCGCGACGTTCCGGAAGGGGAGGCAGGCGGGCGCTGGATGGTGAACCATGTTATTTTCGGAGGCGGGAACCGGCTTTCGAGGGCCGGCGAATGAATTACCTACTATGAGTTTGAATTTCGCTCAAGAGGTATGAAAGGGGGTGGAATTGGCGTCCAGGAGGAGGGTGTTCCGAAATTGATTTTGCGCTACAGAATAAAAGGCCAGAAAAATCGGTTTCGCGCCGAAAGGGTGGGTAGGTACTTGCGCTCGCCTCTGGACAACTTTGCGTCTTTGCGCCTTTGCGTGAGTCCCTCATCCAGAAGGGATTAGCCTCACGCAAAGGCGCAAAGGCGCAAAGAAAATCAGAACAGGCGACTCACGAAAAACCGCGGGATCGGAGGTCAAAACGCAACCCTACTGGTTTTCGGAGCAGTTATTTCCAATCCAAATACTTACTCCGAATTTCGGAACAGCCTCGGGAGGGGCGCACCACATGGAGATGGACGAAGCCGGGCTTGCCCGCGCCTGATTACGGCATACCGTATCGAGGAATCAGTATGATAAAGGAACACGATTGCGTTGTCTTGACCGTCGATCTGGCTGCCGAAGGGCTGGCCGCGGGCGATATCGGCACCGTCGTGCACGTCCACAAGGGCGGCGAAGGATACGAGGTTGAATTCATGACGCTGGATGGCCAGACGGTGGCCGTTTCAACTCTGCTGGCCAACCAAGTGCGTCCTATTGCCCGGCGAGAAATCGCCCATGTCCGATCCCTTGCGGCAGCGTAAGAGGCGCACGGAGTGCAATCGGAAGACGCTCCAAACGGCTAAGAATCGTTCCTGCCGCCTTTGGCGTTGATAAGGCGTTCGGCGGCGGTTAGGTTGGCGGTTTTGAACAGGGAAAAAAACTTATGAGAATCGCTTCCGTCGCGCCGTTTCTTGGGATGCTGGCCGTGGGATTGCTGTCCGGCTGCAACCAGTCCTCGACAAGCACCAACTCGACGCCGGCGCCGGATACCTGGAAGGTGGGCGAGTTTGCGTCGCTGACGGGAGGAAACGCCAGCTTCGGGCAGTCGTCGGACAAGGGGACGCGGATGGCCATCGACGAGATCAACGCGTCGGGCGGGGCGGGGGAAGAATATCGAGTTGATTACCGAGGACGACCGCTCGACGGCGGGCGAGCCCTCGACCATCATGCACAAGTTCATCTCGGAGGATCACGTCGTTGCGGTGCTGGGCGAGGTCGCTTCCTCGAAGTCGCTCGAGGCGGCGCCGATCTGCCAGGAAAACCACATCCCGATGATCTCGCCGGCCTCGACCAACGCGAAAGTGACGCAGGTGGGCGATTACATTTTCCGGGTCTGCTTCATCGATCCCTTCCAGGGGAAGGTGATGGCGAAGTTCGCGCTGTCGAAGGGTTGGACCAAGGTCGCGATCCTGAGGGACGTGAAGCAGGACTACAGCGTGGGGCTGGCCGATGCGTTTGAGAAATCGTTCACGGCCGGCGGAGGGACGATTGTGGCGAAGGAAGACTACAGCACGGGCGACAAGGATTTTCGGGCGCAACTGACGGCGATCCAGGCGGCGAACCCGCAGGCGATCTTCGTGCCGGGCTATTATGCGGAAGTGGCGCTGATCGCGCGGCAGGCGCGGGAACTCGGCATCAAGGGGCCGCTGCTGGGCGGCGACGGATGGGTGGGCGAGTCGCTGCTGAAAGTGGCGGGCAACGCGCTGGACGGCAGCTTTTTCTCGAACCATTACTCGCAGGACGATCCGTCGCCGATCATCCAGAATTTTGTGAAGGCCTATCAAGCGAAGTATGGCGAAAAACCGGATGCGATGGCGGCGCTGGGGTATGACTCGGCGAAACTGCTGGCGGACGCCATCAGCCGGGCGGGGACGGCGGACGAACCGAAGCTGCGCAACGCGCTGGCTGAGACGCATGATTTCAAGGGCGTGACCGGCGACATCACGCTGGATGCGGACCGAAACGCCACGAAGGCGGCCGTGATCCTGACGATCGGCAACGGCGGCTTCCAATTCGTCCAACGCGTCGAGCCTTAAAAGCCATCCGCGCAATCCGTGGCCGAATTCATCACGTTCCTCCAGCAGCTCATCAACGGCCTCTCGCTGGGGGCCATCTATGCGCTCATCGCGCTGGGGTACACGATGGTGTATGGGGTGCTGCGGTTCATCAATTTCGCGCACGGGGACGTGTTCATGATCGGCGCGTTTACCGGGCTGTATGTCGCGCCGGTGGTGTTGAAGTTTTCCAACGGCGGGCCGTCGTGGTACGGGGCGTTTGTGATTTTGATCACGGCGATGGTGGCATGCGCGATCCTGGGAATCGTGATCGAAAAGCTGGCCTACCGGCCGCTGCGCAACCGGCCGCGGCTGACGGTGCTCATTACCGCGATCGGCGTGTCGCTTTTTCTCGAGAATTTCGGGCAGTATATTTTCGGAGTCGACCCGCAGTATTTTCCGGACCTGATCGGCGACCACGCGGTTGCGCTGCCGGCGTGGCTGGGGCCGCTGAACCACCTGGTCGTCATGGAGAGCCAGGTATTGGTCTTCGGCGTCACGCTGGCGCTGCTGGTGGTGCTGCGCTTCATCGTGATGAAGACGAAGCTGGGCACGGCGATGCGCGCGCTCTCGGTGAACCCGGTGGCCACGTCGCTGATGGGAGTGAACAATGACGTGGTCATATCGTTTACATTTGGGCTGGGCTCCGCGCTGGCGGGCGCGGCGGGGATTTTGATTTCGATCCAGCAGCCGTCCATCGATCCGCTGATGGGCTTGCAGCCGGGGATCAAGGCGTTCGTGGCCGCGGTGCTGGGCGGGATCGGGAACATCCCGGGCGCGGCGCTGGGCGGGATCCTGCTGGGGGTGATCGAGACGCTGGTGGTCGGGTACAGCGACCGGCTTCACATTCCCTCCGGTTACCGCGATGCGGTTGCTTTCCTGCTGCTGATCCTGATCCTGCTCTTCAAGCCGAACGGCTTGCTGGGCCGCGTGGTGCGGGAGAAAGTTTGATATGTTCGAGCGGCACAAGATCACGCTTCTGGCCGCGCTGGCCGCCATCTTCGCGATCTCGCGATTTTCGGGCCGGATTGACCCTTATTATTACCAGATCATTCTTTATATCGGGATCAATATCACCCTCGCAACAAGCCTTAACCTGGTAAACGGGTATACGGGACAGTTTTCGCTCGGCCACGCCGGGTTCATGTCGGTGGGCGCTTATGCGGCGGCGTCGTTCAGCCTGTACGCCGCGGAGCCGTTGTTCGGGTTGATGAAGCCGCTCGGCCCGTTCGTTTCCTCGAGCGTTTTCTTCGGCATCGCATTGCTGCTGGGCGGGATCGCCGCGGGCATTACGGGGCTGCTCGTGGGCATTCCGTCGCTGCGGCTGAAAGGGGATTATCTTGCGATTGTGACGCTCGGGTTCGGCGAGATTATCAAGGTCGTGATTCAAAACGTTGACGCCCTGGGCGCGTCGCGCGGATTGTCGGTCGACTATGCATTTACCGATTTATTCTGGGTCTATGCCACCGCCGCGATCACGATTTACGTGGTGTTGAACCTGGTCAATTCAACTTATGGGCGCGGTTTCCTGATGGTGCGCGACGATGAGGTGGCGGCGGAGGCGATGGGCATCAACACGACCAAGTACAAGGTGCTGGCCTTTACGCTGGCGGCTTTCTTCGCGGGGATCGCCGGCGGCCTTTTCGCCTATCTCACGCAATTCATTACTCCGGACGGATTCAATTTTCTCAAATCGGTGGATATTGTGACGATGGTCATCCTGGGGGGAATGGGAAGCACGTGGGGCGTGGTGGTGGCGGCGATCCTGCTCACGATTCTTCCGGAATGGCTGCGCTGGGTTTCCGAGCGGCCCTTCCTGCCGCATTGGCTCGCGGGGCTGCTCGAAAACCGCATGATCCCCTATTCGCTGCTGCTGATCCTGCTGATGCTGCTGCGGCCGCAGGGGCTTTTTGGCGGCATCAGAAGGAAAACCGCATGAGCGAACCGGAACCGCTGCTCGATTTGCGCGACGTGACGGTCCGCTTCGGCGGCCTGAAGGCGGTGTCCGATTTCAATTTTTGCATCCGTCATCGCGAGCTGGTGGGGCTGATCGGGCCGAATGGCGCGGGCAAGACGACCATATTCAACCTGATCACCGGTGTTTATCGTCCGACCGGCGGGTCGATCCTGTTCGAAGGCAAACCGGTGGCGGGAAAGAAGCCGTATCTCATCACCAAGCGGGGAATCGCGCGGACGTTCCAGAACATCCGGCTGTTCTGTTCGATGTCGGTTTTCGACAATGTGCGCGCGGCGTGCAACATGCATTTGAAGCACGGAATCTCGCACGCGCTGTGGCGCGGGAAGGGCCTGGCGTCGGAGGAGGCGCGCATCGAGCAGGAGGCGAGGGAGTTGCTCGAGATCTTCCACCTGGACAAGGTCCGCGACGCCGCGTGCACGAGCCTGCCGTACGGCGGGCAGCGGCGGCTGGAGATCGTGCGGGCGCTGGCCACGCGGCCGAAGTTGATATTGCTCGACGAGCCGGCCGCCGGGATGAACCCGTCTGAGAAGACGGAATTGATGCAGTTGATCCGGTTCGTTCAGGAGAAATTCGAGATCGCGGTGTTATTGGTCGAGCACGACATGCGGGTGGTGATGGGGATATGCCAGCGGATCGCGGCGGTGGACTACGGAGTGAAAATCGCGGAGGGAAGCCCGGCGGAAATCAAGGCGAACCCGGCGGTGATTCGTGCGTATCTGGGGGTGGAGGAGGGTTGCGCATGAAGCCCTGCCCAATCTCAAGATTGGCATGCTTCCCGGATTCAGAGTAATCGAAGCTGGCGGCATGCCTGCACTTGCACTTTAACTTTCACTTGAACTCCCATGAACAAAGATCTGATTTTATTCGACCACGAGAAGCTGACGGTTTACGGGAAATCCTTGGAATTTGCCGCCTGGGTAACCGATATTCTCGAACTCATTCCCAATTCGCTCTCCGTCCGGGACCAATTGGACCGAGCGTCCACCTCGATGCCATTGAACATCGCGGAGGGCACTGGAAAATTCACCGTTCGGGACAAGTGCAGGTACTATGACTCGGCTCGAGGGTCCGCTCTCGAATGTGCCGCGTGCCTTGACGTTTTGGTTGTGAAGAAGATCGTGGCTCCGGACCGTATTGGGCCTGGCAAGGAGCTCTTGCGTCCGATTGTTGCGATGCTTGTGGGTCTTATTAAGTCGATTTCACCGCGGAGGGTTTTCGGCAGTCCCGTGCGCCGGAGCAGCGAAGAGAAGTTCAAGTGAAAGTTAAGGAGTAAGCACAAGTGTAGCCGCGCCGATGCTGGAAACCCATAACCTCAAGGTAACGTACGGGTCGATCGTCGCGGTGCGCGACTTGAGCATTACCGTGCCTACGGGAGGCATCGTGACGCTGATCGGGGCGAACGGGGCGGGGAAATCGACGACGCTGCGGGCGATCTCGGGGATTCTTCGCCCGTCGGGGGGCTCGATTCTTTTTGAAGGGGAGGACATCACGCATCTGCCTCCGCACAAGATCGTCGAACGCGGTCTCTGCCAGGTGCCCGAGGGGCGGATGATCTTTCCGAACCTCACCGTGCGCGAGAACCTGGAGATGGGGGCGTACCGGCGGCGGGACCGCAAGGCCTTTGGCGCCGACTTTGAATATGTCTTCTCGATGTTTCCCCGGTTGAAGGAGCGGGAGCGGCAGGTGGCCGGCACGCTCTCCGGCGGCGAGCAGCAGATGCTGGCGATTGGCCGCGCGCTGATGGGAAAACCGAAATGCCTGATGCTGGACGAGCCTTCGCTGGGCATCGCGCCCATCCTGGTGCGGACGATTTTCGAAAAGATCGGCGAGATCAACCGCGAGCTGGGGCTCACGGTGCTGCTGGTCGAGCAGAACGCGAATCTTGCGCTGAAGGTTTCGCAGCGCGGCTACGTTTTGGAAACGGGCAGCGTCATCATCGAGGATACGAGCGAGGCGCTGCGCGCGAACAAGCGGGTGCGGGAGAGCTACCTGGGAGGATGCTGAGCGCCCGCGGCGGGCTGCGCCCGATGGCCGCAAAGGGAACCGGAGATTTGCCGCAGCGTGCCGCGCAGTTCATTCACATCGATCGGTTTCACGAGGTGCGCGGTGAAGCCGGCTTCCCTCGAGCGGCGAAGGTCCTCGTCCATTCCGTAGCCGCTGAGGGCGATGCCGCGCAAATGCTCGTGGATGGCGCGCAAATCCCTCATCAATTCGAGGCCGGTGCCATCGGGCAGGCCGAGGTCGGAAATGACAACGTCGAAATGGTCTGCCGCGGCGATTTCCCGGGCTTCGGCAACGGTCGCGGCATCGGTCACCGCATGCCCGGCGCGGATGAGCAGCCGGGTGAGCACCTGGCGCGTGGGGGTGTGATCCTCGACCACCAGCAGGCGCATCGGGCGGGCGGGGCGCGGCTGGATGTTCAGTTCGCCGGCGACCGAGCCGTCGATGATGACGCCCTCGGGCGCCGGGCAGGCGGGGAGTTCCACCGTGAAAATCGAGCCGCGGCCCGGGCCGTCGCTTTTGGCGCCGATTGCGCCGCCGTGCATGTCGACGATGGCGCGCGCGATGGCGAGCCCCAGGCCGAGGCCGCCGCGCTGCGAGGTCTCGCGCGCCACACCTTGCTCGAACGGCTCGAAGATTTTCCCGCTCACCGCCGCGTCGAACCCGGCGCCGTCGTCTTCCACGGCGATGCGGATGCGCCCCTGGCCGGGGGATAGGGCGCCCACGCAATCCTGCGAGCAAATGCAAATGTGGCCTCCCTCGGGGGTAAATTTCACGGCGTTGTGCAACAGGTTCCAGAACGCCTGCTGCAAACGGACCGGATCGCCGAGGACACGGGTACGGAGCGCGGCGAGCTTGAGGGTAATGGTGATTTTCTTTTCGCGCGCCTCGTCGCGGACGATTTCGACCACCATGCCGATAATCGAGTGGGCGTCGCAGGGCTCCGAATGCAGGGTCAGCTTGCCGTGGGTGATGCGGGTGAGGTCGAGCAGATCGTCAATGAGGCGCGCTTCGAGCAGGACGTTGCGCTTGATCATTTCCAGCTCCGCCTTCACATCGGCTGGCAGGCGGTCGTCCTCGCGCAGCGCCGCCGCGGTCATCAATACCGGGGTGAGCGGGGTGCGCAGCTCATGGGAGAGCGCGGCGAGAAAGTTATCCTTCGCGCGGGAAGCGGCTTCCGCCTGCTCCTTGGCGTGACGCAGGTTCTCGTCGGCGCAGCGCTTCTCGGTGATGTCCCGGGCGATTTTCGACGCTCCGATGAGAGCCCCTTCGCTGTCGCGGACGGGCGAGACTGTGAGGGAGATCGGCACGCGGGCGCCATCCTTCCGCACGCGGATGGTTTCGTAATGGGAAATGCGCTCGCCGCTCTTGAGCTTTGAGAGGATGAGGGCTTCCTCATCCTTCAATTCCACCGGGATCAATTTGAGGACCGGCTGGCCGATCATTTCGGCCGCCGAGTAACCGAAGATGCGCTGGGCGCCTTCATTCCAACTGGTGACGATCCCCTCGAGCGTCTTGCTGATGATCGCGTCATCGGAGGAGGCGACGATGGCGGCGAGATGCGCCTGCGCTTCGAGGAGGCGCCTGATGGTTTCCGGAGGCGCGCAGTTCGTGAGGGCGGGAGACACGTTCACGCGAACGTTTTCGGCGGGGGGTGGCGGATTGGACGCCATCCCAGGAGAATTTCTTGTCCGCGGCTGGGCGCGCGTACGAAGAATTTTCGAAATTTTCCCACTTTGTCCGCCGGGCGAGCCGGGTTACATTCGGGGCCATGGAGTTGATAAAGAAAAGATTCACGCTCGAGTACTGGCCGGAGAGCGGCTGGTTCGAGGGGCGCCTGCGCGAAATCCCGGAGGTGCTGAGCCAGGGACAGACCCGTGATGAACTGGAGGAGCACGTGCGCGAGGATTGCGCCGACCTGTTGCTGGACGAGGAGTACGCACACGCGCACGGGTACGCCCACCTGGATGCGGCGGACATTCACAACGCCGAATTCAATTACGTAAAGCTGAACCGGTACCAGGCCGCGTGCGCGCAATTGCAGGCGCTTTCGCCGGATCGCGCCGAGAAAGTTTTTGCATACATCGAGGACCTCGTCGACCTCGAGGCGCTCGAGCGTCGCGCCGACGCCGAGGACGCGGCGCGCCGCAACGAGGAGCCGAGCGGCGAGGAAGAGTGGTAGGCGGGCGATGAGCCGCGAGTACACGCTGCACCGGCCGGCTGGCCCGGCGTTGCACATCGATTACGCCGGGCAGCTCAATCCGCAACAATACGAGGCCGTCACGGCGCCGCCGGGCCCGGCGCTGGTCATCGCCGGGGCGGGCAGCGGCAAGACGCGGACGCTGACCTACCGCGTGGCCTATCTCATCGAGAATGGCGTCAGCCCATCGAGTATCCTGCTGCTCACGTTTACCAACAAGGCGGCGCGCGAGATGATCGAGCGCGTGACGAATTTGCTGCCGCATGACCTGGCGGGGCTCTGGAGCGGCACCTTCCATTCCGTGGGCAATCGCATTTTGCGCGCGCATTCGCAGGCGGCCGGGTTCCGGCCCGGGTTCTCGATCATGGACCGCGAGGACCAGGAGGACATGATCGAGGCGGTCATTGCCGCCGCCGGCATCGACACGAAGGACAAGCGTTTTCCCAAAGGCGGAGTGCTGGGGGATGTTTTTTCCTATGCGGTAAACACGAGCCAGCCGGTGGGCGAGGTGCTGGCGGAAAAATATCCCTACTTTGTCATGCTCGAATCGGAGATCGACTCGATGCGGCAAAAATACGAGCAGCGGAAACACTCGGCCAATTCGCTCGATTTCGACGACCTGCTGGTGAAACCACTGCGGATGCTCGAGAGCACGCCGGCGGTCGCGGAGCATTACCAGAACAAGTTCCAGTTCATCCTGGTGGATGAGTACCAGGACACGAACCGGATCCAGGCGGAGTTCATCGATATCCTGGCGGCGCGGCATCGAAACGTGATGGTGGTGGGAGACGACGCGCAGGCGATCTACTCCTGGCGCGGGGCCAATTTTCAAAACATCCTCGATTTTCCGAAGCGCTATCCCGGCGCGGTGGTGCACAAGATCGAAACCAACTACCGGAGCGTGCCCGAGGTGCTCGATGTCGCCAATGCGGCGATTGCCGGCAATGTGCGGCAGTTCCACAAGGAGCTGCGGGCATCGCGCGGGGGCGGGCACGTGAAGCCCGGGCTGGTGCCGCTGGCCGATGCGAACCAGCAGGCGCAATTCATCACGCAGCGCATCCTGGAATTGCGCGACGAAGGAATGGACCTCAACGAAATCGCCGTACTCTACCGCGCGCACTATCACTCGATGGAATTGCAGATGGAGTTGACGCGGCACGGCATTCCCTTTGCCATCACCAGCGGCCTGCGGTTTTTCGAGCAGGCGCACATCAAGGACGTGGCGGCGTTCCTGAAATTTGCCGTCAACCCGCGCGACGAGGTCGCATTCAAGCGGATGGCCCGGCTTTTGCCGGGCATCGGGGCGCGCTCGGCGGAGGATATTTGGGCAGCGGTCTTCGCGAAGCTGGGCGACGATCCCGCGCCGGAGGATGGGCCGCCGAGCTTCGAGTCCTTCCACAAATTGCTCTTCGAGCAGAAGACGCCGGCAAAGAGCCGCAAGGCGTGGCAGCAGCTCGTTTACACGCTGGATGAAATCGCGCCCGGCGGGCGGCCGCAACCGCCGGCGGAGATGATCGGCTCGGTCATCGAGGCCGCGTATGACGAGTATCTCAAGGCGAAATTTCCCAACTACGAGCAGCGGCGCGAGGACTTGCAGGTATTGCAAAACTACGCGCGCCAATATCGGAACGCCGCGGAGTTTCTGGACCAACTGGCGCTCGTCACGTCGCTCGAGAGCGAGGGGGAGCTGGGCACGCGCGACGAGGAGGATGAGATGGTGAATTTGTCAACCGTCCACCAGGCGAAGGGCCTGGAATGGAAGGCGGTGTTCGTGATCTGGATGACGGAGGGGATGTTTCCCAGCTCGCGGTCGCTCGAGAGCAACGAGGCCATCGAAGAGGAGCGGCGGCTGTTCTACGTTGCGATCACCCGGGCGAAGGATGAACTCTATCTGACCTATCCGCTGATGAAATCGAACGCGGGTTACGGTGAGATGTTTCAACGGCCCTCGCGTTTCCTGGGCGAGGTGCCGGCGGCGCTGATCGAGGAGTGGACGGTGAGGTAGCGGGCCGGCTACTGGGTTGTTTCCCTGCCAGATTTCGGGCCCGAATCCACGAGGCCGGAGCGGGAGAAACCTTGAGGGGCAATCGAGGAGGTGAGCTTGTCCGGCTCCGAGCCCGGCAGATTCGCCATCAGAATGCTGCCCTTCATCAGGCGCCAGGCCTCGGAGCTGCCATGATCGGTTTCCTCGGCTATCGGCGGCGGGTTGATCGAATGGGAGACGAGTTCCTCAGGCGCCTTCTCGAGCACGGGGGCGGTCCTGGCGAGGGTTGGCTCGATTTTCGCCGGCGCGGCACTTGCCAGCATGGCGGGGGCAGGGGACTCCGGCGCCGGCGATTGCGCGGGCTGCGGCGGCGCCAGGTTCTCTGGCGCGGGCGGCTCGTACCTGTGCATGTGGGGCAGCCTGTCCGGGATGATGGAAACCACCGTGCCAATGGGCACGTCGTCGAAAACCTTGATGACATCCTTCGACCGCATGCGGATGCAGCCGTAGCTGACCGGCGTGCCGATGGTGCGCTCCTCCGGCGTGCCGTGGATATAAATGCCGCGGCTGCGCGCGTTCTGGTTTTGCGGTTCGAGGCCCTCGAGCCAGATCAGGCGGGTCACAATCGGGTCGCGTCCCGGGGCGTTCACGGGCAGGACCTCGCCGGTCGCGGAGCGATGACGGATCACGGCGCCCGGGCTCAGGTCCGCGCCGATCTTGTCGCACACGCGCAACTGGCCGAGCGGCGTCTTGAAGCTTCCATAATTGTCGCCGGTCCCGAATTTCAACGTCGAGACCGGGAAGCGCGCCACCAGTTCGCCGTCGCAGACGATTGCCAGGCGTTGCTCGGGCACGCTGATGAGCACCTGGCATGGCGGGTCGGCGGGGGCGGGCAGCGGCGCGGGCGCATCCGCCGCGCCGGCCAGCGGCGCGAGAGCCAGCCATGCGCTCGCCAATGCGACCAGGGATTTGATCCAGTTTCGCCTCACGGGGGCCGCATTTAACCAAAAAACGCGGCCATGACAACCAAGAAGACGCTCGAAATATCGGGCCGTTTGCGCACATTGTGGCCGGAGATTCATCGATGGCACACCCCAATTCCGCCCTCGCCATCCGCGACCTGGCCAAAGCCTACGGCCCCCTTCGCGCGGTCGATTCGGTTTCGCTCGAAGTCGCGCCGGGCGAAATTTTCGGCCTGCTCGGGCCCAACGGCGCGGGCAAAACCACGCTGCTCGAATGCGCGCTCGGGCTGCGCTTGCCCGATTCGGGGGCGATTCACATTGGCGGGATCGATGCCCGGGCCAATCCCGCCCGGGTGAAGCGCCGCGTGGGCGCTTTGCTGCAATCGACCGCGCTGCAGGATGCCATCACGCCGCGCGAGGCGCTCGAGCTTTTCGCGGCGTTTTACGAAAAACCGGCGCCGGTCCCGCTGCTGATCGAGCGCTTCGGGCTCGCGGAGAAAGCAGGCGCGCGGTTCGAGACGCTCTCCGGCGGCCAGCGGCAGCGGCTGGCGCTGGCTCTCGCCTTCGTGAACGATCCGGCGCTGCTCTTTCTCGACGAGCCGACTGCCGGGCTGGATCCGCAGGTGCGCCGGGAGTTGCACGGCGCGATTCGCCAGTTTCGCGCCGAAGGGCGCGCGGTGCTTATTACCACTCACTATATAGAAGAAGCCCACGCGCTGTGCGACCGCATCGCCATTTTACACCGCGGGCGCGTCGCGGCGGCCGGCACGCCGGATGAATTGATTGCGCGGTCGCAATCGGGGACGCGGCTGGTGGTGCGGACCGCGCGTCCGCTCGATCTGGCGGCGCTCGCGCGGCTGCCCGGCATCACGGGCGCCGCGGAAGCCGATGGGGCGGCAACGTTGCAAACCGGCGCGAGCGGGCCGGCGATCATCGAGCTGGTCCGCCACATTACGGAAACGGGCAACGAGCTGCTCGACTTGCAGGCGAAGAAGCCGTCGCTCGAGGATGTGTTCATCGAACTTACCGGCGAAACGGCATGAAAGGGTTGCTCGCTCACCTGTTGCTGACGCTGCGGCTCAACTTCCGGGCCCGCCAGGCCCTGGTTTACGGCTACCTGGTGCCGGTCTTTTTCCTGCTCGCGTTTGGCAGCGTCTTTCATTCCTCGGTGCCGCCGCTGCTGCATGAGATGGGGCAACTGGTGACCATTACCATCCTGGGCGGCGCATGTTTCGGGATGCCGACGGCGATGGTGGCGGAGCGGGAGCGCGGCGTGTGGCGGCGTTACCGGCTGCTGCCGGCTTCGACGGCTGGGCTGATCGTGAGCGCCATGGTGGCCAGGTATCTCATTGTCCTGCTGGCGGTGCTGATGCAATTCGGGCTCGCATGGTGCCTCTATCGCACGCCCTTTCCCGCGCACCCGCTTGGGGAACTGGTTGCGTTTACCGCGGTCTGCTTCGCGTTTCTGGGGATGGGATTGATCATCGCGATGCTGGCGGGCGCGGTGCCTGCGGTGCAGGCGCTCGGGCAGGCGATTTTTCTGCCGATGATCATGATCGGCGGCGTCGGCGTGCCATTGCGCGTCCTGCCGGCCTGGGCGCAGCGCGTGGCCGGCTATCTGCCCGGGCGTTACGCGGTCGAGGCGCTCGATGCCTCGTATCTTCCCGGCGGTCCGGGGCTGGCGGGATCGCGGTTCGCGATCGCGGCGCTCCTGGTCATTGGCGTCGCGGCATGCGTGGCCGGCTCGCGGATGTTTCGATGGGATGCCGGGCAGAAATTGTCACCCGGCGCGAAGCCATGGATCCTCCTCGCGCTCGCCGCATGGGCGGGCGTCGGCATCGTGGCGGACCGCACCGGGCGGCTGGCCGTTCCCATCGATACCGCGCCGGCGCCCGGCCCCGTCGCCGCCTTCACCTCCGGGCCATGGCAGCAGGTTACCCTGGCTCAAATCGATAGCGTCAGCTTCGAGCATTTGCCGCCGGATGAAGACACCATCGCGCCGATCGAGAACCACATGGAACTGCTGTCGCCGGCCTCGAAGGCGCGCGTCGAGGGCATCCGCAAACAGTTGCCGGACTGGCCGCCCGGCCGGCAGGGCGACATCGTCCGGCGAGTGCACAACTATCTCTATGCCGCGTCCGTGTTCGATATCCTGGAGGACCCCGACGAAGGAGCGGCGGCCCGGGTTATCCTGGATTACATCCGCCAGTTGGCGCCGGATACCGACCTCGAGAAGATTTTGACTTACATCATCGAGCACCCGTCGGAAGGGCCGGCTATTGTCCAGGTCCCGGAATTGGGCGCGAAGGGAGAGATAACCGAAGACGCTGCGCGCGACCGGTCCGCGATGTACGCCACCAAGCTGCTGAAGCGAATCCTTGGCAAATAACGAAGCCGGAATCCGGGGGCCGATTTTCTTGCGCGGGGCTCCTTTTGGGCGCATAGTTTGCGCATGCGCGGCTCCCTCCTTATTGCCTTGTTTTGCGCTCTGCTTCCGGTGCTTGCGTTTGCGGACCCGGATGTGCCGGCCTTGATGAACCAGGCGCAGCGCGCCTACCTCGCGGGGGATTACCCGACGGCGACCGATCTATTCAACCAGGTCCTTGAAGCGGACCCTAACAATACGCTGGCGACCCAGTATCTTCGCAAGATCAAGCTGGCCGACGCGGGGGTGCCGCAGGACAAGAAAAAGAGCGCGATCGAGGGGGTCATGATTCCCAAGATCGAGTTCAAGCAGGCGTCGTTTTCGAGCGCACTCGATTTTCTCAAGCAGCAGGCCGCGGCGCAGTCGGTGGCGGTGTCGTTCGTGTCGGAATTGCCGCCGGCGCAATCGCAGCAACAGATTACACTGAGCCTGACTGAAATCCCGTTCCTGGAAGCGCTGAAGTATCTATGCCAGTTGGACGGGGCGACTTACAAGGTCGAGCAATACGCGATCGTCATTACTCCCGCGCCCGCCCCCGGCACGTCCGAAGCCGCGGCATCTCCATAAGTGGCAGCGGCCAAAGGATGATCCGCAGATGAACGCAGATTTGCGCAGATTTTTGGATTAGTAAGTCAAAGGTCTCCGAAAAAATCTGTGTAAATCTGCGTTCATCTGCGGATATAAATGATTTCTCAATAAATCACCCGGACGAGATACAATCCTTCGGCGGGGGCGGCGAAAGGACATTTGGTTGAGCCGGCGAGATAAGTTTCAATGCTCGATGCGGGGGCGGCGCCCTGGGCGGTTTTGATTAGTGCGCCGGTCATCAGGCGGACCATCTTATATAGGAAGCCATTGCCTTGAAACCGGATGGTTATCAACGGGCCTTTCTTCCGGATGGCCACCTTGTAAATGGTCCGCACGGTATCATGCTCCGGTTTGCCGCGGTTGGCGGCGAAAGCCTTGAAATCATGCGCGCCCTCGAAGGCGCGCGCCGCGCGGCGCATGGCCTCGATGTCCAGCGCCATGGGCAAATGCCAGGCGCGGCGCAATTCAAACGGCGACAGCACGGGGCCGTTCCAAATCCGGTAATCGTAAATCTTCCCTTTGGCCGAATAGCGCGCGTGAAAATCGGCGCGGGCCGGGGCGCAACGCAGGACGCGGATTTCGCGTGGCAGATTCGCGTTGAGTGCGGCAGTCCAATCGATTCCCTGCCTGCGGGGCACGTCTGCATGGGCGCACTGGGCCAGGGCGTGCACGCCGGCGTCCGTGCGGCCCGCGCCGTGCACGGTTACGGGCTCGCCGCACAGTTTGGCGAAAGCCGCCTCGAGATGGTCCTGCACGGCGCCGCCTCCCTTCTGGCTTTGCCAGCCGCGGAAGCCGCTGCCGTCGTACGCGATGACGAGGCGCAGCCGCATCACCCGTTGCGCATCGCCTCCGAGTCCAGGTAGCCCTGCAGGATCATCTGCGCGGCCACCTGGTCGATCACCGGGCGGCTCTTCTTCACGTTCAACCCCATCTCGTGGAGCGCCTTTTGCGCCGCCACGGAAGTCATCCGCTCGTCCCAATATCGCACTTCGCAACCCGGCGCCGCGGCGCGCAATTTCTCGCCGAATTCCTTCGCCTTGGCCGCGGCGGGGCCGTGGGAGCCATCCATGTTGCGCGGCAATCCGACCACGGTGGTGTCAACTTTCTCCCGCTCGATGATCCGCGTGATATGCTCGAGGAGGGCGCCCAAGCTCTTCACCTTCACCGTCTCGAGCGGATGCGCCAGCATCCCGAGATCGTCCGAGAGCGCCAGCCCAACGCGCGCCGCGCCCAGATCGATTCCCAGCGCCTTCATCATAGGGCGGATTACTGCAACTCCGGCGGCACCTTTCCCACCAGTTGCTTGATCTTTTCCGCCACGCTGCGATGGGCCACCAGCAGCGCGTCGTCGGTTTGCACCACGATCAAATCGCGCACGCCCATCAGCGCCACCTGTCCCGGCCGCGTCGTGTAAACAATGTTGCCCGCGGCGTCGAGGGTCGAAAGGCGCTCGGTATTCGCGGCGTTCTGGTCCGCGTCCTGCCGCAGGTATTTCGCGATCGCCGTCCAGCTTCCGACGTCGTCCCAATCAAAACCGGCCTCGACCACCAGGACGCGCCCGGCTTTCTCCATGATCGCGTAATCGATGGAAATCTTCGGCAATTGATGGAACCGTTCAGCGATGATCGCCGCGGCGTCGCTCCCTGCGTGCAACGCCGAGACGAACGTGGCCATCGGCTCGGCGTGAGTCTCGAAGGCGGCCAAAATCGCGGAGATCGGCCAGACGAACATCCCGGCGTTCCACCGAAAATGGCCTTGCTTGAGGAATTGCTCAGCCAGTTCGGCATTCGGTTTTTCGCGGAAACGGACGACCTCGTGAACGGCCTGTCCGCCCGCGTCGTCCGCCAGTTTTACCGGCTTGCCCATCTCGATGTAACCGAAACCGGGGCAGGGCCAGGTGGGCTTGATGCCGATGGTCACCAGCTCGCCTGTCTCCCGCGCGGCGGCCACGGCGGTGCGCAGCGTCCGCTGGAAGGCCTCGCGATCCTGGATCAAATGGTCCGCCGGCAGCACGATCATGGTCGCCCTCGAGTCGCGCAGCGAGATGAGGCCGGCGCCTAGGGCGATTGCCGCCGCCGTGTCGCGCTTGGCCGGCTCGGCGACGATGTTTTCCGGCGGCAGCCCCGGGGCCAGCGCGCGGACCGCGGCCTCCTGCTCGACATTGGTCAAAATGAGCACGTGATCCGGCGCCGTGAGCCCCTCGAGCCGGGCCAGCGTCTCCTCGAGCAGGCTGGCCCCGGAGAAGAGGGAAAGGAGCTGTTTTGGGCGGCTTTTCCTCGAGAGCGGCCAGAAGCGTTCCCCGCTGCCGCCGGCCAGAATGAGCACATAAATGGAAGAAGTCGTGGTCACCGTGTATGGATTATGCTTAATTACAGCCGCACGAGGGAATTGAAGACCCGCGAGCACCCGCTTTCGAGTTTATTTTCACCCGTCGCCCCGAAAAAGAACCTATGCCCGCGACACGTCCAAAGCAGATAGAAGTAACCAGCCTGGTAGCCGTCACGCAGGCCGCCGTTGGCTGCGGCATCGGCCTGCTGCTGGCCAATCGACTCAAGGAGACCTCCCGCAAGGTGACGGGCTGGGTCATGGTCTCGCTGGGAGTGGCCTCGGTGACGCCGCTGCTGGTGGGATTTTTTGCGCGGAACGCCAATCACCCGGGCTCGGCGCGCGCGATGCGGCGCCGGCTCGATTCCATCCGGCAGGACTCGGGCTTTTCCGAGAGCGCGGATGTTTTTTGAGGGGCCTGTCGGGCTTCCAGTGATTTTCGCGGCAGGCGGCCCGCGCGCAGCTTGAATCTCCGGGGCCAAGCGTTACTATCGTCCCAATGGCACGCCAACAGGAGAACCAGATGGTCGGGGGAGTCATCGACCTGACCCTCCTCGGGCTCGGCGCGCTTCTCCTGGCCGCGCTCATCTCCTACCAGCCTCGCGATGTGCCCGGCCTGGTGCCCATCATCGCCAATTCGGCCACCGGTTCGCACGCCAGCCACAACCTCATCGGGCCGGTCGGGGCGATCGTCGCCGGCTTCTTCTATTTCCTGGTCGGCGCCGGGTCGTATGTCGTGGCGGCGGAGCTGCTCGGCTACGGCGGGGCCAAGCTGCTGGATCCGGGCCTGCGCATTGCGCGGCGCGTCCCGTGGGCCATTGGCGCGGTGCTCTCCTTTGCCTGCATCGCGGACCTCCAGCACGTCTTCCTTACGGACTGGACCAAAACGATGGGCATCCCGGGCAGGGGGGGATGGTTCGGGCATTGGATCGGGCGGATTTTGTACGGGGCGCTGGGGGGGTTCGGCTCGGGCATCCTGCTGGTCCTGCTGTACATCTGCTGCCTGGTGATGATGACCGGCATCCATCCCATCGCGCTGGTGCGCAAGCTCGCCACGCTCCCCGGCAAATGGGCGGAAAATCGCCGCAAAACCCAACTGGCCCGCGCCGACGAGCGCGAAAAACTGGCCATCGAGAGCCGCAAGCTGGCCCGCGAGGCCGGCAAGATCGAGCGCCAGCTCCGCAGGAAAAACGCGCTGCCATCCGCCGCCGAACTCGAGGCCGATGGCGCCGCGCCGTCCGCAGGCGAGGGCGTGGCGGAATCGCGCCCGACGCCGCAGATCATTGACACGGCGCTGGCCCGTCCCGCTTCCAGGAACAAACCGAAGCCGCCGCCGGTTCCCGTTTCGTACGAAAATTATACGCTGCCCGACATCTCGGTCCTCGATGCGATGGACGACGAAGGCCGCCAGGCGGCAAATCCGGAGGAATTGAAGGAGACGCAGTCGATCATCATCGAGACGCTCGCGCAATTCGGGATCAGCGTCGCCGCCGGGGACATCACGCGCGGGCCGACGATCACGCGCTACGAAGTTTATCCCGCCAAAGGGGTGCGCGTGGACAAGATTACGTCGCTCGAGCGCGACATCGCGCGCGCCACGCGGGCGGAGCGCATCAACATCCTGGCGCCGATCCCCGGCAAGGACACGGTCGGCATCGAGATCGCCAATTCGCGCAAGATGAAGGTCGGCCTGCGGGAGCTGCTGGAATCGGATGAATGGCACAACACCAAGGCGGCAATCCCATTGGCGCTGGGCAAGGATGTGTACGGCAACACGATCATCGCCGACCTGGCCAGGATGCCGCACCTGCTGGTCGCCGGCACCACCGGCTCGGGCAAGAGCGTCTGCATCAACGCGCTCATTGCCAGCATGCTTTTTCGTTTCACCCCGGAGCAGCTTCGCTTCATGATGATCGATCCCAAGGTGGTCGAGATGCAGCATTACAAGGATTTACCGCATCTCGAGGCGCAAGTGGTGACCGATCCGAAGAAGGTGCTGCTGGCGCTGCGCCACGTGCTCGATGAGATGGACAAGCGATACAAGATTTTTGCCAAGGCCGGCGTGAAGGATCTGTCCGGGTTCAACTCGCGCCCGAAACGCAAGTCGCAAAAGGAACTCGACGCCGAGGCCGCGGAGGCAAAACCTTCCACGCCCGCCGCCGCCGGGGCCGAGCCGGGCGGCGTCGAGGAATACATCCAGGGCGTGACGAACATCCAGGTGCCGCGCGACGACGAAGTCATCGTACCGGAACATCCGCTGCCCTACATCGTGGTCATCATCGACGAGCTGGCCGACCTCATGCAGACCGCTCCCGCCGACGTCGAGACCGTCATCGCGCGCATCACGCAAAAGGCGCGCGCGGCGGGCATTCACATGATTGTCGCCACGCAGACGCCGCGGGCGGACGTGGTCACCGGCGTCATCAAGGCGAACATTCCGTGCCGGATCGCCTTCCAGGTGGCCTCGAAGCTCGATTCGCGCATCATCATCGAGGATGCGGGCGCCGAGCGGCTGCTGGGGCAGGGGGATATGCTTTACATGCCGCCCGGCACGTCGCGGCTCATTCGCTCGCAGGGGGTGCTGGTCACCGACGAGGAAATCCGGCGGCTGACCGAGCATGCGCGCGGCTTCGCGGAGCCCTCGTTTGACAGCGAACTCCAGGAAAAACTCCAGGGCTCGACGTCCGTCGGGGAAATCACCGAGGAGGAGGAGGAACTGGTGCAGAAGTGCATCGAAATCATGCGCCAGGAGCGCAAGGCGAGCACCTCGCTCTTCCAGCGGCGGCTGCGGCTCGGTTATTCGCGCGCGGCGCGCGTGGTGGACATCCTGGAACAGCGGCGCTACATCGCCCCGGGCGAGGGGGCAAAGCCGCGCGAAATTCTTGTCGATCTCGATGCTCTTGTGTGAGAAGCGCCTTCCTCTTGATCCCCGTATGAAACGCACGCCGCTCCACCACTTCTTCTCGAGATATCCGTCCGCGGGGCGTGCCTCAAGGTAGCCCAATGGTCAATTCCGTAGGCAAAAGGCTTCAGCAAGCGCGTCTCGGCAAGCAACTGTCGGTGGAAGAGGCGGCCCGGGTCACGCGCATCCGGCCGGACAAGCTGATCGACCTCGAGGAGGATAATTATTCGAACTTCCCGAGCATGTCCTACGCGAAGGGCTTCCTGCTTCTCTATGCCCGGTTCCTGGGAGTGGATGTCCGCGATTTTGCCGATACGCTGCACGCGCCGAACCCGGTCAGCAGCGACGATTATGAGTACTTGAAC
Organism: uncultured Verrucomicrobiae bacterium; assembly: GCA_963756185.1. Lineage (GTDB taxonomy): Bacteria > Verrucomicrobiota > Verrucomicrobiia > Chthoniobacterales > Chthoniobacteraceae > DATAXI01. The sequence continues at coordinate 68,873 of CAVWMS010000001.1, forward strand.
GCGGCGTCCCACCTGCCTCCGCCCGCGCCCACCCGCCGTCCCTATACTCCGACACCGGAGCGCAAGCGCACCATCCTGCCCGTGATCGTTTTCGCGGTGATCGTTTCGGGCATCGTTTACGTTTTGTACCTCTTCATTTCGTTTCAGAGGATCGTAACCAAGCCGGGCGGCCAGGAAGCGGCTTCGCCGACGGAATCGCCGGCGATTTCCACAATCGCTTCAACCGGCGAGTCCGCGCCCGCGGCGGCGACGCCGGCGCCACCCGCCGTGGCCGTCGAGGTCACGCCGGCCATTGTCGCCGCCACCCCGGTTGCGTCCACGCCTCCGCCGGTGCCCTCGCCATCCCCGGAGACCGCCGCCGCTTCTCCCGCGGCCGCCGAGTCGCCGTTTGCCTCGCCCGCGCCCGCCGGCACGTTCGATCCCACGCGCGAGGTGCGCCGGGCCGAGCCGGTAAATCCGACGCCGCCCGACAACACCGACGCCTCTCCCGCTCCGAACGGCTCCGGCCCGGAGCTTGCGGCAATCGCGCCCGCGTCAACTCCCGGCGACCTGAAGCAGGTTGCGATCGTGCCGATCCGAAAAACCAAGGTGACAATTCGCCGGGATACGCCAGATTCCTCTCCCATTTTTGAAGACTGGCTCTATCCCGGAGACGGCCCGCTGAAGTTGACCGGACACAAATTCTGGATTCAGGTCTCGGACCCGAATTCGATCCAGGTCACGCAGGACGGCCAGCCGCTCCCGCCCGGGCAGAGCGACATCCAAATCGAATGACCGCACTTTCCAAGGACGCGCCCGTGAAGATCGGAATGATCTCGCTCGGTTGCGCGAAGAATCTCGTCGACGCCGAGGTGATGCTGGGCGCCGCCGCGCGCCGCGGCATGCACGTGACCGCCGACGCGGGCGAGGCCGACGTGCTGGTGGTCAATACCTGCGCGTTCATCGATTCCGCCAAGGAGGAATCGGTTGACGCGATCCTCGACGCGCATCGCCGGCGGGGCCTGCGGAGAAAGCCGGGCCAGAAGCTGATCGTGAGCGGCTGCATGGCGCAGCGGTTCTCGAAGGAACTGGCCTCCGAATTGCCGGAGGTGGATGCGTTCATCGGGCTGGACCAGATTGGTCAATTGGGCGAGATCGCCGAGGGACTGCTCGCGGCGCCCTCGCCGGTGCACGATGACGAATGGCGCCCGCTCGATCTCGTGACGCGCAATTCCGTTTTCATTCCCGATTTCGACACGCCGCGCTTCCGGCTCACCGCTTCGCACACCGCCTACGTCAAGATCGCGGAGGGATGCAACCATCCCTGTTCCTTTTGCGTGATCCCCCGGATGCGCGGCCGGCATCGCAGCCGGACGATCGCCTCGGTTGCCGCCGAGGTTCGCAACCTGGTCGCGGAGGGGGTGCGGGAAATCAATCTCATCAGCCAGGACACGACTTACTTTGGGATGGACCTGTGGGAGCAGCGGGCAAACCCGACGCAGCCGGTCGATTCCTCGCGCGGGCCGACGCTGTCGGCGCTGCTGCGGGAGATCGAGAAGATCGAGGGCGACTTCTGGATCCGGCTCCTCTACACGCATCCGGCGCATTGGAGCGACGAGCTGATCCGTACCATCGCCGAGTGCCCGAAGGTGGCCCGGTACATCGACATGCCGCTTCAGCACATTCACGACGCGATGCTCGGCGGGATGCGGCGCGAGACCTCGCGGCGGCACATCGAGGATTTGATCGCGCGGCTGCGCGCGGGCATTCCGGGGCTGGCGCTGCGGACCACGTTCATCGTCGGGTTTCCTGGCGAGACGGAGGAACATTTCGAGTCGCTGCTCGATTTCATGGCCGCGGTGCGCTTCGAGCGGCTCGGTGTTTTCACTTACTCGCGCGAGGAGGGCTCGCGCGCGGCGAAAATGGCGGGGCAAATCCCCGCGAAGGTGAAACAGGCGCGCTTCAAGAAGGCGATGCGGCTTCAGCAGAAGATCGCGCGGGAAATCGCGGCGGGGCAGATCGGCAGGAAGCTGCGGGTGCTCGTCGAGAAGCCGCGGGCGGGCCGGACCGAGGCCGACGCGCCGGACGTCGATACGCAGGTGGTGTTGAGCGCGCCGGCGCCGGTGGGGGAATTTGTCGATGTCCAGATCACGGGGTCGAATGTGTATGATTTGGTCGGGGAGCCGATCATTGCCTGATTTGCAGATGCGAAATTCGAAATTCGAAAATCGAAATTCGAAGGAATGGGCGCGCCGGCGGCGCGCTTCCGATTGAACGAGACAAATCCTTGAGCGTTTTGTAATTCCGCCGCTCTCCCTTCCCGGTTATCAAACCGGGATTCCCGTGACCAGCAATCCGCCTCAACCCGCCCGCCGCGCCCGCGCCTCCGCCCTGATGGTGGGCGCGGGGATTTTTTTGAGCCGGATCGCGGGGTTGGTGCGCGAGATGATCTTTGCGCATTTTTTCGGCAGCTCGAACGCCGCGGGGGCGTTCAAGGCGGCGATCAGGATTCCAAATTTTCTCCAGAACCTGCTGGGCGAGGGAGTGCTCTCGGCCTCGTTCATTCCTGTTTATTCGAAGCTCCTGGCGCAGGAGGAAAACGATCTGGCGGGGCGGGTCGCGGGGATTGTCGGCAGCCTGCTGGCGCTGGTCGTCAGCATTATCGTGCTGCTGGGGGTGATCTCCGCGCCGTTCCTGGTGGATTATGTTTATGCGCCCGGGTTTCACCAGTATCCCGAAGTTCGGCAACTGACGGTGCGTTTGGTGCAGGTGATGTTTCCGGGGGTCGGGCTCTTCGTGATGTCCGCGTGGTGCCTGGGAATCCTGAACAGCCACCGGCTTTTCTTCATCTCCTATGTCGCGCCGGTTTTCTGGAACCTGGCGATGATCGGCACGCTGCTGGGTTTTGGCGGCACGCGCGACCAGGATTCCTTCGCGGTCATCGTGGCCTGGGGATCGGTGGTCGGGGCGTTCCTCCAGTTTGCCGTCCAGGTTCCGTTCATTTACGGGCGTAAGACGGCGGATGGCCGCACGATTGGCTCGCACATTGTCTTTGGGCTCAACACCACGCTGACGCACGTACGCCAGGTGTTTCGCAGCCTCGGTCCCATCGTCATCAGCAGGGGCGTGGTTCAATTGAGCGCGATCATCGACGGCGTGATCGCGAGCTGGCTTGGGGCCAATGCCGTGGCGGACCTCAGTTACGCGCAGATTTTGTACCTCATGCCCATCAGCCTCTTCGGCATGGCGGTCGCCGCGGCGGAACTGCCCGAGATGTCGCGCTCGAAGGGGACGAAGGATGAAATCCACGCGCAGCTTCGGGTCCGGCTGATTGCCGGCAAACGGAATATCGCCTTTTATGTGATTCCGAGCGTCGCGGGGTTTTTGATTTTGGGCCGGCATATCGTCGGCGGTATTTTTCAGTCGGGCCATTTCAGCCCGCAGGATACGCTCTACGTCTGGTACATCCTGATGGGCTCGACGGTTGGATTGCTGGCGGCGACGTGGGGGCGGCTCTATTCCAACGCCTTTTACGCGCTCTTCGACACGCGCACCCCGCTCTATTTTGCCACCGTGCGGGTTACGCTCACAGCCGGCCTTGGCCTGCTCTTCGCGTTTCCCTTGCGGCCATACATCAGTTCCGTATTGCTTCACGCGTTGCACCTGCCCAAGCCTTCCCTGCCGGGCATCGACCTGGGCCTGGGCGCGGTGGGTCTGACGTTCTCCGCGGGGCTCTCCGGCTGGGTCGAGTTCCTGCTCCTGCGCCGGGCGCTCCAGGCGCGGATCGGCAACACCTCCCTGCCGGATCATTTTCCATCCAAGATCTGGGCCGCCGCGCTGGCCGCGGCTGCCGCCGGGTGGGGCGCCGGACATTTTGTGCACCTTGGTTTCCGCTGGGCGAATCTCGGCGCCATCCTTGCCGTGTTTGGCGTCGTTTACGCCGGCATCACACTGGCCGCCGGCCTGCCCGAAGCGCGCACGCTGCTGCGCCGCGGGCGGTAGAGATCCGGTTCACCTTGGCGCCGTCAGTTGGCGGGCGTGGTCCATGTAGACCGCGCAATCGGGCGTGCCCAGGACGACCTTCACCGGGTAGGGGCTCTTGCTCAGGTTCACGGTGCGAACGATGTAAGCCGTCCAATGGCGGTACTCTCCGTTGACCAGGTCGCCGAGCGTATTCTGCGTGCCGCTGACCGGCGTGAAATAAAGCGCGGCTATCGGGCCGCCGAGCCGCTGGTAATCGCTCAAATCGATCAGCGTCTGCACATCGAACGGCAGCCAGATGCTGCGGCGGTCCCCGTACCACGCGACCGCCCACGGCATGTCCGAGGCGATGATTTCATTCGGCTGGAACCATTGGTTGAAAAGCCGGATCGCGGGCGGAAAATAAGGAGGGTATTCGATGGACGAGGTCATCCTGTCCAGCCCCATGCGGCAGAGCAGCGGGATGCCCGTGACCAGGAAGATGACGGTCACCAGCGTCGTGCGCAGCACGTGATGGGTCCTGCTCCGGTCGCGCCATTGGGGCATGATGAATGCCAGCCCGATGCGCCGGTCCCATTGCACCAGCACGTAGGCCATCCCGTAACAAACGAAGAGCGGGACGAAGAGCAGGTAGAATTGGTTCGAGCAGAGCCCGCGCTCCTCCTTCATCCCAAAGATCGCCATGCCGCAAACCGCGGATGCGAACATCGCGAACATGAGCCCGCGAAAGACCGCCGTCACCGGCCGGCGAAAGGCGTGCAGCAGGCTCACGAGCGCGAGGGGCGCAACGAAGCTCCAGGCCATGAATTCGATGAACCGGTCGATCTGCGCCATCAGGTTTACGCGGAAATTCTGGCCGAAATAGTTTCCCGAAACCCCCTGGATATCGACCTCCAGTCTGCGCATGTGACCCGACTCCGAGTGAACGATGCCGTCGAGGCCATCCATTCCCGCGATGCCGCGAATGTCGCCGCACACATGGTAATTGCGCACAAGCAACGGCACGTAGACAGCGAGGAAAAGCCCGAGCATCAGAAGGCCCCCCAAACCGCGCGGGCGGAAAAAGAAGAACGAAAAGACCAGCACCGGCGCGAAGATGAAAATCGACAGCGCATGCGTCAGCGCCATGACGCCGAAACCGAGCCCGGCCGCGGCCAGCCATCCCAACTGCTGCTCATTGGAATAGCGGGCGCGCATCGCCCGGAGGATCGCATAGACGTTCAGGTGGAGCACGAACAGCAGGAACATCTGCGGCAGCCCGGAGATGGCGTAGAGCCACATCGAGTCGCTGATGAGCACCAGCCCCACGGCGATGCACGCCAGCCGATGGTCAAAGAGTTCGACCGCGATCAGGTAGAGCACCGCCAGCGACGCCAGGAAGAAGAACACACCCATGATGGCGATCGCTCGGTCTTCGGGAAAAATCGGATGTTCCCGGTCGATCTTCCATCCCTCCTTGATGGGAATTGAGATGGCCGCCGCGTCCAGCAGCGGGGGAATCGGCGCGTTGTATGTATCCTGCCAGATGGCCGTGCTCACGTCCTTGTTGTGCCGGCGCAGCTCGCCGATCGCCAGCGGGCGGGCAAACTTTGTGGCAAAGCCGTTGCCGCGGAGGATTTCACGCCCGATCTGCGCCTCGTCCATCGCCTGGGCGATGGGCAGCCCGCGGAAGACGTGGATGAGGTAGTAAGCCCCCAGCCCGACGGCGACGGCCGCAAAGACGCATCCCCAGATCCATTTCGCCAGCCTGCCCGTGTCGATCGAAGCGACCGTCTGTTGGATTTGTTCTTCGGCAGTGAGCATGAAATGCGGCGCGCGGCCCGCCCCTGAATCTAAGCCCTTTTCGCGCACCTAGAAGGATTTTGTGAAATCCGCGAATTCATACAGATTGGCGCGGTTTTCGAGGAGGTTTCCCCGCCTTGCAACCGGTTGTTTCATCTACTAGATTCATCATTCCGCATTATGTCAAAAACAGCAGTCACGATCTACGACACGACGCTCCGGGATGGCACCCAGGGCACCGGCATTTCGTTTTCCGTGCTGGATAAGATTCGCGTCGCGGAAAAGCTCGATGCCTTTGGCGTGCATTACATCGAGGGGGGCTGGCCGGGGTCGAACCCGAAGGACATTGCCTTTTTCCAGGAGGCGGCCCGGCGCACGTGGAAGACCGCGCGGATCACCGCATTTGGCATGACCCGGCGCGGAAAGCTAAACGTGGCCGAGGACCCGCAGGTGCAATTGCTCCTCGACGCGCAAACTCCGGCGGTCTGCATCGTCGGCAAGACCTGGCCGCTGCACGTGACCGAGGTGTTCCAGGTCTCGCTGGATGAAAATGTGAGCATGATCTCCGACACCGTCGCGCACCTCAAGAAGCACGGGCGTGAAGTGCTCTACGATGCGGAACATTTCTTCGACAGCTACAGGGAGGACCCCGCCTACTCGATGCGCACCATCCTCGCCGCCCGGGACGCCGGCGCGGACATGGTGGTGCTCTGCGATACCAACGGCGGCTCGATGCCCGAGGAGGTCGAGCGCGTCACCGCCATCGTGGTGAAGGAACTCGGCTCGCCCATCGGCATCCACACGCACAACGACTCCGGCCTCGGCGTGGCCAATGCCCTGGCCGCCGTGCGCGCGGGCGCCGCGCAGGTCCAGGGAACGATCAACGGCTACGGCGAACGGGTCGGCAATTGCAACCTGGTCACCATCATCCCGAATCTCCAGCTCAAGATGGGCATCCCCGTCGCGCAGGACTTGTCGCAACTGCGCGAGCTCTCGCTCTTCGTCGATGAACTGGCAAACGTGGTGCATGACATCCGCGCGCCGTTCGTCGGCGCCGCCGCGTTCACGCACAAAGGCGGGCTGCACGTGCACGCGGTGCAAAAGCTGGCGCGCACTTATGAGCACATCGACCCCGCGCTCGTCGGCAACCGGCAAAACATCGTCATCTCGGACCTGGCCGGCCAGAGCAACATATTGGCAAAGGCGGCGACGCTCGGCTTCGACCTGAAAAAGGGGACGCCGGAGGTCAGCGAGATCCTCAGGAGGGTGAAGCACCTCGAAAACGAGGGTTACGAATTCGAGGCCGCCGAGGCGTCGCTTTCGCTGCTCATCCAGAAGGTGCTCCAGCATCACCGGCCCATGTGGGAGCTGCTCGAATATAACACCAATTACCGCCGCTCCGGCAACGGCGAATGCGATATGTGCGAGGCGAGCGTGAAGCTGCGCGTCAAGGACGTGGACGAATACACGGTGGCCGAAGGCGACGGCCCGGTGAACGCGCTCGACGCGGCGCTGCGCAAGGCGCTCCGCCCGTTTTACTCGCAGATCGATTCCATCCGCCTCGAGGATTACAAGGTGCGCATTATCGGGGGCCAGCTCGGCACCGGCGCCCGCACGCGCGTGCTCATCATGTCGACCGATGGGAAGAGCAGTTGGGGCACCGTCGGCGTCTCGGATAACATCATCGAGGCAAGCTGGCTGGCCCTGACCGATAGCCTCGAATACAAACTGCTGGCCGACGAGAACGCCCAATAAAATTAATACCTTTTGACCTTTGCGCGCCGGTTGCGCACCGTGCCGGCTTATGTCCGGGAAGGTATTTTGTCTGGCCATTGCAATTCTCGGAGGGATAAGTGCGCAGTCGCTCGAAGGCCAGGACCTTTATGTCGCGGACAAGGGAAACGACCGCGTCGGCGAGTACGACGCGGCGACGGGCCAGGTGATAAACGCGGACCTCGTCTCGTTGACCGCGTCGCCGACCGGCATTGCGGTCCTTGGGAACGACCTTTATGTCGAGGCCGGCACGGCAATAGGCGAGTACAACGCCGCGACCGGCGATATGATCGACAGCAACTTCATCAGGCCCACCGATGTGCCGTCGTGCATTGTCGCCTCGGGCGGCACCATTTACATCGCGCAGGACTTTGACGTGGCGGCATACAATGCCAGCAACGGGCAATTGATAAGTTCGGACCTTGTTACTGTGACAACCAATCCCATCGCGGCGCTGGCGGTTTCAGGCAGTGACTTATATGTCGAAGGCGGCACCAATGGCATCAGTGAATACAACGCGACGACAGGCACGCCGGTAAGCGTCGGCCTGGTGCCGACTCCGCCCACGGGCGACGGAGCCGGTAGCCAGGAATTGATTGTATCCGGCAGCAATCTCTATTGCGCTTGCGTTTCCGGCACTTACTACGGGGTCAGCGTCTATAGCGCAACTTCAGGAGACCTTATCAGCCAGGAACTTACTTTTAGCGAGTATCCGCCGCCATACGGAATGGCAATCGACGGCAACGACCTCCTTACCGCCAACGACACCACCGGCATCAGCCAATTCGACGCCACCTCCGGCGCCCTGATCGACGGGACATTTATCAGCGGCCTGGATCAGCCGGGATTCATCATAGTGGCCCCGGTGCCGGAGCCAGGGGAGGGGACGCTGGTCGCGGCCGGAGCGTGCGCGGCCTTGGCATTTGGGGTATCGAGTAGGAGGAAATCGCGTCTTAGGACTTAGTCTTTCGAATTTCGAATTTCGAATTTCGAATTCTCCCTTTCCCTCCGCTCTGCCCAAGCGACTTTCGCGCCTCAACCATCTCCCTCCCCATGTCGCGCAGCTTTTCGATCAAATCCACCCTGTCATCGATCGACAGGTTCGCCAGTTGCCGGCGCCTCGCTTCCTTTGCGCGGTAGAGGTCCGCCAGCGTGCGAGCCTTCAGAGCCGCGCGCGGCCTGCGTTGAACTTTTGCCATTTGGCGGAAAGCTTATGGCGACTGAGGATTTTTTCAAACCGCTTCATATTGGGTTCACCTTCCTTGAGGAAGCGAACGAGCCTTTCCTTGTCCTTTGGCCGGCCGGTTTCGAGGCAGATCGCCATGAGATGTTCCTTTGAAAATGCCCGCGTGGGAACGTTCTTGACGACGACCTGAACCGCCTTCGAAAGCGCCTCTTCAATCAAGGGGGTGCCCGTCGGCAGAAACTGGACGGCCCAACCCTCTATGAGGATTGCCTCCTTTTCGTATCTGGTGTAGCCGCGCTTCGCCAGCGCCTCATGCAACGGCATTGGCGTCAACAGCCCGCCCGGGCCCGGTTTCCAGGCAATGAAGACATCGAGATCAAACGTGGCCGCGGGTTCGATATAAAGGAACGCGGCCACGGCGCCGCCGATTGCGTATTCGCCCATGGCCTCCGAAGCCTGCAGTTCATTGAGAACCCGCAGAGTTGCTTCGAGGCCCATGGAACAGCGGAGTTACAGCCCCATTCCGTAATGCAGACCCAGGACGGCGAGCGAGGCCGCGATGCAATAGAAACCAAAGAGCTTCCACTGGCCTGCCTCGAGCCATCTCGAGAGCCATTTGAGCGCGAGCAGGCCGGCCAAGAAGCTGAACACCATGCCGACCAGGCTCGGCGCCATCAGGTGCAGAATCGGAACATGCACGCCCGCCGCCTTGTTGGCATCGAGGAGCCGGTGGCCTTCCCTTGCTATCACCACCGGCGTCAGCACCACGGCCAGCGCAAAACTGAATTCCTCCAGCTTCTGTTTCGATAGCCCCAGCAGCAGCCCGGTCGAGATGGTCGCGCCGGAACGGGAGAAACCGCGGAACGGCAGGCAAAGCCCCTGCACCAGCCCAATCAGGCAGCTTTGCGGCAATTGGATTTCCCGGCCCTCGCGCGACCTGTCCGTGCGCAGGCCCGCGTAAATGATCAGCACTCCCACGGCAAACAAGGCCGCGCCGATCAACGGCAGGTTGTCCCACAAATCCTCGATCTCCGCCTTCGCCACGCCCCGCATGAAAAATTTCTCGATCACAATCTTCAGGCCAAACCCGACGATGCCGGTAAAGATCGTGGCGGCGATCACCTGCACCAGGAAATCCTTCAGCCGCATGCCCGAGGAAAAATAATCGCGCCGCCAGCCGTTCCAGAAATAGGCGATCACGGCGAACATCGTCCCCGTGTGCAGCATCACCAGCAGCATGGTCATTTCCGGCGTCTTGGGGTCCATGCGCATCAGCTTCTCCGCCACGATGACATGGGCCGTACTCGAAACCGGCAGCAGTTCCGCCGCGCCCTGAACGGCGGCCAGGATCAATATCTTGAGGTAAAACACGCGCGCAATGGGTGGGCCCGAGCCGGGCTAGATGGCGCTGTCTCCGTGTTCCTCGGTCCGGATGCGGACCGCCTCATCGATCGGAAGGACGAAGACTTTGCCGTCGCCGATCTTTCCCGTTTTCGCCGAGGCGACGATGGTATCGACCGCGCGCTGGACCCGGTCGTCCGAGAGCACGATCTCAAATTTGACCTTGGGCAGGAAATCGACTGTATACTCGCTGCCGCGGTAGATTTCGGTGTGCCCCTTCTGCCGGCCAAAGCCCTTCACCTCGCTCACCGTCATCCCCTCGATGCCGATCTCCGAGAGCGCCTCCTTGACGTCCTCCATCTTGAATGGCTTGATGATCGCCTCGATTTTTTTCATAACTCGCCTGTCTGGATAGGGATAGCCGCGCGGCTTTGCAAGGCGATTTGCAGCGGTTTTGCTTGTTAAACCGCAACTCCGATCAACTTCGGAATTCGGGCCTAAGCCTACCAGCAAAGGATGGTCAGCTTTTTCGGGCCGTGGGCGCCCAGGACCAGGATGCGCTCGATGTCGCCGGTCCGGCTGGGGCCGGTGATGAACCCGATGAAGCTGGGGTAGCCGCCGGCATACTTTTCCTCCAACAAAGCGATGGCCGCCGGCAGGTCGGGGACCATTTGCTCCCGGCGCGCCAGGACAATGTGATGGGGCGGCAGGACCGACAATGCCCGGCCCCCCGCGCTGCGGGCCGTGACCAGGACGCTGCCCGTCTGGGCGACCAGCGCGTCGCATTCGGTGACGCCGGCATCGCATTTCTCGAGCTGGCGCACGTCGTAGCCCCGTCGGTCCAGACCGCGGGCAGGTTGAGCGCGGCGACGATTCTTTGGTCGATTGGCCATGCGCCCCGTTGCCGTGCGCGGCGATGCTCTTCCAGCCTTCGCTTGCGCCAGGCCCGCCAGCAAACAGGCGGCCGCGGCCTCGCCTCGAGCAAATGGAAGGTCGATTTCAACTGGTCGAGTTCTGCGCGAAAAGTTCCGCGCTGGGCTTCGAATGTCTCCCCCACTGGCGGCAGCCAATGCCGCAATTCTCACGTCCGCGCGCTCGTCGTCGTGACCTCGTGCCCCTGCTCGCCGTGGCTGCCGGGATAGGGCGCCGGCACCGCCAGCGCCTCGCGGATGCGCCGCAAGATTTTTTCCTTTTCGCCGTTCATCGCGCGGGCTCCTTCCCCCGGCGCCGCTTTTTCGCGCGCCAGAGATCGGCAAAGGTTCTTGGCGCGAAGGGGGCAGGTCGCGCGTCTCGGTCCAGGCCCGCGCCGGGTCGAGCGGCCCGCCGAGGACCAGCGGGTGAAACCATTTCTGGCCGAACCGGGCAAACGGGCATCAGCGCCGCTGCGAGCCCCGGCCTGTCCGCCACGAAACGCGAATGCGCGAAACGCGAGCTTCTCCCACCAGACCGGCTGCCGCGACACGGCATTGCGGCGGTTTTGCAACAGATGATGATGCAGGTCGATCTTCACAGGGCAGGCCTCGGTGCAGGCGCCGCAAAGCGACGAGGCCTGCGAGAGATGCTTCCACTGCTGGAGCCCGCGCAAATGAGGCGTAATGACCGAGCCGATCGGCCCCGAGTAAGTGGTGCCATAGGTATGCCCGCCGACGTTGCGGTAGATCGGGCAGACATTCAGGCACGCGCCGCACCGGATGCAATGGAGCGCGTCCCGCTGCTCGCCGTCGGCCAGCAGATGCGTGCGCGCGTTGTCGAGCAGGACGACATGGTATTCCTCCGGCCCGTCGCATTCGCCCGGCTGCCGCGGTCCGCCGTACATCGAGTTGTAACCGGTCATCGCCTGGCCCGCACCGGCCGTGGCGAGCATCGGCAGGAAAAGGGCGAGGTCGGAGAGCTTCGGCACCACTTTCTCGATGCCCATCAGCGTAATCAGCGTTTGCGGCAGCGCCGCCGTCAGCCGGGCGTTGCCTTCGTTTTCGGTGATCGAGATCATCCCCGTCTCGGCCACGGCGAAATTCGCCCCGGTGATGCCGACGTCCGCGGTGACATATTTGTCACGCAGCACGGCCCGCGCGATCATCGTCAGGTCCTCGGGATTCTCCGTCGGCTGCGCTGCCGAGCTTCTCGGCGAAGAGAGCACTGATCTCGCCGCGCGTCAGGTGCATCGCGGGAAAAACGATATGGTAAGGCGCCTCCTGGCGAAGCTGGACGATGTACTCGCCCAGGTCGCTCTCGACCACGCTGTAGCCGGCTTCGGTCAGCGCGTCATTGAGGTGAATCTCCTCGGCGGTCATCGCCTTCGACTTGATGATCGACTGCGCCCCCTTCTCGCGCAGGATTTCCAGGAAAATCTCGCGCGCCTGCTCCCCCGTGCTGGCCCAATGGACCTTCGTGCCGCGCGCCTCGAGTTTCGACGTGAACGATTCGAGGTGCTCGTCGAGGTGGTTGATCGCCTCCCATTTGCGCTCGGCCGCGGCCTGGCGCGCCGCCTGCCAATCCTGGAACGACGACTTCTGCAAATCGCGCGCCGTTTCGTATTTGGTAAGCGCGGTCCGGATGAGGCCGCGATGCCGCAAGTCCCCCGCCACGCGTTTCGCGTCGGTCTTGAATTGCTGGGAGAACGGGGCCGTCATTTTTCCGGGGTCATTTCCATTTAGAGCGTCTTAAAATTTTTTGTCGCCATGTCGCGAGACTCCCGCTGCGGGCGGCCGCTCTTGAACTTGAACATGAACCTCTTCCACCCATCCTCTCGCATCGGCCAAAGCATCGGTTAAACCTTCCATAATTTCTATTGCCGGGCCAGCACCTCGGCAAGGTGCAGCGTCTTGACCGGCTTCTTCTGGCGGTCCAGCAGCCCCTGGATTTGCATCAGGCAACTCGAATCATTCGAGACGATGTACTCCGCCCCGGTCGCCACCGCCGAGGCGCATTTGACCTCGCCCATCGCCGTCGAGATCGCCGGAAATTTCGCCGAGAACGTCCCGCCGAACCCGCAGCAGGTCTCCGCATCGGCCATCTCGATGAGTTCCAGGCCCCGGACGCGCTCGAGCAGTTGCCGCGGCTCCCGCTTCACTTTCAACTCCCGCAGCCCGTGGCAACCGTCGTGAAACGTCACCTTCGCCGGAAACGAGGCCCCCACGTCGGTCACGCCCAGCTTCGTCACCAGAAATTCCGAAAACTCCCAAGTCCGCTCGCCGACGGCCACCGCATCCGCCGCCAGCGCCGTATTGGCAAAAAGATCCCGGTAAAAGACCTTCAGCATCGCCCCGCACGAGCCGGAGCCGATCACGATGGCGTCGCTCTCGATCCCGCTCAGTTTCTCGCACGGTCGGCCCCGCCACCTTCCGCGCCTCGTCCCAGTACCCGGCGTTGAACGCCGGCTGGCCGCAGCAAAAAATGTCCTCATGGTAATCGACCGAATGCCCCAGCCGCTCGAGCACCGTGGCGATGCTCATGGCCGCCCGGGGAAACATGGCATTCATGAAACAGGGGACAAACAGCGTAATCTTCATCGGTCTCATCTATAAAAGGCGCCCCGCCCCCCCGCGTCAACCGCGCGTCTGGGTGCGGGGGAGGCCTGCTGACTGGAAGGTTGGCGCCCCCAAAGGCGAACGGCCTCGACAAAGTGCGGACCTTCTTCTGGAATACCACGGCGTATTCCTGCGATGAAAACGCTTCGCATTTTTATTTCCTCGCCGGGTGACGTGGCGGAGGAGCGGGAGAAAGCCCGGCAGGTCGTCGCGCACTTGCAGCGCTACTACGGGGATCGCCTGGCCCTGGAGCCGGTGCTTTGGGAGGACCTGCCGTTGCAGGCGGACGCGTCGTTCCAGGATGGGATCGATCTGGTGCTCTCGTCCGAGCATGGGATCGACATCGCGGTTTTCGTTCTCTGGTCGCGGCTGGGCTCACCGCTGGGCGGCCTCACGCGCAAGGCCGACGGCAGCGCGTATCACTCCGGCACGGAGCGGGAGTTTGACCTGATGCTTGCCGCCCGGGAGCAAAGCGGCGGGATGCGCCCGGACATCCTGGCTTACGTGCGAAAAGATGACTCGGCGTTCCATGAGAAAATGCGGGACCGTTCGACGTTGCAACTCGAGGACTTGCTCAAACAGCGAAAGCTGGTGGAACAATTCATCACCGAGAATTTCCGTGACGAGGCGGGAGCGAATGTGCGCGCGTACCATTCTTATCCGAGCCCGGTCACCTTCGCGGAGCGGCTGAAAGTTCACCTTCGAGCCCTGCTCGACAGGCGGCTGGAAACCGAGCCGGGCGCCGCTCGCTGGACCGAGGCGCCGTACCAGGGCCTGAAGGCGTTCGACATCGCGCAGTCGCCGATTTTCCACGGGCGCGAGGAGGAAATCGCGCGGCTGACCGGCCGGCTGCGCGAGCGCGAGGAGCATGAGGGGTGCGCGTTCGTGGCGATCGTGGGAGCGAGCGGCTCAGGGAAAAGCTCGCTGGCGCGCGCGGGAGTTGCCGCGAGCCTGCTGCACTGGAACCTGGACGACGCCATCCGGCAGTGGCGTTGCGCCATTTACATTCCGGGCGATGCGCCGCTGCAAGGCCTGGTGCGGGCGCTGGCGGCGGACGGCGCGCTGCCGGAACTGCGCGCCCAGGTGGCGGACCTGGGCGATCTGGCGAGCGAACTGGAGATAAGTCCCGAGGGAGCGGTGAAGCTGGGCCTGCAACCGGCGTTCAAGGCTGCCGAGCGGGCGGCAGGCGGGCCTGTGCGGCTGCTGCTCGTGCTCGATCAACTCGAGGAACTTCACACCGGCCGGCGGTTGTCCGCGGCGGATCGGGCGAAGTTCCTGACGGCAATCGAAGCGCTCGCCCGCTCCGGCCACGTGCGGGTGCTGGCGACGCTGCGCAGCGATTTCTACCCGGTGGCGCAACTGGACGAGGCATTCGTACGGCTGAAAGGCGACAGAGGGCACTTCGACTTGCTGCCGCCCGGCCCGGCAGGGCTGAGGGCATTGATTGTCGAGCCGGCGCGACTGGCCGGGCTGCGCTTCGAAACCGATACGGTGACCGGCCATAACCTGGCCGACCGGCTGCTCGAGGATGCGCTGCGCCAGCCGGATGCGCTGCCGTTGCTCGAGTACACGCTGCGCGAGCTTTATGAGCAGCGCACCGGCGATCTGCGGCTGACATTTGAGGCCTACGACCGGATGGGCGGCGTTGCCGGCGCAATCGGCCAGCGCGCGGAAGTGGTGTATGCCGCGCTGGGCCGCGAGACCCGCGACGCGTTTGACGAGACATTTTGGTCGCTCGTCTCGGTCTCGCCGGATTCCGAGCCGGTGCGCCGCCGGGCGCCGCTCCCTGATCCCGACGACGCCAGCCCGCGCGCGCAACTGCTCGGGGCGCTGATTCGGGAGCGATTCCTTTCCGCCGACCACGCGGGCGACCAGGCGACAGCAAGCCTTGCGCACGAGGCGCTGCTGCGCTCGTGGCCGCGGCTGGTCGAGTGGGTGCGGGAGAACCGGCAACTGCTGCGCATCCGGCATCGCGTCGAGGAGGCGGCGCAATTGTGGCGCGAGAAAGAGGAGCACGCCGATTATCTGTTGAGCCGGGGATTGCCGCTGGCCGAAGCCGAGGCGCTGCTGAATCGGCGCCGGGCGACGCTGGAGAAGGCGACAATCGAGTTCATCGAACGATCGAGCGCGGCCGCCCGGGTGGCGGAGAGCCGGAGGGTTGGGCGTTTGCGTGTCGCCGTGGTGGTTTTCGCCATTCTGGCGCTGCTGGCTTGCGTGGGCGGGTGGATTGCGCACCGCGAGGCCATCACCGCCGCGGAACAGCGGACAATCGCCACGCAAGAGGCAACCGAGGCCGAAAAGGCGAACCAGGAAAACCTCGAGCACCTTCGCGATGCGAGTGTGGCGGATTACGCAGTGGCCGTTCAGCGTTTTGCAGAAACCGGCAAATGGGATGACGGAATGGCGCACCTGGCGCGGGCGCTACGCTGGGACGGCTCGAACAAAGCGGCGGCAGCGCTCCTTTGGAGCGAATTTGCAACCGATGCGAACCCGGCGAGAGAAGTTTTGCGTCATCAGAATCTTGTCCGCAGCGTGGATTTCAGTCCTGACGGCACGAAGGTCGTCACCGCGAGTTTTGACAAGACCGCGCGAATATGGGATGCGGCAACCGGCAAACCGATCGGTCAGCCTTTGCAGCATGGAGGTTTCGTATTAAGAGCGGTCTTCAGTCCTGACGGCACGAAGATTGTCACTGCCAGCGAGGACAAGACCGCGCGGATATGGAATGCAGCTACGGGCAAACCGATTGGCGAGCCTTTGCGACATGGAGGTTATGTGATCGATGCGGTCTTCAGTCCTGACGGCACGAAGATCGTCACTGCGAGCGCCGACAAGACCGCGAGGATATGGGATGCGGCCACTGGCAAACCCATTGGCGAGCCTATGCAACATGGAAGCATTGTATTGAGCGCGGCTTTCAGCCCTGATGGTACGAAGATCGTCACTGCGAGCTTTGACAGGACCGCAAGGTTATGGGATGCGGCCACTGGCGCGCCCATTGGTGAGCCTTTGCAACATGGAAGCACTGTCAACAGCGCTCTCTTCAGTCCTGATGGCACGAGGATTGTCACTGCAAGCTGGGACAGGACCGCGCGGATATGGGATGCCGCCACTGGCAAACCCATCGGCGCGCCCTTACAACATGGAGATCGTGTCAACAGCGCGGTTTTCAGCCCTGACGGCACGGAGATCGTCACCGCGAGCGATGACAAGACCGCGCGGATATGGAATGCCGCCACCGGCGAACCGATTGGCGAGCCTTTACAACATGGAGATCGTGTCGAAAGCGCGGTCTTCAGTCCTGATGGCACGAAGATCGTCACTGCGAGCGCCGACAAGGCCGCGCGCATATGGGATGCCGCCACCGGCGAACCGATTGGGGAGCCTTTGCAACATGGAGCTGGTGTCTCGAGCGCAGTTTTCAGTCCTGACGGCACGAAGATCGCGACTGCGAGCGGCGACAAGACTGCGCGGATATGGGATACGGCCACCGGCGAACCCGTTGGCGAACCGTTGCAACATGGAAATTATGTATACAGCGCGGTCTTCAGTCCTGACGGCACGAAGATCGTCACTGCGAGCGGGGACAAGACGGCACGGATATGGGATGCCGCAAGCGGCACGCCCATCGGTGAACCTTTGCGACATGGGGATTCCGTCAACAGCGCGGTCTTCAGCCCTGATGGCGCAAAGATCGTCACTGCGAGCGAGGATAAGACCGCGCGAATTTGGGATGCCGCCACTGGCAAACCCATTGGTAAGCCTTTGGAACATGAAGATGCCGTGCAAAGCGCGCTCTTCAGCCCTGATGGCAGGAAGATTCTCACTGCAAGCGGTGACAACGCGCGGATTTGGGATGCGGCCACGGGCAAACCCATCGGCGAGCCGCTGCAGCACAAAGGCCCTGTGAACCGGGCGGCCTTCAGTCCTGATGGCACAAAGATCGTCACTGCGAGCGAGGACAAGAGCGCGCGAATATGGGATGCCGCCACTGGCAAGCCGGTAGGTAAGCCTTTGCAACATGAAGGCGGTGTCAACAGCGCGCTCTTCAGTCCTGATGGCACAAAGATCGTCACCGCGAGCGAGGATAAGACCGCGCGGATTTGGGATGCCGCCACCGGCGAACCCATTGGTGAGCCTTTGCGACATGGAAATGCTGTAAACAGCGCGGTCTTCAGCCCCGACGGCACGAAGATTGTCACGGCGAGCGAGGACGATATCGGGCGGATTTGGGATGCCGCCACCTGCAAACCCATTGGTGAGCAATTGCGACATGGAAATGGTGTCAACAGCGCGGTTTTCAGTCCTGATGGCACGACGATCGTCACTGCGAGCCAGGACAAGACGGCGCGGATATGGGATGCGGCCACCGGCGCGCCCATCGGTGAGCCTTTGCGACACGGAGATACTGTCGGCAGCGCTCTCTTCAGCCCTGATGGCACGAAGATTGTCACCGCGAGCAGGGACGATACGGCGCGGATATGGAATGTCGGCAGCGAAACGGGACCTCTTGTGCCGACGCCTCCCTGGGTGTGCGACCTGGCTGAATCGATCGGCGGGCTTCGGTTCAATGCGGAGAGTAATTTGATTCCTGTCCCGGTGGAGGAAGTCGTGCGAAACCTCGCGCAATCGCACGAAGGCAACGATCCCTGGTCGCGCCTGGCCCGCTGGCTGGCCGCTCCCGCCGAAAAACGAGCCATCGATCCGGATTCGACGGTGACGCTGCGAGAAGTGGCCGAAAACGAGCGGGACTCCGGTACGCAAGAGGGGCTGGAAGCGGCCATTGCCTACGATCCCGCCGTGCCGCTCGCGCATCTGCTTCTCGCCGCATTCCAGGATGACCCGCAAACTGCCGCCTTCTTCCGCGATTACGATTTGAAGCGGATGCCGGACGATGCCGCCCTATGGGCGCGGGCGGTGCAGGCGCTGCACGATCAGCAGGATGACGCGCGGGCGCGGCAGGCGCTGGACAAGCTGGCAAAGCTGGACCCGGCGCAAGCCGCGAAGCTGAAGAGCAGCCTCGGGCTGTAATTCGCAGCCCCGAGCTTCAATACGCCCAGCTATTTCACCGGAACCCCATCCACCGATCCGGATAATCCGAAAAAATCGCATCCACACCCATCGCAGCCATCCGTTCCATGTCCGCGGGCTCATTCACGGTGTAGACGAAAATTTTCCGCCCATCGGCATGGACGCGCGAGACCAGGCGCGGCGACACTTGCGAAAGCGGCACGTGAATCGACCACGCTCCAAACGAATGCGCCAGCGGACGAAACGCGCGAGCCGACCGCGCAAAAAGAACGCCGATGAGAAGGCCGGTCCCGCGCAATTGCGCCAGCTCCCGCCGCCGGAACGAGGAAACGATGAACCGCTGCGCCGGCCATCCCCGCAGCATCCGCTCCCGCAGCAGCGCGGCCACCGGCGCCGCCGTCCCCGCGCCTTTCAATTCAATGTTCACCAGCGCCCGCCCATCCACCGCGTCCAGCACCTCGCCCAGCAGCGGAATCCGTTCTCCCTTGCCCGCATCCAGGCCGCGCACATGGGCAAGCGTCCGCCTGCGCCACGGGCCGCGGCCATTCGTCGTGCGGTTCAGCTTCGCATCGTGGATGACGATCAATTCACCCTCGAGCAAGTGGACGTCAATCTCCACGCCGTCCGCTCCCATTTCGAGCGCGCGGCGCACGGAGCGCAGCGTATTCTCCGGTTCATGCCCGGCCGCCCCGCGATGGCCTATGCAAAGCACGCCCGGGATTATTGCCGATTATTCGCCGCAAAGCCACTCCCGCCCGCGTTCAGGTTGAACGCGTAACGCGACGAATCATTGAGCGCGGCGATCGCCCGGTCCAGCGGCGCCTCGGAAATCTCCACCCGCGCTCCCACCGGCATCATGTTGAAAAGTTGCACCACGTCCCGCGACCGCATCCGGATGCAGCCGAAGCTGGCCGGGCGCCCGATCAGCCGCTCGCACGGCGTGCCATGGATGTAAATGTTGCGGCTGAACGCATTCTCATTGCAGCTCTCCAGCCCGCGCAGCCAGAGGATGCGCGTCACGATCGGATCGCGCCCGGCGGCGTTCGGTCGCAGCACCTCGCCCGTCCAGCGCCGGTTCCGGAACACCGCGCCCAGCGGCGCCCCCTCGCCGATTTTTCCGGCGATCTCCATGTACCCAAGCGGCGTCGCGAAGCTGTTGAATCCGTCGCCCACGCCGTAGCGCGAAGTGGAAACCGCGTAGCGCGCGATGACCATGCCGTTTTCCACGATGGCGATCCGTTGGTCCGCCACGCTCACAATGGCGCAGCGGTCAATCTCCCCGCCGAACAGGCGCAGCGAAAACAGAAGGCAAATTAGTAGGGCGCGACGCATCGGGCGAATGAAAAAGCATGGGAAATGCCCCTCCGCAACCGGCAACTATGTACTCGCTCAAAATACAGAATGACCGCGCCGCGATATAAGTAACAATCCGAATCCCCACCAGGGTAAACCCGCGAAGCCCCTACGCCAGCAATGCTTTCCCGGCCGCTGCCAGCCGCTTCAAAATCCGAAATCCAAAATCCCATTAGGTAGACCCTCGTGCGGGGTACTCTTGAACCTGAACGTGAACCTAAATATGAACCCCTCCAGCCACCCTCATCTTTGAGGGCCTGCAATCCCGGGACAATGGGCGGCGAGCGACAAATCGACATTCCCCGCGCTTACGGTATATAAACGGCAATGCCATCACAGAAATGCCCAATATCGAAACATTCAGTCCCCTTGTCGAAAGCCCATTTTCGCAATAGCCCGTCAAGATTTGCCCCCCCTGTTTAAAATATCCGCGCCAACGCCCGATGAAATTTGACGGCGAATCAGCCATCGGCCAAACACCGGACATGACCGGCCCTTCCCCTGCGCTTCGCACCGCCCCTGCTAATTTCCTGTGGAGTGAGATGGAGACGCTGGAAAGGACAATGTTCAATGTTAAGATTTGACCCCTATTGTTTACCAGGTCTTCCATTACCTACCCCAACTCCTCTCTTTCCGTTTAATTGAGTGAAAACAGGCCCCATATTACCCGAAGGAAAAAATGCGGCAGTTTTAGTATCGACCGGTGCCAGCGCCGCTCTTTCTCCGGCTTGGATTGTTCTCTATCTCGTTATGCATTTTTTAACTTGGCAGCTGGTTCATACTGACGACAATTTCCTTTTAAATCGGTTAGCATTTGTCTTAATCATCGTCATCTTTCTATCTTTTAATAACAGGCAGCACGAACTTCGGATTAATTTTATTGGGAGATGGCTGCCGCCATCTATTTTTAGCGCATTGATATTTCTTCTTATAACCGTTGGCGTGCACCGATTATTTGACTCTTTCTTTATTTATCCGCACTCAGGATGGAGCGATTTTGTAAACAGGGCCGTTATTCCGCCATTGAATGAGGAACCGGTATTTCGCGGCCTTTTTCTGAATATTTTATTTGCAACAATGCCCAATCGAAGGTGGCTTGCAGTCGGACTCTCCGTTTTAATCTTCGCGTCAGTCCATTATATACCCAATTGGACTACGGTTCTCGCACTTGGACTGCAGGGTGCTATATATGGCGCCTGCTTTGATGTAACGGAGTCGGTTCCTATGTGTATGGTTTGTCATGCCGTTTGGAATACGCTAAGTTAGTTGCGGAACTGCCATACTCTGGAAAAATGGCGACCAAACTTTTGGCTGTTCTGCGCTGGGACAGGTGTGGTCCGAAGTAGAAAAAAGACAATGGAAAAAGACAATGGGGTCATATCTTAACATTGAACATTTTCCTTTCCAGCGAAAAGACAATGGGGTCATATCTTAACATTAAACATTTTCCTTTCGAGCGTTTCCATCTCACTCCGCAGTGTCGCGTCCTCTTTGACCTTTGCTTCAAATCGCCTTAGAGCCATCGCAACCGCGGCGTAGTCCACACGCCCGGCGCGCGCTCCCAACTGCCGCAGCGTCATCCCGGTGTGGCGGCGCGCCAGCCACCAGACCATTTCCCGGCTTGGATCGCCGCGGCGTTCCTTGCAATCGGCCCACGCCTGTCCGCGACGCCGTTCCACGACGGCCACGGCATTTTCGAAGCTGCATCGCCGTCTCCAGGCCCGTTTGCCCACGATCTCCCTGCAACCCTCCTTGATCTGGGTGCGCACTTCCTCCACCAACGCGTGGCCCCCGAGCGCCGTTTGCGCTTCCACTGCGGGCCATGGGCTGGCGGCCCCTTCCCTCACCCCCTCCTCGACCAGAGCCCGGTATTTGGATCGCCAGCGTCTCGGGTCGCCCTCGATCAGCGAGGCCACCCCCGCCGTCTCCAGCCACGGCGGTTCGGGCGCATAGCCCGCGAATGCCCGGTAGGAACTCCAACGGTAACTGTTCAAGAAGAGCAGCCGCCGACCGATCTCGCCCGCTGTCGCCGCCTTGCGTTTGCCGGCCGAGCTGTCCTGGCGCTGCGCCTTGCTCATGGCGTGCCGGCGGGTCCGCAGCGGATTCAGGTGCACGTAGCGGCTCAACACGAGTCCCCATTGTTGCGGGTCGGCGACGATTGCCTTGAAGCGCCCTTGAAACAGGTGGCCGATCCGCCGATGCCGCCGGTTAAACCAAGTGCTGTAGCTGACGTTAAGCCATTGCATGGCCCGGCTCAGGTTCCCTTCCGGAGCTTCCAGGATCAGGTGGTAGTGGTTCTCCATCAGCACATAACCATGCACCCGCAGGGCGAAGCGGGTCGCCGCTTCCCCCAGGATCGAGATCATTCGAGCATAATCCGCCTCTCTTCGGAAGATGGCGCGCCGTTCGTTGCCCCGGGCCGTCACGTGATACCACGCCCCCGGGATATGGATTCTCAGAGCTCTGGCCATCGCTTCGCACGCTCCCCGCCGGCAGCGCAATTGTCAATCATTATGTTAATGTTAAGATACGACCCCAACTTCCCTTGCTATTGTTTTCTCTGGGAGGCTGGAGTAGTAAAACCGCCGTCCGACTACGGACTTGACCCGCTGGGCCGTGTTCGCATTTTCAACCAAGGAAAGGTAAAGCTGGAATATGGCCAATAGCCGCCTTGATCTTGTCCGCCGCCAAAACGCCGGAAAGGCGCAGAGGGATCATTACGTTGAAGAGATTCAGGGGCTCGGCGTTCCAGAACAGTATGCGAGCCTGCTGTCATTGGAGGAAAGCGACGCTGTGCGTGATCGGTCCAACGAGGCATTCTTGGCTCGGAATGCGCCAAATTCCGGCGTTGTCCAGAGGAAAATTCCTTTCGGACAACTGGACCGCATTGGCGACCTCATCCCAACATCAGACGGAGACGTATTCGTCATTCCATGGAATGCCAATCTTGTCGGTCTTTTGAAGTGGCCAGCCAGCGTGCTGAACCGTTTCTGGAAAGAACTGATTCGACTTCAGCCTGACGGAATCATTGTTATCGACAGTGCCTTTAGTTCCAAGCTGGTGGCTCAAGTCGTAGAGGATTTTGGGGCCAAGGAGGTGGATTTCGCTGCGTGGGGCGAAGCATGGCGAACGCATCTGTCGGAGGCTCCGTTTTCATGACAGGAAGACCGCAGAGTACGACACGACGCCTCTTCGAAAGAACTGGCTCTATGACGAAGCTGTTTCTCCCGCTCCTCGTGCTGCTGATTTTATTGGCTGGCCCAGCGGTCGGCAAAAATATCGCTTTTATGCGTTCGACTCTTGCCGCAAATACCGGAATGCTAGTTTCCTGTGGAGTGAGATGGAGACGCTGGAAAGGACAATGTTCAATGTTAAGATATGACCCCTATTGTTTTTGTTTTAAGATATGACCCCTATTGTTTTTGTTTGACCCCTATTGTTTTTGTTAAGATATGACCCCTATTGTTTTTGTTGAGGTCGCGCGTCTGACCCGGTTCGAACGCTTTTCCGGCCAAAAATGCCATGAGGAAAGGCTTAGTTGCAGCAGGAAGAAGTTTGGTTGCCGGGGAAAACATTTGCAGTGGGCGGAGCCTGTGCGGCGCCTTCGGACGGATGATAAGCACGCTCGCAATTGCGCGGCCACTGCTCCCAAGAAGCTTCAACGGATCGATTTTTAAAGATGGCAGGCATTGGCCGCGCAATGGTTGCGCAATTTATTACCGGAGCCATCCACATGCGCTCAACAAAGTCCTGATTACCACATTAATCATCCAAATTGCCATCGCCGGCGCAAGGACGACTGTGAAAAGTGTATCCCAAGGCTTCGCAACCCTTTGCCTGAAACAGGCCTGCGCTGCAACCACAAAGGCAATTGGAAACAGGAAGATCACTACGTCAGCCCCGAGCTGGCTCATCTCAGGCAGAAAAATAGCAGCAATAATTACCAAATGGAGCGGGAACGCCCAGAAATAGCTATAATTACGATCTTTGAAGACAATGGGGTCATATCTTAACATTGAACATTGTCCTTTCCAGGGTTTCCATCTCACTCCACAGTGTCGCGTCCTCTTTGACCTTCGCTTCAAATCGCTTCAGAGCCATCGCAACCGCGGCGTAGTCCACACGCCCGGCGCGCGCTCGCAATGCTGCCTCGGACGCCGCCCGCCGCGTCAAATCCGAAATCTCCACCACAGGACGGACTCTCTTCGCCGAAAGACGAATCCGCCTCCGGCGGACTTCGGTGCCAGCGCAATCCGAAATCCGCAATCCGCAATCCGCAATCCGAAATGCGCTCACGCCGGCAGCGCTTCCTCGGACTCGGCGGCCACCGCAACGGCGGCGGGACGCGGCCGGTATTGGGCCAGCGAGGCGAGGCCCACGTAGGCGAAGCCGCCCTGGAACAAACAGAGGAACGGGACCGAGCCCCATTGATTGAGGAAAATCGCCTCGAGCAGCAGCGCCGTGAAATAAGCGGCGAAGCCGAGTTCGCAGATCGAGACGCAAAGGTAAATGATCGGCAGCGCGGACTTGAGCGCCTTGTAGCGGCTGCCGCGCCACGATTGGTTCTTGCGCACGATGCCGTACTTGGGCGTGCGGGTGAATTCGCTGGCGTGATTGAAGAGCGCCTCGAGCACGGCGCGGCCATTATTGATGGCCAGCCCGATGCCGAGCGCCAGCAGCAGCGGCAGCAGCAGGATTTCCTTCATCCAGGTGCGGGGATAAAGGACGCGCTGGGCGCATACGTAAAAGACGCACGCCGAAAGCGAGGCGGCGACAAAGATGGGGATGTCGAGCAGCACGGTGCGCCAGACGCCGCTGCCCAGGCCGCCGCTGATCGGGTGAAGGAGGATGCAGAGGAAGGCGAGCAGAAGATAGGCGAAATTCGAGGTCAGATGCGCCGTGGCCTCGAGCTTGATGAGCAGCGGCCGGTCGCTTCGCCAAATGGCCGGAAGCAGTTTCTTGCAGGTCTGGATCGAGCCCTTGGTCCAGCGATGCTGCTGTGATTTGAAGCCGTTGATCTCGGCAGGCAGCTCCGCGGGGGTGACCAGGTCGGCCAGGTAAACGAACCTCCAGCCCTTGAGCTGCGCACGGTAGCTGAGGTCCAGGTCCTCGGTCAGCGTGTCGTGCTGCCAGCCGCCGCTGTCCTCGATGCAGGTGCGCCGCCAGAGACCGGCGGTGCCGTTGAAATTGAAGAAGCGCCCGGCGCGGCTGCGGGCCGTCTGCTCGAGCACCAGGTGGCCGTCCAGGAACATGGCCTGCACCCGGGTCAGCAGCGAATAGGTGCGATTCACATGGCCCCACCGCGACTGGATCATGCCGATGCCCGGATCGGTGAAGAAATGGATCGTCTCCATCAGGAGATTGGGCGGCGGGAGGAAATCGGCATCCAGGATCAGGACGAAATCGCCCTTGCACTTTTCGAGGCCGGCGGCCAGCGCCCCGGCCTTGAAGCCGGTCCGGTCCACGCGGTGAACATGCTCGATGTCAAAGCCTTGCGCGCGCAATTCCGCTGTCTTCGCCTCGCTGATCTGCCGGGTTTCGTCGGTGGAATCGTCGAGCACCTGGATCTGGAGCAACTCCTTCGGGTAATCGAGCTTCGCGACGCAGTCCAGGAGCCGTTCGACCACGTGCATCTCGTTGAAAATCGGCAATTGCACGGTGACCTGGGGCAGCTTGTCGAAGTGGCGGGCCGGGACCGGGACATTTTTACGGTGCTTGTAGAACAAATAAACGATCACATAGCGGTGAATGCCGTAGAGTGAGAGGCCAATGAGAACAGCCAGATAACAAATAGCCCAAATGAAATGTCCGACAGGTCCGTCCATAGATTGGTCAGTGCGTCTTCAGAAGCCGGTTGAATTCCCGGCGGGTTGCGGTTTTTGTTGGGGCATGCCAAACGTTGCCGCAGTCCGAGTTCGGGGGACATGTCACCGCCCTGGCGCCGGGCGCAGGTTCAAAATGATTCAACAACGCGGTGCTCATGGTGGCTCGTCGGGCTCTTAAAGGCGATTACCGCCAAAGTCGGGCCGAATGATGCCGGTTTACTTGGGAGCGTCAAGAGCAATGAAACATGCAAAAAAAGGGGTAAAACCCACGCACCTACGCGCTTTCGAGCGTGCAACAGGCCAATTTTTCGACGTTTTTCACGAGATTTTCCCTCAAGAAGCGAGCGAATTGGGCCTCGAACAGTACGACCATCGGCTGGGGCCAAACGGCGAGGAAATCCACCGGCGGCACATCGCGTTGATGGAGAAGGCGCTGGAGGAGGTCGAGCAATTGCCGGAGGCTGTGTTCTATGGCGACAACTGGCTGGACCGCAGGGGTTTCCTCTCGATGCTGCGCACGGGGCTGCTATTCCAGAGGGATTTGCGCCGCTGGCAGACCAATCCGCAGGTCCATTGCGACGCGGCGGTGGGCTCGATTTTCGACTTGGTGATCCGGTACGCCGAGCGGCTTCCGGCGGGGCTGCCGAAAATCGAAAGCCGGCTGGCCTGCATCCCCGATTTCCTGGGGGAGGGTGCGGCGATGGTGCGCGAGCCGGTGCCGCTCTGGACCAGGCTGGCGCGAAAGACCTGCCAGGGGGTGGGGAAGTTTTTTGACGAGGTCGAGCGGACGATCGGACCGCTCTCGGACAATCCAAAGAAAACGGCGGCGCTTTTTGAGGCTGCGCGGCGGGCTTTTGGGGAATACGCGGAGGCGATTGCCAGGAAGCGGCCGGGGGCGGCGGGGGGATTTGCGATAGGACGTGGGAACATGGAAATGCTTGTGCGGGAGAGGCTTGGGATATCGAGATCGCTGCCGGAAATCGAGGCGACCGGCTGGATGCTGATCGGGAAGCTCGAGGAGGAAATCCGGGTCGAGGCGCGGAAATTCGGACGCAAAAGCGCGGCGGCGATTATCGAGGAGGCGGCGGAGAAGTGGCAGCCGCGCGAGCCGACGCTGCTGGCGGAGTACGAGCGGGTGACGGTCGAGATGCGTAAGGCGTTCGCCGGAAGGGGGTTGCTGACGCTGCCGGCAGGGGAGAAACTGAGGGTGATGCCCGTGCCCGATTTCCTCAAGCACCAGTTCCCGACCGCCGCGTACCGGGCGCCGGGGCCATTTTCCAAGGACCAAACCGGTATTTTTTGGGTCAACGACCTGGGAGCCGGGATGCGTGACCCGGAGAAAAGGCGTGCGGAAACGCGGCAGCATTACGGGATGGAATTGACGTGCGCGCACGAGGCCTATCCGGGGCACCATGTGCAATTCGTGATCCAGAACAGGCATCCGAGCCGGCTGCGGCGGCTGTTTGCGCACGCGATTTTTTACGAGGGCTGGACGCTGTGGTGCGAGAGGATGTGCGTGGACCACGGCATCTGCCGGGAACCGGAGGCGCGGTTGCAACAATTGCGCGACGCGCTTTGGAGGGCCTGCCGGATCGTGATTGACTGCGGCTTGCAGGCGGGGACGCTGACCTTCCGCGGGGCGGTGCAATTGCTGGTCGAGCGGGCCGGTTTCACGCCGGCGCGGGCGGAAGGGGACGTCAACTGGTACACCTCGGCGCCCACGGTACCGATGAGCTACCTGCTGGGCCGGCTGGAGCTGGAGCGGCTGCATGCCCAATTGGTCGAAGAGCGGGGATGGACGGAGCGGCAATTTAACGATTATATTCTGTCGTTCGGCGCCATACCCTGGAGCTGGATATGGGACGCCGAGTTGCGGCCAGCCCCGACGAAGTAGATAAATACATACACCGTGCCCAGTCCTCGTCCTCTTAGAAAAGGTCCGTTCAAGCCGTTTGACATCGCCGTGGCGCTGTTTCTGGCGGGGTGCGTGCCGACGATCCTGATGGCGTTGATCTCGTACTCGATCCTGAGGGGGACGGTCGAGAGCAGCATCTTCCGGGACCGGGACACGCTGGTGCTCACGCTGGCGCGGCTGGCGAACGCGGAGATCAGCCGGCCCGGGGAAATGCTCGAGTACTACCAGAATACGCCGATGGTGCAGCAGATGGTCCAGCGCAAGCCGGGCGACCCGGATGCCCAGGCGTGGCTGGCCGACGCGTTTTATTCGCATCCGCGCGTCGATGGGATGTTCCTGACGGACGCGCAGGGAAGGTTGATCAGCTCGATCCCGGCCACGGAGCCGGATTTCCTGGGCAAGGAATTCGCGACCAAACAATGGCTGGCCGAGGCGCGGACGCGCAGCGATTACTATGTTTCGCCCGTATACCCGCGGGTGCCGGATGGGCGGCCGGCGGCGGCAATCGTGGCGCCGGTGCGAGACAAGAGCGGCAACGTGACCGGCTACATTGGGGCGAACATCCTGGTGGAGCGGGTGGGGCGGCGGCTCTCGGCATTGGATTTTGGCGAGAAGACGGTGGCGCAGATCCTCGACCAAAACGGGAGGCCGCTGTTCGACGCGAACCTGGCGGCCAACGTGACGCCGCAGAGCGAGGACGCGGCGTTGCTGGAGAGGCTGCAAGCCAGCACCAACGAGCAGCATTTTACCTGGGGCAATGAACTGGTGACGTTCCAAAAGATCGAGGGCGCGGGCTGGACGGCGCTGCTGAGGCAGCCGATGGCGATCGCGTACAAGCCGGTGCGGGACCTGGGGGCGAAGACCATCATCATCGCGGCGTGGCTGGTGATCCTTTACTTCGTGGGTTCGTTGATGGTGTGGCGGCTGTACCGCAACCACCTGGCCGCGACCGAGCGCATCGCGCGGGAGACATCCTTCAGCCAGACCATCCTCGCGCACATGCCCATCGGCATCGCGCTGTTTGACGGGGCGAAGCGGAAGGTGCTCGAGGCGAATGGAAAATTTCTCGAGATGGCGCGCGAATTCGGCGGCTGGCCGGCTGAGCGGAGCGCGGAAAACCTGTATCTGCGCGATCTGCCGAACCTGGGGATCGACGAGGCGTTCGACCGTGTCACGTCGACGGGCCGCGGGTTCCAGACGCGGGAGCAGACGGTGCAGGACGCAGCCGGGGGCAATCATTTTCTCTCGGTGAACATGATGCGCCTGCAGGATCGCAATCAGCGCGACCATGGAGTGCTGCTGCTGGTGGAGGATGCGACGCACGAAGTCGAGACGCGGCGCGACTTGATCGCGGCGAACACGGCGAAGGATCAATTTTTGGCGCTGCTCTCGCATGAGCTGCGCAACCCGCTGTCGCCGGTGATCACGATGGTGGCGGAACTGGACAAGATGACCGACTCACCGGATGCGCGCAACGCGATCGAGATCATCCGGCGCAACGTCGAGCTGGAGGCGCGGCTGATCGACGATTTGCTGGACATCACGCGCATCGCGCACGGGAAACTGCAATTGACGCCGGAGACCGTCGATGCGCACCGGGCGATCCATCGGGCGCTGGAAATCTGCCAGCGTGAGATCGACCTGCGGCGGCTGGAGGTGCGGCTGGACCTGGCGGCGACCTCGTATTACGTGAAGGCCGATCCGGCGCGATTCCAGCAGGTGCTCTGGAACCTGATCAAGAATTCGGTGAAATTCACGCCACGCGGATCGATCACCATCAGCTCGGTGAACGACGGCCGCGGGCGGCTGGTGATCGAAGTGGCGGATACGGGAATCGGCATCACCAGGGAGCGGTTGTCGCGGATATTCAAGCCGTTCGACCAGGGGGAAAGCGCGATTACGCGGCGATTTGGCGGGCTGGGGCTTGGACTGGCGATCTCGAAGGCGATGGTGGAGGCGCACGGGGGGACCTTGAGGGCGCGAAGCCCCGGAAAGGACCAGGGGTCGACGTTTACACTGGAGCTGGGGACCGTGCAGGCGCCGACCGAGGCGCCGGAGGCGACGCGGGCGCCGACGCTGGCGGGGAGCTCCTTGCAGCACAAGATCCTGCTGGTGGATGACCACGAGGATACCTGCACCGGAATGCGGATGATCCTCGAGCGCCGCGGCTACCGGGTGAAGACGGCGCACGACGTGCAAAGCGCGCTGGACGTGGCGAGCGAGTATCCGTTCGAGCTATTGATCAGCGACCTGGGCCTGCCGGATGGGACCGGGTTCGATTTGATGAAGGAATTGCGCAGGTCGCGGGGCGATTCGATCAGAGGAGTGGCGTTGAGCGGGTTTGGGATGGAAAGCGACATCGAGCGGTCGATGGAGGCGGGGTTTGAAGTGCATTTGATCAAGCCGGTGAACCTCGAGCGGCTGAATGAGATCTTGCAGCGGGTGTTTCCGCCGGAGGAATTGGAGCCGGCGGGAAGGGCGTAGGAAGTTCGGATTTCGGATTGCGGAGTTCGGATTGCGGAATTTTAAGGGATCGGGCGTGCGAGTCAGGGTTGGTTTCAAGCCTGGCCAGTATGAAATTCATACAGGCACTGCGCTTTGAAGCCCAATCGCACCAGCCGTCGCCGCTCCCAAATCAGCGGCCAGAGAATTTTTTAAAGTGCGTCATCAGCGCGGCCTGACCGACTACCAACGCTTTGCCGGCTGGTGGG
Organism: uncultured Verrucomicrobiae bacterium; assembly: GCA_963756185.1. GTDB lineage: Bacteria > Verrucomicrobiota > Verrucomicrobiia > Chthoniobacterales > Chthoniobacteraceae > DATAXI01. Next base: position 99,277 of record CAVWMS010000001.1, read on the forward strand.
CGAGGCTGGGGTTGAAAAGTGGGTTTGCGATCTGATTGTCATGACCTGTCCCTATTTCGATAAATCGGGCCGAAAGATGCACGTGGAGTTGATACCCACTGGCGAATATAAAAGCTGAACGAAGCCGACATGTTTGGGCCGAACTGGCATGCAAGCTTGAAAGACGGCGCAACGACGTGCAAAGCGCGCTGGACGTGGCGAGCGAGTATCCGTTTGAGTTATTGATCAGCGGCCAGGGCCTGCCGGATGGTTCGTCGCAAAACTCAGCCCAGCCGCGAAATCCGTGGCCGCCACCGGCGGCCATCCGTGTGTCATTCGCGCCCGGTCTGCCGTCATTGCATGAGATGCGCGACTCGCGATCTGCTTCTCGCCGACCCATCCCCGTTCCCGCCGCCGAGCGCCTTCAGCAGCGCCGCGCCGTCGGGCGTTCCCAAGCCCGTGCACGCGTCCCAGCCTGGTTGGGCCTGATACGAGCCATTGTTTCCTTCGGTGATGTCATGAAAGACTCCCTTCGGGAACATTGTGTAGAGCACCTCATTCAGGAAACCGCATCGAGTGTTCAGCCCCTGGTTCAATCTTGCGACCAGCGCCGCCCATAGCGGCGTCGCCGCGCTCGTCCCCCCGATCGGCTCCAGATTCACTCCGTCCACATTCATCACCACCACGCCGCTTTCAGGGTCGGCGTCCGCCGCCACGTCCGGGACCCCGCGCCCGACGTTGTGCGGCGGATTCACCGACGGCGGCACATTCACGCCATCCTGGTAAGACGGCTTCGAGAAAAGCGCGCTAACGCCTCCTCCTCCCGCGCCTTCCTGTCTCAACTCCTCGTTCCACACAACCTCGCTTTTGATTTTCGGTGGCGCCAGGCTCGCCGCTGTCAGCTTGGTGCCGCCCACTCCCAGCACGTAGGGACTCGACGCCGGGAAATCAACCTCCGCTTCGCTCCCCTGCGTCCCTCCGTCGCTCGATCCGTCGTCGCCAGACGCGCAGCACACCGTGATCCCCTTCGCGGTCGCCGCCTCGAATGCCTGATTCACCGCGTTCACATCCATCCCGCTCCAGAGGCTGTTGGGATCCTGCTCCGGGTTGCCGTAGCTGATCGAGATCACCGAGATGTCGTTGCTCCCGGCCACCGCGTCGTTGATCGCATCCACCCACCCTTGTGTCGTGAACTCCGTGAAATATATGAACATCTTCGCCCCCGGCGCCACGGAGCCCACCACACACATGTCCAGCATCACTTCCCCAGTCGAATCGCCATTGTTTGCCGACGCATCGGTGTCTGCCCCGGGATTGTTCCCCGCACCCTGGATCACCACGTCCTCGATCTCCGGCATTCCCATCCCCAGCGTTTGTTGAAAATAGTTCTGCAGCGCCTCGATGTTATAACCTCCGTGCGTATCGGGCCCGGGCGGCCCGTTGAACGCGAACACTGCGATGTTTTGCCCTGTCCCGTCGAGGTTCGCCGGATAGTCATACAACTCCGCGACCTGCGGTGGGAAGAATGTTCCGGGCCATTGCGTGCTCGGATCCGCCATCGTCAGCGTTCTGTGCTCCGCCGTCAGCTTCAGGCGCCCGGCATCCACGGGAGCAAATCTCCCACGGCATCTCCGCGAATGTCCCACCGGGCGCGTATCCAGCCCAAAGACCCCGTCGATCACCCCATACACCTCCTCCGGCACGTGCAGGGCGCCCTCGCGCCCGCGAAACCGCCCCAGGGTCGGATGATCGTACTCGCTGAGCACCACGCCAAAGGAGATGCTCACCTCTCGAATCTTTCCTTCCACCAATACTCGCCGTTTCGAGACGTTTGTCTCCAGCACCTTCAGATTCGACCTCTCCGCCCACGCCGAGATCGTCTTCAGGTCCGCCTGCGATGCGCCGAACACGTCGTCAAACTCCGCGTTGGTCAAATACCGGCGCTTGCCGGGCAATTGGGATTGCAGTTTCTCGATGGAGGTCAAGGTCTTCGTCGATGGCCTGGTATTCCGCCTGGCATAGATGCTCAACTTAATCACCTGCTCCGGATCGCAATCCGACAGGTAGGTCGCGTCGGGCACCCTCACCCGGTGGCTTCCCCGAATAGTCAGCACGCTCCTTCTCCCCTGCGCCATCGCCGGCACTGTCACTCGCCCCATCGCGGCTGGCGATGCCGGTGTGAGCGCCGCCACTGTTTTCGGCACCCGTTTCATGATCCGGATATTCCGCTCGATCAGCGCCGCCATGCTTCCGCCCGCCAGCAATGGCCAGAGATTTGCCGCGGTGGTGGCATTGTCCAGATACCCGGGATGGACCCCGTTTGATGTCACCTGGTGCGCGGTCACGTCCAGCACGCTGTTGCCGAAAGGCGGGTTGATCGTGAATTGCTGGAAGTTGGCGGCCGCCACGTTGATCGGCGCCACGAACACCGGGTCGTTCGGATTGTACAGGTTGTACCACCGCTTCACGTTGACCATTTCCACCTCACCGCTCCACATCCGGTCCTGCACGAAGGGATTCGCAATCTGCGATCCGAAGGTGATCAATATTCCGTTGCCGAATAAATCCGCGCCCCGCGCGTCGTTCACCAGCAGGTCATAACAGATGAGCGTGCCGAGGCTGTGGGCGAAGATTACGTCCGGCTTGATGCTGTTGATCTCGTTCACCAGCAGATTCCGGCAATCGGACCTCAATCCGGATTCGACCACCCACTGTGCTACCATTCCCGCGCTCCAGCGGATCTCGCTCGGAATCCCTGGCCCGGGCTGTTCCGGTGGCGGCTGCGCGTACGCGGTCTCTCTTGCCGGACCCGTCACGGCATGCCACGCCGCGGTCAGCAGCAGTTCCGCGGCCGCAACCGCGTACAAGCCCGGATTGTCGTCGTGCGCGTCGAAGATACTATTGTAATCCACTCCATTTGTGGCGGGATCGTCATTGATGGTTGCCGCCGTGACACCCGCGCCGGTCAGCCCTTGATTGATCGCGGTCTGCCACGCGGCGTATGGACTCGGGTTCGAGTCCTCGTTCGTGTTAACTCCATGGATCATTAAGATATTCATATGAGGGGTGGGGGGTGTTCTGATTCGTTTGTTTCGGAGTAGGTCTCTCGGAGCATGATTCCATTTTTACCCTTCGCTGCCTATGGGTACTTCCCCCTAGTCGCTCCCAGTCGGGATTTGCCAGATGGATCGTTGTCCATAGGCCATATGGTGTGAACGCGGTAATTTTCTGGCAGTGGACTCGGAACTCAAGCAGATTCGGGCGTCTTTGAGGGCTGTTTTTGCCGGTTTTTCGATGGATATCGCCTTGTGGCGGCTAGTTCTAATCCTGCGGCGGAGACCTCTGCCGCGTCAAATGGACACCTCGTGCGTCCCACGGGGGATTTTTCCACGAGTCCGGAGTCCTGCTGACTCATCCCGATACCTTTTACCGCTTAAGATCCAAAGCGTATACGAACCGTGAGGGAGTCAGTCTGGTCCCTCGCGTCGACGGCGGACAAGATCGGTCCGCGGCTCATAATGGGTGGCAGGAATCCACGTGAATTCGCTTTTCGACCGGTCGCGCCACGGTACCGTCTCGTCCCGGAACCGGAATGCCTCATTCCGGTTCACCCAAGCTCAACAGTGTAGGCCGCGCAACGTACCCAGTGGTGCCAGCCGCATTGCTCTTCGGGCCAGCATTCAGATCTTTCCCTATTTCCTGTTCAGCTTCGCCAGGAGGCGGAGGATTTCGAAATAGAGCCAGATAAGCGTCACCAGGAGGCTGAAGGCGGCGTACCATTCGAGGTACTTGGGGGCGCCTACTTCGGCGCCTTTTTCGATGAAGTCGAAATCGATGACCAGGTTCAGCGCGGCGATGATGACGATGATAATGCTCAAGCCGATGCCGATGGGGCCGCTGGAATAAATCATCGGCACCGGGACGTGGAAGAAGCCGAGGATAAAGGTGGCGAGATAGAGCAGCATGACGCCGCCGGTGGCGGCGACGACGCCGCGCTTGAATTTATCGGTGGCCTTGATGATGCCGAATGTGTAAGCGGCGAGCATGGCGGCGAGGACGCCGAAGGTGAGCATGACGGCCTGGATGACGATGCCCTGGTAAAGACCGGCGAACATGGAGGAAATGCCGCCGACGACGAGCCCCTCGAGAAGCGCATAGAGCGGCCCGGTGACCATGGCCCAGTTCTTTTTGAATACGGTGACGATGGCAATGACGAGGCCGCCGATGGCGCCGCCGCCAACCCACAATGACATGGAGCTGTCATTGCCGGAATAATGGAGGTTCCATGTGTAGGACGCGGAAAAGATGGTGAGCAGGAGAAGCAGCGCCGTCTTGTTGACCGAGCCCTGGATGGTCATGGTGGGGGCGCCGGGCGCCGCCTGGACTTCAGTAAAGGTCTTTGCGTTGAGAGCAGGATTTCCCGTCATAAGATGCAGTGATTTCGGGGAAACTTATTTCGTTGTGATGAGGTCGTCAACGGCGGGATCGGTCTCGATGGTGATGTCCTTGTATTCGTCAAAAAGGCCGCCGTTGTGCATCTGCAGCGCGAACGGCCCGACCTTGCCGGCTTCGGGCACGTTGAAGTCGAGCACTTCGACGGCCTTGCTGTCGGGAGGCTGGGCGACGGCCATGCGGGCGGTGCCCTTCGAGGCGTCGACGAGGATTTCGACGCGGCTCCATTGATGGATGTCGAACTTCGACTTGGTGACGGAGGTAAATTCCGCGCCGCCGCCCTTGTTTTGACCGGGGCGATAATCCCAATGGCCGCCATTCGGGACCTGGAACTGGATGCCGCCGAGGGCGTCGAGCGGTTTTTCACCCTCCTTCGGGCGGATGCAGAAGATGAGGACGCAGGCCTGGTGGTCGGGCTTGCCGGAGACGTGGCGCATGGTGAAGATGACGCGGTAGTGGCCGTAGTCATTGGTGGTGTAGAGGACGCCGCGGCCGGCGCCGGTGCTGGCCAGGGCGCCATCCTTGACGATCCATGCGCTCGAGGCGCTCTGGGCGATTTGACCCGGATAAGCGTCCTCGATGAGGAGGCGGTTGAGGCGGGCGAGTTTCTGGCCCTGGGGATTTGCGGCGAGCAGGTCCTGGGTCTCTGGGCGGAGTTTGACGCCGGCGAAGCGGGTTTGGTCGTAGATGGATGGGCCGGCGGCGATTTTGTTGAGGTCTTTTGAAAGGGCGGACCGGATCTGTTTCATGTCGGCGCTGGTGGCGGAGACGGTGGCGAGGCTGGTCTTTACGGCGTCGTCAAGCTGGCCATTGAGAAAGGCCGAGACGGGATCGGCGGTGCCGGTGAGTTTCGCGGCAAGGCCGGGAAGGTCTGTGAGGTCGCCGCCGCCGAATGAACCGGCGTTGTTCTGGGCCTGGATCCAGCCGTCGAGCGTCTTGCCGTCGAAGATGGGGACGGCCTTGGAGGGAGCGGCTGGGGCGGAGGGTGAGGGCGCCGGCGAGGAGGCTGGCGAGGATTGTGCGTCGGTTCCTTGCGCGCCGCAGGTGGTTGCAACGGCAATGGCGACGGCGAAGGCAGCCGCGAGGCTGCGGATTCTGTTAGTCATAATTGGGTATGATTTGGGGTCGGTTTTGGGGGGATTGGGGGAAGATTCGAGAACTGCGTGAGGGGGCGCGGCAGGGTCTCGGATGATGGGGAAGAGCAATGAGGATTGCGCAGCGGGAAGGGGGCGGCAAGATTTTTTCGGCGGAGTATGCCTGATATAGCCAGACGCGTCCGCGCGAAATGCCATTTAGCAGCGTGCGGTGCCAGGGAGCGACTTACGATAACCTAATCGCCTGAGCGCAATCGCCAGTTTCTTGAAATCGTTACCGGGACCGGATCAGTCATACTTAATCAGTTCCGCGGTGACCTTTGGGGCCATGATGGCGCGGCCCATGGTGAGGTCCATGCGGCTGACTACCATGACGGTGTTCAAAACGATGACGCCGTCGGCGCCGCGCTGCCTGGCCTCGGCGGCGATGTCGGCAATCTGCTGATTGTAATTGGTGGAGCTGTCGGCTGCCACCCTTTGCACCGTGGCGATGACATGGTAGGGCTGCGAGGGCGTGCCGTTCCTCCAGATATCGATGCCGTTGATGGTTGAATTGGTGGCCCCGCTGGGCGCGGCGCAACCGGCCAGGACGATGGTGGCGAGAATGAGGAGGTGAATTTTCATGGGGCGTATGAGACCGAATGCCAAGGCGAAGGCGTATTGCATGGGGCAATGAGAAGCCGGATGGCGGAGGGAGGCAAGGATTCTGATTGCGGATTGTGGATTTCGGAGGCGCGTGGGTGGCTCTAAACGCATTTCTGGAGTCTCCGTAAAGTCTTGATCCGTGCAGAGGTGTGGGGTGGCTTGCTCCGAGGACTTCCTTCTTGCGCCGGCGGGGGCGTTTTGATAGACGAACATTTATGTTTCACCCTTTGATTGCGATGTCGCCGCTGGGTTTTATTCCGCTACTGGCGCTCCCTTTGATCGGCCTGTTGATGACGATATTCTGGATATGGATGCTGGTGGATTGCATCAAGAACAGGAGCCTTAACGACACGGAGAAGCTCATCTGGGTGTTGGTGATCGTGTTTCTGAACGGGTTGGGAGCGATCCTTTATTTCTTCATTGCGCGCAGCAAGAAGGGCCTGTCCCTCTGACATTGGCGGGCGCGGCCCGGGCGCGGGCGCCGAAAAATTTGTTGCGCGGGGGCGGGATCGCATGCAGGTTCCGCGCCGCGAAAAATTACCAATGCCATTTGATATTAAAATAGACGGCGGCGTCGTCCACGCGGCGCTGCGCGGCCGAATCGACTCCTGCGACCTCCTGGGCCTGGCCGGCGCGGCGGCAAAAATCGAAGCCCAGGCGGAGATTTCTCCCGACCGCATCACCGATCTATCCGAAGCCGGCGTGCTTGACCTGAACTACGCGAAAATCGCAGCGGTCGCGAGCATCCGGCGGGCTGCGCCGCTGAAGAACGCGGTAAAATCGGCCATCGTGGCGCCGCAGCCGATCCAATACGGATTTGCGCGCATGTTCCAGACGCTCAACGACAACCCTAGGATCAATCTGCAGGTATTCAGCGATCGGGCGAGCGCCATGGAGTGGCTGGTGGCCGGTCGCCCTCAGGCGGGCGCGCTCGGCGCCTGACGGGGCAGGCCGGGGGGCTGCCGTGCTGGAAAAAGCTTGCTGCCTGGCGGTTCCTGCGCAAAGTTTACGCCCCTTTTCCTCCCCCGCGGAGGCAACGGAAAATCCAGCGTAGCTCAGTGGTAGAGCGGTCGGCTGTTAACCGATTGGTCGTAGGTTCAAATCCTACCGCTGGAGCCAAAACGCGCAGCGTTTTGGCGAGTCGCGCATCGCGACATCCGTCCAAAGACTTGAACCCAACGGGTTCACTGCCCGGCGAGTCGTGAGTACTCGCCGCAGGCCCAGCGTCACTCATTCAGTCGATCGGGGTTGGATCGTAAACGAATTGCGCCGATGAAATTTGGAACGGCGAACTTTTCAAGGCTGCGGAAAACCGCCACTCCCAGAGGCGAGTATGGTGCGCACCGGTGAACGAAGGCCCTGATGATATTGTCGCGGCGGCTTTTTCAATCAAGTGACTTTGACTGTGGAACACGAACAGATCGAGGTGACCACTTGCGGGATATGAAAAATAACTGCCTATAGGTGGTTTCACATTTCCGCCCACCGTTGCGCCGCTTCCGCTGTCACAAATCTCAAAACTGGCGAATTCAAGCAACGCCCTATCTACTTTTGCGAATCCGCTTCGCCCTGAATGAATTCCCGTGTGAGGACTGAAAGGTGCGCAGCCCGCTAGATATGCAAGGCGTGTTAGTACGAAAAGATTCTTCATTAGGTTTAAATAGACCAACCGAATGTGTGCAAAGTTTCGAAGTTGCCTCATCGGTTCCACCAGCCGCCGCCGAGGGCCTGGAAGAGCGCGGCGGTATCGGCATAGCGATTGCCCTGGGCCTGCACAAGATTGATGACCGCTTGCTGGTAGGCCTGCTCCGCGCTCAATACCTCAAGGTAATTCGTATAACCGGTCTGCAATTGCTTATTGGTCAAATCGAGCGTTACCTTCGCGGCGCGTTCTGCGGCTTCGGCCGCTTGCAGCGCCCGGGCGTCCTGGTTCAGGGCCACGAGACTGTCTGCCACGTTCTGGAACGCAATAATAACCGTGCCCTTATATTGCTCGATTGCCTCCTCGTAGGCCGCCCGTGCGGCGCGTTCCTTGTGCAGAAGCGCACCGCCTTCAAATATCGGCTGAGTTACAGCGGCGGCAATCGTCCAAAGACCGGCCCCCGGAGCCGTCAACTGCCCGATCATCAACGCCATGCTGCCTGCATTCGCGGTCAAATCAAAATTCGGCAGACGATCGGCGACAGCGACGCCGACCTGCGCGCACGCGGCGTGCATATTCTCCTCTGCCTGGCGAACATCCGGGCGCTGCTCGACAAGCTGCGACGGCAGGCTGACCGGGATTTCGCGTGGCAGATGCAGGTCGGTTAGCTGAAACGTCTCGGCCGGTCCCTGGCTCGCGAACCCGCCCGAAAGGGCCGCCAGCGAGTCGCGCGTCTGTTCGAGTTGCTTCTCGAGCGGCGGCAGCGTGGCCTCCACCTGCGCAAGCTGCGACTCCTGCGCCGCCACATCGAGACGGTTGGCATAGCCCGCGGCCAGTTGCTTGCGCAGCATGTCGAGCATCTTCGTATTGACGTCGATGAGTTGATTCGTCGCGTCTATCTGCGCCCGCAGTGACGCCTCCTGGACAGCCGCGGCGACGACATTGGAACTGAGCGTGATATAACTGGCGATAAGCGCAAAGCGCTGCTGCTCCGCCTGCGCCCGCAACGATTCGACGGTTCGGCGGTTAAGCCCGAACACATCCGGCACATACGATACCGCCACTTCCGGGGTGTAGAGGTTGTAAATGAAACTGTTCGAATTCGGGACCGGCGCGATAAACTCCAACGTCTTCTGCCGCGATGCGGAAAAGCCTGCAGAAATTGAAGGATAGTAGGCGCCCACCTGTGCCGAGACATTCTCACGCGCGACGGCCAGCGCCGCCTGCGCCGCCTTAATATTTGGATTTGACTTCAAGGCGCGTTCAACCAGGTCATTGAGCTGCCTTGATTGAAACAATGCCCACCATTCTCCCGGAATATCGAGGCCTTGCTTGAAATACTGTGCCTCTCCGTTGGGCGTGTTCGACGACACAGTGCCCGCTCCAAGCGGCTGCGCGGTGTAGCCCGTGACGTTCAGGGGCGGCGGGCCGTTTGAAATTCGGTCCGACCGCGCAACTTGCCAGCAGGATCGCGCTTCCGAAAACAGCCGCCTTTTTGATGCGTAATGGAATGCAGTCTCTCATTTGCTCGATTAAAACGTGGGATCGTAAGTCTTCACATGTGAGTAACATGACCCGGCACGACTCCCGTGCCGCGATCCGGCAGCGGCGCTTCGACAAATTTCGTGGTGAGCATGGCCGCAAACAGAAGTCCCCAGCATCCCATGAAGGCCCCGTTCAGCTTTCGCTGGTCAATGCCTGTCTCCCATTGGCTTAACCTTCCGAGAATCCCCGCATTTGCGATGCGGTCCAGCGCCATGACGCTCAGATTCAGGAGCGGCACGACGAGCAGCTTGTCGTAAAAGTCCGGCAGACCGAAATGACGCAGGATACCGAACGTGATCCAGGTGCCGGCGCCGTAACCGATGCCGAATAACATTTTGCCGAAGCTGGTTTTGGGCGAGGTGGCCGGATCAGTCACCAGAAGATGGAAACCGAGAAATACGGCAATCGGGATATAGGCATCCCCGAAGTAATAATTACCGGTGAAATGGGTGAATATCAGGTTTGCAACGACAAGGGTCGCAGCCGCCGCTGAGGTTATCAACGTGATCCCGAAGAACCCCTGCACAACCAGACCCGCCAAAAAGATTTCGCAGTAAATAAAGGGCGGGCTCGCCAGCGTGGTGGCAATCTGCAAGCCCCAGGTGTAATTGCTCGTGCCGGTCAGCAGCAGGCCGGCGGAGAACAGGGCAAGGCCAAGGGCGGACGGATTGAAGATGTGCGTCTTTCGGCCTCCGCGCTCCCATTGGATGAATTCCTTGGCGAGGGCGCCGGTCGCGATCATCAGAAACTGGAAAACAAACCAATCGTCGCGGAACCACATGAACAAGTTCGTACTCAGGATGATTGGAAACGGGCCGAAACCGAGCCGCCAGGGCCGCCCGCGCGACCATGAGAGCAATGCGTCAAAGACGTAAAGGAATACAATCTGGGCGAGGATTAAATGAGCCTCCGAATAGACCCTGCGCCAATACCATCCCCAGTAAGCGTAAACACTGAGCTGGACCAATGCCTGCACATAATGGGCCTTTACCACGCGATACTCGATGCGAAGACGGCGCCCTGCCCGCGCCGCTCCCATGAAGATATATATCTGCCATAATAACAGCCCGTCGCCCACGGCAATGGCGGTCCACACGAGCCGGGGCCGCGGCAGTACCGGCGGGCAAAGCATTGCGATGAAAAACAGGACAGTAAACGCCAGCGGCAATGCGAAGACCGCCTGCCAGCCGCCCCCGGAGACGGGAGCCACCAATTCGCCGCCAAGCGGGAGCCGGCTTGATTCGGTCTCGCTGGGATCGCTGTCCATTAAAGTAAGTGACTCCGGCGACACGGTACGGTCAATTGGTTAATGCCCCCGGTTTGCGCTTCATTGCGGTCCCATTGATGGCCGCGGTTGAAATCCTGCTAATCGATGGCGCTGGGCCGCCAATGCTTCCGACAGCGGGAGAATGGCTTTGCACATGAAGGAGAGACAATTCCCGCGTATGAATTTCCGGGTGAGCATCGCCAGTGGAAACGAGATGAATTGGCGTTGCCTTCGATACAAACCCATTCCTGGCTGCGACGTAGTGCGCGGGTTGATCGAACGGGGGCGAAGCCGGGCGTTGAACCGGCGGTTTGATAACTGACTTTCTTATTAACGACTGGACCTTCAGAGGGACGAAATCGGGCGCGATCGCCATCTCCGGCGTGGGAACCGTCTGCTCCGTCGAGAGATGGACTCTGTCATCCGGGCGCTTGGGCGCGTCGCCTTTCGCGTCTCCAAGCTGGGAGCTTTGGCCCCCTGCCGTGGCCGAAGCGGATTTATCGCTGGCCGCGGCCGCCATCACGGCTGCCAGCCCGATGCAAATGAAAAGAAGAAGCTTCGCTTTCATGGCATTGCTAGGCGGTCAATTGGATGTTCGGTTTTTCATCGCTACGGCCTAGGAAGATCATTTGCAGGGCGGGTACCACGATGAGGAGCATGATCGGGCCGAGCAGCATCCCTCCGACGATCACGGTGGCCAGCGGCCGCTGCACCTGGCTGCCAATGCCGGTTGAGATGGCCGCGGGAAACAGGCCAATGCATGCCGACAGGCTGGTCATCATCAACGGCCTCATCCGCGTCGAAGCGGCGCGAAACATTGCTTCGCCACGCGTGCCGCCCCGCAGGCGGGATTGGTTGTAATAAGTAATCAGCAGGATGCCGTTCATCACCGAGACGCCAAACAGCGAGATGAACCCAATGGCCGCCGAGATGCTGAAATTGAGCCCCGAGATATAAAGGGCGATGACCCCGCCGGCGGCTGCGAATGGAATGCCGACGAGCGCGAGAACACAATCACGCACCGAGTTAAACAAGCTGTAGAGCAGGCCAAGAATCAGTACCAGGCTGATCGGAACAATGAATTCCAGCCGCTCCTTGGCGAGTTGCAAATCTTCGAATTCGCCCGCCCAGACAAGCCGGTATCCCGGCGGGAGCTTGACATTTTTGGCAATGCGTTCCTGGGCATCGGAGACGGCGCCCACGAGGTCACGGTTGCGCACGCTGAATTTCACCGGGATGAATCGCTGGACCGTTTCGTGATAAATCCAGGAGGCGCCGTTATCCACGGAGATATCGGCCAGTTCGCCCAGGGGAATATAGGCATTGCCTCCGTTGGCGGTCTGATAGCCAACCTTGATATTGCGGATCTTGTCGATGCTGTCGCGGTACTCGGGCGCGTAACGCACAACCAGATTCCAGGAACGGTCGCTCTCGAGGATTTGCGTTGCCGTCGCGCCGCCCAATGCGGCCTGGATCACCGTATTTACGTCCCCGGTGTTCAATCCATATCGAGCGGCCTTCGCGCGATTGATCTTGATATTCAAATTCGGCTGGCCCAGCACCGGGAATATCCCAAGGTCCTCGATACCGCGGACCTGGCTCATTTGATCTCGTATTTCCGTGGCTATTTTGGTCAGCGTTTCCAGGTTCGGCCCCAGCACCTTGACCGAGTTGGCGCCCTTTACGCCGGAGAGCGCCTCTTCGACGTTATCCTGGATGTATTGGGAGAAGTTGAAATTGATCCCCGGAAGTTCGCGGCGAAAATCGTCGTTGATCTCGTCTGTAAGCTTCTCCTTGGTCATGCCGGCAGGCCATTGGTCCATCGCTTTCAGCGGAACGAAGAGTTCCACGTTCGAAAAGGGTGAGGCATCGCTGCCGTTATCGGGCCGGCCATGCTGCGATGTTACGGTAATTACCTCGGGATACTTCAGCAGGATGAGCCGCATCTTTCTTGTGGCCGCCTCGCCATCCTGCAACGAGAGCGTCGTGGGCATCGATGCGCGAATCCAGAAATTGCCCTCTTCGAGCGCGGGAAGAAATTCGCTCCCAAGCTGACTGCCGAGAAAACCGGTGGCTGCGAGAAAGATGAAGCTTAACCCCACCATCACTCCGCGATGAGCCAGGGCGAACCTTAGCGCGGGATCGTAAATCCTGTGCAATATCCGCACGAAGAATGTTTCCGCCTCCCTGACATGCTCTGGGAGCAGCAGCGAGGCGAGGACTGGAGATACCGTGAAGGTTGCTATCAAAGCGCCGGCCAGCGCAAAACCATAAGTGCGCGCCATCGGGCCAAATATCTGCCCTTCAACCCCCTGCATGGTGAAAAGCGGGACGAAACCGGCTACGGTAATGAGTGTCGAGAAGAAGATCGCCTTATCAACCTGCAAGGCGCTGATGAGGATCATCCTCAAGCGATCATTCCAGCCCATGCCCGATGTCGAACTCGATCGAGACGTTGGGTCAGGCCCGTAAAAGCCGTCACCCAGACGCTGCAGCAGCGTCTGCTTGTCCGCCGGGCTTCGCTGGAAATTCCGAAATATATTTTCCACCAGGATCACCGCCGAATCGACGATGATCCCGAAATCCACGGCGCCAACCGAAAGAAGATTGGCGCTTTCATTGCGAATCACCAGCAGGATGATCGCGAAGAACAGGGCGAACGGGATATTCAATCCGACGATGAGAGCGCTGCGGAGATTGCCGAGGAAAATCCACTGGATCAGAAAGACCAGGAGACATCCAAAGATCAAGTTATGGAGGACGGTGTGGGTGGTAACGGCAACCAGCGAAGAACGGTCATAGAACGGAACGATCTTTACCCCGGCTGGCAGGCTGCCGTCGTGGTTCATTCTATCGACTTCCGCCTCGACCTTCTTCACCATGTCGCCTGCCTGCTCGGTCATGCGGCAGACCACGATTGCCGCCACGCCATCATCCTCCTTGTCGCGGCCCCAAATGCCAAGCCGTGGGACATACGTTACGTTGACCTTCCCGATGTCCTTGATCAATACGGGAACGCCATTCGACTGTCCAAGGACGACATTCTCAATGTCATCGATTTTGTAGCCTTTCGTCAGGTCATCGGCTCCTCCGTCGTCCATCAGCCCAACACCGCGGATGTTGATAGATTGCTGGCCTATGGTGATTTCGCGTCCGCCGACATTGATGTTCGCATTGCCCAGAGCCGTGATGATCTGGGGAACGGTGACGTTATAGGCCTCGAGCTTTTCCGGATCGACCGATACCTCGAATTCCTTGGTCGGCCCGCCCCAGCTATTGATGGCAATAATGCCGGGAATAGTCGAAAGCCGGCGCAGCACGATCCAATCCTCGACCGTCCGAAGATTGGTCAAACCGAAATGAGGCGGCCCGACGATTTCATAACGATAAATCTCATCGGTAAGGCTGGATTGGTTGATCTGCGGTATCTGACCGCCTGGCAGACTGACATTTTGCTCGAGGGCGACGGCGGCCTGGGCATAGGCGAAGTTGAAATCGACGCCATACTTGAAGGTTACCCGCACAAAGGACAATCCATAGAAGGAGGTGGAGCGAATGTTATCGATGCCCGGCGTCTGATAGAGCCCGATCTCCATGGGAACCGTGTAATAGCGCTCCATCTCCTCCGCGGACAGACCCGCCGCCTGCGCGGTGATCTCGAGAATGACCGGAGCCGGGTTCGGGTAAGCCTCGATATTGAGTCTCTTGAACGCGAACAGCCCCGCCCCGAAGAACATAATCACGCCGAACACCACGATGGCGCGGCGGCTGAGGCAAAACGCGACGAGGGACTTAAACACGTGAATATCTAATAGAGTGAATTCAATCGTCCACCGGGGTGACCAGCATGTTACTTAAAAACACCGCGCCATCGGTGACCGCCAGCTCCCCGGGCTGCAATCCATCGAGGATTTGGTAATTACCGTCATGCAACATCCCGAGCTGGACCTTTCTTTCCGTGAAATGCCGCCGGTCGGTCGTTACCCAGACGGTCATTGTGCCGTCGCCCTCGTGCACTACGCCGGTCGAGGGAATGGCAACCGCTTTCACCGGATCATGAACACGAATCACCACATTTGCCAGCATGCCCGGACGCAACTCGCCCTTGGGGTCGGGTACCTCGCAGCGGATGGCCATGCGGTGCGTATTGGGGTCAACCGTCGCGTAAACGCGCGAGACGCTGCCATCGAATACGCGTCCCGGATACGCGCCTACGCTTACACCCACGGGCTGCCCCTCGCGCACCAAGGGGCTGTCACTCTCGACCACGTTTGCCTCGACCCACTTCATGCCGCCGCCGGCGCCCTGCGCGGCATCGATGTTGCCGGCGGCAATCATCTGGTTGATCTCCGCGTCGGTCTTGCCGTCGGCGCGGACGGCGTCCCGGGCGGCCTTCAGCGCTGCCGCGGCTGTTTGTTGATCGGAGATGGCCTGTTCGAGTTCGCGCTGCGCCACGGAACCGTTGTTCGCGAATAGATCCTGGGCGCGCGCTAATTCCTTGGTGGTCAGCACACAGGTTGCCGCGGCGCCAATCAACGTCGACTCGTCCTGAACAATCGCCGGACTTTCCTCAAAGCTCACGCTGCCGACCGCCTCTTTCTCGATTGGAAAAAGGTAAGTGCCGATCGGTTCGATCTTGATCGTTTGCACTTGCTCGGGAGTAAGGTCGAGCGACGTGGCCGGCTGGGAATCCGAATCGGCGGGAGCGTCGGCAGCGCCGGAATGACCGCAGCCTGCCAGCGCGAACAGCCCGGCGCAAACCGCCGCCGCGCGCGCGGCTCGCTTGGCGAGGAGGAGAAGTTGACTATTCATCCTGAATGGAAATGACCCTGGAGTCCGAAGTTGCCGGACTTATCCGGGGGACTTACGATGGCAACGACTGGGGGGATTCAAATGCCGTTGATTTGCGTGGCGAAGCCGGATTGCTGAAACCCCTCGATGGCGAAGGTAATGGACTCAGTGGGAATCATATTGGTGACGCCGTCCCTGCCCGTCACCCCCGCGGCAATATTTAAATAGGCAGCGCCGGCAAGATTAGTCGCGCCGGACGAATTGTAATCACCCGAATCATTGACTGTCGCGGTCAGATTGCCCTCCGCCTCCGCGGTCACCTGAACGGCGGGAGCGTTGATATATACTTCCCCGGCGGCGGTGACGATGCCGATGATACCCCCGGCGGTATTTGGATCGGGCAGGGCCAGGATCGTTCCGTTCATCGCGCCCGCGGGGGAATAGATGTAGACCTGGCCCGCGCCGATGGCGCCGTAGGGAACACTGAGAGTGAAAAGGCCGATGGCATTGGCCCCAAAGTCAGTGGTCGGCCCTCCGGCGTCAGGAGCGCTCACCGCGGTGGGGATGAGGACACCCCCGTAGGCGCCGGTCACACCCTGCGTCCCTCCCAGGGTGTATCCATGCATGGCCAGGCAGGGAGCCGCGGAAACGATGAAACTGAGAAGAAGGGTAAGGATGGTTTTCATGGCGCGCAGAGGATGATGCGACTCTGAAGCTACCTGCCCCGGCGGCCAGTGTCTTGT
Organism: uncultured Verrucomicrobiae bacterium; assembly: GCA_963756185.1. Lineage (GTDB taxonomy): Bacteria > Verrucomicrobiota > Verrucomicrobiia > Chthoniobacterales > Chthoniobacteraceae > DATAXI01. Next base: position 115,435 of record CAVWMS010000001.1, read on the forward strand.
CAGGCAGCGCCCATTTCCGTGTAAGGCGCCGCCCTACAAGGCCCGGGGAGGCCAAAGACTCATCCCACCGCCGCTTCGTGCATGCGAATCGCCTCGCGCATCAGGTGCGTGGCATCGGCCAGGTTCAGCTTCTCCTTGATGCGTCCGCAATAAACCTGCACCGTCTTCATGCTGATGTGGAGAGACTCGGCAATGTCGCGCGTCTTCATCCCGCGGCCTATCATGCGGAAGACCTCGAGCTCGCGATCGCTCAATTGCTCGATGGGAGAGCCCCTCCCCTTTTTTCCTTTCCTCAATCCCTCGAGGATGCTCTCCGCGAACCGGCCACTCACATAGAGCCTGCCCTCGAGCACCTCGCGAATCACGAGCAGGATATTCTTGGTGGTCTCCTTTTTCATGAGGTAACCCTTCGCGCCGGCACGCAGGGCCCGCTCGGCGTAGAGCGATTCGTCGTGCATCGAGAGCACGACCACGGCCATCTGTGGCCGGAGCAGGTGCAGGTCCTTGATGAGGTCAAGGCCGGAACCGTTCTCGAGCGTGATGTCCACCACCGCGATGTCGGGATTGGCCGCTGCGATGCGCTCCCGCGCCTGGGGCGCGCTGCCCGCCTCGCCGCACACCTCGAGGTCGGCCTGCCGGTTGATGAGATTGGCCAGCCATTCGCGGACCAGCGGATGGTCATCCACCAGAAAGACTTTTCGTTTCATGGGATGCGCGATGATGAAAGGTCGAAGCTGAGCATAACTGCCGCGCGCGGCCGCGCCTCGGGCTTCACACTTTGCTCTCCCGCGCCGCGGCTGGCAAGTCGCAGGAGATCGTCGTGCCGCGCGCATCGCTTGCCACGCCAAACGCCGCGCCGATCATCCCGGCGCGGTGCCGCATGATATGAAGCCCCATTCCCTTTCGCTCGCCGTGCAGATTCGGTATTCCCTTTCCATCGTCACGCACGGCCAGCTTCGCGACGCCATCTTCTTCATTGAAGCTGATGATGATGTTCGACGCGCCGCTGTGCCTCGACGCGTTTCGCACCGCCTCCTGGGCGATTCGGTAAAGGTGCGCCGCGGCAAACGAATCATGAACCAGTGCGGGGCGCTCCGTCTCAAAACGGCATGCGACTCCCGAACGCCCGTCGAAATTCGCCGCCAGTTCCCGGAGTGCGGAGATCAACCCTTCGGCCTCGATCTCAACCGGGAACAGCCCCCGGGCCAGGTTGCGGGCAATCTCGATGCCCTGCTCGACAAGCTCGACGATCTGATGCGCATCCTGAACCTCGGACCGCGATTCCGCCTCGAGCTTTTCCCCAAGGACCTGGCCCGCGATCGCCGTGCCGGTAAGATGCTGGCAAAGGGTATCGTGCAATTCGCGCCCGATCCGCTGCTGCTCCCGCTCGCTGATGATGAGGATCTCCTTTTCCAGTTGTTGCCGCTTCTCGATTTCCTCGGCGAGCGCCGCCGTGCGCTGCTGGACGCGGCTTTCCAGGGTTTGCTGGAACGTCTTCAAACGGGAGAGCAGCCAGATGACAACAAGGTAAAACCCAAAGGTGATCGAGGCGTTCCATACCGGGACGAATTGATTGGGATAGGTGACTCCCGCGGCCCAGTCTCCCAGCAGCCAGCTCGCGATGCTCAAAACCGCGACGCCCACGGCAAACGCCGTGCCCAGATTCCAAAGAGCGAACGAAATGGGAAGGAGATAAAAAATCGAAAACGAAATCTCATAACCCGAGAGGTAATCCGCGAGGCCGACAACCAGGATTATGCCGAACGTAGTAACGATCTGGACTGGCCGGGAGCGTGGCGACGGGACTCGCATGCCTGAATCATTGACGCGGATACGATCCAAGACAACTGAATTGGAAAACGCGCAAAATGCGCAGGCAACGGGAGGCCGGCTTCATGGCCTGCTAAAACGTGATATTGAACCGGATGCCGGCAACCGCGGCATTCGGAATCCTTCCGAAGCCTCCGGGATTGATAATGTATTGGAAATCGGGTTGCAGGGAGAACCAGGTTGTTAAATTGGCCAGATAAGTGATCTCAAGGACATGCTCGTGGTGCGAGAGCACCGGGGCTTCGGAAGCCAGCTCAACGTCCGTGCCAAGCCTTTCGAAGCTGAAAGCGGCTCCAAAAATATCATTCGTACGCCCAGGCAGCAGGCCGGTATAATTGAATCCCGTGTCAAAATAGTACACGACCGGGTTCCGTTGATCCGGCGCATAACTGAGGCGGGCGAACCCGCTGAGTCCCTGAGGAGAGTCCTTCGTGCTCCCGGGGGCGGTATAAAGCGGTTGATCGGCCACCGCATAGAAACCGTAATCGCCGTGGCTGGAAGTCCCATTGGAGATATCCGGATGGAATTGAGTGTCGAAAAAGCCCCCCAGTTTGTAGGCGGCCTGGAGTGGCGAGCCGCTGTTCGGAGGGTTGGGGATATAACCCGCCTCGTAGAAGGCGAGCACGCCATGGCTGTGATTGAGGCCGAATTCTATGCCATGCTTGTCGTCAATATTCTGCAATCCTGGATTATCATCAACGGCCATCGCCTGAACATAGACCGAGGGCGTAATATCATCATGCAACCTGATCCCTTCCGAAGCGATCGGGTAAATCGGCGGAGTTACGTCATGGAGCACGGTGCCAAGAACGGCAAACGCGCTGTTGAAAAACAAATTGCTGTTGTTTGAGACGTAAAAATCATTGTCGGTCACCAAGTGTCCCACCCGTAAGGAGAACCTGCCGTCGAAAAACGTCTGCTGGAGCCAGAGTTCGGAAAGCCGGACGCTGTCGTAAGCATCGATATTGCTCAAAATGTTGTAATCGTGCACATCGCTGGCCGTGATCCCGTCCCCATGCGGGTAAAGCATGCTGGCGTAAAGCGTCGCGCCATCCCAGTTGACCAGCTTCTGGAGATCGAGGTTCAGCGAGATTTTGAGGAGTCCATCGTAATCACCGCCCGTTCTCACACCGCCTGAGAGATTGGCGAAGCCCTCGCCCGAGTAATTGAACTGGAACAGCGCCCCCTTGTCGCCGAGCGCCTTGATTTCATCCTCGATGCTGCCAGGAGCGCCTTCCAGGGCCTTCTGGGCGAGAAATCCGTCCTGGGCACGGCCGGTGACGCAGGCTGCTGTCAGGATTGCGAGCGCAACGGCATACCCGACGGGCCTGAGAAGCACCCGGCGACATCGCGCGAGGATAATATGACTTTCCATTTGGCTGAATTCTCCAGAGAAATGTTGAAAATTAGGGTTGAATAACATTGTTCGTCACAACTATACCGATGGCAAGCAATTTGTAACGCCGCGCACAATCCCGGCTGCCTGTTCCACCCAGAAGTACCAGGCGCCGCCCAGGGGGCTCAATCATTGCGACATGCTGGGAAGGGGGCGCCCCTGCATGTTGGCCGGTATCTCCTGGCCCAGCAGGGAAAGGATGGTCGGCGCCACGTCCAGGATGTCGATGTCCAGCGGCTCCGCGGCCGGCGGCACTCCGGGCCCCACCCAGGTGAAGAAACCGTACTGCGCGTGGTTTGCCTCGTCCGGCCCGGTGTCGTTTTCAAACGTGTAAAGTGAGTCATGCATTCCCAGCGTGCCGACTGCCCGCCAATTCAGGTCGCCGAAAATCACCACCAGGTCCGGCGGGATGCCCTCCACGCGCCGGTAAATTTCTTGCGGCTTGAGGGCGAATGTTTTCAACTGCTGCCCGGCGTCATCCGGAATCTGCGACAGCCGGTCACCCAGCTCGGAGCGCAACCGCTCGTAATCGCCCGGTTCGACGATTCCCTCCGGCTCGCGCCCTTTCACATTCAGGCAAATCCGCGCGTAATAGCCGCCTTCGCCCCAGGCCCGCGTGCGCGCCCAATCCACTTCGCATTTGGCAAGCGGCGTGCCCGGCGCCGGCGGGTTCTTGAGCGCCAGATAGCCTTCCTTCACCAGCCAGTCGTTCACGCAAATGCCACCGTTGAGCTTCTTCGCCCCGTGATCGGAAATGAGAAGCAGGGATGTTTCCTTGAGATCGATTCCCTCGAGCATCCGCGCGATTTCGCCATCCAATAGCACGTAATAGTCGTGGATGGCGTTTGCCAGCGGGTGGCCTGGCTGCCACTTGCGATGTTCCGGGTCCATGTAATGCCAGAACGCATGGTGCACGCGGTCGCTCCCCATTTCGACCATCATGAAAAAGTCCGGCTGATATTTGCGAAGCGTCTCGCGCGCCACGGTGAAGCGCCGCCGCGTCATCTCGCAAATGTCCTCATAGATTCGCCGCTTGTCCGCGCTGCGAAAATCCGCGACGTCAAACAGGTAAGGCTGCCCGCCCAGCCAGCCGTCGATCTCGTCGCGAAAAGCCGGCGGAAAAGTCCAGTTGCTCTTGAGCGAGGGCGTCAGAAAACAACTCACCATCTGCCCGGTTACTTCGCTCACCGGAAAAGTTCCCGGCACGCCGATGACGCTGCACTTCTTCCCTTTGGCGGAAAGGATATTCCAGAGGCGATCCACCTTCACCCAATCGCTCGTCGCGAAAGCGAGCCCGCCATAGCTATAGTCCGTGCGATTGCGAAAGCCATAGATGCCCAGCGAGCCCGGGTCGTGGCTGCTCATCATGCACGACCACGCCGGCACGGTGATGGGCGGCACACAACTCTTCATCCGGCCCCACGCGCCCGCCGCTCGCAGCCGCGCAAAGGTCGGCAGGTCCGGCAGCCAGCGCTGCACGAGCGTTGGCTCCAGGCAATCAAGGCCGATCACAACGGTTTTCATGAAGGGGATGCGATTTCCAAGGATGCCGTTTTTTCCCCGTCACAAGCAAGAAATCAGCGGTTGATTTTATGAAAGTGCGGCCTGATTCGTATCTGGCCGCTCGCAAATCCGAAGGTCGGGTATCGGGCCACGCGCAGAATCAGTAACCCGGCGGCGTAGCGCGGACCCGATTCAACCCAGCGCACGACAAAGTACGGCATCGTGCGTCTGAATCCCCTGAGGCACGATTTCCATTACTTCAAAATACTTCGACCAGCGCTCCCGGACGTACTCCTGACTGTGCAAGGAAGCGAGGTAGAAATCAGGAAGGCCCGGTGTCTTTCCCCTGTCGGTATAGACGAAGCCGGAGTTCCTAAATTCAGCCTCATGTGCCGCCGGCAGCCGGCTCCAATAGGCTGTTCCATGAACCGTGGCAAGCAGCAGGCCACCGGGTTGAAGCATCCGTTTCATGTCCGCCAGCCACGCAAATTGCATCGACTCGGGCAGGTGAGTGAAGACCGAGAAGACGAAAATGAAGTCGAAGCAGCAGTCCGAATAGGGGGCTGGCGGCTCGAAGGGGTTCACAGCGAAATGCGCCACCTCGCCCAAATTGGCCGAGCACCATTCGATCGCCGGACGGTCGATATCGCATCCAAAGAGCCGGGCGCCAGGCGCTGCCGGCTTGAAAAAGCGCGTCACTCTTCCCGAGCCGCAGCCGAAATCAAGAATCGACTTAAAAGAATCAAGGGTCTTTCCAGCATGGACTTCAAGCAGCTTCGCCACCTCCCGTGAGATATCAAAACCTCCCAGGAGGAATGCCCTCCCGGTGCTGCCTATATGGCTCTGCAATTCCTCCGGCGGAAGAGTGAAATTGTAGACCCCGCCATAGCGTTCCGTCCAGAGATCGTACCGCGATTTCTCCGCCCGTCGCAGTTTTTCTCTCAGCAATTCATTCCGCTCCCGGGCCCGGTCACGTTGAGTGCGCGCCGCATCCCGTTGTTCCCGCAGCCTGCGGTTTTCCTCCTTCAGTCTGTCAGCGGTTTTGTGGAGGCTCGGGAAAATTTTCCTGCTGAGATTCATATCCGGCATTTCTCGGTCGCGGGCTGCTCTTTCTAAGAGCAAACCGGATGATTGCAAACTTTTTTCCAATCTGACGCCGGAGTGCACGCGAGAAAACTCAATCGGTTGTCTCCTCAACCGGGACAAAAGGGCAGTTTCCGCACCGTGCTGTGTTCAGGATTGAATCAGCCGCTACTTTCAGCGCACACTTTCCGCAATATGACTTCCCGGATTTTCCTGCTCGCGCTGGCGATAATGGCTGTTTCGGGCGCCCCGCCTTGCCGGGCTGCGTCTGGGGATGAGGGCCGGGTATTCGCGCAGCCGGGGCGGATTCGGTATGACGGGCATTGCCTGACGATTGAGAATAAGGACGTGTTTATTTACAGCGGGGCGTTTCATTACTTCCGATGCCCGAAGGAGCTTTGGCGGGCGCGGTTCCAGAAGATAAAGGATGCGGGATTTAACACGGTGGAGACTTATGTGCCGTGGAATTGGAGCGAGCCGGAGATGCCGGGGTCGCCGCAGGACTATTCAAAGGTGCATTTGCAGGACCTGGATGACTGGCTGACCATGGCGGAGGAGTTTGGGTTTTATGTTATCGTGCGGCCAGGGCCTTACATTGGTTCGGAATGGGACCGGGGCGGGTTTCCGGATTGGTTGATGACGAAGAAGCCGGCTGGATTTGCGGATCACCCGACGTGGCTGAGATCGGATGACCCTGCTTTCCTGGAATGGTGCCGGCATTGGTACGCGGCGGTCTGTCCCATCATTGCGAAGCACCAAATCACGCACAAGCCGGCGGGGAGCCCGGGGGTGATATTGTTCCAGTTCGAGAATGAATATAATACGCCGAAGTTTCCCGTGGATGTGATGCTGGGGCAACTGCGGGTGCTCTATGAAACGGCGACGGAGCATGGGATCGATGTTCCGTTCTTTACCTGTTACACGGATCGGATCATCGGGCAGAAGGAGGCGTTTGTGAGATGCATCTTTGACGCGAACAATTGTTATCCGGGATGGGGGGTGGAGAAGAATATGAATGAGCGCATCGTTCCGTTGCACCTGAAGCAGCCGGATGCGCCGGTCATGGTATCGGAATTGCAAGGGGGATGGTTTTCAACGCCATACGGGAAGGCGAGCGATAAAATGGGGGACCTGACCGCGGCGCAAATTCAGAACGTGGCGCTTTACGCGATTCAATCAGGCGCGACCATTACCAACTTTTACATGCTGTTTGGCGGGACCAATTTTGACGATCACGCTGCGCAGAATATTACGACGACTTACGATTACAATGCTCCGATCCGCGAGAATGGGACAATTGGGGAGCGGTACCGGCGGGTCTGGGCGATAGGTCATATGTTGAAAGAGTACGGTGCGAAACTGGCGCGGGCGGAGGCAGTGCCGTGCCAGATCGAGGGTGCGGGCAACAAGGAGGTGGAGGTGGCGATTCGGCGCGCGCAGGATGGAAGCGAGTTTGTTTTCGTCCGCACGAACCAGCACAAACAGGCGTGCTCGGGCAGCGTGCAGGTGAGGGAGATGGAGGGAGCGGGGAGGGAGCTTGCGTTTGATTATAGCCTCGAACCGTTCGGGTCGAAGATTCTCTTTTTGCCGCCGGGTGCGGGCGATGCGCAGGCTGGGCAATGGCTGCCGGAAGAGGCGCCCGAAATGACGCGGCCGGCAGGTGATTTGCCGGGGGCGATTGACATTGAGACGGCGCTTCGGAAGGCGGATGTTGTTCCCCGAGCGTGGAAATCGCTGGCGCCCAATGAGGACCTGGAAGATGCCGGGATTCTGGGGAGTCATTTTGTTTATTACCGGCTCACTAATAAGTCGGGGACGGCGCTCGATGTTACTCTGCCGGCGAAGGATAAGATTACGGCATCGGGCGATGGGAAGTTGCTGGACGTAGAGGATCAGAATGGGACCGTTGTTTTTCCGGGGAATGTGAAGGAACTTTTGATGGTCTATCAGAATTTCGGACATCCGCAGGTGGGATATATTGATGAGACATCGGGAATTCGTGCAGGCACGCTGCCGATGGAAGCAGCAGGCGGAGAGCGGGAGCGGGGGATTGGTTACTCGCAGGCCGGTCTTGATGAAGCGGGCTGGGCGCCGGTATCGCTGGGCGGGCAAGCGGCGCCATTGGAGAATGTGCTGTTGAGCTGGTACAGGATGAAGTTTGAATTGCCTGCGGCGAGTACCGGGGTTTGGATGCCGTGGCATCTCTATCTCGATGCGACCGGGGACGGGTTTATTTACCTCAATGGGCATTGCATCGGGAGGTATTGGCGGGGCGGGACGCAGCACAATTATTTTCTGCCGGACTGCTGGATGGATCCGGCGAAAACGAATGTGATTACGGTTGATCTCCGGACGGAGGGGCAGCAGGGAGGGGTAATCAACGCGGCCAAAATTGTGCCGGACGTGGGATTTGCGGATTGAATGGAAGGTGTTTGCACTTTCGGCGGAGCGTTATTCTGTCTAGGATGGGGAAAAGATGGAGCAGGCCGAGCAGATGCAGAATGAATCCGGGGGCGATGGCGCTTCCGGAAGCGGTGTGCCGGAAGTGAAACCAGGGAAGCCGGGGCGGGGGAGGGCCGTTCTCAGGGAATGGCCGCTCCTGATGAGCATCGTCACGGTGGTGCTGGCCATTTGGCTGCGTGGGGCGTCGTTTCCCGCGGTGCCGCATCACCTTCTGTCCACGGGGTCGCTGGTGTGGCTGGTGGCGGTGATCATTTTCTCGGCGTTTGCGGTGGTGCGGCATGCCGAGGGGCTGGCGGAGAGATTGGGGGAGCCGTATGGGACGCTGATTCTCACCATCGCGGTCACCGGAATCGAGGTGATGATGATCACGGCGGCGATGTCCATCGGGCACGGGCAGCCTGGGATGGCGCGCGATGCCATGTTTTCCGTGGTGATGATCGTGCTCAATGGGCTGGTTGGCGCGGTGCTGTTGATCGGCGGGCTGCGGTACCGGGAACAGACTTACAACCTGCAAGGGGTGAACGCGTTTCTGTCACTCATCATACCGCTGGCGGTGCTGGGACTTATTTTGCCGAATTTTACCACCGGGTCGCCGGGTCCCACGATTACCCGCGGGCATGCGGTATTCGAGATCGTGGTGTCGCTGGTGATTTACGCGGTGTTTCTCGGTATCCAGACTTCGCTGCACCGGCACTATTTCATTTCCGGGCAGGGTGAAGAGGCGGGCCGAGAGGAAATTGGAAGGCCGCGCCGTAACTCGCCGGGGCTGGGAGCGCCTACTCACGCCATCTTCGTGGTGGCGTACTTATTGCCCCTGGTCTATCTGTCAGAGGTGGTGGCGGCTCAACTCGAGCAAGCCATCCACGCCCTGGATGCGCCGCAGGCGCTTGCGGGTTTCCTCGTCGCGGCATTGGTGCTCTCGCCGGAGTCGATGACGGCCGCGCGCGCGGCGTGGGCAAACCAGCTTCAGCGTTCGCTCAATGTTCTCCTGGGTTCCGCTCTGGCCACCATTGCGCTGACCATCTCCGCGGTGCTGACAGTCGGGTTGATTACAGGCCAGACCATTTACCTGGGATTGGACGCGCCAAACATGGTTATCCTGGCGCTGACGCTCATCATGAGCATCCTGACTTTCAGCACCCCGCGAACCAATATCCTGCTCGGCGCCGTCCACCTGCTGCTGTTCTGCGTGTTTGTAATGCTGATGTTTGAGGAGCACGCGCACCGCGTCCAGCCGTAGGGGCTGTCTGCTCTAAAACTGGAATCCCTGCCGGTCGGCTTCCAGAGGGCCTGATCGAGGATCACATGGAATCCCTCGGCGGCGGTTGGCGGCATCGCGCCGATTTACCCGCGAATTGATATCTAGCGGAGGGGCGGGGGCTTTGCGCCGGTCGGCTGGCCGGCCTTTGCCGTGATGTGTGTCGTCAGAAAACCGCGAAACCACGCCAGTTGCTCCGCACTGGCAAAGGCGCGTTTGGGAACTACATGACACTGTACGTTGTGACGGACGAGCACGAAGACAGAGTCGGTTTCCCTCCATTCGGTGAAGTAACTCCATTCGACTTCATTTTGCATCTGGGGGTTGGTGGACTTCCAGGCCTTCCCGGTGATTACCAGGGCGATCTGAAAATGCTCGTACCGCGCCTGGTATCCTTCTCTTAACTGCCCGCGCAGCGCCACCAGCCCCAGGGCAAAGAAGCACACGGTACCGAAAAGGAAGCCCGTAGCGAAGATATGATTGGTCGACAAGGCGCCGACCACAAGCAGCAGGAATATTGCTGCAATGACACGGTTCCTGAATTTACGCCTCGGGCGCCGTAGCACCCGGCACGCATCGAGATATTCCTTCTCGGAGACGGTGTAACCGAGAGAAAGAAGGGGAGCTTCCCCAGATTCTCCACTCACGGCCCGCCGATTCTTCTGAATTTCATAGGCCCGGTAAAAACCTTATCCGGCGCCGATGTCTCGATGAAATGAATGATATGGGCCGGTGAATCGGAAAGCAGGGTGTACTTATTGGCGCCGAGCCCTCCGGGGCTGGTATCGCCGCGAAGAAGCTTCTTATCCACCGCATCGGCAAACGTGTCTTCATCGAGCCAGGAGAGCAGCAATTCACCATTGCGGGAAAAATGGTACTCCACAATCCAGTAGGCATCGAGAGCCCCATTCGGCGAAACGGTTCCGTCCGTACATTGGATTTTATCCTGGGTAATGTTTAGGAAATTGTACTTGGGTGTCCGCGTGACGAAAAACTTCATCGATTCAAACCCATTGCCAGGGCTGCTGCCTCCGAATTGAAGCATCAGATTGTTTTTCTTCGTATCCCCATCGTCATAGGCAAGGTAAGTATAGGCATACCCCGGACCAGGCTCGGCTTTCCACAATCCTTCAAGCCGCCGGTCGGGCGCCGATGAGCCCGGCGGAGAAAGGGGATGCTTCGATTGAACGCCCGTCGCACACCCCGAGAGCAAAAGCAGGATGGCCAGCAGCCCGGCGTAGTATTTCATAAGAGGGATCGGGTCGCGCCGATGGCCGAAGCTCAATGATTCGCCGCCGCGGGCGCGGCATTGATGAGGATAAACATCTTTTTTGGGCCGGTATCCTTGCCCTGGGGCCAGGCGCCCGCAAAGACATCGGGCGACGAATTATCCGGCGGCAGGTAACGATTCGAGCGCGGCATCACCGCCAGCGCATGTCCATTGTGGATGACCTTCGTCATCCAGAGCACCTCTTTGCCAATAACAGGTTTCTGCGCCCCGGAGGGGAGCTGGTTCCATTGCTTGAAAAAGGTAAGGGCGCACTTGAATTGAAGCTTCACGGATTGATTGTCGGGCTCGATGGTCGCGACATTGGTAAAGCGCGGCCCGAGGTCTTGCTGGCGATAGCCGGTGGCGATCGGCGCTCCGTTTGCACCCATGCCGAAGCCAGTGGGCACGGGCATTGGTTTTGTGTCCGAGAAGTCCAGTTCCTTGCCAGGGTTAGCCAGATAGGCAGGCGTCGAAAGCACATAAGTGCCCGGCATATTGCTGATGACCGAAAGGTCTCCGCTTTTCAATATCGGGTCGATGCTTTGTTGATAGGCCGAGTAAGTATCCAGGTCGATCAGGACCAGATCGTAACTAATCCGGATTTGCGCATTGGAGCCGGCTGCGACCGTCGATGTCTGCCCGGCCGGGTCCGCTTTGGTCGCCGCCAGCGGCCACGCAAGGCAGAGCGCCGCCGCGCCGGCGCACAGCGTCACCCAGCGCGCCGCCGGGTTTCGCCGCACGCGGGGATCAAGAATGGAGGCCACCCGCCGGCCCACCGCCGATGCGGCCATTGCCAGCGCCCCGGCGGGAATCGCGGATCGCGACCCGCGCGCCGCGCTGAGGATCAATCCCGCGTAATCGCTCGGCCGGAATTGCCGGCTCAGCACCAAATCATCGCAGGCGATCTCCCGCTCGCGTCGCAGGCGCGCCAGCGCCAGCCACGCCAGCGGATGCCACCAATAGAGAATCCGCAGCAGCCAGTGCAGCGGCAGCAGCAATGCATCGCCGCGGCGGAAATGGGCGATTTCATGGCATAACATCATCTCGATCGCCGCATCCGGGCCCGCCAGCGCATCGCGGGGCAGAATGATGACGGGCCGCAGCGAACCCACCAGCACCGGTACCGTGACATCATCCGACACCAGCACCGGCGGAACGCCGCTGGCGGGGGCAAACGCGCGAATGGATTCCAGCGCCCCGATTTTCAACGGCGGTTCCACCGCCCGGCGGCGAATCTTGCGCCACGACTGCGCGCCTCGGGCCAGCAGGAGCAATTGCGCGCAGGCTCCCGCCGCAAAGAGCAATTCCAGAAGTTCCCCCCACGCGATCGGCTCGTCCGCCGCCGGCGCCGCGGCGCGACGGTCTCCCGCTTGTTTTCCGGTCAGGGAGGCCGGCGCGTGTGTCATCGGCTCGGATTTTTCCGACAACAGAAAAATGCCGGCATCACGCACATGCACCTTGATCGCCCACGGCAGATGCGGCCCCAGTGCCAGTTCCGCCGGGATCAGCAGCGCCGCCGCCAGCCCCAGCAGCAGGATCACATGCTTCTCCGCCGCCGAGGCCCGCCTCAGTACAAACTGCAACGCGAGCACGAAGGCCAGCACCAGCGAACTTCGAACGATGACATCCGCGAGAAAGGGGAGGGGATTCATCACGGGGAGGATTCTTTCAGCGGTCAGCCCGCCGCGCTTCCTCGATCATCGCCGCGATTCGATCCAGTTCCTCCTGGGAAATCTTGTCCGAACCCGGGTCGAGCAGCGCGGCCACCAGCTCTTCGCGCGATCCGTTGAAAATATTGTCGACGATCTGTTTCAACATCGATTGGCGCGCTTTCGCCGGCGCGATTTTCGGCATGAAAACGTAGCGCGGCCCATCGCTCTTGTGGGTCAGCACCCCTTTCTCTTCCATCACTCGCAGCAGCGCGCGCACGGCGGAGTACCCGGGCGCCGCAGGCATTCGCTGCTGGATTTCGGACGCGGTGGACGCGCCCTTTGAAAGTAATATCTCGATGACTTGCCGTTCGCGCCGGCTCAATTTCTGATTCCAGGAAGGTTTGGGCATGGTGGACTGCCCCGCACAATGCTGGAAAACCAGCACGCTGTCAAACCTTATTCACCCTCACACCTTCGCCGCTTCCTTCGCAGCCTTGACTTCCAGCTTCCGGTACAGCGTCGCCATCGATATCCCCAGCATCTTCGCGGCTTTCTCCCGCGAGCTGCCGTTGAACTTGATCGTCTCCTCGATGTACCGCCGCTCCTGCTCGCGAATGTACTCGTCCAGCGTCTGGCCGATGGGCAGCCCCGAGGATTTCTCCTCGGAATTGGGCGAACTGGCATGCCGTACGATGTGCGGCGGCAGATCGGTTGTGCGGATCAAGCCATCCTCGCACAATGCGCAAGCCCGCTCGATTGCGTTTTCGATTTCGCGCACATTGCCCGGCCAGCGGTAGCGGGCGAGCACATCGAGGCATTTCGGGTCCACCTTTTTCGGCTCCGCGCCGGTGTGATCGGCGTTCTTTTGGACAAAATGATTCACCAGCAGCGGGATGTCCTCGATCCGCTCCCGCAACGCCGGCATCTCGATCGGGATGACCGCCAGCCGGTAATAAAGGTCCTCGCGGAAAGAGCCTTCCTGCGTCTTCTCGAGCAGCGATTCATTCGTCGCCGCCAGCACCCGCACATTGATCGGCTGGCTCTTGGTATCGCCCACGCGGCGGATTTGCCGCTCCTGCAGCACGCGCAGCAATTTCGTCTGAAGGGCCTGCGCCATCGAATTGATCTCATCCAGGAAGATCGTCCCCCCCTGCGCCTCCTCAAAAAGGCCGATTTTGTCCTGCACAGCACCCGTAAAAGCCCCCTTTTTGTGCCCAAAAAGCTCCGATTCCAGCAGGTTTTCGGGCAGCGCGGAGCAGTTTATCGCCACAAAAGGCTGATGTTCCCGCGATGAATTGAAATGCAGCGCGCGGGCCACCAATTCCTTGCCCGTGCCGCTCTCTCCCTGGATCAATATGGTCGAATCCGTATCGGCGATCTTCGCGATCAGGTTGTATATCTCCTGCATGCGCGGGCTGGTGCCGATGATGTTCTGCGGCTTGTACTTATCCTTGACGATGCGGCGCAGGTCGCGGATTTCGCGCTTGTCGTTCTGGTATTCGAGCGCCCGCTGCATGGTGTGCAGCAACTCGTCCACCTTGAACGGCTTGACGATGTAATCGAACGCGCCCGCCTTCAGCGCCTCGACCGCCGTCTCCACCGACTTGTACGCCGTAATCATGATGAAGGGCGCCTGCGGCAGGCTCTCGCGGCATTCCTTCAGCACTTCGAAGCCGCCCACCTTTTCCATTTTCATGTCGCAGATCACCATTTCGGGCGCCACGGTCGTCAGGCTCTCGAGCGCGCGCTGGCCTGAGTTGCAGGGGATTGGCTCGTGCCCGCGCTCCCGGCAGATGGTCGAGATGACGTCAACCATGGCCGGCTCGTCGTCGATAATCATGATTCTAGCCATAAGAATTATAGGGGGTGTAGGGGATGCGGAATTTTTCGCAGGTCTGGAGTTTATCGCATAGCTGAGAAAATGGAAGGAAAAAATGCTGCCTTCATTCGCATTCAAGTAAAAGATTCTCAGCAGTGAAAGAAAATCGCCTCTCGATCTTGTTTTGATCGGCAAATTTGCGAGCAATTCGAGGTCCCACGCTCTAGCGATTTCGAGACTTTCTTAATTATGAAAGCACTTTGCCGTTCACCATCAGCCAGCCGATCGGGCGGCGATGCCAGACGATTTCCTCGTAAATATCCTTCGCCGCCGGGTCGACCGGCAGCGCGATAAGGTCCGCGCACGCCCCCGGCGCGATGCGGCCCAGGTCGCGCGCGCGGCGCAAGGCGCGGGCCGGGTTGACGGTGACCATCTTGATGGCCTCGAGCGCCGAGACTGACGGGTGCCGGTCGCAAACGTTGCGCATTTCGTGGAAGAGGTTCAGCCAATCGGCGCTGGCCATGCTGTCGGTGCCCAGCGAGATATTGATGCCCAACGCGCGCAGCCGCTCCATGGGGAAGGGCCGATGGCCGAAATAGCGATGGCTCGCCGGGCAATGGACGATGTGGACCGGCCTCCTTTTCAGCAGCGCAAAATCCGATTCATCGAGCTCGTTCATGTGCGCGACGATCCAATCGCGCCCGATGAGCCGTTTGCCCAGCAGCAGCTTCACGGGCGAGCCGCGGCCGCAATCGCTCATGTCGCGCCCCAGCGAGCGCAGAAAGTCATAGAGCGGCCCCGAGGCGCGCTCGAACATGGCAGCTTCCTCGACCGACTCCGCCAGGTGCGTGGTCACCGGGATGCCGCGCCGGCGTGCGCGGGCGCTCGCCAGCCGGTAGAGCGCCGGGGATGCGGTGTAAGGCGCATGCGGGCTGAGCCCAAAGCCGCCGAGCCATCCGGCCCGCCTGCGGAAGTAGCCGCCCTTGCCCTCGCGCAACTGCCGGGTCGCGCGGCTCTCGCGGATGTCGATCATCTCATAGCACCACCAGGTGCGGATCGGGGGCGGCGGCATCCGGGAGATCAATTCCGGGAGCGATGCGATGTTGATGACGCACGAGGTGCCCCATTTGCGAAGCTCGGTGAAGCCGCGCGCGATGGCGGCAATGTAATCCTCGTCGCGCAGCGAGCGCTTGAGCGCGTTGAGCCGCTGGACCCACGCGGTAAATCCGCGCGGCGGCTGAATGGCGCGGCGCAGCATCGTGTAATCGAGGTGGCAATGAGAGTTGATGAGTCCCGGCATCAGCGCCTGCTCGCCCAGGTCGGTCACGCCGCCGGTGAAATGCCGCTTGATCTCGCGTAGCGGCCCCGCCGCGCGGATGCGCCCGCGTTCGACCACCACCGCCCCGTTTTCGACGGGCGGCCTGCCGTTCATCCGGATGAGCGTGCGGGCGCGAAGGATCATGGCGGGGCTTCTTTTACAGCCTCCCGCGCCTTCGCTACGAGCAGGTTGCACGCTTCCGCGCAAAGCAGCGGGATGCCCGGCCCGCGCGGGTCGAATTTTTCCGGCGGCAGCGACTTCACGCGCAGCCCCGGCGAGATTTCCCAGAGAATCTTTTTCAGGCAGCCGCCGTCCGAGCGGCAAAAATCGCCGATCAGCGCGTCGGCCCGCGCGTCGGTGATCCTGCGCGCCACGGAGTACATGCCCGACTGGCGGTTGAGCGTCTCGCGCAGCGGCGTCACGCGGAGCCTGCCCTGCTCGAAGGCGAATCGCGCGGCCAGCATCGCCGGGTAAAAGCCGTCGAGCGCCTCATGCAGTTCGTCGACGGTGCGCACCTCCAGCCGCCAGCCGCGGCGCAACGTCGGCGCCGTCTTGAGCGGCCGGTAGTTGCCTGCTTCATCGTAGAGCGCGATCTCGCGCGCCGCCTCGGGCGCCGTGTAGGGCGCCAACCCGTCGAGGCCGGCGTCCAGGTGATGACGCACCTCGTATTGGCCGCCGATCAGCAGTTCTCCCATCCTTTGCTCGCCCGCGGCCAGCCACGCCGCCAATGCCCGGGTAACGCCCGCACTATTGCCCGCACTCAAGCAGCGGTGGAAAGCTGGGGGTGGAGCGCGTCGAAACTCGCCACCTGGTCGAGGATGACGCTTGCAAATAGCGGGTCCGTGCCGATGGCGCTCGAATAATAAAGCTGCCGCCCGCCTATATAATAAGGGTTGCGGCGGAACACCTCCGCATGGCTTGCCGCCACGCCGGCCTCCGGCTCGATGCCCAGCAGCACCGGGATGTCCTGGTAGGAATGCAGCCCGTCCGAAACGAAAAACGGCGCCACGATCACATGCGGCGCGCGGGTCAGCTTTTGCCAATCGGTCACAAACGGGTCCTCCTCCATGAACATCCCCAGCACTTCCGCGTACAACCCGTGGCCCCGGATGCGCTCGACCTGTTCCTTTACCGCGAGGCCCGAGTTTTCATTGAGCGACGTGCCGTGCCCGACGACGACCAGCGAGGCCCCGCGCGGATCGATGCCCGGCGCCACCTGGCGCGCGCGATGCAGCAGCAGCTCGGTCATGCGCGGATGATTTCCCACCGGCTCGCAATACTTCAGCGTCCGCGCCGGCATCCCGGCATGCGCTGTCTGGCGCGTCACCGGCCCCTCGAGCCCCATCTCGCGCGGGATGATTTTTTGCGTGAAGTAACCTTCGCTGATGAAATTCGGCACGATATAGACATCGCTGCTCTCCACCATGTCGAGCACCTGCCGGAAGCTCGGCTCCTCCTTCCAAAACCCGCAGGCCACCTCGCCGAAAACGCCGCGCCGCCTGATTTCGAGCGCATGGAGAAAAGTCGGCGTGCTCGAATCGGGATTGACCGTCGAGCCATGCCCGAGCACCACCAGCGCGCTCGAGCGCTTGTCCAGGCTGGGATCCATCTTCGCTTCCATGGGGAAAAAAGATGCCCGTCCCCCCGCGCGAAGTCGAATGGGTTTTGCCGGGATTTGCCTGACTATCCGCCGTATCCGGTCCCTTCCCGCGATTTGCCGCGGGCAAGGGCAGATAAGCCCATTACCAGAAGATCGGTCCCTTTCCGCGAGGGCGTCTGGCCTGCGGGTCCTTGTGCGCGTCGGTAAGATCGAGCGTCAGCAGGGTTTGCTTGTCTGCGCCCACGCTGATGGTGGCCTGCATGCCGGCCATCACCTGGTCGACGGTTATCGGCGAACCATCCAGCGTTATCTTGGTGGCGTCCGAGATTGGATAGGTGAGTTGGTCAGCGCCATTTCCCGGGTCCAGCGTCACGTCCCCCGGCGAGACGGCGACGACGGTCATTTGTCCCGGGGCGCTGGCGGGAGTAGCCTGTTGCTTCGGCTTTTTGGCGAGGCCCGGCGCGGTGAGGGAGAGAATCAGAAGCGCGGCGAGGCAGAATCTGGGGTTCATGGGCCGCAGGCTAATGAAGAGGCCACGGGAAGTAAAGCTATTTTTTTAGCACAGTGCTGTTTTTCCAGCATACAGGGAACCCGCGGAAATCGCCCCGGCGCCGCCGCGGCCGGGATGGGCGCCGCCAGCCAAAAACACGCGGCAGGCCCATATCCACGACGGCCCTTCGGCATGTGGTGACAAGGTCCGCGCCCCTCCCGGCGCGGCAGGCGGGCATCTTTCGTGCTTTGGAAGGGCTTTCAAATCTTTCCAGCCAAATGAAATTGCAGGATGCCCACCCGCGTTGCCGGTCCATTATCGAACCCCTCGAGCAGCGCATTGCCCCTGCCTTGCTCGTCCAGGGGGCCAACCTCCTCGGCGCGGGAAATCCCACGACCGGTGAGACTTCCATCGGCGGCAATTCGGTCACGCTGGTAAAGGTCCTCTCCGGCGACGCCATCGTCTGGTTCGACGCCGGCCAGATCGCGGCCATTTCCGTCGGCCCCAATACCTCCCTGGACATCACCGGCGACGTTGGCATCACCAACAGCCAGGGCCTCTTCATCCCCGGCCCGATCATCGGCAACCTGACCGCCAGCGGCCATTTGACCGATTCGGACAACAACCCGGCCAACGGACTGGACGGCGACGTGCTGCTGCCGAACAACATCGTGGGCATCACCACGCATCCGCTCGGCCCCGAGACGGGCACCATCGGCAACATCATTACCGGGGGCTCGGTGAGCAATTTGAACATCAGCGGCGAACTCTCGGGTGTTTACGCCGGCGACGGCGCCTTTTACACGGGAAGCTCGAACGCGAACCTCAATTCCCACGTTCAGCAAAACGGGTTCGTTTACGCGAACGTCGGCGTCGATACAAATCCCATCCAGCCCGGCATCCAGAATCTATTCGTTTTCGCTCCCAGCAACGCCAGGACCGTCGAATCCGGCGCGTCGATCACCAACGTGAAAATCGGCACCGCGGGAGATGCGTTGCAGATGTTTGCCGGCGACGGCTTTGCCGGCACCGCCGCATCGCCGGGTCATGCCGGCACGCCCGGTCTGCCCGGCGGATCGATTTCGAACATCACCCTCGAGAACGCCTACGTAAACACGCAGCTCTTTCCATCGAATCCGCCTAGTTACAACCTCATGGCCGGCAGCGGCGGCTCGGGCACGCATGGCGGTGCGGGCGGCGGCGTCAAGGATATCAGCGAAATCACCTCCGCGGGCGTGGTGGAAATTCTTGGCGGACAAGGCGGCGCGGGCCTCAGCGGCCCGGGCGGCGTGGGCGGTTCCATCTCGGCGCTCAATATGGAGAGCGACAGCTCCGCTTACACAGTCCATGCCGGCAAGGGCGGTCCCGGCGCTCCCGGTGGCGCGGGCGGCAGCGTGAAGAACGTCAACTTTGGCGGCGACCAGCTTTCCAACGGCATCGTGGTGGCCGCGCCGTTCACCGGCGGCACTGCCGACGACATCCTGCTCATCGACGCGCAGACCGGCAGCATGATTATCGAGCAAAACAACGGCAACGGCACCGGATTCACCCCTGTCACACAGGATCAGCTTACCACCTCGGACACCATCCCCTCCCAGGGAACGACGCCGGTTGACGCCATCGCGGTGGATATCGGTGGCGTTTACGACATCGTGGTCGCCTACGCCGGGTCCGACGCGCTCGGCGTATTCCTCAACCAGGGCGGCGGCGTTTTTTACATTAACGCATATACCGGCAACCAGCTTACCAGCTCGACGCTGGCCGAAAGCAACATCGCCCTGGGGTACGCTCCTTCGCTGATTGCCGCCGCCAACTTTACCGGCGACGGCTCGACCGATCTGGTAGCGACGGTTGATGACGCGGGCACGCCCGCGTTGATGACCATCGCGGGCAATGGCGCCGGCGGTTTCACGCCGCTGACCGCCCTCATTCCGCTCACGTCGGGTGCGGTGAGCCTCATCCCGGCGGACATTCAGGGCGGGGCCTACAGCGATCTGTTCATCGGTTTCAAGAATGGCCTCATCGACTCACTGCTCTCGACCGGCTCCTCGACCGGGCTGCCGTTTACCGTCAACAATTCCGGCGTCACCGTCGCCGGCGGCCTCGCGAACCTCGACTACAACCCGCAGGAAGGGCTGCTGATGGCGCTCAACGGCGCCGGCAACACCATCAACGTCTATGGCGCGAATGCCCAGGGCTCGCTCGCCATCATCACGAGCATCAACCTCGGGCTCGAGCCGGGCACCGCGCTGGTCGCTCATTACGTGCCGGAGACGCAATCGCTCGCCGAGCCGATCGAAGTGCTCTCCGCCGTCGGCAGCGCGTCGCGGCTGGATATCTATTCCCAGGGCTCCGACTCCTACACGCTGACTTCATCCACCGACTCCGCCGAATCGCTGAAGAACTTCGTGCCGGTGCTCGATGCCGGCAGCACCTCCGGCGTCGCGGCTGTCGGCAACTCGGTCGAGCATTTCTCCTTCAGCCAGAATGGCGGCGCGTTTTTCAACGTCGAGTTGCCTTTCACGGGCAAGACGGTCACCATTGACGCCGGCGACGGCGGCAACGGGGTGGTCGGCTCGACCGCGGCGGGCGGCGCCGGCGGCGCCATTTCCGGCATGAGCATCGTGGCGGGACAAATCACCCTGCAGGCCGGCAACGGCGGAACCTCGATTGACGCTCCGGCGGGCGCCGGCGGCGCCATCCTGGATACGCCGACGCTGGTGACCTATGGCGGCACGACCATTACCACCACCGTTACGGCGGACAGCCTCATGGTACTCACGGCCGGCGGCGGCGGAACATCCAGCGGCACGTCGCACACGGCGACCGGCGGGATTGGCGGCGCGGTGGAAGGGCTGAACATGACGATGATCGAGGGCAACACCACGATTTTCTCGGGCGGCGGCGGCGACGGCAGCGGCGGCAACGGCGGCAACGGCGGCATGGTCACCGCAATCAAGTCGGTCGATAACGGCGGCGACCTTGACATCACCACCGGCCTCGGCGGTTCGGCCCTCGGCCCGGCGGGCAATGGCGGCGCGGGCGGCTCGATCTCGAATATCAACCACTCGCTCTCGCTCGCTGAAAACACCCTCGAGGCCGCTTACGGCGTCAACCTTACCGCGAACAATGGCGGCGATTCCAATGGAGGCACGGGTGGCGCGGGCGGCTCGATTTCAAACGTCAGCATGTCGCTCGAGGCGCCGGAGGAGTCGGTCAACAACTCGACCTCGGTTCCTCCCACCGTGCACGAGAACCTCGACAGTACCGTCCGCGTGGCCTTCGCGGCCGGCACCGGCGGCACGGGCGCGATCGGCGGCGCAGGCGGCTCGATCAAGAACGTGAACGCGACCGCTGTTTTCAACCAGATCCTCCCCGGCGGCGGCATCGAGATCAATCCAGTCGCGGCGCAATTCACCGCTGGAAGCGGCAACACCGGCTCGACCGGAGTAGGCGGCGCAGGCGGCGCGATCAGCGATCTTACCCTGGTGGGTATCTCCCATTTCGACCCGGATGCGGCCGATCCGCAGGCCGGCGATACTCCGCTGGTGATCACCTCGGGCAATGGCGGCAACGGTGGCACGGTGGGTGGGGCAGGCGGCGCCATCGCGGTCATCAATTCCTATAACGCGCAATACACCCCGCTGGCGTCGGGCCTTGGCGGCTCGTCGGGCACCCAGCCCCAGAATCTTACAGGCACGCAATTGGCCGGCGCGTCGATCACCTCGGGCACCGGCGGCAACGGCGGTTCCGGCAATGGCGGCGCAGGTGGGACCGTCTCCGGGCTGAACATCGGTGTCTCCGGCTGGGGGCAAGCCTCGGAGGCTGAGGTTCCCAGCGGCGGCGTCATATTCCAGGGCGGCCAGATGAACATTCAAGCCGGCGGTGGCGGCAGTGGCGGCGTCTCCGGCAAGGGCGGCGTGGGCGGCAGCGTCTCGAGCTCGCTGCTCGGCTGCGCGATTGCCACCGACGAGTATGGATTGCTGCTGCAGGGCGGCCCCGGCGGCAGTGGCGGCGCCGGCGGCGGCGCGGGCGGCAATGTAACTGCCATCCAGCTCAATGCGACCCAGGGCATCGTCTCGTACAACACATCGTACGACATTCTCCCGACCCTGATCCTGGCCGGCAACGGCGGCGCGGCCACGGGCGCGTCGGCGGTCGGCGGCGTGGGCGGCAGCATCAGCCAGATTACCGAGTCCAAGGATATAAATACGCCCATCACGGTCATCCAGGCCGGCAATGGCGGCGGGGCGGTCGGCACCGGCGGCGCCGGCGGCAGCGTGACGCAGGTCAATACAGTGGGCTTGATAGGCCAGGCCTCGGACAACCTGGGCAATACCTTCGGCGTCTTCCAGACCGGCGCGACCCCCGGTTATTTTGATTTCCTCTTCCCATTCGGCTCCGTGCCGCAAGGCGTATTTGCCGGAGACGGCGGCACGGGCGCGACCGCCGGTGTGGCCGGTTCGGTGACCTATATCAGCGCCGCTGACATCGCCGCCATCGGCGCGGCGATGAATGGCAACGGCCTCTTCGCCGCCGCCTCGAAGGTGGCCAATATTACCGCCAATTACATTGCCTACGACCAGAACGGAAACGGCCTCTACGACAATGTAAGCGGAACCAACCTGACTCCTCCCAGCCAGGCGGTCCCGATCGACGGGTTCATTTTCTCCGACACGGCCCCGACCAAAGTAGTCACGTTCGACAATACGCTGCTGGAGAACTTTACGTTCGTGGCGTAACCCGCCTCGCAACTACCGGCAACGGCAGATAGGGCAACGTCTCCGGCAAGCGCCAGGGGCGGCATTGCATTCGGCTATAAGCGATTCCTCTGAGACCTGCCGGCCATTGATTATCGAATCCATTGATAGAAACAGTTGGATCGTTATGAATATTAGAATTTTTACCGTGTTTGCCATCGCCGCCGCTCTCTGTGCCGGCCAGCCGGCGTTTGCCGCCAAAGACCGGAAGGGCGCCTCGAGCCATCGTGCGGTTTCGCACCACGTGGCTGCGACGCACCGCTCTACCACCAGCCGTGCGATTGCCTCAACGCACCACGCCACGCGTGCGGTTGCCGCCGTCCATCATGGAACCCGGTCGGCCATCGCCGCACGCCGAGTCACGACCAGCCGGGCCCGCCTGACCGCGAATCGATCGAGCGCCAGGGCCGTGCGCGGCATCGCAGCCCGGAATTCTCGTGGCCGGACAATCGCCACGGCCGGGAGAGTGACATCCGCCCGCCGCCACGGGGCAAATGTGGCGCTCGTCGGCAGCCCCAATGGCTCTGGGAACCGGGTCAGCCAAAGCAATTACACCTATGCCTTCCAAAGCCACTCGGGCTGGAACCAAAATCGGGAGTATTATTGGCACAACCATCATTACCGCTGGTTTGGCAATGGCTGGTTCATCATCAATCCTTTCCCGTACACTTACTATAACCGCGCCTATTACAGCCCCGGTTATTTCAACAGTTACTCCCTCATTACGGAGGTTCAGCAGGATCTCGCCAACGATGGTTACTATCACGGCTCCATCGACGGAGTTTACGGACCAATGACCCAGGCCGCCATTGTCGCCTACCAGCAGGACAACGGCCTCGTGCCCACCACCGGTACAATCGGCCCCGCGCTTCTCAATTCACTCAACGGGTAGCCCGGATATTTAACATCGCCCTCGCAGTCGCCGGCAAGTTCGGGTTCATCCCGCCGGGTAAGTAAGGCATTGCCTACGACCAGCTAAGGTCGTGCTGACTTATCGGCAGCGAACGGACGCGCTTGCCGGTCGCGGCAAAGATCGCGTTGCAGACCGCCGGCGCCGTGGGCGGCAGCGCGGGTTCGCCGATGCCGCTCGGGTGCGTGGGAGTCTGGATGAAATTCACATCGACCACCGTCGGCGCGTCATTCATCCGGAGCAGGAGATAATCGTGGAAGTTACTCTGGCTGACCTGGCCCTTGTCGACGGTGATCTGCTGGCGCCACGCGGCGCTTAGTCCGTCGGTCATCGCCCCCTGCACCTGGTTTTCGGCGCCGCTCAGGTTCACCACCGGGCCGATATCAACGGCCGCGGTCAACTTATCCACGTGCAAAGCGCCGGCTTTGGTTACCGTAACTTCGGCCACTACCGCCACATAACCTCCGTAACTGAAATAAAACCCAAGGCCCTGCCCCTGACCGCGTGGCAATTGCTTTGGCCAGCCCGATTTTTGCGCCGCCAGCCGGATGCACCCTTTCATCCGGTCCAGGTCCCATGGGCGGCCGCGGCGGCCACCGGGCGCGGAAGTGGGTTCGTGGGGATTGTTGAGAAGGTCGAGGCCGAAATCAACCAGGTTGCGCCCCGCCGCATGCGCCAGCTCATCCAGGAAGCTGATGAAGATAAACACGTTGCCGTTCGCGCCCGGGGCGCGCCATGGGCCGGTGGGGATGTTGCTCGAGATGACCGACGCGCCGAGTTGGAAATTCGGCACGAACGGGCTCGGGAATTCGTTTGCGCCCACTTCGTTGTCGCCGCGCTCGGTGTTGTTGTGCCCGAGCGCCACCACGTGGTTGGACCACGCGGAAAGCTTGCCCGTGCCGTCGACCGCGCCCTTGAGGAAGTGCCACGCGGTCGGTCTGTAATAGTCATGCTGCATGTCCTGCTCGCGGGTCCATGTCAACTTGATCGGAGTGCCCGGCATCTTTTGCGCGATCGCCGCCGCCTCGACCAGGTAGTCATTCTTGAGCCGCCGGCCAAATCCGCCGCCGATGCGCGTCAAATGCACCGAGATGTTTTCCTTGGGAATGCCGAGCGCCTCCGCCGCGTTCCCCTGTCCGCCGCCGGGTGACTGCGTCGGCGCCCAAATCTCAAGGTTCCCATCCTTGAACAGGGCGGTGCAGTTCTGCGGCTCGAGCGTCGCATGCGACAGGTATTGATAGAAATAGTCCCCCTCGACGGTTTTCGCCGCTGACGCAAAAGCGGCGTCGGCATTGCCAGCGGTATAGACTTGTTTTTGAGGCGCGCCTTTGCCCAGGTCGGCGGCCTGCTTCGCAAAATCGTCCGTGCTCTGGTTCCCCTTGCCGCCATCGTCCCAGACCACCGCCAGCGCCTTTGACGCCTTGAACGCGGACCAAGTGGAATCGGCGACAATCGCCACGCCCGGGTCCATGCCGTTTCCGCCATCGACGGAGTACGCGTCCTTTACGCCATCCATCTTCTTGATGTCGTCCAGGTTTCCGCTCTGGAATTTGCCGCCGAACACCGGGCAGCGAATATAGACCGCGTGCAGCATTCCCGGCAGCGCCTGATCGATGCCAAAGAGCGGCAGGCCCGTGACAATCTTCTCATTGTCCACACCGGGAATGCGCCGGCCCAGTATCTTGAAATCCTTCGGATCCTTGAGCGGCACCGTCTTTGGGTCGGGCGCCGTCAGCGTTGCCGCCTTCGCAACCAGTTCCCCGTAAGTGGCGCTTTGCTTCGTCGCCGCGTGCAGCACCGCCCCGTTCGAGGCCGTGCATTCGGTTTCCGGCACATTCCAGGTTTGCGCCGCGGCGGTGATGAGCATCACCCGCGCCGCCGCGCCCATGCGCCGCATCATGTCGTAATTATTCGGGATCGATGAACTGCCGCCGGCGCCCTGCCCGCCGTAGGCGGGATTGAGACTGCCCTGCTCGACCGTCACGCTTTCCCATGGCACTTCCAATTCCTCGGCGATGATCATCGGCAGCGAGGTCTTGACGCCCTGGCCGATCTCCGGGTTCTTCGCGATGATGGTCACCGCGCCGGAGGGTTTGATGTGGATGAAGGCGTTCGGCGTAAAATCCGACGCCGGCGCAGGATCGAGTCCCGCGGCATCGGCCCGGGGGCGTGACGCAAAATAATAGCCAAGCATCAGGCCGCCGCCGGCGATGCTGACAACCTTGAGAAAGCCGCGGCGGGAGAGATCGGGATTTGCTGGAGCAGTCATGGCGATAAAAGGGTTCAGGCTGGTTTGGCCGCGGCATGGATGGCCGCGCGGATGCGTGTGTAGGTGCAGCAGCGGCAGAGATTGCCCGCCATTGCGCCGTCGATGTCCTGGTCCGTGGGATTGGGGTTCGTTGCCAGCAGGGCCGTGGCGGTCATCAATTGCCCGGCCTGGCAATAACCGCATTGCGCGACATCCAGGTCGCACCATGCCTTCTGGAGCGCGGTGAGCTGGCCATTTTGGGCGAGGCCCTCGATGGTCGTCACTTTCGCGCTTCCCACCGCGGAAACGGGAAGGATGCAGGAGCGGACCGCCGAGCCATCCAGATGCACTGTGCATGCGCCGCATTGCGCAATGCCGCATCCGAATTTTGGCCCCAGCAGCCCGATGCTGTCGCGCAGCGCCCATAACAGCGGGGTATCGGGTGAGACGTCGATGGTTCTGCTCTGGCCGTTAACGTTGAGGGTGAAGCTGCTCATAAGCTGTGAGGAGGATTTGGGGACTTGTGGGGATCTGACGTTGCCGCCACGCGGCGGAGCGCTCCGAACTTATAACGCCCGCCCCGCTTCCCATCAAATGCAAAACCGCATCAATTTGCCTGCGCCTGCTGACCCTGCTGCGGCGTATAGAAATCGTGCTTGTTTTCCTCCTGCATCAATTTCAGCCGCGCCTGGACCCGCTCCGAAACGAGTTCGAGCCGGTCCGCATCCTGCTGGAGGCCTTCCGCTTCATACATATCTATCACCAGCTTGAGCGTATCCTCATACGCCCCTTGCTGGAAATAATCGCCGTCCGGCTGGAAATTCTGCTCGAAGTCGAGGCCGATTTCCCGCGCCGCAACTGACCCCTGGCCCTGCGATTTCGCCCAATCGTAATAGTGTTCCGCAATCTGCCTGAACCCGACGGTCTCGCGGCCTTTCTCCCGCAGGGCGTCGCGGTAAATGCGCGCGGCCTGCTCGGTATCGCCATTTTTCGTGGCGAGGTCGGCCTCCTGGAAGGCGACGTTCAGGATCAGGTCGGTGCGGGATTGATTCTGGTTCATCAGCCGCGTTTCCTGCCGCTTCAGCGCATGCATGGCCGCCTCCGTATCGCCGCTGGCGGCCAGGTAAGCGGTTTCGCGTTTGTTGATTTGCTGAAGGATGTCCGGGTACTTCTGGAACGCGGCGCGCATCCGGGCGATCGCCGTTTCCCAATCGGCGGCGCTGGCCTTTGAAGCGGCCAGATTATCGAGCAGGAGATTCCACGCATCCTCGCTTTCCGGGGATAGCTGGATGGCGGCATCCAGCGCCGTCTGCGCCAGCTCTGCCTGGTGGGCGCCGGTGAACATCCGCGACAGTTCGATGTAGCGCTCGGTCTTCACCCAGGCATCGGCGCGCCGCCCCGGCATGGTCAATTGACCCAATTCCTGTTCCTTGATGCGGCGGTGGGTTTGCGGGTCCATCGTTTCGCCGGCGGAGTAATTGTCATCATAGCGGCCCGCTTCGCTCCAGGTCTGCGGGCTCGATTCCCATTGCACCCAGGCATGGCTGCCGCGCTCTCCTTCGCCAATGATCGACATCGCCGGTATGCCGTTCGCCTTCGCCGTGATCTCCGCGTAATAAGCCTGGTCCACGCATACGCCGCCGCGCGCCTTGATCTCCGCGAGCGTGTACCGGGTGTAAATCTGGGTTCCGTTGGTGGCCTTGTCCATTCGGTAGCGGATCGAGGCGTACGCCTGGCCCCAATCGGCCCGGCTGTAGTTTACGTATTGCTGGGCCCAGAGCAGCTCGCTGCTGGGCAGCGGCGCATCGACCACCCATACCAATTCATACGGCTCCATGTCGGCCAGCGACGTTTTGAGTATCCCCTTTGCATCGGCATCGCGGTAAAATTTGTAGCGCTCGACCGGATCGACGTAAATCTGCGACGGTCCCGAGTCATCCTTGCTGTACGAAGCCGTGGACGCGTCGAAAAAATCCGGCCTTATCGCGATGGGACGCTGGAAATCCGCCGCCACTGCGAACGCGAGCGCCGCGTATTTCTCCGCTCCGTCACGGTCGCTGATCCAGCAATCGCGCCAGATTTCGAGCACCCGTTTCGGGTTGTCGCCCGGTTTCAAATCGTCGGCGAGGATGGTTGCCGCGCGGGGATCGGTGAAAAGCCACGTCAGAAAGTCCGTGGTGTCGCTGTCATTGGGCAGGCCCCGCAGCAGCGACGGGTCCAGCTTGTGGAGGATCGTGTCCTGCGAGAGCATCAGCGACGGGGTGCCCAGGTCGAGGATTTGCCCCAGGTTGTTCTCGTAATTCATCCACCCGCCAATGCCGGCCGCGGAGACCAGCGCATGATCCAGGGCATCCCTGTGCTGCATCCATGCTCCGTGCTCGACTGTCCAGCGGGTGGCGCGTGCCAGTTGTCTGGCATCGGGATCGCCAACGGGGGCGGCTGTGGAAAGCGTCAGCTTCGGCAGGCCGGGATAGGCTGCTTGTTTTTGATCCGCGGCTTTGACATCGGCCATCGGGTTCAGCCAGGCAACGCAGGATGCGATCACCGCCGCCCGCATCCACCCGCACACGCATGTGCCGCGCCGCGCGAGCGCCCGCGGATTCGCCGGCGGGGGTAAAGGCGACGGGGTCATCGTTGGGGAAACTACCATTGCTTAAGAATGGGGTAAATATGCCTTTTGGCGGAATCGGCATGGCTATTTGGGGTTTGGATTCGATATTCAGGTTTCGGATGGTTTGCCGCTTATCTTGACACGGCGGCAATATGGCGGGAGATGGAGTCGTTGAACCCCTTGTTGCCCCCTCAGATATGGCGTGCTCTCTTGCGGCTGAGCGCCTTCCTGCTGGCCGCCGCGTTCTTTGCCGGGCGCGCCGTGGCGGATGATTCGGACTCCGCGTGGACCGTGCGCAACTGGGGCTCCGAGAGCGGGTTGCCCATCGTCGAGGACAACCAGGTCGTCCAGAGCGCCGATGGATTTCTATGGGTTGCCACGCTTCAAGGCGTGTTCCGGTTCGATGGCGTTCACTTCACCGCCGTCGATGTTCCCCAGCTTTCCCACGAGTATGACAACGCCTGCTATGTCATCTATGCGGCGCGCGACGGCTCGGTCTGGTGGGGCCTCGACCATGGCCGCGTGGTTTGCTGGCGCAATGGAGCCATCTCAGTGTGGCAGAAAGCGGAGGGCGTGCCCGACGATCATCCGGTGAACATTTGCGAGAACAAGGAGGGCGCCATCTTCATCAGCTTTCACAACTCCGGCGTGATCGAGATCGACAAGGGCAAAGTCACGGCGTTTCCCTTGAATGACGTTACTCCGCGCCACAACGCCTGGTGCCTTGCCGGTGACGGCGAGGGCAACGCCTGGTGCGCGGTCGGCGGCGCCTTGTTCGAGTTTCGCAACGGCACATTCGTCAAGTCCGCCGACCTCCCGCCGGAAATGATGCCCAGCGGCATGGAATGGGACCGCGAAGGAGGCTTCTGGGTTTGGAACGGACATGAAATCGATCACGTCATTCCCGGCGGCGGGATCGATCAAACCATCATTGTCACGCCCGGCATCGGCTATATCTCCGCCTTTCACCAGGACCAGGCGGGGAATATGTGGGCGGGCACCACAAACTCCGTGAAGAATGGCCTCTATTTGGTGGAAGGCGGAAACTTCATTGAAGCAGGCGAGGAGAAATATCGCGTCTCCTCGATCATGAGCGACCGCGAGGGCAACGTCTGGCTCTCGACCTTTGACGACGGAATCCAGCAGGTTCGCCCGCGCTTGATCCGGTTCCTGACGGTCGACCCGACTTTCGACGTCTGGGGGCGCATCTTCTCATTCGCCAGGGATACGTCCGGATCGGTCTGGATGGTCTTCGAGGATAATTCGGTCTATCGCCAGGTCGGCGGCCAGTGGGCCAAAGTGGTCGAATTCGCCCATAATTCCGGTGCGGTGGGCCGGGGTATCGCGGTCGAGGCCGCGGCGGACGGCTCGGTCTATATCGGCACCTGGGCCAAGGGAGTCTTCCGCTGCACCGGCACCACCGGCTCCCCGGCGACGCTCGCGGTCGATCCGAAGATATCCCACGTCATCACGATGCTCTGCGCGCGCTCGGGCGATATCTGGGTATCCGGCGAAAGCGGGCGGGTCGACTGCATTCATCCGGATGGAAAAGTCGACAGCCTGACCAATCCCGACGGAGCCACGGCGCCGCTCCTCGCCGAGGACGCAAAGGGCAACATCCTCATGGCCGGCGAGCGCGGAGGCGCCGGCGCGGGCGGGCTCTACCAGGTTGTCGACGGGCAAATCGCGCAGCTTCGTTTCGAGGGCGACCGGAAATTCACCATTCGCGGATTGTGCTGCGACAAGGAGGGCGGCACATGGATTGGCTTTCTGGGCGGCGGCCTGGGACGGCTCAAGGATGGCAAATTCGTCCGCGCCATGGCCACGGATGGCCTGCCCGACAATTACATTTACCAGATGGTTCCCGATAACCTTGGCCGGATCTGGATACTCAGCAATGCCGGCCTTTCCCGGATCGATATCGCGGACTTCGACCACTTTGCCGCCGGCGATGTGAAACGGTTGCGGGTCGCCACGTTTGCGCAGGAAGAGAAGGCGTTCGATACGCAAACCGCCGCGCGGAGCATCGGGTCGTTGATCGGCCACTGCTGCCGCCTTGTGGGCGACGAGATTTGGTTCTCCTACGGCAACGGCATTCTCATCGTCGATTCGCGGGCCCGTCCCCGCAATGAAGTGCCACCGCAGGTCTCCATCGAGTCGGTGCGCGTCGATGGCCGCGATGTCCCGCTCGACGGCTCCGCCATCAAGCTGCCGCCCTACCTCAGCAGGATCGAGTTCAACTACGCGGCGCTCAGTTTCGACGCGCCCGAGAACAATCAATACCGATACATGCTCGAGGGTTACGACAAGCAATGGAACGAGGCCGGCGCCGACCGGCAGGCCGTTTACTCGCGTCTCGCCGCGGGCCGCTACCGCTTTCGCGTGATCGCCTGCAACAGTGACGGCGTCTGGAGCCAGGCGGGGGGAAGCGTCGCCTTCACCGTGACGCCTTTTTACTGGCAGACCTGGTGGTTCCAATTGGCCGTGCTCGCCGCCCTCATCGCCTGCGTGGTCGTCATCGTCCGGTTTGTCTCCTACCGGAGGTTGCGCTGGAAGTTGCAGCTCTCCGAGCAGCAGGCGGCGCTCGACAGGGAGCGCCTGCGCATCGCCCGCGACATTCATGACGAAGTCGGCGCGAACCTCACGCAGATCGCCATCACCAGCAAGCTCGCCCAACTCGATCCGCTCGAGGCAATCCCGGGCCACATCGCCGAGGTCGCTTCCATCGCGCGCAGCACCGTCGAGTCGCTCGATGGCATTGTCTGGGCCGTCAATCCGCGTTACGACACGTTCTCCGGCCTCGCCGAATACCTGGGCAAATACGCCGTCACTTTCATGCAATCCAGCGGCATCACCTGCAAGGTGGACAGCCCCAATGGCGTGCCGCCGCGCGCCATCGCCTCGAACACGCGGCATCATCTCTTCCTCGTCGCCAAGGAGGCGCTCAACAATATCGCCAAGCACGCCGAAGCCAAAGTCACCACGCTGAAGGTGGAAATGACCAGCAGCCTTCTCCGCATCGTCATTGCCGACGACGGGCGCGGGTTCGTCAACGGCAGGGAGGAACCCGACGCGAACGGCCTGCGCAACATGCGCGAACGGATGGCCGAAGTCGGCGGCTTCTGCCGCGTCGAAACTTCTCCCGGCAAGGGGACGCGGGTTACTTTTGAGTTGCCCTTGCGCGGCGAATGAACAATGGATGCGGCTCCGCCCCCATGATCCGCGTTGCCATCGTCGAAGATCACAAGCCCACCCGCGAGGCGCTTACCAAGCTGCTGCGCCACTCGCCGGAGCTGGTTTGCGTGGGCGCATACGGCAACGCGGAGCAGGCGGAACGGGAGATTCCACTGCATCTTCCCAATGTAGTCCTGATGGACATCAATCTCGCGCAGACCAGCGGCATCGTTTGCGTGGAAAAGCTCAAGCGCGGCCATCCGGAAATCGAGTTCCTGATGCTCACGACGTACGACGACACCGACCTCATTTTCAGCGCCCTGCGCGCCGGCGCCAGCGGGTACCTCTTGAAACGGGCCGCGCCGGACGAATTGCTGGCGGCGATTGAAGGCGTGCGCAACGGCGGTTCGCCCATGTCCATGGAGATCGCCCGCCGCGTGGTTTCGCATTTTCACCACAGCCACGAGCGCGAGGACGACGTCAACAGCCTTTCGAAACGGGAGCGCGAGATCCTCGAACTGCTGGCGGAGGGCCTGGCTTACAAACAGATTGCCGACCGCCTCAACCTCAGCCCCCACACGGTCCATAATCATCTGCGGCGAATCTACGGCAAGCTCCACGTCCAATCGCGGACTGAAGCAGTGGTAAAATATCTCCGGAAGTAAGCTTAAGTTTTAGGCCGGCGGCCGCTCGAGATCGTTAGCTGCCCGGTGGATTCGGTTTACTCCATCGGTTCGGGATATTCGTCCCATACGTCTCATCCGGCGGCATAAATCGCATCTCATTCCGGTTTGTTTTGGGCCTGCGCCCCTGGGGAATTCGTCGAAAAACGGTAGATTCGGCCAGATTAGCCCGAACGGGCCAATTGTCTATTACCCCCTCTTTCGGTGATTCTCTCTGTCACCCCACCGTGCGTTTGCATTTCCCTAAACCGTCGTTACTCGCGCTATGAATACCCCAGGTTCGTCAAATAAATACATTATTCATCCTCCTCCCCGGATTTCGAAAATGGCTCGACTGGCTGGCGCTCTTCTCGCGGCGTGTCTCGCCTTCCAGCGCGCCGGAGCCGCGACGGATACATGGACGGATAACGCCGGGGCTGGCGATTCGAACTGGGCCACGCCCACCAACTGGTCGGATGCCGCCAATGCCGCCCCGAGCCCTTACGATTCGCTCGACTTCACGGGAAACAACGGCCTCACGTCGAATAACAATTTCACAGCCGGCATGGCAATCGACGGCATCGCCTTCGACAGCGCCGCCGGGGCGTTCACCCTTACGGGCAACGGCATCCTGCTCTCCGGCCAGGTGAATAACCCGAGCGAAACGCTCACTGCCGGCATCGTCAATAACGCGCCGGGGATGGCTCAGACGATCAATCTTCCCCTGACGCTCGATTGGGGCAGCTACACCTTCACGGATCCCGCGGGCGCGGGCATCGCCATAAACGGCGGCCTGACGGCAAATACCGGCGGCGTCGCCCTTTTTAGCGGCACCGGCGACATCACGACCTCCGGCGGGACCGCCCTGACGGCGGATCCGAACACGGGCCTCATCTCCGGCCTTAACGGCGCGGGCTTGATTCTTAACAGCGCCTATAACACCTCCGTGACCAGCGGTTCACTGGCGTTGCTGCCGCTGGCGACGGTGAGCGGCGGCCAGATTGTGCCGCTGCCGCAGGGCTCGTATGACAGCGTGAGTCCGGGCGCCATTGCTTCCGGCGCCAATAACAACGTGTTGCTCAACAACGGCTCGATTTCGACAACCTACACCGCCAGCGGCACGACGCTTCTGAACACCATTGTTCAGGATACAGGCACTGATGTGTTGGATGTAACCGGCACCATGGTATTTGGCGCGGGCAACGCAAAGGGGATAGGCGGTGTCTATGTCACCAATGCCGTTTCGAACCAGGACTTCACCTTTAATGCTTCCGGCGGCGTGGTGACTGCCGGGACTACCAGTTCCGGCGGCACCATTGTCTTTGGCATTAACGGCACCGCGGGCAGTACCGCGAATGAACTGGAGGACAATGCAAAGATCACCAACAATGCCCAGGGCGGTCCGGTAACGATAATCAAAACGGGCATGGCCTCGATGTATATGAATAGCACCGCCCTTGGCCCGAACGCGGATAGCTACAGCGGCGGCACTTACGTGGATGAAGGCTGGTTGCAGGCTAACGGGCCTGGGGATCTTGGAACAGGGCCAGTGTATATTGCCGGTGGCGCGACACTTTACCTCGAGACAAGCCAGTCCAATAACATATTCCTTTCCCCGGGCACCGGAGACAACGGTGGCAACGGGGCGCAGGGCAACATCAGGTTTGCCGGCAATAGCGGCGGCGCCGCCAGTAACCTCGTCTACTCGGGAACTTTCACGGCGCAGGGCAGCCCCGTTACCGCGGCGCCTGGCGACAGATTGACCAACAATATTGCGGGCGGAAGCCTTGTATTCACCAATCAGATCACCGGCGCCGGCACACTGGATTTTGACAGCGACGCATCGAACGGAACCACGGGCGGCGGAACGAGTTTCGTTTTGGACAACACCACGGCCAATGGAAACAACTGGACCGGCGGAACCATCATGGAGGCTTTCAGCGGCACTCTGTTCCTCTCGGTGACCGGCAGCGCCGCCAATCAGTTCGGCCCCGCGGCTGGAACGTCGGCGGGCAATTTCACTTTCTCGGGCGGCGCGGGAAATTTGACCTTCAATCCAAACGGATTCAACCAGACCATCGGCGCGTTGATTACCACCGGCGGCGCCGCGGCGGATTTTGTAAACAACCGCTCCGCAACCCTCAGCACTCTGACCATTGGTGACAATGGCGGCACCGGCGCCTTTGGCGGCGTCATCGAGGGTCCGCTCAACATCACCAAGACCGGCACCGGCACGCAGACCTTCTCGGGCGCAAACAGTTATACCGGCGCCACCTCGGCCGTCAGTGGCACGCTGCAAATCACCGGCGCCGGTACGCTCGGCTCGACCACCTCGCCCCTGACGGTCAGCGGCGGCACTGTCGATCTAGGAACCACCAGCCAGACCGTGGGCGCGGTAACGCTCACGGCGGCCAACGGCACCATCCAGGACGGCAGCCTTACCGGCGCATCTTATGCCATCAGCAATAACACCGGCGCATCTTTCATCAGCGCCAACCTTCTCGGCGGCGCCGGCGTGACGATGTCGGGATCGGGTTCAACGACCCTGAGCGGCAACAACACCTACTCCGGCGCCACCTCGGTTAGTGCCGGCACCCTATTCCTCAACACAGGGGGCACTAATAACATCGCCGGCAGCTCCGGCATCACCATTTCCCACGGCGCGACATTGGATACCACCAACGTAGACGGCGGTCTCGGTCTTTCGCTTGCGGGCACGCAAAACCTAACCAATAACGGTGTCCTCAACGGCTCGATTTCAACCACGGCCGCGGGCCAGACTTTGCAGGGATCGGGCAGTTACAGCGGCTCAGTTAGCATCCCGGCCGGCACCTTGTCGGCGGGAGCGCTCAATACCGTGGGCAGCATCGGCATCGGGGGCAATCTCTCGGTGTCGGGCGGCCTCCTGGATGTCGTATTTAACGGCGCCACCGCAACTACGCTGACCCTCGGCGGCTCGGCCACCTTCGCCGGCGACAGCAGCCTGGACCTTATCCAGGTCCTGGGCCCGACGCATCCCTCTTACGTGATTTTCAGCGCGCCGGGCGGCCTCACCGGGCTTACCTCGGGATTGCTCGAGACCATCGGGCGCACCACTTACAGCATCGATCCAACCCAGTTGAGTGCCAATGTCCTCCAGATTGACATCGCGGGCGGTCCGGCCAATCTCCAGTGGGGCACGTCCACAGGCGGCGGCGACGGCGTCACATGGGAAAGTCAGCAGGTAGAGAAGAACTGGACCAATCTGACCGAAAGCGGCAGCGCGGATTACTTCTATAACGGCGATAACGTCACCTTCAATGATACCAACCAGGGAGATTACACCGTGCTCGTCAGCGGCACCGTGTCTCCCGGATCGATGACGGTCAGCACCACCAACGCCTATACGATCGGCGGGCCCCTCGGCAGTATCGCCGGCCCCGGCTTGCTCACCAAGAATGGCTCCGGTTCGCTCACTCTCAATGGCTCGAACAGCTACACCGGCGGCGTTAATCTCAACGCGGGCGCCCTGTACATCAACAATGCCTACGCGCTCGGTATTGGAACGATCACCATCGCCGGCGGCACGATTGACAGCACCGTCGGCGTGGCGCTCTCGTCCGACAACGCGCAGGTCTGGACCGGCAGCTTCAACTATGGCGGCACTGCTGCCTTGAACATGGGCACCGGCGCCGTGACCCTCAGCGGCGCCAGCCCGACGATCACTCTCAACAACGGCCAGACTCTTACGGAGAATGGCGGGATCGGCGACGGCGGCAGCGGCCTCGGTCTGACCGTGACCGGCAATGGCACGCTGGCGCTCGGCGGATCGAGCAGCTACAGCGGCGCGACGGTGGTAAACAGCCCGGCGGCGCTCACGGTCACTGGAGCCCTGGGCAACACGGGGGTCACCGTCAACAGCGGCGCCACCATCAACCTGGCCGGCTCCGGCGCGATCAACCAGAACACGCTGACGGTCGCGGGCGGCACGCTCAATGAGTCCGTGAACAACGGCATCAGCGGAAGCGCGGGCCTGACGATCAACAACGGCGCCAATGTAAACCTGGGCAACTCGAACAACTACACCGGGCCCACGGCGCTCACCAGCGGCACATTAAACCTGAACGCGGCGGGCGCCGTCAGCGGCGGTACCATCACGGTTTCCAATTCCAATGGCACGCTCAACGACGCGGTGACCAACGGCATCAGCGGGTCCGCGGGATTGACGTTGGGCAGCGGCGTGACATTGACGCTGGCGGTGGCGAATAACTACACGGGAGCGACCAATCTCAACGGCGCCACGCTCAATCTCAACGCCGCCGGCGCGATCTCGGCGGGTGTGGTCACCAGCACGAACGGAACCATTACGGAAAACACCTCGAACGCCTTGGGCGGCAGCAGTTCTCTGGTGGTTGTTGGCGGCACCGCCAATCTCTCGCAGTCGAACAACTATACCGGGAATACCACGCTCAGCGCCGGCACGCTGCTCCTCGGCAGCGCGGGCGCCATTGGCTCTGGCCAGTGGAATTTGAACGGTGGCGCCTTCGACAATAACAGCGGCGGCCCGATCACGGTCAGCAACGCGGTGAGCTGGGGCGGAAGCTCGACTTTCGTCGGCTCGAACAACCTGACTCTCAGCGGTGCCGTAAGCCTGGGCGCCAACCCTGCCCTTTCGATTACCACTCCGTCGGCGTTGCTGCTTGTAAGCAACGTCGTCAGTGGCGGCACTGGCTTTACCCTCGGCGGCGCCGGCACGATGGAACTGAGTGATGCCGCCAACTCGTTCACCGGCAACATCGTCATCAATTCCGGCACGCTCGAAGCCACCGGCAACGGCACCTCCGGCGGCAATTCCGCTCTCGGCAATGCCGGCACCGCCGCCGCACGATTACCGTAAACAACGGCGGTGAACTCCTGTTCCTGGACAACAACATATTTGGCGGCGAGGAAGGGATCAATCCGGCGAACATCACGACGATTATTGTAGGCGCCACCAATAACACCGGCGGCGTCTTCGAAACGATCAACTACGTCCCGATCGGCTCGCTGGACCTCAATGGGGGCACGTTCATTGGCGCCAGCGGCGGCAATGGCACCTTCCAGAACCTCCAGTTGCTCGGCAGTGTTACCGTGGCCGGCACCGCGGCCTCGGTCCTCGAGGATAGCGGTACCAATCCGGGCATCGGCATCAACCTGACCGGCACGGTCGGCACCACCTTCAACGTGGCCCAAACCGGCGCGGTGGGAGGCGACCTCCTTGTAAAACTGCCTTTGGAAAACGCCTCGGGCAACTTCGGCACCGCGTCGGCCGGCGTTACCAAGACCGGCTCGGGAACGATGGTGTTCGAGGGCGGGAATGTTTACACCGGTCCGACCAACATCAACGGTGGCATCATCAATTACCAGAATGGCCAATCCTTTGGTACCAGCAGCGTCATCAATGTAGCTTCAGGGGCTACGGCGCAGGTGCAGGGGGGCGTAACCGGCGGCAGCCAGGCAATGTCCCTGAACGGCCCGGGTGCGGCAAATGCGACCGGCGCGCTGGAGAGTGTAAGCGGAGCCAATAGCTATGCCGGCCTGCTTTCCCTGGCTGGCAACACCACCATCTCCGTCGATGCCGGATCGCTGAACCTGAGCAACGGCGGGACCATCAATTATACCGGAACGGGAAGCGGAGCCAACCTGACACTGACTGGCGCCGGCGCGGGGACGCTGGCAGGCGGCCTCAATACGCAGGCCGGCGGCGTCACGCAGGCAGGCTCCGGCAGTTGGGCGCTTACGGGCGCAAGCACTTACACCGGGGCCACCCTGGTGCAGTCCGGTACGCTCATCCTGGGCGGCGCCGGCTCGGTCAATGACACCAGCGGCATCACCGTCAGCGGCAGCAATGCGGAATTTGTGCAGAATAGTTCGGTGGCGACCACGCCTACCCTCACCCTGACGCAAGGCGGAATCGATGGCACGGGAGTTCTGGGCCAGGTCAATGTCGCGGATGCAGCGGGCAACTTTATCCGGAATGGCTACGGGACGACCTCGACCCTGACCATTGGCATCCTGACCTTCAACGGCGCGGCGACCTTGAGCCTCAACGATGGAAGCGCCACGACGCCGGACATCAACGTCACTGGATTGCTGACCACCGGGGCGGTCAACGCCACGGGTGCGGTAACCATCAACGTATCGAATCTGGGGGGCTGGACCAACGGGGTTGTTTATGACCTGGTCAGCTATCTTGCCCTGGTCCCGGACGGCAGCCTGGCCAACGATAACATTGTCCTGGGGACCGTCGGCGATCTGGCGGTCGGACAAACTGCGCAACTGGTGATCTCGGGCACCGAAGTCGGGTTGACCACCAGCGGCGGCAACTCGGATGAGTGGACCGGCCTGGACAGCAATCACTGGGTGGTTGGCGCCACGGGGCCGAACGATAACTGGCGGCTGCAGACCGGGCTCACGCCGGTCAACTTCACCCAGGGCGACGATGTGCTGTTTGATGATACGGCTACGAGCGCCGCTGTCAGCGGAACGGTGACCGTGAACGTCTCCTCAGCCAATGTAAATCCCGCCCTGGCGACTTTCAATAACAACGCCCTCAATTACGTGTTGACCAGCGGCAGCGGCTTCGGGATCGCCGGCACTGCCGCGTTGATCAAGAGCGGCACCGGCACGCTGACGATTGAAAATCCGAACACCTTCACCGGCGTGACGACGGTGTCAGGCGGCATCGTCAATTATCAAAATGGAAATTCGTTCGGCGTGGACAGCGCGATTACCGTGGAATCGGGCGCGTCGGTTCAAATGCAAGGCGGCATCGCCAGCACTGGGACGGAAACCGTGACGCTCTCCGGCTCTGGAGCGGCCAATGCCACCGGCGTCCTCGAGAGCGTGAGCGGAAATAACAGCACGACCACGCCCATCGTGCTGGCCGCCAATAACTCCGTGATTTCCTCGGACGCGGGCACATTGACGTTGAGCGGCACCATCAGTGGCGCCAACAACGGTGTGACGACCACCGGCACCGGAACGATCGTGTTCGCCGCGCCAAATAGCTTCACCGGCCCCACGACGGTGAACGAGGGCATCCTCAATTATCAAAACGGCACGGCCTTCGGCGCGAACAGCGCCATCACCGTCAACTCCGGCGCCACGGTCCAGGTGCAGGGAAACATCACGGGCGGCGGCCAGAACTTGACGCTGGCCGGCTCGGGAGCGGCCAATGCCACCGGCGCCCTCGAGAGCGTCAGCGGGAACAATGCTTATTCCGGTCCCATCACCCTCAGCTCGACCGCGGTGGTCTCTTCGGATGCGGGAACCCTCAGTCTCAACGGGGCGATCGGCGGCTCGGGCGGACTGACCATCGGCGGCGTATCGGAGGTGATTATCAACACCAATAACAGTTACACCGGCAACACCATCGTCAATAGCGGCACGCTCCAGATCAACAGCGGCAACAACACCCCCGGCGCGCTTGCCGGCTCGCCGAACGTAATCGTCAATCCCGGGGCGACATTGCTCCTGAACAACAGCAACACGCTCGGCTTCACGGCCAACGAGGAAGCCGTGACGATCAACGACGGCACCGTGTTCAACATCAATGCTGCCGATCACGATCCTTTCTTCAACACCGTCAACATGACCGGCGGTCTCATCGAGGCCAACGGCACTGGCGGTGGCGGTGGCGGCGGCGGGGCATTTTCCTGGAACGCCAATAGCGGCCCGCTGCTGGTCGCCACCTCGGATGCGACCGGCCACCCGGCGGTGGTCTCGGCGCAGACCGCGCTGCAATCGAGCGGCGAGTTCGAGGTCAATCGCGGTACGGACGTGACCGGCACGGATCCCGATCTGGTGTTCACCGGGGCGGTCTCGAAGTACAATGCGACCACGACCACGCTGACCATTGCCGGCTCGGGCAACGGCGGCATCACGGTCTTCGAGGGCGCCAATACAATCACCGGCCTGACGACCATCGACGAGGGAATCGTCAATTACCAAAACGGCACCGCTTTCGCCACGGATGGCGCGCTCACGGTGGCCAGTGGGGCGACCGCGCAGATGCAGGGAGGCATCAGCGGCGGCTCCCAGGCGCTTACGATTTCCGGCGCGGGCGATACCCCGCTCGGCGCGACCGGCGCCCTCGAGAGCGTGAATGGCAATAACAGCTTCAGCGGCGGCATCACGCTTGGCGCCGCCAGCACCATATCGGTGGATACGGGCTCGCTGACGCTCAACGGCGCCATCACTGGCGCAAGCGACGCGCTGACCATTGCCGGCGCCGGCAAGCTGACTCTCAACGGCGCGAACACTTATAGCGGAGTCACCACCATCAACGGCGATGTGGTCAACCTCGGCTCCTCGGAGAACCCGGGGACTTCCGGCCCGCTCGGCGCTTCCGCCGCGGCGAATCCCGGCTCCATTGTGCTGGCGGGCGGTACTCTCCAATACTCGAATGCCAATCAGTTCGATTACTCGGGCCGCTTCAGCGCCGCGGCCAGCCAGCAATATAACATCGACACCAACGGCCAGGTGGTGACTTA
Source organism: uncultured Verrucomicrobiae bacterium (assembly GCA_963756185.1). GTDB lineage: Bacteria > Verrucomicrobiota > Verrucomicrobiia > Chthoniobacterales > Chthoniobacteraceae > DATAXI01. The sequence goes on from CAVWMS010000001.1 coordinate 155,995, forward strand.
TGCAACCCCGTTGGACAGCACCGGTGGCGAGCTGACTGTTCTTGATAGCAGCGGCGGCTCCGGGGCGCTGATCATTAACAGCAACAGCACTTACACTGGGCCGACGACCGTTGAGAGTGGAAACCTGGTTGTCAGCGGCTCGCTCAACGGCACTTCAGGCGTATCGGTTTACAACCTGGTGGGCACACTCTCGGAGCTTTCCGGGACTGGTGTTATCTCGAGCAATGTCTCGATCGGCGACGAGGCCGGGACTGGGGACTCGTCACTGCTCGTGCCCGGGGCTCCGAGCGTGCAGGGTAATTCGCTGACTCTTGGCACCGGCGTGCTGGCTGTGAGCGGCACGGTAAATATCGATTCCGACGGCGAGTTCGTCTTCGATCTCAATAGCACCAACGGCGGTACTGGCAGCGGCGCTTCCGAACTGCTTGCCACCAAGGTATCGCTGGATCCCGCTTCCCAGTTCACCTTCATCGATATCGCCACCTCGCAGGGTGCGCTCAATGGCGGACTGGTCTTCGACGTGATTGCGACCACCAACGGCCTTGGCGGCGAGTTTGCCAACCTCGCCCAGGGCAGCGAACTCACCGAGGGGCCGAACACCTTCATCGCCAATTACACCCCGGACGACCTCCAGTTGGTAGTTGTGCCCGAGCCTCAGACATGGGGGATGATCATTTTGGGTCTGGGCATGCTGCTTGTCCTTCCAAAGTTGCGCAAAAGTCGAACGGGATCTTGACGATTAGCGCAGCGAGTAATGCCTCTCCGGTAATTTGGGACCGGAGAGGCAGCTCACTCGCTCCTCATACATCTCTTTGCGGATAGGTTTGGAAGGTTGCTCAAAGAGAATAAGCCGGGTGCGATAAATATACTATCACCGCCTGACTCGAGACTAGGATTTTCACCTAGTCAGAATTGACGATGGTGCTTGGCCCGATGCCTCGCTACGGTCACCTGCTCATAGGGTCACGGACCAACCTCTCCGTGGCTCGATCCCTATTATGAGTACCCCCAGACTGCTCCTGGTTCGCATTTCGCGCAAACCACCCCTCACAAACCCACTCCTCCTCTTCGGTTTCGTCCTGGCCTCTTGCGTCCTGACTGGCCGAGCCGCCAACCTCACATGGGACCCTTCTATGAATGGCGCCTCCGACGGCGCCGGCATCTGGGACAGCGGCACCGCCACGGATTGGTATACCGGCAGCGCCGACGAAGTCTGGCCCCAGGCATCGGGCAATACGACGACTGCCGTTTTCGGCTCCGGCGGCACGGCGGGGACCGTGACCGTAGCCAGTACCATCGATCTTAACGGCATCACCTTCAATTCCGGCGTCACCGGCAGCTACGATATCACCAGCGGCACGCTCGACTTCGGTGGGACCACGCCCACCATCACGGTCAATACGAATGCGGAGATTGACTCGGTCATCGCCGGCAGTTCGGGGCTGACATTCATTGGCTCGGGGCCGGAAACCCTCATCCTCAATGGCCCCAACACATGGACCGGCGGCGCCACCATCACCACCGGCACTGTCCAGGTAAACTCGAGCGGCAATCTCGGCTCCTCGGCCAATACGCTCACCCTTGGGTCCGGAGTTGCGGGCACGGCCACGAACCTGGGACTCCTCATTAATAACCCCAGTCTTACCGTAGCCAGCATAGTGTATACCGGCTCCGGCGGAATTGGCGGGACCAGCAGCGTGACCAATAATGCCACCATAAACATTCCTTCCGGCGATGCGTTTACAGACACAGGTGCGCTCATCGTCGGCGGTTCCGGCGCAACCGAGAACCTGACCTTTACCGGCGCGGGCAATTTCACGGCGGGAAGCAAAACCACGTCGATTTCATTGGATGGCACCGGCAGTCCCCTCTCGTTTCATTCCGCCGGCACTACCACCCTGGCCGATGGGACCAACACCCTTACGGCGAACGTATTCGACTTCGCGGACAGCAAAAGCAACAACGGCAGCACGGGTACGCTGAAGCTCGGGCAGGGAGTCAATATCATCCAGGCGGGCCTGCTTAACATTGGCTTGGGCAAATCGGCCGGGACCATTGAATTCAGCGGACCGGGCGGCACTTTGACTCTCACTGGCTCAAATGGCGTAGGTTCCACCGTAAACATCTTCATTGGTGAGGGGGAAAGCGCCAGCTACGCCAGCGCTGCGTCCCAATTGCTGCTGGCCGGGCACTCGGCCTTCGTCCAGGCGGGCAATGTGGTCATTGGCGAGGAGAATGGCTCGACCAATACCACCCCTGGCGGGCCGGCAGGTTCGATTACGTTCGATACCGGTACTTTCTCCGCGAATTCCATGATCCTGGCGCAGTATTTGTCGAATAGCTCCGGCAGTCCGATCACCTCCGGCACTTTCACCTTGGGCACGAACAGTTCCAGCACCGGCGTGCTCGATGTCAGTTCGACATTCGAACTTACCGCCGCCGGCAAATCCGGCCTCACGCAGAACGGCATCTTCAACATCAACGGCGGCGCCGCCAACATTGGCACGAACATCACCAACAGCGGCACCGGGAGCACAATTAACGCCATCATCAATCTCAATGGCGGCCTCCTCAACATGATGGGCCACAGCATCGGCTCTTCCACCGCGGCGGTGACGCTCAATTTGCCGACATCGGGGACCGCGGAAATCGAGTCCCTGGCCGGCCTCAATGGCACCGGCGGCATTACGCAGAGCGCAAATTCGACATTGATAATCGGCGGGGCCAATAGCTACTCAGGCGCCACCACCGTCACGTCCGGCACGTTGCAATTGGGCGACGGCGTCAATGCGACCTCGTTTACGAACACGTCGATCAGCGCCAGCTCGAATGGCACCCTCGTGGTCGATCCCGCCAACGGCGGCAGCATCTCGAGGAACATTTCCAACGGCGCCACGATCAACGCAATCCAGAGCGGCGCGGGCACTTTGTCCGGTGCCATCAGCGGCGCGGGCGTCTTCAACCAGAACGGCTCCGGAATCACAACCTTGTCCGGTGCGAATACTTACTCCGGCGCCACCACCATTAACAACGGCACCCTGGTCGTCACCGGCTCGCTCTTGAGCTCGGGCACGGTCACGCTCAACGACACCTCCGCCAATCCCGTCCTCGCCGGCAATGGCAACGGCATCACCACCGGCCTCGTGGGCGACGTGATCCTGCCCGCCGACAGCGGCCCGAACTACGCCACCATCGCTCCCGGCACGACCGGAACCTCGACCAGCTTCGGTGAGCTGACGATGTCCAGCCTCATGCTCAACGGCGGCCAATTGGTCATCGCATTGACTAATACGAATACCGCCGGTTCCACTTATGACTTCATCAATGTCACCGGCGCCATGACGCTGCCCACGAGTAGCGCCGCGTGGACGGTATCGCCCAGCGGCGGCGCGGCGGGCGTTTATACGATATTGACCGGGGCCAGCTCGAATATCGGAAGCGGTGCCGCGCTGCCGACCATCAATGCCGCTGCCGGCGGTGCGCTCTACAGGCCGACTAGTTACACGCCCAGCTTCTTGGGCAACTCGCTGCTGCTTACTGTCGGGGGAGGGGCCGCGGCGATCACCTGGAGCGGCACCAATGGCAGCGGCGGCAACGGCATCTGGGACGTGAACACCACCCAGAACTGGAATGACAGTTCGGCTTCCACCCCCACCGGCACATTCTACGATGGCGACGCCGTAACCTTTGACGATACCGGCATCAACACCCACATCACCGTGCAAAGCGGTACCAACGGCGAGACCTCCGTGCAGCCCAGTTCGATAACCGTCAGCGCCAACACCGTCAATTACAGCATCGGGGGCAACCCGATCAGCGGCGCCACGGGCCTTCTGAAGACCGGCAGCGACACGCTGACACTCAGCGGCAGCAACACCTTCACCGGCGCTACGACGATCCAGGCCGGCATCGTCAATTACCAGAATGGCGCGGCATTTGGCGTCAGCAGCGCCATCACGGTGGAATCAGGCGCGACGGCGCAATTGCAGGGAGGCATCGCCAGCCCCGGCGGCTCCATCGTGACGCTCTCCGGCTCCGGCGCCCTCGGCGCCACAGGCGCGTTGGAGAATGTAAGCGGCAACAACAGCTCCGCTTCGCCCATCGCGCTCGGCACCGATTCCATCATTTCATCGGATGCCGGCTCGCTCACGCTTAGCGGCGGCATAACCGGCACTGGCAATCTGACGCTCCAGAGCCAGAGCAGCGGCAATGGCGCAATCACCCTCTCGGGCGTCGGCGTCAATAATACCGGCGCCATTACCAACGCCGGCGCCGGTTCCGGCACGGTGACCATCAGTTCCGCTATCGGTCCGAATGTCTTGGGCGTGGTCCAGGACAGCCCCACTTCACTGCTCACCCTCTCCGCCTCCAGCACATTCACCACTGGGGTAACAATTACCACCGGCACCGTGGACGCGACCGCTTCCGGTGCGCTGGGCACTGGCCCGGTCTCCATTGCATCGCCCGCCACGCTGGTCATCGGTGTTACGGGAACTTTTGCCAACGCGATGAGCGGCGCGGGAATCGTCGATTTCAACACCCTCGGCGCCGGCGAGGCCGACGCGCTCGCCAGCGGCAATCTCAGCGGGTTTACCGGCACCCTCAACATCGGTCCCGGCGGCGGCAAGTTGCAGCTCAACCAGGCCAGCGCCGGGGCGATTATTTCCTCCTCCGCCACCATCAATATCCTCAATGGCGCCACGCTCTTTGAGAATGCGCCCGGCGGCCCCATTGGAGCCAACATCAACCTCTACGGCGGCACCACGGGCGAAGCCTTCGGCCAGATCCGTTTTGTCAACACCACGTTATCCGGAACCTTGACCCTGGAGACCGGAACCTCGGTCACATTCGGCGCGGATCATTCGACCGGCACCATCGATGGACCGATTGTGGACAACGGGGCGGGCGACGGCTGGACTGAAGTCGGCAGCGGGGGTCTTAGCACCATCATCCTTAATGGTTCGAACACCTACAGCGGCCCGACGGTCATCACCGGCACCGGCGTCAACACGCTGCGGCTCGGCAATGTGGACGCGGTTCAGAACAGCACCGTGGACCCTTTGGCAAACGGCCAGATCGACGGCGTGACCTTTTCTCCGGGCATTGGGACGTTCAACATCGGAGGTCTCGAGGGGCCCGGCAATATTGCGCTCACCGATACCGGCGGCGGCGCCGTGACCATTAACGTTGGCGGCAATAACTCGAGCAATACTTACTCCGGCGTGTTGAGCGGCACCAGCACCGGCGGATTTACCAAGGTCGGCGCCGGCATCGAGACCTTGAGCAACTCAAACACCTACATCGGCGCAACGGCTGTCCAGGCCGGCACATTGAATCTCACCGGTTCACTCATTGGCACCTCGGGCGTCACCGTTACCGATGCCACCCTGGAAGGCACCGGGTTCATCTCGGGTGCGGTCACGATCGGCAGCGGCGCCGGTGCGCAAAACTCGGCCCTCATCATTCCGGGTGGAGTCGGTCTGGTAGGGACGTTGACGACCGGCAGTTCCGTATCGCTGCTCTCCGATGGCCAATTCGTGTTTAACCTCAACAGCACCGGCGGTGGCGCCGGCGCCGGATCGTCGGAGCTGCTCGCGCTGTCGGTCAGTCTCGATCCCGCCTCCGACTTCCAGTTCAATGACATCGCGGCCACCCCGGGTGTGCTGACACAAGGAGGTGCTTACACCGTCATTGACACCACCGGAGGCCTCACCGGCGTCTTCGCCAATCTGCCCAACGGCGACATCATATCCTCGAACGGCAACCAATTCCAGGCCCAGTACGGTACCGACACCCTGACCTTGGTGGTGGTTCCCGAGCCGGCGACGTGGGGCATGGTCATTTTGGGCTTCGGAATGCTTTTGAGCCTTCACAGGCTGCGCAAACGTCAGATGGGGATCTGAACGCTGGGCGCAGCCCGTGATGCCTCTCCGGTCATTGGGGGCCGGAGAGGCAGTTTCTCTCTGTAATTGCGGTTTGTCGCCGCGCTTCCATCGCAGCCCGGCTTTATCTTGCGTTCGTCGTCCGCGCTCCGTAGAAGTGTTCCCGTTCCGCCCGGTCCTGGTTAGAAGCCATGAAAAATGATTATGACGTGATCATTATAGGCAGTGGCGCCGGTGGCGGGACCTTGTCCCGGCATCTGGCGCCCTCCGGCAAGAGCATTCTCATCCTGGAAATGGGCGGCTGGCTCAAGCGCGAGCCGGAGAACTGGAGCGCCGAGGAAGTCTTTGCCAAAAACCGGTACGTCTCGCCGGACATCTGGGAAAACGTGGCGAACGGCAAGCCGTTCCAGCCCGGGACTTATCACTACGTGGGGGGCGCCACCAAGATGTATGGGGCGGCGTTGTATCGTTTGCGCAAGCAGGATTTCAGCCCGCTCGTCCATCGCGACGGCCTCTCTCCCGGCTGGCCCATCAGTTACGAGGACATCGAGCCTTATTACACCAGGGCGGAGCAAATGTACCAGGTCCACGGCATTCGCGGAGAAGACCCCACGGAGCCCCCAGCCGGCGCGCCTTATCCCTTTCCTCCCGTCTCGCATGAGCCGCGAATCCAGAAGCTGGCCGATGACCTCGCGCGCGCCGGTTACCATCCCTTCCACTCGCCTTGCGGCATCCTTTTGAACGAGGCGAACATGCCCTACAGCACCTGCGTTCGCTGCAAGGACTGCGATGGCTTTCCCTGCGTCGTACACGCGAAGTCCGATGCCGAGGTGTTGGGCGTCCGCCCGGCCCTGGAACATCCGAACGTGACGCTGCTCACCCATGCGGAAGTGGTGAAGCTCAAGACCAATAACCAAGGCACCGCGGTAACCGAGGTCATTGCGAACATCGCCGGCGCGCCGCAAAGTTTTCGCGGCGGGATCGTGGTGGTATCCTGCGGCGCGGCGCATTCGGCCAGGCTCTTGCTCATGTCGGCCGGCGACAAACATCCCAACGGCCTCGCCAATGGCTCGGACCAGGTGGGCCGCAACTATATGTTTCACACCAGCCGCGCCGTCCTGGCCATTTCCAGGGAGCCGAATCCAACCCAATACCAAAAGACACTTGGCCTGAATGACTTTTACTTCGGTGTCGACGACTTCAAGTACCCGGCCGGAAGCATCCAGATGGTCGGCAAATCGCAGGCGCCCATGTATCGCGGCGAGAAACCCATCGAGACCATCCTGGCGCCCACCTGGGCGCTCGAGAAACTCGCCGCTCACGCAGTCGATTTCTGGCTCATGACCGAGGACCTGCCGCATCCGGATAATCGCGTGACCGTCACCCGCGAGGGCGGGATCAGGTTGAATTACAAGAACAGCAACCAGGAGGCCAGCGACAGGCTTTACGCAAAGCTCAAGTCGATGCTCGACAGCCTCGACATGCACAGCCATTTGGTCGACCGCGCGCTCTACATGAAAAATGACATCGGGGTCGCCGGCGTCGCGCACCAATCGGGCTCCTGCCGGTTCGGCGCCGATCCAAAGACCTCGGTGCTCGACATCCACTGCAAGGCCCACGAGCTGGACAACCTCTACGTCGTTGACACGAGCTTCTTCCCCAGTATCGGCGCCGTCAACCCGGCGCTGACCGCGATGGCAAACGCGTTGCGCGTCGGCGACCATTTGCTCGAGCGCCTCAAGTAGACGGACACGCCATGGCGCAGCGCGCGGAAAACGCCGGGATTTACGCCGCCGGGGTGATCCAGGGCGTGGTTCTGGTCACCTTTCCCGCCATTGGCGCCATTTTCACCGGCGCGGCGCACTACGGATTCTCAGCCACGGAGTATGGCGGGATGTTCATCCCGCAGGCGGTCGCCGCCGTCATCGGCTCGCTGGCCGGCGCCGGTCTGGCGCGGATCATCGGGGCGAAAGGCGTCCTGATGACCGGGCTCGCGGCCGACCTTCTCTCGATGCTGTTGCTGATGGCCAGTTCCATCTTCATGGCCCGGCATGCCGCCGCGTATGCGCTGCTGCTCGCGGCCACCGGCTGCCTGGGGGTCGGCTTCGGCTTTGCCGTGCCCGCGCTCAATACCTTCACGGCAAAATTTCATCCCTCGAACGTTGATTCGGCGACTCTCACCCTCAATGCATTGCTCGGTTTGGGCACCGCGCTCGCCCCTCTCTTTGCCATGCTCTTCGTCGGATTTGGTATCTGGTGGGGACTGCCCATCCTCATGAGCGCGCTCACTTTCACGCTCCTGTTGTACATCCTCCGGCTCCCATTGCGAATTGAGGATTCCCATGTCCGCCAGGCAGGGCAGGGGAGCGGAAACATCCCGCCGCGCTTCTGGCTCTTCGCCTGCTTCGCCCTGCTCTACGGCGTTTGTGAAACCATGAATGCCAACTGGGCGACCATTTACATGGCGGATTCCATTGGCGCCTCCGCCGCATTGGCATCGCTCGCCCTGACTCTGTTTTGGCTTACTGTAACCGGCGGGCGAATCTTCTTTGCCCTCATCGAACGCTTCCTGCCGGAAAAAATGACTTACCGCTTGCTCCCATTCATTGTGGGCGCGGCCTTTTTGATGACGGCAGCCAAAGGCCACCTGTTGCTCACCCTTGTCTCCTTCGCCATTGCCGGCCTTGGTTGCTCCGCCCTCTTGCCGTTGACCATCAGCTTCGGCGAGCAGCAACTCCCCGACATGTCGGCCTCCCTGGCCGGCGGCCTGATTGGCTTCTACCAGATCGGCTACGGCATCGCCGCCTTCGGTGTCGGCCCGTTGGAAAACTTCGGAAAAATAGCTCTTTCCGCCATTTACAGTCGGACGGCCGCCATCGCCATGCTGCTCGGTGCGATTGCCTGGAGGATCACCGCGCGAACTGAATCCAGAAAGGGCGCCGGTTGAATTCGCAGCCAACCGCACAATCGGCGGCGGGATGGCTGGAACGGGTGGTTATTGCTGTGAATGTCCATGAATAAGTGGCTCATAAATTGGGCGGTGCGGGATCGATGGAAGGCCGACTTGCCTGCACAGTGCCGACAGGGGGCGTTAGGTTGAGAGTAAGACAGAATGTCGTCCCGAGGCCGAGGCCCTCGCTCGTTACCACCAGCGAACCCTCCATGGCTTCGGTCAGCCCCTTGGCGATGAACATGCCCAGCCCGAGCCCGCCAAAGTTTTGACGATTGATGGCCCGTTCGCCCTGCTTGAAGGGATCAAACACCAGCGGCAATAATTCCGGTTCGATGCCGATGCCGTGATCGATAAAGAGGAGGGTGACATCGCCAGGCGCTTCATTTTCCGAAGAGATGGAGATACTGCCGCCGGGCGGCGAGAACTTCACGGCGTTCCTGAGCAGGTTCCACATGACCTGCTGAAGCCTGAGGGAATCCGCGAGCACGATATTATTGGACGCCCGCAAATCCAGGGTTACCTCGACGTGCGCGGCTGCAATCTCGCTCCGGCAGATTTCCATGACGAATTGCACCGCTTGGTGGACGTCGACCGGTTCCGGCCGCAACCGCAGCTTGTGCTGGCCCACGGAGGTGAAGTCCGACAGCTCCTCGAGGAGCCGCGCCTGCAACTCGATGTTGCGCCGCATGATCGTCAGCAGCGGCGCCGCCTCCGCGAAGCGTTTATCGCCCTGCAATTCGCCCATGCAAAGCAGAACGGGCATCAGCGGCGTGCGCAGCTCGTGCGCCAGCATTGCCAGGAATCGGTCCTTCGGCAGCGAGGCGAAGGCGGAATCCGCCTCGCGCTGCTGCAATTCAATCCCCTCCCTGAACGGGTGGCTGATCGGGCGCAAACTGAAAACCACGCAGGTCGGTTCGCTCTCTCGCAGTTTTCCCAGCCTCGCCTCGATCATCCGGTACGAGCCGTCGCGGGACCGGTGGTTGAATTTTACCGTGGCATTTCCCTTGAGGCCTTCGACCACGTTGAAGAACGCGGAATGCACCTCCGGCAGGTCTTCGTCGCGGATGAGTTTGAAGATGCTCGTATCCACCATTTCCTCCGGTTTGTAGCCGAGTACGTCCGCCATGAGTGGGCTCTGGGAAACAATTGTCCCTCCGCGATTCACCACCGTGATGACATCCGGCGACGCTCTCCATCAGCGCATGGAGCCGCCGCTCGTTTTGAAGCAGGTCTCCTGGGCCGGACGCAGGAGATAGGGCTTGCCGTCCGCGCCCACGACTGCGTCCACCTGGTCGGAGGTGTACGCGCGGAGCGTCTCCTCGGCCTGGGCCAGGGAAAGCGCCATTTCGTTCGCTTCGAAATGGTTCGGAAAGGATTGATCGGATTTTACGGTCGTAGCATTCATTTGTTCTCCTTTTGGGGCAATCCGAGCGCGCTGAAGGACTGCCTCCTCTTCGCTCAGGTCGCCGATGATTTGTTGCTCTGGCAGCGGGGAAAGTTTGACTACCGTGGGCGTGACCAGGATCGCCTCGGACAGAGCGCGCAGCGGTTCTTTCAAGCACATCGACCACCTCGATGCGATGGCTCCCCGGGAAATGCTTCCGGCAGATCGCGTAGAGATTCGCGAACGCCCGCACGGAATGCGGCGCCCCGCCGGCGAGATAGAGCCGGAAAACATAGGCCCCCTTCGGCTCGTCGCCCCCGTTGGGTGCGTCGCTCATTGCTCCGTTTCCCATTTCCACGTGCATGGCGTTTTCCTTTCTCGTGTCGCAAGGTGCCCAAGAGCACCTTGCCGCCGGCCGTGTATGGATCGGCAAGCGTGATGCCCGAGTCGCTGAAAATGAGTTCGCGCAGTTGATTCGAGTGCTTCGAGCCGCGCGATTTGATGATCGAGAGCGCGCGGTTGCGCTCGCCGTCCAGCAACGCGTACGAAATCTGGATCCACGAGTCGGAGATGGTCGAGACATGGAGCGTCGTGGTCTCCAGATGCGGGTCGCTCCCTTCCAGCAGGCTGGTGAAGAGCAACGGTGATTCCCCTGTTCCGGCAAAGGTAAATCAGCCGTTCGGCCACGGCACGGGCCGCCATGCCGCCTCCGACACGTGCCAGCGCCGAGAGAGGATCGATCGCAACACAGCGCGGATGTTGCTCGGTGATCATCCGCTTGATGTGCATGTAATGTTCCTCCGAGGAGGCCGCCTCCGTGCGCACCGATTCCATCCGGAGAAGGCCGCTCTCCATATGGGGCGCGAGGTCGATGCTCATCGTGGCCAGGTCGCGCACGATGTCGCGGGAGTTTTCGTCAAAGGAGATGAAGAGCGCCCGTTCATTGCGGCGGCAGGCCGCTTCGATAAAGGCGCCCGCGAGCGTGGACTTGCCGCCGCCGGAACTGCCGGTGATCAAGGCATTGGTGCCGCGGTAAATACCGCCGCACAGCATCTCATCGAGCCGTTCGATGCCCGTGGAGACCTTGTCGTTGAAAGGCTGCGGCTCCGGATGGACGCCATTCGAGGAACCGACTTCCATGCCCCCGGGCCCGATCACAAACGGCACTTCATTGAGCACGTGCGGCGAGCCGCGGTACTTCAGCACGCGAATGGCGCGCACCGCCATGCGATCCGCCACACGCTGGCTCAGCAGTACCGTGCAATCGGCCATGAACGGCATGAACCCGTAGCGCGACGAGATCGCCGGGTGGCCCTCCTCGATCTTTGTCGTAAAGATGCCGGTCAACTCGTGGAGCGTGAGCCATTCGTGAAGCCGGTAGAGCTCGCGGCATTCCGCCACCGGATCGTCAAGCAGGCTCAGCAGCACGTCGATCGCGTCGAACACGATCAGCTTCGCGCCCATCTCTTCCGCTTTCGCCTCGATCGCCGCAAGCAGCCCGGTCAGGTCGAATCCGCCCGACTTTACCACATCGGAGCGCACGCACGCGTCGATGAAAAACAACTGCTTCCTCTCGAGCGCGCGGATGTTCCAGCCGAACGCCTCCCCATTGGCAGCCACCCGGCGCGCATTCTCTTCAAACGCGACAAAGATGCCCGGCGTGCCGTGCTGCGTACCGGCGCCGACAAGTATTTGCAGCGCGAGGACAGTTTTTCCGGAACCCGGGCCTCCCATCAACAGCGTCGTCCGCCCGACAGGCAATCCGCCGCACGTGATGTCGTCGAAACCCTCGATCCCGCTCAAAACTTTCTCGAGGCTCTCCGCGCGTTTTTTGTCATTCATTCAGTCTCCTTGTTCCTAAGGTCGAAGGAATGCGGATTTCTCCGTAGACCTTCAACTCCCTGAGTATGGGGCCGCGTTCCGAATCCGACCAATACCTCCTCGGCGTTCGCTCCATAGCCGAAAACTATGCGCCGGCCAGGCCTGGCCTGTTTTCCCTCTGAAATAAGGCCCATTCCCAGAATATTCCGATAGCTTTCGGCTATGGCCCGCACGAGGCGCCGTCAATCGCGCTGCATCGCCGCGCAAAAAGCCCTCGAAAAACGCCGGCCGTGGAAGTAACGTGCCCGCATGCCGAAACGTCCGATAAAATCCAAGGGAAATCCAGATATGGCGAGCAATGCAAATCCGAGAGGGGAAAGACTTACCGCCAAGCACGGGAAACTTACAGCCCATCGAGCGATGGAACGGCGTGTATCGAACAAAGGCAGGGGGTGATTTGCACCGCCGCCGCATCGCATGAAACTGTTCAGCCTGTCTCATTTGAACGAATTGGCCAGGGATTTGCCCGATCCCAATACGGTCCGGCATCCTGTCCTCCGCCTGCCTCTTCGGGACTGGAGTTCCGTGCGGGATGCCGACCATCCGGATCGCGAGTTCGAGATCCACGCGGATGATTATGTCGAATTCGAGATCGTCCGATGGAAGGACTCCAAGGGCGTCAGCTATCCGCGATGGGTGCTCCGCGGCCTGGTCGCGATGTGAATCCCCACCGGGATCGTTTCTCGCCAAAAGAAGGAAGGGCCGGATACGCCTGAGCATATCCGGCCCTTTTGCTTGTTTGTATCTGGTGATGCGAGGGATTAGTTCTGCAGTCCGAGCGATGCGAGCAGCGGGCCATCGATTTGCCCGTTTACCTGCAATCCGTTGTCGCGCTCATAATGGGATATTGCGCGGCGTGTGCCCCTGCCGATATCGCCGTCGATGGGGCCATTATAGTATCCCTGCTGGGCCAGGCTCTGCTGAACATTGGCTCCAACCGAGCCGGCCGTTGTGTAAGCCGGTACGGCGCCGATGTCGATAATCAGCCAACCACCGTCATAGTACCGGTAATCGTGATTGTTCCAATTGTGGTCGGTGTTCACGTCCCAATCACTGTGTGTGCTGGCTGCGACCCATTGCCCATTGTAGCTATTGGCCCGGTTGCCCTGGACCGCAAACGTGGCGCCTTGCTTCTGTTGGGATTGGACGCCTCGCTTGCTTGGCTGGAAGCCCTGTTTGGCGACCTTGATGTTTTGCGTCCCGGCGTTCACCGGACCATTGGCATCGACACTCTTGTCGCTGCTGACTTTGTCATGCGAGGCGCCGCCGCCAGACACTATCTGCGTGGCTTGGCCACCTTGGGCTTTTCCCCCGGTGCCGTTGGGCGAACCGGCGGCATCCTTCGTGTCCTTGCTGTTTTGATCTTGATCCTGGGCCAGAAGCCCCAGCGGCTGCAGGCGAGGGACCGTGGTGGCTGACGTCGCCGAGGGTCGGTCTTGACGGAGAGAAATGAGATTCCTTTGCATATCCTTGTTGTATCGGTTTGGCTTATTTGGTTGTCGTTGTCGTTGTCGACTGCTGCACCTGGGTCGCCGGCTCGATCGCCGACTTTCTCACGACGACTTTTGATGCGACGAGATTATCCCCGTCTTTCACATAGTAAATCGTGACTGGCAGCCCCGATTTGACGGTGTCCATCGAGACAGGATTTCCGTCTTCGTCCACGTAAATCGTGGACTTGGTGTAGCTGTAGTGCACCGGTTCGTCGGCGTTTTCGCCTTTTACGACAATGGTTTCGGGGCCGAATTCGCTGATCGTCCCCGCGCTGGTTACCGTTGTGGTTTGGACGCTTCCCTGGTCCGAGGATATGGTTTGAACGCTTGCCTGGCCCAGAAGGGTCTGGCCGGCGCCGGTAAATGCCAATGCCAGCGCGGAGGCAGCGGTTAATTGAAGATTTTGTGTTTCATGATATTTAGTTTGTTGAAGCCACAATATCGGGCTGGCCGCTCAATCCCGCCAATACCTCCTCGGCGTCACGCGGATAGCCAAAAGCTATCCGCGGCCTTCCTTCAAACCGCACCGAGGTGAAAGGCACGCAGGGCATAAAGCAAAAAGACAAGACCCAGAATAATCCCGATGATCCGCAAGGGCTGGCCTTTGATGAACATGCCCACGATGCAATAGATGACATAGAGGACAAGTCCGGAGATGAGCAGGGAGATGAGTATGGAGACCATGGTAGTGATATGTTTAGTTGTTAGGGGCAGTATTCAGCCCGATGTTACTTGACTGAGATGATAGAGATTGGCCGGCAATACTCTGGGAAGTAGTCATTTCCGGTGTTGATTCCGCCGACTGGACGCCGTCGTATTTGCCCCGGACTTCATGGTGGAAGCCTGCGAGTTGGGCGTCGGAGAATTTTCTCGGCGGGAGTGCGCCGCAGATGACCCGCCAGGCCGATCTTGGAGAGCGTCCAGATGATCCACTTCGTCGGGTCAAACTGCCATGGCTTTACGCCGTTGCGATAGTCGTACGGAAACTCATGGTGATAGTTGTGATAACCCTCGCCGAACGTCACCAGTGCCGCGAGCCACGAATCCCGCGCGCTGCATCTCGACGAATACGGCTGGCTGCCAAAGTAATGGCAGAGCGAATTGATGCAGAAGGTGCAGTGCTGAAGCACAACCACGCGTGCGACGCCCGCGATCAGGAATGCCCCCAGGGCTGCTTTCCAGCCGCCCCATGCATAACCGATCCCCGCCGGCAGCACAAACGCCACGAACGCGCCGATCCATTGCACATACCTGTGTTGCCACATGACCATCGGTTGCTTTTTCAGATCGGAGACATTGTCAAACGGGGGAGGTGGATTGAGCTTGAACAGCAACCAGCCGATATGCGCCTGGAAGAGCCCATCGCGAATGTTGTACGGGTCCGCCTCGTGATCCACGTGCTTGTGATGCGCCCGGTGCTCACACGCCCACAGCAATGCGGAATTTTCAAAAGCTGCGGCGCCGAAGATCAATGTAAACAGCCGCACGCTCCAATGCGCCTGGAACGTCAGGTGCGAGAAGAGCCTGTGATAACCGAGGGTAATGGAAAAGCCCGCACGCGCAAAACATCACGAGGAAAAGAGCAGCCTGAAACCAATCGATCCCGAATCGCCAGATGTACGCCGGCACCAACGTGAGCGACATGATAAAGGTGCCGATGAGAAAGGAACTGATCGGCCAGTTGACTTTATCGAAGGGAATGCGGCGGAATATTCGCGCCCAGGCCGGTGAACGGCCCGCGGAACTCTCCCTCGCGGATGGCGGCTTCCGCAAGCCGTGAGTGATCACCTTATGCCGGCGTTCGCGCCCGGCGGGATGCGGCAGCGGCTCCCAGGCGATGTTCTCTTCTCTCTTTTCCGAATCATTGATGACGTTGTTCATGTCGCTCGCTCTTGAAGTTCCGAGGGCGGCGGGGCTTCCTTCCCCAGTCCCTGGAACCTCCCTAAGCATCGGGCTCCGCGGGTTAATGAGCCAATACCTTCTCCGTCACCACGCAATAGCCGGCAGCTATGGCCATGGCCCCTCTTTCTCACTTTCTCTGAAAAAAAGGGCGCACTCTGCCCAGTATTCGCGATAGTTATTGGCTATGGCTTGAAACTGAGCACCTCGCAGCCTTGCGGATTTACTCCGGACATGACGTGACGGATTGCCC
Source organism: uncultured Verrucomicrobiae bacterium (assembly GCA_963756185.1). Lineage (GTDB taxonomy): Bacteria > Verrucomicrobiota > Verrucomicrobiia > Chthoniobacterales > Chthoniobacteraceae > DATAXI01. Next base: position 171,740 of record CAVWMS010000001.1, read on the forward strand.
CGTCCTTCTTATGCCGCCGCGCACTTTGCATCGGTCTATTTGCGGGATACAGGCTGGCGAATCTCCCGCTCGGCCTGTCCCCAGTCCTCGCTTGCATGGCCGTCATGGCGGCCGTGCTCTTCATAGAGGAGATAGGCGCGTTGCGCGATTTGCGCCGTCAAATCGGACGGTTTGCTGGCCTTGGCGGGATCGAAAATCCGATAGGCGAGCAGTTTGACGCGGTCGCTCAAGAGCGCCCATATCAACGCGTATCCCCATACAAACCCGGCCCAACTCCAGCCGAGTGGTGGCATGAGGAATCCGTAAACCGCAATCAACGTTGCAACGATTTGCGTGCCAAGCACGGCCATCCACAAAATCCGCGCGGGCCGGATGGACCAGAACGGGCCGCGCGTGCGGGTGAGAAAGATCGTCAGATGCCCCGCAACGGAGAGCATCAGGTACATCATCGGCTGGAGATGCTGATGGTCCAGGTGAAACACCCGGTCGCCAAGGTAGAACAGGCCGAAAGCCGCCATCGGCCCAATGACGCCGAGGACTGTGGCGATCCCGAGCACGAGGCGCATATTCCACGATTCCGGCTGATCCTTGTAATGTACATTGTCATAAGCAATCGACAGGATCGCCCCGTCATTGAGCAATGCCAGCATGACGATCATCACCGCCGTCAATGGATAGAAGTTAAAGATCAGGATCGCCAGAGTCATGAATAACAGCACCCGCAGAGTCTCGGCGATGCGATAGATGGCGTAACTGTTCATCCGCTGAAAAATTCTCCGGCTCTCCTTGATCGCGTCGATGATCACGCCCAGGCCGGGTGTCGTCAGCACGATGGCCGCCGCCGCGCGCGCCGCGTCCGTCGCGTCCGAAACGGCGATGCCGCAGTCGGCTTTCTTCAGCGCCGGAGCGTCATTTACTCCGTCGCCAGTCATGCCGACCATGTGGCCGCGTTTTTGCAGCACATCCACAATGTGAAACTTGTGCTCGGGGAATACCTGCGCGAAGCCGTCTGCCTTCTCGATTTCCTCGGCCACCTGCGCTGTCTCTTCCTTCTTCGAGTCACCCAGGGCGGCCGCATCGAGGATATTGGTCCCCATGTCCAGTTTTTTTGCGGTTTCCTTCGCGATTGCCAGTGCGTCGCCCGTAACCATCTTGATCTTTACACCCATCCCGAGCGCGGTCGCGATGGTTGCCTTTGCATCTTCCCGCGGCGGGTCGAACAGGGGCAACACGCCGACAAATTGCCACTTGCCGTCCTGATCCGCCCTGGCCACGCCCAGCGAGCGAAAGCCGCGCGCCGCGAATTCGTCCACCGCCTTGTCAACCGCGGGTTTCACCTGCCCCTTATTGGACGACAATTCCAAAATCACTTGCGGCGCGCCCTTGCTCACCTTGAACTGCTTGCCGTCTGCGCCCTTGACGGTGGCCTCGGTGCGTTTATGCACCGGGTCGAACGGCATGAAATGAACCACCTGATAGCTTTTCAAGGTCTTATCATCTTTCACGCCACCCAGGACGGCCAAATCAATCGTGTCATTATTGTCCGCGCGCGATGCCAATGCGCCGGCCAGAATGACTTGCTCAGGCGGAATATTATTCACGCTGAAGGGGTCGCCGAGCGTCAGTTTGTTCTGGGTCAGGGTGCCTGTTTTGTCCGCGCACAGCACGTCCACTCCCGCCAATTCCTCGATGGCCACCAATTTGCTGACAATCGCCTGTTTCTTTGCGAGCAATCGCGCGCCCACCGCCATCGTCACGGAAAGCACCGTCGGCATTGCCACCGGAATCGCCGCGACGGTCAGCACCAATGCAAACTGCAACGTCGTCAGGATCGGGTCGCCGCGGAAGATCGCGACGGTGATAATTACTCCGACCAGGGCGACCGCGAGGATGATCAGGTAATTGCCTATCTTCAAAACCGCCTTTTGGAAATGGCTGACCGTGTGCGCCGTCTCAACCAATTGCGCCGTCTTTCCAAAGTAAGTGTTTTCCCCCGTGGCATAGACCAGCGCGCCAATTTCACCCTGCCGGATAATCGAACCGGAAAACACCGGGTCGCCTGGTTTCTTTTCGGCTGGGAGCGATTCTCCCGTCAACGCGGACTGATCCACCTCCACCGAATCACCCTCGAGCAAGCGCGCATCGGCCGGCACAATGTCGCCGAGGCGCAACCGGATGATATCTCCTGGCACCACCTCGCGCGCCGGTGGATTGATCCACTTTCCATCCCGTTTTACCCTGGCCTTGATTGCCAGCCTGGCCTTGAGCGCGTCGATGGCGTTGCCAGCCTCGCGTTCTTCCCAAAATCCGACCACGGCGTTGGCCGCCAGCAAAAAAAGGATGATGAAGAAATCCGGCCAGTGCCGGACCACGCCCGACAGGATCACCGCCACCTCGATCATCCAGGGGATGGGTCCCCAGAAATAACTGAGGAATTTCAGGAGCGGATTGGTCTTCTCCTCCGCAATCTCGTTGGGGCCATACTGAGTCAGCCGTTTCTCCGCCTCGGCTTGAGTAAGACCTTCCGGCGACGACCCCAACTTTTTCTCGACCTCCAGCATCGGCAGAGTCTTCAAATCTTCCTTCGCTTCAGACTTGGATGCCGGCTTCGATTCGGGAGCCTTGGGTTTCGAGTCTTCGGTAGCTTCGGGTTGGTCAGCGCTTGGTTTCATGATATCTATCCTCTCACTATTTTGAATTCTCCAAATCGAACGGGTTACATTGTTCCTTTCGCGCGGGCGGCGACTCCTCCCGTCGGTAGGAATTCCGGTAAGTCAAGGCGCGCCACGCCGATTCGGTCATCGGCCATCCCGTAATAAACGTCGAAGCGATCCGGCAGACCGATGTCGTCACGCCGGTCAATGCCGGTCGGGAACACGATGTCGGGCACCATCCCCTGACGTTCCTGCGGCAACTCCGGCTTCAGCACCGGCTCCGCGGAGCGATACAGAATTTCGCGCGGATGGTGCCTCGCCAGCAGCATCACCCCGGCGGAATAGCATAACTTGTGTCCAACCTGACCCGGCGCCGTCACCTCACTTACGCCGTGGTAAACGATCAGCCAGCCACGCCGGGTAAGCACGGGCGGAGTACCGGCTCCGATTTTCAGGCATTCCCAGGACGAGACGGGAGTGGCGATCCGGCGATGGGAATTAAAAAGGCCGAGGCGCCGCGGTTCGACGCCATCCGCAGGCAGCGGGCAGTAGGATATCCAGATGCTTTCGCGATCGACGTCCACAAGCCGCGACTTGCTCCTGCGGGCAGTCTCCTCGGGTCGCGTGCCGGGGAACAGGGGCCGATGGAGCATGGCCAGTTGCATTTTTCCAGCGTGGTTGGGACCGGCAACCGGGAAGAGGCTCGCGTCCTTGTTATCCACGTGGACGAAATCGATGCCGTCATACGGCTCAAAGGTCGCCAGCCCCATCCGCCTCCAGTGGAACAAATCTTCCGAGATGGCCAGGGCGATCCGCGGGCCTGAGGAAGAAAGCGCCGCGTAGGCCATCACGTAACGCTGGAGCGGTTCCACGAAAGTGATTCGCGGGTCTTCGCACCCGCCGCCGCCGTTTGGCAGCCGCTCGTAGTCGGCCTCCGGCTCGAGCGCGATGCCGAGCCGCTCCACACCGCACGGGTCGCCGGCGTTATCGAATCTTACTCGCGCAATGCCGATGCGCGAATAATTGCCCTTCGCGACAAGCCTCGGGAAGAGATACAGCTCGCCGTCCGGACCTCGAGCAGCCCCGGGATTCAAAACCCCTTCGACTTCATGCGGATTTCCGGGCTCCGGCTCCATGATCTGGCCGATGCGATGCAGTTGAAAGGCGTTCGTCAAGTTACCTCCAGGCAGGCCACGATCGCTTCGATCACGCGCTTCGTCTCATGAGGGTCTTTGACCGCTATGGATAGGGCGCCCGCCTCCTCGGCCGGATAATCGTTTCCACCCGGGAACAGGGCATCTCCGATGAAGATCATCCCATTGATTGCAATGCCGAGGACATCGCGGAGTTTTCGAATCCCGTAGCCTTTGTCGATCCCATGCCTGGTGACATCGATGGAGCTCGCGCCGCCCAGGCGCACCGAAAATTCCGGGATAAGTTTGTCGAGGACCGCCTTCGCCTTCTTTCGCTTCGAGAAATCAGGATCCCACTCCTTCTTCTCTTCGAGCGGAGCCTGCTGGCCCAATCCGGAGAATGTAATCTGGCTTCCCCGGTCTTCGATCAATTCCCCCCAGGTTCGTTCGGGCGCGAGGTCGGCCGACCCCGTTGCCTGCCTCAATGAACTGATAATCTTCTTCTTCTCTTCGTCGGTAAAATCCTCTGAGTAGAGGATTTTCCAGCCGCCCTGGTATTCGTAGAACTTTGTCCCGCAGGTTGGAAGGAGAGAGAGATTCTTCAGGCGCTCATCATGGGTGAGATTCGCGAGCACTTGTTTCTCAAACTGTGACCAGGCGCCGCCGGAAATTATGGATACCTTCACAATTCCGAGAAGAGAATTGAGCAGTCCTGCCATCTCGGCATCGACGGATGACTTGCTCTCGGCCAGCGTGCCATCCAAATCAAAAACGATTAGCTTTTTCATGGCGTCCTGAACGATTTAGGCAGCGAAATTTGCAACAGAGTAACTCCGCCATGCGGCCGGCAGAGACAGTCTCCCACTACGGCGGGCAAAAGCACCACGTCGCCTTTGCCAAAGGCATAGTCGGCGCCGAAGTGCTCCAGGTGACCCGCGCCGGCGATGCATACCAGCACACGAGGCGTTCCCTCCCTGCCGACTGAGAACGGAGCTTCGCCGCTGATTCGCCAGACGCCGAAATAATCACAATGAAGGAGCCGCTCGCGCAGCGCCGGCGTCGTCTCTGCCACCCCCGGTTCAAACGGAATAATTGCGATTTGCGAAAAATCAATGCACTCCATCGCTTGATCGACTTGCAAGGGCCGAAGCGCGCCTGTCTTTGGATCGACATGATCCCAGTCATAGAGACGAAACGTTACGTCGCTGTTTCGCTGTACTTCAAAGACCACGACATCCTTCAACGAGTGGACGGTTCCCGCCCTCACCAGGACAGCGTCGCCAGGCTTTGGCGTGAAGTACGCCAGGTGATCCTCGACTTTCCCGTGTGCGATTGCGTCGCGCAGTTTGGCCGCCGTGGTGCCGGCCTTCAGGCCCGCGTAGATACGGCTTTCGGCATCCGCTTCCAGCACTACCCATCCTTCGGTCTTGCCCGTCTCCCCCGGTGGAATCAGTGCAACATGCACGTCAGAGGGATGGACCTGGACGGAGAGAGCCTGGGTCACATCGAGAAACTTTAGCAGCAGAGGAAATCTGGAAAACTGCCCGTCCAATCTTCCCATAAGCTGGTGCGGCGATTCGTCCAGCAGTTGTTTGATGGTGCTTCCCTTGAGCGGTCCGTCGGCCACGACGCTTGGATGGTCGTCGCGGTCGCTCAGAATCCACGCTTCTCCTATCGGACCGTCCCCCGGCAGCGGAGCGGAGAGCAGCCCGGCCAGACGCCGGCCGCCCCAGAGCCGATATTGGTAGATCGGCTCGAATCGCAGCGGATATAGAGGTGTTTGGTTGATGGAATTCTTTCGGTATAAAGAAGGGTGTTGTTATTGTTGTCCGGGGATAGTCGGCGGCGGCCCCTGTGACCGAACGCCAGGCCGCCACGCCAGGTCTTCGCTCAATAAATAGATGATCATCGCAGCGAACATCAGAATGACGGCTACATAGAAGCGCCAATCATGATGCAGACGCATCCAGGCGGGGGTATGAGCCTGATGGATGCCGCCGTGATCCGGACCGTGCCGGTGGTGATTGTGATTAGGCTCACTCACGGGTGCCTCCAGGGCGGCGCACTCTCTTAATCCCCGTTTGTTTCCGGAACCCTCGTGGGTGGGGCGCCCTTGTGCCCATTCGCGGCTTCCTGGCCGATTCCCATTGTCAGCGCTGTCATGCCGGCGATCCCTCCCAGTTGCATGGTCTCCACGGCGGTGCTGGGAACGATGACTATCGTGGAATTCTCCTTCAGCCCCTCATAGAGCATGTTCATCGCACGCAGATGAAATGCCACCGGGTTGTTCGTGTAGCTTTTCGCGGCCTCGGCAAATTTCTCCGCCACCTGCCGCTCCGAATCTCCCAGAATTACCCGTGCCTGCCGCTCCCGCTCCGCCTGGGCCTGCATCGACATCGCATCCTCCAGCGCAGAGGGGATCAATACATCCTTCACCTCTACGGAAATCACTTTGATTCCCCACGGTTCCGTGCGCTCGTCAATGATCTTCTGCAGCAAGCCGCTGATCCTGTCCCTGCCTTCCAGCATATCGCAGAGCATGGTCTTGCCGATCACATCGCGCAGCGCCGTTTGGGACGCCCAACTAATGGCACTTCGATAATCTGACACACTGAGGGCCGCCTTCTTTGGATCCACCACCTGCCAAAACAGCACGGCATCCACATCCACCGGCACCGTATCTTTGGTAAGGGTCTTCTCAGCCTTGAAAGCAGTTGGTATGACGCGGGTGTCGATCCAGTAGGGAATCGCATCAACAACCGGAATAATGAAAAACAGTCCCGGTCCCCTTAGGGCATGGAAGTGCCCGAGACGCAATATCACCGACCTATCCCACTGATCGGCAACTTGAATCCCGGAAGAAACGGCGATGGCGATCACGAAAGCGGCCACGCCAATCGCCATGGCGCCTATATTATCCCCGGCTTTGTATCTGAAGTATGCCAACACGGCGCCAATGCCCAGAATGATGATGAATACCAATACCGCGAACGATCTATTTTGTTGTCTCATGGGAATGTCCCTTCAATTACCTGCTTTGCATTGCCAGTTTCTGGCCCGCTCCCTCATGATGCTCCAGTGTCTCGGCATCGGTGTCGCCGAGGATTTCCTTTGCGTGACTGACCTCATCCGCGGAACCGTGGGCAATCACGACGAACTTGTCGGCCTTGAGCGCCGTCTCATACTTCAGGATACTGTCCTTGGGGATCCCCAGGCTGACCAGGCCGGCCCCAACCGCGCTCAAACCGCCTACCACGACCGCGCTCTCCAGCGCGCCCACGATCCAAACGACGAGCGGACCCCCAACCAGCAATGGCCCGATTCCTGGAATGAGAAAAAACGCGGAGCCGAAGAAACATCCCCATATCCAGCCCCAGAAGGCTCCAATTCCTCCCCACTTTTTCATCCGATCGCCGACATTGTAATAACCGACTACGTGTTCATCCGTATGATAATCGCGTCCGACAATCGACAGTTTCTTCATGTCGAAACCGGATTGCTGCAGTTCCTTCACTGCCGCTTCGGCAGCCGTGTGGGACGGGTAGATTGCTACGACGGAATTATTTGTGTTCATGTTATTTCCTTTGTTTTTCATTTTGCTAAAATAAAACGGATTGCAATGGCCCATTGACGGTATGGGACGCCCCGTCCGGCGGCGGTGTGTAATACTCAGGTGCTCCCAAAATTGCTTCCTTGCTCACATTCACAAATACCTTGGATTCTTCGGAACTGATTCGGTCGATTTGTTTCGGTGAAATCGCGATTTGCTTTCCCGCAAACCAATGGCCGGTCTCGACGACCAGGTGACAAATCGCCCAGCTTTCATCATCCATGATAAAGTCGGTAACGTGTCCGATCTTTCCGTCGCGGGTTTGGATGTGGTAGCCCTCGATCGCCTGTGTGCTTCGCAAATGCGGATTGCCGTCACTATGAGCGCGATCGCGTCGTTTCATTTCCTCATCCGGCATTTGGGACATCGTCGGAACCACGGGAAATCCAACCGTGCCCGGCATCCCGGCCGCTCCCCAATAGGCCGGCCATCCGTAATAGCGATAATACTCCTCTTCATATTGCAGGGAGACCGGCTTGTGCGACTCGATCGGCGGACTCTCTTCGATTTGTTTCCGGGTCAGATTTACCGGCAGGCGATTCCCTTCCTGACGCAAACTCCCGATCCCGATGGAACGAGGGGAGATGAGCACCAAACGCCCCGGAATCCAGGACCCTGTGTCCGCGACAAGATATCGGACCGTCCATTGTTGATCGTCAAAATAGAGGTCGGTCACATGGCCGATTTCGCCGTCTGAGGCCCGCAATTTGCCCCCATACAACTGCTTGATGCTTCGCAGCATGGAATGGTCGGTGGTGGTGTTCATGTCGCTTGCTATAGGGTGTCCGGGCAACGCGGGGCATTTCTCTCGTAATCACTCAGACTGGGATAAGCATCGGGTCTTCTTGTCGGCCGGGCCAATACCTCCACGGCGTCCTGCCGATAACCGCAGGCTATCGGCCTCGTCGAATCTCCATACGCAACCTCTGATCACTCGCTTCTTTGAGCCGAACTTTCCGATAGCTTTTGGCTATAGGGCGGGTAATGCTCACGGGAAATGGAACTTCGCCACCTGCGCTATTTCGTCGCCGTCGCCGAAGACTTGAGCTTTACCAAAGCCGCCGCAAAGCTGCGCCTCGCCCAGCCATCGCTCACTCGGCAGGTGCGCAATCTCGAGGACGAAATCGGGGTGAAATTGCTCGACCGCTCAAACAATCGCGTCGCGCTCACCGAGGCTGGGGCCCTGTTTCTTTTCGACTCGAAAAAGCTGCTCTCCATGTGCGCCGAAAGCATTGCCGCCGTGCAGCGGATGAATCGGGGAGAAAGCTCCGACCTCAATATCGGCTACGTGGCCAACATTCATTTCGGATTGTTGCCGGCGACGCTCGGAGCTTTCAGAAAGCTCCAGCCGGACGTGGCGCTCAACCTCTTCGATATGACCAGCGGCGAACAATTCCTCGCTCTCGATGCCCACAAGATCGACCTCGGCTTCGTCGGCCTCTCCCCCGCGCTCTCCGGCCACGTATTGCTTTCGGAATGCGTGGCGCGCGACACCATGCTCGTCGCCCTCCCTACCGATCATCCGCTCGCAAAGAAGGCCAGGATCAGACTCGCCGACCTCGCGCCGCAGTTCTTCATCGGCATGTCCGCCAAAACCCATCCCGGCGCGCGCAAATGGCTCGCCGAAACCTGCCGGGCCGCCGGATTCACCGGAAGGATTTTGCAGGAGGCCGACAGCGAGGCCACCGTGATCCAGTTCGTCGCCGATGGCCTCGGTGTGGCGCTTTTGCCCGAGCAAATCACCGGCCTCCCTCATGAAGGCGTGGTCTTTCACCCCCTCGTTCCGCCGCTCTTGCGGGAATCCACCATCGCGTGGCGCGCCGACAATGTCTCAAAGCCGCTGCGAGATTACATCCAGATCGTCAAGGAGCTTTCCCTCGGCGCCTGACCGGTCACGCCGGGCCTAGTCCGCCCTTGTGGATGAATAAAGCTGGATTTATGGCTGCCGAATTCAACACCAAAACGCTGAACATACGTCCCATGTCGTCCCATGAGCCCAATACGTCCCGTCATGAGCCGGTCCCCGCGCCGCGCTGACTGGAATATCAATCCGCCGGGTTACAAGCCCACCAATTGCTGACACTTCTTTTTGGTTCCCGTCTCTGATATAATGTTCGCCCCATGAGCGACAACTTTGAGCCACGTCTCGATATTCTTGCCATCATCGAAATACGAAAGGGCGGCGCGACGAAGACCGGGGGCGGACACCATGAAGCCAATCCCACTCAACGGAACGACGGAAGCGATTGCCCGTCGGGTCGTATGGTTCGTGCCGCCCGCGGAAGCACTCGAAGAGCCAATCCGCTTCATGGCCTACGCGATGAAGCACGCCACGCATGACGATATGAAGGTGCTGCGGCATTACGTGTCGGACGAAGATTTTCGCGAAGCGCTCGACAAAGCGCCGCCGGGCATCATCGACCCCCGTTCGTGGTCCTACTGGAATTCAGTGATGGGCCGCTATCCAGCCCCGCCGCTGCCCAAGCGCACCTTTGGTTAAGTTCAGGGGCGAAGGCGGACCTTAAACGGTTTTCCTTGTTAGTTTCGCTTGAGCCAATCAAGGAGAACGGGTCCGGTACGGGCGCCATTGGATAATCCCGGGTTAGGCGGGTTTCGCGTCGGCGGCGACGTAGCTGCGGTAACCCTTCCGGGGATCGAAGGCCGTCCGCTCCTTTCGGATTGTGCCGCCATGGAAAACAAAGCTCCTTGTAATGAACGGATTACAAGGGCCTTAAAGGCGTCAAGCACGCGGCCTTGGAAACGGAGCAATGTATTTCCCGGCAGTGTGGTACCAGCCACAAGGTATCTCGAAGAGGCGAAAGATTCCCAAGCGGAAATGGGCTCATAGGTCCCATTCGTCCCATGAGTCCCATAGGTCCCATCTCCCCAAGCCGCATCCAAAGACGGGCGCCAGCCTCGCATACCTCCGCACCCTCGATTAAATCCTCCCAAGAATTCGCTAACCACCGCGACACCCATCTTGCTACGCTGGCCGAATGCCGCCCGCAATTCACCGCGAAATCGCAACCTCCGCCCCCTTTTCTCGACCCAACCAAACACCCTGCCATGCAAATATGCGCAGTCGAGCAATCAAGGTCAATCAAGGTCAATCAAGGTCAATCAAGGTCAATCAAGGTGAATCAAGCCATTCTCACCCCCGTTGAACCGCAGGCCTCTCAAACCTCATCCCGCTCTTTTCAAAAAAGATCTCAAGCCGTCGGAAAACAAAAAACCCCCGCAAACGCGTGTTTGCGAGGGCCTTAAATTGGTTCCGGGGGCTGGATTTGAACCTGCGATCCCGCCATTACGGGATTACGACCCTGGTTTCGGGAGGCCGGTCAGTGTATAGTGCCCTCAACCCCCCCTTCCGACGCTCCGCGCCCCCGGGAAGCGATTGGGAAATTTTGGCGTGGAATGTGCTCAAAACTTCTGAAGGTTATGAAAATTTCGGCTCGCCATTTTTATGTGATGGTTCTTTTTCTCGCCGGGTTAACCTCGGTGCGGCAGTGCTGGGGTCAGAGCGGCGGTGTGTCGACTCCATTCGGGTTTGTGCAGGAAACCCTGACGCCCTCCGCCGACGGCACCAACCGGGCGTTCAGCGTCATCAGTTTTCCAATGCACCAAACGCCCCTCTACGTCGGGCTGGTGTCCACCGCCACGAACAACACCATCACATTTAGCGGCGCCATCCCTTCCGGCCTGACGGCCAGCCCGTACATGGTGCATGTGGAAAGCTCTTCCAATGCGGTGGCCACGGGACAAACCTTTTTCATCACGGCCTCGACCTCGAATGGGGTAACGGTGGCCTCCTCGGCCGTTCCAGTGCAATCCTTATTGACCACGAATGATCGGGTGGCGATTCGCGCGGCGGAAACGCTGGGATCGATATTTGGATCGACCAATTCCACGGTGCTCCTGCAAGGCGGCCAAACCGCGGCAGCCGCCGACATGGTCTATGTATGGAATGGTGACGGTTATGATTCGTATTATTACATACCGTCGTGGGGCTGGGTGGAGGACGGGGACCCAAACTTTACCGTGCAGAACAATCTGGCGTTTTATCCGGATGAGGGAGTGATGGTGGGCAGGATTTCGACCAATGCGCTGCCGGTCTCCTATGCCACATCGGTGGGAACGGTGGCGACCAACGCCCAGAAGGCCCTTGTCAATGCACCGGGGACTACGTTCATTTCAAACCCGCTGCCGATACCGGTGACTCTTTCGCAATTTGGCTTTACCAACAGCCCGTCGTGGATGGAGGGCAGGAGTTCCGGCGGCTCAGACCTGGTGTACCTCTACCAGGGAGCGGACTGGCAGGCCTATTATTATCTTTCCGGGTATGGATGGGTGGAGGATGGCGATCCGACCTTCACCCTGCAAACCAACACGCTCATCCCCGCCGCAAGCGCAATGCTGGTGCTGCGTCATGAGACTGTCTCCGCATCCAACGCTTACATACCGATCCCGCTGGAATATACCCCGCCGGATTGACAACCTGACGGGAGTCGGGAGAGTAACGAGGAAATGAAACGGATCTTCTGCATCCTGGGCTGTCTCGCCATCGCGGCTGCGACGGCTCGCGCCGACCAGACAATCCAATTAATTTGGTCCTATAATTTCCCAGGCACCTATTTTCAGATATACGGCCCTGACGGAGTGACTCCCCTGGACGGTGCTGGAACGGGCCCCGGTGGAAGCGGATTCGTGCTCCAGTTGGGTTATTACTCGGCGGCGACGGTTGGCGACCCCTTTGCCGGGATGTGGGTCCCGGTATTTGGCCCCGGGACCTCGAACAGCCTCTTTTCCACCGCGGGCATGGGTGATGGCACGGCGGCCACGGGAACCAATATCAACTTCTCGTTCGACGGCACGATCGATTCGGGCGTTCCAAGCACCGAAACGGGAATTCCAGCGGCCGGCCAGATCATGAGCATCCGCTACTACAATTCTTACTCACTGAGCGGGACCGACGCGGCCACTTATTACGGAGCCGTGTCCGATGATTCCTGGACGTGGGTTTCGCCGGCCGATCCCGCCCCGCCAGGGATGTCGTTCAGTTTGCTCGATCCCGATGTGGTGTATCAAGGAGGCGTCTTGCAGCCGGAGACCAATCTTCTCTATACCGCAGTCCCCGAACCTTCCGCCGGCATATTAATCGTGTGCGCCACAGCCATGGGCGGAATGGCTCGGAAGCGCTTGAAAATGCGAGCGGCCCGTTGACCAAAGGCGGCTGCCCGCCGCCTGAACTTCGGCCCCGCTCAGACCGTCCCAACCCGGCGCCTGTTTTGAATCAACCCCGCACCAGCCAATCCGAGGAACGTCATGCCCAAAAGCGCGAGCGTCGAGCCGCCGTCGGGCACCGATTGGACAACGTAATCCTGGCCCGGTCCGGTAAGACCCACCAGATTTGCTCCCGGGCCGGTGTAGGTTGCCAGATCGGCGAGGAGCGTCGAGGCTCCGTAATCATTGCCGTAGACGGTGAAGTCCTCGCTTGGAACCGTGCCCGCCACAACCTCCCAGATCGCGATTTGCAACGCCGCCGCCGTCTGGGCGTTACTCAAAGCAGCCGTATAGTTCATCGCCCAGAGGTCGCTGATCTCCTGCGCCGCGCTGGCCCCCATGCCGGAATAAGTCGGATCACCCGGAGGAGCTTTCGGAGCATCGGCCAGATTCACCACATTGTACGTCAACGGGCTGCTGCTGCTGAAGTGGAAAGGATCGATGCAGAATCCGTTGGTCGTGACACCATTGACGGAAATCTGGGTCACCCCGGCGTAGACCTCGATGGGATTGTCGTTGTTGATCGCCTGATCGGATATATCGACGATCTCAGTCGGATCGGTTCCAAGCTCAGCGACCGTGACCGTTGTCGCCTTCGCCGAAAAACCGGCTGGCAGCAGAATGGCGAAGGCAAGCGCGATCGTAAAAAGCGGGCGTGAAGCTAAAGTATGCACGGAAAGACTGGATAGCAGGTCGTATACCTGATATTATAAGGGTCTGAACCCCAGTGAATTATAAAGATCATTCAATTTATGAAAATTAGAAACTGTAAGGATTTCCGACGTTCGCCAACCGAGCCGGGATAAGCACGCACTGTCTGGAACCTGGCGCCCAGAGAACCGCTGAATCGACTACGGCGCACTCTTCGTCGGGCCGGCAAAAGCAACAAAAGTATCGAAAGCCGGATCCTCCCATTTCTTGGAAGCAGGATTCCTGACGTTAAGCTATCCTACTTACGGGAAAGTCCCCAGAATCAAGGGCTTAGATAATGCTTGCAGTATAGGTTATGGAAAGCATTTCACGCCCGCAAGGGTCCCCCTGGCGCTGGGCCGTGGCAGCGTTCATATTCTTGATTCCAGGGGTGGGCATTGCTCAAGCCGGGAGCGTCACCCTCTCGTGGGACGCCAGCACCGGCAGCAATGTGGCCGGTTATCTGATCTATTACGGCACCTCGAGCGGTGAGTACAATCAGTCCACAAACGTCGGCCTGGTGACATCGGATACGGTTTCCAGCCTTAAGCCGGCCACCACGTATTATTCGGTTGTGGCGGCCTATAATTCCGCCGGCGAACCCGGCCCGTACTCGAACCAGATTTCCTTCACCACGGCGCCGGCGCCGGCCGTGAGCGTGACAAGCCCGACAAATGGGACCACTGTCGCGGGGCCCACGGCGCTGCTTTTGAGCGCCTCGGCAAGCGAAGTCAGCGGCACGGTCAGCTACGTCCAATTCTACAGCGGCTCGACCTACCTCGGAGAGGCGACCGCCAAGCCGTACACGCTTGCCTGGAACAATATTCCCGCCGGCGCCTATAGCGTTACGGCAACGGCGTTCGACACCGCGGGCAACTCGACGGTAAGCACCCCGGTCGGCGTCACCGTCGCCTTGGAAGCGCCCGCGGCGGGCGCGATACAATTGCAGCCGAACGGGAGTTGCACGTTCGCGGTCACCAGCGGGTCTGCCGGCGCCAGCCAGACCTACGACGTTTGGACATCGAGTGACCTCGTAAACTGGACCCTTCTGCAAACCGCTGCCACCACGACGGGCACATTCACTATCACGGACACCTCGACCGTGGGCGCCCAAAGCCGCTTCTATACGGTATCCGCGGCGCAGTAATCAATGCGAGGGGCGCGTAAGGGACGCGAGCAACTCCCGGGCTGGCGCAAATTGAGGGAATTGGCGTAGCACCTGGTTGTAGATGCCGGCCGCCTGCTGGGAATCGCCGTGGCGGAGATCAATCGCGGCCTGGGCCATCAAAGCCGGAACATAATCGGGGACCGCGGCGAGCACGGCCTGGACTTTGGGCTGGGCGGCGTCGAGGTCTTTCGAGTTCCCATCCAGGTCTGTCATCGTCAGAAAGGATTTCGCGTCTTGCGCCAGAGGGCTACCCGCGGCGAGCTCGAGAACGCGGCGCATCGCCTGGTTTGCCTCATCCAATTTACCCAGGCTGTAGGCGGCCCAGGCAAAATCGTGAAGAACGCCGGGGTCGTCCGCGAGCCTGACGGAAGCCGTCTGCAGGAGGCTATACGCCCATTGAAATTCACCCGCGTCATAAGCAATCCGGCCAAGGAGGGCGCCGGTTGCGGCATCGTCAGGCGCAAGGTCCCTGGCTTCCTTCGCCACCGTGAGCGCCTTTTGTTTGTCCTGCAAGGGACCGTCGTAAAGCCGGGCAAGGCTGAGCAGGGGCGAGAGCAAGCGCGGGTTTACGGCAAGAGCCGACCGATAAGCATCCGCGGCCTTCGCGAATTCATTTTGATTTTCCCAAGCCGTCCCGAGGCGAATCCAGGCGACCACGTCATCGGAATGCTGCGCGACGACGGATTCAAGTGCGTCGGGAGGCTGGACGCCGGAAATGGTTCCGGTTTGCAGGAGGGTCAGCCGGCGTTGGGCTTCCTCCCGCGCGGGCGGATCGAGCGGCGCGCTTGCAGCTTGATCGAGCGCGGCTGCGGCGATGCCGGTTTCATTCATCATGTATCCGGCCATGCCGAGATGAAACTGGATTTCGGGGTTGCCCGGAAGCTTGCCCGCGGCCTCCTGCAGAAGGGCAAATGCCTGCTCGTATTCCTTACGCCGGTAGAGAATCCAGCCCAGGGTATCCGCAATGGCGGGATCGGCAGGCTGCAATGCGCGGGCCTTGCGGGCCAGGTCGTACGCCTTGTCCAATTGGTTGAAGCGATCCGCGTAAAGGCATGCGAGGTTGTTGAGGGCGGGAGCGAAATTGGGCTCCGCGGCAATCAGCTTCTCGTAGGCGTCGCGGGCCTTTTCATACTCGCCCTTCTTTTCATGGATCAGGGCCGCCATGACGAGGGCCTGCGAGTTGTCCGGCGCGCTGGCCAGGATGGTTTGCAGGCGGTCAAGAGCGGCATCCAGTTTATTTTCCGCGATGTAAACGGAGACCAGCAGGTCGTAGCCGCCGGCGAAATTCGGATCCAGCTCGAGGGTCTTAAGCAGGGCGGCCTCGGCGTCGTCCCATTTTTTCCGGGCGATGGCGACGCGCGCCTTGAGGAACCAGGCGGGAGCGGCCTGAGGGGTTTTTGCAACCTGGGCCTGGGCGCGATCAAGAGCGTCGTCCAGGTGATTTTCGGTCAAATCGAAATTGACCAACTGGTTGACAAAGCGGATGTCATCCGGCGCCAAAGCCTGGCCCCGCTGAATGATTTGGCGCGCCTGGTCGAGATGGCCCTGCCGGTGGAGGGTGGCGCCAAGCAGGAGGTAAAAATCCGGATCCGCAGGGGCGCGTTGAATTTCCTCCGTGGCGACCGCGGCTGCGTCGTCGAGCCGGTCGAGCGCCAGGTATGCCTCCGTCAGGAGCGCGCCGGCGGGGGCAAGGTCGGGCCGCAATGCGTGAAGGCTGGACATGACTGGGACCACGGACGCGGCGTCGCCCTTGCGAAGATTCAGTTCCGCCAGGAGCAAGGTGGCGTCGAGATTGTTGGGATTGAGCGAAACTGTCTGGGCGAGGTTGATCGCGGCTTGCGCGGGGTCCTTGTCCTGGAGATGGGCGAGGGCAAGTTGATACTTGATCGAGGAAACGCCCGGGAAGGATTGATCGAGCTTCTGCAACGCTTCAATCGCCTGCTTCACTTTGCCTGTCGCGACCCAGACCTGACATTGAAGGAGGGATGCATCGAGGTTGACGGGGTCTTCGTGCAGGATTTTCCCGGCGACCGCGGCTGCGTCGTCGTATCTCTGCCGGGAGATCGCGATTTTGCCGGCCAGGATCCAGGCCGGGATGTAATCGGGCGCCTGGGTGGTGACGGTCTTGAGAACCGCCTCCGCCGCGTCCAGCGAGTCATGTTGCGCCTCGAATTCGGCATATTGAATCCGCACGAGGGAACGGATGGGGGCGAGATCGGCCGCTTTTTTCAATTGGGCGCCGGCGTCGCTCCCTTTTCCCTGGAGTTGATAGAGGGTTGCCAGGAGCAAATACGCCTCGGATGAATCGGGGTTGATCTGAAGGGCGCGCCGCGCGTCGCCCTCGGCGGTCGTGAAGTCCCCCTTTTTGAGGGAGAGGCCGCCCGCGGCGACCTCATAGGAGTCGGAATTCTTGTCAGTTACTTGCGCGAGGTATTTCGCGGTTTCCGCGATTTGCTCCGGGCTGCGAGTGGTATCGTCGAGAACGCGGAGGGCCTCGGGAGAATCGGGGGATTGGTGAAGGATGGAGAGCGCCTCCGTTCGGGCCTCGGCGACAGCGCCCAGCCAGGCGTAAGAGAGGGCCAATTTTACCTGGAGGTCGAGGTCCTGCCCGGCCGTCGCAATCGATTGCTTGAGGTAAGGCAACGCGTGCAGGGGCGCGCCCTGATTGTACCAGATTAATCCCATCCGCCTGATTGCGAGCGCGTTTTGCGGATCGAGCCGAAGGACGTTCAGATACTCGATCTTGGCCTCCTCATAATTGGCGGCGCTGTAAGAGGCATCTGCCTGTTTGAGCAGGTCAGCCTCTTGCGAGTGACGGGTGCAGCCGGCGAGCGTCAGCAGAACGAGCGCCGTTACGATTACGGGAGCGAGGGATCGAGCCATTTGTAAATTATCGGCGGGGAAAGTCGGGTGCTTGGGAGCGGAGGTGCCGTGATTGGCGCAATAAATGCTGCTTATCAGACATGATGAGGATCCTGTTAAGCCTGCTGGGCGTTTGGTTTGCCTGCGGGGGAGCATTTGTCGGGCATCATTTGTTGAAGGCCCCCGATGGATACCAGGATGGCTCCGGATTTCACTACAGCAAGGGAGCGGAGTGAAGGAAATATCCGCCCGGCTTGGGATCGCCGCCTGAGTCTCGCGGCGCGCCGATCGAGCCCGAATTTCAGTTTCGAGCTACTGGAAGTCCACGTTATAAATGGCTGAGGTGCCGTTCCTTAAGGTCACCTTGTAGAGAAGGTTGCCGGTTGGCTGGTCAAAACTGCGCGTTTGGCCGGATACGTATGACTCGGCGGGGAGGAAGACGAGGCTGGTAATCATACTGCCGCTCACGGGATCGACAGTCCCCTTCTGGGCAATCAACTGGAGGTTTCCGTTGTCATCGACGGCCCAGATCCCCTGGTCGGTGGCCGCGGTGATGCCGCCCGCGCCGATCAACAAATTGGCAAGCATTACGACACCCCCCTGGTCCGGCAGCGCGAATTGGAGGAAGCTTTGGAAGACTGCGCCGTCGGTCCCGGGGGCATCGCCGCCCGCGCGCGCCACCAATTGAAGCGAACCGCCGTTATTCGCCCAGATGCCGAATGAATTGTTGCCGGCCCCGGTGGTGACCGTGTCTCCGCTCTTGACTGTGGCGCGGAAGGCGACGGCGTCAAAGTTGTTGTAGACCGGATCGGAAAATGAAGCGAACTGGGCGCCCGTGGTGCCCGGAGCGGGTTGTTGGGTTTGCGCCACGAGTTCGAGGCCGTTGGTGCCGCTGTCGGCCCAAATACCGGAGTTTTGGGCTGCCGGTACGCCGGTGATGATGGCCTGAAAGGCAATGTGGCTTTGGGAGTTCAGCGCGGGGTTGCCAAACTCCTCGAACTCGGCGCCGGAGATATCGGGGGCGGCCGCTCCCTTTACGACCGCTTGAGTGTAGCCGGCAGCGGTGCCAGACAGGCCAAAGATTCCATAACTGCCGCCGCTCAGGGTTGCCCTGTAAAGGATATTGCCGGTGCGCTGGTCGTAGCTGCGGGTCTGTCCGCTGACGTAGGAGGCGCAGGGGAGAAAGGCGAGAGCTGTGATGACCCTGCCGGTGAGCGGCTCGATGGAACCCTTTTGTGCGGCCAACTCGAGGTCTCCGCTGTTGTCCCCCACCCAAATGCCCTGGTTATTCGCGGTGGTGATGCCGCCGGGACCGGGGTTGCTCGAGGACCCTGCCAGCAGGGTGGCAAGGATTGCGACGCCGCCTTGATCCGCCAGCGCCAGGTCCGTGAAGGTCTGGAAGACCCCGCCACCGGTGCCCGGCGCCACGCCCGCCGCCCGCGCCACCAGTTGGACCGAGCCGTCGTCGTTGCTCCAGATGCCGAACGAATTGTTGCCCGCTCCGGTCGTCACCGTGTCTCCCCCCTTGACCGTGGCTCGAAAGGCGACGGCGTCAACGTTGTTATAGACCGGATCGCCGAACGAACTAAAAACCGCGCTTGCGGTGCCGGGGGCGGGCTGGCCCGTCTGGACGACGAGACCGAGGCCGGCTGCGCCGATTTGACTCCAGACGCTCGAGTCCTGGGCTGCCGGGACGCCGGCCATGATGGCCTGAAAAGCGCAATGTCCAAGCGCGTTGAGGGCCGGGTTGCCAAGACTGCTGAAGGTGGCCTTGGGAATGCCAGGCACGGATTCACGGGTCTTGACGATAAGGGAGGTTGTGTAAGGTAATCCGACACTGCTCACGGTCACGCTGACGGTGCTGCTCACGGCGGTAAGTCCCGCCCCGTCAACCGCAACGGCAGTGAAGTTGTACTGGCCGGCGCGGACGTTGTTCCAGGTAAAGGTGTAGGGTGGATTGGAGACAACGCCGAGACAGGTGGCGCCATTGTAAAAGTTCACGCCGGCAATCGGGCTGCCGGGGTCCGTTGCCATGGCGGTCAGAACAATGGTGGCCGGGGAGGGGAGCGTCGCACCATTATTGGGACTTACGAGCGCGACTTGGGGGGAGGGAGTAGGCGCCGTGAAAGAGATTTCGTTGGAAGGGGGGCTTTGCAATCCGTTCCCGTAACAGGCCGTGACGACGGAGAAATAGATGGTTCCGGGTGAGAGATTGGAGAGAGTGCCAGTGGAGGAAAGACCGGCGCTCACCGGCTGAGTGTAGTTGCCGCTCGATGTGCCGTAGTAGATCAAATAGCCGGTAACGTTCGAATCGGTGTCCGGGTCCCAGGCGAGTGAGACGGTCGAATTCTGAGCGCGCGCACCGATCAAACCGAAGAGAAAAAATAAAAATGCCAAGGCAACCCATCCGGAGGGAAGGGGCCGGCAAGGAGGAGTGCCAACCATTGTACGATATCACGATTACCACTGGTCCTGCGTGGTCACAAGGTCGGTCTTGCTATTTTTTTATGCTTCAGATCATTCGGCGGAAAAAGTGAGGCCAAAATACATCGCGTACCGTCATAACCACTCGGGGTGCGCCGAAGGAAAGCCTCACTCATTGAGGCGGCGATTCCATGGAGGAGGGCGGAAAAAGATTCAAAAAGAATATGCTTGAGTGAAAGGCGAGGATTAATAAAAATATTCGCACCAGAGGTATTGAATGGTGAAATTTCAGGGAGCTGTTATTATCGCGATTGGGAGCCTGATCCTATTTTTCAAGGATCCGGCTGCTATGGGGCAATCCGTCGACATTCAAACATCCCTGGTGGGTAATCCCGGCAACGCGCCCGACACGACCGGTTTTGGAAGCGTTGATTACAACTATGAAATCGGGACGAACGACGTAACGATCTCCCAATATTGCACGTTTTTGAATGACGTCGCAACGTCCGATCCATACGGACTCTACAACAGCGCAATGACTTCCATGGGAAACCTGTTTGGCGAGGGTGGCGTGGCGGGAATCACGCAATCGGGCGCCTCGGGAAGTTATTTTTATTCGGTGATAGGCAGTTCCGGGAATGACCCGGTCACGGAGGTGAGCTGGCTGGACGCGGCGCGGTTCTGCAATTGGCTGGACAACGGTCAGCCCGACACCGGCACCGAGACTCTGGCCACTACGGAATCCGGAGCTTACTATCTCAACGGGGACCTGGATTTGACCGGCACGACAGGCGTGGAGACCAAGGGCGCGGGGGCAACGTGGTGGATTCCAACGGAAAACGAATGGTACAAGGCAGCCTATTACGACCCGAATCTCAACGGTGGAAGCGGCGGGTATTTCACATACGCGACGCAGAGCAATACGGCGCCTGGGAACCAGGTGGGCAGCGGATCGAACGAGGCGAACTATAATAACGGAGTATATTCCGTGACACAGAGCAGCAGCCTTTCGCCGACTCAAGACTATCTGACGCCGGTGGGTTCATTCACCAACTCGGCGAGTTATTACGGCACTTACGATCAGAACGGGGACGTTTTTCAATGGAACGATTCGATTTACTCGGGGGAAAATCGCGGCTATCGCGGTGGTTCCTGGCTCGGCTCCTCCCTTTACATGGAGTCCTCACAACCTTTCGATGCCAGCCCGACCTATGAAAGCTACCTGATTGGCTTTCGTGTGGCGACGATCCCCGAGCCCGGTTCGGCGATGGAGGTAATGGGAGGAATGTTTCTGGCGCTGGCGATTGGAAAGCGCCGCCTGAAGGCATTGGCACGAAAACCGTAATTCGCGCAATGCGCCGGGGCGAATCTCCGCGCCCGATGCGGGCCGGCCCGACGAGGCCCCCCTGACCCGGATGCCGGTTTTTAAGAGCCCCCGCGCTCAACAGCTCCCCGAAACAGCCGATTAAATCGCCGGCCTCAGCTTCCGGCGCAAAGCTTCAACTCCAACAAACACCAAGCCGAGAAATGCCACGGTCGAGCCGCCATCCGCGACGGGAACCGGGGTGAACAGGGGGGACGATGCCGGCGGGGGATCGGCGGTGACGAGGTCGGCATCGAATTGGGTGACTTCTCCACCTCCCTCGGAAAGCACTATTTCCTGGGTGAGCGAGTAGGGCCCGGACTCGACCAGATTGGCGGTTTCAGTTCCGGAGACGGGATTGGCGGTAAAGACCTGGCTGGTCAACAGGGAGGCCGATGCGCCAGTGCCCAGGAGAGCGTTCGACGAGTCCGCATAAGTCGAGTAGGAGAGGGAAGCGCCAGAGGCGAGGGCGCCGGAGAGGGAGGCGGTGGCAGTTCCATCGCTGGGACCGAAGCCGACATCGGAGAATAGAATGGTGAGGGTGCCTCCGTTGCTGCCGAGGTTGGTGGCATCCAGGGAACTGATGTCGAGGGTCGGGTAGGCCGTGCTTCCCCCTACTTCGCCGGTCGTGATGTTAATGGTAAAATTCCCGACCGATCCCAGGTAGGTGACCTCATCGGGATTGGCGCTCATGTCCTGCATCGAGCCGGCGGAGATGGTGATGGTTTGACCTCCGGAGATTAACTCGAGCGTCGGCACCGCACGGGCCGAAGGGGTGGCAGCGAGAATAAACACGCCGGCGCCGAACATTGAAAAGATCGCATTCAAATGGTTTTTCATAAAGCGCGTTCAACCGCATGGATGGATTGGCTTAAGGGCACGGTCTTTCTATAATTCTAATAATTTATGTTAGCATTGGATATGCCAACCCTTGGGATTCCATTTGCAAGTCGCTCATCAGCAGTCTGTTCCTTTCCTTCGATTGAACCGCGTGACGATGGGTGAATGCTGATTGTGTAAAGAAAGCCGACGGATTTCCTGAATCAATGAGCCTCGCTTTTTACCGTGTCGCGGGGTCTTGGGATGTGGAGTTTTTCAATCATCTCGTAGAGAGTCGGCCTGCTGATCCCAAGTTCATCGGCGGCGGCGCTGATTCTTCCGTTGGTCCTGCGCAAGGTCTCTGTGATCATTTCGCGTTCGAGGTTGTCCCTTGCCTCGTGCAAAGTGAGAGGGGGGATGCCTGTCCGGGCGGAAGCCAAATCGAGGTCTTCGGCCGAAAGCCGCCGCTTGCGTTCCGCCATGATTACGGCGCGCTGGACGCGGTTCTGCAACTCGCGGACATTGCCGGGCCAGGAGTAAGAATAAATGGCGTGGAGCGCGTCGGGTGTAAAACCGGCCTTTGCCAGTCCATTCTGCGCCGCAAAGCGGTCCAAAAAGGCGTTTGCCAGCAGGGCCAGGTCGTCGGCGCGCTCGCGCAGGGGAGGCAAATGAATGACGATGACGGCGAGGCGGAAATAAAGGTCCTCGCGAAATGTACCGGCGGCGACGGCGCCCTTGAGGTCGGCGTTGGTGGCGGTGACGATGCGGGTATCGGCCTGGATTTCCTGGCGTCCGCCGACGCGATTGAAACGCTGTTCCTGCAGGAACCGGAGGAGCTTAACCTGGATGGAAGGGGAGAGCTCGCCAATTTCATCGAGAAAGAGAGTGCCGCCTCCGGCGCTTTCAACCAGGCCCTTGCGCTGCGCATTGGCGCCGGTAAACGCCCCTTTTTCGTACCCAAACAGCTCGCTTTCGAGCAGATTTTCGGGGATTGCGCTGCAATTTATGGGAACAAAAGGCCCATTTTTGCGCGGGCTTTGCTTATGAATGGCTTCGGCGGCCATTTCCTTGCCGGTGCCGCTTTCTCCCAGCAGCAGGACGGGAGCGCCGGTTTTCGCGACTTTTCGAATGGTGGAAAAGACCGTCTGCATCTGCTCGCTGGCGCCGATGAGGCCCTCGAACCTGTCAGAGCGTGCGACTGCCTGGAGGTCGTGATATTCCCGCTCCAAACGCGCGAGGTAGAGGGAGCGCCGCAGGATGAGTTGCAACTCCTCGACATCGACCGGCTTGGAAAGAAAGTCGTAGGCCCCGGCGCGAACGGTCTCGATGGCTTTCTCTCTTTCCCCCTGTCCGGAAAGGATGATGACCTTGGCCAGGGGATCGATGGCAAGAATCGCGGAGAGGACGGCGAACCCCTCGGTGGCATCGTTGGGAGAAGGGGGGAGGCCAAGATCGAGCAGCGTGGCGTCGGGAGGATTATTTTTGAATTCCTTTAACGCGCTGGATCGATCCTCGGCCAGGGCAACGGCATAATTGGAGCCCAAGGCCCATTTCATCTGGGTGCGAATTTCCTCGTCGTCGTCGACGATCAGTAGTCCTGGTTTCATGAGTGGCTGGAGGAGGTTCCCCCTTCGCGCCTGGAATGCAAATTCTGATCCAATGGCAGCTTGACGTAAATGGTGGTGCCGCTGCCCTGCTCGCTCTCGACCTCGATGCTTCCGTGGTGAGCTTCAACGATTGCCTTGGATTGGAACATGCCGATGCCGAGGCCTCGTTTTTTTGTGGTTTGGAAGGGCCGAAAGAGCGAATTCCTCAAAAAATCGGGGCTCATTCCGCATCCGTTGTCCGAGACGGAAAGAACCACGTGGCCGTTTTGCCTAGTGGCGCCGATGCTCACCCTGGCGTCGGCGCCCGCGGCTTCGGCGGCATTGAGCAGAAGATTGGTCAGGACGCTCTGGATCTGCTGCGGATCGGCGAAGAGGCTGGGGCATTGTTCCGCGTCGGTAATGACCTGGACGCCGGGCATGCCCTTGAGATTGGCGAGAGTTTCCTCGATGAGCCGGCGAAGATCGAAATCGACGGGCTTGATCTCGAGTTTTCTGCGCAGCACGCTCAGGCGGCCGATCATTTGCTGGATGCGATCCACGGTGCTGCCAATGCCGCGCAAGGCGTCGGCGCGAAAGGCCGGGTCATCGAAGTGGACCGGCAAATTGCGCAACATGAGGTTGAGCGAGGCGGCCGCATTCTTCAGATCGTGAACGAAAAAGGTGGCCATCGTCTGGAAGGTTTCGAGTTCCTTTGCCGCCATCAGTTCGTCGGTGAGCTTGAGGTTGAGGAGGCTGGCGGCAAGCTGGTCGGCGAGGCATTTGAGAAGCTCGAGTTCATCCAGCGTATAGGGAAGGCCGTTGACCCGGTCCGTGAGGATTGCGATGCCGAGCCATTGCTCGCCGGCGAAGAGAGGGAGGCAGAGGCGGTTGCCGCCCTTGCGAAATTCAGGCGAGGTCAGTTTCTTCAGCGGCTCGGCCCAAGGCTCGGCGGTCTTTTCGAGGTCGAACGGGGCGGCGTGCCGGGTTAGCCCCGCTTGGATGAGACCGCAGGCGTCGGCGCCGGGATCGACCCGGGAGGCGCTACGCTCGAATTGCGCGGTCGACGCGCCGAAGAGAAGCCGCTGATGGCGCGGATCAAAGAGCCAGACGGTGACGCCCAGGACGTTGAAGGTTTCGGAAACGAGCTTGCCGGCCGCCGCGCAAAGAGCGGCTTTGTCGCGGAGATTCGAGGTCCGCTGGGTAAAGGCGGTCCAGACTTTGCGAAAATCGTGTTGCGGCCGCTTGAAATGGTGGCTGACGAATTGCTGCGTACCCTGGCGAAACTTATCGGAAAGCAGCAGGACGCCGAGTGCGGCGACGGCAAAGAGAACCACGAAGGTGTGAAGATGGGAGCTTTCCGCCCCGCCGAAGAAGGCGAGGATTTGTGTGAGGACGCCGACAATGAGGAGATAGGCGCCGGCCAGGAGAATGGTGAGGGAATTCTGGAGTACGGCAAGCGAGGGATAAACATCGATTTCGATGATGCCGGTCCGAAGGTAGGCAATCACGATGAGAGTGCATCCCACGAGGAGCGCGGCGGCATCGATGTCGGTGAGCGCCGCCTCCTGCCTGGAGAAGAGGAGAGACTGGCTGTAAGTGTAAATGCGTGCGCCAAAGATGACCGCGAGGCCAAGCACGACGAACTTGATGCGCCACCGCATGGTGCCGACCGCGGCGCGGAAGGTGTTCTCGATGCTCATCAGGATCAGAACATTGGCGACGAGGAGCAGGACGTTCAACGCCTTGCCGGCTTCGGTAAAGCCGAGCCACCAACTGGAATAAGCGCCCGAAGGTGGCATGACCCGCAATAGTCCGCCGTGAAAACAGAGCGCCAGTGAAACCGGCATCAGAAAGGCCGCGGCCAGGATGAAGCGCCATTTATACAAAGACTCGCGGTAATTCCCGCGGGAGTAAGTCAGGCTGAAACAAAGCCACACAACCGGAAGCAATGACCTGACCAGCAGCGCCGGGAATTGCAACCTGGCGACAGTGTCCGCGCTGGACGCCTGGAGGGAGAGCCCGCCCAGGGCAGCCTCGGCGGCGAGCAGCCACATGCCGACAAAGAAACACCAGCCGGCGACGGAATGGTGCCTGCGAATGAGCACGGCGATGCCCAGTACGCCGCTAAATAGCGCGGCGGCGAATGGAAAGTAACTGGTTGGGATCATCTCGAGCGGTTTCGAGGCGACGGCCTGGGGTGATCAATCCCCCGCTAGAACAGCCTAAGAAATAGTGCAGCCGTGGATTCCGGGAGGCAACGGCGGGTTCATGTGAAAGTTAATGAGTAAGTGCAAGTACACGCTGGCGCGCGGCTGAGGCGTGAGCGCCTACGGTTCAGCTTGAAACGCCTTAGAACGTCCATGACAAAGAGAGGGAAGCCAAATCCTGGGTGTAATTCCGGCCCTGGATATCCGAGATTTTGACGGTGTCCTGCCACTCGAGCGTGGCGGAAAGCGAGCGGGTAAGCTGGAGTTGCAAACTGATGTTGCCGCCGTAGAGGATGAGATGTTCCTCGACCGAACCGCCTCCTTCGATGCCATGTTCGACGAAGGCACCGGCCAGGAGGGTTACGTCGCGGCGGAGCTGGAGAGCGCCGGTGTACTGCACGGAATCGAGCGTAAAGGTGTCCGAAATGACACCCAGGCTCAATGAGTGCGAAATGTCGAGAGTCTGTGTGTAAATCGGGTTGAGATTGTTGGTGACCTTCAGATCGCCGTACCAATTCTGGTCGTTGGACGGCACGCTGATGGTCTGGAAGCCGGCAGTGGCGAATACCTCGGTGACGGGAGTAAGTGACGCGTGAAAGAACGGTCCCACCGTGTAAGAAGTCGAGTCGCGTCCGGAATTATTCAAATAGACGGTATCGGCCAGCGTAGTGCCCAACCCGACCTCCATCTTGGGAGCCAAATCATAGATCGCGCCCAAGTTCAGCGTATGGGTGACGAATTCAGGGGAATTCGAGAAACCGTTTGAATTGGCCGAGCCGGATGAAGCGAGCGAGGTGGAAGAGAAGGTGAAGTCATATCCGGCAGTAAGTACAAGCTGGCTGCCGGCGGCCCAGGCGACGTTGAGGCCGGCCGTATCGACAACTTGCTGGTAAGTTTGGACTCCGCTCAGCGCGGGTTGACTTGCGGGGTTGTTGCTGACGGCAAGATCGTTGTGAATCGTCCATTTCACATCGCCGGTAGAAAAGGAATAACTCATCGTCGACGGGAGGCTCATGGTTACCCCGTCGAGGTCCGGATGATGCAAATAGTTTTGGTAACCCACATTGATGGCCAGCGCGATCTGGCTTTGCTGCGTGGGCGCCCATTGGCCCGAGAGCGTCAACTCCGCCTGATCGACAACGTTGCCCTCGGACTTTGAATTGCCAACTTCGGTCGCGCCCGGGCCAAGGCCGTTTGAAAGCGTCACGTTGCTGTTGTATTCGGTGCTCAATCCGACGGACACGCGGAATTGGACCGGTATGGCGGCGTTCCCGGCGCCGGCGGTGCTCGAGGTGCCGCGCTGCAAAAAGGTGGCGGGGCTAAGGTCCTGCGCCCGCGCCGCGCCTAAGGAAGCGAGCAGAACCATGCCCGCCACCCCACAGGCATGCCAGCCGCACGCCGCGGGCACAGGTGGCAGGCGCAGCCGGGGTTCTGGAAGGTGCGATCGTCGGAGCAAAGGCGGCCCGTTCAAAAGTTAAAAGCCTTCTCCGGAACGTAAAGGATATCGCCGGCCTGGAGATAGACGACTTTGGCTGGTTTTCCGCGAAGGGCGGGTCGCAAATCCAGAAGCATGGTTTGTTGTTGTTCGCCAGATTGCCGGATCAGATGCACCCGTCCGGTATCGGCTGTGTAACTGAATCCGCCGGACTCCATGACCGCCTCGAGCACAGTTATTGGGCGGTCAAAGGGTATGTCGCCCGGCTTGTTCACGGCGCCGGAGACATAGACGGCCATCTCGCTGCTCACAAGGGAAACCACCACCTGGTCATTCGCGAGGTCCTTTGCATAGAGGCTTTCGAGTTCCCCCTGGAGCTCGTCCACGGTTTTGCCGGCGGCTTTCACTTCCCCGGCGACCGGCAGGTTAATCTTTCCATCCAAGCGGATTTTTTCGGACTTATCCATATCCGGCGAGCTTGGAAAGCTGATTTCGACAACATCTCCCGCATGCAACGTGAGGGATGACTGATCCGCCGGCGGCGGGGGAATAGTCATCACGGAATCGCTTTGGCAACCGGCTCCAGCCAGCGCGCACAGAAGCGCGAGGAGGATGCCGAGGGAATTGGCCGGGGACTTCCGCCTGGCCTTGAAGGTTGCGAGAGGGTTGAGTTTGATGGGCGGAGGGTCGGGTACTGTGGTCATCGGGATTTGGATATTACATCGATTGCTTCAACTAATATAGGTATCATTTTTCCGCTGGTTATGGGAGTTAAAAAAATTTCGTGGCCGGGGATTTCGGCAGGCGACGGCGGGCTCATGTGAAGGTTAAGGTGTAGGTGCAAGTACACGCTGGCGCGCGGGTGGGGCGCCAGCGGCTACGGATCAACCTGAAACGCTTTAGCCAGCGGAGCGGCAACTTATGCGGGGGCCGAATCCTTTGGTGTCAACGGGCGGTATTTTCCGAGCGCCGTCCGCCCGCATGAGCCACCGAAGCAGCAGATAGAGCGGCACAAGCGAGAGAGCGAAGAACAGCGGGCCACCGTGATGATGGATGGGGCTGTCGATCATCCGCGGACCTACGTGGACGCAAAGCAGGCCGATGACGAGTATCCGGAAGCCGTTCCGCAGGATGCCAAGCGGAATGACAAAGGCCACAAGCGCGGCGCGCCGCCAGGGGCTGTGGAGAAAGATATAGGATGCGACGAGGCTGGTGATGAATAATACCCAACTCGAGTGAATGCCGCTGCACTGCTGCGCCACGCGAATGGTGATGTCGGGCAACTGCAGCACGGTCCCCTGCCGCAGCACCGGGGTGCCCGTGATCCTGAAAAAGAAAGTGGCGACATCGGTCGAAGCCTGCACCGAGGCGGTCTCCAGCCAATCGACAACCCTGGCCGGAAGCGGAACCATGAACATGAGGAAAGCGGCGGGAAATGCCGCTGCCGCCATCCATCTCCGCCCCAGGAAGAGGAAACCACCCGCCCAGAGAAAGGCGACGAAAGAGAAAAGCAGCAGCGAAAGATCATCGCCATGGCTGAGGCTGGCGCGCAACGCGAGGAAAGCCCCCAATGCCGCGACGCCCGCAAGCAAGGCGGCCGCACCCCACCCGGGCGAGGTGAAACAAGGGACATCAAGCCGCTCCCGCTTGATATAGAACAGGTAGGCGGAAATAAACGGAATCAGGAGGATATAGGAGTAAATGGCCGAGCCGGCGACAAAGACGGCGAGGGCGGCCAGTGATTTGCCGAAGAGCAATACGAGCAGGCAGGTGAAAGCAATGCAAGAGACCGCACGTTTGCGCCGGACCTGGTGTTCGTGCGTCGCGTTCGTTTTCATGGAAGCGCCGCGCTCCTCAATACCGGGGCTGGGGCCGGCTGCCAGGCGGCGGCTTGCAACTTGACCAGCCCGCGCCGGTTGTAGTTTCTCGGACGGCCGCGCTCGATCATCAATTGGCGGTAATGCGACAGTTCCCTGACAAGGGAGACTTCCCATTCGGCGCAGCCCTCGATGCGCGTCATATCTTTTCCTGAAATGAGGCGGCGGCGAACCATCTTGAGATGCACGACAAGCATCCTGAGAAGCGGCCATGATATGTCTTCCTGTTTCCAGTGATATCCGAGATAGGCCCGACTCTGTCCTGCCTTCTTCGCAGTCTCGAGATAGGAGCGGCGGAGCAGGCGTTCTTCGTCGCAATGATGTTCGACGACGGCGTCCGGAGCGCGACCCAGGCGGAAGCCGGCTTCCTCGAGTTGCCAGGAAAAGAGGGTATCGTCACCGAACCCGAGCGCGCCCGGCCCCAGCTCTTCGTCAAAATGCGGCAGCCGGTCGAGCACGCGGCGATGAAACCCCATGTTGGCGCCGATCATTTCCGTGAGCCAGCCATCCTCGAGACCTTCGCTGGCGGCCAGGCAGGCCCGGAGGCGCCGCGTCATCCAGGGGCGCTCGAGGTGCGGGGCCAAACGGATGCAGCCCGCGACGGCGTCGTACCGGTCCGAGGCGAGGGGCGCGCACATGCGTTCGAGCCAGTCCGCGGATGGCCGGACATCGTCATCGATAAAGAGAATCCATTCTCCGCGCGCGGCGGAGAGTCCGAGATTGCGGGCGCGCACCTGGCCCTTGCGCGGCTCATGAAGGGGGCGGCAGATGATGTGGG
Organism: uncultured Verrucomicrobiae bacterium; assembly: GCA_963756185.1. GTDB lineage: Bacteria > Verrucomicrobiota > Verrucomicrobiia > Chthoniobacterales > Chthoniobacteraceae > DATAXI01. The sequence goes on from CAVWMS010000001.1 coordinate 201,626, forward strand.
GGAGCGTCACCGTCTCGACAAAGTCCGCGGTGCCATCGGTGCTGGCGTTTTCCACCAAAAGCAATTCCGCGCGCAGCCCGGGCGGAACAGAGACGTCCTCGAGCGCGCGCATCGTCTCCCGCAGGGAGGCGAGGTGATTGTGCGTGCAGATGACGATCGAGACGTTCACGTGAGCTTCCATTTGCGCGCCCCTTCCTTCCTGCGCCGGATGGCGCTTTCGTAGGTTTGCTCCATCAGGCCGCCGATGCGGTCCGCGTTGTACTCCGAGAGGATGCGGGCGCGTGCGCGTGTGCCGAGTTGCGTGCGCAGCTCGCGGTCCCGCAGCAGGCGGCAGACCGCATCGGCGATGGCCCGCGGGGCCTTCGGCGGGATGAGCAGGCCGGCGTTGCCGGAGTCCAATTGCTGTGCCATGCCTCCGGCGGAACTGCCCACAACGGCGCGCCCCGCCGCCATCGCTTCGAGGCATGCGTTCGGAAAATTTTCCCACAGGCTCGGCAGCACGACGATGCCCACTTCGCTGAAAAAGCCGTGCATCTCTTCTTTCTCCAGCCGCCCCAAAAAGACGATGCGGTCCCGCACCGGGGCCAGCATCAATTCCAGATACCGCCGCATTTCGACGCCCGGCACCGGCGAAGCCAGCGAGGAGCCCGCGAAGACAAATTTCGTATCCGGGAACTGATCGAGAACCATCGGGATGGCGCGCGCGAGATCGATGACGCCTTTGCGCTGCTCGAGGCGGCCCAGGTAGCCGACGGTCGCCGGCGTGGTCTCGACCGGAATCTCGAGCAGCCGCGGGGAAGGCACGAAGGGGTAGGGGACCTCAACCATCTGCGAGCGGTCCAGCTTCCACATCCTGGCGGTGATATCGCCGATCTCGCGGCATGGGGCGCTGATTTCATCGGCCTCGAGCAGGTGCGGCAGTTCCAACTCCGGGAAGTGGTATTTGTCCTTCCATCTCTGGATCCGCAAGGCCGGTTGAAGCATTGCTTTCACGCGATCCTTCGCGGCGCCGAGGGGGGACCTGGGACCGCGGTTCAATTGCCGGATGAGGGTCATGGACATGTGAAGCTTGACCACCAGCGGGATGGCCGGGACCAGCTTCCTGGCCTCGGCCGCTTCGGCGAGAAACTCCGGCCCTTCGAGCACGTCGAATTGCGCGACGGCATGCCGGGAGGCAAATGCGCGGGCCGCCAGTTTCGGAAACTCGAGACGCCCCTCGAATTCCGGCTCGCATGGCACGAGGTGGGTCAGGTAGCCATCGGTGGAGAAGGTCACGGGACCGCGGCGGCTCCCGGCGAATACCTCGACTTCATGCCCGCGTGCGGCGAGCGCCCGGGCTGCCTGGCCTATGTAAGTGCCGATGCCGCCGACCAGGGTATCGGGCGGGGCTTCATAACTGATGTAGGCTATGCGCATCGGGAGCGGGATGTTCACGAACTTAGTTCGGCGTAGAGCCGTTCGTAATGCTCGATGAATGGTTGAAGACCGAACAACTTCTCGACGCGTTCCCGGCCCGCGCGTCCGAAGGAGCGGGCCTGATCGGGCCGCTCGAGCAAATCGATCAACGCAGTTCCCAGTTCCTGCCATGAGCCCGGGGTGAACAGTCTCCCGGTCCGGCCTTCCTCGACCTCTTCCGGTATGCCGCCGACGCGCGAGGCCACCACCGGCGCTTCGCACGCCATCGCTTCGAGCACCGTGTAAGGCAGGTTGTCCGCCAGCGAAGGCGCGACAAAGACATCCGCCGCCGAATAGTAGCGGGCCAGTTGCGACGGCTCGATGAAGCCAAGCGGGCGGACGTTCGGGATATTCGGGATCATGCCGCCGCCGACAGCCAGCACGATCAACTCCGGGAACCGCGGCACCACGACCTCGGCCAGCGCCCGCGCCAGCACCTGGCCGCCCTTGCGCGGGTCCGCGGTCCAGCCATTGTGATGCGCGACGAATACGACCACCTTTGCGTCCTCCGGGAGGTTCAACTGGCGTCGGGCATCGGGAACGCGGCGAAATCTTTCCAGGTCGATGCCGTTATGGATCATTTTGACGGGAAGCCGGCCCAGTTCCGTCGCAACCATGCGCTGGCGCATCCATTCGCTGACGCAGACGAAGGTGGTTGAGCGCGGGAGCCGCCGGTGAATCCGGCGTTTTTCCAAACGCCAGCGATAGTATTTGTGGCGGATGCGGGTGTAGCGCTGCAGCCTGGTGGTGAGGGGACACTGGAAGCAGGTCTTGTATTCCGCGCAGTCCCAGCACTCGAGGAGCATGTTGCCGATGGGGCGCGGGTCGTGGGGCGTCATGACGGTGGGATAGATCGCGGCAACCTGCTCGAGGAATGAGTAGGGCAAATGGCTGTAGTATGAATGCAGGTGAACGACTTCGGGCTTGAAGTCGCGCAGGGCGGCCATTTGGCCGGGCGCATCCAGAACCTTGCCGTTCGGGAAAAGGGCCACGTCATGGCGGCCGGCCAATCCGCGCTCGAGGTCGCGGGCGCAACGGGCCGCGCCGGCGGTCCACTGTTCATTGACGATGGCTATGCGCATGGTCCGGTCGCCGCTCGAGGGCGTTGGGTTGGCTGGGCCGGCGGAGGGCTGAGGCGGCCGGCCGGTTTTCCATTTCGGCAAGCAAGGTCCCGGCAAAGGCGGCGGCGGGGTCCGGCGGCACCGATTCGCAGGCATGTTGAAAGGCGGCGCGTCCCATCGCCTCCCAGCGGTCGCGCTGAATCCAGGCTCGTTCCAGGGTTTCATCCAGGTGACGCTCCGTGGGCGCCGCGGCCACGAAGCCGGTTACGCCGTCCTGGACCATTTCCGTGTTGCCCGCCACATCGGTGACGATGCAGGGACGCCCGGAAAGCATGGCTTCGACGATGACCAGCGGCAGCCCTTCGTAACGCGAAGGCAGGATGAGGATTTGATGGCGGCGCCAGATGGCTTCGATCGAGCCGGTCTGGCCCTCGAATGATACATTGGAGGCGCCGAGACGCGCCGCGAGCCGCCTCACCGACGCCGCGGCGTTGCCTTCGCCGAAGAAGGAACAATGCAGGGGGCGCTCCTTCCACTTCGATTGCGCGAGGACGGCCAGCAGCAAATCGCAACCCTTGCCGGAAGGCTCGAGACCGGCCGACAAACGCCGCGCGCAACGGCCCTTCTGCAGTCCCGGGCCAGGGGAGACATTCGCGGCGTTTCAAGTTGTGCGAGCTTCGGACGATCCTGGTGTTCGGATGGGAAAAGAGAATCTGGTTTTCGAGCAGCCCGCGTGTGGCTTCGCTGACATAATAGACGGCCAGCGCATTCCGGTGACAGGCTTCCTGCCCGGCTCGCTCGATGTCATTCGGCCACCATTCTTCGTGGGTGAGATGGATGAGAAGGACGTAGGGCACGCCGGCGGAAGCGAGCGGCTGCCAGAATTTTTCCTGCACCCAGGCCGCGGATACGGAAATCAGAACCAGGTCGGGCTTCATTCGAGCCAGCCGCTCGACTTCGGTTGGGATGTGAAAGCCCAGCGCCTTTTGCAGCGCCTTGCGTCCCGCACGCCGCGTCCAATGGAAGCGGTCCGGATTGACGCGGCGAATAACCTGGCAGCCCGCGTTTTCAAGCTCGCCGACGCGCCGGTTCTCCAGCGCGGCGTCCCATTGTTTCACGCAGGCGATGACCTCGTGGCCCCGGGACTTGAGTTCGAGCGCCGTGTCGGCCCACAACTGCTCACTCCCGCCCCACGGGCTGGTTTCCATTTCTGATAAGAAGGCGATTCGCATCAGGAATCAGTAAAAAATGCCGCCGGCATAGGCGGCGTGGTATCCGGCGGGATCGGGAAGCATCCGCGCGGGTGAAAGAGCAGGCGGGTTACGTGCCAGAAACAGCCGAAGCGGGCATGGGAAGATGGCCCTCGAGCAAGGCGACGATGTCCTTGCGATTATTGGCCGTGGCAAGGTCCAGTGCCGTTGCGCCAGCGTCGGTCCTCATGTTGCGATCGGCTTTATTGTCCAGCAGGAGTTTTACGACATCCACGTGCCCGAGCATGGCGGCCAAGTGCAACGGGGTGCGTCCGTCTGTCGTCCGCGCATTGATCCTGGCGCCGTGCTTCAGGAGTTGTTGGGCGATATCCGCGTAGCCTGAGACCGCGGCCGCGTGCAGCGGGGTGGCGCCGTCCTTGCCGGCGTGGTTGACGTTGGCTCCGTTGTCCAGGAGGAGTTGAACGATTTCCGCGTGGTCCTTGGCCGCGGCCCAATAAAGGGGCGTCAGGCCGTTGTTGGCCGAGATATCGACGTCGGCGCCTTTTTTGAGCAGCATTTCCGCCAGGTTATCGTAGCCGAGCATCGCAGCCGCTTGCAGCGGCGCGGCGCCGTTCGTGCCTTTGGCGTTGGGGTTGGCGGCCTTGGGCTTGGCGTCGAGCAGCAGTTGCGCCATGTCTGCCTGGTCCTTGCTGACGGCCAGGTACAATGGAGTGAAGCCGTTGATATCCCTGGCGTCGACAGCGGCTCCCTTTGCCAGCAACAGCCGGGCGACGTCCAGATACCCCTTGATCGCCGCGAGGTGCAGCGCGGTCATGTGGGCCGGATTCGTTGCATCGACATTGGCATGCCTGGCCAGCAGCAGTTCCACGACTGCCAGGCGGTCATTGTCGGCGGCCCAATGCAGCGGTGTCTGGCCGTAGGCGGTGTCCTTATTATTCAGGAGATCGGGACTGGCCTTGAGCAGGGAGGCGACTTTTTTCACATCGCCGTCGCGGGCCGCGTCGTGAATCTGGCCGCAAAAGGCGGAGGCGCTCCAGATCAGCGCGGCCATCGGGACAGCGGCGCGTCGGAAGAGAAAAACGTAAGAATGCTTCATAACTCTCTTCTTCAGGACGGGTAAATCCGCGGGAGGGCGGAAGTCAAGCGCGGGCGCTGGGAGCGGCGATATCGGAGGCATGGTCATGCGCCGGGCACTTTATAGGAGGATGAAGAGGGTGGCGCATCCAATTTGGCGTGCGTGCTTCGGGCCGCTTTCTCAAAAAGCCGCCGCGAGACGCGCGAGGCCTTGCGCAGAAACCGCGTTTGAAGACTGGGCGTCAATTCGTTCACGAACGCCCGGTTGGCCTTGTAGGCGTCGAGCATCCCGAGGCTCTTGAATTTTTTCATCTGGTCGCGCCCGGTGGCGATCAGGTTTTTCTCCCAGCGCGGGAGGTTCAATTCCGGCACTTTGGCCTGGAGTATTCTCATGAGGTGCAGCAAGTCCCTGAGGTTTTCCGCCGTCCTGGCCAGGCGGGCCGTGTCGTTGCCGGGGAAATTGCGGTAGGAAGCCAGCGGCGCATTGATCGACATGGCGGAGCCTTCACGAATCGCGCGCAGCCACATCTCCCAATCGGCCACGTGGACCAGCTCGGGCAAGTAGCCGCCGGTCCGCTCGTAGAAGGAGCGCCGGACCACCACCCCCGGCGTGAGAATCCAGTTGTAATAGAGCAGTTCGCCGGCCTCCCTCGAAGGGCGCTCGAGCGGCTGGAGCCGGGGTGAGAGAGCTTCGAGAGTGCCATCGGCTTCAATGGAAAAGGCCCTGGCGAAAAAGGCGGCGCAATCTGTGTTGCCGGCGGCTTCCCGCTCGATCCGCGCGTAGAATCCCGGCAGCACGAGGTCGTCGCCGTGCAGGATATGGACGAGTTGCCCGCGACTGCGATTAATGCAGATGTTAAAGTTCAGTGTACAACAGCCCGTGTTCTTCGGATTGCGGTGGAATTCAACGCGTCCTTTGCCGAGCTCCCGGACGACCGCCTCGGGATCATCCCGGGTCGAGCAATCGTCCACCACCTCGATATGCATCAGCTCCGGGCCGGGATCTTGCGCCAGGACGCTGCTCAGCGTCTGCCGAAGAAAATTTGCGCAATTGAACGCCGGAATCATGACAGACCACAACGGACACTGAATGTCCGCCGGTACGGGGTCGATCCGTGGCGCTTCAAGATTGGGGTTCATGTTTCCACCTCGCTTGCGCCGTTGCGACCGCTGAGAATTCGCGCGGCCAGGAGTTGGGCCCGGGCGATGGCCTGATCCATGTCGTAGTAGCGGTACTCGCCCAGCCGTCCGCAAATCAGAAGATGCGGGATCGATTTTACCCGTTCCCGGTACGCTTGATACAATTGGCGGTTTGGTTCGTCCGGGAAGGGGTATTCAAAGTCGTTCGGGTCATCCGGGGTGACCGTAGTCTCGCGCGTGAGGACCGTGCCGCGGATTCGTTCGGCGCATTCGCGCTTCATCATGTGCTTCCATTCCAGCGTGCGAATGTGCGGACCGCCGGATGGATCAGGATTATTCACCTGACCACATGGTTGCGCATATTCCACCTCGGGCAGGTACTTATGCTCACGGCGCTGCCCTCGATATTTGAGCCGACCCATATCAAATCCAAAGTACTCATCGATAGCGCCCGTAAAGACAACCAACTTCGAGGATTCGAACTGGCCGCGCTCCTTCAAATAATCGCAGTTCAAGAGCACCGGAATTCCCTCGAGCATTTTCTCCATGAATGCGGCGTAACCGTTTTCGGGAATGCCCTGGTGCTTGTGCCGCATCAAACGGCCTTCGTCGTCCGCCCGGACATCGAAACGCCTGGCCAGACTCGCGGAGAGGGTGCGAGCCGGCACTCCCCATTGCTTTTCATTGTAGCCCTTTACAAATCTCTCATAGACCAGCCGCGGCATCATCGCCAGGGAGGCTTCCTCGAAGTTACCGGGCGGGCCCTTGAACTCGGGTTCCCAGCCCTCGCCCACGGCGCGGCGGATGTAGCTCCCTGCGATCGGCCAATTCTCGTATCTCCCATCGACCCATGATTTAAGGGCTGCCTCATATTTGTAAAACGAAGCGAATCGATTGACGAATTGCCATAAGGAGTCGTCGTTCGTTCGAAAATAGTGCGGCCCGTAAGTGTGAATCCGAATTCCACTGGCATGGAGATGATCGTGCACGTTGCCGCCCAGGTGCGAACGGCGATCCACTACCATGACCCGCTGCCCCGCGTCCGTAAGGCTCCGTGCGATTACGGCGCCCGTCAGACCGGCGCCAACGATAAGGCAACCGGAGTTCATTTTCTGTTCCTGATCATGAGGGACATCATTGATCCCGCCCGTTATTTGCAAGACGGGCGATGCCGATCCGCCCATCGGTCCCGACGATATTAAATCCGTGCCGGTCCAGGCCGCAAAAAACTTCCCTGAGTTCCTGCCAATAGGCGTCCACGTCATCCAGCACGACGAAGCCCCCGGGCTTGAGGAGTCGCGTCAGCGCGCTCGATTTCACTTCGCAGATAGCTGGCCTCGTGGTTTCCGTCCATGAGCGCTACATGGCAAAAACCGCCGGCGATTCTCTCGAGCGACGCGATGCAGTTTTCGCAGCCGTGCTCGTCCGCGTATTGCCGCCCGGGATCGTAGCCGGGAAAGACGACGCCATCGTTGCTGATGCTCTTTTTGCCGGAGTAGCCGGCGATCATCAGCACATTTTCCTGCAGGCCGCATGCGCTCAGGAGCGCCGCGACGTGCGCCTGCGGATTTGCAACCGTGCGATGGGTGAGGTTTGGGTCGATGGCCACGACCAGCGACTGAGGGTGAATGCTTTTGAGCACCCCGGAAAAATAGGCCAGTGAAACGCCCACGAAGTTGCCAATGTGCAGCCCGTAAAGCGGGCCGACGCCGCAAAAGGAATCGACGATCTTTTCCCGCAGATAATTCAGGGATTTGTCCGGGATGCTGCCTTCAACCAAATGGACTTCCGGAATGCCGCGCCCTTCGAGATAGCTGATCAAAGCGGGATAGTCCAACGGGTCCAACTGGGAGCCGTTGCGGGCCTCGGCTGCGGATTGGGCGAGCTGGATGCGCTCGCGGCGCTGCTCGTGATAGGCGGTTCTTTGCGCCGTCAGTTCCCGGTCTTGCGTCCGTTTTTTCCCGGCCTCGACCAGGCCGTGCGGGGCGCACCATTTCAGCACTTTCTTGACCTTGGTTTTCATTGGGTATGCGCCTCCCAGGGAACCCGAAAGTAGAGGTCCCCCCATCGGAAGTCGTCCGGGAAGGAAGTGTCCGCCGTCCCCGCCACTTCGAACAGTGGCAGATGATGGATCACGTCAAAGAATTCCCGCAGATCCGGAGTATAAACCGCCAGGGAGACTTTATAGTGGCCTTTTCTCAAGACCGGCGGATCAAACGGCACCGAAAACCGGATAGGCCCCAGTCCGGTCGCGGGGGAGGAAGTATCGCTCAGGTGGGTGGTGAAAAGCGCGTGCTCGCGATCATTCTCGATCACGATGGCAGCGTCGAATCGCGTGGCGATCTGGGATTCGACCTCGATGACGATGTTGAAGAGTTCGCCCTGCCTGAATGCCTTCCTTTTTCCCCGGTGGGCGTCGCAGGTGTAGATTTGAGTGATCGCAATGGACTTCGGGATATTCGAGACCCTGTAGTCGGGCAGGCTGACGGTCGCTCCCCTGCCGAAGTTCAGGTACTCGGAGATGATCGGCTTGGTGTCACCGCTGCGGAAAATCGACCCATTGGCAAGCCACAGGCACCTGTTGGTAAGACGGTCTATCGTCTCCGTCTGGTGACTTACAAACAACACGGTGCGTCCGAGCGTGGATGATACCTGCTGAATCTTCCCGAGGCATTTTTGTTGAAACTGCACGTCCCCGACAGCGAGAACCTCGTCGATGACGAGGATTTCCGGGTCGAGGTGCGCGGCCACGGCAAAGGCCAGGCGGACATACATTCCCGAGGAATAACGTTTGACCGGGGTATCCAAAAATTTCTCGATCTCGGAAAAGGCCACGATCTCATCAAACTTCTTCCTTATCTCCAGCCGGCTCATGCCGAGGATGGCGCCGTTGAGGAAGATGTTCTCGCGTCCGGTCAACTCCGGGTGGAAGCCAGTGCCGACTTCGAGCAGGCTCGCGACCCGGCCCTGGAGGTCAATGCGTCCGGTGGTCGGTTCGGTAATGCGGCTGAGAATCTTCAGCAAGGTCGATTTGCCGGCGCCGTTGCGGCCGATGATTCCGACCACTTCGCCTTGCTTGACCTCGAAGGAAACATTCTTGAGCGCCCAGAATTCCTCGCTCTCGTTTTCCTCTTTCCCGCGGCGGGAGCGCAGCCACCCAAACGGCGCGCGCACGGCCTTCTCGACCATATGGCGCAGTCCGTCGTCCTTCGACCGCCGATGGCCGATGACGTAACGCTTGCCAATGTTTTCAGCTTTGATGACAACGTCGGAAGACATGGGAAATAGGAAAAGGTGGAAAGGAGCGGAGAGGAAGGTGAGGAGGAGAAATTACTTTCAACTTTTTAAAGTGAGCCCGGTCTTCTGCGCGGGTCACTTTCACTTGAGTTCCGCGAAACGCCATTTACCCGAGGAACATACAGGCGCAAAGAATGAGGCCAGGCGGAAAGTTTTTGCCAAATCCGCCCTGACCGGCAGCCCCACCAGAAAGCTTCCCAGGCAACTTTCGTTGCGTTCGATATCTCACCGCGTTTAAGAAAGCGTCCCAACCACGAGAAGGAGGCTTTGCCGATGATGTCGGAATTCCTTTGGCGAGCCGCTCCGGACAGGAACCGTTGTACGTACTTGCGCATCCGCAGCGCTTCCAATGCACGAGATCCCATGGACGCGGAAGACCAGGCGCCGTGGACATGGAGTCTGTATCTCGCCATATTGTCATCCAGGTAGGCTGCAGAACCGTGCCTTGTAAGGAGAATGAATAATGGAAAATCCCCCATTTTCAGGTTGAGAAATTCCTCGCCAAAGTCAGGCACGGCGCCGCGGCGGAACATTGCCGAGCACGTTTGGATGCAGTTGAAGGTTATTAACTCCTCGTGGGTGCAAATCGGCTTGCGGTTATCTGGAGGCGGATAGTCGTACTTCTCCTCACTGGTGGCGTCCTCGAAAGCGGTAACCCGATGAAAACACAAGACGTGCTCGGGATGTGCATCCAATAAAGCGGCCTGTTTCGCCAATTTCTCCGGGTCTGTCCAGTAATCATCCCCCTCGCAAATGGCGATGTATTCGCCCCTGCACGCCTTGATAGTCTCAACACAATTACGTCCCATGCCAAGATTCGTCTGCGGAGTGAGCGCCCTGATGATGTCCGGATGCCGGTTCTGAAAAGCGAGGACGATTTCGCGAGTTCGATCCGTCGAACAATCCTCCCCAATGACGAGTTCGATTGGAAATGCCGTTTTCTGCCGCAATACGCCCTCGATGGCCTGGGCGATGAATTTCTCGTGATTGTAGGTGATCATCATCACGCTCACCTTGGGCTGGAAGGGCTCCAGCACGATGTCGTTTCGCGCCTGCAAGCAGGTTTCGAGTGTCTCCACTGGGATCTGAATGGCGCCATGCTCGTCCATTTTATTACCTCGGCGCCAATGCTTGCGGCATCCGACTGCCCTTAAGCTGACGCTTGCGCACGCCTGATGAGCGCCGGATTGCGCGGTCAAGAACGGAGCAGATAACCTTAATGTCGGCCGGCGAGACTGAAATCCCGGTTGGCAGCAGCAAAACGCGCCGGGCGAGCTTTTCGGTTTCGGGGAGGAGAAGTCCCGCGTGGGGGTAGTAAGACCTATAAGGCTCCATGCGATGGCAACCGGGATAAAAATACCGCCGAGCCAGTATGTTCTCCGAATGCAACAACTCAACCAGATTGTCCCGGCTCACTCCGGTTTTGACCTCGTCCACCTCCAGTACAATGTAATGATAGTTGCATTTCTCAGACTCGTCATATCGGATCAGAGAAAGGCCCGGGATCGCGCCGAGAGCGAGCCGATACGCCTCATAATTGCGCCGATTCACAGCGATAAAATCGTCCAGGCTATCCAGGTTGGTCAAACCCATGGCGGCGCAGATTTCGGTCATTTTCCCATTGGTGCCGATATAAATGACATTGTCATATCCCGCGAATCCGAAATTCTTCATCAGGCGAATCTGAGTTGCCAGAGTATCGCTGTTGGTCACAATGGCGCCGCCTTCAAAGGTATTGAAGAATTTAGTGGCATGGAAGCTGAAGACCTCGGCCAGCCCAAACCCGCCGATCATTTTGCCATCATGGCCGCACGCAAAGGCGTGCGCGGCATCGAAAATCAGTTTTAGTTTCCGCCGCTCGGCAATCTCGGCCAGCGCTTCGACGTTACACGGACGCCCCCATAGGTGGACACCAATGATGCCGGATGTTTTGGGCGTTATCAGTTCCTCGACCCGATCGGGATTGATATTATGAGTGCGCGGATCAATATCGCAGAAGACGGGGGTTATTTCCTGCCATTGCAGGGCGTGCGCAGTTGCGACAAATGTAAATGCCGGGACGATGACCTCTCCTTTCAAAGCGGCGGCACGGATGGCGATCTCGAGCGCCACAGTGGCGTTGCACATCGCAATGCAGTGTTTGACCCCGACTTTTTCCGCGATTCGCAATTCAAACTCCTGCACAAATGGGCCTGCGTTCGTGAGCCAGTTCCTGTCGAACATTTCGGATACTCGGGCAAGAAACCGTTCCTTGTCACCGAGATTGGGACGACCGACGTACAAAGGCGCGGCGAACGCGGGTTGCCCGGCTTCCTTGGCCGAAGGCGCCATTGGCAGGATTGGGGTGTTATCAATTGGTAACGTGAAATTCATAGGGGTGGCGTTTGACCAATCGAACTCGAAGTTAGCGTGAACGGCCACTCCCGCTCGATTCGCATCCCGGGCCTTGCCTTAAGTGTGTCGGGACCGGTCAGAGGGTTTTCGAAAATACCGAGCCATTGGAGTTCCTTGAGATCATTCAACCAGCCGGGGAAGGTCTCGAAGCGATTCCAGGCCAGATTCAACTTGGTGAGGCGCTGCAGCCGGGCCATGGAATCCGGCAGCCGTGAAAGGCGGTTTTGATAGAGAGACACCTGTTCCAAATTCTCGAGATCGCCAAAATCTTCCGGCAGGCTTTCGAGACTGTTTTGAAAGAGGCGCGTCATCCGCAACCGGCGCAGGCGGGTGAATCCCTTTGGCAGCGAGCGCACAGCCGGGGCGCCGCAGTTGGTAAAGAACTCGAGGTTTTGCAGCGGGTCCAGGCCATCGGGAAAGCGCCTCACGTTCCACAGCGTTAAAGTGGTGAGCTCGTGAAAACTATAGATGAACTCCGGCAATTCCACGAGATTGACAAAAAACAGGTTGAACGTGCGCAGGCGCTTGAGGCCGCACGCCGGGCCGATGGATTTGAGTTTCAGGTTTTTGTGGAGGGCGAGGTATTCAAGCCCGGATAACTCGCCCAGCCACGGCGGCAATTCGACGAGATCATTGTTGCCCAAATTAAGCGACTTCAGCCGCTTGAAGCCGCAAATCTGAGCGGGGACGCCGCCGAGGTAATTGGAGCCAAGGTTGAGATCCTCCAGCGCGCTCAACCGGCTGAATTCCAGCGGCAGCACGCCCAGACGATTGCGCCGCAAGTTGAGCTTGCGCAGACTGGTAAGCCGCGACACAAGCCGGAGAATATCCAGTTTCGCGGCAGCGGTGTGATGGCGGATCAATCCATGAAAAACCGAGCCCTCATCGCACAGGCTCAGCCCGACACAGCGACCGTCCCGCATCTCCCGAGGGAATGGTCGCCCCACCTTTTCTTCCAGGTCCTGGAGAACCTCAGAGTCCGATGTAGCCGTTAAGAGAGCGGTTGACATATTCAATCCAGCGGTTCAGATGCGCCCAGTTCACACGCGGCAAAGAGTCCAGCGAAAGGGGCGAGCATAACTCCTCCCCGCCCAGTTCCACCAGGCATCGCCTTAGAATAGGCATGGCGCCCAAAGAGAAATCATCGTAGCCGTAGTAGTTCCCCAGTTCGCAAATGATGAAGCGTTTGCCGGTCAGATTCAGCGAGAACTGCCGCAAAAACTCCTCCATGTCCGGCTGCAATTCCTCGTCGCCATAGGTCGGCGAGAAAAACAGCAGAATATCGTAAGCGGCGAATTGTTCCTCCGCCGGGAGGTCTTTGACATCGAATACTTCGGGTTTAATCGTTAACAGTCGGACAGACTCCGCGACCACTTTTCGCGTCCGCCCGTGGCTGGATCCATAGAGCAGGGCGGCCTTCATGCCTGGATGCGGCAAACGGAAAAGAGCGAACCGGATAGGTCGGGGTATTCCAAGCCCAAGCGGTACAGGCCCTCGAGTTGCTGCTCCTGAAGCACGCCGTCGTCGATCAAACGGTCCATCTGAAAGTCCGCAAGGATCTTAAGCATAATCCCACCCTGGCTTATATTCTCGAAGCCCGCTGCCGCAATGTCGCGATTGAGCGCCACCCGGTCGTAGACGCGGCGATGGCCGCGGGAAAGGTCGTTCTCGGTCAGGTCCTTCAAATCCTTGATCAGCCCCATGTGAAGAGCCAGTTGCCGTGAAAGAGCGCGCGCGTTGGGCACAATAACCAACAGCAGTCCCTCAGGGCGCAGAACAGATTTTGCCATTTCCAGTACCGGGATGGGATCGCGGACGTGTTCAAGGATGTAACTGGCGACGACATAGTCATACTTTGCGTCGGACTCGAATTCCTCGAAGAGCGAGTAGATAAACTTGACGTTCCCTAAATTGCGTTTACGCGCCTCGGTGAGGAAGCGCTTCGATCCGTCCACGACATCGAGTTGATCCACGTACCCGGCAATCATTTCCGTCATAAAACCGTCCGAACAGCCCAGCTCGAGCGCGCGCCGGCCGCGCAGGTACGGCGCAAAGGTCCGGACAATCAGTTTGCGCATCTCCCTGGTCTGGGCTGCCGTGTCCAAATCATAGTTGTTGTAGACCTTATCCAGGAATTGCCGCTCCTCCCTTATCAAGTCCGACTTGCGTGCTTTGGTTTTCATATTGTGACTTCTAGAATAAAACGTGGTTCTGCTCGATTGCGGTTTCACTTTCATACGCCATGGAATCGCGAAGAAAATCCAGGTGGGCTTTGATAACCTCCGGGCTATTCCACATCAGTGCATCAACGACAGAAAGTCCCGGCTCGAATTGATAGCCGTCACATTGATATGTGAATTCAAGCGGCGCTTGAATCACAAGTCTAATACCACTGGCGGCAAAGGCAGCCGGATCAAACAAATTCATGCCTCCGGAGGGATTAATGTACTCCGTTGCGTGAACAGCCTCGCTTATACGCAACGCCCAATCGCCGGGGCCATTCACGGGATTGTGTTTCAAGTTCATCTCGGAGAACGTCTGGCTATTGAAGGCTATACCCAGCTTCGCACAAGTCGTTTTCAATATTATTGCATTCAGGCGGGCAAGATTGGTGTCACCATGGGCAAGACATTCTTCGACAAGACTGCTGGCTACAGCGTAGCCGGGCGCCCTCTTCTTGTAATGGTTCAACTGCCCCAGTATTCGCGAACGCCATTGATCGTAAGGTTGAGTCTCGATTTCATTGATAGGCGTTTGGCGCGTATGTTTCTTGAGCGGGACAACGATGTATTGCCAGCCTGAGCTCGGATGCAGGATGCGGTTTCGGTTGACCCAGCCATGGCGGATATATTGAGCCGTATCAAAAACGATCCAGCTATCGCTGCGGTTAATCAGGTCGAAATAGCCGAGATGAGGAAAGAAATAGGGCTGCATAATCCCGAGTCTCATGGCAATTGATTTTAAATCAGGAATCCGACGGGAGGTGAGCCAGTGAACTGGCAGGCAGCGTGAACGGGTATTCCCGTTCGATTCGCATCCCGGGCCTTGCCTCGAGTGTGTCGGGGCCGGTCAGGGGGTTTTCGAAAATACCGAGCCATTGGAGTTCCTTGAGATCATTCAACCAGCCGGGAAAAGTCTCGAAGCGATTCGAGGCCAGGTTCAACTTGGTGAGCCGCTGCAGCCGGGCCATGGAATCCGGTAGCCGTGAAAGGCGGTTTTGATAGAGAGACACCTGTTCCAAATTTTGCAAATCGCCAAAATCTTCCGGCAGGCTTTCCAGATTGTTTTGAGATAGGCGCGTCATCCGCAACCGGCGCAGGCGCGTGAATCCCTTTGGCAGCGAGCGCACAGCCGGCCCGCCGCAGTTGGTGAAGAACTCGAGGTTTTGCAGCGGGTGCAGGCCATCGGGAAAGCGCCTCACGTTCCACAGCGTCAAAGTGGTCAGGTCGCGGAAACCATAGATGAAGTCCGGCAACTCCACGAGGTTGACATAATACAGGTTCAACGTGCGCAGGCGCTTGAGGCCGCAAGCCGGGCCGATGGATTTGAGTTTCAGGTTTTTGTGGAGGGCGAGGTATTCAAGCTCGGATAACTCGCCCAGCCACGGCGGCAGTGCGACGAGATTATTGTTGCCCAAATTAAGCGACTTCAGCCGCTTGAAGCCGCGAATCTGAGCGGGGACGCCGCCGAAGTAATTGGAACCAAGATTGAGATGCTCCAGCGCGCTCAACCGGCTGAATTCCAGCGGCAACACGCCCAGGCAGTTGTACCGCAAGTTGAGCTTGCGCAGACTGGTGAGCCGCGACACAAGCCGGAGAATATCCAGTTTCGCGGCAGCGGTGTGATGGCGGATCAATCCTTGAAAGATCGAGCCTTCATCGCACAGGCTCAGCCCGACGCACCGCCCGTCCCGCATCTCCTGAGGGAATGGTCGCCCTACCTTTTCTTCCAGGTCCTGGAGAACCTCAGAGTCCGATGTAGCCGTTAAGAGAGCGGTTGACATATTCAATCCAGCGGTTCAGATGCGCCCAGTTCACACGCGGCAAAGAGTCCAGCGAAAGGGGCGAGCATAACTCCTCTCCTCCCAGTTCGATCAACCATCGCCGCAGAATTACCATGGCGCCAAAAGAGATCTTATCGTAGCCAATGTAGCCCCCCAGTTCGCAGATGATGAAGCGCTTGCCGGTCAGATTCAGCGAGAATTGCCGTACAAACTCCTCCATGTCCGGCTGCAATTCCCCGTCACCATAGGTCGGCGAGAAAAACAGCAGAATATCATAAGCGGCGAATTGTTCCTCCGCCGGGAGGTCTTTGACATCGAATACTTCGGGTTTCACCGTCAACCGGCGGACAGACTCCGCGACCACCTTTCGCGTGTGCCCGTGAGTCGATCCATAGAACAGTGCGGCTTTCATGGCTGGATACGGCAAATCTAAAACTCGTGACGACTCCGGGGGTCAACTGACTTCAACTCGCAGGTCCCGCTCCATGTTGTCCATCATGTCGAGCATTTCCTGCTGGGTTTCATACCGAAGGATCATCGTTCCAAGTGTTTCATGAGACCCATTGAATTTGCGGACGGGATCGCCCCGTTTGACCCAAAGGCTTTTCCGGACCGTCCGAGCTTTGATTCGCTCGGAGAACCAGACACCGTCACAAATGCCGTCTCTGGTCGCATGCACGATATACGACGACCAGAAACCTTGCGCTTTTGCGGGTAGCAAATCAGAACAACTATTTCCGAGCGCGGCTTCGACGGCATGTTTTACCATTTCCACGCCCGCGCAGCATTGAATGACTTCGGGAATCAGGTTGCCTCCACTCCTGGGGCCCAACTCGATATAATAAAACTCGTCTTCGCCAGTGAAAACAAAATCGAAATTAAGCGCCCCCGTGCGCATGCCAAGAAGCGAGATAAGACGTTGCGTCTCGCGGTGTGCGACTTGCAGCAAGTGCTGGGGATGGACGGTGGGGTAACTTGAACCAATCGGCGCCAGCCCATTGCACAGTTTATCAAAATGGGAGTTGCCCCAACAGCGGAATCTAAGTTCTCCATCGATTACAAAACCGTCGCCCGCCACCTGGTAGCCCTTTCTCACGATCTCCTCTTCGATCACGACCTTTTTCTCACGCGAGAATCGCAGAGCCGCCTCGAATGCCTGCTTGAACTCCGCCTCTCCAGTCAGTCTGGTTACTCCCTTGCTCCCGGATGAGTCAACCGGCTTTACAAAAACCGGATACGACAATGACCGAAGGTATTCCAGAGCCTCGCCAGCCTCGTAGAACGCCTGGCATCGCGGAACGTTGAAGCCGTGGCGCTTCTGGAAATCCCGAAACAAATCCTTGCGGGCAATCGTCAGCACGGATTCGTAGGGATTGCCGGGAAGATTCAGCTTTTCCGCGACGAATGCGGCCGTAGGCGCAGCCGGATCGGAGGCGTAGGCCACCACGGCGTCAATCCTCAAATGTCGCGCCAGTTCGAGAATACCACCGCAGTCTGTGGTGCTGACGCAATGGCTCTCGTCTGCGAGCGCATGGCCTGGGTTATCCGGTTTGAAGTCAGCCGTGATCACATAATAGCCTCGCTCGCGGGCGTAGCGTATCGGGGGCATTTGCATTGCCGCCGCGCCAAGAAAGAGGATTCTATTCATGATTCCTGTGGAATCGTTTTGATGCTTTCTCCAAGTCCGGCATCCATCCGATTTGTGTCAATGATTCGCGAAGCTTTGCCGGGATGGAGGCGAGTACTGGTCCGCAAGGGATTCTGTGCGCCAGCGCAGGACGGGCTGCACAACGCCCGGCTCCCGTCCAAGGTAGGAGCTCTTTCTTTCCGCGAGATCCACCACGGTGAAAGAAGCCAGATTTTCGTGAGTATAGGAGACGTGATTACCGTTGTCGACAACCAGGAGCTTGAGGCGGTAGTCACCGCTATTGAGCAAACCGCCGGGCATCTGGCAGACGGCACGATGAAGTCCCACTGCGTGAACTTGAGCCGGCGACCCGGTGGTCAGCACCACAATCCCCTGGTCGTTGAGCAGGTGATAGGTAATGTGCAATTAACGTCTTGCATCCAGCGCCCAGTATTCGGTTTCGATGCGAAACGGTGTCTGCATCGAAATGAAATCATTGTTGGTGCTTGATTCGGCGACCACCTGAAGACTTTTGACGCGAAGCATCTCATTACCGGGTGCGGTCCCCGGGTCCTTCCATTGCGTGATGTGTTCGCGTCCACAAACAAAGTTCAAATAAGAAGAAACGACGGGGCCCACCGCATCATCGGCAACCAATTTGCCCTCACGCAACAACATGGCGCGGCTGCAGAGACTTTGCACAGCCACTATATTATGGCTGACAAAGAGGATGGTCTTTTGATGTCCCGCCGCATCCCGCATCTTTCCGAGGCATTTTTTTTGAAACTCGGCATCGCCCACCGCCAATACCTCGTCAACGATCAGGATTTCAGGTTCCAGATGAGCGGCGACGGCGAAGGCCAAACGCACATACATGCCGCTTGAATACCGCTTGACCGGAGTATCGAGGAATTTTTCGATTTCGGAGAACGCCACGATTTCATCGAATTTCCTTTTGATTTCCACCTTGGTCATCCCAAGGATGGCGCCGTTCAGGAAGATGTTTTCGCGACCGGTAAGTTCCGGGTGAAAACCGGTCCCGACCTCGAGCAAGCTGGCGACCCGGCCGTCGATGGAGATACAACCCGAGGTCGGCTCCGTGATGCGGCTGAGGATTTTTAAAAGCGTGCTCTTGCCGGCGCCATTGCGGCCGATAATACCCAGGATTTCACCCCTCTTTACCTCGAAGGAGATATCGTTGAGCGCCCAGAATTCCTCACGTTCCTGCTTCTTCTGCTCCGGGCGGCCGCGAAGCCAGTTGAGCGGAGCACGCACCGCGTCCTCGATGGCATGGCGGAGACCATCATTCCTGGAACGCTGGTTGCCAATGACGTAGCGCTTGCTGAGATTCTTGACAGTGATGACGGTGTCAGAAGACATGGGAAAGGCTCGCGGGTCGGAAAGTGAAATATATCTCGACCTTCAACTTATGGGTCTTAGATAACGTCGGCAAAAGTCCGTTCCGTGCGACGGAAGTACTGTATGCCGGTCACGAGAATGAGGATGGTGCCCAGGATCGAGAAGCCGAGGGCGGGCAGGTAGATTTTGTGCTCGCCGCCCAGAATGGACCAGCGGAACCCATCGATGATGCCCACGACCGGGTTCAGGGAATAGAGCAGACGCCAATTTCCCGACAGATTGGGCGTGAATCCCACGGGCGAAAGGTAGAGGCCGAATTGCGTGACAAATGGAAGAACGAAGCGCAGGTCGCGATATTCGACCATCAACGCAGCGACCCAGAGGCCGGTGCCGAATGACAAGGTCACCGCCAGTACCACAAAAGCCGGCAGGGCGAAGATCGACACCGGCGGCAGGAACCGGTACCAGATCATCAGCACCACCAGGAAAGCGCATGAAATCAGGAAATCTGTGAAGCTTGTAATCACGCTGCTGGCGGGCACCACCAGCCGCGGGAAATAGACCTTCGAGATGAGGTTCGCATTGTTGACCAGGCTGTTGCCGCTTTCCGAGAGCGCGGTGGAACAAAACTGCCAGGGCAGCAACCCGCAAAAGACAAAGATCGGGTAGGGCGACCCTCCCGAAGACATCTTCGCGACCTTCTCGAACACGAAGGTAAGCACCATCATGGTGAGAAAAGGCCGGATCACCGACCATGCGACGCCCACGACGGTCTGTTTGTAGCGCACCAGCAGGTCGCGCCAGGCGAGGAAGTAAAACAACTCCCGGTAACGCCAGAGATCGCGCCAATATTGTTTCTCGGTGCGCCCGGCTTCGATGGTGAGACTATGATTCATTTTGGCAGATGAGCGCCCCGGGCAGACAGTCGAGGGTTGCCCTCATCTTGTCGCCCAGCGTGGCTCCGTATTTGGTGATGCAGTTATCGTGATTGCCCGGCACCGTTTCAACGGTAACGGGCGGCAAACTGTCGCGGATGCGTTTGTCCCAGGGGATTTGCGCCACGGGAGCCTCCTCGGGAAAGTAGAGGGTCGTGGGAACCGGGAACGGCTTTGTTTTGTAAAGGGAATAAGCCAGGCGGAATACGGCGTAATCCGGGCTCTTGAGCAGTTCCTGGTCGCCCTTGACCTGCCCTATCTTGATGGAACTGGCGGCGATTCTACCGGGAGCCTTCAGCCGGCTGCCCAAGTTCCCGAGTTTTTCACGGGAGGATTTTTGCAGCCAGCGGGCAAAGCGGATGCCGTACCGGTCGAAGTTATATATCTTCCTTTGCAAGTTCCATTTCAGGGCGCTGCCCAGGGAGTTGAAAACCGGCCACATCTCGGGAATCCATTGACTGTTCACCAGGTGCGGATGGGCGACCACCAGCAGGTAATCAACCCTTTCGCCCTGTGCGACCAGTTGCGACGCGATTTCGGTCGCCACGACGGCGCCGAAGCAGTAACCGCCGAGGAGGTACGGCCCATGCGGGGTGTGTTTCCGGATGATGGCGATGTAGGAGGCCGCCATTTGCCGTACGGTCAATGTCGACCGCTTGTCCGGCCGGCAAGGCGGCAGCGCGTAGAAGGGCTGGTCTTCCCCCAGCCGTTCAGAAAGCTGGCCGCAATACAAGCCACCGCCGGTCCAATCGCCATGCAGGAAGAACAACGGTGGGCGGCTGCCCGTGGCCCGGAATGTGAGAAGCGGCCCGGAGGCTTCGGTCCTCCGAGGCGTTTCGGGTTGGGGCGCTTGCGGTTTATCCCCGTCAATGAGCGCGGCCAGTTTGTAGACGGTCTGATTTTGAAAGAGCGCCGGGATGGAAAGGTCGAACGAGAGCGACCGTTTGATCTTGCCGATCAATTGGACTGCCAGCATCGAATGGCCGCCCAGCTCGAAGAAGCCGTCGTGGATGCCGATATGTTTCAAACCGAGCACTTCACACCAAATCTCCGTCAGGGCCATTTCCGTCGGTGTGCTCGGCGCTACAAATTTATCCTTATCCAGAACTGCTTCGGAGTCGGGTTTGGGCAGAGCCTTGCGATCCACCTTCCCGTTGGGGGTCAGAGGAAACTGATGCAGGGTGACAAACGCCGCCGGCACCATGTAGTCCGGCAGCTTTATCCGAAGATATTCCCGCAACTCCGAGGCGCCAATGGCGCCGTTGCGGTTGACCAGATAGGCGGCCAGCCGTTTGTTACCCGGCGTGTCCTCCCGCGCTACCACGACGCTCGCTTCCACCCCGGGGTGCTGGTTCAACACCTCCTCGATCTCGCCCAATTCCACTCGAAAGCCGCGAAGCTTGACCTGATGATCCAGCCGTCCCAAATACTCGATATTGCCGTCCGGCAGATACCGCGCCAAATCGCCGGTCTTATAAAGCCGCTCCCTGGGATCGGCGCAAAAGGGATTGGAGATAAACTTCTCCGCCGTCAGTTCCGGGCGATTGTGATAGCCTCGCGCCAGCCCGGCGCCGCCGATGTGCAGTTCCCCCGGAACTCCTACTGGCATCGGGTTGAGCTGCCGGTCCAGAATGTAAATCTGGGTGTTCGCTATCGGCGGCCGATGGTAACCTTCGTTTCCGTCGGGCCAATTACGTTCATTGACGCACATACGGTGACCTCCGTTGGTCCGTAAGCATTGATGAAACGGCGGTTTCGTCCCCACCGCTGGAATATTTCCGGCGTGCATGCTTCGCCGCCGAAACCACGGTTTGCAATGCGGGCAGCTCCGCCTCCGGAAGCGCAGTGAGGACAGTGGGAGGCAGAGTCACGAGATTGATCTCCTGCTTGCGCATCAATGCCACCATATCCGCACCAGGCAGCAGTTTATCAAATTCCGCCAT
Source organism: uncultured Verrucomicrobiae bacterium (assembly GCA_963756185.1). Lineage (GTDB taxonomy): Bacteria > Verrucomicrobiota > Verrucomicrobiia > Chthoniobacterales > Chthoniobacteraceae > DATAXI01. Next base: position 223,125 of record CAVWMS010000001.1, read on the forward strand.
GCAGAGCGTCGCGCCGGCAGCCAGTGTCGAGAAGATCTCGCTTACCGAGGCATCAAAGCTGGCCGAAGCGAACTGCAGGACGCGGCTGCCGGGACGCAACTTGAATGCTTCCGCCTGCGCCTGGGCCAAATTGCATGAGCCTCGGTGCGCCAAAAGAACGCCCTTGGGACGCCCGGTCGAGCCGGATGTGTAAATCATGTATGCGAGATTCTCAGGTGTCGCGCCACTGATGACGTTGTCCCGGTTTTCCCGCGATATTTCCTCCCATTCGGCGTCCAAACAGATGGATCGCGCATTGCCGGGCGGAAGCTTTGGACGGATGGCTCCTTCGGTTAGAATGAGGCTTATACCGGAGTCCGCCACCATGAACGCCAGCCGTTCCAGTGGATATTCCGGATCCATCGGCACGTAAGCCCCGCCCGCCTTCAGGATGCCCAAGAGCCCGACGACCATTTCCGGCGAACGCTCGACACAGATGCCGACCAGGGAATCAGGCCCCACGCCAAGCTTCTGCAAATGCCGCGCCAACTGGTTGGCTCGCGCGTTCAACTCCCGATAGGTCAACTGCTGACCTTCGAACACCACCGCTACCGCTTCGGGCGTCCGCTCGACTTGCTCTTCAATGAGACCGTGCAGGCACCGATCCCTGGGATAATCGACCTTTGTTTGGTTCCATTCGACGAGTATCTGCCGGCGTTCGGCATCGGTCAGCAGCGGCAGATCAGCGAGGCTCCGGCTTGCATCGGCCGCCACCGCATCCAGCAGCGTTCGATAATGGCCGGCCATGCGCTCGATGCGCAGTTCGTCAAACAGATCAGTGCTATATTCGATTTCCAGCCAGATGTCGTCGCCGTTGTCTGTCACCGTCAGGGTCAGGTCAAATTTCGAGATTCTGGCCTCGGAAAGCAGCGATTCGACGCCGAGCCCTTCCAATCCGATGAACCCGAGCTGCTGATCGCGATCCCGCCAGTTGAGCATCACCTGAAAAAGAGGCGAGTAACTCAGGTCGCGTTCCTGCCCGGCTTCGCGCACCACCAGGTCAAAGGGGACGGCGCGATGGGTGAACATTTCCAGGGTCGCTTTCTGGACGCGACCCAGCAACTCCGAGAAGCTCGCGCCGCCCTCGACCCTGGTTCGCAAGACATGCGTGTGGAGCAGGAAGCCGATGATCGACTGAAGCTCCGGCCGGTCTCGATCCGCGAGCGGAATCCCCAGCAGGATGTCTTCGCACCCCGTGTAGCGATGGAGCAGCACTTTCAGCGCCGCGGCAAAGACGGTAAACAGACTGGTCTTCTCCCGCCGGCTCAATTGGCGCAAGGCTTCGGCCTGGGTCGAATCGATCCGGAAGCGCTTGCGGGCTCCCCGATAGGAGGCAACCGGGGGACGTGGCCGGTCCGCCGGCAATTCCAGCAGTGGCGGCGCGCCTCGCAACGCTTCCTTCCAGAACGCCACGCCCTTTGCAAAGATCGCGTCCGGATCCTGCCCCAGTTGCCACGCGGCATAATCTCCGTGCTGGATCGGCAGCGGCGGCAGGGTCGGCGCTTCACCGCGAATCAACTCCCGGTAAGAGGCCGATAACTCGCGCCACAGCACGCCCAGCGAGGACCAGTCACAAACCAGATGATGCATCATCAAGATAAGGACGTGTTCCTGCTGCCCGTGACGCACGAGTGCCACGCGGATGCCCGGCGCGACTTCCAGGTTGTAAGGCCGGCGCGGCTCGCTGACCAGGAGGCGCTCGATCTCCGCTTCACGCTCCGGGGCGGGCAGGGAACGCAGGTCGATCCGCTTGAATTCCAATGGCCATTGGTCGTGGACCACAAACGAGGGCCGCCCATCGCAGTCCTGGATGGTGCTGCGCAGCAATTCGTGCCGCCCGACGACAATGTTAAATGCCCGCTCGAGCGCATCCGCATTCAGATAGCCGCTCAGGCGCATCGCTTCGACTTCGTTGTACCCCAGGGCGTCGGGAGCCAATTGCTCCATGAACCATATCCGTTGCTGCGCGGGGCTCAACGGGCAGGGAAGAGTCCTGTCCCGCAACGGGATCGGCTCGGGATCGGCCGGAGGGGTATCCCCGCCGGCGCCATCCCGCTCCGGCGATGCCGACAGCCTGGCGCCTATCAGCGCCGCCTGTTGCGCCACCGTGGCGTTCTCAAAGAAGTCAGTAAGTGAGAGAATGACGGACGCCTTCTCGCGGAGACGGGAGAGATATTGAATCGCCAGCAGCGAGTGCCCTCCCAGCGCGAAGAAATTGTCGTGCAGATCGATCCGCGGTTGCGCAAGGAGATCGGACCAGATGCCGGTGATGAGTTGCCCCATTTCCGCGGCCTCCGGCGGCGCGCCGTTTTGCGCTCCGTTCACGGCTGGCGCGGTCGCCCTGCCCTTGTCCTCCAGGGACGCGGACCTCGCCAACGCGGGCTTCGCGGCCTCCTCGATCAGGCGGAGCCGCTGCACCTTCCCCGAAGGACCTTTTGGCAAGTCTCCGACAAAGTGGATGCGCGAGGGCGTCTTGAAATGTCCCAGCCGTTTCTCGCAAAAACCGAGCAATTCCTTCTCATCGCAATCAATCCCTTCCCGCAACACGGCGAACGCGATCACATCCTCGCCGACGTAAGGGTCGGGCAGGCCCACCGCGGCCGCCTCGAGCACCGCCGGGTGAGACTCGATCACTTCATCGATCTGCTTCGGCGCAATGTTCATTCCCCCTTTGATGATCAGTTCCTTTGCGCGGCCGACGACGAAAAAGTAACCCTCCGCGTCCCGGTAGGCCAGGTCGCCTGTATGCATCCAGCCATCCGCGTCCAGCGTTGCGGCGGTCGCCACGGGGTCCTTGTAATAACCGGCCATCATCGCGGGACCGCGAAGCAGCACTTCACCGGGCTCGCCGGCCGGCAGGTCGGCGCCGTCGCGATTGACGATCCGTGTTTCAAACCCCCACGGCAACCCGGGTGAGCCGATCTTATTGACCCCCGGAGGGACGGGATTGGAAAATATATTGCCCGCCTCCGTGGAGCCCATCGCCTGGATCAGCGGCAGATTGAACTTATCGAGAAACTCGCGGTGCAGCGCCGGCGAGAGCGGGGCCGAGGACGAACGCAGGAAGCGGATGCGCTGGAACGTGGACTGGCGGCGGTCCGCGCTCGGGTCCTTCCAGTCCAGGAGTTGCGAGACGATGGTCGGCACCAGGGCCGACCAGGTGCAGCGGTATTCATCCATCCAATCCCAAAACCGGCTGATGAGGAACTGATGCGGCGCCACCACCGAGCCGCCGCTCAGCAGGGCGGGGATCAGCGTGACGCACTCCGCATTGATATGGTAAAGCGGCAGCACCAGCAGCGAGCGATCCGCCGAGGTCAGTTCGTGTGATATCACGGAATTCCTCGCGCCCGCCAGGATCGTGCGGTGCGTATGCATGGCCGCCTTCGGTTTGCCCGTGCTTCCGGAAGTGTACATCAGTAACGCGGCGTCGCTGGCGGCGGGCGGCGTCGGCGTCCCGGGCGCCTCCGGGCCGCACTGCGGATCCGCGCAATCAATCCGCGCCGGAATGACCCGCACCTCCCGGCGAATCCCGGCAAGCACCTCCTTGATGAGAGAGGCGTATTTTTCTCCGACGAAAACCACCTTCGCGTCGCAATGGTCCAGCGCATAGGTGAGTTGGGAGACGCCGGCGCGCACGTTCAACGGCACCGCCACAAACCCGCCGTACATCAGTCCCAGGAACAACCGCGCGGCAAACAGCCCGTTATCCATCAGGAACGCAACCTTGTCCCCGGGCTCCAATCCGGATTTCAGAAGCTCGGCATGGAGCTGGCGCGACTGGTCGCGCAATCCCCTAAAGGTGAGGATGCGCCCGGTTTCCGGGCCAATCAGGAACGCGGCGTCGGGCTGCCGGGCCGCCTGCTGATCTATCAGGCCGCGAATCGTCTGAATTCCACTTTCTGATTCAACGTCAAGTTTCATGATACTTCCATGGTTGATTAAGAAACGTCGCGACGGCGGGCGGACCAGCGCACCAATCCCACACGTCGCATGAGGCGGCCTCCGGGACCAGGTTGTGCCCGGGAACGGCCGCGCATCGTTTCCCCCCTAACCCATCAGGGATTTCTTCACTCTCCTAAGAATTCGCTGCTTCATTCTCAGTTCATTTTCGTAGCAGGAGATGATATCGGGTCGCGCCGGGATGAGCTGGCAGGCGTTCCGGCCGTGCCCCCGAAACAGGTAAATCCACAGGCCCACGTTTCCCGTATGCGAGATCAAGTAGCGGCAGCGGCTCAGGATCAGCACGGCGGCGAGCATGTTTACACCCAGTTCGAAATTGGAAAGCTTTCGCTCCTCGGCGGGATTTCATGCATCACGCAGTTACTCTCGGTGACCGGCATCTCCTCGATGAAAAAGGCGCGATCGCCGAAATCCCGGATGCATTCGTCCCGCACCTGTCTCTGGTCGGTCTGGATCAGGAGCCGCATGTCCGGATGGCGTCGCAGAAGTTTGCGCGCCTCGCCAAAGTAATAACCCGTACCGATTGCGGGTATCTCGATCCACTTGTCCGTTCCGCGATGGCAAAGGCCGGCAATCTTATCGAAATCAATGTCGTATTTCCTGATGAACGCTTCCATCCGGGCCTGAACGATCGGAGCCTGCCGAAAGTACTCGGCCACATAGGGACGCAAGGCCCGGAAATGAAGGTCCTCATAAATGCCATGGTGCACGACCGGAGGGAGCGCCGTGAACAAAGCGGGATTGGCGGACTGGTTTGGCGCAAAGTAATCGTCGAAAAGGTTCGCCTGGTTGCGGTCATTGTCGCGCCATTGGTCCTGCTTTGACCAGTTGACCTTCACGTATTGCCCGCGCGGATGCACGGCGCCCAGTGCGCTTAACGTAATGCTGGCGTTCGAGAATATCCCCTTGCTGTGGGTGATTTCGAGAACGCTGCGCTCCGGATCAAACTCGGTGCCGGCTGGCAGTTGAGACCTCATTTGGGACTGATCCCGGTTACGCGCTCCGGGAGTGCCTGCAAGCTTTCTTGCGGCCAAAGATCAGGAATTAATTCGATAACGATAATGCCTCGGCGCTGGAGGCGTGGCCGTCGGAGTTGGCGTAGGTGTCGGCGTGGGGGTAGGCGTCGGTGTCGGAGTGGGAGTCGGCGTTGGAGTAGGCGTCGGCGTCGGAGTAGGTGTCGGCGTCGGAGTAGGTGTCGGCGTCGGAGTAGGTGTCGGCGTCGGAGTCGCGGTAGGTGTCGGAGTCGCAGTAGGCGTCGGGGTCGCGGTAGGCGTCGGCGTTGCCGTGGGTGTCGGAGTCGCAGTAGGCGTGGGAGTCGCGGTAGGTGTCGGAGTCGGTGTGCCCGTCTCCGGCGGCGTCGGAGTAGGCGTTGCCGATGGCGCCGGCGACGGAAATCCCTCCTCCGCGGCAGGGGTCGGCGTGGGTCCGACCGTCGAGATATAGCGGCGATAAGCCGGATTTGCCCCTGTCATCGGGCTCAGGTCGGGGCCGTTGGCCGGCCATTGTCCGGAGTCCCACCAAGAGGGTGTGGAAGACAGATAATAACTGCTCCCCAAGGTCGTCCCGGTAACGCCCGGCTGGTAGTAATTGACGGATCCCTGGTACACGAAGTCCCAATTCATGTGGTAGAAAATGGAATTCGAAGGCGGCTGGACGCTGTCGTAAATCGCAACCTCGTTCGTCGAGCTGGCGTCCGGAACCTGCTCGGAATCCACCCACCAGTTCAATTCCCGCGCCGCCACCAGGATTTGCGGGCTGGTGATTTGCTCCGAATCATATCCCTGCACGGTCGCCCCGGGATAGAGCAGCACGTTGCCGACAAACGAATTATTGTAGTTCTGGTATTCATCGGCGATCGCCGCCATCCCGTTCTGAGTGGGATTGGTTGGAATCCGCTGAATCCAGTTGCGAAACGCGACGTTATTCTGGCCGCTTTCACCGTCGAAATAGAGTTCGTTATCGAAGTCGCACCGTTGCGCCACATTCCCCTCGAATAAGTTGAACTGCGCGAAGTTCCCGTGCGTGACCATGTCATGCATCAGGTAATCGGTGCTGGCCAGGTTCTGATTGATCGTCTGGAGGCTGTAATTATAGCCGTACACATTCAGGCTGCCCCCTTCGCACACCATCGCGTGCCGCAGCAACTGGAAGATGTTATTCTGGATGAGATTGTACGAGGCCCAGTAGAGGATTTCGATTCCATAGGCGCTATTGCCGCCGCCGGACCCCGCCAGGACGTTCGTATTGTGAAAATAGGAATCACGCACCTCGCATTCGACGCTGTTGGTGAGCTCAACGTGATAGTTGAAAATATCCTGGGATTCCACGTTCTTCACCCAGCACCGGTATGCTCCATTGAACGTGATTCCGTTTCCCGCCGTCGCGCCGGTGTTGCCCTGGATGAAAAGGTCTTCGATCCCGATGCCGGTGCAGGAAACCGACAGGCCGGCGAGGCTCACGGGCGTGGTGGTCACCGGGTCATTGGATTGGATCGGGGGATAAATCGTGACGGTCGAGCCGCTGGTGTTCACCGCGGTGATCTGGCTGTACTGGCTCCAGACCGCGCCCTGCTCGAAATGGCCCACCTGCACCCATCTCCCGATCAGCGGCGTCAGGTTGGACATCTTCCCGTTAAAGTCCGGATGCAGCCAGGAAACCTGAATGACGCTCGTGCCGCGGGTGACGCCATTCTGTCCCTGCACCCATTCATACCCGTCGTAACCGTAAACTTGAAACACGCTGTTGCCGTTGAACGTATCGAGAAGCTCAGTCGACCCGGTGCCGGCGCCCCTGATGATGAACGGCTTTGCGACGCCGGAATTGCTGGCGTACTGCAACTCTGAGGAAAGCAGGTAGGTCCCCGCAGGCAGATAAATGATCCCGTATGCCGGGCAAAGGTTTATTGCCGCCTGCAATGCAGCCGTATCGTCGTGGACCCCGTCTCCGTAGGCCACCAGCGTCGAGCCGGGTATCGAGGTCTGGACGTTGCACCATTGGGTGTAGCCCGTCGTCGGGATACCGCCGGGGATGCCGGCATTGGTCCAGCCGCCAATGGGCAGGAGGCTCGTCGGGATGACTTGGGCGGATGCGGCGGGGGGTCGGATTGCCGCCAACACCAGAAGTGCCATAGCAAGCGCCCATCCCATGGCTCCACCGAGACGAGGCCGGCGGAGACTTTGAATTCCCATAATCATTGGAGCAGCGTGATTGGAGCTGGAAAGGTTGGAGCAGATTGCATGCCGATGCGTATTTTTACCCCGGTGTTAGTACTTCCATCTCAATAGGTTACCAATGCCTTTCAGCGACCCCTCCACCAGGAACGCCCGCCCGTTTGACCGAACCTCTTCGCTGGCCGGTTGATTGCGCATCTTTTGATAGGGGAACGCGCTGTCAGACTATCTCCAAATCGATTTGTCCGAGCGCCGCGGCTGTGTTGGAAAAGGAACTTCCATGGCTCCCGATGATTCGTTTGCACTTGGAGAGGATCCATAGATCGACCAGGGCGTCCTCGAGCGCCTCGGGTTTTGACCGGTCGAGGGCCCGTTTCGGATGCAGCAGCAGGCGCTGCCCGAAGATCGCGGCGAGCTTCTTCTGGTCTTCGGGCTCGTCGGTGGCGAGGAAGAAACGAATATCCGGGTCGGTGGCGCATTCCGCCTTCATACAATCGAGAAATGCCTCGAATTTGCTGTGTTCGGACGCATCGAGATTCTCGGGACGCCGAATGTGAACGCCGACGGTCGGGTGATTCTCCCTCACCACATTCGATTCATCTATCAGGCGTTGCATTGAGGGGGAGGCGCGGAAACCTTCGAAGGGAGGACGCTCAAGGTAAAATCGCTCCCAGGTTCTAATATAAAAGGAGCTGTTTTGGGCCAGGGAGAGAAAATCATGCTTCGGATTGGAGAAGGTCCCAACGTCCTCCGGTTCGAGGCATACCCGCATTGTCCTCCGAATAATCGCATGAATCAAGCGGCGGCGCATTATTCCGAAAGGATGAACGGCATCGAGCTGGATCAGCCACCCGATTTCCTTCGGAACCTTGAAGAGGGTATCAAAATTGCAATTAAAGTCATTTGTGCGAAACCAAAGCAGCGCCACGCGCTGCTTTGTCTGGCGCGCCAATGCCAGACAGGAATCGATCGCCCGCATCCGATTGCACAGCCCGCCGAGTGGATCAATGATGATCATTTCCGAAATTCCGCGGATTTCCTGGTAATATCACTATTCAAGACATTCCCGGCTTTGCGCCATGGCGCCCAACCCGCACGACACGAGCGTCTTCTTCACTGCGGCCAGCAACTGCGCGCCGGTCAGCGGCGCCAAATCCAGGCAGTCCAGATCCGCGAACCAACGGGCGCTTTCCCGGCTTTTGCCGCGGCTCAGTTCAAAGCTGCCGAGCCGATAGACCGTTTCCGCGACCGCCCTGCGCCAGGCGCGATTCGAGCGCAGGTGCAGGGTGGCATTCTTCCCGGGCAAATCCCTCAGGACGCTCAGATGGGCCGTCCAGAGCTTCATGTAATCGTTGATGAGATTGCTCTCGTGCGAGCGCTTGATCGCAAGGATTGCATCCTGAAAGCCGACGCGGCAATGGCTCGCGAAGCGGAACCAGAAATCGTAATCCTCCGACCGCACCCGGGTTTCATCGAGAAAACCGACCCGGTCGAGGCACGATTTCCGGAACAGAACCGACGAGGTCGGCACGGGATTGCAGGCCAGGAGCAGGAGGAAGAAATCCTGGACGGCGCCCCCACCTGCCCGGAGTTGACGGTAAACGCGCCAGTTCAGGATTTCGGGATCGGTCTCCCTGACCCCATCCTTCATGTTGACCTGGGTGCCGAAGGTGAACTCGATGCCGGGTTTGCGGGCAATGAACTCGCTCTGCGACTCCAGCTTCTCCGGCGGCCAGAGGTCATCGGAATCGAGGAATGCAATCCAGTCGCACCCCGCCTCGCGCATGCCGCGATTGCGCGCCGCCGCCGGCCCCGCGTTCCCCTGCTGGATATACCGGACCGATGGGAAACGGGATTCCATCATCTCCCGGGTTCCATCGGTGGATCCGTCATCCACCACGATAATCTCCTCCGGCGGCCTGGTTTGCCGCAAGGCACTCTCCAGGGCTTCGCCCAGATACTCGATCCGGTTGAAAGTCGGAATGATGACTGAAACGTTGAAGTTCATCGAAACAGAGGCGAGGGGAATCTCAGGTGGCGAAGATTCTCTGCGGCAAGGGGTTCGAGAGCGGGCGGCTGAGGACCGTGCGTCCGCTGGCCCGCAGCTTCCATCCGCGCAACCGGTGGCGCGCCAGGACCGCGCGCGCCGGCAGCTCGGTGTTTTCCATGGAAAACCTCTGAAAGCTGTGCCGGCAGCAATCCCGCGCCGGGCCCGAGGTGCCGAAGGTGGCCTCGACGCCATCCTCCCCGGTCACAATATCGAAAAACTCGCGGGCAACGCCCCGATCCGTGTGGGGAAAGGCAAAGAACCGGCGGCGGTGGCCGAACTGACTCTCCAGGAACAGGAAACACTCCCGGGTTTGAGTGAGTTGGTCGGCCAGCGAAAGGTCTCCGTAACGCGGATGATCGACGCTGTGAGCGCCAATCTCGAATCCCTGCCTCAGCAGGTTTCTTATTTGGTTCGGAGTCAAATGCGGGCTCTTTTCCCGCGCATAAGCCTCGAAATCGACGGAGCAAATCCGCCCCAGCTCATCGACGACGTCCCCCAATCCCCACGGGATTGACATGAGCGCGGCTTTCAAGCCCTGGGCGCCGCTGATTCCATGTTCCGCCAGGATGCGCAGGACTTCGTTGGTGGGAAATCGCTTCCGGCTCATTTCATCGAGGAGCAGGCTGATCTTCTGATGGTGACAGAGATTCCGATTGTCCACCGTGGCGCTGGTCAGGAAGAAGATCGCCGGTACGCCCTTGGACAGGAGAATCGGCGCGACCACGTCGTGCATTTCCCGGAAGCCATCGTCGAAACTCAATAGAAACGACCCGGCCGGCGGAGCGCCGTTGGCGCGCGCCGCGTCCGCGAATTGTGACGCGGAGATCGCCCTGTGGCTGGAAAGGAATTGATCGAGGTCCGCCTTGAATTCCCGCTCGGACCGGAAGCGGTACAGCGGCGTCGCGTGCGGAAGATATTGATCCGACACCATATGATAATAGGGCAGGAGGCATTCTTCGCGGGAAAGCCAACTGTCCACGGGACCAGGCATCCGGGCCGCAAGCCGGTAGAGGGAATCTTTCATGGCCGTGAGCCGGCTCCGGCGGTTTCTGCTTCCGCGGCGGGCAGGGAGGCAAGTTCTCTGCCGTTCGACTTGCGGTCGCGCCTCGCCGCCGCCCCGAGCCGGTAGCCGGCAATCGCACTCTCGTAAAACTGCTCATGTCGCTGCGCAAGCGAGTCGAGGCTGAACTGCTCCTCGACAAAAATACGCCCGGCCGCGCCCATGCGCCCGCGCATTTCCTCGTCCTTCAGCAATTGCCGGAGCCGGGAGAGAAAGCCGTCGCGGTCGCCCGATTTTACAACGAAGCCGGTTTCGCCATGCTTGAGGCCCTCGGCGGTCCCGCCGATCTCGAAGACGATGGAAGGGACGCCCATCGCCTGGGCCTCGAGGATAATCCTCGGCAAACCCTCGTGATGGCGCGTCGGGAATGCCAGGATCGAGGCAGCGGCGTACCAATCCCTTAATTGCGCCGTGTCGAGTTGGCCCAGAAAATGGACTCTCTTCTCCAGCCCTAAATCCGCCGCCACCTTCCGCAATTGACTCAGGAACGCGCCATCATCCGTGCGGCCCGCGAAGACCAGGTGGAAATCGAGCTTCTCGCGGCGCAATTCACCGGCGGCGCGGATCAATTCCTCCTGTCCCTTGGTCGGCGTGATGCGCGCGGGCAGGAAGACGACCGGCGCGTCAAAGTCCCGCCCCGTGGGCCGCGCCGCGGCGCGCTGGAAAAACGAGGTATCGATGCCATCTCCGACCATATGGAATCTGCCTTTCAGAAAACCGGGCAGGTTCGCTCCGCAAACGCCGCCCACGCCGCACAGGCGGTCCATCTGCTGGTGGAGCGAGAGGCCGACTAGGCGGTCATTCGAAAAATGATGGATATAGACGACAGGGATGCCCTCCGCTTCAGCCGCGTCCAGGATTTCCGAGGCATCCGCGCCGCCGGCGCTGTGCAGGCAAATCAGATCGAGCGGACGGCTGCCGTGCAGCGCGCGAACGACCTCCCCGGCCCCCGCCGGCTCACCGTCGCGCCTCGGGACCCTGCGTCCCGCGAGCAGCCGCGAGCCCAGCGCCGAATGGCGCACCGCGGGCGCGAGAACCAGCCGATCCCGCACCCATCGCTTGAGCCGCGGAACGGGTCCGTTGGCGCCGGGAACACCGGCAATCGCGCGCTCGTGAGAATTCTGGTTCACAAAGAGAGAAACGCGGGTATAGCGGGCGCGTCCGGCGGTTTCCTCGCCCGTCCCCACGCGGGCCGGGTCACTGGTCAATTGAAGTTGGATCGCGTGGAAGCGGCTGCGCTCGAGCAGCGTCCGGTTCAGGTCCGCGGCGTATTGCTCCATGCCTCCGCCGCCATCGTAAAAATGGCCGTAGCGAAGAATGGTCAGCCCGTTTAGTGCGCCCATGATTGAAGAAATGGCGATAAGTGGTGCGCGGATGCGCTAATCCCCGGCTCGTCTCTCGAGCTTCAGGAAAAGCAGCGCCAGCCCCTTGAAATTCACCGCCTGCCCCCAATGCAGCATCGCGGTCCGCGCCCTGCCCCAGGGATAGTGGCGATACTGGAAGTGCCCATCCTTTTCCTGCATGTTCCGGATCGTCCAGCGCGCGACCTTGCAGGCCAGCGGCAGGCATTCGTCATCCATATCGCTGAACAGCGCCAGCGTATCGACAGCCTGGCCGGCGCATTGGCTGTCCACCGGGTAGGTCCGGGTGTGGTAATAGCGCGGGCGGCCGTTCTCCTCGAAGAAATGGGTCTTGAAGAATTCGAGGCCATTTTTCAGGTTCGGCATCCATGTCATGTCGCCGGTGCTCTCGATGTAAAACTTGAGGCTGTCGAGGTTGTAGCCGGTGTGGAAGTTATCGACCCAGTGGTATCGCTCATCCTCGCCGTACCACCACGAGCCGTCCGCCAATTGGCGCGAGCAAGTGTATTCCATCGCCGACCGCGCCACCTCGCGCCACTCGGCGTTGCCGGTATGTTTGGAAGCGCGCGCCAGCATCGCGCCACCCAGCATGTTCGAATTATGGATCGAGCTTTGAATGTGCGCCAGATAACTCAGGCAATTGCCGGAGGAAGTTGTTTCCCGCGGCAGTTTCATGATCCATTCGCAGACGCTTGCCGCGATGTTCAGCCAGCGTTCGTTGCCGGTCTGCTCGTAAGCTTCCAGGTAAGCCTGGCCGATCAGGCTGGTCCAGACGATGATCGGGTCATCCTTCGTGTAGCGGCCGGCCCGGCTCGAGAAATCGAAATGGTTGCTCCAGCTATGATGCTCGAACCGCGCCACCTTCTTGGCGTCCAGCCAGTCCAGGCATGCTTCGGCTTTTTGAAGATACCCGGCCTCCCCGGTTGCCTTGTAGAGGTAAAGATAGCCCCACGCCATGTATCCGCGGCCTTTGGTGGAATCCTTCGGCCTTACTCCCATGATCGGACGAAGGTTGACCGGACTCTGGCGGATCAACTGCAGGAGAACGCGCTCGGCCATCAAATTGCCGCCGGTCAGCGGACGGAAAGTCGACGACAGGCCGTCAAAGGGCTCGTATCCCTTGTACTCGTGATCCTCGACCCATTGCCGCACCCGTTGCAGGCTGGTCAGAACCAGGTCCCGTACTTCGCTCTGTTTTTCCACGGCCCCTGCTGCACTCATTGTATTCATTGCTGTATTCACTGCGCGATTTGTCTCCCGGTCAGAGCCGCGCCCTGTCGCGCATCTCGGATACCAGCCTTCTGAGCAACGCATTGGCCCGGTAGGTAAACTCTGCCCCGGAGGCGGAAGGAAGCGCGGGGGCCGCAAGCCGCGCTTCGAAATGGCACCCGGCGGGAAGCGAAATGGACTCCCCGGCCTTTGTCACCACGCCGCGGCATTCCGCTTGGTCGAGCCGTTTCACAATCACTTCCGGTTCCCATCCCTTTCCGGATGGCGGCAATTCCACCTGAAGCCGCGTTTTCCCCTCGGGCATCGTTCCCCTCACGCGGACGGAAAAAAGCCGAATCCGAAGCAGGTCTCCCTCATCGGCGTACTGCTCGAAGTTGGTCTCGAGAATTCTCTCCATGCTCATCCATTGCACCTGACCCAGCGCATTGACCTCCTCGACCGCCTTCCTGGCTTCCACCATGTCGCGCGAGAAATCCTGGTGGTGTCCGTACGGCACGATCGGTTGTCCCAGCAGAGCTGCCATGCAAATTTCATTGCGGCAAATCATGGAATTGAACCGGAACCGGGAAACCACCGGGAGCCCTTCCAGGACATCGGCCGGGCGCACCCCGAAATCTTCCGGCAACGTCTCCGGAGGAGAATGCTTCCAGAGAGACCAGCGATTGGTGGTCATCCCCTCGAAGCCGCCGCGTCGCAGGGCATCCATCATCGCCCGGCTGCAGACGCCATGGGGTGGCGCCATGACCCGGTCCAACCGCAGCCTCGCCCGCTTCTCGAACGCGGCCGCCCGGTCGAGCGATTGCGCCGCCAGGAAGGACCGCTGCTCTTTGGAACGCGGTTGCGCCAGCTCGAAGGGCAGATGGTTGTTTCCGTGAATGAGCAGCGAAAGGGCATCCGGATTCTCCCGGAAGACCCGCGCCGCGGCGTCGCTGATCCACCAGCCGTCCAACGGCACCGTCGCAATTGCCGTGTGGCACCGGTGATCCCGCGCCAGGCCGACAAGCCCCGCGTAAGAAATGTGGCCGTAAGCGGGCCGGTGCAGGTTCGGGTCGTCCACTACCAGGCAGGCACGGGCCAGCGGCCGGCGCCATCGGGAATCGGCCAGCCGTTGCAAAAACAGCCAGACCGGCAGCGCGTGCAGAAAGGTTTCTCCATTCAATATCTGCGCGACCCGTTGACCGCTTTCGAGCCGCGGCGGGGGTGTGGCGACCGCCAGGCTCCCGGGTTTGCCGCCGCCGAAAACTCGCCATACCGCGCGCCCCGCGATGCTCGCGCCGCACGCCATGTCCGCAACATCGTCGAGCGCGCCGCACTGCGTCGCCTCGGAAGTTACGAGCACTTTTCCATGCAGGATTTCCGGGATCGCGGCGTGTCCGGCAAACTTCACCTGCCGGGCGGTCGCACTCGCGTCGGGAGCGCCGCCGCCGGCAAACGCCAGGCATGGCCGCTCCGCCGCGACCGCCTCGAGCTGTTCCTTCCACCTGCTGCCTCCAAGGATCACGCCGGCGGCGTCCGCGAAGTCCCCGTCGCCCCGGGCCTCGACGCGCAGGTCCCAGCATGCCGCCATGGCGGAGATCGCTTCAACCGTGGCGGAATCCGCAATGCCGTGAATCGCCACCGTCATGTCTTCAATGTCCCTCGGTTTTTGCAAAACAGGATCTGGCGAAGCCTCGCCTTCTGGTCGGCGCGATGAAATGCGATCAACTCCGGGGGAATCGGACGAGGCATGCGGGTGATCATCGCCCACAAAAATCCGATCTGGAACATAAGCCCCCGAATGACCCACGGCTTTTTCCGCATGTCGAACGCGCCGCGCAACAACGACCAGAGCGGATAATCCCCCACGCAGTAAGCCTTCTGCCCATATCGGTAACTCGAGGCCAGCACACCGCATTCCGCCGTGCCCATCTTCCGGTGATGGCGATAAGTCTTCTCCGGAAATGTCCGCGTCTCCCATCCTTTCATCCGTGCCGTCCTCACCGCCACCCAGTCGACCGCTCCGGCCTTGAGCGGCACATAGCCCTCGATCGCCTCGAAGCACTCCCGCCTGAAAAACTGGCACGGTCCGGAAACATGACGCAAGTCCGAGTAAGAATGCGAGCAACTGTGCCGCGCGTTCGGGCCGTCCCCTTCCACGTACGGTGTGCCGGCCACGCCCAGCGACGGCGTTTCCACAAACTTGCGCAATACAAACTCGAAGTAATCCGCCGAGAAGGTGACATCGGCGTCCAGGTTCACGAGGATGTCAAAAGCCGTGTCTTTCATTTCGGCGTATGCCGCGTTGACGCAGTGCGCCTTGGCCGCGAAACTCCGCTCCTTGCGTTCCGGCATTCGCATCAGCGACAGCCAGCCGTGGATGCCGGCGTATTTTTGCACGATCTCATCGGTCCGATCCGTCGAGCCGTCGCTCACGATGATCCATCGCGCGGGCGGCACGGTCTGCGCCGCCACGGAACGGATCGTTGCCTCGATATACGCCTCTTCGTTTCGGGCCGCCGTAATCAACGCGTAGGCGGGCAGCCCCTTGTTCGGATCGATTCCGGGCATATCGCAATCCCTCGGCTCGGCGGCGCTCGTCACGTCTTGCGCGCGGCTATGTCCAATCACACACATTCAATATCCTTTTGGCTCAATCGTCCGATCGATGTCGGTTCTCCCCGGCGCGGGCGCTAAAATGACCGGTCGCGC
Organism: uncultured Verrucomicrobiae bacterium; assembly: GCA_963756185.1. Lineage (GTDB taxonomy): Bacteria > Verrucomicrobiota > Verrucomicrobiia > Chthoniobacterales > Chthoniobacteraceae > DATAXI01. The sequence continues at coordinate 238,686 of CAVWMS010000001.1, forward strand.
ATTAAGTCAACCCCTGCGATGGCAAAGACGCGCCCCAAATGGTGGCTGCTTTTTATCAGGACGATCATCGCCCGGTGAAAACCTCCCAGTAACACTACCGGCAGCATGAATGTGTAGATCACGAGCGCCAATGCCGAGTGCAGGCCGATGCGGATTCTCGCGCCGAGCGTCAGCTTTCTGTCCCCGTGCTTCAGCGAAATCCGCCCCAGGAGCAAGCCCCGCTTCAGGAAATACGACTTCCGGCAACGCGCCGGCGGCACCAGCTCATACGCCGGCGCTTCCTCGCACCACACAAACCGCCGGCAGGCTTCGATCGCGCGCCTGAAGAAATCCACATCTTCCCCTCCGCTTGCAAAAACCGGGTTGAACGGGGCCTCGTTCCCTGCGACGAGCGACCGCGCCATCAATACGTTGCCCGTCCGCGTCTGTCTCCAATGCAGCACCGTGCCGGTGACGTGCGCGGGCCGTTCGCAAAGTTTCCCCTTCACGATCCACGCGGGTGGCGTCGCGTCGAAATAAGGGCGGACCGGCCCTAAAACGCCGTCCGCTCCATACCGCCGTTGCGTGGCCAGAAGGTTCGCCAGCCATTCCGGGCGCGGGACCTCGTCGTCGTCAATGAACGCCACAAAATCGCCTTCCGCGAGTTTTACCGCGCGATTGCGCACAAGCGCGATATTGCGCTGCGGCTCGACATCGTAACGAATCGGGTACCGGGCGCCTGTTATAAAGGGCTCGACCACCGCGCGCGCGGATTCGGAATCATCGTTGTCCACAACTACGCACGAGTAATCAAACGCTCCGCCGTCCCTCTCCAGATTGCCCAGCGCCTCGAGCAGGCGCCGCAGCAATTCGGGCCTGCGGTACGTGCACACGCAGACGCAGATGTGCGCCGCCGTCCTCTTTTGTTGCTCGTTTTCGCTTGAATCCATGGTTGCTGGCAATTGCGTGCCTTCTCTTCAGGCCGGCATCTCCTCCGGCACCGCTCTCTCTTCCTCGATCGCCTCCGCTTCAGCGTCCGGCCACGCCTGCGGCTCAATCACCCAAGGACGCGCGTAAATGGCTACGATCAGGAATCCATACCACCATAAATGCGTCCCCCGGGGAAACGTCGCCTCCGAGTAATTCATGACCAGGATCATAAAAAACAATGAAAGTCGCAATCGACCGTATTCAAAGTCCGCTTGTATCATCTTCGTGGCGTTGCCCAGCGACTGAAGAATGAAAAGCGCCAGCAAAAACACCCCCACCAGGCCCAGGTTGGCGAACGTCTCCAGGTACCCGTTGTGCGCTTCCGCCGGACCGTTGTCCACCTCCGGGCTCAGCTTGCTGTAAATCGAGGGAACCCAAAAGCCGCCGTAACCGGTCCCCAAAATCGGATTTTCCATGCCGATGCGGACCACGTCCTTCCAGAGCCAGGTTCGTCCCGTCAGGGTTGGATCCTTGCCCAGCGATTCCGCCAGAACGGTTTGAAGCGACGTTCCGAAAAAATCCAGCGTCAGCGCGACAATCCCCAGCGCGATCGTGCCGGCCATGATTGTATGAATGATTTTTTCCGTCCGGTCCCGCATCCGGCCGAAAATGGCGTAGAGGCCCATCGCGACGCCCAGGCAGAAGATGCTGGTCGAGCTGCGGGAGTTTGATTCGCCGCAAAACATGATGTAGCCGGACACGGCAAGGTAGAACCAGGCAATCGAGCACTGCGTCCAGGCCAGCCCCCGCCGTTTAAGCTCGGGGAGCGACCAAAGAAATCCCAGGATTGCCACGATGCAAAGCTGTCCCAGCGGGTTCTTGTGAGTCGTGACACCTATCCAATAGTCCGGCCCCCAGTGCTTGTCCTGGCCGCGACCGAGGCTCGGATAATACCGGATCAACACCAGTGACAGTGGGATCAGCAGAATCGCCGTCCGGCGAAACATGGTCAGGATGGCCTCGCGCGGGTTCAACTCGGTAGTTACGATAAGCGCCATGACAAGGTCGCCAATCGGGCGAAATATTTTGATCAGCGGACTATCGACGGAAGTCTCCCAGGTGATGCTGAGGGCAAGATAAGCGTAGAACAGGAATAACGCCCAGTTTTGACTTACTATCCCCTTCCAGTCGCATGGCCGACGCAACAATGCGATCAAGCCCAGGAAGACCAATACCGCCATCAAGATCGGATCCCATCTGCCCCCCTCGTCGCCGCCAAACCAGTAATCGATTGCACGCGACCCGCAACGCATCATCCAGAGCGTCGGCAGCCAGAGAGTCGCCGATGGATACGGAAACCTCTTCTTATCCCATTGAAAGGCGATGGCCGCGGCCACGCAGGCGCACAGCAATGCAAATTTCGGAGGCATGGTAAAATCTGGCGGCGGTCAGGCGCCCACGACCAGCGAGGCGGCGTGGCCGACAAAGCGTTCCTTCTCCTGGCTCCAGCGATGTTGCCGGTAGATTTGACGGCCGCGTTCCACGATCTCCCGGACCTGCTCCGGATGAGCGTGAGCCCAGAGGATCTGATCCGCCAGGTCCTCGACGTTGTCCGGCTCGAACATCAGCAACTCCTCCGGGGCAAAGTAATCCCGGATGCCTTGCGTGGCCGGCGCGATGACCGGACGGCACATCGAGAGGTATTCGAATAGCCGCGTCGGGAAATTGATTTCCGTGAAGGCCGACCGGCGATTGGGCACCACGCCCAGATGACAATTGCGGACGGCCTCGGCGATGGACGTCTCGATTCTTCGCCCCGTGGTAGCGGACAATGTCCGCGATTCCGAGCCGCCCGGCCATTTCCAGGATCTCATCCACAAAATTCGTCCAGGCGCCATAGATTTCCAGGCGCACGCCCGGCAGGCGCGTCTTAACCCGCGCGACGGCCTCCACCAAAACGTCGATCCCGTGCCGGCGCACGATCGAGCCGTGATGCATGAGGCGAAACTCGCCCGCCGCGGATTCCGCGGGCGCCGCGCCGGCCCCGTTGGAATTGAATATCTCCTCCTGCGGAGAGTTCATGATGATCTCGATCTTTCCCGGCGCGCAACCGCGCGAGAGGAAGAGGTTTTTGAAACTGATGTTGGGAGTAAGCACGAGATTGGCAAAGCGGATGCTCCATCGCTCGAGCCTGCGCAGCAGACGGACGAGCCAATGGTCGGCCCGCAGCCGGTAAATGCTCATCATCAATTCCGGCATCGGGTCGTGCAGGTCCAGTATCACGGGCGTTCCCCGCAGCTTCGGCACAAGGGCGGAGAAGACCAGCGCGTCGGGCATGTTATGCACGTGGACCAGGTCGTAGGACCCGCGCCACCCGCGGCGCGCCAGGAACCAGAAACACGATATGAGAAATTTTCCGTACTGGAGCAGGTAGGCCACTTTGCTCTCGCGCCTCTTTTGCAAGGGAAGCCGGGATACGTTGACGCCGTTGATCACTTCCTCCCCGGCTTCATCCTTGTCCCGCAGGCAGAGCAGTTCGACCGACATTCCCGCCTCGACCAACGCCTCCGCCGCCCTGCGGGGACGCGGGTCCGCCGGGTAATAGGAATAGAGAAGCACGGCCGCGCGTTTGCCCGCCAGCGGCTGGCCATGCGCCCGGCACGGCTGCGTCACGCAGGGCGCCCGCCCTGGCTCCGCGCCGGCCTCGCGCGTTCCGCGGTACCATGCGGCCAATTCCCGCGGCGTCACATTCCACGCTTCACTCCCGTGCTGTTTGTTCACGTAATCGAGGAATTCGCGCACCCGGTTGACCGGGTATTTGCGCGAGTCCCCGCAACCGCCCTCAAAGTCGATGTAATCGGGATGAATATTGACCAGCGCCATCCCGCCCTGCGCGGCAATCCAATCGAGCTTGCGCTGCCGAACGTCGGCGTTCTGCTCGCCAAGCACCAGGAACAGCGTGGAATCCTGCGCGAGCGTATAGGGCAATTCCACATATCCCTTGCGAGCCCCGCCCGCGGCCGAGTGCCCATTCCCATTGGTGGCCGGCATCCAAAAGGGAAAAATGGTCGCGACCCCTTCGGGCTGCGGCTCGAAGGGGTCGGTGTCAAATGTCGATGCGTCGTATTCCACGTCCAGGTCGTGCAGCCATTCCAGCTCGCTCAGCATGAAGGCGGACCGGAACCCGCCGGCATTCCAATTCTTCAGGTAATCATTGATGCGCTCCGCCTTTCGCTCGTATTCCTTCCGCGAGGAATAAAGCTTCCCGTCATGATTCAGATCGTGCACCCCCACCTCGAAGCCCCGGTTCGCCAGCCATGAGCGCAGGTCCGCCGGCACTTGATAGGAACCCTCCGGGACAAAGTTGAACGACGAGCGGAAGCCGAGCTGGATCTCAATCTCGGCCAACTGCTCGACCCGCTCCAGGCCGCGCCGGCTCTCAACGTCGTGAGTCAGCACGAACGCGAATCGCTTTCCCTTCGGCCAGCCCGGCCATCCGCCGGGTTTTTGCGCGGCCGATTCCTGGATCGGCCAGTAGCCCGCGCACTCCTTCAGGATGCGCCGCGCGCGCATCCGGCGCAACGCCAGGCGGGCGCGCCACGGCACATACGGCTTCGTGAAATAGTAAAGGCGTCTCAGTAACATCTCTGGGCGCCCGGCGTCGTGCCGAAGCCGTTCATCCATTGGTTCCTCTAACCGACCAGCCATTTGGGACCGGAACTGCGCGTCTTGTTCAAAATGCAGGTGACATCGGCCTTTGCCGTCACGAATTCGTTGTACGCGCGCTTAACGTCATTGCGGTCGCTCTTCTCCGCCTCGACCACCATCAGCAGCTTGTCCAGGCCGCCGGCCACCGCCAGCGTGGCGCTGCTCCGGCTCAACGGCGGCAAATCAAATATCACGTAGTCGAAATTACTTTCCTTCAATTTCGGCATCAGGGAGCTGAATCGTTTCGACGCCAGTTGCATCGAGCCGCCGTTCTCCGATGAACCGGTCGCAAGGTAGACATTCCCCGAGGCTGCGAGAAGGCTCCCGTTGGCCGCCAGTGCGTTGCTCAGGCCGAGCGCGGGTTTGCCATCGAAAAACGGATGCGCCCGCGCGTGGGTCGGGTTCAGGTCCACCAGCAGCACCTTGCCGTCGCCCGTCTCCGAGAGCGCCGCGGCCAGGCTTGCCGCAATGGCGGATGCGCCTTCTCCGCCGGTAAGCCCCGTTACGCCCACCAGCTTCGGCTTATGGATCAGGTTTTTGAGCTGGAAGGAGAGGATCAAACGGTCGCGAATCGCCTCCGAGTAGGGCGCCAGCGTATGATTCGGGTCCCAGATGGCCACCTCAGCCGGCTGCCCTTTCCGCACCACGGCGGCGGAGTTCTCGCCGTTGGCGCCCAGTTGCAGGCGGCGGCGGGCAAGCTTCGGGAAAAAGGGAATGGAAAGCATGAGAGGCGCACGCAATTGCGCCTCCAGGTCCGCGGGCCGCTTGATACTGCGATCGAACAGGAGATCGATCATCAGCGCCAACATAACTCCCGCGCCGATTCCGGCGCCGGCTATCCCGAGCAGCATCTTCCTGCGGCTCACCCGCACCGCCGCGCAAGGCTTCTGGATGACGCTGATGTTCGGCATCTTTGATGGGTCCAGCGCCTCGTCGATCCGCGCTTTCTCGAGGCTCGATTCGAAATACTTGAGGTTCGTCTCCTCGACTTCCTTTCGGCGCTCGAGCTGGCTGATCTGCGTGCCCGCATCCACCAGTTGCGCCGCGCGCGCTTCGATGTCCTGAACCTGCTTCCGCAACGTGTCCACCCGGGCCGAGAGTCCCGTCAGGCGAATCCGTTCCATATTCAAATCGGGTTGCGAACCATCCGGGGATCCCGCCTTCGGCGCGGCGCTCAGCAGGGACGGGTATTTTATTTCAAGTGCCTGCCGCTCCAGTTCCAGTGTCGCGATCTCTTCCCGGCACGTTTTGACCTCATCACTTTCCGGGGTGTATTTCGCCAGCAGGTCAAACTCCGCTTTGTGCATCTCCTCCAGATGCCCGACCAACGCCTGGTAATGCTCGATCTCGCTGTTATCGGGCCCCGCTGACGCCGTCGCTGCGTTGGCATTCTCGCTCGCCGAGGGGCTGGGGGCGCCGCCGGCGGAAAGGAGCTTCTCCATTTCATTGACCCGGCCTTGCTCCTCCGCCAGGTCCGCTTCCGCTCCCGCCAACTCTTCCCGCCCTTTGGCCAGGCTGGCGTTGACACTCGCCGTGCTGTCATCCACTGACAGAATGCCGGCCTCGTCTTTCTGTTTCTTCAAGTCCTGGTCGGTTTGCTCGAGCAGCCCTCTCACCTGGTCTGTCTGCTGGCTCACAAAATCAAAGGCGCCCAGCGACCGGTGCACTTCCAGGTGCTTGATAAAGTAGCGATTCAACAGCTCCTGCAGGACGAGCGCCGCCAGCTCCGGGTCGCGGTTGGCGTACGAGATAAGGATTACGTTGCTGCCCCTGAGCGGCGTCACCGTCAGGCTCGCGGCGACAACCCGCGCCGCGAGAATCCTGTCCGCGGGCCCGGTCGAGTCGGGAAGCAGCCGATTTGCGCCCACCGTGTCCACGACATCCAATGCCAGGTCCCAACTGGTCAGGATTTCCACTTCCTCGCTGATGACACTGTCGCCGCTGCGGATATCGCTCCCGCCGCCTTCCTGGCCGTCCACCGGATCGATCGCGCTGCGCTCGACCACATATCGCACCAGGAGCTTGGCCTGGGACTCATAGAGGGCCGGGACCAGAAGGCGGTAAACCATTGCTGCCGCCAGCCCGGCGAGCGCGCACAGGACGATCTTCCACTTATGCCGGTAGATAATGTAAAGGAACCGCAATGGATCGAGTCCTCCTGCGGCAGGCGGCGGTGGGTGTATCGTATTCATAGTCGAACCGGGGGGGAGTTTTGGAAATTGAACGCTCAATCGAGATGCGGGTAGAGAATGGCCCCGGCGAGGCGGTTGACCGCCAGGGGCAATCTCCGGAACAGCGCCGTATGAAATCCCGAGGATTTGTCACCGCTGCGGCTCCGTCCCGCCGGTCGCGTGCTTAACCGATGGTAATCAACTTTTTCCTCCGTGGTACCCCAGGAGAGCTTGAACCGCCGCAACCCGTCGTTGGCCGGCGACGTCCGGCCAAAATGCAACGTCTCAAATCCGTTTTCCGCCAGCCAGGCTATCGCCTTCCACATAACCAGGTTATTGCCACGCAGCCCCTGCTGCCTTTCGTCGGACGCGCCGAATTTGTAAGTCGCTCCCGCCCCGAACTGGAAAAAAACCGCGGCGGCAATCGGACGCCCGCCGTGGGTCGCGGTGACGATGAACCCGGCCCCCGGCCGGATGATCTCTTCATGAATATTCCGGAAAAATGACAACGCCTGGGGGGGGAGGCCGTGCCGCCTGCGCGTCCGGGTGTGCAGGCGATGAAATGTTCCGACCGCTTCTTGGGACTGGCTGATCTCGACACTCAGGCCCGATGCCTCCGCTTTGCGAATGGCCCGGCGCACCGAGCTCGAAAAGCGCCCGAAGCAGTCCATCGCCCCTCCGCGCAAATCCAGCGTGTGCGCATAATATGTCGCCGCGGGAAATCCTGCTCCGCGGAGAATCCGCCCCTCGCGAATCTCGGCGTACTTCCATTTTCGTTGCGCGGCTGTTTGCCGGAGCGCTTCGATGACGGAATCCGCGCCGCATCCCCCGTACAACAACGGACTGCAAAAGTCCGAGAATGGAAGTCCCACTCCCCTGCGCCCCGTGATGGGGCTGCGCACTTCCATCAGCGGAATCAAGGCCGCCAATTCTCCGGCGCGGCAACAGCGCAGATACATCGGCCGATGGCCGTATGTCCTGGTCAGCACCCGGGCCCAGCCGGCGCTGTGAAAAGACGTTGCATCCCGGTGCGCCAGGACCGTCGGGTCCCATGCGGCCTCCTGTGTGGGATCGACCAGGCTGATCTGCAAGCCGGCCGCTTGCCTGACCGGCCGCGGCGCTTCGAGCGGCAAAGCCGCGGCGGGCGGAAGCGCCTGTTCCATGGTCTTATTGATGGTCATATGTCCGGCTCGTGAGCCGGGGAGGGGGACTTCCCCTTCCGCTTCAGATCGCGGCAGTGGCGTCGAGCGATTCCTTCACCGCCTCGACCACCCGCTCCACTTGCGCGGATGTAAGTTCCGGAAACATTGGCAGCGAGATGAGCTCCTCGGCGCATCGCTCCGCCACCGGAAAGGCGCCCCTCGAGTATCCGAGGCCGCGATAGGCTTCTTGCAGGTGGATCGGCACGGGGTAGTGGATTCCGACGCCGATTCCCTTTGCTGCCAGCGAGTCCATCAATTCGTTCCGGTCGGAAACGCGGATCGCGTAAACGTGATAAACATGCTGGGCATATCGCGCCTCGAGGGGGACGCGCACGTTTTCCATTTCCTGGAAGAGGCGGTTGTAATGCGTCGCATGGGCGCGCCGGCGCGCATTCGCCGCATCCAGGGACCGGAGTTTGACGCGCAGCACCGCGGCCTGGATGCCATCCATCCGCGAATTCCAGCCGATCATGGTGTGATGGTATTTTTGCATCTGGCCGTGATCGCGAAGCGTCCGGAGTTTCTCCCGCAACTCGCGGTTGTTGGTGACGACCGCGCCCGCATCCCCGAACGCGCCAAGGTTCTTTCCCGGATAAAAGCTGAAGCAGCCCGCGTCCCCAAGCGAGCCCGCTTTGCGGCCCTTGTATTTGGCTCCGTGCGCCTGGCAGGCGTCTTCCACCACAAAGAGCCCATGCTCGCGCGCGACTTCCAGAATGGGGTCCATGTCCGCCGGCTGTCCGAAGAGATGCACCGGAATAAGCGCCCGGGTTCGCGGCGTGATGGCGCCTCTGAGCGCGGACGGCGCCATCGTGCAAGTGCGCTCGTCCACATCCACGAATACCGGTTTCGCGCCACAATAGGTAATTGCCTCCGCCGTGGCCATGAAGGTGCTCGGCACCGTGATCACTTCGTCTCCCGGGCCGATGCCGAGAGCCAGCAGGCTCAGCCAGAGGGCCTCTGTTCCGCTGCCGACGCCGATGGCATGCTCGGATTCGCAATAGGCGGCGAATTCCTCTTCAAACCGGGCCACATACGGTCCCCCGGCAAAGGCGTTGCTCTCGATCACTTCCTGGATGGCGGCGCCGATCTCCTCGCGCATCGGCAGGTGATGGGCTTCGAGGTCAAGGAATGGAACTTTCATGTGGATTGTGCGGTTTTTGCTGGTTTCAAAATCCTGGCCGGATTGCCGGCCACCGTCGTATTCGCCGGCACGTCCCTGGTGACCACGCTTCCGGCCCCGATGATCGCGTTTTCCCCCACGGTCACGCCCCCCAGCACCGTGGCGCCGGAGCCGATCGAGGCGCCGCGTTTGACCAGCGTACTCTGACATTTCCAATCCGACTCGGTCTGAAGCTTGCCGTTGCCATTGGTCGCCTTGGGATAACGGTCATTGATGAAAGTGACGCCATGGCCGACAAATACCTCCGGTTCGATCGTCACGCCCTCGCAAATAAAGGTGTGGCTCTGGATCTTGCACCGCCCGCCGATCCTCGCCCCTTTTTGAATCTCGACAAACGTGCCTATCCTCGTCTCATCCCCGATCTCGCACCCATACAAGTTCACAAATTCGCGGATTTGCACATCCCGCCCCAGCTTTACGTCGGGCGCGATTCGCCGGTGATTGGAAGGCTCGCTCACGCCAGGACGGTTTCCCTTTTGCCGTTCTTCGCGGGGTGGGCGACATTGGATTGGGGCGCGGCGGCCTGCGGCCCGAAGGTGATCGGGGCCCCGTTCTTTTTGAGCGATTCCTCGGCCGCCTCGAGAATCCTCACCAGGTCCAATCCTTCCCGGCCTCCGGTCAGCGGCTCCTTGCCGAGGGCGATGCACTCCAGGAAGTGCTGGCACTCCGCTTTCAACGGCTCCTCCTGCTTGATGTGGGGAATATAACTGTCCCCGTAATGGTAGGAGTAATGAAACTCCGCAAACGTGTCGTAATGCGGGGGACGTTCCACCCGCGTGTCATAGATCCGAATTTTCTCGAGCGTCTGCAGGTCGTCGTAAACGATCATCCGGCGCGTCCCGACGATGGTCATGTCGCGGACCTTCCTCGGCTCGATCCAACTGCTCTGGATGGTCGCGAATCGCTTGTTGCGGAATGTCAGCGACAGGTTCGTCACGTCCTCGATTCCCGGGGTGACGTGCGCGTTGCCCTGGCAATTGACGGTGATCGGGGTTTCCCCCAGGATGTGGAGAATGATCGACAGGTCGTGCGGAGCAAGGTCCCACGTCGCGTTGATGTCCTTTTGAAACAGCCCGAGGTTCAGCCGCCTCGAGTTGATATAACGTATCTCCCCGATGTCCCCCGCCTGCACGATATCGACTATCTTGCGCACGGAGGCCGAATACAGAAACGTGTGGCCCACCATCAGCACCACCCCCTGGCGCTTCGCGATATCGATCAACTCCTCACATTCCGCGGACGAGGCCGCCATCGGTTTCTCGATGAGCGTATGCTTGCCCGCCAGCAGGCTCGCCTTGCCCAGCGCAAAGTGATGTTTCACCGGCGTCGCGATCACGACCGCGTCCAGCGCCGCTCCGTTGAGTAAGTGACCAAAGTCGGTAACCCCCTCCACATCCGAGTACAGGCTTCTGAGATGTTTCAGGCGATCCTCGCTCAGGTCGCACATCATCTTGAGGTTGCAATCTGGAAGGCCCTTGAAGTTGCGAACCAGATTCGGACCCCAGTATCCGCATCCGACAATTCCGACTACGATTTGTTTTTTCATATGCTATCCATTTCGATTGACAACGCTGCTGTCTTTCTGCTGCCACGCACCACCACTGACGCCGGATTTCCGGTTGGGGCTATGAGCCCGCCGCCGACTGTGTCAGGTCGCTTTTTTTATTGGCGGGTCATATCCGGCAGACCATCCGCCGGATTTGGCGCCGCCGGTTGGACCGTCTCTCTCCGGGGACGGACCCGTGTTTCACAAACAAGATTCACCAGCACCGGAAACGTCCGCAGCAGGATCGACAAATCCATCCCGAGCGACATGCGTCTGGCGTACTGGATGTCCAGCTCCACCATCCGGGTAAAGGTCGTCGTGTTCTTGCCGTTGACCTGCCAATAACCGGTCAGGCCCGGCGGAGCGTTGAATCGCTCCATGCCCGCGATTTCAAACTTGGGAAGCTCCCGGGCTGTGCACGGGCGCGGCCCTACCAGGCTCATCTCTCCCCGGATGACATTGAAGATTTGCGGCAATTCATCCAGCCCTCCCGCCCGCAGGAATTTCCCGCCGGCGATCAGCCGTCGATCACCGATCGCATCGAGCTTGGTCATCGGAATGTTGCTCGCGACCAGGTCGTCGAAATGGCTCTCGTGCACCTTTGCCTCCGCGTGCACGTGCATGCTCCGGAATTTGAGCATGCTAAAGCGCCGCCCCCGATACCCCACCCGCTCCTGACGAAAAAATATCGGGCCGGGAGAAACGAGGCGTATCCACAGGGCCACCAGGATCATCACGGTTGCCCAGACCGGGAGGGTTAACAGTATGAACGTTAGGTCCATTGCCCGTTTCCAATGCGGAATTCGTTCATGCGCTGATTTTGCAGTTTTCTCCATGCGGATACCCTCCCTGATAACCTGGGGCCATGCCCTGACGTGGCCCTGATTTTATTCTAGCTTCAAACCATCACGCGTGCGGGCACTGCCCGCACCACGGATGTCTGGTTCACCTCGGCTTCTAGTTGGCGCCCGAGAAACTCGATGAGCACTCGGACACGATCTTTTCCGGAAAGTAACTGCGTCACCACGCCCTCCAGCCCATTGAACGCCCCCTCGGCGATATTCACCGGATCGCCCACGCTCACGGACCCCGGTATCTCGATGATCGGGATTTCGCTCAAATTGCCGATGCGCACCCGAAGCGAATCGATGACCTCGTCGGCAACCGCGACCACCCGTTGCCCGAAATGCAAGATTCCCGTGACCCCGGACGAATACCGCACCAGCCGGTGATGCTGTGTGTAATCAAACCGCGCGAAGAGATATCCGGGGAACATCGCCTCCACAAACCAAACCGGCCCACGGCGCGTCACCTTGCGGAATCGGATCCGCGGACAAAATACATGCACCTCTTCCGCCGATTTCAAATTGTGCGCCGCGAAATGCTCCCGTTTCGGGCTCGTTCGCACGCAATACCATCGCGCCCCGGCCGCGGCGGCTTTCAAGGCCGCCTCGTCCTCACTCCGCTCTTTGGTTTTTTCCTTCCGCCAGCTCATATTCCAAAAATCGATCCCGAATTACTGCAGCGTCTTGAGAAGTGGCATGACCAGTCTCACCACCTGGCTCTGGCAATCCGCCAGGCGGCGCAACCGCGCGGCCAGATGCTCGTGCGCCCCGTTTTCCGACAGCCGCTCGGCGATGACGCTGAGGCGCTCGAGCCTCTGCTGCGCCGCCCGGATTCGCGGTTCAAGGTAGGAGTGCATCAGCGATGCGTTCACCCGCACAAGGTCCTCGTTCACACCGAAATGATCCCGGCGGTCTCCCGCAACCGGCACCGTAATCACCATTCCCAGGCTTTTTAGGTGCCGCAGGCCCACGCTCAGAGATCCGGCGCTGATTCCCCGCTTGTGGCAGATGGCCGAGAAGCTCAAGGGCTCTTCCGCCGCAAACAACACCCCGAATATCTCTCCCACGGAACGAGGGTAACCCAGCGAACGCGCCACGGGGATGAACATCTGCACTGCTTCATCTTCCAGGGCCGTCATGGCATCCCGGCAGCAGTTTAGGGTGTTTTCCGTTGCGCCCGTGTCATTCAGACCAATTGTCAACGCCTTCATACGCGATTTTTCCGATTCCCTTCAGTTTCTTTGGAAGAGTTTGAAATATTCAAAAATTGCTGCCGCCCCCCGTGCTCTGCAGACCCGAACCTTGCCCGCCAGCGGGGGGCTTATCATAAGAGACCATCACCACTTTCCGAAAAGGGACGCTGCCGCCATTGGTTCCAGCCCTCCCTTCCGAGCTTGGAACCATTTCATCCGTCCCTGCATTTCTGCCCCTGTACATTCTAAAAAATCAGAAGCGATGTTGTACTTACAGAAAACACCACTTCCTCTAGGGAAAGTGCGACCGAGAATATGGAAGCCGGGTGCGGCTGCAAGAAAAAAAACGTTTTTTTTACGCAGTCTAACGTACTCGATTTCCCTAACCTCCAGTCGCCGGGCGGTTTTCGCCAGAGATTGAATCCGTTGATCTGCGGACGGATTGCCAAGCCGTGCGAAAAATCGCATATGCCAGGCAGGGCTAAGCAGGTGAACGGTCGGCGCCAGAAAAATGGCGACCCTCGACATCTCGCAAGTATTTGAAATCGAACGACTTCAAATTGGTTGCGGGGGTGGGATTTGAACCCACGACCTTCAGGTTATGAGCCTGACGAGCTACCAGGCTGCTCCACCCCGCGTTTTGAAGAGAGCCAAGCTACCACCCTAACCCCCAGCCGCAAGGGAAATGTCAGACAGTTACTAATATAATTTATGCGACTCCTCCCTGCGGTGGAATGGAATGTGCATTTACTACGCGGTTCCCATGTCTCGCCCGGGTTTCTCAGAAGCTGAAGGCAAGCGCTGGCCTCTGGCGGCGCGGGCCATTCTTTTCTTCGCGGTCTATGTGGCCGGCGGGTTCTTGAGCGCGCCGATGCCCTTCGCCCCCTTCCATGTGCAGGCGTTCTGGCCGCAGGGGGGGCTTCTGCTCGGGGCGCTGCTGGTGGCGGGCAGGAGGGAATGGCTGGCTTTCGTCCTGGTGGCGATCCCCGCGAACGTGTTGGTGGAGGTGTACGCGCAACATCGCCCCCCGCTGGCCGGCCTGCTTCTCTTGTCCGGAAATCTTACAGAGGCGGCAATCGGGAACTGGTTCTTGCGGCGCTTTTTCGGCGGTGTTCCCAGCATCGAGCGCGGTCGGGACATGCTGCGGCTGGTCCTCACCTCTCTAGTGTTGGCGATCGTCGGCCCGGCCATCGCCGCGTGCTTGCTCACTCAGGTATTTCATCGGGATGTTTCATTTTCCCACCTCTGGCCGCTCTGGTGGGCGGGGAACGCGACCGGATTGTTGATTTTCACGCCGCTGATGCTGGCTTGGGCGGGGAAGAAACCCGACGCGCCTCCGCATTACGGAAGCGGCAGGGTCCTCGCGGCTGAATCGACGATTTTCATCGGCGTCCTGGGAGTTGCCGCCGCCGTTTCCTTTGGTGGCATTCCCCACCTCGATATCCAGATGCCCTACCCGGCTGTGGCCTTTCCACTGTTGCTCTGGGGCAGCATGCGGCTGCCCGTTCGCACGCTCACGGCGGGCATGGTGCTGCTGGCTGTGACGGCGGCGACCTGCATCGCGGCAGGCGGCGGGTCGGTATGGATTGCCACGTTCGGCCCGTTGCGCACGCTGGTGCACGTCCAGACCTTCCTTTGCGTGAGCCAGCTTTGCATCCTCTTTCCCAGCGCCATCGTGGCCCAGCGGCGGATGGCGGAGGCGCGCGTCCAATCGCTCAACGAAAACCTCGAGCGCCGCGTCAAGGACCGCACGTCTGAACTCGAGGAAAGCCGGTCGCGTTACGAAGAGCTGACGAACATCGCCCCGGTCGGCATCTTCCGCATGGACGGCGACAAGCAGATCATTTTCGTGAACGAAAAATGGTGCGCCATGGCCGGCATTCCCGCCGAGAAGGCGATGGGCCAGGGATGGTTCGCCGCGGTGCATCCCATGGATCGCGGGCGGGTCATCGAGGATTGGGCCTGCCGTGGCGAGGTGCGCGACCTCGATTTCCGCTTTGCACTGCCCGGTGGCAAATCACGCTGGGCGCTGGCGCAATTCACGCCGCAGATCCACGAGGACAAGCTCGTCGGTTACATCGGCTGCATCACGGACATTACCGAGCGCAAGGAAGCGGAGCTGATGCTTCAGCAGACCCAGCAGCAACTCGAGGACGGCATTCGCGAGCGCACCGCCGAACTGAGCCGCCGCAACGAGGAACTCAACCACCAGATGACCGAGCGCGACCGCATCGCCCGCGAGCTGCTCGAAAGCGAATCGACCCTGCGCGCCTTTTTCCAAAGCGCCCCGATGATGATGGGCATCGTCGAGCTGATGCGCGACGACATCTTCTTTGTCTCGGTCAACTCATCCTCGGCCTCCACGCTCATGGGCGGCGGCACGCTGCCCGCGGCCGGACGCACGGTGCGGGAGATGGGCTGGACCAACGAGGAGATCGACTTGTGGCTCGATAAGTTTCGCGAGAGCGAGCGCAAGCGCCAGCCGATGCGGCTGCGGCATCGCCGGATGATTTCCGGGCAGGAGCGCGAGTTTGCCGCCACGGTCTCGTTCCTCGGCCGTTCGGCGGCCGGCCAGCCGCGCTATTGCTATGTGGCTGAGGATATTACGGAGAGCGCCCGCTCGCAGGAGACCACCGAGCGGTTTCGCGCCATCCTCGAGGCCACCACCGACATGGTCGGCATGGCGGATAAATTCGGGCGCCTTTTTTACATCAACGGCGCCGGCCGCGACCTGTTGGGTCTGGCGCCGGATGAGCCCGTTGGGAATTTGCGCTTGCCGGACGTGCACGCGCCGTGGGCGTCCGACCTGGTGGCGCTCGAGGGGCTGCCGGTTGCCATGATCGAAGGCTCGTGGCAGGGGGAGACGGCGGTCATCTCCCGCCACGGACCGGAGGTTCCGGCGTCGGAGTTGATCCTCGCGCACAAATCGCCGTCCGGCTCGGTCGAGTTTCTTTCGACGATCATCCGCGACATGTCCGAGCAGAAGGAGGCGGAGAGCCGCGTCAAGGCTTCGCTCGAGGAAAAGGAAGTGCTGCTCAAGGAAATCCATCACCGCGTGAAGAACAACCTGCAGATCGTCTCCAGCCTGCTGCAATTGCAGGCCTCTTATATCAAGGATCCCGAGGCGCTCACCATCTTCGAGGAGAGCCGCGACCGCATCAAGTCGATGGCCCTCATCCACGAGCAGTTATATCAATCCAACGACCTCGCTCAAATTGACTTCCCCGAATATTTGCGCAGCTTGCTGAACATGGTTCTCTCGGTCAATCGTAACAAAGGAACCCACGTCGAAACCAAGCTCCATGTCGAACCCGTGTCACTCGACCTCGATACCGCCATCCCCGTCGGCCTGATTACGAACGAGCTGGTGACCAACAGCCTCAAATACGCGTTCGCCGGGCGCAACGTCGGGGAGATCAGCGTGCGGCTTACGAAATCCGAGACGGGCGATTTCGTCTTGATCGTCTCGGACAACGGCGTGGGCCTGCCCGAAAAATTCAACTTTGACAAAGCCACCTCGCTCGGCCTGCGGCTGGTGCGCATCCTCACACGGCAGATGCGCGCGCGGCTCGAAGTCTCGAACGGGATCGGCACCGAATTTCGAGTTTACTTCAAATCGCAATCCTCATGAGCGCCGGCAAAGATTTAGTCCCATCCCGAATTCTGGTCGTCGAAGACGAAGCAATCGTAGCCGCGGACATCCAGGACCGGCTCGAGGCCCTCGGCTACGTCGTGGCCGGCTGGGGCACCACGGGGGAAGAGGCCCTTGACCTGGCGCGCAATTCCAACCCCGACCTGATCCTGATGGACATCATGCTCAAGGGGCCGATGAACGGCATCCAGGCCGCGCACCAGGTGCGCGTCGAGTTGAGCATCCCGGTCATTTTCCTCACCGCAAACTCGGATGAGGCCGTGCTCGAAAAGGCAAAGATATCCGAGCCGTTCGCCTATTTGCTCAAGCCGTTCGAGGAGCGGCAGCTTCGCACCAACATCGAAATGGCGCTCTACAAGAGCCGCATGGAGCGCGAGCGCGACCGGCTTACCAAAGAACTGCAGGAGGCGCTGACCATGATCAAGACGCTGACCGGCCTGTTGCCGATCTGCGCCTGGTGCAAGAGCGTCCGCGACGACTCCGGCTACTGGATGCGGGTCGAGCAATACGTCGAGCAGCATTCGCAGGCCACATTCTCCCACAGCGTTTGCCCGGAGTGCGCCAGCCGCTACTTCGGCCCGGATGTCGAGGCCGCAGGGGGCGCCGCGCCCTCCGGGATGATCAGGCCCGCTTCACTGGTCCAGGCTCCCCCGCCCGCCGAAGACGCCAAGTGATTCGGACAGCCTCTAAATTACCTCCGACGCCGGCGCAGACGGTGTCGCCGTCTCCATCATCCCCTCCCTGGCCGTGATGCGCGCCAGTTCTTCCGGGTTTTCCGCCGCTTCATCGACTAATCCCGTCAGCAGCGCCGCGATGATCAACGATACCCCGCCCAACAGTACTCCGGCCATCCGGTTTCCGTGGAACACGTGATCCATCATCCAGCCGAAACCGACCGCCGCGATGATCTGCGGAATGACGATGAAAAAATTGAAGACCCCCATGTAAAAACCCGTCTTCTCCGGCGGGATCGCCCCGGCCAGCATGGCGTATGGCATCGAGAGAATGCTGGCCCAGGCGATACCCACCGCGCTCATCGAAACCAAGAGCAGCCACGGATTCTGGATCGCCCCCACCGAGAGCAGCCCCAGGCCGCCGCACGCCAGGCAGACCATGTGGATCGACTTCGCCTTGAACCGGCGCGTGAACCAGACCATCACCAGCGAAAACACAAAGCAGACGCCGTTGTAAGCCGAGAAACATAACCCGGCGTAAGCCGAGCCCGCGCTGAACCGGTCTGTCCCCGGCTCGCCGTGGAAGATATTGTGCGCCACGGCCACGGAGAAGAATATCCACATGCAAAACAGCCCCAGCCACGTGAAAAACTGCACCAGCGCCAGTTGCCGCATCGTTTTCGGCATCGCCGCCAGCCCGCGGAAAATCTCCGTGAACACGTCGCCGCTTTCCGCGCGGCGCCGCTCGAATTCCGCCATGTCCTCCGGCGGATACTCGGGCGTCGTGACGATTGTATACAGCACCGCCAGCAGCAGCACGCCGGAGCCGATGTAAAACGCAAGCTTCACCGAGTACGGAATTCCGTTGCCGGTATTCGCCTGCTTGATCCCGAACCAATTCAGAAGGATCCATGGCAGCGCGGAGGCCACCACGGCGCCCAGGCCGATGAAAAAGCTCTGCATGATGAAACCGGCCTTGCGCTGCTCCGGCGGCAGCAGGTCGCTGACAAACGCGCGGAATGGCTCCATGCTGATATTTACGGAGGCGTCGAGAATCCAGAGCATCCCCGCGGCCATCCAGAGCGACGAGGAATTCGGCATCACCAGCAGCGCAATCGACGCCAGCAGCGCGCCCATCAGGAAATAAGGACGCCTCCTGCCCAGCGGTCCCCAGGTGCGGTCGCTGTAATGGCCAATGATCGGCTGCACCAACAGGCCCGTCAGCGGCGCGGCCAGCCAGAGAATGGCAAGCTGGTCCTCCTTTGCATGGAGATACTCGTAGATGGAACTCATGTTCGCCATCTGGAGGCCCCAGCCGAACTGGATGCCAAGAAAGCCGAAACTCATGTTCCAGATTTGCGGGAAGGAGAGGCGGGGTTTGATTTGCATGCGGCGGAGCGGCATTGTCCCGGGATGCGGAGTCGTGCCGAAAGGGGAAGATTGGAAGGCCCGATATTAGCAAGGTTAAGCGCGGGGCGCACCCGGAAACGGATGCGGCGCCGTTGAACGGTTCCACTCCGCAGACCCCTCCAAACTCGCTTCCTGCGCTAGGCTGGGCTCCTATTTAGCCCTCGCACTCCTTCCCATGAACCGCTTCCATTTCGCTTTCCTGGCGGCAACTCTGGCCCTTGCGCCCCTCGGCGCCTCCGCCGCACCGCAGCCCGCACCGCCGCCGGATTGGGCCGCGCATGCCATCTGGTACCAGATTTTTCCCGAGCGCTTCCGCAACGGCGACCCGGCCAACGACCCGACGCGCGATTCGCTCGAAGATCCGGCCAATGTCCCGGCCGACTGGCGCGTCACCCCGTGGACCAGCGATTGGTACTCGCGCGACGTATGGGAGACCCAGCAGGACGGCCCCGCCGCCACCGATGGCACCGATGTTACCCCGGACTTTTACAAGCATGGTGTATTCGACCGGCGCTACGGCGGCGACCTGCAGGGAGTGCTGGATAAACTGGGCTACCTGCAGAACCTGGGCGTCAACGCCATTTATTTCAATCCCGTCTTCTACGCCCGCTCGTTGCATAAGTACGATGGCAGCAGCCTCGCCCACGTCGATCCCTACATGGGCCCAGACCCGAAAGGCGACCTGGCGCTCATCGCAACCGAGAGCGAAGACCCCGCGACGTGGCATTGGACGGCTGCCGATCGGTTATTTCTGAAACTGGTCGCCGAGGCGCACCGGCGCGGCTTTCACATACTGATCGATGGCGTGTTCAATCACACCGGGCGCGGCTTTTTCGCCTTTCAGGATTTGAAGGAGAAGCAGCAGGCCTCGCGTTACAAGGATTGGTACGTGGTAACTTCCTGGACCAACCCAAACGACCCCTCCAGCAAGTTCAAATACAGAGGTTGGTGGGGCCTCGACAGCCTGCCTATCTTCGCCTCCACCGCGGATAAGTCGGACATGGCGCCGGGCCCGAAGCAATATATCTGGAACATCACCAAACGCTGGCTGCGGCCCGTGATTGATGGGAAGCCGGCGCAGGGAGTCGACGGCTGGCGGCTCGATGCCGCCGACGAGCGGCCATCGAAGTTCTGGACGGAATGGAACGACTACGCCCGGTCGCTGAACCCGGAGATATACACCTGCGGCGAAACGTGGAAACCGGCGTCGCAGTTCGTGGCCGATGACGGATTCTCCGCATGCATGAATTACTTTGCGTTCGCCTTTCCGGTAAAGGGGTTCCTGATCGATGACCACATCCCGGCGTCGCGCTTCGCTTCGCTGCTCGATTCCCGCCGCGAGGCATTTCAGCCGGCTACGATCCCCGTTTTGCAGGACCTCGTGGACTCCCACGACACCGCCCGGCTTGCCTCGATGATCATGAACCGGAACCTGGCCTCCAATCCTCCGGATGATGATTTTGATTACAATGAGAAAAACGACGTTCGCAACAACACCACTTACAACATAGGCAAACCCGATGCCACCGCACGCGCCATCCAGCGGATGGTTGTGTTATTCCAGATGACTTATCTCGGCGCGCCGGTTGTCTATTATGGCGACGAAGCCGGCATGTGGGGCGCGCATGACCCGGACGACCGGATGCCGATGGTATGGCAGGACATGAAATTCGACATGGAGACGACCGACCCCCGCGGCTGGAAACGCCATGCGGACGACCCGAATTTCGAGCCGCCGTATTCGACTTTTATAAGTCGGCAATCGCGCTGCGCAAGGCGCATCCCGTGCTCGCCACCGGCCCGGTCCGCTTCCTGAGTTCCGACGACAAAACCCAAACGCTGACAATGCTGCGCTCCGGCGCCGGCGAAGATTTGGTGGTCGCGATCAATCGCGACGACAAGCCCCACCTTGTCTGCATTTCCGATCCGCTCCTGAATTGGTCCCACCCAAAGGCAATCATGTCCACCAGGGGCACATTGCCCGACTTGTCGAAGGATGGCACGGGCTGGGAACTGAAATTGCCCGCGCTCACCGCCGTCGTCTGCCGCGGCGCCGTCACCCCCGCCGCCCGCGTCGCCTCCGCGCACCAGGGTAATTGAGCGGGAAATTGCAGATTTCTGATTCTTAAATCTGGCCGCCGGAGGCGGCACTTATTTCAATCAGCAATCTCACTTCAGCAATCGGCAATTCGCCGCTCCGCGGATTGACATTTAGCCATTACAGACCTACCAATGGCCCCTCTCCCCCATGCTCGTCCTCACTGTCATCGGGGCCGACCGGCCCGGCTTGGTTGAAGCTGTCTCGCGTGTAATTGCGGGGCATGGCGGCAATTGGCTGGAAAGCCGCATGAACCGGCTGGGCGGCGAATTCGCCGGGATCATCCGCGTCGAAGTCCCCGCCGCATCCGAGCCGGCGCTGAAGCAAGACCTCGCGGCCCTCGCGGCGGAGGGGCTCACGGTAGTTTGCAGGTCCGGTGGTGCGGAGCCGGCGGCATCGCAACGTTACGCCGCACTGGAATTGGTCGGCCATGACCGTCCGGGCATCGTGCGCGACATATCGCAAGCGCTCGCCCGTGCGGGCGCAAACGTCGAGGAATTGACGACCGCCTGCGAGAGCGCCCCGATGTCGGGCGAGCCGCTCTTCAGGGCCGCAATCAAGATTTCGCTTCCCGAGCGCAGCGACGTCGGGGAAATCCGCCGTGAACTCGAGCAGATCGCCGCCAACTTACTGGTCGATATTACTCTCGAGCCGCTTGAAGCCGGCGCCTCTTTATAATCACTTATTGAAAGCGCTGGGTGGAAAGACCGCCGCACCTACAGCCCGAACCCATCGCAAAGCGACATGCAAATCGACCGGATGAAGCATGCGGCGCACGGGTGAAAAGCGAAACATCGGGATTGTGATTCGGGAGAGACTCCCTTAATCATGACGCCTGTAGCGCATGGATGCAGAAGCCCCGCCCGATCTGGAACAAACTGAGTTGGAAATGCCGGATTTTCCGGTGGCCGAGACCCCGCCGGCAGAGTCTCCAGGGATCGAGTTGCCGCCGGCTCCTCCGGTCCCGGTGGATGCGCCGGAGAGTGTGCGGACACGAATCACCGTCGGCCCCGTCGAGGACTGGGTGCGAAAGTGCGACGTGGATGAAAGTTGCAAGCCGGACGACACCGAGCCGCTCCTGATCCTGCTGTTCGACCGCCAGCATAACGCGCAATTACATTCGGAGTATTGCCGGACAGTCCAAAAGCTGGCGACGATCAAGGGCGTCCAAATTGCCTCGCAATGGCAGTTGAATTTCGATCCGGCAACACAGTCGGTGGTCATTCACTCGATCACGGTGAGGAGGCCGGGGCATGAGACGGAGAATGCCGACGTGGCCAGGTTTCGCTTTTTGCGCCGGGAGGAGAAGTTGGAGAAATCCTTCTTCATCAGCGGGTACTGGACGGTGCTCGCGGTGATCGAGGATGTGCGGGTCGGGGATATTCTCGATATTAGTTACACGGTCAATGCGACACCGAGATTTCTCGCTCAAAAGTACTCGGCATTATTCTCCCTTTCGCCTTCGGCGCGTGTGCGCGCGTTTCATATGGGCATCCGCTTTCCCGAGGGCGACCCGATGAAATGGAAGGGAAGCGACGCGTTCGGTGCGCCGCTCGAGACGCGGGGGGAGACGGTCATCTGGAATTGGACATTGGAGAACATCAAGCCGGGCAAGACGGAAGAGAACGTGCCTTCATGGCAATTGCCGCCCTACTGGATTCACTTTTCCAACCACGAGTCGTGGCACGAAGTCGCATCGGCGCTTGCCGATGTCTGGCCCGGCCGGCGCGAACACCCGAACGTAAAGTCATTCGCGCAGGAATTGCTCGAGAAGGGAGGCTCGCAGGCCGGCGCCGCGCGCATGGCGATTGAATTCGTCCAGGATGAAGTGCGCTACCTGAGTGTGAACGAGGATTTCGGCGGGCAGATTCCATCACAGCCGGATGAAGTGCTGCGCAGGCGATACGGGGACTGCAAGGATAAGTCGGCGTTGCTGGCGGAATTGCTAAGGGCGCTGGGCCTGGAGGCGAGGCCGGTTTTGGTAAATACGCATTTGCGCGACTCGGTGAAATCGTTCCTGCCTTCGCCGAATCTTTTCGACCACGCGGTAGTCGAGTTTTCCCTCGATGGAAAACGCCGCTGGGTGGATGCCACCGTGACGATGCAGGGAGGTGAAGCACTGGAGCGGGCGCCAGCGCCGTTCGGCGCGTGCCTGCCGGTGGATGAGGCGGCGCGGGATTTGGAGGAGATAGTGCCTCCCGAGAGCAATCCCTCCTCCTACCGCATCGAGGAAGTGTGGCAGTTGGATACAGCGAGGATGGTCGGCTTGTTGTCCGTTGTTTGTGTCGCAACCGGTTTCCAGGCGGACAATGCGAGACGAACCTTTTCGCTCGAGGACATGGCGGCGGTTTCCCGAAGCCGCGAGCGACTTTTCCGGCAGATGTTTCGAAACGTGACCCGGGCGCACGAGTTGAAATGGATGGACGATCGCAAGGGAAACAGGGTGGCCCTGGCGGAAACCTACGAAATCAAGAATCCGTATGGCGCATCGGGCAATCCCAGGGCTGCCGCATTTGCTTACGGCTCCCATCTCGTGCGGTCCATTCTCGCTTTGCCCGCCGCGAAGGAGCCGCGGCAAAGTGCGCTGGCATTGTCGCAGCCGTGCAAATTCGAGCATCAAATTGAATTTCGCTCGCCGTCGCTGATGCGGCGCGACAGCACGAGGGTGAACAGGATCGCGCCGGCGTTCGATTATAGCTTTAATGGCCGGAGACTCTTGGGCCGCTGGACATGGAACTACACACTGAACCTAAAGGCTTCGTCCGTAAGCGCCGAGGCGTTCTCCGTGCACAAGTCGGACGTTCGAGCGCATCTGGCCCTCGACAGCGCGCACGATCACCCTTCCCCTGGGCCGCATGTCGGACGGCCGGCAATCGCCAAAACCCAGCGACTTGCTCGCGGCGCTTCGTTGGAACAAAACCGAGGAAGCCAACGCACCGGATGCTTCAGGCGAAACTGCCAGGGTCAGGCCGCGCGGAGTCCGTGACGCGAAGGTGCCCGTGAACGCCAGAATGGCGGAGATTTCCCGGACGAACGACCGGCTGTCGAAAAGAAGCTCGCGGCGTTCGTCTGGGTCGCGCCGGCGCAAGAAGGGGAGTCAACTGAACTTTGTCACGCTCCTCATCGTCATCGCGGCCATCGCGCTCGCCGCGCTCTGTGTGCTTGTCTGGCTTCGGTTGAAATAAGTTCGAGCGCCCTATTTTTGCGCCGCCGCATACACGCGGCGGATCGCGTCCAGCTCCGGATCGTCGTACCATCCCGGAAAAACAGGATGTCCCCGGCGCGCACTTCCCGCACGAGCTGCGGCCAGCATCGGTTCATGCTGTCGATGGTCGGGTTGATGACGCCGAAACAAGGGGACCGGCCATCCGCGCCGGGATAGGTCTCGCGCACCAGCGGCGACATGATGTTATTCGGCGCCAGCATGTTCAATTGCCGGTACGGCGCACACGCGCTGTAATAACCCATCGTGCTTTGCTCCGGGATCAGCAGCACGTCGGGAAATTCCGCCGCCAGATTGCGCATTACCAGGAATGACACCGGGCTGCCCGGGGCGCCATTCGAGTCGATGTAGAATATGGTCGCGCCCCAGCGTTCCCGCGCGAACCGGATCTTCGCCTCGAGTTGCTGCTGCCAGAAATCCTCGAGGTTGGCCGGCGGGTCGATCCCCGCATGCCAGTCGTCCTCGAATTCCCACGCATTGACGATGCGCCCCGCCGCGTCGCGCTCGAACATCACCTTTTGCGGACGGATCGTCACACCCACACGGTAGCCCGCGTCGCGGTAAATCTTGAAATACTGGTCGACGATCGCCGCCATTTCCGGCGCCACGCTCTGCGCGGGATCGGGCGTCGCCAGCTTGGTCGGATCGCCCATGTAAGTGGCGTTGGGAAACTGCGCCCCCTCGATGTCCCACGTAATGACGCCCTGCGCGTTCATCGATTTCATGCGCTTGACGGTCTCGCGCGCCAGATCGAGGATCATTCTCTGGAATCGCTTCACGCCGCCGGGCGTCGTGACGTTGATATGCCGGCTCGCATCGAACCACTTGCGCGGGTTCAATCCATGGTTGGTATTATCACCGGCGAGAAAAATCTGCGCGATCGGCCTGCGATCCTGCCATGCGCGGACGTTTTGCATCAGTGGATACTTCTGTGCGAATGCCGCGAACAAATCACCGCAGGCCGCCATGGGATCCGGCGCCGGTGGCAGAAAGCGGAACCCAATGCGGAAGTGAATCGTTCCCTTCGCCGGGATGGGTGAATAGAGATAGGGCGAGCCGCCATCCTCGTAATCGTGATGATTCATCACCACCACCATGGCTTGGGTGGATGCGGCATTCTGGCGTTCCAGTTTCATCATCAACGGCCGCGATGCGTCCACGCTCTCGAAATCGCACGCCAGCGCGCCCGGCAGCGGGCCGCCGTAATTGGCGAAGAGAATGCCGGGACTGCCGGAGTTATGTGCGCGCAGCGTGGGGTTGCCATCGTTGGCGGCAATGGGGGAGGGGAAACGAAGCCCCAATAATTGAAGCGTGAATTCGAGGATGGGGGTGTCGAGATGATTGGCGATCGTGATATCGGCATAGGCGCGATTCGCCTCGGCCGGCGGCGTCCCGCGCGTCCAGCGCACCGTCACGGAGAATTTGCCCGCGCAATCTTCGGTAGTCGCGCCGTCCGTCCCGGAGACGAGCGGCGCAGGCTTGCCCTCGTAAATGCTGCCTTGCGCGCTCCACGCGGAGACCCGAAACGGCAGCCCGTAGATCCCGGGCGTTCCATCCACGAAATTGTACTCGAGGTCGTTCCGGCCAAAGGTGGCGACTTCGCCAGAGTGGTTCAGGTTCAGGACGACGACGGCCAGCGAGAGGGAATTGAGGATCGAAATGGCGTGGCCCCATGCTTGGCGGACCAGGGCGGAAGGCGAGGGCATGTGAATAACAGGGTGAAAAACAGTGTAGGCGTTGTCGCGTATAAGGAAAGCGCCGAGGCTTTGTAAGTAATTGGCCTTATGAAAACACTGTTGTTACGCAAGTGTCATCAGTTCAATATATTACGGTTGTTATTACGCTGACAGTAAAGCATTATTGAAGGCCCGGTTTCGCCGGTTTTTCTGGCACCGAACCGCAACGATTTGCGTAAGTAACCCCGCTGCCGCGGTGAACAACTCGTCAACAAGTTATTCACATTTCCGGCCACCACCCTGTTCCCACACCCCGCCGCACCATCCGCTACATGCTCAATTCGTACGCCACGAAGCGCTGCTCGGTCAGCTTCGACGGGCGCAGGATGATCCGAAAAATCTTGCGCGACGTGCCGCCATGGTCGCGGTACTCGTGCGTCTCGACGCCGATGATGAGCGTGTCGTCGAAGGGCCGCACCGTGACGTTCCCGGCCTTGGCGTGAATCACCGCACACGGCCCGTTCATATCGACCGGCTCCTCGGTGAGCACGGAGGTCTCGAAGGATTGATGCACGGAGAGATCGAAGAACTCCTTGATGCGCAGCGTCCCTTTGGCCTTGTCGAGATAGAAGCTGCGGATCAACTCGGTGCAATGCGCGTCCGAGGGATAGCATTGCGCCAGGTCCACGGAGAACTCGGTATGCGCCGGCGCCAGTTCGTAGCTGATGACGTTCGAGGCATACTGCGGCCCCGCCGCCTGCTCGCGGCCATTCACGATGGGCAGCGAATGCCCCAATGTCCGCGCCGCCAGGTATTGGTAGCGGTTCTCGCGGAAAAAATCCTTCGTATACTCCGGCGCGCCGATCTCGATGACCACAGGGTGGCCGTCAATGTTCAGCAGGTAACTGCCGCAATCGTTGTGGTTGTGCTGCTCGGCGTTGTTGCCCCCTTTTGCCGCAAATTCCCAAAGGTGTCCCGCGGAGTCGTGCCCCGAGGAGACGATGACGGCCAGGTCCTTGAAGAAAAAGTCCGCCGGCTCGAGCGAGTCGATCCACCTTCGTATCCTCCGGCGTGTTGAGCAGCAGGCGTACGAAATAGAGCAAATCGGTGCGCTGCCCCTGGAGGTTGAGGCCGGTCTGGTCCAGCCGCTCATAACTCTTCCGCGCGTGCGCCAGCAGATTTTCGTCCTTCAGGCGATTGCCCAGATATGTGAGCAGCGACGGGCTGAGCGCGCCGGTGCGCGGGCTGTCGGAAAAATTGACGAAGTGAAAATTGGTCAGCGTCACCCGCGGCCCGAAGAGCGCGATCTCGCGCACGTGCGGATCCCCCTCGATGAGCGACAATTGGCCGGCGGTCCGCGTCTCGAGTTGTTCATTGAGCAGGCAGAACCAACCGAAGCCGTACTGCCAGTAACCGGGCCCCTCCGAGCAGGCGCCGTCGCTGCCAAAGCCGCGCAGGAAGAGCGGCAGATATTTCTTCGCAAGCAAAAGCATGCGCGCCAGCAGCGCCGTGTCTTCCTCGATTGCCAGCGCCGCGCCGATCACGCCCTGGTGGCAGACCGCGTTCCAGTTGTTGGTCGCCTTGGTCCAGAAGAAATCCTCATGCCGGTTGACGTAATTCTCCGAGTAATCGCGCCGTACGCGCGTCTTGATCGCGGCTGCCATCCCGGCGTCGAGCGACTTCGGGAAGAGCGTAAGCACATCGCCCATGAGGTTCGCCGTTTCCGCGGAAAAAGGTCGATGTGAAGCGGGTCGCGGCCCGAGGGGGAGTTCACGTGCGCGGGCAGCGCCCAGGAAAATTCGCCGAAGACATCGCCCGTCTTTTCCCGCAGCGACTCGATCCATTGCGCGCGCGCGCCCGACTCATCCAGCAGCGCACAGATCGCCGCACGCGCCAGGCGGCGGCGGCGCTCGAAATAAGCGGTCTCGAATGGAAGGCGCGCGCCGTTCACATAGAATTCGCGGTACAATTCGTCCGTCAGTTCCGGCGTCGATTTGCTGACTTCCTTCACCGCCAGTTGCTTGATCGATTCCAGCCATTTGCGCACCAGCGGGCGGTCCGCGACCTCGCGCCAGGCCGGGTCGCCCAGCTCCGGCAGCAGCGCCGCGCGCGGCGTGGCATCGAGGATCGCGCGGATATCCGTCTCGCCCAGATTCGACTTGAGCAGGTTGGTCATTTGAGGAGGCGGTCCGGGTTGAGGCTTTGCAGCGCCTTGGGGACGAAAAGTCCGTCGCGGCGGATCAGCTTTCCGTCGAAATAGATCGAGCCGCCGCCGTACTCGGGCCGCTGGATGTTCACCATGTCCCAATGCACCTGCGAGCGGTTGCCGTTGTCCGCCTGCTCGTACGCCTGGCCCGGCGTGAAGTGGAACGACCCGGCGATTTTTTCGTCGAACAGGATGTCCCGCATCGGCTCGAGAATGTGCGGGTTGAACGCGAGCGAAAACTCCCCGATGAACCGCGCTCCCCCATCGGAATCCAGGATTTCATTCAGCCGCCGTGTATTGTTCCCGGTCGCGCCCGTGATTTTTCCGTTCTTGAATTCCAGCCGGATGTTGTCGAACGCCGTCCCCTGGTAAATGGTCGGCGCGTTGAAACTCACCGCGCCCTGCACGGAATTCTTCACCGGGCAGGTGAATACTTCGCCGTCCGGGATGTTGTGCGTCCCGCCGCACGGGATGGCGGCGATCCCTTTGATTGAGAAGGCCAGGTCCGTGCCCGGGCCCGTGATCTGGACGCGGTCGGTCCGTTCCATCAGCGCCTTGAGCGCCTTCATCCCCGGCTGCATCCGCGAGTAATCGAGCGTGCAGACATCGAAGAAGAATTTCTCGAACCGCTCCGTGCTCATCCCCGCCTGCTGGGCCATCGCCGGCGAGGGCCAGCGCAGCACGCACCACCGCGTCTTTTTCACCCGATGATCCAGCACCGGCTTCAGCTTCCCGGCCACCAGCTTCATCTGGTTGGCCGGCACATCCGAGGTCTCCGAGATATTCTCGCTGCCGCGCACGGCGATGTAGGCAGCCATGGCCTTCATCCGGTTCAGTTCATGTTTCGAGGCAAAATCGAGCTGCTCGGCCGTCGCGGTAATCGCCAGCTCCCGGCTCACCCGCGCCTGGTTGATCTGCACGTACGGCAGCGCCCCCGCCGCGCGCGCGGCCCGCACCAGGGCGATGGTCATCTCCTGGGGAATGTCGAAAACATCGATTAGCACCTTCTCGCCCGGCTGGAGACGGGTGGAAAAGTTGACGAGCAGGCTGGCGAGGCGGTCGCAACGCGGGTCGTGCATTTTTGAGAGGGAATGATACAGCGGGAATTAGACCAAGCCGGGCAAAGTTTGCGCCATGCTGCCTCTTTTGCTCTAACTCTTCAATCTTATGTCACTGGAAAAGCTCAAAACGGCCCTGGAAATGGCCTCCATCCGGGGCGCCATGGGCGCCCAGGGGCGCAAATTGGTCTTCACAAACGGTGTCTTCGACCTCTTGCACGTAGGCCATGTGCGCTACCTCCAGCAGGCCCGCTCCCTCGGGGACGCCCTCCTGGTGGCCCTAAACGGCGATGCCAGCGTCCGGGCGCTCAAGGGCAGGGGCCGACCCATTAATCCCGAACACGATCGCGCCGAGGTCCTGGCCGCCCTGGAATGTGTGACCTACGTGACCATTTTCTCCAGTGTCAGGGTGACGGAGCTCCTCACCCTCATCCGGCCGCAAATCTATGTAAAAGGGGGCGATTATACCCTCGATACCCTCGATGCCGGCGAGCGGTGCGCGCCTCGAGGCCGCCGGCAGCGAAATCCGGATTCTCCCCCTCGTGCCGGGAAAATCCACCACCTCGATCATTGGGAAATTGGGCGCCGGAGAAGCCGCGCCAGCCTGACCATCGCACCACCGCGGCTGCCTCTTTTACGGTATCGTGCGCCGCCGGCGCGCGATCAGGAAAGTTGCGCCGGCGATCAGGACGCCGTACGTCGAGGCTTCCGGAAAACCGATCAGTGACGATGCCTGGTGGAGATCGTTGAGCGTTTGCGCATGCAACTGCGCAGCCATTCCAAGCAGAATACCTGCCGGCAAATAACGCTTTGCCAGATGCCACACGGGGGCAGGAGAGAGACGCCTTCTGGGGGAGAGAGGTGCCATTGCAAGCGGCATTAGATGAAAGATGCATATGCCGGTCAAAAGCTAATTAAATTATCCCCTCATTTCTACGCATATCACGCCGTCCGCCCCGCAAAAATTTCTGTCAAGGAATCAGCTTGAAAAAATTTTCACCCTACGAAAAAGCCGGCCTTGCGAATTTTCCGGAACGTGTTTTCCTGCCGGGCCTACGATCATGGGACGGTTTCGCTTTTTCGACCTCAACGAGCCGCAGCATCGTGCCGTGACCACCACGCAGGGGCCTCTGCTCATCCTGGCCGGCGCCGGCACCGGCAAAACGCGCGTCATCACCGCGCGCGCGGCGTACATGATCGCGCAGGGCGTGAGCCCGGAGAACATCCTCGCCGTCACCTTTACCCGCAAGGCAGCCGCCGAGATGCGCGAGCGCCTCGCCGGCATGGTCGAGCCGGACCAGGCGAAGAAAATGACGATCTCCACCTTCCACGCCCTCTGCGTGCGCATCCTGCGCGCCGGGATAGACCGGCTCGGTTACAAGCATAGTTTTACCATTTACGACGAGGGCGACCAACTGGGCCTCATTCGCAAAATCATCAATCGCACCGCCGCCCGGGATGAGAAACTCGAGCCGAGCCTCGCAAAGAACCTCATCAGCAAGGCCAAGAACAACGGTTGGTCGGCGCCCGCCGACGAAAAGACGCTGCTCTCGGCCGTGTTCGCCCGTTACCAGGCCGATTTGAAGACGCTCAACGCGGTTGATTTCGACGATCTGCTGCTGCTGACCGTCAAGCTTCTCTCCGAGCATCCCGAGGTGCGGGATAAGTGGCGGCAAAAGTTCAAGTATCTCATGGTCGATGAATTCCAGGATACCAACCGGTTGCAACTCGAGCTGGTAAGTCTGCTCGCCGACTCGAACAAAAATGTCGCCGTGGTGGGCGACGACGACCAGTCCATCTACGGATGGCGCGGCGCACAGGTGGCAAACATCCTCGAGTTCGAGCATCATTTTCCCAATCCGACCGTGGTAAAGCTCGAGCAGAATTACCGCAGCACCAACGCGATCCTCGGCACGGCAAACAGCGTCATCAAAAACAATCCCCGCCGCAGGCCAAAGGCGCTCTGGAGCGAGCGCGACGGCGGCGAGAAGGTGCTGTTGATCCAGGCCGCCAGCGACCGCGAGGAGGCGGAGTTCGTCGCCGGGGAGATTCAGCGGCGCAGCCTTGCCGAGGGGCTGCCGTGGGAGGCCTTTGCCGTGCTTTACCGCATGAACGCGCAATCGCGGCTGATCGAGGAAAACCTCAGGCGCCTCCAGATTCCCTACAGGCTCGTCGGCGGCAAAAGCTTCTTTGACAGCCGCGAGATCAAGGACGTGCTCGCCTATTTCTGCGTCACGGTCAATCCAACCGACGACGCGAACCTGTTGCGCATCATCAATACCCCGGCGCGCGGCATCAGCGCCGCGACCATCGAACGCGCGACCGAATGGAGCGCGCGCAACAAGTGCGCAGTCTGGACCGCGCTGCAGGCCGTCGAGTTTTTGCGGGAACTGCCGAACCGGACCGCGGAGAAGATCGGTCAGTTCGTCGCGTTGATCGACGGCTATGAAACCAGGCTGACGGAGCCGCTTGCCGATCATCACGCCGTCGCCGCGCGGCTGCTCGAGGAAGTGGGATATGTCGAGGATTTGAAACGGACCTGCAAGACCCCCGACGAGACCATGAAACGGGAGGAGAATGTCCGGCAGATCATGCAGGACCTGGCGAGTTTCCTCGGGCGTTCCATCCATGGCATCCAGGGTTTCCTCGACGAGGTGATGCTCGATGCAAACCGCGAGGAGGAAGAGGATATCGAAAGAAAGCGCGGCGTGCTCCTCATCACATTGCACGCCGCGAAGGGCCTCGAATTTCCCCACGTATTTTTGATCGGCCTCGAGGAAGGCATCCTCCCGCACGACCGCAGCAAGCTCGAAGGCACGCTCGATGAGGAGCGCCGGTTGCTCTATGTCGGCATCACGCGCGCCATGCGCACCCTCACGCTGACTTACTGCCGCGACCGGATGAAATACGGCAGCGTCGCGCCGTGCCATCCCAGTTCATTCATCAAGGAACTGCCCGAGGAATGGATCGAGCGCAAAAACCTGACCGAGATGATGAACGCACCGGTCAAGGAAGACGCGGCGAAAAGCGGCTTTGCCCGGATGAAACAATTATTGGGCGGGTAAGCGGGACGCGGGAGCAGGTTTAGCCGCCGCTTATTTTTCCTCTACCGGCAGGTGAGAACGGTTGCAACGGCGGACTTATCATCTGGCGGACATTCAAGTCCGGAAGCGCGAGATGAATGAAAAGCCGCCTGTAGCGCAAGAGATCGTTGACAGAGCCGAATGAGAGCGCGCCAATTGCGACCATCACCACAAGCATCGCAAGGCGCCGGCTCAATGAATGAATGATTAAAATTACAGCCTGGTTGAATCCAAATGCCCCCAGCAAATACCACGGCCCGATGACAAAACTGATATATCTGAGATTTTTCAACGCCGGAGGCAATGTTATCCCCACGATGGTCAGGAGGATGAGAAGGCTGAGCCAGATGGCAATATCGCGTTGGAAAGGGGACAGGAGCGGTTTTTTGAAATTGGCCGCCAACAGAAATGCCGCCGCCAGAACCCCGCAGGCCGTAAGTGGACTTAGCAAGCCCAACGCAAGCGGTATCGAGTACCACGGTCCGCTTTGAAAGTTTATTCCATATTTATTCGTCGGCGCCGCCTGCGCGCTGTGATGCGCCGTTTCGATTGCCGCGCCAATTCCTCCGCAAAGCAGCGTCATGATACCGAAAGCGCACGCCGCCGCAAGAATCGCCCCGGCCAGGATATAGCCGATTTGTTTCCACGAATGGCTTCGCCGCCAGGTTTGAACGGCAAGCCCGCCAATGCAGAAGCCGAAGTAGATTCCTCCCGATTCCTTAAGCAACAGGAAAAAGGCGCTCCATATCCAAAGCGCCGCAAACCACCGCCGTTTTGCCCGGTCGCGACTGGAAATCTCCACGCAAATCCACAGCAAAATCATCGCCGCGCAGCCCGCCACCCCGTCGCACCAGATTCTGCGGGACATCGCAAGGTCCACCGGTGAAACCGCCAGGAGCGCAACCGCCGCGACCGCGGTCCAGCGGTTGAAGAATCGTGCCCCGAAGAGCGCAACGATTCCCAACTGCAAAATACTCGCACCGGCCGAAACCGCCGTGCCCGCGTGTTCCGGCGTGGCGCCGGACAGCTTCATAACGAGGACAATCAGGTAAATGTAACTGACCCGGAGCGGGATCGGGTACGTCCAGAAAATCGGCAGACCGTTATAGGCAGCTACCAATTCGCGCGGCGCCGAGAGCGGAGCGGCCGCGCACTTCTGCACGTAGTGCATATAGACCCGTTCATCCGGGCTGCGCGGCGCCGCCACCGGCGGATTGGCGATACGCAGCCACGCGCCGATGACAAAGATGGCGGCGAGCAGGATAAGCCACGCGTTCTTTGTAAATCCGCCGGTTAACAAGGATTAACTCGGAGTGAGGGTTGGGAGGACCATGGGCGCGCCAAGCCCGCCTGTCGCCCGGATTTATCCCGGTATTTCCTTCAGCATCTGGTAATTGGTCGGGAACCTCCGCACGAACGAAAGCAACCGCTCGATCGCCTCCTCCGGCTTGTGCCCGGCCAGGCCGCGGCGAATCACGTTGATCTTGTGCAACTGATCGGCGGGAACCAGCAGTTCCTCGCGCCGCGTGCCCGACTTGAAGATATCGATGGCGGGATAAACGCGCAGGTCGCTGATCTTCCGGTCGAGCACCATCTCCATGTTGCCGGTGCCCTTGAATTCCTGGAAAATCAACTCATCCATGCGGCTGCCGGTATCGATCAGCGCCGTGGCCACGATGGTCAGCGAGCCGGCTTCCTCGGTATTGCGCGCCGATGCGAAGAGCTTGCGCGGAATCTCGAGCGCGCGCGCGTCGATGCCGCCGGACATCGTGCGCCCGCCGCCGCCCATGGCGTTGTTGAACGCGCGGCCCACGCGGGTGATCGAGTCGAGCAGCACGAACACATCCTTGCCGGCCTCGACCAGGCGCTTGGCCCGCTCGATTGCCAGTTGCGCGATGCGCGTGTGGCTCTTGAGGTCCATGTCATTTGAGCTGGCCATCATCTCCGCCGTCGGCACCGTGCGCCGAATCTCGGTGACCTCCTCGGGCCGTTCATCGACCAGCAGGATGATGAGCACCGTCTCGGGATGATTCTTCACGATCGCATCCGCGATGTGCTGAAGCAGCGTCGTCTTGCCGGTGCGCGGCGGCGCCACGATGAGCCCGCGCTGGCCCTTGCCGATCGGGCACATCAGGTCCATGATCCGCGTCGTGTACCGGTCCGGCACCGTCTCGAGCCGGAAACGCTCGGTCGGGCTGATGACGGTCAGCTCCTCGAACAGCGGGAAATTGCCGTAATCGGTCGGCTCGTCGCCGTTGATCGACGTGAGCCGGAACATTTGCAGGCCGCGGCTGCCGCGGCGCACTTCGCCCTTGATCCAATGGCCGTCGCGCAGCGCGAAGCGGCGCACCACCTCCGGCGTCACGAAAACGTCGGTCGGGCTTTGCACGAAATTGCGTTTCGGATCGCGCAGGAAACCGAAGCCCTTGCCTGACACTTCCACGATTCCATCCGCGAAAATCGGCTCCTGTTTCGGGCCGGACTCGTCCTCGCCGCCGGATGACCCTCCGGGACCTTCCGCCCCGGGCGGACCGGCAGGGGGCTCGTCATATCCCTGGTCCGGCGACCGGTCGGGCCTGTCGCCACGGTTATAGCGCTCGGACCGTTCGGGCCGTTCATATCGCTCGGACCGATGCTGCCCCCTCGGCGTGTAGCGCTGCTGCTGCTCCGTCCCGCGCAACGCTTCTGACGGCGAGAGCGGCGCGGAGGTGATCCGGGAAAGGATTTGCGCCGCGTCTTCGATCTGATCGTCGTCCGGACGGGCCATCGGGGCCGGCGCGGGCGCCGGCGTGGCGACAGGAGCGGCTTCGGCGGCGGCGGGCGCGGCCTCGGGGGCGGCCGCTGCTACGGGTTCCGCCCCGTCCTGGGCGATCATCTCCCCGGTTGCCGCGCCGTCGGCTTTTGGCGCGCGGCTCTTGCCGCGTGGGGAAGGTTTGCGGCGGGCGGGTCTCTTTTGTTCTGCCAGCGCGGGCTGGTCCTCGTTGGGTTCGGTCATAGGGATAATACTCGGATAAAACTTCGGTAAAACGGATTTGGACCGTTGATAATACTTGGTCGGATTTACGGGGCTTATGCGGAGAGCCTGGCCAGCAGGTCGTCGGGGAGATCGAAATTGGCGTGCACGTTCTGGACGTCGTCGTTTTCCTCCAGCGCGTCGCACAGCCGCAATATCTGGGCGGCCACGGCTTCATCGGAGACGGGGATGGTGGTATCGGGCAGGTAAGTCAACTTTTGCGACTCGGTCGGGACGCCGGCGCCTTTCAGCGCGTCGGCCATGCTGTACAGGTGATCGTGAGCGGTGGTGATGACGTAATACTCCCCGTCCGAGACCAGCTCGTCCGCGCCGGCCTCCAGGATTATTTCGAGCAGCGCCTCCTCGCCGACCGCATCAATCGGCACGGTGATCTGGCCTTTGCGCTTGAACATGTAGCTCACACTGCCGCTCGACGCCAGGTTTCCGTGGTTTTTCGTAAAAATCAGCCTTAGGTCCGCCGCCGTCCGGTTCTTGTTGTCCGTCGCCGTCTCCACGATGAGCGCCACGCCACCCGGCGCGTAGCCTTCGTAGACCAGCTCCTCGATGTGCGCCTCGCCGTCCAGTTCGCCCGTCCCGCGCTTGATGGCGCGCTCGATGTTCTCGTTCGGCACGCTCTGGGCGCGGGCCGCGAGCACGGCGGCGCGCAGCCGCGGGTTCCCGGTGGGGTCGCCGCCGCCCATGCGCGCCGCGACCGTGATTTCCTTGGACAGCTTTGAAAAAAGCTTTCCACGTTTCACGTCGAGGGCGCCTTTGATGCGCTTTACTTTAGACCACTTGCTATGACCCGCCATGTGTCGGGGGTGTTTGTTCCGATTAAGGTTCGGTAGAAAAACTGCGCCAGCTTAAGGTGTGGGAGTCCGGTTCCGAGAGGGAAGAACTGCCGCGTAGCGCGAGCCAACGCCGTAGAACCTCACAGGATTCCGCCAAAATGTCAACAACGCTTTTTTCAGGGCCATTCACCCTCTGCGTGGAAGCACGCAGGGGAGGGGATTGCGCGCCCGGCTATTGCGTGTTGAGCACGCGCCCGCTGCTGTCCGAATAGACCTCAATTCGGCGATGTACTTTGGCCGGCGCAAATTTGTCCTCGATAACGACAGACAGCGTATCGGTAAGCGAGGGCGGTGTATAGAGATAGCCAACAGGCTGGTCTTTCGCGAAAGGCGAGACAAGCACGTTGGCCAGGTCGTCATTCGAAAGATATGTCGGAACAAGGTCGTCGAGCGACTTGGGAAATTTCCCATCGTGATCGAGGGCATACGTCCGGCAGGCCGTGACGATCTGCTTCGCATTGCTCAAGGAGCGGATCTCCGTCCCCGTAAACGAGCGGACGGAGAATCGCGGAATGGCCATATAACACAGGAAAGCCAGCACTCCAAAAGCGAGGAACAGGAGCCAGATATTGGAATACCACTTGCCCACGGGAAAACAATAACTCCGAATCTCCTCCAAGCAAGACTCAAGACCACGCGCCGGCTCATATGACGGTCCGCGTCGATTACGTTCCCGCAAACTACACCGCAACCTTGTTCGACCGCTTCCGCGCGTTGGCGTCGAGGATCTTCTTCCGCATCCGCAGGCTCTTCGGCGTCGCTTCCACAAATTCATCCGGCCCGATGTACTCGAGCACTCGCTCGAGGCTCATCCGCAACGGCGGCGCGAGCTGGATGCCCTTGCCATCGCCCTGCGACCGCATGTTCGTCAGCTTTTTCGCCTTGCAGGGATTTACCGGCATATCGTCCGGACGCGAGTTCTCGCCGACGATCATCCCCTCGTAAATCTCCTCGCCCGGCTCGATGAACAGCCGGCCCCGCTCCTGGATCGAATCGAGCGCATAGCCCGTCGAGAGGCCCGCCTTCCATCGAGACCAGCACCCCGTTGTTGCGCGTGGGGATTTCCCCCTTGTGCGGGCCGTATTCCTTGAAAAGGTGGGACATGATGCCGTGGCCCTTCGTCGCGTTGACGAGGTCGGTCTCGAAGCCGATCAGCCCGCGCGTCGGGATCACCGCCTGCGACGGTCACCGAGTGCGGCAGATGCTCCATGGTCACGATCTCCGCCTTGCGGCCGGCCAGCGATTGCAGGATGTCGCCGAGGTTTTCCGGCGGCACGTCCACGTAGAGCGTCTCGAGCGGCTCGAGCAGGTTGCCCGCTTCGTCCCGGTGGTAAGATGACCTCGGGCCGCGAGACCAGCAGCTCGAATCCCTCGCGCCGCATCTGCTCGACGAGGATCGCGATCTGCATTTCGCCGCGCGCGTTGATTTCGAAATGGCCCGCCGTATCGGTATCGGCGAACTGGATGCCGACGTTCGTCGCGCGTCTCGCGCACCAGCCGGTCGCGAATCTGGCGCGCGGTCAGCAGCTTTCCCTCGCGCCCGGCCAGCGGCGAGTCGTTGATGCAGAACTGCATCTTGATGGTCGGCGGGTCGATATCGACAAACGGCAGCGGCAGCCGCTCCTCGGAATCGGTGATCGTCTCGCCGATGAACGCGTCCTCGAATCCCGCGATGCCCACGATATCCCCCGCGCTCGCGTGTTTGATCTCGATCTTCGCCAGGCCCTGGTGGCTGAAAATCGCTGTGATGTTCGCCCGCTCCCGGCTGCCGTCCTTCGCGATGCGGACCACCGTGTCGCCCACCTTGATCCGCGCCGCTGGTGATCCGGCCGTAGGCGATCCGGCCGAGGTAATCGCTGTAATCGAGGTTGGAAACCAGCATCTGGAAATAGGCACGTCGGCGTTCGCGGCGGCGGCGGGATGTGTTTCACGATCGCCTCGAACAGCGGCTCCATCGTGCTGGCTGCGTCTCGTGGATTTCGCCGCATCGCGTAGCCCGCCTTGGCCGAGGCGTAGATCGACCGGGAAATCGAGCTGCACGTCGGTGGCGTTCAGCTCGACGAAAAGGTCGAAGACCATGTCGAGCACCTTGTGCGGGCGGGCGTTCTCGCGGTCGATCTTGTTGATGACCACGATCGGCTTCGCGCCGTTCTCGAGCGCCTTGCGCAGCACGAACTTGGTCTGCGCCTGCGGCCCGTCGTGGGCGTCCACGACCAGCAGCACGCCGTCGACCATCTTCATGATCCGCTCCACCTCGCCGCCAAAATCGGCGTGGCCGGGGGTATCGACGATGTTGACGTGGTAATCGTGCCACTTGAAGGCGGCGTTCTTGGCCCGGATGGTGATGCCCTTTTCCCGCTCGAGATCCATCGAGTCCATGACGCGTTCCGCCACCTGCTGGTTGGCCCGGAAGGTGCCGGACTGGCGCAAAAGCTGGTCGACGAGCGTGGTCTTGCCGTGGTCGACGTGGGCGATGATGGCGATGTTGCGAATGTGTTGCATGTCAAAAAGGGGCGGGATAATCGCCGCAGTCGGGCCGCACGTCAATGGGGCTTCCTCGGAGGCGCATCCGGCTGGCTCCGGGGCATTTGATAATACGTTCTTCATTGACACTTTGCCAAAAATGGGAAATTAAAGGTGAATAAATGACCTGCCGCCGTCGTACGGGCCTACATCCGCTATTCTGATGCATAACCTGCTAACCGTCAAAGAGACTGCCGAATATCTCCGCATACCGCTGCCGACGGTGTACTACCTGGTGCAGCGGGGCCAGCTCCCTGCCATCCAGATCGGCGGCCGCTGGCGCATCAAGAAGGACTCGCTCGACCGCGACATCCTGCGCGAGGAAGAACAGGGCCAGCCCACCGTCCTGGTCATCGATGACGACACCGGCGTACAGGGCATGTTCAAGCTTTTCCTCAAGAAAACCGGCTTCAGCCGCATGCTGGTCGGCACCGGCAAGGAGGGCATCGCCGCCCTCAAAAAGCAGAAGTTTGACCTCCTCTTCCTCGACCTCATGCTCCCGGACACGACCGGAAACGTCATCTACGGCGAGGCAAAGGAGATCGCCCCCGATATGCCCATCGTCATCATCACCGGCTATCCCGACAGCGACATGCTGGACAATATCCTCAAGCACGGCCCCGTGACGGTCCTCAAAAAACCGCTCAAGGTCGAGCAGGTCGCCAGGACCCTGAAGTTCCTCGGCCACAAGATCGTCGACGCCCAGGTGGCCTGATGAGAGGGTTTTCCGAAATTCGGAGTAAGTATTCGGATCGGAATTAATTGCTCCAAAAAACAGGAGGATTGCGTTTCGATATTTGATCCCGCGGTTTTTGGAGAGTCGCCCGCTCTGGTTTTCTTTGCGCCTTCGCGCCTTTGCGTGAGGCTAATCCCCTCTGGGAGAGGGATTCACGCAAGGGCGCAAAGACGCGAAGCTGTCCAAAACGGCCGATGGATGCGCCCCTCCCCGGGTGATTTATATTGCAAATCAGACCCCCGGCGCTAGATTCCCCGCTCCTTTTCTCCAGCCATGTCACAACACCGCAGTCTCAAAGGCGCCAGCACCATCACCGCCAAACGCAATGTCCTCAAACGGTTCGAGCGGGTCGAGCTGCTCCGCAAGCGCGGCCAGTTCAAGGACGGCGACAAGGTGATGGGCCTGCGCAAGACCAAGCCGGATGCCTGACGGTCCCGCGGGCCGCGGGACCGTAAAATTCGAAATTCGAAACTCGAAATTCGAAGGGGCTCAATCGCGGGCGGCGTGGGTCAATTTCGAAATCGATATTTGATTCGTGCGCGCCCATGGGCGCGCCTAGAGCAATTTCTATTTAATCTGACGCACCGACTTGCGAGCCAGCCTTGTAGCCATGAGCCGTTGGGCCATGCGGGGAGGCCCTTCCAACGTCAGATTGACTCGAAACTGCTCTAATGCTTCGAATTTCGAGTTTCGAGTTTCGAATTTTCCCACCATGTCCCGCCTTCCCATCCTTATAGCCGTCCTCACGCTCCTTCCCGCCCTCCACGCCCAACCCTCCCCAACGCCGCCGCCCCACATCCCCCTCCGGCAATTCTTCGACAATCCCAAATACGCCGCCGCGCAAATCTCTCCCGACGGCAAACGCCTCGCCTTCGTCGCCCCCGAGAATAACCGCCTCAATGTCTGGGTATGCGACGCCGGCGCTCCGCTCGATTCCGCGCGCGCGGTGACCCATGAGAAAATGCGCGGCGTCTTCAGCTTCAAATGGTCGCGCGACAGCCGCTGGATCCTTTATGTCCACGACGCGAACGGCGACGAGAACTTCCACATCTTCCGCGCCGATCCCGGGAAACCCGACGCCCCCGCGCTCGATTTGACCAACGTCGTCCCCTCGCGCGCCGATTTCATCGATCTGCCCCGCGAGACGCCCGGCCAGATCGTCGTCGCGTGGAACAAGCGCGACCCGCATTACTTCGACGCTTACCGCATCGACATCGCCACCGGCCAGGCGGCGATGATCGCGCTGAACCCGGGCGACGTGGACTCATGGTTCACCGATACGCATGGAAACGTCCTCGGCGCCCTTGCGGTGCTGAAGACCACGCAAACCGAAATCCGCGTGCGGCCCGATGAGAAATCGGATTTCAAGTTACTCGCGACTTACGACGAGGATGAGCAGGCCGGCGTGCACGGCTTCGCCGCGGACGGTAGTTTTGTTTACGTCACGAGCGCCCGGGGCTCCGATACCACCCGGCTCGTGAAGCTCGGCATCGCAACCGGGAAGGAAACGGTGATCGACCAGGACCCGGAGTACGACGTCGACGGGCCGGTCATCAGCGACCTTACCCATAAGCTGCTCGCCGTCGGGTATAACAAGGATCACTACACTTACAAGGCGTTCGATCCCGAGTTTCAGAAGGATCTCGATAACCTGGCGAAAATCCATGATGGAGACATCGAATTCCTAAGTTCCACCGCCGATGAGCGCAAGTGGACCGTCGACTTCAATTCCCCCACTGACCCTCGCGCCACTTACCTTTACGACCGCGATACTGGGACCGCGCGGTTCCTCTTCAGGCCGCGCCCATGGCTTACCCCGGATATCCTGGCGGACATGAAGCCGGTTACCTTCAAAAGCCGCGACGGATTGACCCTGCACGGCTATCTCACCCTCCCCAGGGGCGTCGAGCCGCGCAACCTTCCCGCCATCCTTGATGTCCACGGCGGGCCATGGCTGCGCAATGGCTGGGGCTATGACGCCGAGGTGCAATTCCTCGCGAACCGCGGTTACGCAGTCCTCCAGGTCAATTATCGCGGCTCCTCCGGCTACGGGAAGAAATTCATCAACGCCGGCGACAAACAATGGGGCGCCAAGATGACCGATGACATGGTGGACGCCACCAATTGGTTGATCGGCCAAAAGATAGCGGACCCGAAACGCTTCGGCATTTACGGCGGAAGTTACGGCGGTTACGCCACTCTGGCCGCGCTGGCCTTCCGCCCGGGCGTCTACGCGTGCGGCGTCGATTATGTCGGCGTGGCCAACCTGCTTACTTTTATGAACACCATGCCGGCTTACTGGGAAGCTTCCCGGCAGGCTCTCTACAGGCGCGTCGGCGATCCCGTGAAGGATCACGACTGGCTGCGCGCGCATTCGCCGGTCTTTTACGCCGATAAAATCCAGGCGCCGCTCTTCGTCGCCCAGGGTTACAATGATCCGCGCGTCAATCACAACGAAGCCGAGCAGATCGTCGCCGCCATGAAGAAAAACAACAAGCCCGTCCAATACATGGTGAAGATGGACGAAGGCCACGGGTTCATGAACCCGGAAAACCGCCTGGACTTCTACGGCGCCATGGAAGCCTTCCTGGCCACCTATCTGGGCGGCGCCATCGCCGGCCAGCCCGCGCCGAAAATCTCCGATGCCTGGGTGCGCGCCGTGCCGCCCTCGGTCACCGATAGCGCGGCCTTCATGCGCCTGGAAAACGACGGCGATCAGCCGCTGCGATTGACCGGCGGCGCCACGGACCTCGCCCGCATGGCCATGCCGATGCAAACCACGCGCAAAACGGTCAACGGCGTCGAGGTCCTCGGCATGAAATCGGTCGATTTCATCGAGATTCCCGCGCACGGCGAGGCCATCCTCAAACCCGGCGGCGATCACTTGATGCTGATGGGCCTCACCAGGCACCCCGCGGTTGGCGAACAAGTGAAAGTCACTCTCGAGTTTGAGCCGGGCGACGTGAAGCTGACCGTCGAGATGCCGGCAAAGATCAACGGATGAGCCCTCGTACATGCGCGGGCGGAAGTTGCCTGCCGGGCCGGGAGTTGCTTTAGTGTTGGATCATGAATCCGGTCGTCGAACCACTCCCCGGCCTGCACGCGGCGCGGCGGCGTTCGGCGGTGATGCGCCTGGCTCTCCTCGTCGTAATCGGCCTCGCAATTTGCGTGGGCGGCATCTTCCTGCTGCGGCAACAGGGCAATGCGCCGGCGAACGGCTATTACGGCGAGCCCATCGGCAAGGATGCCCCTGACTTTGCGCTCACCGCCCAGGATGGAAAAACGATGAGCCTCGGCGATTTGAAAGGCAACGTCGTCCTGATGACATTCGGTTTCACCCACTGCCCGAATATCTGCCCAACCACGCTGGCAAATCTCGCCGCCATCTGCCAGGCGCTCCCGCCGCGGGATCGGCAGCGCGTAAAGGTGCTCTTCATTACCGTCGACCCCGCGCGCGATACCCCCAAGGCGCTCGGCGACTATGTTTCTTTTTATAACAAGGATTTCATCGGCCTGACCGGCAGCGACGCTCAGATTGCGAAAGTAGCAAAGGATTACGGCGCCTATTACGAGGCCGTGATGCAGCAGAGCCAGGTCGCGGGTGATTATTACACCATGAATCACTCGACTTACGTTTACCTCATCGATCCCAAAGGCTCCTACGCCCTGCTCTACGACAACGACAAACTGACCGATCACGACCGCATGGCACAGGACATCGAACGGGAGCTGGGCAACTGACCGAAGCATCTCCAAAAGTCATGTCACGTAAAGGCGCAAGGAAGACGCCCCGGGCTGAAAGAGGGTGTTCCGAAATTGATTTTGCGCTACAGAGTAAAACCCCGGAAAACCGGTTTCGCGCCGAGAGAGCAGGCGGGATACTTGCGCTCCCTTCTGGACAACTTTGCGTCTTTGCGCCTTTGCGTGATTCCCTTTTCCAGAAGGGATTAGCCTCACGCAAAGGCGCAAAGGCGCAAAGAAAATCAGAGCAGGCCACTCTCGAAAAACCGCGCGGTCGAAGATCAAGACGCACCCCTACTGTTCTTTTGGAGCAATTATTTCCAATCCAAATACCGACTCCAAATTTCAAAATAGCCTCTGAAAGTCCGGAATGTGGCGCAAGGAAGAAGCATCGGGCCGAAAGCCCGGAATGTGGCGCAAGGAAGACGCCCCGGGCTGAAAGCCCGGAATGTTATAGCCCGGGCTGGAGCGAAGCCGAGGCCCGGGTAAGCCAGCCCCATCCCGAATCAAGGCCTGTAAGGCCGCCGCAAATCATTCAATTGGCATGGCGCAGCGCCTGCGTGATTGCAGCCGCGTTGCTCGCCGGGTGCCATCCCGCGCAGCAGGATCAGAATGTCGAAACTGATCCCGGGCACTACCTCTATACGGCGCGCTGTGCGGTATGCCACGGGACAAATCGGGAGGGGATCGCCCCGCTATATCCCCCGCTGGCGGGATCGCCATGGGTCGATGGCCCGCCCGGCAAACTCGCCGCCGTTATCATGGATGGAATGGTGGACGAATCCGGCACCTATCACGGAACAATGCCCGCGTGGCGCGCCGTAATGTCTGACGCCGACATGGCGACATTGATGACATGGCTCAGGCAGCAGGATGGCAAAGGCCCTGTCACTCCCATCGAGGTAAATCACTTCCGCGTCAAGACCGAAGTCCGCGGCGCCCCATGGACAGCGGAAGATCTGAAGAATCTGAAGTTGAATTAGTCAATTATACTTACTATGACAAAGAACCGAATGAACCCCAAAGTTGACGAGTATTTCAGCAAATCCAAAAAGTGGCGGCCGGAATTGGCGAAATTGAGAAAAATCATTCTCGGTTGTGGCCTGACCGAGGAATTGAAATGGGGCAAACCCTGTTACACCTTTCAGGAGGCTAACGTAGTTATCATCCTTCCATTGAAAGAACACTGTGCGCTTCTATTCTGCAAAGGCGCCCTCTTAAAGGACGCCAATGGCATTCTGATCAAAGCCGGGGAGAATACGCAGGCGGCGCGCCAGATTCGGTTGACCAATGTTCGGGAAATAATCGAAAAGGAAACCATCTTGAAGGGCATCATTGAGAATGCCATCGAAGTGGAAAAAGCCGGTCTGAAAGTCAAATTCAAGAAGATCACCGAACACAA
Source organism: uncultured Verrucomicrobiae bacterium (assembly GCA_963756185.1). GTDB lineage: Bacteria > Verrucomicrobiota > Verrucomicrobiia > Chthoniobacterales > Chthoniobacteraceae > DATAXI01. Next base: position 282,786 of record CAVWMS010000001.1, read on the forward strand.
AGTTCCTGAGGAATTTCAAAAAAAATTGGATGCAAACCCCGCCTTGAAAACCGCCTTTCGCGCATTAACGCCGGGCCGGCAAAGACTCTACCTCATGCACTTTTCGGCGGCCAAACAATCCAAAACCCGGGAGTCAAGAATTGAAAAGTGCATCCCGAAGATTCTCAAGGGAAAAGGATTGAATGATGACTATATCCGATAAGATCGGGGCAAGGCTTGGCGCCTCAGTATTTAGGTAATCCCCACCGCCTCACCGGGACCACGCCGCCTTCATCCTCGCCAGCACCCCGATCGCCTGCAGAAAGATCAGCAGCCCGTCCAGCACCGCGATCACCGCGAATATCTTCTTCGCCGTCCGCATCGAAAACCATTGCGCCACGAATGGCCCCAGCCGCCCGCCCCACAGCACCCCCAGCATCGTAAAGATCGCCCATTGCCACGGCACCCCGCCGAAGTAGAGCGAATGCAGCAGCGCCAGGAAGATCGAGTTGATTGACAGCAACAGCACCCCGAGACCCAGCGCCCGGTTCGCATTCAGCCCAAACGCCAGCATGCAGAACGCCGCCACGATTTCCCCCTCGCCGATCGCCACCCAGCCCGTGATCACCCCCCCGAAAAACGCCGCCACCGCCACCCAGAAATTCGCTTTCCGCGGCAGGTCGGGCACGCCTCCTTTATGGTCGAGTGTGTAGAGCGTCATCAGACCCGCCACGATGGTGATGGGGCCAAACAGCTCCTTCACCAGCATCGGATTCGGCCGGTAAACGAACGACGAAACCAGCGCCCCGGCGATCAACGGCGGCACCGTCCATCTTAGCAGGCGCAACGGCACCTCGCCGCGCCTCAGCCATCCCGTGGCGCCGCTCGTCATCCCCACCGCCTGCGTCACGAACGCCAGCTTCAGCGCCGCGACCGGATTCGCGCTGTACACAAAAATCATCGTCGGCACAAACACCAGCCCGCCGCCGATCGCCGTCAGGTTCCCGATCACCGCGCCCGCCACGCCGATCAGCACCAGCGGCCAGTTGCGCTCCGCCAGCTTCCCCGGCGAGGGAAAACAGCACACGTAAACCACCAGCCACACCAGCGTGAACACCACCAGCCACGGCGAAAAATAGCGCAGCCGCCGGCGCGAACCGGCATATGCGGCTGTTGAATCCTGAAGACAATCCTCCATGTGCGAAAAAGCATGAACGATGAACGCCCGGGAATGAAGGCGCAAGATTTGCCGGCCCCGTTCATGCCATCCCGCGAATTCACGCTCCCCCGGCCACCGGAATATTTGCCCGAGCATGGGACAATAAATGTCCAACCCACCGCGCTAACATGCGGGCGGAACATGGACCGGAACAAAGGCGAAGATACCCCCTCCACGCGCAAGCAAATGCAGGTAAGGCAGCAACGGGAGGAGCGCCTGGGCCGCAGATATTCGCGCCCCCCCTTGATGCGCATGGTCAGGCTTCATGAATGGCTCATTGCCAACCGCTACCCAAATTGCCGCAAAATCGCCGAGGAATTCGAAGTCTCATCCAAGACAGTCCAGCGCGACGTCAATTTCATGCGCGACCAGATGGGCATGCCCATCGAGTACGACATGGAACGCTTCGGCTTTCGCTACACCCAGCCCGTCATGGAATTTCCCGCGCTCGGCTTTTACTCGACCAAACCCCCCGGCAAGGAGGGAAATTGGGCCCGCGTCAAGCCGCCGCCCCCCTTGGGCCAGCTTCCGGACCTCATGGCCCGCGGCGGCCGCGGCAGCATGGTCCGCATTTGCTTCGATGCGGAATCCGCCCAGGCCGCCCGCAGCCGCACATGGCACGCCACCCAGGCCACGCGCTCCCTGCCCGAGGGCGGTCTCGAGATGGCCCTGCGCGTGCCAGACGAGGAGGAAATCGTGCGCTGGGTTCTCGGCTGGAGCGGCCACGCCTGGGTCATCGAGCCGCAACGGCTCCGCATCAGGCTGAAGGAGGTAGCCCTTGAAATCCTCGCCCACCATTAACCATCCGGCCTTTTGGGCCCCCGCGCCCGCCCCTCCTGGGCTAACGCATCGTCAGCGAGATCAGCGCAAACAGGCACAACCAGAGAAACCCGGCAATCACCCCCAGCACCACCAGCGCCGGTATCGCCGCGATTGCCCATTTGACCATCAGCATCACCATCGAGCCAAACGGCATGTCAAAATCAACGACCGACACCTGGATCGTCGGTGGCGACGGCGGCATGTTGGGCACGGGGGCGGGAGCGGGCGCCGCAGTTGCCGGGATTCGAGGACGTTCCACGGCGGCTGTCTCGGCCGCAGGCGGCATGCTCGATCCGGCCTCGGCGGCCGTTGCCGCGGCCCGTTCGCGCGCCAGCAGCAGGCCCAGCGTCGTCCAGTCATACTGCCCATCCCGGATCGCCGGATCCGTCTCCTGGTACGTCCCCTCGTACACCAGTTCGCGAACGTCCTGCTCCTCGTAAGGACCTTCGCGTTGTCCGTCTTTGATTACCCAGATGGCCATGCTCCAGCAATTTAAGCCATGGTGGGCGCGGCTGGCAACTGCGCCGTCCGCCGCCCGTCCCCCCGCCCTCCAAACCCACCGGCGAACATGCGCCGATTCGTCAATTTTCCAGTTCCGGTTTCCCGGATTGCTCGTTCGAGGACTTCTTCCCCGCCCCGCCGTTCATGTACTTTTCAATGATCGGGTCCAGCTTCGCGTGCAGGCTGTCCTGCAATGGCTTGCTCATGAAATATTGCTGGCCCGCCAGCGAGCCGTCCTGCATCACCAGCGGCAGCTTCGCCATCACCCTTTGCCCCAGCGGCTGCTGGAGAAAGGCCAGCAGCATCCGCAATTCATCCCGCGTAAACGCCCGCGCGTAAATCTGCACCAGCTTCGGCTTGATGTCCGGCCACTTCACCTCCTCGTTGAACCACTCGGTAAACGCCTTCTCCACCTCGGGCCGCGCCGCCTTGGGCATCCCGTCCCGCTCCATCGCATCCAGGGCCGGCCCCAGGAACCCCGCAAAGCTGTCCCGCAGATTCTCCGGGCTGTAGGCCAGCTCCAGCACCTGCCCCGCCAGATCGGTCCTCGCGTCCATGTCGTCGTCCGCCCGCGCGAAGCGGGGGCAAAGGGTGAACAGGAGCAAAATCAGCGAAAAACAGACGGCCTTGGAATGAAACATGCCGCTCATTTTCGTGCCCAATGCCGCCCCGCTCAACTGCAAATACACGCCTCCGCTTGTCCGCATTGCCGCTCCCCGCGCACGCTACCGGCGGTCGGGGTCGAACCGACACACTCTTGCGAGTACTGGATTTTGAGTCCAGCGCGTCTGCCAATTCCGCCACGCCGGCTTCCATTGCGAGCGATACGGTTTACAGCGGCCCGCGCCGCGCGCAACAGGAAAGTGCGGGCCACTCTCCCCGGACCAGGCCCACGGACCCGAAGGGAGAACGTACTGCTACCTACGACAACGCCGTACATCGTCGCGACTCATTGTCACTCATTGTCTGTTGATGCCCATGCTAAACTATGTATGAATGAATCTTAGGAAGTGGGTGCTGATGTGAAGTTTAGCCTTGCGATGGCAATCAAATCGAAACGTTCGGCCCTGGCGATTTCGCAGGAGGAGCTTGCGGACCGGGCCGGCCTTCACCGTACTTATATTGCGGACATCGAGCGCGGCGCGCGCAATCCTTCGCTCCAGAGCATTGAGAAACTCGCTCGCGCGCTGGACGTCTCCCTGGCGGCCCTTTTCCAGCAGGACCCCGGCGAAAGCGCCGAGGCCAGGCTCGTCGATATCCTGCTCGTGGAAGACAACCCCCGCGACGTCGAGCTCACCATGCGCGCCTTCCGCAAAGCCCGCATCACCAATCCGGTTCACTTCGCTCGCGATGGGGCCGAGGCTCTCGATTTTCTCTTTGCCACCGGAATTCACGCCCGCCGGCTCGTCGAGCGGCCCCCCGGAGTCGTCCTTCTCGATTTGAACCTGCCGAAGGTCGGTGGCATCGAAGTCCTCAAAATATTGAAGAAAGATCCGCGAACGCGCGAGATACCGGTGGTGATCCTTACCGTATCCAGTCGCGATCGCGACATGGCCGCTTGCCGCCGGCTCGGCGCGGCGGGTTACATCGTCAAGCCGGTCCGCTTTCAGAACTTCAGCGAAGCAATGCCGCGCCTCGATTTTAAATGGGCATTACTCAAGGGAGGTGCTATATAGTCGTAGCCCTGCCTGGAAGAATTTTTGCCGCAGGGGGAAGACCCGGCGTCCAACCCCCCCCGTAATTCCATGAATAAAGCAGGAAAGCAGGTGCAACTCGAAGGAGACCTCGAGATACTGGAAGAGCAATTATTGCAGGCCGGCCGGCGCCACATCGAGGAGGACCTGCGGGCCTCCCTCAAGGAAGTCATCGACCTCAAGGCCGCCCTTGACGAGCACGCCATCGTCGCCATCACCGATCCCCAGGGCCGCATCACCTATGTAAATGACAAGTTCTGCGCGATCTCGAAATACACGCGCGAAGAATTGCTCGGCCAGGACCACCGCATCATCAATTCCGGCTTTCATTCCAAGGATTTCATCCGCGGCCTCTGGTTCACCATCGCCCACGGCGGCGTCTGGCACGGCGAAATCAAGAACCGCGCGAAGGACGGTTCCTTCTACTGGGTCGATACCACCATCGTCCCGTTTCTCAACGAGCAGGGAAAACCGCGCCAGTACGTCGCCATTCGCGCGGACATCACCGACCGCAAATGCGCGCAGGAATCCGCTGCGCGCCTGGCCGCGATCGTCGAATCGTCCGGCGATGCCATCGTGGGAAAGGATTTGCGCGGCGTGGTCACCAGTTGGAACCCGGGCGCGGAAAAGATATTCGGCTACCGCGCCCAGGAGATGATCGGGCAATCGATCATGCGGCTCATCCCGGTCGAGCGATGGAAGGAAGAAGAGGAGATCCTGGAAAGGATCTCGCGCGGCGAAAGTATCCGGCATTTCGAGACGGTCCGCCTGCGCAAGGATGGAAGCGCCATCGACATCGCGGTCACCATCTCCGCCATCCGCGATCCCGAGGGCAGGGTCATCGGCGCCTCCAAAGTGGCCCGCGACATTACCGAGCGAAAGAAAGCCGAGGAGACCATCCGCCGCCTCAACGCCGAACTCGAGCAGCGCGTCGCGGACCGGACCGAGCAGCTCGAGCAGGCCAACCGCGAACTCGAGGCCTTTTCCTATTCCGTATCGCACGATCTGCGCGCGCCGCTGCGGGCCATCGATGGATTCTCCCAGGCGGTGATCGAGGACTTTGGCGCCCAATTACCGGACGAGGGCCGCCGCTATTTGCAAACGATCCGTCACGGCGCCCAGCAGATGGGCATGCTCATCGACGACCTGCTCACCTTCTCGCGCTTGAGCCGCGCCCCTTTGAGCCTCCAGTCGGTGGACCTCGCGCTGCTCATCCGCCATGTGCTGGACGATATGCGAACCGAGCGCAAGGGGCGAAACATCGACCTGCGCATCGGCGAGCTGCCCTCTTGCAACGGCGATCCCGCCCTCCTCAAGCAGGTCTGGTTCAACCTTCTTTCCAATGCCATCAAGTACACCCGCAATCGCGAGACCGCCATCATCGACATCGGCTGCGAGCACTCGCCGGAAGCCACCGTCTATTTCGTGCGCGACAACGGCGCCGGCTTCGACATGCGATACGCCGGCAAGCTCTTCGGCGTCTTCCAGCGGCTCCATCGCGCCGAGGAATACGAGGGCACCGGCGTCGGTCTCGCCCTCGTCCAGCGCATCATCCAGCGCCACGGCGGGCGCATCTGGGCCGAAGCGGCGCCGGACCGCGGCGCGACATTTTACTTCACGCTCGAAAAGGAGAAAGAGCCATGAGCACTGCCGAATCGATTGAAATCCTGCTGGTCGAGGACAATCCGCAGGACCTCGAATTGGCCCTGCGCGCCCTGCGCAAGGCAAACGTCGCCAATCGCATCCAGGTCGCGCGCGACGGCGCCGAAGCGCTCGATTTCGTTTTCTGCGAGGGCGCCTTCGCCGGACGCAGGATCGAAGACGCGCCAAAAGTCATCCTGCTCGATCTCAAGCTGCCGAAAGTAGATGGCCTCGAAGTGCTCAGGCGAATCAAGTCCGACCCCCGCACACGAAGCACCCCGGTGGTCATGCTCACCTCCTCGAAGGAGCAGAGCGACTTCGTCGAGAGTTACAAGCTGGGGGCCAACAGCTACATCGTCAAACCGGTCAACTTCGACGGCTTTGTCGAGGCCGTGAGCCAATTGGGCATGTACTGGCTCCTGCTCAATCAGCCCCCAAAACTCGAGCAGTAATAATGTCGCGTCCGCTCAAAGTACTGATGGTCGAGGACAACCCCGACGATACCGAGTTGCTCGTGCGCGAGCTGCGCCGGGCCGGATTCGATCCCGACTGGACCAGGGTCGATACCGAGGAAAGCTACCTCGCCAGCCTCCGCGCCGATCTCGACATCATCCTTTCCGATTTCGCACTGCCAACCTTCTCCGGCTCGCGCGCCCTCGAACTCCTTCTGCAGTCCGGCCTCGATATCCCCTTCATCATCGTTTCCGGCACCATCGGTGAGGATGCCGCCGTCGCCGCCATGAGGCAGGGCGCGGCCGATTACCTGCTCAAGGACCGGCTCACTCGGCTCGGCACGGCCATCGAGCACGCGCTTGATAAGGCAAGGCTGCGCCGCGAACGCAAGCAGGCCGAGACCGCCCTGCGCCAGAACGAGGAGGCGCTCAAATTGTTCCGAAAGCTCGTCGATCAATCCAGCGACACCTTCGAGGTCATCGATCCCGAGACCGGCCGCTTCCTCGATGTCAATGCCAGCGGGCCCGCGGACGTGGGGATGACGCGCGAGGAGTATCTCGCGCTGCGCCTCTTTGACATCGACCCACGTGTCGATCCGGCCCTCTGGCCGCAATGGATGGAGCGGATGCGCCGCGGCGGGGCCATCACCGGCGAGGGATGCCACCGGCGCAAGGACGGCACCACCTTCCCGGTCGAATACCACGCGAAACTCGTGAAGCTGGACCGCCAATATGTCGTCGCCGTGGTGCGCGACATCACCGCGCGCGTCCAGGCCGAGGCGCGCGAGCGGGAGCTCGTGGGCATGCTCGACCGCGCCCACGACGCCATCATCGTTTGCGACATTGACTCGAACCGCATCACCTACTGGAACCACGGCGCCGAACGCCTCTACGGCTGGCTTGCCGCCGACGCCATCGACCGGGATATGGCGCAACTGCTCTTCACCGATCTCAATGCCGCGACCGAGGTGACCGCGCAATTGCTCAAGGCGGGCGAATGGCAGGGCGAATACAGGCAGAAGACCAAATCGGGCGGGAAATTGACCGTTGGCGGCCACGTGACGCTCATTAGCGGCGCCGACGGCGCGCCCAAGTCCGCGCTCACCATCAACATCGACCTGACCGAGCAGAAAAGCCTCCAGGCCCAGTTCCTGCGCGCCCAGCGCATGGAGGGCATCGGCACGCTCGCCAGCGGCGTCGCCCACGATCTCAACAACATCCTCGCCCCCATCATGATGGCCGCGCCCATGCTCCACGGCGACATGCCGGCTGCGATGAGGGACGAGTTGATTGACGCCATCCAGGTCAACGCCCAGCGGGGATCGGACATTGTCAGGCAGGTGCTCACCTTCGCCCGTGGCGTCGAAGGCAAGCGCGTGCTGGTGCAGCCCGTTCATCTCATCCGCGAGATGTCCGCCATCGCGAGGCAGACATTTCCCAAGCCCATCACCGTGACCACGCGCTACGCCGAAGCCCTCTCGCCCGTCGACGGCGATCCGACGCAACTCCACCAGGTGCTGCTCAATCTCTGCGTCAACGCCCGCGATGCCATGCCCGATGGAGGGGAACTGGTCATCTCCGCCGAGAATTTCACCGTCGACGAGGAGTACGCCGCCATGGTCCCCGAGGCAAAGGTGGGGCCCTACGTCGTCATCACGGTAAGCGATTCCGGATCGGGAATCCCGCGCGACATCATCGACAAGATTTTCGATCCCTTCTTTACGACGAAGGAATTGGGGAAGGGGACCGGCTTGGGACTTTCCACCGTCATCGGCATCATCAGGAGCCATGGCGGTTTCCTGACCGTCGAGAGCGAGGTCGGACGCGGCACGGCCTTCAAGGTATTTCTGCCCCGCAGCAGCGGCGCCGCCACGGAGGCCGAGGCGCCGGTCGAATCGGAAGAACTGGAGTCGGGCCATGGCGAGTTGATCCTGGTGGTCGAGGACGAGCGCAGCATCGCCAAGATCACCAAAACCATGCTCGAAAGACATGGCTACAAGGCCATCCTCGCCGCCGATGGCACCGAGGCGCTCACCTGTTTCGTGCAGAATAAGATCGACGCCGTGCTGACCGATGTCGCCATGCCTTTCATGGACGGCGCGGCCCTTTCCCGTGCCATTCGCAAGATGAGCCCGCAGACCCCCGTCATCGCCACCACCGGCGGCCAATGCGACGCCGCCCGCGAGGCCGAACTCAAGAGCCTCGGCATCAAGACCGTGATGAAAAAGCCCTTCACAATCAATCAATTGCTAACCGCCATTCGCGACGCCCTCGGTTCCACCCATCCGCCTTAGGCCCGGAGGGCCGAGGAGGCGGAGGGGGCCCGTGGAGGTCGGCGGGCGGGCGAGCCCGGCCCGAAAGTAGCCGGGGGCGTAAGCCCCCGGTTGGGAATAACCACGCGGGATAGGGGTCAACTCTTGACACTTGACAAAAGTTATGTGGCCGTTGATTTGGGAGCGCCGAGGTTCGGTGCCGTTGGGCTTCCAGTGCAGCGCCTGTATAAAGTTCATTCTGGCCACGCTTGAAACCAACCGTAACGACCCTCGCCGCCGCATGGCGACGGCCACAGCATTTCTTAAACTGCTCTAAAATCCCGGCACGATAACCCTCGGCGTAACATATATCTGCAACTCATTCAGGTTCGATTGATTGCCTTTCACGTCCGTCGCTCTCACAAAGAAATTATACTTCCCCGTCGCGCCCGCCGCCGGCGTATAGGTGAATGACCAGTTATTCGAGCCGCCCGCCGCGATCTCATCGCTTACATAGCCTTGATACAGCACCTGGTACGATACCGACCCGATCCCATCCTTCGCGCTCGCCGTCCCGGCAAAGGAGATGCTCGGCTCGACGATCGGATTGATTGTCGCACCGTTCAAAGGCAACGTGAATTTTATCTTCGGCAGCGTATCCACTCCACCCAGCCCGTAACCCGCCACTCCGGTGCCAAATTGCGGATTCGCGTACATCAGGAACTCCCCGCTCTCCAGCCCGGGCTGGAAATAGCCGATCCCCACGTTCTCCTTTTGCAGCACCGTGCCCGAGATGGGAGTATATTGCTCGAACGACGGGTTCCAGAATTTTCCGGTGATCCACCCTGTCTGCGGATAAATAAGAAAACTCGGATGCCCCGGCCCAAGATCGACCGGCACGATCGAGTTATTCGGGTTAAGCGTAAAATAGGCCCCGGTCAGGTAATTATCTCCCGGCCCATACGCCTCAAAAACCCCGTTCCCTATCACGTCCAAAAAGTTCCACGTCCGGATATTCGGCTTCGGCGCCTGGTAGAATGAGCCGACCGCATACTCCCTCTCGACCGACGGTAACTCGCCCAACAAAACCCTCCCGGTCACCCCTCCGCAACTGACGCTCATGCATCCGGACAATCCATTCGTGCTGCCGCTCGAGGGTACATAAGCGGGGACCTCGCCCCGGCCGGTCAATACGGTCCCCTCCGTGAAGGCCGTGCCGTCCGAGAATTCGCCAATCAAATCCACAAGGCCCTGTGTCGATATCGTCATCCTTCCGGATCCAAAATCACTCGAGTTCAGCGGGTCCGTGTCGGAGAGCATCGCAAAGTTATACTGGCCCGCCTGCAAAAACGGGTACCCCTTCAGCGTATAGGGGTCCCGCCGCGCCGTTACGTTGTAGTTTCCGGTCCCGTTCAATACGATGTTCCCCACAATATCATCCAATCCCATCGTATAAGTCACCCCGAGGGACTGGTTGTGCGCCAGGTAAGTATGACTGTAAGTCAATTGCGGAGTCAACTGGCCCGTGAAAAGATACGATGTGTCGTTTACTGTGAACTTCGAGCTGAATAATCCGGTCTCCCCGACATTCGTCAACAGCACCCCGTTTGTCCCATCCGTTATTCCCCCGTAGAGCCCCATGCTGACCGGCACCGGCATGGAAGCCACGCGAAACCCGACATCGGCGTAATGCTCCGTTGGGTTCGCATCCAGGTAAGTGGTTTGCGCCTTGAAATAGCTCGAGCCCAGATCCCAGCCCCCGCCCGGTATGAACCGCGTCGTATTCGTCGTCGCGGGGTCGGTCGTATCCGTCCATTGCGCCACGTCCCCGCCCATGTCCTCGCATCCAAACGGGCTCCGCGAATCGTGGAAACTACCCACCCGCGTAAGGTAATTCTGTATCGCGTTCAGACTGCTGCTCTGCGTCACCGAGTACAGGCCGCTCATGACAAAGTTCGCCGCGTTGCTTGTCGATGTTACAACATTGCTGGGCGCCAGCACGCTCGTGCCCGTCGGCCACATGTCATAATCGCTCGACAGCGCGTTATAATAGGCCGCCTTGTACCATTGATCCAGTGTCGGCAACCAATACTTCGCATCCGGGTTTTTGATCTCCAATCCCATCGTTGTATCCCCATTCAAGGTATAAGCCCCGGTTTCCGTCGTCTTCGGCCCTTCCGGCGCCAGCGGCTGCCCGTTGTGCAGCCAGTTGCAGAATCGCGCCGCATCCAGCCAGCTTACCATCGCAATCGGGTTCTCCGCCTCCCCGATCACCGAGTAAGTGTACGGCCCGCCCATCCTCCCGGACCGCAAAATCCCGGCGATATTCATATCGGTAGCCATTCCGGGTGTATAAAGATCGTACGGATCCTTCCCTGCCACCGCATTCAGAAACGTCGTGTATTGCCCAACCGTCACATCATCCCGGCCAATCGTGAAAATCTGGCCCACGCTCCCGCTCCCCGTCAGCGAGTCCGGCGCGTTGCCCGGAGAACCAATTTCCGCGAATCTGACATCGATCCGCACCTGAACCGGCGGTTTCGCCTCCACTCTCGCGCCCGTAGTCGCCAGCACCCCCGCAACCAACCCCGCACTGATAAGAGAACCCCATTTCGTAATCGGCATAGCCCCTCCTTACCAATAATATGCCCGCCCCGGCAACAATAATCGAATCACCTATGCCAATCCCCTGTTCCACCCCCCCTTGGGCGGGCGTAGCCAAAGGCGAAGCCCCAACCGCCAAACAGCGACGGCCACGGAATTCTTTAAACTGCTCTGAAAGCCACCCGGTTCAGAAGATTTCAGACTCGGATTCCAAGGCCGCGTTTCATTTCAACGCTCCATTTCCCCAACGCAAGGCCGGAGGCTTGCCTAACGCCGGGACCCCAACGGGGTCAAAGAGCCACAAGCCCGGGGTTGAGCAAGCGGGCGAAACCCCGGGTACCCGCGCCGCACAGCCACACATTCTCGATTTCAAAATCGTCCGAACTAAAATCAGGCTTTCAAACGGCCAGCGCTTCGTCCCGCACAAAACGGAGACGGATGATTTCTGGAATCGGCCCGGCCTCTCCATCGCCAAAATGAGCCGGAGCCAGGCACGAGCGCAGCCCCGGGTCACAACCCCCTCAAAGCGCCAAGCGCCAGAGGCGCGGATCAATCGCGGGTGTTCGGAAATTCGGAGTAAGTATTCGATTTGGAATTAATTGCTCACAAAAACAGTAGGGTTGTCCTTTGATCTTCGATCGCGCGGTTTTTCGAGACTCGCCTGCTCTGACTTTCTTCGTTTCTTTGCGTGGGGCTAATCCCTTCTGGAAGGGCACTCACACAAAATCAATTTCGGAACACCTTCTTTTCTGCTCGACTTCGGTGGGTGGATTTCAAATTCTCCGACAAGAATTTACTCCGCGTTTTCTGCCCGACGATAAGTCGAGTCTGGCGCAATCCCGGGGATCAGGGAAACGTTGCCATGATGTCATCGATCAAGCATCTTGCGGTCATCAAGCCCCGGATGCACTCTTTTCGGCGATGGATTGACCGCGCCATTAATAAATACATTAGCAACAGGATTTCGCTGACTAATTGCACTATTCAGCCAATCTTCCGCATCTCGCTCACTTTGCGGTTTATGAAACTGATGGATACTATTATTCCGGCGAACTGTAGTCTAATCATGATTGTCGCGCTGATGATGATGGGCGCCCCCGGCTTTGGCGCAAGCGCGACTTGGACGGCGAATCCCGGGTCCGGAGATTGGAATACGGAGGCAAATTGGAATGCTGGCGCCGTGCCGGACGGACCCAACGATACGGCTACTTTTGGGCTTTCAAGCACTACAGCCGTCGTCGTCTCGGATACGACTGAGGTTTACGGCATCACCTTTACTTTGGCAGCCATCAGTCCCTACACTATCAGCGTCGATCCCGCGGTTACTTTCACCCTCAACGGCGCGGGTATCCTGAACGACTCGGGCCAGATCCAGAATTTCGTGACGGGAGTCAACAGTAACTGCGGCGGCCAGTCCGGAGCCATTGTCTTTTCGGGAACTGCCACTGCGGGCAACCTGACAACCTTTACCAATGACGGCGGCGCCTCCAGCGGCGCCGTTGGCGGCGCCATTTACTTCGAGGGCGACTCGAGCGCCGGCAGCGCCACCATTACCAACGACAGCGGCACTGGCGGCGGCCTCGGCGGCGCCACTTACTTTACTGGCTCATCCGATGGCGGGACGGCACGGGCGATCACGAATGGCGACGGCATCTTCGATATCAGCGGCCTGACTGACAGCGGCATGAACATCGGCTCGATCGAGGGAAGCGGCACTTATTACCTCGGCGACAAGATCTTGACCGTGGGCGGCAATAACCTGAGCACCATCCTCTCCGGCGGGCTTGACGACGGAGGGGCATATGGAGGAACCGGAGGCTCGCTCGTGAAGACTGGCACCGGCACCCTGACGCTCGCAGGCAGCAATAGTTACACCGGAAGCACGACGGTCAGCATGGGCACACTCGCCATCACCGGCGTGATCGATACGGCAAGCGGTATCTTCAAGGTCGATGGCGGCGGCGCGAACGCTCCGGTGGCAAGCTTGAGCGGCTCCGGAATCCTCAGCACCTTTGAAGCCTACATCGGATACAGCGGCACGGGCAGCTTCACTCAGACCGGCAGCGCCAGCAGCCACGTCATCGGCTACCAGTTCACCCTGGGCCAGAATGCCGGCAGCAGCGGCTCCTATAATCTGGCCGGCGGCAACCTGTTCACTTTCTATTCCGATATCGGTACCGGGGGGGCAGGCAACTTCGTCCAGAGCGGCGGCACAAATTACAGCCTTTTCGGCGGTAGCCTTGGCTATAGCCAGGGCGCCACCGGCAGCTATAACCTGAGCGGGGGTTTGCTGAACAACGGGGAAACCCTCTACGTGGGCTACAATGGAGCAGGCAGCTTCACCCAGTCCGCCGGGACGGATCTCGCCGGCAGTTACCTCTCCGGCAACCTCACCTTGGGCTATAACAGCGGCGCCACCGGCACTTATAACCTGAGTGGCGGCTCCCTTTCGGCGGTCGCCGAGTATGTGGGCCTCAGCGGCACCGGTGTTTTCATTCAGACGGGCGGCACAAATACCATCTCCTTCTCGATTTCCAGCAATCCTACCGGCAGTGCCGCGGCATCGGCCCTATACCTTGCCGATCTCTCCGGCAGCGGCTCTTACACCCTGGATGGAGGCACTCTGAACACGCCCGCCGTCGATGGGTATCTTGGCACGAGTATATTCAACTTCAACGGCGGCACTTTGCAGGCAAATGAGTCTGACACCATCTTCTTCGAGCATCTGACAACGGCCAATGTGCAGGCCGGCGGCGCGATCGTGGACACCAATGGATATAACGACACTATCGCTCAGTCTTTGCTCCACGACACCACCCCGGGCGCTCCCGCCACCGACGGTGGGCTGACCAAGGTCGGCCTCGGGGCGCTGACATTGACGGGGACAAACACTTACACCGGTCCGACCATGGTGGAAGCCGGCACGCTCACACTCACGGATGGCGGCTCGCTGGGGGGCACCGCCGTTACGGTCGGGCTGCCGGGCTCGCCCGCGACTCTCTTTATTGCCGGGCAGAGCACTACGATTGGCACCAGCGGCACCGCAAGCCTGACGCCTGACAGCCGATGCCGGCTCGCTCTCCCTCGAGGACGGCGCGATCGAAACGCTCTCCATCGGCGGCAGCGGCACCACCGCCGGTTTGGTACTGGGCGGCAGCAAAGATATCTACCTGGACGTCTCCGGAGCGGAGAGCGACATGGTCGCGCTCGGCGCCGGGCGCCCGGCCACTGTCAGCGGCACCAGCACCATCATCCCGACTTATCTCTCCCTGGCCAGCGGCGATGCCACGCTCATCTCCGCTCCGGGCGGCGGCCTCGGGACAGACAGTTCGTTCGTCCTCGGCGGCCCGAGATACGTCGGGACCCAAAGTCTCGTCGACACGGGTGAATCCCTCGTTTTAGAAACCGATTTCAATGCCCCGCCCGCGACGGCTTACTTCACCGGGGCGTTCGGTTCCACCTGGAGCACCATCAGCGGCTCGGGAACAGGCGGCCTTGTGAATTTCAGCTCCAACAGCGCCGGGTCGAGCAACACGGGCCAGCTTCCGTTTTCGAATACCAATGTTATCTTCTATGCAACCAACGCGAGCAGCGGCAACGTGGCCACCACGCTGGGCCAGGACTTCGCCATCCAATCGCTGACCGTGGATGGCACCAGCCTGGGCGCTGAAAGCCAGCCCGTGAGCATCGCCGGCAATACGCTGACGATCGAGGGCGACGGCGGCGATGATGGCATTACCATGGGCCCCGGCGCGGGACCGCTGACCATCAATTCGGCGCTTGTACTTGGCGGGACGGAGACCTGGACCAACAACTCGTCGAGTCCGCTGTCAATCTCCGGCTCCTCAATCACCACCGCCTATCCGCTGACCTTCGCGGGGTCGGGGAATACCATCATCTCCGCGCCACTCGACACCTCGTACCTTCCGCAGCTCGTCGTTATCGATGAGCAACTGGTCACAATCCACGGTCTCTACCTGGACGGACCAGGCACGGTGACGCTGGCCGGGAATCAGGACATTAACTCCGATGCCTATGTCACCGCGGGCGCGCTCGATATCACCGGCAGCGTGTCGATATCAACCGTCTACCTCGCCGGCGGCGCCGGGGAGCCCCGCGGTCGAAGAAACGGTGGGCAACGGCGCTTCCCTTACGGTTGGGTATGACTACTTGGGCTTTAGCGGCACCGGCAGCTTCACCCAGACGGGCGGCGCCGTTTACCTGCCCCCCGAAGTCGTGGTGGCGCCGGTTCTGGTGCTTGGCGACGGCCCCGGCAGCACCGGCATCTATAATTTGAGCGCCGGCTCCTTTACGAGCTGGTTCACCATGGTTGGCGGAAGCGGCACGGGCATCTTCACCCAGACCGGCGGCGTTTCTTCCGACAGTCTAAGCCTCGGAGAAAATCCTGGCAGCGACGGCACCTATAACCTGATTGCCGGCTCAAACCAAACCCTCGACATCTTTGTGGGACTCGGCGGCACGGGCAGCTTTATCCAGACCGGCGGCACCAATACCCTCAACTCCGGAGGCACCGGCGGCACGCTCTATCTCGGCGAGGACGCGGGCGGCATGGGCACTTACTTGCTAAGCGGCGGCTTGCTCAATACATACAAGATCATCGGCGGCAGCGGCACGGGTATCTTCGACTTCAACGGCGGCACCTTGCAGGCCGGCGCCGCCGATTCCGCCTTCATGGCCGGTCTGACTACCGCCAATGTGCAGGCCGGTGGCGCGGTGATCGATACCAATCAATATGACATCACCATTAGCCAGCCGCTGCTCCACGACAGCGTCCCTGCCATCGATGGCGGACTGACCAAGATCGGCGCGGGAACCCTTACCTTGAGCGGCAGCAACGGTTACACCGGCGTGACATCGGTCGATGCCGGCACCCTCGAATTTGCCCAGGAGCTCTCGCTCTACGGTGACAACGCCGCCCAATGGACCGCTGCCAATATAAAAGTAAGCCCGGGCGCAATCCTTGCCCTGCGCGTCGGCGGCGCGGGAGACTTCACCTCGTCGGACCTCACTGGTTTGCTGGCGCTCGGGAGTGCAACCGGCGGGTTCGAAAACGGCTCCTATGCCGGCATTGATACCAATGATGGCAACTTCACCTACAGCGCGCCGATATCCAATCCGAACGGCGGCGCCAATGCGCTGGGCATTGTCAAGACCGGTTCCAATGCTTTGACCCTCGCCGGAGTCGAGACCTATACTGGCAACACGACGGTCACTTCTGGAACCCTTGCAATTACCGGCACGCTCAACACCCCCAACAGCGCGCTCATCGTCGATGGCACTGCGGCGAGTTACGTTCTTGCCACGGCGGGCAGCGTGGCGTTTGCAACCCTGAGCGGCTCCGGCTCGATCTCTACAAGCTACATCTATGTCGGCCGAAGCGGCACCGGAACCTTTGTCCAGACGAGCGGCAGCAACACCGTTGGCAGCGGGCTGGTGATAGGCGCCAGCCAGGCGGGCAACGGCGCCTGCCAGATCAGTGGCGGCACGCTCAAGGTCACCGGTTCTGCGATTGTCGGCGGCAGTGGCGCCGGCATCCTTGCACAGACGGGCGGCGCCGTGACCATCGGCGATTTGAAGCTGGGCGACGCCCCGGGAGCCAGTGGGACCTATCAATTGAGCGCCGGTTCCCTTCAAAGCCAGGTCATCGAAGCGGGCGCCAATCCCGGCGGCGTCGGCGCCTTCATTGAAGCCGGAGGCACGGTCACCAACACCACTGATGTTGCCATCGGTGAATACGGCGCCAACGGTTCTTACTCGCTAAACGGAGGTACATTGATCACACCCGGCATCGTTGGTGGCACTGGCGCCGGTATTTTTAATTTCGACGGCGGCGCCTTGGAAGCCGGCGGTACGAGTTCAGCTTTCGTTTCCGGATTA
Organism: uncultured Verrucomicrobiae bacterium; assembly: GCA_963756185.1. Taxonomy (GTDB): domain Bacteria; phylum Verrucomicrobiota; class Verrucomicrobiia; order Chthoniobacterales; family Chthoniobacteraceae; genus DATAXI01. The sequence goes on from CAVWMS010000001.1 coordinate 299,848, forward strand.
ACCACGGCTTATGTGCGGGCCGGAGGCGCCATCATCAACACGAATGGATATGCCGTCACCATCCCCCAGCCGCTCCTTCATGATCCTCATGATACCGCGCCCGGTACGCAGGCAGCAGACGGAGGACTGACCAAGAACGGCCTCGGCACCCTGACGTTGTCCTCGTCGAATAATTATGCAGGACCGACGACCGTAAACGCCGGCACGCTTGACTTATCTGGCTCGACCAATGATACGCAATCGGGTTGGGTTGCCTTTGGCGCCGCTCTCGAGGTGGATGGTTTGCTCAATCACTCTTCCACTACCACCGTCGATGGCACCCTGAGGGGAAACGGATCGCTGGGCGCTGTGAGCGTGGCCGGCGGCGGCACACTCGCGCCGGGGTATGACTCGGCGTCGGGATCAGCCGGGATGCTCACGGCGAATGGAAACGTCTCTCTAACCGACAGTACCTCCATATTCTCGATCCGGCTCGGGGTTGCGACACCAACCGATCACGACGAACTCACGATCGATTCGGGCAACGTCACACTCAATGACGCGACGCTGCGATTGACCCTCGGAAGCAACTTCGCCCTCCAGTCCCAGGGCTTCATCTATGTCCTGATCAACGGCCAGCCGGCGGATTCTACCTTCACTGGAGAATTCGCCGAAGGGAATTCGATAACTGTCGACGGAGATCTGTTCGACATCGTGTACGGGGAAAATGCAACCGATACCGGTTCCGGCCATGACGTACTGCTCGTTTCCATGGCGGCTGTACCGGAGCCGGGGGCGGGTCCGATCATTGCCGCGGCCATGGCTGCCATGGCCGCGATGCGCAGCAGGCGGCGAAAATAGGTGGAAGCAGCACCCCGACATGAAACGGTAGTTCTCACCCGCCTGCAAAATCGCTTCAGGCTGGACATTTTCCCAGTTACGCTGTCGGCGCGTGAGCTACAAGATTCCAAAATCCGGCAGCATCGGCAAAGGGGTCAGGAGCGTCGCCATGGCGGAGATTGCGCGAGCCCAAAGGGCGCTTCGCCACGGGGCGGGCGGCAAGCACAAGGGCCCCGCCCGCTCCCGCGCCGGCGCCGCCGGGGCCGTGCACGAGGCACGAAAAAGCTTCAAGAAAATCCGCTCGCTCCTGCGGCTGGCGCGAAGCGGCCTGGACCGCAAGGAATTCAGAAAATCGAATCGATTCTTTCGCGATGCGGGCCGCGAAATCCGCGCCGTGCGTGATGCCGCTGCCTTGATCGAAGCCCTCGATGGTTTGAGCCGGAGGTATTTCAAACGCAAGCCGCCCGCCATCGTCGGCAAACTGCGGCGGATGCTCGCCGCCGATGCGCGCCGGCTGGCGCGGGAATTGGCCGCCCAGGAGGTTCTCTCCCACGCCGCGCGTCGCCTCGAGCCTCAACTCAAGCGGGTGAAGGCGTGGAAGCTCGGCGGCTTGAAATGGAAGGACGCCATAAGCGCCTGGGGACGCGCCTCGAGGAAGTGCCGCCAGGCTCGCGCGGCCGCCCAGGCCAGCGCCGCCGACGAGCGCCTGCACCAATGGCGCAAGCGCGTGAAAGACCTCTGGCAGCAGACGCTGCTCCTGCGGTCCGCATGCCCGGAACTCCGGGAGCGCATGGAGGAACTCCAGACCCTCGCCGATCTGCTGGGCGAGGATCGCGACCTTGCCCTGCTCGCCGCCGCCGCCGACCGGCGCAGGGATGCCTTGGCCCTCGACACCCAGATGAAAACGCTCACCCACCTCATCCAGGTTCGCCGCGAAGAACTGCGCGCCGAAGCCTTCGGCCGCGTCATCCGGTAGAGCGTTCGGATTGCGGATTTCGGATTTCGGATTTCGGATTTCGGATTTCGGATTTCGGATTTCGGATTTCGGATTGCGGATTTCGGATTTCGGATTGCGCCGCGCCCGCAACGCCTGAGCGTAGCGATGCGGGCAGGGGATTGCGCCGCGCCCGCAACGCCTGAGCGTAGCGATGCGGGCAGGGGATTGCGAAATGCGAATTGCTGATTGCTGATGTGAGATTGCCGATTGGGAGGCCTCAGGTTGCAGCAGGCCAATTGTTACAGCCATGTAAAATATCACCCATGGTGTCATCCCGCCTTTGACACCACCATCGGTTGTGGTTTTGTCTACCCTAAAGTGAGCCAACGATTCCGCACCGGCTGGATTTCAGACGTGCATCTCGGCACCAAAGGATGCAACGCCGGCGCGCTGCTCGATTTCCTGCGCGATTATGAGTTCGATACCCTCTACGTCGTCGGCGATTTGATCGACGGCTGGAAGCTGCGGCGCGGCATCTACTGGCCCCAGGAGCACAGCAACGTCATCCAGAAGATTCTGCGCAAAGGCCGCAAGGGAACCAGGATCATCTACATCCCGGGCAACCACGACGAGTTCCTTTCCGATTTCCTCGGCATCTACGGCAGCATCACCATGAAAAAAAACGACATCCACCTCACCGCCGATGGCCGGCGCCTGCTGGTGATGCATGGCCACGAGCTGGATACCGTGGTGCAAAACATGCGCTGGCTGGCCTTCGTGGGCGACCTGGGCTACGAGATGCTGCTCAAGCTCAACGTCCCGCTCAACTGGATTCGCAGGCGCTTCGGCATGGGCTATTGGTCGCTCAGCTCCTATGCGAAGCGGCGGATCAAGAACGCCGTGTCATTCGTCGGGAAATTCGAAGAGGCGATTGTTCGCTACGCCGCCGATTACAAGGTGAGCGGGGTGATCTGCGGCCATATCCACTGGCCGGTCATCCGCAAAATCGGCGATGTGGATTACTACAATTCCGGTGATTGGGTCGAAAGTTCGTCGGCGTTGGTCGAGGATTTTGACGGAAAAATATCCCTGCTTCGCGGGCTCTACCCGACGCCGGTGGGGCAAAGGATCGAGGAAAAAGAAGAGGAACCGGTGGCGGTCGAGGGTTGATTCGCGAACGGGCGGGAAAAGGGCCGTTTTTGGGCGAAACCGGGCCGATTTACGGCGATTTTTTGGTGCAAAATCGCGTGTTTTTCGAAGCCGCTTCCACCTGACGGGTGAAAAACCAGACTGGGCCGCAATTTCCAAAACAATTGCCCGTAAAAAGTGGAAAGCGCCGGCTGCTAAGAGCTGCCGGCGCTTTCCTGGGGGTTGCGGGTTAAGGCGAGCCCCAACACGGCGGGCGTTTTTTCGAGGTCCGCCCGCGGTTTCGTGGGAAAACAGTGGGTGAATCGAGCGATCCTGGCTGGGCCATTCCAGCGCTTTGGCTTCCGCAAACTTTACCCGCGGACATCCGGCACTGAGACCGCTCGGACTTCAGTCTTTGCAAAATGCCGAAATAACCGCGGCAAGACAACAACAATTTATCGAAAAATTAAACAAATCGACGCCGGATCGACGCAAAACGCTGAAAACCGCGGTTTCAGGCCCCGAAAGCGCCCATTTCTTTATTATCGCCCGGGGCCCGGCGCACCGTTATTGAGCCGTCAATGGCTTGCCCGCCTCATCCAGTTTTAGCTGGTGAGATTTGCCGCCGGCTTTCACGGAGAGTTCGAAGAATTTTGCATCCTTCCGCTCGACCTCCTTGATATGGGAGATGGTCCCGTCCGGATAGAGCGCGGCGATGGCTTTCCGGATGACATCGGGCGCGTCCGATGGCGACATCCGGTACTCCTTCTGGATGAGGGCGCCATCCTTCGCGATGACCACGGCCATCTTCTTCCCGTTCACGCTGTATTCGACTTCCGTGGCGTGCTGGCCATCCTCGTAAGTGTCCTCGACTTCCTCGACCTCGGACGTGCCGATCTGCTCGTGCGCGGTTTTTTGAACTGCCGCCGGAAGGGCGTTCAGTTCGGCTTCTTCGTCGTCGGCCCAGGTGCGGCCGGGGTGAAATGCGAGCGCCGCAAGCAGCGCCGCGACAGGGAGGAGTGCGCGTGTCTTCATGCAGCCGAACCGATACGTCCTCCGGTTGCCACGCGCCACTTTTTTTGTGAAAAAGCAGGTCACGTCCGGGGCCAGACGAGCCATCCGAGGTAAACGAGGCAGCCCGCCGCAAGCGCGCAAAGCGCCGCGAAATAGAGATGCAGGAATTGGAGCCAGGTCATAGGGCTGTGTTTGTGGCAGCCCGATGTGACGATCATATTGCGACCGCGTTAAAAATGCCGGCGCGTGCGCGTGCGCGGAGCCCGAGAAAGTGAGCGGGATGCGTCAGAGCGATCAGGCAAGCGGTTTGCGCAACTCCGCGGAAAATCGCTTTACGAGGAGGACGGCGCCGGTGATTGGCACACCGAGGAGGAGCAGGAAAAAGAGGGCGCTCGAGAGACCGGAGCGGCGCGACATGGAAAAATCATCCGGAGAGAGGATGCCGGAGGCGGGGATGCCGGCATCGCGAGCCGCAGCCTGAAGGTCGTACTGGTTTCTGAACGTCGTCGAATCTCCGCTTTGGAGATTCTTAAGAACGTAGACCGGGCCGAGATCGGCTTGAATCGCGGCCATGCTGCCGCTTACTCCGATTCCGGTGACGTTGATGAACAGTACGTCGTTCTGTGGCGTTTGGATGATCGCCTTTCCCGTCGAGCCGACCATATCCATGGAATAGCCGTAGCCGAGAGAAACGTTCCGGCCGGTGCGGGCATAGGCCAGGAACGCAATGGTGCAAATGAGGAAACAGGCGAAAGGATAGAAGAAGGCAAGTTTGCAGGCCTTGGCGCGCAGCCCGGGCCTTTCGCGGGTCAACGCCGCGCAGACGAGCGCCGCCACCGCGCCACAGAGGGTGCCAGCCGCCAGGCCGGCAATGATGAATTCCGCAAAGACGGTGTGAAACATCGATCCATTATTTCCATTTTTCCCTGGCGCCGCAATGCCGGTAACTGCCTACGTCGATGCCGCAGGTCGCAACATTACTTCGACGCGGCTAATGTGTAATGGAATTGAGTTTGCAGGTCCGTTTTAGAAACTTCCCTGGTCAACTTCAACCACGTCTCCGGGCTCGAGGAGTGGGTCGAGCGATTCGTTTTGAACGATTTGGCGAATGTGTACTTTGGTTCGCTCTTTGCCGCGAATAAGGTTAACGTTTGGGGTTCCATCAAACCCGCCTGCTGTGTCGATCGCTCCCATCAACGTGAGATCAGAGGACCAAATAATGCGTTCGGGGGCGCGCACCTCGCTGCCCATTATTCTAACATATTGAACATGCTTCGGCGGTGGCGTTGTTGGGACAGCTTGATGAATCTCACCGGCTGGAGCCGTTGCACCTCGGTCGGTAGTGCGGGGTGTGCAGCCAGTGCAGAGGAGAACAACGGAGGCGACAGCAGATAGAGTGTATTCCGGCTTCCACCGGGATGGAATGGCAAAGCACTTCATTTGGCAGTTACATCCAGCCGATTACGTGAGCCAGTTCAATGCGGGAGCACCCGAGCTGTGTTGCTGACGCCGAGGCTCGATTTCGCATTCGCCAAGTTCAATAGGACGGCGGATTTCTAATAATTATAGGGCATTTTTGCCCGAATTCGCCCCGATCATAACCAATCGTCAGATCTCACGCAACGAGGAACTTCTGGCGATTTATCGTCATCACGAATCCTTATGAATTAGACCAAATTCTTCACTGGGTTACTTTTTCCGGTTTCCCGGCATCGTCCTGCCCGTGGCGCTCTTCTGGCGCGCATTCATGCCTTTACATCCCGCCGGCTCACGCTACCAAAGCCTGAATCCATGCCAAGGAGACGAGCACCTACCGAAGTCGCAGCCGCGTCGGGCGGATTGCTCGGCGACATTCGCGAACTGATCCTTACCGCGCGTGAGGGCATCGCCAGAACAGCCAATTTCGGCCTTGTTTCGCTCTACTGGCAAATCGGGAAGCGCATTCGCGAGGACATCCTTCAGAGCAAGCGGGCCGGATATGGCAAAGAGATTGTCTCGACGCTGTCGAGAGAATTGACGGTCGAGTTTGGGCGCGGGTTTGCCGAGAAATCGCTGCGGCATGCCGTCCGGTTTGCGGAGGTGTTTCCAGACGCCGAGATTGTCTCGACACTGTCGAGACAATTGGGATGGAGCCACTTTCTCGACATCCTCTACCTGAAAGACCCGCTCCAGCGTGATTTCTACGCGGAAATGTGCCGGATCGAGCGATGGAGCGTACGAAAACTTCGTGAAACAATTGACGGGATGCTATTCGAGCGCACCGCACTCTCGAAAAAGCCCGCCAAACTCGCGCACCAGGAGATCCAAAAGTTACGCGCTGAAGACCAACTCACGCCCGATCTCGTTTTCCGCGATCCCTATTTCCTCGACTTCCTGGGCCTCAAGGGGGCGTTTCATGAAAAGGATCTGGAGGCCGCAATCATTTACGACATCGAGGCCTTTCTCGTCGAACTTGGCGGCGACTTCGCCTTTCTCGCCCGGCAAAAGCGCATTGCAGTGGATGACGAAGACTTTTACATCGACCTTCTCTTCTACCATCGCCGATTGCGCCGCCTCGTGGCTATCGACTTAAAACTCGGACGGTTTACGCCTGGCGATCTTGGACAAATGGAATTTAACCTGCGCTGGTTGAAAAAAAATGAAATGCGGCCCGGCGAACAGGAGCCGCTTGGGCTGATTCTCTGCGCGGAAAAGTCGGACGAACGGGTGGAAGTGTTCGAATTGGAGTCCCGCGGCATTCGCGTTGCTGAATACCTCACCGAATTGCCGCCCCGGCCCATTTTGGCGAAAAAGCTCCGTGACGCCGTGCTGCTCGCTCGCGAGCGGCTAGGAGAAAAAGCTCCGCTTCCACGGTCACCTTCGCACGGAGCCCGCCGAATACAGGTCAGGCGATTAGACATTCGATGACCCAAGCCACTGCCCGGCAAGAGAATCAGCAGGATTACCCCGGCCCGCCATGAGTATGAACCCAACTGGCAAATCCCGGTTTATACGGCGGCTGATTGCCGTGGTTGTGCTGGCCGGCGTCGGCGTTCAGTTCATCCGGCCGAAATTGACGAATCCTCCCGTCACAGCCGATTTTCAGGCGCCGCCGGCTGTGGCGGAGATACTTCGTAACTCCTGTTATAACTGCCACTCGAATGAAACCAAGCTTGCGTGGTTCGATCAGGTCGCGCCGGCCTATTGGCTCGTGGCCAGCGATGTCAGGAAGGCGCGAAGCCACTTGAATTTCTCCGAGCTGGGGAATGCGCCCAAACCGCAGCAACTCGGTTTCCTTTTTGAGGCGGTCACTCAAATCCAGTTTGGGGCGATGCCTCTGCCGAGTTACCGGCTGGCCCATCCGGAATCCCGGGTGACGCCGGAGCAATTGGCGATCCTGAAAAGCTATCTCGAATCCGCCGAGTCCCACAAAGTGGCCAATGCCCAGGCCATCGCGGGGGCCAACGAACAGTTCGCGAAATGGGCCGGCGCCCCCGCTTCGACAGCCACGGTGCAACCGGCGCTCGATGGGATGGAGTTTCCGGCCGATTACAAGAATTGGAAGGCGATCAGCGCCACGGATCGCGAGGATAATGGATCGTTGCGAGCCGTGCTGGGGAACGACGTGGCGATCAAGGCCGTGCAGGAGGGCCAGACGAATCCATGGCCGGACGGCGCCATGTTTGCGAAGGTGGCGTGGCGCCAATTGATCGGCGCCGACGGGACGATTACGCCCGGTCCATTTTACCAGGTCGAGTTTATGATGAAGGACAGCCGCACTTATGCCGCCACAAAGGGGTGGGGGTGGGCGCGATGGCTCGGCACCGACCTGCATCCGTTTGGAGCGAGCAGCTCATTCACGGACAGTTGCGTCAGTTGCCATCTGCCGATGCGCGGCAATGACTTTGTCTATACCATCCCGACCATTACCGAACCTTCCCTTCCCGCGGGCCTGCCTTACGACCCGCTCAAATGGCGGGTTATTACTTCCGGGGCCGATCAGCGGAGTTCATCGATGTACATGGTCTTCGGCAATGATGTTGCCGTGCAGCACGCGCGGGCTGGTTCCGCAAGTGGCTATCCGTCCGGCTCGATCCTGGCGATGATTACATGGCATCAACAGGATGATCCTCATTGGTTCGGGGCGAAGATTCCCGGCACCATCGATTCGATTGAGTATGTGGGTGTTGACCCTTCGAGCTATCGAAGGTTCGACGGCATGCATTTGAGAAGATCATCGGGTGGCGACTCCGCAGCGGTTGCGCGGCGCGTGAGTTTGATTCTGGGTCTGAGAGCCTCGGTCATGCCGTGATTGGGGGCGTTTTCGCCTGAAATTTGTTGCCTGTCATCATTTGCCCCGAGGCCAGAGGCTTGCGACGGATTTGCATCATCTCGACTCAGGCGAGATTCTCCGTCCGGCCAGGAGCCGCTAGATGAGATTGCCGATCCTGAATCCGCCGACTCTTACTCTACTTTCGAATAAAACGTGCGATAAACCCTTCCGTTTCGATACAAGCGTGTGATTTGCACGCCGGTGAAGTCGGAATAACTGGCAGGGACGATATCGCGCACGTTCTTCGACCATGCGGTTTCAACAGATTTGATTTCCACGGGTTCTCCGTCCTCTACTCGATAGTACTCAGTGGTGTCCTCAAATTCGCTCAGTCTGGAATAGGTGATCAGAAGTTTGTGCGCTTCGTCAACAGAAGTGATATCATCAAAGTCAGGAGCTTCCTTGAATTCTCCGGTTTTCCTGTCGAAAACCCAGTACTCATAACTGTCGTTTCCCATCGGTGACTCGTCTGTGTGAAGGCGAAAGTCTTGGTACCCGTCGAAATTGACATCAACGATGTCAAGGTCAGTGTCATGTGGGTCAACGTCGGCGTCAATCGTCTGTCCTCTATAGCTCTTTGGGCCCCCGCTGATACGTATGGTGACATTGGTGAATCCCTTGTGTTCGATCTCGAAGATGTAAGGAGGCAATTTCGGGTTTACGGTCACGGTTTCGCGCTCCACTTTCGGTACGGGCTCCGATCCCTCTTGGGCCGAGGTTATGGAAGCAAACCCTAAAATGATTAGGGTCACAACAACGACAGAGAGAGGTTTCATCGATTTCGGGACAATTGGCCCTCACGAAGGCGGTGGCGTCTATTTGGCTGGTCGATGGCATGCCCTTACATCCGGCGGATTTGGTCCGAATGCCTTCCGCTGCAATGCCCGGGCAACGGCGATTCTCTCGTTGGGAGACATCTCACGGTATTGCTGGAGGTTCCATTGCTGAGCCGCCTCGAAGGAGCGGCTCTTTTTCCCAATTCGAATCATCAGCGAATTCTAACCCGGATCGGCGGAAAATTGGAAGGTCAAAAGACGAGCGCCAGGAATGACCTTGCCTGATCGGCACGGGCCGCCATGGCGAGCTGACAGTAACCTCCAACAGTCTTCTCCTGGCTGAAACGGGCGCTTGCCACGACGGACCGGAATCTGAAGGATAATGATGTGCGTTACCGGCTGGAGATCAAAGATGAAGCGCGGCAGCAGTTGCGGGCATTGCCCAAGGACCACCGGCGCAACATTGGCTTTAGGCTTGATGCGCTGCAGAACGATCTGGCTGGAAACGTGAGGGAACTTACCGGCAAAACCCAGGAATACCGGCTGCGGGTTGGCAGTTTCCGGGTACTCTTTATGCTGGAAAGCGATTTGATCAGCGTGTACGCTGTGAAAGACCGAAAGGAAGTCTATGAGTGACGCCGCACTTGAAAATCCGACGCTTGAGTCGCTCGCCGCTGAAGTGCGTCAATTGAAGGAGCGTCTCGAGGACATGGAAGACCTGATGGAACTTCGCGCTGCGGTGGAACGCAATGCAGGCAAGCCGGGCACTCGGTGGGGGCAGGTGAAGGGTGAATTGGGTATTGATCAGCGGGGAGACGCCGAGAGGTAGCCACAAAATGTTTCACTCCGGTGCCTGGCGGTTTCGCGGTTTCCTGTTCATTAGAATGATTGCCGCGAACGTGGGGAGTGTAATTGCGGCGCAGCCGACCGAAATCGCTTCGTTTTTCAGTAGGGCGGTTGGATTTTCCAAGACCGAAGTCGCGGGATCTAGCGGATCGTAATAAGCGATCACCCGCTGTCCGACACGCAACTGCTCCAATGGCGGGTTGGGAGAATCGGATTGGCCCTGGCCTTGGAGCGTCTTGCCGCCAGCCTGATAGCGATAGATTGTCGTTTGGTGAATCTCAGGCTGCAATTGCAGCACCGTTGCTTCTCCTTGCAGCCCCCGTACCGAGAGGTGGTAGTACTTCCGCAGATTCCGGCGTCCCGTGCAAAAGCCAATACCCAGTGCCAGTACCAGCCAAATGATCGCGTATTTTTTCATTGGGCGACGTTTTGCTGAGTCGAATAGCCATCAATGGTAGAAGCCCCCGAGCTGGTGTCAACACTGGTTCAAAGCGGAGGGCCGCCACCCTGGATTGCCGCTGAAATTCCGCCTCTGCCCATTCACCTAACGCCCGAAGCGAATTGCCACAATCAGAACTATCCAGAAAATTCCCGGTGCAGCAGAAATTGCTGTGTTGATCCGAAAGCCCCTTGTGAAGTTTCGATGGGCAGTCGCAATTAAAATTCCCCCTGCGCAAGTGAAGGTGAAGCTTAGGATTATGGCGAAAATAGGCGCCCTGGAGCTTTGGGACGAAAGTGCATTCAACGCGGCAGCCAGCGGAATGAATGACAGCCAACGGCAAGCCAGGATCAATGCATTCATGAAGTTGGAATTAGAAGCAGCAATCCTGCCACTTTAGCCGAACGGATAATCTGGGCCTGATTTTGGGTCGGACGGTTTTGAAATCGAGAATGTGTGACCGTGCGGGGCGGGTACCCGGGGTTTCGCCCGCTTGCTCAACCCCGGGCTTGTGGCTGTTTGACCCCGTTGGGGTCTGGACGTTAGGCAAGCCTCCGGCCTTGCGTTGGGAAATGAAGCGTTGGAATCGGACATGGCCTCGGAATCCGGGTCTCGAATCTTCTGAACCGGATGACACTCAATCACTTGGCCGAGGAGGATGAGCGTGCTGCCTACCGATGGGGTGGGCGCTTCTCGCAGTGGGCGGTGATCTATTACTGGTGAGCAACGTCATGCTTTTTGTGTGCGCCATCGGCCGTTCGGCTGTGTTCAAAGGTGTGAGAGTTTGGAAATTGGGAATATGCGTCCCGTGGCGCATTTAAGCATGCGCCTGGCAACAACCCCGGAAACTGGCGCAGACGAATGGATGAATACGGAGGATGCAAAAAGACATCGACCATTTCCAAGGGGCCGGCGGCCCGGGGAAAGCCGGCTCGCGGCCCAAGCCTGGACCGGAATTCCAGACCAGAGGCTTGCCGCCGCGGCGGGGGTCGCTCCTTTGGTATCTCTTGATTCTGCTCGCGTTCCAGTGGTTTTGGCTGGAAGGGGCGCGGAAGCTGGAAGTTGTGACGATCCCGTACAGCGAGTTCAAGACCGATGTCGCCAAGGGGAAGGTCGAGACGGCGATTGTGGCCGAGACGGAAATCACGGGCCAAATCCGCGGCGCGGCCCCCGGCACGGAAAAACCGGCGGTGGTCAATCCCTCTCCGACGGCAATGCCTGAGGCGAGTGAGGCGAAGGGGGCGAAAGAGGCAAGCCCTTCGCCGTCGGCGGAAAAGGCGAAAGCGTCTCCAACCCCGGAAAGCTTTATGTTTCGCACGGTTCGCGTGGAGGACCCCGACCTGGTGCGCGAGATGGTGAAGGCCGGCGTAAAATTCTCCGGTGAGCGTCCCAGCTTCCTCTCGCAGTTTTTGTGGGCGTGGGTAGTGCCGATCGGGGTCATGTTCCTTCTGTGGAGTTTTTTGTCGCGGCGCATGTCCGGGATGGGAAAATCGATCCTCGACTTCGGGTCGAGCAAGGCGCGGCTGGTGGCGGAGCAGGACACGAAGGTCGGCTTCGACGATGTGGCGGGCTGCGAGGAGGCGAAGTACGAGCTGCAGGAGGTGGTGAATTTCTTGAAGGAACCGAGCCGCTACCAGGCGCTCGGCGCGAAGATTCCTAAAGGGGTGCTGCTCGTCGGGCCGCCGGATACGCTGCAAATCTACGCGTTCCGACTTTGCGGTAGTGGCGAGCCGATCCTCCAGCGCCCGACGGAATGCCGTCGCCGTATCGTAATGCTTCGCCTTCAATGCCGCGCCTCCATCAGGCGTCGGAGCCACGAAGGAATGTCGCTCCGGGCACAGGCTGCCACAGCCTGTTTTCGGGTAATCAGGCCCCGGCTTTGGCCTTCGTGAAATGCCTGGATAATGAGATCATGATCGGCGTCACCGGAAGCGGCGAGGTCCAGAATTGCCCTCATTGGCGTTGTTACCGCATATCCGTGCTGCTTGATGATTTCATCGGGAGCAAGCTGTGCTTTGTGCAGTCTCAGAATTGCCGGCACCTCACCACTGCGGCGAAAATCAGGAGGCACCGTCATATGGAGCTTTGCGGGATTCGCATCGGAGAGTTCTTTGACGCTGAGCGCCGTCAGGTGGGAGTACACCCCTTGCGGCTTGCCCTCCCGGTTTCGCGACCAGAGTGACCAGAGCACGAGCTGGCCCTCTTCGCTGAGCGGATACTTGCGCAGCCGGTAAATGCCCCGGTGCTCCCGCACCCAATTGCCGGCCTGGACGTGATAGCTGTGTGTGCTTCGAGCGTACCCTGCGGCGACCGCTTGCGGGGTGGAGAAATACCCCTGCTGGCTCTCTGCGATTTCGAATAGCTGCTCAGAGTCGGGCTTTGCAGGTAGCGCACTCATGTTCAGGAATCCTGAACAAATATGTCACATTGTTCAAGCTCGAAAAGGATCAATATTTCAGCCCGCCCCTGCGATTTGTCTCTGTGCCTGCACTTGCAGGCGGAACGGAGGTATTGGGGCAGGAAACAGCGCACCTTTTCCTACACCTTCCAGGCCCGGCACCGAATGAGCCGGGGCGAGCGACAGCGAGGAGGACCTTGGCAAAGCAGTCGATAGGAAGCCTCCCCAATTGACCCTTGGAGGCTGAGCACTGGCTGCCAGTCCTTGGGTCTGTCGCGGAGGGTAGGCCAGCCATTGTCCCACCCTGCCGGATATTCTCGCGTGTATGGCCGCGTTTCACCCAAAAATCTACCCGTCCCCAATCGATTCCACTCCACGGGAGGGCCGCAAGAGGCTCGAATTTGGGTGCCAGGTGGAGAGGCTGGCGTGATTGCCGCATTTCGGCTTGATGCGTACATCATGCCCCATAAAAATACATGCCCCCAAGGCGGGTTATGAGTGGCATGACATATCGCGCGGTTTTCCGGCAGGCATTCGGTTCGCCTGCACACTCCCCTTGCTCGTGCCAATTCCGCCTGGCTGACGGCCCGGAAGCTCGGCTACCGAAATCGAATATTGCCCGGAGACGGGTCGTGCATGTGAATGCCGAGGTCCTGCAACTCGCCAAGGATCCTCCGCGCCATCGGCCAGTCGGAGCCAAATTGCTCCTCATTCTTCCGGGTCCATTCCTCCCATATCTCGTCCGAAAACTCCGGCGCGGAGTCCAGGTAAGCGGCGGCGAAATCCAGCACGAACGGCGGCATCACAATGGTTATTTTCAGCGCCAGCAATTCATCATCGAAATCCAGCAGGTGAGGGACATCAAATCCAAGAATCTCCGACACCCCCAATTCCTTCAACCGCTCATACACCCGCCGCTCCCGGAGGTACGGCTCCGGCGAATAGTGAACCTTCAGCGCCGCCGGCCCGATTTCCGCGTTGCTTTCGACCGCGAAAACAATACCGTGGATGCCGGTGCCGAGCCGTTCCAGCAGACGCGACCCGTTGCGGGCGGACCAGGCTTCGGCATTCGCTATTGTGTCTTCATCCATCCTGATCTCTTCCGGTCATGCCGGCCATTCGGCCGAAGTGAAGATGCGCCTGCTCGTCAATGGAACATCGCTCCCGGTAGGCCAGCTTGGCCCGGATTTTCTGCTCTTGAAGACGCCTTTCGACCATCCGCCGGCAGACGCCACCATCGTCCTCTGCGTGGACGGGAACGAGCGCCAGTGGAACGTCCACTTGCCGGAGGGCATCTCCGCCGGGTCCAGGCGGGTCGTCATCGCGGCGAGCCGGTAAAAACGGGGAATACACCGGGGCTGCGGTCGCAACGCCCCTGCGGATCCGAGGGTGGCGTTTTGCGCTTCTCTTTCCATGTAGCGGCGCATAGCATTTTTAACATTCCCCTGATTCTTTGAACGATTTAGCGGAAAAGCGAACGGTCAGGAAGGTATGAATCCCCCTTCGACTTACGAACAATTCTTCCAGAGGGCCACCGGCGGCCACAAACCGTTTGATTACCAAACGCGCCTGGCCGAAGACCCAGAATGCAGGTCGCGCCTCATCAATGTCCCCACCGGCCTTGGCAAGACCGCCGCCGTCGTTCTGGCATGGCTGTGGAATCGCGTTGAACAAAAACCGTCCGATTGGCCGCGCCGCCTCGTCTATTGCCTGCCAATGCGTACACTCGTTGAACAGACGGCGAGAGAAGTGGACAATTGGCTTGAAAATCTCGTCGCAGGTGCAGACGAACTGGGCCTCAATGAGGACGCCAAGAAGCGTCTCGGATGGCTAGCCGATCATTCCCCTGTTATCCTCATGGGCGGGGAAGACAGCGGCGAGTGGGACATCTATCCCGAGTGCGAAGCCATCCTCATCGGCACGCAGGACATGCTCCTCTCCCGTGCGCTGAATCGCGGTTATGGCATGAGCCGCTACCGCTGGCCGATGCACTTCGGGTTGAAGCATTGAATGAGCGCACGGCACGCCGCAGCATTGCGGGGTTTCCGCGCTCACGTGAGCGCGGCCCCATTGAAGCTGCACATCGGGGAAATCATGCCAGTCGCTGATCAGGTCGTTTCCGCGCTCACGTGAGCGCGGCCCCATTGAAGCTCCGATGAACTGGTGGCGGCTCTGGCGTTCCTGAATCGGTTTCCGCGCTCACGTGAGCGCGGCCCCATTGAAGCCTCGAAGAGGGGGCGGAGGCGTCGCTGGCGGACTTGCGTTTCCGCGCTCACGTGAGCGCGGCCCCATTGAAGCTCCTGAGCGCGTCCGCCGCCGCTCTCTGCTCATCGGCGTTTCCGCGCTCACGTGAGCGCGGCCCCATTGAAGCATCTTAGTAGGATTCAACTGCCGTATTATACATGGGTTTCCGCGCTCACGTGAGCGCGGCCCCATTGAAGCACGGGGACGGGATCGGCGCCGACGATTGGGACGTTGGTTTCCGCGCTCACGTGAGCGCGGCCCCATTGAAGCATATACGAATACGATTCGTATTCATTTTGGCGACGTGCTGTTTCCGCGCTCACGTGAGCGCGGCGGGGTGGGGTTTTCTTTAACTGCGCTTCTCAGCGCGTTGCGCCGACGGAAGCGGCAACGGATTCGGTCCGGCAACCTCCTCGCGAATCGCGACACCATGTCGCGATTCATGTCGCGATTTGCTGTTTGGTCTGGATTCTTGTCGGGATTCCCGTTTGACCTATCTCGCAATGGTTGAGTCCCGACACATTGTCGGAATTACGGGAAAGCTCGAAGGCCAATTCCCCAAGCAACGTAGCGCGGCGTCTTCGACGATGGATTCGTTGAGGCTCACGGTGGGAATCAAAAAATCAGTCCTTCACGCATCAGGGAAAAGAGAGCCGGTGGGTCTTCTGTATCCCAGCACTCCTGCTCTTCGGAACTCGCGCTTGTTCCGCGAATTCCGGCCAGCGCCGCACCGCCGCGCACACTTCTCCCACTATCCTTTCAGCCCGGCCACGCTTCATCAATGCGCTTTTCGCGCACACGCGGAAATCTTCCATCGTGAATCCATCCCGTTTGCCATTCATCGTCATCTGATGCGTCGCGGTAAAGCTCCCGCCGGGATTGAAGCTGTAAGATACATCAAACGCCGGCGCCAGCGACCATCGGCCCTCCTTGTCCATCAGGAAGGCGATGTTCTTCACATGGTCATCCTGGTTCCGCGCCACGATGTTAAACACCATTCGCCGGAACTCCTCCTCCGTTGCCCGCATCGGCAGATCCAGTTGGCGGATCATTAGAAACGCCTGCTCATAGGCGTAGGCCCCCGGCTCGTTGAAATCGAAATGCCCCAGCGCGCCGAGCGACTGCATATGCAGCTTTTCGCCCCCTGCCAGCCGGTCAAACCGCCGCGTCATGAAGTGACGCCGCCCATTCTCCTCCAGCAGCCGGCACTCACTCATTTCGATCCCGGCCGCTCGCGCCATCAGGTAATACGCATACTCGATCGCCCCGTAGCCCTTCGGGTCTTCCATCTCCTTGTCCCGATTGCCCGTCACGCCGTCAAACTTGAGCAGCCAGTAATCGAATCCATCCCCCGCCGCGATCTGCCCGGAGCGCACCTCGTTCGTCTCCCGGTTCCATGCGATCACCGCCTTTGCCCGCGCCCCACCCGCCGGAGTTCCCACCCTTAGAATGTCCCTCAGCGCCTTCTGCTGACCCGGACCCGAAAAGTCACCCTTCAGCCTGCCACGCTCCGTGAGGATTTCCGACGCCAGCTTTACCAACTCGTCGATTTCAATCCTCGTCGCCCGGGTCGGCTTCGGCCCCAACGCCGGCGCAAACTCCAGCGCGCCCATCCCTCGCGTTCCCGTATAGCAAAGCCGCTCCACCGCATGGAAACTCTCCGGCGTCCGGCCCTGTCTCGCCAGCCAGGCGTCGATCAACGCATTGCCGAACCGATCCGGCAGACTGTCTGCCAGCAGTCCCGGCAGCCCGTGAAATGTTCTTAGCGGCAGTTCAGGGAAAAGATACACCCGGTCGCTCAGAGGCATCGTAATCGGCGAAATCTCGATCCCGCTCCGGGCAAAATCCGGATCGTATTGAAACGCCGCATACTCTCCTCCCTTCTCCAGCGACGCCGCGCCAATCGTTCGTCCCCACAGTTGCACCCTCGCCGTCACGACTTCTCACCCCAGGTCCACTTTTTGGGCGCGTCTGTCGCAGCCCGGGCGCCTGAGGCGCGCTGCCGCCGTTTGCCCTGCAACTTTAGTTGCTCCATCGGGCTTGGCGCCGCTTCGGGGATCAGCATCTCAAACCGCTCCAGCAAGCCCAGCGCGCGGCATACCCTCACAAAACCCGATAGCTGAGTCGCTACTTCGCCCGATTCCAGCCGCTCCACGGTCCGCTTGGAGACACCCGCCTTCTCCGCCAGCGCGGCCTGCGTCAGGTTCCGTTCCAGCCGGGCGCCGGTCAGCCGTCCCCCCAATTCCCGGAGAACCCCTTCATCGGAAATCTGTTCTGCTATCTTCATAAGCCGTCACGTATGGCGATATACATGCAGATGTCAAATATGATTCGCCATATATGACGATATAAACTTTTCTCGCCTGTTATGACGAATACTTGCCCTTGTAAAAGTCACTTCGTCTCACCTGCCGATTTCAACAAGGCGTTTTCTCAAGGCGCACGAAATATTCCTGCTAACCCAAATGAGCCGCCGCTGCGATGAAGTTTCGCTTTGGTTTGTGCCTGGCGCGGACTCCGGCTATGAATGCTTCCCACTCGGCTCTCTGCCCCATTCCAGCCATGAGCGTCTTGACCTTCGCCAGGCAGGCGACGGCTTCCTTGTAACTCGAATTATCTTTCTGATCGATTAACCGCTCTGCCTCGCGTTGGTAAACGGGAATCGCGTCCTCCGGATGAGCCTTTTGGCGTTTGCCTGCAAGAGCGATCCATAAGTCGTTCGCGCAGCCATGAGCCTTCGCCTCCAGCCACGCAGTTTCCGCCTCGCCCTCCCAAAGGAAGACTTTCACCAGTTCGCTGGCATCCCGTTCTGCCCAGGGAATCCAGCCGCGGACTCCGCGCACTTTCTTCGGAGCGGCATTGGGATTGGGGCGCAATTTCTCCAAAGCGCGTTTCTGCCAAACGGGCCAGACGGATGGCCTGGCCGGCGTGTTCTTTGAGTTCTTGGTAATCGCGGAGGCAGGGGCATTCTTCAAACTGCGCCCACATCAATGCCATGGCGTCGTCATGCCGTCCCCGGCGACGATATTCCTCCGCGATGAACTTGCGGAGATCGCGGTCGGGGTTGTCTCGGAAGGCGGCCATTCCGCGCTCTGCCCATGCCAGAGCCTCGTCGGGACGCTGTGCATTGGCGTAAAGCCGTGCGATATCCAGGAAATGGCGGGCGCTTGAAAGATCCTTCGTCTTGATCTTCACCAAGGCGTCCAAGTTGCCGCCGGCGTGCGCCGCCTGCTCCATAATATGGGTCAGGCGAAAACGCGCGCTGGAGAAGTCTTCCTTTGCTCCCGGTTTCAAGTCGGCAAGCAGCGCCCACGCTTCTTCTGCCAATTGCCGGTAGCGTGCCAGTCCTTTCCTTCCAAATGCATCGGCATACTTCGTCGCCGAATCGTGGAAGACATCCCAGTCGCCACGAAGTTCCCAATCGAAGAGGCGTGTGGCCAGCGCCTCCGGGTCCGGCTTCGCTATAAGACAGGCTCGCAGGTGCAAATCCTGGAGCAACTCCAGCACCCCTCCGAGGCCACCATCGGAATCGTCGATCTGGCCCATTGCCTTTTCCACCCGTTTCAAGGCGTGTTCCGCCAGTTCGATTACGGCTGTCGCGTGCCCCTCGGCGAGCAATTCTTTCAGCGGCTCGACCGCCTCCTCGACTCCCCGGGCAAAACCGTACGCCTCGTGATAGGAGACAAATCCTCGGATCGCAGTTGCCCTGGTAATCGAGTCTCGATAGGCGGGAAAGTCGATTCGCTTCGAAGTGGCACGGGCGGCGTTGCGTAGAAGTTTTTCACGGAGGCGGTCATCGCGTTCCGCCACGTCGAGCAGGAGGTCCACGAGCGTTTCCATGCTCTGTTTCAACAACCACGGACGCAAGTCGCCGAGATTTACCACCGGCATAGCACGGTCCGTTTCGCTTCCCGCCTGCCCGCGGCCGCCCGGTTTTTGCGAATCCAGCCAAGCCAGGGACACCGCGACGCAGTGCTTGCAAAAGTTGCCATCCATGCCGACAGGGCATGAGCATTCGAACTCCAACCTGCCCCCGACGGCGGTCAACCGCACCTCGTATTCCTCCGTGCCTGTAACTTTCGCCCTCAGCGTATCCCCGCGTTTGACGAGCGCCTTAACCCGGCCTCCGGCAAAATAATTCTCCCCCCGTTGAAGCGACCTGTCGCTCGCAAGACGCTCAATGAGCCGTCGTGTAAGAACCGCCGGCAGGTTGGAAGCCTTGGACATAAAAAAGGCGTGACGGAAGGCATAATGGAGGTAGGCGCTCCCGCAAGCGGGATTGATTGCCAATAGGCAGTCCTGACGCCCCGGGACGAGGACCTCCCAAGCCCGGCACTTGGACCGATGCTCATTCCGTCACGCATACCCAGTCTACAATTCAGGTCCCCCCTTTGCCAGATTTTCATTGGCCAAGGGCGGCGTATTTCGAACTCCCCATCCCGGCGGAAACCCTCGTGGGGTTATTCGGGAGGACTTGCGACACGCGCCAGCATGGATCGCCGATCTGTTGCGGCCGCTCACCGAAGCCGCTGCTTGATCCGTGGAAGCCAGAGCACAGAATAGAGGAATGATCATTTCCGCCTCCGCCAAATTCAGTGATCGGCTGAACTGCATGATCTCGCTGCCGGACCGTCGGCGTCCTCAAACCGGGAAGATCGATTGCTGGAGCGCTGACATTGTACGCGCCTACGGCGTCGGCGATTGCGCATTGGCGATGAACGACGCCTCGCTCTCGATGGTGGTTGTGCCTCTAAAGGGAGTGAGGACATTCGAGCAATTTCTTCCGGCTTTTCTTGAACGGGCAGCCAGGTTGTTCAAGGCGGCCGGGGGCTCCCTTGAAACGCGAAATCAGACAGTCATCGTTCTGCGCCGAAGCGACCGACAATTGATCGGCACGATGAACGATGCCCGTCTGAACGCCCGCTACGAGATTGAATACAGGCGAGCCCAGGACGCCGACGTTGATTGGGATGCGGTCGAGGACGAGCTAAACCAGATTCCGTTTTCGGCGACCGACTACGTTCCACCAAAGGAGGAACTGGCTCGGGTGCTTGCTTCACCGTTCCATTGAGGCCTGCCGCCTGGTTCCCCTTGCATGCGTGCCGACCGCTTGCCACGCAAAGCATTCGCCATTTTCCGCTTCGCGCTCCCTCCGGTCGGCTCCGCTTCAAACGGTCGCTTTCGTCAGTTCAAAGTTCCGGGACTAAAGTCAGGCCGCGTTGGACATTCAGTCGACGCCTTACAAACCGGCTTGCTCCGACGCCGACCGCCCAACCCGTTATCACGTCGATGACGTGATGCTGGTGCGTAAGCAATGTCGAAAGGGCGATGGCGGCCGCCCACGTCCAGAGGAGTCGGCGACCGAGTGGTGAGGCATGGCGGGAGTAGGCGCTGATACAGCACACGGAGAGCGCCACGTGTAGCGACGGCACCATGTTGTAGCTGAGACTCAGCCATTGCGCGAAATGAAAGGGCGCCGTCCAGATGCCGAGTTCAGTCGGTGGTGCATAGGCGGGCTGCGATGGCACGAGAAGGAAGCCGATACCGCCGCAGAATGTGGCCAGGGTCAGCGCAAAAATGAGCGTAGTAAACTCGCGCCGATCCCGGATGATGAAAGGACCTGCGAAGAAGAGCAGATAGATGCTCATGTATATGAGTACCGTGCCGGGTACGAGAGGGATGGAAAGCTCGAAGGGGAAATTGACACGCACGCGCAGGGTGCGATGCGCTGTGATCCATGAGCAGCCGCCATATACGAACCAGAACCAGGCCGTGTTCAGCGCGGAGAGAAGCCACGCGAAGCGGAGTTGCGGCCAGCCGGGGCAGGCGAAGAATCGCTCCTTCATTTGGAGGGTGAAGAACGGGGAGGTAGCACAGGCGGGTGAGGAAGCCCTCAACGTCTTAGCCGAACCTGCGGGTTCAGCAAGTTGATCGTTTGGGACTGCCGCGACCTCAAACGGCAATACCGGGCGGTTCAGCAGTTCCCAAAGGAGGGCGAAGGTTCGAAAATCACTGTGCTTGCTTGCAGAGCTTCGAGGCTGCCAGTTCAATAGCCCCCTTGGACGACTCGTCTGATCATCCTGTGAAAGAGACGTTCGCTGGCGGATTTCCGCAGACACCGGCGTCCTGGTATTACGTCGGGACGGTGGCTCAACTCTCCCGTGCCCCAATGCGTTTCGATTTGCCGGGTGAGCGTTCCTACGTCGCGTTTTGCGGCGCGAACAGTCCGGCAGTGTTAAGTGGAGATTGCTGCCACATGGGGGCCGATCTTTCGCTTGGATGCGTGAAGAACGGGCGGCTCGCCTGCCCCTTGCACGGATGGGAGTACGCCGGCGATGGGCGCTGTGAACATATTCCAGCCACAGCCGATATCCCTTCCTTCGCCCGGCAGGCGGCCTTTCCGGTAGAGGTATGTGGCGATCAGGTTTTTTTCTTTAATCGGCTGGAGGCCACGTTCCCGTTGCCGTTCTTTCCTGGAGTGGACGCCGGGGACCTGCTCGCGGCGCCAGCGTTTGAGTTCACGGTGCTGGCGCCCTGGTATCTGCTAAGCGCGAATGGCTTCGATGCCCAGCATTTCCGTTGCGCCCATGATCGCACTTTGGTGGGCGAGCCGGTCGTCGATTCCCGGCACGAATTCTCGTGGCGCGTACGCGCAAAGTTCCGGGTTACGGGCGACTCCCTTCGTGACCGACTGACTCGTGGTATTTCCGGCTCTGAAGTCGAGATGACGGTGGAGAATTGGAACGGAAACCTGGTGCTGGTGGCGGCGCGATTTCAACGCACGACCAGTTATGGGATTGTGAGCTTCATTCCGATAGACCGGCAGCGAACCAAAGTGCGAAACATCGTTTTGGTGCCAAGAAGCCAGAGCTGGATTGGCCGGCGGATCATCGATCCGCTGGACGCGGTGATTCGCAGATCGTTTATTCAGAAATTCGTGCGTTCGGACGCCGATCGCTCTGATGGTATCCGGTTCCGGCCGGACCGTATGATCGGGGCCGACAAATTGCTGGTCGATTACCTCGCCTGGCTGCAAAATCTCCATCGTGCATCCCAGCCGGAGAGCATCCTATGAGAAAACTGATCGTCTGTTTGTTCCTCGCCCTTGCTGTCCCCGTCATGGCCCAGGCGCCGCCAACGACCGATGAAGCGACCGCTTCCATTACTCAATTGCGCGAAGGGCTGATCACGAGTTTTAACAAGGGCGATATCGACGGCCTGTTGAGTTACCTGGATCCCAACGTGGTGGTGACATGGCAGAATGGGGAAGTTTGTCGTGGCCCCGGGGAGGTGCGGGCGTTTTACCAACGCATGATGTCGGGCGATAACCGGGTAGTCCGGGAGATGAAGTGCGAACCGGAGGTGGTGGGCCGGCACATCTACGGCGATTGGGCCGTGTCGTGGGGAAATCTGCATGACCACTTCGTGCTGAACGATGGGTCTGATCTTCCGTTCAACAGCTGTTTTTACGGCAACGATTGTGAAGCGGGGAGATCGATGGTATGTGGCCGCATTTCATACCTCGGTCAGCGCATTTCAAAATCCCGTGCTGTCGCTGGCGGAACACCGGATTGGATTGTGGCTGGGCCTCGGCGGCGCCGCCGTGGGATTGATATTGGGGCTCGTCCTTTCGCGTCTGTTTGCGGCTAAGAGGCGGAGTGCGTGATCCTATCGGAAGAGGACAGGAACCTGCTCTCGCGCGCAGCGGCGAGGGAGGGTGGGCTTGAAGAATTAACCCAGGATCGTTTAGCAGACCTCACGCGAACCGAAGGCTTGGATTTCGCGACCGCACTATTGTACGCCCGAATATTGAGGAACCGCGCGAACGAGGAGTTTCTCAAGTTGGCCAGCAGCGAGCATGCATCTTCGAAACCAAGCGTAGATCTTATTGGTGTCGTACCCGGCGCATTCCATCGTGAGCACCGGAACACCGGTGCCGACGGTGCGCGAGTGTTGGCGATTGCGGACCAATTGGGATGCAAGGCCGAGGTCATTCCGATACCGAGTTTCGGATCGCTGGACGAAGACGCAGGAATCATTCTCGATTGGCTCGAAGCGCGTCAGGGGCGAAGAATTGCCCTGATCAGTCTCAGCAAAGGCGGGGCTGACGTGAAACGTGCGTTGTCCCTCCCGCGGGCAGCCAAAGCTTTCGCCGCGGTTTCAGCGTGGATCAGCTTTAGTGGGATGGTTCAGGGAACGCCGTTGGTGTCGTGGCTACGCAAGCGCCCCTTGCGCTGGTTGGGCGTGTGCCTGGCGCTCTGGTGGAAGGGAAACAGCATCGCCGGGCTAAACGATCTCTGCCATGAGTCAAAGGACGACGCGGCGTCGGAGTGGCCCGCGATCCCTCCGCACTTGAAATTGATTCACATATGCGGCTTTCCGCTGCGGCGACATATTGCCCACGAGTGGGCGGGGCGAGGTTACGCCCGCCTCTCGACTATGGGGCCGAACGATGGAGGTGGCATTTTACTGGCCGATTTTTTGCGCGTACCGGGAATCGTTTGCCCCATTTGGGGCGCGGACCATTATCTCAAGCCGCACTGGGACATAATGCCGTTGCTGCAAGGCATCGTGACGGCCGCGCTGGCTGCCGACACGCCCTAGGGGATGATCCTGCCCGCGTGAGGATTGGGGACACGGTCGGTGGCAGGCTTCGGTCCCCGCCACATTTTCAAATACGCGGTGAGCAGAAAGCCACGCGAAGGATCACCTTCCGGCTCCGTCTTCGGGAGATGCACCCACGGAACGGACGGATGGGAATGGTGAGTGAGATGGAGGTTATGATTCAGCCAAATCGCATCGAGCGGTTTCCAAATCCACAAATTGCGAGCGCCTCGCGTCACGTGGCGTTCCGTGCCGTAGTGATGCACGTACTGCATTCCTGACCACATCAGTCCAAAGCCGGCATACATGCCGAGATATAGTCCCACGGGAATGTGCAGGAGCCAGACGATGCCGGTGTGCAGAAGGATCGCACCCGCGCATTCAAGGCGGATAACCAGGCGATAACGCGGATTGAACGACTCCATGAATGCCGTGGAGGCTTGGTCCACATGCCAATATTTCTTGTCGTCACGAAAGGGGAGCAGCAGAAAGACCACATTGCTGAGCACCACCATGACGTAATAGAGCCCGGTCAGAATTCCGTAGAGCACGAGAATTTTCCAGAGCTTGTGATCTTCCTCGAAATAAAAATCGAACGCCTCATCGTCCGAACGGTTACGCAGATGATGGCCAAGATGCCCCTGGCGAATGAGATGAAAAGGCGCCGGAAAGAGCAGCGCCATAAGGCTTCCCGCCAGATCGTTCCAAAAGCGATTCGAAAACAGCATCGCGTGCTCCGCCTCGTGAATGATCGCGTACACCGAATTCATCACGACGCCGAAGATCACTGCCAGCAGCGCCACAAGCCAGCCGTTGTGAATGTGCGTGAGGGCGAGGATACAGCCGGCGACCGCAAGTAACTGGCCGAGGATAATCGTGAGGTTCACTCGATTTGGAATCTCTGAGGTCTCTTTCATGGGCTCCTTCGCGTGGCGGGCCGGCTCCTGCTCAATGGGAGAAGGTATTAAACTCAAATCTCTCCGGTTTTGCCATTGAAAAACTCGATGAATCCTTCGGTTTTTTTCAATTTGGCCGCGGTGATGGGAAGCGGCTAGAGTTGGCGCGTGATCAAGATCGCCCTGATTTCCCCCAAGGGTCCGCTCTACCGGCATCGCGGCGGTATTTGGAAGAAATCGCTCCGTTACCAGCCCCTGACGCTCACGACTCTTGCCGCGCTGGTGCCGGCGGATATTCCAGCCGAAATCGAGCTAATCGATGAAGGTATTGCCGACGTTCCCCTGGATTTGGCGGCGGACCTCGTGGGATTCACGGTCATCACGGGTACGGCGCGGCGTGCCTACGAGCTGGCCGATCATTTTCGCGCCCGCGGCATTGCCGTCGTGTTAGGCGGGCCGCACGTGACTCTCATTCCCGAGGACGCCGAGCCGCATGCGGACGCGCTGGTAATTGGTTACGCGGAGGATACCTGGCCGCAGTTGCTGCGCAATTTCGCCAGTGGACGGATGGCGAGATGCTATAAACAGGCGCCGGGGCTGGAGATCGGTGGGCGGGCCTTTCCCCGCCGCGATCTTCTGCCCAGCCGGCGTTTCCTCACGAGCAATGTGTTTGAAGCGACGCGCGGGTGCGTCCATAGCTGCGACTTCTGCGTGGTGCCCACAGCGTGGGGCCGCAAGCCACTCCAAAAGCCAGTAGGGGAAGTGGTGGCGGACATCTGTCAGCACGGCGCTCGCAAGCTCATCTTCGTGGACCTGAACCTCATCGCACATCGCGGCTACGCACTGGAACTGTTTACCGCTCTCATTCCACTGAGGGTTCAGTGGTATGGGCTCGCGACGACGCTGCTCGCGGATGATCCCGAACTGCTTGAACTCGCGGAACGGAGCGGCTGCAAGGGATTGCTAATGGGCCTGGAATCAATCTCCGTCGCGAATCTTCAGCAGAATCACAAGGGTTTCAACTCGCCGGAGGATTACTCACGGGTGGTCGAACGTCTCCATGCGCACGGCATCGCGCTCCAGGGTTGTTTTGTCTTCGGTCTCGATGATGACCGGCCGGATGTCTTCCTGAAAACTGCCGAGTTCGCCGTGGAGGCGGGGATCGATCTCCCACGGTTTGCCATTGTGACCCCATTTCCCAACACACCGCTTTACATGCGGCTCGCGGCGGAGGGCCGCATCCTTACCCGCGATTGGGAACTCTACGATGGACAGCACGTGGTCTTCCAGCCCCGCCACCTGAGCGTTTCCGAGCTGCAACTCGGAGTCGAGGCAGCCTGGAAACGCGCATACAGTTTGCGCTCGATCGTTCGCCGCATCCGCCGCTCACCTGCACCCTGGCCAGTGCGGTTGGGGACAAATCTCGGCTATCGTTTTTACGCGCACCACCTTAGCCAGTTCTACAACTGTGACTGGATCATCGGCCGCGCTCCGGCTGCGCCGATGCGGCTCCCGCCGGATTTGGAAACCGCGCCCGCATGAGGCTTACCATCATTCATCCGTGCATCGGGCGGCGCCGCGGTGATAGGAATTACGTCCGCACATGGCAAATGGAGCCGCTGCCGGCAGCCACGCTCGCGGGCCTCACGCCGCCGGACGTCAAGGTGCGGTTTTACGATGATCGCATGGAAACGATCCCGTACGATGAGCCGACGGATCTTGTAGCCATGAGCGTGGAGACCTACACAGCGAAGCGCGCTTACCAGATCGCCAGCGAATACCGCCGCCGCGGAGTCCCGGTGGTGATGGGTGGCTTTCACCCGAGTCTTTGCTCCGATGAAGTGGCGCGTTACGCGGAAGCGGTCGTGACGGGAGAGGCCGAAGAGCTTTGGCCCCGGGTGCTAGACGATGCCCGACATGGCCGGCTGGAGAAGTTTTACCGCTCCTCCAGGCGTCCCTCGCTGGTCGGATTGCGGCCCGACCGCTCGATTTTTCGGGGCAAGCGGTATCTTCCAATCGGCCTGGTGGAAGCGGGGCGCGGATGCCATTTCAAGTGCGACTTTTGCGCCGTACAGACCGTGTTTTCGCAAAGCCAGACCCGGCGTCCGCCGGATGACATCATCGCCGAACTTGCGATGTTGAAACGCAAAAAGAAGCTCTTTTTCTTCGTCGACGATAACATCACCTCGAATCTCGCACAGGCGAAGGAGTTCTTTCGGGCGCTCATTCCGCTCGGCATTCGCTGGGTGGGACAATCCAGCATCAATGCGGCGCATGACGAGGAGTTTCTCGACTTGCTCACGCGCAGCGGCTGCCAGGGCGTGCTGATCGGATTCGAGAGCCTGAACCCGTCGAACCTCGCGGCAATGAACAAGACATTCAACACCGCGCGCGGCGGGTTCACGAAGGCGCTGGCTAATTTGCGCAAGCACCTGATTCGCATCTACGGCACGTTTGTCTTTGGCTATGACGGCGATACGCCGGCAAGCTTCGCGCAAACGGTGGAATTCGCGCAGGAGCACGCGTTTTATATCGCGGCTTTCAATCACCTCACCCCGTTTCCCGGGACACCGCTCTACATTCGCCTCGCGGCCGAGAAGCGCCTGCTTTACGATGCGTGGTGGCTGGACGAGCGCTACAGCTATAATCATATCCCGTTTCTTCCGCGTGGAATGAATGCAGAGGAACTGCAACGCGGGTGTCTCGCCGCGCGGCGGAGCTTCTACTCGTGGAAGAGTATCGTCCGTCGAAGCATGGACGCGGCAAACCGGGCCAACAGTTTCATGTGGCGGAACTTTTTTTTGATCAACGGAATGCATCGCGGCGATGTAAGCCTGCGCGACGATTACCCGCTCGGGGACGAATCATGGACCGGACAGTTGCTGACTGCCAACTAGCGCCTCCGCCCAGCGCACTCCGCGCGCGCTATGCGTGCGCCACGGAAGGCGACGAAGCAGCGATCCGTCGTCTGCTCCGTGAGAATCCGATGCCAGGGGCTGTATCTCTCACCTTCGAACGGGAGCCGCACTACTTTCACGGCGCCAATGTCGCGGGGGCGGAAGATTGTTCCATCGTCGCCCGGGTCGAAGGGCGACTCGTCTGCATGGGGCGCTGCACTCGGCGCTCGTGCTGGGTGGACAGCAGGGCAACGCGCGTAGCATACCTCGCCGAACTCAGGCTCGACGCAGCGGTCCGCGGGCAATTCGCCATAGTGCGCGATGGTTACCGTTACTTTCATGACATGGAGCCGGATGAAGGCGACGAGCTTTGTTTTACCAGTATAGCTTCCGACAACATGCGCGCCCGGCGTCTCCTGGAGCACGGAGCGCGTGGGATGCCGGCCTATACCTACCTCTCCGAACTGGACACGCTGCTTATTGCCGTGCCCCGCTTCCCGGGAAGGCCAAAGCTCCGCATGGAGGCGGCGACAGTTGATCGCATTCCGGATATGTTGAGAATGCTCAACGGCCACGCGCGCTGTCATCAACTCTCCACGGTCTGGACCGCACAAGGTTTGCAGGACCTGGAACGTCACGGCCTGCCCTTGAGTCGCTTTTTTCTTATCCTCGATGGCGACGAGATTCTTGCCTGCGGCGCTTTGTGGGATCAACGGGGCTTTCGACAAACGGTAATTCAGGGTTACAGCCCGCTCCTCTCTCTGGTGCGACCCTGGGTGAATCTTGTTGGCAGATTTGCAAAGACGGCGAGGGTGCCGCGTCCCGGTCGTCCGCTTGCCCATGCATTCATCTCACCGTTCGCCCTTGCCCGGGATGCCGGAAAGATGCTGCCGGCGGTTGTGGAGGCATTCTTCCCGTTCGCCGCGGAGCTGGGGTTGGAGTTCCTCACGATTGCGCTACCTGCCAACGATTATCGGATTCTCATCATGCAGCAGCGCGCTTCCACTCGGAAATGGCGCACCCGCCTTTATCGGGTGGATTGGCCGGACCGTCCGCGATTTGAGATCACTTCTTCTGGGATGCCATTCTTCCCAGATGTCGCCCTTCTATGAACGCCGTACTCGATCACCAGGTTCCCGGGCTGCTTTCGCGCGCCGACACCAACGGCAAGCAGCGCGACGAAATGTTTGCCTTATTGTCCCGTCATTTCGACGGGGTGAGCCGGGAGCAGTTTGAACGCGACCTCGCGGAGAAAAATTGGGTAGTGGAAATCCGGCGCGAAGGGCGTTTGCTTGGATTCTCGACGCTGCTTGTAACCGACGCGGAGTTCGATGGCGACCCTATCACCGCGATCTACTCCGGAGATACCATCGTTGCGCCCGAGGCATGGGGCTCTCCCATGCTCGCCCGCGCCTGGATCCATTCTGTTAACGCACTGCGCACCGCTTTCCCGGGTCGCCCATGTTACTGGCTGCTTCTTACCTCCGGCTTTCGCACCTATCGCTTTCTGCCCGTTTTTTGGCGGAAGTTCTTCCCATGCTTCGACATTCCCACTCCACCGGACAGCCTGAGGCTCCTGGATCACCTGGCCTGCACCCAATACCGCCATCTCTATGACGCTGCGACCGGCTTGGTGCGCTTTCCAAATCCTCAGCGCCTCCGCGGCTCCATTGGCGCCATGCTTTCCGGACGGGTTGCCGATCCTCATATTGCATTCTTCCTCTCACGGAACCCAGCTCATGCCGAGGGCGACGAACTGGCATGCCTCACTGAAATCACCGAAGCGAACCTGACCCCGGCAGGTCGCCGCATGGTCTCCGTTGCACCGCGATGAACATGCGAGCTGCTCTGGCAAACTGCGCATGGCTCGGCGCAAGCCTGCCGGCTTGGAAGCGCTTTCGCAGAGGATTGCAGCAGCCGGGCGAGACCCAGCACCAGATTCTGAGCAGCCTTCTGGAAACCAATGGCACCAGCGCATACGGCCGGGGGTACCGCTTCGGGGAAATCCGAAGCTACGAACAGTTTCGGGAGCGAGTCCCGATTTTGGATTACGATACCCTCCAGCCATGGATTTTCCGGATCATGCGCGGCGAGCAAAGTGTGCTGACTCGGGAGCCTGTCACCCGCCTGCTTCCAACCAGCGGTTCCACTGGAGCCCGCAAGTTGATCCCATTTACCGCAGGACTTCAGCGCGAATTCAACGCCGCAATCGGCCCGTGGATGGTGGATCTCAGTCGCAACCACGCGGCAATTCCCTTTGGGCCATCGTACTGGTCCGTTTCGCCCGCCATTCCAACGTCCGCGGATGAGGACTCCGCCGTCCCAATTGGGTTCGACGATGACAGCTCCTACCTTGGCGGGGTTCGTCAGCAACTCTTGGAAGCCACTTTCGCCGTGCCATCCTCAATCCGCCTTGTGGCCGACATGGATTGCTTCCGCTATCTAACTCTCCTCTGTCTCCTGCGTCAGCCGGGATTGAGGTTCATCTCCGTTTGGCATCCGTCATTCCTTACCCTGCTGCTGGATGCTTATTGCGTATGGCGCGACGAGTTACTGGAGGATATCGAACGCGGCACCTGCCCAAGAGCTGAGTCGCTCCCTGCCGAAGTGCGCCGCGCAGTTGACGCCGGACCGCAGCCGCGCCGGGCGGCCGAACTCCGCCGCGCCGATCCGGCAAATCCGCGGGCGCTATGGCCCAAATTAGAAGTGGTAAGTTGCTGGGGCGACGGTCAGGCCGCCCTGCCGAGGGCTGATCTCCAACGAAAGTTGCAGCGAGTTTCGATTCAGTCAAAGGGTCTACTTGCGACAGAAGCGTTCGTCTCGATTCCCTTCCAGGGTCTCCATCCTCTCGCGGTCACCTCGCATTTTTTCGAATTTTTAGAGGAGCCCGGCGGTACGGTACGCCTCGCGCCTGACCTGACTTCGGGCGCGCGGTACTCCGTCATCGTCACGACCGCCGGCGGCCTTTGGCGTTATCGGCTGGGAGATCTGGTCGAGGTCGACGGCTGGCTTGGACCCACGCCTTCGCTCCGGTTCCTCGGGCGCGGTGTCAGCGTTTCCGATCTCTGCGGCGAAAAGCTTACCGAATCCTTTGTAACTGTAGCCATCACAGAGGCATGTGCTGCATCGCTGTTTACGCCACGTTTTGCCATGCTCGCGCCAGAAAGCAACTCGGGCGGATTATGGAACTACACCCTTTTCGTCGAGGGGAAGCCGCCCGCCGGCTTCGCGGGCCTCCTCGAATCGGGGCTTCGTAAAAATCCTCACTATGCTCTGTGTCGGGACCTTCAACAGCTCGGCGCGCTGCGCTGCTCGGACATTACCCGAGACGCATATGAGGCGTTTTGTCGAGCGAGCCTTTCAGATGGAGGGCGCCTGGGCGACATCAAGCCGCGGCACCTTTCTCCGCGCGTAGATTGGAGCAGCCATTTCAGAGAATGGCGTGCAACAAAGGGTCAATTGTCGGGTGGTAGCTGAACGGTCATCCTAAATTCGCCTTTGGTGGTTTCACAGACCCGCTCGGCTACAGCGCAGACTTCTGAATGGGGCCGTTCACCACGCAAAACATTCGCCGTTTTCCGCTTTGCGCTCCCTGCCGGTCGGCTCTACTCCAAACACCAAATCCTTTGCACCTCGCCGGCCACGGACCTTGCCGCGAAGATTGAATCGATCCACGCTTCGAACTTCCCGAATGACCGTCTGCCCGCCGTGCTTCGCCCGCCATGATTTCTGCGGCCTCTACCTACCCGGATTTGTGCTCGGCTGCTCGCAACCCTGGAAGAGGTCCAGTATCGGGCTGTTGCTCGCGGCCTCAGAATGACTGGTCGCCGACGTTCACGTCGCGTGGTTGCTGTTACTTTGGAAGACTCGCTCGCGAATGGGATCGTGAATGAAATCTGAAGAAATGCGTTGACACTCATGGGGGCGGGAGTAGTTTTTCACTAACCTCAATGAAATTGCACTTACACCGGCCAATGCAATCGGATTGCCAGACAGCGATGTCACTGGCTTGGGCCGGTATTGTGCGTGGAGGGAATTTTACCCTCCGTAGTAATACGCCCGAAACCCCGAGCCAGGAGGCGAGCACTTAGGGAACCATTTTAGAATCAAGTTTTCTGAGACCCTGCTTGCCTGACCGCAGCAGGGTTTTTTGTTGCCCAAAATCAACCGAAAGGAACCTACAACACAGATAAAACACTGACTTAGACTTACGTGGCAAAAAAATGCCCCGATGCCGGCGGCAACCAGCATCGAGGCGGATTTGGTCACTCACAACAAGAGTATTGGAGCCCCGTTGCACTGTAACCGACCATACGGTTACGGCCTCCGGTGCGGTGTGTCAATCGCTGACGACCTATCACCCAACTCTTGTTCAGAGCGAACAAGTCTCCACTCCAAAATTTCCAATGCTAGAGGCTTCGTGGGAGGTGTGCCTGTAAACACCGAAACATCCGCCAGTGAAATCCTGCGGGTGCGACGCTCTTAAAAAGCGTGGCAGCGGTGTTCGTTCTTTTCTGTCGTAGTGGCGCAGAGTTCTCAACCAAGACTCTGCGCCACTTCCTTTTTCTCGCCCGCCCACCAGCCTCCACGGTTCCCTTCCTCCACCTCGGCGGTCATCGTTCAAGAGCAGGATGCCTGAGTGCCAATCAGGGGATGCCGGTGCAATTCCGGCTGATCGCACCAATTTTCAAAAACACGGCGGGCGCCAGCTTGCGCAGCAGCTATGCCCGCGCGAAAGCGCCTTCATCCAACGCGGAGCGCTGACTGCATTGAGGCCGGAGCCTCAATCTCCAAAACTTCGTGGGCTCGGGGCAGCACCGAGACGCCGTGCCATTCATGGGCCGCTAGATTAGTCAGGAAATCAGCCGGTTTGCACCCGGCAGTGCGGGGAGCATAGCCCCGGCGGTCCACCATCTTTTAAAACGGCTCGCCCACCCGCCAGCCGCCCCGTTTCCCCTCCACCACCTCGGCGGGAAGGTTGAGAATCTGGGGAGTCTCATAAGCTCTCTAATCGTGGTGCGATTGACGCTCCGGCGTCATGCAAGTCAGCGCTCCGCGCACTTATGATGCGCTGCCGCGACCCGGTTCAGTGTCGGTGCAAATCCGACCGGGAGCACAAGTTTCATGCCCGTGTAGTCCAATGCAGAGACATCCGCCTCAAAAGCGGACCAGTGCGGGTGCAAGTCCTGCCACGGGCACCAACATGGAACGTGAACCGGACAAGCGAGCTGGGATTCTTTGCTAAAGAAATCGTCGCGCATGCTCGCGTGATGGGGAGCATGCCCTCCGCGTTCCGCCAAAGCAGTTTTCAATCTCCCGTAGTGTAAAGTAGCACGAACGGCTTATAGATGGCCGAGCGCCCACTGGAGCGTCGCAAATGATCTGCCTCGGACGAGAGCCCGCGGAACGAAAAGCGCGTATTCGACCTGCCCCAGCGGCTTCCATCTCAAAGCTGCCGGCACAGCGTCACGGCGCAGCAGGCCGAAATCGAGGCTTCTTTCCTGCAACCCGGAGACAATGGCCTGTGTGCGGAGGTTCCCCGCGGACCACGACTTCGCTTTTGGAGAAATCCACATCGCGCCACTCCAGAAACCCAGCCTCGCTGATCCGGCATCCGGTAAATGCCAGTCCTTCCGCCAGGTCGGCACAGTTCTTCGAGTCGCGGCTCCCGCCCGCGCGCATAATGCCGATCATTTTCTGGAATTGCGCACGGTCTGGCAGGTTGAGCATTTTGGGGCGAACCCTTACCCGCGTCAGCACCTCGGCGGGATTCACATAAATCGCCCCCGCCTTCATGCCCGCCTCGAATACATGCTTGAGGACAGCGACGGTGTTATTGTAGCGCGTGGACGAAACGGTTTTTGAGTACCTGGCAGCCCATTCTTCGCAGTCTCTCGGGGTCACCTTGCGGAGTTCGGAGGCGGCGAGTGTCGGCCAGTTCCTGTGTAAAGCGGCCAGAACTTCGTTCCAATAGGCCCGCGTGCTCGGCTTCAGGTCCACCTTTGCCGCCAGGCGCCTCCGGTGCGCCTCTTCCGCCTGCGCAAAGGTCATTTTGGCTGAAGTCCTCTCGGGGTCCAAGGACCGCACCTTACGCTGATCCTCCAGGAACTTGGCCAGCTTGG
This sequence comes from uncultured Verrucomicrobiae bacterium, assembly GCA_963756185.1. GTDB lineage: Bacteria > Verrucomicrobiota > Verrucomicrobiia > Chthoniobacterales > Chthoniobacteraceae > DATAXI01. The sequence goes on from CAVWMS010000001.1 coordinate 333,280, forward strand.
TCTCGGCAATGGAGAAGTGAGCAGTCTTCAGGGACTTCCAAATCTCTTTGCCGTTCGAAAACGCCCGTGCATAGTAGATTCCAGATTGAGCATTCCGAACCAGATTTTGGAGCCGGTTTTTTCCCAGCGTTTTGCCGTTTCGCCCTCGTCCGTTCCTTGACCGTGGAAAATGACCGTAGAGAAGTCAATTCCAGAGCCATTGAAGCGGTGGATTTACTCTGATATGCGCCCGTAGCTCAGCCGGATAGAGCAGCGGATTTCTAATCCGCCGGTCGTGGGTTCGAATCCCGCCGGGCGCGCGCTTTTCGCAGTTGAATGGTAACGTGGCGGGGATACACTGGCGTGTGGCTCGAAGCATGAAGCTTTCCTTTCTCATTTGCATTGCGGCGCTGTTGGCCGGGTTTGGCCTGCGGCCGGCCTCGGGGCAGACCAGCGCATCGGGGCAAGCGGTGTCCGTTGCCACGCCGACGCCAGCGCCGGCGGGTACTACGAGCACGTACCTGAATGCGGTCGTTACGGGACCAGCCCGGGACCGGCGGGAGGGCAGGGGAAAATGGGGGGTGGTGTGAATACGGCGCCTACGAGCGCCACGCCGGCGATCGTGCCGGGGGCGATCATCATCAACAGCAATGCCACCTCGCTCGGCTCGGGCAACGTGGCCGGCAGCGTGCAGATCAATAACGGCGGCGCGGGGAGTGTGACGGGCGCGCCGACGCCGGTGAGCACCGTCCCGACGTATGTCATTCCCGGTACGGGGCTTGGGACGCCGGCGGGGCCGGGGGCCACCGTGCCCAACCCGAATCCGGGCTCGGTGCAGTAGGAGCTTGCGCGCATTGCCTCTAGGGGCAAGTAGTAGAAAAGTTTATCAGCGCGTTTGCGCCCGCGCGGTTTCGCGTCTATTCTCGCGGCGTCCCGCCAGAATCAGGCCCCCCTCCCCATGTCCCATCTTTCCTTTATCGAACCGCTCGAAGACCGCATCGCTCCCGCGGGTCTCATCACCTCCTTCCGCTCGAATTCCATCAAGTACACCGACGTGGATGGCGACCTGGTGACGGTGAGTTTTTCGAAGAGCTTCATTTCGTCGGGGAATATCAACAACATCTTCACGCTGCAGGCGGGCGGCAGCGGCGCCATCCTGGAAAGCATCAACCTGACCGCGAGCACGCTCGGCTCGTTGACGGTGCTGCACAAGCTGGCCGGCATGAACATTTCCATCACGGCAAAGAAAGCGCCCGGCGGGACCGGGGACGGGCTGGTGAATGTAGGGTTGATCGACGCGGAGAATCTTTCCCTGGGCAGCGTGAAGGTGGGGGGCGACATCGAGGCGATCAGCGCGGGCAGCGCCTCAAAGAACGCGGTCAGTTCGCTGACGCTGGATAATTTCGGCGCGCCGGTGCTTTCCAGTCTGGGCGAGGCGGCGCCGAATGCGTCGCTTTCGAGCAACTTCAACGGCAACATTGCGAGGATGACCATCAGCGGGAACATTGACGGCGAATCGTTCAATGTCTCCGGCGGCATCGGCACGGCAACGATCAAGGGAAACGTCGAGGCGTACAACGGCAACGGTGGGAATTTCTTCCTCGGCGGCGGCATCACGAGCATGACCATCAAGGGCAATATGCAGGGCGGATCATCCCAGGACAGCGGGGAGATCAACGCCGTGGGTGGCATCGGCAAGCTGACCATTGGCGGAAACCTGGATGGCACCACGGGGACGAGCGGCGACAGCGGGGACATCATCACGCTGGGCGCAATCAAGACGATGACCGTTGGCGGGAACATCCTGGGCGGGCCGGCGGGCTATACGGGAGCGATTCTCGCGGGAGGAGCGATCGGGACGCTGACCGTCACGGGAAGCGTCGAAGGCACCACGGGGCCGTTTTCGGGGTCGATCATCGCGCACGACACCATCGGCACGCTGACGGTGGGCGGCCTTGGCACGGACGCCGCGCCCGGGGCGGTGATCGGCGGCGGATCGCAGATCAAGACGATGCTGGTGAAGGGCAGCATCATCGGCACTGCCGCGAGCCCGGTGATTATTTCGGCGGAGGGCTTGCAGACGTTGAAGGCGGACGTGGCGATCGGGAGCTTTACCGTTGACGGAAACATGACTTATGGCGCGCTGCTGGCGGGCTATTACCAATCGGACCTCGGCGCCGGCACCACGACGCCGAGCAATCCGACCGCCCAGATAGGAGCGGTTGTCGTGAAGGGAAATTTTACGGCGAGCGACCTGCTTGCCGGAGTGGAAAATGATGGAAGCGATTCCACCAACGGCACGCCGTTCGCCTTTGGGGACACGGAGAATGTGGCGATATCGAATCCCAGCGGGCCGTCGACGATCGAAGCAAGCATCGCGAGCATTGTCATCGGCGGGACGGCGGCGGGAGATAGTAATATGAGCGCGGCATACGAGATAGTGGCGAATACGATTGGCTCGCTGAAGTTGGGTGGAGTCACGGAATCGCTGTCGAGTCTCCCGTTGTCGCTGGGGACAAACCTCACGGTGAACGAGGTTCCGGCCTAGGCGCTGACCGAAATCAGTTTTCTCCCTTCAAGCGGGTGACCGCGGTGGCGTCGCGGGTGAGAGTGATTTCCGGTTTGCCGTCGCCGAGGACCACCTCGACCACATCGATGCGCACCGGGATGTCGGGATTGCCCAGCAGCCGCAGCCAGGCTTGCGCGCCGCGCATCACCGCTTCCTCCTTGTCCGCATCGACGGCGTCGGCGGGACGTCCGGGGCCGCCGGGGGTGCGCGTCTTTACCTCGACGAAGACGAGCGTTTTCTTTTCGCGGCAGACGAGATCGATTTCGCCGCCGCGCGGCGGGCGGAAGTTGCGATGCAGCACCTTGTAGCCGCGCCGGCGCAGGTAACGCGCGGCCAGCCGCTCGCCGATGCGGCCGAGCCGCAGGTGCTCCGGTTCAGTCGCCGAGGCCGAGGAGCTGCTCGGCGACCGGGAGAAAAGTTTTGCGATGAATCGGGCAGGGGCCATGGATTCGCAGGCGCTCGATGTGAAGTTCTGTCGCGTAGCCTTTGTGCCGCGCGAAGCCGTAGGAGGGATATTGGGCATCCATGCGCACCATGATGCGGTCGCGCGTCACCTTTGCCAGGATGCTGGCGGCGGCGATGCTCTTGCTTTGCGCGTCGCCTTTGACCAGCGCGGTGTGCGGCACGGGAAACGGGCGCACCGGGCGGCCATCGATCAGCGCGTGCTCGGGCTGCGTGGCGAGGGCCTGCACGGCGCGGCGCATTGCCTCGTGCGAGGCGCGGTGGATGTTGAAGCGGTCGATTTCGTCGTGCTCGGCCGCGGCAACGGCCCAGCAGACATCGGCGCGCGCGGTGAGCGCGGCGTAAATTTCCTCGCGCAACTGGGGCGTCAGTTTCTTCGAGTCGTCGATTGCCCCGTTGCGGAAGCCCTCGGGCAGGATGACGGCCGCGGCGACCACCGGTCCGGCCAGCGGCCCGCGTCCAACCTCGTCAATGCCGGCGATGCATCGCACCCCCATTTTGCGCAGCGCATTCTCATGCTTGAACGTGCAGCGCATGGGGGGGAGGGGATGGTTTTATTCGCGAACGGCCATCGCCTGCTTGCCCTTGCGGCCGCGCAGGTAGTTGAGCTTTGCGCGCCGGGCGGTGCCGGGCGTCTCGACCTCGATGCGCGCGATGCGGGGCGAATGCACCGGGAACACGCGCTCGACGCCCTCGCCGTAGGAGATGCGGCGGACGGTGAAGTTCGCGTTCAGGCCGGTGCCCTTGCGCCCGATGACGATGCCGGTGAAAATCTGGATGCGCTCCTTGTCCCCTTCGATCACGCGGGTGTGGACGCGGACGCTGTCACCCACCTTGAACGGGGTGACTTCGTTTTTGAGTTGTTCCTTCTGAATGGTGTCGATGAGGTTCATAATGTGCGTTCCCTCCCTGGGAAAAAAGAGCCGTAACTCTTAACCGATTTTGGGTGAGTGGCAAATGATATTATGGGGGTAGGATTTTAAATTCGAAATTCGAAATTCGGAATTCGAAGGGGATCAGGAAGCCTTTGCCGGTCCGATAGTTGCGGCGTCAGTCGAAATCGGTGGGCCAGTCCGGGTGGCGCAGGTGCTCGAAGCAGCGGCGGATCTGGCCGGCGACTACGCGGCCGAGGGAGAGGGGCGGGATGCGGTCCTCGGGGAAGAAGGCGACTTCCAGGGTCTCGATGCTGGGGCGGGGTTCGCCGGACTCGATCTCGCACCGGAAGAAAAGCTTGTAAACGTAAAGCGGGTTCGGCGGCACGTGGCCGTGTTTCGCCCGGTCGTAAACGGCGAGCACTTTCACCGCGCGCGTCTGGAAGCCGGCCTCCTCGAAGACTTCGCGCGTCACGGATTGAGAGGGGGGTTCGTTGGGATCTGCCCAGCCGCCGGGGAGGGTCCAGAGGCCGTCGTGCGCCTCGCGGACCATGAGGATTTGGTTGTCGCGGAAGACCACGCCGCGCACGTCGATCTTGGGTGTGGCGTAGCCGGCCTGATCGGCAAACATTCCCGAGATGACTTCGAGCGGCTCGCCGGAGCCGGCGGCCATGATGCGCGCGGCGATGTCGCGTATCTGTTCGAAGCGCTGCCTGTCGTAGGGATCCTTCGAAAAATGCAGCCCGTTTTGCGCGATGGCCTGCAACTGGCGCGACCACTCGAGCCACGCCGGCTGGGAATTGGAATCGGATGCCATGGCCCTTAGTAAACTGGTGCGCGCCCCGCGCGCCAAACCTTTCGAATTTCGGATTTCGAATTTCGGATTTCGGATTTCGGATTTCGGATTTCGGATTTCGAATTTCGAATTTCGAATTTCGAATTTTAGCCGGCGGCCCGTTCCCCATCCCGCTTCAAATACTTTCTAATAAACAGCATGTATCCCAAAAATATCACGAGCCAAAACGCGCAAACCACCTCGAGGTTCCCCGAGGTTACGAAGTTGAATTTCTGCATTAGCGCCAATTGCTGGTCGCTGTAGCCCGCCAACCGATACATTTCCATAAAGTCATGCCGGGCGAAGGTCATCACTCCCGAGGCCGTCATTATGACGAACAGGATGACAGCCATCCACCAGCCGCGCCACTCGAGCCTGTAGAGGGACCACGCCGCAATGACGAATAGAAGCGCCAGGATTCCCTGGAGAGCCATGCCCGTCCCACCTTTCATGAAAACTCCAAAGAAAGGAATCACGCCGTGAAACATCGGGCTGACGGCAAGCAAGGATACGGCGGAAAACAGCAGCCAGAGACTCAAGCCCAGCACCGGAAGGGGCAGCGGTCGGTCCAGCGTGTCACCGGATCGCGGGCCTCGACCGTGGCCTTCACGTTGCGGCCGCTGTAGAACAGCGTCCAGATCAACGGCAGGATGACAAAGCCGATTCCGAGCGTGAGGCCCATGCCCACCTCCATGGATATGGCGATCTGCTCCTGTGGCAGCGACTGGCCGGACGGTTGACTCGCCATCGTGCTGGCCATGCTGGCCACGATCCGGGGCATCAAAAACACCATGAACGCGCAGGTCCAGACTCCCACGATCAGCCAGCTCCATGAGAATATTGCCATCAAGGCCCGCGCCCATCGTTTGGCCATGACCGAACCGAAGCCCAGCCACGCCAATGCAATCGCCACGACGCCGTAGATGATCACGTCCATCAGAATTGCCGATTGAGGCGGCGCCACAGCCCCCGGCGGCTGCTTCAGGTGCCCGACGAGCAGCATCGAGAGGCTCATCAATGCGGCAATCGCCCCCAGCAGCATCGTCGCGATGCCGATGGCTATGAGGCAGCCCGACCGGTCTTTATATGAGGGGGTCGGATTGGGCGGGAGCGGCGGTGGCGGCGGCGGCGGTGGAGGAGGAACACCATTCATGGAAGCGGGGGAACCGGGCCAAGGCTCCCCGGTTCGCGCGCATGATGCAAGACCTTCCTCCGGCCCTGACGCGTCAGCTCGCCTTGTCCAGCGCCGCCTGGATCATCCGTTCCCGCTCGGCGGGGATGAGCCATTTTTTGCGGATGCTTTCGGAGAGGGTCAGCAATGGATCAAAGTAGAGGAACTTCACGCCGGGCTTCACCGCGGGGCTGGTGAAGACGGCGATGCCGTGCTCGCGGTCGTAATGCTCGAAGGAGTGCGCGTCGCGCTTGCCGCCGCCGCCCATGGTATCGACCACGAACGAAGGCGTGTTGAATCCCGCGGTCGAACCACGCACGTGCTTCTCGATTTCCAGCCCGGACGCGAGCGAGGTGCGCAAATCCTCGACGCCCGGCACCATGTCATGGAAGAAGACATAGTAGGGATGGATGTTCACGTGGCTGAGCCGGCGGATGAGCAGGCGCATCGTTTCCGGGTCGGCGTTGACGCCGTGCTGCAGCACTGTCTGGCAGCGGATGAAAACGCCATGCTCGGCGAGGCGGTCGGTCGCGCGCCGGGTGACCGCGGTGATCTCGCGCGGATGATTGAAATGCGTGTGCACAACCACGTCCTTGTGCAGCTTGCGACCGAGCGCGACGACGGATGTCAGCGCGCCGACCCATGCGTGGTCGGTGAGTATCTTTTGCGGCATCACGGCGAGGCCCTTGGTCGCGTACCGGATGCGGCGGATGTTCGGCATCGCCAGCAGGCGCTCGCCGATGAGGCGGATATGTTCGGCCTTTAAGTTATAAGTATCTCCGCCGCTGATGACGATGTCCTCGAGCTCGGGCCGCGACTCGATGTAAGCAAACGCCTTCTCCCAGCGCGCCAGGCCCGGCGCGAGCTTCAACTTATCGACCGTCTGAGTGTCTCCGCCGATCGCGTAGCTGCGCGTGCAGAACCGGCAATAGACCGGGCAGGAATTGAGCGGCAGAAAGAGCGCCTTGTCGCGGTAGCGATGCGTGAGCCCTGGGACCGGCGAGTCGGTTTGCTCGCCCAGCGAATCGAGCCGGAGGCCGGGATGGTCCGGCTGCTGGCGCGATGCGAGCGGCATGAATTGCATGCGGATCGGGTCGTCGTCGGGGTCGCTCCAATCGATGAGCGAAAGCAGGTAGGGCGAAATCCGCAGGGCCATGGGCGCGCGCAGCAATCCATCCGAGAGATCCTTGAAAAAGCTGTCGGGGACAAGATGGCCGAGGGTCTCCCGAAGCTGTTGCACGTTGGTCACCGAGTGGCGCGCCTGGAATGTGTGGGTGTGAAATTCGGCAGCCGAAACGTGCGAGAAAGCCGGGATCGCGCGCCAGAAATCATCGTCGCGCAATTCCCGGTGCTCGAGCTCCGCGGAGGCGGGACCCGGGCAGGTGAAGGATGGGGGATCGACGTGCTGTGTATCGGTGAGGCCGAGGGTGGTTGCGAGGTCGTGCATAAAGGGAGTAGGACTCTAGTAAAGGGTCTTGTAAAAAGCCAGATCAGCGATTGACCGCCCCGCTGCGGCAATCGGGCATGCCCATGCAGCCCAGGCCCAGCGCGGAGAATGTCAGCTTTCCCAGGGCGCGTATCTTCACGCCTTGCCTCCGAAGCTTACATAGTCATCCAGGTCCAGCATGTCGAACCAGGTGACGATATCCTCGCGGGCCGGCCCATTCTTCGAGTGAATCTCGTTGAAAAAGCCGCGCGATTCAACGTCCGCCGGGGCGCGCCGCTCGGCGAAACGGGACCAGGCGTCGATGGCCGGCTCGCTCGGCTTGTTCTTCGAGTTTTCCTGGATCCACTTGAGGATTTCGCCGTCGCCCTTGCCCTCGGCCAATTGTTCCTTGAGGGCCTCGGGATCGATGCCGGCAAAATCGAGGAAGCGCTGGTCGAGCGGGCAGGCGAATTTGTACTCGCCATGGGTGCCGGCAATGGTGGCGCGGCCTTTGTCGAGCATCCTGGGGAGGATGACGTAACCGCCGAGGCGGCAGCGGGGGCTGCGCGGGGGATGTTGGATGAGGTCGGAAGGGTTCATGATAGGATGGGGGAGGATAATTGACCGGTCGTCTATTCCTCGTCAATCCTTCTTTTTGCCCCCCGCGCTTTTTCTTCCGCTTTCAATTTGACCCTAATTTCGCTCCACGCCGTCCAACCGGACGGGTCGATTGCGCCCGCTTGCGCACGCCGAGCAAATCCATTATGCCGATGCGCGCATCCTTGAGGACATCCAGGCTGTTGAGAATCCGCGCCTGCGTGAGCGCCCCCTGGACCAGCGCATAGACGCAACGGGCCTTCACCCGCGCATCGGGCGCCACAATCGATCCCTCGCCATGCGCGTCGCGGATCGCGGTCTCGAAGTATTTCAATTGCCTGGCGAGGATTTCCTGCACCTTCGCGCGGATGGCCGGGTCCTGGGTGCTGACCTCGCAGCCGAGGCTCAGCAAGGGGCAGCCAAGCACGCAGCCGCAGGTTTCATAGGCCTTCGCCTGCCGGTCGAAGAGGTAATCGAAATAATTGCGCAGCCGCTCGAGCGGGGGCGCCTGGGGGGAGAACATCTCGTCGAGGCGGGCCCGCTTTGCCTGCCAGTCGGCCTCGATCGCCTCGGTGGCCAGGATCGATTTGGATTCGAAGAAATGATAGAAGCTCCCCTTGCGGACTTCGGCCTTCTCGCAGATGGCGTCGACGGAGGTGCCCCCGTAGCTGTTTTCCCAGATGAGGGTGCGGGCGGCGTCCATGAGGCGGAATCTGGCGTCACTGACCCTGGGCATGGTGTCAGGATGACAGAGTTTACTGAATGGTCAAGTATGAAGCTTGATATATCGGGTAGTGAAAAAAATTGGTTGACTTATGTTTTGTGGAAACGACCGTTTGAATCTGTCGGCCATGACCTTGACTTTCCAATCCCGCATTTGATGAGGCCCGCTCCATAATACGGCCATGTGGATCGTCGCCCTCGCGCTCCGGCGCCCCTACACCTTCACGGTCATGGCGATCATGATCCTGCTGCTGGGTGTGGTCACCATCAAGCGGATGTCCACGGATATCTTTCCGAACATCGACATCCCGGTGGTCAGCGTCATCTGGAGTTACCCGGGAGTGCCGCCGGAAGAGATGGCGAACCGGTTTGCCACCATCACCGAGCGCGCGATGACGACGACGGTCAACGACATCGAGCACATCGAGTCGCAATCCTACAGCGGCGTCACGGTCATCAAGGTCTTTTTCCACGAAGGGGCGAATGTCGAGGCGGGCGTCGCCCAGGTGACGGCCATCAGCCAGACGCTGCTGCGAACGCTGCCGCCGGGCACCACGCCGCCGCTCGATCATCCAGTACAGCGCGTCGAATGTGCCGATCCTCCAGATCGGCATCACCAGCAAGGTATTGAGCGAGGCCGACATCGAGGACAACGCGCTGAACTTCCTGCGGCTCGGCCTGGCCACGGTCCAGGGAGCCCAGATGCCGCTGCCTTACGGCGGCAAGATCAAGGAGGTGATGGTCGATCTGGATTTGCAAAAGCTCTACGCGAAAGGCCTCTCGCCCACGGACGTGGGCAACGCGCTCGCCAATCAAAACCTGATCCTGCCGGCGGGCACCGAAAAGATCGGCGACAAGGAATATTACATCCGGCTCAACAGCAGCCCGCTGGACCTGGAAACGATCAACGATCTGCCGGTCAAGGAGGTCAACGGCGCGATGATATACATCCGCGACGTCGGCCAGGTGCGCGACGGCTACTCGGTGCAGCAAAACATCGTCACGGAAAACGGCGTGCGGGGCGTGCTGTTGAGCATTTTGAAAAGCGCCAACGCATCGACGCTGGACATCATCGACCGCGTGAAGGAGCAGTTGCCGAAAAGTGCAGGCGACGCTGCCGTCATCGATGGTGCTGACGCAGATGTTCGATCAATCGATCTTCGTGCGCGCGGCGATCAACGGGGTGCTGACCGAGGGCGCGACGGCGGCCTGCCTGACGGCGCTGATGATCCTGGTTTTCCTGGGGAGCTGGCGCAGCACGCTGGTGGTGTCGACGTCGATCCCGCTTTCGATCATGTGCTCGATCATCATCATGGGGGCGCTGGGCCAGACGCTCAACATCATGACGCTGGGGGGACTGGCGCTTGCCGTGGGCATCCTGGTCGACGATGCGACGGTCGAAGTCGAGAACATCCACCGCAACCTGGCGATGGGAAAACCGATGGTGCGGGCCATCCTGGACGGCGCGCAGCAGATCGCCGTACCGGCGTTCGTTTCGACCCTCTGCATTTGCATCGTGTTCGTGCCGGTGTTTTTCCTGAGCGGCACGGCCAAGTACCTGTTCATGCCGCTGGCCATGGCGGTCATTTTTGCGATGCTGGCCTCCTACCTGCTATCGCGCACGGTCGTGCCGACAATGGTGAAATTCCTGCTGAAGGAGCACATGGATGAGGTGCATCACGAGGGGGAATCGCTGAAGCGTCCGCCGGGATTGATGGGGTTTTTCACCGGCATCTACATCGGTTTCGAGCACGGGTTCGAGAAGCTGCGGGATAAATACACGGGCGCGCTCACCTGGGTGCTGCATCATCGCAAGGTGCCCTTTTTCCTCATGGGCGCGCTGGTGCTGGTCTCGGCCTGCATGGTGCCGTTCCTGGGCGAGGATTTTTTCCCGCAGGTGGACGCGGGCCAGTTCCGGCTGCACGTGCGCGCGCCCGTGGGTACGCGAGTCGAGGAGACGGCCATCCGGTTTCATGAAGTCAACGAGGCCATCCGCAAGATCGTGCCCGCCAGCGAAATCCACAGCATGATCGACAACATCGGCCTGCCGGGCAGCGGCATCAATCTCTCCTCCGGCGACGTTTCGACCATTGGCGAGGCGGACGGCGAAATCCTGGTATCACTGAACGAGCATCACCATCCCACCGCCGATTACATGAGGACGCTGCGCATCAAGCTGCAGCAGCAATTCCCCGACCTGCAGTTCTATTTCAGCGCGGCCGATATCGTGAGCCAGATATTGAACTTCGGCATCCCGGCGCCCATCGACCTGCAGGTGAGGGGAAACAATCCGGCGAATTACCAGGTGGCGGCGGGCATCGCGCACCAGGTCGAAAGGGTGCGCGGCGCGGTGGACGTGCGGCTGCACCAGGAGGTCCACGGGCCGGAATTCCGTTTGAACGTGGACCGGACGCAGGCCCAGCAGAGCGGCCTGACGCAGCAGAACGTAGCCAGCGCCGTGCTGATCTCGCTGGCATCGAGCGGCCAGGAGGCGCCGAGTTACTGGCTGAATTTCAAGACGGGCGTCAATTACAACGTCGCCATCCAGACGCCCGCAATACCGCATGGCGACGCTGGATGACCTGCGCAACACGCCGATCTCCCTCAGCGGCACCGCCCGTCCGCAATTGCTGGGCAACCTCGTTGACATCACCCGCGACGAATCCCCGATCATCGTCAGCCATTACAACGCCCTGCCGGTCTATGACGTCATGGCCAGCGCGCAGGGCCGCGACCTGGGCGCGGTGGCCGATGACGTGCGCAAGGTGCTGGATCAATACGACCCGCAGCCGGGCTGGGAGCGCAAGACCGCCACGTTCCTTCACCTCGACTGGCTGCTGGACAAGCTGCACCTCTTCGTGGTGCCGCAATCCAGGCTGCCGCGCGGCACGACGCTGGACATGCGCGGGCAGGTGGCGAGCATGAACAGTTCGTTCATTGGCCTGGGGGCGGGCATCCTTTTTGCAATAGTGCTGGTTTATTTCCTCATGGTCGTGAATTTCCAGTCCTGGACCGATCCGTTCATCATCATCACCGGCCTGCCCGGCGCGCTCTGCGGCATCATCTGGATGCTCTTCGCCACCGGGACGACCATTAGCGTTCCGTCGCTGATGGGCGCCATCATGGCCATCGGCGTCGCGACCTCCAACAGCATCCTGCTGGTGACTTTCGCCAATGACGAGCGGTGCGAGGGCAAGAGCGCCCTCGAGGCCGCGATCTCCGCCGGCCACACGCGCCTGCGCCCGGTGCTGATGACGGCGCTGGCGATGATCATCGGCATGCTGCCGATGTCGCTGGGCCTGGGCGAGGGCGGCGAGCAGAACGCGCCGCTGGGCCGGGCGGTGATCGGCGGCCTGCTGGTCGCCACCGTGGCAACGCTCTTTTTTGTGCCGGTGATTTACAGCATGCTGCGGAAAAAAGAATTTTCCGGCGACCCCGACGAACGATTCGAACTCGAAGCCAATCGCGAGTATAAGGAAAGACCAATATGAGCGCAGTGGACGAAAGAAAGACAGCCCGGGAGAGAAAATCACCCGAGCCGCAGCAGGCCCCGGCGCCGGCCGCGCCCCACCCGACGCGCCCGCTGCTTCATCCACCGGAGCGCCGGGTGGCCATTTGGGGCCCGCCCGTGGCGGTCATTGCGACCATCGCCGCCGGCGCGATCATTTACGGGACATGGCGGCACGTTGAAGCGGTGCGCCTGCAGCAGGAATTCCAGCAGGCCACGTCTGCGGTGACGGTCAACGTGCAAACGGTCCATCGTTTCACGAAGCCGGTCGACCTGGTGCTGCCCGGCAGCATCGAGGCCAACCAGATGACCACGCTCTACGCGCGGACGAACGGCTACCTGGCCAAATGGCTGGTGGATATCGGCGACAATGTGAAGACAGGGCAGTTGCTGGCCACGATCGAGACGCCCGATGTCGAGCAGCAGTACCGGCAGGCGCAGGCAACGCTCAACCAGGCCCGCGCCAATTACCAGATCGCCCAGGTGACCGCGGAGCGCTGGCAGCAGCTCTTCGATCAGAAGGTCGTTTCCTCGCAGGACAACGATACGCAGCAGAGCAACTACCGGGCGGCGACCGCGGCGCAGGCCGCGGCGCAGGCGAATGTAAACCTGCTCGAGCAGCAGTTGAGCTTCAACCAGATCATCGCGCCCTTCGACGGCAGGATCACTTATCGCTATCTCGACGTCGGCGCGCTCGTTTCCGAGGGCAGCGGCTCCGGCGGCACGCAGATTTACGACATCGCGCAGACCGACCCGCTGCGGATTTACGTCTATGTGCCGCAAACCAACGCTCCCTCGGTCCATGCCGGCCTCGAGGCGAAGGTCCTGGTGCGGGAGTATCCGGGGCGCGATTTCACGGCGACGGTGTCCCGCACCGCGGGGGCGATCGATCCCACTTCGCGCACGCTGCTGACCGAGCTGCTGATCCCCAACAAAGACGGCGTGCTCTACGCGGGCATGTATGGCGAGATCAAATTTACGCTCATGGGCACGGAGAACGGCCCGATCATCGTGCCGGCCAACGCCTACATCTTCCGTCCGCAAGGGGCGCAGGTCGTGGTGGTGCGCGACGGCAAAATCCACTGGCAAACGATCCTGGTGGGCCGCGATTTCGGGCCGACGCTCGAGGCGCTGCAGGGCCTCAAGGATGGCGACGTCGTGGTGATGAACCCGACCGACGATCTGCAGGAGGGGATGGAAGTCAAAACGCAGGATACCGAGGCCGCGGCGAGCCCGAAGGGATAGACCACGGATTACAGGCGGCACGAGGCGTGCCAACCTGTCGGATAGCTGCATGAATGGGCCGGCATTGAGGACGACATCGACCGCGAAATGGCGGAGGTATCGACCGGAGTCAATCGGGCCGGTAAATCCGCAAAAGCCGCGCGGCCAGGTTCGAAGAAGCGCCAAGCGCCGCGTCAATGCGCTGGGCGAGGCTGGCGAAATCGGGATCGAACGTGCAGACGACGATGCCGGCGTGTTGCGGGTGGGCGGCGTGGAGGCGGATGAAATGGCGGCGGTTGAAACTCAGCACCGCGCGATTCTGCGCCGTGGCATCGGCGAGCACCTCGGAATCGGGCGCGGCAATGCCGGCGCGTCCCGCGTCCTGCGTGGTGAGCACGTCATGACCCAGCCTCCGCAGTTCCTCGACGACAGGCAGCGGGAAATTCTCGTTCGCGTAAAACCGCGCCATTTACGCGGCATCCTCGCTGGTCTCGTTGTCGCGGATCTGCTGGTCCATCTCCGCCGGATGGGCGCGATGATAAGCCCAGGCATTTGCCAAATCCTCCGCGGTAAGCGTGGGGTAGGCGCGGAGCAAATCCGCCTCGCTGGTTCCCAGCCGCCGTGCCTGGACCAGCAGCCAGACCGGGATGCGCGTACGCACGATGCGCGCTTCACCGCCGCAGATGCCGGGCGCCGCCTCGATGCCGGGAAATGCCTCGTCGAGGTTATTGACGACCCAGCGCAACACCTGCGCCTTTTCCGCGCGAGAGAGCGCGGAGATTTGCGCCTCGATTTCCGCAAGCGTGCTCATGGGGTCAACGTGCCAGCCCCCTCCGCGCCGGTCAAGCCCGGCGGCGCGGGGAAAAAGGGGAATTGCTAATTGCTAATCTGAAATTGCTAATTGGCAGAGTTAGCGGCGGGCGGTTGCCAAATGAGAAGGGGCGATTGGGCCGGATGGGGGATATGGGCGGGCCGGGATGGTTTTTGTATGGGGGTCCGTGGGGTGGCGTTTGATCTTCGGCGGATAAATGGCATCCTTTTGGCTCCCCGTTACGCGGAAACGACCGGGGCCCCGTTGCCCTCCCTATTTAGTCCATGGTTTTCCTGCGCAAACTGCTGATCCTGCTTTCGCTTTTGGCGGTTGCGACGGGAGGGGTGCGGGCTGCCTCGCAGCCGCGGACCCTGCTTCCGGATAGCATCAAGGCCCTGGACCCACACCGGGTCCGGGCGGTCCGGGCACTGCGCAAGGAGCACCTGGGCAAGGAAATGGAATTTCAAATCGCGCTGCGGATGCGCGATTTCCCAAAGCTCCTCAAGCGGATGGCGACGGGCGAAGTCATTTCCCACGAGGAAATGGAGGCGCGCTACCTGCCGCTGCCCGCGGATTACGACGCGGTGATCCGATGGGCGAAACAGGAGGGATTTACCGTCACGCAAACCGACCCGTTGCGGCTCGGCGTTTTTGTCAGGGGGACCATCGCGCAAATCCAGAACGCGACGCAGGCGCAGTTTCAGGAAGTCACCGTGGCGGACGGCACTTACACATCCGCCGTCACGGCGCCGAGCGTGCCGGCCAGCCTGGGCGCGGCGGTGCTGGGCCTCAACGGGCTGCAGCCGCACATTCACCTCGAGCACATGCAGAGCGTGCAGCCGCAAGTCGCCAATGAGCCGCCCTACCTCGTGAAGGAAATCATGAATGCCTATGGCGCGACCGGTTTGGGCTACGACGGCACGGGGGAGACGATTGCCATTCTTATCGACACTTTTCCGCAATCGAGCGACCTGACCGCCTTCTGGACTTACAACGACATCCCGCAAAGCCTCTCGAATATCCAGGAAATCCAGGCGGTAGCCGGCACGCTCGACCCGGTCAGCGGCGAGGAGACGCTCGATACGGAGTGGACCAGCGGCATCGCCTCCGGCGCGAACATCCGCGTTTACGCCACGGCGGACCTTTCCTTCACCGATCTGGACAAGGGTTTGCAGCGGATTCTCTCCGACCTGCCCAACGAGCCTTCGATGCACGAGCTTTCCATCAGCCTGGG
The DNA here is from genome assembly GCA_963756185.1 of uncultured Verrucomicrobiae bacterium. GTDB lineage: Bacteria > Verrucomicrobiota > Verrucomicrobiia > Chthoniobacterales > Chthoniobacteraceae > DATAXI01. The sequence continues at coordinate 348,691 of CAVWMS010000001.1, forward strand.
CCTCGGCGAGAACGATGTATCTTCAAGCCAGAAGGAGACCGACTCGCAGTACTTTGCGAATATCACCAATTACGGAGTTAGTATCTTTGTCGCTTCCGGCGATGACGGGGCGGTGATGGATGGGGTGCTGCAACCCTCTTACTACGCCAGCGATCCCAATGTAACCGGCGTGGGCGGAACGTCGCTTTATCTTTATTCAACAGGCGCCATCGAGGCGGAGACGGGATGGAATGGCAGCGGCGGCGGCGAGAGCACATTTTTCGCGCGGCCCGACTGGCAGGTGGGCAACGGCGTGCCGTCGGGGACGACCCGATGCGTGCCCGACGTGGCTTCCGTAGCGGATCCGAATACGGGCGCCTATATTTACCTGAAAGGCACGGCGCAGCAGGTCGGCGGGACGAGTTGGGCCGCGCCGACGTGGGCCGGCTTTTGCGCGTTGATCAATGAGGCGCGCACGCAGAACGGGCTGCCGCCGCTTGGGTTGCTCAATCCAAGGATCTATCCGCTGCTCGGGACCAGCTCCTTCCGCGACATCGTCACCGGGAGCAATGGAGGCTTCCAGGCGACGCCTGGCTATGACCTGGTGACGGGCCTGGGCACGCCGGTGATGAGCGCGCTGCTGCCGGCATTGAGCAATGGCGCGAGCACCACGCCCGAGGTGACCACCTTCAAGCCCGTGGCCGGACCCGCGGGAACCAGCGTCGCGATCACGGGTGTAAATCTCGAGCGGGTTACCAATGTCGAGTTCAGCGGCAGCACGGCGCAATTTACGATTGATTCGGCGAATTCAATCAGCGCGACGGTGCCGCAGGGCGCTGTCACGGGACCGATAACATTGATCAGCGGCACCACGGCAAGTGTAAGTTCGATTGATTTCCAGGTGGTCCCGCTGCCGACCAATGACGACTTTGCAAATGCGGCGGGGATAAGTGGGACATCAGGGCAGGTAATGGGAAGCAACCTCGGCGCGACCAGGGAGACGGGCGAGCCGGAAATCGCGGGCAATCCCGGCGGCGCATCGGTCTGGTGGGCATGGCAGGCGCCCGGCAACGGCACTTACACCTTCAGCACCGCGGGGAGCAGCTTCGATACGATCGAGGCGGTTTGCACCGGCACGGCCGTCAATGTGCTCACCGTGATCGCCAGCAATGATGATTACGGAACGAGCGTTACCAGCAGCGTTACTTTCACCGCGACGGCGGGGACGATTTATTACATCAACGTCGATGGTTATGACGGCGCGGAGGGCGCGATCACGCTGACCTGGGAGGAAAACGCGGCGGTTCCGGTGATCTCCGGTTTTACTCCGCAGATGGGATCGGAGGGGACAGTGGTCACGATATCCGGGGCGAATTTCCTCGGGACTTCGGGGGTGACGCTCGGCGGGACTGTGGCCGGATTCAACGTGGTCTCGGACACGGAGACAACCATCACCGTGCCGCAGGGCGCGCAGACCGGTCCGATCGCGATCACGGGGCCGCTCGGCACGGCGGTCAGCAGCGGGAACTTCGTGGTCGTGCAGCCGGTCTCGAATGACGATTTCATCAATGCGGCGGTGATCGACGGGCCGAGCGGGACAATCACCGGGAATAATCAGGGCGCGACCAAGGAACCGGGCGAGCCGGACATCGCAGGCAACCCCGGCGGCGCGTCGATCTGGTACTCATGGACGCCGGCCTCGACCGGGCCGGAGACATTTACAACCTTCGGAAGCACCTTCAATACATTACTCGGAGTATTTACCGGGCCGAATGTGGCGTCACTTACCCCGGTGGCCGAAGACGCCGCGTATGGAAACACCGTTACCAGCAGCGTCACATTCCTTGCTTACGCCGGCACCACTTATCACATAGCGGTGGATGGATTTGACGGCGCGACCGGGAATGTCGTGCTCAATTGGGCCAAGGATGACGCGTTGCCGGTGATCGATGGATTCAGCCCGACATCCGGCCCGCCGGATACCACGCTGGAAATCACGGGCTCGAATTTTACCGGCGCCACGTCGGTGAGTCTCGGGACCACTCCGCTCGATTACACCGTTTTGTCGGATTCGGAGATCACCGCGACGGTGCCATCGGGCGCATCCAGCGGCCTCATCTCCGTGGGCAACCTCCTGGGGGCCGTGAACAGCGCCAGTACCTTCACCGTCACCGCGGGCCCCAGCAACGATGACTTTGCCAACAGCATCCCGCTGACCGGCGCAGACGTGCACGTGACCGGCGCGAATGTGGGCGCAACCAAGGAGTTGGGCGAGCCGGATATCGCTGGCAATCCCGGCGGCGCGTCGGTCTGGTGGTCGTGGACGGCGCCGGCGGACGGCGTCTATGCCATCAGCACGCTGGGCAGCAATTTCGACACGCTGCTCGGCGTTTACACCGGTGATGCCGTTGACGCGCTGACGCTGGTCGCGCAAAACGATGACGACCCGGCCGGCGGTGTGACCAGTTACCTAACCATCGATGCCACGGCCGGAACGGTATACCGGATTGCGGTCGATGGATTGAACGGAGCCGAGGGTTCGATTGTCCTGAGCATCTATCCTCAGGAGGCGAGCACGGACCTTTATTCCACCGGATTCGAGGCGAAGGATGGGTTCGTCTCCGGCCAGCCCCTGACGGGGCAGCCGCTCGATCTTTCAGGGGGCGCGAAATGGACCACCGTGGGCACCGGGGGAAATGGAATCGTCACCGGGTTTGACGCGATGCCGGGCCAGCAGGCCTATGTCGGCTACAACCCGCCGACCACGCCGGGGGACGGCGGGGTATTTGCCTATTATCCCATTGACTTTTCGCCGATTAGCGCGGGCCAGCCGGTGGTGACCTTTACCGTCCTGATGGCGATCAATGACTCGACCAATTTCAATTACGACGACTTCCAATGGCGGCTCTATAACAAGGAGGGCCATAACTTCTTCACCCTTGATTTCGCCAACGAAGACCTGCAGGTCTACTATCTCCAGGACGGGGCGCGCGACTATGTGCCGACCGGCGTCCAATTTGCCAATAACACGGCAATGTCGCTCAAGATAACCATGGATTTCGCCCATAATAAATGGAGCGCCACGTTGAATGGCTCGACGCTGGTGACCGACAAGGCCATCCGGACCGGCTCGGCCCCGCTGGATGTTGGCGACATGGATGCCGTGTGGCAGATATACAATGCCGATGCTCCGGGCAATAACTATATGGTCTTCGATAACTACTCGCTCGAGGCGCAGCAGAATCCAACGCCCCACATTACCTTCCAGCCGCAAAGCCAGAGCGTGGTCCAGGGTAACCCGGTCAATTTGTCCGTGGTCGCCACCGGCCAGGAGCCGCTCTATTACCAATGGATGTTCAATAACAAGGCGCTGCCCGGTGAAAATACCGCGGTGCTCGACATTTCGGATGCGGGACCTTTCAACGCGGGCAGTTATACCGTCCAGGTGAGTAACGCGGTGGGATTGGTCACGAGCGCGCCGGCGAAGGTGACGGTCTCGCCGCAACCGGCGATTCCTTCCGCGACGATCCAGCCAGGCAGTCAGACGGTCGCGGCGGGATCCGCCGCGCTCTTTTCCGCGACGCCGACCGGCTATCCCGCGCCGACGCTGCAATGGATGTTCCAGGGAAATCCCATCAAGGGGGCGACAAGGGCGACATTGCGCGTGCCGAACGCGCAGGCGGGAAACGCGGGAGCGTATACCGTGGTGGCATCGAACGCGCTTGGCAGTGGGACCAGCAGCCCTGCGACGCTGGCAATAGGCAAGTCGTTCGCTTCGCAAGCGGGCAATTTCGACGGGCTCATTTACAATGGCGCCGTGGGGGGCGGCCTGCTGAAAGTAACATTGGGAGCAGGCGGGGCATTCAGCGGATCGATAATCCTCGGGAGCAGGAGTTACCGGTTGGCCGGCGCCTTCAACGCCGAGGGCGAATGGCAGGGCACGGTGGGCAAGGCCGGCGCATCGCAGGTGACTGTGAACCTGCAACTGGCGCTGAGCGGCGCCAACGAAATCACGGGGAGCATTGTCGCGGGGGGAAACACGCAAACCTCGACCGCGTTGCGCGATAACTTCAATAAATCGGGGAATCCGGCGCCGGAGATGCCGGCTTACACGCTGGCGCTTACGGGAACGGGGCAGGGGCTTCCGCAAGGCATTGGGTATGCCGCGATCACGGTGGACCAGGCGGGGAATGTGCGCGCCACGGGCCGCCTCGGGGATGATACGCCGTTCACTGTATCGAGCACCGTTTCGGATGGGGGGACGTGCCCAATCTATACGGCGCTCTATAACTCAACCGGATATATTGGCGGATTGGTTACCTTCGAGCCGCTGGCGCAAACCGATTTGGATGGCGCCATGAATTGGTTGCGCCCTGCGGAAAACAAACCGGGGGGATTCTCCGCGGGGTTCGAAGGTAACGTATCGGCCTCCGGTTACATTTATACGCAGCCGAACCATGATGCCGCGGCGATTCCGCTGGATACGCAGCACCAGGGTTCGATTACCTTTTCCGGGAGCGTGGTCAATAACCCGGTGATCGGGCAGCTCTCCCTGAGCCCGACGGGCGCATTGCTGGCGAGCGGCACTTCAGATATCAAGTTATCGCTCGCGCCGAAGAGTGGCGTCTTTTCGGGAACGTTGAATCTCGGCTATCCGAAGCCTGTCCCGTTTGCGGGAGTCTTGATCCAAAGGCAGGATGGAGGCGAAGGGCTGTTCGAAACACCCACGGTATCCGGCGAAGTGCAGATCACTTCGCCGTAGCAGATGAAAGTGGTCTTGCTAAGTGGGCAGATAGCCGCGCGCCAGGGTGATATAGGATGCAACCTGGTTGGCGATCCATTGGTTATCCCGGTGTAACTCGACCGACATGAGGCGGGCGACGGTGGGCGCGGCTTCGATGCTGGCGGCGGCGTCAAGCAGCAGGGAACGGGTGCGGCGCGCGAGGATATCCTCGACGGTGCGCGCCATTTCATTGCGCACGGCCCAGATGACTTCGGCCTCGGTATAGGGCAGACGCGGGTGGATCGTCATGGACCGCCCGAGGGCTACGATTGCCGGTTCATCGGAGCCATGGACGGCAAGAGCGTTGTTCGCCCCCGGCGTTTCCATCCATCCATGCAGGCGCAGGGATGCGGTGTGGCATGGACGCGGATCGAGGCGGGCGCTCTTGCTTGCGTGATCGATGACATCCTCGGCCATCTTGCGGTAAGTGGTCCACTTACCCCCCGCAATCGTGACCAATCCGGACGAGGAGAGGACGATGGCATGCTCGCGCGAGATGGATGCGCTGCGCCGCACCGGCCCGGCGTGGACGAGGGGACGCAGGCCGGCATAGGCGCTGAGAATTTGCGCGGGCTGGGGCGGGGCGGCGAAAAAGCGCGCGGCGGTGCCGAGGATGAATTCGATTTCCTCGGCCATGGGGCGCGGCTCGACGACGATATCCTTCACGAGATGATCCGTCGTGCCCACGATGAGGTGGTCATGCCATGGTATGGCAAAGAGGATGCGGCCATCGGATGTGCGCGGGATCATCAGCGCGCTCGATCCAGCCAGGCACTCGAGCGGCAGCACGACGTGCGCCCCCTGGCTGGCGGTGATGACCGGCGGCGCGGCGGGTTCGTCGAGCCGCCGGATGGCATCGCAGAAAACGCCCGTCGCATTGATGACAACGCGCGCGGGAATCTCCCGTTCCTGGCCGCTCTCCTCGTCGCGAATGCGCACTCCGTCGATCCTTCCCGAGCGCTTCATCAGGCTGACGACCGGCGCGTAATTGAGAATCGCCCCGCCGTGATCCGCGATGCTTTGCGCCAGCGTCACCGCGAGCCGCGCATCGTCGAACTGCCCGTCCCAATAAGCGACGCCGCCGCGCAGGCCGGCGGGACTCAATCCCGGCAGACGTTCGAGAACCTCGCTTTTGGAAAGCGCGCGCGATGGCGCCAATCCAAGCCGCCCGGCCAGCAGGTCGTAGAGCTTCAGGCCCGTCGCGTAAAAGGGAGTCTCCCACAGCGAGCGCGCGGGAATGACGAACTCGAGCGGGTGCACCAGGTGCGGCGCGTTGCGGTAGAGCAGGCCGCGCTCGCGAAGTGACTCGACCACCAGCGCGACCTGCCCGCTGCGCAAATAACGGACGCCGCCGTGGATCAACTTCGTGCTGCGGCTCGACGTCGCCTTTGCGAAATCGTGGCGCTCGACCAGCACCGTGCGATAACCGCGCGTGGCCGCGTCCAAAGCCGCTCCCAATCCCGTGGCGCCGCCGCCGATGACGCAAACGTCCCACGGTTGCGCGGCGCCATCGATTGCCTTGAGAGAATCCTCGCGTGTCACGGGCGAATCATCGGCGCCGCCCAATGGAGCGACCGCTCGACCGCGCGATGCCAGGTCGAGCTCAGCTCCTGCATTTCCGCTGCGGAGCGGCCCGGCTCGAACCGGCGGTCCACGGCCCAGTGCGCGGCAATTTCGTCGCGGCTCTTCCAGAATCCGACGGCGAGTCCCGCCAGGCAGGCCGCGCCCAGCGCCGTCGTCTCGACCGAGCGCGGGCGCACCACCGGCACGCGGAGAAGATCGGCCTGGAATTGCATCAGGAAATCGTTCACCGCCGCGCCGCCATCCACGCGCAGCTCGCGCAGCGGGAGATTGGAATCGCGTTCCATCGCCGTGAGCAGGTCGGCGCTCTGGAAGGCAATCGATTCCAGCGTCGCGCGCGCCAGGTGCCCGGCCTTGGTCCCGCGCGTCAAGCCGACGATCGCCCCGCGCGCGTAGGGGTCCCAATGCGGCGAGCCGAGCCCCGAAAAGGCCGGCACAAAATAAACGCCGCCATTGTCGGGAACAGTCGCCGCCAGCGTCTCGACCTCCACCGACGACCGGATGATCCCCAGGCCGTCGCGCAGCCATTGCACCGCCGCGCCCGCGATGAACACGCTTCCCTCGAGCGCGTACTCGGGCCGCGCGCCGGTCTGCCACGCCACGGTGGTGAGCAACTGATTCTGCGATGCGCGCGCCTCCGCGCCTGTCGTCATCAGCAGGAAACATCCGGTGCCATAGGTGTTCTTCGCCATGCCCGGCTCGAAACAGGCCTGGCCAAACAGCGCCGCCTGCTGGTCGCCCGCGATGCCGCCGATCGGAATGTCCGCGCCGAAACCATTCGGCCCCGCCGTGCCGCAGACGTGGCTCGACGGCGCCACCTCCGGCAGCACCGCGCGCGGCACGCGCAACAGGTCGAGCAATTCGTCGTCCCATTGGCAGCGGTGAATATCGAAAAGCTGCGTGCGTGAGGCGTTGGTGACATCGGTGACATGAAGCCGGCCCTCGGTGAGATTCCACGTCAGCCAGGAATCGACGGTGCCGAACGCCAGTTCGCCGCGCTCGGCCCGCGCCCGCGCGTCGTCCACGTGGTCGAGTATCCATTGCAATTTCGTGCCTGAAAAATAGGGATCGATCACCAATCCGGTGCGCTCCTGGATCAACTCACCCGCGCCGTCCGCGCGCAGTTTTTCGCAAATCGACGCTGTGCGCCGGTCCTGCCAGACAATCGCGTTGCAGACCGGCGCGCCCGTTTTGCGGTCCCAGAGCAGCGTCGTCTCGCGCTGGTTGGTGATGCCGATTGCCGCCACGTCGCGCGGATGGACCCGGGCGCGGGCCAGCACCTCCGCGGCGGCGGCGCTTTGCGACGACCAGATGTCGTCGGGCCGATGCTCGACCCAGCCGGGCCGCGGAAAAATCTGCTCGAACTCCTGCTGCGCGGCGCCGCACGGCTGCCCCTGCGCATCGAAGAGGATCGCGCGCGAGCTGGTGGTGCCCTGGTCGAGAGCGAGAACGTATTTCATGGGAGGACGACTCGAACCTTAAACTCCCCGCCGCCGCCGGTCGAGACCGGGCGTTGCCAGCGTCGGCCAAACGTGCGAATTGTTGCTTTCAATTGACGCTGACGCCAGTATGGTGCGCGCCACGAAAAAAGCCTTACCCCGTGGTGTAATGGTAGCACAACAGACTTTGACTCTGTTTGTGGAGGTTCAAATCCTCCCGGGGTAGCTTGCGGGTCTACGTCAAAGTTTGGGCGCGGGAGCGGGTTTTTCAGCCTGCGCCAATGGCCCCGACCCTGGATTTTTGGAGGGCTCAACGATAGACTTCACGTCGATGGCGTACCCGCAGGATCCGCACGCACCTCGCGCGGTCATCAATGTCATAGATTACCCGGTAATCGCCAACGCGAATGCGCCAGCCGGGAGGTGAACCGGCAAGTTTTTCGGAACCCACTGGCCGGGGCGAATCTTTCAGGCATCGAATCGCCTCGATGACGCGGCCAAAAACATCCGGTGCCAGCCGGTTGAGGTCTTTTTCCGCACCGCGTTCGAGGAGAATCTCATGCACGGGCTTTGCGCTCCGCCAGGAACGCTTCGAGTGAGCGAAAAGCCATTGGTTTCTTCCGCCGTTCTTTCAGCCAACTGGCATCCTGAGCGTCCTCAGCACGCTCCAGGAGGGCTTTGTACTCCTTGATGGGGAGGATTACCGCGGTAGGCTTCCCATTCCGGGTTACCACTTGAGGCTCTTTCAGAATCTTTGTACTCACTGGCTGATGTGTAGTCATTACAGCATGCACCGAAGGCGCTCGATGGTCAAAGCTTCGGTTTTCGGTCCTTCGGTGAATCCGGGCTGCCTTCCCTTTGCATTCGCCGATATTTGACCGGGCGGTGGGAGCGGGGTCATTATTGGGGCGTGGACAGTCTGCGCGTGCGCCTCATGTTGCTGGCCGCTTTGGCGTTGCTGCCGTTGGCGGGGCTGCTCTTTTACAATGCCGTGGTGCAGCGGCGCGAGGCGGAGCAGCACGCGGCGGACGACGCCCTGCGGCTGGCGCTGGTCTGCTCGAACAACGAGGAGCGCATGGTGGAATCGGCGGACCGGCTGCTGATGCTGATGGCGAACATGCCGGCATCGCAGAGTCTCGATGCCCGGGCCTGCGGGCCGCTCTTCACGCGAGCGCTCGGCAATGAGGCCGGTTACGCGAACCTGGGCCTGCTCGATGCGAATGGCGTCCTGGTGGTGAGCGCCAGACCGCTGGACATGCGCGAGCCGGTCGGGCAGCGGTCGTTTTTCAAAGATGCGCTCGAGAAAGGGAAATTTTCCGTGTCGGAATTTCAGCTCGATGCCGGCCGCGCGCCGGCGGAGATGATTTGCGGCAATGCGGTGCGGACGGCGGATGGGCGCGTCGTAGGCGTGGTGTTCGCGGAGCTGGACCTGAGCTGGATGGCAGACCTCGGCTCGCGCATCGGCTTGTCCTCCGACGCGGAAGTTTCGGTCCTGAGCCCGAATGGAACGACCCTCATGCGCGTGCCCGGCGCGGACCAATGGCTGGGCAAGCAGGCGCCCGAAGCCGCGGCTGAAGAGAAAATCCTGGAAGCGCGCGGCTCCGGCTCGATGTACGCGCAAGGCCCGGACAATGCGGAGTGGCTCTTTGCATTCACGCGGCTCGACCCCGTGGACGGGCTGGCCGATTACGTGAGCGCCGGCATCCCGAATTCCGTGGCGCTGGACGCGGCGCGCCGCTCGGAGCGGCGGCAATTCACCATGCTCGGCGTCTTCGCGCTGGTGGCGCTCGCGGCCGCGTGGCTTGCCGCGGATATCCTGGTGCTCCACGGCGTGCGCAGACTCCTGCGCGCGACGCAAAAGGTCGCGGCGGGCGATTTGCGGACGCGCGCCGGCGAGGTGCGGGGAGGGGCGGAATTCCGCGAGCTGGCGGCGGCATTCGACACGATGGCCAGCTCGATCGAGCAACAGAACAGGCAGCGCGACGTGGCCGAGGAGGAACTGGAAAAGCGGGTCGAGCAGCGTACGTCGGAACTGGCCGAGACCAACCGCAAGCTGCAGCAGGAGATCGCAAGCCGATGCCAGGTCGAAGCCGAGCTGCGCGTCAGCAAGGAGCGGCTGGACCTCGCGCTCAAGGGGACCAACGACGGCATCTGGGATTGGGACCTTGCCACCGGCCACGTCTATTTTTCGCCGCGATGGAAGGAGATGCTGGGCTATGCCGAGAATGAGATCGAGGACTCGATGAAGGAATGGGAGGTGCGGCTGCACCCGGAGGATCGCGACCGCGCGTTCGCCACGCTGCACGAATATTTTTCCGGCAAGCGAAACACGTTCGAACTCGAGCACCGGCTGCGGCACAAGGATGGCACCTACCGCTGGATCCTCTCGCGCGGCGTGGTGGTGCGGAACGAAGCGGGCAGGCCGATCCGTATGGCCGGCTCGCACGTGGACCTCACCGAGCGGCGCCGGGCCGAGCAGGCGCTGCGGGAGAGCGAGTCGAAGCTGCGCGCCTTCGTCACCAACGTGCCCGCCGTCCTCTTTTCCATCGACCGCGCCGGGGTCATCACCATGGCCGAGGGCCGCGGCATGGACGCGCTCAAGGCCGGCATCGTCGGCCATTCGGTGGCGGACCTCTACGGCGATATGCCGGCGGTGGTCGAGAGCGTGAAACGCGCGCTGGCGGGTGAATCGTTTTCTACCATCATGCAGTGGGATCAACGCCATTTCGAGGTCTCCTATTCGCCGGTGCGGGCGCAGGACGGCACGGTGGCCGGTGTCATCGGCGTCGCCCATGACATCAGCGAGCGCGTCCATGCGAAGGAGGCGCTCGAGCGCACCGCCGACGAGCTGCGCCGCTCGAACGCGGAGCTCGAGGAATTTGCCTACATTGCCTCGCACGACCTCCAGGAGCCGCTGCGGATGGTCGCCAGTTACACGCAATTGCTCGAGCGCCGCTACGCGGAGCAACTGGATGACAACGCGCGCGAGTTCATCGGCTACGCGGTGGACGGCGCGCGGCGGATGCAGGAATTCATCACCGGGCTGCTGCGCTACTCGCGGGTCGGCACCGAGGCGCAGGTGCTCGAGGAGGTAAACCTCGACGAGGCTTGCCTGACGGCGCTCGCGAACCTGAGGATCGCCATCGAGGAGAGCGGCGCGACGGTCACGCGGCTGGGCCTGCCCGTCGTCCAGGGCGACCCCCGGCAGTTGACGCAGTTGTTTCAAAACCTGATCGGCAACGCCATCAAGTTCCGGAAACCGGGCCAGGCGCCCGTGGTCGAGGTCTCGGCCGAGCGGACGGGCGAGTTCTGGCGCATATCGGTGCGGGACAACGGGATCGGGCTCGACCCGCGCTTTTACGAGCGCGTTTTCATCATTTTCCAGCGGCTTCATACGCGGGAGGAATACGAGGGGATGGGACTTGGTCTTGCCATCTGCAAAAAAATTGTAGAACGTCATGGCGGCCGCATCTGGGTCGAGTCAAAGGAAGGAGAAGGAGCGACCTTTTCCTTCACGCTACCGGCCGCAGGCAGGCCGCAGCCATGAAACCGTCCAAAGTTGACGTCCTGCTGGTTGAAGACAGCGCGGCCGAGGCGCGGCTCGCCGTCGAGGCGCTCGAGGAGATGCAATTCGCGGTGCAACTCCACATCGCGTCGGACGGGGTGCAGGCCATGGAATTCCTCCGGCGCGAGGGGCCTTACCGCGAGGCGCCGCGGCCGCAGTTGGTGCTGCTCGATTTGAATCTGCCGCGCAAGGATGGCCGCGAGGTGCTGCGCGAGATGAAGACGGACGCCGGCCTGCGAAGCATTCCGGTGGTGGTGCTGACCACCTCCCAGGCGCAGTCCGATATCCAGCGCGCGTACGAATTGTATGCGAACTGCTACATCCAGAAGCCGCTCGAACTCGACGGCTTCATCCAGATCGTAAGATCCATTCACCATTACTGGCTCGAGATGGCGCTGCTGCCCGCCTAGGGCCGCCCGCGAACCGCCGCCGATCAGCCTCTCCCCATGATTCACCCGCAGGAAAACGCGCCGGCAGAAGCGCCCGTCCGCATCTTGCTGGTCGAGGACAACCCCGGGGACGCGCGCCTCTTCCAGTTGCTGCTCGAGAGGGCGGCGCCTGCCTTTTGCGTCGAGCATGCGCACCGCGTCGCGGAGGCGGCGGAACGTTTGCGCCAGGGCGGCATCGACCTGGTGATGAGCGACCTTTCGCTCCCGGACAGCCAGGGCATGGAGACTTTCGACAAGCTCCGCGCCGCCGCGCCGCAAGTGCCGGTGATCCTTCTCAGCGGCCATGACGACGAGACGCTGGCGGTCGAGACCGTGCACCGGGGCGCGCAGGATTACCTGGTCAAGGGCCGCGTCGATCCCCACCTGCTGGTGCGGTCCATCCGCTACGCCCTCAAGCGCGCCGCGTCCGAGCGCGAGCTGGCCGAGGAGCGCAATCTCCTGCGCAGCGTCATTAACAACCTGCTCGATTCCATCTACGTGAAGGACCTGCGCGGCGTCTACCGGCTCGACAACCTCGCCCACATGCGCTCCATCGGCGCCGCGCGCCCGGACGAAGTAGTCGGCAAGACCGTGTTCGATTTTTTTCCGCACGATGCCGCCGTGCGATTCCAGGCGGACGACCACAGCGTCATCCGCACGGGCAAGGCAATCGTCAACCGGCAGGAGGCAATCATGCAGTCCGACGGCGGGAAGCGCTGGCTCTCGACGACCAAGGTGCCGCTGCGCAACAACGAAGGGGAGGTCATCGGCCTCGTGGGCATCGGCCGCGACATCACCGAGCGCAAGCGCGCCGAGGAACAATTGGCGATGTACAACATGGAGCTGCGCGAGAAAAACATTCAGCTCGAGGACGACCTGGACATGGCAAGCGAGGTCCAGCAGGCCTTCCTGCCGCAGCAGTTTCCCTCGTTTCCAAAGGACGCCCCGCCCGGCCGGAGCGCAGTCGCGTTTCACACGCGCTACCTGCCCACGGGCGCGGTCGGCGGCGATTTTTTTCACGTGCTGCCGCTTTCCGGCACGGAGGCGGGCGTCTTCATTTGCGACGTCATGGGGCACGGCGTCCGCGCCGCGCTGGTCACGGCCATCCAGCGGGCGCTGGTCGAGGAGCTTGCGGGCCTCGGCAGCCAGCCCGGGGAATTCCTGACGCATATCAACACGGCGCTGCTCTCGATTCTGCGCCGGACGCGCACGCCGATGTTCGCCTCGGCTTTTTACCTCTATCTCAACGCGGCCACCGGCGAGCTGAGGTACGCGAACGCCGGCCATCCCAAGCCGCTCCATTTGCGGCGCTCGGCGCGCCGCGTGGAAGTGCTCTCCTCGAATGGCGCCCGTCCCGGTTCGGCGCTGGGAGTCTTCGAACAGGCGACTTACAGGACCTTCGAAGGCCAGGCGCAGCCGGGCGACCTCATTCTCATGTTCACCGACGGCATCTTCGAGGTCGAGGGCGCGGGGGGCGATTACTTTGACCAGCAGCGGCTCATCGCCGCCGTCGAGCGCCGGCTCGATGCGCCTCCCGAGGAATTGCTGGACGCGCTCCTTGCCGAAACGCGGGAATATTCGGTGAAACATCAGTTTGGCGACGACGTATGCCTGGTGGGCGTGCAATTGAACCGCCTGCTGGCCGCCGCGATGGGCGGAGAGTGAAGCCGCGAATCAGCGCGGGTTGAAGGACAAGGGCGTTGATTATTCCACGGTCTATGATAAGGAAATACCGCGTATGCGCTGGACGACGTTACTTTTGGCAGTTGCGATGTTGGCGACCGGGGCCGTCGATGGGTTGGCGCTGACGGTGCCCGTCAATGAAGATACGAGTTCAACCGCTTCGGGCGTATTGACATCCAAACAGGGGACGGCCTCGCTCCTGGCAGTCAATTCGAAGCAAGTCACCCTGCTTTCATTCGCGCTTTCCAACACGAATGTAGTTCCCACGATATACGAGCCGGCTAACATTGTTAATGCGACGTTACTGATTTTTGTCGTTTCGGTGTCAAAGCCCGGGGACCTGACGCTGCACGAGTGCGGGCCGTTCCAGGAAACCTTTGCCGCGAGGACCATGGAGTTGCCCGGCATCGACGATGCGGTGCTGGCCACCATTCCAGGCGCGTCGCTGACTAATAAGGAATTCGTAAGTGTGGATGTGACGGCGGCGGTGCAACAGGCGCTGGCGCAAGGGCAGGATTTGAACCTGGCAATCGAGTCGGTTGACGGACGCGTGATGCTGGGCAGCAAGGAGGGTGTCGCATCCGGTTACGCCGCGGAGTTGGTCATCGACGCGGGGCTTGGTTCCATGGTGCTTTCGGACACCAATCTTGCCATTGGCGCCGTGGCCAGTGGAACAACTCCCGGCGTGACTCTCACGGGTTCCGGGACGGTATTCAATTTTACACTCGTGCCCGGACCGCAAGGACCCACCGGCCCAACCGGGCCCGCCAATAACCTGAGCATCGGCACGGTTACCAGCGGAACCGCGGCTTCGGTCACCATTACCGGCACCTCGCCAAGCCAGGTATTGAATTTCGCCTTTGCAACCGGCTCGGCCGGTCCTGCCGGACCAACGGGGCCCGCGGGCGCGACCGGTCCGGCTAACACCTTGAGCATTGGCACGGTCACCAGCAGCGGCACACCTTCGGTCACCATCACCGGCACGTCGCCCAACCAGGTTTTGAATTTTGCCCTGGCAACCGGTTCCACCGGCGCTGCAGGACCTGAAGGTCCCACGGGCGCGACCGGTCCGACGGGTCCCACGGGACCGCCTGGGTCCACTGGCGCGACCGGTCCCGCCGGTCCCACGGGGCCGACCGGCTCCACGGGGCCGGAAGGCGCGGAAGGTCCCACTGGTCCACAAGGGCCTGAGGGGCCGGAGGGGCCGCCGGGGGAGGCCGTGCTTACCGGCACCGCTTCCGCACTGGCGGCGAGCCTCCAACAGACCGGCTCGAACATTGAATATGTCACGGTCGGTGGCAACGACGCGATGGGAGTGCGGGGAGACATCGGGCGCCCTTTTGCCACGGGCGCCGCGGCGCTGGCCGTGGCTCAGCCCGGCGACATCATCCAGTTTGGGCCTGGCCAATTCAATGGATTCATCAATAGCACGGTCAGCCCGTTGACGGTGCGCGGTGTGGGATGCGGCGACTTCGCGTCCGATTACTCGCATATCATTGGCGGCACAATTTTCAATAACGACGCGATCGGCGCCAATACCAGTGGGACCATGAGCGGGCTCGTGTACTCCGATTTCTCCTGCGATTCCGGTCCTTCTTCGGGCGGTATGGGCTCCGGGTTTGTATTTCAAAATGCCAATAGTGCAAGCGGGACGAATTATGCTTCAATTACCGACTTTCGCATTTCCAACCTTCGTGTATTGGGTCCGGGCGGTGGAAACATTGGATATGAAGGGGTGGACCTTTACAATGGAAGCAATGGGTTCGTCGATCATCTGTACACGGCCGATGGGGGGCAGATGATCGTCCTGAAATCCGCTTATACTGTAATGCGCGATATCGTGGGGATAAATAACAACGTCTGCACGGTGGTCATCAAAAGCCCGGGCGCCAACGGGAGTTATTGGGCCGCGCACGATACGATAGACGGGATGCTGGCCACTACCACGTCGGGAAACTCTGCCGGCTCCGGAATTATTATAGATGATTTCAACCCAAACAATAACCCACCGCTGCGGGACATAACACTTTCGAACATTCACCTACAAATGGCTACAGGGCAGGGGATCACGGTTCAGGCCAGCGGCACTTGCTTTCCCATCACAGGGTTGGAGATATCCAATTATGTTTGCGAGGGCGCGCAGGGCTCCTTCAACACCGTTTACGGTTCAGGGGCATTGCCCGTGGTCGGCTCCCTTTCCAATTGCACCGGGGAGAACGGCGGCGCCTGGAATGTGGACGGCGCGTATCAATTTACCAATTGCACTGCCAATGGATGCGGGCTCGGATACGCGTTGATCATGACGCACACGGATGTCTATTCGACTTTCATCAATTGCACGGCCAATAACTGTGGGACGGCGATGCTGGTCATTACCCCGGGCAGTTATTTGCTCAGGGAGCCCATCAGGGTCACGGGGACATGGGGCAGCATTGGGATAGCGAACACGCCCTATGCAAACGTGATGGTGCGGCCAACCATCTGGACGGGACCGACCGGCCAGATGCCGACAGTCTCGAATACCACGGCACAGGAGACCATTTGGAACGCGGTGGGCTGGCCGTCCACCTCCGGGCTCGGCACGACCAACGCCCTTCTCATTCCGGCCGAGTGCTGGTACAACACCATGCATTTCACGAGCCGGGGCATGTATACCGTCGGCCCGGGTCAAAATACGATTACTTTCCGTCCTGTCGTCGCGGGAGTGACTCCGAATACCAACCAGGACATCGCGGTTACGTTTGCCACCAGCGGCACCGGCTCGTGGCGGCTGGACCGGGAGTACACAGACAGAGCTTATGGCTCCGGATTCGGCAACTGGTACAGCGATCTTTACATCAATAATCAACTCTACTCGGTCTCGACTGGTTATTTTCCGATCGGCTATGGAACGGATATGACTTATGATGAGGAAGTGTTCTGGAGCGTGGCTTCGCCCAATAACTCGATAACCTGCCAGGGCGCGGCAATAAATGTAACGGATAACCTCGGGGTGAGCGGTTACCATTGACCCGATGTACACCTTGAAGCCCAACCGCTTCAACCCTTGGCGCTCCCGAATCAACGGCCACATAATTTCCTAACTGCTAAGTGGTGTAAGTACCGTCTATATTTGGCGCGGTTTTGGCGGCGTTGCCGGTTACCAGAGAGAGTTTTGTGATGGTGACGGAGCCGGCTGAAGTGGAATCGATGAAAACGCCTCCGCCATAGCTGGCCGCGGTGTTATCCGAGATCGGCACGGCCTGTAGGGTGGTGACGGCGTTGGTGGTGGTATTGATGAAAACGCCTCCGCCTTCGACGCCGGCGCTGTTGCCAAAGAGCGCGCCGCCGGAGAGGGTCACGTGGCCGCCTCCCATGACGGCAATGGCGCCGCCCGCATCCGTGGTCGAGTTGGCGGCGATGGTGTCGCCGGTCAAAACGGCGGGGGCATTGCCTTTGATCAACAAACCGCCGCCGTAGGAGGAACCGCCGGAATGACTGGAGGCGGTGTTGCCGGTGATTTTTGTCGAGACGATGGTGATGCCGGCGCTTCCGAAGCCGCTGCCGGTGTAGAAATAGGCGCCACCCCCGAGGTTCGCGGAATTATTGGCAAATGTGCAACCGCTGATCTTGGTGGCGCCCGTGCTGCTGATGTCCGACGCGCCGCCGCCGATGGTACCCGACCGGTTCTCGGCAAAGATGGAACTGATCAAAGTGAGATTGCCGGTGGAGCTGGCCATTCCCAGGCCGCCGGCCGCCGCGGCTGCGCTGTTGTCGCTGATCGAGGAACTCTTGACCGTCAGCGTCGTCGTGTTCCCGCTGTAAATGCCGCCGCCGCCCGCGCCGGAATAATTGCCCGAAATCCTGGTGCTTTGGATCAGCACCGGAGCCTCGCTGACATCGCTGATGCCTCCCCCGTCGCCCGTGGAGGAATTATTGATGATCGTCGATCCCTTGATGAGCGCCACCACATTCGAGAAGTTGCCCAGGAAGACGCCGCCGCCGGTCAGGCCGGCGAAGTTTCCGGACACCTGCGAATTGATGAGGCTGAAAGCTCCGCCGGAAAGGCTCTCGTCATCGACCGTGATACCGCCGCCATTCGAGGATGTGAAATTATTCGAGATGAGGCAGCCGGTGACGGTGATCTTGCCGGACGCGCCGGTCGGTTCGTAGAGAAAGGCGCCCGCTCCGCCCTGCGGGGTGGTGTTTGCGGCGATGGTGCTGTTGCTGACGGTTTCGCCCTTGGTCGCCTCAATCCACAAGCCGCCGCCGGCAGTGGCGCCGCCGTTGCCGGAAACGATCGAGTCCTTGAGCGTGAACGTGCCGGCGGAATTGTCATAGATTCCCGAGCCTTTGCGGCTCGCCTGGTTGCCGGTGATGATGCATTTGACGACCGTGAGGGAGCCGTTGCTCGATATGGCGCCGCCGTTCCCCGTGGAGATGCCGCCCGCGAGGCCGAGGCCGGAAATCGTGACCGTGTGCGTGTCGATGGTGAAGATGCGGTCGGCGCCGTCGCCATCGATGATGATTTTGTTGGCGCCGGGGCCGTCGATGATGAGGTTGCTCGTGATCGAGAGGGCGCCACCCTGGCCGGAGGTGAGGAGAATCTGGCCGTGGAGGGAGGGGGAGAACTTGATGGTATTCGAGGCGCCGGTTGCGTGGGCGATTTCGTAGCGGAGCGTGCCCTGGCTGCCATCGTCGGCCAGGCTGGTGACGATCAGCGGGGCCGGTGCGATGCGCGATTCAAGGATTTCGATGGAGATTTCCGGGCGATTTTTTACCGCGGACCCTGGTTTCATAAATCATTGGAGGAACTGGCCGATGATTTCGATGAGGGCCAGGCATACGGAGTCGAGCGCCTCGCTGTATTTGTTGCGCGGGAGCAGGCCGATCTGCTGCTGGGCGTCGCGGAGCATGCGCTCGGTGGTCGAGACGGCGGAGCGCAGGGCGCCGGTCGCGCGGGCGGCATCGGCCAGCGCGAGGGCGTCGTCGTCCTCGCAGCGCAAGATCATCTCGCTGTAGCGGTGATGCTCGGCGGGGGAGGCGCCCTGGAGCAGGTGGAGGATGGGGAGGGTCAGTTTGCCCTTGCGGATGTCCGTGCCGAGGGTCTTGCCGGCTTTGTCCTCGCTGCCGGCGAGGTCCAGGCAATCGTCGTAAATCTGGTAGGCGGTGCCGAAGCGCAGGCCAAAGGTTTTCATGGCCGAGATGACTTCGGGCGGGGCTTCGTTGATGAAGGCGCCCAGCTCGCTCGCGGCGGCGAAGAGGGCGGCGGTCTTCATTTCGATGATGCGGAAGTAGTCGGCGACGCCCAGCTTGAGGTCGAAGCGGCGCTGGGTCTGGATGATCTCGCCCGAGCAGACGTCGGAGGCGGCGCTGGCGATGCGCCGGGAGATGTCGCCATTGGGGAAACTGGTCGAGAGCTTGAGGGCGTGGGCGAAGAGGCAATCGCCCAGGAGGACGGAGATGGCGTTGCCCCATTTGGCATTTGCCGTGGGCTGGGCGCGGCGTTTTTCGGCCCCGTCCATGATGTCGTCGTGGACCAAGGTAGCGGCGTGGATGAGCTCGATGACCACCGCGAGGTCGAGGTGGCTGGAGTTGATGTCCCCGGTTGCCCCGCCGGCGAGGAGGGCCAGGGCAGGGCGAAGGCGTTTGCCGCTGCTCTCGCAGGCATACGAGACGTAGGGCTCGACTGCGGGATCGAAGGTGCGCGCCTGCTGGGCGACACGCTCCTCGACGCTGTAGAGCTGGGCGTTGATGAGTTCGAGAGACTGCCTGATGCTGCCGGCGGCTGCTCCGATTGTTTTGCCGCCGAGATTCCGGACGAATTTCACGCGCCGGAGGGTAACAGCGGGCAATCGGGAAAGTCAATGACCCGCGGGGCATGGATGCGGATGGGCTTTTTGCCTCAGTTGAACCCCCGTCTGAAAAAATCCCTAACCACCGCGACATCCGTCTTGCTACTGTCATGGAATGGCGCCTGCCATTCACCTCGAAATCGCAACCCCCCACCCCCTTTTCTCCACCCAAACGAACACCCAACCATGCAAATATGCGCAAGCTAGCAATCAAGGTCAATCAAGGTCAATCAAGGTCAATCAAGGTCAATCAAGGTCAATCAAGCCATTTTCACCCCCCCGCGGCGACTCGGAAGGAGAAAACAGCCTCGCGCCGTGCCGCGGCTCAGAATAGCCGGCGTTGCGGGCCGGAATCGGCTTGCAATACCGCCGCCCGGGCGGAAAAAGAAGCCGTGAAAATAAAGCCGTCGGATTTCAGCACCCTCCCCTGCCTGGTGTTTGCGGTGATGGCGTCGTTGTCTTGGCCGGCGGCTCGCGCGGATGTGCTTTGGGATGGGGACGCGAGCAAAGGGATCAAGGTGTTTGGCGATTTAAACGCGGTGAATGGGACCGTTACGGTCGAGAATGATCCGACTTATGGGCCGGTGTTCAAGATGCTTTGCCATGATAACGGCAATACGAAGGCGCGATCCGAAGCTTCGCACATGAGGGGTTTCCAGCCGAGTAACACGGGCACTTATTACTTTGGCTGGCGGCAAAAGTGGGGACCCCTCCCTACAAAGATCGGCAAGTGGCAGGTGGTGGAACAAATTCACCTGGCCGGCAAGGGCGCGCCGGGCGGACCGGTTCCTTTTGGGCTGGCGGTGCCGGGGGATGGAAACATGTATGTGAATGCGCAGGATCCCAACGGGAAGGTGACGGTAATCTGGAAACACGCCCTGCCGATCAATGAATGGCATTCGTTTGTCTATCATATGAAATTCGGCGAAACAGTGGATCAGGGGTGGATGGAAATATGGTATGACGGGGTGCAGCAGACTTTGCAGAACGGGCAAACGCGGATGCCGTGCGCGATGGCTCATGCGGATTCGACCTCGTATTGGAAGTGGGGTATTTACCGCTCGGGTTCGGGCGGGCCGATCGGGGATTCGGTGGCCTATCTTTGGCGTCCACGCGCGGGGACGACTTATGAGGACGTTGCGCCGCCGGCTGACGCGGGGCAGTAGGATTATCTGGACCTGGCGTGGCATTTGTGATAATGCGCGGGATCATGAAAACTGTGACGAGAGGGATATTCTCCGCGGCGTCATCGAAGGGGCGAGTATTTGGGCTGATCTTTTCGCTGCTGGTGGCGTCGGCGGCGAATGGCGGGAGATACCACCAGGTGAGCGTTTCGGCGACGCTTTATAGTCCCGGCGGGGGCGCGAATGTGACAGAAGCCGTGATCAATGATCGATGGTTGATCGAGCAAATACTGAATGTATCCGCAAAGGATGCGTCACAATACGCGGTGGTATGGGATGACCTGACCGGCCAAATCGATATCTATTCGATAGGAGGAGGGTTTGCGGAAAACGAAGCAATTGAGCCGACGGCGGTAACGGCGGACCTCGCGAACTCGGCGGGCACAAAGGTGTATAAGACGTCCACAATAGAAGTCTTTGGCACATCGAGTTTTACCGGCTCGTCGGTATCTTTAATCAAGGAGGATACGCACGGGGATGTTCTTTCCACCAGCATCACGTTCAACGCGGGATATAGCGGGTCGGGAATTATGTTGGGCGGAGGTTATTCCTTTGGCAGTCCCGCGGTAATCAAGGGAACGATTACCACCACTGGGAAGCAGTACCCCTAAGAGGGCCGGACGAGAGCTTGCATCCTGGCGCTTTTGTTACGGGGGAAGATCCGTCTGACTGCGCGCTTAGGGCCGGCGCTATCGCAGGGGGAGGATGGAAGTGGGTTTGCCTTCGGTCTTCGAGCCGTTGTCGCCGACCGGATTGTCGCGGAATGATTGAATCGCGCCGCCTGTTGCACTGACAAGTCCTTCGCCGGAGTTATTCGAGACTGTAACATCGGCGATGGTGACCGTGCCCGCGGAGCTGATGCCGGTGCCGTTCAGGCTGGATTCACTGTTCGAGATTGTCATCGTTGCGCCGACGGTGGTTTCGAAGCCGGCGCCGGCGTTGCCGGTGGAGCTGGAGCCCTTGACGATGGTGACGGTGTTGTCATCGCCGTGAACGCCCACGGCGTTGTTGTCGATGCGCGAGTTTATAACGGAGATGCCGGAAGCCGCGCCTGGTTTCAGATAGATGCCGTCACCGGCGTTGTCGAATATGTGGGAATTCTCGACGTAGAGGAGGGAGGCTGTGCCGGGTTCGAAGTCAATGCCGTGGCTGGTGAAGCCGAAAATCCTGCAATTTTCGACGTGGAGCACGACCGAGCCCGCCCCATTGATGACAAGGCCGCCGAGACCGGTGCCCTGGCCGGTGAGATCGAGATTGCGCAGGGTTACTTCGAGGTTCCCCGTCCCCGTGGCGATGGTGATGCCATTGGTGAGGCTGACCAGTGAACTGGCAACGGCCGAGGCGCCATCGATGGTGATGGATTTGGTGATGGTGACGGCGCCGAATCCGCCCGTATCCAGGTTGTCGATTTCGCCGCCCACGGCGGTCTTGGAGATGGCGCCCGCATAAGTCTTGCAGGGAGCGGTGCGGGAGCCGGGATTGGCGTCATCGCCCACGCCGGAGACCCAGGTGCGTGTGGCCTGGGAAAAGGCGGAGGGGGCGGAAACGAGGAGCGCGAGCGCGATGAGTTGAAGGCAAAACTTTTTCATATTACGAGGAAATTGAATGGGTTATCTCAGGGGCAGGTACGACGTGGGCACGCCCTCCTTTTTCGAGTCATTGTCGCCGATGGGATTATTGTGGAAGGATTCGATATGGCCGCCAGTGGCTCTGGCAAGGCCTTCGCCGGAGTTATTGGTTACTGTAACACCGGTAATGACAACCGTGCCGGCGGAACTGATGCCGGCGCCGTTCAAGCTTGAATCGCTGTTATTAATGGTCATCGTCGCGCCCACGGTCGTTTCAAATCCCGCGCCGGCATTTCCCGTGGCGCCGCCGCCCTGGACGGTGGTGACGGTGTGGTCATCGCCGTGGACGCCGACGGCGTTGTCGTCGATGTGGGAGTTTACGATGGAAACGGTCGAAGCGGCGCCGGGCTTGAGATAGATGCCGTCGCCGCCGTTGCCATAGATGTACGAATTCTTGATGAAGAGCGCGGAGCCCGCGGCGGGCTCGAAATCAATTCCGTGGCCGGCGAAATTGAAGATGCGGCAATTTTCGATGTGAAGGATGACCTGGCCGGTGACCTGGATGCCGGCAGTGCCGCCGCCGAGGTCTCCATCGAGGTCGAGGTTGCGCAAGGTGACCTCGTTGACGCCGGTGCCCGATGAAATGATAATGGCCGGGCTGCCGCTGACGAGGATGCCGGCGATGCCGGGGCCGCCGTCGAGGGTGATCGATTCCGCGAGGGTCACCGGGGCGTAGTCGCCGGTGTCCAGGTTGTCGATCTCGCCGCCGCCGGCGACTCTTGCAAGCGCGCCCGCAAAGGTCAGGCAGGGAGCGGTGCGGGAGCCGGGATTGGCGTCATCGCCCACGCCGGAGACCCAGGTGCGCGTGGCTTGGGAGAAAGCGGATGGGGCGAGAAGGAGCAGGGCGAGCGCAGCCGTACAGAGCGGGGAGATTTTCATCTTATTATGGAGATTATAGCGATTCAAGGGGAAATGGAAAGGGATTTATCGGGTGAACTGGAATCTCCCGCTGGAGTTCATTGACAGTACCATGCCCGGGATGCTGCGCTCAAGGGGCGTGACCTACCAGCAATTTAGAGATACGGTTCAGGCGAAGCTGCGGAAGCGCCGAACGGGAATGACGTGGCGGGAGTTGAGGGACGACCTTGGATTGCCCTATGAGCGGCCATGTCCGGAGTGGACGCGGCGATTGGAAGGCGAGATTGGGCTAATCCGGCGAAAGGGATCGGGCAAGGCGTTTGTGTGGTCGTGCGAATGTTAAACGGGCGATAACTGATTTTCGACGACGTGGGGATATTTGCGGACATATCCCTGGTAAAACAAAAAACCCGGCGGGCGGACCCGGCCGGGTTTTTGTTTGATTTTTTGGTTCAGGTCTTAGTTGTGATACGGGGACCAGAAGGTGTACGGGGCCACGTCGGAGAGAGTGGTCCAGGCGTTGGCCGGGATCAACGGCAGGGTGTCCACCGTGAAGCTGGGTCCGTAGGTGTCGCCGAAGATGTCCTGGCCGGTCGAGTAGAGGACCGTGCCGGTCTTGATGTAGTTCTTCAGGTCAGTGAAGTTGGCGCCGGCGCCGGTGGTCTTGTTGTTTTCGATGGCATACTGGTCGGTGCCGCTGTCAAGCATGCGGAGGTCTTCCAGGATGCGGGTGGCCTGCGAGCGTTTGCGGGCGCGCAGGAAGTTGGGGACCGCGATGGCGGCCAGAAGCGCGATGATGGCGACCACGATCATGATTTCCACGAGCGTGAAGCCTCCACGGCGGGTTTGAATTTTCTGTAACATATGGTTTCGGATGATTGCTTGTTGGTTGGCGCCTGTCTGGGCAGGCTGATTGGTAGTTAGCAGCCAGTGTGCCAGCGGTGGCAATTTGGCGGCCGGGAGGCGGTGATGAGACCTGTGGGACGGACTGAATGATGGGTTTGCCGCGGAGCGGAGCCGCCACTACCGGATGTATAGGGAGCTTTGTTATTGGCGGGTTTTCTGCTACCCAAGGCACGGAAAGCGATGGCGACTCCGCGAATTTTCATCATTGGACTGGATGCGGCGACCTGGGACCTGCTCAGGCCGTGGATCGAGGCGGGGGAGATGCGCAATATTGCGGATTTGAGTCGCGAAAGTGCGAGTGGACGGCTGGAATCCTCAATTCCGCCGCTGACGCCGCCGGCGTGGACCTCGTTCATGACGGGGTGCAACCCGGGGAAGCATGGGATTTACAATTTCATGGAGCCGCGGGAGGGGAGCTACGCGATGCGGTACGCGAACGCCGGGTCGCGCAAGGCGCGGACGCTGTGGCGGCTGCTGAACGAGGCCGGGCACAGCACGGGGGTGGTAAACGTGCCGTTTACCTATCCGCCGGAAGCGCTCGACGGGTTTCAGATTTCAGGGATGGACACGCCGGGGGAATCGAGCGCGTTCGTGCATCCGCCGGAACTGCGGGAGGAACTGGAGAGGGAAGTGGGGAAGCTGGAACTGGAAATCCGCTACCTGGGGGCGATGTCCACGGACGCGCGGCGGGACGCGGTGCTGGAGGGGATGCGCAAGCTGGATGAGCAGTGGACGCGTGTTGCATTGCACGGGATCGAGAAACATCCGTGCGAGGTGATGATGGTGACCTTCATGTCGATCGACACGGTGCAGCATTATTTCTGGCATCACATGGACGCGGGCCATTTCCTGCACGACCCGGCGGGGGCGGGGCGTTACCGGGAGGCGATCAAGAATGTGTATCGGCGGCTGGATGAATCGGTGGGGCGGATCGTCGAGCGGCTGCCGCGGGATTGCACGGTGCTGGTGGTGTCTGACCATGGGGGCGGGCCGGTTTCGGACCGGGTGATTTATTTGAACCGATACCTGGCGCAACTGGGGCTGCTGGCGTACAAGAGGGGCGGGGGAGTCGGGGTTTTTGCACGCGTGGCGCGGAGGATTTACGGCGCGGCGAGGGGGATGCTGGGGTCGAATCAGAAGAAATGGCTGGCGGAGCGGTTTCCGGCATTGCGGGAGAAGATCGAGAATGCCGCCACGTCGTTCGCGAACATCGATTGGAAGAGGACAAAGGCGTATTGCAGCGAGGTGCTGGCGTATCCGCCGAGTGTTTTCCTGAATATCAAAGGGGAGCGGCCCGAGGGAATCGTGGAACCGGCGGAGCGCGAGGAACTGCTCGAATTTATCACGGGGAAATTGTCGGAACTGAAGGATCCGCGGGATGGGTCGCGGCTGATTCCGCGGATTTACCGGCGGGAGGAATTGTTCGAGGGGGAATGCGCGGCGCAGGGACCCGACCTGGTGCTGGATTGGTGGAGCGGCGCGGGCTTCAGCGCGAGCCCGAGCCTGGCCGAAGAGCAGGCCGGGCCGGTGACGAAGATGCGCGAGAGAGGGCCGATGACGGAGCCGGAGTGGAGCGGGACGCACCGGTTGCACGGAATATTGATGGCGCGCGGCCCGGCGATCCGGCCCGGCGCGCAGGCGGAAGGGGCGCGGCTGGTGGATTTGATGCCGACGATTTTGTACCTGATGGGCGAGCAAATTCCGGGCGGGCTGGATGGGCGGGTGCTGTCGGAGATTGTGAGGCCCGAGTATCTGGCGGAGCACCGGGTGAAGCGGGAGGGGGGAGCATTTGAGGCGGCGGCCGGGGCGCAAAGCAGGCCTTATTCGGAGGAGGAAGCGGCGGAGGTTGAGGAGCGACTCAAAGCGCTGGGGTACGTGGATTGAACACGCCTGCCCCCATGGCGGCGGAGCCGGCGAAGAATTCGCCTGAGCCCGAGCGCCCGCATCCGAGCCGGCGCGTGGTCATGGTGGCGGCGTGCCCGTTCCCGGCGAATTACGGTTCGCCCGCCGGCATCCGCGAGATGTCGGTCACGCTGGCAGAGATGGGCCACGAAATCCACGTGGTCACCTACCCGCACGGTGACGACCTGCCGCTGGGCGGGATAAAGCTGCACCGGGTGGGCAAGCCGGGGGCGGCGGTGCGGGTGGGGCCGTCGGCGGAGAAGCCGATGCTCGATGCGCGGATGGTGGGGAGACTTTGCCGGGTGATTCGGGAGGAGCGGATCGAGATCATTCACGCGCATAATTACGAAGGGGCGCTGATCGGGGCGGCGGCGAAGGCGCTGACGGGCGGCCGCTGGTCTATCACGCGGTGAATTTGATGAGTGACGAGCTGCACACCTACCGGTTCATCCGGCCGGCGGCGGTGGCGAAGGGGCTGGCGCGGTTTCTCGATTGGGCGACGCCGAAAGCGGCGGACGAAATCATCGCGCTGACGCCGGAGCTGGAAAAGGCGCTCGAAGGATCGGGCCGGCCAATCACCGTGGTGCCGCTGGGGATTCGGCCGGAATTATTTGCCGGGGCGAAACCGGAGCGAATCCGGGAGCGGTATGGCCTCGAGGGGCGGCGGGTGGTGATGTACACCGGGGTCAACAGCGCATTCCAGCGGGTCGATTATTTGTTGCGCGGATTTGCGTCGGCGCGCGCGCAAATGCCGGAAGCGGTCCTGATGGTGGTGAGCCCGTTGGCGAACGATCCGGAGCTCGAGGTGAACCAGGAGCTGGCGCGGGAACTGGGACTCGATGTGATCTGGGCGGGGCCGCACGCGCTCGAGGAACTGCCCGATTACCTGGCGTGCGCGGATGTGACGGTCACGCCGCGGTGCGATTGCCCGGGCCACCCAATCAAGCTGCTCAATTACATGGCGGCCGGGAAACCGACGGTCTGCTTCGCCGGGTCGGCCAAGGGGGTGACGCACGGGGTTGAGGCGTGGATCGTGGCGGACCACGACTGGCAGGCGCTGGGGGAGGGGATGGCGCTGCTGCTGCGGGAGCGGGAGCTGGCGGAGCGGTTGGGAGAGAGCGCGCGGCGGGCGGTTTTGGAGAGATTTGACTGGAGACGGCTGTGTGAACGGGTGGAGGAGGTGTACGAGAGGGTGCTGGCCAGGGGTGCGAAAATGCGCTGAGAAGCAGATTTTGCGAAAAGTACGCGGAATTATGGCCCACATTTCGCTACTACCCCGGGGAGCTATTCATGTCCCGAAATCCCCAGCCTGAAGACCGCGTGGAAACGCGGGAGACGACCAGTTTTATCCGCCGCCGGCGGACGGACCTGCTGGTGGGGCTGGTGCTGGGCCTGGCGTGCATGGGGATGGTGGCGTGGATGGCGGTGCACCTGGTGAAGACGGACCAGATCGATGCGAAGCGGGTGGGTGGGGCGTTGCCGGTGGAGGTGCTGCCTGCCGCGGTGCGGTCGATCCATATGTCGATCGGGGCGAGCGGGACGGTATCTGCGCTCAATACGATCAGCATCACGGCGCGGGTGGTGAGCGATGTCACGAGCGTGCCGGTGGATTTGGGCGACGTGGTGCGCAAGGGCGACTTGCTGGCGCAACTGGATGACCGGATTTTCGTGGCTGGGGTGGAATCGGCGAAATCGGCGAGCATCCACGACGACAATCAGCTCGAGCGGATGAAGACGCTGGAGGCGCGCGGTTACGGCGCGGCGTCGGACACCGAGGTGGCGCAGGAGACCGCGGACGCGGCGCGGCAGGTGGTGGTGCAAAGCCAGATCGATCTGGGTAACACGAAGATTGTGGCGCCGGTGGGGTCAGTGATTTTGACGCGTACGGTGAATCCCGGCGAGAATACGACGGTGGGCGAAGAGGTGTTTCAACTGGGGCCGATCGAGCAGGTTTATTTCATCGCGGCGGTGCCGACGGACCAGACGGGCTTTGTCACGCTGGGGATGCAGGCGGAGGTGAACATCGACTCGTTTCCCGGAGAAATTTTCAAGGGCGAGGTGGTGAAGATCGACGCGGTGGCGAGCGCGATCACGCGCACTTACTCGGCCTACATTCGAGTCGATAACAAGGATCTGCGGCTGAAACCGGGCGTGACCGGCTACGCGCGGCTCGAGCGCAACGCATTCGGCATTGGCGATTCCCAGCGTGGCGATCCTCAACCCGGTGGGCGACCAGGCGACAGTGTTCGTCGTCGACCCGGACGACCGGGCGCACATCCGGCAGATCAGGCCGGGTATCATGGCCGACGGCATGACCGAGATTCTCGACGGACTTCAGGAGGGCGATCGAGTGGTGACCGTGGGGCAGCTCGAATTGCACGATGGGGACCATGTCACCGTCAACCGGGCGGGGCCGTGGAATCATTGAAATACGCGGTAATCGCGGCGCTGTTGCTGAGCGCGGCGCGATGTGAAGCGCAGGGGCTGACGCTGCGGCAGTGCATCGAGGAGGCGTACGGGCTGAGCCCGGCGCTGAAGGCGGAGCAATTGGACATCGACGCGGCGGGCGAGGAGATCATCCATCAACGGACGGCGCTGCTGCCGAGCCTGAGCGCATCGGCGCTGGCGGACGTCATCGACGGCTACCCGGTTTCGCCGTTTGCCGTGGCGACGGGCGAGGACATCGAGGAGGGATTGCTGGGGCAAAACACGCGCGAGGTGGAAACGACAAAGGAACGGACCGTCACCACATCCAAGGGAGTCACGCACACGGCGGAAGTCGACACGACCAAGGACATCAACGCGGAGACGCTGCCGCGGCAATTGCATCGCGCGGACTTTGCGCCAATTTCAATCGAGAAGATCGAACTGGATTACCCATTGTTTCAGAACGGGAGCATCCTGGGGCTGAACGACGCGCCGGCGATTGCCTCGGCACGGGCCGCGCAGCAAGGGCTCGAATGGACGCGAAAGCTGGGAGAGGAAAAAGTGGTGTTCGATTTGTGCAACGCGTTCTTCATCGCGCAATGGTACCAGGAGAGGCTGGCGCGGGCGGAAGCGCGGGTTTATTTCTCGAAGCAGCGGCTCGATGTCGTGACGTTGCAGTATCATTTGCAATTGATGCTCGAGCAGGATGTCGAGCTGGCGAAGGCGCAACTGGAGGCGGACGAGCAGACGATGGAATCGACGAAGCAAAGCGTGAAGGATAGCTGGGCGGACCTGGCGGTGTTGATCGGGGAGCCGCCGGGGCGGGTGGCGCGAATCGAGGGGAAGCCGCCGGCGTTTCCGATGCTGCCGGGACTCGATGGGTTGCTCGAGCGGGCGCAGGAGATCCATCCCGCGGTCTGGGTGCAGCAATCGGTGGTCGATCAGGCGGCAGCCACCTACCGGCTGGACCATGCGCAGATGCTGCCGTCGGTCGATTTCAGCACAAACTACACGCTCGGGCAGAACCTGGGGCACCTGGCGGCGTCGAGCGCGGAAACGCCGTCGCTTTATTCGGCGGGGATCACGGTGAACGTGCCGGTGTTCGATTGGGGCAGCCGGCTGGCGGAGGAGCGGCGGGCGCGCACGGAGATCGGGGCGGAGCAGGCGCGCGAGGACCAGGTGAAGATGGACGTGGCGACGACGATCGCGAAGCTTTACGACGGAATCCAGGATTTGCAGTTGCAATTTGAAACGGCGGTCGCGGCGCAGGTGAGCGCGGACAACGCGGCGCAACTGGCGCGGCAGCAACGCACGGTGGGGGCGCTGGATCAATTGACGCTGATCGGGGACGAGGAGGCGCTGCTCTCCGCGGAGGACACGACGGAGAACACGCGGCTGGGCGAACTGGAGACTTACACGCAACTGGAGCAGGCAGCCGGCGGAGCGTGGAGGTGGGAGCAATGAAGCAGTCGCAGCGCATCGTGAAGAATGTCTTCGCGAGCGGCCTGGCGGTGGGAATCGGCGGGCTGATCCAATTGACGGCGTTCGCGCTGGTGGCGCGGAGCGTGCCGGTGGCGGAGTTTGGCGCGTACGCGTTCATCCTGTCGTTCGGGATGTTCTTTCAGCAGCTCGCGGATTTGGGATTGTGCAACATCCTGATCCGGGAACTGGCGCGGGCGCCGGAACGTTTCACGGAAATTTTCGGGGCGGCGCTGTCGCTCATCTGGCTGCTCACGGGCGCGGCGGCGGGGCTGATGCTGTGCGTCACGCCGCTGCTGCATTTATCGCTGGAGACGAAGCTGCTGGCGCTGCTGATGGGAGCGGCGACGCTGGCGCAATTTCACGCGATGGGATATGGCTCGGTGCTGCGGGCGAAGGAGGAAAACGAGCTGCACGCGCTGGGATTCTTTTCTGCACAAGGTGCTTTTGTTTCTGTTCATCGCGGGCGGGCTGAAGTGCGGGCTGGGGTTGCCGGGGATCGTGCTTTCGTACCTGTTCCCCAGCCTGTTCCAGTGGGGCCTTTACCGCTGGATGGTCGAGAAGCGGTACGGGCACGCGCCGCTGACGCGCAACCCGGCGATGTGGAAATACCTGATGACGCATTCGCTGCCCTCGGGCGGGGCGACGTTGCTGCGGCTGCTCTCGCAGCAGATCGACACTTTCATTCTCAGATGGATGCGCAACTGGGAGATGGTGGGCTTGTTCAGCGGTCCGTACCGGATCGCCGGGGCGCTGCGTTTCATCCCGCAAACGATGTCGCTGCCGCTTTACCCGATGTTTTCGCGGATGGCGCACGCGCCGGGGGAACGCGGGGCGCTGCAAGTGGTATACGTCCGCAGCGTGAAGGTGTTCCTCATCCTGGGGCTGCCGGTGACGATTATTTTTGTTGGGCTGGCGCATACGGTGATCTCGCTTTTCCTGGGGCCGAAGTACCGGGAGGTCACGGCGGCGATGCAATGGGTGGGCCTTGCGTTCCTGCCCTTTTTCATTTCCGACCCGATGCCTTTCCTGCTGACGGCGCTGGACCGGCAGCGCTTTGTGCTGTGGAGCACGGCGGTGGCGATGGTTTTCCGCGGGGCGCTCAATTTCGCGCTGATTCCTGCGTTTGGGTACGTCGGCCCGTGCATGGCGTTTTGCGCGAGCGAAGTGCTGCTGCTGGCGCTGATGGGGGTGTGCCTGGCGCGATGCGGGTACAGGCTGCCGCTGCTGCAGACGAGCTGGAGGCCGCTGATCGCGGCGGGTTGCATGCTGCTGGTGGTGTGGCCATGCCGGAATTCGCCGCTGGCGATGGCGCTGCCGGCGGCGGCGGCTGGCTTGCTCGTGTACGGGCTGGCGCTGTGGAGGCTGGGGACATTCAGCGCCGACGAGGTCGAACTGGCGCGCGAGGCGAGCCGATTCATCAAACCGTTGATTGAGAAATGGTCGAGACAACCAGAGCACACAGCCGTTTAGGGCTCATCACGGCGTGGGTGACCGCGCTGGTTTTGATGGCGGGAGTGTTGCACGGAAAATGGCTCAATTTTCCGCTGAGCCGGGAGTTGCGCGGAATCAATTACGCGCTGGAAGCGTATGTGCCGGGCGCGCAGCACGCGCGGTTGTTGTCGTTCGGGTGCGTGGGGGCGGTGCTGATCGTGGCGGGAGCGGTGATGTTTACGATGCGCTGGTGGCGCGTGCTTGGCTGGATCGGCGCGATGCTGTTGTGGCTGGCGGTGCTGGGCCCGCTGAAGGCGACGCTGGTGGACGCGAGCATGCTGCAAACGCTGGCGGTCGAGGCGTCGCAGCAGCAATTGGCGGCGGCATTTACGCAGCAGGCGCTGCCGGTGAATTTCGGATCGGAGCCGACGGTAACGTCGCGGCTCGACCTCAATACCATCGAGGACCGGCTGACGGCGGCGTGGTATTTTGCGCATTCGGGGTGGTGGGCGGCATTGTTCGCCGGGCTGCTCGGGATCGGGTTCGGCGCGGCGCGCGGGCGGAGCAAGGCAATCATCTGGATGGCGGGCGCGGGGGCGGTGATGATCCTTTTGATATGCAGCATCGGGCCGGCGGTCGCGGAGGAGGGGCTGATGCAGGCGCACGCGGCGGAGGCGCGTGGCGACCTGGACGGCGCGGAGCAGGCTTACCGGCGGGCGATGCGATGGGATGGCTGGCAGGCGATCAATATTTATAACTACGCGTCAATCGGCTGCCTGGACGAAGCGCGCGGCCACAGGGACACGCCGGAGTATCATGTGTATCACGCGGAACTGGCATCGACCCAGATGGACCTGACGGCGTCGCTGGGTGAACTCGAACGGATCCGGACGGACGACCAGACGCTCGAGTTGGTGATCCGCAGGCGCGAAGCCGAACTGTACACGCAATACGCGCGGCAATTGCACGCACTGCAAGCGTATGGCGCGGCGGTCACGGCATCGGAAAATGCGCTGGAACTGGATCCCGACTCGCTGCTGGCGTCGTATTATTTGTCGCGCGATTACTATGAGATCGGCCGGTTCAGCGACGCGGCGGCGCTGTCGATGAAGCTGGCGACGCAACTAGATGACCCGAGCTTCCGGGCGAATCTCTTCAGCGACGCCGGGGATGCTTACACAAAGCTGGGGGCTTATGAGACCGCGAAGTCGGCGTACAGGAAATCGTACTTATACGACTATGTGTTGAACTTATGGGGCTTGTCGGCGTTGAACGGGCCAGGGGAGGACCTGCAATGACCAACATGAGTCCCATCGCGCCTCTCGATCGTCTTCGCAAGGACGCGCGTTTTTCGGCGGCGCTGGTGGCGCTGTGCGCGATCGTGCTCGGCTTCTTCATTTGCAAGACATTCGTCGATCCCGGGCCGCGCCAGTACAAGCTGGACTTTGGCGCGGCGCACTGGATCGAGCCGCCGCAGGCCGGCGCGGCTGGTTATTTTCGCGAAACGCTTTATATATCGAAGCCGGTGGCGCGGGGCTGGGTGCAAGTGGCGGCGACGGATCATTTCATCCTCTATGTCAATGGGGCGGAAGTAAATGAGACTTACTTTGGCGCGGCGCGAGTGAGCGGTATCTTCGACATAAGACCATGGCTGGTACAGGGGAAGAATGTCATCGCGATCTATGTGCCGCGCGTCTTCGCGCCGGGCAGTTCCCAGGTGCTGGTGCGCGGCGCCTACGCAGCCATCGGCGGGCGGAATATCGACTTTTACTCGGGCGGGGACTGGCGGGCATCGAATACGCCGGACGGGGTATTGCAGAGTTATCTATGGAACGACCCTTCGCTGGACGACACGAGCTGGGCTTACGCGCGGCCCGTCGAAGCGCATGAGATTTTCTCGACCGTGCAGGCGGTCGAGGCGCCGCCGCGGCTGTATAAGTCGGATTCGCAGGCGCAGTGGGTCATCGGACCGGATGCGTCGGCGCGAAACCAATCGTTTGCGGGAACTTTCCGAGTGCCGGCGGCGCGGGGCGATAGCTGGCTGCAACTGGCGGCGTCGGGCGGCTACGACGTGCTGATCAATGGGCGGTTTGTCATTCAGCAATCAACCGCGGCGCGCACGACGATGCCATTCAGCGAGGCGACGGTTGCCGGGCCATCGGCGTTGACGTCGATGGGACTCGTGGGATTGCCGCAGACGCAGGCAAACGCAGCCCAGGCGCAGCTTCCGCTGCAAGTGCAGCCGACTGTCTCGGTGCCGACGTTGCTTTCCTATGACATATCGCGGTGGGTGCGGACGGGGGAGAATGAAATCGTGGTGCGGGTGCGCGCGGATGATACGCCGGCGCTTTTGCTGGCTGATATTTCAACGGCGCTGGCGGGCGGCGCAGATCAACGCTTCGTAACCGACCGAAGCTGGCAGGCGCTGCCAGGGCGCGAACCGGCGCGGGAATTGGGCGCGGACGGCGTGTCGCCGTGGGGCTGGCTGCCGCAGGCGCAGGCGTTGATCCCGGAGACGCCCGCGGCGGACCTGGTGAAATATGGACCGTGGGCATTGACGATGGCGGTGACAATCGCGGCGCTGCTCGTGGCGTGGAGATTGGCGGCGGGATTGTTCAGCCGAGCGCGCGGCATTCCGCTGGACGAGGCGTTGAGCATGGACGCGGCGATGCACGTGCCGATGCTGGCCGGGCTGTTGATCTGCTGGCTGCTGACATTTGATATCCGGCTGGATGAGGATTGGTGTTACAAGCCGCTGTTGGTCGCCGGGGCGCTAGGGTTGTTGATTGGGGCGCGGCTGTTGCCTTTTGTGGCAGCGCTGATTTTCCCGGAACGAGGGGCGCCGGCAAGGAAGCGCGAGCGCGGGCTTGGCGGGCGCTATCTAAAGGTGGCGGCCTTTGCCGCGGTGGTGATGGTGGGATTTTGCCTGCGGGCCTGGGATTTGAACGGGATGTCGCTCGGGTCGGACGAAGTCACGATGATTATGAATGCGAAGGGGGTGCTGCACAACGGCTACCCGCATTCGCAGCGGGGAAGTTATGACCGGCCGCTGGCTACTTACGAATTGATTCCCTATACGCTCGCGGCGTCGTCGCTTTTATTTGGCAATACCGAATTCGCTTATCATTTGCCGGCGCTCATCTTCGGGACGTTGACCATTGCATTGATCGGGCTGGTGGGCACGAGGATGTTCGATTGGAGGGTGGGGCTGGTGGCATCGATCATCTATGCCTGTTATCCGCCCGGGATCGCCTGGGCGCGCAACGGCTTTTATCCTTCGCAGGAGCAGTTTCTCTCGCTCATCACATTCTGGACGTTTTGGGAGGCGGTGCATGCCGGGCCGCTGAAGAAGGGCTTTCTTACATGGTCGGCGGCGGGATTTATCATCAGTTACCTGTCGTGGGAGGGATCGGGATTCATTGTACCGGCGTTGTTCGTGGCGATCGTCGCGATTCGGTGGGGTGATTTTTCCTGGATGCGCGAATGGCATTTCTGGCGCTGCTTCTTCGTCATGACGGTGGTGGTGCTCAGCCAGTTGTCGTACCGGCAATTGACGCTCGATGATTATCTTGGAGTGGGTTACAGCCTTAGCGATATTACCGCGCCGACCCTGGTGTATACGGACCTGCTCGTCTATAACCCGCTCTATTACATGGACGTGCTGTTCTTCCCGGAGGTGAATTTCGTCATCTCGCTGTTCATTTTCCTCGGGTTTCTCCTTTGCTGGAGGAACAAACCCATCCGTTACCTGGCGGTGACGTTGTTTTCACTCGAGTTTTGTTACGCGAACTTCCTGCCGTTTTACGCGCCGCGCTATTGTTACAACGCGGAGACGCTGGTGATTCTTTGCGGGACGGGGATTTTCTTCGTGTTGCGGGACCGCATCGCGGCATTGGGAGGGGAATGGGCGCCACGATGGTTTCGGGCAATGCGCTGGACGGCGGCCGCGGCGCTGACCGCATGGCTGCTGCTGGCGACGAATGAATTCCTGGTCGAGTCCTACCGGCTCTCGCCGGACGCGGACAACCCGGCGCTATTCGCGCGGCCCGGTTATTACAAGACCGATCACCGCGGCGCGACGCAGTTCGTGGAGGCGCACCGGCAGCCGGACGACGCGGTGATCGCCTTCATGCCGCACATGTACGAATTTTACGCGAATCGGATGCCTGAGTATTCGATCAACACCTTTCTCAATGAGAAGATGCTGTACGACGGCGGGCATGTGAACCCGCAATTCATCGACAAGTTCCGCGGGCTGCCACTGATCCGGAGCCTCGACGAATTGAAGGATGTGCAAAGCCGCTACCACCGGCTTTGGATCATGGTGCCGATAAGGGATGATAATGTCGCGCTAAGTCCGGATGTACTGACTTACCTGACGCGCCAGGGTCGGGTGGCGTACGAGAGCTATCGCGAGCAGGTGGTGGAGCTGGATGGGGCGGATAGGAAGGAGTAGCAGGGCGCGTAAAAAGCAGGTGGTTCTCTTTATTCATGAAGCATCCCTGGAATGAGCGGGCTTGTTCAGAACCATTTCCGGCTCCCGCGATCGCGAACTCAAGAAACCGGCTTTTTTAAGGATCGTATAGCCTCCCTATTTTGCGCAGAGAAGCGGCACAGTCGATCACAGAGAAGTACGGGGGAGTTGCCTGGAACATCCACACAAGCCCAATAGCTGCATTTTCTTCATTTGCCTTATAGGTCCCCAGGCTGGTCGCGCCATCTGGAGGAATAGAGGGGTCTGAAATGCAAGTTTCACCATCAATAATGCGCTTATCGGTACCGGTGACTCCGACAAATCCGCCGATCCAAGTATCACCGCTTGGTTCAAGGACTAGATAAATACCACCGGAAGGAGAGATTGTGCCTACCGCACTCTCATTGTGGGACGAAACAATTCCGAATTCTGGAATTCTGGTGGTGATCTTGAGCGTCCCCGCGTACTTTCCCGGGTCGTTATAAGTGCCCGTAGAGACGATCACGTTATCGATCGTTGCTCCATCAGAGCCTTCAAAATAAATGAATGTTTGGGGGTCAAAACTGGTAAAGGCCGCAACAAAGTGAGCCGTTGCGCTGGTTGCAGGAAAAGAGCCGCTATTGAAGCCGGCGCCTATGGCATTGAAGACAAAGTTGCTTCCGCCCGCAACAACCTCGAATTGCGAATTCTGATTAATGGCTGTGGCTGAAGAGTCCCGGATTTATAGTCAAATTGCAGCACGTAATTGGTTTCAGGAGTTGTTGCGAGGCCAGCGGAGTCTGTAAGGGAGCCAGCGCCAGCGCCAGAGGCGCTAAGCACACACGAGAAGCCTCCCGAAATCAGATACTGCGCGCTTGATGTGACAATTGCATTACCGCCTAGTATCCAACCCGAGGAACCGGTTTCAAAATCGCCGTTTGGAACCAAATTCTGGGCCAGCAGGGAATGATAACCCATTGCCGACAAAACCGCCGCTGCGATTTGGGAGAGGTATTTCATACGGCGCGTATAGCATGCGGGAAATTGGAGAGCAAGAAATAAGGGCACACCGTGATTATGCTTCCGTGGCATAGTATTCTTCATGGGAGCCAGCTAAACAGGAAGAGCTGCTCCAGTAATGCCCTGGTTACAGGGCGGAACGGGCGCGGCTGACGGCTTTGCGGAAGCTTGATGCAGCCTGGTAAGTGGCGGCGCCGATCATGCCGAGACGGCGCGCCTGGGATACTTCGCGAAGGGAGGTTTCGACAGCGTGGCGGTTGTCTGCCAGGGCGCGTTCAAATATGGGGATTACGTGTTCGTAGATTGCGAGGTCGTATTTGTTTCGGTCCGCGATAACCTGTTGGACATGATCGGGCACCGCTTCCTTCTTTGGGCGGATCCGGGTTACATTGAAGCTGGCGTAGTGGGATAGTTTCCAGCCGAGAAGCACCTTCAGCAATGCGAGGGTTTCGTCGAATCGTTCGGTCAGGCCGGCTAATGTGAAATGCTGCGCGAGGTTGGCCTTGGCCGCGGCGAGAGTTTCTTCGGTGCAATCGCCGGCGAGGAAATCGCGCGGGCCGGGGAGGCCGGCGAGGAGTTTGCATTGAATGTTGTGGTGGGGAGTGGTGGCGGCGTATTGCTCGAGGGAGAGATTTTGCATGCGCTTGTGCTGCGGATGGAGGCGGTAATGTAAGGCAAAATAGTATTCCGAGATCACCCGCTCGACCGGCTCGCGCAGGACGGTGATGTAAGTGGCCGGCTGCGGGAGGCGCTTATGAATGCCGAAGGGCATGTGGCCCTTGATGACATCGAGCCTGGAAAGGCGCCGCGGGGACGCAGCGGAGCAGCCGATACCAGGACCAGCGGAAGAAACTGGGGTCGATCGAATATATCCGAAACGGAGAGTATTCCCATTCGATGAGGCGATTGAGCGTGGTGCCTCCGCATTTGGGAAGGTGAAGGTAAACGAGGGTGGGCGTGGACACTGGGAGAATTGCGTAGCAGCGTGGGTGCCAGGGGAAAAATATGAAATTCGAAATCCAGAATTCGCGGCACCCATCCTGCGACTATTTGCACAAAACCTGCTAGCATTCAGCTTTGCCATCCCGAAAAGACGCTATGATAGAAATTCTAGAATCCCGAATTGCGCCGGCCGCTGTGTATTATTTCACTGATGTAGATGGCGACCATGTAAAAATCAGCAGCAACAAGGGGACGAACGCCGAACTGCTGGCCGCGGTGACATTGAGCAACGCGGCGCAGCCGGCAGTGGGCAAGCCGCATACGCTCGAGACGCTGGCGCTCGATTCCGCATTCTCCGGCGCGAGCATCAGCATCACGGCGAAACCGTCCAATGACCTCAACCCCAGTTCCAAGACCGTAAGCGGCCAGGGCTTTGTCAACGTGGGTGAAATCAATGCGACGGGCGTCGATTTGAAATCAGTGACCGTGCACGGGGATTTGGGGCAGATCATCGTCGGCACCGCCAATGGAAATGGCCCGGGCCTCGGGTCGTTGAACGTGCAGTCGATGGGGAACTTCGGGCTGACCACCGGGGCGAACGCCAACTTTAGCCGCTTTAACAACGGCGTGACTTCCATTGTGGTCGCGCACGATGTCAACGGGGTGCTGCTGCGCGCGATCTCGACCGGCACCGGACACCTTGCAAAGATCGGCAGCATATTCATTGGCGGCGATTTGATTGGTGGCAGCACGAGCGACACGGGCGAAATCGCGGCGGATGACGGAATTGGAACGGTGAAAATCATGGGCAGCGTCATCGGCGGCACAGCAACGGATACCGGGCGCATCTCGGCGGCGAACCCGGACGGAAGCATCGGCAGCATTTTTATAGCAGGCAACCTCGTGGGAGGCTCGGCGGAGGCCAGCGGGGTGGTTTATTGCCCGGCGAATATCGGAAGCGTGACCATTCGCGGATCGGTATACGGCGGCTCGGCTGAGACGAGTGGCGGAATCGACGGCGACAACATCAAGAGCGTGGTGATCGGCGGCAATTTGATGGGCACGGCGTTTTCCTCAGCGGTGGACGTGGATCACACGGCGTTTATCCGGGCGCAGACGAATCTCAAGAGCGCGGTGATCGGCGGCTCGATCATCTCGGGCTCGGAGAGCGGAGGCGGGACGCTGACCTTCAGCGGGGCCGTGCAGGCGGGCCAGACACTGGGCGCGGTGAAAGTGCTGGGAAGCATCCTGGGCACCGCGACAGATACCGTGACCATCTCCGGCGTGGGTCTTGCGGCTGCGACGAAGAAAACGCAGGATCCGGCGATTGGGAAGGTGTCGGTCAGCGGTTCGGCCACGTATGCGATGATCGAGGGCGGGTATGATTTGAACGGAAACGCGTCGAGCGGGGACGCGCAGATCGGGCTGGTGGCGATTGGGGGCGATCTCATTGCGAGCGATATCATTGCGGGCGTGAAGAGCACCACGGCGGAATTCGGGGCGGCGACGGATACGATGATCGCCAAGCCGCCAGGGGCCTTGACGGACGGCGTCTACGCGACCATCGCCAGCGTGGTGGTGGGCGGGGAGATCGAGGGCGACTTGAACCCGAGCGATACGTTTGGCATTGAAGCGCAGTTGATCGGTTCGATCAAGACCGGGGGCGTGAGCCTGCCGCTCACCAAGGGACCCGGGAACGACAACTTCTTCCTGTCGGGGAATGATGGGTCAGATGTGCACGTGCGGGAACTGCCGGGGACGTAATCAGCCGGTTGTCCCGTTGGTTGTCCCGTTCGTTTGGGAATCGGTCCCGGAGACTGGACTATCTCCCGGCGCCGGGGTCATCTGCCATGGAGTCACGGGGGCGGGACCAAACTGCGGCGGCGTCTCCGGCGCTGGCGATTGAGGAGGCTTTGGCCAGGGGGTCTCCGGCGGAGGCGGCGGGGGCGGAGGGGGAGGCGTGTCCGGCGGAGGCGGGGGTGGTGGCGGAGGGGGCGGCGGTTGGGGTGGAGGGGGAGGTGGTGGCGGCGGGGGTGGGGGAGGCTTTGGCGCGCTGGAAAGCTGCGAGGGCATGGGAGCCGCAGTGGGCGCAGTGGGATGGCCCACCTGGAATGCGTAGGCCGCAAGGAGGGGGAGAGACAGGGCCAGACAAAGCGCCGCTTTCACGGTGCCACGTTATCGTTGCAGGGTGGTCAGCACAAGACCCGCGAGCATTCGCTTTGCTCAGCAGAAAACCAGCGGGCGGGCGCCACGGCCCGCGGGGCCGAGGCTCATCCCCCAGAGGCGCAGGCCGCCCAGGAAGGCGTTGCGATTGTTGCCCAGGCGGGCGCCTTTGGGCAGGTGTTCCAGGCGCCGGGCATTGCCGCCGCCAATGACGACGTAATCGGTGACGAAAGCCAGGCGCAAGATGGTTACGATGTCATCGACCGCCTTTTGCCACCTTATTTGGCCGAGCCGCCTGCGTCCGTCGCGGCCGAGCATGTCCTCGAAGGTGCGATGCCGGTTGTAACTCAATTCGCCCAGCTCGAGCGGGATTAAGACGCCGTCGAGCACCATGGCAGAGCCGAGGCCGGTGCCGAGGCCGATGAAGAGCATGCGCCCGCCCTCGTAACTGCCGAGGGCCTGCATGGCGGCGTCGTTGATGAGCCTGCACGGCTTGCCGAAAGCGGCGTGAAAATCGAACCGGACCCAGCCCTCTCCGAGGTTGTTCGGCTCGCACACGGCCTTGTTATTGACGACGGGAATGGGGAGGCCGAGCGAGACGGCGTCGTAGTCCCAGCCGCTGGCGTGTTTGCGGATGCCGGCCATCAGTTGCCGGGGGGTGAAATCCGGGCCGGACTCGAATTTGATGCGCTCGGTGATGCCC
The DNA here is from genome assembly GCA_963756185.1 of uncultured Verrucomicrobiae bacterium. Classification (GTDB taxonomy): domain Bacteria; phylum Verrucomicrobiota; class Verrucomicrobiia; order Chthoniobacterales; family Chthoniobacteraceae; genus DATAXI01. The sequence continues at coordinate 389,082 of CAVWMS010000001.1, forward strand.
GAGAGCATGAGCTTGACGTTGCTGCCGCCTGTATCCACGACGAGGATTTTCCGGGGGCCGTCTTTGGGAGAATTACGCCGGTTCATTGGCCTTTGGCGAACTGGGACGGTGGAGGTGGGACTAATGGAACCAATGCGGGTCCCATTCATAGCGGCGGGACCGGGGTAAAATCAAGGCTTCCGAGCAGCCCCGCGCCGGGAGCGCCTGCGAAGCTCTATTGCAGACGCGAAGTCTGGGCCATGAGCGGGCCGCTTGGCTGATTGCCGGGTGGATAAACGGGCGTCGCCGCGGATGTGCTCGTGAATTCCGGCTTGTGCCAGCCGCAATGCTCGCAGCGCCATGGGCGCATCAGTTTGCCGATGCAGACGGCCACCCAGCTCACCAGCCAGAGACCGCCGGTGCAAATCGTCACGATGAAATGCATCAGGTGGTTAACCTTTGCTCTCACGAATACCTGCTGATGGCGGCACCTGGGGCAGATGGCGCGTACTTTGTCCTTTCTCATGCTCTTGGGGTAGCAATGGCAGCCTTGTCTCTCCACTTTTGCCGCCAACTTTTACCAAGATTTCACATGTTCGTCGAAATGTCCAAGGCGAAAGGAGTCTTGCGAATCAAATTCATTCGCCGGTTCAATAGAGCGGGCGCGCTGGGCTACCGGCTTTCCTTGAGCGACAGCAACCGGCTGATATTTGCCGCGGCGTAACCCGCGCCGAATCCGTTGTCGATATTGACGACCGTCACGCCGGAGCCGCAGGAATTGAGCATGCCGAGCAGGGCGGCAATGCCGCCGAAACTGGCTCCGTAACCGATACTGGTGGGCACGGCAATGACCGGCTTGCTGATGAGCCCGGCAACGGCGCTGGGCAGTGCGCCTTCCATGCCTGCGACGACAACGACCGCGTTGCTTGCCTCGAGGCGGTCGCGGACGGCGAAGAGCCGGTGGATGCCGGCGACGCCGACGTCGCTGATGCGATCGACCGAGCTGCCGAAGGTCTCGAGCGTGACCGCAGCCTCCTCGGCCACCGGGAGGTCCGAAGTGCCGGCGCAAACGACCGCCACGCTTCCGAGCAGGGGCGGCAGCGGCTTTTGCACGATGGTGATGCAGCGGGCGAGGCTGTGGAATTTCGCATCGGGAAATTCCGCGACGACGGCCTGGAATTGCTCCTGATTTGCCCGCGTGCCGAGCACGATGCCATCGGCCTCGAGGAGCGCGCGGGAAATCGAGAGGACCTGGCCGGGAAGCTTGCCGGCGCAGAAGATAACCTCGGGGAAGCCGCGGCGATTTCGCCGGTCGGTATCCACGCGGGCAAAACCTAGATCGACAAAACTCACGGCTATACTTCCGGCTCGGGGCGCTGCTGCAGGAACATGCGCAGGGGGATCATCTTGGAGTCCTGAAATCCGTGGGCCCTGAAAAACTTGTGAGCCTCCTCGTTGGCGCGGTCGGTCAGGAGGGTGATGCGCAGGAAATTTTTTTCGCGGGCAAAATCAACCGAGTACTTCAAGAGCATGTCGCCGAAGCCGCGGTGCCGGTGGTCCCCGTGGACGATGAGGTCCTCGAGCAGGAGGACGAAGCCGCCTTCGGCGGTCGAGATGGTGAAGAGCAAATTGACCATCGCGACGATGCGACCATCCTGGCGGATGACGAATACTCGGCCGCGGCTCGGCTGCTCGAGGATGAGGCGGATGCCGCGCATGTGCTTGGTGCGGTCGGGCTTGAAATCGCCTTCGAGCGTGAAGAGGTCGAAGAGCAACTCCGTCAGTTGCGGAAGGTCGTCAAGCGTGGCCGGTTCGATGGCAACTTGCTCCATTTGAGGAGATCAATATGCCACAGGGTCGGGGCGGCGGGAAGGGGAGATGTGAAAAATTCGAAATTCGAGATTCGAAATTCGAAGGAGTGGCGCCCCGGAGGGAGCGCGATGTTCGTTTTTGAGCCCTTCGAGCCTGACTGCAACAGCCGACCCCGCCTTTTTTCGAATTTCGAATTTCGAATTTCTGGTATCCTATGCCCCATGAGCCTTTTTCGCCCTGGTTCCGGGCATCGCACCTACGAAATTCCCGCCGCGCCAATTACGGGACGCATCCATGTCAGCACGCGCGTAGGCCCAAAGGATGGGATGTTCAAAAAGGTGAAGGGAGGCGAGGAGCATTATTTCGGGGTGGGACGGTCGGCGCTGGAGGTGATCCGGCTCGCGATGCTGGCGGCAAAGCGCGAGGATTTCCGCAAGGTCCTCGATTTGCCGTGCGGCCATGGGCGCGTGCTGCGCGCGCTGAAGGCGGCGTTCCCCCAGGCGCATTTGACGGCGTGCGACCTCAACCGCGCCGGGGTTGATTTTTGCGTCGAGGAATTTGGCGCGACGGGCGATTACTCGGACCCTGACCCGGCGGCGATCCGGTTGCCGGGCGGGTATGACCTGATTTGGTCGGGCGGTTTGCTGACGCACCTGGACGCGGTGCGGTGCGTGGAGTTCCTGAAACTGTTCGCGCGGCTGCTCGAGCCGGGCGGGGTCTTTGTCGCGACGACGTATGGGCGGCACGTGGCGGCGCGGCTGCGGGCCGGGACGCACACTTACAAGCTGGCGCCCGAGTCGCTGCCGGGCGTGGTGGCGCAATATGACGCGGGCGGATTTGGGCACGCTGATTATCCGGGCAGGAGCGGGTACGGCCTTTCCGTGAATACGCCCGAGTGGCTCTTGGGGAAGGCGAGCGAGATTCCGGGGCTGCGAGTGGCGATGTTTAGCGAGCGCTTCTGGGATGGGTGCCAGGATGTAATCGCCTGCGTGAAGGTGTGAGGGGCGCCCCAGGCCTCTTCATTTTGATTGCTGGCGGCCTATGGGAAGTGTCGATGCGGAGTTGACGTTCGCCTTCACGATCTCGCAATAGATCACGCCTTTGGCCACCGAGCAGGTGACATCGGCCATGGAGGCGAGTTGCTCGGTTACATCGACCGTTTCTCGCGCGCTCGAAATGTGAAAATGCCCGTTTTCCGCGCGGAAGAAATTCCATTGGTGGAGGCCCTTGTACTTTTCCCGCACGGCTTCATTCTCGAAGTGGGTCATGGCGACGGCGTGCCCCGGTTTCACCACCGCCACCATTTCGCGAATGCATCTCAGCGCGTCGAAACTGTGATCAAGGCAGTTGTGCGCATAGGCAAGGTCGAACTCGTCCACGTCAAACATCGCCCGCAGTTCTTCGCCCGCGCATTTTTCCGTTCGCACCAGCGGCTTGATGCCGTGATGTGCGAGCAACGAGGCGTAGAAATCCGCCAGCGGATCGACCGCGACGATGGTGACGTCCCGGTTGCCAAGCCTTTTGCCAAGGATGGTCAGCGGACCGGCCCCCACGTCGAGGATGCGCACCGGCCCGAAAGGGTGAGTCCTTTCGATAAGCTGCGCGAGGTTGCGCTGCAAAGGCTTCTCCGGATCGAAGCGCCCCCGGTAGTCCTCCGGGCTTTTGCCCCCTTTCGAGGCAAACCATGAATCCCAGAACTTCATCTCGTGCGGAAGGCTGAGCCGCCAGACTACTCGCTGGAGCCCGACCCGGGAGGCGATTTGTTTGAGGCCGCGCCGGATCGCGGGCATGCCTTCCTTATTGAATCTTTTGCGTAGCTTCCCGGCGATCAATCGGAAAATGCTAGGCCGGTGGCGTCCGGCCTGGCAAGCGGCTAATCACGGCGTCCGCCGGAGGTATTTCAAGATTGTCGATTCAGGGATGCCCCCAAAACGCAATGAGCCACCACCCATCCATGGAGCATGCTACGGAGCTGGCGCCAGGCTTACGGTGCCGCTGCCGTTGGGACCGAGGAAAAAGCCCTGGCCGATGGTCTGGTTTTGAAAAAGAACTCCGGCGAACTCGGTGGGGTCTTTATGCCCGGGATAAATGAATGTGCCTTTGAAGACGCCGGTGGAAAGAGAGATTCGCACCGTCAGGTGATCCGGGTGAGTGTCGAAGATCAACTGACTCGCCGTACTGAACTGCGCAGGTACCGATAGAACCGTGCCGGTCGTATCGCTCAATTCCAGCGTGCCAGTGCCAAAACCGGGAAGCGGGCTGGTTCCTGGCGCAGGAGGCGTGTAGAATGACCCGATGGCGCCGACGGCGGTATCTGTTACCATCGGGTATCTTCCACGCCGCTGCGGAGGCTTTGCCCATTCCACGGTTCCATGAAAATCGCTTCCCGGCAGGCGTTGGAAAAGCAACGCTCCCGTGAAAACTCCCCTCTCTCCCTTGGTGTAGAGGAACCGATAGAATAACGTATCGTAGATGATTGACTGATATACCAGGGAGTTGTTGGTGATTTTTCCCATGGTATGGAACCTTTCACCATCAGGCAACTGTCCGGAAAAAATTTCCTTACCACTTTTGTCCAGTCTCAGGATTCCATAGCCGGTGCCTTGCGGGATTCCCGGACTCGCATCGGTGGCCGTCATGAGGACCGTGTAACTACCGGGCATGGGTTTGACGGGCGGAGTCACCCATTCAACGACATAGCCGTTGGGGAGGCTGACCGCGATGGGCGTCGGGTAGTCATTGTCCCCGTTTTCATCGTTCCAAGTGTTGGCGATCGTGTGACCGAAAAACTGAATGTTATTTTCGACGCCTTGGTCATTGTCGGGCTCGTTGGCCGCCCAGTTGGTGTAATTGAACGGCGTGCCGTCGCTCCAGGACCAGTCACCGTCGGATAGTTTGACTCCGCCAATCCATGGTCCGTATTCTCTCGGTTTCCCTGTGATCTGCGCCTCCCAGAAGGCGGTGCCGCTGACGAGGGAAAATACAAAGTTGTCCTCGTCGAGGCTGTGGATGCTGGCCAGATGGCCGCCCAGGGCCTCGGCGTTCGACTCTGCGGCGGGCCAGGTGATGCCGCCGGGGGTGAGGAAGGCCTCGTAACTGTTGCCGTTGCTATCGGTGCCGGTGGTCCAGGCGACGACACCCTGGCCGGTTTGGCAGTGAGCGGGGATGAGGCCAAACCCAAGGAAGAGCAATGCGAGGGCGAATGTATTCGCGAGGAGGGGTTTGTGTGATTTCATTTGCGGCAGGATGGGTGACTGAGAGGATGGGAATCGGTTCATGGGCCGTCGATTTTGATGAGTTTGATGGGTGGATCAAATACGTGCCTGGGGTCGGAGGATTCGATGAAGGAGAGGATGTGAGCCGAGAAATCGTTTAAAAAAACAGGCGGATGCGCCAGCCCGGCGGAGTTTTTGCTTGCCTTCGCACATACGCCGGGCAAAGTATCGGGAGTTCCGCCGAATGTCACGGCTCGACCCTCAAGCACGAGAAGGACCCGAATGAAACGTATGATCCGTATTTCAATTCCCGTGATGGCGGCATTGATCGGAGCCTCATTTTTCTTTCTGGCAGGCAGCCCGGCAAGAGGAGGAGAGTTGCACGGCAAAGATGGGGACGGCACCGTGACTGCGTCCGCCTTTAATGGCGTCACAATGGATAGTGGGAGCAATACATCGCTTGAGCCGGTCACGCTTGAATTAACGAAGGCGCTTCCAACCATGGCCAAGGCCAAGGCTCAAAACTGGGTCGAGGCCTTTGGGATGGTCAATGCACAGCCTGTTCCTCAAGCCGGTGGCACCAGTGCCACGGCGGAGGCATTTGCGATATCAACCGGCACGATTACGTCAACCGATGTTCTCGCCAAAGGCAAGCTGCGGGTTGAAAGTACTTGCGTCGTGAACCTGAATGAGGGGTGCGATGGCTCGATCACCGTCGTGGGATTGGTTTTGGAAAGTGGGACAGTTATCACCGGTGGCACGGTCTACGGCTATTTTCATTTCGCGCCAGACCCGAACCCGAAGCTGATCGATATGACCCAACCGTCGCTGACGGGTACGAATGTGACCAAGTTTAGAGCGGGTGCATCCAAGAAGATTTCCGCGACTTCCGACGTGAATACTGTGATTCTGATTGGGGGTACTTCCGATTACACGACGAGGCTTACGTTACTCGTCAATGCTACCGCCCCCGTTCCGCGCGCCTATGTGGATGCAGGCACAATGAAATTGATATTGCCGTCGGCGGGTAAATAGGCCGCGTAAGAAATCTTCCGGCGTTTACGTGATTCTCCTTTCTTACCATGATTTAGCAGACCATTTTCCGGAGTCAGGCCAGCCTGATCCGGCGGAACGAAAGCCCAAGGCGGGAACGGTTAAGGCTCGACCCGGCGGGAATTATCCGCCATGCTGGCTGTCCATGAAGACAAAATTGTTTTGTGTGGCGCTGCTCTTTCTCATTCCGGCGTTCCATGGGATGGCGAGCCCCACGAGCTATATTCCGATCAGTGTTGCCGGAACGATCATCCAGGAGAGCGGGACCACCGGGGTAACCAAAACCGAAGCGATTACGGTGGCTAATGTTCTCGACGTGATGGGGATTCTTCCTGGAGTGCCAGTGAAAACGCTGGGTTTTTATTATAGCTCGCAATCGGGCGCGATTTATATCGCGCAAAAATCGAATCCATCCAATGGCATTTCCTACCTGATGGAGCAGGACGGGAATTACATCGATTGGGACACTCCCAACGGCAAGGACTCGTATAACGCCTCGGAGGCCTCGGGACTGAATGGGGCGTTGATCAATGGCACCGTCACGCAACAGATTATCACGAGCGGCGGAGTTCGTGTCTTCAGGACGCAGTTTGAATTATTCGGAACGATCCTGGGCAATCAGACAATGATCCGGGGGACCGTGTCGAAGAAGTTGTGAAGTTGGAGCCAATTCGCTGTGAATCGGTTTTATTTCAACGGAGCGCGCGCTGCTCGTACGTTCATGCTCGCTGCATGGCTGCCGGCCTTGCTTCCGGCCCGCGCCACCACATTCACCGTCACCAGCCTCAGCGGCGATATTACCACGAGCGAGACGACGCAGTTACGCCCTTGGCATGAACCCCAGCGTCAACTCTGTCGCCGGCCTTCCCACGCTTTCCGGCACTACCGGCTCTCTGCAGCTCAAGTTTACCCGTGACTTATCCGCCACCGATCTGACTTACTCCATCATCGCGTCAAACGACATGGTCAACTGGACCACCCTCGCCACGCTCGCCGCCGGTTCCTCGTCATGGACTCAATCCGGCGCCACCGTTACCGACAACTCCGGCGCGGTCACCGTCCTCGACAACACTCCCATCGCCTTTCAGCCCCGCCGTTTTCTCAGCCTGACGGTAACGGGCCAGTAAATACGCTTCCGCTTTATAAACGGGACTGCGCCAGGCCTAAGTGAGCGCCGCGAGTATTTCCGCTTTGGGCACGCGGTCGCAGAATTCGGCGAAGGTTTCGCCGGCTTGTTTTTTGGAGTCGTATATCTTCAGCACCTTGTCGATGAAGAGATGGACGTCCGCGGCGATGATCTTGCCCTTGAGCAATTCATTGAACCGGCGGTTTTTGCCGAGGCGTCCGCCGATGAACGCGTCGTAAGCGTCGACCATCTCGCCGTTGACCTTGGTGCGGGCGCCGCGGAAACCGATGTCGGCAATCTGATGCTGGCCGCACGAGGAGGGGCAGCCGGAGAAATGAATGCGGATCTTCTCCTTGTACCAGCCGCTTGTGGCTTCGAGCTGGTCGACCAGGGCGATCATCCGGTTTTTCGTTTCCGCCACGGCGAGGTTGCAGAATTCAATGCCGGTGCAGGAGACGCAGCCTTTGCGGAAATTCGAGGACTCATAAATCAACTCGTGGGCATCCAGTTCCGCCTTGAGCGCGGGGAGATTCGCCTCGGGGATGTTGACCAGGAGAAGGTTCTGCTTGTTGGTAAGCCGGATGGAATCAAGGCCCGGCGCGCTGTACTTGGCGGCGAGATCGGCGATGACGGCCAGCTTCCCGCCACGGATGCGGCCGCCGGGGAAATTGACGCCGATCCAATAGAGGCCCGGCTGCTTCTGGGCGTGGACGCCGAGGTGATCGGTCTCCTGGTCGGCCAGTTGCGGAAAATCGGTGTGCGCCTCGAGGGTGAAATCGAGGCGCGACTGGACTTCGTGGGCGACGCGCTCGACGCCCCAATCTGCCACGAGGAACTTGAACCGCGCGCGGTTGCGCTTGAGGCGATATCCTTCGTCGCGAAAGAGCTCGCTCACGGCCTTGACGACCGGCCAGACCTGGTCCGGCTTGACGAAGAAGGGAAGGATTTGCGCCAGGTGCGGCGCGGAGGAGAGACCGCCGCCGACCATGACGCCATAGCCGGCTTCGGCGCCGCGTTTCAGCCCGAAGACGCCGGTGCAGTTGATATCCGGCTGGGCGCAATGGAGGCAGCAGCCGGAGACGGAGATTTTGTATTTGCGCGGCAGGTTCGAGAAATCGGGGTTGTTGGTCATGTGCCGGCTGACCTCGATCATCTGAGGATTCGAGTCGATGATCTCCTCGGGGTCGATGCCCGCCACGGGGCAACTGACCACGTTGCGCGTATCGTCGCCGCAGGCGCCGCTGGTGGTGACGCCCACCGATTCGAGCGCGGCGAAAATCTCCGGGATGTCCTCGATGCGCAGCCAGTGCATCTGGATGGTCTGGCGCGTGGTGATATCGGAAAAGCCGTGGGCAAAACGGTCGGTCAATTCCGAGACGACGCGGGCCTGGGCGGCGTTGAGCTGGCCGCCCGGGACCTTGGTGCGCAGCATGAAAAAGCCGGAATCCTTCGGCTTCTGGCGATAGACGCCGTACCACTTGAAGCGCTCGAAATCCGAGTCGGCGATCGAGGCGAAACCGGTTTTCGCGTAGCGGTAAATGTCATGGATGACATCGAGGCCGTCCTTCTCCTGCTTCATTTGCTCCTGCGGGGTGAGGGGAATGAGGCGCTGCTTGACGGCGGCGAAATTGGGATGGATTTCGATCATGTGGATGAGGGAGGAAAAGACGGGCAAGATGGGCCGGCGGTCAAGGGAAATCTAAAAGTCTATAGGGTTTGTCGGGAATTGGGAGGAAAATTCGAAACTCGAAATTCGAAATTCGAAAGGTTTGGTGCGCGAGGCGCACGGGCTATTTGTAACCGAGCCGGCGGCCCAGGCGGCGTCTGGAAATCCAATCGTAGGTTCGGATTGCAATTCGCGCGAGAAACGCAACGCAGATGGCCAAGGTGGCAACGTTACCATGAGAGAGGTGAGCCCAATAGGCAAACGCGAAGAGAAATACGGTAGCCGTGCCGAAGTTCGGAAAAAACCAAGGGTCAGCGAGGATGTAACACAAGAGCGAGGATCCAGCTGCGAATCGAAGTTCGGCAATCTCCTTTTCCTCCAATCCGAAGGTCCGTCCCGCCGGGTGCTGTTGTGGATGAGTGGGTTTCATGCAAGTCGCCTGAGCCCATAAGGATAGTTTGAGCACGCCCCATTGTCACGAAACGACGATGAACTTGTGGGTGATGGCGCCGCCCGGGGCGGTTTCGGAGAGGAAATAGCCTTTTTCGGGCGAATTATCGAGGTTTCTGCGCCACCAGGAGCCGCAGCGGCTGTTGGTGACGGTGGCGTGATCGAAGTGCCGCTCGGCGTAGCCGTGCCAGTGGCCGCTGAAGGTCGCGCAAAGGTTGAAGTTTTGGAAACGGGCGAGGAGATCGTCGGCATTGAACGGGCGGCAGAGGACGAAGGTGCCGAGGGGAAAATGGGTGCAAACGACGGTGGGCTTCGCGGGGTCCAGGGTGGGAAGCGTGGCATCGAGCCATGCGAGCGTGGGGGGCTGGATGGAGGTGAAATAGACGCGGTGGCCCTGGGTGGAGTCGAGCCCGATGAATTGCCAGCCGGCGTGCTCGAAGTGGTAATTGATCGAGCCGGGGAAGGTTTTCTCGAAGGTCGAGCGGTCGGTGTCGCCGGAGTAATCGTGATTGCCGATGGTGGCGTAAAGGGGAACGCCGAGGCTGCCGAAGATGTCCCTTACCGCGGCTAGCTGGCCGGGCAGGGCGCTCTCGGACAAGTCGCCGTTGATGAGGCAGAAGACGGGCTGATGCTGCCGCATGGAGGTGACGACCTTGTGGAACCAGACGTGGCATCGCTCGTCGCGGCAATGGATATCGCTGATGACGACGAAGCGGAAGCCGGGGGAATCGGCGGCAAGGAGGGAATGGGCGCCGAGTCCGAGGCCCAAAACGCCAAGGCCGGAGAGGCGAAGCATCCGGCGGCGGGAAAAGAGGGATGGGCCGGCAGGACGCTGCATACGGCGTTGATGATCGGAGTCTTGCGGAAGAAGTTACGGGATGGCCGTATAAATATCCGCTCCGTTTTGGATGAATTCGCGGGACTTATCGCGCATGCCGGCTTCGAGCGCGTCCTGCTCCGCGATGCCCTGTTCGGCGGCGTATTTGCGGACATCCTCGGTGATCTTCATCGAGCAAAAGTGGGGGCCGCACATGGAGCAGAAATGGGCGGCTTTGGCGCCCTCCTGCGGCAGGGTCTCGTCGTGGAACTCGCGGGCGGTCTCCGGGTCGAGGCTGAGGTTGAACTGGTCCTCCCAGCGGAACTCGAAGCGGGCCTTGCTCAGGGCGTTGTCGCGGTACTGCGCGCCGGGATGGCCCTTGGCGAGATCGGCGGCGTGGGCGGCGATCTTGTAGGCGATGACGCCGTCCTTGACGTCCTTCTTGTTGGGCAGGCCGAGGTGCTCCTTGGGCGTGACGTAGCAGAGCATGGCGCTGCCGAACCAGCCGATCATGGCCGCGCCGATGGCGCTGGTGATGTGATCGTAGCCGGGCGCGATGTCCGTGGTGAGCGGGCCGAGCGTGTAGAACGGGGCTTCGTGGCACCACTCGAGTTGGCTGCCGCATGTTCTCCTGGATCATGTGCATGGGCACGTGGCCGGGGCCTTCGTTCATGACCTGCACGCCGTGCTCCCAGGCGCGCTGGGTCAAGTCGCCCTGCGCTTGCAGCTCGGCGAATTGCGCCTCGTCGTTCGCATCGGCAATGCTGCCGGGGCGCAGGCCGTCGCCGATGGAAAAGCTGACATCGTACGCGGCCATGATCTCGCAAATGTCGTCCCAATGGGTGTAGAGGAAATTTTCCTGGTGATGGGCGAGGCACCACTTGGCGAGGATGCTGCCGCCGCGCGAGACGATGCCGGTGGCGCGCCGCGCGGTGAGGGGAATGAACCGCAGCAGGACGCCGGCGTGGATGGTGAAATAATCGACGCCCTGCTCCGCCTGCTCGATGAGCGTGTCGCGAAAAATCTCCCAGGTCAGTTCCTCGGCGCGGCCGTTCACTTTTTCGAGCGCCTGGTAAATCGGGACGGTGCCGATGGGCACGGGCGAATTGCGGAGGATCCACTCGCGGGTGGCGTGGATGTTCTTGCCGGTGGAGAGGTCCATCACGGTGTCGGCGCCCCATTTTGTGGCCCAGCGCATTTTTTCCACCTCCTCCTCGATGCTCGACGCGACGGCGGAGTTGCCGATGTTCGCGTTGATCTTCACCAGGAAATTGCGGCCGATGATCATCGGCTCGGCTTCGGGATGGTTGACGTTCGCCGGGATGATGGCGCGCCCGCGGGCAACTTCGTCGCGGACAAATTCCGGGGTGACGAAATCGGGGATGCGCTGCGGGAACTGGCTGAAAACGCCGGGGGCATCGGTGCGGGCCGGGGCGCCGGGATGACGTTGGAAGAGGGAATCGCGCGGCTGGGTGTCGGAGAAGCGCGAGCGGAGGCGGTCGAGGCCCTGGTTTTCGCGGATGGCGATGAACTCCATCTCCGGCGTCACGATGCCCTGGCGGGCGTACCAAAGCTGGGTGACGGGATGGCCCTCCGCCGCGCGCAGCGGCTTGCGGCGCGCGGTCTCCGGGAAGCGGTGGGCGCCATTTGCGGGCGCGGAATTGCGCGCGTGGGTCTCCGAGAGGAAACCGTTGTCGCCCGGGGCGACGGTGCGGCCGTCGTATTCGATCACGTCGGCGCGCTCCAGGATCCATGGCTGTCGCAGCGGAGGCAGGCCCTGCTCGACGTCGCCATGGAAAGCGGGATCGCCCCACGGCCCGCTGGTGTCGTAGACGCGGACCGGGTCGTTCGCCTCGACGGCGCCGGACGGTGATTTGGTGGGCGCCAGCGCGATCTCGCGCATCGGCACGCGGAGGCCGGGATGGATGCGGCCTTCGAGATAGACGCGGCTGCTATTCGGGAGGGAGTCGGTGCTCTGGGGTTCGATGGCGTCCTTGGGTGCGATCATAAAAATAAAAAAGCCACGCGCGGGTTGGGCGGGCGTGGCGGATGCCTTGCTCCCTTCGGCGGAATTACCCGCATCAGGTTCAAGGGGTTCCGGGTTCCTTTTATGGAAAGCCCAGTCTCAGCCTGCACGGCGCCCCCGCATGTCGTTGGTTTGATGAGGGTAATGGGAAAAGGGGGGATGTCAATGATTGCTGATTGATGATCTAAAATTGATAATTGGGAGAGGGAGAGGGCCGCTACGCAAAACGCGAATTGCTGATTGCTGAAGTCAGATTGCTGATTGAAGAACGCTGGCGCGCGGGGTGAGGGGTTTGGGATCAGGGAGGATGCTGATTGATCGCGGGGATGGGATTGGGGTAGAAATGGGGGATGCAAATGTTGATGGGATTTGGGCATTGGGCGAGGAGCGGGCGCTTGTGCGCGCTGGCCATTCTCGCGGCAATCTCTGTTTTGGGAATGAATGCGCGGGGGGCCACCGTTGATCTGAGCGGGCAGGTGATCAAATCGGGGGGCTCGATTGGGGGTGTCAGTTCGACCACCGTGCCGCCAGCGTTGCTTTACGACGTGAGTTTCACCGGCAGCGGGAATGCGACGGGCGACCTCGTCTATGCCACTGGCACCGACAGCCCCTCCGCCATCCTCAACGCGCTGTTCCTTCCAAATCCCCAAACGCTGGACAACCTCACGGGCAAACTCCCTCACACCATTTGCGCCAAGACATTTTACAATTATCTCTATAACGTGCCGCTGACATCGAGCACCCAGGGTAACCTGAGCGTGCGGGCCTATGTCAAACTCAGCATTGACCGGAAGGGATACGTTCACGCCAATGCCTCGAAGTTCGCATTCTCCGCGCGCGGATTGAACAACAGGAAGGTTACCTTTACCGGTACCTACGTCTTTGCCGCCGGCAGTGGGTTCACGGTGGTGCCCACGCCAGCCCAAGACAACGTGCCGACTCCCAACATTTTATTCCCCTGGGGAGCCTTGGCGTTTTCGGGCTCCCTTGACGTTCGCGTGAGCCGCAATTCCTCGAAAACCACCTTCTTCATTTTGCAGAACGAAGATACGAATACCGACAGCTACACGTTGGTGGGAGAGCCGATCACTCCGGCGCCAATGGTGTCCGGAACTTTGCCGCCGCCGAAGCCTTACTACAGTGCGACGGTCTATGACGGGACCAATAACATCACCAATGATGTCTTTACCAAGAACGCCGATGGCTACCAGATCGCGGGGCCGGGCTACCAAATCCCGAACCTGCCCGGCGGCGGCACAAAGCTCATCAAAACCATCATTCGCACCGGTTCCAAGGCGACCGGCGTTTACTCGCAAGGCATTATCGGGTTTGTTCTCGAGAGCGCGACGAACGCGGCTATTAATAATAACGGGGCCTTTGATGTGTATGTTCCATGAGCGGGGCCGAGAGCTTCGGGAATCGTAACAGGTTCAGGTGTATGTGCCGTAGGGGGCGTTTCGCGGCGTGGTGATTTTCTGGTTTTCGGAATGAGGCGGTGAGGGGAGGATGGGCGTCTTGCTGCCTGGTCAAATTTTCATTCCGCTGATCTCGGCGTTCCTGTACGCGCTGGCGACGATTTTTTTGAAACGGGCGATGGAGGAGGGGGCCGGAGCGAGGCGGGTGACGTTCGTGTGCAACATGGTGATGGCGATCGGCTACCAGGCGTGCTGGGCGATGCGGACGCGGCCATTCAGCGGCATCGGGGCGATGCACGCGGGGCTGGCGGCGTGCACGTTCTTTGCGGGACAGGTGTTTACATTTTTTGCGTTGAACCGGGGCGACGTGTCGGTGGTGACGCCGATCCTGGGGACGAAGGTGATCTGGGTGGCGGCGTTTTCCGTGCTGCTGGTGGGGAAGGGGCTGCCGGTGCAGGTGTGGGCGGCGGTGTTCCTGACGGCGCTGGGCGCGGCCGTGCTGGGCTGGCAGCCGGGGGCGCATCCGAGGCGGGTGGTGTTGAGCATCGGCGCGGCGCTGGCAACGTCGTGTTCATTCGGGCTTACGGATGTGCTGGTGCAGAAGTACGCGCCGGCGTGGGGATTCGGGAGTTTCATCCCGATGATGTTCCTGCTGGTGGGGGTGCTGTCGCTGGTCTATCTGCCGTTTTTGAAGGGTGGCAAAGGCTGGGCGCCGATGTGGCTGGGGACGGGCGCGGTGGTGCTGGCGGTGCAGGCGCTGGGAATGGGTTATGCGATTGCGACGTTCCTCCAGGTGACGATGACCAATATCGCCTACAACACGCGCGGGCTCTGGAGCATCACGATGATCTGGGCGTTCGGGCACTGGTTTGGAAACCGCGAACGGGAACGCGGCACGCGCACGATGCTGATGCGGCTGGGGGGCGCGGGGTTGATCGTGGCGGCGATCGTTATCGCGTTGAGTTGAGGCGATGGGAAGAATGAATACAGGCGTTTCAACATTCGTCAGTTGATGATCCATGAAGTTCGTCTGGCATAGGTTTGCGCTCTTCGCGATTGCATTCGTCTGGTTTGCCACCGGGAGTTATGCCGCGCAGTATTCCGACAAGCTCATTGTTTCCGGCAAGCGGATTGGGCCGTTTCTGGTAGGCGTACCTTCGGGCCACGCGGAGGAGTTACTCGGAGAACCGGTCTCGAGTGATGGGGCCATGGGCGGCAGAGGCTCTGAATCATGGTATCTGGGCGCGATTCGCGGTGACAAGGGGCGCCCATTCCACCGGCCTCCCGACTTGACCGAATATTCTCTCGAGGATATGGCGACCGATTGGGCGGGGCATCCCGGCAAAGTCACAAGCACGGGGTATTTCACCACTTCTCCCAGCTTTCACACAGCCGACGGCATCTCGGTAGGCAGCACACTCGATGAGGTCCGCGCGAAGTACCCCGGCATCGGGACGGACCCGGAAGTTACCGGGTACTGGCCGCTCTATGGCAACGTCGAATGCTTCATGGACGACAAGGAGGGAATTGGCTTTGCGATCCGCAAGAGCGATGGCCGCTGTATCGAGATCGGCGTGGTCCCGCGAGGGGGTGACTGGTATGCGTGGGGCCTGCCTGGTGTCGCGGGCGATTATTGGATCGATGCATCCGAAGATTCCGTGGGGGATATCAAGCTCGGCATGACCCGCGCGCAAATCCTTTCCCTCCTTGGCGAGCCCGACAAAAGAGATTCCGTTCTGGACGGGGAAGTATGGAGCTGGCGCGTTCCCGCGCAAAACAAGGATGAGCCGCCGGGCCTTGCAATCTATTTTCACAAGCTTTCGAATGGCACGTCGGTTGCCGAACAGATTGGCTTCTCTTCGCCGGCTTTCGTCCCCAATTCCGGCAACCCGGTCCACGTCGGCTGTACGTTGGCCGAGATCAAGGCGGCTGGCGGGAACCTTGTAAAAATGGATTCCAATTCCAGGCTGAAGTTCGACGCGTACGCCGATTACAACATGGGTCTGATTTATGACGTGCGCCAGCCGGATTCCAAATGCGTGGCCATTACGCTCTTCTCGAGCCCTACGCGCCTCGACAATGAGATATTCCAGGCGCTGTCGACCAAGTTGCCGGGTCCGTGAGAAGGGAAATGTATTTCTACGGCAGCGATCGTCATCGCTTTAAGTTAGTGGGTTTCAGGCTGGGCAGTCGTGGGATTTTCCGGTTAGCGAAGTTCGACAATTCGGAATCCTTCTTCAAAAGCCCTCGCAATCTCCGGCAATTGGCCGCGAAACGCTTCCAACAGTGTCTTTTTCCGGCAGTTGCCGATTCGCACCCAAACCAGTCTTCCAGTATCGCCGGAACGGTTGGCAAGATGCAGAAAATCCTCATCCTTGCTGATCACAATCCAATTCCCATTTGCGGCGTAATTCCAAATCTCAATATCGGTTGCTTCTGCGAGTTGTAGATTGAGCACGTGATTGGATCGGTGCCCGCATTCCCCCAGTGCCCGCATTCCCCCAGGAAGCGACAAAGCGCTTCCGGCAACTGGTTGTCCACCAGGAAATTCACCTGTCAGCGAGCACAATGTGGTCGGTCAGACGCG
Source organism: uncultured Verrucomicrobiae bacterium (assembly GCA_963756185.1). Taxonomy (GTDB): domain Bacteria; phylum Verrucomicrobiota; class Verrucomicrobiia; order Chthoniobacterales; family Chthoniobacteraceae; genus DATAXI01. Next base: position 405,228 of record CAVWMS010000001.1, read on the forward strand.
AGGCGTAAGCGATGGCTGCAAGAATATCCTCGCGCTGGAGAAAGGAGTAATCCTCAAGAATCTCCTCGTGGGTCGCACCATTACTTAAAAGATCAAGGACATCGGTGACGCGCATCCGTGTGCCGCGGATACAGGGGCGTCCGCCGCATTTTCCCGGTTCCACCGTAATCCGATCCAGAAGCTTCATTACGGGAACTGATACTTCATGGACTGCCGGGAGACAAGTTGATTACGGCAACGACTTTTCCGGGGCTGAGGCTGAAGGCTCGGGCGTGGACTGCGGGGTGTGCTGCGGATTGATGATGACTGATGGCGCGGATACCGCAGGGGAGATGGCCTGAACGATGGGTGCGGATTGCGGCGCGATGGGGTTGCGGTAATCGGCTAGCAATTTGGGCGGGACCTTGTGTTCGGCCAGGCCTTTGAATTGTTCTATGCCGGTGACGATGGTCTGGGCGAGCTCCTGGCGGTAGATGGGTGTGGCGATCTGGCGGGCCTCGGTGTCGCTCGAGACGAAGCCGCCCTCGATAAGCACGGCGGGGATTTGCGCGACGCGCAGGACGGCGAAGCGGGCATGTTTCATGCCGCGATCGACCTGCGGGATGTTGCCGAGCATCGCGTGATAGATGCTGGCGGAGAGGGCGAGGCTCTGGGTATCGGTGACGTTGCCGGGCTCCTGGTGGAGGTCGTGCAGGGCGAGCGTGTTATCCTGGGTGGAAGGTTCGCCTTGCGGAGTGATCGAGTAAATCTCGAAGCCGGTGGCGTAGGGATCGACCGGCGCATCGTTGAAATGAACAGCAACGAAGATGCTATGGGGCGTGTCGTTGGCGACCATGGGGCGCTGCTCGAGCGGGACGAAGGTATCGTCGCTGCGCGTCATGATGACCTTCAGGCCGGCGGCCCGCAGGAGCGCGCGGGCACGGAAACAAACATCCAGCGCGAAGTCCTTTTCATTGCCAAAGATGCATACGGCGCCCTTGTCGTAGCCGCCGTGGCCGGGATCGAGCACCACGGTATCGACGGGGCCCAGGCCGGCGATGAATTGCGGGCGCAGGCTCGGCTCGATATTCTTTGCAAGGTCCAGGCGGGAAATGATCAGCTTGTCGCCCTCGGCGGTGACGGGGAAGCCGAGCCATTGGTTGACGCCATCGACGACGGCCAGGCGGCTGTCGAGCGTGAAGAGGAGCTGGTGTTTGCCGTTGTCGAGGAGCAGTTGCTTGGTGCGCGGCTGATCCGGGCCGGCGGATTGCATCTGGCTGACCGGCGGGACGGTCTGCGGAAAATCGTAAAACCGGGCGAGGCTATCGACGGTGACATAGTCGAGCCCCTGGTGGCGGACCACATCCCAATCGCCGGCGCGGGCGGGCAGGCAGGCTGCCAGGAGCGCGGCAAAGAGGAGGGCCGAGCGGCCCGGGAACAGACGACTCACCCGGTACGATTCCATCGATACCCGATAAATCAAATTTTGGCGGGCGGTCTGCCGCATGCTCTCCTTGACAGCCGCAATCGTGCCGGAGACGATGCCGAAAGCCATAAGATGAGGTTTCTCCCTATCCTTCTCATCGCTGCCAGCCTGATATTGAGCGGTTGCTGTTGCATTCGCGAAGGGGTGATCGTGGCGAAATGCGCCCGGTCGGGGCTGCCGGAGGTGTACGGGGAGACGTTCGGTTTCCGGTACGAGCCGGATGTCTATTGGGTGCAGGTGCAGGGGCAGGACGCCAAAGGCCGGGAGCGGATCAAGAACATTATCCTGTTCCGGCACGATTGGATGCGCTGCGGGTGGGGGATCACTGGAGCCGGCAGAGCGGGTTCTCGCCGGCGGAAGCGGATAATAAATAGGGCAGTGACCGGGCCGGGCTAAGGTTCGTGATCGGGATCGTCCAGCGCGCCGCCCTCGATTTGCTCGTACTTCGCAAGATGATCCGGGCGCAGAGGCTCGGAGATGCGGTAGTCCTCGTTGAGCCATTTGCCGAGGTCGATCAACTTGCAGCGCTTCGAGCAAAACGGCCCGATGGGATCGGCGTTAAAATCGGTCTGGTTGCCGCAGATCGGGCATTTGACCAGCGTGGATTTGGACATGCCCCAATATAGCAAAATTCGCGCGGCGGGGAAAGCGGGCCGATGGGCGAAAGCCGGCGCGGGGGGTCGGTGTTCAGGATTCGGCCATGCGGGCGAGAACGTCCGGCGGGAGCGCGGCTTTGAGTTCGGGATGAGCTTCCACCAGGCGAAGGATGTCCAGCCAATCCTTCTGTCGCTTGCTGGGAATTGCGCCAGGCGAGAAGCTTACCGGCCAGTGTATACCCGGAAATGCGGCTGTTGCACGGAAAAGAGAAGGGCGCCGGCGCGGGGGTCAATCCTTCCCGGCGGGGTCGGCGCTCCACCATTTTGAGAGGCGGGCGGTGGGGATGGCGGGGATGGCGAGGCCGCCGTGCTCGTAGTGCGAGGTGTCGTTGAAAAGGGTGAGGCGGGCGCGGGACGGGTCGCGGAAATCGACGATGTTCAGGGCGGCGGGGCTTTGGTCCAGGTTGTCGCGGTAACGGCGCGGGATCGAAACCGAGGAGCGAACTGAGCAGGAGGCGGATGGTGGCCTTGTGGGAGACGACGAGGACGTGGCCGCCGGGGTGGCCGCGGACGATGTCCATCAGCGCCGGCAGGGCGCGGGCGGTGACGGCGAGGCCGCTTTCGCCGCCTTCGGGCGCGAAGGTGAACGGGTCGCGGTTCCATTCCGCGGCATTCCTCTGGGAATTGGCGCTCGACTTCCTGCCGGGTCAATTGCTCCCAGCGGCCATGATTAATCTCGCGCAGGCCATGGCACGGGCTGGACCGGCAGGCCGTGGGGTTGGGCGAGGATGGCGGCGGTCTCCATGGTGCGACCCAGCGGCGAGGCGAAGACGGCGGAGATGTTTTCGTCGCTAAGGCGCTCGGAGAGGCGGCGGGCCTGCTCGCGGCCTTCGTCCGAGAGCGGCACGTCGGTGACGCCGGCAAAGCGATCCTCGACGGTGAGGACGGTGGCGCCGTGGCGGACGAGGAAGACGCGGGTGTTCATGGAATTGATAATTGCTAATCTATAATTGCTAATTGGGGGAGAAGTTCCGCGCGGCTACACAAATCCATGAATTGCTGATTGCTGATGTGAGATTGCTGATTGAAGAGTACGCGGGTGACGCGCGTATTGAATTCCAAATGCCGGATAATAAGTCTTACGTGTTAGATAGGGAAACTTACTCCCAGCCCAGCATCCATGTTAGCCTGCCGTCCTGGGGGGCTACTCGGGCGGCGGGATAGTCGCCTTTGCCGGCGAGGATTTCGTCGACAATGGGTTTTTTTTCTTGCCGTCGACCAGGAAACAGACGTGGCGCGCGGCATTGATAAGGGGATAAGTGAAAGTGATGCGCTAGGAATCGAATTTGGGTACGAAGTTATGGACCACGTTGCGGGTTTGTTCGTTGAGCGCGTCGGTGCCCGGGAAAAGAGACGCGGTATGGCCATCGGGCCCCATGCCGAGCAGGAGGAGATCGTGCCGGTAGCGGGGCTCCTGGAAGCGGGCGGCGAGGCGCGAGAGGCGGGCATCGTATTCGTCGGCGGCGATGTCCGGCGGCAGTTCGCCCTGGATGCGGAAGACGTTTCCGGGAGGAATGGGGACGGAATCGAGCAGCGAGAGGCGGGCCATGCGGTAATTGCTCTGCTCGTCGTCCGGAGGGACGCAGCGCTCATCGCTGAAAGTGACCTGGACGCGGTCCCAGGAAAGTTCGCCCGCGGCAGCGGCCAGTTTGCGAAAGATGGCGGCGGGCGTGTGGCCGCCGGAAAGCGCGATGCGGAAGATGCCGCGCTCGGTGATGGCTTCGTGCGCGCTGCGAAGGATGAGCCGCGCGCCGTCGGCGGGGAAGGAGTTGGTGTGGAGGATTTCAGGTGTCATAGGGAAAAATTCGAAACGGGGGAAAAACTCGAAATTCGAAATTCGAAATTCGAAGGGATTGTCACGAAGAACGGGCCGGATAAATGCGGAGATGTAAATTCACCACCCAATGCGCGCCGCGGGCGCGCCAAATCCTTCGAATTTCGAATTTCGAGTTTCGGATTTTTCATGGGTGGACGCAATCCGCGGGTATTCGACTTAGTAAGTTCCCTCACATCACCATGCCCCCATCCACCGTAAGTGTCTGTCCGGTGATATATTTTCCCTCGGGCCCGGCGAGGAAGGCGACGGCGGCGGCGATGTCATCGGGATCGCCGAAGCGGCCGAGAGGGATCTGCTGGAGCACGGCGGTCTTTACGTTATCGGGAAGGACGGTGGTCATGTCGGTGGTGATGAAACCGGGGGCGACGGCATTGACAGTGATGTTGCGGCTGGCCAGCTCGCGGGCGAGAGATTTGGTAAGGCCGATAAGGCCGGCCTTGCTGGCGGCGTAATTGGCCTGGCCGGCGTTGCCCGTCAAGCCGGCGACCGAGGAGATATTGATGATGCGCCCGGCGCGCTGTTTGAGCATGGGGCGCATCACGCCCTGGATGAAATTGAACGCGCCCTTGAGGTTCGTATCGAGGACGAGGTCCCAATCCTCCTCGCTCATGCGCATGGCAAGGCCGTCGCGGGTGAGGCCGGCGTTGTTGACCAGGATATCGACACGGCCAAAATCGGCGAGGATGCGCTCGCAAACGCCGGCGACGGCGGCGCGGTCGGCGACGTCCACGGCGAAGGCGCGAGCGCCATCGGGATTGGCCGCGTTGATGGTCTCGGCGGTTCTTGCGGCATTGGCTTCGGAGCGGCTCACACAGGCAACGCGGGCGCCGTCGCGCGCGAGGCGGCGGGCAATGGCTTCGCCGATGCCGCGGCCCGCGCCGGTGACGATGGCGATGGGAGGAGGGGAGGGGGTGGGGGTCATGGTGGGAAGGAGGACGAAGAGTTCGAAAGGGTCAGAAATTCGAAATGGCGAAAAATTCGAAATTCGAAACTCGAAATTCGAAATTCGAAGGATTTGGCGCGCCTGCGGCGCGCATTGGGTGGGGGCTCATCTGCCCGGATTGAGTTACGCTTCCAATGACATCCGAGTTTGTCCGGCCATCCATTTCTTCGAATTTCGAATTTCGAATTTCGAATTTTCGATTTTTTGGCGACGTCAATTTCATTTTGAACCTCCGCCTACCCCGACCCAACTCCTCGTTTTCGCGCTTTCCTCGATGGCGGCGAGGACCTTTTGATTTTCGAGGCCATCCTCGAAAGTAGGATGGACGCTGGTGCCGGCGGCGACCGCATGAATGAAATCGGCGAAGGTGTTCACGAAAGTATGTTCGTAACCGATGATGTGGCCGGGCGGCCACCACGCGCGCATGTAGGGATGGATGGGCTCCGTCACCAGGATGCTGCGGAAGCCGCGGCGATCCGCCGGAGATTCGCCGTCGTAATATTCAAGCCGGTTCATATCCTCGAAATTGAAGGCCAGCGAGCCTTTGCTGCCATTGATCTCGATGGCAATATGATTTTTTCGGCCCGTTGCGAACCGGGTTGCCTCGAGATTGGCCAGGGCGCCGTTTTGAAACCGGCCAATCCATGAGACCGCGTCGTCCACGGTGACCCTGCCCATCTTTTTGCCGGGCTTCGCGGCGCGGCCGGCGGTGGCAACGGCGGGAAGGGGACGCCGGCGGACGAATGTTTCCAGCAGGCCGCAGACCTCCGCAAATTCGCCCACCAGGTAGCGGGCCAGGTCGATGATATGGGCGTTGATATCGCCCTGGGCGCCGGAGCCGGCGTGCTTCGATTGCAGCCGCCAGTTGATGGGAAAATTGGGGTCGGAGAGCCAATCCTGCGCGTACCGGGCGCGGAAATGGTAGATGCGGTCGCCGATTGCGCCCCCTTCGATCATCCGTTTCGCCAGCGCGATGGCCGGGATGCGCCTGTAATTATGGCAGACCATGTTCACCACGCGCGCTTTTTTCACCACGGCGGCCATTTCGCGCGCCTGGCGGACATCGAGCGCGAGCGGTTTTTCGCAGATCACGGCCTTGCCGGCGCGCGCGGCGGCGATTGCGATTTCGGCGTGGGAATCATTCGGGGTGCAGATGTCGACGATGTCGATATCGGGATCGGAGACGACATCCCGCCAGTCGGTGGAGGCCTCTTCCCAGCCGAATTGGCCGGCGGCCTTCATGACGTGCTCGAGCGAGCGCCCGCAGATGGTCTGCATGGAAAGCTCCGCCGGGAGATCGAAGAAGCGGCCCACCTGGCGCCAGGCGTTGGAGTGCGCCTTGCCCATGAAATTGTAGCCGATCATGCCGATGCCGAGCAGTTTTTTCGCGGCCATTGGGGGCAGATTTGCACGCTGAGCGCGCGGCGTAAATGCGAAAGGTTTGCGCTGGGAATGCCGGGCGGATAAGGCCTTGGCCATGGAGAAGATGCCAATTCCCCAGGGCTCTGCAGATTCTCGGGCTGCCGCATCCGCAGAAGGCGCAGCCGGCGCCCGGCCTGGGGCAATAGTCCGCAGGCGGGAGGAAAAGCTTTTTCCCTTGCATCGCCGGTTGGGCGGCTGCAAAAAAACGCCCCCCCCGCGAGGGGGAAAACCGCGAAACCGACCGAGTGAAAGAGAGCATCCCTGAGAAACCAGTGCACCGAGATTTTGGAGGGGGCGATTATGCCTGGAAGGGAGGGCTTGTGAAATTTTTCACAATTGGGCTTGCGTCGCTTTCCGCGGCAAAAATATGGTAGCCGCCCTTAACAGAAATTGCCGCCTCGTGTCCGCTTTTTGTATTAACCGATTTGACCGCCAAAATCCCGGCCTCGCCCCTGGCGTAAACACGGGCCGGTAATCCTCCATGGCGAATCTTTTTCCACGCTGGGCGAACTGGATACCGCTGAAACTGGTGGTGATCTTCTTCGTGCTGGGCAACGCCGCGACGGCGGCGATCTGGTATTATTTCACGCCGAAATACACGCGCGTGGGCTACGAGCCGGTGCAGCCGGTGCCGTTTTCGCACGAAATCCACGCCGGGCAATTGAAGATGGATTGCCGGTACTGCCACTCGTTCGTCGAGGTGTCGTACCACTCGAACGTGCCGAACACGCAGGTCTGCATGAATTGCCACTCGGAAATCCAGAAGGACAACCCGAAGCTGGCGGCGGTGCGGGAGAGTTGGGCCACGGGCCAGCCGGTCACGTGGACGCAAATCCACAAGACGCCCGACTACGCCTATTACAACCACTCGGTGCACGTAAACCGGGGCATTTCGTGTGTGGAGTGCCACGGGCAGATCAACCAAATGTCGGTGGTCTATGAAGAGCAGCCGCTCTCGATGTCCTGGTGCCTGAATTGCCACCGGCACCCGGAGAACTGCCTGCGGCCCCGCGAGCAGGTATACAACCTCGACTGGCAGCCCTCGGACACGGATGCAAAGGCGTTCGTGGCCAAATATGGGAAGCCGCCAGGCGAAGAGGATCGCGATTTTTCCAAGGGCGACGTAAAGCTGACGCAACTCGAGATCGGCCTCACGCTCAAGCACGCCTGGTATGTCAACCCGCCCGAGAACTGCGCCGGGTGCCACCGCTGATGAAACGAGTCTTCCACCATCCACCCGAGCCGCAAGGCGGAAAGAAGTACTGGCGCAGCCTCGATGAGCTGGCCGGGAGGCCGGAGTTCGAGTCGACGCTCGAGCGGGAGTTCCCGCAGGGCGCGGCGGAATTCAACGGCGGCGAGGTGTCGCGCCGGCATTTCATGAAGATCATGGGGGCGTCGACGGCGCTGGCGGGGATCGGGCTGGCCGGTTGCCGCAGGCCGGAGATGCACCTGGTGCCGTTTACCCGGAGCGCGGAGTGGGAGATACCGGGGAAGTTTCTCTTTTACACCACCTCGATGCCGGCGGCGCGCGGCTACGTGCCGCTGATCGTGGCCACCTATGAGGGGCGGCCCACGAAGATCGAGGGGAATCAATTTCACCCGCTGGCCGTAAATGGGCACGGCGGGACGGACCTTTACGCGCAATCCTCCGTGCTGGATATGTACGACCCCGACCGGTCGCGCTTGTTCCTGCAAAACGGGGCGCAATCGGATGAGACGACGTTCACCCAATTCCTGGATCAACTGATCTCGGATTACTCGGCGAAGCAGGGCGACGGGCTGGCGTTTTTGGTGGAAGAGGATCCCTCGCCGACGCGCGAACGGCTGCGCAACCTGATCTCGAAGAAGCTGCCGATGGCGACGTGGACCGTGTATGAGCCGCTCGGCTCGGAGAGCCGGGGTGCGGCGGAGGAGGTGGCGTTCGGGCAGGGGGTGAAGATGCGGCCGATGCTCGACAAGGCGGAGGTGGTGCTCGCGCTGGACAGCGATTTTCTGGGGCGCCTCGAGGGGACGGTCGAGCAGATCAAGGGATTTACCGGCAAAGCGCCGGATCGATTCGCCGGCATGGAAAAATGAACCGGCTGTACGCGGTCGAAAACCGGTACACGGTGACGGGCGGAATGGCGGATCACCGGCTGCGGATACCGGCGAGCCAGGTGGGAGCTTCGCGGTGCAACTGGCGGCGGAATGGCCACGCTCACCGGGGACGCGACACTGACGGGCATCGCGCAGACCCTGGGCAAGGCGAAAGGGGCGGCGACCTTCCCGCAGGGATGGGTCGAGGAGCTGGCAAAGGACCTCGATCGGCCAATCATGGCACGGCGCTGGTGCTGGTCGGCTCGCAGCAGCCGTCAGCGGTCCACATGCTGGGCATGGCGATCAATGCGGCGCTCGGCGCGCTAGGGCAGTACGCTCATGGGCATTGCCGAGGTGGCAAAGCCGGCGGCGAAGATCGGCGAACTGGCGAAGAACATCACCGACAACAAAGTCTCGGCGCTGGTCATCATGGGGGGCAACCCGGTTTATAACGCGCCGGCGGACCTCGATTGGGCGAAACTGCAGCAGAGCGTGCCAACGGTGGTGCGGCTTGGGTATTACGAGGATGAAACCTCGAAGGTGAGTGACGTGGCACGTGCCGCGCGCGCATTACCTGGAGTATTGGGGCGACGGGCGCAGCTCGGACGGCACTTACGTCGGGGTGCAGCCGATGATTTTGCCGCTCTTCGGCGGATGGTCGGACAACGACGTGCTGGCGAAATTCGCCGGGCTGCAGAAGCCGACGGGGCCCGAGCTGGTGCAGGATACGTTCCGGCAGATCGCTGGCAGCGCGGCGGCGGATTTCGACACGGCGTGGAACAAGTTCCTGCATGACGGATTCCTGACCGACAGCGCAGCGCCCACGGGCAAGGCGCTGAGCTTTGCCGCGGCGGCGGCGGGGACCTTCATCGCCGACCAGGCGAATCTCCCGGCGCTCGGCGGCCCGGGAATTACGAGATCGTTTTCACGCCCGATTTCCATACCTTCGACGGGCGCTATAATAATAATGGCTGGCTGCAGGAAGCGCCCGACCCGATCACGCAGCTGACCTGGGACAACGCCGCGCTCATTTCTCCCGCCACGGCGAAGGAGCTGGGCGTGCAGAACTACGAGTCCGAGGGGGACATGATCCAAATCTCGCTCGAGAACGGGCGGACCATCGAGCTGCCGATCCTGATTTCGCTGGGCCACGCGGATAATTCGATTTCCATTTCGCTCGGCTACGGGCGCGGACGGTCACGGGCCGCGTGGGAGATGGGGCGGGTACAATGTCTATCCGCTGCGCACGTCGCTGGCGCCCTACTTCGTCTTCACGCAGAACGTGAAGGCGACGGGCGAACGCGGGCAGGCAGGCGATCACGCAGCCGCACTTCAACATGGAAGGGCGCGCGCAAATCCGCGAGGGGACGATGGAGACATTCGCGAAGAATCCGACTTTCGCGAAGGTGATGGGGATGGACGAGGAACTGCCGCCGGCGGGCAATCCGTCCATCTACACGCATCCGCCGCTCACCGCGCTGGAGCAATGGGGCATGGCCATCGATTTGAACACTGCACGGGCTGCAACGCGTGCGTCGTCGCCTGCCAGGCGGAGAACAATTCGCCCATCGTCGGCAAGGAGCAGGTCATCAATGGCCGCGAGATGCACTGGATGCGCATCGACCGTTACTTTGCGAGCACGGACGTCAACGACCCGAACCCGGAGATGCTCTACCAGCCGCTGCTCTGCCAGCAGTGCGAGAACGCGCCGTGCGAGACCGTCTGCCCGGTCAACGCCACGGTGCACACGCCCGACGGGCTGAATTCGATGGCGTACAACCGCTGCATCGGCACGCGGTATTGCGCGAACAACTGCCCGTACAAGGTCCGCCGGTTCAATTTCTTCGATTACAACCAGCGCCCGATCACCCCGAAGACCTACGGGATCGGGCCGTTCAAGGTCACGGGGGGCGGCCTTTATTTCGGTCCGTTGACCGACAAGATGAGCCCGGACACGATCAAGATGCAGAAGAATCCGAACGTCACGGTGCGCATGCGCGGCGTCATGGAGAAGTGCACCTACTGCGTGCAGCGGATCGAGGAGGCGCGCATTGCCACGAAGGTGAAGGCCGGCGCGTCGGCCAACATCAAGATACCGGTCGATTCGTTCCAGACGGCCTGCCAGCAGGCCTGCCCGAACGAGGCGATCGTCTTCGGCGACATCACCGAGCCGGAGGCGAAGGTCTCGAAGCTGCGGGCCAGCCCGCGCGGCTACCGGCTGCTCGAATACCTGAACACCCGCCCGCGGACCTGTACCTGGCCAAGCTGCGCAACCCGAACCCGCGCATGCCCGGTGCGGACAAGCTCGCGGCCTTTGAACGTCCACAACCAGGGAGGCGCCTCGCCGTTGACGCAACGACGTGGGCGACTTCTCGAACGGACCACAATAATGGACGCACCGCTCGATCCCAGAGTGGCGGCGACAGGTTCCGCTGGTCGCAAACGGGCGGAGCATCGACTGGGTGACCGAGAAGATCTCGCCATCGTGCGAGTCGCGGACGCCGTTCTGGTGGTGGCTGGCGTTCATCCCGACATCGCTGCTGGCGCTGTTTCGGCCTCTGCTGCATCGCCTACCGATTTCGACCGGCGTCGGCGTCTGGGGAAAGAATCACCCGGTCGGCTGGGCGTGGGACATCACCAACTTCGTCTTCTGGATCGGCATCGGCCACGCCGGCACGCTGATTTCGGCCATTCTGTTCCTGTTCCGGCAGAAGTGGCGCACGTCGATCAACCGCGTCGTCGGAGGCGATGACGCTCTTCGCGGTCATGTGCGCGGCCATCTTCCCCGGCATTCACGTCGGGCCGCGTCTGGATGGCGTGGTTCCTGGCTGCCGGTGCCGCAGTACGACAGGGCATGTGGCCGAATTTCCGCAGCCCGCTGATCTGGGACGTGTTCGCGGTGTCGACCTATTTCACGGTGTCGGTGCTGTTCTGGTACACGGGGCTGGTGCCGGACCTGGCGACGCTGCGCGACCGGGCGACCTCGCGAAGTCAAGAAGTTCTTCTTCACGCTGTTCGCGCTGGGCTGGCGCGGGTCGAACCGCCACTGGCGCCATTATGAAATGGCCTACCTGATCCTGGCGGGCATTTCGACGCCGCTGGTGCTCTCGGTGCACTCGGTCGTGTCCTTCGACTTCGCGACCTCGGTCATCCCGGGCTGGCACACGACGATTTTCCCGCCCTACTTCGTCGCGGGCGCGATCTTCGGCGGGTTCGCCATGGTGCTGACGTTCCTGATTCCGGCGCGGATCCTCTATCCGCAATTGAAGGATCTGATCACGCCGAAGCACATGGACCGCATGTGCAAGATCATCCTGCTGACCGGCTCGATCGTCGGCTACGCGTACATGATGGAGTTCTTCATCGCCTGGTACGGCGGGCAATCCGTACGAGCAATGGCTCTTCCTGCGCGACCGGCTGAGCGATCCGAACCTCGTCTCGAAGGCGCTGCACATCACGGCCGCGCCGTACTGGTGGGCCTACTGGTGCATGATCACGTTGCAACGTCATCTCGCCGCAGTTTTCTGGTTCAAGAAGTGCCGGTACAATCTCTGGATCGTGTTACCCCATCATCATGTTCGTGAACGCCGGGATGTGGTTCGAGCGGTTCGTCATCATCGTCACTTCGCTCGAGCGCGATTTCCTGCCGTCGATGTGGCACATGTATCATCCCTCGTGGGTCGAGATCGGGACGTTCATGGGGACGTTCGGGATATTCCTTTCGCTCTTTTTGCTGTTCATGCGCTACCTGCCGATGATCGCCATGTCGGAAATCAAGATCGTGCTGCCGGAGTCTGATCCGCATCGGGAAGCGCCGGCCGAGGCTCACAGCGCGGGAGGACATCAATGAAATTCGAAATTCGAAATTCGAAATTCGAAGGGGAAGAGGCGTGGACGCTTTCTATCGATGATCGCGCGCCTCGGGCGCGCGCCAATCATTTCGGATTTCGGATTTCGGATTTCGGATTTTCAGCCCCATGAACACCACTGCCCAACAGCCCAAAGTCTACGGCATGGCGGCGGAATTCCCGTCTGTGGCGGCGCTCTACCACGCGGCGGAGCAGGTGCGCGACGCGGGGTTCAAGCGCTGGGACGTTTATACGCCATTCCCGGTGCACGGGATGGACAAGGCCATGGGGCTGGGCAAATCGTGGCTAAGCGCGGTCTCGCTTTGCGGCGGCGTCACCGGTTTGATGACCGCGGTGGTGCTCGAGAGCTATCCGTCGTTGATCGATTATCAGACCGTGGTGCACGGCAAGCCGACCAACTGGGCCACTGTCCCGGCGTTCGTGCCGATTTTCTTCGAACTGACCGTGCTCTGCACCGCTTTCTTCACCGTCTTCGCGCTCATGGTGATGAACCAGCTCCCGCGCTGGAATCATCCGATGTTCAACTGGGAGCGATTCACCCGCGTGGGCGACAACGGCTTCTTCCTCGCCATTGAGGCTCGCGACCCGAAATTCTCGGAAGACCGCACCCGCTCGCTGCTCGAGTCCATCGGCGGCCAGCATGTAACGCTGATCCACGACTAAGCCATGCTGCGCGCCTTCTTCCTCTTCTTTATTTTGGCGGTGATTGCGATTGTGTCGCTGGCCGGCTTCCGCGGCACGCACAGCCCGAAACCGCCGATCGAAATCTTCGTTGATATGGTGCGCAACCCGCGCTACGACCCGCAGCACGAGAGCGATTTCTACGCCGATGGGCGGGCCGCGCGCGCTCCGGTGGCGGGAACGGTGCCGCTGGGATACAACCTGCCGAATGCCTTCCTCTCGACCGGCGCGAACAACAACAAGCTGGACGAGGAGCCGGCGGCGTTCTCGAACGCGCCTGACTATTACAACACCGGGCGGATGGGCGACGTATATGGCGATGGCATTCCGCTGAAAGTGGACCGTGCGCTGCTGGACCGCGGGCAGGAGCGGTTCAATATCAATTGCGCCGTGTGCCACGGGCCGGTCGGCCTGGGCAACGGCATCACCACGCAATACGGGCTGGTGGGCGTCGTGAACTTCCATGACCCGCGCATCCGGACCATGCCCGACGGCGCGATTTTCAATCGCATCACGTGGGGTTACAAAACGATGGGCGCCTACGGATCGAACATTTCCGTCGAGGATCGCTGGGCGATCATCACCTACATCCGTGCGCTCGAGCGGAGCGACGGCGCCAGCATCAACGACGTGCCGGCTGACCAGCGGGCCCAACTGGAGCAAAGCCAATGAGCCAACCCACCGAGTCGCCTAAACCCGAGGTATTCGATTCCGCCGACGCGGGCATCTGGTTCGCGCTGTTCGCGGTGATGGGCGTGGTCGGGCTGGCGATCAGCCTCATCGGCTCGCATTTCAACATCCGGCAGTTCGGTTTCTCCTGGCTGGTGGCGGTCATGTACTTTTTCACCCTCTCCGTGGGGGCGCTCTTCTGGGTGCTGGTCCATCACGCCACCGATGCGGAGTGGACGGTGATGGTGCGGCGGGTGCTTGAAAACCTCGGGCTGCTGGTTCCCGTGGCGCTGCTTTTCCTGATTCCGGCGTTCCTTTGCGCGCCCCACATCTGGAGCTGGTGGAATATCCCGGTGGGCGCCGAGATGGCGCTGGACAAGAAGCGCTGGTACCTGAGCCACGGCTTCTTCTTTTTGCGCTACGCGATTTATTTCGTGGGGCTCACGAGCGTCGCCTTTTTCCTGCGGCGCAATTCGGTGCGCCAGGACGCGGACGGTAATCCGCGGTGTACGGTCCTGATGCGGAAGCTGGGGATCGGCGGGATCCTGGTTTTCGCGCTGTCGATCACGTTCAGCGCGTTTGATTGGCTGATGGGGCTGGATTGGAAGTGGGGCTCGACCATGTGGGGCGTCTACGTTTTCGCGGGCGCGGCGGGCAGCGGGATGGCGCTGCTGGTGCTGCTGACGACATGGCTGCGGAGCAAGGGTTACCTGAAGGGCGTGACGATCGAGCATTACCACATCATGGGCAAGCTGATGCTGGCGTTCTGCATCTTCTGGGCCTACATCGGCTTCAGCCAGTACATGCTCATCTGGTACGCGAACATTCCCGAGGAGACCGACTATTTCATCCGCCGCAACATCGCCTCGTGGCACACGTTGAGCACGCTGCTGGTGGTGGGGCGCTTCTTCCTGCCCTTCCCGCTGCTGCTGCTGCAATGGACCAAGAAAACCGTGCGCGTGATCTGCATGGTCTCGGCCTGGATTCTCTGCATGCAGTACCTGGACCTTTACATCATCATCATGCCGATGCTGCACATGACCGGGTTCGCGCCGTCCTACCTGGATTTCTTCGCGCTGATCGGAATCGGCGGCGTCATGGGGGCGCTTTTCCTCTGGCTGCTGCCGAAGAGCAACCTTTTCCCGCTGCGGGATCCGCGTCTGCCGGAATCGCTGCGCCTGAGCAACTGACATGTCGAACGGACGGATCAAAACAGCTTCCTTTGGCATCACCTTCCTCAAGTCGGTGTTGGTCTTCTGCGGTTTCGCAGTGGCGGCGTGGGTCCTGTTCTGGTTCCTCACGCCGTCGAAAACCTACGAGGATACGCGGGCCGAGCAGCGCGAGAAGAAAGTGGCCGATATCAATGCGGACGCGGTCGCCAAGCTCTACAGCGGGGCGCAGTGGATCGATAAGACGAAGGGGACCGTGCAGTTGCCGATCGACACGGCGATGGACCTGGTCGTCAGCGATTACCAGCAGAAGACCGTGCAGGCGTCGGATATGAAGGTCGAGGTTCCTTATCCCATAGGATTGATTTCGATGATGGCGACGCCCGCGCCGGCGGCCACCGGCACGGCGGCCGCGAGCCCCGCCGCCAAACCTGCATCCGCGAGCCCCGCCGCCGCCGCGAGTCCCGCTGCCGCCGCCAGCCCTGCCGCCGCCGCCAAACCTGCATCCGCGAGCCCCACCCCGGAGGTGAAACCGTAATGCCCGAGACCTTGACCATGCAGCAGACCGCGCCCGAACGGGATATGAGTGCCACGGAGACGGAATGGATTGACCGGTCGGTCATCGACCAGTCGGTGCGCACGCCGGTGATGTTTTTCTTCACGACCGCGCAGACATGGCTGCTGGCGGCTACGCTGATCGGCTTCGTTTGCTCGATCAAGCTGCATTGGCCGACGTTCCTGGGCGACTGGAGTTTCCTGACTTTCGGCAGGCTCTGGCCGGCTTACACCAACATCCTGGTGTATGGATGGGGATTGCCGGCGGGCATCGGCACATCCATCTGGATGACGGCGCGGCTTTGCCGGGTGGAATTGCGGGCGCCGTGGATCCCGATCATCAGCGGCATTTTTTGGAATATCGGCGTTACCGTGGGCGTCATCGCGGTGCTGGCGGGGAACATGCAGCCGTATGAGCTGCTGGAGTTTCCGCGGGAGGCATCGGTGCTGCTCTTCATCGCTTACGCGCTGATCGGCGCATGGGGCGTGGTGATGTTCCAGAACCGCGGCCGGGGCACGTATATATTTCGCTTTGGTATTTTATCGGCGCCTACTTCTGGTTTGCCTGGCTCTACGGCGTCGGCGAACCTGATGGTGGGGAGCTCGCACCTGAATGGCGTCGTCAATAATGCCGTGGCGGCCTGGTACGCGCAGGGATTGCTCGGCTATTTCTTTGCGTCGGTCGGGCTCGGGGCGGTCTATTATTTGATCCCGAAGGTGATCGGGAGGCCGATCCATTCCTACAACCTGGCGCTGCTCGGGTTCTGGTCGTTCGAGCTCTTCTGGGGGCTGACGGGCATGGTGCGTTTCACCGGCGGGCCGTTCCCGGTCTGGTACTCGTCGCTGAGCATCGCGGCGTTGATCCTTCGTGCTGATCCCGGTCGGCACCGTGGGGGTGAACATCCTCATGACGATGCGCGGGCACAACTACATGGTCTATCACAGCCCGACGATGCGCTTCACGATGTACGGCACGGTGGCGTGGATCGTCGGGATGCTGATCACCATCCTCGGCTCGGTGCGCGAGATGGATCCGTACACGCATTTCACACAATTCTCGATCGGCTCGTTTCACCTGCTGGTCTATGCGTTTTTCACGATGACGATGTTTGGCGCGATGTACTACATCGT
The DNA here is from genome assembly GCA_963756185.1 of uncultured Verrucomicrobiae bacterium. Classification (GTDB taxonomy): domain Bacteria; phylum Verrucomicrobiota; class Verrucomicrobiia; order Chthoniobacterales; family Chthoniobacteraceae; genus DATAXI01. Next base: position 421,701 of record CAVWMS010000001.1, read on the forward strand.
GCCGCGGCTGGTGGGTTGCGAATGGCTTTCGGCGAGCTTCATCCGGCTGCATTTCTGGGGCGCCGGCTACGGCATGGGCTTCATGATCCTGCTGCTCATCCTTGCGGGATTCATCCAGGGAGGGAGTTGGAATGATCCGGCCTCGTTTCCGCAGTCGATGGGCGTGATGGACCGAGATCATGCCGTTCCTGCGCGGGATGAGCCTCGCGTGGATCCCGCTGGGCATCGCGCACCTGCTCTTCTTCGTCCATTTCATCGCGATGGTGCTGCGGCTGGGCCAGCCGAGCGGCGAGCCGACGCTCTTTGCGCCAATCCAGGAGGGTGAGCCACATTGAAAACGCCTTCTCCCATCTTCAACGGCATCCTGGGGGTCTTCGCGCTCTCGTTTTGCGTGCTGGCGGTGGCGCCCGCGCTGCAACTGGGCGGCCTTCAGCCGGTGGTGAACGAGGACACGGGCGACATTTACCCCATCGACGTGGCCGGCCAGCAGGCGCAGGGCCGCGCGGTCTACGTCTCGCAGGGTTGCATCGCCTGCCACACCGAGCAGGTGCGCGGCGAGGCCGATGGCGCCGACATCGACCGCGGCTGGGGCGTGCGCAGGACGGTGGCGCGCGATTACATTTACGAAAGGCCGGCGCTGCTCGGTTACATGAGGAACGGGCCGGACCTGGCGAACATCGGGAGCCGCAAGCCCGGCGATAACGAGAATCCGGACAAATATACGCCCCAGTGGCACTACCGGCACCTGTATGATCCGCGCAGCACGTCGCCGGACTCGATCATGCCGAGCTACAAGTTTCTCTTCGACGTGCGGCCCATCGTCGGCCAGCAGGACGCGAATGCGCTCAAGCTCACCGGCAATGATGCGCCGCCGCCCGGCTACCAGATCGTGCCGACGGCGCAGGCGCGCGACCTGGTGGCTTATTTGACCACGCTCGATCACAGCCATCCGCTGCCCGAGGCGGGCCCGAACGTGACGCCGGCGAAAACCAGTGGAGGCGCGGCGAAATGAACCAGAATCCCGGACGACCTTCGCACCGCCGGGCTGCATCGCGGCCCGAATCACGTCGATTACCGCGAGACTGCCGACCTGACCAACGTGCACGCGGCGGTGCAGCGGGAGCATTCCGTCGGCACGCCTGGCGCGGTGCCGATGCCGCTCTGGCTGATGGCGTTGTGCGGGATCGCGATTTTCTGGGCCGGGACGAGTTTCAGCGGCGGCTTCAGCGCGTCGTATTTCAGCGCGGATAATTACAGCGTGCATCCGGGGGAGGCGACGTCGAGGAGCGGCGGCGGCGCAGCCGCGCAATCGGCGGAGCCGAGCATGGCGGACCTGGGGCAGATTTACTTCACGCAGAACTGTGCCCAATGCCACCAGACCAACGCCATGGGCCTGCCAGGCACGTATCCGCCGCTGGCGGGATCGGAGTTCATCAATGGCGGCTCGACCCGGCTGGGGATGATTGTCCTCAGGGGTCTTACGGGACCCGTGACGGTGGAAGGCAAGAATTTTAACGGGGCGATGCCCGAATGGAGCACGATCCTGACCGATAAAAAGCTTGCCGCCATCCTGACTTATCTCCGCTCGAATTTCGGCAACCACGCCGGTCCCATTACGCCGGACCAGATCGCGGACCGCGCGCAAGGAATGGTGGCCGCTCATCCCGCTTCCTGGGTTGCCTCCGACATCCTGGCAGTGCCCGCGACCGCGGAGCTGCCGCGGCGGGGCGCCGCGCCGGCCCCGGCGGCCGCGGCGTCGGCGAGTCCGGCAGATCGGAGGGGGCCGATTGATTATGAAAATTCGAGCTTCGAATTTTTCCCCGGGCTTTGCGTTCGCGCGCCGCAAGTGTTAGAAACTTAAATATTTCCATGGAAACATCCACCGCCATCCATTCCCATGATCCGCACGACCCGCACGGGCACGGCGGCCATCATGAACACCATGAGCCGGGTTTTTGGCGCAAGTGGGTGTTCTCGACCGATCACAAGATGATCGGGATCCAGTACGGCATCACGGGGCTGCTGTTTTTGTTTTTTGGTTTCTGCCTGATGATGCTGATGCGCTGGCAGCTTGCGTACGGCGCCGTGGGAAATCCTCCCAAGCAAATGCCCCTTCCGCTGATCGGGCCGCTGCTGGCGCGGCTTTTCCCGAACGGCATGATCAATCGGCGGCGTGCCGGGGGCGATGACGCCGGACTTCTACAACTCGCTGGGCGCGATGCACGGCACCATCATGGTGTTCCTGGGCATTGTGCCGGTGGCGTTCGCGGCGTTCGGCAATTTCGTCGTGCCGCTGCAGATCGGCGCGCCGGACATGACCTTCCCGCGGATCAACATGGCCAGCTTCCATTGCTTCTGGGTGGGCGGCGTCATCATGCTGGTCAGCTTTTTCTGCCCGACCGGCCCGGCAAAGAGCGGCTGGACCTCCTATCCGCCGCTGGCGGATATCGCGGACCCACGGCGCTCACCGGATTCGCGTCCATCTTTACCGGCCAGACGCTCTGGATCCTGGGCATGGTGTTCCTGATTACCTCGTCGCTGCTGGGCGCGGTCAATTTCGTCACGACCATCATCCAGTTGCGCGCCCCGGGCATGACCTGGATGCGGATGCCGTTCTTCTGCTGGGTGCAATTGGTGACGGCCTTCATCCTGCTGCTGGCCTTCCCGCCGCTCGAGGCCGCCGTCGTTCATGCAACTGATGGATCGCGTGTTTCGACACGAGCTTCTTTCTGCCGCACGGCGAGACTGTGCCAAAACCAGTTGCGCGAATGTCTCCGGCGGCGGCAGCCCGCTGCTCTGGCAGCACCTGTTCTGGTTCCTGGCGCATCCGGAGGTGTACGTGCTGATCCTGCCGGCGCTCGGCATCATCGCGGAAGTGCTGGCCAACAACACGCGCCGGCCGCTGTGGGGTTACAAGGCCGCCGTCTACGCGGTGCTGGGGATCGGGTTCCTTTCCTTCGTCGTCTGGGCGCATCACATGTACCTGACCGGCATGGGCGCGGCGGTGAGCACTTTCTTCCAGACGACGACGATCCTGATTTCCGTGCCGTCGGTCATCATCCTGACCTGCCTGCTGCTCTCGCTTTGGGGCGGCTCGATCCGGTTCACGGTGCCGATGCTTTTCGCGACGGCGTTCCTGCCGGAGTTCGGCATCGGCGGGCTGACCGGCATCCCGCTGGCCTTCAACGCGACCGACCTCTACCTGCACGACACTTATTATATCATCGCGCATTTTCATTACATCGTCGCGCCGGGGACCATCTTCGCCATTTTTGCCGGCGTCTATCATTGGTTCCCGAAGGCGACGGGCCGGATGATGAACGAGTTCTGGGGCAAGGTGCATTTCTGGGGCTCGGTGGTTTGCATGAACATTGTTTTCTTCCCGATGTTCCTCCAGGGCATGGCGGGCATGCACCGGCGCGGGTTTGACGGCGGTGTGAGTTACGACCCTCTCCCAGCCGGTGCTGCACTGGAACGCGACCATCTCGCACGCGGCATGGACGCTGGGGCTGTTCCAGATTCCATTCATCATCAATTTTTTCTGGAGCATCTGGCATGGGAAAAAGGTGGGCACAACCCGTGGAACGCCACCACGCTCGAGTGGGCCGCGCCGTCGCCGCCGCCCCATGGCAACTTTCCCGAGCCGGTGGCCATTTATCGCGGCCCGTATGAATACAGCGTGCCGGGCCACCCGGTGGATTTCATCCCGCAATGCGATCCACAAGGGCCGCGCACCGACGCCGCGGAGCACGGCCACTAAATCGACATGGAAATACCCTACGAAGTTTCAGCCCGGCCCGATACCGGGCTCTACAACGCCAAGGTGGGCATCTGGCTCTTCCTCGCGTCGGAAGTGATGCTCTTTGGCGGGCTCTTTTCGGCCTATGTTTTCCTGCGCATCCGGGCGCCGCCGGGCTACTGGCCGCACGGCTTCCTCAACGTGCCGGTGGGAACGATGAACACCGCCATCCTGATCGCGTCGTCGGTGACCGTGGTGCTCGCCTGGGCGGCCCTGAAAATGAGGCAGTACACCCGGTACAAGATGTACATGTCTATCACCATCCTGTGCGGCATCGTCTTTCTCACGGTAAAGCTGACCGATCGAGTGGCCGGCAAAGTTCCACCACTTTGGCGCCTATATAAGACAGGATGCGCTCGTGAAATATGAGCCCTATCTGGGCAACAATTACCTCGCGGAGAAGAAGCTGCCGCCGCGCATCGAGATAACCGGGGACGTGGACGAGGAGAAACTCAAGGATCCCAACGAGAAGTATTATTACTTCAAGGCGCTGGATGCGGTGAACGCCGACCCGACCAATCCCGAGAGCGACCGCCCGACCTTCATCCCGCGCGAGCCGGTCGAGCTCAAGACGCCGCTGATGGTGGACAAGAGCGACGTGGATTACGCGAGCATGTTCTACCCCTGCCACAGCTCATTTTCGCCTGTTACTTTCTCATTACCGGGCTGCACGGATTGCACGTGCTGGCGGGAGTGATCGTCTTCACTTATATGCTCCTCAATGGCGCCTCGCTCTATAAACAAAATCCGGAACACCTGGCCAACCGCATCGAGGTGGCCGGGCTCTTCTGGCATTTCGTGGACCTGGTCTGGATTTTCGTATTCCCGCTCTTTTATTTGCTCTAATCTTTCGCAACATATGGACCAACAGCCCGAACATTCCCACGCGCCCGATCACGATGTGGCGCATCACGTCAGCCAGCATGTGAAGGGCTACATCATGGTGGGTGGCTTGCTGCTGGTTTGCACCGGCCTGACGGTGTTCCTTTCCTACGTCAACTTCGGATCGCCGGACGCGAACATCTGGGTCGCCATGGCGCTCGCCGCCTTCAAGGGATTGTGCGTCGCGGCCATCTTCATGCACCTTAAATCGGAGAAGTTGACCATTTACCGCGTCCTGCTGATTACCATCCTCTTTGCGATCGGCCTGTTTTTCCTGACCGGCCTGGCGTTTCACGACCCCATCTCCTCTCCCGGCCTTTAACGATCCGCTTCTGAACATGTCACTGCGCGCGTTCCATATCTTCTTCATCAGCCTGGTGACGCTCTTCTCCTTCCTGATATCGGCGCTCGTTTTCGCGCTCGGCTTCAATCCGGTCTTTGGAGTACTGGCCGCGATATTTGGGGTGGGCGCCGCAGTATACGGGGTCTGGTTCATCCGCAAGACGCGCAAGTTAATCCTGTGAAATCCAAACTCGCACAACTGGCCGCCCGCTGGGCCGCGCTCGTGGTCATGGCAATGCCCTGCGCCGCGCGCGCCTGCGACCAATGCATGGGCGCGAAAGATCCGAATCTTCGCCCCGCCGTCAACGGCGCGATCTTTTTCATGCTCGGCCTGGTGGCGATGATGGCCACCGGCGTCGGCTTTTTCATGCGTTATCTCAGCCGGCGCGCGCGTGCCCCGCTGGCCCCGCACGAGCAGTTGGTCCAATTAATCACAATGCCGCGGAGACCGAACAATGTTTAGCCTCAATCACCTCATGGGAATGCCGGAGAACGCCTCCGAGCACGGATACACGATCGACACCATGCTGGAGTTTTGCCACTGGCTCATCCTGCTGCTGGCTCTGGGCTGGTCGATCTTCTTCGTCATCACGATCTGGCGTTTCCGTGCCAGCCGCTCGCCGAAGGCCGATTACTACGGTGTTCGCACCAAGGCCTCGACGCATATCGAATTCATGGTGGTGCTGGTCGACGTGCTGCTGCTCATCGGCTTCGCCGTGCCCCTCTGGGCGACGCGCGTGCTCAATTTCCCGGTGGGGAATGCCGTCGAGGTGAAGGTGGTTGCCCAGCAGTTCCTCTGGAATTTTCACTACCCGGGCCCGGACGGCATCTTTGGCCTGCAGAATCATGAATTGATGTCGAGCGCGAATCCTGTGGGCCTCGACCGCGTGAACGACCCTCACGCGAAGGATGACATTGTATCCGTCAACGAAATGCACGTGCCGGTCAACTCGAATGTCATCCTCGATATCACGTCGAAGGATGTGATCCACAGCGTGGCCATCCAGGCGATGCGCATTGGCCAGGATGCCATTCCCGGCTCGGAAATCCCGATCTGGTTCAAGCCGGTGAAAATCGGCACCTACGAAATCATTTGCGCGCAGCTTTGCGGCTCGGATCATTACCATATGCGCGCCACGCTGGTGGTCGATTCCGAGGCGGATTACAAAGATTGGCTGAACCAGATGGAGAGCCTGAACAATCCGCCGCCGATCCCGCCCAAGGCTCCCTCCCCAACCACGCCCACAGCGGCGGGAGGGGAGCTGCCCTGAGCCCGCCTAAAGCCCGATTTGGGCCACGGCGCCGATTTGGAAAATAAGGCGGCATCCATCCCGCGCACGCGGGAAACCATCCATGCAACCGATCAATCCCTGGCTCCCGCGCTTCGCCAAGCTGCTGGTGGGGGCGACATTTTGCCTGATCTTCCTGGGCGGGATGGTGACCAGCACCGGCGCGGGCCTCTCGGTGCCCGATTGGCCCACGAGCTACGGCTACAGCATGTTCACGTTTCCAATCGCGCGATGGGTGGGGGGAATCTTCTTCGAGCACACGCACCGGCTGCTGGCGACCTGCGTGGGGATGATGACGGCGATCCTGGCGGCCTGGGTCTGGCGCAATCGCCCGGCGCTCCCGGTCGCGCTGGGTTTCTGCGCGGTGGCGACGGCGGCGACGGCCATCACGGTGAAACACCTCGCCGCGCTGGCCGGCCCGGAGCATGAACTGACGCGCGGCCTCATCATCATGCACGTGAATATCTGGTCGTTCGCGCTCGCGTTTGTGGCGGTGCTGCTGACCACCGAACGCGGCCGCCCGCGCTACGGCGAGCCATGGGTGCAATGGCTGGCGTTTGGCGCGTTTTTGCTGGTGTGCGTGCAGGGCACCCTCGGCGGGCTGCGGGTGACGGAGGTCTCGACGGTCCTGGCGATGATCCACGCGTGCACGGCGCAGGCTTTCCTCTGCATGACGGTGGTAATCGCCGCCGCGCTCTCGCCGCGATGGAGCGAGGGGACATTTTCCACGCGCGCCGCGCGCCATGGGGTGCCGGCGGTGAAGATGCTGGCCTGGACGCTGGCCGCGGCGGTTTACATCCAGCTCATCATCGGCGCGGTGGTGCGCCATATGCAGGCGGGGCTTTCCATACCGACTTTTCCGCTGGCCTTTGGCCGCATCATCCCGCCGATGCTCAATGAGCGCGTCGAGATTCACTTTGCGCACCGGGTCGGCGCGCTGGTGGTGACGCTGCTGGCCATCGCGCTGGCGGCGATGATCTTTACCGCGGCGCGCAGGCATGTGCGGCTCACCCGGACCGCCGCGGGCCTGCTGCTGGCGCTGGCGTTGCAGATCATCTTGGGAGCCGGGATCATCTGGACGCAACGCGACCCGGTGATCACGAGCCTGCACGTGGTCAATGGCGCGGCGGTGCTGGCGACCGCGCTGCTCCTCGCCGTGCGGGCCTCGCGCCTGAGCACACTGTTGCAGCCCGAGGCGCGCGCGTGGGCGCAATACCAGGAGGCGCACGCGTGAAACCGCCCGAAGCCGCAGCCACGACCGTTGCCGAGGCGCCGATCATCGCCGTGGCCCCGATCATCGTACCGGAGCCGCAAACTTACTCGCGCATGACCGATATTGCGATGCTGACCAAGGCGCGCCTGACGGGCCTGGTGTTGATGACCACGGGCATCGGGTTTGTGTTCGGTTCGGGCCGGCATCTCGACTGGTTTTTGCTTTTCCGCGTGATGTTCGGCACGGCGTTCGTCGCGGCCAGCGCCTCCGTGCTCAACCAATTCATCGAGCGCGGAGTCGACCGCCTGATGGCGCGCACGAAGGATCGCCCGCTGCCCGCCGGGCGCATGTTGCCCGGCACGGCGTTTGGCCTCGGACTGCTGCTCGGTGTCGCCGGCCTCATTTATCTTCAAAACCGCGTCAGCCCGCTCTGCGCGGGGCTGGCCGCCTGCACTCTGGCCATTTACATCGGGCTCTACACGCCGATGAAGCGCCGCAGCCCATGGTGCGTCACGCTCGGCGCAGTTTCGGGCGCCATTCCCCCCATGATCGGGTGGGCCGCCGCAAGGGGTTCGCTCGGCGCCGGCGCGTGGGTCCTCTTTGGCATCCTCTTTTTCTGGCAGATGCCGCACTTCCTCTCGCTCGCGTGGATGTACCGCGATGAATACGCGCAGGCTGGATTTGTGATGCTGCGCCGCGGGGATATCGCCGGGGTAAAGGCGGCGTCCGAGAGCCTGCTGAGCGCGATCGCGCTGGCCGCTGTCACATTTCTGCCGGTGTTCCTTGGGATGGCGCATCCTGTTTACGCGGCCGGGGCTCTGGCGTGCGACGGGTGGCTGCTGGTTTGCGCGGTGCTTTTCATCGCGCATCGCAACCGGGCATCGGCGCGGCGGCTTTTCCTTGCGTCGATACTCTATTTACCACTGGTAATGACGCTGCTGGCGGCGTGCAGGAGCTGATGTACTCTCCGCGCCAGAAGCGGGCCATTTACGTGCTGGCGGCCATGTCCACGGTCTTCGCGCTGACGGTCACCTACCTCGAGACGCACCGGCCGTCGAATGACCTCCCCTGCTATCATACGTTGCCGGCATTTTCCCTCACCAGCCAGGATGGCCAGACCGTGACGCTCGATGATTTGAAGGGCAAGGTCTGGCTGGCCGATTTCGTCTACACGACCTGCCCCGGCCCATGCCCGCTGATCACCGCGCACATGTCCCGGCTCCAGCAGAAGCTGCCCGCCGGCGCGGACGTGCGCCTGGTCTCCTTTTCCACCGATCCCGCCAATGACACGCCCGCGGTCCTCAAGGCGTACTCGAAAAAATTCAGCGCCGGCGGCGAGTGGACCTTCCTCACGGGGCCGCCCAGCCAGGTGTACGATTTGATCAACCACGGCTTCCTGCTCGCCGCCGGGGCGGCGCCGGGCCAGCCGATTATTCACAGCACCCGGCTCGCGCTCGTTGATAAAACCGGCAATATCCGCGCGTATTATGACGGCACGACCGCCGACTCCGACGCGCGGATCATCGACGACATGAAGCGGCTGCTCGCCCAAAAACCATGATGCTCGCCTTCAATCTCCCGCTCATGAACGCCACGCTCAATGGCATCAGCGGCGTCTTTTTATTGATCGGCTGGCTGCTGATCCGGTCGAACCATACGCGTCCCCACATTGTGATGATGAGCTGCGCGCTGGTCAGTTCGACCATTTTTCTCGTCGGGTACATCACCAACCACATCCTGCGGCACGGGCTGGTGACGCGTTTCACCGCGCAAGGCCTCATCCGGCCCTTTTACTTCACGCTGCTCATCTCGCACACGTTCCTTGCCGTCGTCACCGTGCCGATGGTCATTTGCACTGTCATTCCCGCATTGAAGGGCCGCTACGCCAGGCACCGCCTCATCGCGCGCTGGACGTTCCCGGTGTGGATGTACGTCTCCGTCACCGGCGTGATCGTCTACCTGATGCTCTACCGCTGGTACCCGCCGGGGACGCATTGAGCGGCGCAGGGAAACGTCAGGCCCATTTGCCGCCGATCTGATCGAGGCCGGCTTTTTCGAGGTCCCCGGGCGTCATCGCGATCTGGAATTCCACGTCCGCGTTGAAGGTGAGAAACCACGGCTCCGCCAGAGCGGGGATTTTGGACGGATCGGCGAGGTCCACGACCATGATCGCGCCGCGCTTGCCATGCTGGCCGGTGAAATAGATCGCCTCCGGCTTGGTTTCATCGAGGATCCGTTTCAGTTTTTTGCCGGCCGAGCCGTCTCTTACCGCCGCATTGAACGGTTCGTGGGGGAAGGTGATATTGAGGATTGTTCGCATACCGGCCAGCAAAGCCCAGCATTCGAGGCCGGTCAATCCGCTTCGGTGCGGCCAAAGTGCCGGTGGCGGGACTCGAACCCACACGGGGTGATTAACCCCAACGGATTTTAAGTCCGTTGCGTCTGCCATTTCGCCACACCGGCTTGTGCTAATAGGAAGGTGCTCATGGTGATTGTGGCGGGAGCGGCGCAAACCACCGATCAGGTTTTACCAGCGCCCTCGCTGCCTGCAACCGGAAAGTCTGCGATGTTCCGGGCGGGTCGGTGCCCCCGGTTCGATTGCCGGGAAGGCGATGACGAAGGGAGAAACCGAACAAGTCGGCGGTGACCCATTCCATGTCAATTCGTTTGTTTGTGGGACTTGATCAATCTAGTTTTCACGTCTCTACTGCTCGGCCCGTTAAAGAATTTTGAATTACGAAAACGACAGTTGCCGATCCGCAAATCCCCATACCCAGACAAATGCCACTGCATCCTATCCAAATCCATCGAAGGTATTCGACCTGCATATCTTCCGTTAAACAGCTCCTGGCTCCGGCGATCGTGATTGGCCTCGTCTCCTTTGGTTTGAGACAGGCGCGATGCCAGGTTGCCCAGGTGGAACCAACCCCAGTCTCTTACGGAGAGACAGCATTTCGGCCGGGCGCAGTTTGGAACGACGACAAGGGCGAGCCGATAAATGCGCATGGGGGCGGCTTTCTCTATTATGGAGGCGTCTTTTACTGGTTCGGAGAGCACAAGATCGCCGGATCCGAGGGCAACTCTGCCCAGGTGGGTGTTCACGTCTATTCCTCCAGGAATCTCCATGACTGGAAGGACGAAGGTATCGCCCTGGCTGTTTCAAACGATCCGCAGAGCGAGATCACCAAAGGCTGCATCATGGAGCGCCCGAAGGTGATTTATAACCTCAAAACGGGCAAGTTCGTGATGTGGTTTCACCTGGAATTGAAAGGGCACAGTTACAGCGCGGCGAGGGCCGGTGTGGCTGTCGCCGATAAGCCAACCGGGCCGTATCGGTATCTCGGCTCCTGCCGCCCGAACGCCGGAGCGTGGCCTGAAAACTTCCCGGTTGATGAAAGAACGCCGCTGACGGCGGATGATGAGTCGAAGCTCAAGCAACTGAAAGCTGCGCGTAAGAAGGACCAGGCGATCCCGGACCTGGTTGTTCGGCGCGACTTTACCGGTGGCCAGATGGCGCGCGATATGACGCTCTTTGTCGACGATGACGGAAAGGCCTATCTTATCTATGCTTCCGAGGAAAACAGCACCATGGAGATTGCCCAGCTTTCGGATGATTATCTCAGTACAGACGGCGATTATATCCGGATTCTGATCAACGGTTACAATGAGGCGCCGGCCATGTTCAAGCACGACGGCAAATACTTGCTTATCACCTCCGGCCAGCGTGGCTGGAGTCCCTGTGACGCACGGCTGGCGGTCGCAGATTCCGTTTTGGGCGCCTGGACCCTTATCGGAAATCCGTGCCGTGGGAGCGCCGCGCAGTGCAAAACCACCTTTGATTCGCAGGGCACTTACATTCTGCCGGTGCCCGGCAAAAAAGACGGCTTCATATTCATGGCGGATCGCTGGCGTCCGAAAAATCCGATTGACGGCAGGTACATCTGGCTACCGATCCAGTGGGAGAATGGGCTCCCGGCCCTGGCATGGAAAGATAGCTGGACGCTCGATGAAATCACCGAGTGACAATGCGGCAGGCGCCCTCGCCGGGAATCGATGCCGCAAGATTGCCTGATGATTACCCCGGTGTCAGTATAGGGGGTATGGTCGCGTTGCATCCGGCACATCCGCCCTCCCTCGGGCGCGTGGCCCGATTTCTGGGGCTGCCGGTATTGATCGTCGCGGCCTTGCTCCCCGCCCAGGTCCTGGCGGACACGGAGGCGGCGGACTGGAGTGTGCGCGGATGGCGTTCGGACAGCGGATTGCCATACGATCAGGATTACGATCTGACGCAGAGCACGGACGGATATCTTTGGGTTGCGACGGCCGGCGGGGTGTTCCGCTTTGACGGAACCCGCTTTGAGGCGATTCCCGTTCCGCAGCTTTCCCGCAGATCGAGCGACTTCTTCTATGTTCTGTGCGCCGCCAGGGATGGCAGCGTATGGTGGGCGCTGGATCACGGTCGGATCGTTCGCTGGTGGCAGGGCCATACGTCGGTCTGGCAGATGGCCCAAGGGATGCCGGACGATGTCGCGATCAGTATTTGCGAGGGCAGGAACGGCGCCATGTTCATTGGGTTTCGCAAATCCGGCGTCGTCGAGATCGCTGGGGGCAAAGTCACCCAATTCTCTCCCGCCACCGGAATTCCGCGGCAAGGTCATTGCTGTCTTGCGGCGGATGCGGACGGCAATGTTTGGTGCGCGGCGAACGATTCGCTCCTCGCATTTCAAAACGGTACTTTCGTCCCTGTTGCCGATATTCCGGGAATCTTTGCCGATGAGCTGCAGCTTGCGAGAAACGGAGGCTTTTGGCTCCGCAATACGCATGGCGTACGACACCTGGTTCCCGGGAAGGGAATTGATCAGACGATCCAGGTGCCGGGGGCGCTGGGTCGCTCATACGCGTTTCATGAGGATAAAAACGGGAGCCTCTGGATCGGTACGGTGCAGTCTCCGCAAAGCGGATTGTTTCTATTCGAGAATGGAAAGTTCGTCCCGGTGAGTATGGAACACTCCCAGGTCACTTCGATCACGAGCGACCACGAAGGCAATATCTGGCTGACAACTTACGATGATGGGATCAAGCAGCTCCGCCCGCGGCTGATTCAGTTTCTGAACGTCAATCCCGGGCTCTCCTGGGGGAGAGTCTCTTCATTTGTGAGAGATGCCGCCGGCGAGTTGTGGGTGGTGCTCGAGGATAGCACCGTTTTTTGCCGCACCGGGGATCAGTGGATACAGATTCCGCAGTTCTCGCGAAAAGGCGGCGCTTTCGGGAGAGCGCTTATGGTCGAAGCGGCGCCAGACGGTTCGGTTTTGATAGGGACATGGGCCAACGGCCTTTTCCGCTGCGCCGGTCCGCAAGCCACACCCGTGGCCGTGCCGACGGACCCGCAGATGAGCCGCATCTCGGCGATGCTTTACTCGCACACGGGAGACTTCTGGATCGCGGCCCACACGGTCGTCGCGCGCATCCGGGGAGGCGTTCTGGCCAAGTGGACGAACCCTGACGGAGCATCTGCCAACCTTCTGGCGGAAGGCGCCAACGGCGATATGCTGATGGCGACGGAAGGAGGAGACACGGATAAAGGTCGGCTCTATCGCGTGGCCGGCGGGAAGATCGCACAGATTCCGTTTCCGGGCGCACAGGATTTCCCGATTCGCAGCCTATGGTGCGATGGGAGCGGGACCATCTGGATGGGCTTCGTGGGCGGCGGCCTGGGCCGGCTGCAGGATGGCCACTTTGTCCGGGCCACCATGGCGGACGGTCTCGCGGACGATTATATCTATCAACTGCTGCCGGACGGCCTGGGCCGGATATGGATCACCAGCAACACCGGTCTTTCGAGGGTTGATGTGGCGGACTTCGATCGTTTCGCCGGCGGCCAGGCAAAGCGTTTGAGGGTCGTCACCTTTGCGCAGGAGGAGAACGACATGGAAACCCAGGCCTCCGTCAGGACAATGGGATTCAACAATACCGTGGGGCATTGTTGCCGGGTCATTGGAGACGAGCTTTGGTTTTCCTATGGGGATGGCATTCTCATCGTCAGTCCCAAGGCGCGGGCGCCCAATAACATTCCTCCGCCCGTCGCGATCGAGAGCTTGCGGGTGGATGGCCGGGATATTTCCCTGGAGCCATCTTCATCGGCGGCGCTTACATTGCCGCCTACTCACAGCAGGATTGAGTTTGATTACGCGGCGCTCAGCTTCGATTCGCCGGACAACAACCAATACCGCTACATGCTGGAGGGCTATGACAAGCAATGGAACGAGGCCGGCACGGTGCAACAGGCCACTTACACGCGCCTGACGGCGGGCGATTACCGATTCCGGGTGATAGCCTGCAACAGCGACGGGGTGTGGAACGAGGTGGGCGCGGGCGTCTCGTTTACCGTTGCGCCGTTTTACTGGCAGACGTGGTGGTTCCGCGTTGCCGTGCTGGCGGCCAGCATCCTTTGCGTGGTCGTGATTGTCCGTTTCGTTTCGTATCGGCGCCTTCGCTGGAAGCTATTGCTGGCCGAGCAGGAAGCGGCCCTCCACAAGGAAAAGGCGCGGATCGCCCGCGACATTCATGACCAACTGGGCTCGAGCCTCACGCAGATCGCGATCACCAGCAAACTTGCAAAGATGGATCCGCCGGACGCCGTTGTGGGGCATATCAATGAAATCGCCGGGATCGCCCGGCGCACGGCGGAATCGGTGGATGAAATCGTCTGGGCGGTAAATCCGCGCAACGATACGCTCTCTTCGCTTCTGGAATACCTTGGGCAGCACGCGCTCGATTTCCTTGCGTCCGCGGGAATCGCCTGCGAGGCGGAGATTCCCGGAAAACTGCCGGCCATCCCGCTGGCTGCGCATATGCGGCATCATTTGTTCCTCGCGGTCAAGGAGTCGCTTACCAACGTGGTGAAACACGCGGAGGCCAGCGTCGTATGGCTGACGGTGGAACTGCCGGAGGGCGGATTGCGCGTGATCGTGGCGGACAATGGCCGCGGCTTTGAAGCAGGCCGCGAGCACGCCGGCGCGGACGGGCTTCGCAATATGCGGCATCGCATGGGCGAGCTGGAGGGCGAATGCCGGATTTCGAGCAACCTGGGGCATGGGACCCGCGTGATTTTTGAAGTGCCTTTGACCCGCAATGGGGCGAGAGTGTGACATGCCCCCCTCCATGGTTCGCATCTCCATCGTCGAAGACGACCGCGCCACCCGCGAGGGCCTGCTCAAACTGCTGCGGCGGGCGCCAAACGTGGTTTGCCTCGGCGCTTACGAGAGCGCGGAGAAAGCCGAGCAGGAAATCCCCCAGAACCTGCCCGACCTGGCGCTGGTCGATATCAACCTGCCGGGGCGCAGCGGCATCGAATGCGTGGCAAAGCTCAAGCGGGCGCATCCGCATCTCGAATTTCTCATGATCACCAATTACGACGACAGCATGCTCATCTTCGACGCGCTGCGCGCGGGCGCAAGCGGCTACCTGCTAAAGCGCGCTGTGCCCGACGAATTGCTCGGGGCGATCGGGGAAGTGCTCAATGGCGGCTCGCCAATGTCGATGCAGATTGCGCGGAAGGTTGTCTTCCATTTTCACCAGATCCGGGAACCGGCCAGCGACGTCGAGCGGCTTACCAAGCGTGAGCACGATATCGTTTCACTGCTTGCCAAGGGGCTGGCTTACAAGCAAATCGCCGAGCGGCTGGGTGTCAGTTTCGGGACCGTCCAAACGCATTTGCATAATATTTACAAGAAGCTTCACGTCCAATCGAGGACGGAAGCAGTGGTGAAGTTTTTGGGCAGGTAGGCGGGCGGATTTCGGGGTAAACGGGCCTGGCGCGGGGGTGGGAGACGCAACGGGTGGGGGGGGGAGGGACTATACGTCGAACGATGGATAGCGGAGTCTCGCCTTCCCGGTGAATTGTCTATCCGCTCGTAAACCGCAATTTGGAGTGATAAACTTTTCATCCAAGGGGGATTAGAAAAGCCAGGGGCCGGCCAGAATATACATCAAACGATGGATAGCGGGATTTCCCCTCCCAGGGGGATCATTCATCCGCGCTCAAACCCCGCAGGTGCTTCGTACCGTCACGCCCATGAAACCCCCAAATTCAGTTCGGAAATCCGCTATTTCAAGGCCCCGTGGCGTCCCATTGCTCTGCTTCATTGCCATGGGCGTTTGGGCGTTTCTACCCGCAATCCGGGCCGGAGCGGCCACTCTCACTTTTACGCTCGGCGGCGGCTCGACGGATTGGAGCCAGGCCGGCGCGTGGACTCCCTCGGGTCCGGCCGCGGGCGCGGGGAATATCGCCACTCTTTCCGGCACGGCCGGTCCCACCACGACCGCGCTGAATGGCTCGGGTCAGGTCACCATCGGCCAGATTACAGATACCGGCACCGGATCCTGGACGATCAACGCGGGGACGGCCACGGGATTTACCTTGGATAACACGGGCGGCGTGGCGAATCCGCTGGGGGATTTCAACTCCTTCATCGGCGTCACGGGCACCGGCATTCTTACGATCAATCCCTCGGTTACCATCGCCAATACCAGCCTCGACATCGGGGCGCTGAACGGCGGCAGCGTGGTGGTCAGCGGGGGAATCGCCGGCACGGGCAATCTGCTCATCCAGGATCGAGGCGCCGGGACGATCACGCTTTCGACCAACTCCCTCGACAACACCGGCGCGATCACCAATGCCGGGGATGGCGCGGGCTCGGTCACGATCAGCGCGGCCATCGGTTCGAGCGTGACCGGTGTCACGCAGGACAGTGCCGCGTCGAGCCTTATCCTCACCGGCGTAAACCTCTACACCGGCGCGACGACGATCGACGCGGGCACGCTGAACCTCGGCGGCGGCGGCGCGACCGGGTCGATCAGCTCGAGCAGCCCGCTTGTCCTCGGCGGCGGCAAGCTGAGTTATACGGTGAACAATAGCGGGTCGCAGAGCTTCAATGGCTTGACGGTTTCGGGGTCATCGGCCTCGGCCATCAGCGTCTCTTCCGGGAATACGGTAAGCGTGGGGAACATTACGCGGACCACTGGCGGCACAATCGATTTCAACGGCGCCGGTATTGTCGACACTAACGATACGACCAATTCAAATGGTATTCTCGGCGGATGGGCGACGGTAGGCGGCACTACGTGGGCGGTGGCTCCGGCGAGCAGCGGCGGCGCCATCACGGGCCTCTCGACCTACACAACTACCAGCAGCGCCGGCACGACGGCGGGCAATTACACCAATGATAATATCGATGTAACCAATTCCGCCGGCACACTCTCCGGGGCCATTACACCGAACAGCTTGCGGTTCAACACCGCGGGCGCGGAGACGATGACCCTGAACGGGGCGAGCACCATTGGCAGCGGGGGTATTCTGGTAACCAGCAACGTCGGCAATAACGCTTCAACCATCAGTGGCAATACCCTCGAGGGTTCCTCGGGCAGGGAATTGATTATCATTCAAAATAACACCGGCAACAGCCTGACGATCAACTCTGTCATCGCCAATAACGCGGCGGGGTCCACCGGATTGACCAAGAGCGGCCTGGGTAATGTGACGCTTACCGGCACCGAAACCTTTACCGGCAACACCGTCGTTAACAGCGGCACGCTCACGTTGAGCAATACGTACGGCAATGGCCCCGGCGCAATTCTGTCGCCATTCATCGATGTTAATCCTGGTGCGGCATTTGTGCTCGCCAGCGGGGGCGGCGAACTTGGTTATACCTCGGGCGTGGGCCAATTGGTGATCGATGACGGGCTGGTTTACGTGAGCGTGTCCACCAGCCGCGCGACTTTGCAGAACCAGGTCATCATGGTTGGCGGCACCCTGGCCGGCGCAGGCGCGGGCAGCGACGTGAGCGGCGGCAATGCGAATACCACTGGCGCTTATTCGTGGGATACGGGCAGCGCGCTGCTGGCAACCTCCGATTCAAATGGAAACCCGGCGGTCATCAGCGCGCAGACCTCGACGCAGGCGACGGATACATTTTCCGTAAATCGCGGCGCCAACGTTTCCGGAGATTCCCCGGACTTGATTGTCTCCGGGGCAATCGACGGGACCCACGGCCTGACCATCACCGGCACCGGTGCAAATGGCGGCATCACGGTGTTTTCCGCCCCAAACACTTTCAGCGCCAACACGAGCATTCAAAAAGGCATCGTCGATTACGAGAACGGCATCGCCCTGGGCGGGAGCAGTAACATTACTGTGAGCAGCGGCGCGACCGCGCAGGTGCAGGGCGGCATCTCGAGCAGCGGCACCGCCACGCTGAATATTTCCGGCGCGGGCGATACCGGGTTGGGGGCGACCGGCGCTTTGGAGAACGTTAGCGGAAATAATAGCTATAATGGTTTGCTGACCTTGGGGGCCAGCGCGACCATTTCCTCCGATGCCGGGACTCTCAAGCTGACGAATGCGGGAACCATCAACGGTTCCGGCGACACCCTGACGCTGGCCGGCAATGGCAGTGGCAGCATCGCCAGCATTATCGGCATCGGCGGGGGTGGGCTTACGGTGAACGGCCCGGGCGCATGGACGTTGACCGGGGCCAATACTTTCTCGGGTGCGACCACGGTGCAAGGGGGCACGTTGCTCGTGGGCGGTAATGGGTCGATTAACAACAGCAGCGGCATCACGGTGAGCGGCAGCGGAGCAAAGTTTGTCCAGGTCGGCACGGTGGCCGTATCGCCCAACATCACCCTGACCCAGGGCACGGTGGACGGCACCAGCACCATCAGCAGCTTTGTAACGGTCGCGGATTCGGCGGGGAATACCGTCCAGAACGGCAACGGCGGGACCGGGACGTTGACGATCGGCAACCTGACCTTCAACGGCGCCGCCACGGTTAATCTATTTGACAGTAACACTCCGGCCACCGCGCCGCTGAATGTCACGGGCGTGCTGATCACCGGAGGCACCAATGTTGACGGAATAGTCACCGTCAACGCGTTCGACGCATCCGGTTGGGCCAACGGCAGCACTTATGATCTGCTCAATTACAGCAGCCTGGTAGCCGATGGCGTCGCCGCAGACGACAACTTGGACGTGATCGTCGGCAATCTTACTCCCAGGCAGGATGCGATGGTTTCGATTACGGGCACGGCTATTACGGTCACGATCTCCGGCGACGCTCCCAAATGGACGGGGGCGGATAACGGCAACTGGCAGGTTGGTTCCACGGGACCAAACGGCAACTGGAAATTGATCACTTCCGGTTCGGCAACCAACTTCATCCAGGGTGACGATGTTTTGTTCGACGATACGGCGCTCACTGGAACGGTGAATATATCCGATGCGAACGTCAGCCCAACGAGCACCACATTCAATAACAACGCGCTCAATTACACTCTCATAAGCGGCAGCGGATTCGGAATTGCCGGGGCCGGCTCGCTGGTCAAGGACGGCACGGGGACGCTCACCATCGAAACTCCGAACACCTACACCGGCGTCACCACGGTCAACGCGGGCATCGTGAATTACCAGAACGGCGCCGCGTTCGGGGTAAGCAGTGCCATTACGATTACCTCGGGCGCCACGGCACAGGTCCAGGGAAGCATTACCGGAGGTACCAATACGCTGAGCATTTCCGGCACTGGCGCGATGAACGCCACAGGGGCGCTCGAGAGCGTCAGCGGAAACAATAGTTATGCCGGACCGGTCTCCCTTGGCGGCAATTCGACAATCTCTTCCGATTCCGGCGACCTGACTCTGAGCGGAGCGATTGGCGACGGAGGAAACGGCTATTCATTGACCACGACGGGCACGGGCGCCATTACGCTGTCGGGAGCGAATACCTTTAGCGGCGCCACCAACATTAACGAGGGGATCGTTAGTTATCAAAATGGAACGGCATTTGGCACCAATAGCCCGATCACCATCAGCAGCGGCGCGACCGCGCAGGTGCAGGGAGGAATCACGGGCGGCAGCCAGGCGCTGGCGATCTCCGGCTCGGGGGCGCCCAATGCCACAGGGGTGCTGGAAAACGTCAGTGGAAGCAATAGCTTCGCCGGCCCGATCTCGCTTAATGCGAATTCCACCATTTCCGCCGACGCGGGCGCGCTGACATTGTCCGGAGGCGCCTCCGGCAATGGCAATCTGACCCTTGTCGACAACAGCTCGAGCGCCAATGGCATAACGCTCTCCAGCGGTTCTCCGAATCTGGCGGGCGCGATCACCAATACCGGCACAACGGTCGGCTCCTCGACCTTGATCAGCGCCGCGATCGGTTCGAACGTGACCAACCTTATCCAGAGCAGCCTGGGGACGCTGACCCTGACCAACACCAACAACGCGTTCACTGGCAACGTCGTTGTAAATTCCGGCACTCTGGCGGCAGGCGGCGCGGGAGCCGCGGGCCACACCGGAGGAACCACACTGCTGGGCAGCACCGCCAGCCCGGGCCGCACAGTCACGGTCAATAGCGGCGCCACGCTCTCCTTCCTTATCAACAATGTATTTGGGAATGCCGAGGCCGACGCGGCCAATATCCCCGCGATCACCATCACCGACGGCACCCTGACAACTGACAATTACAATGTACTGGGCAATCTTACTCTCAATGGCGCCACGGTGACCGGAAGCTACGCGGCCAACGGCACCTATCAGGAGTATCAGTTGATGAATACGGTCACGGTGGGAGGTTCATCCGCATCCATCATTTCAAACGCGGTTGCCAATACCGGCGTCAATTTGACGGGTACGGTTGGAACTACCTTCAACGTGGGACAAACGGGCGCAACGGGAGGCGATTTGATTGTCGCGGTCCATTTGCAAAATGCATCGGGGGACTTTGCCGGCGCCGCGGCGGGCCTGACAAAGACCGGTCTGGGGACGCTGGTTTTCCAGGGCACCAACAATTACACCGGCGCGACGACTCTCGATGCGGGCATCATCAATTACCAGAATGGGCAGGCCCTTGGCGGGTCCAGCGCCATCAGCATTGCGAGCGGGTCGAGCGCGACGATCCAGGTGCAGGGTGGAATCACCGGCGGCAGCCAGCTAATGACCATCGGGGGCGCCGGAGCGGCCAATGCCACCGGCGCGCTGGAGAACGTCAACGGGTCCAATAGTTACGCCGGCGCCATTACCCTGACGGGGAATAGCACCATCTCTTCAGATGCTGGAACGTTGACTCTCAATGCAGGGATCGGTGATGGCGGCAATAATTACAGCCTGACCACGACCGGTACTGGCAAAATCGTCCTCGCCGGGGCAAACACCTATGGCGGGACCACAACCGTCAACAACGGCGTCCTGGTAGTTATCGGTTCCCTTGATCAGAGCGCCAATGTGACCCTCGACGACACGTCCATTCCCGGCAATCCGGTCCTTGCGGGCAATGGCAACGGCACCAGCACCGGCGTGATGGGCAGCGTTACCCTTCCCGCCAACAACGGATCCAATATCGCCACCCTGACCGCCGGGACCACTGGCACGAACAATTCCATCGGCGAGTTGACGATGGAAAACCTGACCATGAACGGCGGGCAGTTGCTCGTCGACCTCAACAACAGCAGTTCAGCCGGCAGCACCTACGACTTCATCAATGTCCTTGGCACGCTGACTCTGCCTACCGTCAGCTCCGACTGGACCCTGACTCCCAACGCGGGAGCCGACGCGGGTGTCTACACGATCCTGACCGGCGCGAGCTCGAACATCGGCAGCGGCGCGGCCCTCCCGACTGTCAATAACCCCACCGGCGATCCGCTGGTCCGCTCGGCCTCTTATACGCCCAGTTTCTCCGGCAACTCCCTGCTCATCACGGTCGGCGGCGGCGCGGCCTCGATCATCTGGACCGGCACCGGCGCCAATGGCAATTACTGGGATATCGCCACCACCAAGAACTGGAATGACAGCGCGGCAGTTACTCCGACCGGCCAGTTCTTTGACGGTGACTCGGTCACCTTCGGCGACGGCCCGAGCAATACCAACATCACGGTGCAGAGCGGCACTGTCAGCGGCGATGCCTATAACTCGGTTACCGTCGGTTCCATGACGGTCAACTCGAATACGGATAACTACACCATCGGCGGCCAGCCGATCATCGATGCCGGCGGGTTGACCAAGTCGGGTTCCTCGACGCTGACCCTCACCGGCAGCAATAGCTTCACCGGCGCCACCTCGATCAATGGCGGCATCCTCAATGTCGGCAACGCAGGCGCCCTCGCCGGCGGCGGGAATATCACCTTCGGCGGCGGCACGCTGCAATACAGCGCCAGCAACCAGGCGGACTTCTCCCCGCAGATCGTCAACAGCTCGGGCCCCATTGCCATTGACGTGAATGGCCAGAGCGTGTCGTACGGCTCCGCCCTTGGCAGCAGCAACACCGGCGGCCTGAGCCTCACCGGCAACGGCTCGCTCACGCTCAACGGCATCAATACCTACACCGGCAACACCACGATCAACAGCGGCACGTTGACGCTGACCGCGGCCAACGGAGCGAACGGAGCCCTCGCCTCCCCGGCCATTACGGTCAATGCCGGCGCCGAGTTGCAACTCACCAACAATGATACGCTCGGCTACACTCCCGGCAGGAATGTGGTGACCCTCAACGACGGCACTCTCTATAATGGGATCGCCGCCGATCGCGACACCATCGATAACACTGTCACCATGGACGGCGGGACCATCGCCGCCGCGGGCGCGGGCAACAACAACGGCGCTTACTCATGGGATACTCCCAACGTCAATGGTAATTTCCTGAATGCGACCTCCGATGCGAGCGGCAATCCCGCAACCATCAGCGCCCAGACCGCCCTCGAGACCAGCGGCACGTTCAACGTGACCCGCGGCACGGACGTGAGCGGATTCGAACCGGATTTGGTGGTCTCCGCGCCGATTGCCGAGTTTTCGGGAAACGATTCGATTACATTTGCCGGAAACGGCATCACGGCCCTAACCGCTCAGAGCACCTATAATGGCCCGACCTATATCAACTCCGGCGCCACCGTGCTGCTCGGCGACGGCGGCACCACCGGACGCCTCGCCACCGGGACTGACAGCTTCATCGTGGATGATGGCACCCTCGTGTTTGATCGTATCAACTCCGGCGTCACGGAAGGCACTTCCTTTCCGAAGGGTATCTCCGGCACCGGCGCCGTTGAGCTGATCGGCAGCGAGCAGAACGTTACTTTCAACAGTGTTGAAACCTACACTGGGCCGACGACAATCGCCGCTGGCTCCCTCAACGTAACTGGTTCCCTCAACGGCTCGTCGAGCACCACGGTGACCAACGCCACCCTGTTCGGCGCCGGTTACATTGCGAATCCCGTCATCATCGGCAATGGCACTGACGCCGCCGGCACCGCCCTGCTTCAACCCGGGTCCACCACCACGCCGGGTACGCTCACCACCGGCAGCACCGTCTCCCTGCTCTCCGACGCGGACTTCGTATTCACCCTCAATAGCACCGGCGGCGGCCTCGGCGCCGGCTCGTCCGAATTGATCGCCCAGGCCGTCAGCCTCAATTCGAGTGCCGAGTTTACCTTCAGCGACCTGGCCGTCACACCCGGTTCGTTGACCCAGGGAGATACATTGAGTGTCATCTCGACGACCAGCGGCCTGACCGGCACGTTCTCGAACCTCGCCAACGGCCAGGTCTTTGCCTCCCAGGGCAATATCTATCAAGCCAGCTATGGCGCCGATGGCCTTACTTTGACTGTCGTTCCCGAGCCCGCGACCTGGGGAATGATCATATCGGGTTTTGGATTGCTCCTAAGCATCCAGAAGTTGCGCAAACGTAAGATGGGGATCTGAAGATTAGCGCAGCGAGTAATGCCTCTCCGGTCCTGGGGGACCGGAGGGGCAGACCTCCTTCGAGGCGGTTCGATGCGCGCGACGGCGCTTTTGGTTACTGGCCTCTTACCCTCACGCCGCCTGTCGGGTTTCTTACGAGCGGCTTTTGCTCTCAGCCGTCGCGCCGCCCTTCAATTCGATATTCAGGTAGTAGCGCGTGCTTTTAAGCAAGCCGGTGCGAATAAGGGCCTGCTTGTCCACCAGGTCTTGCAGGTCACGGGTAGCGGTGGCGCGGGAGGTGCCGGTGATGCGGATATAATTTTCGGCACTCAGGCCGCCCTTGAAACCATTCGGCCCTTCGCGAGACATCCGCACGATGACCTTCTCCTGACGCTCATTGAACTCTCCGCGAAACCGGTCGAAGAACCTGGTTTTGGCGATAAGAAAATCAAGCATCCGCTGGGCATATTCCTGAGCCTCGAGCACAGTCTTCGCGAAGTAAACCAGCCACTCGGTTATCTCGTTCCGCTTGTTGCCCCGCTCCAGCATGTCGTAATAGGTCTTGCGCTTACTGTGAATGGTGTGGGAGAGCGCGATCAGCGTGGGCTGGCCCAGCACTTGCGATACCGCCTTCTCGGCGACGGCGCGGCCTATGCGCCCGTTGCCGTCCTCAAATGGGTGAATGCACACAAAATATAGGTGTGCGATTCCAGCACGGGTCAGGACGCGCAATGGTGCTTTCCCTCTGGGTGCGGTGTGATTGAACCACTGGATGAATCGCTTCATTTCCTTGGGCAGGGATTGCGAGGGCGCCGCTTCGAAATGGACTTTGGGCGCGTGCAGCGGCCCGGAGACAACCCGCATGGCGTTTTCGTCCCTTCGGTATCTTCCGATGTCCTTCAGGTCCCGCCGACCGCTCATCAACATATCATGCCACCGAAAGAGAAGTTCATCCGTAAGTGGCGCGTCGAAATGGCGGTACAAATCTACCATCATCCGGGCGATGCCTTGTTCGGCTGGCGGAATCTTCCGGTCGTCGGAAGTAAGGCCAAAATTGCGCCGGATCGAGGATTGAAGGCTGTCGCGATTCAGGATTTCGCCTTCAATCTCCGAGGTCTTCAACGCTTCGTCGCAGATGAGTTCGACAGTGAGTTGCTGCCTGTCTTCATCGCCCACGTGCTTCACCGCGCCCGAAAATACGCCCGATTGGCGCAAAAAATCCGCTTCGAATGCTTCCAATTTCGACGCGTCGTAGCGAAATTCCGGCCAATCCTCCCGCTGCCAGTTCCAGGTTTTTTGATTGGGCATGAGCTATAAGGCCTCCATTTATGCCTCACGTTTATGCCATATTATGAGCTATAAATCCAGCTTCTCTTGCTCGGAAATGTGTTTGGGGGAATGGAGGGGCAATTGGGGCCAACGGGCCGCCGCAAGCAATCTGAGATTGATGGGCGAGGGCAAAAGTGGATATGTTGGGCGCTCCGGGCTACACTGAGAACCGATGAATGCGTCATACACCGCGATTGTTAAGCAGGACGGAGACTGGTGGGTTGGGTGGGTCGAGGAAGTCCCCGGCGTCAACGCGCAGGAGCACTCGAAGACCGAGCTACTGGATTCCTTGCGGGTGATTTTGCGCGAAGCGATCGAGTTCAATCGCGAAGATGCGCGTCGTGCGGCCGTGAGCGGGTTCATTGAAGAACCGCTTACGGTATGAAGCGCCGCGATCTGCTGCGGCATCTGCAACAACACGGCTGCGGGCTCATCCGCGAAGGAGGTAATCACTCATGGTGGGGAAATCCGGCGAACAATCGGCGCTCATCGGTGCCGCGCCACAACGAGATCAACGAGCATCTGGCTCGAAAGATTTGCAAGGACCTGGGAATTCCAGTCCCGTGAGCCGCCTCCGAAGAGCACGGCCAAAGGAGGCCCCTATCCAGCCCGCATCGGCGGCGCCCAATTCCAGCGCCCGCGCCTGAATCGTCGATCTCGGCGGATCCATAACCTCCGGGCCGAACCGGACGTGGTTACCTGAACGCCCCTCTCTTCCCTCGGCCTTTCGAGTATCTGAGCGGTTTGGCGCGAGGCTCGATTTTTGCCAGGCCAGTGCCGTTTTTCAGCTCCATGATCTGGTCGCGCAACAGCGCGGCGCGTTCGAATTCCAGGTTCGCGGAGGCAACTTCCATTTCCTCCTCCAGCTCGCGCAGGACCTCGGTGACGCTGAAGTCGCCGCCGGCCTCGCGGACGACCGATTCCTCGACTTCGCGCGCCTTCAGGATGGTGTGCAGGCTTTCCTGCACCGCGCGGCGCACACTCGTGGGCGTGATGTTGTGCGCGGTGTTGTACTCGATCTGCCGGCGGCGCCGGTACTCGGTCACCGCGATCAATTTTTGCATGCTCTGGGTGACGACGTCGGCGAAAAGGACCACCTCGCCGTTGACGTGGCGCGCGGCCCGTCCTGCCGTCTGGATGAGGGAGGTCTGGGAGCGGAGAAAACCCTCCTTGTCGGCATCGAGGATGCAGACCAGCGAGACTTCCGGGAGGTCCAGGCCCTCGCGCAAGAGGTTGATGCCGACCAGGATATCGAATTCCGCGGCGCGCAGCGCCCGCAGGATTTCCACCCGCTCGATGGTGTCGATGTCGCTGTGCAGGTAACGCACTTTCAGGCCAACGTCGCGCAGGTAATCGGACAGGTCCTCGGCGGTGCGCTTGGTCAGCGTGGTGATGAGCACGCGCTCCTGCAGCTCGACGCGGCGGCGGCAGAGCTCGATGGTCTCGTCGATCTGGTTTTTCAAGGGCCGCAGCGTGATGCGCGGATCAAGCAGGCCGGTCGGGCGGATGACCTGCTCGGCC
Organism: uncultured Verrucomicrobiae bacterium; assembly: GCA_963756185.1. Taxonomy (GTDB): domain Bacteria; phylum Verrucomicrobiota; class Verrucomicrobiia; order Chthoniobacterales; family Chthoniobacteraceae; genus DATAXI01. Next base: position 447,794 of record CAVWMS010000001.1, read on the forward strand.
ACCAGCGGCGCGCCGGGCGTGGTCACGTCAAATTTCTCGACCGGCAAATCGACGCGCGACACGGTCAGACCGGGGCCATTCTTCGCGGCGCCATTCGCGGCAGCGTCAGGCTCGCCGGCCACGGCGAAGGGCTCGGGCTCATCCTGGCCGATGCGCTCCCGCTTGTGCGGGATATAACCGGTGTTGCCGACAACCGAGTTGCGCAGCTCGAATTCCGCCGGCGTGGCGCTCACATAGACGATCTGGTTTGTCATCCCCATGAATTCGTCGAACTTCAGCGGGCGGTTATCCAGCGCGCTCGGCAGGCGGAAGCCGTAATCCACCAGCACCGATTTGCGCGAGCGGTCGCCTTCGTACATGCCGCCGATCTGCGGGACGCTCGCGTGCGATTCGTCGATGATGAGCAGGTAATCCTTCGGGAAAAAATCGAGCAGCGTGTACGGGCGCGAGCCGGGCGGGCGTCCGCTCAGGTGTCGCGAGTAATTCTCGATGCCGCTGCAAAAGCCCATTTCCTCCATCATTTCGAGGTCGTACTCGGTGCGCATCTTCAGCCGCTGCGCCTCGAGCAGCTTGCCGTGTTTCTCGAAGTCGATGATGCGCTCGTCCAGTTCCTCGCGGATGGTGCGCATCGCGCGGTTGAGCTTGTCGTGCGGGCGTGACGAATTGCTTGGCCGGGATAAAGGGTGAACGTCGTCAGCGCATCGTGCGCGTGGCCGGTGAGCGGATCGAACGTCTTGAGCGAATCGATTTCGTCGCCGAAAAACTCGATGCGCAGCGCCTCGTCGTCGAGGTTGGCCGGATGCACCTCGACAACGTCGCCGCGCACGCGGAAGCGCCCGCGGCTCAAACGCGATGTCGTTGCGCTCGTAGAGCATATCCACCAGCCGCGCCAGCACCGCCTCGCGGGAGATCTGCTGGCCGTGCTTCACCGTGAGCAGCATGTGCTCGTAATCCTCCGGCGAACCCAGGCCGTAGATGCAGGAGACGCTCGCGACGACGACGACATCGCGCCGCGAGAGAAGCGCGCTGGTGGTGGAAAGGCGCAGCCGCTCGATCTCCTCGTTGATGCGACGAATCCTTCTCGATGTAGGTGTCGCTGCGCGGGATGTAAGCCTCGGGCTGGTAATAATCGAAGTAGCGAGACGAAATATTCGACCGCGTTGTAGGGGAAGAATTGCTTGAACTCGGAGTAAAGCTGCGCGGCCAGCGTTTTGTTGTGGGAAATGACAAGCGTGGGCCGGTTGAGGTTCCGGATGACATTGGCCACCGTGAAGGTCTTGCCCGAGCCGGTGACGCCGAGGAGCGTCTGGTGCCGGTTCCCCGCTTCGAGGGCTTTGGTCAGCTTGGCAATCGCCTGCCCCTGGTCGCCCTTGGGTTGGTAGTTGGAAGCGAGCTCAAACTGCATCCGGCAAGATTAACATGGAGCCGGCGGCGGCGCCCGGAAAAGAATGGTGGCAACACGGAGGCGGACCGGGTACCATTCGGCCTTGACAGGGCGGGTCCGCAAGTTACCTTTCCCGCTCTTTTTGACGAAATCCTCTACCCGCCGAGAACAGACTTATGAAACGCACCTATCAAGCATCCAAGCGCACGCGCAAACAGCAGTTCGGTTTCCGCGCCCGCATGAAGACCAAGAGCGGGCGTGCCATCCTTTCCCGGCGCCGGCAGCATGGGCGCAAGCGTTTGCTGCCGAAGGGCGTCGAAGTCCACTTCGCGCGTCACACCCAGGCCTGATCAATCCCGATCAACCCGAACCGGACGAGGTTGCGCCTTCCGACGAGGCGCCGGAGGGCGATCCTGCCCCGGGTGGCGAGGAGCCGGGCACGGCGCTGCGGCTCCGGTTTCCGAAAGCGGCCCGTCTCACGGAGAGCAGCGAGTATTCCCGCGTCAAGGAAGGAGGGCCGCTCGTACCACGGGCGGTTTATGATCATGGGCGTTTATCGCGACCGGGCTACGACGCGTTTTGGGCTGATCACCCCCGGCGGGTGGGGAATGCGGTGGTCCGAAACCGGCTCCGGCGGCGGTTGCGCGAGATGATCCGGCTCTCGCAGCCGAGGATCGTGCCTGGGGTCTGGATCGTCCTGGTGGTGCGGGCAACGGCGGCGCGGGCCAGCGGGGATTCGCTGCGTTCAGAATATATCGCGCTTGGGAACAAGGGCGGCTATCTTTACCGAGATCATGATCCGACTTCTCATCCGCGGCTATCAGCTCGTTGTTTCTCCGTTGCTCAGCCTGATCGTCGGGCCCGGGATGCGGCTGCCGGTTCCAGCCGACCTGCTCGAATTACATGATGGAGGCGGTTGAGACCCATGGGGTGCTGCGGGGCGGATGGCTCGGCCTGAAGCGGCTCGGTGCGGTGCCATCCGTGGGGCGGCGGCGGGTACGACCCCGTCCCGCCCCCCCGCCCGTGCTCCCGGGGACGGCCCGGCCTCGGCGGAATGCGCGGTTAGGACGTCGATTTGCGGGCTCGACTCTCAGCCGCTTTTCCTGCATCCCCTCTGACTCCCAAATCCCAATGGATCGTAAAGGCATTATCACCGTCTCCATCGTTGTCGCGTGATGTTCATCTGGGAGTTCGAGTTCGCGCCGAAATTCCGCCAGCAACAGCAACAGCAACAGCGGCAAGCTGCGGCCGCAGCCGGCATGGGCGTCTCGCCGGCCCCAGTCGGCGGACCTCGGCCGTCCAGCGCCAGCACCAGGCGCCTCGGCCAGCGCGGCGAACCCGGGCTCCAGCCCCGCGGCCGCTCCGGCTCCCTCCGACGGGCCCCGGAGCCGAAGGTGCCGGAACATATCACCGATGTTGGAGGGTCCCGGCGCCACATTACCATTTCACCAATCTCGGCGGCGGCATCTCCCGCGCGGAATTGTTCCAATACCCGGTCGAATCGGGTAGTGCCGTCCCGTTGGAACACTTTGGCTGGCTGGCCATCAAATTGTTGGCATACCCGGCCAAATCGGGCAGCGCCGTTCAGTTGAACCAATTCGGCTCGCTCCCCATCGGCGCGCTGAGCGAGGAGCCCGGCCAGGTGGCCGACCTGCCCTACACCGTCACCCGGCAGGGCAACCAGGTCCTCTGCGTCCGCAATGAGCGCGACGGCCTCACAATCTCGAAGAAATTCACCCTGCCCGCTTCCACGGATCAAAATGCCGGCTACGGCATGAGCGTCGAGGTCGGCTTTACCAACAGCGGCACCCATCCCATCCAATCCACCGGCTATTACCTTTGCCTCGGGTCAGCCGCGCCCATTCATCCGCGCGATTACACGATGTACACCGCGTTCGACTGGAGATTGCAGGGCGGCAGCGCGACCGTGACCCCTGTTTAGTGGTTCGAGGCGGGCCACATCCCGCTGCTGGGCATCGAGACCCACCCGGAACACCAGGCTTACGTCGCCAGCCCGGATAAAATCGCCTGGACCTCGGTCAGCAACCAATTCTTCGCCGTGATCGCCGCGCCACGGGGCGGGCCGCTCGATTATTCGAGCGCCAAGCGGCCCGACCTGGGCCTCTCCGTCAAACCCGCGGATAACGGGCAGGGGGCCGTCATCGCGCAGGTCTATCCGGGCAGCGATGCGGAGAAAGCCGGCTTGCAGTCCGGCGACACCATCCTGGCGCTCAACGGCAAGCCGATCACCGACATACACGAGTTGCTGCAGGGCATCGCCAATATGAACATCGGCGACCAGGTGACCCTGAGCGGCTCCGGCGCCCGCGACGGCAATCCTTCCCTGTTTAGCACGCCGGTCACATTGGTTCAGGCGCCTGCGGTATGGGCAGACCGGTTTCACGTGACCATTGGCGGCAAGGACCTCCTGGCCATCCAGGGGGCCGTCCGGCTGCCGGGGTTCACGCTCCAGCCGGGCCAGAGCACGGGCGAGGCATTCCAGGTCTATGCCGGGCCAAAAATCTACAACGTGCTCAAGAACCTGGGCGCGGGGCAGGAGGGCATCCTGAACTTGGGCTGGTTTACCCCGATTTCCATTTTCCTGCTCAACTCGATGAGCTGGCTGCACCGCTGGACCGGCAGCTATGCGATCTCGATCATCTTCCTGACGCTTTGCATCCGCGGCATCCTCTGGCCGGTGCAGAACAAGGCTACCGCCTCGATGCGCCAGATGCAGGCCCTGCAGCCGCTCCAGAATGAGCTGAAGGAAAAGTACAAGGACGATCCGCAGCGGCTCAACCAGGAGGTCATCAAGCTCTTCAAGGAATACAAGGTCAACCCCATGGCCGGCTGTCTGCCGATGTTCATCCAGATTCCCATTTTCTTCGGCTTTTACCGGCTGCTGGCCACCGCCATCGAGCTGCGCAACAGCACCTTCCTCTGGGTCCACGACCTCTCGCAGCCGGACACGGTATTTCTCCTCGGCGGTTTCCCGGTGAACATCCTGCCCATCTGCATGGCCGTGACCATGCTCGTCCAGACCTCGATGACACCAAAGTCCGGCGACCAGTCGCAGCAACGGATGATCATGTTTATGCCGTTGATCTTTGTCCTGTTTTGCTACAATTTCGCCTCCGCGCTCGCGCTCTATTACACCGTGCAAAACATCTTCTCGATCGCCCAATTGTACGCCACGAGGAAACGGACCGCGCCCGCGCTGCCGAAACCGCCCGCCAAACGCAAGTCCCGATGAGTTCGCCCGCCAAGGATATCCTCGACACGATGCTGGGGTACCTCGGCTTCGTGTGCGAGATCGACGAGGAGCAGCGCGAGGGCACCCTGCTGCTACAGGTCCACACGCCGGAAAAGGAGCGGCTGATCGGGCGGCACGGCGAAATCCTCGAGGACGTGCAATTTCTGCTCAACCGGGTGCTCCAGTCCACCCATCCGGACCAGCCGCGCGCCCAGGTGGACATCGAGTATTACCGGGAGATGCGCGAGGATGGCCTGGTGCTGCGGGCCCGGCAGATTGCCGACCTGGTGCGAAAAACGGGCCGCCCATTCCATCTCGACCCCATGAATTCCTACGACCGGCGCATCATCCACAACGCCTTCAAGGATGACCCGGATATCATGACCTGGAGCCCTCCGGATGAAGCCCGGGTCAAACGAATCACCCTCAAAAAGAAAAGCCACGCTCCATAATTGAGTCTCCGCGGAAGGGTTGAGAGTAAAATCCCGGTAAAATTTGTCGTTTGACAAACCGGAATTTCACTCCCAATGTGGCGCTCCTTTGTCCCCAAATCCTGGCACGCTCGCCTTTTATCGCAGCATCATGACCGCTCAACTCCTTGAAGACGCCTCCAAAAAAATCACGGTCCCGCAAGTGCTCATCAACGTCGTCTCCCGGCGGGTGCGCCAGCTCAGCGCCGGCCACCGGCCGCTGATCGAGACCACCCCGCGCATGGGCTTCTCGGACATTGCCCTCACGGAGATCATCCAGGGGAAGCTGGCCTACGAGGAGGCGCCGGTCGAGGTAAAGGCCGGCTAGTGACGGTCGAGGGAGGCTGCGGGAAAATGACCGTGGCGGGTGGAATTTGGCGGGAACTCAATCCCGGGAGCCGTGCTGGCGGGCTGAAAGCCCGTCCTGTTAGAGCCCGGGCTGACAGCGACCAACGCGAGCCGAGGCCCGGGTTGTCTTTCGCAAGAAATCACTGACTCAGGAGACCAGCCCCAATGCCTGACATCGCCACAAATCGCAGGGCGCTCCACGATTATCAGATCCTGGAAAAATACGAGGCCGGCATCGAACTGAAGGGGACCGAGGTCAAGAGCATCCGCGACGGATTCGCGACGCTCAACGGGGCGTTCGCCCGTGTCGAAAACGCCGAAGTCTGGCTTTACGGCGCCGACATCCAGCCCTACGAGCGGGCCAGCTTCGAGCAGCACGAGCCGAAGCGCCAGCGGCGCCTGCTGCTGCACCATGCGGAGATCAACAAGCTCTTCCAGGCGAGCACCGTCGGCGGCCACGTCCTCGTAGCCCTGCGGATGTATTGGAAAGGGCCGCGCGTGAAAGTGGAAATCGGCGTCGGCCAGAGCCGGCAGGCCCATGACAAGCGGGCAAACATCAAGCAAAAGACCGAGAAACGCGAGGCGGACCGCGAGGTCGCACGTTTCAACCGCAAGCGCGGGTAGGGCATTTGAAGTTGAAGGATAGCCGCTGGAGCCTCACCCGCGCGCCAGCGTGTACTTGCACTTACTCTTTAACATTAACATGAACCCCCGCCGCCTCCCGGAATCCACACCTGCACAATTGCGCGATCTTAAAGCACCGCGGCAATTGCCGTGACCGCCTTGAGGTAAACCTTGTGCCTGCCGCCGGACATCAGTTCATCGCTCAACAAAGAGACCAGGTCATCCCTGCCGCCGGGCATCAGGTAGTGGCACTCGCGCCCGTCCGCCAACCGGATGTCGGCATGGAGGAAATCCGAGCCCTCGTGATGCGCCACAAGGAATGTGGCAGCGTCCGCCTTTAGCTCCACGCTCCCCAGGATGCGCCCGGGCGCCTCGCGCAGCGCCAACGCGATCTCCGCTTCCCCCCTGTCCGTGAAGCGAAGGCCACCCGTCCCGGCGCCTTGCAGCTTCCACTGCAACTGCGCGCCGAGCCATCCGGCCATCAGGATCGCAGTGGTGCGCATGCCGGGGGCGTGGACGATTTCCACCGCGTTTACTTCAGGCAATTCGGCGAGATACTCGGGGTTGTCGAAGATTTGCGCGACGGCCTGGCGCAAATAAAGCGAGCGGGTCCAGTTGAGGTCGCACAGGGCCATGCGCGGGCCGGCAGGTACAATCGAGCCGCGCAGCAGTTGAAACTGTTCGCCGGGCCGCGGCCAGGTCTGGCTGTCGAAGATCAGCCGGTCCACCCAGGTCCACAATTGCTCCTCGGCTTGCGCGGGCAATTCGCCGCGCCACCAAAGAACCAGCGGCAGGTCCGAGTCGAGATGGGTAAATACGATGTTCGGGATGAGGTCCAGTCCATCCCGGCCCAGGAGGAAAGGTGATCTGCTCGCAGCAGACCTGCTTTGCCCCCGCGCGGCTCAGGTGGCAATGCGCGGAGATCGTTGCCTGCACGCCGGCGCCGGCGGTGTTCGCATCGCGCCCGATGAGGATCGCGCGGCAGGCGTGGTCGCGCGTGATTTGCGCGATCATCCCGGTGGTATCCTGCATCATCTCCGCGCCCTCGCAATAGACGGCGAAATTGATCAGCGAAGCGCGCGTCGCCGCCCCTTCACCCTCCTGCCAGAGCCGTTTCAGCTCGCGGTCAATGCGGCCGATCTCGACGGGCATTCCCAAACCGAGGTTGGTGATCGCGTCAGGCATGGGGACCGCGGCTGCGCCGCGGGAAATTCGAAATTCGAAATTCGAAATCCGAAAAGTTTGACTGGGATTTCAAAAGATCGGCCAAAGGCCGCCAAATCATTCGAATTTCGAATTTCGAATTTCGAATTTTCACAGTCTCCTCCAGGTCCTCCCATCCTGCTCGATCAACTCGTCCGCTTCCTTCGGTCCCCATGAGCCGGCTGGGTAGAAGTCCAGCGGAGGCGGATTCGCATCCTGGTGCCAGGCGTGCTCGATTCCGTCGATGAATTTCCATGCCTGCTCGACTTCGTCGCGGCGGGCAAAGAGCGTGGCATCGCCGCTCATCGCATCGAGCAGCAGCCGCTCGTAAGCCTCCGGGCTCGCCTTGCCAAAGCTGGTGCCATAATGGAAATCCATCTTCACCGGCTCGATGCGCAGCGCGGTGCCGGGAATTTTCGCCTGCATTTGCAACGAGGTCCCCTCGTCGGGCTGGATGCGGATCACCAGCACGTTCGCTCCCACTTCGCTGTCGCCGGCCTTGTTGAAGAGCACCGGTGGCGCGGCGCGGAATTGCACGGCGATTTCCGTGCCCCCTTTGGGCAGCCGCTTGCCGACGCGGATGTAAAACGGCGTGTCGGCCCAGCGCCAGTTATCGATGTTCACGCGCAGCGCCACGAAGGTTTCGGTCATCGATTTCGGGTTCACGCGGTCTTCCTCGCGGTAGGCCACGACGTTTTTGCCATTGATTGCCCCCGCGGAATACTGGCCGCGGACCACATTGCGCGCCACCTCCTCGCCCCGCAACGGGCGCAGCGAGCGCACCACTTTCACCTTCTCGTCGCGCACGCTGTCGGCGGAGAGATCGGTCGGCGGTTCCATCGCCGTCAGGCAGAGAAGCTGGAGCAGGTGGTTCTGCACCATGTCGCGCAGCGCGCCGGAATTGTCGTAATATGGCCCGCGGCCCTCGACTCCCAGCGGCTCGCTGGCGGTGATTTGCACGTGGTCGATGTACCGGTGATTCCAGAGCGGCTCGAAGATGCCGTTGGCAAACCGCAGCACCATGATGTTCTGCGCGGTTTCCTTGCCGAGGAAATGGTCGATGCGGAAGGTGTCGGCTTCGGAAAAGGTATTGTTCACCACGGTGTTCAACTCGCGCGCGGTCGCCAGGTCGTAGCCGAACGGTTTTTCGACAATCACCCGGCTCCAGCCTTCGGAAGGTGATTTGTTGAGCCCGAATTCCTTCAGGTGATCGAGGATGCCATCGAATTCCGACGGCGCGACCGATAGGTAAAAGAGGCGGTTGCCGCGCGTGCCGAATTGCGCATCGATCTCCTCGAGGCGCGTGGCCAGCGTCCGGTAGCCCTCGGCATCGCCGAATTCGCTGCGGTGATAAAAAATGCGGCTGGCGAAGCTTTGCCAGAGCTCGTCCTGCACGGTCTGGCGCGAAAATTTCTTCGCCGCATCCTCAAGTTCAGAGCGGAATTGCTCGTCGGTCTTCTCGCGCCGGGCAAATCCGACAACGGTCAGCGCCGACGGCAGATCCCCGTCCGCGGCAAGGTTATAGAGAGCCGGAATGAGCTTGCGATGGGTCAGGTCTCCGGTCGCGCCAAAAATGACGACCGTGCAAGGCTGCGGCATCGGCCGGCTCGAGAGCCCTTCGCGGAATGGATTGGTTTGTTCGTTTGGAATGGATGTCACAATCGGCGCAAAGCGTGGGCAAAATGCGGAGTCAGATCAATGCTATAGTACGCGCCGGAACCGAAACACGGACGTTTCATTAACTGAAGAATTACAGCATAGTCGCAAACACCGTAGCCGCTTCAAGAGTCCCCGAAGGGGACGGCAGACAATAGCCAGGGGCTTCAGCCCCTGGGTTCACGCGCAACGCGGTTAAGTCCCGCAAGGGACGAAAGAGGCTACAGAATTTTTCAAACCGCCCTAAGCGCGCCGCCCTTTGCCGGGCCTCAGGTTTTACGCTCGAACAGAAACTCGTGGTTTACCGGCGCCGTAACCTTCGCGCCCGATTTCGAATGGAATATCGCCGCGCCGGGAACGAAATCGACTTTCGCCACCCGGCCAAAATCGGTCGGCACGCGTACGGCGCCTTGGATGTAGCGGATTTCCGCCGGGAACTTGAGCGCAGTCGGAATGCCGGCGCGGCTGATCGGATTCGGATTGCACGAGCCCGCGATGCCGCCTGCGAGGTACATGCAGCCATCCTCGATGCCAAGGCAACTGTTGCGCCCATTCCACGGTTTCTGATGCCGGCCGCGATTCTCCATCCAGAACATCCTGCCCGGCATCACCGACGGATCCTTGAACGCAAACCAAAGCCAGTTTTCGGCGGTATTCACCGCCGCAACCCACGACGGAGCCCGCTTCCCGCGCACCGGCCGCTCGAATTGCTGGATCAAATCGCAAAAACCGCCGCGCGCGGGGAACGCGCTGCAATCGCACGGCGGCTGATCCTTGAAAATCGTCGGCACCCGCGCCAGCGAGCGAAACGCCGCGTTCACGGCGACCGATTGATATTCGCCGCCGGCTGGATTGCTCGAGGGAAACGGGTAAGTGCGGCCAATATCGAATTTGCTCGTCGAGACCAGCAGCGAGCCCTCGGGACCGTCCGTTCGCAAAATGGCGTGATGTCCAAACGGCGATTTTCCCGCGAATCCCTCGACGACAGTCCGGCTGTAAACCGCGTCGTGCCCATCCACCAGCGTGAACGCGCGCCGCACCAGGCCGGCGCGCACTTTCGTTTCGCAATGAATCTCAAAAGTCAACGCGTCCCCGTCGCGCGTGCAGCGATCCAGCGTCCACGGACTTCCGCTGATCTCGCCATGGAGCGGATGCCGCTCGCCCTGCCACGGCTGATCGTTCGCTCCAAACGGGAGACAGAAAAAATCGCCGCGCAACGGCACCAGCACGGGCGCGAGGCCGTCGAGTTTCTCATTTTGCCACGGGCTGATGTGGTAAGGCTGAACCGGCCCGCGCTCATCGCGGCAAAAAGTAACCGGAGCCATCTGGGCGCCCAGTTTTGTAATGGCCAGCTCGACCTGGCCGTTGCGAACGACCCAGGAGGGCTGCGACTCGATCCGCTTTTCGATTACGGCCGGTTTGCTCATTCCAGCGCCGCGGCGATCAGCTTTTCCGCGGGAGCGATGTTGGCGGCGAGGGCAGGGGGAAGATTGTGGCGGCTGATGATGTAGCTCGCCGTATTGAAGCTGACGAAGACCGAGCCGTCGGCTGCGCCCCAGATTATCACCTTGAGCGGAAGATCAAGCCCGGACATCGGTTTGGCGATCATCAGCGGCGTGCCGGCCTTGGGATTTCCAAACAGGATCAGCGTGAGCGGCGGCATCGGCACTCCGGCGGAAGCCGCCTCCACCTGCTGGTCGATGATCGAGAAAATCTTGATGCCGTGCGCCTGGAGCGCCGACATCAGCCTGGTGACGGTTACAGGAAAAGCGTAGGGGCTCCTGAGGGTTTGAATTCCGGCGCTTTCAGCGGCAGCGGTGGCTTCGGGGATCATAATGTCTCCTTGGTGCAGTCGCGCCCGGCAATTATGCCCGGGAAGCCCCGCCCCGGCAAGCCCCAGTCCGCACTCCGCAATCCGCAATCCGCAATCGAATGGCATAGGCTCTGCTTGTTATCGGCGCGGGAGTTAGGGCACTCCCAGTTAGGGACAACACGCACAGAGTTGCGGGGCCGGGCATGTACCGGTCCCGCAGCTTGTGCCTTTTCTGGAATATGCTTGCGGATTTTCTGCGGGTGAGGGTAACACGGGGGAAGACCGCGGCAGTCGTGGCCGGCGATCCAAAGGAGGTCCAAATCCACTCATGAAAACGAAACCTGCATCCGGCGTGCGGCTGGCAGTTGCAGCCCGCGGCGCCTTTACATTGATAGAGCTTCTGGTCGTTATCGCAGTCATTGCAGTTCTGGTTACCGAGCTGCTTCCCGCCGTTCAATCCACACGCGAGGCGAACAATGAAAAAGCCGTCCGCGGAAACCTGGGCCAGATTTCCACGGCTCAGGACGCTTACTTCAAAACCAACTCCACTTATGCCGATTCCCTCGGCAATCTCGGCATTGCTGCCGATTTCCCGGGCAACACGGCAAACGGCTATCTCTTTTCCGTTACCGGGGGCACCGGCGGCTTCACCGCGACCGCAACGCCTGTGAATCCGGGCCTCAACGGCAGCCTGGATTTCAGCGTGAACCAGACGGGCGCGATTGTCAGCTCGCCGAATGAAGAAGCGATCACCGTGCACGAGGAAGTGACCGCGCAGGTTCGCGACCAGGCCATCAGCGCCATCGTCGCGGCCATCGCGCAAACCGATGTCTCCGGCACCCAAATGGCCGGCATTACCAAAGGCGTGACGAGTGCCGACAACATCAAGACCGCGTTGGCGCAATTCTCGACCTCGGGGTCTGTCACCGTCGACGACATCCTCACTTACTCGGGGCAGGGGGCCACGGTGATGGGAACGCTCCTTACCACCGTGAGCAACGATTACAAATTCGGCACCGCCGGCGAAGACACTGACAGCCTCGCCATCGACACCTCTCATTTGAAGACCTTCACCGCGCCCTCGGCGGTCAAGGGCGCGCTCGTCGTCACCGGTGGATCGAGTTCGGTCACCACCGGAACGACAGAGATCGCGTTTGCCGCCAGTTCGGCGGGCACCATTAGCGCCGCCCCCGACCTGACGCTTCACAAGCCCGATATTTTTGCCGTTCTTGACGTTACCCCGTCGCAGACCGGCGGCAGTGAAATATGGGCGGGAGATATGGTGATTGGCGACAATTACGGCCTTCACGTCGGCGGGTTTATCATCGGCGAGCTTTTGCCGGCTGTTCAGCTTGGCGCCGGTAAGAACGCGGTGACGGTGCAGGGCTTCGAGGGATTGGTCATCGGGGCCGACGACACAGCCGGGATGACCGGAGGCGCGGGCATCGGCAGCGCCGAATTCCTATTTGACACGGCGCCGGGCGATCCCTTCACAGGCACGCTCCACCTTGCCGCCCCTTAGTTCCGGATTCTCCATGCGCCTGCGTCCCCTCGGTAAAACCGGCCTGCTCGTCTCGGAGATCGGTGTGGGCGCGTGGCAATTGGGCGGGCCGCTGGCGCTTGACGGCGTCGTCGACGGGCACCCGGAACTGGGCAGGGAATTCTGCGTCCGGCTCATCCGCGAGGCGGGCGAACTCGGCATCAATTTCATCGACACCGCCGAGCAATACGGAAACGGCGAAAGCGAGCGGCGCGTGGGCGAGGCGCTCGAGGGGCAGCGCGACCGCTGGGTTCTCGGGACGAAATTCGGCAACCAGGTGAGCCCCGACGGCCGGCGGGTGCGCGATGCCTCGCCGCAGCGCGTACCGGTTTCGCTCGAGGGCTCCCTGCGCCGGCTGCGGACCGATTACATCGACGTATACATCTATCACATCGCGCCGAAGCGCGGCGAGGCGGAAACTGTCGCGGGCATCCTCCAAAAGGCGAAAGCCGAGGGAAAGGTGCGTGCGGTGGGCATCTCCACTCCAAATCTCGACGATGTGAAATACCTGCACTCGCTAGGCTGCCTGGACGTGGTGCAATACCCAAAAAACATGATGGACCCGGCGGAGGAATTATCCGCATGGATTCGCGACAACGGCGCCGGCGGCGTGATCCGGGGCGCATTTGACGCAGGCAGGCTGAGCGGGCGCTATTTCCACAAGCGCCCCGAATTCGACCCCACCGATATTCGCAGCCGCTGGCTCACGCCGGAACTGGCCGCGGAGTACGAGCGGTACGCAATTTTCGAGGAGCTGGTGACGCCGGAGCGCGGAATGATCCAGCTGGCATTACGGTTCCTCCTGGACGACCCCGCCACAACCACCATCATCCCCGGCGGCAAACACCTGAACGATTACCGCGAAGCAATAAAGGCGGCAGACTTGCCGCCATTGACCGAAGCCGAGCGAAAGAGGATAGGCGAGCTCAAGGCAGCGATAAGGGCGCAAGCCTGAAAAAATCCGAAATCCGAAATCCGAAGTCCGAAATTCGAAGGGCGTGCCTTGGAAAGCCGCGCGAAGCGCCTGAACCCGGAGGGTTCAAAGATCGGTAGCCAAACACCCGAACGATCACCGCGAAGCAATAAAGGCGGCAGACTTGCCGCCATTGACCGAAGCCCAGCGAAAGAGGATAGATGAGCTCGGAGCAGCGATAAGGGCGCAAGCCTGAAAAAATCCGAAATCCGAAATCCGAAATCCGAAATTCGAAGGGCGTGCCTTGGAAAGCCGCGCGAAGCGCCTGAACCCGAAGGGTTCAAAGATCGGTAGCCAAACACCCGAACGATCACCGCGAAGCAATAAAGGCGGCAGACTTGCCGCCATTAACCGAAGCCCAGCGAAAGAGGATAGATGAGCTCGGAGTAGCGATAAGGGCGCAAGCCTGAAAAAATCCGAAATCCGAAATCCGAAATTCGAAGGGCGTGCCTTGGAAAGCCGCGCGAAGCGCCTGAACCCGAAGGGTTCAAAGATCGGTAGCCGGGGGTTGAATGTAGCGCCAGCGAAATGATACCCCCGGTAACGCGTGTTTTACAGAAGCACCCCGAAAGGGGTGCCAGAGCCGCGCCATCCTATGGGTTCCACCTACCTCTCTCTCCATTACCACCTCGTTTTCAGCACCAAGGCGCGCCAGCCTTTCATCCACCCCGGCTGGCGCGGGGCTCTCCACGAATACCTTGGAGGAACCGTCCGAGGACTGGGCGGCCTCGCCCGATCAGTCGGCGGCGTCGAAGACCATGTCCACCTTCTCGTCAGTCTTGACGCAGATCACAAGATCAAGGACTTCCTGCGTGAATTGAAAAAGGCATCTTCGGTCTGGGCCGCACACCGGCATTGCCCAAATTTCAGGTGGCAGGATGGTTATGCCGCCTTCACCGTCAGCGCCAGTCTCCGGGAAAAAGTCCGGCGTTACATCGAGTCGCAGGAGGAACATCACCGAAACGTGACATTCATCGACGAATTGCGACTCCTCTTGGAGAAACACGGCATCGAATACGATTCCAGGTATCTGAAGTAAGGGCGGTTTTGTTTCGCCGCAATCACCACTTTGACCGCCCCACCCGCTACAATGTTAGCCAGCCTGCGGCGGCTGCGCCCCCTTCTTCGCCGTGCTCTGGATGTACAGTTCCCTCAGTTGCTTGAAATCAACTTCCACCGGCGAGTGCGTCATCAAATCCACCCCGCGGTTGTTTTTCGGGAACGCAATCACGTCGCGGATATTATCGGTGCCGCACATCAGCATCACGATGCGGTCCAGGCCCGGCGCCATGCCGCCATGCGGCGGCGCGCCAAATGTAAACGCGCGCAGCAGATGCCCAAACTTGCGCTGCTGATCCTCCGGCTCGATGCCGAGCGCCTTGAAAATTTTCGCCTGCAACTCGCGCTCGTGAATCCGGATCGACCCGCTGCTCAACTCGACTCCGTTCAACACGATATCGTAAGCCTGCGCGCGGATATTGCCGAAATCGCCCGACTCGAGCAGTGCCAAATCCTCATCCCGCGGGCGCGTGAAAGGATGGTGAACGGCGTCCCAGCGGTTTTCCTCGGCGCTCCAGGCGAACATCGGAAAATCGACGACCCATAGGAAATTGAGCGCATCGCTGCCCGCGTTGAGCCCCAGCAATTCCGCGCAGCGCAGGCGCACGCGTCCCAGCACTTCACAAACGTTGTGCCATCTGCCGGCGCCGAAAAAGAGAACGTCGCCTTCGGCAAAGCCCATTCTCTCCGCCAGCGCCGTTTTCTCCGTCTCACTAAAAAACTTCACGATGGGCGATTCCCATTCGCCCCCCGCGCTCCACTTGATGTAGGCGAGGCCTTTCGCGCCGAACTCGGTCTTCACCCAATCCTCCCATTTCTTGAGCTGCTCCTTGCTCAAAAGCGCCGCCGCGCCCTTCGCGTTGAGCTGCCTTGATCGAGCCCTGGCTGTCGGCGACGGAACGGAAGACCTTGAACTGCGACTCGCGAAAAATATCGACGAGATCGACCAACTCCATGGCAAAGCGCGTGTCGGGCTTGTCGCTGCCGTAGCGGTTCATCGCGTCGGCATAAGTCAGGCGCGGGAAAGGCGTCGCGATGTCGACGCCGATGCCAGCCTTGAAAATGGCGCGCATCAGCCCCTCGGCCATCGCGTAAATGTCCTCGACGGTGACGAACGACATCTCGATGTCGATCTGCGTGAACTCGAATTGCCGGTCGGCTCGCAAATCCTCGTCGCGGAAACAGCGGGCGATCTGGAAATATTTGTCCATGCCGGCGACCTGGAGCAATTGCTTGTATTGCTGCGGCGCCTGCGGCAGCGCGTAGAACGCGCCCGGCGTCAGCCGCGATGGCACCAGGAAATCGCGCGCCCCCTCGGGCGTGGGGTTCGAAAGGATCGGCGTCTCGATTTCCAGGAAACCCTGCGAGTCCATGTAATCGCGCGCCGCCTTGGTCACGCGATGCCGCAGCCGGAGGTTCTGCTGCATCTTCGCGGTGCGCAGGTCGAGGTAGCGATATTGGAGGCGCAGGTCCTCGTTGACGCTGGGATCGTCCAGCGGAAAAGGGGGCACGTCCGCTTTGTTCAGCACTTTCAGTTCGCCGGCGATGACCTCGATGTCGCCGGTGGCCAGCTTCGGGTTCTCCGTGCCGGCGAGGCGCGCGGCGACTTTCCCCGTGATTTGAATCACATCCTCGCCACGCAACCCGTGCGAAGCCTCGGCGACCTGCGGATGCTCCTCGGGACGAAACACCACCTGCGTGAGGCCTTCGCGGTCGCGCAGGTCGATGAAGATGACGCCGCCATGGTCGCGGCGGGAATTGACCCAGCCCGCCAAAGTCACGCTCTGTCCGATGTGCTCCTTGCGAAGATGGTTGCAGTAAAAATTTCTATACATGGGAAAACTGGGCCGGCTTCGTAACCGTTAGAGTATTTCCATCATCCGTGTAGCGACGTTTTCGTCGACTCCGAAGGAGTCGCAGAGCCGTAGCCAAAGTCACGCTCTGTCCGATGTGCTCCTTGCGAAGATGGTTGCAGTAAAAATTTCTATACATGGGAAAACTGGGCCGGCTTCGTAACCGTTAGAGTATTTCCATCATCCGTGTAGCGACGTTTTCGTCGACTCCGAAGGAGTCGCAGAGCCGTAGCCGGGGGTTGAACCCGCATTAGCGGGTGATACCCCCGGTAATCTGATTGGAAAATGGCACGACCCCGGCAGGGGTCGCAGATACTGGCGCTACATATTTCATGGAATTGCTCTAATCTCTGCATCATTTCCGCGCAAGAAGCGAAGGAAGATCGCCGGGAGCCACGAGCGCCTCTTCCCGGGTGGCGAGCGTCTTGAGTTTCACCTGGGGCCATTCGTCGCCGATGAGAATGGCCCAGCGCGCCCCCGATTGCTCGGCGGTCTGGAATTGCTTGCCGACCTTCGCCGGGGCGAGCGGAAAATCGACGCGGAAAGCCTGCCCGCGCAGTTCCTGTACCAGCGCGAGCGCCTGGGGACGAAGGCCCTCCTTGGCGATGACGACGTAAACGTCCGCGGCGGCCTCGCGCGCAAGCGCAGCCTGCATCTGCCGCGTGGCGGCAGGGCTCAACTCGATCAATTGCCCGAGCGTCACGTCGCCCATGCCAAAGCCGAATGCCGGCAGCGAAAGCCGGCCATCGCTCATGACGCCGATCAGGTTGTCATACCGCCCGCCGCCGGCGATCGCGCGCAATGTCCGCTTGCGGTCAAAGACCTCGAACACAATGCCGGTATAATAAGCCAGCCCGCGGACGATGGTTGGATCCAGCAGGTAAAACGGCTTCATCCCGCGCGCGTCCAATTCCTCCGCGAGCGCGTTGAATTTGTCGAAATGCCCGGCGGGATGGGCGATGAAGTCGCGCACCTCGTCGAGCGTCACGCCGAAGGGCTTCAGCTTTTCTTCGAGCGCGGCATCCTCCTCGCGCTCCATCCTGTCGATGATCGGCAGGAACTCGGCGGCGCGTCCCTCATCCACGCCCTTTGCCCGCAGGAAAGCCAGCCACGCCTCGCGGTCGCTCACCCGCAGCACGAAGTCCTCTTGCGAAAGCCCGAAGCCCCGCAGCATGTCGATGGCCAGCGCCACCATCTCCGCATCGGCGGAGATCGACGCCTCGCCCACGATGTCGCAATTCAACTGGCAGAACTCGCGCAGGCGGCCCTTCTGCTGCCGCTCATAGCGGAAAAATTGCGCCGCGCTGAACCAGCGCAGCGGCTTCCTGAAATCGCGTTCGCGCGCGATGACCATGCGCGCCAGCGTCGGCGTCATCTCGGGCCGGATCGAGACATGCCGCCCCCCCTTGTCCTGGAAATCGAAAAGCTGGCCCACCAGTTCGCCGCCGCTCTTTTTCTCGTAAAGCTCGACCGGCTCGAGCAGCGGGCCGTCGTACTCGACGAAACCATAGCGGCGCGCGACCTCGCGCCAGGTCGCAATGATGTAATTGCGGCGGGCGCAGTCCTCCGGGAAAAAGTCGCGAAAGCCGGGCAGCAGTTGCATGAGAGGGCGGGCTGGAATGTAAGGGTGAAAACCGAAATGCCGGACGGAAATTACATGGGGAGGGCGAAGCTAATGAGAAAATCCGAAATTCGAAACTCGAAATTCGAAAGATTTGGGAGCGCCTCGGGGCGCTCCTTCGAGCAAAGGCGGCCGCACTGGAGCACCTTCATCACTCCCCTCCGCCCTCCATTCCTTCGAATTTCGAATTTCGAATTTCGAATTTACCCATAATCTACCGGCTTCAACGCGCCCGCGCGTTCCGCCCCACCGGGCTCCCCATGCTCTCCACCCTCTCCCTCCGCCACTTCCGCTGCTTCGAGAAGCTGACCTGCGACTTCGCGCCCGGGCTCAACGTCTTCGTCGGCGCGAACGCGCAGCGGCAAGACGTCGCTGCTCGAGGCGGTTTGCATCCTGGCTCGGCTGCAATCGCCGCGCACCAGCCGGCTGGGCGAGGCGCTCCAGCACGGGCGGCGCGGCTTCGTCCTGGACGGGCACATCGACGGGCGGCACATGCAGTTCTATTACGCCCCGGAGCGCAAGAAGCTGGCGCTCGACTCGGTCGAGCAGTCGAACTCGGCCGATTACCTGGAGGTGGCGCGGGTGGCCTGGTTTGGCAACGCCGACATCGATCTGGTGCGCGGCGGCGCGGAGCTGCGCCGGCGGTTCATCGATTTCGTGGGCGGGCAGGTGATGCCCGCTTACCGGCAGACGCTGCGGGCGTACGAGCGGGCGCTGCGGTCCCGCAATCATTTGCTCAAGGAGCCGCGGCCCGATTGGCGAAAGATCGCGGCCTTCGACGGGCCGCTGATCGAGCATGGCACGGCCCTGGCCGAAGCGCGGGCGCTCCTTTTGCGCGAACTCGAGCCGCACGCCGCCGCCGGCCAGCAGGCCATGAGCGGCGAGGCCGAGGAACTGCGCATCCGCTACGTGAAAGGCGGCGGCGACGATTTCCCCCACGCGCTCGAGGCGGGCCGGGAAAACGACGCGCGGTTGCGCCAGACGGGCGCCGGGCCGCACCGGGATGAGGTCGAGCTGCTGCTGAACGGAAAGCCTTCGCAATTCGCGAGCGAAGGGCAGCAGCGCTCGATGGCCATCGCGCTCAAGCTGGGCCAGGCGCGGCTGCTCGAGGCGCGCACGGGCCGCCCGCCGCTGCTGCTGCTGGACGATATCTTCGGTGAGCTGGACCTCGCGCGGCGCAATGCGCTCCTCAGCCACCTGCCCGCGCGGGCGCAACAATTGGTCACCACCACTCACATCGAGTGGCTTTCGGGAATAACGCCCGGCCGGGTCCATCGCGTGGACCGCGGCCGGGCAAGCCTTTTGGACGAATCAGCCGGAGCAAGCTGGCCGGTTACTTGATGTGTTGGGAGACCAGCTTGGTCATCTCAAACATCGTAACCTGCTTCTTGCCGCCGAATACCGCGGACAGCGCGGCATCCGCGTTGACATTTCTCCTGTTTTTTTCGTCCTGGAGCTTGTTCTTTTTAATATAGTCCCAAACCTTTTTGGTGACCTGGCTCCGCGGAAGTGGCGTCGAGCCGACGATGACGGCGAGCATCGCGTCGGGTTGCACGGGCTTCAACAGGGCAGGGTTCGGTTTACGTTTGGGAGTCTCGGAGGATTTGGCCATGCGCGCTTCTAACGGGATGCAAGGCGTCTTCGCAATGCGAAAGGTACGTAGAACTTCTAAATTATTTGGACGGTTTAAGGGTGGTTGGGCAAAGGAAATGCTCCCGCACCCGCCCCACGGCGCCCATTTAAGGCTTGAATTTTGCCGCCGCGCGTGGTCCGGCGCTTGCCTTCGCGGGGCCGGATGAAGAAGGTCTGCGGCCAGTGAATCACCTGCAAATCCTCGAGCTGGCCGCCGCCGCGATGGCCGCGGGAGCGATGAATGCCGTGGCCGGCGGCGGCACGCTGGTCACCTTTCCAACGCTCATCCTGGTCGGCACCGGCCCCGAGATGGCCAATGCCACCAGCACGCTGGCCCTCGTCCTCGGGACTGCCGGCGGCATGCTCGGCTACCGCGAATACATGCGGGCGCATCCGTCCGTGGCTGGCCAGGTTTTCGCTCGTCAGCGCCGTCGGCGGCATCATCGGCGCCGTGCTGCTGACCAAAACCAGCGACGCGCTCTTTGGGAAAATGGTGCCGTTCCTGATCCTCTTCGCCACGGTCCTCTTCGTCGCGCAGGACGCCTTCCGGCGCTTCGCAAAGAAGAAGCCCGCCGGCAGCGGGGGCCCGGGCGCGCTCTGGGGCGCGATGGTGTTTCAATTCCTGGTCGCGGTCTATGGCGGCTATTTCGGCGCGGGCATCGGCATTCTCATGCTGGCGTCGCTCGGCTTTCTCGGGATGACCCAAATTCACGAAATGAACGCGCTCAAAACGGTGCTCGGCTCGCTGATCAACGCCGTGGCCACCGTCTGGTTCATCTGGGCGGGCCTGATCGACTGGACCAAGGCGGGCATCATGACCGCCGGGGCGCTGGTCGGCTATTACCTGGCCGCGCATTACTCGCAGCGGATTTCGCAGCAGCCGGGTGCGACAATTGATCTCGGCCATCGGCTTCGGAATTTCCGGCGTAATGTTTTACAAGCAATTTGTGAAATAGGCGTGCCGGTGCAATGGTGGGGCCATGTCATTGAGCTTGAATGATGAGCGGAGGCCGGCCGCGGTGCCGGAAGCGCCGGCGGGCGCCCAGGTAATCACGCTGGGAGCCGGCTGTTTTTGGTGTACCGAGGCGGTCTTCCAGCAGGTGCCGGGAGTGGTGGCGGCGACCTCTGGATACATGGGCGGCACCGTCGCAGAGGCCCACATATGAGCGCGTCTGCGAGGGAGACACCGGCCACGCCGAGGTCACCCGCATCGTCTTCGACCCGGCAAAAGTTTCGCTGGAAAAACTGCTCGATACTTTCTGGAAAACCCACGATCCCACGACCCTCAACCGCCAGGGCGCCGACATGGGCCCGGCGTACCGGTCGGCGATTTTCTACGAGACCGAACAGCAGCGCGAGATCGCCGAGAAATCGAAGGCCGCCGCGCAGAAAAAGTTCGCGGACCCGATCGTCACCGAGATCAGCAAAGCCGGCCCGTTTTATCCGGCGGAGAATTATCACCAGGAGTATTACCGGTTGAACAAGGGGCGAAACCCGTACTGCCAGATCGTGATCGCGCCGAAATTGCACAAGCTGGGAATGGAAGTTTAGGCGGCGCGCGCCGCCCTGGCGACGGCGGGAAGCTCCAGAGGATGCCGGAAATGAATCCGCAGATTAACACAGATTAGGTTCGAACGAATTCGATTCGAATGAGTTCGGGTCTTCTGAAAAAATCTGCGCGAATCTGTGTTAATCTGCGGATAAACTTCCGCGAAGTATCTGCCGCGCGGCGCGCGTTTCACAAAATCCCGCGCAGCACTCCGCCCTCGGCGTGGACCGCGGCGCCGTTGGTGGCGGCGGCCAGCGGGCTGCAAAGGTAGGTGACCGTCGTCGCCACTTCCATGGGCGTCGCAAAACGCTGGATCAGCGAGCTTGGGCGCACCGTCTTGAAAAAATCCTCCTCGACCTGCGACGGACTCATTTCCTTGGTCTTGGCCATTTCCTTTACGAATTCCTCGACGCCTTCCGACTTCGTAGGACCCGCGAGCACGGAATTGACGGTCACGCCGGTGCCGGCGGTGGTCGCGGCCAGGCCGCCGGCCAGCGCCACCTGCATCGTCTTGGTCACGCCGTAATGGATCATCTCGACCGGGATGTTCACGGCCGATTCGCTCGAAATGAAAACGATCCGCCCCCATTCGTTGAAAAGCATCCGCGGCAGATAATGGCGGCGACAGCCGGACGCCGCTCAGAAAATTGGTCTCGATGATCGAGCGCCAGTCGTCGTCGGAGATTTCCTCGAACGGCTTCGGGCCATAGACGCCCAGGTTGTTGACCAGGATGTCGATCTCGGGGAAGCGATGCGTCGCTTCGGCTGCCCCCTCCGCGGTCGCCAGATCCAGCGCCAGCGGATGGATTTGCGCCTGCGGATGCGCGGATTGGATTTTGGCCGACGCATTCTTTACGCGCGCTTCGGTGCGGCCGTTGACGATGACGCGCGCCCCTTCGCCGGCCAGCGATTCGGCGATGGCCAGCCCGATGCCGGCAGTCGAGCCGGTGACGAGAGCGAGTTTTCCAGAGAGTTGAAGGTCCATAGGTAATTTAGGGCATTCTCACAAATTTTCCAGAGAGTTGAAGGTCCATAGGTGATTTAGGGCATTCTCACAAATTTTGTAGCCACTTGAAGAGTCCCCGTAGGGGACGAAATAGAATAGGCAGGGGTTTTAACCCCTGCATCTGCGCCCCACCAGGATTTAGTCCCGCAGGGACGACAGAGGCCACGAATTTTATCAAAATGCTATGAAGTATTCGGATGAGCAAATGGTAGCGGAGGGGGAAATTCGAAATTCGAAGAAAGGGATCTCCTTTATACGCAGGCGGCGAGGGCGGTGGTGATCGGCTGTGGGCCGTCACCGCCCAGCGGAGCGCTCGCCGCTTCCAGGCGCCGGATCAGGTCCAGCACTTCCCGCCGGCTGTAGGGGCCGCCGGCCGCGGCGCAGAAATGGGTCCGGCATCCGAACGGGCCGATCCGCGTAGATGAGACAGCGGCCCGACCGGGCTTCGAGCATCGGGCACGAGCCGTCTGCCCGCTCCGGCAGCCGGGTCCGTCCGGTGGCGCGGAAGGCCTTCGCCGCTACCAGCGCCTCGGCATCGGTCAGCCAGGGCTCATGGCCGGTGTGGCGAAACTGGCAGCACTCCGTCCGCCGGATGCAATTGCGCTCGACCGGCCGCGCCTCGAGGTCGGCATACACCTCGCGCACCGCCGCCATGGCGCGCGCCGCGCGTTCCTCCCGGGAGATATTGGATGCAGGCATTTGGGTGGTGACGTCCGTTTCCTGGGGACAGTATAACCCTTTGGAAACGCAAGGCATTGAAAAGTGAGACCAAAGCGCCGGTAATCGTAAACGGGGCCGGGCCCGTGGGGCTGACGATGGCTTGCGAGCTGGCGCGGCACGGCGTCCCGTTTCGGATTTTCGAGAAGAACGCCGAGGCTGCCGCGGAATCGCGCGCCTTGGCGATTTTTCCGCGAACCCTCGAGGTCTTTTCAGTCATGGGCACGCTCGATCCCGTGCTCGAGGAAGGCCAGCGGCTCGCCGGCGTCTCGATGTACAACGACTCGCGCATGCTGGTCCACCTGAAGCTCGACACGCTGGAAACCAGCTACCCTTTCGCCATTGCCCTGCCGCAGAGCCGCACCGAGCGCATCCTCCGGGCGCATCTCGGGGCGCTTGGCGGGCGCGTCGAGGGGCAAATGGAACTGACCGGCCTCGACCAGGATGCCAACGGCGTGCGCGCCCGCTACCGGCGCGCCGATGGCGGCGAAGAGACCATCGAAGGCGCGTGGCTGGTGGGATGCGATGGCTGCCACAGCGCCGTCCGGCACTTGATCGGCATGACCTTCCAGGGCGCGCAATACGAGGAGGAATTCCTCCTGGCCGATGTAAAAGTCGATAGCGACCTGCCGGCGCACGACGCCCATCTGTTCCTCTCGAAGGAGGGGTTGTTCGCCTATTTTCCCTTCAAAGGCGGGCGCGGGCGCATCATCGCCACGCAGCAGCCAGAGCTGAAGAGCGCCACGCCAGAGCCCTCGCTCGAGGAAATCCGTGAAATGGCCCGCACCCGCTGTTTTCACAAAATGGAATTGAGCGACGCGGTCTGGAAAGCCTGGTTCCGCATTTCCCACCGCATGGTCGAGCAATACAGCCGCGGGCGCGTCTTCCTGGCCGGCGACGCGGCGCACATTCACAGCCCCGCCGGAGGGCAGGGGATGAACACAGGCATCCAGGATGCGTTCAATCTCGCATGGAAACTGGCGCTCGTGGCGCGCGGCATCGCCCAGCCAGGCCTGCTCGCCAGCTACGAGGCCGAACGGATGCCGGTCGCCCGCTCGGTGCTCAATATCACCGACCGCATGACGCGCATGGCCACCGCCCAGCACACCGCCGCCCAGCGCCTGCGCGACGCGCTGCTGCCATTGCTCACCGGCATTTCCTTCCTCAAGGACGCCATGGCCGAGCGGATGGCCGAGCTGTCCATCGATTACCGCGGCAGCGCCTGGGTGGAAAACCATGGCCTCGCCCGCGTACACGCCGGCGACCGCGCCCCGGACGCCCTGCTATACGACCGCGCCGCGCGAACCGAGCGCAGCATCCTCGGCCTGCTCAAAGGGCCCGGATTCCTCCTCCTGGCATTCGAGGGCTACGAGGAGGCGCAGCTCGCCGGCGATATTCTGGCGGGACTGCCCGGCACGGTATACCGGGTCAGACATCCCGGGTGTGAGGCGGCCCAGGGGACGCTCGAGGACCGCGACAGCCAGGTGCGGAAGGCCTACGGGGTAGGCGAGGAGGGTCTGCTGGTGCTCATCCGGCCCGATGGCTACATCGGCTACCGCGGCCAAAACCCCGCCGCGCTCGCCGCCTACCTGGGCCGGCTGAAAGGGTAGAGACAGCCCATAACTCATCTCGTTGGCGTAGCTTGGAAAGCTGCGCGAAGCGCATGAACCCGAAGGGTTCAAAGATCGGTAGCCGGGGGTCGAGGCCCCTGAGCCTGCCGAAGGGGCCGACACCCCCGGTTCGATCAAAAACGCGCCCTGACCCCGGAGGGGTCGCAGAACCTTTAACCCGAACTCCGATGTTGGAGGGGATGAGATGGTGAAAGATGCTGAGTCGCGATGACATGAGGAGGCCCGAAGCGTATCTGAAAGATACGGTGAGGCCCGACGAATGGCACTCGCGCCCAGCAGATTGCGCCAGATCGCCCCGATCAACTTCGGAATTCGGGTTTAATCTGATCCGTCGCAACTTCGCATGCCGAAAGCAGACTACAGCAGGAGATCCTGCGCCGTGACCGTCTTCTGCTCCCGGCACCCCAGCAGCCGCGCCTGCGAGGTCACAGCCTCGATACTCTCGTCAAAACGGTACCCATAGCAATTCGGGCAGGTCGCAACCCGCTCCGCCACGATGGAATCGCACCCCTCGCAGACCTTGTATAGATGAGGGGTGGCGATGATCTCAGCGGCCTTTTTTGCGCGATCCTGGAGTGTTTGCATGGAAATTGTGGGTCGGCAAAATAGGCCCCGCGCAGCCGAATTGCAAGAGGAGACGCAGCCGAAATCAGGGACGTTTCCTCCGGACAATGATCCCGCCGGGAATAAACAGGGCGAGAATCGCCGCCACCACCTATAACCGGCGCACGCTCGGCAGACCTGGCCTCTTCGGCAAGCGGAGCCGGGGTGCCGTTTTGAAACGCATAGCCAGCTTGGGGCGGGGCAATTTAATTCAAGCCAGCCGGTAGCGCGTGGCCCGGCCCTGCCCCAGTTTCTCAAGCTTTTTCATATCCAGCAGCTTCTTGATAACCTGCTCCACCGTTTTCGGTGCAAATCCGAGCGCCCCTATCGCATCGCCCCGGCTGAATTCTCTTTTGACCAGCCCCTGCGCCCAATTCCAAAACGCCAGTTGCTTCTCCGAAAGGAGATACTCAAACTGGTCGCTTTCGAGGATCGCCTGCGCGGCTCTGGCTTGCCGCTGGAAAACCACAAAAATGTACATCAGCCACGGCGTTATCTCTTCCGCGTCCGTTTTCCACGCCTTCTGCGTTTTGCTTAGCGCCAGATAGTACTCGGCCTTGGTTTCTTCGATTAACTTCTCGTGCGACACAAGGGCGGAGAATGCGTAGCCATTCTGGAGCAACATCAGATTTGTAAGCAACCGGCTCGTCCGGCCGTTTCCATCCTGGAAAGGATGGATCGCCAGATATTCAAAAATGAAATTCGCAATAAGGATGAGCGGATGCCTGAAGCGTTCCGATTGCGCCCATCCATACCACGCAACCAACTCGTCCATTTCCTTTTTCGTCAGGTGCGGCGGTGTCGGATCAAAAATAACACCGATGATGTTGCCTGATCGATCCTTGGCTTCCACCCGGTTCGGTCCGAACTTGTAACACCCCTTGTGCCCCTGGTCCTTGTCACTGTAGGCCAGCATATCTTTGTGCAGTTGCAGGATATGGCCTTCGGTTATCGGGATGTCCCGGTAATGCTCGAAGATGCGCTCCAGCATTTCGATATACCCGGCCACCTCCTGTTCATCCCGCGTCCTGAAGGATTTGATCCGCATCTTGCGGTAGAGCGCCTCCACTTCCGCATCGCTCAACCGGTTGCCCTCGATGCGGTTCGACGCGCCGGTTGAGGTCACGATCACCGAATGCGTCAGGCGTTCAATGGTCTGCGGAAGAAGTCTGTTGGCAAGCACGTAGGTGTTCTTCACCGCGTCGATTTCCGCGATCATGCTATAGATGGTCTCGGTCGCCGCCGGCGGCAGCAACAGCCTTTTGCTCAATCTGAAATCCTGCCAATGCATACAGGAGATTATGGGAGATTATGGGAGAAAAATCAACCTTTTACGCAGGCGCATTGCGGCAGGCGGAACATTCTCACTCTCCAGCGGTCCTGTGCTTGAGCGTTTGAGGCTGGTCAAAGAGAACCCGTAGGGTCTGTTCGGTATTTCCTACTCTTTTTGGCTGGATCGGCCACCACCATTACCCCCGCATCCACCCAGGCGCTCAAAAGATTGCGGGCCATCCGTTGGGAGACGCCGAACAGTTTTTCGACAAAATATATTGCCGTTAAATCAATCGCGAATCGCCGTATCCAGATCGCGTCGCCCGCAGCCCCGGAGGCTCCCATTTGCCCTTCGGCAAAAGCTCCCTTGACGCAAGTTTATTTATGTCGTAAAATGTAAAGCATCCCTTTACAGATGGAGACAAAGATAAACAACCTCTTGAAATCCTGGCCCGCCGGCACGGTTGGCCTGACCGTTTGGCTGGAAAAAGAAAATGTATCCCGCCAACTCCAGCGACACTACCAAAAGAGCGGCTGGTTTGAAAGCCTTGGACATGGCGCATTTCAGCGCTCCGGAGACGCTGTAAATTGGTTGGGCGCCCTATACGCCCTGCAAAAACAGGCCGGCCTTAACGTCCACCCCGGCGGGCGTACGGCATTGGGGCTTTTGGGTCAGGCTCATTATCTCGAACTCAACGCCCGAACGATCCAGTTGTTTGCGCCGCGCAAAACCACATTACCCGCATGGTTCAGAAATCATGATTGGGGACTGAAGCCGGAGCTGCGCCTTACAAATTTCCTGCCCGCCTCGACGGGCTTGGTCGAGGTGGAGCACAAACTGTTTACGGTCCGGGCCTCCGGCGCGGCGCGCGCGGTGATGGAATGTCTCTATCTCGCGCCGGAGAAATTCGAGTTGGTCGAGGCCTATCAGATCATGGAAGGATTGGGAACGCTTCGTCCCGCGGCTGTACAACAACTCCTGGAGCAATGCGCATCCGTTAAAGTGAAACGTCTCTTCCTTTATATGGCGGAGAAAGCCGGTCACGCCTGGGTAAAACATCTTGATCTTTCCAAGGTCGATCTTGGCAGTGGCAAACGCAGTTTTACTCCGGGCGGCGCCTATGCTTCGAAGTACCAAATCACCGTCCCGCAAGAACTGGCTTAAAATATGAGCGAGATCAAATATCAGGATCAGGTTATGACCGTGGTGGATCGAAGGAGGCGCGCTGCGGCATCCTCGCTCCAGCCCGTCGCATCAATTTGAAGGGCCGGAGGCCCGTCTTATGCCAGCCTCGGGCGTAGCGAGGCACGAGCGAAGCCCCAGGTCACCATCCCCAAAGCGCCAAGCGCCGGAGGCGCGGGTCAACTGCGACAAACTAAATAGAAAATGCTCCAAATCACCAGTAAGTACCCTCCCGCGCTTCCCTCTCATTATTCGCCAGCGTCTCCTCAAACGGCCATATTCGCTGCTCTGGAAGGCAATGACCTCGAGGTATTTCACATACCTCGCAAATGAGATCCGCGTCTTTCTCTCTTCCCGCATCCATAGCCTCCGAATAGAGCCGCTTCAACGCCTGAGTCGCCTCACTGGGCCCAATTCCCGCCGCCGCAGCCTCTTTCATGACGCGCAACATTTCCAGTCCGCGTCCTTCGCTATTTAGCGCATTCAAAAGCTCTTTATAAAGGTCCATGGTTAGTCCCACTTTTTATGTTCGCGGGGGGTGGGCGCGAGGGTTGCCGGCCACAACAGCAGAAAGGTCGGTTCACCGAAACGGTTCTCACGACGACCATCATCCATATTTCGAGTCGCTTGGAAAGGCCGGCGCCCGTCTTATGCCACGTTCATTGCAGCAAATCCCTGAATTCTCCCGCCAGCCGGTACTTTCTACTCTTTTTCGCCGGATCGGCCACCACCATCACCCCCGCATCCACCCAGGCGCTCAAAAGATTCCGGGCCATCCTTTGGGAGACGCCGAACAGTTTTTCGACCTCGCGGCTCGTAATGGTTTCAGTCTCTCGAAACAACTCCAGCGTCCTCCGCTGGCGAGGATCGAGCCGGCGCAGCAGCGGTGAAAAATCCTTCGCGCCGCCTCCCGCCGCTTCCTCGGCGCGTTTCTGTACGTTCTCGAAACTCTCCGCCATACCCTGGCAGAAGTATTCGACCCAATTGGTAATGTCCGCCTCGGCTCTGCCCAGGTAATAATTGTGGGACGGCCCCACGGCCAGCGCTTCATAATACACCGGCAAATTGCGCGCGTAATATTCTTCCAGCGCATAGAGGCCCTTCAGGTCATACGCCCCAAGGTGAAGAATCAGCGTGGTCAGCAGCCTCCCGGTTCTCCCGTTGCCATCGTAATAGGGATGAATCGTCGCATACTGGTAATGCGCGATTCCTGCCCGGATGGGGCAAGGCAAGCCTTGCGTTTCCGAGTCCGCAATCCACGCGACCAGGTCTTTCATCAGGGCCGGAACATCCTTCGCTTCCGGCGGCATGTATACGATTCCCCGGGTCCGGCTCTCCCGGATCACATTCTGGCCGTCGCGGTAAGGGGAGGGTTTCACCCTGGCGGCGCCGCCGGCCATCACCAGCGCATGCAAAATTTGGATCTGCTGCTCGGCTATCGGATTTCCGGCGGCGGCAAGCTGCTCGACTTTCTCCACGGCGGCGTAATAGCCGAGGACTTCCCTTTCGTCGCGCTCCCGGCCGGGAAAGTGTTCCTGCCTTTCAATCACCATGGAAACCTGTTCCTGGCTCAGGCGATTGCCTTCGATCAGGGTGGAATAATGCGTCGAATACAGCCGGGCCGTCTCCCGCAACGTCGCCAGGACACTCGGGGTAATCGGCAGATGCCAAATGGCCCGCCTCGCCCCCTCAATGCGCATCAGGGCGCCGGCAGCCTTGGAAGTGATGCCGAATTTCGGCTCAAAGGGCATAATAACGGAACTTTCTCGGAAGAATCTATTGCCGTTATTATGCCGTTAAATTGCCGTTAAATCAACCGCGAACCCCCTGTCGCCGGGCAGGCGGGGTCACGCCCGCCGAAAACCCTAACCCACGCGACACTGAATTTGCTAAGGTAGGGAAAAGGCCCGGGACAAATGGAAGTGCCAGACTCGAAAATCTTCGCCGCCCGCGCGCCAAAAGCGACGAGCGAATCCCCGCAATATGCCCAATTGAGCAATCAAGCCCAATCAAGCCCAATCAAGGTCAATCAAGGTCAATCAAGCCACTTTCACCCCCCGCCGCTGCCCGTCCTGCCGCCAAAACGCTCGAATTTCGGGTTCCGAGTTTCGAATTTCGAATTTCGAATTTTCCGCGGCGTTCCTCGCCGCCCGCCCGGCCAAATTCCTTGCAACGCGGCGGACCCGCGCCACTATGAAACGCTCCTCTTCATGCGCATAATCGACCGGTACATCTCGCGGCAGATCATCACGACGGGGCTTTTCGCGGTGGGCGTGCTCTCGCTGGTGCTGGTGCTGGGCAAGATCTTCAAGGATTTGTTCGATCTGCTGATTAACCACAACGTGCCGATGGAGTTCATCCTGACCTTCATCGCCTACATCATCCCCTTTTCGCTGACATTCACCATTCCCTGGGGATTCCTGACAGCGGTGCTGCTGATCTTTGGGCGGCTTTCGGCGGAAAATGAATTGATCGCGCTGCGATCCAACGGCATCAGCGTCCCCCGGGTCTGCGTGCCGGTGTTCGCCCTCTCGCTGATCTGTGTGGGCATCTGTTTTTGGATCAACGTGGACGTCGCGCCGAAGGCGGAGGAACAGATGAAAACGGCGCTCTACCATATTGCAACCAGCAACCCCATCGCGTTATTCGGCAGCGACCAGATCATCGACGAGTTTCCCGGCAAGCTGATCTACGTGGAAAAAAAGGAGGGGACGCAACTCAAGAACATCCTGATGTACGAGTTGAACGACCGGGGCGAGCCGATGACCGTGGTGCACGCCAACGATGGAGAGCTGCTCACCGATCTCGAGGGCAAACAGCAGATCATCCTCCGGCTCATAGACGCCCAGTATGAGCAGCGCGACTCGCAGAAGCCGGACGACCCGCTGCTGTCCCATCCGGGCATCATGATCCATCAAAACGACTTTGCGATTTCGCTGAAGGAACTGGATGAGCGAAACCAGAAACGGCGCGGCCTCAGCCAGATGACCCTGGCCGAGCTTCGCCAGGCGCAGGCGACGGAAGGCGGTATGACGCCGGAGCAAATCACCGAGCTAAAGACCGAGACCAACAAGCGGTTTTCCTTCGCCCTCGCTTCGTTCGCCTTTTGCCTGATCGCGGTGCCCCTGGCCATCACGGCGCACCGCAAGGAGACCTCGATCGGGTTCCTCTTCAGCCTCATCGTGGCGTTCGTCTATTTCTTCTTTACGATCATGGTGGGCTGGGTCCGGGCCAATCCCAAGGTGCACCCCGAACTCCTGGTCTGGCTGCCAAACGTGATCTTCATCACGCTGGGAGCCGTTTTGTTTTACAGGATGAGCCGGAGGTAGAAGCCCGGCGGCCCTTGCCGTGGCCCGCCGTTTGCATCACATTCCGCGCTCCTTCATTCCCGACATGCAAACCATCGTCATCGGCCACCGGCATCCGGATATGGATTCGATTTGCTCGGCCATCGGTTATGCGCGGCTCAAGCAGTTGTGCGGCAATCCGGGCGCCATCGCCGCCCGGGCCGGGGATGTGAACGAGCGGATCGATTATGTGTTGAATAAATTCGGGGTCGAGCCGCCGATGTTCATCGCCGACCTCTCGCCGCGGGTCAGCGATGTAATGGAGCGGAATGTCATCTCCGTGCGGCGCGACAGTTCGGCCTACGATGCCATTCACCTCATCGAACGGGAGCAACTGCGCGGGCTGCCGGTGATCGACGAGCAAAACCGCTGCCTCGGGTTGCTCTCGGCATTCCGGGTTTGCCGGCGGCTCTTTCCGGCGCGCGAGGAGGCGTCGGAGGCCCGGCTGATCGAGGCCTCGCTGCCGGCGATGGTCGAGTCTTTTGGCGGGCGGGTGGTGGTGGGTGACACGCATCGCGCGGGCGACCGGCATCTGCTGGTGGTCGCCGCGATGCGGGCGGAATCGTTTTCCAGGCGGCTCGGCAGCTATACGCCGGGCGAGGTGATTCTCTTTGTCGGCGACCGCGAGGACGCGCAGCGGCTGGCAATCCAGGCCGGGGTGAAGGCAATCGTCGTCACGGGAGGCCTCGAAATTTCCAGGGAGATTCTCCGCGAGGCGGAAAAAGCGGGCGTGACGGTCATTTCATCCATCCACGACACGGCGACCACCGTGCTGCTGGCGCGCGGCGCGGTGCGGGTGGGAACGATGATCAGCTCCGAACTCTCGACCTTCACGCCGGAGACGCTGCTCGAGGAGGCGCGCGGCAAGGCGGCTTCTTCGCGCCATTTCGTCTTCCCCGTCGTCGGTGAGGACGGCGCGCTGGTGGGCATCCTTTCCAAGAGCGATTTTCTCAAGGCGCTGCCGCGCGAGTTGATCCTGGTGGATCACAATGAATTGTCCCAGGCGGTTCACGGCGCGGACAAGGTGCGGATCGTGGAAATCCTGGATCATCACCGCATCGGTGGGCTGACCAGCGAAAGCCCCATCCTTTTCTGGAACAACCCGGTGGGATCGACCAGCACGCTGGTGGCGCTTTCCTACCGGCAGGCGGGTGTGCCGATTCCCAAGCCCATCGCCGGCCTGCTGATGGCCGGCGTCATTTCCGATACGCTCAACCTGACTTCGCCGACCGCGACGGCGATCGACCGCGAGGTGGTCGAGCACCTGTGCAAGGTCGCGGGAGTGGACGCGAAGGAGCTGGCGTCGGAAATCTTCGCGGTCGGCTCGCCGCTGCTGACAATGAGCCCGGAGCAGACCATCCAGGCGGATTCGAAGGAGTACGAAAATCCCCGGGGCCGTTTTGCCGTGGCGCAGATCGAGGAATTGAGCTTCAGCCACCTGGCGGAGAAACAGGGGGCGTTGCTCGAGGCGCTCAATCAGCGCGTGCAATCGCACGGGCTGCTTTTCATGGCGCTGCTGGTCACGGACATCAATACGCAGAACTCGCTGCTGCTGGCGCGCGGCTCCGAGGGGTTCCTGAAGGAGATCGATTTCCCGGCCCGCGGGCCGAACGTGTGGGAGCTCGAGGGAATCGTCTCGCGCAAGAAGCAGTTGCTTCCCTACCTGTTGCGATGCGTCGAGAGAATGAGTTAGGAAGGGCTCGCTCAGCGGCTCGCGACGAGGCGCTGGAGGGTCTCGATCATTTCCGGGGAGAGCCGGGACAATTCATCGCGATGCGGCGGGGCGAGCCGCTGGACCAGTTCCTCGCCCTTGTCCGTCAGGGAGAGGAGGATTTTGCGGCGATCATCGGGGGCAACCTCGCGTATCACCGCCTTGCGCATGACCAATTGGTCGACGATGCCGACGGTGCTGTGGTGCCGGACCTGGAGTTGTTCGGCCAGGTCTCGCACGGAGAGTTTGCCCTTCGCGGAGGAGGCGCGGATGGCCAGGAGGGCCTGGTATTGGTCTGGGGTGAGGTCTTCGGAGCAAAGAAGATCTTTGCTGAAACGGAGGAACTTCCGCATCTGGTAGCGGAAGGCGGCGAGTGTTTGAAAGTCCACGGGATTCAAGGCTACGTAGATATACTTATCTCAGGGTTGACGGCCGGCTGCAAGCATTTCCGCGAATTATTTTAACGGCTTCCGATAGGGTCTCATACGCAATGATTCGGATGAGTTCGCGAATTTGGACTTACGGAAGTCCCTGAGCCTACGTGAAATATCGTAGATCGATAAAGGTGGCACGTGGATTGCTCTAAAAACCATAATCCGCGTTCGAACCGTGGACGCAATCAAAACCAACAACACAAAATATAAACAATGATTCAGAAAATTCAAAGCAAGCGGGGAGGCTTCACGCTCGTGGAAATCATGATCGTGGTCGCCATCATCGCACTGCTGGCCGCCATCGCGGTCCCCAACTTCCTGCGCGCCCGCAAGCGCTCGCAGGCCACCCGTATCCTGGAAGACCTCATGCAACTCGACCATGCGGTTGACCAGTATGCCATCGACAACGGCAAGACCACCGGCGCGAGCGCCACGTTCAGCGACCTCGCCGCTTACATCAAGACCGGCACGATCCTTTACGAGACCGGCGCCGATCTGTTCGGTGATACCTACGGCCCCTTCACCGTGGACTCCACGGTCCTGGTGCCGACCACCGCTTACGACACGCTGTCGGATGTGGCGCCCTATACGTTCTGGTCGCCCTACATCAACTAAGCTGACGTAGAGCGCAGTTTCTTCAAAAAAACAGGGCAGGAGCCTTTCCTGCCCTGTTTTTTTTATGATAACGAGGCAATGCCGGGGTACGGAATCGGTGTGAGGGTAAGTTGAATTGCGGGCCGCCGGGGGGTGAAAGGGGGAATTTCTAATAGTGACCTAGGGAGGAGTGATTACGAAGAATTGCTTAGAGGTGGCATAGCGGCTGCTAAATTCCATAACGAACCGTGTGCAAACGCGGCAGAAATCAAACATCAACCAAACAGAAATAATCAAAATGCTTCAGAAAATTCAAAGCAGGCGCGGAGGCTTCACGCTCGTGGAAATCATGATCGTGGTCGCCATCATCGCACTGCTGGCCGCCATCGCGGTCCCCAACTTCCTGCGCGCCCGCAAGCGCTCGCAGGCCACCCGCATCCTGGAAGACCTGCGCGATCTCGATCACGCGCTTGACCAGTACGCGATCGACAACGGCAAGACGACCGGCTCTGCCGCCACGTTCACCGACCTGTCCGCTTACATCAAGACCGGCACGATCCTTTACGAGACCGGCGCTGACGTGTTCGGCGACGCCTACGGCCCGAACTTCACCGTGGATACGGAGATGGCCGTTCCCACCAACGCATACGATTCGCTCTCGGATGTGGCGCCCTATACGTTCTGGTCGCCGTACACCACCCCGTAAGGATTCAGCGAAAAAAGACTGCTTTCGCAGCAGCTTTTCAAAGAGCGGAGCAGGGATGATCATTCCCTGCTCCGTTTTTTTGCGCAAAAAAAGCCCCCGGTGCGGACCGAGAGTCTACACCGGGGGAACCCTAACCCAGTCTCAAGTACGGCAGAGGCCGGGCGGGCGGATGTATAAATTGCGGAATTCCAATGCCGGCGCCGGCCGGCCCGGCGGCATGCGCCTGCAGGCGATAAGATTTGATCTTAATAATCGCCCGGTCCGAGCATCTCGGGCGAGACGGCGGTCGGATCTGTAAATGAGCGCGGCGGAGGCGGTTCCTCGTCGAGTTCCGAGGGATTGAGCCAGCCGCGTCCGTAAAATGCCTTGTCCTCGGGGCTCATACATCCGGTGAGGTAAAAAGGGGAAACGCAGAGGAGGGTAAGGGCCGCCAGGCCGGTGAGCCTGCGCAGGGATCGCAGCGGGTCATTGCTGAAATGCATGAGGGTCTCCATTGGATGGACCCGCGGTGGGCGACGAAGGGGAGTCGGCACTTGCGGGGGGAAGCATGGTGTCTGAGGGGCGGGCGGACTGCACGTCGCTGGTGTCATCGCTGGACGATGCGCAACCGGCGAGTGCAATGCAAGCGGCCACGGCGATGGCGGCCGCGAGATGGAGGCGGAGTCGAGGTTTCATGGGAAGGCGGCAATCGGCGCGCGGCGTAAATCATATTTCACCGAAAAATCATTCCGCGCCATCGCATCTTTTTTCTTCGAATAACCGGGCGATTTTTCACGTCGATCTTGCGCGAAGCAACAGAACCCGCTTCCAAACATGAAGTCAGCACCAAAACCAGGATTTGAGCGTCTTTTGAGCAAGCAACCCAGGAAGGCGGATGCCCGGAAGGATGAGGTGGATCAGCGCAAGGAAGGGCTGGTGCTGCTGGCGATTGCGTTTCTGTTCCTGGCCAATGTGGTGCTCTACTTGTGCCATTATTATGGGCTGACTTCGTGAGGCGGGCGGGAAAAATTCGAAATTCGAAGGAATGGATAAGACTTAGTTATAGATGGCGGACGCAGCCGCCGGCGTCCATTTTCGCGATGAGGGAGAAGACCGAGGGGCGGGCGCACCATTCGAGTTCGGGTTCGCGTTTTTTTTCGAGCAGGGCGCGACCGTTTCGGGACTGGCGGAGAGCGGCGAGGATGTCGTGCCGCTCCTGGCGGTAAAGCGCGAGCGCAACCTGCGCGGGATCGGTGAGTTCCCGGCCCGGCAGCAATGAGATGAGCATCCCGGCGGCGAGGACGTCCTCGAGGGCCGCTTCGCGAAAAGTGCCGGCGCAGACGATGACGATGCCGCGTTCGGAATCCACGCCGAGATGCCCGGCCACGGCGCCAATGTTCACCAGTGAGGCGGCGAGCACCGACGAAGCATGCGCGGTGGCGCGCAAAGCGACCGTGCCATTGGTGGTGGTGCAGATGATTTCGCGGCCCCGGACGTTTTCGCCATACTCAAGCGGCGAATTGCCGAGGTCGAATCCCTCGATGCGGTCGCCGTGGCGCTCGCCGCCGAGCAGCGCGCCGGGCCGCTTTTCCTTTAGCGCGCGCGCTTCCTCGATGGTGGCCACGGGCCAGACGCCCATGGCGCCATGGGCGAGCGCGGCGATCATGGTCGAGGTGGCGCGCAGCACATCGAAAACCACGGCAATCGAGCCGGAGAGGTCGCGCCGTGGAAGCAGGTCGATCTCAGGCGGTGAAAGGACGACGTCGATATTGCGGCCAGATGGGTTCATGCTTTCTTCGCCCGCCTGCTCGAGCGGGCATGGTGAAAGAGATATTGCTGCGCGTAACCGCCGAATTCACCGAAATATTTACGGCTGAATTCGCGCAGCCGGCGCGGGGTGATTTTTCGTTTCCCCTGAAAGTAATTTTCGCGCAGGACGCGCTCGATCCAAACGTCGATGGGAAAGGCGCGAACGCGCTCGTAGGCGAAGAGGAGCACGCAGTTGGCCACTTTTTCGCCGACTCCCGCCAGGCGGCATAATTCCACGCGCGCGCGCTCGTCGGGCAGCGAGCGAAGGGAGTCGAGGTCGACCTCGCCGGCGGCGATCATGCGGGCGGTCTTGAGGAGATTGCGCGCGCGATAGCCGAGAGCGCAGGCGCGCAGGTCCTCCTCGCGCAGCACGGCCAGGCGCGCGGCTTCGGGGTATGCAAACGGCCCGCCGCGAGCAAGGGCGCGGCCATAGCGCTGGCGCAACGTGTGGGAAATCTGGGAGATGTGAGCGACCTGCTTCATGGAAGAAGTGATGAACGTCGCCAGGCACTCCCAGGCCGGCTGCCGGATGATGCGCATGCCGCGACAGAACTCGAGGGCGGCGGCCATCACGGGATCGGCGGGAAAGGTGCGATAGATTTCGGCAAGGGGATGATCGAGGGCGAAGTAATGGGCCACCAATTCCGGCTGGCCCGTGGTCAACAGGCGGCTGCCCTGTTGCTCGACATAGAGGGGCGTCTGGCCGATGACTCCCGCATATCCCGGTCCGCGCGGCAACCAATGGAAGACCTGCCCCGAGGCGAGCGTGACGGCGAGATTGAAATCCGGCGCTGCCACCGGGCGCAGCGGCGCGGGCCTGGTCATCGGATGAAGTAGCTCAGGTTTTCCAGCTCGAGCGCGAGGTCGACGTTGTTGACCACCACGCCCTCGGGCACCTGGAGGAGCGTGGGCGAAAAATTGAGGATGCCCATGATACCGGCGTGGACCAGTTCATTGGCCACTTCCTGGGCCGCCGTGGCCGGGACGGCGAGAATGGCCATCTTTACGCCGCGTTGCTTTATGAAGGGGCCGAGGCCATCCATCGTCAAGAGCGGGACGCGCAGGTCGGGTGTGCGCTTGGGAGTGGGATCGGAGTCGAATGCGGCGACGATCTCGAAGCCCTCCTTGGCAAACCCGCCGTAATGGAGCAACGCGGCGCCCAGGTTGCCGACGCCCACCAGCACCACCGGCTGCAGGCGCTCAGTTCCCAGCGCCTCGGTCAGCTTGCTGCTCAAGGCCTCGACGTCGTAGCCCAGGCCGCGGGTCCCGAATTGGCCGAGGTAGGTCAGGTCCTTGCGCAATTGGGTCGGCTTGACGCCGGCGGCCTTTGCCAGGGCGGCCGAGGAGACGGTCGCGATCTGGTTCAGACTTCAGGCGCTGAAGGCTCCGGTAGTAAAGGGAGAGACGATAAACCGTCTTTCGGGGGATGGGTTGACGCGACACTGGTAAAACTTTGTGAAATTTAACGAACTGGCGGAACTTCGGCAAAAAACCGGGCAATCTCAAGCTCCTGATTGTGGCCTTGGCGGAAAAATGTGCCATGATGGCGGCCAAATGCGATTGAACCGTTTTTTAGCCGCCGCGGGCCTGGGCTCGCGGCGAGGCTGCGAGGGGCTGATCCTGGGGGGGAAGGTCACGGTGAACGGGCAGGTGGTCACCCGGCTGGCCACGGAGGTGACCGAGCGGGATTTCGTGAAACTTGGGGGCCGGCGGATCGTACCCGAGAAGCCGCTCTATATCCTGCTGCACAAGCCGCGCGGCTATCTTTGCACGGCGGAGGATACCCACGACCGGCAGACCATCTTTGAGCTGCTGCCGGGCAAATGGCCCCGGCTCTTCCACGTAGGCCGGCTGGACCGGGAGAGCGAAGGGCTGTTGATCCTGACCAACGATGGGGAACTGGGGCTGCACCTGACGCATCCGCGGTACAAGATCGAGAAGGAGTACGAAGTATTGCTCGACCGGCCTTTTGACGCGGCAAAGGACGCGGCCCGGCTGCTGCGGGGGGTCAATATCGAAGGGGGCCGGGCAAAGGCGGACCAGGTGCGGCAATTGTCGCCCAACCTCCTGCGGATCGTGCTGCGGCAGGGGTTGAAGCGGCAGATTCGCCTGATGCTTTACAAGGTCGGCTACGAGGTCGAGCGGCTGGTCCGCACGCGGATAGGGCCGTTGCGGCTCGAGGGCTGCGGGCGGGGGAATGGCGGGCGCTGACGCCGCGGAGGTCAAGGCGCTCAGGCGGAGAAGCGGAAATACGCCGCGGCAGCGGCGCCGGGGGCGAAGGCTCGCGTGGGCCGGGCGGCCAGGACTCAGGGATTACCGGGGGCAGCGCCTCTTCAGCTCCCAAAGCCGGACGGCGGCCAGGATGAGCTTCGAGTTCACGCACTGCGGGGATTTTTACGCCGGCGGGCTGCGCCCGTGATTTTCGCTATGCGTTTTCACGGACCTCATGTAAAGCATTCCGCGTTCCAACCTTGCAAAGAGTTGACCTCGTGCTGGCGCACTGGAATGCAAGGTGCTAAAATCACGGCCCAACCACCCTCTGACCACCAGCATGAAACGCATCCTCC
The DNA here is from genome assembly GCA_963756185.1 of uncultured Verrucomicrobiae bacterium. Lineage (GTDB taxonomy): Bacteria > Verrucomicrobiota > Verrucomicrobiia > Chthoniobacterales > Chthoniobacteraceae > DATAXI01. The sequence goes on from CAVWMS010000001.1 coordinate 486,331, forward strand.
TCGTCGCCGAGGATCAAATAGTCTCGAATTACCACCGGGAGCGGTTTGAGGCGATGGGGATATCCGTCGAGTCCGCCCGGTCCACCGACATGGCGCGGCGGCTGGCCAGGGAACGCAACCCCGACCTGACGCTCATTGACCCGGTCATGTCCGGGTTCAGCCCCATCCAGGCGGTTGAGACGCTACGGACGGAGCTGGGGGAAAGGGAAATCTGGATTATTTCGCGGCTGCCGAACGCGGTGGCAACCGCCATGGAAAAGGCGGGCGCCAACCGGGTTACGGGCAGGGGGGATTCGCTGAACGGAAGCATTTTCGGCCATGTGGCGGAGGCGCTGGGACTGCCCGGCATCGATTCGAGCAAGCAGGAAGGGCAGCATGAGGCCTGGGTGCATTCGGTCTCGGCGGCGGCGCCCGAGGCGATCAACGCGCTGCGGATGACGCTGCATGAATTCATCAAGGACCCGCGCAACGGGGTGTCGCTCTACGAGCTTTTTTGCCAGGCGCATCAACTGGCCCACCGCGTCTCGATGATGCAACTGGCGGCATTGAGCAGGTTGACCTCGTCGTTCGAGGCATTGATTTACGAGCTGTACGTGATGCCCGAGGAGATCAATCCCTCGATCATGCGGACCGTGAGCCAGACGATCGATTTCCTGGCGCCGCTTTTCCAAGAAGGCACCTTGCAGGGGCTCAAGGATCCCGCCTCGGCGGATGTGTTCGTGGTCGACGACGAGCCGCCGGCGCGGCAGATGATCGGGGCGGCGATGAAGTTGGTGAATGTGAAGATCACCTGCGCGGACACCACGGAAATGGCGTTGAGCGTGCTGGAGGACAACCAGTTTGACCTGATCTTCCTGGACGTGAACATGCCGGGCAGTTCGGGATTCGAGCTGTGCACGCAAATCCGGCAGCTCGAGGACCATCGCAAGACGCCCATCGTATTCCTGACCGGGATGAATACCTTCCAGAACCGCGCAAAGGGCAGCTTGAGCGGCGGAAACGATTTCATCGGCAAGCCGTTCAACCTGCTCGAGCTGGGAGTCAAGGCCTTGATGTGGATCTTCAAGGGGCAACTGGCCCCGGCGTAGCCGGCGGCAAAGGGCAATGGACTTTGCGGCGCATTTCCGGCGGTGGCTGCCGCCGCTGCTGCTGATATTGTTCTGCGCGGCGGCGCGGGCGCAGCAGAGCACCTCGGTCTCGATCAACATGACCGACTTCATCATCCAGGGGGAGCTGAACCAATTCCGCACCAGCATTCCGTTCGAGATCGTGGGGGCGCCGGCCTATGTCTATACGATCACCGGATTCGCGCATGGGGAGGGACCGGTCTATTCGCAACTGGTGCCGACGAGCGAGCCGGTATCGACGGCGCTCGACGCGATCTCGCCGGGGCTCTCCTCCGTGCTGCAAGGGAGCGTGTCGAATCCCGGCGCCCAACTGCCGACATCGGTCCTCGACGACCAGGTTTCGTCGGGCACCAACGGCGTGTTCAACGCCACCTTTTCGCTGTCGCTCGACGCTTCGGGCGAAGTGGATTTCTCGATCACCAACGTGGCGATCGCCACCAACGGCCAGCCGGATACGACGGACCGGCTGGTATTCGATTCCGGTGTCGTGGATGTGACGGCGCTCTTCGCCGATGTGAGCGTTGATACGCATCCGGCGACAAATCTCACGGCCAGCGGCGCGACATTGCAGTCGAGCATCAATTGCCCGAACAACTTCAACGCTTACTTTGTGTACAGCACCAACCTGCAATTCAGCGGCAGCAACCCGCAACTGACAGGCACGACGGGCGTGGTGAGCCTCGAGGCGAGCGGATCGTCGCAGAGCGTGTCCATTCCGGTCACGGGACTGCTGCCGCACCAGCTCTATTATTACAAGGCGGTGGGCGCCGACATCACCGGGCCATCCTACGGCGGGGTCCAGACTTTCAGGACGCTCGATGTTCCGCCGGTGGCGGCAAATGTGACGGCATACGCGGGATTGGCGCCGACGGTCATCCCCGTGCTCGCGAGCGCGACCAATCCCGAAAAGGTCGCGTTAAAAGTGACCGCCGTCGGAGCGAGCATCGCGGGCGTTACGTCGATCACCAGCGGCGGAAAGGCGATCAGTTACCAGTTTACAACCACCGCGGAGCCGCAAGCTCATTTTGCGTACACCATCGCTGATGATTATGGCGGGACGGCGTACGGGAATGTGAATGTGATCAACTACGCGCCGCTGGCGGGGAATTATTCCGCGGTATTGCTCAATTCGGCTCTGAACGATGCGGCGGTGGGGGTGTTGCGCATCGCGCTGGCCGGGACGGGCCAGTTTTCAGGCTTGCTGATTTTCGGCGGAGTGACGGTTCCGGTCACGGGGTCGCTGAATTCGAACGGAGAAGGCACGGTGACGTTGAAATCGAGCGGGGTGGGTCCGCTGACGATCACGCTGGACCTCGAACAAGGCGGAAATGGCTATAGCTTGAATGCGAATGTGGACATGAACGCGGTGGCCCTCGAGGCGAGCCTGCCGCCGGCAGCAGCGGGGCTGGCCGGGAGTTACACGTTGCTCATTCCGCCGCCGGCGGGTGCGACTTACCAGGGTTCGGGTTATGCGCTGGTGAAAATCGGTCCCACTGGGCTGACCAGCATCGCCGGCGCATTGCCGGACGGGACGGCTTTCTCCTGTTCCTCGGTGACCGATTCGGCGGGGCAGGCGTATGTCTACAGCCTGCTTTATGGGACGTCGAATCCGGGGAGCATTGCCGGGACGCTTTCAGTTAACACTCCGGGCAACGCGCAAATCAGCGGTACACTGGTCTGGAGGAAGCCGGGTTTCTCGAGTGTGCCGATTGACCAGGGGCCGTTTGCCATGACGCTGACCGGCAGCGGCGGCAGTTATGCGCCGCGGGTCGGGACGGCAGCGGTGCAATTCGGCACGCTTGGTAATATCGGGCAGGTGGTGATTGCCGGAGGGAACCTGCTTGCTCCAATCGAACACGGGCTGGCGATCAATTCGCAGAGCCTGGTTACCGTGCTGGGTCCGGGCAACCAGGGGCTCGAGCTGAACATTCAAACCGCGACGGGATTATTCACCGGGAGCTTTCGCGATCCGCTGACGTTGAAGCTGCGGACAATCCATGGCGCGCTGTTGCAAGGCTCTGGGGTCGGGGGCGGTTACTTTTTGGGAACGTCGGCAGGAGGCGCCGTATCCATCGGTCCCTGACCCTTGCGCACCCTCGATTGCAGCGAGAGGAAAACGAACGGGCGGCCATGCTCGTCGGTTAGTTGGGCCAGAACTGTCGATTGGCGGTAAATGCCGCGCAGGCGGACAATTTTGGCCTTTTCGTCGGGCGCCAGCAGCCAGGGGACGTCGTCCGGCAGATCCTTTACGCTGCCGGTATAGAGCAGCCTGCCATTGATATAGAATATCTCCGGCTGGATGGATGGATTGAAAATGTAAATGGGGCTGCCGGGCGGCATGAGAGAATTAATGCGCGCGGCGAAATTGCGCGCGGGCGAGGGGATGCGCGGCGCGACGAAGAGACCGAACACCAGCATGCCCGCACTGACTACGCACGCGGCGGCGAGCGGCCAGCGCAGCGCGTCGCCGGCCATTTCCGCCTTCAGCAGCAACGCGAGGAGCAACGCGTAGGGGATGACGAGCGGCAGCGTGTAACGGGGCAGCATGCCCGGGATGAGCATGAGGGCGAAGGCGCAAATGACGATGGGCCACCGCGCGGCCTCAACCAAGAGGCGCTCGCGCGGAGTGAGTTTGGCGAGGGTTGCGCGCCGCCAGAAAAGGGGCAGGGCCAACGCCCATGGCAGGAAATTGACCAGGCTTCGGAGCAGATTGGAGAAGATGGTGCCGGAATCGCCCTCGCCAATCCGCTGCTCGATCTGGCGCGCCCAGACACCGCCGGCGCCGAGTGTCGAGGATTGCCGCATATACGGGATGCACCAAATGGCGAAGAGACCGAGCATCACGATGATGCCGCAAAGATGCGCCCAGCTTGCCAGGCCGGTGTCAAAAGCCGCGGCGGCATCCTTCTTTCGCCAGCTTTTCCAGGCGATGAAGAAGGCGATGGCGTAGAAGAAGGCGAGATGCGGCGGGCCTTTTGCGAGCAGACCGAGGCCGAGAAAGAAACCGGTGACGGTCCAAATGAGCCAGCGGGAGCGGCCCGTGGCGCTCCAGGCCAGCCAGCAGGAAAACGCGATGCCGAAGAGCGAGATGTAAATCGCCTCGATCTCGGCGAGCCGCCCTTTTTCCACGATGCCGGCGGATGTCAGGGTGATGAGCACGGCGGCGAGCGCGGCATTGGCGCCGAGCCAGGATTCGCACACGGCGAGCATCACCAGGGCCATGGCGAGGATGGCGAGCACCGATGGGAGCCGCGCGGTCCATTCATTGCGTGCGCGGAGCGCCTTGATCGAGAGGGCGATCGCCCAATTGACCAGCGGCGGCTTGCGAAGATAGGGCTCGCCGTTGAATCGCGGAACGATCCAGTCGCCCGTCTGGAGCATGGTTACCCCAGGCATGATGCGGCGGACTTCCTCGCCCCTGATTTCGAGCGAACCGAGGCCGGGAAGATAGATGGCCGCCCAGGCTGCAAGGAGAATGGCGAACGCGGCGGCGCGGCTGAAAAGGGGAAGGGGTTTCAAACCAATCGGGGCTTAGTCGCCAATGTCGACAACATCGAGCTTCTCGCCGTCGGCGGCCATGATGGCATTCATGCCCTGGATAATGCCGGGAAGCATCGAATCGGTGTCAATCTTCCAATGCGTGCCGACAAGGGCCAGCTTGCCATTGATGACGATGAAGGATGGGCTGCCGGAGTCTCCGGACTCGCTTTTTCCCCAGCCGCTGCTGAGGCCGTCGGTGTCGAAATTGAACTCGCTGGACATGCCGTTGACCAGAAGGCCCTCGACGATTTCGTTGATCCCGACGCGGGCCATGTGCCCGTACATGAGTATCTGCCTGTCGATGAAGGGCTCGATTCCCTTTGGCGAGTAAGCGATGGGATAATGGCAAATCTGGTCATCGAGCGCGACGGTCTCGGCGAAGGTGCCGACGCCGGTATCGGCGTAAATGGTGTTGCCGCCCTGTTTGCCAAGTTCCACCGTTTGCATTTTGGCAACATGATAGTCATGAAGACGGCCGTCGCGGCCCAGGAAGGTGATCACGTCGCCGGTCTGGGGCGCCATGTGCTTGGTATAAGTGAAGTTCCTGGAACTCAGTAAAGTCACGGAGTATTGCGGATCTTTTTTCCACCAGCCGACCCCCGACCAATCGAGCCCCTTGCCGAGGAATTTGGGGCTGGTGTTGGGCACGGGGGCATCGGGATAGCCGGCGGAGAAGCGGTCGTTGACCTCGGGGTCGTAATTCTTGACATCGAGCGCCCACAAAGCCGCGCCGGAGAGAAGCAGCGGGGCGAGGATAAGGAGGAGGCGTTTCACAAACCGCCAGTCCAACGCCGCCGATGGCCGGCGACAAGAACGAAAAAGCGGGCGCTCGAGATGTTGGGCCGATTGGGTTTATGGGCCGTGACGCGACGCGTCCGGAGGCGTCCAGAGAATGAACGGAATTCCATCCACCCTCACCAGGCGCAATTGCAGGGGCGGAAGATGGCTCAGTAAGACGGGGGATTCCGGATCGCCGGTCCAGACAATGCCGCCCGCCGGGTCAGGCAGGGCGTCGGTGATGGCGGATTGCCAGTCGGCGTAAGTGCGGTTGCCGTTGGACATGACGTGGCGGGCGTAAAAGGGCAGGGGGCTATAGTAAGGGTCAAAGTTGCAAAGGATGACGGCATCGGGGGCAAAGGTGCGGTCGATGAGGCGGCCAACGTCTGGCATCAGGGTCGCGGGTTCGGTCGAGTCGTCATCGAGGATGCAGAATTGAGTGTCGATCCCATCGAGGCTGCGAATGCCCCACCAGATCAGCAGCCCCGCGATGACACAGGCGGCGAGCGAGGCGGCGGGGGCGAAACCGGGCCGGCCGGCTTCCACTTTGCGGATGATCCAATCGACGAAAAATGCGGAGAAAACGGCGACCGGGATGAGAAAATAGAAAGCGGCAAAGTCATGGATGTAAGATTGGTTGCGAAGGAGGCAGACATAGAAGGCATCGATCACGAAGAGGACGGAGCCGATATGAATGGGCGCGGCCTCGCGCGGGGTCAGGCGCCGGCGCTCGATGAAGGCAATGACTGCGCCCGCCGCGGCCAGCAGCCAGGCAAACGGGCTGAAGAGGGTGATGAGGTAGCCGCCTTCGGTGGCCAGCCATTGGCCGGCGGTGAATGCGCCGCCGGATACGTCGCGGCCGGCGGCGCGTTCGTGGAAGGCATCGAGTAACTGCTGCCAGGCGGCGGGATTGGCGCGGTGAATCTGGAGGAGAAATGCGATTCCGCAAAGGCAGGCGGCCATCAGGAGGGCGGCGGCCAATCGGGCATTACGCCCGGGGCCTTTAAGGATAAGCTGGGAAGCGAGCAGGATAACCAGAAGATACCCCTGCCAATCCGTCCACATGGCCAGGCAGCAACAGAGCACCAATCCGGCGGCGGACAGGGAAGTGCGGCGGCAGCGCCATAAGTGGAAGCAACAAAGCGCTGCCAGGAGAAAGAAAAGCTCGGGCGCCTCGAAGTTGACCATCTGCCCATAATGCAACTCCATGGGAGCGGCGAGAAAGAAGGCGAGGCTAAGAGCGCCCGCCCGCCAGCCAAGGCAAAAGGATGCAAAGAGCCATAGCAGGACCGCAGTAAGCAGGGAAAAGCCGACGGGCAGCAAGCGGGCGGCCCATTCGCTTTCACCAAGGAGGGCGCGGTCGGCGGCCATCATGGCCGCCAGCAAGGTGGGATGGTGGACATACAAGGCATCGGCGGGAATGGGCGGCTGGCCATAGTAAAGCGGGGCCGGTACGCCGGCGGTGGCGAGAAAGCCGGCTTGGTTCAGGTTGCGGGCGGCCTGGGACCAGAATGCGCCGTTGTAGTCGTCATTATAAGTCCATGGATGAGATAGTCGGGAGCAGAGGACCCATGCCAGGAGCAGGAGCAAGGCGGCGGCGCAAAGCTTCCAAAAGAGAGAGTGGGACAAAGGCGGATTCAATCGAAAGGAGTGGGATAATCCACCCTGGCGTGCAGTGCTACACGGAAAATGAGAGAGGGGCGAGTGTTATCTTGAACACCTAAGTCGATGTCTTGTCCCGCCGGCGGTAAGTGGAAGCCTGGACGACGATGCCTATAACCGCCAGAATGATAGATAGGACCAAGGAGTAACGGTGAATCGGGGGTATGCCGTGAATGGAGGGCAAGCCGATGACGATGAGGTGGGAGCCATACAACGAGGATAGGATGATGAGAGCCCAATTAAAGAAGGCCAGCATCAGGATCGCCCCGATAATGCCGCCGATGAGGACGCAAATCCAGGTGCCGGCAGTGGGCGCCATAAGTCTGCCGAGACCGAGGGCGGGGCCAAGGAATTCAACGGCAAGATATGCGCCGACGGAGAAGCCGGAGAGGACAATGGCCACCTTTTGAAGGAATATGGCCAGGAGAGCGCCCAAAATACCGAGAAAGGCCGCGGCCAGGAGAATGATCAATTCCCCCTGATGAGGAAGGATGCGCGGGGCCAGGGCGACACCGGCGACAAAGCCCGCCGCGCCGAGAAAGAGCCAGAAAAGCTTGCGTCCAAGCAGCAGTAAGAGTACCCCGAGTAGGAGAAACTCGAGGGGATATTGAAGGTGTGTATGAGGCATTGGATGGTGGATTATCGAAGCTAAGGGAGGATTTGGAGGTCTATTTGAAAAGAAATTATATGTTAAACCTGTTTGACATTAATGCTGAGATAGCTTAACCGCGAACCATGAATCAATCCCGCTCATTGTCGGATCTTTCAGTCACTGAACTAAGAAAGGTCCTGCATCTCAAAGAACAAATCGCAACGTTAGAGTCCGAGTTGAAGTCGGCGTTGGGTGGATCATCCGCCCGCGCGGCGGCAGCTCCCTCTGCAAAATCCCCCGGACGGCGTGGTGGACGCCGCAAATTAAGCGCCGAGGCACGCGCACGCATCGCGGCTGCGCAACGCGCCCGTTGGGCGAAGCAGCGCGGCGGCGAGCCGAAGGCGGCGCCGAAAGCGGCAGGCAAACGCGGCGGACGCCGGAAGTTAAGCGCGGAAGCGCGCGAGCGCATCGCGGCAGCGCAGCGCGCCCGTTGGGCGAAGCAGCGCGGTGGCAAGGCCAAGGCGGCGCCGAAGCCGGCGGGCAAGCGCGGCGGACGCCGGAAGTTAAGCGCGGAAGCGCGCGAGCGAATCGCGGCAGCGCAGCGCGCCCGTTGGGCGAAGCAGCGCGGCGGCAAGGCCAAGGCGGCGCCGAAAGCGGCAGGCAAGCGCGGCGGACGCCGGAAGTTAAGCGCGGAAGCGCGCGAGCGTATCGCCGCGGCGCAGCGCGCCCGTTGGGCGGCTGCCAGGGCCAAAGCCGGCAAGTAATCCGGCGACAATCCCTCAATCCAACCTACAACCAGGGGCCGGCCTCCAGTTCAACCTTGGGGCCGGCTATGGCGCCGATCAGCCGGCACAGTTCGCACCTTTGTTGAAAGGCGCGCACCTTCCGGCGGACGAATACTGTTAGTCCGAATCCTGATCAGAACCGCCGGTATCGTAGATTGCGTCTTCGGAATCGTTATTCTGCGGTTGCGCGGAGAGATTGAACAGGATCCTGGCGAAGGCATCGGGGGAGAAGGTTGCATTGCCAAAGTTGGGGCTCGAACCCGTGCAGGTTTTCGAATCCCAATGGATGAGTTGCATGGTAACGCTGCCGCCTTCGGGGAAGTAGGCGCGCACGTCCGATGGGCGAAAGCTTCGCTGAGTTGCGAGCCGCTGTCCGAAAGGTCGATCTCATCGACGCGCTCGAGCGGAATGTTCAATTCCGCATAGGAGGATGAGAATTTGGCCTTGCCATCCTGGATGGTTTCCAGGTGGCCGGAAACCTTGTCCTCATTGGCCAGTTGGACGGTATCCTCGGGTGGTCTTCTCGCCGGGGGTCGAGGTGTCGTCGAACTTGCCATTCCATTTCGACACCTTGATATTGGAAATCTTCGCGTAGGTTCCCGGCTGGAGGCGAAGATGAATGTGCCGCCGGTTCCGGCAAATTCGGCGGAATCGGTCCATTGCTTGACCATCTTGCCATCGACCAGCAGCCAGAAGGATTTCTTCTCCTTGTTGGTGCGCAACTCGACGTGGGCCGTGTCGCCGCGCATGACATTGTGCGGCTGGGCGCTGCCAAGGTCATTCGAGCCGCCGTCGGGCGAGAAACGCTGCATGTCAGCGTAACCGTTGCTGAAGTGGAGCATGTAAGCAACTGCCGAAGGCGTTTGCGCGATCCGAGTACAAGGCGATGCCTGAACTGGCTGTTGCCGCGCAAAACCAGGTCGAACTCGATGTCCGACATATCCGGCAGGTGCATATCGCGGCCGATGGTGCCATAAGTGGCCGTGATAAAGGAGCCGTCGCGGAATACCCAGCCGCGCCTTCCGCCGAAATGCGGCGAATGTCCCAGCCGTCGAGGCCGGTCGGGACCTTCGTAAATGGCGACCCCGAAATCCCCAGCGGCGTGATGCGGTGGAGCATTTCGCGCGGGATGGCGAGCCGGCCCGCGTACCATGTGTCGAGGGCGAGTTGCTTTGCGTCGAGCGACACGATGTTGCCGGGAAACTCGATCGCCGTTGGTCAGGGTGACGAGGTCGGCGGACTTTGCGCCCGCGGGCGCCTTGTGGGAGTCGAGCTTGATTTCGGATACCTGGCCGAGGTTGAAGAGAATCGGATCTTGAGCCTCGGTGCTTTGCCAGCGCAGGCCGGCGCCCTGATCGATGGAGAGGAGATAGCCGTGCAATTGGTCCTTGTTGAGAAAGAGAGGGTATCCTCGGCTTGAGGCTTCGCGCCATTCTCCTGGCTGCCGCTCGGAGCCGGCGCCTGGATGCCGCTCTCCGGGCGTTGGTTCGGGCGCGCTGTCATCCAGGACGATGCGGGCCGGCGCGGCCGGCGCGGCGAGCAGCGCGGCGAGCAGCGCGGCAAGCGCCAGAAGGGGAATGGCCGGGTGGGACATGGTTACCTTTCGTAAATGGGCAGCAAGCGGTAATTCAACGCAAGGGAAAGGAGCGACGCGGCGGTGGCAAAGGTGGGGCCAAGGCCGCTGGGCCAACTTCCGTCGTCAAGCTGGGTCGAGGCGAGGGATTTTACATTCGGCGCATTCCATGCGTCGAAAGCCGTGGGCGAAACGCGGAAGTAAGCCTGGGCGGCATAATAGAGAAAGTATTGGTGATAACCCGCCTTCGTCGTCCGGATGCGACTCGAGGTAATTCATCGCCGAGCGAAAGGAGGCGGAGCTTCTGCTGCCTGGCCAGCGAAAGGACCAGCGCGCCAATCGCCGTGCGCGCGCCATCGGGTCCGCCGGGGTTGGTGTAACCGAAGCCGCCATCCGGCGTCTGGCAATCGACGAAGAAACGGAGCGCCTGGCGAATGGAATTCTCCGGCACGCCGATGCCCGCGTTGCGGGCGGCGAAGAGCGCCACCATCTGCGCGCCGCTGACGGTGGTATCGGCATCGGGGCTATCCGGCGAGTAGCGCCAGGCATGGTTGGCATTGCGTCTCTGGGAGCTGAGGATGAGGTCCACGGCCTTTTGCAGCGCGGGTCCGATGCGGTCATCGTGGACATATCCATAAGCCTCCGCGAGCGCCAGCGTGCTGAAGCCGTGGTTATACATCGATGTGCCGATGTAACCGGTGTTCGGGTCCTGGCTTATCGAGGATATACTCGATGCCTGGTGGACGGTATCCTTGTAAGGCCCATAGTTCGGGATCCTCCCCGTGCGCGAGAATGCTGAGGATGCAAAGGCCCACGACTGCCGGCTCATTGCCGAAGGGCAGGCCCCAGGAGCCGTCCGCATTCTGGTTTTGCACGAGATATTGCATCCCTTTGACATACATCCGGTCCATATTCGGCGGGATGACATCCTCGTCCTGGGAGAAAAGCGATTGCGCCGCGAGAGGCGACGGAGGGCCGCGGGCAGCGCGGCGAGGAGCATGAAAAGAAAACGTTTCATGGCCGCGAAGTTTGCTCGATGGCGCGATGGTAACTCTCGATGGCGTCGCGGAATTCGCCGGGCAGCTCCGAGTTATCCAGGCCGCCCGCCTGGGTGACTGTCCGTTGGTCCGGCGCTCCGCCTTCGCGCGAGCCGTTGATGGCGACGTTCGGCTTGTCCGTCGTCCCGCCGCCCGTGTTGCCTCCCGGAGACAGGGAAAGGCCCATCATCGAGATGAGCGCGCCGGCGCCCTGGCCGGAACTTTGCGCCGCCTGATCGATAATGGCGTCGAGTATGTTGACGGCATCGGTCTGCGCGTTGTCCACGGGCTGGCCGGTCTCAGGCTTTGCCAGGAGGCCGGCGGCATCGCCCATGGCCCTGTCCACCGGACCGAGCCGGGCGGGCGGGAATCGGGAACGAGGAATCGCTGCTCGAGATTTTGCACCTGGCCGCGGAGCGCCGATTGCTGCCGCGCGGCGTCCAGGGCGCGCGCCCCATAGTTGATGCTCGGTCGCTTTCTGCTCGTCGATGGCGGCGGTTTGCCGGCGCAATTGATCCTGCTGCTGGCGCACCTGCATCAACGCGAGCAGCGCGTCCATCTGGCGAGGGCTGGCTGCCGGAGCCGCCGGGTTGGGACTTCGAGTTATCCTTTTGGTCAAGGCGCGCGGCCCATCGCTCGAATTGATCGCCCCAGTAACGCGTGGAATCGATGGATTGAACGCCGATGTTTCTCGACACCATCGTGCCGAGCGCGGTCAGGGCGTCGGTGGTTTTCATGCCATCCATTTCGCGCGCCACGTCGCCGTAGCGGCTGAGCGCCGTGCGGTCGAAGAGCCGGGAGATCTCCTCCTGCAGCCGCCCGGCTTCACTCGTCGACATCCGTATGCTTCGCGCTCATGGAATCGAGCGTCTGCTTCGAGTCCTGCGGGCAATTGCTGGGCGGTCATGCCGATGGTATCGGGGAGCATTTTCTGGAAACTCGGCGGCGATGTCGCGCTCATCGGCGGCGGCGCGGCGCAGGCGCGCGGCGAGTGTTTGCGCCATCAAGGTCTCGAGGCTGTCGTTGGCCTGTTTTTGCAACTGGCGCATCGCGTCGAGGATGTCCTGTTCCTGCGCGAGCGCCTGGTCCGAGTTTTTGCGACCGCTGCGACGGATGCGGCTTTCGACGTCATCCAGCGACTGGGCCGCCGCGGGCATCGCGTTCGAGGCGAGTTCGTTCATCTGTTCGGCGTGATCCGCCCAGGATCTTGAGCGTGTCCCGCGGGATGTGCGGATTGCGCAACGCCTCGGCGAGCAGCCTCGGCGGTTTGGTTCGCAAGCTCATTGAGCTGCGCGGCGGTCTCCTTCTGCTCGCGGTTTTGCTCGTCGAGTTTTTGGGTCGACTCCTGGTTTGCCAGCGTTGCGGGAGTCTGCGGCTGCACGGCTTTGCCGGCATTGAGGATCGTTTTCCTCGCGGCGCGTCAATTCCTCGAGCTGGTCGAGCAGCTTCTCGAATTCATCGTGGATCAGTTGCGCATGCGCCTCGCGGCTGAGAACGTGGATGAGATAGACCGGCGTGCTCGACGGCTTGCGATCGGGATAATAATCAACGGCGAGGCCGCGCAGGAGATGGTGGTATCGGGCGGGATTTGGAGCAGAGCGGGGCTGAAATCATAATGGCCGCCGAGCGTTTTCGCCTGCGGCTGGCCCTCGGCGATCTTGATTTCGTGGGCCGGGCCAGGTTGCCCAACGGCGAGGCCGGCGCCTGCTGCCAGGCGAGCGTGACGCGCTGGACGCCGTAATCATCGGTCGCGGCGAGATCGATGGGCGCGGTTTCCTCGGGCAGCATGGCGATGGCGTCGGCGAGGCCATGCAGCTCGACGTCGCGGCGGCTGGTCCTCCCTGGGCGTGACATGGATGGTCATGGGGGCCGGGCCGTCGAGACCGAGGGTGTCGCGCCAGGTGAAAGTGAGGTCGCGCTCCAGCTCGAGAAGCACCGGCGCGCTGGTGAAGCGGGAGCCGTCGAGGGCGACCGGCTTTTCCCCGAGCAGCGTGGCGGAGGCGAGATTGCGCGTGGCGTCGCCGATGAAAGTGGCGGTGGTGCCGGGCAGGAAAGCGAGGCGGCCACCCTCGATGGTTTGCTCCTGGGGTGGATACTGGAGATAGGCGGGCAGCACGAACCGCACGCGCAATTGGCGCAGGTCGGGGCGAAGGGTGGGCTCGACGTGGATCGCGCGCGTCACATCGCCGGCGGAGATCCAGAGCAGCGCGCGGTTGTGTCTGGCCGGGAAGCTGGAACGTCGCGCTGCCGTCACGGAATGGCGCGCTGATTGAGGGTTGGCCGGCGAAATGCGAACGGGCGGTGTGCGGCCGCCAATAGGAATCCGCGCGCGAGACTTATCGTGACCTGGAATGGCTCGCCCTGCGCGACCACGAGGTGATCCGGCAGCGCGTCGATGGTGACAAACGTGTAGCGGTCGATATCGGCGGCGGGATGGAGCCAGCGCAGCAGGGCATTCAACCCGGCTCGCGGCGTCGCGATGGCGAGCGCCACGGCAAGCGCGGCGAGCAGCAGGAAAGCGATGAAATAACGCCGCGGCTCACGCTTTGCCGCCGCCTGCTGGAAATCGAACGAGGCGGCCTCGCCGGCAACCTGGACGATGGCGGCGCGGCACAATTCCGGCGAATAATTCGAGGGTCGCGCGGCGGGATCAGCCAGCTCGACGATGCCGAGCAGCCGGTCGCCGAGGCGGCGGTAGCGTTTCTGGACGATGATGGCGAGCGCGCCGATCGAGGGACGTTGCCAGACCCAGCGGCTGCCGTAGCGCCAGGCAAAGAGGGCAAAGCCGCACCAGCCGGCCAAGGCGAAGAACAGGCGCAGCCAATGGGGAGTGTCCCAAAGACGGTCGGAGACGAATTGAAGGGTGCAGGCGAGCAGCAGCGAGCCGATGCCGCCGCTCGAAGCCACCAGCGCATCCATGCGCCAGAGCCGGCGTTCGAGCAAATCGAACTGCCGGTTGAGCGCGGCGGGAAGTGCGATGGCGGCGGACATGGGAATCAGGATGGGTTTTTCGAATTTTTCATCACGTAAGTCCCGAAAATTTGCGGGCGGTCCAATACGCGCCAAGGAGCGCAAGAAGCGCAACGGCAGTATACCACTGACTCCATAAATAGAGACGTTGTTCGATGGGGCGCGGCTCGGGCAACAGCGCGATTTTACCGAGGATGCCATCAAGGTCTGCCGTGCCGCCCGCCATGCCCCGGGTCAATGCGGCGATGTCGCGGAGGATCGCAAAGTTGGCGGGATCGCCGACGCGCTCGCGGCTGGAAGCGGCGACGTTGAGATCGGTCTCGATCTGCTGGTCGCCGGACTCGTTCTTCACAATGATGTGGAGGCGGCCGCCGGCACGGGGAGTGTAATCGCCCTTGAATACACCCCAGCCGCCGGGCACGGGCGCCAGGTCGATCCGTTCAGTCGCGCCGGACGGTGAAACGATGCGGGCCGCGACGTTGCCTTTATAAATGGGGAAGCCGGAGGAATCGAACACCGTGGCCAGGAGCGAAACGGTATCGCCGGCGCGCGGCGCCTCGGGTGAAAAGCTGAGGCGGATCCGCTCGCCCTGGGCAAGGTGGCGCTGGTGCGCCATCCAGCGGATGACCTGTCCCCAGAAGCGGTAATGGTATTTATCCTCGACACCGAGCCGCCAGCGCCAGGCGCCATCGGTGCCCATGAAGAGGACCTTTCCATTGCCAAAGGGGCGGGTCACCAGCAGCGGGAGGCGGCCTTCGTCATTGCGCAGGACGGAGTGGACCGCCAGCACTTCCGCGCCGGGACGCACGCCGGTGATGGCGGCGCACCAATAAAAGCCGGGCAGATTTTCCCAAATCGAGGCATTGGTGGCGTCGTCCGCGGCCAGCATCGTGAGCAGATGGCCCGCGCCTTCGGGAGTGAGGATGATGTGCGATTGATCGCGCGTGCCGATTCCCGCGGGCGACGCGGGGTCGAAATCGACCGGCAGCAAATCATTGAGTGGCGTCTGGGTAAGCGTAAGCTCCCGTCCGCGCGAGCCCGGAAGAAATACGAGGCCGCTGCCCTGCTGCTCGACGAGGGCGCGGATGCCTTCCACATCCTGGGCGGTCAGTTCGCCGCCGCCAATGCCGACGTCGCCGAGGAAAATCACATCGTATTGGGAGAGCTGATCCTTGCCGGAAGGAAAGGACTGGATGTAACCGAGGCCCTGACCCGGCCCCATGCCGGGATGGAAGAGCAGCGTCTGCACGTCGACGCCGGGATCGCGCATCAGCGCGTTGCGCAGGTAGCGGTATTCCCAGCGCGGCTGCGAATCGACGACGAGGACCTTCAGCTTTTCCGAGCGGATCGCGATGTGGAACCGCTGGTCGTTATTGTCTGCGATTGCCTCGTCGGGCTCGACGGGCAAATGGAGATCGAGGTCGTAATCGCCCGCTGCCGCCGGGGTCCAGACGAGGGAATCCGATACGTCGCCGAACGCGGGGATGGTGATGGCTTTGCTCGCCTGTCCGCCGCCGCCGTTCAGCACGATGGAAGTGTGAACTTCGCGCGGCAAATGACTGCGAATGTGAAACGGGATCGTGATCTGGTCGCCCAGCAAACCGTAGGCGGGCACGTCGGAGTGATCGAGGATCAGGTCGGGCAGCGGCGTCTCGCTGCCGACGCCGATGGCGTAAATGGGAATGGCGTCCGCGCCATAATTTGCGGCGGCAACAATGGGTGACTGGCCGAGGTTCCAATCGCCATCGGTGAGCAGCAGCACCGCCTTCAGGTTTTCCGTTCGCGAGAGCGCGCGATCGAGTGCGCCGTCGATGTCGGTGCCATCCTCCTGGTTTGAATCCGCAGGCGGCGGCGCGCCAAAATCCTCGACGGCAAGCTGGCCCTTCGCGGCGAGCGGCTTCCAGCGGGCCGCGGTGGCGTTGGCGGCCATCCAATCCGCACGCGATTCCACCGAGCCATCGGGCAGCGCCACATCGCGCGTGGCCATGCTGCCGGAGACATCGCGCAGCACGACGACCTTCGGCTGTTCCGTGTGCGCGATTTCCTGGACGATCTCCGGTTTGAAAAGCGCGAGGCAGACCACACTCACGGCCAGCATCCGCAGCCCTTCGATCAGCGCCAGCCGCACACCGCCGCCGCGCCTGCGCCATTGCAGCGCGGCCAGCAAGGCGCACGTAATCCAGCCGGCAATGGCCGCGGCGGCAACCGCCGGGGATGCGGAAAGAGTCCAATGGCCGTTCATACGCGGGCGGCGAGCGGCGCGGGACGCGACGCAGGCTTGGGGACTGCCCCGGGTTTGCGGGCGGGCGGCAACGAGAGAAAACTTTCGCCGACCAGGAAGATGAGCATTGCAAAGAGGAGCGCGCGCCAGATTTCCCCCTGCAACGCCTCCGGGCCGGCCCCTTTCTCGGCAAACACGAACGTGTTGAGCGGCGCGAAGAGCCGGTTCGCGTCCGCCGTGGTGATGCGCGCCGGGTCGTCTTCGTCGGCGGGTCGATTGACCGCGACGAGGCGCGAGCCGTTGCTGTAAACGCCGGCCTGGGTGCGGATATCGCGCGGCGCCGGCGCGCCGAGGCTGGTCCAGCCGGCGGGGTTGTCGATCAGCGAGGCGTCGCCGGCATCCAGGAAAGAGCCGGCGGCGAAACGTTTCGCGCCCTCGTCGAGAATGCGCTGGAGCATCGGCACCAGCACGGCGCCGTCGCCAAGCGTCGACCAATCGGCCTGAGGAAGCGTGGCGCAAAAATAGACGCGGCCTTTGCCGGCGACGCGCTCCGTGAGGAACGGAGTGTCATTGCCGAGCGTGGCGCGGATGTCGCCGCCCGATGAGATTGTTTTCGCGCGAAGGATTTGCATCGAGGCCAGGGGCAGCGGCGCGCCGGATTCGGAATCGGCCAGCGGACCATCCTGCGCGCCCCAATGGGTCACGCGCATCGGATGTGCCGGCTCGGCCATCGCGCCCCATGAAGTCGTGGCGAACGAATTGCCGTCGGGCGTAAGCGCCGGGAAAAAGATCAGCGAGCCGCCCGATTCGGCGAAATGCTCGAGCTGCTTCGCGGCATTGCCCGCAGGCAGCGGCGCGCTCCAGATGACGAGCGCATATTTGTCCCAATCGGTATCGGCGGCCGGCTCGTCCATGATGTCGCAGGAGATTTTCGGATCGTTCGGGAAGGGATCGGCGGCGGCGGCCAGAGAGCGGCGGGCGGCGTTCTCCGGGCCGATGACGGCGATGTGGAGAGCCGGCGGAGGCGAATAGACAAAGTACGCCGTGTTGTCGCGCTCGTTGCCATCGGGCGGGAGCTGGATGCTGCCGTAGCCGGAATCGCGCGCGGGATCGAGCGGGAGAGAGTGATGGATGCGCGTGGCGGAACCGTCGAGGTCGAGATCGAGAGGGGAGCGCACGCCGTCGAGGAGAATCGAAACCGGCAGTGTCGCGGGCGCGGAGTCGGTGCGCTGAATGTCGAAGACAAGATCGAGCGAGGAAGCGGACGTGTGCGTCTGGCGAACGGCGCTTACCAGCGTCACGGAGGCGTTTGGCGGCGAATTTTCCGTCAGCGCCAGCAGACGCACACGCACCGTTTCGGGCAGCGCGGCAAGGCGGCCCGAGATGGCGTTCCAGCGCGGGCTGCCGGGCTGCCAGTTGCTGCGCTGCAAATCCGAGGCGATCCAGATTTCCGCCAGCCCCACGCGGTTGTGGGCCAGCCAGTTTGCGGCGGCATCGAAGAGGGCGGGCAGATCGGCTGCCGTATCCGTCGGCCCCGCATTGGGGAGTTGCGGCAGGAGCGACGGCTGGACCACCTCCTGCGGCGTGCGGAAGACGTTTTCAAAAAGCACGCACCGGGTGCGCCCGCCGTAGGCAGCCGCCGCCGCGGCCAGTTGCTCGAGCGCCTGCTGCCGGCGGGTGACGCCGGTTTGCGCGTCGCGGGTTTCCATGCTGGCGGAGCGATCCAACAGGATGAGCACCACGTCGGGCGAACTGGAGAGCATCCATCCGGCCCATCCGCCGGCCAATGGACGCGCCACGGCCAGGAGCATCGCCAGCAGCGCCAGGACGCGGCAGGCAAGAAGGAGGATCTGGCGCAACCGCGCGTAGCGCGTCGAGGCGCGATTTGCCGAAAAGAGGAAACTGGTCGCCGCCCAATGCACGGTGCGAAAGCGCATCCGGTTGAGCAGATGGATGACCACGGGCAAGGCGGCAAGCGGAAGCAGCCAGAGCAGGTAGGGCTGGAGAAAAGTCATGCGGCGCGGCCCGCGCCGCAAAATTCGAAATTCGAAATTCGAAATTCGAAAGGAATGACTCCGGCCGCACCCGAAATGAAAGGCGCTTCGGGCTTTAAAAATCGAAATTCGAAAAGAGCCCGGCGGCGCGAAGCGCCAGGTAATTCGAATTTCGAATTTCGAATTTCGAATTTCGCGGCCAGGTGTGCGTTATCCATCGAGTTAGCGCCTTACTTGGCCGCGTCGTGCGCCGCCTTCATGGCGTCGTCGAATTTCTTCCTGTCTTCCGGCGTCCAGACTCCCATTTGCCAGCGCCAGCGCTCGAGGAGCTGCGGCGGCGCCTGGCCGGCGACCGCGGCGCGGTAACACCAGATGCGGAATGGCATTTGCAGCGGAATGGCGCCGCGGTCCGGCAGCGCTTCGTCAAGGTTTCCCCAAAGCCGGATGGCGGTTTGGACAAGGGGAGTAGGATTGAAGTTGTCAGGTATATCGGGGATGGGATAGGGGGCGGCGCCAAATCCGGGTAACTGCGGCATGGTGTCCGATTCCTGGTCGATCGGATCCAGAAAGACGCCCTGGAATTTGGTGACATAACTTCGGTTCCTGCCGATGCGCACGACGTAATCCGCCGGGCCGCAAATCATAAATTGCTTGTAAACGCCTCCCCAGAAGTCTGTTACGCGAGTCCTTACAAGCGGTGTGGCAGACTGGATTTTACTGTCGTCGCCGATGCCGGGAAGAATCTGCACGTCGAAATCGCGGTATTTGTTATTGTCTCCCAAATGGGCGTCATAGTTCCTGAAATAAAGGCTGAGTTCGTGGACTCCATCGGGGACTTTTACGCGCACCCATAAGTCGGGCCCGTTATAGGATTCGGGATAAGTGTTTGTATCGTAACTGTAATCGTTGACCTCGGCATCGCGGCGATGGCCGATGGTGGGATCGTAAAGGCTGCTTAATTCGTCGCTCGTTTTGTTGCCTTGATACCGCACCGCGGCCGAAGTGTTGCCCTCATGATGCGGGCCGATTTGGACGGTTACCACGTAACCCGAGTGCAAGATATAATCCTGGTCCGGCTCCTGGTCGCCGTCGCTCATTGCGCAAAGTTTGGTATAGCCGGTGCCATAGCGCCCGATCCAATCGCCCTCGGTGCGCCAATCATCGGCGAGATAGTAAGCCTCGCCCGGTTGAAGCTCCTGTTTCATTTTGGCGAGGTAAGCGGTGAATGGGTCGGCGTCGGCGGGAACCGGCGCCGGGTCGGGCGCGGGCAATTTGGGCGGTGCGACGGCTGCGGCGGTGCCGGTTGCCGGCGGATTGTAGGCCGGTGCGTTGTCAAGCGTCAGCAGGCCGCCGGCATTTTCATCGTAAGCGGCGAAAAACGGCGGCTGATTGGGCAATGCGAGGATCGAGCGGATGATCACTGGGTGCTGTGGATCGACATTGGCCGTGATATCTTTGGCTGATTTGTCATCGAGGCGACAGAATTCAACTCCGGATTTGCGATAACCAAGCCAAAGATTGCTGCCGGATAGCGATATTGCTGTTATCCAATCCTCGGCGGGCATTGGAATTATGCTGAAAGTTTGAATTACCCCCTGAAAAGGGTCTGCCGGAGTCGGAGTTGATCTGTAGTCCTTCCAATCCCGGCCATGGACGGATAACCAGGAGTAGTCCTTTTGACCGCTGGAACTGGCAAACAGGGAAATGCCCATCGGCGTCGCCGCCAGGATAAGGTCAGTGTGAGTAAACGAGGTGAATGCCATAGCGTTGACCATATCGGTGGCCAATCCCATGCCTTTTGACTTATAACGAAGTTGCGGTGCGCTCGTTGCCGTTTGCCATTTCTTGTAATTGTCCAATGGGTTTGCCAAGGCGATGCCGTTGCATTGCGTACCAACAAAAATCCGGCTGTCGCGGTCGAACGCGATGGAATCGATTTGATCCGATGGCAGGCCGGAAGCGCGAGTGTAGTAATCCCAATCCTGACGTTGCTCGGAGTACCGCGCCAGGCCCATATCCGTGGCGATCCAGACATCGCCATCCTTGGGCGAGATGGCGATGGCGAAGACACGGTCTCCCAGCGGGCCATCGACGAATCCATAATTCCGCCACCTATCCCCATTGTAGACACTTACGCCATGATTGAGATGACCGGCCCAGACGCGATTCAACTTATCGACGGCAAGCGCGTAAACGCAATCGTCGCCAAGGCCATCCTTCGTGGTGAATTGGGTCCAGGACTTTTTGGCCGGATCGTATTTCCACAAGCCCTTTCCCTCCGTGCCCACCCAGATATTGCCCGCCGCGTCGGAAGCGACAGAAGTGGCAAAGCCCCCCTGCTTGTAGTTATCCCAGCCGAGGGCGGGGACGAGCTTTGCGGTCGTTTGGTCCGCGCGGCAGACCGCGGCGAGCACACAGAGAAGCAGGGCAATGATGCAGCCGCGGACCGGCGAGGCGGAGGAGAGCGGCCGTACGGATGGAGTCATATACGGATGAAAGAGGTTACTTTTTCCGTGATCGGTCGACAAGAAAACGGGAGACCACCTGCTCATAATCTTCGTCCGTGACGATGCGGCGATACTCCGTCTTGAATTCGCTGCAGCCGCTCTTGAGCCTGTCGAGATAGCGGTTCAGTTCGTCGAAGTAGCGGGCCCGCATGATTTCCGGCTCGGCGAGCAGGGCGGATTGCGGTCTCGAGGTCGACGAAACGCGTCGGGATGCGTGAAATCGAAATTCAACTCCGCGCGGTCCAGCAGATGGAATACGGCGAGGTCATGCTTGCGGAAACGGAGGTGCTGGAAACAGGGGAGCAATGCATCCACGGGCGTGAAGAAATCTGAGAAGATGAGAACCATGCCGCGCTGCGGGATGCGTTCGGCCAGCGCATGCAGCGCGGGCACGAGCGCCGTCGAGCCCTTTGGTTTCAGTTCGCCGAGGCCCTCGAAGATGTTGGCAAGGTGGGCGGGGTTCCGGCGCGCGGGGATATCGAGAAACGTTTTCTCGGCAAAGCAGGTCAGGCCGACGGCGTCGCCTTGATGCGACCAGCATGTAAGCGAGCGTCGCCGCCATGCGCCGCGCGTAATTCAGCTTGCTGATCCCCTGGCTCGCGTAGGCCATCGACGCGCTGCAATCGACCACCAGCCATGCGCGCAGGTTGGTGTCCGCCTCGAATTCCTTGAGATAGAAGCGGTCGGTGCGCGCATAGACGCGCCAGTCGAGCAGGCGCACATCATCGCCCGGCACATACTTGCGGTACTCGGCGAACTCGACGCTCGAGCCCTTGTGCGGGCTCTTGTGCTGGCCGGACATGTTGCCCGCCATCGGTACGCGCGCGTGGACCTGCGCGCGCATCAGCCGCGCCACGGCCTTTGGGTCAACCAGTTCGGAACGTTTCACACCCGCGCATCCGTTCGAGCTTCCTCGATGAGCCGTTTGATGATCTCCCGGCTGGTGATGCCTTCGGATTCGGCATGAAAGCTGGTCAGGATGCGGTGAACGAGCACGGGCTCGGCCAGCGCCTCGATATCCTCGATGCGCACCAGGTAACTGCCTTGCAGCGCGGCGCGCGCCTTTGCCCCGAGGATCAAATATTGCACGGCGCGCGGGCCGGCGCCCCAGGTCACCAGCTCGCGGATCCACTCGGGCGAACCTTCCCCGCCGGGTCTCGAACTGCGCACCAGATCTACGACAAAATCGTAAATATGATCGGGCACGGGCACGCGCCGGACGATTTCCTGGAAGTGCGATCAGTTGCTCGCCGTCGATGGTTTTTTCGATGGCCGCGGGTGTGCCGCCGGTGGTCTCGCGCGCGATGCGGCCCTCCTCCGCGGCGGAGGGATAATCGACGTGGATGAGGAACATGAAGCGGTCGAGTTGCGCCTCGGGCAGCGGATAAGTGCCCTCCTGTTCGACCGGGTTTTGCGTGGCGAGCACGAAGAAAGGCGACGGGCAACTGGTAGAGGCGCCCGGCGGCGGTGACGCGGTGCTCCTGCATCGCCTCGAGCAGCGCCGATTGCGTCTTGGGCGGGGCGCGGTTGATTTCATCGGCCAGCACGACGTTGGCGAAGATGGGGCCTTTGACATACTCGAAACGGCGGCGCCCCGGTTGATCGGTCTCCTGGAGGATTTCGGTGCCGGTGATGTCCGAGGGCATGAGATCGGGCGTAAACTGGATGCGGCTGAATTGGAGCGACATGGCATCCGCCAGCGAGCGGACGAGGAGCGTTTTGGCGAGGCCGGGGACACCCACGCAGCAGGGCGTGGCCGCGGCCGAAAATGGAAATCAGAAGGCGCTCGACCACTTCATCCTGGCCGATGATGACGCGCGCCAGTTGCTGGCGCATCCGTTTCGACATGGCTCCCAGTTTGTCAATCGCGGCCACGTCATTGGACGCCTGGGCTGCGGGCGGGGCTACGGGCGGAGCCGTCTCATTAACCATATGGTGGCGTAAGGAGGGTAGCCGGTTCAAGGAAGGTTGCAACCCTATCCCCGAAGCCAGAGTTGCCCGGCGAGCGCGCAGAGCAGGACGATGAGCCAGGAGGGAAACCGCCAGACAAAAAGCAGCGCGAAGGCGGCGAGCGCGAGCGCAAGGTCGCGGCTCGTGTGAATGGCGGTGGTCCAGAGCGGGTCATAGAGCGCGGCGAGCAGAATGCCGGTCACGGCGGCGTTCATGCCGCGGAGCGCGGCCTGCGCGGAGCGGGTGCGGCGCAACATTTCCCACAACGGGATGGCCCCGGCCAGGAGCAGCAACGGGGAAAGATAGATGCCGAGCAGGCAAATGAGCGCGCCGAGCCAGCCATTCGGCTGCTGCCTGGCTGCGGCGCCGAGATATGCCGCGAAGGAAAAGAGCGGGCCGGGCATTGCCTGGACGAGGCCGTAACCGGCGACAAAGGTGCCGTCATCGACCCAGCCGCGATTGACGACCTGGGATTGCAGGAGGGGCAGCACCACGTGGCCGCCGCCAAAGACCAGCGCGCCGACGCGGTAAAAGGCGCTGAAATACTCGAGCCCGCGCAGGTGCGTGCGCGCGGCAGCCAGCGGGAGAAGGAGAAGCAACAGCAGGAAAAGCAGAAGCGCCACGGCGCCGCGGGCATGGCTGAGTGTGAAGGGAAGGGGCGCAGGTGTCTTGGGGACCTTGATGCGGCGATAGCGCGCCCAGCCGAGGATGCCGCCCGCGATGATGACCAGCAGCGGCGTGGTGCCAGCCGGCATGAGGAGCATCACCATGGCGGCGAGGAGGGCCATGGTCAGCCGCGAGCGATCCGGGCAAAGCTGCGTGCCCATTCCCCAAACCGCCCGGGCCACCACGGCCACGGCGGCGATCTTCAGGCCGGCCAGCCATCCGGCGTGGGGAATGGCGCCAATCGAGGCCGCGCCGCAGCCGCAAGCCGCCATGATGAGCGCCGAGGGCAAAGTGAATCCAAGCCAGCAGACCAGGCCCCCCGCCAATCCCCGCGTCGCCAGGCCGATCCCAAAAATGACCTGGCTGCTGGCGGGACCGGGCAGGGATTGGCACAGGGAAATGAGGTCGGCGTAGGCGAGCTCGTCCAGCCAGCGCCGCCGGGCCACGTATTCCTCGCGGAAATAACCGAGATGCGCCACCGGCCCGCCAAAAGAGGTCAGACCCAGCCGCAGCGCGGAGAGAAAGAGGCCAAGGACGGTCGGGGGCCGCGTTGGAGGAGGCGCTGGCACGCGCGGTATTTAGCGGGCCGGGCCACGGATGGCGATGGGGGATTTCGGGCACTTCGAAGGAATTTGCGAGGCGTGGCAGAGGGCGTTGGTCACATTTTGCCGATTCCCGCTTTCCTATTCAGTGGTCCCTAAAAAGCGAATCGCCTCTCCGGCCCCCAAGACCGGAGAGGCATTACTCGCTGCGCTATCAGTCAGATCCCCATCGGACGTTTGCGCAACTTCTGGATGCTGAGGAGCAATCCAAATCCAAGGATAATCATTCCCCACGTCTCGGGTTCGGGAACGACAGTCAAAGTAAGGCCATCGGCGCCGTAGCCGGCTTGATAGACATTGCCCTGGGAGGCAAAGATCTGGCCGTTGGAGAGGTTCGAGAACGAGCCGGTCAGGCCGTTGGTCGTCGAGATGACGTTGAAGACATCTCCCATGGTCAACGCGCCCGGAGAGGAGGCGATGTCATCGAAGGTGAACTCAGCGCCGGAGATGCTGACAGCCGAGGCGAGCAGCTCGGAGGAGCCGTTTCCGGCGCCGCCGTTGGTGCTATCCAGGTTGAACACGAAGTCCGCGTCGGAGAGCAGGGAGACGGTGCTGCCGGTGGTCAGGGTGCCCACTGAGCCGGTATTTCCGGGTTCGAGCAGGGCGGTGCCGGCGGCGTCGGTGCCATTGCCGATGGTGACGGGGTTCGCAATGTAGCCGGTGCCGAGCAGGGTGGCGTCGGTCACGGTGACGCTCGACGAGCCGTTGAGCGAGCCAGTCAGGTTGAGGGAGCCGGCAGTGATCGTCGTCGGCCCAGTGTAGGTTTCAACACTGTTGAAAGTCACATTCTGCAGGCTGCCGATCAGCTCAACGGCGCCGCTGCCGGAGATGCCCTTCGGGAAGGAGGTGCCTTCCGTGACGCCGGAGTTGGTGCGATCAAACACGAGGGTGCCATCATCCACGATGAAGCTGTCAGTCCCGGTGGCGAGGCGCCCGGTGGTGCCGCCGTCGCCCAGCATCAAGGTGGCGCCGGAGTTGATATAGGTCGGGCCGTTATAAGTGCTCTGGGCGGCCAGGGCCGTGATGCCGTTTCCGGCAAATGTAAGCGAATTGTTCCCCGAAAACTCGGCAATCGGCGCGGAGACCACCAAATCCGGTTCGAATCCACTCACGTCCGTGCCGCGGGTCACGTTGAACGTGCCGCTGGTCTCGAGGGCGGTCTGGGCGCTGATGGTTGCGGGATTGCCGCTCGCATCGGAGGTCGCATTCAGGAAATTACCGTTGGCGTTGGGAGTATCCCATGAGTAAGCCCCGTTGTTGTTGCCGACGCCCGCGGCAGCGATGGTGCCGCCATCCATGGTGACCGTGTTTTGAATCGTGTCGCGATCGCCGGAGTTGCCATTGTAGAGGGTGCCGTCATTGAGGGTCACAACATTCCTGCCGGCAGTGTAGCCGAGCGTATCATTGTTGGTGAGTTGCAACTCGGCGCCGGCATTGACCGTAATGGCCGGGGAGGCGAGGGCTCCGTTCGAGCCGCTGGCCGCGGTCAGCGTCAACGTGCCGCTGTTGATCGTGGTGTTGCCGGTATAAGTATTGACGCCGTTGAGAGTGAGCGAGCCGTTGCCGGTGAGGCTCAGGCCGCCGGTGTTGCTGCTGCCGAGGGCGGAGCCGTACGACACGCTCTGGCCATTCACGTCAATGGCAATGGAGCCCGAGCTGTTGACGATCTGTGAAGAGAAGTCCGCCTGGTTGCTGGTGCTGTATTGCAGCGTGCCGCCGCCGAAGGTGATATTGCCGCCGCCGGCAAGGGCGCCTGCGTTGCCGACATTGAGGATGCCGCCATTGATCGAGGTGGCGCCGGTGAAGCTGTTGCTGCCGGTGAGGGTCAGCGTCGAGGAACCCGACTTGGTCAACCCGCCGGCGTCGATGATCGGCTGGCCGCCGATGGTGTAGTTATCCGTATTCGAGTTGACCGTCATGGAACCGACGGTAACCGAGTTATAGGCATCGCCGCTGACAGTGCCGCTCTGCACCGTGATGTTGGTATTGCTCGGGCCGTCGCCGAAGGTGACCGAGTCACCGTCAAAGAACTGGCCGGTCGGAGTAACTGCCGCGCTGTCATTCCAGTTCTCGGTGGTGGCGATATCCCAGTAATTGCCATTGGCCCCGGTGCCGGTCCAGATGATCGAGGCCGCGCCGCCGCCGACGGTAACGAGCAGGGAGTTGCCGGAGAAGCTGGGCGTATAAGAGGCCGGGCGGACCAGCGGATCGCCGGTGGGGTTATTGACAGTCGGGAGGGCCGCGCCGCTGCCAATGTTCGAGCTCGCGCCGCTAAGCACCGTGTAGACGCCCGCGTCGGATCCCGCGTTGGGAGTCAGGGTCCAGTCGGAGCTGACGGTGGGCAGAGTCAGGGCGCCAAGGACATTGATGAAGTCGTAGGTGCTGCCCGCTGAACTGCTGTTGTTGAGGTCGACGAGCAACTGCCCGCCGTTCATGGTCAGGTTTTCCATCGTCAACTCGCCGATGGAATTGTTCGTGCCAGTGGTCCCGGCGGTCAGGGTGGCGATATTGGATCCGTTGTTGGCGGGAAGGGTTACGCTGCCCATCACGCCGTTGCTCGTGCCGTTGCCGTTGCCGGCGAGAACGGGGTTGCCCGGGAGCGTGGTATCGTCGAGGACGACGTTGCCTGCTTCTGCCAGGGAGCCGGTTACGATGAGAGTACCGTTCTCCACGGTCGTGTTGCCGGTGTAGCTTTCGTTGCCGCTGAGCACCAGGGCGCCGGAGCCAACCTGCGTCACCGCGCCACCGCCGGAGATGCCGGAGGCAAAGTCCGTGCCCTCGGTGACGGTGTTCGAGCGGTTGAAGATGAGGGTGCCGTTGTCCGTGATGACCGCGCCGGTGCCCGTATTGAGCGAGCCGGTCGTGCCGCCGTTGCCCAGCATCAAGGTGGCGCCGGAGCTGATGGTGGTGGGCTTATTGTAGGTATTGGCCGCGGTGAAGTCCGCGATGCCATTGCCGGCAATGGTCAGTGAGTTACCGCCGCCGCCTTCTTCGGCAATCACGCCGGAGACCAGCAAGTCAGGCTCGAGGCCGGTTACGTCCAAGCCGCGCGTGACATCGAACGTGCCGCTGGTCTGGATGGCGGTTTGGGCGGTAATGGTTGCCGGGTTGCCGCTGGCATCCGAGGTCGCGTCCAGAAGGTTATTGCCCGTCTGGGCATCCCAGGAGTAGGAGCCGCCGCTGTTGCCCGTGCCAACCGCCGCAACCGTGCCGCCGGTCATGCTGAGCGTGTTCTGAAGAGTGTCGCGGGCGGTCGAGGTGTTATCCAGGAGCGTGCCGTCATTGATGGTCACCACGTTCCTGCCGACGGTGTAACCCAGCGTATCCTGGTTGGTCAGAACCAATGTGGCCCCGGAATTAATGATCACGTTCGAGGAAGCCAGCGCGCCATTGCCGCTGTTTGCCGCGGTCAACACGAGCGAGCCGCTGCTGACGACCGTGTTGCCGGTGTAAGTGTTCACCCCGTTGAGGGTAAGGGTGCCGGCGCCGAGCTTGGTCAGGCCGCCGACGTTGCTGCTGGCGATGCCGTTGGCAAAGCTGACGTTTTGGCCATTGGTATCGATCTGGATCGTCGTGCTGCTGCTGGCGATCTGGCCCGAGACATCCTCGAGTCCGACCGGGCCGTACTGCAGCGTGCCGCCGCCGAAGCTGATGCTGCCGACGCCGCCCAGCGCGCCGGCGTTGTCGATATTGAGGATGCCGGCGTTGATATTGGTGGTTCCGGCAAAGCTATTGCTGCCGGTCAGGGTCAGCGTTGCGTTGCCGGATTTCAGGATGCCGCCAGGGCTGACGATCGGGTTGCCGCCAATGGTGTAATTGGTGGTATTGGCACTGGCCGTGATCGAACTGGGCTCCACATTCGCCTCGAGGTTGGTGCCGCTCTGAATGGTGATGTTGGTATTGATGCCGGTGTCGTTGAAGGTCACGGCGTCACCGTCGTAGAACGTGCCGGTGGGAGTGGAGGCCGAGCTGTCATTCCAGTTCTGGGTGGTGTTCACATCCCAGATGCCATTGCCGCCGCCGCCGTTGGTGCCGGTCCAGATAATCGAGGCCGCGCCGCCCGCGACAGTGATTTGCAGCGAGTTGCCGGAGAAGCCCGGCATATAAGTGGTGGGACGAATGAGCGGGCTGGCGCCCGGCGAATTCATCGTCGGCAGAGCCGCATTGGCGCCGATGTTCGAAGTGCCGCCGGTCAACACCGTGTAGACACCGGCTGCCGCTCCCGCGCTGGGAGTGACCGTCCACGCGCCGGTCGAGATCGGCAATGTGAGTGAGCCGGTAACATTGATGAAGTCGTAAGTGGCGCCGGGGGTGGTGTTATTGGTCAGCGCGAGAGCCAGTTGGCCGCCGTTCAACGTGAGGCTGGTCATCGTCAGCTTGCCGATCGAGTTCGATGTTCCGGTCGTGCCGGGGCTGATCGTGGCGAAATTGGCGCCGTTGTTGGTGGGAAGGGTTACATTGCCCAGGACGCCGCTCGATGTTCCATTGCCATTGCCGGCGAGGACCGGGCTACCCGGGATTGTGGTGTCATCCAGGGTCACCGTGCCGGCAGTCGCAACCGAGCCGGTGACAACCAGAACGCCGTTCTCAACGTCGGTCGTGCCGGTGTAGTTATTGGTGCCCGAAAGGGTGAGCGTGCCGGTACCAACCTTGGTGACACTGACGCCTTGGGTGCCGCTACCATTGAAGCTGCCGATGGTGCCGGCGAAGGTGCTGGTGGCATTGTTATTGCCCACCACCAGCGTGCCGCCGCTGGGATTGCTGGTTACGTTGGTATCGGCGGGGATGCCGGTAAAACCATCTCCCGAGCTGCTCAGGCCGTTGACGTTCTGGATGCTGCCACCCAGGTCCAACTGGGCATACTGACTCAAACCTCCGCCGATCAGGATCAGGTTCCCGGCGCTGGCGCCATAGGGCAGGAGGTTGTTATGGGCCGAATTACTGTCCCAAACGGTCACCTGCTCAGCGCTGGTGATACCGCCGTAAGCGGCGCTGTCGATGATGGTGTCACCCTGGTAAGTGTTCTGCGAGGACATGCCCAGGTGCATGCTGCCCGAGCCGTAAGAACCGACCACAATCAGGCCGCCCGGGCCGGTGATTGGGTTATCGATCGTCGAGCTATTGCCCGTGCCAATGACGGACGTGCCGGACAGCGTGATGTTGCCGCTGAGCGTGTTGGTCTGGATGCGCAGAGCTATCGGGTCGCCCCAACCCGAGGCAGAGTTGTTGATGTCTCCATAGCCGTCGATGTTAAAGTTATTCGAGACAGTTCCGTTGGAGTTCAGGAAAGCTTCGCCGCCGGGCTCGACATAGACGGTGCCGGTGCCGAAGCTGGTGGTGGTGTCAGCCTGGACGCGACCTTCGTTAATGTAAGTGTTGCCGGTGTAGGTGCTGGGGGCATGAAGCTGGATACTGCTATTGCCCGAGTCGGCGATGTTCACGGTCGTCACGCCGCTGCCGTTGTTCTTGATGGGGACGACGATTTCGAGCCAGCCGCTTGTGGTATCGATCAGGCTGAGCGTGCCGGAGGTGTTGGTGGCGCCGGCGCCCGCGGTAATGTATCCGCTCGAAGTGGTGTTGCCGATGTTTAACTGATCGCCCTTCGAGTTGGCATTGAAAATGCCGCCATTGGCGCCGAGCATCAGGATGCCGCTGGACGACATATTGATTGTCTCGGCGGTGGTGGCGGAGCTGGGAGACCAGATCAACGAATTGATATCGACGGAGGAATTGATCGTGCTGCCGGTGCCGCCGTTGCCCGTAAGCTCGACGTTGTTCGACGCGCCGTTGGAGATGCCGCCGTTCTGGCCCACCGCCGTGAAACTGGCGCTGGCGTAGGGAACGATGTTGCCGCTGCCGTTGATGGTGGCCCAGGTGGTGTTGCTGATGATGGCGAAGCCGCCAAGGATACCGTTCGCATTGGCCAGTCCCGAATTCGAGACGTTAATGGTGCCGCCGCCCGAGTTGAACTGAAACACGCTCGGCTCGTCCAGCGTGATTGCCCCGTTGAGCGCCAGTTCGCTCGCGCCCGTGGCGATGGCATAGTTGCCGCCCGAGAAAGTCAGCGGAGCACTGATCGTCTGCGTGTTGCTCGAATTGTTGGCGATGCTGCCACCGGTTATGACCTGGCTGCTGGATTCAAGCCCCGGTCCAAGGTTGATGCTATTGGCGCCCGTCGCGCTCAGGGTAAACGCGCCTGCGCCACTGTTGAACGTGATGCCGCTGAAAGTGGCGCTTTCGGCGAGATCATCGGTGGCCGTGCCGCCGCCGGCGCCGCTGAAGAAGAGGAGGTCGCCGGTATTTCCCATCGTGGCCGGAGTGGGCGCGGCGCCGGTGCTCCAATTACTGCCGCCGGACCAGTTGCCGGTCGCGCCGGTCCAGGTGACATTCGCGGCGCGGACCTGGGTCGCAGGCAGCGCCAGCGCTGCCAGGGCGAGCAGGCAATACAAAGGAAGTGAGCGGAGATGGTTTCGCTGCGAATCCGGGGTCTTCATGGGCTTTACTTTGGGAGGTTTAGAGGGAGATGGACGGCTGGCAGTTCTTTCGGGCATCGGGGCATGCCTGTACTGATGTTGATAAAAATTAAACCGGTCCTCAGATTCGGGTAGTCGCATGTCCATGCGACGAACCCCAGGGCACCGGCCGCCAGCGATTAGGGCTTCGTCCCGAGGGGACGCGCCGCCTTGTAGGATTCCATGTCAGCCCGCAGGGAGTCAGCAATTGAAGAATGTAGCTGACCGCCAACGAGTTGCAGTGCGGCATTAGCGACTTTCATGGCGGTCGGGAAATCGCCCGATTGCGCATACGCGGCCGCAAGGGTACGGAGGTAATGCGGGTTCCGATTGCCGGTGGAGCGATTTGCGGCGAGAGCCAGTTGAAGGGCTGTCGCACCGTCGCGAAGCGATGGCGCATTTGCCGTCGCCAGAATCCACGCCATGGAGTTTTGGGCCAGGACACTGTTGGGATCGATCCGCAACGCTGCCCGAGCCTCTGCAATCGCCTCATCGTCGTGGCCTTCGTCGAACAACGCGTTGGCGAGGTTCGCGTGGGTAACGGCGAGCGTGGGATCGATCCGCAAGGCTTCGCGGAATTGGGCAATTGCCTCATCGGTATGTCCCTCGAGCGCAAGCGCGTTGGCGAGGTTGTTATGCGCATCGCGGTCTTCGGGATCCGTCTGCAAGGCCGCGCGATACTGCGCCATGGCATCGTCAATGCGCCCCTGTTTGTAAAGAGCGTTGCCGAGATTATTGTGGGCGTCAGTGTAGTTTGGATCGAGCCTCAGCGCCTCGCGGCATTCGGCGATGCCCTCGTCGATGCGGCCGGATTGGAATAGCGCGCAGGCGAGATTATAATGGGCTTCCGGGTAATTGGGATAAGTGCTCAGGGCCGCCCGGCATTCAGCCATCGCCTCGGCGGAGCGTCCCTCGCGAAGAAGGGCGGCGGCAATGTCATTGTGGGCCTGCGCATAGTTGGGATAGAGGCGCAGGGCATGGCGGCAATCAGCGATTCCCTCCTCGCCGCGCCCCTGGTGAATCAGGGCTTCGCCGAGGCTATTGTAGGCGACAAAGTTATCCGACGTAACTTCGAGCGCATGAGTCCAAAGTGTCTCGCTATCCTGCCAGTAACCGGTCTGGCGCCAGGCTGCGAACATGAGGATGGCAACAATCGCGCAGCCGGCTGTCCCCACGAGGGTGCGGCGCGAGGGCAGCCCCCCGGCCCAGTCAGCCACCAGCCAGGTAAGTGCGAAGCAAAGGCCTATCTGTGGCAGATAAGTGTAGCGATCCGCATAGGCCTGGTAACCGGTCTGCATGACACCGGCCACCGGCACGAGCATGCCGAGATACCAGAGCCATCCCGTCAGCAGATAGGGACGACTGCGCCGCAACAGCCACGCCCCGGCCGTGAGCGCCGCCAAAAGGAGGATCGCCCCGATAACTTCCCACGCAGGCCATCCATATTTTGGAATGATATAGGGAACGGCCAGATGGTTTGGACAAACACTCTTCCATAAGTATGCCGCAAAACCAATGGGCGCGTTTGCCGGATAGGTTTCGGTAGGTTCGTTGCCAGATTTGACTGCGAAAATCGTGGCTACCGAAGAAATTGCGGACAGGATGAATAGAGGGATCTTTTCGACGAGCAATGGTATGAATTGCGAGCGGTCGCGCAGCCGGCTCAAAGGCCAGTAATCGAGCAGCAGAAGGACGCAGGGGATGGTTACCAGCATCGGCTTGCTCAAAAGCCCGAGGATGAACCAAAGCAGCATCATGGCGTAACGGCCCTTGGAACCTGGACGGCGCACATAGCGCGCGTAGGCCCAAAGGGTGAGCATGAAGAAAGCGACGCTCAGGACATCCTTGAGCTCGGAGATCCAGGCGACCGATTCCACCCGCAACGGATGAATGGCAAAGAGCGCGGCGGCAAAGGCGCTGCGCCAAAGGGCGCCAGTCATTTCGAGCAATAGCAGAAACAGAAAGATCACCGCCGCCGTGTGGAAGATCACGTTGACCAGATGATGGCCGCCCGGCCATAGGCCAAAGATACGGCAGTCGAGCATGAAGACGATGGTGGTCAAAGGATGCCAGTGGCCCACCAGCGAATGGGTAAAAGCCCAACCAATGCCGGTCAATAAAGGTCCCCTGAAAATGAGCGGGTTTTCGTAGAGGTAAGCGGGGTCGTCATAGTTGACGAAATCGAAGTGAATGGTCTGGCCAAAAACGATGAATACCATGGCGGCGAGCCCGATGCAGACCCCGGCGGCTGTCCAGCCGGGGGAGGCCGCCTTTGTTCCGCTTTTTTTCTTTCGGGGTCGTGACGCCATTGGGGGACGAAGCTTTGTTTGATTAGCGGGACTTATCACCGGCCTGCGCGGTGGCCGAAGCAAGACGTTTTTGGACACCCGCGTTCGCAGGGTCGATTTGCAAGGCGGCGCGGTATTGGTCCGCGGCTTCGGCAGGCCGGCCCAATTGGAGAAGGGCGTTGCCGAGATTGACATAGGCATCGGCGTAACCGGGGTCGATGCGAATGGCCTCGCGGCATTCGGCCATGCCTTCGACCATCCGGTTTTGCTGAAACAGGGCGCAGCCGAGGTTGTTATGGGCTTGGGCCTGTTCGGGGTCGATGCGAATGGCTTCGCGGTATTGAGCAACCGCGGCCGCGATGTCTCCCTTCTGGAGCAGGGCATCGCCAAGGTTGGTATGGGCGCCGCTCTGGGCGGGATCGAGGCGCAAAGCTTCGAGATACTCCGCAACGGCCTGGTCCCTCAATCCCTCGCGATACAAGGTATAACCAAGGTTATTATGGAGCCCGGCGTCCGTCGGATTGATCTGCAGCGCCTTGCGACGCTCGACAACTGCCTCGGCGAACCGGCCCTCATGGACCAGGGCATCGCCCAGGCTGTCATGGGCGAGGTAATTATCCCGGGTGCACTCCAAAGCGTGAGCCCAGAGAGTGGCCGTGTCGCGCCAGTAAGTCGTCTGATGCCAGCTTAGGGCCAGCAGCCCGGTGAGAACGGCTGCAGCCGCGCTTCCGAGAATGACGCATCGGGACATTTGATTGCGCGCCCAGTCCGCAATGGCCCAGGTGCATGCAAAGCCGAGGCCGATCTGCGGCAGGTAAGTGTATCGGTCCGCGTAAGCCTGCTCGCCGGTTTGCATCACCCCGATGACCGGCACCAGCATGCCAAGATACCATAGCCACCCGGTCAGCAGGTAGGGTTTCCTTTGCCGGAGATACCAGGCGCCGGCGGTGAGAAGGGCCAGGAGTAAAACGGAGTCCATGACTTCCCAGGGCGGCGATCCGCCTACGGGAAGCGGATAAAGCACGGTAAGATGGATGGGGTAAATGAATTTGCCAAGATAAGCTACATAGGCAATTGGCGCGTTGGCCGGATGACTCGATATAGGCGCCCCGCCGGAGCCTTTGCCAAGGGCGAAAACGGTGGCAATCGAGGAGAGCGCGGAGAGTACAAAGAAGGGCGTCTTTTCCCAAAGCAGGCCGGCGAATTGGGCGCGGCCACGCAATCTTCCCAGCGGCCAGTAATCGAGCAATAGAAGAACACAGGGAACGGTCACCAGCATCGGCTTGCTAAGCAGGCCGAGCGCAAACCAGATCAGCACCATGGCATACCGGAATGCCGAACCCGGATGTTTGACATACTTTGCGTAAGTCCAGATGGTGAGCATGAAGAAAAGGCCGCTCAACACGTCCTTCATCTCCGAGATCCATACGACAGACTCGACACGCAGAGGATGAATGGCAAACAGCGCCGCCACAAAGGCGCTGCGCCAAAGGGCGCCGGTCATTTCCAGCAGCGCGAGAAAAAGAAGAACGGCACAGGCTGCGTGAAGGATGATGTTGACCAGGTGATGGCCCCCGGCCCACAAGCCGAAGAACCGGCAATCCAGCATGAATAACATGAATGTCAAAGGATGCCAGTGCCCGACCAGTACGTGAGTAAATGCCCATTCAACACCCGCCCATGACAAACCTCTCGAGACCATCGGGTTCTGGTACACATACCGCGGATCGTCATAATTGACGAACCCGTAATGGATCGCCTGGCCGAACGCGACAAAGACCAGGACCGCCAGCACGGCGCAGACGGCAATCACCGTCAGGCGGCGGCGCACGTCAATGGGCATCTTCGACAGGCCGGCCCGCCTCATAGAGTTTGATTTCACCGCGCAGCGCCTGCGCGGCGGCTGCATTGGATTGATTGGTTGCCAGGTCCAACGCCGTTTGCGCGGTTTGCAGGGCATTTGGAAAATCGCCGTTCTCCGCGTAGGCGGCTGCGAGCGTGCGAAGGATAAGTGGGTTGCTGCCGCCGGTCGAGCGGTTGGCGTTCAAAGCCAGATCGAGCGCGGCGGGGCCATCGCGTAACGACTTCTGCGCCGCGGTGGCCAGGATCATGGCGAGATCGTTCTCCGCGTCGATGTTCGCGGGTTCGATCTGGAGGACGGTACGGTATTGGGCGATGGCCTCGGCAAGCCGCCCCTGCTCATAAAGCGCATTCGCCAGGTTGATGCGGGTGACAACGAGCGAGGAATCAATTCGCAGCGCGGCGCTGTATTGGGAAATCGCTTCAGCGGTGCGGCCCCGGCGCATGAACGCATTGGCAAGGTTATTATGTGCCCCGGCGTCATTGGGATCGATCCGGATGGCCGCGAGACATTCGATGATCGCCTCGTCGACGCGTCCTTGCTCGAGCAACGCATCCCCGAGATTGGCATGAGCAAGCCCGTCGTTGGGATCGACTCTCAATGCTTCGCGGCATTCGTCAATGGCCTCATCGGTATCTCCCGATTGAAATAGCGCCTTGGCCAGGTTGTCGTGGGCTCGCGTATTGTCGGGATCGATTTTCAACGCCGCCCGAAACTCGGCAATGGCATCGCCGGTCCGCCCCTGGTCGAGCAACGCCTTGCCGAGGTTGCCATGGATTTCCGCGGAGGCGGGATTGATGCGCAGGGCGGCTTGGAATTCTTCGATGGCTTCGGGGATCCGGCCTGCTTTAAGCAGGGCGTTGCCCATGTTGTTATGGGGTTCGGCGTCATTCGGTTCGATTCGCAGCGCGATGTCGAATTCCCGCATGGCCTGTCCGGCGCGATTCTGGTCCAGCAGGGCATTGCCGAGATTGTTATGGGCCTCGGCGTCGCCGGAGTTGATTTGCAGCGCGGCCTGGTACTGGGCGATTGCCTCGGTCGTGCGTCCCTGCTTCGAGAGAGCGTCGCCAAGGTTATCATAAGCAATGTGGTTATCGCGGGTGCAGGCGAGGGTATGAGTCCAAAGAGTGATGCTATCATGCCAGTAAGAGGTCTGCCGGGAGCAGGCGGCGGCGAGGAGGCCTATGATGAGCGCGGCAAATCCGGCCAAAGCCACGCGCCGGTTTCCGCTTTTCGCCGCCCACTCGGCGGCAATCCATGTCACGGCGATGCAAATGCCTATCTGGGGCAGGTAAGTGTAACGGTCCGCGTAAGCCTCGTCGCCGGTTTGCATTAACCCTGCCACCGGCAGCAGCATCACGAGATACCAGAGCCATCCCGTGAGCAGCTGCGGAATTCTCCGGCGCAGCAGCCATGCTCCCACGGTCAAGGCTGCCAGGAGCAAGGACGCATTGAATATCTGGTAGGCGGGCCAGCCCTCCTGTGGGAGAGGATAGAGAAGCGCCAGGTTGCGCGGGTAAATCAACTTTACCAGACATGCGGCATAAGCAATCGGAATATTGCCGGGATAAGTGGAAACGGGGGTGCTGCCCGAACCGAGGCGCAGCGCGAGCACTGTCGCGTAGCTTGAAAGAGCCGAGAGGGCAAAGAGGGGGAGCTTCTCGAGGAGCAGATGCGGGAATTGCGAGTAAGTGCGCAGCCGGCCGAGCGGCCAGTAATCCAGCAAAAGCAGCACGCAAGGCAGGGAAACCAGCATCGGCTTGCTCAAAAGCCCCAATGCAAACCAAAGCAGCAGGAGCAGATAGTCTCCCTTCGATTCCGGCCGGCGCGCATACCTCGCATAAGACCGGAGAGCGAGCATGAAGAACATCGCGCTCAGAACATCCTTGCACTCGGAGACCCAGGCTACGGATTCGGCGCGCAGCGGGTGAATGGCAAAGATCGCCGCGACAAAGGCGCAGCGCCAGAACGCGCCCGTCATCTCGATCAGCGCGAGAAAGAGGAAGACCGTGGCCGCGGCGTGGAGCAGGACATTGACCACGTGATAGCCTCCGGGCCGAAGGCCAAACATTTGGTGCTCGATCATCAGCAGGATGACCGTCAGTGGATGCCAATGCTCCGAGACTACGTGGGTGAACGCCCATCCGACAGCCGCCGCCGAAATGCTTCTCGAAAGCGCCGGGTTATCATAGACGTAATCGCCATCGTCGAAGTTAATGAAACCAAAGTGGACGGTCTGGCCAAAAACCGCGAACACCAGGAGGACCAGGATGAGGCAGACGGCCGTTGCATGCCAGGCAGGCCGCGGTATGGCGTCAGGTCCTGTTGACGCAGGCTGGGAGGTGGTGGGCATCCGGTTCCAATTCCAAAGTTGACCAGAAGAAGGCGGGGGCCGCAACTGGAAGGACCTGTCGCACTTGCGGCGCCGGGAGAAATCCCGGCCGATCGAAGCCGACGGCCTGTCTAGGCTTCCTTGGAATTGAGATACTTCACCACGGCATCGGTGCGGGAATGAACGTGCAGCTTTTGATAGATCCGGCGGATGTAAGTGCGCACGGTGTCCATGCTGATGCCGAGTTTGTCCGCGATTTCCTTGTACTGGCAGCCCTCGGTCAGCAACCGCAGGATTTCGCTTTCCCTGTCGGAAAGCCTGTCCATGTCTTCCACCGCGGACGCCGTGGGCCTGTGCGGCTGGAAAAACTCGACAACCTGCCGGGCGATCTGGGGCGACATCGGCGCCCCGCCCGCGCGCGCCTCTTCGAGCGCGGCCTTGAGCGCGGCCGGCGTGGTGCGCTTGAGCAGGTAACCGCTGGCGCCCGCGCGCAGCGCGTCAAAGATGCGGTCGCGGTCGCCGAACATCGTCAGCATGATGATCTCCACATTCGGCAACTGGCGTTTGAGCAACTCGGTGCATTGCACGCCGGACATGCCCGGGAGATTGATGTCCATCAGCACAAAATCCGGCGGATCATTCTTTAGTTCCGCCACCGCCGACTCGCCGCTGCCGTACTCGCCCAGGCAGCGGTAACCTGGAAGCCGGTTCAGAATCTTCACCCAACTGGCGCGAATGGCCGGATCGTCTTCGACAATGGAGACCGTCGTGGGCATGGGAGGCGTTACAGCGGCGGCGCTTGCCGGCTGGCCGATGCTCGTGGGTTGAAATGAGGCGCTGGAATCCATTTCGGTATGGCGTCAGCGCCCACCTTCGCACGCGGCCATGAAGCGTCGAGTCGCACAAAATGGTTACACTGTCGCGCACGCAATCCCATATCCGTCCTCTGGCGAGGTTTCATAATGGCGCGGTGAAAGTCACGGTCGTGCCGCCGCCCGGCTGGCTTTCGATGTCCGCGGCGCCGCCCAGCGACGCCGCTCGCTGCCGCATGTTGCGCAGCCCATTGGCCGTACCCGAAACCGCGCCGGGGTCGAAGCCGATTCCATCGTCCGCAATGCGGATTTGCGTCGTTCCGTTGTCAAAGGCGACGTGCATGGTGACCTGGCGGGCGCCGGCGTACTTGGCGACGTTATTGAGCGCCTCCTTGACGACGAGAAGCACCTGGTGGCGCGCGTCGGAGGAGACGGAGCGAGCGGGAATCTCGCGGGGTAATTCCAGACGCAGGTTGATGCCGACATTCCCCAGGTATTCGCCGGCAAACTCGCCCGCGTATCCGATGAGCCTCTCCAGTGTGTCGTTGCGCGGATTGACCGTCCATACGATCTGGTCCAGCGTGCCGCTCACGGCGCGCGAGGCATTGGCGATCGCGCTGAGATTGTCGGTGGCGTTCGCGGGCAGGCCCGGCTCGCCGGAGGCCAGCTCGCTCATGAGCGTGATGCGGGTGAGGCTGGCGCCCAGTTCGTCGTGCATGTCGCGCGCGATCCGCGAGCGTTCCCGGTGCAGCGCGGCCTGCTGCTCGGAAAGCCGCAGTCTCGAGCGCAGCCGCCGGTAGGAGACGAAACGCACGATGACCACCACGCAAACGATGATGATCGCCAGAACGGTGAGCTGAAACCACCAGGTCTGCCAGAAAAACGGAGCCACGGTGAATGCGACGGACGCGCCCGCGTCATTCCAGATGCCGTCGCTGTTGCAGGCGATGACCCGGAAACGGTACTTCCCCGCGGTAAGCCGGGAGTAAGTGGCGTGCCGGTCGGTGCCGGCGTCGTTCCATTGCTTGTCGTAGCCCTCGAGCATGTAACGGTATTGGTTGTTCTCCGGCATGTCGAAGCTGAGCGCCACGTAGTCGAATTCGAGCCGGCTGTGGGACGGCGGCAGCGTCACGTGCTTGAGCGAGGCGGGGTCCAGCGGGATGTCGCGCCCGTCGACGCGAACCTCCTCGATGGCCACCGGCGGCGGAGTATTGTTCAGCGCGCGCGCCTGCGGATTGACGATCAGGATTCCATTGCCATAGGAAAACCAGAGTTCATTGCCGAAGACCCGGCAGCAATACCCAGCGCTGAACCCGACGTTCCTGGTCGGCGCCTCGCTGTCGAGGTCCTTCTCCTCCTGCTGGAAGGTCGTGATCCTCAGCCGCTTCGTCTGGCCCGAGGCAAATCGGTCGAAGTCCGCCACGTCGATCCGCGAGAGGCCGGTGTTGCTGATGGTCCAGATGCGCCCCATCTCATCCGGCAGCACCTGGTAGATATAATCGTCCGCGAGCCCGTCTTCCACGGTGGCCCGGGCGAATTTCCCATCCTTCAGCCGCCCCAGGCCGCCGCCCAGGAAGCCGATCCAGATGTTCCCTTCATCATCCCGCCACAGGCCGTGAACCGGGTAATCGCCGGCGCCGGGAAAGGGCAGCTCGGTGATTTTTTCATTGGCAATGTGGTAAATCTGGCCGCGGCTGATTGCCATCAGGATGTCGTCTCCGGCGTTTGACGCCAGCAGCGGCGCGGTTCCCCCGTCGGGATTCGAGAATACGGAGGCATGGCCTTTGCGGATTCGCGCCACGTTCGCGTGACTGGCGGATACCCAAAGGTCACCCGTTTGCGTCGAGAGCATCGCCATCACATGCTCGAACTGCGAGGAAAGCCGGACGGATACCGGCGCGGATTGCGGGTTGTCGCAGCGGAAGACGCCATGGTCCCAGGTGCCGATATACATCGAATTGCCGGGGCCAGGCTCGACCGCAATGGCCCGGCCCGCCGCGCCCGAATTTTGCGAGAACTGCGGGACCTGCTCCAACTTGCCGTTTTCGAGGCAAAAGACGGTGTTATCCTCGAACACCGCCCACACGGCCCCCGACGCATCCTGGGCGAAGGAGCGGATACGGCCCCAGGTCAGAAGCCCCGGGTCAACCTTCAGGAACCGGAGCAGCCGCGGCTGCAGCCGCTTGATGCCATCCTCGAAAGTGGTCAGCCAGATGTTGCCCTCGCGGTCGTTGATGATCGAGGTCACTTGGCGCCTCTCCAGGCCCTCGGAGACGAGCTGATCCCCCTGGACCCAGTATAATCCGCACTGCGGCGACTGCATGGTCCCAATCCAGAGATTGTGCCCATCGTCGTGAATGGACGAAATGAACCCCAGCGTCTGCGGCACCGGGATGGTGCGGTCAATTCCCTTTCCGATCACCAGGTGCCGCACGTCGTGGTCGCCGCGCAGCCAAAAGCCGCCGTTTGCCGCGGTCTCCAGGCCTTCGGTCGGGGATTGGCCCTGCGGGATGTCCGCCACCGGGACAAAGGCGCCGTCGCGAAACTCGAGCAGCGACGTCGCGGCTGCGCACCAGACATTTCCGTCGCTGTCCGAGGCGAGGGCGCCGCGCGTCTGGTCTGGAACCCCGGTTGATGGTGAAAAACGGGTGGCTTTGCCGCCGGCGATCTCGACCACGCCTGCCTTGCGGAAACCGACGAAGATGGCGCCTTTGCGGCCCTCGCAAATGCTGCACGGAAAATCGTTGGGCATGCCATTGGCCGTCCCCCAGATGGTGGCGTAACCATTCTGCCAGCGCACGACGCGGCCATGACTCAGCGCCCACCAGACGCTGCCGTCCCTGGCCGCGCAGATGGCGTACACGATGCTGCTGAAATCGCGCCCCACCTCGGGAGGGATCACTGCCGTAAAGTGAATTCCGTCAAAGCGAAACATCCCCTGCGAGGTGGCGACCCAGATGCTCCCATCGGTGCTCTGGGCAATGTCGTAATCCTCATCCACCGGCAGGCCGCTGTCGGAGCGCCAGCCCCGCACGCTCCAGGCCGACTGGCCCGCCTCCGCCTGCGACTGCGCTCGCGCCCGGCCCGGCAGGAGCGTCAAGGCGCAAAGCAACGGCAGGACCAGGCCTTGGACAATGCGCCGGGTATTGGGGAGGAACACCGGATGCAACACGTGAATTTCCCCTTATAATGGCATTGGCTCCAGCCACAAGCAACGCCGGTCACACGGCAGCTCCGGTCAAGCGGCCGGCGGCCTACCTGAGGAAGTACCCGCGCTGTTTTTCGCTGATGGGCAGGCCCATCCTTTCCATGACCAGCAGCATGTCCTCCCACACCTTCCGCCTTTCGGTAAGCGACTGGTTTCTGAGCAAGTACGCCGGATGATAAGTGGCCATCAGCGGAATATTCTGGAACTCATGCCATCTGCCGCGCAGGCGCGCCATGGGCTCGACCGCGCCGAGCAGCCCTTCCATGGCCACGGCGCCGAGCGCCACGAGCACCGAGGGCTTGATGATCTCGATCTGCGCGCGCAGATAGGGCAGGCATGTTTGCATCTCGATGGTGGTCGGGCGGCGGTTGCCCGTTGCCCCGGTTGGCACGTCGGGCCGGCATTTGAGCACATTGGCGATGAAAACGTCGGATCGCTTGACCCCCATCGCCTCGATGATGCGGGTCAGAAGCTGCCCCGCCTTGCCCACAAACGGCTCGCCTTGCAGGTCTTCGTCGGCGCCGGGCGCTTCTCCCACGAACATGATTTGCGCGTCGATATTGCCGACGCCGAAGACCGTTTGCGTGCGCGTGCGCGCAAGCTGGGGGCATTTCGTGCACGGAGTCACCGCGGCGCGCAATTGCTCGATCCGCTCGCCTTTGGTCGCGCCGCTCGTTGGGAAAGCATCGGCCGGCGGCAGAGTTCGAGCCGATTCCGGCGCGGCTTGCGGCTTCGGGGCGGGCTTTTCGCGCGCCGCGGCCAGGCGTTGCAGCGATTCGCGCGAACCACGCAAATTTGCGCCTGTTTCGCTCAATTTTCGCAGCGATTTCGATGTAAAATCGAGCGCTTTTTCAAAATCGTTCATGGTGGGTCCGGTGGCGGAGGTCGCACCCCAGCCAATATGAAATCCTCGGGCAGGGGGGAACAAAAATGCATCGGCTCGCCCGTCCGCGGATGGGCAAAGCCGAGCTTCCACGCATGCAGCATCTGCCGCGGATAATGCCCGGCCAGCCGCGGCGCATAGAGCGTATCGCCGAGCAGCGGATGGCCGAGGTGCTTCAAATGCACGCGAATCTGGTGCGTGCGCCCCGTGTGCAGCGTGCATTCCACCAGCGTGCCGATGCCCGGCAGCTCCTGCGCGACGCGCCATTCCGTGCGTGACGCGCGTCCGCCGCGGGTGAGCACGGCCATTTTTTTGCGGTCCACGGGGTGGCGTCCAATGGAATTGTCGATCATTCCGCCGCGTTTGCCGGGCGGGAACCAACCCTGCACCAGCGCCAGGTAGATTTTCGTCACCAGGCGCCCCGCAAATTGACGCGACAGATTCGCGTGCGCCGCGTCGTTCTTCGCCACCACCAGGCAGCCGCTGGTGTCCTTGTCCAGCCGGTGGACGATCCCCGGGCGCTTCTCGCCGCCGATGCCCGAAAGTGTGTCGCAATGGGCCAGCAACCCGTGAACCAGCGTATGGCGCGCATGACCCGCCGCGGGATGGACCACCAGGCCGGGCGGTTTGTTGAGGACGAGCAAATCGGCATCCTCATAGAGGATATCGAGGGGGATTTCCTCCGGTTCCAGCGGCGACGGCTCGGCGGGCGGTTCGTTCAGGATCACCAGAGTTCCCGCGCGCATTTTTTCTCCCGGTTTGGCCGGCTTTCCGGCCACCGAGACGTGTCCCTGCCTGATGAGCGCCTGGAGTCTCGAGCGCGACAGATGCGGCAGTTGCCCGGCCAGGAACCGGTCCAGGCGGCCCCCGGCGGCACGGGCGTCGACTCGGTACTCAGGCATATCCTTGGAAAACCATTGGTTTCCAACGAATCAAAGGTGGAAATATGGCCGGAGCCAATGGTATTCTGTAACTTGGAAGTACCAATGGCCGAAGAACCTGAAGAGATCCCCGCGGATGACGAGGCCCCGCCGTTCGCCGGCGAGCAAACACCGCAAGGGGAGGAACCTGCTTACTTCGAGGCCGGCGAGGCCGCGCCGGAGGGGGCGGAGCCTGCCGCCGCGCCCATGGCCGGGCAACCGGGCGGGGAAGGGGAGGAGCCGCTGCTCCAGCCATGCACCAATTGCTCCACGCTGCTGGACGTGGGCGACCTCGAGCCGTTTGCCAAGGTCCATTGCCCCATCTGCGGCACCGCCATTCGCGCCCGTACGCAATTGAAGAATTTTACCCTCGTCGAAGTGCTCGGCGCGGGCGGCATGGGCGCAGTCTACAAGGCGCTCGACACAAACTTGAACCGGATGGTCGCGCTGAAGGTCGTGCGCAAGGAATATTCATCCGACGCGGAGTATCTCGGGAAATTCGAGCGGGAGGCGCGCATCACGGCCTCGGTCAATCACCCGCACGTGGTGAAGGTCTATT
Organism: uncultured Verrucomicrobiae bacterium; assembly: GCA_963756185.1. Taxonomy (GTDB): domain Bacteria; phylum Verrucomicrobiota; class Verrucomicrobiia; order Chthoniobacterales; family Chthoniobacteraceae; genus DATAXI01. The sequence continues at coordinate 529,709 of CAVWMS010000001.1, forward strand.
CGTTCGGCTCCGATCACGGGCTCTTTTACATCGCCATGGAGCTGGTGGACAAAGGGTCGCTCGATGACCTGATGAACCTCCAGGGGCGGGTCGCGGAAATCCAGGCGCTCACGGTCGGCATCCAGGTGGCGCAGGGCCTTCAGGCCGCGCACCAGAAAGGGCTGATCCACCGCGATGTGAAGCCGGGCAACATCCTCTTTGCCGACGCGCAGACGGCCAAGATCGTGGACTTCGGCCTCGCGTTGCTGGCCGAGCACGAGGCCGAGGAGCGAGGCGAGGTCTGGGGCACACCCTATTACGTGGCGCCGGAGAAGCTGGATCATTCGCCCGAGGATTTTCGCAGCGACATGTACTCGCTCGGCGGCACGCTTTTCCACGCCATCGCCGGGCGGCCGCCGTTCGAGGCCGACACGGCGTCGATGGTCGCGCTCAAGCATTTGAAGAGCAAGGCGGTCAGCCTCCAGGCGTTCGCGCCCGATGTATCGAGCGCCACCGCCTTTGTCATCAACCGCACGCTCAACAAGGATCCCGACCAGCGATACCAGAGTTACTCGGAAATGATCGAGCACCTCGAGTATGCGCGGGCGCAACTCGATGCCTCGAGCGGGGTGCGCAGGCCCAGGCAGCGCGTCGTGGTCGAGGGGGTGGAGCAGCGCAAGGCCACAGGCATCATCACGCTCGTGCTGCTGCTGGTCATCCTGGCCATCGGCGGGGGCCTCTATGTCTTTCGCGACAGTATCTTCGGCCACAAGGAGGCCGTCACCGCCGCCGGCGAGGACCCCGAGGCGGCGGCGAAACAGATTCACGACCAATTCGACGTGGCGCGCAAACAGATCGTCTCGGGCGATTATGCGTCCGCCCAGGAGACGCTCAAGAAACTCAATGACGACAACGATCTGGCCCAGCCGTTCCAGAATTGGGTGACCGTCAACCAGGGGCTCATCTCGCTGCTGCAGGAAAACCTGCCGGACGCCCGCGATTGGTTCAAGGTGGTCAAGGAGCGCAGCCATTACTCGAACGACGCCAGCGACGCCGCTCTCGTGAATCTCTTTACCAAGGTAAGCGGGGTCATGTCGGGCAGCGGATCGATCAAGGCTTCCGAAGGCGCCGGTTACTCGCTGGATTCCGCCGATGCCATTGCGCCGTTCCTCTTCGGATTGAAGGATTGGCTGCTCGGCAAGTTCGACGACGCCGGCAGGATGTTTGACTTATATCTAAGTTCCACGCCCAAGGATCCGTTTCAATGGGTGGGTGATTACAAACCCATCGCCCAAAAGTACGCCGACCAGGAAGCGGCTTATGAAAAGGTCGTCGCGGCCTTCGCCGCCGCGGACACGCCGGAGAAGCGCGCCGATGCCGTCAAGCAGGCCGATGCGTTGAAGGCTCAGGTAAAAGGGAGACTGGCGGCGCAGCTCGACAAGATGGAAACCGACCTGAAGAAAAAGAGCACGTCGCTGGACGCCGCCTATCAGAAGCAGGCCGAACAGCAAAGTCAGCAGGTCGCCGAGCAAAACCAGCGTGACCAGGCGGCGCTTGCCGACGCGAAGCGCCAGTACGCCGCGGCTTGCGCCAATTTCGATTTCGATGCCGCGTGGTCCGCCATCAACGCCGCCCAGGTAACCGGCGCCGAGGGAACGCAGGAGAAGCAAACGCTGCTGAAGAAGGCGGACTGGCTCCGGCAATTCAAGGCCCAGTTTATTTCGGATATCAATACTTACGGCTACGCGGGGCCGATTGTGAACCGGACCGGGGGCCAATTGCCCGACGGGCCCAAGAAGGCGAATAACGACGGCCTTATCATCCAGACCCCGTTTGGCAATGTCCCCGCTCCGTGGAACTCGATTCCGGTTGCCACTGTGCTCGCGATGGCCAACCAATTCTCCCAAAAACTGGCTGCGAGCGCGCCCGACCAGGCCGCGCAGCGCGAATGGTTGAGCGGAGTTTTCGCCTGCGAGGAGGGAATGCCACGCGATGGCCGCACCCTGCTGGTCCAGGCATCGCAGGTGAAAAACGAGTACAAGGACGAGTTACCCCTGTTTCTGCAGAGCGAGTAAGTGGGGGTATTGACCACTATGGACCACATGGATGGCGCTTGAAAAATGGCACAGCTATCCGGCGCAAGGCATCCAAATGGCGGAAGGGGAAGTTCAATGTTACTTTTGCCAATTCTCCTCAACTTATGAACGACAAGCCAAATGGGAAATCCCATTGGGCATGTCTCCTGGGGGTGGTTTTCCTGGCGGGATGCGTCCACTCTCATGAATCCTGCCATCTCTCGACCGGCTTCCACCTCTCGAACGGGGCGGCGATGAATTACCAGGTGGCCCAGGTGCCGCAACTGGACGCCAATAACAAGCCCATACCGGTGACCGATGCCAAGGGCAATCCGCTCAAGAATCCCGATGGCACGATTCAATATCGGATGACCGACGCTACGCCGATAACCCCCCCGACCATTTTCGACGTCGTTGCCGCCCTTGCGACCGAGCTGGGCACACGTCCACCCGGCGAGCTGGCGCCGGACCCCGTGTTTCAGAATCATATGCCACTTACGGTAACAGAGACCGAATTTGTCGCGTATTCCGGGAAGGCGCCAGTCGTCTGTTCCATCACGCAATTGGCGATGCAAAAGAACGGGGCGTACATTTTCTGCAAGGTGATCAGGCCCGATCTTATGCGAGACCAAAGTGATCCAAATGCCGCTCCCAAGAATCAGTTTTTCAAAGATGGGCAGGTATTCGAGCAGGATGTGAAAGATAAGTCCTGGGTTAAGTATAGGTGCGGCGATGCCGCCTTTGTGAATCACATGAACAACGATTACACCGCCTGCGGGCTGTTGTTGATCCTTGCCGATCACGCCTGGCGGACGAGGAGTGATTTCTCGGTTGTCGAGAGCGGTGGCGCGATTACATTTACAGTTCGAAAGGACTCGGAATCAGCCCGGACGTTTGCGGGTTATCCTACATTGACGCTGCGGAACAAATTGCCGGTCCATCTCCTCGCGATGGAAACACAAGATGTTGCGAATCCGAACAACCCGATACGAAGGACCGCATTCACTTATGATTCTCCGAGCATTATCGACAAGGATTTCAGGAAGCCAACGGTCGTTTCGAAAGAAATACCGAACCCGCTTTAATACGGATTGCGCGCTTGGATGTTGTGAAAAGCACGATAAGCGGCATGTCCAGAATGGTTGCTCGGCTGCTTCTTGGGGATGGATGGTGGGAAAGTTGGCTCTATGCCCGGCTTTTGTGTTTGGTCAAGGTTGAGTGCCAGGTCGCGATGGGCTGTTCCAGAGCGGTTTAAGAAATAGTGTAGCCGTGGATCCCGGGGGGCAGCGGCGGGTTCATGTGAAAGTGAAAGAGTAAGTGCGAGTACACGCTGGCGCGCGGGTGAGGCGCCAGCGGCTACGCTGCAAGTTGAAACGCTCTAGATTAGGAGAGACTCGCAACGCTGTCTAAGAGACAATCCCGACTAAAGCCGGAGACGGAAACCGATTCGGTTCAGGCCCGTGGTGGCCAGAAGGATGAAGAAGGCGCAGGCGGCCGAGCGGCATACGGCCTGGAAAAGACCGGCCTGGGCCAGGTGGTCGTACCACGGACTCCAATGGACAAGGTCGAGAAACCCGGGAAACATTTCCGATAGAAGATAGGCCAGGAGGACATTCTGGCCGGCAATTCGCAGCGGCTCGGCAATCGTCGCGCCGATCCCGCCTGGCCGGGCATCGGCCACGCAATAGAAGAGCAGCCACAGCCCCGCGGTGATGGCGCAGGACCAAAGGCACCAGGAGGGCGTCGCGTCGTTTTTGCTGATCCCGTAAAGGCCCTGCACGAGCCACGCGGCGGCGGCAAAGCCGGCGAAAAACAGAAGCGTGAACTTTGCGCGGGCCCAGAGGGTCGATTCACCCGGCGCAATCAGGATGGTGGCCAGCAACACGCCGGCTACGGTGATCGCCGCCTGCGAACCGAGCGTGTCCCCGATGCCAACGTAATTGCCGAGCCAGAAGTTATCGAACGCCCCCTTCTTGTCCGCCGGGAAGAAACACATCAGCAATACCGTGCAGCCAAGCAGAGCCGTGCGATTGGTGCGGAAAAGGAGAAACGCGGCCGCCCCCACCAGATAGGCCCAGCCGATCAGCCCGAGTATCCCATACCAATCGGTATTAATCGAAAAGGGCGAAAGAGTGATGATTCGGTCGCCATTCCGCCGATGATAAGCAAAGGCGAGATAGATCAGCCCCGCGAAACCAATGACGCGCAGGCACGTCGTAAGGATGAAGTACGCCCGCTTCTTCCTGTCGGTTTGTTTGCCGATTGGCTTGATCGAGCAAAAAGCGAGAATCGCGGCGAGAAACATCAATGTAATCCAGAGATTGGCTGCGGAGACGCCCGCCGGCAAATGCCAGCCGTGCGGGGGGGCCGTCGGAGATTCGGCATTGACCATCATGATCCCCAGCAAAAGCAGGGAGCCGGTCCGGACGAGCACATGGAGTATGGATTTCCACAGCGGTTCGCCCTTGTTGATCCGCCCGCCGATGGCAAACGGGATCGACATGCCGACGATGAAGAGAAACGCGGGAAAGACCAGGTCGACAAAGGTCATCCCGCTTCTGCCGTGGAAATGTTTCATCCATGGAGGAACGATCCGGTTCGATACACCGGCCAGGTCGTTCACGAAGATCATCGTGAACATCACGAAGCCGCGAAGGGCGTCGATGGATACGATGCGCGCCGGCTTTGCGGAGACGGCGGCGGTTGCGGTGGCCGCGTCCGCCGCGGGGTTAAGTCCAAAGGCCGGGATATTCGGAGTGATGGCTGGGGAATCCATGAAGCCCACTTATGGACTTCCGGGACGCTGAAATCAAGCCCATGCGACGTACGAAAACCGGCTAATCAGTCCAAAAATCCATCCTACTCCGAGTAATAAAGAATCCGCCCGCACTGCTCGCAATTGAGGACTTCCTTGCCTCCCTTGACGCGGACGGCGGTCTGCGTGGTCAGCTTCATGTGGCAGCCCATGCAGGTCTCGTGCTCGAGCGCCACGACCGCCAGCCCCCCCTTGTTCGCGAACAGCTTGTTGTATTGGTAGAGCAGATCCTCGTCGATTCCCTCGCCCAGCTTCGCCCGTTCCGCCTCCAGCGTGGCAAGCTGCGATTCGATGGCTTGCGACTTGGCTCCGATCTCGGCGATCTGCTTTTCGGTATGCGCCCTGGCAGCGGCGTGCTGTTTGTCGGCTTCTGTCACCGTGACCTTCAACTTCTCCGCCTCCTCCATCAACTCGATCTCGCGATCCTCGATCTTTTCGACCTCCGATTCGAATCGCTTGATCTCATTGCTGAGCGCCTGAAATTCCTCGTTCTTGCGCGTCTGGAATTGCTGCGTCTTGAATTTCGCCATCGAATCGCGCTTCGCCTGCGCCTCCATTTCCAGCTTCTTTTTCTCCAGCTCGATGTCCCGCGCCTTCTGCTTGGCGGCGTCTCAACCGGGCGGTTCCCGCGGCGAGTTTCGCGTCGAGGGTTGATCGTTCCCCGGGCAGATTCTTCAATTCGAGCCGGAGAATGCGGATTTTTTGATCCCGATCCTGGAGGATTAGCAGGCGTTCGATGTCAGGTAACATTAGGGAGGCTAATGGCTTAATATATTTCGACAGGCGAGCGTTTTCCATCGTCGGGGCTGCGTTGCGCGGCAAGTTCCGGGCCGAGCGTTTTCAGCGCAGAGCGTAGACCGCCGCGTCGCGCCGGGTGAAATTCCTCCTTGGAGAAGCGGTCCGGCGGGGCGAGCCGCTGCTTGAAGCAGGCCACCGAAGCCAGCGCCCGGTCCAGGTCCGCCGCCGGCAGCCCGTCGAGGTATCCGCGCGCCTCGCGCAGCGCATCCACCCGGTGGCAGATCATTGCCAGGTCATTTCCCGCGCCGATCGCCAGCCGGATGGTCTCCTCGAGGCTGTAATGGTTGAGGATCGCCCCCATATCGAGGTCATCCGTCATCACCAGCCCGCGAAAACCGTATTCCTCGCGCAAAATCCCGGTGATGATCCGGCGCGAGAGGATGCCGGCAGGCCCTCCGGCTCCAGGTGCGGATACTGCGCGTGGCAGATCATCATGCTGTCCACCGCGTCGGGTTCGCCGCGGGGGTCTTTGCCCTGAGGGATGAAATGGCGGAAAACAGCCAGCTCGTGCGCGTCCAGGTCGGTCCGCTCGAGCGGGATGACCGGCAATTCATGGTGCGCATCCAGCGGCGCGCGCGAATAGCCGGGGAAATGCTTGCCGCAACTGGCGATGCCCTCGGCGCGCAGCCCGCGATTGAATGCCGCCGCGTTGCGGATCGTCTCCCCAACGTCGCGCCCGTAGCACCGCCCGCGCAGCGAGTTGTCCGCATCGTCGTCAAAGGAAATATCGAGCACCGGGCAAAGATCGAGATTGAACCCGAACAACCGCAGCAGGCCGCCGGTGATGCGGCCATGTTCCTCGATCAGCCCGGGGCTGCCGCGGTCGCGCAATTGCTGCGCGTTGGGCGGCTCGTTGCCGATCAATTTCAACCGCGAGACCCGCCCTCCCTCCTGGTCGATGGTGATGATCGGCTCAATCCCGCTCAAGCCGCGCAGGTCGTCGATCAGCCTCCGCAATTGTTCCGGCGACTTGATGTTGCGCCCGAAAAGGATGAAGGCGCCCGGCTGGATCTCGCGGTAGAGCGCGGCTGTTTGCGCATCGAGTTCAGGCCCGGGCACACCCGTGAGCAGCAGTTGACCGGTCTCGGAGCGCGCCATACAATCGGGAAGCTAGCGTCTCATGCTCGACCGCCGAAAGAAGAATTTCGTACTCTGCCTGTTGTTCGGGTTGTGGGCGGCGCGAGCCGGCGCGGCGGTGCTTCTCGGCATCGACGTGCTCCAGCAGGAGGGCTTCGCGCCGCTGAAGGGCAAACGCATCGGCCTGGTGACCAACCAGACCGGGGTCAACTCGGAAGGAATCAAGACCCGCCTGATCCTCGCCCGTGCGCCGGGCGTGAAACTGGTCGCGCTTTTCACCCCGGAGCATGGGCTCGACGGCACGGAGGAGGCTGGCCGTTACGTTTCCTCCCGGCGGGACCCGGTGACCGGCCTGATGGCCTGGTCTCTCTACGGTCCCACGCGCAAGCCAACTGCCAGGATGCTCGATGGCATCGACACGCTGGTCTACGACATGCAGGACATCGGCTGCCGCAGCTACACGTACATCTCGACGCTGGTCATGTGCATGGAGGCCGCGGGCGAGAAGGGGATCAACGTCGTGGTGCTCGACCGGCCCAACCCGCTCGGCGGCATTCGCATCGAGGGGCCGCTCATCGAGGATCGCTGGCGCTCGTTCATCGGCGAATTGCCGGTGCCTTACGTGCACGGCATGACCGCGGGGGAACTGGCGCTCATGGCGAACGCCCGCGGCTGGGTGCAGCCGCATTGCAACCTCACCGTCATCCAGATGAAAGGCTGGAACCGCCAGATGTCCTGGGAGGACACCGGGCTGCGCTGGGTCAGGCCGTCGCCCAATATCCCGTATGACACCTCGCCTCTCTACTATGTGGCCACCGGGATGATCGGAGAGCTGGCGGGGATGGAGACCGGCGTCGGCTCCTCGGAACCGTTCCAGGTCGCCGCGGCCAATCGCGCCAGAGGCGAGCGCGTACTGGACGAACTGCGCCTATACCGCGGCGATGGCGTCAGCTTTACCCCCTACGACGAAGGCAGCTTCGAAGGGGTGCGCCTCCACATCCAGCCTCACTCAGACGCCAATCTCACCGCGCTCGGCATTTATCTGCTGGCCGGGCTCAACGCGGACCGGCATCCGGATCTCTTCGCCACTTCCAACAGCGACAAGATCGAAATGTTTTTCAAGTCCTACGGCAGCGGCGTCATCCGCGATGAGATCCAGAGCGGCATGTCGCCCGCGCGCATCGTCGCGGGCTGGGGAGGGGATGTCTCCCGGTTCGAGTCGGAGCGCAGGCCCTATCTGCTTTATTAAAGGCCATGAGAATCGGCATCATGGGCGGCACGTTCGACCCCATCCACAACGGTCATCTCATCCTGGGCCGCGATGCGCGCGATGCGCTGGACCTGCACAAGCTCATTTTCGTTCCCAATTGCCGCTCGCCTCACAAGGCGACTGAAGCGCCCGCTCCGGCGGAACTGCGCGCCGCGATGGTGCGCGCCGCCATCGAAGGAGAGCCCGGCATCGAAATCGACGACGTCGAGGTATTGCGCGGCGGCACCTCCTACACCATCGACACCGTCCTGCACCTGCGGACGATGAATCCCGGGGCGGACTTCCTTTACCTGATCGGCGAGGACAATCTGGCGGAACTCCACACCTGGCGGCGCGTCGATGAATTGATGCACCTCGTGCAATTGGTCGTGATGGCGCGCGGCGACGAGAGCCCGCCGCATCCCTACATCACCCTCCATCAGCGCCGCATCGACATTTCCTCGACCGAGATCCGGCAGCGCATTGCCAAGGGCCGGTCAATCAGGTATCTGGTTCCGGAGAAAGTGCGCGAGATCATCGAAAAACATCAGCTTTACCGGGAGGCCCGCTCATCCTGACCGGCGCAAAACTGGCCGCGCGCTGCGCGGAACTGGCCGCCGACAAGAAGGCGGAGGAGATCGTTGCCATCGATTTGCGGGGCATTTCGAGTTTCACCGATTTTTTCGTGATCTGCAGCGGCACCTCCGAGCCGCACCTCAAGGCAATCGCCGGCGAAATCGAGGAGCGGCTCAAGAAGGACGACGGCATGAAACCCAACGCCGTGGACGGCTATCCGATGAGCCATTGGATCGTCATGGATTACGGCGATGTGGTGGTCCACGTTTTCCACTCCGAGAAGCGCGCCTTTTATTCCCTCGAGGACCTATGGGGTGACGCCCCGCGGCTGAAGCTCGCCGGGATTGTCTAAAAGACGCCGGCCAAGCATGGTGAGAACCGTGAAGCGTGACACCATTGAAATCCCGCGTCCTCATGACTGTGGAAACTCTCGACGAACTGCAGGATTGGCTGACCGGCCAGAATCCAAAAAATTGTCGCCGAGTTGAGGGCGGCCCGTCGCGAAGACAAAGCCGGGAAGTTCAATACTTGGAAGCCGCGGCTGATAGCGAATTAGCCGAAAATCCAAGAGTTGAGGTTTTTCCAAATGCCCAAACCAGCGCCCCTCGCCAATATCGCTCCACTGATCGTCACCGTCCGCGATCAACGCGTCATTCTCGATGCCGATCTCGCCGCGCTTTACGGAGTTTCGACGATGGTCCTCAACCAGGCTGTCAAACGCAACCAGGAGCGATTCCCCAGGGCGTTCCTTTTCCAACTGACTCGATCCGAGTGGCTTAACGATTTGAAATCACAAATTGTGATTTCAAACACCCGCGGTAGCCACCACGGCGCAAGATCGGATTCAAAACGGAAGACTGACTTTTTCTTTGAGCCGTTTTTGCGGCAATGGCGAAGGCAGAAAATGAAAATCACTGGCATTTCTCAAGCTCGCAAAGCCTGATTTTCTGATTTCGAATTTTTGATCTTGGATTTCCCCTCCCTCCCGCTTTTTCATTGCCACCGAGCCCAATCAGGCCGACCGTACTGACGTGGATCTGCTGGCCGAAAGCACCGTCGTCTGTCCTCACTGCGGGGAGGCTTACACCGCCATGGTGGACACATCGCAGAATAGTCATGACACCGTCGAGGACTGCCCGGTCTGCTGCCGCCCCATTCTTTTAACCGTGCAATGCGAACCCGGGGAAGTTATCTCCATCGACGCGACGCCCGGCTGAACCGCCATGTTTGCCCAAAAAGACGCCATCGTAAAACTGCTCCAGGACGACGATCCACGAACGGTGGACCTCGTAAAGGATCAGCTTGCGCTCCAGGGCAGCGCCGCGCTCCCGTCGCTCGAGGACTTGCTCACGATGTACGACGAGTGCGTGACCGAGCACGTGAAAGATGTCATGGGCCGGATCGATTCCGAGGAAGCCAGCCAGGAGCTGGGCCGGGTCTGCCGGACCTTCGCCGAGCATGGCGATCTCGAGGCCTTTTGCTGGCTGCTGGCCAGGGCGCTGCTGCCGGGCGCCAATGCGAGCGAATGGCGCGCCCTGCTGGATGAATGGGCCGGCCAACTCGCGCATTACCGTTCCAACGAGGATACGGCGGAGGATCGCGTGCGGCTGCTGGCGCATTTTCTCGGCGGGCAGCTCGGCTTCCGCGGGAACACGGAGGATTATCACAACCCGGACAACACGCTTCTGCCGCGGGTCATCGCCACCCGGCTCGGCATTCCCATCACCTTGACGCTTCTTTACATGCTCGTCGGCGAGCGGTGCGGGCTGCGGATCGAAGGCATCAATTTTCCCGGCCACTTCCTCGCCCGGCACGATGGCGTGCTGTTCGATCCCTTCGAGCGCGGGCGGATCATCGGCATCCCGGAGTGCCGGCAAATCCTCGCGCGGCAAAAGCTCGAGCTTCAGCCCAATCACCTCGAGACCGCGACGCCCATAGCCATCGCCCGGCGCATCCTGGCGAACCTGCTTTACGTTTTCCAAAGTGACGAAGAGGCGGAAGCCGCGGGCCGCGTGACCGCCTGGCTCCACGCGCTGGACCGGTAACGGGCCGCGCGCGGCGCGGTTTTCCCGAATGATCGTCGAAGTCATCAATACCGGCTCGGAATTGCTGCTCGGCAAGACGTGAACACCCACGTCGTTTTCCTGGGTCAGGAGCTTTTCGCGCTCGGGCTGCGCATCGCGCGCCAGGTGACCGTGCCGGATGGCGAGGCGATTCGCGAGCGCGCTGGCTGAGTCGCTCGGACGCGCCGGGATCGTCCTGGTGACCGGCGGCCTGGGGCCGACGACCGACGACATCACGCGCGAAATTACCGCGGAACTGCTCGGCCTGCCGTTAATCGAGGACCCGGGCGTCTGGGAATCGATCCAGGCCCGGTTTTCCCGGCGCGGCCTTGCAATGACGCCGCGAAATCGCCGCCAGGCGCAGGTGCCCAAAGGCGCCATCGTACTGGAGAATCCCAACGGCACCGCGCCGGGTCTCTACGTGCGCGCGGCATCCGGCGGCGCGGCCCGCCATATTTTCCTTTTTCCCGGACCGCCGCGCGAATTGCAGCCGATGTTCCGGAACCTGGTCGCGCCGATTTTGAGGGAATTGGTTCCCGGCGGCGCCGCGTTCCAAAGCCGCCGGTGGCTGATCGTCGGCATGGGGGAATCGGCGGTGGAAGCCGTGATCGGCGAGCAGTTGCTGGCCATCCCGGGGCTGGAGCTTGGCTATTGCGCGCGTCCCGGCTCGGTCGAGGTCCGCTGCATCGGCGACGCCGCCGCGCTGGCCGCCGCGGAGGCGATCGTCACCGCGAAACTGCCCACCCAGATCGTGAGTGAAGGAGGCGCAAGCCTCGAGGAAACGGTCGTGCGCCGGCTCGCCGCGTTGGGAAAAACGCTGGCCGTCGCCGAATCATGCACCGGCGGCTGTCTCGCCAACAAAATCACCAACGTCCCCGGCGCATCGGAGGTTTTCATCGCCGGCTTCGTCACTTACGCCAACGCCGCCAAAACCGGCGCGCTCGGCGTCCCCTCGGGATTGATCGAGCAGCACGGCGCCGTCAGCGAGCCGGTCGCGCGCGCCATGGCCGAAGGGGCGATGCGGGCCGCCGGCGCCGCGTTTGCGCTTTCCACCACTGGCATTGCCGGTCCCGGCGGCGGCAGCCCGGAGAAACCGGTCGGCACGGTCTTCATCGCCCTGGCCATTCGCGGCGGCGAAACAATGGTCGAAAAACACACCTATCCCACCGACCGCGCCGCTTTCAAGGAATTGGCCGTGCAGACCGCCCTCGATATGTTGCGCCGGGCCATGGCGAACGGTTGAGTGCGCACGCAAATGCATGATTCCTGATTGTGTTGCCGCGCACGCCTTCGATACGGTTTTAGCACCCTACCTGCTTTGGGATGAGCAGATCCTATGAAATTTCTCGTCTATGCCGCTCTCGCGTCGCTTCTGTTCATGGGCGTGGCTTGCACCAATCTCAACCAGCAGAAGTCCGCCGCGCTCAGCGCAACCGCCAAGTCCGCGCAAAAGAAATCGTACTGGATTGGCGACGGGGTGAAGGGCGCGCCATCCATCCGCATCGTCATTTCCCAGCAACTGGCCTATTTCTACAAGGGCAAGCAACTGGTCGGCCAATCGATCATCTCGAGCGGCAAAAAGGGTTTCGAGACGCCGCCGGGCAAATACAAGGTCATCCAGAAGGACAAGGACCATCTCTCCAACATTTACGGCGATTATGTGGACGATGCGGGCAACACCGTGCAGGCCAACGTCGACGTGACCAAGGACCCGATGCCGGAAAACGTTGTCGCGTTTGTCGGGGCAAAGATGCCCTTTTTCCTGCGGTTCACCGGCGGCTACGGCATGCATGCCGGGTATCTGCCGGGCTACCGGGCTTCGCATGGTTGCGTGCGCATGCCAGCGGGCATGGCCGAGCATTTTTTCAATGCCGCGGAAGTTGGCATGCCCGTCACCGTCGAGCCCTGATCCGATGGCCGGGAAGCAGAGCGCGGGCCTTTTGCTGTACCGGCTGAGGCAGGGGGAGATCGAAGTTTTGCTCGTGCACCCTGGCGGGCCGCTTTTTGCAAAAAAGGACGCGGGAGCGTGGTCGATCCCGAAGGGCGAAATCGAGGGCGCCGGAGATATGCTCGATAGGGCATGCATCGAATTCCGGGAGGAATTGGGCGCCGATCCGCCGCCCGGGCCCTACATCCCGCTGGGAAGCGTGAAACAGAAAGGCGGCAAAACCGTGCATGCCTGGGCATGCGAGGGGGATTCGAAGGCCCGGTCCGGAGCAATCTCTTCGAAATGGAATGGCCGCCGCGCTCAGGGAAAATGGCCCGGTTTCCCGAGGTGGACCGGGCGGAATGGTTTGGCCTTGAGCAGGCCCGGGCGAAGGTGAACCCGGCGCAGGCGGCCTTCATCGATGCGCTGGCGGGCAAAATCTGAGAAACCGGCCCCGATTTCCGGTGTTTCGCTCAATGTTGAAGTGTCAATACCGGCAGGTCCGCTGGCTGGGCTCGCTGGCTAATCCTCTCGGGCCATTGACAGGCAACTAACTACGAGCCAATAGCTTCCGACCACCCCAGATTAACTGAGTATGAAAAAGACAACCCTCCTGATGGCCCTTCTTGCGGGAGCCTCCCTTCTGGTGCTTCCCTGCAGCGTGATGGCCGATGCCACCTCTTCGCCTTCTCCGGCGCCCGGGCATCATCATCATCACCACCATCATCACCACCACCATCATCATCACCACCACGCTGCTGCTTCGCCGAGTCCGTCGGCCTGATCGGGAGGATGATTTAGCGCAATCACCCCTGGGTGGTTGCAGCAGGAGGCGGGGCTGGGGATTGCCCCGCTGCCGCCTTTTGTTCGAGGCGTTTTACGGTTAATTCGAGCTTCTGCAGGCGGGTGAAGAGGCGCTCGGCGACTTTCCGCACATCGGGCGGAATGTCCACGCATTCGTCGCAGTGGAACCGGGTGGCCCGGCTGCCTTTGAGCGGGTATTCGAATTGTCTGCCGCAGGCGCGGCAGGTGCGGAGCCGGGTGGTGGGCTGGGGTTTGGACACGATGGGGAAATTGCTGATTGCCCTTCGACAGGCTCAGGGCCTTGAGCTTGCCGAAACGGCTGAAGTCAGATTGATGATTGTCTGTATTGGCCGCCGAAGGCGGCATTTTTTAAATCCGCAATCCGAGATCCGCAATCCGCAATTACCCGCCTACCGCTGCTTCGATTCGTAGTCGCGCGGCGCACTCGTAATGCCCCCATCCATCAGCAGGCGCCGGTCCCGGCTGCGGGTTTCGCCCACGGCGCTGACGCGGATTGCCGGTTCGTCGGTGACGGGGCATTCGTGTTCGCAGATGCCGCAGCCGATGCAGAGCGCGGGATCGACATACGGCGGCGCAGGGTGATGTCCGTGCCATCGCGCTTGGTAATGGTGACTTCGCGCGAGAAAATGGCCTTCGGCGACACGGGGCAAACCTCTTCGCACACCACGCACGGCGTCTCCATGCTCCACGGCAGGCAGCGGCCATGGTCGTAAAAGGCCGTGCCGAGACGGACCGGGCCCTGCGCGGCGAATTTGCCCAGGCCGGTCTTTTCCTCGATGGAAATGCGCTGGATGGCGCCCGTGGGACAAACCTGGCCGCACAGGGTGCAGTTCAGTTCGCAATAGCCGATCTTGTTGTCGAGGATGGGCGTCCAGATCCCTTCGAGGCCGGCGGTGAATAGCGCGGGCTGCAGCACATTGGTGGGACAGACGCGGATGCACTGGTCGCACTTGATGCAGCGTTCGAGGAATTCCTTTTCCTCGACCGAGCCAGGCGGCCGAATCGACGTCTTTGTTGTAGCCGCGGTCCTGGTCGCCCGAGGCGCGGCCAAAGCCGAAGAACCCGAACCCAACGGCCGCGCCCAGCAGCGCGCGCCGCGGCTGCACGGCGGGCATGGTGATCTCGTGCTGGAGCGGCGGGACGAATTTGAACGAAAGCGCGTCCTCGGGGCAGTCCTCGATGCAATTGAAGCAGACGAAGCATTCGCTTTTGCGAAGCTGGGTGTGCGGATCGGACGCCCCCTCGCAGTTTTTCAGGCAGAGGTCGCAATCGACGCATTTGCTCGGGTTGCGCTCGATGCGCCAGAGCGCCGCCGAGGAGATGGTCCCGAGAAACGCGCCGAGCGGGCAGAGGACGCGGCAGAAGAAACGCGGGATGACGACATTCATCCCGACCAGCAGGAAGAGAAGGAAACCGATCACCCACGCGGCGATGGCAAACGGCTGCTTGACGTAGAATGTCGACGGCGCGACGAGGTTCGCCGCCGGCAGAATCGCCGTCGTCATCGAGCGATGGAAAAGACAGATGGGATCGAGCAGCCCGATCTGCAGCGAGCCAAAGAGCGCCGCGACGATCATCCCGATGAGGATGATGTATTTGATCTGGTAAATGCTCCGGTAACGGTTCGATTCGATGCGCTCCTTTTCCTCGGCGCGCCCTTTGCCCAGAAGCCAGCCCATGAAGTGATGCAGGATGCCGTAGGGGCAAATCCAGTTACAAAAGATGCGCCCGAGAAGGATGGTCGGGATTAAAAGCAGCAGGCTCCAGAGCAGGCCCTTGTAAATCGTGTGCGTCGTAATGGCGGTGGCAAAGGAGACCAGCGGGTCCAGCTCGAGGAAGAGCGAGACCGGGTAGCCCTTGAGATAGCGCAGGTCCGAAATGACGACGAAAAACAGGAACAGGCTGAAGAAAAAGACCTGCGAGATGCGCCGTGCCGTGCGGATTTTCATGCCTGGACCTCCTTGTAGACCGTGTCTTTCCAGTTCATGTTGCCCAGGCCGCGCGCGTGCGCCTTGTGGACGTAAGTCAGCTCCGCGATGTCGCGTCCGAGGAGGTTTGTGTAAGAATAGCTGTCGACGGAGATCATGTCGGTGCCGGCCACGATGGTGCCCATCGGCTTCACGTCGGACAGGCGACCGCCGGTGGGGCCGTTGCGCATCAGGACGCTCATGCCATCCAGCACCACCAGCGTCGGCTTCATCATCAGCGCGAAATCGGAGACGATCGAGTGGATGTATTGGTGGAACTGGTTGCGGCGCCCGCCCAGGAGGCCGTACCAATTCTTGGTGGTCATCGAGGCATGGCAAAGGTTGTGGTCCTTGCACGGCGCGACGCCGATGACCTTGGTCGCCTTTTTGAAGGGCTCGTGGAAGAAGGTCCAGTTGCGCAGGATTTCCCCGCCATCGAGTTGCAGCGGGGCAAAGGATTCCGCCTCGGGGTACATGAGGTCGAGGTTCAGGTCGTTCGCGACCTCGCGCAGGCCGCTCTTGAGGAAGCAGCCGGTAGGGCTGTTGATCGGGTTATCGGCGACAACCACCTTCGACGCGCCGGCTTCGAGCACCAGCTTGGCCACCGTGCGGAGCGCCTCGGGATGCGTGGTCGCGCACAGGGCAGGGGGGCGGTCAAAGGCGACGTTCGGCTTGATCATCACCACGTCGCCATTCTTGATGAAGCGGCCCATGCCGCCGAGCGCGCCAATGGCGGCCCGGATTGCGGCATCATGGCTGGTCCCGTGGGCCACGGCCATGGTCGGCAGGCCCGTTGCGCCGGCGACCCGGTAATCGGGCAGTTGGAGACCCTTTACCACCTCGAAGCCGGGGATGAAATGATTCGGCTGCCAGAGCTTGAAGCCCGCGATGGTCGAGCCCGCGATGAGCGCCCCGGCCGCGCCGGTGCGGATGAGGAATTCGCGGCGCGATACGCCCTCAGGGTCTGGCGCTGGCTTCGAGTCTGGGGTCGTGCTCATTGGATTTGGCCTTGCAGGTATTGGGTTACAAAACGGAGCGCGGCATCGGGATCGGGAGCATCCACCACGCCGCCAAGCTGGCCGCCGCGCTGGTAGATGACTTTGTAAGTGCCGAAGTTGGAAGCGGTGAAGACCTTGGCGCCATTGATCGATGGAATTACCGTCGCCTTTCCTCCGTATTTTCCACAAAAATCAAGGTAACTATTCCATGCCGAGAGAGATGCGTCGGGCGTCGCCGCCATCACAAAATAGGTCAGCTTTTTCCCTTCGAAATCGTATGTCCCCTGGAAAATGTCCTTCAAAAAGTCCTGACCCTGCGCGTCCTGCTGGACGAATGTGATGCTCCCTGCCACCAGGCCCGCCGATGGCAGCGCCCGCCGCCCCTCCAGCCCCGAGTCGTCCGTGGGAAGAACCTGGGCCCGGTTGCGCGCGATGGCCAGCGCGGCCGTCATCGTCTTGGGATTGGTGTCCGAGCCGATGACCTGCACGTAGACATCTCCCTGCCGGAAATAATATCCCATCTCGCCGGAGTAACCATCCTTGGCGAAATCGAGCGGCTTCCCCGCCGGGTCGCGCTCCATGGCAAAGATGCCGAAGGCGTTCACGTTGGTGTCCATGCGGTACTCATAGACATCCACGAAGCTGCTGCCGTCGCCGTCGACGGTGAAGGTGCGGCAGCGCAATTCCTGGACATTGAAGCCCTGGTAAGCCGGCGACCTGCCGTCGATTTTCTCGTAAAGCGTATCGGCGGAATAGAATTCCGTGTCGTCCATCGGCCTGATGCCGGGGAGTTTGATTTCGAGCGGCTCCTTGTTCAGGGCTGCGGCCGGCGCGGCGCCCGAGGCAGTATCGGCCTGGGCTTCCACGGCGCCATCGGCCGCGGCATCATCCTCGGCGGAAGCCGGTGCCGCCGGGGCGGAAGCGGCCATGGGCACAGACGAAGGCGAGGGGAGCGAAGGGAGCGATGATGCCGCCACTTTCGGCGCTGCGCCGTCGGATTCCTGGCCGGCGTCGGCGCGCAGCGTCGAAGCCTTGCCCGTGACCGCGGCGGCGGTGGACTGGAGCGCGTCGGTGCTCAGGCTGTAAATGCCGGGGTCGAAATGATCCCCCTTGATCCAGATGGCAACACCGATGCCGGCAATGAGACAGACGATCAGGATGCTCAGGACGCGTTCGAGGCGGGATACCTTCGTCCGCACAAAGGTCGAGCGGCTGCCCTTGCGTTTGGCCGGCGAAGCGGCCGCGCGTGCCACGGCTGGGGAAATGGTGGCGCCGGCATCGGTTTTCACGGGGATTAAACAGGATGGCGCCCGTCGGGTTGCGGGCTTTCCAGACAGCGCCCCGGAATGGGTGCAGGCTGACTCCGATGGGGATTGGAGGCTAACATGGCCAAGCCGCCAGTTTAGCCGCCGCTCAGGCGCCGCGCAAGGAGAAGGAGAGGGGGCTGCGCGGGTGCCAGGCCGGCGGAATTTGAAGCCCGGGAGTCTCAAAGATTGTCGTGCCAAAGGCCGCCGGAAATGCCAGCAACGGAGTGAGTGGACCCCAGGACTGTAACGCTCAAATACCAGGTCAGCGCCCAGGATTACCTGGCCGCCACACAACAGCACAGCCGCAAGGTGTGGGCGTTGGACGTGACAATTGCAGTGCTGGTGGTGGCGGGTTACGCCGCGCATTGGCGCACCTTCGGTCTGCCGAGAAACTTCGGGCTGGCAATCCTTTCGTTTTGGATTCTCTTCCGCGCGATCGTCTATTTCGTGGTACTGCCGAGGCTCGTTCCAAATGTCTATTCAAAGTCAAAGCTGCTGGGAAACGAGGTAACGGTGACCTTCAGCGAGCAGGGTGTAAGAATGACGACCGGGAAAAGCGAGGAAACCCTCGAATGGGACTTCTTCCACCGATGCAAAGAGGATCGCAAAGCCATTTTGCTCTACCAGACGGAAGAATTGGTGCGGATAATTCCGAAGCGGGCGTTTGCCAGTGAGGATGATTTGCGGTGGGTCGGCGGCCTCTTGCGGGAAAGGGTTCGAAAATGACGCCCGAGATGCCCATTTTGCCCGATTCGGTCACCATCCAGTACACCGTGACCGTTGACGATATGCTGGAAGCCGACCGCATCCATGCGTGGCGGCGCCTGTGTATTTCGGTGGCTTCCGCGTTGATCGCGGTTGGCGCGATCGGACCCGTCGCTTCCGCGTTGATCGCGGCCGGCGCGATCGGACACCTTCGTGAGGCCCTGCACCAGTCAATCGGAATGAATCGGCCGCTGATGATGATTCTATCGCTCTACGTCGTCTTCGTCATCGCAGGCAGGTTCTTGCTGCGGCAGCGGAAGATTCGAAGACTGTTCCGTCAGAACAAGGCGCTGCATGACGAGCTGAATGCGACTTTTACGGCAGCGGGGATGAGCACGAAAACGGTGTGCAGCGCCACCAATTATGAGTGGGAGGATTTTTATGCATGGCGCGAGACGCCAAATCTTTTCATCATCTGGTTGTCGCCCGGGCAATACCGCTGCGTCCCGAAGCGGGCGTTCACCTACGACGCGGAGATTGAATGGCTGCGGCGCGTGCTCACCGAGAAAATCCCGAAGCGGCGCCGGTAGAGCATTCTTCAAGCTGCCCCAACGGGAGGGATTGCTTGCGCGACCGGGTGGGGTCTGCTTTCATCCTCGCCCCATGCCAACAGAAACCGCCGTACCAGCCTCGGTTTTTTCGCGAAAGAATCCATTTCCAGCCCGCCTGCACGTCAATCGCAAGATGACGCTCGAGGGATCGGAAAAGGAGACCCGCCATTTTGAACTGGACCTCGAGGGTTCGGGGCTGGCGTACGAATGCGGCGATTCGCTCGGCGTTTTCCCGAAGAACGATCCGGTGCTGGTGCAGGAGATTCTGCACGCGCTGCACGCCACCGGCGATGAAATGGTCCCGGGCAACGACGGCCAGCCGAAACCGCTGCGCGCGGCGCTGATCGAGGATTACCAGATCACGCAGCCGTCGAAGCAATTCGTGCAGGCAATCGCCGAGCGCGGCGGCGAAGCGGCGGCGCTGGTGCGCGAGCTGACCTCGGACGCGCTGCGCAAGGATGACCTCGAGAGATATCTCTGGGGCATGGAGTACGTCGATTTTTTGGCTAATCATCCGAGCATCCATTTCACGCCGGAGGAATTCGTGAAGCTGCTGCGCAAGCTGCAGCCGCGGCTCTATTCCATCGCGTCGAGCCAGAAGGCCTTTCCCGCGGCGGTGCATCTGACCATTGCCATCGTGCGGTATGAGTCGCATGGCCGCCAGCGCAAGGGCGTCGCATCGACTTTCATGGCCGAGCGCGTGGGCGAGAGCGACCGCGTGCCGGTGTTCGTTCACGTGGCGAAGGGATTTCGCATGCCGGAGGATGGCAGCACGCCGATCATCATGGTCGGGCCGGGCACGGGCGTGGCGCCCTTCCGCGCCTATTTGCAGGACCGCAAGGCGACCGGCGCGACGGGAAAAAACTGGCTCTTCTTCGGCGAACAACGCCGGAATTCGGATTTTCTATACGAAGCGGAATTCAGCGCGATGCAAGCGGAGGGAGTGCTGACGCGGTTCGACACGGCATTTTCGCGCGACCAATTGCACAAGGTCTACGTGCAGCACCGGATGATGGAAAACGCCGCGGAGATCTGGAAGTGGATCGACCAGGAGGGCGCGCACTTCTTCGTCTGCGGCGACGCCTCGCGCATGGCGAAGGACGTGGATGCCGCGCTGCTGAAAATCGCCGAAACGCACGGCGGAAAAACGCCCGAGGAATCGGCGCTCTATGTCGAGGAGCTCAAGAAGAGCAAGCGGTACAAGCGGGATGTGTATTGATTGCCAATTGAGATAAATGCCGCCTCCGGCGGCCAACTTTTTCAATCAGCAATCTCACATCACCCGCCCGCCTCGCTACGCGAAGCGTTGCGGGCGGGGCAATCAGCAATTCGTGTTTTGCGTAGGCGTCCCACCCACCCCTCAATTGCTAATTGGCGGAGGGCCGCGTGCGGCGCCTCATCAGGTAAACGGAGCCGAGTAAGGTAAAGGAAAGGAAAAGCAGAGAGCATTCGCCCGGCTCCGGGACTACGGCAAAGACGGTCAGACTGTTGCCCTCGCCCGGGTTTCCATTTTGGTCTGTGTTGTCGACGATCAGGAATTCCTGGCCGTCGATGAAAGTGGCATCATCGGGATAGGCCGGGAAATTGGGATCGGTGAACATCGCGTTGCTGAATGCGCCGTCGATGGGCGAGCCGGTTTCGTTATCGATGAGCACGAAATAACTGCCGCCCAACAAACCGGCATCGCTGTCCGCCGTCTTCAATTGGAACGATGGATTGATGAAGGAAAGCTCGAGATCGCCCGCCAGCGTAACGCCGCTGCCCGATACGGCGATCTGGTCGTAACCGTCCATTCCATCGGTGCCAAAGCCCGCGGTGGTGCCACCGATCTGCATGGACAAATGCGCGCCGAGGCCCAGCGTGAAGCCGTTCCCGACCGTCATGATGCCCGTGTCTCCCGGCGCGACGGTCGCCCCGGCCATCGCATCGACCGCGCCGGTGACGGTGCCCGTGCCCGCGAGCGTGCCATTTACCGCAACGCTGCCATTGACAGTCCCCTCGTCGGAAAGCGTCTGAGTCGAGCCGACGCTCAGGTTGCCCAGCGAGCTGGCGTCCAGCGTGGCGCTGCTCGATACAACCACGCTCGAGCTGCCGCCGACGGCATTGCTGTTGGTCAGCGCCACCGTTCCCTGGTCCACCATGGTCGCGCCGGTGTAACTATTGGCCGTGGCAATGGTAAGTGTGCCGGAGCCGGACTTGGTCAGGCCGGTTGCGCCGGCTATTTCTCCCGAGCCGCCGAAGGTATAGGAGGTCGAACTGTTATCGACGGTAACCGAGCCGGGCACCAGCGTGCCGGAAAGAGTTACACCGCCCACGCTCGACGCATCGCTAAAAGTCACGTTATCCAGTTGGTAATAAGTATTCGCGCTCCCCGATGAGACGGCGCCGGTCGAGAACGCGGTGCTCCCCGGGCTCCAGTCGCCGCCATTGGAGCCGGTCCAGAGCACTCGCGCGGGATTGCCGGTGACATCCATGTAGACCGTGCCGGGCGTGGTGGTGGTGTCAAAGTTGATGAACTGGCGCGTAACCGGGCCACCCCAGGCCAGATTGGACCCATTGCCGGCGGTAAGTCCCGCGCCGCCGGAGATCAGCGTGTAAGTGCCGCTGCCGATGGCGCTATAGATCAAGTTGGGAACGATCGTCGTGGTGCCGCCCAACGCCAGGTTACCTCCGATGGTAATGAGGTCGTTGACGCCCAATCCCGCAGTGGTGACATTGGAAATATCATACAAAAGCGAGCCGCCGTTCAGCGTGAGGTTATTGCTGATGGTCATCGTGCCCGCGGTGCCGCTGCCGGCTATGTTGATCGTACCCGCGCTGACGACGCTGCCGACGATGTCGTTCGCGGGAGTCGATGTCCGCCCGGCCGTCAAAGTCTGGCTGCTGCCCAGCGAAAACGCGCCACTGGACAACGCGGAGACATCGAAGGTCGCCCCGGGATCTACTGTGATCGACGGCGTGCCGCCGATATTTCCACTGCCGCTGAGCGCCAGTATGCCTTGCTGGATCACGGTCGCCCCGGTGTAATTATTACCGGGATTAGTCAGTGTAAAAACGCCCGTGCCCACTTTAAGGAGCCCAACCTCCTGGTTCAGCGAATAACCGGCCACGGAGCCGCCGCCGATGGTCCCGTCGAAAGTCGAGCTGGCATTGCCCGCGCCGATTCCCACCACCGGATATGCATTCGTGCCGGTCGCGGGCGTCCCGCCCAAATAGCCGGACCCGGTCAACGCGCTCAAGTTGCCCCCCGCCACCGCCAAGCCGGAGCCGGCGGCCACGTTGATCGGATTGGCGAGCACGCTCGAGGTCCCAAACTTCGAGGTCGAAATCAGCAGCGAATCATTGGTGACCACAAACGAGCCGGTCCACGGGGTCGCGGTCCCGGTGACGGAGCTCGAGCTGATATTGGCCATGCCGCCCCCTGTGATGGTGACATTCCCGCTTCCCGCGAACGTCGAGCCCATGCTGACGCTCCCCGCCGTGGATGATAGGATCGTGACGTTATTGTTGAGGGCGAGGGGCGAATCGAAAGTCGCCGATCCGCTGCCGGCGCCGGTCCGGCCAATGGTCGCATTCCCTTCACTCGCCGCGCTGACGTCGATAGGCCGCGAAAAGGTGATCCCGGTGCTGTTCGAGACGCTGAGGAGCAGGCCGGTCGCATTCGAGCCCGTATTTGCATCGCCCAGCGTGGTGCTGCCGCTCGATCCCAGCGCGGCGGAATTGCCCGCCACGATCGTTCCCGCGCTGATGTCCGTGCCGCCGGAGTAACTGTTCGTAGTGGTAATGGTCAGCGTGCCCGTGCCCGATTTCACCAGTTCCGCCAGCCCCGTGATGTGGCCCGGACCCGCGAAAC
Organism: uncultured Verrucomicrobiae bacterium; assembly: GCA_963756185.1. GTDB lineage: Bacteria > Verrucomicrobiota > Verrucomicrobiia > Chthoniobacterales > Chthoniobacteraceae > DATAXI01. Next base: position 552,534 of record CAVWMS010000001.1, read on the forward strand.
TGTAAGCGGTGTTATTGTTATTCACCGTCACGGAGCCGGGATCGAGCGTGCCCGACAGGGTGACAGCGCCATTGGTCGACGTGTCGTCAAAAGTCACATTGTCGCCGCCCAGGAACACATCGGGGTTGCCGTTGTTATTCCAATTGACGGTGTTATTGGTATCCCACGTGCCGCCATTGTTCCCAAGCCACACCAGGTTCGCCGCCGTGCCCGTGACGATCATATAAACGCTTCCCGGCGTGCTGGTCGTATTGAAGGTAATGGTCTGCCGGTTGAGCGAGCCGCCCCACGTTAAGTCCGAGGAATTGCCGCTGGTAAGTGATGAGCCGCCGGCGATGAGCGTGTAAGTGCCGTCGGTCAGCGCGCCGTTGAGCAGGTTCGGCACAATCGTGGTCGTGCCGGTCAACGCGAGATTGCCGCCAATGTCGATCAAGTCATTCACGTTCGAGCCCGCGGTCGTCACGTTGGCGAGGTCATAGAGCAATGAGCCGCCGCCGAGAGTCAGGTTACTGCTGATGGTCAGCGTACCCGTGGTGCCGGTGCCGGCAATATTGATCGAGCCGTCGTTGACGATGCTGCCGACGATGTCATTCCCGGGAGTCGAAGTCCGTCCCGCCGTCAAACTCTGGCTGCCGCTCAGCGTAAATGCCCCGCTGGACAGGCCGGATACGTCGAAGACCGCCCTGGGATTGATGGTGATCGATGGCGTGTTCGAGATTGCCCCGCTGCCGCTCAACGCGAGCGTGCCCTGCTGAATGAAAGTTGTTCCCGTGTAGTTATTGCCGGCATTGGTCAAGGTAATCACGCCCGAGCCGGTCTTGATGATGCCCAAACCCTGGTTGAGCGAGTAACCCGCCACGGTCCCGCCGCCAATAGTCCCGTTGAAAGTGGAACTGGCGTTCCCGCCGCCAATTCCGACGACCGGATTCGCATTGGTGCCGGTAACCGCGGCGCCTCCGAAATAGCCGGCGCCGCTGAGCGCGCCGATGGTGTTGTCCGTTAGCGCCACGCCGGAACCGGCAGCCACATTGACCGAGGTATTGGCGAGCGCGCTCGAATTCTTCGTAGTCGAGAGAAGCAGCGAGTTATTGGTGACCGCAAATGAGCCGGTCCACGGCGCGGCGGTGCCGGTCGTCGAGGCAACGTTCGCGATTCCCCCGCCGGAAATGGTCGCATTGCCGGGCCCGATGAAAGATCCGCCGAGGCTGAGAGTCCCGCTCGAGGATGTCTGGAAAGTGACATTGTTATCCAGGGTGAGCGTTGAATTGATACTTGCCTGGCCGCTGCCCGCGCCCGTCCGTCCGATGGTTGCCGCGCCCGTCCCGCTGCTCACCAGGATGGGCTGCGCAAAACTTACCCCGTTCGAATTCGAGATACTCAGCAGCAGTGCCATGCCGTTCGAGCCCGTATTGGAATCGCCCAGGGTGGCGCTGCCCGAGCCCAGCGCGCTGGCATTGCTAATTACAACGGCGCCCGCGCTGATATCCGTGCCGCCGCTATAACTATTGGTATTGGTGATGGTCAACGTGCCCGTTCCCGATTTCACAAGGCTGGTCAGTCCCCCGATCTGCCCGGACCCGCCAAAGCTGTACGCGGTGTTACTGTTACTGACCGTCAGCGACCCGGGAGCCACCGTGCCGGTTACCGTCACCGTCCCATTGTTCGAGCTATCGTTGAATGTAACATTATCGCCCGCGTAGAATACGGACGATGAGCCATTGAAGTTCCAATTACTGGTGGTGCCGGTATCCCAGACGCTTCCATTTGTCCCCAGCCAGATAAGATTCGCCGCGCTGCCGCTGACGATCATATAAACCGTGCCGGGAGTGTCCGTGGTATCGAAGCTGACGAGCTGCCGTAACAGCGAACCACCCCAGGCAAAATCCGAGCCGTTCCCGCTGGTCAGGGACGAGCCGCCGGAAATCAAGGTATAAGTGCCGTCGGTCAGCGCGCCGTGCAGCAGGTTCGGGACGATTTCCGTGGTGCCGGTCAGCGCGAGACTGCCGCCGATATCGATCAAGTCATTGACGCCGCCGCCGGCCGTCGTGGCATTTCCCAAATCGTAGAGCAACGAACCGCCGCTCAAAGTCAGGTTGCCGCTGATACCGATGGTGCTGGCAGTGCCGCTGCCGCCAACATTGAACGTGCCGTCGTTGGTGAGGTTGCCGGCGATATCCATGCTTCCCCCGCCGGTGCCGCCGGCCACGATGAGCGTCTGGCTTGCGCCGAGTGTGAACGCCCCGCCGGTCAGCCCGGAAACGTTCAGTTGCGCCCCCGACGCGATACTTATGGGCGAACTGTTTCCCAAAGTGCCATTGCCGCTCAATGCGACCGAGCCTTGCGAAATGGTGGTCGAGCCAGTGTAATTATTGTTGCCGTTGGTGAGGGTGAATACGCCTGTCCCGGTCTTGACGATGGCAACGCCCTGCTTGAGCACATAACCGGCGACCGTTCCGCTGCCAATTACACCGTCAAATTCCGAACTGGCCCCACCTTCGCCGACCGCGACAATCGAATTGAACGTGCCGGTTATGCCTCCGACATATCCACTGCCCGTCAGCGAGCTTAGAGTGCCGCCGACGAAGGCCAACCCGGAGCCCGCGCCCACATTGACTGAGTTATCGCTCAGCACGCTGGTGCTGTTGAGCTTGGAAATCGAGAGGAGCAGCGAGTTATCTGTCACCGACACGCTTCCTGTCCACGGGTTCGCCGTTCCGCTGTTCGCCGCAAAGTTGCTAATGCCTCCGCCGCTGATGGTGGCATTCCCGCTGCCGGTAAAGCTCGCTGTCACGCTGAGGGTCCCGCTGCTCGATGTTTGATAGGTAACGTTGCTGTCAAGGTAATTGGTTGAACTGATTGTCACGTTGCCCGTTCCCGCGCCCGTGCGGCCAATGCTGAATGTCCCGCTCCCATTGTCACTGACGATGATGGCGCGGGTGAAGCTAACGCCGGCGCTCGACGGTACGCTCAGAAGCAGCGATGCGTTGTTCACCCCGGTGTTTGCATCGCCGAGCGTAACCGAGCCGCTGCCGACCGAGCCCGTGTTGGTCATGATAATGGTTCCCGCGCTGATGACCGTTCCGCCAGAGTAACTATTGGTCGTGGAAATAATAAGAGTCCCCGTGCCCGATTTCAGCAGGTTCGCCGAACCGCCGATCGAGCCCGAGCCGCTGAACGTATAAGCCGTAACGTTATTGTTGACCGTTACCGACCCGGGATCGAGCGTGCCCGAAAGCGTGACGTTGCCGTTGGTTGACGTATCGTCAAACGTAACGTCATCGCCGGTCGCAAAGACATCGGTCGATCCGCTGTTATTCCAATTGGGAGTGTTATCGGTGTCCCATGTGTCGCCGTCCGTGCCCAGCCAGGTGATATTCGCAGCCATCAAGCTCGCCTGAAAAACCAGGAACAGACCGAGGGGGAAAAGCGCCCGTTTCATCGGGATCGGATTTAGCCCAAATCACCAAAGGCGCGCAAGATAATAGTACTATCTCCCATACGTCGACGCCATCGAGGCCCATGGGCGCCAATCGCCCGCCGCAAACCGCCCCCGTGGGCTTAGTCCTCCGGCTCCAGCTCCGCGATGCCCTCGTCGCTCTGCGTGACGCGGACCACTTCCTCCACCGTCGTCTGTCCCAGGCCGACGCGTCGCCAGCCATCCTGGCGCAGCGTTTCCATCCCATCGAGCGTGGCCCGCTGCTTCAGCTCGGTGCCGGCAGCCTTCGAGATGATGAGCCGGCGCATCCCTTCGGTCAGGACGCAAATCTCAAAGATCGCGGCGCGTCCGCGGTAGCCGGTCTGGCGGCAATTCTCGCAGCCTTCGCCCTTGTAATACTTGAAGCCGGGCGAGACCAAAGCGCCGATTTCCTTGAGATATTCGATGGGATAGCCGGTCAGCTTTTTGCAATCGGGACAAATGGTGCGCACCAGGCGCTGGGCGATAAACGCGCGGATGACCGACGCCAGCAGAAACGGCTCGACCCCCATATCGGTCAGGCGGGTAATGCCGCCCACGGCGTCGTTGGTGTGGAGCGTCGAGAAAACGAGGTGCCCGGTCATCGCGGCGCGAATCGAGATTTCCGCGGTCTCGAAGTCGCGAATTTCGCCGACCATGATGACGTTCGGGTCCTGGCGCAGGATGTGCCGCAGGCCCTGGGCGAAGGTAAGGCCGATCTCCGGTTTCACGTCGATCTGCGAGACGCCGGGGAGGCGGTATTCCACCGGCTCCTCGATCGTAATGATCCGGCGCTGGACCGAGTTGATGCTCGAGAGGAAGGAGTAGAGCGAGGTCGATTTGCCGGACCCGGTCGGGCCGGTCACCAGGACGATTCCGTTCGGCTGGCCCAGCAGGCTGCGGACAATCTTCGCCTGGCGCAGGCTGAGGTCGAGCCGGTCGAAACCGAAGCTCTGCTGCTCGGTGCGCGTGAGCAGGCGCAGCGAGATGCTCTCGCCGTTCACCGTGGGGATCGTCGAGACGCGCACGTCGATATCCGCTCCGTGGCCGCGGGTGAGGTTGATCCGGCCATCCTGCGGCAGGCGCTTTTCGGCAATGTCCATATGGGCCATCACCTTCAGGCGCGAGATGATGGCGCTCTGCAGCAGGCGCAATTGCGGCGGCACGGCGACCTCGTGCAGGATGCCGTCGATGCGGTAGCGGATCCGCAGGTCGTTTTCGAGCGGCTCGACATGGATGTCCGTCGCGCGCTCGGAAATGGCTTCGCGGATGACCTGGTTGACGAATTTCACGACCGACGCCTCGGGGTCGTCGGCATCCAGGTCCATTGCCTCGAAACGCTCCTCGCCCGCATCCAGGCTGCGCCCGGTGCTCTGAAGAATCTCCTCGAAAGTCTCCGCGCCCACGCCATAAAGCGTCTTGATCGAGCGCAGCAATTGCGTGCGCGGCACCAGCACCCATTCCAGCTTTTTGCCGGGCAGCAATTGTGCCGCCAGGTGCCGGGCGGCACTGTTGAAGACGTCGTAGGTCGCCAGGCGCAGGCTGTTTTCCGTCTGGCCAATGGGCAGAATCTGGTGCTTGAAGACGAAACGGCTGGGAAGGGTGCCGAGAGCCGAGCGGTCCACGCTCGAGGTTTGGATCGATTCGACCGGCGTGTTGAAAAGCCGGCCCAGCTCATTGGTGAAACGCTGCTCGTCCACCTTGCCGGAGTTGAGTACATGCACCGTCCAGGTCAGGCCGTTGCCGGGAGTGGCGGCAAGCTTCCCCGCCTCCTCGGGATCCTCGCAGCCGCTGGCGATGATGGCGTCAACGAGGCTCTTGCGGAGGGGCGAGGTCATTGGACCGTCTTGTCGTCGTACCGGAAATTGACGGCGCTGGCGGACCGCGGCGTCGGAGCGGCGATGGTGGAATCGATATCGGGCTCCATGAGCATGTGCTTGCGCTCGATATGCGATTCGTCGTCCATCTCCTGCGGGTTCTCGGTCACGACCGGGCGGATGAGGACGATCAGCTCGGAGCGGTCGCTCTGCTTGGTCTTGTTGCCGAAGAGCCAGCCGAGTCCCGGGATGCGTCCAAGAAACGGGATCGCGGAACTGTTGCCGCCCACCGTCTTGGTGATAAGGCCCCCGAGGACGATGGTCGCCTTGTTCGCCACGGTCACATTGGTGCGGATGTAACGCGTGCTGATCGTGGGCACGTTATTGCCGCCGATATTTGTCGTGCTGCCGCTGGGGCTGTCGAGCTTCTGAAGAATGTCGAGGTTGACCTCGCGGTCGGAATTGATAAGCGGGACCACTTCCAGTTGAAGCGCGACCTGCATGTAGTCGATGCTCGATTGGACCGCGGCCGTCGAGCCGGCGACGCCGCTCGCCGTGAGGTTGGAAAGGGTGCTGGTCGGCACGGGGATTTGTTCGCCGGAAACGATCATCGCCTTTTGATTGTTCGACGTGCAAACCTCGGGCTCATTGGTGATGTGGAAGCGCCCGGTCGACTCGAGGGCGCTCACGATCACGTCCAGGGAATTGGCTGCGCCGATGGCCGCGGTAAACCCGTTGCCTCCGCCGACGGCGCTGGCCAGCGTCGTCGAGACGGGCGATTGGGTAAAGTTGGTGACGACTGCGCCCGCCTTGCCGTTGAGGAAGCTGCTGCTGCTCAGCGACGTGGTGCCGGAGGAGAGCAGGTCGGTGATCGGGCTGCTCGGGTAATGGAGCAGGTAATCAACCCCCAGGTTCATGTCGTTGTTAAGCGTGTACTCGCCGATGACCGTCTTGATCATCACCTGCGGGGCCTGGACATCGAGTTGGTCCAGCAGGGTGAAAATCTTCTTCTGCATGTCGTCGCTGCCCAGGACGATGATCGAGTTCTCCCGCGGGTCGGCGATGATCTTGGTGTTGCCGATGGTGACTTCCTTGGGAGTCAGGTCTTTTTGCGGCGTGTCGAGTTCGGGCGTGATGCTGAGCCCGCTGGTCGAGCCGCCGGCGCCGTTGTTCAAGCCCTCGTTTTCCCCCCGGTTGTGGCGGCGCCCCCACCGGTGGGCTGCGTGCTGCCGGTGGATGTCGAGGCGCCGGTGTCGCCCTCGGCTTTCTCCCCTGGCTCGGTGATGGCCCTTTCAATGACGCTCAACTCGACGGCTGCATCCACATAGCGCAGCCTGCGCTTGACCGGCTGGCCAAACACGACCGGAGCATCGTACTCCTTGAGCAGTTCCTCGATGAACGGAAGATTGACCGGCCGGGTGACGACGTGGATGCGGTTGCTGCGGTCGTCCTAATCCAGCTTGATCTTGCCGACGATGATCGTGTCCTCGGTCAGGCCGGACGCGGCCGCGGGAATCACCACGCTGCCGGGAGGCGACGGCGGCTGGTTCGGATTGCGCCCGGCGGGGGCGGTGGGGCTTTCGGTTTCCTGGGTGCTCTTCTCAAAAAGCTTGTTCAGCTTGTCGAGCACGTCCTTTGCGTTCGCGTTGTAGAGCGGGTAAAAACGGCTGACCACTTCCGCCGGCGGCACGTCCGCGGCCTCAATGATCTTCGCGATGTTGCGAAGCGTCAGCGTGCTCTCCGTCACCAGGATCGCGCCGGGCAGCGGAACGGTGCTGGTGACATTCGGCGTATTGGCAATGTACTGATCCAGCACCGACTTGATGTCCTTCGAGTCGGCGTATTGAAGCTGGAAGACCACGGTGGCCACTTCCACGCCGTCGGGGATTTGCGTGACATCCGAGTAAATATCGACGCCGTAGGAACGCGGGTTTTTGCCGGTGCCAAACACCTTGACGATGTTCCCCTCGCCCGGGACGAGCGAGAAGCCGTTGAGATAAAGGCTCGTCTCAATGATGCGGATGGCCTCGTCGCGGCTGACCGGCTTCGAGATGTCGATGCTGATCGTCCCGACAACCGAGTTATCGTAAATGATCTGTTTGCCGGTCAGTTGCTCGTAGAGCTTGAGGATCGGCTGGATGTCGGTGTTGGGAAACTGGAGCCGCACTTCATCCGAACTGCCGGGAGGGTTCGCAATGTTATCGTTGGCCGGGGAACCGGGCGCGGGAATATTGCGCGCGCCGAAAGTGGGCGGCTGCCGCGGCGGCGTGGGGTAGACCGGTCCTTGCGCCCGCGCGGAAGCCACGAGGGCGGATAAAAACAATAGGGGACCGAGCCAGCGGTTCACGTACGCTATATTTAGACGCGAGAGGGGGTCAGGTCAACTACGGGGCACAATGGCTTGGATGATATGTTTTTCTCGCCAGTTGGAATGCGGTTGCGTGAAATCGGGTGGACTGCGGAAGCCGCCCGGCTAATGTCGAAGGGATGCGAGTTTTTAAAGGCATTGTCGCGCTGGCGATGGCGATGGTTCTTGCCGGGTGCGCCGGCTTTGCGGACCGGCGGGTGATTCTCGATCAATTGAGCCCGCAGCCGATGTCCCCCGCGGCCTGGGGGCGCGTGGTGGGTACTTATATGGGACCGGTGCGGGTGACGACGCAGCGCGGCGGGTTTGAAGGGGAGAACACAGTCGAGATGCGGCTCGATTTGTCCGGCTGGGCTGACGCGCCCGAGGCGACCATGAAAATGGACAGCGGCTTTTCCACGGCATGGGCGATGTACGGCGAGCGCAAGGGGCTTTACAGCAATGTGCCCGCGAAACGCTATGGATCGCAGGGGGAATTGTTCGTTTCCACGCACGCCCCCAACCAGATGCTCATCGAAATGCGCCGGTTTGGCATCTCGCCGAACATCAGGGCGTGGCTGATCCTGACATTTGAAGACAACGGCAATGTCAGCGTCGATTGGATCGGCCATTCCGGATGGCGGGGCGACGGGGAATTGTGGCGGGTGATGAAACCGCCGGGGCCCGACGGCGGGTGATGATTGTCAATTCGGATTCGAAAGGGTATCTTGCGCGATGCGCCCGGCACTGCGTCCCTCCACCACGGCAGAGGCTGCATTTACCCTGCTCGAGATCTGCCTGGCCATCTTCATCGGCGTCATTATCATGCTCGCCGCCGTGCCCAGCATCAAAGGGCTCATCGAGGAGCAGCACGCGAAGAAGCTGTTCAACGAGTTCGACGCGCTGACCAAGGAGGCCTCGTCGCGGGCGGTGACCGAGCGGCAGCCCTATGTGATCGAATGGGATGAGTCCGGCGTGACCATGCATCCTGCCGGAGCGGGTGAATCGGCCCAGGCGCGGGAGATGGACCAGGACGAATCGGCGGACCAGACGGTCGACGATGGGCAATCCGGCGCGGATGGCCAGACCGCGGCCCAGGCGCAACCGGGCAACGAGGGAGGCGAGACGAAACGGGTCGATTTTGGTGAGAAGCTGGCGCCCGAATTGATCCTGCCGGCGGCGCTGACGAAGAACCCGCCGGCCATCTGGACTTTCTGGCCGACCGGAACGTGCGAGCCCGCGACGGTCATCTGCCATGTCCCGGGGGCCGCGTGGACGGCAACCTATGACCCGTTGACCGAACAAGCGGCATTCACTTCGCCATGAAGCAAATCCGAAATCCCCTGCCCGCATCGCTACGCTCAGGCGTTGCGGGCGCGGCGAAATCCGAAATCCGAAATCCGATGGGCTTCGTATTGATCGAGGTCATGCTGGGCGTGGTGATTTTTGCGCTGGGCGTGATTGGCCTGGGGGAGTGCGTTTCCAATTGCGTGAGGGCCGAGGGAATCCGGCAGGAATCCGAGCGCGCGCGGCTGGCCCTCGAGAACCGGATGGCGGAAGTCGAGGCGGGGGAAGTCGAGAGCGACAAGGACGTGACCGATGACCTGGGAGATTCCTTTCCCGGCATGACAATCAAGCAGACCCGCCACCAGGTGATCGCGAAGAATGAGAAGAACGCGGATATCCTCGGCTTGTACGAGGTGGACCTCGAAGTCGACTGGACATCCGATAATCTGCCGCAGTCGCGGGCGATTTCATTTTATGTGCTCCGCAGCAAATAAGGCTCGGCGCCGCCGGGCGTTCACCATGCTCGAGGTGATGCTCGCCGTGGCGATCATGGCGCTGGTGGCCGTCGCGATTTACCGGTTCGTGGTCGGCAGCCTGCTGGCGATCCGCTACACGAACGAGGACACCGCCCAGAAGGGCGCGGTGCAGGCGCTGGTCGCTGTGCTGACGGAGGAATTCTCGAACCTGCCGACGGCCGAAAGCGCCGCATTGATGGGCGAGGGCCATCAATTCAACGGCAAGGCCAGCGACGAGGTGGAATGGCTGACGCAGGGCGGCAACGGGATGTTCACCGACGACGCGCCCGGCCTCTGGAAGGTCACGCTCCTTTTGCGCCCGCAAGACAAAACCTACACGCTCGGCATCCTGCGCCAGGATCCCACCGACCCCGCCCAGGCGGACAATTGGCTGCCGCTTCTCCCGAACGTCGACGCGATCGAAATCCGCTACTACGATCAGCGGCTCAACACATGGCTCGAGAAATGGAGCGACGCCACCGCGCGTCCCGCCCTGGTCCGGGTGCGCATCTGGCGCACGGACCAAACCGTCCCGTATGAATCGGTGATTGAATTGCCGCCGACGAAACTCCCCTCATGAGAATCTGTCCCCACGCCACTATTCGCCGCGCCAAATGCGTGGCGCGCGCGCGGCGCGGCGGCAGCGTGCTGATTATCGCGCTCTGGGCGCTGCTGCTGCTTTCGGTGGCCATCTTCGCGTGGGTAAAGTTCATCCGGTTGAATATCACAATCACCGGCGAGAGAAATAACGGCCTCGAGGCAAAGGCGCTCGCCCACAGCGGTGTGATGGTGGCGCTCAACCCCCAGGTATCCCGCCAGACGCCGCTCCTCTCGCAGCAACTCGCTCCGGATCGCGGTTACCAGGTCCAATTGACCGGTGAGGCCGGAAGGCTCAACCTGAACTGGATTTTCACGCCCCCGCAGGGACCCGACCCGGGAAAAATCGCCATTTTTCAGCATTACCTTCAGCGCCGCGGATTGAACATCCAGCAGCAAAACCATTTCATCGACTCCATCCTGGACTGGCTGGGGCCACCGGCCTTGCACAGGCTCAACGGCGCCGAGGATTCCGACACCTACCATCCGCCCCATCGCGGGACCTTCTTGAGTGTCGACGAGCTGGCCCAGGTCGCCGGCTCCGGGCCGCTGGTGTCGCAGGCGGACTGGCAGGAGGATTTCACCATCTACACCGACCCGGGCCTGATCGACCTCCAATCAGCCTCACTCCGCATCATCGAGAGCCTCCCGGGTGTCGGCGAGTCCAACGCCCAGCGCTTTTGCGCCATCCGCGCAGGGCCGGATGGCATCGACGGCACGGCCGACGATCACCTCTTCGCCGACGTCAATGAAGCGATATCCTACCTCGGCCTCAACAGCAACCAGGCCCAACTGCTGGCCCCCTACGTGGAGGTCGAGAATCCGCTCTCGACCGTCCACATCCGCAGCACCGGCCAGTGCGGAAATGTGTACCGCACCGTGGAAGTGGTTGCTAAAAAGATGGGTCTGCAACCTAATATAATGTCTTGGAAAGAGCAGTAGCCCCATCACGAACCCGCCAGGGACCGCGACTCGTCACCGTTATGCCCGCCGCCGGCGGCTGGCACATCGGGGGCGATGCCGACGTCGGCTCCGCGCCCATTGCCCGCACCATGGAGGAGGTGGCCCAGGCCGTGCCGGAGGGCGCCGCCGTCCGCCTCTCGCTGCCGGTCAGCGCCGTTTTGATGGAGCGCATGCGGCTGCCCTCGACCGACCGCACCGAACTCGGCGGCATGGTGGTACTCCAGCTCGAGAAGACGCTGCCCTATAGCGGCGAGGAATTGACCAGCGGCTTCGACATCATCCGGCAGGGGGAAAACGAAAGCGACCTGCTCGCCATCGCCGTCAGCAACGAGCAGCTCGACAACCTCTGCCAGCCGTTGCGCACCCGCAGGAAGCTCCCCGGGCAGGTGACCATCTTCGCCATCCAGCTCGCCGCGAAATTTCCCGCACGAAGAAGTCCTGGCGCTCATCTTTCGCGAGGCCGAGTCCACCATTCTTGCCATCGCGCAAAAGGGGAAGCTGGTCTCCGCGCATGCCTGCCCCGCCACGGACAGGGAGGGCTTCCTCGCGGAGCTTCCCCGCATGCTCCTGGCGGCGGAACTCGAAGGCGCGCCCGTGAATTTCAGCAAGGTGGTGATCGAGCCGGGGCTCACCACCTGGCGCGAGGGGTTGCGCGCCCAGTTCGGCGGCCTCCCCGTCGAGCTTGCGCCAATGGACGGGCCGCTCGACCAGGGCCCGGTCAACCTCGTCCCCGCCGGTTGGACCTAGGAGCGGGCCGAGCATGCCCGAAAGGCGAAGCTGCGCGACTGGCTGATGCTGGCCGGCGGGGTTTACCTGCTTCTGCTCCTGCGGCGGCGGCTTACATCATCTGGATGCAGCACCAGGTCTCGGCCATCGGCAACAAGGTGGCGGCGGCCAAACCGACGGTGGATGCGATTTCCACACAGAAGGCGCGATGGACCGCCCTCGCAGGCGGCAATCGATCCCACCCGCTACACGGTCGAGATCCTCCAGCAGGTGGACAAGAGCATCCCGTCGTCCGACCTCCACGTCACCATATTCCACCAGAAACCAAACGAGTTCACCGTGGAAGGCGAGGCGACCACCGCCATCATGGCCATCCAGTTCCTCGACGCCCTCAAGGCCAATCCCGATTTGAAGGCCTTCCAATTCAGCGCCGTACCGCCGAAGATTTCCGACAACGGCCACGCGGAATTTCAGATTTACGGAAAACTATGAATGTTTCCTCCCGCGAACGAAACTTGATGCTGCTGATGGGCATCGGCGTCTTCCTGCTCTTGAACATTCTCCTGCTCAAGGCGTTCAAGCAGCGGAACGACGCGCTGCGCGATGAACTCGATCAAGGCAAACTCGAGTGGGCGAACATGCAGGAATTGCTGGCCCAGCAACCGCTCTGGGCGGCCCGCGACGCGGCGCTGACGGCCAAACAGCCAAAGCTGGCCAACGAGAACGCCGCGGGCGTCGAACTCTACGACCTGCTCGGCTCGATCGCGGCCAAGCACAATGTCACCCGCGATAACGAGGTCGTGGGCGCGGTGACCAGGAGCGACCAGTACCGCTCCGTGGCGGTCACCATGGACACTCATTCGACGTGGCAGGACCTCATCAGCTTTCTCTACGCGCTGCAAAAACCGGATGCCTTCATCGTATGCGAGGACGCCAACATCGTCGTCGATCCCTCCGACGAGACTAAGATGCTCGGGACGTTCAAAATCGCCCGCTGGTATGCGCCATGATTGAAAGAGGCGCGGATTCAAGGTATTATGCGCTAATGAAGCGCATTGTTATTGCGCCGCTCCTGCTCGGCTGGTGTTTCGTGGCAATGGCGATTGGGCCGCAGAACCCGCAACCCGCCGCGACGCCGCAGCCGCTGCCGACGCCCTTTCCGGAGGCACGCTACCGCCTCATGAGCGAGAAATCGCCATTTGCCGTGGCGACGGACACCACCGCGGCGTCAGCGCCGACGCCCGGATTCGCGGCGCAATTGTACGTCGATGGCGTCGCGCGCGTCGGCAACACCGACTTCGTGGTCATCAAATCGCGGGACGAGGATGACAAGCATCCGCCCCTCTTTCTGGAAGTGGGCAAAAGCTCGCCCGACGGGATCAAGGTCGAGGGAATCAAATGGTCCGATAAGATGGGCGAGAGCACCGTCGCGGTGAGCAAGGGAGGGGAGAAGGCGACGCTGCTCTTCGACGAGGATTCGATCAAGAACGCGCCCGACCAGGGGCAGCCGCAGGGCCGCCCAGGCTTCCTCAATGGCCCGCCCCGGCCCGTATTTCACCTGCCCAACGGCGGATACAACCCCCGGGGAGTCCTCCCGAACAACGGGCAGATCCAGCCCACGCAGCCCGGAGGCCAGCGGCGGATTCGCGGCGTTATTCAGGGCCCGTAACGCAGCAAGTGCAAGAGGGGCGCAGCCTTGCGGGAGTTGCGGGGTTGCAAAAGGGAAGCAGGGACTCCATATAACGGGAACCCATGTGGACAGGCCGTTTCCAGCAGAGCGCGGATAAATTGTTGAAGGGATACAGCGAGTCGATCTCGTTCGACTGGCGGCTCTATCCGCACGATGTCGCGGGCTCGATCGCCCATTCCAGGGCCCTCAAGGCCGCCGGCATCCTCACCATCGAGGAGCAGGCGGCAATCGAGTCGGGCCTCGAACAAATCAAGCGCGACATCGAATCGGGCTCTTTTCATTTCGATCCCGCCCTCGAGGACATCCACATGAACATCGAGGCGGAGCTGACGCGCCGCATCGGCCCCGCCGGCGCAAAACTGCACACCGCCCGCAGCCGCAACGACCAGGTCGCGCTCGACATGCGGCTCTGGCTGCGGGCCGAGACCGACGCGATCATGGCGCTCGCCCGCGACCTCCAGCGCAGCCTCGTCGACCTCGCCGCACGCAACTGCGACGTCGTGATCCCGGGCTACACCCATTTGCAGCGGGCGCAGCCGGTGCTTTTCGCGCATCACCTCCTGGCCTATGTCGAAATGATCGAGCGCGACCTGGGCCGGCTCGCGGATTTGCGCAAGCGGGCCGGCGTGATGCCCCTCGGCTCGGGAGCCATTGCCGGCTCGACCATCGTCCTTGACCGCGCCCTCATCGCGCGGGAGCTGGGCTTCTCCGCCGTCTCGCAAAACAGCATCGACGCCGTGAGCGACCGCGATTTCGTCTGCGAACTTCTGGCGGCCATCGCCATCGCCGGGATGCACCTTTCGCGCCTCAGCGAGGACATCGTCCTCTGGGCGTCGAGTGAATTCGGTTTCGTCACGCTGCCGGATGCGTTCGCCACCGGGTCGAGCCTCATGCCGCAAAAGAAAAACCCCGACGTGTCGGAATTGACCCGCGGCAGGACCGGCCGCCTTTACGGAAACCTGATGGCGGTGCTGACCATGCTCAAAGGGCTCCCTCTCGCCTACAACCGCGACATGCAGGAGGACAAGGAGCCGGCGTTTGATTCCGTCGATACGATCAAGGCCGCGCTCGAGATCAACGCCGCGATGGTGAGCCGGCTCGAAGTCAACGCCGGCCGCGCCGCAGCGGCCGTGAGCGACCCGATGCTGCTCGCCACGGACCTGGCCGATTATCTCGTGCTCAAGGGCGTCCCGTTCCGTCAGGCCCATGAAATCATCGGCAAACTGGTCGCGCATTGCATCGAAACAGGCGGCGACTTCTCGAAGCTCGATCTCAAGGCCTACCAAGCCTTCTCGCCGGCATTCGCTCAGGATCTCTTCGCCGTTTTGGATGTGCGCCGGGCGCTCGATGCGCGGCAGGCGCCGGGCGCTCCCTCGCCGGCCCATGTCCGGGCGCAACTCGAACGCTGGCGTGCATTGCTGGCCGCGAACGCGTGACGATCATGGCCGACGCGCAGCCCCCCGCTTTTCAAGCGATCATCGACGATGCCCCCGGCTGGGAGATCCTCGCCGCCGACCTCCAATACGCGAATCCGTACGTCCAGGTATATCTCGAAAAGATGCGCACGCCGTGCCGGCCCAATGGCCTGCAATGGACCGTGGTGCGTCGCAAGGCCGCCGTCATCGTCGCCCCGATGACCACCGATGGCCGCTTGCTCCTGATCCGCCAGGAGCGCGTGCCGATTCGCGCCGCCATCTGGGAATTTCCCGCGGGCCAGATCGACAACCCGCAAGCGGACGCCGCCGCAATCCGCGCCACGGCCGTCCGGGAATTGCGCGAGGAAACCGGTTACGAACTTGAACCCGGCGGCCAATGGATCGCGCTGGGCCGTTACTTCTCCTCGCCCGGTTTCACCGACGAGCAGGGGCACATCTTCCTCGCGCGCGGCGTGCGTCCCGGCGCCGGCGGCCCGCAACCGGACGAGAACGAGTCGATCCACGAATGCCGCGCGTTCGCGCCGGAAGAGCTGCGGCGGATGATTGCCGAAAACGAAATCCGCGACGCCAATACGCTGAGCGCGTTTGCCAGGATGTGCGCCCGCGGGTTCATTTGACCCATGCCCTGGCTGGACAAGATTTTCAAGTTTCGCGAGACCGACCAGCAACCGGAGGCGGTGAAGCCGTTCCTGGATCACCTCGAGGACCTGCGCTGGATGCTGATGAAGGTGGTCGTCACCGTGGTGGTTGGGATGCTCCTCTCCTTCGCCTTTCGCGTGCCGCTGGTCCACATCGTCGAGCGTCCCATGAATGTGGTGGCGCCGGATGCGCAGCTCCAGGTTCTCAGTCCCACCGATTCCCTCATCATCATTTTCGAGGTCTCCTTCTGGGCCAGCGTCATCATCACGTTTCCCGTCCTGCTTTTTTACATCGCGCAGTTCGTCCTGCCGGCGCTGACCATCCGCGAGAAAAAAATTGTGCTCCCGGGCATCGCCGCCGCCTTCGTGCTCTTCGTCATCGGCATGCTCTTCAGCTATTACTTCGTCATGCCGCAGACGCTGCGGTTTCTCTTCAGCTTCTCGAATTCGCTCGCGTGGAAAAACAACTGGCAGGTGCGCGAGTATGTTTCCTTCGTCACCCAGATGACGCTGGTCTTCGGCCTCGGCTTCGAGTTGCCCATCGTGGTTGTGGTCCTCGTCTACCTCCGCCTGTTGACCTCCGGATTCCTCCGGCGGACCCGCGCGTACGCCATTGTCATCCTCTTATTCGTGGTGATGCTGGTCGCCCCGGCCCCGGACGTGGTGACCTTTGTCTCCCTCTCGGTCCCCATGTGCCTGCTCTACGAAGCCTGCATCTGGCTCGGCTGGTTCGTCGAGCGCGCCCGCCTCAAAAAAGAGCTGCTGCCCCCGGAGGGATCGTAAGCAGGGGCAGGCCTCGCGTCCGTCACGAAACGGATCGACTTACCGAGAATCTGCGGAAATCGGCGTCAATCTGCGGATAGAAATAATCCGGCATTCCACCCCCAGCGCAGCCCCGGGGTGAAATGGCCGAAATATCGCCATAAAATGTTGCCTTTTCCCGCGGAATTGGCCTAATTTGCCTCATTCGCATGAAAACCCTCCTGCTCTGTTCCCTCCTTATCGCGACTGCCCTGCACTGCTATGCCGACATCCAGGACCCCCCGGCAAATGATTACGGCCCGACCCGGAAACTGGGCCGCGCGCTCGCCAACATGTGCCCTCTGACCGCCTTCACGGAAGTCATGGATACTGTCGGAATGATGAATGACCGCGAGGGCAACGCCTCGGCCTCCACCTATGGCGTGGTCAAGGGCTTCGGACGCATGTTCTTCCGCATGGGCGCCGGCCTCTATGAATTTGTGACCTTCCCGTTCCCGACCTACAAGGGCTCCTACAGGCCATTCTACGTGTCGAATATTCCATGGATCCACGGCGGATATGAGGAATTTCCGCCGGAACTCGGTTTTAAGACGGAGTACAATTACGTCCAGCAAAACGGCTCCTACTAGCAGTTGTTGAGTTTCCAGGGGGGGCTTTCGTCCAAGTGGGCGAAAGCCCCTTTTCCTTTCCGCGCATGGCAGTGGCAGTATAGCTGCCGGCGCCCCACCCGCGCGCCAGCGTGTACCTGCACTTACTCTTTCACCTTCACATGAACCCGCCGTTGCCTCCCGGAATCCACGGCACAGAATTTCTTGGGCAGCCCTAATGCAACCTGCTGCCGGCCAGGAGGTTCAGCTTGCCATCGAGGATGTGGCCTTCGGCGGCAAAGGCGTCGGACGCGCCGATGGCCTGGCGATTTTCGTCCCGTTCGTATTGACCGGCGAGCGGGTGACGGCGCGCATCACGCGCAAGAAGAAGAAATTCGCCGAGGCCGAGCTGGTTTCGGTCGAGCAGCCTTCACCCGACCGCGTCGAGCCGCGCTGCCCCTATTTCGGGGTTTGCGGCGGCTGCGCCTACCAGCACATCCGGTACCCGCGCCAACTCGAGATCAAGTCTGCCCAGCTCGAGCAGACCCTCCGCCGGCTGGGCCGCCTGCCCGATGTCCCGATGCGGCCCGCGGTTGCCTCGCCGCTCGAGTACGGATACCGCAACCGAATTCGCGTCCATGTCGAGGGGCAGGCCATCGGTTTCTACCGGCACGACCGGCATGAGGTGGTCGATATCGAACAATGCCCCATCGCGACCGCGGAAGTGAACGGGCAACTGGCCGGCCTGCGCCGGGCGCAGGTGAGGGAAGGGGATTACATTTTGAGCGGTGCGAGGCGGGAATATTTCGTCCAGACCAACGACCGCGTCGCTGCCGCCCTGCTCGATCTGGTGCGCGCGCTCGCCTCGCCGGGCCTCGAGACGTTGGTCGATGCCTACTCGGGCGCCGGATTTTTCGCGCGCGGCTTGGCGCCGGGTTTCCGTGAGGTCGTCGGCATCGAGGAAAACGAGCGGGCGGTGGAATACGCCCGTCGCATCGCCGGACCAAACGAAAGCTATGTCGCGGGCGACGTTGCGGTGCGGCTCGGCGAAGTACTGGCCTCCCACGCGGCGGCCGAGACGTGCGTCATTCTCGATCCGCCGGCCATCGGCGTCGCGCCGCGCGTGGCCGATCTCATCCTCGGCGCGCATCCCTCGGAGGTCATCTACGTCTCGTGCAATCCGGCCACGCTCGCCCGCGATCTGGAATTCCTCTGCCGGACCTATAAACTACGCAGCGTGACGCCCCTCGATATGTTCCCGCAAACCGCCGAGATGGAAGCGGTCGCGCACCTGGTCCAGGAACCACTGAATAAATGGGGGCGGTCACTGCCGTGAGGGATTGGGCCGTATTGCAAGGCGCGAGCGGAGGGCAATACCCTTCATGGGTCTTGACCTCTGCGAGCAACGCCGCAAGACGGCCCAAGCCCTCGCGGCCCTGCGGGTTGCACTGAAAAAAGGCCGGGGGCGGCGTTGGCTGCTCAGTTACAGCCCGCTACGGGGATGCGCCTTCGCAGCCGCCTTGCCCGCGGCCTTTTTTGAGTGCAACAGTGACCACCCCCATTTATTCAGTGGTTCCTCAGTCTGATGCAAAAGAAAATGCGTTATCGCCGGTTTGGCCGGACCGAATTGCGGATGCCGGTCTTCACCTGCGGCGGCATGCGCTTCCAGCACAAATGGAGCGACGAAGCCCCCTCGGCCATTCCGCCGGAGAACCAGGCGAACCTCGAGGCGACCATCCGCCGCGCGCTCGACCTGGGCATCAATCACATCGAGACCGCGCGTGGCTACGGGACATCCGAGATGCAATTGGGCCGCATTTTACCGTCGCTGCCGCGCGGCGAAATAATCGTGCAAACGAAGGTCGCGCCCGCGGCCACGCAGAAGGATTTTCTGAAGACCTTCGACAAGTCGATGGATTACCTCGGGCTGGACCACGTCGATTTGCTTTCGCTCCACGGCATCAACGACGCGTCGGTCTATGACATGGCCATGCGCAAAGGCGGCGCGCTCGAGGCAGCCAGGAAATTGCAGGCGGAGGGACGCGCGCGATTCATCGGCTTCTCCACGCACGCCCCGTGCGAGCTGATCTTGCGCACGATTTCCTCCGGCGAGTTCGATTACGTGAACCTGCACTGGTATTTCGTCAACGATCTCAACTGGCCGGCCGTCCTCGAAGCCGCCCGGCGCGACATGGGCCTCTTCATCATCAGCCCGAATGACAAGGGCGGAAAACTCTACGAGCCCCCGCCCAAGCTCGCCCGCCTCTGCCAGCCGCTCAGCCCGATGATCTTCAACGACCTCTACTGCCTCGCCCGGCCCCGGGTCCACACCCTCAGCATCGGCGCCGCGCGTCCCACCGATTTCGACGAGCACATCCGCGCGCTCGAGTACTACGACGAGGCCGCCGCCGCCATTGCTCCCATCGACCAACGCTTGCGCGCCGAGATGGACGCCCTCCTCGGCGCCGATTGGCGCGAAAATTGGACACGCGGCATCCCCGAGTACACCGACGCGCCCGGCCAGATCAACCTGCTGGAAATCCTGCGCCTCTGGTCCTACGCCAAATCCCTGGACATGGTCGAATTCGGCAAAATGCGCTATAACTTACTCGGCAACGCCGGCCACTGGTTCCCCGGCAAAAACGCCGCAACCTTCGACCGCGCCGCCATCGCGAAAGCCGTAAGTCAAAGCCCATTCGCCGCCCGCATCCCCGCAATTCTCGAAGAAGCCCACGCAATACTCGCCGGCGAATCGAAAAAGCGCCTTAGCCAGTCGGATTGAACTGTTCTAAATAGAAGATGCTAAATGAAGATGCTTTGGGGCGCCTCCGCGAACGTCGCAGCGCACCGCCGCGCGCGGACTGTAAGTCCGCAAATGTGAAAGCCCGGGGTGCAGCGATCCCGCGAATGCGGGAGCGCGGAGCCCCGGATAAGCATCTCCCAAATTCGCCAAAGCCTGTAAGAGGGTGTTCCGAAATTGATTTTGCACTAGGGAGTAAAAGGCCGGAAAAACCGGTTTCGCGCCGAAAGGGCAGGTAGGTTATTTGCGCTCCCTTCTGGACAACTTTGCGTCTCTGCGGCTTTGCGTGAGTCCCTCTTCCAGAAGGGATTAGACTCACGCAAAGCCGCAAAGCCGCAAAGAAAAACGGAGCAGGCGACTCTCGAAAAACCGCGCGATCGAAGATCAAGACGCAACCCTATTGTTTCTATGGAGCAATTAACTCCAATCCAAATACCGACTCCGCATTTCGTAACACCCTCTTAAAGTCCTGGGCATGTCGAAGGACTGTAAGTCCGCAATGTTAAAGCCCGGGGTGCAGCGATCCCGCGCAGCGGGAGCGCGGAGCCCCGGGTAAGCATCTCCCAAACTCGCCAAGGCCTGTAAGGCCGCTTCAAACCCCATCATAACTCGAACCTGGCTAACCGGAAGTACCGCCGGCCTTGGTACTCAGAAACTCAATCTGGCGATTGACCTCGGCCTGTTCATTATCCGGACAATGAAGCAAGGCTTGATGGGCCGCATTGAGCGCTCGATCAAGGCGGTGCTCGTCATAGAAAACGAAGCTGAGGTGGAACCAGGCCCTCCAATCCTCAGTTTCATCGTCAAGGTCGAGCGCCTTATTGTATGCATCTTCGGCTTCTTTTAGGTGATTGCCCATGTTCCGATAAGCATAGCCGAGGGCGATGTAATAATTTGCATCGTAGGGGAACAGGGCGATCGCATGTTGCAAAGGCTGGACCTCATCACCGTACTTGTCGGCATACTCGAGACTGATCGCTTGGGAATAAGCCTCGTCCGCCCGGCTCCAGATCAACGCGTCACCGGTAAGTTTGCTCGATACGCGGTCTCTGTGAACTTGTTCCAATACGTACTCAAACTCATAGGGCGCATTGTAAGTGGCATGAATGGCAATCGCCACAAGGGCCGCCTTCCACCACGATGCCGGACGCCAGTAAAGGTACGCGATTGCGAAAATGACAAAGCCCGAAAGTGAACCGGCGGCGTGAGGCCACCAACGGCTGCCATCCGTCGCCGCAACGGGAATGCTTGCGATAAAAATCTGCAGTACTACCGGCAGGCGAATGCCGCGAAGCACCTCGATAATCGCGATCAGGAGAAGAGTCTGCCATAGAGGATACCAAATAATCCCTCCGGCCATTTGTCTCAGCACGGAGCCCCAACCATGGGCCTTAAACAACCACGGGGCTGCGCCGACAAACGGGGTCATCATCCGGTAAACAAAACCGGAGAGCGCATAGTTGTAAGCAACCATCACCAGCACAAAGATCCATTTTGACTCGGTCCGGGGCAGGAAAGAGCCCCAGGTGAACCTCGCCTTCCCATCCGGCGCGGGCGTGCCCCGCCCGTTCAACGGAATTACCGTCGAGCAATCTCCGCAAGTAAATGTCGCTTGCGCCAGCTCAGCGTCATCCAGTTCCCACTCGGCGCCGCACTGGGGGCACTTCAGACGGCGTTCCTTTTCCGGGGATTGGGGAGACTCGTCGATACCCCAGTTTGGAAAAAACAAAACCCCGGCTCAATACCCAAATTTTCGCTCCCCCTCCCAAAAGTTTCGCGGTTTACAGCAGATTCGCAAATACTGCGGCCGCTTCAAGAGTCCCCGAAGGGGACGAAAGAGAATAGGCAGGGGTTTTAACCCCTGCATCTGCGCCCATCGCGATTAAGTCCCGCAGGGGACGACAGAGGCCTCCGCAAACAAAAGGAATCGCTCAAAGCCCTTCTGCAAAGTCTCCCGCCCTCGCCGCCCGAAGAAAAATCGGCGCGATTCGATCCGAATTGAGGATTCGCCCCGCCAGTCCGAATCAATTGGCATTATACCACGGACACTGTATCCTACGCCCCCGATATGGCGACGGGACCGGACGCCGCCAGGGTCCAATCCCACATGAAGTTCGCCCCAATTTTCATCGCAGTGCTCCTTTTCGCCGTTCAGCGAATCGAAGCACAACAGGTGCTCGACCAGGAGCAGACGCAGTATTATGGCGGACTCAGCGCGAGGACATTGCCGGGTTATGCCGTGGGGCAATCTTTCACCGCGGGCCTCACTGGCACCATGACGGAAATCGACATGGGTTTCTTTAATAACATTGCGGGAAACGGGCGGCTGATCATATTCACGGGAGCGGGCCCAGAAGGAACCATTTTGGAGACATTGCCAGTAACCGTTACTTCCATCACGGGGACTGGGGTGTCGTGGAATGATTGGACCGTGGACGTGCCAGTCGTCGCGGGTTCCCAATATACATTCATGTTTACTCCCAATGCGGCGACAATACCCGATCCTTACGGTGTTTGCATCGGTTCTGAGGACTCCTATGCGGGCGGTAACCTATACCTGCAAGATTCGAGCGGCGCTGTCACCAAGTTCTTCCAGTCGGTATTCCGGACTTACGTGGACGTCAATTCATCGCCAAGTCCCACACCGGCGCCGTTGCCAGGTCCCGCGCCCGCCGGCACGAGCTATCTGGGATTGGCGAGCACCGGCTCGGGGGCTGGATTGATTTCCGGCGAGATGCGCGTGCACATCGCACGAGGGAATAATTTCAGCGCAACGCTGAACTTCGGAGGACAACTCTATCCGTTTGCCGGAAAGATCGACTCCTACGGAATCTATTTGAGCTATGATCCGGCCTCGAAAATTGGCGTTTACCTCTCCTACACGGGTTCCTCGAGCTTGACCGGCGGCGTTTTCAACGGAGCGCGCACGATCGGCTATTACGGCGGAGAAATCCAAAAATCAGGCGCGCGGCATTTCTGGTACGACTTCACGATCGGTCCGGGCGAGCTATTGAGACAAGGCTGGGCGCCGGAAGGCGCCGGATACGGCTTCATGTATGTCAGCCAGGACGGAAAAGTTTTGCTGGATGGACAATTGCCCGACGGCTCGTCATTCCAGGCCCATTCGGCGATTACTTCGGGCAGCTCGATTCCCATTTACCTGAACAAGGGCGATGGCGCGAATAGCGGCATCGCCGGCATCCTTGTATTCAACGATATTCCAAATGTGAGTGACTGCGCCGGGACCATATATTGGGCCAGACCATCGAGTGTGGATTACCCGGTTGGATTCGAGACGGCCACCACGTTCACCGCGGCCGCGTACACGCCGGCAATTAGTGGCCTGAACGGCGACACGGTTCATTTCGCCGCCACTGGCGCGGATCTGGCAGGCACGACATATTCGGAGGACATCCCCGTGCACGTACACGATGGCCTCGCCACCGGCGCCGCGCACGGCGTGAAACTCTCCATCGACTCTGCCGGAAACACCTTTCACGGTGTCTTCCAGGATCCCTTTTTTCCGGCGAAGCGCGAGTTCAACGGGGTTCTGCTCCCGAAATCCCGCACCGGCGCGGGGCTATTCAAGGCGAACGGCCTCACCGACACAGTGACGATTCGCTACTAACCCGCGCCCCTCAGTTCCAGAGGCGTGCCAGATCGGGATCGGTCCGCGCGTTCTTTTTAAACGACGAGTTGATCTCAATCGCGGCCTGGATGCATTGCCGCGCGGTGCCGATGTCGCCGAGCTGCGCCTCGTAGCACGCCAGGTTGTAGTGAAGGATTCCGGTGCGCCGTATCCACTCCGGCGCGCTCATCAGCACCTGCACCGCGTCGTTGCCCTTTTTCAATTGGTGCAGGGCGAAGGCGCGCTGAACGGTGAACTCGTTCTCCTCGGGATAAAGCGAGGCGCCGGCCTGCGAGAGACCGTTTGCTTCGTCCCAACGCTTCAGGTGCAGCAGGACACGGATCCGGGCGCGAAGGACCGGCGAGAGATGCTGGGCCGAGTCGTCGATCGACTCGAGCTCATCAAGCGCGTGATCTGCCATGCCGAGGTAAAGATACCCGTCCGCCGCAAGCAATGGCCTCTGCCATTCGTGCGGACCGGGATCGGCCGGCTTTTGATTCAGGTATAACATGTACGGTTATGGGTTGCGGATTCCCTGGGCTGCCGTGAATAACACCCGAGGCCTACCTCTCGCAGCACATGCTGCCAGTGCCACGCACTGGCCTGGCTGCCCAGGCCCTTGCGCGCGATGCACCTTACGTGGAGCAGGCATCTGTGGGCTTTGTTCATGGCTGCCTTTACAGGGGAGCATCGGCGATGCCAGACCACGAACGGCGGAAACCCCGAGATGGAAGGGGCGTTTCTGTGTCCTTTTTGCGGACACAGATGTTCGGTTTGCCGAACGAACACACCCGCTATTTGAGGTCCGCGGAGACGGGGGGGAGATGAGCGGTGAAAAACTCGATCTGGGTAAAGCCGAGACGGGGGACGGCGGTCCAGTCGTGAGCCGCGGCAAACCTGCGCAAGCCATTTGGGCCCAAGGTCTTCAGCGGAGCAAGCTCGGCGGGCAACGTGATGAGGCAACGGCCATTTTCGTTGACCGTCACCTGGATGCGCCGCGCGAGGGCGTGAAGAAGCGGATTTTCCTCGGCCATGGCGGACAGTTTCGGGCGGACACCGCCCTCAGGCAATCAGAAATCGAGAGTGCGCCAGATTGACCCTATTTTGGCGACAGAACGACAAAAAGCGGCGCACCGCGGAACGGGCGCCGCCACCGGAAGGCGTTCTTACGCGGCGACTTCCTCGCGGGCGGGATTCGAAATCCTGTCAAAACGGAACAGGAGGCATCCCAGGTCGAGAACGGGTGCGCCGAGCGTCTGGCCCTTGTGGTGGGCTGGAATCGAATACTCGCGGCGGTTGGCCATTTTTGTGGCCTCGACGAGGCCGGCCTCGCGCAGGATGCGGAGATGCTTCGAAACGTTGTACTGAGAAATGCTCAGGCGCTCGGAGAGGTCATTGACCGTCATCGATTTGTCCAGAAGGGTCCGGAGAATGCGGAGACGGCTCTTGTCTGCGAGCGCTTTGAGCGTGGTGATCCATTGGTCTTCTATCATTACGAGAAATGAGGAGTTGTATGAGTGACGTGATAAAATATCGCGAGGCGAGGAGTCGGCAACAAGAAAGTTGAAATTTTAATCGGAAACCCCTCGGATACGCGGGTTTGCGTATATGCAAGAGAGGGAAGGCTGTGGCAGTTGAGCATGAATTCGCGTTTGCCCGCGCGAAAAGCCGCATTTTTTGCGCGGAAATGCATCGAAAAATGAACGAAAAAGGGGCTTTGCACCCCCAATTTTCGAATTTCGGATTTCGGATTTTCGGGTTAGATGGATGTTTCCAATTCCGACCAACCGCCCATGCCCCGCTTTTTCATCAAGACCTACGGCTGCCAGATGAACGAGCGCGACTCCGAACAAGTCGCGCAGATGTTGATGGCGCGCGGCTACCAGATGACCTCGAGCGAGCAGGAGGCGGACGTGGTGCTGCTGAATACCTGCTCGGTGCGGGATATGGCGGAGCAAAAGGCGCTGGGAAAAATGGGGATGCTGGGCCGGCTGCGCGAGGCGCGACCGCGGATGGTGTTCGGGTTCCTGGGATGCATGGCGCAAAGCCGGGGGGCGGAGCTGGTGCGGGAGGTGGGGCATGTCGATCTGGTGGTGGGGACGCAGAAGTTTCACCGCGTGGCGGAATATGTGGACGAGATATTCGCGCGGCGCAGCGGGCGGTCGATGGATGACCCGCGGTTCTCGATCGTGGACACGGGCGAGGAGGAGGGATCGCAGGGGACGATCCGCGACCATCTGCTCGAGCCGCGGCAGGCGACGGCGTTTGTGTCGATCATGCAGGGATGCGACATGCACTGCACGTTTTGCATCGTGCCGTCGACCCGCGGCGGGGAGCGGAGCCGGCCGATCGGGGAGATTGTCGAGGAGGCGAGGGGACTGGCCGCGCGCGGGGTGCGGGAGGTGACACTGCTGGGGCAGATCGTGAATCTTTACGGGCGGCATGAGTTTGCGAAGAAGGATGGGAAATCGCCGTTCGTGCAATTGATCGAGGCGGTGCACGAGGTTGAAGGGATCGAGCGAATCCGGTTTACCTCGCCGCATCCGATCGGGTTTCGCGAGGATTTGATCGAGGTCTTCACGCGGCTGCCGAAGCTGGCGGAGCACATCCACCTGCCGCTGCAATCGGGCTCGGCGCGCATCCTGAAGGCGATGCATCGCACTTACACGCCGGAGACTTACCTGCGGCTGGTCGAGCGGATTCGCGCGGCGCGGCCCGATATGGCGCTCACGACGGATGTCATCGTGGGATTTCCCGGCGAGACGGACGAGGATTACGCGGCGACGCGCGAGCTGGTGGAGCAGGTGGGGTTCGATAACGCGTTCATTTTCCGGTACTCGAAACGGCGCGAGACGCCGGCAGCGGAAATGGCGGGCCAGGTCGATGAATCGGTGAAGGAAGCGCGCAACCAGGATTTGCTGGAGGTGATCAATGCCAGTGCGCGGGAAAAGAACGAGGCGCTGGTGGGCCGGACGGTGGAGATATTGTGCGAAGGGCCGAGCAAGACGAACGCGGAACGGCTAATGGGCCGGACGCGTACGAACAAGATCGTGATATTCGAAGGCGCGGAGCGGCACGTCGGGAGAATCTTCGATGTGCGGGTGACGCGGGCGACGGGGTTCAGTCTTTACGGCGACCCGGCGATTTTGGAGTGAGCGGGCGATCATTCGTGGAAAATTCCGACTAAGAAACCGGGTTCTCGCGTATCTTGTTATCAAGACAATGCCGAACCTCGATCAGAGGATAATGCATTCCCTTGGTTAAGGGCTCGCCCCCTTAACCTTCTGGATGACCGGGTGATCGAGGGCATTGACTTTGAGGGTGATGTTATATACTCCATTTTTATCCCAGGCGCGGAGTAGAAGCGTCTCGTTATCCGCCCATGATACCTTGGTGATGTTGCCCCTCCATAAATCGCCTTTGTTTTGATAGTAATTGATTTGCAGCGTTTTCAGGGGGTAAATCGGCACGGTGCATGGCGGGGCGTCCGCGGATGTTTCGTAGGCCTCGTAAGTTCTGTTCGCGATAAAGATCCAGGTATCCGGCCCTCCGTCATCGGGTCCGTTGATAATCAGGCATTTCTTCGAGTCCGGGCTCCAGAAAGCCCGTGTGTCTCGCGGATAGGTTACAAGAGTAAATACGGGACTGCCTTGCGGCAGCGGTTTCAGTAAAATGGTTCTCACCTCGCCAACCGGGGCGCCAGTATCCGTGTCAAACCAGGCGAATACGAACGCCTTGTCGGGCGAATAGAGCACGCTTGGCACGCCGGCGTGAGATAATGTAATCGCGGTTGCCGCCAATATCAGGATCAATCGGGGGGTTTTCATTGCTTTGCATTAACGCATACTTCTGATCATTCGGGATTTTCCAGATGGATCGTTGTTCATATGCCGGCGGGATGCGGTGATTTTCTCGTTTCGGATTCGCTGTTCCAGCGGATTCGGATCGTGTGGTTTGGGGCGGCCTTACAGGCCTTGAGTTTGTGGGGTGCGGGGTTCCCGGGGCTGCGCGATCCCGCTTCGCGGGAGCGCTGCACCCCGGGCTTTAACATAGCGGACTTGCAGTCCTTCGACAAGCTCAGGACCTTCGGCCCTTCGACAGGCTGGGGACTTTCGGCCCGCGCACCCGCAGGCGGTTGCGCCAGGGTAGTTTAGGAAATGGTGTAGCTGTGGATTGCGGGAGGAAACGGCGGGTTCATGTGAAGGTGAAAGAGTAAGTGCAAGTACACGCTGGCGCGCGAGTGAGGCGGGCGACGGGGTTTAGTCTCTATGGAGACCCGGCGATTCTGGAGTGAGGGGGCGAAGGGACCGCTTCACTTCGATGGATCGGCAAATCTTGTGTGGCCCGATTAGTTAAAGGCTTTCCTGTTTATTGGGCCCTCCCCTGGAAGGTCAGGATGAACGGGCCCGCGATTCGCACCGCGCTCGTAAGGCCGCGTTCCTTGCGCAACTTGACAAGCCAGTTCCGCTGCACGTCGGCCAGCGCCTGCGAGACGTTTCCGCTTTTCTGTGCCGAGGCATAAAAATCCATCATCAGCTTCGCCGTTTCCTCATCCGCGATTGACCAAAGGGTCATCAACAAGTTCTGCGCACCGGCCTGCACGAACCCACGCCTCAGCCCGAGAACTCCTTCCCCGGCTCGCGCCTCGCCGATGCCGGTGTCGCACGCCGAGAGGGTGACCAGCCATGTCCCCTCAAGATTCAATTCACCCACATCCTCGGCCGTAACCACGCCGTCGTCTTCCGTGGGCGGCATCTCGCCGCGAGCCCATGCGTCAAATGTCCTCTGGGCGCCCGCGAGCGCGAGGCCGCTTCGGTACATTGGATTTCTGAAGACGTCTTCCGTGTTGTCATCGAGTGGCTGCCCGGAATCTTCCGCCGCGGGATTCCCCAGCGGCCTCGCGCCGCCGACGCCACGCAGGCCCGCCAACGGTGAGTCAGCGGCTGCATCCGTGTCGGGCAGAAAGAATCCGTGCGTTGCGAGGTGGAGGAT
Organism: uncultured Verrucomicrobiae bacterium; assembly: GCA_963756185.1. GTDB lineage: Bacteria > Verrucomicrobiota > Verrucomicrobiia > Chthoniobacterales > Chthoniobacteraceae > DATAXI01. The sequence continues at coordinate 580,770 of CAVWMS010000001.1, forward strand.
GTAAGGCGACCGGGCCGCGCGCAACTGGGTTTCCGTCGCGGCGGCCTGGTGGTAATAATCCACGGGCCAGTTCCAGGTTTTCGCCTCCGCCTGCAACGCTTCGCCCTCCTTTTCGGTCCCTGGCAGAGGGTCCAGGTGAAGGCCGTTCACGTCCTTCAATTCCAATCCGCGCGTTGCCAGCGCCGCCGAGGCCGAGACCACCTGTGGCGCGGAATTGGCGACGGCGCCCTGGCCTGAGAAATCCGGGTTCGCAAATATCTCGAGGGCTTTGGAGTCCGCCGGCTTGAAGTCCCGGAGCAAGTCCCGCCCGCTGGCGACGTACCGGATCGAATATTTCTCCGCCAGGAAATGACCGTCCGGCCTCAACAAGGTGGCGAAGGAAACAAAATTTAATTCCCCATCCGGGCTGAAGATCACCGTTTGGGTTCCGGGCGGTAGGTCCTTTTCAATCGGATCCCAGACCTGTCCGCAAAGCCCTTCCAGGATCGCCTGCACCGAGTCGTCGTTCGCATCGCTTCTCACCGCTTCCTGGTATTGCTTCACGGTTTGTTCAATCGCGGCCGCCTTTCCCACCGGGACCCATTGGGGTTGGCCCTGGGCCGGGATCAGGATTGCGCCGTAGCGGTCCTCTGACTCCGATTTCCCGATGTAATATCCATACCTGATCATCTCGACCAAGACCTGGCCCGGCGCCAGAGCCGCCTGCACCTGTGGCACGGTGGTTGCGAGCGCCCTCCGCGCACGACCGAGCCCGGCCACGCTCCTGGCAATATCCTGTTGGAGTTCATCTACGTGGTTCGAAATGTTGTGCTTTTTCGCCTTCCATATTTGCAGCGCTTCCGGCGAGAGATTGCCCGAGGGGGGCGCGGCCAGTTGGGTCAACTGTTGCCTGGCAGCCAGTAGCTCGCCTATCTTTCCGCTCTCGGCCGGGTCCTTGCTGGCCTCGGTTACGAGCCGGTCCTCGAGCAACGAATCGAGAACCACGCCCTTCCACCGCAGGATAATTTGCGCCAGGTCTTCCGCCGATCCCAGTGTTGCGGCCAGAGAATAGGGATTACAGGTCCTCTCGTAGTCAAGGCGCTGCCTTTCGGAGGTGAAACTCAACACAACCGCCAATGCCGCTTGCTGCGCTTGCGCCGCCTGTTTTAAAAGCCGGTAGGATTCCGCGCTGTCGCCCAGATGCATGTCGGCAAAGGCCAGTTGGGTCAGGCAGGCTGCCGTAACCCAGTGATTCGGTCCCAATACCGCCTGGCTGATCTTCAGGGCCTGCTCAGTTCGGTCCGCGCATTCTCATACTTGCCCTGCCCCATATAATCGACGCCCAAGGTCAGGAGGCCTTCGCCGGTCTCTGCGGAGTTCGTCCCCAATACCGCCTCGTCAATCTTCACGAATTGCTCCAGCAGCGGCTCGGCCCTGGCATAGTCGCCTTCGTCGTTGTAAATGCAGGCAAGGTTATTGAGATCGATGGCGCTCGGCACGCTGGTCATGCCCGTGGTAGCCTGGTCGATTTTTAATGCCTGCTGGAATAAGGGCTCCGCCCTTTTGTACTCTCCATCATAAAAATAGAGCGCCCCGAGGTTGCTCAGGCAATAACCCATTGGGCGCGAGTCCGCTCCCGCGCCACCTCGTGTGATCTGCAGGGCCTGTTGGAAGAAAGATTCCGCTTTGCCGTAATCGCCCAGCTTCATGTAAAATACGCCGAGGTTGCCCATGCAGTTCGCCGTGTTTGGATGATTCGGTCCAAATGCTTTTTCGGTGACTTCAAGAGCCTGTTTCAGCAGGGGCTCCGCCTCCGCATATTCACCAACGCTTTCGTAGATGCTGGCAAGGTGCATCAAATACATTCCTGTGTCCGAGTGGTCCTGGCCGAGCAACTTCTGTCCGATGTCCAAAGCCTGTTTCTCCATCGGCTCAGCCTTCGCAAAGTCGCCCATATACCCGTAAAGTTCCGCCAGGTTGTCCAGGACCGTCGCCGTCGTCGGGTGGCCTGACCCCAAAACCTTTTGATCGATCAGTAAAGCCCCCTTGAAGAGCGGCTCGGCCTTTGCATAGTCTCCACTGTCCACGTAAAGCGCGCCGAGATCGTTCATGTCCATCGCTGTGCGGACGCTGTTCGGCTCCGCCGATTTCTGATCGATCAGCAAGGCTCCTTTAGCGAACGGCTGGGCCTTCACATAGTTTCCAATGTCCGAGTAAACCACACCAAGAATGTCCATGTCCCTCGCTGTGGGGGTGCTGTTCGGCCCCGACGACTTTTGGTCGATATCCAGGGCATCTTTTGCCAAAGGCTCTGCCTTCGCATCCTCATGCATTTTCAAATAAAGTTGCGCCAGGTTGGCGGCATCCGCCGCAACAGGAAGCGAGTACCGTCCAACGGAATTTTCATCTATTTTCAGCGCTCGGACGTAAGGAGCTTCAGCCTTCGCGTACTCGCCTTCGCAGTAGTAAGTCTTGCCGAGATTGGTGAGATTGGTGGCTATCGTGGTAGCTGCCGGTCCCAGGACCTTTTCATCAATCTTCAGTGCCTGCGCATAAAGTGGCTCTGCGTTGCCGTACTTGCCCTCGCCGAAATAAATGGTCGCAAGGCAATTTAGATTGGCAACTGTAGTGGGGGATGCCGGTCCCAGCAGCTTCTCCTCGATTTCCAGCGCTCGCTGGCAGGACGCCTCCGCCTGTCCGTAATCGTGCGCGTCATCGCAGGCTACCCCAAGGTTCCCCAGGGTGTTGGCCTCTTCCTTCGTGTTGCTCCATCGCCGCTCGAGCGGCAGAGCTGCTTGAAAACATGCGATCGCTTCCGGCAGCAGGCCGATCTCGTGGTAAGTCACGCCCATGTCGTTCAGTTCCACCCAGCGCGCCTTGTCCGTCAGATAGAGATTTCCGAGCTCTTTTTTCAAATGCAGTTGCCGGTCCTTGAGCAGCTCTTGCTTTTGCCGGCCCGTTCGAATGTACACCTCCATCAGCGCGTTGAGACTCTGCCAGCGGAGCGGGTCGAGCGCCACCGATTGCGTCAAATTCCTTTCTGCCTCCACATAGTCCTTTCGTGCGAGGGCCGCGGCGCCGGCCCGGTAATAGTCTTGCGCGGTGCGAACCGGCGTTTGGGCGTTAGCCGCGGAGGGGGGACGAAAAAGCCCGGACGCGATCAATGCGACCAGCATGGTCCACCGCGCGAATTTATTGCCCGGACGGGACATGGTGGAACCAGCGATCCACTACCAGGCAGGTGCTCGATGCTTCATAGATTTGGTTGGTCATTGGCAATGTGAATGTTTGTCCCTCGTACACTTTGGCAGTGGCCAGCGCGGCCGCGGGATCGAGCGTCCCGCCCTCGGTCCGCGCTCCTCCTATTCCGCGCATCTGGACGCCGTCCGCCGCATCCAGAACCTTCGCGACCGCCCCTGGCCCGGAGATGAGGGAAGCCGGATTTTGCCCCGCCTGGAGCGCGTTCTCGAGCGCCGTCCATCGGTCTGCGGATAGAACTGCGTAAACGTGTTCGATCCCGGCCGTCGTATCCAGGTAGAGAGCTTCGTTTGAATCCTCCGCCGGTATTTGAATGATCTTCGACGCCTCGACCGGATTCGAGCCGTTCGAATAATCCGACCCCGGGTTTCTCGGGAATAACCAATCGGTTTTTCCTTCCGCATCCACCTGGAAGATATAAAGCCAGCCGGGGGTCAACGGGCGCATGACGATGACATAGTCGTCGGTTTCCGAGGCAAGGTCATCGCCGTCCTTTATCACCGTGAATTGGTTCTGTCGTTCGCGCTTCGATAAGATATCCAGTTGCAACCGCGGCGGCTGGGGTTGTTGCACTTCAGCCGCGGGGACTTGTGAGGGCACAGCGGCGGCGGGCAGGGCGGCGGACGGCGCCGCCGCTTCTTCTGTCACGTTGTGCCGTGGCCATTTTAACGTCACGCCGGCCCAGATGCTCGCGCCCACCAACAACACGGCCCCGAGCGCCACCACCACCTTTCGGGTCATTTTGCCGATTCCGCGAGAACCTGCAATCCGCTTCACCCCATCCGCGAGTTTTGTGCAATTCTCGTCGAAAGAGCCTTCGAAAAACGCGATTCCCTGCTTGTCCGCGACAGTAATATTGAACGGCGGGGGCAGACTCATCACGTCCAGTGATTCAAGCAGGACCAGACCCACGGGCCGTTTATGGGCTTGCGCGGTCGAAATCTCGTACTGGACGAACCGGCTGGCTACTGAGTGCCGCGAGCAAAGCCAGATCACCATCGCGGATTCACGAATGGCCTGGTTGATCACCTCCGTGTAACTCTCACCGAAACGGATCCCCTGGCGGTCGATCCAGCAGGTTACCCCTCTCTTTGTCAGCGCGTCATTGATCGCTCGCGCGGTCGTTTCGTCCTCCCTCGAATAGCTGATGAAAGCTGTATGGGGCATTTCTGTTTTCCCAGCTGCTACCGCTGAGCCTTATATCAAAGAACCGGAGAGTGCCAGAGCCAACTCATTGAATCCGGGATCTCCCATTTGGATTCATGTTCATGGTGAGTCGGGGTGATTTTCTGCGATTTTGTTCCCGGGCAGCGGCTTTGCAAGCCCGTTCCGGCCCGTAACGCCGGTTTTTTCTGAGGCGCCGCAGGGTGCGGAAGCCGTTTTCTGCTCCCGAATGGCTTTTTGCCTCGGTTAACGAGACGTCTCGTCCGCGAATTCCGGAATGTCGTTGTGATTTCGGGTTTATCTTCAGCCGGTCAGACAGGCATTTTTAACCTGTTCGATTTTTGAGTATTTCAAATTATCATGTAACTGGAAGCGGCCTTGCAGGCCTTGACTTATCAAGGTGCGGGGTTCCCGGGGCTTCACGCTCCCGCTTCGCGGGATCGCTTGAGCCCGGGCTTTAACATAGCGGGCTTTCGGTCCTTCGATATGAATTACACGCTTACCCGGGCCTGCCAGGGCCGCTCTGCCTGGAAAAGGGGTCAATCAAGCGTTGACCTGTTCCGCTTACGGGGCGGGGGTCAGGCTTACGGTTCCGCTGCCGTCAGGTCCGAGGAAGAAGCCGCAGCCGATTGTCTGATCCTGGAAGAGGACGCCGCTGAAATCCGTTCGCGTCTTATCGCCTGGATAGAGAAACGACCCGCTGAATACGCCGTTGGCAGATTTAATGGAAATCTTCAATTTGTCGGAAACCGGCGCAACCAATTGAAATACATTGTGGGTTGAGAGCGCGATGGTTTGGTCGAGTTGTGTCGTATCGGAAATGCTCAAGGTTCCCGTGTCGCTTAGCTGCAATGTGCCCGAGACGAATCCGGGCAGGATGCTGCTGCCGTGCGATGGGGGCGCGTAAAGGGAACCGATCACGTCCAGGCTGGTGTCAAACGCCGCGGGATATGAGCCCTTTTTCTGCTGCGGCTTGTCCCATTGCAGCGTTCCATTAATATCGCTGGTGCCTGTCTCGGCAACGAATGCGAGAGTTCCGGAGAGCAACCCTTTTTCGCCCCTGGTGCTCACCGACGGATAGCTTAGAGCCTTGCCGATCACGTATCCGCTGTCCGTGCCGATGGTTACCACCGCGCCGGAAGTGCTGAAGCTCTCATTATCCGCAAGCTTTCCGGAGAAGACGACTCCGCCTTTGGAAGTAATCGTCATCGTCGCGTAGCCTGTGCCCTGCGGTATATCCGCGCCGGCGCCGGTGGAAGCAAGGAGGAGAGTATATTTGCCTGCTCTCGGTTGCGGGATCGCGGGTTGGGCCACGGCGATTGCCACCGGAAAGCCTGTTTCCGAGAAGAAGACCAAATTATCGGTGCCGCCCGTGACGGCGTTGAACTCCCCGATGCCTTCGCCGTCCGAGAGCCCTACGTCGGAGGCCAGGTAGAGATTGCTTCCGGAGAAGGCGATGCCAACGCCGCCAGTCGTTATAAGTGGAAGGGCGACCGGCGCTCCAGAGGAGACGTCGTACACATCAACCTCATTATCGTGCGAGACATAGATGTCGCCGTTCCAGATGGCGAGAGCGGCCGGCGCAAGCCCGCCGATGAACGGGACCTTGATTGGGGCGCCGGTGTCGGCGTTGTATTCGGCAACGGTATCATTGGCATTGAAGCCGGCGAAGAGGACTGAACCCGTCGCGGCCATGCAAATGGGAACCATTCTCCCGGTCTCGATAAGTTTGGCCTTGATGGCGGCTCCCGTGTTGGCGTCGAAAATCCCGATGATGTTGTTATTACCCAACCCGTAGGCGACATAGAGTTTGTTGCCGGAAAGAGCGATGGAGCTGGCTGCCTCAAGTCCCGCTTCGGGTCCGCTCTTATATAGGGGGATCAAGTGGGCGTTGATTACCGCCCCTGTGGTGGCATTGTACTCGACCAGCGGACCATTTTGTCCGTGATTCAGAACGAGGTTTGTGACGAAGAGATTGTTTCCGTAGACGGCGACGCCGGTGGGGAATTCCACGCCCGAGACAAGGGTGGGATTGATCGCGGTGCCGGTCGTGACGTCGAATTCACCGACTGTGTCGATGGAGTTATTGGCCACGTATATCTGGGCGCGGGCGGTTCCACAGATGCCGCAGAGAACCGCGATCCAGAGTAAGTGCGTGCGAAGAAATAAGGCCGGCTTGAAACGAATGCCGGATGTTATATACATCCCAGAATTGCCTTTTCGATTCATGTTCGTAATGGAGTTGGAACATCTGCGGCGAATTTTCCCTCCGCCTGAGCCAGCGGCAATCTTTTTTCAACTTTGAACGCATGAATGTTAGATATCTGCGCGTGTTGGCTATTTAACCCGAGGGCGGCGGCAAGCGTCTCGCGGGATTGAAATAGGGCAGATAAGGCATATATGCCTGGGATCGTCGTTCACGGAGCGTGGGATGCGATGATGAACCCGGCGCAGGGAAGCAACTCCCCTTTGTGCCATTCCACCCTTGGGGCTAGAACATCCTCTGTTGATCTTGTCGCATTGAGCCGCGCCGTTGGCGCTTGTCGCATTGGTGATGGTCACCTGGGCCTACGCTCGCTGCTCGCTCCAGCCCAGGCTGGCTTATGCCGGGCCTCCGGCCCTTGGGATTGGAGCGAGAGATTGAGGCGACGATGCCCTGGTGGGCGGGGGCGTCGAATTAACGGTTTGCCACGGGAGATTTTTCGGCTTTGCTGAAAAGCCCATGGTTTATCCGCACCTTGATTTGCATATGGTCAGCCTGATCGCAGGGCTTTGGCTGATCGTTTCCCACGGATTGGCGCTGTTTTGCCCGGGGCCGGTGCAGGGGTGGCTGAGGAAGTTTCCGCGCTCGAAGCCGATGGGGTTCTTTCTGCTGCTGGTGGATTCGATCTGGGCGCTGGCGCTGATGGCGACGATGGACCTGGGAGAATTTACCTACATGAGGACGGCGATCCTGGTGGTGATCCTGGCGGCGACATACCTGACGTTCCGGTACGTGGACGAATTCCTGGCGGTGCGGACGCTGGGGATACTGATGCTGCTGGCGGCGGAGCCGTTGATCGAGGCGGCGTTTTTGCAACCGGGGGAGGGGCGGCTGCTGCTGGTGGTGTTCGCGTACGCTCTGGCGGTGGTGGGAATGTTCTGGGTGGGGCTGCCTTACCTGATGCGGGATTTTGTCGAATTCTGCCGGAAGTCAAAGGCGATCTGGAACGCGGCGGCGCTGGCGGGGGTGGTGTACGGGGGGGTGCTGGCGGCGTACGGGCTGATGAGGTAGGGGGAGGGGAATTGCTGATTGCTAATCTAAAATTGCTAATTGGGAGAGGCGTGGCGCGAGGCGGCTACACAAAATAATGAATTGCTGATTGCTGATGTGAGATTGCTGATTGGGAGAGCGGCGGCGCCGGGCGGCTACACAAAACAACGAATTGCTGATTGCCCCGCCCGCAACGCTTCGCGTAGCGAGGCGGGCGGGTGACCCCGCAGTTGCGGGATTGCTAATTTCTTGAGCAGGCCGCCGGAGGCGGCGTCTTTTCAATCAGCAATTTCAGATTAGCAATTTGCAATCGCCTACTTCGCTCCCGAGACGATGTCGTTGAGCTTCAGGATGGGGAGGAACATGGCGACTACGATGCCGCCTACGATGATGCCCAGGACGACGATGAGCATGGGCTCGATGAGGGAGGTGAGGGCGGCGAGGGTGGCCTCGACTTCCTCGTCCCAGAAGTCGGCCATTTTCTCGAGCATGACGTCGATTTTGCCGGTTTGCTCGCCGGCGGAGATCATGCGCAGGAGCATGGGTGGGAAAATCTTCTGCCTGGACATGGCGTTGGTCATCTGGTCGCCCTTTTCCACGTCCGCGGCCACGGCGCGGACGGCGTACTCCATGATGCTGTTGCCGGCGGTCTCGCCGACGATGTCCATGACTTCCAGAATGGGGACGCCGCTGCGGATCAACTGGGCGAAGGTGCGCGCGAAGCGGGTCATGCAAATCTTGTGGATGAGCGGGCCGAAGACGGGGAGCTTGAGCTTCCAGCGGTCCCACATTTCGCGTCCGCGCTTGGTGCGCAGGGCGTGTTTGATGCCGTAAACGGTGCCGCCGATGCCGCCGACGATGTAGTACCAGTTGCCGCGGATGAAGGCACTGAGGTCGATGAGGAACTGGGTGGGGGCGGGGAGCTTGGCGCTGAAGTCGGCAAAAATCTGGCCGAAGACGGGCACCACGCGGACGATGAGGAAGGTGGTGATGGCGATGGAAATGCAGACCACGATGACAGGGTAGGTCATGGCGGATTTGATCTTCTTTCTGAGGCGCGCGCTGGCCTCGAGGAAGCCGGCGAGACGGTCAAGGATTTCGGCGAGGAGGCCGCCGGATTCACCCGCCTTGACCATGGCGACGAAGAGGCGGTTAAAGATGCGCGGGTGCTTGACGATGGCATCGTAGAAGGAATCGCCGCTCTGGACGCGGGCGGAGAGGTCGCCGATGACGCGTTTGAGGCCGGCCTGGCGGCGGGGGTCGCACTGCTCATAGAGGGCGGTCAGGCCGGTGACGAGCGGGAGGCCGGCATCGATCATGGTGGCCAACTGGCGGGTGAAAAGGACGATGTCGGTCTCGGAGATCTTGCCCATGTTCTTCGAGGCCTTTGTGACCGATTTTTGCTGGATGGAGAGGACCATCAGGCCCCTGGTCATCAGGGTATTGATGGCGTTCTCTTCATTCAGGGCCTCCTGGATGCCGGAGACGGCGGATCCATTGGCATCGCGGGCTTGGTAGGCAAAGGTGAACATGGCAGAACCCTTGAGAGAGCAGAATAGATGCCATGGGGACGAGGGGCGGGTGGGTGGGTGGATTTCGGATTGCGGATTTCGGATTGCGGAATTCAGAGGACTGGGTTCGTTGGCGCCCCGGGGGTGAGGCGGGTCCCGGCGGGGAAAAGGGGAGGCTAAACTCCACGCTTGCCAAATGGCGGGGGCCGTTCATATTAGCCAACTCAAAAAAGAAGAGATATGGCAACAGAGACAAAGAATTTTCAGAGCTTCCAGATCCACGAAAAGGATACGGGAAGCGCTGATGTGCAGATTGCGCTGCTGACGCAGCGGATCAACCAGCTCACGGAGCATCTGAAGTCCCACGTGAAGGATCACTCCTCGCGCCGGGGCCTGCTGATGATGGTGGCCAAGCGGCGCTCGCTGCTGGATTACCTGAAGAATACCGCGTCCGACCGGTACAAGCTGGTCCTGGAGAAGCTGAACCTGCGCAAGTAGCGTCCGGCGAGGCGCTTGCCCGGGCGTTCCCCGCCGGTGATGGTATGTCGCGCGGGGGCGCGGGCGGAGCGCATTCCTTCCCCCCCTTTTCAACAGATTTCCCGCCTGGGCCACTTCGCCGGGCGGACAACCAAAACAAAACAGAAAAACCTGCCGCGCATGGTCCCCCGGCCAGCCGTAAATTAGACGCAGCCCCGCGCTTTCACACAGCCCCGCCCGCAACGCCTTGCGCAGCGAGGCGGGCGTGGGTGCGAAGGCGCAGGGCTACGCGCTAAATTTCGGCGGTTTGGGTGGAGATGAGCGGCGATTCAAAAAAACAAGAAAATGCCAACTACAGTAAAGTGCCAGACTGGCACATGTGAAATTGCCTTCGAGACGGGAAAATTGGCCCGTCTGGCCGATGGCGCAGTAACGGTACGCTCGGGCGATACCATTGTCATCGTAACCGCGGTGTCCGCGACAAAAGTGAAGGCGGGACAGGATTTCTTCCCGCTGACGGTCGATTACCGCGAGAAAGCGGCGGCGGTGGGGAAGATCCCCGGCGGCTACTTCAAGCGCGAAGGGCGTCCGTCCGAGAAGGAAATCCTGACGGCGCGAATGACCGACCGCCCGCTGCGGCCGCTATTCCCGAAGGGATATTATTACGATACGCAGATCATCGCGACGGTGCTGAGCGCCGACGGGGAGAATGACCCGGATATCCTGACGATCAACGGGGCGTCGGCGGCGCTGATGGTGTCGGACATCCCGTTTGCGGGGCCGATCGGGGCGGTGCGGGTGGGGCGGGTGGACGGGCAGTTCGTGGTCAACCCGACGCACAGCGAGCGGGAGCAGAGTGATTTGAACATGGTGTACGTGGGGACGGAGAACGAGATCATCATGATCGAGGGCGAGGCAAACGAGGTGCCGGAGGAGGAGTTCATCAAGTCGCTGGAATTTGCGCAAACGCACGTGCGGACGCTGGTGGCGCTGCAAAAGGAGCTGGCGGCGCAGGCCGGCAAGGCGAAGCGGGCGGTGTCGTTGATGCCGGCGCGCGAGGAATTGCTGGAGGTGGCCTACCAGGTGGCGGGCGACCGGATCGAGGCGGCGATTTATACGCCGGGCAAGGTGGCCCGGCTAAAAGCGGTGGACGCGCTCAAGGAGGAGGTACAGAACGCGATCCTGGCAAAGTATCCGGAGGCGACGCCGTTCGAGATATCGCAGGCGTTCGAGTACCTGGAGAAGAAGGCATTCCGCATTTCCGTGCTGGACCGCAAGACGCGATGCGACGGGCGCGCGATCGACCAGGTGCGCGACCTGGAGGCCGAGGTGGGGCTGCTGCCGCGCTCGCACGGGTCGGCGCTGTTCCGGCGCGGCGAGACGCAGGCGCTGGCGCTGGCCACACTGGCGCCGCTGGAGGAGGCGCAAATGCTCGACGCCTATACGGGCGGCGAGCAGGAGAAGCGATTCATCCTGCACTATAATTTCCCGCCGTTCTCGGTGGGTGAGACGGGCCGCACCGGCTCGCCGGGCCGGCGCGAAATCGGCCATGGCGCGCTGGCGGAACGTTCGCTGGAACCGGTGATTCCGTCGGAAACGGATTTTCCGTACGCGATCCGGATTTCGAGCGAAATCATGGAATCGAACGGCTCGACCTCGATGGCGAGTGTGTGCGGCGGCATCCTGGCGCTGATGGACGCGGGCGTGCCGGTGCGCAAGGCGGTCGCGGGCATCTCCGCGGGCTTGGTGACCGAGTACAGCGAGGACGGGAAGCTGCAGCGTTACCTGATCCTCTCGGACATCCTCGGATCGGAAGATCATTACGGCGACATGGACTTCAAGTTGTGCGGCACGGACGAAGGAGTGACCGGGTTCCAACTGGACCTGAAGCTGCCGGGCATCCCGCACTCGATCCTGGCCGAGGCGATTCATCGCGCAAAGAAGGACCGGTTCACGGTGCTGGCGGTGATGAACGCCGCGCTCGACGCGCCGCGGCCGGAGCTGAACAAGTTTGCGCCGCGCATCGAGACGCTGAAAATCCCGGTCGACAAGATCGGCATGCTCATCGGCCCTGGCGGCAAGACCATCAAGGGAATCACGGCGGAGACGGGAGCGGAGATCAACATCGAGGACGATGGATCGGTGCATATTTACTCGAACAACGCCGAGGGCCTGCTGCGGGCGAAGGAGATCATCGCGGGAATGTTCAAGGAGATCGTCATCGGCGAGACCTATCATGGGCGCGTCACGGGGACGAAGGAGTTCGGCGCGTTTGTCGAGGTGCTGCCGGGCAAGGAAGGGCTGGTGCATATCTCGGAGCTGGCCGATTTCCGGGTCAAGTTCACCGAGGACGTGGTGAAGGTGGGCGACATGGTGTGGGTCAAGTGCATCGGCATCGACGACAAGGGCCGCGTGAAGCTCTCACGCAGGAGCGCGATGAAGGAGCGCAACGAAGTGGCGGCAGCGTCGGCGGGGGTGTCGTAAGCGGACACGTTAGAAAAAATTGGAAACGCCGCCCGGGTTTGCCGGGCGGCGTTTTTCTTTGTGAGGTGGCGAGGTTGCCGGGGCGTTACCTTGGGAGCTTGATGAGATCGAACCAGCCGATGTTATGGATGAGGGCGCAGAAGCGGTTGAATGCCCAGGCGGCGGCGACGGCGGCGAAAAAGAAGGCCCAGCCTAGCAGGGCGCTCGGCATGACCAGGCAGGCAACACCGAATCCCACGTAGGCCACCAATAGGATGAGGACGACAAAAACAACGAGAAACGACCGCCACGCAAGGCGGGAGGCGCCACTGGTAAAGCGGCTGAACGACGAGGCGGTCGAAAGAAATCGCATGGCGAATATGAGAAGACCCGCCTTGAGGCCTATTGGAAAGGCAATCAGCCAATGTACGCCGGTCGCGGTCAGGACGCCTCCGCAAATCAGGACGCAAGCGGGAAGATAGACGATGAGTTGAACTGCGGAACACTTAAGGAACATCCGGGAGAGCTCGAGATAGCCTATGTTATACCAGGCGTAAATTGGGATCAGGACACCGACATTTCGAACGGGAGCGAATGCGAGACCCACGGCGGTAAGTCCTCCGAGGACCTGCACAAAAGCAATGAAGAGAGGGACTGCGGCGGTCACGCCGATGATGAATTGGATATATCCAAACAAGGACGATGCCTGGCCGTGGGACCCGAAAAAGTATTCGGTGATGACAAATGCCACGCCCGCGGACGCGCTGATGGCGAGGTACTTCAGGAACCTGAAGGTCCAGGCGTTGAGAGCGGGGCCGCTGGGAAAGGCAAAGTCGCAGAGGATACGTTCGCGCGGCGAGAGCCAGGCCCAGAGCCAGCGGTCGAGCCATTTGAAATTGGCGGCTGGAGCGGCGCAGAGAAAGGCGCCGGACTCGATGAATTGCTCGATCTCGGTGGGGCCGGCGCGGCGCGCGGTCTCGGCGGCATTTATGGCATTGTATGACTTATCGCCGGGAATGAGGTCGGGAAAATCGGGAAGTACTGTTTCCCTGTATTCGAGCGCCGCACGAAGAAGCGGCAAGGATTGCCAGGCTACCCAGACTACCAGCGCGATGGGAATGAGTAATACCAGTGTTCCCCATTGTCTGCCGGGTAAAAGCAACTGAAGCAGCGATACAGCCCAGCCTGTGGGCACGACGGTATTGACCGTCGGTGCGAGCTGGTCCACCCATGCCAGAAAGGTTTTCGATTCATGGGCAAAGTAAGCGACAAGGCCAGCGCCAATGAATGCGGAATATAACGAGGAACATAGTTTGGCCGGCAGGCGGGTGCGGCAAATGACGGCCAGCGAAATAATCAGGAGCCAGACAAGGACGGCAAGAAACGGCAGGACCAGCCATTGCAGCCAAGGGAAGTGGAGACAGGCTGCGATGACCGCGAACGCAGCCAGGATGTCGAAGCTCGGTTTGATCTTCCAGGGGATGATTTTGCTCCACTGGAACCGAAAGATTGCTTCCTCGGAAATCGGTAACAGCCGCAATGGGAAAACATCGCGATTTTGGCTTTTGAAGGCGCTCTCGAGGAACCTGGCGTGGTAAAAAACAGAGGTGGCGGCGCAGTAAGTAATCCATGCCAGCGCCGTGGCGAGCGGGTGACCGCCATCATGGAGGAAAAGGACGCCGGCCAGGATAATCAAAGTTACAAACCCCCGGTAAAGGGGCGGGCGCCAGGAGCCCCTGGGCGCCCTCCTGACGCGGCGGTATTCCTTGCGCAACTCCGGCGAGGCGCGGATGGCCGCCTTTGCGCCGCGCCGCAGGTTGCGTTCGAACTCCGGGGAATAGAGTTTCATGTGCCGGTCTCGCGGAGTTGGCGGAACATTTCGCCGAGCACGTCGTCTTTGTCGCGGGCGTCGGAGCGTAAATTCTGCAAGGTGTCGAAGGCGTGAATGGCGCCCTTGTGAATCACGCAGACGCGATCGGAGAAACGCTCGGCGATATCGAGGATTTGCGTCGAGTAAAGAATGGTGCGTCCGCGCGCAGCGGCGTCGCGGGTGTGGCGTTTGAAGGCGTCGATGCCGTGAGGGTCCATGCCGGAGGCGAACGGCTCGTCGATCAGCCAGAGTTCGCGGTCGGCGGCGATGAGGGCGACGAGGCCGGCCTTGTAAGCCTGGCCGCGGGAGAGCGAAAAAATGGGGCGAAAGGCGAGCGGGAGCAGGTCGAAGTCGCGCAGCAGATCGAGGACGCGGTTTTCGGCGCCGGCGCCGTCGGCGCTATAGAGGTGGAGGACGGTGGCGATGTTGCGGAGCACCGATTGAGCGGCGAAGAAAGGGGGAAAATCGGGCAGGAAATGGAGGCGGTTGCGAAGATCGAGGCGGTCGCGCTGAAATTCCTCGCCATCGAAATAGATGCGGCCATCGTTGGGGGCGATGATGCCACAGAGGCAGCGGAGCAGCGTCGTTTTGCCGGCGCCGTTCGGGCCGAGGACGCTGACGATCTGGCCGGGTGCAATTTCGAGGGAAACAAAATCGAGCGCGCGCACCGAGCGGTAGGACTTCAGGACGGAACGGAGTTCGATTTGCACCTGGCGCTAGAGAGCAAAAAACGGCGCGACGGGACAGCCAATTTTCCGGGCTTATAGAGGATGACTTCGATGCGTGCGTGCATGGAAGTGATTCGGGGTGTAATATGGCGGCATGAAGAAAATCGGATGCCTTATTGCGGTGGTTTGTTGCCTGTTCGGATACAGCGTCCGGGCGGATACGCTGATCGCGGTCCCGATCACGTTTACCGGGACGGTGTACCGGGGAGGAGGAGTAAAGCCGGCAAGCCTTTCGAAACAGAATCTACTGGCGCTCTTCGGCAGCCCGACGGTGAAGGCGGATACGACCAGTTATTTCTATGATGAGACGACCGATAGTTACGTGCTGGCGAGCAAGAACCAGATCACCATTTACGGAAGCGTCTTCGCGGAAGCGCAAAGCGGAGGCATTTCGTGGGATGCTTCTGCGACAGTCGTGATGACTTCGAGGAATTGTTCGGGCTTGAACGGAAACCTGACGGGCACTTTCAGGGAGAGAGATGTGATCGGCAAACATAGCACGTCGGAGTCAGTCAACTTTATCATCTCGGGCGCGTTTGCCAGCGCGGATACGATCATCAATGGAGCGGTGACGGCGTCGTTTCCGCATTGACGGCTTACCCGCCGGCCATGGCGCCGACGATGTGGAATGGCTCGATGCCTGCGATGACGGCTTCGGGCAGCGGGGAGTCCGGGGAATCGAGGGAGAGGTCCTCCTTGCAGGCGTAGAACCTGATAAATGGCCTGCGCTGCAAGGTGGCCTGGTCGCGAATGGTGCCGCTGAGGACGGGATAGCGCGATTCGAGCGCATCAATGACGCGGCGGATGGTGGCGGAGCGGTCCATGTCGAGGCGCACTTCGCCCTCGACCTTCGCCAATGTGCGGAGGTGATAGGGCAGGACGACGCGGATCACGGCAGCGTCTGCGCCTCGACGGAGAGGACGGCGGGAAGGTCGCGTACGATGGCGGTCCAGGTGTCGCCGTTGTCAGACGAAGCGTAAATCTGGCCGCCGGTGGTGCCGAAGTAGATGCCGCAGGGATCGAGCGCGTCGGCGGACATGGCGTCGCGCAGCACGTTGACGTAGCAATCTTTTTGCGGCAGGCCGCGCGTGAGCGGTTCCCATTCGTCGCCGCCGGCGCGGCTGCGATAGACGCGCAGTTTGCCCTCGGGCGGGAAATGTTCGGAATCGCTCTTGATGGGGACGACGTAGACGGTGTCGGGTTCGTGGGCGTGGACCTGGATGGGAAAGCCGAAATCCGAGGGAAGATTGCCGCTGACTTCCCGCCATGAGCCGGCGGCATCGTCGGAGCGCATCACGTCCCAATGCTTTTGCATGAACAAGACATCGGGGCGCGAAGGATGCATGGCGATGCGATGGACGCAGTGGCCGACCTGGGCATCGGGGTCTGGCAATTCATACGGTGATTTCAGCCCGCGATTGACAGGAGACCAAGTGGCGCCGCTGTCTTCGGAGCGGAAGACGCCGGCGGCGGAGATAGCGACGAAGATGCGCGCGGGATTTTTGGGATCGAGAAGGATGGTGTGGAGGCCCATGCCGCCGGCGCCGGGTTGCCAGAGATGGCCGCGGGCGTCGCGCAAGGTGGGGAGTTCCTTCCAGGTGCGCCCGCCGTCGGTGGACTTGAAGAGCGCGGCATCCTCGGCGCCGGCATAGACGGTGTCGGGATCGTCGAGGGAAGGCTCGATGTGCCAGACGCGCTTGAATTCCCATGGGTGCTGCGTGCCGTCGTACCACTTGTGCGTGCCGGGGACGCCCTCGTAGTTGAATTGGTTGCCGATGGTTTCCCAGGTTTTGCCGCCGTCGTCGGAGCGCTGCATGACCTGTCCAAACCAGCCGCTGGTCTGCGACGCGTAAACGCGGTCGGGCCGGGCGGGCGAGCCTTTGAGATGATAGATTTCCCAACCGGCGAAGTGCGGGCCGGAAATGTCCCAGTCGGCGCGGGCGCCATCGGAGGTGAGGATGAAGGCGCCTTTGCGCGTGCCGGCGAGGATGCGGATGGTCATAAGGAATTGAGGGGGAATTGATAATTGATAATCTAAAATTGCTAATTGGGGAAGGGTGGAGCGTTGCCTGTCGATTTCGTGGGAGGGGGGCTTGATGAGCGTGCTTGAGAGCGGCAGACTGGCCCTGAAATGCCTCGACCCATAGTTCACGTGATTGCCGGCCCCAATGGCGCGGGAAAGACGACTTTTGCGCGGGCATTTCTGGCAGGACTTCCCGGATGCGAGAATTTTCTCAATGCCGACCTCCTGGCCGCGGGCTTGTCGCCGCTCGCGCCTGGGATGATGGAGATTCGCGCGGGCCGGCTGTTGCTGGGTCGCTGGCACGAACTTGCCAGGGCGCGCGCCAACTTCGCCTTCGAGACGACCGCGAGCGGCAAAAGTTACGCGCGAATGCTGGCGAAACTGAAGAAGGACGGATACGAAATTCGAATGGCGTACTTGTGGCTCAATCGGATCGAGTTGTCTCTGGACCGCATTCGGCAACGCGTGCGCAAGGGCGGGCACGATGTGCATTTGGACGTTTTGCGACGGAGGCTTTTGCCGGGCCTGCAGAATTTTCTCGATCTGTACCTGCCGCTCGCGGACGAAGCGCTTTTATTTGATGCATCCGAGGAGGTTCCAAAGCTCATTGCTCGCCTTGCGGGAACCGGAATCACCGTGTTTAATGAGGAGCTTTATGAAAGGATCCAAAAAGAAGGCCAAGGATGACGGGATGAGCCCGTTTGCCAGAGCAGCACTGAAGGCGATGATAGAGGCACGGCGGGAAGCGGAAAAGGAGAACGCGCGCTGGGGCTTGCCGATGATTTTTACTCGAAATGGCCGAATCGTGAGGAAGCGGGCGCGGAAGTAATCGTCATTTAGGGGGAGCGGTGAAGCCGGTTTCCTCGAGCATCTGGAGGATGATATCGTTGGCGACCTGCCGGCGCTTTTCGGTGAAGAGAAGTTTTACCCACAGTGGGGCGCTGCCGAAAACGACAAGGCGATCGGGGTGAAAGATGAACTGCCACTCGACTGGCTGGCTGGCGAGGATGAGGACGGCGCCGGAATCATCCCATTCATGGGAAACGGGGCGGCCGAGGCGACCGGAGTTGGCGGCAATGAATTGATCGATTCTTTTGCGGCGCTCGGTATCGAGCGGCCGCCGAGCGGGAATTCGAAGATCTTTTCTTTCACGGGTCGCGGGGAAGACTCCCGGGGACGCCGGCGCGCCAGGCGCATTGACCTACTCGACGATGGTGAGCCTCGGGCGGGCCACGGGAGCCAGGGTGGCGGCTTCCTCGGCGGTGACGCCGAAGGCCTCGGCATTTTTCGCGAAGCATTCCTCGCAGATGCCGTGGGTCAATTGCAGGTCGGAGTGCTTCGAGATGTAGACATCGAACTGGTCCCAATAATTCTGGTCGTTGCGGACGCGCTTGCAGTAGGTGCAGACGGGGAGCAGGCCGGTGAGCTGCTTCACTTCGGACAGGGCTTCGCCCAGCTTTTGGTTGACCGCGAGGAGGGCCGCGTTGCTTTCGATGAGCTGCTGCTGGCTTTCGCGCAGGGCGCGGTAGGCTTCGTCGCGCTGGAGAAGGCTGAGATAAGCCTTCGAATGGTAACGGACGCGGGCGATCAATTCGATGCGGTCGGGAAGTTTTACCAGGTAATCGTTCGCGCCGACGCTGAAAGCGAGGCTCTTGATTTGCGGCTCCTCCTTGGTCGAGAGGACGATGATCGGCGTCTGGCGCGTCTCGGGATTGGCGCGGAAGCGTCCGACGATGGCCATGCCGTCGACACCGGGCATGACGAGGTCCTGCAGGATCACGGTGGGGCGAAGCTGGTTGGCGGTGTTGATTGCCTGGTTGGGGTCGGAAACGTAATGAAATTCGATTCCCTTTTCCTGGGAAAAGAAACGCCGCAAAACTTCCGCGACAAAGCTTTGGTCGTCGATGAGGAGGACAATTGCGCGGTCCTCCGTCGCGGTGGTGACATTATCCATTTTGGGCTGCTGGCGTTGATGTTGCGGTACAGCTACGGCTTGTTGAGACAAAGAGACGCCCCAATGTGGGGCCGATTTGGCCCAAAGGCAATATTTCCGCGGCGGCCTTGAGATCGGCGGCGGCCCTTGGCATTCCATAGACGGCGCTCGTTTTCTGGTCCTGGGCAATGGTGTGATGACCGAGATTGCGGATCATTTTCAGGCCCTTGGCGCCGTCGCGTCCCATGCCGGTGAGCAGGACACCGATCAATTCACCGCGCCAATGGCGGGCGGCGCTTTCAAAGAGGGCGTTGATCGAGGGGCGATAGGAGTAATCGACCGGATTGGGCGTGTAGCCGAGCTTGATGGCCGACTCGAAAACGAGATGGTCGTTCGTCGAGGCGAGGAGCACGACCCCGGGCAGCGGCGCGTCTCCGGCCAGTGCGGGCCGGACAGGGAGCCTGGATTGCTGCGAGAGCCATTTCGCGAGTCCCGGGGCGAACTGGGCGTCGATGTGCTGCACGACGATTACGGCGGCGGGAAACTCGGCGGGCAAATCGCGAAGCAGGACCGCGAGCGCCGCCGGGCCGCCGGCAGAGGAGCCGATGGCGACCAGCTTCTTCGCGCATTGCGGGGAGCTGGCGGAAATGACGCGCGGGGCCGCGTTGCCGATCAAGTAGGCAACGGAATCGATCTTTCCCAGGAAGGTTGCGGCGCCGTTTCTGGCCGGGTCCACGCTTTCGGCGCAAGGCGCCTGTACGACATCGACCGCGCCGGCTCCCATGGCGTCAAACAGCTTTGCGCTGTTCGCTTCGATGGCGCCGGTGACGATGAGAATGGCGCAGGGAGAGACATCCATGATGCGGCGGATAACTTCGATGCCATCCATGCCGCGCGTCGAGAGGTCCGTCAGCAGCAGGTCCGGCGGGTTGCTCCGGCAAAATTCCACGGCATCAGCGCCGGCTTCCGCCGACCATGCGACCTGGTGTCTGCCGGAGAAATCGAGGATGCTGCGCATGGCCTCGACGGCCGCCTCTGATTCGTTGACGATGGCGATCTTCATGCGGGTCCAATCAGGTCGGAAACGGCCTGGACCAGGGATTGGTCGTGGAAGCTTCCCTTTGTTAGATAAAAATCGGCGCCGGCTTCGAGCCCGCGGGCGCGATCCTGCTCGCGGTCCTTGTAGGAGACGATCATGACCGGCTTGGATTTGAGGGCCGGGTCCTTGCGGATGAGCGAGACCAGCTCGATGCCGTCCATGCGCGGCATGTCGACGTCGGTGATGATGAGGTCGTGCGGATTCAAGCGGGCGGCGTTCCATCCATCCATGCCGTCGACGGCGATCTCGACCTCGTAGCCGCGCGCCTCGAGAAGCTTGCGCTCGAGCTCGCGGACGGTGAGCGAATCATCGACGACGAGCACGCGCTTGCGCTGCGTGGGCGCGGTGGTTTCGCCATTGCGCACGTTGCTGAGGCGCCCGGCGGCGCTGAGCTTCTGCACCGAGCGGACGAGGTCCTCGACATCGACGATGAGCAGCGGGGCGCCGTCATCGGTCAGCGCGCCGGCGCTGATATTCTTGATTTTTCCAAGGCGCGAATCAAGTGGCTGGACCACCAGCTCGCGCTCGCCGAGAAAGCGGTCGACGATCAATCCGTAGAGCTCGCCCTGATCGCCGATGACGATCACCGGGAGGTCCTGCGCGGCGGCGGAGGGTTCCCCCTTGTCGAAAGCCTGGTGCGCGGTGACGAGGCCGACGCGCTGGCCCTCGAACTCGAAATGCTGCCGGCCTTCGATGGTCGCGATTTTGTCCTTTGCGAGCTTGATCGTGCGCGTGATCGCGGCGAGCGGCACGCCGTACGGCTCGCCGGCAATTTCGACCAGCAACGCGCGGAGCACCGAGAGGGTCAGCGGAAGATGCAATTGGAAATGGGTTCCCTTGCCGGCTTCGGAGGAAATGCGGATGGTGCCGCGCAGCCGTTTCATCATGTCGAGCACGACATCAAGGCCGACCCCGCGGCCGGAGATTTCCGTGACCGTCTTTTTCAGCGTAAAGCCGGGAAGGAAGAGAAAATCGAACAGCTCGGAGTCGCGCATCTGCGCGGCGGTCTCGGCGTTGGTGAGCTTCCGCTCGACCACGGCCTTGCGCACGGCTTCGACGTCGATGCCGCGGCCGTCGTCGCGCAAGGTGATGAGGAGCATGCCGGCGCTGTGACGCGCCTCGATGGTGATCGTCCCCTCGCGCGGCTTGCCGAGCGCGGCGCGCTGCTCGGGCGGCTCGATGCCGTGGTCGATGGCGTTGCGCAGCATGTGATTGAGGGGCGCCTCGAGTTTTTCGAGGACATCGCGGTCCACCTGGGTCTGCTCGCCCAGGATGTTGAGGCGCACCTCCTTGCCGAGCGAGCGGGCGATGTCGCGAACCATGCGGGGAAATCCCTGCGCGCCGTCGGCAAAGGGACGCATGCGGCAGGCAAGCGCCTCATCGTAGAGCCGATGCGAAAGATTGGTCGAGCGCCGGTCGAACATCTCGAGGGCGACGAGGCGCTCGCCGAGAAACTGGCGGCACTCGGCGGCCTTCGAGCGCACTTCGGCGATGCGGCCTTGCATCCGGTCGTCGATCGATGCGCCGGCCAGCGAGTCATGCAGCGCGTCGAGCGAGCGGGCGAGGTCGAGCTGCATGCGCTTCAAGCGGATCAGCGAGCGGGCGAAGGGATCGAGCCAGCGGGCCTCGACCCGCGATTCGCCGGCGAGACCGAGAAGGCGGTTCAAATGATTGGCAGTCACGCGGAGGATGCGGTCGGATTCTCCCGCCGTGTCCGGCGCTGCGGAGCCGTTGGATTCATGCGGGCCGCCGGCTGCCTGCGGCTGGATGGCAGCCGGAAGCGGGGCGGCGGATTGCTCCTCGCGGGGAGTTTCGAGCACCGCGCTCAACCGGCCTAGAAAATGCGCCGGGTCGAGGCTTCCCTCGGGCGCGTGCGCGATTTTCGCGAGCAGATCGACGCCCTCGAGCAGGACATCGACGTGGCCGTGATCGAGCAGCAACTCACCGTTCTGCGCGGCGACGAAGCAACTTTCCATGGCGTGCGCCACGTCCACGGCGGCTTGCACGCCCACGATGCGGGCCGCGCCCTTGAGCGAATGCGCGGCGCGCATGAGCGCCTCGAGCTGCTTCGCGTCGGCGCGGTCGCGTTCGAGCGCGAGCAAGCCCTGCGAGAGCACCTGCTCCTGCGTCTCGGCTTCCGTGCGGAAAAGCTCGATGAGCGACGGGTCCGTGATTTCCCGGGGCGGGGCAGTCATGACAGCGTCCTCCGCAGCGATTCGAAGAGCAGCTCGTCATCGAGCAGGCCCACCGAGTGCTCGCGCCATTGCAGCATCCTGCGCGTGTAGGTTGAAGGGGCTTTGGCGACGGTGGCGGGCGCGTCGCGGAGTTCGAGCGGATTGTAACGGTGCACGCCGTGGACTTCATCCACAGGAAAGACGAGGCGCTCGCCGCCGCGGCTGGCTACGAGCAGCCTTTTGCGGACAAGGCGGCCATCGCCCGATTGCGCGCCGTTCCTGCCGGTGGTCAGCAGCGCCCCGAGCGAAATACAGACCACCAGCTCGCCGCGCACGTTTGCGATGCCGAGGACCGCGGGATTGCGCTGGTGCGGGAGGGAATGGACCGGGCGCGGATCGCAAATCTCCTTGAGAAGCGAAGTCGACAGGCCGAGCCACTCGTTTTCGATGCGGAAGATGATGGCGGATTTCGCGCCGCGTTCGGCGGTTTCCACTTTCTCGGCAAAATGGCGCGTCGGAGACGTCGAGATAATCGCCGGGGATCTCACAATCGAGCAAATCCACGGCGGCCCGCGAGTAAGTGGGGCAATTGCGGCAATGGACGTGGCGCTTGAGTTCGGGGCAGGTGCTGTCGCCCCAGGCGCCGATCTGATTCCAGCAGGGAGTGACCGTTTTCATGCGGCGCTGGATTCGAGGCGCAAGGCGCGCCGGCGAAGCGCGCCGGCGGTCGCGGTTTCACCGAGCTTGTCGGAGAGAAGGGAAAAATGGGCGAGGGCCTCCTGATGCTCGGGATCGAGGTAAAGCGTCTTGCGGTAAAGCGTCGAGGCCTCGTCGTATCGCGCGGAGGCGTCGCAAACCAACGCGAGGAGATAGTAGGCGTCGGCGGATGCGCCGTGCTGCTCGATGTAAGCGCGGCAGAGTCCGGAGACTTCCTCGAAGCGGCCTTCGTTGGCCAGCCGCTGGGCATCGGCGAGGACGGCGGGGCGAACGGTTTCTTTCTTCGGCTCCGGAACAGGAGCGGGCGCGAGAGCGGCTCGCGGCTTTATTTCCGCGGGAGCGGAAGGCGGCGGCAGCAAAAGCCGGGGCTGCGGCTGCTGGCGGGATTTCGGCGCGGGTGCGCGCCTTCTATTGTGGAAGGCGAAGGCCTGCGGCATTTCGGCGGGCGCCAATCCGTAGCGAAGCAGCAGACCCGTCTCCGCGGGCGCCACGCAAAGCAGTCCATCGTGGCGAAGCAGGCGCGAGACCTTGTCGATAGCCCTGGACTGGGCATCCGGCTGGAAATAAATGAGCAGGTTGCGGCAAAAGATGGCGTCGTAAATGTGGGCTCCGATGAGCGCGGAATCATCGAGAAGATTTGCCTGCCGAAAGGTCACCTGCCGGCGCACAACCGGGAGAATGGCGCAGCCCTCCGCCGTCTCCCGGAAATAGCGCCCGCGAATCGCGGCGTCGTTGCCGCGGAAGGAATGGCGGCGATAGAGTCCGCGCGCGGCGCATTCGAGCAGGGGCTCGCTGATATCGCAGGCGTCGATTTGAAAACGGTCCGCCGGGATTCCGGCATCCAGCAGCGTCATCGCGAGCGAGTAAGGCTCCTCGCCGGTCGCGCACGGCACGCACAGATAGTTCAGTTTCGCCATTGGGTCGGATTGCGCGGCGTGCGAGGCCACGGCGGCGAAGGCGCCGGGATCGCGAAGGAACCATGTCTCCGGAACGACGATCGCGTCGATCAGCGCGGCCAGTTCCCGCGGCGATTCGGTCACGAGGCGGCGGTAGTGATCGATGCCGGGCGACTTCGTCGCGACAATGCGCTGACGCGTGGCGCGCTCGATTGCGCCAATGCCCACGGAGGCGGGATCGAGGCCGATTTTTTTGCAGAGCGCGCTGATGATCGCTTTCATCACGCGGCCTCCACGAATTGATGCAGCGAGGCGATGCCGGGAAGCTGGTCGGGATCGATCAGGACAACGAATCCGCGGTCGTCGCGCGTCACCGGGCCGAGCCAGGCCGCGCCCGGCACGCCGGTTTGCGTGAAGTCGGAGCGGTCGCACTTCAGTGTATCGTTGGCGCGCTCCGCGATGAGGCCGGCGCGTTTTCCGCCGGCGCAATCGACGACGAGGATGCGCGTGTTCAATTTTTGCGCGGCCGGACGGTCGAGGATCATCGAGCTGAGGTCAATGACCGGAAGCGGCGCGCCGCGGTAGCAAAAAAATCCGGCGACGCCGGCGGGCGCATGGGGCAGGGGATTGACGCGAATCAGCGGCAGCACCTCGACCACGCGATGGGCCTCGATGGCATAGCGGTTGGAATCGATTTGGAAGAGCAGGAACAACATGCGGGGCAGGGCTATGCCGCGCGCAGCTTGAAGCCATCGAGGCTCGACAGCATGCCGCGCGAAGCGTCGTGTAATTGATCGATGCTGACGTTGGACTGCCGCAGGGAATCGGCGGTCTG
Organism: uncultured Verrucomicrobiae bacterium; assembly: GCA_963756185.1. GTDB lineage: Bacteria > Verrucomicrobiota > Verrucomicrobiia > Chthoniobacterales > Chthoniobacteraceae > DATAXI01. Next base: position 605,150 of record CAVWMS010000001.1, read on the forward strand.
TTGCGTGGCTTCGCTGAGTTGGGACAACGCCTGCGTAATCTGGTCGGCGCCGATGGCCTGCGCTTCCATGCCCTCGTGAACGGTGGAGAAGCGCGGCGTCAGGGCCTGCACGTGCTGGATGATCTGCGCAAGGTGGGCGCTGACCTGCTGCACTTCGTTGACGCCGCGGCGCACCTGCTCGCCGAATTTGTCCATGCCCATCACTCCCGCGGCGACGGCGGATTGCATTTCCTTGACCATCTGCTCGATGTCGAAGGAAGCGACGGCAGTCTGGTCGGCCAGGCGGCGAATTTCCGTGGCCACCACGGCAAAGCCGCGTCCGTATTCGCCCGCCTTCTCGGCTTCAATCGCGGCGTTGAGCGAGAGGAGATTGGTTTGGTCGGCCACCTTGGTGATGGTGGTGACGACCTGGTTGATGTTCGCGGCTTTTTCGTTGAGCACCGCCAGCTTTGAATTGATCGAGCCGACCGCCTCGGTGAACAGCCCCATGGTCTGCTCCATGCGGGCGAGGCTGGCCTGGCCGCTGTTGGCGAGACTGGCAGTCTGCTCCGCGCCGGTGGCGACCTCGTTGACGGTCTTCAGCAATTCCTTCGAGGTCGCGTAAATTTCCTTGGACGTTGCGCCGATTTCCGTGGTCGTGGCGGCGACTTCGCTCGTGGTGGCCTGCTGCTGCTTGGCCGTGGCGGCGATGTCGGTCACCGAGGTGTTCATCACGATGGCCGCCTTCTGGACATGGCCGGCGAGGACGGAGAGGTTACTGATCATCTTCGCCAGGGCGTTGCCCATCACATCCTTGTCGGACGCCGGATTGGCATCCACGCGCAGGTCGCCGCCGGCGATTTCATCGGCCAGTTTCGCGGCCGCGATGAGGTTCTGGACCATCCGCAGGAGCGCGTGGCCCATGGTGTCCTTCTCGGAGAGCGGTTCCACCGCGACGCGCAGATCGCCGTCGGCCAGCCGCTCGGCGACGCCGCCGACGGTGCGGAAGCGGGCGGTCATCGCCATGAAAGCCTGTGTGAGCTGGGCGATTTCGTCGTGCCCATCGAGCTTGATCTCGTGCGAGAGATCGCCCTCGTGCGCGGCGGCCCTGGCCGCGACGGTAAGCCTGGCCAGCGGGGTGGTGATGTTGCGAATGATGAACCAGGCGAGAATCGTCGCCAGCACCAGCGCGGCGCCGGCAAAGGCCATCGCCTCGATCAGCCGCGTGCGGTAATAGTTGGCGCGCTGCCCCAGGAGAATGTCGAGCTGGTCAAAGGAGGTCTGCCAAAGCTTGAGCGACGAATCCTCGGCGTTCTTGCCCGCGGCATTCAACTGGTCGCGGCTCACATTGCCCATGTTGTTGACCACGTTTTGGGCGATCGAGAGGAGAGCCTCGGTGGCGCGTTTGGTATCGGCGAGACGGGGATTCAGCTCGGGATCGAGGCTGTCTGTTTTGCCGAAGCATTTGGGATTTTCGCGGATGCAGGTCTGGATGTCGGATTCGGCCCGGGGCAGGTCGTTGTCGTGAATGAGTGCGATCAAGCCGGCGACCTTGTTGTTATCGCCGCCGTGGGGATCGAGGATTTGCAATCCATAGGTGACGACGCCGTTGAGCCGCTCCTGCATGGGAGGCAGGGCGAAAACGCCGACATCCATCAGGTAATAGCTGTCCAGCGAGGGATCGAGCGAAAGGGTCGAGGTGTCGCCGATATGGCTGATAAGCGTCTGAATGTCGTCGATCAACTGCTGGTGCTGGGCCAGCGCGTCATCGGAGGAAAGCTGCGGCCACCCGGTTTTCAGCGTCTGCCATTCGGCGCGCATCGGTTCGATCCATGCCCGCGGGCGGCCATGGACCTGGACCCCCTCGGGGGTGTATTCGAGCGGGCCGCCGTATTGCTGGCGCACCTGGTCGACCGCGGCAAAGGAATGGTCGATCTGGTCTTCGAGCGACGCGATCTCCGGCTGAAGCTGTTTCTCGCCTGCCAGGTAGCGCTCGACCAGAACGCGGTGGCAGGTGACCTGGTAGAGCAGGTCGGCCACCGGGCGCAGGAATGCCGTGCCGTCCCTCTCCAGGACCGTGATGTTGATGTTGTCCTCGAAGGACTGGAAGGTGAAGAAAGCCAGCACTCCCACGGGCAGGACGAAGGAGGCGATAATCAGGACAATTTTCTGCCAAAGGCGGAGGTTTCTAAGGAGGCGCATCATAAGTGAGAAACCATTGCGAGCACGAGGCATGCCCGCCGCCCCCCGCAAGACGGCTCAATTTCGCCTCCCCAGGCGGGAAGACCGCCAGGGCATTTTCACAAACACTGTAGCCGCTTCGAGAGTCCCCGAAGGGGACGGCAGACAATAGGCAGGGGTTTTAACCCCTGCATCCACGCCCCAGTGCCGTGAAGTCCCGCTGGGACGACAGAGGCCACGGATTTTGTCAAAATGCTCCAATGGCCCCGATGACCCCTAGTTTCCGCCGGGCGCTGGTTCCTCGATGGGGGCAACGTCGACGCCGACGCGCAGGCCGTGATGACCACCCCCGACCGCAACCCCCTGGATGGGACTGACATCGCTGAAATCGCGGCCCCAGGCCACCGTGATATGCCGGTCGCCGACAAGAACATTGTTGGTCGGGTCGGCGTCCACCCAGCCTGCCCCCGGGCACCAGAAGGAGAACCACGCGTGCGACATATCGGCGCCGACCAGGCGTCCGCGTCCCGGGGGAGGCATCGTTTCAATGCAACCGCTCACGTAGCGCGCGGGCAGACCGAGCGAACGCAGGCAGCAGATCGCCAGGTGCGAGAAGTCCTGGCAAACGCCGCGCCGCGTGTGAAGGACTTGCGCCACCGGGGTTGCGACATTGGTCGCCCGCCGGTCGAACTCGAAGTCGCAATGGATGCGCGATGTGAGGTCCAGCACCCCTTCGAGCACCGGGCGCCCGGCGGGGAACGAGGGAGCCGCGTAATCCGCAAACGCTGCGCTGCGGGTGATGTGCGGCGAGTCGAACAAGAATTCGCCGGCCTCGCTGTCCGGCGTCAGCACGTCGGCGGCGCATTGTTCGCGCACGGTCGTCCAGGGCGGCGTCGAGGCCGGCCCGGGCCATCGCGGAGCGCTCACCCGGACCTTGCTGCGCGCGATGAATGAGAGATCGCGATGCCTGTTCTCGATGGCGACGAACGTGGTCGCGTTGCCGTAGTAGTCGGTTTCCGGCACTTCGGTCGTCGGCGGGGGAACGATCTCGAGCGAAAAATCGAGCACCTGCTGGCCGGCGGACTCGCGCGGGCGCAGATGGAGCCGGTGCATCGAGACCGCGACGGCGGACTCGTAACTGTAGATGGTCTTGTGGGAAATGGCGTAGAGCACGGTCAGCTTGCGGTTGGAAAAATGAGCGTGAAATAATGGGAGGTCAGCGCGTCGGATATCGTCCAGCACCCGCCGGCGAGGCTTTCAACAAGCTCTCGAGCCGCTCGGGATGGCCGGCGGCCGACTCGACGGCGAGGGCCGGGACATCGGCCGCGGAGAGCATCGCGCTGATCTCGGCAAAAGCGCGGCGCTCGAGCCGGCCCGGGTCCTCGCCGGGCAGCTCGTGCAAGTAGTTTCCCAGCGCGGCAAATTGAAACGCGACGGCGCGGGGATTGAGCGCGTCGGCGATGAGCAGCTCGAGCGTCGCGGGCAGCTCAGGCCGGGCGAGGTAGCGGCGGCGGTAGCTCATCGTGCTGTCGCAGTACTCCAGCAGCGGCACGAGGGCCGGACCGCCGGAGGGCTCGGCCGCGACGACGGCGCGGACGACCTCGATCACATTGCTGGCGCGTTCGATGCGGCGGCCAATCTCCATGAAGCGCCAGCCGGTGCCGCGCGTCATATTTTCCAATTGCATCCCGCTGAACGCGGCGAGTTGGAAGATGAGACGGTGCAACGGGCCGATGATGCCGCCGGGAGTGAAGTGGAGGGGAGGGGAGGGAAAATCGGACTGGATCTGGCGCAGGATGCGCCACGTGTCGCCGGAAAAGCGGTCGCGCAAACTGGCCGCGAGGTAGGTGATCCAATCGAGCAACTGGCGATGCGAATCATTGACGTCCTTCTCGAAGATGATTTCGCGCATCGCCGCGGCCAGGTCGCTGAATCGCGTCGGCCCGTCAAAGGAGCGATGGAGCCGCTCCATTTTCACCATGCAGCGCACCATTGCCGCGAGCTCGAGCGTCTCGACCGGGCCGCCCTCGCCCGCCATCCGGCTCAGGATCGTGCGGACCAGGCGCGTATTGTCCTCGAGCCGCTCCGCGTAACGGCCCAGCCAGAAAAGGTTGTCGACGATGCGGCTGGGCAGCGGCGACGCCACGCGATGCGGCTCGGCGACGAAGCTGCGAATCTCATGCAGCGTGATTTCCTCGACCGGCGCATCCGCGAGCACCCACGTGTCCTTGCTGCTGCCGCCATGGGTCGATGTCACCAGCGGCGAGCTGGATGAAGCCGATACGCGCGTCAACCCGCCCGGCAGCACCGCGTAGCCTTCCGCCGTGGCGCCGACGAAACAGCGCAGGATCAGCGGGCGCGGCTCGATGCGCGTGCCGGTCCAGACGGGCACGGTCGAGAGCGCGACCTGCTCCTGGCCGACGTACGCGTACGGATCCTCGAGGATGCGCCCGACCAGCCCCTTGATCGCCGTGTCGTCGAGCATCTCGCCGAAGGCCGGTTCGCCGCGGCCGCGAATAAACGCGCGCTTGACCACTAGCGAGCGCATCCGGCCCAGCGCGTCGTCCCGTTCGCGCTTCTGGCCAAACCACCAGGTGGCGACGTTCGGGATGAGCAGTTCCTCGCCCAGCAACTGGCGGGCGAGCGCCGGCAGAAAGGCCAGCAGCGCCGGCGCCTCGACCGCGCCGGACCCGAGCGCCGTCGATATCGCGACATTGCCAGCCCGCGCCGCCTCGACCAGGCCCGGCACGCCGAGGAATGAATCGCTGCGCAGCTCGAGCGGATCGCAATAGGTATCATCGACGCGCCGGATGATGACATCCACCGGCTGCAATCCTTCGATGGTCTTTATATAGACGCGCCGGTCGCGCACCGCCAGGTCGCTGCCCTCGACGAGCGGATGCCCGAAGTAGCGCGCCAGGTATGCGTGCTCGAAGTAGGTTTCCGTGCGCGGCCCGGGCGTCAGCAGCACGATGTGCGGCGAGCCGCTCCAGGGCGCCATCGCGCGCAAACCGCCGTGGCGCGCCAGGAAAAACGAAGCGATGCGCTGCACATTGGCTTCACGGAATTCCTCCTGCATCACGCGCGAGAGGATGAAACGGTTTTCCATCGCGTAGCCGAGGCCGCTCGGCGCCTGGGTGCGGTCGGTGAGCACCCACCATTCGCCGTTCGGCGCGCGCGTCAGGTCCACGGCGTGAAGGCTCAGGAATTGGTCTCCGCTCGGGTGGACGCCGTGGCAGGGACGCATGAACCCGGGATTCGCATGGAGCAGCGCCGGCGGAAGCGAGGCATCGCGAAGCAGCCGTTGCGGGCCGTAAATATCCGCGAGCACCAGGTCGAGCAGCCGGGTGCGCTGGATCAGCCCCGCCTCGAGCCGCGCCCACTCCGGCGCGCTGATGAGCAGCGGGAGCATGTCCAGTTTCCACGGACGTTCGTCGCTGCGGCCATCGGCGTAAACGTTGTAAGTCACACCATGGTCGTGGAGCAATTGGCGCGCGCTCTCCTCGCGCTCGCGCAATCCCTCGGCGCCCAGCAGATCGATTTGCTCGACCAGCTTTCTCCAATGTGGGCGCACATCCCCGCCGGCGTCCTTGACTTCGTCGTAAACACCGGGCGGCGGCTGGTAGCTGGAAAAGAGGCGCCCCTGCGTCGATGCGGCGGCGGCGCGCTCCGGAGCGAGTTTCATCCGGGCGAACCCTTACCCGATCATTTCCGCAAGTCCAGCGTCATCGGCATTTCGCGATTGGTTTCCAGGGGTGGGACATCCATCGGCCCCGGCGTATGGCCGAAGGCGAAGAAACGCGAGAGCCGCCGGCTCTCGGCCTCGAATGCGTTGACGGGGAAGGTCGTGTAATTGCGCCCGCCGGGATGGGAGACATGATAGACGCAGCCGCCGATGCTCCGGCCATTCCAGGTATCGACGATATCGAATACCAGCGGCGCGTGAACGCCGATGGTCGGATGAAGGCACTCGGGCGGCTGCCACGCGCGGTAGCGCACGCCGGCCACGTACTCGCCCGCGATGCCGGTGGGATGCAGCGGCATGCGGCGGCCGTTGCAGGTGATGACGTGCCGCGTATCGGTCAGGCCGCCGACCTTGACCTGCAGGCGCTCCACCGAGGTGTCCACGTAGCGCACCGTCGCCCCGGCGCCCTGTTCTTCGCCGAGCACGTGCCAGGGCTCGAGCGCCTGCGCGCAAATCGAGATGGACCCCGCGATGGTCGATCGACCCGCACACCGGAAAGCGGAACTCGAAATGCGGCGCGAACCACGCCGGATCGATCGCGATAGCCTGCCGCCCGGAAATCGTCGATCACATCGCTCGAGATCCTGCCCGCACGAAATGCGGCAGCATGAAGCGGTCGTGCAGTTCGCGTCCCCCAGCGCGCCAGCTCGCGCGGCGCGTACGGCTCCCTCCAGAACCGCGCGATGAGCGCGCGCAGCAGCAGCTGCTGCGCGAGGCTCATGCGCGCGTGCGGCGGCATTTCGAAGGCGCGCATTTCCAACAAGGCCGAGCCGCCCCGCGGCGCTGTCGGGCGAGTAAAGCTTGTCGATGCAAAACTCCGCGCGATGCGTGTTGCCGGTCGACATCGATCAGCAGGTTGCGGAAGACGCGGTCGACCAGCCACGGCGGCGCTTGCGCCCGTTGGCGGGAATCTGCCGGAAGGCGATTTCCAGCTCGTAGAGCGAATCGTTGCGCGCCTCGTCCACGCGCGGCGCCTGGCAGGTGGGCCCGATGAAGAGGCCGGAGAACAGGTAGCTGAGAGCGACGGATGATTGTGCCAGTAGGCGAGCAGGCTGCGCAGCAGATCGGGCCGGCGCAGGCAAGGGCGAATCCGCGGGCGTCGGTCCGCCGATGACGATGTGGTTGCCGCCGCCGGTGCCGGCGTGGCGGCCGTCGAGCATGAATTTTTCCGTGCCGAGGCGCGCCTGGCGCGCTTCCTCGTAAAGGACGTTGGTGTGCCGCACGAGTTCATCCCAGGCTGCGCCGGGTGCATGTTGACCTCGATGACGCCGGGGTCGGGCGTGACTTTGATGACGTTGAGGCGCGGATCGCGCGGCGGCGGCTCGCCCTCGATGATGACCGGCATCCCCATGATGCGCGGCGGTCTCCTCGATGCGCCGCGACGAGTTCGAGATAATCCTCCGCGGTCGCGACGGCGGCATGAAGACATGCAGCCGCCCGTTGCGCGGCTCGACGCACAGCGCCGTGCGGATGATCCACGCGCGCCGATTGCTGCGGGCCGGGCCGCCGGGCAATCGCCTCGCTCGATTTGCTTCGGCGGCTGTCCGGCTTCTTTCTGCGCGCGCTGCCCGGGGCCATGGCCGGGCGCCAGCGGCGCGGCGCCGCCGGGCACGAAGCGCTGTCCGGCGCGCGCGGGGTGCGCGGGCAGCGGCGGCAATTCGCGAACGGATCGGGCGGGTGAATCCACGGGTAATCGATCCGCGACCCAGGGCAGCGAATCGAGCGGCAGGCGAAATCCCATGGGCGAATCGCCGGGGATGAGCCAGAGCATCTCGTCGCGCAGAAACCACGGCCCCGTCTGCCAGCGGCCGATCGGTCGGCGCTTGAGCGGCAGCGCATAGCCCGACGACTTGCCCGAGCCCCTGCTTCGAAAAGGCGCGCGATGCGGTCGCGCTCCTGCTTGCTCCTTCAGCTTCGACTTCGAGCGGATCGACGTTGACCGGCAGCCGGCGCTCCTTCCACAGGTAATAATAGACGTCCTCGTAGGCCGGGATCAGCTACCTCGGGTCGACGCCGAGCAATTCGTCAGCCGCGCGATGAAGCTCGCGCGCTTCCTTCGCGCCGCAGCCGTAATCCTTCGCCTCGTTCGCGACGAGCGACGCGTCGCTCCAGATCGGCTCGCCGTCCGTGCGCCAGAAGCAGCCGAGCGCCCAGCGCGGCAGCGGCTCGCCCGGGATACCATTTGCCCTGGCCGTAATGGAGCAGGCCGCCCGGGCGCGAAATGCGCGCGCAGCCGCTTCAGCAGCTCGCCCGCGATCAGCGCGTTTGCGAGGCCCAGCGCGGCGGTATTCCATTCGGCGCCGTCGGGATCGTCGACGCGACACGAAGGTCGGCTCGCCGCCCATGGTCAGGCGCACGTCGCCGGCGCTCAGCTCTCGTCGATCGCGCTGGCCCAGCGGCTCGATGCTCTCCCATTGCTCGTCGGTATAGGGCTTGGTGACGCGCGGCGATCTCAAGGATGCGCGTCACCGCATCTCGAAGTCGAACTCGATTTCGCACGGTTCGTCCACCGCGCCGGTGATCGGGCGCGGCGCCTGCGGGTCGGGCGTGCAGGCGAGCGGGATGTGGCCTTCGCCGGCAAGCAGGCCGGAGGTGGGTCGAGGCCGATCCAGCCCGCGCCCGGCAGATACACCTCGCACCACGCGTGCAGATCGGTGAAGTCGTGTTCCGGGCCCGCCGGGCCGTCGAGCGGCTTCACGTCCGGCTTCAGCTGGATGAGATAGCCGGAGACGAAGCGCGCCGCCAGCCCCAGATGCCGCAGCAGCTGGCACAGCAGCCAGGCCGAGTCGCGGCACGAACCGCTCCCTTTGTCGAGCGTCTCCTCGGGCGTCTGCACGCCGGGTTCCAGCCGGATCAGGTATTTGATGTCCTTCGCGAGCCGCCCGTTCAGTCCGACGAGGAAATCGATCGTCCGCGGGCGCTCGCGCTTTGCCCTTGCCCAGGCAATCGCGTTTCACCGACTCGAGTACTCCGCCAGTTTCGGCGTCGCGGGCAGCTTCGCCAGGAACGGGCTCGAGTTCGCGCGCGCAGCGCCGGCTCGTACTCGAACGGAAACTGCTCGGCCTCCGGCTCGAGGAAGAAGTCGAACGGGTTGTAAACCGCCATCTCGGCGACCAGATCGACCTCGACCTGGAACTCGCCGGTCTTCTCGGGGAAGACGAGCCGCGCCAGGTAGTTGCGACTGCGGGTCCTGCTGCCAGTTGATGAAGTGTTCTCGGGCTCGATCCGCAGCGAATAGGTCAGGATCGGCGTGCGGCAATGCGGCGCGGGCCGCAGCCGGACGATCTGCGGCCCCAGCGGAGACCGGCCGGTCGTAGCGGTAATGCGTGACGTGTCAAGCGCGACGTGGATGGACATGGACTTTGCTGAATAACCCCTTTTGGCGAGGCGCCGACGGCTGGCGGAGCCTCGCGACCTGAAGCGGTCCCGGCTATTCGGGCCGGGATTCTTCCCCGCCCCGGCCCTTTTCACAACGCGAAAATTTAGTGCCCGATGTCCCGCCGACAGGCGATGCTGTTTTTTGCTGTCGAAGCTTGACGTTTGCGCACGGCCCCTGCTTATGAGATGATTCTTTATGGCATTGGAACAGGAACTCGCAACATATGAAAGGCTGAAAAGTCAGCTCGTTTCCGAAAATGAAGGCAAATTTGTCGTCATATCGGGCACGGAGTTGCTTGGGATTTATTCGACCTATGATGACGCCCTCGCCATCGGGTACGAAAAAAAGAAGTTGGAGCCATTTTTGGTAAAAAGAATTCTCGCGATTGAACCCGTGAATTTCTTCACGCGCCCCCTTACGCCGTGCCACACCTGACGATTAAGATCGATCCGGTTCGCGGTCCCATAAGGTCCCATAATCAAGCTATTCGTGGGAGTCAGTGCGCCGAGAGGCCAGGCAATGACCGCGGCCGGCCTGACTGTGCCGGTTCCAATAGTCGTCGATTTCTTGCTCGATACTGGAGCTTCGTGCACGGTTTTGGACCAGGCAGTTATTGCTCCACTCTGAGGTGCAACTGATTTTTGGACCGTTTGTGTCTTAGTTTGTTGAGTGGATGTGGGCCTCGAACTGGCTCGGGGTTTTGTAGCCGAGGGCCGAGTGTTTGCGGTGGGTGTTGTAGTAACCTTCAATGTAATCGAAGATCTCGGTCGTGGGCGTCGCCGGCGTTCTCGAAGCAGCCGTCTTGAAGCATTTCGAGCTTTGAGGGTGCCGATGAAGGACTCGGTCCATGCGTTGTCGTAGGGGTTGGCCCGGGCGGACATGCTTTGGCGCAGGCCGGCTTGGGCCAGGGCGTTGCGGAATGGGGTGCTCCCGTATTGGCTGCCGCGGTCGCTGTGGAAGATGGCGCCGCTTGCGGAGCGGGTCTGGAGGGCTTGGAGAAGCGCGTCGAGCACCAGGTCAGAGCGCATGTGGGCGGCGAGACTCCAGCCGACGACGCGGCGTGAGCAGAGATCGATGACGACGGCGAGGTAGAGCCATCCGGCGCCAGTCGGGATGAAGGTGATATCGCCAGCCCATGCGCGGTCAGGAGCACTCAGGCAGGGGCAGTCCTGAGATCAGATTTGGAGAGGGCTTGTCGGCCCGGCCGTCGCTGGTTTTTGGGATGTAGGTCTTGGGCTGGATGGCGCGCAGGGCTCGCTGGGCCATGATGCGGCGGATTCTGGCGGGGGCGCAGGTCACGCCCCGGTCGGAGAGTTCCTGAGCCAGACGGCGGTACCCATAGCGCCTCCGGTGACGCCGGAAGACGGCCTCGATGAGATCGCCCATGCCAGCATCGCCCACCTGGGTCGCGGTGGGCGTAGAGGCGTGGTAGAAGCTGCTGCGGGCTTCCCCCAGCACCACACATACCTTGCGGATACTGCCGCCGGTTTTCTGAGCAATTACCTGGATCATCGCCCGGCACACTGGACTGGGGTTTGGTGCCGAGGATGACGGCTGCCTTTTTTAAAATGTCGTTCTCCAGTTTGAGGTTGGCCATTTCGCGCCGCAACCTGCGCAACTCGTCCGCTTCGGGTTCCTCGCCTACGGCTCGGCCCCCTGCACTCCCGAGCTGCGCAGGTTGCCCACCGTGGCGCATCCACCGGTAGAGGACGCCGGTGCCGATCTCAAGGTCCTCGGCCACTTCCGCCACGGGTTTCCCCAAACCCACAAGCTCGACGGCCTGGGCTTTGAATTCTGCTGTGTATCGCTTTCTGGTCACTGGTTCCATTGTCGCTTAGTTCCTTATTTTGTGGTCCAGAAATCTCGCGCACCTCACTCGGGCTTGTTGCGACCGGAGAAACACAGGTTTGCAGCCCCACAACGGGTTCCGTAACCGAATCGCGTTTTCAATACGATGTAGCCTTGATGCTCTACCATTCGGACAACAGCCGAATATTTCAGAGCCTTCCAATTATTGCCACTGACCTTAGTCGTCAGAATATCGGAGGATTGCTTGGGAGGGATGTGCTGGAAAAATGCCTCATGGTGTATGATGGATCGACTCAACATTTCTCCCTGGCGTTTTAGGCGCTAACGATGAAGGCCGTCGCCGGAATATAATTCCCATACCGAGCCGGCGCCGACACTAGGATTTGGCTGCGAAACCCCATGACCGGCACCGGGATGGGTAAACCGTCCCGCGGGACTGCCCTTCATCGCAATCTGGCGCATGGATTTCATTTCTCTATGAGCAACCTCTACCGGATCCTTCCCAGCCGTTATTTCTTCGCCTCCAAAACCCATACGGTCAGGTCAGGCACTGTCCGAAAATGGGATTCATCCTGGGGCCCCACGAGCACGCCCATCCCGAGGGCGCGGGCGGTGGCCGCAACAGCGATATCGTTGGCCGGGATCATCCGGCCTGCCCGGGAAAGTGTCGCATGGATTTCCGCATAGTGCTCCGCGGCCTCCGCCGTGAATGGCTCTATCCCGAGCGCCGTCCTCACGATATCGAGCCGTCTCCGACGCCTGGCGGCCCGCGCGGGAGTCTCTGCCAGCAGTACGCCGATCATCGCTTCGGCCCAGACGATTGCCGGAATTGTCAGGCTATCCTCCAAAGGCAAATCGGATGGCATATCCCCCGTGCCTCGCTCCCAGGCGATGAGAGCCGAAGTATCGATTACGAGCCCCACGGATTTGGATCGGGAAGCTCCTTCGAATTAGCCCGCTCCAGGTCGGCGGCGAACGTTGCATCGTCGGGATCCCGTTTCCAGAGCCGCACGAAATCGCCCACTGTGCCGCGAGGTTTCGCGGTGGTGGGACGCAGCTCCGCCACGGGCTTGTTGCTTTTCGTGATTACAAGCGTGTCGTTGCGGTGCTTTATCCGGGCCAGACAATCGCCAAAATTGCGCACAGCCTCCGTGCTGGAAATCTCGATTCTCATTGGGAACATGTAAAATACAGATTTACGCAAGTCAATCCCGAATCTCAAAGAACGTATCGCCAAAAGACGATCCACGCCTTCGCGCCGCTCAAGCAAGAAACGGCGCGACGGCGCCGGAAGCGCGGAGCAAGGCTGACGCTCGATAACTCAAAAAGGGAATTCAATAAAATGCAAACGCGCAAACTTGGTAACGATAATCTCGAAGTCTCCGCCATCGGGCTCGGCTGCATGGGCATGAGCTTTTCCTACGGTCCGCCCAAGGACAAAGCGGAGATGATCTCCCTCCTGCGGAAGGCGGTCGAACTCGGCGTCACATTCTTCGATACCGCCGAAGTTTACGGCCCGCACACAAACGAGCAACTGGTCGGCGAGGCCCTCGAGCCCTTCCGCGGGCGCGTCGTCATCGCCACAAAATTCGGGTTCAAGCTCCATCCCGATGGCAAGCCCGGCTGGCTCGGCCTCGACAGCAGTCCCCGGCGCATCAGGGAGGTCGCCGAAGCCTCGCTCAAGCGGCTTCGAGTCGATGTCATCGACCTTTTCTATCAACACCGCGTCGACCCGGAGGTGCCCATCGAGGAAGTGGCCGGCGCCGTCAAGGAACTGATCGGGCAGGGGAAGGTCCGCCATTTCGGCCTCTCGGAGCCGGGAGCGCAAACCATTCGCCGCGCTCATGCCGTGCAGCCTCTGACCGCGGTTCAGAACGAGTACTCGCTGTGGTGGAGGCGCCCGGAAGCGGAAGTCCTGCCATTGCTCGAAGAACTCGGCATTGGCTTCGTGCCATACAGCCCGCTCGGCAAGGGTTTCCTGACGGGAAAAATCGACGAGGGCACCGCGTTCGACAGCACCGATTTCCGCAGCACGCTGCCTCGCTTCACCCCGGAAGCCCGCAAGGCCAACCAGGCAATGGTCGATCTCCTCGGCGCCATCGCAAAGCAAAAGAACGCGACGCCCGCGCAGATCGCGCTCGCCTGGTTGCTTGCCCGCAAGCCATGGATCGTCCCGATCCCCGGCACCACGAAACTCGAGCGCCTCAAAGAAAACATCGGCGCCGTCGCAGTCGAACTTACCGCGGACGATCTCCGCGAAATCGAGGAAGCCGCTTCAAAGATCACCGTCCAAGGCGACCGTTACCCGGAAAAGCTCGAGCAAATGACCGGCCGTTGAAGCGTATGCGGCTGTCGTCCGGACGTGCAAAATGCGCTTAATGCACGATCGCTAGTTCCCGTAAACTTTCGAGAGCGCCTGACCGGCATCGGCGTCTTCAATCACAGGGGTGATTTCGAAATCAAGCAGGTTTGCCCATTCGGCTACGTGCTCGTACAACGCCTTGGAATCGTCACCCTCAACCAGTGCCCACCCGGACACTGACCCGGGACCATGCCAGCGACCAATCAGAGTAAGCCCTTCGGGCGCCGGTGCCCCTTCTTTTAGGAATGCCTCACCCGCTGGTTTGTGATTTCCCGGAGCAATCTTCCAGCTAATCATGAATTTCATGCCGCGGAGCGTGCGGGTGTTTCGCGGGATTTGCAAGCCGGGAACGAATGGTTGGTTTGTAAGCATCCCGCTGGGCGCCACTTGCTAGCGAGGGATATATTTAAAAACTATCTGACTAAATCCAAAAGTAATCTCCTCCTCCGGTTTGTCGCCGCTACCCTCCTCGACTTCCGAGACGATTTGGCAGTCGCTCATCTTGTATTGCAGGGTAGCTGTGGGGAGGCCTTCCTGGTTGTAGAGCTCGCAAACCAGAGTCACGGTGCCCAGCGGCGTTCCCGAGAATTGATCTGCCAGAAACGTGGGGGGAAATTCGTCGATGGAACGTTTTACGACCATCGTGGCATTGAGACTGTCACCGCTGCCTGAGACTCCCGTATAATTGAAGGAGGCGACAGGGATCTGGGCGGTAGTGGAAGAAATCACAAGGTAGTATTTGAATAAAGGAGCCGCGGAAGCGTGCGCGGTGAAACCGAAAATCGAGGCAATACCGATGACGGCTGCCAGGTACTTGGAAAACACGGCTATCGTTGATCGATTCTTCATGTCGCGATTGGTCTGCCGGCAGATGATTGAGGTTTCATATCGGCGGTGCGGCTTCCCCCGGTTTTCCTCCCGGCCAGCCGGTTTGCAAGCTTATCCCCTCCCGCAACGCCGATTTTTCTGAGCCGCGGCACGGTTCGTTGAGCGAGGAGCAAATTCCGACCACTGGTTTCGTGTCCCTCTCTTCGCGATTGTATGATTGCCGCAACCGGCAATTGCGGCGTCTTGTCGAGCGTTGGGCCGGCAACTCCCACGCCGCCCAAAATAATCTTCCACGCAGGGCCGGGACGCCACGCGAAGTAAGTTGGTCAAAGCGCAGCCGAAAAATGCAGCAACTTCACACCAGGACTTTCGGCAGTTACGTAGCCGGTGACGGAAAGGTCGCCAGGGAATCCCTATGCGCGGGGCGTTCGACTCGGAAAATCCGCGCCCGCGGCCGCTTCACTGCGGAACCAAATAAGATGACTTCCTTATGAGTAACAATAACCACTATAAAGAGATGTATTGCAGGAGCAGGCGCTCCGTGCTCCCGGCAGGCGTCGCCGCTCCCAATTTCACGTTGCGCAGCACGCCCGACCAATGGCTGACCCTGGATGAATTGCGGGGGCAGCCCGTCATCATCGCATTCTACCCCGCCGACTGGAGCCCGGTCTGCGGCGACCAGATGGCGCTCTACAACGAGATATTGCCCGAGTTTCAAAAGCTGGGCGCTGCCCTGCTCGGCATCTCCGTCGATGGCGCATGGTGCCACGCCGCCTTTGCAAAGGACCGCCGCCTGCACTTTCCTCTTCTGGCGGATTTCGAGCCGAAGGGAGCCGTCGCCCGCGATTACGGCGTTTACCGCGAGCAGGACGGCGTCAGCGAGCGCGCGTTGTTCGTGCTCGACTCCGGCGGCGTCATCCACTGGAGCCATGTCTCACCGGTCGGCATCAATCCGGGCGCCGCGGGAATCCTCAACGCGCTCGAGGAACTCAAGCAGGAGGCGCCGGCGGCCGTATGAAAACACTCGACAAACTCGCCGTGCCGGTAACCGTGCGCGATTGGCACAGGGGATCGCTTCACGCGCCCGCCCAATTACTCGAATACGGGGACTTCGAATGCCCATTCTGCGGCGCGGTTCAGCCTGTCGTGCAGGCCATCCAGCAGGCGCTGGGCAGCGAATTGTGCTTCGCCTTCCGCAACTTTCCGCTGGCCAACATGCATCCGCACGCCGAGGCCGCGGCGGAGGCTGCCGAGGCTGCCGGCGCCCAGGGCCGGTACTGGGAGATGCATGACCTTCTCTTCGAAAATCAGGACGCCCTCGAATACGAAGACATCCAGCGATACGCCACCACCCTGCGCCTCGACGCTTCGCGCCTGATGGCCGAGATCAAGGGGCATCTCTACCAACCCCGCCTGCGGGAGGATTTCCTCGGCGGAGTGCGCAGCGGCGTAAATGGAACCCCCAGCTTTTTTATCAATGGCATCCGCTACGACGGGCCGCGTGACGTGGAATCCATGGCGGCCGCGCTCACCCATCCTTCGAGGCAGGACCCAGCTTCGGCACCATTTTAAAGTTCCGCTCGTTTCAAGACCATTCGCAGCCATTGGAAACCTGGCGCCCCGATGGCCGTGAGATCCTAATTCGTCAATCTTCCGGCGACCAAACTTGAAATCCTATTGAGCAGATCTCCAACTTTCGATGAGCGTCTTCAGAACAGTCTCCAAATCAGCGCTTCCCTTTACCAAGCCAGCTTCCCCGCGCTCGAAATCGATCCAGCCTTCATTGAAGCCATCCAGCATCCGAATGCGTGGCATTGGGTTGCTCATGCCCTGTGACTTGAAGAGTGCCTCCCAAGACCCACGCGGCACGGCTTCCATCCGCACCGGACGGCCAAGCAGCTTGGCGAAAGTGCCGGCAATCTCGTTTGGCGTCACCCGCTCCGGCCCTTCGAGCTCCACGACCCGGCGACCGTTCCACCTATCCTGCAGCAGGCCGGCTGCGACCCTCCCAATATCCGCTGTACCCACCATGGGTATCGCCCTGTCGAGCGGTTGCAGGAAACTCGGAATCACGCCTTCCCTACTCGCCGGAGCCACATCCCAACTTGAGTTCTCCATGAACCAGGCGGGGCGTAATAACGCTATCGGCATTGGCAATCCGGCGATCGCATGCTCGATGATCGTGTGCTGGGTCAGCAGGTTCGGCTCCTTTGCTTGCGCCCCAATCGTCGAGAGGTAAACGACGAGCCCCGGATTCGCTTGCGCCAGTGCATTCCGCAGCGTTTCGCCCATCGCCCGTGCCTCGGGAAACTCCGGCAACGGGTCGAAATTCGGTGGCGCGAGCACAAAGACGCCTTCCGCTCCCCGGAAGGCCGCCGTCAGAGAACCCGCGTCCTCGATTGTAGCCAGCGCCACTTCGCAGCCGCGATCCGCCCATGCCTGCCCTTTGCCCGCATCCCGCAGGACGGCGCGGACCGGCTGTTTTGCGGCGAGAAGGGCGTGCGCAACGGCACCCCCGACCTGGCCGGTCACTCCCATGATTGCATACATAGCCGCGTACTTTGGGCTAGCCCCATGCGTATTTCCACTCGTTATCCCCGGTGCAGGCGGCCTGCCGCTTGCTCGCCCGCGCCCGAGGCGGGCCGCTTTACAGAGACCGGACCCGGTTTCGGTACCATTTCGACACTTTGTATCTTTTCGCTTCGCGCAGCACGGTAAATTGCAAGTTTTGGTTAAACCCGCCAGATGCGGAGGGCACAGGGGAAAAAATGATGACAGTCGGCCAAAGCGTCGCTTTCGAATATGAACCCCATATTCGCTTCGTAAGATGCTTTCCATAAATCCGTTATACATCAGATAAAACTCTGTGTCGCCAGAGCGGCTTTCCCGCCCTTTTAGCGGCTGGGATCAGTCGCCTCGTCGTGCACCGGAACATGCCATTCGGGCGACCCCCATGATTGCGGGACTGTCGGAACAGGAAAGGGGTAGGTTGGCCCGCGTCAGCGGGACTCGATGCGGAATTTCAAATATGCCAAACGGCACAAGAAATGCGGTTGACTTTAGCCAAAATGTATAGCCATTACACAGGTAAAGTGCGCTCTCGGAACCCCCGCGCGAGCAGCCAAATGGAAACTCCCGAACCAAAGGATCGCCAAAGCGGCTCCGAAGGGTTGGACGCTGGGGCTCCGGATACCAGTGCCTCGAGGTGGGGATCGGATCGTGTTCTTCGTTTCGTCCTTTTGATAGTGGCGTCGCTGATCACATTGGGAGGCGTTGCATACTACCGGCATCAGGCGGCTGAAAAAGGCCGCGTTGCGCGGGAATCGCTTGCCATCGTCGCCGATCTGAAGGTGAAGGAAATTTCGAATTGGATGCGGGAGCGGCACGGTGACGCGGAAGTGGCCAGGGCAAGCGCGGCGGTTAGCGGAGTCGTCGCCGGCTCGGGAAGCGCTCAATCGCAGCAAGCCGCCCGGGGACCCATCCGGGTCTTTCGGGACGTTTACGGCTACGCCTGCATTGTCGTAGCCGATGCCCAAGGGAAGGTTTTGCTGAAAGATCCGCCGGACTTTCCATTGCCGCCCAAGTCCCTTGCCGATCAAATTCAAACCGGGTTGCACTCTTCCAAAGTTATAACTTCGAACTTGCTCCGAACGCATCCTGAAGAGCCTGTGTATCTATGGCTATCCTGTCCCGTCTTTGCTCACGCGCAAACAACCGGCAAACCCGACGGGGCTGCGCTGCTGGTGGTCGATCCGCACGAATTCCTCTTTCCGACCCTCCAGACCTGGCCAGCCACCAGCCGCACAGCGGAGACATTGATGGTCATGCAGGACGGAAACCAGGTCGCCTATGTCAACGAGTTGCGCCAGCACCTCAATCAGTCATTGGACCTCCGCCTGCCCCTCGGCGGAAACCTGGGCGTTCCGGCATCGATGGCCATTCGAGGGTTCGAAGGGGTCGTCGAAGGCTCGGACTATCGCGGCATTCCAGTCTTGGCAGTAACTCGAAAGATTCCGGGGACACCGTGGTTCCTCGTCGCCAAGATCGATCAGGAAGAGGTTTTGGCCCCGATTCGCCATGAGGCGTGGACCGCAGCCTTGATAAGTGTGTTATTGGTAGCCGCGACATTTCTGGGCATTGCTCATTTTTGGAACCGGAAGAGATTCGAGGCTTTGCACGAAAGCGCGATGCGCTTCCAAACCATGATTGAAAAGGCGCCAGTGGCTGTTGCAATCAGCAGGAACCAAAAGGTCATCTATGGGAACCAGAGATATCTGGACCTTTATCGCTATGGCAGCCTCAATCAATTGGTCGGTCAGCCCATTCTGGGGCAATGGGCTCCCGAGTCGCGAGCGATGGTCGAAGAACTCGTCCAGAATAGAATGCGCGGCGAAATCAAGAGACAGGAAATCGAGGGCGTTGGCCTGCGCAAAGACGGCTCTCGATTCGCGCTGGAGGCTACGACTGACATCATTCAACTCGCGGATGGCCCCGCCGCGATGGCCCTCGCAACCGACATATCCGAACGCAAGCGGGCGGAAGAAAGGATCAGGGAGAGCGAAGCTCGCTTTCGCAGTTGTTTTGAACGGCCCTTGATTGGTATCGCCATCACCTCCCCGGAGAAGGGCTGGCTTGCGGCGAATGACCGCGCTTGCGAAATCCTGGGCTACAGCCGTGAGGAACTTTACCGCACCACATGGGCGGAACTGACCCACGCGGACGACCTGACTACTGACGTCCGCGAATTCGATCGCATGATGGCCGGGGAAAGCGACAGTTACGCGGCCGATAAACGGTACATTCGCAAAGATGGAAATATCATTTGGGTAAGCCTGGCAGTCGGTTGTGTGCGCAAAGTTGACCGAACGGTGGATTATATGTGCGTAAACTTTCAGGACATCACGGAGCGCAAGAGCGCCGAAGAGGCGTTGAAGGCCAGTGAGATACGTTTCCGGTCACTGATCGAAAATGCCTCCGACATGGTCACCGTCCTGGACAAGGGTGGAATTATGCGATTTTCAAGTCCTTCGGTCCAGCGGCAGCTTGGCTATCAACCGGACGAATTACTGAATCGCAGTTGCTTTGAAATCATTCATCCGCAAGACAGGGCAAAAGCTGCGT
Source organism: uncultured Verrucomicrobiae bacterium (assembly GCA_963756185.1). Taxonomy (GTDB): domain Bacteria; phylum Verrucomicrobiota; class Verrucomicrobiia; order Chthoniobacterales; family Chthoniobacteraceae; genus DATAXI01. The sequence goes on from CAVWMS010000001.1 coordinate 624,554, forward strand.
CTGCCATCCAGGACGCGCTCTCTGATCCGACCACCGCGGTCACCGTCGAATGCCGCGTTCAGCATCGTGACGGTTCCTGGCGCATCCTCCAGACCATCGGCCAGAATGTTCCGGACATGGCCCCCGACGGTTTTATCGTCCTCAATTCCCGTGATATAACGGAAAGCCGCGCCCTGGAGGAGCAGTTCTTGCAGACGCAGAAGATGGAAGGGATCGGGCAGCTCGCCGGGGGCGTCGCCCATGATTTCAACAACCTTCTCGCAGCCACCATGATGCTCTGCGAGATGACCCAGGATATGGAGGGTCTGCCGCAGAATGCCCGCCGAAACCTTCAAGATATTCTCGGCGTGGCGGAAAAAGCCGCCAATCTCACGCGCCAGCTCTTGTTATTCAGCCGCCGCCAAGTCATGCAGACGCGCGACCTGGACCTGAATGAATCGGTCAAAGGCATGACGATGATGTTACAGCGAATCATCGGAGAAGACATCACGATCACGCTGACCACGCATCCCGCCCCGCTATTTACTCATGCGGACCCGGGAATGCTGGATCAGGTGCTCATGAATCTTTCGGTCAATGCGCGGGACGCCATGCCGGAAGGTGGACGCTTGATCATAGAAACCTCCATGAAAACCTTGGACGAACAAACGGCGCTTCATTACCGCGACGCCGTGCCGGGCCGTTACGCGTGCCTTCGCGTCACCGATACCGGCACCGGCATCCCGCCGGAAGTGCTTCCGCGCATTTTCGAGCCATTCTTTACCACCAAGGAGGCGGGCAAAGGCACCGGCCTCGGCCTCGCCACGGTATTTGGAATCGTCAAACAACACGGAGGCTGGCTTTCCATCGAAAGTGAAGTCGGAAAGGGCACCAGTTTCGAGGCCCATTTTCCGCTGATCGAAGCCTCCGCGGAGGCCGCCGTCAACCGCACCGGCCCACGCAAAGAGTCCGGCGGAACAGAAACCGTCCTTCTCGTCGAAGATGAAACCATGGTGAGGGTCATGACCGGAGCCATGCTTGAACAGGTGGGCTACTCCGTTTTGGAGGCCTCTAACGGCGTCGAGGCCCTTGAAAAATGGGAAAAGAGCTTGGGTGAGGTAGACCTGTTACTGACCGACCTCGTCCTGCCGGAAGGCATCAGCGGCCGGCAATTGGCAAAGAAACTCCAGGAATGCAAACCGGAACTCAAGGTGGTCTTGACCAGCGGCTACAGCGCGGAGATTGCGGGAACCGAACTCGTTCCGCAGCCCGGGCAAGTATTCGTCCAGAAACCATGTTCCGGTTACCAGATCCTCGAAGCCGTGCGCACATGCCTCGACAGTTAATCACAGTCTGGGAATTCTCGGCTCGGGCGGCTTGAATAAGCCACCGCTGTTCACTGCCAGCCCCGCCGCATGAGCGATCGACGAAAAACTGGAGCCTGGGGGCTCTGGAGCCTTTTTGTCACCCGTACCTCAAAACGGGCAGAAAATTGGGTTCGAAGCGGCCTGCTTTACAGAGCCCGGACCCGGTTCCGGTACCCTTTTGACATCTCGGGAATTTATCATTGTCCGTCGGCGGCGTGGCCGCCCGGTCATGCCTTAACCAAATAATCGCAAGCATTTCGATTTGGCGGTTGCGCCGCCGGAGCAACTCTACTGCGCCCGTATCAAGCAGCGCCGCCACGGCTGGCAGCCTCCCTGCGAATCGCTTTCAGATTCTCCAGAATAAACCTGCCAGTTCGATCCAACTCACGGCTTGCGGGACGAATCCAAAAAAAGTCTCCGGGCGTCGCAGTCCGTTTCCGGCGCTGAGGCCGCGCTGCTTTCCATTTGGATTTGGCTATTGTCGTTGCCACGCGTCAAACATACCGCGGTTGGATGTCTGAGAAAAGAATCTTCTGAACGATTTGACGCAGCGCTCGCACCGCCCGACCTTTTGTCCATGTTTCCCGAGAATTCGATCATGCGATAGCCCCGCGTAGTGCGGGGCGATTGCCATGATCAATGACTGAAACATTCTGCGAAAAAAATCGTCGGCGCGCCCTGCGCCGCCAGCACATGGGACGGACCCGGGCGCGCGCATTCGCCATCACCAAGCTGAGATTCACAAGGCGCGAGTACTGGCGTTTGACTGCCGCCGAGTTAAACCAAATACGCCTGCGCAGTGTTCGGCGCATTTGTCAAAATCGAGCAAGTTGCTCGTGCGCGATGTGTGGCAATCCGCGCCACAGCCCGCTCGAGAGGCAGCACCTGACACTCTCCGAACAGCGAGCCCTCATTTCCTATTGCGAACAGGTATTTGAACGGTTCAGTGGAGCCTAGGGGATTCGAACCCCTGACCTCCTCAATGCCATTGAGGCGCTCTACCAACTGAGCTAAGACCCCGAACTAGCTTATTTTCAACGACTTGCAGCAATATCCAACACTCCCTATTTGGGCTTGACTATACCGATTGTCTATACCAGAGTGTTCTTGGATATGAAAACTCGGACTGACAACACCGGTGACGGTATAGTCACGGGCAAGAAAACCACTCGGGGCAGTCTCACCAAAGTTGCGGGCGTTGGATGTCTCTATCGTCATGAAAACGGACGGTACTATGCCGTCAAAAAGCACCTCCGCAAGATCAAAACCCAGGCCCTCCGCACGAAGGCAGGACTGCCGATCACGGACCGGAAATTAGCCGAGAGCGCGCTTCGGGTGTGGCTGGAGCGCCTGGAGGCCAACCAGAGCCCGGAGGACGCCACCTTGACGCTCCGGGGGCTGATTGAGCGCTACATCAAGACGAAGGCCGGCAGCAGCGCGAGCACCCGCGAAAACGTGGCATGGATGGCGGGACGTTTCGGCTACGTTGTCGAAACCCCGGAGAAGAAGAACAACAGGGGAGGGAACCGCAAGAATCTCCACCCGTCCGCGTGGCATCGAGGGCTTGATGTCCGGGTGGCGGACATTCGGGCAAGCGATCTCAGCACATTCCTGGGGAAGCTCAGCTATTTGAAGCCTCTTTCTTTCAACACGCTGGGGGAATACATTCGGCAACTTTTCGCCCTGGCGGTTGCGGACAAGATCATTTCCGAATCCCCCTTCGCAGCGGCCCCGAACAAGCGGAAGAAGGTGCGGAAGGAGCCCCGCCCCACGCCCGCCGATGACCAATTCGAAAGGATTGTGGCTTTCATCCGAAATCAGCGGTTCACAGATCACAGCGAGGACTCGGCGGACCTCGCGGAATTCTTGGGACTGGCGGGGCTTGGCGAAGCGGAAGCAGCTCAATTCCATTGGAGGGACTTCGATTTGAAGCAGCCCACCTTCAGCGTCAAGCGGTTCAAAACGCAGACATGGTTTCACGTTCCGATTTATCCCCGGCTTCGGAAATTCCTCGAAGCCCTCTACATTCGGCAGGGGAGCCCCAGCCCGGAAACGAAAGTCTTTCGGGTGGCATCGATCAAGCGCGCGCTGGAGCGGGCTTGCAAGGAATTGAACCTGCCTCATTTCAGCCCTCGTGCGTTGCGGCGCCGCGCCATCGTCGAGCAACTCCGCGCAGGGGTGAACGTGAAACTGGTCAGCAAGTGGCAGGGGCACCAGGACGGGGGCAAGCTGATCCTGAATACCTACAGCGAAATAATCAGCGCGAATGACCGGAGTTTTGAAGAGGCAGAGCTTGCTAAACTACCGTCCTAGACCGGTAGCTTTCGATCTCTTCGATTGGAATCTGGATTTTCCGGGTTCCAGCGGATTTGTTGAGCAGGTGCCTGTCGATCAACCGACGGACCGATGTAACGCTCATGTTCAATTCGCGAGCGGCTTCCTTGATGTTGAAATAGCGTTTCGGGCGCTCTGGCTTGACGCTGACTCGCTCTTCAATTCTCGCAAGGCTCCGTTCGAGTGTCTCCATTGTGGCAAGCAACTGCGCGACAAGTACAATGCACCGGCCCAGCTCGCCCAATGGGTTCTGATCTCCGTCCATCTTTCGTGTTCCCGCTATGCCCTCAGCAAAATTGAACGGCTGATTGGTTCGTTAAAAAGGTTTGCCGTTGCCCGCTCATGATTCGCTTGGGAACGGTGGCAGACCGTGGCCGGCTTGCGATTCTGCCAGGATTATCTCCCGTACCCAAGCAGCACCCGGGGCGGGCGAATTCTCGGTCTCCAAAATACCGTCGAGGCGTTCCTTTTGGAGCGCCTGCCACATATCGTCCAGGTTCTCGCCACGAATCACAATGAGTCCGGTGGCGAAATTGAATCTCAGTTCGTCTTTTCGATTGTAAGAAGCGAGTCTGGTTGAGTCCTATGGGACACTGCAAAGGCAAAGACAACACCGGAAAACACGCCAGGCGCCGCAAGAAGACAGAGCGCCTCGCGCTCGCGAAGAGCAGGGCGACGCCTGCACCAATTCATTGAGAAACTCGAAACCCCCCGCTTCGGAAACGGGGAATTGCACAGGGCGGCATCGGAACTCTTCGGGCGTTTTCAGCGTGACCGGTCGGGTTATCTTACCGGTTTGATGGATTTACACTCCGAGGATGAATGTTGTCTGGAATATCTTGAGGCTGGCGACGCCGCACCCAGGGGCGTGGCTGCGGCCCGATCGAGGAATCGGGAAACAGCGGGGGTTCTACCGAAAAAGGACTTGCCGAGCCAATCGTTATCGCGCCGGGGAGTCTTACGGTAAATGAAGCGCCGCATCCCCCACCGGCGCTCTGCGCGGTGACGCTCCCGCCGTGAAGCTCGACCAGCGACTTGACCAGCGCGAGGCCGATGCCGAGGCCGGAAGGACCGGCTTGCGACCGCTCGATGCCTTGATGGAACAAGTCAAACACCCGCGGCAATACATCGGGAGGGATCCCGATGCCGGTGTCGCGAACTTCGATGCTAACGTCGTTACCTCCGGCCTCCACGGTTAGGAAGATAGAGCCCTCCGGTTCGGTATATTTGCAGGCATTGGTCAGGAGGTTATTGATGACCTGCTGCACCCTGAGTGGGTCTGCCACGAGGAGAATGGGCTCCTCAGGTAATGATATGGTCAGGTGGAGCTTCCGCCTGGCAAGCAGAGGCCCATTGGTGTCCAACGCCGCCTCAATTACGCTGCCCATATCCATCAAGCTTTTGCGCAGGCAAAGCTTCCCATGCTTCGCCTGGCTGACTTCCAGTACATCGTCGATGATTCGCGCCATATAGCGAACCTGGCGCTCGATAGTGTCGCATACCCGCCGGCAGACGAATTCGTCGTAGCCAACTTCGCTCGCATACTCCACCGAAAAGAGGATGGCGGCGAGCGGTTCGCGGATTTCATGGGCGAGAATTGCCAGTTCCTGGCCAATGATTTCTGGTGCCGTTTCCATAAAGCCTTTCGCCCCCCTACTACATGTTCTGTGCCACTTCGATCCGACCGGCATAAGCCGCTGGGTTCAAGGCAATTGGAATAACGGATGCCGCGTGTTCCATCCGTACGGGATTTCGACCCGGACGATTATTCGATGGAAAATGGAGTCAGATTTTGGTTCGAGATCATGGTGATTCCCATGAACTCACTGCCGACCATGGTCTAATGATACCTTTGTATAATGGCATCCAGTCAATGCGCTGGTATACAATATTCCCAGAAATTACGATGAATCAGCCGAAACACCGATCATGATCAAACGCCGGAAGCCGCGGGGAAGCCTGACAAATAGATCGGGGGCAATTACCGAACCGGGGACGTTCAGGTGAAACCAGTCCCAGGATCTGGCATGGCGGGCGACACCCGCTGGTCGCCGATTGTGTTCGTGGTGGACGACGATGTGTCCGTGCGCGAAGGGTTAAGCGGCCTCATCCGATCCGCCGGCTGGCGGGTGGAGACTTTCGCATCGGCGATGGAGTTCCTGAGACGGGAGCCTTGCGGAGAGCCCGCGTGCCTGGTGCTCGACGTGGGATTGCCGGGCCTGAGCGGGATGGACCTACAGCGAGAATTGGCAGCCGCGGAGCGGCGATTGCCGATCATTTTCATCACAGGCCAGGGTGATATCCCAACCACTGTCCGCGCGATGAAGGCGGGCGCGATGGAGTTTCTGACGAAGCCATTTATCGAACAGGACCTGCTACGATCCATCGAACAGGCAATCGCACGAGATCAACAGGCGCTCTGCCAGAGGACGGAACTGGCCGAATTGCGGGCGAGGTATGAGACCTTGACGGCAAGGGAGCGCGAGGTAATGGCGCTGGTTGTCCAGGGATTGATGAACAAGCAGGTGGCGGCGGCACTGGGGACGCAGCAGATCACAGTGAAGACGCACCGGGGCCGGGTGATGCGCAAGATGGGGGCGAAGTCACTGGCCGATCTCGTTCGCATGGCCGAGAAGCTCGATTCGAAAATATGAGACCAAGGTATAATAATGTCCGGCATTGGAAATGCATATATTACGGGCGTTCTATTTACGTTGAGCCATAATTATCATATCTCGGTGGTGGATGACGATGAGTCGCTGCGCGAGTCCCTTGAAGGGCTGCTCAAGGCCCTGGGCTATAAGGTCGAGGTGTTTTCATCGGCGGAGAGTTTTTTGATTTCGGACGCCCGGCGCAAGACCGACTGCCTGCTCCTGGACATCCGCATGCCTGGAATGAGCGGTCCCGAACTACAGCGGGAGCTGACGAGCCGAGGAGAGCAGATTTCGACCATTTTCATCACATCTCATGGGAGTGACGAAGTGGTCGCGAACGTGATGGCGCAAGGGGCCGTGGCCTGCCTGCCCAAGCCATTCACCGAAGACGCGCTGTTAAAGGCAATTAGTCTTTCCCTTGCCGGGCAGAAAGAGGATTGTGACACTCGTGGGATAAGCGGCGAACGATAGTGAATGGGAACTGAGAGGCCCTTCACGCAGATTTTCTTGACGTTGTACTCGCAGCTCAGTTCCGCAGGACAGCCCATGAGCGAAGTAGACACGCCTGTTTGTGTAGTGGATGACGATGATTCCATCCTGGAATCCATCGACGGTCTGCTCCGGGCGGAGGGAATCCCCGTGGAGACCTATCGCTCGGCCGTGGAATTCCTCGCGCGACCGGGCGAGGAGCCGCCAGGCTGCCTGATCCTTGACGTTAATCTGCCGGGGCTCAGCGGGCTTGATCTCCAGCGAGAGCTTGTCCGGACGGATGTGTATATCCCCATCATTTTCCTCACAGGGCACGGCGATATCCCGATGTCCGTTCGCGCGATCAAGGCCGGGGCGCTGGAGTTCCTCACAAAACCACTGAACGCCGACGAACTATTGACGGCGATCCGGCAAGGTCTGTTGGAACGGGAGTACAGAGAATCGCCGGGCTCATCGCATTCGGATGAGATTGTGGGTGTCAGCAGCGCCTATCGCAGGCTGCTAAAGCGGATCGCCATGGTGGCTCCCACCGATTCGACCGTGCTGATCCAGGGTGAGACCGGAACCGGTAAGGAACTCATTGCGCTCGAGATCCACAAGAACAGCCGGCGCAAGGATCGGCCGCTGGTCCGGGTCAACTGCGCTTCCATCCCGAAGGAGTTGTATGAGAGCGAATTCTTCGGGCATGTGCGGGGGGCGTTTACCGGGGCGTTCAAGGACCGCGTGGGGCGATTTGAGGCGGCCCAGGGCGGGACACTGTTCCTCGATGAAATCGGAGAGGTCCCCCTCGATCTCCAAAGCAAACTCCTGCGCGCCCTGCAGGAAAAGCAATACGAGCGAGTGGGCGACGAGAGGACCAAGCGGGCGGATGTGCGAATCATCGCCGCCACAAACCGCGACCTAAAGCACGAGGTGGAAGCTGGGCGGTTTCGGCAGGATCTCTATTATCGGCTCAGTGTTTTCCCGGTGGAGGTCGCCCCTCTGCGTGAGCGTCGCGAGGACATCCCGCAGCTCGCAAAGTATTTTGTGGGCTTGCTGGCGAAGGAACTCAAATGCCCGAAGCCTCGGCTAACCCAGGCGGGGGTCGATAGCCTGCAAGACTACGATTGGCCGGGCAATGTTCGCGAATTGCGAAACGTGATCGAACGCGCGATCATTGTGGCAGGTGGAAAGGCGCTCGATTTCGACCTTCCAATGGCAAAGGTCGCCCCGATGGCCTCCGTCCCCGTTTTCGAGACGAGCGATCCGGCTCAGCCGGAGTTTTTGACGGAACCCGAGATCCTGCGCCGCGAACGGGATAATCTACGCACCGTTCTGCGGAAGACCGGCTGGAAGATCAAGGGCGCCCAAGGCGCGGCCGAACTGCTGGGGGTGAAGCCAACGACCTTGATCTCACGCATCAAGAAGATGGGGCTGAAGCGAGACGACACGGAGCGCTCCACCGCCGCGTAAGACCGAACCCCCCGGGGGGCCCGGTCTGCGTGACCGGCAGGATTGAGATTCTACCTTCGAGTCAGCGATGTGCCGGCGGTGGTCGCTTCATCGCCAGCGAGCGCCTCGAGCAGTTTGGCAAAGCGCCGCTCGTAATGATCGCAAATGGGGCTCTCGCCATCCGGTTCGACCCATTGAGGATTTTGGGCGCGCAGTGCCTCGTGCATCCGCTGCTGGAGTTCCGCGTAATCCTGGTGCGCGTCGTGCATGGCATTACCTCCATTGAGCAGTTCAGGCTGGCCGCGAAGGGTAATCGCCATTCAGGGCACGCCAGGGATGCGCGAATGCGTATCGAACGGACGCCGTCAACTTGCGCCATAGGGCGCGCCGCCGCCGGCGAGCGGCCTCGACCTGATTTTGTTTTTCCAACAAATACCATAGCAAGCGGCTTTGTGTGAGCGTCTGCACCCGCGCGGTCCCCGGATAATGCTGGCGGTATTCGTGCAAGGTCATGTCTGTTGTGTGATGGGCAGTTTTCATATGGAGTTGCGATTTTGTACCCGCGATGACGAGGTGTTTTGTTTTGGGCGAATTGCCTATACTCATGTTCCGTGCCGCCCATGCCCCTCACATCATATGTTGTTCCCCGCCAGTTGGTTGCGATGGATGCTTCACCGCCGCAAGGACGCGCAAAGATTCGAACCGGACGACCGTTCGTCCCCGGCGGTACGATGTTTTACTGTGCTGAGCCGCGAGGCGCCATGATTCCGGGTGGCAGTGAATGATAGACCCCACGCGCCGTTCGGCCTACGCTTCAGCTGCTTCCGTCCTGAGGCGGACCGGATGATAGACCATGAGCGATCTGACAAATTGTGAGATTGAGCCGCTCCGGCAGGATGGCGAGTTTGCGCTTGCGCGCGTGGCAAGGCTGAATGGGCTGCCCTCGTGTTTATTGATCTCACCCTTAATGGAGCGACCGGCGCCGTCGAGCGTTGCAAAGCTCGAGAACGCTTTTGCATTGCGAGACGAGTTGGACGCTTCGTCGGCGGCGCGGCCGGTGGAATTGGTCAAATTCGGTGGCCGGCCGGCGCTCGTGATCGAGGATCCGGGCGGCCAGTTCCTCGATGAGCTGATTGTGGCGCCACTGTCTGTCCCGGATTTCCTGCGCCTGGCAATCGGCATTGCAAGAGCGCTCGGTGGCCTCCATGCGCGGGGACTGGTGCACAAGGACGTGAAACCGGCGAACCTCATTGTGAAAGCGGGGGATGGCCAGGCGTGGCTTACGGGCTTTGGTTTGACTTCGCGGTTGCCCCGCCACCGGCAGCCTCCCGTTCCGCCCGAGATCATCGCCGGGACGCTGGCCTATATGGCGCCCGAGCAAACGGGACGGATGAACCGCTCCGTAGATTGCCGGAGCGACATCTATTCATTTGGGGTCACACTTTACGAGATGGTGACCGGCAGTCTTCCGTTCGTGGCATGCGATCCGATGGAATGGGTGCATTGCCACACTGCGAGACAACCGGTCTCGCCGAGCGAACGGTCAGAGAATGTCCCTGCTGCGGTCTCGGCCATCATTATGAAGCTGCTAGCCAAGACCGCCGAGGAACGTTATCAGTCGGCGGCAGGTGCGGAGAGCGATCTCCGGCGCTGCCTTTCCGAATGGGAAGCGTCAGGCCAGATCCGCGACTTCCCGCTCGGCGAACATGATACGCCGGACCGGCTCATGATCCCGGAACGGTTGTACGGGCGAGACCGTGAGGTCGAAACTCTATTAACAGCTTTCGATCGCATCGTTGCCGGCGGCAGGCCGGAGTTGGTGCTCGTGTCCGGATATTCCGGCATCGGAAAATCCGTTGTTGTCAACGAGCTGCATAAGGCGCTTGTTCCTCCCCGCGGGATGTTTGCATCCGGCAAGTTTGATCAATACAAACGCGACATTCCATACGCGACGCTGGCGCAATCCTTTCAGAGCCTGATCCGTCCTCTGCTAAGCAAAAGCGACGAAGAGTTAGGCGAATGGCGCGAGGCACTTCGCGAAGCCCTGGATCCGAATGGCGCCTTGGTCGTCGAACTTGTCCCGGAATTACTCCATATCATTGGCGAACAACCGCCGGTCACTGAACTGCCGCCGCGCGATGCGCAGGCTCGCTTTCATTTGGTCCTGCGGCGGTTCATCAATGTCTTCGCGCGCCCCGAGCATCCACTGGCGTTGTTCCTCGACGATTTGCAATGGCTTGATGCCGCAACGCTCGATTTGCTCGAAGACTTTCTGGCACGGACTGACCTCCAATATCTGCTCCTGATTGGTGCCTATCGGGACAACGAAGTCCATTCGACTCATCCGTTGATGCGAAAACTGGCGGCCATGCGCGAGGCCGGTTCGGCATTGCACGATATCGTCCTGGCTCCATTAGGCCGCGAGGATCTGGGACAACTCCTGGCAGATTTTCTTCGATGCGAAGCGAAGCACGCGGCACCGCTCGCCCAACTGATTCACGAAAAGACCTCCGGCAACCCGTTTTTCGCCATTCAATTCATCGCGACGCTGGCCGACGAGGCATTGCTCACCTTTGACTATGCGGCGGCGCGCTGGTCTTGGGATCTGAAGCAAATCCACGCGAAAGGTTATACGGACAACGTCGTGGATCTCATGGTCGGAAAGTTGAGCCGCCTGCCCGTCGAAACTCAAAGCGCGCTCCAGCGGTTTGCCTGTTTGGGGAATAGCGCCGAGTTCACCATGCTGCAGATGGTTCATCAGGAGGCCCGCGAGGAACTGCACGAGCACTTCTGGGAAGCGGTCCGGTCCGGTCTGGTTTTCCGGTCGGAGACTTCCTACCGCTTCCTCCACGACCGAGTCCAGGAAGCCGCCTACTTTCTGATCCCGAAGGAACTGCGCGCGCAGGCGCATTTGCGAATCGGCAGACTTCTGGCGGAGCACACTCCGCCGGCGCGCCGGGACGAGGCGATCTTCGAGATTGTCAATCAACTGAACCGTGGCCTTCACCTGGTCACCTCCACCGAGGAGCGCGAATGGGTGGCGGGCTTGGATTTGGCAGCGGCGAAACGGGCGAAACTCTCCACCGCCTACGCCTCGGCGCTGAAATATCTTGGCACAGCTCGTACCCTTTTGACGGAGGCAACTTGGGAACGGAACTACGATCTCATTTTCTCGATCGAATGCCTTGCCGCGGAGTGCGAGTTGCTGACCGCCGAAATGGTCCTGGCGGAAAAACGGCTGACAATGTTGGCGCAACGCGCGAAGACCAGCCACGATTTCGCGGTGGTGACGCGATTGCAGCTCACGCTATACACCACCTTGGATCGCAGCGAACTCGCCATCGAAGTATTCCTCGATTACCTCCGGCGGAGCGGGACGGATTGGTCGCACCATCCTACCCGTGAAGACGTGCTGGGCGAATATGACCGCATCTGGTCCATGCTCGGGAACCGGCAGATCGAGGATCTGGCGGACTTGCCGCTCCTGACTGATCCCAACGTCTTCGATATGCTGGATGTCTTCACGGAAATCGTGCATCCGGCGATGTTCTACGACGAGAACCTATCATCATTGGCCGTTTGCCGGATGGTAAACCTCAGCCTGGAGCACGGCAATTGCGATGGGTCGTGTTTTGGCTATGTGTGGTTTGCGATGTTCGCGGGGCCGCGCTTTAATAATTACAAAGACGGATTTCGATTCGGCCAGCTTGGATACAATCTCGTCGAAAAAGGAAGGTTCCCGCTCTATCAGGCGAGGACGTATATCACCTTCGGCACGCTATTGCCGTGGGCGAAACATGCGTTGGACGCGCGTGAACTCGTGCGCCGCGCATATGACGTCACCTGTCAGACGGGAGACCTGACATACTCGGCCTATAGTTGGCACGTATTGATCACAAATCACCTGACCGTAGGAGATCCCCTCAATATGGTGCAAGGAGAGGCGGAAAAGGGTCTGGCTTTTGCCACAAAGCAAGGTTTCGGCTTGGTGGTCGCCAACTGCAAGGCGAACCTGGGCCTGATCCGGATGCTCCGCGGGCTGACGCGAAGCTTTGGCTGCTTTGACGACGACATCTATAACGAAGCGGGAGCCGAGTCTCATTACGCGAGCAACCCATTGTTAGTTCTCTCCGAGTTTTTCTACTGGACGCGAAAGCTGCAGGGCCGATTCATTGCCGGAGACTTTGCGGCGGCTGTCGACGCCGCAAAAAGAGCCCATCAGATACTTTGGACCGCGGCATCACAAGTTGAGACAGCCGACTTCCGATTCTATGCTGCCCTGGCTCACGCGGCCGCGTGGGATTCGGCTTCTGCAGAAGAGAAGCAGCGGCATTTGGAGACCTTGATCGAACACGATCAGCAACTTGAGATATGGGCCGAGCATTGCCCCGCCAATTTTGAAAACCGAGCCGCCTTGGTGAGCGCGGAGATCGCGCGGATTGGGGGCCAGACGCTCGACGCGGAACGCCTTTACGAAAGGGCGATCCATTCTGCCCGCGCGAACGGCTTTATTCACAACGAGGCTGTCGCCAATGAACTGGCGGCGCAGTTTTACAGGTCGCGAGGCCTTGCCACAACTGCCGATGCTTATCTAAGAAACGCGCGTGACTGCTACGAACAATGGGGCGCGTTGGGGAAGGTAAACCAAATTGATGGCTGCTACCCGCATATTCAACGGTCATCGGCTCCTTTCGCAATCGGCGTCACGATGGAAACACCCGCCGCGCTGATGAATGTGGAAACGGTCATACGGGCGTCACAAACACTCTCGAGCGAGATCAACCTTCCGAGCCTCATCGAGAAGCTCCTGCGCCTGTCCGTCGAACATGCGGGCGCCGAGCGGGGACTGCTCATCCTCCTTCGGGACGGCGAGCCGCGGATCGAAGCGCAGGCCACCACCGGCAAGGGCGGTGACGAGGTGGCGATTCAACAGACAATCGTGAGGCCGTCTGACCTCCCGCAATCGGTGCTGCGTTACGTGATCCGGACGCAGCAGCGCGTGCTGCTCGACGATGCTTCAAACGATAGCGTGTATTCAACGGACGAATATGTGCGGCAGAATCGCTCCAAATCCGTACTATGCCTGCCAATCGTCAAACAAGCACAGGTCGTCGGCGCACTTTATTTGGAAAACAACCTGGCCCCGGGTGCTTTCACGCCGGACCGGGTTGCAGTGCTGCAGTTGCTGGCTTCGCAAGCCGCCATTTCGCTTGAGAATGCCGCCCTCTTTACTGATCTTCAGCTCCAAGTTGGGCTGCTGCAGCATCTCCCGGTATCCGCTTGGACGCTCAAGCCTGATGGGACACCGGATTTCGTGAATCAAGTCTGGCTTGAATTCGCCGGTCAGACCCCGGACTTCGTCCGGTCGCATCCCGAGGCTTGGATGACTGCGGTCCACCCGGAGGATCGGGAGATGGCAGCCAGGAGCTTTTGGGAGGGCGTCCATTCGGGACAGGGTTTCGCGATGGAGACACGGTCTCTCCGCGCCCGGGACGGGAAATATCGCTGGCACCTCAATCAAGCGGTGGTCTTGCGCGATTCCGAGGGAAAGGTCCTCAAATTCGTCGGTACAACGACCGACATCGACGACCAGAAGCGTACCGAAGAGGCGTTGCGCCAGGCGCAGGCCGAATTGGCCCACGTGACGCGAGTAACCACCATGGGAGAACTCGCCGCGTCGATTGCCCACGAAGTCAACCAACCCATCGCGGGTGTGCTCATCAACGGCAATGCCTGTCTCCGCCGGCTCGCGCGTGTGCGGGAAGAGTCTGCCGACCTCACGGAGGCCCGGGAGGCAACCCAGCGCATCATCCGCGATGGCAACCGGGCCGGCGAAATCATAGCCCACATCCGGACGTTCTTCAAGAAATCGGAACCGGCCACGGAACCCTTGAACCTCAATGACACCATCGCGGAGATCATCGTTCTGGTCAGGAGCGAGATGGACAAACAAAGAGTCGTGCCGCGCCTGGAACTGGCTGCCGATTTACCGCCGGTCCCGGGAGACAAGGTGCAATTGCAACAAGTGATCCTGAACCTGATTCTGAACGCAATCGATGCCATGAGCACTGTCGAAGGCCGGTCTCGGGACCTCATCATTCAGACACAGAGCCGCGAGAAAAAGGAGGTGATTGTCACCGTTCGTGACTCCGGGATCGGACTTGATCCCGCGAATATGGAAAAGGTGTTCACCGCCTTTCATACGACCAAGCCGACCGGTATGGGCATGGGGCTTTCGATCAGCCGGTCCATCGTTGAGAATCACTCCGGGCGCATCTGGGTGACCGGGCATGACGGCCCGGGGGCGAGCTTTCACTTTGCCCTGCGGGCAATATCCGCGGCCGAGCCGTAGGCGGCTCCCGATCCGCGTCGTGCGGAGAAGCGACATCTCGCATCTCCGGGCCACGAATTATCGTCCGGTCGAAATCTCGCACCGGTCCCCCGACGTTGACGGGATGCGCAAGTGATTGGATGTGAATCAGTTGCCGTATGGGTATCAGCGTGGCACGCAAGATGTAATAAGTAGTGAAAACGGGTGGTTTTCCGTTCAGGAGCGCACCGCGCGCATCACCAGAACGAGCACACGAAATGAATTCGAATAAACAAATCCAACTCGGGAGACATGCTCCTCCCTGGCGAGGCTTCGCGGCGCGAGTGACCGCCGCATGGCTCTCCTTCGCTGCCATCATCATTCCTGTGCGAGCCGCCGCCGATGCGGAGGACTCCACCGCAATCCGCCCTTTCCACGTCCACTTCCCGGAAGCGGACCTCGCCGACCTCCGCGCGCGCATTCTGGCCACGCGTTGGCCCGACGCGGAGACCGTCTCCGATGCGTCGCAAGGCGTGCAGCTCGCGACGATGAAGGAACTCGCGCGCTATTGGGCGACAGACTACGATTGGCGCAAGTGCGAGGCGAAGTTAAATGCCCTGCCGATGTTTGTGACCACGATTGACGGGCTGGACATTCAGTTCATCTGGGTCCGTTCCAAAAATCCGAATGCTCTGGCGATGATCCTCACCCATGGATGGCCGGGCTCGATCCTGGAGTTCATGAAGGTCATTGGCCCGCTCACCGATCCCACGGAGCACGGCGGCGAGGCCGGGGACGCCTTCGACGTCGTGATTCCCTCGATGCCGGGGTACGGGTTTTCCGGCAAACCGACTGCTCCCGGCTGGGACCCAGCCCACATCGCGCGCGCCTGGACGGTCTTGATGAAACGCCTTGGATACACGAAGTTTGTGGCGCAAGGCGGCGATTGGGGGGATGCCGTCACGGAGCTGATGGCCCTGCAGGCGCCTCCCGAATTGCTGGGCATCCATGTCAACATGCCTGCGACTGTTCCAGCCGACGTTGAAAAGGCTGCCTTTGCCGGGGCTCCGCCGCCATCCGGTCTCTCGACGGAGGAACTGCACGCGTTCGATCAACTGACGTTTTTCTACAAGCATGGCTTGGGCTACGCCATCGAGATGGCGAACCGTCCGGAGACGCTGTACGGGATTGAGGATTCGCCCATCGGCCTCGCAGGCTGGATGCTTGATCACGACGCAGCCAGTTACGCGCTCATCTCGCGCGCCTTTGCCGGACAGCCTGGCGGGCTTACGCGGGACGACGTCCTGGACAACATCACGCTCTATTGGTTGACAGGCACGGCCGTTTCTTCCGCTCGTCTCTATTGGGAATACAAGGGTGGCTTTTTCGACCCAAGGAACGTCACCATCCCGGTTGCCGTGAGCGTATTTCCAGACGAGATCTATGCCGCCCCGCGGAGTTGGGCGGAGAAGGCTTATCCCAAACTTATCTATTTCAACAAGCTCCCCGTAGGAGGCCACTTCGCGGCGTGGGAGCAGCCGCAACTCTTCACCACGGAACTTCGCGCGGCCTTCAAATCGCTGCGCGCCGCACCAGCTGGCGCGTCAAATCCATAAACCGCGACAGCCGGCGCCGCCGCGCGGAGATGCGCGACGGGCGACCGGGCTGGCGGCCAACACAATTCCAAACAGTCACCGGCCGATGCCAGGACACTCACCATGAATGATATGCCAAGCGGTAAAACAGAACCCGCTGATGAATCAAGGCTCGTGGTTTCGAATCCTCTCGATGTCGTCCCAGTCGAGATGCCGTTTGATGTGCCCTATGGGCTCCCAATATCGCTGGCCCGGGCTCAAGCGGCTATTCACGCTGCCGTGGCAGAGGCGACGCGGCGGAATTGGAAGATGAACGTGGCCATTGCCGATTCCGGGGGGCACCTGGTTGCCTTCCAACGAATGGATGGCGCGATGCTTGCCTCGATCCAGATAGCGGAGCACAAGGCGCGGGCAGCCGCGACCTTTCGGCGCCCAACCAAGATCTTCGAGGACGGCATCCAACTGATGCATCTCAACTATCTGCTCGCGTTCGATGGAGTTATCGCGTCTCGCGGTGGCATTCCATTGATCGACGAGGGAACGATTATCGGCGCAATTGGCTGTTCGGGAGGCACGGATTCCCAGGATGAGATCGTCAGCGAGGCCGGCGCAGCAGCAATCAACCAGCCCCGGGCGATAGACAAATAAATCAGACGCCAGGAAAACGTTAAGGGCGATCAACCCATTCAAACACCAACCAATACAAAGGAGAATCCAATGGCAACGGCGACCACCTCTATCTCTATGAAACGCGCACCTATGAAACCCGCGTCCACGAAGCGCGAACAGCTTCGCCTGACCCGGCGATCACCCGCCTATTGGCGTGTCACGATCGACAACCCACCAATCAACGTTATGGGACCGGAAATGGTCCGGCAGTTTCAGGGAGTCATCGACGCCCTGGAGGCCGACGAACATGTGAGGGTCGTGGTTTTCGATAGCGCGGTCGAAGGCTACTTTCTGAATCACTCCGATTTCATAGCCAAGCTGGACGACCTGACCTCAATGCCGGCTGGTCCGACAGGGCTGCCTCCCTGGCCGGATTTTCTCGCGCGTCTCACCCGCCTGCCGGTCGTCTCCATCGCGCTCATCCGCGGCCGTGCGACCGGCAACGGCAGTGAGATCACGCTCGCCTGCGACATGAGTTTCGCCAGCCGCGAGAAGGCAATTATCTCGCAATGGGAGGTGGGCGTGGGGATGGTCCCCGGAGGTGGTCCGATGGCCCGTCTGCCCCAACTCATCGGGCGGAACCGCGCCCTTGAAGTGCTCATGAGTTCGGAAGACATCCGGGGAGAGCAAGCTGAGGCCTACGGCTACGTTAATCGCGCGATACGAGACGCCGATCTGGACGCGTTCGTAGAGGCGCTCGCAACCAGGATCGCCGGGTTCGATAAATGGGCGATCGGCACCACCAAGCGCCTCGTCAACGCCAGCCTGCCGCCGGATATCGAACTCGGCGCCGGCTGGGATGCTTGCATCGCTTCACTCGGGCGACCGGCCGCCCAGAATGGAATCAAAGCGCTGATGGCGCGCGGTTTCCATGAGCCGGGCGATGTCGAAAATCGCCTCGGATATTACCTGGGCACAATTCATGGCCAGCCCGGCGCCCATTGCTGATGACGGTGATCACCACCTTCTTAGTGTTGAATACGCGGGCCTGGCGCGGCGGCGCGCCAGATTTGTATCGAATCCGCACAAAAGCAAACCTGCCCGATAAACGAATCGGCAGATAAAGCACCAAACAAAAATAAATGAGAACGAGAGAGAATATGAAAATACTTATGATATTGACCTCCCATGATCAGCTCGGCAACACAGGCCAAAAAACCGGATTCTGGCTTGAGGAATTTGCGGCGCCTTATTTTGTATTCAGGGACGCCGGGGTCGATCTGACGCTGGCTTCACCGAAAGGCGGGCAGCCGCCGCTCGATCCGAAAAGCGATCTTCCGGAAAACCAGACCCCGGCTATGACGCGATTCAAAAAAGATGAGAGCGCACTGAAGGCGCTCGCTAACACTCGTCTGCTGGCGGATATGAAAGCAGAAGATTTCGACGCGGTCTTCTATCCCGGCGGGCACGGTCCCATGTGGGATCTGGCCGAGAGTCCGGCTTCGAAAGCTCTGATCGAATCATTCTATAACTCTGGAAAGCCGGTGGCGTTGGTGTGCCACGCGCCCGGCGTCCTTCGTCATGTCACATACAAAGGCGAGCCTCTCGTGAAGGGGAAACATGTAACCGGCTTTACGAACGGCGAGGAAGAAGTGATGAAGCTCACCCACGTTGTGCCGTTTCTGGTCGAGGACGAAATCATGCGCCTTGGCGCCATATTCGAGAAGAAGAGTGAACTGGCAGTCTTTCGTCGTCATTGACGGCCGTCTCATCACCGGCCAGAACCCCGCGTCTTCGACGTCCGCGGCTCAGGCGCTTTTAAAGTTCATGGCTGAATCGGGATCGGAGTCGTCAACCAACAGCGTACAAATCGAACAGAAGAGCTATGAGATGCCCCCGCGGGAAGGGTGTCAGCTGTTGCATATTTTCTCACCGTCGCGGACATCGAGCGATCGGCCCGATACTATGAAAAGGTCTTCGGCGGCTCGCATTCTGAGCAGAGGAGACAGCAACGGCGCGCCTGGATACATTCAGATCGCGAATACGTGGCTCCTTGTCAACGTCGGAGGCGGGCCGACCCCCGACAAGCCGACGGTAACGCTCAGCGTCCCCGACCCGGATAAGATCAACAGCTTCATGAATATCCGGGTTGCAGATATTCAGGCGTGCTATAAATTATGGAAAAGTCGGGGAGCCGAGTTCATCACAGAAGCCGATACCCAAGTACGGCGAGATACGCTGCTACATCCGCGATCCTGACGGTTATATCATCGAGGTCGGTCAGAGTACCACAACTCAAGTACGGTTAAAACTGGGAGATGAAAGATGAAAGCAATTGTTGTCCACCAATATGGCGGTCCTGAAGTACTCAAGTGGGAAGAATACCCTGATCCGGTTCAGGCTCGGGCGAGGTGCTGATTCGGGTCGCCGCCGCGAGCGTGAATCCGATCGATTATAAACGGCGTGCTGGATTAACGAAAGATTGGTACCCCATCAAGTTTCCGGGGCTTATAGGAATCGATGTCGCGGGCAATGTGGTCAAGATTGGGCCAGGAGTGGAGGGCTTTTCTGTAGGCGACAAAGTTTTTGCTATGGCGGACAATACTTACGCGGAGCTTTGTGCCGTGAAAGCCGCGGTTCTGGCGAAAGTTCCCAAGGGGCTCGACTTGTTCCAGGCCGCGGCGTTGCCGCTGGTGACGACGACTGGCAACCAGCTCCTCTTGGCCACGGGAATCAAAGCGGGCCAGACGGTCCTCGTCGTAGGTGCTGCCGGAAATGTCGGGCGTTCGGCGGTATTCACCGCGAAGGCACGCTCGGCGACTGTGATCGCAGGGGTCTTGAAGAGGCAGTTCGACGAGGCGAAGACAGTCGGCGCGGATCAGGTCGTCGCGACCGACGACGACACCGCGATTGCGAATCTCCCGCCGCTCGATGCGATGGCGGATGCGGTCGGCGGAAAAACCGCCGAAAAGCTGATCGCCAGGGTCAAGCCGGGAGGGATCTATGCATCGGTTGTCGGGGCGCCGAAGAACGCTGCGGAGTACCCATCTGTAAAGGTGGTGACAGTATTCTCGAAATTCGACAGGAAAACGCTCGAGTTCATGGCCGAAGCGGTGCGAGACGGCAAGCTGGTAATCCCGATTGGGCCGAAACTGCCGCTTAGCGAAGCGGCCAAGGCCCATGCAATGGCAGAGAAGGGCGGTGTCGGGAAGATATTGCTGGTGCCTTGAGATGATTTTGCGAACGGAAAACCGGAAATGGAGAAAGTCATGCGCGGAGTCAACCCTACTTCAAAGCCGAGCGGACATGGGTGTGTCGAATGCCTGAGGCAACCGAAAGGCTGGTGGTTTCATCTCCGCCGGTGTGCGGAGTGCGGGCACATCGGTTGCTGCGACAGTTCTCCGGGCCAGCATGCGTCCAACCATGCGGCGGCGGCAGGGCATCCGATCATTGCCAGCTTCGAGCCGGGTGAGGATTGGTGCTACGATTATGAAAAGCGGAGGATGATCGAGGGTATGGAGTTGCTTCCGCCGCATTCGCATCCGGAGGATCAACCAACGCCTGGACCGGCAGGGAGAGTTCCAGCCAATTGGGAATCGCTCCTGCACTAGGCACGAAACTATGGAACACCAATCACCGTCCGGATGCATCCCAAAGGTTGAACTGAACTTATGAGTGCCAATACCGACGAAAAGCAGGTGGCCATTGTCACCGGCGCTTCGCAAGGAATTGGCGCCGGAGTCGTCAAAGCGTTTGTCCAACGCGGTTTCAACGTCGTTGCCAGTGCCCGGGATATGACCCAGTCCACCGAAGTCGCGGCTTCCGGCCAGATCGCTTTGGTGGACGGCGACATCGGCGAACCGGCGACTGCCGCCATGATTGCGGAGACGGCAATATCACGCTTCAGATCAATCGACGCACTGGTCAACAACGCCGGTATCTTTTTCGCCAAGCCGTTCACGGAGTACACTGCCGAGGACTTTAAATCGCTCGTCTCGACAAACCTCGGGGGCTTTCTGTACGTCACGCAGCTCGCAATCCAGCAAATGCTCGCGCAGAAGAGAGGTGGGAGTGTCGTCAATATCACGGCGGCCCTGGCTCGCAACCCGATGCGGGGTGTGACGGCGTCGGTGCCAATGATGACCAAAGGCGGCCTTGCAACGATCACGCAGCAGTTGGCGATGGAGTATGCCAAAGACGGGATTCGCGTGAACGCCGTCGCACCCGGCGTTGTGTACACGCCACTTCACCGGGATACCCCGAAAGAGGTGATGGAGAGTCAATCTCCGATGGGGCGGCCTTCGACGGTCAAGGACATCGCGGATGCGGTCATGTACCTGACGGGCGCCGCGACGGTGACGGGCGATACTCTGTATGTCGACGGCGGCGCGCATTTTGGCCGCTGGTAATCAATGATTGAATCGAAAGGAGACCTGGTCATGACCACAAATACCGCGACCGCCGAGGGCCGACTGGCCGAACTCGGCATTCTGCTACCGGCGCCGCCGACACCGCTCGGGGCCTACGTTGAATCGACGGATACCGGGAATCTGCTATTTCTGAGCGGAATACTCCCCATCGTGGATGGAAAGCTCGTGTTTACCGGCCGCCTTGGCCGGAACCTTTCAGTCACGCAGGGGCAGGAAGCCGCGCGCGCGGCCTCGCTCAAAGTGCTGGCTGCGGCAAAGAATCATTTGGGTACTCTCGACCAGCTCAAGAAGCTTGTTAAGTTGACCGTGCAGGTGGCGTCGACCGAAGAGTTTGCCGAACACGCGGCAGTTGCAGACGGCGCGTCGAATCTATTTGCCCAGATCTTCGGGCCGAGAGGCCGGGCATGTCCGGGTGGTCTACGGCGTGCAGAGTTTGCCCATTGGCGCCCCCGTGATTATCGAGACCATATTTGAAATCGAGCCAACTGGCGATACCGCAAAATGAATAACTACGACATTGTAATCATCGGCGCCGGGCAGGCGGCGATCCCGCTGGCGGAAAAGCTTGCAGACAAAGGCCGGAGCGTCGCGATTGCGGAGCGCAAACACCTGGGCGGCTCCTGCATCAACTTCGGTTGCACGCCCACGAAGGCGGTGCTTGCGTCCGCACGGGTCGCACATCTCGCCCGACGAGCCGGTGAGTTTGGAATCTCAGTGCCTGCTGTGACGGCTGATTTTTCAAAGGTTCTGGACCGGGCGCGTGCGATTGTGCGGGCTTCGCAAGAGGGGATCTCAAGTTCACTGAAAGCACATGGCGTGGAGGTTTTTTGCGGGCAGGCCCGGTTGACTGGGCGGGACGGCAGCGGCTTCGTCCTGGACCTTGCTGGGCAGCCTCTCAGGGCGAAAGTTGTGGTCATCAATACGGGCGCCCGCACGAATTTGCCGCCTATCGAAGGACTCTCTACGGTCGAATACCTGCACGCCGGCAACTGGTTGAGGGGCGATCAGTTGCCCGAACATCTGATCTTTGCCGGGGCGGGCCCAATAGGGCTGGAAATGGCTCAATTCTATCGGCGCATGGGCGCCCAAGTGACTGTGGTCGGGAGCGGGAGCCAGGTGGCAGGACACGAGGATGGCGAAGTCGCCAGTGCAATGCAGGCGATCCTTGAAACTGAAGGTATCGTATTTCGCCTTAATTCCAGGCTCAAGGCGGTCGCCAATGATCCGGCGGGAGTTCGGGTGATTATCCAATCCGCCGGAAAGGAAGAGTCAATTACGGGCTCGCACCTCTTCCTCGCGACTGGTCGCCTGCCAAATACGGATGATATTGGGCTCGATGTTATCGGTGTCCGCATGGGAGAGAGAGGGGCGATTCAAGTCGACGAGCGCCTGGCCACTAACGTATCCGGGGTTTGGGTGGCCGGTGACGCAAGAGGCGGACCGATGTTTACCCACACCTCATGGGACGACTATCTGGTATTGGAATCGCAACTGCTCGGTGACGGCTCGCGGACGACCACCGGCCGGATTGTCCCATACGCGATTTTCACCGATCCCGAACTGGGCCGGGTGGGCATGACCGAAGAGGAGGCCCGCCGCGCTCATGGCGACGAGATCAAGGTCGCCAGTTTCGATATGAAGCAAAGCGGCAAGGCTACCGAGCAAGGCGAGACTCAGGGATTCATCAAGCTGATAGCGAACATTCGCGACAAGCGATTGCTTGGCGCCGCCATCCTGGCGGCAGAAGGGGCAGAGTTAGTCGCTTCCTGTATTACACTGATGAACGCCGGCGCGCCGCTGACCCGGATACGTGATGGGATCTACATCCACCCGACGCTGAGCGAGGCGGTGCAAAGCGCCGCGGTGGCCCTGAACCTCTAAGCCGGCGACCGCCGGGGAAACCCACGTGTGGCCCTGCAAAATCCGCGCCGCATCGGCCCATGGAAATCGGAAATGCCCCGCCCGCCCATGTGACCCCGGAGATTGTCACAGACCCATAACGACATCTCAATCCGATCGCGAGAAGACAATACACAATCATCCGATCCCCTCGAATAATTGCACGCTGAACCAATTCCGTTCGTCCAACCACACCCGCTCTCTACGGTAACCGGCGGCCGCGGCGAGCTCGGCGAAGTCCCCAAGCGTATATTTATAGCAGCATTCGGTATGGATTGTTTCACCCTCATCGAAGTAGACGCCGCCGCCCCCGGGGAAAAACACTTGTTGCCGCTCCTTGCTAACGAGGTGCATCTCCACACGGCCCAGGCGTGGATTGTAAAATGCGTAGTGATAGAATGAGTTTAGTTCGAAGTTCGAGCCGACCTCGTGATTCAGGCGCCGGAGTATATTGAGGTTAAACGCGGCCGTCACGCCGGCAGAGTCGTTGTAGGCGGCATGGATCGTCGAGGGATCTTTCTTCAAATCAACGCCAATCAAAAGCCTGCTGTCCCGGCCGCAAGTTGCGCGGACCGACCTCAGAAACGCGATTGCCGCGGCTGGATCCAAATTACCGATCGTGGAGCCCGGAAAGTAAGCTACAATCCGGTCAGAATTGGCCTGATGGATATCGGGAAGAGCAATAGGCCGGGTGTAATCCGCGCAGACCGGCAGGATCGACAGGTCCCGGTACCTGCGTTGCAAAGCCGCGGCGGAATTGATCAGATGCTTGCCGGAAATATCGATCGGAACGTAAGCGACTGCGTCCGGCAGATGGTCGAGTAGTATGCGGGTCTTGACACTGCTGCCACTCCCGTATTCGACAATGAGCGGGCAGGGCCCGATGGCCGACGCGATTTTGGCCGCGTACTCGCGCATGATTCCCAGCTCCGTCCTGGTCGTATAATACTCTGGCAGATCACAGATCTTGTCGAACAAACTTGAACCCCGTTCGTCGTAGAAGAGCTTGCACGGCAGCGTCTTTTGGTGACCAGACAGGGCCGCCATGACCTCGGCGAGCACCTCGGTCGCGGAAGGGGCGAGGTCGAGCGCATGTACCGGCGGCCGGTAATCAGAGGCGCGCCCCGCGTTTGCAATCAGTGTATTGTTCATAAATTCCTGGCCGGGCGGATGCCGCTGAATTGCCAGCGGGTGGCAGGGGGAAAGAAGTTGCGATAGGTTTTGCGGATGTGCGTCCGCGGAGTAGCCACAGATCCCCCACGCAGAACGTATTGGTTACACATAAACTTGCCATTGTATTCACCCAGAGCTCCCTTTGCCGGCGAGTAGCCCGGATAGGGCGAATAGGCGCTGCCCGTCCATTGCCAGACTTCCCCGAACATCTGCTGCAGCCCCGTTCGATTTTCCGCGATTCCCGGATGGAAGGCGCCGGATTCGACAAAAGCTCCTTCCGTGAGATCGGCGGAGTCCGAGGCGATTTCCCATTCGGCCTCAGTGGGTAATCTGACCCCAGCCCACCGTGCGAATGCGTCGGCTTCGAAATAGCTGACGTGGCAGACCGGCTCATCGTCGAAAATGGGCCGCAGGCCGCTGAGAGTGTAGCTATGCCACTCACCCTGTAACTCCAGCCAATAGAGCGGCGCCTGCCACTGCTCGGCCTGCACGGTTGCCCATCCTAAAGAAAGCCAGTACTCCGGTTTCTGATATCCCCCGGCGAGGATGAACCGCTTGTATTCCCCGTTGGTCACAAGTCGCGAAGCGATCTCAAATGGCGCTATGTATTCCTGGTGGAGAGGACCTTCGTTGTCGAAGGCAAAGCCCACCCCGTCATGGCCGATCTCCCGAAGTCCGCCAATGACGGTAATCCATTTGGACGCGACACCTTTCGCGTCCTCCGAAGCTGTCCGTTCCAGGTAAGCCGGCCGCAGCGGATTAACCCAAAAAACGTGTTTTATATCGGTAAGCATCAACTCTTGATGCTGCTGCTCATGATTAATCCCGATTTCCAACAGCGAAGCAATTCTTTCGGAATGAGCGATATCACTGCCGGCGGCCAGGCTGCGCATATGCTCATCGACATGGCGCCGGTAGTCGTAAATCTCCCGGACGGTCGGGCGACTCAGCAGCCCGCGGTTCTGACGGCAGTGACGATCTCCTATCGCGTTGTAGTATGAATTGAACAGATACGAGAAGTTCGGGTCGAACTCCCGGTAACCTTTTTTGTAGGGCTTGAGGAGGAATGTCTCGAAGAACCAACTGGTGTGCGCGAGATGCCATTTCGTGGGGCTGACTTCCGGCATCGACTGAACCACGTAATCCTCCGTTAAAAGCGGTTCACATAGAGCTTCGGTCTGCTTCCGCACGGCCTCATACCTTGCTGAGCCGAAGCCGGGATTATTTTTGAGCAGGGCGCGTTGGGTTGACATGGATGACAAATTGCGTTGCGTTTACGGCGGAATCATGGGTCGTCTGGTTGCCGGATGACCATTTGCCTGGCGTTAGGTTGGAGGGTCCCACTCCTGGGGATACGGATGGGATTCGACGTGCACGACCGCCGGCTTAACGGTCCACCCGCTCGTTTTCGCAGCGGCCTCGCGGAACTGGAGATTCGGTTTCGTAGGATTTTGCCCTTGGAATTTTGATGCTCTGTTGCAGCCAATAGATTTTTAACCCCGCTCTCGGCCACTACATTCATCTTCTGTGCCAAGCGGTTGCATCCTGCCCTTATTGGCTGTTGATCAGACACTTGCGACAAACGCATGTGGCCTTCAAAACGCGTTCGAAATATCGCACAATACGATTTTTCACTCCTGGGGTCGCGAATGTTTGTGCCTTCCAAGTTCCCGCCATCCGTTCGGCCCCCGACGATGCGAAAACGAAATTAAGGACCTGGCTGGGCGAAGTATTGGTGATCGCCACACTCGGGGCGGTGCCGCTGATCACCGAGCCAACGGATATTCACAACTTTTCTCGCTTGTTGTGGTTCTCTTGAAGCGGGTTTTGCTCACTCTATTCCCAAGTGATGCTTGACCTCGCGTTCAGCCTGCAACCAGTCGTCCAGTTCGTGACCCGGAAGCTGGCCGCGTTGCTCAAAAAGCTCGTAAGCCCGCTTTTGTATGAGTTCGGATACGAAGCCGGGATGCCAACCGCTTGTTTCGCTGAAGTACATCTCGATCGGAGTCGGAGCTTGCCAGGGCGTTCTTTTAATTTCGTCAGTCATATTCATTCTCCTATGGTGAGCATCTTTCAGTTTCTTGATGATGACCCTGCGTCGAAAGAAGATTTGCCACCCCTGTCAAATCCACGAGCAAGCCGAACTCCGTTTCAAACTCCGACGTAAGAATCTCGTCACTTTCCTCGGGCGAAATCGCATAACGAATGCCATCGGCGGCTTTCCCAGGGCAGACGCCCTCCTGCCCTATCCGGGCGCCAGAGAGAATCAAGACACGAGCACCCTCGAAACTATCGTCTTTGCTGATCTTCATGTCGGCTGGTATGTGCTAGGCTGCGAGGCAATGTTGCCCTGACGTGCCGAACTGTCGAACCCCTATTTTCTGGCATCGTCTCCACGAATTCTGAAGCCCATGGCGCAGCTCAGTACGCCATCGGACCGTTTCAGAGGTTGTGTTCCAAATGCCCGGGTCCATTTCCCTCCGGGTCTGCCAGCGCGCGGCGGCGATTGCGAAAAATCGCGGCGCGTTCAGGCTCCCGGCACCATGGCGAGAAAGGAGGCGTGGCAACCCGCGCACATCCCATGGCTCACGGGCCCCGGTCCTTCTTCGATGACCGCGCCGCACCAGGCACAGGTGATGCGAAGGTTTACCTTTTCGTCCGGATCCAGCGGGGCGATCTTGTTATTCCGCACAGCGGGGCTTTCACCTTTGAGGTAATCCGAAAAATCGCTCATGGTTGGGGGTG
This sequence comes from uncultured Verrucomicrobiae bacterium, assembly GCA_963756185.1. Taxonomy (GTDB): domain Bacteria; phylum Verrucomicrobiota; class Verrucomicrobiia; order Chthoniobacterales; family Chthoniobacteraceae; genus DATAXI01. The sequence continues at coordinate 651,569 of CAVWMS010000001.1, forward strand.
CGTCTGTCCGGCCTGCCTGCGGCCTGCTTGGGGGAGGCTGCATCCGGATTCTCACTCCCTTTTACGAAACCTGATGCGCGGCGAAAATCGGGAGTTGTGACCAAATTCGGGTCGGGAAAGCGCCTAGGCGAAAGATCGGTGCTCCTATATTCCGCCGGCTCAGCGCGGAGTCGCGTTTTGGCCGTGGCAGCGCTAGATTACGGCATGCACTGGATGCCGAACTTCGAGTACAGCTTCTACATGGTCGATACGTTCGCGCTGCCATTCGCGATCATCGTTTACGCCATCGAGCGGCGAAAGGAGCGGCAGACCGACGAGGAGGAGATTTATACACACCTCTCCGATGAATACATGAATTTCCTCAAGCTGGTGCTGGACAATTCGGACCTGCAACTGCTGCACCGCACCAAGACGCCGCGTACGCTCACGGACGAGCAGATCGAGCGGCGCTTCGCCATTTTCGGCATCCTGGTCTCCATCTTCGAGCGCGCATACATCCTGGTCTATGAGCCGCGCATGCCGAAGCAGACGCGCCGGTTGTGGTCCTCGTGGGAGGATTTCATGCGGGAGTGGTGCCGCAACGAGGACTTCTGCAAGGCGCTGCCGGAACTGCTCGAGGGAGAGGACCCGGATTTTCAGGCGCACATCCGCCGAATAGCGGAGACCATCCCCAAAAAGCGGGGCGATACCATGGCGCCGCTGCCCGCGCAGGCCCACGTCAATTGCTGAACGCCTCGGTGTGCGGGAAATTGCGGAGACGCGGGTGAAAATTGAACGCGGAAAGGGCAGTCTGGGTCGAAATGATATACGAACATAGATATATCATATGAAGAGACAATCTTTCAAAAACGGCGCCCACGTTTGGGCGGGACGCGTGGTCGCAGTGGCAGTGGGACTATCCGGCATTGCATGCCTTGGAGCCCAGCCCGCCACTACGCCCACTGACCAAGGGAACAATAATGCCCAGGCCTGGGAGCAGCAGATGCTCGGCCAGATGCGGCACATCCAGCACGAAATGGACGACCTTTTCCGCGACAGCACGAAAGACTTCGGCATCGTGGACAAAGACTTCGTGGCCATGCCGAGCTTTGACGCTTCGGCGGCGGTTCAGGATCGCGGCGATGCGTACGTGGCGACCTTCAATCTACCGAAGAGCGATATCGATCACGCGACGGTCAACCTGAAGGACGACGTGCTCAGCGTGAAGGCGGGCGCGGAGGATACCACCAAGAGCAAGCCGGTCGGCAATAACGGCCAGTCCTCGGAAACTGAAGTGCTCAATCAATACGAGCAACTGGTCACGCTGCCCGGTCCCGTGGATTCGGCGAAGTTGACAGTGGACAAGCAGGGTGACTCGCTGATCGTCACAATCCCGAAGAAGGAAAACGGGCAGACCGCCGCGAAATAATCGGGCGAAGCTTGGGGCCCGCGCCGGCGTAAGTTGGGGGAGCCGGCGCGGGAGGGGCTTGGCGGAAATGTGGATTGCCGCTCGCCCCGCGCGCGGGATGGGCCTCTACGCTTCCTTCCGGTGCCCTTCGGCGTCGTACTCGTAGACCTTTCCATCTTCCTCGGGGGCGATTGTCTTGTGCGAGCCGTCGCAGAAGGGCTGGTTCTTGGAAAGGCCGCACATGCAGATCCAGACAGGTTTTTGCTGCGGCGGAATCTCGAGCGGTCGCATATCGGATTTGAGTACTTTGCGCATGGGCAGCGTTGTAGCAGTTTCGCGGGGGAAGGCTACTCCCCATTTGCGGCCATGCTCACTCGTGCGGCGCCGATTCCGGATGGATGCGGCAATCGGGGCAGATGCTGTAGATCGTATGCACGCCCGGCGTCCGGATCGATTGGAAACGGCGCTTGCAGATGGCGCAAGTCAGAGCCGGCTTTTCCCGCTTTCGTTTCCGGCCAGATCGGCCCGCCGCCGCGCTCATAACGCTAATGTTCCAAGGAAAGGGCCGCCGGGCAATCGGCCCATCCTCTGCGAAGCTCATCAGAGGAACCCTGAACACCTAATAATGATATTCCCCCGATGGATGCGACACATGATGGAGCGCAAGATGGGGTTTGCGGTTTGCTCCGGGGTGGCTACAAGGTGAGCCGGACCAAAATCATTATGTGGGATGCGTTCATCTATCCATCGGATGCAGGGCGTGACGGCCCCATTTTCGCGACTTGCTAAATGAACGCAATCGGCGGCGCCCAGCCTCTGGTCGAGATCGAAAACCTGACAAAGCGGTACGGGGATTTCGACGCGGTTTCGCAGATGACCTTGCGCGTGGGGACGGGGGAATTGTTCGCGCTGCTGGGCCCGAATGGAGCCGGCAAGACAACCACCATCCGCATGCTCATGGGCATCCTCCAGCCCACCACCGGCTCGGCCCGCATCTCTGGGTTGGATTGCTTTGCCAACCGCGTCCAGGTGATGCGCCTGGTGGGTTACCTGCCGGACGAACCGATCTTTTACGATTACCTGCGCGGCGGCGAAATCATCCGGTTCATCGGGGAAATGCATGGCTTTTCACGGGAGGAAATTGCGGGCCGGACCGGCAGGCTCATCGAGCGGCTCGACCTCGCCGACGCGATCAACGAATTCGCGGTGAATTATTCCAAGGGGATGAAGAAGAAGCTGGCGCTGATTTGCGCCATGCTGCACGACCCGCCGTTGCTCATCCTGGACGAGCCCACCAACGGGCTGGACCCGTTTGCGACGCGGACGCTGCACGAGATCATGCGCGAAAAAGTGGCCGCGGGCCGCACGGTGTTTTTCAGCACGCACCTGCTCGACCAGGCGGAAAAGCTTTGCAGCCGCATGGCGATCATTCACCGGGGCCGGCTGGCGGCCGCGGGAACGCTCGAGCAGCTGCGCGCCAATCTCCCGGCGCAAAGCTCGCTCGAGGAAGTCTTCTTCGCGCTCACCGGCGATATCGAGCATCCGGGGGCTTCGTAACCATGCAAGAGCCGCCCCGCGTTTCGTTTCCGACCGTTGCGAGGCTGATCGCGGGGCTCTACCTGCGGCGATTCGCCAATCGCCTGGCCGCCGGTTTGCGGCGCCGGCCGCGCGCCGGCAGGACCGGGACGGGACGCAAAAACGCCGTGGGCAATCCGCTGAGCCTCGCGGCGGTGGTGGCGGTCTTCATTTTCAGCTCGGTCAGTATTTCCTCGGACGCCATGAAGACGCTCGCCTCCGAAATGGGACCGCCGCGCGATGCGTCGGGCCGAATCGAAATCCGGCTCGGAACCTACGAAAGGCTGCGCGATTACATCCATTACCCGCGGAACATGCAACGCAGCCTCTGGGCAATATTCTCGCGGGAGACCGATGCGGGAAACCAGGCGTCGAACACGGATTACATCCACGAGCTGATGCAATCCTACGATCAGCAAGGGCTGGCGGGTTTCACCCCGGTCGACGCGCCGCTGGGATTTTTTCCGCGGCTGCTCGCGTGGCAAAACACGGGGCAGCGGCCGCTGCTCATCGATGCCCTGGGGCTGGTGCTGCTGATCCTTGCCGGCGCCCGTCATTGCTGGACGCTGGGCAGCCGCAACCAGGACCTCGGGCAGATCGAGTGGAGCACCGAGTGGCTCTTTTGCCTGCCGGCCTCCAGCCGGTCGCTCTTCGGCGCGCAAATCCTCGGGCATGCGTTCATCGATCCCTTTTCATGGATCGGCACCATTCCGCTGCTGATGGTCGTCTATCTCTCCTCCGGCGCGGGCTGGGAGGTCGCGGTCGCGGCGGCGCTGGCAAATTCGATTTACCTGGGCGTCATCATGGCGTCGCTGCGCATCGCGAGCGAGACCTGGCTGCGCAAGCACCTGGCGCCGGTGCGCCTGAAAAATCTCCAGGCGCTTTTCACCCTGGTGGGCATCGTGCTGCTCTTCATGCTCTTCGCGCTCGCGCGCAGCCAGGACGTGATGCAATGGGTGGTGCGCATTGCCGGCAGCGGCTCCCGGCTGTTGATCTGGAATCCGTTTTCACTTCCGGCCCTGGCTTTCTCCGTTTCCCCGGCCGCCCTCGCGGGGATCGAGGTCCTGTGCGGCGCCGCTATTTTCTTCGGGGCCATCGAGCTTTGCTCGTTCGTGGTGCGCGATGGGTTGGTGACCGCGCAGGCGGTTTACTCCGGTGGCCGCGGCACGGTGGCCGGGCCGGACTATTTGCCCGCGGGCATCATTGGCAAGGATTTGCGGCTGCTGCTGCGCGACCGCAATTTCTTCGTCCAGACGCTGGTCGCGCCGGGATTGATCGTTTGCTTCCAGATCTTCTTCAACGTCGGCATGGCTCAGTCCATCGGCTCGAATTATCACGTACGCGTCCACGTTCGCGTTCGCGGTGGGGGCCTACGTATTGATCTCGACCGGCCTCAACGTTCTCGCGGTCGAGGGGAATTCGCTCTGGATGCTCTACGGGCTGCCGGTGGCGCTCCCCTCCATCATGCTGCGCAAGACGATCCTTTGGGCCGCGCTGGGCCTTTGTTACGCCATGGTCGTCCTCGCGGTGTGCGCGTGGCACATTCGCGTATTCAGCCCGTTCGATCTCACCTACACCACCGTCTCGCTGGCGGGCGTCATCATTTATTCCTTTATCGCCTCGGGCATTGGAATGCTCGCGACCGATCCGCTCGAGGTCGAGGTCAGGCGCCGCATCCGGCCGGGAATGATCTACCTCTACATGATCCTGGCCAGCCTCTACGGCTACGCTCTCTATGCTCCCTCGACCTGGGCGCGCCTCGGCCAGATCGTCCTTTCTTCGCTGCTGGCATACGCGCTCTGGCAAAAGGTCCGCGACCGCTCGCCGTTTTTGCTCGATGCCGTCTCGATGCCGGCGCCGCGTGTCTCGCTGGCCGACGGGCTCATGGCTGCGTTGGGATTTTTTGCGCTCCAGGGTTTGCTGATGCTCCTTTTTGCGCGCATCCAGTCTGCCGGCAGACAGGAGCATCGTGCTCTCGTATGCCCTCGCCGGCGCGCTGGTCGTGAGCTGTACGCTGCTCATGTTCTGGCGCGCGCACGTGGTGGGAGTCTTCGAAGCCATCGGCCTGGCCATGCCTGCCGATGGGCGCTGGCTGCGGGCCATTCTGCTCGGCGTGGCGCTGGGGTTGGGCGCGGGCGTGTTTGCGTTCTTTTATTTGCTCGCCATCCAGCATATCCCCGGCATCGAGCGCTATCGCCAGCAGGCGGAGGAAATGACAATGGTCAGACGCGGGTGGCTCGTCTTTCTGGCGGTCATCGCCGCGCCGCTCTTCGAGGAGTTTATCTTTCGCGGGCTGGTCTTTCGCGGCATGCGCCGGTCGCTTCCCGCGCGGTGGTCGATAGCCGGCAGCGCGGCCGTATTCGCCATCTGCCATCCGCTCATATCGGTGGCGCCGGTATTTGTCATGGCAGCCATCGCGGCGCTGGGGTTCGAGATCACCGGCTGGATCGTGACACCCATTTGCGCCCACATGGTCTACAACGGGCTGGTGCTCCTCGCGGGGTTGCTGCAGCACGGCGGGCGAATGTGAGCGAAAATCCGCAATCCGAAATCCGAAATCCGAAATTTGAAAGGAATGGCAGGATTGGCGTTCGGCGGTTTTGCCGTTACGGTTTCGGGTTCGCTGCCATGAAAATGCGCGTCTGGATTGCCTTTGTTTTCCTTGCCGGGACTGCCGGATTGCGGGGTCAGGATAGCCTGCCCCGCAAATCGCCCGGCGAGCCGATGGACTTCGAGCCAAAGCAGATGCTTGAAGGTCCCGGCGCTTCGCCGGCCCCGGTGGTCACCGTCCCGCCGATCTCCCTCGATGATCGTGTTCAGTTGATCGAGATGGCGCTCGCCGTGGCGCAAAAGCGTTCAAGCGAAAGCGAGGATCTCTTCAAGGACGGCATCCTCGCGAAGGTCGAGGTCGAGGAGCGGGCGCTCCGCGTGGTCGAGCTCACCAGGCAACTGGACGATGCGAAGCTGGCCCTGGCCCAGGCGCAGGCCGATGCGGTGAAGAAGTCCTTCGACGCGCACCAGGCCTCCCAGGCCGACCTCGATGCCGCCAACGCGGCATTGAATACCGCCCAACAAACCGCGGTCGCAGCCACCGCCCAATGGAACCAGGCCCAACTCAATGCCGCCACCCTGGACGTGCAGCGAAAGCGAAAGCTCTACTACGAAGGGGTCGCCACCAGGCGTGAACTCGAAATGGCCGAGGAACGCCTTACATTGCTCACCGGCGCCACCGCCGCATCCCCGTCTCCCTGAGCCGGGCGCGCATTCGCGGCGCCCCGCAATCTCAGACCGACAGCTTCGCGTAAACGCCGATCAACCGGTACCGGCACGCCCAATGCGAGTGGTAATCGCTGGCAAACCCGTTCTCAGTACGGAATTCCACGTGCCCGGCGCCGGCGTTCCCGCCTTTGTACACCAGCAGGGCGCCAACCGGCGCGCGATAGGGGTCGTGGATGGAAAGCCGGACGAACCCGAACCTGCTCGTCAGTTCCGAGCCGGCCTCGCAGGCGTAATTGGTCGAGGGACGGCTGGCGATGGCGCCAGCCTCGAGCAGCGCGTTCTTCACAAATTGCCAGCAGCGCGCGTGGGAGTGGGGAAAAGCGTGCGAATCGGCAATGCGAGCTGCTTTTACCAAATGCGGATCAATTCTAGGATCACGCTGCGCACGAGGCGCTTCTGGAACAACGAGCATCCCGCTCTCGGTGGGGAAATAGGAGTACGAGTAATCGCTGTAATAATAATACTGGGCCGAGGCGTGCCCGGGCAGGGCCAGGAAGGCCGCAACAGCGAGAAGAAAAAGGGCTTTTTTGCAGAACATGGAATATATGAAAAGCCCGGGACGTGCCACCCCACTCTGCGGGAACTACCTAGGAATCCTTTGCACGCGGCGACCCCGGGGCAGCCGAATCCTTTTTGATGACCCGTTGGAAGCATTTCCGTCCGCGGCGGCAGAGGAGGCGAGGGGACAATCGTCGCGGCATTCGAATCACCGGAGCGCAACGATGACTGACAAAATGATTGTGCTCGCCGACCTGGGGCGCGTGAAGGCCTACCGTCTCAGCTACGAAACCGGCGAAAAGCCGCGGATCGAAATGGTTTACGACTGCGAATTCCCGGATGCGCACGGACGCCTGCTGGACAAGCTGACCGACCAGGCCGGGCGTTTCACTGACAGCGGCACCTCCGGGACCTCGACGCGTGAAAATCACAATCTCCGGGACGAGATCGAGCGGCGGCTCGTCCGGCTGGTGGCCCAGACGGTCAACGACCTGGCGCGCAACCAGCGCTATTGGTTCCTCGCCGCCACACAGGAGATCAACGCGCGCATCCTCGATCTATTGCCGGCGTCTGCCCGGGCGACGCTGCTCAGGAATGTCGTTGCCGACCTCGTAAAGATCCCCAAACAGCAAGTCATGGAGTACTTCCTCGTTTCGGCTTCATAGGGGAGGGGATCAGCTTAATACCCTGTCGTAGACTAGGCGCAAGCGAGCATCTGCCGCTGGCCGCATCAGCAAAAAAAGCTTGCACCGCGCGCCTGTTGCAAAGACAAAATCCTTCACGATCAGGCGTTCCATTAGATCGAATCGAAGGAGGACTCCATTCCATGATCGAACTACTCGAAGCGCGCATCGCGCCCTCGGCCGTCACGTTAGTCAGCCCCACCCAAGCCTCGTTCACGGACGCGGATGGGGCGAAGGTCCTGGTGACCTTCACCAAGCCGATCCTCACGTCGGGAAATCTCGCCTCGGTGCTCGTCACAGCCACCTCGGGCGCCGGCAATCAGCTCCAGGAGATCAATCTGGTCGCCGCGACCGCCCCCTCCGGCATCGGGGTGACCGTTACGGTCATGCATCCGGGCACGGCGGGCAATTTCACGTCGGTGGGTTCCATTGATGCGACCGGACTGGATGTTGGAAAAATCTCGATCCAGGGCGACCTCGGCAGCATCCAGGCTGGAAGCAACGGCGCCTCCAATATCGCCATCCAGTCGCTCAGCGTTCACTCGTTAGCCCTGTTCGGCACGGCGACTCAGGGGGGCGGCGCAACGCTCGAAAGCAACATCGCCGGTCAACTCGGGAGTCTCAAAATCGCCACCGACATGACCAATCAGTCCGAAATCTTTTTGAATGGCACAACGGAGTCCAACGATATTCTCGGCTCGGTCTTTATCGGCGGTGATCTAATCGGCGGGTCGGTCGTAAGTGATGGCTCCATCGGCGCGGTCACCATCGGCTCGATTTCCGAAATCTCCGCCATCATCGCCGGCGCCGGGAACATCGGCGCCGTGACCATCTTGCACAACGTCAACGGGGAGGGGCAAATCCTCAGCAACTCCGGCAGCATCGCGTCGGTCAATATTCACGGTTCCCTTGACAATGGAGCCAACATCGAGGCAGAGATCAATATCGGGCCGGTCACCATCGGCGGCGACGTGATCGATTCCTACATCCACACCCAGACGGGAGCGATCGGCACGGTAAAAATCGGCGGCGAATTCGTTGCCACACCCCTGAGCGGCGGCGTGGAAGTCCAGGCGGCGACGAGCGTCGGCCCGGTTACCATCGGCGGCGACATTTATAACGGTACGGTGAAAGGCCTCAACGGTGCCATCGCATCGCTCACCGTCGGCGGAACAATCGATTCGACTTCGACCGTGATGGCGAAGCAAATCGGCCCGGTCTCGGTCGGTGGCAACGTCCAGGGCGACAGCCAGATCACCGCCACCTCCGGCGGCATCGCTTTGCTGAAGATCGGCGGGGATTTGCAGAATACCGCCTCGGTCCAATCCAATGCCGCGCTCGGGCCCGTGTTCGTGGGCGGCACGATCGACAGCGGCGCCTCCATTTCAACTCCGGGCACCATCGCCAGCCTCCTCGCCGGCGGCATCATTGATTCCTCGGTGATGGCCGGCTCCTCCATTGGCCCCGTCTCGATCAAGGGCCCGTTGAACGACGGCACGCTGACCGGCACGGTCATCGGCGCGGTTTCCATCGGCGATTCCCTCTATTCCGACTCGACGATCCATGCGACCAGCGGCGGCATCGCATCGCTGGTCGTCGGCGGATCCATCATCGGCACCAGCACGGTGACTGCCGCGTCGATGGGCAACCTGACCGTCGCCGGAGCGATCAGCGAAGGCAGCCAGGTGACAGTCTCCGGAAATCTCGGCCCGGTGAAAATCGCCGGCGGCCTCATGGAAAGCGGCAAGGTCTCTGGCGCCGCGATTGTCTCGGTGACCGTTCCCGAGCTTCTCACCTCGGGCCAAGTCCAGGCGACATCCATCAAGACGCTCACGGTCACCGGCGAACTCTCCCAAAACGGCGAAATTGACGTAAGCGGCGCTGTGGGGACGGCCATGATCGGTGGATCCCTCAACCAGGGCGGCGAATTCCTGGCGGGGTCCGTCACCACGCTCACCGTGGACGGCAATCTCGGATCGGGCGGCGCCCTCGACGTGAGCGGAACCGCGGGCAAGGTCGCCGTCCTCGGCGCCATGGAACAGGGAGGGATCATCAGCGGCGGCGCTTGCGGCTCCCTCCTCGTCCGCGGTGTCATGGACTCCGGAGCATCCATTGCGCTAGTGACCGCGACCTCGATTTCGATGGGCTCATCGATCGATGGCGGCAGCATCTCCACGAGCGGTAATCTCGGATCGCTCACTGTAAGCAAGGGCGTCCTCAATGGCGGCGGCATCGAGAGTTCCGGCGACATCACCTCCGTCAAGATCGGCGGCGCCCTCGATGACTTCTCGGTCATCGGCGCCACGGAAAGTATTGGGGCCGTAACGATTGGAGGGCAGATGGCGTTCGAGAGCTTGATCTTCACCACCATGGGCTCGATTGGGACAGTAAAGATCGCGGGCAGCTTCTATAATAGCACGATCGATTCGCAACTCGGCATCACCAGCGTCACCATCGGCGGAGAGGTCAACTACGGATCGACGCTCGAAAGCATCAAGGGCTCCATCGGCTCGGTCGCCATCGGCGGATCGCTGATCGACTCGACCATCTCGAGCTTCACCGGGTTTTACGAGAGTCTCAACGGCACGACGTTCACCGGCTCCGGAGGCGGCATCACCATCGGCGGCAACGTGCTCGAATCAACCATCGTCGCCGGGATCACCGGCACTCCATCCTTCGTCGCCATCAGCAGCGTCACCGTCAAGGGCGACTGGCAGGCCAGCAGCCTCAGCGCCGGCTGCTCGCAATCCGGCGACGGCTACGGCAATGCCGACAATACGCTGGTGCCCGCTACGTCGAACATCGGCCTCATCTCGATTGGAGGAATCGTGGCCGGAACCCCCGGCTTAGGCGATCATTTCGGCTTCGACGCGAAATCGATCAACACCTTCCTGATCGGCGGCAATGCGATTACCCTGCCAACCGCCCCCGGCGAGGTCGCCCTCTCGCCCGCCACCGGCGACGTGGACATCGTCCTGATTGCATAGGGAAATGTCCCGAAAGGCGCCGTATCCGGATCAAGGATTCGGATTCCCATTCAGCGAACTGATCGCATTCTGCAGCGCCGCCTCAAGATTGCTGTGCGCGGTCGAATCCTCGGGAAATACCTGCAACGCCGCCTGAAAAGCCGTGATCGATCCGGCAATCGCCTCCGTCCTCTGGTCTCCCGTGGTGACCGCCGCCTCGTCCTGAAAGGCGAAGCCGAGGTTGTACTGCGTATTCGCCCACTGCTGCGGCATGGTCGATTGCGTACGAATTTCGAGCGCCGCTTGATAAGCCGCAATCGCCTGCGCCAGAAGCGCCGCGCGCTGCGCATCCGGGCTCGCGTCCGCTTCGGCCACCAGGGCCGCGCCCAGATTGTTCTCGGATCGCGACCAATCCTGCGGCAGCGCCGTCCGCGTCCTGACCTGCAGTGTCGCCTGCTCCGCCGCGACGGCCTTCGTCAGCATTGCCGCGCGTTCCTGCGGAGGGCTGGCGTCTGCCTCTTCCTCGATGGCGCTGGCGAGCGTGTCCTCGAGCGTCGCCCATTGCTGCGGAGAGCCCGATTCCGTATAGACGGCCGCCGCGGCATTGCACGCGGCCACGGCCTGCGCCGCGAGGCTCGCCTGCTCGCTCCCGCTGCTCGTCTCGGCCTGGCCGTTGAGCGCTGAGGCCAGATTGTCCTCGATCCTCGCCCAATCCTCGGGCGCGTTTTGCTGGGTCAGGACCTTCAATGCCGCCTCGTCGGCAGCGGCGGCTTGCCCCAGCAGGTTCGTGCGCTGGTCACCGCTGGCGGTATCGGCCTCCTCATCCAATACAACCGCCATGTTGCTCTGCGTCATCGCCCAATCCTCCGGGGTATTCCCCTGCGTCAAAACGGTCAGGGCCGCCTGGTACGCCGCCAGGGCCTGGCCCCGCAGCGCCGCGCTGTCGGCGCCGGCGGTCGCGTTTGCCTCCTCGTCCAGTGCCACCGCCATATTGTCCTGCGTCCACGCCCATTGCCACGGCGTATCGGTCGTGTTGTAAGTGTTCAACGCGTTCTGGTACGCCGCGATCGCCTGCGACATGAGGTTCGCGGTCTCTTCACTGTTTCCCAGCGCGGCCTCATCGGTGAGGGTCATGCCGACGCTGTTCTCGGTCCATGCAAAATCCTGGGGATCGCCGGTCTGCGTATAAACTTCCAGCGCGGCTTGATAGGCCGTCATGGCCTGTGTCAGATCGTTCATGGCGTCGCTGCTGGACCCGTTGTGCGCCGCGTCCTGGAGCGCATCGCCCAGGCTTTTCTCGACCCACGCCCACTGCCAGGGCAGGCTCTGTTGCGTATAGACCTGGAGCGCCGATTGCAGCGCCGCCACGGCCTGGGAAATAAGAGATGCGCGTTGCGTCTGGTCGTCCGTCACATCCGCCTCCTCGGCAAGATCGTTGCCCAGGTTGCCTTGCGCACGCGCCCATTCCTGGGGGGAATTGGCCTGGGTATAAACTTTCAAGGCTGATTGGACCGCCGTAACAGCTTGGGCAAGCAGCGCGGGGCGCGCCTGGCCGGTGCTCGCATCCGCCTCCTGGGCGAGGCTGGCCCCCAGGTTCACCTCGATCGCAGCCCACTCCTGCGGCGAACTTTGCTGCGTGATCACGGTCAGGGCCGATTGATCCGCCGCGACTGCCTGGGTAAGGAGCGGCGCGCGCTCCTGGCTCGCGCTCACTTGCGCCTGGTCATCGAGGGCCGTCGCCAGGTTCGCCTCGGTTTGCGCCCATTGCTCCGGCGAGGCCGCCTGGGTGTAAACCTGCAGCGCATCCTCGTATGCGGCGACGGCTTGCGAGCGGCACTGCGCGGCCTGGGTGGCCTGGCCGGCCTGGCCAAGGTCGGAGAGGGCGTTCGCAAGATTGCTTTCCGTTCGCGCCCACTCCTGCGGCATCGCGGCCTTCGTGCGGACCGTCAACGCGGCATTGTATGCCGCAATCGCCTGGTTGAGCAATTGCACCCGTTGATCGCCCGCGCTGGCCAGCGCTTCGTTCCTGAGGACGAGGCCCAGGTCATTCTGGAGTTCGGCCCATTTCTGCGGCGAAGCGGTTTGGGTATAAACCTCGAGGGCGCTTTGGCAGGCCGCGACGGCCTGGCTCCGCCGCTGCGCGATGTCATCCCCGGTTGATACACTCGCCCACAGGTCCAGGCTCAACGCCTCGAGCGTCGTCAAATCGGCCCAGGGCTGCGGCATGCTCTGGCGCGGGGTGATCGCGAGCGCCTGGTTGTAAGCGTCCACGGCATTGCCGTATTGGCCCTGGGCTACCAGCGCCCGGCCTTGCAGCGTGCGAGCCTCCCGCTCGATGTCGCCGGCGGCCTTGACCTGGTCCGCCGCATTGGCCTGCTGCGCGGCGACCCTCTGTTTCTCCGCCGCGTCGCCCGCCTGGCCGGCGTCAGTCGCCGCCTGCGCGAAGTTCCGCTGCGCGAATTCCGCCAGCGCGCGACTGTAAAGGTCCGAGTTCGGATTGGTCTGCACCGTCGCGACGAAAGTATTGATCGCGCTTTGAACGTCCGCCGGCTTAAGCCCGCTCTTCTGGGCCACCGTTTCGATCGCGGCGTTGAAACGATCCGCCGCGCTCATCTTCGAATCCTCGGCCTGCAATTGCACGTAGGCGTCCGAGATGTTGACGATGAGTTGCTGTTGATTCTTCAGTTCCGCCTGCAACCCGCTGACGCGGTGATTCACCAGCCACAGCCCGCCTGCGAGCAATATCGCCAGCACCATCCCCACGACCAAAACGCGCCAGAGCAGGGAATGCGATTTCGACAGGTCTCCCCTCAGTTGCTCGACCCGCGTCTGCAATTGATGCACCCGCAGCGCCAGCTCATCCCGGTTTCCGACGCGGGAGTAAAGCCGCTCACCCTCCTGCAACCGCCTGCGGTGCGCCTGTTGGAGTTCCCGTTTCTCGTCATCCTCCTCTTTGTGAGCGTCGTAGGGAAAACCATCCCCGCACACGAAGACGTAAACCGGTTTTCCCAATTCCCGCGCGATGTCATACTCCATCTGCGTGTAACTGCGCCGCGGACCATCCGGCTCGCGTTGCTTCGGTTCCGCTCCGTAAATCTCACCCGCCACGTGGATCACCGCGTTGCAGTCGGCGATCTTTGCCCGCAGCATTTCGCGCACGCTGTGTGAGTCCGGTGGAAGACTCCCTGCTCGACGGGCACGCATCCCAGCGTCAAAAGCGCGTTCTTGATCATCTCCCGGCAGGTCCGCAGATCCGCCGTTGTCGCGCTTACAAAGACTTCGGGTCGCGTTTGTCCGTTCATTGGTGGATCGCCCGCTGAATCAGTTGCCCGCCATCGTCCCGCTTGCGAATGTGCGCGAATTCACAAGGCCCAATAATAGGAGAAGCCAAACAGCGATGCTCGTTCCCCTTTGTGTATTCATGGTGGCTGTTGCTTCCTTCTCCAGGCCGCGACCAATGCGGGCCGTGTCGCGGATAATCCCTCCCGCCGCCTCGATAGGCAAGTGCGGATCAAGTGGCTGCGCCGTTGGAAACGCCGGTGCGATTTGCATTTCCCTTGGCCGCCCGAGGCGGTATGTGCGTGGTGGACATGACCAAGCCAGAGATTATCGAGCGGATTTTGGAGCCCGGGATCGTGGCGATCATCCGGGCCGATTCTTCGGAGCAATTGCTCGACGCCGCCGCGGCGCTCTACGAGGGAGGCGTCACCGGCATGGAGGTCACGATGACCACGCCCAACGCGCTCGAAGTCATCGCGGATGTACACAAAAAATTTGGCGCGAAAGTGATCATCGGCGTCGGCAGCGTGCTCGATCCGGAGACGGCGCGGATGGCAATCCTCGCCGGCGCGGAATTCGTCGTCACGCCGGTGACCAGGCCCGAGGTGATCCGGATGTGCAACCGCTACGGCAAGCCAATCGCCACCGGCGCCTTCACTCCCACGGAGTGCCTTACGGCGCACGAGTCGGGAACTGATTTCGTGAAGCTCTTCCCCGCGGACCAGGTCGGCCCCACTTATATCAAGAACATCCTCGCCCCGCTGCCGATGCTGCGGATCGTCCCGACCGGCGGCGTGACGGTCGACACGGCGGCCAGTTTCATCAAGGCCGGGTGCGTCGCCCTGGCCGCCGGCTCCAGCCTCGTGAGCAAGGAGGTGCTCAAGAGCCGCGATTGGAAAAAGCTGAGCGAGACGGCTTCGGCATTCGTCGCCGCCATCCGCGCGGCGCGCAAGCTATGAGCCGGCGTCAGGCCCCGGCGGGCGTCGCCGATTTGCGCGGGCGCATCCTCAAGCTCCTGGCCGAGCCGCGTTACCAGCCGCTGGACGCGGTCGACCTTTCGAAAAAACTGGGGCTCCAAAGCGATGCCCGCGCGCAATTGCGCAATGTCCTGCGCGCCCTCGAGCAGCAGGGCGCCATCGCCCGCATCCGCAAGGACCGCTACGTCCTGCCTCAGGAGGCGAATCTCTGCACCGGCATCCTGCGGGTTTCGCGCGGCGGCAACGCGCGGCTCGATTGCGGGACCGAGCCGCACCTCTTCGTCTCGCGGGAAAACGCCGGCGTCGCGATGAATGGCGACCGCGTAGTCGCGCGGCTCGTCCATGAGGGGCATCGCCAGCGCGGCGACACGCGGGGCCGTCCCTCGGCGCAGGTCATCCGCATCCTCGAGCGCGCGAACGAGACCATCGTCGGCACGCTGCAGGCATCGAAGCGATTCCTCTATGTCGTCCCCGACGATTCGCGGATCGTCCACAATATCTACGTGCTGCCGGATCGCGACGGCGCGCCGAAAGCGCCCGAGGTCGGGGAGAAGGTGGTGGTGCGCCTCGAGGAATGGACATCGCCCGAGAACAATCCCGAGGGCCGCATCATCGAGGTCCTGGGGCCGGCCGGCGCGCCGGGCGTCGACATGCTTTCGATCATCCGGCGCAACAACCTGCCAACGCAATTTCCCGAGGCGGTCCTCGCCGAGGCCGCGCGCGTGCCGGAGACGGTCGGCCCGCATGACCTGCACGGACGCGAGGATTTGCGCGGCGAGCTGATTATCACAATCGACCCGGACGACGCGCGCGACTTCGACGACGCCATCCACGTCCGGAAGGTCCCGGGCGGCTGGCGCCTCGGCGTTCACATCGCCGACGTCTCCGCATTACGTGCGCACCGGCGGGGCGCTGGACCGCGAGGCGCTCGAGCGCGGCAACAGCGTCTACCTCGCGGACCGCGTCATTCCGATGCTGCCCGAGCGGCTCAGCAACGGCGTTTGTAGCCTCAAGCCGCGCGTTGACCGGCTCGTCTTTTCCGTCTTCATCGACTTTTCGCCCGCGGGAAAAATCAAGCACGCCCGCTTTGCGCGCTCGGTCATCTGCAGCAGGGCGCGGCTCACTTACAAGCAGGCATTCGCCGTGCTCAGCGGGCGTCCCGCCGATCCGGTGCCGGCATTGGTCCCCGACAAGACCGACACGATCGAACCCGAGGTCGCCGCGCAATTGCACACCGCGTGGGAGCTGGCTTCGCTGCTGCGCAAAAACCGTTTCGAGGCCGGCTCGCTCGATCTTGAATTCCCGGAAGTCAAGGTCTGGCTTGATCAAAAGGGCCGCCCGGTGCGCCTCGAGAAGGTCGAGTACGACGCGTCGCACCAGCTCGTCGAGGAATTCATGCTTGCGGCGAACGAGGTCGTCGCGCGCGAGATCAAGAACCGGCTCCTTCCATCCATTTACCGCGTGCACGACGACCCCGATCCGCAGCGGCTGAACGAATTCCGCGATCTGGCGTTGAGCTATGGTTTGCAGGTGGGCAACCTCACGGTGCGTTCCGAGGTGCAGCGCCTGCTGGCGAAGATTCGCGGCATGCCCGAGGAGTACGCGCTCAAACTCAATTTCCTCAAGAGCCTCAAGCGCGCCGCCTACGAGGTCGAGCCGCGCGGGCACTACGGATTGGCAAAGGTCAATTACACCCATTTCACCAGCCCCATCCGGCGCTATGCGGACCTGGTGGTGCATCGCGTCCTCGGCCAGATCGCCGACCAAAACGGCCGCAAGCAGCAGCCGGCCCGCCCCGCGGCGAAGGACCTCGCCCACGTGGCCGGGCATATCTCGACCACCGAGCGCGTAGCGGCGGACGCGGAAAAGGAATCGGTAAAGCTGAAGAAGCTGGAATTCTTCGAGGCGCAAATCCGCGCGAAGCGCCCGCAGGAATTCGAGGCGATCATCATCGACGTGAAAAGCTTCGGGCTCATCGTCGAGTTGCCGGCGGTGATCCTGACCGGCGTCGTTCCCGTGTCGTCGCTGCGCGACGACTTCTATATGTTCGATCCGGTCCGGCTCAGCTTCACCGGCCGCCGCCGGCGCAAGATCTACCGCGCGGGCAGCAGCCTGCGCGTGATCGTCAGCCGCGTGGACGCCCGCAAGCAGCAGGTGGATTTCGTGGCCGTGGGGTAAGGCGTTTCAGGATGAAGTAGAGTCGCGAGCGCCTCACCCGCGCGCCAGCGTGTACTTGAACTTACTCTTGAACCTGAACCTGAACCTGAACCCGAACCTGAACCTGAACCTGAACCTGAACCTGAACCTGAACCCGCCGTTCCCTCCCGGAATTTGCGGCTATTCCTTAAACCGCCCTGGGGCTGCCGACCCACCCCCCCTTTTCGCCAAATTTCCAGCCCCGGCATATTCTTCCGAGCCTTCCCCCAGCCCCCCGGATTTCTGTTGGACAGGCTGGAAAAGTTCTGTAACCCTCCCCGGTTCTCGTGCATCTTCAAGAACACCCGGGTCAACAGGGAAATATGGAAAATATCATCGCCTCGAAAGAGGTGCAGGTCGAACGCAAGCATTTCAACATCGAATTTCGGGAGAACGAGCGTGGACGCTACCTGCGCATCACCGAGACCGCCCACGGCCGGCGCAATGCCGTGATCATCCCGAGCACCGGCCTCGCCGAATTCACCTCTGCGCTCGCCGGCGTGCTCAACATGGCGAACAAGCCCACCGCGGCCTGATCGCCCGGGCCGCCCTCCTGGCCGCCCCCCCTTTTCAGCCCCTTTCACCCTTCAACCAGTCATATCCCATGCCTACCAAGACCTCCCGTCTCCCCGCATCCCGCCGCGTCCACGTCTCCGCCAATGGCGCCGCGAAGCCCTCGAAGAAATCCGGCGGCTCGAAAAACAAATACGTCTACCAGTTCGGCAATTCCAAGGCCGACGGCAACGGCTCGATGAAACCGCTGCTCGGCGGCAAGGGCGCCAACCTCGCCGAGATGACCCGCATCGGCCTGCCGGTGCCTCCCGGTTTCACCATCACCACCGAGGTCTGCACTTACTATTACGCAAACAAGCGCACCTACCCCTCCGCTCTCCAGGCCCAGGTCGAGGCCGGCATCCACAACATGGAGAAGATCATGGGCACCAAATTCGGCGACACCACGGCCATGCCGCTCCTCGTCGCCGTCCGCTCCGGCGCCCGCGATTCCATGCCCGGCATGATGGACACCATCCTCAACCTCGGCCTCAACGACCAGACCGTTCTCTCCCTCGCCAAGGCCACCGGCAACGAACGCTTCGCCTGGGATTGCTACCGCCGCTTCATCCAGATGTACGGCGACGTCGTCATGGGCGTGCAAAAGCGCCCGAACGAGGACCACGAACCCTTCGAGACCGTCATCCACGACCTCAAGCACGAGCCTTTACCACGCCGACATCGAGGACACGAAACTGACCGTCGACGACCTCAAGCAGCTCGTCGCCCGCTTCAAGGCGCTGGTCAAGGAGCGCACCGGCAAGCAATTCCCGAACGACCCGTGGAAACAGCTCGAAGGCGCCATCGGCGCGGTATTCGGCTCGTGGATGAATGACCGCGCCATCGTTTATCGCCGCAAATACGGCATCCCGGCCGAATGGGGCACCGCCGTCAACGTGCAGGCCATGGTCTTCGGCAACACCGGCGACGAACTCCGGCTCCGGCGTGGCCTTCACCCGCGACCCGGCCACCGGCGAGAAAGATGTTCTACGGCGAATTCCTCATCAACGCCCAGGGCGAAGACGTGGTCGCCGGCGTGCGCACGCCCGAGCCGGTCGCAGACCTCAAGAAGCATCTGCCCAAGGCCTTCGCCGAACTCGAGCGCATCCGCCAGGTCCTCGAGAGCGCATTTCAAGGACGTGCAGGACTTCGAGTTCACCATCCAGGACGGCAAGGTCTTCATGCTCCAGACCCGCAACGGCAAGCGCACCGGCGTCGCCGCCGTCCGTTTCGCCGTCGAGATGGTGAAGGAAAAACTGATCGACTGGAAAACGGCCATCAACCGCGTCCCCGCCGACCAGCTCGACCAGGTGCTCGCGCCCGTCTTTGACCGCGCCGCCATCAAGGCCGCCAAAGTCATCGCCCATGGCCTGCCCGCCGGTCCCGGCGCGGCCACCGGGCGCGATCTATTTCAACGCGGACCGCGCCGAGTCAGCCGCGGCCAAAGGCGAGAAGCGTGCTGCTGGTGCGCATCGAGACTTCGCCCGAGGATTTGCGCGGAATGATCGCCGCCGAGGGCATTCTCACCGCGCGCGGCGGCGTCTGCTCGCACGCGGCGCTGGTTGCCCGCCAGATGGGCAAGGTCTGCGTCTGCGGCGCGTCGGGCTCGACATCGATTACAAGGCCAAGACGATGACCGTCGGCGGCCAGACCTTCCACGAAGGCGAGGATTTTCTCTCGATCGACGGCACCACCGGCGCAGGTTTACGCCGGCGAATTGAAGACCGCTCCCTCGGAAGTCATCCAGGGGCTCATCGGCAATGACGCCGCCGCCAGGAAGAGCCGCACTTACAAGAACTTCGTCCAGCTGATGGATTGGTGCTCGCAAGGTCACCCGCCTCCAGGTCCGCACCAACGCCGACACGCCCGAGCAGGTCGCAAAACGCCGTCGCCTTCGGCGCCACCGGCATCGGCCTCATCCGCACCGAGCACATGTTCTTCGAGGGCAACCGCATCGACGCCGTGCGCGAGATGATCCTCGCCGACAACCTCGAGGCCCGGCAAAAGGCCGCTCAACAAGCTGCTCCCCTATCAGCGCGAGGATTTCATCGGCATCTTCAAGGCCCTCGAAGGGTCTGCCCGCCACCATCCGCCTGCTCGATCCGCCGCTCCACGAATTCCTGCCGCACGACGACGCCGCCCAGGCGCGACCTGGCCACGAAACTCGGCATCACCGTCGAGGAAGTCTCCAAGCGCGTCCATGAGTTGCATGAATTCAACCCGATGCTCGGCCACCGCGGCTGCCGCCTCGGCATCACCTTCCCGGAGATCACCGAGATGCAGGCCCGCGCCATTTTCGAAGCCGCCGCCGAGGTGCACAAGAAGGGCATCAAGGTCCATCCCGAAGTCATGATCCCGCTCGTCGGCTTCAAGAAGGAACTCGACTTGCAGGTCGAGATCGTCCATCGCGTCGCCAAGGAGGTCGCAAACCGCACGCAAAGTGAAGTTCAACTACCTGGTCGGCACGATGATCGAGGTGCCCGCGCGGCGCCATCACCGCCGACGAGATCGCCCAGACCGCCGAGTTCTTCTGCTTCGGCACCAACGACCTGACGCAGACCGCCCTCGGCATGAGCCGCGACGATTCCGGCTCCTTCCTCCCGCAGTACCAGGAACTGGAGATCGTGAAGAACAATCCCTTCGCCACCATCGACCAGGCCGGCGTAGGCGCGCTCATGCAAATCGCCGTCGAACGCGGCCGCAAGACCCGCCCGCACCATCAAGCTAGGCATCTGCGGCGAACACGGCGGCGACCCCGCCTCGGTAAAGTTCTGCCACAAGCTCGGCCTGACCTACGTAAGTTGCTCGCCCTTCCGCGTGCCCGTCGCCCGCCTGGCCGCCGCCCAAGCCGCCCTGGCATAAGTTGGCCTTTCAACTCGAAGTGCAACGCCGCCGCCCCACCCGCGCGCGAGCGTGTACCTGCACTTACTCGTTAACTTTCACTTGAACCCGCCATTAGCCGGAAAAGACGCCATTCAACTCCCCAACCGGCAATTCAAGGACGAAATTGTCCCGGAGGGACAGCCCGATAGTAGCCGGGCGGCGTAAGCCCCCGGTTGGGAATAACCACACGTCACGCCCCGGAGGGGTGGCAGAATTCTTCAACGAACCTGCGTGACACTACACTGGAGCGGTTTTCGTTTAATCTGCCGAAAATTCGCCGGGGCCAACGGCCCCAAACTGTACACAAAAAGAATTCGGTTTTCCAAGCCTCGATCGTCGCAAGATTGAAGCACGTTTTCAAGGTGGAGAGGTTTCCGGTGGTCTCCTAATGTGACTTGGACACCACCCTGAATTTGCAGTCACTCATTTGAATGTACTTCGTTTTGCCATCGCAACTGCCGGCAATGGCCACCTCAGTGCCCAACGCCTTTGTGACGATCGATCCATTATCCGCATCGGCGAAAATGCATTCAACATCACCGTTCAAAATGACAAATGGCGCGTTCTGGGTGTCCCTTCCGAAATCGGTCATTTTTCCGGTGACGATGAATACCTTGTTTTTGTAACTGGCATCCGCGGCCGCTTCATTCGCCTTATAGGCCGAAGCCAGATTCGCCGCCGAAATGATTGGGCCCGTCACCGATTCTTCGGCAGTGGGGGGCCGCGTAGGCGCCGGCGCGGCAGGCGCCGCTGGCATCTGGGCCGCCACCTCTTGCGCGATCACCACCGGCCAATCGACCCCTTTCATTACCGGGTCGCCGGCATCCTGTGCCTTTTTCACCGCGGCGGCGAAGGCCTGGCTCATGGGCGATCCTGCCACGGCCAATTGGGGATAGCGCGCCTTCGCCTCGGCCATGTAATCGTTGGCCGTTTGGGCCCAACCAGCGCTGGCGGCCACCAAGAGGGGCACAATCAGCCAGGAAGCCTTCATACTGTCAGAACCATTCCTGCTCCGGCAACAGCGGTCAATCCAAATTGGGACGCCGCCATCCTCGACCGGCTCCTCCACCAAGCCGACGTTATCCCCATCACTGGACCACTTCTCGCTCAATCCGCCGCAAATTCCCCAGGGCCAACGGCCCCAGATTCAACAGCCCAGCCTCAGTTGCGCAGGCAACTGGGGCTGGCTTGCCTTGCTCCCAGACCCCAAGCGCCATCGGCGCGAAACCAATTGCGGCAAATCAAATAGAACATGCCATCTAAACCCTCCGGCTCTGTCGGAGAACTCCCAAAACTTGGCCAATACAGGAAGACGAGGATATAATTTGGAGGTTGTTTCATGCATCACGCAAAGACGCCAAGACGCTAAGAAAGAGCCAGAGGGATTGAGAGGGATTATGCCCGGCTGGGGTCTCTGATCTTTGCGTTCTTGGCGACTTTGCGCGAGCTTTTCATCCGTTGCTTCAAACGAGGCCCCACCGGAGCCACCCCTACGTCAATCCCGCCGCGGAAGATGCCTGCTACCTATGAATTGAGCTTCGCCGCTCAGTCGGTTCGCACGCATGACTCGACCTCGGTCGCCCGAAAATCGACCCGACCGATTTGAAGCCGCAGCTCCGGCGACCGCTGCTGCTCGGTCCACATCTCATCGCTTGCAAGCATCAGCCTACCCTCAATCAACACGCCGCTTCTCAGCAACACCCGCGCCGCGTGGCCAATCGGCAGACCGCTGCCCCTCGCCAGCGCATCAATCTGCGCCGCGCGCATCTCGCGCCAGAGCGCAATGCCAGAAAGCGGACCAGGCGCTTCAGCGAAGTTTAGACTCAACTGTTCGCTCATCGAATCGGTTGCCGGGCGGTCGTCGAATTCCCGTACCCGGTTGAGCGGAACCGAGCAAGCGGGAAGTCCGCCTCCAATCACTCCCCGCCCGAAAAAATCGCTAACCACCGCGACATCCATCTTGCTAGCCTCATGGAATGGCGCCCGCCATTCACTGCGAAATCGCCGCCCCATCGCCCCGTTTCGGCGCCCAACCAAACAGCCCGCCTAGCATATCTGCGCAACATCGCAATCAAGGTCAATCAAGCCCAATCAAGGTGAATCAAGGTAATTTCACCCCCCCCGCGCTCCCGCGCGGGTCAAAATCTGCGCAAATCTGCGTATATCTGCCTGCCCGCCTCGCTACGCCCTGGCGTTGCGGGCGCGGCGGATCAAAAAACCCGCCCCAGCCCCATCCCCCGCCCCCAACCTCACCCCGCCGGCACCCGATTCGCCGGCTCGATATGCACCAGCACATCGGCCACCTCCGGCACGGCCTGGCGCACCGCATCCTTGACCCGGTGCGCGATGCCGTGGCCGGCGGCGACCGTCATGTTCCCATCCACCTTCACATGGAGATCCACATAATATTCCAGCCCCATTTTCCGGATCCGGCATTGCTCGGTCTCGGCCACGCCCTCGACTTTCATCGAGGCATTGCGGACCTGCTGCTGGATGTCCGTCGGTGGCGCGGTGTCCATGAGGTCCGCGGCCGCCGGCCAAAAAACCCGCAACCCGTTGTAAGCAATGATCGCGCACGCGAAGAGCGCCGCCCAATTGTCCGCCTTCTGATAGCCATTCCCGCCCACAATCGCGATCGTGATACCGATCAGCGCGGCGACCGACGTGATCACATCGGTCCGGTGATGCATCGCGTCCACTTCCATCGCGGTGCTGTGGATTTCCCCCGCCAACCTCCTCACGCGCCGGAAATGAATCTCCTTGGCAATGATCACGGCCACCAGCACCGGCAGCGTGTACACGGCGGGCGCCCTGCGCGGCACATAGAGCGCCAGCACGCTCTCGACCGCCAGCCCCGCTCCCGCGCCCAAAATCATCACCGATCCCAAAATGGCCGCGACCGGCTCCGCCTTCCCGTGGCCGTACGGGTGGGTCGCATCCGGCGGCCGCGCGGCATACTTGAGCCCGCCCCAGATCAGCAGCGAGGAGATGATGTCCAGCATCGACTCGACGCCGTCGGCAATCATCGCGTAGGAATGACCCAGCAATCCGCCGCCGATCTTGACCGCGCACAGCACCGTATTGAGGCCCATCCCAATGAGGGCCAGGTGCGCGCCGGACTCGAGCTTGTGGCGGATGGAAGCCATGATTGTCTCCGCGACTGCTGCCAGATAATACTGCTCGCAACGATGAAAAAATCGAAGTCGATCGTCATCCAGGAATTCGGGCCGCCGGAAAAGGTCCTCAAGATCGTCGAGGAAGTCGTGCCGGAGCCCCGCGCGGGCGAGGTGCTCATCCGGGTCGAGGCGGCGCCGATCAACCCCGCCGACCTGAACCTCATCGAGGGCAAATACCCAAAGCGCCCCGATCTGCCCAGCGTCGCCGGCATCGAAGGCGCCGGCGTGATCGCCGCCATCGGGCCGGAAGTGACCCGCTTCAACGTGGGCGAGCGGGTCCTCGTGCCCATGGGCGTTGGCTCGTGGCGCCAATACGCCACCGTGCCCGTCTCCTCGGTCCACACCGTCCCCTCCGACATACCGGTGCAGCAGGCGGCCATGATGAAAATCAATCCGCCGACCGCGTGGCGGATGCTGCACGATTTCGTGAACCTCGAGCCCGGCGACTGGGTGCTCCAGAACGCCGCCAATTCCGGCGTGGGCCGCGCGGTCATTGTCATGGCCAAATCGATGGGCATCCACACCGCCAGCGTGGTGCGGCGTCCCGAGCTGATCCCGGAACTGCGCGCGCTCGGCGCCGACGCGGTCTTTGTCGAGTCGGATCAATTGGAGTCGCAGATCGGCGAAGTTGCCCCCTTTGGCCGCGCCCGCCTGGCGTTCAACGCCGTGGGAGGCGAAAGCGCGCTGCGGCTGGCAAACGCGCTTTCGCGCCGCGGGGTGCTGGTCACCTACGGCGCCATGGGCCGCCAGCCGATCCGCATTCCGAACGGGCTGCTCATCTTCAAGAACCTCGTCTGGACCGGTTTCTGGATCAACGCCTGGTACAAGCACGCGCCCGAGCAGGAGATACTGGACATGTTCACCTCCATTTACCCGCTGCTCATCAATGGCAAACTCTCCGTCCCGGTGGCCGCGACCTATCCGCTGGAGCAATTCCACGAGGCCATTCGGCATGCGACCGCGGAATCGCGCGCGGGCAAGGTCCTTTTTGCAATGTAGCCGCTGACCCGGCCCTCGCATTCCCATACAGCCGCCCCGTTCCCGGCCAGCGTACACTTAATAGAAGAGGAACCCCCATGATGACTTACGCCCCTTTCGAAACCAACAATTCCCATCCCGAGCCTCGCGGCAACCCCCTCGAAGGTTCCATCGGCCCGGTCAATGTCGGCCAGGTCGAGCGCTATGGCTCGATCATCGGCGGCGCGGCGCTGGCTGCGTTTGGCCTTTCGCGGCGCAACCTGCCGGGGCTGCTGCTCACGGCATTGGGCGGCGCATTCATCGCGCGGGGCGTGACCGGGCATTGCGCGCTTTATGAATCGGTGGGTCTCACCACCTCGAACCCGCGGCGCCCCGGCGTGCCGGACCGGACCGGCATCAGGCTGGATAGATCCATCTTCATAGCCCGGCCTCCGGAGGAACTGTTCCGTTTCTGGCGAAACCTCGGGAATCTGGCCGAATTCGTCGAAAACATCCAAAGCATCCGCATTCTCGACGACATTCACTCGCATTGGGCGGTTAAAGGCCCGCGCGGACGGCTCTACGAATGGGACGCGGAAATCGTCAACGAACATCCCGGCGAAATGATCTCATGGCAGACCCTGCCGGGCTCGGACGTCCAGAGCGCGGGCACCGTGCGATTTACCCCCGCCGACGGCGGCGCCATGCTCCGCGTCGTGCTGGAATTCCACCCGCCCGGCGGTCACTTCGGCGCGCGCATTGCGTGGCTCATCGGGAAAGATCCCGAGACGCAACTCGCCGGGGACCTCGAGCGGCTGAAGAAAATAATGGAAAGCCAGCCCGCTCCCAGCGCGGCCGCATGATTCGGAGCCGGTCAATTCCCCGGAGGCCCGGGAGGCGCCGCCGGCACATCGCCGCCGGGAGGCGCGCCGGCGCCCGGCGCTTCAGTGCCGCCACCGCTGGCTCCGCCTGCTCCGCCCTGCATCTGGGCGGCATATTTCTGGACGATTGCCGAGATTTGATCCGTCAGCATGGGAATCTTGGACTTCGTGTATTCCTGTGTCAGCGCCATGCTTTGGCTCATCACGACGGGCAGGCTCTTGATGGCCTTCTGGCCCACCGGCGAATTGTAAAACGCCACGAGCTGCTTGAGGTCGTCCTCGGAGAAATTCTGGACGTAGATGTCGATCATCTTCGGGCGGATTTCATCGAACTTGATCTCGGCATCGTACCATTTGTCGATGGCAGCCTTGATTTCATCGACACCGGCCTGCGGCATGCCTTGCGCCTGCATGTTGCTGATCATCGAGTTGATGACGCCGTCGAACGCATTGCGCATGACTTCCTTGCCGTTGGTCATGTCGATCAATTGCCCCGCCAGCGCACGGGCGGAGGCGTCGTCGGCCAGAAGTGGTTTCGTTGCCAGGGTGAGGGCAACCAGGAAAATTGCCGCGAACAGAGGTTTCATAGGAGGGTGTGCGAGGTTGATTTTCGGCACGCTCGTCTATTGCGCGGGGAAAGGAAAGGCCCAAAACGCAATTTATTCCCCGTACTGGGAGACACGGGCGTCCCAGCCGGGCAGCCAGCGCTCCTCGTGCCGCTGCGGCGGGGCGTTTCGCACCCGGCGGGCCAGCATCGCCTTTGCCCCCTGCGAGAATTCGCGCGCCGCGTCGCCATCCGTGGGCATGGCCTCGAGCACCTGCAGGAGCCCCCAGCCCTCGCCCTTGTAACGCTCGGTCTCCAGCGTCCCTTCACCCTTGAAATTAACGTAATCGATCAATGCGAACGTGCCGGGGCCGGTCGCGGCCAGGCGCTCGTAATTTTGCCGGATAACCTCCGCCTGGCCCGGCGGCGCGGCGGCGAGCATCTTCGGCAGCGCCTCGCGCATGCGCTGCGCCAGGAAGCCGGCCTGCAGCGGCACGGTCTCCGCGAGCAGGCCCCTCAACGCCTCCATGCGGGCGCTGTGCTGCGCGGCCATGAAATCGGCGCGCGTGCTCCACGGACACGGCCCGCGCAACCATGCCGGGATCGATTCCCCATGGTCTGCAAGATATTGCACCAGCAACGGGAAACTCTCCTCGAACGGCCCCCGCTCGCCGGCCGGATACCAGATGAAATGGCCAATGCCCAGCGATGCGAATTGCTCCCCCTCATTCCACGAGGTCAGCCCGGAAATGGTGCCGTCGCACTCGTTGACCCAGACGCGATGGCCAATGCGGGCAAGGTCGGAAGAGGAGAGCGGCGCCGCGGCGAGCGAGGCGGTGAGCAGCAACGGGAGCAGCAGAAAGGGAAGGGGTTTCATGGGGAGATGGTAAATTCGAAATTCGAAAATCGAAATTCGAAAGGTTTGGCGCGCCAGAGGCGCGCTCGGGGAGCAGTGACGGTTCGAAGGAAATCGGCGCCGCTGGCCGATTTCGCTCCATTCGAATTTCGAATTTCGAATTTCGAATTCTCTGTTACTCCTTCCTGCCTCCCATGAGCCAGAACATCGAATCCCACCTCGTCGAGAACCGCGTATTCAAGCCGTCGAAGGAGTTCAGCAAGAAGGCCCGCATCAAAAGCATGGCCCAATACCGCGCCATGTACCGCGAATCCATGGAAAAACCGGAAAAATTCTGGGCGCGAGAAGCCTCGGAGCTGCTCTGGCAAAAGAAATGGACCAAGGTCCTCGAATGGAAGCTGCCGTTTGCCAAATGGTTCGTCGGCGGGAAACTGAACATCTCCGAGAATTGCCTCGACCGGCACCTCGACGGCCCGCGACGCAACAAGGCCGCGATCATCTGGGAAGGGGAGCCGGGCGAAAAGCGGACGCTGACCTACCAGCAGCTTCACCACGAAGTCTGCAAGTTCGCCAATGTGCTGAAGCGCAACCGCATCAAAAAAGGGGACCGCGTCATCATCTACATGCCGATCGTGCCGGAGGCCGCGGTCGCCATGCTCGCCTGCACCCGCATCGGCGCGGTGCACTCCGTGGTGTTCGGCGGTTTCAGCGCGGAGAGCATCAAGGATCGCATCAACGACTGCCAGGCCACGGCGGTCATCACCGCCGACGGCGGCTACCGGCGCGGCGCGGTGGTCGCCGCTCAAGCAGCAGGTGGACAAGGCGCTCAAGGGACGCCGGCGGTCAAGCGCGTCATCGTTCTTCGCCGCGCGAACAACGAAGTGAAGATGAGTCGACGGGCGCGACGTCTGGTGGCACGCCGAGATGGACGTACGTCGACGCCGACTGCCCGCCCGCGGCGCTCGACAGCGAGCATCCGCTTTACATCCTTTACACCAGCGGCTCGACCGGCAAGCCGAAGGGCATCCTGCATACCACCGGCGGCTACCTGCTCGGCGCTTATATTACCATGCAAATACGTGTTCGATCTGCGCGACGAGGACCTCTACTGGTGCACGGCGGATATCGGATGGGTGACCGGACACTCACTACGTGGTTTACGGGCCGCTGGCTAATGGGCGCGACGAGCTTCATGTACGAAGGGCGCGCCGAATGGCCGGATTGGGGCCGCTGGTGGAGCCTCATCGAGCAATACCGCATCAACATTCTCTACACCGCGCCGACGGCCATCCGCGCGTTCATCAAGGCGGGCGATCGAATGGCCGAAGAAATACGATCTTTCCTCGCTGCGGCTGCTCGGCAGCGTGGGCGAGCCGATCAATCCCGAGGCGTGGATGTGGTATCACAAGGTCATCGGCGGCGGGCGCTGCCCGATCGCCGATACCTGGTGGCAGACGGAAACCGGCGGCCACATGATTACGCCGCTGCCGGGCGCGATCCCAACGAAGCCCGGCTCGGCGACGGTGCCGTTTTTCGGCGTCGATGCCGCCGTGGTCGATGACGACAGGGCGCGAGGTGGGCGTCAACGAGGGCGGCAAACTGGTGATCCGCAAGCCGTGGCCTTCGATGCTGCGCACCATTTACGGCGACAAGGCCCGGTACAAAAAGACAATACTGGAGCGAGATTCCGGGCTGCTATTTCGCCGGCGACGGCGCGCGCCGCGACAAGGATGGTTATTTCTGGATCGTGGGCCGCATCGACGACGTGCTCAACGTGGCCGGACACCGGCTCGGGCACCAGCGAGGTCGAAAGCGCGCTGGTGGCGCATCCGGCGGTGGCGGAGGCGGCGGTGGTCGGGCGGCCCGATGAAATCAAGGGGCAGGGGGTGGTCGCCTTCGTCACGCTCAAGACGTGGCGTCGAGCCGAGCCCGGCTTTGCGCGAGGAATTGCGCAAGCACGTCGCCAATGTCATCGGGCCCATTGCCAAGCCGGACGATGTCCGTTTCGCCGATGCGCTGCCCAAGACGCGCAGCGGAAAGATCATGCGCCGGTTGCTGAAGGAAATCGCCAGCGGCAGCACGGTGAGCGGCGATACCACCACGCTCGAGGACCTGTCGGTCCTTGCAAAGTTGAGCAGCGCAAGCGAGTGATTGGGTGTGTTTCCGGCGGACGGATTTCGCGACATCGGCAGGCAGGTGCGGCTCATCTGGCTTTTCGCCAGCCGGATGGCTGTGCGGCGCAGCATCTACCTGGCCGAGACGGAGCTTGGGTTTCTGGGCTGGCAGCAGGCCGATTACTTTGACGAGCGCATCAGCGAGGAGGTGAAGAAGGTCCAGGAGTTCGAAAACACGCAGGCCTCGCTGCTCAATACCTCCGCCGAACTGGGCGAACGCAAAAGGGTGCTCGACGAGGAATTCGCAAAGGAAAAAGCGGCGCACGACCAGGCGCAGGCCGGTTTCGACGAGGAACGCAAGAAGGCGTCGGCGGAACTCGAAAGGCTGGAAAACGCCCGCCGCGAGAAACGCGAGGTGGTCGAGCGATTCGAGCAGGCCATCGCGGAATTGACGCGCGAGGCGAAGCAACTCGAGGAGCGCTCGCTCTCTTTCATGAAAATTGAGGATCCGAATTTTGCCGACCGCAGGGAGGCGACCGAGGTGAGCGGCAGTCTGAAGCGCATCGAGGACGAGCGAAAACTGGTTCTCGCCGATCAGGCGAAGGCCGCGCAGGAAACAGGGAAATTCGATCCCGATATCGACAGGATGCGCGCGGAGATCGAGCGCGTGGACACGGCGGCGGAAGAGGCGCGAGCCCGATTCGGCGAGGCCGAGGAACGGTTTAATGGCGAGACGCGGGAACTCGAGCGCCAGCGAAGGGAGTCGCAGGGCCGCATCACCCATCTCGACCGCGAAAAGCGGAAGCCCTACCGTGCCATCGGCGCCTGCCTGGCCGATTCCGGCATCTCGTCCTTCAATCAGCCGGCCGCATTGGAAAAGGTGCTGGCCCTGCGCCGCCAGGAAGCCGGCATCACGCAAACCATTGCTCAATTGCACGCGGAATCCGCGGCAATGCACCCCGCTGCCTTTGTTGCGTTCTACCTGTTGCTCGCCGCGGCGATCTTTGGGCTTTGCATCCTGCTGGTGCATTACACCCAGTGAGTGAAGCAAGAATGCTCCGTGTTGCCTCGGGATGGCGGTGCTGATAGAGTACTGTCGTGATCGAAATCCAAAAGAAGATCGTCGTGGATGAAAATGGGGTACCGCAGGAAGTAATTATTCCATGGGCTCAGTTTTGCGAATTGAGTGAGGCGCTTGGGTTGGACCTCGACGATGATGCGGTTGCCGATCTCCGCGAGACCCGCGCGGATCTGGAAAACGGCAATAAGGCTGCGTTCAAGCCGCTCTCGGGCATTTGAACGGATGCCTAGGCTCGAATTTCGAATTTCGAATTTCGAATTTCGAACTTAGCCTCTGCCCGTGCCGCCTCTCTTCCGTTCCCGCCTTTTTCTCGGCTCGGTCATCGCGCTGGCCCTCGTCCTCTGCTACCTTCCGGCGATGCGCGCGGGGTTTGTCTGGGATGACGACCTCCTGGTCACCGAGAACCCGCTGGTGCGCGGCACCGACAGCCTGCCGTACATCTGGGCCAGCGCGGCATCGACCGATTACACGCCGCTCACCATCACCGCGTTCTGGCTCGAATGGCGGCTCTGGGCCGACAACGCGGTGGGATATCATTTCGTCAACATCCTTCTCTTTGCGCTTGCGGCGCTGCTGCTCTGGCGTGTGCTCGAGCGGCTCGATGTGCCGGGCGCCTGGCTGGGCGCGCTGCTCTTTGCGGTGCATCCGGTGAACGTGGCCTCGGTGGCCTGGGTCGCGGAATTGAAGAATGCGCTTTCGCTGCCGTTTTATCTCGCGGCCATCCTTTGCTATTTGCGGTTTCTCGAGACGCGAAAAATTTCACTCTGGATTCTTGCGTTGCTCGCCGCGGCGTGCGCGTTTCTCAGCAAAGGCTCGACGGTTGTCCTGCCTCTCGCGCTGCTGCTTTGCATCTGGTGGAAACAGCGGCGCATTCGAGGCGGCGATCTCTTGTGGCTTTTGCCTGTCTTTCTGCTCGCTGCCGCCGCCGCCGCGGTCACGATTCATTTTCAATCGCGCGTGATCGACACCGGCAATCTCCCGGTGCCCCTCGGCGTCCGCATCGCGCGCGCGGGCCAGGCGATATGGTTTTATCTGGGCAAGGATATCGCGCCGGCGGGCTTGTGCGCGGTTTATCCCAAGTGGCCGCTGGATCATCAATTTCTCCCGCTCATCCTGGCGGTTGCATTGGCTTCCGCGCTTTGGATTGGAAAAGGCTGCTGCACGCGCGGGCCTTTCTTTGCATGGGTTTACTTCATCGTCGCGCTGCTGCCGGTGCTTGGCTTGCTGAACATGACCTTTCTCGATCAGGCCTACGTTGCGGACTGGTGGCAGCAGCTTGCGCTCCCCGCGGTCACCGCGCTGGCGGGAGCCGGCTTCGCCGCGGCCTGGCGCCGCGCCCGCGGGGCGAATCCAGCCCTGCTTGCAATTTCCGCCGCGCTCATCGTCATCGCCCTGGGCGTGACCACTTTCGCCAACGCCGCGAATTATGAATCGATGGAGAAACTGTGCCTTGCCACGCTTGCCCGAAATCCCAACGCATGGACCGCGCGCGACAATCTTGGCAACGTCTACAACGCCGGCGGCCGGCTGGACGCGGCGGTCGATGAATACCAGGCCGCGCTGAAGCTCAAACCTTCCGACGCGAGCACGCACTCGAATCTCGGCACCGTCTACGCCCGGTTGAACTGGCTCGACGACGCAATCGCCGAGTACCACGCGGCCATTGCCATCGAGCCGGGCAACGCGAAGTACTGGTTCAATCTCGGCAATGCGTTGCGCGGGCAAAAGCGCGATGCCGAAGCCGTGGACGCCTACTCGCACGCCATCGACGACAATGCCCGCTGGACTTCTCCGCGTTATCAAATGGGTGCCGCGCTTCTCGACCTGGGCCGCGCCGCCGAAGCCGGACGCCAGGCCGAGGAAATTGTCCACCTCGATCCCACGGCCATCTCGGGCCATTACCTCATGGCCCGCGCCGCGGCGGCCATTGGCCGTTTCAACGTCGCGGCGGCCGAGGCGGCCACGGCCCTGGAAATCGCCCGCAGCGCCGGCGACGAAAGGACCATCCAGCGAATGCAGGAAACTCTCGACGCCTGCAAGGCGGGGCGGCAGCCTACGGTGCCGGAATTGTAGCGGAAGGGTATTGTGCAGCCGGCGGCGGATGCTCGACAGCTTGGTAGGGTCGGGTTACATCCTGGATTAACATGAAAAACTATTACGAAGAAAAAGTGAGTGTGATCCGCCCGTTGGAGGGTCGGCGCGTCCATGTTGTTTTCTCCGATG
Source organism: uncultured Verrucomicrobiae bacterium (assembly GCA_963756185.1). Classification (GTDB taxonomy): domain Bacteria; phylum Verrucomicrobiota; class Verrucomicrobiia; order Chthoniobacterales; family Chthoniobacteraceae; genus DATAXI01. The sequence goes on from CAVWMS010000001.1 coordinate 683,676, forward strand.
GTTTTGAAGGGGGAGTGGACCTTGGGCCTCTTGTGGACAAAGGGCCATTGTATGAGCCGCTGCGAACGGACGAGAGCTTTCGTGCTGTCAAGGTCGAGCGCGGCGTACCGACGTGGCCCGGGGATTTTGATCTCTCTCCCGGGACCTTGCGGGTTTGGTGCGAAGCCGGCCGTTTTATGGACAGGGAAGAAACCGACCAGTGGATCCACGAGCATTGCGGCTCCCCTGAAAAGGTGGCGTAGGATCGCAAGCGCGACAGAGAGAGGCAAAGAGTCTCAAGCAAGCCCTGGGGAAAAAGGCTCTTCAACTGGCAATTTCAGATTAGCAATTATCAATTCACTCCATCCCAATCAGCTTCCGCAGCCTCTTCCAACCACATTCCGCCGCGGGCAGCACTTCGTCCTCGACCCATTTCTCGACGCTCTTCGCCTTGCCCTTGCCGAAATCGGCCAGGTGTCCTGCTTCGCGCTCGGCCCACTGTTCGAATTTGCGGAGATGCTTCCTGCCTTCGGAGGTCAGGTCGCCTTTTTTGATTTTGTCCACCGCCTCCTGGAGCGCTTCGGTCGATTTCCCGTAGCCCTCGCGCGCCTTCCGCCACGCGGGCCAGAGAAACGGCAGCACCAGCGATCCGAGATGGAACTTCGCCTCGTCAAGCGTCGGCTTGTGGCTGACCTCCACCTCCTCTTGCTTCTCGCCGCGTTCCAGCAGGCGTACGATCATTCCCACTGCGAACCCGATTGCCAGCGCCTGCAGCAGCGCCGCCACGGGGTTGTTTTCCACGTACTCCAACAAGGCGGATTTCGTGCGTGATCCGGCCGGTTCGTCTGGCGCCATCTCGTTCATCGCTGGGAATTCGAGGTTGGAAGGGCTTTTGCGCTCCTCATTTGTTGGCGGCATGATATGAGGAAATCCTTCCATGGCACGAACAATCTCAACCGGCTGCCTGTCGCTCCTGGCCGCGCTGCTGCTTGGCGCGCCGGTGCGCGGGGCTGCCGCGCCCGCGGTGCTGCACGCCCTGCTCGTCGGCGGCGGTCCGGACAAGGACGACAACACCGCGCAGATCGAGGAGCATCTCCGGTTTGTGACCAGCCTCGTGCCGGCCACCTCCGGGCGCATCGTCCTTTTTGCCGACGGCAAGCTCACCAGCCGCGACCTCTCATACAGCGACGCCATGCATCTCTCGCCCGGGGAGCGCGCCCTGGACATCCTCCTCCCGAATGACGACCTGGGCGCGAAAATCCTCACGCGCCGGCCTGTGCTCGGCACCGCCCTGGACGGGCCGTCGCGCCTCGACTCCATCGAGCGCGCCTTCGGCCGCCTGGCATCGATGAGCGGCAGGGATGGGCCGCCGGTGCTGCTCTATTTCGCCGGCCACGGCTCGGTCTCGGACGACAGGCAAAAGGACTCGCTTTACAACCTCTGGGGCGGCGACGACCTGGACCCGGAGACGCTCGATCACGACATCGCCACGCTGCCGCAGCACGTCCCGGTGACGCTGGTGATGGCGCAATGTTTCAGCGGCGGCTTCGGCAATGTCATTTTCAAAAAGGCCAACGGGGACGGGCCTTTGAACGACCGGCTCATCACCGGCTTCTTCGCCGCCGAGAGCGACCGCGAGGCCGCCGGATGCGGCACGGATACGAACTCGCCGCTCTACCAGGATTTCTCCTCCTATTTTTTCGGGGCGCTTTCGGGCAGGGATCGTTTGGGCCACCAAGTCACCGGCGCCGACTATGACAACAACGGCCGCGTGAGCTGCTACGACGCGTATTGCTACGCGCTCATCCACGACGATTCCATCGACACGCCCGTCTGCACGTCGCTGGTTTTTCTGCGCCGCTTTGCCGATATTCCCGATACCCAGATTTACACGGCCAACTGGCAGAAGGTCATTGAGACCGCCACGCCGGCCCAGCGCGCGGTGCTCGACGCTCTCTCGACCAAGCTGGGGCTGGACGGCGACCAGCGCCTGCTCGCCGCGTACGACCAGTTGATGTTCAGCGATCCCGAGGGCCAGCCCTCGCAATTGCACGCCTACCGTGACGCGCAGGACCGCCTCAACGCGCTACGCATGGACAGCCTGCACTCCCTCTTCCAGAAATGGCCCGCGCTGCGCTGGCACGACTCACGCGATTACGACAAGGCGACCCGTGGCGCCGCGGCGGATCTCGATAAAGACGCCGCCCATTGCCAGCAGATTCTCGATACCAGCGACGCCTTCGACCGCGCCGACGCGGCGCTGGATGAGGAGGAATCCCTGCTGGTTCGCTTCACCGACATGGCGGAAGCGATTCTTCGAGCGCGCCATTTGCGCGCGCATGGCGACGCGGCGATGAAGGCGCGCTTCGAAGCGCTGTGGCAGGCGGAACAACAGCCGCTGGCTATTGCACCGCCCGCGCCGTAACCGGTTTACCGCCGATGGCCGCCATGGCCATAGTAATGGCCGTGCCAGTGCCCGCCGAAACCGAAGGTTACGCCACCGTAGTAGGGATAGCTGTACCCGTAGTAAGGGCCGTAATACGGGTAATAATAGCTGTAATACGGCCCGTGGTAGAACGGGACTCCTATCCACACATGAGGAAACCACCGCGCCTGGCTGGGCGTGGCGCAGGCAAGCATGCCCAGCGCCACCAGCGAGAGGATGGCTTTGTGCATTATTTTCATAGGTTCAACTTTCCGAGCCGCCTGTCACACATCGCGGCTCTCTTTACTGGTTTGGACAATTCTCGTTCGGGTTCTATTCATTCAATGGGTTCGAAAACGGGGCCGGACGCCGGTTGCGGCATACGTGATTTGTGGTATTGGTTCCCTCCGTGCGCGCGCTGCTTTCCATCCTTGCCATTCTCCTGGTCGTCATTTCGGCGGAGGCGCGCGAAATCCCATTCGATTTCGTGGACGGCTACATCCTGGTGCATGCAAGCGTCCATGCGCGACCGGTCACTTTGATGCTCGATTCTGGCGCAAGCGCCTCAGTGCTAAGCCTTGACGCCGCCCGCCGGCTCCACATCCCGCTCGGCGCCGTGGAGCCAGTCGATGGCGTGAATGCCGAGGCGACTGCGTATGATATCGGGCCCGTTACCGCGAAGGCTGGGGGATTTACAGTGGGCGAACTGGCCCTGGCGATTGACCTACGTAATGCCGCCCAACTTTGCACCGAGCCGGTCGACGGGTTGATCGGCGCCGATTTTTTTGACGGGCGCGTGGTGCAGATCGATTACGCGCACCGGCGGCTGCGGCTCATCGCGGACGCGCCGGCTGCCGGCGAGTCCCTGCCGCTGCGCGTGCACAACGGCGTCTATTGCCTGCCCATCAGCGTCAACGGCTCGAAGCCGCGCTGGACGCGACTGGACACCGGCTGCAACGACGCGCTGCATTGGGTCGTCCCGCGCAGCGCTTCCACCCAGCCGCGCGCCGTCTCCATCGGCTTCATCACGGATACCAATGACAAAACGCTGGTATCGGTGCGCCTCGGCCGGCTGCGGCTCGATCACATCGAGACGGCCCTGCACGGAAGCCCGATTTTTCCCGGCGAAGCCGGCCTGCTCGGCAGCGAAATCCTCTCGCAATACCTGGTGACCGTGGACGCGCGCGATGGGCGGATCATCTTTGCTCCGGCGCAGAGATGAATCCGGCAGGAAATTGCTGATTGCTGATCTCGGATTGCTGATTGAAAAAAGCGCCGCCTTCGGCGGTGAGGTTGCGAAGATCGGCCATTCTCTGCTAATCTGCGGCCATCGGCGCTAATCTGCGGATAAAACCTATGCCCGGCGCGTATTAGCGGCGTCGATCAGGTCGGCGATGACTTCGGCGCGCGGCTTTGCTCCGAGGTTGCCTTTGCCGTGGATGCGCACGCTCACCGCGCCGGCTTCGAGGTCGCGCCGGCCGATGACCAGCATCGTATGGACCTTTTGTTCCTCCGCGCGGAGGACCTTGCCATTGATCTTGTCGGTCGAGGCGTCGATGGCCGCGCGGATGCCGGCGGCGCGCAATTCGGCGAGGATCGACTGCGCGAATACTCGAGCAGCGGCTCCTCGTCGCCGATGGGCAGGATGCGGACCTGTTCCGGCGCGAGCCAGAAGGGGAAATTGCCGGCGTAATGCTCGATGAGGAAGCCGATGAAGCGCTCGTGCGTGCCGAGCGGCGCGCGATGGATGCAAAGCGGCGTGGCCTCGGTATTCTCGCGGGTCTTGTAAACGAGCCCGAAGCGGCGCGGCACGGCGAAATCGACCTGGTTGGTGGCGATGGTGAATTCGCGGCCAATGGCGCTCCAGACCTGCACGTCGATTTTCGGGCCATAGAAGGCGGCTTCGTTGGGCACCTCGATATAATTGATGCCTGAGCGCTGAAGGACGCCGCGCACCATCTCCTCGGTCTTTATCCAGAGTTCGGGCTCGTTCACGAATTTTTGCCCTAGCGTCGCCGGGGTCGTGCGTGGAGAAGCGCATGAGGTATTTGTCGATGCCGAAGATTTGGAAGTACTTCAGGTACATCTCGTTCACCGCATTGAACTCGGCCTCGAACTGGTCCTCGGTGCAATAGATATGGGCGTCGTTCATTTGCATCGAGCGGACGCGCATCAGCCCGAATAGTTCGCCCGATTGCTCATAGCGGTAACAGGTCCCGTATTCCGCGAGTCGCAGCGGCAGTTCGCGATAACTGCGCGGCACCGCTGCGAAAAGCTTGTGGTGATGCGGGCAGTTCATCGCCTTGAGGTAGTAGCGGTCCCGCTGGGATGCGTCGTGCCCCTGCTCGTGGAGTTCCATCGGCGGGAACATCGACTCCGCGTAGTAAGGCAAATGCCCGCTCGTGATATAGAGGCTCTCGCGCGCCAGGTGCGGCGTGCGCACACGCTCGTAGCCGGCGGCGAATTCCGTTTCCTTGGCGAGCTTCTCCAATTCCTCGATCAGCACCGTGCCATTCGGCAGCCAGAGCGGCAGCCCGGGGCCGACGTCGTCATCAAAGGTAAATAGCTCCATCTCCTTGCCCAGCTTGCGGTGGTCGCGCTTTTTGGCCTCCTCGAGCATGGCGAAGTAGGCGTCCATCTCGGTCTTGTTCTTGAACGCGGTGCCGTAGATGCGCTGAAGCTGCGGGTTCTTTTCGTCGCCCTTGTAATAGGCGCTGGCCACGTGGGTCAGCTTGAACGCGCCCGACATTGCCCGTGCGCATCACGTGCGGGCCGGCGCACAGGTCCGTGAAATCGCCGTTCTTGTAAATGGTGATTTGTTCCCCCTCGGGAATGCCCTGGATGATGTCCAATTTGAACTTCGACGGCTCGGGCCGCGGGCCGAGCGCGCCGAGTGCGCCGCTCTCCGCCATCTTCAACGCCTCGTCGCGTGAGAGCGCGATCCGCTCGAAAGTGTGGTTCGCCTTGACCTCCTTTTTCATCTCGGCCTCGATTTTCTCGAAGTCCTCGGGCGAGATCCGGTGCGGCAGATCGACATCGTAGTAAAAGCCGTTCTCCACGGGCGGGCCGGCGGCGAATTGGGCCTCGGGCCAGATGCGCAGGATGCCGGTCGCCAGCACGTGCGCGGCGGAATGGCGCAGGCGCTCGAGATCGGACATCTGCTGGCGCTGCTCGGGGGTTTTGCGGTCGGTTTCAGACATAAGGGAAATTCGAAATTCGGAATTCGAAATTCGAAAAGCGACCTATTTGAGCGTCGCGAGTTTTTTCAGGTCAATGCGCCCGAGCCATGCCTCGAGCTGGCCGGCGGCTGGCGCGTGGTCTCGACCTGCACGAAGAAACGGTCCCCGGCGACCACCCAGAGGACGCCGGTCTGGTCGGCATTGGCGTAATGCTCGAAGCCGGGCAGCCCGTCGATGGTCACGGCCTTGTCATAGCCCTGGGGCGTACTGCTGGTGGCGCTCCACATGGTCTTGGTGGCGTCCTGGAAATGCCGGCTGTTTGCGGCGTCGATGATGTGGATGGCGACCGTTGGCGCGTTGTCGGCATCGCCGTTTACGTAAACATTGTCGACGGTGGTCAATTTGCCGTCGTCGCTGTCGCTGGTCGCTCCCTCCGGTTTATCCGCGCTCCAGCCCGGAGGCGCGGGCGGGAGCAGGGCGATGAGCTGCGCCGCGTCGACGACCGGGATGTTCTTTGGCGGAGGCGGAGTGGGGCTGGCCGGCGTCAAAACCTGGGCGCAAAGAAGCGCCGGCCCCAGGGCGCAGGCGAACAGGGTGACGGCAGCGGATTTGATGGCCACAAATGGATGTTGCGACGGCCCAAGGGGATGTCAAGGCGGCTCCGCGGGCTCGGCGCCCGAAGCTGGGTCCGGATCTCAGAATGATAATCCGCAGATGAACGCAGATTGACGCAGATTTTTGGAAGGAAAACCTCGACGCAGAGCCAAAAAGAATCTGCGGCCATCTGTGTCAATCTGTGGATATAAAAGTGTTAAGGTGTCTCCACGACCGAATTCGGGCTTTCCGGCTCGGGGCGCAGGCTGGCAAAGGGCGCCAGCCGGACCACTTCCCGCCAGGTGACGGCCACCAGCAATACGGTAAGGATCGTCGCGGCTCCGCCACCGACCACCGAAATGATCGGCCCAAACCATTGCGCGGTCACGCCCGACTCGAAGGCGCCCAATTCATTGGATGAGCCGATGAAGACATTGTTCACCGCGGTCACCCGTCCGCGCATCGAGTCCGGTGTCAGCAGTTGCACCAGGGTGTGGCGGACGACGACCGAAATATTGTCGAACGCGCCGGCGAGCACCAGCATCGCCAGCGACAGCGGGAACCAGCGCGACAGCCCAAAGATCATCGTCACCAGCCCGAATCCCGTGACGGCGCAAACCAGCGCCACGCCGGGCCGTTTCATCGGCCGGCGATGCGCCAGCGTGATGGCCATGCAAATGGCGCCGACCGATGGCGCGCCGTTGAGCCACCCGAGACCCGCCGGCCCGACATGCAGGATGCGGTCGGCAAAGATGGGCAACAGGGCATTCACGCCGCCAAAGAGCACGGCGAACAAATCGAGCGTGATGGTGGCAAGCACGACCTTGGTCCTCCAGACAAAGCGAAGCCCGGCAAAAAGCTCGCTCGAATCCGGCGGAGCCGGGCCCCGGCACGCCGCGGCACGCGGGCGCGGGGATGAGGAAAAAGAAAAACGCAATCGAACAGGCCGCGTCGCACGCATAGATCACCCAGTAGGGATGGTGCACCAGCAGCAGCCCCGCAATCGCCGGCCCGGTCACCGAGGCGGTCTCGAAAGCGCTCGAATTCCAGGTGACGGCGTTGCTGAAATCCTCCTTCGGGACCAGGTTCGCCATGAGCGCCCCGCGCGCCGCCCAGCCGAAAGTCCGCGCGACGCCCATCAGGAAAAGGAAGACGTAAATCCATCGGATGTCCGCCGCCTTGTACGACACATAAACCAGCGCCAGCGAGCAGCAGGCCGAAACCAGGCTGCTGGCCATGAGGATGGCCCGCCGCGAGAGCCGGTCGGCCAGGTGCCCCGCGGGGATCGCCAGCAGGATCACCGGCAACCCGAGGGCGAGCCCGATCATCCCCAGCGCGAACGCCGACCCGGTACGGCGATAGATTTCCCACCCGGCGGCCACGGCGAGCATCTGGCGCCCGATGACGGAGAGGAAATTTCCGGTGATGAAAAATCGGTAGCCGCGCGAGCGAAAGGCGGCGTAAGGGGAGGAATCGGGCACGATGGGATTGGGGACACCAAAGAGTTACCAGAAAGTCCATGCGCCAGTGCAAGTGCAAGTTCAAGTGACGCGGGCGGCCCGGCAATGGTATGAGAGGCGGAGTATGACAGGTTTTTCCGATGTCGAGGCGCAGAAAGCCAGGGAGTTGTTGTGCTCCCTGGGAGATTTCGTGCGGGAGGCCGTGATTGCCGGGCGGCACGGGCGGCAGGGCGCGGAGCTGTCCCAGGTGGCGCGGGAATCGGTCGCAGACACGATTTACTCGATCGACACGATCAGCGAGGAGGCGATTGTCGAGTGGTTCGGCGCGCATTGGCCGGCGGAATGGCCGGTCGAGCTGGTGGCCGAGGGCTTCGACGAGCCGGAGATGAGCATTTTCCCCAGGGGAACGCCAGCTCGAGAAAACGGAGTGGCGCTGCGTGGTCGATCCCATCGACGGGACGCGCGGCATCATGCACGACAAACGTCCCGCCTGGCTTCTGGCGGGCCTTGCGCCGCAGGGCGGCGAACGGACGCGCCTGAGCGAAATCGTGGTGGCGGCGATGACGGAAATCCCGACGACCAAACAATGGCGCGCCGACCAGGTCAGCGCGGTGCGGGGGCGCGGGCTGATGGCGGAGGGCATCGACGTGCGGACGGGCGCCCGGGAGAAACTGTCGCTGCGGCCATCGCAGGCGCGCGATTTCCAGCATGGCTTCGCCTCGTTCGCGAAATTTTTCCCGGCGGGAAAGACCGACGTGGCGCGGCTCGAGGAAAAGCTCTGGGCGGAATTGTATGAGGAGAGCGAAGGCCCTGTCATTTTCGACGACCAGTACATTTCGACCGGCGGCCAGTTTTACGAATTGATCGCCGGCCACGACTTGATGTGCGGCGACCTGCGCCCGATCGTGCTGCGGAACCGGCGAGAGAGCGAGCCGCTCATGTGCCATCCCTACGACGTTTGCACGGCGATGCTGCTGGCCGAGGCTGGAGTCGTTCTCGAAAAACCGGACGGTGGCCCGGTGGACCCGCCGCTCGATTTGACCAGCCCCGTGACCTGGGTGGCCTACGCGAACGAGGAACTCGCCTCGCTGGTGCGACCGGTCCTTCGGCGGCTGATTGAGAGATTGCTGGCCTCGTGAAGATTCGCGGCAACGAGCAGTGGATCGGCAGGCTGGTGGCCGTGCTCATCCGGATGATCGGCTGGACGTTGCGCATCAGCGTCGAGGACCGCGCGCGGCTGCTGGACCGCGATTTCAAGCAGCCGCTCATCTGGATGTTCTGGCACAATCGCATGGTCGCGCTGCCGCTGCTGCGGGACCGCTACGCGCGGCACCGGACCGGCGCCGTGCTGACCAGCGCCAGCGGCGACGGGCAGATCATCGCCGGGGTGATGACCGGTTTTGGATTGAAGAGCGTGCGCGGGTCGACTTCACGCCAGGGGGCTTCGGCGCTGCTTGCGCTGACCGGCGTCATCCAGGCGGGCGAGGACGTGGCGGTGACGCCCGACGGCCCGCGCGGGCCTTGCTACAAGCTGGGGCCGGGCGTCGTTTTCCTGGCGCAGCAGACCGGCGCGGGTATCGTCCCGATTCACATTGAATATTCCCGGTACGTGCGGTTGAAGAGTTGGGACCGCTTCATGATTCCGCTGCCCTTTGCCACGGTGCGGATCGTTTGCGCGGAACCGGTCTTCGTCGCGCCCGGGGCCGATACCGAAGCCGAGCGGGAGAAAATCGAAAAGCTATTGCAGCCCACAACCCCATGAAATTGATCGACGGAAAAGCCATCGCGGAAATAGTGCACGCGGAATCGCGCATCGGCGCCGAAGAGCTGAAGAAGCGCGGCATCGTGCCCGGACTTGCCGTGGTGCTGGTGGGGGACAACCCGGCCTCGCGCGCCTACGTGCGGGCGAAGGCGAAGAAATGCCTCGAGCTGGGATTGTACTCGGTGAAGCACGAGCTGCCGGCAGACCAGCCAGGAGGCGCTGGTCGCACTGGTGCGGCAATTGAACGCCGATCCCGCCATTCATGGCATCCTGGTGCAATCGCCCCCGCCTCCGCACATCGACGAAGCGGCGGTGGTGGCCGCGATCGATCCGCACAAGGACGTGGATGGATTTCATCCGGTCAACGTCGCGAAACTGGCCATGGACGATCCGACCGGCTTCGTGCCGTGCACGCCGCTGGGATGCCAGCGGCTGCTGATCGAGAGCGGCATCGAGACCTCCGGGGCGCGCGTGGTGGTGCTGGGCCGCAGCATGATCGTGGGCAAACCGATGGCGCTGCTGCTCATGAGGAAAGGGAAGGGGGGCGATGCCACGGTGACGGTCGCGCATTCGCGCAGCCGGGGTCTCGAGGAAATTACGCGGAGCGCGGATATTTTGATCGCTGCCATTGGACGCCAGGAGTTTGTGAAAGCTTCGCATGTCCGCGAGGGCGCCGTGGTGATCAACGTCGGCATCAACCGAAAGGAAGATCCCACCGCGGAAAAAGGCTATCGCCTCGTGGGCGATGTCGATTTCGAACAGGTCGCCCCGAAATGTTCCGCGATCACCCCGGTGCCCGGCGGCGTCGGCCCCATGACCATCGCGATGCTGATCGCCAATACGCTCGAAGCCTGCAGAAGGATCGAGGCGAAATAGCCCCGCCGAGACAAAAGACTTGCCGAAGCCGGGTCCGGATAGAAAATCGCGTTCGGCTGCGAAGTCGATCGCAGACAGGAACCATAACGGCGAACCCAACTCCATGAATTACCACATCAACAACGGTGGCCAGACGAGCGGGCCATTCACCGAGGACCAGCTCCGCACCATGCTCTCCGAGGGGACCGTTTCAACGACAACGCTGGCATGGCGCGAAGGCACTGCCGACTGGAAGCCGCTCTCCGAATTCCTGGGCAGCCCGGCGCAGCCTCCATCCCTGGCGCAGCCTTCCTCCGCGACGCAGCCTCCATTCATGGCGCAGCCTCAATACGTGGCGCAAACCACCACGGCCTCGGGGCCGGGATCGAAACTGGGAGTGGTCTCATTGATCTATGGCATCGTCAGTGCGATCATCTGGGTGGCCCTGTTTGCCGTTGCGGGCGCGGCCCAGATTCAAGGCAAGGCCACGCCCCAGTTCAATATGGTCATCGGCGCGCTGGCTATCGGCGGCCTGGGCTTGAACCTGGGGGCAATGATTCTCGGCATCGTCGGCGCGGTCAAATCCGTGAAGAAAGGCGTTGCCATCGCCGGCGCGATCGTGAACGGATTCGAACTCTGCGGGGTATTCCTGCTGATCCTGATTGGAATAGGCATGTCGGCCCACGTGCAGTCGTGACGGTGAGCCTCTACTTCAAATCGCGCCGGAAAAAGATGGCGGCCCCGAGGATGAAACAGGTCAGGTCGATGCCGATGAGGTAGCTATAGTCCTCGAGCATGCGCCAGCCCGGCGGATAGGACTCGAAGATTTGCAGCCAGGAGGGGAGATGGGTGGTGATGAACCAGCCCTTGATGCTTTCGAAATAGGGGATGCCGCGAAATATGAAATCGAGAAAGATGACCGAGAGGGTGACGATGCTGGCCGCCGCCGGCTTCATGTTGCAGCAGGAGAAAAGAAAACCGATGCTGCTGACGGTCATCATCGAGAGGGCGAGCAGCGGCGTCGACCAGAGGTAGAGCTCGAGGCCGCGCGCGGCGGGAATGAGCGCGAAGACGCCTTCCTGCGGCGCCATGACAAAGAGGCCGCCGAACCCGCGGTAAGCCAGCCCGGTGAGCAGCGCCGAGAGGCCGATGAACTCGATGAGCACAAACGTATAGATGAGCGCGGCAAGGTATTTGAGAAACGTGATCCGGAACCGGGAGATGGGGCGGCACAGCAGCATGCGCATGGTGCCATCCTCGACCTCCTTCGCCATGAGATCGCCGGACACCAGCGCGAGGTAGAGGGATCCCAGCAGCGTGGTGGTCCAGAGCAGCATGAACATGGCAAGCGTGACGCCCGAGTAATAATCGTCGAACCCGTAACCGTTCTGCTCGATGATGTGCCGCAGGTGCTCCTTCGGCTTTGGCAGGTTCAGGAGAAAGAGCAGGAACACCTCCATCAGCAGGAACGCGAAAAAGCCAATGTAAGTGCGCTTGCGCGCGAACATCTTGAGCAACTCGAAGCGAAGCTGGGTGAGGAAGCGGGTCATGGGGAGGAAGAAGGAGAATTCGAAATTCGAAAATCGAAATTCGAAAGGGGCGAATGGCGGATAACGCGGTGACGCATGGGAGGCCTTCTCTCCGAATACCGCGCGCCCTCGGCGCGCCTGACACTTCGAATTTCGAATTTCGAGTTTCGAATTTTCATTTCGCACTCGCCCCCGGCCCTCCAACCAGATTCAAATAGATTTCCTCCAGGCTTTGCTTCAGCGGTTCGAGGGCGCGCACCTTCACCCCGGCCTGCACCAGGGCCGCCACGAGGTCCGCGATGTCATAGCCGGCGGCGGCGACCAGGACCTTGCCGGGAGCCACGGACAGCTCCGGCTGGGTGGCGATGAGCGCGGCGGCTTTGTCCCAGGGCTCGGCATCGAGGCGATAGCGCACGCCATCGCCCGTCAGGTCGGTCCATTTGCCCTGAAAAATCATCCGGCCCTGGTTCAGGACGGCGATCCGGTCGCAGATTTGTTCCACCTCGGAAAGCAGATGCGAGGACAGCAGGACCGTCATGCCGCGGTCCCGGTTGAGCCGCAGGATCAGGTGGCGCATTTCGTGGATGCCCTCGGGATCGAGGCCTTCGGCGGGCTCATCGAGCAGCACCAGGTCGGGCCGCGGCAACAGCGCCTGGGCCAGCGCCAGCCGCTGGCGCATGCCATGGCTGTAAGTGCGCACGGAATCTTTGATGCGATTTTCCAGGCCCACAAACCGCACCGTCTCGAGCAACTCGGCATCCGGCAGCGGCCGCGTATAGGCCGTAAAGATGCGGAGATTGGTCCAGCCGCTCAGGTAATCGTAAAACGCGGGCGTCTCGAAAATCGCCCCGACGCCCTGGAGCGCGCGCAGCCGATGCTGCTGCACCGATACCCCGCGGACGTAAGCGGCGCCGCTGCTCGGGTACACCTGGCCGAGGATCATGCCGAACGTCGTGCTCTTTCCCGCGCCGTTGTGGCCGAGCAGGCCGAATATTTCCCCCTGCGCGATTTCGAGCGAGAGCTCGTGGACCGCGGGCCGGTTGCCGAAGGTTTTCGAGAGACGGTCCAGGCGGATCATTGGGAGGTCGCAAAGGTCAGGTTCTGCGAGGCGTGCCCATCCGCGTAGAGGAGGTTGATCTTGTTTGCCGTGTAGGGGTGGAAGTCCTCCTTGTCCGCGAGGATGGGAATCAGGCTTCCGACGCCATTGGCCATGAAGAACTGGAGATGCGCGGCGGACTGTCCGTTGAGCGCGCTGTTCCAGATATAGCTGGTCCCGGTCTGGGCGGCGAGGCCCTTGTTATCCGCGGGGCAGGCGAAGACGCCCGGGTTGGGTGCATAGACGTTCAATGTATTGTCGATGACAGGCACGTTATCGGACGTTGATTTCCGGCCCGCCTGGAGAGTCGGCATCATCTGGTTATGGTCGCCGAGGTAAAGATTCAGCGCCGCGCCGATCTGGTGCAGGTTCGAGAGACAGCCCGTCGCCTTGCCGGACTGGATGACGCGCGAACTGACGGGAATGGCAATGACGGCCAGCACGGCGATGATGGCGATGACGACAATGAGTTCGGTGAGCGTGAAGCCGCGGCGCGACGGGCTCATGGGTACTCGAGGACGTGCTGCATCTCCTCGACCAGCGGGGCCAGGTCCATCTTCACGTCCGCGTCGGCGTCGCGATAGTAGGACTTGAGTCCCTGGTCGATGACGTGCTGCTGGACGTTTGAATCCGGGCCCTGCGGCCAGCCTTCGCCCTCGTGCTCCTTCATGTGGGCGAGCGCCTCGCTGACGATTTGCTTGCGCCGCTCGGGATCCATCTTGTTGAAGGAATCCATCAGTTGCTGGAAGCCCGTCGGCAGCGTGGCGTCCAGGTAGGCGTCCTGCTCGGCGGGCGTCAGCTTGTGTAGGAAATTGCGTCCGATGCGCTCGTGGTCCAGCTCCTGGCGGTCCTCGAAGCTGACGCGGTTCATCATCTCCTCCATCCGCTTGATGGCGAGCGCGCGGGCCTCGCCCTGGAGGGAATCGAGGTCCAGCGATTGCACGTAAGCGGTGATGCTGGCCGCGGTGGGCTGCCTGGCGTGCGCGAGATAAATGAGCGCGGCGGCGATCAGCCAGACGGCGGCGACGAGCGCGCCGATCTTGAGCCAGAACTTCATAAGGGGAAATGTTGCACGAAGAAGGGGTTTTAGGAATTGGGAAATGGCGTTCGCGGCTGCGAAGGCCCCGGCGACCTCTTCAAGTGATTCAATAATTCAAAAATTCGCATTCGCCGGCCTTTTGGGTGTCGGGAAAGATTTGCCGGGCGGCGGCCATGCACGCGGCGTTGAGCTGGGATTCGGGAGCCAGATGGACCAGGCGCAGCGCGCGGACATTCGCCGCCGCGGCGATGCGGGCCGCATCGAGCGCGGTGGAATGGCCCGGGAATGGGCCGCTGGCCTCGTGGACGAGGAGATCGGCGCCGCGGGCAAAATCAGCCATGGCATCGAAAGGCGCCGTGTCGCTCGAGTAGGCGCAGACGCGGCCCGAGGGCGCATGCTCGATCCGTAGCGCCACGCTGGGGATGCTGTGATTCGAGGGCATCGCGGTGATGCGCCACGGCGCCGCATCCAGGACCGGCGCGCCCGGCGTGTGCGGAAATTCGCGCCAATCCATCGCAAAGAGCCCGTTCCAGCCGGAAGTGTCGAACGCGCCGAGGCACCTCCTGGCCTGGTCGAGCGCCGGGGCGATGCCATGGACGGGCAGGGGAGTGCGCCGGCGCGCCAGCCACAGCTTCTGCACCGCCAGCGGAAAACCGGCGACGTGATCGGGATGGGCGTGCGTGATGATCAGCGCCGAGATGTCATCGAGCGGAAGCCCGGCTTGCAGGAGGCGCTGGACCAGGTCGCCCCCGCAATCGATCACGATGACCGAGCCGGGATGCTGGAAAGCCAGCATCGTGGTGGTGCGATGCGGATCGGTGATCGCCGACCCGGTGCCGAGAAAATGGACTGCGGGCATGGTGGTCAAGGGTTTTGGCCGGCCCGAACAACCGGAGAGATCGGGCGAAAGTCCACCTTCAGCAGCCAGACGACGATGCCCAGCAGAATCGCATCGCTGATGAGCACCGGCCAGTAACCGCGATGCACCCCATGGCCGAAGCAGCCGCACGCGATGTCGAGCCCTCGTGGCCGCGTGCTCCCGTAGGCGGCGATGAATCCCGCCAGCAGCAGCGCCGAAATGACAAGCGCCCCGCGGTACGCGACACGGAGCAGCAACGCCATTCCGCAAGCAATTTCCAGCCAGGGCAGATAGAGCGCCAGCAGCACGCCCCAGGTCCACGGGATGAGCCGGTAATTCTGGATGTCGATGGCGAATCCCGCCGGATCGAGCAGCTTCATCGAGCCGAATACCACGAAAACGAGGCCGGGAATGGCGGCGGCGAGCCGGCGGACGATGTTCATCGGATGCGAGGGTTCATTGGGTCATCGATGCGCGTTTACCCACGATTCCCACCCGCCTTGCAATACGAACACATTCGGGATTCCGGCCTGTTCGCGCAGGCGCCGGGCCACGTCGTGGCTGGTGGCGCAGCTCAGGCTGCTGCAATAGACAACGACTTTGCGGCCCGGGTCCCAATGGTTCAGGAAATCCTCGAGCAGATCGTCCCAGCGATCTTCGTTCAACTGAATCGCGCCGGGGATGTGCCCGCGCTGGAAATCCGCGTCGGGACGGGCATCGACCCAAAGGACCGAACCGCCCCAGGCCGTCGCCGCCGCGAGCGTCACCTCGTCGGATTGCCAGGCCGGCCGCCGCGGATGCCAGAGGCCGGTGGCGATTGCCGGCAGCATCGCGAGGGCGAGCAGGGCTAGAGCTTGCCGGAGGGCAAGGCGCATGGGAGGGGAAATTCGAAATTCGAAATTCGAAATTCGAAGGGGGGCCGGTTTGCTCTTCGCTGCCGATGGACAGATGGTTTCATGCTCAAGTGCGGGCGCGTTAGCTCACCCGGACGTGGATGGTGATCGGGCGCGGCGATTTTCCCTCGATGTTGGGAGTCACCGTGATTTTCGCTTTCACGTGCGCGGTTTTCGGCGTGACGGTCAATTTGTATTCCGCTCCCGGTTTGACGATATCCAGATGCGTCTGGACGCCGTCGTCGGCGCATTGCGCGTCAAGTCCCTTGACGTTGAAGCCGTCGGTGACGGTCAGCTCGACGATCTTCGGCGTGAGCGGTTCGCCCGGCTGCCAAAAGAGAAGCGTCGGCACCGCCTCCACCGCGTCCTGCACCAGCACGCGCAAAGTCAGCGTGACCTGCTTGCCGGCCGGGTCGTTCGTATCCACGACGATCGGCTCCTCGTAAAGCCCGTGGCGATTCAGCGTCTTGAACGAGATATTGATCGTGCCCGATTGCCCGGGCGCGACCGGATGGCTGTCAGCCGCCGCCGCGGTGCAGCCGCAAGACGTATGCGCCCCCATGATCTTCACCGGGTAGCTGCCCGTATTGGTAAAAGTGAACTGGGCCATGGCGCGGGGCTCGGAGGGATCGGCCGCGGTAAAGACTTTCATCGAAGCCCATTGGATGTCCGCGCGCGCGGCTACGGAAAGCAGGAGGAGGAGAAGAATGGAACGCACGGAAGGAGTGGAACAAAAAAATTCGAAATTCGAAATTCGAAATTCGAAGTATTTGACGCGCTATTCGCGCGTGGCCCCGCCTCTGATTCCCGACAACGGGCGCTTCGCGCCCCAAAAAATTCGAATTTCGAATTTCGAGCTTCGAATTTCCTCCGCCCCTACCTCTCCGGCAATCCCAATATCAGCCGCTTCTTCTCGTCAAACCCCAGCGAGTGAAACTTCCGTATCTCCTCGACGCGCCGCAGGCCGTTGAGCGAATCGAGGTAACTCGTATACCGCGCCGCCAGTTCCGTCGTTTCGAGATAGCGCCCACGCAGGTTTGGGTCGCAATAGGCTCCCGGTGACGCGGTCGCGAAAAGATGGAAGCGCAGCCAGCGCCGGTCCGTGCGGGAGACGCGCTGCGCCTTGCGGAAGAAGGCGACGAAGAGCAGCAGGACCTGGTAGGTATCCACCAGCGCCTGCAACTCGAGGTTGCGCGCAAATTCCTCGCTATGGATTTCGCGCAGCCCCTCCTTGAACTTGAGCGCCGCGTGCAACGCATGGTTGATCTCCTCGACGAACGCGATCAGCGCCCGGATGTTCGCCTCGCCCAGACCCCGCCGCGGATCGTTGCGCTCCAGTTGCTCGATGAGCCAGCGCGAATAATAAATCCCCACGTAAAGCCGGTCGCCCGAGCGCCGCAGGAACGTCCGCGCCAGTTCGCTCAACTCGCGCGCAGATGCCCCCGCCAGCCGCGACAATTGCCCGCACCGCTGCCGGTCGATCAGGCATTCCTCGAGATTGATTCCCACGCTCGCGTAGGTGCGCTCGAACAATCTCTGGATTTCACTGAACAGCGTCGTTTGCATGCGTCAGCCCAGCAGCGGGATGTGGGAGGTGTCGTCCATGGTCAGCAGCGAGTCGGACAGCCGGTTGAGCGCCAGCCGGATGTCGCGAAAATGATCGGCCAGCGCCGTGTAGATAGCCTGCAGGTCATTGCTGCGCGCGAACGTATGGCCGGCCACAACCTTGAAATTCATCCTGCCCACGTCCTCGTAATAACTGATGTCCGGCGCGCCCCGCTCCCGGCGCCGCTGCACCGTCTCGGGAAAGATCCCGCTCAAAAAGAGCGAGTAATTGCCCGCATGCGCCCGGATGAGGAAGGTCTGCGCCGGCGAGGCATTGCGCAACGCCAGCATCATGTCGCTCAGATATTGGATCGGCTGGGTTGCGCCGCCCGCGGGCGATTTGAGCCGCGCGGTGCGTGAGAAAGTTTCCAGCAGCGAAGCGATGTAATCGCACAGCCGGCGGTCCGGCATGCCTGATTCTTTCAAGACATGCCTGGTCAAAACGTAGAAGTAGAGCTGCGGCGAAATGGACAGTTGGGCGGTCTCGGAAAGGATTGCCTGGAAGAGCAACTCATGGTCGAGAATCGCATCCCGCGTCTCCTGGTCGCTGAGCAGCGCCGTGAGGGAGATCGAGTCCGCCCGCGATTTCCCAAGGGTGCGGACGATGAAGCCGAAATCCTCGGCTGTGAAGCGGTCCCGGCAATTCGCTCGAATCATCGGGACCTATTGTTCAGCAGCCTGTGTGCCACTGGGGGGAGGGTTACCACAATTTAATCTATCAGCACTTCCAGGGTTTGCAACGCGCCCACTCGTTTGGCCCTCACCGGAAAGCTTTTGCGCCTCCCGGCCCCGCGGCTAATCTTCACGGCCAGATGAGACGATTCCTGCGCCGCTTGATGTGGCTGGTGGCCTTCCTGATGCTGGGCCTGCTGGCGTGGGGCGGCTACTACGTCTGCAACCACGGCTTCAGCCGCCACTGGCGCGTGCGGGTCAGCCAGGAATTCAAGCGGCGCGGCCTCGACCTCTACGTCCACCGGCTGACGCTCGATCCCATCCAGGGCCTCGTGGCGCGCGACGTCCAGATATTCGATGTGAACACGCCGGGCGAGGTCGTGGCCACCATCGACCGTGCGGCCCTGGATATAAACCTCACCAACCTGCTCCACAGCCGTCCGTTCATCGACGCGGTCGATTTGCGCAATGCCGACCTTTCGCTGCCGGTCAATCCCGACGACCCGCACAGCGAGCGCGTGAAGGTCTCCCACCTGAACGCGCGCATCTTTTTTCGGCCCCACGAATGGTACGCCAGCCAGGCCGAGGCCACGGTCTTCGGCATGCAAATCTCCGCGCGCGGACGCCTGCTGAATCCCGAGGCTTTCCAGCCGGGCGCCGGCGGCCCGCAGCATCCGCAGGAGGCTGCCCGCTCGCAGATGGCGTTCGATCTGCTGAAGCAAATCGAGAGCGCTGCAATACGGCGGCGCGCCGCCCCGCATCGAGATCAACTTTGGCGGCGACGCCGCGGAACCCGGCACGCTCTACGCGGACGCCACGCTCTGGGGCTCGCAGATTCAGCACAACGGCGCGGCGCTCAATCAGGTCTACGCCGCGCTCTCGCTGCGGGACAAGGTGATCGAGCTGAAGCAATGCAACGTGAGCGACGCCGGCGGTGAGATGGATGTCAGCGCCGCGTATGACCTGGACAAGGGAAACGGCTCCATCCAATTGCGCTCGACGCTCAACCCGGCCAACCTCGCACGCCTGCTCAAGATGCAGGGCGCCCTCGGCGATTGGAGTTTCGACGCGCCGCCCGTGATCGATCTCTCGGGAAGCGGCACGCTCGGCGATCACCCGGCGGGACTCGTGACCGGCAGCCTCTCGCTCGGGAAATTCTCCGTGAAAGACACCGACTTCACCGGCGCCGGCGCGGATTTTTCATGGGATGGCCTGCGCTGGTACGTGCGCAACGGCTGGATCGGCAACAGCACCGGCACAGCCGCGGTGAAGGCCATTTCGCTGCCGGGAAAATTCCAGGCGCAGATCGAGACCGGCATCAATCCCGACTCCCTGCGCGGCCTGCTCAGCGGCCCCGCGGCGGATGGGCTGCGCGACTGGGATTTCGAGGAATCGCCCAAGGCGACGCTCACGATCACCGGCACGAGCGCCGACCCCGCGTGCTGGGAGACGCAAGGCTGGATCGGCCTTGGCCGCACCCGGATGCGCGACGTGCCGCTCGATTGGGCCAGCGCCAATGTCATCGTCAAGGGCCTGCTCTTCACCTATCGCAACTTTACCTTGCAACGCGACGAGGGCGCCGCCACCGGGACGTTCAGTTACGATTTTGCACGGCATGAGGCATGGCTCACGGACGTCCATACGCACCTGAACACGAACGAGGCGGCGGTGTGGATCGGCCCCGACCTCGTGCGTCAACTGGCGCCTTATCGTTTCAAGACCGCGCCGGACCTCGTGCTCAACGGCTTCGTACAGTGCGCGAACGGGAAGGGGACCCACCTCGATGTCCAGGTCAATGCTCCCGGCGGGATCGATTACACCTTCTGCAAGCGAACGCTTTCCTTCCCGCGCATCTCCGGCGATGTCTTCTTCGGCGAGGACCGGGTCGTGCTCACCAATGTGCAGGGCACGCTTTTCGGCGGCATGGTGTTCGGCGGCGCGGACATCGGGCTGGGCAGGGATTCGCCCGGCTACACGGCCCAGGCCGAAGTGAGCCAGATCGATTTTGCCAGCGTCACGAAGCTCTATTTCGACTACGGCACCTCGCATGGCTTGCTCGACGGGGCGTTCGATTTCGGCGGCAAAAGCGACGATCCCCGGACGCTTTACGGCAAGGGCAATGTCGAGGTGAAACAGGGAAACGTCTTCGCCATGCCCGTGCTCGGGCCGTTCTCGAGCATCCTCAATTCGGTCGTGCCCGGCATGGGATACAATGTCGCGCACGACGCCCTGGCCACCTTCGACGTAAAGGATGGCGTCATCACCACGCACGACTTCGTGGTCAAGGGACTCGGCTTCAGCATGATCGGCGATGGCCGGCTTCTCTTCCTCGATGACCGGCTGAATTTCAACATCCGCCTCAACATGCAAGGCCTCCCGGGCGTGATCCTCTTCCCCGTCAGCAAGCTCCTCGAGTACGCCAGCACCGGCACCCTCGAGAATCCGAACTGGAAGCCGGTGTTGCTCCAGGGGAAAAACGAGTCCCCCCAATCGCAGGCGACTCGCGGCCATTGATCCACCGGGAATATTGACCTGTCCGGCAATTTGCCGTACATTTCCCCCCATGCCCGCCATCATCGCCAGGAAATCCCCGGGCAAATCGGCCAGGACCGAACGCCTGGAAGCGCGCGTCAGCGGCGCGTTGAAACGCGAAATCCAACAGGCTGCGCGCCTCAATGGCCAATCCATTACCGACTTTGTTCTGGCTTCCGTCTCGAAGGCGGCGCGCGAGGCGATTCGCGAACATCGCGTGCTCGAGCTCTCGGCGGAAGACAGCCGCATCTTCGCGGAAAAACTGCTCAATCCTCCGGCGCCAAACGCAAAGCTGAAGGCGGCCTTTCAAAGGCATCGCAAGCTGGTGACCTCCATGTGAGCCATTATCGCTGCGAGCCCCTGGCAGCGGATCACGGTCGCGAGGCATTTTCATGCGGCGTCCCCGCGCTGGACCTCTACCTTCAACGCCAGGCGCGTCAGGACATTGATCGCAAGCTGGCGGCGGTATTTGTCATGGTTGACGAGGAGCAACCGCGCGTCATCGCCGGGTACTACACGCTCTCCGCCATAGGCGTGGAGCCCGGTGAACTACCCGACGAAATTGCGAAAAAGCTGCCGCGCTATCCGCTGCTTCCGGCGTTCATGATCGGCAGGCTTGCGCGTGACCTGCGCTTCCGCGGCATCGGCGCGTTATTGCTGGCCGATGCGCTTGCGCGCTGCCTGCGCCAAAGTTCCGAAATGGGAGCGATGGCTGTCCTGGTCGATGCAAAGGACGAGCGCGCGGCGGAGTTCTACAGGAAGCATGGCTTTGTGCCTTTTCTTAAAATGCCGCGGCGTCTATTCTTGCCGATGAAAACCATTGCCCGAAGCGGATGACTCCCCATTTCGATAAAGCGCCGGGAACGAAGCTGATTCGCGCCTTCGCGCTGCGCGCCGCGGCTCTGGCCCTGATTTTGAGCGCAGCCGGCTCCGCCTTTGCCCAGGCGCCGCCGGCGGGCCAATTTGTCACGGGAAACAGCGCCTTCGCATTGAGCCTCTATGGCCAGTTGGCGAAAGCGAACGGCAATATCTTCTTCTCCCCCTACAGCGTCTCAACCGCCATGGCCATGGTCTATTGCGGCGCGGGCGGCAACACGGCGGCGGAAATGAAGACCGCGCTCGATTTTCCGTACGATCAAAGCCAGTTGCCTTCCCTCTTCCAGGCGCTCGGCGGAGAGTTGGCGGCGGACGCGCAGAGGGACAAGCAGCAGCTCGAAATCGCCAACGGTCTCTGCCTGACCAACGGGGATGTAAGCCAGCAATACAAGACGCTCCTGCAGCAGCAATTCGCCGCCGCCATTTTCCATGGCGACGTAAACACCATCAACACATGGGTCAGTCAGAAAACCGGAGGCAAAATCGGAAAGCTGCTTGATGAATTGAACGCGAATTCCAACTGCGTCCTCTTGAACGCGATTTACTTCAAGGGAACCTGGGCGGCGCAATTCGCAAAGGGCGACACTTACGCGGGCCCTTTCAACGTATCCGAGGCAACCCAGGTCACAGTCCCGTTCATGTCTCGGACGAGCAACTACCAATTGCTGGACGAGCAAGGTTTCCAGGCCATCTCAATCCCGTACCGGGGCCAGGACCTTTCCATGGTCATCCTTCTCCCAAGCAGCGCCAACGGGTTGCCTCAACTCGAGCAGCAACTGACATCGCAAAACCTGCTTCGCTGGCTCGCGGAACTGGACGGCTCTCTACCACAACAAGTCTCCCTCCAGATGCCAAAATACACCTTGGCAACCAAATACGATCTCGTCCCTCCATTCAAGCAGTTGGGTATCCACGATGCCTTCTCCGCGGCGGCCGACTTCAGCGGCATGGGAGCACCCAAGGGTGGTCTCTACATTTCGCAAATCATTCACGCCGCTTTTCTCCAGGTCGATGAAAAAGGCACCGAAGCCGCCGCCGCCACAGCCATCGAAATGGGCTCGGGGGCAGCGGCAGCCCCGCCCGTAACTGTATTCAAAGTCGACCACCCCTTCCTCCTCCTGATCCGCCACAAGCGAACCGGAACCCTCCTCTTTTTAGGCCGGGTCGTGAATCCTGCGGAGGGATGATCGCCGTCCAACTGGCTGACGACCCCGAGCCCGTCGAGGCGCTGATTCTTAAATATGGCCGCCGCAGGCGGCATTTTTTTCAATCAGCAGCCGAGCGGAGCGAGACAATCCGCCGAAGGCGGACCCGAAGGGCGAGCCGGAAAGGCGAGTTAATCTCACATCAGCAATCAGCAATTCCCCTCACTTGCTCAATATCTCCAGCGCCTTCTTCACATTGCTCGCCCGCACGATGGCCAGCCCGCGTTTCGAACCCGGGCTGGTCGCCAGATAGGCGTATTCGATGTTGATCCTGGCTTTCGAGAGCTTGTGGGCGATCGCCGCCAGCGAGCCGGGCCGGTTGTCCCCGTCGATCATCAGCACGTCGTTCTCGATCGCCAGCGTCCCGCGTTCCTCGAAGAGCCGCAGCGCCCGCTTCGTATCGCTGACGATCATCCGCACGACCGCGTGATCGACCGTGTCGGAGATGGTCAGGGCGAAAATGTTGATCTTCTCCCGCGCCAGTTCGTCGCACACTGCTGCAAGGGTGCCGGGGGTGTTGGCCAGGAAGACGGAGAGTTGTTTTGCAATATCCATGAAATGATCTCGATCCTAAAACCGCAGTAAATCATGTCATGCCATTTTCCGCAAGCTGCCGAATCGCGTGCCGCGCCGGCTGATTCCTCGGAGAGCCCCTCCTTCGCCCCCCGCCGCTATACCGCTTCCTGCTCGATGGGCCGCGGAGCCAGGGTGGCCGAAACCGCCCTCGCCGCATCCAGTAGCGAACACGAACGCGCCCGGGCCGCCGTCTCGAGCTTCTCGATGGCGTCGCGCCGGTCGATCCGAAATTTTTCCATCAACAGCGCCGCGGCGTGGTCCACGGCCTTCACAACCGTCAATTCATTTTGCAGCTCTGCGATCTTGGCGACCGCCGCCAGCTTCTCGTGGTGGCGCACCATCGCCATTGTGATCGCAGTCTTCAGTTGCTCCCGGTGAAACGGCTTCACCAGGTACGAATGGATGTCGGCCTTCCTCGCCCGCTGCAGCGTCGTGTCATCGGTGCGCCCGGTGCTCAGCACGATTGGCATCGACATTTCCCGTATGATCTTTTCCGCCGCCTCCATCCCGTCCATGTTCGGCATCGCGTAATCGATCACGATCAGGTCGGGCTGATGCTTGCGCGCCAGTTCCACGGCCTGGAGGCCGTCGGTGCCCGTTGCCACCACGTCGTGGCCCAGGTCCTTGAGGGTGCGGCTGAGCAGCTCCACCATCAACGGCTCGTCGTCCACGACGATGACGGACAGGGAGGCGGGGAGGTCCTGCTCGGTGGCCTTGTAGCCCTCGAGCCGGATCAGGTTTGATATTAGGGAGTCCATCCGTCCGGAAGTAATAAGCACCTTCCATGCTCAGGTGCCCAAAGAAAGGCCACGGGTAATCCCTTAGGCCCCATCGGAAATTCTCCGACTATGCCCGCCGGAAAATCCGCCGCGTCTCAGCCCCTCTCGGCATCGCTTTCAATTTATCTCAACTTATTAGATATGAGCAGCTTGCATCGGCATTGCCCGCGTGCGCCGTACATGCCTCCCCGATCTCATCCGCAAGGCTGCGTAACCTGCCCCAAAAAACCGGCCTCTCAATGCCCCGTAAAAAATCTCTCAAATGACTGGAAAATATTCCCCGGCGCATTCTCAATTTGCTTCGGCGCCAATGCCGGTCCGCCCCCTCCCAAATCGGTCGCCGGGTAGCGCAACGGCGGCGCCGCGTTCATCACCTCGACCCAGATGGGCAGCGCCAGCGCCGCGCCATATCCGCGCGCCTGGATGGTCTGCGGACGGTCGAAGCCGACCCACACCCCGCAGGTCAGCGTTTTCGTGTACCCGACAAACCATGCGTCCTTGTAGTCGTTCGTCGTTCCCGTTTTGCCGGCGGCGGGGCGCGTCCAGCCGAGCGACCGCGCCGCCGCCGCGGTGCCATGTTCGAGCACCTGCTCCATGATCGAGGTCATTTCACCCGTCAGGCCCGGGCTCATCGCCGGCGCGCTCAGGTGCGACGCGCGGTAGAGCACCTGGCCGTCCGCGTCGTCAATGCGCTCGACGATATACGCCTGTTTGCGCTCACCGTTGTTTGGGAAGACCGAGTACGCGGCCGTCACATCCCGCAGCGATTCCTCGAACGCGCCGAGGTAAATCGACGGCTGGCTCGGGATATCATCCCCCAGCCCCACCGCGCTCGCCACGCGATGGACATTATCGATCCCCGCGTAATCTCCCACGCGCGCGCTCATCGTGTTGCGCGACTCGATCAGCCCTTCCTCCGCCGGCAGTTCGCCGCGGTTGGTCCCGTCGGAATTCACCGGGTGCCAGTTGGCCGCCCCGCGTATTTCGCCCGTGCGGATCGGTCCGTCGTTGATCGGCGTCATCGGCTGGAGCCCGCGCTCGAACGCCGCCGCGTAGACAAACGGCTTGAACGTCGAGCCCATCTGGCGTTTGGCGAAGAGCGCGCGGTTGAAATGGCTCTCGTCATAATCCCGCCCGCCCACCAGCGCCCGGATGCCGCCCGAGCGGTTGTCCACCAGCACCAGCGCCCCTTGCAGGTAGGGCGTCGCGCTGTCCGCATCGAGCGTTTTTCCCGCGAATTGCGCCCGCGTCGGGTGCCTGTAGCCGGGGCGCTCCTCGACCTTCCGCAATTGCCCGTCCACCGCCGTCTGCGCCACCCTTTGCATCGCCGGGTCGATGGTCGTGTACACCCGCAGGCCGCCCTCGGCCATCTGGTCGTCGTTGAGGATCGTGTCCACCTCCCGCTTGATCGCGTCCATCGCGTAATTCTCCGTCGCCGTCGGCGGCCTCTTCGCCAGCCCCAGCGGGTCGCGCTTGGCCGCGTCCGACTGCTGCTGCGTGATCATCTTCAATTCCACCATCCGGTCGAGCACCTCATCCCGCTGCGTGATGGCGCGATGCAGGTTCTTGAACGGCGAATAATGGTTCGGGCTGCGGATCAGCGCCACCAGCAGCGACGCCTGCGTCAGCGTCAGGTCCTTTGCATGCTTGTGAAAATAGGCCTCGCTCGCCGTCTCGATCCCGTAAACCCCCGCGCCGAAGTAAATCCGGTTCATGTAGCTCTCGAGGATTTCTTTCTTCGTGAAATTCTGCTCGATGCGCAGCGCCAGGAAGGCCTCGAGCAGTTTTCGGTTGATGCTCCTCGTATGCTGTCCGCCCAGGAAGGTGTTCAGCGCCAGTTGCTGGGTCAGCGTGCTCCCTCCCTCGCTCGAGCCGCCCATGGGTCAGGTTGCGCACGATGGCCCGCAGGATCCCGACCGGGTCGATCCCGTGATGGCTGAAAAACCGCGAGTCCTCGCGCGCCAGCAGCGCTTTCACGAAATCATCCGACACCTCCTCCAGGTGCACCGTCACCCGGTCCTCGCCGGCAAGCCGCGCGTAAAATTGCCCATCCATGTCGTAGATCGCCGACCGCTCCGGGATGTTATCCACCTGCTTCAGGTCAAAGGTCGACGCCCAGGTCCCGTAGACGATCGATATGACCGCCGCCACGATCAGCAGCAGGAGGAACGTCCCTACCCAGAAGCCGCGGGACTTCCAAAACCTTCGCTTTCTGCCGCGCGGCTTTCTTCTGTTGGGCACCCGCCAATCTTCGATTGCCGCCGCAAAATCGCCAACACCGATTTTTCCCCGGGCCGC
Organism: uncultured Verrucomicrobiae bacterium; assembly: GCA_963756185.1. GTDB lineage: Bacteria > Verrucomicrobiota > Verrucomicrobiia > Chthoniobacterales > Chthoniobacteraceae > DATAXI01. The sequence continues at coordinate 709,889 of CAVWMS010000001.1, forward strand.
CAACTTACACTTGAACCAGAATTTTAACGCTCCAAAATCGGCTGGTCATGCCGTTGCTCAAGCAAGTCGTCGAGGCGCTCGTTTTCGCCTCCCAGAAGCCGCTCGTCCCGCACGAAATCGCCGCGGCCCTCAAGGGCGCCGCCGAGGAAAGCGACGACCCGGAGCTGAAGGCGCTGGGCAAGGTGAAGGAGCCCGAGATCGGGGCCGCCCTCGAGGAGATCAAGGCGGAGATCGCTTCGGCCGGGCGCGCCTTCATGCTCGTCGAGCAGGTCAACGGCTGGCACTTCGTCTCCAACAGCGACTGCGCCCCGTGGGTCCGCCAGCTCTTTCCCGAGAGCAAGCCCATCCGGCTCAGCGGTCCGGCGCTCGAGACGCTCGCCATCATCGCCTACCGCCAGCCGATCACCCGCGCCGACATCGAGGCCGTCCGCGGCGTCGCCGTCGATGGCATGGTCACCATGCTCCTCGAGCGCGGCCTGCTTCGCATCGCCGGACGCGCCGAGGTGCCCGGACGCCCGCTCCTTTACGAGACCACGGAATTCTTCCTCGATCACTTCGGTCTCAAATCACTCGATGAACTCCCCAATTCATCCGAGCTTCGCCGCATGGTGCTTCCCGTCGCCCAGCCGCCGCCCGAGCCCGCCCCGGCGGCCGCCGGGGATGAAACCACACCGTCCACCGAGCCCGCGCCGCAGCCCCCCGAACCCGTTCCATGACCCTCGGCGAAATCCGCTCCCGCATTGACGAAATCGACGCGCAATTGCTCGATTTGCTCAACCAGCGCGCCGATCTCGTCCATGAAGTCGGCGTCCTGAAGAAACGCGACGGCGTCTCGATTTACGCGCCCGAGCGCGAGGAGAAGCTGCTCCGCTCGCTCATGGAACTCAATGAGCGCAGGAAAGGCCGCCTCCCGGCCATCGCCGTGCGCGCCATTTATCGCGAGATCATGTCCGCCTCGTTCGCGCTCGAGAAAGGCCTCACCATCGCCTACCTCGGTCCCATCGCCACCTGGTCCCACCAGGCCGCGCGGGAAAAATTCGGCGCCAGCGTCGATTACTCCCCGCAATCCAGCATCGCCGAGGTCTTCAACGTCGTCGCCCGCGGCAAGGCCGATTACGGCGTCGTCCCCATCGAGAATTCCACCGAGGGCGCGGTCAGCTACACCCTCGATCAATTCATGGACTCGGAGCTCCGCGTCTGCGCCCAGTTTTTATTGAAGATCGAGAACAACCTCATCGCGAAGGTCCCGCGCGAAAAAATCCGCACCGTCTATTCCCATCCGCAGGTCATCGGCCAATGCCGCCAATGGCTCCGGCACAACCTGCCCGATGTCGATCTGGTCGAGGTATCGAGCACCACACGCGCCGCGGAACTCGCCTCGAAGGAGCCCGATTCCGCCGCGCTCGCCGGCTGCATGGCCGCCGAGGTCTATCATCTCGACATCCTCGAATCCTCAATCCAGGACAGCCCAAACAACACCACCCGCTTCCTCATCATCGGTCCGAACGGCTGCCCGCCCACCGGCGACGACAAGACCTCGATCATGTTCAGCGTCCAGGACAAGCCCGGCGCCCTCTTCTCCGCCCTCGCCCCCTTCAAGGATCTGCGCATCAACATGAGCAAAATCGAGAGCCGCCCCTCGAAGCGCAAAGCCTGGGAGTATTTCTTCTTCGTCGACGTCGACGGCCACGCCGACGATCCCGCCCTCGTCAAAGCCCTCGCCGAACTCCAGAAACATTGCTCCTTCGTAAAAATCCTCGGCAGCTACCCAAAATCCGCGCTGCCGTAGGTCAGCCTGGCGGATGCCTCCCACGTGCTTCCTCTTCCTCGCGAATTGCGAGAATGAGTGATCGGTTGAGCCTAAGTGCTTCGACTGTCGCACGGCCCGTCGGTGTGAGGCCCAATATCCGCGTACCGTGCCATTGAAAATGAGTCAGCCAGTCGTCATGCCGCGGGTTGAAGATCGGAATTGATTCACCGGTTGCCGGATCACGAATACTCTCTCTCGCCCCTTTTCGCAGTGAGCAGGAGACACAGGCCAACGCGAGATTGCCGAATTCTGTGGTGCCACCGGTCGCAATGGGGAATACGTGATCGATATGAAAGAGCGCTTCCTGACCTTCTTGCGACAGCAAACAGTACTCGCAGCGACCTCGGGCGCGTTTGAATACTTCGTCACGCAGACGTTTGGGGATATTCACCCGGGGCCTCTGCTAAGGCTCTCCTAACCGCCCAGCCCGCATCCTGAGCAACGAAAGCAACTCAGTCAGGTCCACCAGCCATTCGGCTTCGGCGCGTTCGGCATCGCTGAGAGCCTCGCCTGATTCCTGCCGGTCCAGCAATCGCCGCAGCCGCGCTTCGGCGCCCTCGGGCATTTGAAAATGCGCGAGGTCGTCAGGCACTTCGATGTTTAACTGGATCGCCTGGCTCATGGTCTGCCGCCATTAACATGGCGAAATTGTTCCGTGCCGTCAATGCGGTCTAATCCGGAATCACGGCGATGTACACGTCCCCAAGACCGCCGGTGTTGGTGTAAAGGAGCACCGGCAGCGTGCTGGTGTAGCCAAAGGCTGTCACGGTGGGAGCCGAGTTTCCACTCGAGGCAAAATGCGCCGCCTCGATTGCATACAATGTCTGCTCGTCGGTATTGGTAATGAGCGGGTTGCTGCCCATCGGAATCTCGGTGCCGATGTCGACGATACCGATGGAACCGCCCGAGCCGACGTTGGTATTCGTCCGGAACGAGCCGAAATAGTAATTTGAATCCGGGATGACACTGGCAACGATATCGCTGCCCTCAAAATAGCCGGTCACGGTCACGTTGCCCACGCTCTGGCCGGCCTGCAGCGCGCTGGAATGCGAGCCCAGGTTTTCGTTGCCGAATAGCAGGTCGGGACCGATGTCGTAACCGGCCAGGAACTGGCTGCCATTAACGATCGAACCTTCCGCGGTGATATTGCCAATGCTCCCGTAGGCGCTGAACATCGAAAACGAAATCGCCTCCGACTCGGGAGAAACGTTTTCCAAATCGGAAGTGATCGCGCCGATATTGCCATGAGCACGGAATACCGAACCCTGGATGCCCGCCACATAGCCGCTTGGGCTCGCCACACTCACGGTAATGTTGCCGATATTTCCGCTGGCGCCCGGCGCGGCGCCGGCTTCGAACCTCCCACCGATCCCGATATGCTCACCGTTTCCACCGGTATCGTTCACATTCACAGTGATGTTGCCGATTCCGCCGTTCCCCTTCAGGCCCGCGATGAAGCTGCCCGAAATACCCTCCGTACTGAGCAAATTGCTGTTCACAATCACGTTATCGGTCACCGTGATATTCCCGATCGAGCGGCCCGCCTGGAAATTGCTCAAATCAATGCAGTCGTCGCTTCCTTCTCCGGTGACGCCGCCCATGGTGACACTGATATCGCCGATGTTCGCGTTCGAGGTGAAATTCGATTCGTAGACCGCCCCGTAGGGCCACGCAGCCGGAGCATTTGCCACATTGACCGTGATCGGGCCGATGCCTTCCGCCAAGGCCGACCCATCGGTCGCAACATAATTCGTCCCATCGATCGTGCCCGATGTCGTGGTCGCGCCGATTCCGCCAGATTCGAACTGGTCGAATTCGAGATTCCCGGTAACCGAGATGTTTCCGACGCTGCTCCCGGTGGGAACCAGGACGTTGATGGTTCCAGGTGTCTTGCTCGGGCGTATTGCGTCGGCTCCCGCGAGAAAGGTTGAGTACGAAATCCCCTCGGCGCCACCCGGGCCGCCGGCCGTACCCGTAACCGTAATGTTCCCAATGTGCGCCGGTTTCAAAAAAGTGGTGATTCGAAAGGTCGAAGCGATCTCGTTGTAGAGCGCCGCGCCCCAATCGTCGGAAAACTTCGAGCCGAGATAGTTTCCAGACAGGAAGACGGTGTAGGCGATATTGCCGTAACTGTTGATCGGGCCAATGTTTCCGCCGGCGTCAAATCCGGAGAATTCGATGGAATCGCCGGCGAACACGTCGTGCGCCGCCCCGCCCTCGTTCAAAGAGATGCTGCCAATGCCCCCGCGCACTTCCACGAGGGTATTCGAAACCGGTCCGTTGCTGGCAAACGAGCCTATATTGCCACCACTGGAGATGTTGCAGTTGAAATTGGCTCCGCCAATCCCCTCGAGTCCCAGGCTGATGCTTCCGATATTCCCACCCGCTCCAATGTGACCCGCGCTGGAAGTCAGGCTGCCAAACAAACCATCGCCAATAGTGACCGAGCCTATATTGCCGCTCGCCAGGATCACGCCGCTGTGCGCGCCGTCGCCTCCAATCACCGAACCAACCACATTGATAATGCCAATGCTCGACTCGCTGGCGACCTCGCCGGAGCGAGCGCCGTTGCCGCCGTTGATCGACCCCCCAATCTCGACCGAGCCAATGTTCCCGGTCGCGAAAACCGCGCCGCTATAGTTGCCATCGCCGCCGGTCACCGAGCCCTCGATCAAAACCGCGCCTATTCCTCCTGCGACTCCAATCGCTCCCGCGTCGGTACCGCTCTCCCCGACGATTGAGCCGCCCACCAGGATATTGTTAATGCCGCCCTGCGTCTGAATCGTGCCACCGTCGATATTGCCAACCACCGTCAGGTTCCCCAGCGCCACAGCCCCTCCGCCATTGATCCCGATGGACGCGGCGTCGAAAACCCCATTCACGATGATCGAGCCCACCCGTCCCGCGATGTGTGAATCGAGATTCGCCCCGGCACTCCTTTGTGTCGCCAAACCTTGCGCGCCAATCGAGCCGACCGACAGCGAATGAATGCCCAGCGTGGAATTCCCGGCATCGATTCGTCCCACGTCTCCGCCCACGGTCACATTGCCCAGCGCGATGCCGCTCGCGTTGATGAAACCCACGTTCACCACACCAGGGAACATTCCCTCAGGCTGCGCGGTGATCGAGATATTGATCCCATTTGCGCCCGGCCCCAGCGCCGCAATATCGAGCGACTCGAGCTGCTGCATCGTCGAGTTCACTCCGTTGACCGAACCGGTATCGAAGAGAAACACATCCTTCACATTCGAGCGCGTGAGCAACGGCGCCGAAATCTTCACCGTCGCGATATCGCCGTTCTTGTCCTGAAACGTAACGGTCGTCGGGCTGACCAGCGTCGCCGGGGCGATACGCGATTCAAGTGGCTCGATGAGCGCGAAATAGGAGGGACGGCGGTGCACTGGGGATCAATCCTTGCCAAATTGATTGTTGCGGCTGCGCGCTCACCGTAGTGCAAGAGGTGGAATCAGTCGACCGACTTTCATCCCATTGCGCAAACAGCGATGTGCGCGATCCGTCCTACTTCCCCACGTAAATCGCCTCATCCGGCCAATCCTTCCGGATATACCCGTTCTGCATATTCACGAACGGCAGGTAATTCCTCATGATCCGCACCGGCTTCAGCAGCCGGATCGTCGTCACCTCGGAGATGGAACCCTCGCCGTGATTGCGCAGCAGGCTCGGGATCAATTTCTCCTGCACCGTCTGCACGATGTCCGCGTCGCTCGCCCCGTCGATGAACAGCAGCATCGCCACCGCGCCGTCGATCTCCGCGATGTGGCTCTCGAAAAGCATCTCCGTAAAAATTGACCTCACGAACGGCTCACGCCGGATATCGTCCTCGACCTGCTTCACCGTGATGCCGAGCCCGAATTTGATCGTATAGACATGCCGGGCGGTGAACTGCCCGGTGCCCCCCTCGTTCAGGTTCACCTGCGTGTGATACGAGAGCACCCCCTCCTGTTCCAGCCGCTGGCGTTTGCGGCCCACCGTCCGCACGTTCACCCCCGTTGCCTCCCCAATTCCGTTATCGGATTCCCGCGGATCGCGAATCAATTGGCGGATGATGAGCCGCTCCTGGTCATCTAATTCTCTCATTGGGGGAGGAAAAAACGGGGATTTAAGGTGGTTAATACTGATCTGAACAGGTCAAATTTAGACAAACAGGTGCTCGAAATGCGACATATTTTTGTAACAATTTGCAATTTTATGGCTTGAAAAAGCCTCGAAAATGCCTAATCTCGGCCAGTTACGGAGGTCCCAGAACCATGAACCAAGTCATCCAGGAGGCTGTCCAGGGCAGGAATACCCTCTATTCGCCGGATTTCGAGCACGACTCCTGCGGGGTCGGCTTCGTTGCGTCCATCCACGGCAAACGGTCCAACCAGGTGCTCCGTTACGGCATCGATTCCCTTTGCCATCTCGCCCATCGCGGCGCCGTCGATGCCGATGCCCGGACCGGGGACGGCGCGGGCGTCGTCACGCAGATACCCTACAAGGTGCTCGCTCCCGAGGTGAAGCGCCTGGGCCATGAACTTTTCCAGGAAAGCGACCTCGGGGTCGGCTTCATGTTCCTGCCGCACGACAACGCCTATGCCCAGGCGCGCGCAAAGGCCATCACCGAGGAGGTCATCACCAAGCGCGACCTTTTCCTCTTCGGCTGGCGCGAGGTTCCCATCAATTTCCGCATCCTCGGTGACAAGGCGCAGAGCACCATGCCGCGCATCGAGCAGGTGCTCATCGGGCGCAAGTGGGGCATGACCGACGTCGATTACGAGCGCCGGCTCTACCTTTCCCGCAACGAGATCGAGAAGCGCGCCGCGGAGGCGGGCATCAAGCATTTCTACATCCCTTCCTTCTCGCATTACACCATCGCCTACAAGGGATTGATGACCTCCTCCTCGCTCGAGAAATTTTACAAGGATCTGGCCAATCCCGATTACAAGACCGCGCTCTGCGTTTACCACCAGCGTTACTCGACCAACACCTTTCCCACCTGGCCGCTCGGGCAGCCCTTCCGCATGGTCGCGCACAATGGCGAGATCAACACCCGCCGCGGAAACGTGAATTGGATGCGCGCCCGCGAGGCCGACCTCCAGGCGGACGGCTGGGGCTCGGATATCGAGATGCTCAAGCCGATCATCCAGCCGGGCGGCTCGGACTCCGCGGAGCTGGATAACGCGCTCGAGGCGCTCGTCATGAGCGGGCGCTCCATCCTCCACGCGATGAGCATGCTGGTGCCGCCGGCATGGCGCTCGAACACGGAGATGAGCCCGGAAGTGTGCGCATTTTACGATTACCACAGTTGCTTCAACGAGCCGTGGGACGGCCCCGCCGCGCTCGTCTTCACCGATGGCATCACCGTCGGCGCCTGCCTGGACCGCAACGGCCTGCGCCCCTCGCGCTTCAAGGTCACCGAGGACGGCATCTTCTCGCTCGGTTCGGAAGTCGGCACCATCGAACTCGACGACGCGACCGTCATCGAGAAGGGCCGGCTCGGTCCCGGCGAGATGATCGCCATCGACACGGCGCAGGGCAAGCTGCTGCGCGACTCGGAGATCAAGGCCTCGCTCGCCGCGCGGCGCCCGTATGGGAAATGGATCTCTGAAAACCTCCTTCGCCTGCAGGATCACCTCATCGGGCCGCTCGAGGAGCCCACGGGCGAACTCGACATCCTGACGCTCACCCAGCGCCAGATGGCCTTCGGCTATTCCGCCGAGGAGTTGGACATGATCGTGAAACCGATGGTCAGCAGCGCCTACGAGGCCATCGGCTCCATGGGCGACGACACGCCGCTGGCCGTCCTCTCGCTCCAGCCGCGCCTGCTCTATACCTACTTCAAGCAGCTCTTTGCGCAGGTCACCAACCCGCCCATCGATCCCATCCGCGAGAAGCTCGTGATGTCGCTCAACACGAGCATCGGCTGGCGCCGCAACTGGCTGGGCGAGGGGCCGGAGCACGCGCAGTTGATCCAATCGCCCACGCCGATCCTTTTCCCGAACGAGTTCGAGACGCTGCGCCTCATGCCCGGCCACGGGCACGCCTCGGCGACCGTCTCCTGTGTCTGGCCGCTGGCCGAAGGCGAGGCCGGGCTCGAAAAGGCGATCCAACGGATTTGCGAAGAGGCCGCCAACGCGGTCATCACAGGCGCGCGCGTGCTCATCCTGTCGGACCGCGCGGCCGATCATGACCACGTGGCGGTGCCAATGCTCCTCGCCGTCGGGGCGGTCCATCATCACCTCATCCGCATCGGCAAGCGGATGCGCGCCGGCATCGTCTGCGAGACCGGCGAGGCGCGCGACGTGCACCAGATGGCCTCTCTCATCGGCTATGGCGCCGGGGCCATTTATCCCTATGTCGCCTACGACACCTGCCGCGAGGTGCTCGAGAAATTCCAGACCGCGGCCACGCAGAAACTCGAGGCCGCCCGCAAGCTGACCGATCCGAAAAAACTCGCCGACGCCGAAACCGAGGCGAAGACCTGGGGCAGCCTCACCTGGACGCTGGTGCTCAAGAATTACCGCAAGGCAATCGAGGAAGGCCTGCTCAAGATCATGTCGAAGATGGGCATCTCGGTGCTCTCGAGTTACCAGGGGGCGCAAATCTTCGAGGCCATCGGCATCGGGCCGGCGGTCATCGACCGCTGCTTTACCGGCACCGCGTCGCAGGCGGGCGGCATCGGCTTTGTCGAGATCGCGCGCGAATCGCTCTTCCGCCACGCCCAGGGTTACGCGCAGCCGGTCCCGTCGGACAAGGATGGCGCCCCGCAGCTTGGCGATCCCGGTTATTACCGCTTTCGCCGCGACGGCGAAGTGCACGCCGTGACGCCGCCGGTGCTCAAGAGTTTCCACGCGTTCGTGAAATCGGGCAAACAGGAGGACTACTCCGTTTACGTCAGCGAACTGCTGGCCAATCGCCCGCTCGCTTTGCGCGACCTGACCGAATTGATCCCGCTCGCTTCCGGGCCGGTGCCGATCGACGAGGTCGAGCCCATCGAGGACATCCGCCGCCGGTTCACCACCGCCGGCATGTCGCTCGGGGCGCTTTCGCCCGAGGCGCACGAGTGCCTCGCCATCGCCATGAACCGCATCGGCGGCAAATCGAATTCGGGCGAGGGAGGCGAGGATCCGGAGCGTTTCAAGCATCGCGAGAACGGCGACCTGGCCAACAGCGCCATCAAGCAGGTGGCCTCGGGCCGGTTTGGCGTCAACGCCTCGTACCTCGCCAGCGCGAAGGAAATCGAGATCAAGATGGCCCAGGGCTCGAAGCCCGGCGAAGGGGGCCAGCTTGCCCGGCCATAAGGTCAGCGGCCTCATCGCGCGGCTGCGCCACACGGTCCCCGGCGTCATGCTCATCTCGCCGCCGCCGCACCATGACATTTACTCGATCGAAGATCTGGCCCAGCTCATCTACGACCTGAAACAGGTCAACCCGCGCGCGCGCATTTGCGTGAAGCTGGTCGCCGAGGCCGGCGTCGGCACCGTTGCCGCGGGCGTCGCCAAGGCGCACGCCGACATCATCCTCATCTCCGGCCACGAAGGGGGCACCGGCGCGTCACCGCTTTCCTCCATCAAGAACGCCGGCAGCGCCTGGGAGCTCGGCATTGCCGAAGCGCAGCAGGTGCTAATGCTCAACGGGCTGCGCAACCGCGTGACCCTGCGCACCGACGGCGGCATGCGCACCGGCACCGACATCGTCCAGGCCGCCATCCTCGGCGCGGAGGAATACAATTTCGGTACCGTCGCGCTCATCGCCGCCGGCTGCGTTTATGTGCGGCAATGCCACCTGAATACCTGCCCGGTCGGCATCGCCACGCAGGACGAGCGGCTCCGCGCGAAGTTCAAGGGGACGCCGGAGAACATCATCAATTTCTTCAACGGCGTGGCCGAGGAAGTGCGGCAGATCATGGCGCGCCTCGGCGTCGCGGACGCTCAACGAATTGATCGGGCAGACCGAAGTTCCTGCGGCAGCGCCACGTGCCCGATCATCCCAAGGCCAACACGCTCGACCTGCGCAAGATGCTCGCCGACGTCGCGCCCGGCGACGATTCGCCGCGCTATTGCACGCGCGATCCGCAACGACGGCGCGTGGGACCGGCCCGCTCGACGACGCCGTCCTCCAGGACGCCGAAGGACGCCATCACGGACGAAGACGCCGATGTCGCTCTCCTACAAGGTGCGCAACATCAATCGCTCCATCGGCGCGCGCATTTCGGGCGAGATCGGTTACCAGCGTGGCGACGCAAGGGCTGCCCGACGGCACGCTGGAGCTGAAGCTCGAAGGGAGCGCCGGCCAGAGCCTCGGCGCGTTCCTGTCGCCGGGCCTGCGCCTCGTCCTCGAAGGCGAGGCCAACGACTACGTCGGCAAGGGCATGAGCGGCGGCGAGATCATCGTCCGCCCGCCTGCCGTGCGGAAATTCACCGCGCACGACAACTCGATCATCGGCAACACCGTGCTTTACGGGGCGACCGGCGGCGTGCTCTTCGCGAGCGGGCGCGCCGGCGAACGGTTCGCCGTCCGCAACTCCGGCGCGACCGCGGTCGTCGAGGGCGTGGGCGACCACGGCTGCGAATATATGACCAACGGCACGATGCTGGTGCTTGGGGCGCACCGGGCGCAATTTCGGCGCCGGCATGACAGGCGGCGTCGCCTACGTGCTCGATCTGGACGCCAAATTCGAGGGGCTCTACAATCCGCAACTCGTCGGAGTCGAGCGTCTGGCCGAGCCCGACGTGGCCCTGGTCCAGCAGCTCATCTACAAGCACCTCGAAAACACCGAGAGCGAACGCGCCAAGGAAATCCTGGCCGATTGGCCCCGATTCGGCCCGAAGTTCTGGAAAGTCCGTCCGCATCCGCCCGCCGCAAAACCCGCCGAAGCGCAACCAAACCCGCGGCGGAAACGGCGATTTCAGAGCGGGTGATCGCGACCAATCCGTGAACGGTCTCTGACAGAGGCCGCAAATATTAAGACCCTAGAGCGATTTCGCTTCATTTTGTCGCGTCAGCGACCGCCGAGGCGGCGGCGGGGAAAAGTGGAGGTCGGCGGGTGGGCGAGCGGGCGGGGTTCTCAGGGGACGAAGTCCCTTGAGTGGGGCCCGGGGCGAAGCCCCGCCTTCAAAAGAACAGGCACGGCGGCCCAAAAATTCCCCATCAAACCGGCCCATAGAAATTGAGTCCGCGCCTCGCTGCCAAACAGCCGCCGTGCCCGCCGAGGAGGCGGAAGGGAACAGCTGGCGGCTGGAGGGCGGGCGAGCATCGAAAAAGCGAAGCGCCTTTCGATGCCCATATTCCTCCGCTTCCGTCCAGAGTCCGACAAATTAAACCCGAACTCCGATGTTGGAGGGGATGAGATGGTGCAAGATGCTGAGTCGCGATGACATGAGGAGGGCCGAAGCGTATCTGAAAGATACGGTGAGGCCCGACGAATGGCACTCGCGGCCAGCAGATTGCGCCAGATCGCCCCGATCAACTTCGGAATTCGGGTTAAATAGAAACCGTCCTGAAGGCCCGCTGCCGCCGCTCACTGTCTCTCAAACCCTATCCCGGCCTTGCCGGTTTCGGTGTAGAAAATCGTCAGCGTCATGCTCCAGGATTCGTTGTTCATTGATTCCGACTGGCGCACGTATTGAATATCGACCCCGGAATTCTCGCCAAGCCAGCGGTTCACCAACTCTTCCATTTCATTCGGGTGGGTGACGGTGAAGACCTTGATTTTCATGATGCTGTGAGATTACGCGAATCGAATGAGGGTCGTGCCATCGAGCCGTTTTGACATATCCCTCGGACTGCCCAGCATGACCTCGCAGGGATTAACCTGGTAGGACCAAACCTCGAAATAAGTCAGGTTCGCCTCGCCGAAGATCGTGCCAAACGCTCCATCCACGGCATCGAGGCCGTGCGACACCTTGATGCGCCCGATGCGAGGCGTGTTAAACCGGGCGTCGACCGTCCACCACCGGTGGGCCAGATAAACTTCGCAGTAGGCGTGGAAATCGCCCGGGCTGCCGCAATCCGTGAAACCGATGTCCGGCAGGTGTCCGGTCACGTACCGGGCGGGAATATTGAAGGTGCGGCAGAGAGCAATGACCGAATGGGCAAAGTCGCGGCAGACGCCATACCGGCGCTCGATGATGTTTGACGCGGAAAGGTCGGGGCGCCCCGAGCCGAATCGGTATTGGATATTGTTGTGGACCCAGTCGCAGATCGCCTCAACGCGCTCGCTGCCGTTATTGATCTGCCCGAAGTGATCCCACGCGAATTCGAGCAGCTTGTCGGAATCGCAATAGCGGCTCGGGAGCATGTAGCGAAGAAATTCCGGCGGGATATCGGCCACCGGCACCGCGGCTTGTCCGGACACGCGTTGCTCAAACGCGGAAGAGACGGAGACCAGAGCGTCGTGCGCCACGGTGTTGCGCCCGGCCAATAACATGGCGCGGCGCGTAGTATTTCCATGGGAATCCTGAAACTCTTGCCGGACCAGCCCGGGACTCACGGTGAACTGCTCGGCCGTGACCAGGTGGCTGTCATCCACCCGCGGCCTCAGCATGAACAAGGCGGGCGTGGGCACATTCGATTCATATTCAAGATGACAACCGATGCGAACAGTGAGGTCGAGAAACGTGGAGATCATTTTATTCAATTTGCCGGCAGCGGGCCGAATCCCCGGAAAACCTTCCTGCGGCGAATGCCCGCAACATACCATGCTCCGGGCATCCTGTCCGAAACCTTTGAATGCTTCGTGACGGAGGGGGGAATGGATGCGACTGTAGAGGTCTCAGCGGTCGTGACCGAATGGCTCCATGCCGGGAGAACGACAAAGTCCGATTGCCGGGAAAATCCATAATGACCGCAAATATCAACCGCGTCGCCTTTCTCGGCGACTATCTGCCGAGGCAATGTGGAATTGCGACATTCACGACGGACATCTGCGAAGCGGTGGCATCGGAATTTCCGGAGTGTGATTGCCTGGTGGGGGCGGTCAATGACCGGCCGCAGGGCTACGATTATCCCGCGCGCATCCGTTTTGAAATAGACGAGAAGGAAATCGATTCGTACCGGCGGGCGGCGGATTTCCTGAACATCAACAATGTCGAGGTTGTTTCAGTTCAGCACGAGTTCGGGATTTACGGCGGCCCCGCGGGAAGCCATCTGCTGGCGTTCCTCCGCGATGTGCATATGCCCGTGGTGACCACGCTGCATACGGTGCTGAGCGAACCGAGGCCCATCGAGGAGGCGGTGATGAAACAACTCAATGAACTGTCGAGCCGCTTCATCGTGATGGCGGATCGCGGTCGCGACCTGCTCGAAAAGGTCTACGGCGTTTCAAAGGACAAGATCGACCTGATTCCGCACGGGGTGCCCGATGTGCAATTCATCGATCCGAGTTTCCATAAGGACCAGTTCGGCGTCGAGGGGAAGACCGTGCTTCTGACTTTCGGCCTTCTCTCGCCGAACAAAGGCATCGAAAATGTCATCGAGGCGCTGCCGGCCATTCTCGAGCGCAATCCGAATGTCGTCTATATCGTGCTCGGCGCGACGCATCCGAATCTCATCGCGCGCGAAGGCGAATCCTACCGGCTCAGACTCGAGCGTCTCGCGGAGGATCGCGGCGTGACCGGCAACGTGATTTTTCACAATCGTTTCGTCACACTGGCGGAATTGACCGATTTCATCGGCGCGGCGGATATTTACATCACCCCTTACCTGAACCAGGCGCAGATCACCTCAGGCACGCTGGCTTACGCGTTCGGCGCGGGAAAGGCGGTGATCTCGACCCCTTATTGGTATGCGCAGGAACTGCTCGCCAATGAGCGCGGCATCCTCGTGCCATTTGCGGACCCGGCGGCAATAGCCGAAGGGGTCAACCGTTATCTCTCCGACCCGGCGATGATGACCGCGATGCGAAAGCGGGCCTGGAAACTGGGGCGCGGGATGGTCTGGCCGGTGGTGGCGCAGCGTTACATGGACAGCTTCCTGCGCGCCCGCGCCAGTCTGAGCGCGCCTCCGCGCAAAGCTTTTGCCGTGCGAACCCTCGGGAACCGGCCATACGAGCTTCCGCCGCTCAAACTCGACCACCTTTTCCGGATGACCGACAACACGGGCATTTTCCAGCACGCGATCTACAACGTGCCAAATTATCGCGGAAGGTTACTGCACCGATGACAATGCCCGCGCCTTCATCCTCACGCTTTTGCTCAGAGAAATGACGAGCCGCGTCGCGCCGGATGACCTGGAACGGCTGTCCAGCACTTACCTCGCATTCCTGTGGGATGCCTTTGACCAGAATAGTTGCCGGTTCCGGAATTTCATGAGCCACCGAAGGGAATGGCTCGAGGAGAAAGGCTCCGAAGACAGTCACGCGCGGGCGCTCTGGGCCGCCGGCATGGCGTTGGGCCGTTCGAAAAATGACGGTCATCGCAATCTCTGTGCGCTGCTTTTTCAGAAAGGCCTGCCGGTGGTCGAGGAATTCACCTCGCCGCGGGCATGGGCGTTTGTGCTTTTGGCAATGCAGGAATATCTGCGCGCCTATTCGGGCGACCGGAACGTTAACCAGTTGCGCGACCTGCTCACCCATCGCCTCCTGGATCACTTCCGGGCCAATGCTTCAAAGGATTGGCAATGGTTCGAGACGTTGGCGACTTATGACAACGCCAAACTTTCGCATGCGCTGATCCTCAGCGGTTATTGGACCTCGCAAGGGGAGGTGCTCGAAGCCGGGTTGAAGACCCTGCGCTGGCTGGTCGAATCGCAGAAGGCGGACGCGGGACATTTTACGCCGATTGGGTGCAATGGCTTCTGGTCGCGCGGCGCGGAACGGGCCCGCTTTGACCAGCAGCCACTCGAGGCGCATTCGATGATTTCCGCCTGCCTCGAAGCCTATTCGCTCACGCGCGACGAATACTGGCACAAGGCCGCGCGCCGTTGTTTCGAATGGTTCCTGGGCCGCAATGACCTCGGACAGCCGCTTTATGACTCCAGTTCCGGAGGATGCCGCGATGCGTTGCATCAGGATCGCCTCAGCCAGAACATGGGCGCCGAATCCAGTCTCGCATTTTACCTCTCCCTGGCGGAAATGACCCACGCGGAAATGCTCCCCGAGTCCAGGAAGGTATTATCATAACTCCATTGAAGGCTTATCCCACGGGCGTCCATTTTCGGCCCGGACAGCAAACGCGTCGTGGTTCGTCCCTTCATTTCCACCGACCCGGTCCGTGTTGAGAATATCATCGGCCGCGCGCGCTCCCTCGACGAAGCGCAGACCAGGGAACAACTCGACCTCGTCCGGGCGGATTTCGGCGGAAGGCACATCGACCTTGAAAAAAGCTGGCTGCGCCATTTCGAAAGAGTGCGCCACCACATCGCCGCCGGCCCGCCGCTTTCCGAAGCGCGCCGGCTCTTCATCGGCGCGCTTTTCTCCGGTGAATACGCGCTTGAATGCGCGGCTCTATTCAATCCTTCCATCGTGCCGCATCCCAGCCAGGATGGTCTCGCCGAGGACGATTTCCGCTTTATCATGAGCCTGCGCGCAACCGGCGAGGGCCATATATCCTCGATCGAATTCCGCTCCGGTGTCATTCGCGCCGATGGCTCGATTGAAATGGAAATGCCGACGCCGTTCGTCACCTTGCCCGAACTCAACCCAAACCCGACATTTCAGAAAACCAGGTTTCTCGCAAAACTCAACGAGATGGGCTTGGAAAACGACTGGTCCGCGAGCACTCATGGCGCGGTTGCAAGGGAAGTTCACCTTTGAAGAATTGGAAAAATCCATCGAGCAGGCCGTCGCCGACAAGACCCTCGCCAATACGCGCGACGTTGAGCGTACGCTCGAATGCATGCACTGGCTGGCCGAGTCAAACTACGAAGTCCATTTCAGCCCATCGACCGCCGTGTCCGAGCGCATCATCTTTCCGGTCTCGTCCAACGAGAGCAACGGCATCGAGGATGCGAGGTTTGTGCGATTTATCGATGACGACGGGAGCGTGACTTACTATGCGACTTATACCGCCTACAACGGACGGATAATCCTGCCGCAACTGATCGAGACTACGGATTTTCTTGATTTCCGCATCCTGACTCTCAACGGACGGGCCGCGCAAAACAAGGGGATGGCCCTCTTCCCGCGGCGGATTGACGGACGCTATGCGATGATTTCGCGCCAGGATGACGAGAATCTCTTCCTGATGTATTCCGACAATCCGCATTTCTGGAGCGACCCGCGGTTGTTGCAGGCCCCTGTGCAACCTTGGGAGCTTGTAAAAATAGGCAATTGCGGTTCACCCATCGAAACCGAAGCCGGCTGGCTGGTTCTCACCCACGGTGTCGGTCCGATGCGGAAATACTGCATCGGGGCCATTCTGCTCGATCGCCAGGATCCCTCCAGGGTTATTGGCCGGCTCAACCAGCCGCTCTTGAAACCGGAGGGAAGCGAAAGGGAGGGATACGTTCCGAATGTCGTCTATTCCTGCGGGGCGCTCGTTCACGCGGGCCGTTTGATCCTTCCCTATGGTCTTAGCGACAGCGCCTCGACCATCGTCACATTCGACTTAAAGGATATTCTGGCGGCATTTGAAGGGTAACCTCGCCGGAAACCGCCGCCGCCTGCGTCCCCGGTCTCGAGGGCAAATTCACGGTTCCTCTTTCCGCCCTCATCATCCGCAGATTGGCGCTTGACATACATAGCGCCGCAATGCACGGTCGCGTTATGTTAACGAAGGAACTTGTCGCCGCCTCGACCGAGCCGCTGATTTTGTCCCTCCTCTCGAAGGGCGAAAACTACGGCTACGCGCTCATCCAGGAAGTAAGGCGGCTCTCCGGAGACCAAATCCAATGGACGGACGGGATGCTTTACCCGGTCCTGCACCGGCTGGAACACCGGGGCCTCGTCAAATCGCGATGGGCGGAAAGCCAGACCGGCCGAAAGCGAAAATACTATTCATTGAAAAAAGAAGGGAAGAAGGCCATCGCCGCGCATCACGAGCAATGGTCATTGGTTCACGCCGTTTTAACCACCCTGGGGGAGAAGCAACATGTTTGATCTTCAAAAAGCGATTGCCGACTGGCGGCGGCGGATGCTTGCCGCGGGAATCGAGACTCCCGTCCCTCTCGAGGAATTGGAGACCCACCTGCGCGATGAGATCGCGGAGCGGATTGCCGGCGGAGCGACTGAAGCCGAAGCCTTTGAGGCGGCTGTTGCGGACATGGGTCGGGCCGACGCGGTTCAGGCCGAATTCACCAAGTTCGAAATGGAGAGAGACGGATGGGCGGGCCTTGCGAAATGGCTGCGTATCTCTGTAGTGATCGTTTCGTGGTTTATATTGATTGATTGGATATGGGGCGTGATGCGTTTGGTGAGCGGAGTGGCGGCGCCACGGCTGGTGGGCTTGGGTCCTTTGATAGGGGGAGCGATGCCTTTGGTGAACCGAACGGCGCCATGGCCGTGGCTGGCGGGCCCGAAGTATTTTCTGGTCGGACTTTTCGTAGTGCTCGTCGTGATCTTGCTTCCCCTCGTTCCCTGGTGGCGTTCCACGGCGGCCGTTCGCGGCATCGGCGGCTTTCTTTTCTTAATTGCGAGCTGTTTGGTGATATACGCGGATGTCGTCACAGTTCGGCATGGGATTTGGTTAAGGCGCGTCCCTGCTGTAAATATCCTGCAGCTTGCTTCTTATACCTTTCAGATTTGCTGGTTTCTTGTGAAATTTTTCAATGTTCTGGAGAAGAGAGGAAACTTACTCGAGGACTGCCCGGGTGGCCGCGAACGGGCCAGGGGCGCCGGCAGCAGACTCATCTTTGTCGGGTCGGCGCTCATGCTATGCCTCCCGCTGTTTGCCATTGTTGCCTGGATTATTTCCTGCTTTCACCCGCGGATATACTACACGGAGGCCTGGTTCAAGGTTCACGGCGCAGATCCTGCTAAACTTTATCAGATGGTTTTGAATGCTGCGAGCCTTGACAATATTTCTACCAATACTGTCGAGTTGAAATGCAGCATTCGCACTGGCCCACATTCATTTCACATGGTTGGCAACATTTCTGCCAATACCGTTGCGCTGAAACGGTTGCCCGAGGCGGATTATTTATGTGACATCGGAATTTACAATCCCGATTCGCAACGAGCCGCCGAGGAGGCAAACAAGCTGATGTTTGCCGTGCGGGACATGATCCTGGCGCATTCTCCATCGAACGCGCCCCTGGCCGTTACAATTGGGAGGGAGGCGCAACCGGCGCGGAACCCGTTGCATTCAAAAGCTGATAAGATCATGTTCCGCGGCGTCGGTGCAGGGAGCATCCTTGCTCTCTGCGGTCTCGATTTGCTGATCGTTGGCCTTGTTTCACGAAGCAGCAATATTCGGAATCAGCCGCAAATCGCCTAGCTACCCCGCCGGCGCCGGGGCAGCCAGTTGCAGGCGCGGGTCGGCGGCGATGATTTCATCGAGCAGGGGCCAGCCGGATTCATCGAGGGCCTGGAAGGCGTGGAGATAAACGGCGACGATTGTTGGATCGTATTTTTCGACCAGCGCGGCGACGGCGGATTCCAGCACCGGCTTTCGCGGCTGCGACGGGATGGAATCGACGGTCCCATTCTCCTCGTGCTTGATGCCGAGGCTATCCAGGAAATCGCACAGCATCTTCGAATGGCGGCTCACCAGCCAGATTTGCAGCAGGTTGCCGGCGATGGGCTCGTTCTGGCGGCGGCCAAGCGCCTCCTTGATCCAGGCGAAACGTTCCGCGCGCGGTTTGCGCTCGATGAAGACGGGACGCAGCTTGCGCTGGCGGGCCAGGTTTTCGATCAGGTTTTTGTAAAGGGACTTCTCGTTTTCAAAAATGTCCGAGAGCATGGCGGAGCAGGTGCTTTCGGGCATCCGGACAAATACATCGTTGGGGCTCATGCGGGGTATCGAGGATACGGCGCGCGCGCCGCAGGCGAAGGAAAAAACGTCAATCGGCAACGGGCTCGGGAACGGGAGTGGGGATCTGGCCGGGGGTATGATGGCGGGAGGTCATGTAGGCGAGCATCAGCACCCAGAATGTCAGCGCGAGCGCGAACAGCGGAAACTGGAGAAGCGAGGGCAGCGAATAGATGGCGCTGGTGACGGGAATCCAGACCGCCCAGGTGGCGCAAAGCGTCGGGATGGTGTGCGCGCGATAAAATTCCGCGGTGAATGCATGGCGGATGCCGCCGAAGCGATAGCCGTGGTTTTTCCATTCGTACCACGCGAGCATGTAGGGCGCGGCAAAGAGCGGATTATAGATGAATTGATCGACCAGGACTTTCTTGAGGACGGTTGGAAAGTCGGCGTGGGCGCCGAAAATCAGCGCCTGGAAACGGTAAAAACCATCGGCGATCATTCCTTCGATGCCCCAGAAGAAGGCCAGGAAGAGAAGCTCGGCAAGATCGGCGCGCAGCGTTTCGCGCGAACGCGGCCGCGCTCCAGCAGGAGGACCTTCAGCAGAATTGGCAGGATGGCGCCGGCGAAAATGGACGAGACAAAACTGAACCCGTAACCCCAATGGGCCTTCGCCGCGGCCAGCCCCTCAAACCAGGGTCGCGCCGCCGGCGCGAAATAATACGCCAGCACCACGGCAACCATCGCGCTCTGGATGATGAGGCCGGGCACGAGGTTGGCGCGCGCGGCGCGGAAACCGATGGAAAATGGATTGCCCGAAGACACGGTGGGCGGAAGGTAGGGAAGGCGCCGCTCCGCTGCAAACGCGAATTGAGCGCGCGGGCTCAAAGAGCCTTGTCGCGGAAATACTGGACGACCAGCTTCTGGTCGGGATCGACCTCGAAGGAGTATTCGCCAATGAGATCGGAGATCGTCGAGAGCATCCACGGATGGATGTCGGTGTCGCCGTTCTTCGTGAAACAGATATCGTCGGCGATATAGATTGCCGAATGGACGATGGCGCCGTCCGGCTTTGCGAACAGCACCAGGTCGCCGTAGCGCGGGTCGCCGGGAGCGGCGACATAGTTCTGCCGCAACTCGCGAAGGCCGTAGCCGGGCTTGTCGAAATTCGGATCGGGCGTGGCGCGGAAGAAATTGAGCGAGGTCCAGTGGCAATCGCGGTTTTCCTCGGCGGCGCCGTCGGCGATGTTCGGGAAGCTGTAAATCTCCTACGTCGGCAGCGGCGGAAGGACCATGGTGATGTTCATCCAGGTCCCGGTGGGAATTTGGCTCAGCGACTCGAAGATGGTCTTTACGTCCGTGCCCCACTGGCCGATGCCCCAGTATTGCGCAAGCGCGTCCAGGTCGCTTTGCGGTGTGATGTGAATGCGCAGGAGCATCGTGCGCTCGCGGGTCAGCGCCTTGACGAACCGAAGCTTCTCCTCGTAGGACGGGAGACGCCCGAGGAGCGCCGAGAGCCCGGCGTACATCAGGTAATTGCCGCGCTGGCAGCAAAGCTGTTTGAACAGCGCGATCGAGGCCGGCGCGACGCCGCTTCCGGCGAAATGCTCGTCCAGGTCGCTCGCGCGCAGGAAGTGGACCTGTGAATCATTTTCAGGGAACTGGGAGAGGACCTCGTAGATTTTCGCGCGGGTGTCGTCGGGAAGCGAGTAGACGAGATCGGGAGTCGGAGTCAGTTCGATGCCGTTGTCGTGGATATGGAAGACGCTCGGCGCGATCCACCGGAGCTGGAGATCGTGCCCCATGCCGGCGGATTGAAAAAGACTCACAACCGCGTCCGATGTATAGCCCTTGAAGAACCAATCGGTGCCGGCCTCCTCGATGCCGCGCACGGGCAGCAGATCATCCGGGGCCGCAATCGTGAAGGGCGTGTACGAGACGTCGCCCCATGGGCCCGGCTTGCAGAGGATCGAGCCGTTGGGCAATTGCCGGCGCCTGTCGGCGGCCTCGTTGAACCCGGCCTGGTGGCCATAGAAATAACCGGTCCGCGCCGCCGAGCATCAGCGAGCCGGCGCAAAACGCGAGAACGTGATTCGAGACCCAATGCCCCAGCCTCTTCAGAAACCCGGCCGCCGGAGATGGCGAAAAAATGGAGGGTGATCCAGGGTTCGCGGTCATTCGGCAGGGGACTAGCGCCCAGGAAATCGAAAAAGTAAAGGGACTAATAGGTGACAATATTAGATGCGCCAGGCGGGCATCAGTTGCAAAACGCGCGCTTTGGGTGTCTATTGGTGGCCCGGCTTTTGGCCGAATATGCCCGAAACGCAGACTCTGGACTTCGAAAACCCGCGCGCCCTCCAGGCCCTCTACGCGAACGATTTGCGGCTGCTCAAAAACCTCGAGGACGCGCTCAAGGTCAAGGTGACGACGCGCGAGGGATGGGTTCGCCTCGAGGGCGAGCCGGAAAATGTGGCCAGGGCGCGCCAGGTCTTCCAGCAACTCGATGCCGCCCGCAAGAACGGCGTGGAAATCCGGCGGCATGAGTTTGATTACGCCCTCCGGTCGGTGAGCGCAGCCGGACGCGGATGCCAATGGGAACGGCCTCGACTCCCTGCTCGATGCGAAGATCACGGTTTCGCCACGGCGCGCGCCCATCGTCCCCAAGAGCGCAGGCCAGCGAAATTACCTGCAATTGATCGACAAACACGACGTCGTCTTTGGTGTGGGGCCGGCGGGCACGGGCAAGACCTACCTCGCCATGGCAATGGCGGTCTCGGCCTTCAAGCGCGAGCAGGTGACGCGCATCATCCTGACCCGGCCGGCGGTCGAGGCGGGCGAGGCGCTCGGTTTTTGCCCGGAGATTTGAACGAGAAGATTTTTCCCTATCTGCGGCCATTATATGATGCCCTGGGCGATATGCTGGACCCGGAGGAGATGCAGCGGCACATGGACCGCGGGGTCATCGAGGTGGCGCCGCTGGCATATATGCGCGGGCGGACATTGAACCGGGCATTCATCGTGCTCGATGAAGCCCAGAATACGACCACCGAACAAATGTTCATGTTTTTAACGCGCCTGGGCCTGGAGTCGAAATGCGTCGTGACCGGTGACCAGACGCAGATCGACCTGCCCAACAACAAGCGCTCGGGGCTCATCGAGGCGATGCAGGCGCTCAAGGGGGTCGAAGGGGTGGCATTCCAGTATTTCGAGGAACGGGACGTAGTCACGGCATCCGCTGGTGCAATCGATTGTGCGTGCGTACAAGCACTACCGTGGGGTAAAAGGCTCGGGCGCAGAGCGCCCTTAAGACAGGATCAATGTTTCACTTTTTCGAGCGAAAGCGGCTCGTCCGCGAAGGGACTGGCATCCGCAAAAATCCGCCGCCGGCGCACGCACAGCGAGCTGCTGTACACGCTGGAGACGGGCCCGCGGGTGCGGGTCGCAATCTTCGTGCTCTTCTGCACGGGGCTGGCGATGCTCATCCTTACGGCTCGCGGGTGCAGTCGATCGAGAAGCTGGATGATCGCCCTGCTGATCTTTGCGACGGCGCTGGCGCAACTATGGGTCAATCACCCGGTCACTTTTGCCAGCAACTCGCGCATCACGCCTGATGTTTGGGACGATGCTGGCGCACCTGATCATCACGAAGATCATCCTCGTCCTCGGGCACAACAGGACCATCCCGGGCGAGTATGTGCCGCTGGTGCTGCCGTATGCGCTTGCGCCGCTGGTCTGCTCGGTGCTGCTGGGCAAGAAACCAGGGCCTCTACGCGGCGACGTTCGTCTCGCTCTGGGGATCGCTGATCTATTGGGGGTCCCGGGCGAGGACGGGGCGGCGTTCATTTACCTGGTGACTGGGATTGATATGCGGCTTCGTGGCGGTCTTCGTGACGCTCCAGGTCAGGCGGCGCAGCCGGCTGGTGCGCGCGGGGTTTTTCGTGGGTCTGGCGACGTGGCTGCTCGCGATCACCTTTGGCCACATCAAATGTCGAGTGGGAAATGTTCCCGACCATGGATTGGTAGATGGTCGGCTGGCAGAGCGTGGCGGCGGTCGGCAGCGGCATCCTGACGGCGATGATCGTAAGCGGCGCGCTGCCGATCATGGAGACCATGTCCGGCCTGACGACCGATATCTCCTGGCTCGAAGCGGCGGACCTCAATCACCCGCTGCTCAGGCGCCTGACCATCGAGGCGCCGGGCACTTACCATCACTCGCTGGTGGTGGCAAACCTCGCGGAGTCCGCAGCGGAGGTCGTCGGCGCAAATCCCACGATATGCAGGGTTTGCTCTTATTTTCACGACATTGGTAAACTTGTGAAACCGGAGTATTTCACCGAAAATATGCGCGCGGGCCGCAATCCGCACGACGAGCTGGCGCCGACGATGAGCGCGCTCATCATCATCGCCCACGTGAAGGAAGGCGTGGACCTGGCGCTCAAATACAAGCTCAACCAGCGCATCGTCGATGTCATCCAGGAGCACCATGGCACCTCCATGGTCGGTTACTTTTACCAGCGCGCCCTCCAGCAGCAGGAGGATGCGCGCCAGGGAGGCAAGATCATGAACATCCGCGAGGAGGATATCCCGGAGGTGCGCGAGGAGAGCTTCCGTTACAGCGGGCCGAAGCCGCAATCGCGGGAGTCGGGCATCATCTCGCTGGCCGACGCGGTCGAGAGCGCGTCGCGGTGCCTCGAGAAGGTGACGCCGGGCCGGCTCGAGCAACTGATCCACGACATCATCCAGCGCCGCATCATCGACGGGCAACTGGACGAGTGCGACCTGACGATGCGGGAAATCCAGGCGATCTCGGAAAATTTCGCTCACACGCTCACGAACATGCTGCACAGCCGCATCGCCTACCCGGTCGAGCGGCCAAGACCGAGACCTTCCGGGTCCCGGAAAACGCGCCGCCTGTCTCCGCGGCGTAGGGCGATGGCCGAGGGCCCGCGCCATCCAGGTCCACAATCGCCAGCGCGCGATCCGTTTCGATCTGGCGTCGCTGCGGCGATTCGCCCGCGCGGCGCTGGCGCAGTGCGAGGCGGCGGGAATCGTGCCGGGCGCGCCGCTCGAAACGCTCGCGGAAATCGAGGTAAGCATCGTATCGGACCGGGCAATCGCGCGGGCGCACCGGCAATTCATGAAGATCGCCGGCGCCACGGATGTGCTGACCTTCGAGCACGGAGAGATCGTGATCGGCGCGGGGGTAGCCCAACGGCAGGCGCTCGAGTACGGGCAGCGGATCGAGGAGGAGATCGGCCTCTATATCATCCACGGAATCCTGCACCTGAACGGCCACGACGACATGGCCGAGCCGGCGGCAACCCGCATGAAGGCCGCGCAATCGGAGATATTGCGGCGGGCGCTGGGGAGATTGGAGAGCGAGGATTAGACCAGTTCTCGTTTACTCTGCCGCACCGATATGCGAGCCAGCCTTGCAGCCATGGGCCGCTGGCCCATGCGGGGAGGCGCTTCCAACGTCAGATTGACCCGAAACTGCTCCAGACCAGTTCTCGTTTACTCTGCCGCAAATTCGCTGGGGCCAACGGCCCCTCATTCAACAGCCCAGCCGCAGTTGCGCAGGCAACTGGGGCTGGGTCGCCCTGCCCGTAGACGCCAAGCGCCATCGGCGCGAAACCAGTTGCGGCAAATCAGATAGAAGACGCTGCAGGGTCCGCAGCTTGGCGCAGATTATTATTACGGCACGGCCTTCGCCTTCGCCTCGTAGTCGGCCAGTTCGTTCGTCAGCTCGTTAACGAGGCTGGTGTTGGATTGGGATTGCGCCCGCTGGAGGGCCATCTTCGCAGCTTCAATCGCTTCAGGGTAACGGCCCGCTTTCGCATACGTCTGGGCCAGGATGTTGAGCATTCCGGCATCGTTGTGGCCGGCGCCGGACTCATCGGTATGGCGCGAAAGTTCGACCGCGCTCTGGGCATGCATAATGGCTTCGTCCACGCGGCCCGCGGAAAGGAGAGCGACGCCCAAATTACCATGCGCCTGGGCATTGTCGGGATCGAATCGCAGGAGTTCCTCCAGTTCGGCAATGGCCTCGGCATTGCGGTGCTCGATGAGCATCAAGCCGGCGAGGTTGCCCATCGCTTCGACGCTGGCGGGCCGTATTTGCAACTCGGCGCGGTAGTGGAATTCGGCCTCGCGGTAATCGGCAAGCGCATCGTCATAATGGGCGGCTGCCTGCGCGGCACGGCCGCGGCTCACGAGCAGATCGGCCAGATTGAAGTGGGCGATCCACGCCGCTGGATTTTCCGCCAGCGTGGCCCGCCAGAGAGTCTCGAGGTTGTAATAAACCCCGCATTGCACCCAGGTGAGCGTTCCGAGAACGATTAGCAGCACGGCCGAAATGATGCGGAAAGTCGAACCGCGTGTTCCCGAGGCGATCGCGACATGAGCGGGTTTGCCCCACGGGGTCTTGCAGCCAATCAACAGGAAGCTGGCGCCGCCAAATTCACACGCGCGCGCGATGGCCGCGCCCGCGAGCGCGAGCGGACCAATGCTCGCGAGATATTGGAAATGATCCCCGACAAACGAGTAGCGGAAAAAGTAAACGTTGAAAAAACTGAGCACCGGGAAAAGCGAGACGACAAAATAGGCGTAAGCAAAAAAGACCGGCCGCAATTTCCCGTTACGCCCGACCCAAAGCAGGAAAAACACAATGAGCGCCGCGGCGAGCGGCAGGAAAGCAACCAGGTTGGTCTCCGTGCTCCATTGCGGGTAAATGAAAATCAGCGGATGCGGCCAGATGAGTTTCCAGAGATAAAACCAGATGTCCTTCCCGGCGACGATGGCGCGCTGGGCGTAACTCTGCGACCACTCGGCGCCCAGGGCGTTATGGCCATATTTTTGCTCCCACACCGTCCACGCGCTGGCCGCCGCGGAGACCATGGCGAAAGGGGCCAGCAGAATCGCGTAACGCCAGCGCCAGCGGTGTTCCATCCACCACGCGCACAAGCCGAGCACGACCGGCAGCATGACGGTCGAGGATTTGCTCAGGATCGCCAGCGTCGCGCACAGCAGCGCCATCGAGTAATTGCGCGCGCGCGGGAACCCGGGCGGATAATTGATGGGCGGGATCGCCTCCATTTCGTGCGAAATCCGCATCCAGCGCAGGAAAAAGAGGATCGAAAGCAGGTAAAAAAGGCACGATTGGGTGTTCTTTTGCTCCGTAATCCACGCCGCGCTCTCGACCTGCACCGGATGGAGCGCCCAGATCGCCGCGCCCAGCCAAGCCCCGGGGATTTTCAGCCGCAGCAGCACACGCCAGAGCAGCAGCGCGCAGGCGGCGTGAAGCGCCACATCGATGCCGTGATAGGGCAGGGGATTCAACCCCCAGATGGCGTGCTGAACCCAGAAGCTGCTCAGCACCAGCGGGTAATACACCGCCTTTGCGCTCGTCCAGATGTCCCCGAAGCCCAGCGGCCCGATGATCGTCGGGTTCTGCGTCAGGTGCGAGTCATCGTCCCAGATGAACCCGGCCTGCCACACCCGGCTATAGGCCAGGAAAACGGCCGCCACCAGGATCAGCGCAGGCAGCCATGGGCGGCGCTCGGGGTAGTGAATCGTGTAGCGGGGGCTTTCAACCACAGGCGCCCCCGGGGGCAGGCCCTCAGGGTGGGAAACGTCGGATTCATCCATGAGAATCAGGCCACTTGTACCGGCTCGCCCGCGGGACGGCAAGCAACCGGGGGGCATCGCTGCCCGCGCTTGAGTTTCGCCGGCTCCGAATTCATCTTAGAGGGACACATCGCATGGGCAACGGAGAAACGATCACTGAAAAAGAAACCAGCACGGAAAGTGCCCTCGATATCCCGTGGAATGTGGTCGTCCACAACGACCCCGTGAATCTCATGACCTACGTGACCATGGTCCTCCAGCGCGTCTTCGGCTACTCGAAGGATCGGGCGCAAAAACATATGCTCGAGGTCCATCACCTGGGCCGGTCCATCGTCTGGTCCGGCGTGCGGGAACCGGCCGAGAGCTACGTCGAGCAGTTGCACGGCTACCTGCTGCTCGCCACCCTGGAGAAAGCCCAGTGACCGTGGAAGTAACCCGTACCGGAGACGGATTGCGGCTGGCGCGGCTCGATTTGTTTTTCGTCGAGCTGCTGCGCCAAATCCCCGTCAGCGCCGAGCCCGGCGACAGCGAGGCCGCCCGCGACCGCATCTACCCGGCGGGCACGGGCGATCCCGGCTCGAACGACGAATGGCGCGAGCTGGTCCACCCGGAGCTCAAGAAACTCTTCGCCAGCGCCAGCGAGCTCGTACGCGACGACCTCGAGGATTTCGAGCAACTGGACGAAACGCAGGACAATTACGCGTTCGAGATCCCGGCGGATCATTTCGAGCAATGGCTCAACGTCCTCAACCAGGCGCGCCTCTCGCTCGCCGCCCGGTTCGGATTCGAGGAGAAGGACATGAACCAGAGCGGCCCGCGCACCATCGAGACGGTCCGCGACCTCAGCCTTTTCCAGGTCCACTTTTACGGCTTCCTGCAAGAGTGCCTCCTGCAGGACCTCCCCGACTCCGGCGGCCAGGTTTCCGACAGCCCCTAGAACTCATCTCATAAACATCGGCGTGGCCTGAAAAGCCGCGCGAAGCGCATGAACCCGAAGGGTTCAAAGAGCGGTAGCCGGGGGTCGAGTCCTGAGCCGAAGGTCCTGAGCCTGCCGAAGGGCCTGTCGAAGGACGACACCCCCGGTACCGTCAAAAACGCGCCACGACCCCGGAGGGGTCGCAGAACCAGGAATTCCGGGCTCATGAGATGGATTGCAGCGCGCAAAAGGCGCTTGCGGCCTCCGGCGCGCGAGGGTAAAGGTTTCGTTCCTCAATTTGCTCGGGTGGTGAAACTGGCAGACACGTACGTTTGAGGGGCGTATGCCGCAAGGCGTGCGGGTTCAAGTCCCGCCCCGAGCATTTACCCGCCTCACTGCCCCGCGCCGCGGGGCTGTGGGCGCGGTTTACCCGCTTTCCTTATTCTCCCCCCAACCCCTCCATCCCCGCCCGTCCTCCCCCGTCCCAAAATCGAACACCCCCCCCCAAATGTTCTTCTACACCTACGTTCTGCGATGCGCCGACGGGCAGCTCTACGTTGGGTCCACCAATAACCTCAAGCGACGCCTCAGCGAGCACCAATCCGGCCGCGTCCCCGCAACCTCAAACCGGCAACCGGCGCAACTGGAGTACTACGAAGCCTGCCGCAACGAAGCAAGCGCCCGCCTCCGCGAAAAGCAGTTGAACCCGTGCGAACTGCTTTTCTAAGAAAGGCGGATCCACATTTGTGCCGCTGAATTCGGGCAGCGTGTAGAACTGTCTCTCAGCCGCAAGCGCCATCGGACCCGCAGCGAAGACCTTACCTGCAACCTTATCGAACGTGCGCACCTGACCTCGCTCGTTCGCAAATCGTGCCAAGTGAAATCTTGGCACATAATGATGCAATTTTGGGATGCACATTATCGGGCGGCGTGTTCAGTAATTCACACGAGATGGTTGATGTCGAGGTCCCCCCAGTGCTGCTGCAAGTATTCAGCTACCAATCGTCGGTGACAGTAATGCGGTTTGTCTTCGCTGCACAAGAGGCAACCTTGGGAAATTACATCCTTAGGAAGGCGGTCCTCAATGTGCCTCTTGCTCATCAAGTCAAGAAATCGACCCTCATAGGTTCTCCAATCGCCCTTCAGCTTTTTGTATTCGTCGAGCATCTCCTGCGTTGGCGCGAGGTCGGGCACATGCACGTAATCCATCCCGCAGACTTCCTTGAGGAAAAATGCGAGGTCGTCCCGCTTCGTGAATCCGGCGAGTTGCGACACGTTGTTGAGCCGCACATCCACGACCCGCTCGGCCCCGGACTTGCGGAGCGTGTCGAAGAATTGCCGCGCCGACTTTTTGGTGAATCCGATGGTGAAAACTTTCATGGTAAATCCTCCCGGAGTGTCCTCGCCGGCTGGGCCTCATCCACATAGGCGACCTGTTGCTCCTGGCGCGCCAGAGCCTCGGAAATCAGTTCCTCCTTGGAGCGAAATAAGTCCGCCTTTGGAAGACCGGTCACATCGAGCAACCGCTCCATCGCGGCTTCGTGCGTTTCGAGGTGGCCGTCGGCGTGGATATGCAACACCGGCTGGCCGCTCGCGAGCAGCGCCTTCGCCACGAGCAGCGTCCGGTGGCACTCCAGCGGTTCCTTCTCCGCGCACATCAGGGCCACGCGGTAGCGGGCGGCGCCTTGCAGCACCCGGTCCAGCCCGCTTTGGAAAAGAGCCGTCTGCGCCAGCCGCCCGTACTGAACGCGGCCATCGAGATAGCAGGAACGGTCCTCGGAACGGGCGCCGAGTTCCTTGCCCAGAAAGACATACCGGATGCCGCTCGCCCTGAGAAACTGCTTCAGCGGCTCACGGTTGAACTGCGGATTCAAGCGGCTGAACGGCGATGAGCGTACGTCCGCCAACGCCTCGACGCCATGCTGGCGGAGCAATGCGAGGAACGCCTCGGCACTATGCGTCGAGTGGCCTATCGTGAAGACGACGTTTCCGGTCACACTCATCTTGTTTCAGTCTGCGCCCGTTCGATGATGGCGGCAACCAGCTTGTAGGCATAACCCTCGAATGGTTCGCCAAGGCTGACGCAGAGGCAGCACTCGCCTAGGTCGTAATACCCCTCGGCCATCTTGCGATACCGGTCCTCATAAACAGCGTCCGTGACACGCAGTCGGTATTGGGTCCCCTCGTGAGCAAACTCCACCTCCACCCGCTTCTTTTGGTTCCTAAATTGTGCACCTGGCCGAAGAATCTCAAGCCGCGCGCCAGCAACACGGATTAGCCGCAGGGAATCGCGCAGTTGTTCCGCCTGGGCCAGAGCGACCCTATTATTCTTGCCACTAAAGCTGCTCTGCCCGTTGACCCAGAGCGGCCCGGCTGGCCCTACAAACGCTTGAAGCCCGGCCCAGTCCACGCGACTGGTCCTCCGCCAGTAGAAGTTCGTATCCAGCAGCCAGTTCTCCTGCTGGAAAAGATGGGGGCGGGCTTCGACGAGAGGCACGGCCACCACATCAAGCACACGCGGGTCACTCCCCTCCTCGTAGTGGCGTTCCTCCCACGAAACTTCCTGATGTTCGCGGTCGCTGACGGGACGAATCCACGCTCCCGGCTGATTGTTCACGATTTGTCGTCCGGCAATGCAGCGGCCGCTGAGCTTGCGCGAGTTGGCCAGGCACAGGATGCGTTTCACCTCATTCGGCTGCTGGGTCTCGGGGTTGTCTGCCATGATTATTCCTCCTCCTCTCCTGCGTCGCGGCCGAGGCGATACTCGGCGTCGTAGTTCACGATGAGATCCAGTTCCTCCTCCGCAAGGCCATAGCGCACCTCGTCGTCCTTACGGAACCAGTCGCAGTCGTTGAAGGGCGGGTTGGCCGAAGAGTCTTCTGTTCCATTCGACTTGGAGCGTACCATGAGCCGTCAATTTTAGCCGGCTGCTTCCGCCGGTCACGTACCAAAACTGCCCGGCGTACTGCGGGAGCACGACAGACCAGTCCATGATTGATTTCCTGAACGCCCCCCTCACGGTGTACGCGAACAGGAAGGAAAAAAGAATCACCCTTTTCTTCTCCTCCAGGCTCCGCGCCGAATGAGCGGGGAGGAGCGCCAGTGAGGCGGCAACACCAAATTCAGCCGGCGCGAAGGCTCCCAGTATTCTCCCTGCCCGACAAATCATCGAGTGAGCCGTTCTTTGTAGCGCGGGTGCCCGCCGGCAGGAATCTCCTGTCCGTGTACGCTTCCTTCCTGTTCCTCTTTACGGTCCTTGCAGGCGAAATTTCTTTGAATTTCAAGAGGAATGAGGCCGATCACAGTAGGGTCGTGCTGGATATCTACAGAGCGAAGGCCTTCGAAGCCAACGTCCGCGATTTCAGGGCGAGGACCGAGCCAGGGGCAAATTGCACCGCGAACGCAACGCTCTCGCAAATCGTATACATGCGACTCCGCCATGAGCCGGCCGCCGGTTTGCACGGGCTCGACGCGGGCGGAAGCACGGCCCTGTCGCGGGAAGTCTCCGCCTCCAATCACTCCCCGTCCGAAAAATCGCTGACCACCGCGACATCCGTCTCGCTAGCCTCATGGAATGGCACCTGCCATTGCTGCGAAATCGCAACCCTATCGGCCCCCTTTTCCGGCGCAACCGTGCAATCTGCACGGCAAATCTGCCCCATCTCGCAATCAAGGTCAATCAAGCCCAATCAAGGTGAATCAAGGTCAATCAAGGTACTTTCACCCCCCGCTACCCGAATCCGCCCCCGAAATCCGCCTCTCTCTCCACCCCTCGCCGAAGCCCGCGCACCCGCCGTCTCCGTTCGCCCCACGCTCCCCAGGCAGCCAAAACCATTTCCCTGATCGAGAATGGAAACCTGGCCACAAAGACCGAAACGCTACTGGCCATTCGGCCGCAAGCGGCTCATCCGCTGTGTCAGCCAGTAAGCCTCCTTCATTTAGCCAGCTCGCGCAGCGCGTTGCGATACCGGCGGTTCAAGCTCTCGAAGACCGCCATGGACCTGGCAAACTCCGGATTGCCTGCCGTCAGGCGCACACCGTCCTGCGCCTCAGTCAAGGTCACCGTGTCGCCCTCTTCCAATTTCAGATGCGCCAGCGCTTCCTTCGGAAGCACGAGGCCCACCGAGTTGCCAATCTTGCGGATTTTGAGTTGCAGCGTCACAACCCCAAGCGTAGCCACGGATGTTATTACGTCAAGTCGCCGCGCCTCTCGTACTTTCACCAGCACCGTGCCATTCTCTCGATGGCAAGCTTGGCCAGCCTCGGACAGTTCAACCCGTGACCAGTTTCCGCAAATCGTCAGAAATCCAGAAACCACCCTCATTCTTTAGTCGCCCCACATCTCCGCCGCATCCGTAATGAGTCCCCGGTTTCTAGCTTCGATCAAAACGCCGATAAGCCCCACAACATTCAAGCCAAGACTCCGCGCCGCCGACCGGCCCAATCGTTCGTCCATTAAAACGAGACCCGCTCCTATTTCCCTGGCGAGAACGATTGCTTCAGCTTCTCCGGCGCCGAGATCGTGCTTGAGAAGGTTCACCCATGCCGAGTCCTTGACCGTCCGGCGTTCAATCCAACTGGCTGCCGCGATGTCGGACGATCCAGGTTTTTCTCTTTCGGCCTCGACCACCTCCTGCCAAACCGCATCCGGCAAAAGTAATTGACCGAAGAACGTATGCAGAATATCGAGCCGTCCGATGCGGCCCATGGCAATAAGCGGAGAGGAATCCGCTACAACAATCATGAGCGGCGCGAAGCGGCCAGCGCCGCGCTGTCCTTGAGTGCGTCCTCGACGCTGTAATGCGGCCCGATCTGCCTGGCTGCCAACTGCAATTGGAACCGGCCCACAGGCATCTCCGCAACCTCGGCGGCCTTGCCCATCGAAAGACGGCCCTGCGAGAAAAGCGCGATGGCCAATTCCAGTTTCGCATCCTGGACAGTCATCCGCGCCGACTCCAAGGCATCGGCAGGAACTTCGATATTCATGCTTGCAGGCATGGCCGCATAGTACGCCGCAGCGTGCTCAAACACAACGACGTTTACCCGCCTCGTTGCGCGGAGCGCTTCGGGCGCGTTTACCCGCCTCATTGCCCCGCACCGCGGGGCTTTGGGTGCGGCTCACAACTCCCCCGGGCAAGATCCAGCGGGACGGCCCACAATTCATAGCTTGCAAGCATCAGCCCGCCCTCGATCAACGCGCCGCTTGCCAGACTCCCCGCCCGAAAAAATCGCTAACCACCGCGACATCCGTCTTGCTACCGTCATGGAATGGCGCCCGCCATTCATCTCGAAATCGCAACCCTATCGGCCCCCTTTTCCGGCGCAACCGTGCAATCTGCACGGCGTATCTGCGCCATCTCGCAATCAAGCCCAATCAAGGTCAATCAAGGTCAATCAAGGTACTTTCACCCCCCGCCGCGCTCATGCGCAGGTCAAAAGCCCCGCAATTCTACGTATATCTGGTTGCGCGCCTCGCTCCGCTCAAAACGTTGCGGGCGGGGCCTGCCCGCCTCGCTACGCCGGAGGCGTTGCGGGCGTGGCGGATCAAAAACCCAACCCGGCCCAAAATTCCCCCCTCCTTCGCCCCTCTCTCCACCCCCCGCCGAAGCCCGCGCACCCGCCGTTCCCGTTCCAGGCATGAAATACTCAGGTCAACTCGCGAATGTAAGCCGCTTCGGACTGCGCCTGCTCGAGGGTGGCGGCGAGATCGAACTTGTCGACGGGGCAAATGCCGATGGGAACGAACTCGAGCGTGCCCGCCACGTCCGGGGGAAGCTGGGGAACAATGCGATCCCATGGGAGGATGCCGTCGCGCAGGCGGGCAAAGGAGCGGTCGGGATTTCGATTTTGCAAATGAACATGGCGGATGAATGGCTGCTCGATGGCGAATTGCCGCAACGCGCTCTCAGCCTGGAAAACGGTGGGCTGGTAGAGCAGGCCAAGCGTGGGGACATTCAAATCGCGGACGATTTGAGTGATGAGTTCCGGATCGTCGGCGAGCGAGCCGTCGTGGGTCTCGAGTAATATCTCGATGCCGGGGAGGCTGGCGATAAGTCGCTCGAGCCGGGCGATGAATGTCGCAAGCGCCTGCTTGTCGTCCGGCTTCATGCCGGGCCCGGGAAAGATGCGGACCTTGCGGAACCCATAATACTGGATGCGGGCGCGCATTTCCTCGATGGCTGCAATAACCTGGTCGCAGGTGGATACGTTGGGATTCAGGTTGAGATAGGAACTAAGTATCTCGGGGATAAGATCGAGGGATTTGAATGCGGCAAGGATCTCCGCGGAATGGGAGGTTTCTATAAGATGAGGCTCGAATACTTCGATGCGCCGAAATCCCGCGTCCGCTATGTGGGGAAGGAGCCCCGCCAGGCTGTGGGATGTGCGCTCGGGCGTCCATCGGGCCGGCTCGATGGCTATGGTATGGAAAAGGAGTTCCATGGAGGATTTACGACGGCCAGCGGGGAAGGGCGGGGATGCATCGTGCTGGAAGCGATGATTGTGAACGAAGCTAGGAGAAAGGTAAAGAATGGTCGGGGAAACAAATTGGCTAAGGAGAAAAAGAAGAGTTGGACATGCCTGAGAAGGCATATACCAGAGGCGATGACCTTGTCGCGCTCGCGTGCGCGAATGATTGCGTTGGCAGCAGGGCCGGGATTATCGAATATATGCACCCCCCATCTATGAGCCCCCTCAATTTCCCCATGCGTTTCATTCACTCCCCGGTCACGCGCACGCTCCTCGTAACGATTTCACTGGCCTGGTGCGGCATTGCTTACGGCGGCGAAATCCACGACGCGGTGAAGGCCGGCGATGTAAAGAAGGTCGCCGCGCTCTTGAAGAAGCATCCGGATTTGATTTCGAGCAAGGATGACCATGGCGACACGCCGCTGCATGTCGCGG
This sequence comes from uncultured Verrucomicrobiae bacterium, assembly GCA_963756185.1. Lineage (GTDB taxonomy): Bacteria > Verrucomicrobiota > Verrucomicrobiia > Chthoniobacterales > Chthoniobacteraceae > DATAXI01. Next base: position 743,991 of record CAVWMS010000001.1, read on the forward strand.
CGGCGATTGGATCGGCTGATGTCGCCGGGCTGCTGCTGGGTCACGGCGCGGATGTCAATGCGCGGGATGCGGATGGCGACACGCCAATGCACACGGCGGCGGGTGCGGGTCAAACAAATGTCGCACGGTTGCTGCTGGATTTCGGAGCCGACGCCAATGCGAAGAACAAGGATGGATGGACGCCGCTGCACTTTGCCGCGGTTCGCGGTCAGGAACCCATGGCGGAGTTGCTGCTGCTGGCGCCGAAAATCGACATCGACGCGCAGGGTGCCAACGGCGACACGCCGCTGGACGTGGCGGCAGCGGAGGATAATACGGAGGTGGTGCAACTGCTGCTAAGTCACGGAGCGAATATCAATGCCACGGATAAGATCGGCAGGACGCCGCTGCACATCGCCGCGGGCGAGGGGAACAACGACCGGGTCGAGATGCAACTGGACAAGGAGGCTGATTTTGCGGGCAAGGACAATCCCCGCTGGTTGCACTCCGGTGCGTCGAAAAGCTATGTGGACCTGGTGAAGTTACTCATCGCGGACAAGGCGAACGTCAACGCCGGGGATAACTACGGCAGGACGCCATTGAACGCGGCGGAGCAGTATGGCCACAGCGGCGTGGTGCTGTTGCTGAAAGAGAGCGGCGCGCAGGAGTAGGAAGCCGCCAAATCAACCGGCACATTTTACCAACCGGAAGCTCAATCAACCCGGGTCGAGAATGACGCTGTCACCGCGGCGGATGGCGCCTCCTTGAATGACCGATGCGTAAGCGCCCACGCGCGCCTGGTTATGAAGGGCGGCGGCTTTCAGGATGCCGTTATCCTTCGGGAGATCGCCTTGGGAGAGGGTGGTCATGACACATCGGAAACAGGGGCCGGTGACGCGCAGCTTGACTTCCTCCCCAATGATCAGGACGCGTTCGTTCCAGCCTTGCTCGGGGAAGCCACTCAACTCCGGCATGGTGCGGATGACGATGTTAGGCCGGAAACGGCGAGCCTCGAAGCGCCCGCCAGGGTATTCGGTGCCCAGCTTGGATAAGGTCGCGGTGGTCAGGAGATGGACGATTCCCACATCGAAAAACGTTTCGGTGGGCATGGCTTCGTCGGTGACCTCGTCGCGGCGGGCGAGTCCCTCAATGTCGGGCCAGTATTCCTCGAGGCTGCCGGCGGCGGGGGCGCCGGAGAGAAATCGGACGGGCTTGGCCAGCGTGGCTGTGAGCCGCGATTCTATGGCGGGGTCGTTGGTGGTGACGGTACTTCCATCGGGAAAGACAATGCGGGCCGGCGGCAGCGGCCCCTCGCCGGGCAGCACGTCCGTGAATGCGGCGCGAAACTCGAACAGGCTCGGCCATTTCGATGGGTTCTTCGCGCTGGCGATCTTACCCGTTTCCGCATCGGCAATGGCAAAGGCGCGGTCGCCTTCCAGCCCCTTCGGGCCAATCCGTGTCGAGTTGAGTTCCTCGCCCATCATGGACTTGACCGGGTAACGATGGAGCGCGGCGATTGATCCTACCTTGAGTGATAGATGCATTTCTTTGAGTTACTGGCTAAGTACGAATCGGCCTCGAAAGGCTGCCGCCGGCGCTGGCGCGCACGAATTGGCGCGCTCGCGCCGGCGGCTTGAACCCAACGCGTCTTTAGGCTTCGGTCGCCAGCATTCCAGGGGAATGCTGGGAATGAACTTCGTCCCGGATCTCCTTGAGGCGTTCCGGTGCCTGGAATCTGAGCGCCACCACGCGCACCCCTCCGATCGCCAGATACAGCAGGAAGGCATACGGGAAGTAATTCACCGGCGCGGTTGGCACGGGATAAACGCTGCCTATGGCGGGTATCAGCAACATAACAAGCCCCGCGACGCACCATACCGTGTCCCTGGCTTTCAGTTCGGCACGCTTCTTCAGGAAGAACGGCGCAGCCAGGGTGACAAGGGCGTAGGCGCCCACGAAACCGAAGGCGCCCATGGTGCCGGCGTCGTTGAATTCATCGAGCACCTCGAGCTTAAAGACCGGCATCTTGAAGAGGGCCGTGACCGTAAACATAAGGATGGCCATGATCCCGAGCGCCATGTGAGGCGTCTCGTGCTTCACATGTGTCGCGCTCGTTATGGGATGGAATATTCCGTGACGCCCCATCGCAAGCATCACCCGTGAGCCCGCATTCATGCAGGAGAGAGCGAGGGCAAAGAAGCTTGCCATCGCGCACGCGCTCAACACCGGCCCCAGGAAGGGCATGTTGACCAGATTGGCCATGACGGTGAGCGGTGCGTCGATCTTATCGAGCGTCGTCGAGTAACCATTGGTGGCGAACACTTCCGTGTAAGTTACGAACACAAAGAACGCCCCGGTGGCGATCAGGCTCCAGATGATCGAGCGCGGCACGTTTTTCGTGGCGTTCTTTGCTTCCTCACCGAAGGCAGTCGAGCTTTCGAAACCGACTCCGCTGAACACCGCGACGACCACGCCCAAGCCCAGGTTCCACCAGGAGAATCCGGAGAGTGAGAACTGCGTCGTGTCCACGGCAAAGTGATGATGCCCGAGCACGATGAAGCAGAGAATCGTGATCAACGATACCGAAATAACCTCAAGTACGAGGCTGACCACTGTCGAGACCTTGATGTCGAAGTACGAAAGGAGGAAACACCCGGCGATACAGATCGCGAACAGGATGACCGACGGCAGGGACAGGTTCATCGTCTCGAGCAACTTACCGGCAAAGATGGTGAAGCCGGTGGTGCCGGCGATGCCGATGAACAAGTAGGCCCAGATCAGACACCAGCCGGACATGCAGCCCGCGCTGGGGCCAAGCCCCGCAGTCGTAAAGGAATACATCGAGCCCGTCCCGGACGAACGTTTGGCAAATTGGTTGAGGTTCACTGCGACGAACAGGAGCATCACCGTCCCCACGGCGTAGGAGAGCCAGCTCATGCTCCCCGTGGTTCCGTACATCAGCGGCACGATCAATGCCGCGGTCATTGTGGGCGAGATGACCGCGATGTTCTGCGCCAGTAATTCGACGAAGTTGAGACAATGCGGTCGCAACCGCGATACTGTATCTTGTTTCATAATTTCTATTCTGCTGTTAGGTGCAACATGTGTTGGTTCATTGGTTTTTTACGGCTTACGGCTTACGGCAGGGGAGAGTGTCGATTTGTGGGACGGGGCCTTTGCCCGCTTCGAGTCGCGGCGGTCCATGAGATCGAGGCTGGGAACGGCGCGCAAATCGCGGGCGGACGGCCGGGTATCCTGGCCGCCCGGTGAATAGGGCGAAGCGACCACCACCACCTCCGGGTCCTTGTCGCCGCGGGCGATGAGCCGGTGCGGCAACTGCGAGTTGAAATGCGCGGAGTCGCCGGTCGCGAGGTCGTAAGTCCTGCCGGCGAGCGAAAGCGTGAGCGAGCCGGAGAGGACGTAGAGCCATTCCTCGCCCTCGTGGTGATAATGCTGGCTGCCGCGGCGGGAGCGGGAGACGCGGACGCGAATGGGCTGGAGATTGAAGCGGCGATCGGCCTTCGACAGGGGAACGTACGCAAGGCCGTTGGCCGAGTGCTCGATGGCGTCGGTGCGGCGCATGATCACGCAGGGCTCCGCCGAGAGCTCGGCCTCGAAGAGAGAGGCGAGCGAGACGTCGAAGACCTGGGCCAGGGCCAGGACAGCGGTGATGGAGGCCTGTCTGCCGCCGGATTCGAGCCGGGAGAGAAAGGTCTTTGAGAGGCCGCTGCGATCCGCCAAATCCTGGAGGGTCCATCCGCGGCCGAGACGCAATTGCTGGAGGCGCACGCCGAAAGCTTCGAGCTGCACCTGTATCTGGTCGTGATAGTAAAGCATGTTGTCTAAGAGGCAACTTATGTTGCCGAACAGTCAACCGCCGCGTTAGCACGTGCCGTACCAGCGCACGCCATTCCACCCGAAAAAGCGGCGCGCCCCTGAGAAAAAAATAAATCAGGCCCGCCGCTTCACTTGCCTCAAGGGCAAAAAGCGACAACTGCCCTGTCGCAAATTATACTGGAAAGCTCCAAGCATTCACCGCATCGCCGACGCGCAATTTCTTTCCGGCTTCGCCGGGGGGCACCGACGTGTTTACCGCGAAGCGGTAGTAATGGTTGAACCGCTGGGCGTTAGCCCACGCGGGCAATCGTTGCCGGCGCATTTCCATGAATTTTTTCTGGAAACCGCCGACTGCTTCGCCAGTAATGGGGTCGCGCGTGGGGACGACGCAGCGCTGGCAGGGATTGTGGCCGAGGAAATGCACTTCGCCGATGGTGAACGGCTTCAATTCGTCCGGCGCGCCATAGAGGCTATCTTCGCAAAAGGCCTCGCCGCCAGTAAGTTCCAGATTGGTGCGAAACCGGCGGCGGATGCTCTCGATGGTCAGCTCCGGATACCATTCCTGGACGGCGCGCAGGCTGGCGTCGCTGACGATGGTGGGCCCGAACGCGGTGGTGTCATCGGGGAAACCGGCGGAGGAATCGTGCTTCAAACCGGCGCGAAAGCCGAAGAAGTCGCTGAGCCAGCGATCCATCGCCGCCGGTGCGTCAAAGCAAAACTGCTCGGCGGCGCCATTCTCCCAGAGCCGGACCTCCTTCAGGTTGGAGCCGTACTGGCATCGCAAAGCATGGATGCGCGCGGTCCTCTTGCCATTTACCACGCGTCCTTCCTCGTCGAAAATGGCGTACACGCGGTCGTTTTCGAGAATGCCGCCGGGAGTGATGGCGGCCTCGTCCACCTGGATACCATCCAGCGATTTGATTGGAAAAATCGAAATCCGGCCGAGCCGCATGCGGGCATTGGTAGCAAACGAAGGGGAAGTTGTCAGCAGATCGCTTGCGACATTTTCAGGGCGGCGCTCAGGGGAATATACGCGGGAATATACGGACGACCGGCGGACCACGCGGTCCCGAAACTTAAGGTTATGAAAATACGACATCTAACTTACCTGGCCGCGCTTATGCTTGGAGTTTCCGCTCCGGGTTGCCTCGCGGCCACGGGATTGACCGACAGCCTCTTCGCGACGAAGGCCGCCGAGGGCGGATTGACGGAGGTGGAATTGGGCAGGATCGCGGAGCAAAACGGCGGGACCGTGCAGGTGAGGGATTTTGGCGCGAAAATGGTGACCGATCACGGCAAAGTGAACGACAACCTGAAGGCGCTGGCGGCGAGGGACAACCTCACCATTCCCGACAAGCCGAGCATCGAGCAGCAGGCGTTGATCGACAAGCTCTCGAAGGAGACCGGCGGGACATTCGACAGGGATTACATCCATGCGATGGTGACGGCGCACAAAGGCGACAAGGGGCTGTTTACCGAGGAGATCGACACGGCGAAGAACCCGGATTTGGGGCGGTTCGCCTCCAATACGCTGCCGATCATCAAGGAGCACCTTGCGATGATCGAGAAGATAGCGGACGGGCAGAACCAATCCGCGGCAATGGGAGGAACGCGCGACATGGGCTCGAGCGCGAATTCGGCGCCGACCGCGTCCCAACAATAACGGGCAAAAAGCCGGGCTGGATTTGTTTCCGCCCGGCGTCCCCGCGCGGGTTGATCGAAGTAATTTGCCTCGGTCAACCATGCGCCGGGAGACCGCGCTTTGCGATGAAATGAACGAAGGCAATTTTCCTCGCTATGTTGATTGAGAAAACAAAGGGATAAAAGGCGAGGTGGCCGAGGCTGGCCACCACTTCGTTGAGCGCAGGAGCCAGTTTGGACCAACCGTTGAGCACGTCGAGAAACCGGGCCTGCTCCTGCGCGGGCCAATCGATGCCGGAGGGCGGCGTGACAGCATCCTGGGTAAATGGCGTGAAAGGGAGCGGCACTTCCGCGGGGGAAATGCCGAAATTGCGGACGGTCTCCGTTCCTTCGATAATGTGGAGATAATGGGCCCAGGTCTCGGCCCAATCTTCCCACGGATGGACGGCGGCATACTCGCTGATGAATTTGTCCGGCGGCGGCGGGGGCGTTGGCTCGTTCGAGTAACGCCGGGCGAGCGCGGCGGCGTAGTCCTCGCGTTCGTCCCCGAAGAGTTCGCGAAAGCCGCGCATGGAAGGATCGTCGTCCGGCAGGCCGGCGAAGAAGCGATTCCAATAATAATGGCCGAACTCATGCCGGAAGTGCCCGATCAACGTCCTGTAAAGTTCGCCGAGGGCGCCGCGGCGGCGCTCCCGCTCGGAATCGATCCCTTCGGCGACAGCCAGGGTGATGACTCCGTTAATATGGCCGGTCATCACTTTTCCGCCGGGCAGGGGATCGAGAAAATCGAAGGTGAGGCCGTTGGCCGGATCTTCGAGCTTGCTCGGGGGGTGAAAACCGAGACCCGCCAGGGTGTAGAGAACGCGCCGTTTCGCGACCTCGATCTTGTGCCATGCATCGAGGTTTGCAGGCACGTTGAGGGCGGGGATGGTCCGGTTGAGCCGGCAGGAGGGACAAAGTGGATTGGGCGATCCGGTGGGGACCAGCCAGTTGCAAACGCCATGTTGAATGCCGTTCTGGCATTGCTTCAGCGGGATTTGGGGATCGAGGGCAACCATGGCGTCGGCCGCGGGATCGTACCCCACGGTTGCCCCGCATTGGACACAGAGAGAATTCTCGAAGAAGAGGACGTTGCCGCAACGGCATTGAAAATAGCGCATGGATGGCGGGGTTGGTCTGTTGCGATTCCGGAGGGGAAAATGTAATCGCGGCGCTCGTAAAAGGGCACCGCGATTTCTTTGCGCCCGCGGGGGAATCGGGAAAATTCCGGCGCGTTCGAATCTGGAAGGGGAGGTTACAACGCTTCAATTGTGCGCCGCAATTCCTCCTTGTCCGTGCCCAGGCGCTTTTGCAGCCGCCCGAGGAGTTCGTCTTCCTTGCCCTGGGCAAAGGTGAGGTCATCGTCGGTGAGCTGACCGTACTTTTGCTTCAGTTTGCCTTTGACCTCGTTCCAGTTGCCCTTGAATTGGAGTTTGGTACTCATACCCAAAGTTTCGGCAGTTGAAAGCCCGGTGGCCGTAAGGAGAGATGGAAATGGAGTCCAGCGGCTTGGTTTTTGACGATAACAATTGCAGACTCGAAATCCATGGCCGGCCCTCTTCGTATCTTCTCCTCGGTGCTCGACAAAATCCTGGGACGGGCGCTGCGCTCGTCCGAGGGATCGAAGGAGGCGTTGAGCATTGCCACCGGGGTGCCGGCGCTGGGGCTGGATGCGCTTGCATCGACAGCGTATGGGCCGGAAGCGGCACTGGCGATCCTGACTCCGCTCGGGGTTGCCGGGTTGCATTTCATGCCGGGAGTGACGCTGGGCGTGCTGGCCCTGCTGGTGACGCTCTATATGTCCTACCGCCAGACGGCGGCCGCCTACCCGGACGGCGGCGGCGCTTATATCGTGGCGAAGGACAACCTGGGGATTCGCGCCGCGGTGATCGCGGGGGCGTCGCTGATGCTGGATTATATGTTGAACGTGGCCGTCGGTATTTCGGCGGGATCGGCGCGGTGGTATCGGCCGTGCCGGCGTTGCAGCGGCATACGTTGCTGTTGTGCCTGCTGGTGCTCGTCGCGCTGACCGTCATGAATTTGCGCGGCGTCCGGGAATCGGGAGTGGCGTTCGGCGTTCCGCTGATTGCGTTTCTGCTGTGCGTCGGGGGCGCGGTGGTCGCCGGCGTGATCGAGACCTTGTGGAGCGGGGGAAGGCCGCATGCCATCGTGGCGCCGCCACCGATGATGGCGGCGACGCAAACAGTCAGCGTGTGGATTCTGTTGCGCGCGTTTGCCAGCGGGTGCACGGCCATGACGGGGGTCGAGGCCGTGAGCAACGGCGTCCCGCTTTTTCGCAAGCCGCCTGTGCGGAACGCGCAATGGACGCTGACGATCATCGTGGGGATTCTCGCCGCGTTTCTGCTCATGCTCAGTTACCTTTCGCCGGCTTACCGGATTCACGCCATGGATGAGCGGGCGCCGGGTTATCAGACGGTGCTCTCGCAGCTCGTCGGCGCCGTGGCGGGGCGCGGCGTCTTTTATTATGTATCGATAGCCTCCGTCTTCATCATCCTCGGCTGCTCCGCGCAGACCAGCTTTGCCGATTTTCCGCGCGTATGCCGGCTGCTGGCGCAGGATGGTTTCCTGCCTTCTTTTTTTGCCAATCGCGGGCGGCGGCTGGTCTTTTCGAGCGGGATCATCGGCCTGGCGGTGCTCTCGGGGTTGCTCCTCATCCTGTTTGGCGGCGTCACGGATGCGCTCATTCCGCTCTTTGCCATCGGCGCGTTCAGCGCGTTCGCATTTTCGCAGGTCGGCATGGTGGTCCACTGGAAAAAGCTGGGCGGACCGGGCTCGCGCGGCAAGCTGGCGGTCAACGCGATCGGCGCGGGGACGACGAGCGTGGCGCTGGTGGTCATCATCGTTGCGAAGTTCGGGGAGGGGGCATGGATCACGCTCGCCGCGGGGCCGGTGCTGGTGTGGCTCTTCTGGAAGATCAAACGCCATTACGGAAACGTCACGCGAGAGATCGAGTGCCCCACTCCGCTGAATACCGGACACCTGACGCGGCCCATGGTGGTGATCCCGTGTCACGGGTGGAACCACGTGACCGAGCAGGGACTGCGATTTGCCCTCGAGATATCGGACGATATCACCGCGCTGCACATCACCACGGAGCAAACCGACGAGAAGGAAATGCGCGAAACCTGGGCGGAGCAGGTCGAGAAACCGGCGCGCGCGGCGAATTGCCCGGTGCCGCGGCTGGAGATCGTGCAATCGCCCTACCGGCAGCTCTACGAACCGGTGGTCAAGTTCGTCAGAAAGATGAAAAGCGAAAACAAGGACCGGATCATCGCGGTGGTGGTGCCGGAGCTGGCCGAGCCGCATTGGTACGAATACCTGCTGCACAACCTGCACGCCGCCTGCCTGAAGACCGCGCTCTTCCTCGAAGGCGACCAGCGCATCGTCGTCATCAGCACGCCGTGGTATGTGAAGGAGAGGTGAGGGCGGCTTGGGCGTTTTGCAGATAGGGCGAGTGAAATCCCATCGCCTCATGGGCGGCTTGCAGAGGCGCGCGGGGTGCATGTCAACTCTGTCACAAATTTGACAACGAAACCGCCCCGGCGGGAGACCCCCGATGAGATTGACTGTCATAGTGGCGATCAGGTATTCATGGCAGACTCCCACCGGCCTGACAGGGTCCGGTGCGAATGCACCCGGAACCCATGAATCCTCGCAAGCCCTCTTACTATATAGAACCGCTCGAGTCGCGCATCGCTCCCTCGGTAATTACCGTAACCAGCCTTCTGAACGCCGGGACAGGCAGCCTGAGGCAGGCCATCACCAATGCCGACGCGGCTTCCGGCGCGAGCACCATCGTCTTCAAAACCAAGCCCGGCGTCATTGACCTGGCCTCGGCGCTTCCGGCCATAACCAATAGCATGACCATCACCGGTCCGGGCGCGACAAAGGTGGCCATCAGCGGCGGGGGCAAATACCAGATTCTCGATATCACCGGGGGTGAGAATGTCACCATCTCCGGCCTCACCTTCAAGGATGGCACCGGAATGAAGGGCGGGGCGCTCTACATCTCCGATGCCGGCGCCAAAATCACCATCCAGAGTGCTGTGTTCAGCGGCAACACCACCACGTTCAAAGGCGGCGCGATGTATAACAAGAACGCCAATGTAGAGATCGAGAACTGCACCGTTACCGGCAACACGGACAATATCCCCACTGACTTTTCGGATATCGTCCGCGGCGGCGGCGCCGGCGTTTTCAATGGAGGCGCCGGCATCATGAACATCCAAAACTCCGTTATCTCGGGAAATACCCTCATCACCCAGAGTGGCGCCTTTGGTAACATTCCCTACGTTGTCTATGGGCACGGGGGAGGGGTCTCGAATTACGGCGCGCTTTTCCTCAATGGAAAAACCGTCATCTCCGGCAATACGGCGAACCTGGCCGGCGGCGCGGAGATCAGCGTTGTTTCGGGCGCCGGCGTCTATAATCACGGGAACTGCGTGATTGGATCGAAGGTTTCGATTGTGAAAAACAGTTGCGGGGAAAGGGGCGGGGGTATTCTCAACTACGGTAATTGTTCCATCGAAAGCAAGGCGGTGATCTCGCAAAACACGGCTGGTTATAACGGAGGAGGTATTTACAACTACGGGAGTCTTACCACGGCGCCCAACGTAACGATTACCAAAAACGTTGCTGACGAATACGGCGGTGGAATTTGCCAGGCGGATGGATCTCTCACACTCGACGGCGCGGTTGTGAGCGATAACTTCAGTAAGATCGATGCTGGCGCCATCGTGTTTTTTAGCGGGAGTTCCACCATTTCCCACTCGACCATCTCCGGCAATACCAGCCTCGAAAACGGCGCCGCCTTCCTGAACAACGGCACCGTGTCCGTGAGTTACTCCACTTTTTCCGGCAATAACGCCGCCGGTGGCGCCGGGGCCATCCTCAATCAAGGCACTTTGACGATTTCGCGCAGCACGCTTTCCGGCAATGTCGCCCATGACACCGGCGGCGCCATACGCAGCATTGGCGCGTGCACCATCAGCGACAGCACCATCTCGAAGAATAGCGCCGGCGGCGACGGTGGCGGCATTAACAACGAGGGCGGCACACTTACCCTCCAAAACTGCACCGTCTCGGGAAACACAGCCGGCGGCAACGGCGGCGGCATCAATGCTTACTACGACAACGGAAACGACCCCATCGATACCTTCATCCAATGTACGATTGCCAGGAATAGCTCCACCGCCGGGAGTGGCGGCGGCGTTTGGCTTGGGTCCGGACCCACTTGCCAGATTTACAATTGCACCATCGCCTTCAACAAGACGAGCAGCCTGGCGGGAAGCGGGGGCGGACTCTTCGCCACGCTCGATTCGAACAACGACCGGATCAATGTCGTCAGCACCATCATAGCCTCTAACAGTGCTGTCAGCGATCCCGATTTGAGCGGCAGGATCGTCGCGAACTTCGATCTCGTTGGCATCCAGGGCGCCGGCGCCATCTTCGCCGGCGGCAGCGCCGGTAACATCGTCAACATTGCGGCGAAGCTCGGCCCGCTGGGCAACCACGGCGGTCCCACGCAGACCATCCTCCCGCTCGCCAACAGCCCCGCCATCAACAACGGCAGCAACCCCGCCGACCTTCTCTTCGACCAGCGGGGCGACCCGCGCCTGCTGGGGGTGGATTTCGACATTGGGGCCGTCGAGGTGGCGTAGTGGCTGTCCGGGGCAAGGGTGTGGATGGGTGTGGCGATGCGGGCAGGCCACGCCTGCAACGCGTTGAGCGTAGCGAGGCGGGCAGGCCACGCCGGCAACGCCTTGGGCGTAGCGAGGCGGGCGTGCAGATATACGTAGAATTGCGGGGATTTTGATCTGCGCGGGGGCGCGGCGGGGGGTGAAATTACCTTGATTCACCTTGATTGACCTTGATTGGGCTTGATTGAGCTTGACTGCCAGGTTGCGCAGATATGCAGGGCGGATTGCAAAGTTGCGCCGGGAAGGGGGCCGGTAAAGATGCAATTTCGCGGTGAATGGCGGGCGCCATTCCATGAGCGTAGCAAGACGAATGTCGCGGTGGTTAGCGATTTTTCGGGTGGGGAGTGATGGGAGGTGGAGGCTTCCGCGACAGGGCCGTGCTTCCAGCCGCGTCGAGCCCATGCAAACCGGCGACCGGCTCGCCGGGCGCGGCGCAATCCTGGAACATCGTTGCGTTTCAGCAACTGGCGGCCCAAACTTCGAGCATGAGGTACGTCACGCTGGAAGTGGAGATTGATCGCGGCCATGTGGTCGCGAAAGAGCCCGCCGGCTGCCGGAAAAGGGCAGCGGCTTGCTCACGATTCTGCATTCCAGCGAGAACGGCCAGCCGCGGCTGACTCCGCTGCAAGCGCTGGATGCGTTGCAAAAGCATCTCTGGCTTGAAGCGCAAAAGGCGGCCATGTGGATGGGGGATGTTCGCGAGGCGAGAATATCCGGGACCGCGCTCGACTCGTGCAAACCACGGGGCGGGCCTCGAATACAAAAGCCGGGAGCATGGAACAGAACTTATGAACGGCCAACGGATCGTCGCAATCCAATATCATATATCCACCCCAGTCGCCGACGCGGATAACAAACAACTCGATCTTGAAATTGGCGGGCGCTTTCCACTGGGTGAATACCTCGGGGATTCGCTTTTGGGCGTTTTCGTATTCCATGGGCGACCCTTGCGGGCGTTCGGACCAGGTGAGCATGTCATTGACATGGGGCGCGTCGGGCGGCTCGATGTTCCGCGGATGTTTTTCGGTCGCGGCGGGGGGTCCGAAACTGCTTGCCGCGGGGAAAAATCCGGGTAGTTTTTGGGCTCTTTGCCGGGCGCGGTTAGCTCAGTGGTAGAGCACTACCTTGACACGGTAGGGGTCGCAGGTTCGAACCCTGTATCGCGCACCATTTCGCAAATGGTTGCATTCGTGGAGCTTCTGCGGAAATTCCCGATAGTGGAAGTTTTTCCGGTTGGCTTATTTGTTTCCAATTCCAGGGAGAGGGGGCAACAGGGAAAGCAATGTGGCCTTTACATGATCGCCAGCTTGCTGTGGGACGTAAGTGATTCCCGCGCGAAGCAAGGAATTGAGGTCCGAACAGAATCCGCGGTCGGCCAGATGCGCGTCCAGGAGCGCAACAAACTCCGACCGCTGGGCAGTGCTGCCTTCCATTTGGAGGTAATGTTGAAACGACTCGATGATTCGAGCGGGATCAACTGCCGGCCTGGCCTGGGTCAGCGCCCAATAGAGATCAAATAAATCCCGCCCACGGCGACGTTGGAACAATGCCCGCAGTTTTGTTCCCAGCAATTCATGGATGTCGTATCCTTTGACCAGTGTTCTTACCGTCGAATCTTGAAAGGGAAATTCAAATGGGATGTTTATTATCGGACGATGCGGGTTGCGTTCGGTGACATTGGCTTCCACAACAAGTGCCAGGGTTGTTCCCGGGTTCATCAGGGAAGGGATGGCGTAAGTCGTCCGCAGCACCCGCGATGGCTTTACCGTGTTTCGTATCGCCAGTTTGAGATCGCCCCACACGGACTGCGTGGGAGTTCCAAGCACGCGGCTCAATACACGATTGAGCGCCTTGCGAATGTGGCCCTCCGGGCGATCACCGACAACGACCAGATCAATGTCCTCGCTGTAACGGGATGGCGGCGCGAGATGGATCTTGTGCAGCAATGTGCCGCCCCTCATGGCGATCTGGCTCCGCAAAAACGGATCATCGAACAGCGCAATCATCGTCCGGCACAACAGCAGGTCCTGCTCGACCTGAATCTGGCTCGGCCACGGAACGACCGATTGATGGGCGATAACATCCCGGCGAGTGATGGGCGTTACCATGTTTGAAACTGCGTCGCATTGTTACGAATTCTCCATCGCTTGATTTCAGGAGCATCACTGTGCAGCCCCGGAATCAGCGGCACGAAAATCGATGCGGACGGCAGCCAACGTTGAACGGCCTCTGCGAGGCGGGTTGCCTTCAATTTCTCCAGCACAAAACCGAGGCGCCGGGCTGTGGCCGGCTCGTTTTCAATTTTCAGCACGCGGCGCAATTCCGCGGGCCGCATCAGCGGCAACAGCGGAGCGATAGTCTGAGCCGCGCGGCCAATGCCACCGATGCGAGGAGCGTAGCGGATCAGGTCCAGGGCGGTCGCTTCCGGGGTGCTGACTCGCAACGGCGCAAAGGCATTCGCCAAAGGCTGTGTCGGTGTCCGCTCGAGGGCGCGCTTCACAAAGAACTGGACGCGAATGCGGCCGATTTCGAGAACGCGGCGCGGCATGTTTGTCATGACCTGCGTTACCTGCAAAGCCTGCGGATTTGAGCCGAGTGCGCCGGCTGCGGATTGAAGCGCCATGTAATACGGCGCACGCAGCCATTGGAAATAATCGTGAAGCCACCACTCCACCGGAGGGGCCCCGATGGCCCGGTGTTCGGGGCTAAGGATCAGAAAAAACCGTTGCCGCGGCGAAACTCTCGTCAGGCGGTTGTCGAGGCGTAACAACTGATTTCTGGCTGCTGTCACGGAAAGCCCGGTTTCTTTGACCAAATCGGAAAGGGGGAAGGCGACGCGCCCGAGGGCGAGACGTTCGTCAATAAAGGCGTCAGCCGCGCCGTCCCTGCGGGGTTTCGATTTGGATGGCCTCATTGTCTGTTTGCACAGTGTAGCGAATGTCGCTTCATTATGCAAATAGAATGAAGCGTATGCGGCTCCCCATTTCATTCGTTCCTCAATTGCGCTCCGCCTTTCCCGGCCCCGCCGCTCGCACTGGCTCGAACCACGGAGGGATTTCCGGGCAGATCCTTGACCACTACCCTGGCGGGGTGGTTCTCCGGTGACCCAAAAATTTGTTTTCGCCGCGCTGCACTCACTACAATATCAGAGTAACTACACTACTAATTGACACGGCAGGGGTCACAGGTTCGAACTGTATCGCGCACCAGACTGCAAATGCTGGTTCTTCCTCCGGGCGCGACGCTCGCTGAATCCTTGCAAAGGATCATATTCATTGGAAAGATCGACGGCATGGGACGCCGACTCGACGCCTTCCCGCATTACCTCATGACTGGAGTTTCCGCGCCTCCGATTGGAGAGAACTCCCTGCTCAGTTTGTGGCGGGGGCGGCTCCGGCGGGGGCGTTGATCTGCTTGACGAGGATGTCGAACTGGTCGTGCATCCATTGCACGTCGGCCTGGGGGATGGGGGCGTGGAGGGATACGGCGAGTTTCTTCTGGACCTGGGGCAGGAAGATCATGATTTGTTGCACGGTGGGATCTTTCTTGTATTCGGGCCGCATGTCCTCGGCCATTTCATACATCTTCTTTACCAGCATGGGCTCGCGGAGGACGTTCGAGGCGTGGTCGCTGTAATGATCGAGGATGAGGCTGGTGATGCAGCGGCCGCCCTGGAGCCAGCCGCCAAGAATGATAAGGAGGCCTTCGTCTTTTTTATCGGGATTATCCTCGAGGTACTCGGTGACCGATTGCTGGAGATAGCCGAGTTCCATGAAGGCCTCGATCCATTGTTTATCGAGGGCGTGATGCTTGATGAGGGCGCATTGCTGGAGATGATCGGAGGGGACGTTGAGCTTGCGGGCGAGCTTTTCGATCTGCTCCGAGCAGGTGTTGAGGGCCTCGGTGTCGCGGGCCTTGAGGGCGAGGACGCCGTCGGTGGCCTTGACGCCCAGGGCCATGGCGAGGCAGGGCTCGCCTTTCGGGCTGAGGACGTTGGTATCGGTCTGGATCTGGTATTTGTTGTAAAGGGCGTCGTAGGTGGCGGCCCAGTCGTCTTCGCCGTAGAGCTTGAGGCTGGGGCCGAGGATGGATTCGGCGCAGAGGAGCTTGTCAATGATGCTGGGCGGAGTCAGATAAGTCTGGACGTCGCCGGAAGGCGGAGGGGCGTCGGACTCGGCCAACGCGGAAGGCGTTGGGATGTGAAAAAGGAGAACAATGAAGCCCGCCAGGAGAGCGGATTTGGGAAGAAAGCGAAGCGAGCGAGCGGATTTGATGGCCATGAAGAATGTCGTATAAAAAACTTGCACTTCCGTAGCGTCAAGAGCAATCATTTCAGGCAAGTTCCGTTATTGGAACCGAGTTAAAAAACAAGGTGTGAGATGAGATTACAAAAAGCTCTTTGCAAAAGATCACAACGTCATTGCGGCGTGGATGAAAGGAGAGGCCCCTTGCAGATGGCGATGCGGCTTGCGATCCTATCTGTAATGGCGATTGTGGGATTGGGCCTGGCCGGGTGCGGGCAGCAGGACACCAAGTATGCGGAGATGGTCGATACCTTCAACCAAAAGCTGGATGCGAAGGACAAGGAACTGGACGCGGCGCGGGCCGCGCAGGCGGACCTGCAGCAGCAGGTCACCAAACTGCAGCAGGAGGTGGAGGATTTGCAGGCGCGCGTGGATGCGACGGGCAAGCAGGGGGGGATCGATCCGCGGACCCTGGCGGAAATCCTCGATCCGATCATTCAAAAATCGGTGCGGAACGCCCTGGCGTCGCAAACCGAAGCGGCTGTGCCGGCGCCGACCATGCCGCGTCCGCCGGAGCCGCCCCAGCCGAACATGGTCGAACATCCCGCGAACAACACGGACGACGACGGGAACACCCAGCACTTCAAATTCGATTTCGGGGGCCAGTAGCGAGCCGATGCGCAGAGATTCGCTCCCCTAATCCGAGATGCGGTCCACACTTGTGCTCCTTGCCGGCGCCGAGTTCGCGGGCGAGCCGGTTTGCATCGATGAATTGACCGGCAGAACGCGCGGCGCGCGGGTGTCATTTACGGCGGGCGCGGAGGGATCGACGTGGGTCATCTCCGCCGGGGGAGTGCAGCAGGATCATCTGCGGTTCGAATGGGACCCGACAAACTGCACCTGGCGGGTTGAAAACCGGGGCCCGACCGGCAGCGTTTTCGTCAACCGGAACATTCTGAAGGAAGGGGATCGCGTCCCGCTGCGGGATGGCTACCGCATCCGATGCGGCGACGCGCGGATACGCTTTGCCAGCCAGCCGGACGCGCCGACGCTGAACGGCGGCGCGGAGCTCGAGTTTCCAATCGGGCCGGAGGGATTGGTGATAGGGCGCGGCGAACAGAAGGAGCCGGGGGGTCCGCCGCGGCTCTGCCTGGACCCGGAGATCATGGCGATCTCCTCGAAACAGGCCGAAGTCGCGCGCAAAGGCGACTCCTACCTGCTGATCAATCACAACAAGATCCGGCGCACGATGCTCAACGGCGAGAACATCACCGAGCGGGAATTGGTGTTCGGGGATTCCGTCCAGATTCCGGATTACGATTATTACACGTTCCAATTCAACGGGGCGTCGCTGGTGCACATCGGCGAGCGGGGCGTGTTGCAGGCGCGGGGGTTGAACAGGCGCGCGGCGGGGAAACGGATCCTCGCGGACGTGAACCTGGACCTCAGGTGCGGCGAATTCCTGGGAGTGCTGGGAGGCAGCGGCCAGGGCAAATCGACGTTGATGAACTCGCTGTGCGGGATCGTGCCGGCGGACGAAGGAGAGGTCAAGCTGGACGGCATCCCACTGAAGGACCCGCGCGAGATGTCGAAGGTGGGAATCGGCTACGTGCCGCAGGACGATATCGTGCATCGCGAGCTGACGATTCGCACCGCGCTGATCTACGCGGCGGAGCTGCGGCTGGCGTTGCCGCGCCAGCAGATCGAGGCCGCGGTGGAGGGGGCGCTGAAGATGCTGCATTTGTACGAGCATCAAATGAAGCCGGTGCGGGTGGTCTCCGGCGGCCAGAGGAAACGGGTGAGCATCGCCTCCGAGTTGATCACCAGTCCACGGTTCCTGTTCCTGGACGAGCCGACGTCGGGCCTGGACCCGGAGACGGAGAAGGAGTTGATGGCAGAGCTCTACTCGCTGAGGATGACCAAGGGGATGGGCATCCTGTGCACCACGCACGTGCTCAGGAGCAGCAAGTTTTTTTCCTCGATCATCTTCGTGCAGGGCGGGCGAATCATCTTTAATGGGCCGACGTGGGACGCCGCGCGCTACTTCCTGGAGGGGGAAAGCTCGAGAACGCACGCCGGGGATACTCACAGCGCGGAGTCGCGGGACTCCGGCGGCGGCAGCAGCAGCAATTCCGAGACGGAACTGATGGAGATGTTGCCCATCGTCTTTAACAGAGTCCAGGACGAGGTGGCAGAGCGGACGGAAAGCATCAAGCACGAGGTCGAGTCCGGCGCGCCGGCGACGGGCGAAAGCATCCCCGAGCGCGTGGCGCGGGAGATGGAGACCGAGTTCAAGGAATCGAAGTTCGCAACGCCGTTGAGCGTCGTGCGCAACGAGCGCACCCCGAAAGCGCCGGCGCACACGTTCATCAAGCGGCCCGGTTTCATCAAGGTGCTCTGGACGCTGCTCAAGAGGCAATGGTCGCTGCTTGTCTCGGATCCGCTCAATTATCTCTTCCTGCTGGCGCAGGCGGTGATCATCGGCGCGCTGGTGGGCTGGGTCAGCGATAACATCGTGTTCCAGATGTTCATCGCGGTGATCGCGACCCTCTGGTTCGGGTGCAGCAACGGGGCGCAGGAGATCGTGGGAGAACTGGCGATTTTTCAGCGCGAGCACCTGGCCGGAGTGGGAAAGAACGCCTACCTGGTGAGCAAGTTCACCTTCCTGACGGCGGTCACGGCCATGCAGGCGATGCTGCTCTATATAACGATTCTATGCGTGCACCATGTATTTCATCACGAGGTGCTGCCGACCGCCGATAGTTATGATCCGGTAAAGGAACGGGCCGCCTACACGCAGCTCTTCTTCGACAACAACCCGGACTTGCTGCGCCCGCCGCCGCCCCAGCCGGCGCCGACGCCTGTCCCCGCGTCAGACCAGAGTTCCGGGCAAACGGCCGCGCCGGTGTCGACCAACCCCGCCGACTTCGACCTTGCGACGCCGACCCCCACGCCGGGCCAGGCGGCGGCGCCGGAAACGCCCGAAGCGCCGGAATCGACGCTTTCGTTAACCGGCGACGAGCCTCAACTGGTCTATGTCAATCCCACCGGACTTACCGCGGTGAACTGGCAATATGGGCTGATGGAGGGGCTGGCGTGGTTTTTCCGGGTGAAGGATAACATGCTGGACGAACTCGGGGTGCACGAGGTGGAGACGCAGCCGGGCAGCCCGGCCCCGGAGCAGAAGCATGAGTCGTGGGTGGGCTTCATGGCGCTGCTTTTGGGGATGCGCATCGGGGCGCTGCTGATGGCGGCGGTGACGGGAGTGGCGATAGGGCTGACCGTCTCGGCTTACGTGCGGTCGGTCACGCAGGCCGTCATGTGGGTGCCGTTGATTTTGATTCCGCAGATATTGTTCGGCGGGTTCGTGGTCACCACGCCGGAGATGGACAAGGCGGTCGCCGTGTTCAGCTCGATCCTGCCGAGTTACAACCTCGAGCATTTGATGGATGTTACCAACGTCCTGGGATGCAAGGTGCCGCGAATGACCAATAAGACCAAGATACCGGCATTCTTCTCCGCGCCGCCGTACGACAGCGAGGCGGTGCGATTCACGGACGAGAACGGGGCCGAGGAGGAAGAGTACGACAAGCTCTCCGAGAAAACCAAATCATGGGAAAACCTGCTGGTCTGGCGGGACAGGATCGGGATGAGACACAAGGCGCCCCAGGGCGACTCGGTGGAAAGCCGGCGGGACGTTCTGGTGGAAACGGGAGATACTCCTGACTTATCCAACGAAGGAATGATCAGTTGGCTGGTGCTGGGAGGATGGGTTGTCGGATGTTACCTGGCCGTGCTGTACGGCCTTTCGAGACGGGAGACCGGATAAAATGAAAAAAATATTGATCCTATGCCTGGGTTTGGCAGCGGCCGCGGCGTTCATCGCGGCGATGCACCTGAACTTTGCCACCGTGCCCATGGCCGGGACGGTGATGTTTTCGGAGACATCGTTCGCGGGTTCGGGCCGGCTGTGGGTGCTGGCGGTGTTCGGGGCGCTCGCCGGTCTGGCCGGTGTGGCGGGAAGGGCGTCGTGCATCGCGCCGGTGTTTTCGAGCCTGGGGCTGGGAATGCTGGCGGACATCGGGATCGCGGCCTGGGACTGGAGGGCGGAAAAGCTGGACCTGCTGAAGGAGATGAACCTCGAGTCGATCGCGAATGCGATCCAGTATGGACCGGGCGGGTACGTCCTGGCCGCGGGCGGGGTGCTCCTGCTGGCGCATTTGCTGGTGTCGCTCTGCTGCTGCCGGCGGCAATGAAGGGCGCGGCGCGGCGAATTCCAACGGCCCATGCGCCGGTTTTCCTTGCGCTTGGAGCGCGGCGAATTAAAGTGGCTGCACCACGACGGCTGGAGTTTGACGATGCCGTAATCGCACCTGCTCGGGGTGTTGCTCCGCCGAAGTAAGTAAGCGGTAGATTCCGATGGAACCATCCCTGCCAGCCAGCCAATATGGGGACTATCAAGCCAAGCTTGATAGTGCCGGCAAACCCGTGGTGCTCGGCAAGGGCGGGTTCGGGATGACGATCCGGGCTTACCGCACGCAGAGATTGGGCGGCGAGTCGCTCGAGGACGAAGTGGCCATCAAGCTGTTGCGCAAGGAGAAGCTGGATAATCCCAAGCGCCGCGCCGAGTTCATCCAGGAAATCCACGCCCTGCGCAAGCTGCGGCATCCCAACCTCGCCGAGTACCTCGGCTGCGGCGAGTTGCAGGACGGCAGCACTTACCTCGTGCTCGAGTTGGTGCCGCGGCGGCGACCTCGACGCGCTGATCCGCAAGAAGGTCGGCGCCTTTCCCGAGCGCCTCGCGCTGAAGGTGATCCGCCAGGTGGCCGAAGGGCTGGCCGAGGTGCATCGCCGGGGCCTGATCCACCGGGACATGAAGCCGAAGAACATCCTGCTCGACGAGGACTTGCCGCAGGGGGTCTCGGCGGACTGGGTCGAGGAGCAGATCGACATGGGCGCGCTGCGCTTCAAGGTCACCGACTTCGGCCTGGTCATGGACGTGGCCAGCCGCGAAGGGCGCCGCGGCGGGTTCGCCGGCACGCGGATGTTCGCCAGCCCGGAGCAAATCCGCCAGGACCACGTCGATTTCCGCAGCGACATTTACTCGATGGGGCTGACGCTCTGGTTCCTGGTATGCGGGCGCGGGCCGTTGACGGGGCCGACCCGGGAATCGATGAGCGAGGAACAGGCCACCGGGATGCACGTCAGCCCGAACGAATACGACAGTTGGCTTCCGGACGAGCTGAGCCCCGGCTTTCGCACCATGCTGTCAAAGATGGTCAGGAAAAACCCGGCCGAGCGGTTCCAATCGGCGCGCGATGTGGCCGCCGAGGCCCAAGTATTACTTTCCGTCCTCGCCGGGGGCGCCCCGGAGGGCAACGGAGCCGGGCCGGCGCTCGCTCCTCAAATGGCCGGCAACGCCCTGCAAAAGCAGATGCTCGAGCATTGGGGCAAGGAGCCGGACGAAAACCTGATCGCCGAACCGGTCGGCGCGGGCACCAGGCCGCTGGGCGAAGGCAATGCCCGCCTCTATACGGCGAAATGGGTTCCCACGGGCGAACCGATCAAGCTGACGGTCTGGCACGCCACGGGGGCGCTCGACGATGCCGCGGAGCGGGAATTCGGCGATTATCTCTGCGGGTTGGGTGGAACGGCAAACCTGCCGGACGCGCCGCTGGAAATCATTCCATTCAACGCGGTATTACGGACGGCCGAAGAGTGGTGGGTGGCCGAGTTGCAAATCGAGGGCGAACCGCTGGACGCGTTCCTCTCGTATCTGGACCGCCGATGAAGCCGCGTGAGGCGGTGCGCTTCCTCGCGCAGTTGGCGCACGGGTGCGATTACCTGAGCCAGCTCAACCTCGATTGGGCGGAGTTTTCAGTCTGGAGCATCGTGATCATCGAACCGCGGCCATGGGAGGCATGGCGCGCCAATGCGGGAGAGCTGCCGCCGCAGTGCCGGTTTTCCGCGCTCGGCCTGCAGCCGAAATGGGTGGATCGCGTCCAGCGGATGGAGGTCGAAAGCGGGGCGACGATTACCAACGAGGCGGACGACCCGAGCCTGAGGCAATTGAAAATGGTGCGCTCGTTCTGCCGCGTGCTCTACCGGCTGGTTACCGGAGCGGACGCCAGCAGCGCGGCGACGGTATTTCCCGATGCCCTTTCCAAGACCGCGACGCTGGGAAACAGGTCCGACTCGCTGCTTGCCAACTGCATGGCGGAGACGGGACGCGAGCCGGTCTCCGGCGCGCTGGACCTGCTGAAACGGATTTGCGAGCGGGAGGGGATGCTGGACGTGCTCTCCGGCGGCATGACTTACCGATCGCGCACCACGGCGCGCTCGGAGGGCCAAAGCCGCGGCGGAGCATCGGCGGCGGATAGCCAGGCCAGCCAGGCTTCCGCGGCGGCTGAACCGGCGGTCGCCGAACCGGGAGCGCCCGCGGCGCCGGCCTCCTCGCGGGAGGCCGGGTCGGAGAATGTCCCGGCGGAGTCAGGCCGGCAGTCGGAACAATCGGCCTGGAGCCAGAGCGAGGATTCGGTTCGGGATATGACCCGGGTGTCGATCGGATCAGAGTCGGGCTCGCTCAAGTTCGCAAAGAGATCGACCAGGCCGGGTTGGATCATCAGTCCTTACGGCAGCAGGCGCGAGCAGCGGATTACCGGCCCGAAATGGAAGAAGGGCGGCGAAGCGATGTGCACGGAAACGCGGCAGGTGTTCCGGCTGCCGAAACACAGACCGTCGAAGCTCGAGGCGATCGTGATTCCGGGCGTTTTTGACAGGGTCAAATCGCCGTGGGTGGACCCGCCGGAGGAGACGCCGGTCCCAGCCGGCGGCTGGAAGCCGGGGGCCGATTTCGATTGCGAGTTGACGGGCGAAGCTTTGTGCATGCCGCAGGAACTCGAAGCGCCCGAGGCGAAGCCGGCGCCGGGTGAGCCGGGAGTGGTTTTGCTTCCCTTCAACGGCGCGCCGCCCTGCCGCGTGGACCCGAAGGATTGGAGCGCCGGCGCCACGCTGAATGACAACAGCGGCCAGGAATTCAAGCTGCCGGAGACGCTCCCGCCGCTGCGTGCAATATTAAAGCAGCGGACCGGCGCGTTTGAATCGCCCTTTGCGCCCGGCAAGCAATTCGAGCTGACCGCGCTGCAATGGGCCGCCGGGCCGACAGATCGAATGTCCCGAGACCTACCGTCCCCTGGTGCTGCCGGCGGAAATGCCGGAAGACTGGAATTTCGTGTGCGAGGCCCGCGGCGGCGCGAAGGCGGAGGCGTGCAGCCCCTATGTCTCCCAGCCTGACCAGCAATGGCAGGGTGTGCGGATCGACGATTGGAAGCCGGGCGGGCGGTTGCAATGCCGCGCCACCGGCCTGCCATTTTATCTGCCCGACCCGCTGCCGGCGCTCGATGCGATCCCCATGGCCAACGAGGAAGCGACATTCCGCTCGCCGTTCGCACCCGGCCAGGCGCCTTTCAGGCTCGAAACCTGGAACTGCGTGCCGGGTACGGAATTCAACCGCCCGGGCGCGCCCGGGCCGTTGCGAGTGCCGGAGTGGCCGAAGAACTGGATCTTCAAGGGGACGGTGGAAAAGGACCGGCCCTTCCGCGTGCGCAGCCCATTCCTCAAAGCCGAGGTATGGCAGGATGTGCCGCGCGAGAAATGGCGCGCGGGTGAAACGGTGGTGTGCGGGCAGACGAACCTGCCATTTCAACTGCCGGCGGCGGATGAAATGCCGCTGCCGCGCGCGGCAGCGGTGACCGATCGGCCCGGGCATTTCGAGTCGCCGTACGCGCCGGGCAGGGAGTTTACCCTGGAACCGTGGCAATGCTTCGCGGGCGCGAAGATTCCCGACGGCGTGGATGGGCGCGACGTGATCCTGGGGAGCATTCCGAAGACATGGCGGTTCGAAGCGGAGGTGAGGCAGCGCGAGGGCGTGCTCGAGGTGAAAAATCCGTACGTTCACGAGGCGGAAAAGGGCTGGCAGAACGTGGCCGCGAGCGAATGGCGCAAAGGCGGGGAGATCGTCAGCCGGGAGAACACCGCGCAGAAATTCGTTTTGCCGCGAGACCTGCCGGTGTTGCACGTCCACCCGGGCCGGCAGCCGCTGCGGGTGCGCTCGCCATTTGCAGGCGGCGCGGATATTGAAATAGCGGAGGGCGACTGGCAGCCCGGGCGCGAGGTATGGGTTAAGATTATTCCGGGGCTCGAGTGCCTGGTTCAATTGCCGCATGACCTGCCGCCGCTGCCGGCTGCCGAGCCGCGCAAGACAAAGCTGCCACCCGCGACGCTACCGCCCCAACAGGCCGCGCCGCCACCACCGCCGGTGGAAATTGCGCCACCGCCCGTTCCGCCGCCGGTGGTTGCTCCCGCGCCGGAAGAGGATGGCATCGACGCCGTCGCACTCGAAGGGAAGGGGAGCATCCGCAGCCCTTATGTGCCGGCGGAAACCAGGGTCGAGGTACCGGGACCGAAATGGCTCGCGGGCGAGCGCGTGCAATGCCCGGCGACAAAGCGCTTCTTCCGGCTTCCGGTGATACTGCCGCCGTTGATCGGGCGCGAAGGCCAGAAGCCGGGAACGATTTGGTCTCCTTACTCGGACCGGCTCATCGATGTAAGGCCCGCTGAGTGGGAAAAGGATGGCCTTGTGAAAGGGGAGGGTCTGCCGCTGCCGATCCGGTTGCCGGCGACGCTGCACCCGCTCGAAGGGAAGGTGGACAGGAACCGCCCGGGTTACGTCGAGTCGCCTTTCGATCCGGGCAAGCCGATCGCGCTCGAGTTCAGCCAATGGAAACCGGGAGCGCTGGTCGCGTGCAGCCAGACGAGGAAAAGTTTCGTGCTGCCCGCCGAATTGCCGGAATGGATCCTCGAAGGCGAAGCCATCCAGGACCATGCTGGTACCGTGCGCAGCCCGTATGGGCACCATCGCCATTTCGAAGTGGCGGGACCCGATTGGAAAGCCGGGGAGATCGTCCATTGCCCGGAAACCAATCTCAAGGTGCGCCTGCCGAAGGACCTGCCGCCGATGGTGGGACGCGAGGGCGACAAACCGGGGACGGTCTGGTCTCCGTACACGGAGCGGTTGATCGACGTGAAGCCGGAGGAATGGGAGCCGGATGGAGTGGTAGAGAGAAAAGGCCAGCCGCTGCCGATCCGCCTGCCGTCGACGCTGGGACCGCTCGAGGGAAAGGTGGAGAGGAATCGTCCCGGCTTCGTCGACTCGCCATTCGCGCCAGGCAAGCCGATCGCGGTCGACTACAACCAATGGAAGCCGGGAACACTCATCGCCTGCCCGGAGACCGGCAAGAGCGTCGTGCTGCCGGCGGAATTGCCTGAGTGGATTCTCGAGGGCGAAGCGCTCGAGGATCGGCCCGGCTCGATCCGCAGCCCGTATGGCGAGCGGCGCCTTTTCGAGGTCAAGGGGTCTGATTGGAGAATCGGCGAAATCGTCTATTGCCCGGAGACCAATCTGAAGGTGCGCCTGCCGAAGGAGCTGCCGCCGCTGGTCGCGCGCGAAGGGGAAAAGGCGGGAACGATCTGGTCTCCGTATACGGAGCGATTGATCGACGTCTCTCCGGAGGAATGGGAGCCCGACGGGCTTGTGCAAAGAAGAGGCCAGCCCCTGCCGATCCGGCTGCCCTCATCGCTGCCGCCGCTCGAGGGAGAAGTGGACAGGAACAACCCCGGCAACGTCGAGTCGCCGTTCGCGCGCGGCAAACCGATGGCGGTGAGTTACGACCAGTGGAAACCCGGGGCGCTGGTGGTTTGCAAGGAGAGCGGGAAACGGTTTGCGCTGCCCGGAGAATTGCCGGAATGGATCCTCGAGGGCGAAGCAATCGAGGATCGGCCGGGCTGGATTCGCAGCCCGCACGGACAGCGTTCCATTTTCCAGGTCAAGGGAGCGGATTGGAGAAGGGGCGGCATCATCACTTGCGACGAAACCCAGCGCAAAATCCGCCTGCCGGACAAGCTGCCGCCGCTCGAGGCGGAGGCCATTGCCGAAAAGCCGGGCTGGGTTCACACGCCCTACCTGCCCGACCGCCCGGAAGTAAAGGTGCCGCATGCCAAATGGCACCCAGGCGCAACCGCGAAATGCCCGGAGACGGGCATCGAATTCCGCCTGCCGGAAGGATTGCCGGAGCTGCCGGTGGCGCCACAGCGCGCGGCGCATTGGGAGTTGATTGCGGCGGGCGCGGCAGCGCTGCTCATAGTCGCGGCGGTGGTGGCCTATCTCGTGCACCATAAGAATTCGCAGACGGTGGCCGCCGATAACGGCGGATCGACGACGGGCGGCCAGGCGACTGCGAGTCCGACGATGTCGGCGGCGTCTGTCTCCAATGTCCCGGCCGCTCCGGCGTGGCCGGCAACATACGATATTCCCGATGGGGTATCTCCCTCCGAGGCCACGGCCGCATTGTTGCCCGCGCCGGGCAGGGAACCAATCAGCCTCGACAGATATATCCATCTCAATGATGGCGGCAGGATCCAGTCGATCGATCTGGCGGATATCATGAGGCAGCTACCCTCGGGCGCCACGGCCCCATCCATTGTGTTCTCCGCGCCCGGCTACGAGCCTGTGAGCGAGGAGTTGAAGAAAGTCACCTCGGGCCATGAGTCGGCTCCCGGAGGCGGCATCTCACTTACGCTGATAAGAGGAAAAGTGGCGGTCGCGGGAGACATGCATTTCTGGTCGTGTTATTACGACGACATTGTACTGACCCCGAACTCACCCAACATGCCGGAGGAGGTGAGGGATACCCCGTACAAGATTTCGTTGAGCGGCGGCTCGGGGACACCGCCGGCGGGCACTTACAGCGTCGAGTTGAAACCGCTGCGGGCCGACGAAGCGGTCGCAATCAAGCTGACGGATAATCTTCAGGTGCAGGCGGACAGCGTCGCCACGATCAACCTTCCTCCTTCGTTGCCGCGCTACATGGGAGGGATTCTCGAATCCCCGGATGCCTACCAGAACATTACATTCTGGATCACCAGCGACCAGAACCAGACTGATAACAGGCAGGGGCCGCTTTTCAGCCCATGCGTCATTACATTCAACAGTAACTTCAGCGGGGGTACGATCTATACGGAGAATATCTACCTCGGCCCGCTTTCGCTCCTCGTGATGGACAACATGGTGCGTGCG
Organism: uncultured Verrucomicrobiae bacterium; assembly: GCA_963756185.1. Taxonomy (GTDB): domain Bacteria; phylum Verrucomicrobiota; class Verrucomicrobiia; order Chthoniobacterales; family Chthoniobacteraceae; genus DATAXI01. Next base: position 770,585 of record CAVWMS010000001.1, read on the forward strand.
CTGGCCGAGAACGAGACGCAAAAGCCGCAGCCCAACTATCCTCATCCAACGACAACGGAGACCTATGCGGCGTGGCACGACAAAATGCAGAGCCTGCTAAATACCGAGCTTAATCCGCAATTGGGCGACGATGAGCTGAAGGATCTCGCCAACAGGCATCTGCAACTGGCCCAGACGGTGAAGGATTTGAATACTGCAATCGAAAAGAGCGGCCTGAAGATGGACTATGTCGACAATGGCAAGAAATACGACTTCGGGCCGGCATTCCAATGGATGGTAGGCCTTTCCGATGCCCTTTCGCAGGACAATGGCTCCGCGTGGACGCAGCTTGGGTCTGTCGTCATGTCGGGCAGCGGGTGGAACTCGATGGATTGGGGCTCGCTGACGAACCCGGTCGGCACCGGCGGGAGATCGCTGGCGGGTGTATTTGTGCCGCACAATTTCCAGGTCACCGGCATTGATGAAAATGGGACCGTGTCGATATCAACAAAACTGGTTTTTGAAATGCCCTGGAACCTCGAGGAAACGCAGTCCGAGACGATGGAAGCCGGCATCAGCCATGGGCAGAACGAAATCGACATGAGCGGGGAGATTCGCGGAACCGGCGCGCCGGCCAAGGTGAGCGCCGTGTTACGTCCGCTCCAGTAATGGCGGGCGCTTCAGTTTGGAAGCGCGGGCTCGATGGAGCAGCCGGACTGGCGCAGGAGAGCCAGCAGCCCGTCCCGCGGATCCACGAGGTGCTCGATGCCAACAAGGACCAGCGCGGTTTTTCCCGGCGGATGATGAGGCGAAAGCTCTTTAGCCAGTTCCTGTTTCGCGCGGCGATGATTCTATCCTGGACCTCCGGCGGGGAGTTTGCGGCGCTCGCGCGCAGGATTGATTCCAAGGCGGCCGCGTCCCCGGTCCGCCATGCCGCGTCGAGCTTGCGAACATTCTCCGGATCCTCGCGCAGCGCGGAAAGCAGCATCAACTTTTGCTGGTCCAGCGGGGCATCGGAAAGCGCGGAGATTTCCTCCTTCGGTGTCTCGAGAGCGCCAACCGGCTTGTGGTCGGCGGCAGCCAGGTTCAACAGGAAGTACTCGAGGCTATTGGTGCGATCCAGGCCGGCGCGCGAGTAACTCTCCTGGGTAACTTTCAAGGCCGCAAGCCACGGTTTCATTCTATCAATGGCAGCGAGTTCCTCCGGGTCCGATTGAAAGAAGGCGGCCAGCTCGCCCCATGTCGCCGGCCCGATAACATAACGGAGCGATACCCTGTCGGCGAGCAATCCTTCCAATCCCAGGAGCCGCTTCGCATCATAAGATTCCCAGGAAAGGGGAGAAGATTCCAGATAGATAGTCGCGCATTGCTTATAGACAGGAAGATAGAGCGGGAATGCCCCGGCATCTTCATCGCAACCGAGATGGAGGACGCCGGCGACGAAAATTTCCGGCCCGCGGCTTGGTTGAACTTTCCAAACCCAGGGGGGAACCGGGGCCGGCGAATCCGGCGCCGGAGCCGCTCGAAGCGTGCGCGTCTGGAAAGCGGCGAGATAGAATGCCGTAAGTAACACCATGGCATTGCGGAGACTGAAGAGCCTGGCGGAAATCCGCAGTGGTGTCTCATTGCGCCGATTATTCGGGTGTTCCATGGGAGGTGGCTATGAGATTCGAAAGATGAATTTCCGGGCGCGGGCAAAGAGATAGGGGCCGGGCCGGGATTCGGCTAGGAAAATGCGTGCGCGGATTACGTAAAGCGCCGTATTTGCGCTTGACGCCCCTCGACGGACTGATATTTAGCACCGCGCATGGATTCACATCGACGGCCGGAACCGCACGAACAGTTGGACGATGAATTTTACGCGTCGCGGGTGGCGGGTGTTAGCTTGCTCACGGGCCTTCGTATGGCCGTCATGACTGTGATGGCTCTCATGGCTGTGGCTGTCTCGGTGCGGGGGGCTACCATATTGAGCAGCCTTGACCTGCCGGGCTCCGCCGGCCCGACCAGTGGAGGAGGATCGTTCGTTTCCGGACCGTCGCCGCGCGCGGACGTTGTGCCGCAGCCGGCGCCTCAGTACACGGCCCAGCAACCAGCGCCCTCTTACCAGGCGCCATCGGCGCCCTCACAGCGGGAGTCGGCTCCGGCAGAGGTATCCAACGCCGGACCAAGCGGAGGGGGAGGGAATGTAGCTAGGACAAATGAGAAAGCCGCGCCGGGCAATGCGGGCGCCGCCCAAGCCGAGGGGAAGCAGGCCCTTCCGGCGGCTGTAGTTACTACAGCGCCGGCCTGGAACTTCGATCTAGGTTGGGGCTGGTATGACAAGTACTATTTCCGCGGCGTTGACGTGCTGAAGTCGATTTCGCCGACCCACGTCCACGACGGTGTCGTTGATGCCCGCCTGAACGCCAGCTACTCCGGGCCGGGTTATGGCTTTTCGATTGGATTGGGCTACATCCAGGCTCTCCAGAAACAGATACCGAACCTCGATGCATCGCTGGTGCCGCCCAACTCGAAGGTCCTCGATAACGAGAAGTTCAGCGTCCCACCGGAGGAGAGATACGGCGAGTACGATCTCTACCTGGCCTACACCAAGACGTTGATCGCCAACCAGCTCGAGGGAACCATCGGCTACAATCACTACCAGTTTTCCAACGACGGGTTCTGGACCAAGAGCGCGGGCAAGGGGATCAATTTTGCCGACGAATCGACGGTTCGCCTGGACTACATCGGGCTGCCGTGGGTGCGGCCCTCGATCATGTGGGCCCACGACTACGACGCGTTTGACGGGGATTACGTCGAATTGCGCCTCAATGGCGGGTTCGAACTTTACAAGCAGGGAACATTCAGCATCCGCGCGGAGCCCTACGCGGCAATCTCTTACGATTTCAACTACAACGGCAACAACGATGGCTGGAACGCGACCGAGGTGGGCCTCGATCTGCCGATCCATCTCAACGAGTTTTTTACCATCACGCCGACGGTCAATTACACCAAGGCGATGGACCCCACTGTCAACACCACGACCGGGAAATCCACCGCGCGCGCGGATGACGGTTTCTGGTGGGGCGTGACCGTGGACGCGTCCTGGGGCGTGCAGGCCAGCAAGCCGCCGCCGGCGACCAACGACGAGGGCAAGCAAATCGAAAACCTGACCGCCGTGGGCGAGGATCCGCTGCCTTGGGAAATCTCGGCCGAGGGCGTCTGGGAGCAGTTCACCTATGAATTCACGGGACGAAGCCTGCCGGCTTTCGACGTGGACCCGCTCTACGCGCTTCCGGGCAAGGAGACTTCCCCGGGCTTCAACCCGGCGACCGGCGGCGGGATCTTTCTCAACGGCGCGGTGGGCGCCGAAAACGGAGGCCCCCCGGGAACAGGAAACGGATACTCGAGTTTCATCAAGAGGAGTTCCGACCAGATCGTCGGAGACCGGATTTATTTCGCGACCGACAGGAGCTTCAGCGCGTCGACGATCGGAGGCTCGACGCAGGTCAATGCGGACGCCACGGATAACATTGTGTCGCCGGACATCACCCTGGACCGCTCGGTGTGGCAGAATGGGAACCTGAGCTTCAGGGCGGGATTTTCCTACGCGTACGCCAGTTCGGAAGGGGATAGCGGGCAGCAATTGGCCCGGATCGACTCGATCGACCAGACGACCAGCGAAAAAGGGACGGTTTACTACCTGAACAACTTCCTGTCGCCCTCCTATCCGAGCGGCCTTGCCGTCATCAGCAATCCGGCTGATTACATCAATTACGTTCAAACTACGTCGCCGAGCGGCATCGCGCTTTCCAACATTCCCGGGCCGACCAACGTTTATTCTTCCTTCAAGGATGAAGTGGTCAAGGTGGCGACCTTCGAGCAGACCAGCGTGAGCCAGGACGCGAATACCATTGGGGTGCCGCTCTCGATCCGTTACGACCTGGCGCCGCGGCTGCACCTGCAATTGACCGTGAAGCCGGAGATCACCTTCCTCGACTCGACCATGTCCACCAATCTTCAGGCCCGATCCTTGAGCGACCTGAACACTTCCGCCGGGGAGACTGCCGCTGCCTTGAACGCGGCGGGAAAGCCCGCCAACATCCTGCAGCAGAAGGGCCCGTTTGGCGTGGGGAACACGACCGTGCCCGGTCCTCCGGTGACGGTCACCACCACGACTACTGCCGTTGCGGCGGGCGGCGGCGGCAAGGCCGGCAACAACGAATTTACCCCGCGGCAGCCCGGTTTCCTGATTTCCCAGCAGACTTACACGAACAGCGAACTGGACCTTCTCTTCGGAGTGGAAAGCGACCTCGCGCTGCTCTACGACCTGGACTCGGAGGGAAGATACTTTGTCCAGGTCTCCGGGGGTTACCACTGGGCCTCCGACCTATCGCTGGGGGGCAAGGCGGCGAACGCCAATCTGAAGCTGAGCAGCCTGGACGTTGGCTTGGGATTCGGCATTCGCTTCTAGCTGCCGGCAACACCGCCGCGGCGGAACCAAAATGGGCCAGCCCGATCCAATCGATGGCACTCGCGCCGGATTGCCCGCGGGAGTTCAGGCATGCAGGCGCCTGGCTGCGGTTGCGCTGGGCTTTCTGCTCGTGATTTGCGCCGGCATTAGGGCGCGGGCGCTTGATACGCCGAAGGTGACGGGCACCGCCGTGCTTACGGGCAGCGGCAATCTTGATTATCCAGCCGCTTCGCCTCCGGCGAGTTCCGGGACCAACGGCGGCGGGAAGTACCAAAGTGTGCTGCGGCGGCTGGAACAGGATGCGCTGGCGCCGTCCGGCACGGCCGCGACCACCGGCTCGAGTACCGCGGAGGAGGAAAGCGCGGCGGCGCAAACGACTGGAACTGGCGACCCGAAGATCCAGTACAAGCTGGATGCGTTGAAGCTGGCGACCTCCCATGCGCGGCGCGGCGACTTCAAATCGGCGATGCGAGTCATCGGGGAGGTGAAGGAGAATCTGGGTCCGGGCGACCCATTCGTGTACGAGCTGGGCGGGACCGTGCTGGTCATGAAGAAGGATTACCCCGGGGCCGAAGCGCAGTTTAAGAAGATGCTGGCCAGGAGCCCCGATTCGGTCACCGGCCGATTTGACCTTGCGGAAACCATATTTTTGCAAGGCAGGTACGAGGAAGCGGAGACCAGTTTTGCCTATCTCGATACGCTCGAGCGCGACAGCGATCCGGCGCTGGCGGACCTGTGCCGGTTCAAGAGAATCATGTGCCTGCTGGCGGCGGGCCGGCTGGACCTGGCGGCAAAACTGCTGCCCGAGCAAGGGGACCCCTCGGTGGGCAGTCCGGCGATGCGTTACGCGCTGGCCGCGATTTGTTACTCACGGAAGGATTACGCCGAGGCCGACTCCATCATCCAGGAAGAGCGGCAGGAGATGGGCGAGGACGTTGAGAACTTATTCGGAGACTCGTTTATCGAGCTAAGATGGGCTGCCCGGGATGCGTCTGGCAACTTTCATCTTAACCACGATTTGCCCGAACATTAGGAAAAAGTGGGAAAATACACAAAATCCGTGGAAATACTTAAAAAAATGGTTGACTGGCGGAAAGGGTTTCGGTAACCCAACGCATTGAACCCCTAATACTAGGAACAAAAACTTATGAGAAAATGTCTGGTTTACATGTTGGCGTGCCTCTCAGTTCTCGTTGTTTCCCGGACCGCCCAGGCGGACACGGCGGAAGCGGCGGACAAGGCATATGCAATGGCGGCAAAATACGCGGCAATGAGTTATTACATAACCCCTTCCAAAGAGGGGCACGCCGGGTATGCAACAACGCTGGATTTCACCGTAAATGTCAGTGAAGGTCTGGACTACATCTTCATCATCGCAGGTGACAGGTATTGCGAAGATGTAAATATGTGGATCGAGTCCGAAGAAGGAAACGACATCGTCAAGGACACCCGCAAGATGGACAACGGCCTAGCCGGCGTGCGCTGGCGGTCGGACTACAGCGGCACGGTGGAGGTCATCGTGCACTTTGCCCGCGTCAGCAGCCTCTGCCACTGGTCCGCCCTCATGGGCCGCCGCGGCACGCCGACGGCTGCAGTGCCCAATGACCAGGTCACCACCCCGACCAGTCCGCAGAGCATTCCGGGCGCCAAGGGCCCCGGGGATACGGACGCCGTGGGTCACTAACCCCGGTGATAACTTAAATACTTAAAGAGAGTAACAACTAGCGGCCCTTCGACCTATGAAAAAATTGCTATTAGGCATCTCGATGATCGGCACAGTGGGCGTACTGTGCGGCTGTACGGAGAAGGTGGTTGAAGTTCACCACCATTACTATGAATCCGCCGGGCCGGAATACACCACGCCCGGCAATCCCGAACAGGTACCGGATCGCGGAGCGGCGGACACCTACGAAGCCGTGTCGCAGTAACTCAACCCAGCCAAGCTAAAATGAAGAAACTAATTCATCGATCCCTCGCGCTCTGCTGCCTCTGCCTTGTGGCGGCGGCAATGAGTTCCTGCGAAACCAAGGTGGTGGAAGTCCATCACTACTATCACCCGGTGCCTCGGCCCGCGCCGCCGTCGCCGGAGGATACCACGGTGGTAAATTCCTACGACCAACATTGAGCGCCGGCAATGGCGGCGCCGCGGGCTAAATTGTCCAAGCCGTCGCCCGGGGTGCAGACCCCGCCGGACGTATCCATCACAGACTGTTTGACATCAAACAAGAGCCGGCCCATGACCTGGGCCGGCTCTTTGCTTTACCTGCATTAACAAAGGCAAAAAATCCCGCAACCGCCGGGCGCGCCGGCGATTTTATGGCTGTACAAAGCGCGGTCTTGCATCTTAGTTTACGCGGCGTTGAGCGGCAGGCAGGAGCGCCCGCGACATGAACTTGCATTGAAGACCCGCCCTATGAGGAAACCCAAAATGATTGCAACCCACAGGAAATCGGTGCGTCCCTTGATCGAGCCGTTGGAATCACGAATCGCGCCTGCTGTTACCGCCAATCTCGTCTCGGGGGTTTTGACGATAACCCTCGGCGCCGGCACCGATTCGGCGTCGATCTCCACGATGACGCTGGGCAACACCATTAACGTCAGCGGCACGGGGCTCGCGTCCACTCAATTCACGAGTGTGTCCTCCATCCAGTTGAATTATGACGCCGCCGGCAGCCAGTCCGTGGGCGTCACTGACACGGTCGCATTTGCATTGCCCGGAGGTTTTCATGTCAACACCTCCTCCTCCTCGATCACCGGCGCTTCGTTCAGTGACTCGACCGGCGGCAACGCCTTCGACTTTTCCGGATTCACCGGCGTGGGCACGTTCTCGAATTCCGTCGGCTCCGACACGATTGCGGCGACAAAGTCGGCAAGCTTTACGCTGACCAACACCACTCTCTCGGCGACCGATGGAATGTCGCTTGGCATCAGCGGCGTCGGGACGGCGAATCTGACCGATACCGGAGGCGGTCACAGCTTTACCGTGAGCGGCTGGTCGGGTGGCGGCACATTGACAGGACTGTCAACCGACACGGTCATCGCGAACAAGACCGGCGGATTTACTTTGAGTAATACCTCGCTGATGGACAGTGCGGACGTGATGAGCCTGACCCTGTCGGGGATCGGCCTGGCCGACCTGACCAACTCAGGGTCCAGCAGTACTTTCAATATCACTGGCTGGACCGGAGGAGGAACGTTGGCGGGCAGCGGGACAGATACCATCCAGTCGAGCGTGGCCGGCGGGTTCACGCTTACCAACACGTCGCTGGCCGGTTCAGTGGATGCACTCAACGTTACCCTGTCGGGATTTACGGTGGCAAACCTCGCGGATTCGCTGGGAGGCAGCAGCTTTACGGTATCGGGATGGACCCATGGAGGAACCTTGACCAATTCCGGCGGCAGCGCGGACACCATTGTTGCCATCAAGAGCGCGAGCTACACCCTGACCAATACTTCGTTGAGCAGCACCGATGACATGTCGCTCACCCTGTCCGGCAGCTTTGCGACCGCCAATCTCACCGACACCGGCGGCAGTCACAGCTTCACAGTGACCGGCTGGAGCGGCGGGGGCACGCTGACGGGCGCGGCGACCGACACGGTGATCGCGAGCAAGAGCGGCAACTTCATACTGACCAACACCTCCCTTTCCGACTCCGGCGACTTGATGAACCTGAGCCTCTCGGGCGTTGGCATCGCCAATCTCACGGACACCGGCAGCAGCCATAGCTTCACAGTAACTGGCTGGAGCGGCGGGGGCACGCTGATGGGCGCGGCGACTGACACGGTGGTCGCGAGCAAGAACGGCAACTTCATACTGACCAACACCTCCCTTTCCGACTCCGGCGATTCGATGAGCCTCACGCTCTCGGGCATCGGGATCGCCGACCTCACGGACGCCGCCGGCACTCATGGCTTCACTGTAACTGGCTGGAGCGGCAGCGGCGTTCTGAGCGGCGGGCTGAGCGATACCGTCATCGCCAGTAAGAACGGCAGCTTCGTGCTGACCAACACCTCCCTTTCCGATACGGGCGACGGGATGAGCCTGACGCTTTCGGGGATCGGCATCGCCAACCTCACGGACACCGGCAGCGGCCATAGCTTCACAGTAAGTGGCTGGGGCGGCGACGGCACGCTGACGGGCGCGGCGACCGACACGGTGATCGCGAGCAAGAACGGCAGCTTTACGCTGACCAACACCTCCCTCGCTGACACGGCCGACTCGATGAACCTCACGCTCTCGGGCATTGGCATCGCCAACCTCACGGACGGCGGCAGCAGTGATAGCTTCACTGTAAGTGGCTGGAGCGGCACCGGCACGCTGATGGGCCCATCGAGCGACACGGTAATCGCGAGCAAGGACGGCAACTTCACGCTGACCAACACTTCCCTTACGGACACGGGCGACGGCATGAGCCTCACGCTTTCGGGCCTCGGCATCGCCAACCTCACCGACACCGGCGGCAGCCATGGCTTTACTGTAAGTGGCTGGAGCGGCGGCGGCACGCTGACGGGCCTGGCGACCGACACGGTAGTCGCGAGCAAGAACGGCAACTTCACGCTGACCAACACCTCCCTTTCCGACACGGGCGACGGCATGAGCCTCACGCTCTCGGGCATCGTCATCGCCGACCTCACGGACTCCGGCAGCAGTCATAGCTTCACGGTAAGTGGCTGGACCGGCGGCGGCATACTCACCGGCGCCGCGACAGACACCGTCATCGCCACCAAGAATGCCGGCTTCATTTTGACCAATACGTCGCTCAGCAGCACGGACAATATGGCGGTCACGCTGGCCGGCGGTATTGGCCTCGCGGACCTGACCGATACCGGCGGCAGTCACGACATCACGGTAACGGGCTGGAGCGGCGGCGGCATTCTCAGCGGCGCGCTCAGCGATACCGTGATCGCGACCAAGAACGGCGGCTTCACGCTGACCAACACCTCCCTTTCTGACACAGCCGACGGGATGAGCCTCACGCTCTCGGGCATTGGCATCGCCGCCCTGACCGATACCGCCGGCGGCCACAGCTTCATTGTAAGTGGCTGGACGGGCAGCGGCTCCCTGGACGATTCAGGCGGCTCAACCGACACCGTGACCGCCAGCAAGAATGCCAGTTTCACCCTGACCAATTCATCATTGAGCAGCACCGATGGAATGGACATGACCCTTTCGGGCATCACCATCGCCGACCTCACGGACACCGGCGGCAGCCACAGCTTCACTGTAAGTGGCTGGACCGGCTCCGGCATCATGACGGGTACGGGGACGGACTCGGTGATCGCCAGCAAGAACGCCAGCTTTACCCTGACCAACACCTCGCTGACCAGCACCGATGGCATGAGCCTCACGCTTTCGGGCATCACCATTGCCGATCTTACCGACACCGGCAGCAGCCACAGCTTCACGGTAAGTGGCTGGACCGGCAGCGGCGCCTTGACCGGCGCGGCGAGCGACACGGTGATCGCCAGCAAGAGCGCAAGCTTCACCCTGACCAACACCTCGCTCAGCAGCACGGATGGGATGAGCCTGAATTTGTCCGGCATCACCATCGCCGACCTGACGGATACCGGCAGTGGTCACAGCATCACCGTGACCGGCTGGACCGGCACCGGCATATTCACCGGCACGGCGACCGACACGATAATGGCCAGCGCGAATGCCAGCTTCACGCTCACCAACACCTCCCTGACCAGCACCACCGGGATGGACCTTACGCTCTCGGGCATCACCATTGCCGACCTCACCGACACCGGAGGCAGTCATAGCTTTACCGTCTCGGGCTGGACCGGGACCGGCGTACTGACGGGAACCCCGACCGACACGGTCATTGCCACCAAGAGCGCCAGCTACACGCTGACCAATACGTCGCTGACCAGCAGCGATGGGATGAGCCTCACGCTTTCGAATATTACAGTCGCCGATCTTACAGATACCGGCAGCAGCCACACCTTCACCGTCACCGGCTGGAGCGGCGGCGGCGCGCTGACGGGTGCGGCATCCGACACCGTCATCGCGAGCAAGGCCGGCAGCTTTACACTTACCAATAATTCGCTCTCGGACACCGGGGACTTGATGAGCCTGACGCTCTCGGGAATCGGGATCGCGCAGCTCACCGATACCGGAGCCGGGAATACATTCACCGTCTCCGGCTGGACAGGCAGCGGATCGTTGACCGACAGCGGCGGTACCACGGATGAGGTGGCGGCCAGCAAGAATGCCAGCTTCACGCTGACCAACTCCTCGCTGACCAGCACCGATGGCATGAGCCTCACGCTCTCCGGCATCACGGTTGCCGATCTCACCGACACCGGCAGCGGTAACAGCTTCACCGTAAGCGGCTGGACCGGCACCGGTACATTGGCCGGCGCGGCCAGTGACACGGTGATCTCAAGCAAGAACGCCAGCTACACGCTGGCCAACGGGGAATTGTCCAGCACCGATGGCATGAACCTCGAGATCCTCACGGGCATCAGGATTGCTGATATTGGCTGCTTACCCGGCGGTAACTCGATTAATGTAAGTGGCTGGACCGGCACCGGCACCTTGATTGGCGGGCTGAATGACTCCGTGATCGCCAGCAAGAGCGCCAGCTACACGCTGACCAACACGTCGTTGACCAGCACCGATGGCATGAGCCTCACGCTCTCGGGCTTTACCATTGCCGATCTCACGGATACCGGCGGCAGCCACAGCTTCACCGTCACCGGCTGGAGCGGCACCGGCACGCTCACGGGCCTGTCAACCGACACAGTCATCGCAAGCAAGAACGGCAATTTCACGCTGACCAACACCTCGGTTTCAGACGCGGGCGACTCGATGAACCTGGCGCTTTCGAGCATCGGCTTCGCCGATCTCACGGACACCGGTGGCAGCCACAGCTTCACGGTAAGTGGCTGGACCGGCGGTGGCACGCTGACGGGCCTGGCGACCGATACGGTGATCGCGAGCAAGAACGGCAACTTCGTGCTGACCAACACCTCGCTGTCCGATACCGGCGACTCGATGAACCTGACGCTTTCGAGCATTGGCTTCGCCGATCTCACGGACACCGGCGGCAGCCACAGCTTCACTGTAAGTGGTTGGACCGGCGGCGGCATCCTGACGGGCCTGGCGACTGACACGGTCATCGCCAGCAAGAGTGCCAGCTACACGCTGACCAACACTTCGTTGACCAGCACAGACGGTATGAGTCTCACGCTCACCGGCCCCGCGATCGCGGACCTCACGGATACCGGCGGCAGCAACAGCTTCACCGTAACTGGCTGGAGCGGCACCGGCACATTGACCGGCCTGGTGACGGATACCGTCATTGCAAGCAAGGCCGGGGGATTCACACTTACCAATACTTCACTTGTAGATTCCGCCGACTCGATGAACCTGACGCTCTCGGGCATCGGCATTGCCGATCTGACCGATACCGCGGGCGGCAATCTCTTTACCGTGAGCGGCTGGACCGGCAGCGGTACGCTGACCAATTCCGGTGGATCCGCCGACACCGTCACCGCCATCAAAGACGCCAGCTTCACCCTGACCGACACCGCGTTGAGCGCCACCGACGATATGTCGCTGACGCTTTCGCCCAACGGCGGCTTCACCACGGCCAATCTCACCGATACCGGCGGCAGCAACAGCTTCACCGTCAGCGGCTGGACCCACGGCGGGACCTTGACCGGGCTCTCGACCGACACGGTGATCGCGACCAAGGCCGGCGGGTTCACACTTACCAATACTTCACTTATAGATACCGTCGACTCAATGAGCCTCACGCTCGTCAGCATCGGCAATGCGCAACTGACAGATACCGCGGGCAACAACACGTTCACCGTCAGCGGCTGGACCGGCGGCGGATCGTTGACCAACTCCGGCGGCACGACTGACACGGTGGTCGCGGTCAAGACCGCGGCCGACTTCACATTGACCAACAGCAACCTGACCACGTCGGATGGCCTGGACATGGCCATCTCCGGCATCGCCAAGGCGACGCTTACAGGGACCGGGGCGGCCACGTTTACCTTTGGCACGGGTACCGGTGTTGGCGCGAATGACTGGACCGGCTTGGCGACGATCCTGGCCGACGGAGGCGCGCCAGGGGAGGGGACAGTCAACGTGGTCAAATCGCTCGCCGACCAGGCGGGGAACGACTATGCGTATGTGCTGACCGACACGGGAGTAACTTCCAACGACGGCCTGGGTTCCAATAGCGACGTGATCGTGGCATTCAACGGCGCCGGCGCGACCCACAACTTCATGACGGCGAACCTGACCGACAACGTCGCCGGAGGCACCTTCGATATCAACACCTGGACTTACGGCTTTGGCGCGGCCGGTGAATCGGTCTCCTACGACACCTCCGGAACGCTCACCGGCGCCATCGGCGGCGGCGACACCGTGCTCAGGCAGGTGGCATCGGTCTCCGGCGAGATCAAGCTGACCGACGCCGCCATCATGTCGAGCAACACGGCCTCGTCGCTGGGAGACATGGCCATGCAGTTGGTCAATTTTAACGCCTCCACCTCCAAAGCCATCGTGGGCGAAGGCACAGCCACCGTCATTGGCAAGCCGCTGGCCGGATGGATGATCAACGCGGCCGGATTCGGCACCGCCTCTGTGGTGATGACCGGCAGCGCGAGCCTCAGAAACCTGTTCGTCGCCGACGCGGGCGCGGACACCATCAACGGCGGCAAACAGGTCAACACCTACGTGCTCACCACCGGTTCGGACGTTGCGGATACAATCACTTCGCAGAGCGTCTACAACCTGCTGGATTACGAGAACGCAACCAGCGGAGTGAACGTGAACCTGGGCGACGGCGCCGGCCAGATCCAGGACCTCGATGGGACCGATACCAACTCCGGCACCCTCGCGCTGACCGGCTCCTACCGTTACTTCATCGGCTCGCAGGCCAGCGACATCATTCACGCCTCGACTAACAAGAGGGTGACGGTCGATGGAAAGAGCATCAACGATGAGACCGTGGAGATTTATGGCGGCCCGGGAGGCGCCGGCGTGGTCGATCACATCTTCAAGGGAGTCGGCAGCACGCATATCTATGGACCTCTCGTCGGCTCGGGGGTCATCGGCAACAGTACGACCGCCGCCAGCAAACCCACGCAGGTATTCGAAGGCCTCTTTGATAGCAACGGCCTGCCCGGGACGGGAATTGCCGGTTCGCCGACCAAGGTCGACAAAGTCTTCCTCTCCTACCTCTACAACGCCAATACCCAGATTTACAACACGCTCGAGTACCAGGCCTATAACTCAACCGGCACGCGAATCTCGGGCAGGCCGGTGGAACCGGATACCGCGACCTGGATACCCTTCGTCGATCTGGTCGGAGCCGGCGATGCCACACCTGTTTAGCGAGCCGGGCTCTCCCGTACTTTCGGTTGCCGGCGCAAACTTATCATGTCCATTCAATATATGAGGACTCACCTCACCAAAGCTCTGCTCGTTGCTCTCATCGGCTGCCCCCTGGTTGCGGGCACGGCCCACGCCGCTTCCTTCTGGGCCAATGCGGAGGCGGTCATGGGCCTGCGCAACGCCAGGCTCTCCCGGGCCGAAACCGCCGGCAACAGTGAACTCGTCCTGGCAAGGCAGGCAAAGATTCACGGAGACGAACTTTCGGGCCTGGGCCAGTTTGCGCAGGCGGATTTGTATTACCGCCAGGCGCTCCAGTATGGCCAGAAGGCGCTCGGCTCGAATCAAGGGCCCTTGACCGGCACCATCATGGCCCTGGCAAATGCCTGCTTCTGGGAGGCAAAGTACCAGGACGCGGAAAACTATTACAAGCAGGCCCTCTCCATTTTGCAGAATGAGTTCGGAGTGCAATCCACCGCCGTGGCCCGGTCCCTGATGAATCTCGCCAACGTCTATCAATACCTCGAGGCCCGCTATTCCGAAGCCGAGCCGATGTACAAGCAGGCGCTGGACATCCAGACCAAACTCCTCGGCGCCGACAGCGCGGATGCGGCGCTGACGATGATGAACCTGGCCAACTTATACAACGTGCAGGGCAAAAACCCGGACGCGGAGGCCCTCCACAAGAAGGTTCTCGACATCCAGGAGCGCCTGTTCGGGGCCAAGGACCATAATGTCGCGCGGACGCTGATCAACCTGGCCAACGTCGAATACTCGGAAGGAAAGTATGCCGCCGCCGACGGCATGTACAAGCGGGCGCTGGCGATCCAGCTTCGCGTCCTCGGAGCCGGCCATCCGGACCTTGCCGTCACTTACATTAATCTCGGCAACCTGCGCCGTGCCCAGGGCAATTACGCCGAGGCCGAGGCGGATTACCACCGGTCGTTGAACATCCTGGAAAAGGCTCTGGGGCCGGACCATCCGTTCGTCGGCAATTCCGCCGAGTCGCTGGGTGTCATCTACGCCGTGGAAGGAAACGATAAGAAGGCGGCCGAGGAGTTTGCGATTGCCATGCGCGCTTACACAACGGCCAAGGGGATGGCCTCGAGCGCGACGGCAGGCACATCCTTCAACAATGCGGCGACTCTTTTCGCCGCCGGCCAGGACGATCAAAGCGAGGCGGCGCTGCATGACGCTCTCTATCTTGCGAACACGAGCGATGGCCCCTCGTCGGCGGCGGCAATCGCCTGCTGGAATAAGATGGCGGAGGTCGCGAAGGCGCGCAATCGCACGGCCGAGGCCGCCTCTTACACCAAGAGGGCGCAAACCCTCGGCGGTCAACCGGAGTAAGTCCGGTTTGCCGGTGCGTCCGGCGAAACCAGGGGGTTATGTTATCCGTTATCGCGCTGGGACTCTCCGGCAAAATTGGCGTATTCTGCCTTTCCACATTGCTTACCGCCCTCATTCTTTGGACCTCCATAAGATGGGTTATCCATGTCAATGTACTCTTTTGGAGCGTGTTGCTGACGGCATTGCTCGTCATCTTCGCCAGTTACGCCGTACAGCTCGCCGTTTCCATCCTCATCGCCATGGTCATCAGGCGCGATCCCGGCGCGCTTGGGCTGCTTGGAACGATGCCCGCCGCCTTTCTGGCGCAGGCTGCGGTCATCCGCTTGCGCTTGAAAACCACTTATGGTGATGCGTGTCTCATCGTGCTGGCTTTTTTGGCCATTGTCACCGTCATGGCAGCCATCGTCGCCACCGTAGGTCTTTTCCTGCCGCGATTTCACCCCTGACCGGCCCAAACACCCTCCCGGCGAACGTTTCTTTTGCTCGCCACGCCGCCCGCGCATTTGGTACTGCTTTTGCCCGTGGCAGCGCGCCTCGTCCGGGACCCGCTTTTCCCACCGAACCCCCCGAAAACCTATGAAACCGCTGCCGATATTCTTACTTGCTCTTATTATTGGAGCGTTTGCCCGCGCTCAGGACTCGCCGGCTCCCGCGCCCGCCCAACCTTCGCCGTTTCTGGCCGGCGGCACGCCCATCACTTTACCGGCTCCCGTCGACGATATGACAGAGGTCGGTGACGCGCTCCGGCCCATCATGGAAATTGCGGTGCCGCAAAACAACCGGTTGCTGGCGGTTTTCGTGCTCAAGACCGAAATGGACAGCATGAAGGCCGGCAGCAATCAATCGCTGACGCGCTACGCGATGGTCGAAGTGCCCCGCAACGGCGAATACATGGATTGCAGCCCGAGCGATTTCAAGGAGGTCACCGACGCCATGAAGCAGCAATTCGGCGACCTGGTCGATTCATCCACCAAGGAGGCCGAACAGGAATTCAACCAGCGGCTGCAATCGATGGATGTCACCGATGAGAAGATGAGCCTCGGCAAACCCATCCAGCTCGGTTGTTTCTTTTCGAAGGATGACGAGTACGGGTTCGGCATGATTACCCCGGTCACCGTCGGTACGTCTACCTCCACCATGGCGATGGGCGCCGCGATCCTGCGCGCAAAGCAGAGAATTATTTTCGCCTATCTCTATTGCGACTACAAGGACAAGAGCACCATCATCTGGTTGCAAAAGGCGACCGAGGATTGGGCCGATGCAATCCTCAAGGCGAATTCGTCGGACTAGAGCATTCTCCTGGGCCGGACGGCGAAACGATCCGATCCTGTTAAACTCAACCCAGGAGCCCGAATACGATGAAAGCCTGGACCAAGGTCAAATATATTGAAGATTTCACGTTGTATCCGAAGCCGGATCAATCTTCCCCCGGCACGCCGGTGACCGGCAATCCGATGGGGGAGATTACCGTCGGTTCGGCGGGATTCACCGAGGCGCGCCTGGCGGATGGACGGCACGGTTACGTCCTGGGCACGGTCAGGGTAATGAAGATTGTCCAGATGCAATTGTCCCAGCCCGAGACTTCGCTCTTCAAGACCGCTTCCAAGGGCGCGCCGGTTGTCGCGATCGCAAAGAAGGGGACGATCCTCACCAGGGACGGCGGGCAGGAGGTGGTGAAGGAGGATAATGTCACGTGGATTCCCGTCACCAGCCCGGAGGGGCATTTCGGTTACATGCTCGGAGATACAAAGGTCAAGGTGCTCAACCCGCGTTTGCAGGTACAACCCTCCGACGGCATGAAGAACATCCTGATAGGGGCCGCGATCTGTTTGATCGGAATCGTGATTACATGGGGCACTTATCAGGCCGCATCGTCCAACTCCGGCGGGGGCACTTACTTCGTCGCCTGGGGTGCGATGCTCTTCGGCGGCATTCGGATTTTAAAAGGGGTGATGCAGGCGATGGGCGCCCAATGGAAGTGAGTCGCCCCGGCAATCGCGCGCCGGCGTGGCAACCCGGGAATGGAAGACACGACGACTGACATGAACCATCTCCGCCAATCCTCTTTCCTTCTGGCGATCATCCTCTTCGGGCTCGCCTCGGTGGAAAAAGGGAGTCAGCTCTTTCGCTGTCGCCACGGCCGGTAGAGTGAAAATCACTAAAGGAGTGTCAGGGAATACCTGATAAAAATATTCTTGGACGAGCCCAGCGGTATTGCGTAGTCTCCCTTTCGCGTAAGTGGAGAAAAGCCGTGACAGGTTGTAACGATTTATCCCCCCTGCGCCAGGAGCGGGGTCCGGCGCTGGCGATGCTTCGTGTTCACGCCCGTCCCTGGGGACTCTGGAATGAAAGAGAGACGGCCTGAGGAAAACCAAACCATGAAAACCCAAAAAACAGATCAGTTGTCGGTGCCTTTGAGCATCGTCTTCGTGGTGGCTTTCCTAATGCCTTTCATGGCGCCCGTAACGCATGGACAGGCTGTAACCCCATTCTTTTCCTTTCCTTCAGATGGCGGTGGTCCACAGGGTGGTATGGCGCAAGGGACCGACGGGAGCCTTTATGGCGCGACCCAATTTGGCGGACTGGCTGACTTAGGTACCTTGTTTAAGATCTCTGCCAGCGGCTCGTTCGCGACCCTCTATTCATTCCAGTGGGGTGGTGGATGGGGACCGGACGGGGGGTTGATAACTGGTACAGACGGGTATATTTACGGGGCAACGGAGGCTGGCGGAGTCAGTGACGACGGTACTATATTTAGGCTCACTGTCAGCGGTTCGCTGACCACGCTCTATTCATTTAGCGCCCTTACAGCCGGAACCAATGGCGGCTTTGGAACGAACAGCGACGGGGCATACCCCTTTGGAGTGGTACAGGGAACAAACGGGGATTTTTATGGGATCGCCCTGTACGGGGGGGTGAATGGCTACGGCACTGTGTTCGAGATAACCAGTAGCGGCTCGTTCACGACGCTCTATTCGTTCACGGCATCCGACGGACGGCCAGCTTGCGCCTTGGCCACGGGCGGTGACGGGAATCTTTACGGCATTGACGGTGACTCTGTATTTCGAATCACGCCGGGAGGGATGATGGAGCCACTCTTGGGCCTGAGCGCAGGTGAATGCGGGATTATCGGAGGGACGGATGGGAATCTATATGCGACCGTATTCGGCGATGCTGCGAACCCGAATGGGGCCGTTTACCAGATAACGCCCAGCGGAACGCCGACGACGCTCTATTCTTTCACGGGCGCGGGTGATGGAGGGGGTCCAACAGGTGCCGTGACACAGGGAACGGATGGGAATTTCTATGGGACAACGCAGTATGGCGGAGCCAATGGATATGGCACTATTTTTCAGATAACCCCCAGTGGCTCGCTGACGACACTCTATTCTTTCACAGGGGGCAACGATGGGCAACTTCCAAACGGCTGGTTGGTCCAGGGAACCAACGGAGACTTCTACGGAACAGCGCATTCAGCTGGAACGAATGGATACGGCACCTTGTTTCAAATTACCTCCAACGGCTCGATGTCGATTCTCCATTCCTTTAGCGCGGACCCAAGGCCCAATCCTGGTTTGGTTCAGGGCTCCGACGGGAGCTTTTATGGTACCACATTCGAGGGTGACGTATATTCATTTGGCACCGGCACTGTCTTCAAGATTACTACTAGCGGTTCACTAACAACGTTGTATTCATTTATCGGGAGTGAAAGTACAGGACAGCCGTATCCAAGGGGCGGCTTGCTGAAGGCGACAGATGGTAACTTATACGGAACGACCGGGGAAGGCGGCGCTGGCAACGGCAGCATTTTTCAAATTGGCGCCAGCGGGTCCCTCACAACCATCTATTCGTTCCCATTTTACGCCCAGCCGAACGGCGGATTGGTTCAGGGAACCGACAGTAATTTTTACGGAACGACGTTTGGGGACGGATATAGCGGCGAAACTGTGTACAGAATCACCTTCAGTGGCTCGCTGACGACGCTTTATTCATTCACTGGGGGTAATGACGGATCCCAGCCAAACGGCTGGCTGGTTCAGGGAACCGACGGCAATTTTTACGGAACGACAGCGTCAGGTGGAGCGAACGATGATGGGACGGTCTTTCGAATCACTTGCAGCGGCTCACTGACGACCATTTATTCGTTCAGCCCTCTTACAGGGGGCAGTAATGGGGCTTGGCCGACCAATGGAGACGGGTCGGAACCCCAACCAATTATCCAAGCTTCCAATGGGAATTACTACGGTATGACGCAAACCGGTGGACCAAGACGGCCGCGGCACGGTGTTTGAGATAACCTCCAGCGGCTCACTTACTTCTCTTTATTCATTCACTGGCGCAAATGATGGAGCGGATCCGCTGGGCTGTCTGGCGCAGGGGACGGATGGAAATCTCTATGGGACGACCTACTCCGGGGGGGCGAACGGTTATGGGACCGCCTTTCAAATTACGCCGAACGGAGTGTTGACGACGCTTTATTCTTTCGCCGCCACCTCTGACGGTACCAATAACTTTGGGGCGGCATACCCAAACGGTACATTGGTAGCCGGAACAGACGGGAAATTCTATGGCACAACCTACGGGACATCGAGCGGAGGCGTGTTCCAAGCCGCCCTGCAAGGGATCGCTTTGCCGATGCTCACACCGCAGGCGACTTCTTCGGTAGGCCCGATCGAAGCAACTCTTAACGGTGCTGTAAACTCGAATGGGAATGACACGCATGCTTATTTCGAATATGGCTCCGTATATGGGGTGAGCTATAGCGGAACTACGCCGGTCCAAGACATCGGTAGCGGCACAAATGGGGTATTGGTGAGCGCAAGCCTCTCCGTACTGCAGCCGAATACAACCTATCATTTTCAACTGGTCACGGTCGAACCCAACGGAGTTTCCTATGGCCCCGTTCAAACGTTTACCACATCGGCGTACGAGCCTCCGACGATTACCTACCCTCCGCCGGTGGTTTCGAAATCCAGCGCAGCCCTGTCGCCAACTGTGAATCCCAACGGCATTGATACAAAAGTTGAGATCCTGTGGGGATTGACGATGGCTTACACTAATAACACTCCCCTTCAGGATATTGGTGGTGGTCTATCGCCGGTTGTGGTGAATGCGACCCTCAATGGATTGTCGTCCGGTACGACATACCATTACTCCGTTATGACCTACAACTCTCTGGGTACCGTTGCTGGACCGGACGAGGTATTCACAACGCCGGTGGCTCCAGGCTATTTTTTAAACGACGCAGTGGTTACCGGATCGTCCGTGACGCTTAGCGCGAATGTTAATCCCAACGGATTTGCCGGTCCCTCCACCAACAAGAAGAATGTGCTCGTATCATGGCAGTACGGACTGGTCTCGGGCAGCTACACGAAGGTAACAGCAGCACAACCCATCGGCACGGGAACCTCCGCGCTGCCGGTGAGCCTGGCGATAACCAAGAGCGCACTGAAGCCGGTGGTTTACCATTACCAGCTCGTGATCTCCAGCACAGTTGGGTACACTTACGGCCCGGATCAGACCTTCTCGGTCGAACCGCCCGCGCTGGCTTACTCCGCCCCGGCGTCCACCGGCACGGACGCGACCTTGTTGGTCACGGTCAACCCCAATGGCAACGATACGATGGTGTCCGTCCGATACGGACTGACAACGGCCTACACCAGTGGCACGATTTCAGTCGGGGATATCGGCAGCGGTTCTGCTCCGGTTTCCGTGGACCCGGACCTTACCGGCCTGGCGCCCGATACCGCCTATTACTACCAGGTTGATACGACCAATGCGCTGGGCACGGTCTACGGCCCGGCTCAGGAGTTCACGACGCAGCCGCTCTTTGGCACGGCGCCGGTCGTCTACACAAAGGAAGACGCGCCGGGAATCGTGGGAGCGGTGTTCAGCGTGCTGGGCAACCCGATAATCAACGACTTCGATCAAACGGCGTTCCAAGCCACCGTCACGGGAAGCGCGGGCAGCGGCATTACATCCAGCAATAACTCCGGCATCTGGGCCGGCATCGGCACGGACGGGCTAACCCTGATCGCGCAAACCGGAGCTTCCGCGCCTGATTACACGGGGACATCGACCGTGGGGACCTTTGCCAAGCTGAGCGACCCGGTCTATGCGGACAGCGACGCGGTCGCGTTCCTCGGCACGCTGGCCAAGACGGGAACAGTGACCACCAGCAATGACACCGGCATCTGGGCGACCACCTCCGGCACGACCAACGGCCCGCTGGTGCTGGTGGCGCGCGCCGGCGATCCCGCGCCCGACCTTAACGGCGCGACCTCTCCGGGCAGCCCGGTGTTTGCATCATTCGCGCAATTCGTGCTGCCCGATCAGGGCGGAGCGGTCATCCTCGCCAAGCTCGTAAGCGGGACACCGGCGTCGCCGGCGCCAGGCGGGGTGGTTACGGCTGACAGCGAAGGCATCTGGGCCGTGGGCAACAACGGGATCCTGACACAGATCATCCGCACGGGCAACGCCCTGAATTACAATGGCAAAGTGAAGATCATCTCCACCCTGGCAATCTTCAATGCCCCGACAGCCTCCACCGGACAGACGCGCCACTTCAACAATTTCGGCAATCTGATCTACAAGGTCGGCTTCACGGACGGCACGACCGGTTTCGTGCAGTCCGTGTTCCCGTAGACCTGGCATTGAAAGCGGAAATCAAAACAGCATCCTCAACCTCAAAGACGAAAACTGTGAAAACTCAAATCCAACAACTTTTGGGCCGGCTGCTATCTATGGAGCGAAGTGTTTCTTCAGGGAGAACAAATATAAAGAGACTGACTCCTTGTCTTTGCGGATGGCTGGTGGCAGCCGCCGCTTTGATAAGTGGCAGCCACGCGCAAAGCCAGACCTTCACAACACTCTATTCGTTCAGCGCGGAGTCGAGCGGCACCAACTCTGACGGGGCGAGGCCCTATGCTGGGCTGGTCCAGGGAAGCGACGGCAGTTTCTATGGAACAACCCCCGGGGGCGGGAACGGCTCTGGCACGGTATTCCAAATCACCGCCAGCGGTTCGCTCACTACCCTCTATTCGTTCAGCGCGGAATCAAGCCGCACCAACTCTGACGGGGCGGCTCCCTACGCGGGACTCGTCCAAGGCAGCGACGGCAATCTTTATGGAACGACCGAGTCTGGCGGTGTCAATGGCACTGGAACGGTATTCCAAATCACAACAAGCGGCTCGCTCACAACACTCTATTCGTTCAGCGCGTTGTCGAGTGGCACGAATCCCGACGGAGCGTTTCCCTACGCGGGACTTGTCCAAGGCAGCGACGGCAATTTTTATGGAACAGCCAACGACGGCGGCAGCAATGGCGCTGGCACGGTATTTCAAATCACCTCGAGTGGCTCGCTCACTACGCTCTATTCATTCACCGGAGGCAATGACGGGGAGGCTCCCTACGCGGGACTTGTCCAAGGCAGCGACGGCAATCTTTATGGGACGACCGGTGTTGGAGGCAGCGGTGGCTACGGCACGGTATTCCAAATCACCATCAGCGGCTCGCTAACCACTCTCTATTCGTTTACCGGCAGCGACGGCGGAGGGGTTCAACCTTTTGCCGGGCTAGTCCAGGGGAGCGACGGCAATTTTTATGGGACGACCAGTGGTGGCGGCGGCGGCGGCGGCGAGGGCACAATCTTCAAAATCACCACCAGCGGCTCGCTCACCACGCTCTATTCGTTCAACGTCTTCAATAACGACGACGGAGGGTTCGGCGGTACCGGAGGGTTCGCTCGCCTGATCCAGGGGAGCGACGGCAATTTTTATGGAACAACCCATATTAACGGCAGCAACGGGAGCGGCACAATCTTCAAAATCACCACCAGCGGCTCGCTCACCACGCTCTATTCGTTCAGTGCGCTTTCCAGCGGCACAAATACCGACGGGGCGAATTCCGAAGCCGGGCTGATCCAGGGAAGCGACGGCAATTTTTACGGAACGACGCTATTGGGCGGCAGCTACAGTGAAGGCACCGTCTTCGAGATCACTCTGAAACCTGCCGCCGCAACTCTTTCCAGCACGAATGTCACGGCAACGGCGGCCACGCTCACTGGCACGGCAAATCCAAACGGAGAAGACACGCAGGTTTGGTTCGAATACGGCACTGACACGACCTACGGCAGTCGGACGGCCTCGCAGGACATTGGCAGCGGTATGAATGGTGTCACCGTGAGCGGCACCCTGGCCGGCTTATTGCCGGACACGACCTACCATTTTCGGCTCGATGCAACCAACGGCGTCGGCGTGGCCCTTGGCAATGATCTTACCCTCACCACGCTCGCGGCTCCGGCCATCACCGGCACCGCGGCCACCGGCATCACGGCAAGCGGCGGAACGCTTGATGACCTGGTGAATCCCAACGGCGTCGATACCACCATCTATTACCAATACGGAACGACGACCAGCTACGGGAGCCAGACGCCCTTGCAGGACATTGGCAGCGGGACCAGCGCGGCGCTGGCGAGTGGGACCTTGAGCGGGTTACAGCCAGGCACGACCTATTATTACCAGTTGGTCACGACGAGCGCGGCTGGAACGTTCTATGGCGCTGACCAGAGCCTCACCACGCTGGCCGCTCCGGCCATTACCGGGACCGCGGCCTCCGAAATCACGATGAGCGGTGGAACGCTTGATGACCTGGTGAATCCCAACGGCGTCGATACTATTATCTATTACCAATACGGAACGACGACCAACTACGGGAGCCAGACGGTCTCGCAGGACATTGGCAGCGGGACCGGCGCGGCGCTGGCGAGTGGGACCTTGAGCGGGTTACAGCCGAACACGACCTATCATTACGAACTGGTGACCACGAGCGCAGCAGGGACCTTCTACGGGCCAAATCAGACGTTTACAACCACGCTATATACCGCCAATGGGGCGGTCGTCACCGGTACGTCGGTGACGTTTAGCGCGAGCGTCAATCCCTCGGGGCTTGCTGGTCCGTCCACGAACAAGACCAATGTCCTCGTATCCTGGCAATATGGTCTGACACAGGGGAGCTACACGGCCGGCTCCACGACGGCAATCCCTATTGGCACGGGAACCTCCACAGTGCCGGTGAGCTTTACGAGGGCCAAGAGCGGTCTGAAGGCCGTGATTTACCACTACCAGATCGTGATCTCCACAACGCTAGGCAAGATCTACGGGCCGGACCAGACGTTCTCCATGGAACCGCCCACGCTGGCTTACTCCGCGCCGACGGCCACCGGGACAGATGCAACCTTATCGATGACGGTGAACCCCAACGAACTCGATACGATGGTGTCCATTCGGTACGGGCTGACGACGGCTTACACCAGCGGCACGATTCCACTCGGGGATATTGGCAGCGGCTTTACGCCGGTTTCCGTGGACCCGGATCTCACCGGGCTCGCGCCCGAGACGGCCTACTACTACCAGGTCGTTACTACCAACGCGCTGGGCACGCTCTATGGCCCGGCTCAGGAATTCGCCACCCAGCCGGTGTTCGGCACGGCGGTGGAGCTGCTGACGAAGCAGGCCGCGCCGGGAATCGCGGGAGCAACGTTCAGCGCACTGGGCAACCCGATTATCAACGACTTCGATCAAATGGCGTTTCAAGCGACGCTAACTGGCGCCGGCATTTCCACCGGTGTCAATAACTCCGGCATATGGGCCGACATTGGCACAAATGGGTTGACCCTGATCGCGCAAACTGGGACATCGGCGCCTGATTACACCGGGACATCGACGGTGGGGACCTTCGCCAAGCTGAGCGACCCGGTTTATGCGGACAGCGACGCGGTTGCCTTCCTTGGAACGCTGACGCAGACCGGAACGGTGACCACGAGCAATGACGCCGGCATTTGGGCTACTACCTCAGGGACTACCAACGGCCCGCTTTTGCTGGTCGCGCGTGCTGGCGATCCCGCGCCCGATTCAAACGGAGCAACCTCTGCGAGCAGCCCGGTGTTTGCCTCGTTCTCGCAATTCGTGCTGCCCGATCAGGGCGGGGTTGTCGTCCTGGCCAAACTTGTAAGCGGGACTCCGGCGTCGCCGGGGCCTGGAGGGGTAATTTCCACCAATAACCAGGGCATCTGGGCCGTGGACACGGACGGACTTTTGAAACAGGTCATCCGCACGGGCGACGGCCTGACTGTAAACGGCAGGGCGAAAGTCATCTCCGGACTTACGATCTTCAACGCCCCGACGGCGTCCACCGGACAAACACGACACTTCAACAACGCCGGCGACCTGACCTACAAGGCGACGTTCACCGACGGCTCGAGCAGCATCGTGCAGTCGGTCTTCCCCTAGGAGATGGATCTCTTCGACGACCCCGTGCACCGGCGGATCATTTGTGGGATGCGGCAGGGGGACCACGATGCAACATACGGACCGCGTCTGCGAGATACGACACGATGACTGACATGAACCATCTCCGCCAATCCTCTTTCCTTCTGGCATTTATCCTCTTCGGGCTCGCCTCGAGCCGCCCGCTTTTCGCGGATCAAATCCATGACGCGGCCCGGGACGGGGATTATCAAACGGTGAAGTCGCTGCTTGCCGATGACTCTGACCTTGTCTTCAGCAGGGATGACAGCGGGGCGACTCCTTTGCACTGGGCCGCATTGAAGGACCGCAAGGATGTGATCGAGTTATTGATTTCCAACGGCGCCCAGCTCAACGCAAAGACGCACGACGGCCAGACGCCGCTCTATTGGGTCGCCGGCTCGGGCCACGAAGAGGCTGCGCAATTGCTCGTGGAAAGCGGCGCGGACGTGCATGTGAAGGATGACAAAGGCTACACCGCGCTCCACAATGCCGCTTATTACGGGCACATGGAAGTGGCGGAGTTGCTGTTGCAAAGCGGCGCCGATATCAACGCCGTGGCGAACAACGGCGCGACCCCTTTGCATGAGGCAGCCTACAGCGGATTCAAGGATACGACCGCGTTGCTCCTGTCCGAAGGTGCAAAAGTAAACGCCGCCTCAAACAGCGGCAAGACCCCGCTGCACAATGCCGCCGAACAGGGCCATAAGGAGGTGGTCGAACTGCTCCTCAAAAATGGCGCCGATGTGAACGCCAGGGATGCCGCCGGCAACACTCCCTTGCACGATGCATTGGCCAAAGGTCACAAGGATGTCGCCCAATTGCTGCAACAGCAAGGCGGCCTGGACAACCCTCCGCAGGTTGCCGCCGCCGCCAGCCCGCAAGTTACCCCCGCCGCGGCCACGGTGGACTTGCTCGGTCAGGCCGCGACGCCAAGCCCGACGGCCGCCCCATCCGCGCCCGCAATGACCCCCGCGAGCGCCCCATCACAGCCGGCAGCCACTCCGGATTCGGGTGACCTTGCCCAGACTGAAAAAATCGGCGGCGCCTTTATCGCGGTTTTGATGCTTCTCTGTTTGAGCGGATTCATTGCGGGTAAATTCTCGTCGCGCGGAAAGGATCTGCCCGGCAATAAGATGGAACCTCCGCCCCCACCGCCGCCGGACGCCCATTAGTTACGAATGCCGGCGAAGATACTCGTCGGCCAGCGCGTTATAGGCCGCTGCGCCGGCGCTGCCGGGATCGTAATCGATGATCGGCTTGCCGAAACTCGGGGCCTCACTCAAGCGGATGCTCCTGGGGATGATCGTTTCGTAAACCGTCTCCCCGAAATGCTTGCGGACCTCTTCGATCACCTGCTGGGCCAGGTTGGTGCGCGCATACATGGTCATCAGGATGCCGGCGAGCGTCAGGTGGGGGTTGGCTCCGCTCTCCCGGATTTGGTCGATCACCCGCACGATCTTCGACAGCCCCTCGAGCGCGAAGTATTCGCACTGGATCGGCACCAGCAATTCGTCCGCCGCCGCGAGGGCGTTGGTCATGAGGATGCCGAGGGAAGGAGGGCAATCCAGCAGGACCCAATCGAACGGTTGGTCATGGCGCAAGGGCTCCATCGCGGTCCGCAGCCGGGTCAGATGGTCGTCAAACCGGGCCACTTCGACCTCGGCCCCGGCCAGGTCGAGATCGGCCGGCACCATGAACAGATGCTCGTAGCGCGTTGGAACGACGCTATCCAGGATGCTGCTCCGCCCGAGCAGCGGGCCGTAGATCGAGTGCCCGTCGATGCAATCCAGGGCAAAGCCGCTGGACGCGTTCGCCTGCGGGTCCAGGTCGATGAGGAGCACGCGCTGCTTCCGGGCCGCGAGGCACGCCGCGAGGTTGACGGAGGTTGTGGTCTTGCCAACTCCGCCTTTTTGGTTGGCGACAGCTACGGTTTTCATTCCGCGGAAAACTGTGAGAGTATCGCGTTGCCATTCATTGTCCAACCCGATGCCCGACGCTGTAGTGATAACGGAACGATTTCTGAGCGACGTCGGCGGCTGGCAGGCCCTGAAGGAGGGCAGGGGATTGTGGGAGGCGGGGAAGGTCGATGACGCGGCCTACGAGCCCCCATTCCTGCGCGGCACGGTGCACGAGGGCGTGAAAACCTACCGCGCGGGCCTGCGAATCGTGACGAAAACGAACGTAGAAAACCTCTGTACATGCCGAATTTCGCGCGAAAAAGGGATGATTTGCGCGCATTCCATGGCCGTCGGGATGGCGTTTCTGAAGGGAAAACCACTAGCCGTTATCGAAAGTCCGCAAGTAATTGGTCGATATGATGTTAGTAGTGAAAGTACGCCCGGATGGGAAAAAACATTTGTGCTGAAAATCGAGGGTTCCCTCAATTTTCTATCCGCAAGATTCCACCCTCATTCCCCCCGTCCTGCGATCGAGCGGCTGCGGGCGGGGGGATTCTCGGGGCCGGACGGGAAGGGGGAGATGGTGCTCAAGGGGGACCGGGCGATCCTGCGCTTTTTGGGGAATGAGCTGCCTGGGCTCGAGCGGGAGTGGTCGGTCGAACTGGGAGCGCGCTTTTCGAATATCAATGAGACAATCTCGCGGGTGCGGCCCCGGGTCGAGGTGCGCGGGTCGGGGCAAAATTGGTTCGAGCTTTCGGTCTCGCTGGGGACGCCCGAGGGGCAGGTTTTCTCGAGCGCGGAAATTCAGCGGCTGCTCCAGATGGGGCAAAACCATGTGCGGATGAAAAACGGGCAGCTCGCCATCTTTGACTCGGACATGCTCGATGAGCTGGGCCAGGCGCTGGCGGATTGCGATGCCAGGCAACCGCAGCCGGGCACTTACCGGATTGGGCGGGCGCATGCGGGCTATCTGGCGGCGGTGCTGGGCGGGGAAATCGAGGGCGAGCCGGAATGGCGCAAGTGGACGCGACAGCAACTCGAGCCGGACGCGGTCGGCGCCGTGCCGCTGGGGGCGCTCGAGGAGGTGTTGCGGCCGTATCAGAAGCAGGGGGTCTATTGGATGCAATTCCTTGCGCGCAACGGATTCGGCGGGATCCTGGCGGACGAGATGGGGCTCGGGAAGACGCCGCAGGCGCTGGCCTTCCTCGAAAGCGTGCGCGGGGCTGTCTCGCTGATCGTCTGCCCGTCGTCGCTGGTGCAGAATTGGGCGCGCGAGGCGGCGAAATTTACGCCGTCGCTGCGGGTGCTGGTGCTCGACGGGGCGGAACGCCATGAGCGGATGGCCGGCCTGTTGGAGGCGGACGTGGCCATTACCAGTTACCCACTGCTGCGGCGCGACGCGGAGCGATACGCCGGCATCGAGTTCCGCGCGATCGTCCTGGACGAGGCGCAGCATATCAAAAACCCGGAAACGCAGAACGCGCAGGCGGCAGCGGGCCTGCGGGCGCGGCACCGGATGGTGCTTACGGGGACGCCGCTCGAGAATTCGGTGCGGGACCTGTGGTCGATCATGAACTTTGCGATGCCGGGCTATCTCGGGAGCCGCCATGATTTCAAGGAACGGTACGAGCGGCCCATCGCGCAAGGCGACAACGCGGCGAAGGCGCGGCTGGCGAAGCGGATCCGGCCGTTCCTGTTGCGGCGCACCAAGCGGCAGGTATACAAGGAATTGCCGGAGAAGATCGAGCAGGTGCTCTATTGCTCACTTACTCCGCGACAAACGGAGGTGTACGGGAAATTGCTCGCCGAAAGCCGGGTGCGGATCACGGAGCTTTCAGCCGGGAAAGACCAGAACAGGAGCCGCATGCTGATGTTTACGGCGCTTCTGCGGCTGCGCCAGGTGTGCTGCGACCTCCGTCTGCTCGGGCTGCCGGAACTGACGCGGGACGAAGCCTCCGCGAAGCTGGATTTGCTGGATGAACTGCTGCGCGAGGCGATTGACGGCGGTCACCGGGTGCTGATCTTCAGCCAGTTCGTTTCGATGCTGAAGTTACAATGCGCCGCGCTGGACGCGGCTGAAATAGCGTATTGTTATCTCGATGGGCAAACGAAGGAACGGATGAAGGAAGTGGATCGTTTTCAGAATAACCCGGAGATACCGGTGTTCCTCATCAGCCTGAAGGCGGGCGGCGTGGGCTTGAACCTGACGGGCGCGGACACCGTGGTGCATTTCGACCCATGGTGGAACCCGGCGGTCGAAGCGCAGGCCACGGATCGGGCGCATCGCATTGGCCAGGAGAAGGTGGTGACGGCCTATAAGTTGATCGCGCGCAACACCGTCGAGGAGAAGATTCTGAAGTTACAGGAAACCAAGCGGGGATTGATGGAGGCAATCGAGAGCGAGGAGCCGGTGATGGGCGGGCTGACGACCGATGAAATTCGGCAATTGCTGGAATAGGGGTTAGGGCGGGTTGAGAAATAGTGTAGCCGCGGATTTCGGGAGGCAACGGCGGGTTCACGTGAAAGTGAAAGAGTAAGTGCAGGTACACGCTGGCGCGCGGGTGAAGCGCCAGCGGCTACACTTCAACTTGAAATGCCCTAGGTACGTCCGGCGCCGTCCTGGGCTTGGGCGAGAAATTCGTCCCACAATTCGAATTGTTCAACGGGGACGGAGGCGGGGGCGGGGACGGCGAGTTCGGCTTCGAGGATCAGGGCCTCGGCGACGTTGAGCCCGGTGCGAAAGATGAGGCGCGCGACCGTCTGGAGGGTGAGCTTGCCGCGTCCGAATGCCGGGGCGAGGCGCTGCAACCTGTCGAAATGGGCGTCGTCTTCCTGGAAGCGGATTTCATTGCAGAGGAGGGGGCTCGCGGCAGTCTCGTTTTCCATGGATGGCATGACCTAGCTTGGGCGCGAAAGCGGGGCGTTGGGAAGCCCATTTTCGCCGGCGCTGGAGCGTTTTGACTATTTCCATGGCCTCTGCCGTCCCTCCGGGACTGGATCACGCTATGCGGAGAATGCAGGGGCTGAAGCCCCTGCCTATTGTCTGTCGTCCCCTGCGGGGACTTTCAGAGAGACTATGGTGAGTGTTGATAAGCTCTAGTTTAATGGTTGCTGCGTGTAACCGGGGGGCGGGGGTGGCAGATCGGCGTTCTTTTGGGGGGTCTCGATTAGCACTTTGTCTTCGTAGACATCGGTCCCCCACAGGCCCCCGGCGTCATGTTTCACGAGGACATCCCTCACGTATTTATATTCCTGGCTGTCGGTGCTGTGCTGGGTGAAGTAAGTGACTATTCCGTCATTGAATGAGCAGGTCCCATCGGTGGTGTAATCGCTGTAGGTACGTGCTTGGGAATCCAAGTAGCGGCCGTTCACATGGAACTTGTGGTCCGGCGTGATCGTCGTGACGCAATCGCCGTAGCTGTCACGGCAGAGATAGCTACCCAGCACATCGCTGAAGTCGATATGCTGGCGATCCTTTGGCACCAGCGAATAGTAAAATCCCGTGGGATCGTTTTCGGTGCTGAAATTCAGGTTAATATCTCCGCGTCGCGCAAGGTAGTGGAAACCGTGCAGACCATCGTTCGATTGGATGGTCATCTGGCCTTCCGAGGGAATCTTGTAGGCGCCGGGAATGCCGGTGCTGCCGTCGACATCCATGAGGCATGTTCCATCGGGATGGAACTCGATCCCGTCCATGACCTCCACATTCGTCGGGCACGCGTCCAGGAGGTATCGGCCGTTCAGTGGAGCGGTGGTCACCGGGTTTCCAGGCGGCGTCGCCTCGGCTGACGCATTTGCGGCGGCGATAGCCGCATTCGATGCCTGCGCGGTATACGCCATGATCGCGGCCTGAAGCTTTGGCATGATCGCAGGCAACATCTTTTGGCCGATTTCCTGCATTTTTGCGGTAAGCAGGGGCTCTTTATCGAGATACATCTGGCCGGTCGGAGACTTGTAGAACGCGATCATTTGTTTGACTTCGTCCGGTGTGTAGACCTCGGCATACAAAGTCGCGAATTTGTCCTTCATGTTATCCCATGAGTATTCCGCCGCGATATCGGCCGTGATGGAGTTGCCCGCGGATGAGCCGGAGGAACCCGGCGCGCTCAACCGAAACTTCGTGCTACCGAGTGCCTTCCCGTAAAGCTGATCCATGCGGGACACCTCGATCAACTCTTCGACATCCGGCCGCGGGACTTGAGGGCCTGGCGATGGACTCGCGACGGTTTGCCCGGGCGTTCCGCCCAGCGGAAGACCTGTCTTCTTGCGCATGACCTCCATCACTGTCTGCTGGATCAACTCCATTGTTTTCTGAGTCAGCAGCGGTTGCTTATCGAGAAAGTTTTGGCCAGTGGGACTTTTGTAGAAGTCGATCAGTTGTCTGGCCTCGTCGGGCGTGTAAACCTGGGCGTAAGCGGCGGCGTAATCGCCTTTGATATTGTCCCAATCGTAGGAGGATTGGATGATATTGAGGATGGTGTCATCGAATTTTTTGGTGGACGCGGCGGAACCCGCCATGCCCGCCTGCGTCATGGTTTGCTCGAGGACCTTGGAGACAGCCGCCAGGCTATCCCTGGTTGTTTTCTCCACGCGGGAGACCTGCATGAGTTCGTCAATGTCCGGGCGGGCGCTCTGGGTGTCGGCAAAAGCGGCCAGCGGCAGGAGAAAGAGGAATAGAAGGAAACGGTATTTCATGGGGAGTCGGATAGCCTGGCTGAGATGCGAGGCGCTGGCCTTGTTCCGCCCCATTTAGCAGCCGCGGGTCTGGTAATCGAGCAAATTAAGAGCAGTTCCAACAGAATCTGTGTTCTCTGTCGCCCCTGCGGGACTTGACCGCGCTTCGGCGTGAACGCAGGGGTTGAAACCCCTGCCTATTATATGTCGGCTCGCCCGTCTGCCATCCGCCACGGGTCCCTGCCGCCTCCTCGGTCCACTTCGGGGACTCTTCAGGCGGTTAATGCGGTTTAAGGAATGGCGGAGTCGTAGATTCCAGGAGGCGACGGCGGGTTCAAGTGAAAGTGAAAGAGTAAGTGCGAGTACACGCTGGCGCGCGGTTCGGGCGCCAGCGGCTGCCGTTCAGCGCTTTAACGACTCCGGCGGCGGCGGACGGCGGTTTGGAGGCGGTTTGAGGAGGCGACGAGGAGAAGGAGGATTCCCATTTCGGAAATGCCGCCGGGTTCGGGCACCGGGACAATTTCGAGATACTGTCCGGCGGGTAATTCGTAGCCCGGGCCGACTTCATCGCCGGTCGTATCATAGAACAATACACTGCCGAGCGGACCATTCGCCGTAGCTGGAAGAAGAAGCTGGTCCTGTGAAGAATCGGCGAGATCATATGAATCGGATTCGGAATAGAGGCTGCCGTTCCAATCCTGGATGGTCAGTTGGAAACCGTTGAAGTTGATGTTCGAGAATTCGAGCGTATTGCCGCCGTCGCCGGAGTCGCCGAAATCGATGGTGGAATCAGCCTCGAGCGTCAATGTGCCGAGGGTTTGCGAGGCATTCGCGAGGCCTTGCATCGAAAAGACGCCGCCATCGAGGATCAGGTTGGTCGTGGCGCCGATGGCTTGGGAACTGGCGATCAGCAAGGTGCCGCTGATGACGTCAATGGCGCCGGGCGCGAATCCATTGGTTTGCCCGGGTTTCAAAGTAAGGCTTTTGGCGGGATCGGTGAAATTGATGTTCAGTGTTCCGGAGCCGCTGGCGAGTCCCGTCAGCGTGAGGCTGTTATTGCCGGTGATTTGGTTATTGGCCGCGTTGGTAACATCGAGCGCGTTGGCAATCGAAAGCGAATCGCTGTCCGAGGCCAGACCGCCGCCGGCAAAGTTAACCGGGCCGCTCCCCGCGGCCATGCTATTGCCCACCGTGAGGGTTCCGGCATTGAGTGTAGTCCCTCCCGAGAAGGTACTGCTGCCGGTTAGTGTGAGAGT
This sequence comes from uncultured Verrucomicrobiae bacterium, assembly GCA_963756185.1. Taxonomy (GTDB): domain Bacteria; phylum Verrucomicrobiota; class Verrucomicrobiia; order Chthoniobacterales; family Chthoniobacteraceae; genus DATAXI01. Next base: position 803,860 of record CAVWMS010000001.1, read on the forward strand.
ACCGCCGCCAATCTTTGCAAGTCCGCCCACGCCGGAGAGCGAGCCCTGGACAACCAGGGTGTTAGTGCCGGTATCGAATGTCGCGCTGCCCTGCAGCTTGATGGATCGGCTCGTTGAAAATGAAGCCGCTGCCTGAAAGGTGCCGCCGTTGAAGGTTAAACTATTGCCGGCATTGCCGAGCTGGCTGTCAGCACCCACCGAGAGCACGCCTTCATTCAGGCTCACCGCGCCGGTGAAGCTGCTGGCGCCGCCGAGGGCAAGCGTTCCGGCGCCGGTCTTTGTAAAGCTGCCGGAGCCGATGATCGAGCCTGAGAAGGCAGAACTGAAATCTCCCGCGCCGATGGTGAGCGCGCCGCCGCTGCCGAGATCGACCGTGCCGCTGCCATTCAGGGAACCGGTATTTTGCGAAAGGCCGTTCAATTCCAATTCGGCGCCGTAGGCAATGGCCAGGGCTGAGGCGGAGGAAATGGCATTGGATGTTCCGAGCGTTACCGTTCCCCCGTTGATCGTTGTCGGGCCGGTGTAGGCATTGGCCGCGTCCAGGGTGATGACGCCGGCGCCGTCCTTGGTCAGGCCGCCGGAGCCGGATATGACGCCATAGTAAGTGCTCGAAGCACCGGTGCCGCCGACGGTGAGAGTGGCGCCTTCCATGGTCACATTGCCGCTGCCGGAAAGCGAAGCGATCGCAGTGCTGAAATTATTCAGGTCAAAAAGCGCATTGGCGCTGACGGTGACGGCGGATTGCTCGCTTATGCCTTGCGAGGCGGCCAACCGCAAAGTGCCGTCACTTATATTGGTCGGGCCTGTATAAGTGCTTGCGCCGGCCAGAATCAGAGTTGCGGTTCCCGTTTTCCGAATGCCATAGCCGCCCGAGATGGAGCCGAGGGTTAAATTCGCCGAAGCTGTATCAAAACCAGCGTTGCCGGTGAGCGTGACCGGGCCGAAGACGAGGGATGAACCATTGCTGCTGGTGATTGCGAGAGTGTTCGCGCCAATTGAGAGCGCGCCGAGGGTATGCGAGACAACGCCGCCGGCCGAGTCGAGCGACTCGAGATCGATGGTCGAGTCGGCGGTAATTGTCACCGCATTGCCGAAATCGGTCGAAGTATCGTTGTAAAGTTCCAGGACGCCTCCGGCCAATGTGACGGTCCCGGCGCTGCCAAGGGATTGCGCGTTTTGCAATTGAAGCGCGCCGGCGTCAACCTGGAGAGCGCCGTCAAAATCGGGATTGGCGCCGGGAATGACGAGGCCGCCTCCGCCGGTCAGATAAAGGGTCGAGCCGCTGCCCGAGGTGAGCATGTCATTGCCATTGCCGATGGCCAGGACCTGGCCCGAGGCAATGTCGAGCGTTCCGGTCTCTCCGGATGTGACGCTGAAGGGTTGCGTGCTTCCGGCGGCGAAACCGGAGGTGATGGCGAGCGCGCCGCCGCCCATGACGACAGGGCCGGAGCCGAGATTGCTGTCCGCGCTGATCTGCAGCGTGCCTCCATTGAGGTAAGTGCCGCCCGAGTAAGTATTGGTTCCCGAAAGGATGAGGGTTCCGCTATCATTCATCGAGAGTGAAACGGAACCGTCATCCGAATCGCCATAAATGCCGTCAGGGCCGGCGTTGTCGATGATGCTGGAGGAAATGGTGAGCGTCTGGCCTGCGTCAACCGAGATCGAGAGCATGCCGCTCGCCGTCCCGCCCGCGGTAAGTTCCCCGGGGCCGGAAATCAAGGTGGCAACCGTCGAGCTTTTGATCAAGCCGCCGCCGGCGAGATTCAAGACCTGGCTGGACGAGGCGCCGAGGATCACATTGGGCAGATCGGCGAGATTGAGGTCGTCATCCGTGGTCGTTCCCGGATTGGTCAATGTATAGGCGGTGGAAGGGGAACTGCCACTGAGTTCGACGATCTTCGTGGGATCGTTGACATTGATGCCATCGCTGCCGAGGTAGTAATTGCTGAATGCGCTGACGCCGTCGGCGTAATACTGGGCAAAGTTATCTCCCACCGTCGCCCAACCGGGCATCTGGCCATCGGGCATGCCAAGGATATAGATCTGAGGCCCGGAAGTGCCGACGCCCAGGGTGCCGCCAATGCCGCTGAAATCGATGGTTGCGCCGGCCCCGATGTTACCGAGCGAGGTGAAGATCAGCGAGGCAGGGGCGCCGGCCCGGGTGTTTACCTCGATGTTCGACGCGCCGCCGGTGGCATTGAGCGCACCGAGCGTTTCGGTCGAGCCTTCGCTATTTGAAAGGAGAATGAGCGAGCCGCCGGCGAGGGTGACGGAGGCGGCGTCATTGACGCGGCCGGAGACCGGATTGACCGTATCGTCGAGGGTCAAGGTCGCGCCCGTATCGATGACGAGGGCCGACGCGCCGGAGAGCGCGCCGTTCGAGCCCGAAAGGGTCATCGAGCCGCTGGCCAGCGTGACCGAGCCGGTGAGGGGATTATTGCCTGTAAGTGTCATCAGTCCGGCGCCGGCCTTCACAAAGTTACCGGGACCGCTCAATGTGCCGCAAAGGTTGGTTGAGGCATTGTCTCCGCCGGCGGTCAAAGTACCCTGGCCTATATAGATGCTGCCCATGCCGGCGAGGGAGCCGATTGTTTCATTGGCTTCGACATTGAGCGAAGCGCTGCCGGTCACGGTCACGTCGGAGCTGGGGGCCGCGGCGCCGGGCGTAAGCCAGGCGAGCGTGCCGGTGGAAGTAACGAGGGTCGGGCCGGTGTAAGTGCTGGTCCCGGCGAGAGAAAGCGAGCCGTTGCCGTTGATGACCAGGCCGCCGCTGCCGGCAATCGATCCGCCATAAGTGGTGTTCGCGCCGCCGAGCAGGAGGGTGAGCGTGCCGGTCTCGAGAGTTACCGCGCCGCTGCCGGAGAGGGAGAGCGCGGTTTCGTTGAAGCTGTTGAGATCGAGCGTCGCGCCGGGGTTCACGGTGAGCGCCGAGGCGCTGGAAATGGCGTTGTTGGTCCCAAGCTGCAGGATGCCGTTGTTGACGGTGGTCGCCCCGGTATAGGTATTGGTCGTGTCCAGTAACATGAGGCCCGCGCCGCCCTTGGTGAGCGCGCCATCGGCAATGACGGCGGAAACAATCAGATCCTGCGCGGCGGCGGTGTCGGCCACGGAGAAGGTGCAGGTCGAGCCGCTTAAATCCAGCGCGCCGGAAATGGTCGCCGGCGTTGCGGAGGTGCCGCTGATGGTCACATTGCCGAGCAACCCGAGCGTCCCGGATTCCATGGTCACCGAGCCGCCGTTCTTGAGGGTAAGATTGGTGATTGTTTGATTGAAACCATTCAAATCCATCACGGCGTCGGCATTTACCGTCACACTGCCGGTGGAGGCCATCTGCGCCGGGCCAAGCCATTGCGCGAGCACATTGGCCGTCCCGCTGCCCACGGTGAGATTGCCGCCAAGGGCGATGCCGCCGCTGTCATCCAGCAGGAGAGTGCCGCCGTTCACGGTCATGGCGCCGGTGAAGTTATTGGGCGTCGAAGCGCCGAATATGAGCGTGCCGGTCCCGGATTGAGTAATGCCGTAACCAGTCACGCTTTGAGTAATGGGGCCGTCAAAGGCGAGGGCGCCATTATTAATGGTAAGTGTGCGCGTGCCGGTAAGTGAGCCGGGGCCGGTGAAGGTCATGGCGCCCGTACCGCTGAAAGTGGTGTTGCCGGCCAGGGTGAGGGAATTGGCAAGGGTCAGCGGGCCGCCCGTGGATTCCAGCGTCGCGGTGCCGAGCGAGAGCGTCCCCGTGCCGGCGGAGTAATTGCCCCCAAGATAGAGGCTGCCCGCGGTGAGACTGGTGCCGCCGCTGTAGGAATTCGAGCCATCGAGAGCGAGCACGCCGGCGCCGGCCTTGGTGAGCGCGCCGGGTGATGTGCCATCCGTTACGGCGCCGCTTACCGTGAGGTCCACGTCGGTGCTTACGCCGTTGTTATTGACCGTCCAGGTCCGGCTGCCGCTCAGGGCCAGGTTTGAGCTGATGTAAGTGGTCGCCGTGCCGGCCGCGGACGTCGTAAGGTTCCCGCTCAGGCCGAGCGTGCCGGTGCCAATGACGCCGCCGCCCGTCATCGTCAGCGCGCCGATGATATCCGAGTAACCCTGCAAATTGAGCAGGCCGGTATTCGAGATGGTAACCGTCGAGGTGTTTGGAACCTGGTTCGAGGCGTCGAATTGCACCACTGCCGAGCCGGTCGAGCCATTGCCAATGGTAAGTGATCCGTCGAACGCGTTGAAGCCGGCTGTCTTGTCGAGGATGAGCGTGCCGGTCGTGACCGTGGTGGTGCCGGTATAAGTGTTCGCGGCCGTTCCGCCCAGCACGAGGAGGCCGGGGCCGGAATCGGTGAGGCTGCGGCTGGCCCCGGTGATGGGGCCGTCAAGCGTAAGGATGGGACTGTTGATGGTGAGCGTCCGGTTGCCGCTCAAGGTGGTATTGCCGGTGAAGGTGATGTTATTGGCGCCGGCGAAAATGGTATTGCCGGCGAGCGTCAATGCATTGGGAATGGTGCTGGCGCTGCCGATCAACTCGAACGTGGCCGAGCCGAGCGAAACCGTGGTCGAGCCGAGCGCGTAGTTATTGCCCGCCGCGACGGTGCCGGTGGTGAGCGTGAAGTTCGGGAAGTTATTCGAGGCCGAAAGCACGAGCAGCCCGGTTCCTTTCTCCGTGAGCGTTGCAGTATTGGTGCTGGCCGAAACGCTGCCGCCAAACGTGAGCGTCCCGCCATTGAGAGTAAGTGTGCGGTTGCCGGTAAGATTGGCCGTGCCGGTAAAAGTAAGATTGCCGGTGGTGCCCGAGTAAGTGGTGTTTGCCGCGATGCTGACCGAGTTGGCCAGCGTCTGGCCGCCATTGGTCACGGCCAGGATGCCGCCGCTGAGGGAGACGGTCCCCGTGCCCGCGGCGGAGGCGTTTCCAAAGAAAGTAGTGCCGGTCGAGAGGGTGATGCCGCCGGAGAAGGTGTTGCTGCCGGTGAGGGTCAGCGGGCCGGCGCCGCTTTTCGAAATGCGGCCCGTGCCGGTGATGGCATCGGAGATGGTGATCGCGTTGGCGCCGTCGGAGAGGGTCAGCAGCGCCGGGCCCAGGTTGATGGAGCTGCCATTAAAGAGCAGGCTGCCGTCGGTGGATGCCCAGGTCTGCGTGGCCGAGAGCATGATCGAGTTCGAGATCGTCTCGAGCGAGGTCGAGTCATTGGTGATGCCGCCGGAGCCGATGGTGTAGATGCCCGTGCCGGTCAGGTCGAACGCGCCGGCGCTGGTGGTGAAGACCAGGCCCGTGACGCTGAGGCCGGTGCCGCTGAGGCTGGGCAGCAGGCCGGTGACGCCTGAGAAATCGAGGGTATCGCCCGCGACAGGGATGCCCGTGGGGGTCCAATTGCCCGCCGTGAGGATATTGTCGTCGCCCGCGAGGCCGGTCCAGACGATGGTGGTCGCGCGGGCCGCCACGGGCAGGAGCAGCATGGCGAGCGCCGCCAGCGTGCATGCGCGAGCAGGCACCCCGCGTAGTAGTACCGAGGGGAGGTTGCGGATTCTATGTAGGTTGGCCAGGGTCACGAAGGGAGGGGAACCTAGCGCCTTCCATGCCATGGAAGTGCCTACGGGCCAGTGGCTTCATCCCGGAAAGGCCGGTTTCGGCCTCGGGGCGGCAATGCGTAATGCTGCGTAAGTGCTTGCAGCAACGGGGATAACATGCACCGGCCGGAATGAAGGACGGGAGCCGTGGGCCGGACGCAATTTTTTTCAGGAAACGGGGATGGGGGAGGCCTGTTCCTAGTACAGATTCCTATGGTTTTTATCAATTCTGAGGGTAGGGGAGCGGTGTGGTCGTGAGCCGCCTAGAGCCTGCCCCTTGTCGTCCTCCGGGCCTTTGCTGGGAGCGACAATGCCTCCATTGGCAGATTCAGGGAGTATGGGCGTGACACCGAATGCTCAGGGGAGAAAATTCGGGGATGCCAACCCCATCTCCACGGTCGGAAATAGGCCATGGAAACATTCCTCCAAAGGCTGTTTATGTCCGATGAAGTTCCCACCCCCAGCAGGCGGGTTCCTGACGGACGCTTAGGAAAACCCGCTCGATATGGCTTGTTGTCACCGTGGACAGGTCTGGGTTGCCAATGACCCCTTCCCGGCTGCTGGAAACGATGGGCGCTACCCCGTTCTTGCGCTGGCTGTCCGGCTGGGCGTCCCGGTCATCAAAGTTCTTGCTGTCCGTGCCGTAGGAATAGCCGTCCTGCCCGAAAGCGCCCCGGATATTACAGAGATACGAGCGGTTGGCGTCCGTGGCGATCTGGACCGGGCCGGCAACGCGGGATGCCACGTCCTCAACGAAAGCGCGCCCCGTGTAGCCCCTACGGTTGCCGATGAGATGGGAGAAAACCAGCTTGGTATCGGGGTCGATTGCGCACCAAAGCCAGAAATCCCCGCGCTCCCTTTCCTTCTGCTGCATCCGCTGGCCGTGGATGCCCACGTATTGCCACTGCTCATCCATTTCAACGCGCTGGCAGGGCAGGTCGCGGAAGTTCCGGTCCATGTAGTCGGCCAGAGCCTCCCCGGTTTCATCAATCAGGCGCAGAACGGTGTGAACGCCAACCTTGAACATCCGGCACACGGCATTGACGGGCGTCCCTTCACTGAGGGCCGCCAGCACATGCACTTGCTTTTCACGGGAGAGTCTTTTGTTTGCCATGCGTGAATTTGTATATATAAATTCGTTGACCGTCAACGAAAATCGTATATATTTTTTCAAATCATGGAGAAAAAACATGCCGGAGGCAGGCGCAAGGGCGCTGGCCGACCGTCCCAAGGAAAAAGACCTGTTTTGGTCACTCTGACAGCCAAGAACGTGGATAAGGCCAAGGCCCGGGAAGGCAACTTCTCCGGCCTTCTGGACCGGCTCCTGGGCGATTGGCTGGACCGTTAGCGCCGTTTGCCCTTGGCCTGCTTCTTGGCCGCTATGAACGCCTTGCGCAATTTTGGGTCCGCAATCAAGTCCTCGCCCTTCTCCCGCTCGGATTCGGTCACTTCCAAGACTGCCGTTGCGGCGCTGGAATTGAAATCCCGATCCCTCTTTTTTCGAATTGCCACGCCTCAGTATTTCAGCGTTCATCAAGGGTTGCAAGTGGTATGCCGAAGAGAAATCCATTGTCATTGTCCGAGAAGATCGAGGTTTTCTATCTGGATGGAGTGTGGAACGAGCTACCGGACGATAAGAAACTCACGGTTAAACAACGGCTAGTCGAATGGCAGCGTCTTGCGGAGGCGCTGGAGAGCAATGAGGCGCTGGCGGAGGCGAAACGCGAAATAACGGCACTTGAGGCGCAAAAAGAGGCATTGGAGGCGCAAAATAAGGCCCTTGAAGCCGAGAAGGGCACACTCAAGACGAAGACGGAAGATTTTAAGACGCTGTACGACCAAGCAACGGAGCAGATTTCCCGAATAAAGGATGAGGAAAAGAGAGCCAAGGAGCAATACAGAGCAGCAAAAATAGAGGAAGTGGGCCTCTCCGATCTGGCCAAAAAAGTGCTCTTGGCCTTTGCGGACAATCAATATCTTGGCAGGGAAATGCTGGGTAAGTTTTCCCAGGACGTAGGTCTCAAGGAAGCAGCCGCCGAGCACTTCTTGGAGATATTGATAGCGGCGCGACTTCTTGAAACGACCTACGATAATTGGGAGAATCCCAATGGTTGGTGCCTGACATCCGCAGGTCGTGCTTTTCTGGTTAAGACAGGGTTGATCCAGAAGGCAGGGGGCGGTGTCGCCGATGCCGCCGGAGATGGCGACCGCTGTTCTGCAATAGAAGAAAAAATCCTCCTGCGGCTGGCACACGTCAAGCACGCCGATTTTGGTGGTCTCGATCCAAGCGATCTTTCGAACTACGTAAAAACCGGCGTCAAATTGGTCTCCTCGTGCCTTGAGCGTTTGAAAGGCTTGAATTTCATTGTATGGGTTTCCGATCCTCCAAACGTTCATCGAGTGGGAGGAGGCGGGTGGGCTAGGTCCGACGAGGGGGACGAGTACCTGGCTAAATACGGGCTGCTGAACTAGGGCACCCAAAAATAGCGCCGCCGCGAGGCACCTTAATTTCCATAACGAATCGGCAGCAACACCTCTCTATTTTATATGACATATATTGTACTAAGTTATTGATATTCCCTTGGGCAGCAGAGGGTTCTGGGGGTGTGAATAAGTTGTGAAGAGTCCCCTGCCGGGCGATTTGGAGTTGGCGGTTATTGGGAGTTGTTCACACGGGGCGGTGGAGGGGCTGGGTTGATGGGACTGGTGTGGGATTTGTGCGGGAGGCACAGGACGGCTCAGGAAACGGTGTGGCCGTGGGATTGCCGGAGGCAAAACGGCAGGTTCAGGTGAAAGTTAAAGAGTAAGTGCAGGACACGCTGGCGCGCGGGTGGGGCGGCAGGGGCTGCACGCTGGAACGCCGTTCAGAGGACGCGGGCGTGGCAATGGTTGCTTCCATTGGGCGCGGTATTATCATCGCGCACCTTTAGGGAATCACTGAACAAATGGGGGCGGTCACTGCCGTGAGGGATTGGGCCGTATTGCAAGGCGCGAACGGAGGGCAATACCCTTCATGGGTCTTGACCTCTGCGAGCAACGCTGCAAGACGGCCCAAGCCCTCGCGGCCCTGCGGGTTGCACTGAAAAAAGGCCGGCTCGCCCATCTTCCAACCCCCTCTTGTCCCCTCCGCCGCCTCGGGGGGCGGCGTTGGCTGCTCAGTTACAGCCCGCTACGGGGATGCGCCTTCGCAGCCGCCTTGCCCGCGGCCTTTTTTGAGTGCAACAGTGACCACCCCCATTTATTCAGTGGTTCCTTTAATGAATCTCCGGAACCAGTTGCTCGCCCTGTTCATGTTGTTGCTCTTCCTGGGGGCCGGGGTGCTGATTTTCCATACCTGGGTGGTGCAGAAGCCGTTTGGGGTGATCCTTTTCGTGGGCGACGGGCTGGTGACGGGGAACCTGACGGCGGCGCGGATGTACGATGGGGGCGCGGACCATCATTTGACGATGGATGGGTTCCCTCACCTGGCGCTGCTGACGAATTACGCGAACGATTTCGCGGTGCCGGACTCGCCGGCGGCGGCGTCGGCGATAGCGACGGGGGTGAAGACGGACAACGGGGTGATAGCGATGAGCCCGAAGGGGCGGCCGCTGGAGACGATGCTGGAGCTGGCGAAGGAGCGGGGCCGGGCGGTGGGAATCGTGACGACGGGAGGGCTGACGGACGCGACGATCGCGGCGTTTTACGCGCATGTGCCAAAGAGCAGCCAACTGGACGATATCGCGGCGCAATTGGCGGGGAAGGCGAAGCTGGACGTGGCGCTGGGGGGCGGGGCGCAGGATTTTACGCCGGAGAGCAAGAGCGGGCACCGGAAGGATGGGCGGGACCTGCTGCTGGAGATGAAGAACAAGGGGGCGGAGATCATGCGGTCGAAATCGGAGCTGGAGAATGCGCCGATGTTTACGACGGCGCCGCGGGTGGGGGTGTTTGCGAGCGGGGACCTGGCGTACTCGAACCAGATCCAGCCGGGGAGCCAGGAGCCGACGCTATCTGACATGGTGCGGCGGGCGATCGAGTTCCTGGAGTTGCATCAGCGCGGGTATTTGCTGGTCGTCGACGCGGAGTTGATCAGCCGGGCGGCGGACCGGAACGACGGGGAGCATGTGCTGACGGAGACGGTGGATATGGACCGGGCAATCGCGACGGCGATGCGGTACGCGGGGGATAAGTCGGTCATCATGGCGGTGGGGTTGCATGCGACGGGGGGGATGACGCTGAACGGTTACCCGCTGCGGCAGGAGCACAACGTGGGGTTGCTGGGAGTGAATGCGTTCGGTTACCCGGCGATCTCGTGGGCGACGGGGCCGAATGGCCCGCAGAAGGCGGATGCGTCAGGGTCCCCTGCCCCGTCGGCGCCTTCGACGAACGAGCCGGCGGCTTTTTATGCGCCCACGGCGATTGATAGCGCGCAGGATGTTATCGCGATAGGGCGCGGGCGCGGCACGGAAGCGCTGAAGGGGGTGATGGATAATACGCAGGTGTACCAGATACTGGAGCAAGGGATGTGAGAATTGCGGATTGCGGATTGCGGATCTCGGATTGGGAGAGAGGTTCGGGGCGGGTACGCAAAGTGGGGAATTGATAATTGCTAATGTAAAATTGCTAATTGGAAGAGGGAGGTTTGGGGCGGCTACACAAAGTGAGGAATTGCTGATTGCTGATGTGAGATTGCTGATTGGGAGAGAGGTTCGGGGCGGGTACGCAAAGTGGGGAATTGATAATTGCTAATGTAAAATTGCTAATTGGGAGAGAGAGGTTTGGGGCGGCTACACAAAGTGAGGAATTGCTGATTGATGATGTGAGATTGCTGATTGGGAGAGAGGTTCGGGGCGGCTACACAAAGTCGTGAATTGATAATTGATAATGTAAAATTGCTAATTGGGAGAGGGAGGTTTGGGGCGGCTACACAAAGTGAGGAATTGCTGATTGATGATGTGAGATTGCTGATTGGGAGAGAGGTTCGGGGCGGCTACACAAAGTCGTGAATTGATAATTGATAATGTAAAATTGCTAATTGGGAGAGGGAGGTTTGGGGCGGCTACACAAAGTGAGGAATTGCTGATTGATGATGTGAGATTGACTCGCCTTTCCGGCTCGCCCCGCGGCCGCGGGAGTCCGCCTTCGGCGGATCGTCTCGCTCCGCTCGGCTGCTGATTGGGAGAGAGGTTCGGGGCGGGCACGCAAAGTCGTGAATTGATAATTGCTAATGTAAAATTGCTAATTGGGAGAGAGGTTCGGGGCGGCTATACAAAGTCGTGAATTGCTGATTGCCCCGCCCGCAACGCTTCGCGTAGCGAGGCGGGCGGGTGATCTCGGATTGCTGACTGAAGAAGCGGAGTCTTATGCCGTCTGCAGGAGCACGCTTACGTTGTTGCTGTTCTCGCTGACTGCCACGATATCCAGCAGACCGTTGTTGGTGAGGTCGTCCGCCGCCACTCCGGTGATTGGGGTATTGGTGCCCAGGGCGATCTGGTAGGGCGCCGAGAAGGCCGCGGAGCCGGTGCCGAGCAGGATGCTGAACGTGCCGCCCGTGGCGCTGCCCAGGCCGATGTCCAAATGCCCGTCGCCGTTGAAATCGGCGAGTACGATCGACGAATTCCCTGTGGTGCCGGTCACCGCGATCTCCTCCTGGGGCTGGAATTGCGTGGCCGCCGGCACCGCGCCATTGCCGTACAGGATGCTGACAATGTCCCTGGACCCGCTGCTGACCGCGATATCGAGATTGCCGTCTTCATTGATATCCCCGACGGCGAGATCGGTCGGCTTCGGGCCGACGGCAAAGAGCGTGGGCGCGGCAAAACCGCCGACGCCGTTGCCGGCGAGAAAGCTGACGTTCGCGGAGCCATTGTTTGCCGTCACAATGTCGGCGTTGCCGTCGTTATTGAAATCCGCAATGGCTACGGCGATGGGATCCTTCCCGCCGACTTTGATGGGCTTTTTCAGCGATGTCGTCGGCGTGAATCCGCCGGAGCCATTGCCGAGCAGCACCGTGATGGCGCCCAACGAGGAGTTGGTGACCACCAGGTCCTCATTGGCGCCGTCGAGGTATCCCGCGGCGATGGCCGTCGGGTCCGCGGCGGTCTTGATGAGGGTCGGTGCGCCGAAGCCGCCCAGGCCGTTGCCGATGAAGATGGCAACGTCGCTCGATCCGCTGTTGGTCACTGCGAGATCGAGGTTCGGCGAGCCATCGAAATAGCCGAGCACGAGGCCCTCCGGGTGCAGGCCGCCGGACTTGAAGACGACGGGAGGCTGGAATGTTCCGTTGCCGTTGTTGATGAGGACGCTGATGTTGCCGGTCTTCTCATTGACGGTGATAATGTCGTCCAGGCCGCTGCCGGTAACGAGGTCGCCGGTGACGACGGCCACCGGGCCGAGGCCGGGCGTCGGTTTCCCGCCGGTGGTGCTGGTAGTCAGGTCGTACACGCTCGCGGCATTGTAACCATGGCCGTTGCCGTTTGCGGGGCTGAAGCCGTTGATGGTGTCGCTGCCGCCGTCACCATTGATGGTGAGGCTGGCCTTGCCGCTATATTGAATGGGCGCGAAGTTATCGATGGCGACCATGCCGCTGCCGGCGATGGCTCCCTTGGTGGAAGTGATGGCGTTATTCGCGGGAGTGGCGTTGACGATCAAGCTGGAAGCAGGGACCGTATCCGAGACGCTTGTGACATTCTGTGCGTAGATGGTCTGGGTGCCGGACGAGCCCACAATGACGCTGCGAACGTCCTCCGTACCCGGCCCCACGGAGTAAGTGTCGCTCGTTTGTGTGGCGCCGCCGGTCTGCGTGAGGTGGAGGGTGTTGAATCCCGCGCCGCCATCGTAGTTGATGCCGCCGGCGATGGATACGAGGGCCCCGGTGCTGTCCACGGTCAGGTTGTCGTTGCCGCCCTTGCCGTTTATGTTGATCTGGAACAGGGAGGCCACGTCGCCGTAGAAGCCGGTGAGGCCATTGAGGGAGATTTGAGCGAACGGTCCCGTGGTTCCGATCATGAACTGGTCGGCCTCGTTGGCGTAATCCTGGTCGCCCGTGACTGTAACGACATAGCCGCCGGGCGCCGTTGCGATCCCAAACAAATTGGTCGCCACCACCTCCATCCCGGTGAAGTTCACCGTCTGGAATCCCGATTGGGTTATGGTGCCGGCGCCCAGCACTCCAGGGTTGATCACCCCCGGCCCGGAATAGATCAACTCATCGCCGGGAAATGCGATCGGCGCGTTACCGGTGAAGTTCACCGCCGCGACACCCGCGCTGTTCGGGATCGGTGAAAGGTTGAAAGTCGCCTGGCTGCCGTTTCCGATGAAGTTATCGACGCTGCCGCTACCAAGTCCGCTGCCCACAATGCTAAAGGAATCGCTCCCGTTGCCCTGGATGGTTGTCGTGACCCCCAAGGCCGAGCCGTCGACATTGAAGAGGTTGACCCCAGTGCCGCCGTCGATCGTCAAGTCGGAAAGGTCGCCGGGACGGAACGAAATCAACCCCACGCCCGTTGCGGCGACCGATTCCGTATTGGCAGTATTGTCCGCGTTGATAGTCCAGGTCTTGCCAATGGCGCTATTCTCGTCGTGGATGTTCAGGTGGTAAAAGCCGGGTACATCGAGGATGTTGATGGGGCCGAGAATACTATCGAGCGCTCCAGCCCCTCCGAGGGAGCCGATATTGACCACATCGCTGGCGAGAATAGCGTTCAGGCTGATCTGTATCGGCTCATTGGTGGCGAGCACATTCACGGTCGCCGCGCCGTCGCCCGCCGTGATGTTAAGCTGGCCGAAGACACCCGTATCATTGACGTTGAACGTATCGTTGCCGCCCTGGCCATTGATGTTGGTTATGACGGAGGCGGCCGTGTTGTCGATGGAGATGAGGTTATTCCCATTCGTGCCCAGCGTATTCTCGGCAAGCAGCGTCAACGTTCCGATGTTGTCATCGTAAGTCAGGCCGCCGAAGACAACGCGGCTGACGGTGGTGTTGGTGATGACATAGCTATCGTTGAAATTCGCGGACGAGTCATTGAGGGTGACCACGTCGGTAAAACTCGTTCCCCCATGGATTACCACCGGCCCCGGAAGATTGTCCAGGCCGTTGGTTTCACTGGCGTTGCTCAGATTGAAGGAGTTTTGGTTGGCGCCGCCGGTGATCGTCAGCGTCGTGGCCGCCTGCGTGTTGTTGATGTTGAAAGTGACGCCGCTGCCCCCATTCGTGCCGCCCATGATGTTCACTGCCGTGACGCCGCTGCCGTACTCGATGGCCGCCGCTGAGAGACCCGTGACTTCAAAGGGCGCGTTGAGATTTCCCGAGAGATTGTCAATCGTCGCAGTCCCGTGGGTGATGTCGCTCTGGTCGTTGATGTTCACCGTGGCCGTTCCCCCGGCAGTATAAATCGCGAGCGGACTCCCCACGTTGAGGGTTCCGGCGCCGATATTGACCGTGGTGAGCCCGGCGGCTCCCGTGATGAGCGTAACCGGCTCGCCAGTGCCGGCGAACACGCTTGTAACGGTGAACACATCCCCGTTCACGGGCGAACCTTTGATGGTGACACCTCCTCCAAAGGCCTGGCTGGCGGTCTCACTGTAATGGATCCCGGTGCCGGAAATCGTCCCAGGCTCCGTGTTCACCACATACGTGTTCGCCGCCGTCGCGCCGCTGTCGTCGATCAAGACCGAGTCCGACGTATTGGCCGGAGCAACCACGCTGAACGACGCCAAAAGATGGCTTGCCGGCCCGGCAGGCGTGCCGAGTGTCAGCGACGATCCGTTGGTGGTGCTCAAGGTGATATTCACCGTCGAGCCGGCGGCGGCGGCCAGCGTTTGAACGCCCGCGACCGAGCTATCCCAGTCGGTGGAAAAGGCCCCACCATCGACACTGTGCTCGAGCAATCCCCCGCTCGTCACGTCGATCACCAGCGAATCCACCGCCGCGCTGCCCGTCACCGTCGCCGTCGATCCCGACAGTGCGAACGTGTACGAGAGCGCGATTCGCGATTCGAGAATCTCCACGGCTTGCCGGCGGTCGCGCGGGCTCTTCCCTCGCGGCGAAGCGGAGCGGAAACGGGAAAGGAAACCGGAGAAGACGTTGGTCGGGATGTTCATGGCGCGGGGCTCTGCGGGGGATTTGTTAACGGAGGAGAGGGAAAACTGCCTGAGAGAATTTGGTCAGTTGGATTGGGCATCGCCGCGCATCGAACCGCAATCTCGATGCCGGCTTGCACATGTGCGCATTTTTGCCAGCTCGTGTCGAGGATTTTTAGCCGGGATTTCCCAGTTGTCCCGATTGAGGAGACTCCTCGCCCGCGAATTCAGGAATTTCGCCGTGATCGCGAGTTCGTTTGCAGAGGATTGTCGCCATTGCCAGGCTCAGGCACTGGCTCCGATCTCAGTCAGTTTCTCCCGCAGGAAGCCGCCAAAATGATGTTCCCAATATTTGGGATAAATATCGGTGCGGTGTATGCCGCCTAATGAATTCCAAAGAGGTGGGCCAATCCCAGCAGGGTTGCGGCGAATAACATTCCTCCCAGGAACATACAGGCGGGCAAGGTAAGCACCCAGGCGAGGACGATGTTACGCAATGTTTTAGTCTGAAGGCCGGAGTGGTTTGCCGCCATGGCGCCGGCCACGCCGGAGGAGAGCACGTGCGTGGTGCTCACCGGCCTGCCGCTGCCGGCGGCGTAGCCAATGGTAACCATGGCCACCAATTCCGCGCACGCGCCCTGGGCATAGGTCAAATGGCTCTTGCCGATCTTCTCGCCCACGGTCACGACGATGCGCTTCCAGCCGATCATCGTGCCGATGCCCAGCGAGAGCGCCACGGCGACCATGACCCAGCGCGGAATATACTTGGTCGTTGCGTCGAGCGCCTTTTGATAATCCGTCAGCACCTTCGCGTCGGCGGGATCGGCGATCAGCTTGCTTTTTGCCATTTTGGAAATCGTCGCCGAGACGCAGTACATGGTGACGCGCAGCGCAGCCCGATTGCCCTGCGGGATTTCGGTGAAGCTATGATGCCCGTCGAGCGCGGCGGCTATCTCGGCGTTCTTTTCCGCCAATGAAGAGAGCAGCGAGTTATTGTAAGTGCCGTCGGTCTTCAGATAGCCGTCGATGATGCCGGTAGCCGCGCTGTCGTCGCCGTCCGGATGCGCGCCTTCCTTTGCGAGGATGGCGGACGCGGCTTGCGACTGGGTCACCAGCGCGTGGACATCGGCGGGCGTCGTATCCAGCTTGAGCGCATAAACCCCCGGCACGATGCCGACCAGGATGAGCACGATGAGGCCCATGCCTTTCTGGCCGTCGTTCGATCCGTGCGCGTAACTGACGCCGGTGCAGGTCAGGCAAAGGATCCCGCGAATCCACCAAGGGGGCGGGTTGTGCGGATCGGGCGCGCTATAGAGAGCGGGGTTGCGGATGATGGCCTTGACGGCAAGAAAGAGCAGGGCGGTGCCCACAAAGCCGATGACCGGCGAGATAAGCAGCGAGAGGCCGACGGTTTCCGCCGCCGGCCAGTTGACTCCTTCCACAAAGCTGCCCGAGTGAAGCAGCGAATTCATGACGCCCACGCCAATGATGGCGCCGGTGAGCGTGTGGGTGCTGGATGCAGGCAGCCCCAGCCACCACGTGCCGACGTTCCAAATGATCGCGGAAACCAGCAGCGAGAAGATCATCGCAAAACCGGCCGCGGAGCCGACGTTCATGAGCAGATCGGCCGGCAGCAGGCCCACGATGGCGAAGGCGACCGCCCCGTTCGAGGTGATGACGCCGATGAAATTCCAGATACCGGACCAGATGACGGCGACCACCGGCGGGAGACTGCGGGTGTAAATGACCGTGGCTACGGCATTGGCGGTGTCGTGAAAGCCGTTGACGCACTCGAAGCCAAAGGCGAGCGCCAGCGCGAGGATGAGAAAGGCAAGCTGCAGGGCGCCGAGGGAATCGAACGGGGGCTGCATGCGCGGCAAGGATGGCCGAAATGCGGGCCACGGGAAACCACCAATTGTTACAATTGGGTTACAAAACCATCGGAATACGTTTCAAGCCAGCGCGTTGTGATCGATGGTCGCCAGCCGGCGGACGCGGACGCCGGGTTTCGGGATGCAATCGATGAGGGCCCGCGTGTACGGGTGCTGCGGATTGCGCAGGACCGAGGCGGTCGGCCCGGACTCGACGATTTTTCCCCGGAACATAACCGCGACGTGGTCGGCGATGCCGCCAATGATGCCGAAGTTATGCGTGATCAAGATGATCGACATCCCGAACCTGGCCTTCAGCTCGCGCAATTGGTCCATGATCTGCGCCTGGATGGTGACATCCAGGGCGGTGGTCGGCTCGTCGGCCACGAGCAAATCGGGCTGGCAACTCAGCGCCATGGCGATCATGGCGCGCTGCTGCATGCCGCCGGAGAGCTGGTGGGGATAGTCGCGCATCCGCTGGGCGGGATTCACAATGCCGACCACGTCCAGCCAGCGGACCACTTCCTTGTCAATATCCGTAACATCGGGCCGGTGCAGCCTGATCGCCTCGGCGATCTGGTTACGGATGGTAAAGACCGGGTTGAGCGACGTTGAGGGCTCCTGGAAGATATAGGCGATCTGGCCGCCGCGGATCGAGCGCAGCCGTTGATAACTCATAGTCATTACATTCTCGCCCTTCCAGAGGATGCTCCCGGACTTATAACTTGCCGGCGGCTCCGGCAGCAGCCGCGTCAATGACAACGCGGTGACGCTCTTGCCGCTGCCGCTTTCGCCGACGATTGCCAGCGTCTCGCCTTTGGCCACCGAGAAGGAGACCTGTTTCACGGCTTCGAACGGCCCGCGCTCGGTGGCGAATTCAACCGTCAGGTCTTTTACTTCGAGCAATGTCTCGGGAGTGGAAGTGTCGCTCATGATGCGGAAGCCGGTTTCTTTTGGGTGGCGATCCATGCCTTGATTTGCTGTTCGAGAACGGGGAGCGGCAGCGAGCCGTTGACCAGCAGCGCATCGTGGAAGGCGCGCAGGTCAAATTGATCGCCCAGCTCGCGCTCCGCCTCGGCGCGCAATGCGAGGATCTTGAGCTGCCCTATCTTGTAAGCAAGCGCCTGACCGGGCCACGCGATGTAGCGATCCACCTCGACGGTTGCCTCGTGCTCGTCCCTGCCGGCGTTCGCCATGAGGTAATCGATGGCCTGCTGGCGCGACCAGCCCTCGCTGTGGATGCCGGTATCGATCACCAGGCGGCACGCGCGCCACATATCGAAGCTCAACTGGCCGAACTTCGAGTAAGGATCCTTGTAAAAGCCCATCTCGTAACCGAGATGCTCGCAATAAAGCGCCCAGCCCTCGGCAAACGCGGTGTAGGAGCTGTATTTGCGAAATTCCGGCACGCCGGTCATCTCCTGCGCGAGCGAAAACTGGAAATGATGCCCCGGCACGGACTCGTGCAGGGTAAGCACCTGCATTTGCCACTTTGGCCTGCTCGATAGGTTCGACGTATTTGCGCAGAACCAGCCGGGCCGGCCCGTTTTCACGGACCCCGGCATGTAGTAAGCCGCCGGCGCGGCGTCCGCCGCGTAATCCGGGATGGCCCTCACGCCGTAAGTCAACCGCGGGAGCTTGTTAAAGAACTGCGGCAATATCGGGTCGATCTGTTTCGCGATATTGCGGTAGCCCGCGAGCAGGCTGTCGGCATCCTTGTAAAAGAACTGCGGATCGGTGTGCAGGTACTTCACAAAGTCGTCATAACTTCCCTTGAAACCGGAATCCGCGGCATCCTCGAGCATTTCCGCATGGATGCGCTTCACCTCGCTGAGCCCCAGCTTGTGGATTTCGTCGGGAGTCATGTCGGTCGTGGTCTGGTCGCGCACGTCGAGGCGATACCACGCGTCCCCGTGCGGCAGCGCGGACCATGCAATGGTGTCGCGCGCCTTGGGAATGTAATCGTTCACCAGGAAGTCATGCAGCTTATGGTAAGCGGGCGAGTCGACATTCTTGTAAACATCGACGGCTTCGGCCTTCAGCCGGTCGCGGTCGGCCTGCGGGATGCCGGCGGGAAAATCGGCAAATGGTTTCAGCAGCGCGCTCGCCATGGGGTCATCCGGGATGACATCCAGCACCTCGCCCGGGACATCGCCCAGGATTACCTTCGGCTCGGTTACCCCCAGAACGAGGCCGTGGTGCAACAATTCGATATTCTGATCGATGAGCGGACCGGCGGCGCGCAGCCGGGCGAGGATGTTGTCGTATTGCTTCACTGTGTCGTGAGGCATTTTCTCGATCTCCTGCGGGATATCCTGATGGACGCCGCCGAGCTGATTGATCGCGAGATACTCGCCGGGAAACTTATTGTGCTCGATCGAGAGCAGCGCGCCGCGGCGGAATAAGTCATAGTTGAGCTGCTCGGCCGGCGGCAGCGCGTCGCGCTTGATGGAATTGAGCACGTCGAGCGGCCACTGCGCCTCGCTCTTGCGCTGCGCGATGGCGGCCTCGGACATATCGGTCCATTGGTCGTCATAGCCGGGCACGCCGAGGTCCGTCGCGGTCTCCGGGCTTTCGCGGACGTTGCGGTCCCAATCGATCTGGAAGAGCTTGTCGAGCCGCTGCGCGTCGCTGAGGTGATCGGGGTTGTCGATGAGCCGCTGGTACGGGTCGCGGCTCTCCGCGCCGAAAGCGGCCGCGGCGAGCAGGAGAAGGAATATGGCTGGGAGAATCTTCATCGCAGTTTGGTCAGGGACTTGGGGTCGAGGGCATCGCGAATCCCCTCCCCGATGAGCGTAGCCAGCATCAGCGTAATGAAAAGCGCGCAAACCGCCGAGCCGGCAAGCCAGGGCGCCTGGTAGTTTTGCAGCCCTTCGTCGATCAATTCGCCCCAGGAAGGCGTTGGCGGCGGCAGCCCGAAGCCGAGGAAGTCGAGGGCCGTCAGCGAAGAGATGCCGAGGATCAAATTGAAAGGCAAAAAAGTAATCACCGGCGTCATCGCGTTTGGCAATATTTGCTTGAAAACGACCCGGGTATGCGTTGCGCCGAGAGCGCGTGAGGCAAGCACGAACGGCTGCTCGCGCAACTTATAGAATTCGCCCCGGACGTAATAAGAGAGAGCGATCCATTGAAACAGCGAGAGGACAAAAAGGAGAATCGCGAATCCCTGCCCATAAATCGAGCCGAAGAGGATGGCCACATAGAGAACAGGCAGCGCGGACCAAATCTCGATGAGCCGCTGCCCGGCCAAGTCCACCTTGCCTCCGGCATAACCCTGGACGGCGCCGATGACCACGCCGGCAATCGTGCTGATGGCGGTCAGGGCCAGCGCGAAAACCATGCTGATGCGGAAGCCATAGATGAGGCGGGAGAGCACGTCGCGCCCGGCGCCGTCGGTGCCCAGCCAATGGTCGCGCGAGGGCGGATACGGAGGATTGCCCGAGATATCGAGATAGGAATGCTGCGGATTGTGTGGGATGATTGGCAGGATCATCCAGCCGCCGGCGGCGCGAAAGGCCGGGTCATTGCGCAGCTCGATGTAATCGGCCTCGGTCAGGTATTGCCCGCCAAAATCCGTGGCGGGATAAAACTTGAAGGTCGGGAAGTAATAATGGCCGTGGTACTGGAGAACCAGCGGATGATCGTTCGCGATTTCCTCGCTGAAGAGCGAAAGGACGAATGCCGCGCAAAGGATGATGAACGCGATCCAGGCGCGTCTGATTTTGCGAAAGCGGCGAAAGCGCTGTTTGGCGAGGTCGGAGAACACGGGTCAGGTAAAGCGGATGCGCGGATCGAAGACCACGTAGAGGAGGTCGGCAAGGAGCCGGCCCACCAGCGTGAGGACGCTGGTGAGCACGATGATGCACATCACGACATTGTAATCGCGCCCCAGCATCGAGTTGAGAAAAAGCAGCCCTATGCCTTCGATGTTGAATACCTTCTCGATGAGCGGCGCGCCGGCGATCATAATGGGCAGCACGTCGGCGCTGCTCGTGGCGATGGGAATGAGGGCGTTGCGGAAAGCGTGTTTCCATACCGCGCGCTGAAATGCCACTCCCTTGACCAGCGCGGTGCGCAGGTAATCCTTGTTCAGTTCATCCAGCAGCGAATTCTTCATGAGCTGGGTGAGAAACGCAAATTCGCCGATCATGTAGCAGATCATCGGCAGGCAAATGTGATGGAGAAAGTCGAGCGCCTTGCCCGTGGTGGAAAGATAGGGAAAGTCATCCGAGGTTACGCCGGAAATGGGAAACCAGGAGAGATAGCTTCCCCCGCCCAGGAAAATGATGAGAAGGATGCCAAGGGCATAACCGGGAATGACATAGCCCGCGAACACGGCGCCCGATGTGACGATATCGAACGCGCTATGATGCTTTACCGCCTTCCAGACTCCCAATGGCACGCAGATCGCGTAGGAAATGAAAAACGAAGCAAAGCCGAAGAAGAGCGTGATCGGCATCCTTGTTACGATCACCTGCCAGACGGGCTCGCGATAGACATAGGAAGTGCCGAAATCGAGGCGGCAGAGCTTTCCGAGCCAGATGAAGTAACGCACAACCATCGGCTTGTCGTAGCCGAGGTAGGCCTTGATGTTTTCGATTTCCTCCGGCGTGATGGTTTTCACACCGGCGCCATGCACGGCCGAAACGGCGCGGATTCGCGCGATGTACTGCTCGACCGGCCCTCCGGGAAGAAACTGGCAAAGGAAAAAGCAGATAATGGTAATCCCGATCATGGTCGGGATCATCAGCAGAATCCGCCGAACGATGTAAGTGGTCATTGGCCGTAATGAACCTCAGCCGGTTGCGCCGGGAGGGCCACATCACGTTTGATTGCATCGTCGAGCGCCGCGGCTTTTGCCGCATCATACCACCAATAAACGAAGGGATCGTACTCGACCCCGCCCCCGACCCCGTTGTCGCTGTACTTCGAGAGAACGGATTTCGGGGTGCCAAACCGGTTCCAATAAAGAACGCGGTAACTGGCGGACTGCCACATGAGCACGTAGGGGCAGAGGGCCATCAGGCGCGCATCGATCTGCTTGTCGATCTCGTTGCGCTTGTCCAGGTCCATCTCCGTCCGCTGCTGGTCGATTAGTTTGTCCACCTCGGCATCCTGGAGGGCGGCATAGTTCTGTCCGGCGATGTCGTTGGCTGTCTTCGAGCTCCATAGCGGCTCCGGATCGCGAAGGCGGACGGCATCAAAATTAACCCAGGCCATGTCGAATTGGTGATGATCCGTGTGCGTGGTCCACGTCGCCAAATCCATCATGTCGATGTGGGCGTTGATGCCCACTTTTTTCATGTCTTCGATATAGATATTCACGTGCCGCATGTCGGATTCAAAGAAGGGAATGCTGATGTTCAACTGCTGACCATCCTTTTCGAGGATTCCGTCGGGACCGACCTGCCAGCCGGCCTCCTTTAGCAACTCGCGGGCCTTGTCGGGATCGTATGGCGTTGCGGGTATGTCCGGGTTTACATCGTTGGGATAAAGATCGGGGAAATAGGAATTGAGCAGGAAGTACTCGTTGAACATCAGCTTCTCGTTCATCAACTTTCGGTCCAGCAGGTAGGCCAGCGCCTGCCGGACCCGGATATCCTGGAAGAGAGGCCGGCTCATGTTGAGCGCGAATCCCTGGAAAGCGACGGGATGCTGGTTGTGGATATTCTGGCGGATGACCCAGTTTTTCTGGACCTGTGGAAAGTTCGTATCCTCCGCCCATATCTTGGCGGTGTAGATAAAGTACTCGTCATAATCTCCCCTCTTGAGGCTCTCGAGCGCTGCCTGCCGGTCTTCCGTCGATTTGAAGACGAGGTAATCGAAGTTATACTTATATTGGTTGTACTTTTGGACACGTCCCCACCAATCGCCGCGCCGTTTCAGGCGGATCGATTGGTTGATATCGACGTTGTCCAGCATGTAGGGGCCGTCCACGACGGAAAAATCCGATACCTTCAGGTTGAGGGTATTGAAATCGACATTCGCCCACGCCTGCCGGGGAAACGCGTAGAGTTCGGTGCCCGCGATCCAGAAATTCTTCCAGTGAACCTTGTTGACGGTAACCCGCAGCGTATGGTCGTCAATCACCTCGGGGCGGTTCAAATTCTGCAGGTCCACCCGAAAGACAGGAGTTTGGTTCTTCGGGTTCATGATGACGTCGTAGTAAAACTGCACGTCCTGGGCCGTAACCGGCGTGCCGTCGCTCCATTTGGCGGCCGGATTCAGGTGAAACGTGAAAGTCTGCTTGTCGGGAGAGATTTCCCAGGATTGGGCGAGGTCGCCGATGGGCACGTCCTGGGTGGAATGCAGCTCGAGCAGCGGCTCGTACATGAGGTTTGATATCTCGACCGGGAAGCTGTCGTACTCCAGCCATTCGTTCACCGACTTTGGAAACGGTCCCGGCCATGACGAAAAGGTGCCGCCATGGACGGCATGGGAATCCGCGATCGGGTCCACGTCGCCATCGGGTTGGAGCTGGACGGGGGCATCGGGGATTGTGGGAGCCGTCGGAGCGCCTGTTTTTCCGCAGGCCGCGAGCAGGAGAAACGGGAGAAGGCGCAGGAATTTTTTCATGAAGAGAATACAGGCAAACGGGCGCAGCCGGGCGTGATGGTATTCATCGGGCGTGGAATGGTTGGATTCCAGCACTTTTCGCGCGCGGGGCGCAATATCCCTTCGGCGAAGAATGCGGCCGGGACGACTTCCCGATGAAGCCCCGAACCCGCCGGCTTACTGCTGGCGCCGGGCGCGCAACTCCGTGGCGCGCTCCTTCTTGCGGGCCATTTGGGCGCGGATGGCGTCGCGCAGCTCCGCGGCGCGCTCGTACGCTTCGTTGGCGATGGCGGCTTCCATTTCCTTCTGCATCCGCTCGAGCTTCGAGAGCGGCTGGCGCGCGCGGATTTCCTCGACCCACTCGTCCAGGAAGGCGATTTCCGGGCTGCGTTCGAGCAGCTCGGGATTATCGTCGCCATTGAAGAGCTGGGCGATCTTCGTCCGGCCTCGCTCGATCTGCCGCAGGGCGGCCGCGAAGTCGCCGTTCTCGAGCTCGATGGAAGCGCGGGCGCGCGTGTTCATCATCAGGACGTAGGGGCGGAATTGCTCGAGCGAATGGGCGTATTCGTCGTTGCCGGCGTGTTTGTGGACGAAATTGAAGAGATCGATGTTGCGCTGCGTGTCGCGGATCACGGCGCGAAAATCGTTCAACTGAAAGAGGGAGATGTAGCGGTGGTAATATTGGATGCCCTCCTGCTGCAGCTCGCCCACTTCCTCCGGCGTGAGGGTGTATTGCTCATGGGCGGCTTCCTTTTCCGCCGCGAGGCCCAGGTGGTAGGTCAGCAGCGACTCGAAGCCGTGCGGGCGCTCGCCATCGGGGCGGCCGGTGGTCTCCATTTGGATCACGCCCAGGTCGATGCGGAGCTGGATCTTTTCCTTCCCATCGCTGCCGAGGACGCGGCGGACTTTGATCTCGCCGGGCTCGTGAGGCCAATCGCGGAGCAGGTCGTTAAGGTCCAAACTCATCTGGCAATGTACTATCGAAATGACCGGCCCGTTTGTCAACGAGCGGGAAGAAATTGCGGATTTCGGATTTCGGATTGCTAATTGAAAGACCGCGCGGCGCTGGAGGAAAGCGCCGGACCGCCTCGTCATTTTCTCCGTTCTCGATCCCGCCGAAGGGCGTCCTCGATAAGCTCCTCGGCCAGGAAGCAGGAGGTTGAACGAAGCTTTTGCACCGCCTCCGCCAGCGATATCAGATCGCGCCGGGCGGCGACTTCCAGTAAGCCGAGCGTCCCCATGGTGGCAACGCCTACGCTCGCGGCAAATCGCCTGGCCAGCCGGTCATCCATTAGCAGCAGCGTGGCACTCAACTCCCTTGCCAGTGCAATCGCCTCGCAATTCGCGGATGATAATCCCTTCGCGCTAAGGGACTGGCTGGCCGCCTGGACCTCGATCCATCCGGGAAGAACTGACGCCCACTGACGCACCGCGTCGGGAGCCTGGGAATTGAGAAGTTCGCGATGAACCGCTGCGGGCAGCACGATCCTATCGGCCAGCTTTGGCAAAAGATCAATTTGGCCGATCAGGACGAGATAATTTACCGGTCCTGTGTCGGAAACGACGAGGATCACGGAAAGAGCCTCTTGCCTGCCTCACGGTCTTCTTGCAAATCCTCGCTCGAGTAGTTGAGAAGCGTTTCCCGTGCCGTGCGGAGCCGGTCCGCGGACCAGTAATCCGCGCCCGTCCCGGCCAGCTCGCCCATGCGGCGCAGCGAGATTTTTCCCTGGCGGTAGAGTTCGATGGCAACGGCTTCGCGGGCATGCCGTTCACGTTCCTCTATGGACGATCCCAACATCCCTGCCAATTCATCCGGCAGCGAAATGGTTAGATTCACGCCGGAATCATATCACGCATTTAGCGGTTGTGGAATAGCCGCGATTAGGCCGCTCCTCAGTACTTCGGTACTGAGGGATCGACCTGCTCGGCCCAGGCGGTGATGCCGCCTTCGACGTTGTGCAGCTTGGTGAAGCCGGCCTCCTGCAGAAGGCGCACGGCGCGCGCGCTGCGGGCGCCGGACTTGCAATGGATGACGATCTCATCCGCGCTGTCCAGTTCGCTCATGCGCGACGGGAGCTGGCCCAGCGGGATCAGCTTTGCGTGGTCGATGTGGCAGATGTCCCACTCGAACGGCTCGCGCACGTCCAGCAGCACAAACTTGTCGCCGTTATCCAGTTTCTGTTTCAGTTCGAGGACGGTCATGATCGGGATCGGCGCCTCGGCGGCTTCGGCCGCGGCGGCTTGAGGGATGCCGCAGAATTGCTCGTAGTCGATTAATTGCGTGATGGTCGGGTTTTCGCCGCAGACCGGGCACTTCGGGTCGCGGCGCAGCTTGAACTCGCGGAACTTCAGCCCCAGCGCATCGAAATGGACCAGGCGCCCGATGAGCGGCTCGCCGATGCCGATGATGAGCTTGATGGCCTCGATGGCCTGCATGACGCCGATGATGCCGGGCAGCACGCCCAGCACCCCGCCCTCGGCGCAACTAGGCACCATGCCGGGCGGCGGCGGCTCGGGAAACATGCAGCGGTAGCACGGGCCGCCCAGGTGGGGCGCAAAGACCGTGCACTGGCCGTCGAAACGGAAGATCGAGCCGTAGATGTTCGGCTTCTTGAGGAAAACGCAGATGTCGTTCGAAAGATAGCGTGTCGGAAAATTATCCGTGCCGTCGATGACGATGTCATAATCGCGGACCAATTCCTCGGCGTTCGAGCTGGTGAAGAGAGTGTCGTGGAGGTCCACCTGGACGTTGGGATTCACGTCCCGGATACGGTCCCTGGCCGAGTTCAATTTCTTGCGCCCCACGTCCTTGGTGCCGTGCAGGATCTGGCGCTGGAGGTTCGAGAAATCGACAACGTCGGGATCGACCAGCCCCATGCGGCCCACGCCCGCCGCGGCAAGGTAGAGGGCAATGGGCGAACCAAGCCCCCCTGCCCCGATGCACAGGACCTTTGACGCCTTGAGGCGTTTCTGCCCCTCGAGGTTGACCTCCGGCATGATGAGATGCCTCGAGTAACGGGCGATCTCATCGTTGGAAAACTCGATTTTCTCGAGCCTGCTCGGGTCTATGATGCTGCGCATTTTTTTGGAAAAAGGGAGGGGACGGTAGCATGGCCGCGCCGGGGGGGCAATGGGGATTGCGGGCCGCCGGAGGGCGCTGGAAGTTTGAGGTCGCTTCCGCAGGCGGCCATCGCGTAGTGGTTCTGCGATGCTCAATTACATCTGGCTCGGGCTGATCCTCGCCGCGGTGCTGATGGGCGGGGCGACGGGGCATTTGAAGGAGATGACGGACGGGGCGTTTGACTCGGCAAAGACTGCGGTCATGACCATTGCCCTGCCGCTCACCGGCATCATGGCGCTTTGGCTCGGGATCATGCGGCTGGCGGAAAAGTCGGGCCTGGTGCAAGTGCTGGCGCGGGTGCTGCGCCCGGGGCTGCGCCTGCTTTTTCCCGAGATTCCGCCCGAGGACCCGGCCATGGGGGCCATCGTGATGAATATCGCCTCGAACATGCTGGGCCTGGGCAACGCGGCCACGCCCCTCGGCTTGCGGGCCATGCAACGGCTCGAACGGCTCAATCCCCATCCCGGCACGGCCACCAACGCCATGTGCACCTTCCTGGCGATCAATACCAGCTCCGTGCAGCTCATCCCGGCGACCGCGGTCGGCATCCTCGCCGCGGCCGGCTCGAAAAACCCGACCGCAATCATCGGCACAGCCCTGGCCGCGTCCGCCTGCGCCGCCACAGTCGCCATCGTTTCCGTAAAGTCGCTCGAGAAGCTGCCGATGTTCGCCGCGCCGCAGCCGCAGGCAAATAACAGCGGCGAGGCCGATCCCCTCCCCTCCCAGGAAGCGGAGGCCGCGCCGCCGCCCATGCGCTGGTGGGGCGGGCCGGCGCTGGCGCTTTTCGCCGCCTGTTTCATCTCCTGGTTTGTGATGGATGTGTTTTTCCCGGGGTTTCACGGGCGCCCGTTGCTGGCCGGCAGCCCGGACGCGAGCCTCTGGGTGCGGCTGGTCTCGGCGGCATCGATACTGGCCATTCCGTTTTTCATTTCCTTCTTCCCGCTCTACGCTTTCGCGTGCGGCATCAAGGTGTATGAGGAGTTCGTCGAAGGGGCGAAGGAAGGCTTCAACGTCGCCGTGAAGATCATCCCCTACCTGGTGGCCATTCTCGTCGCCATGGGGATGTTCCGCGCGGCGGGCGGCATCGATATGCTCGCCCACTGGCTCGGCCCGGTGCTCAACCGGATCGGGTTCCCCGCGGACCTGCTGCCGGTGGTGCTGGTGCGGCCGCTGAGCGGAGGGGCGACCATCGGGCTCTTTGGAGAACTGGTGAAGGCGCACGGGCCGGACAGTTTCGTCGCACGCACGGCGGGGACCATCCTGGGCAGCACCGAGACTACTTTTTACGTGCTGGCCGTATATTTCGGGTCGGTCGGCATCCGCAGGACGCGCCATGCGGTGCTGGCGGGGCTGGCGGCGGATTTCACAGGGGTGGTGGCTTCCTTCCTCATTTGCCGCGCCGTATTCGGCCCCGGCTGAAAACAGAAGCGGCGCGAGGGTGGGTTCCCCGCGCCGCCGGCTATGCTATCCCTGAGAAAATTGGGATCGATCAGTATGGCGACCAGAAATTCAGGGGCGCCACGTCCGAAAGGGTGTTCCATGCGTTGGTCGGCACTTTTGGGATGCTATCCACGGTGAATGGGCCGTAGGTATCGCCAAAGATATCCTCCCCCGTCTCGTAGAGGACGGTGCCTGTCTTGATGTAGGCTTTGAGGTCGGTAATGTTGGCCGCGGCGCCGGTGGTCTTGTTGTTTTCGATCGCGTATTGGTCAGTCGCACTATCGAGGAGGCGCAGGTCCTCGAGGATGCGGGTGGCCTGGGAGCGTTTGCGTGCACGCATGAAGTTGGGCACGGCGATCGACGCGAGCAGGGCGATGATGGCAACCACGATCATGATTTCCACCAGGGTGAAGCCCGCGCGACGGGTATTTGAGGAGTTAATATTCATAGGATGAATGCGGATTATGGTACCTATAAAAAGCAGGTGCCAAACCGCTTAGGCCGCACGACCCCAGTCAAATAATGTAGTGGATTCCGCTACAAGCGCCTACAGATCACCACCACAGCCATGCTCGGCTTCCCTTACGTCAGGCCGGGTTTTCCTGGGTCCATTCCATGGCCCGGCGCTGGAGTTCGTTGCCGTTCTTGAGTCCCAGCTTCTCTTTGATCCGCGCCCGATAGGTATCGACCGTGGTCACGCCCACATGCAGCTCCTCGGCGATGTCCCGGGCCGTTTCGCCCCGCCCGATGCGCTGGAAGACCTCCAATTCCCTGTCCGTCAGGGCGCCGACCCCGCCGGCCTCGGGCCCTTTTGCCAACGGCAAAGCGACCCAGCATGCGGTTGGTCATTGCCCGGCTCAGATAGACCTCCCCATTGAGCACCTGCTCGATGGCCGCCATGACCTCCGAGGAGGCCTCGTACTTGGTGATGTAGCCGCGGGCGCCGGCGCGCAGCACCCGCTCGGCATAGACTGCCTCATCGTGCATCGAAAGCACCAGCACCGGCAGGTCGATTTCGCGGGCCTTCAGATCCTTGAGAAAATCGAGCCCGTTCGAGCCCCGCAGGGTGATATCCACGATGGCAATGTTGGAATGCAGCTTCTCCGCAAGCGCAATGGCGTCGCGCACGTTATCGGCCTCGCCGCAGACGGCCATGTCCCCGCGTTTGGAAATCACCGAAGCCAGGCGTTCCCGAAACATCGGGTGATCCTCGACGAGAAGGACATTGACGACGGATTTTAGCGGTTTCAGTTTGCATGGGTCGGATTCGGCGATGGCCGGAGGCGGGGCCCGGCAGCAAACGACGGGTGCCGGCCCCTGGGGCGAGACCCCGAATATCGATGCTTCCGTCAAGCAGGTCGGCCCGGTAACGCATGCTGCGCATGCCCATGCCGGCGCCCGGGCAGGTGGTTTCGGAAAGTCCGATCCCGGAGCCGTTGTCCTGGATGGTAAGGACCGCCTGACCCTCGTTACGGCCCAAGGCGGATGACCACCTTGGTGGCGCGTCCGTGGCGCAGGGCGTTGGACGTGGCCTCCTGGGCGATGCGGTAAAGGTGCGTGGCCATTTCCCGGTTCGCGATGATGACCTCGCCCTCGGATTCAAAAGTGCAATCGATCTCCTGGTGCCTCTGGGTATTCGCTGGCCAGTTCATCGAGCGCGGAGGCCAGGCCGGCCTCATCCATATGCACGGGCGCAATGCCGCGGGCGATATTGCGCGCCTGCACGACGGCGTCCTTCAGCAGCTCGTGCAGCTCCGCGGCCGTCTCGGCCTCTGGCTGGTAGCGTTCGCAAAGATCGTCCCGCAGCGAGCCGGTGACGCAGGTGATGCCCGCAAGGTACTGGCAGAGCCCGTCATGCAGGTCGGCGCCGATGCGCTGCTGCTCGCGCTCGCCGGCAGATACGATGTCGCGCTCGAGCTCGCGCAGGCGGCGCATGTTCGTGCCACCAATTCCTCCATGCTGTCGCGCCGGCTCTTGATGGCGCTGCCACCGATGGCGATGAAACTGAAAAAGATAAGGCGCACGGCTGTCTCCCAAATCTGCACCCAATCGGCAAAGTAAGGATGTCCATCCTTCCAGTCCGCCCACCACCAGACGATGGCGCTCAGCAGCACGACAAGGATTGTTGAAGGCCGGTCCAGGAACCAGACGCAAAACAGGATCGGGCCGCCGTAAAACAGGAAAAAGCTGATCTCGTATCCGGTAATATAGTCGAAAAATCCGACAATCAGGACTCCGAGGATCGCCAGCGTCAGCAGCGAACCCTTGGTCTGGGACCGGCAGTATTGAGCAAAAGACATCGCGCAGGTGGTTCCTGTTAAGCAGGATCGAGGCCACCAGCCCCCGCGGCAGTCATGGATTTCGCGCGGAAATTTTCAAAAATGAGATGCATTTTGAGGCAAAATAACGCCAAAAAACGCACGGAAAGGGTTGACTTCGATTATGGAAAATCTAATGTCCCCAGACCCTGATCGCGCCCCCCCCGCTGCGAGCCGGGTTGCGATAGCAAGGGACCCTGACAAATGAAAGACAAGAACAAGGCAGTGCTGTGGTTGAGCTTCTGCCTCCTCATCGCCGCGGGGATCAAGTACGTGCCCACCTATCTGGTCGAGCAGCGGAGGCTCGACATTGAGGATCGCGCCCTGGACCTGAGGGAGGAAGCCTTCCTGCGCCAGCAGGTGGCCCCGACGGTCTCCGTCCCCGCGCCAATGCAGGCGCGCAACGGCCAGTTGCTGTAATCGCCCTGGTCCACCGGGCCAGGGGCCGGAGTTCTACCGGTACGGGGACCAGAAGTCCTCATCCACGGCGTTCGAGAGCCTGTTTATGGCATCCGGGGGTACGGGAGGCAGGCTGCCCACGGTGAACGGGCCGTAACTGTCGCCGAAAACGTCCTTGCCGCCCCGGAGGTAAACCGGGCTATTTGGGTCGACGTATTTGCTAATATCAGCATATGTGACCTCAATGCCGGAGGCCTTTGTATTGTCCACCGCGTAATGCTCGACGGCGGCATTGAGGACCGCCAGGTCGTCCTTGATCTGCCGGGCCTTGCGCTCCTTTTCGCCCACGGACAAGTGCGGGATCACAATCACCAGCATCAGGGCCATGATGATGAGAATGACGATGATCTCGATGATCGTGAAAGCGCGGCGGCAGGCGCGAGGGGCAAGGGCTGGCATGGGAACGACTCCGGGGATTGGAGCCGCGCAATCTACGGGGAGAGGGTGGTCGTGCGCAAGCCGGTTTCCCGTCAATCGCCGGCCTGTGGGCGGGCCTGGGACTCGCCGGTATGCATCGAATCACGGATGGCTTTGAGGAGCTTGTGCTTGGTGCCGGGGTGGGGCGGGTGGGGCCGCAACGACAAGGCAAAGACAGAGTTAAGTTTGCGAAATTCCGCGATGATGCATTCGGCGCGTTCGCCGAAGTCCTCCCTTGCGTCCTGGAATGCCTCCTCCTCGCCGTCCTCGAGAGCACCCACGACATACAGCCGTGCCAGTTTCTCAAACTCATCAAATGTCATTGTAATACTCGCCCTTATAAAATGTATTCGTATCTGGGGGGCTTTCGGGTTGAAGCATCTTTGCAAAAGTCCCCCGGCTTCGTCCCGCCCTGCGGGCGGGGCTACGCCGTGGCAAGCCCGGCTTCGTAGCGAGCCGGCATCGTGGCAAGCCTGGCTTCTTGGCGGGCGCGGGTTCCCGGCGAGCGCGGGTTGGGGCATCTTTGGAAAGTAAGGTGTTGCCCATGCGGGGGATTTTCATGCAAATGAGCGGCCCCGGTTTTATTGCCGGGGAACCTTGTCTATGTTGAACAAAAGATTTCCCCGGCTGCTGCCCGAACCGATCGGCAGGAACATGAGAGTGGCCGATTTGATCGAGGGAAGCTTCAAGGCCTACAATGGCGGGCGCCTGGCGGAGGGATGCCGGCTTTTCACCGAAAAAATGCTCGCGGGGGATGGCTGCGTGGGAATGACGCTGACCGGGGCGCTGACTCCGGCGGGCCTGGGCCGTGCCGCGCATGGCGCCGCTGATGAAGGCCGGATTCGTCGATTGGATCGTCTCGACGGGCGCAAACCTTTACCACGACCTCCACTACGGGCTGGGGATGGAACTCTATCGCCGGGTCGCCTTTCCTCGACGACGTCGAGCTGCGCCAGAGGGGGTGATCCGCATTTACGACATGCTTTTCGACTACGCGGTATTGCTGGATACCGACGCGTTTGTGCGGCAGGTCATCCAGGGGCCGGAATTCCAGAAACCGATGGGGACCGATGAGTTTCATCACCTGCTGGGCAAGTACGTTTACGAGCGGGAGCAGAAGCTCGGCCTGAAGGAAACCAGCGTGCTGAGCGCGGCGTACCGTTGTGGCGTGCCGATTTTCACCAGCTCGCCCGGCGACTCCTCGATCGGCATGAACGTGGCCGCGATGGCGCTGCGCGATTCGAAGCTGCAATTCGACGTGAACCGCGATGTGAACCAGACGGCGGCGATCGTGTACGATGCGAAGTCGGCGGGGCTGACGAGCAGCGTCTTCATCCTGGGCGGCGGTTCCCCGAAGAATTTCATGCTGCAAACCGAGCCGCAAATCCAGGAGGTGCATGGGCATCGAGGAGCGCGGGCACGATTACTTTCTGCAATGCACCGACGCGCGGCCCGACACCGGCGGGCTCTCCGGCGCGACGCCGGCGGAAGCGGTGAGCTGGGGCAAGATCGACCCGGACAACCTGCCGGCTTGCGTGGTCTGCTACGCGGATTCGACCATTGCGCTGCCGCTCATCACCGCCTACGCGCTGAGCCGGCATGCGTCGCGTCCGCGCAAGCGGCTTTATGACCGGCGCGATGCCATGCTGGACGAGCTGCACGCGCAATATCTCAAGAGCGGCACGGTCGGAAAGATCGAACACCGGACGGATTTGAAAGCGCGCCCGCGCACCGGGCAGACGGCCGGCATGTCAAGGAAACAGGCGAAAAAATGACGGTCCTCAAGCCCGGCTCACCGAATTATAAGGCGGCCCTCGCCGCGCTGGACCGCAGCGCGGAGCCCGACCCGCGCGTGCGCGACACCGTGGCGCGGATCATCGCGGACATCCGCGCGCGCGGCGACGCGGCGCTGATCGAGTACACGGAAAAATTCGGCGGCCCGAAGCTGACGCCGAAGGAGCTGCCGGTGAGCGCCGCGGAATTCAAGGCGGCGGAGAAGGAGGTCGGCGAGAAGACGCGAAGCGCGATTGCCGTGGCCCACCGGAACGTGCAGGAGTTCGCCGAGAGAAGCCTGCGCAAGAGCTGGAGCGGCAAAAACCGGCAGGGTGCAAACGTGGGCGAGCGGTTCGATCCGTTCCAGCGCGTCGGCATTTATGTGCCGGGCGGGACCGCGCCGCTGGTCTCGACCGCGGTGATGACCTGCACGCTGGCGGCGGCGGCGGGCGTGCCGGAAATTGTGGTCACGACGCCATGCGACAAAAGCGGCGTGGTGAACGCGGCGCTGCTGCACGCATTGCGCGTGGCCGGCGCGACGGAAGTTTACAAGGTGGGCGGCGCGCAGGCCGTGGCGGCGATGGCCTACGGCACGGAGAGCATCGCGCACGTGCTGAAAATATTCGGTCCGGGAAACGCCTATGTCGTCGAGGCAAAGCGGCAATGCTTCGGGCGCGTCGCGGTCGATCTGCTGCCCGGGCCGAGCGAAATCCTGGTGATCGCCGACGCCACGGCCAAGGCGGCGTGGGTGGCCGCCGACCTGCTGGCGCAGGCCGAGCACGGGCACGGAAGCGCGGTGCTCTTTGTCACCGACTCGGCAAGGAAACTGACGGAGGTGCAGGCCGCATTCCGCGCGCAACTGGCGAAGCTGTCGCGGCAGATGCATTTGCGAGAGGTCGCCGAGCGCGCGGCGCATTTCATCCTGGTCAAGAACATGGCCGATGCGGTGAAGCTGGCGAACCATTTCGCGCCCGAGCACCTGACCATCATGGCCCGGAATGAAAAGAAGCTGGCCGGGCAAATCCGGACGGCAGGCGCGATTTTCCTGGGCGGTTATTCGCCGGTGGTGGCGGGAGATTTCGTGGCCGGGCCGAGCCATGAATTGCCAACGGGCGGCGCCGGGAAATCATTTTCGGGTTTGACGGTCGACCAATTCCAGCGGCGCACGAGCGTGGTGCGGCTAAAGCGGAAATCGCTGAAAGCGCTGTTGCCGGCGATACGGACCTTCAGCGAAATCGAGGGGCTGGATGCCCATGGGCGCTCGGCGGAGATACGGTTTGAGGGGTAGGTTCCCTCTATTTTCGCTGGCGTTCACATACCTCGGCAAATTCCTCGTGTCCGATAATGATTACGACGAGATCGCCCGTGGGACTTACAAGGTACCCGTCCCACGCAAACATGATGATGAGCCGAATCAAGGCGATGGCTAATTCCTTTTCCGATGGCTCCAGGCTGAAGGCAGGAGCGTCGCGGAGGGATCGTGTTTCTCCGTAACTGAGTCGCAACCGCTCCATCAGGACGGGATTTTGGTAATTGGGGAAGACACCCCATTCGGTGAGCCAAAATAGACATCCCTGAAATGGCTGGATCGATTCAATAAACTCCCGGCTGATTCGCGCCTGAAAATAGGACTCTTTTGGCAAGTCTGTTCGCCTGGCCGTCCATGTTTCATCAAGGATGATTCCACGGTCCCGGGTAGGTATGTTTACGGAACGCAGCCACTCCATTGTTTCGTCAAGAGTCCAGCATTTCATAGATCAGTTCGGCCTATTTCGTTTTCTCAACTCGACCCAGAAATAGGGATTTATTGGCTTTCGGAGGGATCGCCTTGGAAGCGCAACAAGGGGCCTCGGCGGTACGGCAGTCGGCGATCGACGTTGCTTTCGTTGCCTCATTTTTTGTCTATTCTGGCCCCGCCATCGAGCGTTGACAAGCACCCCATCGCCAGAGATGCTTCCAGCATGGCCGCCATCGATGACGCCTACGCAAAACTGGCCAGCCTTTCCGAGGAACGGGCAAGGCGGGTTGTTGAGTTGATCGATGATCTGGCGGAACTTGAAGCCATCGAGAACGCGCAGGACCTCGCCGCCGCAAAGGAGGCACTGGCAGACGGCGAACAGCCGGTGCCATGGGAAGAAGCAAAGGCCAGACTGAATGCCGTACACGGTCTCGATTAGGCCGAAGGCCGAAAAGTACCTCGCCGGCCTTCGCGATACGCATCTCTATCGCCGCTTGCGCCAGGCCATAGACAATCTCTGCCGTGATCCGCGCCCTCCAGGGTGTCTGAAGATGCAAGGCGGACAGGAACTCTACCGGATTCGCGTGGGAGACTATCGCGTCATTTACGAGATTCAGGATAGCGTTCTTGTCGTGCTCGTAGTGCGAATCGGCAACCGGCGCGAGGTTTACCGCTGAGAACGTCGAGTGCCTGACCATCATGGCCCGGAACGAAAAGAAGCTGGCCGCGCAAATCCGGACGGCGGGCGCGATTGAATAATCTCCGTTTATGAGCTTGCCGCTGAATCGGATTGCAAGGCGTCCGGGTTTCGCGCCGAGAATAGCCCTCGTGAAGTCAACGGGCGCCGTCAAACCATGTTAGGCATCATCTTCCTGATTTTCGGGATCATCTACGCATGCCGCAGGCCCACGGTGAAGAGACTCACGTCGGAGCAGTTTCCCAACGTTCCTTCTGAGAAATTTTTGGAATGGAAGACGCTTGAGTTGAAAAGTATCGATATGTTCCTTTGGGCAACCGCGGTTTTCTTCGCAATCGTAATCATTTACTCGCTTCTGCCCGAAGACATTTCAGGCGATTCAATGGTTGTTCCCGTGATCCTCTTTATTGGATGGCTCGGAATGCTCACGATGTCCGCCATCCCCGGAAGCAAAGCGAGCAAGTTGAAGAAACAATTCGCAATCATCAATCCGGTGCAGCCTCCTTCTCGAACGTTGGCTCCGCCATCGCCGGCAATATTGACCCCGCCTGGAAACCCTAAAAAGCCCGTCGAAATCGAAGTGCCCTGTCCGAAATGCAGGACGAAGTGGATCTTCACGGAAGATGAACTCCAACGCGCGTTCGTTTGCGCGGATTGCAAGACCGCGTTCAATCCTAGTCAACCGACGGCACCCGCGGCCTAAATGCGGATGCCGCATGGATAACTCCCATTATCGTAGCGGTCAGCTTGTCTGGCCAGGGCAATCTTGATATGATTGGCAACCGCGCGAATGATTACTTCAGCCGGCTTTCCACGCTACATACCGGGTTACAAATTCCTCGACGGCCTGCTGCCAGGGGCGTGGAGAGGAGCCGGTGAGGGTGGCGAGTTTTTCGCGTGGAAAGGACGGTGTAGACCGGGCGGCGGGCTACGAAGGTTTTCATGCCGGCGAGCGGGATGGGTTTTACCTCGGTGGTCTTTACCGGGAGGCCGGCGCGGGCGGCGCATTCGAGGGCGTACTGGCCGTAGTCGCGCCAGGTGCATTCGCCGGTGTTGGTAGCGTGGAGGATGCCGGCTTGCGGGATGTCGCGCAGGAACGGGTGCAACGCCTTTGCGAGGTCGATGGTGAAGCAGGGCGTGGACCATTTGTCGCCGATGGCCTCGGCGGAGTCGGACTCGAGGGCGCGCTTGATGATGCCGTCGATGAAGCTGGGGCGGTCCGGGCCGAAGACCCAGGAGACGCGGGCGACCAGGTGCGCGGGCGGAGGCGTCGAAGAATGTCTCCTCGCCCCGCAGCTTCGATTCGCCGTAGACGCTGATGGCGCGCGGCGCGTCCGTCTTCCGATGTAGGGGCGGCGGGATTCGCCGTCGAAGACGTAGTCGGTGCCGATGTGGAGGCAGCGCGCTTTTTTGCGGGCGCAGAGGGCGCCGATCTCCCCGACGGCCTCGGCGTTGATGCGCATCGCCTCGGCTTCGTGGGTCTCGCAATAATCGACATTGGTCAGGGCGGCGCAGTTGACCAGCGCGTCGAAACCGAGCGGGCCGAGAATGCGCTCGATTTCGCCGGGCCTGGCGAGATCGAGATCGGCGTGGGCGAAAGGGAAAATTTCGTCCTCGGGGGACCATGTGCGGGCCAGGGCCGCACCGAGCCGCCCGCCGGCGCCGAGAACGACGATTTTCACGAGACCAATTTCTCCCACCATTCGCGATTGGAAAGGTACCAATCGATGGTGGCGGGGAGGCCGTCCTCGAGCAGGTGCAAGGGCTTCCAGCCGAGTTCGGCGCGGATTTTCGTCGAGTCGATGGCGTAGCGGCGGTCGTGGCCGAGGCGGTCGGTGACGAACTTGATCAGATCCTTCGGGCTTTGCCAGGTGGTCGAGGATGCGAGTGGACGAGGTCGAGGTTCGTCATCTCGGAATCGGCGCCGATGTTATAGACCTCGCCGGGCTTGCCGTTGAGCAGGACGGTGACGATGGCCGCGCAATGGTCCTCGACGTGGATCCAGTCGCGGACGTTGTGGCCGTCGCCGTACACGGGCAGCGGCTGGTCGCGAAGGGCGTTGATGATCATGAGCGGGATGAGTTTTTCGGGGAATTGATACGGGCCGTAGTTATTCGAGCAGCGGGTGACGACGACTTCCTCGCCGTAGGTCTTGTGGTAGGCGAGGCGCGAGCTGGTCGGCGCCGGCTTTGCTGGCGGAGTAGGGGCGAGCTGGGGGCGATGGGGGATTCTCGGTGAAGCGGCCTTCGGGGCCGAGGCGAGCCGTAGACTTCGTCGGTGGAAATCTGGATGAAGCGGCGAACGCCATGGCGGCGGGCGGCGTCGAGGAGGACGCTGGTGCCGACGACGTTGGTGTGGACGAAATTCTGGGCGGAATTGATGCTGCGATCCACGTGGGATTCGGCGGCGAAATTGATGACGGCGAAGAAGTGATGCTTGGCCATCAGCTCGTCCATGAGGTCGGCGTTGGCGATATCGGCGTGGAGGAACTCGTAGCGCTCGCCGTATTGGGCGGCCAGGCCGGCGACGTTGGCGATGTTGCCGGCGTAGGTGAGGGCGTCGACGTTCGTGACGAACTCGGGGTCGTAATGCTCGAGGATGTAGCGGATGAAGTTGCTGCCGATGAAGCCGCAGCCGCCGGTGACGAGCAACGCATGCGCGGGGGGTTTTAGCAGAGGGAGGCGGAGAGGCCAGACAAATTAGGATTGCTGATTGACTCGCCTTTCCGGTTCGCCCTTCGGGTCCGCCTTCGGCGGATCGTCTCGCTCCGCTCGGCTGCTGATCTCGGATTGCTGATTGGGCAGGCAGGCGGAGGTTGGCGATTTGCGGTGCGTGGGGGAGGCGAGGTATTTCGGGATTTCGGAGTTCGCCGCGCCCGCAACGCCTGAGCGTAGCGATGCGGGCAGGGGATTGCGGAATTTTGGAGAGCGAAGCGGGGCAAAAGGGAGGAATCGAGCCGGAAAAGGCGCTTTGTCCTATTTTGGGGCGCCGGATTCGGCCGTTGGGAGGGAGGTGGCTTCTTCGAGGCGTTTGGCGAGAGCGCGCCCTCTGCGGACGCCACGGCCGCGGAGCATGGGATTCGATGCGGCCATCGAAGCATTGGGCGCTCAAGTACCAGTTCCAGCCGCGATGACTGCGATAGTGAAAATGGAATTCGCGGACATCGTCGAGGGGGATGCGCTTCTCATGCCGGCGAAAGAGGCCGCGCCATTGGACGGCGACCTGGCGGGTATCAGGATAAAGGAGAAGACGCAGGTGGCCGAGGAAAGCGAAGACGAAGGCAATGCCGATGATGGAGGAGAGGGCGACGCCCGCGAGTGTGGAGAGGATGGAGCCGATGGAGAGGCGGGCGGGGACGCCGTTGAGATGGATGCCCCAGTTTGCGTGGAACCATCCCTCGGCAGCGATGGCCATGGCGAACCAGAGCATGAAAAGGCCGACCAGGAGCACGGAAATCCTGATCCCCAAAGGGAAGCGGAATTCGTAGAGAACGCTGCCGGGAATTTCGGATTGCGGATTGCGGAATTCGGAATTTTGGGCGGCGGGACTCATGGAGCGGCTAAGGAGTACTCTGCCTGGGCGGCTACGCGGCGGTATTGCGGGCTTTTTGCATGTCGCGGTAGCGGGTGATGCGCGAGACGCGGCGGCGGACGGTGAATGCGTCGGCGAGCATGCGCAGGCTGTCGCTGACGATGTTGACCTTGGATTCGGGGGAATTGAGCCAGCGGACCGGCAATTCGCGGATGCGGAAACCGAGGGCCTGCGCGAGGAGGAGCACCTCGACGTCGAAGGCGAAGCCATCGATGGTCTGGAGGGCGAAGATCTCGCCGGGCGGCCTCGCGGCGGAAGGCCTTGAAGCCGCATTGGGTGTCCTTGAAGGGGAGGAGCGAAAGGGCGCGCAGGATGCGGTTGAAGATGTTGCCCATGGTCTGGCGCAGCAGGCTCTGGCGGCGCTCGATGCGGCTGCCGGGCGTGCTGGCGGCTGCCGAGGAGGACGTCGTCCTCGGGCTGGGCGTCGAAATGGGCGAGAAAGCTGTCGATTTCTTCGAGCGGAACGCTCAGATCGGCGTCCATATAGAAGATGATGTCTCCCCTCGCCTGCCGGATGCCGGAGCGGACGGCGTAGCCTTTGCCGCGATGGACCCGATTATCGATGACGTGAAAATTGGCTTGTTCTGCGGTAGCCTCCCTCGCTAACTCCAACGTCCCATCCGTGCTGTGCTCGACGACGATCAAAACCTCAAACGAACCGGAGGACAGGCGCCAAAAATTCGCGCAGGAGGCGCAGGGATTGCGGGAGGCGGCGAGCCTCGTTGTAAGCGGGGACGATGATGGAAACTTGAGGGTCGGGGCGGTCCCGGCATTCCGGAGGATACTTCAAGAAAATGGATTTGAAGGCCAAGATAAAAGACCGACTGGCCGGCAGATCGCCATCCTGGCGGTGGCGGCGGCGGCGCGGCTGACGCTGCTGGGGATGAAGCCGCCGCATTTCGACGAAGGGGTGAACGGGTGGTTTGTGGACCAGATGACGCAGACTGGGTTTTACCACTATGACCCGACGAATTATCACGGGCCGTTTCATTTTTACGTGCTGTTCCTGTTCCAGACGCTCTTCGGGCGGCACGTCTGGGCGCTGCGGCTGCCGCTGGCGCTGGTGGGCTGGGGTGACGGTGTGGCTGACGATGCGGTTCGACCGATTCATGGGGCGGCGGGCGGCGCTGTGGGCGGCGGCGGCGATGGCGGTGTCGCCGGGATGCGTCTTCTACGGGCGGTACGCGATCCACGAGTATTGGCTGGTGTTTTCGCTGATGCTGGATGGCGTGGGGATTGGCGGGGCTGTGGAATTCGGGGAGAGGAAATATCTGTGGGCGGTCTGGATCGGGGTGACGGGGCGGTGCTGACAAAGGAGACGTACGTGATCCATTTCGCTGCGTGCGCGCTGGCGTTTCCGTGCCTGTGGCTGCTGGGGAGCTGATTCAGCGCGCCGGCGGAGAAAGGCGGGGCGGCGCGGCAGGAGTGGACGTGGCGGGACATGGCCTGGGCGGCGCGGCGATGTTCGTGGGATGCATGGTGTTTTTCTACTCGGGGGCGTTCATGGACATGGCGGGGCTGAAGGGGCTGTACCAGGCTTCGGCGCATGGGCGAAGACGGGGCGGGCGGGCAACGGGCACGAGAAGCCGTGGTATTTACTGGCTGAAGCTCTTGGGGCGTTACGAGTGGCCGTCATGCATGGGGCTGCGTGGTGGTGGTGCTGGGCTGACGGTGCTGCGGCGGATGCCGCGATTCATCCGGGGGCTGGCGATTTACGGCTGCGGCGACGCTGGTGGCGTACAGCATCATCCAGTTACAAGACGCCGTGGTGCATCGTGTCGCTGACGTGGCCGTTTTTGTTGCTGTTCGGGTATGGGGTGGATTCTGGCGATGCGGAAGGGGGCACGTCGTTGGCGGTGGCGGGGCGTCGGTGCTGGCGGCGAATGCGTGCGACATGGTGGCGGCTGAATTATCTTCCGGTACACGGATGCGACGCGAGAAATACGTCTATGTGCAGACGTTCAAGGACGTCAACGAACTGATGGACCCGCTGAACAAGCTGGTGGCGAAGAATCCGGCAGAATTACCAGATCACGGGGAACATCCTGATGGACAGCTATCATCCGCTGCCGTGGCTGCTGGGAGATTTCCCGAACGTGGGATATTACAGCCGAGCGCGCCGCCGGACCCAAATGGACGCGGATTTCCTGATGGTGGACGAGGATCCGGATCGACGAGGTGGAGCGGCGCTGCACGAGGAATATTTCACCGAGCACTTGAAGCTGCGGGACGCGCAGGACCCATCGAAGCTCTACCTGAACGTCAAGACTTTCCGAGCGTCTGCGCCGGCACGCGCAACGCGACATCTTCGTGCCGGCGACAGCGCCACGCCGAGCCGCCGCCCTCGGCGGCTACCGCCTCGCCCGCCACGCCGGCCGTGCAGGCGCCCTCCCATGAAGACGGCGACGGGCCTGCTGCTGGCGGTTTGCCTGGCGACGGTGTGCGCGACGCTGCCGCTGGCCGGCGGTGGGCGGCGGGCTGACGCGGTCGATGGCGTGGCTTTCGCTGGCGGCGGGGCATCGCGGGAGCGGCGGCTTATTGGGTGAGGAGCGGCTCGGCGGGACAGGCGGCTGAAGATGGGATGGGCGGATTGGGCGGCGGCGGGGTTGTTCGCGCTGTTTGCGCTGCGCGCGTTTTGCTGGCTGGTGTTCGTGCAATGACGACAGCATCTATGTGCTCTCGCCAAACAACCTGGGCGATATGCCGCTCCACCTGACTTACATCCGGTACCTGGCGAAAGGGGCGAAGTTCTGGCCGGAAAACCCGATCTTACAGCGGGCGTGCAGCTCCATTACCCGGCGGGCATCGATATTTTCAACGCGATGCTGAAGCTGGCGGGGTGCGACGATTTTCGCGCGCTGATCTGGGTGGGGCTGGCGGGATGCGCGGTGACGTGCTACGCGCTGCTGCGCTGGGGCGGGTGGTTCGCGGTGATGGGTTTTCTTTGCAACAGCGGGGCGGCGGGGTGGAAGTTTTTCCGCCATTTCGGGATGGAGTTCGCGGATTACCAGGAGGAGATGGATTGGAAGAGCATCATGCTCTCGATGTTCGTGACGCAGCGCGGGCTGCTCTATGCGATTCCCGCGGGGCTGCTGCTGCTGGCGGTGTGGAGGGCGCAGTGGTTTCGCGAGCCGGAGGAGGCCGGAGCCGGCGGTGCGGATGCCGCAATGGGTGCAGGTGGCGCTGTACGGGACGATGCCGCTGTTCCACCTGCATACGTTTCTGTTTCTCTCCGCGATGCTGGGGTGGTGGATGTTGATCGGCGGCGAGGCGCGCCCGCGGTTGCGGCTATGAGGTGCTGGACCTGGTGCTCTGGGCGGTGCTGCCGGCGACGGTGTGCGTGTCGCTGGTGACGGGGCTGTTCCAGCGCGGGCAGAGCGCGGCGAGCGTGGTGCATTTCAAGCTGGGATGGATGCAGGACGGCGCACGGTTTCTTCCGGTTCTGGTTCGACGAATTTCGGGATTTTGCCGGTGCTGGCGGTGGCGCTGCTGGTCGTGGACGATGGTGCGCTACGCGCAAGAGCGCGAAGGCGCGGAACGCGTTCGCGTTCGTGTTGCCCGAGCTTGTCGTGTTCGGGCGTGTCGTGCGTGGTGATGTTCGCGCCGTGGGAGTGGGACAATACGAAGATCATGATCTGGTCTTACCTGGGGATGTTGCCGTTCCTGCACGAGATGCTGCTGGAAATCCCGCGGTGGAGGGGATCGTCCGCGCGGTCGGTATGTTA
The DNA here is from genome assembly GCA_963756185.1 of uncultured Verrucomicrobiae bacterium. Lineage (GTDB taxonomy): Bacteria > Verrucomicrobiota > Verrucomicrobiia > Chthoniobacterales > Chthoniobacteraceae > DATAXI01. The sequence goes on from CAVWMS010000001.1 coordinate 846,175, forward strand.
CATGCTGTTTTTTTCGGGGTTCATCTCGCTGCTGGGCGGGCTGAGGGACGCATCGGGGTATGAAATCGCGAAGCGGTCCGAGCTGGACAGCGGTGGAGTTCGCGGTGCGCGATTTGCCGGCGGAGAGCGACGTTCGCGGGCATGGCCGACTTACAATCATCCGCTGCTGCTGAGCGGATGCAAGATGGTGGAGGGATACGCGGGGCACCTCTTCAGCCACGGCATCAATTACGAGCCGCGGGACGAAGAGTTGAAGGCGATGATGAAGGGCGCGCCGAAATGGCGGGAGATCGCGGCGGGGCTTCGTGTGCGGTACCTCTTCTGGGGCATCCGGGAGGAGAGCCAATACCCGGACTCGACGCAACCGTGGAAGAATCTGCCCGTGGTGGCGACGGGGGATTGGGGGACGATTTACGACCTCGGGGCGCCCAAGCCTGAGTAGAGCGCTGGCGTCAGGCCTGATTCAGAATGATGATGCCTTCGGCCACCACTTCGCCGTTTGCGCCGGGCGCTGACCTGGAATTGCAGCAGGCCGGCCATTTCGCGCCGGTTTCGTCGCGGTGAACTCGACGACGGTATCCGGCGGGACCGGGCGGATGAATTTCATCTGGCGAATGGCGGAGAGGTGAAACGTCCTTCCGGGTTCGCCGGCGGCGATGCCAGCCGTTTGCGCGGCGGCCTCCGTGAGGATGACGCCGGGGACGAGCGGATGGCCCGGGAAATGGCCGCGAAAGAAGGGCTCCGACGCGGCGAAATTTTTGACGCATACGGCGGAGCGGCCGGGCTCGAGTGAAACCACGGAATCGATGAAGATGAACGGCTCGCGATGCGGCAGGCCGCATCCAACGGGATCGAGCGGCACCATTGGCGCTAATCGGTGACGAAATAGGCGAATTTCCAGGAGCCGTTCACGTTGGCGATGCCGGCGCGGTAGCCGTGGTAGTTGGGATCGGTGGCGAACTCGGGCGGGGAGACCATGAAATTGCCCTTGGGCACCCAGCGCTCGCCGAGGACCAACTGCAATCTGCGGCCAGAGCACTTCGTCATCCCAATATTGGAAGACGCCGTCGCCCTCGGCTGGCGGATTGAGGCGATAGCCGAAATTCGTGGTCATCATCGAGGCGACAGTGTCCATGTCATGCGCGTCCACGGCCTTGCGCAGACGGCCGAGGAAACCCTGGAAATCGGGATCCTCGGACATGTCGTCCATGGTCGGCTCGGGCGGCTTGTTCTGGGCGTCTTTTTTCTTTGAGGGGTGCTGCAAGCCGCCAGGCAGCAGACGAACGCCATGCAAAGCAACACGCGCAATGTCATGCGCATGCCTAGCGGATGCGCGGGGTTCTTGGGAAGAAGAAACGGCATCGTCTCATCCCCGATGGCCGAATGCGCGCCGTCCGCTCAATGCCCTGCTCAAGGTGAGTTCATCGGCAGATTCCAGGCCGCCCCCGGCGGGCAAGCCCTGGGCGATGCGGGTCACGGCGACCGGTTTGTCGCGCAGGAGGTCGGCCAGGTAATTGGCCGTGGCCTCGCCCTCGACGTCGGCGCCAAGCGCTAGGATGAGTTCGCGCGGCTGCCCGGCGTCGATACGGGCCAGCAATTCGCCGATGCGCAAATGTTCGGGACCGACGTGATCCAGCGGCGCGATGCGGCCCCCGAGGGCATGGTAGCGGCCGCGGTATGCGCCGGTGCGCTCGAGCGGCAGGATGTCGGTCGCCAGCTCGACCACGCAGAGCATGGCGGCATCGCGCGACGGGTCGGCGCAAATCTCGCACAGCGGCCCGGTGCTGAAAAATCCGCAGCGCTCGCACGGGCGGATGTCCCGGGCGGCGGCCTCGATGGCGCGGGCGATCTCGACCGGGCGGGCGTCGCGCGATTGGTTCATCCAGAGGGCGATGCGCTCGGCGCTGCGCGGGCCGATGCCGGGCATGCGCCGCAGTTGGGCCACGAGTTCGTTGATCGGGCCGGGATACTCGATGCGTTTCAAAAAAGAATCCTCGGCAAAGACCGGTGTCAGAGTCGCGACCACTCGAGCGCCGGCAGGCCGTCGCGCAGTTGCTCGGTGCGCCGGATGTAAAATTCGAGCGGCGCGTCGATGCCCTCGGCGGGAATGGCGGCGCGGAAATGCTCGAGCGCCTCACCCCAGAGCTGCTCGCGGTAATAAATGATCCCCTTCCAGAAAAGGTCCCGCCGTTGCAGGAGGTCGTCGGGCAGCGAATTGCGCATGCCGAGCAGCTCGTAGACCTCCTCGCGGCTCCGCTCGTCGCGGGTGCGCACCAGTTCCATCGGGCGCACCTCGACCGCGTGCTGGCCCAGCTCGAGCGTGTGCGAGCCGGTCAGGATGCGCGACCCGTAGATCGTATTGGCCGCGCAGAGACGCCGCGCGAAATCAACCGGCTCGCCGGCGACGCTGAAGGTCCCAAGGCGGCTCGAGCCGTAGGCGGCGCAGACGATTTCGCCGGAGTTGACGCCGATGCGGAAATCGAGCGCCTGGTTCCACTTCTCGATGCACTCGCGGTTCACCTCGTCCAGTTCCTCGGCCAGCTTCAGCGCCGCCTCGCAGGCTGCCTCGGCATGGTTCTCATCGGCCATTGGCGCGCCGAAAATCACCCGCAGCGTCTCGCCGGCGCAATCGTCCAGGTAGCCGCCCCGTTCGACCAGGAAATCGGCGCCGCGGTGCAGCAGCAGGTTGGTTGCCGCGACGAAATGCTCCGTCGAAAGCGATTCCATCAATTCGTCGTGATTGAAGATTTCGCACACCACCACCGACGCGGAGCGCATTTCGCCGGCGAAATGGAGCGGGGCGTTCGAGTTCAGCAGCTTCTCGCGCGTCGCGGCGGAGATGCGGTCGCCGAAGACCTCGTCGATGATGCGTTTGCGCGCGCCCGCGGCCGAGCGGCTGTAGGCGAAGCCGCCCGCGAAGGTGATCAGCAGCGCCACGAGCGCCGGGAAGGGCGAAAAATAAACATCGTACATGTTCAGCACGATGGTAAGGCCGATGATCTCCGCCAGCGCGGCGCCGGCTATGAGGGTCTTGAGCACCGGCGCGGTTGAGATCGACGGTGGTCCAGGCGATGCCAAAGCCGATCAGCAGGACCGCCGCGTATTGCGCCGCCGAGTGCCGCGGGAGCGCCGGCACGCCCTGGCCGAGGAAGACCGCGAACCATTCGTCCATGTGATGGAACACACCGGCCTCGTAAAGGCCAAGCGCGACCACGACCGCGGCCGCGGCGCAAACGAGGGATGCTTTCAGGTAACGCACGATGTCAGGGAAATTTTCTGGGGCATGGGCCGCGCGAGACGGCTGCCCGCTTACCTTGCCCGCGAATCAGCGCACAAATCAACTGGTTTGCTCGGGCGCAGGCTCGTTTTCGGCCCCTTTTCGGTCGGCCCGGTAACGTTTGACCAGCCACTCGCTCAGGTAGCGGTCGGGATTGGCGACGGCGTCCTCGGTCAAGATGAGCGACTCGCTGGTACCCTCGGCCAGCTTCAGGCCGAATTCGTAATCCTTGAATACGTCGGCGCAGAGGTCGCGCATGTGGATGTTCGCGGCGATGGCGCGCTCGACCAATTTGGCAAGGGCGCCGTCGGTCAGTTCGACCTTGAGATTGTGCCGGCTGGCGAGCCTTTGCGCGAATTCCTGGGCGACTGCGGCGAGGCCTTCGGCCAGCGCCGCTGGCCTTGGACGAGTAATTCGGCGAGCCGCTTGTCCGGGGTCATCGATGAGGCCCAGGTCCACGGTGAACCGGTTGACGCCGGAGCCGGGCAGCTCGTACTTGAATGAGCGCAGCAGCCGCTCGCAGACGGTCAGCAGGCCGCGCGCGCCGGTCTTTTCCTCGGAGGCCAGCTCGGCGATGCGCTTGAGGGCGGCTTCCTCGAAGAAGACCTCGATGCCATAGGCGCGGAAGGCGCGCTCGTATTGCCGCACGATGCTCCCCTCGGACCGCTGCAAAATCTCGAACAGGTCGTTCACGCTCAGGTCCCGGCAGAGCACGCGCACCGGCAGGCGCCCGATGAATTCCGGCTCGAGGCCGTACTCGACGAAATCGGCGGTGGTGACCTGATCGAGCATCTCGCTCGTCGTTGCCACTCTCGACCGGCACGGCAAAGCCGATGGTGCTGTGGCGCACGCGGCGCTCGACGACGCCGCGGATTTTCTCGAACGCGCCGGAAACGATGAAAAGGACGTGCTTGGTATTGATGGTCTGGCGTTTCGGCTTGCCGCCGGAACGCTGGAACTCGAGCGCGGCCTGCAACTGGCCCTGGATGTCGTTGGGGGCGCGCACCGGCACCTCGGTCTCCTCCATCAGCTTCAGCAGCGCAGTCTGCACGCCGCGCCCGCTGACATCGCGGCCCATGGGGCTGGAGGTCGAGGCGATCTTGTCCACCTCGTCGATGTAAACGATGCCGTACTGCGCCAGATCGACGTCGCCATTGGCCCGCTGCACCAGCTCGCGCACCAGGTCCTCGACGTCGCCGCCAACGTAGCCGGTCTCGCTGAATTTTGTCGCGTCGGCCTTGACGAATGGAACGCCGACCAGTTCCGCGATGTGCTTGACGAGGTAGGTCTTTCCGACGCCGGTCGGGCCCAGGAGGATGACGTTTTGCTTCGTGTATTCGGTTTCGCGGGCCTTCTTTTCGTCCTCGCTGGCCAGCTTCCGCATGTAATTGACGTTGTTGTAATGGTCGCAGACGGCAATGGCCAGGACCCGCTTGGCGTCATCCTGGCGGATGACGTAGCGGTCCAGGTGCGCCTTGATGTCGCGCGGCAGGTAGCGGAACTCGAACGGCTCGCCGCCCCGCGTGAGCACCTCCGGCGGGCCGCCGCCTTCCTCCGGCGCGGCGCTCACCTGCGTGGAAACCGAGACGTGGCTGCCAAACTGCGATTTCATGAATTCGCTCAGCTTCTTCTGCAATTCTTCCGGGGTGGGGAAAGTCGGCTCACTCATTTGATAAAGGCAAAGATAGAGGGAAATTCGAAATTCGAAACCTGAAATTCGAAATCCGAAGGGTTTGCGCGCGCGAAGCGCAAGGAGCATAGTTGGGGGCATATGAGCGCGCGCGAAATCATTGAGGAATTGCCCCGGCTGACGCCGGCGGAATTGCTTGAAGTGGAAAGCCGGGTGCGCGAATTGCAGCGCCATAGGATTGCAAATGGGACTGGATCGTCCATCCGCTGGGGCGAGGCCTTGCTGGAGATCGCCGGCACGGCTGAGGGATTGCCCCCGGATTTCGCGGAAAACCACGATCACTATCTTCACGGCTCCCCTAGGCATTGAGCGCGGTCTCGGAGCGAGAGCGACGAGTTTTGGGACTCTGGATTTGAATTTCGAATTTCGAGCTTTCCGCCCCTACGGAGCGTGTTACGAAATTGATTTTGCGCTACGGAGTAAAAGGCCAGAAAAACCGGTTTCGCGCCGAAAGGGCAGATAGGGTACTTGCGCCCCCTTTTGGAAAACTTTGCGTCTTCGCGCCTTTGCGTGAGTCCCTCTTCCAGAAGGGATTAGACTCACGCAAAGGCGCAAAGGCGCAAAGAAAATCAGAGCAGGCGACCCTCGAAAAACCGCGCGGTCGAAGATCAAAACGCAACCCTGCTGTTTTTCTGGAGCAATTAATTCCAATCCAAATACTTACCCCCAAATTTCGGAACACCATCCTACGCGCCGGCCATTGTCTCGCAGGTCCACAACTCCCCATACTCCTCCCTCGCCCTTGCGGCCAGCGGGGCGCCCAAGCCGGGCTCGCGGAGGATGGCGAACATGGTCGAGCCGGAGCCGGACATGAGGGCGCCCTCGGTTTCCGGCTGCCGGCGCAGCCATTCCTTCATGGCGGCGAGCACGAGGTATTTTTCGAAGACGGGGCGTTCGAGGTCGTTTTCGAGGTTGCCCCAGGCGAAGTATTGCGGCTCGTAGCGGATGCCCGCCAAGTCGCTCGATCCCTGCCAATGCTGGTATGCCCATGGCGTGGGGACGCCAAAGGGAGGCTTCAGGAGCAGTATCGGCAAGCGGGCGACGAAGACGGCGGGCTCGACGATTTCACCGCGGCCCCGGCACGTCGCGGGCCGGCCATCGACGAAGACCGGGACATCGGAGCCGAGCAAGGCGGCCATCCGCAACAAGGCCTCCCTGGGCAGCGGCGTGCCGTAAAAGGCGTTCAATGCCCGCAGCGCGGCGGCGGCGTCGCTGCTGCCCCCGCCCAGGCCGGCGCCATGGGGGATCGATTTCACGAGGCGCATGCGCACACGGCCCTCGACGCCGGCCTCGGCAAAGAAAAGCCGCGCGGCCCGCACGGCCAGGTTGCTTTCGTCGGCAGGCAGCGCCGGGTCGTCGCACGAGAAACTCCATTCCTCCGCCTCCTCGACCGTGAGCCGGTCGGCGATGCCGATGGGGACGATCAGCGTCTCGATGTCGTGAAAGCCGTCGGGACGCGCACCGATGACACGAAGGGAGAGATTGATTTTGGCCGGAGCGGTGGTCTCGATCATGCGGGTAGTGGGAAAGATCCGGGATTCGAAGTTTCCACCCGTCCCAGGCGCGCCGTTTCCATCCGTTCCCCTGCCCTGACCCGTATTTCGTTTAGCTTCGTGACCATCGTTTTTGCTGGCGCCAGCGAAATGCCATACCTACCTCTTCTTCGATATGTCGGCGACCAAAAAGTTAACCCTCGGCCATTCGCCCGATCCGGACGATGCGTTCATGTTTTACGCGCTGGCGGAGAACAAGATCGACACGCGCGGCTACGAGTTCGAGCACATCCTGCAGGACATCCAGACGCTGAACGAGCGCTGCACGCGCGGCGGAGCTGCACATTTCGGCGATTTCGATCCATGCCTATGCCTACGTGCTGGAGCATTACGCGCTGCTGCCGTGCGGGGCGAGCATGGGGGACGGCTACGGGCCGATGGTGGTGGCGAAGTCGCGCGAGGGGCTGACTCGGCACGCCGGCGGACGATGAATTGCGGACTGGCTGCGCGGGCGGATGATCGCGGTGCCGGGGGCGATGACAAGCGCGTACCTGGCGCTGCGGCTTTTCCTGGGTGAATTCGATCGCGTGCAGGTGCCGTTCGACCAGATTTTCGAGCATGTGGCGGACGGCGAGGCGAAGGCGGGGCTCATCATCCACGAAGGGCAGCTGACTTATGCGGAGGAGGGTTTTGTGAAAATCATGGACCTTGGCGAATGGTGGATGCGGCCAGACCGGGCTGCCGCTGCCGCTGGGCGGGCAACGTGATCCGCAAGGATATCCCGCCGGCGGAGCGGTCGGTAATTGCGTCGATCCTGCGCGAGAGCATCCGGTACGGGCTGGAGCACCGCGCGGAGGCGGTGGAGCACTCGATGCCGCTGGCGCGCGGAATGAACATCCCGATGGCCGACAAATTCATCGGCATGTACGTGAACGATTACACGCTCAGACTACGGCGAAACGGGACGACGGGCGATCCACGAGTTGCTGGAGCGGGCGCACGAGGCGGGAATCATCCCGGCGCCGGTGGAGCTGGAGTTTGTGGATATGAGCCGGGAAATTCGAAGTTCGAAACTCGAAATTCGAATGCGACCCGTGTCTCCCCGAAACCCTTCCTCGCGCCGCGGTACTTCGATTTCGAATTTCGAATTTCGAATTTTCCCCCTATTTCGAATTTCAGATTTCGAATTTGCTCCTGTGAAAGCCATCCGGGATTCCGGTTCGGCGATCCTCCGTTGTCGCGGACATCCCGATCCCATCCCCGGCCGGCCAGGTGCTCGTCCGGCTGCACGCGGCGGGGGTGAACCCTGTGGAGGCTTATATGCGCTCGGGGAAATATGCGCGGCTGCCGGCGCTGCCTTATACGCCAGGGGCGACGGGGCGCGGGGTGATCGAGGCGGTCGATGAGGCGGTCGCTCGTGGGCAAGCGGGTGTATGTCGGCGGGATCGCTGACCGGGACTTATGCGGAGAAGGCGCTTTGCGGGCCGGGCCAGGTTTTCCGCCTGCCCGATCAGGTCTCCTTCGAGCAAGGCGCGGCGATCGGTATCCCGTACGGGACGGCGGCGTGGGCGTTCTTCTATCGCGGCGCGGCGCGGGCGGGGGAGACGCTGCTGGTCCATGGCGCGAGCGGCGGGGTCGGGACGGCGGCGGTGCAGCTCGCGAAGGGCGCGGGGTTGCGCGTTTTTGGGACGGCGGGGATCGGCGGAGGGGCTCGAGCTGATCTTGCGGAATGGGGCGGAGGCGGCGTTCAACCATCGCGAGCCGGATTACTTGAGCAAGATCAAGGCGGCGGCGGGAGCGGCATCGACATCATCCTGGAGATGCTGGCGAACAGGAACCTGGGGCATGACCTGACGCTGCATCGGCATCGAATGGGCGGGTCGTGGTGGTGGGAAGCCGCGGGCACGGTTGAGATCGATCGCGCGGAATATCATGGCGCGGGAGGCGGATATCCGAGGGGTCATGCTCGCCACCGCGCCGGCGGCGGCCTCGCGGAGATATACGGCCGCATCTCCGCCGGGCTGGCGGACCGTTCGCTGGATCCGGTCATCGGCTCGACACTGCCGCTCGCCGAAGCGGCGCGGGCACATGAGGAAATAATGGTTCCGAGCGGGGCGCGCTTGGCAAGATTGTCCTAACCATGTGAGCGCCGGGGAGACAGCCGCTGAGAAACCGGCCAAATCCCAGGCGAACACCTGGTATCTGACCCGCTTTCTCCTGCTGCGCTGGCTCGGGCTCATCTACGCGGTCGCGTTTCTGATTGCCGCGCGGCAAATCGTTCCGCTCATCGGCGAGCATGGACTTACCCCGGCCAATCTTTACATGGCGCTGGTGCAGGATCATTTCGGCACGAAGGCGGCGGCGTTTGAGAACCTGCCATCGCTCTTCTGGTTCGGGTTATCGGACCGCCTGCTCGATGGGCGTCGCATGGGCCGGGTTCGCGCTCTCGCTGGTGGTCGTGGCCGGTTACGCGAATTCCATCATCATGGCGATCCTATGGGCCACTTACATGTCCTATGTCCATATCGGACAAATCTGGTACGGGTACGGCTGGGAAATCCAGATACTCGAGACCGGGTTCCTGGCGATTTTCCTTTGTCCGCTGCTCGATCCGCGCCCGTTTTCGCGAAGGCCTCCGCCAGTTGTCATTCTATGGCTCTATCGCTGGCTCGGCTTTCGCATCATGCTCGGCGCGGGACTTATCAAGTTGCGCGGCGACCCGTGCTGGCGGGATTTGACCTGCCTCTATTATCATTACCAAACCCAGCCGCTGCCGAATCCGTTGAGCCGCTATCTTCAGTTCGCGCCGCATTGGTTTCAAAAGTTCAGCGTGCTCTGGAATCATTTCATCGAGCTGGTGGTCCCTTGGTTTTCCTTCGGGCCGCGCCTTGCGCGCCATATCGCGGGCGTGCTGTTGATCAGTTTTCAATTCATCCTGATCGCCAGCGGCAACCTGGCCTATCTCAACTGGCTGACCATCGTCCCGTTTATCGCCTGTTTCGACGATACCTTCCTGCGGCGCATCATGCCCGGTTTCATTCGCCGGCGGGTCGAAGCCGCGGCGGCCAAACCGCGGCTCCCATCTGCCTTACACGATCTCGTCGATCTGTGTCGCCCTGCTCGTGGGCGATCCTCAGCATCGAGCCCACGTTGAATCTTTTCTCCGGCCACCAGGTGATGAATGGCTCGTTCGATCCGCTGGACCTCGTGAATACTTACGGCGCATTCGGCAGCGTGGGCCAGGAGCGGCACGAAATTATCTTCGAGGGGACCGACGACGACCTGATTACCTCGCATACTCAATGGAAGGCCTACGAGTTTCCGTACAAGCCGGGCGATCCGATGCGCTGCCCGCCGATTTGCACGCCCTATTATGGCCGGCTCGACTGGCAGATATGGTTCGCGGCAATGGCCAGCCCGCAGGAGTATCCCTGGACCCTCAATTTCGTCTGGAAGCTGCTGCACAATGACCCCGGCACGCTCTCGCTGCTGGCCAACAATCCTTTCCCGGATCATCCGCCCCATTACATCCGCGCGCAGCTTTATAACTACGAGTTCGCGCCGCCCGGCGAGAAAGCGTGGTGGCACCGGCAATTGATCGGCGAATGGCTCCCGCCGCTGGAAAACAGCGACCTCGAGGACCTCATGAATTCCCAGCCATGGCTGGGCGAATGAGCATGCCGGCCGCACCCGCCCGGGCCCGAAAGAGACCGAACGCGATCATCGCGAGACCAAAGCCGCCGATAACATCCACGACATGATGCTGGTAAGTCAGCAGCGTGGAAAGCCCGATGAGCGTGAACCAGGTATTGCTGGCTGTGCGCAGAAGGCCGCGCGTGTGACGGGCATAGAGGACCGCGAGGATGGTTTGAAGGGCGATGTGCAGGGAGGGAAATAAGTTGGTGGGCTGATCGAATCCATGCAGCAATTTGAATAACGCGCCGGTCCAGCCTTCGGCCTGCGGAATAAGGATTCCCATCCGGAGCGGCATCAACAGGAAGCAAACCCCGGCGACAAGAATGACAAAGACAATCCGGCGCGCCAGCAGACGCAATTCACCGCGGCTCGTGCACAGGAATGGCGCCGCGACAAAGAACAAATCCAGCGACATATAAGGAACGATCATCACGGGGACAAACGGGATGTAGCGTTCCCATGCGTAGTACCATGTCCCCACGCCGCTTCGGTGCGCGGTGATCCAGTTGCATCCTCCATAGACCACGACAAATAGCAGCGACAAGGCTGCCGCTGCCGCCGCGGCCAGCAGCTTCGGCGGACGTGTATCGAACTTAAGAGGCGCCGTCATATTCCATTCACCCGCCGCGCGAGCGATACGCTGAAGATTCCCCATTCATCGATTTCCTCGCGCAGCTTTTCGAACCCGGCGGCGCGCACCAACTCATCCATTTCCGCCTGGGTGCGGCGGCGCATGATCCACGGCTTGCCTTCGCGATTGGTGAGCACGCGCGCAATGAACTCGACCTGCGGATGCCACGGCTGATTGGTATAGACCAAATAGCCGCCCGGCTCGACCGCGTCAGCGAGGCCGCGCAGCGAATTCATCACCGGCTCGTTCTCGGGAAATAACTCGTACAGGCCGGAAACGATCCCAATGGTCGGCCCCGGCGCAACCGCCGCGAGCGAGGCGCGGTCAAATGCGTTGCCTTGCGCGACCGTGACATTCTTCAATCCCAACTCATCGGCCAATTGCCGCGCAGCCTCGACGTTCTCGGGCTTGTAATCGCGCAGCACGGCAGCCATCGGTATCCGGGATTCCTCCTTCACCGTCTCGAGCACATAGCGGCCGGGACCCGATGCGATATCGAGCAGGCGCACGGGCCGGCCCGCGCTGCAAGTCCGGCGGATGGCGTCGCGCAGCACGGTTTGGAGATTGGCCTTTCGCGCGCGGATGCCGCGCCAGCCGGCGCTGTTCAGATATGCGCGGTCGAATGCCCGGCCCACCGGCCCGCGTCCGCGCGGCCTGTTTTTGTAAACATAGTCGAGGCTAAGTCCGGAATCGAAGCCGGACTCCCATCCCACCTCGATGCCGCGGCTCAGCCTGCCGAGCGTCCTCATGCCGAAACGAGTTACCTTGAACATTGGGTTACCCGGCCGGAGCAGCCGGTCGTATTCGTCCCTGGTGAACCCGCGCTTGTCGGCCTCGAGCAAGGCCGGCGGCTGCGGCGCGCGCGCAAAGCATTCCTCGATGAACTTGCGCGTCTTCGACACAACCCATCGCCGCCCGGTTTCGTGAAAAATGGCGTGGTAGAAACCGGGAAGCGTGACGAATTCCTTCGCCGGCGAGGAGAGACGGTCGAAGAATTTTCGCTGGGCCGATTTTTCAACGATCCAATCCTTCCCGGCGGCGAACATCAGCGTCGGGACGCGAATCGCTCCGGCATCCGCGATCAATCGCGTCGAGGCATCGTACATATCGAGGAGGATATTGACGGCTATCTGCCGGAATATCATGGGATCGGCTTCGTAAGCGGCGGCCTCCGTGCGGTCGTGCGTAAGCATTTTGGCCTTCACGTAACTTTTGACATGGCCGGCGCCGAAGAGACGCTGTCTCAGCCGCAGCAGCGGCATCGCAAAGGGTACATATAACTTCACACGAAATGCCGGCGTCCCGAGGATCAACCCGCGAATGGGCGGCGCGTAATCATGCACCCACGCCGCCGCGGCAACCGCGCCAACGCTATGCGCCAGGACCACCATATTTTCGACGGGGATGCCATGCTCGACAGATAAATGACGGACGAACGCCTCGATGTCGCGTATAATCGCGGCAAAATTTTCAGCCGAACCGCGTTCCCCCGGCGAACGCCCATGGCCGCGCGCGTCCCAGGCGAATATGGCCGTGTCTTCGAGGCCGAGATTGCGGACGGTTTCCTCCCAGCGCCCCGAGTGCTCGTGTCCGCGATGAAGGAGGATCAGCGCCTTTCCCGCCGCGCCCTCCGGCAGCCATGCGCGGTAGAAGAGGCTCGAGCCGTCCCAGGATTCGAATGTGTGTTCCGTTGTTTGCACGGAAACAGCCTGCCATTCGCCGTTTTAAACCGTTAATTGATTATATTTGCGCAAACATTGACGCAAGTGATGGCGCAATTTCAGCCGCCCAGCTCCGCCACGGCCTGCTGGAGTTCCCGGCAGACCCGCTCCGCGGCTTCTCGGCCGGGCGGCAGGTCCGGGTAGCGCCGCGGCGCGCCGATCCGGACATGGATCCCCGCCGGGCGCGCAATGCATTTGCCTTTCGGCAACGCCCTGTAGGCGCCGTCGATATGGCACGGAACGACCGGTATCTCAGCGCCGGCCAGGATCATCCCGATGCCGGGCCTGAAGTCGCCCATCTGGCCGGTGACGGTGCGCGTTCCTTCGGGAAAAAGAATCAGGATATTGCCGGGATTGGCGAGCAGCCGCCGGCAAAGGTCGAGGCTCTGGCGTATCTGGCTTTGGCGCGCGAAGGGCAGCGCGTTGACCACAATCGCCGCGGTCGCCAGCCGCGGCACACTGACAAAGAAATAATCCTTTGCCGCCGCGGGGAAGGCGCGATGCAGCTTGCGCAACGGCAGCGCCGCCAGCAGGCAGAGCGTGTCGAGATGGCTCCCATGGTTTGCGACGATGATGAACGAACCTTCCTCCGGCAAATTCTCCCGGCCCGTGATTTGCAGCCGGTGATACACCCGCAGCCATGCGCGCAGCAGCAGCGCCGCCGCCGAGCGCGCCCCGTAAACGAACATATCCGGCTCGCGCGGGAAACGCCGCAGCCGCTCGGCCAGGGATTGGTCGAGGTCCGCCGCGGGCTCGTAATACCACGGGTTCATCTTATGTCATAGAAATAGCGCACCATGTGGAAAAACAGCGGCGCGGTATAAATCAGGCTGTCGATCCGGTCCAGGATGCCGCCGTGGCCTGGAATGCCGGCGCCCATGTCCTTGATGCCGATGTCGCGCTTGATGACGCTGATGGCGAGGTCGCCCAATTGCCCGCCGATGCCGACGATCAAACCCGTGAGGATCAGTTGCGTCACCCCAAAAAATGGGAAACGAAAAGCGCAGCGCCCACGGCAGCGCCATGGATACGGCGAAGGCGCCCAGCGCGCCCTCCCAGGTCTTTTTCGGACTGATGTTGCTGCGGAGCGGATGCTTGCCGAATAGCTTCCCAAAGGTGAACGCGGCCACGTCGTTCAATTCCGTCGCGAAGAGCAGATAGAGCAGGTAGCCGTAAGCATGGGTCGCGTTGGCCAGGAAAGCCAGGTGGCCGAACATCCAGCCGAAGTAGATAAACCCGACAATCGAGCAGCGAAAGTTTCTGAAGCTGCCCCTTCACCCGGTTTAGCAGGATGGGGATCAGCATGATGAGCGCCACCATGTAGACCGGCAGCACCGCAAACAGCCCGTACCAGCCATGGCCGGGCTCGTCCCCCTGCGGCTGGCGCACCAGCGAGATCACCCCCACGGCGGCGATGCCGAGATATACCGCGCCCGTCATCCACCAATCCCGATACAGACCGGTGGCGCGGGCGAATTCCTTGAAGCCCGATCGCGCCGATGAGGCAAAAAACAACGATGAACGGCGCCCGCCCCGCAAAGACACAGCCGAGGCCAATGGGCGCCATGATGAGCCAGCTTTTGTAAGTGGTCCAGATGGAGTCGACCTGCTTCTTCAATCCCCACCGAAGCACGCCCAGGATCACTCCCGCGGCCAGGAGCAGCGCGAGCATAATCAGAAAATAGGCGCGGAAGATCGGGCTTTGCAGGGCGGCTTGCGGTGACATGATTCAGGCCTTGCCGGCGGACCTTTCGCGCAATGCCCGCATGATGCGCGCGAGCCGCTGCCAGATGGTCTGCAGGCAGCCGAGAACGATCACCGCGCAGGTCCAGTCCAGGAGGGTCAGGCCGCCCCAGGTGACGGCGCGGTCTCCCCACCAGATCAGGCCGAGCGTAATCCATGCGCCAACGTGGAGCGTCACCATCCGCCACGGCTTTGACATCAGCCCGCTGAATTCCCGCTGCACGCCCACCGCCTGCCCAAACAACCCGACATACGCGGTGAGCACCGCGAAAATCGCCGCCCAATAGCCGGCGGCCATCGAGCAGAGCCCGCTGTGCGCCACGCCGGCAAAGATCAACACGTCCGAGACGCGATCCGGCAGGTCATTGAGGATTTCGCCGCGCCAGCTTGCCTTGCCCGCGGCCAGCGCCACCATCCCGTCCAGCATGTTGCACCAGAGCCGCAGGTAACAAAACGCCGGGCCCGCCAGCAGCAGCCACGGGTGCGCGCCCGCCTGCCAGAAACAAACCGCCGCCGCCGCCGCGGCCACCATCGAGAGATACGAGATGACATCGGGGTGAACGTTGCATCGCACGCAGATTCGCACCGCCCCGTGCGCCGTGCGGCGAAAGACATCGGCAATGGGCCGCCGCGAGACGGGCCGGTACTCAGGCTGGCCTTTGGGCGATTGGGCGAGGTCTGACTCCATGGTTGCCGGGTAGGGACAAGGTTCGAGGCGGGATGTTCAAGCGCGAGGATGGAACCATTCCGCCCCGGGCGACAAATGCGGCATTTGGAGCTTCCCCTTTTGCAAATTTCCGGTTCGACTTTCGGGCTCCATGGAAATCACAGTGACCAATTACCGGCTCATTCTCGCGGGCGGGTTCCTGCTCATCTTCTTCATGGGCGTGTTTTGGTACGCGATGCTGCGCCGCCTGGAAGTCGTCCTCAAGGAGCGGCTCAAATCGACCAGGTCCCAGCAAGTCATCTCGGGCTTTCGCGGCATGCTTGGGTTCATCCTGGGCGGGCAGTTCAAGCAAACGGGCGACGACCGGTTGATCGGCGTCTGCAAACGGCTGCGGCAACTGCTTTTCGGCTACCTTGGGCTGATCGGCGCTTATATTGTTTTCCTCGTAAAATGTCACCCAATCTAGTGACATTGTTTGAGTTACGGTAAAACGAATGAGCCATCCAGCAGCTCCCCAGGCTCGTTGATCAAGTCCGGGTAGAGAATCTCCGGCAGCACCTCGACCGCGAAGATTTCCTGCACGATTCCTTCGAATCGCAAAAACGCAATCGTCCGTCCCGTGCGGATATCGACCGCCCAGACCCCGCAGCTTCGCTCCTCGGCGGCAACCGGTATGCCGCTGAAGATGGCCGTCTCGCGAACCTGGGAGAGGCCGATGAAGGCGATGTTGCGGTAAAAATCGAGCCCGCGGGTAAAGCCCGGCAGCTTCGCCACCACCTCCGTCTTGCCCGTGGCAAGGTCGGCCGCCGAGAGCGACCCGATGCCCGATTCGAGGATCCAATCCCGCCCGGCGTAGCGGCGCGGCGAATGAGGCATGCACATGCCGGTCAGGACCGGCTCGCCGGAATCGATATCGAGCAGGCACCCTCCCGTGCTTTTGTTCTCCCGCCAGCCGCCGGCGGTGTCAGTCCTGCCGAGGCACGAAACGTAGCGCACCCGCCCGTCGATAATGGCCATCCCGTTCAGGTGGCAGCGGTCTTCCGCCGCCAACTGGGTGACAAATGGCGGGCGCCATCGCGGGACGAAGCTGTGCAATTCGTCGAACGTGCAGAGGCATGAGAAGCGGGTATTGACCGCCCACAATTCCCCAGCCGCCCAGCCGATCTCATGAATCCGGATATCGCCGCTGATATGGCATTTGCGCGGCAAAAAGGCCGCGTCGTGCTTTTCCTTCGGCTCGACCTTCGGCGCGACCGCCGGCTCGTTGCAGAAATGCCAGACCTCATGCCGCGTGCCGATGGCCAGGCGGCCCGTGGCGGGATCGTAGGCGAGGCCCATGGGGCTGTAGAAATCGCGAAAATGCGTGTTGAGCGCCGAGCCCTCGGCGCGCACGACGATGAGCTTGCCGGCCTGGTAGGTCGAGACCAGC
Organism: uncultured Verrucomicrobiae bacterium; assembly: GCA_963756185.1. GTDB lineage: Bacteria > Verrucomicrobiota > Verrucomicrobiia > Chthoniobacterales > Chthoniobacteraceae > DATAXI01. The sequence goes on from CAVWMS010000001.1 coordinate 862,522, forward strand.
AGGGAGATGCGCAGTTCCCGCAGGATGTCAGGAAAGTTGCTCGTGTGGCTGCTGGTGAAGGCCTGCTCGGGATTCTGCGCCGGCGCGGCTTCGCCCCCGTTGGACGCATCAGCCGGCTCGGCCGCCCCGGCGTTTTTGGCCGCGTCGGCTGCCTCTTCCGCATCCGGTTGCTGCGCTTGCTCTTGCATGCCGGTTCCAACCAGACGCGAGGCCGGGCAATCCTGCAATCGAGAAATTAGCGCCGGCAAATCTATTTGCGCGCGCTGCGTTGCTCCTGTACTCTCACGCGCCCGGCGCCGGAGAGAAGGCGGCCGTGATCATCGCTCAGAAATCCCCCCTCTATGCCCGTCGAGCCGCTCGAAGATCGCATTGCGCCCGCCACGTTTATGGTCACCAGCCTGGCTGATTCCGGCGCCGGCACCCTGCGCGCGGCGCTGGATGACTCGAATGACGCCGGCGGCGCCAACATAGTCCAGTTCTCGAGCCACTTACCGCATACTGGCTCGATCGATCTCAAGACGCCGCTGACGATTTCGACCAGCACTTCCGTTGCGGTTTCGACCGGCCAGCATTTCACCATCAATGGCAGAGGGCTGACGCAGCTTCTTTACATTGCGCCGAATGCGACCGAGGTGACGATTGCGTCATTGACCTTCACCAAGGGCAGCGGACTGGCGACCGCCTCCGTCGCGCTCGGGGTAAACCAGGCCGGCGGGGGCGCCATGCTCATCAACGACCCCGGCGGCTCGATCACGATCGCTGGCTGCACTTTCTCGCACAACACGGCCGCCGGCGCGCCATCCAATGGCGGCAACGGCTACATGGGCCAGGGCGGCGCGGTCGATCTCATCGCGGGCAACCTGACAATCAAGGAATCCAGGGTGACCGGCAACATCGCCCGCGGCGGGGCGGCGCCGTTCGCCTACACAGGCGGCGTGGCGATGGGCGGCGCGATCTATGTCGGCCCATCGGGGGCGCTCGCCATCCAGAGTTCCATCATCACGGGGAATAAGGCCATCGGCGGCGCGGGCCTGGCCGGGGCAAAGGGGGCGGCGGGTGCAAAGGGTTCGGCGGGGCAAGCCGGCGGTGCCGGCAGCAGCGGGGGCAATGGCGGCTACGGGGGGAATGCCTATGGAGGCGCGATTTTCAGCTACGGGTCCGTGATTGATCTGGTCTCGACCATCTCCGGCAACAGCGCGATCGGCGGCGCAGGCGGGGCGGGAGGCGCGGGAGGCAATGGCGGCGCGGGCGGGCGCGCCCCGGGCGGAAATGCAGGCAGCGGCGGCAGCGGAGGTTTCTCCGGCAATGGCATTGGCGGCGGCATCCTTTCCGGGTTGGCCAACCAGCCGGCATCCGCCCAGGCGACACTTTCCATCGAAAGGTCCACCATCTCCGGGAATATTGCCGCCCCGGGCATCGCGGGCGCCGCGGGCAAGGCGGGCAAGGCCGGCTCCGGGTCGCCGCGGGGCATGGCGGGAACCGCGGGAACCGCCGGCGCGACGGGTGTATCGTTGGGCGGCGGCATTTATACTTACGGCAGTTATCTTTCGCTTGTCGAGTCAACCATCGCCAAAAACAGCGCGCAGCGCGGCGGCGGACTCTATCTCAATCAAAACATCCCGAGTTACATCGATAACTCGACCATCGCCTTCAACAAGGGGCTGGTCCAGGGCGGCGGACTCTTTACCGTGCCCGATGGAAACGACGACCCAATTACCATTGTAAGTACGATCCTGGGGCAGAATATTTCCCCGGTTAACTCCGACGTGGCAGGGATAATCACGGCCGATTATTCCCTCATCCAGAATCCCGGCAACGCGGCCATTACCGGGACCAGCAATATCATCGGACAGAGCGCGCTCCTGGGCGGCCTGGGCAACCATGGCGGCCCGACGCAGACAGCATTGCCGGCGCGCGACAGCCCGGTCATTGGAACCGGCATCGTGCCCGTGACCGTGGTGCTTCCGGTCGATCAACGCGGAGACGCGCGCACGACTGACGGCATGGTGGATATCGGCGCGGACCAGGTGGGCTGAGGGAATTGCAAGGCGGCAATATCCTGCGTCAGCAATTCGATTCCTTCCGCTGCCTTCGCTTGCGCAATGTAAGTCCGGCGCCGGCGGCCGCGGCGATGAACAACCTATAACTCGATGGCTCCGGGACGCCGAAGATCACTTGCGTCTGGCAGGAGTCACCTGCATTGACTGCCGTAACGTCAAATTCGAATTGTAAGTCAAGGTCACCCGCCGGCGCGGTGCCCAGGTCGATCACCTTGTCATCGAAAAACGTGTCCGCATTGCTGGCTTTGCTGAAGGAGTCATCGACCACCGAGGTTCCGTTTTCGAGTATCTCGAACTGCGCGGACTCGAATCCGCTGCCGGTCGTGATCGGATTGACCAATCCAACGAAGAGCGGCTCTCCCTGCAATGAGGCGGCATTCAAATCCAATGTCGCCTGGCTTTCGAACGTCAGCGTCCCGGTACCGCCACCCGTGACATATCCGGCCTCCATTGTCATCAATGCGAGCGCGTTCGATGGACTGACCAGGCGGTCTGAAACGGTCGGATTGCCCGAGAACGCGGTATCCACGTCGGCGGCCAGAGGCAATGCCGTCGCATAGGTGGCCGCCTGGAAACCATCCGACAGGGATTCCGCCGGCGCCGCATTGGCAACCGTCGCCCGCGACTCGGCCATGCTCGTGCCGCTGACCGGCGCCGTTGACATTGCCTCGACCGATTCCACGATTCCGCCGGTTGAACCAGCCATCGCCGTCGAGGTGCCGCTGACACCCATTCCTGTAGCATCGGCCTGCGCCACCGCGCCCGTTGCCTCGGCCGTCGCCGTGCCGCCTCCCGTCTGGAATGGCGCGTAACCGTCGCCGCCCGCCGCCGTGGCAGTCACAGCCACCAATCCGCCGCCATAGCCCATGCCCGTTGCGAATGCATTGCCGCCGCTGCCATTGTTCCCGCCTCCCTGGGCCTGTCCGCCCATGCCGCCGCTCGCCCAGACTGTTACATTGACCGGTTGCGAAGATTGATTGCTTCCGGTCACTGTCGCAGTCGCATTCCCGCCCTTGCCCGCGTTACCCGTGCCTGCGGAAAGAAGCCCATAAGGCTGGATGAAATTCGTTTCCACGCTGCCGCCCGCGCCCCCTTCGACATAGAGCTGCGCATTGACGCTGCTTGCCCCGAGAGCCACGCCGGTTGCCGTCGCCGTGATGTTTCCACCGGCTCCGGCTGCACCGCTGCCGTTGCCCAGCGCCGCGCCGCCTGCCCCGCCCGAGACGATCCCGCCATTGGTATCGATTGCCACCACGTTGCCGCTCCCGGTCGTCGTCGCGTTGAGCGCCACCGTAAAATCACCGCCTGCCCCGGCGTTCGCTCCGTTCAATCCATATCCCCCGGTCCCGCCGCTGCCGCCCGGCAGAATCGTCACGCTTCCGCTGCCGCTCGTGCCGCCCAGGATCACATTGCCCACCTGCCCCGCTCCCGCGCTCCCCGTTGAGTTATCCACGTATCCGCCGGAGCCGCCTTCCGCGGTTCCCGAGAGAGTCAGCGAACTGCTGTTTCCAGTCGTTGCCGTGTCCACATTGAGAATGGTCGATGCCGATCCGGAAGCGCCCACCGTGCCGGTATTCACCGAGCCACCCATCCCGCCCGAGGCATCCTGCGTCAGCGACAATGCGCCGCTGGTGTAACCTCTCACGTCGTTGACCAGCACCTCGCTGGCCCCCGCGCCACCGTTGCCGTTGCCGCTCGAACCGGTCGTCGCCACGCCCACGCTGACGCCGCCGCCATCGCCGCCGGTGGCCTGGCCGGTCACGTTCACGCTGCCGCCCGCGCTCGTGCCGGTGATCAAGCCCAGCGCCGCCGCCGCGCCGTTGCCCGCGCTCCCATTGCCGGGCGAAAACGCTCCATAACCCGGCACTGACACGTCAACCACGCTGCCGCCGTTTCCCCCTTCCACTTCGACATTCATGTTCACCGGGCTGTCGCCCAGTGCATCAGCCATCGCGCTGGCCGACGCCGTGCCACCGTTCCCGGCGACGGTCGAGGCGTCCGTGCTGGTTCCCGTCACGCTGCCGCCGCTGCCGCCGGTATTTTCCGCATAAATGGAATCGATATTGATTGGTCGGTTGCTCCCGCTCGTCACCGCCAGCAAGGTCTCACTGAAGTTTCCGCCCGCGCCCGCGCTTGCGCCCGCGATCCCGTAGCCGCCCGATCCCCCCGAGCCACTGGGCAGCAGCGTGACGCTGCCGGTCGCGCTCGATCCGGTCAGGTTCACGGATGCGGCCCCGCCTTCTCCCGAGGTCCCGGTCGAGTTGAAACGGTATCCGCCGGTGCCGCCGGTCGCGGCTCCGTCGAGCGAAAGGCCGCTGCTGCCATCCGTATTGTCGGTGCTCACATCCAGAATGCCTCGAGGCCGAGCCGGACGCACCCGCCGTCCCCGTATCCACCGCGCCGCCGTTGCCGCCGGTGGCGTTCTGGGTAAGCGTCAAAGCGCCGGCAGTGTAACCGGTGACATCGTTGTCGAGCACTTCGCTCGCGCCCGCGCCGCCGTTGCCGTTGCCGCTGTTCGTCGTTGCCTTGGTGCCGACGCTGATCGACCCGCCGTTGCCTCCGATCGCCTGGCCGGTCACGTTCACCGCGCCGGTCGCGCTGCTGCCGGTGACCGCGGTCAGGCTCGCCACGCCGCCAGGTCCGGCATTCCCGTTGCCGGCGGAGTAAGTGCCATAGCCCGCGACGGTGAGGCCCTGCGCGCCGCCGCCGTTACCCCCCTGCAAATAAAACTCGATGTTCACCGAGCCGCTGCCATTGGTTGCGCCGAAGGCGCTGCCCGCGGCCACGCCGCCGTTGCCTCCCGTCAGACTGCTCCCGGTGCCGCTGTTGGCGATATCGCCGCCATCGCCCGCCGTCCCGACATATACGGACTGATTGATGCTGATCGCCGCGTTGTTCGCGCCCGTGGCCACGGCCACCAGGGTTTCGTTGAAATTGCCGCCCGCGCCGCCGTTGGCGCCGCTGATGCCGTATCCGCCATATCCGCCGCTTCCCTCGCCAACTTCCGTAATGCCTCCGCTGTCGCTTGTCGCGGTGATAACCACCGTGCCGGCCGCGCCCGCCGCCGCGGAGCCGGAACTATAAATCAAGTAGCCGCCATTGCCGCCCGTTGCCTCGCCGGTCAGGTTCAATGCATTGCTGTGGCCCGTGGTGGAGGTATCGACGTTCAAAGTCACCGTCGCCACGCCCGCGAGGCCGCCCCCGGATGCGGCTGTGCCCATTCCTCCCGAACCGCCGCCTGCTTCCTCGGTGAGGGACAAGGCGCCGCTGGTATAGCCGCCGACCGCGTCGGTCAAAATCGCACCACCACCCGCGCCACCGGTGCCGGAGGAGCCGACCGTCACGTTGCCGCCGCTGCCGGCGTCGATATCGCCGGTCACGTTTACGGCGCCACCATTGGTGCTGGTGCCGCTGACCGTTCCCAGGCTGGCGGTACCTCCCGCGCCACCGTTGACTCCCGATCCGCCCGTCCCCGCAAACGACAACGCCTCGATGGTCACTGTGCCGTTGCCGGTAATGCCGGTGTCTGTCGCCGTGGAATTGCCGCCGCTCCCTCCCGCGCCCGCTTCGCCCGTGGGCGAACCCGACCCGCCGGCGCCTCCGTTTCCACCCAATCCGCCCTTTGCAGTGGCGTCGTTGACGATATCGCCGGCATTGGTACCCGTATTTCCCACTGTTGCGCTGGCGGCGGCGCCTGCCGCCCCTGCCCCGCCGGTCCCGCCGGTGCTGCCGGTGTGGGTCACGCCGCTGCCGCCATTACCGCCATTGCCGCCCGTGGCGGAGGCGATGTTGCTCGATGAAGAACTGACCGCGACTGCCGTAACCGGGTTCGAAGAGCCGTTGCCGGCCGCGCCCGGCGCTCCGCCGGCTGCCCCGCTGGCGCTGGCCCCATTCGAGCCCGTGGTCCCGGTCTCGGTATCGATGGTCTGGGCATGAACGTCCGAAAGGCCAACCGCAAAGATCGCCAGGAAGAGGAGACACGCCAGGCCAGGGGATTTCATCCCTGCCCCACTAAGCAGCCTTTGCGCCGGGGTGGGGTGAATTTTCCGCGAAACCTCTGTAGGTGTCCCTCCTCATGCGGCCCTGAACGCCTTGCCGATTACCTCCCGCAGCCCAGACCGGGTGATCGGCTTCGATGCGATCACATCGACATCCGGCATCTCATCGCCGTTGAGGAAAGAGCCAAAACCTGTCAGCAGCACAAAGGGAACCGACGGCGCGATTTTCTTGATCGAAATCGCCATCTGATCGCCGCTCATGCCGGGCATCGCCTTATCTGCAATAACCACGTCGAAATGACGCTGCTGGAAAATGTGGATGCCCTCGAGCGCGTGCGCCGCCGTCTCGCAGACGTGTCCCTCGGCATTCAGGAAGGCGGCCAGCACCTCGCGCACCTGTGGCTCGTCATCCACCACCAGCACCTGCAACGGACGGCTCGAAATGATATTCGGCGTACTTTCGCCGGAGGCCGCACCCTCCTGGAAGAGCGGCAGGCGGATGATGAACCTGGTCCCCTTCCCCGGCGCCGAGTTGATGTCGATGGATCCCTGGTGTCGCTGCACGATGCCGAAGACCATTGCCAGGCCAAGGCCGGTTCCGCGCTCGCCCTTTGTCGAGAAAAAGGGCTCGAGACAGCGCTGGCGCACTTCCGGGCTCATGCCGGTGCCGGAATCGACCACCTCGATCACGCCGCAATCGGGCTCGCAATAGGTATGCAAATTAAGCCGGCCGCCTTCCGGCATCGCGTCCACCGCGTTGAAGATGAGGTTGGTCAGCAGCTCGCGCAGCGCCGATTCATCGGCCGTCACCGGCTGCCGGTCGTCCAGTTGCACCCGGACCGCGACCTCCGCGCCGTTGGCCTGCGCCTGGTCCTTCCATTTCGGCTGCGTGAGCGTGACGGCCTGCTTGACCACGCGGTTGAGCATCACTGCACCGAACACATCCTCGCCCTGGTTGGGACGATAGAATTCCCGCAGCCGCCCGACCACCGTACCCGCGTCCCGGGCCGCCGTATTGATCATGCCCAGGTATTCGAGCGCGTCCTCCTTGTTGCGCAACGCGTCGGGGTTGGTCAGCAGCAGCTCGCTGAAACCGGAGATCGGCATCAGGGCGTTGTTGAAATCGTGGGCGATACCGCTGGCCATCTGGCCCAGCGCCCGCAGCCGCTCCTGCTGGATGACCTGCTGCTGGGTGGCCTGCAAGGTCTCGAGCATGCACGCCAGTTCCTTGTTCACCGCCTGCAATTCATCCGCCCCATGCTTGTGTTCGGTGATATCCACCAGCGTCCCCTCGATATGCAGCAATTTGCCCTCCGCGGACCGCACCGCCCGCGCGCTTTGCGAAATCCAGATGCGCCGTCCGTCGCGCCGCGCCATTTCCATTTCCCAATGCGCCGCCGCTCCTTCGCGCGTGACCGTTTCAAGGAAGTCCCTCTGCCGCGCCTGGTCCACGTGCGCACCGGCGCCGTTGCCGTTCCATGTTTCGATCAGCGACGCAGCGGATTCGTATCCGAAAATGCGGGCCATCGAGGGGTTGACGCTCGCGTACGTCAGCTCGGGCGACAGGATGAATATTCCCTCGACCGCGTTTTCAAAGATTCCGCGGAAACGCTGCTCGCTCAGTTCGCGGGCCGCCTGGTTGGCGGCGGAATCGGCGGCGATTTCCTCGACGGGCCGCGCCAGCCGCTTGGAAATGAGATGGCTGATGCCCAGCCCGAGCAAAAGGATCAGCAGTCCAGTGCCGAGGATTGCCCAGCGCAACTGCGCCTGCTCCGCGATCGAGCCGGCAAGCGGATAGAGGCCGACTTGCCACGCCTTGCCAAGCGGCGAGCCGGGATCGAGCAACTGATAGAATACCAGGTAGGGCGCCCCGCCGATCACCGTCTGGAAATTACCCTCGATTCGCCCGCCACCGCCCGCCGCGGCGGCGCTTCCCGGCGCATTTTCGCGTGCCGTCACGGCGGGGCAGACGGCTTGGGCGATTTGCTCGCGCCGCCCTGGGGCGACGCCCGGCGCGGCGTAGAATTCGCCGCCCGTCACGATGCCCCCTTCGACCTGGCCGGGCTCGGTATCGTCAAATACGGCCGGTGTAAATCCGACGACCATCGTGCCGAGCTTCTGTCCGTTATCGGCGTCAATGACCGGCGTGCTGATGACATCCTTGAGGTCGGGGCTGGCGTCGTGGTCGGCTTTGGAAACGTATCCGGTTTGCTGCGCGAGGCCCGGGCCGAACGGCGCAAGGGCCTTCTCCCATGGCGCGAGCTTGAATCCCGGGTCCGAGCCGTCGGGCGAAAGCACTTCCCCCTCGCTGTTGATGAAGCGGACGAAATTCGCGCGCAGGAAACTCGGCCGGCTGCCGGGCGCGCGGCCCTCGAACACATCGGGCATCTCGACGTAGGCCTGCTCGTACAGGTCGTTGATATCGCTCTCCTGCAAGGCGAGGCGAATGCGCGCCGATCGCGCGAGCATCAGGCATTGCTCATCCACGGCCGCCTGCCGCCCATCCTCGAGCCCCGTCTCGTAAGAACTCATGCCGTTGAAATCCCGCTCGATGGCCTCGCGCGAGGTTTTTTCCGCGTAATGCCCGGCCACCAGCAGCACGATGCCCGTGACCGCCGCAATGCACAGGAGCGCCGCCGCTGCTAAAACTTGTATTAATGAGCGCATGGAATCGCCCTCATTTGACATGCAATTAATGTGCCAAAGCGTGCAGCAGTACGTAGGATGACTCGCACGAGATCGAGCCGCCAGCCGGAAAACATATTATATCTTCGATATAACATTTAGTTTGCTTGCAATTGACCTTGTTTTTGACAAGCCTCGCTGGTTTGCGGCACGCTCGGGCAGTTGGCGCGGACCTTGCCCCTTCCTACTCCTCCGGGTTACCTGGCTCGCCGGCTTCGCTGCTGGCGCCTTTTCCTTGTACTCTGCCTGGCCGCGGGATCGGCGCGCGCGCTGACCATCGACGCGACGTTTGAAAGTTCGGTGACCAGTTCGACCGAAGCTTCGGAAATTGAGTCCGCTTTCAATTACGCGGCGCAGCAATACGAGGACCTTTTCACCAATAACATCACCATCGATATCAGCGTCGAGGCCGAGAGCGGCACCAGCATCCTCGGCGAGAATACAGAATACTTCGAGAATTACTATAGTTACTCCCAGCTAAAAACGGCGCTCGATAGTGATTCCTATTTCGACTCAATTACCACTCTGCCGGCATCCAATCCGACCGGGAACGGCCTTTTCCTGGTGCCCAATCCGGAGGCAAAGGCGCTGGGCCTGATGTCGCCGAACGCTTCGGGCACCGATGGCATCTTCATGTTCGGCGCCGGCTGGGATTATGACTTCAACCCGGCCGACCGCGCCGTGCCGGGCGAGATCGATTTTATCGGCGTCGCGGAGCATGAGATGTCCGAGATCATGGGGCGCACGGAACTGCTCGGCGAGTACTCGATGTCCGGCACGTCGGAATATGTGCCGTATGACCTCTACCGGTATACGGCGCCGGGGACGCGGAGCCTGGTCGACACAGGGACCGGAGTCTACTTCTCGCTCGATAACGGCACGACCGACCTGGATAACTTCAACGGCCCGGGCGACGGCGGCGACCTCCAGGATTGGGCGACGACCAGCCCTTATACGCCCGACTCGTACAATGCGTTCGTCGAGGCAGGCTACGAGAACAACATCACCCCCGTGGATATGACGGCGATGGAAAGCCTCGGCTACATCCCGGCAGTGCCCGAGCCGGCGGACCTGCTTACTGTGCCTGCGCTGGCCGGTCTGGCGCTGCTTTGCCGGCGCAGGCGCCGACCGGCACGGGCGCGGCCTCTCTACCAGCGGCGATAACCCCACCCGCCCCCGCCACGGTATCCGCCCACAACGACCACGGGCCCGCCGTAGGGACCGTAGTAATCGTACGGGTAGTAAGCATACGGGTACGGGTAAGCATAGGGCGGCGGCGGGTAAGCCGGGTGATAATCCGGCGGCGCCGATGTCGAGAGCATGTAGGAGATCACCTCATCGCTCACTCCCGCCGACCGCAATTGCTGGACGTCGGCCTTGCGCAGCCGGTATGCGGTATCGGTCTCGTCCATGTAGTGGATGATGAGCCCCGAGGGCACACTCCGATCGGAAAGCATGATGACGTCGCTGATCGTAAGCGGGTCGCCGTTGGTCATCTTTTGGTAGAGATAAGGCGGGACATTGTGCGCCCGCAGCACCGCGAGGTCATGGCTGCCCAGGGTGGCGCAACCGGCCAGCACCAGGGGAATAAGGAGCAAAAGCAGGAGACGTGAGCTTTTCATACGAAATTTGTGGAAAAGATACGCGGTTTCGCCGGCAAACGCAAAGCTTTGTGGGATTCACAACTTCATCTCGGCCGAGGCGAGCAGATGGAGGAATTCGTCGGGCGTCTTTGCCCGCCGCAGGCGGTTCTTGATGCCGCCCTCCTGGAAGATGCGCATCATGGCGCCGATGATGCGCAGGTAGTCCGAAGCCAGCGACAACGGCACGCCGATGACGAAAATGAAGTGCACCGGCCATTTTTCCCCGGGCACGATGATGCCGGCCTTCGAGCGGCCGGCGCTCATCACCATCTCGGTCACGCTGTCGGTGCGGGAGTGGGGGATGCAAATTTCGGTGCCGCCCGCCGCGGCCAGGCAGGGCTGGGCGGCGGCCAGTCCCTCGTAAAACCCGTTCCAATCAGTGACGCGGGGATCCTGCTTGAGCAGCGAGGCGACCCGGTGGATCGCCTCGGCCTGGCTGGTGGTCTTCAGGTCCAGGTCGATGTGCTCCGGACGCAGGATATCGTTGATGGTAATCACAGGGCGGTGCCGCTCCACTTCAGCTTTTGGCGCAGGACCTCGAAGAACGTGCCGCCCGGCAGCGCCGCGAGCGGGACGCCGTGCCCCGCCTTGCGCACGTGCACCACGTCGCCGGCGATGATCGGCAGCGACACCTGGCCGTCGACGGTCACAAAGATTTCACCCTGATCCTCGCACGGGCTGACGGTGATCGATGATTCGTCGCTGAAAATGAGGGAGCGATTGGTGAGCACATGCGGGCAAATGGGCGTCACCGCCAGCGCGCCGCAATTGGGCGTAAGGATCGGGCCGCCGGCGGCCAGCGAATACGCGGTCGAGCCGGTCGGTGTCGAGATCACGAGGCCGTCGGCGTTGTATTCGGTCACCAGCGCGCCGTCGATCCATGCGCGCAGACGAATGAGGCGGGAAAGGCCGCCGCGGCTGATGACGGCGTCATTGAGCCCGATGCGCCGCTCGACGGTCTGGCCGCTGCGATGCAGCTCCATCTCGATCAGGATACGGTCGGTCGTGACGTAACTGCGCGAGACGATGCACTGCGCCGCCTGCTCGATGGCCGAGGAGCTGACGCTGGTGAGAAAGCCGAGCGAGCCGAGGTTGATGCCGAAGATTGGCTTCAGGTTTTCCCCCATTTCGTGAACCACGTTCAGGATAGTGCCGTCGCCCCCGATCACGACGACGATTTCGCAGGCCCTCGCCAGCGCGTGCGTGCTCTCTCCTCCCTCCGCGCCCATCAGCGCCGCGGTGCGGGACTCGAGGCACACCTCCGCGCCGCGCTGGGTGAATTCCTCCCGCAGCCGGCTTGCCATCGCCCCCGCGCCCGGTTTGCCCGTGTGCGCCACCAGTCCTATCAAGGGCGCAGGCATGCGAGAAATTCCTTGTTCCCCTCGCCGCCGGCGATGGGCGATTCGATGACGCCCTCCCATTTGCGGGCGAGCGGCCCGGTGACAAAATCCCGGATTTTGGCCACGGCCGCGGCGTGGCCGGCGGGATCGCGCACGATGCCGCCTTTGCCAACCTCCCTTTTACCCAGCTCGAACTGCGGCTTGATCAGCGCAAGGATCACGCCCGTTGGAGTTAGCACCCCGAAGGCGCGTGGCAAGATCAAAGTCAGAGAGATGAATGAGACATCGATGGTGCAAATCGACGGCGCCTCCGGCAGGTCGGCCGGCGTAAGATGGCGCGCGTTCAGTTTCTCGCGCACGATGACCCGCGGGTCGCTGCGGATTTTCCAGTCGAGCTGGTTGTGGCCCACGTCGAACGCGTAAACCCGCGCCGCGCCGCGCTGGAGCAGGCAATCGGTGAAGCCGCCGGTCGACGCGCCAATGTCCAGGCAGACCGCGCCGGTGGGGTCGACACCGAACGCGTCGAGCGCCGCCTCGAGTTTCAGCCCGCCGCGGCTCACGTAGCGCAGGCCGCTTTTCACCGCAATGTCGGCGTCCCGCGGCACCTGGGCGCCGGGCTTGTCCACCCGATGGCCCCCGACCACGACCTCGCCGGCCATGATCGCGCGCTGCGCCTTTTCGCGGCTTTCAAAGGCGCCGCGCTCCACCAGAAGCGTGTCGAGACGTTGTTTTGGCGCTTTCAAACCCAAAAATAATGGCTTGCGCCGCCGGGCGTTTCAATTGATTAACCACCTCCCCGCCATGGCCAGCCAAGAGTTGAAAGAATCGATCAAGGAAATGATGGTCGAAAACCTCATGCTCCGCACGCCGAAGGAGGAGATCGGCGACGATCTGCCGCTCTTCGGCCCGGAGGGCCTCGGGCTGGACTCGATCGACGCCCTGGAATTGGTGGTTTCCCTCGAAAAACATTTCGGCGTCAGCGTGCCGAACTCCGACGTCGCCCGCAACGCCCTGGCCACGGTAGATACCATCGCCGATTACGTCGAAGCCCACCGGAAGCAGTAGCTCAGGCTGCATCTTTCGAATTTCGAGTTTCGAATTTCGAATTTTCCAAACATTACATTTCCATGACATCCCTGCTATGGTGACCGGTTACTCTCCCCGGCGTCATGGCAAAACCAGCCTCGAACCGAAAGCCAACGTTCCTTTGGCAAGGCTGCCTGATTTTGCTCCCGGTCGTCATCCTGGCCGGGGTTAGTTTCATTTCGTTGCTCAGGGACCGGCAGGCGGCGCAGGTGGAGGCGGCCAATCGCGCTGGCGATAGCGTGCGATCAATCGGCAAGGCGATGCGAGCAACGGTAAGCAATGAACTGGGAATCTACCTGGACCTGCAAAACCGCGGCGTGGCGGAAATTCGTTCCGGGACTTATCCGAGCGGGAAGCTGCAAAACGACATCAGCAGGTGGGAGACCGATCACCCGGGGCTCCAATTCGCCGCGCTGGCCACGCCCGACTGCCAGATTCTGGGAAGCGGGCAGCCGGTGGGCCTTCCCGACTCCCCCGCGGCCCCGGTCCCGCCCGAGTGGTTCACCAGCCTCTCGCCAGGGCAAAGCGAGGCCTGGAATGCCCTGTGCGCGGCGGCAAACGCGGGGAGCGATGCTGCGCAGCAGGCGCAACAAGCGTTCCTGGCGACCAATCCGCCAAGCGACGCCGTACGCGCGGCCACTTACCTTGCCTTGCCACCCGACAAGGTTCTCGCTTCGCCTGTGCTGGCGACCGAGTCCGGAGTAACATTTCAGGACATTGCCTGCTACCAGCTCCTATCCGCAAAGGATGCGCGACTTACCGATAACCTGGTTGATTACATCTCCCGCGAAGTTATCAGAGCCCCGACGTTTCTCACGGCGAAGTTACTCGATCTTGCGGAACATTCGCAGGGCGCGGCGGCGCCTGCGATCCAGGAGAAGCTGCTGGGCATCCGCCAATACCTGGATGGCCAATCGCGGGCACGGCAATGGGTCGATTCGCTCGGGCAATTGCCCCAACCGCAGCCATCCACGCCCGGATCGCATTGGGTGGGAAACGGTGCGGCGCTGGCCATCCTGACGCCCGCGACCATCAACGACAATCCGGGTTACGATGTTTCATTTGTGCCGCGCAAGGTTGTGGAAGCAATCTTCCTCAACTCGCTGGATCAGGAGAAATTTCTTGCTCCCAAGTACACGGAGGTTGCCCTTTATGTGCAGGGAGTGACCCTGCGCCCTTTTCCCGCTATCCTGGCCCCATGGAGTTGGGGCATCGCGGAACCAAAGGCCGGCGCCGGTAACGCGCCCGATGCGATTCCTTTCATCCTGAACATCTATCTCGACGATCCCGACTCCTTCTTCCGCGACGAGCGCCGGCGGATGGTGCTTTTTGAATTGCTGATCCTCGCGACGGCCTGCGCCGCGATATTCGGGTTGTTGGCAGCCCGGCGCGCGTTTTACCGGCAGTTGCAGCTCAACGAAATGAAATCGAATTTCGTCTCGAGCGTCTCCCATGAGCTACGAGCGCCGATTGCATCCGTGCGTTTGATGGCGGAGAACCTCGACAAGGGCAAAATCACCGAGCCCGCCCGGCAGAGCGAATATTTTCGCTTCATCGTGCAGGAATGCCGGCGGCTCTCTTCGCTGATCGAGAATGTGCTCGACTACTCGCGCATCGAGCAGGGCCGCAAGGAATACGAGCGCGAGCCTGCCAACCTCGCGGCGCTCGCGCAAAGTACCGTGACCTTGATGGAACCTTATGCGATGGAGAAAGGCGTCCGATTGGAAATGGCCAATGGTTCGGCCTCCGGCATCGAGGCGACGGTGGATGGCCGGGCAATCCAGCAGGCATTGGTCAACTTGATCGACAATGCCATCAAGCATTCGGCCAGGGGCCAGGCCGTGACCGTCGGAATCGAGAACGGAGCATCGGTCATTGACTTATTTGTATCTGACAATGGCCCGGGCATTCCGCGCGCCGAGCAGGAGAAGATATTCGAACGCTTTTACCGGCTCGGCTCCGAGCTTCGCCGCGAGACGCAAGGCATCGGCATCGGCCTGAGCGTCGTCAAACACATCGCCGAGGCCCACGGCGGACGCGTCACCGTCCAAAGCGAGCCCGGCCACGGCAGCCGCTTCACCGTCGAACTCCCGGCCGGCTGACAACCATGGAACGCATCCTCATCATCGAAGACGAAAAGCCGATGCGGACCGCGTTGGCCGACTTATTCGCCGCGGACGGCTACCGCATCCTGACCGCGGCGGAGGGCGACGCCGGTCTCAAGGCCGCGATGGAAGAAAGACCGGCGCTCATCCTGCTCGATGTCATGATGCCGAAGCTCGATGGCTTCGCCCTGTGCGCCGAGCTGCGCCGCATGGCGCGCGATGTGCCTGTCCTGATGCTTACCGCCAAAGGCCGCCTCGAGAGATCGCGTGGGCGGCCTCGATGCCGGCGCCGACGACTACCTGGTGAAACCGTTCAGCAGCGAGGAATTGCTCGCCCGCGTCCGCGCGCTGCTGCGCCGGGCCAGCCGAAAGAGCAAGGCCGCGACCAGTTTCAAGCTGGGCGAAACTGAAATCGACCTCGCTCGCCAGACCGCCATGCGCGGGAGGCGCAAAATCCATCTGACGGCCAAGGAATTCGCGATGCTCCAACTGATGGCGGAAGCCGAAGGCGAGCCGGTGAGTCGCGAGCGTTTCCTCGATGTGGTATGGGGTTACACCGCGTTTCCCACCACGCGCACTGTGGACACACACATCGCCAGCCTGCGCTCGAAGCTCGAGAAAAATCCCGGCCAACCCCGCTGGCTCAAAACCGTCCACGGCATCGGTTACAAACTGGAACTCGATTTTGCAAATCCATGACATATAAGGGAAACGGCTCTGTCATATTTCCAATCATGAAGTTGAACTTTGGAATTCTGATCCTCCTTCTGGCCGCGACCTCGTTGCGCGCCCAGGACAGCGACCTCTCAAAGTTGCTGCAACAGGGACTGCTGGACGAGCAGGCAAACCACAACCTCGACGCCGCGATCGGCGATTACAAGGCCGTCGCCGCTCAATTCGACAAAGACCGCCAGATCGCTGCCACCGCCATCTTCCGCCTCGGCGAATGTTACCGCGCCCAGGGCAAGAACGACGAAGCCGCCGCCCAATACGAGCGTATCCTCAAGGACTTTTCCGACCAGCAAACACTCGTCACCCTCAGCCGGCAGAACCTGACCGGCATGGGAGTGAGCGTTGCGAGCGCGTCGCCCGGCGAGGCTCCCGGCGTTGCAAACACGGCGCCCGCGGAGACTCCGGCGACCGATGACGAGGACAAGGAAATAGAACGTCTCAAAAAATTCCTCAAGGATACCCCGGACCTGCTCAATGCCACCAACGGACTGCCTCCGCCGCTTTTAGAGGCCGTGAGCTCAAATCAGCTTCGGGTAACAAAGTTCCTCCTGGACAACCATGCCGACGTGAACCTGGTCTATAATAACCAGACCCCTTTGATGACTGCGGTCACTGAAAACAACAGGGATATGATCGAGTTACTATTGAAATATGGCGCGGATATCAATGCGAAAGATTCTTCGGGAAAGACTGCGCTTGAAGCAGCCGTTGACGAGCAGCGCCCGACAATGGTGGATACCCTGCTGGCCCATCATGCGGAACGTCAATACGCTTGGCGACCGGGGCGACTCTCCGCTCGGCAGCGCCGTTGAAAGTGGAAACATTAGTTTGGTCAGGGAATTGCTCTCGGCCGGTGCGAATCCAAATTCGGGCGCCACTTTGGTGGTCGCGCTCGGCGGGAGGGATTTCGAGAACACTTCGGGCGACTCATTGATGGACGCGGCCAGCAGGGGTTATTTGGAGATTGCGAAGGTGCTGCTGGCCGCGGGAGCGAACGTCAATGCGACGACCAAGGAGGGCATCACGGCCCTGAATTTGGCCGCCACGAATGCCCACCCCGAAGTGGTAAAGCTGCTTCTGGCCGCCAAGGCGGACCCGAATGCGGGAAATCCTGCGCCGCTGATTGACGCGGTGATCGGGCGCGATTCAGCCTCCGCCGGGCTATTGCTGAACGCGGGCGCAAATCCGAATGTAGAAAACAGCATAAGCGCATATCTCGATTCAAGTACACCTGTTCAACATTGGGAAACGGTCGGCAGACATGGCCCTCGGGTCCTTGTAACCGAAAATTCAATCACGACCACGCCCCTGGGCGAGGCGGTTTTTAGCGGTCAACTCCCGATGGTGCAGTTGCTTCTCAAATACAAGGCCGATCCGAATTCCGAGCGCGGAGACGGTCCGGTGATCTTTGATGCCATTCATCATCCTGACATATTGGCGGCTTTGCTGGACGCCGGCGCGGACGTCAGCAAGATCCTCAGCAATGTCGATCAGACCGACGGCAGTATTCCGAACGCGACGCCGCTGATTGTACTCATAACGGAGAATCGGGACAGACCCGAGGATCCGTTGGCGGTGGCCAAGTTGCTTCTCGACCACAGCGCCAATCCAAACGCAAAGGACTCGCAAGGACGCACGGCGCTGCATTGGTTGGTCCAGGACAATTTGGAAAACAGTCCGTCCAACTTCATGGACCTGGTGAAATTGCTCCTCGATCACCATGCCGACCCCAACGCGAAGGATAATGACGGCCGCACTCCTCTGGACCTGCTCGAGGCAGAGATCGGCGAGTACGCAAATGCCTCGAAGGATAACACCAACCCTCCGAGCCCGGATGATCTTAAGGAACTGGCATTTTCGCAAAACCTGGCCGACCTGCTCCGCAAGTACGGCGCGGTTCAAAGTCCGCCGTCCGCAAGTCCATCACCGCGGGAAGACATTCAGCCCGTGACTCAGCCTGCGACTGTGCGCCGGATTCGCACCCCTATCGAAAATCAATGACCCCAAACCCGCTGGGTCGCATCACGAGGTCGGACGCGTCGAAGGCCCTCGCGCCGTGCAGTTCCAGTAACTCGGCCCAGATGCGCTCCATCTCCGCGTTGAGATGGATGTCGTCGAGAATGACGAACCGCGGATCCAATGCCTGCCCGTAAATGCAAAGGTTCGCAGCCGTGTGTTCGTAATCGTGCTTGCTATCGATGTAAAACAGGTCAATCGGCCCGTCCAGGTGCTCCCTGACCCCGCGAAAGGTGGTTTCGGACGTGGAATCTCCGTGGATGCGCCGCACCTGGGGAATGCCCGCCAACCCCGGTCCCGCCATATCCACTTTGTCCACGGTGACCAATTGCGCGCCGGGTTCATCGATGCCGCATCCGCGGCTCATCGCCATCATGGATCCGCCGAAGCCGGTGCCGATCTCGAGGATTCGTCTGCAACAGTTCGCATGAACAAATCCAGCTAGGAGATAGTAGTACAACTGAACGCCTAAGTACTCCCCTGAGCGTTTGTGCGGGCCATAATCACAACCCGTGAGATCGATCCCGCCACCAGCTTCTTTCGCGTTTTTACAAATTGCTTTCAGGTTTTCCAACCGGCATCGAGTAAATGACAAAACGGCGAAACGGACAAATCATTTCTACCTCAAATTTCGCCCTCTCACCATCCCGAGCTCAGCAATTGTATGGTCGGCGCCGCCGTTGCCTCAATTAGCAATTTTCAGATTATCAATTAGCAATTCCAACCAATTCCCCCCATTTCCCCGCCGCCCCGCTAAAAACACCTATCCCGCGTTGATCTGCGCAAGCCTGCGGTTCCACTCGGCATCGCTCAATGCGACCGGGATATCCGTTTCCCGGCTGGCCATGAACCCGAGGTCGCGGATCAGGCCATCCTTGATGCTGTAGATCCAGCCATGGATGGTCACTTCCTGTCTGCGCTTCCACGCGTCGCGAATCACGGTGGTGCGGCAGACATTGAGCGCCTGCTCGATGACGTTGAATTCGCACAGCCGGTCGTAGCGTTTCTGCGAATCGCCGATTGCGGCCAGCGATTCCTTGTGGTGCTCGGACACTTCGCGGATGTGTCCCAGCCAGTTGTCCACCAGGCCCAATTGCAAATTTTCCATCGCCGCGTGCACGCCCCCGCACCCGTAATGTCCCACCACGATCACATGCCGCACCTTCAGGATATCCACGGCAAACTGGATGGCTGAGAGGCAGTTGAGATCGGATTGCACCACCAGGTTCGCCACGTTGCGATGCACGAAAATTTCCCCCGGCATCAGCCCCACGATCTGGTTGGCCGGCACCCGGCTATCCGCGCAGCCAATCCACATGTACTTGGGCGCCTGCTGCTTCGAGAGCGCGGCGAAGAAGCCGGGCTTTTCCTTGTTCACCTTTTCCGCCCACCGCCGGTTGCCTTCCAGTAATTCGGAGAGTTGATTCATGATTCCTGCGCCGGTTTGCGCCCGGTGATTTCGAGGAAGGGCGGCAGTTCCTCCATGATGGTCTTGAACAGCTCAAAATCAACCTGCTGCTGCCCGTCGCTTAACGCCTCGGCGGGATTGGGATGCACCTCGATGAGCAATCCGTCCGCGCCCATGGCAACCGCGCCGCGGCAAAGCATCCGCACCAGGTCGGCCCTCCCCGCCCCCTGGCTGGGATCGACGATAACCGGCAGATGCGATTCCTTTTTCGCGATGGCCACGGCGGAAAGGTCGAGCGTGTTGCGCGTGTAAGTCTCGAACGTGCGGATGCCTCGCTCGCACAGCAGCACATTGGGGTTTCCCTCGGTGAGGATGTACTCGGCGCCCAGCAGCCATTCCTCGATGCGCTCGCTCATGCCGCGCTTGAGAAGGATCGGCTTGCCGCTGCGCGCCGCCTCGATGAGGAGCTGGTAGTTCTGCGAATTGCGCGTGCCGATCTGCAAAATGTCCGCCACGCCGGCGACATGCTCGACATCCTGCTCGCTGAGCACCTCCGTGATGATCTTCAAGCCGGTCTCGCGGCGCGCCAGCGCCAGCAACTCGAGCCCCTGCTTGCCAAGCCCGCGGAATTCGTAGGGCGAGGTGCGCGGCTTGTAAGCGCCGCCGCGCAGCACCGTGGCGCCGGCGGCCTTCACGGCCCGCGCCGTGGCCAGGAGCTGCTCCTCGCTTTCCACCGAACATGGCCCGGCCATCATGCAAAAATGCGGCCCGCCGATGAGCACGCCGCCGACGTTGACGATGGTATCCTGCGGGCGCGATTCGCGGCTGGCGAGCTTGTAGCGCTTCTGCACCCGCAGCACGTTTTCCACCTGCGGCAGAGCCAGCAGCGATTCGAGCGTGTGATGCGTGCGCTCGTCGCCGATGGCCGCGACGACCGTCTGTTCGGTGCCAAATATCGGGCGCGCGTCGTAGCCCAACTTTTGCACTTCGGCGATGACTTCGTCGATTTTCTCGCGCGGCGTATTGGGACGGATGACGACGATCATGGCAAAAAATCACCGCCCTTGTATCCGCGGCCCGCCCGCCCAAGCGAGGGAAAACTCCGCCCCTTCTCTCCCTTCGCCTCCGGCTCCCCATGCCTTCGAATTTCGAATTTCGATTTTCGAATTTAAAACCCTCCAGCCTCCAGCCTCCCCTCCCCGTCTAAACTTTTCTCTGGCATCCCACCCCCCGCGCATGAATCCTCTTCCCATGGCAGATTTTACCGCGGGCGCCATTTACGCCCTGCCCAGCAAGGCAAGGTCCATTGGCGATCCCGCCTTCGATGAACGCATCCGCTCCCTCGTGGAAGATTGGGGCTGCGACCATTCCTGCGGCCTCATCCAGGAGATGATCGTCACCGCGTTGAAAATGGGGCGCGAAAACATCGGTGTCGCCGATTTGAAGCTGTTCAACCGGGCCCTGCGCGAACTGCGCTACGCGGCCCGCGTCTTCGCCCCCTACGCCGCTTTCAAGAAAGTGGTCGTCTTCGGCTCCGCGCGCACCCCGCCCACGGATCCGCGCTCCGAGGCGGCGGAGGAATTCGCCCGCAAGATGGTCGCGCTCGATTACATGATCATCACCGGCGGCGGCGACGGCATCATGGGCGCGGCGCAGCGCGGCGCGGGCCGGGAGCATTCCTTCGGGCTCAATATCCGGCTGCCATTCGAGCAGCGCGCGAACGAGGTCATCCACGGCGACGCGAAACTGATCAACTTCAATTATTTCTTCACGCGGAAGCTCAACTTCATCAAGGAAACGCACGCGGTCGCCCTTTTCCCCGGCGGCTTCGGCACGATGGACGAGGGTTTCGAGGTCTTGACGCTGATGCAGACCGGCAAAGGCCGCATCATTCCGGTCGTGCTCGTCGATTCGCCCGGCGGCAACTATTGGAAGACCTGGTTCGCCTTCCTGAGCGAGTACCTGCTGAAGCTCGGTTTTGTCGGCGAGACCGATTTCACTTTCTTCAAGATGGTCGACAGCGTCGACGCCGCGATCGCCGAGATCGTGCGCTATTACAAAAACTTCGTCTCCTACCGCTGGGTCGGCAAGCGCATGGTGGTGCGGATGAACCGCCAGCTCCCGCCGGAGGCCATCGCCCGGATGAACGACGAATTCGCCGACATCCTGCTGCAAGGCCAGATCGAGCAATGCTCCGCCTTACCCGAGGAAAAGAACGAGCCCGAGCTGGCCGCCCTCCCGCGCCTGGTCCTCACGCCCAACCAGCGCTACTTCGGCCGCATCCGCCAACTAATCGACGCCGTAAACGACCTAAGCGACTAAGTCGCGCGACTCTGCCAATCAGCAGCCGAGCGGAGCGAGACGATCCGCCGAAGGCGGACTCCCGCGGCCGCGGGAGCGAGCCGGAAAGGCGAGTCAATCTCACATCAGCAATCAGCAATTGGTAATTTTGTGTAGCCGCCCGCACCCCTCCCTCCCAATTAGCAATTTCCGATCATCAATTATCAATTCTTCGGAATCACCAGCACCATTCCCACCTTCAGCTTCACCGTTCCCCCCAGCTTCCCGATATTCGCATCCCGTATATCCTTCCAGCGCGCGGAAGTATTGTAAAACATCCGCGAAATCGAACTTAGCGTATCTCCCGGCTGCACTTCGTAAGTGCGCGCTCCCGATGGCATCGGGTCTGATACCGGCGTGTGGCCGCCGGTCGCCATCTGCGTCCTCAGTTCGTTCAATTCCGTGCGCAGTTCGGTGATCTGTTGTTGCAGGTCAAAGTTCTGGTTCTTCAGCCGCGCGGCATCCTGCTGCGGCATGAAGTTTCCCTTCGAGAGCACGTTCGCCAGCTTGAATTCATCCTGCGCCGCGAAGTTCTTCGCGTCCTGCGCGTGCGGCCCGTTCGGCTCCAGCTCCAGGTACCGGCGGAAATGGTCCAGCGCGGCCACCGCGTTGTCCAGCTTGTCGTCGAAGATCAGCGCCATGTTATAGTGCGCTTCGGCCGTCTTTTCGGTGCCATCGAGCGACGCCTCGTACCATTGGATGGCCGTCTGGTAATCGCCCTCCTTCTCCTTTTCATGCGCCATGTCCAGCGCCCCGTCCCCTTTCTGGCTGAAGAGCCGGTCGCACCCGGCGAGCATCGCCGCTGCAATCACGATCAACGCGATGGAACCGTGGAAACGCATGGACCAATTGAATGCCGCTCAACCCGCCCCTCAGGCCGCCGCGGGCTCGGCCGGCGCCATCGTCCCCTTGAATTTGGACGGCTCTTCCTCGATGCCGAAATGGTTCGCGTAAAGTTCCGCGATGCGCCCCATCTCGTCATCCGTCAATGCCGGGCAATCGGGCGCGGCTGCGAATTCGCGCAACTGCTCCTCGTTGTAAATGTTCGGCAGCGTCGAGGCGATGCGCGGGTCAGCCAGCAGCCAGAGCAGCGCCGCCTGGCCCAGCGTGCGATCCGCGCCTTCCAGGAAACGCAGTTGCGCCACCTTCTGCACGCCATTGAGCAGCCAGCTCCTGGGCCGGTGCGCCCGGTGGTCGTTCGGCGGGAACGTCGTCTCCGCCGTGTATTTTCCTTCGAGCATGCCGGAGGAATGCGTGACGCGGATCAGGAACATGGTCTCCTTGCCGGCCTCGTCCGCCGCCGCCTGTATCTCGCGGCCCGGGTACTGTTCCAGCATGTTATAAATGTGCTGGACGCTCGCGATGTTTCGCTCGCGGATGGCGTTGACGCCTTCATACAGCCAGCCGATGGCCGGCCCGAGCGCAATGCCGAAATGCCGCACCTTCCCCTGCTCCTTCAACGATTCGAGCGTACGCCAAACCGCGTCGTCATAAACCTGCTCCATCCGGATATTGTGGAGTTGCAGCAGGTCGATGCGGTCGGTCTTCAGCCGCTTCAGTGCCGCATCGGCGGCGCGCACGAGCGCCTCGGGCGAAAAATCCTGCGGAATCTCCCGCTGCCCGCGTCCGCGCTGCTCGCCGTGCTGGACAAAATCGTAGCCGATCTTCGTCGCGATCACGATCTCGTCACGGCGCGTGGGGAATGCCTTCGCGATGTATTCCTCGCTCAGGCCGTTGCCATAGGTATCCGCGGCGTCGAACAGGGTCACGCCCAGGTCGAAGGCCTTGTGCATCAGCCCCAGCGCCTCGCCCTCGGTATAATTGCCCCACCAGCCTGTGGACAGGGTCCAAAGCCCAAAGCCCACCTCGCTGACGGTCAGATCGGTATTGCGGTACGTCCGGAATTTCATGCGAGCACCATCCTACCCGCTCGCCGTCGTCACGCAAGCCCGCCTCCAATTTCCCCGCTCCCGCCTCGTGGGCCCGGCCCTTTCCGGGTCCATGAGAGCGACTCATTCCTCCGCCTGCAAGGCGTTCATCAGGTTATTATTGATGGCGCCCGTCACCGGCAGGCCGTTGTCCCGCTGATAAGCCCTGATCGCCGCCCGCGTCATCGGCCCCACGATGCCGTCAACCGGGCCGGTGTAGTAACCCTGCTGCGCAAGGTCCTGCTGCACGGTCGTGGCAGCGGAATTGCCGCTGTAGGAGCCAGGCGAATACGCGTAGTCGGGCCCGTAATCATCGTACCAATAGGGATAGCCCCAACCATAGTAGGTGTCATACCACGGATAACCCCATCCCCCGCCTCCGTAACCACCGCGGTACCTGCCATAACCATAGCCGCCATAACCACCCCGCCCGCCGGAGCGATAGGAACTCCCGCCAAAAGCGACGCTCGTCCGCGATCCCCGCACCGATGTGCCCCGCGTGCTCGCGAACGAGCGTCCGCTGCCCACCCCGCGGAATTCAACCGCGCGGCTGCTGCCCCTCGATGCGAATGACCGGCCACCGCCGCTGAACGACCGCGCCACCATATGTCCTCCGCCGCCGCCGCGACCGGCGAACGAATGCCCGCCTCCGCCGCTTCCGCGCGCGAATGCCGGCGCGCCGCAGAACATCATCGCCGCCGCGGCCAGTGCCGCAATCAATCTTGTCTTCATATTTCTGAAATCTCCTTCTCTTAATTACTTCGACAGGAAATGCCCAAAAGGATTCAACCAACCTTCTGCGTAATTATCCTTACTTTGCCCATAAGACCTTGGCCCCCTTACTGGTAAATCTGGCGCGCGTCATAGATGCTGCGGTCCGCCGCGTTCCCGTTCGTATCCAGCGACGAGAGCCCGCCCGATGTCGCCCCGCCGCGCCCCACGTCCCGCCCCTTCAATTGGCCGGACTGATGCAGCGCCGCCGTCCCGCCGGAATTCCCGGTCGCGCACCCTCCCAGCCCGCCGGCCAGCAAACCAACCGCCGCAACTTTCACCGCAATGCCTTTGAGCGTACGAATCTTCATAACTTAAATATCATTTACATTCCATTTCGCGCCCGCCCCTCGCCCCGCGCGTGATTTTAACCCGAACTCCGATGTTGGAGGGGATGAGATGGTGCAAGATGCTGAGTCGCGATGACATGAGGAGGACCGAGGAGGAGGAAGGGAACCGTGGTGGTCGGCGGGCGGGCGAACCGAAGCGTATCTGAAAGATACGGTGAGGTCCGACGAATGGCACTCGCGGCCAGCAGATTGCGCCAGATCGCCCCGATCAACTTCGGAATTCGGGTTTAATCTCGGCTTATTCTGGGCCTGCTCGGATTCGAACCGAGGACCAAGGGATTATGAGTCCCCTGCTCTAACCGCTGAGCTACAGGCCCGATCTCATGGAAAAGACCCGGTTCCAAAATTCGCCGCGAACTGCTCCATCGGGAAGCTACTATGCCCGAGCCCCGGGGAGAGGCAAAGAATTTTGGAACCAAAGACCGTGGGCGCTGCGATGAGGGTTCAGTTGCATTTGACGGAATGAATTTTAAATCCTTTGACTCGATCAGGCCAAAACCTGAGAATCCATCTGACCACGATGCTTCGACAAAATCAGGTCGAGGGATTGAGCAGTGAGGAAGCGAGAAAACGCCTCGAGAAATGCGGACCGAACGCGCTCGAGACGAAGCCCCCCGACGCGAATTTGAGGCCATGAAAATCGATGTCCGAAAATTCCGGGTGCCGGAAGGCGGCGATCTTCGGCTTAAGGACTGGCCCACGCGCGTAAAGCCGTTTTACGAATCCGGGAAGGGCTACGAGGAAATCCTCTCCACGCACCTGAAAAAATTGTGCGCGCGGCAAAGCTTGCTCTACGCCGACAACCGCTACGCATTGCTGCTGATATTCCAGGCGATGGATGCCGCGGGCAAGGATGGCGCCATCAAGCATGTGATGTCCGGCGTCAATCCGCAGGGCTGCCAGGTGTTCAGCTTCAAGCATCCGAGCGCGGAGGAATTGGAGCACGATTTTCTCTGGCGGACGACCCGCTGCCTGCCGGAGCGCGGCCACATCGGCATCTTCAACCGCTCCTATTACGAGGAGGTCCTGGTGGTGCGCGTGCATCCGGAGATTCTGCGCGCCGAGGGACTGCCGGCCGAGGACTTGGACGCGCCCCACTTCTGGCATCATCGCTTTCACTCGATCCTCGAACTTGAAAAACACCTGCACCGCAACGGCACCAGGATCCTGAAATTCTTTCTCCATCTCTCCAGGGAGGAACAACGACGCCGATTCCTCGCGCGACTCGAAGACCCGGATAAGAACTGGAAATTCAGCCTCGCCGATATCCGGGAGCGCGGGTGGTGGAAGGATTATGAGAAGGCCTACGAATCCTGCCTCGCCGCAACCAGCACGGAGACCGCTCCGTGGTACGCGGTGCCCGCCGACGACAAGGAAAACGCGCGGCTGATCGTATCGCAGGCGATCCTCGACGCCTTGGACGAGATGAACCTGAGCTATCCAAAACCGGACAAGGGGCACCGGAAGGAATTGCAGTCCATCCGCAAGGCTCTCGAAGAGGAAAAGGCCTGACCCGCGGGCGGGAACGGACGACTGATATGAACATAAGTCCCCTTGCAGGAAAACCGGCAGACCAAAGCGCGCTGGTCAACGTACCGAAGCTCATCACGGCCTACTATGCTGAGGCGCCCGATCCATCCATCCCGGCCGAGCGGGTTGCGTTCGGAACTTCGGGCCATCGCGGGTCTTCGTTTGCGCGCTCTTTCAATGAGCGGCACATCCTGGCCATCAGCCAGGCCATTTGCATTTATCGCAAGCAGCACGGAATTGATGGCCCTCTCTATCTAGGCATGGATACCCATGCTCTTTCCGTGCCGGCGCTCACCACCGCCGTGGAAGTGCTGGCGGCAAACGGGGTGGACGTGATGCTTGCCGAAGGCGACGAATATACCCCCACCCCGGCTATCTCGCACGCGATTCTCACTTACAACCATGGCCGAAAAGACGCGCTGGCGGACGGCATTGTCATTACTCCATCGCATAACCCGCCCCACGACGGCGGTTTCAAGTATAATCCCCCGAACGGCGGACCCGCCGAAACGGCGATTACCGGATGGATTCAGGCAAAGGCAAATGACTTACTCGAGGCATCGCTGGATGGTGTCTCCCGCATGCCTTATGAGAAGGCGCTCCATGCCGCAACGACCCACCGGCACGACTATCTTACCGCCTATGTTGGCGACCTTGGCAATTCTATCGACATGGAGGTCATTCGCGGCTCGAAAGTCAGGCTTGGCGTCGACCCGCTCGGCGGCGCGGGAGTCCATTATTGGAGCAGGATTGCCGAGACTCATCGCCTGGACCTCACCGTCGTCAGCGAAATCGTTGACCCTACATTCAGCTTTATGACGGTGGATTGGGACGGGCAGATTCGGATGGACCCGTCGTCGCCCTATGCCATGCGGCGCTTGATTGGCCTGAAGGATCGATTTGACGTGGCATTCGCGTGCGACACGGATCATGACCGGCATGGCATCGTCACGCGTAGCGGCGGATTGCTTCCGCCCAATCATTATCTATCCGCGTCCATTTACTATCTCTTCCGGAATCGGCCGGGCTGGGGACCGGAAACGGCAGTGGGAAAAACACTCGTGAGCAGCCAGATGATAGACCGCGTCACGGCGAAGCTTGGCCGAAAACTTTGCGAGGTGCCGGTTGGATTCAAATGGTTTGTTGACGGATTGTTAACCGGCTCGCTCGGTTTTGTCGGAGAAGAAAGCGCGGGCGCCGCTTTCCTGCGCCGGGATGGCACTGTATGGACAACGGACAAAGACGGCATTTTGCTGGCGTTGCTCGCGGGGGAAATCACCGCGCGGATGGGCCATGACCCGGCTGAGCTTTATTCCGAATTGACCCATGAGCTTGGTGCGCCCGTCTATGATCGAATCGATGCGCCCGCTACGCCGGAGCAAAAGGTTATTCTGGCGCGACTTTCTCCACAGCAGGTTCGGCAAACGGACCTGGCCGGCGAAAAAATCGACTCCATCCTCACACGCGCGCCCGGGAATGACGCGCCGATCGGCGGCGTGAAGGTAATCGCAAAGAATGGATGGTTCGCGGCGCGCCCATCGGGGACGGAGAATATCTATAAGATATATGCCGAGAGCTTCCTCGGAACGGACCATCTGCGACGCATCCTGGACGAAGCGCAAACCATTGTCAGCGACGCACTGAAGGAGAGTTCATGAGCAAAGAAACACGTGTCAGCCACCCCATTTACAATCTATTGCCCGCGGATTTGGAAGGCTTCGATTCCCTTGCGGAACTGGCCCTGGATTTGCGCTGGTCATGGAATCATGCCACGGACAAGGTCTGGCGGCAGCTCGATCCCGATCTGTGGGAGTCCACTCATAACCCGTGGGTCGTGCTTCAAACGGTCGCGCGCAACCGGATCGAGAACGTGCTTTCCGATCCGGCTTTCCGGGAGACCATTGACCGGCTGGTGCAGACGAAGCGGCAGTCGATGGAAACACCGGCATGGTTCCAACAGAATCATCCGCAAAGTCCGCTCAACTGCGTGGCCTATTTCAGCATGGAGTTCATGCTGAGCGAAGCCTTGCCCATTTACTCGGGTGGACTCGGCAATGTGGCCGGCGATCAACTCAAGGCCGCCAGCGATCTGGGCGTGCCGGTCGTTGGCGTCGGACTGCTTTACCAGCAAGGCTACTTTCGCCAGATGATCGATGGCAATGGCTGGCAGCAGGCTCTCTTTCCGTATAACGATCCCGGCCAGTTGCCTGTCACGCCCCTCCGCGAGGAAAACGGCGAGTGGTTGCGGCTCGAGGTCGCCCTGCCCGGTTACTCGGTCTGGTTGCGCGCGTGGCAGGTTCAGGTTGGCAGGGTGAAACTCTATCTGCTGGATAGCAACGACGCCGCGAACTTTCCCGCTCATCGGGGAATTACCAGCGAGCTTTACGGAGGCGGCCCGGAGTTGCGCCTCAAGCAGGAGCTTCTTCTCGGCATCGGCGGCTGGCGGTTGCTCGACGCGCTCGGCATCCGGCCCGAAGTCTGTCATTTGAACGAGGGGCATGCGGCCTTCGCCGTGCTGGAGCGCGCCCGGGATTTCATGCAGGAGACAGGCCAGCCGTTCGAGGTCGCGCTGGCCGCCACGCGAGCCGGCAACCTTTTCACCACTCACACTGCCGTGGCTGCCGGCTTTGATCGCTTCGCTCCGGCTCTGATCGAGCAATACCTCGGCGCGATATGCGGAGCAGAAACTCGGCATCACCCTTCACGACTTACTGGCCTTGGGCCGCCAGAATCCTGACGACTCGTCGGAAAACTTTAACATGGCCTATCTGGCCATCCGCGGCAGCGGTGCGGTAAATGGCGTCAGCCGGCTGCACGGGCAGGTCAGCCGGCAGCCTCTTTGAGCCGCTCTTTCCGCGCTGGCCGGAGGATGACGTTCCGGTCGGGTACGTGACCAATGGGGTTCACGTGCCGACTTGGGACTCGGCGGCAGCCGACGATCTCTGGACGGAAGCTTGCGGCAAGGACCGCTGGCTCGGGCCGACGGAAGACTTGGAGCAAGACATTCGTCGCGTCTCCGATGCAAGCCTCTGGCAATTTCGCACCGCCTGCCAGCAGGTCTCTGGTTGAATACGCGCGCGAGCGATTGTCCGTGCAACTGGCGATCCGCGGCGCGTCGCCGGAAGCGGTTGAAGCGGCGAAGCATCTTTTTGATCCCAACGTTCTGACGCTGGGCTTTGCCCGGCGTTTCGCCACTTACAAGAGGCCGGACCTGCTCCTGCACGACCCGGAGCGGTTGCTTCGGCTGCTGACCAATCCGCAGCGCCCGGTGCAACTCATCATCGCCGGCAAGGCCCATCCAGCCGACCAGCGCGGGGCAGGCGATGATTCAGCAGTGGATGCGTTTCATCTCGACAGCCTGAAGCCCGCCCCCATGTGATCTTTCTAAGCGATTACGACATGGTGTTGACCGAGCACCTGGTGCAGGGCGTGGATGTCTGGCTGAACACGCCGCGCCGGCCATGGGAAGCCAGTGGCACAAGCGGCATGAAGGTGCTCGTCAACGGAGGCATCAATTTCTCGGAATTGGACGGCTGGTGGGTCGAAGCCTACACCCCGGAGGTGGGATGGGCCCTGGGAGACGGCGGCGAGCATGGCGACGATCCGGCATGGGACGCCGCCGAAGCCGACGGCGCTCTACGAGCTGCTGGAACGCGAGGTGGTTCCCGAATTTTATGACCGCGATGAGCAGGGTATCCCCAAGGCATGGGTGGCGCGGATGCGAGAGAGCATGGCGCGGCTGACGCCCCGCTTTTCCGCCAATCGCACCGTGCGCGAATATACCGAGCAACATTATCTTCCTGCCTCCGCTACATATCATTCGCGCATCGGTGGCAAGGGCGCCATCGGAAGGCGGATCGTCGAGTGGCGCCACAGCCTGGAAGAGAAATGGGCTTCCGTGCACTTCGGCGAGGTGAAGGTTGAGACTCATGACGACAAGCACTTATTCGAGGCTCAGGTATGGCTCGACGACCTCGATCCAGGCGCTGTGCGGGTAGAGCTGTTCGCCGATGCCCCCATGGGCGGCGCTCCCGTCCGGGAAGAGATGCAATGCACTCGCCAATTGGTCGGAGCGGTGGGCGGTTACATTTACTCCGCATCAATCTCTTCGGCGCGCCCGCCCTCAGACTATACGGCGCGGGTAATTCCGCATTGCGACGGCGTAGCGGTGCCTCTCGAAGCCTCTCGAATTCTATGGCAGCAATGACTCGAACGTTGACTAAGCCATGAAACCAGGCAAACCACGCGTTTTGACCATCAATGGCGGCTCGTCGAGCATCAAGTTCGCATTGTTTGAGGCCGGTGACTCTCTCGCGCGAATTTTGGAAGGTGGCTTGGACCGGATCGGACTGCCCGATTCCGCATTGCGGGTTAAAGGCCTGGACGGCGCCGACAGCTTCTCGCGGCCTGTAGTCGCGCCGGATCACACCGCGGCGGTCGGCATCCTGATGGATTGGATCGAGCAACGGATCGGCCGCGGCGGCCTGACCGCGGTGGGACATCGCGTCGTGCATGGCGGTCCGAAGTACAGCGCGCCGCGAGCGGATCACCGCGGAGATGGTGGAGGAACTGCATCGCCTCGCTCCTTTCGATCCGGAGCATCTCCCGGAGGAAATCCAGTTGACCGAGGCGTTTCATCGCCGATTTCCCGACCTTCCCCAGGTGGCCTGTTTCGACACCGCCTTTCATCATGACCTGCCGCGCGTGGCGCGGCTGTTGCCGATTCCGCGCCGCTACGAGGCGAAGGGGGTGCGCCGGTACGGATTTCATGGCTTGTCTTATGCATTTCTTATGGGAGAACTGGCCCGTCTGGCGGGAACCGAAGCGGCCCAAGGCCGCGTCATCCTCGCCCACCTGGGCAATGGCGCGAGCCTCGCCGCGGTGCGCGACGGCAAAACCATGGACACCAGCATGAGCTTCACGCCAGCGGCCGGCCTGCCGATGAGCACCCGCTCCGGCGATCTCGATCCCGGGCTCGCTCTGGTATCTGGCGCGCACCGAGGAACTGATGCGCCAAGCAATTCAACGAGATGGTCAATCACAATCCGGCCTGCTCGGTGTTTCGGAGACCAGTTCCGACATGCGCGATTTGCTTAAGCACGAAGAGGAGGACGTGCGGGCGGCCGAGGCGGTGGCGTTGTTTTGTTATCAGGCCAAGAAATGGATCGGCGCCTTCGCCGCGGCGCTCGGCGGATCTGGACACGCTCGTCTTCGCCGGCGGCATCGGCGAAAACGCGCCCGCCGATCCGTGCGCGAATCTGCGACGGGCTTGGATTTCTCGGGATCGAACTCGACGCGCGCGGAATGCGGAGAATGCCGGCCGTGATTTCAGCCGGAACCGGCCGCGTCACCGTGCGGGTCATTCGCACGGACGAGGAACTGATGATCGCCGAGGTCAGTCTGCCGCATTGCTCGAACCTCGACTCATGAATCAAAAGGAGAATCGAATCATATGACAAACCAACACACTTAACCCCGGACCTGCTCCACAGATGGACGCCTACTGGCGCGCCGCCAATTATCTGTCGGTCGGCCAGATTTATCTCTACGACAATCCGCTGCTGAAGCGACCGCTGACGCTCGCGGACGTGAAGCACATGCTGCTGGGACACTGGGGCACGACTCCCGGGCAGAACTTCATTTACGCCCACTTGAACCGGGTCATCAAGAAATACGACCTCGACATGATTTACGTCTCCGGCCCCGGGCACGGCGGCCCGGCTGTCGTGGGCAACACTTATCTGGAGGGCACTTACAGCGAGATCTATCCCAACATCAGCCAGGATGAGGCCGGACTTCGAAAGCTCTTTCTTCAGTTTTCGTTTCCCGGCGGAATTCCCAGCCACGCCTCGCCGGAGTGCCCGGGCTCGATCCACGAGGGCGGCGAGCTGGGCTATTCGCTTAGCCATTCGTTCGGGGCGGTGTTCGACAATCCCGATCTCATCGTTGCCTGCGTCGTCGGCGATGGCGAGGCGGAAACCGGACCGCTGGCCACGGCATGGCATTCCAACAAATTTCTGAATCCCGGCCACCGACGGCGCGGTGCTGCCGATCCTGCATCTCAACGGCTACAAGATCTCCAATCCGACCGTCCTCGCCCGCATCACCCGCGAGGAATTGGAGCAGTTGCTCC
This sequence comes from uncultured Verrucomicrobiae bacterium, assembly GCA_963756185.1. Taxonomy (GTDB): domain Bacteria; phylum Verrucomicrobiota; class Verrucomicrobiia; order Chthoniobacterales; family Chthoniobacteraceae; genus DATAXI01. Next base: position 894,647 of record CAVWMS010000001.1, read on the forward strand.
GCGGCTACGGTTGGACGCCGTACTTCGTCGAAGGTCACGAGCCGGCGCTCATGCATGAGGCCATGGCCGCGACGCTCGACACGGCGATGGAGCAGATCAAGAAAATCCAGCAGGAGCGCGCGCGTCCACGGCAATACTCACGCGTCCGCGCTGGCCGATGATCGTCCTCAATTCGCCCAAGGGCTGGACCGGGCCGAAGGTGGTCGATGGTCTGCAGATCGAAGGCACTTTCCGTGCGCACCAGGTGCCGCTCTCCGATCCGGCCACGCATCCCGAACACCTCAAGCTACTGGAAGACTGGCTGAGAAGCTACCGGCCGGAAGAACTCTTCGATGAGCAGGGCCGGCTGAAGCCGGAACTGGCCGAACTCGCGCCCAAGGGCGAACGGCGCATGGGCGCGAATCCCCACGCCAACGGCGGTATCCTGCTGCGCGACCTGCGGATGCCGGATTTCCGCGATTACGCGGACGAGGTGCCCTCGCCGGGCGCGTCGCGGCATCGGCGACACGCACGTGCTCGGGCCGTTTCCTGCGCGACGTGGCGAAGCTGAACCAGCGAGCAGCGGAATTTCCGGATCTTCGGTCCCGACGAAACGCTTTCCAACGGCCTGGAAGCCGTCTTTGAAGTGACCAAACGCCAGTGGGACGCCGCGACCGTGCCGAACGACGAATTTCTCGCGCCCGCCGGCCGCGTGATGGAAATGCTGAGCGAACATCAATGCGAGGGCTGGCTCGAGGGCTATCTGCTCACCGGACGGCATGGACTCTTCAATTGCTACGAGGCGTTCATCCACATCATCGATTCGATGTTCAACCAGCACGCCAAGTGGCTGAAGGTCACCTCGGGCCTGCCGTGGCGGCGGAAGATCGCCTCGCTGAATTACCTGCTGGCCTCGCACGTCTGGCGGCAGGACCACAACGGCTTCACCCATCAGGATCCCGGCTTCATCGATCACGTCGTAAACAAGAAGGCCGAGATCGTGCGCGTTTACCTTCCGCCGGATGCCAATTGCCTGCTGTCGGTGATGGATCACTGCCTGCGCAGCCGCCATTACGTCAATGTCGTCGTCGCCGGCAAACATCCGGCGCCGCAATGGCTGACGATGGATGCCGCCGTCAAGCATTGCACTGAGGGCATCGGCATCTGGCAGTGGGCCAGCAACGATCAGGGACGCTGCGCCCGACGTGGTCATGGCCTGCTGCGGCGACGTGCCCACGCTGGAGACGCTCGCCGCCGTCTCCATCATGCGCGAGCATCTGCCCGACCTGAAAATCCGGGTGGTCAACGTCGTCGACCTCATGAAGCTGCAGCCGCAAACCGAGCATCCGCACGGGTTGAGCGACATGGATTTCGACGAGCTGTTCACCAAAGACAAGCCGGTCATCTTCGCCTTCCACGCCTACCCGTGGCTGATCCACCGCCTGACTTACCGCCGCACCAACCACGACAACATCCACGTCCGCGGCTACAAGGAAGAAGGCACCATCACCACGCCCTTCGACATGACGGTGCTGAACGATCTGGACCGCTTCCATCTCGTGATGGACACCATCGACCGCCTGCCGCAGACCGGCGACAAGGGCATCTATCTGAAGCAGCAGCTCAAGGACAAGCTGATCGAGCACAAGCAATACATCGATAAAAACGGCCAGGACATGCCGGAAATCCGGAACTGGAAATGGGGTCATCCCGGATGATCCGGTCACATGCGTCCTGCGGGACCATGCGCACCGGACATTAGCCATGGGCGCTGCAATCGTCATCCCTCCCCACGCAAAGCCTGCCGTACTGGCAATTTTTGCGCTTACTTATCTCGGCATCGCGCTGGGGCGCGTGCCAGGACTGAAATTCAATCGCGTGGGCATCGCTTTGCTGGGGCCATCGCCATGATGGTCTTTGTCCGGCGTCACCACCAGCGACGTAGTCTCTCTATGTCAATTGGCCGACGATTCTCCTGCTGTTCGGTTTTTTGTCATCTCGGCCCAACTCCGCTTGTCCGGCTTTTTCGACAAAGTGGCCGGCAATATCCGGCGCGGCTCGGCAATCCCGCGCGATTTCTGTTGACCTTGATGCTGGTCGACGGCGGGGCTTATCGGCGTTTCTGAACCACGACATCGTATGCTTCGTCTTCACGCCGATTGTCGGCACGGCCCTGCTCCGCCGGCGAATCAATCCGGTGCCGTTTCTCATCGCGCTGGCTGATCGCGAGCAACATCGGCGCGGCCGCCGACACTGATCGGCAATCCGCAGGACATGATGATCGGCCCAGGTCGCACATCTCGGTTTCGGCAGAATATATGCTGTGGTGCGTCACGCCGGTCCTTTTTGCTCTGAGTAGCGCCTACGGAATCATCTGGATGATGTCCCGTCACAACCTCACGCTCGCGGCTGCAGAAGCAACCGGGCCGCGCCCGCTCTTAACCGTTCAACCGCGCACACACGATCAAAGGCCTGATCATTCTCGCGTTGGTGATCGGTTGTTTTTCACCTCGCTGCCCAAGGAAATCATCGCGCTCGCCGCCGCCGGCATTCACCTGGCCAGCCCAAAGTTCCGCACGGAAGAATTGCTCGGCTGGTGGACTGGCCGATTCTCGTTTTCTTCATGGGACTGTTTGTTGTCACCGGCGCATTTCAATCCACCGGCTACGGCGAACCAGGCCGTCCAATGGCTGGCGCACGGCGGCTTCAATCTCAACGTCCCGCGACAATCTGGCCCTGGCCACGGCGGCGTTATCGAACCTGATCAGCAACTCGGCGGCGGTATGTTGCTGCTCAAGGTCATTGACGTGACCCATCCGTCCGCGGCTTACGTCCTCGCACTGGCCAACAGCTTTGGCGGAAGCCTCATCATCATCGGCAGTGTCTCCAACATCATCGTCGTCCAGCAAGCGCGCGAAATGGAAGTCAACATATCCTTCCGCGATTTCGCCCGCCTGGGTGTGCCGGTTACCCTCGCGGCCATGGCCGGCCTGCTCGCGTGGGTGACCCTGATGACGGTAACGCTCGCAATGCCAGATACATAGGTCCGATTGGTTTCCCCCTCACCGAAAATCATGCGACTCCGCCGTAAGCATATCTCCCGCTTGCAGCGGCTCGACGCGCACGGCGCGCACATGGATCACCCTCTCGACCTTTGCAGCGGGCCTTTGATGATGAGAAACCGCTCCTGCGTCAGGATCAGCCGGTTTCGCTCGAAGAATCTGGGGCTCGAGGATGATGTTCATGATGCCCGTCTCATCCTCCAGGCTCAGGAATACGAACCCCTTGGCCGTGCCCGGACGCTGCCGGCAAATGACCGCGCCAGCCACCGTGACCGAGTCCCCCATGCCGATGCGCCGGCAGATCGGCCGCGCGCAGCACGCCCGGCCAGTTGCGGACGCAGCAACTCCATGCCGTGGCCGGTCACGGAAAGGCCGCGTCCCCTCGTAATCGGCCTGCAATTCCTCGGCCGCATTCATCGCGGGAAAATCCGGCGCGGGCGACGCCGATTCCTGGAAAAGGCCGCCGCGGTCAAAGCCATCGAGCACGTTCCAGAGCGCCTGCCGCCGGCCCGGCACGAGGCCCTCCAGCGCCCCGATCCCCGCCAGCGTGCGCAGCACCCGCGCATCGAGCGATACCCGCCGGCGCAAATCCTCGACCGACACAAACGCGCCGCGCTCCCGCTCCTCGAGCAGCGATTTCGCGCAACCCTCCGCATCCCCTCGACCACGCAAAACCCAAGCTGGATCGTCTCATCCGCCTCGATGCTGCAAAGCCACTGCGACCGCTCGACGCGCCACCGCGTGAAACCGCACGCCGCGCCTCTTCCCATCCATGATCAACGTCGCCGGCGAATAAAATCCCATCGGCTGATTGTTCAAAAGGCCGCGTAAAACTCCGCCGCGCGATGCACCTTCAGGTAGGCGCTCGCGTAAGCCAGATGCGCGAAGCTGATCGCGTGCGACTCCGGAAAACCATACAGCGCAAACGAAGTGATCGCCTTGGTCACCTGCGCGATCATCTCCTCCGCGTGCCCCTTTCTTCTCCATCGCCTCGCGCAGCTTCACCTGCACGCGCGCCATCCTTTCCTCGGATCGATGAAACCCAGCGCGCGCCGCAATTCATCCGCCTGCGCCCCGGTGAAATCCGCCAGCACCATCGCGATCTTCAGCATTTGCTCCTGGAAAAGCGGCACCCCCAGCGTCCGCTCCAGCACGATCGACCACGTCGGCATGATAGTAAGTCACCTTCTCCTCGCCCGCGCGCCGCGCCAGGTACGGATGAGTCAGGTTTCCCTGGATGGGTCCGGGCCGGATAATGGCCACCTCGATCACCAAATCGTAAAAGTTCCGCGGTTTCATCCTCGGCAGCGTCGCCATTTGCGCCCGGCTCTCGATCTGAAAAACGCCGATGGTATCCGCCTTGCGGATCATCTCGAACGTCGGCTCGTCCATCTCCGGCAATTGCGCCAGGTCCACCGCCCGCCCGCGCCGCGCCGATAACTCAACCGCATCCTGGATCACCGCCATCATGCCGAGCCCCAAAAAATCCACCTTGATGATCCCAAGGCTCTCGCAGTCATCCTTGTCCCATTGCGCCACCACGCGCCCCGGCATGCTGGCCTTCTCGATCGGCACGATGGAATCAAGCCGCCCCTCGAAAATAATCATCCCGCCCGAGTGCTGCCCCAGGTGGCGCGGCAGCCCGTGAATCGACCGGAACAGCGACACGAGCGCGCGCCTGCGCGGATGCCCTGCGGGAATGCCCGCCATTCCATCTGCCGCTCCAGCTCGATGGTATGCGGAAAATCCCCGTTCGCATACAGGTTCGAAAAACGCTCCATCACGTCGTTCGAAGCCCCAGCGCCTTGCCCACCTCCCGCATCGCGCTCCGCCCGCGGTAAGTGATCACATTGGCCGTCATCGCCGCCCCGGTGCGTCCATAGCGCCGGTATATCTCCTGGATGACCTGCTCGCGCTTCTCCCCGCTAGGCAGGTCCAAATCGATATCCGGCCACGACCCCTTGCGGCTCTCACTTAGGAAACGCTCGAACAGCAGCTTGTATTTCAAAGGGTCGCAGTAAGTGATCCCCAGGCTGTAACATACCGCGCTGTTCGCCGCGCTCCCGCGTCCCTGCACCATGATGCCGTTCTCGTTGCAATACCGGACAATGTCCCAAACGATCAAAAAATAACCCTGGATACCCAGCCGGATGATCAACTCCAGCTCCCGCTCCAGTTGCGCGCGCACCTTCCCATCCAGCGCGGGAAAACGGTTCCGCGCCCCGGCATAAGTCTGCTCGCGCAGCATCGCCGCCATCGCCTCCGCATCGAGCCCACGGTAAGTGGGAAAGTCGTAACCCAGGTTCTCCAGCGAAAATCCGGCGCGCTCCGCGAGGATGCCGGTATTAGCGATAGCCTCGGGTAAATCGGCGAAAAGCTCGCTCATTGCCGCCCCATCCTTGAGATGGCGCTGGTTATTCGGGCTCAGCAGCGTGCCGGCCCGGTCGAGACGTCGTGTGATGGCGGATGCAACTAAAAACATCCAGCACCTGGCGCCCGGCGGCTCCGCGTGACATACCCCATTGGTCGCCAGCAGCGGCAGCCCCGTCGCCGCCGCAAGCTCGACGAGCCGGCGATTAACCTGCCTCTCGCCCCGCAGAAGATGACGCTGGATTTCAACGTAAACATTCCCGCGCCCGAAGATGCCGACCATCCGCCCCAGCAACTCCACCGGCCCCCGCCCATCCCCGCCCACAATGAGCCGCCGCAGCGGCCCCTCCTCATCGCCGGTCAGCGCGACGAGCCCCAACGCGTGCCCCGCCACTTCCTCCCAAGTCACCGACGAAGCCTCCTTCGACCCGCGCAATTTCCCAATGGTAATCAGCCGGCAAAGATTCCGGTAACCCTCGCGCGAAATCACAATCACCGGCAAAACAGACCCGTCTTCAATGGTAAGTTCGCACCCAATGATCGGCTTGATGCCCGCTTCCCGCGCGCTCGCATGAAACCGTGGCGCCCCATAAACCCCATCGCGGTCATGCACCGCCATGGCCCCGATCCCCAGCCCCCCCGCCCTCTCCGCCAATTGCTCCGGATTCGAAGCTCCGCGCAAAAAGTTAAAAGCACTCCGCGCATGCAGCTCGCAGTAGGAGGAGGAAAAATCCGCAATCCGCAATCCGCAATCCGCAATCGGAGCTTTCTCAATCATACATCCCCTCCACAAACCACTCATCCCCCTCCCGAAACACCCGGTACACCCGCCTGTCCGCCCCCTCCACCTCCCATTCGGCGCGCTCCCACGCCTGGCGGTCCCACCATTCCCCCGAGCTCATCCACGGCCCCGAGCATTCTCCCCAGCGGCGCGCTGAAATTCTCAATCGCCAGCGCCACCGGCCGCCGGTCCGCCGTGAATACATGCGCCCGGCGCGGCGGCCGGAAACGCCGCAGCGCCAGCCCGCGCGGCCCGTCCCGGCGCGGCGCGCCCGCGGCGTGAAAAGCCGGCGGCTCCAGGTGAAACGCATCGGGCCGAAAACTATTCTCCTTCACCGGCACGCCCGCGCGGTCCGCCCCCACCAGCGCGGCCAGCCGCGCCAGCGTCTCGTGAAAACGATTCGGGTCCCGCAGCGACGTCTCGAAAAGCCCAAGCTGTTCCCGCGCCGCCCTGCACGGGCGCGCCTCCAGGTGCAGCGATTTGATCGGATGCGGGCTCTGAAAATTCTCCAGGTGCGTATACAGCATCCGGAAAAGCGTCTCCGCGTTGCGCGTCGGCGATGGTATCTCGAAGACGCGCGTATAATCATCCCCAGCGGAAAAACCGATGCGCATCTCCAGCGCCGCGGCCGCCAGGTACGCCGCATCCAGCCGCTGCGTGATGCAATCCAAAAACCGCCGCAGCATGAAAAGCAGCGGCTCCAGCAGCTCGATTTCCTGTTCGAACTCCATCCCCTCCTCGAAACTCTGCGGCGCCGCCGCCAGCTCCAGCAGCCGCGTGCTTTTCCCCATCACGCAATTCCAGCACTCCAGCCCCTCCTCGCCGAAACGCGCCGCCATCCCCTCCGGCGGCAATTCGCAAAACTCTCCCACGCTCCGTATCCCCAGCCGCCGCAGCGTATCCAGCAACCCCGCGCCCGCATCGAGGGCGGCCAGCGCGGAAATCGGCAGCCCGCGCAGTTGCCCCGGCTGCGTGACGTGGAGAATGGGCCGCGCGTTGCGCGCCGCCAGCAGCGCCAGCCCGGGCGTCGCGGCAATGCCGATTTTTGCAACCAACTCCTGGCCCCGCAGCCGCTCCAGCAATCCCTCCGCTCCCTGCCGGTACGCGCCCGGCGGCATCCCCTTGAAATCGAGCGTGCAAATCCCCTCGCCCGTCGCCTCGATCCATGGCGAAAAACCAGCCGCGCATTGCAGCAGCGCCGCCGCGGCCATCCCCTCCCGTTCCGCCGCGCGGTAGCGCACCTCCAGCCCCGGGCAGCGCGCCACCGCCTGGCTCGTGGTCATTCCGGCGCGCACCCCGGCCCGCTGCGCCGCCCGCGTGAATTGCGCCACGCGCCCCGGCTTTTCATTCTCCTGCACGATTGCCGCCGCCGCACCCCGCAGCGCCGGCTCATACCGCAGCGCCGCCTGCAATTGAAACTTCGGGATGTATGCCGCCGCGAACATCACCCCGCCTCCGATACCAGCCCGTGCCGCCGCACGACGCGAAAATCCATCCCCCGCAAAATTTCCTCCGGCGCCCGCTCCAGGTCGCCCAGCCCCAGCCCGCTTCGCAATTCCACCCGGCAATGCGCGCTGCTCACCAGGAACCGCGGCGTCGCAATCAGGCACGCCACCGCGCTCTGCCCCGCGATCCTCTGGAGCCGGTACCACGTGGTATTCGCGATTCTCCTCAACTCCCCCGGCGCGCTCCCCCGCAGGTCCAGCAGCACGATGGGCAAATTCCCGTCGCGCAGCAGCAGGTCGGCCGCCTTGAAAAACTGCGCCGTATTGCGGCAGCGCACCCAGAGCATATTCGCAAGCACCCCGGCCTCATGCGGCTGCGGATCAAACCCATCCCCCCCATCCACCAGCGCCACCGGGCGCCGTTCCCGCGCGCAGGCGTGCAGGATCGCATTGAGCACCGTCAGGCAGCCCGCCCCGCCCGGCGGCGTGCTCATTTCCGTCAGCGTCCCCTTCCAGAGCCCGCCCCCCAGCGCCTCATCCAGCCCCGGCACTCCCGTGGAAAAAAAGAGCCCATAGCGCGGCGCCGCCCCCTGGAAACGCTCCGCCAAAAGCTGGCGCAATTGCTGAATGGTGGTGGCCTGCGGCTGCATACCCCCTGACGTTAAGTCCGCCCCATCAAGTGTTCAAGAGAACACTATTGCGCCTTCGCTTAAATTTGTCGCGCCAGCGACCGCACGGGGTTCTCAGGGGACAATTGTCCCCTGAGCGGGGCATGGGGCGGAGCCCCGTCGTCAAAAAAACAAAAGCACGGCGGCCCAAAAAATCACCCATCAAACCGGCCCGTAAAAGTAATCAGTCCGCGCCCCGCCGCCAAACAGCCGCCGTGCCGCATCGAAACAGCGAAGCGCCTTTCGATGCCCACATTCCTCCGCTCCCGCCCAAAGCCCGGCCCTCAAAATCTGGCCCCCCGAGCCGCCTCTGCCCTATCATCCGCGCATGAAACCGCCGTTCCCCCACCCCGGTTTGCTCCTTTCCCTTCTCGCATCGGCAATCCCATCCTTTGCCCAAGCCCAATCGCCCGGCCCAAACACTGCCGCGAAACCTACCCCCTTCGAGTCCGATTATCCAACGCTGGCTGTCGCCGCCAAACTCAACGACATTATCATCCCCAGGATTTACTTTCGCGACACCACCTTGCGCGACGCCATCGAACTCCTGAATCAAGAAAGCCGCGATCAGGACAAGCAATCCACAGATCCAAACCACAAGGGCGTCCATATCGTTCTCGAACCCGGGACTTCCCGCACAACCGTGACACGGGCAACTTCCACCTCGCCTGCGGGCGGCGACCAAATTCGGATCACGCTGGAGCTTTCGAATATTCCGCTCCGTGAGGCGCTGCGTTATGTTGCGAAACTCTGCACTTTAGACATCACGTATCGCGGCGACACAGTCTTGATCGGGCCGGAGAAACCGAACGTTACTAAGGAGTATCATATTCCACCGGAAATGATGAAGGCTGTGGCCTCCCGCGGTCCCGGAAGCGAAAGCCAAGGTATGAAGGACTACCTCGCCTCCCGAAGCGTGGACTTTCCTCCCGGCGCCGATCTCAGTTACGATCCGTCAACTGGCATCCTTAAGATCTGTAATGCCGCCGACGAAATCGAACTGATCGATCGGATTTTCGATGGCTCTGCGCCCTGGCCATCGAGCGGAAGTCCAATTGAACGGTCTGTCGTGACAAGCGTGGTCGGGCAGTGGGTGACGCCGAGCGTAAGTCCGATTGAACGGTCTGTCGTGACCCATGACCCCGGCCTCTCCGGAACCGTCCCTCCCACCCCGAAATCCGCCCCAAAGTAGGGTTGGCGAAAACCATGCGACTCTGCCGTGAGCAGGTCGCCAACAAAATCCCCCCACGGCCTCGCGCTCGTGCACTTTGAAGGGACTTGCGAGGCGCCTGGCGCCTCTCACAGTTTCGGCAGGATCAATTAGTTTACGCGCCGACCTTCTCGATCAAACCAGCAAGGGCTTGTCCGCTGAGTGAGGCCACCTCAGAAAGCCGCGTCAATTTCATGTTATATTTCGCCAGGATATCAGTCACGCGAGCCTCCGGCAATCCAGTCTGGCGCGCGATCCCGCTGACAGTGCGCCACGTGTACGAAGGGCCATCAAGGGCCATGAACACTTTGATCTCATCTGGGTCGGTCACGGTGGATTTCCAATTCATATCGCTAATTTCTCTCATTTCGGCGGATTTTTCAAGCATTCCGACCTCACGTTCACGGCTATCAAATCTTCAATTTGGTCTTTGAGTGCCGATGGCGCCAAAACAGGATTTGCATGTTCCTCCTTGCCGTACAAAAGGTTTTTGGGAAACCACACGGTAAGGATTGTTACAATCAGGACGACGACCGCGAACGTGCCGAGCATAACCAGAAAGCCATCCCATACGTGGTTTTCGGCTAGTTTTGCGCAGGAAAGCACAATCGTCAAAGTCCCCTCGATAATCAGCAGCGCCAGGACATAAAAACCAAGTGGCGTTGTGACAGCGCGGATTATATCAATCCAGTCTACTTTGGAGCGGGCCTTTGCATTGGAAGCCATGGCGTCCGGGCAGATTGATACCGGCACACAATGGTTGCAAGGCTTCCATCGCGCGTGTGGCATCGACTCAATTGGCGGCGCACGACCCACGCAGCAAATCCTATTACCGAAAACCACGCGACTCTACCGTGAGCAGCTCGCCGGCTTGCTCGGCATCGACGCCACGCATCTCCCCGCCAGAAAAAACCCTAACCACCGCGACATCCATCTTGCTACCGTTATGGAATGCCGCCGCCATTCCCGGCAAAATCGCAGTTCCATCGACCCCTTTCGCGGCGCTATCAGACACCCCGTCCCACCAAATCTGCGCCCCGTCGCAATCAAGGTCGAATCAAGCCCAATCAAGGTCAATCAAGCCATTTTCACCCCCTCCGCACTCCCGCACAGGCCCAAATATGCGCAAATCTACGTAAATCCCCCTGCCCGCCTCGCTACGCCCAAGGCGTTGCGGGCGTGGCCTGGTCGCCTCGCCACACTCAAGGCGCTGCGAGCCCAGCGGATCAAAAATCCCACCCAAGCCCTTGCGCCAGCCCCGCGAAGCGGGTAACCCTCCGCATTTTCACCGTGACCGATCCGACAGCCAGCCCAAGGGACCTCCTGCCGCCCCGGGGCTTCGAGCGCAAAGCCTTCCTTTTCCTCGCCGCGCTGGTGGCCGTGCTCAAGGTAATGGCCATCCTCCATTACCGGATCGATTCCGACGAAACCCAGCATGCCCATGTCGTCTGGGCCTGGACCCAGGGACAGCTCCCTTATCGCGACCTGTTCGACAACCACATGCCGCTCTTCCAGATGCTCTGCGCCCCCTTCTTCCGGCTTCTGGGCCAGCACGATTACATCATCCTGGAATTGCGCGCCGCCATGGTCCCGCTCTTCCTCGCCTGCCTCTGGTGCGTCTTCAAGCTCACCGAGCGCCTCTTCTTCCGCCGCGCCGCCCCCTGGGCCGCGATGGCCGCCGCCGCGCTCCCGCAGTTCTTCTACACATCGACGGAATTCCGCCCCGACATCCTTTGGGCCGCTTTCTGGCTGCTCGCCCTGCTGGTCGCCGTCAAAGGCGAATTCACCGTAAAACGCGCACTGGCATTCGGCCTCTTGCTCGGCCTGATCTTCACGGTCTCGCTCAAATCCGTAGTCCTGGTGATCGCCCTGGCCGTGGCCACGCTCATGGCCATCGTATTCGCATGGGTGCGAGGCGCGCCGCCGCATCCGTTGGCGATGCTCGCGCGTCTGGCTGCAATCCTCGCCGGCGCAATCGTCGCGCCGGCAATCATCGTCCGCTATTTCTGGTCCCAGGGCGCCTTCGAGCCGATGAAGTACTGCGTCTACTGGCACAACATCGTGCCGGGCCTGAAACGCTGGGGCCATTTCTCGACCCACGGATGGGATTTCCCCGTCACCGCGGTCCTGCTCGCCGCCTACGGATGGCTGATCTTCCGCCAGACACCCGATACCCGGCTCGCCTGCCGGCGCGCCATCGTCGCCCTGACTCCATGGCTCTTCATCGCCTTCCTGCTCAGTTACTGGCCCGACATCACCCGCGAGGACGACCTCCCTTACACGCCGCTCGCCCCGCTCTCGGCCATTCCGCTGCTGATGCTGGCCGGCAATTTCGTCCGAAACGAGGCGTGGCGGCAAAAAATTCTGGTCCTATGGCCTGCCCGCCATCTGTTTCATCGAACTCCTCTTCGTCTGGAACCTCAATCCACTCCGCAGCGACCGCACGAAACCCACCAGGCGAAGCATCCACGACGTGCTCCTGCTCACCCGCCCCAATGACTATGTCATGGATGCCAAGGGCGATTACGTTTTCAGGCCGCGTCCCATTTACTGGGTCATCGAAACCTTGACCCGGGCGCGAATGAACCTCGGTCGCATCAAGGACACCATCCCCGAATCGCTTGCAAGCAAGCGCGTGCAAATGTGTTACCTCATCACCGCGCACATCCCGCCCGCGACGAGCCAATTCATCCTCGCCAATTACATGCCGTTCGACCCCCAGGCGACCGATCTTGGCGTCGCCGGGAAGAAACTGGGCCCGGCCTCCCCCGACGGCACATTTTTATTCAACGTCGCGATCCCCGCAACCTACGCCGTCGTCAGCGAGTCCGGCACGACCGCCGGCACACTGGACGGCGCTCCCTATGGCGGCCCGGTGCCGCTGGCCGTCGGACATCACATTTTCCATCGCACATCCGGCGGCGGCCGCGCCGCCATTTTCCTGGCGCGCGCCCTCGATGCCGGCTTCCATCCGCTCTTCGATGCATCGGAAAAGATCATCGCCCAGGAGCAAGCCCGCACCGACAAATGAGCATTTCAGAGAGTGTTCCAAAATTGATTTTGCGCCACAGAATAAAAGGCGGGAAAAACCGGTCTCGCCCGGAGGGAACTGGTACGGCACCTGCACTCCCTTCTGGAAAACTTTGCGCCTTTGCGCCGGCCCGCCTCGCTACGCGAAGCGTTGCGGGCAGGCCTTTGCGTGAGCCCCTCTTCCAAAAGGGATTAGCAGCACGCAAAGGCGCGAAGGCGCAAAGAAAACCAGAGCGGGCAACTCTCAAAAAACCGCGCAATCGAAGATTTCCATTGGCTCGCACCACCCGGAAGCGGTTAACCCTCCCCGGCCTAAAATGAATCAACCCCGGACCGCAGATCAGCCGGAAGCCCGAGGGTGGATGGACCGTTATTTACCCGCGCGCGGTTTCGAGCGCACGGCCTTCCTGGTCCTGGTGGCGCTCGCGCTGGCCGCGAAGGTGCTGGCGATTTTCCATTTCCGTTCGGACTCGGACGAGACCCAGCACGCCCACGTGGTCTGGGGATGGGTGACGGGACAGTTGCAATACAAGGACGTGTTCGACAATCACATGCCGCTCTTCCAGATGCTTTGCGCCCCCATCATGGCGCTCATCGGCGTGCGCCCGGACGTCATGATCTGGCTGCGCTGGGCGATGCTCCCGCTTTACTTCGTCTCCATCTGGTGCGTTTTCCGCCTGGCGGTCGTCCTTGGCTGGCGCCGCGCCGCGCCATGGTGCGCCCTCTTCGCCGCGGTGCTCTGGAAGTTCTTTTACACCTCGACGGAATTCCGGACCGACCAGCTTTGGACTGCGTTCTGGTTGTTGAGCCTCGTGGTCGCGGTGAACGGGGAATTCACCGTAAAGCGTGCGTTTCAATTCGGCCTCCTCCTCGGCCTCTCCGGCGCGGTCTCGATCAAAACGGTCCCGCTCACGGTGGCGCTGGGCGCGGCAGCGGCGCTGGCGATGATCGGCGGCTGGCTGCGCGGCAATCGGCCCCGCCCGATGGCGATCCTGGCCTGCCTCGCGGTGATAATCGTGGGCATGGCGATTCCACCCGCCACGATGGCCCTTTACTTCGAATGGCGCGGCGCATTCGACAAAATGCTTTACGGCGTCATCAAGCACAACCTCGTCCCGGGCCTCAAGCGGTGGGATCACGTCGCACTCTACCAATGGTATTTTCCCCTCTCCTTTCCCGCCTCGGCCGCCCTCATGTGGCTCATCTTTCGCCAGACGCCCGATACGCGCCTGGCGATCCGCCGCGCAATCATCACGCTGGTCCCGTGGATTTACCTCTGCCTGCTCTTGAGTTACTGGCCCGATATCACGCGCGAGGACGATCTGCCTTATATTCCACTTACAACTTTCACCGCCATCCCGCTGCTGACCCTGGCCGGCGCCACCGTGCGCAGTGAGCGATTGCGCCGGCTCTTCTGGACTTACGGCCTGCCCGCCGCGGCAGCGTGCAATTTCGCCTTCACCTGGCATTTCCATAATCTGCGCGAGGACCGCCTGCAGATCACCACGCATAACATCGCCAACGTCCTGGAGATCACGAATCCCAACGACTATGTCATGGACGACAAGGGAGATTACGTTTACCGCCGCCGCGCCTATTTCTGGGTGTCGAGCCGATTACCAAGGCCCGCGTGAAGCTCGGTTACATCCACGACAGCATCCCGGACGAGATGATCAGTCATGGAGTAAAGCTCAGTTCATTGATCCTGGGCAGTTCCGGTTCGGTCGCGGAGCAATTCATCATCGGAAATTATCTTCCCTTCGATACAAAGACGCGCGCCGTGGGCGTCCTGGGCAAGGTCATTGGCCGGGACAAGGAGGATGGCACTTACACTTTCGACGTGGTCATCCCGCAGACTTACGTCGTGCTCACCGAGACGGGCCAGCTAGCCGGAGAACTGGATGGAAAGCCCTACACCGGGCCGATCTGGCTCGCCGCCGGCAAGCATCAGTTCCATCGAACTTCCGGCGGCGGGCGCGTCGCCATTTTCCTGAACGACGCCTACGCAAAAGGCTTCACCCCGCTCTATAACATCGCGGAGGAGGTCGCAAAGACATTCGGCACCGCGCCCGAGGGAAAGCGAAACGGCGCGGAGTTGCAATAAATCCATGCCTCGGTGAGCGCGATGCAATGATTCTGTTCGGTCCCAGCCAGCCTTGAGAAACAATGAAGCCGTCACTCGAGCGCACGCTCGACCTCCCGCATCGGACGGGAACTCATCACCATGAACGGATGCAGCGGCACCCAGACCATCACGTTGCGGGCAACCGGCATGCGGGAACTGGTGGCGGGAATGATGCTCAAATCGAACGGCGTATAAATGGAGGTGTACTTCAGCGGCTCGAGTTTCGTGACATCCCCGTTCAGCTCGCGAAGCATCTCGCTGTCGGGACGCATTTGCTTCACGCCGGCGGTGTCGCCGAGCCGCGCCCAGAACGTCCCATGATTCGGCGTCGAAAGCGTCACCAGGCGGCGCACCCGCTGGTAACCGCCCAGCCTCTGGATGTAATAACGCGCCACCAGTCCGCCCATGCTGAACGCCACCAGGTCAAACTTCTCGCCGTGGGGAATGTTCGTGTCGACGTAGCTCTCGAGCTGCCGCCCCATTGTTTCGAACGAGACCGAGCCGTCGTTCGGCCTCAGGTTGACGGCGCTGGCCTGGTAGCCGCGCGCCTCGAGGTACCGCTGCATGAAGTGCATCGCCCTGCCCGAACTGTAGATGCCCGCGACGAGAACGACCCGCTTCGTCCCCGCCACGACGGGCCCGGGCCGCGGAGGCGCGGCCTCCGGCTGGCCCTTGACGGAGCCGGCGAAGAACAATTGGAGCGCGCCGCAGAACAACATCCAGCCGGCGCGAAATCGCGTTTGGGACGGTGCCATATATCAGGCGCCATCATGCCGCGAACCCCCGAGCGGCGCAAGGGCGCGCGACATTGTAAAAATCAATGGAATCCATTGATTTTCCCGGACGGTGCTGCCTGGGCGGCGAATGGGGGCAGGCTCGCTCCGGTTGGGGGGACCTGCCAAAGACAAGCAAAGGAGACGGCGGTCATGCCGCCTCCCTCACTCAATCAAAGGGAATTCGAAACGGCCGAATTACTTCGCGCCAAAGATCGCGTCTTTGGCCGCCTTGGCGATGCGGATCTTCACCACGGTCTTCGCCGCGATCTTGATCTTCTCGCCGGTCTTCGGGTTGATTCCCATGCGCGCCTTGCGCTTTTGCTTCACCAGCTTGCCGATGCCGGGGATGACAAATTCGCCCTTTTTCTTGGTCTCGGTGTAAGCGAGGGTAACGAGGCTTTCCAAAAAGAGGACTGCTGTTTTCCGGGAGGTCTCGGTGGCGTCGGCGAGTTTGTTGAGGACTTCAGATTTGGTAAGTGCTTTAGCTGCCATATGTTGGAATCTCTTCCTAACGGGTTGTTTCGCGGGTGCAATCTAAAATTTAAAAAAACCCGCCAAAACAGCCGAAAAGTTCAAAAAAAATGCTCACCGGGCCGGCGGATGGCGCGGCCCGGTGAGCAAAGATATCGGAGAAATCCCAGCCTATTTTTTCTTCGGCGTGGGAGTCGCGTCGGCCGGCGGCGCGCCATTGGCGATGATGACCGAGGCGAGGCCCGAATCGGCGGCATCGGCCGTGACATCCACGCGCATGCCCGGCTGGAGCTGGCTCAGAGGAATGTCCTGTCCGTCGTAGGTAATCTCGGTCTCCGCGTTTACCTTGAAGCTTACGGTGCTCCCTCCGTTGGTGGTGGTCACGGTGATCCCGTCAGAAGTGACCGATTCAATGACTGTGTGATGGGGGCTCGGCTTGGGGCGGCTGCTCTTGGCGCTGGCCAACTGGGGCGCGCAAAGAGCGAAGGCGAGCAGGATGGGGACGATGATATGGGGTTTCATACGGTTATGGTTGGTGGTTATGGACTGTGGGCCGCACAGTGCTATGTGCCACCGGGATCTGAAGCACGGGAGCTACGGCGGACCGGCTGTTTGGGATTGCAACTCCTGGAGACACTGCAGGATTACAAATTATTTCGGCTTCGGCTTGGGGGTCGGCTCGGTCGGAGCGGCATTGGCATTGACGATCGCTGCCGTATCGGCGTCGGCCCCGTCAGGAGTCACCGTTACGCGCATGCCTGGCTGAAGCTGATTGACGGTCGTGTCCTGGCCGTCATAAGTGATTTCCGTAAACGAATTGATCTTGTAGGTGTTCGCACCGCCTCCACCGCCGGTCGTGCTGACCGTGATGGAGTCGGAACTGACCGACTCGATGACCGTGTGTCCCTCACCGGGAGTGGGGGAAAGTTTGCCTTTGGGATATTTGGCCTGGGTGAAATGCGGGAGGCAGAAGACCAGGGCCAGCGACAGCAGGATTGCGACAGTTCGGCGGGGAGTCATGCGCGTAATATATTCTCCAAGTCCCCAAGGTCAACCCATTTGCGGGGCGCGGCTAAAACAGGGCGAGACTTTTCCCCGGCGCCCGTGTTAAAGCCAAAGTTGCCATGATCAAACCCTCCCTACCCATCGTATCCGCATCCTTGCTGATCGCCGGCCTGCTGACCCTTCCGGCCCCGCTCCGTGCCCAGGATGAGCCAAAAACCCCTCTCGCCCAGGAAATGTCCGGCATCGCCAAGGATTTTCGCGCCCTGCGCAAAATCGTGAGCGATCCGTCGCAAAAGGACGCCGCGGTAAAGCTGGTGAAGGACATGGAGGATCACGCCACCAAGGCAAAGGGGTTTGACCCCATAAAAACCAAGGATATCCCCCCCGCGGACAAGGACCAGTTCCTGGCCGATTACCACAAGCAGATCGACGGCCTCATCACCGACATGCAGGCCCTCGAACAGGCGGTCAACGCCGGCAATAGCACCCAGGCCCTGACGCTGATGGACAAAATCAACGGAGACAAGCGCGAAGGCCACCACAAATTCAACGCCGAGGATGAGCAGCGGGGCGGCAATCACCCTCCTGGACCCCCGCCCGCCGTCCAATCGAGCCCCCAGGCCTCTCCGCAATAGCAACCGGCCTTATTTCGAGTCCGTCTTGCGCAGCGCAAGCTGCGGCGCGGAAGCCAGCCGGGACGCGGCGGCGCGCCATTTGAGCAGATCGGCATTGGCCGCGTTCATACCGCCCCCGGACTTCTCCTCGGCCGCTTGCGCGGTCGCCAGGGCCGTTTCCGTGGATTTCACGCCTGCCTCGGCGGCATCGCGGGCGTGTGTCCCGGCATCGACCTGCCGGGCGAGCGCGGCGCATCGAGCGCGGGCGGCGGCGAGGGTCGATTGCGCCACGGCCGGCTGACTCTCCGCGGCCTGCGTTGCCAGCGTTGACACCAACGCGGGCTCGAGCAGCGGATTTGCCGCCGAGGCACATGCCATCTGCCCGGCAGCCGCATCCAGGCCGCTCGTTTTCTGAATCGTGCCGTTGCCGGCGGCAGACTGTTTTTCGAGTGCGGAGAGCCGGTTTTGCGCGTCGGTGAGCGCCGCCTTGCTCGCATTCAGCGCCGTTGCGGCCCCGGATGCGTCCTCGAGCGCCGCAGCCAGCGCCGCCGCGGCGCGCTTGCCCGCGTCCCGCGCCTGCTGCTGGGCGGCCAGCAGAGCGGCCACGCGTTTGTTCGCGGCATCGAGCTGCTGCTCGACGCTCGGTGGATTCGAGTCGAGGTCCCCCACCCTTTTGCCGTCCGGCGTCCAGACCCGGACGATGCCGTTCCAATCCGCCGCGATGACCTTGCCGCCGGCAAAGGCCGCCTGCATGCCGATGTCCGTCAGCGGACCAGAATTGTTTGATCTGATTGCCGTTGGCATCCCAGAGCTTCACCATCTTATCCCTGCCGCAGGTGACGATTCGGCCGTCGGGGGTAAAGGAGATCGATCGCACGCCGCCATTGTGGGCATGCCAGCTCTTTACCTGCTTGCCATCGGTCATGTCCCAGAATTTGACCGTCCCATCCTCGCTCGAAGTGGCGACAATGTTCCCGCGGCAGGCGATGCCGGTGATGGCCGCCTCGTGCGCGCTGACCGATTGCAATTCATGCCCCTGGCAATCCCACGCGGAGAGGCCGCCCTCCCGGTCGCCGGAGAGCAGTTCCTTGCCATCCGGGGTGAAGCAGAGCGCCGTCACCCAATCGGTGTGTTTCTTCATTTTGCAGATCATCTTGCCATCGGCGGCGGAGAAGATCTTGACGAGCCGGCTGGGGCCGCCGAGCGCGATGAGGCTCTGGTCCGGGCTGATGTCGGCGGCGAGCACGGTGTCGAATTCATCGCCGATCTGCGCGATGCGCCTGCCCGGTGACGACATCCCAGATCACCACATGACCCAGCTTTGCGCCGATGCCGCCGCCGGCGATGACCAGGCTGCCATTGTGGCTGAAGCGGACCACGGCGGGGAAACCCTCGGGAAACGGCAGCACGCGACGCGAGTTCGAGCGTGTCGGTGTTGTAAAGAAGGACCTGCTTCTGCGCGGCGATGGCCACCAGCGGCGCCCACGGGCTGCCCGCCACCCTCGGCACCGCGCCGGTGCGCCGCGTGTGGACCACCGGCTCGAGCAGTCCGTCACGCGGCATGGCCGGCGGGCCCTGCGGTTTTTCATCGACGGGCGCCGCAGCCACCTCGGGGCCGGTGTTTGCGCCCGCCATCATGCCGCCCGGTTTGTCGGGCGCGTTGGCCTGGATCCATTGCCGGATCATATCGATTTGCGCGTCGGCAATTTTATCGCCCCCCTTGGGCATGTACGGCTCCGCCGCGTGCGTGATGACCTGGTAAAGCAGGCTCTTGTCCGGGTCGCCGGCCTCGATCACCTGGCCGTTGTCGCTTCCCTCCATCGCCGCGTCGTAGGTGGAAAGATCGAGTCCGGCCTTTTTCTTGTCCGGGTTGTGGCAGTTGAGACAACTGTCCTGAAGGATCGGGCGAATGTTTTCCTCGTAGGTCACGTCCGCCCGGAGTGTGGAAATCGCCAGCAAGAATACGAGGAATGGCGCTGCCGCGAGCCTTCGAATTTCGAATTTCGAATTTCGAATTTTCATCAATGATTGAACATGAACTCCTTCGAGTTCAGCAGCGCCCAGAAAATATCCTCGAGTTTCGCCTGCCGCGTCGATGGGTCGGCCACGGAGCGGCATCAGCGTCTTCAACTCGTCATCCGTCGGCGCGCGGCCCAGCGTCCGCAGATAGAGGTTCGTGAGGAGTGATTTGTCGTCCATTTTCGCGTCGATCAACTTTTTCACCTGCGCCCCGCCGGTGATCTTGTTCTGCACGGTGTCGCCGTTGATGAGCTCGAGCGCCTGCGAGAGGTTCGGCTCGAGGGAAACGGCGCAGGTGCAGACCGTCTCGCGCGTCGAGCGCCCGAAGGTGCGCAGGAAATAATCGGTCGTCGTTCCGTCCGCGATCTGCACCGCGTGCCCGCCCAGCGGCAGGCCGTGGAACTTGTCCCTGGTCCCGGTCGCCTCGCTGATGCAATCGAGCATCACCTCCGCGCGCAGCCGCCGGATGCCGCTGTGCGAGAAATTGCGGTCATCCTGCGCGTTGGTGTCGTTCGGCTGGCTGGACTCCTGGTAGGTGCGCGAGAGGCAGATGTCCCGGACGAGCGGGCGGATGTCGAACTTGTCATCGACCAGATGCCGCGCCAGGGCGTCGAGCAATTGCGGGTTCGCCGGCGGATTGCTGATGCGCACGTCATCCACCGGCTCGATGATGCCGCGCCCAAAGAACTGGTCCCACACGATGTCCGCGACGTGCTTCGGGAACCAGGGGTTGTCAGGGCTGGCGAGCCAGTCGGCAAGCTGCTGGCGCCGGTCTTCGCCGATGGCGGGGGCTGCGCACCGCCGAGGAATTTCGGCTGCACCACCTTGTTCGTGACCGGGTTGACGGAGTCTCCCTGGTGCTTGTCGTAAACGATGGTCTCGCGCGGATCCTCGCCTTTCTTGCGCGCGATCTGCGTGAAGAACGCGACGAAGCCGCGGTAGTCATTCATCGTCCAGCGGTCGAACGGATGGTTGTGGCATTGCGCGCACTTGATCTGCACGCCGAGGAAGGATTGCGCCGTGTCCTCGGCCAGCTTCAACGGGTCGGTCTCGAATTGGTAAAAGCCCGCCGCCGGATTATCGAAAGTGCCGCCGGTGCTGCCGACGAGCTGGCGCACGAGTTCGTTGATCGGGACGCCCGCGAGGATCTGGTCGTGCAGCCAGTTGTAATAGACGAGCGCGGACTTGGGCGTAATGTCGGCGCCGGAGCGGATTTGCAGAAGCTCAGCCCATTTCATCACCCAGATGTCGGCGAATTCGGGCCGCTCGAGCAGCTCATCGACCAGTTTCGCGCGCTTGTTGGGATCGGTGTCGGCGATGAACCGGTCGTGCTCCTCGACGGTGGGCAGCAGCCCGGTGATGTCGATGGTCACGCGCCGGAGAAATTCCTCGTCGGTGCAAAGGCCCGAAGGGGCGATGCGCAGTTTCTTCAATTTGGCGTCGATCAATTGATCGACGTAATTGCGCTCCTCGACTTGCGGGAAAGTGAAGTTGAGCCCCTTTGGCACCACGATGACCGAGGTGCCGACCGTGGTGGTATCGAAGCGGGCCATCACAAACGCCTCGCCGCGGTCTCCCGAAGTAATGACGCCCCCGGGCGAGACCTTCGCCGTGGCTTCGTTATTGGTGAAAAACACGGCCAGCGAAGTGACATCGCGCACCGTGCCATCCGAATAACGCGCGAGGACCTGGAGCGGACGCGCGACGTTTTCACCTTCGATCACCATTTCCGCCGGGTGCATTTCCACGCCGGTCACGTGAGGGACTCCGGGCGGATCGTGCGGCGCGCCGGCGTCGAGCCATTCGAGGATCGCCTTGTAGAAATCGCTCGATTTGTCGAAGCGTTTGCCGCCGGTGTGCGGGACGCTGCCGGTCGCTTTCAACAGCACGAGGCTTTCCTCCGGCATGGCCAGGTTGATGCGGCGGGCGCCCATCTCGCGCGTGATGCGCTCGTAATCGCCATCGGGATCATAACCAAAGAGCGAGAGGTGAAACCCGTCGCGTCCGCGCGCGGAGCCGTGGCAGCCGCCGGTGTTGCAGCCGGCCTTGGTGAGGATCGGCATCACATCGTTCTTGAAGCTCATCGGATGATCGAGCTGCAACGCAGGCACCGGGACAGGCGCGGGCGCCGCGGGAGAGGCCGCGGGCGCCGGGGCATTCGGCGCCGGAGCGGCCGCGCCCAGGAACAAAGGGAGAAGCGCCAGCGGCAAAAAGCGGAGCAGTTTCATTGCGCGGCCACCTCCGGGTGCTGCGGCGGCGGATCGATGCGCAGGGAGCCGCCTTGGGCGGTATCGGCGACCAGTTTCACGCCGTTCTGAACGACGGTGACCTCGCAGAAGAGTTCCTTGTGCTGGCCGGCCGGGCTCGTCGGGTCGGTGGTGACGTTGAATACCGCCTGCTTCTCGGTCGAGGTGACATCCACGTCGGGCGCGGTGACCTTCGGCGGCAGCCCCATCAAACGGATATGCGCCGTGCCGGTGAATGGGACATTCTGATCGAGATGGCAGGTAATGGCGACAGGCTGGCCCTGGATGGTATTCGCGCGGTCGAGATGACCGGTGAGGAACGGTTTGGCCACCGTCAGCGGCGCGAGCAGCGAAGAGGTCCAGACAGTCCCCTGCCCGGCGTCGGCCGAAGCGATCATTGCGATCTGCCACGTTCGCGGCCTCGCGTCCTGGCTGGCGTTGATGGGAAACTCGACCGAGTTCTGGTTCGCCGGGATGGTTACGGTCGGCTGCGAGTGAACACCCGGGGGGCTGTAGAGCATCGAGACATTGATCGGCCCCGTAAAACCGGGATTGCGAATCGCGGTAACTTCGAGACTGGCCTGGCCGTTGAGCAGGACGGGGAAGGGCGGAGGCGTGAGGTCGATGCGGAATGGCGCCTCGTTGGCCACGGCAATCGCCAGCCGGTCGATGTCGGTCTTCAGATAGACGGAATTGTTCGGCGGTCCGTAGACGAGTTCGACCGTCTGCGCGTAACCGCTCTGCACGTGGGCGGAGGCGTCCGCGGGCTGGGCCAGCACATCGGAGAGTGTGGCGCTCACGGCGGCCTCCGGCAGGGCGATGAAGATCACCGGCATCAGGTCGCCGGCGAGGCTGCCGGTTTCAAGGATCACGCCGGGCGGCAGGCTTGGGATATTGAGCGAGAAATCGCCGTCAAATTCATCCTTCTTCACCCGCAGCATGGTCGCGTACCGGTTGCCGCGCGGCACCACCACGGTCTGCCGCTCCTGGCTGTCTCGGACCACCTCCGTTTCGGTGAAGGAAATGTCCGGCGTGACCGGCGTCACCTCGACGCGGTAGACGAAGGTCTGCCCGCCGCGATTTTGCTGGTCGCGAATGGAAAGAAAATAGTCGCCGTCAGCGGGAGGATTGAAACTCAGGTAGCTGTCCGGTCCGTTGTAATCGTCATTGTTGGCCAGGTGTTTGCCCTTGGCGTCCCAGATATCGAGGACCGAATCGAGCGGCGAGCGCAATTGCCGCGCGTATACCGTCAGGTCCAGCGCCGTGCCGCGCACCGCGTGAAACCGGAAATAGTCGCGCTCACCCGGCTTCGCGATGATGCCGTTGAACGCGACGGGCGGCGGCGGGCCAGCCGTGGCGTGCGCGATATCATTATTGGGCTGCTGCTCGAGCACGTTGGGAAATGGCGAGACGCGCATCGGCAGCGGCGTCGGCGCGAACAGGCCGCGGTCATACGCGTCCACTGAAAAGAACGGCGTCGGCGCGGGAGGCATGTGCACCGTGACCGGAATCGGCCCCGCGGGATCGCCCAAAAAAACGGCGGCCATGTTTTGTCCCGCCTGCCCTCCCGGCGGGTAAATCGCCACCGGCTGCGGAAAATTGCCGATGTGCATGCGGTAAAAGCTGCGCCCGCTGCCGCCCCATGCGCTCTCGCGAATCGATACCAGGTAAGTGCCATCCGCCGGCGCGATGATCGAGACCAGCGGATCGAGCATCAGCAACGCGTTGTCGTCATTCGAGGCGAGCTGCCGCCCCCGCGCGTCGAGGATGGCCGCCCAGGGATCGAACATATCGCGTCCCAGCCGCATCCCTTCCACCTCCGCCGTGATGCGATCCCCTTTCCTGGCCTGGATCGCGTAGTAGTCGATCTCCTCGTCCCTGATGAGGCCGCTGACGGTGCAATTGGCCGGCACCGGCTGGGCGTGCGCGACGACGTGATTCGAGCCGGAGCAGGCAATCGTCGGGAACGGATCGACGAAGAGCGGCATCATGTCGGTCAGGCCGGTGGCGGTCCAGAGGCGCAGCTCGTGATCGCCGAGCGCGCAATCCGGCGCCGCGCGCAGCCGCGCATGCACCTTGCCGTCGGTCCCCACCTGCATTGAGACCACGTCAATGCCGGGAGTGTAAAAGAGGATTCCGCGCGCATCGGCCAGCCGCTGGCCGGTGATGACCACGTCGGTGTCCGCGCCGCGCTGGATGCCGGCGGGCTGGATGTCCCCCAATTGCGGGGATGCCGCGCGCGCCACGCCGCCGATCAGAAGCACGAGCGCGGTGATGCGCGGGATCATCGCTCACTTACGCGAGCAGGTCCTGAACGACCTGGCCGTCCTTTACGATTTCCACGGGCCGGTTGCCCGGCGACATCAGGTTTTTGGTCGAATCGATGCCAAGCTGATGATAGATCGTCGCGGCGAAATCCTCGACCTGCAGCGGGTTGTCGTCCGGCTCCGAGGCCGAGGCGTCCGACGAGCCATAGACCGAGCCGCGCTTCATGCCGCCGCCCGCCATCACCACCGAAAACACCCGCGGCCAGTGGTCGCGCCCGGCATTCTGGTTGATCTTCGGCGTCCGGCCAAATTCCGTCGTCACCATCACCAGCGTCGAATCGAGCATTCCGCGGCTGTCCAGGTCGCGGATGAGCGCGGCGAAAGCCTTGTCGAATTTCGGCATGTCCTTCTGGATGCCGGCGTGGATGTTCACGTGGTGATCCCATGTTCCGTACACCATCGAGACGAATCGCACGCCCCCTTCCACCAGCCGGCGCGCCATCAGCATCCGCATGCCGGCGTCGTTGCGTCCGTAATCGTCCTTCAGCGTGTCCGGCTCGGATTTCAGGTCGAACGCTTCGCGCGCCTTCTGCGATGTAATGAGGCTGTAGGCGTGCTGGTAAAAGGCGTCCATCGCATCGAGCGCGTCGGATTTCTCGAGCGAGCTGAAATGCGCGTCAACCGCCGCCAGGATATTCTGCCGCTCCTGGAAACGCTGGTGATCCACTTCGGGCGAGAGCGAGAGGTCGCGCACGCTGAATTTGGTGTTCGCGGGATCGCCGCCGAGGCTGAACGGCCCGAAGGCGTTGCTCAGGAAGCCGCTTCCGGCGTAGGGGTTCGGCTGGATGGGAATGCAAACGTAGGGGGGCAAATCATTGATGCCGCCCAGCTCCTGCGAGACCACGCTGCCCATGCTCGGGTATTGGATGGCCGGGCTCGGCTTGTAACCAGTGAACATCTCGCTGGTGCCGCGTTCGTGGGCCGCCTCGCCATGCGTAATTGAGCGTATGATCGTCAGTTTGTCCGCGACCTGGGCCGTATTGGAGAGCAGTTCGTTGAAATAGACGCCATCCAGTGTGGTCTTGACGGAATTGAACGGGCCGCGCACCTCGACGGGCGCGAGCGGCTTGGGATCGAAGGATTCCTGGGCCGAGATGCCACCCGGCAGGTATATATGGATGACGGCCTTCGCCTTTGCCTGGACCGGAATCCCCTGCGCCTGGAGCCGGAAAAAATTCGGCAACGAGAGGCCGATGCCCCCAATGAGGCCGACATAAAGAAACTCCCGGCGGCTCACGCGGCGGAAGTGGGCGGGATCATCGTACCAGGTGACGGGTTGGAATTCGCTCATAGAGGTTGTTTTTATGAACCCGGAACCCGGGGAAAAGTTGCGGGGGAAACGGACGCCGTGGCTGCCACGGGACCCACGGAATCTTCGGCGCCAAATCTAGGCCGAAATGGCGCGGCTTGCAATTTCCCCCGCAAAGCCCCAATACCGGTCCCGGCAGATGAGCAAGCATCGCAGCCCGTGCCACATCAAATTCTGGGGAGTGCGCGGTTCCGTGCCGACGCCCGGGGCCGCGACGGTAAAATACGGCGGGAACACTTCGTGCGTCGAGGTGCGGGCCGACGGGCAGTTGATCGTGCTGGATGCCGGGACGGGCATCAGGCCGCTGGGCCTCGAGCTGGCGCAGGAATTCAACGGCGCGAGCATCAACATGACCCTGCTCATCACCCATACCCATTGGGATCATATCCAGGGCTTTCCGTTTTTCCTGCCGGCGTACGAATCGAAGAACACCATCCGCGTGCTCGGGTTCGAAGGGGCGCGCCAGGGCTTGGGGAGCACATTGGCCGGGCAAATGGAGAGCCCCTACTTTCCCATCGCGCTCGAGCAGATGCCGGGCAACGTGCTGATCGAGGAACTGCAAAGTTTCGATTTCATGATCGGCCCGGTCCATGCGCTGGCGGCGACGGTCAATCACCCCGGCATCGCCGTCGGTTACCGGCTCGAGACGAGCGCCGGCAGCCTCGCCTACCTGCCGGACAACGAGCCTTTCCACGTCGACCAGCATGGTTACTCGCGCGACCTTGTCGATTTGCAGAACCGGAAGCTGATCGATTTCATCCACTCGGTCGACGTGCTCATCATTGATTCGCAATACGATTGCGAGGAGTACCGCGCCCATATCGGCTGGGGCCACGGTTGCGTGGATGAAGTGGTGCGCCTGGCGAAGCTGGGCGAGGTGAAGAAGCTCTATCTCTTCCACCACGATCCGAGCCACGACGACGCGCGCGTAGACGCCATGCTGGCCCACGCCCGCAGCCTCGCCGACGGAAGCAGCGTCCAGGTCTTTGCCGCGACGGAGGGGGAAGTGGTGACGCTGGAGTGAGAATTATGCTCGACCCGTGTCTGATTAGCCCGTCGCGGGCAATTCTATAGACGCGATATAAGTCGTCGCCGGATGCCTGGAAACTCTCCTCGTCTTGATTGGAAGGTCGCCGCGATCTCGCTCGCCCTCGTTCTTCTCGTCGTCGCGGTATTCAGCCAGACGGCGGGATTTGGGTTCATCAACAGGGACGATCCCGATTACGTCTATAACAATCCGATCATTCTGGAGGGCCTGTCGCTCCCGAACATCGAGTGGGCGTTCACCCACGTAGTCTCCGGGCATTGGCATCCGCTGACGGTGATGCTCTTTATGGCTGAAGCCGGGTTTTTTGGGACATCGCCCGGCGGATACCATGTCGTCAACGTGCTGCTGCACACCGCCGCGGTGGTTCTGCTCTTCCTTCTGCTGCTGGAAATGACCGGCGCGCTTTGGCGCAGCGTGTTTGTGGCGGCGGTGTTTGCGATCCATCCGCTGCGGGCGGAATCGGTGGCATGGATCGCGGAGTGCAAGGATGTATTGAGCGGCGTTTTCTTCATGCTGACGCTTTGGGCCTACGTTAGGTATGTTCGCGGCACTCGGTCGAAAGTCAGTTACTCGATGATGCTGCTTTGGTTTGCGCTAGGGCTGATGAGCAAACCGATGTTGGTGACAGTTCCCTGCGTGCTGTTGCTTTTGGATTACTGGCCGCTGGGGCGGTTGCAGAAGTTGTCCCAGTTTCCCGGATTACTATTGGAAAAGCTACCGCCCTTTGTGCTCACCGCGCTCTCGAGCATGGCGACGGTTCTCGCGCTGAGGGTGGGCAACCCCACCATCTCGACTTACCCTGCAAACACGCCCATAGCCTATGTGGCCTACTTATGGAAACTGATCTATCCGGTGCATCTCGCGGCGATGTACCCCCCGCAGCCAGAGGGATTCCCAACTTGGGAGGTGTTCGATGCGATCTTCCTTCTGATGGCGCTGACACTCGTCGCGTACCTATTGCGCAAGAAACATCCGTATCTGGTTGTCGGATGGCTTTGGTATCTGGGGATGCTTGTGCCTGTATCCGGCCTGATGCAGACGGGAGATCAGATATACGCAGACCGTTACACTTACCTGCCGGTGATCGGCCTTTCCATCGCCGTAACCTGGCTGGCGGCTGATTGGGCACGGTCCCCGCGCTGGCGCCGCACCGCATTGGGCGCCGCGGGTGGGGCGATTCTTTGCGCATTGCTCGTCGCATGTTGGCGCCAGGTGGGATATTGGCGCGATAACTTCACTCTCTGGACTCACGCCATCGAATGCACGAAGAATAACCGGGAGGCTTACAATGGCTTGGGCGAAGCCTTGTTTCAGGAGGGACGAACCGAAGAGGCCATGGAAGCGTTTGAGGGTGTCGGCAGCACGTTCGCCCTGGATTCCATTGGCGACGGATTGTTGCGCCAAGGGCGGATGGAGGAGGCCGTCGCGCATTTTCGCGCGGCTCTCCGGATCAATCCCAGCTTTTGGGAGGCTCATTATAACCTGGGCAACGCCCTGCTTCAGCAGGGGCGGACCGAGGAGGCCATTGCCGAATATCGCGAAGTCGTGCGGCTCAATCCCGGTTATGCCACGGCCCATAATAATCTTGCCAACGCCCTGCTCAAATTGGGGCGTACTGAAGAAGCCGTCGCCGAGTATCGCGAAGCCGTGCGAATCAACCCGGGAGATGCGGAGGCCCGGAACAACCTTGGCATTGCCTTGTTCTCCATGGCGCGCACGGAGGAAGCCATCAACCAGTGCCGCGCGGCCCTGGAAATCGAGCCGACGAATGCGGACTTCCAAAACAGCCTTGCGTGGATGCTGGCCACCGCGCCACAAGGGAAACTTCGCGATGGTCCAAAGGCCCTCGAACTTGCCACGAGTGCAAATAAGTCAACGGGTGGCAATAACCCAATGATCCTTTGCACCCTGGCTGCGGCCTACGCCGCAACCGGAGACTTTTCCAATGCCCTGAGTACCGCGCAGCATGCGCTCCAAATTGCAACCGAGACTCATTCCCCTCTTACGGTCACAATTCGCAAGGAGATCGAGCTTTACAGGACGAGAGCATCGAATTGATGATGGTTGCTGACGCAGACGAAACGGTCACTAGAGGTGCGAGGGAGACCACGACGAATCGGACGAGGAAGAATGAGACCGCGAAGCCAATGGCACGACGGAAGGGGAAGTGGTGACGCTGGAGTAGGGCGGCGCTGCATGACGCCCCTTCCAAAGGCGCTCAAAAATGGGGATGATGTCCCCCAACCCTCCAACCTGGGTAGCGATCCATGTCAGGAATCCCGAGGTCATATCTAAGGCAGGCGACCAGGTATCTGGCGTTGGTGTTGCTTTCGCTGGCATTTGCCGGTCCCGGGTACTTTCTTTTTTTCTCAATGAAGGACGCGCCGGCGGCCGCGCATTCCCCGCGGTGGTTCGGATTAGCAATCCTGGGGGGATTCCTTGCGACCTTTGGACCGTGCATTGCCTGGCTGCTCCTGAACCTGCTTCTGAAAAGTGAGCGGGAGCTAATCTTGAAGGAACGCGCAAGGCGGAAAGCGGCGCCGCCGGTCAGCAACCCGATGAGGCGCCAGCTTTCGGCGCGATCAAATTATCTATTTTACCGGGATCATCCAGCCCGCGTCGTTGGCTGCTACCTGTTTGCGGCGCTTGCCGGTATCGGATTGACCCTCTTCGGAACCATTGGGAGGGACGATCAGATGGCGCCGAATCCGCATTCGGTGCGTTTCGAGTTAATCGCGATCGGCGCATGTTTCTGCGCGGTCTATCTGCCCGCGTCGATCTTTCTCGCGAGCATGCTTATGAGGGGCTGCTGGGATGAGTATTGGAACGCCAAGCTCGAGAGAACCGAAATCAGGATTAAGCGAATTCAGGAGCGGGAGCAATTGGCTCAGGGTAAGAACCCGGGATGTTAGGGAATCATTATTTCTTCTGCTTTCTGGAAACCCAGCCGAGGACAAATCCGAGGGCAACGATGAAGAAAAAGCCGTCGTAGCCGATCCGCTGCATATCGGCGCCATGGAAGAGAATCGGCGCCACGAGGGAAAACAGGAGCAAGCAAACAAAGATGAATAAGACCGCGAGACCAGTGGCGCGAAGCATGGAGTTAGGCGGTTACTCTTATCTGCGAACTTGAGGTCTTTCCAGAAGTTTGCAGCCTCTGCCGGCTCGCCCGCCCAGCATCGGCCACGGGTCCCCGCCTCCTCCTCGGTCCCTGCTGGACTTGATCGCGTCTGGCGGGCGGATGAGTGGGCTAAAGCCCACCCCTATTTTCTACCGTCCCCTTTCGGGGACTCTGGACGCGGCTGCGGTTTTGAATAGGTGCATTAGTCGCTCCCCGTTCCCGATGTTGCCGGGGCGGGTGATTGCGCTGGGGACGGGGATTGGCCTGGGGCGGGAGGGTTCAGCAGTGTGGCGACCTCCTTCGCGGCGTCGGCTTCCGCGCCGGGGGAGTAGCCGGTGTTGACCCAGGCCACGTTGCCGTCGGGGCCGATGATGACGGTGTGCGGGATGGCGTCGACGCCGTAAAGCTTGCCGACTTTTGCGCCGTCATCGAGCGCCACGTTCAGCTTCCAGCCGCGCGTTTCGATGAATTGTTTCACCTGCGCGGCGGGCTCGTCCTGGTCGAGGCCGATGAACTGGACCTTGTCCGGCGTGAACGGGGCCATCGCCTCGATCAATTCCGGCAACGAGGCGACGCAGGGGCCGCACCATGTGGCCCAGAAATCGAGCACTACGACTTTCCCCTTCTGCTGGGCGAGGTCGAACTGGCCGCCGGCCAGCAGCGCCACCGTGAAGGTCTGCGCAGGCTTGCCAATGGAGGCGGAGCTGTCCCCGCCGGCGTCGGGCAGCACGGGCTCGGGCGCGTAAACCAGTTTCCAGTCGTCCAGGGATTTTATGGCCGCGCTCGGCTGGAGGGGCGTGGTGCGGATGACGGCGACATCCGCCGTGGGAATGACGCAGCGCCCGTAAATCGGGTGCCGGCCGATGATCTCATCCTTGCCGAATTTTTCGGCGCTCAAGGCGATGCGCGCGCCGCTGGTGAGCTGGAGCCAATGGGTCGGCGTCCCGGCGAGGCCGCCAAAGGTGGAGTTGAGCACCTGCACCAGCAGGGCATGGGCTTCGGGGGTGTTTTGCACGCGCAGCTCGCGCGCGTCGGCATTCCAGACGGCGGTGGCGCCGGGGGGAAATGGAACGCCGTGATCGGCCAGCGTCGTGGCCACGGGCACATCCGCGGGGAAGCTGCCGGAGGTCAGCCAGTACATGCGCTCGACCATGGACGGCTGCAGCGCCGTGTTGGCTTTCTCGATATAGACCTCGCCCTTGTCATCGACGCGATAGGTCAAATCGTAAACCGCGCAGATTTTTCCCAGCGCGGATTTCACCGACTCCTGGCCGAGCCGCAGCGAGGTAGGCCGGGCGCCCAGCTTCTGCGAGTAATGAAACTTGATGTCCGGAACCTGGGCCTGGATGTAGCTGATGTAGTTGTCGAGGTTCGAGTCATTGAACATGACCCAGCCAGGGATCAGCCCCTTGAGCTTGTCCTCGCCGGGACTGTCCGCGGGCGTGGGCGAGGCATCCGCGGGCTTGCCGAAACAGATCACCGCCTTGACGCGGTCCCTCGGTACGGTCAGCTCCTCCATGCCGGCGCGGAAGGCAAAATTGTCCTTCGTCACGCCCTCGACTTCACCGCGCAGCAGGTCGCCATTGGCGGCGATGAGGGCGTGCGAGGGAGGATCGTTCCGTTCGAATCGCGGCACCGTAAGGGCCTGGGCCCTGGCATCCGCCGGGACGTCCGGCAGCCATGCGCAGCCGGGCGGCGACGTGGTGGAAAAGTTCATCAGCTTCATGCCGCCCGGGTTGTTTCCCCAGACGTTCGCCGGCTCGATGATGAGGCCGTTGCCCGCGCGCCCGCCCGACGGCATCGGGAAGGTCATCATGTGGACGCCGTTGACATAAAGGGCGATATCGTCCTCGAGAATCTTGAGGGCCACCTCCGCGGTGCCGGAGACGCGCGCCTCGAAACGCGGATCGTCGAACTGGCCTTCGGTCGATTCCGTGCCGCAGACGATGCCCCCGTTCAGCCCGGTGGCGAAAAGGAAATTGTTCGATTGCTGGCGCTCGGCGCCGGCGCAAAACATCCGGAACCGCGTCGCGCCGAAGACGCTGGCGTCCACCGTAAACCGGATTTCGCCCGCCTGCATCACGCCGGTATTGCCGATGGATGTCCCCGGCCCGAGGGTGAGCGAGTCGCCCTGCCTGTCCACCTTCGCCGGGTCGCCGGAGAGGATTCGCCAGCCGGGATCGTTGAAGCCGTGCATGTTCATCCGGCCCGTGACGCCAAACTGGATCGCCTTCAGTTCGGACGCCGGGAGTTTCGTCGCCTCGGTGATGCCCGCGTCCCATTGCGCCCCGTCGCGGTCGAGAGCCACGAGGTTGCCCGGCAGCACGTCGCCGCCGCGCGTGTAAAAGAGCGCCGGCGCGCCCGCGACCGGAGCGTCATCGGGAATGTTGCGGTCGATCTCGTACGGAGCCGATTTCGACGGCGTCACCGGAGCGACTGCTCCCTGCGGCAGCCAGCGGGGATTCTCGTCGCCCGTCGCCGCGAGCGCGCCGTGAAAGATGGTGTCCTGGATGGTGAGCGTATCCAGCTTCGCGAGCGGCTGATCCGCCGGCGCATTGGGCGGAGCGGGCGCATCGACCAGTATCTGCCGGAGCCCATCAATTCCCACATTCAAAGGCTGCGCGGTGAACGAGGTATCGAGGGCTGCCGTTCCGCTCGAGATCGAGGCGACCTGGCCCCGCAGGTAGGTTCCATCCGCGAAGGAGAGCGTCGTTTGCGCCGTGCCGGTTTGCAGCGAATCGGGCGAAAAGACGAACGCATCGACATCGCTGAGCGCGTAAGTTTGCCCCTGCTGGTCCGCGGCGGTGCCGCTCAATTGCAGCGTGCCGGAGAGCAGCGCCGCAACGTCGCCCTGGACGACGCGCCCGTCATCCAGCTCGATGCGCGGCTTGGCCGGGTCAAGCTTCGGCGGCGCGATCCCGTTCCATGGGCGCACCCGCAAAAAATCGAGCGACAGATCGCGGCCCTTGTTCTGGAGCAGGAGGCCGAGAGTGGGCGTGGCGCCGGCATTGGGCGCCTGCCATGAGGCGAGCTGGTCGCCGCCGGGTGTGTAAACCGCGCAGTTTTTGCTCTGGCGATCCCAGCAGAACCGCAACGCCACGTCATGGTCCGCATCGGTCAGCGGCATGATGAGCTTGAAATCGGACCCGACGGCCGCGACCACTTCGTTGTCCCAGGTCTCGATGCGCATCGAGTTTGCCGGCTTTGCGCCGAGCGAGAGAGTGAAACTTGGCATTCCCGACGCGCAGTGAACGTGAAACTCGATGTCGACCGAATCGGGCAAACTGACAAAGAGCAGCGCGCCGCGGTTCCAATAGGGGATTTGCATCGCCGCGCCCGGGCCGGTGACCAATGGCGGAACAGCGGCGGCCGGCTTGGGCGTTTCTTCTTCCCCGTTCGGGCCGGCCTGGAACACCACCCCGCCCCCCGCCACCTGAAACTGGGGCGGCAGGCTGATCCCGTCCTGCTCCCGGTTATTGCCCTGCGTTTCCCAGCTTTGCCAGCCGGCATCCCCCGAAGGGCCGGCCGTGAGCAGCGAATTGTTTTGCGTGCGCAAAGCGCTGAGCACCTCCGAGCGCTTCAACTCAACGTCGCCGCACCGGTTGCCATGAATGAATATCGAGCTGCCGGTGATCGAAACGATGTCGCCATGGAGGGCGCTGCCGTCGCGCATGAGGATGATGAAAGGATCCTGCGCGCCGACCGACTGCGACGGCCAGTCGACCCGGTGAATGGAATGCCACGCGAGCGTCACCGGGTCGTCAAAGAACGGCGTCGTCCAGGTCGCCGTGCTGCCGGTGGCCCCGACGAAATTCCCCGGCGCGACGTCGCCGTTGGTCCAGCGAAGGACGCCGGGCGCGGGACCGGCCGCGCGCGCCGCGCAGGCCGCGACGAGGCAGCAGAGGATGGCGAGCGCGCGTTTCATCGCTCGTAGATCGGCAGGAACCGGTAATTGAGCGCGAGCGCCAGCAGCGACATGCCGGTCGCATACGCGCCGCCGGGGAACGAGCCGTCGCTCTGCTGCAAGTCGCGCAATTGCCTGACCAGTTCGCCATTCCATTTCTGCCAGGCGTCATAGTTTCCCTGGAAGAGGGCCTGCGCCATGTAATAGCGGTAATACTCGGGGTAAGGGTTGTTCTCGGTGTTCTCGACATTGTCCAGCAGGCGCTGGAGGGCGGCCTTGAATTGGTCGGTGTTCTTCGTCTTGCTGACGCTGCTGGTGAGCACGCAGATGGCGGTGAGATTCATCGAGCCGTTCAAGCCGCCGAAGCCGCCGGTGTAGGCCACCGAGCCGTCGCTGCCGGTGCTGCGGCGCATGTAATCCATCCCGGAGTCAATCACGTCGTCCGGCACATCCATGCCGGCGTTTCGCGCCGCCAGCAGCCCCATCAACACCGCGCCGCTGACCGACGTGTCCGCGTCCGTGCCGTTGGGGTTGTAGCGCCATCCGCCCCAGCGGTTCTTTTTTTGCGCCGTCGCCGCGCAGCCGATTGCCAGTTGCAGCGCCTTGGCGATGCTGCGAGGGGGCTTTTGGCCGGTGGGAAAGAGCGATTCATCCACCGCGCCGTAGGCCTCCGAGAGCGCCAGCATCGCGAAACCGTGATGGTACATGCTGTCCGGCAGATAACCCGTATTCGCGTCCTGGCTCTTGATGATGGCGTAAATGGCGCGGTGAACATTCGACGCGTACTTGCCGTAGTTCGGGTCTTCGCCGCTGGCCAGGAATGCCATCAGGCAAATGCCGTTGATGCCCGCGCCGTCGCCGTATGTCCCGCCCGTCCAGCCGCCCTCGGCATTCTGCGCGCCGGCAAGCCAGGCCAGGCCGTGCTCGTAGATCGTATCCACGTCCTGGGGTATCCTGCCGCCGTAACGCAGCGTCGGGTCCTGCGCCCATGCCCCCCTCGACGCGAGCAGCAGCACCAGTCCGGCTTGCAGCAAGCGCGGCAGGCATCCGATCAAGCTCTGGCGGCCCGCCCTCATTTCTTCTTTTTCTTTTTCTTCACTTTCACCACGCGGACCTGCTGCTGCTGTTGCTGGTTCTGCTGGTGGATTTGCTGGATATTCTGCCAGTACTGCATGGCAAAATTGCATGCCTGGCTGGTGCTCCACGCCTGCCATTGGCTGGCAGTCAGGATCGCCTTCATGTCGTTGTCCGGGATTCCGGCAAAGAGCAGGAACATGGCGGGATCCTGGAGAAACCAAAAGTTGCCGCCATTGTTTTCGCTGAAGAGTTGACCGATCTCGGAGCCGTATTCGGCCTGCACCTTTGTCACCGCCGCGCTCATCTTCGTCCATTGATCCTTTGAGAGGCCCAGCCGCGCGTCGAACTCCGCGACGCAGGTGTCGAGAATCACTTTCCGGCCATAGGCCGTCCGCGCCTCCTTCTCCCGGGTCCAGACTTTCTGCTGATCCGGCGTCAGGGCGGTATTCAGAGCCTTTTGAAGGATCGATTTCGGATCCGAGCCCGCGTCCTCGTACTGTTGATCGACCTGTTCAATCTGGTAATCCTCGATGGTGCGCAGCCGCTCCCTGACCTCATCGGCCGTCAATCCCTCGATGTTCGAACGCACCATCGTTTCCATCGAGGTGCTCCACTTGCCAAACTCCTGCTCGGCGGTCCCGCATGCCGCCGTATCCAGGATTGCCGCCGTCTCGGGCGGCAATTGAGCCGCCCGCGCGGCGTCCTCGGCCTTCAACACGCACGAGGCCACGATCTTCTTGCGCACCGCCGGCGCTTTCGAGGCGATGTAATCGGAAATGGTCCTTTCGACATCTTCCGGCTCGGGCGGCGGCTGCACCGCGCCCGGAGTGGGCAGCGGTTGCGGGTTGTCCCCATCCTCGTTGTCGGAATCGTTTTCCTGTTTCGTCTCCTGCCAGTGCTGCCATTGCGCCGCATCGAGGATCGCCTTCATCTTGTCCGGCCCGACGCCGTCCACCACTTGAAGGATCTGACCCGAATTGTATGCCATGAAGCTGTTCAGATCCGGCATGGTCGGTTGCGCCGGCATGCTCTTCTCCTGCTCCTCGAAGAGCGGCTCGAGCTGGCTTCGCTGGGCCTCGGTAAGGCCGACCTTGCTGTCCAGCAACATCACCGCGACCTCGCCCATGCCGATTGCGTCGCGGGCTTTGCGATCCTCGAGCGCCGCGGCGGCCTGCTTCATTTCATCGGCGGAAACCAGCTTCGTGATTCCCTTGTCCCACAAATCAGCCGGCTTTGGGTCTCCGGGCATGAGCTGGGCCCACTCATAGGGCGCCGGCGTGTTGGGCGTGCTCGCATATTCCCGCTCTTCATCCGGCATGCTCAGCAGCGCCTTTTCGACGCGGTCGCCCACCGCGCCGGCCGCCTCATCCACCACCGATTTTGCGAGCGCGTCAATTTGGGCCAGGCGGTCCTTCGGCAGATCGAGCGTGGTTTCGATCTGGAAGGCCTTCGACTGGATTTCCGCCGTGTGCTGCTGGCTGAAAATGTTGGCCACTTCCTTGACGAAGCCGGCGATTTTGGTCTTCGCCTCGTCCTGTTCCTTTTTCTCCGCATCGTTCCATGCCGCGGCTTGCGCGGAGGTGAGGTTTTTTTTCAACGCGTCGGTCCACGCCGGTTCATCGATGGGATCGCACCCCAGACGCGGCTGGAGCCATTTCGCCATCATGTCCGTCTGTGCCTGGCTCTCCATGGAGGAGAGCATCGCCGGAATCTGGGCCGGCGGGACTTTCGCGATGTCACCGGTGACGAGATCGTTGATCGCGCTTTGCGTCTTATCCGCGGTCTGCGCGACCGCCTGTTCCGCCGCGGCCTCGAGCGCCTTGCGCCCTTTGTCGTCGAGGCCGGTTGCCTTCACCACGGCGTCGACTTCGGCCTTCATGTAACCGGACATCACCTTCCGGCTCGAATCCGAAAGGCGCTTTGCAATTTCCGCCAACTGCGCCTGC
This sequence comes from uncultured Verrucomicrobiae bacterium, assembly GCA_963756185.1. Lineage (GTDB taxonomy): Bacteria > Verrucomicrobiota > Verrucomicrobiia > Chthoniobacterales > Chthoniobacteraceae > DATAXI01. Next base: position 931,180 of record CAVWMS010000001.1, read on the forward strand.
TGCGCCGGCGTGACGATGTCCACCTGCTTGCGGACAATGCTGATGATCTTGTCCGGCGCGCCGGCCACGGCCACTTTCAGGCGCACCGTCGTGCCCGGGTCGCCGCGGATCATCGCGACGATTTTGTCCAGCCCGAGGCCCGCGCATACGACGAAGTCCGCGTTCCCCTGCGCGACCGCCGTGATGACGTCGTTCACCTTCAACTGCCCGTCCTTGTCCGCCGGCCCTCCCTGCACCAGTTGCGTCACCTTCGCGCCGCCTTCCACGGGCTCGAGCACCGCCCCGATCCCCGCCATCGACACCGACAGTTTCGCGGCGCCCGAGGAGATCTCAATCTGCCCCAACGCCGCCTCCAGCCGCGGCGCCGCGCAGAGGATCAGCGCCAGCGCGAGAAGGCGCGGCAACGCGCTCGCGCCGGACCGCATGGCCCGGGTACATCCGGCTGGCGTCATTGCGTCGCCGGCGCTCCTTCCAGCAGCGAGAAGTATTGGTCCAGCCCGGTCTTGAATTCCTCGGGAAATTGCCGCCCCGCGCGGCCGGTTGCCTGTCCCACGGGTCGCGCCGCGATGATGCTCTGGGCATCCTCTCCCGGCCCCAGGTCGGCCAGCGCCGCTTCCGAGGCGGTGCCAAAGCGCCCGCCCTGGCCTGGATTCGATCCGCCCCCGCCGCCGCCTTTCCCGCTCCGCTTCGATTGGAGCAGCAGTTCGATCGCCTCAGTCTCCGCCGCGATTGCCTGCGGTCCCGTGTCGGGCGTGTAAAGGATCGTCGTCGCCTCGTCCATCACCGAGCCGACATCCTGCAGCAGTCCCATTTCCTTCTGGAATTTGTCGGCGTTCGGCAGCGCCTGGATGTCGTCGAGCGCGCCGCGCGTGCGCGTACCGATGTCGGTTTGCGTTTCGCCGAGCTGGTTGGCGCCGGCCAGGTATTTCTGCGGGTCGATGGCCGGCTTCGCGTTTTGCTCCTCGCGCGTTTCATCGCGCAGCTTGATCTCGTCGCGCAGCACCTGCATGACCTTCAGCACGATCTCCGGCGGCAGGCTGTCGGGACTGCCGCTCGATTGGCATTGGCAATTGGTCGCCGCCACCAGTTCCTCGCCCCAGCGGTCGAGCGTGTCGGCCCAATACTCGGAGCCGATCATCCCCTGCCCTGTCAGGTTGGCCGTGACCTTGTCTCCGTCGCCCGCGAGCGCATGGACGATCTCCGTCTTTCTCATGTCATCGAGGATGACCTTGAAGTGGTCGTCCTGCTTGCGCTGGTAATAGGCATCGAGGTCGCTCTCGATGACCTCGACCACTTCGCTCTGATCCTTCGCCGTTTGCACGATCGGCTTCGCCGCCGGGCCGGCCGTGCACTGGATGCCGAAGGAATCGAGCGTCTTCTGGCTGATCGTGGTCGCAATGTTCATTTGCGCGTGCGCCGCCGCCTTGAAGCGTTTGACGAACGTGCTCGCCTCGAGGCTGGCCAGAAGCTGGTTCAGTTGGTCGGTAACCTTCGCGAATTCCGCCAGCAGGTCCTTCTGCTGGGTGACGGCGTCGTCCATCTTTTGCTGCGCGGGCGATTGCGGCGGAGGCGGCGGCTGATCGCCCTTGGTCGGCGCGGCGCCCAGGATGGTGACCGGCAAATCGAGCTTGCCGCCGGACTTCTTGGGCGCGTTGCTGGGCGGATTGGGCTGGCCCGGCTTCAGGTTGCTCGATTCATGGCTGTCGATGCTTGGCGCTCCCGGGTTGGGCGAGGCGTTTGGGTCGATCTTCGCCAACTGGCTCGGCTGCGGCAGCGGGCTGCCCTGCGCCGGCGCATTGGCGCCCTGCTTCAGCAAGTCGGCGACGCTCGGCATCCGGTTGTGCGCGATGTCCTGCAAAATCTTGAGCATCGTCGCCCAGGACTCGAGCCGCTTCGCGTCGAACTGGTCGTTGTGCGTGGCCTGCTCGACCAGGCTGCGCCCCGATTGCGTCAGGCTGTCGAGCCGCGCGGCGTTCGCATCTTCCGCCGCGGCCTGCTGCTCGATTTTCGAGCGCACCTCGGGGCGGTCCAACTGCTCGGGCGTCATCGCGCGCAATTCCTTGTTGGTCTGGTGGAGTTGCTGCTCCTGCTCGTAACTTTCCTTTGCCGCCTCGAGCCATTTGCCGAATTGCTCGGTCAGCCAGATGGCGTGATCGGTCTTGTTGAGGACGTGGAGCGTGAACGTCACCGAGTCGGAATGCTGGCGGCCCGGCAGGTAATCGACCGCCCAGACCCGCACCAGGAGGGTCTGCGGCGCCACGCCTTCGCGCGTCGCGCAGAAGGTCGGATTCGCCTTGAGGTCGCGCAGCTCGGGCCCGCCCGCCGCCGAAATTTTCTCGCCGTGAATGGGCGCCGCCGCGCCTCCAACCGGGTCGGTCCCTTCCCATTCCACGCCCATTTCCTTGACGCCGAAATCATCCATCGCCTCGGCGTCGAAAGTGATGACGTCGGAATCGAGCACCACTTCCTCGGGCGATTCGCGGCTCGCCATCACGACCGGCGGTTGATCGCCCACCGCGCGCACGTCGAGCGCCAGCGGCTCGCGCGGCGTCAGGCCGTCGGTATCCTTCCATGTAAATATCCGCGTCACATCCGCCGTGACCGGCGCGTAACCGGTCAGGATCTTTTCGCCGTCGATCCGCTGCGATTTGCCATCCATCTCCGCGGTGGCGATTTGCCCGCTGGCCCGCGCTTCGAATGCCGCCTGCGCCCCCTTCAGGATGCTCACCGAGCCGCCGCGCACTTCGATCTGCTGCTCGTCATGGTATTGCAGGTAGGCGGGCAGTTTCACATGCACCACCAGGTCGGACAAATCGGGTCGGGACCTCGGCTCGACGAGGATGCTCTTCTGCACGTCGCCGACGCGCAGCGCGAGATTCACATCCTGCTTTTGCGGCGCGAACGCCAGCGGATAGGCGCCGCTGGAGAGCGGCGCAGTCACCGGCGGATCGGATCCCACGCGGCCTGTCGCCTGGCTCGGCGACCAGCGCGTATCGTTGCTCAGGCGCACCGGCAGATTGAATGGCTCCGCGTAAGGCACCACGAGCCGCGCGGGCAGCGGATCGATGCGCGCGAAGGTGAACCGCTCGATGTTTGCCAGCGGCGACAGCCAGCGGGCGAAAGCGTTGCGCGCCGCGTCGTTGGTGACGACGAACCCGGTCACGGCGACCAGGAACACCGCCGCCGCCGCCAGGCCCCATTGGCGGTGCCGCGGGTCGGGCACGGCGTTGGTAAAGTCGCGGTCTTTCACCGCCTCGGCCGCCTGGCCGATTGCCGCCTGCACCAGCCGCTCGCTGCGTCCGGCGGCGGCGTGATCCATCCGCGCCAGCTCGACGATGCCGAGCAACTGGTCGCCCAGTTGCGGGAATGTCCGCCGCAGCAAACGCGCCGCGTCTTCGAGACGGCGCTGCCGCCAGACCCACGTGTGCCATTTCAGCGGCAGGCCCAGGCAAAGCGTGGCGGCCCCGAAGATGAGAATCGCCAGCCGCAGCCAGCCGGGCGTTTCCCAAACGCGGTCCAGCGCGAACACGACGAGGTAGGAAAGGATGATGCCAAATGCGGCGGCGAGAATTCCCTCGGCCAGCTTCACCATCCAGACCCGGCGGCGAAAGTCGCCGAGCTTGCTTTCAAGTACAGGATGCAGGGTTGTGTCCATAATTGGTGTCAGAACGAACCGGCGGCCTTTCTGCCCGCCCAGAATATACCCATTAATGCGACCAGCGCCGCCGCCCAAAGCGGATGCGCCCAAAGCTGGACCCGGCGCTCCTCCGGCGCCGGCTCCGGCAGCGCGGCGACGGCCGCGACCGCCGTGGCGGGATCGACGTTCTTGAGCATCGCCCCGCGCGTGATTTGCGCGATCTCCCGCAACACGTCGAGCCGCGCCGGCTCGCCCACCTTCTCGCGCGTCGATCCCTGCACGGACACCGTGGTGTCGAGCGTCGAGCCTGCTTCCGCGCAACTGAGATGGACCTGGTAGTCGCCGGGCTCCGTGGGCGTATAGACGCCGGTGAACAGGCCCCACGCATCCTCGCCCGCCGGCGCCAGCCGCACGCTCGCCGTCTTGCCGCTCGGCGAGGTGATCTGCGCGATGACCACCCCGTCGCGCAGCGGCTCGCCGCTCGCGCTTGCCACGTTTGCGTTGAGAGTCAGCACCGCGCCGGCCAGCGGGCGGTCCGGCGAATAAAACAACCGCATGTTTTCTCCTTTCGACATGTTTCGCTGATACGCCATCCAGCGAACCACCTGGCCCCAAAAGCGATAGTGGTACCGGTCTTCAACCCCTTTTCTCCAGCGCCATGCGCCGTCGGTGCCCATGAAGAGGATTTTGCCCGATCCATAGGTCTTTGTCACGATAAGAGGGATGCGCCCATATTCATTCTGCTCGGTGCCGTGGACGGCCAGGATTTCCGAGCCCGCCTTCGCCCGCAGCACCGGCGCGTACCATTGGAAACCGGGCAGCGTGGACCATACCTGCGCGCTCGCGTCGTCGGTGTCCTCGAGTTTCGTCAGCAGGCTGCGGGTGCCGGCCTCGGTAAGCGCGAAATTGCCCGGCGCGGAGGTGGCGTAGCCGTGCGGCTGCGCCGCGTCCAGGACCACGGGCATCAAATCGGCCAGGGCCGTGTCTTGCAGCGACTCCTCGTAACCGCGAAAGCCCGGCATGAAGACGAGCCCGGAGGCCTGGTCGCGCACCAGCTTTTCCAGGTCGGCGCATTGTTCGAGGGTTAATTGCCCGCGGTCGACCCCAACGTCGCCAAGGAAGACCACGTCGTATTTGGCGAGGTCATCCGCCTTCGGCATTGCCGCGAGGTAGCCGCGCCCGGCGCCGGGCGTGCCCAGGTCCGGCTGGTAGAGCAGCGTGTTGAGTTCGACGCCGGGATCGCGCTGCAAGGCATTGCGCAGGTAGCGGTATTCCCAGCGCGGATACGAGTCGACCACCAGCACGCGCAGCGCCTCCTTGCGCACCGGCAGCGGCGCGTCGAGCGAATGATTGGACGGGGCGCGCTCCCCTTCGACCGGCGGCACGGTCAAGGTCAGCCGCGTGTCGCCCGGCTTCTCCGGCTTCCAGACGATCACATCCTCGAGCCGGCTCATCGCCGGAATGGTCACCTGCTTTTCCACCGTTTCGCCGGTCGTGGTTTGCATTCGCAGCGTCGCCGGCTCGTCGAGCGGCAGGTAGCTTTGGATCGAAAACGGAATGCGCAACGGCTTGCCGGCCACGGCAAACGCCGGCACGTCAAAACTGGTCAGCTCGACGTCCGGCAAATGCGATTCGCTGCCGAGCGGCGCCGCGTAGACCGGCACGTGCCGCATCCGGAGCCGCACCGCCGCCTGCGACGGCGGGTCGCCGCTGTTCCAATCGCCATCGCTCAACAGCACCACGGCGGCCAGGCGCGGATGCTCCTCCGCCGCGCGCACCAGCGCGCCGTTGAGGTCGGTGGCCGAGTCCGGCGGCTGCTGGTCGCTCGAGAAAGGTTCGATGGTGACATCCATCTTCTTCGCGATCTCGCTCCACGCGGCCAGGTTCGCAATCGGCTTTGCCGCTTCGGCCCGCGAGATGGGATCGGCGCTGCCGGTCAGGCTCGGCACGTCGCGCGTTTGCATCGAGCGCGAGACATCGACCAGCACGGTCAACTCCGGCTTGCGGTCGGGCTTGAAAATCTCGCGCCACTCCGGCTGGTTGAGCGTGATCGCGATGGCCAGCGCCAGCAGCAGGCGCAATCCCTCGAGCAACCCGGTCACCTTGCGAAACCCGCTCCGCTTCCAGGCGATCCAGGAAAAACAGGCAATCGACACCAGGAAGATCGCCGACAGCGTCAGCGACACCGGCGTGTGCATGAACACAAGCGATTCGCCCGCCGGTTTCACGCCTTCTCCTTTTCCGCCCATGAGGGCGGCGGTTCCGTGCGGCGCGGCGGCAGGCAGAGCAGCGACTCACCCAGCAACGCGAGCGCCATGCAAACCAGGAATGTCCGCCAGACTTCGTTGGTCAGGTTTTTCGAATCCTCGAGCGTCCCGGTGAAGACGTGAAAATCGAGCCCGGAGAAGAGATCGTTGAGCCCGGAGCGGGAAAGAATCTGCGTCACATCCTCGCCGGGCGGACGATTCAGCGCGATGAGCCGGTCGCCCGACTCGACGACGCCCGCGCGCAGCGGCAGGTTCGCGATGTCGGCGCCCTCCTCGACCGGGCGCCATTGCGACGGGTCCGGCCCAAGCGCGGCGGCGGAGGCAAAAGCCTGGCGCGCCTTGCCGAGCGTGCCGGCGCCTTCGGCGAGCGCGCGCTGCAACATCGCGTAGAGCACCACCCCGTCGCGCGCGAGGCTCGACGAGCCGGGATCGGGCAGCGCGCCGAGAAAATAAACGCCGCCGCCGGAGACATCCTGCGCCGCGCGCATCAAGAGCGCCTGGTCGCCCTCCATTCGCGCCAGCGGCACGCCGTCACCCTCGACCGGGCAATAGCGCAGGAATCTCGAGCGTGCCGACCGGCAGCGCCGCGCCGTCGCGCGTATTGGCAAGCAGGTCCGAATCGTTGCGCCACCATTGGGGCGACGGCGGGTTTTGTCGGGATCGACCACTTTCCAATCCGTCCAGTGCATCCCGAACAACTCCGATTTGTCCGGCGACTCGGGCGGTAAAAAGAGGATCGCGCGGCCCGCGGCAACGTGGTCCTGCGAGTTGCCGCGCGATCGCGTCGCCGGGCTTCGGCAGCGGCGCCTGCCAGACGACGAGCGCCGTGTCGGCCCATGGAATTTCCGCGGCGTGGCTGGCGTCGTAAACCGTGGCGATGTATTTGCGGTCGGGGTCCGCGGCGGCGGAAAGCGCGGCCTTCAACGGTCCGGCCTGCGCAACGTCGTCGCTCACAATCGCCGAGCGCAGCGGCGGCGGCTCGTCGAAGCGAAATAGAACACGTCGTTGGCCGGGAAGGAATCGGCGGGCAACTCGACGCGTCCCCAGCCGCGCCTGGTCGATTTGTCGATCGGGATCGAGTATCCCTCGAGCAGCAGTTGGTTTTCCTTCATCGTCACCTTGGCCGCGGTGGAAATGCCGTTGACCACGAAACGCAACGGGATATCGACCGGGCCCGGATTTGTGGAAGTGGGGAATCGGCGCGTGATGCGCAGGTCCATGCAGCAGCTCCGCGTTTTCGGCAGTCTCGCGCCGGTAGAGCTGATCGACGCTGATCGAGAGGTCATTCGGCGCCGGCTCCGGATAGCAAAGGAGATGGAAGCGCACCCCTTGCAAAAGTCCAAAGGCGGCGCGTAGCGGCTGCCAGCGTCCGCCCGACGGGTCCCAATCGCTCTGCTGGAGGTCGCTCAGCAGCCAGATGTCGGTGCGGCCCGTTTTGTTCGTGGTGATGTAATCGAGCGCCGCCTGCAACAGCGCCGGGATGTCCGCCGCGGTTTCGGTGGCCCCGGTTTGCGGGACTTCGAGCAATGAATCGGCATTGTCGAGCGCCAGCGGCTTGCCCAGCGCGCTGTCGATCAGCACCAGGCGCGAACGCCCGCCGGTGGTGTCCTTGACCGCTTTCGCGAGGTTGCGCAGGCCCTCCTCGCGTTTGCTGACGCCGGTGGCGATGTCCTTTTGCTCCATGCTCGCCGAGCGATCCACCAGGATGAGCACCGTGTCCGGCGCGCCGCCGGTCAATCCCAGCCATCCGCCCGCCAGCGGCCTGCCGGCCACCAGGATGATGGCCGCGACCGCGATCACCCGCAGCGCCAGGATCAATATCTGGCGCAGGCGCGACAGGCCCTTGTTCATCTGCTGCGCCGAGCGCAGGAAGATCATCGCCGCCCATTTCACCTGCCGCCGCCGGTAGAGATGGATCAAATGAATGATGATCGGCAGCGCCGCCAGGGGCAACGCGATCAGCACCGCTGGCTGGAGGAAACTCATCGCCGCGCCTGATTCGGTATCCGTGCGAGCAGGAAGCGCACGAGCACGTCGTCATAGCGCTCGTGCAGCCGCACGCGTTGATAATCCACCGCCGCTCCGCTTGACCACTTGATCGATCTCGGTCATGTAGCGGCGCACCGATTCACGGTAATTGCGCGCGATCAGCGATGGGTCGGCCATGATGGCGTCGCCGCCCTCCATGTCCACGAAACGCGACGGCCGGTCGAAGTCGAAATCAAGTTCGCGCTGGTCGAGCAGGTGAAACGCCACAACGTCGTGCTTGCGAAAGTGCAAATGCTGGAAAGCCGATTTCAATTCGGAAGGCTGGACGAAAAAGTCCGAGAAAATAATCACCAGCGCGCGCTGCCGGATGCGCTCCGCGGCCTCGTGCATCGCGGTGAGCAGCGTGGTGCCGCCCTGCGGGCGCAGGTCGGCCAATTGGTCGAGCACCTGCCCGAGGTGCGCCGGCCCGCGCCGCGCGGGAATTTCCACCGGTTTGTCCGAGAGGCTCCAGAGGCCGACGGCATCACCCTGCTCGGCGGCGAAATAGCCGAGCGCGCCGGCCAGCTTGCGCGCGTAATCGAACCGCGTCGCGCCCGCGGGGCCGAAATCCATCGAGCCGCTGGTGTCCAGCAGCAGGCAGAGCCGCAGGTTCGTGTCCGCCTCGAATTGCTTGATGTAAAACCGGTCGCTACGCCCCCAGGTCCGCCAATCGAGGCGGCGCGTGTCGTCGCCCGGCACGTATTTGCGGTATTGCGCGAACTCGAGCGCGGAGCCGCGAATGGGGCTGCGATGTTTGCCCGAGACGCTGCCGAGCATCGGATGGCGCGCGTGCAACGGCAGCGCCATCAGCCGGCCCAGGACGGCAGGCTCGAGGAAGAAGCGCTTGTCGCTGGCCAAATTGCGGGGCTCCGGTTACGCCGCCTTGCTCAATTCCTCGAGCAGCCGTTTGGTCAGCTCGCGGCTGGTCACTCCCTCGCTCTGCGCCGTGAAGGTCGTCACCAGCCTGATGCCGCATCACCGGGTCGGCCACCGCGACGATGTCCTCCATGCGCACCGCGTAACTGCCGTGCAGCGCCGCGCGCGCCTTTGCTCCCAGCACCAGGTATTGCGCCGCGCGCGGTCCCGCGCCCCAGCTTACCAGCGGCTTCAGCCACCCGGGCGAATCCTTGGCCCCGGGCCGCGTCCTGCGCGTCAGGTCGACGGCAAATTCATAAAGATGATCCGGCACCGGCACGCGGCGCACAAGGTCCTGGAAAGCAATCAGTTTCTCCCCGTCGATGATGTGGCTGAGCCGAGGCAGCGCCATGCCCGTGGTGTTGCGCACGATGGCGATCTCCTCGTCGCGCGACGGGTAATCGACCCCGATCATGAACATGAAGCGGTCGAGTTGCGCCTCGGGCAGCGGGTAGGTGCCCTCCTGCTCGATCGGGTTTTGCGTGGCCAGCACGAAAAACGGCGCCTCGAGCGTATACGTGCGCCCGGCAATGGTCACACGGTGCTCCTGCATCGCCTCGAGCATCGCCGCCTGCGTCTTCGACGGCGCGCGATTGATCTCGTCCGCCAGCACCACGTTGGCGAAGACCGGGCCTTTGGCGAATTCGAACGCCCGCTTGCCGCCCGGCAATTCCTGCAAAATGTCCGTGCCGGTGATGTCCATCGGCATCAGGTCGGGGGTAAACTGGATGCGGCTGAAGGTCAGCGACATCGTCTCGGCCAGGCGGCTGATGAGCAGCGTCTTGGCAAGGCCGGGCACGCCAATGAGCAGCGCATGCCCGCGCGCGAAAATGCACATGGCCAGTTGCTCGATGACCTCGTGCTGGCCAACGATGATTTTGCCCAGTTCGTCGTTGAGCCGCTTGTAAACCAGCCGCAATTCGTCAATTGCCGCTACGTCGTCTTCGGGGAGGATGGGTGCCTGGGTGGGTGTCGGGTTGGCCATGGTGGGATGTTCCTTAGAGCGCGGTCCGCCTCATCTGTTCATTATCCGCCACTCGATGAAAGCAGCATTTCCCGGAAAAGGCAAATCGGGCGACGGCATGGGGTCTCCTGTTTTCAGAATGGAGGAGGATCAGCACAGGGCGAGTTTCGTAATTGGTCACAAACTGTTGTGAATCCCGGCAATCAGGCCGCCAATCAGGAAGACGATCAGCCAAAGGAGGAAATATGCGGCGGTCAAAATGATTGAGGCCACGACGATGCCATGGGCGATGTCCTGGTACCGCACGGGCCGAATCCTGAATACAGCACCGCAACGGGGACATTCATGGGCAGTGAGGGAAACATTTTCATTACAGTCCGGGCATGGTTTGAGAGCCATATTTGGGGCGTTATTTGGGATTTTCGGCTTTCGCGTTTCCAATAAGGTCATTGCGGCCGGCATGGGGCGATATTGCCAGGCGGGCCGATTGAATTGTCATGGATTTGTCATGGATGCGGGGAAATTTTGCGGGGATGAGGGTTTCATGGGATATCTGGAAGTTACCGTATTTCCGTAATATCATCTCTAATTATCTCGTTCAAAAAGGATAGCAAATAGCCCTTGATTCCATGTCGGGAACCGCGCTTTCCTCCTTGCGTCACGATGGCCAGCACTCCGGCAGCCCTCCCAAGTCGTCCCGCGCGGCTGGCCGGCTTCTGCGCCGCCCTCCTCACCGCCGCGGCTTTCGGGTTTCTTTTCCTGCTGATGCTCTCGTTGGGGCTGCGCCGCGGGGTCAACCACGACGAAGGCCAGCATCTTGCCGCCGGCGCCGTTCTTGCCCGCGATCATCTGCTTCCCTACCGCGATTTTCCCTACTTTCACACGCCAAATCTGGCCTTTATCTATGCGTTTCTCTTTCAATTTTGCCCCTTTTTGCTGCTTTCCGCACGCATTTTCTCCGTCGCCGCCGGCTGGCTGACCTCTCTTCTGCTCTGGATCATCGTCCGGCGGGAATGCGCCGGGAAACCGTGGCCCGTGCGCTGGCTGCTGCCGGCGGGCGCCGCGCTGCTGCTGGCCGGCGACCCCGTTTTTCGCGAGACCTTCTGGCGGACCTGGAATCACGCGCTCGCGACGCTCCTTTGCCTTGCGGCCATCGCCTTTGCGTTGCGTCCGGGGAAAGGCTGGCGCTGGCTTGCGGCGGGAGCCTTCCTCGGGCTTGCCATCGGCACGCGGCTTACCTTTGCGCCGCTGGCCGCGCCGTTTGCCACGGCGGCGTTCTTCCAGCCGGGTGCGGAAAATCTCCGGCAGCGCACGCGGCGTTTGATCGATTTCTGCGCCGGCGCGGCGGTCTCGCTGCTGCCGTCGATCATTCTCTTCGCCATGGCGCCCGCGCAGTTCCTCTTTGGCAATTTCACCTTCAATTCGCGGTCCAATCTCCTCTTCCGGGAGGCATACCACGATTCCAGGGCCGCGTTCTCGGCGCGGGTGCTCTACCCGTTCACCACGCTGCTGAGGAACCGTCAGAATCTGCCGGTCGCCCTCCTCTTTGCGCTCTTTGTGGCCGTGGCGATCATCCGCATCGGGAAGACGACCCCGCGGCGCGCTACCGCCTGTTACTGGTGCTCGGGCTCATTCCCTTTGCGCTGATCGGCGCAATCGCTCCGAGCCCGTCCCAGATTGAATATTACTACGCGCTCGTCCCGTTGCTGGTTCTGGCCGCGGCGCTGGCGGTCTCGGACTTCTCTTCGGGAACGACCTCGTCGATTTGCGCGCTTCTGCTCCTGGCATCCAGCCTGTTCGTCATGGCCCGGGCATGGGACGAATACCAGCGCCTGGCGATCCTCAAGCGGCCATCCGATTGGCCTCCGGTCATGCTGCACCAGGCCGGCGTCGAGGCGGCCCAATGGGCCGGTTCCGGACCGGTCCTGACCCTGGTCCCGCTCGAAGCCCTCGAGGGAGGCCGCGACATCTATCCCCAACTGGTCACCGGCGTCATCGTCTGGAGGACCGAGCCATTCATCTCCCCGGCTGACCGGGAAAGGTTCCATATCCTCGGCCCGGACAATCTCGCCGCGGCAATCTCCGAAGAGCCGCCAGGGGCAATTCTCACTTTCACCGCTGCGTCCGGCGTGGACGGCCCGCTCATTGCCTGGGCTCAGGCGCACGGCTACAGCCCCCACCAGCTCCAGTCCCGGGGCAAATTGGTCGACCAGGGGACTGTCTGGTCCCCGCCTTGAAAAGCGGGCTCCCCGTGTAGCAAGTAAAAACTCCCCCCTTGTAGCACGTAAAGGGGCTTTACCTTCTCCCGCTGTTTTGTATAGCCTCTGATTAATCCCCTCCTTGAATGTTCCTCCAGGAGACAAAAACCAAACGAGGCGGAAAGACCTACGTCTCCTTCCTCATACGGGAATCTTATCGCACCGCCAACGGGCCGCGCGGCCGGACGATCTGTAATGTGACCCATCTGCCCAAGGAAGTGCGCGACATGGTGGCGCAGGCCCTCCGCGGCGCGGCGCTGGTGCCGCTGGCCCAGATCGAGGTCAATAACATCCACAGCTTCGGCGGGTGCGTGGTGCTCGAGGATGCCGCGCACCGTCACGGCCTCGAGGCCCTGCTCGCCCCGTTGCAGCCCCGCAACGCCGCCCTGGTCCAGGCGATGGTCTTTGGCGGGATGCTCTTTGCGCCTTCCGCAGCCCCGTTTGCGGTGGATTCGCGCGCCGCGCGGCTGGCGATGTTCTGCGGGCTCGATTGGGAACGCGAGCGCTTTGACCCGGCCGACCTGGCGATGGCGCTGCGGGAACTCGACGAGCGCTGGCCGCAAATCTCCGCGCTGCTGACCCGCCCGCCGCACAACGAGGTGCGAGCCATCACGCTCTTCCGCACCGGCCAATCACGCGAATCGGTGGAAATGGGAGCGCTCGGCCTGGACGCCGAGGGCATCCCGGCCCCGTTGAAGGCGGACAGCAGCCCCGGGGCGGGATTGCAGGGCTTTCTCGAGCAGATGGCGCACCAGTCCAAGTCCGGTCCGCCGCTGCTGGCGCTGGACGAGGAGACCGCGGCGCGCATCCGCGCCAGCCAGCTTCAGAAGCAGCCATGGCTCATTGAAATGGCGCCGCAGTCGCTCGCGTCCCTGCTCCGCCAGTTGAACACGGCGCAATTGGTCGATGCCCTGCGCGGTGGAGGCCCCGTCGAGGTGCGCCACCATGGCGAGCGCTACATCCTCACACCCGAGCTGCACCAGGCCGACTTCCAGGAAACCGCGATGAAAATGGGCAGCATCAAGGAATTGGGCCCTCTGACGGCAACCGGACGGCCGACCGATGCGATCATTCCCGGGCGCTCCGGCCAGCCGGCTTTGCCGGCCTCGATCGCTTTCCACGGCTTGACCACCAACGTGCCCGCCGAGCGGCTGCCGGCGGCTACGGCCATCGAATGGAACCAGCGCGCCCACGCGGGCCGCGCGGCATTTTCGCCGGTGCATGTCTACTACGGGCCGGGGGAAGGGGCCGGGACGTGGCGCAATCATCAAAACCTCCAGTTCCTCACCCACCGCCTGCGCTGCCATATCCACGGCGAATGGCGCGCCCGCGGGGAATCGCGCCCCGTCGAGGAAGTGCTGCGCGATCTCCAGGAGGTCCACCGCGCCACGCTCACCGTGGATGGGGTGGTCGTCCGCCGCCTGGCCACTCATCCTTCCAAGGCTGTGGCCGCGCTGCTGACGAAGCTGCGCCTGTGGGAACTCTTCGAGCCCACGGAAAACGGGCGAAAATAACCGCCGGCTCTACCGGTCCGCCGCGGCCTGCGCTTCGAGACACAATTGCGCGGCCTTGAACGCGTGCTCCTGCGTCATCGCGTTTTCCGTGCGATGGATGCAATCGAGGATGAGCTGGCCGAAAAACGGGTAACCGACCTTCCCTTGCAGGTCGATGTGCTGCTCCCCTGCCCCATTTACCAAATAGAGATGGTCCCCGTGCGCCTCGCGCGCCACGTCGATGTATTTGCGCAACTCGATGTAACCCTCCGTTCCCAGGATGAATGTCCGCCCGTCGCCCCATGTTCCCAGCCCGTCGGGAGTGAACCAATCGACCCTGAAATAGTTCGTCGCGCCGTTATCGGCCACCAGGGTCGCCTCGCCGTAATCCTCGAATTCCGGGTATTCGCCATGCGCGTGATTGGCCACAAAGGCATGCGTGACGCGCGCATCCTTTGCGCCGGTGTAAAACAGGAACTGCTCGATCTGGTGGCTGCCGATGTCGCACAGGATGCCGCCGAACCTGGCCTTCTCGAAAAACCAGCGGGGCCGGCTCGGCGCGTTGAGCCGGTGCGGACCGAGCCCGAGCACCTGCAGCACGCGCCCGATCGCTCCCTGGCGGATCAGTTCTCCCGCGTGCACCGCGCATTCCACGTGCAGCCGCTCGCTGTAATAGACCATGTATTTTCGCCGCGTGCTCGCCGTTGTCTCGCGCGCGGTCGCAAGCTGCCCCGGCGACGTGAACGGCGTCTTGTCGGTAAAATAATCCTTCCCGGCCTCCATCACCTTGCAGCCGATCGGCCCGCGCTCGGACGGCACCGCTGCCGCGGCGACCAGCTTCACCTCGGTGTCATCCAGGATTTCGTCGAAGCTGCGCGCCGGCTTTGCCTGCGGATATTTTTCGAGGAAACCGGCGACCTTTGCCGGGTCGGGATCATAAACCCACTTCAACTGCGCTCCCGCCTCGATCAATCCATTGGTCTGGCCGAAGATATGCCCGTGCTCGAGGTACGCCGCGGCAAAGGGAAACTCCCCCGCCCCAACCACCGGCGCCGCCTTCCCCTGCGGCGCGTAATTCATCCCGTCGGCTTTCTGCGCGCTCATCGCTTGCGTGTCGCGGCCCGCGCCGGTGCGCGCTTCTTCGCCCGCTTCGACGCCGCGATGAGGCTCTTGAGCTTCCGCTCGTACGCATTGCCATCGAGCGGCAGATCGACCGTCCTGCCCATGAGCGTCGAGTAAACCATCGCGTTCGCCAATTCGACCGACCTGACGCCCTCCGCCGCCGGCGAGATCAGCGGTTCGCCGTCGAGAATTGCCGCCGCGAAATTCTTCATGATGCCCACGTGCTGCTCCCCATGGCCGGTGACAGGGATGTTCACCTCCCAAACCGCCGGCGCGGCGAATGGCAAATCCGATGCCCGGCTGAATGCCGACATCTCGACTTCATTGCGCGTGAAGACCAGCCGGTCATTTTCGCAAACGAGCCGGCCGCGTTCCGCGACGATCTCGAGCCGGTTGCTCCCCGGCGCCTCGCCTGTGCTGGCGATGAACACGCCGGTCGCGCCGTTTTCGAACCGCAGGTAAGCCGTTACGTCGTCCTCGGTCTCGATGTCGTGATATTGCCCGAACCGGCAAAACGCGTGCACGCTCGACGGCATCCCAAAGAGCCATTGCACCAGGTCGAGATTGTGCAGGCATTGGTTGATGAGCACGCCGCCCCCTTCGCCCGCCCACGTGGCCCGCCAGGCGTTGTTCGCGTAATAGGCGGCCGGCGGAACCAATGGGTCACCGTCCAGTGGACGCGCCGGATTTCACCCAGCTCCCCGTCGCGAATGAGCGCGCGGATCTTTTGGTAAAACGGGTCGGTCCGCTGGTTGAGCATGGCGGCGAAGACCTGTTTCGCGCGGCCGCGATGCGCGGCAAGCAGTTTTTCGCAATCGTTCTTGTGGACCGAGATCGGTTTCTCGACGAGGACGTGCAGGCCGTGCTCGAGCGCGTCGATGCCGATGGGCGTGTGCGAATAATGCGGCGTGACGATCAGCACCGCATCGGCGTCGCCGGAGCGGATCAGCGCGCGTGGATCGGTGTATCCCTTCGCCTCCGGGTAAAGGCTGAACTTGCGCGCGTCGCGGTCGCAGACCGCCGCCAGCCGCAGCCGCGGCGCCTTTCCCGCCTGGACGCTGCGCGCGTGGATGGTCCCCATGATCCCAAGGCCGATGATTCCGAGGCGAACTTCGGTGGGGTTGTTTCCGTTGCTTCCAGGCATCGCAACGCCGATGGATAGCCGCCTTCGCGGATTCCGTCCATCCCCGAAAGTTTGCTACTGCACCCTGCTCTCGACTTCCACCTGCTCGGTGCCGGCCCTGCCCGCGTCATCCACCGCCGTGAGTGAGTAACTGCCCGGCGCCGGATTCCACTCGAGCGATTCGCGCGGGCTCACGGCGCCGATGAATTGCTTGTCCGCGAACCAGTAAACCTGGTCCACGTCCGGCTCCGTCCGCGCCTCGAGCGTCAATTGTTGGCGGGACGGGTCGCTCGCCTGCAATTCATACACGCCGCCCGCGCGCGGCGAGACGATCTGCGGCGGGTCGCCGGTTTGATAAGTCAATTCATCCGGACGGCTCCCGGGCAGATAGGGAGGCGGACGCCGCCTCGGCAAACCGGCCTCGCGGAATAACTTCATCAGGTCCGACGGCCAGAACTCGTAGATCTCGCGCCTTACCTGGTGGACGCCGTCGGGCGCCGGCAGCCGCATGCCGGTCGCCGCGTCGATGAATACCTCGCGATGCACGCTGCACGTGGTAATGGGAGATATGCCGGGGATGAACCATCCCTCGACGCGATGCTCGCACAACGGCGTGGCCAGCGCTCCCGAGACCGCGCAAAATTCCTCGCGCCTCAGGTTCGCGCCCGGCGGCGGATTGTGCGGACCGAGATGCACGCGCCCCGCCGCGCGCATGCTGTCGATGGTCTGGAAAAGCAACGGCGCCGCGCATGTCCTGCCGACAAAGACCGGATTGGCGCGGCCGTCGGCGTTGCCGACCCACACGGCGAGGATGTAATGATCGAACACGCCGATGGCCCAGGCGTCGCGATAGCCATTCGATGTCCCGGTTTTCCAGAAGATCGGCTCGATGTCGCCTGTATCGGCAATTTCCGGACGCGGCGTGCGCAGCATCTCAAGGGTCAGGAAGCAGGCCTCGGGCGTCAGCACACGCCGCCCTTGCGGCTGCGCCGCCCGCAGTTCGTATTCCAGCGGTTGCAGCATCCCGTCATTGGCCAATGCGCCGTATAACTTCACCAGGTCCTGCATGGTTATTTCCGCTCCGCCCAGCGGCAGCGCGAGGCCGTAATATTTTTCGTCGTGCGGCAGCTCGATCCCGCATTGGGCGAGAAACTCGTATAAGTCCGGATGCGAAATCTCCGAGGCAAGAGTAACCGCCGGGATATTGCGGCTGCGCGCCAGCGCATCGGTGGCGGTGATCGGCCCCGCGAATTCGCGGTCGAAATTTTCGGGATTGTAACTGCCGAAACTGCGCGGCGCATCCTGCAGGATGCTCAAGGGATGAATAAGTCCCTGCTCGAGCGCCAGCGCGTAAATGAACGGTTTCAAGGTCGAGCCGGGCGAGCGCGCACTGGCCGTGCAATCGACCTGGCCGTCGATAGTTTCATCGCCGAAGTTTGCCGACCCAACCTGCGCCAAAACCTGCATCCCGCGGGTATCCACCAGCATTGCCGCGGCATTGTTCACGCCCAGGGATCGCCTTGTATCGATGTAACTCGAGATGCGCCCCTCGACGATGCGCTGCAAATCCAGGTCCAGCGTCGTCTCGATGTCACGCCGGCCCGCGGCGCTTCGCAGCACCTGCCCGGTAAAATGAGGCGCAAGAAATGGATGCCGCGCCTCGCTCAGCGCCCGGAACTCGCGCGTGTCCGGGTTCGCGCCGAGCGCCGTGAGCAGGCGGTTCTGCGCATCCGTCAAAGCGGCGTTCTCGCTGCCCACGCGCAATTCCCGCCGGGCCGGGTTCTGCGGAATGACGCTCAGTGCCGCCGCCTCGGGCAAAGTCAATTTGGACGCAGGCTTGCCGAAATAAATTTCGCTCGCGGCCTCGACCCCCTCGATGTTGCCGCCGTAAGGGGCAAGATTGAGATAGGCCTCGAGTATCTGTTGTTTGCTGTAATGCCGCTCAATCTGGATCGCGCGGAACATCTGCGTCAATTTCCCCGTGAAACTACGCGTCCTTAAATGATACCGCAGCCGGGCGACCTGCATGCTGATGGTCGAGGCGCCCGAGCGCACCCTCCCGCCGCAAACCAATTGCCAGATGGACCGCGCCACGGCGAAGGGATTGACTCCCGGATGAAAGTCATAGAACCGATCCTCCTTTAGCAACGTCGCGCGAGTCATTTCCGGCGCGATGGCGCTTAACGGCTCATAAATGCGGTATTTGTCATCTGTGGAAAGGCTCATCCACAGCACGTTTCCATTGCGGTCCATGACCTTTCGCGAGAATGGAATGCCGTCCAGCAACGGCGGGCGCGGCATGCATATCCAGGCCATCACGAGGAATCCGGCCACAATGCCGCACAGCCTCGTCAAATGCCGCCATGCCTTCATTGCGAATCGCCTACGACGATGCTTCCGCCAAGTCCGCGCGCCTTGATGCCGCGGTCATACATCGATTCCGCGAAGATAGGCGGCACGGTAAATTCGCCCTGGCTCGTCGGTTTGATTTGATAAGTGATCTCCTTCATCCAGCGGGTTGCCGTCGTATAGAAAAGGACCCGGTCTTCCCTGGTGTCCACATAGTCACAGCCCGCCCTATCCTGGCCGGGCTCGAGCGAGGAATTAACCAGCTCGAAGCCGCCCGGCAGCAAGTCAACTATCGAGACGTTGCTGATATCTGTGTCGTTGAGGCTGCGGAATCTCAGCACCACCGTGATTGGTTCGCCCAATTTGACCGGGCCCGCGACCGGATTCTTTCCCTGCCGGAATTCCCGGTAAACTTCCAGTCCATCATGAATTTCCATCAACGGCGCCCCGGCTTCGAACCCGGTGCTGATTTCCTGGTAGTAAGCGCCCGGGCCGCCCGCCGGCGGATTGACCGTGAAGCGCAGCGCCACGGCGTCCGCGGAGAACGGCGCGCGCAGCAGCAGCTTGTCTTCGCTGGCGATGGTGCGCAATTCGCCGTTGGCTTGCTCGGCGACTGTCAGTTGCGGCGGATTCGTCTCCAGGTGCTGCGAGTAAGCCTTAAGCGCCACTACCGCATAGGCCGCGGAAAGCGTGTTAAAGTCTCCCCGCTCAATCGGGTCGGTGACATGGTGAAATTGCTCGGCTGAGATACTGTCGAGCATCTGCGGGAAATTCCGGGCCACCACCGCGACATATTGTGCGTCCATCCCCAGCGCCGTATGGAAATCGCACCACCCGCCGCGGGGGTGCGCCCCCATGTGATAGGCGCGGATAAGTTCGTTCGCCTCGTCATCCTTCTTCAGCATCGCATAAGCGCCGGCCAGGTAAACGCCGGTAATGTCGCTCTTCCATTGGTCCGTATCGGACCTGTCGAGATAGTCCCGCAGGTTCAGGATATAATTGGTGGTAATGACTTCCTCGCGCGTCAGCAGGTAGATGGCGTAAGCCTGTGTGCGTTCCTCCTCGAGGTTGCCCGGACTCGCCTCGACCATGCTTTGAAGATGCCGCAATCCCAACTGAAACATATCCTGCGGCGGATCGAACCCGGCGTCCCTCGCCTCGATAAGAAAGTCCATCACATAGGCCGATAGAAAATCGATGCCGTTATCGTCCGTATCCACAGCCCAGTAACCGAACGCGCCCTGGTCGTTCTGCCTGTGGCGGAGAATGTCGTAAGTATGGTTGAGTTGCTCGGCCACTTCGGCCCGGTTCAGCCCGAAGTCCGTTTCGTCGGCCAGCATCAGGCGGCAGAGGGCTCCGCTGCTGAGTTGCTCGGAGCAACCATTCGGGTAGTTATGCAGGTAGGAATCCAGGCCGTGCGCAAGTCCCAGCGGCAACGGCGACAGCACGGCCTGCAACGAGCGATACTCCGGGCGGAACTGCCGCGTAATGACAAGGTCCGCGCTCTGTCCGCTGAAATTGCCGCCGCGCACGTCCGTCATCAGCGCCACCGGCGGACGCACGCTGAGCGTCGAGCGCAGCCGCGATTCCTGGCCCGCCGCCGACGCGTGGAACACAATGCTGGCCGCGCCCAGCTTCTCCTTCGCGCGAAACACAAACATGACCGCCTCTTCCCGGCCTTCCGCAATCGTGGCCGGGCCGGCCGGCGCCTGCACGATCTCGAGTTGCTCCGATGGCTCCGCCGTCACGGCAACCTGCGCCCCGGTGCCTGAACCGGTCACATTGTTGGCCACCGTGACTCCCACCTCGAATTTGTCTCCCGGCGCCACAAAGGTCGGCACGCCCGGAGTTATCACAAACGGCCCGCGAATGGTCGAATCCGTATTTGCCGACCCCACCGCGTCGTCCGCAATCGCGACCGCCATCACCTTCAAATTGCCGCTGAAATAATCCGGCACGTTGTAAGTCACCTCGCGATTGCTTCCATCCACGTCGAGAATGCCGGACCAATACACCACCGGTTTGTCCGTAACCCTCCGGAAGGGATTGAGCTGGCGCGCCTCGGCATCGCCGCCCGTGGCCGCCGCGCGAAGAATCGAGAATTCCGGCAGGATCAGGTCGACAATCTGCGATGTCGTGACCGAGAGCGACTGTTTCTGGAAAAAGAAATCCAGCGGACTGGGCGGGGTATAACCGGTAACCTGCAAAATGCCTTCGTCCACCGCGAAGATCACGATCTTTCCGGGATGATTGGCCTTGTAATCGATCTTCAGGGGCTCGCCCGGCCTCGCCAGTTTGGCCGCCTGTAACGTAATATCGATTTTCCGCCGGTCCCGGTTTGCCTCAAATGGGACCACGCCATAACTGAGCGGGCTCATGTAGATTTCCCGCGAATCGAGCGCCCGGATGAACGAGACATTGACATAGCCCGTGCCATCCAATCCCTCGGGCAGACGAATCTTCTGGATGGTGCTGGTCTTGTTTGCGCTGAACCATTGGAAAGCGTAAACCTTGTCGCGCTCGATGGTGATCAGGCCGCTCCCGGTATAGGGCGCGACAATTCCCACCTCGATCTCATCACCGTCGTTATACGCCTTCTTGTCCAGAGTCACCTTCAATTCCGCGTTCCGGTCCAGCGACCGCGTGGTATCCCCTTCCCCGACTACGGTAAACCGGAACGCGCTGACCCGCTCGCCGTCGGCATTCTTCAATTCAGCGCGATAAGTGCCGGGATTCGCCGCCGGCAGCTTCCACTTCCACCCTTCCGCCGGAATGGACACAGTCTCCGAACTGACCGGCTCATCCTTTTCGACCGATTCATAGGCATAGGTGCCGTCGTCCTGCCGCGTCAGCACGGAGACATAATTCTGCTGGATGACGCTCAGCGTGAGGTTTTGCACGGCGATTCGGCTCAGCGTCTGGTCGATGGCGATGAAGTCCACCGTCTGCCCGCTGTTCATCTTGACGTAATCGAGCGCCCCATCCGACTTGTGGCCGACGACATACGGCAGCGCCGAGACCAGCGTGGAAACGCTGGTCGTGACGCTGCGTCCGCCGTCCGCCTCGAACCCCTCGGTCTCGAACGTCATCTGGTAAGTGGCGCTGGCAAAGCGTTCGAGGTTCAGGTCGAACGACACGGAGCCCTTATCGTCGCTCGTTTCCTCGCCAAGATCGTCCGAATGACATTCGACCTTGTCATTCTTGTCGCGCAGACGGTCGAAAAACGAATAGTCAGGGTACTCATCAAAGCAAAAGTCTGATGGGCTAAGCTCGATTTTCCCGGTAATTCGCCTTTTCGTCGCCGGCGTCCCATATAGGTTACGTAAAGTTACCTGGGCCGTGACATTTTCGGGAGTAATCCAGCCCCTCGAGCTATCTTTCGACAAATGGGCGTCGATCTTCATCCGGTCCGGCAGGAACTCCTTGACCACCACGCCGGCGGAACCGAGCAGGTCGCCCCGCTTCCCATCCTTTACCAGGTAGATATTGATCGAGTAATCGCCGGTGGGCGATTCGTACGCGGTTTGATAGGTAAATTCCCCGAAGCCGCCGGCGGGCAAGGTAATGCGTCTTACTTGTGCCTTCGTATTGCGCGCATCGACGACTTCGGTCTCCACTGGAAGTCCGGTGAGGTTTCCGCCCCAATTGGCCTGCTTGACGGTGTAGCCCACGTGAATCACGTCCCCGGGGCGGTAGACGCCGCGCTCCGTGAAGACAAACGCGTTCAGCGTGGAACCCGACGGCGCGTCGTTTCCGCCAATGTCAAACCTCGAAAAATCCACCTGCCGGTCATCCCGGTCATACGGGATAAAGGAGACATCCTGCCCGTAACCGACCACGATGGCGATTGGCTCCATCTCGCGCGGCACCTTCCCGATGGCGGCAAACGCGACGTGCCCGTCCATGCCGGTCGTGCCGCTCATGGCAGCCACGCCATTGCGCGCCAGAACCTGGACCGTGGCGCCGGGCATCGGCATGCGCGACGCCAGCGCCTGCACGAAAACGTCGCGCGAGTTGTCGCCGTTCTGCTTCACCAGGATTCCCAGGTCCGTGACCAGGATGAACCGCCGCTCCCCGATGTCCCGGATATATTTCTTCGTCTTAGGGTCGACCGCTCTCACCCGCAGAAAGAACAATCCTTGCAGCGCGCTCCCGTTATCGGTCGCGGGACCGAGATGGCTGCCAAAGTCAAAGGTCGAGTAACTCGGCTTGAACCTGTCCGGCGCGGCAATGGCCTGCGTCTCCCGGGCTATCCTTGCGATATCCGCCTCGTCGAAGCTATCGCTCACAAACTCCGGATTCTGAAATTCCCCGTCCGTTTGACTTACCAGATGATTGATCTCATCCGCCGGCACGCGCGAAATGGTGTATTCGATTTCCGCGACGCCGCGCGACATGATTGATATCTTCCGCTCGCCGCTGAGCGCCAGCACCCCGCCTTTCCCCTGGATGCTGATCTCGATATCCGGCGCGGGCACGGGCATCACCTGGTTGTAATCGCTCCCCAATTCAAAATCACCGACCGCCCTGGTCCCCCTTTTCACGCGGACATAGAGGCTGCCCGTCCCGCTGACCTGTATCTTGAAAGTGTGCATCCGCGACGTATCCGTGCGCGAGGGCACCAGCGTAAACGGCACCTTGGTGGACGTGGCCAGTATGTTGGCGTCCACCTCGCTCGGGCTGTCCCATTCAGGCGCGGCGTCGCCCGGAGCATCTTCCTGGTCATCGGTATTCTCTGAGTCGTCCGATTGGTCCCCCGAGTCTTCCTCGACATGCTTCTTATGCGGCAGAAGATAGACCTCCAATCCCTTCGCGATATCATCCGGCACGGCTTCGGCTGACGTATCGATGACGATGAATTGCTCCGGCACTCCATCCGCGTTTTTGACGATGGTCCCCTCAGCCTTGTCTATCTTGAAGAATGAATACTTATCCGGGATGCGCGTTGTCTGGACCACGTCATCCTTCAGCGCCGCGCCCCCTTGCGTGGTTTGCAGTCCCTTTGCAAGCACCAGCTTCATGAAATCCTCGCGCTCCGGCAAATCCAGGCGGGCCGTATGGATATAGGCGATCCTGTCATGCAACCCGAGGTCGACGGAGAACTGCGGCGCTCCCTTCGGGAAAACATCCGAGTCCCCGAGCATCGCCAGGCTGAGATACTTATCCACGTCTCCCGGCGCGACGCTGTGGGTGAACTCGAGCGTGCACACCACCTTCTTCATCGTCGGATCCTTCGGGTCCTGGTAGAACTCGTACTTCTTGATCTCCGCGCGGAACTCCGGCGTCTTGATATCCAGTGCGTACCGCGACAGCAGCGCGTGCGGCGCGACGGCATCGCGCGACAGCTCGATATGATACTTCGTATCCGCCGGCCAATCCTGCTCCGGGTGAAACACCAGCGACCGGTCCGAATCCCATCTCCAATACCCCTCGACCGCCGGCTCCATCGTCACGCCGGGCGCCCCCCTTTTTTCCACCGCGCTCAGCGGCGCGACCGACCCGGCGAACCCGATGTGGATTTCCGGGTAATGCAACTCCTTCTCGAGCCGCGTGACCGGTATGTCGTCGGCCCAAACCTCGATCCGGTGCGGCGCCGGCCGGTGCTCCCACCACCGGTAAAACCACGTCCCCCCGCCCGCACTCCCGGCTACCCCCAGGAACAGCAGGGCGGAGAGCGCCCGATGCCCCTCCACCCAGCGTCCCGACCGGGCCAACCACGCGGGGGGACTCCAAACTACGACGCCAAAGGCGCCCTGGAAAATCTGTGAAACCCGCTTCATGGGTTGAATACGCAGGGCGCCGGGCCGGTCTTTCACCTAAATGCAAATATTTTTCGCCCACCCCGGCGCTTTTCGCTATGATCGCCCCCGTGACCCGAGACCGTTCGTTTGCCACACGCCGCAGCCTCGTTGACGGGCTGGCCAATTGGGACGACCGCCGGCGCTGGCAGGACTTCGACCGCCTTTACTCGAAGCTCATCTACGGCTTTGCACGCCGCGCCGGCCTCAGCGATGCCGAGGCGCACGACGCCGTGCAGGAGACGCTCCTCACCGTCGCCCGGCGCGCGGATGGCTTCCACTACGATCCCGCGCGCGGCTCCTTCAAGGGCTGGCTGCTGCAAATCGCCCGCTGGCGCGTGGCAGACCAATTCCGCAAGCGCCTCCCGTCGCAGCCGCACGCGAATAACGACACCGCCCGCACTGCGACCATCGCGCGCGCCATGGACCCGGCCGGCCCCGAGCTCGAGGCAGTCTGGAGCACCGAGTGGCACAGGGCGCTGCTCGATGCCGCGCTCCTCCGCGTGAAGCGAAAGGTTTCGCCCCGCCAGTATCAAATCTTCGATTGCTATGTCGTAAAGGAATGGCCGGCGCAGCGCGTCCAGCGCGACCTGGGCGTGAACATGGCCCAGGTCTACCTGGCCAAACACCGGGTGGCCGCGCTGCTGAAAAAAGAGGTCGAAGCTTTGCAGGCCTCACCGAGCTTCCAGGGGAAATAGGCCGCTTGACGTCCGCCAATCCAGTGCCGCCGATTCCGGATCACACGGTGCTTCGCATCATCGGAAGGGGCTCCTATGGCGAGATATGGCTGGCGCGCGGACTTACCGGCGCCTTTCGCGCCGTGAAGGTGGTCTATCGCAATACTTTTGAAAGCGAGCGCTCTTTCGCGCGCGAGTTCGAGGGGATGTCCAGCTTCGAGCCGGTCTCACGCCACCATGACGGCTTTGTCGATATCCTCCACGTGGGCCGCTCGGATGCCTTCTTTTATTATATCATGGAGCTGGCCGACGACGATGCCACCGGCCGTCCGCTTCCCGCTTCCGCGTCGGCGGCGGAGATCGATGCATACACGCCGCGCACGTTGAAGGCGGAATTCGACCGGCGCAAGCATTTGCCTGTCGATGAATGCTTGCGCCTCGGTGTTTCACTGGCGGAGGCGCTCGATGATTTGCATTCCCACCGCCTTACGCATCGCGACATCAAGCCGGCGAATATCATCTTCGTCGATGGCCGCCCAAAGCTCGCCGACATTGGCCTGGTGGCGTCGGTGGGCCAGCAATCGTTTGTCGGCACGGAGGGCTATGTGCCGCCCGAAGGCCCCGGAAGCGCCGGCGCCGACCTCTACAGCCTGGGCAAGGTCCTTTACGAAATCGCCATGGGAAAGGACCGGCTCGATTTTCCCGCGCTCGCCACCGGCCTCGAGCATCATCCCGACAAACCCCGGTTACTCGCGCTCAACCAGGTCCTGCTCAAGGCCTGCGCAACCAATCCCCCCGGCCGCTACCGCTCCGCCAGGGAACTCTACACCGATCTCTCCGCGCTCGAGGCCGGGCGCAAACCG
This sequence comes from uncultured Verrucomicrobiae bacterium, assembly GCA_963756185.1. GTDB lineage: Bacteria > Verrucomicrobiota > Verrucomicrobiia > Chthoniobacterales > Chthoniobacteraceae > DATAXI01. Next base: position 956,674 of record CAVWMS010000001.1, read on the forward strand.
CGCCGCCGCCTGCGCGCGCGATGGGTCCTGCTCTTCGTCATCCCCGTCCTGTGCGCGGGCGCGGTGACTTACTGGCTCACGCGGGCGGCGCCACGCGCCGAAGCGATCACTGACTTGCGAATCGAGACCGATCCGCCCGGAGCGATGGTGATCCTTGGCGACCGCATGCAGAAAAGCCCCGCACTGTTCGATAGCGTGGAAGTGGAAAGTTACGACCTGCGAATCATGCTCGCCGGGTACGATCCCGTCGAGACCCGTGTCAATCCCGCCTCTCCTCCCGGTCTGTTTCATCTGGTGCGCAGCATGGGGACGCTGGCCATGAACGTAGAACCGGCCGGCCCCGCGGACTTTGAGTTACTCGCAAATGGTAAGTTCATCCGGCGCGGTACGCTGCCGGCCAGGTTATCCGGGCTTCCGACCGGTACTTACGAAGTCATCGCGCATCGCGGCAAGCGCACGGAGCAACAAAGCGTCGATGTCGAGCGGGAGAGCCCCGCATCGGCGACACTTGCCTTCGCCACCGGACGCGTCACCGTTGGCAGCGATCCAACCGGCGCGGATATCTCCGTTGCCGGCGTCTCCCAGGGAACCGCGCCGGTGACGCTCGACTTACCCACGGGCACTTACGAAATTACCGCGCATTATCGCAACTGGCCTGAGAGCCGCCAGACCGTCGCCGTGCAGCGCGGCGAGAACCCGCCCGTCCAGTTCACCTTTCACAACGGCAGCGTCAAAATCACCAGCGCGCCCGGCGGCGCAGCCGTATTTCAAAATGGCACGGAACTTGGCCATACGCCGTTGCCCATCGATGAAGTCGAGCCAGGTCCCGTCCAATATGAGTTGCAACTCGACGGTTACAAACCGGCCATCGTCACGGGCACCGTCACGCCGCGCAACCTGACCTTCCTCGGCGCCCACCTGGAAATGAAACGCAGCCCGGAGCCCGGCAAACCATGGCAAAACAGCCTCGGCATGAAATTCATCCCGTTTCAGTCGATTTACTTTGCCATCTGGGATACGCGCGTCTCCGACTACGACGCATTTTGCGCCGCGACCGCGCACGATAGGAAGAAACCCGATTTCAAGCAAAGCCCAACCGATCCCGTGGTTCTGGTAAGTTGGAACGACGCGGAAGCTTTCTGCAAATGGCTCACGCAAAAGGAAAGCCAGGAAGGCACGCTCGAGGAAGGTCAGGCTTACCGCCTCCCAACCGATGCCGAGTGGAGCGCGGCCGACGGCCTGCCGCTCGAGCGCGGCGCCACGCCCGAGGAGCGCGACGGAAAGATGCACGGCATTTATCCCTGGGGCGATGCCTGGCCGCCGCCGCCCGGCAGCGGGAATTTCGCCGATAAGTCGGCCGCCGGCCAGGGAGGCAAAATCATCGAAGGTTACAATGACGGCTGGCCGGTTACCTCGCCCGCCGGCTCGTTTCCGCCGAACCGCCTCGGCCTTTACGACATGAGCGGCAACGTCTGGCAATGGGTTGAGGATGGTTATCGCGAAGACGCGGTCAATGAGCGCGATTGGGGCGTGCTGCGCGGCGGCTCGTGGGGCACCAGCAGCCGCGGCGAATTGGAAAGCTGCTATCGCAACGTCATTGACCGCAACTTCCGCGATGTCATTTACGGCTTCCGCTGCGTGCTGGTTTCGGGCACGGCGCCTTGATCGCGCCCAGCGCCTTCGCCTCCGCTTCCACTTCCGCGAGGAATTGCAGCGCGATCGGCGCGAGGTCCCCCGACCAGACCACGCAGACATCTACAGGCGCGAAATCCGGCAACGGAATCACACGGATGCCCGCCACCGGCTTGAATCCCGGCGCCGCAACCGCGACGCCGATCCCCTGCCCGATGGCGACATAGCATTCGATCAGCCGCGCCGAGTTGACCTCGATCCCGCAAAACCAATCGATGCCGCGCTTCTGCAGTTCGCCCTGGAAATGCAACTGCACCGGGTCCGACTGCGGGAAACTGATAAGTGTCTCCTCGATTTTATCCTGCTCCCAAAGCTGCCGCGCGTCCGTGATGCGCGAGCGCTTCGGCACCAGCAGCACCAGCGGCAGTTTGATCAACGAGCGCGCCATCAATCCCGACCGCCTCTTTTCCTCCACCATCGTGATCGCCAGATCGATATCCTGCGCCACCAGCAGTTTCTCCGCCTCGATCCGCGCCGCCTCGTGCAGGTGCAGCCGGAATCTCGGAAATTTCGCCCTCACCCTCTCGAGGATCGCCGGCATGTAATCATGCAGCACCACCGCCGGCGCCGCGATGCGCAACCGCGGCTCCGCCGTGCCGCGAAGCTTTTTCTCGACCGATTCGATGTTGCCAAAGAACGGCTCGATAAATGCAAACAATTCCGCCCCCACCGGCGTCAGCAGAAATGGCCTGCGCTGAAAAAGCTTCACTCCCAGCGATTCCTCGAGCCGCGCGATCTGCGCGCTCACCGCCGGCTGCTGGATTCCGTACGGGATATTTCTCACCGCGGCGGCAATCCCGCCATGGCGCGCGACGTAATAGAAAAGTTCGAGATGATGGACATTCATGAATCGATGGGAGTGATGAAAGGTGCTACAAATATCAATGATCCCCTCCGCCGCCAATGGCGTATCCGGGTCAGAACGTCACCGAAAAGATGCCTCTCGTCTTGTCGCTGAAGATGGCTTCGTAGATCAGGTTGCCCGTGGCTTGCGAGAAGTTCCGCGTTTGACCCTGGACCTGCGTCAAGGTGGGCAGGAACCTCAGCCCGGTGATCACCTTGCCATTTACCGTTTGTCCCGTCCGCACGACCAATTGCAGGTTGCCGCTCGAATTCACTGCCCAGATCCCGACATTGTTGGTCGAATTGATCCCCGCGCTGCTGTCACCATTCAATGTCGCAAGCAGGAGAACCCCGTTTTGATCCGGGAGCGCCAGCGCGTTGAATAACTTGAATGTCACTCCCGTGGGACAGCCCGCCGCCTGGCTGCCTTCCCGCGCCACCAGCGCCAGCGATCCGCCGCTATCCGACCAGATACCGGCATCGTTGGATGAATTCGCCTCGCCCGTCCCCAAATTCAGGCTTGCCCGGAATGCAACCGCTTCGCTGCCGCTGTAAACCGGATCGCCCAGGTTTCTGAACGTCGCGCTGGTTCCGGGAGCCGCGCTGCCCGAACGCGCAATCAGTTGCAAGGTTCCCGTATTGTCGTCCGCCCAAATGCCGATTCTATTCGACCCACTCACACCGCCAACTCCCGTCGCCAAAGTCCCGGTAAATGCCACGTAACCGCCGGCATTGACCGCCGGATTACTGAATCCCGAAAACTCACCGCCGCTTGTCCCCGGCGCCGAAGCCAGGCTTTCCTCGACCAATTGCGTGCTGGTCCCCGCTATTTCGGCAATGCCGTTGATCTTGCTGCTCAAAAGAACATGGCAAACAAAAGCTCCTGTTGCCTGCGCGAAACCCCTGCTCTGCCCGCCGACATACGGAAGCGTGGGCAGAAAAACGAATTTGCTGACGCTGTCTCCGCCAACGATGTCCCCCTCTTTCAGGATCAATTGCAAGTTATTGATCGAATCACCCGCCCAGATTCCCACCCCTCCGTCGCTCACAGAAGCACGGATCAGCACTCCCCCTTGATCCGGCAGCGCGATGCCGCTGAATGCCGTGAATGTTACTCCATTCGGATAACCCGGAGCCTGACTCGCCGCGCGCGCAACCAGCGCCAGCGATCCGCCGCTGCTCGACCACACGCCTGTATCATTGGTCGAGTTTCCCCCCGCCAGCGTCCCGATGAACGCTACAGCTTCATTGTTGTTATACACCGGATTCCCCAGGGCCAAAAACCTTCCCCCACCCGGCGCAACGCTCCCCGTCCGCGCAATCAACTCGATCGCTCCCGCGCCGTTCTGCGCCCAAATCCCGGAGTTATTCGCGGCACTTACTCCGCCCGCTCTGGACGCCAGTACAGCCTCGAAGGCAATGTAACCGGCGTCATTCATCGCCGGTTCGCCCGGAGTCAAAAACTCCCCGCCCGTCACTCCCGCCGCGGCGTCACCGCTCGCCACGATCGGCGTCGTCGTGAAGGCCGCCGTCGTGAAAGTCTGATCCAGTCCAAAAACGGTTCCGCCCGCATTCGAAGCGACCGCCTGGTAATGATAAAGCGTATCCGGCTGCAATCCGCTGATGTTCTCCGAAAAAGGCTCGCTCGCCTTTGCAATCCCCGCATTGCTGCTCCCCGATACCAGGCCATAAGTTCCCGTGAGGCCGTACTGAAAATAGACCGTGGTCGTCGAGCCCTCGGGATCGACAAATCCATTGAGCAATGCCGCCGTGCTGTTTATGTTGGTCGCGCTAAAGGTGCTCACCGTCGGTTCCACCGGCACGGCGACACCCGAACCAGAAACCGCGATCTTAGCCGAGCCCGCCGTCGCGTTCGAAGTAACGGCGATGTTACCGGAGTACTCTATCGACGCCGTCGGCGTAAAACTCACCGTAACATCCTGCGATCCATCGGACGGGATCGTGCCCGAGGACCAATTCCCGCTGAATCCAGATGGAAATGCGATGTTACTCACGGTAAGCACCGCGTTGCCCGTGTTGCTGATTGTCAGAGTGCTGGTCGCCGTCCCATTCAACACCACGTCGCCAAACGCCAGGTCGCCGCTCAATGAAATAACCCTGGTCGCGGGGATCCCCGCCGTGGCGCTCGCCGTCCCGGAGCGGATCGTTTGGTTGTAAGTATCGGCGAGAAATGCTTCGCCGGCGGCATTCATTGTCACCGCTTGCAAGCTGTAGAATTGGGCGTTGCTGCCGTTGCCATCGGAGCTGCCGGTGATACCCGCCTCGCCCGCCAGTGTGCTTACCACTCCCGCCGGCGTCAGTTTCCGCAGCAGGTTGTTTCCCGCCTGCGTCGAATTGGTGGCAGGCACCAGCGAGTCCGTGATGTAAAGGTTGTTCGATCCATCCACCGCCAGACCAATCGGCGAATTGAATAACGCGCTCGTGCCCAATCCATCCAGGTAGCCGCTATCTCCCGCTTTTCCGGCCACTGTGGACACCGTGCCACCCGCGACCTTCCTCACTACCGAGTTACCCAAGTCCGACACGTAAACATTCCCCAAGCCATCCACCGCCACGTTGGTGGGATTATTGAACTGCGCGCTCCCCGCCGCCCCATCGGCATAACCGGGATTGCCCACCTCGCCTGCCAGCGTGCTGATTGTCCCGCCCGCCGTGATCTTCCGCACCACGTCGTTGCCGGAGTCAGCCACATACACATTGCCCGAGCCATCGACTGCCACGCCCTCCGGCGAATCCAATTGTCCCCCCGACCCGGCAAACGTCGACACCAAACCGCCGGATATCTTGCGAATCAGACTATTGCCGCTGTCCGCGACATAGATGTTGCCCGAACCGTCGATCGCCACCGAGTTCGGCTCATTGAAGGAAGCATTATTGCCGCTTCCATTGCCCCTGCCGGACCCGCCTTCGATGTTCCCATACGGCGTCGACACCGAGCCAGTCGGCGTTACTTCGCGGATTTGGTTGTTGCCGTAATCGGCCACATAAATATTACCGAAGCTGTCGAGCGCCACACCGCTGGGATAATTGAATTGCGCGTCCGCACCCAGCCCGTTCGCAAGGCCGGTTACTTGCACCTGGCCCGCCAGGGTCGAAATATCGAACGGCGTATCCACCACCAGCACCGACGGCGGAGAAGTCGTGATGACATTCGCGCCCACCGTCACCAGGCATTGGAACTCATCGCCGCTCATCGTCGTACTCGTGTCCAGGATTGCCAGCGTCGGCTGGGTCGAACCGCTGTAAGTGCCGTCGTCGGTGAGATTGCTCCAGACCGTCGTGCCCACCGGCATCCGCTGCCATTGGTAGGCAGCCGACGTTCCCGTGACGCTAACCGTAAAGCTGCCGTTATTGCCCGGGATAACCTCCTCGACCTGCCCCGGCATTTCTATCCCCACCAGCGACGATGACCCGGCGATATATTCCGTAAGCGGCGTCATGAGCGGCGCGCCCAGCCCCGTGCACAGGTCATAGCCGTGCGTCGCCGAGTAATCCCCGCCGCTGTCGCGCGTCGCGTTGTTCCCGCTGGTGATGTCTCGAAAATCGACCGGATACTCACTCGTATAGTTTGCCCCATTAATAAGTGGATAGGTTGCCGGCCCCAGCAATCCCACCGAAGCCTCACCCGTGCCCGCCCGCGCCGAATTGATCAAGGCCGAAAACGCCGCCCACGTCGGCGTGCCCCAGCTCGTGCCCCCCACGGTTTGCTCGACGCCTCCTTCCACGATGATCGCGCCATAATCCGGATCGGCGGACGCCGCCACGTCCGGCACCTCGCGATCGGTTCCGCTCACCACTCCCGTGCCCTTCTGCCATGTAGGCTTCGCAAAGTAGATGCTCAGCCCGCCGCCGCTCGCGCCGCCGTTCTCATTCCACACCACCTCGCTCGTCACGTCGTTGTTGCTGTCCAGGATCAGCGTCGTGCCGCCCACGCCTGTCACATTGGGATCGCTCGCGGGGCTTTCCACCTGCACCGGGCCGTTCTCGTCCCCCGTCCCGCCTGCTCCCGGCGTCGAACCGTCATCGCCGGATGCCGCGAAAATAGTCACTCCCGCCGCGGCCAGTTCCGCAAAAAACTGATCGTCCGTATCCACCTGGCTCAGCGTCGTATATTGCTCGCCTTCGCCATAACTCATCGACATCTGATGAATACCCAACTCCGGATGATTGATCACGTCGTCATAGACGCGCTGGTAAGCCTCGTCCAGGTCCGCGTCCTCCAGGTCCGTCGCCGCATACACCCGCACGTGCGCGCCCGGCGCCATCGAGCTGCTCCATTCCGTATCCAGCGTCTCCTCGCCTGACGGCGCCGCCAGCGTCCCCGGCACCGCCTGGATGAATTGAATGTTCTGGATCGATTGACTCACCCCCGCGTCCTGCCAAAACGCCTCCAGGTCGCCCGTCGCCGGAAAGGTATCGATCACAATGGCAATCGATTGCCCCGAGCCCACGATCCCCTGCGAGTAAAGCGATGTCGCACTGTATGCCTGCGCGATTTGCTTCGGCAGATACGATGCGCCGCCGCCCAGCGCATCGGGGCTCGCCTGCCGCCAAATGATGTGCTTGTGCGCGTGCAGGTGCGGCTGCAATCCATTGATGCCCAGCAGCACCGGCTCCAGCGCCGCGGGCACGCTCGGCGCGCTGATGGCCGACGTGTATTCCTTCCCTTCAAACGCCACGCGCGCAAAATTCACTCCCAGCGCCTTCTCGATTTGGCTGATGCTGCCGCGCGCGAAAATGCCCACGTGATGCGAGTCGCGCCGCGTAATGGTCAATCCCTCTTCGCTCAGCCACGCCGCCACGGCGTCGTAATCCGAAGGCAGCGGCTCGTAACGCTCCGCCATTTCCCGCGGGGAAATCTGTTCGCCATGCTGCACGCGAGCCTCCAACTCCCCAAAATTCCTCATCTTCAGCGCCACTTCGAATTGCAGCGCGGCGGCGCTCTCCTGCGGCTTCAGGTTGTGCCGCGTAATCATTGGCCTCTTCGCCGCTCCCCCCGCCGGGGCTTCCGCCACAGGCTGCACGCTGCCGGGCAAAACAATCGCCGCCGGCTCGAGCGCCCGCGCCGGCGTTCTCCACGCCACCAATGCTCCCAGGATCAGCGCGAAGCCAAATGCGGCGCGCCGCTTCCGTGCGATGCTCGACGCGTTTTTTCGAAGACCCGTTTGCATGGAGGCGTTGACTTGGGAGAGCAGAAGTTCGCCCACGCTCGCTCGAATGCAATCGAAGTCAATTCGCCCCCTCGAATCCAGCGCAACGTGACCAACCGTGGAATATCCGGGACGAATCGCGGCGCCGTGCCGCTGCTCCCACTCGCCCCATCACTGGGGGAATATCACCGTATAGATCGAACTCGTCTTGTTGGTGAACGTGGCCTGGTAAAGCAGGTTGCCCGTCGATTGCGAAATGTTGCGGCTTTCGCCGCCAATGGTCTTCAACACAGGCAGGAATGTCAGGGTCTTCACGGTCTGCCCATTGACTGATTGCCCCGTCCTGACAATTAACTCGGTCCCGTAGGGAGTTTGCGCCCAGATGCCGCTGTTGTTCGCGGACGTGACACCCAGCTTGCTGCTTGTATTCAGCGTCGCCGCGAACACGGCATTGCCTTGATCCGACAACGCCACCGCGGTGAATGCCTTGAACGTCACTCCCGTCGCGCAGCCCGGCGCCTGACTGCCCGCGCGTGCCACCAGCGCCAGTGCCCCGCTGCCGTTCGACCAGATGCCGGTGGAATTTGCGGAAGTTACTCCGCCGCCTGTCTTCAATGTCCCGCGGAATGCCACCGCTTCGGAGCCACTATATACAGGATCGCCCGCACTCCGGAACGTCGCAGACGCTCCCGGCGCCGTCTGGCCTTCCCCGGCCACCAGTTGCAGCGTGCCCGTGTCATCATCGGCCCATACGCCCTCACCCGATGTCGATGTTGCGCTGAAGGCCACGTAGCCATTCTCGTTCACCGCCGGATTTCCAAAGCCCTTGAAGTCTCCGCCGCCGGGCGCCGCATCCGTGCTCGCAATGATTAACACCGGATTCGTGCCATTCACTTCCACTATGCCGGTCGACTTATCCGTAAAGGTCGCCAGGTACGCCACCGTCCCGGTCGTTTCCGCAAAGCTGCGGTTCTGCCCGCTCACATACGGCAGCGGCGGCAGGAAGGTGATCTTGCTCACCGTCTTTCCGCCGATGGTCTGGCCTACTTTCGAGATCAAATGCAGGTTCGCGGTTGTATCGCCCGCCCAGATGCCCGTCGCTCCCCCGCTGCTCACCGTCGCGTCAAACAGCGCCCCGCCGGCGTCCGGCAGTGCAATCGAGTTGAACGTCTTGAACGTCGTCTCGAGCGGGAATCCCGGCGCCTGGCTGCCCTGGCGCGCGACCAGCTCCAGCGATCCGCTGCTGGTGGACCAGACACCCGAGGCGTCGGAGGAAGTCACGCTCCCGGTCCCGCCAAGTTCCAGTTTGCCAATGAATGCCACCGCCTCGTTGTCATTGTACGCCGGACCCGTCAGTACCATATATTGGCCGCCATTCGTGCCCGGCGCGCTGCCGCTGGTCTGCGCGATCATCTCGAGCGTGTTCGAGCTGTTGTCCGCCCAGATGCCGCTGTCATCCGTCGCCGTCACCCCATCGTAGCCCTTGGTCAGCGTCGCGGCAAAGGCCACGTTGTTTTGTGAGTTAATGACCGGGTTCAGCAGCGTCATGTAAGTCATTCCCGTAAGGCTTCCGCTCAAATTTACCGCGAAATTGCCGGTCGCCCCGAACAGGTTGGTCGAGAATTCGCCGGTCGTAAATGTTTCGTCACTGCCGTACACTGTGTTTCCCGCGTTGGTCGCGACCGCCTGGTAATGGTAAGTCGTCAAAGGCTGCAGACCCACGGCTTCAACGGCGAATGGAAGGTCGGTCGCCGCGCTCCCCGCGTTATCCACAGCGGTGACACTCCCGTATGTTCCGGTCAGGCCGTAATTGAAATAAACCATCGCAGTCGTGCCTTCCGGATTGACCGTGCCTTTTAGCACGGCCGAAGTGCCTGTCACGCCGGTCACCCCGCCGGTCAACACCGTGGGCGGCAGCGAAAACGAGATTCCGGTGCCGGAAACAGCAATCGCGCTGGTGCCGGTCGTGGCGTCCGACTCAACGACAATGTTCCCTCCGTAAGGTATCGCCGCCGTCGGGCTGAAAGTAACCGGCACGTCCTGCGAACTTCCCGCCGGTACTGCCCCCGTCCAATCCCCGCTGAAGCCGCCCGGATAACTGATGTTGGTCACCGTCAGCACCGAGTTGCCGCTATTGCTGATAACAAGGGTGTTGGTGGCCGTGAGGTTCACGTCCACGTTTCCAAACGCCAGGCTGCCGCTCAACGAGATGACGCTGACCACCACCGGCATATTGCTGGGCACGCCTTCGCGAATGACCTGGTTGTAAGTGTCTGCAATATAAAGCGGACCCGTACCGGTGATCGCAAGCCCCTGCAGACTGTAGAATTGCACCTGGCCGCCCGTTCCATCGTCCGTGCCGTCCACTCCCACCCCGCCCGCCAGCGTGCTCACCACCCCTGTCGGCGTCACCCGCCGCAGGATGTCATTGCCCGCATCCGTGCTGTTCACCGGAGGGACCTGGGAATCGGCCACGTAAATGTTGTTCGACCCGTCGATCGCAAGCCCGATTGGCCTGTTGAAGAGCGCCTTGGTTTCGAGTCCATCGATATAACCGGTTACATGCGCCTGCCCGGCCGCCGTGGACACCGTGTAAGTGGCCGCGGAAGTGCCGGAGATTTCCCGGATCACATCATTCCCCAGGTCCGCCACGAAGATATGGCCAAAGCTATCCACCGCCACGCTGACGGGATCGTTGAACTCCGCCGTGCTGGCCTTTCCATTCACATAGCCGGCCACTCCATATTCGCCCGCAATGAGCGTCGCGGTGCCTCCCCCGGCCGTGCCCGTCGGTATGACTTTCCAGATCACATCGTTGCCGGAGTCCGCCACGTACACGTTGCCGGAGCCATCCACTGCCACTCCTTCAGGCCTTAGAAAAGCCTCGAGCGCCGTCCCCGCCGAGAACGTGGTCACCAGGCCGGCGGTGTTGATCTTGCGAACCAGGTTGTTTCCACTGTCGGCCACGTAGACATTGCCCGTGCCGTCAATGGCCACATCATTGGGATCGAAGAAGGAAGAGTTATTGCCGACCCCGTTCACGGCGCCGGCGTTTGCGGAAATCTGACCGTACGGCACACTCACACTGTCACCGGTTGATATCTCGCGAATTTGGTTGTTGTCAAAATCTGCGACATACACGTCGCCCGAGCCGTCCAGCGCCAGCCCGCTCGGGTAGTTGAATCGCGCGCCGTTGCCCGGCCCATTGTAGGTGCCCGGGATCCCGTCCTGCCCGGCTATCGTGGTGATAGCGAAGGGAGTATCAACCACCAGGACCGAAGGCGGCGAAGTGGTAATCGTCGTCGTTCCCGCCGTTACCAGGCATTGGAACTGGTTGCCGCTCATCGCCGTCGTCGTTTGTCCTATGGTCAGCGTCGGCGTCACCGAGCCCGTGTAAGGGCCGCCGTCAGTCAGATTCGTCCATGTCGAGGAGAGAATCGGCATCAGTTGCCATTGGTATGTGGCCGTCGTTCCCGTCACCGTCACCGTAAACGCCGCATTTTGACCCGGCTCCACGTGCTCGACCGCCGAAGGATCCTCGATACCGATCAACTGCGACGTGTTCGTCAGGAACTGCGTCAACGGCGTCACCAGCGGCGCGCCCAGGCCCGTGCACAGGTCATAACCGGTGCCGGAAACCCAGAGTCCGTTGCTGTTGCCGGTGACGTTATTGCCCACCGTAATATCCCGGAAATAGAGCGGATAGAGCTTCGAGAAGCTGCTGTTGGCAAAAGTCGTGGTCGATCCGCTCAAATTCGCCGAGCCGTCGAGCAACGGATAAATCTTCGGCTGCAGCATGCCCAGCGGCTTTTGCCCAAGGTTCGCCCGCGCGGAGTTCATCAACGCGCAGAAACCGGCCCACGTCGGCGAAGACCAGCTCGTGCCGCCCACGGTTTCCTCCTGCCCATACACCTCGAGCACCGCTCCATAGTACGGATCCGCGCTGGCGCACACGTCGGGCACCTCGCGGTTGCTTCCGCTGATCGCCGGCGTGCTGGGAGGCACCGGATACGGCGACGTGATCATGCCCACCTCACCCTTGTTCTGCCAGGATGGCCGCGGAAAATAAATGCTCGCGCCGCCGCCGCTCGCGGCGTCACCGGGAGGGTCGTTCCAGACCGTCTCGCTCACCTCGTCATTGTCCTGATTAAGGATCAATTGCGTGCCGCCCACTGCCGTGACGTTCGGATCGCTTGCCGGGTTGTCCACCTGCACCGGCCCGCTCGTATCGCCGGTGCCATAGGGCCCCGGGGTCGATCCGTCGTCGCCCGACGAGGCAAAGCAGGTCACGCCCACCGCCGTCAATTCGGCGAAATACGCATCCGCCGTCTGCACCGCGGCATTCGTCGTGTATGCCTCTCCAAATCCGTAGCTCATCGACATTTGGTGAATCCCCAGCGTCGGCTGCGTGGTCACGTCGCTCAAAAGCTGCGCGTACGCCGCGTCGATGTCCGCGCTCGTGAACGTCTCGCCAAACGCGTAAACCCGCACATGCGCACCGGGCGCGATCGAGCTGCTCCACTCCGTATCCAGCGTCTCCTCGATCTGGGGCGGCGCCATTACCCCGGGAATCACCTGGATGAACGCCATGTTGCTGATTGATTGAGGCACCCCCACCGTCCTCCAGAACAACTCGAGGTCCGCGGGGTACGGGAAAGTATCGATCATGATGGCAATCGTTTGCCCGTAACCCTCGACCCCATTGCTGTACAGCGACGTGGCCTGGTACGCCTGTGCGACTTGCGACGGAAAATACGGGGCCGTCCCGGGGCCCTGGTCCGTAATCCCCTGCTTCAAAACATAGTGCCGGTGCGCCCGGATGTGCGGTTGCAGGCCGTTGATCCCGATCAGCTTCGGCGCGATTGCCTCCGGCACCGCCGGCTCGCTCACCGCCGAGGTGTACTCCGTCCCGTCCAGCATCACGCGCGCAAAGGTCACACCCAGTTGCTTCCCGATCTGGTCCACCCTGCCCGTCGCAAACACGCCGATGTGGTGCGCATCCGTGCGGTTGATGGTCATGCCACTGCTGGTCAGCCAGTTGACCACTGCGTCGTAGTCAGAAGCCAGCGGCTCGTACTTCGCTGCCAATTCCTCCGGCGAAATGATCTCGCCCTTCGTTATCCGCGCTTCCAGTTCGTCCATGTTCCTCAACTTCAGCGCCACTTCAAACCGCATCGGCGCCGCGGATTCCTCCGCCTTCAGCGTCGACCGCGAAATGAATGGCTTATGCGGCCTGGCCGGCTCCGCTCCCTGCTTTTCCACGGGCCTGACGCTGTCCGGCAGCAATACCGCCCCCCGCGCCAGCCCCATTCCGGCCAAAGCGCAAACTCCGGCCACCAACGCCATTACGCACGATCTGGCGCGCTGGAAACGCCCTTTCAGGCGCAAGGGTGAGTGCATCGAGGGACGGGTACGTTCAATATCCATATCTGGGGTTTTCCGGAGGGCAAACGGGGTAGGGCGAGATTCTGATACTACTACTTCGGGTCGTAAAGAGATGCATGAAAAAAGCACTTCGCCAATAGCAAACGGGACCAATAGCGAAAAAAATGGGACGAAATCGCCCCTTTGCCCCACTTATCGCCGCCTCGCCGGCAATGGCGCCAGCAACCAGACCGTCGCCGCGCAGGCCACCAGGCAAATATCCTTCGCCAGCGCCCCGAACGGGTCGGTGAGCATCGACGGCAGCCCCCCGGCCACCAGCACCATCAGCACCATCATTCCCAGCGTGGTTGCCGCGACCGTCGCCCGCTCCGCCCAGCCGATGAGCAACACCAGCCCCGCGGCCACCTGGGCCATCCCAAGCGCCCTCAGCGTAAATTCCGGCGTCCGCCAATATAGCCCCCACCGCCGCACCAGCGCCGTCTGCTCTGGGTGCAACCCGGCATAGAGAATCTTCGGCACCAGCCCCTCGTAGATCCAGACCAGGCCCAGCGAAACCCGCGCCACTATTTTTACAGTCCACACTCTCGATTCGATTTCTGTCACCGTTTCGTTCTTGTTCATGATTGTCAGAAGAATTGCGGACGACCCATCCACACGCCGCGAACACCCGGCGAATAATGCCCCCCCACCAGCCGCGCCTCGCCAAACCAATCGCCGGTAACATCCAGGATGCCAGCCTCTTCGATCCGCGCCTCGAGGGCCGTCGCCGCCCATGGCTCATGCCATACGCGAAAATATCGCCGCAACCCGCGCCAATCCGTGAACGCCGTATAGCGCTCGAGCAGAAACTCATCCAGCGATCCGCCCAGGCACGGCGCCGGACGCGCCGCCGCATCCAGCTCCCCCCGGTACCGCAACCCTCCGCCTGCCCCGCTCACATTGCCTTCCATCAGCCCATCCGGACCGTGCCGGCAATCAAACCTCGCGAAATGATACGGCAGCCCGAACACCGGCCGGCCCAGCGGCACGGGAAACCTCTTCGAAAGCCATTCGGCCAAAAAATAGATGCCCGGTTCTCCCCTCGCCCGCACGTACGTCCTCACATTCAGAAGCCGGTGGTTCGACACCGGTCCCAGCAGCCCCGCCCCCACGCACGGCAGCATCGCCGTGCACATCCCGCTCAGCTTGAACGACACAAGGCTCACGTAAGCCATGCCCTCCCACAGATCGAGTTCGAACGGCGCCACCCCCTGCAACGCCTCCGGCCCAACCTCCAGATGCAGGAACACGACATCCAGCCAATCCGCGCAAAACAGCGGCTCTTTCATCCGTGCGCGCGCCTGCCGGCTCAAGATACCGGTCGGCGCTTCGCATTCGATCTTCATTTTCCAACTCCGGCGGCGAAATAAACGGCCGCAAGGGCCGGGTAAACCGTGAGCAGGACGATGTGCACCGCCGTCCGCGACACGATGCCCCGCCAATGGCTGCCGCTGTAATAGGCGACCTGCATGACCGACCGCACCGCCCAGAACGCGCCGATCGACATCGCGACCCAGCGGCACGCCGCATCCGTGCCCGCGGCCATCTCGCCGGCAAATCGCAACGTGAACGCGGCGAAGATCAGCAGCGTGATCGTGATGAACCAGCAATGGATGTGAAACACCTGCCGCGCCAGCAGCGAGAGCCGCCCCAGTTCCTCTTTCCATCCCATCAGCCGCACCAGCCACAGGTTCAAGATCGCCACGCACAACTGGCCGGCCGCGGCCACGATCAACCCGGTTTCAAGCATCGTTTTCATTTTCTCCTCCCAAGCAAATCCTCGAGCGCCGGGCCCAGCTCGGGGAATTGGAATTCGAATCCCTGCCCGGCAAATCGTTTCGGCGCGCAACGCCTTCCCTCGAGCGCCAGCGACGCCTCGGTCCCCATCGCCCACGCCCCGATGCCCACCGCCCACGCCGGCACCGGCGGACTCCACGGACGCCCCAGCACCCGCCGCAGTTCCCGCATGAATTCGGCGTTCGTCACCGGGTTCGGTCCGGTGACGTTATACGCGCCGGAAACTTCCTCCCGCTCGATCGCCCACTCGAACATCCGCGCCAGGTCGGCATTGTGAATCCAACTGATATACTGCCGCCCGCTTCCCACCGATCCGCCCAGGAACAGCCGCGTCAGCCCCGCCAGCGTCCCCAGCGCGCCGCCGTCCCGTCCCAGCGCAAATCCGATCCGCATCGTCGCCTTGCGCATCGCGGGCACCGTGACCGCGTCGAACGCCCCTTCCCACGCCGCACATACATCCGCCGGAAAGCCGCTCCCTCGCGGCGCCGTTTCGTCGCACCACCGCTCGCCGGTCTCACCGTAAATCGCCAGCGAGCTCGCCTGCACCCACACCCTCGGCGGCGCCTCGCACCGCCCCACCGCCTCCGCCAGTGCTCGCACCGAATCGGTCCGCGATTCCACGATCTCCCGCCGGTTCTCCGCGGTGTAGCGGCAATTGACGCTCCTCCCCGTCAGGTTCACCATCGCTTCCACGCCATCGACCGCCTTCACCCACTCGCCAACATTCTTCCCATCCCATTGAATCTCGCCGATCCCATCGCCACGCCTCCGCGGCGACCGCGTCAGTATCGTAACGGCGTGATCCCGCTCCGCCAGCGCCTGCGCCAGCGCGCTCCCCAGAAAACCGCTGCCCCCTGCAAGGATGATCTTCTTTTTCATAAGCTCCTCGAATTCATCGGAAACAACGCGGCCCATCCGTAAATGGCCGTGAAAAACACAAACCCGAGCGTGAGGCAATGGTAGCCCGCTTTCAGCAGCCGGTTGGTCAGGAATGGCCGGCTGTCGAACACGAACATTTGCACCCCCAGCCGCGCGCCCCAGAACAGCGCGATGAACGCCGCCAACGACCGCGCCACCGGCTCGCCCACGGCCATTGCGCGGGCGTCGATCAGCGTCAGCGTCCCAAAGCTCATCACCACCATCATGATGAATGCGCCGTAAACCCAGAAAAGGCTTCGCAAAAAAGGATGCAGCGGCGCCAGGTTGCGGCGCCAATCGAGCACCCGCGGCACCAGCGCCCCCGCGATCAGGATCGGAAACTGAAGCAACCCCGCGAGCCGCAGTAGAATTTCAAGTCTGTTCATATTGCTTTGATTACCTCCAGGAATGGGATGATGACCCGGTGAACGAACGGCGGATGAAAAAGCCAGAACACCGGCCCCGCCGCCACCACCAGCGCAAAGAACCTGCCACGCACGCCCCGGCGCAACCCGATGCTCCTGCCAGCCGCCGAGCGCTCCACAAGCACCCCAACCCCCTGCAACAGGAAATAGAGCGTCGGCAACCCATACCCGCCCCGCGCCGGAACGGAAATGACCAGGTCGTGAATCAAACCCGAAACCGCAAACGCCAGCAGCGTGGCGCCCGCAACCCCCAAATATCGCCGCGCCGGCTTGAACACATGCCGGTGCGCCAGCGCATTGAATCCGCGATTCCACCGAACACTCCAAAACTCCCCCAGCGACCCCGCGGCGACCGGCATCTTCATGATCGGCTCCGCCTCGACACCCACGCTCTGCCAGGCCAGCGCCGCCAGGTGAAAAACTCCAAAGTGCAGCAAAAAAATAAGCCCGATCATCCCAATCCAGCCCGCAAACATCGGCGGAAACCACCGCGCAACGCCCCAGATCAACACCGTCCCAAACAGCGTCTTCCCCGTCGCGAAATACCACGGCGAAACTTCCAAACCCTCGCTCCATAAACTCAACCTGCCCGTCCGCACGGCCCGAGAATTCCGAGCCCGTCGATCAAGGAACGGCCTCGCATCCATCCCCGGCCAAAGGAAGAGATAACCGAGCGAACGCAAAACCGG
The DNA here is from genome assembly GCA_963756185.1 of uncultured Verrucomicrobiae bacterium. GTDB lineage: Bacteria > Verrucomicrobiota > Verrucomicrobiia > Chthoniobacterales > Chthoniobacteraceae > DATAXI01. The sequence continues at coordinate 973,633 of CAVWMS010000001.1, forward strand.
TATCCGGTCCAACCCGGCGGCGCAGTCCCACCAAGTCAGCCATTTGCACCCCACGAAAATGGCAAACGCCAGCAACCACATCAGCGCCCAAGCCGGAGCGTGGGCAAAACCGAAATTCGAAACTCGAAATTCGAATGAGCCAAATAGCGGTTGCGGAGCGAGGAGAGCAGCCACGACCGGCAGAACCAGCAGCGGAATCCACCCGGGCCACCCAGGCCGGTCTACCGTCGAACTCATCTCATTGGCGTGGCTCGGAAAGCCGCGCGAAGCGCATGAACCCGAAGGGTTCACAGATCGGTAGCCGGGGGTTGAGGCCCCTGAGCCTGCCGAAGGGGCCGATACCCCCGGTACCGTCGAAAACGCGTCCCGACCCCGGAGGGGTCGCAGAACCAGCAATTCCCTTCTCGTCCGCACCCCACACGCCCCGCCAACGCACGCGCGATTACGCGCCACCCACCGGTAACCCCGGCGCAGCAACCCCATCCCCCCCGGCAACCGCGCCAGCAGCCGGATCGGCACCCCCCACCAAACAAACCGCGCCAGATAAACCACCGCCTCCGCGCCCCCCACCGTCCCGCCCTCCCGCGTAATCACCTTCATCTCCGTCAAAGCCTCGCCCGGCTCCATCCCCAATCGCCTCTGCGCCACGCCCCCCTGCAGCGGCTCAATCGCAAATTCCCGTCCCCGCAACAGCGGCCCGAACCGCCCCGCCAGCGCCGAGCAAAACCGGCAATCCGCATCAAAAAAGAGCGCAGCTTCTTTAGCCGTGTCAGTCATTTCTGAAATCTCAGAAACATGGGCGCAAAAATTTTTCATCGCCTTCCTTTCCCCAGCAATTTGATCACGCTATCCCCCAGCTTCACCGCCCGCGCCAGCGCCGCCGTCGGCAACTTCGACATCTGCCCATACCACCCCGCCATCGTCTCAAAAAATCCGAGCAACTCCCCCAGCCGCTCCCGCGTCACCGGGTCCGCCGCGTTCCTCGACCTCTCCGCGTCCGCCACGCATTCCCGCAACAGCGCCAGCGTCGGGTCGATCTCCCTCCGCTTCCGCTCCTCCACGATCACCCGGAACATCTCCCAAACATCCTTCATCGACTCGAAATGGTCCCGCCGGTCCCCAATCACATGCACCACCCGCACGATCCCCCACCCCTGCAATTCCTTCAGGCTCGTGCTCACATTCGAACGCGCCACCGAAAGCGCCTCCACGATCTCGTCCGCCGCCACCGGCCGCGCCGAGATGAACAGCAGCGCATGCACCTGCGCCACCGTCCGGTTGATCCCCCACCGCGTCCCCATCTCCCCCCAATGGAGGATGAACTTCTGCTGAACCGGCGAGAGGACACTCATTTCATTTCTTTCTGTTATGACTGAAATGTCAGATATTCCACGCCCAATGTCAAGCCCCTTCTTCCATTCCCCCCGCCTTCAAGTGCCGGCGAAGGGTTCCCGAAAATGCCGGGAATCTCAGCCTGTTCCATGGCGATCCTCCCTTTACTCAGCATCCTGAATATTTTGTATGATCCGCCCCGCCCTCCACGATCAGCTGCTCAACCGCCTCTCCACAAACAGCCCTCGATCTCCGAAAAAGGCTCCCCGGTGTGGTGCCATCGAAACACCTTCAATAGGTCCATGGCTGCCTTAGCCCCGCAGGGCCGAGAGCACCTGAGTGAGATGGAAAAGGGCCCTGCCAAAGCCCGGCTTTTCATCTCTGCGTTCTTGGCGTCTTTGCGTGAGATTTTCTGCCTGGTCACACTGGAGGAGAAGTGGAGTCATTGCCCCAAGGGCTGCCCGGCTTCGAGCCGCTCCAGTTATTTCAAGCCTCCGGCTTTGCCGGAGGTTTCCGAAATGACCTCCGTCTTAACCTGTCACACCCATCCGAAGGGCCGGAGGGCCCGGCATAAGCTAGCCTGGGGCGCAGCGAGGCACGAGCGCAGCCCCAGGGTCACCGTCCCAAAGCGCCAAGCGCCAGAGGCGCGGGTCAACTGCGACAAATTAAGCAGAATCTACCCTGGCAGGTCAGTTCTTTTTCGGAGCCCGCAATCGGCGGCCCATTATCCATTTCACCAGAACGACCAACGCATCCACCGCCAATACAATCACCGATAATCCACCAAGAAGGAATGCCGCGGGAACGCAATAAAATCCCCAGCCTGATGGAAACTTGTCTGCTCCGTACCGGGCGCTGTCATGCCCGATCTTATCGCCATACCAATTAATATATGTGAATGACGTGAACAGGATGACAAAGGCCCACAGCCTGATCTTATTCATGAATTGCCTCACTGAACTGGCTTGAGTTCCCGAAAGCTCATTTAATGAATCGGCCCCGCAGGCGCGCCTTGGCCTCTTCCCAAGGCACGGCCGAAGACGGATCACGATCATGTTCGGCAACGCGGGCCTCCAGGAGACGCTTTTCCTCGGCCGTCAATTCGTCGTCGCCGCAAATCCAACCACCTTCGATCTCGAATATCTTTTCCGCGACACGCTTCCGCTGCGCCGGGAAAAGGCGTGGAATCTCGTCCACGATTTCAGCCAGGCTCACCAAGGAACTTTACCGGCTCCGGATTGCCCTTTCAACCGAAGATCATCGGCCAGTCGGAAAGACAGGGTCGCATCCAACCATCGACCCCGAAAAAACCGCTAACCACCGCGACACCCGTCTTGCTACCCTCATTGGAATGCCACCCGCCCTTCACGGCCAAATCGCAATTCCATCGTCCCCTTTCGCCACGCCATCAAACACCCCGCCCGGCATATATGCTCCACCTCGCAATCAAGCCCAATCAAGGTCAATCAAGCCCAATCAAGGTCAATCAAGCCCAATCAAGGTCAATCAAGGTACTTTCACCCCCCGCCACCCCTCCCCAACCCCCTCCACCCTCCAGCCAAACCCAGCAAACGACCCTCCCCTGAACGCCCACCCCACCTGGCCTGTCAGATGCTCCAGTCCCACACCGCGATTCCACGAATTCGGGCGTTTTCTCCCGTTTATGGTATAATTCCACCTTTCCCATTTCCAAAAAAATGAACCTTCGTCTCACCCGCTCCGTCCTCTTTTGCGCCCTGGTCTCCCTCGCGCCGCTGCTCGCGGCCCCGCCTGCCCGCGCCGCCGCCGGTGACTCCAGCGACGTCAGCGCCGATGGCTTATTGGCGAAAGTGCCGGCCCCACTGGCCAGCACCGCCGCCGATGAATACAGCGGCCCCCAATTCGCGCTCATCGACCAGAAAGCGACCCTCGCCGCCGCCGCGGGCATCACCCTCGCCAAATACCCCGATTCCGACGACGCCACGGTCGAGGAGAAGATGGTCGAATTCTACCGCCCCGACGGCACCGGCGGCAACCAGGACGAAGCCTACGTCAAGGTATTGACCGAAAAGGGAAAGCGCGACCGGCGCACCCTCCAGATCGGCTTCCTGCTCCCCTATTTCAACGTGGACGTTGCCAAGCTCGAGGTCATCCATCCCGACGGCAAGGTCGAGCCCGTGGACGTTGCCGCCAACTCGACCGTCACCATCGACAACAGCCAGATGGCCGAAAACATCTACGACCCCAACGCCAAGGTCCTCCAGGTGAACATCCCGGAACTGGACATCGGCGACGTCGTCCACTGGGTGGTCCATTACACCACCATGCGCTCGATCATCCCGGGCGAATTCGCCGACAACAATGAATTCGAAGCCGACGGCTTTATCCGCCACGAGCTTTACGAGGTTTACTCACCGCTCGACAAACCGCTCAAGGAAATCGTCCTGAGGGACCCGGTTCCCGGCACCATCAAATACACCACGCAGCCCGGCCCAGACCACACGCTCCTCCATCGCTGGGAAATCAGCAACGTCCCGCGCATGTTCGACGAGCCTTCGATGCCCCCTGCGGAAAATGTCCTCCAGCGCGTCCTGGTCAGCACCACCCCCACCTGGCAGGACGTCTCCAAATGGTATTGGAACCTGAGCAAGCCTCACCTCGAGTCCACCTCGCCCGACTTGCTGGCCACCGTCTCCAGCCTCACCGCCAACGCCAAGTCCGATACGGACAAGATGAAGGCCCTCTTCTATTTCGTGTCGCAAAAGATCCGCTACATGGGCCTCACCCCGGAGAAGGATCGCCCCGGCTTCGAGCCCCACGACGTCTCGATGACTTTTGCCAAGCAATACGGCGTCTGCCGCGACAAGGCCGCCCTCCTGGTCGAGATGCTCCGCATTGCCGGCCTCAACGCCTATCCCGTTCTCATCAATGTGGAATCGAAAAAGGACCACGGCGTGCCCGACGCCGATTTCAACCACGCCATCGTCGGCGTGGAATTGACCAAGGGCAACTATGTCCTGCTCGATCCCACCGACGAGCACGCCCGCGATTTCCAGCCATGGTATGACGGCGATCAGAGTTATCTCGTCGCCCGCCCGGAGGGCGAGGACTTGCGCACCAGTTCCTTTCCGCCGCCGGAGAAAAACATGATGCGCATCCGCACCACCGGCCTCCTCGACGCCTCGGGCCGCCTCGACGCCAAATCGGAACTCTGGTTCGACGGCGCAAACGACGACATCTATCGCAATGAATTTTCCGGCATGAAACCGGACGATATCCGCCGTTTCTTCGAGGAACGTCTCAAGCAGACGCTGCCCGGCGCGGAACTTACCTCCTTCCAGATGACCCCGGACAACCTCCTGGATGAATCCCAGGAGATCAAGGTGGACATGGCCTTCACCGTCGACGGCATGACCGCCTCGGGCCATGGCAAATCGATCGTCAGCGTCCCGTGGATCGGCGGCGACATGGGCATAGTCAATCACGTCATCGATGCCGGCCTCGAGAAACGGAAGTATCCGTTGATTACCCACGTCGCCTGCGGCCTGGACGAGCAGATATCGCTCAAGCTCGCCGACGGCTTCGGCAAGCTCGTGTCGATTCCCTCCTGCCAGCCGGTCAACGACGATTGCATGAGTTACGGCCAGCAATTCGACCAGAAAAACGGAGTGCTCGATTGCTCGCGCCAGTTGAAGCTGAAGGTGGTCGAAATCTCGCCGAAGCAATACCCGGAATTGAAGAACACGCTCAAGGCCATGGAGTATGACGCCCGCAAGGCTCTCGTCTTCACCGTACCCAACCAGCCGCCGCCGGCTGAACTCGCCTCCGATCCGCCCGCGAATCCGCCGGTGCAATCCAACGCGAAAATCCTCAGCAGCGAGAAGTTCCTCGATGTCACCGACGCGCACACGGCGACTTACCGGGTCAAATTCTCGAAGAAGATCCTGACTTATGCCGGCAAGATCGGCGAAGCGGAGATCAAGATTCCCTATGATCCGGCCTGCGAGGATGCAAAGATCCTCGAGGGCGTGGTCATTTCAAAGACGGGCGAGACACAGCAGCTTTCCAAGGGGGAAATCAACGTGATGGATGCCGAGTGGAGCGCTTCGGCCAAGCGTTACACCGGCGGAAAAATCCTCGTCGCCAACCTGCCCGGCGTCGACCTCGGCTCGACCATCGAGGTCGAGTACGAGATCGACATGAAGGACAAGCCTTACATCGCCGGCTTCGAGCCGTTCCAGTTGCCGGACGACCTCGAGCAGAAAACGTTTCACCTCAGCGTGCCGGCCGGTTTGAAGCTCGACAAGATGACGACCGGCACCGCGCCGCTCAAGGCAGCCCCGCTTGCCAGCGCCAGCGGCACGCAGACTTATGTCTGGACCGCGCAGGATATCCCGGCGCTGCCCGCCGAAACGCAGTTGCCGCCTGATTGGGTCTTCAGGTCGGGCGTCGTTTACTTTGTCGGGGATTTCAACGCCTATCTCAAGGACCTCAATGACACCCTGGTGGACAGGTCGCTGACCCGGACGAAGGTTGCCGATCTGGTCAAGCAGCTCGCGAGCAAGAGCGGCAACAAGCTCGAAACCTTGAAGGCGATCCGCGATTACGTGGCGACCTCGATCCGCGACGCCGGCCCTTCCTTTACCGATCTGCCCTTGAGCGAGCTCTCGCCTGCCGACACCACCCTCACCGATGGCTACGGCCACGCCGCGGACCGCGCCATTCTGCTTCACGCGATGCTTTCCGCCGCCGGCTTCCAGCCGGAGTTTGTCCTCGCCTCGGACCTGCCGCCCACCGACGGCATCCAAAACGTCGCCAGTTCGTTCCCCATTCCCGATGCCTTCACCACGCCGCTGGTAAAGGTCACCATCGACGGCCAGGCTTATTACCTCAATGATACCGATCAATACGCGAAGCTCGGTTCCACCCAGCATGACGACCGGATGGCGATCAATCTCTCGAGCGGCGCCGGTGAGATCGTGGCCGCCGCGAAGGATTGCCAGGATAGGATCGAGACCGATTACACCCTCTCCTTTGGCAACGACGGAAAGGCAAAGATCGGCGTCCTGAAACGTTACTTCGGCAACGAGTACAATGACAAAAACCAATTCTTCTCCGAACTGCGTCCCGAGGAGATGAAGCGTTACTATCAGCAGGCCGTTTCCGATATCGACCAGGGTGCGCGGCCCGTGGGCGGTTTGATCGAGAATTTCAAGACTTATCCCGGCACGGAGCAATTTACCGTCGAGCTCGATAACTACGCGGTGCTGGATGGCAAGTATCTCTACTTCAACCTCCCTTTCACTCCCACGCTGGTCCAGCTTCCCGGCGGCGACCGCCGCAGCCTGCCCCTCATGCTCACGCATGAAGGCGCCACCAGCATCCACACCGAGATCAACCTGCCGCTCGGCTTCCGCGATGTCCTCATCGAGCCCGGCAGCGAAAGCGTGGACGCCCCCGCCGGCGGCGGCAAGGTCCGCATGACCTCGGCCAACAATGCCCGCAAGATCGTCCTCACGGATAACTTCGAAACCTCGCCCGCGATCATCAGTCCCGACGATTACCAGACCATGCTAAAGCTGGAATCCAGCCTCGAAAAGAAATCCTCAAAGGTATTTCTCCTTGAGAAGGATTAGAGCATATTCGCGAGGAATGTAGCCGCTCCAAGAGTCCCCGAAGGGGACGACAGACAATAGGGAGGGGCTTCAGCCCCTTCATTCATGCCGTAGCCCGGTCAAGTCCCGCAGGGACGACAGAGGCCACAGCTATTCTTGAACTGCCCTAACCTGCGCCCGGCCGCCGCCGCCGAAATTGAATCATCACCACCGCCCCCCCCGCGACCATCCCCCACGTCCCCGGCTCCGGCACAACGGTAAACGACGCCGTATAATTCAATCCGCCGTTGTTGTCGTAGTTATCCCCCGTGCTCGTGTTCGAGAAACCATATACCGATAACTGGTAAGTCCCCGGCGCCCGGTCGAGCAGGTTGATATCCGCCGACTCCGTCGCGAACCGGATGTCGCCATTGTTATTGCCCGATGGATTGGTATTATCCACCGGCAGATCGATCCCGTTGAAAAATTGATCCGAACTTCCCAACGGCACAATGCTGTAATGCAAAGATTGCGCGCCCGCGTCGGTCGTATCCACCGTCCCTCCGCCCGATTCAAACGTCAGCATCGATCCGCCCGTCAAGAGAAGGATATCGCCGTTAAGCGGATTGAAAGTCCCAAGGTTGAACGTCACGTTGCTGTCATTGCTCGACAACGTCCACTCCGCGCTCTGAGTCGCATCCGAATCGTCAGGCACATAACGCGGGTCCGTCCCGCTGATTGTCGGATCGACGCCATACAGCGTGAGCCCCATATTTGTCGCTTCCGTTCCGCTCGAGTATATTTCCACCGCCAGCCCGTAAATGCCCGTCGTCTGCGCAAAGCTCGAGCCCGTTGCAACAGCGGCAAAAATCAAAATGAGGAGGAAGATCCTTTTGGCCATGGATCGCGCAAAGGCCGATAGGTTGCAATTCCCGGGGGGTGCTGTCCAATGCGAACTTACTAAGCAGTTTAATAACTATTTTATTCAATCGCTCCGCCGTTGCCCTCTTTCCAATTCCTGTTACTCTCTCCCGCTTATGCAAGGTCAAGGTTCAGCCGGAAACGTCATCGCCGCGTTGTGCAGCTTCTTTGCGCCCGGCCTCGGGCAATTGCTCCAGGGCCGCCCCTTCATGGCGCTCATCCAGTTTTGCCTCGCGGCGCTCCTTTGGTGCATCGCCCTCGGATGGATCATCCACATCTGGTCCGTCCTCGACGCCGCGCTTTTCAAACCGAAACCGTAATCACCGGGCGGCCGCGCCGCAGGCCAACATGACCGGACACGGCAACACGAAGAAGTCGGAATGGACAGCGCGGCCAGGATAGGCCAGAAAATGCGGGCAGGAACCTATGAGCACCGAGGAATCCAAGCCAACGACCGAGCCATCCGCGCCGGCCCCAGAACCAGCGAAGCCAAAACCCGCCGCGGCCCCCTCTCCGCCCGCCTCCCACCACCGCAAGCGCATCATCGGGATCATCGTCGCGGTGATCGTCCTCATCATCGCCGTGCCCCGGGCCATCCACGCGTTCCACACGGTATCGACCGACGACGCCTACGTGAACAGTTACGTCACCTTCGTGGCGCCGCGCGTCCAGGGCCAGGTCCTGCGCGTCCTCGTCGATGACAACTACCGTGTGAAAAAAGGCGACGTGCTCGTCCAGGTCGACCCCGAGCCCTACAAGGTCCAGCTCGGCATCGCGCAGGCCGGCGTGGATACCGCGCAGGCAAATCTCGTCGCCGCGCAGGCCAACGTCCGAAGCCAGGTGGGAAATGTGCGCAGCCTGCGCTTCCAGCTCGATCACGCCGTCGAGGACGTGGACAACCAGGTCGCGCTTTTGAAGGCCCGCGTCGCCACGCTCGACCAGGCAAAGGCCCAGCTCGTCCTCGCCCAGTCCGAATTCGACCGCGCCCAGAAGTTGCTCGATACCAGGGTCATCAGCTCCGAGGAATACGACATCAAACACGAGGCCCGCGACGCCGCCACCGCCGGCGTCGCGCAGGCATTGGAAGATGTCTATGAAACCCGCGTCGCGCTCGGCCTGCCCCGCGAACCGCCCGCGGGTCAGAGCCTCACCGACGTCCCGCCCGACATCGACCAGAACTTTTCCTCCGTGCGCGAGGCCGTGGGCGAATTGATGAAAGGCGCGGCTGCCCTCGGCATCACCATGTCCTCCTTCAACCTGACACCGAATCAGGTGTACGCGGAGTTCTACTCGCGCGATCCCAGCAGGAATGTCGACGTGATCATGGCCAGCGTAATCAAGAATGCCCCAGCCCTCAAGCAGGCCCAGGCCGCGGTGCAACTGGCCCAGGCCAATCTCGATCAGGCGAAGCTGAACTTGAGCTATTGCACCATCGTTTCGGAAATCGACGGCGTGGTCACGCGCCGGAACGTCAACCCGGGCGACTACCTTCAGGTGGGCCAGAGCCTCATGGCCGTCCGCTCGCTGAGCGATATCTGGGTCGATGCCAATTTCAAGGAAACGCAGTTGCGCAAGCTGCGCATCGGCCAGCACGTCGACATCCACGTGGACATGTACGGCAGCTCGCACACGTTCGTGGGCCGCATTTCGGGCTTCACCATGGGCACCGGCTCCACGCTCGCGCTGCTGCCGGCGGAAAACGCCACCGGCAATTTCGTCAAGGTCGTCCAGCGCCTGCCGGTCCGCATCGATATCCTCAATTACGATCCCGACAAGCTGCCGCTCTTCGTTGGCCTGTCGGTCGAGCCGTCGGTCGATCTCTTGAGCACACCCACCGGGCCGAATGCGGGCAATTACCTCCAGGCCACCACCTCGCAATGAGCGCGCTGCCAGACGCGCCCGCCCGGCGCATCAATCCGTGGGTTGTCGCCGCCGCGGTGGTCATCCCGACGTTCATGGAGGTGCTTGACACCACCATCGCCAACGTCGCGCTCCGTTACATTGCCGGCGGCCTCTCCGCGCCCGTGATCGATAGCGAGTGGGTCATCACCAGTTACCTCGCCTCGAATGCCATCATCCTGCCCATCTCCGGCTGGATCTCCGTCCGGCTCGGCAGGCGCAATTACTTCCTGCTCTCCATCGCCGTGTTCACCCTCGCATCGATGCTCTGCGGCATGGCCACCAGCCTCGGCATGCTCATCGCCTCCCGCGTTTTGCAGGGGCTGGCCGGCGGCGGCTTGCAGCCCTCCAGCCAGGGCGTCCTGCTCGACACTTTCCCGCCGGAGAAGCAGGGCCAGGCGATGACCGTCTTCAGCATCGCCGCGCTCCTCGCCCCGGTCGTCGGCCCGACCCTCGGCGGCTACATCACCGATAACTACAGTTGGCGCTGGATTTTTTACCTCAACCTCCCCGTCGGCCTCGGCGCCTTTCTCTTCTGCCGCGCCGTGGTTACCGATCCCCCCTACCTCAAGGCCGCCGCCGCCGCCGCTCGCTCGGCCGCGCGAAAATTCGATCTCCCCGGCCTCACCCTGCTCAGCGTGACCATGGTCTGCTGGGAAGTCATGCTCAGCAAGGGCCAGGAGTGGGATTGGTTCGGCGACCCCTTCAATCGCGTCCAGACGCTCGCCTTCCTTTTCGCCACCTGCGGCGGCTTGCTGGTCTGGCGCGAGCTGCACATCGGCAATCCGCTCATCAATTTTCGCACCCTCAAGGAGCGGAACTTCCGCGCCTGCTGCATCATCATCTTCTGCGCATTCGGCATCCTCTACGCCAATACGACCACGCTGCCGGCGCTTCTCCAGTCGCTTTTCGGCTACGACGCGACAACCTCCGGGCTCGTCCTTTCTCCCTCCGGCGTCTTCGCGATCGTGGTCCTGATCTTTGTCGGCAAGCGGCTCTCACAGGGGACTGATGCGCGCCGGCTCATCGGGATCGGCCTGTTCGTGGTCGGCCTCGGCAATTTCTGGATGTCGCGCATGAACCTCGACATCGGCCCCTGGCAGGTCGTCTGGCCGCGTGTCGTGGTCATCGCCGGGATGTCGATGCTCTTCGCCCCGCTCAATGTCGCCGCCTTTCAGCGCATCCCGCAGGAGATGCGCGGCGCCGCGGTCGGTTTGATGGCCCTGCTGCGCAATGAGGGCGGCAGCGTCGGCACCTCGGTCGCACAAACCATCCAGGAGCGCCGCGAACAATTCCACACTCTGCGCCTCGGCGAATTCCTCGACCCGCTCAACCCCGCGGTAACCAACTACTTCGCCAACGCCCGTCCCGTCTTTCTCCAGGCCACCGGCGATCCCGTCGGCGCAAAGCTGATGGCACTGCAAACCCTCAGCGATCTTCGCGATCAGCAGGCCTCGTCGCTTGCCTACTTCGACACTTTCACCGTCGCCGCCGCCGTCTCCTTCGTCCTCATCTGGCTGGCATTCATCATGCGCCGCGCCGTCGCCGAAAAGGGCGGCCACGTCGCCGCGGATTAGCCCCGTTTGACATTGCAGGTCACGCTCTCTACAAGCTCCTACCATGATTTACATCGGCAGGGGAGCCCAGCGGCTCGGCTCATTTTCCGAAGACGAAATCCGCGCCGGCCTCGCCTCCGGACGTTTCTTCCAGAGCGACCTCGGCTGGAAGGAGGGCATGACGAACTGGGTGCCGCTCTCGCAATTTCCCGAGCTCACCGCCCCGCCGGTCCCCATGCCGCCGCTTCCCCCGCCCGTCGAGGCCGAGCCCGCTCCGCCGGTCCAGCCCATCGGCCTGCCGTGGGACCTCTGGCGCCAGCACGGACTGGCGGCCTCCTTCTTTGCGACCGCCCGGCTGGTGCTCTTCAACCCCGCGCAGGCCTTTACCTGGATGCAGACCACCGGCAGCGTCTGGGGCCCGCTCCTTTACAACATCATCGGCGGATGGATCGGCGTCATCGCCGCCTCGGTCTATGCCGTATTGATCACCAGGATTGAAGGACCGCTGCCGGCGGGCGCGTCAAAGTGGCAGCAAATGACCTACGTTGCTCCCGACGTGGCGAAAACCGAGATGAAGATCCTGATCGCATTCGGCCCGCTCATCGTGACCGTGATCGTCCTCATTTCCTCGCTCATCACGCACCTCTACCTCGTGGTCGCCGGCGGCGCGAACAAGCCGCTGAGCGTGACCCTTCGGGTCTTCTGCTTTTGCTGGGGTTCCTCCCAGCTTTTGCAATTATTCCCCGGCTGCGGCAGCCCCATCGCCATGGTCTGGATGGGCATCTCCTGCATCATCGGCCTCGCCGCCGCCCATGGCACCACCACCGGGCGCTCGCTCGCCGCCATCGCCCTGCTGGCCGCGACTTGCTTTGCCTGCTGCTTTGGCAGCATGATGCTGGCCGGCGGCTAGCAATACTGATGAAAGTGACCCTCTGCCATCCCAATCCGGGCGAGCCCGGCCTCGAGTTGCTAGGCCTCGGCGCCACTGCCGGTTCAGCCCTCTGGGCCGGCGCCTGGCTCACCGCCGGCCTGCCCCTGCCCCGCTGCGCCTTTCACGCCATCACCGGCTGCCCCTGCCCCACCTGCGGCGGCACGCGCTGCGTCCTGGCCCTCCTCCATGGCCGCATCGCCGAGGCCGCCAGTTGGAACCCCATGGTCTTCACCGGCCTTTTCGCCGCGGTCCTCTTCAGCCTATACGCCGCCGCCGTCCTCCTCTTCAAGCTCCCCCGCCTCCGCCTCCGCTTTTCCCCCGCGGAAGCCCGCATCCTCCGCTACGCCTGCCTCTTCATCATCTCCACCAACTGGCTCTACGAAATCCACCACGGCGTCTGAACCATGGAACGAGAGCGGAAGAAGTGCTTCAGTTGGTGAACGAGAATTATTCTCATGAGGAAACTCGCTCTTCGGAAAATCACAATGGTGGCGTTTCTTTGGCTTTTGTATTCAGACATCGGGAAAGGGCAGACGTTGGTGAACGATCCGCTACTGGACTATTACCAGAGCAACTATGCCACCATCGAAGATCCAATTCAGGTTATTACTTGTAACTTCACCGGCGGTCATCGCCCATCGTTTTTGATTACAGATGCCAGTCAAGGTGGCTATCGACATTTTTCTGGCAGCGACTGGACATTCTATTATCCCATAAAGGGAGGCAAGTACCGGCAGACACTCAACGGATATTCGGGCGATACGCCAGACTACATCGGGTACGTGAAAGAAATCAAAGCCTATGGGATTATCAGTGAAACAATCGCCAGGCATGCCAGTGAAGATAACACGATCTGGGTGGACCACCTGAAAGATGGAGATTTGGAGAACACCACATTGGCAAGCGGAACCGGTGAGATTGAAGTCGGGTTTCCAGAATATTATAAGTCCGGCCAAAAGATCGTACCCAAGGAGTACACTGCGGCCAGTTTGGCAAAAATGTACCCAAATGCAAAGCTCAACACAGGGATTGTCGAAGACCCTCTCCGTGATTACGCCTTGAATCCATCCTTCATTTTTCCCCATGATCAGAGGCAAGTGAAGGTGTATGTGATCCACGCGAAGTTTACGGACGATGCACGAGAATCTGTGTTCATTACAAACGATTCCGGAAAATATACCGACGAGGTTGGGGCGAGTGAGTGGCAATTCTATCGTCCAATGGATGACAACAAATATTCAGCGGCTTATGAGTTTCTTACCAACGTGGAGCAGGACCATGATCTGAGCGACAGTATCACCGCTCCGTTGAGCGGACCCGCATATATCGGATACATAGATCAAATAAAAGGGTACGGAGCTATATACATCGATAAGCAGGACAACAATTGGTTGCAAATTCAGTACGCCAATGACAAGCTAATTAGATGCAACATCGTAACTGGAGGCGATCGAGATCAATACAGCGGATATATAGCCTCTCCCAAAACCTTTAAAGTGGATATTTACAATCTGGAGGACTTGAGAGCGAAGTACAAGAAGCAGTAGGTCGGCAGAGTCGGGAGAATGGGGTCGACTCTTGACACTTGACAAAATGAGAATGGGGTCGACTCTTGACACTTGACAAAATGGTATCGAACCGGCCTGAAGACGCGAAATTCAACGAGGCTCGAACCGCCCGATCATGGGGCGGTTGCCAGTCACGATCATAGTGAGGTCGGCTCAAGAAAATGGGCCTCACGAGGACCATTATCCATATTTTGAGTCGCCTGGAAAGGCCGGCGCCCGGCTTCCGACGAAGGTCTCCACCCGAACCCTTCAGCCGAATCCTCCAAAGAAATCCCTAACCACCGCGACACCCATCTTGCTACACTTGCGGAATGCTGCCCGCCATTCCCGGCAAAATGGCAAATCCAACGCCTCCTTTCGCGGCGCGAACAGTCACCTCGTCCGCCAAATCTGCCCCCTTACACATACTCAAAATCAAGCCCAATCAAGGTCAATCAAGCCCAATCAAGGTGAATCAAGGTACTTTCACTCCCCGCCGCTGCGGCATCGGCTCTCCCACGGCGGCAGGATTGAGCTTCCGGCCCACCTGTCTTGTCCGGCAACGGGGCCGGTGGCGAGGCACCCTAATATTCCCGCTCGGGAACTTTCTGTTGATTCTGCCCCGGTTCCCAGTTAATATTACCGAGCGGTAACATCAACGATGAAATACAGCCCTGAGAAAATCGGCGAAGCTGCGAAGGCGGCCCGCAAGAAGCTCGGCGTGACCCAGCGGGATCTGGCGCTCACCTCCGGCACGGGTTTGCGGTTCATCATTGACCTCGAAAAGGGGAAACCGACCTGCCAGATCGGCAAGGTCCTCACGGTCCTGAACACGCTTGGCGTTGTCATGGAACTAAAAGATGCAACCGGCAGGAGTCCTGGCGAATGAAACGCGCCCTCGACGTATTTCTGCACAGGGATTTGGTCGGCAAACTCGTCCAGGACGAGCACGGCATCATGCGGTTCAAATACGAACCGGAATGGCTGAGCCGTCCGGGGGCCATCCCGCTGTCTCATTCGCTCCCGCTCACCGGCAAGCGTTTTGGCCGGAATGAATCTCGTGGATTCTTCGCCGGCGTTCTTCCCGAGCAACACCAACGCGAGGTCATCGCCAAAAACCTCGGGATCAGCCCGAAGAACGATTTTGCCATGCTCGACAAGATCGGCGGTGAATGCGCCGGAGCCGTCACGTTTTTGCCCGAGGGGCAGGCGCTGCCGGCACGGGAGGACGCATATCGAGCTGCTTTCGCCGCCGACTCGCTTGCGGAGATATTGCGAACTCTTCCGCGCCGACCGCTCTTGGCTGGCGAAGAAGGCATCCGTCTTTCTCTGGCGGGAGCACAGGACAAGATTGCGATCCATGTTTCGCGCGATGGCATTTCCATTCCGCTCGCCGGAGCGCCCAGCACCCATATACTCAAACCTTCCATCGAACGTTTTGAGGGTGTCGTCTTTAACGAGGCATTCTGTATGCGGTTGGCCCGCGCCGCTGGGTATAGGAACGCCGCGCATGTCGAAACCCGCAAGGTCGAAGGACATCGACTTTCTGCTCATCGAGCGCTATGACCGCATACTCAAGCGGGATGAGAAAACCGGCGCTGAAATACTGACGCGCATCCATCAGGAGGATTTTTGCCAGGCCTTGGGCGTTGTCCCCGAAAGGAAGTACCAGGCGGAGGGCGGACCATCCCTGAAAGAGTGCTTCGCCTTGGTCCGCGAAGTTTCGTCCGCGCCCGTGCTGGATTTGAACGCGCTTCTCGATGCAGTGATCTTCAATTTCCTGATCGGCAACAACGACGCCCACGGAAAGAACTTCTCGCTGCTATACAACGAAAGGCAAACGCGGCTTGCGCCGCTCTACGACGTGCTCAGCACCGTGTATTATCCTGAACTTTCATCCAGGATGGCGATGAAGATCGGCGGCCAGTTTGACGCAAAGAAAGTTCGACCGCGGGATTTCGAGGCGATGGCCGAGGACGCCGGGCTTGCCAGGCCCATGGTCCGACACCGGGTGCGGGAACTGACAGACCTCGTGATCTCCCAACTCCCGGCCGTCGCAATGGATCATCCCACGGCAATTGGCGTCTCAAAGCTCATCGAAGCCAACTGTAGCCGAATGATGCAGAAGTAATACCCCGGCTTGACCGCGGGGCCTTGCCCGCGAATCTTACCCTTCGATGACCGACAAGACCGTCCCGCCGCTCATTCCCACCGAGGGCTGGCATGTGCTCCATCTCTTTTACAAGGTCGAGCACGGCCAGTGGCAGATTTTCTCCGAAAGCGAAAAAATCCGCGCCAAGACGCGCCTGGCCGAGCTGGTGCAGGAAATCCGTTCGGCGCCGGACACGCAGTTGCTCTCGCTGGCGGTCGTGACGCCGAAGGCCGATATCGGCTTCATGCTGGTGACGCCGGACCTGCATGCCGCCAATGCCTGGGAAAAACAGCTCGCCCTCGCCCTCGGTGCCGACGTGCTCACCCCCGCCGACTCGTTCTTCTCGATGACCGAGCGCAGCGAATATCTCTCGACCGAGCAGGAATATCGCGACGGCCTGACGCGCGACGGCATCGCCGAGGACTCGCCCGAATGGCAGACGCGCATGGGCGAAATCCGCGAGCGGCTCGACAAGTACCTCAAGTTTCGCCTTTACCCCACCCTGCCCGATTGGCCGGTCGTCTGCTTTTACCCGATGATGAAGCGGCGCAACCCGCAGCAGAACTGGTACGCCCTGCCGTTCGAGAAGCGCAAGGAATTGATGGCCGGCCATGGGCGCGTCGGACGCAAGTGGCACGGAAAAATCCTGCAATTGATCACCGGCTGCACCGGCCTGGACGACGCGGAATGGGGCGTGACGCTCTTCGCGCAAAACACCTACGACGTCAAGGGAATCGTCTACGAGATGCGTTTCGACCCGGTCAGCGCCGATTACGCGGAGTTCGGGGAATTTTACATCGGCCTGCAATTGCCACTGGATGAATTGTACCGCCGGCTGCAACTTTAGGGAGACAAGCATGGAAACCCAGCACCTCGCCGCGAAAGCCCGGCGCCTCGACGCGCTGCTCGCCGCGCATGCGCCGCTGGTGATCGCCTATTCCGGCGGTGTTGACAGCGCCTACCTGCTGGCCGCCGCCCACACCGCGCTGGCCGAGCGCGCGCTGGGCGTCATCGCGGACAGCCCGAGCCTGCCGCGCCAGTCGCTCGAGGAGGCGCTCGAGACGGCGCGGCTCATCGGCGCCCGCATCGAGGTGGTGCGGACGGAGGAATTCGAGGACGAGCGTTACACGAGCAACCCGGTCAACCGCTGCTATTTTTGCAAGGCAGAGCTTTTCACGAAACTCGACGCGCTCGCCCGGGAGCGCGGCTACGCGGCAATCGCCTATGGCGAGAATGCCGACGACATGCTGCAGGTCCGTCCGGGCCGGCTGGCCGCGGAGCAATTCCAGGTCATCGCCCCGCTGCGCGATGCCGGCCTGACCAAGGCGGAAATCCGGCAACTGTCGCGCGGCCTCGGCCTGCCCACCGCCGATGCCCCGGCGCAGCCATGCCTCTCCTCGCGCATCCCGCACGGGACGCCGGTGACCATCGAGGCGCTCGCCATGATCGAGCAAGCCGAGGCGCTCGTCCGGGGCCTCGGCTTCAAGGTTTTCCGCGTCCGCCACATCGCGCTCGATCACGGCGCCCGCGCCCGCGTCCAGATTGCCCCCGATGAAATGGAGCGGATTGAACCGGTGAATGAATTGCTGGTTTCCGGCCTTCGGACGGTGGGCTATGTGGAAGTGGAAATCGACCCGGCCGGTTACCGCCCGCCGGCGATGCAAGCCTCCACCTGAAGCAATTTAAATAGTTCCACGGACGCGGTAGTCAAACCGCGCGCCAGCGTGTACTTGAACTTACTCTTTAACTTGAACGTGAACCCTTCCGGCCACCCCGGTGTTCCCGGCCACACCGTTTCTTAAACTGCCCCAGCCCCCATTTCGAAGAGTTTGAAGCCCCTCTCTTTTTGCCGTGACCACAAGCTGCTCGCGGCCATCCTTCTTGCCATGGCCTTCTCCCCCGGCTGCAAGCTGGAACACACCTCCGAAAACGGGTCGCCCACGCCGGCGCCCGGCGCCAATGCCTCTCCGGCGCCCGGCGCCTCCGCCGCGCCTGCCAAGGCGCCCGAAATCGTCACCGTCCATTATCACCGGCCCGATAACAATTACACCGGCGTCGGCATCTGGACCTGGGACGCCTACCAGAAGCACACACCGAAGCAGAATGAATTGATGCCCGCCGGCCAGGACGATTTCGGCGCCATTTTCCAATTCGACCGCGCGCAATACGGCGAGTCGGACAAGATCGGCCTCCTGCCCCGCATGAGCCGGGATTGGACGCAAAAGGATGGCGCTGACCGCATCTGGACCCCCGCGCTCGGCAATGAAGTCTGGATTCTGTCGGGCAAATCCGCCCTCTTCGGAAAACGTCCCGACCTGACCCCCCACCTCGAGACCGCCTACGCCGATCAATCGAACGTTGTCCAACTGAACCTCTCGCAGCCCTCCGATGTTGCCGGGCTGGGCGTGGTGCATATCCACATCTTTGACGAGCACGGTAATCAAATCCCGATCACGCTGGCCACGCCGTTCCGCTCGGACCCCGCGTCGCGCGAGATCGTTCAGGGGCCGGGCAAGGCCGATGGCGTGGAAGTCACCGGCGCCGGCGCGTTGGATTTCGTGAGCCACGCTTACACCGCGAGCATCGACACCCTCGGCGCGCAGCCGGTCATCCCGCGCGACCTTCTCTACGATCCGCAGTTATATTACAGCCCCGATGCACAGCTGGGCGCCACCTACAGCCCCGCCGCGACGGTCTTCCGCGTTTTCGCGCCCACCGCCATGGCGGTCAGTGTCATCCTTTACGATGCCGCCTCCGGCAACGCCGGCCGGAGAGCGATCCCGATGCATCCCACCGGCAAAGGCATCTGGGAACAAGCCGTGACGGGCGATCTCGCCGGCAAATTCTACATGCTCCTTCCCACCGGCCCCGGGCTGTCCGGCGTGCAGACGCTCGATCCCTACGCCACCAACACCGTCAACAGCAGCAGCCGCGCCCGCATCACCCCGCCCACGCCCGCGCCGCCCCCGCTCTTCCGGCGGCCAGAGGCGCCCGAGGACATGGTCATTTGCGAGCTGCACGTCCGGGACCTTACCATGGATCCCAATTCCGGCGTCGGCGCGCGCGGCCTTTACCTCGGCTGGACCGAACCGAATACGCGGCTCATTGGCTACCCGGATATCAAGACCGGCGTCGATCACCTGGCCGAGCTGGGAGTTACCGATGTCCAGATCATGCCGGTGCAGGATTTCGCCAACGACGAGGCCGCGCGCATTTACAACTGGGGTTACATCACCACCGCGTTCTTCTCGCCGGAGGGCATGTACGCCTCGAATATTTCCGATGACAGCCGCGTGCGCGAACTCAAGGCGCTCATCGCGGCGCTGCACGCCCGCGGCATCGGCGTCATCATGGACGTGGTCTATAATCATACTTCCGAGAGCGCGCCATTCGCCGACATTGCCCCCAATTACTATTACCGCCGCCTCGCCGACGGTTCGCTCGCCAATGGCTCCGGCTGCGGCAACGAGTTCTGCTCGGAGGCGCCCATGGCCCGCAAATACATCATCGATTCGCTCAAATACTGGGTCCGCGAATATGGCGTTGACGGTTTCCGCTTCGATCTCATGGCCCTCATTGACCGCGATACGATGACCCAAATCGTCAACGAGCTGCATGCCATCAATCCATCCATCGCCATCTACGGCGAGCCATGGACCGGCGGCGACTCCCCCTCCAGGAGAAGACCGACAAGACCGCGCTGCTGCAGGTCCCCGCCGGCGCGTTCAACGACGATTTTCGCAACGCGCTCAAGGGCGTGCCGGATGGTCCCGACCCCGGCTTTATCCAGGATGGCTCGAACCGCGACGCCCTGGAAAAAGCGATGATGCTCAGCGATTGGTTTGCCAGCCCGGGCCAGTCGATCAATTACATGACCTGCCATGATAACCTGGTCCTTTGGGATAAGTTGAAGTTATCGATGCCGGCCGCGAGCGATGACTTGCTCAAGCGCACCGCGAAGATAGGCTATCTCATCCTGCTTACCTCCCAGGGCGTGCCATTCATGCAAGGGGGCGAGGAATTCGGCCGGAGCAAGGGCGGCGACGGTAACTCCTATCAATCGCCTGATTCCGTCAATGAAATCGATTGGTCGCTCAAGGAAAAGAACCACGATCTCTTCACTTACGTGCGCGACATGATCGCGTTGAGAAAGGCGCATCCCCTCTTCCGCCTGCGTACCCGCGAGGATATCCGGGCCCGGTTGCGGTTTCTTCCGACCGACACCGGCCTGGCCTATGAAATCGATGGCAGCAGCGTCCCGGGCGAAACCTGGAACCAGGCGCTCGTCGTCGTCAATCCCGACAACGCGAACCCGATGAGTTTCGCGCTGCCCTCGGGCGATTGGGAAGTGGCGTGCGACGAACATGGCGCGAGCATGGGCAACATCATGAACGGCACGATCCAGGTCCCGGCAAAAGCTGGACTGGTGTTATTCAAGCAGTAACTTCCCGGGATGGAAGATCCCGGTGTCGAACGTCTGCGGGCGCACCTGCGGCAGCATAACCGCAATGTTCTTCTGCTTAGCCTGGGCACGCTCGCCATCGCCATCGTCCTGTGGGGCGCGCTCTATTTTGTCGTATGGTGGATTTGCCTGCTCTTCGGCACGGTGAGAAGGCCCATGGATTATCACCTGGATAAATGGGCGCTGATGCCGGGCTTTACCGCGACCGGGCTGGTGCTCTGTTTCTTCGCATGGTTATCCCGCCGCATGCGCCCGAACGAGGTCGTCCGGGATCAGAAAGGATTCGGCGACCACTCCACCGACCTGTTGCTCGCCGTGCCGCGCTTTACGCTCGGCGTCTTTGGCCTCGGCGCCGCCACGGTTCGCCTCAACCAAACCGAGCTGGAACAGGCCTGGCAACTCCTCCACCGAATGGAAAGGGAACTGCATCCGGTGCCCATCCAATCCCTGCCGGTCGACATCCCGGATCCGGTCACGCGCAAAAAAATCCTCCTCGCCCTCCAGCTCGCCGGCCTCATCGAATTGCACCCAACCTCCGCCGGCCCCGTCCTGCGCTTCCGCGATAATGACGCCCGCCTGCTGGCGCAGGATCGCGTCCGCTTGCGGCCTTAGGACGCTACTGATTCTGGATCACCCGGGCGCTGTCGTCGACGAAGACGACAATGCGGACATGTTTGAGCGAACCGTACTTGTCTTCCAGAAGCACGGTGTCGGACGGGCTCGAATCCGTGAGGCCGGTGGTATAAATGTATCCCTCCGGGTCGGACGGGTTGAGCGGCGAAGCCAGAATGGAGCGGTCGGAGATATAAGTGGGAACCAACGCATCGAGTGAGGGCGGGAAATTTCCGCCGTTATCATTGGCGTATAGCTTGCAGGCGAGGCCGATCTGCTTCCCATCCGCGAGCGATTTCGTTTCGAGAGCCCTTGCCTGCACTTGGGAGAATGCCGGCAATGCGATCGACACCAGAACGGGAATCATGAGAAAGTAAAGGTATCCCAGGACAAGACCGGCGATGGCCAGACCGCCACCGGTAAGTGTGCCCGAGGATTTCTTGATTTTGGAAAGCGCCAGGTGCCCGCAGATCACCGCCGGGATGGACGCGAAAATCGAGAAACAAAAATAGGCCAGAATCCCGAGGGTTAGGCTCCAGATCGCCAGTCCGGAGGTTTTCGACTTCGTGAGGGAAGCCATGGTGGACGCGCCGGGTATCGGCGGCGGAATCGCGGCGCCCAATGCGCCGATGTTACCCAGCGGCACCCAATCGGTCGTGCCCTGTTTCCAGCAAAGCGTGGCGGCGTTTACGGTGCCGGCGGCGCGCATGTCCCCGATCTGCTGCACGGTATAGGGGCCTGCCTGCTGGTTATCGATCAGAAGTAAATAAGACTCTTCCATTCAATTAAACAGCCGCACTTACCTGAACCCGTATGCCAGCGCCCAATGGGTGCGCTCGCGGTCGGACTTCTCGATCTCGACGATCAGGTAGTAGGATCCGGTCGTCTTCGGCACCACGCGCGCGGCTGCCATGTGGGCCTTCTGCCAATGCTCGACCTCCGCGAGGTTTCCGTCCGAGTCATAGATATGCACCGAGATGCGCGCGTTCTCGACGTCGGTCCCCATCCAGAACCAATACTCGTTGCCCTTGAACAATTGGTGCACGATCGCCTTCTGCTGCTTCACCGGCAGGTCTCCGCCCCAATAATCCTCGCGCACCGTGAACCCCTGCTTGACGTAGGGATCGGCCGCCTCGAGGGCGAATGAGAGTGCGTCGTCGATGGTCGCCCAACTGCGCGCGGGAATGAGCAGGCTCACGCAGAGGAACGCCAGGGCAAATTTTCTAAATGCTTTCACAAATAATCAAAATGGGGTCTGGGCGATTGCAAAAGTCATGGGTCAATACCAGGCCATTTCATCATCGGGCGCATCCAGCCTATCCACTGGGTGCCCCAGGAAGGCCGAGGCGGCCTCCGGGTCGATGGCCATCACCAAGTCATGGACGATGTCGTGTATCTGGTCGACGGATTGCTCCGAAATATCCGAGTCCGCCTCGCCGATCAGCGGCCGGATCTCCGGCAGCCGCTTCTGGATCTTCGCCACCACGTCGTCGCTGCGCAGCCGCGGCGACATGTGGGCCAGCCGCTGGTCAAAGTAATCGAGCAGGGCAGGCTGGTGCAGCAGTCCGGCGCTATCCTTGGTGTAATTGCGCTTTACCAGTTGCGACAGCGCCTCGGTGCCCCGCAGCCAGCCACCGAGCGAAACCAGTTGCGCCAGTTCGTCGTCGTGCAGCTCTTCCATCGCCTGCTTTACATCGGTCAGCGCGCCGTCCAGTTCCTCGCGCACTTTCTGCCAGTCCTTTTTGTCGGCAAACTCGATAATCGCGCTGCTGCGCGCCACGACCGCCTTGCGCACGCCCATGGCCGCGGAGAGGTCCAGTACGGTGCGCCCGATCTTTTTCACCTGCTCCGAGTCCTGCGCCTCGACGGCGACGAAGCCCTCGGCTATCACATCGCCCAGCAGCAGCGCCGTCTCCGCACGCGTGCCCGGCACGGCCGGCTTCTCGGTGCGCAATACGTCGTGCCAGTTTGGCGTGCCCAGCTTGTCCAGCACGCCGAACACCTCGCTCGGCACCGGGACGATCACATCCTCGACCAGCGTGGCCTGTTGGGGCAGCTTGCCGACGTCAATATGCTGTTTCGGTTCGTCACCCCCGGCGACGGGGATCATGACGGCCAGGAAGAGGAGAACGGCTTGGGCGACCTTGGTGGTGGAGGGCAGAAAATCGCGGTGCTTCATGGGAGTCAAGGCCGAGGGGCCGTGCCTGCGGTGGAAGTAATGGGATCGAGCCTCACAAATCGGGGTCCGTATGAAGGACTGAAACAAACTGCCTCCGGCCAACGCAAGCAAGTTTTCATTTTTCGGCATTCAAATGGCACGGCGCGAACGGATTTGCGGGTTGACACCCCTCCGCGTTGTCATACGCAATTGCCCCGCCAATTGGCGGTATCTGACCCGCGCCCGATTTTCCCCCCGGCAAGGCCGTTCTTGCAGTTTCGCGCCGCTGAATCTCAAATGGACGCCCCATGAAGTTCGAGCCCTTGGATTTCTCTCGCATCCGGACCTACGCGCTGGCCGAGCGGGCAAACAAAGTCGCCGTCTCGGACTTTGCCGGCGTCCATCAGAAAGGCGGGAGCCTGGAGGCGTTCCTGGACAAACTGCCCCGCTTCCTCGCCGCCAACGACTTCCGCAAGGTCGCCGACGCCATGGCCGCCGCCGTAAAGAATGGCCGCCCCATCGTGGTGATGATGGGCGCCCATCCCATCAAGTGCGGCCTCAACCCCGTGCTGGTCGATGCCATGCGCCGCGGCATCGTCTCGGCGGTCGCCTTCAACGGCGCCGGCGCCATCCATGATTTCGAGACCGCCTACCAGGGTGAGACCAGCGAGGATGTGCAGCGCGGGCTGGACGACGGCAGTTTCGGCATGGTCGATGAAACCTCGCGCCTGATGAACGGCGCGCTGGCCGACGGGGTGAAGGCCGGGCTGGGCGCCGGCGAGGCGCTGGGCCGCGCCATCAACAAGGCCAGCTTTCCCAACCGCCAACTGAGCATCCTCGCCACCGGCGCCGAGCTGGGCGTCCCGGTCACGGTCCACATCGCGATTGGCACCGACATCATTCACCAGCATCCCACCGCCGACGGCGCGGTGCTCGGCCAGGCGTCCTATCGCGATTTCCAGCGTTTCGCCAGCGTCGTCGCGCAGCTCGAAGGGGGCGTCGCGCTCAATATCGGCAGCGCCGTCGTCATGCCCGAGGTCTTCCTCAAGGCGCTGACCATTGCCCGCAATCTCGGCCACAAGGCTCAGAATTTCACCGCGGTCACTTTCGACATGATCCGCCACTATCGCCCCGCAGAGAATGTCGTGCGCCGTCCCACGCATCTGGGCGGCCAGGGCTTCTACATCGTCGGGCATCATGAATTGATGATCCCCCTCCTCTTCGCCGCGGTGACCGAACGCCTATGAACAGGAAACGCTTCGAGGATATTGCCGCCCATTTCGAGAAGTCGCGCGTGCTCGTCATCGGCGACCTGATTCTCGACCAATTCGTCTGGGGCCGCGTCAGCCGCATCTCGCCCGAGGCGCCCGTGCCGGTGGTGGAAGTGGACCGCGAAACACGCTACCCCGGCGGCGCGGCCAACGTCGCGCGCAACCTGCGCGAATTCACGCCGCACACGGCAGTGCTCGGCATGACCGGCACCGACCAGGAGGCGCAGACGCTCAAACACCTGCTCGAGAACGAGGGCATCCACATCGAGGGGATCCAGCAGGATCCGGATTACCATACCATCGTCAAGACGCGCATCATCGCCCGGCACCAGCAGGTGGTTCGCGTCGATCGCGAGTGCAAGCTGCGGCCCACCCAGGCGCAATTCGACCGCGCCATCGCCGCGCTCGAGGGCATGCTGCCGCGCCTCGATGCCGTCATCGTCGAGGATTACGGCAAGGGCCTCATTCACCAGGGCTTCGCCGATGAAATCACAAAGCGCGTCCGCGCCGCGGGCAAGATACTGGCCATCGATCCCAGCCCGCACAATCCATTGCGCTGGCATGGCGCGACGATAATGAAACCGAATCGTTCCGAGGCATTCGCCGCCGCCGGCCATCCGCAAAGCGAGCCCATCGATCCGGTGGAAAAGGACGAGGCGGTGCTCGAAGTGGGCGGCAAGTTGCTCGACCTATGGGCCTGTGAGATTCTCCTCATGACCCTGGGCGAGCAAGGGATGATGCTCTTTCGCAAGGGAGAACCGCCCTACCACACTCCCACGCGCGCCAAGGAGGTCTTCGATGTTTCCGGCGCCGGCGACACCGCTGTCGCCCTTTTCACGCTCGCGCTCAGCGCAGGCGCCTCCGCCGCCGAAGCCGCCGAAATCTCCAACCACGCCAGCGGGATCGTCGTCGGAAAACTGGGCACGGCGACCGTCCATCCCAAAGAATTGCTGGCCAGCTTCGCGGAGCCGGAGCGCGAGTAACTCGACCTCATGACCGCCCCCTCCCCCGCAGTCTTCTTCGACCGTGACGGCACGCTCATCCGCGATGTCCATTACGTCAACGACCCGAACAAGGTGGAAATGTTCCCGGACGTGCCCGCCGCGTTGCGCCGCCTGAAGGAGGCCGGGTTCCGCATCGTCATCATCACCAACCAGAGCGGCTTTGCGCGCGGCATTGTCACGCAGGAGCAATACGAGGCCGTGCAGGCGCGCGTCCTGGAGCTGGCCGGGCCCGGCGTCATCGATGCCACTTATATGTGCCCCGACTTCGGCCCGCGGCGCAAACCCTCGCCCGATATGATCCTCGAGGCCGTGCGCGACCTCAATCTCGACCCGCGGCGCTCCTGCATGGTTGGCGACAAGGCCATCGATATCCAATGCGGACGCAACGCCGGCGCCAAAACCGTCTTCGTCCGCACCGGCTACGCCCTCGACGCCGGCTGCGAGCCCGATTTCGTCGCCGCCAACATGGCCGAAGCCGCCGAGTGGATTTTGCAGGAATTGTGACCCCGGCCGGCATTTAAAATATCTTCCTCGCGCCGCTTTCGCCCTGTACGCTGCCCAGATGCTTGTTTCCTCGAAAATCATCAAGGCGATCAATGGCCAAATCGGAATGGAATTCGCCGCCTCGCTTCAATACGACGCCATCGGCGCCCATTTCGAAATCCAATCCCTGCCCCATCTTTCGAATCATTTTTACAAGCAATCCAGCGAGGAGCGCGGGCACGCCCATCGGTTCATGAAATTCGTCATCGATGCCGGCGGGCAGGTCGTCATCCCGGCCATCGAGGCGCCCGTGCCCGACTTCAAGTTTGCCAAGGACGCCGTCAAACTCTCGCTCGACCAGGAGATCAAGGTCACCGAGGCCATCAACGACATCTACAATCTTGCGCTCAAGGAAAACGACCATATCACCAGCGTTTTCCTGCAATGGTTTATCAAGGAGCAGGTCGAGGAGGTCTCCTCGATGAGCGACCTGCTCAAGACTGTCGAGCGCGCCGGCGAGGGCGGCCTGCTCTTCGTCGAGCAATTCCTCGCCCAGGGAAATCCCGGTAGCCCGCTGGCGGCGGAAGCGGCTCACGACGATCCACAGGGTTAAGCCATGAGCGAATCGGGAACCGTACTCAAGCGCGAGATGACCGCGACGCGCATCCCGCAGGGCGAGGCGCTCGTCCTTCCCCAGGGGACGCCCGTTATCATCACGCAAGCCCTGGGCGGCTCGTTTACCGTGGTCGTGCCCAGCGAGGCGGGCCTTTACCGCATCGACGCCGAATTTGCCGACGCCCTTGGCAGGGAAAAGCCCGAAGGCGGAGCGGCCGAGAAATCTTCCGGCCCGGTCACCGAGGCGCAAATCTGGGATGCCCTGAAAACCTGTTACGACCCGGAAATTCCGGTCAACATCGTCGACCTCGGCCTCGTCTACGACCTGCGGATCGAGCAGGCGCCGGAGGGGGCGAAGGTTGCCGTGCAAATGACCCTGACCGCTCCTGGTTGCGGCATGGGCCCGGTCATCGCCCGCGAAGCTCAGCAAAAGATCGCCGCGATGGACGGCGTCGCAGATGCTGACGTCCAGGTCGTCTGGGAACCGCCCTGGAACCCGGACAAAATTTCCCAGGAGGGGAAGGAAAAGCTGGGTATTGCTTAGCTTCTTCGACGGCGGGCAGAGGGTCTCCGCAGATTAACGCCGATTTCCGCAGATTCGGAGAATTGCTGATTGCTGATGTGAGATTGCTGATTGGCAGAAGGTGGGGCGCAGTCAGGACATGGGCAACACTTCTGGTTCAGAACATCGGTAACACATTTGGTTCAATACATGGGTTACACAGGGTTGAAGGCTTCCGCAAAATCTGCGTCAATCCGTGTCAATCTGCGGATAAAATAAGTCCCCAATTCTGGACACGTGGGGCAGTGCACCCATACACTCCCGCGTGCCAAAAGCTGTCGTCGCCATCCTCCCGGCCCGTTGGGGTTCGACCCGTTTCCCGGGCAAGGCGCTGCACCTCATCGCCGGGCGCCCGCTCATCCAGCATGTCTGGGAGCGGTGCCGGCGGGCGCGTAAAATCTCGCGCGTCATCGTCGCCACCGATGACATCCGCATCGCCGGGCGGCGTCGGCCTTCGGCGCCGAGGTGGCGATGACCTCGCCCCGCCACTCGCAGCGGCACGGACCGCATCGCCGAAGTGGCGGCGAAGCTGCGCGGCGTCTCGCACGTCATCAACGTCCAGGGGGACGAGCCGCTGATCAGCCCGAAGTTGATCGACCGCCTCGCCGACGCGCTGCTCGAGGATCCGGAAGCTCGAGATGATCACCGCCGCCAACCGCTTCGCGCCCGGCGAGGACATCGCCAATCCCGAACGCGGTGAAGGTGGTGCTGGACCGCGATTCGAACGCGCTCTATTTCTCCCGCGCGCCCATCCCGCTTTCCCGTGACGGAAATTCTCCCGCGCCCCACTATCGACATCAGGGGATTTATGGCTATTCTCTGCGGCTTTTGCTGAAATTTGTGAAGTGGAAACCGACTCCGCCTCGAACAAACCGAGCAGCTCGAACAGCTGCGCGCTCTCGAGCACGGGGTGAAAATCCGCGTCGCGGTCACTTCGCACGTTTCAACGGGCGTGGATCGACCGGAAGACGCGGTCCTGGTGGAGAAACTGCTCCGCGCATAAGAAAATACCCCCCGGCATTCGCACTGCTATGAAATATATTTTTGTAACCGGCGGCGTGGTCAGTTCGCTGGGCAAGGGCCTGGCGGGCGCATCCCTGGGCACCCTGCTCGAGCACCGCGGCCTCAAGGTCGTGATGCAAAAATTCGACCCGTACCTGAACGTCGATCCGGGCACCATGAACCCGTTCCAGCACGGCGAGGTCTACGTGCTCAGCGACGGCGCCGAGACCGACCTTGACCTCGGCCATTACGAGCGCTTCACCAGCGGGCCGCTGGGCCGCGCCAATAACACCACCAGCGGCCAGATTTACGAAACCGTCCTCACCAAGGAGCGCCGCGGCGATTACCTCGGCAACACCGTCCAGGTCATCCCGCACGTAACCGACGAGATCAAGGCGCGCCTGCGCAAGCTGGGCGTCGAGCAGCCCGGCGACGTCATCATCACGGAGATCGGCGGCACCACCGGCGACATCGAGGGGCTGCCGTTCCTCGAGGCGATCCGGCAGTTCACCCTCGAGGTCGGCTCGCAGAACGTCGTTTACATGCACGTGACGCTGGTGCCCTACATCAAGGCCGCGGGCGAACTGAAGACCAAGCCCACCCAGCAGAGCATCGCCAAGCTGCGCGAGATCGGCATCCAGCCGCAGGTCCTCATCTGCCGCAGCGAACACGCCCTCGACGCCGATGTCCGCGAGAAATTATCCCTCTTCTGCAACGTCCCGCTCGATGCCGTCATCGAGGCGCGCGACGTGGACCACACCATCTACGAGCTGCCGCTCAAGCTTCAGGAGGAGAAGCTGGACGAAATCGTCTGCCGGCTGCTCGGCATCAGCGCGCCGCCGGCGGACATGTCGGACTGGCGCCGCTTCGTCAACCGCGTCATCAGCCCGAAGAAGCGGGTGAAGATCGCCGTCGTCGGCAAATACATCGATCTTCAGGACGCCTACAAGAGCATCTACGAGGCCCTCACCCACGCGGCCGCCGCCCATGACTGCGGCATCGACCTGGTCCGCGTCGACGCCCAGGACCTCGAGACGAACAATCCCGCGCAATTCCTGCGCGATGTCGCCGGCATCGTCGTTCCAGGCGGCTTCGGCGACCGCGGCGTGGAAGGCAAGGTGCGCGCCGCGCAATATGCCCGCGAGCACAAGGTGCCTTATCTCGGCCTTTGTCTCGGGATGCAGGTCGCCACCATCGAATTTGCCCGCAACGTCTGCGGACTCGAGGGCGCCAACAGCACCGAGTTCGACCTCGATACGCCCCATCCCGTCATTTCGCTCCTCGATAACCAGCGCGAGATCACGCAAAAGGGCGCCTCGATGCGCCTCGGCACATGGCCCACCAGCATCCGCGATGGCACGCTGGGCCGTCAGGTTTACGGCGCCGATCAGATCTTCGAGCGCCATCGCCACCGCTACGAATTCAACCGCGCCTATGAAGAGAAGATGGTCGCGCACGGCTTCGTTATTTCCGGCACTTCGCCCGACGGCAAGCTGGTGGAATTGATTGAGCTGCGCGACCACCCCTGGTTCCTGGCCTGCCAGTTCCATCCCGAATTCAAATCCAAGCCGAACAAGCCTCACCCGCTTTTCAAAGGCTTCCTGGGCGCGACGCTTGCGAACCAGGGGCAGTGAGGACGAATCCCCCTGCCACCTACCAATTGTTTCCATGATTCTTTATCCACCCGAGCGCGGGGTCGCCGGTCTGGCCCGGAGGCGTCGACGGCGTGCCGGTGTTTCCGCCGGTGGACCACAAATCGAAGGTCATGTTGAAGCCGGGGAACGATGGCGGGTAATTGTAACCCGAAACGGTTGAACTGCCGCTGCTTATCGTCGTGTCGCACGCGGTCGAATACCCGTAGCAATTACCGAACGGATCGGACAGGTACTCGACGGGGTTGCTTCCCGAAACCGCGGCGCCCATGTTTAGCCTGCCATACACATCCTGCTTGAGGCCTTCCGAGAGGTAATTGGGAGTGCCCGCGTTGCCCGTCCCCGTCAGGCTCAGGTCACCCGTGAGCGCCTCATACAGTTCAAGCGAGGCTGCCGTATAGGAATTCGTCGCGTTGTTCCCGGAGGTCACGGTGTAGATCGAATTGCCGTTCGTGCGCGGGTCCAGCGTGTCAGACGGTATCGGGACATTCGTCGTCGTCTGGATGCTGCCGCTGACCGCCAGCTGCTGGTGCGGATAGGTGCCGTTATCCTGCTTGTAATGCTCGCAGGCGGCCGAGATGGCCTGGATTTCGCTGAAAGCCCGCGCCAGCGCCGCCTTTTTGAGCGCGTAGCCGCTGCCGTAAAGAATCAGGGCGGCCAGGATGGCGATGATGGTCATGACCGTCAGCAGTTCGATGAGGGTGAAGCCGCGGAGCAGGCGGCGCAGGGGAGAACGTTGGTGCTGCATTGTCGTATTATATTCCAATTTCGGCTCAACCGCCAGTCTGGGCGTGCATTTCCTGTGCCGGTGGTATCCCTTGAACGGTGGTTATCAAGGGCATAAAGAGCGCAATCACTATCACCCCCACGGCCGCTGCGATCAACACGACCAGCAGCGCCGCGGGCACCCATCTCCTCGGCGCATGGTCCGACCTGTACAGAAGCCGGCCGCCAGCCTGGGTTGAGGCGAAAGTCCGCCACCCAACCGTCGCCACCACCAGCGCGGCCACAACGTCATACCATTGGTTCCTCATCACGTCGCTCGCGTTGAGAACGAGTTGCGTCAGCGCCGGCAGGGACTGCCCCCCCAGCATGTCGCGGTAAATCTCCCCGAACTTCGGCACAATGAACCCGAGGAGAAAGACCAGGATTGCCGCGAGAACTCCCATCATCATCATCGACTGCCCAAATGTCAGCTTCCCCCGCGAGGAAGCGAAAGATGGCTGAGTGCTCATCCTTGATTCCGGCTTCAGCTTCCTAGCCGCCGCCGGGGTTCGCGGACATGCCCTGGATGATGTAGATCAGCGGCATGAAAAGGGCGATGACGATGGTGCCGACGATCAGCGCCAGGATCACGATCATGATCGGCTCGAGCAGCGAGGTCAGGCCGCTGACCGCGTTATCCACTTCGTCGTCGTAAACTTCGGCGATCTTCAGGAGCATCTCGGGCAACTGGCCCGTTTCCTCGCCCACGTCGATCATCGAGATCACCATCGGCGGGAAGACCCCGCTCGCCTCGAGCGGCTGGACGATCGATTCGCCCTCCTTCACGCTGTCATGCACCTTGGTGATGGCGTCCGCGATGACGACGTTGCCCGCCGTCTCGCGCGTGATGTTCAGCGCCTGGAGGATCGGCACGCCGCTGGTCACCAGCGTGCCCAGCGTGCGCGAGAAGCGCGAGATCGAACTCTTGCGCGTGAGGTCGCCAAAAAGCGGCATCTTCAGCTTCGCCCGGTCGATGACCGCCCGGCCAAATTTGCTCGCCGCAAACACCTTGTAGACGATCACGAACACGACAATGCCGCCGATGATGTAATACCACTGTTCCTTGACCAGGTTGCTTGCGTTGATGACGAACTGGGTGATCGCCGGCAGCGCCCTGCCACCCAGCATGTCATGGAAAATCTGCTGGAACCTCGGCACGATGAACACCAGCAGGAAGGTCAGGATCAACATCGCGATGATGATGACCACCACGGGGTAAAACATTGCCGCCACCACCTTGTTCTTGATCTTCTCGGCCTTCTCCTGGAATTCCGCGAGGCGGTTGAGCACCAGTTCGAGCACGCCGCCCAGCTCACCGGCCTTCACCATGTTGATGTAGAGCTTGTTGAAGATCTTCGGGTGTTGCGCCAGGCTCTCCGAGAAAGTACTGCCGCCCTGCACGCCGTCCGCCAGCGCGTTGATGGTCCCCTTGAGCACCAGGTCCTTCTCCTGCTTGGCCAGCACCGTCAGCCCGCGCAGCAACGGCAGGCCGGCGTCGATCAGCGTCGCCAATTGCCGCGTAAAAATCATCAGCGTCTTCGGCTTGATTGTCTTGCGCTGGAAAAGCGAGATGCTGCCCCCGCCTTTCTTCGCCGGCGCCGCCGACTTGGTTGCCGGGGTCTTGGGCGACTTCTTCTTGGCCTTCGCCGCGACCGCCTTGCCCTCCTCGACTACGCTGGTGGGAAAATATCCTGACTGGCGCAGGTGGGCGATGACATCGTTGGAGGAAGGCGCCTCGAGAACGCCGACGGATTCCTGGCCGCGCGCGTCCAGGGCGATATAATTGAATTTAGGCATAGGGGAACTTCAGCAATTCGAGCAGCCGAAGAATGTACGGGGTTCCGGCGGTAATGTCGAGCCGGAAACAAGGGGGAAAAAATTCGAAATTCGAAACTCGAAATTCGAAGGGGAGCGGACCGGCGTCCAATATTTCGGGTTTCGAATTTCACGTTTCGAACCTCATTCTGTCCCCCATCACCAAATGGCCGAAGCCGCCCAATCCCATCCCTCGCCCTGGAGCCGATTCAGGCAATCGCTGACCGGCTTCGACCGCTCGAAGGCAGACCGGGCGCGCGGCATGCGCGACGCCGCCGGTGTCGCCCTGCCGTTGATGATTGGCGCCATTGTGGGCCAGGTGACGCCCGCCCTGGTGGCCGCCACGGGCGCGCTCAATGTCGGCTTTGCCGACAGCGGCGAGCCGTGGCTGCGGGTCAGGCGGATGCTGGGGGCGACGCTGCTGGTGAGCCTGGCCGTCATTTGCGGCTCGCTCTCGGGCTGGAATTTCACGGCCGCCCTCGTCACGACCATGTTGTGGAGCTTCGTCGCCGGCATGCTGGTGAGCCTTGGCGCCCAGGCCGGCAACATCGGCGTGAGCTGCACCTGCGTGCTGTTGATCTTCGCAAGCCGCCCGCTCCCGCCCCGCGATGTGTTCCTGTGCGGCCTGCTCGCGTTGGGCGGCGGCCTGCTTCAAACACTCCTCTGCGCATTTTCATCGGACCTGCGCGAATATGATCCCGAGCGCCAGGCCCTCGGCGCGCTCTTTCTCGCAATGGCCGGCCAGAGCGGACGGGTGGTCCGCGAAACCCAGGCGCCGCCGGCCACACCCTTGTTCAGCGCCGCGGCGGATGTGCTGGCTATGCGCCAGGAGGATCACTCGATCGCGGCGGAGCGTTTCCGCTCGCTGCTGGACCAGGCCGAGCGCCTTCGCCTCAGCCTTCTCAGCCTGGCCGGCCTTCGCCGGCGCATCGATCACGCCCGCCAGCGAGCCTCGCTTGCTCAACTGCTCGACCAATATTTCACGGCTGCCGGCAAGGTGCTCGAAGCCGCGGGCGACATGCTCCGCACCGGCCGCGTCGATGACTCCGGCGCGTGGAAATCGATCGCCGAGGCGGAGGATATCCTGAAATCGCTGCGGGCTCTCCCCGCCAGCGGCGAAACGGGCGCGCTCCTCGCCGACATCCAGGCCCAGATCGACGCACTGCCAACCGCCAGTTGCGCATGATCCTGGGCGTCGCCCACAATGCGACGCCGGCGGGCAGCCGAGACTTTGCACGCACCGAGGCGGCCCGCCCACAGCGGCTGCGGCTCGGAAGTTCCATCGCTACGCTGCGCGCCAACCTTCGCTTCGATTCCACCGCATTCCGCCATGCCGTGCGCCTGGCGATCTGCGTGGCCGCCGCAGACGCGCTGGGCCGCCTGCTCGGATGGTATCGCCCCTACTGGCTGCCGCTGACGGTCGTTGTCGTGCTAAAGCCCGATTTTTCCTCGACCTTCTCGCGCGGAGTCCTGCGGCTGGCCGGCACGTTCGCCGGCCTTGGCATCGCGACGGCGCTGTTTCACCTGCTTCCGCAGAATGTCCCCGTCGACATCGCGCTCATCGTGGCCGTCACCTTCATTCTGCGCTGGATCGGGCCGGCCCATTACGGCGTCCTGGCCATGACCGTGAGTGAACTGGTGGTGCTGCTCGTCGCGCTCACCGGCGTTGCGCCCGCGGCGACCATCCTCGCCCGCGCCCGCAACACGGCCCTGGGCGGCACGCTGGCGCTGCTCGCCTATTGGCTCTGGCCGACCTGGGAGCGCACCCAGGTGGCCGATTATTTCGCCCGGATGTTCGACGCCTACCGCGATCACTTCGCGCTCCTGGTCCGTGCATTCTCCGAGGGCGCCGACGATATCTCCGCCGGTTTGCTGGATCGCACCCGCTCCGCCGCCCGCCTGGCTCGCACCAATCTCGAGGCCTCCGTGGACCGCCTTTCCGCCGAGCCTGCGACGACGGCCCGCGAGCGCAGCCATTGGAATTCGATGCTCGCGAGCTCCCACATCTACGCCCACTCGATCATCATGCTGCACGCCAGTTACCTGACCGCCCCGCAGCAATGGAAAACCCTCGCGCAGAGTCCGCCCTTCCAGGATTTCGCCCGCGCCGTGACGGGCGCCCTCGAAAGCCTCGCCGCCATGCTGCGCGGCCGGCCGGCCCCGGCTGTTTCCTTCCCCGACCTGCGCGCGGCCCATTACCAACTGGTCAATTCCGGCAACCCGCTCGCCGCGGCTCACACCCTTGTCAGCCTCGAGACCGACAAAATGGTCAACAGCCTCAATACGCTCCGCGAGCAGATATCCACTTTTTCAAAATGAGGCGCGCCGCAAATCCTTCGAACTTCGATTCCCTTCAGTACGCCGGCCGATCCAGGTCCGACCCCTTCAAATCCCACGGCCCGGGCGTTGGGGATGCCGGCTGCCGATAAGCCGGCTGCTGATAGGCCGGCATCGGGTAAACCGACCGCTGCGTGGCAGCCTGCAGCGCCGCCTGGCTGTTCACCAATTGCTGGGTCATCGCCGCATTGCTGCTTTTTTCGTTATCGAGGTCCGCCCGCTGCTGCCTGTCGTCAAAAAAGAGAATCCCGGAAATGACCAGCAGGATGAGAATCAACGAATTCTTCACACCGAAACTTTAAGCACACCCCGCCCCATCGCGAAATAATTCTTGCGTATCTCCCACCCCGCGCGCGATGGCGCACAAGGCCAAATTGCCTACGCGCTCGCCTTCCGGAACAGGCTCCAGCCGGCGCTCGAGGCTTCCGTCTTCGGCGCCGACTGCTGCGCCACCTTGAGCTGGCCGAGGATCGATTGGAGGCCGATGTAAATCTTGTGCCAGCGCGCCTCGGCCATGCGCACGGAATCGCTGTCCATCTCCGTCAGGTATTTGAGCGAAGGGGACTCGGTCAGCAGCTTGTGCACTTCGTCGCGGGTGGGTGTTTTGCATTCCACCGCGGCGATCACCAGTTCGAATTGCTGCGCCAGCACGCTCTTCAATTCGAGGAATTGAGACTCGTCCTCGGACTCGAACTTCTTGTTGCGCACCAGTTGCAGGTAATGGTGATACTGCTTCCAGCACTCGGTGTAATTCTCGACCAGGCTGATGGTGTTCTCGATGTCTTTCATATCCCGGGCGTCAATATTCCTGCGGAGTTACGAAAATAATGGCGCCGCCCGCCAGGTCGCGCGCCCGAATTTCCAGGCCGG
This sequence comes from uncultured Verrucomicrobiae bacterium, assembly GCA_963756185.1. GTDB lineage: Bacteria > Verrucomicrobiota > Verrucomicrobiia > Chthoniobacterales > Chthoniobacteraceae > DATAXI01. The sequence continues at coordinate 1,009,152 of CAVWMS010000001.1, forward strand.
CGAAATCCGCCGCCAGTTCCTTGAAGGGGATATCGAGGCCGCGCGCCGCCGAGAGCGCGGAAAGCATCGCCTTGCCAATCGCCTCCATTTGGGAGCGGGGAAAATTTCCGGGCAGCGTCGAGACGACAATCTTGCCCGACGAACAGACGGTGTAGCTGCCGCGCGGGAAACGCGCGGGAGTGATCGGGGTCTGCGATTTGGTTCGCGATTTCATTCCTTACCCAAATGCGTAGCCAGTTCCTTGCCAACCGCCCGAACTCGCCGTGGTTCGAGCTTCCGGTCCAGCCCGGCCATCAGTTCGTGCCCATGCTGCGAGAGGAGCACCACGCCGCGAGCCTGACCCACGGCCTCGACCGCGCGAAGCGGCCCGGCCTGAAGCAGCTCGCCCAACTGCCGGAACGCGGCCAGGGTCTCGCGCGTCCAGAGGGCAAACTCCTCGGGATTCTCGATACCCCAGGATTCGCATTCTTCTGAACCCGAGGATAATAGCAAAGATTCCACGCCTCGGACGGAAGCCAGCGTCTGGATCATCCGGCTCATCCCGCGCGCCTCGAGCATCCCCTCGCCCCCGCTCCCTGAGGCCGTGCTTTCATCCAGCGCATGGGCGCTGTCGAGCAGCAGGCTTTCGTATGAAGTGTAAATCGTCCGCTGCCGCCGTTCGTCCGCCGGCAGGATTTCGAAGTGGCCCGTTTTCCACGCAAAAATTTGTTTGAATGCCTCCTCGCCGTGCAGTTCACCCATTTCCGCGTCGACTATGTCGCCGTCGCGAATCCAGAGGCGGCCTTCGAGTGAACCGCGCGTGATCCGCAGCACGCTGGAGTGATGCGAGAGGCACTCGATCTGCACCAGGTCCATGAGGCTTTTGCTCTGGATGCCGCGGAAGCCGGCGACATGCTCCCCCTGGGTCAGCAGCGCCTCGATGCACTCGGTGAAGAGCCGGATTTCCGTCGGCGTGGTCGGTTTTTCGGTATAAAGATCAATGCCGGAGGCGTAGGCCCGGGCACGGTATTGCTGGTCGCCCAGGGCCGTGATGGCCACCGTGCGCAGCGCCGGGAAACGCCGCCGCGCGCTCAGGAGAACCTGGAAGCCGTCGATTTTCGGCATCCGCAGGTCGGTGATCAAAATTGCGAATGTCTCGGCCTCGAGCAGCGCCAGGGCGCGGGTCGCGCAGGTCGCCACGCGCACTTCCGGGCGGCTCGGCAGGCGCGAGAGGATGCGCCCGTAGGTGTCGAGGAAATCCTGTTCGTCGTCCAGCATGAGGATCTTACGGCTGGCGGGGCGCAGGCCGGGATCTTGAGGCCCCTTGGCAGGAGCCTGCGATGGCCCGCATCCTGCTGGATCGGGAGTAGTGACTTCGAGCGGTGACCAAGCTTGTGCTGCGGCAGGCATAACAGGGACCCGCCTGAGTGAAGCCGGAATAGTGCCATTCCAGTAGCAATTGTGACATTTTTAAAAAATCTCTTTGGCCGGCGGTGGAATGCCGGCGCTACGATCCTGGCTCCTTCCCCGCAGGCCGCCCCGGCGCCGATCCCCGCTCCGGATGCCGAAACAGCCGCCGCTGCAACGCTCCCGGCGGAGGATTGCGTCACGCTGCCGCTCAAGGCCATCACCGACCTCTTCCCGCAGGACCTCAAGGCCGCCCTCCACAAGCAACCCTCGGAGCATGTGCGCGTGAATATTCCGCGCGCCATCATCCGGCCGCAGCTTGCCAGCGGGGCCGTGCGCATCACCTTCGCCCAGCTTCGCGCGGCCACGCCCGCCATTTTCTTCAATCCTGGCGCCGCGCCCGATGACGCGAAGCTGGCCCTGCCACTCGAATATGTGGTGCGCCAGATGACCCCTTCCCGGCGCGAGGACCAGCGCCAGCCGGCCATCCCGGTCAATATCCCGTCCATCTTTGCAAAGGCCGAGCAGGCAAATGCCCCGGGCGCCGCGAAGAAGGAGGCGTGGTACTCCCACCGCCGTCTCAGTTACGAGGCCGACCCGCAATCGCAACCCACGCCCGAGCCGGCGACGCCAACTGCTCCGGCGGCGCCCTTGCCCACACAGAGCAAGAAGCCTTTCATCCCGCTCGCTTCCGTGACGGAGCGCCATCGCCGCGGCGATCCCGCGCCGCCCGCCGCGCCCGCCGGTTTTGTCGCCGTTCCGGTTTCCGAAGTGCTGCCCGAGCTGCCCGAGGAAATCCGCCTGGCTTTCAACGGATCCGATCCGCGCACCATCGCGTTCGTCATACCAGTCACGGAGATCGAGCCGCGCCTGCGCACCGGCAGGCTGGTGTTTCAATGGGAACAACTGCGGGCATGGTGCGGCACTCCGCTGGCCGATCATCTGCCGCCGGCTGCAGAGGTCGCGCTGCCGTTGGCTGCCGTGGTACCGCTCTTCATGGCCGCGCGCGGCCCGCAGGACCCGCGCAAGCAGATCGAAGTCAGTTCCCGCATCCCCGATATCTTCGGAAAGGCCAAATCCGCCCCGCCCGACGAGCCCGCCGCAGCTCCGCCCACCGCACCTCAGCCAACGGCGCCCACTCCCCCGACAACCGCCGTGGCGCCACCCGCACCCGCTGCTCCTCTGCACACCCCGCGTCCCGCTTCGAGTGGCCCGGCGCAAATCGTCGAACACCTGCGCGGGTTCCATGGCGTCATCGGCGCATTCATCGCCACATCGGACGGCTTGCTGGTTGCCGGCGATGTCCCCGACGGCAACGACAACATCCTTGCGGCTTTTGCCCCCACCGTTTTTTCGCAGCTCTCGAAGTACTCCGACATGGCGCGCCTGGGCTCGCCCGAAGCCATCGACCTTCAGCTCACCGGCGTCAGCCTGCACGTTCGCAAGGCCGGCCAGTTATACCTGGGCGCCCTCATGCGCTCCGGCCAGCCCGCGCCCATCGCCGAATTCGCCCGCATTTCCGCAGCCCTGCAACCACACACATCCTGATTCCCATGGCGCTCATCAACCAAGCAACCAAAGAAATCCAGCTCAAGATCGTCTATTACGGCCCACCCCAGGGCGGCAAGACGACCAACCTGGAAAAAATCCACGCCGATGTCGAAACGGCGCCGGACGCAAAGGGCAAGCTGACCTCGCTCGCCACGAACAGCGACCGCACCCTCTTCTTCGATTTCCTGCCGATAGAGACCACGGTCATCCGGGGCTTCAAGACCAAGTTCCAGCTCTTCACCGTTCCCGGCCAGGTCATTTACAACGCCACGCGCCAGCTCGTCCTGCGCGGCGTGGACGGCCTGGTCTTCGTCGCCGATTCCCAATACGAGAAAATGGAGGAGAACGTCCAGACCTTCGCCAACATGATCCAGAACCTCGAGACGCAGAACCAGAACCTCGATAACATCCCCTACGTCCTCCAGTACAACAAGCGCGACCTGCCCAACGCCGCGCCCATCGACTATCTCGATTTCCTGCTCAACAACCGCGACATCCAGGTTCCCGCGTTCGGCAGCTCCGCGCTCAAGGGCGACGGCGTCTTCGAGACTCTCAACATGATCACCCGGATGCTTCTTCACAAACTCATGAGCGAATCGGGCCGCCGCGCCGCATGAAAACCTTCGCCCGCCCCGATTCGCAAAGCGACGCAGGCGGGTCCATTCAACCCATTTCCAAATTCCAATGCCCACATTCAGTCTTCCCCTTCTAGTCAGCGAAGACATCGCGGTGCTCGACGCGGCGCTGGGCGACTTCGTCGCCTCGAGCGGCTCACGCCTCGCGCTGGTCATCGATACCGGCGGCTTCATCCTCACCCAGCGCGGCGATGTCGGCGAAATCGACACCACCACGCTCGGCGCACTGGCCGCGAACAGCTTTGCCGCAACGCAGGCCATCGCCCGGATCATCGAGGACCACTCCGTCACCAGCCTCTACCAGGAGGGGAAGGAAAACAGCCTGCTCATCCTGAGCGTCGCCGATTTCGGTTTCCTGGCCACGGTCTTCCCGGCGGCGATCGGCGTCGGCTCCGTGAAATTCTACGCCCAGGACGCCGTCGCCCGCGTCACCCGGCAACTCACCGAAGCCCGCTCCCGCGCCCCGGGCGAAGGCCTGGACCTTGCCGCGATCAACCTGGCCGACACCGGCCCAATCTTCCAGCGGCGCGCGGTGTGAAAATGGCCCGCCGGCGCTGATGGCCGGTGGCCCGTAATATGCTCCCATCCGCTTTGTTCCTGCGGGTAATACCTACGCACAATATCCCAACCCCAAGCTAAAACGCCCCGTGACGCAGGCCTTCGAAAATTTTCTCAAAAGCGCCCGGTTCATGGTCATTGACGATGACCCGGTCAGCGCCAGCGCGGTCGAGATCAGCCTCGCCGCCGCCGGCCAGGATGACGTTCTCGTAGTCAACAATCCATGCGAGGCGACCAGCGCCTTTGCGCAATACCGCCCGGATATCCTCATGCTCGATCTCTCGATGCCCGAGATGGACGGCTTCCAGGTCCTCGAGGAATTGCGCAAAATGGTGCCGCCGGACGAGTATGTGCCGGTCATTGTCATCACCGCCGACCGCACCGAAGGTTCGCGCCGGCGCGCGCTCGAGAGCGGAGCAAACGATTTTCTTACCAAGCCCTTCGGCGCCACCGAGCTGCGCCTGCGCGTCCGCAACCAGCTCGAGACCCGTTTCCTGCATCTCGGCCTGCGCGAGCAGAACCGCCAGCTTGATTCGCGCGTGACCGAGCGCACCAACGAGCTCGAAAACGCCCTCGAGGAACTGCGCCAGGCGCAGCGCCAGGCCATCCGCGAGCAGCGCCTCCACGCCTTCAGCCAGATGGCCGGCGGCGTCGTGCACGATTTCAACAACGTCCTGATGATCCTCATGAGCCTCAACGACCTCATGTCGCGCGAAGCGCCGCCGGATGCGGCGAGCCTCCGGCACAGCATCTCGACGATGCAATCGGTGCTCGAGGAGGCCACGCAGGTCATGTCGCGGCTCCATTATTTTTCCGGCCGCGCCACGATGACGACCTCTTCATGCCCACCGACCTGAAGAAGCTGGTCGAGGAAGCGATCCTTCTTTCGAAGCCGAGATGGTTCAACGTCGCCTGCGCCGGCGGCGGTGAAATCCATCTCGCGATGGACATCGATTCCGTCGGCCCGTTCGCCTGCAACGCCTCGGAAATGCGCGAGGCGCTCCTGCATTTGATCCTCAACGCCGTTGACGCCATGCCGCATGGCGGCCAGCTCTCGATCCTGCTGAAAAATGCCGAGGCCGGCGTGGAAATCCGCGTGGGCGACACCGGCGCCGGAATGAGCGAAGAAGTGCGCGCCCATTGCCTCGAGCCCTTTTTCTCGACCAAAGGCGCAGCCGGCAACGGCCTCGGGCTCTCGATGGTCCATGGCATCGTCCGCCGCCACGCGGGCGAGATCGAGGTCTCCAGCCAGCCCGGCCAGGGCGCCACGTTCCGCATTTACCTGCCGCGCGACAACGCCGGCGCCGAGGCCGCCCAGCGGCCCCAGCCGATGGTGATGCCGCGCCCGCTCCGCATCCTGGTGGCCGAGGACGACGCGCGCCTGCGGCAGTTGATCACGCTTCAAATGGAATCGATGGGGCACACCGTCGAGTCCGCGCCGGATGGCCTCGAGGCGCTCGAGAAATTCCACAGCGCCCCCTTCGACCTCATCCTCACCGACCTCTCGATGCCACAGCTCAACGGCATTGCCTTTGTCGAAGCCGCGCATCAAATCGCCGCCGAGACCCCGGTCATCATGCTCACCGGCTTTGGCGCGCTGATGCTGCCAGACGGCAAATGCCCGCCCGGCGTGAACGTGCTGCTGGCCAAGCCGGTCACGCGGGAGAACCTCGCCGCCGCAATCGCCCAGGTCGCGGCGTAGGCGGCTCGCTTCCCATGGGCTCCATGGGTTTCATCCCGCGGTTGCGCTCCTCAAAAATCCGGCGGACTCTTCTGCCCCCGCTCATGCGCCGATTTCTTTTGCCCGCCGCCTGCTTCCTGTCATTCGCAGCCCTTTGCCATGCCGGTGACTCGCTGCCCGCCAACGCCCTTCGCGTCACCGCCACGCCCGATTCCACCGAAGTCCACCCGGACAGCGTTTTCGAGGTCACCCTCTCGATTGAAAACCTCACCGGGGTCGCGCAAAAATTGAAAATGCCCGAGCGTCTCTGGGACCACCTGTGGAAATCGAGCAACCGGCTCGTCACCTGGGACGCCTGGGACGATGACGAAGACAAGGACATCACCATCGAAATAGCCCCGCATCAAACCTACGTCTTCCCCGATACGATCAAGATGTTCGTCGACGATGACATAACCAAGCGGACCCGGGTCGATTTCAAGATGGGCTTCCGGCCCGCGACTTTTACCCGGACTTTCTGGAGCGCGCCGATCACGCTCGACGTGACTCCGTAGAGGCCGCGAAAACGCGCGTCAATCCGCGGTCGATTTTCTACGGCGAATCGCTCGGGCTGGCCGAGGCCGTTGCCCGCGTCCGTTTCTCGTCGCGGTCCAGCTCCATCACGATGCCCGAAACCTTTTCGCGCAAGTCCCGCCGCGTGCGCGGAGTCAGTTCCGGCTCGCTGTCCTCGATTCGCAGCACGTCCGCCACTTCCCGTTTCAACCCGTCGGCATCGGTTTGGGTCAACGCTCCGGAAGCCAGGTCCTTGTCGATCTGCGTCTTCAACTCCCGGACCTGTTTGTTGATGAACGGCGCGCGGTCCACCACCGGCGTCGAATCCGCCTGAGGATCGGCGATCACGGCGGCCGCCGGAAGAAGTAACAGCGAGAAAAGCAGGGGCGTTCTCATGCCTGAATTAAACTCCGCCGCGGGGCTGTTGTCTCTCCCGATTTGCGCCAGGGCCGGCGGGCGCGATTTTTTCCGGCATCCGTCGTTGACACCGGGCCTGGTCAAGCGTAAGAAAACCACCCCGCTTCCCGCGGACCCTGCCTATGGCGCACACCCAAGTCATCCTCACCGAACCCATTCCCGGCCTCGGCGTCGAAGCCGACGTCGTGAAGGTCAAACCCGGTTACGCCCGCAATTTTCTCATTCCCAGCGGCAAGGCCTTCGAGGTCACCCCCGGCAATCTCAAGCAACTCAACAATCTCAAGGCCAAGCGCGCCGAGCGTGAAGCACGCGAGCTGAACGAAGCCGAGGAACTGGCGCGCCGCATCAACAAGCTGAAGATCACCCTCATCCTCGAGACCGGCGAGACCGGCAAGGCCTTCGGCTCGATCACCGCCAAGGATATCGCCGACCGGCTCAAGGCTGAATTGGGCGGCTCGGAAATCGAACGCCATCGCATCGTCCTCGAGCGTCCCGATCAAGGACACCGGCGCGCACGAGCTCGAGATCAAGCTTCACCACGATGTGATCGCGCATCTCAATCTCAACGTCAGATCCTCTTCCAAGCCCGAGGCGGCCCCGGACACCGGGGAAGCTGCCGCCGCTCCCGCCACCGAGGCCGAACCCGCCGCCGGCGATCCCGGTTTCCGCTCGAAGGCAAAAGCCCGCCACTCGAAATAGCCCGCAATGGAAGGCCCCAGTGAATCCACTGGCAGGCCGGCGCCAAAAACTGGAAGCCGCGCCGAAGGCGATCTGCAGGGCAATATAACTTATTTACCGGATACTCACCGGTTATTGCCACAAAGCCCGCAGGCCGAGCAGGGCGTCCTCTGCGCCTTCCTGCTCAACGCGCGCGAGGTCGGCGGCCTTTGCGTCGAGCAGGGCATCACCGCCGACTGTTTCCACATTCCCGCGCACGCCCGTATTTACGAGGTCCTGCTCGAGCTCTGGAATGCCGGCAAGCCCATCGATCTCATTACGCTGACGCAGTTCCTCCATGACCGGAGGCAACTGGACCAGGTCGGCGGCGCCGCCTACGTGACCGAGCTGTTCACGTTCATGCCCACCGCGGCGAACGCCCTGCACTACATCGAAATCCTCCAGGAAAAATGGGTCCTGCGGCAGATCATCAATGTCTGCAACGAGTACGCCAAACGTTCCTACGACGAGCAGGACGACGTTCCCAACCTCCTCGATGAGGTCGAGCAGCATATCGGCAAGATCGCCCGCGACCGTTTCCAGGCGAAGGCGCTCTCGATGAAGGAGCTGGTGCTCGACGCGATCGAGTCCATCGAAAAACTCTACGAAAACCGGGGCAGCATCACAGGCCTGGCCACGGGCTTCGCGGACCTGGACAAGATGACCGACGGCCTGCATGGCGCCGAGATGTTTGTCATCGCCGCGCGGCCCAGCATGGGCAAGACGGCGTTGGCCATGAACATCGCGGAGCACGTCGCCGTCGATCAAAAGAAGCCGGTTGCGGTATTCAGCCTCGAGATGAGCAGCCAGCAGTTGGTGCAGCGGCTGCTTTGCTCGCGCGCGCGAGTCAACCTCAAGGGCCTGAAAGAGGGATTTCTCCCGGAGCGCGCGTTCCCGAGCCTGACCGCCGCCGCGGCGAAACTGGCCGAAAGCAAGATATTCATCGAGGACACGGCGGGCCTGACCGTTCTCGAACTCCGCGCGAAGGCTCGCCGGCTCAAGACGCAGCACGACATTCAACTGATCGTGATCGATTATCTCCAGTTGCTCCGCTCAGCGACGCGCCGCGCGCAGGAAAACCGGCAGATTGAAATCAGCGAAATCAGCGCCGGCGTGAAGGCGCTGGCCAAGGAACTGGGGATTCCGGTCATCGTCCTGGCCCAGTTGAATCGTAATCCTGAAAACCGCGAGGGCGGCAAGCCCAAGCTGAGCGACTTGCGTGAGTCCGGCTCCATCGAACAGGATGCCGACATTGTGGCGCTGCTGGTGCGCGAGGAAGTGTACGCCGAGGACGAGGAAAAGGAGGAAGCCAAGGGAAAGGCCACCTTGTTCATAGCCAAGCAGCGCAACGGCCCGATCGGTGACGTCGAACTTACCTTCCTCAAGGAGTTCACCCGATTCGAGGACCGCGCCCGGTCCGGCCCCGAGGGGTAAGAACGCACCCCATGAGTGATCCAATAGGCAAAGGCCCGTTGCGATTTCCGACCAATGCGAAATCGATTGCCTTCTGCTTTTTCGAAGGCGCGACGCTGAGCATTCCCATCGGCGGGGCGATTTCGAAGTATGATCTTCGGCCCTTTGCGCCTCCGACGTGGATGGCAAACCCATACGCCGCGGTCGTGGGATTCTCCTATCTTTCACTGATTGTTTGGTCGTTGATTTCCCTGCGCGATCAGCGGGTGCTTGCGGTAACCGGACTGCTCACGTGCGTCGGCGTTTTTCTTGTCATGCTCATCTTGTTTCCCGCGGCTCCGTAAGGAGCCGGGCGATCCGGCGGGAGATTGGCGTACCGCATTCGGGCTGCGTTACGGCTTTATCTCCCTCACGGTGTTCTGCATACTGCCGGCCCTCCCCATGATCCCCGGCGCATCGTTCGAGATTACCAGCAGCATGCTGCCGCCTCCCCGCAAGGTCTGGCTGCAACATGCGCAGACGCCGGACCCGAGCGATTGCGTCATCTTCCTCGACGCCGAGATATACATCGAGAACGTCAAAGCCTTCGACATCCTGCGCGACCTGCAAACCTCCGGGCGGCTCGCCTCGGCCACTTGCATTTATCTCTCCCATCTGGATGCCGCGGCGCGGCATTTCGATTTCACCTGCAATGAGACTTATTCCCGGTTTCTCGCCACGGAACTGCTGCGCGCGATCGAACAGAACGTCGGTTGCCACAAGCGTTACTTCCTCTGCGGACTGAGCCTCAGCGGCCTCGCCGCGATCTTCACCGCGCTGCGGCATCCGAAGGTTTTCTCCGGCGTCCTGAGCCAATCCCCGTCCGCGTGGTGGAACGGCGAGTGGCTCTCCAATTCGCTGGCTGGAATCGAGCCAGGCCCGGCCCGGCTCTGGATCAGTGTGGGAGACGGCGAAACCGAGGAGGACATCACCCATGCCCCTTCGGGCCTGTATCAAAAGGCGAGCCAGCTTCATTCCGTTCGCCGCCTCGCCCGCGAACTCGAGACCTATCGCTGCTTCAAGAGAATTCAGCTCGCGGAATTCCACGGCGGCCACGACACCGCCTGCTGGGCCGCCGAACTCCCCGACGCCCTGGAATGGCTGATGCGGCCGCGTTGACAGCCATGCCGTATTTACATCCGCTAAGAATTGAACGCATTGCTGATTGCTGATGTGAGATTGCTGATTGGCAGAATGCAATTTACACGCCGTAGAACCGCTTCGGGCCGGAGTTGCCATCCGTCGTAAGCTCGAATTGCTGATTGCTGATGTGAGATTGCTGATTGGCAGAATGCAATTTACACGCCGTAGAACCGCTTCGGGCCGGAGTTGCCATCCTTCGTAAACGCCGCCTCCGGCGGCCAAATTTTTTCAATCAGCAATCTCATATCAGCAATCAGCAATTCATGATTTTGCGTAGCCGTCCGCAACCCTCTCCCAATCAGCAATTCCCGGCGGCCAGCGTCTGCTCAATCATCTCCGTCAGTGCCGCCAGGCTCACCGGCTTCGCCATGAATGGAAATCCGCCGATACCCCCCGAGCCCGCTTCCTTCTGCGAAACGATGGCTGTCAGAAATATGATCTTCACTCCCTTCAGGATTGGGTCGCTGCTGATCTGCCGCGCCACGTCGCCGCCGTCCATCTTCGGCATCATGATATCCAGCAGCACCAGTTCCGGGCGGAATTGCCGCGCGGCGTGCAGCGCCTGCGATCCGTCGTTGACCTCCTTGACGGTGTAGCACTTTGTCCCTTCGAGGGTCAGTTTCAGCAGCCGCGTGAAGCCGGCTTCGTCATCGACGATCAATATGCGTCTGGGTTGGGTTTCCTGCATGATTTTAGACTTTGAACATTACGGTTGCTCTCGCCCCTCCCTCGGGGCGGTTGGTTACTTCTATGGTACCGCCGTGCAAATCGATGATTGTTCGCGTCACCGTTAATCCGAGCCCTGTTCCCTTTCCGGTCGGCTTGGTCGTGAAAAGGGATCGAAAATCTTGCCCAGCTTCGCCTCCGGGATGCCCGTGCCCGTGTCGTCGATCTCAGCGACCACCACCCGGTCCCCGGCATGGAAAGCTTCCGATGCCGAGCCGGCCAGGTTCCCGCCCATGCCGGTCAATTGCTTGCTGTAAACCCGCACCGTGAGCGTCCCGCCGTCGGGCATCGCGTGAACCGCGTTGGTGATCAGGTTGACGAACACCTGCTCGGCCTTGATCCGGTCCAGCCGCAGCGCCGGCAGGTCGGGCTCGAACTGCGTGAGCACCTCGTATTTCTGCCCCGTCATTTCGCCGCGTACCAGCACCAGCGCGTAATTCAAAATCTCCGTCAGCTTCTCCTCCGACAGCTCGAGCTGGCGCGGCGCCGAGAAATCGAGCAGCCCCCGGATCACGTTGTCCGCGCGCCGCACCGCCGCGCGGATTTCGCGCAGGATTTCGCGCGTCGTATCGTCGCCCGGTTGCCCCTCCAGGTAATCGACCCCCATCGTGATGATGGCCAGGGGGTTTTTCACCTCGTGCGCCACGCCCGCCGCAAGCCTCCCGATGCTCTTCATCTTCTCCGCCTCGATCAATTGCAGTTGGATCGAGCGCATTTCCTCGTTGGCCTCCTTCAAATTCGACAACGCCAGCGACAATTCCGCGTTCGCCGACTTCAACTTTTCCTCGGCCTCCTTCATTTGCGTGATGTCGCGCCGGATGCACACCAGCCGCTCGACCACCCCTGTCTCGGGGTTGAATATCGGCGCCTTCGTCGTCAGCAGCCACCGCTTTCTTCCCTTCGCGTCCGGCGCGCACTCCTCGTGGTTCTCCATCGGCTTCCCGGTCGCGGCCACGCGGTCGTCATCCTTCTTGAACTCCGCCGCCTCCTCCTCGGGAAAAAAGTCGAACGAAGTCCTGCCGATCACCTGTTCGCGGTTCGTCGCGCCGAGCGATTTGCAGTGCGCCTCGTTGTCCAGCAGGTAATGGCCCTCGGCGTCTTTGACGAAAATCGGGTCCGGGATGTTCTCGATGACGCTGCGCAACATGTTGCGCTCGGCGGCCAGCTCATTCTCGATCTCCTTCATCCGCGTCACGTCGCGCGACATCCCCATCGTGCCGATGATGCGCCCATTGCGGTCCCGCAGCGGCAGCTTGGTCGTCAAGGCCCAACCGACACGCCCCTCCGGCAGCGTCTCCTTCTCGATCTTGCCCTCGAGCGGCTTGCCCGTGCGCAGGATTTCCTGCTCGTCGGCGAACGCCTGCCCCGCGTGCTCCGGGAGGAAGAAATCGAAGTCGGTCTTGCCGATCGCATCCTCGAGATGCTCGAGCTTGAACAGCTTGAGCATCGCCGGGTTGACCCGCACGAAGCGGCTTTGCAAATCCTTGAAGTAAATCCGCTCGGGCATTGTCTCGAGCAACGCGTGGAGCATGTTTTTTTCCTGCGCCAGCTCCTGCTCCGCGCTGCTGCGCTCGATGGCGTAGCGCATCGCCCGCGCCAGCAGCGGCCCGTCGAATTTCCCCTTCACCAGGTAATCCTGCGCGCCGGCATGCACCATCCGCAGCGCGAGCGACTCGTCATCGACGCCGCTCAGCACCAGGATCGGCACGTCACGCCCGTGGGCGAGCAGCCGCTTGAAAGTCTCGAAGCCCTGGCTGTCCGGCAGGCTCAAATCGAGCAGCACCAGGTCCATCTCCGCGTCCTCGACCATTTTCTCCGCTTCCCCCAGCCGCGCCACGTGGCCGTCAATGCGGAATTGGTCGTGATATTCCGACAGCAGCTCGGAAATCAGCCGCACGTCGCCCGGATTGTCTTCGACCAGGAGGACCTTGACCGGTTTCGATTCTGACGCGGGACTGGGAGCGGCCACTGCATGCCATGCTATGCCCGCCCCGCGCCGCGACGCAAGAGCGCAGCCCGCTTATCCCGGCCCCTTGCGCATCGCCTTGGTGACCGCCTCGCGCAGGGAATTGAGCGTAAAGGGCTTGCTCACCACCAAATCCACCCCTTCGGGCTGCTCTCCCGCCCCGCTCATCAAATCGCCAAACCCCGTCAGCAGGATCACGGGCTGCTTCGGATTGATCTTCTTGATCTCCGCGGCCAGCACGTCGCCGTTCACCTCCGGCATTGCGCGGTCAGTCATCACGAGGTCGAATTCGCCCTCGCGGTATTTCTCGAGGCCTTCGCGCCCGTTGCCCGCGGTCTGCACGATGTGATGATCCTCGTGCAGGTAAACCTCGATCACCTCGCGCACCAGCGGCTCGTCCTCGACCACCAGGATGCGCAGCGGCCTGGACATCGGCTGGGCCGGCTCCGGGCGGGCCGGCAACCGTGTCTCCTTGTAAAGCGGCAGGGAGATCGTGACCGTCGTCCCCTTCCCAAGCCTGCTCTCGATATCGATGGTCCCATCGTGCCGGCGCACGATCCCGTAGACGATTCCCAGTCCCAGCCCCGTGCCATGTTCATCCTTCGTGGAAAAGAAGGGCTCGAGACAGCGCGAGCGCACCTCCTCGCTCATCCCGGTGCCCGTGTCCTCGATTTCGAGCAGCGCGTTCTCCTCGCGCATCGATGTGCGGAATGTGATCGTCCCGCGCTCCGTGATCGCGTCGATCGCGTTGAAAACGATGTTGAACAGCATCTCGCGCAGTTCCGCCTCGTTGCCGGAGATCGTCGGGATGTTCTGCAACTCCGTCTTCATCGTGACGTGCACGCCGTTCGCCTGCGCCTGGTCCTTCCAGCGCGGCTGTGTCAGCGAAATCACCTGCTGGATCAAATCGTTGAGCGACACGGGAGTAAACAAATCGCTCTCCTCCCGGTACCGGTAAAACTCCCGCAGCCGCGCCACGATCTTCGCGCTGTCCTCCGCGGCGGTGTGGATCATCTCGACGTAACCGCGCGCCCGCTCCTCGTTGCTGAGCGCCTCCGGGCGGCGCAGCAGCAATTCGCTGAAGCCGAGGATCGGCGCCAGCGCGTTGTTGAAATCGTGCGCGATGCCGCTGGCCATTCGCCCGAGCGCGTGCAACCGCTCCCGCTGGATGACGTGTTCCTGCGTCTCCCGCAGTTTCTCGAGCGCATTGGACAATTGCCGGTTGCTCTCGAGCAGCGCGTTCTCGGCGCGCGTTCTCTCGCCGACCTCCATTTGCAACTTGTCGTTGGCCGAGACCAATTCCTCCGTGCGGTCCTTTACCCGCCGCTCGAGTTCGTCGCGCGCCCGCCGCAGTTCATGCTGCACCTTCTTGCGCTCCATCGCGTACCGTAGCGAGCGCACGAGGATGCGGTCGTCCAGCCGGCCCTTGACCAGGTAATCCTGCGCCCCACGCTGCACCGTCTCTACCGCCAGCGCCTCGTCGTCCGTCCCCGTCAGCACCACGATCGGCAAATGCGGCGCCCGTTCCTGCGTGCGCAAAAACGTGCCGATTCCCTCGCTGTCCGGCAGCATCAGGTCCAGCAGAATGATTTCGATGCCCGGTTTCCCGAGCGCCTCGAGCGCCTCCGCGAGCGCCGGGACCTGCCTTACCTCGAATATCGGGTCGTCCGATGCGACCAGCAGCCGTTGCAGCAATTGCACGTGTTCCTCGTTGTCTTCCACCAGGAGCACGGTGATTGTCTGGCCGGCCATCGTGTGATCCTTAATTCTTCGGCAGCTTGACCACCGTCAGCCAGAATTCCTCGACTCCCTTCACCACTCGTATGAAATCCGCCAATTCGACCGGCTTGGCGATGTATGAATTAGCATTGAGATTGTAAGCCTCCGCGACTTCCTCCCGCTTTTCGGAGCTGGAAAATACCACCACCGGGAGACGGCGCAGCGCGGGGTCGCTCTTTACCTGTTTCAGGACTTCGAGGCCGTGCATGTCGGGCAGGTTGAGGTCCAGCAGGACCAGGTCGGGCCTCGGCGCCTCCGCCGCCAGCGCGCCCCTTAGCATATCGAGAGCCTGGCCGCCCGTCTCCGCCACGCTCAGGCGATGCGGCGCAGATACCTCCCTGAGGGCTTCGCGCATGAGGCGAACATCCCCCGGATTGTCCTCAATAAGGAGGATTTCAGCCCTCCGGATACGGTCTTCGTCAGCCATGCTGTCGGGGTCTCAGGTGTGGTGCAACTTGGGCCATAGGACAAAACAGCATTGGCCGCGCCACGTCGATAAGCAATAATTTTGCTCATCCGGGCAATTAACGCTCTTTCGCCGGCTGCCCAGCCAGTTTCCGATAGAGCTCCACGTACCCGTCCACCATCTTCCCAAACCCAAACCTCTGCTCCGCCCTGCGCCTGACCTCGCGCCTGTCCAGCTCGAGCGTCGCCCGCAGCAGCTCCGTCATCCCGTCGATCTCCGCCGCGTAGTACCCCGTCACCCCCTCGTCGATCACCTCTGGCACGCTGCCGAGATTGCACGCCAGCACCGGCGCGCCGCAGGCCATTGCCTCGATCATCACCAGGCCGAATGGTTCGGCCCATTGAATGGGAAAGACCAGCGCCGCCGCGTTCCTCAGCAGCTCGCATTTCTGCCCGTGATCGACCGGCCCGATGTACCGCACCATCTCCCCATCGATCAACGGCGCGATTTCCGTCTCGAAATAAGCCTCCTCCTTTTTCGACTGAGCCTGACCCGCCAGCACGATCGGCATTCCCGCCACCCGCGCGATCCGGATCGCGCCGGGCGGGTTCTTGTCGTGCGACATCCGTCCCAGGAACGCAAGGTATCCGCCCGCTTCGTACCGCGGCTCGAACATCGCGAAGTCGCACCCGTTGTACACCACCGGGATTTCCCGCTTCGTCCCCTCCGCCACTTGCGCCGCCTGGCAGCGGCTGATCGCCGATAACGCCACGTCCGGAAAATTTCGCGCCAGCCACTGCTCATCGTAGGTTGCGAACGTGTGAATCGTAAAAAGGCTCGGCGTTTTCACCAGCCGCGCAAAGGGCATCCATTGCATCCCGATGTGAAAATGCAGCACGTCGAATTTCGCCGCCTGCTCCAGCGCCTGCGCCACCGTCGCATTGGCGTACGGCTCATAGACGTTCGCCCCGGTCGCCGCCATGTAATCGAGGATGTTCTGCTCGCAAACCGCCTCCAGCCGGGCGCTCGTCCGGCAATCGCCCGTGCCAAACAGCGTCACCTCGTGTCCCTGCCGCACCAATTCATCGGTCAGCAGTTGCACCAGGCGCTCGATGCCCCCGTAGGTCTTCGGCGGGATCGGCGTCCAGAGCGGCGCCACCTGCGCGATGCGCAGCTTCCCGCTCACGCTCCCCATTTTATCACCCGGAGGTTGAAGTCAGCCATTAACCTGAGATTATATCCCCTGCGTTGCAAACTCTGGAACTCGATATTTCATCCCTTCATTTTTCGCGCGGAACCGGCCGCCGGCAATTCGGACAGCCCCTGACAGATCCATGCCTGTAAAGCCCATCTCCATCCTTCCCGCCCTCTTCGCCCTGGCTCTCTCGACCGCCCGCGCGCAGACGGCGCCTGCTGATTCCCCTTCCGAGGTTGTCCCCGCGGCGCAGCCCGCCGAATCCGCCCCACCCGCCGAATCCGCCCCGCCGGCAGCCACGCCCGCGGTTTCCGCGATACCCGCCGCCTCCCCGGTGACGGCGACGGGCACCCAATCCCAGCAGGCCGAACCAGTTGGCTCTCAGGAACTTGTCACGCGGCTCCAGATTTTCCTCGATCAGCAGGACTTTGGCCCCGGCATCATCGACGGACGCTGGGGCGAGTTCACCGGCAAGGCGCTCATCCATTATGCGCGCGCCCACAATCTCCAGGTCACTCCCGCCATTTACGGCCAGCTCCCGCTCGACACCGTCTATCCCATTTACACCCAGTACACCATCACACCCGAGGATGAAAAAACCGTCGGCCCGCTCCCGACGCGCCCACCTGAGGAAGCCAAGGTGAAACGGATGCCGTATGCTTCCCTGACTGAGTTTATCGAGGAGCGCTACCATTGCTCGCCCGATTTCATCCAGAAGCTCAATCCCGGGATGAACCTCGACAACCTGAAGGCCGGCGATACCGTCCGCGTGCCAAATGTCGCGCCGTTCAAGCTCGAGGACGTCAAGCCCCAGGAATTGAAGAAACCCGATCCCACGCTCGCCGCCCGCAGCGTCTATGTCTATACGCGCGATAAGATGCTCAACGTCTACGACGGCCCCCGCCTGATCGCCTCCTTCCCCATCACACCCGGCTCGAAGACCCTGCCTGCTCCCCTTGGCATCTGGGACATCATCGGCATTGTCACCATGCCGCAATTCCGCTGGGACGAGGAAATGCTCGAACATGGCCGCCGCAGCGCCAATGCCTACGAAATTCCGCCCGGTCCGCGCAACCCCGTGGGCGTCCTCTGGTGCGGTCTCGACAAGATCGGCATCGGCATTCACGGCACCAATACACCGGAAACCATTGGCCGCGCCGCAAGCCACGGCTGCATCCGCCTCGCCAACTGGGACGCCATCCGCTTTTACAACATGGTGACCGTCGACACCCCGGTCATCATCGAATAAATGGGGCCTCAAGCCACCCGTCGCGTCATCCGTTCCCGAATTTGAAAAGAGCCGTGCCACACCCCCAAAAAAACCAAATTCTGAAACCTCATCGATAAATCCCATGTCCCGTCTCGAAGGAAAAATCGCACTTGTCACCGGCGGCAGCCAGGGCATTGGCCAGGGCGTCTCCGTTCGCCTCGCGCAGGAAGGCGCGAAGGTCATCGTCAACTATCACAGCCACCCTGAAGGCGCCGAGGAAACCCTCAATGAGATTCGCGCCGCCGGCAGCGACGGCATCACCATCGAGGCCGATCTCGGCCAGCTTTCCGAAATCGACCGTCTCATCGAGGAGAGCATCGCCAAATTCGGCCAGATCGACATCCTGGTGAACAACGCCGGCGTGGAAAAGCGCGCCCCGTTCTGGGAGGTCCAGGAAGCCGATTACGACCTCGTCCTTCAGGTCAACCTCAAGGGCGTCTTCTTCACCACGCAGGCTTTTGTGAAGCATCTCATGGCCCGCAAGGCCCCCGGACGCGTCATCAACATGAGCAGCGTCCACGAGGAGCTTCCCTTCCCTCATTTCACTTCCTATTGCGCCAGCAAGGGAGGCATGAAAATGTTCTGCCGTAACATCGCCATCGAACTTGCCCCCCACAACATCACCGTCAACAACGTCGCCCCCGGCGCCATCGAGACTCCCATCAACACGAAGCTCCTCAACGACAAGGTGAAGCTCGCCGCCCTGCTGAACAACATCCCATTGGGCCGCCTGGGCAAACCCGCCGATGTCGCCGGCGCCATCGTCTTCCTCGCCTCGAGCGACGCCGATTACATCACCGGCACCACCATCTTCGTTGACGGCGGACTGCTCTGGAATTACGAGGAGCAATAGGCTCCCCTTTCACCCCCTACCCCCTCAATGAAACGTCTCCTCCTCCCCCTCATCCTCGGCGCGCTCCTCCTCGAGCGCCTGCCGGCCGAAACCATCCTCGGCACCGCCATTAGCAAGATCCCCTTCACCATCACGAAGCCGGGCGCCTACCACTTCATCAAGGATCTCTCCTTCACCTCGCCGACCAATGACGCAATCAAGGTCGAGGCCACCAACGTCATCATCGACCTCAACGGCCACTGCCTCACCGCCATCCAGCCCAGCAATTCCGCCAACGGAATCGAGTGCACCGGCGAGAACCGCGTGACCGTCAAGGATGGCACCATCCGCGGGTTCCAGATTGGCGCTTTGTTCATTAGCTCCGATTACGCCCGGCTCGAGGACCTGCTTATTACCAATTGCGGCGAAGCCGGCATCAGCATCGACGGCTGCAACCATTCGGACGTGACCCACAATCGCGTCGCCGACACCGGCGCCGTGCCGACAAATGTCTATTCCCTCGGCATCAACGTGAGCGGCACTTACGGCTCGATCACGAACAATCAAATCGAGAACACTTCACAAACCGACAGCGCCAACCATTTCGCCACCGGCATCAGGCTCACGGGCTGTTCGGACATCGTGGTGAATGACAACCACGTCCTCAACGTCGAGCCTTCCGTCCCCATCCACAGCGGCTCATCCACAGGCATCCTGCTCGACCGCGGCTCGCCATCCAGCAACATCGTCGTGCTTGATAATGTATCTGTTTCCGCCCAGACCGGCTTTGACTTATCCGGCGGCTCGAGCGGCAATTACGGCGATAATGTGACCAACGGAGTCACCAATGGCTATCTCGACCTTACCGGGAGCATGACCAATATAGGCAATAACAATTGAAGAAAATTCGAAATTCGAAATTCGAAATTCGAATACTTGCGCCGGCGCTTCTTTTAATGGCGCTTCTGTTGACTCCGGCTCATCCGCTACGCGCGGCGAATAACCTCAACCTCGCAGAGTTCGGGGCGCGCGGCAGTTCTTTCACCGCTTTGGCGCTCTCCGATGATGGCAAGTATCTCTTCACCGGCGAGGATTACGGCCTCATCACGCTCTGGAGCGTCACCACCGGCACCACGGTTTACAATTACCCGGGCCACGTCGGACATGTCCGCGGCGTTTTCGCCGCCGCGCTCCTGCCCGACGGCAAACGCGGCGTCACCTGCGGCGACGACGACAAAGTAATCGTTTGGGATTTGCCCACCGGCAAGCGCCTGCACGAGATGAGCACGGGAAATTCCATTCCCTGGGTCATGTCCTGCACGCGCGACGGCGCGCTCGCCGCCACCGGCTGCAACGATGGCCAGATCATGGTTTGGGACATTGCCACGGGCGCCCGTGTCACCACGCTGCCACCACGTTCGCAGGTTTACGGCATCCTCTTTTCCCCCGATGGCAAGCTGCTCGCCGCCGGTTACGCCGATGGACAGGTCATTCTCTGGAATGTATCCGATTGGTCGCAAAGGCATCTCTTTCCCTCGACCGACGGCGCCACCGTGGGCGCGCTCGCCTTTTCGCCCGACAGCCGGCTCCTTGCCACCGGCGACCAGAATGGCGCCGGCTTCGTCTGGAGGACCGGCGACGGAACGCAGCTCTCCCATTTCGCCGGATATGCCAATCCCGAGGCCCCTCCCAATCCGCCCGTTGCCCCGGTATTTCCCGGCAGCACGGTGACTCCCGACAACCGCGGCGCGATTGTCTATGTCTGCTTCAGCCCCGATGCATCGAGTGTCATGGCCGCCGTCCAGGACGAAGTGCCGCGTTTTTGGGATACCAGGTCGGGAAAGCTTCTCGGCACCGCCGATTGGTACGGCGACAACCGTTTCTATGTCCCCCGTTACGGCTATCCCTTCGCCGCCACCGCACTTACTCCCGACGGCAAATATATAGTCACCTTGAAGAAAGACGGCGACATGGACGATTACCTCGCCGAAGTCTGGATCGCCTCCTATACCCCCATCCCGATCCCCCGGTAGCGCCACCAAATCCTAACTGCCGAATCTCCCCCTCACTCCTGCGTCACCTCGATAAACTCGTTTGTCGCGGTCTTCATATAATATTTGTCCTTCGGTAGCGCTTCCGCCGGGTCTTCGGGCACGTATAACCAATAAACCCCGCTGTCATCCGTGCCGACGCGCGTCACCTTCGAGTCGCGGACCTTGCTCTCCGACACCATATCCAGCTTCCGGCCCTGGTACTTCAGTCCGATCGGCCCCTGCTTCGTTGCCGGCTCCTGCACATAACTCGCGTCTCCCACCGCGGTTGGCGTCTCCACCACTTCCAGGCTCGCCGTGCGCGTGGCGTCCCAGACTGTGAACGCCGCCATCGCCGCGACCACCCCCAGCGTGGCCAGGCCAATCCAGATCATCCACGGATCGAGCGTCACTGCTTCCTTGTCCGCACTTGTCATTCACCAATTATCCGTGGCTGCCGGTCAATGTCCACCCCTGCCGTTTTTCGGCGGCAACTGGATGGCCGCGATCCGTTCCATTACCCGGTCGCTGAGGCGTTGATACAATTCCCGTCCGTGCCCACCCTCGAGGTCCGCTTCGCCAAAGGTCATCGGCTCCCCCACCACGATCTGGATTTTGCGCAGGCGCACCTGCTTGCCGCCGCGCGGCATCGCCTCGTGCGCGCCAAAAATCCGCATCGGCACCACCGGCGCCAGCGTCTTCGCGATCACCAGGCCCAGCCCCGGTTGCGCCGGCAGCAGATTCCCATCCAGCGTCCGCGACCCTTCGGGAAACACGATCGTGCACCCACCCGCCCTCACCAGCTTGATGACGGTCTTGAGCGCGCTCATGTCCGCGCGGTCCTGGTCCACCGGCACCACGTTCAGCTTCGGAAAAATCGGCCCAAGGATCGGCCAATTGAGCAGCGACTTGCGCGCCAGGAAATGGATCGCCCGCCGGCAGCACATGCCCGCCAGCGGCGGGTCGAGGTAGCTCTCGTGATTCATCGCGAGAATGCACGCGCCCTTGTTCGGGATCCGGTCCCGCCCGGTTACCTCGAAGGAAAAGAGCAGCCGCGCCAGCGTCCAGGAGAGCTTGTAACCGAACCGGTACCAGCCCCGCATCTCTCCACTGGGCTGCGGCCCGCTCGCCAGCATCTCACTCGGGCGCCTCCAGCCCCTTGTGTTTCAGCCGCCCGATGATCTCACCCACCACGCCGTCAATCGTCAGGCTCGAGCTGTCGATCACCCAGGCGTCCTCGGCGATCGTCAGCGGCCCCGCCCTGCGCGACGTGTCTTCGCGGTCCCTGTCCGTAATCACGTCCCGCTGGCCTTGCCGCGCGCGCCGCCGCGCCCGCACCTCGGGCGAGGCGTCGATGTAAAATTTGTACGGCGTATCCGGAAACACCACCGAGCCGATGTCCCGGCCTTCCATCACCAGGTCGTGCCGCTCCGCGTACTCGCGCTGTTTTTCCACCAGCAGCCGCCTGACCTCCGCCATTCTCGATATCGCCGACACGTTGCGATTTACCTCTTCGTCACAAAGATACGGCTCGGGGTCTTCGCCGCCCATCCGGATCGTTGACACATTGTTCTCGAGCCCGCACTCCATCGGCATCTGCGGCAGCAGCGCCAGGACCGATTGCGGATCCTGCGGATTGGCGCCATGCCGCAGCATCCACCATGTCACCGCGCGGTACATCGCCCCGGAGTTCACATACGCCAGCCCCAGCCGGCGCGCCAGCGCCCGCGATACGCTGCTCTTGCCGGATGCTGCCGGCCCGTCGATCGCGATGATGGTACGGCTCCCCACGGCTGCTATTTATTGATGGGTGGGAAGCGCCGCGATGACCGGAATTTGCTCCTCGCGCGTCGGCTTCATGATGTGCTCGAGCGTATCGTGGAATCCGGGATACGACGTTGCCACGCAATCGATGTCATCGATCACCGTGTCGCCCTCCGCGAACAACCCGGCGATGGCAAACGCCATCGCGATCCGGTGATCCCCAAAACTTTGCAGCTTCGCCCCGCGCAGCGGCGCCCCGCCGACGATCTCGAGGCCATCCTCCTGCTCGGTCACCTCGACTCCCATCGCCTTCAGGTTCGTCGCGATTGCCGCCAGCCGGTCCGTCTCCTTCACCCGCAATTCCTTCGCATCCGCAATGATGGTCGTCCCCTGCGCCAGCGCGCCGGCCACGGCCAGGATCGGGATTTCATCGATCACATTCGGAATTTCCCTTCCCTGGATCACCGTCCCCTTGAGCCGCGCCCCCTCGATCACCACCGTGCCCCGCGGTTCGCCTTCGGCATCCGCTTCGATCTCATTCACGGCCGCGCCCATCCGCAGCAGCACGGCCAGCACGCCCGTGCGCGTCTTGTTCAACCCCACGTCCTTCACCAGCAGGTGCGAGCGCGGTTGCGCCGCCGCGGCCACCAGCCAGAAGGCCGCGCTCGAAATATCGCCCGGCACCGTGAAGTCGCGTGACTCCGGCGTTTGCTCGCCGGCGATCGACACCGTCAGGTCCTCGCGCTGCGGACGCACCAGGAAATAATTCAGCATCCGCTCCGTGTGATCCCGGCTCTGGCTCGGCTCGGTGATGCTGGTCCTGCCTTTTGCAAACAGGGCCGCCAGCAGGATCGCGCTCTTCACCTGCGCGCTCGCCACCGGCATGAAATAATTGATCGGATGCGGCTTCGCCCCCTCGATCAGCAGCGGCGGCGTATTCTTCGGGCCTTCCGCCGTGATCTTCGCCCCCATCTCGGCCAGCGGATCCATGATCCGCTTCATCGGCCGGCGCGAGAGCGAGGCGTCGCCCTTGAGGCGGGACTTGAACGGTTGCGTGGCCAGGATGCCCGCCAGCAGCCGCATCGTCGTGCCGGAATTGCCGCAATCGATATCCCCGGCCGGCGGCGTCAATTGTTTGCGCGTCCCATGCACCACCAGCGTCGTCGGCTCGGGCTGCTCGACCCGCACGCCCAGCGCGCGCACCGCATCCACCGTGGCCATGCAATCCTCGCTCGGCAAAAATCCCCGGATCACGCACGACCCGTTCGACAGCGCGGCGATGAGCACCGCGCGGTGCGAGATGCTTTTGTCTCCCGGCACCTGGATTTCAGTTTGGATGACGGGAGCCCGATGTATTTTCCAGTGGCGCATGGGTTGGTTGGGTAATTGGCCGGAGAGTCTGCGGCTGAGTCTTCAATCACGCATTGGCCTGCTCGGCAATCAGCAATTTCCTTTCAGACGGTCGCGCGTCCGTTTCGCTTCCGCCAAATATTCTTCGATTGCGCCCGCATGGCCGCCTTCGAGCAGCTTCGAGATCCCCGCCAGATTCTCCACCATCGCGCGGATCGCTTTTTGCACCGCGCCCCGGTTTTCCATGAGAATCTCCGCCCACATCGCCGGCGGGCCGGAGGCGACGCGCGTGGTGTCGATGAACCCGTTGCCGCGCCACTCGAGCGAGGCGGGATTTTCTTCGAGCGCTGTCTGCACCAGCGCGGCGGCGGCAAGATGCGGCAAATGACTGATCAGCGCCACCGCCTCGTCGTGCGCCTTTGGATTGGTAAGCACCACGCGGCAGCCGAGCATCTTCCAAAAACTCGCCAGCTTCTCAGCGGCTTCCTTCTTCGCCTCGTTTTCCGGCGTCACGAAAGTGACCGCGCCCTCGAACAAATCCGCCCGCGCAGCATCCATGCCCGCCTGTTCGGAGCCGGCCATCGGATGGCTGCCGACGAAATGCGCGCGCCCGTCAAAAATTTTCCCCAGGCTGGCCGCGACAGGCTGCTTCACGCTTCCCACGTCGGTCACCAGGGCATCCGGTTCGACCACGCCGGCAATGCGCCCGGCCACCTCCGCCATCGCGCCGATGGGCATGCAAAAGACGATCAGCTTCGCCCCCTTTGCCACGGAGGCCGCATCGGTCGAAGCCGCGTCGGCAATGCCCGCGTCCAGCGCCTTGCGTGCGCTCTCCTCGCGCCGCGCCCAGACGCGGATTTCCGTCCCTTTCATCCGCTTGCGGATCGCCAGCGCCAGCGATCCACCCAGCAAGCCGGGACTCAGGATCGCAATCGAGGAAAGAGACATCGGTTTTTGGCGCGGATGTTTCATATCCGCTCCGGCGCGCTGCTCTCGCAGCCAGGCACTTCCGTCCAACGCGCCGTTCAGGGCACGAGGAATATCTTTTGCGTGTACGGGTCCTTGACCTCGGTCCCGGGCGGGAAACCCCGGACGTCCACGTAACCCGCTTCCGGCGCGTAGGGGCTGGTGACAAACCCCGGCTTGCCCTGCACCGGCTGCGCATAGGGATAATCATGCTTCTCCACCGGGGCCGGGGGGCTGCCGCCGGCCTGAGGGTTGCCCTCATTCACGCCCGGGGGCGGCGGCGGAGGCGGTGTCGGCGCGATCGGGCCGGTATCGCCCGTCAAGCTGTTCGGCGGCCCTGGCGGCGTGGCCTCGGGGTTGACCTCGTTGGGCTGATCCGGGTTATAGCCAAACGGGTGCTTGTGCGGTTTCTCCTCATCGGAGCCGCAGGCGGCCAGGAAAATAAGAACGGCAACAACGGTCAAAACGGAAAATGCAGGTCGAATCATAAGCCCTTGTCGTTGGTGTCTTAAACCATTGCCCCCTTTGATGACAACAGCAATTCAAAAACGCGCATTCTACCGCACCACTTTCGGGCCCGGTTCCACCTCCTCGGCCAGCAGCGCCGCCATCTCCCCGGGGCCCTCGATGGCGGCCAGCTTTGCCAGGCGTGGCGCCTGCCGCAGCCGGCTGCCCCGCGTCAGGCCTTGCAGCCTGCCGGGCAATTCCGAAGAAAGCGCTTCCGGCCAGAGGAATGTCACCGGCTGGGAGAGCATCGGCAGCCGCTGCTCGAGATCGACATTTAGCCTGCCCGCGTGGAAATTGCGGATCGCATGCTCCGCGCCGCACTGTTGCGCGCAGGTGGTATAGACATCAATGGTCTCGTCCGTGATACGCGATCCATCCGCGAAACCGTGCGCCGCCAGCCATGCGCGCACGGCTTTGCGGCTCGATTGATAATTCCGGTACATGAACCGGTGAACCAGCGGCGCCAGGGCGGCAAGGCGCTTGCCCCCAAACACTTCCCGTCTTCCCGGTTCCTTCAGCCCCGCCGGCATCCAGAGCAGCAGCCGGCTCACCATCTCCGGGTGCTGCGTCGCCAGCAGCACGCTCAAGCCCGCGCCCAGCCCGCTCGCCACCACCGTTACCGGCTGCTCGCAGGTTCCGCGGATGAATTCCGCCAGCGACCTCGCGTAATCGGCCGCCCCCAGGTTCGCGTCGGGCCGCGCCGATTCCCCGAACCCGATCAGGTCCGGCGCCAGCACCCGGTGACTCGCCGTGAACTGCGGGTAAACCTTCGACCATTCATACGACGACGCCCCCACGCAGATGCCGTGCAGGAAGACCAGCGTCGGCCCGGCGCCCGACTCGTGATACACCATCTGCCCCAGGCTCGTGTGCAGCGCCTTGGTCTGGAATATGGCGGGCGAAATCGTATCCGGCACCCGCGCCTTGGTCACCGGACGCACCGCGAATCGCAGCGCCAGCAGGATCGCACCCACCAACCCGGCGCCCAATCCCGCGCCGAAGAGCCGCCTCTTTCGCTTTGAACTCATCGCTCAGAACTCCAGCCGCACCACGCCCGAGCCCCGCTCGATGCGGCCGATTTCCCTGGCGCGGAGTTTCTTGGCGAGAGCGGGCGCATCTTTCTTCGAGACGATCGCCGCCATTCCTATTCCCATGTTGAACACCTGATACATTTCGGTTCGCGGCACGTTTCCGGCCCGCTCGAGGACTTGAAATATCGCCGGCGCCTTCCATGACGCCTGCCTCGATCACCGCGTCGCAATTCTTCGGCAGCACCCGCGGCAGGTTGTCCACCAGGCCGCCGCCGGTGATGTGGGCCAGGCCTTTGATCGCGCCGCCGGGCGCGTATGCCAGCAGCGGCTGGTAATTGCGATGGACCCGCAGCAATTCATCCGCCAGCGTCCCTTTCATGCCCTCGAGGCGTGACTCCGGCGTCAGCCCCATCGTCTCGAACAGGATTTTTCTCGCCAGCGAATAGCCGTTCGTGTGCAGCCCGTTTGATGCGAGGCCCAGCACGATGTCTCCCGGTTTGATCCGGCTGCCGTCGATCATTTTTTTCCGGTCCACCACCCCGACGATGGTTCCCGCAAGGTCATACTCGCCCCGCTGGTACATCCCCGGCATTTGCGCCGTCTCGCCGCCGATCAATGCGCAGCCGGCCTGCCGGCATGCCTTGGTGAATCCGCGCAGGATTTGCTCGAACACCGCCGGCTCGAGCCGCTCCGCCCCGATGTAATCGAGAAAAAAGAGCGGCCGCGCGCCGATGACCGCGATGTCGTTGACGCAATGATTCACCAGATCCTGTCCCACCGTGTCGTGGCGTCCCGTCGCGAAGGCGATCTTCAGTTTCGTCCCGACCCCGTCCACGCTCGAGACCAGCACCGGCTCGCGCATCCCGCGAAAATTCGGCCGGAACAATCCGCCGAATCCCCCCACCTTCCCGAGCACCTCCGGGCCGTGGGTAACCTTCACGCGGTCATGGATCCGGCTCTTGACCGCGTTGCCCAGGTCCACGTCGACTCCGGCCCGGGCGTATGCCTTCCTTTCTCCGGCGGCGCTCATTTCAGGCCGTCGAAGAGCTGCGGATGGTCGTCCTCGCCCGTCAGGAGGCCGGTCCGGTTGCGGCGCCGTTCCATCACGTATTTGTCCAGGTTCGGGTCCACCGGCACCGGGTAATCGCCGTTGAAACAGGCCAGGCAGAAATTGATTGCCGGCTGGCCCGTGGCGCGCACCATCGCCTCAGCGGACAGGTAACCGATGGAATCCGCGTCCAGGTATTCGCGGATTTGGTCCAGTGTGCATTGGTTGGCCAGCAGGTTGCGCGGATCGGGAAAATCGATGCCGTAATGGCACGCGTGCCGGTGCGGCGGGCAGGAAATCCGCATGTGCACTTCCTTCGCGCCCGCCTCGCGCATGTTGACCACGCGCGCCCGCGCCGTCGTGCCGCGCACGATCGAGTCATCGACCACGACGACCCGTCTCCCCGCCACGGCCTCCTTGATGAGGTTCAGCTTCACCCTCACATTGAAGTCGCGGATCATCTGCGTCGGCTGCAAAAATGTCCGCCCGATATAGTGGTTCCGCACGAAGGCATGCTCGAACGGGATGCCCAGCTCCTCGGCAAAACCGAGCGCTGCGTAGGTTCCCGAATCCGGCACCGGCACCACCAGGTCCGCCTCCGCGGGATGCAGCCGCGCCAGTTCACGCCCCATCTGCGTGCGGATCCGCGCCACGTTGGTGTTGGCGATGATGCTGTCCGGGCGGGCAAAGTAAACCAGCTCGAAGATGCAGAACGCCTGCTTCTCCTCGCCGAATGGAAACTCGGATCGATACCCGTGCTCGTCGATGATAATGACCTCGCCCGGCTCGACCTCGCGGATGAATTCCGCGTGAATCAAGTCAAGCGCGCACGTTTCGCTCGACAGGATATAGGCCCCCTCGAGCTTGCCGAGCACCAGCGGTCGAAACCCAAACGGATCGCGCACGCCGATGATCTCCCGGTCGCTCATGATTACCAGCGTGAACGCCCCCTGGACTTTCCGCAGCGCCCCGAGCACGCCGGTGGTGGAATTCGGCTGCGCCAGCAGATGGAGGATGATCTCGCTGTCGACCGTCGTCTGAAAAATCGACCCCGACTGCTCCAATTCGTCCCGCAGCCAGGAGGCGTTGATGAGGTTGCCGTTGTGCGCGATTGCCAGTTGCCCGCGGCCCGTCTCGCCGATGAGCGGCTGGGCGTTCTTGATATTGCTCGAGCCCGTGGTCGAGTACCGCACGTGGCCGATCGCCCGCATCCCCTTGAGCCCGACCAGGTCCGGCTCGGAAAAAACCTGCCCCACCAGCCCCATCGCCACATGCCGGCGAAACTGGCTGTTCGGCCCCTCGGAGGTCACGATCCCCGCGCTCTCCTGCCCGCGGTGCTGCAGCGCAAACAGGCCGTAGTAAGTCAGGTAGGCCGCATTCGGATGGCCGAAGACTGCGAAGACGCCGCACTCGTGACGGGGTGTATGGGAACTGTTCAAATGGGAAAGCCGGTCGCGGCGCTTTTCAAGATTGTATTTACCCAACCGGCATCCTCGAAGTCCATGCAGGAATTGAATTCCGGATATTTAAACCCTGATGAAAGCGGAGTCGAAATTATAGCACCTTCTCGAGCCGCGAGCAAAGCGTCTTGAGCACCTTGAGGCGCGTGTGCCATTTGAAATTGGCCGCCACAATGTTCCATGGGGCGTGCCGGGTCGCCGTCCGGGCGAACATGTCCTCCGCGCTGATGTTGTGCTCTTCCCATTTGTCCCGGTTGCGCCAATCCTCGTCGTTGATCTTCCACGCCTTGGCCGGATCGGCCTCGCGTTTCTTGAACCGGGCCAGTTGCTCCTCCTTGGTGATGTGCAGGTAAAGCTTCACGATGGTGCAGCCGCTGTGAAACAGCGTCTCCTCGAAGGCGTTGATTTCGTCGTAGGCCCGTTTCCATTCATCCCGGGTGGCAAATCCTTCGACCCGCTCGACCAGCACCCGCCCATACCAGGAGCGGTCGAAGATGGCGATTTCCCCCTCGGGCGGAATCTTGCTCCAGAAGCGCCACATATAATGGTGGCGGTATTCCTCGGCGGTCGGTTTCACGACGGAATAGACGCGGATGGTCCGCGGGTCCAGCTTCTCGACCACCCGCTTGATGGCCCCGCCCTTGCCCGCCGCGTCGGGCCCCTCGAACACCACCATGATCGAATGGCGCCCGCCCACCAGCTTGCGCTGGATCGCCAGGAATTCGAGCTGATAGTCGCGCAGTTGCTCCTTGTATTCCTTCTCCGTGACCGACTGATCCTGGTCGAGTCGGTCCAGCAGGCCGCGGACTTCGTGGGCGGGCATTGGCAGGCTGATTTTCATGCTCGATGCGAATGGCTGCCCGGAAACCGTCTACCGGTAAAGCCGAATCAGCGCTTTCGCCGGAAAGAGCCACAGCAACCGCGCCGCCGGCATCTCTTCGGATAGCTCAATCGCGCCCACGGCCGCCTTGCCAAATTTCACCCGGCCCCCCGTCAACGCCCGGATCAGGCCGCTGAAATCCGGTTCATGCCCGACCATCATCACGTCGCCCTTTGGGCGGCTCGCCACCAGGGTGTCGCATTTGCGCCGGTCGAAACCCGGCGCCAGTTCCGGGCTTCGCTCGAGCGCGATGCCCAGTTCCTTCGCGGCGATATCCGCCGTTTGCAGCGCCCGCAGCAGCGGGCTGCTCAGGATGAAATCGGGCGCCACCTTCAGCCGCTTGAGCGCCGCGGCCACCACGCGCATCTCCTCGATGCCCTCCCTGGTGAGCGGGCGCTCGTCATCCGGGCCGGCCCATTCGGGCCAGTCCGCTTTGCCATGCCGCAGCAGGTAGAGAATCATGGATTCGGGCAGCGAGGTCGCCCGGGATTTCGCACGCTCGCCGCCCGGATTTCAATGAGAATGAACAAGATTCTTCCGCCCATCCTGCCGGAGCGCGCATCCGCTCCCTTTTCGAATTTCGAGTTTCGAATTTCGAATTTCTCTGTATCTCTGGGGGAATGCGGGATGACTTTTCGGACCCAAAAAACTTCATTAACCGGGAACTGAGCTGGCTCGAGTTCAACCGGCGGGTCCTCGAAGAGGCCCAGGACCGCGGGCAACCCCTCATGGAACGCGTGAAGTTCCTCTCGATTTTCGCGTCGAACCTCGACGAGTTCTTCGAGATTCGCGTCGCCGGCATCAAGCAGCAGATCGACAGCGGCACCGCGGACATCGGGCCCGACGGCATGACCCCGACCGAGGTCTTCGACGCCATCCAAAAGCTCGTCCACGAGATGACCGAGACAGTTTACCGGCTTTGGAACCAGGAAATCCTCCCCGCCCTCGCGGAAAACAACATCTTCGTCCGGAATGTCACAGATCTCGCCGGCCATGACGCAACGTGGGCCAGGGATTTCTTTCGCAACGAGGTCTACCCCATCCTCACGCCGCTGGCCGTCGATGCGAGCCATCCCTTTCCGCAGGTGCTCAACAAGAGCCACAATCTCGTCATTCGCGCGCGCAAGCCGGGCACCGAGGACCCCTTGTACGCCGTCGTGCAGGTGCCGCGGGTGATTCCCCGCTTCATCCTCTCCCGCAGGAGAAGGGCGAGCCCGCCGCCTGGAATTACATTTACCTCGCCTCGCTCATCAAGGCCCACATTGGCGAATTGTTCGCCGGCCTGGAGCTCGAGGCCGCCCACGCCTTCCGCATCACCCGCAACAGCGACCTTTATATCGACGAGGAGGAAGCCGAGAACCTGTTGCGCAGCATCGAGCAAGGGCTGCGGCGTTCGAGCCGCGGCAATGTCGTGCGCCTCGAAGTCGAGCTCGATTGCCCGGAGGATTTCCAGCAATGGCTGCTCGACCATTTCAACCTCAAGGAGGTCGGACGTCTACAAGGTCGAAGGTCCGCTGACCATGACGCACCTAACCCGCTCATCGCCAACGAGGCCTTTGCAAAACTGAAGGACCGGCCCTTCACTCCGGCCTACGATCCCGACCTTCCGCCGCATGGCGATGTCTGGTCAATTCTGCGCCGCGAGGACGTGCTGCTGCATCATCCCTACGAGTCCTTCGACAGCATCGTCGACCTCGTCGAGACGGCGGCAAAGGATCCCCAGGTCCTCGCGATCAAGATGACGCTCTACCGCACCAGCGGCGATTCGGCCATCGTCAACGCGCTCATCAACGCCGCGCAAAACGGCAAGCAGGTGGTGGCGCTGGTGGAATTGAAGGCCCGCTTCGACGAGGCGAACAACATCCATTGGGCGCGAATGCTCGAGGAAGCCGGCGCCCATGTGGTCTACGGGCTGGTGGGGCTGAAGACACACTGCAAGGCATTGCTGATCGTGCGGCGGGATGAGGACCGCATCCGCCACTATGCGCATCTGGGCACCGGCAATTACCATCCACGCACCGCCCGTATTTACACCGACCTGAGCCTTTTCACCTCCGAGCCGGAGCTGACCGAGGAAGTTGCCACTCTTTTCAACACCCTGACCGGCCTCTCCACCTATCCCGGGTTCAAGAAGCTCATGGTCGCGCCGTTCGACCTCGGCAGGCGGGTGCGCGAGCTGATCGAGCATGAGCGCGATCATGCCCGCCAGGGCAGGCACGGTCGCATCATTGCGAAGATTAACTCCCTGGTGGATGAAAACATCATCAAGGCGCTCTATGAAGCCTCGTCCGCCGGCGTGGAGATTGACCTTATCGTCCGCGGCATTTGCTGCCTGAGGCCCGGTGTGCCGGGCGTCAGCGAGAATATCCGGGTCATCTCGATTGTGGGACGTTTTCTCGAGCACAGCCGCATCTATTACTTTGCCAATGACGGCGACCCGCGGGTCTACCTGGCCAGCGCGGACTGGATGCCGCGAAACTTCTACCGCCGGGTGGAAATCGCCTTTCCAATCGAGACCCCCAGGCTGCGTGACGAGATCGTTCATGTAATCCTGCCGGCCTTTCTGAATGATCGTGTCAAGGCACGGGAATTGCAGCCTGATGGCACCTATATGCGCCTGAAACCACGCCCCGGTGAGAGCCATTCGCAAGCGCAGCTCTTCTTCCGGGAACGCTCCCGAAAATTCTTCGCGAGCCTGGCCAAGGCGAGCAGCCAGGCCGCCGCGGCCAAATTAGTTCCAATCGAAATGGCCCCGGAAAACGTTAATATCGTGAATCGCTGATAAAATGCTCATTTAAGATAGAAAGAAGAGAGCAGGTTATGCCGGCGATTTCCCACCCCCTACGGCGCTTGAATACCTCCCAGGAGGCGCTTTGTGAGGAACCAGAACTTCCCAAATCTTAATGAAGAAAGGGCGCTGCGCCCCGCGCGCCAAGTGCGGATACTTCTGGCCGGCTGCCAGGAGGGGGATGAACAGCATCTGAGGGAAATCCTGGCGCCTATATTCGCGGACCTGCATGTCGACGCGGTCCAGACTGTCGAGGCGCTCGTAGCCCGGCTCGACTCAGCCCCGGTTGACCTGGTGATGGCCTGCGAGGACGCGGCTTCGCTCGATTCCGTCGAGGTGACCGAAATCACCCGCAAGCATGCCCCCTGGACCCCGGTAATCATCTTCTCGCGCGCGCCCAACGAGGCCGGGGTGCGGCGCGCCATCGAGGCGGGAGCGGCGGATTATATCCGGCTGGATGAAACCTGGCAGGCCAGCATGGCTGCCCGGCGCGCCATGCGGGAATTTGAGCAGCGCCGCAAGCGCAAGGAAGCCGAGGACCGCCTGCGCAATCATATCAATTTGCTCCAGCTCCAGCAGGTGGTGGCCACAGCGGCAAATGAGGCCCACTCCCCCGAGGATGCCGCCCAGAGCGTCCTGGATATTGCCCGGGCCTATGGCGGCTTCGAGCTTGCGCACCTTTTTTACGCAGCCGAGGAAGACCCGGCCCATGTGCGCGCGAGCGGCATCTGGAGCGGTTTCGATGCCGCAAGGCACGGGGAATTCCGCGCGCGGACCGAACGCTCCAGCACCGCGACCAGCGTTGGGCTGGTCAGCGGTGTCCTTCGCAAAGGGAGCCTCGAATGGGTGGCCGATATCTCCGCGGAGCCCCGCTTCCTGCGCGCCTCCGAGGCGGCCGGCGCCGGCCTGCGCAGCATCGTCATGGCGCCGGTGGCCGCCCGCTCGGAAACGCTGGGAGTAATTGAATTCTACGGAGCCCATCCTTTTCCCCGCGACGAGCACCTGGCCCTCGTCCTCGAATACGTGGCCACGCAACTGGGCCGTGTCTTCGAGCGCGACCAGGCGGAGCGCCGGCTCGAGAGCCGCGCCCGCGAGCAAATGGTGCAGGCCGAATTGAGCCGCAAGGCGGTCGACGTCGTCAACCTGGACGAGTTCCTGGCCGTGACCGTGCCCAGGGTCGAGGATATGCTTCCCGGCTGCCGGAGCGTGGTTCTCGAGGCCACGCCGGATGCCAGCGCCCTCCGCCTGCGCACCCGCACCGATACTCCGGGAGCCTATGGCTGGGAGCAACCGATCCCATGCGCCTCCGAAGGGGACCTGGGCCATGCCATGCTTTACAGCGACCTCCTGCGGATCGACCTGATCGCACCGCATACCTGGAAAGGGGCCGAATCTCTCTCGGGCCACGTCGGTAGCGCCATCGCCGCCACCATTCGCCTGCGAAACGAGGTCTTCGGGACCCTTGTGGCCTATAGCCCGCATCACCGCAATTTCTCGCGCAATGAGACTACTTTCCTCCGCGGCGTGGCCAACGTCGTAGCGGCGGCGGCGGAGCATTCGACAGCGTTCCACCAATTGCAGTTGCTCGGCACCGCCGTGACGCAGTCCCAGGACTCGATCACCATCACCGACTCCCAACTCGACCTGCCCGGCCCGCGCATTCTTTTCGTCAATCCCGCCTTTACCCGGAACACCGGCTACCGGATCGAGGAGGTGCTCGGCATGAGCCCGCGCATCCTCCAGGGAGAGAATTCCGACCCCCAGTTCCTGCGCGAGATGCACCGCAGCCTGCGCGAAGGCAAGTCGGTTCACGGCGAAATGATCAACTATCGCAAGAACGGCACGGAGTTCTGGGTGGAAATCCAGATCTCCCCCTTGCGCAATGCCGCCGGGGAGATCACCCACTTTGTCGCCGTCCAGCGCGATATCACAGAGCGGCGCATCGCCGACGAACGCTTGCGCGAGAGCGAGGCGATGCTTGGCGCCGCGCAGCGGCAGGCGCACCTGGGAAGCTGGGAACTCGAATTCCATTCCCCGGAACTCGAGAAAGCGAAGCTTTCATGGTCGGACGAAGTATTCCGCATCTTCGGCTTCCAGCCGGGCGGCGTCGAGCTGACCCAGCAGACTTTTTTCGGCCGGGTTCATCCCGATGACCGCGCGATGGTGAAGGAGGTTTTCGAAAATGCGCGGCGGGAACACTCCGAGTACCGCATCGATCACCGCATCATCCGCGGCGACGGCGTGCAGCGGATCGTCCACGAGCAAGCCACTTTCCTTTACGACGAGACGGGCGACCTGGTCAAAGTGCTCGGCACCGTGCAGGACATCACCGAGCGCAAGCAAGCCGAGGAGGAGGTCCGCCACTGGAAGGAGCGCTACGAGACGCTGATCCGCGCCAGCGGCCACATCATTTTCGATTGGGACATCACCACCGGGCGGCGCACTTATGGCGGAGACACCGAGCGAATGCTCCGCTGGCCGCCGGACGGCCTCGGCCAGGCCCTCGAGGAATGGATCGCTCTCATTCATCCCGAAGACCGCGCGCATTTCGAACACGAGCTGGACCGGCAGATCGCGGGAAAGGAAACCATCGAGACCGAATACCGCCTGCGCCGCGGCGACAACTCCTACATCACCGTGAAGGACACCGGCTACCCGGTCCGGGACGAAAATGGAAACATGACGCGCATCCTCGGCTCGGTGGCCGACATCTCCTCGCAGCGCGAGCTCGAGGTGCAACTGCGCCGCTCGCAAAAAATGGAAGCCTTTGGAAAGCTCGCGGGCGGCGTCGCCCATGATTTCAACAACCTGCTGATGGTCATCACCGGTTACAACGAGGTCGCCTTGAGCGACACCGCGCCCAACGACCCGCGCCGCGAATATCTCCAGGAGGTCGCCCGCGCCGCCAACCGCGCCAGCACGCTCACCAGCCAGTTGCTCGCCTTCAGCCGCCAGCAAAAACTCCAGCCGCGCGTGGTCAATCTCAACGAGGTGCTGCGCGACACGAGCAAGATGCTGGCGCGGCTCATTGGCGAGGACATCGAGATGCGGATCGAGGCGGCGGAAGATCTCGGCAATACGAAGGCGGACGTCGGGCAGATCGAGCAGGTGCTCATGAACCTGGCCGTCAACGCCCGCGACGCGATGCCCGGCGGCGGCATCATCACCATGTCCACGCGCAACGCGCGCATCGAAGCCGAGAACGCCCCGGGCCCCGTTCCGGCAGGCGAATATATCCTGCTCGAGGTCGCCGATACCGGCATGGGAATGTCTCCCGAAGTGCAGGCCCGAATCTTCGAGCCCTTCTTCACCACCAAGGCGCCGGGACAGGGCACGGGCCTGGGCCTGGCAACCTGCTACGGCATCGTCAAGCAGAGCGGCGGCGAAATCGCCGTGCAAAGCAAGGTGGGCGCCGGCACGACGTTCCAGATTTTTCTGCCCCGCGTCTACGAGGCGCGCAAGTCTTACGACATCCCGCTCGGGCCCGGCGAATTGCCGACCGGTTCCCAGACCATCCTCATCGTCGAGGATGAATTGACCGTGCGCGCGATCATGCGCTCGATCCTCCAGCGGCTCAAATACACGGTCCTCGAAGCGGCCAACGGCGCCGAGGCGATGCGCATTCTCCTCACGCCCGGCACCACCCCGCCTGATCTCCTGATGACCGACGTGGTGATGCCGGAGATGGGCGGACGCGAACTGGCCCACCGCACCCTGGCATTATTTCCCGACATCAGGATCATCTTCATTTCCGGTTATCCGACTGCCGCCAACGAGGAACTGCTCCCCGGCTCCTGCTTCCTCGAAAAACCGTTCTCGCCAAAAACCCTCGCGGAAACAGTCGGGCGAATGTTGAAGAATTGATGGTTGCCTCTACTGCGTCAGCGAGAACGAGCCGCATTCATCCAATCCACGGAAGTACCCATACGCCGCCTGCTGCTTTTGCAGCACGATGCCGCGGATGCCGCGCGAAACGTTGTTGCCGCCGGGTAATTTGAAGCTGCCGCTGATCGCGCCGGAGACGGGATTGATGCTCAGGGTTAGCTCGGGCTCGCCGGGCGTGACCATGGTGACCTTGTCCTGCTGGCTCACGCTCACGGCGACGGTGGTCGGGGCGATGTTGCCGCCTGAGAAGCCGGCGCTCGCCGCGCCGGGCGAGACATCCATCGGCTGGAGGCCGGGGCCGGGCGGCGCGTAGAGGGAGCCGACCGCGGGCAATTGCACCGAGAATCCCGCGGGATAGAAGGCATCGCGGGCGCGGGGGTTCTTGGTCCAGGCGAGCGTCCCTTCGATGTCGCTTTCATTGGTTGAATTGAAGGTGAGCAAGCCGGTGAGGCTCGATCCGGACGGGGCGCCCGAGGGGACGCAATAGACCGCGAGCGTCGCATCGTTTGCCACGTGCCCGGTGGCCGAATACGGCGTGCCGTCGGCGAGGCGTCCGGCAATGGTTGCCGATCCGTTCGCGCTGACGACGATGGCCGCGTAGCCGTCGCCCTGCGGCACATTGGTGCCGGTGACATTCGGATCCGGCCCAAGCACGAGCGTGTAGCGCCCCACTTCCGGCGCGGGGTTGGTTGATGCGCTGTACGTTGCCTGGTTGATGGTGAAATCGAATGTGTCGCCGCCCTCGGTGACAGTGCCGGTGATATCGCCCGAGCCGCCGGTGAGATCGGCCTGCAAGGTGATCGTCACCGGATTTTTCCCGGGAAGCGTGACTGAAGCGGAGCCGCTGGAACTCAGTGTGCCGATGAAGGACCAGGCTTTGCCCGCCATCAGGATGCGCCCGGTGAATGCGCCGTTATTGGCCAGCTCCAGCCGGAGCAGCCCGTTCTGCGAATCGGACCCGCTCGAAAGCATTCCATAATAGGCCCCGCTGACCGCGAGGAACGGATTCGGCACGAAATTCGCCTGAAGATTCAGCCCATTCTGCATCGTGAACTTGAGCGTGGCGCTGGCGGAAACAATCGAGCCGGTCCAGCCGGCAAAGATATAGCCGGGATCGGGGACGGCCTTGATTTCGAGAGGTTCGCCGACGGCCTGCGAAGTGACCCCCGCGAGCGCGGAACTGACATAGCCGCTGCCACTCACGCTGACCGTCAGCGTTCCCTGCAGCACGTAAGTGATCGAGCAGGTGGTTTCGCCAAGGACGTTGCCGGAGCTGTCCAGGCTCTCGGCGCGAATGACGTTCGGGCCGCCCGCCAGATCCGTGACTGTGCCGGACCAGTTGGCGATGCCCGTGGCCTTCTGGTAGGCGCTGGTGCCGCTCAAGTTTTCAACCCGGTATTGCACCGAGGTGGGACTGGTCGACGTATCGGCCAGGCCGCTGACGGTGACATTTGGGGTGGTCACCCTGGCATCCGGTTCCGGCGACATAATTTCCACCGGCTCCGGCGGCGCGGTGACGACGACCCAGTAATATCCGTAGGTGCTGTTTGGGTTATAGGCGTAGCCGACCCCGTAGTGGGTCTCGGTGGCGTAAAATGAGTTCTGCGCGAGCAGGTGCTCCTTGTGGGGCGGGGAATTCATCCATGCGGTCCAGATGACCGAGGCCGAGGACGAGCCGGCGGCTATGGACTCGACGTAATTGTCGGAGGGATCGTTGCCCCACCATGCTGGAAGCTGGTAGCCGGCCTGGGTGAGCAGGTAATCGGTGCCGTAGCCCTGCGGCGTCACCTCGGCGAAGTAATTCTGCGTGGCCATATCGTTGGCCCGCATCTGCGCCACTTTCTGGACGATGGGATCGAGCACCATGTAAGGGCGGCCCTGGTCGGGATTGTTGATCATGTCATCGGCGATGGCCTGCTCCTGCGGCAGAAGCGTCACCGCGAAGCTCGGGATGACCGGGCAGATGAATAGAAGCGCCGTGAGGGCGAGGAGGCGATGGGCTGATTTCGATGTCACTTCTGGAACCTGAGCAGAGGCTTTGTGCGGAATTGCGAATCCTTTTAAAGCTGCTGCCATGCCAGACTTATGGTGGTTATAGTTCGTACGTAGTCCTATGGAGTCCCCGGCACCTTCCACCGCCGCCTTGCCATCAATGTAACTACCTTATTTCGTGATACTTCTAAACTTTCACGGCTGCATCCGTGCTCCGAATCCCCATGACGGTTTGACTCCTGGCCGCGGGGGCCTAAACTGGGCCGCTGATCAGGGAAATGCGAAGGGTCACTGTTTTCACGCTGCGCCACTTGTTGCTGCCGCTGCTCGTTGCCATGGCGGCACGAACGGCGGTCGCCCAAATTGCGCCCGACGACGACCAAGCGGCCCAGCCGGTCAATCCGCCCTTCGGGTTGGAATGGGGGGAATCGGCGGAGCGGATCGAAAACCTGCTCAAGGGGGCCAAGGCGGACATCGTCGACCGGCATCCGGTGGGCGACGGACGCGATGCGTGGACGGTCGAAGGCCTGATCCAGACCGGCCTGAAGCGGACGGTCTTTTATTTCCGGGACGACCAACTGGTGGAAGTGGAATTGCAATACCAGGACCCGAGCTGGGATGTGGCCAAGTACGACGACTTTATGGCACAGGTCCGCCGGCGGATCGAACAAAAATACGGGACCGGCCAACTGATCGCCCGGCAGCGCGAGCCCGAAGGGGACGTGATGCAAACGATCGTCGGCTACAATTGGGACGAGAGCAACACGGCCATCCAACTGTTTTATTACTCCGCGGAGACGACTACGCAGTCGTACCGGACCGTTAGTGTGCATTATAAGTGGATGTGAGGGAATTGATAATTGCTAATCTAAAATTGCTAATTGAGGGAGCGGGTGGAGCGGCTACAGAAAATCACGAATTGCTGATTGATGATGTCAGATTGCTGATTTTTAGATTTGGCCGCCGGAGGCGGCACTTTTTCAATTTGCAATTTCAGATTAGCAATTATCAATTCAACTCCTCGGCTTCTCTTTCGAGGCGCTTGAGCTTTGGTTTTAGGGTGAATTTCGTGGCGGACTTCATTCGCTGGATGAAGAGGATGCCGTTGAGGTGATCGACTTCGTGTTGCAAGGCGCGGGCGAGCAGGCCGGTGGCCTCGAATTCGATTTCGCACCCGTCCAGAAGACGGCCCTTTGCCTTTACCCAGGAGGAACGCTCGATTTCGGCGGTGATCTCCGGGAAGCTGAGGCAGCCTTCGGTCCCTTCGACTTTCTCGCGGCCCAGTTCGAGCACCGGATTGAGAAGGACCATCGGCATCCAATCGGCCAAATCGACTTCCTTTCCGTCGATGCTCATCGTGCTGGGGCGCTCTTCGGTGACCTCCACTTCGAGCACCGTCAATTGAAGCGGGACGCCCACCTGCTGCGCGGCGAGGCCCACGCCGTTTGCGGCGCGCATGGTCTCGATCATGTCCTCGGCCAGCTTTCGCGTGTCGTCGGTGACATCACCGGCGGGCTTGCCTTTCTGGCGCAATACGGGGGCGGGATATTTTGCGATATCGAGGATCATGGCTGCTTTTCGTCGGTGAAAGCAGGCACGTCCTTGACATTGGCTTCCTTTAAAACATCAAGCACGCTGACCACGACGCCAAAGGGGGCGTCCTTGTCGGCATTGAGCGCGAGGCTGCGATCGGGCGTGGCGGCCAGCATATCGAGCAGGGCCTGCTTGAGGTTCGCCAGCTCGACCGGTTTGCCATCGAGATAAAGCTGCCGATCCTTCGAGATACTGAGGACTGCGGGATCGTTGCGCGCCGGCGCGGCGGAGGCGGTCTTCGAGTCGGGCAGGTTGATGACGACGGCGGGCTGGTCGCGCTTGAAGGTGGTGGTGACGATCACGAAAATCAGCAGGATCGCCAGGATGTCGATCAATGAGACGATGATGACGGTGGGTACGCGGCGCTTGCGCGTATAAAATCTCATGGAAAGTCCTCGATATCGGCGGTCACGGCGCGCACGCCCTGGTTGCGTTTCTTTTGATAATAGCACTTTGCGAGCAACTCGGAGATGAGCGACTCGATCTCGGCGGACATTGTCTCGATCTTCTTCGAGAAATAGGAATAGGCAATGAGGCTGGGAATGGCGATGGAGAGGCCGACGATGGTGGTGCTGAGCGCCTCCGAGATGCCCTTGGCGATGCCGCGCGGGTCGCTGATGCTGGTGGAAGCGCCGAAGTTCCCGAAGACGTTGACCAGGCCCGAGACGGCGCCGAGCAGCCCGAGCAGCGGCGCGATGCCGACGACGACCTCGAGCACCACCAGACCGGCCTCGAGCCGCACCACCTCATGGCGCGCACGCGTTTCCACCGCCTGAATGTTCTCGGTCTTCGGCCATTGCAGGTTTTGGAGGCCGGTCTGGACGATGCGCCCCAGCGCCGAGCCATCGCCGCGCACGACGCGGGCCAGTTTCACCACCGCCTCGGCGTCGTCGGCGGGCTGCAATTCCTCGATGCCGCGGGAAATCTGCGGCGGCATGACGGTGTCGTGGCGGAGGGCGAACCCACGCAGGATGATGACCATGACCGAAACGACCGAGCAGGCCATGAGCGGGAACATGAAAATGCCGCCTTGAAGGAAAAAATGAAGGATGGAGGTATCGGCCAGGAGAATCATTGGGATCGATTGGAATCGTACACGCTAAAACTAAACGTCATATCCAGCTTCCCGTCCTTGAGCATCGGCGCAAGGTCATCGGGCACAGGAGGAAGATCGCTTTCGACGATGGCTCTTGTCGAGAGTTCCGCGAGGTCATCGGTCGCATGGTTGTCGACGACGCCGGTCGAGGCGACCTTGCCGTCCGGGTTGAGCTTAACCTCGATAGTGACGTCGCCCACGTTTTTCGGGTGCTCGGCGATGTAAAGCTGCCATCGGGTTCCGATGAGATCGCTGAGCCGGCGGTGGTAGCGGCCAAACGGGGTCTCGACCGCGTCCACGCCGGGGCCGCCAGGGTTGGTGATGCCGCCGTTGACGCGGGTCTTTTCCATCTGCCGCTGCAACGAGGGCTCGGCCTGGCTGGCCGGGGGCTGCGGCCGATTGAGCGGCATCGGGCGGGTCATGTCGGGGTTGGCGCGCATGGCGGGGGGGGTGGTGAGTTTCGCCAATTGCATGGGCGGCGTGGCCTGTGGCGCGGCGGGAGTGGGCGTGGGCGTGCCGAGGGCGAGCTCGGGGGCAGGCGTGGGGATCGGCTTGGGCAGCGGTGTGGAGGCGGCGGTGGGCGCAGGGGTGGGCGTGGCGTTGAGCGGGGCGGATTGCTGGACCTGGGTGATGGCGGACGGGGTTTCCTCGGGCATGCCCGGCGGGTTTTGGGCGG
The DNA here is from genome assembly GCA_963756185.1 of uncultured Verrucomicrobiae bacterium. Taxonomy (GTDB): domain Bacteria; phylum Verrucomicrobiota; class Verrucomicrobiia; order Chthoniobacterales; family Chthoniobacteraceae; genus DATAXI01. The sequence goes on from CAVWMS010000001.1 coordinate 1,050,484, forward strand.
ATGGGCGCATCGGCGAAACCGGCGGCGCGGGGACCGTCCCTTTTCCAGAAGAGAGCGATTGGGTCGCCAGTTCGATGAATTTCCGCTGCGGGCCGGCCTGGCTGGGCAGCGGCAGATTTCCCGTGGCGGGTTGGCGGCTGCCGGCAACCATGTTGACGTCGGATTGGAAAAGGGCTTTGGCGGGCGCCTTGGTCGAGGGTGTGAGGCCGCTGGAATCGATCAGCGGCTGGACCATGTGGATGGGGGGTGTGGGCAGAGAGAGGACCTTCGGCGGTGGCGGCGGCGGCGGGGTGGGTCGCGCTGGCATGATGGTGACGGTGAGTTGCGAGAGGTCCGGCTGGGCGACGGCCGCGCCATGCGGTTGCAGCGCCGTGATCAGGTCGTGCGCGTGCTCGATGGTCCAGACAATGGCCACGAATTCCACGATGAAGATGTTGAGCAACACCGACGCCAGGAGTGCGAAGAAAATCTTTTGGCTCTCGGACATGGAAAGGGATGAAAATAATTTCCCGAGCGCCCGGACGCAAATCCGATGTCAGGGATCGGGGGTGGGGGCATGGGAATTATGGTATTCATAAAGAGGGGGTTGGCGGGGGGTGAAAGTACCTTGATTGACCTTGATTGGGCTTGATTGACCTTGATTCACCTTGATTGCGAGTTGGGGCAAATGTGCCGGGTGGGGAGTTTGATCGGGTGATAATGGGTGGGTTGAGGTTGGGATTTCGCGGTGACGGGCGACGGCATTTCATGAGGATAGCAAGTTGGATGTCGCGGTGGTTAGTGGTTTTTTTTGGTGGCTTGCAACGGGGCGGCCCGCGGCGCTCGGGTTACCGGGACATTCCTGCTTGCACTTTCGACCGGCGCCACAAACCTCTGTCAGGTATCCATACCCCTATCACCCTATCCATTCGTTTGGCTTGGAGAGATGGGACCTATGGGACTCATGGGACGAATGGGACCTATGTCCGCGCCCATCCGTCTTGAAAATCTCCAGCCTGCCGCTGCTCGTTTGCTGAAGATTCAGCTGAATCGTTTCGGCTTAGGCGATTTGCTTTCGCAGTAGGGAATGGCAGCCGAGCGTTGCGAAGGCGACGAGGATGAGAAAGGGGATGAGGAGGGCTACCGCTGCGGCGCGGATATGCCATTCGCCGCCGCTGGAGAGGGTGCCGTAGGAGAGCAATTCGGGCACGCCGTGCTGGACCCGGACCGTGGCGCCGTCGGATACGCGCATGGAAACCAAGCCGTCGGCCGGCGCCAAGGAGCGGGCGGTCATGACGCCGAAGAATATGAGCCACGACGCGGCCAGCAACACGGCGGTAAAAGAGAGGGCGCCGATGATTCGCGAATACATTGTGTTTCCGATCTTGGCGAACTCCGCCTTCAGGTCGAGGGCGGCGCCGAGGTCTTCGACAGCGGCGGCGAAAGCTTCCTCTTCGGAGGCGCCGGATTGAATTTTTGATTCGATTTGCTCGCGCAGATGCGCTTCGAGTTCATCGAGCGGGACGGGGGATTGGATGCCGGCGGCGAGCATTCCGGCGCGCCAGGCGGTGATTCTTTGTTCAAGCATGTTGAGTTCCTTTCAAGCCGGAGAGAAGGGCGTGGACGAGCGACCATTGCCGGTGATGCGTGGCCATGGCGGTCCTCCCTGTTTTTTTGAGTGAGTAATATTTGCGTTTGCGGCCGGTTTCGCTCTTGCCCCAGCGGGATTTGATGAGGCCGCGTTGTTCGAGCCGGTGGAGGACGGGATAGAGCATGCCGTCGGTCCAGCGCAGCTCGCCATTGGAGCGGGACTTAATTTCCTGGATGATGGCGTAGCCGTAGCTTTCGCCGTTGGAGAGGAGGGCGAGGATGATCGGTTCGGCGGAGGCGGCAACGAGTTCGCGGCGAATCATTGGGGGATTATGCATAGAGGAATTATGTATAGCAATGGAAAAATTGACGATGCCGGGCCTGGCGCGGTCTCTTAATTGATTTGCCGGGTTTCTGCCGGGGGCAGAGGAGCCTAATATTGACTGCCGTCGCCGTGGCATGCGGGAAATGAAAGGCCGCTGCCGCAATAACAGGGTCGCCCAATTGCCTTGACCGCCTTTGGCGCTGTTTGACTGGCTGAAAGATCAGCAAGCGGAAGCCATTCCGAAAGCTCTTCGTCATAATACGAATCAGAGGGGAAGAGGGTGGCATTCCCCAATCGCCTCATGATCTGGGCGACTGGCCAGTCGCCAATGATTTCGATTCCCCTGGAAATTCTCATGGCATTTCATTCCCCCTCGTCGCCGGCGCCATTCACTCCCAATTTCTCCCGAAGCGCCTCCGCAAGAATCCCTGGCGGGATTTCATCGAAGATCAAAATGCCGTCCCTGGCCGACTCAAAAAGCCGGCGGTGGTGAAGTTCCGAGGTCTGCAACGCTTCCGCATTATTACGATCATTCATTTCCCACGGCGGCCCTCCTTTGCCAACACTACGGCTCTTTAATCCTGCAAGCGAACGGTATTTTCCACCTCTCTGGAAGGAAGACTCACGCAAAGACCTGCCCGCACCGCTCCGCGAACGCAGAGCCTAACGCGCCATGGCGACGCTGATTTCGACGATGGCGAGCAGCAGGAGAATGACGGCGATGGAGAGACCGAGCCTGCGCGCGAATTTTTCCGAACGGGACGGGCCAAAATGGTATCGAATCCTGGGCATGATCGAGGCGGCCGGGGGATGCCGTTGGCGGGTTTGGAAGAAGAAACGCGGCTGTGGCCCAAATCGGTCGCACGGGGGACAAAGCCTGATGCGGCGGTAAGGGGAAAGCCTGATAAGAGCCGGGTGCGAGGGATGCATGAAACGGAGGGATTTCATCCTGGTGAGCCTGGCCGCGGCCGCGGCGGCCGGCTGCCAGGGGATGGGCGGGGCCGCTTCATCGTCCGGGGGCGGGGAACAGGTCGGTTGACGCGGGTCCGGCTGGCAGTTACGCGGCGGACGGCGTTTATTCGAATTTCCGCGACGATGGGTTTTTCGTCATCCGGCGCGGGGCGATGCTGGAGGCGCTATCGTCGATCTGCATGCACCGGCATTGCAAGATCGACGTCGAGAATGACCAGTCGTTTTTGTGCCCGTGCCACGGCTCGACGTTCGATCCGAATGGGAGGGTGATGGAAGGCCCCGCGACCCGGAATTTGCCGGTGCTGGCCAGTTCCACCGATTCGGCGGGGCGCCTGGTGGTGCGGGTTCCCGGGTGATCGGTTGGCGGGAGCGGTTTAACCCGAACTCCGAAGTTGATCGGGGCGATCTGGCGCAATCTGCTGGCCGCGAGTGCCATTCGTCGGACCTCACCGTATCTTTCAGATACGCTTCGGCTCGCCCGCCCGCCGACCACCACGGTTCCCTTCCTCCTCCTCGGTCCTCCTCATGTCATCGCGACTCAGCATCTTGCACCATCTCATCCCCTCCAACATCGGAGTTCGGGTTTAAAGAATAACGTAGCCGTGGATTCCGGGAGTCAGCGGCGGGTTCATGCAAAAGTTAAGGAGCAAGTGCAAGTACACGCCGGCGCGCGGGTGAGGCGCCAGCGGCTACATTGCACTTGAAACGCTATTGCGGCGCGCCGTTGATGTTGGTCGAATTGGTGGCGGTGAATTTCGGGCCGGAGGTGTTGCTGACGGTCACGTTGTTGAAGGTGATGTTGTCCGCGTGATCCACCGTTACGCCGGCTTTCGAATTGAAGGTGCAATTATCGAACACAACATCGGAAACCGGCATGGCCGGCAGGCCGGCGATCTCGATGGCTTTGCCGGCGCCGCCGGTGCAGTTGATATTCTCGCAATGGATATTCTTCAGCGTGGGCGGCACGGGCGCGGCCTGGCCGTCGTTGTTGGTGTTATACGCGGTCGTGATGCGAACGGCGACGCGGACATTGGCCAGGGTGTCGTTGCTGAAGGTCACGTTCTGGACCGTGCCGCCGCGGCCGGCGCTCGATTTGATGTCCAGCCCCTCCCACGAGGTGTGGCTGATGTTGCAATTCGAGACGGTCACGTCACTTACGCCGCCCGACATCTCGCTGCCGATGACGATGCCGCCCATCGAGTTATCGACAATGCAATGATCCACGAGCACGTGCTCGGTCGGTTTGGCGATGGTGTAACCTTCCATGTTCTTGCCGGATTTGATCGCGATGGAATCGTCGCCGGTATGGAAGTAACAGTTGGTGATCTTGACGTTGGTGGAGGAATCGGGATCGATGCCATCGCCGTTTGCGATGCGGTTGGATGGATTGCGCGAAACGACTTTCAAATGATCGAATATCAAGTTATCGCTGTAAATGGGATGGATGGTCCATGCCGGGCCATAACTTACGGTAAGATTTTCGACCGTGATATTCTGGGCGTTCATCATGCAGATGGCGCGGCCGCGGGTGCGATTGCCCGATTTTTTCTTTTCAGCGGCGCCGAGCTCGAGGCCGGAGGCGTCAATGGTTCCCTTGCCGGTGATGACGACGTTGGTGATGTTATAAGGTCCCTGGCGGTCGCGTTTGCCGAGCGTGAGCAGGCTGGCGTAGCAATTCAGCTCCCAGCCCTCGTAGCGGCAGGGGATCATGGGGTAGTCGGCCAGGTTGGTGCTTCCCTTGAGCACGCCGTCGATCTGGAGGGTCATGTTGCTTTTGAGGAACAACGCGCCGCTGACAAAGGTGTGGTCGGCGGGGAGAAGAACCGTGTCGCCCGGCATGCAGCCGTCGATGGCGGACTGGATCGCCTTGGTATCGACCGTTGCGCCGTCGCCGGCGGCGCCGCTTTGAGTTACGTCAATAACCGTGCCTGCATAAGTGGATGGGGCAGCGATGAACGCGGAGAAAAGGGCCGCGAGGATTTGGGATCTCACAAGGGGATGGGGATGCATGGGGGAGCATGCTACAAGGGGCGATTGATAATTGCTAATCTAAAATTGCTAATTGAAGCCGATGCGTTTTCGCGCGAAACGGCGGCCCCTGCCCCGAGGTGGCCGCGGTCGAGCGGCGCTTGGGGCCGGGAACATGTCGATGTCCTTGGGCATTTCCGCCGGGGAGAAAACGATCGCGTTACTCCTTTGGCGTATGAAAAAACGATCCATCCGGGAAATTCCGGTTACCAGACAGAAATGACAAAACCGTGACAATTCCGGACTGACAACGTTTTACATGCGATTATGAGCTCGAAAACTCCGTTTGGATTAAAGCTCGCGATCATAGTCGCCAGCTTCGCGATGTTCCCCGCCCTTTCGGCCTTCGGGGATATGAAGTTTGATGAGTTGCTGAAGCAGATCCCGCCATTTGTTCAACCAGGGAAAATTCTGATGTTCAAATGTGCGTACACAAACGTCACGCACCTCGGCGAGCCGGATGGTGACGGCTGGCAGAAATGTGACGATTTGGAATGTTGCTTTTGCGACGCACAATCCGGCAAATTTTCAGTCAATTATAATCAAATGGCAGACCGAAGTGGCTCCGGTGACACGGCAATCTCCAACATAAGCGACTATTTTGGTGGTGAATGGCTTCTGGTTATGATGTGCTCCGGCACTATCGGCGATATGACGACGCCGGCACAAGTTGAGATTCAAAGTCCGGAGTCCGCGGCGGATTCTTATATACCATATCAGGCACTTATTGGCTACACACCGAGCCATCTATTCAGCCCGGATTACTTGTTGGGGGAGGTCTTGCAGGAGGATGGAAAAAAGACGATCTCCGTCAAAGAGGATGGCTCCGATATTACGGTCGTCGTTGACAACGACGGGGCGGGAGAAGGGGGATTGTTGGGAATTGAATGTACCGCGGTGTTAACGAAAGGGAAATACCTGGCCCTGAAGTCCTATAGTCAGAAAACCATCAGGATGATCTCAGGCGTGAAGAGCGAATCCGACGTAAACATCGTTGTTCGCTCTACGACGACGATGCCCGACGGAATGGTGTATCCCGCATCTGCTGAGTACAGTAGCATAAGGGATGGCAAAACGATTGCATCGGATAGCTTTCGGGTACTAAGCATCGAGTATGTGGACAAGCTTCCTGATCCGCCGCTGATACCACCGAACTCAGAACGTCACGGACAAGAGGACGGGAATGAAAGTGCGAACCGGTGAAATTCCATCCACCATTTTTGATGTAATTAAGGGCTTTCTTCAGCAATCGGGGCACGGGACGGCGCAACGGTAATACCAGACTAAGTTCCGAGAGCCTCATCACGAATTGGTGGAATCGAGGCGGAGGAGGGCGGTTACGGCGGTGGAGTAATCCTTTTTTGCGGCGTAGAGGAAGGCGGCTTTTTCGATGAACCATAGGGGCGGGCTCTTGCCGGTGGCGATCGAAAGGATGATCTGCTCACTCTTGTCGGGCTTGCCGTCCAGATAGCAGCGGCTGGCATAAGCCTGGGCGCTTACGGGATCGTCGGGATGGGTGCGCCAGTCGGCTTCGAGGGCGTCGGCGCTCTGGCTGTTTTCGGAATCGGGATAGGGCGGATCCTTGATGCGGCGGGTCAGGACGGCCCATGCGTCGGCGTCCATTTGCCATTGGTGAAAGATCGAGGCCCAGGTCCAGTAATCGGACGCCTCGAGTTCCGGATGGCGGTTCATCCAGATTTCGAGCTGGGCGCGGTCGCCCCATTTGCGCAGGCAATCGTAGAAGGCGGGATATTCCCAGGTCTCGAGGTCGGCGCCGGTGCGGCCGCGGACCTTCCACCATTGGTCATAGGCGGCCCGGGCTTTCTCATCGTTGGTGACGTTCTCGGCGTAGCCGAGGAGAAACTCGGGATGCGCATCGGCATAGCTGCGCCAGAATTCCTCACCGCCGGGCAGGTCGACGCAATTGCGGTATGCGGCGGTGAATATTTCCGAGGCGCGCCGGCCCGCGCGCTCGACCGAGAGGCTCCAGAAATGAAAGGACATGCCCGGCGAAATATCGCGGCTGAGCCAGCCCTGGACGGCGGGCATTGCCCACGAGGAGGAATTGAGCCGGTCTGCAATGCGGAATTCGCGCCAGGCCTGGTCGGGGCGGTTGGCGTCCATCAATTCGCGGACGCCCAACTGCTCGTGCAGGGCGGGGTTGAGCGGGAAGCTCAATTCGACGCCGCGCAGGAAATCGAGGGAAACGAACGTCGGCGAATCATTCAGCTTGGCGAGCAGTTGGCGCAGCCCCTCGGGCGTCCACGCCGGGCCGTTGGTGATGAACGGCAGCAGCCAGAAGATGCCGACGAAAATCGGAGCCAGAGCCCAGGAACGCCCGAGCCGGATCTGCATGCGGCGTTGCAACGGCGGACAGGCGATGGCGAGCAGGGCGATGGCAAACGCAGCGGTGCCCCACCGATGGGCGGGCACATCCCAAAGGCTGTGGCAAAGGAGCGCGAAGACGCCGGCAAACGCGCCGGCGCGGATGAAAAACCCGCGGTCGCCCGTCTGGATGGCAGCCACCGCGTTGCGAGTGAGGAAATAGAGCAGGCAGGCGAGTCCCGCGGCCACGGGGATGGCGCCCAGTTCATCGAGCCAGAGCAGCCAACTGCTCTCGGGATGAAGGATGAGCTGGTCGTGGGCCTCGACCGTTTGGTAGAGCGGATAAATCTGCGTGAAGGCGCCGAGGCCGTGACCCCAGAGGGGGGCGTCGCGCCAGATGTGGACGGCGTCCTGCCAGATTTGCCAGCGGATGTTGTTGGGGACGTTGCCAGCGTCGGGCGTGTCGAAGCGGGAGAGCACCTTCGAGCCAAAGGAGAAAACGAGAGTCGCGCACAAGAGGCCGCCGGCGAGCGCGCCGGCAATCGAGCTGCGGCTGCGATGTTTCGAAATGGCGAGCACGGCGAAAAGGATGGCGCCGCAGCCGAGGCCGAGCAGGCCGCCGCGCGATTTCGTCTCGAGCAGCGCGACGACCACCGCGACCTCGAGGACGATGGCGAGGACCAGTTGCAGCCAATAGCGGCGGCGCGCGGCGCGGATGAGACAGCCGGCGCCGGCAAGGGCGCCCATGGCCAGCAGCGCGGCGGTGTGGTTGCGATTCGGGAACGGCCCGAAGCCGGTCCAGCCGGGCGTATAGCGGATGCCATAGATCATGTAATCGCCGGAGGGCCTGGCGCCGACGGCCATCGAAACGATTGCAACCGCGGCGGCGGTCGCGAAGAGCGCCCAGACCAGGAAAAGCCGCAAGGAGCGTTCGCAGGCCAGCGTGCGGACCCAGAAAAACCAGGCGCCCGCAAGCAGACCCATCAGGATGCAATCGAGCGCCCGCCCCGGCTCCGGGTTGCGGGTAAAGGGAAAATCGACGTCGTAATCGCGCTTGAGGACGGTGCGCCAGACGGTCTGCCCGAACCAGTGATAGGGAAGAAACTGGGAAAGAATGACGAAGCCAATGAGCCCGATGGTCAGCCAGGCCCAGACGCGGGGCAGTTGGGGAAGCTCCGGCGGGTAGAGCAGGAAACCGAGGCCGAGACCGAAAACGAGACCAATCTGGACCACGCGGTCGACCGCGCCAAAGAGCAGCGCCGCGGCCAGGATGAGCACGGCGAAGAGAGCCGCGGCGAGGCGGCGGTCGAGGGTGGAACGGAGGTCAGGGGGCATTGCGGGCCGCGAGCGGTCAAGCCGTGGGATTCAAAACAACGTGCAAGCACAACCTCCGGAATACGAGAGAACTTTCACTCACGAAAGGGACGGAATACCGGGGAACCGGATCAATGGCTCCATTTTTGGGTCGCCTTTACGTAAACGGCGCGAAAGCAATCAGCCAGGCGCTGCCATTCGGCGGCGGTGCCGACTTCGCGCGGGGCGTGGAGCGTCCATGGGATGCTGCCGTTGTATTTGACGAGGATTCGCACCGCCTCCTCGTCGGTCCACTCGCCTTCCTCGAGGAAGCCGACGCGGCGCAGGGATTGGTTGAAGATCAGCCAGAATTCGGTGGACTCGTTGCAGCGATCCACCTCGAGTTCGAGGATTTGCGCCTGGAGCAGGGCGTAGCGGACGGTGCGGCGCCGGGCGAAGAGGCGCTCGATCTGGCCGCCCACGGCGGCGAAGCTGCGGACATATTGAAGGTAGCGCAGGGCGAAGATCGCCAGCAGGAAGACCGCGCCGACGGCGATGGGAATGGTGCGGCCCTGGCTCCAGATGATGCTCAGGGCGATGAGGCTGAGCACCACGCAGATGCCATAGACGCCCAGGACGATGCGCCGCTTCGAGAAACCGAGGTCCGCAAGCCGGTGGTGGATGTGCTCGTCATCGGCATGGAAAAGCGGGAAGCCGCGCAAGCCGCGCCGCACGATGGCGAAGGTGGTATCGAGAATCGGCACGCCCAGGCCGACGATGGTCACGAGCATGACCGCGGCAATGGAGCCTTTGTTCGAGCTGGCCAGAGACAGCGCCGCAATACAAAAGCCGATCAGGTAAGCCCCGCCGTCTCCCAGGAAAATGCGGGCCGGCGGAAAATTGAAGACGAGGAACCCGGCGAGCGCGCCGGCCATGGTGAACGCGTACCAGGCCACCGGCAGTTGCCCATTGAACCAGCCGGCGATGCCGAGAGTCACGGCCATGAACAGGCCCAGCCCTGTCGCCAGTCCGTCAAATCCGTCGATGAGATTGATGACATTCGGCACGGCGATGAGCCAGAAGACCGTGAGGGCCATGCTCAACGAGAGGCCGAGATTCACGCTCCACGCGCCGCCGGGATAAGTGACGCGGTCGATGCGCAGCCCCATCCAGAAGACGCAGGCGGCGATGAGCACCTGGCCGATCAGTTTTTTGCGGGCGCCCAGCGCCTTGAAGTCATCCCAAAGGCCGAGCCCGCACATGCAAAGCGAGCCGAGCAGCACGGGAAAAAGGCAGGTAGGCAGCCTCGGGATCGATGCAAAGGATCAGGACGAGCCCAAGGGAAAGAGCGCAAATGATCGGAATGCCGCCGAGGCGCGGGACCGGGTTGTCGTGGCGCTTGCGGGTTTCATCGGGAGCGTCGAGGCCGATGTTGCTGCGCAGGGCCAGCCGGATGACCCACGGGGTGAGCAGCAGGCAAACCATGAAACCGAGAAGCAGTAGCAGCAGCGATAGAATCATGGCGAGCTGGCAGTCAGCATGCGAGAAGGAACCGAAGGCCGGGATTTGCCCTGGGATTGCCCATAGACCTGGTCAAAATCAGCACGGATGATGCCATCCGAGGTCGAGGCGGAGGCAAGCCTGCGTTTCAAGGGGCGGCGTGCTATGGCAAAAATGGTGGTTATGCGCGGGCAATTTGGCGGCGGGCGTGAGGAGCGCGACGCCACTGGGCCAGACCGGCGTTGCGGAGCGCGGCGGGGTCGCGGGGCGCCGGGCTGAGTGCCGGGGGCGGTTCTCGGTAAGCCAGCTGGCAATGCCAGGGGCGTCGCCGGGCGCGAAAATGCCGGCGTATGGGAGGTCGCAAGGTCGCGGGCGATGGCCCGGTCCGTGGGGCCAACCCAGAGGATGGGCGCGGCAGGGAGGTGACGAGGGCCAGCTTGCTCGGCCAGAGCAGGCCGCGCGTCTCGGGTTTTTGGGTTACGGCCAGGACATCGGCGGCAAGGAGCGAGGCGGGCAGTTGGTCCTCGGGCACATACGGGCGCCAGTCGCAGCGGGTCGAGGCCGATCTGGCCGGCGTAGTCCCGCGCGGCGGCCCAGGCCGGGCCGCCCCCTTGGAAGACCAGGCGCCAGGGGGCGCCGGCGGTTTCGAGCAGGCGCTGCGCGTCGAGCAGGGTGCGCCATTCATGGGCGCGCCCGAGGTTGCCGGAGTAGAGCCAGGTTTTTTCGCCGGATTGCCGGGGCTGCCGGGTGCCGCGGGACAATTCCGATCAGCGAGTTCATCAGGAGCGCTTGAAGACCCAGGGAGGGATGACGCGGGCGGAGAACGCCGTAAGCTTTCAGCCGGTCCGCCATGTCCTCGTCGAGGGCGACCACGCAATGCGGCCCGGCGGTAGGCGCGGCGCGTGGCGGCGGAAAAAGCCGGGCCAGGCGGCCGTCGGGGATTTCGCCCAGGGCGGTGGCCAGCTCCGGATACATGTCGAAAAGCCAATGGTAATGGCGCGCGCCACGAAGCCTCGCCACCACCGCCCGCAACCACGACCAGCAGCGGCGGCGAGGTGGCGGAGACAATCGCGTCCACGCGGCCCGCGCCCATTGCGGTGCGGAAAATCGCCCATAGGCCGCTCAATTCGCGCCGCATCCGCGACCCTGTTTTGCCCCCGCGATAGGCCTGGCCTGACGAAGCGAACGAAACCTGGTGCCCGGCTGACGCGGCGGCCATCGGCGATCTCGCGCAGCAGGATGCCGGTGGGAGCGGGATCAGGAGGGAAGAAGTGGTTAACGAAGAGGATTCGCACGTCGAGAAGGATGGAAGAATTCGAAATTCGAAATTCGAAATTCGAAGGCCAGAGCTTGAAACTTCGGGGTCGCGGCAGAAGTTCCCTCATCAGCAAAGGCGCGCCGCGCGCGCCGAAATATTTCGAATTTCGAATTTCGAATTTCGAATTTTTTCTCGTTTCTCATTCCGGGCTCCAGGCTCTTTACCACCGCCGCCGGATTGCCCCTCACGATCATCCTTGCCCCCACATCGGCCAGGACGACGCTGCCGGCGGCGACCATGCTGCCCGGGCCGATCTGGACGCCCGGGGCGATGAAGGCGGCGGCGGCCACCCAGGTCCCCGCATGGATGATGATGGGTTTGGTTTGCAGGGAAAAGGCGGGGGTCGAGAAATCGTGGGAGCCGGTGCAAATGAAGGCGCGCTGGGAAATGCAGCAGTTGGACTCGATGATGACCTGGGCCAGGGTGAGGATGAGCACTTCCTCCCCGATCCAGACGTGGTCTCCGGCGGTAAAAGCGCCAGGGGAAGGTGATGTTCACCTGGGAGCGGATCACGACCCCCTGCCCTATCTGGCGCCGAAGAGCCGCAGAAGCGCCACGCGCAGGCCCGAGGGCCAGGGAACGAGCGTCTGGAAAAAGAGGGCGCGCACGACCCACCAGGCCGCTTCCTTGAGCGGCGAGGCGCCGCGCTGGAAGCCGCCGGTGGTATAGCCGGAAGGTCAATCATAGCGGTGTGGGTGGCATAGCCGCTGCTTCTATCCAAGGCCGGAAAAAGGCTCAACGTCATTCGTTTAACCGGCGCCATCCACCGCCATGTCCATCCCGCTGCCGCCCAAACCCTTGCCGATCCTTCAAGAACCGCTCTGGCTCCCCGCGCCGCAATACCCGGCCTCCCCATTCATCAACTCCATCTCTGGCGCATCCGCATGGAGGAACCGCTGCTGCGCGATGCCGGCGGCTGCCCCGTCTGGCGCCGGCCGAGCGGATCAAGACCAGCCTGTTCCGGCAGGAAATCCTGGACCGGTACGCGGACATGCGCCGGGATCGTCGCCGGGCCTGCCGCGGAGCTGCGGGTCACCGTGGCCCGATGCGATCACCTGGCGCTGATCGCCGTTTCGCGCAATGTGCGGGCGCTGGGCCTGGATGTGGAGCGGGTGCGCGAGGATATTCCCTTCGAGGAAATGGCGGGCGGATTCCTGGACCCGCGCTCGCAATGGGATCTGCGGATCACGCGGTCCCATGCAAGAAAAGGCATGGAAATTTTTTCAATTTTGGACGAGCAATGAGGCTTGTGCCCAAGCCCGCTCGAGATCCCAATCCACCCGCCGCTGCCAGGTCCTCCGGTTTACCCCGGAGGCGCAGTTCGTGGCGGCGCTGGCGATTGATGGCGGCCCGGAGGCGGATGTGCTCTACTGGGACTGGCAGTGCTAGACGCCAGCCGACCGCCGAATGAAATCCCAGGAAATTGAAACGGCGGCTCCGCTGTTGGGGCCGCACGAAATCATCATTGAGCCCAACCAGGCATGGCTGCGGCTCAATTGGTCGCAGCTCTGGGAGTATCGCGACCTGCTGATCCTGCTGGTGCACCGGGAATTCGCCTCGAAGTACAAGCAGACCATCCTCGGGCCGGCCTGGTTCATCCTCAATCCCCTGCTCACGGCGGGAGTCTACACCGTTTTCATGGTCCGCGTGGCGAGGATGCCCACGGATGGCATCCACCCGGCGCTCTTCTATCTCTGCAATCAACTGAGCTGGAATTATCTCCAGCAGAACCTGGCGACCGGCGGCGCCATTTTCCTGAACAACTCCGCGCTGTTCGGCAAAGTTTATTTTCCGCGGCTGGTCGTGCCGCTCTCGATCGTGTTCTCGAATCTTGCGGCGTGCGTGCTACAACTGGCCACGTTCATGTTGATCTACCTTTGCTTCCTGTTTTGGGTGCCGGGGACGGCGGCGATGCACTGGAGTGCGATAGTGCTGGTGCCGCTGCTCTACCTTGCCACGGCGGCGCTGTCGCTGGGCGCGTGCCTGTGGATGTCATCGCTGACGGCGAAATACCGCGACCTGACCCAGGTGCTGCAACTGGCGGTGCAGCTCTGGATGATCGTCTCGCCGGTGCTCTATCCGCTTTCGAAATTCTCGCCCCGGCTGCGGTGGGTGGCCGAGATCAACCCGATGACGGCGATCCTCGAGGCGTTCCGCCTTTGCCTGCTGGGCGCCGGGACGCTGACCCCGGTTTCGGTGGCCATGTCCATCGCCGGGACGGTGATCCTGCTGATGAGCGGGATTTTTGTTTTTCAACGCACGGAGCGGACGTTCATTGATACAGTGTGATCCGCGGCCATGAATAAACCGATCATCGAAGTCGAGAACCTCTCGAAGCTTTACAAGCTGGGCACCATCGGCGCGAACAGCGTGCGCGAGTCGCTCGAGACCCTCTGGGCGATGATCCGCCGGCAGCCGCGGCATCTCAACGGCGCGCCGCAAAACGTGCGGTTCGTGCCGGAGCAGGTCGGGCCGCAGCCGAATACCTTTTGGGTGCTGCGGGACATTTCGTTTTCCGTGCAGCCGGGCGAAGTCATCGGGCTCATTGGCCAGAATGGCGCGGGAAAATCGACGCTGCTGAAAATCCTCTCGCGCATCACGGAGCCGACGAAAGGGCGCGCGATCCTGCGGGGGCGCGTGGCATCGCTGCTCGAGGTGGGCACGGGATTTCACCCGGAATTGACGGGACGCGACAACATTTACCTCAACGGCGCGATCCTCGGGATGAAGTACGGGGAGATCACGCGGAAGTTCGACGAGATCGTGGCGTTCGCGGAGGTCGAGGATTTCATCAATACGCCGGTGAAGCGCTATTCGAGCGGGATGCACCTGCGGCTGGCGTTCGCGGTGGCGGCGCACCTGGAGCCGGAGATTTTGCTGGTGGACGAGGTGCTGGCGGTGGGGGACGCGGCATTCCAGAAGAAATGCCTTGGGAAAATGGGCGACGTGGCGCGGCAGGGCCGCACGGTGCTGGTGGTATCGCACAACATGGCGTCGATCCTTTCGCTGTGCCAGCGGGCGGTGTTGCTCAAGCACGGGGCGATCGTGCGGGTCGGGCCGGCCGAGGAAATCGTGCATTCGTACATCGAAAGCGCGAAGCCGGAGGAAGTGGTGGCGCTCAACGAGCGGCACGACCGCGAGGGCGACGGCTCGATCCGGTTCGAGTCGCTCTCGATTGAAAACGCGGACGGGGGCAGCGGGATCAGGACCGGCAGCCATTGCCGGGTGACGCTGCGCTACAAGAGCGCGAAGCCGGTGCGGCACGCGCGCTTTGTGATGACGGTTTATGATTTGACGCATGTGTCGCTCTTCCAACTGGACACCGAGGCGACGGGCGATTTGCCCGAGACGCTGCCCGCGGAGGGGACGCTCGTTTGCGAAACGGACCGGCTGGGGATCACGCCGGGGCGCTGCTACGTCAACCTGGAATTGCTGCGCGGCCATCAAATGGCCGACCGGATCACTTACGCGGCCTATTTTGACATCGAGGAGGACGATTTTTACGGCACGGGGAAATTGCCGAAGCGGGAATGGACGATGACGGTGATGAAGCACCGGTGGCGCAGCACGAGTGAAGCGACGGCGGGGGATGCGGCGGCGTGAAAGGAGATTCGAAATTCGAAATTCGAAATTCGAAGGATTTGAGGGGCGGCTGGGGTGTTCAGGAGAATGGGAGCGGATTGCTTGTTTTCGATGCAGTCTTTGCTATCTCATCCTGATTGAGGCTCTCGATCTCCTTCCGAGCTTGGGCTCAAGCGTCCTCCTATTCTCCGCCGCTGTAAATTCCCTTCCGATAGATCATCTCCCGGGCCTGCATGAGTGACACGGCAGCCCAAACCACGCAAAACCCGAAGGCAACCCAGATCACCGCGACGTTCTTATGCACTGCGAAGAGGAGTAATGTTACCAAAATGCAGATGTTAAACAGGACCGCCAGCGAATACCGGATGGCATTCTGCCGCGGCAAAAACGCGGGAAGCGGTTTCGGGAAATTCTTTCGAAACCGCCTTCCGAGCCAAATGCTGCAAATCGGGAGAAAGATTAATGCCGCGAATTCGTGTCCGCTCAGAAAAAGCGCGATTCCAGCGCCGGTAATCAGGCACTGCAGCAAATCGTGCCTGATTTGCATGCGAAACAGCTCCGTGGGAGAGGAGATATCCGTCATAATCCGATGCGGTTTTTCTAGCATGTTTTCCGCGAGCGGGTCAATTTGCGAATTTCCGCTTACGGAGGCGGCCCCTGGAAATGGGACCCTGCCGCAACTGATGCTGGCATAATCGCCTCGCATCCGTTAACATCGGCGTGATGAAATTCCCAATTGTTGTTGCTCATGATCCATAATCCCGGAGGGGGGATATGAGGGGCAATTGGCGGGGTTTCGTCGGCGCGTGGCACGAGCGTTTCGTCGGGGGGCGCATCCTCGAGTGGCGCAACCCTTACGCGGACCTGGCGCCCGAGGAAATACCGGTGCACGTGATGACGGGAAGCCAGGATTGGCTGATGGCGTGCTGGATGCTGGCGAGCTGGTTCCATTTCACGAAACGCAACTGGCGGGTGGTGATCCATGACGACGGGCGGCTGCCGTACGAGGCGGAGCCGTCGTTTGTGAAGATGCTGCCGGGCGTGCGCGGCATCACGGCGACACACGCCGACCGGAAGGTGCTGGAGATGCTGGCGGGGCACAAGGCGTGCCTCGATACCGGCTGGCGCACCCGCTGGCGCGCAAGATTTTCGACGTGCCGCTGCTGACGCGCGGGGAGCGGTTTATCATCCTGGACAGTGATCTTTTGTTTTTCCGCAAGCCGGAGGCGATCCTGCGCTGGTGCGCGGATGGAAAGGGGCAATGCTGGTTCTTCAGGAGCTCGACCGACATGATCCCGATCTCGCGGACGCAAACGCGCGAGGCGCTGGGCATCGACATCTGGCATTGCGTCAATACGGGGCTCTGCCTGATCGAACGCTCGACGATCGATTTTGACCTGTGCGAAAGGGCGCTGACGGAGACGAGCCTGATGAGCAAGCGGCTCTCGATGGTCGAGCATACGCTCTTCGCGATCTGCGCGTCGGCGGTGGGCCGCGGCGGATTGCTGCCGACGGAATACGAGGCGACCAAGGAGAAGGCGGGGAACCCGCAGGCCGTCGCGCGCCATTACATGGGATCGGTCCGGGATTGCTTTTACAGCGAGGGGGTCCCGCGCCTGAAGAAGGAACTGCTGCCAAAGTGATGAAGGTCTTCTTCGCGCCCGATTACCGCGAGGGGGTGCCTTACCAGGCGCTCCTGGCGCGGGCACTGGCGGCGCAGGAAGTCGAGGTGACATTTCCATACGGGCACCGGCGGGTGCTGCCGCTTCGGCGCGGCCTCGAGAAATGGAAAGGCGACCTGCTTCATCTGCATTGGCCCGAGAAGTTTTTCGAACGCCGCGGCAACGGCCTGGATTTTTGGCGGAAGGTTCGATATCCGCTCGACCTTGCGCTGACACTGCGGTGCGCGCCGATGGTGCTGACGGCGCACGACCTGCGGCCGCACAATCGCGCGGGCGAGCCGCTGCTGGAGAGGAATTTTCAGCGGACCTACGACGCGGCGCGGGCGATCATCGTTCATTCGGCGAAGGCGGCGGAAATGGTATGCGAAACGTATGGTCCCGAGCCGGAAAAGGTGCATGTGATCCCGCACGGCGATTTGTCCGCGGCGATGGTCCCCCTGCCCTCGCGCGAGGAATCGCGCGCTGCGCTCGGCATTGCGCCGGGAGAGCGGATTTGCCTCATGTTTGGAACGGTCGAGCCGTACAAGGGAATCGAGCCGGTGCTGGATTGGTGGAGCGCCGCGGATGCGCCGGCGACACTGGCCGTGGTCGGGAGGGCGTATCCAGCCTACGAGGCCGAGATTCGCAAGCGGGCGGGCAAGTCTGAAAAAATCCGGCTCGATCTGGGGTGGCACAGCACCGAGGCGCTGAAACGCTGGCTGGCGGCCGCGGATTGCACGCTGTACCATTACCGTGTGATTCTGACCTCTGGCGCGGCGAGCACGGCGCGCTCGCTGGGGATTCCGATCCTGATTCCGCGCCGGCTGGATACGGTGGACCTTGGGGAGCCGCATCCGCTGGTCTTTCGGTTCGAGGCGCTGGAGACGGATTTTCGCGCGGCGCTCGAAGGGGCGCTGGCGGCAAAGCCGGACTACGCGGCGGCGGAAGCGTGGCGGCAGGCCGGGGACTGGAACCGGATCGCGGCTGAAACGGCAAGGGTGTATAGGGGCGTAGCATAGGGTTTGCTGTTCCAAAGGCATGAGCGAGGCGAAATCCGAAATTCGAAATTCGAAATTTCTCCCTTACCATTGGCCATGACGCCGCTCGTCTCCATCCTTATCCCGTGCTACAATGGCGCGAAGTGGATCGCGGCTTCGGTGCAGAGCGCGCTCGACCAGACGTGGCCGGCGAAGGAGATCATCGCCGTTGATGACGGATCGACGGACGAGACGATCAGAGCGCTGAGGAAATTCGGCGGTGAAATCCGGTTCGAGCGGGCGGCGCACGGCGGGGCGAACCGGGCGCGGAATCTTTTGCTGAAGGCGGCGCGCGGCGAGTGGCTGCAATACCTGGACGCGGACGATTACCTGCGGAATGAAAAAATCGCGCGGCAATTCGCCGAGGTAGGGAAGATCGAGGAGGCGGATGTCATTTACAGCCCGGTGCTGATCGAGGAATGGAAGGATGGGCATCCGCTGCCGCTCGAGCCGGCGCCGCTCGATTCGGGCGCGGACATTTACACGCAGCTTTTGCGCTGGCAACTGCCGCAGACGAGCGGAGCGCTGTGGCGCAGGCGGACGCCTCGAGGAGATTGGCGGCTGGGATGAAAACCCGGCGCAGCATTGCGACGAGCACGATTGTTATTTTCGCGCGCTGAAGGAGGGGCGGCGGTTCGCCTTCGCGCCAACGCCGAACGCTGTTTACCGCATCTGGTCGGAGGAGACACGGAGCACCCGCAACGAGCGCCCTGTCATCTTCAGCCGGACGGCGCTGTGCGAGGCGCTGCGCGACTGGCTGACAGCGCGCGGTGAATGGACTGGGGCCCACCAGGAGGCGCTGGGGCAATCGTTCCTGGAAATGGCGCGGGAGCTGGCCGGCGAGGACATGGGTTTCGCGGCCAAATATCACGACGCGCGCAAACGCGACATCCGGCTGGCGGGACCGGCGGCGCCGTTCGCCTACCGCCTCGCCTACCGGACACTCGGGTTCGGGGGAGCCGAAATGCTTGCGCGTTCCCTTCGATGAAACTTCCATGGAACGCCTGAGTTACACGCCCGTCATCGCTACATTCGAACGTCCGGATTTC
>CAVWMS010000002.1:0-1026827 GCA_963756185.1 uncultured Verrucomicrobiae bacterium
GAAGGGTTGCCGGTCATGCAGCGAGGATTCTGAATTCTCCGGTTACCGTAGGAAGAGAATGCGAAAGAGCAATGGGTCAATTCTTGCTGAAACCTGACAACGGGGCATCGGACTCGGGAGAATGGGGTCAGGGGAGAATGGGGTCAGGGTCAGGGAGAATGGGGTCAGTCAACATATCTTGACAAGCAGGGAGAATGGGGTCAGTCAACATATCTTGACAAGGGCAAGGGCTGGCCTGGGTCCGGCCCCGGCTCGCAGCCGTTTGAGGATTTGGAGAATGGCACTGCCCTGCTCGTAACCCTCAGCCCGCACATTGTCGATCCTCCATTCGCCACCCAGACCCCCCAGATGCTCGCGAACCAGCGCCCTGGTTCCCGCGCCAGTTCCAGCAAGCCTCAACCGACTTCAAAGGAATTGCATTCCATTGCATCCCCTTGTTGTATCCCTCACATTGAAAACAGGGCAAAAAGCAGCCAAACCCAGCCAAAGTGAGATTAGCTTTTA
This sequence comes from uncultured Verrucomicrobiae bacterium, assembly GCA_963756185.1. GTDB lineage: Bacteria > Verrucomicrobiota > Verrucomicrobiia > Chthoniobacterales > Chthoniobacteraceae > DATAXI01. The sequence goes on from CAVWMS010000002.1 coordinate 505, forward strand.
TCGGCGTAAGTCGCTGACTGCGAGCATGCAGCGTACTATCTCATACGCTGGTCAAGGCTGAGAAACCCCCATTTTCGAATTTCGAATTTTTTCCCTCATGACTAACATCACCGCCGACCGGAAGGTCGAACACGACTGGTGGCCCAAGCCGATCCCGCCCAACATCACCTGGGGCGACGGCCTCTATTGTGAATCGGCCCAGATTTTCCGGCACTTCAAGAGCACGCGCGAAAACGCGGTGGTGCTCGGCAGCCATGTCTCGCTCTACGCCGGCTGCTCGTTTTCGCTCGGCGTCGAAGGCTCCTGTTCGGTGGGCGATTTTACCTTGCTCAACGGCGTGCTCATCATGGCCGAGGAGCGCATCGAGATCGGCTCCTACTGCCTCATGTCGTGGAACGTCGGCATCGCCGACTCCGATTTTCATCCGCTCGACCCCGCGCAGCGCATGCAGGACGCGCTCGCGCTCGCCCCTTATTATGAGAAGCGCCCGGCCCGTCCGCCGTTGCGCACCGCGCCGGTCCGCATCCGGGACAATGTCTGGGTCGGAATGGGCGCGGTCATTTTGAAAGGCGTCGAAATCGGCGAAAATTCCGTGGTCGCCGCGGGCGCCATCGTGACCAAGAGCGTGCCGCCGAACGTGGTGGTGGCGGGCAACCCGGCGGTTGTCGTCAAGCATCTGGAAACCAAATGAAGCGAAAGCGGGTCGTCGTCATGGGATTCGCGGCCGGCTGCCCGATTGCCGGCGTCGTCTGGCAGCATATCCATTACATTGTGGGACTCCAGCGGCTGGGGCATGAGGTTTACTACGTCGAGGACTCGGCGCGCCTGCCTTACAACCCGGTGACTTACGAGGTGACGGACGATTACTCGTACGCCGCCGGCATCCTCGAGCGGTTGTCGCGCGAGCATGGCTTCGAGGGGCGCTGGAGCTATTGCGCCCGCTACCTGCCGGAGACACCGTGCGCCGGGCTGCCGCTGAGCCGCGTGCGCGAACTCTACCGCGAGGCGGACGCGATCCTGAACGTCTGCGGCTCGCAGGAATTCAACGAAGACCTGTTGAAGAGCGGCAACATTCTCTACGTGGAAAGCGATCCGGGCGTCGAGCAGATCAAGGTCGACAACGGAGTCTCGACAACCGTCGATTATCTGAAGGCGCACCGCGCCCTGTTCACCTTTGGCGAGAATGTCGGAACCGAGACGTTTCCCGTGCCGCTGCACGGTTTCCAATGGTTGCCGACGCGCCAGCCGGTGGTGACCGACCTTTGGCACACCGGCGCCCCGCCGCCCGGCAATGCCGTATTCACCACAGTCGCCAATTGGAACACGAGCGGCAAAAAGGATATCGAATGGCGCGGCGAAAAATATCTCTGGAGCAAGTCGCTCGAGTTTTTGAAATTCATCGAGGCGCCAAAGCGCGCCGGCGAACAATTCGAGCTGGCCACCACCATCAACAACGCGAAGCTGCTCGAGCGTTTCGCCGCAAACGGCTGGCGTTTCACCAGCCCCGACCAGATGAGCATCGCCTACGACGAATACCGCGACTACCTCCGCGCGTCGAAGGGGGAATTCACGGTGGCAAAGGATCAGTACGTGCGATTGAACACCGGCTGGTTCAGCGACCGGACCGCCTGTTACCTGGCGAGCGGCCGCCCGGCCATCACCCAGGAGACCGGGTTCACGCGCCATTAGCCGGCAAAAGGGGTTGTTTGCCTTCCGCACGCTGGACGAAATCGCCGAAGCGGTCCGCGAAATCAATGCCGATTACCCGGCCCACTGCAAAGCCGCGCTCGAAGTGGCCAGGGAATATTTCGAAGCGGAAAAAGTCCTGCGCGAGCTGCTCGAAAAAGCCGGCGTCTGATCCTATATCCCGCGGCCGATCATTTGCCGGATATTTCGCAGTTCTGAGAGCGTATCCTCGAGTTCTCCTGCGCATTCGCGCACCTGCGCTTCCAGTTCGCGCCGCGATTCCTGCAGCCGGCGATACAGCAGCCACATGTGCAGCAGGTTGCGGATGCGCAGCAGCACCTCGGAGGGATCGAGCGGCTTCGAGAGAAAATCGGTCGCGCCCACCGCCAGCGCCTCGCGCCGTGTCTCGTGGGAATCATCGGCGGTCAGCACGAGCACCGGCGGAATATCCTCGACCGCGACGCGGTTCTTCAGTTCCTCGATGAATTCAAGGCCGGAGAGCGGCTCCATGTGCCAGTCGAGCAGCAGCAGGTCGGGCTCGATGGCGGCGAATTTCGCCAGCGCATCCACCGGATCGGTCAGGCAGATGCTGATGGCGTAGCCAGCGCGGTCGAGGATATGGCTCAGGGCCTCAATGTTTTCCGCGTGATCGTCCACGATCAGGATGCGCGCGTTCCTGGCTACATTGGTGACCGGGTCAATCTGCATAAAATGTCGTCCCCGCCGATGCAGGGTTCCTTCCAACATCTGGTATAGGGAGCATAATCCCCGCCAACATCTGGTGGCCAGGGTGGGAAAAGGGCTGGTTCGCCGTTGCGGCAAATCCGTGCGTAATTTGGCTGTTTTTGGCCCTTTTTCGCGCGATTTGAGGGGTGGCGGAAGCGTTGACGAACACCATTAGTTGTATTATTTTGGGCGTTTGACGAATCCCTCGCACTAAATGCGCTGCCCCAAATGTGGAAGTTTGGAAGACAAGGTAATCGACTCCCGCGTCTCAAAGGATGGTGCGTCGATTCGCCGGCGGCGCGAGTGCAACGGGTGCCATTACCGGTTCACCACGTATGAGGAAATCGAGCGCGCGGACATACGCGTGATCAAGCGCGATGGACGGGGCGAGCCGTTCGACCGGCACAAGCTTTTGGCGGGAATGACCAAGGCGTGCGAAAAGCGACCCATCTCGCTGGAGCAACTCGAGAAGTCCGCGGAGGAGATCATCCAGGACCTCGAGACCGAATTATCCGCGGGAAGTCTCGACGCGCCTGGTGGGCGGCAAGGTGATGGAAAAGCTGCACGGCCTGGACGAGGTGGCCTACGTGCGGTACGCGTCGGTTTACCGGCAGTTCCAGGACATCGGCGAGTTCATCAACGAAATTCAATCGCTGGCCCGGAAGATCAAGAGCGGGTCCGAGCAGACGGAACTTTTCAAGATCAATGGAGGGCCGAACGGATGAGCCGCGCCGCAAATCGCCGGAGGGAGAGATGATTGCGCGGCGCGACGAGATGCCGCTGGTGCAGTTCGAGGGGGGCGAAGTATCTGCGTTCGATTCGCGCTGGCTGACGCGCCGGCTGGTCCACGCGGCGGAGAAGGCCGGCTACCCGCAATGGTGGCTGGCGGAGCACGTCTCGGCCAGCGTCAGCAATTACCTGCGTTACCGCTACGAGAGCAACGTGCTGACGGCGCCGCGCCTGGCAGATGCGGTCCATTCCGTGCTGCAAGTGATCGGCTACGCGGAAGTGGCGACCCATTTCGAGCCCGGGCCGCCCCCGGCCAGCATCTCGCTGCTGGAGCTGGCGAAAAAGGCCGGCTCGGGCTACGAACTGGCATTCTTTGAGCTTCTAGGCCGCACCATGCATCAGTTGCTCGCGATCCGGTCCGCGTACTTCGAGCTGCACGACCTCGAACTTTGCGTCAAGGAGCTGCGCGGGCGGAAGATATGGTCCGGCGACTGCCAGGCGCTGCGGGATGAGGTCGTCTCGTTTCTGCGCGAGCAATTCGCCGCGGCCACCCACGCGGTGACATTTTCGGTTTTTTAAACAAATGATCAACGCACCGCCCCTTCCCGGCGGGAGGCGCCGCGATTTAATCATGCCATGACGCTTTTCGAAAAAATAGCCCGCAAAGAGATACCCGCAGAGATCGTTTACGAGGCGGAGGATTTTTTTGTCATCCGCGATATCAGCCCGAAGGCGCCGGTTCACGTCCTTATCATCCCCCGCAAGCCGATCCCGCGCGTGGGCGAGGCGACGCCCGAGGACGCGGCGGTGCTGGGGAAAATGCTGGCGGCCTCCGGCGAAATCGCGCGGAAGCTGGGGGTGTACGATTCGGGATACCGCCTGGTGATCAATCACGGCCCGGACGCGGGCGAATCGGTCCCGCATTTGCACATCCATCTGCTGGGAAAGAGATCGCTTGCGTGGCCGCCAGGATAGATGAATACATCGCGCCACGATATGAAGGAACTCCCCTATGAGATCGTCCCGCCTGTTTCCGCGATCATCCTTTACGCGGCGCGGGTGGTCGAGCTGCGGAGGCGGCGGCAGCCGGTCACCGGATCGATCCGCAAAAACGTCACGCTGCGGCTCTTTTTCACGCTGGGCCTGGTGATGCTGATCGGCTCGCTGGCGGAGTATTACTTTCTGCGGCGGCAAACGGTGATGTCCCCGGTATCCTGGCTGCTCTTTGGCTTGGGATGGGCCATCGTGCTGTTCTCATTTTACGTCCGGCGCAAGGCGATCGACGCGCTGGGCCGGTTCTGGAGCCTTCACGTCGAGATTCGCGAGACCCATCAATTGGTGCGCGACGGTCCGTTCCGCTGGGTGCGGCATCCGGCGTATTCGTCCATGATCCTCGAGATGCTCTCGGTGACGCTGCTGCTGCGCAGTTGGTGGACGGCGCTGGTGGTGTACGCCGCTTTTTTGCCGACGCTGCTGGCGCGCATCCGCATCGAGGAGGAGGCGCTGATCGAAAAATTCGGGGAGAGTTACATCGAGTTCAAACGGTCGACGCCGGCGCTCTTTCCCCGGCTGCTGCCCCGATCATGAAACTGAATAATGACAAACTGGACGCGCGGCGCTCGGTCATCACCGGGATCGGAGTGATCACGCCGAGCGGGCTGGATGTCACGACCTTCTGGAACAACGTGAAGAACGGCATCAGCTCGGCGGGGCCGATCACGCGCTTTGACGCGTCGAAGCTGCCGGTGCGGATCGCGGCGGAGGTGAGGAATTTCAACCTGGCGAACTACCTGCCGGAGGTGAAGGAGAAGCGGCTGGACCGCACGATCCAGTATGCCGTGGCGGCGTCAGCGTGCGCGATCAAGGACGCGGGGATCGACATCAAGAGCCTGGAGCCAGACCGCGCGGGCGTGGTGGAAGGGACTACGATCAGCGGCGCGGCGAGCGTGCTGAAATCCTATGGCAGCTTTCTCAACGACAAGACCTACCGCTCGCTGCACCCGTACAACATCGTCGCCGGCTATTGCGGCGAGGGAAGCAGCAGCATCAGCCTTTACCTGGGAATCCAGGGACCGGTGATGACCTATTGCTCGGGATGCGCCTCCGGCAACGACGCGATCGGTTACGGGGCGAAGATGGTGCAGCATGACGAGCTGGATGTGGTCATCGCGGGCGGCTCGGATGAGATCGTCGAGATGCTGCATGTCGGCTTTTGCAAGCTGCGCTCGATGAGCGAGCACAATGAGGAGCCGCAGCAGGCGATGCGCGCCCTTCGACCGGACGCGGGACGGCTTCGTGCTGGGCGAGGGAGCGGCATTCGTCATCATCGAGGAGCTTTCCCACGCGCTGGCGCGCGGGGCGAAGATTTACGCGGAGATCGTCGGCCATGGGCGGACAGCGGAGGCGCACCACCCGACCGACCCGCATCCGGAGGGGCTCGGCTACAAAGCGGCGCTGCGGCGGGCTTTCCGCCACGCGCGGATTTTCCCGGAGGAGATCGATTACATCAACGCGCACGCCTCGGCCACGCGGCGCAACGACCCGATCGAGACGCTGGCGATCAAGGAGGTGTTCGGCTCGCACGCGCGGCGGCTGGCGGTGAGCGGGACCAAGGCGATCACGGGGCATTTGATGGGAGCATCCGGGGCGGTCGAGTCGGTGATCACCGCACTCTCGGTGAGCAATCAACTGATTCCGCCGACGATCAACCTGACCGATCCGGACGAGGGATGCGACCTGGATTACGTGCTGCAACCGCGCCCGTACCCGATCCGCGCGGCGGTCAACCTGAACGCCGGGTTCGGCGGACGCTATTCATGCCTGATTTTGAAACAATTCAGTAATTCCTGATGGGATTTCTCGAAATATCCGCGCTTGCCGCGGCGGTCTTCAACACCGCGCTCGCGCTGCTGGTGGTGCGCACCGACCTCAAGTCGCTGCTTCATCGGGCCTACCTGGGCTGGGCGCTCTCGCTCGCGTTATGGAATGTGGCGGCCTGTTTCAACTACCGCACGAACCCACCGATCCCGTTCGAGGATGCGATATTCTGGGGCAAGATCCTGCAACTGGGCGTGATCTTCATGCCGATCTGCCTGCTGCATGTCTGCCTGATCCTCACCAGTTCGCCGCGCGGCAGGGCGATACCGCTCTTCTATCTATTCCACACCGGCCTTGCGTTGACGCTGCTCGGCACCAATTCCAGGCTACGGTGCGGCTATTCCCTATGGCTACTGGACGGTTGCCGGGCCTTGTTTTTACCTGTTCCTGGCCTCCTATTGCGTCACGACGGTCTGGCTGGTACTGGCGCTCGCGCGCAAGCGGCGCGTCGCCTCGGCCTCGCTGCGTCCCGGGCTGACGGCGCTGCTCGTCGGCGTGATCGGCCTCTGGGTCTGCGGCTCGAACGATTTGCTGCCCGTGCTGGGCTTCAATGATTATCCGCTGACCGATATTCGCTTGTTCCCGCTCGGGAATCTGGCGGCGAATTTTTACGCGGTGCTGGTCGCCTACAGCGTGCTGCAGCTCGAATTGCTGGACGTCCACATCACCATGAGCAAGGTGGCCGCGCGGCTGGTGCGGCTGAGCTTTGTGTTCGTCATCGCGCTGGTGATGCTGCTGGCGGCGTGGATGACGCGCCGGCGGCATTCACGGCGCTCTCGTTCGTCATTGCGCTGGCGGTGGTCGTCATCAGCACCGGCGTGGCGTCGGTTTTGTTCCCGCGCCTGTTCGGCACCGGGGCGGATTCGATCGAGCGCCGGATCATGGGGGACCGCTTCGAATACCATGACCGCATCCGGGCCTTCATCGCGGCGGTGCAGGAGTCGGGCGATGCCGGGCAATTGCTCGAGGGCCTGGACGAATTGCTGACCAAGGTGGTGCACGTATCCGGCTACCAGTTGGTGATGATCGAGGACCACAGCCGCAAGTTCACAATCCTGCAGGAGTACCCCGAGCATTCGGCGCCGTATGTGCCGGTCATCGGCGCCGACTCGCCGTTGCTCAACTACTTCCGGCTGACGGCCGCCGAGTACCTGTCGCTGAATCTTCCCTCGGAGAACCGATTCTCCGAGGAGCAGGAAATGGAGGCGCGCGCGTGCCTTGCGGAGGCCGACGCGGAATTCTGCTTCCCGTTCATGGTATCGACCGAGCCGTTCGGCCTGCTGTTCCTCAAGCAGCGGGGCGAAAACAGGCGCTACACGGCGACCGACGTGCACCTGCTGGCGATGCTGGCGCGCAACCTGAGCCTCTCGCTCAATCAAATCCGGCTCAAGAACCAGATCTTGCAGGCGCAGGAGGCGGAATTGCTGGGAAGAATGTCGCGCGGAATGGCGCACGACATGAACAACCTGGTCACGCCCGTGCAAACCCTCATGCAATTGATCGCCGAAGGGGTGCCGATCGAAAGCCTGCGCGATGAGCTGCTGCCGCTGGCCACCCGGAGCATCGACACCCTGCGCGAGTATATTCGCGAGGCGCTCTTCTTCTCGGAGAATTCGCGCGGCGATTTCAAGCTGGGCAGGCTCGACATGATCCTGGGCGAGGCGGTGGCGATCGTCGCCGCGCGGTGCGAGCAAAAGGGAATCAAGATGGTGCTCCAGGCCCCCACGGAGGCGCTGGTGGAAATGGACAAGTCACTCATCAAACGGACCGTCGCCAATGTGCTCGGCAACGCAATCGACGCCTCGGACGCCGGCATGGAAATCCGGGTCGAATTGTTTGCGCTCGAAAAATCCGAGCCGGAACGCGATTGGTATCCGAATCCGGATCGTCGATCACGGCGAAGGCATCCACCCCGACAACATGCAGCGGATATTCACTCCTTATTTCACCACGAAGAATCGGGGCGACGGGCAGCGCGGATTCGGCCTTGGCCTCTCGATTTGCCGGAAAGTGGTGCAAATTCACGGCGGATCGCTCAAGATCACCAGCCAGCCGAAGAAAGGGACGACCGTGTTAATTGACCTTCCCGATCATCAGCTAAGAAATCCCTCCGCCACCACGCTCGCTCCCGTTTCATGAGAACGCTTTTGATCCTGAGCAAGCTGCGCGCATTCCCCGCGTCGGTCGAGAGCGTGGCGGACCTCGCGAAGTACCAGCTTATCGTGAAGGAGGACCTGCGTTCGCGCCGAATCGTTGCTGGCGCGCGGTGCAATCGACGGCGTGATCCTCGACCTCGAGCTGACGGACGTGCACGCGATCCGCATGATCGAGCAGGTGCGCCAGGCCGTGCCGGAAGCGCCGCTGATCGTGGTGGCGGCGGAGAGGAATTGGGAATGGGAAGAGGATGCGTATTCTGCTCGGCGTCTCCCATATCATCGCCAAACCGATCCGGCCAAAGCTGCTGAACAACCTGCTGGATCGCGTTTTCCAGGCGCCGCTGGCCGAACGCCCGCCCGAAGGCCCTGCGCAAACCGGAGAGCGCCGTCTCGCGGGGACGGCGGTGCATTTCAACGCGCTCGAGGCGTTGCGAAAATTTTCAGGAGTGCTGACGCACTCGCTCGAGCCGCAGGCGCTGCTGCGGGAGTTCCTGCTGATCCTGCGGGAGGTGATCGGGGTGAATCGGGCGGCGATTTTCCTGCGCAATCCCTCGAGCATGTTCGGCGGCATGACGCCCGAGCATGAGGACCGGTGGCTGCGCTCGGCATGCGCCATCGGCCTCGAGCAATCTTTTCTCGAGCACTTTGCGCTGAACCTGACGACGGGGCTGGGGGCTTACCTGCGAAAGCATGGGCGCATCCTCCGGAGCACCAGCACCGAGGTGCAGGGCAGCCGGGAAATGGGGCGCGAGTTCCAGCTCGTGGGGGGCAGCGTGGCCATCCCGATCCTGGACCGCGAGACGCTGCTGGGAGTGGCGGTGCTCGATGAGCGGCTGACGGGCGACCCGTACGAAAAGGAGGAGCTATCGCTGCTGTTTCACATGCTCGAGGAAGTGGGGCTGGCGATCCGCAATTCCTGGCTGCACGACCAGCTCGAGACCAGCCACTCGATGCTCGCCGGCATCCTTGCAAACCTGGGCACCGGCTGCGTGGTCATCAGCAACAACCTGTCGCTCCTGCATTCGAACGCCGCCGCCAGCGAAATCCTGCTCGGCGGAACATCCCGACAAGAGCCAGTTGGAGTTCTCCGACCTGCCGCAGGAGCTGGGGAGCAAGGTCTTCACCGTGCTGAAGACGAACGTCCCGGTGGCCTCGTTCAAATATCAATTCACGGCGCTGCCCGACCAGAATTACCTGGTGGCGATCACACCGTTCCAGACGGAGAAGGCGGCGAGCGCGGACGCGGCGCTGCTCGTCATGGAGAATATCACATCGCTCGAGCGGGCGAAGCGGCTCGAAGTCGAGGCGGCGAGCCTGCGGCTGATCACCACGATGGCCGAGCATCTCGCGCACGAGATCGGTAACTCGGTGGTGCCGCTCTCGACCCACCAGCAGTTGATCGACAGCGGCGCGCTCGACGACGACGAGTTCCGGGCGTCGCTCTCCGAGGCGCTGGGCGCCGGGGTCAAGCGGATCACCCGGCTGGCAAACCAGATGATGTTCCTGGCGCGCGGCAAGACCGATTTCGGCGACCAAATCCGCGTGAACGAACTGCTGGGCGAGGCGTTCCGCGAGGCCTACGTCTATCACAACGGGACTGCGCCCGATTTCGACATCGCCGAGGGAATGGAAAGGCTGACCATCGCCGGCGATCACAAGGCGTTGCGCCACGCGTTCTCCGAGGTGCTGCTCAACGCGCTGCAGGCGACGCCCGGGGAAAACAAGAAGATCGCGGTGAGCCTCAGCAGCATCGGGGCGAATGGGAAGCGGGGCGTGAACGTCGAAATCCGCGACAGCGGCAGCGGATTCACGCCCGAAACGGCGAAGCGCGCGCCGGAGCCGTTTTTCTCGACGCGCAATGTGGGGCTGGGCTTGGGGCTGACCGTGACGCGGAAGATCATCGAGGATCACAAGGGGCGCGTGGAAATCGTGGATCCGCCGACGAAGGGGGCGGGAGTGGTGAGGATTACGCTGCCGTTGAGCGAGCAAAATTGAGGGAATTGATAATTGCTAATCGGAAATTGCTAATTGGGGGGAGGCGCGGGGTCGCTACGCAAAATGGGAATTGCTGATTGACTCGCCTTTCCGGCTCGCCCTTCGGGTCCGCCTTCGGCGGATCGTCTCGCTCCGCTCGGCTGCTGAGGTGAGATTGCTGATTGGGAGAGAGGGAGGCGCAGGGGGTCGCTACGCAAAATGGGAATTGCTGATTGCTGATGTGAGATTGCTGATTGGGAGAGAGGGAGGCGCGGGGTCGCTACGCAAAATGGGAATTGCTGATTGACTCGCCTTTCCGGCTCGCCCTTCGGGTCCGCCTTCGGCGGATCGTCTCGCTCCGCTCGGCTGCTGAGGTGAGATTGCTGATTGGGAGAGGGCGTGGCGCGGGGTCGCTACGCAAAATGGGAATTGCTGATTGACTCGCCTTTCCGGCTCGCCCTTCGGGTCCGCCTTCGGCGGATCGTCTCGCTCCGCTCGGCTGCTGAGGTGAGATTGCTGATTGGGAGAGAGGGAGGCGCGGGGTCGCTACGCAAAATGGGAATTGCTGATTGCTGATGTGAGATTGCTGATTGGGAGAGAGGGAGGCGCGGGGTCGCTACGCAAAATGGGAATTGCTGATTGACTCGCCTTTCCGGCTCGCCCTTCGGGTCCGCCTTCGGCGGATCGTCTCGCTCCGCTCGGCTGCTGAGGTGAGATTGCTGATTGGGAGAGAGGGAGGCGCGGGGTCGCTACGCAAAATGGGAATTGCTGATTGACTCGCCTTTCCGGCTCGCCCTTCGGGTCCGCCTTCGGCGGATCGTCTCGCTCCGCTCGGCTGCTGAGGTCAGATTGCTGATTGGGAGAGATTTTTGGCTCGACTCAGTATTCTGTTTCGGGAAGAGTTGGGAGAGATCTCGATCTGAGAAGGTCGATTACACAAACGTTCCGAAAAGCGATTGCATTTTCCTTCATTACGTTCCGGAATTCTCCTCGAGCCGCGGTATCTTCCTGGCCTTGGTCGGGATGAGCTGCGCTACATTGCGTATGATCCGGTTACGGGCGCGAACCTTTGGCTGACGGAGGGGGAGGGGCACGTGATGCGGGCGTTGCAGCAACTGCGGGGGGAGCCGGGTATCGAGGCGATCGTGGAATTTGTGAGGCTGCATTTTGATTTCGAGGTCAGCGAAGCTGCGGTTACGGCCTGCCTGAACCGGCTCGACCAGCTTGATTGGCTTGCGATGGATGCACCGCCGGCGGGGCTGCGCGAGGGATACTGGCAAACAAGGAGAAAGGAGCAGTCGGCGCAAAAACTGGAGCGACTAAGGGCGAGCATCAAGCGGATGCGGGAGGAAGTGCCATATTACAAAACGCTTCTTGAGAAGCATGGTCTTACCGAAGGCGACGTGGGCGGCCTGGAAGATTTGGGCCGGTTTCCTGTATTAACCAAGGCGTTGTTGCGCGAGAATTTCGACCGGCTGCATCCCACCAGCCTGAAAGAGCACAAGGAATGGTGGGGCGAACTGGTCTGGCGCAGTTCTTCCGGAAGTTCCGGGCCGCGGACGCAAACAGTAGCCGGAGCGGATAACTATGCTTACACTTTGTTCGAGACTTTAGGCGCGGTGGCGCCGCTGCGAACCTCCCGCGTGTGCCTGTTCATCCCGCCGGCCTGCACCGGGGCGACATGTCACATGGAAACAGCGATACCGTATGAAAAGAGGATCCTGTTTGGAAATACGCTGTTGATGAATGCCTTTAGAAACGCGTGCACGGCCAGCGACGCGCAGATGGAGGAATATGTGCAGGAGATAGAGCGATTCCAGCCGATGGGATTCATGGGCGCGGGTTCCTACATCTATCCGCTGGCCAGATTTCTAAAACGAACCAATCGGAAGATTTCAAAAATCCACTTCATTCACTTGCACGTGGAGGTGTGCAGCCGCATTCATCGGCGCCTGCTCGAGGAGGTGTTTGGCTGCCCGGTGGTGGGTTGTTATGTAAGCAGCGAGATGGGTTTTGCCGCCGTCCAATGTCCGCGCGGTAACTACCATGTGGGCCCGGGCTTTAACCTGGAAATCCTGACAAATGGCAAGCCAGCCCAGCCGGGGCAGTTGGGCCGGCTGACGGCCACCACGTTAACTACTTACAATCGCCTCACTCCGCTGTTGCGTTATGAATTGGGTGACCTGGCCATCGCCGCCGGAAAGCCATGCGACTGTTCCCCGCTGGGTCACCTTGACGTCATTGCGAGCATCGAGGGGAGGATCGCCGAGGTGATTGTAACCAAAGAGGGAAAAGTACTTACGCCGCGCGCGGTGGATAATGCCATCACGGAAGGAAGCTGGTGCGACAATATCGCTTACTACAATCTGGTGCAGGAAAAGGGGGACCGGTATTTACTGGAGGTCGTCCCACAGGATAAGAACGAAGCGTTTGACGAAACGGGATTGATTAAGGCGCTTCAGGCGCTGCTGGGTGCGGGCGCCGAAATCGACATTCAAGCGCGCGAGGAAATCATGCCCACGCTGCCTGCCGGCCGCTACCGGTTGTGTTACTCGAAAAGGGAGCCTGATTTGCAGGGATTGATTTAGCTCGAGGGGAGACCCGGCGATGGATATCAACCAGATTCGAGGAGACTTTCCCCAGTTGACGCGCGAAGTCGCGGGGCGGCCGGTTGTCTATTTTGACAATGCGGCCACCTCGTTGAAACCAAACTCCGTGCTTGCGGCGATGGATGGTTACTACCGGACTTATTGTGCCAACATCCATCGAGGCAAGCACTTGCTTTCCGAAGAGGCATCCGCGGCTTATGAGGCGAGCCGGGAGACAGCCGCCAAATTCATCAATGCCGGATTGGTTGAAACGATTTTTGTGCGGGGCGCGACGGAAGGAATCGGGATGGTTGCGGCGGGTCTGAGCCTCGAGCCGAATGAGAACGTGATCGGGACGCTGCTCGAGGACCACTCGAACATTCTGCCATGGAGAGGCCACTGCGAGTATCGAGGGGCGCAGTTATCGGCCGATGGCCTGCCCGACCTCGAGGCGGCCGAAGGGTTGATCGACGAGCAGACCCGCGCAATCACGGTCACGATGTGCTCGAATGTAACCGGCGCGATCATCGACGTGGAGCCATGGTCGGAGATGGCGCATCGCAACAGTCTTCCCCTGCTGGTGGATGCCGCGCAGTGCGGGGCGCACATGAAGATCGACGTGAAGAGGATGGACTGTGATTTTCTGGTGCTCTCCGGGCACAAGATGCTCGGGCCCACAGGCGCGGGCATCTTATATGGGAAGCAGGAGCGGCTTGAATTGCTGCGGCCACCGACCCTTGGCGGAGGGACCGTCAACCGGGTTCACTCCGATTATTCCTTCGATTTGCGGGACCTGCCGTGGCGGCTCGAGGCGGGAACGCCGGACATCGGCGCCGTTATCGGGATGGCCGCCGCGATCGAGTATATCCAGGAGTTGGGATGGGCGCAGATTGAGGCTCGCACGGAGGAGTTATCCAATTCGTTGGCGGCTCGACTGGCCCAGTTACCGGAGATCATTTCGTATGGCCCCGCCGCCGGGATAAGGCGGACGAGCTTGATCTCATTCGCACTTAGAAATGAGACGTTTTCCGCGGATTACATCACACGTCTCTTGAGTGACAGTTATGGCATCATGACAAGGGGCGGGCATCACTGCGCGCATCCGTTGCACGAATATTTCGGCATAAAGTCGGGGACGGTTCGGGCGTCGCTACAATTTTATAACACCGAAGAGGAGATCGATTATTTCGGTCAGGCGCTGTCCAGCGTGCTGGATATGGTGGCGTCTGGTGGGCGGGTTGGAATATAGGAGCCTGGGCTTGGGTTCTGCCGCCCCTCCTGGGCGTGACGCGTGGTTATTCCCAACCGGGGGCTTACGCCCCGGCTACTTTCGGGCTGTCCCTTCGCGGGACAATGTCGCGGCCATGCTGAGGTCCGGCTGTCCGGGACAATGTGGCGGCCATGCTAAGCCTCGACGATTCCGTTGCGGATGGCGTAGCGGACGAGCGATGCGGCGGAATCGAGATGGAGCTTGCGCATGATGGCGGCGCGGTGCGTCTCGACGGTCTTGACGCTGATGCCGAATACTTCGGCGATCTCCTTGTTGCTCTTGCCTTCGGCGATCAATTGCACGGTCTCGCGCTCGCGCGGGGTGAGCGCGGTATCCTCGACGCCGGCGGAGCCTTGCATGTAACCGGAAAAAATCATCTCGGAGACCTTCGAGGAGAAATAAGTGCGGTGCTTGCAGAGCATCTCGAGGGCGGGAATGAGATGGGTGTTGGCCTCCATCTTCAAAAGGTATGCGCGCGCGCCGGCCTTGAAGACGTGGCGCACCACTTCCTCGGTTTCGTTGGCGGTGAAGATGAGCACTTCGACCTCCGGCAGCAGCCGCTTGATCTGGCGGGTGGCATCGAGGCCATTGAGCTCCGGCATGCCGATGTCCATGACGACGAGGTCGGGTTTGAGTTTTTCCGCCAGCTCGACGGCCTGGCGTCCGGTGGAAGCCTCGCCGCAGACCTCGAAGCCGGGGCGCCGCTGCATGAGCGCGCGCACCCCTTCACGGACGATCTCGTGATCGTCGGCCAGAAGAATTCGCACCGGTGTCACGGCTTCAGCCCTCGCTGGTCTGCCGGGCCGAGGTCAAACAAAAACGTCGCGCCCCTGCCTTTTCCGCTCTCGGCCCGGATGTTGCCGCCGTGCCGGCGGACGATCCGCATGACGGTGGTAAGGCCGATGCCGGTGCCGGGAAAATCGGCCTGCGAATGGAGCCGCTCGAAGGCGACGAAGAGCCTGCCGGCGGCGGCCATGTCGAATCCCGCGCCGTTGTCCTTCACAAAATAAATCCGCTGGCCGATGCCCTCCGTCATGCCCACCTCGATTCGCGGTTTCTCGACCCTGCCGGTGAATTTCCAGGCGTTGCTCAGGAGATTCTCGAGGACGATGCGGAGCAGCGCGGTATCCGCGTAGGCGAAGAGGCCGTCGGGGATGATGACCTCGACGTTGCGCGGTTTTGTCTCGCGCAAGTCCGCGACGATGGCGCGGGAGAGTGCGCTGAAGTCGAGCTTCTCGCGCTGCATTTCCGAGCGGCTGGCGCGGGAGAGGCGCAGCAGGTCGCTGGTCAACTCGTGCATGCGGTGGGTGGCTTTCGAGATGTATTGGATGTTTTCCATTGTCTCCGGGCCGACCTTTCCATCGCAATCGAGCATCACGAGCTGGCTGAAGCCATCGATGGCCATGAGCGGCGAGCGCAGGTCGTGCGCGATGGAATGGCTGAAGGCCTCGAGTTCCTGGTTGGCGATGACCAGCTCCGCGGTGCGCTCCTCGACGCGCCGCTCGAGTTCCTCGTTGGCCCGCATGATTTCCTCGCGCGCTTTCTCGAGCTTGGCGTTGCGTTCCTCGAGCTTGCGCACGAGCGCCTCGTTGTACTCGCGCATGACGAGCAGCTCCTCGGGCATCTCCGCCGGGCGCGGACGGGGCGAGCGCGGATCGCTCAATTCCCGCAGCGCCCCCATGAGGATATTGAGGGGGGCGGGCTTTTTGATGTAGCGGTCGGCGCCGCAATCGAGGGCGAGTTTTTCATCGCCGGAACTGGTGTAGGTGCTGGTGTAAAAGATGAACGGGGTGCGCTCGAGCGACCCATGCTTGCGCACCTCCTGGCAAAGCCGGTAACCGTCCATGTGAGGCATGAGGATGTCCGAGATGATGGCGTCGGCCTTTTGCCGCTCGAGAGCCGCGAGCGCCTGGACGCCGTCCTCCGCCTCGAAGGTCTGGATGCCTTCGGCCTCGAGATTGAGCCGCAGCAATTTGCGATTCATCTCGTTGTCATCGACGATCAGGACTTTCATGGCCGTTGCCTTTTCTCAAGATCTCGCTTTCTGGCCGAGCAGCCGCCCGACCTGCGAGGCGAATACGCGGGTGTCGATCGGTTTTGGAATGTAACCGTCGCAGCCGGCCTCGAGGACCCTTTGCTCGTCGCCTTTCATGGCGGACGCGGTGAGGGCGACGACGGGGATGTGGCGGGTGGTCTCGGCGGCCTTCAACTGGCGCACGAGGGTGAGTCCGTCCATGCCAGGGAGGCCGATGTCCATAAGGATAAGCTCCGGCGGCGTGCGCGCGATCTCCGCGAGGGCCTGCTCGGCATCCATCGCCTTCGCGATGCGGTAGCCGGACCACTCGAGCACGTCGCAAGCGAGTTTCAGATTGGCGATGTGATCGTCCACGATCAGCACGAGCGCGTCATCCATGGCTGTTTGCCTCCGGGTCCACCGGCATGGTGATTGTAAAAACGAGGGTGTGCGCCGACTCGGTATCGGCATCGATGGTCCCGCCCTGGCGCTCGACCGTTTTTTTGGCCCATGCGAGGTCCATGCTCTGGTGATCGCAGGCCGCGCCGGCGCGGTGCTGAAATAACTGTGCGCTTTGCTGGTGATCGATGCCGGCTCCGGCGCACCGGGCGCGCACCTGAAATTGGCCGGGGCCCGCGGGCGCCGTGATGATCTCCACCTTGTCGCCAGGCTGGCTGCATTTTACCGCGGCCAAGAGGACGCAATAGCAGACCTGCTTGAATTTCCGCCGGTCGAGGTTGACCTCGCCCATCTCGACCGGCGCGGTGCAGCGCAGATCGACGCGCTTTCTGCGCGCGACGCCGTTGACCACGGCGCAGACTTCCTCGACGGCCCCGGCCGGGGCGAATCGCTCCGGTTTCAGCGGCGAGTCGGCGCGATCGGGTTTCGAAAGGTCCAGTACGTCGTTGATGAGCTGAAGCAAATGCCGGGCGCTGCTGTGGACGTCGTTCAGATATTCCGCCTGCTTTTCGTTGAGCGGGCCGGGTTTTCCGTCGATCAGGAATTCCGTAAATCCGAGGATGCAGTTGAGCGGGGTGCGGAGCTCGTGCGACATCGTGGCGATGAGGTCCGGGTCTGCGCCCTGCTGCGCGGCGCCGGCGAAAAGCTCGGGCAAGGGGCGCCCTTCGGCTTCCCTGGCGCTGCGGCCAAACGCGGTTTCGGCGGCGCGGCTCCAATAGAGCACCCTGCCCTCCGGCGTGGTCGCGATGAGCGCGGCCTCCGCCTCGATCAATTTCAGGTAATCGGGGTCGACCATGGACCTCCTTTCACCAATGAGTTTCGCCAGTGCCGGAGAGAGCGCGTCCCCCAAAAGCGCCGCGTAATAGTATGGAGCATCCGGCTGCTCCTCCCGCGGCTGATGACCGCGGGCATGGAGCGTTTGCCTAACAGCCGGCCGGTGGCGGCGTGGGAGCGCCCGGCGGCAACGCGTTTCCGCACTTCCATATTGGGGGAAGGAGCAGGTATTGTACCGGGATCCAAGTAAGGGTGCCATCGGTGAAAGACCGATCTTTTATAAGCTGAACACCTACAATTGCATAGGATAATCAACTGATGCCCTCTCGGATCGTAGTCCTTGGTAGCTCGAATCGCGATATAATCCTCCGGCTGCCGCATCTGCCCGCGCCGGGGGAGACGGTGCTATGCGGAAATTACCAGACGGCGGCCGGCGGGAAGGGCGCCAACCAGGCTGTGGCCGCGGCGCGCGCCGGAGGCGCAGTGACGCTGGTGGCCCGGGTGGGTGACGATGCGGATGGCGGGGATGCGCGGGCGGGATACGCGGGCGAAGGAATCGACGTGGCGCACGTCCGGCGGGACAAGCGGGCGCCGACGGGCGCGGCGTTCATTTTTGTGTCGAAAAGCGGGGAGAACTGCATCGCCGTGGCGGACGGGGCGAACGGGAGGCTGGGCACCGCGGATGTGAAACGGGCGGACGGAGCGATTCGCCGCGCGGCGTTGCTGCTGCTGCAATTGGAGGTGCCGCTCGAGTCGGTGTCCGCCGCGGCGGCGCTGGCCGCGGCGCATGGCGTGCCGGTCATCCTCAATCCCGCTCCCGCGCGCAAGTTACCCGCGGCGCTGTTGCGAAATGTGACATTGCTGACGCCGAACGAGGGCGAATGCGAATCGCTGACCGGCATTCGCATCACCGGGAAACGGGCGGCTGCGAAGGCGGCGAGCCGATTGCTGGCGCGAGGGCCGCGCGGGGTGATCATCACGATGGGCGGGCGCGGAGCGTTTGTGGCGACGCGCGAATGGCGTGAATGGATCCCCGGCTTCAAGGTGCGGGCGGTGGATACGACGGGCGCGGGCGATGTGTTCAACGGGGCGCTGGCGGTGGCGCTGGCCGAGGGGCGCGCGCTGCGGGAGGCGGTGCGCTTCGCGCACGCGGCGGCGGCGCTATCTGTGACGAAGCCGGGGGCGCAATCGTCGGCGCCGCATCGAAGAGCAGTGGACAAATTCCTTCGGACGGGTGTCTTATAGCGGTCCGCGATGGACGCCTTGCACAAACCCGCCGCCGCATTCTTCGGAATTCCCGAAAAGCTGGAAGCCGTTTATTCGCAAGGCCGGCGGGAGACCATCGCGGGCATGGCCGATCTTTTCCCCGAGGTCATTGATCTCGAGAACTTCGACCGGTATGCGGATTTTTTGCGCGGGACCGAGGTCGTCTTCAGCACGTGGGGCATGCCGCTGCTTTCCGCGGAACACCTGGACCGCATGCCGGCGCTGAAGGCGCTGTTTTACGCGGCGGGTTCGGTGCGGGCGTTTGCCGAGCCGCTGCTGGACCGCGGCATTGCGGTAGTAAGCGCATGGCAGGCGAACGCGGTTCCGGTCGCGGAGTTCACGCTGGCGCAGATTCTTCTGGCGGCGAAAGGTTATTTTAGAAATTCGCGCGAGTATCGCGGGCCGGAGGATTTTCGGAAGGCGTTCCGCGGCCAGGGCAATTTCGGCGAGACGGTTTCCATTCTCGGGGCCGGCGCCGTTGGCCGGAAGCTGGTCTTCCTGCTGCGGCCGTTTCACCATCGCGTGCTGGTTTACGATCCATTTCTTTCCGCCGAACAGGCGGCTGAATTTGGCGTCGAGCAGGTGTCCCTCGAGACCGCGTTTTCCCAGGGCTACATCGTCACGAACCACATCGCGAATGTGCCGGAGACCGAGCGGATGCTGCATCGCGGGCTGTTTGAAAGCATGCGCCCCGATGCGACATTCATCAACACGGGACGCGGGATCACGCTGGACGAACCCGGGATGATCGAGGTTCTCAAGCGCAGGCCGGATATTACGGCGATGCTCGATGTTACTTACCCGGAGCCGGCCGGGGCGGGCTCGCCTCTCTACTCGCTGCCGAATGTCCATCTTTCCACGCATATGGCCGGTTCCATCCACCAGGAGCGGGTCCGGATGGCGGACTATTGCATCCAGGATTTCCGCGCGTGGCGCAACGGCGAGCCGCTGCGCTACGCGGTGTCGAAGGAAATGATGAAGACGCTGGCGTAGGCGGTCACGAATAATTTGGGCTCGACGGTGACCTATCAGTTACATTGGTCTCATAAGTCAATCGAGTTCAACCCGGTAACTTCTTCCGTTTCCGGAAGGCTATGGTTGCGATCCCCAGTATTGCCATCGCGGTGCTGCGCGGCTCCGGGATATCTTCGACGCGGGCAAATGCGTCGACGTAGCCGAAGCCTCCCGAACCCTCGACTTGGATGTAAGATATGGATGAGAGGTCCACCGGCTGCCCTTCGGAATTGACAGCCCATGATATCGAATAAGATGCGCCTCCCCCCGATCCATCGTAAAGCGAGAGCGCCTGGCCGGTGCTGAGACCTACAAAGCTCGACAAGGTAAACGACGGATTTACCGGCAGGGCGGGGTTGCCGGTTCCCTCGGTGGGCAGCGAATCATCCGCGCCGAAGGGCGCATCCAGTTCGTAGTAGTTGATGTTATCCTGGCTGACCCACACGGTCAGGCCGGTGTGATCGAACTCGCCGGTGATGTCGCCGCCGCCGAGCGTAAAGAAATCGTTCCCGAATATGGTGAAATCCATGCCATCCGCATGGCCCGACGGATCGTTGAGGATTGGCGTATCGAATTCCACCGTCAACTCCCCGCCAGTGCCGATGCCGACGATCTGCGAGTTGCTGAACGCCGGCGCCGTCATGGTGGCGCTGCCGGTGGGCGCGCCGAGCGCGACGCTGCTGTTTTCGTACAATGTGTTTTCGCCCGTGCCGGGCACATAACTGACCACGGAATCCGCGTACGGATCCTGGGCATGCGAAGATGCTGCCGCGGCCAGCAAAAGGCCGCAAACGACTGCTGTTTTCAATGGTTCACTCCAGGTTTCGAGAGATCGAAAGGGAGTGCTGCCGCACGAGTTCCGAATCCCTCATTCTTCTTTCTTGCGAAGAAGGTTTGTCGAGCCGTCCGCACTCGCGGCGGCACGAATGAGAGCAGACCGGGCAAATGTTCTGACTCCTGGCTTCCGGGACGCTTGACGTCCCAACCTCGCTTCCGCCTTCGCCGCCGGACTTTCGTCCCGCGACTGGCTCATTGGAAACTTGTATCCAGTTACAGCAGCGCAACTGTTCCCGGTTTTCACGGGATTCCTCGCACCGGCCTGCTTTTTTTATACTCGCAAAGAACTGCCGGCCTTGTAGCCGGGTGATAAGTGCCGGGCAAGAAAATTTTATCATTCCGTCGCTTCCCGGCCGGACGCCCTCGGGATTTCGAATCTTAAGTCCACTCCTTCTTGTGCTTGCGAAACCTTCACCGAGGCCCGGTTTCCCGCTCCATGTACCAGCCCATTGAAAATTACGGAATTATCGGCAACATGCGCACCGTCGCGCTGGCGGGAATGCATGGGTCGATTGACTGGCTCTGCTATCCCGATGTCGATTCGCCGAGCGTTTTCGGGGCGATTTTGGACGATGCAAAGGGGGGACGCTTCAGGGTGGCGCCCGTGGATGAAACCGTGCGGCGCAAGCAATTCTACTGGCCCTCGACCAATATCCTGGTGACGCGCTTTTTCAACGAGCAGGGCATCGCCGAGCTGCAGGACTTCATGCCGTTGCGCCGCGGCGTGGTCCTGCCCGGCAGCATCTACCGGCGTGTGCGCTGCGTGCGCGGCAGCGTCCCCTTCCGCGTGGAATGCCGGCCGGCGTTCGATTACGGGCGCCAGCCGCACCGCGTCGCGATTTGCCGGAATGGCGCACGCTTTGAGTCCGCCGCGCTCTCGCTCTGCCTCTCCTCCTCGATCCCGCTGCGCGAAGGCGAGGCCTCCAGCGCCGTGGCGGAATTTGTCCTCCATGACGGCGAGACGGCGCTTTTTGTGCTGGGCGGCTGCGCCTCGGCGGACGATCCGCCGCCGTTGCCGGGCGAGGCGCAGGCCGAGGAGATTTTCCACGATACGGTCGATTACTGGCGGTGCTGGCTTTCGCAATGTTGCTACCATGGCCGGTGGCGGGAGCAGGTGCATCGCTCGGCCCTCGTGCTGAAGTTGCTGACCTATCAACCGACGGGCGCGATCGTGGCCGCGCCGACCTGCAGCCTGCCCGAGGTGATCGGCGGCTCGCGCAATTGGGATTACCGCTACACATGGATTCGCGACGCGGCGTTTACCGTTTACGCCTTCCTCCGCATCGGGTTTCGCGAAGAGGCAAGCGCGTTCATCGATTGGCTGGCCGGCTGCACCGCCAATGCTCCCGAAATAGATGGACGCGGGCGCATCCTGATGACCGTCCACGGCGGATTGGATGTGCCCGAGGCGATCCTCGATCATTGGGAAGGTTACCGCGGCTCGGCTCCCGTGCGCATCGGCAACGCCGCGGCGGGCCAGGTCCAGAACGATATCTACGGCGAGGCGATGGATTCGCTCTACTTATATAACAAATATGTAAGTCCGATATCTTACGATTTCTGGATGCGCATCCGGCATCGCGTCGATTGGGTATGTGATAACTGGCGGTTGCCGGACAATGGCATCTGGGAAATGCGCGCCGAGCCGCGCGACTTTGTCTTTTCAAAGGTGATGAACTGGGTCGCGCTCGACCGCGGCATCCGCCTCGCAGAGAAACGCTCCTTTCCCGCCGACCTCGAGCGCTGGATTACGGAGCGGAACACGATTTATGAAGAAGTGATGACGCGCGGCTGGAATGAAAAGCGCAAGGCTTTCACGCAATACTACGGAAGCGACGACCTGGACGCGTCGCTGCTCATCATGCCCCTCGTTTTCTTCATGGCGCCGAGCGATCCCCGGATGCTCGGCACGCTGGATGCCATTTTGAAGGAACCGCGCGACGGCGGCCTGGTGAGCGACAGCCTGGTCTACCGTTACCCACCGGGAGACGATTGCCTGGCCGGCGAGGAAGGGACGTTCAACATGTGCTCATTCTGGCTGGTGGAAGCCCTTACGCGGGCCGGCCAGTCGGATGCCGAGAAGCTCGACCACGCCCGTATCATCTTCGAGCGGATGCTCGGTTATGCGAATCATCTCGGGCTTTACGCCGAGCAGACCGGCTCCGAAGGCCAGGCGCTCGGCAATTTCCCGCAAGCGTTCACCCACCTCGCCCTCATCAGTTCCGCCTTCAACCTGGACCGTGTTTTGGGCGGCCGGCCGTAGATCAATCCACTGTCAGCAGATAGAATCCCACTCCATCCGGGTTGCCTTCATTGTGCAGAGCCAGCAGCACCGATTGGCCCTCCCAAACTGTGGCAGCAACCTTGTTGCCTCCATCGTTAAAAGTAAGGTTCACCGTATAATCGTCCTCTTCGCGATTGGCTTCGACCTTGAATGCTTGCTTGTCCGCGGGCACGGTCTGGACGCGCTTGCCGAGAGCGTCCAGCAGCACTGCCACAGATTGAGGCGAGAATACGCTCACAAGCGCCGCACCGGGCTCGCTCGGGATGGTCGTTTTGACGAACTGGACCTTGGCTGGTTTCGTCCAGTCAATGCGCTAGGGAGGAATGTCCGGGCCAGAGCGGCCGAGCGGGTGATCTGCATACCAACTCGCTATTGCCGCGCAGACCTTATTGATTGCATCGGGCGTGGCATCCAGTTTTACAAGCCGGAGCTTGGGAGGTCCTTGCGGCGCGGCCGCTTCGGGCGCGGTCTTTTCGACGACAAGCGTAATCTGCGCCTTGTCCGCCGGGCCGTCGCCGACATGAATGACGAAGGGCTTTCCGAATTCGACGGCGTCGCTGAAGTAGGTTTCGCGCGCCGTGAACGAGACCGCGCCAAGCGGCTGGCCGCCGTTGGCCTTGAGCAGATGCCGGACAGTGCTCTTGCCAGTGAGGGTAACCTGGTTTCCTTGCAGCGTGGGATTGACATCAAGGATCGCGCCGGCGTCCGCCGGTTTCGATTGGCCGGGCACGTCGATTTCTTTGACCATTTCGATAACGGCGCGCTGGCCCGGCGTGACGGTAACGCTGGGCGCAACCAGCGGCTCGCCCGGTGTTTTCAGGCTGGCGTCGACATCACCCAGCAGCGCCGGGTCAAATCCGCTGTATTTCGCGTCGATTTTGATGCTTGGCCCGGTCGCCGCAAAGGCCCTCGTGGCGACAAGTGCCATAAGAAGTGCGATGTATTTCATGGGATTATAATCCTGTGCTTTGATGGGAAAGAAAAAGCCGGCTCATTACAGATTCTGCTACCACGGAGGGCCGGTTCTCTGTGGGTTATACGCTCCTTTATCGAGCGGGTTATCAAGGTTCTGCTCGAGAAACGAGGGCGTGGGAGTGGGAGTTGGCGTGGGAGTCGGTGTCGGCGTCGGCGAACCGGCGGGAGCAATCCCGAGTCTGTCCGCGATCTGCTGGGCGACGTCCAAAGGCCAGTTGGGATCCGTCAATGACTTCGGATCGTTCTGTCGTTTATACTCCACGGTGTCGACAAACATCTGATTGAACGGCGAACCCTTTTTCCCCAAGTCCGGGTAGAGCTGAACTGCCGCTTCCATGGCTCCCCTGGCCGGATTTGGCGTGATCTCCGGTGTGGCCGCGGGCGCAGGCGGGGGCGTCGATTCTGCCGCCTCCGGCGGCGAACACGAAGAAAACAGGACCGAAATGAGAAGCGAAATAGCGATGATTCTCGGTTTCACAGCACAGGCTCCGGATACTGCTCCCCTATTACGGCAATCCGTTGACCCAATTCAAGCAAAGTTCGTCTTTGCGTTTGCCGAGGTACGCCTGCTCTATCTCTGGACCAGCGGAAAGACGCAATCAACCAGCCCGCTGGCGACGGTGCGGTATCCGAAAGCACTGGAGCCGCGTCCTGACCGCCCCGTGGCGAACCTGGCCCGAGTTGCAAGGCATTCGGGTCTCGTGGTCGCGGGCTCGTCCCGCTCCTCGCCCTTGCCACGGCGCAGCGCAGCAAAGCCGGCAGCTCAAGCCGCTTTCAAGAACTCCTCAATCCGACAAGCATCTCCGAAAAGATCGATCTTCCAATCGGGACTGGCATCGCCGATGGTTTTCCGAAGCCTAACATGCCCAAATCGACCGGGAACAAAGAATACCTGTCTTGAGAATTGTCTCACGGTCTTCTCAACGGTATGGTCCCGGTCGCGAAATTTCTTCGGAATGGGAGGCGCTGTTAATACAGCTTTCGGCGTACGCCGCAGCAATCGGAGGCAATCACTCTTCAAGGGTAAGCGCAAGCTTGCACGGACGTAAGGAGTTATAATTGCGACCGGTTTTGGGCAAAGTAGTTTTTGCCAAATTTCGTCATGATCTCCGTTCTCTGAACCGTGGTGGGGCACCTTGTAGGAGCTATGTAAAGGGTACTCGGCGAAATCATCGACCACGGCGAGCCATCCCAAGCTTCGATCGTCTCTAACTTGTAAATCGGCCCCCAGTAGGGCGCTGATGCCCTGTACTCTTAATGACAGCACTACGCTCGCATGATTATCCTCTATTCGTGGGAGCCTATTCCGCGTGGTTCCTAATGAAGCCGTCATTTCCTCGAAACGACCAATTGCTGCCGCAACTGCTGATTCAGATGGTGAAAGCGCGCGAAGTTCGGCGGGGTGTGGCTGCTGGCGCTCCCAAACAAGTTTTTGAACAGAGGCGGAGATCGGCATTGGATAGCCAGTGGCTTTCTTGCGCCGGTTTAGTTCCTGAATGATGTCGTCGAACTCATCGATTCCCGACCCTCCAGAAAGCAGCCTGCGCGGCCTCCACGCAGCGACCAGCGCCTTAAACTGCTCGGATTTCATTGCGGCAGAGCAAACAAATTTGGCGCTCTCTGCATCTCGAAACATCCTAGCAATTCCACTAATATGATCGTCGTCCCAGTGCGTAGCCACGACACACTTAAGGCGAGATTTAACGTCTATGTGCAGCGCCTCCAAGTAAGCCAATGCGACTGGCCGTTTGGTCATTGGCTCGATGCAGGAGTCAATTGCCAGCCAATCACCAAAACCCGCATGTACGAGGATTGACTCTCCGTAACCTGGTCCGAAAACCGATATTTCAACCTCCTCAGCAGAGGGAGCTTCGTAAATGAAATTCATTCTTCCCAAGCTATCTCGTCCATCAGATCGTCGACAGCCCGCTTCGAATCCTCAGCCTCTTTCACCGAAATCGGAGGGAGGCGACGAATATATAAAATCGATTGCTTCTTCAATGTGCCTCGCTGCATTTCGAAGCCGATCGTCCATACGATACGTGCGCCCTGAATGGCAATTTCCCTATCTGATTGCGGGAGGTCCGCCAAATCGAATTCTGCATCAACTGACGGGTAGTCTGTAGGGTTCTCGTATAGCCTTGCCCAAAATGTCTCCTGGCCACGTTCCAAAATTATCCCGTCATATTTCCGAATACCGCTGAAGGATTCGTTATTGCCCACATTCTTTCGCACTGCCCTAAATCTGGTACTTATTGCAAACTGGGAGGGGTCTTTGTCCAAAATGCGGGTCACTTGGTTCAACAGCTCAATTTTTTTCAACGCGGGATCCGCAAATAGATCTTTCCGAGTTTCATGATCAGCGTCGTCGTTTCCCTGCAGCTTTTTTGCACCGCGGACCGGAAAACTGTTAGTTTGGCCCAAATTCTTTTCCTCGGCTGCAATAAAATGAAGCCACTCTTCGCGAGAGGATTTCGTTGGTATAGTTGGGTTCATTGATCAGGTTGAATAGATTCAAAGATTTTTTTTGCAACCCTGCGCGCGTCGGCGAGTGCAGCGTTCCATTCTGACTCTATGAAGCGTCTAATTAATTCTGAGGAGGTGTGTCCCGTGTGGTCATCCGGTACGTCAAAGTGATGATTCGCCAGGATAAAAAGTCCGGGCATTATTCGGAGAGATGGTTCCACTATTACCGTGGTTTGCACCGTAAAATCGCCTTCCTTTTTCGATATGATTGATAGACTGCGCATCCCAGGATTGGGATAAAGGTCCTTCCATATGGGATCCTTGGGAGCCAGAGCGTGTCCAATTTTGTGCCAATAGCTCTCGCTGTTGATGCGATAATGAACGGATGGGTTTATCCCGCAGGATCGGAGGGGAGTATGCGGCAGCAGCGCCAATATCCCGATAGCTAGGTCGTGTACCTTTTCTGCGTAGGCAATGTTCTCCGTTGCGACGCTTAACCTGTCGGCCACGCACACGATATGGATTTCGCCGATCACGATGTCGCTGACCTGTGAACTGACAACTTTGACCTCGGCTTGAGCCGCCTCCTGTTCCCCGATCAATTTTTGGTTCAAGAACCATTGGGGATGAAATATCGCGGCATTTAGGGAACCGACTGCGATCAGCTCGAGTCCTTCGGATTCGGGGGTCATTTCGGGCTGTGAATAGCGGATTTGTCCAATGAGCGCCGTAATCTAAAGGAATGAGCGGGTTTCGTCCAAGCATTTTTGGAAAGCGGTTTTGGCTGATCCTGGAGCAAAGGAGGCTGTCTGGACCATGGGGTGAACGAGCGGGAATGGCGGAATGCCGAAAAAATAATGCTCAAGACCGTCTCGAACCAACAAGGGCTCGCCGTGAAAGGCGGAGGTTGCCAAGGGACTGATTGAGGTGCCGGACATCGACACTTGAATTTTCGTTAACGAGACGTTCTGACCGCCAGTTTCAACCCTGGCGTCATGTGCGAGCGTCTGGCTTCCTCTGTTATGGCAAACCGTTATAAAACTCAGTTCTCCGTATTGGGACTACAGTGTAAATATCTCATCACAAGCCACATGGCGCGCGATACAGGGTTCGAACCCCCGCCCGCATCGCTACGCGAAGCGTTGCGGGCGCGGTGCGACTCTATTGTTTCAGCCTGCTGGCAAGGTAACGCCGCCGAAGCCCGTCTTTAGTTGTTTTTCCCGGATCCGTGCCGCGGATTCGGACCGGCAGGCTTCGTAGTACTCCAAACGAATGGGGAGCCGGCGGGCAGTGGAGGGGACGCGGCCGGCCTTGTGGTCTTTAATGCGGCGGCGGAAGTCGCGGGTTGAGCCGATATAGAGATCGCCGTCGGCGCAGAGGAGGACGTAGGTGTAGAAGAACATGGGGGCATGTGAGGGATTTACTGGGGTTGTTTCGAGAGGTTGGGCTCGAAAAGATAAGGCGGGGTAAACCCGCCCACAGCGCTTCGCGCAGGTGTGGCGGGTAAATTGCGCGATGCAGGGTTCGAACCTGCGACTTCTTGCGTGTGAAGCAAGCGCTCTACCACTGAGCTAATCGCGCGCGTGGAGGCCCGGAGGGCGGGCGGGGAACGAGCGTAATGGAGGGCCTGCGGGGGGGCAACGGGATATTTCAGATTTCGGATTTCGGATCTTCCGGAATCTGCGCTCGGGGCGCCAAGGACGAGTGGGAGGGTTCAGGTTGAGGTTCAAGTTCAGGTTCAGGTTCAGGTTCAGGTTCAGGTTCAGGTTCAGGTTCAGGTTCAGGTTCAGGTTCAGGTTCAGGTTCAGGTTCAGGTTCAGGTTCAGGTTCAGGTTCAGGTTCAGGTTCAGGTTCGAGGGGACTTTACGGATGGTCTTGTATCGGAGGGGGATCGTTCGTAAACGTATGGGCTCCCCTTCCTTCCAAATTCCCGTCCCATGAAATTTCCCTCCCTCTTTTCCCGTTTTCCATTTGCCCGGCGCGGCTGGGCCGGCGCGCTGGCTTGCGCGGCGATGCTGCTGCCGGCGACGCTTCGCGCGCAGGCGCAGGATTATGACGCCCGGGCGCGGCAGATTGTCTCGCAGATGACGCTCGATGAGAAAATCTCGCAGATGCACGGGACGCAGAAGGCGAGCATTTTCCGGATCGTGGTGGGCATCCCGCGCCTCGGGATTCCGGATTTGCTGGTGACCAATGGGCCGGCCGGGTTCGGGCCCGCGGGGCCGGGGCACGCGAGCAAGGCGACGGCGCTGCCGGCGCCGATCTCCCTGGCGGCGACGTGGGACCTGGAGGCGGCGCGCGGTTACGGGGCGCTGGGGGGGAGCGAGGCGTTCATGACGGGCAACACATTTTACGAGGCGCCGGACGTGAACATCGCGCGCACGCCGCAGAATGGGCGGACGTTCGAGGCGTTCGGCGAGGACCCGTTCCTGGTGAGCCGGCTGGCGGTCGCGAACCTGGAGGGCATCCAGAGCGCGGGCATCATCGGAAACGTCAAGCATTTCGCGGCGAACAACCAGGAAACCAACCGGCGCAAGGTGAACGTGATCGTGGATGAGCGGACGCTGCGGGAGATTTACCTGCCGGCGTTCGAGGCGTCGGTGAAGGAGGGGCACGCGCTCTCCGTGATGGGTGCTTACAACAAGGTGAACGGGCAGTATTGCTGCGAAAACACGATGCTGCTGCAGCAAATCCTCGAGAAGGAGTGGGGCTTTAAAGGATTCATCAGCTCGGATTTTCACGCGGTTCACTCGACGGTGCCATCGGTGATGAACGGCCTGGACCTCGAGATGCCGGACGACATGTATTTCGGCCCGCCGCTGCTGGACGCGGTGAACAAGGGGCAGGTGCCGGTCTCGGTGATCGACGAGCACCTGGTGCGCCGGTTTCGCATCATGATGGAGGCGGGCGTGTGGGATCATCCGCCGGTGCGCAAGCCGATCCCGGTGGCGGAAAACGGCGTGACGGCGCGCAAGTGGGCGGAGGAAGGGATGGTGCTGCTGCGCAACGAAGGGGGCTTGCTGCCGCTGAAGGCGGCGTCGCTGAAGAACGTGGTGCTGATCGGGCCGTACGCGACGCAGGCATCGACGGGCGGCGGGGGCAGCTCGAAGGTGGACCCGGCTTATACCGTGGCGCCGCTGGATGGGCTGGTGAAGCGGCTGGGGCCGAGTGTGAGCGTGACGCTGGATTCCGGTTCGGACATTGCCGCGGCGGCTTCGAAGGCGCAGTCGGCGGACGTGGCGATCGTGATGGTGGGCGACAGCCAGAAGGAGGGGAAGGACCATCCCATCGCGCTGTCGGGCAACCAGGATGCGCTGGTGGAGGCGGTGGCGGCGGCGAACCAGCGGACCATCGTGGTGGTAAAAAGCGGCGGCCCGGTGTTGATGCCGTGGAATGACAAGGTGCCGGCGATCCTCGAGGCCTGGTACCCGGGCGAGGAGGATGGCAACGCGGTGCCGGCGGTGCTGATGGGCGATTACAATCCATCCGGCAAGCTGCCGATTACTTTCCCGAAAGCGGAGGCAGATCTGCCGGCCAATACGCCGGACCGTTACCCGGGCATCGGCGGGGCTGCGAACCCGGAGGTCCATTACAGCGAAGGGGTGCTGGTGGGTTACCGCTGGTTTGACGCGAAGGGGATCGAGCCGCTGTACCCGTTTGGTTATGGGCTGTCCTATACGACGTTTGCTTACAGCAACCTGAAGCTCTCGAATGAATCTCTGTCTGGGAGCGCGCCGAGCCTGACGGTTGAATTTGACGTCGCGAACACTGGCTCGATGGATGGCGTCGAGGTGGCGCAGGTGTATGTCGGCATTCCGGCGCCGCAAGGCCTGGTGCAACCGCCGAAGCAATTGAAGGGATTCGCGCGGTTGAGCGTGCCGGCGGGCGGGTCGGCGCATGCGACAGTGGCGCTGAATGCGCGCGCGTTCTCGTATTGGAGCACGGCAGACCATGCGTGGAAGGTGCAGCCGGGAGAGTATCCGATATATGTCGGGGCGTCGTCGCGGGATTTGAAGCTGCAGGGGAAGGTGACGGTGGAGTAATTGCTGATTGCTGATCTGAGATTGCTGATTGAAGAGAAAGGTCGCGCCGCTACACAAAGCGGGAATTGCTGATTGACTCGCCCTTCCGGCTCGCCCTGTGGGTCCGCCTTCGGCGGATCGTCTCGCTCCGCTCGGCTGCTGATCTCGGATTGCTGATTGGCGCAAGCGGGGCGCGGAGGTTACGCGCGGGCGATCAGGACTATGTTGGCGACGGAGTAATGGTCGGAATGACTTAGGCTGACCAATGCCTCGAGGAGATTGAGCGAGGCGGCGAACTCGGCGGCGGAGCCGTGTAATATGATGAAGGGTTCGCCGGTTTCCCTGCGTTTCACTTCCACGTCGCGCCAGCCTACGCGGTTGCCGATGCCGGTGCCGAAGGCTTTCGAGACGGCTTCCTTGGCGGCGAAGCGGGCGGCGTAATGGCGGGCGGGATGCGCCATCGAGGAACAGTAGTCGCGCTCGCCCTGGGTGAATACGCGGTGGAGGAATCGCTCGCCGAATCGTTCGATGGAGGAGTCGATGCGCGAAGTCTCGACAATATCGACGCCGATGCCGAGCACGCGGGTGCGGGGCTCGAGTTTCAAAGGAGTTCATCGTTGCCCGGGTATTTACTGATGGCCGCGACCATCTCGCGCACGGCGGCGTCCAGGCCGGTGAAGAGGGCGCGGCTGACGATGGCATGGCCGATGTTCAGCTCGCGCAGGTGCGGGATGGCGAGGATGAGGCCGATGTTATGGTAATTGATGCCGTGGCCGGCGTTGACTCGCAAGCCGCGGTCGCTGGCGAAGCGCGAGGCGCCGATGAGTCGCTGCAATTCGCCCTGCTGATCCTCGCCCGTGGCATTGGCAAAGGCGCCGGTGTGCAACTCGATGGCGTCGGCGCCCAGCTCGTGCGCGGATTCGATCTGCTCCGGGTCGGGTTCGATGAATAGGCTGACGCTAATGCCGGCGGATTGGAGGCGGCGGACCGTGGGCTCGAGCTGCTTGAAATTGCCGGCGGCGTCGAGGCCGCCCTCGGTGGTAATTTCGCGCCGGTTCTCGGGGACGAGGCAGACATCCTCGGGCAGGATGCGCAGTGCGATTTCGAGAATCTCCGGGGTGTTGCCCATTTCAAGGTTCAGCTTGGTGATGAGGTTCGCACGCAGCCGGCTGACGTCGCGGTCCTGGATGTGGCGGCGGTCGGCGCGCAGGTGGACGGTGACGCCGCCGGCGCCGGCGCGCTCGCAAATGCCGGCGGCGGCGGCCAGGTCGGGCTCGGCGTTGGGGGAATCGGGCAATGCGGCGTAGCGCGCCTGCCGAAGCGTGGCGACGTGATCGATATTAACGCCGAGTTCCAATCGGGGCATGGTTTTTACAACCGGGAAACTAATGCCGGAAATGGCGCACGCCAGTGAAGACCATGGCCATGCCGCGGGAATCGGCGGCGTCGATGACCTCCTGGTCGCGCACGGAGCCGCCGGGCTGGATGGCGCAGGTCGCGCCGGCGTCGGCCGCGGCGATGAGGCCGTCGGCAAACGGGAAAAAAGCATCGCTGGCAACGGCGCTGCCGGCGAGCGACAGGCCGGCATCCTTCGCCTTGAGCACGGCGATGCGCGAGGCGTCGACGCGCGACATCTGCCCGGCGCCGATGCCGAGCGTGCGGTCTTTCGCGGCGTAAACAATGGCGTTGGACTTGACATGTTTCACCACGCGCCAGCCGAAGAGCATCGCCTTCATTTCATCCGCGGTGGGCGGGCGGCGCGTGACGACCTTGCCCTCGATATTCTCGATCTCGCCGGCGCCGCCCTTGTCGCGCTCCTGCACCAGCAGGCCGCCGAGCACGGAGCGCACGTCGGGCGGCTCCTCGTCCCTGCCGGCCGGCGAGCTGAAGCTTGCGCATGAGCCGAAGGTTCTTTTTCTTTTGGAGGAGCACGCGCGCCTCGGGCTCGAAATCAGGCGCGATGATGACTTCGCTGAAAATTCCGCTGATGGCGCGGGCGAGCGGCTCAGTGAGAGGGCGATTGCAAACGATGATGCCGCCGAACGGCGCCTGCTTGTCGGTGGAGAACGCCTTGTCCCACGCGGCTTTCAGGTCGGCATCGGTGCCGACGCCGCACGGGTTTGTGTGCTTGAGGATCGCGACGGTCGGCTCCGGAAATTCCTCGACGAGGAGGCTGGCGGCGCTGATATCGAGGATGTTGTTGAATGAAAGCTCCTTGCCGTGGAGCTTCTGGAAGTGCTCGTCGAAATCGCCGTAAAGCGCCGCCTGCTGATGCGGGTTCTCGCCATAGCGCAGCCGCGCAGCGATGGGGAGGGTGAGGGAAAATGAGCCGGTGGTCTCCTGTTCCTGGTTGAGAAAATTCGCGATGGCGCCGTCGTAGCCGGAGGTGGTGACGAAGACCTTGATGGCGAGCCGCTCGCGCAATTTGAGCGTGGTGGCGCCGTCGTTTGCGCGGATGTTTTCCAGCACGTCGGCGTAATCGGCGGGATCGACCACGACGGTGACGGAGCGGTAATTTTTCGCCGCGCTGCGAAGCATCGACGGGCCGCCGATGTCAATGTTCTCGATGGCTTCCTCGAGGGTGGCGTCGGGCTTTGCGACCGTTTGCTCGAACGGGTAGAGGTTTACCACCACGAGATCGATGGGGAGGATGCCGTTTTTCTGCGCCTCGGCTTCGTGTTCCTTGTTGCCGCGCAGGAAGAGGAGGCCGCCGTGGACTTTCGGATGGAGCGTCTTGACGCGACCATCGAGGATTTCCGGGAAGCCGGTGAAGGCGGAGACCTCAGTGGATGGAATTTTCTCCTTTTTCAGGAGGCCGGCAGTGCCGCCGGTCGAGATGATCTCGACCCCCATTGCGGCCAATTCCCGGGCGAAGTCGACGAGACCGGTTTTGTCTGAAACCGAAAGCAGGGCGCGTTGTATTTTCATTCAGCAAAGGCGAAAAAGGCTAGAGGCTGCGTGAAAAACAGGCAAGGGCTGCTTTGGGATGGGTTTCGGCGCAGGATGCCTCAATGCGCCTTGTTGCGGCCAGGGGCATCGGGCTCGTCGTCCACCAGGACGATGGATTGCTCACGCAGGAGGGTGCCGGTGGCGAGATAGAGCTGGACGATGGATTTGTTCAGGTCGTCCACGGCCTCGAGCGCGGCGGCCTGGGCGTCGTAGAGCCGGCGGCGGTTGTCGAGGATGTCCAGGGTCGAGGATTGGCCGGCCTCGAGGCGCTGGTCCTGCATCTTGACCACGTCCTCGGCGACCTTCTGCGCTTCGTCGGCGGATTTGACGCGCTGCTGATTGGTGCGGATGGCGCTGATGGCGGTGTCGACGTCGGTGTTGATCGAGAGCTCGACCTGTTTCAATTTCCAAATGGCTTCCTCCTTGAGGCGCCGGGAGGAGGAGAGATTGGCGCGTCCTGCGACGTTGCCGAACGGTATCGAGCCCTGGATGCCAAAGCTCCACTCCGGACCGTTGCCGGAATTGGTAATGCTGGAGGCGGTGCTGTTGGTGCTGAGGCCGTTGACGCCGAGCGTGCCGACGAAATCGATCCGGGGCAAAAGCTGGTTCTCGTAGTATTTGAGCCGGATGTTCTCGATCTCAGCCTGCTGGATGGCGGTTGCGTAATCGACGCGGTTCTGGAAGGCGTCGGCGAGCAGCGACTCGCGGTCGAGCACGGGAATCGGCAGTTCGATGGGGCCGGCAGTGACGAAAGTGCGGCCGTCATCATCCTCGACCCCCCGATAGACGAGCTTCTTGAGGTCGGCGACGCGTGCGGTCAGGAGATTTTGCGCGGTCAGCAGGTCGTACTGGTCGGCGGAGACTTCCGCCTCGGCCTGGCGGACATCGAGCGGGGTCATGAGGCCCACCTCGACGCGGCGCTGGTTGGCAGTGGCCAACGCCTGGTCGGCGTCCATGGATTCCCTCCGCAATTCCATGACCTCCTGGGCGAAAGTCATATCAAAGTAAGTGGACATGACGAGGCCGACCGAATCGATGACGCGCTGGCGCCAGTTATTGTAGCCGACCGCGCGGTTGCGCCGGCC
Source organism: uncultured Verrucomicrobiae bacterium (assembly GCA_963756185.1). Lineage (GTDB taxonomy): Bacteria > Verrucomicrobiota > Verrucomicrobiia > Chthoniobacterales > Chthoniobacteraceae > DATAXI01. Next base: position 34,656 of record CAVWMS010000002.1, read on the forward strand.
AATGCGAATCGAGGCGAGATTGGCGTCGTAACCGAAGCCCTGGAGGAGCGGTTGGTCGATCGTGATGCCCGCGAAGAAAACGTCGCTGGGCAGGAACGGCTCATTGAGGTTGAGCACGATATCGCGAAGGTGATCGACTTCCACGCCGACCTTGTAAGTGGTGCCGAGGGGCAGCTTGCCTTCGACGTCGAGCTGGTTGCGGATGTCCTCGTCCTGGAAGATAAACGGCTCGTTGTTGACGGCGGCGCCGGGGTGGCCGTGGCAGCCGGCTGCGTGCCGGGAAGCGGCACGGGCGTGGGAGCGACGGCGGCTTCAATCTCCGCGAGCGCCTCCTGCTGGAGGAGGATTTGTTGCGCCGTATCGGCGCTGGTGATGGTGGTGGGGTTCTGCGGGATGCGGGAGAACTCGTAGCTCGAGTTGATATTGAGTGTCGGGTCGAAATCGCCCCAGGCGACCCGCACCTGGTCATCCTGGAGCCGCAAGTCGGCCTTGTGCCACTGGATGTCGATGTTGTTTTGCAGCGCCATGGAAATCGCCTCGCGCAGCGTGACGATCTGCGTCTTGCCCGATCCCTGATCGTCAGGCGCAAGCTTGTCCCCCGCGAAGGCGGTGGCGACGGCAATGGCGGACAGCGCGAGCGCGCGGCGGATCAACATGACGGAGGATCAGGGCGTTTCAGGGAACGGCACAGGCTTGGCATAGCGGGGCCGGCGCGCGGTTCAAGTTCAAGTTAAGGAGTAAATTCAAGGACACGCTGGCGCCGCGATTGGCGCCCTGGGGCTGCAACTTCGTTTCAAAACCGGTAGTCGAGGCTCACCAAGTCGAGCAGCGACTGCAATACCAATCTGCCCCAGGGGTAGCGTCCGGCATCGATTTTCGCGCGCCCGGTCATCCCCTGGCGCAGGAGGCCGGCGCGGTTGTCGACCTGGATTTCGGCCTCGTAAGTGCGCTCGAGCGGGCACCTCCTTGCCCGTGCGGTCAAAGGCAGTCGGCACGTCGCCGTGGCGGCGCGCGGAAAAGGCGGCGAGGCATATCCTCGCCGATGAGGATGACGGGATCGGCCGGCGATGACGCCCCTGACGGCGGTGCCTGGGTAGGCGTAGGAGATGATCTCCGCCGGCTGCCCCTTGTGAACCCAGCGGACCTGCTTCTCGTTCAGCGGGATGACGATGCGCATGGAATCGAGCGGCGCGACCTGGCAAAATACGTCGTTGATGTGCAGCTCGCGGTGGAGCAAAAGCGGCAGGTCGTGGGTCAGCACCGTGCCGCCGGTGGTGGTGCGCAGGATCAGCTTGTCGACGTTCAGTTGCGCGTCGGCCACGCGCTTTTTCATCCGGTCCACCATCGGCTGCGCCTCCTTCACCTCGTCGGGCTTGTCATCGGCCAGCGCGCGTTCCACCGAGGCCTGGGCCACGGCCAGTTGCGCCCTGGCCTCGACCAGATCCTGCTCGAGGTCGCGATTCGACAGCCGCGCCAGCGCCGCGCCGGGCGGCACCTTCTGCCCTTCCTTCACATAGATTTCCTCGACGAATCCCTGGAAGTCGGGCCGGACATCCTCGGGCGAGGCGAGCTCGACGGCGACGTTGCGCTTGATGATGAGCCGGCAGGGAATGAAACAACAGATTGCAAAAACAAGGAGCAGGCTCCCTCCGACGATGCCGAGCCGGCGCAACCGGCCTCCGGGACGCCAGTCTTCGCGTGAGAGTTGAAGGCTTTTCATAAAGCTCCACAAGGGCATGACCACCCACCCCGTGAGGGCGGTGACGGAAAACCACGTGGCCAGTTTTTCGAGCCCGAACGGCGCGAGGTGGGGCGCCATGTAACGGGTAAGTTTGTAAATGACAAAATAACCGTAGAGATAGGATGCGACAGCGTAGAAATAGAAAAGCCCGAAACGCCGGCGCGGCAGCGGCAGCCGGGCCATCGAGGCGTCCTCGTAATCCCGACCGAAGATGAGCCGCTTGACCTGGTAACCGATGAAGGAGCGCGACTTGTTGCAAAGGTTCGGCACCTCGATCCAGTCGGTCATGATATAGTAACCGTCGAAGCGCATGAGCGGATTCGCGTTGAAAATCAGGGTCGAGATGCTGGCGATGACCATGATATTCCAAAGGATCTGCTGAAAGGGCCCGGGCTGGACCAGGGCCCACAGGAAGGTGGCCAGCGAGGCGAGGACCAACTCGACATAGATGCCGGCGGCGGAGATAAGGATGCGTTTGTTGCGGTCCGGGAGCACCCAACAGTCGCTTACATTGACAAAGAAGTAAGGAGTAAAGATCAGGAGCATCACACCCACCTCGTGCACCTCGCCGCCGAAGTGCTTGCAGGTCAGGCCGTGGCCCAGTTCGTGGATCGACTTGATGATGATGGTCGTGACCCAGATCAGCGCGATGTTATTCAGCGAAAAGAATCGCGACATCATGACCCCGGTCGCGTCGTACTTATTGTAGACCACGACGGTCGCCGCGATGACCATGCAGATGGAAATCCAGAGCGACTGCTTCGTCCAGATCCACCAGATCGGCTTTGCCATGCGCGCGAAGAGCCTGTCGGGATCGAAGATCGACCGGCGGAAGAAGAAGACGTTGTTGGTAAAGTTGTAGAAGCCGCCCTTGGACTTCTTGCTGTGCCGCTTCATCGCCTCGTAGCGCGGCTTCAACTGCGAGCCCTGGACGCTGAGGAACTGGAGCAGCCCGAGGTCATTGGCAAAACGCGACACGCGCTCGCTGATTTCCTCTTCCGAAAAATCGAGACGCAAATGCGGGAAGCGCTCGACATAGGCGTTGCGCACCTGGCGCAGGTCCCGTTTCCCGTCAAAGAGCGTCGCCAGGAAATAATCCTCGGCGGTCAGGCGGAAGTACTGGAGGGAGATGGGATCCTTGACGACATAAAAGGTGCGCCCCTCGTAGAACTGCTTGATGACAATCAGGTCCGAACGCAGCGGCGGTATGACAGTGCTCGCGGAATGAACCGGGGGCGGAGAGGATGCTGCGGCAACTGCCATAACCTGTCACTGCGCCGCGGCGGCGGTCCTGATTGGTTTGGTGAAATCGGCTTCGCCGCGCATCCCGGCGCTGATTTCGTGATTGGGATTGTCGAGCAGAAGCTTCACGCGATAAGTGCCGCTGGCGGCGTCGATGACGGGAGCGATGAACGAGACCGCCGCCTCGTATTGCTGGAGGCCGCCGTTGTGGGCGGGAAAGTGGATCGGTATCTTGTCTCCGACTTCGAGCTTCTCGATGAGCCCGGGCTGCAGGTCGAACCGGATGTAGACCTGGTCGATATTGACAATGTCGAACATCTTCTCCGTCCGGTCCACGGCCTCGCCCGGCTCCTTGTAGCGTTGGACGATGATGCCCGAAAGGGGAGACTTGATCGTTTTCTCGTCGAGCTCGACTTGCGCGAGCTGGTACTCGAGCTTCGCGGCCTGAAGATCGGTCTCCTTCTCGATCAGGTTGTCCTCGGACGCGACCTTTTCATCGGTCAGCTTCTTCATGCCGTCGTACTCGAACTGGGCGCGCTTGATAAGGTTCTCCGTACGCTGCACTTCCAGTTTCTCGCGGTCATTCAACAGATGAGCCAGCACCTGGCCCTGCTTGACCTGGTCGCCCTCGTCGACCTCGATGTCCTTGATGACATCCTGGAGCACCGGGGAACTTACAGAGACTGCCTTGAACGGAAGCACGATCCCCTGAACGTCGTCGGCCCGGGCGGCGGCGGAAAGCGCAATGGAAAGAAGGGCTGCAAATAGAAACGTCTTCATGAACAATTGGAAAATTCGAAATTCGAAATTCGAAATTCGAATGAACGCATGCGTCCAAAGAACACCCTTTCCGAAGGCCGCCGCATCCGGCTTCGAGGTTCGTATTTCGGATATCGAATTTCACTTCTCATAGGGTCGAACCAATCATCCTGAACTGGTACCACCTGTATAACTTGCGGCAGAGAGTCATGAGCAGACACTCTTTGCCCAGGTCGACCTTGGCCCGTCCGGTAAGTCCCGGGCGGATATCATCGACAATGTCCGCCGGGATGTCGGGATTGTCTATGGTCACGAGAAATACGTTGTCCTTGTCGCGCGGGTAGGCAGTGGCGGAAATCTGCCCGGCATCGGTAATGCGGGCGCGGAGCGTGTGGGCGGACTGCGAATAAAGGATGTAAGTCATGTCGAGCGCCTTTCTCTGCTGGAATGCCTCCTCGACGGACGCGATATCCCGCTCGTTGATTTCCGCGTGCAACTGCCATTTGGTGGTGTCGTCGATCTCCGCAAACGGGGCGCCCTGCTGGAGCACCTCGCCCTCGCGCAGCTCCAGGTCCTTGGTCATCACGATGCCGTCGATGGGAGAGCGCAGCGTCGCGCTGTCGATATCGGCCTGGATTTTCTTTGCCTGCTCCTCGAGCACGTTGACCTCGAGCTTCGAGACCTGCGCCGCAGCCACGTCGCCCGCGGCGCCGAGGCGGTCGGCATCCGCCTGGTAGCGGAGTTTCTCCTGCTCTGTGCCGTCGAGGTCCAGCTTGAGGCGGCGGGTATCGAGCAGCGCGAGCGGCTGGCCCCGCGTGACGTGCTCGCCTTCGTGGACGAGCACCGTCTCGATGCGCGCGCTGATCTCGGGAACGACAATGGCCCGGCTGAGCGCCTCCATCATGCAATCGCCGTCCACCGTCCGATTCCTGGGCCAGATGAGAATCACGCCCGCGATGAGGCCGAAGACCGACGCCTTGAAAAGAACGCGGTTGCGTTTCTTGCCGGTAAGCAGCAGGCGCGTTCCGCGAACCCGCTGGCTGGTGCGCAGAAATGGGAGCGTCTGGTAATCGCGCGCGGCGGCCAGCGAGCGCCCGGAGTAAGTGGCCACCCACTCCGTCACGCGCCGCGCAGGCAGCACCTCCGACTTGCCGCCGGCGGAATTGAAGTAGCCCTCGAATGTGCTCTCGCAAAAAATCGCGCCCGTGATCTCGCGGTCCTCGTTGAGCATCGGGCAAATGACCGCCGATATCACGTGCGAGAGCTGGAAGTACAGAATATCGATCTCATCGGTGCGGGCGGTCGGCAGCGCCGGCGCAGCCGAGCCGGCGGCATCGCCCGCCTTCGCAGCCTCGGCGCGCTCGAGGAGCTCCTTCTTGTCCAGGATCCGGGTCTCCTGCGCGGAGTGAGCTTCGACAAATGCGGTCATCGCCTTGACCATGGCGCTCTTGGGCTCGACGGTCTCCTGGCCGGAAATCGCCAGCACCTTCCATCTTTCACCCTCCCTCAGCAGCACGGAGGTGCGCTCGCAGCCCGCCAGGTCGCGCCCGTAATTGGCCGTGAGCCGCGCCAGTTCCAGCGAATCGAGCGACCCGGCCAGGTCCGCCGTGAAACGCAGCAGATGCTGGAGCCGCTGCGTCTCGAGCACCAGGTTGCTGAGCCTGCGCGATTGCAGGTGCTGCTCGACGTAGGGCGTCAGCGTGTTGAGGAAGGTGACGAACTCCGGGTAATTCTTCGCCTGCACGTAGGGCTGCAGCCATACCTGGAGAATGCCGATCGCCTGATTATTGAGCCGCAGCGGCACATGCAGGAAGGCGTACGGGGTTTTGTTGGCCGAGCCGCCCGGCGGCGGAGCAATGTCCGCGGCATCCGCATGGGTCGGGCTGAGGATGACCGCGGTCTGGTCGCGGACCACGTCCGTGAGGATTTTCAGAATGGTGGTCCGCTGCCCTTCATCCTTGCCGAAGAGGCTCGATTCAAAATCGGCATGCGCGCAAAGCTGGAACTCGCTCTTGTTATCCTGCGCGCGCGAGCCGACAAGCCAGACCGCGCCTCCCTTGGCGTCGGTCGCGCCGGTCACGCGCTCGAGGAATTTCGAAAAGAACTCCTCGCTGGAAATCTCGGCCTTGCTCAGGGCCGCAATCTGTTCGACCAGACGCTGGATGCGCGAGCGCGCTGCTTCGATGGTTGCTGCTTCGGTTGCCATTAAGAAAGAGTGGCCGCAAACGGAGCGGAAACCTACGGTCTCCGGCCCGTAAAATCAAGCGGCCCGGCAAGTAAGGAGTGGCCGATTGCTAGGTGGATTCCGTGCCCTGGAAGTCGCGGATGCTCTCGATGGTGCGGATATTCATCGCGATAAACGCGCCGTCCACGAGCTCGCCACCGCCGGGCAACGGAGTAGTGCTGTAACCGCCATTCGGAGAGATGTAATTGAGCTGGTTCGGGTTTCCGAGCGGCACGCCGCTGATCGTCGTCTGGTCCATGCCGGACTCCGGATTGTACCAGACGGCCTTGCTCGAGCCCAGGACACCGCCATTGACGGTGATCCCGTACTGGGTCAAATCCTGGATCAGGGAGACCTGGTAAACATTGCCGGCAACCATCGACATGATATTTTCCGCCTGAATGTTGGTCACCGATCCATTCACGCCACTGGTAGAGGGCGCCAGGCTGGGACCGCCATTGAGCAGGCCGCCATCGACCATGCCCGCCGCGCCGGCCACCAAGCCGACGTTGCCGATCGCGTCTGTCAACGCCGCCGTGGGATCGCCGAGGATGTAATTATCGACGAACTGCTGCATGGTAAAGGTGTTGGCGATGCCGTTGGCTGTGACGCCGGTGAAGATGTTGTTGTAGGAGATGATCGGGATATTTGCGTCCGCGGCGGGGGCAGCGCCGATGCTGCCGGCGACGTTGATGTTCTCGATGGAGCCGCCCCGGCCGGAGTTATCGGTCGTGGCATTGCCGACGGCCACACTGTGATTTGGGGTTGCGCCGCCGTTGCCGGCGATCAGATCGACGTGCGTGTTCACGGTCAGCGGCTGCGTGAAGCCGATGATGCTGCCGCCATTGCCGCCCGCGCCGTTCGAACCGCCATTGGAATAGTTGATGTCGATCGGGTCGTGCGGGTCCGCCGGCCGCGCCCCGAGTGTGGCGCCGCCATCGCCCGCGATGATGAGGACTTTGCCCGAGGTGGAACCCGCGTTGATGTTCGCGGAAGTGACCCCGCCGCCCGCTCCGCCACCAATCAGGCCCGTGCCACCGGCGCCGGCCGAGACTACCTCCTGGCCATTCTGCGCGGTCGCGGCCGATTGAATCGTACTTACCGCCCCGCCCAGGCCACCGACACCACCGGCGCTTGCGCCGCCGTAGCCGGCCACCAAACGGTTGTAGTTGATCGCCTGAAAGCCGGTTACCGCGTCCACAATGCTCTCGTCGGTGCTTGGATTGGTAAAATTGAATGTGAAGAGAGCGGAAGCTTCAAACGCGTTCGTCGTGTTCACCACATTCCCGGTGGCGCTTGCAACAACGTTGCTGATACCGCCGCCGGCGCCGCCGGTGCCAATCGTAGCCGCGCCGCCGTCGCCGCCGATCACCGTCAGGCTCAGCGGCGAGCTATTGATAGTGGGTATGTTATCGAACGTATTCACACCACCGCCGTTTCCGCCGTACTTGCCGGTGCCGCCCGCGCCGCCCTGCAAATAGATATTCCCCGCGAGGTTGTTATCCACCACATAGGGGCTGGCGTTGATGACCGAGCCGCCCGATCCGCCCTGGCCTGCGACGGCATCGCCGCCGTTGCCCCCGACATAGTTAAGCAATCCGCCCGTGCCGTTGATGAGCGGACCGAACCATTCCACCCACGAATTGATGGACCCGCCGGCGCCGCCGCCGAGAATGCCATTGGCGCCACTGCCCCCCCTGAGGGCGACGTAGGAATCATAGTTGTTGGTTTCCCCGGTAAAGGACCCGGAGTTGCCCTTCAACGATCCGCCACTGCCGCCGTAAATTCCGATGCCTCCATTGCCGCCGACGAAGAGCTCACCCGAAACGATGTACAACTGGCTCAGCGAGCCTCCCGCTCCACCCGTGGCCGTAAGACTCTCGCCCCCATTGCCCGCAAAGAGCAGGGCATTGCCGGTCAATTCCGTTGCGTTGTTATAGCTTAGCGAGATACCGATGAGGTTGCCCCCCGCACCGCCATTAGTGAATCCGTTGCCGCCATTGCCCCCTATGAAGCGCGCGACACCCTCGTAGGTCACATCGGCGGGAAACTCGATCGCAAGAGTGCCGGTGCCCGTCGTCAACCCGTTGGCCGTGCTAAGCGTCAGGGACGAACCGAAGCTGCCCCCCGCCCCACCCGGGCCGGACAACGAATTGCCGCCATCTCCGCCGTTGAAGAAATAGCCGGCGTTCTTGAAGGGAACATAGTTCGTATAGAGGCCGTCGAGGCCAACGCCCGCTCCGAGGGGCTGGTTGATACCCAGCCCTTGGGTGTACTGCGCATAATTGGTGAGAGGATCGCCGGTGATGAAGCCGTATTCCCCGGGGCCCGAGTTCACGTAGAGGGAACTGGGCTGCGGATGCGGATAGAAGGCGCCAAAGGCGACTTCGGTCGACGTGCCGCCCGCGGGGGTGATTGTTGCCAGTATCGCAAAATCGGTATTGGCCCATACGAAACTTTCACTGGGGGGGAAGTTTACCGTGTCGTAAAACAGATTCTGCATCCAGATGTAATCCCCACCGTTCGCATCGTAATCGAGGATGGCCAGGTCCTGGAACAACCCGCTCTTGGTGGGGCCGGCAGTGCTCGGCACGGTCACAATGGCTTGCGGAGCAACTCCGGTACCGTAGCCAAAGTCGATACCATAATAACCAAACTCGATCTGCGGCGTCGAAACAGTAAATTGGCCGGCGCCATTTCCCTGTTCGGTGACAATGAAGCCTTGAGGCTTGCTCGATACCGCGGCAACGTCCGCAATATTCGGATTCTGGAAGTCCTGGAATACCGTGAAGGTCTGATCGTAGAATTGGACGGGAGTCTTCGAGCCGGGCGGCCATACAGCGCCCCAGCCGCCCCCGGCGAGGAAAACCGGCGCCTTGCTCGTGGCCGTGGCCGAGGTTGAATCATCCACTACGCCGAAGCCTGTGTCGCCGAGGTCGGCAAAGAGGACCACGTCGTGAGTGTTATTAGCCACAGCAGTCGCGCCCGGCGTGTAAGCCACCAGCGGAGTCGCAATGAAGGTGGACTGGGTTGCATTACCAACGTATGCGCTAAGATCCACGAAAGGTTGATTCCCATTGGCGAAATTGGCGTAAAAGTAACCCGACCCGGTGGGATGGGCGTTGCTCACCTCGCCATTGAGGAAGATCAGCACGTTATCGACGAATTCGGCAGGATCGGTGGTCTCCTGCACCAGGGCCGCCAGGCCCATGACTCCGTTGCCGGAGAAATTTCCAGCCATCAGCTTGCTGATGGTAAAGCTCGTATCGTAATAGTTGTAACTCGAGAGAATGGGCAGCGGTGTAAACAGCGGGTCGCTGAAGCCCTCAAAAGCACCGGTCTTCGGGTTGTACTCGCTGATGAATACCTCGATGCCGGCGTAACTCCCCTGCCCCGAGGCAACGGCGATGTCGTATTCCGGTTGATGGGTCACCGGATTCACGGCGCCGGTGAAATCCGCCACCACGATGCTGTCCACCTGGGCGGGAGCATTGAGGTAAATGTACTGCGAGTAATTTAGCCCGTAGGTGGCCGTTGCCGTCGTGTTTGCGCTGCCGGGCGTGTACTGGCCAAGGGCAACCACCACCTGGTTGGGACTGGTCGTCGAAAAGACCGCGTCGCTCAGCCCGTCGCCGTTGAAATCGAAAGGCGTCGGCGTGATCGCTCCCATCGTGTAAGCGGTCGTAACCAGATTCTGCGGCTGCGTAATCTTTCCTTCAGGAGTAACAAAGTTCCCCTTGGTCGTGCCGCCTCCGTTGCCGCCGCCGGTGTAACCGTCGCCCCCGTTGCCGTAATTCAACACCAGGTGCGCGTTGATTTCGATCGGATTGGCCGGGTTGAGCGTAATGGTCCCTGCATTGCCGCCCTTGCCCGTCAGTCCCGAGCCGCCACTGCCCGACTGGAGCACCACCTCGCTGATGAATGCGCCTGCTTCCGAGAAATTGATGATACTGCCGCCCGGCTGGCCCACGGTGCCGTTGCCCGCGTTGCCGGCGATCAACTTGTAAACACCGGAATTGTCGCCATCCAGCGCCACGTTGACAACGTTGCCGCCGGGGGCGTTGAAGCCGCCGTTGCCGGCCTGGATGGTGCCGATGCTGAAGGCAATTCCGGGCGCGTCCGCCTGGATGTTATAGATGCTCGCGCCGGCCTCGCCCGGAGCGGGGTTGAACGCAAGCAGATTGCCCTGGATATCCAGCGGCAAAGTACCGGGTGCGCTGGTGCCATGGCCGCTCGATCCAAAGGTGAACGACTGCCCCGACGCGGCCGTCCCGGCGTAGATCGAGCCAACGACCGGCTCGGTCGCCGCATAAAGCTCGGAGCCGCTGGTTACACCGTTAAATTTGTTCTCCAAAGCCGGACCCTCGTTGGGATTGAGGTGGAGCCCGCTCGTGGTGTCGTTTGCAACGCCCAAGCCGCCGCCGGCGTAAATGTTGCCGAAGATCGAATAATTCGTCATCGCGAGGTGGTCGCTGACGAGATCTGCCGAGCTTTGCACCGAGTTGCCGGCGAAATCCCCGGTCTCGAGCGAGCGCATGTCGATGGCGGCGATATTTGCATCCAGCAGGATGTCTCCCTTCCCGCCGTCGCTCAGCGTGCCGTCCGGATTCAGGTCGGTTACGATGTCGCCATGGATATCCACAAAGGAGGTAAAGCGCGCGCCGTTGCCCACGGACAGGCCGGTGATCTCGTTGAAATCGACCACGTTATTACTGTTCAGGTCGGTGGTATGCACCAGCACCTCGCCTGCCTGGACATATAGCAAATAGGAGCCGCCGCCGCCGGCGGCGGTGGTCAGCACGTCACCCGCTTTCATCAGCAGGGCGCCGCCCGCCGTGGCCGTGACGAAAGTCGGATTCGCGGGCAGCAGGGCGCCAAAAGTTACGGTGGCGGTCGAGGCCGGGGCGATCCGCTGTTCCAACGGCTCGATCATGCTGTAACGTTCGAGCCTTGGGGAGGTTTTGGATTTCGATTTCATTGGAGTCGAGGGGGAAATATGCCGGGCGAAAATTTTTAGCTGACGGTGTTATCCACGAGAATCGCATCGCCGCTGGCGTCCGTAGTCACGAACGCCTCAGGGATGAAGTTCTTGAACGAGGTTAGTGAAACTGCCGCTATCAACCCGTCCTGCGGCGCATCGCCGAATACGAAGCTCGATGAAGGCTCGAGTTGCGTGAAGTGGAACACCGCCGCGTTCTCCTGCTGGATATCATAAATGCTGCCCACGAGGTTGGCTGTGGCAAATTGCGGCGCGCCGAAGTCGCCACGCGTGGGAAGGGCCAGCGTTTGCACCGATGCCACGGAAGCGCCGCCGGTCACCGTCTGGGTGACCCCCAGCGAGAAGTTCGGGATGATCAGCGGCTGAATGCCCGCATTGCCGAACGTGATAAGATACCCGGTATTGGGCGTGGTGTTGGCCGTCGCGGATTGCACGGTCACGTCGCCGGCGCTCTGCACGGCGGAAAGCGCGTTCAACGCGTTCTGCACGTCCATCGGGGTGTCGCTCGCCAGCAATTGAGTGGTGGTTTGACCCTGGAAAGTAAGAGTGAAGGGATCGGTCGGCAGCACTGCGACCTGCTGCACTTCGTCCGTGCTCGTCGTCGCGTTGCCGGTGGTGATTTCCTTGCTGTAAGGCGCGTAATCGACCGAAATGAGCGATTGCGGGCCGAAGTTCTGGAATTGGACGTTGTAGCCCGGGTTGCTGTTGCCGGTGCCGGCCGTGACGATAACCCCGCCCGCCTGGCTCACGGTGGTCAACGCGTTCAACGCCGTCTGCACCTGCGCGAGTGTGGCATTGGCCGGAAGCAGCGTCGTGCTCTGGGTGACACCCCCATATTCGAAGTTCAGGAAGAATGGATTGATGTTGACCGTGACGTTCTGGTCCTCGAGCACGCCCGCGATATTGTTTGCCGGCACCGGCACCACGCCCTGCACCACCTCGGTGGTCGTGCCGTCCGAGTTCACAGCCGGTTCGCCGCCGGTGAGGACCATCTGGGCGCCGGTCTTGTTGAAGGTGACCTCGTATCCGTTCGGCGCGGGGGTGACCGTCACGCCTCCCGCGCTGACTACGGCGACAGTCCGTTCAACGCGGCGGCCACCTGGGTGACCGTGGCGTCGGTCGGCAGCAGGTTGGTGGTCTGGCCATCGAAGGTGAGGTTGAACTCCTGCACCAGCGTCGGAGCAGTCGATCCGTTGAGGATGATCCCGCTCACATTCTTCGCGAGGTTTGTCTCGAGCAACGGCGAGCCGACATGCAGATGCCCGGCCACAATCGAAGCAATCGCATCCGCGGAGATGTTGGTCACATTGCCCGCCTGCCCCTGCGTCGCGCCGGTCCCGCCCGCGCCGGCCGAGATACCGCCCGCGCCCGTGACGGTCGCTCCATCGATGCCGTCGATATCAAACCCAAACAGCGCGCCGTAGCGCAGGCCAATGGCGGCGTTGACAAAGACATCGTTGACCGAACCGCCCACTCCGCCAGTCTTCACGGCATCGCCGCCGTCGCCGGCCGAGATGTGGTGGAAATCGGTCGCCGTATTGATCGAGAAATTCGGGTCGGCTGTCCCGCTGACGAACGTGCCGCCGCCAATGTCGGTCACGCTGCCGCCGGTCGCGCCGGTCTTGCCGGTGGCCGCATTGCCGGCGTCGCCCCCGTTGATAAAGAAGGTCACATTGGGGCCGCCTCCACCGAAGAACCGGATGCCGCTCACCGAACCGCCCGCGCCTCCGTGCGCCTCGCCGCCGCCGCCCGCGCCGGCAACAAATTGCGTCACGACGGCGCCGCCCTCGTCTCCCGAAGAGATGAACCCGGTCATGCCGGTGATCGAGCCGCCCGCCCCGCCGTTGCCCGTCCCGGTGGAGCCGCCGATGCCGGCCTGCACCGTGATATTGCCGGATGGCGGATTGAAGCCGGCGCCCTCGTTCAAGACGCCGGAGAATCCGCTCGATGTCACACTTCCACCCGCGCCGCCGGCAAACCCATTGCCGCCAATGAGTTCCACATTGGTGAGCGCCTGGATGTTCGCGCCCGTCACGCTGCCGCCCGCCCCGGGCTTGGCGCCGGCCGTGCCCGCATCGCCCGCCATCAGCAATCCCGCGCCAAAAGTCGAGAACGCGCCATCTCCGTGCAGGCCGCCGCCCGTGCCTGCCGCGGCCTTGATGCCGCCGCCGCCGCCCGCGCCGGCAGTCATGCTGACGGTGCCGGGCACCTCCGCATTGGAACTGGTGATCGTCCCGCCGGCGCCGCCCGCGCCGGTCAGCGTGCCCGCGCCACCGTAGCCGGTGACCAACTCGGCCCCCGCGAGGGTGACGATCTCGTATTGGTCCCCAACGTGTGAAATATCGGTCGAGACATTCAACTGGGTTGCGGAGAAGACCTGGGTGACCACTGCCGTCACCGGCACATTGTTGTTCGCCTGGGTGTCCGTGATGTCCTCGACGATGTCCCCGACCTGGATCCCGTACGCGGTGAAATTCGCGGTCGCGTCGATGATCGTGTCCTGCGAAGCCTGGGCCGTCCCTGAGTAAATTGTGGGCGTCGCGCCGGGAACGATCACTTCGTAAGGATCGCCCGCGGCGAAGATATCGCTGGTCAGGCCCAATTCCGTGGCCGTCACGGAGGTGACCGTGGTCGTCGCGAAGGTGAGCGAATTCTCCACCTCGTCACCCACCTGGATGCCGTCCGAGACGAAATTCGCCGTCGTGTCCAAAAGCAGGCCCACGCTTTGCGTGGTGAAGGAGGGATAAAGACCCTCCGCCGTGCGAATCGCCACACCGGTCATACTGCCGCCCGCGCCCCCTTTGCCGGCCGCCGCGCCCAATCCTCCGGCGCCGCCGTTGCCCGTGACGATGCCGAGCCCGGTGGTCTGGACCCCATTGGTCGAGAAGGCCAGCCGCGTGCCGATAACAGTGACGCTGGTCATCGATCCGCCCGCACCCCCCTTGCCGCCCGCTCCCGGCGCGGCCCCGCCGTTGCCGGTGGCGATGTACCCGGTGCCGAAATTGCCCAACGGATGCTGGTCGGTAAGGAAATCCGCATCGGTGACCCTCAGGTCCGTAATGCCGCCGCCAGCCCCGCCGGCCCCTTTGCCCGCCATCCCGCCCGAACCGGTAACCACATCGAAACCGGCTGTCACAGCGGGGTTCGGGATGATCAGCGGCTGAATGCCCGGATTGACGAACGTGATGAGATACCCGCCCGTCACGGATTGCACGGTCACCCCACCGGCGGTGTTGATGGAGGACAGCGAGTTCAACGCGTTCTGCACGTCCGCCGCGGTATCGCTCGCCGGCAATTGAGCGGTGGTTTGACCTTCGAAGGTAAGGGTGAAGGTATTGGCCGGCACAACTCCGACCTGCTGCACTTCGCTCGTTGTCGCGTTGCCGGTGGTGATTATGCGATCGAACGTCGTTGGGTCGGCCAAGCCGAAGTCGGCGTTCGCCACCGCCAGGGAATTGATCGAGCCGCCCGCGCCCCCCTTGCCCGCGCTTCCGTTCCCGCCGCTGCCGCTGGCCACATAAAGCGATTGCGCGTGGTAGGCATCGCCCGGCAGGCTGCCGGATGAACCAAGCACGCTGACGCTGCTGACGCCTCCGCCTGATCCACCGGCGCTGACACCATTGCCACCCGTGCCGCCGACGACTGCAAAGTTGAAGCCCTTGAGCGTCAAACCGCTGATCAAACCGCCGGCGCCGCCCACGCCCTTGATCGCATCCATACCGCCGCCGCCGGCCTGGATGACGGCCAGCGAATAGTTCGGGGCGGTCGGATTGGCGCTGGGACCGGTGAGGCTGTCGTTCGGCAGCCCGGTAAGTGGATCGATGGGAGCCAGCGCGTCATTGATGACCTGGGAATTGGTAATCGAGCCGCCGGCGCCGCCATGCCCGCCGGTGGCGGATGTGCCACCCGTTCCGGCGATCAATTGATACTCGATGGCGCCCGCCGTGAGATCGTGCGGCGTCGAGCTGACGATATTGATATTGCTCAGGCTGCCGCCCGCTCCTCCAGTCGCGCCCGCGCCGCCCATGCCGCCCAGAACCTCGAAGTTGCCGATCATGTTCGGCGCCCCAAGCTGGCTCTGGCCGAGGGCATTGTAATCCGCGAAAACGTTCGTTATCGAGCCGCCCGAGCCGCCCTTGGCCGTACCCGTGCCACCAGCGCCACCTTCCAGTTCGATCAACGCATTCGGCACGCCGCCCACCAGCGTAGTGGGCGGATTGAAAACCACATCGGAAATTGAGCCACCAGCGCCCCCGGAGGTCTTTGCCACTCCTCCACTCCCACCCGCACCGCCGATAATCGTGACCGGCGTAAGCGCCTGGTCGAGCACCGTAAGGCCCAAAAGGCTGCCGCCGGCTGCCCCGGGACCGCCGCTGCCCATCAGGATGAGTCCCGGTGTCAATGTCAGCGGGTTGCCTCCGGAACCAATAGTTGCATCTGATATCGACGGCCCGGCGACCCCGGCGTTCGGCGCGCCCACGTTCAGTGTGGTGCCTGCCGTATTCGTGTTCTGTACTGCGTTGAAACTGTACGTCAGCCCGTTGGCGGCGTCGCCGGTCAAAATCTCCGTGACCGCTCCCGTGGCGCTGAGCTGATCGACCGGTCCGCCCGCGATGAAGCCGCCCTCGATCGGGCCGGCTATGGTCAGGTTCACCACCGTGTTGTTCAGCAGGTCCGTGGCGTTGCCCGCCGATTCGCCCACGCCGCCCAGTGTGCTGGTCAGGTCGTTGAAATTCGTCACCACCCAGCCGCCGTAGTACGGCCCGGTCCCGCCAACCTGGTATTCATTGACCCCGGTCCCGACGTGCACCGAGACCTTGTTTCCCAGGGCCAGGCCGGTCAATTCAGTGCTCTCGACCTTGCCCGCGTTCCCGTTGCCCGCGATGGCGTTCAAGTCCGTGAAAACGGCCAGCACATTCCCCTTGCCCACGTTCACCAGGTCCGAGAACCCGACGTTGGTCTCGATCCGGACATCCTCTCCCGTGCTGACTTTGATAAAATAAGTGTTCGGATCCTCGCCCAGCACCTTGGCGATTGCCAAATTCGCGCCCGACAGCGTGGCGTGGCCCGGATTGTTCGTGTAAAACGACGAACTGGGGTCGGCATTGAAAAACTCGAGCACCGTCTGCCCCTTCGAATTCTTGAGAACATCCGAATAGTTCACCGGCGTCCAGGTTATGGCGGCGGGGGCGATTCGGGATTCGAGGGGCTCGATCAGGGGGGAGGGGAAGGGGCAGTGGGGGCGTCTCATGTGTGCCGGAGGAAAGTAGGGGTCAATGCAAGTGGAATCGCCCGGTCGTGTAAAGTGCCAACCGTTGAATAAATTGATTTCCCGGCGACCGGGTCATAGTACGGGGCATGGGGACAAATTCGGGGTGGGACGCAACCTGCCTGGTGCCAGGACACTCCGTTTCTCGCCCCTCGCGGGGGATGCTTTTTCCTCAAAAATGAGGCCGGATGTGTAGCGCGGCTTGTTGCTGTTCTTTCAGTTGTCTCACTAGTTGCATGGGCAAAAAAACCTGTAAAGGGCTGTGTGACGAACGCCGCTGCTTAAGGGACGAAGCGCCTATCGCGTTTCCATGCCTTTGCGCGTAGCCAATGCAGAAGCCCTTTGCCGCCCAACGGGATACTGCCGGCAAGTCAGGTTTTGGATGAATCCGGCGCGGGGGGAGAAACGTCACAAAGTCCGCCGGAACAGTGCCGTGGCCGCCGCCATCGCCAGCACCGTGAAGCCGCTCAGGAACAGCAGGTCGTGGCTGATCGCCAGCAGCCCGGTGTTCTTGAGCACCAGCGACTTGAACCCGTGCACGGCATAGGTAAACGGGTCGACGACCGTGATCGCTCTCATCCAGCCAGGGAAGGCCTGGGTGGGATAGACCGCGCCGCTGGGGAAGATAGAGGACCGTGTTCAGGACGCCGAAAATGGCCCGGGGCACCAGTGGATCGCTCACCCGCACCATGAACAGGAACATCATGCTGATGAGCGCAAGCGACGTGACCACCACCAGCAGGAACATCCGCGCCATCCGCGCCAGATTCAGCGGATCGGGGATGCCGGCAATGATCGAGCCCACCGTCACCAGCACCACGCCGGAGAGGATCGCCTTGATGGCGCCGGAAAGCGTAAACCCCAGAATCAGCTCGAACTTCGATATCGGCGTGACCAGGTAGCCCTCGTGCAGCCCGCGCGCCTTGTCATCGATGAAGATGATCCCGCCGCCGATCATCGCCGAGACGAAGATCGCCAGCGCGATCGTGCCGGGCAAAAGGAACTGGATGTACGGCACATAAGGATAAACCTCGACAACCGACAGCGATGTCGCGGGAACCACCCGCGGCGTCACGGCCGGCTGCCCGTAGTCGGTGACGAGCGCATTGAGCACCCCCTCCAGCGCCGACGAGGAGAACTGGTCGGTGTTGTCCTCGATGAGCGCGACCTGCGGGTTGTCCCCCGCCAGCAGCTTGCGCGAAAACTCCGGCGGGATTTCCAGCACCCCGTTGATTTCCCCTTCGCGCAGATCCTGCAGCGCCGACGCCTGGTCGTCGTACCAGATGGGACTGAACGTCCGCGCATTGGCGGCCACGGCCTGGAACATCTCCTTCAGCTTGATGGCCGGCACCCGGTGGTCCTGGTCGACCACACCCAGCCGCAGGCTTTTCACCATCGCCGCCAAACGCGTAGCCGAGCACCACCAACTGCACCAGCGGCATGACCATCGACATGATCATCAAAGTCGGGCTGCGCCGGAACCGCCGCAGGTCCCGCTCGATGATGGCAAGATCCGGTGCATGGTCAGCTCCGCCCGTGGACGAACCGGACAATCCGAGACGGTCGAAGTTTGCAGCGTGTCCCGCAGTTGCCGCCCGGTGTAATGCACGAACACGTCATCCAGCGTGGTGCTCTGCACCGAGAGCGAAACGATCGTCACCCCGGCGGCCCGCGCCGCCTCCATGAGCGCCACGGTCGTGCGCGGGCCGTTGTGCGAGGAAATGCGGAAGATGTTCTCCTCGGCCTTCAACTCCGCCACATCCGGCAGCGACCTCAACGTCTCCTCCCACCCCTCGGGGATCCGCGAGAAGCTGACTTCCAAAATATTCTTGCCGGGGATCGACGCCTTCAGTTTCAGCGGCGAATCGAGCGCGACAAGTTTGCCGTGATCGACAATCGCGATGCGGTCGCAAAGTTTGTCCGCCTCGTCCATGTAATGCGTGGTGACCAGGATCGTCAGGTCCCGCTCCTGCTTGAGCCGCGACAGCATTTCCCACACGGCCACGCGCGAGACCGGGTCCAGGCCCGTGGTCGGCTCGTCCAGGAAAAAAATTTTCGGCTCGTGCACCAGCCCGCGCGCGATCTCCAGCCGCCGGCGCATTCCGCCGGAGAACATCTTCACCGGTTTGTCGGCCCATTGCTCGAGGTCCACCTCCGCGAGCAGCTCCTTGATGACCCGCCGGCGTTTCTCGCGCGGGATGCCATAGAGCTTGCGCGAAAATGCTCATGTTTTCGTTTGCGCTCAGGTCCAGGTCGGAGGTCATCGCCTGCGGGATGACGCCGATGCACTGCCGCACATCGTTCGGCGCCGCGGACGATGTCGAAGCCGTTGACCCGCGCCATGCCGGAAGTCGGCGGCACCAGCGTGGTGAGCATCCGGATCAGCGTCGATTTGCCCGCGCCGTTCGGCCCGAGCAGGCCAAAAACTTCGCCCTGGCTCCACTTCGAAACTCAGGCCGTCCACGGCAACAAAATCGCCGAACCGCTTCGCCAGATTTTCGACTTCGATGGCGGCATGATTCATGTTTTCCCCACCGGCAGCATCACGTAGGCCGTCATGCCGAGCGCCAGCGCGCGGTCGCGCGTTGTCGCACCGCAGGCGGATTTCAAACGTCTTGATGTCCCGCTTGGTCCGGCTCACGTCCCGCTGCGTCGCGTAATCGGCATCGACCCCGCGATAAAAGACCGTCCCCTTCCGCTCCGCGCCCGATGGCAGCCGCACCGTCAGCTTGTCGCCCAGCCGGATGCCGTCGATGTAAGTCTCCTCAACGTCCGCCCGCACCCAGAGATCGTCCTGGATTGATCAGCGTCACGATGCGCCTGCCCGGCATTCACCACCTCGCCCTGCAACGCCGCGCGCGTATCCACGATGCCCCCGATCGGCGCCTTGATGTCCGTATAATTCAGCTCGACCTCCGCTTTCTCCTTCTGCGCACGGTTGGCGTAGATTTGCTTGTCCAGCGAATCGACCCGCGCCCGCGCGGAATCATACGCCGTCCGCGCCGTGTCGTAGTCCTGCTGCGAGGCGACCCTTGTCTTGAAAAGGTTTTCGTCGCGCTCGAACGTCAACTGCGCGTTCTCCTGGTCCGCCGTCGCCTGCGCCAGTTGCGCCACGGCTACCTCCTCGGCGCTCTTGTAATAATCCAGGTCCGCCTCCCATTCCTTCGGGTCGATGTGCGCCAGCAATTCCCCCGGCGTGACGATGTCCCCCTCCTTCACATTCAATTGCTCGAGCTGCCCCTGCACCCGCGAGCTGACGATCACCTCGTCCGTAGTGACCATCCCCGTGAGCACGATCTCGTGTTTGCCCGCATGCGTCGCGTAAAGAATCCCGCCGGCGATCAGCGCGATCACCGCGATAATGACAATCGCCTTCATGCCGCCGGCGCCTCCGGATGGATGAACAGCCCGTGCCGGATGAAATCGCGCACCTCGCCCTTGCGCCGGTCAAGGTTCGCCTTCGCGTAGGGGTCGGAGTGGTAGATCAGCCGCAGCATCGGCGCGCTGGAAAAGTAAAAGACGATCAGCGCCGCCAGCGACACCGCCGCGTGAAACGGATCGCACTTGCGCAGCTCCCCATCGCGCATCCCCCGCTCGAGCAACCGCCCCAGCGCTTCCGCCCGCGGCACGATGTACTGGCGCACCAGCCGCTCCGGCGGCTTCGTCGCCCGCGACATGAATTGCTGGAAGAGCCGCGCATGCCGCTGACGCCGGCTGATGAAATCGAAATGCAAATCGACATACCGCAGCAGCAGCGCCCGCGCCGAACCCTCCGCCCCCAAAATGCCCAGCGCCTGGGTATTGAACTCCCGCAAATGCTCCTCGATGACCGCCCCGTACAGCGCCTCCTTGCTCTTGAAGTAATAATAGAGCAGCGCCTTGTTCACCCCCGCCTCCGCCGCGATGGCATCCGTCCGCGCCCCCGCCATCCCATCCCTCGAAAACACCCGCTCCGCCGCCGAAAGGATTTTCGCCCGCGATTGCACGCCGCGAACCTCCCGCCCCCCCGGCCCGCGCCGCCGCCCTTGCCCGGCCCGCCCGGCCTCGCCGCCCCGCCCGCTTTCACCGCTGCTTTCTTTGGAACATGCATATTAACTAACCGGATAGTTAACACAGATTCCACCCCCGCGTCAACGAAGAAAATCGCGCCTCACCGCCCAGCGCGCAGCCCGCCATGAATCCGGGGAGATGCCAGGCACCTTTGACAAGGCGCCAGACCGGTTCTCAATCTAGAACTGGGATGCCTAGGGATACCAAATAATCGAACGTCGCATCGTAGTATTTGGGAGATCGAGTCGGATCAGAGGCGTCACCTTGTGGCACAAATATCACCATTCCTTGCCGCGCTCGTGTAAGCAATACCCGATAGGCGTTGCGCAGATAATTCCGATTATCGGCATTCGCAACATTACACCATTGCTTCCCGCGGAAGTCGTGGTAGCTCCAGCCCTCGCCGCTGAAACGCAAGTCCCCATCCCATGTAACGCACGTCCAGTCGAGTTCAAGCCCCTGCACTTGGAATTCAGTCGCGGCATCCTCGAGGTAGAAACTCGACCTGGTATCGTTTCGGTCATTAAGGAACCAATGTACAGGGTCAACGCTTACACGAATGTCTATCGCGTGGGGTTTCAACCGCTGGGCTTTGGACGAGGCCACTAAACCAAATCGTTCCGAACCGCGCGCCTTTGACCGAATCCATCGCTTAGCGCGACCCAAATTGCGGCTCAAGAGGATGGGATAACGCTGCGAGACACTGGCAATGCTGTCCCTCGCTGCTTTAATTTCACAATCGAGCAGCGCCTTCACAAAATCTGAAACTTTCTCCGCGCGAAAAGACCGCATCGTCACCGCCAGGTGCAGACACTCATCAAAGCTAACATTGCTCTGTTGACGGACCCCCTCCAACACCTTACCAGCAGCATATTCGCTGTCGGTCAACCGGTCCGAGATGTACATCTGCCAGTGTGGAAATCTCGACCGAACTGCATCAATCCATGCATCGATACCTGCTTCTCCCGTGTTGATTTCCTGCCCGCCACCGACGAGACAGACGATAACCGCCCAATCGCGGTGGCGGTCCATGTAGGATATGAGAAACTCCGGCTCAGACTGATTGAAGCCGGGCCGTTTCTTCTTTCTCTGCATGAAATTTGCAGTCTGGCGAAGATTCCAGGCACGCTGGGCCTCGTCGAAAATGACAACGTGCTCGATCGGCGGACCGGACTCGATAAGCGCGTCGTCGCGGAAATGGTGTACGTTTTGAATGAAAGCTTTCACGCTCTCAGCAACCTTGCCTTTGCGGACCCGCTCGCCGGTGCTCTTGCGCCGCCCAACTTCATCCCGAGTGAGGGCCTCGCGCAGTACGGCCACAAGCGGAGCGTTGCCAGATAGGAATACGGCATGTGTGGGTATTTCGATTTCCCGCCGGTGGCGTGTCGCCACATTCAAGCCGACCAACGTTTTTCCGGCACCTGGAACACCCGTGACAAAACAGATGAGTTTCCTTCGTTTTGCCATCGCTTCGTCCACCAACTCATCAATCCGACGCGAAGTCACCCTGAGATTCTTGGCACCGGCATCGTACCGCGCGATTGCCTCAACCGAGTGCTGAACGTAAAGTGCGCGCGCCGCTTCAATGATGGTTGGGGTCGGGTGATATGACGCCGACTGCCAACTCGCAGCATCAATGACCGGGCCACCAATTTGCTCTGCCATCTCCAACACAACACGCAGCCCCCTGACTCCGACCGCGATTGGCCGGTACACCCCATCGTCATCGGCGTTCAGCTTGATCGCGGACGTCGCTTCAGCGTTCGTGGCGATTAGCACAGGCACAATCGGAACCCCGTGGCTGGCTTGATGGAAGTTTTTCAAATCAAGCGCGTAGTCCCACACTTGATCAATCGCACTTCGGTCAAAGGTTGTCCCGCCGACCTTGAATTCCAGCGCGAACACAACCGGTCCGATGATGGCTACCGCGTCTATCCTGCGACCCATCCGCGGAATGCTAAACTCAAGAAATAAGCTGCCGTCAATTCCGCGGAGCGCTTCGCCGAGCAGATGGATCTGTTGTAGCCACGCATCTCGCTGCGTCGGTAAGACCGCGAAATCAGAATTGCCCACCAACCTTCCGACGATTTCGACCGGGGAAGTCCCCAGGAATTCCGGGACCGTCGCACTGTACCACGCGCGTAGGTTTCGAGCATCGTGAGCTCCGCTCGGCAAATCGGGTGCCATCGCGTTGAAACTGGCAAAAGCGACGTTTGTTGGGAAGGAAGGTTTCCGACCGTTCTGCAAATCGCGGCATATTTCATCCCCCTGCCGGGGAGATTGGACCTTCGAAAGGCGACGCGCATCCAAAATACGGTTCGAATACCGGAATTCTGACGGGCTGTGTCCTGCGTGCTCAACGAGCAACGGAAGATGTTGATGCGAAATGACTTCCGCCCACTGCACCACACGTCTTGAAACGGAAGCCCCCAAGCCCCCCGCCCATGGGAACCCCAAAAGATAACCCTTGCAATTCCCCCCGAACCCGTCGACACTCCCCCCGTTATTGAATCGATTGATTTTGTTAATTGCGTGGTGAATCTCGGCGAGTTGACTCTCGGTGGTGATTTGAAACCCGGCTCTCGGGAACAGCAACTCCAACCAGACCAGTCATTTGATCATTCACCATTATGAAACTCTACGTAGGAAATCTTTCCTTCGACACCACCGAAAACGATCTTCAGGATCTTTTTAGCCAGCACGGCGCCGTCACAAACGTCGCGCTCATGACCGACCGCGCCACTGGGCGCTCACGCGGATTTGCCTTTGTCACCATGGGCAGCTCCGCCGAGGGCAAAGCCGCCATCGCGGCGATCAGCGGCAAGCAGGTCGGCGGCCGTAATTTGACCGTGAACGAGGCCCGGCCTCGCGAAGAGCACGGCGGCGGCGGCGGGGGCGGCGGCGGCCAACGCCGGTCGTACTCCAATACGCGGCGCTAAATCTCCGCATTGCAAGGAGGCGGGGCTCTCACGAGCCTCGCCTCTCTTGTTGCCCGGGTATCCCCCGGGTCCCCTCCCCCGTCCGTAAACCACCTGCCCCGAAATCAGCCGCACCAGAATCCAATGTTTTCTCGCATCCCATTCAATCGCATCAACTGGACGACGAGCGCCTTCCTCATCCTCACCCTGGCGCTCTCGCTCACGGTGGTCCCCCTTTATCTCTGGCACTTCGGCCTCGGCTGGTTTCAAGCCTCATTCTTTTTCGTGATGTTCCTGGTCACGGGACTGAGCATCACGCTCGGTTATCACCGGCTCTTTTCCCATCTCTCCTTCAAGGCGCACTGGTCCGTCCGGTTCTTTACCCTCGCCTTCGGCGCGGCTGCGTTTGAAAACTCCGCGCTCATGTGGGCCTCCGAGCATCGCCGGCATCACAAGCACGTCGACCACGAGGAGGATCCCTACGATATCAGCAAGGGCTTCTTCCATGCGCATATCGGCTGGCTCCTCTTCAAGCTCCAGCCCTCGCCGCCCTTTGACAACGTCGCCGACCTGCAAAGCGATCCGCTGGTCATGTGGCAGCATCGCTATATCTATATCCTCGGCGTATTGGTCGGGTTTGCCTTTCCCGCGGCGGTCGGCTGGCTCTGGGGCGGCCCGCAGGGCGCCCTCGGCGCATTCCTGCTCGCGGGTGTCGCGAGGGTGGTCGTCCTCCAGCACTGCACATTTTTTATTAACTCAGCCTGTCACACCATCGGCAACCGTCCTTACTCCAGCCGCTGCTCGGCCCGGGATAGCTGGATCATGGCGCTGTTCACCTTTGGCGAAGGTTACCATAACTATCATCACGAATTTCAGCACGACTATCGCAACGGCGTAAAGGCCTGGCAATTTGACCCGACTAAGTGGACCATCTGGACCCTGAGTAAGTTGGGCCTCGTGCGCAACCTGCGCAGGGCGCCCCTCGAGCGGATCATCCTGGCGGAGCTCCATGAAACGCAGCGAAACATCGATAGCCACCTCGCGACGATCTCCGGCCAGGACGCCGAACATGGCATCCTCGCCACCTTGTCCGAGATGCTCACGACCCGTGCGGCGGAATGGGAAAAATACCGCGCCGACAAAGTCGAGATTACCAGGGAAATGCTGGTTAGCCTGCGCGAGGATGTGCGTTCCGCCGTCCTCCAATGGAAGGCGCTCAACCTTGCTCCCATATGTGAAGCAAACATGGTGAAGGCAACGTCATGACCCATGAAGAAGCGCATCATCACGGAGGGGGATGCAGGCGCCGCAAAGCTCGGTGACCAATGGCTGGACCTGGATTGCGTAGCTGAGATCGAGATAACTTCCGAAGATCCCGAGTATCCCATTGACTCGGCCATCACCGGCGATGGCCACGGAACCGGCTGGCGCGCCGCGAACCCTGGTGAGCAGATGATTCGCATCTGCTTTCTCAAGCCCACGAGCCTCCGTCGCATTCGCGTCATCTTCGAGGAGCAGAGCACACGGCGGACCCAGGAGTTTGTCTTGCGCTGGGCGCCGGAGAACGCCGCGGAGCTGCGCGACATCGTGCGCCAGCAATACAATTTCAACCCGCCCTACGCCATTCGCGAAGTCGAGGATTACAATGTGAATCTCGACGATGCAAAGGTGCTCGAGCTAATCATCACCCCGAGCATCAGCGGCGAGGAAGTCTGCGCGACGCTAACCAAGTTGCGCCTGCAATAGCGGCTGCGCGAAATGCAGTCGGGCGTCACACCGCGCCAGGAATCTGAGTCGCCCGCGCGACTTACTCGCCGGTCGGCGCCGGCGCGGGATCAGATGCCGGCGCCGCGTTCGCGCTGCGTTCCGCCTTCTCCTGCGCCTTGCGCTGCTTCTTGCTTTTGCGATCCATTTCCTTGCGTCGTTTTTCGAATGAATAATTAGGCTTTGGCATAAATCGTACTTACTCCCCCCGGGTTCCGGTTAACAAGATATCCCGCAGTCGTTCCCGGTATTGATTGCGCTCCGCCGCATCGGCCCCCGCGGGCACCCGGATGGGCGCGCCGAAGGTCATTGCGCAGCGCGAAAATGGCAGCGGGATCTGGAACCGGTCCCAGCTTTTGACCCGGACCTTCCAGCCAAGATGGCACGAGTAAGGGATAATCGGCATCCCGGTCGCTTGCGCCAAAGCGATCACCCCATCGTGCACCGCGTAACACGGCCCGCGCGGCCCGTCGGGCGTCACCGCCAGATGGTAGCCCTTCGCGCCCCAGGAAATCAGCTCCCGCATCGCTTGCGCCCCGCGCCGGCTCGATGACCCGCGCACCGCCTGGACCCCGAAATTTTGAAGGACGCCCGCCAGCAGCGCCCCATCCTTGCTCGCGCTGATCAGCGCCGCCAATTGCTCGTGCCGATGATGCGGGCGCACGAATCGCTCATAAACCTTCATGCAAAGGCAGAGCCGGTTGTGGAAAAGCGCGAAGATGACCGGCTCATCGGGAAAACTCGAGTTCTCACAGCCCCCCTGGACTCGGTACCGCAGCGTCCTGGCCAATACCCGCATGATCTGGGTGATGATCCACGCCAGCGCCCGCTGCCCCCGCGACATGACGTTTGGAATGACGCCCGCTCCAGCCGTGGCCGGCGGCGATTCGGCGCGGCCCGGATTATTCAATGCGACCAGCGCTCCCTGCCTTTGCCGGGAAAGCCCGCGGTTTCAGATGAATGGCCGGCTTCGCGTCTGTGTCAGGGACGTGCCGGGCGAACGCGCTCCCCCGCACGGCGGGAAAAAGAGGCGCATTCGAGGAGGTCATTCGTACCCATGATAGCCCAGGCGCGGCCACGGCGCGACGGTAATTTTGCCGCCCTTTGCAGCTCGACGCGAATACGCGAATAAACCGAAACATTCGTTGAGGATCGGCCTTCCGCCTGAGGCGGACGCTCCGCCACTTAAAAACTGGTCGGGCTGGCGGGATTCGAACCCGCGGCCTCTTCGACCCGAACGAAGCGCTCTACCAAGCTGAGCCACAGCCCGATTTTTTGGAGGGAACGCAACTTTGCCTCTCGCGTGAGCAATGGCAAGGAATCATTTGAAGGGTTTTGCCGGCCTTCCGCCTTTGGCGGACGCTTTGGCAAGCTGAGCCACAGCCCGTCAGTGAAAATTGGGGGTCGCCTCAATGTTGGCCCAGAAGGTAGTCCTTCGTCTGCTGGGGAAGCGTGGAGCTTTGAATCCACGCGGTGGCTGCCGCGGGATTCCTGTTCATCCACGTCATCGCCACTCGGGACTCGGCGGCCACGCGCGTTTGATCATCGCTGATGCCGGCCAGGAGCGTTTCAGCGGTGGCCGGATTGGTACTGGTGGCAGCGCCTTGCAAGGCGTCGTCTTTCGTCGTGCCGGCCGGCAGCGAGGCGAGCCATTGGTTGGCGGCGGTCGAATCGTTGCTCTCCCAAGTCGACGCCACAGTCCCGATCTCACCATTTTTTTCCTGGCCCTCCGGTTCCTGGGCTACATAAGCCGCCGCCGCTGCCGGATCGTTTCCAGCCCAGGTCTCCACGACCGAATTCATGGCATTCACCCGCGCATCGCCGGTAAGGGCTTGAGCGAAATTGATGGCGCCTTGCACATCCGTGTTGGCCATTTGGCCTGCGATGCTCGGGAAGACGGCGGCCTGCACCTGGGCATCCGTCTGCTGCCGCGCCCAGGCCATCGCCGCATTCGGATCCGCCTGGTACCATGCTGTGACCGACTCCTGGAGAACCGAACTCTGCTGCTGCCCCGGCTCCATCAAGAGCGCCATCTGCACCGCCTCGGCCGGCGCATTCTGCTCGGCTCCGGATGCCGCGTATTCAGCGACCTCGGACCTGGTCCCGTCCGCGTCGGGCAATTGCTGGAGCCAATTCTGGAGGCCCGATGGGTCCTCACTCACCCACGATTTGATGGCATCCTCCAGCACTACCACTCGCCCGTGCCCCCCGGCCAACTGCAACCCGAGGTTCGCGATCTCTTCCGGATCCTCCGGCGCCAGCACGGATGCGATGCTCGTGGACGCTTCAAATTGCTGGTCCGCGGTTCCCAAGCTCTTCGCCCACGCGATTGCCGACGCGGAATCCTCTGCGCACCATGCCGTCGCCAGCGCCCCTATGGAGGCCTTCTGCAGGTCGCCCTCTGGCATTTTGGCGATCTCCGCCGCGGCGCCATTGGGGTCGTTCTCGGCCCATGCGCCGAAGATGGCGCTTGCGAACGAGGCAGCCTGCCCAGGCGGGAGGCCTTGGGCAAGAGTCAGGGCCTGTTGGGGATCGGTCGTCGCGATCGTGCTGATCAGACCCCCCATCGCGGCATCCTTCGCGCCAGCGTCCTGCAAGCTGACGGCCCAGGCTTCGGCTGCCTTGGGATCGGCTTCAGCCCAGCCGGCGGCTATTGCGGAGAGAGCCGCGTTGCGGTCGCTTTTGTTCGTGAGGGCCATGGCATACTGCGTGGCGCCCTTGGGATCGATGGCAGCCCATTGGCCGAGCAACTGCGACAGAACCGCGGCTTTGTCCTTGCCGTTGAGTTTTTGCGCCGTTTGCACCGCAGCCTTTATCTGGGCCAGGGTCAGGCCGTCGGCAATGGTCGCCAGCGCGTGCTCGCGCTTGCGCTGCGATGAGCCGAACAGCGCCTCCTGCAGCCGGCTGCCGAAGTCGCCCGACAAGCCGGAATCGACCGGCCGGGAATCCGAAGGCGCCGAATCGCCGCCCGCCCCTGAAGCTGTCGAGCCGGTGGCCGATGCGGCCTGCGAGCGAGGGATCGCGGCTTGGCGCGGCGCCAGCAGTGTGCCTGCGCCAAAGCCCACTGCGAATAACAGGGCGCCTGCCATGATGAGCGACCGTGTTGTCATCGGGACCTTCTTCTTTCCGCCTCAAAAGCCTGCGTTCATGCGGCTCCCATTCTATGTCGTCACCATTGCCTTGTGAAGCGAATCTAGAATTGTCCCGAAGGAGACCGAGGAGGCGGTAGGGACCCGTGGCAGACGGCAGACGGGCGAGCAGCCCGAAAGTAGCCGGCGGCGTAAGCCCCCGGGTTGGGAATAACCACACGTCACGCCCCGGGCAGCGGCGGTAGAATTCATCTACGAACTTGCGCGACACCACACCAGTTCCCTCACGGCAGTGACCGCCCCGTTTATTCTGTGGCTCGCCAAAGTACTGGGCTACCTTCGGGCAGGTCTCTTATTTTTGATCCTATGAAAGCAGTTTATCTGATTTATTTTGCCCTTCTTGCCACCAGCGCTTTTTCCCAACCGGCCATGAACACCGAGGTCCAGCCCGATGGCCGTGTCATTTTCCGTTTGAGCGCGACCCAGGCGCGCGATGTCCAGCTCATCTGTGACGGCCTCCAAACCACTGCCATGCAAAAGAACCCGCAGGGCCTCTGGTCCTTCACCACCAAACCACTCCAGCCCGATTTCTACGCCTACGCCTTTCTGGTCGATGGAGTGCGGGTGATGGATGCAAGCAACCCGCTCACGAAATACAACCTCTTCGGTTCGGAAAGCGAGGTGCATGTCCCCGGCCCGGCCTCGCTCCCATGGGAGCTTAACGATGTCCCGCACGGCGTCGTCCACGCCCATGTTTACAGGTCCGCCGCCGCGGGCGATGACCGTTCCTATTATGTCTACACCCCGCCCGGTTACGACGCGTCGGACTCGCACAAGACCTATCCCACCCTCTATCTGCTGCACGGTTACAGCGATGACGCCACCGCCTGGTGGTTTATCGGCCGGGTCAACGTCATCCTGGATAACCTCATTGCGCGCGGCCAGGTCAAACCGATGGTCGTCGTCATGCCCCTGGGTTACGGAACCATGGATATCGTCAAAGGCGGATGGGCTCACGTTCACGATCCCGATTTGCAGCGGCGCAACCTTGCCGGATTCACCGCATCCCTGCTCAATGAAGTGCTGCCGCGGGTGGAATCGGCCTACCGCGTTTCCAAAGACCGCACGGCGCGGGCCATCGCCGGCGCTTCCATGGGTGGCGGGGAATCCTTGAAGGTGGGGTTGAACCACCTCGACCGGTTCGCATGGATTGGCGCGTTCAGCGCCGGCGACCTAAGCACGGATTTTCCCGCGCAGTTCCCCAATCTCGACGCAAAAGCCGCAAGCAAATTGGGCCTCCTCTGGATTTCCTGCGGAACAGACGACCATCTGGTCAAGACTAACCGGGCCCTTGTTCAATGGCTCAAAACCAAGCACGTGCCGTACGATTGGTCGGAGGTCCCGGGCGCCCACGGCTGGCAGGTCTGGCGCCGCAATCTGGCGGCCTTCGCCCCGCTGCTGTTCCGCTGACGCCATCGAAACCTCTGTCGTCATATTTCTTAAAGGCCGCGCCTCATCCGCGCGCCAGCGTGTACCTGCACTTACTCCTTAACTTTCACATGAACCCGCCGTTGCCTCCCGGAATCCACGGCTAAGGCGTCTCAAATTGTAAGTGTAGCCACACTTCTGGAGGGCCAAAGGCCCGGCCTCATAATAGCCTGGGGCAACGCCCCAGGGTAACCCCGCCAAATCAGCCAGCCCTGTAGGGGCGATTTATTTTCACATGGCCACAGTTTAATTTAAAACGCTCCAAGGCGTTTCAAATTGAAGTGTAGCCGCCGGCTCCTCACCCGCGCGCCAGCGTGTACCTGCACTTACTCCTTAACTTTCACATGAACCGCCCCTCGACCGCCACGGACCCGCCGTTACTCCTCCAGCAGCTTTTCGATATCCGCGTCCAGATTGTCGCGCGCTTGCGTCGTGGCGATAACCCCCTCCTTGTTCACAAGCCACATCGTCGGAATCGAGTTAATCCCGAACGACGTGCTGATCGCGTTCTGCCACCCTTTCCCGTCAAAGTACTGCGGCCAAGTCATCCCCTTCTCCTGCGTCACCCTCAGCATCTTGTCCCGATCCTGGTCCAGCGAGATTCCCACCACCTCGAATCCTCTGTCGTGATATTTCTGGTAGGCCGCCACCACGTTCGGCACCTCTCCCATGCACGGGCCGCACCAAGTCGCCCAAAAATCCACAAGCACCACCTTGCCGCGCATCTGGGACAAATCTATCTCCGTCCCATCCACCGCCGTGTATCTCAAATCAAGCGGCTGTTTCATGATATCCCTTAGCTTGAGCGATGCCGCCGCCTGTGAGGCCACCTGCGCGTTGCCGCTGCTCGTCAGTTGCTCCAGAATCGCGTACGCGCCGTCGGGATCGGTCGCCTGCATTTTTTTCGCGAAGAAAAGCTTCAAGCTGTCGCCGCGCGGATCGCTGGGATAATCGCTGCTGAACGCGTTAATGTCCTGCTCCAGCTCCGGCGTCGCGGCCTGCGTGGTGCATTCCACCTGCAGCAACGCGAAGCGGGCGTCCTGCCGCGTGGCCGCCGACGCATCCGGCGCCGAAATAATCTCCTGCGCCACGGACTCGATCGCCTCGTTCGCCTCTGCCACGGGCTGCCGGTTCATCCGCGAAATCGACCCGGCAGCCTGCGCGGCGATCAGCTTCGCATCCCACCTGCGCGGATCGTCCGGAAAACGCCCCGCGAAATCCTGCGCCGCCGCCTCGAGCTTTGGCAGATAAGTGGCGTACCCCTCCCCGGTGCCCGGTTTAGGGCCTTTCCTCAATTCGAGAATGTACGCCCAATATTCATCGGCGCTCTGGAACTGCGGGTTCTCGCCCGATTGCCCCGCGTCCTGCGCCCGCACGGACGCCTGCGGCAGAACCAGCAGCGCGGCAGCAAGCAGGAGGAGGATTGTCTTCATGAGCATGTCCCTCCCGTTGTCAGCTTTAACCGTTCCACGACCCGAAATTTCCAGTCTCGCGAGTCAGAACCCCTTTCCAAATGTTCCATGAGACCGCCACCCGCGCCGGCGGGCTGAAAGCCCGTCCTGTTACAGCCCGGGCTGACAGCGAGCAACGCGAGCCGAGGCCCGGGTCATCGTGCCAAAATGAGACAAGCGCTGTAAGCGCGTCCCCCTAACAAATCATTGCAAGTGCGGTCCGAGTTGGCGGAAGGGAACCGTGGCCGTTGGTAGGCGGGCGAGCCGGGCGGATATGAAATATCCGGACTGGAGCCGTTTTGGTTCGATCCGCCGCAAATTTGCCGGTGCCAACGGTCCCTCATTCAACAGCCCAGCCTCAGTTGCCAAGGCAACTGGGGCTGGGTTCCCTTGCCCCCAGACGCCAAGCGCCATCGGCGCGAAACCAGTTGCGGCAAATCAAATAGAAGATAGTTAAATGAAGTAGAATGGATTGGATTTTCTTAACGATATTTGCCGCTGCGGCCGCTGCCGTCATCCTGCAGCGTCGCGGCGTTCCCGGGATGCAAACGTTTTCGATTATCGCAGGCCTCGCGTTGATCTACACGCTACCTTGGATTATTTGGGCGACACTCCTCGAATTCGATGTCGTCAACATTCAGGAGTCAGATTTGCGCCACCATTGGAATATCTGGGGCTTTGTACTCACCCATCAGATCTTCCACTTCCAGGGTTGGAATCCAGGGCGCGATTATAGCGCGCTGTTTTGGATCGAATCGTTTGTTACTTTTGGCCCACCGTCGGTTCTGATCATAGCTCTCCTAATTGGCATCAGAAATAGGCGTCCTCAGGTCAATCGTCGGCTGGCATATTTCGCAGTGATTGCGGGGATCGTCCAGTTTGCCATAATGTCGTTCTTCAGTTGGTGGGGTGACTTAGGTGGAGATGGGAATTCGCCTCACCCTTCGCGAATCATTCGTCTCGGTTGGCAGCCAAATCCCGAAACCGCAGTGAGGCTTGCGCTTTCCCGCACCGCGGCAGCGCTCATTGACGACCCACGTCTGCAGCTTATCGAAGTCCGCTGGACCGATTCCTTTCTCTTCGGTTTTCCTTCGGAAGACCAAGGTTCCCTTGTTTATGACCGGGTTGGCTCGGAACTCATGGAAGTTAATGCAGGAGAGCAGAAGGGGAATGACCCTGACGAGGACTGGAAACCGGTTGATGAAAATGTCATTCAAGCTCTTGCTCAACGGGGATTCTTTGACGAAAAACTTTTGCAGGATTCAGGATGTCAATCAACTCTGCCATGAATGATAATCGAC
This sequence comes from uncultured Verrucomicrobiae bacterium, assembly GCA_963756185.1. GTDB lineage: Bacteria > Verrucomicrobiota > Verrucomicrobiia > Chthoniobacterales > Chthoniobacteraceae > DATAXI01. The sequence goes on from CAVWMS010000002.1 coordinate 66,951, forward strand.
GCTTTTAGTGAAGAGAGGCGGTGTTGAGGTTTCTGTCTGACATCTTCTCCAAGGAGAATGCCATAGAAACATACTCAAGCTGCCCCGACTACCCATTCCTCCATCGCTTTGGCTTCAGCCGCTGGCGTGAACTGCTAAATCTCCGTGATTTTGGCCCCTTGAATTGATGCGCTTCGCATTTCTCTGCGCGCCCTATGCAAGACACGATCCAAACTATTACCGAGGAGTTTTTTCTCTCTCAACCACCAGACCGCGCATTCTATTCCGGATGGCATTGAAAACCTTGGCGAATCCCTGAACGTAATTCCAATGGAATTGACAAGGACGCACAAAGGTGTCAAACGGGTGCCCCATCAGTAAATCTTCCAATCGACCTCCGTGTGCTTCTTCATTGCTAGAAAGATTGTTCTTTCGGCAACTGCTCGACAAGTGCAAGAGCGTCAGGCTCTAGTTCACCATGATTCACAAGCGTGGTGGCTACCGTCAGAGGCGACACGTCAAAATAGGCTGCCGCTTCCGAAATGTCATCATCGTTCGGCTGTCTGGTTTGCATCTTTTCAACTAAGGCATCGTACGGACAAAGGAACTCTTGGGCAAAAGCACGTTGGACTTTCTGCCGGAACGTCTTGGCTTGCGTGGCCGGGATCAACTTTTCTTGGTAATGAGAATATAGGTGATCTCCGAGCAACCGGCTAACCGCGAAGCGCCGGGTTGTCGCGGGGCGCCGATCGAGATAAATGTCAAGGGCATTTCCATCCTCTACTCTGAAGCCAATCGGCATTTGCGTGGGGGCGATTGTCTTTTCTGTAAAGATATCGGGACTTGAGTCTAATAGCCCCGCAAGTTTTTTCTTTGAGATTGGCTTTCTACCCAGTCCCCAACTCTCCCGCGCGCGACGGGCGAGTTCGGCTCCGCGCTTCCAGGGCATGCCTGAATTTGCTTCAGGTGCCGGCATCAGATTAGCCTTAGGTAAGACAACGCGATACCCACCTGCTTTCGGTTTATTCCCCAAAGGGGCTAGCTTCAGAATAGCATTCAGTGTCTCGCCAACAGAATGACGCGCTCCTGACGCCACCTCTTCAATTGCGCTCCTTCCCAATTTCTGAGGATCATTAAGCAGAGAAACAAAGAGCTCTTCCGGCGCCTCTCCGGCTTCAAAGCCGGCCATCGCTTCGAGCTTGCGGAATCGAGATACGTCGGGGTCACGCCGCTCCTCAGAGATTTCGGACCACAATGCCAGCAGGTCTTGATCCTTTACCTTGCATGATAGCAGCCGGGACAGCACCGCCTCCATGAACTCATCTACTTTCCGCTCAAAATCGTCCGCCGAGATGCGCGCTTGTACACTGTTGATATAGCGTATCGGCTCAAAGGATGAATTCCTATTCCCAGGCAGTGTTGTAACATCGACGAAGACTCCATCGCTCGCGAACGTGGCGTCTGGCCAGATGTATCCTCCTCCGGCCGTAGCGATAGTGTGGGCTATCCTCCAATCTAGGTCCCTTTTGGCCGGTTCAGGCTCCCATCTTAAGCGCCACCAGTTTGCCGCCAGCCAGGTTGCTAGACGGTAGGCGCAACCACGCATCCGATCACGCACTGTCTTCGCGCCCAGGTCGTCCAGCCTTGTTAGAAACTCGTCCCCAGCCGCCAGCCCGATCTCGGCAAAAAACACCCGGTCAATCTCGCTGCCGGTCTGTCGCGTGAGCCAGTCAAATTCAATCCGCAGGGCTTCAATCTTCATGCGCATTCCACTGCTCGATCACCTTCGGGCGAAACCAATCGTTGGTGGGCATCGGGTACCCGTGGTAGGTCCCGTTGCCGGGATTCTCCAGTTGCGCCTCTAGCGCAATGCCATCGTCCGTCACGGCCCAGACGTTCTGTGGGAATCCGCTGCGCACCTGCACGCTCACCAACCCGCGCCGAATTCCCTCTCGCAGGTACCTAAGAGCCTCAGCGCGGCTGAATATGCCCGCTCCATCGCACAGCGTCTTGTCCGGGCGTGGATTCGACGGGGGAGTGAGATCGAAATCTCCCGGATTCCTTTTGTGCTCGGAATTCCCACCATAGTTCACCTCATGGCGCCAACGCGTGAGGTTCTCGGCACCGGGGTCAACGGCAATCAAGCGCTTCGGGCTGAAGGTCTTTCTTTTGCCAAACATTTCAGTGGAAACGCAATCTAAGCCATCCCGAGTGCTTTTGAAATCTCTTTCATCAGTCCAAACTCTGACGGGCGCCCCTTTGGGACGCCGCCAGTGGCACAATCGAAGTCGTGATCCTCGCTCCCGGCGTGACCATCAAGAATCGGCTGTGCGGGCTCCGGGTTACCGCGGGATCAATCCCGACAGCCGGACCAACACAACCATCTTGTAATCCGCGACTTACAAAGCTCGGCCAAGCCAGCCAGGGAAGCGCTCTTCCGAATCGGAATGCGATTTGCGCATATCCCTTACGCGAATTGCACCGCCTGACTCGATCACCACCATATCGCGCGGCCCAATCAAGCAAACCCCTCACAACTTCAATTCCCCATCCGCGATCCGTTGCAGTGTCCCGATCAGCAACCCGTGCTCCTGGCTTAGCACGCGCGCGGACAGACTCTCGACCGTGTCGCCTTCCAGCACCGGCACTTCCTTTTGCGAAAGGATGCAGCCGTGGCCCTATTCCTCGTCCATCGGGTGAATGGTCGCCGTTTTGGTCACCGTTTGCTTGCGTTGCATTCCCGAATTCCCCTTAATTATGGTGTGACCGTTCACGACTCACGATCTGTTTTTCTGGGCAGGATCGGCCCCGAGCCTTCCTGCCATGCATTGGCCGCGATCGGTCCTGAGGGCGAGCGCCCGGAGTTCTCTCAGCTTTTCAACGGCGATGTGACTGCCGGCCCAAACGTCTGGTCGCTGATGCGCGCCGCGCGCAAGAAGTAGGATTACAAACGAAAACACTCAACCGTCTCTCAATATTATGCCCAACGGAACTACACCCACCTATGGCAAAGACATCAAACCGCTGTTTCGCGAGAAGGATCAAAAGGCCATGCTGAAAGCCTTTGATCTTTGGTCCTACGATGACGTAAAGGCAAACGCCAGGCCGATCTATGACGAAGTCGCAACTGGCCACATGCCTTGCGACGGGCCGTGGCCGCAGTCAAGCATCGACATGTTCAAAGCCTGGATGGATGGCGGAATGCCCGAGTGATTCCGGGACCCGCGGTTTTGGTCTTTGGAGGATTGAATCTCTTCCGGCCATGACCCCGCTTCGCCGCCCACGCACTCGTGGTTCGCGATTTATCTGCCGGACTCGCGGCAGCGGGCGGCGATTCAAACGGAAATCCCCTGCAACTTCAATTCCCCATCCGCAATCCGTTGCAGTGTGCCGATCAGCAGCCCGTGCTCCTGGCTTAGCACGCGCGCGGACAAACTCTCGACCGTGTCGCCTTCCAGCACCGGCACTTCCGTTTGCGAGAGGATGCGGCCATGGTCGTATTCCTCGTCCACCAGGTGGATGGTCACGCCGCTGACTTTGTCGCCGGAATCCAGCACCGCCTGATGCACGCGAGGGCCGTACATCCCCTGCCCGCCGAACTTCGGCAGCAGCGCCGGATGAATATTCAAAATGCGCCCGGAAAAGGCGCCAAGCACCTTTGGCCCCAGTTTCTTCATGTAACCGGCCAGCAGGATTAATTCGCTCCCCTGACTTACTAGCGCGTCAAGGATCGCCCCGTCGAGCGCCTCCGGCTCCCGGTGCGTTTTGGAATTCAGGACATAACTCGGAATCCCGTGATTCGCCGCGCGCTGCAGCGCGGGTGCGTCGGGATTGTTGCAGACCAGCACCGCCGGCCGGGCGTCCAGCCGGCCCGATTCGCAGGCATCGATCACCGCTTGCATGTTGGTGCCGCGGTGCGAAGCGAGAAAGGCGATGCGCATAATCCTAAAAAATCCTACGGCATATCCTTGCGTTTGAGAAGCACGCCGGCCGGATATTGCCGGTCCAGCACATAATCCTGGGCGATCCGCCGCATGATATCGAAGTCAGCCTCGAAGAGCGGGTGAATCGCCGGCAGCGAAATGGGAAAGAGCAAAAGACTCGACATGTTTTTGCAATCCGAGACCCCCTGCGCATCCATTACCGCGAGCGGATCGGCCTCGAGATAAGTCAGTTGATATTCCGAAACCGTAGTTTGATCGACCGCGAGCAGGTTCGCGAATTTTTGCTCGAGTTGCCCCGGCTCGAAAAGGTCGCTGACGGGAGTCTCGCCGGTCCCGCTGAGCGCCAGGTATCTCAGCGCCGCGTCATCGCGATTGAGCAAAAGGCCCGCCGCGGCATCCGGCTCATCGATGGGAAACTCGAGAAGGCTCGGCATCCATTTGCACTCCAGCGTTTCGCGGGCCACGACGCTCGGCTGCGAATTCAAGTGGAGCCGATTTAAATAGTAATCCGGCACGAAAATATAATTCATCGCATCCAGGTCCGCGTACTTTCGCCCCAGGTCCGCCGGCTCGAAGATATCCCCAAACGGCGCCATATGATAATCAGGCGCGATCTGTCCGTTGAGCCGCAGATAACGCTCCATCCCTTCGTCCGCCCCGAACGGCAGCCCGATCTTCGCATCCGGCAGCTCGTCCAGCCATTCGCGCGAAGGCAGCAGCTTGCTGTAGTGAATGAGCGGCGCCGGCTGGCCAGGACGCAGGTCGGCGTAGTTATCGGCCTGGTAAGGATACTGCGACAATTGCGCCCGCGCATTGATCGCTTCCTCGATCGGCTGGTCGTAATGATCCCAGAAACTAACCTGGTCGATGATGGTAAAGATGACAAAGAAGATGGCGTACAACGAATATCTCCAAGGCGGCGCGACCCGGGTAAGTGCCGCCAGCGCCAGCAGATAGAGCCCGATGCCATTGAGATAAACATGTCCCGCATCGCACCGCCCGGTCGCCGGCAGGATGAAAAGTCCGCAAATTACCGCAAACCCGGCGGCGAACGGCGCCAGCCCGCTCCGGTCGCGAATCGCAATGACGCCCAGCCGCGGCAAAACCCAGATCGCCGCTGCAAGGAAGGCGATGATGTGAATCGTGGGCAGCACTGGAAAGCTCGCGCCCCCTTTCCCAAACGAAGCCATCGACGCGAAATATGCCCGCGGGAATATCCACCCCGCCGCGGCCACGCCGGCGATAACCGGCAGGGCCAGCAGCGCGTACCGCCGCTCCGGGCCAAACAAAAACCAGCCAAAGTAAGTCAATAGCGCAAGGGTCAGCGCCAGCCCCATCTCGGGTGATATGGCAAAGTTCACGACCGGAAAGATAACCGCCGCCCCGGTCAGCAGAAGCCAGCGCCGCCCTGCGTTATTGGCCGACACCAAATACAGATGGCGCACCGCGAAGACCGCCGCCAGCGGTGCGGCGAATCGCAGCGGCGTATAATTCAAACCCATCGTGATGCAAATGAATGGAATCGCCAGCAGCGCAAAGATGATCGCCTGATCGCGCCCACTGGAAACGCGGCTGGCCATGTAGGCAAGCAGCGCGAATCCGATCAAAAAGTGAATGACGAGCGCCGCCGTGTAAGCAGCCTCAACCGAAAGCCCTCCCTGGAAAAGCCGATAAATCCACACCGGCAGCGCAAGCATCCCGGGTCCGTAGTCAAACGCGAAATTCCGATAAGGCGCATGCCCCAGCAGCGCCTCCTCGATGCGCTGGATGAAGTAAGTCAGCTCCCCGTAATGGCTATACGGCAGAATATCATACCAAACCATGATGACCGCCGTCATCACCGCCTGGACGCCGAACATCGTCCACAGCAGCCCCCGCGCCGATTTCCTCTCCCCCTCATTCCTCAGCACCACCGCCAAATCCTCCGCGTTCGCCTTTCGCCACAGCATCCAGCAAAACAGCGCCAGCAGCATCAGCGCGATGAAACCTTGCGCCGCCGTATTGCTGAACCCGAACTCCCACGACATCGAGTTGGTCGGTCCCGGCACCGGGAAGTAATACGGCGCGATGAAGATTCCCGCCAGCGAGAAGACGACGATCAGCACTGGCGTCAGCGGCCAGTTATTGGACCGGGATATTGCCATCGGGATTAAGTATAAGTCAGGACATTTCGACGATGGGCGTCGCCGCCGCGCGCGGCGGAAATGTCCCCGAGGCGGCAAGTGCAATCGAGGAGGAAAGAAAAAGAAACAACAGGACTTTCATGGTGGATTGGGTAATTCCGTCTACCGCCCGGCGCGCCGATTTTCCAAAGGGGAGCACCAGGCTCGCGGATACGCCCTGTCATTTATCCAGCGCCGTCCCCTTCAGCAATGGCAAACACTCGCCGCCCCCAGTCTTCGAGCGCTTCCCGCCTCCACTCTTTTCGAATTTCGAATTTTTCCCCCTAATGATTCAGCTCGAAATTCAACGGCGCCGGCATCGTGCTGGTGATCGGCAGGCCGCCCACGGTAGCGGGATGGAATCGCGCCCGCCACATCGCATCCATTGCCGATTGGTCGAGCGACGGAAAACCGGAACTATGCTCCACCTTCACGCTGATCGGTCGGCCATCCTCGCCGATCGTGACCTCCAGCCACACCTTCCCCTCCTCGTGCAGCCGCTTCGCTTCCTCGGGATAAACCGGCTTCGGTTCGGCGATGTAACTGGCCGATGTATTGCCGTGCCCACCGGCGCCGCCGCGGCTCGCCGCCCCGGCCAATTGCGCCGCCGTTCCCGGCGCGCTGTGCGGCACATTCGCCCGCACGATGTGCGCCACCCTCGGTCGCGGCGTAGCCGCCCGCACCGGCGTCGCTTCCGCCATCGGCTCCTCCATCGGCGGCGGAGTCGAAATGTCCGGCGTAGGCTCCGGCGTTGACATATCCGGCGTAGGCTCCGGCGTTGACATATCCGGCGTAGGCTCCGGCGGCGGCGTCGACATATCCGGCGTCGGTTCCGGCGTCGCCGCGGGCTCCGGCGCCGGTGCGGGCGGCGCCTCCACCAGGCTCACTTCCACTGCCTGCGCCTCCTCCTCCGTAGCCAGCGGCGCTGCAGACGTTCTCCAGCTTCAGCCCAAAAAGCACCGCCGCATGCACCACCGCCGCCGCCGCCATGCTGGCGATCAATTCCATCTTCATGGCCCCGCCTTCGGCTCCGTTTCAATCGCCACCTTCGTAATCCCCAGCCCCCGCACCTCGTCCAGCACCCCGATTGCGTCGCCGAACGCCGCGTTCGTATCCCCATGGATAAACACGCGCGGATCGGGATTGGTCGCCAGCAAATTCTTCAGCGCGCTCTCCAGCCCCGACTCATCCACCGGCTCCTTGTTAAAATAGAGCGCTCCCGTCGCATCAATCGAGATCGTCGCAAAATCGCCCGGCTGTTGAGGCGTCCCCGTCGCCGCCGATGGCAGGTTCACCGGGATCGCATGGCTCTTCACCATCGAAAGCGACACCATCACAAACGTCGCCAGCAAAAAGAAAATGATATCGATCAGCGGAATGATCTCGATCCGCGCCTTTCGCCTGCTGCGCGGCGACGGGATGCGAGTCATACCGGCACTCCTCCCCCCTTCTCATTCCGCATCAGCAACATCTCCAGTTGCGCCGACGCCGTCTCTATTTCCTGCCGCGCCCCCTCCAGCCGGGCATTCAGGTAGTTAAACGGGATCAGCGCCACCATCGCGATCACCAGCCCGAACGCCGTCGCGATCAGCGCCTGCGCGATGCCCCCCGTGATCGCCGTCGGCGCCCCCAACTCGCTCGTGCCCAGCAGCCCGAACGCGTGGATCATCCCCGTCACCGTCCCGAACAACCCCTCCAGGGGCGCCAGCGTCACAATCGTATCCAGGATCGAAATCCCCCGGTTAAACCGTTGCAACTCGATATTCGCCGCCGCCAGCAGCGCGTTCGAGTACGACACATCCCGATGCTCCAGCGCATACGTCAGTGTCCGCGCCACATAATCCCGCGACCCCGCTCCCACCCGCGTCGCCCCATCCAGGTCGCCCCGCTCCACCGCCGCCAGGATCGCTTCGACGACCCGCGGCTGCCGGTTCGTCCCCTCGCGAATAATGAAAATCAGCCGCTCGAACACCACCGTCAGCGCCGTCAGCGAGGTCAGCAACAGCGGCCACATCATCGGCCCGCCCTTGAGAAAAATCTGGATCATGCGATTTTAATGATAAGCGATTATCATTTAGTCGCAAATGATTTCCAGCCTGCCAGTCTCCTGGTCGTAATCCCACTTGGACAGCATTTTGCTCACGATGTTCGCGTTCAAATCCCACCTCTAGCCCGTCAAGCCCCCCCTTTCAAGCATCCCAGCAACCGCATGGGGTTCTCAGGGACCACGTCCCCTGAGTGGGGCGCGGGGTGACACCCCGCCTCCAGAAAAAAAAGCACGGCGGCCTAAAAAAACCCCTGCCCGCCTCACTTCCGCGAGCCCGACGAGCGGATGTGGGTGGGCCATCAAACCGGCCGGCAAAAATGAGTCCGCGCCCCGCTCCCAATCAGCCGCCGTGCCCCCATCGAAACAGCGCAGCGCATTTCGATGCCAATACTCCTCCGCCACCAGCCGAACCCCGACAAATATAAATAGAAACTGCTAGTTCTGCCTCGCCGCCACCTGCTTCGAATACTTCTCCTCGAATTGCCGATATGCACTTTCGTACCTCGCCTGGCACACTGGGCAGTACCAAACCTTCGTCGGAGATTGATCCATGGCATTCGGAGTCGTCGAGAAATCAAGCGGTTCAATGCACGGCAGATGCCGCCACTCCCGCTCGTAAAACTCCAAAAAACCCGGCACATAATTTATTTCATCTTTGTTGTCCGGACTCGGTCCATATCCCGCTATCTCAATTAACGCAACGTGGTGGCGTGGGCACATCCCATGCGGGGGATTAACCGAGGAAAACGCCGACTCAGGCGAATAAGTTGCACATGACGGAATCTGGCAAATCAAAATCAACAACAGTAAGGTTTTGAACAGCCTCAAAACGAAAAGCCTTTCCCATTTGCCGCCATCGATAAGCTTTCCCTCCCATGCCTTCCAGGGAAACAGCAGAAAAAAGGAGAGTCGCCTTTTCATACGCATGGTCCGTCCCCCTCACCCCGCCGGCCTGATCGAAACCCCCTGCCCCGCCGCCAAATCCAGCGTAATCGCCCCATTGTTCACCGGAACATCCTCCAGCTTCTGCGGCCCATCGACACTGATCGCATCCACCTCCACCCGCGACACACTCTCCCACCCCGGCGGCAACTGCCACTGCTTCCCCTGGTACCCCTTCGCGCTGAACGCCACCAGCAATTGCGGCTTCCAGAGCGCCGGCATGCACACGTCTCCGTCCGCGTCGCGCATCACCTGCGTCCCCTTCTTCGCCGTCGTATTATTGTCGTAATACCACGGCACCACGTTCAGGCAAAATTGCTGGATCAGCCCCCCCAGATGCTGCGGGTCCCGCTCGATCTCCCGGAAACCCGTCATCGGCGTCCCGCAATACAGGCTCGGCGGTATGTTCGGCGACGGCAGCCGAAAATGCAGCGCCATCGGCTGCAACCCCACGAACGCATCGATCCGGTAAGATGTGCTCATCTCCGCCGTCACATCGACCCCGCGGTCCCGGAAGTAACGGAATATCTTCCGCTGCGTCGCCGCTTCCTCTTCCGCCGTGTTACCCAGATACGGACTAATCACATTCGGGATCGACCGCAGCGGCACCAGCGTATGAAACGCGTCGATATGCACCGTCCCCGCCTTCTGCAGCGGCAGCAACTCGAGCAACCCGTCGATCCGCTTCTGCGCCATCCCGGTATCCCATTCCCGCTTGTAATCGATTTGGTACGATTGATTGTAATCTTCCGGCGCGCTCCCCTTCGGCCAAACCGCCCCGGGAAACGGATTCCCATTCTTATCCTTCGCGATGATATCTTTCGCCAGGTACTCGCTCCACAGCGGGCTGTCCCGGTACGCGTCAAACATATTGATATGGACGCTGATCGTCGTGTGATAGTTGAACCCCTCGGCCATCAACCACTTCAAGCTATCCTGCGCCGTCGCATCCTGCGCCCGCTTGATGCGCGGATTCACCTCCGCCCACGAAGGATACTTCGAATCATGCCCGTTGTATTGCCACCCCACCACATAAACAATCTTCGGTATCTCCAGCGTCAGCTTGTCCAGTTTCTTGATCACCTCCAGCGCCTGGTCGCACGTCAGTTCCACCTTCGATTGCTCATTCGGCAACTTATCTGCCAAATGCATCTTCATCACCAGCGTCTGGCTGTAATCATGAATCCAGGGCCGCTCCGGCTTCAGCGTCTTGGTCCAATCATAGTAAGCACCCGATTCATCAGTGCCGCTCGTCATCGTGTCACTGCCGCTCCTTACGAGGTCGGCCGCATGAAGGTCAATCGCCGCCGCGCAAACCGCGGCCAGGAAACAGGGGAAGATATACGTTTTCATTGGGGGCTGTGTCACCACCCTCCTTGTATCCGCAAGCCCTGGCAGTGTCGAGCAACAGAACCCCAGCTTTCAAACGTCCGCTTTAAGGGCATCAGACCACCCCCTCTGCCTTCCTTTGCGTCTCTGCGCCTTTGCGTGAGTCCCTCTTTCGACTCCCTCCAATTCGGATGTCCTAAATAACATAGACCATCGCCTTCGCAATCCCCCAACCTCACTCTCCACCGGCACTCGGGCTCACGCTTGCCGACAGAATGCATCGAAATCCGCTCAAACTGTCCCTGCCGTTCGCAGGAGCGCCAGTGCGGCTTGAGGAGCGCACGAACTTTTCAGCACCGCTGGCCCACGATCCGCCGCGCAAAACGCGAAGCGCCGACGGCGAAGCATCATGCGGATCGAGTTTATCCATACACCATTGCCACACATTCCCGCCCATATCATAGAGGCCGAATAGGTTTGGGCGGAACGCTTTCACGGGGCTGGTACGCTTGTACCCGGCATGGGTGACGGATTCGGCATAATTCCCGGAGCCTGCCGGCGGAGGCCACGCCGCTCCCCACGGATAGACCTTGATTTTTCCGGCCTTCGACTTCGGGCTCGCTGTTGGATCCTCCTGTGCGCCGATGCCGACCGCGCAACTCCATTCATGATCACTAGGCAGCCGATATATTGCGTTTGCAGGAAGACGGCCCGCCTGGTGCTCCCGCTCGGTCAGCCAGGCGCAGTAATCATTGGCGTCGTTCCAACTCACGTTCACGGCGGGCTCATCGTCAGCCTGCGCGAAATCCGGCTTCGGCCACGCCCGATTTTTGTTTTCGGCCTGAACGAACTCCCGATACTGCGCAACGGTGACGAGCGTTCTTGAAAACAGAATGATGGCGCCGCCTTTGATGGTATCCGTCGGTCCTCCGGTGATCGGCGCCGCGACAAACTCCATTCCCGGAGGGCAAAACCACTTCGATCCGCCCTGCTGCTGGAAGGCAGCCCATCGCGCGACGGCATCGGCAGATGTATCCGGCGCCAAAGTCGCCGGCGCTGCGGCAGCATTGCCTGGCTGGCCGGGCGCCCGGGAAACAGCATTGAGGACCATTTCCCAGCCGATATATGGCGCGCCAGGCTTTCCGGCGATTTTCGCAACCAGCACCCCATATTGCGGCTCGAACCACGCAGCCCGGGTGAACATCTCAATGGACGCCTTCGGGTCCCACTGGTGATGCATGTATTCCGCTTCCCCATCCTTCGCACGCTCGAGGTCGAATTTGACTTTGCTGTGGGCGAATTCAACATGAGTCTTTGTCCCTTCGGCGAAAGGGCGCACGAATTCCACGGCAGCGTGAAGCGTCGCTCCGGAGGGCGCGGCGTAATCAAACAGGTTTACTCTGTGACGCGCCTCGGCGCGGGCGAAGTAGAGAAGTGGAACGATGCTGCCCAGTTGATAATGGAGAGCGTCCCGCTGATAGAAATCGGTGGTTGAACCATCGGGATGCACCTCGGTCCTGATCAAGTATTCGAAGTTACCAGCGGCCCATGAGATTGCCTTCGCGTCGTCAAGCGTCAGCCCGATCAGTCCCACTGCCTTGACGGCGTGCCCGCCCCAATTGTTGTCCCGCAACGGCGTCGCCATCAGCTTCTCCGCCTTGCCCCGCAGCCATGCATCCACCAGTTGCCGGTCCGGCTGCGGCATTTGACCGCGCGCGATATCGTATGCAACGCATGCGGGGCCAAACGCCGCCTCGTTGATGGCATCGCCGTCGGGCCGGTTTACTCGCGCCCATGCCGTGAGGAACACGTCCACCCTGGCCAGGTATCGCCCATCTCCTGTGACCGCCCACGTCCACGCCAGTGCCTCCATTTTCGGCATATCGCGCAGCGATTCCACCGATTGTATCTTCCTGGGATCGCTCATGAGATGCCCCTCGCTGACCACATGTTCAACCGGCGCAGGCAATTCAACCAAAGCGCGATCTGCCAACGCACGGACGGGAACAAACTCTCCGGCAGCGTTGGAATCGGCGCGCAGCAACGCCCGCAGTTGCTGAATCTCCGAAACATCCAGGCTCACCGGCCCTCCCCGCGCGCTCGAGAGTCCGACCAGGCAGCTAGCCAATGCCAGGATCAAGCGCCATTTCGGACTTCCCCGAGTCTGACGCATACGTGACCAGCGCACTATACGCTCCCCCTCCAGTATCTGCGGTTAGTTCTCAAATACATCGACTTTGTAGCCACAGCTCTCAACGTATCTCTTCGCTCTCTCAAAGGCCAGGTCCAGGCAAACCTGAATTCCGCTATCTCGGGTTTTCAATACCTGATAGTTTTCGAGCGGACGCCTGTGAAGAAAAACCTCTTTGGGATTTGATCCGAGTTCAAAAATGAAAATTAACTGTCCCCGTCCATCCTCATATACCAGCGTAAATGCCACTTCGAAATTAAACCTCACCTCATATTCATCCGGCAATTGCTTCTCTTCGGAGTCGCTCATTTCACCGTTTTATAGCTAAGTCTCCTCCGTAGAATTGCACTTTTCCATGGTCAGGGAAAGACAATTCCGTCCATCCGGCCGGATGATGTGTTTCGTTATCACATACCACTCGGAATTTCACCTGACTATATCCAGGAACCCCTTCTGGGAAAACGCAAAACCATGAACCGGGATTGATGCCGTAAGTTTTGCAGAGCTCCAACTGTTTAATAGCCACCTCGATAGAGTTCAGTAGGCCAATGTGCTCCGCTTTTTCAGGAATCGAGTCAAAACTCGAACGAGCGGACAATTCCATTTTCCACTGTTGCAGATGAGCGATAACTTGTTCCATAATCGATAAACTTAAACTGGCATTCTTGGCGCCCCATCATTTCCCCCCTCACCCCGCCGGCCTGATCGAAACCCCCTGACCCGCCGTCAGGTCCAGCGTAATCGCCCCATTGTTCACCGGAATATCCTCCAGCTTCTGCGGCCCATCGATGCTGATCGCATCCACCTCCACCCGCGAAACATTCTCCCACCCCGCGTTCACCATGCGCCCGAGCAGTTCAGGGCCACCCACGTACCCATCCTTAGCCTTCAGGTGCCGGGGTAAAATCTCCAGTGCCGAATACCTCATGGGCGGCACTCAAGCATGACGCCTCACCGCCACCGAGCTATTTTTTGTTCTCGGGATGGAATCCGATGCGGCGCTTGGGCGGGTCCGGCGGGGGCAGAAGAAGCGGACGCAGCTTTTGAATGACATCCCGCAATGCCGTGTCGTGGCTGAGCAGGGTCATTTCGATCTTCTCCAATCGCGCTTCGAGTGTGGCATTCGCTAAAAACTCCTGCCGCATATTTACGAACGCCCGAATCACATAAACGCTCATTGCCACCGCCCTCTCGCTATTCAAAATGGTTGCCGCCATGATCGCCCCATGCTCGGTGAACACCCTGGGCAGCTTCCGCCGTCCCCCGCGACCCTTTGATGTTCCAATTTGGAACATCAAATCGCTAAACTCCTTGCGCGTAAGGACAAACGAAAACTCCGCCGGGAAGCGACCCGCATTCCGTTGGACCGCTTTGTTGAAATATCTCGTCTCCACGCCGTACAACAACGCCAGATCGCTATCGAGCATTACCGGCATCCCCCGGACGGTGAAAATACGTGGCGAGAATCTTTCGATATCTTGAGCACTCATGAAATCCTGCCTCTTGCCGCCTTTTTTCTTCCGCCTCCCTCCACGCCCGGCAAGACGCTCTCCATCGCAAAACTCGGCAGATTGTAATTCGCCACGATCTCCACCGCGAGGCCAGCCCGCTCATTTTTGCTTACATCCTTCTTCAGTTCAGCGGTGGCGGAAAAAATCAGGGACTCAGCGGCGCTCATTCGTTTCCCCTATCATCGGCGAAGGGTTCCGCAAAGCCGCAATTTCGGGAGCACCAATTGACGAAATCGAATTCGCTACCCGAGCCTGGCGCCCCATTAATCTCCCCCCTCACCCCGCCGGCCTGATCGACACCCCCTCACCCGCCGTCAGGCTCAGCCTGATCGCCCCATTATTCACCGGAACATCCTCCAGCTTCTGCGGCCCATCGATGCCGATCGCATCCACCTCCACCCGCAAAACATTCTCCCACCCCGGCGGCAACTGCCATTGTTTCCCCTGATAGCCTTTCTTGCTGAACGCCACCAGCAACTGCGGCTTCCACAGCGCCGGCATGCACAGGTTGCCGTCCGCGTCGCGCATGACCTGCGTCCCTTTCTTCGCCGTCGTGTTGTTGTCGTAATACCACGGCACCACGTTGACGCAAAATTGCCGGATCACCGCCCCCAGGTGCTGCGGGTCGCGCTCGATCATCTGGAACCCGGACATCGGCGTCCCGCAATACAGGCTCGGCGGAATGCTCGGCGCCGGCAGCCGGAAATGCAGCGCCATCGGCTGAAGCCCAACGAACGGATCGATCCGGTACGATGTGCTCATCTCCGCCGTGATATCCACCCCGCGGTCGCGGAAGTAACGGAATATCTTCCGTTGCGTCGCCGCCTCCTGTTCCGCCGTATAACCCAGATACGGGCTGATGGTATTCGGGATCGACCGCAGCGGCACCAGCGTATGGAACGCGTCGATATGGATCGTGCCCGCTTTCTCGATCGGCAGCATCGCCAGCAATCCGTCGATCCGCTTCTGCGCCATCCCCGTGTCCCATTCCCGCTTGTAATCAACCTGGTACGATTGGTTGTAATCCGCCGGCACTCCTCCCTTCGGCCAAACCGCCCCGGGAAACGGATTCCCGTTCTTGTCCTTCGCGATGATATCCTTGGCCACGTACTCGGCCCACAGCGGGCTGTCCCGGTACGCGTCGAACATATTGATGTCGAGGCTGACCGTTGTGTGATAGTTGAACCCTTCGGCCATCAGCCATTTCATGCTGTCCTGCGCCGTCGCATCCTGCGCCCGCTTGATGCCGGGGTTCACCACCGCCCAGGATGGATACTTTGAATCATGCCCGTTGTAATTCCAGCCCACGACATAGACGATCTTCGGTATCTCCAGCGTCAGCTTGTCCACTTTCTTGATGAGATCGAGCGCCTGGTCGCAGGTGAGTTCCACCTTCGATTGCTCATTCGGCAACTTATCCGCCAGGTGTATACCCATGGTCAGCGTCTGGCTGTAATCATGGATCCATGGCCGCTCCGGCTTGAGCGTCTTGCTCCAATCGTAATAAGCGCCCGATTCGGTGCCGCTGGCAATCGCGCCGCTGCCGCTCGTGGCGGCATGGGCCGCGTAAAAATTCATCGCAACCGCGCAGGCCGCGGCCATGAAACAGGGGGGGATATACGTTTTCATTGGGGGTGTAACCTGAATAACTCGGCGCCGTGCGGCGCCACTTGCACTGTGTAACCTGACTTCTCGACGCCGATCTCCTTTTGGCGCCAAAGGTCCCGCACGGCTTGCGGGCCGCGCAGCTTGAGCTCGCTCCATTGCACCGAAACATCCGCCGGCTCGAGCCCGCGATTGAAGAACGCCACCGCAACGTCGCCGCCCTCGAGCGGCTTCATCCACACTTCGTTGCGCCCATCCTCTTTCGCTCGCCACCCTTGCTTTCCCAGGCTGTCCTGATCGATCGCCAGCACCTCGTCGTTGCTCAACAGGCTCGCGATGAACGGCGTCATCTTCGGCAAATCGCATCCGATGATCAACGGCGCGGAAAGCATGCACCACAAGGTCATGTGCGTATAATTTTCATCGGGGGTCAGCGCCCCGTTGCCAATCTCGAGCATGTCGGGGTCGTTCCAATGGCCCGGCCCGGCCCATTTCTCCAGGCCGTTCTCGCCAAAGCCGTGGCTTTCGACGCTATTCCACGTCGGGTTGATGTCAAGGCCGGTGCGCCACAGGTTCCCGCCCGTTTCCGCGCCCCATTTCCACACCTCGCCCATCCCATACTGGCACATGCTGAACACAATATCCCGGTTCACTTTGTCCAACGACCCGCGCATCTTCCGGTACGGTTCCTTGTTCACTTCCTGCGCGATCGCCGCCACCTTCTCCGGCGCCAATTGCCGCGCCAAGCCATGCAGCAATTCCATTTGCGCTTCGATCCGCGTTTTCATCGCCGCCACCGAGGCGTCGGCAACCTGTTGCAGCGATTTGCCCCGCGGCGCGTAAGCCGGATTGACATGAAATTTCTGCGCCGACAGCGCCGAATACTCGGACGCGAGCGTTCTCAACTCTTTCGCCTTGTCCGGCGGCAGCAGCGCCGCATACATCTCCTCGCGCACATCGTCCTCCACGTTGGTGTAACTGCATAACTCGTATTTGAGATAGTCGATTCCCCATCCCGCGAAGGTCGCCGCGTCCTGGTCCTCATGCTGCCACGATCCAATCGCCCCGGCGCAAGTTACCGGCCCAGGCGACGAATAAATCCCAACCTTCAATCCTTTCCCGTGAATGTAATCAACCAGCTTCGCCATGTCGGGTATCTTCTGCGCGCTGGGCTGGATGTTCCCGTCCGCATCCCGCTGCCCCTCCCATCGGTCGTCCATGTTGATGTAAGTCCATCCATGATCGATAAGCCCGCTCGACACCATCGCGTCCGCCGCCGCTCGAAGCTTCCCCGCGTCAACGTTCCCCGCAAAACAGTTCCACCCATCCCAACCCATCGGCGGCGTCAGGCAAATCGCCGCCCCAATCACAACCCGCAACAACGCGCGGTCGTCACCTGCTGAATTTTTAGCAGTAAGGACCACTTCGTATTCCCCCGATCCCCGCGCCGTGCCCGTAATGTTCCCCGTCAAGGAATCGAGCTTCAATCCCGGCGGCAATCCGTGCGCGCTGATCGTCATCGGGCGCACGCCGGTCACCGGCAAATGATAGAAAAAGGGATGGCCCGGACGCTCGCCGTAAACGCGCGGCCCGTTGATTCGCGGCGCCGCCGGCGCCCGCGGTGTCCGGATGAAACTGGTGTAATCTGGCGGCGGCCGCGGGATCGGGATGACAGGCGTGAACGGCTGCGGCGTGATCGCCACGATGGGTGGCGACGGACTCGCCGCCTCGCCGAGCGCCGAAAACGGAAGCGCGGCGAGAACGAGGAGGGGCAGCTTCTTCACCGGGGGGGGAATATTGAATCAACAATTCGGGCAAGCGCTTCGCCCGTCAATTCTTGTCGATGCTGTATTTGCCCGGCCCGATGAAAAGGAGCGAGAAGAAGAGAATCGCCAGCTCAACGGCCTCCGACGCTCTGCCCAACCCCTGGTGCGACCCAAGGTGCATCGCCGTGGCCACGAGCATGGTGATCAACAGCATCAGGCACGCGGGCCGAAACAGGAAACCCAGGATCACGCCGACGCAGCCCACCGTTTCCGCCAGCGCCGCCATCAAACCCCAGAAAGTGTAGCCGAAATGGATGCCCACAAACCGGACGGCCGTCCCGATCTCCTGCCATTGATGAACCCCGCCGGCCAGTTTCCGCCAGCCATGCACGTAAATGTAAAACGCCCCGAGGGCGACCCGCAGGAAAAGAAGGCCCCAGTCCCGGAACTTGGTGAGGGAGGTCAGAATCATGCCCGAGAATGGCCGGAAAGCCGGGAAACTTGAAGCCGCAAGCGCCAAAACCGCGCGATTTCGCGTTAAAAATCGCGCAAAAACACCATCAAAACACCCCTAAAAAAGTTCAGCCCCCCGCGACCGAGTGGCCGCGAAGGGCTGATGTTCCCCCCAGAACATGTTTAAATCTGCGAAAACTGATACCTGATCAGTGGGCGGGGTGCAAGGATTTTTTATAACTTTTTTTCCGAATACGTTTTCGTGCGGATATCCTAAGGCGTATATTAGTAAAACTTATGGAAACTACGGGAACAAGCCCCGGCTCTCCTTGGCCGCCACAACTCGTTCAACCCCAATGGACATCGCTGCGATCCGATGCGGAATCTTCTGGGCGCGTGCCCGTTTGAGCATAGAGATGAACGCTCCCTCCAGGATCCGGAAGAGCCGGTCGGTCACCTCGGTCTCGCTCCAGAAAAAATTCTGCAGGTCCTGCACCCACTCAAAATAGGAGACAATCACCCCGCCCGCGTTGCAGAGAATATCCGGGATCACGAAAATCTCCTCCCATCGCTGGAAAAGAATCTGGTCGGCATCGGGCGTGGTGGGGCCGTTGGCGCCCTCGGCCAGGATGCGGCATTGGAGGCGCGAGGCGACATCGGCGGTGATGACCCGTTCGAGGGCGGCGGGGATGAGGACGTCGCATTTGAGGGTCAGCAGCTCATCGGCGGGAATGGGTTCGCCGCCGGGGAAGCCGGCGAGCGAGCCGGTGCGCCGGACGTGATCGAGCGCGGCCAGGACGTCGATGCCAGCCGGGTTGTATATGCTTGCAAAGGCATCGCCGATGGCGATGATGTTCACGTCGTCGTGATGCGCCAGCCAATCGGCGGCGACGCTCCCGACATTGCCAAAGCCCTGGATGACGGCGGTCGAACCTTTGCCGCGCATCTTCAGGGTATCGAACGCCCGCTCGACGAGGTAGGCCACGCCGCGCCCGGTCGCCTCGCGGCGGCCGATGGTGCCGCCGATGGAGACAGGCTTGCCGGTGACGATCTCCGGAACGGCGTATCCCATGTGGACCGAGTAGGTATCCATGAACCAGGCCATGACCTGCTCGCCGGTGCCCATGTCAGGCCCCATGATGTCCGTGCGGGAACCGACGAATGGAATCATCTCCTGCATGTAGCGGCGCGAAACCGTCTCGAGTTCGTGGGCCGAAAGCGAGGCGGGGTCGAGCGTGATGCCGCCCTTGGCCCCGCCGTAGGGCAGGCCGGCGAGCGCGCACTTCCAGCTCATCCACATGGCCAGCGCGGCCACTTCGCCCAGGGAGACATTGGGATGGAAACGCGTGCCGCCCTTGGTGGGGCCAAAGGCCAGGTGATGCTGCACGCGGTAACCCTGAAAAATCTGCGTCGAGCCATTATCCCTGTGCACCGGCAGCGTGACAGTCACAGCCCGCTTGGGCATGACCAGACGCTGGCGCAAATGATCACTGATGCCCAGGTGATCGGCGACGAGGCGAAACTGCTCGCAGGCCATATCGAAGGCCGGATCCTTGTAGATTTCCATCGGCGTTTGGTATTTGCTCGCCCCAATTGAAAGCAGAGTGGGCCGCCGGGAAGAAGAGCGAAATCTTTGTTTCGCACAGAAAAAGTTTCCTCCCGCAAGTCCGCCTGCCAGATTCCTCCGAATCAAAGCAAACGACCCTTATGAAAGAGATCTTCGTTTTCCTTGGGCTGACCTGCCTCCTTACCTCGGCCGCGCTGGCCGGGGACGACGGAAAAAATCCCGTCGCGCCGGCGCCGGAAAGCGGCCCATTTGACCGCGGCACGTGGGAACTGGAAGGGGGCGCGGGGTTCTACGGGTCCTTCTCGACGACGTCGGCGAAGCGGCCCACGATCAATTACCAGCTCAACGACCTGCGCCTGGGCTGGATGTACGACAGCCCGCGCCATGACGGGTGGCTGCGCGGCAACAATGAATTCCTGATCGAAGGCTTCGGGGCGCCGGTTACGAAGGGCCCGGGCAGTTACCTGGCGGGCGGCTCGCTGCTCTGGAGATATAACTTCGTGCAGCCGGAGGCCAGGCTCGTGCCGTACTTCCAGCTTGGCGCCGGGGCGCTGGACAACGATGTCTTCATCGGCAAATCGCAGCGTGAAATCGGCGAGGCATTCGAGTTCGTCCTGCAGGCCGATCTCGGGTTCAAATACATCATCAACGAGAGCTGGGCCGTGGCCATCGAGGGAGGTTACCGGCATATCTCGAACGCCGACCTCTCGCCGCGCAACGAAGGGCTCAACTCATTTGGCGGCCTGATGCAGGTCAGCTACTTTTTTCATTAACAGCATTGCAACTCGCGCGGGAGCGGCTTGGTTTGAATGCATATGATGCGTTCCCCCCGTCTTTCCGCTCTTCTGGCGCTCGGCATCTGGCTGGCCAGCCAGTGCGTTGCGCCGGCCAATGTCAAATTGCCGGCGATTTTCGGCGACCACATGGTCCTCCAGCAAAACATGCGTGTGCCCGTATGGGGCACGGCCAGCCCGGGCGAAGCGATTACCGTGACCGTGGGGGATCACTCGGCCAAGACAACGGCCGGCGCCGACGGGAGCTGGAAGGTAAATCTGCCGGCGCTTTTGCCGACGCCGCAACCGGTGACGATGACGGTGGCCGGGGCGAATACGGTGACGTTTTCCGACGTCTTGATCGGCGAAGTGTGGATTTGCTCGGGGCAATCGAACATGGAATTCCCGCTGGAGCGGGCGCACGACAGCCAGACCGAAGTGCCGCTGGCCAATGACCCGCAACTGCGCCTCTTCAAGGTGGATCACGCCACCGCGCACGTGCCCGCGCCCGACGTGAAGGGCAAATGGGTGGTCTGCGCGCCGGACCCTGCGGCGAATTTCAGCGCGGTCGCCTATTTTTTTGGAAAGGCGCTGCGGGCAAAGCTGCACCGGCCCTTGGGATTGATCGAGACGTGCTGGGGCGGCACCGCCGCGCAGGCGTGGACCAGCCTGGACGGGCTGCGCAAGGATGCCGCGCTTTCTCATTACGTGGATGATTGGAACAAGCTCGATGCCGATTATCCCGCGGCGCTCGCCAATTACCCCGACGCGAAAAAAGCCTATGACCAGGCGCGGGAGGAATGGAACGAGATGTACGCCTCGGCTTACAATGCCGCGCTGGATAAATGGCGGCAGGATTCAGAAAAAGCGGCGACGGCCGGCCAGCCCACGCCGCCTCGTCCGGCGCTGCCGGCGCCGACCCCGCACGAACCTCCGGAACCCACGGGCGGGCAGAATGCGCCGGCCACGCTCTACAATGGGATGATCGCGCCGCTCGTGCCATACGCGATGCGCGGAGTGATCTGGTACCAGGGCGAGCAGAATGCCAACAGCGAAGCCGATGCGCAGGAATACCGCGTGCTGTTTCCGCGCCTGATCAAGAATTGGCGCGAGAAATGGGGCGAGGGAGATTTCCCGTTCCTCTACGTGCAATTGGCCGCGTACAACATCAAGGACCAAAGCGACAAGTGGCCCGACCTGCGCGAAGCCCAGCTCGAAACGCTCTCGGTGCCACATACCGCGATGGCCGTGGCAATCGACCTCGGCCTGCCGGACAACATCCATCCGATGGACAAGCTGGATGTGGGCGAGCGGCTTGCGCTTGCGGCGCGCCACCTGGCGTACGGCGAAGACCTGGTTTACTCGGGGCCGATTTACAAGGACGTGACGAAAAACGGGCAGTTGCTGCGCGTTTCATTTCAGGACGTGGGCGGCGGCCTGACGATTGGCCGTACGCCTTGGTTGCGGCAGGGTTACCTGCTGCCGCTGGATCACCTGGTCGGTTTCGAGATCGCGGGAGCCGATGGCCAATGGAAACCGGCGGATGCGAAAATCGAGGGGAGCCTCATCGTGGTCTCGAGCAGTGCCGTGGCCGATCCGGTCGAGGTGCGTTATGACTGGCACGCGTATCCCGAGGGGAACCTGTATAACAAGGAGGGCCTGCCGGCGCCGCCGTTTCTTGGGAAGGTGAAGTAAGTTACCAACTTACATGGTAACGAGCCTCTGGGAAACCGCCGGAGGACACGCTTTTTCCGTGAGCGATCTGTCGCGGCTGCCATTCCGTTCTCCGCGCACTACTTTTCAAGGTCCAGCAATTTCTGATCAATTGCTTTGGTCTCTGCATGAGTTTCGCCGTAATAACTGATCGCAACCTTCTGGGCTCTCCTGAGGTAACCCTTTGCCTCCTCTGGCTTTCCACCCTGAATCTCAAGATCCGCGAGGAAGAACAATGCTCTGAGGACTCGTGGATCTTTTTTGGCCTTCGGGTCTTTAAGTGCGTCGTATCCACCGAAGGCAGTGACGATATTTTTCACTATTTTGCGCGCCTCATCCAAATGATTGGACGATTGCTCCCATTTTGCCGCCTTCAGGCTCCAGGAAGGCCACTTGTCTAATTGACCCCAGGGAAACCAGATTCCCGCCCCGATCTTCGCAGCGTCAACCCACCGGACACGCGCCTCCTCCGTGTTACCGAGCGCCTCTTCCACCTCAGCCAGGGCCGCGTAGCTCTCGCCCAATTCGAGATGGGTCGGATCCAATAGCCGCTCCTGCATTTCAATCGCGCGCAACAGGAGCTTTCGAGCCTCGCCCAAATGGCCAACTTTCTTCTCTAGGATTCCCATCCAACGATAGCCCAAAGCAGTCCAGTATGGATCTTCGATAATTTCGCCGAGCCGGATCGCCTCCCCTATTGTACTTTGCGCTTGATCCTCGCATCCCTGTAACTGTAAACTCATAACACTCAAATAAAGAAACCACCGAATGGCCGCCGGAACATTCTCTCTCGGAATTTGCTCCCAGTCTTCAACGACCGCAATTCCCCGCTCAATCATTTTTAACGCTTCACGTCGCCGGCCTGACTCCCACAAAAGCAGCGCAAGCTTTGTGATGCATTGCAAAAGGATTTCTGAATCGCCACCGGTTGTTAGGTTCAGCAGTTCTATGGCGCGCTCTCGGTCGCTGGCGTTAAAATAAGCGGGAGACCAGCCGTTTCCACAACGGCGCTCAAATGCAGCGAGATCTACATAGGACTGGGCCAATCGCAGATCTCCCTGGGCGATGCTCCGTTCCCAGAGTTTGACCGCCAGGTTAAAAAGCCACAGCGCCTCATCGATATGGCAAAGATTCTCCTCCACACGTCCCATGCTTGCGCAGACCTGCGCGATGTCGGCATTGCTATAACTGCGATTCGCGTCCCAAAATGCGATTGCGTCTCTCAGGTAAATTCCTCGAAGGATCATTTGCGAGCCGCTAGCACTATCCTTCCCTCTTGGCCTCGGACTACGGATACCTCGGCAAGCCCAAGCTTTTAGCGGTTCAATTTCCCAAGACACATCGATTTTCCACCACGCGGATTCAAGCCGCTGGGCACGGCTGGCGGCGACGGGATCGATCCTCCTGACGCGTTCTCCCTTTCTTCGGTCCAGTCCGCTGATATGACTCTGAACCAGCCGATGCATGCGGCGGAGGTTCGGATTGGATGCGGGGACCAAGAATCGCATGCCATCAAGTCTGCGGACTAAAGCAAGCCAAGGATCCGGATATCCAGGGCGAGCCGCGCAGGCAGCTTCCGGGTGCTCCCGCGAGACCAGTTCCTTGAGCCACGGCACTGGAACCCCATCGGGCAAGAGCAGCGCCGCGAATTGAAGCGCGGTATTCTCAATAGGTGACAACTTGCGCAGCGATGGCGCCAGGGTCGCCGAGAGCAGCTTCTCCCGGTGGCGCGAAAGTGCAAGGCTGTCATTGGCCGCAATCCCTTCGACGCCAGCAAGTCCTTCGCCTTTGAGGCGTTCCAGGACGCCGCTGTAGTCTACGGTACTTTCGGAACGAAGGAATACGCCGATTGCTTCCGCAGCGAGGGCAAAGCCTCCAAGAATCGCCACAATCTGCTCGGCCGCCGCGCGCGCTTGTTCGTCAGCAAAAGGCCGATGCTTTTCAAGGAGACGCAGACAATCGGAAGGTGGAAGCTCGTCCAGGGCGAGGCAACTCTTATTCTCACCCGGTATTTCGCCTGGCGCGAGCCGCGTGGTCACCAAAAGGTGAGCCCGGTCGCCCGGTATGCGGGTAACCAAGTGAGGCGAGAGAAGCTGCGGCTGATCCACATTGTCCAGTAAAAGCAGCATCCGCTCTCGGTCGCCGATCTCAGTGCACAGTCGCACGAACATTTCCTCGGCGTCGCGCTTTTCCGCCTCGGTAAATTCCATACCGAGCATTCGGCCAAGCGGGCGGACAGCATCTCGAAGATCATCATACCCCTCACATGGAAGTAGATATCGCCCGCCGGGATAGTCACCTGCCATGACGTGCGCGTATTCGAAAGCAAGGGCGCTCTTTCCGATCCCGCCGAGACCGTGGACAGCGGCCACAACACCGATCCTGCCGCCAAAGAGCGCTTGACGCAACAGACGTAATTCCTCAACGCGCCCCGAAAAATCAGGGTTATGGCGTGGCACGGTCGCGGGCGACCTCGCGACCCGACTCATCTGATCGAGCCGTTCGGCTATTTGCTGGTCAAGTGCAGCGAGCCGGGATCGAATTTCTTCCCGCTGCAGGACAGCTGGTCCCTCGGAAAAGAATGGACGCAGGTCCAGGTGTTGCCGATGGCTGACGTTCCGGACCCAGTGAGCTATTTTCTGATCGCATGCTGCGGAACCGTAGCCTGGCACTTCGACAAAGTAAATGGGCGCAATTCCTTCCCCCGTTAGTCCATGATCTTGCTCATGTTCAAGATAAAGCTGCCATTCAAGACGGCACCATTCGCTGGCAAAGTAGTTCGGTGATATGCAAGCGAGAAGTATCCTCGAGGACCGCAAGCCTTCGCGAATGCTCTGTTCCCAATCATTCATCGACCGAATTTCGGAGCGATCAAAGAAAATGCTTAGCGAGGCGCCACCTGTGGCGTCGGCGTGCTCACGCTTTAGAGCGTCCACCAATGCCGCGACCCAGCCGTCACGGTCGTCTCGCCGCGAGTAGGAAACGAAAATGTCGTTCTTCAAGCAGACGATTCCTAGATTGAGGTTGGCAAAAGCATTCCGTGACACTGCTGGAAAACGCAAGTATAAATCCGAGACTCGGAGGATTCCGCGCGGGGCTATAATCTGCTCGCTCTTCTTTCGGAGGCGGCTAAACATCTGTCCCCGCATCGCACAACATGAACGGCCCTCCCTCTTCCAATTTTGCCGTACGCACCAAATCTTCCGGCATGGCGAAAGCGGCGTTTATTTTTGGACTGGCCGGCGCGGTGGCGTGGGTTGTGGTTGTCGCATGCTCGGTTGCCGGCCATCTGGCGCATCTGCCGCGCACGGACCTTCCGTTTACCGTGGTCGTTGGATTGGCCACGCTCCTCGGCGCGGCATTGAACCTTGCCGGCCTGATCCTTGGCATTATCGCACTGGCGAAGGGTACATCCGCAAAATGGATGGCATTTGCCGGAATCGTTTTGATTGGAAGCCCAATGGTGTGCGTGACTCTCGGTGGAATAGTTGCGGCGATGCTGAATCGCGCCGAGCTGATACCGTCTCCAAAGTTATCCATCACCGGGGCAGGAGGGCCAACACAAACGCCAGCGCCGGCCGTCTCTTCGCCAAATTCCCCTTCAGCCCTGACGATGGAGTCTGTGAGGACGTTGCCACACGATCAGGTCGAGTCGCGGCTTCCTGATTCTCCGGGAGTTATTTATTACGCTTACGCCGGGCGGCTCTTCAAGGAGGGCGACAAGGATGACTCCGTCTTTTGGTTTTATGTCGGGCAATTGCGGTTTCGCATCGAACTGGCCGCTCATCCGAACCAGGACCCGAGCGGGGCTCCCGCGTTGTTTGCGTCGCTCAATTCGGAGCTGGGGGGCGAAATCAACGGCTACGCGGGCGGGGATGTGAAAATGTGGGTCGCGCAAATCGACAGAGCGCTGGCGTGGGATCTTGCGAACCGGAATGGGGTAACTTCAAAGACCGTCTTCGCCAAGGTGTATGAGGAGCAGCGGGCGGGTCTGAAGAAGCTCCGCGATCTACTGGTGGCGCAAGCCGGACAAATTCGCCAGAGCCGTGCGGCCCATGGGCTTGAGAACCGCTCGACCGCGGCGCCGGGACCGTGAGGCGGGGCTAATTTATCGGGTTTCGGTCGGAAGCGGAGGAATATGGGCATCGAAAGGCGCTTCGCTTTTCGATGCTCGCCCGCCCTCCAGCCGCCGCTGTTCCCTTCCGCCGCCTCGGCAGGCACGGCGGCAATTTGGCACCGGCGGGCGCACTCATTTTTTACTGGCCGGTTTGATAGGGAATTTTTGGGCCGCCGTGCCTGTTTTTTAATCGGGGCTCCGCCCCGAGCCCCGCTCAGGGGATTTGTCCCCTGAGAACCCCACGCTGTCGCTGGCGCGACAAATGGAAACGGAAGTGCACGAGCCAATTTTTACCGGTCGATACCTTATGACATATCTACCATGGTCAGCCTGCACGAAACTTGGGTGTGGCGACCGCTTTCCTTCCCGGCTTCCAATAGGATTCTCCGGTTGCCTTGAGTAAATGGCCACGATCAGCCAGACGATCCGCCGCAGCCTTCGCGATCGGTTCGCTTCCGAATAGCTCGCCCCATTTCTCGAGGGGTACCGTAGTTACAATGACCAGGCTCCTGCGCTCATATGCGGCTCTCAGAACGTCAAAGAACAGATGGGCTTCCATTTCGGAAAAAGTCGCATAGCCCACGTCGTCGATGATCAGCAAGTCGAGCCGTTCGAGCTTTCGATGGAAATGGCGCAGGCGCCGGCTCCCATACGCATCAATCAACTCGGAGACAAGCGCGGAGGCCGTGGTGAATAGCACCTCCCTGCCTTGCATGCAGGCAGCGTGGCCGAGCGCTGTCGCAATGTGAGTCTTGCCGGTTCCAGAATCTCCAACAATGAGCACGTTTTCCCGACGCTCGATGTAGTCACCCTGAAGCAAAGTCCGGATTAGAGCCTCGTCCAAGCCAGGTTGCGCGGAGAAGTTAAAGCTCTTGATTGTCTTGCGGAGGGGCAGACTTGCCTTGCGCAGGCGGCGTTCGTAAGCGCATTCCCTAAAATTTTTGCGGATGACGATGCTTAGATCGGTGACGAAGAGGAACACGACACAGTCGTCAATGAAGGAAATGAGTTCCCGATTCTTGAGAAACTGTTCGGCGCCCCAAAACACAAATGCCAATCCTACGAGAGCGCCAACGAGAAGTTGGGCCGGGGTCCTGGGCAGAGTAAAGACGAGAGTGATGTAGGAGACGCCGATGGCAATCAAGGGAATGGCGGACTTAATGGAAACCGGCAACGGCCCTCCGATGACAAGTGGGATAGTATGACTTAGAACTATAAAAGATGCGGTTACGATTGCCGTCCAAAGTGAGGCAATGCTGATGATACGGAGGACGGCGAGAGTCGAACGAGCTACAATTCCCCGCGGAACATCGGGAACAATGGCATCCGTATGTTCGAATTCGTCAAAAGGTATGGAAACCTGATCCATAAATTGGGAAAAGGAGAATTCTCAGTGATTTGCTGTTCATCGGGTCCACGGTAGCCAACGGGAACGGGGCCATCTATCCGTTTTCTACGCTCAAAATCGGTCGAGGGATGGATTGTGAAGAGGAGCCGGGTGCGGTAGAGGAGTTTTGTGAAGATAACGAGGAGAGAAGTGCGGGCCATCAGTGATGCCAGGTGGAATCCCGTGGCAAAGCGGGATCGCCGCTCCGACGGCGCGTTCGTCTACGCCGCCATTACGACGGGGATTTATTGTCGTCCGTCCTGCCCTGCCCGCCACCCGCATCGCCGGAATACATTGCTTTTTTCTACAGCGGAAGAGGCGGAGCGGGAGGGTTTTGTCGCGTGCAGCCGCTGTTCTCCGGGTCTGAATTCGCTCACGCTCGCGGAGCAGTGCGTGAAAGCGGTCGTTGAATACATCGAGGCGCATTTTAGGGAGAGGATCACGCTGCCGAGGTTGTCGAGGATCACTGGACTGACTCCGAATCACCTGCAAGAGACGTTTAAGCGCATCGTGGGAGTATCGCCAAAAGCTCTTTGCGACGCGAAGCGCCTGGCACATTTCAAGCAACTGTTGAGAAACGGGGAAACGATCAGCGCGGCCATCTACGGGGCCGGCTTCGAGTCGAGTCGGGCGATTTATGAAAAATCGAGCAGCCGGATGGGGATGACGCCGTCGATGTATCGGCGCGGAGGCGAAGGGGTGAGGCTGAGTTACTCAATCGCACCTGGCAAGCTGGGTCGGGTGCTTGTCGCGCGCACTGAACGGGGAATCTGCGCCGTGCTGATTGGAGACAAGGAGGCAGTTTTGATTCGCGAGTTGGAGGCAGAGTTTCCGAAGGCTGTTCGGATTCGGAACAAGAAGACGCCTGGCAGATGGATGGTCGCGATTCGGACGTGCGAGACGGAGGACCCGCTGATTTCAAAGCTGGCCGCTGCTTTGAGAAAGGAGGTATTCGAGGTGAGAATGTGGAAGGCGCTTCAGGCGACAGTATCCGCGTAATTAGTAAGTTGCGGAGGCTGAGGAAGGCCGGTGGTCGGATTTGAACCGACGGTTTGCCGAGTGCGACCGATAATGTTGAAAATGATGCAAGATGCTTAACAAGAAATAAATATGGACGTTTTGGAAGTCTCTTCTTTGCGTAACTTAAGTGTTACGCCGATTTTTAAGGCGCAGAGCGCGTGAATAGCTGGGTATGCCCTCTAACGCGCGTCGCCTGAGGCTTCAGTTGCCCACCATCGTCGCGAAGAACGGCGCATCCCGGCAGGCGTGCGGCCAAAAGCAGTGAGAGCAGGTCATTCGAGAATGGACGATCCGCAGCAATGAGGAACTCGCCAAACTTATGCCGAGTAGCATTGAAAAGTTCGGGCGCGCTCAGTTCTGCCAGCCAAAATAATTCGGGAAGGGAGTTTTCTAAATCGGCTTTAAGGTTTGCCTCAAGCGTATCTCCACTCCAGTCTTTAAGGGCGTCAAGGTGCGAGACATAATCAGAACGCCTCATGGTTTGAACCCGGATTACTAGGCTCCCCAACCGAGCGAACACGCAAAATCGGTCCAACCAATCAATGCCGGTTTTCTGGAATGCGTTACTGAGGATTTGCGCATATCCAAAGGCGAGCGTTTCGGCCTCCAAGGGAGTGAAAAGCGTAGGAAACCGTTTAAGCCCCAGAATTATCCGGAAATTCTCCTTACGGAGAAAATTGCGAGGAAGACAAAGGTACGGCCCGAAGTTGTCATCATGAGCAACGAAAGCGCTCAACCAATTCTCGCTCGGATAATAGCTGAGTCCTCCGCCGAAATAAGATCGCTGGGCCTCGGGGACCCATGCATCTTCATTGAACGTGTGCCCCAAAACCGGAATGACATGTCGGCTTGCCTGTCCCAGTGGTGCAGCGGGATCATCCAGTTCGAATCCAAGCAAAGCCGGCGCTCCAGATTCAATACATCCGTAAAGATGGCGCTGATAATCGGTTGGCAGAATCAACTGTTGCTGAGGTTCGTGAACCGTTTTTCGTACTCCATGCCGACTCCCTTTAGCACGGCTTCCATCTGATCTGGCCCAAGCCCACGGCCCCCATTGCCGACCTGTACGGATGTGTGATCGATGCCGGCGAGTCGATTTATCTTCGTGTAGGAAATGTCCCCTTCCGGGAGTAGCGCTGCCAAGGCCGTTCGCAAAGCGACGTGAGCGCAAACAAATGTAAGGTCATTCTGCTGCGCGTACAAAACGCCCTCGGAGGAAAAATCCCCAACGCCCGTGTGAAAATCATATCCGCGCTGGCAGTGGATAAAATTGTTGCCCGCTGCATTCCTAGGGGGTGGCAAAACCGCCTCATAGACATGCGACATTGGTTGCGGCAAGCCCGAGAATGAATCAGATTTGAAAATAGCTCCGCCGATAAAATCCTGGGCGGTGGGATTTCGTTCAGGCAGACACCGGAAGAACGTGAATCGATGAACCTTCGCTCCGGTGAAATCCGGTTGGCGTTTGGCAAGGGCAGCGTTTTCATCTGCAAGGGTGGCGCAAGCTGCAGAGTCGACTTCTTCGATCAGTACAGACTTAAACTCGTGCTTTCTCGCGAGGGAGAATATGCGACGTAAGACAGGGTGCGACGCATAATTCTGATCGATGAACAGAAAGTTTGAGAAGCCGCTCTCTCGGCGCGTGTCATTCCAAGCGATCCGTTTTCCATCCGCGCAGCGAATGCTCATGCGGTAATGGTGGGGACCCGTTTAATATATCCCGACGCTGACACTTCTCGTTTCGGCTGTGTAACGTCTCGTTTGATCCAAGAAGTCAGCAACGGCCGACGGGAACTGATTTTCATCGACTTCGATTAAGACAGGCAGGCGTCGATTTGTGTAATCCTGAGGGACTTCCGGCTCGCGCACAAGCTCCTGAAGAGCCTCAGAAAGCTGCTGGCTGGCGTATGTCATCTTCTGTAATGCTTAGTAGGGGCTGGGAGTGAAAGCAAGGAGTTTCGCGCGGAATTCCAAAAAGTCAGCGAGGCTGTCAAGTGAATACTTGAAAAAACGAAGAAAATCAGCGTTTGCGCGTATCAACACGGAAAACGCCGGGCGCCAATCTCATGTCACTCGAAGCTCACCGGATTCCTTAGAGAACCTAATGAGTACATGGAGCCGGTGGTCGGATTCGAACCGACAATCGGCTGATTACAAATCAAAGGGGGCGGCTATTTTTTGCCGTCGAGGGCGGCCTTCACCGATGTCTCGACCTCGGCATAGAGGGCCGGGTCGTTCTTCAGGGCGTCCTTGGCGGCGTCGCGGCCCTGGGCGAGCTGGTTGCCCTTGTAACTGAGCCAGGAGCCGCGCTTCTCGATGATGTTCTTTTCCAGGGCGAGATCGAGCAGGGCGCCGGTGGAGGAGATACCCTCGTTGTACATGATGTCGAACTCGGCTTCGGTGAAGGGCGGGGCGACCTTGTTTTTCACGACCTTCACTTTGGTGCGATTGCCGGTGACGGTGCCATCGGGTTGCTTGATTGCGCCGATCCTGCGGATGTCGATGCGGACGCTGGAGTAAAATTTCAGGGCTTTGCCGCCGGGCGTGGTTTCCGGGTTGCCGAACATCACGCCGATCTTCTCGCGGATTTGATTGGTGAAAATGCAGACGGTGCGCGCCTTTGAAATGAGCGAGGTCAATTTCCGCAGAGCGGCGCTCATCAAGCGGGCCTGGGCGCCGACGGTGGTGTCGCCGATTTCGCCCTCGAGCTCGGCCTTGGTCACGAGCGCGGCGACGGAATCGATCACGATGACGTCGAGGGCGTTTGAGCGAACGAGGGTCTCGCAAATGCGGAGCGCTTCCTCGCCGGAGCTGGGCTGGGAGACGAGCAGCTCGCCGACGTTGACGCCGAGCGTGCGGGCGTAGAGCGGGTCGAGCGCGTGCTCGACGTCGATGAAGGCGGCGAGGCCGCCTCTTTTCTGCGCCTGGGCGACGACGGTGAGGGTGAGGGTGGTTTTGCCCGAGCCTTCCGGGCCGAAGATTTCCACGACGCGCCCGCGGGGCAATCCGCCCACGCCGAGGGCGCGGTCGATGAGGATGTTGCCGGTGGGGATGACCTCGACGTCCATGATCTGCGCGTCGCCCAGCCGCATGATGGCGCCTTCGCCGTAATCCTTCGCGATTTGCTGGATCGCCAGGTCCAGGTTTTTGTTCCGTGCGGCTGTCAGTTTGCCGGTTTCGGTGCTCGCTTCTTCGGTTTTCGCGGCCATGCTTTTCAGGGGTTAGGGGTGAAGAGCGAGGCTAGCAGAGAGGCGAAGTTTGGCGAGAAAGTTTTGCGAGAGGCGGAGGAGGATCCGCAGATTGACACAGATTTGCGCGGATTGGGAGAGAATTGCTGATTGCCCCGCCCGCAACGCTTCGCGTAGCGAGGCGGGCGGGTGATCTCGGCTGCTGATTAAACAAATCCTAGATCGACGGCATTGAGGACTCGTCGACTTTGATCCTGGGGAGGAGGACTTCGAGGATGGTGGCGACGGATTCGTCGAGCGTGGCGTCGGCGGTTCGCGCGACGATCTCGGGATCTTCGGGGGCTTCGTACGGGGCGTCGATGCCGGTGAATTCCTTGATCTGGCCGGCGCGCGCCTTTTTGTACAAATGCTTCGGGTCGCGGCGCTCGCAGACTTCGAGCGGGGCATCGACGAAGACCTCGACGAAATCGTTGCCGCCTTCGAGGGCGATCTCGCGGGCGCGGCGCCGGTCCGAGCGATAGGGCGAAATGAACGCGGTGATGACCACCAGGCCGCTGTCGGCCATGAGGTTGGCCACTTCGGCGACGCGCCGGATGTTTTCGACGCGATCCTCGGGCGAGAAACCGAGATTCGAATTGAGGCCGTGCCGGACATTGTCGCCGTCGAGCACGTAGACGTTGAAGTTCTGGTTGAACAACTCGCGCTCGAGGGCGTGGGCGATGGTCGATTTGCCGGCGCCGCTCAAGCCGGTGAGCCAGATGACGGAGCCGCGATGGCCGTTGCGCAGCGCGCGATGGCGGGCGGTCACGGCGCCTTCGCTCCAGGTGATGTTCGAGCTCTTGATGCGGGCGCGCTCGGTGTAAACGCCGCCGAAGATGATGCCGCCGCCGGAGACGAGCCGGTCATCGACAATGACGAAGCGGCCCATGATCGGGTTCTGGTCGTGATTGTCCATGACGAGGGCGCCGCGCGTCTGGATGACCACCTCTGCAACGTCGTTGCGCGCGATGTGGGAGCGGCCTTCGGCGATGGTGTCGAGGGTCGAGGCGTCGATGATGCGGTCGATGGAGACGACCTCGGCGTCGAGTTCCTGCGTGGCAAGTTTGAGCTTGTAACGCTGGCCGAGCTCCAGGTTGCGCCGGCCCATCCAGAAGAGGCGCGCGCGAAAGCGGTTTGACTCGATGGGAGCGTGCTCGGCCTGCGAGCCGATGTGGCCGCGCTCGACGAAAATCTGCTCGGTGAGCGTGATGCCGATCGATTCGCCGGCAACGGCGTCGCTACCGGCGGGGGCCTGCCAGCGCTCGATGCTGGCGACGACGCTGGTCTTGTTATTGGGGGAGAAAACGATCTGGTCGCCGACTTTGAGCCGGCCCGATTCGATGCGGCCGGCGATGATGCGGCGGCTGTCAAAGCGATAGACATCCTGCACGGGGAAGCGGAGCGGGAGATCGGTCAGCTTTTTTGGCGCGTCGAATTGATCGAGCATTTCCGTGATGGACGGGCCGTGGTACCAGGGAATGAACTCGGGGGAACGCTGGGCGACATTGTAGCCGCCGCGGGCGGAGATGGGGACAAAAGTGCGGGCCTCGAGGCCGATCTGCGCGAGGAATTTGCGGTATTCGGCGACGATGTTGTTGAACGTGTGCTCGCTGAAGCCGACGAGGTCCATCTTGTTCACGGCAACGACGACCTGCTTGATGCCGAGGAGGCTGAGCAGGTAACCGTGCCGGCGGCTTTGCTCGCGCACGCCTTCGTTGGCGGCGATGAGCAGGACGGCGGCGTCGGCGCTGGCGGCGCCGGTGATCATGTTCTTGAGGAATTCCTTGTGGCCGGGGGCATCGATGATGACGTATGGGCGCAGGGCGGTCTTGAACTGGATTTGCGTGGTGTCGATGGTGATGTTCTGCTCCTGCTCCTCGAGGAGCGCATCGAGCAGGAAGGCGTATTCGAATTCCATCCCTTCCTCGCGGCAGGCCTTGCGGATTTGGTCGACCTTTCCATCCGGCAGCGAATGGGTGTCGTGGAATATGCGGCCGATCAAGGTCGATTTTCCGTGGTCGACGTGGCCGACGAATACCACCTTGAGGCGGTCGGCGCCGGAGGACGCGGCAGTCGGTTTTGGCTCCGTGGCGGCGGCAGACGATTCTGGCAAGGTGACGGTCATGGCGGTGAAGAGAAGACTTCCGAACGCGGCGCGGGGTTACATGAAACCTTTGGCGCGCAGTTTTTGCATGGCGTTGCGCTCGTGATGATCCTGGGCGCGGCCGGCGCGCTCGCTGGTTTTGGTGGTGGCCAGCTCGTCGATGATGGCGTCGATGGAATCGGCCTGGCTCTCGACGGGCATGGTGATGGGCCAGCAGCCGAGGGAGCGGAAGCGGTACGTCGTCCCGTTTGCCGAGGAGCGGGCGAAATACATTTTCGGGATGGGGATGCCCTCGCGCTGGATGTACATCCAGATGTCGCGCTCGGTCCAATCGAGCAGCGCCTGGACGCGCACGTGCTCACCGGGCGCGCAACTGGTGGTGAACTGATTCCAGAATTCCGGCGGCTGATCCTTGTAATCCCACTCGAAATCCTTCGTGCGCGGGCTGAAGTAGCGCTCCTTGGCGCGGGTCGGGTCTTCGTCGCGGCGGATGCCGGTGATGAGGGCGTCCCAATTGTTCTGCGCCATAACCTGCTGGAGCGCGACGGTCTTCAGCTCGTGGGTGACGGTGACCGGGTCCGAGGTGTCGTAGCCGATGGGGCCGCGCTGCGCGTAATCGCCGCGGCCCGCGCGGGCATCCTCGTTGATTTTCACGATGAGGTTGAGGCCGTGATATTTCACCGCCCAGTCGCGGTAATCGAGCATCTCGGGGAACTCGTAAGTGGTGTCGATGTGGAGCAGCGGATAGGGGATGTGGCCGCAGAAAGCTTTTTTGGAAAGCCAGATCAGGACATTCGAATCCTTGCCCATGCTCCAGGGCATGCAGATGTTTTTAAAATAATGGAAGGCCTCGCGGATGATGAAGACGCTCTGGGCTTCGAGCGCGTCGAGATGGCCGTTGTCCGAGCGCGAAACTTTTGTGGGGAAGAATGCGGGAGACTCCGGGTCGGCGGGCGCTGGGTAAAGTCCGCCATAGGCGGGATGGGCGGCGTGACTCATCTCCGGCGGCGCTCCGGATGGGCCTTCGCTTCCGCCGCGGGTGACACTTTGTTGAAATTGCACTGGTGCATGGAACTTGGATTTCGTGGGAACAATCCGCGGCGTGTTTTCCGGGCCGCTTAGATGTTATCCCCGAGAAACGTGTGGATGCCGCACTCGCTTTTGTCGAAGCCGGTCCAGCGGCCCGCGCGCTCGTTGATCCCCTCGCCGACCGGGCGGGTGCACGGCCAGCAGCCGATGCTGCGATAGCCGCGGTCGTGCAGCGGATTGTACGGAATCTTGTTTGCGGCGAGATATTCCCAAACGGCCTCGCGCGACCAATTGGCGAGCGGGTTGAGCTTGAGGATGTAATGATCGCGCAGGACGTCGAAGTGGTACATCTCGAGGATTTGCGTGCGCTGGCGGGTGTCGGATTGCTGGCGGCGCAGGCCGGTGATCCAGACCGCGAGCTGATCGAGCTTCTTTTGCAAAGGGAGGACTTTTCGCATGGTGCAGCAGAGATCGGGGGCGCGCTTCCATAGCTCGGGGCCGTGCTCGCGGGCCTGCTCCTCGGGGGTCTGCTCAGGGTGGATCGACTCGATCTTGATCTCGAAGAAGTTCTCGAGGCGCCGCTTCAATTCCATCGTCTCGGGGAAAAGCAACTGGGTATCCAGCGTGAAAACCGGCAGTGGGAGCCCGGCCTGGACGGCCTTGTGGATGATGACGAGGCCGGAGCCCTGGAAACTGGTGCCAATGGCGGCGCGCGAGCCGAAACGATCCCAGGCCCAGGCGAGGACGTCCTCGGTCTCAGCCGTCTCGAAACGGGCGGAGAGATCGTGGACCTCCGCGGGGGAGATTTCGGCGGCTTGGAGGGTCATTGAACCTAATTCTCTATATGGTTTGTCGGGAATTGGATTGTGGCAGCTTTTTGCCTGTTTTCAAGTCCATTCTTAGACTCGCAGATTTGCGCGATCTTACGCAGGATCGTGATGTACAAGGTCCTGGGCGGTAAACGCTTGCGATAAGCGCTTAGATTAGGCCAGGGCAGGCTCGGGCAGGCTCTCGACGGCTTTGACCACCGACTCGGCATTGATGCCAAGCTCCTGCATGACGATGTTGCCCGGGGCGCTGAGGCCAAACCGGTCAACGCCAACGACCTTGCCGTCGAGCCCGACGTACTTGTACCAGAGCCCCGTCACGCCGGCCTCGATGGCCACGCGGCGCCGGCAATGGCCGGGCAGCACCTATTCGCGGTAGTCCGCCGGCTGGCGGTCGAAACGGAACAACGAGGGCATGGAAACGACGCGCGTGCCCGGCCCGAGCTTCTTCGCGGCGGCGACGGCGTGCTGCAATTCGCTGCCGGTGGCCAGGATGATGGTCTCGAGCTCGGCGGTTTCCGCGATGGCGACGTAGCCGCCCTTCGCCGCGCCTTCGCGGCGCGTGCGGACGGGAATATCGTTGAGGGTGGGCAGATTCTGCCGCGTGAGCGCGAGCAGCGTCGGGCCGTCGGTGCGCTGCATGGCGGCGACAAACGCGCCGGCGGTCTCCTCGGGATCGGCGGGCCGGATCACGTCGAGGTTGGGGATCACGCGCAGGCCGCTGACGGTCTCGACCGGCTCATGGGTGGGCCCATCCTCGCCGACGCCAATGGAGTCGTGGGTGAAAATGTAGATCACCGGCAGACGGGCGAGCGCGGCGAGGCGGATCGACGCCGCGGGCGTAATCGGCGAAGACCAGGAACGTGGCGCCGCTCGGGCGGAAGATGCCGTCGTAGGCGAGGCCGTTGAGCATGGCGCACATGCCGTGCTCGCGAATGCCAAAGCGGATGTTGCGCCCGCCGCGGTTCTCGACGTTGAAGTCCTTGTCGGCATTGATGTAGTTGAGCGTCGAGCCGTACAAATCGGCGGAGCCGCTCATCAGCAGCGGCATGGCCCCGGCGATTGGCTGCAGGACTTCGCTGGCGGCCTTGCGCGTGGCGATCTTGGCGTCCTTGGGAAATTCCGGGATGCGCGCGAGCAGGTCCGCCGGCACTTCCTTGCGGACGCCGGAGTCGAGCAGTTTGGCACGGTCCGGGTTGGCCTGCCGCCAGGCCTGGTAGGTCTGGTTCCAGCGGGCCACGTCCTCGAGCTGCTCTTTCTTGTGCTCCGCGAAGTAGGCGCGCACCTCATCGGAAACGTAAAAATGCTGGTCCGCGGGCAGGCCGAGGACCTTTACGCGATCCTGGTCGACAAACTTCGCGCCGGCCTCGCCGTGCGCCTTCTGCGTGCCGGCAACTTCGGGAATGCCCTTGCCGATCAGCGTGTGCGCGATGATGAGCTGCGGCTTGCCCTTGGCGGCCTTCGCCTTCTCGAACACTTCGAGGAAAGCCTGCATGTCGTTGCCATCCTCGAGCGTCTGCACGTCCCAGCCGTAGGCTGTGAAACGGGCGGCCGTGTCCTCGCTCTGGGTCATGTTGGCCATCGCGTCGAGCGTGACGTAATTCGAATCGTAAATGAGGATGAGGTTGTCGAGCTTGTGGAATGCGGCGAATTCCGCGCCCTCGTGCGAGACGCCCTCCTGGAGGCAGCCGTCGCCGGCCAGGCAGACAATGTGATTGTCAAAGATGGTGTGCTCGGGCGTGTTGAAACGCGCCGCGGCCATTTGCTGGGAGACGGCGAACCCGACGGCGTTGCAGACGCCCTGGCCGAGCGGGCCGGTCGTCGCCTCGACGCCCGGGGTTTCAAACGATTCCGGATGGCCCGGCGTCCCGCTGTGCAACTGGCGGAAGCGCTTGATCTGATCGATGGTGATATCGTAGCCGGCGAGGTGCAGCCAGGCGTAGAGGAACATGCTGCCGTGGCCCGCGGAAAGGATGAAGCGGTCGCGGTTCAGCCAGCGCGGTTCGTCGGGATTGTAGTGCAGGGAGTGCCCGAAAAGGACCGCGCCGATTTCCGCGCAGCCGAGAGGCAGGCCGAGGTGACCGGACGAGCAGGCTTCGACCGCATCCATGGCAAGGCCGCGCGCCTGGGTGGCCGCTTGCGAGAGAATTTCAGTATTGAGGCTCATGGCTATCTGTTTTTATTCGAGGGACAAAAAGGCTAAAGTGACCCCTGGTGAAGTCAAGTCCGTGGGATATCGGCTCCGGGGAGGCGAGTGGCCGTTTTTGTGATCCGGCGTCGCTTCGCTATGCCGGGACAAGTCCGGCTGAGGGGAAATGGCCGTTGTGATCGCCATTGCAAAGGAGGGGGGCTTTACGCACCTTGTTTGGACGGATGGCCAAGACTTTTTACATCACCACGGCGATCGATTACACCAACGCCGCGCCGCACATCGGGCATGCGTACGAGAAGATTCTCGCCGACGTGCTGGCGCGCTACCACAGGTTGAAGGGGGAGCGCGTTTATTTCCTGACCGGCGTCGATCAGCATGGGCAGAAGGTGCAGCAGGCGGCGCAGAAGGCGGGCGTCGAGCCGGCGCAATACGCGCGCGAGGTCACGGGAAAATTCACGGCGCTCTGGGCGAAGCTGGGGATCAGTTACGACGGCTGGGCGGCCACCACCGACCCGCGCCACCAGCGCTGCGTCCAGCGCATCCTCGAGCGGCTGCACGACGAAGGCCAGCTCTACAAGGCGACTTACGGCGGCTATTACTCCGTGCGGCAGGAGCAATTTCTCACCGACAAGGAGCGCGGGCCGGACGGGAATTTTGGTCCCGAATGGGGCGAGGTGGTGCATCTCGAGGAGGAGAACTGGTATTTCAAGCTGGCGCCGCATCGCGATTGGTTGATCGGTTTTGTCGAGTCGCATCCGGAAATGGTCTTCCCGGGCTTCCGCCATACGGAACTGCTGAACGCGGTGCGCAAACTTTCGGGCGATCTCTCCATCTCGCGGCCCAAGGAGCGGCTGGCGTGGGGCATCGAGCTGCCATTCGATCCCGGCTATGTGACCTATGTCTGGTTTGACGCACTGATTAACTATATCTCATTCGCGGGGTATCTGGCAGAGGGGAAGGACCTGCCCGAATTCAATGACTTATGGCCTGCCGACGCGCATGTGATCGGCAAGGATATCCTCGTGCCGGCGCATGGCATTTACTGGCCCATTATGCTGCACGCGCTCGGTTTTACGGACGCGCAAATCCCGCGGCTGCTGGTGCATGGTTACATCAACAGCGC
This sequence comes from uncultured Verrucomicrobiae bacterium, assembly GCA_963756185.1. Lineage (GTDB taxonomy): Bacteria > Verrucomicrobiota > Verrucomicrobiia > Chthoniobacterales > Chthoniobacteraceae > DATAXI01. Next base: position 105,919 of record CAVWMS010000002.1, read on the forward strand.
GGGAGCAAAGATGAGCAAAAGCCTGGGTAACATCGTGGATCCCGACGCGCTGGCCGATAAGTATGGCGCGGAGGCGCTGCGGTATTATCTCATGCGCGATTGCACGATTGGCCAGGACATGGAGTTTGCCGAGGAGCGGCTGGTTACACGGTTCAACGGCGATCTGGCGAACGGGCTGGGCAACTTGCTGAATCGCACGCTGAACATGGCGGGCCGTTACTCGGGCGCGGTGCTCGAGCGGGCGCCGCATGAGGACGCGGGCATACGGCAGATCGAGGAAGCCGCGGGGAACGCGGTGCGCACTTACACCGCGCGGATGGATGAATACCAAATCCATGCCGCGCTGGAAGCGGTGTGGGATTTTGTGACGGTGTGCAATCAATTCATCGACACGACCGCGCCGTGGAAGCTGGCCAAGGACCCGGCGCAGGCGGGGCGATTGCAAGCGATCCTGTACGCGCTGGCGGAGTCATTGCGCATCCAGGCCATTCTGGCGGCTCCCGTTTTGCCAAAGGCGAGCGCGGCGATCCTTTCGCAATTGAACGTGGCCGGCGATCCGCATCTGGCGAATGCGCAATGGGGTGGCCTGGAGGACAAACACAAACTTTCGCAGCCGACGCCGGTGTTCCCGCGAATCGAGGCGGAACAAAAGGATAACAAACCCGGCGCCTAGGGCCTATGTATCTGGAATCGACCTTACAGAGGGTGTTCCGAAAATGATTTTGCATTACAGAGTAAACGGCCGGAAAAACCGGTTTCGCGCCGAAGGGGCAGGCAGGGCACTTGCGCTCCCTTCTGGACAACTTGGCGTCTTTGCGCCTTTGCGTGAGTCCTTCTTCCAGAAGGGATTAGCCTCACGCAAAGGCGCAAAGGCGCAAAGAAAATCAGAGCACCGGAGGAAAGTGAACTTTACGAAAGAAAAGTTTTAGCCGGTTCGAATTTCGAATTTCGAATTTTCCTCCCACACTCTCCCCATGTCCTCCGTCCGCGTCCGATTCGCCCCCTCGCCCACCGGCTACCTGCATATCGGGGGGGCGCGCACGGCGTTGTTCAACTGGCTCTATGCGCGGCATTGCGGGGGGCGGTTCATCCTGCGCATCGAGGACACGGACAAGGCGCGGAACACGCCGGAGGCGATGCAGGCCATTTATGACGGGCTGCGCTGGCTGGGACTGGATTGGGACGAAGGGCCGGAGGCGGGCGGGGAATGCGGGCCTTATTTTCAGAGCGAGCGCGAGGCGGTGTACCAGGGTTACCTGAAGCGGCTCGATGCGGCGGGACGCGTGTACGAGGAAGGGGGCGCGGTGCGGTTTCGATTTGCGCGCGAGAAGGTCACCGTGCCGGATTTGATCTGCGGAGATGTCGAAATCGACATGGCGGACGCGTCGACGAATCCCGACATGACGATCCGGCGGCCGGATGGCTCGTGGATTTTCCATTTTGTGAACGTGGTGGATGACATCGAGATGAAGATTTCGCACGTGATTCGCGGGGCGGATCATCTCTCGAACACGCCGAAGCACATCCAGCTTTTCCGCACGCTGGGCGCGGAGCCGCCGCAATACGCGCACATTCCGCTCATCCTGAACAAGGATGGCTCGAAGATGAGCAAGCGCGACCAGGGGGCGAGCGTGGATGCGTACATCGAGCTTGGTTATTCGCCGGAAGCGGTGCGCAATTTTCTTTGCCTGCTGGGCTGGTCGCCGAAGGATAACCGCGAAAAGATGGATATCGCGGAGGTGATCCGCATCTTCGATTTGAAGAACATCGTGCGAAAGAACGCCGTATTCGATCTGGATAAATGCATGTGGCTGAGCGGCGAGTACCTGCGGGAGATGGATGGCGAGAGTTTCCGGAAGCGGGCGCGCGAGGCGCTGGAGCGGGCGGGGTTCGATCTGTCGGATTACGCGCAGCAGTACATCGACGCGGCAATCGAGACCTGCCGCGGAAAGCTGAAGATATTCAGCGAAATGCCGGCGTATGCCGGGTTTTATTTCAAACGGGAGATCGAGTACGACCGCGAGGCGGCGGCGAAACAATTCACCGCGGAGAACCGGCCGCGGGTCGAGGCGGTGCGGGCGGCGTTTGCGGGGCTCGAGGATTTCACGGCGGCGAATATCGAGGCGGCGATGAAATCGATTGCGGCATCGATGGGAGTAAAGGTGGGCGTATTGGTCCATCCGACGCGCATGGCGCTGACGGGCGCGCCCGCCGGGCCGAGCCTCTACCATCTCATCGAGGTGCTGGGCAGCACGGAGACGCTGCGCCGGCTGGATGTTGCGCTCGCCCAATTCCCCGCGGCCTGAACGAAGATGGTTGCGATGACGACCCGAACCTCCGCGGATGCCCCGGCGGCGGCACGGCGCTGGCTGCTGCTGTGTCTCGCCGGATTCATCCTTTGCACCGCGCTGGATCTCAACGGATCGAGCACGCCGTTCTGGTCGAAAATTCTCAACGATCCGGCGACCTTCCATACGCGGCTGCTGTTCAAGCCGCGGCGGGATCGCTCGGATGAATGGCTGGTCTGGACGCCGTCCATCCTGGCGCAGGCGAATCATCAGCCGCCCTATCCTGTGGAAAATCCAGCGGTCGGCGCCGGGGAGAGCCCGTTGATCATGAGCCTGCCGGCGCGGCATTATTCGATGCTGTTCCGGCCGCAACTGTGGGGATTTTTCCTGCTCGGCGTCGAGCGCGGGTTCTCGTGGTATTGGAATGCAAAAATTTTCGGCCTGCTGGCCGCGATGTTCCTGTTGTTTTGGAAATTGACGGACGGGAAGGCGGGCCTGGCGCTTTGCGGGATGCTGCTCGTGTTCAGCGCGGGCTATGTGCAGTGGTTTTTCTCCTGTCCGCCGATGCTGCCGGAGATGCTGTCGATGTGGGCGCTGGCGATGGTTTGCATCATGACATTGGGCCAGCGATGCGCGCCGGCGATGCGCGTCGCGGCGGTGGTCGGCTTGATCGTCGGCGCTGTCAATTTCACGCTTTGCTGCTACCCGCCCTACCAAATCCCCCTGGTTTACCTGGCGGCGGCGATTTTGTGCGGTTGGTTTTGGCAGCGCGGGCTGGAATGCAAGGGACCTGCGCTTCTCAGTTTCACGGTGGCGGCGCTGTGCATTTGCGCGGTGTTGATACCGTTCTTCATCGAGATCGCAGCGACGCTTCGCATGGTGGCCGGCACCGCGTACCCGGGAGCGCGGCGGTCGGCGGGGGGCGGCATCACGTTCGCAAATCTGCTGCGCGGCATCGCGGCGCCGCTGGTGTTCGAGCAATCCTACCCGGAGGCGATGGACAACGTATGCGATGCGTCCGGCTTTTTCCCGTTTGTGCTTTGCGTGCTGCCGCTCATTCCGGTGGTTTGGAAAAAAGGCGCGCCCAATAACAAAGTGGTCGGCCTTTGCTGCGCTTTCCTGGCGTTTTTCGTTCTCTTCAGCGTGACGCCGATGCCGCAATGGCTGGCCAACGCGACCGGGCTGGCTTTCACGACGAGCGAACGCTGGGTGCTGCCGATCGGGCTGGCCGGCATCGTGATTGCGATTCTGTTCCTGCCGGAAGTCGGGAAGGTGAATTTCATGTGGCGCATGATCGGGTGGCTGGTCGCGCTCAATGTCGCCGCGCTCTGGGTGGCGGATGCGAAACATGCGAGCCCCGTTTATTTTTCGCCCTCGCAAATCCTCGCGCTCATGGGCGCCTCGGCGGCTTTGTTTGCCGCTTATCTTTCGGGACGGACGTTCCTGTTCGGCTTCTGCTCGCTTTGCATACTCGGGCCGGCGGCGTTGACGGTGAATCCCGTCACCCTGGGCCTGGGCGCGCTGCTGCATTCGGCGCCGGCGCATCGAGGTGCGCGAGATTGGGAAGAGCGATCCGGGGGCGGGATGGATCGCTTACGATGCGAGCCGGCCATCGCAATTCCTCATGGCGCAGGGGGTGAACGTGATCAGCGGCTCGAAGACCGTGCCGGACCTCGGCTTTTACGATTTACTCGATCCTGGCGGTCGCTTCCACGACATCTATGACCGGTATGGGATCGCCGTGTTCGAGATGCCCGATTCCATCGAAAAGGTGAGCTTCGATCTCATCAACTTCTGCGGCTACGATGTCACGGTCCACCCCGCCAATCCCATCCTGCGCCGTGCCGGTGTCCGGTACTTTCTCTTTCCCCGGCAATTGAACGCGGGGCAGGCGGCGGGGCTCGAGTTAGTGAAGGCGATGCCCGATAATGGGATTTGGATTTACCGGGCGGCGCAAAGCGGCCAATAATGGTCTTCGAACTCCAAAAAGTCCCCCCCATGGCTGCCAAAAAGAAGAATCTCATTCCGCTGGTGGTAATCCTGGTTGTTTTTGCGCTGGGGGCGCTTTGGGTGATTTTGCAATACCGGGACTGGGGCCAAAGGCATCGCACACGCGCGATCGCCGCGCAGTGCCAGGCGGCGCTGGATCAATTGGAAAAGAGCCGCCGGGCACGCAGCGCCTGGACCAGTTCATCAGCCAGTTGAAGGCAATCGACACGAGCGGCGCGCCGGGCGAAGTCGCGCAGGCTCTCAACGATTACATAGCGGCCACGCAGCAGGCGACGGATGCGTTGAGGGCCGGGCAGGATTCACCGGACCTGGACAAAGCCACGGAGCAAAAAAGGAACGACCTGGTCACCGCCATGATGCGGCATGTGAGGTTTAGTGTGATGCCGTAGATTATTTGACGAGGTCCTGCAATAACTGCTCGTACTTATCGGTGATCTTATCCCAGTTATATACCTCACTTACCCGCGCGACGGCTTTGGCGCGGCATTCCTCGACGATGCGGGGATTGGCGATGAGGTAATTCATTTTTTCGGCGAGCGATTCCTTTTCGCGGGCATCCTCGAACTTGATTCCGGCATCGGCGACCACGTCGGAGTTCGCGGCGGAATCCCTGACGACGACGCAATTGCCGAAACCCATCTGGTCGAGCAACACGGGGCGCGTGCCCTCGACGCCGGAAGCGAGGACGTAGAAGAGGCAATTCCGGCTGAGTTCGCGGTAGGCTTCGCCGAAGGCGTAGCCGGTGAAGACGACGCGGTCATCGGCGAGGGCGGCGAGTTCCCTCTTGTATTGATCGCTGTAGGGAGCGTCGCCAACGATCGCGACCTTGATGCCGTTGTCGCGCGGCACGGAACGAAAGGCTTCGATCAACAGGTCGGCTCGATTTTCCGGCACGAGCCGGCCGACGAAAAGGACGTAGCGGCGCGGCGCGAGGCCATATTTGCCGAGCGTGGCGACTCCCGTTTCCTCGAGCGAAACGTTGGCGCCGTATGGGATAAGCACCGTCTCGCGATGGTAAACGCGGCGGTAACGATCCTGAATGACCTTTGCATCGGCAATGACGACGCTCGAGAGGCGGCAAGCCCAGGCCTCGCTGGACTTGAGCCATTTCACGGCGAAGCCGCTCCATTTTTTGCGCGCCCAATCCTCGCCATCGACGTTGATGACCACCGGGATGCCGAGAAGGCGCACGAGGCCGCAGAAGATGGAGTTGCCGACGCCGCAGATGTAAACGACATCGGGGCGGACGAAGGGCAGCAGCAGGCAGGAGACGAAGGTGTGGAAGAGGGTATCCAGGGATTTGCGCTGGATGGTGCGGAGACGGATGATGCGCATGCCGCGGTAGAATTTTTCGCGGAGCGGGACGAAGGGGTAGCGGTTGAAGACGGTGACGCGGTGGCCGCGCTCGACCAGGCGGGCGCCGAGCTGCTCGACGAAGGTCTCGAAGCCGCTGTAGGCGGCCGGGACGCCCCGCGTGCCGAGGAAGGCGATGTGGAGTTTCCGGGGAGCCGTCATGGGTCGGGGGGGTCGGCGACCCATAGCCATGCCGCAACGGCGGGACAAGCGCAAAGCGGGGCCGCACAGGGGTGGCAGGCCGCACGAGCCGGCAGCCGAACAAAGGCGCGCGAGAATTCCTTGCCCGAAAAGATTCCCGCCGCATACTTCGGGCGTTCATGAAAGTCGTCATCCTTTGCGGCGGTCGCGGAACCCGTCTCCGTGAAGAAACCGAATTCCGCCCCAAGCCGATGCTGCCGATAGGCAACCGGCCCATCCTCTGGCACATCATGAAGACCTATGCCCATCACGGGCACAGGGAATTCATCCTCTGCCTCGGCTACAAGGGGGAGATGATCAAGGATTACTTCCGCAATTACCTCTGGAATACGTGCGATGCCACGCTGCGGCTGGGGCTGGATCCCGGGGCAAAATTCCACACCCGCCATGATGAGGAGGATTGGACCGTCACGCTGGCCGATACGGGCGAGAACTCTTTGACCGCCTATCGGGTGCGATTGATCGAAAAGTACCTGGGCGACGATCCCACGTTTCTGCTGACTTACGGCGACGGTGTGGGGAACATCGACATCAATGCGTCCATCCGGTTCCACGAGAAATCGGGCCAGATATGCGCGATGACGGCCGTGCATCCGCCGGGGCGTTTCGGCGAGCTGGGTCTTGGTGGGGATGGCCGCGTGGAGGGATTCAACGAGAAGCCGCAAGCCGAGGGAGGCTATATCAACGGCGGGTATATGGTTTGCAGCCGGCGCATTTTCAAATACCTGCCGGAGGATGCGGGCGTCATGCTCGAACAGGAGCCGATGCGCAAGCTGACCGCGGAGGGGCAGCTCGCGGCGTTCCGGCACGAGGGCTTCTGGCAGCCGATGGATACCTTCCAGGAATTCACGCTGCTGAACTCGCTCTGGGAACAAGGGAAGGCGCCCTGGAAAGTCTGGTAACCCCGCCATGGCCGGCGCTTCCCCAACCCATCCGGAGCCGTTCGGCGGCGCCTACCGCGGGTGCCGCGTGCTGGTGACCGGCCATACGGGGTTCAAAGGGGCGTGGCTGTGCGAATGGCTGCTGGGGCTGGGCGCGCGGGTGGGGGGCATTGCGCTGGCGCCGAATACGGAGCCGTCGCTTTTCGCGCAATTGGGGCTCGAGAAGCGCGTCGAGCATCACGTCCAGGACATCCGCGAGGCCGGCGCCGTGGCGGCGATCATCCGCGAGTTCCAGCCGGAGTTTTTGTTTCACCTGGCGGCGCAGCCGCTGGTCCGGCTCTCGTACGAGGAGCCGGTCGAGACGTGGGAAACGAACGTGCTGGGGACGATTCACGTGCTCGAGGCGCTGCGGCCGGCGGGCCAGGCTTGCGCGGCGGTCTTCATCACCACGGACAAATGCTACGAGAATCGCGAATGGCTCTATGCCTATCGCGAGGTGGATGCGCTGGGCGGGCATGACCCGTACAGCTCGAGCAAGGCGGGCGCGGAAATCGCCATCGCGGCGTGGAGGCGGTCATTTTTTGCGAAGGGCGCGGTGAAAATCGCCAGCGCGCGCGCCGGCAATGTGATCGGCGGCGGCGATTGGGCGCTGGACCGGATCGTGCCCGATAGCATGCGGGCCCTGGCGCGCGGCGAGAGCATCCCGGTGCGCAACAAGCACGCGACGCGCCCCTGGCAGCACGTGCTCGAGCCGCTGGGCGGCTACCTTTGGCTGGCGGCGCGACTGGCCGGGCCGGAGCCGGGGCCGCTGTGTGACGCGTTCAATTTCGGCCCGAACCTGGATTCGAACCGGACGGTGGCGCAATTGGTGGCGGAGATTCTGAAACATCGGCCCGGCAAATGGGAGGATCGCTCGGACCCGCGCGCGCCGCACGAGGCGTCGCTGCTGAATTTGTCGATCGAGAAGGCGTTTCACCTGTTGCACTGGAGCCCGGTGTGGAATTTCGAGGAGACGATTGCGCGGACGACCGATTGGTACAGCGAGGTCGAGAAAGCAGGCGACACCGCGGCGGCGCTGACGCGCGGGCAAATCGAGGCGTACACGGCGGCGGCCCGCGCGGCGGGCGCGGCGTGGGCCGGGGCATAGGCCGGCGTCGAAGCCGAAGAAAAACACAGTATTTGCCAGCGCCTCTGTCCGTGGTCCATGTTTAGCTTCCCCTTTGCATGACTGAGGACCTCAAATCGCAGATCGTACGGCTGGCGCGCGAATTTTCGGCGCGGACGCATCGCGGGAACCTGCCGGGGTGGGACGAGGGGCGTGCGCCGTTCGAGCCCGGGGTGACCGTCATCCCGTATGCCGGGCGGGTGTTTGACGCGGACGAAGTGGCGGCGGCCATCGCCTCGACGCTCGATTTCTGGCTGACGCTCGGCCCGGAAGGGGATGGATTCGAGCATGAACTGGCGTCGGTGCTGGGCGTGAAGCGGTCAATTCTGGTCAATTCCGGCTCATCGGCGAACCTGGTCGCATTTTCGGCCCTCACCAGCCACAAACTGGGCGACCGCGCGGTGCGGCCCGGGGACGAGGTCATCACCTGCGCCGCTGGCTTCCCGACGACGGTCGCGCCCATCATCCAGAACGGCGCGGTGCCCGTTTTCCTGGACAACAACCCGCTCACGCTCAACGCGAACCTGGACCGGCTGGACGAGGCCTACGTGCCCGGCAAGACCAAGGCGGTGATGATGGCTCACACGCTGGGCAACCCGTTTGACCTCGAGCGCATCGTGGCCTTTTGCCGCCGGCACGATCTCTGGCTGATCGAGGACAATTGCGACTCGCTCGGCTCGACCTACACCTTCTCCGCCGGCCACGAGGAGCCGCTGCGGTTCCGCAAGCCGCTGGCGGAAAACGGCGAGCCGGTGGCGTACCTGACCGGCACGTTCGGCGACCTCTCGACGCAATCCTTTTACCCGCCGCACCATCTGACGCTCGGCGAAGGAGGGGCGGTAAACATCGTGCGCGACATGCGCTTCAAGGTGCTGGTGGAAAGTTTCCGCGACTGGGGCCGGGATTGCTGGTGCGCCAGCGGCAAGGACAACACCTGCGGCAAAAGATTCGGCTGGCAGTTGGGCGAATTGCCCGAGGGGTACGACCACAAGTACATCTACTCGCACCTGGGCTATAACCTGAAGCCGCTGGACATCCAGGCGGCGATCGGTCGCCAGCAACTCAAGAAGCTCGACCGATTCGGCCAGGCGCGCCGGGGAAATTGGGAGTACCTGCGCGCGGGGTTGGCGCATCTCGGGGAGTTTTTCGATTTCCATCTGCCCACGCACGCGAAGGCCTGGTCGCCCGAGGGCTTCGTCTGGGAGAACGAAAACGGGCCGCGCTGCTCGCCGTCGTGGTTTGGGTTCATGCTGCTGGTGCGGCCCGATGGGCCGTTTACCCGCACGGAACTGGCCCGGCACCTGGACGAGAACAAGATCGGCAACCGGATGCTTTTCGGCGGCAACCTGCTGCGCCAGCCGGTGATGGTGCAACTGCGAAACGAGCGGCCTCAGGCCCTGCGCATCCTGGGCGAAACGCCCGGCGCCGACCGCATCATGAACGAATCGATCTTCGTGGGTGTCTACCCCGGGCTGACCCGACCCATGCTCGACTACATCATCGAGACGATCTCGAATTTCACCCGCAAGAAGTAGCCGCCGGCCCGCCGGCCCATGCGGGGCAAACCCAGACCCGCACGCAACCCATTGATGCCACCCCTCCCGGAAGCCGACCTCGATCACATCCTCGCCCATACGCGCGATCTTTGGGAGCTGATGCGCGGGCAGAACCTGTTCATCACCGGCGGCACCGGGTTTTTTGGACGCTGGATGCTCGAGAGCTTCGTTCATATCAACGCGAAGCTGGAACTGAACACGCATGCCGTGGTGCTGACGCGCAGGCCAAAGGCGTTTGCCGAACGCGCCCCGGAGCTGGCCGCGCAGCCATGCCTGGCATTTGTCGAAGGCGATGTGAGCCGGCTGAACCATGGCAGTCTGTTGAATCATTTGCCGCCCGGGCACGGCGACATCTTCCGTTTCGTCATCCATGCGGCGATGGATTCCGTGGGCCAGGAGTATCCGCTGGCCGCGTTTGAAACCATCGTCACCGGCACGCGGCAGGCCCTGGAATTCGCCACGCAGGCGGGCGCGACGCGCTTCCTTTTCACCAGTTCCGGCGCGGTTTACGGGAAGCAGCCTCCGGACTTGACTCATATCCCGGAGAGCTACGCGGGCGCGCCGGATTGCACGCAGCCGGCGTCGGCGTACGGGGAAGCGAAACGCGCCGCGGAATTGCTCTGCTGCCTGCCGCATTCCTCCCTCGAGGCGGTCATCGCCCGCTGTTTCGCCTTTGTCGGGCCGCATCTGCCGCTCGATGCCCACTTTGCCATCGGCAATTTCATCCGCGACGCGCTGCGCGGCGGACCGATCAAAATCGGCGGCGACGGCACGCCCCACCGCTCCTATCTTTACGCCGCCGACCTGGCGATCTGGCTCTGGACGCTCCTCTTCCGCGGCCAGCCAGCCCGCGCCTATAACGTCGGCTCCGAGCAGGATGTAACCATACTGGAACTTGCGCAAACCGTGGCCGGATGCTTTCCTACAAAACCTGATGTCGATCTTGCCCGCCAACCCGTTCCCGGCGTCCCCCCGTCGCGCTACGTGCCCGCCACCGGCCGCGCGGCGGCGGAACTGGGCCTGCGCGTCTTGATCCCTTTGAAAGAAGCGATTTCACGCACTGCCGCCTGGCACTCCCCGAATCCCTGAGAAAAATCCACCCGCGCTTGAACCCCGGAAGCGCCAAAACTCCAATCATCCCGTCCCCCGCGGCGGCAAACCAAAAATCCCGTGCATAAGAAAACCGTCCAGATCGCAAATTACCTCGTCGGTGACGACCAGCCGTCGTTCATCATCGGCGAGATCGGCATCAACCACAACGGCAACCTCGACATCACGCGCAACCTCATCACGGTGGCGAAGAATGCGGGCTGCAACGCGGTGAAATTCCAGAAGCGCACGGTCGAGGTGGTTTATACGGCCGAGGAGCTGGCGAAGCCGCGCGAGAACCCCTTTGGCGCCACCAACGGCGATCTGAAGCGCGGCCTCGAGTTCGGGCTCGATCAGTACAAGGAAATCGACGAATACTGCCGCGAGGTGGAAATCCTCTGGTTTGCATCCGGGTGGGACGAGGCGTCGGTGGATTTCATCGACCAGTTCCCGGTGCCCTGCTTCAAGATCGCCTCGGCCTCGCTGACGGATGACAACCTCATCAAGTACACGCGCTCGAAGGGCAAACCGATCCTCCTTTCGACCGGCATGAGCACGTACGAGGAGATCGACCACGCGGTGGAAATCCTGGGCAAGGACGACCTGATCCTCATGCACACGTGCAGCGCTTATCCTTCCCATTACAAGGAATTGAACCTGCGCCAGATTCCCGCGCTCAAGGCGCGCTACGGCGTGCCGGTGGGCTATTCCGGCCATGAGACCGGCATCGCGTCGTCATCGGCGGCGGTGGCCATGGGCGCGTGCACGGTCGAGCGGCACATCACGCTGGACCGCGCGATGTGGGGCTCCGACCAGGCGGCGTCGCTCGAGCCGAGCGGCCTGTCGCGCCTCATCCGCGATATCCGGCTGGTCGAGGAATCCTTCGGCACGGGCGAGAAATTCGTGCAGGAACGGGAAGTCCCCGTGATGCAGAAGCTGCGCCGGGTCGGCCTGAAAAAATAGGGCATGATCAAGGCCATTGCCCTTGATGTGGATGGTGTGCTGACCGACGGGACCTTCTGGTGGGACGGCGGGGGCGCGGAAGTGAAGCGGTTTTCGTTTCGCGACGTGATGGGCATCGCGCGGGCGTCGCGCGAGGGAATTGTCTTTGCGCTCATTTCCGGGGAGCGCAATCCCATCGTGGACCGGTACGCGGCAAAAATGGGCATCATGCGCGTGTGGCAGGGATGCCGGGAAAAAGACCGCGCGCTGCGGGAGTTCGCCGAGGCGATCGGGGTGGAGCTGGCGGAAATCGCCTACATGGGCGACGACGTAAACGACATTGCGGCAATGAAGCTGGCCGGGTTCGCCGCGGCGCCGGCGGATGCGCACGAATCAGCACTGGCCGTGGCGAAGCTGGTGACGAAACATAAGGCCGGCAACGGAGCCGTGAGGGAGATGCTCGACTTTCTGAATCTGGGAAAATGAAGCTATCCGATTACCTGATTGGCCGCCTGATCTCCGAAGGCATCAAGCAAGTCTTCATGCTGCCCGGCGGCGGCGCGATGCACCTGAACGACTCGCTGGGCAAGCGGCGCTCGGAGATTGCATTTATTCCGCTGCTGCACGAGCAGGCTGTATCCATCGCCGCCGAGGGCGCGGCAAAGGCGACCAACGAAGTGGGAGTGGCGATGGTCACCTCCGGTCCCGCGGGAACCAACGCCGTGACCGGCTGCGCGGGAGCGTGGCTGGACTCGATGCCATGTCTTTTTCTGAGCGGCCAGGTCAAGCGCGCGGACCTGAAGGGCAGTTCCGGCCTGCGGCAGCTTGGGTCGCAGGAGGTGGATATCGTCAGCATCGTATCGTCGGTTACCAAGTACGCGGTGACGATCACGGATCCGGCCAGCATTCGTTTTCACCTCGAGAAGGCGCTCTACCTGGCAAAGTCGGGGCGGCCCGGGCCTGTTTGGATCGATTTCCCGCTCGATGTTCAGGCTTATCCCATCGAGCCGGAGAAACTTGAGGGATTCACTCCTCCGTCGGAACCGATGTTCGGCGATACTTCACCGGCGACCGCGGAAGTCATCCGGCTTTTGCAGGCGGCGAAGCGCCCGGTCATAGTCGCGGGAAACGGCATCCGGGTCGCCGGCGCGATTGCGGAATTTCACGAAGCCGTGAAGCGGATCGGCGCGCCCATCCTGACGACGTGGCTGGCCATGGACCTGCTGGCCGAGGAGGACCCGTACTTCGGGGGAAGGCCGGGCGCCATCGCGCCGCGCGGAGCGAATTTCACGCTTCAGAACGCCGACCTCATGATCGTCATCGGCTCGCGGCTCGACATGGCCTTTACCGCCTATGCGCACGAGAAGCTCGCGCGCGAGGCAACGAAGGTGATGGTCGACGTCGATCCCGCCGAGATCGCCAAGATGCGGACGAAGATCCATCTGCCCATCCGGCAGGACGCGCGCGTCTTTTTGCGGAACCTGCTCGATCAGCTTCGCGGCGCGAAGCTTCCCGATTACACCGAATGGCTCGCCCGTGTGCGGAAATGGAAGCGGAAATATCCGCTGATCCAGCCCGAGCATCGCGACGTTGCCGACAAAGTGAGCGTCTATCAATTCTCCGATGTGCTTTCCGGCCTGTTGTCCGAAGGGGACCTGATCGTCTCCGGCAGCTCAGGCACGGCGGTCGAGCTTTTCCTGCTCGCTTATCGCGTCAAGGAGCGGCAGCGCGTTTTCCATACGCGCGGCCTCGGGTCGATGGGCTTCGCGATACCGGCGGCCATCGGCGCATGCGTCGCCGCCGGGCGTCCGAATACCATTTGCATCGACGGGGACGGCGGTTTTCTCATGAACATCCAGGAACTGGCGACGGTGGCCAACCTGCGGCTGCCGATCAAATTTTTCGTGATCAACAACGATGGCTACGCGTCGATCCGCAGTTCGCAGAACGGTTATTTCAAGCAGCTCGTGGCCGCGGACGCCACCAGCGGGCTGGGGCTGCCCGACCTCCAAAAGGTCGCCGCCGGCTTCGACGTCCCCGCGGTCCGGATCGACAACCAGAAAAACCTGGCCGCCGATTTGCGCGCCGTGCTGGATCGCGAGGGACCGGTGGTGTGCGAAATCATGGCGCTGCCCGATGAGCAACGCATCCCGCGCGTGACAACGGTGCAGCGGCCCGACGGCAGCATGGTCTCGAAGCCGCTCGAGGACCTCTTTCCCTTCCTCGACCGCGAGGAATTCCGCTCGAACATGCTCATCGCCCCGCTCGAGGAGAGCCTATGAAATTTCCGCGCGTCGGCATCATGCAGGGACGGCTTTCGGCACCCGTCGGCGCGGCGATCCAGGCGTTTCCGGTGCAGCATTGGGCCGATGAGTTTCCGGCGGCGGAAGCGGCGGGACTCTATGGCATCGAATGGATTTACGACATCGGCTGCGACGAGGTGAACCCAATTTGCACCGAGGAAGGGGCGGCGCGGTTCAAGGAACTGCAAGAGCGGCATCATGTGGTGGTGGAGTCGCTTTGCGCCGATTATTTCATGGCGCATCCGCTGCTGAAGGGGCCGCAGGAGAAACGGGCGGAGAGCGTCACAAAGCTGCATTGGCTGCTGCGCCGCGCGGCGCAGCTTGGGATCAGCCGGGTTGTCCTTCCGTTTGTGGATGCGGCAAAAATCGAGGACGAAGCCGAGGGTGTGGCGCTCGCGGCGCTTCTTAAAGAGGTCATCGCTGCGGGTGGCGCGGGAATTCCCGAGATTCACCTCGAGACTTCGCTGCCGCCGGCGCGCTTTGCGTGGCTCATGTCCCGGATCGGGGAGCGGCGCGTCAAAGTGAATTACGATTCCGGCAACAGCGCGTCGTTGGGCTACGATGCCGACGAGGAGTTCGCCGCGTACGGCCCGCTCATCGGTAGCGTCCATATCAAGGATCGCATCCTCGGCGGCGGCACGGTCCCGCTGGGCAAAGGCAACGCCGATTTCGAGAAGCTGATCCGGAACCTCGATTTCGGCGGTTACCGCGGCCCGGTCATTCTCCAGGTCGCGCGCGGCGAGACTGGGCGCGAAATCGAATGGGCCATTGAGAATCGCAAATTCGTGGAAAGCTGGTTCAATCTCACCTGAACTCCCATGGACCTCGAACTGCTCGGCAAAAAAATCTTCGTCGCGGGATCCTCGCGCGGGATTGGCCGGGCCATCGCCGGCGCCTTTCTGGCGGAAGGCGCGCGTGTCGCGATTTCCGGACGCGACGCGGAAAAGCTCAAGGCGGCGGAGAAGGAACTGCGCGCCGATTTTGCGGACGCGGACATTCTGCCGATTGCCGGGGACCTGACCGACTTGCAGGTTTGCAAGGATGCGGTGGGAGCAATCCTGGGACGCTGGAAGGAACTGGACGTGCTGGTGGCGAATTTCGGCAGCGGAAGCGCGGCCGGGCTGGGAATACGACGCCCAAAGCTGGTCGTTCCTCTACGACATCAATCTCTTTGGCGCGGTCCGGTTGATCAGCGAGGTCCTTCCGCCGATGCTCGAGCGGAAGTCGGGCTCGATTGTCCTCATAGGCTCGATCACGGGCATCGAGAGCACGCCCGCGCCGCTGGCGTACAGCAGCGCAAAGGCGGCGCTCAATAATTACGCGAAGAACCTGGCGCGGCAGGTGGCGCCCGAGGGCATCCGCGTAAACGTCGTCGCGCCCGGCAACGTTTTTTTCGCGGGAGGCACTTGGGAAAAACACATGGCAAACAACGCGGAGCGGGTAAACAGCTACATTTCCAGCGAGGTGCCGATGAAGCGCTTCGGCAAGCCGGAGGAGATCGCCGATGCGGTCCTCTACCTGAGCTCGCCACGCGCATCGTTCGTCACCGGCGCTTGCCTGGTGGCAGATGGCGGGCAGACTAGGACCCCATGAGCGCACTGGACCGCTTTCGCCTCGATGGCCGCGTGGCCGTGATTACCGGCGGCTGCGGCCTGCTCGGGCGGCAGCACGCGACCGCGATTGCCGGCGCCGGCGGCATCCCGGTGCTGCTCGATATTGACCGCGCCAGACCCGCCGCGGTCGCGAAGGAACTCGCCGACGGCTTCGGCTCGGCGTGTCACGGCTATGTGGCGGACATCACGCAACTGGGCGCGCTCGAGGAATTGAAGGAGCGAATCCTGCGCGAACTGGGCCGGATCGACATTCTCATCAACAATGCGGCCAACAATCCGAAAATGGAGAGCGGGGATTCGCGCAACTTCAGCCGCGTTGAGTTTTTCCCGATGGAAGCGTGGGAAGCGGACCTGGCGGTTGGGTTGACGGGCGCCTTCCTTTGCAGCCGAGTCTTCGGCGCGGAGATGGCCGCGCGGGGAAGCGGCGTCATTCTCAACGTCGCCTCCGACCTGGCGCTCATCTCGCCGGATCAGCGTCTCTACAGCCAGCCTGGGCTGCCCGCCGAGGCGCAGCCAGTCAAGCCGGTCACTTATTCGGTGGTCAAAAGCGGCCTCGTCGGACTTACGAAATATCTTGCCACCTATTGGGCGGACGCGGGCGTGCGGGTAAACGCCATTTCCCCCGGCGGCGTTTTTACCAATCAGCCCGGGGAATTCGTCACCCGGCTTTCGAAACTGATCCCGGTGGGCCGAATGGCGCGCATGGACGAATATCAGGCCGCCATCCTCTTTCTCTGCTCCGATGCCTCTTCCTATATGACCGGCGCGAACCTCGTGATCGACGGAGGGAGGACTGCCTGGTGAACCTCGGCGCCTCGAATCTCTTTTCCCTCGCGGGCAAAACCGTGCTTGTGACAGGCGCTTCCGGCTATCTTGGCCGGACGATGGTGCGCGGTTTCCTGGAAAATGGCGCGCGCGTGATCGCCCTGGGGCGCAGCGATCGTCTCCAGGAGTCCGTCGGAAAGTGGCGCAAGGAATTCGGCGAACAAAACGCCGAAGCCCACCAGATCGACATGTACGACCTGCCCGCGCTCGCCGCGCTGCTCGAGCGGATCGCCGCCTCCGAGGCGCGCCTCGACGTGCTGGTGAACAACGCGCACGAACTCGGCCCCGCAACCGGATTCAACGTGCCGGAGGGAGCGATGGATGAATTCAACCTCAACGTCTGGCAGCGCAATCTCACCGGCGGCGTCATCTGGCCGGCGCTGACCGTGCAGAAGGCGGGCGCAAAGATGAAGGCGGCCGGCGCCGGCAGCATCATCAACATCGCGACCATGTATGCGATGGTCGCCCCGTCACCCGCGCTTTACGAAGGGACCGATTTCATGAACCCGCCGGGCTATTCCGCATCGAAGGCCGCGCTGCTTGCATTCACGCGGTACACCGCGTCGTTTTGGGGCCAACATGGCATCCGGTCGAACGCGATCCTTCCCGGGCCGTTCTCGAACGTCGAGGACACCGGCCCCAACGCCGTCCGCTCTGATGATTTCTTCCTGACCCGGCTCAAGTCTCGAACCTGCCTTGGCCGCATCGGCAAGCCGCACGAACTGGTCGGGGCGTTGCTTTTCCTGGCTTCGGACGCGTCGAGTTACGTCACCGGGCAGGCCCTTGCAATCGATGGCGGCTGGACGGTGACCTAGGAATATGGTTATCCCGGTTATCGAAGAATGAAGCGCCGATGAATCCGACCCCAGGCCGCAAACTGATCAGCGTGGTCACTCCCTGTTACAATGAGGAGGGCAACGTCGAGGAATTGAACCGCCAGGTTGCGGCGGTATTCGATTCGCTGCCCGGTTATGATTGGGAGCATATCTTCATCGATAACGCGTCGAAGGATAAGACGCAGGAAATTCTCCGGCGCATGGCGGCGAAGGATCCGCGGGTGAAGGTCATCATCAACGTGCGTAACTTCGGCCATATCCGCTCGCCGTTTTACGGCCTGCTCCAGGCGCGCGGCGACGCCGTGATTTCGCTGGTTGCGGATTTCCAGGATCCGACTTCGCTCATCCCGCAATTCATCGAGAAATGGGAGCAAGGTTACAAGGTGGTGCTTGGACAGAAGATAGACAGCGACGAGTCGAAGCTCTTTTTCACGTTGCGCTCGACTTATTACCGCCTCGTACGCAACCTGGCGGAGATTGAGTTACTCGAACATGTAACCGGGTTTGGAATTTATGACAGGACGGTGGTCGAGCAATTTCGCAAGGTGGACGATCCTTATCCCTACGGGCGCGGGCTGATTTCCGAGCTGGGCTACGAGGTGGCGCGCATTCCCTATCATCAACCGGCGCGCAAGAGCGGCATTACCAAGAATAACTTCTATACATTGTATGACATGGCGATGCTGGGCATCACCAATCATTCGAAAGTGCCGCTGCGGCTTGCGACGCTGCTGGGGTTCGCGATGGCCTTGCTGAGTTTGTGCGTGGCAATCTGTTACTTCTTTTACAAGTTGATTTTCTGGAGCCGTTTCCCGGTGGGCCAGGCGCCGGTGGTGATCGGGCTTTTCCTGTTTTCCTCCGTCCAGTTGTTCTTTACCGGCGTGCTGGGCGAATATATTGCCGCGATGCATACGCAAATCCTGCACCGGCCCCTGGTGATTGAGAAGGAGAGGATCAATTTTTAGCATCCGCCTGGCCATCCGGGCCTGAATCTTCGGGCCGCCTTTTCAATGCTCGCCGCCAGGTCCAGATTTCTACTTCGGTTGACCGCTTCGGCGCTCCTGCTCTTGCTGCTGGTCACGAAGGTTCATTGGAGCGTGCTCTTTGCCGTTTGGGGACATTTGAGTCTGCCGCGTTACCTTTGCGCGTCGATGCTAGCGCCGGCGATGATTGCCATCCTCGCGCTCCGCTGGCGCATCTTTCTTCGGCAACAGTCGCTCGAAATCCCCGGCTTTACCGTCCTGGGACTCACCTGGGCCGGACAATTCTTCAACACGGTCCTGCCCGGCAGCATCGGCGGCAACGTCGTGAAGATTTACCAGGTCTGCCGGATGGCGCCTGACAAAAAGGCGGCTGCGGCAGCGTCGGTGATTGTCGACCGCTTCGCGGCGCTGATCGCGCTCACCGTGCTCGCGGCGATCTCGCTTGCCTGCGGCAGGGCATTGCCCGAGCTGAGCCTCAAATCGCTGCCCGGTTCGAGGTGGATCTGGCTCGGGGCGGCCGTTCTCCTCGCAGCCGCCGCGGTCTTTTTCTTTGTCAAGGTGCTTGGCTCGCCCCATTGGCTGGCGCGGCTGAGGCAACTCGTCACCGCGTTGCGCGCCAGTTTTACCCCCAACCGGGCGTTCTTCATCGGATTGGCGCTGGCCTTCGCGGTCCACCTGATGAATGTCGGCATCTTCTTCGGGTTTGCCCGCGCGCTGCATATCCCGATCACTTATTTCCAGGCGCTTACGTTTTTCCCGATCATCCTCTTCCTGCTGCTCATCCCGGTGACCGTCAATGGCTATGGCTTGCGCGAAATGCTGTTGCTGTTTTATTTCACTCATTACCACATCACCTTGCAATCAACCGCTGGCGCCGGCCCGATGGAAACTGCAATAAGCCTCTCCCTGCTCGGTGTCGCAAATGACCTGCTTTGGAACCTGCCCGGCGGCCTTTGGTACATGCTCGCCGCCGGCAAACGCAAACTTCCCCATTCGTAATTGCGCGCCGCGCACCCCCTCACCATACTGCCGCCGCCGTGGCCAAAAACCGCAAATCCTCCCCTCCCCAACGCACGCAACGCCGGCCCGTAAAGGCCGCGAAAAGACAGGCCTCGCCCGCAATGGAATGGGTGCGCTACGCCGTGCTGGCGGCCATTTGCATGCTGCTCTGGTGCGGTGTCTACGACCGCTGGAGCGGCGCCGCGTGGAGCGTACCGATCGAGTACGGCATCCGGCCCGACGTGGCGGACGTGCTGTCCGACCTTGCCGGATTCAAGGCGGCCGCGGATGGCGATTACCTGCCGATCGTTTTCTATAACAACCCCCACCTGGGCGCGCCTTATTCGGGCAACGGCAACGATGTTCCCGAGACCGAGGGCTTTTTGACCTTGGGCACCGGACTGCTCGCGGGAGTCATCGGCCTTTTTCCCGCGGCGAACTGCATGGTGATGCTGCTGCAGACGCTGGCGGCCATCGCTTTTTATTACACGGCGCGGCGGTTTAAGTGCGACTGGCGATGGAGCTTTGCCGGCGCGCTCTTTTTCGGTTTGGCGCCGTTCGGTTTTGCGCATTCGCTCCATCATTTCGTGGTCACGGACTACTGGCACATGGCGCCTGCCATCCTGGTCTGCTTCTGGATCGGCAACGGAAACGGGCTGCGGTTCCGATCGAGGAATTACTGGTTTGCCATCGCGCTGGCCGTGGTGACGGGATGGCAGAACGTCTATTACACGAACATGTTCATCCAGATGGTGGGTATCGGTCTCATCATCCAATGGGTGCGCCACGGATGGCGCGCCAGCGTTGCCGGCCCTGAGCGTCGGTTGCGCGGCATTCGCGGCGTTCATGGTCATGATGATGCGCACGGTCATTTACGGGATGTTGCACGGACATAACCCGAGCGCGGTGATTCGCAGTTATTCGCAGATGGAATTGTACGCGCTGAAGCTGGTCGATTGCTTCATCCCCTTCCCGTATCACAAGATTCCCGCGTTCGCGGCGCTGGGCAGGCGCTTTTATCAATGGACGGCCCTGCCGGCTGAAATCCCGCCGGCGTGCTACTTTGGCGTGGTGGGCATCGCGGCGTTTTTGTGGCTGGCCGCTTACACGGTGCGCGTGGCCATCAAGCGGGACGGCAAGCGGGTGCCGACTCGAGGCGCTGCTGTCGGTCTGGATCATCCTTTATGCCACCGTCGGCGGCGTGAACGCGATGATGGGGGTGCTCAAGTTCGAGATGTTCCGCTCGACGACACGCTATTGCATCGTCCTCCTTTGCCTCGCGCTTCTGTTTGCGGTGCGGCGCTTGAGCCTGATTTCGAGGCGCTGGTCGCCCGTGCTGGCGTACGTGGTGCCGTTTGCGATCGCCGCGGCCGGGCTGTGGGAATTCCTGCCGCCCACCGCCGGCGAAGACATGCTCACCACGCAGACGGTGGTAGATTCGGACCGGACCTTTGCCCAGGAGATGGAGGCGGCGCTGCCCAAGGGCGGAATGGTCTTTCAATTGCCGGTCATGGATTACCCGGAAAGCCCCTCGCTCCTCCCCGCTTACGATCATTTCCGGCCCTTCCTTTATACGAAGGACCTGCACTACTCCTTCGGGTCGGACAAGGGGCGGGTCCGCGATGCCTGGCAGCGCGTCGTTGCCGGGTTGACGCCGGCGGGGCAGATTGCCGCGCTCGAAAGCTACGGATTCTCAGGCATTTACATCAACGGCGAGGCCTATCCGGACGGGGGCGATTCGATCATCGAGCAGTTTAAGGCGGCGGGCCGCACCGACATCCTGGTGAGCCCGCGGCGCGATTTGTTCTGCGTGGTCCTGCAGCCTTCGCCCAACCCGGTGCTGCCGCCGCCCGGGCCGCTCTTTGCCGAAGGCTGGTACACCGAGCAGGACGAACCCAATGGCGAGCGGATCAATCCCGCCCAGGCGAATGCGGACGTGATTCTGACCAATCCGACCGACCACCCGATCGACAAGTACGCGAATTTCTACATCGTCACCATCGCGCCGCGCACGGTGATCGCCAAGGGCGACGGCATTTACCAAAGCTGGCATGTCGACCAAAAGACCCCCGCCCGCGTCGCCAATATGCACCTGACGCTGCCGCCGGGTGAGGGCCGGCTCTATTTCACCACCGATGCGCCGCCGACGCCGACGCAGGTCGGGCCGATCAGCTTCGATATTGTGAACTTTGAGCTGACTGACTCTCCGCGGACGGAGCAGTAATCCTGTCCACCACGTATTCGGCGAAGGGCAGCGCGCAGGTCCAGCCGGGCGAAACGGCGTTGAGGATGTGGGTCGAGCGGGCGTCGCCCTCGATGACAAAATCCATCTCGAGTTTTCGCTCCTTGATGTTCAGCAATTGCGCGCGGATGCCCGGCTCGCCCCAGTGCCGGTAATCCTCGATGCGCACGCCGTGCGCCAGCCGCGAGGCGAGCGAGACCAGGTGGGGCCGCGAATATTTTCGCAGTTCCTCGACGGCCAGCTTCCGGAAATCGAAATTCGCCGAGACCATCAGGCCCGCCTCCCGGAAGAGCACCTCGATGAATTCGCCGAACTTGAAATTGTCGAACCCGCGGTATTGCTCGCGCCAGAAGGCGGGGATGGCCGTCGGGCCGATCTTCGCGCTGCCGTCGGCCTTGACGGTGAAATGGACGCCGAGGAACGGGTTGCGCAGGTCGGGCACGGGATAAATGTTCGTGCGGAAAGCGCCTGGCGGCTCGTCGGAATAGAGGTAAAGGCCCTTGAAGGGAAGGATGCGGTATTTTTCCGAGAAACCGAAATCGAGCGCGATCTGGTCGGCGTACAGGCCCGCGGCGTTGACGATGTGACCCGCCTCGAAGGCGCCGGCCGGCGTGACCACGGCGCCGTTTTCCAGGCGCAGATAGCCGGCGCCGGTAACGATCTCGATTCCCTCGCGGCGCGCGTCCTCCTGCATCGCCGCGATCACCAGCGCCGGGTCGGCGGAGGATGGTGGTGGGGGAGAAGATGGCGCGCTGGTGGGTCTTGACGCGCGGCTCCATCTTGCGGGCTTCGTCCTCGGTGATGCTTTCCAGCGGCACGTTGTTGGCCTTGCCCCGGCGCAGCAATTCGTCCAGTTGCGGCAAATCGCTTTCCCCCTGCGCGACCACCAGTTTGCCGCATTTGTTGAGTGGGATCTTCCGTTCCTCGCAGTAGGCCGTGAGGGCGATGTTCCCCGCCCGCGTGAATTTCGCCTTCAGGCTGTCCGCGGAATAATAAAACCCGGCGTGAATGACCCCGCTGTTTCGCCCGCTGGCGTGCAAGCCGCATTGGGCTTCCTTCTCGATGACGCGCACCGTCGCCGCCGGAAACCGCGCCTTCAAAGCCCTTGCGACGCTCACCCCGACGATGCCGCCGCCAATCACGAGAAAGTCCGTTGGTTTCATTGAATTCCTTATAGAAATGCGCAGTTTAGCACGGATTTTGGCGTGTTAATTGATGAAAACTGGGCCGTTTTGCGCAAATTTTCGTCATAAATCCGTTTCCTAAGAATCCTTGCTCAAACCCCGCCCCCAAATATCAGTGCGGGACCACTTTTCCCACCCCATAGCCTCCCGCAATCCCCTTTGCGCCCGTTTTCCCGAGATGAACTCCCACCATCCCTCCCAATACGCCTCGACCCTCAGTTCGGTCCTGGCGGACTTTGACTGGTCGCCGGTCGAGCGCCTGGCCGGGGTGCTGGATACCGCCTGGGCCGAGGGGCGGCACCTGTTTCTTTGCGGAAACGGCGGGAGCGCGGCCAACGCCATCCATATCGCAAATGATTTTATCTATGGAATCGGCAAGGAGATCGGGGGCGGGATGAAGGTCACGGCCCTGCCGGCGAACGCGGCGGTGGTGACCTGCCTGGGCAACGACCTTGGCTATGAGACAATTTTTGCGCGGCAACTGGCGGTGCTCGCCTCGCGCGGCGACATCCTCATCGTGCTGTCGGGCAGCGGCAATTCGCCGAACATCCTGCGCGCGCTCGAGGAGGCAAACGCCATCGGCATGGAGACTTACGCCATCCTGGGCTATTCCGGCGGGAAGGCGAAGGAGCTGGCCGGCGGGGCGATCCATTTTGCCGTTGATGATATGCAGATCGCCGAGGACTTGCAGATGGTGGTCGGCCATATGCTGATGAAGATGCTCTGCGGCGGCGGCCGGCGCGTTCATCCACCCCGCGGGCATGAGCGAGACGAAGATTCTCTCTTTCGAAAGCGCCGCCGCCGTCATCGCCCAATTGAAGGCGGAGGGGAACCGGATCGTGCAATGCCACGGGACGTTCGATCTGATCCATCCGGGGCACATGGTCCACCTCGAGGAGGCGAAGGCGCTCGGGCGATATCCTGGTGGTCACCGTCACCGCGGAGAAATTCGTGAACAAGGGCCCGGGCCGGCCCTGTTTCAACGACGGGATGCGCGCCCACTCGCTGGCGGCGCTGGCTTGCGTCGATTTCGTGGTGCTCATCCCGCATCGCGGACGCGGTCGAGGCCATCCGGCTGGTGAAGCCGGACATCTATTGCAAAGGGCGCGAGTACGAGGACACGGCGACCAACGTCACGGGGAACATCCATGGCGACATCGCGGCGGTGAAGGAGTGCGGCGGGCGAAATCCGCTACATCGGGTCGGTGGTGTTCAGCTCGACGAAGCTGCTGAACCGGCATTTCGATTATCTCTCGTCGGAGTTGAAGACATTCTGCCGCGACATCAGCGCGGAATTCGGGGCGAACAGGATTCGCGATGAAGTGGAGCGAGTTCAGCGACCTGAAGATCCTGGTGATCGGCGACACGATCATCGACCAGTACACTTACCTGAAGGTCCAGGGACTGACCTCGAAGAACCGGATCATCTCGGGCCGCTACCTGCGCCAGGAGACACACCTGGGAGGCGCGCTGGCGGCGATGCGCCACGTGAGGCAATTTTGCGACAATGTCGGTTTCATCAGCCTGCTGGGCGAAGAGCCGTGGGTGAACGAGCTGCTGAAGGAGGCGCTCGCGCCGAAGGAGGATTTGACGATTCGCGACCCGGCCTTTACGACGGTGGTCAAGAAGCGCTACGTCGAGCCGCTGCAAGGGGGGAATGAAATGATCGAAGCTCTTCTCGGTGAATTTCGTCGACGCCGATCCGCCGCGGTCGGCCACGCAGGGGCGGGTGCTGGATCGCATCCGCGAGCACATCCGCAACGTCGACGCGGTGCTGCTGCTCGATTTCGGCCACGGGCTGATGCAGCAGGCGATTCGCGAATGCGTGCAGGAGGAGGCGCCGTTCCTGGTGGTGAATTGCCAGACCAACAGCAACAACCACGGCTATAACATCATCACCCGCCAATACCAGCGGATGGATGCCTTTTCGCTGGATCAGCAGGAGATCATGCTGGCGTGCGGCCAGCGCGACTTGCCATTTCGAGACGGAACTGCACACGCTCAAGGAGCGATTCGGCGCGACCTATGCCTGGCTGACGCGCGGGTCCGTGATGACCATCGGGCTCAAGACAGGGGAAAAGACGGTGCAAATCCCGCCGCTCGATACCGAGGTCATCGACACCGTGGGCGCGGGCGACGCTTTCTTTTCGGTGGCGGGCCTGGCCGCCGCGCGCGGCCTGCCGGCGAACCTCGCGACGTTCCTGGGCCAGTTGGCCGGCGCGCAGGCGGTAAAAATCGTCGGCAATGCCCGGCCCATTTCGAAGGCAAATCTGCTCAAGGGCGCGATGAGCCTTCTCAACTTCTAATCGTCATGCGCCGTTCCTTTTTCTTCGAGGCCCGCGAGCGCGGCGGCAAATAAGCCCCTCCATGAAATGCATCGTTACCGGCGGCGCCGGTTTTATCGGCAGCCATCTCGTCGATCTCCTGCTCGAGGAGAGGCATGAGGTCGCGTGCATCGACGACCTGAGCACCGGGCGCGTTTCCAACATTGCCCGGGCCTCGTCGTCGCCGCGATTTCATTCCGTCCAGCGCGATGTGCGGGAGGCGGCGTCGCGACCAGCTTCCCTGGCCGGCTGCCGATTGGTTTTTCCACCTGGCGGGACGGGCGGACCTGGTGCCGTCGATCGTGAATCCCGAGGATTATTTCAATGTCAACACCGAGGGGACGTTCCGCGCGCTGCAACTGGCGCGTGACCTGGGCGTTTCGCGATTCCTCTATGCCGCGAGCTCGACCTGCTATGGGTTGCCCGACGTTTTCCCGACGCCGGAAACGGCGCCATGCCGTCCGGCGCATCCGTACGGCCTGACCAAGTACCTGGGCGAGCAACTGGTGATGCACTGGAACCTCGTCTATCAGCTCCCCGCGCTGTCGCTGCGCCTGTTCAATGTCTACGGCCCGCGCAGCCGCACCACCGGCGCGTATGGCGCAGTGTTCGGCGTATTTCTCAAGCAAAAGCTGGCGGGAGAACCGTTCACCGTGGTGGGCGACGGCACGCAGACGCGCGATTTTACATTCGTCTCGGACGTGGCGCGGGCGTTCCTGGCCGCGGCGCGCTCGAATGTTTCCGGCCAGATCCTGAATGTCGGCTCGGGCAACACGTACGCGGTCAACCGGCTGGTTGAATTGCTCGGAGGCGAAAAACTTACATCCCCAAACGTCCCGGCGAGCCGGATTGCACATTCGCCGACACGAAAAAATTCTGTCGATGCTCGATTGGACAGCCGAAGGTGACGCTCGATGAAGGGGTGGCGCGCATGCTCGAAGTCATCGACGACTGGCGGGACGCGCCGCTCTGGACGCAGGAGTCCATCGCCGACGCCACGAAGGAATGGTTCAAGCATCTCGGAAAAACTCAATGAAGAATCCCAACATCCAGACTGTCCTGGTGACGGGCGGCGCCGGCTATGTCGGCTCCGTGCTCGTCCCGATCCTGCTCGAAGCCGGCTACCGCGTGCGCGTGCTCGATCTTTTCATCTACGGCGATCACGTCTTCGACGACGTGCCGCAAGAGGATCGCGAGCGACTCGAAATCCTGAAGGGCGACATGCGTGACCAGGCGCTGCTGCGCAAAGGGCTGGCGGGCTGCGACGCGGTGATCCATCTCGCGTGCATCTCGAACGATCCGAGCTTCGAGCTCGACCCGGCGCTGGGGCGCTCGATCAATTTCGACGCGTTCATGCCGCTGGTGGATATCGCGAAGGACTCGGGCGTGCCGCCGTTTCATCTATGCCTCGTCGTCGAGCGTCTACGGCGTGAAGGAGGACCCGAACGTCACCGAGGAACTGCCGCTCGAGCCGCTGACCGATTACTCGAAATTCAAGGCGATGTGCGAAGATGAGCTGCGCAAGCGCGCAGTCGCCCGGCTTTACGACGCTCATCCTGCGGCCGGCCACGGTGTGCGGGTATTCGCCGCGGCTGCGGCTCGACCTTTCCGTCAACATCCTGACCAATCACGCCATCAATCGCGGGAAGATCACCGTGTTCGGCGGCCAGCAGCTTCGGCCGAATTTCCACGTGCGCGATTGCGCGGAGCTGTACGTGAAATGCCTGGCGCTGCCGGAGGAGCAGATCGCCGGCAAGACCTTCAACGCCGGCTATCAGAACCTGAAGCTGATGGACATCGCGGAGCTGGTGCGCAAGGTGGTGGGCGCGCAGGTGGCGATCGAAACCACGCCGACCAACGACAACCGCTCGTATCATATCTCCTCGGAAAAAATCCGGCGCGAGCTGGGCTATGAGCCGCGGCTTCACCATCGAGGACGCAATTCGCGGGCTGAGCGAGGCTTTTACCGCCGGGAAAATTCGCGATCCGCTGAACAATCCGTTCTATTATAATATCAAACGGATGCAGGAGATTCACATGACATGACAGAGACCCCGCCGCGCTCGACCTGATCTCGAGGAAGGTCCGTTTCCGGCTGATCGAAATGTCGCACCGGGCGCAGACGGCGCACCTGGCCGGGGCGCTTTCGTGCGTGGATCTGCTGGTCGCGCTTTACTGGACGCGGCTGCGGACAGGCCCGAGCACGCCGGACGATCCCGCGCGCGACCGGTTCATCTTGAGCAAGGGGCACACGATCAGCGCGCTGTACACGGTGCTGGCGATGCGCGGCTATTTTCCCGAGGAACACCTGATGGAATACAACCGCGAAGGCGCGGGCCTGCCGGAGCAACCCTCGCCCGGTTGCGTGCCCGGCGTCGAATGGGCGACCGGTTCGCTGGGCCATGGGCTCGGCGTCGGCATCGGCATGTGCGTCGCGGCGCGCATCCATGGGACTGCCATTTCGCACCTATGTTTTGATGAGCGATGGCGAGTGCCAGGAGGGCTCGACCTGGGAGGCGGCGATGCTCGCGCCGAAGCTCGGGCTCGGAAGCCTGACGGTCATGGTCGATTTCAACCGCTGGCAGGCGACCGGGCGCAGCACCGAGGTGATGCAGATCGAGCCGCTCGCGGCGAAATGGGAGGCTTTTGGCTGGGTCACACGGGAGATGGATGGCCACGATCTGTCCGGCCATCGTGGCCGCGCTGCACGAGGAAACGCCGGCCGGACAAGCCGCTGGCGATCATCGCCAACACGATCAAGGGCCGCGGTGTTTCATTCATCGAGGACGACAACAACTGGCATTACCGTTCGCCGACCGCCGAGGAGGTCGAGAAGGCCAAGGAAGGAACTGCTCCCCGATGCGTAATGCCTTCGCAGACGAGATTCCTGAAGCTGGCCCGCGAGGATTCCCGCGTGGTGATGCTCAGCGGCGACATCGGCAACCGGCTGTTCGACAAATTCAAGGCGGAGTTTCCGGACCGCTTTTACAATTGCGGCGTCGCCGAGGCCAACATGATCAGCATGGCGGCGGGGATGGCCAGTTGCGGGCTGCGGCCCATCTGCTACACGATCACGCCATTCGTGACCACGCGCTGCCTGGAGCAGATCAAGGTCGATGTCTGCTATCACCACATGCCGGTGCTCATCGTCGGCACCGGGTCGGGGCTTTCGTACTGCGTCGCTCGGGTCGACGCATCATTCCTTCGAGGATATGGCGATCATGCGGGTGCTGCCCGATATGGGCGTGCTGGCCCCGGCGATTCCAACGAGTTGCGCTCGTGCATGCGCGCCGTCCTCAAGCAGGATGCGCCGGCGTACATTCGCATCGGAAAAAAGGGCGAGCCGGTGCTGTTCGCCGAGCCGCCGCCGTTTGAAATCGGCAAATGGAACGTGGTCGAGGCGGGCGAGCGCGTTTGCATCCTCGGATGCGGGACGCTGCTGCCGGCGGCCATCGCCGCGGCGTCGAGCCTGGTGTCGAGCGGCATCCGCGCGCAGGTGATGCGGTGCGCGAGCGTGAAGCCGCTCGATGGGGATTTCCTGCGCGCGGCCGCGGAAAGATTCGAGTTGCTGGCGACCGTCGAGGAGCATTCGCTGGCCGGCGGGTTTGGCTCCGCCGTCGCGGAGTTTCTTGCGGACTCGGGCGCGGCGCGGCTCCCGCGGCTTTTGCGTTTCGGCATTCCCGATCATTTCCTGCACGACTGCGGCGAGCAGGATGAAGCGCGATTGCACTGCGGGCTGGATGCCGCGTCCATCGCCAGCCGCGTCCTGGGGCAGTTGGAGCAGTGAAACCGGTCGCGCCCATCGTAGGAGTGGACCTGGACAACACGATCATTTGCTATGACCGGGCATTCCATCGCGCCGCCGTCGAGCGGGGCTGGATCGATGCCGCGGCGCCCGCGTCAAAGACCTTGGTGAAAAAGGCCGTGCTTGCGAAGGCGGCGGACAACGATTGGACGGAGTTGCAGGGATTTGTCTATGGCCCGGGCATTGACGCCGCGACGGCCTATCCCGGCGTGGCGGATTTTTTCCGCGCATGCGCGGCGCGCGACATCCGCACGGTCATCATCAGCCACAAGACCCGTTACGCGGCGGCGGGACCGCGGCACGATCTTCGCGAATCTGCAACGCGCTGGCTGCGGAACAGCGGGCTGCTGGAATTGACCGGCGAACCGCCCATCTTCACGGAGACGCGCGTGGAAAAGCTGGATGCGGTGCGCAGGGCCGGTTGCGAGACGTTGATCGACGATCTGCCCGAGGTCTTTCGCGAGGCCGCTTATCCGCGCGGGACGAGGTTCATCCTGTTCGACCCCGACGGCGCGCATGCGAATTGGGCTGAGACGCCGCGCGCGTCGAGCTGGGCGCAAATCAGCTCGCTGGTATTTACATGAAACCGGACGAACCGCTTTACCATATCGCGCGGCAATTGCTCGACCGCGCCGGATGCCGCGCGGAATTTGATCTCGCGCCGCTTCCCGGGGGGCGCAACAACCGCGTCTGGCGATTGCGCGCGGAGGGAACCGATTTCCTGCTCAAGCAATATTACTGGGCCGAGAACGACCGGCGCGACCGGATGGGCCACGAGTGGGATTTCCTGGCCTACCTGCGCGGAATCGGCTGCACCGGCGCGGCGAAGGCAGTCGCGGCGGACCGTGAAAACCGGTTTGCGTTGATCGAGTTCATCCATGGCGCGCCGCCGAAGCTGGGGGAGATCGGCGAAGGGGAGATCGCGGCGGCGGCGCAATTTTTTGCCGAGATGAATGCCGGGCGATTTTCGGAGGCGGGACGCGCGCTGCAACCGGCCTCCGAAGCGTGCTTCTCGCTCGAGGAACATGTGAAGACGACCGCGCGTCGCGTCGAGCGCCTGGGCCAGATCGCGCCGGCGGATGCCGAGAGCCGCGCCGCGGCGGAGCTGGTATCCGGGGAGCTGCTGCCGGTGTGGGAGAGCGTCCGGGCGCGTATCCTCGACCATGCGGCGGAAACTGGCGGCATGGAGCGCGAGCTGGCGCCGCATGAACGCTGCCTCTCCCCCTCCGATTTCGGATTCCACAACTCCCTGGGCACGCCCGATGGCCGGCTGCGTTTCGTCGATTTCGAATACTCCGGCTGGGATGACCCGGCCAAGACGATTGCCGATTTCGCCAACCAGCCGGACATGCACCTCGATGCGCGGTTGAGCAACGTCTTTCGCGAGCGCGCGCTGGCCCTCTTCCCGGACAAGGGCGCCCTCGAGGCGCGGCTGGGCCTGCTGACCCCCCTCTACCAGGTCAAATGGGCGTGTATTTGCCTGAACGAGTTCCTGCCCGCCGGCTCGAACCGCCGCGCCTTTACCGGCCTGAAAACCGACGAGGGTCCGACCCGTCTGGCGGGGCATCTGGAGCGCGCCCGAACCATGGCCGCCCGGGCCGCAAAAAGTCTGGACATCTCCCCTTCCAAACGTAGCGTCTCCCCCGCGCCGCCACCCTGACGGTCCGCCTCTCCCATGGGTCATCTCCGTAATTTTGTCACTCCCCTGCACAAAGCCACCAAGCGCGACGTGGTCGCCCGCATGCTGGATGAGAAGGTCGCGTGCATGGTCAAGGCGAAGGAGTACGAATTTGACTATTGGGACGGCGACCGGCGCTACGGCTATGGCGGTTACAAATACCTGCCGGGCCGGTGGAAACCGGTCGCCCAGGCGCTGATCGACACCTATGGCCTGAAGGCCGGCTCCCGGGTGCTGGACGTCGGCTGCGGCAAGGGATTTCTCCTTTATGAGATGCAGCTCATCGAGCCGGGCTTGCAGCTCGTGGGGTTCGATGTGTCGAATCATGGCCTCGCCTCGGCGATGCCGGAATTGAAGGCCAGCCTCTTCCGCTACCGCGCACAGGATGCGTATCCATTCGGCGACAAGGAGTTCGACCTCGTCATTTCTCTGGGCTGCCTGCACAACCTGCGCATCTTTGAACTCAAGACGGCGCTGGGCGAAATCCAGCGCGTTGGGAAAAACGGCTATGTCATGCTCGAGAGTTATCGCAACGAGCTGGAGCTGTTCAACCTCGAGTGCTGGGCGCTGACGTGCGAATCCTTCTTCGATACCGCCGAGTGGATCTGGCTGTACAACCACTTTGGCTATACCGGGGATTACGAGTTCATTTACTTCGAATAAGCCGGGCGGAGATCAAGGTGAAAACGAAAGCCGCCATCTTAGTTGAGTTGAACGCACCCCTCGTCGTCGACGAGATCGAGATGCCAAAGCTCGAATGCGGGCAGGTGCTGGTGAAGATCGATTGCAGCGGCATTTGCGGCGCGCAGATCGGCGAGATTGCCGGGGCGAAAGGCCCTGATAAGTACCTGCCGCACCTGCTCGGCCACGAGGGCGGCGGAGTGGTGGTCGAATGCGGACCGGGAGTTACTCATATCCGCGAGGGCGATCACGTGGTGATGCACTGGCGCAAAGGCGCGGGCATTCATGCGCGGCCCGCCACTTACAAGTGGAACGGCCGCACCGTGAATTCCGGATGGGTTACCACTTTCAGCGAGTATTCCGTGGTATCCGAGAACCGCCTGACGCCATTTCCGAAGGATGTCGGCTTCCCCGTGGCCGCGCTGATGGGTTGCGCCGTCACGACGGGGCTGGGGCTCATCAATAACGATGCCCATGTCAAGATAGGCCAGTCGGTTGCCGTGCTCGGCTGCGGCGGCGTGGGATTGAATGTGATCCAGGGAGCGGCGATGGTTGCGGCGGACCCGATCATTGCCATCGATATTTACGATCAAAAGCTCGACATGGCGAAGCGGTTTGGCGCGACGCATGTGATCAATTCCTCGCAGGCGGACCTGCGCGCCGAAGTCCGCAAGATCGCCGGGCCGAAGGGCGTGGATGTATTCGTCGAAAACACCGGGCTGGTGCGTTTGATCGAGCAGGCTTACGAACTTACGGCATCGGCAGGACGCACGATCCTCGTCGGCGTGCCGCGCCACGACCAGGATATTACCATTCACTCGCTGCCGTTGCATTTCGGCAAGGTGCTTACCGGTTGCGAGGGGGGCCATTCTTATCCCCCGACCGACATTCCGCGGTATGTGAGCCTCTATCAAAAGGGTAAGTTGAAGCTGGATGAGCAAATCACGCATCGCTTTCCGCTAGACCGGATCAACGAGGCGCTGGATACGGTGCGAGGTGGAACGGCGTGCCGGGTATTGGTTACGATGGCGGGAAACCCGGGCGCGCTCGGGCAAGCTGAGTAGGGAGGCCGCAATGTCCGGGCTGTCACGCATTGTCATCCTCGGAAGCGCCGGATTCATTGGATCTCATCTCGAACGCTGGCTTAAATCCTCCACCGGTAAGTGTGAGGTGCTGGGCTTTTCGCGCCAGGAATTGGACCTCACGGATAACCTGTCGAGCCTGCGCCCGCTGCTGGACCAGGATACGGCGGTCATTCTTTGCTCGGCGAAGAAGAGGCAATTTGGAGATACGCTCGACGCCTGGCATCAAAATATGGCAATTGTCGAAAATGTGGCTTCGCTGGTGGCCGCGCAGCCGGTGCGGCGCCTTTTTTTTATGAGCTCCTGCGCGGTCTACGGGGAGGAGACTAATGATCTGGCAATCACCGAAGCGACGCGGCCCAATCCTACTTCGTTTTATGGCATCGCCAAATTCACGGCTGAATGCCTGCTCACCAAGATGCTCGCAAACAGTCCCACGAGCGTCGTCCATTTGAGACCGGCGATTGTTTATGGAAGCGGAGACAAGGGAAACAGCTACGGGCCCGTGAGCTTTTGCAGTGCCGTTCAAAACGGCCAGCCAATCACGCTTTGGGGCGACGGCAGGGAGTTGCGCGATTTTGTTTATATCGACGACTTCTGCCGCATCGTCGCGATCCTTTTGGACCACTCCTTTGCCGGGACGGTGAATATCGTGAGCGGCCAGCCGGGAAGCTTCGCGCAGGTGATCGAGGCGTTGCGAAGCCTCGGCCGCCATCCCGAGGTGGGCAGCCGGCCGCGCACAAAGAAGAAGGCCGACAATGTCTATTTGGCGGATCTGGTTAAGTCTCTTCTCCCCACGGACTTTCGCTTCACCTCCTTGACCGAAGGCATATCCCGGATGTTACAGTCACCATTATGATCGCAACTCGAGCAGAAAGCCCGGAGGTCCTCTATCCGGAGGAGGATACGGTCCTTTGTTCCGCCGCGGACTGGAGCGAACTGACCAAGATGGCACTGGTCAATCCCCGCCAGCGCATCCGCATCTGCATGCATCGAAATCCAGGCGAAAGCCTGCACGAGGCTTTAATCGTCCACACCAGAAAGACCTATGTGCGGCCCCACAAGCACACCGGAAGGACCGAGTCCTTCCTAGTTCTCGAGGGCGACGTGGATATGGTTCTTTTTGACGAGGCCGGCCAGGTAACGCAGGTCATCCCCATGGGGGCGCCCGCATCGGGCAAGCAGTTTTACCTTCGGCTGAACACGCCGACTTATCATACCCTGCTGATTCATTCCGAAGTCATCGTCTTTCATGAAGCGACGAATGGCCCGTTCGATCGGGCCGATACCGTCTTCGCTCCGTGGGCTCCGGCGGAAGGCAATCCCGACGAGATTCACAATTACATGAAGGCGATCGGCGATTGCGCGAGTGAAATGACGCCGGTATCTGTGCGCGCGCAGGCTGCCAACCTTGTCATCGGCGCGGATGGCCTCATCGGCAGCGCGCTCCTGGATCGCTTCCAGCGTACCGGGATGCCAGTGATTGGCACCACACGCAGGCACGCAACTGTCCGCAAGGATCGCATTTATCTCGATCTTGCCGACGGCGGAAATTGGAAGATACCGGACCCGATGGGTGTCGCGATCATTTGCGCCGGTGTAAACAAGGCCCAAGATTGCAAGAATCGGCCCGCCTTTACTGCGGCGGTAAACGTCGAGGCAATTACGAAACTCGCCCGTCAGTTGATTGCGAACGGCGCGTTCGTAATTTTTGTTTCAAGCAACCAAGTATTTGACGGATCGAATGCCTTTCAATCGGCCGACGACGCCCGCTGTCCGCGCACTGAATATGGACGGCAAAAGGCCGAGGTCGAGAAACGGTTGCTCGAATTCGGCGACTCGGGCGCAATTGTCCGGTTTGGCAAAATCCTCGGTTCACAGCGCTCGCTGTTTAGCGAATGGGCAGCCGCGCTCAAAAACGGCAAGCCGATTCACCCATTTTCCGACATGTTCCTCGCGCCGGTACCCGTCTCGTGCGCGATCAAGGCGCTGGCGCTGGTCGCGAAGCTTCACCTGTCCGGCATTCTTCAAGTCTCCGGCGAGAGGGACATTTCCTATGCCGAGGCGGCGCGACTCGGCGCCAAAGCGCTTGGCGCGGACCCCGAACTCGTGCAGCCCGTGACCGCAACCGGGAGGAGAACCTACACCGAACCGATTCCCGCGAACACCACGCTGAACAGGGACCGCCTGGAACGCGAACTCGGGATTATTCCACCGCCGATCGAATGGACCATCCAGACCGCCTTTACCAATCCCCAGCTCCTCCATGAGCTATGAATGATTCCGCATCCGCCGCTGCATCACAGCAAAAGCCGCAGTCCGTCGCAACCACCAACCCGGCCCCAGTGGAACCGGACATTACCGTCGTGGTAAGTTGCTACAACGAAGAGGCATTTATTACCGAGACGCTTGACCATGTCGCCGAGGCGTTGCGAAAAGTTGGTTGCAGCTATGAGTTGATCGTTATCGATGACTGCTCAAAAGATGGCTCCGCGAAGAAGCTTCGCGATTACGTGCAGGCCCATGCCGGCGAGTCAATCACCCTCAAGATTAACGAAATCAACCGGGGCTGGGGCAATATTTACGTCGAGGCGGCTTTTTTGGGAAAGGGCAAGTATTACAGGTTATGTCCCGGCGACGATACGGAGCCGGTGGATGTCATGGTGAATGTATTTAAGAGAATCGGCGCCGCCGACATC
Source organism: uncultured Verrucomicrobiae bacterium (assembly GCA_963756185.1). Classification (GTDB taxonomy): domain Bacteria; phylum Verrucomicrobiota; class Verrucomicrobiia; order Chthoniobacterales; family Chthoniobacteraceae; genus DATAXI01. The sequence continues at coordinate 140,658 of CAVWMS010000002.1, forward strand.
ATAATCCCATATCAAAATCAGGATGAGGTGACGGGCAAGACCAAGGGGCGGCGCATTTTATCGAAGATATTCACCTTTTTGGTCAATACGATCAGCGGTCACCGCATCAAGTATTACAACGGCATGGCCATTCATCTCAGGTACAATGTGCTCAGATGGCATCCGAGCAGTTACGGATTCGGCTTTCAGGCGGATATGATTACCCGGCTGCTGGATGAAGGGGCGTCGTATGCCCAGATACGCTCCTCGTCGGTGGATAGAAAAGGCAGCGCCAGTTCCGCCCTGGGAATGAGGAATTTTCTTTCAGTCGCCCACACGTTGCTGGAAATCTCGATCCGCAGGTTCCGGCGGTTTCTCTATGGAAAATCGATGCCGGACCCAGTTGAAATCCACCTGAAGGACTGATTCCCGCGCGGCGATGTCCGGCCGCCATCCAGCCCATGCAGATCTTTTTGACTACATTTTTTCTGTTCGTGGTTGCGATGGCGATCCATTTGGCCACCTGGAAGGTCAAGCAGCCGCGCAACCACACGCGCGCGCTGCTGATCATCTTCGCGTTGGTTTATATTGCGTGGCTGGTTATTTGCGCGGCTTGCGCGGCGCCACTGCTCGGCGTCCTTCAAGTTTCATTTTATTACTGGCCGGTAAGTCTATGTTATATCATCACTTACTCGGCCATCGAGGGGGACAGCCCGACGCTGAGCCTGATGCGCTTTATCGCCGCGAACGGCGCAAATGGCCGCACCCAGGAGGAGGTTGCGCGTTTCATGGCTGAGCGTCCGTTCATCGACGCGCGCATTGCGGCGCTGCTGAATTCGGGATTTATCCGGGAGGAGGGTGGCCGGTATGTCGCCGCGGGCAGGAAGTCGCTCGCGTTCAGCCTGATCCTGGCTTTTCGCCGCCTCTATGGCTCCATTCCCAAGGGGGGTTGAATGACCACGATCATTTGTCCCATCGGCGCGCTCGCCTTCAACGTGATTATCCAGGTGCTCGCGTTCCGCCTTCGCCGCGGCGCGGGATTCTTCCGTTCCATCGTCGAGGGATTTGCCGCGGGACTGCTGGCGTTTGTGTTTTTCGAGGTGGCACTTTTTCCGGGCTCGGGCGCGCCGGGTCCGTATCTCGAGCTGGTCCTGTTGGTGAACCTCCCCATTTACGCCGCGTTGTCCTACTGCGCTTATAATTTCATCCAGTTGGGACAAACTTCGATCCGCATCCGGATCTATACGGAAATCGCATCGAACCCATCGGGCGTCAGCGTCGAGGAAATGAAACGTGAATATGACGAGAAAGCGCTGCTGCAGGGGCGGCTGCATCGCCTGGTGGAAAGCGGCGACCTGGTCGAAACCGATGGCCGCTATGTCGTCGGGCGCACCCGCTTCCTCCGCGCGGCGCAAATCCTCGTGGCCGCGAAGCGCATCCTGCTGGGCAAACGGAGCCAGTTCCAATAGCTTCCACCGCAACCCACCCGAATGAACAGGCGCCGCGTTGTATTTTTGATTGTGAAGCTTCTCTTCGCCGTTGTCGTCATCGACTGGCTTTTTCACAAGATCGACGCCGCGAGTGTCTGGGGCCATGTGCTTGAGGCTTCGCTGCCGCCGCTGATCGCCGGCGTGATCTTAATCTTCCTCACGGTGGTCATTGCTGGCTGGCGATGGAACCGGCTGCTGGCGATCTTCGGCATCGACATCCGGCTGAGATCGCTGGTTTGCATCGCACAAATCGGCCAATTCTTCACCATGTTCCTGCCGGGGCCGACGGGCGATGACCTGACCCGGATCCTCTATATCTCCCGCATCGCGCCGGTGCACGTGGGGGAGGCCTGCGTGACCGTGCTCTTCGATCGCGTCATCGGGCTGGCGGCGGTGCTCGTGCTCGCGCTTTTCTGCATCCCGAGCCGGTGGCATCTGCTTTCGCAGACGCCGCAAACCTACTGGCTCGCGAGCGGGATGCTGGCGGCGGGCGGCGTTGCCTGCGTGCTGGGCGGCATCTTTTTTCTCGAGCCCGAGCGGCTCGCATCGTTTTCTGCGCCTGCTGCTGCGCGTGCTTCCCGGGGCGAAATTGCATGACGAATTGGTCCGGATGACCGGCCTGCTCGGCACGAACAAGGCGGCAATCGCGCGGGTGATGACCGCGGCATTCGGGACGCAGTTGCTGCTGTGCACCGTCTATTGGCTGGCGGCGGTGGCCGTGGGTGTTCACGCGCCGGCGGCGATCTGGTTCACCTTCGTGCCAATCGTCAATGCCGCCAACGCCTTTCCAATCACCGTGGCCGGCATCGGCGTGCGCGAGTACCTGCTCGTCTTGTTCCTGGGCGTGCTGGCCAATGTGCCAAAGGAAACCGCGCTGGCGGCGTCCTTCCTGGTTTTGGGAATGACCCTCGCCATTTGTCTTTTGGGCGGCGTCGTCTATATCCTCTACAGGCCAAAGCAGAGCACCCGTGGCGCCTCCTGATGAAGAAGAGAAAACAAGAACTTACACGCCTCCAGAAGGCGGCGCCGCTCTTCCGGTACGCGTCGATTGCCGTCGCCGCGATCGGCGTCTTCTGGCTGCCGTGGCATGTTGGCTCGATGGCGCCCGCCCTCGGCGAATCGTATTCGCTCGGCTTTGACAACCATGTGGGCATCCTCGCGCTCGGCCTCGCGATCTTTCTCGGCGCAGCCGCAAGTTATTTCAATCCCCGCCGTACCGGCGCGTACCGGTGGCTGCGGGAGTCGCCGCAATTATTTCCCCGCTGGAAGGAAGCGTGCGCCGAGTATGTGGTGCTCATCGCCATGTGCGCCCTGTTGTCCGGCGTGTTGCTCTTTTGGGGGGCGTATCTCGAGGACCCGGCATGGTGCGAGGCGCGCCAATTCATTTACGGGATTGACCTTCTCGCGCTCGGGCAGGTCCCGTACCGGGATTTCATGTTCAATTACGGACCCGGCACCATCTATTTCCCTTTCTGGCTCTCGAATCTTACCGGCGGCGGAATTTCCTTCGAGCAATCCTATGACATATTCCTGGCGCTGTTTACCGTTGCCGGTTTCATCGCGCTGTTTGTCTTTCTCAGGAGCGTTGAAATACCGAACGCGACGCGTCCGTGGGTGCTTGGCCTCGCGGCCATCGTCTGGACGTGCATCTCGATGGGGCTGCATTATACGCCGATCCGGTTTTACATTGTCCCCGCAGCGGTCATTTTTTTGCACGCGGTCGCGAGCAGGCAAACCGGGCGGGATATCAAGTCATTGCTCTGGATAGCGCCGGCGGCGGGGCTGGCGACGACCGCCTGTTTGATTGTCTCGCCCGAAATGGGAATCGCCGGCGCGGCGGCCGTGTGCGCTTACGGCCTCGTCCTGCTGCTGCGGAAGTCCATCCTGGGCGCGTCTGCGTGCTGGCTCGGCTCCGCCGTGATGTTCGTAGCCACGCTGCTCATATTTCCCGGCTACCTGGACAGCGTTTTTTCCTTTGAATCGGGCGGGAGCAATTTTCCCATCTACGCCGACCTACACAACGTATGCCTGGTGGTGACCAGCCTGATCGTCATCTCGCCGCTCATCGCCTCGGCATTCGCCGAACCGGGGGAAAAACGGGCGCCGCTCGCGCTCGCCCTGGCGGTCGGAGGCGGCATGCTGCTGCCGGCCGCGTTTGGCCGCTGCGACCCGGGCCACACCATCATCAACGGCGTCATCCCGTCGATTATGATGTTCCCCGCCGCCGCGATGGCGGGCAAGGCGGCCTTCCGGACCTGGTTTGCCGTTTATGCGATCCTGTTCGTGGCCCTATCCCAATTCTCCTACTGGAACCAATATGTCCCGAATTACCAGTACGCCATCCGGATGCACAAGTTTTACAAGGACAACCCTCAATTGGTCGCGACCTGGAGAAAACAATGGGACGCCACCCGCCTCGCCAGTCCGTATGGCAAAAACCTGCACTGGAGCAAGTATCTCTATTACCCGGAGGGGCTCGGGACATTGACCGGCAGGGGAAGGGTTTTGCTTACGAGCGGCAATGAAGCCAACCTCTGGCTCGCCAGGTTCCTGCTCCTGCAGAAGGATCCGCCGCGCGAATATTACGAAGCCTACAGCCAGGGCGCATCGACGCCGGCGCAGATCGCGCGGAAGGTCCGCGAAGACCGCGCTTACGACTTTCTCATGATGCCGCAATGGGTAATCCAGGATATAGGCCAGATCGATCTCAGCGCCTACGCGCGCCAGGAGAATGCCTTCATGTCGAAGCTCTTTCTTTTCCCGATCAACGTCGAGGTGAAGAACCCTCCCTATCTGCCGGATTCCGAATTCGCCAAACAGATCCTGCAATATTACAAGCCGGTCGCCGAATATAACGACAAGTCCTATGTCATCCTGCAGAAGGAGGACGAGATTCCGTGAGCGCCAGGGCGCGCCGCGAAAGGCGGAAGAAAGCTGATTCCAGCGGCGCCGCCACAGCGGTGCTGCCCGAACCGCCCGCCGGGAAATGGCGCGCGCCCGAGGTTCTCCTGCTGCTGGCCTTTGTCCTCCTTTGCGGATTTGACATTGCACACCATGCCATGTGGCGGGATGAGATGCAGCCGTGGCTCTTTGCGCGAGACAGCTCGTCCATCCCCAATCTCCTGGCGAACCTGCGTTATGAGACCCATCCGCGCCTTTGGTATTTCATCCTCTTCGTGGTTTCCCGGTTCACCGCGCATCCCGAGGCGATGCAGGTTGTCCATTTACTCGTTATCTCCTCGGCAATGGCTCTCTTTATTCGCTATTGCCCCATGCCGTTCTATCTCAAGGCCGCGACCGTATTCAGTTATTACTTTGTTTTCGAATGGGGCGCGATGAGCCGCAATTACTCGCTGGGCATTCTGTTTTGTTTTGCCTTTTGCGCCCGCTTCCCGAAGCGCGACAAAGGTTACCTGGCGCTCGCGGCGATCCTCTTTCTCGCGACCCAGGCAAATCAGTTTGCCGCGCTGCTTTCCGGCGCTCTCGCCACCGTCCTCGCGGTCGAAGCGTGGCTGAAACCGGCGTTGCGCGAGCGCGTCCGCGCCCACAAGATCGAGGCCGTTTCCAGCCTGCTCCTGGTTTACGGAGGCGTTCTGCTCGCCTTCTGGATCGGCATTGCGCAACCCGATGCCTTCCAGCCGAATTATTCGCTCTCCTTCGATCCCATCACCAAGATTTCGCATGGACTGACCGCGGTGTGGGACGGCTTCATGCCCCTGCCCGAGTTACACTTGCTGTCGTCGTGGGGATGGGGAATGACGGGGCACGCCTTGCTCGGCAAGGATCATCCCGCTTTCGGTTTCATCATGGCCGCGGGCTCGGTCCTCTTTTTCTGGCGGATGCGCCCGATGCTCTGGATATACCTTTGCGGCGCCGCCCCGCTGTTCCTCATCGCCTGTGTCAAATCCGACGACTACGCGCGGCACACCGGCCATTTTTTTGTCTGGTTCCTGATCTGCCTCTGGCTTGCCTGGTATTACCCCGCGCGAACCAAGTCGGGCAAACCGCGACCATTCAGACCTTCCCTGGTCCAGATAGCTTTCTTCTGTTCGATCTTATCAGTTCAACTGTTCGACACGATCTATGTGAGCGCCGCCGGTTATTATTTCCCGTTCTCCTGCGGGAAACAGGTGGCCGAATATATCAAGGACAACCATTTGAGCGGCCTCCCCGTCTTTGGTTATCCGGATTTCGAATGCGTCCCGGTCTCGGGTTACGCCGACATCCGGATTTATTATCCCGATACCCACCGATGGGGATCGTTTATCATCGAAAATAACAAGCGGCAGACCAATTGGAATCTCAATCAGGTACTCGATGCCGTCAATGAATTCGCCAGCCAAGGCAACCGCGATTTTCTCGTGCTGCTCTGCCGCCCGCTAATGACCGAAGAGAACGGCCGCCTTTACGCCCTGACCCGCGTTGGAAACCTTCAACAGATCGCCTCCTTTTACCCGTGCATGCAGGGCGATGAGATTTACTGGCTCTTCCGCTACCAGAGCCCCGCGCCACCCGGTTGACCCGGCTTCCGTCCGGTCGGGTTTTCCCTGCCTTTCTCACCGCTGGCTTTTTCATAAAAATCCGCTACCGTTTTGGTCCTCATGTCCCGTTTTGCCCATTTCCCCCGGCTGCTGGCGCTTGTGTTGCTTTGCGCGGCGGCGCCTTCGCTGCATGCCCAGGTGGATGTCAGCCTCGATATCCCCCGGCGGCTCTTTGTCTGCTATGAGCCGCTGGTCGCCACGGTCACCATCTCGAACCTGACCGGACGCGACATCACCCTCGAGGACCAGGCGCCCGACAAGTGGTTCAGCTTCGAAGTCCTCGACTCCAAAGGGATGCCGATCCCGCCCCGGGCGGCGGATTACCATAACCCGCCGCTGATCATTCCCACGGGGCAGACCGTCAAGCGCAAGGTCAACATCGTAAACCTTTACCCGGTAACCGATTACGGCTCCTACCGCGTCCGGGCGATCATCTTTATGGCCGCGACGAACAAATACTACGCCTCGCCGGCCAAGGGCATCGAGATCACCGAGGGAACCACGCTTTGGCAGCAGATCGTCGGCATTCCCGACGGCGAAAAGAACGCGGGCCAAAACCGCACCTACGAGCTGCTCAGCTTCCAGCAACCCTCGGCCGACATGCTCTACGTGCGCATCGAGGACAAGGATCAGGGGATCGATTACGCCACGCTGCCGCTGGGCCGGCTGGTGGATGGATACCAGCCCGAGGTCCAAATCGACGCGCTGAGCCAATTGCACATCCTCCAGATGATCGCGCCCAAGGAGTACCTCTATACGCGGCTGGGACCCAATGCCGAGATGCTCGGCCAGGATGATTACACCGATCTGAAGACCCGGCCCCATCTCAGGCACATGGCCGACGGCAACGTCGCCGTCACCGGCGGTTACCAGGTTCAGCCTGAGTCCCCCGAGGAAGCCGTGGCCGGGCCGAAGCTCTCCGACCGCCCCCCGGGCATGCCGGCGGACCAGTGATTTTTTTCGGGTCGCGCGGTTCCTTTGTTTGACCTCACGTCCCGTTCCGTGAAAGAAGAGCGGCGTCAGCTTCATGGAAAACGCCAGGGAACCATCGATTGAAGCACTGCGGCGCCCGGGAGTTGGCCGCAACCGGCGGGCTTGCCTCGCGGGCTGGCTGATGGCCCTCTGGCTGGCGTGGGCAAGCGGGGCGTTCGCGTTCACCACCGTGGTCATCGATCCCGGCCACGGCGGCATCGACCGCGGGGGCATCCCCGGCCAGCGCATCCCGGAGAAGACCATGACCCTCGACACCGCGTTCCGTCTCGATGCGCTGCTGCGGGCCGCGGGCTTCCGCACCATCCTCACGCGCCGGGACGATACCTTCGTGTCGCTGCCGGCGCGCGTGGCTATCGCCAATGCGCAGCGCGACGCGATTTTCATCAGCATTCACTACAATGCCGCGCCGCGCGCCGAAGGCGAGGGCTTCGAGACCTACTATTACAGCAGGCGCTCGGCGCGCCTCGCCTCGGCCTGTTACTCGAAGATCATCCAGGCATGGCCCGGCTTGCGCCGCGGGGTCAAGACGCGCGGCTTCTACGTGATCCGCAAGACCAACATCCCGGCGGTGCTGGTCGAGCCCGGTTTCCTCACCAACCCCACCGACGCGGCGCAAATTTCGCGGCCGGCCATGCGGCAGCGCATCGCCAGCCTGCTGGCCGCCGCCATCATCAGCAGACGCGGCATGTAGCGAGCCCGCCGATTTCCAAATGAATCTCCCCGTCGTCTCCTGCTCGCAAATGCGCCGCATCGAGGAGCGCGCCATCGCCGCGGGGGCGACCGCCGACGGGATGATGGAGGAGGTGGGCCGGCAAATCGCCGAAGCCATCCTGCAATCGAGTCCCGGGCGGCGGATTGCCATTGTCTACTTCGGCAAGGGCCATAATGGCGGCGATGCCCTGGTGGCCGCGCGCCACCTGGTCGAGGCGGGCTGGCATGTCGAGCTGCGCGCGCAGGAGCCCGACCCGTCGAAACTCTCGAAATTGACGGGGGAAAAGCTCGATCGGCTCTATTCGGCGCGGCCGCGCGGCCGATGCCGATCAAGTTCCGCGTCCACCTTTTGAAGCTGCCGCCCGGCCACTTGTGGCTGGCGGGGACCAATTCGGACACACCGCCCGCCGGCGCGGCTTCGTGGTGATCGACGGGCTGCTGGGGATCGGGGCGTCGGGGCCGCTGCGCAAGGACATTCGCGGGCTGGCGCAGGAGATCAATATCTGGCGTTCCCATGACGACGCGCGCGTCTGGGCCATCGATCTGCCCACGGGCCTCGACGGTGACACGGGCAAGGCCGACCCCGATTGCGTGGTCGCCGATGTGACCGTCACCGCCGGTTTCGCGAAGGCCGGCCTCGTGGTGGATGGCGCGGCGGCCTATGTGGGGCGGCTGGCTGTCGCACCGCTGGCGGAATTCGAGCCGCATGCGCCCAAAAAATTCACCGGCCAGACGGCCACGCCCGATTCGCTGCGCGGCCTGCTGCCGCGGCGCAATTTCGAATCTTACAAGACGCAATATGGGCGGGTCGGAATCGTGGCAGGCTCGCCGCGGATTCACCGGGGCGGCCGTGCTTTGCTCGAATGGCGCGCTGCGCGGCGGCGCGGGCCTGGTGACGCTATATGCGACCGAGGATATCCAGCCGACCCTCGCGGTCGACCGCGCCGCCGGAGATCATGGTGCGTCCGGTCAAAAGCTACTCGGAAGTGCTCGATGAAAAGCACGACGTGCTGGCCGTGGGACCCGGCCTCGGCAAGGGGCACGCGGGCGCGATCCTGCACCTGGTCGAGCATGCGAAATGTCCCATGGTCGTCGACGCGGACGCCCTCAACCTGGTCGCCGAAACACGATCCCGGCCTGCTCAGGCGCTGCGCCGGCCCGCGCCTGCTGACGCCGCACCCGGGAGAGATGGCGCGCCTTTTTCCCGAGTCCAGGGAGCTCTCGCGTTACCGGGCGGTGATGCGTTTCGCCGCGCAGTTACGCGAAAGCGCGCTTCCCGGTGACGCTGCTGCTGAAGGGCTCGCGCACGATCATCCACGGCCCGGGAAACCGGCCTCGTACAACACGACCGGCACGCCCGCCATGGGCACTGGAGGCATGGGCGACGTGCTCACCGGCGTTTGCGCCGCCTTGATCGGCCAGCATCTGAGCCCCTACGATGCTGCCCGGGTGGGCGCATGGCTCTGTGGCCGCTCGGCGGAGATCGGCGTGCGCATGCGCGCCGAGGAGTCGCTCGCCGCGATGGACGTGGTGAAATACCTGGGCGCAGCCTTCCGCCTCCTGCGAGGCGAACCCTTCGAGGTCAACGGCTGACGTGCGACGTCCCCCATCGGTATTGCCCCTTTCCCGGCTCCCACCTCCCACCTTGTCCGCCCTGCTTTCCATGTCAGAGGCTGTCCGAAAACTAGGCAAGGGTTGCGTTTGCCTACGCTTCGACAGCCCTGGCTCCATCACCCCATCCCCGAGCCCCTGAATAATCCTATGAACAAGAAAACATTTGGCTGCGTCGCTGGCCTTCCTGGTGGTCCTGCTCTTCGGAAGTGTCCTTTCAACTTCATCCTCATCGCCGTGAACAGCTCCCATGGCTTTGGCGGGCGCCTGGCCGTCGGGGCGTGCCGCGCCTGGGCGAAACCACCATTCAAGACGGCACCGGCCCCGGCAAAATCGTGCAAATCTCGCTGCGCGGCGTCATTACGAGTTCCGAGGCCGGCTCGATCGGCGAGACGATGGTCGACGACATCAAGATCCAGCTTCATCAGGCAGCGACGGACGACTCGGTGAAGGCGATTGTCCTGTATGTCGATTCGCCCGGCGGCGAAGTGACCGCGTCGGACATGATTTACAGCGCCGTATGCCAGGCGCGAATCCAGAAGCCGGTGGTCGTCTACATGGGCAGCCTCGCGGCCTCGGGCGGCTATTACGTTTCCTGCGGCGGCAGCTATCTCATGGCAAATGATTCGAGCCTCACCGGCAGCATCGGCGTGATTATCGAGACCCTCAATTACGAGAGCCTGCTCGGGAAAGTGGGCTTGCAGGCGGTGGTGTTCAAGAGCGGCCAATTCAAGGACATGCTGAGCGGCGCGCGCCCGATGACCGATGCGGAGAAGGCCTACGTGCAGGACCTGGTGATGCAGACTTACGGGAAGTTTGTCGGCATCGTCGCGCGCGAACGGAAGCTGCCCGAGGAACAATTGCGCAACGGCATCGCCGACGGGCGCGTGATCTCCGGCCGGGACGCGCTCAATGACAAGTTGATCGACGGCCTGGGCGAAATCGAGGACGCGTACGACAAGGCGCGCGACCTGGGCAACGCGCATGGCGCTCCCGTGGTGCGCTACGAGGAGGAATTCCGTTTCGGCAAACTGCTGCGCCTGCTTGGCAGCAGCAGCAGCTCAAGCAAGGTCCAGGTTGAGCTTCCCGATGCCATCACACCGCACCTCGAGGCGGGCCGAATTTACCTGCTGCCGAGTTTCTTCGCGCCCTGATTTGTGGACCAATTCCCGTCGGCTATTTCGATCGGGGTGTTCTGCATCGCGATCACGTGGCTCGTGATCGGCCTCGCGGTCTATTTCCTCCTGCTCCGTCGCGTGACCGCTTTGGGTGGCGGCGTCAGCGCAAAGGAATTTTCAAAACTGGATGTCGTGGTCTGCGCGGCGCTGCTGGCATGGTTTCTCACGAACGTGGCCGAGGGATTCAACCGCCCGGACCGCGAGATCAACCAGAAGGACCTCATCGAGAGCGGCGTCGCTCTATATCGGCGTCATCGGCCTCATCGCCGGGTTTCTCGCTTATCGCGGCATCAATCCCCTGCGCCAGTTCGGTCTCTTCCGCCGATCGTCGCTGCTCTGCTTTCCGCTGGCCGCCGGCCTGATCGTGGCCGCGTTTCCCCTCGTGTTTTGGACCGCCAGGGCTCACCGACATCGCCCTCAACGGAAAGGCGCGTCCGCAGAATATCGTTCAATATTTCATGAGCCTCTCCGAGGCCTCGGATACGCGCGCGATTATCATGACGATGTTCATGGCGGTCGTCGTCGCGCCGGCGGCGGAGGAAACGATCTTTCGCGGCTATATCTACGGCGTGCTCAAGCGATACGCCGGCGCGATTCCCGCCGCGCTGATCAGCGCCGGATTGTTCGCGGCGATGCACCTGAGCCTTTCGTCGCTGCCGGCGCTCTTCGTGCTCGCGCTTTGCCTGACGCTTGCGTACGAGGCCACGGGCTCGCTGCTGGTGAATATCTTCATGCACGCGCTCTTCAATCTCTGGAATCTCCTCCTGATGCTCGTGATCGCCCATCATTCCGGCTCATGAAGCTCAAGGGCATCGGCGAGCAGAAGCTGCTCGATGCGCTCCTGCGGGACCTGCCCGGCGGGCCGGACGTGGTGCGCGGCCCGGGAGACGACTGCGCCGTGATCGGCCACGCGCGTTCCAAAACGTGGCAATTGCTGAAGACCGATTGCGTCGTCGAGGGGGTCCATTTCCGCGCGAGGGAGAGCGCGGAGAAAATCGGCTGGAAGGCGCTCGCGCGCCCCATCTCTGATATCGCCGCGATGGCCGGGCGGCCCACGCACGCGCTGGTCACCCTCGCGATTTCGCCCAACGCCGATTTGAAGCGCGCCGTGGGCGTTTACACCGGGCTGAAAAAATGCGCCGCGAAATATGGCGTCGCCATCGTCGGCGGCGAGACCTCCCGTTCGCCGGGGCCGATGTTCATTTCGGTGGCGCTGGGCGGCGAAGTGGAACGGCATCTCTGCGTTTTCCGTTCGGGCGGATGCGCGGGCGACAGGCTGTTCGTCACCGGACGGCTCGGCGGCTCGCTGGCCGGACGGCACCTGACGTTCCAGCCGCGCGTGGCCGAGGCGCGCTGGCTGGCGCGGCAAGTCCGCCTTCACGCGATGATGGACCTGAGCGATGGACTGGGCGCCGATCTGCCGCGGCTTGCGGCCGCCAGCAAATGCGGTTTCCGCGTCGATGAATCGGCGCTGCCCCTCCATGCCGGCTGCACGGCGCGGCGGGCCATCTCCGACGGTGAGGATTACGAGTTGCTTTTCGCGCTCGCGCCGCGCGACGCCGCGAAGCTGCAAATCCTTTGGCCACGCAAGTTTCCGAAACTTCCGCTCACTGAAATTGGGGAGTTGACCGCCGCGCCGGAAGGGGAATCTTTCCGGCATGGTTTCGATCATTTCGCATAGCCCCGAGGAGACGTTCCACTCCGGCCGGCGCGAAGCCGCGCACCTCCATGCCGGCGATGTGCTGGCGCTGGCCGGCGAGCTCGGCGCGGGCAAGACGCAATGGGTCAAGGGACTGGCCGCTGGACTTGGTTCTGATGCACCGGTGACGAGCCCGACTTTCACACTGGTCCATGAGTACGGCGGCGGCAGGCTGCCGCTTTACCACGTCGACTGCTACCGGCTCGAGCGGCCCGAGGAACTGGTCGCCATCGGCCTCGATGATTACCTCGACGAGGCGGGAGTGCTCGTCATCGAATGGGCCGACAAATTCCCGAATCTGGTCCCTCCCGCCGCCCGCTGGGTGCGATTCAAGATCGGCAAGGGAGAGGACCGGGTCATTTCATGGTGATGCTCGCGCTCGAGACTTCCACCCCGCGCGGCGGTGTGGCGCTGGCGCGCGATGGCAGGCTCGAATTCAGCGAGAGCTTCACCGCCGACCGCAGCCATTCGTCGGAGCTTTTCACCGTCATCGAGCGCGCCCTCGCGCCCGGCGCGCGCCCGGGGCAAATCGTGGTCGGCCTCGGTCCCGGCTCCTACGCCGGCGTGCGCATCGCGATTGCCTCAGCCATCGGCCTCTCGGTTGCCACCCGGGCGGAACTGGTCGGCATTCCCTCGATTGCCGCGCTGGACGAGGGCGAATACCTCGCGGTGGGCGACGCCCGCCGCGGCGCCTTTTCGCTTGCGCGCGTGCGCAACGGCGAAATCGTGGACGGCCCCGTGCTGCTTGCGCCAGGTGATGTCGAGGCGCGGCTTGCCGAATCGACGCTGCCCGTTTTCTCCTCCGAGAAACTCGGCCTGCCGCGCGTGCAGCTCAAATTCCCCGACGTGGAACGCCTTGTCCGCCTGGCCATGGCCGGCCGCGGCATATGTGCGCGCGGCATCCTTGAGCCGATGTATTTGCGGGAGCCCTGGATAACAAAAAATTCGAAATTCGAAATTCGAAATTCGAACGGCTGATCGCGGGCTGCGGGCTTTTCCTCAATGCGCGCGCGTAGCGCGCCAAATCCTTCGAATTTCGAATTTCAGATTTCGAATTTTCCCATCATTTCCATTTCCGAACTTCGAATTCTCCCCTAGCTTTGGCGCCACTCCCCATGGGTCGCCAATGGCTCCACGCTAAACGAGAAGTCGCCTCCTTGAGGAAAGGCCAGGCGGTCGGAAAACTGGTCAAGGAAATCATGGTCGCCGCGAAGATGGGCGGCGGCGACCTCGCCGGCAATGCGCGCCTGTTCGCCGCGGTCGAGAAGGCCCGCAGGCAGAGCGTCAGCCGCGATGTGATCGAGCGAGCCATCAAAAAAGGCTCGGGCTCGGGCGACGAGAAGCTGACGATGGACCACGTCGTCTTCGAGGGGTACGCGCCGCACAAGGTCCCGATCATCATCGAGGTGCTGACCGACAACAACAACCGCACCGCGCCGGAAATCCGCGGGTTCTTCAAAAAAGCCGGCCAGCTTGGCCAGCCCGGCAGCAACAAATTCCTGTTCGATCACGTCGGCCTCGTCGAGGCGTATCACGCCGGCGCCGGCGAGGACATCGAGGCCGCCGCGATCGAAGCCGGCGCGCAAAACGTCGAGCCGCTCTCGCACGCCGAAAACGACGACATCCCCGAAGGCGCGACCGGCGCGCGATTCATCACCGAACGCACCGACGTCCACTCCGTCTCGCAATGGCTCGCGGCGCATGGCTGGACCGCCGTCACGGCGGAGCTGGGTTACATCGCGAAGACTTTGCCGGCCCTGGACGACGCCCAGCGGGCCGAAGTAGGCGAATTCCTGCAAGCAATCGAAGACCACGACGATGTACATCGCGTCTGGGCGGCGTTGAAATAATCCCGCGGCCGAGGCGGCTGCCGCGCGAAGTCAGTAACTCACATCTCCGCTCATCACGAGATCGTTGCCGATTCGCCGGTACAGGGCGTCCTTGATGTTCGCGGCTCGATTTCCTTTTCCCGCCACGCTCACTTTCGGCCCGCCGAGCAAAAGCGGGGCGATATAAAAGCGCACCGTGTCCACGAGCCGGCGGTCGAAGGCCTCGCCCAGGATTTGCGCGCCGCCCTCGATGAGGACGCTGGATACGCCGCGACGGCCCAGGTCGCGCAATACCCATTCCAACGAGCGGCGCTTGTAAATCAATGTCCGGGCGCGGTGTTGGTCGGTGAAAAGGCGGGCCCGCGGCGGAAGCTTGCCCGAGCGCGTGAGCACGACGCGCCACGGCTGCCGCGCGGCGCGCGCAGCGCGCACGGTGAGGCTCGGATCGTCCGCGCGCAGCGTGCCGGCGCCGATGAGGATCGCGTCCACCCGGGCGCGCAGCCGGTGCGCATCCGCGCGGGCCGGCTCGCCGGTGAGCCATTGGCCTTCGCCCGGCGGCCGCGTGATGCGGCCATCGAGGCTGAGCGCGCACTTGGCAATGACCAGCGGCATGCCGGTGACGATCCATTTGTTGAAGGGCCGGTTGAGCGCCGCGCATTCCCCGGCCAGGATTCCCTGGGTCACTGCGATGCCCGCGGCGGCCAGCCGCTCGAGGCCGCGCCCCGCGTGCGCGGGATTCGGATCGACGGCCCCAACGACCATGCGCGCGAATCCGGCCGCGATAATCGCATCGACGCACGGCGGCGTGCGCCCATGCGTCGAGCAGGGCTCGAGCGTGACGTAAAGCGTTGCCCCGCGCGCCAGCCCGGGCCGCTCGAGCTTCCGGATCGCCTCGATCTCCGCGTGCGGGCAGCCCGCCGCGCGATGCCAGCCGCGCGCCAGCGGCTTTCCCTTCGCGGAGACGATGACCGCGCCCACCGCTGGATTCGGGCTCGTGCGGCCAACGCCGCGCCGGGCCTCGTGCAAGGCTGCGCGCATCCATTTTTCGTCCGGATTCATGCGTCAAAGGAATATCCCTTGCTGTAATGGGAGAGAAATACGATTTTGCAATCAATGGGCCGGCTCTCGATCAGTGAAAAGCGCGAATTCTATTCGGGTCTCGCCCGCCTGATCCGCTCCGGGAGCCCCCTGCCTTCCGCGCTCGACCTGCTCTCCCGCAATACGCGGCGCGGCCTGGGCGATTTCCTGCGCGCCGTCAACGACCGCATTAAGCGGGGCGAGCCGTTGGGCGATGCCCTGCTCATGCAGCAGCCGGGCGTGAGCGAGCTCGAGGCCGGCGTGGTCTCGGCCGCAGGGCGCAGCGGGCGGCTGGACCACGGCTGCGACCAGCTCGCGCGCTACTTCGATTCCCTCGAGCGCGCCCGCCAGCAGATCATCAGCCGCTCGATGTACCCGCTGGTAATGCTCCACGTGACCATTCTGATGGTGAACATCGTGACGCTGCTCCAGGACGGCTTGCGGGCTTATCTCCTGGCCATTCTCGTGCCGTTTGCCGTTGTCTATTCCATCGCCGCCGTCGTCTGGCTGGTCTTCAGCGCCATGGCCGCCGCGGCACGCTCGAATGTCGTCGCCGAGCGGATCCTGCGCCTGATTCCCGGCCTCGGCCCGATCCGCGAAAAATTCGCTTTCGCCCGCTTCTTTACCACGCTGGACGCGCAGCTCGAAGCGCAGGTGAACATCTGGGACGCCTTCGCCAACGCGGCGCGGGTCAGCGGCAGCGCGCGGATGCTCGCCGCCGCGCGCGCAATCATTCCCATGCTCCAGGGAGGGGAGCGCCTGAGCGAAGCGCTGGCCGCCAAGCGCCTCTTCCCGGACGAGTACATCCGCTCCTTCCGCGTGGCCGAGCAGGCCGGTGAATTGGACGCCGAGCTCTCGGCGCTGGCGCAGCGCAGCGAGGAAGCGGCGCTCAGGGTGCTCGACCGGTGGGCCGAGTGGCTGCCAAAGATCATCTATGCGCTGGTGCTGGTGTACGCCGGCTTCTGCATCGTTTCGTGGTATCGGGTGCATGTGATCGACCCGATCCAGAAGGTTGACCCGTTCGACCTCAATCAATAGAGACATTTCGTCTCCTATCCGCCATCGGCGGATACACTGATCTTGGGACATAATGTCTCAGCATCGAATGCGTCTGTTCGTGCTTGTTCGATTAGTAAGTGTCTAATTTGTAATAGGTTGAGACTCATGGTGGGACTTTGGACAAACTTGGTACATCCCAAGCTATTCATTGTTCCGAACAAAATCTCAACCTAAAGGAGGTTTCTACCTATGAGTCTAATCCGTTACCAAGTACCTGAGCTATCGACCTGGAGCCCTTTTGACAGGCTCTCCACCCTGCACAACGAACTCGACCGGCTGTTCGATTTGTCGTTGCCGGGGTCTGGCGGACGCGAAGACCGGCTGCTGGGCGTATGGAGCCCGGCCCTGGACGTTTATCAGGACAAGGATCATGTCTTTGTGAAGGCCGAACTGCCCGGCATGAAGAAGGAGGATATCCAGATATCCCTCCACGACAATATCCTGACCGTCTCCGGCGAGCGGAAGCAGGAGCATGAGACCAAGGAAGGCGAGGCCTACCGCAGCGAGCGGTTCTTTGGCCGGTTTTCCAGGTCTGTGACCATCCCCCTGCGCGTCGAGACGAATACCGTGAAGGCGCAGTACAAGGACGGCATCCTGACCGTCACGCTGGCCAAGGCCGAGGAGGCAAAACCGAAGCAAATCGAAGTTCAGGTGTCCTAAAACCAAAACCGGACGGGCGGGGCTCTTTACGTTCCCCGCCCCGTTTCGGGCAAAAATCCAACAAACCAAAAACCATGAATACTCTTGCACAGACCCAAAGCGATCAACGCTCCGGCAACGGTACGCCGCGCGTCACCTATGTGACGCCCGTGGCGAACATCCTCGAGACAACCGACGGTTACGTCGTCGAAGTCGAGATGCCGGGCGTGTCCAAGGACGGCCTCGAAGTCACCGTGGAAAACGGCGAGCTGATCCTCGTGGGCCGGCGCACCGAGAAGGAAATGCCGGGCACGGCGCTCTATCGCGAGTCGCGCACGGTCGATTACCGCCGCGTGTTCGACCTCGATCCGTCGATTGATACGTCGAAGGTCACCGCGCGGATGGAGCAGGGCATCCTGACCCTCACGCTTCCCAAAGCCGAGGAAGTCAAGCCCCGCCGCATCCAGGTGACCGACTAAGGGTCGCTTTCCATAGCCGAAAGCTCAGCAAACCCGCGGGTCCAAAGCCCGCGGGTTTGCGCATTTTTGGAACGCCTTTGCATGCGGCGGGTTCAACCTGATGACGCCCGCAATCATATTCGGCGTCCCTTTGAAAAACCTTGCATGCGCGTCCAATCGCCTGTCTAGCTCTGTCGGCGATGTCCGCCATTCCCCTGACCCTATGCGCCCCGCAAAGTACGTTCCCCTTCTCCTTTTGCTCCTTCTTTCCAGCCTCGCCCACGGCCAAATGATCGACAAAATCGACTGGCCGGGATTCATGGCGCGCCACGACATGGTCTGGAACCGGGTGCCTGAGGATTGGAATCACGGCGCCTTCCAGGGCAACGGCCAGCTCGGCGCGAATATCTATGCCGAGGGGGACAATACAGTGGCGTGGCACATTGGCCGCACCGACGTGGTGTATGGCGACGCGCGCATTCCCATCGGCAACCTGGTGCTCCATACGGTGGGCAAAATCCAGTCGTGCACGATGCGGCTCGGTCTCTGGAACGCCCAAATCACCGGCACGGTGACCACCGATGCCGGCTCGATCCAGTTCCGCTCGTTCACGCACTCGGATCAAATGGTGCAGGTGATCCAGCTCGCCGCCACCGGCGGCGAATCGCAGTACAAATTCGATTGGGCGCCGGGACAGGCCGCCGACCCGCGCTCGGTCATGAAACACGAGCCGATCCCGCCGGACAAAGTGAACCCCGACCCGGTCCTGAGCGATGACGGCGACGTGCATCTTTGCTCGCAGGGCCTGAAAACGGGCGGCGGGGACGTGACGGCGTGGAAACAAGTCACGCTGCCGAACCAGCAAACCATGGTGCTGCTGGCCGTCGGTTACTCGACGCAGTCCCTCGACACGGCGAAGAGCGAGGCGGAAAACGATTTGACCAAGGCCCAGACCACCGGCCTCGCCAATCTTTTGGCGACCCACCGGCAATGGTGGCACAATTATTACCCGGAAAGCTTCGTCTCCTTCCCGGATACGCGGCTGGAAAGCTTCTACTGGATCCAGATGTACAAGCTGGCGAGCGCGACGCGCGCGGACCGCCCGGCCATCGACCTGATGGGGCCGTGGTTCAACAGGACGCCGTGGCCGAAGATCTGGTGGAACCTGAACATCCAATTGACTTACTGGCCGGTGCTTACCTCGAACCGGCTCGAGCTGGGTGAATCGCTTTGCAAAATGCTCGACAAGGGCGCGCCCAATCTCGCCACAAACGCCGGCCAGTTCAGCGCCGACTCGGATACCATCGGGCGCTCGAGCAGTTACGACTGCGTCCGGCAGGGCGGCGATGAGTTATGCGACCTGCCGTGGGTCATGCATAACTATTACCTCCAGTACCGTTACTCGATGGACGACGACATGCTGCGGAACCGGCTCTTCCCGCTGCTCAAGCGCACCATCAATTTTTACTTTCACCAGCTCCAGCAGGGGCCGGACGGCAAACTGCATATCATGCGCGGTTACTCGCCCGAGTACCCGAAGCAGCCGACGCCCAATCCCGACTGCAACATCGACCTTTCGCTGCTGCGCTGGGGTTGTATGACGCTGCTCGACATCTGCCAGCGGCTCAACATCGACGATCCGCTCATTCCCAAGTGGAAGGATACGCTCCAGAACCTGACGCCCTATCCCACCAACCAGGATGGGCTCATGATTTCGGCCTCGGTGCCGTTTGCCGAGTCGCACCGGCATTACTCCCATCTGCTCATGGTATACCCGCTTTATATCATGAACCTCGAGCAGCCGGAGAACCGCGACCTGGTCATCAAGTCGCTCAATCATTGGATGGGGATGCCGAAGGCGCTTCAGGGTTATTCCTACACCGGCGCGGCCTCGATCTCCGCGCTGCTGCACAAGGGGGACGACGCGGCGGGCTATCTGAACAAGCTTCTCGATACCAAGATTCATCCCAACACCATGTACACGGAAGCGGGGCCGGTCATTGAGACGCCTCTCTCCGCGGCGGCCTCGGTGCATGACATGCTGCTCTCGAGCTGGGGCGACAAGATTCGCGTTTTCCCCGGCGCGCCAAACGCATGGAAGGATATTACCTTCTATCATTTCCGCGCGCAGGGGGCGTTCCTGGTCAGCGCGGTGCGCAAGGATGGCAAGACCCAATTTGTAAATGTCCAGAGCCTGGCCGGCGAACCATGCCGCGTCTGGAGCGACATGCAAAATCCCGTGGCCGACGGGAATGTCCCGGTGCGCAACCTGGGTGACGGAGTCGTCGAAGTGGGCTTGAAGAAAGGTGAGTCGGTGACCTTGTATCCGCAAGGCACGCAGCCCGATCTCACGATCGCCGCCGTGGCCCCGCAGGCGGATAAGCTCAACTACTGGGGCGAAGGCGCGAAGTAACCTGGCCTAGAATAGTTCGTAACTCAGCACGCTGAGGCAGTAAATGGCCGCGGTCTCGGTGCGCAGCACGATGGGGCCGAGCGTGATCGGACGGCAGCCGTGGCTTTTGGCCAGGCCGATTTCCGCCGGCGTGAAATCCCCCTCGGGACCGATCAGGATCAGCACGCTCTTCGGCGGTTTGCCGGCGGTCTCGGCCAGCAGCTTCTTGAGGTGCATGGCGTCGGGTTGCAGCGAGGCGATGAGCATCAAATCGTGACGCACCGGCTGTGAAAAAAATTCCCGCGGGCTGCGCGGCGGATCAACCCGCGGCAGCCAGTTTTGTCCGCATTGTTTGGCCGCCTCGATGGCCACGGCCTGCCATTTCTGCTGCTTCTTCGCGGCATCGTCCTCTTCCACCTGGATGACCGTCCGCTCGCTGAGCAGCGGGCAAATGGCCGCGGCCCCCAGCTCGACCGCCTTCTGCACGATCAGGTCCATGTTCTTCCCCTTCGGCACCGCCTGGGCCAGCGTAATCTGGCAGCCGATCGGCGCCGACTTTCCCGCCAGCACCTTGCGCAGCGTGACCGATTTGCGCGATATGCCGGCGATCTCGACCGTCGCCTCCGCGCCGCGCCCGTTGAAGACGACCGCGCGGTCGCCGGGGTTCATCCGCAGCACGTCGACGGCGTGATGGGTTTCCGCCTCGTCGAGGGCCAGCGCGTCGATGTTCCAGGATTCGGGAGGAATAAAAAACCGATGCATGATGACCGGGTGGAATGAGACGCGGCGAATGGGCCGGCGTCTATCTGAAAAATTCCTTCGCCTTCTCGAAGAAGCCCTTGTGGAGCGGCGTGTTTTCGTCGCCCATCAATTCGGCGAATTCCTCGAGCTTCTTCCTCTGCTCGGCGTTGAGCCGGGTCGGCACCTCGACCAGCACCAGCACGATAAGATCGCCGCGCACGCCCGAATTGAGGCTGGGCATGCCTTTGCCGCGCAGCTTGAAGCGCGAGCCTCCCTGCGTGCCCGCCGGGATCTTCAGCGAGGCCTGGCCCTCGAGCGTCGGCACGTGTATCTCGCCGCCGATCGCCGCGGTGACGAATTTCACCGGCAACTGGCAGAAGAGATTGTCGTCTTCGCGCTCGAAAATTTCGTGCTCCTTCACATGAATGACCACGTAAAGGTCGCCCGGCGGCCCGCCGCGGATGCCGGCCTCGCCGTTGCGGGACGAGCGGAGGCGGGAGCCATCCTCGATGCCGGCGGGAATCTTCAGCTTGATGCGCGACGTGTTCTCGATGCGCCCTTCGCCGCCGCACTCCTTGCACGGCCTCTCGACGATCTGGCCCGTGCCGCGGCAGCGCGGGCACGTTTGCGAGACCTGGAAAAAGCCGCGCGAGGAAATGACCTGGCCGCGCCCGCCGCAGGTGGGGCAGCTCGCCGCGCGCGAGCCGGGCTCCGCGCCGCTGCCGGAGCAGCGCCCGCAGGCGTCCAGCTTGCTGATCTCGATTTCCTTCTCGCAGCCGGCCGCGGCTTCCTCGAGCCGAATTTGCAAATCGTAGCGCAGGTCGCTGCCGCGGTGGCGCGCCTCGCGCGTATTGGCGCCGCCGCCGAAAAATTGCTCGAAGATGCCGCCCCCACCCCCCCCGCCGCCGCCAAAGACCTCGCGGAACAGATCGAACGGGTCGTGAAATCCGCCGGCGCCGGGGCCGCCGCCCTGGGCGAACGCCGCGTGGCCAAACCGGTCGTAGGCGGCGCGCTTCTGGTCGTCCATCAGCACCTCGTAAGCCTCGCCCAGCTCCTTGAAGCGATCTTCGGCGTGCGGGTCGCCCGGATTTTTATCCGGGTGAAATTTCACCGCAAGGCGCCGGTACGATTTCTTGATCTCGTCGGAGGTCGAGGTCCGGGTGACCTCAAGGATTTCGTAATAATCGCGTTTGGTTGCGGCCATGGGCTGCTGTTTTCAAGTGAATCAGCAAAGAAGCACACGCTGTGCAGAGTGCACGCAAAATCGGCGGCCTCGGCCTCCGTAAATCGCAGCGGAAATCACGGCCCCTTGGAGACGATCACGTTGGCCGGGCGCAGCAGCCTGTCCTTGAGCTTGTAGCCCTTGCGCACCTGGCGGATCACCTTGCCCTCGGGGACCAGCGGATTGTGCTCCTGGGCGATGGCCTCGTGCAGGTTCGGATCGAAGGGCTGGCCGGTGGCGTCGATGGCCGTGACGCCAAAATCCGCGAGCAAATCGTTCAATTGCTGGGCAACCATCGACATGCCGGCGAGGATCGGCGAATTTTTGTCGGAGCCGGCGGCCGCCGCGGCGGCCAGGCCCAACTCGAAATTGTCGACGATCGGGATCAGCCGCTCGAGCAGCGTGCCATTGGCATATTTCACCGCGTCCTCCTTCTCGCGCGCGGATCGTTTGCGGTAATTCTCGAAGTCGGCCTGGCTGCGCAGCGCCAGGTCGCGGAAGCGCTCGAGGTCGGACTGCAACTGGGTAAAGGCGCCCTCCTCCGTGCCCTCGGGCTCGGCGGATGGGGCGGGAGCCGGTTTCTCCTTGGGGATTTGCGTTTTTTCGTCGCTCATTTTTTTCGGATTACGATCAGGGTGATGTCGTCGTTCTGGGGATGATTTCCGATGAAGTCCAGCAAGTCCTCTGTCAAGCGCTTGCGGATGGCTGCCGCGCCTTCCGAGGTGCTGGCCTGGATCGCCTGGATCATGCGTTTACGCCATATTCGTTGCCCTTGGCGTCGAGCGCCTCGGTGATTCCGTCGGTGTAAAGGATCAGGCAATCGTCGCTTTCCATCTCGAGGGTGAAGTCGCGGGTGACCCGCTCGAATACGTCTGCCGCTGTCAATACCCAGGGCCATCCCCGGCGGGTTGAGCCGCTGGACGGTCTGGGTCCTTGCCTGGTAAAGCAGCGGCGCGTCGTGGCCCGCCCGGCAAAGGGTGATGTCGTTGCCGTTCTCGTCGAGGATGAGGTAGGCCATGGAAATGAACATGTCTTCCTTTGATATCGGGGTAAATCTGCCGGTTGACCTCGGTTTAATACCTCGGCGGCGCTGGTCTTGCCCATGGCCTCGACCCGCAGGACGCTGCGGCACATGGCCATGATGAGCGATGCCGGGACCCCTTTGCCCGAGACGTCGGCGATGGCCACGCCCCAGCGCCCCGGCGCCACGCGGATGTAGCCGTAATAGTCGCCGCTCATCTGCCGCGCCGGCATGTTGATGCCGTCGATGTCGTAATTGGGCAGGGAGGGCGCCGACGAGGGCAGCAGGATGCGCTGGATCTCCTGCGCCACCAGGAGGTCCGAGTCCATGCGCTTTTTCTCGTCGGCGACCTGGTAGATCATGGCGTTGTAGAGCGCGAAGGCCGACTGCTCGGCAATTGCCTTGAACGTTGAGAAATCGGTCTCGGTAAAGGGGGTGCTCATCGGCCCGTTGGCCACGGCGATGACGCCGAGGTTCTGGTGGGCGAAGACCAGCGGCGCCAGCATGGCGGAGTTGGTTTGCAGCGTGGTGTCGCGCAGAGGGGTCAGGCGCGTATCCTGCGGCAGCAGCAGCACCGCGTCCTGGTCGCGCCAGACTTTGCCGACCAGGCCCTCGCCCGGCTCGATGATATGGAGCCGCAGGTAACTCTGGAGCGCCTGCGGCGTGTTCTCGACCTGTTGCATGATCTGCGGCGGCACCTCGATGAGCGGCGGGCAGCTTTTCGAGATGAAACGCGCGGCCAGGCCGCGCCCGTCGCGGGTGACGGTGTAGAGCGCGCCGCCATGGGCATCGAGGATGCGGATGGCGCTCTCGACGATGAGCCGGTGCAGGTCATCCGGGCGAAGGTCGACGGCGAACGCCTCGCCCAGGCTGTGCAGGAAATCGAACAGGCGCGATTCCTCGAGCTCGACCTTTCTCGCGCGCCTTGCGCGCCTGGAGCAGTTGGCGGCGAAGCGACCGGTCGCGAAGAAAGAATGTCACACACCCGCCCAACGCCAGGAGAAGAAGCAGCGGCCACCCCATGTCGCGTGAGCTAGTCGGCCCGATGCAGGTCCTGCTTCAGATACTCGAGTACGTCCTTGAATTTGGTCAGGTTATCCGGATCGGCTTCCACCAGGGCCTCGTGGGCCTCGAGCATCGTCTTGGCCTGGGCGGAGCGGTCCGGGGCAGAGGAGGACTCGAGGTCGTTGCGAAGCGCGGGACCTTCCTTGGCGCCGCTCGCAGTCCATCGAGAAGAGCTGGTCCAGGCCCAGGTTGGTCAGCAGGTCGTGGTTGCGCTCGTTCAGGTTGACAACCCGCAGGTTCCCCTGGCCGATCTCGCGCAGCCGCAGCGCGATCATTGCCAGCGTCCCCATGAAGGTCGAATCCATCACGGGGCAATTGCGCAAATCGACGACAAAATCCCGATGACCGCGATTAACCATCTCCCGGGCGAACTCCTTCACCCCCGCGCTATTGAGAAACGAACCTTTCCCCTCCACCTTGATCCAGACGATCTTGTTGGAAGTGCCGACGAGAATGGATGAAGGAATGCTCACCTCAAATTTGGGTCCCTTGGGTTGCTTGAAATATACGGAGTCGATGTTCGGCCTGTCAAACCGCCTAAAGTGGTTACACACCACCCCTGACGGCCAGGTTTCAGTCCCAAAGATAGGATTGCGTCATGCCGACGATCTTCCCGCCCGAGACCAGCAGCGCGCGCCACGATACGACCCGGCCATCCTGAATGTAATCGTCGCCGACCACCTGGAACTTGGTTTCCATGGTGCCGCGGGCCAGGCCGTAATCGACTTCCCGGGCCTGGACGTACGCCCCCAGGTTGGCCTGCCGGTACTCGAAACGCACGGTGATCGGCCCGGCGTCGCGCGGGGCGCGCCAGAAGAAATTGTAATAATTGCCGCGGCGCTGGATGCGGTCCACGGTGTTGGTGACGGCGCCGTAGTTCACGCGCTGCCGCTCGAAGGAGATCATCTCATCCTGCGTGGGAGTGTTGTACCGCGGATCGTTGAGGAATTCCTGGACCTTGCGAAATTGAAAGCGGTTGTCGAGCGCCAGCGGCAGCACGTTCGCATCGACGAGCCGGCGCTGCGGGGTGAAAATCCACGACGACGAGTAGGCCATTCCGTGCGCCATGCTCAGCAACAGCAGAGGCGCCAGGATCATGGCCAGTCTCGTTCTCATGGGAGCAATTGAAGCCGGAGGGCGGGGGTGTGTCAATCGAGGCTTCCGGCGGCCGGGGGCTGGACCTTGCCGCCGGCCCGGACTACCCTTTCGCCTTGATCCCCGTCCGCTTCCATCGCGGGCTCGAATTGCCCGCGCACGCCCTCTGGCTCGATCCCTGGGAGCGCAAGCCTTTCGTCTTCGTCTCGCACGCGCACAGCGACCACATTGGCAACCACTCGGAGACCATTCTCTCCGCGCCGACCGCGAAACTGATGCGCGCCCGGCTCGCCGGCAGGCGCATCGAGCATGTGCTCGAATTCGGCGTCGCCGCCGATGTCCGCGGCCTGCGTGTGACGCTGCTGCCCGCGGGGCACATCCTCGGCTCCGCCCAGTTCTTCCTCGAGGATGGCGGCGATTCGCTGCTCTACACGGGCGATTTCAAGCTGCGCCCCGGTCTCTCCGCGGAGCCGGCGCAATGGCGCCACGCCGGCACGCTCATCATGGAAACGACGTTCGGTTTGCCCAGGTACCGCTTCCCGCCCACGGAGGAAATCATGGCGGACATCGTACGCTTCTGCGTCGAGTCCCTGGACGCGGGCCAGACGCCGGTGCTGCTCGGTTATTCGCTGGGCAAAGCCCAGGAAATCCTCTGCGCGCTGGTCCGCGCCGGCATGAAGCCGATGCTGCACGGCGCGGTTTTCAAGATGACGGAGATTTACCGGAAGCTGCGGCCCGATTTTCCGTGCGGGTACGAGGAATTTGACCCGGGGCAAATCGCCGGAAAGGTGCTCATCTGCCCGCCGGGCGTGGTGCGCGCCAGCACGATCGGGCGCATCGAGAATCGCCGCACGGCCATGCTCACGGGCTGGGCGGTCGAGCCGGGCGCGCGATATCGCTACGGCTGCGACGCGGCGTTCCCGCTTTCCGACCATGCCGATTACACAGACCTGCTGCGCTACGTCGAATTGGTGAACCCGGAGCGCGTCCTCACGCTCCACGGTTTTGCCTCGGAATTTGCCGCCGACCTCCGCCGCCGCGGCCTCGAGGCCTGGGCGCTGACCGGCGAGAACCAACTGGAACTCAACCTGGCCTGAAGAAGAGCGCAACTTCCGCATCAAGCTTTTGCCCAGACCGCATCCCGTCCCCCGCGCTGGCAGCGAATGGCCCCCTCGCGCCGCATTTGCGCCAGTGTCCGGTTGATGGTCGCCTGGCTGACACCGGGGCATGCGCGCTTGACCTCGCCGACGCGAAATTCCTCCGGCAGCCGCCGCACGGTATCGACGATCATCTCGCGCTTCGCCCCATGGCGCACGGTGATGGCGCCGATCCGTTTCTCGAATTCGCGGTAGCACCCCAGCATCACCACGCCGAGAAAATATTCCCACCACGGGACAAGGCTGTGATTCCCCTCGTGCCAGCCCTGCGAGGAGGAGAGCAGCGTGTCGTAGTAGGAGCGTTTGGTGCGCTCGACCATCTGCTCGAGGCTGATGAAGCGCCCCACCTCGTAGCCCGCGTGGTAAAGCAGCAGCAGCGTCAACAGCCGCGCCGTGCGACCGTTGCCGTCGAGGAAGGGATGGATGCAGAGAAAATCGAGAACGTACGCGGGAATCAGCAGCAGCGGCTCGACCGCGCCGGCCGCGCCGCATCTCCTGGAAGCGCCCGTGCAATTCCTCCATGGCCATCGGTGTCTCGCGCGCGGAAACCGGCTTGAAGCGCAGCCGTTTCGAGCCATCGGGCATCGTTTCGGTGATTTCGTTGTCGGCGTGTTTCCACTCGCCTCCGCGCCCGGTCGAGAAGCGGTAAAGGTCCTCGTGCACCTGCAGCACGAAAGCGGTCGTAAAATGCATGTGCTGGGCCTTGACGTGGATGTTTTGCAGCACGTCGCGGTAGCCGGCGATCTCCTGCTCGGGCCGGTTCCGCGGCCTGGACCGGTGCGCCACGATATCCGCGATGCGATCGTGCGGCGCCACCACCCCTTCGATGCGGTTGGAAGACTCGGTGCTCTCTATCTCGGCGGCATGCTGCAGCGCCTTGAGGACCTGGGGAGCCTGCTCGGTGTAAAGCTGCTGGCGGCCCTTGTATTCGCCCAATTGGCGGATGGTCTGGAGGAGCCCCTGGGAAAGGGGTTGCCGCTCGATGAGGCCATTGAGAAAGGATCGCATGAGGCGTTAATATGATCATTTCTCTGGAAATGATCAAGTTAACATCTCCTTTTCTTCTTTTTATGCTCGTTTCCAATCATCCCCCACCCCCATTTTTATTTGCTCGTTTGCCGCGCTTGCGCATTGCCGGAGAGGACGCTACGAAAATTCTCCGTGCAAAGTATTATCGCGCATGCCCCCGGACGCGTTGAACTCCTGGGTAACCACACCGATTACAACCAGGGTGTCGTCCTTTCCGCCGCCATCGACCATGGGGTGACCGTCCATGGTGGCGCCCGCAACGACGGGCAGATCGTGCTCACCTCGCAGGCGCTGGATAAACGGCTGAGCGTCCCTGTAAAGGGCTTCCAGAAGCAATCGGAGGAATCCTGGGCCAACTACGCCCTGGGCGTGGTGCAGGTGTTCGCCAGCCGCGGATTCGAGATCAGCGGATTCGAGATGGAAATCGTGAGCGACCTGCCCATCGGCGCCGGGCTGTCGAGCTCCGCCGCGATCGAAGTGGCGACGGCGACATTTCTCAGGAAGCTGTTTCACTGGCAGATCGAGCCGCTGGACCTGGCGAAATATTGCAGGCAGGCGGAAAATGAATTTGTGGGCGTAAATTGCGGGCTGCTCGACCAGGTATCGTCGGTGTTCGGCAAGAGGAACGCGTCGATCTTCCTCGATTGCCGTGAGGAGACGGTGCAGACGATCCCGTTTCCCGATGACCTGGCGCTGCTGATTACGCACTCGGGCGTGAAGCACGCGCTGGTGGGCAGCGAGTACAACGAGCGCCGGGAACAATGTTTCAGCGCGGCGAAGAAGCTCGGCGTGGCCGCGCTGCGCGATGTGACCTCCGGCGAGCTCGAGGACTCGCGCGACAAGCTGACCAATCTCGAGTACCGGCGCGCAGGGCACGTGGTGGGCGAGATCGAGCGGGTTAACCAGGGAATCGAATTCCTGCGCACGGGCAACGCGCGCGGGTTCGGAGAGCTGATGTTTGCGTCGCACGAAAGTTCCCGGACTAATTTCGAGAACAGCACGGACGAGCTGGACGTGCTGGTGCACATCGCGCGCGAGGATGACTTCGTGCACGGCTCGCGCCTGACCGGCGGCGGCTTCGGCGGCGCCACGGTGTCGCTCATCGAGGCGAAGGAGGCCGAGCACATCGCAGACAGGATTTCGGAGAAGTATAAAAAGGAAACCGGCATCGAGTGCCGCACCTTTCTCTGCGAGATCGACGACGGGGCGCGCTAGGATTTGCCTGGGCAGCGCGACGGCGGGCCGGCGTTTCCCGCTCTGGCATTCCCCGCTGCCGTGCGTATACTGATCTCCCCGAACGCATCACCATGGACCGCCTGGACAAAATAACCGACGCCATTCTCGCCTCGTACGAGACCGGCGGCGGCATCAATAACATCGACGGCTCGAACCTCCCGTCGAAGCGCTCGATCGCGTCCATCTGCGAAGATCTGCTCCAGCTTCTTTTTCCCGGCTTCCACGACCAGGAACCGATCCATTCGAATCACCTCCGCCGCGCGACCAGCTACCGGGTCCAGAGCGTCGCCGACCGGCTCGAGGACGAAATCTGCAAGAGCCTGCGGCTCGACCGGCCCGATTGCCCGAAGCTCGAGGCGGAAGGTATCCTCTGCCAGTTCATGCGCGAGCTGCCCGCCATTCGCGAGCTGCTGCGCACCGACGTGGAGGCCGCCTACAACGGCGATCCCTCGGCGTCCAGCCGGGACGAGGTGATCGTCTCCTATCCCTTCGTCGAGGCCATCGCGATCCAGCGGATGGCGCACGTGCTTTACCAGAAAAACCTGCCGCTGCTCCCGCGCATCATGACGGAGTGGGCGCACTCGCGCACCGGCACCGACATCCATCCCGGCGCGAAGATCGGCGAGTATTTCTTCATCGACCACTGCACCGGCACGGTCATCGGCGAGACGTGCGAAATCGGCTCGCGCGTGAAGATGTACCAGGGCGTTTCGTTGATCGCGCGGTCGCTGGCCGGCGGCCAGCAATTGCGCGGCACCAAGCGCCATCCCACCATCGAGGACGGCGTGACCATTTACGCCGGCACCACGATCATGGGCGGCGACACCGTCATCGGCGCCGGCAGCACCATCGGGGCGAATGTCTTCCTGACGCATTCCATTCCGCCGCGCTCGCTGGTGTTCTACGAGGAGAAGCAGTTGCAGATCCTCGACAAGGACAGGCGCGACGCCGCGCTGGACTGGATGATATGAGAGAGAATGGCAGATTGCTGATGTGAGATTGCTGATTGGCAGAGTGCGCGCCACACGCTGGACGTGGCTTCAGGTCAATCATTCGACTCATCTCAACCGCCGCCTTCGGCGGCATTTATTTCAATCAGCAATCTGACATCAGCAATTTGCAATTCTGCCCATGGTTTACCTCGATTACAACGCCACGACGCCCCTCGCGCCCGAGGCCATGGAGGCGATGCTCCCTTATCTGCGCGAGCATTACGGCAATCCCTCGAGCATCCACGGCGCGGGGCGCTCGACGCGCGCGGCGATTGACGATGCGCGCGACCGGATGGCACGGCTGCTTGGCGCGCGGGCGCATGAATTGATCTTCACCTGCGGGCGGAACGGAATCGGACAATCTCGCGATCCTCGGCCTGGCGCGGGCGAACGCGGCGCGCGGGCGCCGTCTGATCACGGCGGCGACGGAGCACCATGCGGTGCTGCACGCGTTCCAGCACCTTGCAAAGCCACGAAGGGTTTCGCGTGACCTTCCTGGCCGTGGATGCGGATGGGCGGATCGATCCGGAAGAGCTTCGCAACGCCATCACGTCGGAGACGGCGCTGGTATCGATCATGACCGCGAACAACGAAACCGGCGTGAGCCAGGAGATGCGCGCCATCGCGGCAATCTGCCGCGGGCATGGCGTGCTGTTGCACACCGACGCGGTGCAATCGTTCGGCAAGGAGCCGCTCGACACCGGCCTTTACGACGCGGTGTCGCTCGCCGCGCACAAATTTTGCGGCCCGGTGGGCGCGGGCGTCCTCTGGCTCCGCTCGGGCGTGGCGATCCAGAGCATCCAGCACGGCGGCTCGCACGAAAACCAGCGGCGGCCCGGCACGGAAAACGTCGCCGCCATTGCCGGCATGGCCGCCGCGGCGGAGATGGCGCTGGCAGCGATGGAGGCGGAGCGCCCGCGCCTCGCCGCATTGCGCGACCGGCTCTGGAGCGGCGTGCGCGCGGCGTATCCCGAGGCGATCCGCAACGGACGTTCGGAAACGCAACTGGCCAACACACTCAACGCCAGCTTCCCCGGCCTCGACGGCGAAAGCCTGCTCATCAATCTGGACCTCGAGGGCATTTGCGCGTCGAGCGGCTCGGCCTGCATGGTTGGCTCGATTGTCCCGTCGCATGTCCTCATCGCCATGGGCCGCGCGCCGGAAATCGCGCAGGCGACGGTGCGTTTTTCGCTGGGAAAATGGACGACGTGCGGCGAGATTGACGAGACCGTCGCCGCGTTGCCGCGCATTGTGGCGCGCCTTCGCGAAACAAATCCCGCGTGAACGCCCGCCAGCTTGATTTCATCGCCGCGCTCGAAGGCAAGGCCGCGCTTTTTCCCGCGCGGCAGCCTGGGCCGCCGAAAGCCGCCGAACTTCCCGATCTCGGGGAAACCGCGCGCAAGCT
The DNA here is from genome assembly GCA_963756185.1 of uncultured Verrucomicrobiae bacterium. Classification (GTDB taxonomy): domain Bacteria; phylum Verrucomicrobiota; class Verrucomicrobiia; order Chthoniobacterales; family Chthoniobacteraceae; genus DATAXI01. Next base: position 171,277 of record CAVWMS010000002.1, read on the forward strand.
GCTGCTCGGGATCGGCTGCGCGAAATTGGCGGACCAGGTCCAGGTGCGCTGGCACTCGCGGCTGCGCACCACCGCCGGCAACGCGCTCTTTGCCAAATCACTCGTCCGCATGAACCCGAAGCTGATGCAGTTCGGCATGGAAGAAGTCGACAAGACGCTGCGCCACGAACTCGCGCATCTGGTCGCCCAATTCCGCGCAGGCCGCCGCCCGATCGACCCGCATGGCGCCGAATGGCGGCGCGCCTGCCGGGACCTCGGCCTCATCAACGAAAAAAGCTGCCACGACCTTCCCCTTCCCCGCACCCGCCAGCGCGTCCGGCACCGGTACCGCTGCCCGTACTGCCGCAACGAATACGCCCGCGTCCGCCCCTTCCGCCGCGCCGTCGCCTGCCTCGAATGCTGCCGCGCGCACGCCCGCGGCAGATACGATGAGCGGTTTCGATTGGTGAAGGTGAAGTGAGGTCCAGCCCCGCGAAGATCACTGGCTCGACGGACCGGTGAAATCGAATCCGCCGCAATCGAAGGCCATCATGTCGGAGACTTTGGTGATGAGGAACTCCTGGATGACCGCGCCGTCGCTTTGAAATACGACCAGCGGCCCGCCCGGCGCGGAGCGGCCCATGGCGATCCATTTCAAATTGGGCGTCGCGCTGATTTGCTTGAGCGGCAGCCCGTCGGAAAGCTCGAGCCAGCTTCCTTTGGCATCGAATGCCGCGATCAATTCCGCGCTGCCCGCGCGATCCTGGTCGAGAGGATTTGCCGCGAGGCCGGCGTGGATTTTCGGCTGCGGGACGAACGGCTTGCCGTTGGGAAAAAGGAGCGCCGGAAGAGCCGAATCCAGCGTGGCGGAAGCCGGCGGCGCGGGAGATGCGGCCGGAGCGGCATTCGATCCGGAAGCGGCTACCGGCGCCTGATTCACATCGACGGCGCCCACCAGGTACCCGCTCGCGCTGTAGTGGCCCGGCGGGAGCGGCTGCCCCGCGTCGTCGAGCCCATCCCAATGCGTGATGTAGCCATCGAGCGCCGCGACGAACTCATCCGGGCTCGCGGCCCGATGCAGCACGCGCACGAGTTTCCCGGTGTGATCGTAAACGCCGAGCGAGATTGTCCCCTGCATCGGTGGCGGAATGAATTCCAGCTTCACGCCGGTTTTCTTGAGCAGCGATGGACTCGGCGACGCGGCGGCCGTGGGCGCAACGGAGGATGCAGGCACGGGTGCAACCGAGGATGCGGGCGCGGGCGTGGCGGAGGCAACCGGCGCAGAGATGGCAGCCGTCGGAGATGCAACAGGCGAGGCCGTGGATGAGACCTGCGTTGGAAGGGTTACTTGCGGCGCGAGACTGCCCTCCTGCCCGATGGCCGGAGCGACCCAAAAAATGAAACATCCCAAAAGCAAGTGCGCCACGCGCGCCTCAATGCTTTCGAATTTCGAATTTCGAATTTCGAATTTTGCCCGGGGGTTCAAGTAATGGTCAAAAAGTAATCGCACAACCGGCCCGCGCGCGCCAACCCGCGTCACACGTAGTATCTCCAGTTCAAATTCGGAAATATATTGTCCCGCCACTCGCAGTTTTTCAAAAACTCCTCGTCCACGTCATTGCAGCGGAGCTGGTCATAGAGCCGCGTGAAGCGCAGCAGGTGGTCCTTCGTCCGCTTCGTGGCGTAATTGCTGCGCGGTGCCGGTCTTCATGAGGAAGGCCCAATCGCTCGACTGCGCCAGCAGCAGTTCGCGCGCGAGTTGCCGCAGGACGCGCTCCTGGAACGGCGTCGCCGTCTCGTTGTAATGCCGCGCGATCTCCGTCATGCGGCGCGCCGCGGCATGCAGGTGCGGGTAAATCCACGAGTTGCTCTCGTCGAGCCACACCTCCCAATAGCCCTTGTGACCCCAGCTTGACGCGCTCGGCACCAGCATTTGCAGCGTGGTGTGGTCCGCGAGGTAATGGCCCGGCGTGGTCAGTTGAAAATCGTGCTGGTCGTAAACCGATCTTCCGGATGAACAGATTCAAAAACTCCGGCCCCTCGAACCACCAATGCCCGAACAGCTCCGCGTCGAACGGGCTGACGACAGATCGGGTCCATCGCCGAGCTCTCGCGCAGATGCCGGATTTGCTGCTGCCGGTTCCACATGAAATTGCCCGCGTGCGAATCCGCGGCCGCCATGGCCCATGGCCGGTGGTAGATGTCCTTGTCCCGCGTCCGGCCCGTGATGCGATGATATTTGATGCCGGTGAACTTCCGCATGCCCGTCCGCCGGCAGAAAGGCGCGCACGTTTTCAACGGGCAAATCCATGCCGATATCGCGGTAGAAATCGCGGTACGCCGGGTCGCCCGGGTAGCCCTCCTCGGCGCTCCAGACCTGGCGCGAGGAGTCGCGGTCCCGCGCGAACGCCGCGACGCCGCTGGGCGTGTAAACCGGCGCGTAAATGGCGTAGCGTGGTCGCGGGTTTCCGAACATGATCCCGTGCGCGTCCATGATGAACCAGCGCAGATTCGCCTCCTGCAGCACCGTCTCGATGCCGGGAGTGTAGCCGCATTCCGGCAGCCAGATGCCGACCGGGTCGCGCCCGAAAGTCTCGCGGTAATGGTCGCGCGCGATGAGGATTTGCGCCCGGACGGCCTCGGGAAAACTGGCCATCAGCGGCAGGAAACCGTGCGTGGCGGCGCAGGTGATGATCTCGACGAGCCCGCGCTCCTGGAGCTGCGCCAAGGGCGTGATGATGTCGCGCCGCCAGCCGTCGACGAACAAATTGCGGCAGGTGATGAACCGTTCGAGGTACATGCGCGCCAGCTCGTTGAGCCGCGTGTCGTGCCGGGTGCGTTCAAGCTCGCTGCGGGCCAGCTCGATGGCGCGCTCGATGTAGCGGACGTAGCGGTCCTGGAGCAGCGGGTCGCGCAGCATCGAGCAGAGCGTCGGCGTGAGCGAGGTGGTCAGTTGAAACGGCACGCCCTCATCGGCCAGGCGCCAGAAGACCTGAAGCATCGGCAGATAGGTCTCGGTGATCGCCTCGAAGAGCCAGTCCTCCTCGAGAAATTCATCATACTCCGGGTGGCGCACGAAAGGGAGGTGCGCATGCAGCACGAGCGCTAGGTAGCCGTTGGACATGGTCGCTTCTCCAGGTAGGGTCAGCAGGCTAAGAAAGGCCGCGGGAAATGGGAAGGGCTTTCACGCACCGCAAATTTTTCGAATTTCGAATTTCGAATTTTCCGTCTTTTCGCCCGCCCTTCATCCTACCACGCGGTCCCGCAGTATCTGCCTGATGCCGCGCAGCGGAATGCTGATCCATTTTGGCCGGTTGTTCAGCTCGTAGCCGATCTCGTACACCGCCTTCTCGAGCAAAAACGCCTCGAGCAGCGCCTCGGTGTCGTCGCGATTGTCCGGGATGAAATTCGCCCCCTCGGCGGCGTCGAGGTAGCTGCGCAGGTAGGCGCTGGCGATCCAACTGGCCCAATGCTCCGCCCACGGCTCGAGCAGCGGCACATCCTCGGGACGGACAGTCTGCTGGCGCATCGAGAGCGCGGTGTGCGCGGCATAATGAAACGAGCGCATCATCCCCGCCACGTCGCGCAGGGCGCACCGTTTCAGCTTCCGCTCGCTCAGGGAGCGCGACGGCTCGCCCTCGAAATCGATAATGACGAAATCCTTTCCCGTGTTCAGCACCTGGCCGAGATGAAAATCGCCGTGCGTGCGAATCTTCGCGCAGCGAATCTTGCGCCGCAGCAGCGTTGAGATGCGCGCGAGGATTTCCGGCTCGCCCGCGGCGACCTCGAGCACCAGCTTGCGCATATCGCCCTCGAGGTGCGCCAGCCGCTGCTGGAGCAGCGCCATCGTCCGGCGCAGCGAACCGCGCATCGTCTGGTAAATGGACCGCTGGTAGAACGACGAGAAGGGCTCGGGCGTGAAGGTGGCGTCCGTCTCCTCGCCCGCCAGCGCGAAGTGCATCCGCGCCGTCCGCTCGCCGAGCTGCCGCGCGCGCTCCGGGTAAACGCCGCCGATCAGCGCCGTCAGTTGCGCGCTCGCCTTTTCGTTGGGCGTGAAAAGCGACAGCGGCGGGATCGACTCCGGGTCGGGCCGCGACTCGAGCACCCGCTCGTAGAAGCGCCCGAGCGAATCGAGCGTCGATTCCCACGCGTTGCCCTCGTTCGGCACGAGGCCAAGCAGCAACCCGAGCACGCGCGCCTCCGCCCGCGGCCGGCGGTATTCAATGGACCCGCCGAACGGCGGCACATTCTCGAAATGCCGGCGCTCGCTCAGGAAGCGCAGGATTTCAGCGTCCGGATTGATCCCCTCCTCGATGCGCCGGTAGAGCTTCAGGAACCAGCGGTCCTGGTAAATGATCGACGTGTTGCTCTGCTCGACCTTCAGCACGCGCGACGGCGCGGGCGCCGCCTCGCCGTCCAGCAGCGCGCCGGGGAAACCGCCCACCGCGCCGCAAATGCCGCGCACCGATTTTTGCCGCGTCATCAGTTCAAAAATCGCCGTGCGAAAATGCTCGTCGTGCACCGCGTCGAACAGGATGGACTCATGTTCCGGATCCTCGGCTGCGAAGCGCGCGATCACCGCCTGCGGCGCGTCCTGCTGGATTGCCGCCGCCGCCTTGCCCGCGGCGATTTGCAGCGGCAGCAAATACGTTTCGACGCTCCCGTCAAAGTACGTCAGCTCGACGAGGATGACCTGCGCCGGATCCTTCCCGCCCACCGGGATGCGCTCGGCCACGCGCGTGTTGCGAATGCTGCGCGTCTTGCCGCCGAACCAGCGGCACGCGTTCAGGTAGGCGGGCAGGATGCCCCCCGCGAAGACATCCGTCAGCGCGCCGTCGAGCAGCGCGTCGAAGTCCGCCGGCGCGGCCAGCACCGGCGCGGTGTATTCCGCGCTCGCGGTTGTCGCGGCGTCCTCGGGCTGCAGCGCCATCCAGTAGACATCGTAAGGGCCGAGCATGAATACATACGGCCCCTGCGGCTTGATGACCGGAAACCGGTTGCGGCTGAAGACCTCGACCGGCAACTGCCCGGCAAACGCCGACAAATCCATCTCCGCCATCTGCGCGAAGCGCGACAGGTTCGCCACCACCAGCACCTTTTCGTTTTCATATTGCCGCACAAAGGCAATCACCTTCCCGTTTTCGACCGCGAAAAATTGCGTTGTCCCGCGGCTGAACGCGCGAAACCGTTTCCGCATCGAGAGGACGCGCCGGCCCCACCAGAGCAGCGACGAGAGGTTGCGCTGCTGGTTTTCGACATTGACCGACTCGTAATGGTACTCGGGATCGATGATGATCGGCAGGTAGAGTTCCTGCGCATTCGCGCGCGAGAAGCCCGCGTTGCGGTCCGGGCTCCACTGCATCGGGGTCCGCACGCCATTGCGGTCGCCCAGGTGAAAATTGTCTCCCATCCCGATTTCATCGCCGTAGTAAATCACCGGCGTCCCCGGCAGCGAGTAGAGCAGCATCGAGATCAGCTCCGTTTTGCGCCGCGACCCGCCCAGCAACGGCGCAAGCCGCCGCCGGATGCCGAGATTGATCCGCGCCCTCGGGTCCGACGCGTACATCCGGTACATGTAATCGCGCTCCTCGTCGGTCACCATTTCGAGCGTCAGCTCGTCGTGATTGCGCAGGAAGGTGGCCCACTGGCAGTTCTCGGGAATCGCCGGCGTCTGGTCCAGGATGTCGATGATCGGGAACCGGTCCTCCATTTGCAGGCTCATGAACATGCGCGGCATCAACGGGAAATTGAAATTCATGTGGCACTCGTCGCCGTTGCCGAAATATGCCGCCGCGTCCTCGGGCCATTGATTCGCCTCCGCCAGCAGCATCCGGTTGCGATAGCGCGAATCGATGTGCCGGCGCAGTCTTTTCAGGAACTCGTGCGTCTCCGGCAGGTTTTCGCAATTGGTCCCCTCCCGCTCGTAGAGATACGGCACGGCGTCCAGCCGCAGCCCATCGACTCCCATGTCCAGCCAGAAGTCGAGCACCTGTATCACCGCCTCGTGCACGGCGGTATTGTCGAAATTCAAATCCGGCTGGTGCGAGTAGAAGCGATGCCAGAAATATTGTTTCGCCACAGGGTCGTACGTCCAGTTTGACGGCTCGAAATCCTTGAAAATGATCCGCGCTTCCTTGTAGCGCTCAGGGCTGTCGCCCCAGACGTAAAATTCCCGCAGCGGCGAACCCGCCGGCGCGCGCCGCGCCCGCTGGAACCAGGGGTTCTGGTCCGATGTGTGATTGATCACCAGCTCCGTGATGACGCGCAGCCCGCGCCGGTGCGCCTCGTTCAGGAACTCGCGAAAATCGTCGAGCGACCCGTAGCCCGGGTCCACCGAAAAATAATCGGCAATGTCGTACCCGTCATCCTTCATGGGCGAGGGATAAAACGGCAGCAGCCAGACGGCGGTGATCCCCAGCTCCTCCAGGTAATCGAGCTTCCCGAGCAGCCCGCGAAAATCGCCGACCCCATCGTCGTTCGAGTCCGCGAACGCCTTCACGTGGAGCTGGTAAATGATCGCGTCCTTATACCAGAGGGGGTCGTCCTGCAGCTTGGTCATGGTCCAAAAAGGTATCCCCTTTCGCGGCGGGTGCGGATGCGTTGCCGGCAAAAAAATCCGGCCTCCGCCGCGGGGTTCAACCCCAGCCATGGTAGAGGCTGTCCGCGGAGTAGTCTAGGGCCGCAATAGCTCCCCGTACACACGGACTTCCCATCCCGCCGTCCCTCTGCTCCAATATGCGGAGGAACAGCCACAAATCTCCGTCTCCGTTTCACGCGCCTTCCGCCAATCAGCAATCTGACATCAGCAATCAGCAATTCCTCACCCCCTATGGCCAAAACCGCCCTTGGATGCCTTGGCATCATCGTCCTCGCCGTCGTCTTTCTCTTCATTGCCGGCTGCGGCAGTTACAATCACCTGGTGCGGCTCTCCCAGAGTGTCGACAGCAGTTGGGCCGACGTGCAGACGCAGTACCAGCGCCGGATGGACCTCATCCCGAACCTCGTCAATACCGTCGCCGGAGCGGCCAATTTCGAAAAGAGTACGCTGATTGCGGTCACCGACGCCCGCGCCTCCGTCGGCCAGGTGAAGATCGATCCCTCGACCGCGCCGAGCGACCCGCAAACGCTCGCGCAATACCAGCAGGCGCAGAACCAGCTCGGCGGCGCGCTCTCGCGGCTGCTGGTCGTCTCCGAGCGCTACCCGCAACTCCAGGCGAGCACTAACTTCCGCGACCTGCAGGCCCAGCTCGAAGGGACCGAAAACCGGATCGCCGTCGCGCGCAACAATTTCAACCTCGCCACGCAGGCGTACGATACGTCCGTCAAATCCTTCCCGGCGGTGCTCTATGCCGGAGCGATGGGTTTCTCGCCCAAGCCCTATTTCGAGGCCACCACCGGCGCGGAAAAGCCGCCCACGGTCAGCTTCGATTTCGGCAACGCCTCGCCCTCGCCTGCGCAATAGGATTTGGTTACCCGACTTCCTTTGAGCCGCTTCACAAACCTTTCGAATTTCGAATTTCGAATTTCGAATTTTTGCCTCCTTTTCGGATTGCTGCTCCTTTGCGCGGTCCCGGCGATGGGCCAGGCCAACGACATTCCGCCGCGTCCTCCCACATATTTTTACGATGCCGCCGGCGTCGTCGATGCCGCCACCGCCCACGAACTCAACGACGAGCTCGCCAACTTCGAGCGCCAGACCTCCAACCAGATCGTCGTCGCCGTTTATCCCAAGCTCAACACCGACGACGCGCTGGACGACTATTGCTACCGTGTCTTCCAGGCCTGGCAGGTCGGCCAGAAGAAACTTAACAACGGCGCCGTCCTCTTCGTCTTCGTCCAGGATCACAAGATGCGCATTCAGACCGGCTATGGCCTCGAGGGCGCGCTGCCCGACGTGACTTGCGTGCGCATCCTCGACGACACGATGGCGCCCTACTTCAAGCAGGGCGATTACGCGGCCGGCCTCCGCGCCGGCATCGATGCCATGATCGCCGCCACCAAGGGCGAGTACAAAGGCACGGGCCGGACGGTCGAGGACACCATTGCGGACCACCTTAGAGACGCCGGCACGGTGATTTTCATCATCATCTGGCTCATCTTTGCCGTGATCGGCGCCATGCGGCCTCGCAGGGGAGCAATGTATGGGTCGCGGGGCTTCGGCTATTACGGCGGATGGGGCATGGGTGGTGGTGGAGGTGGCGGCGGATTTAGCGGCGGCGGCGGATTCAGCGGTGGTGGCGGATGCAGTGGCGGAGGAGGCGCAAGCGGCGGCTGGTAACCATGAATCCGAAAGATTTTCACGACAAAATCGATCAGCAGCGCCTCATTGCCGCGCTGGCCGATGCCGAGCGCGCCACCGTCGGCAAGATTTACGTTTATGTCTCCCATCGTCACGTGACCGATGCCCTCGCCGGCGCGCAGCGGCGCTTCGAAAGACTCGGCCTCGCCCGCATCCACGACCATCGCGCATCGGTTCTCGTTTATCTTGTGCCGCGAACCCACAAATTCGCCATCGTCGGCGACACCGGCATTCACGAGAAATGCGGCGAGGCCTTCTGGGCGCAACTCGCCGATGCGCTCTCCGCGGACCTGAAATCCGGCGACGTCACCGCCGCCCTGCTCAACGTCATTTCCAAAATCAAAGCCGCGCTCGAAAGCCACTTCCCGAGGCGTCAGTAGCGAAGGATCTTCCCCAGGAACCGGCGGCACGATTCCGAGCGCGGCGTGCTGAAGATCAGGCCCGGCGGGGCGCATTCGAGGATTTTGCCTTCATCGAGAAACGCAACCTGGTCCGCTGCCATGCGCGCAAAAGCCATCTCGTGCGTGACCAGCACCAGGTCCCGGCGTTCGCGCTTCAATTGCTCGATCATCTCGAGGACTTCCGCCGTCATCTCGGGATCGAGCGCCGAAGTCGGCTCGTCAAAGAGGAGCAGCCGCGGCTTGATTGCCACGGCGCGCGCGATCGCCACGCGCTGCTTTTGGCCGCCGCTCAATTGCGCCGGCATCTTGTGCGCGTGCGCCTCGAGCTGAAACCGGTCGAGCGTCTCAATGGCCCGGGCTTGCGCCTGCGCGCGGCCCAGCCCGTGCACCTTCTCGAGGGGCAGCATGATGTTCTCGAGCGCGGAAAGATGCGGAAACAAGTTGTAGGCCTGAAACACGATGCCCACCCCGCGCCGGTGCTTGCGCAAGGCCTCCTCGTCGCGCGGCAGCGTTTCGCCGTCGATTACCACGCTCCCCGCATCGGCGGGCTCGAGCCCGGCGAGGATTCGCAGAAGCGTCGACTTTCCCCCGCCGCTTGGCCCGATGAGCACGAAGGCGTGCGTCTCCGGTAACTCGAGCGAAATGTCATCCAGCACCCGGTGCGATCCGAAGCTCTTTGTGATCCCGGCCAGCTCGAGTTTCATGTTTCAAACCGGGTGCGCCGTTCCAGCGAACGCGTCCAAAGAGAGATTGGCAGCGTCAAAAGCAGATAGCCGATCGCCAGCGGAACATAACTCTCGAAGTTACTGTAAGTCGATGAACTGGCATTCTGCGCGCTCAAAGTAAACTCACCGATCCCGATAATCGATAGAAGCGACGAATCCTTGATGAGCGAAGCGAATTGGCCCGCCAGCGGCGGCAGGATCTGCCGGATCGCCTGAGGGAAGATGACATAGCGATAAGTCTGCGCAGGGGTAAGCCCGATCGCCCGCGCGCTCTCGAGTTGCGATTGCCCGACGCTCTCGATGCCGGCGCGGACCATTTCCGAGATATAAGCGCCCGAAAAGGCCGACAGCGTCAGCACGCCGACCAGGTAGCGGTTCTCAATCCCAAACGCCGTCGCGACAACATAGAAGAAGATAAGAAGCTGCACCAGCAGCGGCGTGCCGCGAATCACCTCGACATAGATTCGCGCGAGATATTTGAGCAGGAGGAACCTGCTTCGGTGCAGCATCGCGAATACCACGCCGATGAAACTGCTGACAACGAGGGAAATGGCGGAAAGCTCGATGGTCATCAGCCAGCCCCGCAGAAACATGCCGCGGTAACGCCAGACGCCGGCCCAATTCCAGTGATAACCCACGGAGGCGAATGCAAAGGTGAAGAGCCCGGAGATCAACGCGAGCGCCAGCAGAAAACTGGCCGCCTTTCGCCAAAGGGGAGGCTCGGGATGCATGTCGGCTTCATTGCTAATCCATTTTTGCCGATTGCAAAGTTCGTAGTCGCGCCGGACTACAATTCAATCGGCAACCGTCAGCCGATGATCACGTCCACATCCTTCAAGTCCTGGATGAGCCGGTCGTGCAACGGCGGGCGGAGCCGCCACCATTTGCGCGAGCTGCCCGGACGCCCCACGACGAGATGCGTCAGCCCGTATTCCCGCGCGAAGGACTCGAGCGCGCTCGCGACGTCCTCGTTCTTGAGCACGATCACGGTGCCGCCCATTTTCTGGGCGATCTCGAGCGTATCGGTCACCCGGCGCTGGACTTCCGAGTCGATTTTCGCCGGCGCCTCTTTGGGCGTGCGCACGTAAACGGCAAACCATGGCGCGTTCAACTGCGCCGCCATCCGCGCCGTCTTGCGCAGCAGCGCGCCGGGGTCCGGCCCGCGCGAACTGATGGCCACGGCCACCAGCCCCAGCGCCGGCTGGTGGACCTCCTGCTCCGAACTGCCGCGCTGCTTCGAGTCGAGATATCGCGCGACCTCGGTCAGCGTCAGCTCGCGCAACCGGACCAGGTTTCGCTCGGTGAAAAAACCCGCCATCGCCCGCTGCACGCGATCGAGCGGGTAAATCTTGCCCGCCTGCAGCCGTTCGAGCAGGTCTTCCGCGGAGAGGTCCAGGTTCACCACCTGGTCGGCGCCGGCCACGATCTCGTCCGGGATGCGCTCCTTCACCCGGACGCCGGTGTTGCTCTCGACGATGTTATAGAGCGACTCGAGATGCTGAATGTTGACGGTGCTGATGACATTGATGCCGGCGTTGAGCAGGTCCTCGACATCCTCGTAACGCTTGCGGTTCTTCGAGCCGGGCGCGTTCGTGTGCGCGAGTTCGTCCACCAGCGCCACCGTCGGTTTGCGCGCCAGCACCGCGTCCACGTCCATTTCGGTGAGCTTGATGCCGTGGTACTCGCTCACGCGCGCCGGAATGACTTCCAGGTCCCTGATTTGCGCCGTCGTGTCAGGCCGCTCGTGCGGCTCGACATAGCCTATCACCGCGTCCACGCCCCGGCTCTTGAGCCGGTTCCCCTCGACCAGCATCTGGTAAGTCTTCCCAACACCCGGCGATGCCCCGAGATAGACCTTCAGCTTCCCCCGCTGCTGCCGGCGGATAATCTGGAGAAACTCGTCGGAGCGGTCGGCCATTAGTGGAAGGCGTTTGGAATTCGAAACTCAAAGGTCGAATTCCCATTTTTGTTGGTTGAAGATTGCACTCGGCACATTAAACCACGGATTACGCGGATGTACACGGATTTGGCCTGACGCCATCCGTGCAACCCGGGTAATCCGTGGTCTTATCCTGTTACTAAGAGAGCTGCCTATATCTTCCCGTCGAGGGCAAGGTTCAGCTTGAGAACATTTACCCGCGGGTCGCCAAAGACGCCAAAGTCGCGGCCTTCGGTGTACTTCTGGACAAGGGCGGTAACGGCATCGAGAGACATTTTGCGGGTCTTCGCGACGCGCGGAGCCTGTAACATCGCGTTCTTGACGCTGATGTCGGGATCGAGGCCGCTGCCGGAGGAGGTGACGGCATCGGCGGGGACAAGGGCGTCGGCGGCGAGTCCGTTCTGCGTGCGGTATGCAGTCACGGCGGCAGCGATGGAATCGTGGAGCTTCTGCGAGGTCGGGCCGAGGTTGGTGGCGCCGGAATTGGAGGCGTCATAGCCCGTGCCGGCGGCGGAGGGCCGGGAGTTGAAGTATTGGTTGTCGGAGAAAGCCTGGCCGATCATTGCCGAGCCATAGATCGTGCCATCCTTGCCGGTAATGAGGCTGCCATTGGCCTGGTAACGAAAGAGGGTCTGGCCAATGGCCCAAACGACGAGGGGATAGATGACGCAGAGCATCACGACACCGATGATGGTAACTACGATGGTATGCCTGATATCCGAGATGATGTTTTTCATGGAGTTAGTGTGGTTGAGAGTGGGGCCGCCGCCCCGGCGGCGCCTCTTTTGTTTACCTGTATGTCCAATTGAGGCAATGCATGGAGGCGGGCGCAGGGCGGGGCAAAGTGGTTCAGTGTTTGTGGATCTTATCCAAGGTGCAGGGCTGCAACTACGACGTCGATGGCCTTGATCCCGATGAAGGGGATGATGACGCCACCAAAGCCGTAGATGACCAGGTTGCGCATGAGCAGGGATTCGGCGCTCAAGGCGCGGAACTTGACTCCTTTGAGCGCGAGCGGAATCAACGCCACGATGATGACGGCGTTGAAGATGACGGCGCTGAGGATGGCGGAGTGCGGGCTGTGGAGGTTCATGATGTTCAAAGGCGCGATCTGCGGGAAGACGCCCATGAGCATGGCCGGGATGATGGCGAAATACTTGGCCACGTCGTTCGCGACCGAGAATGTGGTGAGCGCGCCGCGGGTGATGAGGAGCTGTTTGCCGATCTCGATGATCTCGAGCAGCTTGGTCGGGTTCGAGTCGAGGTCGACCATGTTGCCCGCCTCCTTTGCGGCCTGCGTGCCGGTGTTCATCGCCACGCCGACGTCAGCCTGTGCGAGCGCCGGGGCGTCGTTCGTGCCGTCTCCGGTCATGGCGACCATGCGTCCGCCGGTTTGCTCCGCGCGGATGAGGGCGAGTTTGTCCTCGGGCTTGGCTTGGGCCAGGAAATCATCCACGCCGGCTTCCTTGGCGATCGCAGCCGCCGTGAGCGGGTTGTCGCCGGTGATCATCACGGTGCGGATGCCCATGGCGCGGAAGCGGGTGAAGCGCTCGGCGAGGCCGCCTTTGACGATGTCCTTGAGGTAGATGACGCCGAGGGCTTTCGCCTTGGTGGCCACGACCAGCGGCGTGCCGCCGTTGCTCGAAATGGCCTCGACGGAGGACTCAATGTCGGCTGGGAGTTTGCCGCCCACCCAATCGCGAACCGACGCAGCGGCGCCCTTTCGATAACTCGAGCCGTTGTAATCCAGGCCGCTCATGCGGGTCTGCGCGGTGAAGGGCACGAACGTCGCTTCGGGCAGCTCGTGGATTTCACGGCCACGCAAGCCGTAGCGCTCCTTGGCCAGGACGACAATCGAGCGTCCCTCGGGCGTCTCATCGGCGAGCGAGGAGAGCTGCGCGGCCTCGGCCAGTTCCTGGTCGGTCGTGCCTTTGGCCGGAATGAATTCCGCCGCCTGGCGGTTGCCGAGCGTGATGGTGCCGGTCTTGTCCAGCAGGAGAACGTCGACGTCGCCGGCAGCCTCGACGGCGCGCCCGCTCATCGCGAGCACGTTCTTCTGGACGAGGCGGTCGATGCCCGCGATGCCAATGGCGCTCAGCAGGCCGCCGATGGTGGTCGGGATGATGCAGACGAGCAGGGCGACCAGGACGGTGATGGAGAATTTGACGCCCAGGAAGGAGCCGAAGGGCTTCAAGGTGACACAGACGAACAGGAAGATGATCGTCAGCGCCGCGAGAAGGATGGTGAGCGCGATTTCGTTCGGGGTCTTCTGGCGCTCCGCTCCCTCGACCAGCGCAATCATCCGGTCGATGAAGGTCTCGCCAGGGTTCGACGTGATGCGGACCTTGACTTCATCCGAGAGCACGCGCGTGCCGCCGGTGACCGCGCTGCGGTCGCCGCCCGCCTCGCGCACCACGGGGGCGGATTCGCCGGTGATCGCCGATTCGTCGACGGTCGCCGCGCCTTCGATGATTTCGCCGTCGCCGGGGATCAGTTCACCCGCGGTGACGACGACAATGTCCTCCTTGCGGAGCTTGTCCGCCGCGACCTTTTCGGTCGCGCCGTTCTTGAGCAGGTTGGCAAAGGTCTGCGTGCGCGTCTTGCGCAGGGCGTCGGCCTGCGCCTTGCCGCGGCCTTCGGCCATCGCCTCGGCGAAGTTTGCGAAGACGACGGTGAACCAGAGCCAGAGGGTGATCTGGACGAGGAACTTAATCGATTCGCCCTCGGTGCCGGTAAAGATGAGCACGGTGGTGATCGCCGCGCCGACCTCGGTGACGAACATGACCGGGTTCTTGACCATATGAACCGGATTGAGCTTCTTGAAGGACTCCGCGATTGCCGGCATGACGATCGCCGGATCGAAGATGGAATGTGTTTTTGCAGCCATTTTGACTTATCTAGGTTAGCGGTTACGGGTCGGTTGGTTAGAACAGTTTGCCTGCGAGCATCAGGAAGTGCTCGACAACGGGGCCGAGCGCGAGGACCGGCAGGAAGTTGAGAGCGCCGACGAGGACGACGACACCGATCAACGAAATGACGAACGTCGCGGAGTGAACGGGGAAGCTGCCGGGGCCCGGCGGCGACACCTTCTTCTTTACCAGCGAGCCGGCGATGGCGAGGCATGGGATGAGCATGCCGAAGCGCCCGAAGAGGATCGCCATGCCGAGGGCGGTGTTGTATCCCGGCGCGTTCGCGTTGAGGCCGGCGAAGGCGCTGCCGTTGTTGCCGGCAGCCTCGCTGAAGGCGTAAACGATTTCCGTCAGGCCGTGGGGCCCGTTGTTATTGGTGCCATTGTTCGGGATGCTGGCGTGAGTGACGGGATCGGTCGTGGGCGGACCCCAGTTACTTACCGCGCCCCAGGCAGAGAAGCCGAGGATGATGGCGGCAAAGATGAGCAGATAGAAGCTGGCCATCTTGACCTCGTAGGACTGGACCTTCTTGCCGAGATACTCCGGCGTTCGTCCAATCATGAGGCCGGCAATGAAGACAGTGACGGCGATATAGACCAGGATGCCGTAAAGGCCCGCGCCGACGCCGCCAAAGACCACCTCACCCAACTCGATATTGAAGATGGGAACGAGGCCGGCGATTGGGGTGAAGCTATCGTGCATGGAATTGACGGCGCCGCAGCCGGTGTCCGTGGTGGACGAGGCAAAGAGTGCGGAATTGAAGATGCCGAAGCGAACTTCCTTGCCCTCCATGTTTCCATCGGCGGGATCGACGCCGAGCGCGTGGTGGATCGGGTTGCCAGCCGCCTCAAAATGCCAGCATACGAGGACCGCGGGCAGAAACATCGCAAACATGGCGATCCAAACGGCCCAGCCGTGCTTCTTATTGCCCACGGCGAGGCCAAGGTAGTAAACCATGCCGGAGGCGATGGAAATGAAGTAAATCATCTGGAAGAAGTTGCAGAACGGCGTGCCATTCTCGAAAGGATGCGCGGCGTTGACATTCATGTAACCACCGCCGTTGGTGCCGAGCATCTTGATCGAGAGCTGCGAGGCGACGGGACCCTCGGCAATGGTCTGGGTATCGACCGTCTGATTGACCATCACCGGCTGACCCTTGGCATCCACCACCGGGT
Source organism: uncultured Verrucomicrobiae bacterium (assembly GCA_963756185.1). GTDB lineage: Bacteria > Verrucomicrobiota > Verrucomicrobiia > Chthoniobacterales > Chthoniobacteraceae > DATAXI01. The sequence continues at coordinate 186,704 of CAVWMS010000002.1, forward strand.
TATTGTTGGCGTCCGTCTTTTGCACCTGGGTCGTGAACGGATCGAGGAACTTCACCTGATCGTACGGCTTGAAGTTCTGCGGGGTGCCCGTGGCAAGAAAGACCATGGCGCCGCAGAGGGATATGGGAAGGAGCAGATAGTAAACCGACCGGGTGAGATCGACCCAGAAGTTGCCCAGGAAAGTAGTCTCGCGCCGGGCGATGCCGCGAACGAAGACCGCGGCGACGCAGAGGCCGACGGCCGGCGAAAAGAAATTCTGGATGACCAGCGCGACCATCTGGGAAAGGTAGGACATCGTGCTCTCGCCGCCGTAGGCCTGCCAGTTGGTGTTGGTCAGGAAGCTGGCGGCGGTGTTGAAGGCCAGGTCCGGCGTGCAGGCGACCATCTTCTGCGGATTCAGGAGCGTCTGGAACGGCAGCTTGTCCTGCAAGCGAAGGATCGCGTAAGTGAAGAGCATCGTCAGCACGCTGAAGATGAGCAGGGAGACGCCGTAGGCGCGCCAGTTCTGCTCCTTCTTCGGGTTGACGCCCGCGATCCAGTAAGTCAAACGCTCGAAAGGTTTGATGACGGGATCGAGGAAGGTCTTGCCATCGGCGTCCAGGACGGCATGCAAGTAATGTCCAAGCGGTTTGGTCACCGCCAAAAGGACGGCGATGTAAATGAAGAGTTGAATCCAGCCGGAAGCGTTCATGAAAGTCGGGTGTGGGTTAAGTTGGAGCGGTTAGAATTTCTCCGGGCGAATAATCGTGAACATCAGATATGCGATCAGGAGAAGTGAGATAATTCCTACAATGATGTCGGTCATGGTATGTTATCGGTTGATGGTTAGACTTTCTCGCAAATCCAGAGGAAGAGGAACATAAGTGCGAAGAAGCCGAGGGTTAAGGCGACGTATAGGATGTCTGGATTCATGGTTGTGCGGTTTGGAGTCAGTGGTTCTCTTTAATGGTTCTCGAGGTTGAACGGCTCCTGGCTGGAGCCGAAGTGGAACAGCTCGTAAATGCGGCGCATGTTCGACTGCGCCGGCTCAAAGTCTTTGTTCACCTTGATCGCGCGCCCGTAGTAGCGGCGCGCCTGGTCGTACTCCTCGCGCATCTCGAACATCACTCCCGCCAGGTTGAGCGCCTGCGGCGAATCGGGGTTGATCTCGAGGGCGCTGACGAGGTTCCGCCGCGCGGCCGGGAAGTCGCGCAGGTTGATCGCCCGCTTCGCGCAGCGCAGAAAGTAATCGAAATCATGCGGCTCGGGCGATTTCCGCTCATCGACCGCATGCCGCACCAGGATGTCCTTTACGATGGTGCGAAGCTGCTCGGGCGTGATCGGTTTTTGCAGGAAATCGATGGCGCCGCACTTCATGGCGCTGACCGCGTTCGGCACGTCGGCATAGGCCGTGATAATCACCACCGGCGTGGTGTAGCCGAGCTGGTTCATCCGCTCGAGCAGCTCGAGCCCGGTCATCTCCGGCATCCGCAGATCGAGGATCCCCACGTCGTAACGGTGCGCCGCCATCAACTCGAGCGCCTTGGTTGCCGATTCCGCCTCTTCGACCCTGAACATTTGCTCGAGCGCCGCCCGGTACATCAGGCGCACGTTTCGCTCATCGTCAACGACGAGTATGGAAGCATCCTTATACATGGAAGGTGGTCATTCACGCGCCGCCGCGGGCTTGCCGGAGGTTTTCGGCGCGCCGGTCTGGCTGGCCAATTGCGCCCCTTCGTAAAAGGGAAGGTCGAAATAGAATTCCGCGCCGCTGCCCGGAGTGCTGCGCACCCCGATGCTTCCGTGGTGCGCCCGCACGATCTCGCGCGCGATGGAAAGGCCCAGTCCCGCTCCCGACCGCTCCGCCCCGGGCACGCGGTAGAATTTTTCGAAAAGGTAAGGCTGATATTTCGCCGGCACGCCCGGTCCCTTGTCGATGACCGAGAAGCGGACGCCGCCATCTTCGCGCGCCGCCTTCACAATCACTTCCTCTCCCGGCGGCGTGTGTCGGACGGCATTGCTGATGAGGTTCGAGAAGACGTGCGAGATTTGCTGCCACTCGACGGCGACCAGCGGCAGCGATTGCTCCGCCAGCGCCGGCACCAGCCGTACCCGGCTCCGGTCGGCCACGTCCTTGCTCGCCGCGATGGCGCTGGTGACCAAATCCCCCGCCGTGCGCGGCTCGAACATCATGTGCGCGGTGCCGGACTCGAGGCGAGCCAGGTCCAGCAGATCGTTGATCATCGAGAGGAGCCTCTCGGAGTCGTCGCGCGCCGCCAGCAGCAGTTCGGATTGCTTGGCCGTTATTTCGCCCACGCTCTCCTCGAGCAAAAGGTGCAGCGCCATCCGCACGCTCGTGAGCGGCGTCTTCAATTCGTGGCTGACCGTCGAGACCAGGTTCGTTTTCAATTCGTCCACCAACCGCAGCCGGGTGACGTTTTGCAGGATCGCGGCCCCGCCAAAGATGGTCCCCTTGTCGCTGCGGATGCCGATGACCCGCGGCAGGAAGAAAGTCTCCTTGTCATCCGGACGCACGCAGATCGCGTTCGCGAAGCTGACCGGGATGTAATCTTCGCCCCCTTTGAGCACCGCCTCCACCTGCTCGCTCAGTTGCTCGGGCAATTGGTCGTCGAGCTTCAGCTTCTGCAGCAGCTTCTCCGCCGCCGGATTCTTGAAATTGACAATGCCATGGGAGTCGAACGCGATGATCGGGTCGGGGAACGCCGAGAAGGTGATCTCGGTCATCTGACGCGCCTGCAGGATTTCATCGCTGGTGATCTGCCGGTAGGCGCGCAGCTTGACGGCCATCTTGTTGAAGGCGTCGGCGAGCTGCCCCAGTTCGTCGTCGGAAACCACAGGCACCACCTGGTCCAGGTTCCCCTCGCCCAGCTCGCGCGCGAACGAGGTCAACGACTGGATCGGCGTGAGGATCGAGCGCAGCAGCAGATGCACCAGTCCCAGCGCCCCCACAAACCCGACGGCGATGGCAATCAGCATGTTGCGCACCGACGTGGCGCCCAGCGCGCGCGCGTCATGATCCACCCGGACCATCCGGTTCTGGTTCAATTCGAGGATTTGCTGCGCCGTGTCCTTGATCTGCGTGAAGAGAGGCAGCATCTGGCCGAAGTACATCGCGCGGCGCTGATCCAAATCCGAAGTCGCCAGGAAAACCTTCACCTTCCCGACATATTGCTCGTGGAGGTCCTTCAGTTCGTTTGCAAGGTCCTGTTCACCCGGCTCGGTGATGTTGTTGAGCTCCAGGTCCAGGTTGCGGTCGAAGATCGGCAGGTTCTCGTCATACATCTTCCGGGCGCGGTCCCATTCCCCGACCAGGGTGAAGCAGAGCGCGGAATCCATCCGCTCGGCCGATTCCTTCATGTTCTGGCAGGCGACGACGCTGTCGTAATTGTTGTGCATCATCGCGTCGATCTCCCCGCCGAAGCGGACGAAGAGCGCGATGGCGTAACAGCCGACCGTCACGAAAAGGACCAGAAGCGGCAGCAAACCTATGAGGATGCGTTTTCTCAACGCCCGGCTGATTAGCGGGTGCCGTGCCGTGCCCGGCCCGTTAATGCAACTTGCTGGATGTCAGCAAGATGCAACTTGACCCGGCTTGCAAAACCAAAAATGGTTCGTGCAAAACGCACGAAAGCCCCGCGCCGCGGATTGCAAAACGCATGCGCGCGGCCCCTACATTTCCAGCTTCTTGCGCCGACGGTAGAGGGTGGCCGGATCGATGCCGAGCACGCCCGCCGCCTCCTCGAGGCTGCGCGTGTTGGCGATGACTCCCTTGATGTGCGCGTTTTCGATGGCCTCGAGCAGAAAGCGGCCCCCGATCCGCATCTCGGTGGAAGGCTGCACGTTGTCCGAGAGGTCGGCCAGGCCGATCAGTTCGCCGTTGCTCAGGATCACGGCGCGCTCGATGACGTTGCGCAGCTCGCGCACGTTCCCCGGCCAGGGATGCTTTTCCAGCGCCTCGGACGCCTCGGGGGAAAACCCCGTGACCGGCTTGCCGGAATGCCCCGCGAAAAACGCCAGCATCCGCGCGGCCAGCCCCGGGATATCGGGCCCGCGCTCGCGCAGCGGCGGCATGGTGAGGGAAATGACATTGAGCCGGTAAAACAAATCCTCGCGAAATTTCCCCTGCGCGACGGCTCCCTTGAGGTCGTGATTGGTGGCGGCGATGACGCGCACGTCGGCCTTGCGCGGCTTGTTTTCGCCGACCCGCTCGTATTCCCGCTCCTGGAGCAGGCGAAGCAGCCGCGCCTGCACTTCGAGCGGCAGATCGCCAATCTCATCGAGAAACAGCGTGCCGCCGTCCGCCACGGCCACTTTGCCCCACGTATCCGCGAGGGCGCCGGTGAACGCTCCTTTCACGTGGCCGAAGAGTTCGCTCTCGAGCAGCTCGCGCGAAAGGCTGGGGCAACTCACCGTGACGAAGGCGTGCCCCCGCCGCGGGCTCTGCTGATGCACCGTCCGCGCCATGACGCTCTTGCCGGTGCCGCTCTCGCCCAGGAGCATCATGGTCGCGTCGCTGGATGCGGCGCGCATGGCCAGGTCGATCACCTTCTGCATCGCCGGGCATTGGGTCTCGATCTCGACTTCGGGCGCCTCGGAGTTGAGCCGCGACTCGAGTTCCGCGACGCGGTTCTCGAGCCGGCGCGTCTTTTCCGCGCGTACCAGCACCTGGCGGATTTGCTCCGGCGTGCACGGCTTGGGCAGATAATCGAACGCGCCGCGCCGCATCGCCTCGACGGCCGTCTCGATGGATGCGAAGGCGGTGACGATGACCACGGTGAGCCGCGGCGAGACTTCGAGCATCTCGGGAATGAGGTCGAGGCCGCTTTCCTGGCTGAGCTTCAGGTCGAGAAACGCCACGTCGAACCCGCCCGGACCCTTCAGCGACTGCAACGCGCCCGCCGCCGTCGAAGCGACCTCAACGTCGTGGCCGAAAGCCTCGATGGCCGTGCGGAAGGTGTTGCGGATGTTGCGTTCATCATCGACGACAAGGACGCGCATGGGACGGAGCGTAGGAGAAAATTCGGATTGCGAAAGTGAATATCAGTGGCACCCGCACCCGGGACCGCACTGGCCGTTCTCCAGCACCCGCACTTCCAGCCCGATATCCTGAAACCCGACTTGCTGACGGGCATGGGCCAGCATGTGCAGCGTGCGCTGGTCCGGAGGGTTTGCCGCCTCGAGGCGCAAATCCACCGGGCGCCCCGCAAACTCCGGGTGGCCCTCGGCCATCTCGCCATCGAGCGCGAAAGAGAGGTAGGCGTTGAGTTTCTCCTGCAACTGGAAAAGCTGGTCGTCCGTTCCCTCCCACGCCCCCTCATGCCGGATGACGAGCACCACGCGGCCCGTGGCCGCTTCGATGCCCATGGCGTCGATGACGTTGGCTCGGTCGAGGCTCACTGCGTGGGGTGGGTTGGACCGCCCTCGCGCGCCAGCTTCTGCCTGGCGCCGGCAATCTTTACCGTGATTTCCTTGTTGTCCTTGTCGAGCGACGCCGACCGCTGCCAGTAATCGAGGGCGTGAGTCGTGTCGTTCATCGCCGCATAGGCGTCACCCACATGCTCATCGACGGTCGCATCCTCGGGCTGAATGGTCGTGGCCGCTTTCTTGAGGGTTGCCAGCGCCTGCTTCAGGTCGCCTTTCTTGAAATAATACCAGCCCAGGCTGTCGACGTAGGCCGGGTTGTTCGGGTCCATATCGAGCGCCTTGCGGATGTAGCCGACCGCCTGGTCCAGGTTCATGCCGCGATCGACCCACATGTAGCCCAGGTAATTATATGCCTCCGCCGCGGATTGCGGGTCCAGGTCGATTGATTTCTTCAGCAGCGTGGCCGCCCTCTCCACCTGCCCGCATTGCTCCGCAGCCGCCCCATAGGCAAAGTAAAACTGCGCGTCGAGCATGTCCGTCTGGCCTTCGCTCGCCTCCTGCTCCGCCTGCTCGAAAATGCCGAGCGCCTCCGGGTAACGTTTCGCCTCACTCAGCGCCAGGCCCAGCGAATAAGTGATCTCGCTCTCGTTGGGAAATTTCGTCCGCGCATCCGCGAGCGTCTGGATGGCGGCGTCCATCTTCTGCTGCTTCATCAGCAACGCGGCCGTCCGGACGTAATTGCGGTAATCGCCCTGGTTGAGCAGCATCATCTGCTGGCAGATGGCCAGGCCGGCATCGGTCTGGTTGGTTTTCTCGTAAAGATCGTACAGCAATTCGTACGACTCGTACCGCATCGGGTTTTCCTTGATGAGATCCTTCAGGATCGCGATGGCGTCGCCGGTCTGGCCCACCGCGTTGAAGCAGTTTGCGAGGTTGTCCCTGATGTTCGCCAGCGTGTCGTCGTCCTCGGGCGGGTTCGCAGGGCTGTACTTGATCGCCTTGAGATAAACCGGAATCGCCGCCTTCTCCTGGTGCACCCGCACGTAAAAGTCACCGACGTGTTCCAGCGTTGCCGGATCGGTGCCGTCCAGCGCCAGCGCCTTTTGATAAACGGCGCTGATTTTCTCGACGTTGCCGGGCGGCAGCGCGGAGGTGTCCGCATACGGCTTGAGCAGGGTATCGCCCAGTTGCAGCCAGAAATGGGGATCGGTGCTGGTGGACTTCGTGGCGCGGTTGAGCACTTCCTCGGCCTTCTGCGGCTGGTGCAGCTTGTCGTCGATATCCATCACCGCGAGGTAGGAGGTGAAATTGCGGGGATCGAGGTCGAGGGCCTGCTCGGCGTATTTGAGGCCGATCTCGGGCTTGCTCAGGTTGTTCGCGTAAATCTCCGAGAGGTAAATGTAAGGCAGGCCCACCTGCGGGGCCGCCTTGATCGAATCCTTGAGCACTTCGACGGCCGACGACGGGTCGCCGCGCTGGGCGAGTTCGAAGGCGACCTTTACCGCCAGTTCCGTGTAGCCGGGGTCGAGGGCGAGCGCCTTTTGGTAGTCTGCCAGGGCGGCATCGGAGTCTCCATTGTCCTCGGCCATGATCGCCTCGGAAAAATTGGCGAAGGCATCGGCCTTCGATGCCGGCTCCCCGTGCAATTGCAGGTCCGTTGCCGCCTGCTGGTCATTGCCCGGCAAGACGTCGGCCTCGAGCGCCTGACCCGGCGCCGCGTAAGGCTCATCCCAGACCGCGAAACTGTGCCGAACCCCAAGGGCGGCGAGCGCCGCGCAGAGGCAGACGGGCGCAAGGCGCCGCGGCTTGCCCATTAAAAGCCAGCCCCGCTCGAGGTTCATCGCGCAAATCTACCGGCTAGCTCTTGTAGCGCAAACGCTTCTTATGGCGGTTGAGCTTCATCCGCTTTTTGCGCTTGTGCTTGGCGATTTTTGCTTTGCGTCGTTTCTTCAGTGAACCCATCGGGATATTTCTTAAGGGCCGCCGTGCCGGTAGGTCGGCGGGCGGGCCGATGAGACAACCATCGTCCCGCCGTGGAGGCAAACGGAAAATCGCGCATTTTGCGCCCGCCCGGGGCGGGCTTTAATACACAACCTTGTTCAGGGGGTACTCGATGATGCCCTCGGCGCCCAGTTTCTTGAGCTGGGGAATGATCTCGCGGACCACCTTTTCATCGATGATCGTCTCGACGGCGACCCAGCCCGGGTGGGCCAGTTGCGCGATGGTCGGGTTGCGCAGTGCGGGCAGGGCGCCGAGCAGCGCCTCGAGCCGGGCCTCCTCGATATTCATCTTGAGGCCCACCTTGTCGCGGGCGTTCAGCGCGCCGGTGAGCAGGAGCACGAGGCGCTCGATCTTCGAGCGCTTCCACGAATCCTTCCACGCTTCCTTGTTGGCGATGAGCTGCGGTGACGAGGTGATGATCGTGTCCAGGATGCGCAGATTGTTCGCGCGCAGCGAGGAACCGGTCTCGGTGACATCGACGATGGCATCGACCAGGTCCGGGGCCTTGACCTCGGTGGCTCCCCAGGAGAATTCGACTTCGGCGCGAACGCCGTGCTCCTCGAGATAGCGGCGCGTGAGCCCGACCGCCTCCGTGGCGATGCGTTTGCCCTCGAGGTCCTGGACGGTGCGAATGGGCGAATCCTCCGGCACGGCGACCACCCAGCGGGTCGGCTTCGCGCTCGCCCTGGAGAAGGTCAGCTCGCAAACGACCTGGACCTCCGAGGCGTTCTCGATGATCCAGTCGTGCCCCGTCAGGCCGCAATCGAGGAAACCATGCTCGACGTAACGCGAGATTTCCTGCGCGCGCAGCAGCCGCACCTCGATCTCCGGGTCGTCGATCGAGGGCTTGTACGAGCGGCCCGGGATGCTGATGGAAAAGCCGGCCTTTTGAAAAAGCGCAATGGTGGCCTCCTGGAGGCTGCCGGAGGGCAGCCCAAGCCGCAAGATGGAGGGTTCAGTACTCATGGAGCCCCCAAAACTGCGGTGAGCCACCCCCGGCTGGCGAGGAAAAAGGGGAGGGTTGCGGGGCTGGGGAAGGGATTGGGGTGTTGTGGACGCGGGGTGGGAAGCGGGGGGTGAAATTGCCTTGATTCACCTTGATTCACCTTGATTGACCTTGATTGGGCTTGATTGGGCTTGATTGACTTTGATTTTGGGTGGCGAATTTTATACAGAAGGGGCCTCGAAAAGGCGGCTGTGGAAGGGGGATTTCGCGGTGACCGGTAGCAACCCATATCGAAACGGTAGCAAGATGGTTGTCGCGGTGGTTAGGGAATTCTTCGGAGGATTCAACTGAGGGGTAAGGAGCAGACTTTCGGGAGCGCTTCACTCTCGGCCTCCGAAGCCAAAGGTTGTGGGTTCGACCCCATGCCCGGATGCAGTTAATGGGCTGATAACAAGGGTCCTACAAAAAGTCGGCAGCAAATCGGTCGCAAGACTCCGCCCAAACGCCTAAACCTATGCAAATCGTTGCCCCAAAAGGTGGAGCAGTGTATGATTCAAGCAATTCCGCCACATGAGTGAACCAGAGAAAATCATCACTGAACTGGAATCGCGGTTTCCGGCGTTGTCCGGGGTCGCTTTCGCGACGGCTAGAAAGGAAACGCTCGCGGCGGGTCAAAGTGTTCTGCAAAGCGAAAATGGCGTCATTTATGAGGTATTCCCGGATGGCAGTAGGATTGAACGGAAGCGGATCGAACCACCAACATCCATCCCGGAAGGCACAAGGATTTCGATTCGGTGAGCGCAGCCGTCCGAGCTGGTCAGCCTCCATAGACGCAGACCGAGGTGGACAAGATATGCTCGCGGGCGAAACGGTTTGGCGATTTCTCGAGCGAGGCGCGCAGCACGAAATCCACCGGTCGGCCGACGAGTTCCTCGGCCTCTCCAGCCATCTCCAGAAGCTCAGCCGTCGAGACAGGTGACGATTCGTCGAGCGTGACCAGCAAGTCCACATCACTGCCGGGACCCGCCTGCCCGCGCCCGGCCGAACCGAACACGTCGAGCCGGCGGATGCGATGCTTCTCGCAAAACGGACGCAACCGCCCTCGCAATTCGGCCACGGAAGCGATGGCATGATTTGTCTGCATGGGCCGAGGTTAACCGGAAAATACCGCTCCAGCAAGCCGGTGCTGCCTTCATCGCTAACGTGCTGGCCGCCCCAAAACTCTGGATCATAGGAGAGGCCGATGAGCCTGAAGACCTGGGCTAAGAACGGCTGGCTGCGCCCTTCGTATGTTTTCTATCTGAGTCAATCTGAGATTTTCAGGAGGGGTTTCCCCTGCCCGTACGCTCCGTGTATCCTGGGGTTTGGCCAATTTTCTTAGGGCCAAAGGCCCCAAGGAAGCCAGCCTGGGGCAAAGCGAGGAACGAGCGTCGCCCCGGGTATATTGCTCAAATCGCTTCAAGCCCAAAAGGGGCGTGACAACGGTCCCAGGTTTGGCCGTCAATCCCAGACGAAATGCTCGTCAATCTTGAGGCCATGTTTTTTGCACAAAGCCCGGAATTCGTCCTGAAAGGAAATGTGACGATGGTGTTCCTCCTGGCCCTCAATGTAGGTGCGGGCTTCCTGGACCTTTGATTGACTTACGGAAAACACTCCGTAACCGCGTTGCCAGGAGAACCCATCATATTGTGACCCTTGTTTCTTTATCCACCTCGATGGGGAGGTCTTTACCGTTTCGATCAGGTCGGCGATCGTGATTGAGCGGGAAAAATTACAGAGAATGTGGACGTGATCCTCAACGCCATTGATGAGGATCGGCTCGCAATCAATCTCATGCAGGATGCCCGCCATGTAGGAATGAAGGCGCGTGCGAAGTTCGATCTCTTTGAGGAGGGGTGCTCGATGCTTCGTGCTGAAGGTTATATGGAATACGACGCGGGCGAGGGATTGCGGCATGGTCTGAGCAGGCTATCACGCCCCCTTGGGGCTTTGCACGGCTATGGTGCCTGACCTGGGGCGACGCTCGTTTCTCGCTTTGCCCCAGGCTGGCTTGTTTTTGGGCCGTTGGCCCAAAGGCGGCTATCGTGCCTGACCTGGGGCGACGCTCGTTTCTCGCTTTGCCCCAGGCTGGCTTGTTTTTGGGCCGTTGGCCCAAAGGCGGCTATCGTGCCTGACCTGGGGCGACGCTCGTTCCTCGCTTTGCCCCAGGCTGGCTTGTTTTTGGGCCGTTGGCCCAAAGGCGGCTATGGTGCCTGACCTGGGGCGACGCTCGTTCCTCGCTTTGCCCCAGGCTGGCTTGTTTTTGGGCCGTTGGCCCAAAGGCGGCTATGGTGCCTGACCTGGGGCGACGCTCGTTCCTCGCTTTGCCCCAGGCTGGCTTGTTTTTGGGCCGTTGGCCCAAAGGCGGCTATCGTGCCTGACCTGGGGCGACGCTCGTTTCTCGCTTTGCCCCAGGCTGGCTTGTTTTTGGGCCGTTGGCCCAAAGGCGGCTATGGTGCCTGACCTGGGGCGACGCTCGTTTCTCGCTTTGCCCCAGGCTGGCTTGTTTTTGGGCCGTTGGCCCAAAGGCGGCTATGGTGCCTGACCTGGGGCGACGCTCGTTCCTCGCTTTGCCCCAGGCTGGCTTGTTTTTGGGCCGTTGGCCCAAAGGCGGCTATCGTGCCTGACCTGGGGCGACGCTCGTTTCTCGCTTTGCCCCAGGCTGGCTTGTTTTTGGGCCGTTGGCCCAAAGGCGGCTATCGTGCCTGACCTGGGGCGACGCTCGTTTCTCGCTTTGCCCCAGGCTGGCTTGTTTTTGGGCCGTTGGCCCAAAGGCGGCTATCGTGCCTGACCTGGGGCGACGCTCGTTTCTCGCTTTGCCCCAGGCTGGCTTGTTTTTGGGCCGTTGGCCCAAAGGCGGCTATCGTGCCTGACCTGGGGCGACGCTCGTTCCTCGCTTTGCCCCAGGCTGGCTTGTTTTTGGGCCGTTGGCCCAAAGGCGGGGTAAGCGCGCGAAAATGGCCAAACCACAGCGTGCTCCGCGTACCGTCCAATGGCCCAACTTGCGCTTAAACACGAAACCGAACCGGCCCGTTCGATCACGACCATTATCTTCACGGTGGTCCGAAGAACTGAAGCGGCTCTTCGCGGCCCTGGCTTGCGGGTTTGCGCAGGGGCGCTGGGGCCGGCCTGAACGGTTCAAGAACGGGTGATTTGCTTCCGGGGGCAGGTTTGCGACGCTCACGGGTTGGCCTGCGGGGCGCATCTGGCGCTTTCGCGGGCGCGTCCCCCCGATGAACTACCGTCCATTCCGGTGTGTGTTGGCGGCGCTGCTGGCGCTGGCGGCGGGCGGGGGGGCGTGCCTTGGGCAAAGCGCGCCGTCGCTGGGCGTTTCGACGGCTTATAATGTGGGGGGCGGGTCGGCGACATTGAGCGCCGCGGTCAATCCGGAGGGGAGCCAGACTTTCGTTTGGTTCCAGTATGGGCTGACCTCGAGCTACGGGAGCAGCAGCCAGACTTCCGCGGCGGATAATGCCGAGGGCTATACCTCGTGGGCGTACGGCGACAATGGCGGGTCCGGGCTTGGGCCGGCCGATTACCTCCAGGGAACCGGCGGCGGGCTTTATCTCGAGCAGAGTTCGCAGAAGATCGACGGCAGCAGCTCGTTCGGCATCTACGCGGGCGGCGGCAGCGGCAATTCCCAGGCGATGGATCGCGAGATCCTCGGCGCGCAGACCTCCGGGACCGTCTCGCTGTCGATGCGGTTCGATGTCAACAACACCGTCGCCTTCAGCGGATTCAATTTGAAATCGGGCGAGGGCAGCACGCTTGGCACCGATGAATTGGTCTCGGTCGGAATTACTCCTTCGACCGGAAACGATGTCATCGCCGTCGATGGCGGGACGCAAACGATCAATCTCGGCTCCTCGGTGCTCGGCCAGATCATTGACTTCATCCTATCCTACGACTCGGTGATGGGGACTTACACGCTTCAGGCGAAGTTCCGAACGAGTTCCACTTACAGCTCCGTCTCGGGCTCGCTCAAGGCCACCGGCCAGACCCCGACTTATCTTGGTTTCGGCAATTTCAATACCGGCAACCTGCAAAACCTGATCTTTGACGATATTGTCGTCACGACGACACTTTCCGCCGGCAATGGAAATGCCCTTTTCACCACCGCCGCGACATTGACCGGTCTTGCCGCGGACACCACTTATCATTACCAGGTCGTCGCGCAGAACAGCCAGGGGACCGTTTACGGCCCGGACCAGACATTCGGTTTCCCGCTTCAGCCGGCCGCGAACGCGACTTACTACGCGTTTGATTCCGGCAGCAACGAGGCGCGCCTCTACGGCGCGACGGGCCACATCGCCCTCGCGGAGCCCGACCTGTCCGGCGACCCCTTGGGGACCAGCATTGTATTCACGCCGCCGTCGGTGGAAATCGGGGGAGTCAATTACAACATGGGGCCGATTGTCTCGGCGACGACCATCGCCAACGGCATGCAGTTCGTCCAATCGCTCGCCGGCAGCACCGTCACCACGCAACTGACCATCCCCAGCCCCGGGGTTGTGCGCTACCAGGTTACCAACTGGAACGGGCTCGAACCGACCGAGACCGAGTTCACCGCCGGCTCGGGGACCACCGAGCATTTCTTCGGCTTCGGCGAAAAATTCGATTCCGTGGACCAGACCGGGAACAAGGTTCACATGCTGACTTACGATAACCCGGGGACGAAGGGAGACACTTCCTACAAGCCGGTGCCGTTCTTCATGAGCAATCTCGGGTATGGCTTTCATCTGGGCACCACGGCGGAGGCGTGGTTCGACATGCGCCACACTTACACGGACCGGTATCTCATCCAGAATCTCGATGGGAACCTGGTCATCAATCTCATCGCCGGGCCGCAGCTTCCCGCCATCCTGACCAATTACACCGCTTACACCGGCCGTCCCTACCTGCCGCCGCCGTGGGTCTTCGGCGCATGGGTCTCGTGCGACATCTGGCCCTCGGGCGGCGACGTGCGCTACGCGGTGAACACTTACCTTCAGGATGGGATTCCTATTTCCGCGCTTGTCTACGATTCGCCATGGGAGGTGGATTACAACGATTTTACCTGGAACATGACGCAGTTCGGCGCGAGCAATGTCATTGCCGGCGGCACTTACAATGGCTTCAGCTCGGTCAATAACATGATGACCTTCCTCGAGCAGAACGGACTCAAGGCCATTTGCTGGATGACCCCGTTCACCGACATCAACTCCGCGAACCAGCAGCTCAACGGGCTGCCGGGGGGCCAGAACAACGGCGAGGCGGCGAATTATCCGGCAGGACTGGCGGGAAATTATTTCGTGATGAGTTCGTCCACCGGCCCGGCGCTGGTCGTGCCATGGTGGGGCGGCAACGGCAGCCCGGTCGATTTTACCAATCCCGGCGCGGTCAACTGGTTTACCGGCGAACTCGACGCGCTGATCGCGCAAAGCGACGTCACGGCCGCCGACGGCAGCCAGATTCCGGCCATCGGCGGATTCAAGGACGACGATGGCGAGAGCGGCAACGGCACGAACACTTACATTCCCATTACAGCTTACTATAACAATGGCGAGACCGGGATCGACATGCAGAACGGCTTCTGCATCCAGTATCACAAGACCGTCTCGAGCGTGCTCGGCGCGAACGGAATCCTGCTCGCCCGCAGTGGTTACGCAGGCACCGGCGCCTACCCGGGGTGCTGGTCCGGCGACAACGAGCCCAACTTCGACATCGAGGGCAACGGGCTGGACAGCGTGATGATCGCCGGCGCCTCGGCGGGCCTCAGCGGCCTGCCTATCTGGGGCAGTGACATCGGCGGCTATCTCGACGGCCCATTTGAATCCGATCCGCCCAACTTATTCATGCGATGGGCGCAGTTCGGCGCGTTTTCGCCGATCATGGAAATGCACCGCACGGTAAATTCCGCCAACCTCGAGCAATACCCCTGGGGTTACGGCGCGACCGCACTCTCGAATTACGTCACTTACGCGCAACTGCACACGCAGTTATTCCCGTTCATTTACTCCTATGCAAAGGAAGCGACCGAGGATGGGCTGCCGATCATTCGCGCGCCGGTGTTGATGAATCAGACCGACACCGCTACTTACGGGATCAATCAGACCTACCTATTCGGAAACGAGTTCCTGGTCGCGCCGATGAACGCGCTCGACGCCACCTCGCGCAACGTCTATCTGCCCGCGGGCACATGGTATGATTATTGGACACAGGCCAGTTACACCGGCGGCCAGACCGTCACCTGGTCCAACAGCGACTCGACCAAGATGCCGCTGTTCGTGAAATCGGGCTCGATCATCCCGATGCTGCTCGACGTGCCGCAATCGCTGAACGACCCGAACTACGTCAACAACGCCGCGATCTCGACCACCGATTCGGGCTTGCAATTTCTCGTGTATCCCGGCACGAGCGGAACGGCCGGGTTCAATGTGTATGACGGCACCACCATTTCCAGCAACGTCGCCGGCACCGTTACCAATGTCGCGTTGAACTCGGTTTCGCGCGAGATCGCCCTGCAAGTCTGGACCTCGCAACCCGCCGGCGTGCAGCGCGACGGCGTCCGCATGCCGCAGTTCGCCTCGATGCCGGCCTATACCAGCGGCACGCTGGGCTGGATTTATAGCAACGGTTTTCTCTACGTGAAATTCAACCACGCCGGCGGCGCGGCGAATATCGGCTTTGGGCCGGATTCGGTCGGCGACGGCGTCCCTGATTCATGGCGGAGCTACTACGGAATCAGCAACGATCAGGCAGACTCCGACGGGAGCGGCTTCACCAATTACCAGGATTACCTCGCCGGCACCGATCCCAACGACGCAAACAGCCGGTTCGCCGTGCAGTCGACCCAGTTGAGCGGCGGCGGGGGCTTCACGCTTTCGTGGCAAAGCCAGCCCGGCCTGATTTACGAAGTGCAATACAGCGGCGACCTGAACTCTGGCGTATGGCAGACGGTCACGCCCAGTTTCAACGGCACCGGCGGCATCCTGAACTGGACCGATCCCAACCCGATTTCGGGCTCGAAATTCTACAGGGTGACCATTCCGCAATAGCGGGTCAGTGCGTACTCACATCATCGCGAGATCAACTCGACAATGGGGAGATGGGCGGAGTTTATCCGCAGATTGACACAGATTGACGCAGATTTTGAAAAGACCCTGGCTGAATTCTCATGGAATCTGCGTTCATCTGCGCCAATCTGCGGATTCTCCGCCTTATACTTCGAGCTCTCGGTCAGATTCGGCGCAGCGTGAACAGGCGCTAATGCATCGCCACGGTCTTGTACTTGCGGAAAGCCTCCATCGCCTTGTCGTCCTGGCCGAGGTCCTGGTAGGCGATGGCGAGGTTGTTCCATGCCTCGGCAAAATCGGGGTCGCCCTTGAGCGCGGCTTCGTAGGCGGCGATTGCCTCCGGGTAACGCCCCTGTTGGAGGCAGAGATTGCCCAGCGTGTAGGCGTCGGCGACCTGTTCCGTCTCGGGCATGGGACCTTGCGCCAGGTTGCTGTTGGCGGGCGGCGGGGCGTAGGCGACCGGAATCGCCTGCGGGGGCGGAGCTGGCAGGGCCACCAAGGTCGGCCGCTTCGCCGTGGCGGCGGAAAGTGACTGTCCGGGAGGCACATGCTTCACGCAAGAGCAACCCGTCAGCAGCGCCGCTGCGATCAAGCCCGGCACGATGGAAATAGCGGAGAATCTCATTCTCAATTCAGTCGATTAAAAACAGAGCAGTTTCCTTGCCGGAGACCCTGCGCGGCTGCCCTATCCGCGCGCCGGCGCCTCAATTTCAACTATTGTCCCGGGGCCGGCTCCGCCGAGGGCAGGGGGCCTGTGGCATCAGGGGCCACCGGCGTTTCAGGCGGCACGCCCAGCGGGGCTGTGGCCTCATCGGCGGCCTTGGTGGTGCTTGGCGCAAAAGGATCTGGGACGTGTAGATTTTTTTCCTTCCGGGTCGTGTAGATGCGCCGGTCGTGGGTCTCGCAGGCAGTGAGGGAGGTGATTGCCAGGATGGCTACGAGGATCAGGGAGAAACGGGGAGCGTAACGCATAAAAGTGTGGGGATCATAGCGGTCCCTTCGCGCTGTGCAAGACGCGGCAGTGAGAAATGCGTGGTGGTCTTCGCCATGGAGCCGGGGCTTGCCGCTGCCCGGGTATCCTGCCACGAATTCAGCGTGGCGGGCGGCCGCTTCTCTGTCCGAGCAGAGGCTGTTTGAAATGTATGAACGAGACCGCGCGGCAAGCGCACCCCTGGAAACCGCGGGCGATCTTCATCGCCCAGGCGGTGCTGGCCGTTGCGGTGCTGGCCTTTGTGTTCCGCGACCAGCATCGCCGGCACGAAGTGGCGCAGGCTGTGCGGCACGCCAGCGTGGCGTGGCTGGTGGCCGGCATCTTCTGCTATGGCGTGGTCGAGCTGCTGGGCGGCCTGCGGTGGCATCTGCTGCTGCGGGTACAGGGCTTCCGCCTGGGGTGGCGCAAGGCGACCTCGATTTTTCTCATGGGGCTCTTCCTTCTCACCTTCACGCCGGGTCTCATCGGCGGCGACGCGCTGCGGGTGCTGCTGGTCATCCGGGAAGCGCCCGAACGCAAGGCCGACGCCGTGCTGGTGGTGGCGATGGACCGGCTGATGGGGCTCATTTCGCTGACTCTGATGGCCGCTGTCGTCGTCCTGTGCAGATATCGCTGGCTGGCGACCTCACCCGCCACCGGCGGGCTCGAGTATGTGACGCTTTTGATCCTCGCCGGCGGCGCGGTTACGGTCATTCTCTCTCCGCTGGCGGCGCGGCTGCCGTGGCTTTCGAAGCTGGAACAGCATCCCGTCATCGGGGCGAAACTGCGCGAGATCGGTGAGGCGTTCCGCGCGTACAAACGCCATTGGCCGCGCATGATCGAGGCGCTGGCCAACACGCTGCTGGCGCACATGGCTTATTTCGTGACCTTCTACTGCGCCGCGCGGGCGCTGGGAGCATTCGCGGGACCCAATGCCGGCGCGTGGCACGGATTTTGGGATATGTTTTGCATCATGCCGATCGTGAACACGCTGACCGGCCTGCCGATCAGTTTCGCCGGGATCGGCATCCGCGAATCGCTCTTCCAGGTTTTGCTCAGGGATTTGTGCGGCATCCCCGGCGGCGTCGGCGCGGCCATCGGCTCGCTCGGTTTTGCCATGCGCGCCGTGTGGGGGCTGCCGGGCGCGGTGCTGTTGTTACGCTACCGCCGCTCGCGCCGCAGGCAGGTCGAGCCGCTCCCGGAAGCTGCGAAATCGCATTAAACCCGAATTCCGAAGTTGATCGGGGCGATCTGGCGCAATTCGCTGGCCGCGAGTGCCATTCGTCGGGCCTCACCGTATCTTTCAGATACGCTTCGGGCCTCCTCATGTCATCGCGACTCAGCATCTTGCACCATCTCATCCCCTCCAACATCGGAGTTCGGGTTAAAAGAACCAGCGAACCCCGAAGCCGATCAGTTGCTGGCCGGCACGACCGCCCTGAGGGGCTTGGGACGAGTAGGCGTTCATGTAATTCAGGAACTTGTACTCGGCAAACAGGCTGATGTTCGGCTTCAAATAATAATCGGCCCCGGCCACCACCTGCCAGGCCCAGTCGGTCGGCGAGCTGGGTTGATTCGTGTAACTCAGCGTGTGACCGGTGATGTAATTGGTGGCGATGAGCTGCCTCGAGATCGACGCCGTGTACAGACCGATGCCCATGCCCGCGTACGGCTGGAACCGCCCGAGGTTCAGGCGCAGCAACCCGTTAAACATGAATGCGCCGGACTCGACCTGGTAATTCCTGAAATCCCGACCCTTAAAGCCCGAGGAGAGATCGAATATCTTGGAGGAGCTCCCGGCATACGCGTTGTAAAACATATCGGTCTCGATATCGGGCCGGAGCAGCCCCGTATTGAAGACGTACCCGAGTTTTCCACCGGCGAATCCGCCCGTTTCGCTGCGGTACGAGGTCTTTCCGTTCACGTCTGCGGGCGGGGCGATCACGCTGTCCTGGTAAACGTTAAACCCGCCCTCCGGCGCGACATAGAAGCCGGTTCCGTAGTTTTCGGTCGTTGCGGGAGGCGCAACTTCCTTGTCGTTGGCGCCGGCCTTGGCGGCGGCGGCCAGGGTCAATAGGAACGCAATGGTGGCGGGAAGGTATTTCATGGGTTGGGTCCGGGTTGGAGGGTTATTGGTTTTACAACTCGATGGAGGCGGGCGCATTCCACCCATGAGCCGGGGCATGGTCAACCCGTTAATTTCTTGCTCCCTCGCGACGACCCTTCAATATCCGTTTTCCACAATGGAGCCGCAGCCGGAATCCCAAAACGAACTGTTCGCCATTCGGCGCGCGAAGCTGGATGCGCTGCGGGCGCTCGGGGTCGATCCGTTTGGCGGGCGTTTTGATACTTCGGGCTCGATTGGCGAAATCCGCGCGCGCTTCGCGGACGGGAATACCGAGCGGGCGGCGGGGCGCATCACGGCGCATCGCGACATGGGGCGCAGCCATTTTCTGGATCTCAACGACGGCGGGGCGCGCATCCAGATTTTCGTGAGCACGAAGGAGCTTTCGCCTGATCAGCTCGGGCTCTTCAAGCTGCTCGATCTCGCCGATTTCATCGGCGTCGAGGGGGAATGCTTTACGACGAAGACCGGCGAGCCGAGCCTGCGGGTCAAATCGATCACGCTGCTCACGAAGGCGCTTCGCCCGCTGCCCAGTTCTTGGTTCGGGCTGGCCGAGGTCGAGCAGCGCTACCGGCAGCGTTACGTCGATCTGCTGGCCAATCCAGGGTCACGCGAGGTCTTCGCGCAGCGCATCCGGATCGTGCGCGAGATTCGCGAGTTTCTCCATGCGCGCGGGTTCCTGGAGGTAGAGACGCCGATGATGCAGACGATCGCCGGCGGGGCGGCCGCGCAGCCGTTCAAGACGCACCACAATGCGCTCGGGCTCGACCTTTATCTGCGCATTGCGCCGGAGCTTTATCTCAAGCGGCTGCTGGTGGGCGGGTTCATGAAGATTTTTGAGCTGAACCGCAACTTCCGCAACGAAGGGATTTCGCGCCGGCACAACCCGGAGTTCACGATGCTCGAGGCGTACTGGGCTTTCGCGGATTTCGAGATGATGGCCGATCTGGTCGAGGAATTGATCTGCCATCTGGCCACGACGGTGCGCGGCTCGCTGGTCATCGAGCACAAGGATGCCGAGGGCAAGCCGATCCGCTCGATCAATCTCACGCGCCCATGGCGCCGCGCCTCGTACCGGGATTTGGTGCGCGAGGCGGCGGGGCGCGACTGGTTTGACGTGGCGCCCGAAACGCGCCGGGCCCGGGCTGCGGGCCTGGGCGTCGAGATCGGGCCGGCCTTCGCGGATTTCGAGGTGACGCAGCATGTGTTCGAAAAGCTGGTCGAGGAAAAGACGTTCGATCCGCTCTTCGTCACGCATTGCCCGAAGGAGCTGGTGCCGCTTGCGCGCCAGAGCGCGACGGACCCGTCGACCGTGGATGTTTACGAACTGATCATCAATGGGCAGGAGATTTCGCCCGGATATTCCGAGTTGAACGACCCGATCGTCCAGCGCGAGCGGCTGGAGCACCAGGCCGGCGAGGAAAAGCAGAACATCGACGAAGATTTCCTGACGGCGCTCGAGCACGGCATGCCGCCGGCCGGCGGGATCGGCATTGGCATTGACCGGCTCGTGATGATGCTGACCGGGGCTGAGTCGATCCGGGATGTTATCTTTTTCCCGCACTTGAAGCCGCATCAGAAATAGACCGGAATACTTATCCACAGATTGACGCAGATGGCCGCAGATTTCAGAAAAGACCCGGAGACCTACGCGATCATCGGCGCGGCGATGGAAGTGCATCGGGAGCTGGGGCACGGATTTCTCGAAGCCGTTTACCAGGACGCGCTCGCAGTCGAGCTGAACGCGCGCAAGATTCCTTTCGAGCGCGAGATATCGCTGCCGGTAACTTACAAAGGCGGGGTGTTGCCAAGCGCTTACAAGGCCGATTTCGTCTGCTTTGGCAGCGTCCTCGTCGAGTGCAAGGCTCTCAGTTCAATTGGCGGCATTGAAGACGCGCAGGTGCTTAATTACCTGCGGATTACCCGCCTGCCCCGCGCAATCCTGCTGAATGTCGGAGCCCGTTCCCTGGGCTACAAACGCCTGGTCTCGACTCCCGAAGAAATCTGCGGAAATCTGTGTCAATCCGCGGATAAAATCTCCCTGTAAGAATCGCGTGGCCACTCCATTTTCCCTTTCGCTTGCGCTTCGGTATGTGAAGCCGAAGCGGTCTTTCGTTTCCATCATCACGGTTGTCTCGGTGCTGAGCGTGACGCTGGGGATCATGGTCATGATCATCGTCATCTCCGTGATGAAGGGCTTCGATACCGAACTGCAACAGACCGTGCTCGGCTTCGAGCCGGATGTTACCATCGGGAGCGAAGGCGTCATCGAGAATTGGCGGCAAATCGACGCGAGCCTGAAGGGCACCGCGGGCGTTGTCGCCGCGGCGCCACAGGTCCAGGGGCCGGTCATCGCCGAGCACGGCCAACTGGTCGAGACGCCGATGATGGTCGGAATCGATCCTGTGGCCGAATTGAACGTGGTCAATCTCAAGAGCCTGATTACCGAGGGGAATTACAACCTGGACGGCGACTCGGTGATCCTGGGCCGGGACCTTGCCGACTCGCTCAACGCGCACGTAGGCGAGAAAATCACCATCACCGGCCCGGGGAACCTGCGCGAAATCCTCGATGAAATCCGCAAGGAAGGGAGCGATCCCAATACGAAGAAGACGCTCGCCGACCTGAAGGATGAAGTCGTGATGCCGGTCGATGCCACCGTGACCGGCATCTTCGAGTCCGGGCGCTACGAGTACGACGCCAATGTCATGTTCGTCTCGCTGTCGCTCGGCCAGGAGCTTTACGCGATGGAAGACTCCGTCCACAGCATCGCGGTGAAGACCACCGATCCCTACCAGGTCGCCGACCAGGTCAGGGACGCGCTCAACGCGAAACTGCACGAGCCGGAATACGCCGAGACGTGGATGGACCGGAATTCGGACCGGTTCGACGCCATCCGCATCGAGCGCACCGTGATGTTCTTCATCCTGATGCCCATCGTGATCGTCGCGGCGGCGGGCATCATGAACACACTCATCACCGTGACGGTGCAAAAGACGCGCGATATCGGCGTGATGAAGGCGCTCGGCGCGACCACCTGGCAGATCACATGGATATTCCTGATCCAGGGCATGATCATCGGGTTCTTCGGCAATCTGTGCGGCCTGCTGCTGGGCGTGGCCACGGTCCGTTACCGCAACGATTTCCGCGACTGGCTGAACCACGCCTTTCACCTGAAGATTTTCCCCGCGGACATCTACGATTTCGCGGCCATCCCCGCGCAGATCGTTCCCCACGACGTGGCGATTATCTGCATCAGCGGCTTTGTCATTTGCTCGCTGGCGGCCTTTTTTCCCGCATGGTTTGCCGCCCGGCTCGATCCGGTGAAGGCGCTGCGCTACGAATGACCGGCCATCCGCGGAGCGCTCCTCCCGCGATATCCGGCTGACGATCATGCGTTTCCCGCGCTTTGCCCTGCCCATCCTCGCCTTGCTCCTCGCGCTTGCCTCCCCAGGCCGCGCGGCGGACATGCGGCTCACCAGCCCGGACTTTTCCGAGGCCGGTGCGATTCCCGCGGAATTCACCTGCGAGGGAAAGAATGTTTCGCCCAGGCTTGAAATCAAAGGGGCGCCGGCGGGGCGAAATCGCTGGTGCTGATTTTGGATGACCCGGACGCGCCCTCCGGGACATTTACGCACTGGCTGATCTGGAATATCCCGCCGGCAACCAAAAGCATCGCTTCCGGTTCCGCGCCGGACGCCGCGGTGCAGGGCCGCAACGATTTCGGTCAAACCGGCTACTCCGGCCCGTGCCCGCCCAATGGCACGCACCGCTATTTCTTCCGGCTTTCCGCGCTCGACATCACGCTCGACGTCGCGCCGGGCGCTTCCCGCCAGGAACTGGAAAGGGCGATGCGCGGCCATGTCCTCGCCTCGGCTTCGCTCATGGGCCGGTATGCGAAGAGCGGGAGTTAGAGCGGTTTCTATTTGATTTGCCGCAACTTGTCGCGCGCCGATGGCGCTTGGCGTCTGCACGCGAGGCAACCCAGCCTCAGTTGCCTGCGCAACTGCGGCTGGGCTGTTGAATGTGGGGCCGTTGGCCCCGGGGAATTTGCGGCGGATCAAACCGAAACCGCTTTAGCCTCAGGCAAACCCCCTATTGCCTTTTTTCGCATTCCTTGGTGAGACTCGGGCCATGCGCTACCTGATTCCCCTTTTTGCCGCCGCACTTCTTCCCGCCGCCGCGCTGGCCGGCACCGAAACCGCCTCGGCTCCCGCAAAGGAGGAGGTCACGCCCGTTCCCTGCACGCCGGCGTCGCTCGACAGCTTCATCGTCACCTCCGATTACGGCTTCCACCAGGACATGAAGACCGGCGAGGGAAACATCGAGGTGCTGCACAACAACTTCGAGTTCGATCGGCGCATCCCGATCAGCCTGGGATGGCCCGATGTCCAATGCGGCGAGTGGTTCCTGCGCCTGGGCGCCGATTACGAGCGGTTCGACTTCAGCATCCACAACGAGACCGGCCTGCCCGACACGCTCCAGAGCGCCTCGGGTATCATCGCGCTCGAATACCTGGTCAACTCGAAGACCGCTTTCATCCTCGAAACCCGCCCGGGGGTTTATTTTCAGCAAAAGGTCAACACCGGGTCGTTTGATTCGCCCACCGATCTTGCCGTCGCCTATCCCATATTTGGCGGCGACAAGTTTTACCTCATCGCCGGCATGACCTACTCGGCGCTCTGCCGCTACCCCGTGCTGCCCATCGGCGGCATCCTCTGGCACATCAGCGACCAGTGGGACCTGCGCGCCTACCTGCCCGATCCCCGGCTCGTTTACCAGTGCTGCAATGACAGCGTCGAAATCTGGGCGGGCGGCGAACTGCTGGGCGGCGCCTATAAAACGAACAACAACACCGGCGCCGATCCCGCGAAACTCTCGGGCGCAGTGGTGACCTACGACGAGATCCGGGCCGGGGGCGGCGTCACGTGGAAGGCGAAGCCGCTGACGCTCGATTTCGGCGCGGGCTACACGGTCCAGAGCGAGTTCGATTACGACCGGGCCGGCCAGAGCTACGACACGCACCCCGCGCCCTACATCAGCCTGACGGCAAGGCTCGATTTCTGACGGGTCGATTCCGTGATTTCATTCCCGCCCGGGATGCGTTAAGAGATTCCCGTGCCCTCATTCGATATTGTCTCCGAGGTTGACCACGGCGAACTGGTCAACGCCCTCACCCAGGCCCGCAAGGAACTGGCCACGCGCTTCGATTTCAAGAACAGCCCCGCTGAAATCGAGGAAGCCTCGCCCACCGTCATCAAGCTGGCCGCCGCGGACTCGAACAAGCTCGCCGGCCTCCTGGAAATCGTCATGGGCAAGCTCGCCCGCCGGAACGTCGACCTTCGCAACGTGGACCGGAAGGAACCGGCCATTTCCTCGGTCGGACGGGCCACGCAGGAGCTGCACATCAAGCAGGGCCTCGAGGGCGACAAGGCGAAGGAGATCATCAAGGCAGTCAAGGAGGCGGCCTTCAAGGTGCAATGCTCCCTGCAGGACCGTCAGATTCGCGTCACCGGCAAGAAGAGGGACGATCTGCAGGCGGTGATCCAATTCCTCCGGTCGAAGGATTTCGGCGTGGCCCTGGAATTCAAAAATTTTCGCGATTAACCCGGATTCGGTTATATTACGCGCCTGCGTAACCTCGAACCACATTCCGCTGTCTAATATCATACCGTGAGAACGAACCGCACCTTCCTGATCGTCATATTCACCCTGCTTTTCCTGATTTTTGGGGTGATTTACCATATTTGGGCAAACTGGGGGCTGATCACCATCCACGCGAACAAGATGCCGCTGGGCAAGGTCATCGCCTCGATGGAGCGCCAGGGGCACGCGACCATTCAGACCGATATTCCCCTGGATGTCCCGGTCACGATGGACATTGTCAGGTACACGCTGCCCAATGCCCTTGAAACACTCTCGACCGACACCAATTCGCGCTGGCGGATGCTCTTTTTCGTGGCCGGGGACAAGGCGACGCTCAAGCAGGGGGAAAGCTCCTGGTTCGGCGGGCAGCGCCCCGATGGGTGGAGGATGGTCTCCTTCCCCATGGGCGGCATGTTCGGCGGCGTTCTTGCCAGTGACGACGAGGATGCCGCGCCCCCCGATCCCCGCAACGACGTGTGGACTCCCCAGACCCCGGCTCCCGCTCCGGTGCAGACTTTCTTCAAGGAAGCCGCCGAGTTGACCAATGCCGGGTTCGCCTTCCCGGAGACGTGGAATCCGACCGTCAAATCGATGCTGCATCCCGGCAGGGTGACCAAGGTCGTCTCGAAGCTGGTGAGCTATGCCGGCGGGAAATATGACGAGGTCTTTTTCCTGAGCCTGAACGGCCGGGGCGGCGGCGGCGGCTATCGCGGCGGAGGAGGCGATAATGGCCCCAATACTGCCGATGATGATTTCCGGCCCGATCCGAACCTGCTGGCGGAGCGGACGCAAAACGAGATCAACCAATTGCCGCCCGATCAAAAGGCGCAGGCGCAGCAGAACTTCAACACCTGGAAGGCCTTCTGGCAGAGCCTGCAGGGCATGACCGACGATCAGCGCCGCGAGGCCATCGAGCAGCGCATGCAGGACCCGCAGGTGCAGGACCAGATACAGAACATGCAGGACGGCCGTGAGGGCCGGATGAATCACGACGAGCGTATGCAGCACTTCGCCAACTACGTGAATCGCAAGATGTCGATTACCGGAAGACCGTAAGAACCCCATGAAGAGAGTATTCAGCCGCGTCCGCCGCTCGGCTTTCACGCTGATTGAATTGCTTTGCGTGATCGCCATCATAGCGATTCTCGCGTCGCTCCTGCTGCCGAGCCTCGCCTCGATGAAGGAGCGCGCCAACAGCATCGTCTGCGCCGGCAACCTGCGTTCCATCGGCCAGGCCGTTCAGCTTTACCTGCAGGATAACGCCTTCATTTATCCGTGCATCGAGACCGACCCGAACGGCGCGCCCGTTTATCCCGCAGGCGTGCAGACCTATACGCTGACGCAGGCGTTCGGCAAATATGGCGTGACCAACCAGATCATCCAATGTCCCCAGGACATTAAAAACAATCCAAGCTCTTACTCGCTCTACGGATGCAGTTATGACTGGAAGCCGACGCTGGATGACGATAACAGCAGCGAGCCGCTGGTCTATGGCCGCCGGTGGGGCTTTGGCGGCGGGGCCCAAGCCTCCGGCAGCACCGGGTTTGTGGCCAAGCTGTCGAAGGTCCGTCAGTGCTTTGACGATACACAATGCCATTTCGGCCACATGAATGCGCTCTATGCCGACGGGCACGTGGTCTATTTCACCGCCCCGAATGTGGCGGTGAAGTGATTGGGGTTTGAGCGCGGCGGGGAGCAAGAGTCCGATTTCATCCTTACATCCAGACGGACCCCGGATTACGGACTAGTCCGGGATGATGTCACTTGATACAGTCCAAGATGTGAGCGAGAACGAGCCCAGCATCATCGCGCTCGAGGGCGAAATCGACCTTCACGAGTCGCCCAACGTGCGCGAAATGCTCCGGCCTCTGATCGAGAAAAAGGTTCCGCGCATTTTCGTGGACATGTCCCAGGTTGTCTACATCGACAGTTCAGGGCTGGCCGTCCTCATAGATGCCATGCAGCGCATCTCCAATTACGGCGGCAAATTCGGCATGATCGGCATCCGGCCCGCCGTCCGCAACGTCCTGGAAATCGCCCGTCTGGACCAGGTCTTCCGCATTTACGCGGATCGCGACTCGGCAATCGAATCGACGTAGAGTGTCTTCCATTTGATTTGCCGCAACTCGTTTCGCGCCGATGGCGCTTGCTGCCCGCGGGCAAGGCAACCCAGCCCCAGTTGCCTGCGCAACTGCGGCTGGGCTGTTGAATGTGGGGCCGTTGGCCCCGGCGAATTTGCGGCAGAGTAAACTGAAACCGCTTTAGCTTATTGCGAGCCGTTTTGGAAATTTCCAATCGCGTCGAGCGTTTCGCGCACATTGCGCTCCATCGAATACTGTCTTGCCTCGTTTCTGCGCTCCTCCCGGCCTTCGGGCCGCGCCGCCCATTTTCCAATGGCGGCGGCGATTCCGTCGATGTCCTCCGGCGTCCGCAACACCTCTCCATCCCTGCCGGGACGCATGACCTCGGAGAAACCGTTTGCCTCGGTGGTGATCACCGGCAAGCCCGCCGCCATCGCCTCGAGGGAGGCATTTGAGAACGGGTCGTAAATGGTCGGCAGCAGGAAAACGTCCGCGGCCTCCATCAAATCCCGCATTTCCCTTACCTCGCCGAGGAATTGCGTCCGGCCCGAGGCCGGCAGCCCCGCGCGGCTGCCCGCGCCCGCGACGAGCAGGGCGCCCTGGCCGGCCCGGTTGATCCCCTCGATGGCAAAGCGCAGCCCCTTCCTTTGCCAGCCCGATCCGGCGAACAGCACCGCGCACTGGCCCTCCTTCAAGCCCAGTTGCTCCCGCATCTCCGCGCGCCCCACGCCGGCCTCACGCGGGGGCAGCCCGTTGTAAACCACGCGCACCCGCCCCGCCGGAGTCCCGTAGTAGCGCGCGATTTCACCGGCCACCATTTGTGAATTGGCAATGATCAGCAGACTCGCGGCCGGATCGAACACGGCGCGTTCGAGATCGAGCATTTCCCGGTGCTTGCCCTGCGTCCCACGGAACCATCCCTTCCAGGCCGGCTCGAATGTCCGCCTCCGGTCGAGCCACGCCTGGTGGACGCCGTCGCCCGCCCGGTAAACATCGCACTCCCAAACCCGCTCGAGGGAGAATACCAGCTCGCACCGGTCCCGCGGCGTTGCGTCGCGCAACGAATCC
Source organism: uncultured Verrucomicrobiae bacterium (assembly GCA_963756185.1). Lineage (GTDB taxonomy): Bacteria > Verrucomicrobiota > Verrucomicrobiia > Chthoniobacterales > Chthoniobacteraceae > DATAXI01. Next base: position 213,999 of record CAVWMS010000002.1, read on the forward strand.
GCGAAACGCGCCGGCCCGTCCCCCCTGATGCGCTCGAACTCCCCCTGCCATCCCGGCCAGACCGTCGAGCCAAAGAGGATGGCCGAATGCCCGGCCTCCCGCAGCGCATCGGCAAACCGCAGCAGGTATTGCTCCGCGCCCCCGGTGGGGGAAAATCCGCGGCGAACGAGGCCAAATTTCATTGGGCATGGAGTATGAAGGAGGAAGGAGGAAGGCAAAGCCTGAACAAACCTGCCTCGAACCGGCTCGATCCCCCCTCCCGGGCCGGCGGGCCGGGCCATCGTTCGTACTTTCCCTTCCTCCCTCATGCTTCATACTTTCCGGGATGCGCCTGCTCGTCCTGCAACTGAAGCGGATTGGTGACCTGATCCTCACCACGCCGGCGCTCTGGGCGTTGCGCCAGAATTTTCCCGAGGCGCACATCGTCCTGGCCGTCGAGGCCGGCTGCCGGCAACTGCTGCCTGCGATCAATTATGTGGACGAGACCCTGGTTTACGAACGGCGCGGCCAGAACTCGAGCGTCTGGCGCCACCTTCTCTTTCGGCATTACGATGTATGCCTCGATTTCACCGGCAACGACCGCTCGGCGCTCTTTGGCGTGCTCTCGAAGGCGCGCCGGCGGGTGACGTTCGAATGGGTGAAGCGCTCACCTTTCCGGCATGTCTTTTACAGCCAGTTCGTGGCCTCCGCCGTGCGGGACCATCATACGTCCGATCATTATCTCCATCTCCTGCGCGCCCTGGATGTCCCGGTGCGCGATGGTTCGCCCATCGTCCTCGACCTTCCCGATTGGGCGCCGCGCAAGGCGGCGCAGCTTCTCGGCGAGTCCGGCGTCACCGGCCCGTTCACCCTGGTCCATCCCGGGGCGGCCCGCCCGGAGAAATACTGGCTGCCGGAGCGCTGGGCGGAGGTGATCCAGTGGTGCGAATCCCACCTTCAAATGCCGTGCATCCTCTCGGGCAGCGCCGATGGCTACGAGCAGAACCAACTCGCCGCCATCAAGAAAGCCTGCCCCTCGCTTGCGGGGCGCGACCTGAGCGGGCGGCTCGATTTGCTGACCCTGGCCGCTCTGGCGCAAGTGGCCGGCCTCGTGCTCACGGTCGATTCCGGTCCGATGCACCTGGCCGCGGCCTTTGGCGCGCCGCAGATCGCGCTTTTCGGCCCGACCAATCCCTACCATTGGCGTCCCCGGCATGACCGCGCGATCGTCATCCAGTCCCACGGGCCGATCTCGCCCCCCGAATTCCGCCCGCAGCATCCGGGCGGACCGATGAGGGAAATATCGACCCAGGCGGTGATTGATGCTATCGTCGCGCTTCACGTACATGCCTGATCCCGCACCTGCCAGTACTCCAGAGTCCGAACCCAGGCCCGCCCCTGGCCCTCCCAGGAAGCTCAGTTTTCGCGAGGCCCTGGTCGAGGGGGCGGCAGGATACAAGAAAATCTGGCCCTTCATCGCCAAATATCGCTCGCGGTTCATCGCGAGCATCGCGGCTGGGGCCGGGTCAGCGGCGCTTGTGTTCTGCCAGTTGAAGGTCATCCAACTGGTAACCAAGTATTCGTTTTCCGGCGGCGCTACGGCAGCGAATGGCCATGCGGCGGCCGTGCCGGAGAAGGTATTGATGCCTCCGACGTTGGTGCACCACACTTTTTTTGGCCACGTGGGTTTCTACGGGAAGGAGATCGAGTTCTTCTTCAAGGGCTTGCACAACTCGCTCCTTGGCCACTCGATGCTGATTTGCGCGATGCTTCCGCTGGTTATCGTCCTCCGCTGCCTTTGCGATTATTTGGAGTCGTACTACATGACGTGGGTGAGCCTGAAGGTCATGCACGACCTGCGGGTCAAGATATTCGGCCATATCCTCAGCCAGTCGCTGGATTTCTTTAACAAGGCAAAGATCGGCAGCCTCATCTCGCGCGTCTCGAACGATACCCGGTCCGCCCAGCTTGCGATCTCCGCCGTGACCGATGACATCGTGACCCAGCCTTTGACGGTTATTTCGATCATTTGCTACATGGCCAAAACGGATTGGCGTTTCACCGTCTACAGTCTTTGTTTCTTTCCGCTCTGCCTGCTGCCGATTACCATCTTCGGGAACAAGGTCCGAAAGGTTGGACGACAGGATGAGGCTTGCAACGCTGAGCTGATGGTCTTCCTTCACGAGGCCCTGGCAGGCGTGCGCCTCGTAAAATCGCTTTGCCGGGAGGCATTTGAGGTAAAGCGTTTCACCGAGGCGAGCAATTACATGACCGCGGTGGGGATGCGGGTGCGCAAGGCGATGGCCGCCATCGGGCCGATTATCGAGAGCATGGGGGGGCTCGGGGTCTGGGCGGCGCTCGTTTACGTCTCCTTGTCGCACATGCAATTTGATAAGTTCACCAGCCTGCTGGCCAGCCTCGTGGTCCTGTACACGCCGGTGAAGAAGGTCAGCAAGGTCCACATCAGCCTCCAGAAGGCGCTTGGTGCGACCACCAAGATATTCGAACTCCTCGATGTCGAGGGCACGATCAAGGATAGCCCGGACGCCACTCCGCTGCCGCGGGCGCGCGGCGATATCGAGTTCGATGCCGTCACCTTCACGTATAACCTCAAGCTCCCGCCCGCCCTGAGGCGCATCTCGCTTCACATCGAGCCGGGAAAATCGTACGCGCTGGTGGGCGCCAGCGGCGCGGGCAAAAGCACGATGTTTTCGCTGCTGCTGCGTTTTTACGATCCGTATCGCGGAACCATCCGCATCGACGGCCACGATCTTCGCACCGTCACGCAAAAATCGCTGCGCGAGAACATCGGCATCGTGAGCCAGGACACGTTCCTCTTCAACACGACGATCATGGAAAACATCCGATATGGGCGGTTGGATGCGACGGACGAGGAGATTTACGAGGCGGCCCGCCAGGCCTACGCGCACGATTTCATCCTCGCCCAGCCGCAGGGTTACGAAACCAACATCGGCGACAAGGGCTGCAACATTTCCGGCGGCCAGCAGCAGCGTCTGGCCATTGCCCGGGCCCTGCTGAAAAACGCGCCAATCCTTTTGCTGGACGAGGCGACGAGCGCGCTGGATTCCGAGTCCGAGCACGAAATCCAGGCCGCGCTCGAGCGGCTTGCGGCGGGCCGCACGGTGATCTCGATCGCCCACCGGCTCTCGACCATCCTGAAATCGGATAAAATCGTGGTCATGGACAAATCGGAGATCAAGGCGATGGGGACCCACCAGGAATTACTGGAAAAATCGGACCTTTACCGCCATTTTTACAATCTGCAATTCAAACGCCACGAAACCGCGCAGGAGGAGGCCCCGTTCGAAACGATCAAGCTCCCCGTGCTGGCTTCGTAGCCCCAGGGCTCAATGCCCGCGCCGCCCATGCGCTCCCTCCTTCTCCTACTGCTGCTGGCTCCGCTGGCCGCCATCGCCCAGGACGATTCCAGCTCCGACAGCGACAGCGATGCCGTCCACGCCGTCACCTCGTATTGCGAGGATGGCTCGAAGACGGTCACGATTACCAATCCCGACAACCATACCTCCGAGGCGTCGACCTACGACGCCGGCGGCAACCTGCAGCGCAAGGTGGTTTATACCATGGGCGACGATAACCAGCCCGTCTCCGGCATCGTCTATGACGCCAAGGGCCAGCCTGCGTACAAGACCGTTTACAAGCGCGACGAGATGAACCGCATCGGCGAGGAGGACGACTACAGCATGCAGGACCAACTGCTCACGCGTTTCGTGTTCGAGTTCGGCCAGGACGGAAAAATCCTTCAAGTCCACGCGTTCGACGCCCAGGGCAACCCGCTGCAGCAGACCAGCGGCCAGGCGGATATTCCGACCCCACCTGCCGTCAGCCGCTAAATTTCCAGGTCCGCGCCAGGCGCGCTTCAACTTCCACTTGCGCACCCCGGGAGAATACGGCGACGGTCACTGACGCACTATCGAGATGGCCCGGCCTTCCGTATTCCTCGTTCCCATTCTCGCTGCCGCAACCGCGGCGGCGGCGTTGATCGCCTGGCACGAGCGCGACGAGCTGAAGGCGCAGGAGCCGATCATCGAGAAGGCGGGGCTTCTCGCGTCGGAGAACGACCAGCTCGGCAACGCCCTGGCCGATGCCCGGCGCAACGCCGACAACGCGCAGAATTCCGTCCGGCGTTCACAGATCGAAGCCGCGGTCACGGCCATTCGCGGACTCTCCTTCAAGGAGCCGGTTGTGTACGCGATGCTGGACCGGGCCGGCATCCGGGGGGTGGTCGGCGGGAAGCTCTCGGAGGTTTACAGCGACCAGGAAATCCAGGACGCATCGACCGGGTACGCGGCGCTGGGCCTTTTGCCGCCGAATTTTCCGCTCAAGCAGGAATATGTGGACCTGCTGGGCGAACAGATCGCGGCGTTCTACGACCAGCATCAGCACAAGCTCTTCATGTTCCAGGATGCGAGCCTGGAGAACGCGCAGAACCGCGTCATCCTCGCGCATGAATTGACCCACGCGCTCCAGGACCAGAATTTCGGGCTGCTGAAGCTGCCGCTGGAGGTCAAAAACAACGACGACAAGGCGGCGGCGGCCAGCGCGCTCATCGAGGGCGACGCGACGCTGGTGATGTCCCAGTACATGGCGCAGGACATGACCTGGCACACCCTCACCGACACCGTCTCCTTTTCCGCCACGCAAAGCATGGAACAGATGCGCAAGGCGCCGCGGTACCTGCGCGAGATGCTGGTTTTTCCCTACATCAAGGGCGAGAAATTCTGCGAGGCGGTCTTCGAGCGCGGTGGTTACCCGGCGCTCTCGGCGGTGTACGCGAACCCGCCCATCGAGTACGGCGCAAATCCTTCACCCGGAGAAATATTTCGCGGAGAGCCGGGAGGATCCGATCCCGGTCAATATTCCGGACACCACGTTCGAGGGAACGAAGCCGCTGGATGACAATGTGCTGGGCGAGATGGGCTGCCGCATCCTTTTCGAGCAAGCGGACGCCGATTCCGCCGCGGACGTGGCCGCCGGGTGGCGCGGCGACCGTTACCTGGTCTTCGAGGGAGGGAGCGCGCTGGTCTGGAAAACGGTCTGGCGCTCGCCGCAGGCCGCGACGGCGGCGGCGCAGGAGTATCGCGAGGTGTGCGCCCGGCGGTTCGGCAATTCCCGCGTGACGACCGGAACCGCGGGGGCGCAAACCGATTACTGGATGAATGACTCGGGCGGGCCGGACCATTATCTTCTGACATTGAGCGGCGGAGCGAATGATGTTGTCTTCATTCTCGCAACGACCCAAAAATCACTCGACCTATTGCGCGAAAAATTTGCAGGAGCATCGCATGGATAAATCGGAAATGCGCCTCGACCCGCTGCGGGAGACCTGGACCATCTTCTCCGGGTCCAGGCTGCACGCGCCGCCCTTCCTCACGCGCCGGCGTCGCGCGCCCGAGGCGAAAAAGTTCAGCCCCTTCGCCGCGGGGCACGAGGCGCTTGCGCCGCATTCCCTCTACACGAGCCCCCCGAGCGGGCCGTGGCAGGTGCGCGTGGTTCCCAATCGGGCGCCGGCGCTGCGCGTGGAAGGGGATCCGCTGCGCCATCCCGAGGGCTTTTACGACCGCGCCGACGGCGTCGGCGCGCACGAGGTCGATCATCGAGACACCCGGCGCCGAGCCGCTCGAGGCGCTGCCGCTCTCGGCGATCTGCGAAGTCATCACCGCCTGGAAAGTCCGGATGCTCGATTTGATCCGCGACGGGCGGATGCGCGCGTTTTTCATCGTCAAGGACGTGGGCGAACAGGCCGGCGGGCATGGTGCCGCACTCGGTGAGCCAGTTGATCGCGCTGGCCATCCTGCCGCCGACGCTAGTGAAGAAACTGGAAATCTCGCGCGATTTCTACGAGCGGAAGAAGCGGTCGATCTTCGAGGACATCTGGCGCGAGGAGGTGCGGACCGGCGCGCGGCTGGTGTATGAAAACAACGGGTTTGCGGTGTTTTGCCCGTATGCGTCGCGCGCGCCGTTCGAGATGGCGGTCTATCCGAAGCGGCAGTGCGCCGATTTCCACGGCATCACCGACGAGGAGGTGCGGCAACTGGCCGACGCGCTGGGCGCATCGCTGCGCAAGCTGGCCGGGGCGCTCAATCACCCGCCGTATCATCTGATGCTGAGCACCGCGCCCACGCGCACGACGCGCCGCGATCATTGGAACACGCTCCAGGCGGATTTCCGGTGGCACATCGAGATCTTGCCGGCGCTCTATTACCCGAGCGGGTTCGAGACGGCGACCGGCTGCTACCTGAACCCGGTCTTGCCGGAAACGGCGGCGGCCTATTTGAGAAAGGTCGGGGCGTAATACCCTTCAACCCGCAGTTTTCAACATGAATCCCGTTGCCGACCCTCTCGAATTTCGGATTTCGGATTTCGGATTGCGGATTTCCTTCATTTCTCCATGACCGCCCGCCATGTGTTCTACGAGGGCCGGGTGCAGGGAGTCGGCTTCCGATATACCGCGCGCCACATCGCCACGGGCTACGAGGTGGCCGGCTGGGTGCGGAATCTTCCCGATGGCCGAGTCGAGCTGCTGGCAGCGGGCGAATCCGGGGAGGTCGCCGGTTTTCTCGAAGCGATCGGCGACAGCGAACTGGCCTCCTTTATCCGCAAAGCGACCGTCGAAGAAATTCCGCCGCCCGCGAATCTTCGCGGCTTCGAAATTGCAGCGTAGAATAATGCGTGTTGTAATGAAGCGCGGCTCCCGATCCTTCGAATTTTGTCCCGCCGCGGCGGCGGGACTGAACTTCGAGATTCGGCCCGATTTGGAATTGTCGTCCCCAACCTCCCCATGAGCGCGATCACGATTGAGAACCTGACCAAGGTCTATCCGATCCCGTTTCGCCGCGAGCGGATCGTGGCGGTGCGCCATCTGTCGCTCGAGGTCGAGCCGGGGCAGGTCTACGGGCTGCTGGGACCGAATGGGTCGGGCAAGAGCACGACGATGAAAATTGTGCTGGGGCTGGTCACGCCGACCGCCGGCACGACGCGCATTTTCGGGCGGGACAGCCGGGAGGTGGACAGCCGGGAGGAAGTCGGTTTCCTGCCCGAGAATCCCTATTTTTACAAGTTCCTGACCGGAGAGGAGACGCTCCATTTTTTTGGAAAAATCTGCGGCCTGAGCGGCGCGAAACTGCGCGAGCGCACGTCGGAACTGTTGAAGCTCGTGGACCTCGAAGAGCGCCCGCAACCGGCGCCTAGGCGGTTACTCGAAGGGGATGCTCCAGCGCATCGGCATTGCGCAGGCGCTGATCCAGCAGCCGCGGTTGCTGGTGCTGGACGAGCCGACCGCGGGGGTCGATCCGGCAGGCTCGCGGGAGATTCGGGACCTGATCCTCGATTTCAAGAAACGCGGGATGACGGTGCTGCTCTGCTCGCACCTGCTCAGCCAGGTGCAGGAGATTTGCGACCGCATCGGCATCCTGCACCAGGGGGTGCTGGTGCGCGAAGGGCGGCTCGACGAGCTGATCTCGATCCAGAACCAGACCGAGATCGTCCTCGAGAATGCCACCCCGGAAGTCCTCGCCCAGGTTCACTCGCTGCTGGAACGATCCGGCGCGCGCATCCTTGCCGAGCGCAAACCGCAGACAACGCTCGAGCAATTTTTCCTCGATGTAACTTCCTCCCCGAAAAGCTGATCCGGCATCGCCCCACCCGACCTTGAATACCGCCTCGCAAATCGCCCCGCCCGCCCACCGCCACGTGCTCTTTTCGCCCGCGCGCGTCTGGGCGATTGCCAGCAACGCGCTTCTCGAGCTGGTCCGGCAAAAGGTCTTCTATTTCCTGCTGATCTTCGGATTCCTGCTGATCGGGCTGGGGGCGCTCTTCCCCCAGTTCGGTTTCGAGGATCAATTTCAGATGGTCAAGGATGTCTGTCTCGGCGCGATGTCGATCTTCACCTGGCTGCTCTCGGTGCTTACCACGGCCATGCTGCTGCCAAAGGACATTGAGGACCGCACCCTTTACACCATCCTGGCCAAGCCTGTGCCGCGCTTCGAGTACCTGCTGGGAAAATTGATCGGGGTATTCGTGCTGCTGCTGATCGCGACGCTCATCATGGCCGCGGTCTCGGCCATCGCGCTTTACTCGCGGCAGGAATATGCCGTCGCGGAGACGCTTCGGGAGTCGGTCGGCGCGCCCCAGGGCCAGATCCAGGCGGACCTCAGCGAAATTTACAAATCGACCTTCACCATGAGCCTGATCCCGGCTGTGGCAATCGTCTATCTCAAGGCGGCGCTTTTTGCCACGCTCACCCTTTTCATCTCGACCTTCGCCTCGTCGTGGATTTTCACCATCATGGTCTCGATTGCCTGCTACTTCATCGGCATCCTGCAGGGGATCGCGCGGGATGTGTGGATCGGCTCGCCGGCCACGGGGGCGCTGGCGCGGATTTTTCTGCTTTTGGTCACGCTTCTGTTCCCGGACATGCGGCTCTTTAACGTCGTGGACGACGTGGTGGCCGGCAATGCTCTTCCCTTCAGCCTTTTTGCACACACCGCCATCATGGGCGGCTTTTACATCGTCATCTACTTCCTTGTCGCCTACTTTGTCTTCTCCGGAAAAGAACTTTAAGAGCCGTTTCTGGTTTCGGCTGTCGGTTACGCTGGGCATCCTGCTGGCGTTCGGAGCGGTGCGGATGCCGATCGAGGCGCGGCTGACCGCGGCCTACCGCAAGGCCTATTTTCATGGCGCGACGCTGAATATGTCGCTGCGGCAGCAAATCGGGCAGGCGGCGTTTCTGGCGGCGCTGGGAGGGTTTCGCTCGGTGGTCGCCGAGATCCTGTGGATCAAGGCCCACATGGATTGGGAGCGCACCGAGTGGGGCAGCATGCTCAACCTTTTCAACAACGTCACGGCCCTCCAGCCGCGCAACATCACCTACTGGGACATGAGCTCGTGGCACATGGCCTACAATGCCAGCGTCGCCGCGGCCGAAGACCCCAACGTGCCCCTCGAGGCGCTGCGCCTCAAGCACCAGCACGAGTACTTCCTCATCGGCAAGGACTTGCTCGAACGCGGCATTGCGGCCAATCCGGACCGGTACAAGCTCCACGAGAGCCTGGGCAACCTGCTGGACAGCAAGTTCCAGGACCATTGCGGGGCCGCGGTCCAGTACGCCGAGGCCGCCAGGTTCCCCGACACGCCGGAGTACGTCAGGGAATATGTGACGCGTTTCGCCGCCTACGAACTGGCCCAGTGCCCGGGGCACGAGCGGGAGGCGTACGAGCAAATGCTGGCCCTCTACAAGGAGGGCAAAAAGGAGTGGCTGCCGACCCTTCTCTTGCAATTGAAGGATTTGCAGGAAAAGCTGAATATCCCCGAATCCCAACGGATTAATATTCCCGAAAACGAATTGCCGCCCCAACATTAACATCGATGCGCTTTGCCGTATTTGGAGACATTCATTCCAATCTCGAGGCCCTCGAGGCCGTCCTCGCGGACGCGGAGGCCCATGAGTGCACGCATTACGTGTGCCTCGGCGACATCGTGGGCTACAACGCGAATCCGCACGAATGCGTCGAGGCCGTGCGCGAGCTGGATTGCCCTGTGGTGAAGGGCAACCACGACGAGCAGGCGTCGGCGGAAAGCATCCAGGAAAATTTCAACCCGCTGGCCGAGGAGGCGATCAACTGGACGCGCGAGAACCTGACCGAAGAGGACAAGAAATGGCTGCGGGATCTGCGCCTGGTGCGGCAGGTGAGGGATTTCACGATCGTGCACGCGACGCTGGATACGCCGCACAAGTGGGGCTACGTGTTCAACCAACTGGACGCGGCGGCGAGCTTTAACTACCAGCACACGAATCTCTGCTTCTACGGCCACACGCATTCGCCGCGCGCCTATGTGAAGGACAACAGCGCGGTCAAGGGCGTGCCGCTGCAGCGGCTCATCATCGAGTCGAACAAGAAATACTTCATCAACGTGGGCAGCGTGGGCCAGCCGCGGGATGGCGACTGGCACGCCTCGTACTGCATTTTTTCGCCGACCGAGCACATCGTGCAGTTGCGCCGCATCGAGTACGACATCAACACGGCGCAGGACAAGATCGTGGACGCGGGCCTGCCGCAGCGGCTGGCGGACCGGCTGGCGCTGGGGAAGTAGCGCAGGTCCAGGGGGATGTAGGTAACAATCTCCTCCAGATCCCTTAACGACCTGCGGGAAAGGATTACTTTCCAGCCTTCTTCGCCCATGAGGAGACCTTCGCTCTGGCTTCCTCGATGCTTGTGCCTTCCTCTCGATCATAGGACTCGAAGCCCTCGCGCACCGCCGCGATGAACTCGATCTCGCGGGCGACCTCGTGCAGGGAGACATCTTCCGGCAGTCGCTCGAGCAAGCCAGCTACGATCTGCTTTGTGCTCATTGACGGAACCTGCAAGAGAACGAGCCGGAAATCAAGGAGATGCCGTCGAGCGGCTTCTTACGACTTCGGTTTCACGTAGTATCCCGAGGCGCGATTGGTGAATCCGGCCAGCCCCGGAAACCATTACGGTTGCAAATAGCGGTTCTTCATTCCGCGAGGACCTGCTTTTTGATCTCCACGCGCAGGTAGTTCAACAATTCCTGCGGCGTCATGCCGCGTTTCGCGGTCTCTGAGCGGGCCCAGTTCAACAGCGACCAGAGGCGCATCAGGGGCATGCCGTCGGAGGTGACGGCCAGCGTGGTGCCGCAGGAGCAGTTGGAAAAGGCGGCAGTCCCGAGGGGCTCGGACGGGGTCCAGTCGCCCGCCTCCGCGTCGTAGGGCATGGCCGGACCGGCCTCGGTGGTGACCTGCAAATACTCGCGCAACGTCACGAAGCGGCGGTCGCAATTCGGGCAAACCTTGGGGAACTGGCTCTCCAGGTGTTCGCGCATCTGCCTGACCACTTCAGCTTCCGTCATGCGGGGAATGGGTAAAAGCGGAGTTTCCGTCCGTGGCCCTTTGCCGTCAAAGACGAAAGTGAGGAACCGGGGGACTGAAATGGCATACATGACTCTTGGCTCGAATCGATTGGTGAGCGATGGTCGGGAATGCCCGCCGCCGGATTGCTCGAGAAAAAACCCGTTCGCTCGCTGCTGGCGGGCGAGGTCGAGCAGGCGTTTGCCGGGCTGGGCCAGCCGGCGTACCGGGTGAAGCAGGTGCTGCGCTGGCTTTATGAGAAGCGGGCCGGCTCCTTCGATCAAATGTCCGACCTGCCGGCGCCATTGCGCGCGCGGCTGGCGGAGTCGTTCGCCTTTGACGAGCTGGAATTGATCCGCAAGACCGGCTCGCGCGACACGACGCAGAAATTCCTGTTCCGGCTGGCCGATGCGAACCTGATCGAAACGGTGCTCATCCCCGCATCGCCCGCGCTCTACGGCGAGGACTCCGACCGGCGCACCCTTTGCGTATCGACACAGGTCGGCTGCGCGTACGGGTGCAAATTCTGCGCAAGCGGCCTCGATGGCTGGACCCGTGACCTGCACGCGGGGGAGATCGTCGAGCAATTGCTCAAGGCCGAGGCGCTCTCGGGCGAGCGGGTCAACAACATCGTCTTCATGGGCATGGGTGAGCCGCTGGCGAATTTCGACAACCTGATGCGCGCCATTACCATCATCAATGCCCCGTGGGGCGTCCATCTGGGGGCGCGCCACATCACCGTCTCGACCAGCGGCCTGGTCCCGCGCATTCGCGACCTTGCGGACCAGCCGCTGCAGATTCGCCTGGCCATCTCGCTCCACGGCGCCACGGACGAGGTCCGGTCGCAAATCATGCCGGTGAATCGCAAATATCCGGTCGCGGCCCTGCTGGAGGCGTGCGCCTACTACATCAAGCGCAAGAAACAGCATCTCACCTTCGAGTACATTCTCATCGACCACCTGAACGACACCCCGGAGCAGGCCCGCGCGCTGGCCGGTCACGCCCGGGCGCTGCGGGCAAAGGTGAACCTGATCCCGTACAATACGGTCGAGGGCCTGCCTTGGAAACGCCCGGAACGGTCGAGACAGAATGCCTTTTTAGCCATACTGCGAGGCCAGGGAGTCCAGGCCACGATCCGCACGGAGAAAGGCCACGATATCGACGCCGCCTGCGGCCAATTGCGGCTGAAGACCGAACGGGAACTGGCCCACGATAAACCTTTTGCAGAAATCAAAGAGACGGGTTAACAGTCCGGCTGTTTATGGGAAATCACGACGATCAACCGGAGCGCGTGTGGGACGAGTACCAATGGGAGCGTTTTCTCCAGCAGCAGGATCGCAAAACCGAGCAATACATGGAGTTGCTCGAGAAATACATGGACCACCCCGAGCGCGACCAGATCATCGCCCGGGAGATGGGATGGAGCCACCTCGACGGGGATGGAGGACGACTGGCTGGACGAGGCGGATGCCCAGATTGCCAGTGAACTGGGCCTGGACGAAGAGGAAGAGGCGCAGGGCGAGGAGGGATGCCCCGGCGACTTCGAGATTCACCCGCTTTACCAGGCATCGTTTGCCCTGACGGTCTGGATCGACCAGTTGTTCGATGACCTGGGCGACCTCCAGAATCACCCCGCGGCGGTCAAGCTGGCCACCCAGTCCGCCATTGCCAGCGCGAAGCTGGCGGCGGCGCTGAGCGACGACGACATCGACGAGATCGGCATGACCATTGCCTACCTCAAGCGGGCTTTGAAGGCCGTCTCGAACGCCATGGACGCCGCGGTGGCGCTGCGTGGGGAAGTCCCCCTGAACAAGGACCGGTTTGCCGTGCTCAACAGCCGCCTTTTCCAGATCCGCGACGGAGTCATCACGCTGATGGGGGAATACCGCACAGAATGGCGCCGGCGCTATGGGGCATAAATCCCATAACTTTTTTCGAATGAAGCCCGTGGGGCTTCGTCCAACCTCATGCCGTTAGATGGCAAGCCGTTACCCCGGCCAAAGCCGCTGGAACCGCCCGAAACCGCGTCCGACTCCGCAGCCGTGGTCCCCGATGACGGGGATCTGGTGCAGCGTTGCCAACGCGGTGACACGGTTGCGTTCAACGAGCTTGTGACCCGGTACCGCGGCAAAGTTTACGCTATGATCTACAACATGGTCCGCAATGAGCAGGATGCATGGGACCTTGCCCAGGATGGGTTCCTGAAGGCATGGAAGTCCATCGGGCGGTTTCGCGGCCAATCGTCGTTCTATACCTGGCTTTACCGGATCATGATGAACGTCACCATCGATGCCCTGCGCCGCAAGCAGCCAGGCGGCGAGGCCGAATTTGACGACACCATCGGCCTCCGCAACATCGATCCCGGCTCGACCACCACCCCCAAGACCGGCGTAATGCCCCATGAAAAGGTCGCCGGCGACGAAATCCGCGCCCGCATCGACGCCGCGGTCGCCCGGCTCACGCCCCGAGCATCGGGCCGTCATCCTGATGCGCGAGATCGAGGGGATGGAGTACCAGGAGATCGCCGACGCGCTGGAATGCTCGATCGGCACGGTGATGTCCCGGCTTTTCTACGCCCGCAAAAAAATGCAATCCATGCTGAGGGATGTGTATGAAAACCTTTGACGAAAAATTTACCGCCTGGGTGGATGGCCGGCTTTCCGGCCGGAGCTTGCCGATTTCGAGCGCGAACTGGAGGCCCATCCCGAGGCCCTGGCCGACAAGGAGGCCGCGCTCGAAATCGGCCAATTGCTGCGGACGCACCTGACCGCCCCGCCGCTGCGCAACCCCGATTTCTTCAACCATCAGATCCTCGAGCAGATCACGCCAAAGACGCGCCCCGCGGCGCGCCGCTCGCTGCTGGAGCCTGCCCCGGATGGCCTTCTCCGGCGCTTTTCTGCTCGTTATTGCCACCGTCCTCTATTTCGCCGCCGTCCCCAGTACCCGCCGCGAGGTGCGCCACGAACCAGCAGTACGTTGAGAACATTCTCAATGCTCACTCGGACGATCCCGGGCATCAGCGCCACTTCGTTCCATTCGAAGCAGGACAACGTAAATGTCCTGTGGCTGGACGGGTTGAGTCCGATCCCGGCGGACCACAAGCTGAAGTAGGCATGTCGCTCGTCCCCATTCCAAAGGCCGGGGGTTGCGCGAGAGTCTGCCGGGCCGAATGGCAAGGCGGACGCGAAGAGCCCTGCCAACGCAAATTTCGCCTGCTTTTCGGACAGACCCTGGCGTTCTGCTTCCTCTGCTGCCTGAGCTGCGGCGCCAGGGCCGCGACGGCGGATTCCAACCCCACACCCCCGACTGCCGTCTGGAGCGGCGTCGTGCTGGCGACCAACAATCCCCACCCCTCCGAGGCGCCGCCGCGGCTGCGGAAATTTGCCGACAAACTGAAGAATGTGTTCGGGTACAATCAATTCGAGCTGGTGGGCGAGTATGCGTCGAAACTCGACTATTCCGCCGTGCATTGGCTGGAGCCGAGCAAGGATTTCAGTCTCAGCGTCAATCCACACAACGATCCGGCCCGGCATAATTCGACGCGGATTGTGCTGTTCCAGAACCACCGCCAACTGGCGGAATTCGACGCCCACCTGAGCGGCGGCAGCCCGTTGTTCATCCGCGGGCCGCAATACGCGGGGGACAGTTGGTCATCGTGCTGCACGCAGTGGATCCCTCGGAAGTGCAGGATCACCCGATTTTGACGCCCTTCCTGCCGAAGAGTGGACCCGCGACCGCGGTGGGGGGGCCTGCCGACGAACGCCCGGTGCTTCCCGCGGAGAGGGCGCCCAAGGAGCATTTGAACCCGGGGCCGCATCTTGTGCCCTTTATGCCTCCGGAGCGGTTCGTGCCGGGGTCTGGGGACCACATCATCGTCCCGAATGAACGGATCTATCCGGAGCCCGGGTATCGACTCTACCCTGCTCCCGGGGATCGCGACTTCCCGGGCGGGGACCGGCTTTACCCGGGGGGCGACCGCTTTGACGGCGGGGGACGCGGGGGGCCTGACTCGAGGTACCAGCGGCCTTAAACCCGAACTCCGAAGTTGATCGGGGCGATCTGGCGCAATCTGCTGGCCGCGAGTGCCATTCGTCGGACCTCACCGTATCTTTCAGATACGCTTCGGTTCGCCCGCCCGCCGACCACCACGGTTCCCTTCCTCCTCCTCGGTCCTCCTCATGTCATCGCGACTCAGCATCTTGCACCATCTCATCCCCTCCAACATCGGAGTTCGGGTTAAACCGGCAAGGAAGATTGGCGGTTGAAATCGTGTGGCCGTGGGATTCCCGGAGGCGATGGGGAGTTCATGTGAAGGTGAATGTGTAAGTGCGAGTACACGCTGGCGCGCGGGTGAAGCGGGGCTGGACAATGGCGGGCTGATTTTCTCAAGGTATCCCCCCCGCTCATGAACAGCCCTTCCATGGACCATCCTCACCGGCGCCAGAATGCGCTCACCGGGGATTGGGTCCTCGTCTCGCCGCATCGCACCAAACGCCCATGGCTTGGCCGCCAGGAAACCCCGCCGGCGGATAATCGGCCCGCCCACGACCCGAAGTGCCTGCTCTGCCCGGGAAACGCCCGCATGAACGGCGAGAAAAACCCGCCGTACACCGGCACGTTCGTTTTCGACAACGATTTCCCGGCACTGCTGCCGGAATTGGCGCCGATGCCGGAATCGAGCGCCCTTTTTCGCGGCGAGGCGGTCTCGGGGACCTGCCGGGTGATCTGTTTCTCGCCAAGGCACGACCTGACGCTGCCGGAGATGCCGGTCGAGGCCATCCGCGAGGTCATCAACGTCTGGGCGGCGCAGACCGAAGAATTGGGAGCGCGCTACCGCTGGGTGCAGGTTTTCGAGAACAAGGGCGAAGTCATGGGCTGCTCGAACCCGCATCCGCATGGCCAGATTTGGGCGGGCGATTTCATCCCGAACGAGCCGGCGAAGGAGGAGAGTGGGCAGCTCGCCTATTGGCGGGAGCATGGGTCACCGCTGCTGATCGATTACCTGAAGCACGAAACCGAGGCGGGTTTGCGGGTCATTGTGGAAAACGAGCATTGGGTGCTTGTGGCCCCGTACTGGGCCGTGTGGCCGTATGAGACGCTGCTGCTCCCGCGCCGCCACGTCCAGCGCCTGCCCGATCTCGAGCCCGCCGAGCGCGCGGCGCTGGCCGATATCCTCAAGCGCCTGCTTACCCGGTACGACAACCTGTTCCAGGTTTCATTCCCCTACTCGATGGGCTGGCACGGCGCGCCGACGGACGGCGGGGAACATCCCCAATGGCAGTTGCACGCGCATTTTTATCCGCCGCTGCTGCGCTCCGCGACGGTGAAGAAATTCATGGTCGGCTATGAAATGCTGGCCGAAGCCCAGCGGGACCTGACGCCGGAGCAATGCGCCGCCACGCTACAGGCCCTGTCCGAGGCACATTTCAAAGCCAAAGGCGCGGCGCAAGCGTGACCGGGGCGAAGCCGGGCCTTCATTGCCCGATGTCGCTGGTCGACTTGTTGGATTCCTTGCCGAACGGCGGGCTCTGCTCCCACGAGCCGGTCTCGGGATTGTAACTGCGGTGAGTTTTCTCCGTGAAGTTCGCCTGCGACTGCGGCGGATGATTCTGGCACGCGCCAAACAGGAGGCAGCCCGCGCCAAACAGCGAAAGGAGAAGAATGCGTTTCATAAGAGGGATTTGGTTTCGAGCCGCGCGCGGCCATTGAGTTATCGATTCAATATGCAAGATTGGCTCTGTGCCCGCAATGATATGAAGAAAACTTAATCCGTTCTTCATCCCATCCTAATCCGCGCCCTTGCCGAGGACAATCGGTTTGCCATTGAGAGTCAGCGGCGCTTGCGCGGTCTCCGGCACGCCGTTGACTTTGCGCGCAAGAGTCAGACGCCGGCTCAAGTCGTGTGCTGCTTCCAGTTTCAGGGCGGTCAAACCGACTCGAACCGTCCAGACGCCATTGACGGTCTCCTGTTCGACCGACGCCTTGCCAATCTTATCCAATAGACTCTCGAAGCCGGCCTCGTTCTCACAGTGACCTGCGGCGATAAGGAGGGCCACGCGAACGTGTTGTTCATCGAATGCGCGCGGGCTTCCCTGGTAATGATAAATGGCGAGCCTCATTGCCTGATGAGCCAATCCGACTGCGTCGGCCTTTAACTCGACCGCCGGCTGCTGCCCCGCGCAGCCATCGGCTGAAAGCAGGCGAATCGCCACGGCGGCGCCGCCCATTCTTATTCCAACGATGGATCCCATCCTGCCCGCTTCGGAAAGATTGGGGGTTGCGGAAACCTGCCGTCCATCGAAAACCAACTTATCCGTATTGGCGGGCAGAATGACATTCGTCGCCAGCGTCCCGCTGGGCTCTTCCTTTTGTGGATCGAGGTCGAGCAAGAGAAGTGCGACGCCCTTCTGCTGCACGGCGGTGAGGTGCAATGACAGGTGCACCGGCTTTTCATGTCCATCCTTTGCCTTCACTTTCGCGAGGCCGTAAGGCTGGTCGGTCGTGTCCGGCACCACGCTGATGACAGGCTGCGAGTTCGAACCGGTCAGTTCCAAAGAGAAGAGTTTGTCCTGCGGTCCGTGATCTCCATCCGCGCAGCCGATCGCGAAATCGGGCGTGATATAGTTATAACGCCATGCCGCCGGGCCGGCATCGTAGCTTTGGATAACCAGCTTTTGCGGGATATGCGCGGAGTTGAGGATATCCGAGTCTGGCTGGTATGACGTAACTCCGTCGAGCAGAAGCGCCTTCTCGAGGTTGATATATTTCATATCGAGGCTGGGCTGCAATGCTTCCACGTATAGGTAAATATCGAGATCGCCGGTGCCATTGAGAAAGTCGTAATCCCTGCTGTGCGGGCCGGAGAGCGAATGCCGCGGCGCGAAGTAATTGGCCGCGATATCCCGCCAGATGTAATCAAGGATGGCTTTGAATTTGGCCCGCGTCTCCGCCCTGGCGGAGTAGCGGTAACCCATTGCCAGGGAATTCAAATCGACGGAATAGTAAGTGGGGCTGTCATATTCCGAAATGCCGGCCTGACGCGTCCAGGCGATCCATTGGTCCAACTGCGAGTATCCTTCCGCCGCCGCATCCTTATCGCCAATTGCCTCTCCCAAAAGGATCAGGTTTACCGTCTTCATCAGGAAGATATTGGTATAAGTCACCT
This sequence comes from uncultured Verrucomicrobiae bacterium, assembly GCA_963756185.1. GTDB lineage: Bacteria > Verrucomicrobiota > Verrucomicrobiia > Chthoniobacterales > Chthoniobacteraceae > DATAXI01. Next base: position 232,049 of record CAVWMS010000002.1, read on the forward strand.
TGACCTGGTGACGGTGTATGGCCGCGAGCGCGGCGCGGAGGTGCGGAAGCATTTCCGCCTTGAATGCCGGGGAGAGTTGCCTGCCGTGCCCCAGCCAGATGGGCCCGATGGGCTGCATTCCAAATTCAATCGCATTCGCATCGTGAATATCCGGATGGCCGATTTGCCATGGCAGATTGCCAAAATCCGGCGAATGCGCGTCCATGTTCTGCTGGGCGAATTCGAGCCGAAGCAGGGATTCCGCGCCGGGGCCGTCGTTCGAAATTATCAGCTTTGCGAGGGCGGCATTGGCCAGGTCGCGAATCACCGGCTCAGCCGCCGGCGCAGCGAGCCGTTTATCGAGTTTCGCCACAACCGGGGCGACTGCTTCCTGAATTTTGGCGATGCGCTGCGCCCGTTGCCCGATGCCGGCCGCCTGCGAATGGTTTGCCGCGGCGAGCGCGCCGCATAGCAGGGCCATTGCGCTGATACGAAGAAGCTTCATTGCTCCGGCGAGAGCAGACGCGCGATGCGCACGGCGGTTTTGAATCGCCACGAACGCCCGGTGTACTCCACGTAATCCACCAGGCGGCAATTGGCAAAGTCGTCGGTCAACATCGCGGCGACCTCGCCTGCGAACGCTTCGTTTGCGACGAGCAGCGCCAACTCGAAATTCAGATGAAACGAACGGTAATCCACATTGATGGAACCGACCGACGCAAGGGAATCGTCCACCAGCATCACTTTCTGGTGAAGAAATCCGGCAGTGTAGCGGTAAAGAGCGATGCCCGCCCGCGCCAGCGCTTCGTAGTAGCTGAATGAAGTTAGAAACGGCAGCAAATTGTCCGGTTTATCCGGCAGCATGATGCGGACCTCGACGCCGCGCAATGCCGCGAGCTGGAGCGCGGAGAGCACGGCGGGATCGGGAACGAAATAGGGGCTGGCGAGCCAGAGGCGGCGCCGGGCGGAATTGATGAGCTGCAAAAAGGCGAGCGAGCAGACGTCCAGGTCATCCGCCGGGCCGGTGGCCAATACGAGCGCGGTCATCGCGCCGCCGGCGGTGGAAAGGGGCGGCCAGGAGAGATCGAGCGTCTCCGAGGTGGCCCAATGCCAGTCCTCGATGAAGGGCATCTGCAGCGCCTCGACGGCGGGGCCGGTGACCTGCGCGTGAGTGTCGCGCCAATGCCCGTAGCGTGGATCTTCGCCATTGTATTCCACGCCCACGTTCAAGCCGCCGGTGAGAGCCAGCCTGCCATCGACGACCAGCAGCTTGCGGTGATTGCGGAAGTTGATTTGAAACCGGTTGCCCTTGCCGCGCGTGGTGCGGAATGGGACGACGCGCGCGCCGGCAGCGCACAATTCGCCGAAGAAGTCGCGCGGCAGTTTCCGCGAGCCCACTTCGTCGAAGAGAAAAAGACGCGCACGCCGGCGCGCGCCCTGTCCAGGAGGCGCCGGACCAGCTCCCGCCCGAGCCGGTCATCGCGCACGATGAAGAATTGCACGAGGATGTAGGACTGCGCGCCGTCGATGGCGGCGAAGAGCGCGGGAAAGGTCTCCTTGCCGTCGCGCAGCAGGCGGACGTCATTGCCGCGAGTGGCGGGGAGCAGGCCCGCGACTTTGATGCCGGGCGCGAGCAGCGACGCATCCGGAGCGGCCACGGCGGCCATCTCCGCCATCACTTTGTGAGAGAGCGCGGCCATCGAGGGGATGCTCGATGCCCGCGCATGCTGATAACCGATGAATTTCGCCCGCCCAAAGACCCAGTAAAGCGGAATGGCCGCCCAGGGAAAGGCGACCAATGCCACCGCCCAGCCGATGGCCCCCTGCGGACTGCGCACCCGCAACGCCGCATGGACGGCGTGCAATATGCCCAAAATCTGGACGGGCAACAGGAGGGCGCCCCAAATGCGCAACAGAATGTCGAGAACCATCGCCGCGCAGTAAAACATCCCGGCCCGCCGCTGGCGAGGGAATCACCATTGCCGCCACATCTGAAAGCCCGGGCGCGGGAAGGGGTGAGACTTGCGGAATTTTTCCGAATCCGCCGGATCATGCATCCGCCTCGGCCATTTCATCCGAATATTAGCCGCAATTCATTTCTTTATGACCCAGAATCATCATCCCACCACCCGCTCCAGCGGCAATAAACAGCCGGCAAAAATGCGCAAGCAGGACACCCTCTACGCCGTCGAGCGCCTCGGCACCCGCTCCGATATCCCCGAGGCTGCGGCCCGGGAAATCTCGATCGCCCTCAACGGCCTCCTGGCGGATACCTTCGCCATCTACCTGAAGACGAAAAATTTCCACTGGCACATGAGCGGCCCCCATTTCCGCGATTATCATCTTTTGCTCGATGAGCAGGGCGATCAAATCTTCGATATGACCGATCCCATCGCCGAGCGCGTCAGGAAACTGGGCTGCGACACGCTCCATTCGATCGGCGACATTGCGCGGCATCAGCGCATCCTCGAAACGACGCCGCCTATGTGGAACCGGGCGCGATGCTGGCGGAGCTGCGCGACGACAATCAGCAATTGGTGGTGCACATGCGGGAAGTCCACGAAATCTGCGACCAGCACAACGACGTTGCCAGCGCCAGCCTCATCGAAGTCTGGATCGACGAGTCCGAGCGCCGCACGTGGTTCCTCTTCGAGGCGACGCGCCAGGGCAATCCCGACGGGCATTAGCAGAGCTTTCGCCGCGCCGTATTTTTCGGTTCCACGTTAGCGCCGAGATTCGGATGGCGTGCGCGACTCGAGGTATATCTTCAAGGCCACGGCTTGATTGTGTTCCGTGTCCTTCGCGCCGAAGACCAACGTGACAGTCCTGCGGCGGGCAAGTTTGCGAAGATCATCGATCTCGGCGCGGTGCGAATCGAGTTCGGCGAAGTAGCGGCGTTTGAACTCTTCCCAACGCGAAGGGTCATGCCCAAACCATTTTCGCAAGGCTGTGCTTGGGGCGAGTTCTTTGAGCCATTGATCGATACTCGCCTCCGCTTTGGTGACGCCGCGTGGCCAAAGGCGATCCACCAGGACGCGGACGCCGTCGTCGCGCGAGGCAAGCTCATAGGCCCGCTTTATTTTGAAAGACATCTCACATTGAGAGACGTTGCTGGGCCGAACTTTGGTTGTCGGGAAAATTACGGAGTACCCCGAAATCAGGCCGGAGGGTTGACCGGCTCCAGGTGCGCGGCGGGCAGTTTCATTTCTCTTACGCGCGGAGCGTTTATAACGGTTATACTTTATCGAGTGGTAATGGAGAAATGACCGGGGGCGGGGTCTTGAGGATGAATCTGTCCACGGCAATCGCGAAGCCTTCCTCCTCGCTACTGGCGGTGACAAAATTTGCCTGCGCCTGCACCTCGGGACTGGCGTTGCCCATGGCGATACTGAGTCCGCTCTTCTCGAACATGAGGACGTCATTGGGCATGTCTCCCAGGGTGGCGATTTGCGCGGGAGGAACCCGCAAGGTTCGCGAAAGGTAGTCCACCACGCCACCTTTGGTCGCCTCAGGATGAGTTACATCGAGGTAATAGGGCTGTGAACGCGCGGCGGAAACCGATGAGCCGAGGGCTTCCCTGCACTCAGCTTCACATGCGGCCACTGCCGCGAGATCGTCGCTCACGCCGACAATTTTGACCGCCCGATCCAGGAAAGGTGAAAAGTCCGTCGCGACTTTTGCGTCAAATTTGACCGTCCAGGCTTCCCGGGCCACATGGGGCCCATTCGGATCGGGAATATACCATTCCTCCGGCGTATAAAGCCACGCGACCAGTTGATGTTTCCGAATGATTCCAATGGCTCCATCGGCGGCGTCGCGGGAGAGAAGGTGCGAGGAAATCACGGTCCAATCCGGCCGGGTAAAGACGCCTCCATTGAAGCCGGCGATGGGCGTATCGAGGTGAAGGGCGTCGTTGATCATCTTCATCCCGCGAGGTGGACGGCCACTGGTGATGGCAAAAAGAATTCCCTGTTCCCGCAAGCGCCGCACGGCATCCCTGGCCCGGTCGGTCAGAATCTTGTCACGCGTGACAAGGGTGCCATCAACATCGGCGAGAACGAGAGAAATCGGCGCTGAAGATTGAAGTGGTTTCATGACTGGTCTGTTGCATCAACCCACCACGATTGATTGTCGCGGGCAATGAGATTTCGCGGGGCGGAGGCACAAGGTCCGCCTGCGCGTCGCCCTCGATATTTAATCGTCGCACCATGCGCTTACCTTCCACCGGACTCTTCCAAACGGACGTTCGGACCGTTTGCCCGCGCCAGGCGATCTCCCGCGGCAGCCCCACATTCACTGAAAGAAGCCGAGCTACCATTGGCGCCGCTCCTTGCGTTCAACCATATCAACTACTGCGATGCGAGATCACGCAGCCCCCTCGAACAATTGGACGCTGAACCAATTCCGTGCGTCCAACCATACCCGCTCTCTACGGCAATCGGCAGCCGCGGCGAGGTCGGCGAACTGCTTCCGCACCGCATGGTATCTTGCGGAATCGAAGGCGGGACTATTTTTGAACAAAGCGCGTCGGGTTGACATGGATGACAGACTGCTTTGCGTTTAAAGCAGAACCATGGGTCGTCTCATCGCCGGGTGATCGCCGCCTGAATCTTATTTCCCTCTGGCGATGAAACCGGGGACGCCGGTTTCCACAACGGCATTGAACCTCACCTGCGACTTGACTCCTTCGTTGATCTCCCGCATGGCGTCTTCAGGGATCGTGGAGACATCAAAATTCGCCCGGATCCGGTCCGGGTTCTTCGAAGTGGTGAGGAGGGCCGTTCCGCGTTGGATGGCCCACGCGAGCGCAACCTGGGCGGGGGTCTTGCCGACCCGTTTGGCGATGCCGGTGATGACGGGATCCTCGAGCAAGTTGGGCTCGCTGTGATGGCCTAGCGAGGCGAAAGCTTGCATGACGATTCCATTTGCCCGGCAATAGGCCAGAAGGTCCCACTCCGGGAGATACGGATGGGATTCGACGTGCACGACCGCCGGCTTAATGGTCGCGGCATCAAAAATCTCCTTTACCTTTTCCAGGCTGACGTCGGACAGGCCAATCGCCTTGCACTTGCCCTCGCTTACCAGCTTCTCGAGCGCCTGCCACGTATCCAGGAGTGTCACTCCCTTATCGTAGATCACGTTACCGCTCGCATCGCGCGGGTCTTTGTTGTCTCCAGGTTGGAAGGCAAACGGAGTGTGGATCAGGTATAGGTCGAGGTAATCGAGCTTGAGCCTTTTGAGGCTTGCCTCGAAGGCCGGTTTAACGCGCTCAGGACGGTGGTTGGTATTCCAAAGCTTCGTGATGACAAATACATCCTCCCGTTTGATTTGCCCCGCCTTGAAAACCTCCTCGATCGCTTCACCGACCTCCTTTTCTGTCCCATAGCGTTCTGCAGTGTCGAGCGCGCGAAACCCCGCCTCCAGCGCAGCCTTGGTCGCGTTTTTGGTTGCGACCGGATCGGGAATCAACGTTCCAAAACCGAGCGCGGGGATCGCGCCGGACCCGTTGTTGAGTGCGAATTTCGTGTAGCGAAGGCTGTCTGGTGGCATAGTTTTGATTCTTTCACAATTCCAAATCGCTCTTCACGCCGCGGCCAGCCGGGTCGGAGTGTTGTGATTTGGACTTTTTCCTGGTCTGGCCGTTCGTTTTCGTGGCGGCGCCGCGGAACTGGAATGCATTTTCATAGGGTTTCGCCTTTGGGATTTTGATGCGCTTTTGCGGCGAATGGATTTCCGCCGCTGCCCACGACCACTATCGTCATCTTCCGTGCCAAGCGGTGAGAGTCAGTACTTATTGGCTGTGGATCAGATACTTGCAACAACCCAGGGCGGCCTTCGAAATGCGTTTGAAATATCGCACAGTACGCTTTTTCACTCTTAGGGTCGCGATGTCTGCGCCCTCCGAATTGCCGCCATCCGATTGGCCGCCGACGGTGAATCGCCTCTGTTGCCGGAGCGAAAACCGCGCACCGTGTGCGAGCCTGCAGGATCACGACGACTGCTTGCCGTCTCGCAGCGGAGTCAACAGCCAACGAAGGCGGCCGGGCCGTGAATGCGCGGACGATCTGATGGCGCATCGGCTGGCTGGAGAACGACCGGAAGCGGGTGCTTATCCTTGGAATGCCGCGGTTTTGGGTGTGTAGTCATTCCATGTCTTTGTTACGCAGGAACTGGCGGTCGCGGGGCAATGGGACGCGATGGTTGCGACGCAATCGAGTGTATGTGATTTTCGCGGTCGCGGTCGCGGCGATTGGCCTGCCGCAACTCGGCCTCAGCAAGCGCTTCATCCCGATGCTGAAACTCGAGCAGGCCCTGGTCGATTTTCGCTTTCGCCTGCGCGGGTACGTGCCGGGATCGCCCGATTGTGTGATCGTCGGAATCAACGAGTCGAGTTTGAATCCGTCGAATTTTGAACCAGCCGACGTAGCCGGCTCCGAGGCCCTGCGATTGATGCAGGGGCCGTTCCCGTGGAACCGCGAAGTTTACGCCCTGCTTCTGGACAAGCTCATGGCGGCCGGCGCCAGGGCCGTCGTTATCGATCTTTTATTCCTGAATGACGCGGCCGGGGACGACGATCTTGCGGCGGCCCTGCGGAAGTACGGGGATCGGGTCGTGATCGGATCCGCGTTTGTGCAGGAGAATGCGGATACGACAAAGCCGATGCAGATATACAGGAGAGCGGCGCCGGAATTGTTATCCGCGACGAAGGAGAACATAACCGGTTGTGCGACCCTGCCTCCGGAGTTGGACGGGGTCATCCGAAGGACATGGTACTGGACATCGGAGCTTCGCCAGTACGGGTATCCGGATAACAGCCGCGATATTACTTCCATGGCCGGGCTTGGGGTTATGAAGTTCAATCCTCAATTATCGCTGCCGGATGGCACCCATTACATCAACTTCCAGGGAAAGGCGACGACTTATCCCTACCTGCCGATCGAGGAGGTGTTCATCGACCGCATTTATGACCACGATCCGAGATATGAATCCGGCGCGGTATTTAGAAACAAGCTGGTGTTCGTGGGGCCGATCGCGGAAATATTCCATGACACTCATTACACTCCGTTTGGCGAGATGCCAGGAGTCGAGATCCACGCGCAGATTGCGGGCAGCATCCTGCAAGGGACCATGCTTAGCGATGCGCCTGCGTGGCTGGAATTCGCGCTGACAGCAGTGATGGGGCTGGCGGCGGCGCTGGCCGGCCTGAAGATGGCCCACGCGCTGGCATTCGGCGGTTTCCTGGCCGGCGGAATCGCCATTTTCATGGGGGCGGCGCAATGGGCATTTGTCAAAGGGGGGATGATGATCCCGATGGCCTGGCCATTGGTCGTGTTTGCCGCCGTTGGTCTTCTGGCATTGCTCTTCAAGTTTCTTCTCGAGCAAATGGAGAGGGCGCGCATCCGGTCGGTGTTGGACCGGTATGTATCCAGCAATGTCGCCGAGCTGGTGCTTGCCGAAAGCGACCAGTTTGAAAGGGCTCTCCGGGGCCAAAGAAGGTGGGTGACTACTTTGTTTTCAGATATCTGGGGTTTCACCACGATGACGGAAGCCGCGGCGGCGCCGGAAGAATTCGTCGAGCAACTGAACGAGTATTTCCATGGGATGGTCGAGGAGGTATTGGCCGAGGAAGGGACGCTGCAGCAATTCATAGGAGACGCGATCATGGCGGTATGGGGAAATACCCACAGTCTCGATCCGGCGGTGGGCGCGCTCCAGGCCGTGCGGACGTCATTGGCGATGAGCGCCGCGCTGAAGAAGCTCAATTCGGCCTGGGCGGGAGATCCATTGCGGAGTCAGCTTCGCATAGGCATCGGGGTCAACCACGGCGAAGTGATGGTCGCCTCGCTGGGGCATCCCCAGAGAATGGAGTTTACCACGATCGGCGATGGAATAAATACGGCGGCGCGTCTCGAGACCGCGACCCGGCAATTTGGATGCGGCATCCTGGTGGGCGAAGTCGTGGAAAACCTGACCCGGAACAGGTTTCACTACCGGCAGGTCGCCCTGGTGAGGTTCAAGGGCAAATCGAAGGCGATCGAAATCTTCACGCCGCTCGGAGAAATCGAATCGCCGCGCCCCGTCTGGCTCGACGCATATCACCGCGCGGTTGGGCTCTACCGGAAGCGGGAATTTCAGGAGGCGCATGAGGCATTCGAGGCCGTGAGGGTCCAAATAGGCGGCGAAGATAACCTCTGCGCGATGTATCTGGCCCGCTGCACGGCGCACCTGTCGGAACCTCCGAAACCCGATTGGGACGGATCGTGGACGCTGACCGAAAAATGATTGGGACTGCTTCATCCCGGGAAAAATGTTTGACTCAAATGGCCGAAGTTCCCACCCTGCCGGCACGTACGCCAAATATGTACGGCTTGTTTCTTCTCCGAAAACGCATTCTCCAAAGCCTTGGCGGCTTGACGGTGTTTGCCTCCCTGTTTCAGGCGCGCGCCCTGCCGATCGATCACGCGAAGATCACGGAAGTAGTCAATCAAGTGACCGTGCTCGATCCGCAGTCCTGGAACGCAAAACCGGCAAAGACGGACGAGATGTTTCGCGCTCCGGAAATCATGAAAACAGGCGCGCAATCGCGCTCGGAACTGGTGGCGGACGATCAGACGATCACCCGCGTGGGAGCAGACACCCTCTTCTCATTCGAGCCGCACGAGCGCGTGATCAACCTGGAACAGGGCAGCATCTTGTTCCAGGCCCCCAGCGGACGAGGCGGAGGCAGCATCAGGACCGCGGCGGCGACGGCCTCGGTTCTGGGCACCACGATCATCGTGGTGACCACCAGGAACGGCGGTTTCAAGCTATTGGTCCTGGAGGGGAACGCGAATGTCCGAATGTCAAACGGCAAACAGAGGACGCTGCACGCCGGGCAAATGGTTTATGTGCCGCCGGGCGGCCATGATCCCGGGGTGGTCCTGGACTTTCGTCTCAAGGACGAGGTTGAGACCTCCCGGCTGGTAAGCAGCTTCCAGGCGCCCCTGCCTTCCCTGCCCAAGATCCGAAAGCAAATCCACAAACAGGAACAGGAAATCGCATCGGGCGCCTTCAGCCAGCCGGGCACGGTCCTTGGCGGCATCCCCGATCCCAACAAGAGGATCAACCAAATGCAGGCGCTGCTCCATCCGTCTGCTCCCGCTTCCGCGCAGAACACAGGTGTAGTCGTTGCGCCGGTGTTCGCACAGCCCACGCCCACCCCGGCGCCGTCATCCGGGGGCGGAACTTCACCCAAGAAGCCATGACGAGGCTTTCATGGACGATCGCCGCGGTTGCCCTGGCCGGCTGCTTACTCCCCCGCGTTCTCGAGGCCCAGGTGCTTTACCGGGCGGACGCGCTCCAGCGGGCGCAGGAGCTGCAAATGCTCCAGCCACAACAGACGGCTTACGCCGTCGCCCCGTCTCTGTACACCGGAGAAGAAAATGACTCCGGGCGCCAGTTTATCCTGGCGCCGACGCCCGGGCAACGCTGGCAGTGGATCAATCTCACGCTGGACAGCCAGTACTTTTACACCTCGAATGCGTATCTGAACGACACGTTGAAAAAGGGAACCGGGATGACGGTCAACAGCATCAACGGCGCGCTGGCCGCCCCGCCCATTACGGTGCCCTACGGGCAGTTGTTTACGCGAGCGGGTTACGAATACGACTGGTTCGATTACGGGATCGGCGGTCCCGGCGATCACTTCGGACGGCTCGATTTTGACGTGGCCACCGTGTACGCCCAGGGAAAGTACGAATTACCGGGCCAGTGGACCATTTCCGGGAACCTTGCTTACTCGCGGTTGCTCAGCGAAGGGAATGACTTTGACGAGTTTTACAAGGAGCTTGTCCCAACGTTGGGCGTCGAGAAGATATTCCAAATTCGGGATAACATGCAGTTTTCGCTCGGTTACTTCGGAGACTACCGTTTTACGGATGAAGTTCCGTTCCCGAATCAGGGCCGGGATTGTAACAACCGGACGGATCAGGGGCTGGACTTTACCCTGACCTGGCAGGTCGCGCCCAAGGTGATCATTCGCCCATTCTATCTTTTCCAGTATTCATATTACCCGGATTACTTCGCCGGCCAAAGCAGGAATGACCTTCTGCATACCCTTGGACTTTCCGCGAATTATTCCTTCAACTCATGGAGTTCGGTGCGGCTCTTCCTCACTTATGAGATCCGCGATTCCGACGCCTCATCGGTTCCCGACTATCACAAGCTTGACGTTGGCGGCGGCGTTTCGGTGGGTCTGAAGTTTTAAAATAGTCCGCGATCATCGAAAAAGCCGGCGAGAGTCGAAATCCGCCGGAACGGGCGTGGCGGCCGGAACCAGGGGCGCAAGTGGAGCCGGCAGGGGCTGTCCGCTACGAGTGGTGAGCTTTCCTCCGCTTGAAACAACGTCCTCGACTTTGAACAAGGCGCCGTCGTCGTGCCGCAGGAAGTCGTTCATTTCGTCCAGGTGGAGCGGACGGGAGCCCCGCCGGCCAAAGACAACGGTCTGCCCGCCGGTTTCATCCACGACGCGGTCCCGATCCAGGCCGCGGGAGATCGCGACCGCCGGACTCTTCGTCCGGTAGGTGGCGATGAGCCTGGGACTGGGCGGTGGGCTGAATCCCGCCGCCCCGGGCACCGTATCGGGCGAGATCAATTGAAGAACGCGAAGCCCATTCCTCCCATCGGCCACGAGCGCGTACATCGATGCGTTTACGGAGCCGATTTGCACGGCGCGGGTATCGTTCAACTGGCCGCCGGCGTTGTACATTTCGTAAATCGCAGGATGTTCGGGATTCTCGATTTTTACGATGGCAAGGCCGTCGCCGCCATCGGCAACATAGGCATAAGTGCGGGCGAGATAGAGCCGATTGGCGCTCCGCAGCCTGACGGTCGCATTCTTGACGGGAACCGGATGTTCCGGATCGGTGATATCCAGCACTTTCAACCCCTCGTCGTCCGTCACGAAAGCGTAACGGAACTGGATGGCAATCGCGCGCGGATTGGACAGCCATCCGTCGTCTAATTGGCCGGCGACTCGAGGGTGCATGGGATTGGATACATCGACGACAACCAGCCCCTTCGGCGTGCAAACATACAATCGGTGGCCCGCGGCGGTTGCGAACCGCGCGCCATTGAGGATGCCGCCCGGATTGAATACCTTGTCCTTCTTGAGGAAATTATTCTCCGGGTTGCCATCCACAAGAGTGGCCACGGATACAATCACCAGGCCCTCGTAAAGGTCGGTGATATATGCATAACCATAGAAGGGATCGATGTCCTGTTCCTCGTTCTCCTTCAGGTGTTGCCGCGTCGGATCGATGGCGAGCGTGCTCGGCAACGCCACCGAGGTGGCATATTTGGTGCGGACATAAGTTCTCTGGCCCAGCGGAGATACGGGCGCGGTAACCACACGCTCGGAAAAACCTTTCTGGTCCACATTGGCGACGTCGAATACCTCGAATCCTGCCGGACCGTTGGCCGTGTAAAGATACTCGCCCCTGAGCGCCAGGTCCTCGATGTCCGCCGCGCCATGCGTGTAAGCCTCGTGGAGCTGGCTCCCGGAGGCCAGATGCTTTTTGTAATCGTCCGGATAGGCCAGCTCCTGGAGGTGGCTTCCCAGCACCGCCTGGGGCTCGTCCTGCTCCGTCCACACCACCGCGGCAAAGCCTCCCCTCCCTTCGCCGACATATGCGTATCGGCCAAAGAAATTGACGGTGCCTGTGCCGAATCCGAAGAGTTGCGTCATGATGGCGTTGTTGTCGTTTTCGGCGGAGAGATGGCAATCGGTGCAGTTTTTCGTCGTGCCGACGCCGCTGGTGGTGTGCGGAAAATGGGGATTGAAAGCCTGCCCGCTGTAACCCTCCGCGGATATCGTCTGCTGCTGGGAATAGACCCACTCACGATTGGCGTCCTGGGACCCGACCACCACGGCGCTCGATGAGCGAATGACTGCCAGGCGGTTCCCTTTCACCGTGCTGTCGCGCCCGAGCATGAAGACATCGTCCCTTAGAACCTGGGGATTGTAAGTTGTAAAATTGCGGTCGGTCACCCCCTCGAACTTATTGAGCGGGACCCGTTGGTTGGCCTTCATGGGCAGGTGGCAGCCAAAGCAACTCGTGACCCACGAGGTATGGCAGACCACGCAATCCATCTTGTTATTGTCATGCGCAAGCTGCATGCGGCGGGTGCGTTCGTCGATGGGGACGAGTCCCCATGTGGCGCCGTCGCGCTGGAGCGTCTTTGCATAACGCGCCTTGGCGTTATAGTGGGGGGAAGCGGGATCGATCACGTCGATCGTTTGCGGGATTTCCCATTGCAGATCGGGTTGCATCGCGGAGTATTGGATGAGTTTCGTGCCGATCCATTGAAAACGCGGCCCCCACGGCGTGACCGATTGCAGAAGATTGACCTCGCCCGCGTTGCCGCTGGTGATGAGCGTGGGACGTTTGTAAATGGTGCCGTGGCAATCAACGCACGTGATGGTGGTTGCGGCCCTGTTTTCTCCGTACAGCAGGCCGTTGCCATGGTCATCCGCGGAGAAGTGGCAATCGACGCACTGCATTCCGTCGGCGAGATGAACGTCATTCAGGTGCACCGCCTCCGAGAACTTGTCGGGGTCGTTGTCCGGAATCACCTTATCGTCGAGATCGAGCAGGCGTCCCTCGCGATCCTTCTTGAACACGGCGCGGAACACCCAGCCATGGCCGTGGTAATCGGCAAACTGAGTGTGCTTCAATTGCGGGTTCAATTCCGCCACGCGCTGGAGGAAATCGAGATCGCCCCAAAGTCCGCGCGCGGCCGCCGCCTCCGGGTTGGTGCGCGTTGCAAGCACCAGGTCCTGGTCACTGACATTTCGCTGCGCCTTGGGATACATGAACTCCCCATCGGTCTCCTCGTCCCACCAGGTGTATCCCAGATACGAATTTACAAATGCATTGCCCTGATGCATGTGGCAGGTGATGCACTGACTCGAGGGGATCGAGGAGGTAAACTGGTGAAAGATCGGATGGCCGTGTTCGTTTTTGGGAATGGTGGGATCGCCGGTGAAACTAAGTCCCTGGTTGCCGAACTTGCTCCACCATCCGGAGTTGGTGGGGGAGCGGTCATTTGCATAGATGACATGGCAGGCGGTGCAGCCGCTCGACCGGTAATCACCCGGGTGATCGTTCGAGCCCATGAACCCCAGCAAGGGATCGTGCAGCCGTGTCTTCTGGATTCCGAGGAATACGGGGTCCGTCCGGTTGAGCGTGCCCAGTCCGCGATCCGAGAGCCGGCGCGCCGGCTGGCCCGGCTCTTCGTCCATGGTGGGCAGGCCCACGGTCAATGGGGATTCGCCGCCCCTTTCGAAGATTCGGAGGATGTTGCCGGGCTGGCTGATGTTGAATCTCGGGAGCGGCTCGATAAAAGGCAGGATGCCGTGCGAGCGTGTATCTTCGGCGGTAACGGGGACGGGGCTTAGCAGGGTCAGCGGCTCGCCGTGCGGGCCATAAGCCTGGCCGAAGAGATAGTTCTTTTTGTAGAAATCGCCGTTGTTGTAAAGGGCGGCGCCCCAGAGCATGGCGCCGTGGTTCATCATGCTGTGAATAACGTTGTCCACGATTTCCTTATGACACAGGCCGCAGGCCTGCTCCGCGACACGCAGATCACCCGGATTGACAAAGCGGATGAACTCGGGCGATTCGTGGTTGAGGACCACGTTCGCGTTGGGAGGATTTGCCGAGCCAATCCAAACATCCTTGTTCAGGGGGTGGACGTGCGCCTGGTCCTTGGTCAAGCCGGGCGCCGGGTTGCCTCCGTGGCAATCGGTGCAACCGAGAACCACATTCGGGGAAGAATGCATGGATTCGATTCCCTGGTGGCATTCCATGCATCCCACGCTCTTCGCGGCCGCGGCCGCGCGGGTTTGATCGATCCAGTTCCTCGGAGGCAACGACGCCCTGGCGGAACCCGGGTGAACACCCACAGAGATTTCCGGCCCCATGCCGGTGAGAGCCGGGGCGGCGTCGCCCGAGGCGGGCCTCGCGGCGAGGACACCTATGAATCCCGTCAAGACCAGGGCGACAGCCAGGAAGAGAAGAAAGTAACTCCACTTCATGGACCTAGAAAGTAAACGTCACGGCCGTGAAGACGTTGTAGAGCATTGCGTCCACGTGCCCCGGAGGCACGCCGGAGTCGAAGCCGGGAACGGTAGCCGTGTTGGTTTCGTAAATATCCTTGTAACCTAGGCTGGGAAAGAAAAAGCCGACGCCCGCGGAAATGATGATGTTATCGGTGAGCAAGGGACGATACTTGAAACCAATGCTGGCATCGAGACCCAATTGGTTGTCGGCCTTATTGGTTTGGAGGGCGAGCTTGATGGTTTCCGTGGCGGGAATCCAAATGTAATTGACGTTGCAGAAGAGCCGGAGCTTGGGCGTGATATCGGCTTCCGTCCCGATTCCGAGAATGCCGACGCCCGGGTTGACAAAGTTGGATTGCCCCTCGTATTTGCTGCTGCGGAGGTCCAGCACCAGGCTGTCCCGCTCCTTCAGATCCACGGCTGTGCCCGCGAGGTTGAACCCCTGGTGGGCGAACCAACTGAATGGGCCGCCAATGAAGGAAGGGTTGTCGTCGATGGTATCGAACCCGCTTCCCGTGCCGCCGCTCGGGTCATGATCGCCGGATCCGTAAAACCCCGATAATTTGACGCGAATCCAATCGAAGTCATAAGAAAGCTCCGCCGCGGCCATTTGGGCGTTGATGGTTACCTTGCGCCCGGCCAGTCCGTTGAAATCGTCGGTGCCAAATACCTGGTAAAAAGCGTGGGTAAGATTCAACGGCCCAATATGGCCGTCGCCGGTCCAGCCAAGATAGTAGGCGTGGACATCGTGAGGCACCGGGTCGCCGAGTAATTCCGGGCGAGTTTGAAAGTCATTCCCGTCGTAGTGGTTTTTACCATTGTCGAGGTTTGTCTGGAAGCTCCATTGGGCGGTGTAACCGTGTGCGAAAAAGTCCTGGCGGTAAAGGTTTGCGATGATGACGTACTGGTCGCGCTGCTCGAAGGTATTCAGATCGGAGAACGTATTCTTCTCGAGCATGTCGAATATGGCGAGGTTGTACTGGAGCCGGTTGTCATCGGCGTTTCCGAAGAACCGCAGCCCCAGGTTGCTGTCTGCGAATATGAATCCGCGGAAATCGCTGACAAAAGGCTGGATGCCAACGCGGGCGGAGACAAAGTCATAGTTATCGCTCAAATCGGCGAGATGGATTTCCACGAACGCCTCCTGCAGGGCAAACATCTCCTCGAGCCGTGTCGTGTACTGCGAGCCGAGCTCCGGCGGGGCCTTGGTGAGATAGGGCCAGAGATAATCGACGGGATCGCCCGGCTGGAGGAACGCAGCATTCTCATAACTGGTTCCGGCGAATATGGGATTTACGTTATTGGATGCCGCGCCCGCGCCGCCGATCCTGGCGTTGTCGGCGCCGCCGGTATCGGGATAGCCGGTGCCGCGCGGATCGGGATTGACCTGGTTGTTTTCCTGCACGGAGATATAATTGACGTTGTAAACGCCGAGGAATTTAACATCCCAATCGACCGGCTTGAACGCGGTTTCGCCCTTGAATATATCGATGCTCAGGGATGTATCGTTTGAGAGAAAAAATTGTTCGTCTCTTCCAAAGAATTCGGAACTGCTCGGCTGGTTGGCACTAATACCGCTGGAGGTGGGCAGCTTGCGAAACTCCACAAGCGTAAAGTTCTTAAGGGTGATATCGGTGAAGATGTCCTGCCCAATGATGGGAACATCGCCCTTGAGGATGCTTTGCTGGTATGGATTGTACAGCTTCGGTGTCTCATACTGGTACGGCGTCTCGGTGGACGGGTCCTGATAACGTTTCCAGCGCCCAAAGTTGATCAACCAGCGGTTGGTAGTGCTCTGGGTGAACGGGGGAAGTTCGGGAGACGGAGGATAATTCCGGTACGGGTATTGGTGCTCGACGGGCGCCGTTTCGCGGACATTGAGCCTGGGAAGCGCCAGGCCCGGCGGAAGAGAAGGCGGCTGGTACGGGGCCGGATACATCGGCTCATCGTCAAAGAGCGACATCGGTTCCGGCAGCATGCGCTTCTTGCCGCCGCCGGGATCGGGATTGAAAGCGGGAGCGGGAAGGGGAGGTTCCTCGATGGCCCTTTGGTCCCCGCCAGAGGTCAGGCCCGAAATAAAATCCCGCAAGTCGAGGATGCCATCGCGATACAACTGTGGCCGCTCCGGCGCCGGGCTCGGGGTGGCGGTGGCGCGAGGAGCAGGCGATGGGCTCTTTGGTTGATCGGTGGCGGTTTGGGCGAAGACGGAACACTGAAGGCAAAGGATGGATCCAATGCCTATAATCACATTCCTTTGGACAGCGAAGCGGGTCATCCGGGCATTCCGTGGCTGGCGCTTGAGGCTAAGGAAGCGGTCATTCTGGAACAAGCCGATTCGATCCATATTTGCTTGCCATCGGTCTCTTTGCTGACTACCGATGGCGCCCCATGAAGGGAGTTCCGCTTTGGCTGTCGGCCGCGGTGATTCTCACAAGCCTCAATGCACGGGGCGACACCCAACTAACCGAGGCCGATGTCGAGCAAATCATCGCGCAGGCGGCGACCCGGGCGTCCCAAGTCGATCCCAACAGCATCATCGCCGTAGTCGATCGCGAAGGTTATGTGCTGGGAGTGTGGGACGTGGCGGGCGATTCGAATCCCAATGCGGAGTTTGTCGCCGCCGCCATTTCACGGGCGGGCACGGCCGCGTTCCTCAGCAGCGACCAGAATGCATTCACCTCGCGGACTGCCGGCTACATCATCCAGCAGCACTTTCCTCCCTTCGTGCGCAACACGCCTCCGGGCCCCCTGGTAGGCGTGGGCATCTCGAGTGTTTTCCTCAGCGGCGACACCCTTTCTGTAACCAGCACCAATTCAAAGGGCAAGGTTACCACCGTGCCGGCAAAGGTGGGCCAGCATTCCGACGTGGATTTCCTGAAGCAGATTCCACCGGATATGGCGGGTACGTTCGACCCGAATTCCCCGATCTACGCGGGAATCAATCCGTTCAATCCGGATGCGGTATTCCCGGCATTGCCGGGGGCGCGCTCGCCGGGCATCTACGGGGCGGCGATCTTTACAGGGACCTCGCACACCAGTGTGGTGGAGGGCTCCGGCGCGCCGGGCACTTCCTTGAGCGATTCATCCGGAGGCGTGCCGCTGTATAAGAACGGCGAGCTGGTGGGCGGCGTCGGAGTGACCGGCGCCGGATCCCCTATCAACGTGAGCACGGGGTTTGCCATCATCGATGGAGTGCTTCGCCCCTCCGAGGTTCCCGGCGAGCCGCCGGGCCAGCCCAAGAACCAGTCGGACGCCACGCCCGGATTCCAGGAGGGGCCGGATACGGACGAAGATGTGGCGCTGGCCGGGCAAATGGGCTACCAGCCCGACAATTCCATCCTGGCGACCAACGACTATCTGGGAGGAATCCAGCTCCCTTATGTGGAAACCAGCACGAGCCTGGACGGGGTGATGCCCCTGGGGAGCGTGGGCGTGCCCGTGGAAGGCTACCCGGTGCAGCAGTCGCCTCCTCCATTCAATTATCCGGCGGCTGAGTTCAATGGGGTGTCCGGCGAGCTTCGCTTTCCCATCAGGAGCGACCCCCTTCCCGGCCTGATCGGCAAAGCCCCGCGGCTGAACGCGGGCGAAGTGGCCGACATCATTGCGAACGCCGCGGCGCGCTCGGCAATCACCCGTGCCGCGATTCGTCTGCCGGTCGGGACAGCGGCTCAGGTTTTCATCGCGGTCGTCGGAAATCCGCAACACTCGGGGGTTCCGCCGCCAATTCTGGGCGTATTTCGCACGGGCGACGCCACGATGTTCAGTTGGGACGTGGCAGTGCAGAAGGCCCGGACGGCGCTGTTTTTTTCCAATGGAGACCTGGCCGAATCCTCGCGGACGGTGGGCTTTCTTGCGCAGCGCTATTATCCGCCGGGGATCGATGGCAACCCGCCCGGCCCTTACTTTGGAGTCCAGGAAGCGCTCCTGATCGATGGATTTCTGGCGGCGGTGGGCCACGGCCGGGGCAATCCCTATTTGCCAAATCAGATCACCATCTTTCCAGGCGGATTCCCTCTTTACCGCAACGGGGTTCTTATCGGAGCCATTGGCGTAAGCGGGGACGGCGTCGATGAGGATGACCTCATCTCGGCATCGGGGTGCGTGAACTTTCTCGCGCCGAATAAGATCACGGCGGACAATTTTGAGTATCGAGGCGCGCGCCTGCCGTATGCAAAATTCCCGCGTGATCCCGGCTTGTAATCAAAGCTTTCCAATCGAGTTCGAAAACTCATCGAGGTCCTGGCAAAACTTGACGGCATCGAAGTTGTCCGGCAGCCGCACATCGGCAAAGAGCGTGTCGAGCTTCTGGCCGCTGCCTGGAATCGATACCCCCTGGTGATTTAATTGCACCACCAACCGGTCCATTCCCTGCACGAGCACTTCCGCGCGGTGGGCCTGGCGGTCAATCCCGTCCAGTTGCCGTATTCCGGCGCCGCTGGAAGCCAGCCCTTGCAACAGATGTTCCGCCGCGCTGGTCGTCCAGGGAAAATTCGCGGCCCTTCTGGCAAGGTGGTCCGAGCCTGCTTGCGTCTCCGCCAGTTCGCTGGCCGACATCGATCCTTTGGGAAGGGAGAAAGCCGGCAATCCCCGGGCATGGGCGGATACCTGCTCGAGCAGCCACCCCAGCGCTTCCCATCGCGATGAGGCCCCCGGCTGCGCATTGAGCATATGCCATGTTTCTTCGCGAAAAGCCACGGCCTGGCCTGTGAGCCAGGAATGAAGGCCGACCCACGGGTCGCTGTCGTGCCAATGCGGCGGCTCGGAGACCGTCTGGCTATCCAACTCGAAGATCAGCTCCGGATGGCCCGCCTTTGCGATTTCCGGGGACAAATATTCATGACAGGCCACGCAGGTATTCGCCCGGCGTATATGCTTCGAAGATCGTTCATGCCACTGGCAACCCGCTGCTCGTAGCTGTAATCCTGACGGGTGTGCGACCGCAGCCATGTCGAGGCGGGGCCGTGGCAGGCCTCGCACGAAACCCCTTCATCCGCACGGGCGCCAGGCGTCAGCCTCCCGGCCGGCAGCCCCGCAAGCGGAGCGTGACAAACCGTGCAGCGGGGATTGGCCGCGGGCTCTCCCCAGTGCAGCGCGGCCGTGATCGCCTTGGAGCGGGGAGTCAGCAAAATGGCGAACGCCCGCACATGGAAATCCGCGGTCGCCCACGTGATACATTGGTCGCTGCCCGCGCCGCCTCCATGGCAGCCCGATGATTGACAAGAGGTCACCCCGGTGAATTCTGCAAGCTCGACGGGAGCAGGCGCGGCCACGGCGCCAAGGCCAAATACCAGGAAACCCGCCGCAGCCCGCTGCCAGGAGGAACGCACGGAATCTGCCTATATAAATCCGCGCAACCGGGCAAATTGAATTTGAAGCAGCCGCCGGCTTTCCGCTATCCTCATCCTCATGGGCGTGAATAACCGATGGCGCCAGGAGCCTCCTCCCGCATCTTATTGGGGGCGGTCGGGTAGGCGAAGGTTCCTTTGCTCCACTGATTGACCCATGCAACCGATGAGCGGCAACGCTGCGGACGGCGGAATCGAATGGATGCCGCATTCATGGACGAACGGAAGGCGCACAGGGTACGACCTCGTTCAATGATCATCAATCGATCTCATTTGCCATGGGCTTTGCTCGTCGCCGGCGCGACCCTGATTTTTTCGGCGGCCTATCTCGAGGTATTCCGGCCAGGCTTGATCCCCCGGTATATTCCGGTTCCCGATTCGGCGGGCATCTTTCCCTTCGGACATCGCTCGGTCGGAGCCACCCCATTGGGGATCGCGTATGGGACGACGGCGTTCATGATTTTCATCTTTGCCGCGCTGCTGGGTGTCAGGAAAAAGGTGCGCCATTGGCGCATCGGACGCGCGGAATCATGGATGCGGGCGCATATCTGGCTTTCCATTCTCACGATTCCGCTGGTGGCGTTGCATTGCGGCTTCCACTCGGGATCGCCGATGACAACGGGTCTCCTGATCCTCTATGCGGTGGTGATGGTCAGCGGATTCTACGGGCTGGCCCTCCAGCAATTCATCCCCCGGCAGATGATGGATCGCCTCTCGCACGAGGTCATCTATGATCAGATCCCCCACCTTCGCAAACTGCTGGTCGCATCGGCGATTGAACTGCGCGAAGAGCTTGCGCCCCGTGAGTTGGTATCCGCCGGGCCAAAGGGCGCGGGGGTCTTCGGCGCCGGCGGCGCGGCCGCAGAACCGCTTCTCAAAGACCAGGAGGCCGAGGAGGCGCGTGCCACGCTTCTCAAGATGCTCGAATCCGACGTTTTGCCTTATTTGCGGGCGCGCAGGGGATCGCGATCGAGGCTGGGCCGCCAGCAGGTCTCCGATAACTTGTTCCAGTTGCTCAGACTGAGCGTGGCCGAGCAGCATCGCGCCAAAGTGGATCAAATGCGGAGATGGTGCGACGAGCGCCGCCAGATGGACTTGCAAACTCTCATGCAGCATTGGCTGCACTATTGGCTGCTCGTTCATGTGCCCGCGTCCCTCCTGCTTTTGATCTGGACCGCGTGGCATGCGCTGACGGGGCTGTTCTATTTCTAGGAGGCTCCCAGGCCATGGAAGACACCAATCAGACTCAGAAGGAGGTGGGGAGAAAATACAGGGACAATCTCGGCTATTTCAAGAAAGCTGCGTTCCTTGCGCGCGAGAAATCCTTTCTCTGCATGCTGGCAGTGCTGCTCGGCGTCTATGGCATTTTCCGCCTCGAGTCATCCCACTCGGACCAGTTGTATAATCCGGCGCCCCTTTCGATTTCGCACGCCTTTCTCGAGAACAACTGCGCCGCCTGCCACAACTCCGCGGCCAGGAACATTTTTCACCATCAATGGAATTCCGCGCCGCCGGCTATGTTCAGCTCGTCACTGACGATCAACCAGGCGTGCCAATCCTGCCATGCCGGCATGGACTTGCATCAGCCCACCACTCAAACGCTGGCTCTGAGGGATTTTCACAGCGAACTCCACATCGTGGCGGCCACCGGGTGTTTCAGTTGTCACCAGGAACACCTGGGCCGGATCGACCTCAAGCTACCTGGCGATTCCGCATGCGCCGCATGTCATGACAATGCTGCCCGCATGACCGCCGCTATCGTGCGTGTGCCGCTATCGCCGTCCCGGGCGATCATGGGCGCATTCGACGGCGTCACCCCCGATGGCGTGGTTCACTTCATCCCCCCCGCGCGCAAGCAGCCATTGCCGCTCTTTGCCTCGTTCGAGCGGGGCCATCCCCCTTTCGAGTACGAGCAGCCCGGCTTGAAGGACCCGGACGTGCTCAACTTCAGTCATCACGAGCATTTGGCGCCCGGCATGAAGTTGAGCTGCGCCGACTGCCACCGGCCCGCCGCGGACGGCATCTATTACCAGCCCGTAACTTATGAAATGGCCTGCGAGAGATGCCATACCCTCCAACTCGATCCCGCCAATCCCGGGCTTTTGATCCCGCACGGCGATGTCCCGCGCCTGCGGTCATTTTTGCACAGCCTCACCTACCAATACGAAGAACTGGATCGAAAAATGGAGGACGCTCAAAACAAGGTGGTCTCCCCCGCGGACCAGAAGACCTTTGCCGTGCGGCAAATCGTCGCTCTGCTGCAACGGGCTCATGTGCAAACCCCGGGCGATCTGGAAGAGGAGATCCTCTTCACCGCCGATCCGTACAAGGACCATCCGCCCACGGCCCAGCGGGCATTTTTCTCGGGTTGCGCCTATTGCCATCAAGTGACCCAGCCGGAAGGGGGAGCCGACCCCGTGGTGACACCGCCGCAAATGGCCGGCCGCTGGCTGGACCACGGCGCATTCACCCATGCAAAACATGCCTTCATGAGTTGCGTGCAATGTCACGATGCCAATGACAGCCGCTCGGCCTCGGATATCATCATGCCGTCCCAGGCGACTTGTGTCTCGTGCCATCGCACTGGCGGGGCCGCGCCATCGAACTGCCTCGCCTGCCACACCTTCCATTCGCCGCAGACGGTGGTAAAAACCATCGAGGAGCAATTCGGTCTCCCACCGATGGCAGGGAGCCCGCCGATGGGGCCGCTCGCCAGCTTTCTCATTTCGCAACAGCACCCGAAACAGTAATCTGTCTTCCGATCACCCGGAGTATGAGTTCCGCCTCTTCCAGCCCTCTCTACCATGAAGTGGTGCTCGTGCCGGCGTTGCAGGAGATTCAGCAGCGGTTTGGTTATCTCGACCGCGAGGCCCTCGAAAAACTCTCGGAGAAAGCCGAGGTTCCGCTGCAGCGTTTGCAGGCCGTGGCGAGCTTCTTTCCCCACTTTCGGCTGACCCCGCCCCGGAAAGTGACCCTGCGCGTCTGCCGGGATATGGCCTGTCACATGGCCGGTTCCGCGCAGATTATCTCAAAGCTGGAATCGCTCAATGGCGAGGAGGTTGCAGTCGAGGGCGCCTCCTGCCTCGGGCGGTGTGATCGCGCGCCGGCGGCATGTGTCGCGCTCGAGGGCCTGGCGCATGAGCACTATTACCTGGGCCGTTCCGCGGAGGAATTGAAGCGCATCGTGGACGCCTGCATCGCGGATGCCCCGCCCAGGCCGGATTGCGACGCCGATCAGCCGGGCCTGCCCGCGGCTTCCACGGTCAATCCCTACGCCGGCGCTTCATCCGACTATGCAGCCCTCCGCAAGGCCGTCTCGCTACGCGACGCCGCGCTGAACGCATCGGCGCATGCCTTGGCGGAAAAGTATCGGTGGAATCCCAGGCAGCTCGATTACTTCCGCCTCGCCGCCATCCTTCAACTGCGCGTCGATTTTCCGGTCGATCGCCAGATGGCCGAGGCCGTTCGCTGCTGGCAGACGGAGGCAGACTGGGCCAGAGGCCCGGAACGCGGCGGCTGGTCGGAGGCATTGTTGCAAGAGATCGCGGACGCCGACCTTCGCGGCATGGGAGGCGCGGGCATTCCCGCCGTGCAAAAATGGCGCGACGTGCGCGACGCCGTTCGGACCGCCCGGCTGCGCGGGGAGGATGATCGCGCATTCATCGTGGCCAATGGCGACGAGAGCGAGCCGGGCACCTTTAAGGATCGCGAACTTTTGCTTCGCACCCCGCACCTCGTTATCGAAGGCGTCATTCTTGCCGGGCTGATCACGGAGGCAACCGAGGGGTTCATCTTCATCCGGCATGAATATGGCGAGCAGATCGAAGCCTGCCGGGCAGAGATTCGCCGGGCGGAGCAACTGGGATTTTGCGGCGAGGGCGCATTTATGCTGGGCCGGCCCTTCCGGGTATCGGTCTTTGTAAGTCCGGGCGGTTATATCTGCGGGGAGCAGAGCGCGTTGATCGAAGCCATGTCTGATCGCCGGGGCGAACCCCGGAACATGCCGCCGACGCTCGAAAGCAACGGACTGCTCGACCTTCCCACCCTGGTAAGCAATGTGGAAACATTTTCCTGGGCGCCTCGCATCTGCATCCACGGCGGAAAAGCTTACGCGGGGCAAGGTGTCAATGGATGGAATGGACGCCGGTTTTTCTCCGTCTCCGGAGACGTCAAACGCCCCGGCGTCTATGAGGCGCCAATGGGACTCACCGTGCGGGAACTGATTTATGGGGACGCGTACTGCCAGGGAATCGTCGGGGATCGCCCGCTCAAAGGCTTCGCGCCATCGGGACCCTCCGGCGGATTTTTGCCGGCAAAGCTGACGGCCCCGGCAGGACTGCCCCGCGACCATGTGAATAACAAGACATGGCAGGCGCTCGCCGCTCGCCGCGGTTTCGATCCGGCAGCCACTTCGCTCGATATCCTCGACCTCGAGCTCGAGCTAAGCCTCTTCCGCGCGCTGAGCCCCACCCAGGCGCTCGGCGCAGGGCTGGTGGTCTATGCCGAGGGGCGCGACATGGCTGACCAGGCGGTGAATGCAGTGGAATTCTTCCGCAATGAATCCTGCGGCAAGTGCGTGCCATGCCGGCTCGGGTCACAGAAGTTCGCCTCCCTGGGCGCGCATCTGATCAACGGAAAGATTGGCGCGCAGCGATGGAAAGAGGAGTTATTGCCGCTCATGAAGGAGATAGGGAGGGCCATCGAGTTGACTTCCATTTGCGGATTGGGGCGATCCGTCCCCGTCCCTCTGAAAACGGTCGCCACTTACTTTGAGGAAGATCTGGCCGGCCATTTCTCGACGCCAAAAAACCCGGCTCCGAGCCAGTTGAAGAAAGGGAATTCATGCCCCTAGACTCCGACCTGATCGGCGGTCCATTCGTTCGCGATGACGATGAAGGCCTCTTCAGCCGGGACATCAACGGCCAACTGATCCGTCTGGATGCGCCAACGGAGCGCGACTATCGGGAGAATGTTACTCTCGAGATAGATGGACAGCCGGTAACCGTGCCCCTGGCCGAGCCGTTGAAAGATGCCGCCGGAAATATTATCCAGAACCTGGAAGGCAGGTCCACACCGCGGTACACGACCGTCTACGATGCCGTCGCAAAACTGTATGTGAAGCAGGCGGGCGACGAGGCGAAGATTCCGATCCCCACCTTGTGTCATCAGCCGCACATGAGTCCGGTGGCAGTCTGCCGTCTCTGCGTCGTCCAAATCTATGGCCAGAAACGCGGCAAGCGGGCGCCCGAGCGCAAGTTGCTTCCGGCATGCCAGCACCAGGTCAAGCAAGGCATGGAAGTCTTTACGAACAATGCCCCGGGTCCTGACGGGGATCGCGTTCGCCAGTCGGTGAAAGTACTGACCGAATTGCTCGCCGCGGATCACCTCAAGCCGGTGGCGACCCCCGCGCTTGCCGCGGAACTCGGCCCCTTCGATGAACTCGGCCAGATGGCCGAACGCTTCGGCGCCGACGCCTCCCGCCTTAACATCGATGTCTTCTCCGACCCCCCTCCGGCAGCGGCGCCACGGGCCGGTAGGCGGCGGATGGATTTTTCGTCGCCGGTCTTCGTCGTTAATCACGCCGCCTGCATCCTCTGCGAACGCTGCATACGCGCCTGCGATGACGTGGTGAAGCACCATGTCATCGGCCGCACCGGCAAGGGAAACACCGCCGGCATCAGCTTCGACTTGAACGACCCGATGGGAGAATCCAGTTGCGTGAAATGCGGCGAGTGCATGGTCTCCTGCCCCACCAGCGCCATTACATTCAAGCCCACCGCCCAGGTCAGGCCGGCCAGCGTGCGCCGCTCCGCCCGCGCCGTGCCCGCGGCGGATTTGATTCGCGATCCCATCTTTGCGGGCATCCCGCCCAAGTTCCTCATTTGGCAACGCGGATTGGTCATTCGGCGCCGCTTCAAAAAGGGCCAGATTCTGTTTCGCCAGGGGGAGCCGGGCAACACCGCGTTCCTGATCAGAAGCGGCGCAATGCAGGCCTCGATTTACGCCCAGGCCGAAACTATCGCCGGAGCCTTCCGGCGGCTCCTGAAAAAGCCGCTGATGCGGGTGCAACTGACCCCGGAGAATCTCATCGTGGGAGAAATGGCGTGCCTGAGCGGATCTCCGCGCACCGCAACCCTGAAGGGTGTCAAACCCGGCGAGGTCTGGGAACTGCGGCGCAACGTCCTGGACCGGTTGATGCGGCTCCCCAGCCACCGCGAGAGGTTGGAGAAAGACTATCGCGACCGGGCGTTGCAGCAGGTATTGCCGCGCGCCGAGATATTCAAGAATATCGACCCGCGGGAGTTGCAGAGAATCGTCGATTATCTGCGTCCGCGCATCAGTTTTGTGCGCGTGAGTCCCGGTCAGACGCTCTTTCATCAGGGAGATATCGCCGACGCGCTCTACGTCGTCCGCCTTGGCCATGTGAGGGTCGGCCTGCGGCGCTTCGAGGGTGAAATGAAGGTCATATCCCGCGGGCCTGGCAGCATTATCGGGGAGATCGGCCTGCTGGGATTCTCTTCCAGGGATGCCGGCATGGAAGTTCAGGAAGCCGACGGGGTTATCAAGGCGGCCTTGGATCACGCGGGCGGCGACCTCGGCGCGGCCATTCCTCCAGGTAAAAGGACAGCCACCTGCGCGGCGTTGGATCACCTCGAGATGGCGCGGCTTGGCCGCGCGGATTTTCTCCAGTTGGTTCGCGATTTTCCCATGGTCCGGCAGCGGCTGGTCGAGCAATCCCTCAACCGCCTCCGCAGCGACAACGAGCGCAACCCATTGCTGCGCGAATATGTTGCCCAGGGGCTTTACGAAGGCCAAAGCCTGCTCATCCTCGACCTCGAGTGCCGCACGCGCTGCGATGAGTGTGTCAAGGCGTGCGTGCAGCAGCATGGGACGGAGTCTCACGGCGCCCCCGTCACCCGTCTGCTTCGCGACGGGCTGCACTTCGCGAATTTCATGGTCGCCACCGCCTGCCGATCCTGCACCGACGCCTATTGCATGATCGGTTGTCCCGTCGATTCCATCCATCGCGGGCGCCATGGCCAGATCGTGATCGAGGACCACTGCATCGGCTGCGGCCTCTGCGCCTCCAATTGCCCCTACGGCAACATCTTCATGGCTCCAAACGAGCATCACCACTTCGAAACGCTCGACCCCACTCAATCCGGCCGCACATACACAGTGGCGCCCCTGAAAGCCAGCACCTGCGATCTATGCGACGCCGTGGGCGAGCTTTCCTCCCCCTATCCCCGTTGCGTCGCCGCCTGCCCGCATGAAGCCGCCTCCCGGATGACCGGCGACGAGTTGCTCCGCCTGGTCAGCAAGCAGGAGAAACGCGTTTCTATCGCATAGGCCCGCTTTATTCTGAACTTACTGACGCAATACATTTATTGCCAATATGTTACATATGGAGCCGGCAGTCGGATTCGAACCGACGACCTGCTGATTACGAATTAGAAAACGGGCATTTGCCAGCTTTGGCTATTGTATGCTGTATGCTCATAATCAGCATCTTACGAGAATTTGTCTTTAGCGGGGGTTAGCTGGTTTTGGCCTGATTCTTCGGCTGCAGTGTACAATGAGGGGTACAATGGAAACCGTCCGTGCAGGCCGTGTCAATGTTGTCAAGCCGCGCGCAAATCGGGCACGCGCCCTTGGATTTACACGAGCGCGCGATTGCCGGGGAGTTTGCTCCTGCAAAGCCATTTGATCCGCAGACAGCTTTCTGAATCTCATCACGCAAATCGCGAACGAAAGGAAGGCTCATTGTAATATTAAACCTATGAAAATTAACAATAACACCATTCTCATCACCGGCGGCGGCCCGGGCATTGGCCGGGGCTTGCGGAAGCCTTTCATGCGCTCGGCAAGAAGTCATCATCGCTGCCCGGCGTCAGCAGACCTTGGAAAAAGTGACCGACGCGAGTCCCCAACTGTGGCGGTTTTCACGTAGCACACAAATGGAGCCGAATGGCCTCCAGGCCCCGGGGAATTGTTTACCGGATTGAATTGGGATCATTTCGGCGCCGGTGATTGCGCGGCGGCGCCGGCGTCGAGCGAGAGGATGTCCTGCGGGTTCGCGTAAATGGGTTGCGCCACGTCGATGAAGTGA
Organism: uncultured Verrucomicrobiae bacterium; assembly: GCA_963756185.1. Lineage (GTDB taxonomy): Bacteria > Verrucomicrobiota > Verrucomicrobiia > Chthoniobacterales > Chthoniobacteraceae > DATAXI01. The sequence continues at coordinate 259,581 of CAVWMS010000002.1, forward strand.
TTGCCGGAAGTAAGTACGCCGGTAACGTCGCTTCCAACATAGATGCCGACCGGGGAGTGCTCGATGCTGTTGTGGTCGATGATGATATCGGCCATCTTTACAAAGTCATTTCGGCCGGGCGGCCGCATCGGGTTGTCGCCCGGACGAAAGGCGATACGCTGATTGTAAGAAAGGGTGTTGCCTTTGACGATGCAGCCGAGCGCGCCCGGTACGGGATGGGGGACGACATCCTTCACGAAAATTGGCTTGCCGCCGGGTGTGCCATATTGCGCCGAGCCAAATTTTGTGATTCGGAGGTCGCCGTCGGTGAGGCCCACGAAACCGTATGGCAGGTCGCCTTCCGGGTTTGGGCCATGAGGGCCAATGCCCGGGTGGAAGCTCCAACCATTGAGCACGTCATTGTAACGGAACTGCACAAACCAGCCGGATTGGCCCCAAATGCCCTGGCTGCGTTCCACCCGGCAGCTATCGACAATGTAATCGTAAAAGCTACCGTAAAGCTGGGCGAACGCGCTGGTATCATAGCCCTCGCTTTGATACACGATCATGTGCGCCATGAGCGTCCAGACGCCGATTGTACTGGAGGTATCGGGCGGGATATCCCATGGGCGGTCAATGGTAAAATCCGTGGGCGTATTTCCCTTCACGATGCGCAATTGTCCCGCGCCGGGCCCGTCAAGGATCATCACGGCCATGCCGGCGAATTCGTTGTCGGCGGCCTTGATCGCTTTGAGCGTAAGGTGCAGCCCGCTGGCCGCTGACGGAGAACCGAACCATGCGACATTACCATTTTGTACCTTCCCGCCCGGCGGCGTTGCCGGCAGCGCGCTGACGTCCAGGGTCATCGCCTCCCGCTCACCGCGCACGAAGTTGTAGCTGCGGTTATGGGCGGAGTAAATGTATTGCATCCCAATGGCGCCGTACCCCCACAAAGAGGAGGCGCGTATCTCGTTCCCCTCCGCAACCACGTAATGGGCTCCCCCGCCAAGGCAGGTCCAGCAATACCCCATTTCATTGCCGAAGAAGTTATTTAGGATCCGGCTATTCTTAATGTTCCCAAACGACTGGCTGCCGCCCTGGAAGCAACAATCACTTACCTCGAAATTGCTGATCGCGTTGCAACGGAAGTTATAGGGACCGTCGCTTGTGTATTTACTGTTCCATAGGGCGGCGTTCCGATTCGGATGCCCGGCCATGAGCCAATCCTGAAAGGCCACGTGACGAAAAAAGACATCGTGCGAGGCAGTGCCCGGCGCGATTCCCGACTCGAATGCCGGGGGAAGATTACGCGCGGCGCTGAGATCAAGAAATAGAGTATCCACTTTGCGCGCGATAAATGTAAGGTTCTCAACACCGTAGCATCCTTCTCCATAAACGGCCGCCGGGAGGAAGTCAGTCAAATCCTTTGACTCATCCTCGGGCCATTTGAGGATTGTGGCATCGCGGTCATCACCACGTAGGACGGTGCGGGGGGGAATGGAAATCCAATCCTTGAGCCGATAAGTGCCCCATGGAAAATAGACAATGCCGCCTCCGTTCTTTCGCGCCGCATCGAGCGCGGAACGAATGGCAGCCGTATCATCCGTGACGTCGTCACCCTTTGCGCCGAATTGTTTTACATTGTAGATATTCCCCGGCCATGCATCCGGTTGCTTGACTTCCACTATTAAGGGGGCGCTCCAGCCAACGCCACCGCCGAAGCCATTGGATACGCGCAGTTCGTAACGTCCCGGCTTCAGATCGCTGGGGAGCGTTGCGCGCAACGAAAACTTCTCGGTCTTCGTGGGCGTAATCTCCCGCCAGCCATCTGAACCGGCGGCCGCAAGATGATTCGGGGTTTGCCCGCGTCTCCGGGCAGAAGAAAGTCCTTGCCAATAATCTGCACTGCCGAGCCGGGCGCGGTCTGGCTCTCGCGAAATCCCGGCTGCAAATGCTCTGGTTGCAAGAACCACACCTCGGGTCGATTCAGGACAACGGGCGCGCCGCCGCCGGAAAGCTGGGCGGTATACATGCCGGCGGCGAAATTCTCCGGCAGGATGAACTTTAGTGAGTGTTCATCATTTTGTAGCGCGGGCTGGGTTATTGCCCGGTCGGAGGCGAACACTTGCTGCGCGGAGGGCAGGGCATTATCATTTGCCAGCACCCTCACGCGCACATCGTGAACGCCGGCGAGTCCGCCACCGAAAAGGAGAACTGCGTCGCCGGGCTGCAGGCTATCAGAAGCCCAAAAAATCACCGGCGCCGCGTATGCTGCGATACCGGCGCCGACCAGTAGGAGGAATGCCAAAAGAGAACGAAGGAGGTATTTCATCGGTGGGAGCTACCGGATGGCATATCATCACACTTCGGTTTTTCGGGCGAGCAGAGGTTCAATTATCTGGGCTGCCAGCATCAGCGCATTGGGACCCGTGAATGTGCCGGACGAATTATCCGACAAGCTATTGGCTGTCAGGGACCTGCGAGGGAGCCGGCAGTCGGATTCGAACCGACGACCTGCTGATTACAAATCAGCTGCTCTACCAACTGAGCTATACCGGCGACGCTTGCGTAACAACCTTGTTTACTGGACGTTACGAGGATCAATAAGCCGACCTCGTCTGCCGAAATCGGCCATTGTACACGCCAATTGTACACACCAGCCGAATTCGTTCGCAAGTCGGATAAACTGGCACGTGAACCGGCGCAAGTCCCGCAAAAACGGCCTATCCAAAATTATTGGATCAGTCCCCGGGATTGGAGGGTGACGATTCTTGAATGCGAATGCTGTTCTCCCGTCCGGCTTCCGCCGAATGGGCGAAGCATTTTGATCGGGCGCTTGCAAACAAGTGGCTAGCCGACCGGTGGGCGCGGACCGGACGATTTCCACGAACTATCGGACGTTTTTCGGACGATAATCTCGGCCGGAGCGACGGGTTGCACGTGCGCTGCAAATCGGACGATTCCCGTGAAACGTCGGACGATTGTCGGACGATTATTCCCCGGGGGATGCAGGCACGTAACGAGTGCCTCTGCCTTTACCGACCACGGACAGCAGACCAAGCTGGACGAGGCCCGTGAGATCGCGGTTCGCCGTGTCGCGTACGACTTTGAGGTTCTTCTGGCACCAGCCGCTCGTAACGGCGCCTGTTTCTTGTGCCCGAAGTATGATTCGTTTCTGGCGGTCGTTGAGTTGCGCTTCGATTGAAGGGGTGATAGGGCCGGCGGCATTCGCGGGCATTTTGAGCCGGTCGTAATTGCCGTTCGGCCCGCAGAGGGTAACAACGAAGTAGCCGTCGCCTTGGGTGAGATTCGGAGCCTCAAGGCCATGATCGAGCATGGCATCGCGCATCCGGGCAAAGCCGGTGCCGCGTTGCTCCATTTGCTGGAGCAGCGCAAGGGTCTGGGTGATAAGCGGATTGCGCGAGCAGGGGCGATAGTTGCCTCGTTGAAGCTTGGCAAGAGTCAGCGGTTTGAGCGGGTAGCCAGGGCTGGCGATTTCGATGCGGTCGCTGAATACCCGCAGGAGGACTTTGCGGGTGGCATCCTCGTAATTGCGGTGGGCGAGCGCATTGATGAGCACCTCGCGAAGGGCTTTGACGGGGTATTCGTCAAGCCGGAGATTATTGAGACCGACGACGCGACGAGGATGGAAGGTGTGCTTGTCGATGAATGCGAGAGCTTGCTCGACGGCGCGAAGCAACGGTGCATTGATCGTTTCCTGCCCCTTTGGTTTTCCCGAGATTTTCGTTTCTTCGTAGGCGTCGGCGAGAATTTCGCATTGAGGAAAGCGGTCGCCCGGATGCGGGTGGAAAAGGATGGCCGCCGCCCGGTTGACGATTGCGGGGTCATCCTTGCGCTGAATTGCCAGGCCCCGGGTTATCAGGGCATGCTCCGCGGAGTTGTCCCAAATACGCATCGCGGGTTTTTCAATGACCGCCTCGACCAGCGGCCAAACCGATTCTTCATCCAGCATTCCGCAGACGACATCTGGCAGCAGGGAGGTTTCGAACGTGGAGGCCACCTCGATCAGATGCTCCCCCTCCTCGGCTTCCTCAACGCTGGGCGCCATCTGAAAATACTCCTTCAAAACCGAGTAGAGAGCATCGCGCAGGGCGGATTTGAGGTCTTCCCGATCGTGAAAGCGGACGTATTTATAGCCGTCCCGCATGATCTCCGCGATAAGCTCTTTCGTCTTCGCTTCGCGGGCGGCGTCCTTTTTCCCGTCCTTGCCTTTGATGAATACCAGCGACGGCAGATGCAGCCTTCGAGCGAGCCGGTATTCCTCGTGAGTGGCGGAAACCTCTCCGGCGAGGTGGCCATATTCCACATCGACGAGCAGCACGTAGATTTGGCAGGACTTCAGGCACTGAAGGTAGGCTTTTCGGTTCGGCTGTCCTGAGGGGGGCACATTCTCGAAGAGCACCGATTCGCAATGCCGCGCAAGGAAGGGATCGATGGAGATTAGCTGGGCGACCGCCGACCGCTCAAGGGCCAGTTCGTTCTGAACCGAGCTGACAAAAATCCGAGTCCTGCTCATTTGAAAGCCCTCTTCAAGGCTCCGACGCGGTTAGCTCGCATGCTGGTGGATGGCCATTCGAACGTGCGCGGGTGTCGCTCGTGCTTGTCATGGAGGTTAAGGTAAAACCTGGCAACGGTCATCTCGCTCCCGCGCGGGAGCAAAGCGCTATTTCTCCTTTGGAACCATGGACATCGTTGGCCATGCTTCAGAAAAGCGACTCCGCTTGGGAATCCACGTCGGTTCAAAATCTCATACGATACCGTCATTCCGGAGCCTATTTCGCCCGGTTCAGAGCGGGTGGCAAAATCGTTCGGCAGAATCTCGAAACGACCGTGTTTTCTGTGGCGAAGCAGCGCCTACCCGAAAAGATGCGCGAGCACCGGGCGCATCAAGAATCGGCAAATGCGTTTGCGAATGGCCGGATGACGGTCGCCGATGCGGCGCAGGCATTCCTGACGAAAACCGAGGCGAGTGTGTCTATCAAACCTCGCACCAAAGCATACTATCGGATGCTGCTTGGCTTCGTTCAGCGTTCGTGGCCGGCGTTGTATGAGACCGATGTCCGCAAGATCAGCGAACGCGACTGTGAGAGCTGGCTGGTGAGATACCAGAAGCATTATGCACCGACCGTGGTGAACAACAGCATCGCCGTTTTGCGCGAAGTGTTTCAAGAGGCGATCCGCTCAGGCGCTCGTTTCAACAATCCGACAGCCGACCTCACCCGTGTCAGAGTTCGTGCGAAGCGATTGGAGTTGCCCTCGCGTGAGCAATTCATCCGCTTTGTGGACGAAATTCGGTCGGCGGGCGCACGTCAATCGAAGGACTGCGCCAATCTGGTGCGATTTCTGGCGTACAGCGGGATGCGTATCGGTGAGGCAAAGAATGTAACCTGGGGAGATGTGGATTTTGCGAGACGGCAACTGCATGTGCGAGGCGACCCCGAAACGGCCACAAAGAACGGTGAAACCCGGTACGTTCCGATGATTCCCGAACTGGAGCAGATGCTGACCGACCTGCGGGCGAAGCGGGGGAACGAGCCGTCCAACGCGCCCGTTATGCGCGTCTTCGAGTGTCAAAACAGCATGACCGCCGCGGCGATGAAGATCGGCATGAAGCGAATCACGCACCACGATTTGCGACACCTCTTTGCCACAATTTGCATCGAGAGCGGAGTGGACATTCCTACTGTCTCGCGATGGCTTGGTCACAAAGATGGAGGCGCACTCTGCATGAAGACCTACGGACATTTACGGCAAGATCACAGCTTCGCTCAGGCTCTCCGTGTGAGTTTCGCCTCCGCTCTCGCCCCATAGCAAAAGTCAAAAGAAAAACAGTCCTCTTTCAGTGGAGATTCTATACAAAATTCTCGTTTCCGATTTTAAATCGACCGTAGCGTAGCGCCAGCGTCGGAAACATGAGGAGGTTCAAACGGTCGAACTGGCAAGATCGCCAAGGACTACAATCGCCATTGGGCCTTCGATCTCGCGGCCTGATTCTCCGCTGTCGATAGCCAGCGGTAGCAGGCCGAAAGCGGTGACTAAGGGCGGTCATGAGATGAGAATGGGGGCCGGCCGTTCCGACGCCCCGCGCATGGCGGCATCCATGCCCCACTGCACGCCCCTCGGAATGAATTAGGTGTTCGTAGTGGGTGATGAGCATGATCGAGTTGCGCAAGGTGATCCCGAATAGGGTTACGAAACCGACCATCGAGCCCAACGTCATCCAACCGCCCGAGGCAAAGAGCGCAAGGACGCCACCGACAAGGGCGAAGGGCAGGTTTGTCAGAACGAGCGCCAGCTTGCGCCCATTGCCAAACACGATGGAAAGCGACAATACGACTCTCGTAGATGGGTTGTTCACGGCGGCCGAAATCAAGCCGCTGGTCACGCCCACGTCACTAAGGCCCGCGCAATACCGGCCCGACCTGCCAATGCTGGTCGAGCAATGGAGAGCGAATTTTTGGAATCCCGAGTGGGAGGGGGCGAAGCTGCCGCGCGAGATGCACCGGTTCCTGCTCGCGACCTTCAAAAAGGCTTCGGAGGAGTTCGCGGAAGGCAAGGTCGCGGAGATGGACGGCGGTGAAATGGAGGCTGGTGACGTGAAGATAGCCGTCGCCGAGGCGGGCATGGATGCCCCGGCCAGTATCGCCGCCGGCGCGGCGAGTGCGGACTTGGCGATGCCAGTGCCAACGACCGCGGCGTCGCCTGGGAACGCGCGAGCGGCGCGAAACGATAAGGATTTTGCCGGATGGGTTTCTTGAGTATGACTCCTTGTTGAAGGAGGAATGATCGCAGCGCCCCCGATTAGGTCTCGTCGATCCACCACTTATTCGGCTCCGGTAGCGGCTCGTCGGGCAAGGTAAGAACCTGCTCTTGAGTCACGTCAATAAGGTAGTCAAGATGAAACGAGGAGATGCGAGTCACCTTGCCGTCGATCTCCCTTCGTCCGATGTAGCTGATCTGGGCCGGGCGCCGCGATGCAGGGACGTAAGTAGTATTGCCAGAACTCCAATAAGTGTGAGCGTAGCCGCAGCGTAACAAACGGTAAATAAGATCGGCGTATGATGCTTCCTTAAGGTCGCTGGTGGCCAGGTGTGGATAGCGGGCGGACATGTCTGGCAGAGCACAATCGATGTCGTCTCCCGTAAAGATCCTGTCTCTTTTGCCGAAATCTGCCCACGGCGTGTCGTTCTCCGAGATCAATCCCAATTCAAGAAGGCCTCCGATACTGACGTAATCGAGATGGAGCGACGGTGAACTGAATCGGATCAACGACTCGACAAACCGTTTGCGGTCAAATCCTTTTCCAGGCCAACGCCAAGTCGCACACGCGGAGATCACAGTAGTGAGTATAAGCTCTAAATCCTGAGGCGCGAATCCAAGCGACGAGGCCCGCAGTTCCTGCACTAAATCAATCCGACCTTGAAGAAACCTACGCATAGCTATGCCGTGGCCGTCAGTATGAATGGCTGTCCGTCCTTTAGGGTTACCGCGAACTCGTACAGCGCGAAACTGCCATCGGCTTTGGCGGTAAAATGAGGCAGCCATAAATTCGCTGAATCTATGTTGACAAATGCACCTATCGGATAATGGAGCGCAGAACAAATCGTGGAAAGCTTTGTGAAGTCTTTGTCTGCGCGCTCTTGTGTGGCCGCGAGCTTAAGGAGAATGACCAAGTGGTTGTCATGCTGACGAGTCGGTGAAACGCCACGGTCAAACGGAATATGAATTATGATATCGGGTCTGAGTCTGATACCATGAACCCGAGCGCGCTTTTGGTATTCCTCTTCTACGAGAGGCCGTTCTATTCCGGAAGGTTCGCCATCCATGAGTCGATCGAGTTCTGAAGCAAGTTTACCTTGGTATCCTCGTTCGGTCGCGAAGAGACGTGGCTCTTGAATACGATTAATCGCAGCAAGAAGGGTTTTGATAGCATCCATGAAGAAAACAGGTTTACCGGTCGGCCCGGTTAGCTATGCTTGGGTTATCTATGGAGGTCATTGAAAGCGAAACACTGCTTCGATTGTTTGAGCGTCGATCTCGCGGAGGAAAATACGACCGCCCTCGTGGTAGGTAGCTATGAAAAGCCGCTGCCAGGCACCTTCCAAACCAGGTGGAGCATGAATCATGATCTGAGCTGTGACCGAATCTGTGAGTGCGACTGAAGTCGGGGAAACTTCGGTGTGTGGGCATGCCTGGTGACCGTGAGTAAGACGCGATATCGCCAAGCCTGGTTGCCGAGCGAGGAACCAGAATAGTGACATCACGGCGGTGGTTCACGATGTCGGCGCGCTGGGTGGATGAAAGGTGCTCGAAGGAGAGGGGTCGATCAGATAAGGGGGCGACGTACGTATGACGTCCGCCTAAGATGTCCCGCTCAATATCATGTGGGGTGAGACGTGATAACTCGTGGGGCGCATAGCAGGTCAACATGCCACTACCGCCGGTGACGCGGTCCAACGTGTAAATGATCCGGCGATTAGAGTCTAGTTTGGCCGTCCAGCGTACGCGACCGAGAATGACATGGCCGCTGAGTGCCGCATGCAATGCAAACTCAAACGCTCGGAGTTGGTCAACCTCTGTCGGGATTAGGTTCTCATTGTATTCAATTGTGATAGTTTCGGGCATAAATGTAAAACTTGCCTAGGGATCAAAGTAGCTCGCCGCAAATCTCACGTGATCGGTGGGCATCTTGGAATAATGGACTTGAGTTCATCGAGCGTAAAGGTTCGTCCGCCAATTCGTGAGTGAGAAATGCGGTGGCAACACGGACAGAGTGGGGCGAGGCTCTGAATCGCATCTCTAAGCGAAAGTCGGATTCCGTCGGAAGGCAGTTCGGCGAGCGGTCGAATATGGTGAAGCTCGACAATGTCTCCAGAAATGCGGTTGTCGGGTTTCTGCCAACCGCAAACCTCGCATCGTAGCTTGCCGTCGGCATCTCGATAATACTGACGGGCGCGCTTGCGGAGGGCCTCACAGCGGGAACGAACTTCAGATGGAATCGTAGTAATGGTGCCCTCTACAATAGACCGAGTGAACGAGAGGAGATCATCGGCTGTCGGGATCGGATCGTCTTCAACGTAGGGGGACCAATCGAAGGTGATAGCCTGTCTAACCTGGTCTTCCCACCAATCGTCGTCATCAAACGGGCGGCTATAAACTTCGAAGTATCCTTCACCTGGGCGAAAATCCGTCTGATCAACGATTAGGCCTGTAATTGCGGGTAGGTGATTCTGACGAATCCACGTTGCAAGGTCTTCGAGGCCCTGCATACGAAGGCTTTTGCCCCAGTGTACCACTTTGCGTTCGATACCGAGGGCGCTATGTGCTTCGGCGTAGCCCATGAAGCTCTCTTTGTCGGACGGAAGAAAACGTCCCTCGCGGATGAGGTTTACCAGCAATTGCAAAATGGCTCTGGCTTCTGGGGTCAGCATCGGAAAGTGGCAATGAATAGATAATCGGCGGTCGGTGAACGGTGGCACGGCTCCTGCCCACAACCAGCGTGAGGCGTTTTTCGTAATTTTCTTTCCCGTTCACGGCTGCGCAAGCCATTTTCCATTTTTCACACCCGTTTCCGCCGGGGTGCGAAAGCCAGCACGGTGCAGAAGAAGGCTTGAACATGTCCTAACTATGTGATGCGGACAGGGGCGAAATGCCTTCCGCACGTTTTCACGCATCCCGATCTCGTTCGACGGGTGATCGCGCCATGGTCGAGGAACTGCCGCGTAGCGCGCGCTCAATAATGCGGAGAGGGGAGGTTCAATGATCGAGATCGAACAGAAGTGGATCGACCGGTTCTACTTCGACCCGGTGATGGCGGCGCACGTCATCATAGGGGCGAGGCTCGACACGTTTCAGACGGCCCGGCTCCGGTTCTTTTGGTTCACGCCCGAGACGATTGATTCGAGCGGCGTCGGCACCGGCAAGACCATCGTGGATTTCGTGTACCTGAATTTGCGGTGCATCCTGATCCCGAACCACATGGCGGCGATCTATTTCCCGAATTTCCAGGTGGGAAAGGATGCGTTCTGGAACAAGTATTTCCCGGCCTTCGAGGAGCAGAGCCCGATTTTTCGGGCGCAATTCTCGCAGGCGAACAAGCGGGAGGAGGAGAAGGCGAACCAGCGGAACCCGGGCGCGTGGATTCGGTCGTACAAGAACGGTTCGAAACTGTTCATGCCCGCGCCGGATTTCAAAGGGGACTCGAAGAACCAGGCCAGCCGGGACTTCAACACGGTCGTCATCGACGACTATCTCCGCGCGGAGGACCAAGGCGACGGCATCGACAAGCAGCTCGTGGACCGCGCCCGCGCTCCGTCCTTCAACAAGAATCACCCAATCTGGTGCAATCACATCAAGTTCTTGGGGCACGCGGAAAGCCCTACGCATAAAGGCTACGATGTTCTAGCTCTTCAAAATCCTCAGCAATTCCGAGCGCGGCACCAGCAGCTTGCCTCGCAACGCCCGACAGGCACGCAATTTTCCACGTTGTACGAGGCGATAAACGCTAAAATAATCGACGCCAAGCAACTGTGCGGCCTCTTTCAACGAGTAGGCAAGCCGTTCGGCTTCCGGTTGGGACGGATTGGATTGGAGCGGGTCAAGTGTTTCCATAAGTTGAAGCTCCCCATTTTGCCAGGTCCTAGGCATCTTCCGCTCCCTCGCGGGAGCAAACATCTCTTGTAACTTCTGTTACTCGACCGTACCGGTGATGTGGATACTGGAGATGAAGCTCGACTCGGCTCCAGCCATGGAATGGTACCGTTCCGGTACGGCGCGGAGCCACTTCACTGCGAAGTCCTGAGTCGCGGCGAGCAACTCGCGCAAGTTGTGCCCGATGATCTCCACATCGTGGTTGGAAAATATGAGGCGCAGCACGTCGGCGCCGTCTTTGCGAGTAAGGGACGCGATTACGAGGTGCTGGTATGGCAGCACATGGGCTTCGGTGCCAGACAGTTCGATGCGGAGGCAGGAGCAAGAGGGTTCACGGTGCCAGCAGGTTGGCGCGGGCGGTGCGGTTCGTTTGTCGGATTCGGGTCGGTATCTCATGGGAATGAATTTGTTGGCTTCTCAAAACGGTGGCGCTCCAGCGACGCATCGCCATGAAGCAAACCCGGCGAGCGAATTCCCGTCCGCGTTTGAGGCCGCGAAGGACTTGGTTATGAATGCGACGGTTTCGCTTGGGCAGGGGATTGAGGTCCAGGGCAAGATCACGGTCGCCGCTCCGGACGATGGAGCGACGAAGCAATTCTTTGTCCGCAGTGAAGATTTGGATCCCTTTGCGCCCTCGCGAGATCGTGACATACCATTGCTGCGAATTGGAGGCGCCGCGCACCCCGGCATCGCCAAAGATCACATGATCGACGGTTTTGCCTTGGGATCCGTAAGATGTGACGGCGTAGCCACGGACGAATCGCCGATAGCCTGGTGGAACAACGCGACCGTCTTCGAGGCGGATTGATCCAGCCGGGTCAATGTCCGCAATCGTAACGAGTTCCCCGTTTGCCAATTTGCGACCGTCGAGAGCCGAACCATTGGCTTTGAGTTGGAGCTTATCACCCGCGCAAAGCGCCATGGGATTAGGACGGCATACCGTGAGTCGGCCAAGCTGTGCAAAGGGCACGCGACGCACCTGACCGTCTAATTCGAGAGCGATGCCGGACGCACTGAAACCGAGCAGCCGTCCTTGCTGCCCACGACGAGCGCCGCGAAAATCCTGGTTGAAGACGAGCACACTATCGGGCGAGTAGTGCCGCTGGTCGCGCATTTGGGCGGCGGTGAGATCAATTCCCTCCAGCGAAACCACATTCCATTCCTCGCCCGTTAGCAGTCCACGTTCACGAAGCCGGGCGCGAATCTTCTCGTTCAGGGCGCGGACTTCGGCGCGCGTCTGCGAAACGACGATGGAGGATTCTCCGCGCTCGCGGATCTGCACGTAGGCATCGCTCAGACGGTCGCCCATTTCTCCCGTCCCGCATTCCCACACTGACCCCAGTTCTTCGAGCTGAGTTAAGGAATGATCCAAGTCTCCGCGGGCAGCGGCCTCGACTGCCTCACGGTAGCATTTGATCCGTCGCTGCTCGGCCTTATCGCCGCCTCGCTTCGGGTCTTGCCGGCGTATCTCGTTCAGCTCAGCGGCGCCCAAGCCGGAATACCGTTCAATGGCTCGAAGCGAATCCGATGCTTCAACCGGACCATGTTGTCGCGTATCGCCGGAAAGAATCAGACGGCATTGACGCTCTTGCGCCAAGCGCACCAAGTCATATAACTGCCGCCCGCCAATCTGGCCGGCCTCATCCACGATCACCACCGCGCCTTGCGGAATACTTTTGCGCTGCAAACATTCCCTCACGGTTTGAATCTGCGCCAATCCGTCTCGGGCCAGATCATTCGCCTGCTGGCGTTGTGGCGTCAGCACGACAGACGGAGAACCGGCCAAATCGAGAGCTTGTTGAATCCGCTTGAGGACGAAACTCTTGCCCGTGCCCGCGCCTCCTCGAAAAAGTGTGATGAAATCTCCCGAGCCAAGAATGAATTCAACGGCGCGATGCTGATCCGCTGCGAGTTGAGGGTCCTGTTCCGGCGTTGGCCCCAATCGAGGATGGCGGCCAATTCCGTCACGTGCGGCCTCGACGATGGCCCATTCCCGAGCCAAGGCGTCCCGATGCGCGACTTTGTCACCGTCACGAATGTAGCCGCGCAGGGCCGTTTCATGCTGAATGTCGGCCACCGAGAGGGCGCCGCCCCGCGCAAAAGCAAGCGCATGCCGCCACAATTCGTGCTCCCGAGCGACCGCATTCCGTTCAAAAACGTGCTCTTCCGCCCAGGAAATAGCGGTTGCAGATGACCTGTCCTGCTCAGTGGCGTTCGGCGTTGGCCCTGGAACGCGAAGGCCGTCCCGCTCTGAAGGAGTAAGCTGCTCTTTCCAAAACTTTCGTAATACCATCGCGTCCGGTTCTCGAGTTTTCCGCTGACGAGTTTCCAATGCCATGTACTCCCGGATTTTGTTTTGGTTTCCCTCTCGCTTTTCAGGATGCGCGGCGAGGAAGGCGCGCGTTGCCTCGTCGATCTGTTGGTGGCGTTTTGAAAACCGTTTGCATATCGCGAGACTTACTTCTCCGATCTCGAAGTCCCCACGGGCGGAATTCACGATTGTGTACCCAAAGCTCCGCAGGGACCGCGCCAGCTCGTGATAATAGACGTTCTCCACGTATTTCTGAGCAATCAGCATCTCGTGGTTCTGCAGTGCCTTCCAGTGATGCTCTTCGCCGTCATGCGTGGCGTTAAAGACGATGCAGTGGGTGTGAAGATGAGGGTCCAGCGAACGAGAGGTATTATGCTCGAAAAGCGCCGCCACGATATTCCTTGTGAGCCTGTCGGAATGCGCAGCGGCATTGCGAACGCGAGTGGCGGCAAACCGCTCCAACTCGGTCAATGCGACTTTCACCGCGGCAGCGTGGGCTGGCGCGATCCGAGTGTCGTTGACCACACAAGCGGCGATGGAAACGGATTTCGGCGGGGAGAATGTGAAATCGAAGAACACACGCCGATTAGCCATTTCGGCATCATCCAAACGGCTCCGCCGAATACTGTTTTGGCGCTGTGTAAGGCGCTCGCCTGAATAGGGATGTTTGTTTTCGCAGAGGGCCAGAAATTCTTCTTTCGTGACCCTGCCTTTCAATCCAAGGCGAGCCGCGCCTTGCCCCAACCATTCTCCCTGTACTCGTTGGTTTTCGGCATAGTAATCGCCCGCGCGAAGGTGCTCTTCGAAGTAACCTTTCGCGTTCTGTAAGTTGGTTTGGGTCTTGGGCGAAAGCATTGCTCAACCAACGATAGCGACGTTTAGGTGAACGCTTGCTCCCGCGCGGGAGCAGCCCCCTGTCGAATATCTGCGAAAACAGTGCGCATGAAGAAACCGCATTCCATCCTCATCGTTGTCATCGCGCTTCTCGCCAACTTCGTCGGTTCGCTGACGAGCCGCGGCACTGAAGCTGTATTGACCGACAATACAACCGTTGACCACAAACTTCCCCGCACGTTTTTTTACACCCACCCGACGCTCGCCATCGTCGCCAACACAGAAGGCATTCAAGAACTGGCCTACATCAAATTCGCGTTTCCGAACCTGCCGGCGGAGACATCCGGGACGGAGGTTGTAAAAGCCACGCTCAACATCTACTGCGATAACATCACGAGACCGGGCATGGTGGATGTCGTTTCGGCCACGACGCCGTGGACTGAGAGCATCGTGAGCGGCACCAATCCTCCCGGATTGGGACCAATAGTCGTCGCTGGGACGCCGGTGACTCTGGCCGACAAGCGGCATTGGGTCACGTTTGATATCACACCAATCGTGCAGGCTTGGATCGACGGAACCTACGACAACAACGGAGTCGCTATCGTGCCGGAATACACTCCCGGTCTCGATGCCATCGACGCCACCTTTGATTCCAAGGTGAATATTGCGACGAGCCATCAACCGACGCTGGATATTGTCCTCGCCGGCAACGGCGCGCCTGGCCCGCAAGGCGAGCCGGGGCCGCAGGGGAGCCCCGGACCGACTGGGCCGCAAGGCGATCAAGGCCCAGTCGGTACGGTCGGCCCCATTGGCCCGCAGGGTCCGGCAGGCCCTCCCGGCCCCACCGGCCCTACCGGCAGCACCGGTCCTGCGGGACCACAGGGACCAATTGGAGATACCGGCGCCGTGGGTCCTGCGGGACCCCAGGGCGCTACGGGGCTGTGGGGCCGCAAGGGCCGATTGGCGATACTGGCGCTGTCGGCCCTGCCGGTCCCCTGGGCGCCACGGGTGCTCCGGGCGCTGTGGGGCCGCAAGGTCCCATCGGTCCCATCGGTGCCACCGGCGCGCAAGGAGCAATCGGACCGGCTGGTCCTCAAGGGCCTCAGGGCAATGTCGGGCTAACAGGCACTCAAGGTCCTGCTGGGCCCCAAGGACCCGCAGGCCCGCCGGCGCTCGGCGGACTTACGCCGGCTCGTCTCGGGACTCTGAGATGGTATCCTGCCGATACCGCCTACGCCGCGACCTCGTTGGGGAGTGGGTCGCTGCCGATTGGCGTGTGCTTTGATGGCAATTACGTCTGGGCTGCCGAATCCGGGGGCAATCAGATCGACAAAGTCGCACTCGATGGAGCCGTTCTTGGTTCCTACACGCTCTCCGGCTCGCCTCAATACTGCGCAACGGATGGGGACTACGTTTGGGTGTCCCGCAAGAACACCAATTCGGTGACAAAGTTTACCGAAAGTTCCGGTGCGGTTGCTGCCACGGTCGCGATGCCCGGTTCCCCAAGTTACATGTGTTTTGACGGCACATACATGTGGGTGGCAATCACCGGCAGCAACAGCCTGGTGAAGATAGAAGCTGCGAATGAGACAATCCAGCCGGGCACCTATTCTGTGCAATCCCCGTGCGGCATGTGCTTTGACGGCTCCAATCTTTGGATTTGCTCGTTCAGTACCAACAGTGTCGTGGAAATGAATCCGGCAAGCGGCGCGATCCTTGGGACATTCCCCGTGGATTCCAAGCCGGTGGCTGTCTGCTTCGACGGATCATCAATCTGGGTAGCGAATCAAGGCGGGAATGACGTAAGCCAACTCACCCTCAGCGGCTCTCTCGTCGGCACGTATCCGGTTCAGACCGCGCCGGCCGGGATCGTTTTTGATGGCCGCTACATCTGGGTGAGCAATTCCGGGGCGAACACGATCTCGCAACTGGATTACACGAACGGCCAGCTCATCGGTAACTATCCTGTAGGCAACACTCCTTTGGGAGTCTGTTTCGATGGAAATGCCGTATGGGTGGCCGATCAAAGCAGCAACAGCCTTTTGCGGCGGTAAGGAAACCGCCGCAATCCTTCCCGTTTCCATGGCAAAAGCCATGGGTTTGGGAGGAGGCACGCCCTACCCCTTGTTAGAAACAAGGAATTCCAGGCTCGCCGCTGATCGCGCCTTTGACCGCCAATCTGACCGCCCGCATGAGCGTCTCGCTAACCGCGTGTTCGACAGCGCCTCTGAATCCATGATGGATGCCACCGACCTAGCGGCAAAAACGCAGCGATTCAACGAAGCCGCGCGCGCGTTTACGCCACCTTCACCCAGCCGTCACGCAAAGCTGATGCCGTTCAAGGACGGCATTGTGGAACTGCGGCAAAAGGGGGCATCGACTCGGCTCATTCGCGAGTTGCTCGCCACGGTCAACGTGGCAGTCAGCACGGAAACCATCGCGAGGTTCCTCGCGGAAGTAAACGGAGAGTCGCCGTCGCGGCGAAAGCCGAAGCGTCCGGGGCGAGAACGTCCCGCCAACTTGCCAGACATGCAGCCAACACCGCCAGCCGCGCCAGCGGGCGTCCGGCCCGTCACCGCGCCTTTGATCGCGGCGTCACCGCCACTGCCAGCCTCCGGTCATTCTCAATCCGGCGCCGCGCTGTCGGAACGTCCGCGCACACGCGGACCCCGCATCGCCGACCCAGCCAACCTCTGATCAATCCCACATTCACCACCAAATCTTATGTCTCAGCAAATCAACCTCGTCATTAACGGCAAAGGCGGCGTCGGCAAGAGCTTCGTCGCCACAAACCTCGTCCAATACTTCAAAGATCGGCAACTCGTTCACCACGTCATCGACACCGACCATGAAAACTCGACGCTCAAGCGTTTCCACCCGGAAGCGCAGTTCATCAATCTCGAAGAGGAGCGTGAAATTGACGGCGTACTCGACGCCGCAGAATCCTGCGACCTGCTGGTCGTTGACTGCCGGGCAGCCTCGACCGATCTGTTCGTGTCCTTCTTTGAGGAAGTCTGCCTGGAGGAGGTCCTCGCAAAGCTGGACGCGCGTCTGACCGTCATTTGTCCCGTCAATCACGAAGCGGACAGCGTGGAGCAGATTCGCGTCCTCTCCTCCACCTGGGGGCCTGCCTGCCAGTGGATTATCGTGAAGAACGAAGCCCACTGCGAAACCTTCAAACTCTACGATTCCAGCAAGGTCCGTCGCTACCTACTGGATTCCCTGCAAGCGCGGGAGATTTCGATGAAGCGCCTGCATAATTGGCTCGTAACTGCATTCAACGAGCACGGCGTCACGGCGACCGGCGCCCTCAAGCATCCCGGCTTCAATCTGCTCGACCGGCAGCGGGTGAAGCGGTGGCAAACCGCGCTCTACGGGCAGTTCGACCTTGTTTCCGAACTCCTGTTGCCGGCTGCGTCACAGCCGTCTGGAATGGTCGCTGGAAAGCCGCAATGACCGGTGAAGAATCACTGGCTTTGGCAGTCGCCGAGTGGCGGCGCAAGCACGGCATAGCCGAAGGCGATCCAGCGATTGCGATGCTCGACCTGGTTCGCCTCTATCTTCGGCATGCGCGCGAGATCGAGGACGATCCGGATTCCCCGCCGCCGCCGTTCGAAAACTTTCGGCGCACCATTGAATTACTTGATCGGCGCTCGAAATCCTTCGTTCAGCAAGCAGCCGACATCATGGGCGAACTGCGCCGGTTCGGACAATCGGTCGAGCGGATTAACCAAAGTCGCATTGTTACATACGTCGCACTTGTCGCATTCGGCATCCTGACCGGGTTTCTCTTGAAGAGTTATTTATGACAGGTTTCTACGGGTACTGTATTTCTGGCCTGCTTTGGGTCACAGCGGCCACGCTCCTCGCCATTCACATCCTCCGGAAACCAAAGCGGTGCGCTATTGTCCGGCTCGGCGGATTTCTTTGGACCAGAGCTGACTTTTGCCGGGGTTGGCTCATCACGGGTGATACCGGCTCAGGCAAAACAAGGTCCGGCATCACGCAATTGCTCTTCCAAATCTTTCAGAACGAGCCGACCTGGGGTGGCCTCTGCATTGACGACAAGGGGCTTTATTGGGAGACCCTGTGCGAAATGGCCCGTCACTTTGGCCGGCTGGACGACCTCATCTTGCTCCAGGTTCGCCCGGAAGACGCGGATACGAACTGGCGGCCTCGGCACATTTACAATCTTACTTCCGACCTCGGCATCCCGTACAACACCTTCGCCAAGGCTATCGTGGATACGGCGTCTTCGCTGGGCCAATCGGGTGACAAGGGATTCTTTCGCAACCAGGCGCAAACCCACATTGCCGTGGCGTTGGAAACCCTTCGGGAGATCGGAGCCGACGTGAGCCTCGAGAATGCTCATCGCCTGCTTCTCGACCAATCTGAACTCGACGAAGCTCTCGGTGATCTGGCGTCCGGCGAACAGACCTTCCGGCGCCAGGAACTCAGTGCTCACTTCACCAACCGATTTGTTTCTCAGCCTCCTGAACAGATAGCCGGTGTGAAGGAAACCATCGCCAACTACCTTCAGCCGTTCATCACACCCGAAATCGCGGAGGTGTTCTGTGTAGATCGGAACACCTTCGACTTCGCTGACATCGACCGCGGAAAAATCATCTGCGTGGCAATGCCCCAGAAGTTCCAGCTTGAACGCCGTTATGTGAATACGTTTTTGAAGATGCTCTTTTACACCCACGCTCTCCGGCGCTTCGATAAGCCGGTGGAAGAGCGGCGGGGCGATAACCTCCTCATTCTATGGGCCGACGAAGCACAGCGCTTCGTGTCAGCATCCGAAGACGGGATGAGCGACTACAACTGCATCGACGTGATTCGTGAAGCACAGGCAACGGTTGTCGCCGCAGCGCAGTCGTCTACATCTTTCATTCCGCCTCTGGGCCGGGAAAAGACGCGTGTGTTCACTCTCAATCTTCGCAACCGCCTAATCTTCAAAGCGGCCGACGAAGAGGGCGCCCTGGAGAGCGCCGACTTTCTCGGCAGGCACCGCGTCATCAAAAAGTCGTGGGGCTATTCCGGAGGGAGGATGTCCCGCAACTTTTCGGAGCAGGAGGAGCACAAGATCAAACCGCACATTCTCCGCTCGATGCCTAAGCACGCCGCTGTCGTCGTCCATTGTGAGCGCGGACATCGGCGAAAACTGCTGCCGCCCATCGAACCGAACGGGAAGGTGTGCGCTTGGTTTCGCCGAAGGTAGGGGAACCAAAATCATTCATCTGGATCGCCCAGAGATTGCGAGATTGCTCCCGCGCGGGAGCAGACCAGCCGCATCGGCTTGGCATGATCCATCCATGAACTGGAAATCGCTTTCCCGGTTGCCTCAAAGAATGTCCGTTTTGCTCTTCGCTTGAATTGATTATGCTTCGGCGTAGTAGCAGGGCAGACGCCCACGAGCACGAAAATCACCAACTCAACCTCTTCGATTTTTCCCGATCTTATGAGCCAATCCTTTTGCCTCACTCAATACGGCCTGATGGCGGAGAAGCACTGGCGGGAGTTCCGTCCGAGGATGGTGCGGGAATTGGAGACGCAGGGCCGGCTGATGGAGGCGCTCTGGGAGGCGCAGGAGACCACATTGGACGAAATGGAAGCACTCACCCGTCAATTGGAGACGGAGCAGCATCTAACGGCGCAGCAAGCGGAAATCCAGGCGTGGGAGATGATTCGGGAGAAATATATTCTCCTGCCGCCCGAAGAGCCCCCGAGCGTCTAAACGGCCGCAACTATCGCATTACGGGCGAAGACCGGCTGGGACAGGGTTCCCTGAAGCAGAAGTGCCGCGACAACTTCGCCGCGATCCAAACGGTGCAGCAGCTCGCCAAGCAAGGCCGAGCGCCGACCGAAGAAGAGAGGCGCACCCTGGTGCGATATGTCGGATGGGGTGGCATTCCGCAGGTTTTCGCGTGGGATGTCGGCGGGGAGTGGGATGCGGAACGAAAGAAACTGAAGAATCTGCTGAGTGAGAGTGAATACGAGGCCGCGCGAGCCTCGACGTTGAACGCGCACTACACGTCGCCGGCCATCATCGGCGGCATCTATGAGGCCGTCCAGCGGTTCGGGTTCAACGGCGGGCGGGTGCTTGAGCCGGCTCTCGGCATCGGCCATTTCTTCGGCCTAATGCCAGAAGAGATTGCCGGCCGGTCCAGGCTCACCGGCATCGAACTAGACCCGCTCACCGCGAGCATCGCCCAACATCTTTACCCGGATGCCGATATTCGTGCGCAAGGTTTTGAGAAAAGCGCGCTGGTGGACGGCTCGTTCGATCTCGCGATTTCGAATGTCCCGTTTGGCGACTACAAACTCCACGATCCGCAGTTTGATGAAGAGAACTTCCTCATTCACGACTACTTCTTCGCAAAAGGCATTCAGAAAGTCCGGCCCGAGGGTTTGATGATCTTCATCAGTTCGAAGGGTACGCTGGACAAGGTCAATTCCCATCTCCGCGATTACCTCCATGACCGCGCGGCATTTCTCGGCGCGATCCGTCTGCCAAATACGGCTTTCAAACAGAATGCAAATACCGAAGTCACGACGGATATAATCTTCTTTCGGAAACTGGCGGATGGCGAACATCCAACTGGTCCCGCCTGGCTGAACCTCGCCGAGCACATCAATGGCGACGGGATTCCCTTCCAGATCAACGAATACTTCGCAGCCAATCCACACATGATGCTTGGCACGATGGCGAACGAGGGGACGATGTATCGGCAGAATGAGCCGGCCTTGATTCCCGACGGCCGCGACCTGGGCGCCGCCTTACACGAAGCCGTGGCGACTCTGCCAACGGGCATCTACACGGCACAGGAACAGGCCAATGCTCCACGTCCACGCATTGAGGGGGAGGCGGAAATACTTGCTCCGGGGCATGTAAAGGAGAACGCCTTCGTGCTTCACGATGGCGTCATAATGATCCGCGCAGGACCGACGCTGGCGCCCGTCACGAACATTCCCGATGAAACAGCCAGACGAATTCGGGGGCTGATCAAAGTCCGCGATGCGGTGCGGGAGACGCTGCGGACGCAACTCCAATTCGACGGTGAGGAAACGGTGGTCGATGCGCGCCGACAGCTAAATTTCCAGTACGACCAGTTCATCTCCCGTTTCGGTCCAATCAATGACACTGCCAACCGGCGCGCGTTTCGTGGCGATCCTGACCTTCCGTTGCTTTGTTCGCTCGAGGACTACAACGACGAGACCAGGAAGGCTGTCAAAACGGCGATCTTTCGTGAGCGCACGATTCATCGAACAAAGACGGCGCAGGCCGCGGAAACGCCACAAGACGCTTTGGTGCTTACGTTGAACGAACTGGGACGAGTGGATTTTGCCCGGATGGAAAGGCTTCTGAGCAGGCCATCCGAGGAATTCGTCCCCGAGCTCAAGGGGTTGGTCTATCGCAATCCACAGACGGAGCGATGGGAGACGGAAGACCAATACCTTTCCGGCGACGTGCGCGTAAAATTGGAGGATGCCCGGGCGGCGGCAGCGGCGAATCCGGCTTACCAGGAGAATGTCACCGCTCTTGAGGCGGTGCAGCCCGCTGACTTGAGCGCGTCTGAAATCGACGCCCGTCTGGGTGCGGTTTGGATTCCGCCGGCGGACGTGGAAACTTTTGCGAAGTCGCTCCTTGGCGCGGACGGCATCACAGTTTCCCACGCGGCGGCAGTAGGCACATGGTTCATCAAGGGCGACTACAGTGCTCGGGCCGCTGTGGCGAACACGACCGAATGGGGCACCGACCGCTATTCGGCGCTGGAACTGATCCAGAACGCGCTCAACCTGAAAACACCGACCGTCTATGACCGCGATCCAAAGACCGACGCTGCCGTAATCAATCCGCAGCAGACCGAGGGAGCGCGAGACAAGCTGGAGAAGATCAAAGAGCGATTCAAAGCTTGGATTTGGGAAGACGGCGAACGCCGCGAAAGGCTCTGCCGCAAATACAACGACGAATTTAACAGCGTTCGGCTCCGAGTCTTCAACGGCAGTCATCTGACTCTGCCATCCAGCAGCCAGCAGATCGTTTTACGGCCCCATCAGAAGAATGCCGTTTGGCGGATCGTGCAGAGCGACAACACGTTGCTCGCGCATGCGGTGGGAGCCGGAAAAACATACACGATGGTCGCGGCAGCGATTGAGTTGAAGCGGCTTGGCCTCGCGAGCAAGCCCATGTTCGCCGTACCCAATCACATGCTGGCGCAATTTTCCGCCGAATTGCTCACGCTGTACCCAACAGCCAACATCCTCGTTGCCGGAAAGGAAGACTTCGAGGCGTCGAAACGGGCGCGTCTTTTCAGCCGGATCGCGACGGGAAATTGGGACGGAGTGATCGTCACGCATTCCAGTTTTGAGAAAATCCCCGTGTCGCTTGAAACGCGGCGAGCCTTCATTGACGAACAGCTTTACGAAATCGAGCGAGCCATTCGTGAACAGAAGAGCGAACGGGGCACGCGGCTCGTAAAGGAGCTTGAGCGAGTGAAGCGCCGCCTGACCGCTAAACTCGAATCGCTTTCCGCGGAGCACAAAAAGGACAAGACGCTAACCTTTGAAGAACTCGGAATTGACCGCCTCTTTATCGACGAGGCCCACAAGTTCAAGAATCTGTTTTACGTGACGAAGATGACGCGCGTGGCCGGACTGCCGCAAACGGCTTCCGAGCGCGCGTTCGATCTATTCCTCAAGGTTCAGCATATCCAGGAGAAGAATAAGGGTGGCGGCGTGGTCTTCGCGACGGGCACGCCAATCTCCAACACGATGGCCGAAATGTTCACGATGCAGCGGTATCTGCAAATGACCGCGCTGCGGCGTAACCGGCTACAGCATTTCGATTCGTGGGCGGGCACGTTCGGCGAGACTGTGACCTCGATGGAACTCAGCCCGGACGGTAGCGGCTATCGGTTGCAAAGCCGCTTCGCGCGATTCGTCAATGTTCCCGAACTCATGCAGCAGTATCGCCAGGTTGCCGATGTGCAGACGGCGGAGATGTTGAAATTGCCCGTTCCGAAATTGGACCAGGGTCGGCCCGTCACCATCAGCGCGCCAACCAGCCCGGAGTTGAAGCGGTTTGTCGATCAACTCGTCAAACGTACCGAAAGGATCAAAAGTGGAAAAGTCGATCCGCGCGACGACAACATGCTCAAAATCACGACCGAGGGACGAAAGGCCGCACTCGATCTTCGTCTCGTGCTCCCACGGATTCGTGACAATCCGGATTCCAAAACGAATCAGGCTGTTGAGAAAATCCACCAAGTCTGGGCTGATTCGGCGCCTCAGAAAGGCACGCAACTCGTCTTTTGCGACCTCTCCACGCCTCAGCAGGGCGGCAGAGGGTTTTCCGTCTATAACGACGTGCGCGACAAGCTCCTCGCACGTGGCATCCCTGCCACCGAAATCGCATTCATCCAAGACTGCAACGATGACACGGCGAAAGCCTCGCTCTTCAAGGCCGTCCGCGAAGGCAAGGTGCGCGTGCTTTTTGGCAGCACTGCCAAGATGGGGGAGGGAACGAACGTGCAGAAGAGGCTTGTAGCTCTTCATCACCTCGACGCGCCATGGCGCCCAGCCGACATTGAGCAACGCGAGGGCCGCATTATCCGACAGGGCAACCAAAACGAATACGTGAAAATATTTCGTTATGTCACCGAAGGCAGCTTCGACGCCTATATGTGGCAAACACTCGAAACCAAATGCCGCTTTATTGCACAGGTGATGAATGGCGACGCGACCGTCCGCCGTGCCGAAGACGTGGACGCAGCGGCGCTTACGTACGCGGAGGTCAAAGCCATCGCGTCAGGCAACCCACTCGTCATCGAAAAGGCAGGAGTCGATGCCGAGGTCATGCGCCTCACGCGGCTGAAAAAGCAACACTCCGAGAGCCTTTATCAAATGCGTTATCGCGTCAAGAGCTTGGGCGAAAGCATACAGATGGCCGAGCGAGACATCGTGAACATCCGCGAAGACCTACGGGTGCGCACCAGCACACGCGGCGATAATTTTTCAATGGTTGTGAAAAAGGAGACGTTCACCGATCGCGCGAAAGCCGGCCGTGCCCTCGTCTTTATCGCCGCCGCAATGAGGCCATTCCAATCGACGAACGCCATAGGCAACGTCGGCGGATTTCCCATCTCGATCCACAAGTTCGACGAACGCGTCAATCTCACGATTCACGGCAAGAACACCTACAACGCCAACGTCAGCGACAGCGCGCTTGGCACCATAGCGTCTGTTGAACACGCGCTGGAGAGCATGGAAGACCGGCTCCGCGAGCGCGAATCCGACCTAAAGCAGTATCGCAAGCAAAGCGAGGATTTGACCAGGCAACTCGATCATCCATTCGAGCACGAGGAGAAGCTAACGACCGCCACCAAGCGCCAGCAGGAGATTGTTGCTGCATTGGACATCACAAAGAACCAAGCGTCCGCCAAGGTAGACGAAGGATCGGAGCAAGCGGCCGAGGTCATTCAGGAAAAACCGCAGCAAGCCCGTCGAAAACGAATCGTCGCCAGCATCGGCGGATGATTTTCCTGGTGCCTTCAACACGATGTTGGCAGGTATGCGGCTGAGGCGGGACGTATTTCGCAGGGTAGTGTCTCAACCGCATACCGTCCAGTGACTCGCTTGCCCGGAGCCGCCGCGTGGTCCGCCGATGGATCGGCGGCTTCCATTTTCAGATTTTCGCGGTAAGGGGTTCCGGCCTGGCTGTTCTCCGGGAATTCCTCGGGTCGCTTCTGTCCGCGCGCGCTCGCATCAAATTTTTCGGAAAAAATCCGTTGACACATGGTAAGAATCCGTTACCATCGGTAATAATTTCCTGTCATGTCAGAACACACATCAGAGACAATTCGCGACCACATAATCGCTGCGCTCCATGATCTGCTCGGTGATAAAGATGTTGGGAGCATCGACGACGACACAAATCCGATTGACCAACTCGGCCTGCGAAGCCCGGATGGGGTGGATTTTGCGTGCGAACTGAGCGTGCGACTTGGATTTGAAATTCCAGACAAGCTTAATCCGCTGGTCGATGATGAACGGCGACGGGGTCGAACGGTACGTGAAATGGTTTTGGTTGTCAGTGAAATAGTCGGAGTTCAACGGGAGGGCAGCTATGGCCGACGCTGATCCCGAGCGAACCGCCATTGCGGAACGGCTCCGCGCCGCGCGTGAGCAGGCGGGTCTCTCACAAGGCCAAGTTGCGAAAATCCTTGGCTACCAAAGGCCGACGATTTCCGAAATCGAAGCGGGTCGACGACGCGTCGCGGCAGATGAACTCCCGAAGTTTGCAGAGATGTATGACGTAACCGTTGCGTGGCTGATGCAGACCGATCCCGAGGAGGCTGACCCGGCTGTCGAACTCGCAGCGCGGGAATTGGCGAAATTGAAACCTGACGACTTTGGCCGTGTGATGAAACTGCTTCAATCGCTCCGGCGTGCCGAAGACAAGCGCAAATAATGGAGACACGGGAAATAGCGCGGGAAGCTCTCCGAGCGGCACTTAGAGTGCGGCGTCAGGCTGGCGCTGGGAAGGCACTTCCAATCTGTGTTTACGATCTAGCAGAAAAGATCGGAGTCGAAGTGAAGTTTGTCGGAGGGAACAGTTTCGGTGGAATGTATGAAAAGACCTGCGAGACGATCTTGGTTCCCACATTGAGACCTCCCGGTCGCCAAGCGTTTACCGCCGCTCACGAACTTGGGCATTGGGCATTCAAGCATGGTACGCACGTAGACCGCGTCGAAGATTTCGACTCCCTTACGTCCGCTGAACCGGAGGAGAGGCTGGCTAATCTGTTCGCTGGCTATCTATTGATGCCGCTGTGGGCGATAGAGGAAGCGTTCGCTCGACGTAATTGGACACCGGAAAACTCAACCCCACTTCAGATATACGAGATCGCCTGCCAATTTGGAGTGGGATATTCGACGCTGATTCATCATCTCCGTTGGTCCCTCAGTTTAATCTCGGCCGACCGAGCGGAGGAACTGGATCAGACCACACCAAAGCTTCTACGACGATCCGTGCTTGGCGGCAATACCATACGCCACCTCCTGCTTGCCGGTCCAGAATGGGCCAACAGTGTGCCTATCGATTTGGCGGTCGGTGACATTGCGCTCGTTCCTCACGGGGTGGGTGTCGAGGGAAGCTGCGCCCGGCTGATGCCCCGCCACGAATTCGGCGAACTCATCGAAGCGGTTTCTCCCGGAATCGGTCGAGCCGCGAACGCAAACGAGACCTGGACAACATTCCTGCGCGTCGCTCGTAAGGATTTTATCGGCCGCAGCATTTACCGCCACATGGAGGATCCTGATGTCAACACAGCTCCCTGAGATCATCCCCGCATCGAATCTCTCATGTGCCTGGGGAAAGGTATTTCTGAACGCGATGGCTCGCGGCCCAAGTGAACTTGCACCTGCCCTGATCTCGTTAGATGGGTTCGTTGATAATGTGCCGGTTGAAGACTCCGAAATTCGCACAGCCCTTGACGAGGCGCTTGCACTTCACGATAAGCAATCCTGCGCACATTCGGCCTTCACGATCTTTCCTTATGAGATGTGGAGCCGCCGCAAGAACATCGGCTGCGCCGCCCTCAGGGATCGGTATCTGCGGATGCTGCCTCGGCTAAAGGCCCGAGACCACGCGAATTGCTATGGTACGTACTTCCAGAGAATGGTCGCTTTCCAAGGGGTTCGATCGGGTACCGGCAAAGTCGATGTGATCAACCAACTAGACTTCATCATTCAGGATTGGACGCGCCCACGTGAGCGGCACAAACACCCCAAACAATCGTCATTGCAGGCCGCATGCTTTGATCCCCTCAAGGATCACACCGGCCAGTCCGTGCGCGGATTTCCCTGCCTCCAGCAGGTGAGTTTTGCTCACGATCAGAATGATGGACTGGCAGTGAATGCGTACTATCCAACCCAGTACGTGTTTGACCGCGGCTACGGGAATTATCTTGGACTCTGCCACCTCGGTCATTTCATGGCCCATGAACTCGGACTCCGACTCCTTCGGGTCAACTGTTACATTGGCCGACCGGAACTTGGCAATACTACAAAAACCTCTCTCAGAGCGTTGGAGACGCAGGTAGGAGAGGTGCTTGCGAGACACGAAGAACGCGCAACCTAATCCTATGTCCTTTTGGAGTTCTGAAAAGCTGCTTGAGGAACAGGCGCACGAACCACTCGTTATTCCATTCCGTCCGCAACGCGTGAAACAAGGTGCATATGAGCTCACCCTTGGCCCGGAATATTTCATCACGGCTGACGAGCACGGTCAAAAACAGCACCGTAAACTTACGCTCGCTGATCACGATCACATGGTCATTCCTCCTGGCCAGTTTGCCCTTTTACTGACGGAAGAGATAGTTACGATCCCTAAGGAGGCAATCGGCTTTATTTCCATAAAAGCGAGCCTCAAATTTCAAGGTTTGGTGAACGTCTCTGGTTTTCACGTCGATCCCGGATTTAGCGGACGGCTCAAATTTGCGGTTTACAACGCCGGTAGCCAAGAAATCACATTGGCAAAAGGGCAGGAACTGTTTCCGCTCTGGTTCAGCGACCTAGATCGACCCACTATGGATTTCTATCGAGGAGTGCACCAAGGCCAGAATGAGATAACAGCGAAGGATGTCATGGATATTGCGGGTAAAATTTCGTCGCCGGCACAGTTGAAGCGCGAGATCGACCAGTTACGTACCTGGCTTCAGTGGTTCAGCGTAGGCGTAGGCGCAGTTGTCACTTGCGTCTTATTGCCACTGTTGGTCTGGTTTTTTGAGCAAAAATCCGACGGTGATCATAGTGCTGGGGTCTCAAATCACGCGGAAAAGTCGCCGCCGGCGGTTACTTCTGACGCGTCCGCTGCGCCACCCACGGCTTCACCCACGGCGGTGCCTTTGCACTCCCCTTCACCTGTTAGGGGCGCGCCATGACCGATCCTTCCAAGAAGCCAGCGGGCAGTTTGATCGTCTTTGAAGGCCCAGACGGCGTGGGAAAGACCACTCTCTCCAAACAATTCACCGAGCATCTCAGCCAAATCCGCCGGGTGCCTTGTGAATGGTTTGCCTTTCCGGGGCAAGAGCCGTCTTCGCTTGGTAAGCTTGTTTACGAGCTGCATCACAATTCCGCGTCGGCGGGCGTGAAAACTATTCATCCCGCCAGTATGCAACTCCTGCACGTTGCTGCTCACATCGACATGATCGAAGAACGCATTTTACCAGCATTGCGAGAAGGTAAAACAGTCGTGCTCGACCGCTTTTGGTGGTCGACTTGGGCATATGGTTCCTTAGCCGCAGTCGAACCGATGTCGCTTCGCAAAATGCTGGACCTGGAAGCGGTGCACTGGCATGACGTCCTACCGGAAATTGTCTTCCTCATCGACCGCGCGGCGCCACCGAAGAGGGACTCCAAACTACAGTGGAGCGTACTCCGAGAGCACTATCGCGCGCTAATCGATCGCGAATCTGGTCGCCACCCAATCATTCGCGTCCAAAACGACGGCCCGTTAGTTGCCACTCTCAATGTTCTCGTGGCGGCCTTACGGTTGCGTCCGGCATCGGATACACAGAAAAGGAATCTTCGTGCAGCAATCACTTCAAGCGATTCAGGTAACCTTACGGTCGGTCGCCGAGGTTCCGGTCATGTAACCCCCGTGGCCAGACTCTCTCCGGCAAAAGCGTCCCTGGTGTACGACACCTATTGGCAGTTCGCGTCTGAACGCCAGGCCATCTTCTTTCGCCGTTTTCGTGGTGAACCGTCCCCTTGGAGCAACGATCCCATTTTTCAAACGTACAAGTTTACGAATGCTTACCGTGCATCTGATCGTACCAGCCAGTTCCTGATCCGCGATGTGATCTACAAAGGCGCCTCGGAGCCAAACGAGATCTGCTTCCGTGTATTGCTATTTAAACTTTTCAACCGAATCGAAACATGGGAATTGTTACGGCAACATATTCACCCGATATCTTACCGGGATTATTCTTTCTCGTTGTATGACAAGGTACTAAATAGAGCTTTGGAACGCGGACAACCCATTTATTCAGCGGCTTATATTATGCCATCCGGTGGCGCATCGAGTCCCTACTCTCGGAAGCATCAAATGCACCTTCACTTGATCGAGCAAATGATGCGTGATGAGCTGCCGGAACGTATCGCGGAAGCGCCTTCGATGGGCAAAGCCTTCGAGTTGCTTCGCGCCTATCCAACGATTGGTGATTTCCTGGCTTACCAATATGTGACCGACTTGAATTACAGCCCATTGACAACCTTTTCGGAAACGGAGTTTGTTGTTGCTGGCCCCGGTGCGCGCGACGGAATCCGCAAATGCTTTACTGATTTTGGAGGCCTAAGTGAAAGTGAAATCATAAAATTTGTCGCGGATCGGCAGCAGATCGAGGCTGAACGCCTCGGTATAGAGATTCAGACGCTCTGGGGGCGTCCGTTACAATACATAGACTGTCAAAACCTCTTTTGCGAGGTGGATAAGTACGCCCGGATAGCGCATCCCGATGTGACGGGATATACGGGCCGGTCGCGAATAAAGCAGAAATTCCGCCCGCTGGATAGCCCCGTCAAATACTATTTCCCGCCAAAGTGGCGTCTAAATGAATTAATCGAACAGGAGGGCAGCGCTGGTGTTCTCGACATTTAGTGGCAGAAACGCCGACGAACTGTGGCGCAGTGTGCGGGATGCATTTGCGACCGACGATACGGCGGCTGCACCGCAATGCGGTCGCGGCGGCGACACCAACGAATTGTTGCACGCCGCTCTCACTTTAGAGGATCCGCGTCAACGTTGGATTGCTGCGCGGGAGCCCGCCATAAATGTCGCCTTTGCGCTTGCAGACGTTGTGTGGATGCTGTGCGGCCGCCGCGATGCTGTTTTTCTGAACTACTTTAACACTCGGCTTCCCTCGTTTGCTGGCGAGGGTCCCATTTACCACGGAGCCTACGGCTACCGGATTATACATCACTTTGGAATTGATCAAATGGAGCGCGCCTATACCTCGTTCCAAGCCAACCGCGATACGCGCCAAGTGGTTTTACAAATCTGGGACTCCAGGATCGACTTGCCGCATCCGGACGGCACACCGACATCACCCGATGTCCCGTGTAACATAAGTGCATTGCTAAAGGTGCGCGCGAACAAGCTGGAATGGCTGCAAGTCATGCGTAGTAATGATGTCTTTCGCGGTCTGCCTCATAATATTGTTCAATTTACGACATTGCAGGAGGTCCTTGCAGGGTGGCTAGGTGTTGAAGTCGGTGCGTACCACCATCTCAGTGACAGCCTACACACATATGCCGCGGACAGGAAGAATCTCGTGCGGGTGAATGCCGAGGTTGCCCGTCCAAATACAGACAGGTTCGATCATCCGAAACCGCTGTCTCAGTATCTTTGGAGCCAGATCGAGATGGCGGTCGAGCGAATCATCAATCCGGCTATTGATTCAACTGCAATCGTCGAACAAGTAGAGACGGCGGATATGCCAATGGCGTTTGCAAATGTGCTGCGGGTTCTTTCCGCGGAAGGTCTTCGGCGTCGCGATTCATTGGTGCTCGCAAATGAGGTTATGAGGGGGTGTTCCAATCCGGCCTATCAGCAGCTTTGGCAACGTTGGATCGCACGAATGGGCAGTGGAGCACGAGGGGCATAATTACTCGTCCAGCCCTTCAGCAGCGATAGGAGGCGCAGGATTTGTTTGGGGTTTGTAACAGTCAAAGTTGGTTCGGTCGCTTCCAGAATTCCGGACGAAGCAGATCACGATCTCCCTTTCTGGATCATACGCGGCGACCATCCTCGATTCCTTGGTGCCATACCAGGGCTTCATAACCTTCGATCCATGCCTTTCCGGCATGAAATCGAAGGGCACCTGCTTCAGCAGTTCATTCTCCAGATCCCTCATCACGCAGATCATCCCTCGGCCCTGCTGTTTATGGCCGTTTCACGCAGAGGCGGCGATCCGGATTCCATTGAGGCGGATGAAATCAATCTGGCTGTCCCGAGTTTTCAATTGGCACGCTCTATTACTGAATCCTTCAAATCAGCCAGCCTTCACGTCTGGGTCCAGACCGAGCTCTCTGAGCGCAGCCCTGGCTTCTTCCAGTTTTTGCTTACTAACTCCGCCCTCTGGAGATGCTTCGAAGGTCACACTGAGCTTCACTCCTTGGCCGGTAGCAAACTTGGAGACGACCTTGGTGTAAAAATTCATCCATTTCTGCGGGGGGACCTCTCCGCTCCATAGGATTGAAGGGAATAGTTCGGCTTGCGCGGGCTCCGGAGTGGTGTTGGCTCCGGGTGTGGGACCTGTTGTAGTGGTTGTGGTCTCTCCTAGCACATCCGGCCCCACCGGAGTTGGGACGTCCCCCTCGGTTGCCGGCGCAGGGGTGGAAAGTGTCGATTGCGCAGCGCGATACGCCTCGGCGGTCTCCTTTCGGATGAGGAATACGTCTTCGGAAATCTCCACATCCGAGGGGAGCATCCCCGTGCCGAAGACAAATGGGGAATATTTGCCATCGGCTCCTTTACCCACGTAAGCGAGTTCTCCGGCGCTGATGCCTTTTGATATGGTGTCCTGGATGGCGGCAGTCCCTTTTATAATCCGCGGAAATTGTGGTGAGGCGTAGATGGCGTCACGAACCGATTTGGTCGGCCATTCGGTGAAGGCTGAAGACCAGTTTTTGAGTAGCAGCCGGACCGAGATGCCTTTGTCAAAATCTCCGTCGGTTGTGAGCCTATTGAGGATATTCTCGATTGGGCTGTTTGCCGAACTGGAATGAACCAAACCGAGATCGACCTGGCGAAGTGCGTTATCCTTCCCTACCAGCAGGACATGTTTGTACGACCGCCAAACCGCTTCCCTGAGGTCACGTTTTGCCTTTTGAATGCTTTCGGCGAGTTGGCGGCGTTGGGTTTCGTCGAGCTTGAGATCGACGGCTTCGTCGTCGATTGCCTGCCATGCCAAAAGTTTCCGGGCCTCGTCGCGCATCGCGTGCGGAGCATCGGCGACAACCCAAACCAATGCGTTCTTAAAAGTGCGCGCCGACGTTCCGCATTCCTTGGTCATTCGGTCCGCGTATTGGAGGGTCGCCTCCTGGTCCTCTAGCGTGTGATCAAGATCGCCAATGACAAAGGTCACAACAGGCCGATCCGGAATCAGCACGCTTTTGTCCGGGAAGGGAATTCGTTCCAGCCCGTCTCGTTGAGGGAATTGGCGTAAGATCTCCTGCTTGACCGTATCGTCCACCTGCGCTGGCTGGACATTGGCCCGCTTGTCCGCGAACCGCTTGTTCAAGTTTTCCTTGAGGCTAAACTTGTAATTCTTCTTCTCGACGATCAGGTAGTAACTCTTGTCCACCAAGGCATCCAGAGCGGTCTCGATATTGCCGAGATCGAGGTCTGGATTCCCAACGGCCAGGCGTATCTCCGGCACCGTCGCTTCCGAGCGACTCGTACCGCCATTGGATTCGAAAAAGACCGTTGTCGCCACCTTCTGATGGACGCGTTCCTCGCGGATTGCGTCGATGGCCTCTGCATCCAAGGTAATGGCGTGGGAGTCCTTCCGACCGGCAATATCCGTTGTTACCGCCGTTTCCAAGGCTCGGCTACCCAATTGTTCAAAAACAGCCGCGCGGAAAATCGCATCGGAAAACGGTGCTGTACCGAGCGTCAAAAGTGGATCGGGGTGCGCTTTCCGGTAGGCCGCCGTGTATGCGTGCGATACCCAGATCGCCAGCATCCGGAGGACACCGCGGGTTTGCTGGAACTTGGGAACCGACTGCCATTTGCGTTCAAAGACGGAAAGCACCGAAGGATGGAACGGGTAGCAGGCCTCGAAATGGGCACGGGCATGCTCCGGTGGTATCAGGCCGGGCAATTGTTGGGCGTGCTCCGTCACCCAGCGGGCGTATTCGTGGCAGGCGTCCTTGGCCTTTTCAGGAAGCAATACCCGGCCGTCGGCGCCCAGCGCCCGTGTATCCCAGTCAAAAAGGCGCCGGCGGATGATTTCGCTGGTCTCCGCGCCAGCGGTCATCGTCATGGCCTTCCCCACCCGATCCAGCATCTTTGTCATGCGCGTGTAGTCCGCCACATCGTCATGTGTCATTTCCAAATCCAGTGAAGCTGGAACCGAGACAACCAGGACGGATTTCGGATTCATCGCTCCCGACAGGTTCATCAGAAAGTCGTAGAACTGATCGTTCAACCCCTCCCGGCGGAACCTGCTCATGTAGTTCATGAGCTCGTCCATCAGGATGATGCATGGCTCGTTCTCTGGCAGCAGCTTGCGGATCACGTCGCCACCGGGGGCAATCCGCTTCGCATCGTGCTCCTTCACCAGTTCAAAGGCCGCCGCGCCGCCCAGTTGCCAGGCAATCTCCCCCCATGGCGTCGTGCGCCGGGGTTCCCCTGGGTTGCCGCGTCCGGCAATCGAATCGAATTCGGTTCCCACGAATACCGCCACCCGTCCCTTCGGGATTTGTGACACCGCCGCTTTGTCCCGGATTTGGCTGACGCCAATCCATCCGTGTGAGGCGGGACCGTTGATTCCCAGGTGGTAGACGAGCGTCAGGGCGTGCGTCTTGCCGCCCCCGAAGTTTGTGGCGAGGTTGAAGACGGGAGACGTATGGCTCGTTTCGCCATTCATCCGCCGCACCACCTGAGCTGCGAGGTCCAGCAGGTTTGCGGAGAGGAAAGTCTTCGCAAAGAATTGCTCCGGGTCGGTGTAATCCGGGCGCCCGGTGCCATCCCGTACCCGGTCCAGATGCACGGCAAACTCGGATGCATCCTGCGACTTTCCTTCGCGCAAATCCTCGCGCGGCTTCACTACGTCATACCAGGGTTTCAGTTTCATAGGGGGTGCTCAGAGTTTCACAAACTTGCCGGTGTTGTAATCCAGTTCCCACCAGGAGAAAAACCCAAAAGGGAAGGTATCGGCGTCATTCCGGGAGCCGACCACCACCACCGTCCTGCCATCCATCCGGACTCGGCCACAGAGATCCATTGCTTCCACGACCTCCTGGCGCAAATGCCGGATGAGCGCGGGAATCTCTTCAATCTGCGTCCGATAGCAGAATACCACGCGCATTTCTGCCCGTACGCACAGCACTTTCCAGAGGGAATATGCGATTTGATCCTCACGAGCGCTGTTCTCCAGCTCCATCACGATGGAGGGGAAGAGCCACCGCCTTTCACCCGGAGCAAACGCCATCACGTCGAGTGCCAGGTACTCGCTCCGGTGGATTGGCAGCAAGTCCATAGCGTGTGCTTTCGCTGACGCCCTTAGCCCGATCTCTCTGCAAGCTTCGAAAACGCAGCCGGTCAATGCCGTCGTCCAAAGGCCAAGTTTCCCCGCCAACGAGGCGGATTTTAGCGGTTCGTGGAAATCCGCCTGCTGCGCTTGGCGTAGAAACGCAGATCGAAATTGCTCTGGAAGACCGGAACCCATGGAATTTCAGGTCAGGTCTATTTCCGAAGCGATATCTCTGCCGGCTGTCGGGTCAAGTTCGACGCCTGCCCAATCGTATATATACTCGACGGATTGCCGTTCTTTTTTCTCGATATCCCACAGATAGCGGTCCAATTGAGCCAACAGAGAAGAATGATCCATGGACTGCCTGTCATAAGTCCCGAGCGCGCAAAACGGTTTAGCGTCCTCATCGATGTCTCCATAAATACGTGCTTTTGCATGCAACCGTTTGGCATCGAGTTCACCTGCGAATGATTGACCGGCCGTGGAAACGCATTTGAGCTTGGCGAAGTCCGCAGTTGTAAATTTAACAGCGTAGATTACTCCGTACTTATGAGCCAGATATGGCCTTCTGCACCTTCGCTTCAACGGTTGCAACGTCGCCAACTGGTTTCGCAGCCATTGCAGGTCAACCTCAATAACACGCTCACGTGGATAATCTGGGTCAAAGTTCTGCCGCATTTGCGTGATCTGATATACCATGTGTTCTTTGCGCGTGGCCTGGCTCCTCAAATAGGTTTGTAATTCGATGAAGCATCGCCAGAGGGCGTAAACCGTTTCGCCGCCAGCCCAATCCCTCATGGCATATCCAAGGCATCGCCATGGCGTTTCTCGGAAATAAACTGCATTTTCCCCTTCCGGCCGAAGCCGACGAAGTGAATACGCCGTGAGATCAGAAAGGGCACCCGATTCGCCATACCAATTCATGCTGCCGAAGATACGAACGACACACTCAATGTCTTCCCGGCTGGCAATCGCTGGTTTCCAGCGCAGTCCCTCGCGATCAATGGCGCGTTCAAAAGAAGAGGAGGTTCCATGATATTGAACCCACGAATCCGATTCGATTTCCTCCGGGAAAATCGAGGTTCGCCCGCGTAAATCGTCAAAGTGGTATTCGAATGTTGGAACCTTATCCATCACAGCCCGAGGCCCTTTTTGCGCGCCAGTACGCCGTCCACCCAGCGCTTTTCGTCGGTTTTGAGTGGGTAGAGGGCGGAGAGGGCTTGGGCGAGGCGCCAGAATCTTGCGTCACGACCGGCGCCGTCGTCCACGAGGAAGCGTTTCAGCGCCTCGCCGCGTCCGGCGGCGAAGAGGATCATGCTCTGGTGGATGCGGTCGAGTGTCGTTTCGCCCATCGTGCTGACGGTCTTCTCCGCCCATGCCTCCTCTGTCACACCCTCCTGCGCCAGCGCGGCAAAGAGATCGAGTTGTGGTGACTTTTTCTTTACTCGTCCGGACGACACTTCAGCCTGCTCTTTGCCAAGGAGATACGCCGCGCGCTCGGCCACAGGCAGTAGCCGGGCCGTTTCCCCGCTGACTTCGACCACATGGCGCAAGTCCTCCAAAGGTGCGCCGAGACCCTGCGCAATCTTTCGGGCCGCGTCATACTCCAGGGAGAAGCCCTTCTTCTTCTTACCCTTCTTCGAATCCTCTTCTTCGTCCGTCTCGTCCTCTTCTTCCTCTTCATTTTCGGTTGCCTTGCTTGGCGCAGCAAGTGTCCAGAGCCACATCGCCGTAATTCGCGCATCTGGTTCGAACCCCTCTGTGTCAGCTCCCTCAAATATCATCGAGAGCGCCTCGCGCGAAACCGCAGCCCAGACGTGTTCGAGATAATCTTTCAACGGAACGGCCTCACCGTTCGGCTTCTCGACAGTGGCATAGCGGGAAAATATCTCCAAGGCAGGGCCAAGGCACGCGAAGATGGCATCTGCGCCGACTACACCTTCGTCGGCTAGACGTGGCATCCAATGGTGTATGCGTTGAGGAAGCTCCTGTAAAACATCTCGCCAATCCCCAACATGGGAACCATGATCTGTTCCGATAAGCTTTTCGCGTGGCCGGCAGACGAGATGGACCGAGGAGGCGAGCGCAGCAGAGCCTTTTGCTCTCAAACGTGAACCCATCTCGGTATCGATTGGCCAAGAGCCAGTTATTATCCACCCGGCGTCAACAATTGCTTGCAGGAGGCTTTCCCAACCTGACGTGCTTTTGTGGGCGAAGACAACCACACCTACACCTGCGGATCGCAATACCCTGTTTCCCTCCGATAGGCATTTAGTCATCGTTTTCTCAAAATAGGCACGATCTTTTGATTTTTGATCGTCCAGAATACATTCGCGCGACTCGTCGAGACTGGCGTCAAAATGCGGGACCGAGCGCTTGAGCCATGCGAGAAAAAATTTCGAGAGGTCTGCGTACGGGACGGCATCGTAGTATGGCGGGTCCGTAATGAACCCGTCCGCAACATCATCCGGCAGAGGATGTGCATCGGCGGAACAATGATTCACTTGCCCGGGAACAGGCAGCCGGCTTGCGATGAGGTTTTCAAGACAACTGAGCATTCTCCGGAGCGCAGACTCAGGTGAACCGCCCGCCGCTGCCAATGGGTTCACCTCGCCGAAATCCATTATAATCTGGATTGCCCATCGGACGAATACATGTGCGGTATTCGGGGTACTCAATTGCCAAGCACACAAACTGCAATTCAGATCGGCCAGCCGGTCAACGAGAAGACCAAGGCAAGCGCCGACTGCTTCGGCCAAAGCCGAGTCTTTAATTGTGGCGGTGTATTCTCGAGCAAGTCGGGCATATGTCGTCAGTGAAAGCAACTGACGGGGCGTAAATAGATCGGCGAACGTATCCATCCCGAATGCTTTCTGGCCAAACGCTCGACCCGCTCCTCGTCCCCCACCCTCCGGTGTCTTTTCCGTCGGCAGCAGGGGCAACTTTGCTTTGTGCTTAGCAAGCCGAGAGTCCAGTTCCGCAGAAGCCGCGCGCGCTTGTTGAAGATCGCGTTGATTTGAAACGCGATATCGCCGACCGGACACCTCTTCGCGGGTCAAGACTACACAATACAGGCGCGCATCGTTCGTACCTCCCTTCCTTTGTTTAAGCTGTGCTCGCACCCTGGCGGCAAGTGTCGTAAATCCTGTTACCGGGCAGGTTGCGCTGGTTCCTTTCACGGTGCCCGGCTCCACCGTCGATTCTTTATCCGGTTCGAAAATTTCGATCAGAGGCCGTCTTACCTTCCGCTTTGAACCATCATGGTAGGTGACTTCTACAATCTCAGTCCTGACAACTCCGCGCTTGTCTCTGCACCAACGTAATGCACGTCGATTAGGCGATTTCTTCGCCAGCCAAAGGGTACGCATGAGAGGGACTTCCACGGGATATTGTTCTCTGTCAGCGGGCGCTTCTGACAAAATCGTTCTGGCCCATAGGTATGCGATCGGAGTTGAACCATCATCGTCCGGAAGAAAGAACTTGCCCAGTTCTCGCCTTGCTTGTTCCTGGATCCAATCAACACCCTTTCTGACCTCCTCTAAGAGCCTTGTACCATGCTTCGAAGCGTGCTCCAAAACGACCTTACATATCGCAATAGCCACGGGATTGAGGTCGCTGGCGAACACATCTGCACCGATGCGTAATGCCTCCAACGGTATTGCGCCTCCGCCCGAAAACGGGTCGACTACGAGTGGTCGTGTGCCGGGTGCACCGCCTAATCCCTCATGTGCGGCTTGGGTGACAGTACGACTTGTTTCGAGAAACTCATCGATTGTAGAGTTGTCCCAATTGGCAAAATCGGCGATAAAATCAAGCAGGGCACCACGTAACTGCAGAGGATCGTCGTAGAGAGACGGGTTGCGCCGGGCTTTTTCGAATCGCAGTCGGCTTTCTGCGCTTAGCAAAGACTGGCGATCATGATTCGTCCATGCCAGCATCTCCTTTCGCGCTGCTTTCGTAAATGTTTCGGGACAGCATTCATCCGCAGGGTCCGGCCAAAGTGCTGCACATATCACGGCGCGACAGGCGGCTAGCGGCCGCGCGGCAGGATATATATGGAGCTTAGGAATATGTCCGCACCGACTGTCCTTCTCATTGCGCGCATGCTCGGAAATGCGCCGTATCGGCAGATCAACTTCAATCAAACGCTTTGGATAGTTCATCGCAATGGGGCCACAACCCTGGCGGCTACAGGATGCGGTACCTTGACGCCGCCGCGATGCAGGTGGTATGTGCCGCCCTTCAGAAAGGTGATAGAGTAGTAGTACGGATCGAGAAGCTTTACCGAAAGGTTGGGGAATTTCGCGGCAAGCCGCGGGTAGCAGCCGTTCAAAGTCGGCTTCCATGACCAGAGTTTTACCTCCCACCCCTTCTTTAGAGCCCTTTCAATTTGCCCGCGAAATCCGGTTCCAAAATCAGACTCGCTTCCATCTCCGGTAGCGATGATCAGACTGTGATCTCGTGGATCATTATCGAGCATGCAATTCGCGATCTTAAGATGGAGCAATTCGTCCACGCCCTGCTCCCGTGTGCCTCCGTCGTCTTTCTCAATGCGATGAAGAAGATCGGTGCTGAACCCTTCATTCCGAGCAAACTTCCAAAGTTCAGCACACGCCGGTGGCACCGATCCCGCCAGTATCGCCTCCTTAACCTGACTGCCTTGAGTCAGGAGCTGGAATAAGTTGTGCCAGTATATGCGAAATGCGGCCCAATGGGCTGTTGGCTCATTCACTTTGCGAAGGTCGTTGGCTCCCCCCCAAATGTTCGAATTATCGAAAAACAAGTGTGATTTCATGGTTTAGCTTGCTTTTGGGTTTGAACGCGCTGCATCGAATTCCTCGTGGAAGACATCCAAGTTTGGGAAAGCCGCTTTGGCGGCCTTGATGAAGGCTTCGCTTTGCAGTGACTCGTAGGTGACGGCCTTGAAGACGGCCTCGACTTTCATATCCTGGAGGAGCCGCTCGGGGTTGCCAAAGGCCTGGGCGATCTCGGATTTCAACTGACGGCGAAGTGCGTTTTCGTCCGGGCTTTGGCCAAGGAATTTCTTCCAACGGGCGGGATAGCTCTGTTTTATCGCGGGAAAGAGGGCTTCGACGAGGGTTGCCTGGTTGCACTCGATGATCTCCTTGAGCCTCGTCCGCACGGCGGTCTTGAATACCTCGACCTTTGCCTGGAGTTCCGTCACCCGGGTCTTGAAGGCATCCTTGTTCTCGCGCAGGATCGCGGTGCCGTAGCCGCGGATGTGGCAGAGGAATTCCTCCTCGATTTTCTTGCGCTCATCGGTGAGTTGTCTCTCGCTGTGGGGTGGCCCCGGTGCCGCCTTGGACACCGTGGGCGGAATAAGTTCGGGCTGTGCATTGCCGCTCTTTTTTTCCGCAGGCTTGGGATCGACTTTGAAGACATCCTCGGAGCCGATGACCTTGAAGGTGCTCTTGAGCCGGGCCTTCATGTTCTCGTCCTTCGCCAGCCCCATGAGTTCGCTCGGGATCGAAGCGGTTTTCCGGGAGATATAGCACCCCTGGAGGCTAAGCTCGACGAACTCGAAACGGGAGTTGAACACGCGCACCTTCCGGGCGAGATCGAATCGTTGGGGCGGATTCCGCTTGAGGTCCTGAGAGACGCGCTCGACTGCCGCGGGTTTCACCGCGTCGAGGCCGATGGTCCGATTTTCCGGCGCGACGCCCTCGACGGTAAGGCCGAGATCAGCGGCTATTTCCGTGGGGACCGTGCGCAGGCAGACGCCGTTGGGCTGATTGGATGGGCGTTTGTCGTTTTCTACGAGCAGTGGGGTCGGGCTATAAACCATGGTGGTTCCGTCGGCTACCAGCAGGCCGATCCGCACACCTTGCTGGTGATGACAGACCAGGGCGCCATGGCCGGCGGCGATTTTCTCCAAGCCGCGCAATCCCTCGATGGTGCCGTATCCGAGGCGGCAAATCTCGGGGTCCACGTCCAAGACGACGGAAACGGCATCACCAGGCAACCGCGACCATGCCCGGCCGATGGCGAGCGCAAGGGGTTCGGTGATTCCAGGGGCAACGAAGACGACGCGCTGTGCTGCTGCATCAATCGCGGTGATCAACGTCGCCTCGTTGATGTTGATGACGGATTCGGGAGGCATCGCTTAGGGTTTCTGAGGGCGTCCCAAGTTTAAGATTTCGCTCCGCCATATTCGGGCGGGTCTTCGTGGATAACAACAGGATGCTCGAAAGAGTCCAGCCGCAGCCTGTAATGTTCGACCTTCACGATAGCCTGCCAATCAAGTTTTGCCGGGTCGCGGAAAATGTTTAGCGTGGGCGTGGAGGCGCAGTGGGTGACGACGTAGAGCCAGTAGTCGTGGCCCAATCGCTGGGCGGTCTTGTATTCATTGCTGGTGAGGGCGATGTCGCCGGTATCTGAGCGGCCCTTCACTTCGATGAAGCGCACGTCGATGGCGGTCTGCGGGTCCTCGGGGTGCGGCCTGCGGGAGATGAGGTCGAAGCCGCGGTTGTCGGCCTCTACGCTCTCGACTACGCGGCCCTCGGCCATTTCGTGGGCGATAACGAAATCGACGGCGATGCGCTCGATCTCCGGGTCGCTGACCATGGGGGCGATGGCGGGCGCCGCACGGTCTGGGTGAGGGAGAACCCATGCGCGGCCAAGATGCTGGATGTCGCCGATGGAGCACTGCCGCTCTTGCTCTAGCTCCTGGCGGCGAGTCTGAAGGCGGTGATCGAGTTCGAGGAGCTTGTCCTCGGAGATTTTGATACGCCCGTCCAACCCCGACTCGACTGAACCGGCTTCCTTTTGCGTCACGAGGTCGGCCAGGATGTGGTTCTCACGGTCGATGATGGCGCAGAGGCTAATCTCGATGTGCCGAAGAATAGTGCTGGTCTGCTTTTCCCGTTCCAGACGGCTTTCCTCCAGCATGGGCTGGAGCGCCTGCTCCAGCAGCGCAGCCTCCACCGCATGACGGTCGGGCAGCCCAGTGTCATCTGGAACGGTCTCTGCCGTGTCGGCGGCGGCGAGGTCGAGGAAGATGGTCGGCTGCTTGACGCTGAGCGTTCCGTCCAATTCCGCCAGCATCACAAAGATCCGTTTGTTTAGCATATTGCCACGGCCGTCATAGATCGCCGCAGTGAATACATCGAGTCGGGCCGGCAACTTTCGCTGGAGATCGAAAAAGACGGCGCCGCGGGCAAGATGATCGCGGACTTGTTCGGCGACATCCTCCCGGACGGATTCAAAGAGCGGATGCCCAGGCGTGACCCATTCGAGGGTTGGGTCCTGTAGAAGCAGCGCTTTGTCGAAAGTGATCTGGCCGTACTCTCGCCCAAGCTTGCCGAAACGG
This sequence comes from uncultured Verrucomicrobiae bacterium, assembly GCA_963756185.1. Classification (GTDB taxonomy): domain Bacteria; phylum Verrucomicrobiota; class Verrucomicrobiia; order Chthoniobacterales; family Chthoniobacteraceae; genus DATAXI01. The sequence goes on from CAVWMS010000002.1 coordinate 300,970, forward strand.
TTTTCGAGCCGCTCGCCAATGGGCCACAAATTGCGCGGTACCCTGCCGATGCGGTAGCGGCGTTCGCCTTGTTTGAGCGGCTTTGGGGTGACGCCGGTTAGCGGTCCGGCCTGGAGGAAGAAATCCTCGATGACTTCGGGGACCAAACGCCGCTCACGAGCCTCAGCAGTTTTGCCGACGATGGCGGACAGGTTGAGTTCCCGCTTGGCGAGACCTTCGAGGGTGGAATTCGTAATGCTGGCAAAGCGCCGGGTATCGACCTGCTCGACGATGCGCTGCTTGATCAATTCCTCCGTCATTTGATTGTGCGCGTACATGTCGCGCAGCATTTTCTCTAGCTGGTTGGACGGGAACACGTCGCCGAGGACGTTGAAAATCTTCCCGGTGCGTTTGGGATCGAGGTCCTCCTGAATGGCCTCGATGCGCTCGAAAAGTTTGTGCAGAACGCGGCCCTCGCGGGTGTTGGTGGAAACAAAGTTGAAAATGAGACAGTCCTTTTCCTGGCCGTACCTGTGGATACGGCCCATGCGCTGCTCCAAGCGCACGGGATTCCATGGAATATCGTAATTCACCATGAGCCAGCAGAACTGAAGGTTGATGCCTTCGCCCGCCGCCTCGGTCGCGCCAAGCACCTGGGCTGACTCCCGGAACTCGCGCTCGGCAAAAATGCGTGTGCCAAGACTGTCGCGGTCGCCGACTTTCATCCCGCCGTGAATCTGGGTGAGCGAGAGTCCCCATTCGCGCAGTTTGCCAAGTGGACGATGCTCTTTCCCGTCTCCCGCCAGAAAGTCGAGCGTGTCCTTGTGCTCGGTGAAGATGAGCAGCTTCATCTTCGAGTCGGCAAACACCCCCTGTGTGGTTAGCAACTCTTTCAACGCGACCAGCTTCGTTTCGATCTCTTTGGCTTCGAGGGTCCGGGCATGGTCGATGAGCTTGGTGAGTTCCGCGATTTCCTCGCGCAGCGCGACGGGATCGACCGAAGCCACGACATCCTCTAATTGCGAGATGATTTCCTGCTGCTCTTCATCGGGAAGGTCTTCAAAATCCTCGGGCAGCCGCTTCTGCATTTGATCCCTGCGGTAGCCTTCCGGGTCGGCCAGGATGCGTTCGCGCTTTTCCTTCATCCGCTCAAGGCTGCGCCGCACCGCATATAGACTGGAGGCGAATCGTCGCTGGAGCATGGCCATGGTGAACGCGAGGGCGCGCCCTCGGGCGGAGTCGTCACTCGCCGCTTTGATGGATTGATCCTCAACGTAGCGCGTCAGCGCGTCGTAAAAATCGAGTTCCTCCTCGGAAATCTGAAAGTCGCTTGTGCGGACGATGCGCTTGGTGAATAGCATCTTTACCTTCCCGGTTTCCGGGTCGGGGAACGTGACGAGCGCCTCCTTGACGCGGCGGAGGTAGAAGGGTGCTTCGTGGCGCTCCATCGCGTCCTCCAGGCTTTTCACATCGCCGTACACATCGCGATCCAGGAGCTGCAAAAAGAGGCTGAAGTTTTCAGGGTCACCCTTGTGCGGCGTGGCCGTCATCAAAAGGTAATGATCCGTCATCTGCGACAGCGCTTCGCCAAGCTGGTAGGCGAGGGTTTTGCGCTCCGAGGTGTAGGCGCTCATCTTGTGGGCCTCGTCCACAATCACAAGGTCCCACCGGCTGCGCAGCAGGCTTTCCTTGGCGTCATCGACACGAGAAACCCAGGAGACGGAGGTGACGACCTGATTCTTGTCCTGCCAAGGATTGGAGCCGTAGTTTGCACGGAGCACGTCGCTCCGGATGACCTCAAACGTCTCCCGGAACTTGTCCTTCATCTCCCGTTGCCACTGGAAGGACAAGCTGGCCGGCGTGATGATGAGAATGCGTTTCACCAGGCCGCGGATTTTCAGTTCCTTGATCAGCAGGCCGGCCATGATCGTCTTCCCGGCGCCCGGATCATCCGCGAGCAGGAAGCGAATGCGCGGCAAGCGCATGAAATAATCGTAAACCGCTTCAAGCTGATGCGGCAGCGGATCGACCCGGGCAATGGAAAGGGAAAAGTAGGGGTCGTACTCGTAGGCGAGGCCCAGGCGGAGGGCTTCAACGCCGAGGCGAAATTTGCGGGCGTCTCCGTCGAAAGGCTCGCGCTCTGGAGAAGCTTCCAGAAGATTAACCTGCGCCGCCGTCAAAATTCTGTCGAAAACCTGATTCGTTTCAACCCCTCGCCCGATGATCTGGACGGAATCCACCCGGGGAATTGAGACAATCACCTGAACCGCCTCTGGAAAGAGAGGGCCGCGCAGAATTAGGGGTGATTTGACCTCGTCGATTTTCACGAAACGGATTCTATTCTTGAATGGGCGCCCGCGACCAGCACACACCTGCGGCAAACTTGCCGCCGAGTCGGTGCGGCGGTCGAGGAATTCCTCCTGTGGCAGGACCCACAACGTAGTGGAGCCGGCGCGCACCGATCAAATATAATTGCTTTATATTGAGCGACCTACCAATAGAAGCGAGCAAAGGAAATGAAGCTGCAATTGGGCCAGCGCCGGCTGGAGCGGTTCCGTCATTACCTCTCCAGCACGAGTCGCCGGGGAGTGAGTTGCGGCATAGCCTCCGCAGATCAGCCACACCAGGTGACGGTTTGGCGGCTCGCGGCGTGGGTGAGTCTGTGGCAGGTTCGCGAGAATGCTCAATCAAAGCCCATGAAAACTCCCCTCCGTTAGCAACCCATGTATTTACATAAAGTCCAGATTCAGAACTTCCGGTGCCTTCGGGATTTCTCGATGACACTCGGAGCCGGGCTCAACGTCATCGTTGGAGAGAACAACTCAGGAAAAACAGCGTTTCTCGATGCGATACGAGCGGCGCTTGGACCTGCAGCAGCGACCGGCGATTCAATTCGTCTGGTGCCCGAAGACCGTCATCGAACTCCTGATGGAAACTATGTAGAGGCTCCGATATCGATCACGCTGATTTTCTCAGGACTATCACCTGACGAACAGGGGCAGTTTATTGACATCCTCAACTACGATCCAGCGAATCCAGCCACTTCCACAGCCCAGATCAATTTTCGTTGGACTTGGAACGCCAAGACAGAGCGCTACAGCGTCAACAGATGGGGAGGTGCGGCATCCCATTCGGATAGCGGCGTTCCGGATGATGTTCTTCAAACGGTGCCCGTTACTCTGTTGGGAGCATTGAGGGACGCCGCTTCGGCTTTGTTGCCCGGCAGAAATAGCCGACTTGCACACTTATTGAGCGCTCACGCAACCGAGGGCGACAAGAGCGAGTTAGTGGCATTCATCGTGAAGGCCAATCAGGAGTTGGAGAAAAACCGGCTTGTTGCCGATACCCAGGGTCGCATCGCAGCCACGCTGGAAAAGGCATCGGGACCGGGCATGGCCCAGCAGACTACCATCAAGACTGCCGAACCGGAGTTTGACAGGATTGTTCAAAGTCTGCGTCTCGTCATCTCCCGACCTGGCACGGACGGCAAACCGGTTCTCGACGAGTTGCGATCCAACGGCCTCGGATATAACAATCTTCTGTTCATTGCCACCGTAATGCTGGAGCTTAATGCCGCGAAAGCAGCTCTGCTCCCACTGTTACTCGTGGAAGAACCTGAGGCACATCTGCACCCACAGTTGCAAACATTACTGGCCGATTTCCTGAACGACCCCCGCGGCATTCATCCGGCCAAAGTTCAAACACTGGTCACCACCCATTCGCCGACAATTGCAGCTCACGTTTCCCCAGCCAGCCTTCGGGTGCTGCATCGCGGCGAAAAAGGCATTCTTCGCTGCGCTTCACTCGCCGAGTGCGCCTTGGGGGAGTCGCAACTTCGGCAGCTTCGCCGAATGTTTGATGTAACCAAGGCTACACTGCTTTTTGCCAAAGGTGTGATTCTGGTCGAGGGGATCACGGAAGCACTCCTGGTGCCTGTCCTGGCGCGGCGCGCGGGATTCAATCTTGAACATGCTAGCGTGTCAGTGGTGCCTGTTTGCGGGGTAGACTTCGGCTCAATTTGCCAACTTTACGGAGGAATGGGCCTACACACCCGCCTGTCGTTAGTCACGGATGGCGATGCCGGAACAGAGCGGTGCGAATCGACGGAAAACTCGGGCTGGGAATCCCGTCTGCCGAAGCGGGACAGTGATGGGAACCTCGCAATTTGTGACCGGGTCAAGAAGCTGCTCCAAGACTATGAAAATAACGAATTTGTTCAGGTATTTCACTCTGATGTGACGCTCGAATACTCCTTAGCCGATGCTGGGGAACGGAACCCTTCGGTGATGTGTAGCGTCTGGGAGAACCAGTTCAACGGCACACCCAGGACTCTAAACGAAACACGCTTGAAAGCCTGCGGAGGCGACCACGAGAACGAAGTTTTAACGGTCTGGCGTGCCATCTGTCTTTCGGATACGACCTGCTCGAAAGCACAATTCGCTCAGGCTCTGGCTGAATCTCTCGATGAGATGGCCGCCGGCAAATACCGGATACCGGAAACCGACTTCGCCATCCCGGCCTACCTCTTGAGGGCGTTCAATCATGTCATTCCATCGCCAGCCAAAGCCACCGACTGACGAACAAAAGGCGGTGCTCTCATCGGATGCTCGAATTACAGTGGTTCGGGCATGTCCGGGCGCTGGAAAGACCGAGGTATTCGTAGAGGCAATTAGAAAGCGACTCCATGAATGGGATCGTCAGGGTTCCGGGCTCGCGGCGCTTTCATTCACAAACATCGCCCGCGAAACGATAGGAGAGCGGGTCGGCGGTACAGTGGAAGCGCCACATTTCGTTGGAACGCTCGATTCATTTGTTTTTCGATTTATTGTCAAGCCGTTCGGGCATCTCGTCGGTTTACCTCAAGGGGCAGTCCGCTTGTTTCCTGCAAACGTCTGCGAGGTTCTCGAGGAACCGGAAACGGCGGTGAGCGAGGACGGGAAGCTCCGTTGCCCCATCTACAAAGTGCATTTTTGCGGAATTGACGAGGGACCGCCAATAACACCTTCTTTGAAGGCAGAGGTTTCAATCAAAGCCAAAGGCAGCGTGGTAATTCGTCGCGTGCCCGTTCCTCCCGGGTTGGTTGAAAAAGTCTGGAGGAGGAAAAGGAACTTCTGGAAAGGCACTGGTATCATCACGCACTCGGACTGTCATTTTCTAGCGTCATCAATTCTGCGCCATAAGGAGCATGGACCGCGGGTTCGGGATATTGTCACACGAAGATTTCCAGTCGTGTTTATCGATGAGCTTCAGGACACAGGTTTCTTTTTGGCTCGTGCATTCTTGGCGTTGTTTAGCGAGGAGCAGATTTCTGGACTGGTAGTCGGCGATCCAAATCAAGCCATTTATGGGTTTGGTGGAGCAAGTCCGAGGATTTTCGATGAGTTTGAAAAAATATCTGGTGCAATGCCTCTTAAGCTTACGCTCAGTCAGCGTTGTCCGAAAGCGGTGGCTAGAGTCGCGACCGCGCTTTCCGCATCAGGGCACGCCGTCGAATCCCTGCCGAACGCAGTCGACGGGTTTGCCTCCGTCGTCGTGCATGACCTGGGCAGTTCCAATCTGAGCCCTCAACACGCCAGCTTCCTGCGGAGCTTGCTGCAGGGCACATCGCTCGCCGTGATCGCTCGCAGAAGTTCAACCGCAAACGGACTGAAGGGAAACCTCGTTCGCGATGAGTTTTATGGCAAATCAAAGGCAGCACGTCACCTCAACGTGGCCGTTCAGCACCTGTTTGGGGGTGATCCACGTGAGGCGTTTCGCATCGTCGAAACCGAACTCAATCGCGTTCTTTTTGGCGATCAGCACGCCGGGCCGGAGGTTTTGCGGGACGCAGGAATCACCCCTGCCCTTTGGCGGGCTGCAATCTTTGGCGTCCTGACAACTGCTGCTAAGAGTGTTTCCGGCGAGTCATGGAACGAATGGGTCGGGCGAGTCCGGTCCGCCGTAAAAGCCGCTGCGGAGTCGCTTGATTGGATCGATAATGGGAAGGCTCTCAAATCATACAGGGTCTGCAATAAGACGGGAAATGCCATCCGTCTCGGATTGCTCGATGTTCCGATCCCAACGCATTGGGATCCAGCAGACACAATAACGACTGTACATAAAGTTAAGGGAGCCGAGTTCGATACCGTTGTATTTTTTGTTCCCAAAGCAACTAAAGGAAAATGTCCTTCATTCCAGTGGTGGTCCGACGAAGATGGCGGTGAAGAGAGACGAATAGCCTTCGTCGCAGCCTCACGTGCAAGGCTCCGTTTTATTCTCTGCCTCTATACGTCGGTCTTCGATGCCATGAAGTCTGCGAGACCTGATTTCATTGCACGCTTTGATTCACCCGTTGCAATGCCGCCCGCGTCTTGAGTGCTCCCCCGTGATGGTCGGCAGCGGGCGCGATAACGGGAGTGTCGAACAGGTGGGCAATGGACTGCGCATGGCCATCCGCGCTCTGGAGAGCTACTGTGCTACTGCAATCCAATTTCCTCCGATCACCGATGAGAACATTGTTTAGTGTTTCGCCACGAGACCACTCGGATGTGCCGACAATTCGAGGAAATTTGCATTTGGAGCGCAAAGCATCGTCGCCCCAACGGCATCGCGAATATGCTTCTCCACCACATTGCGTAGCGGGCGTGCGCCGAGCGTCGGATGAAAGCCGCGTTGCACGAGGAACGGCAAAACCGACGCATCGACCGTCAGAGTGATCCCTTTTTCCGCGAGGAAAGCCAATTCGGCTGCGAGCATCTGCTTGGCGATCTCGATTTGCATTTCGTAGCTGAGACACGCGAATACCAGTTTTTCGGTAATTCGCGCGAATAACTCCGGCCTCAAGGAACGCTGCGCCCGTGCGAAAACGTACCTTTCCATGGTTGCGAGCGGCACGTGCCGCAAGTGCATTGCCTCAGCCGTTCCCAAGTTGGACGTGAGCACCACGTAGAAGCGACTCAAATCCAGCGTTTCTCCGGTCGCAACGGTGATGCGCGCGGCGTCGAGAATTTGGAGGAGGATGTCGAGGACGCGCGGATGCGCTTTCTCAATTTCGTCGAACAAAAGCGTGCCGAACCCTGCGCTACGAACTGCCGATCCGAGCGTTCCCATCTCGCCAAGCTTTCCTCCCAATAAAACCCCGAGACTTTCCTGGGTCTGATATTCGGACATATCGAACCGAATGAGTTGCCCTTCGCCGAACAAGTAGCGAGTGAAGGTCAATGTTAGCTCGGTCTTTCCAACGCCGGTGGGGCCGAGGAAGAGAAGGCTCCCTTTCGGGCGGTTAGACGTGGTGAAGCCCAACTCGCCTCTGTGAAGGACAGAGGCCACGCGAAGGATTACATGATCCTGACCGCGGATTGCCCCTCGAAGGTGCGGCAAAAGACCATTGAGTTTGTCGATTAAGGCGGGAGAGAGGTCCGAAAGATTCATGACCACGCACTCTCTCACTTGCGAGGATGCAGGCTGCTCCCGCGCGGGAGCAACCCGCTTCTTTTTGGCCGCTATAACTATCGCCACAATGAAAACCGTACTTCTTTCACCACAAGTTATTCCCATCTTAGCTCAGGCCGCCGCCGGAGCTGGAAGCCTCGCACAAGGCGCGAGCCAGGCTATGGGCATTGTCATGCTCATCGGCTTCATCTTCGGCACTGTCTGTGTCATCGGCGGCGGGTTTGCCATCCGGCGTGGCGACACTGATGCCGGCAAGCTCGCCATTGTGGGCGGCCTTATCATTGCCGGTGCTCCGGTGATCGTCCAAGCGCTCTTCAACGCATTCGGTCTGAGCGGTTCCACCGTGAGTGTCGGTAACTTCCAACAATGAATCCGAAACACGAGTTGCGCTTTACCGAAACCAACAGCGCTGACGACTCGGCCGGGAAGACCTGGGGATTGGAAGGCAATCTCTTCTGGTTCGTCGTCGTTGGAGGCTTCGCCACCGTCCTCACGCTTCTCCTCCTCTTCAGCGTCTGGAAATGGAGTCTTCTCAGCGCCTCCATCCCAGCGGCAATTCCGCTGGGCCTTGCGCTGCTCTATGCACTGACGCTCAGACAGGGCAAGCCTTCCGGCTACGACACCGATCTCTTCGAACTCTGGCTCAAGGGTCCAGGGTTCGGCCCGCATCTGCGTGCGGCATCTCTCACCGAAACCAGGAATTCCCCGTCCGATGTTTGAATCTCCGCCCAACGGCTACTTTCTCAACGATCTTATCGTCTTCGAGGGTCTCGGCAAAGGGTGCTACGTCTCTAAAGGGTTCATCATGGAGCCCCCGGAACTCAGCACCGCCGCGCCCGAACACCTGAACGCATTCCAGGATCAGATTATCCTTCTCTTGGGCTGTCTTCATGAAAATCTCCGCTTGCAGTTGCAGTGGTACTGCGACTCCGACTATCGCGCCGAATTGTTGCGCTATAACGAACAAACGCAGCGGGCAACGAACGTCTGGACCCGGCGCTGCCGCAACGAACGGTTTTCCCGTTACTGGCAGGCAATGCAGAATCGCGAGCTGCGTCGCCAAAGGCTGGTGCTCTACTTTTCCCGTCGGATTGAATCGACTCCACCCGTAGCCAGCGTCGGCGCAGTTCTGCGGAAGCATTACGAGGTAGTGCTCCAAGAATTGACCGCGGAATTTGCGCAGCTTCACGGCATACTGGGACAAATTTTCCCGGGCGCACGAATCGATCCAATGACCGATCTTGATCACTATCGGCAGGTCACCCGATTCCTCAATCCATCCCTCGCTGAGCGGTTCGATTTCGATCCCTTAGAAACCTTCGTCCCGGAGCTTTCCATCCAGGACAACTGCTGGCACAGCGAGGCACAGGGCCTTTCAGATGGGGCGGGATTCTGGATGGATGGCCACTTTCACTCGATGATGGTGCTCCACCGTTGGCCGAAGGTCACTCACCCGGGCATGGTCCGGCGCCTCACCGATCTACCATTGCTCGACTACACCATAACGGTAAATGTCGAGCCACTCTCTCCCCGCGCTGAAATCAACAAGGAGGAAAAGGCGCATGACCGCTTGGCGGGAGATTACGCCAGCGAAAAGCGGCTGTCGCTTTTGACGGCCATGGAGAAGAAGCAGAAGAAAATCGCCGCCCTTATGCAGGGGCATACCTCGCCCTTTCATGTGGAGTACATTGTTCGGACGTGGGACAATCGCGTGAAGGATTAGCGGCAAAGACGGCGGCTATCAAAAACGCCATCAACAGCATGAACGGGGCGCAGTATCTCGGCACTGCGTTGCCTACGACGGCAAAGAAACTCTTTTCCCAAAGCTGGCCCGGCTTTCCCCTGGGGACGTTATCCGCACGTGAAACTATACGGTGAGAGCCGATACGTCGCCGACATGCTTCCGTTCAGTGCGACCTTTACCGGCCATCTTGCCCACGCGGAGGCAATTTACGATGGCTCCTCACGCAATCTCGTCGGTGTCACGACCTTTACCGGAGCCGATGGCAACGAAACCCCGCAGCATGCGGTTCTCCTCGGCATGAGCGGCGCGGGCAAGAGCGTGACCGTATGCGACCTGCTTTCGCAAACGGAAGCTTACTTTGACTATACCGTCATCATCGAAGAAGGACTTTCATACGCAGTTTATACCCGAACCGTGGCTTCGGATGCGCGTCCGATCATCATTCACCCCGACGGCGACCTTACGATCAATTATCTCGATACACATGGCCTGCCGCTAACCGCCGAGCACCTATCCTCTGCGACGGCCCTTGTGGCAAAGCTCGTCGGCGTCAGTGCGGACGAGGACAAGCAACTCGCCCGGGAAGCCCAAATCGCCAAATATATCGCACTCCTCTACGACGATGTCTTCGCCGAGTGGAGCAAACGAAACGAGCGGCGTTTGATGGATCTGGCTAGGTACGCCTGCGCATTATCGCGCTTTCGGCGCGCGCGCCCTGGAATGACAATACTCGATGCATTTGTCGATTTCCGGGATGCCGAGCGGGCGACCCCTGCCGAGATCGACGCGCGGCTTGCCGAAGTCGGCGAAGAAGATGCTCTCCGCTTCCTCAAGGAACCGACCACTCATCGGGAGGTCCGAAATCTCGCCTTTGCCCATCTCTCTCCCGCGGAATATCCGACCCACCGGATGCTGCAAGAGTTGCTCCAACTCGAGTCCACCGACGCCACGGACCGAAGACCTCGCCACCCGATTGTTACCCTGGTGCGCAGGCGGAAACTATGGCTGCCTCTTGGACGGCGAAACCAATATATCGCTTACGGGCAAGGTCGCTCATTTCGAGCTTGGCTACATCCCGGAAGCGGCCAAGCAATTGCGCTCAGTCGCCGGCTTCCTCATCACCAATCACGCACGCCAGCATATCGTCACGATGCCCAGGCGCTTGCGAAAGCGGATCGTTTACGAAGAAGTCGCCCGCCTTTTGGACATTGCCGGAGGCGAGCAAATCGTAAAGGAGAGCTACGCCCAAATGCGAAAGTTCAATTGTTGGAACATTTCCATCGTTCAGCAGTATGCCCGTTTCAAGGAAAGTCGGATTCGCTCCGCGGTTTTCGGCAATTCACGCCAGTTCTTCCTGATGCGCCAAAATGACCGCGCGGACTTGGACGATATGGGCCGCGATATCGGGCTCACCGAAGTCACGAAACATACTATCCTCAGACCCATCCCACAACACGCGGGCATGAGTTGTCGAGCCTCTGATTTACAGGGCTGAACGAGGCGGAAGAGAAAGTGAGATTTAGGATTTTGGGATGACCGCTGGTACGATCATGAATGTGGCTGTCCCACAGGAATGTTCAGAACCCCTGAAAACACGGCTGTTGTGGGGTAGCTATGAACCGAAAGGCACCCGATGCTGTCCCATAGGATTGAAGGAGGCTGGACAGATCCCATCGACGCCAGAGGGCGCAACGCACCAGGGTGAAGAGGCGGGTAAAGCTATGATTCCATCCATGAGTAAAGGCCAGGAAGCGCAGGAGGACATAGACCAGCAAAGCCGTCCATATCTGCCAGCGGACGGCGTTGGCGCTATGGCCTAGAAAATCGGCCAGTTGCAAGGTCTGCTTGATTTGTTTGAAGAAGGCTTCAATCGACCAGCGGCACCGGTAAAGATCGGCGACACTGGCCGGACTCCATTCCATGTTATTGGTGAGGAAAACCATTTCCTCTTCGCGCCCGTCGATCTCCACCAGGGCCGTGATGCGGCGCAGCACATCCGGATAATCCTTCGCGGCTGCGGGGGTAGAGAGCACGATCAGTTCGTCGCGAAGGATATTGCCGCCGGGCACCGGCAGGGTGGCGATGACCCGATAGGCCATGTTGTTTTTGGCGCGTGTCACCCAGAAGACGCCGCGCTGGAGAAGATCGAAGAGATGAGCAAAGTCCAGATAAGCCTTGTCGAAGACAACAATCTCCCCGGCGCGGATGGCGGCGCAGAGTTCGCGGGAGCGTTTGCCGTCGTTTTCCCGGGCTGTGTCGATGATGGCGAAGCGGGGCAGAAAGCTGTGGAGGTCCAGTCGCAAATGACACTTGGCTGCCGCCTTGCGCCGGCGGTGTTTGGCCCAGTCCATGCAGGAGGCAACCAGTTGGATAGTAGTGGAATCAACCACATGAATGACGCGCCGGAAACGCCGCGCGACTCCCTTGCCACGGTTGCCACGGGCAAAGCCAGGCTCAAGGGTTTGCAGGTGACCGAGCACCGACCAGAAAATCTTTTCCGCCAAGCTGGTGTCGCGTCTCTTGTTGGCGTGGGAAAGATTATTGCGACTGGGCGGGGTTGCGCCGCGTAATGTCACCAGCAACCCGTTGTGAAGCCGCAACCCATCGCAAATGTCGTTGAGTCCGATGGCATGGGTGAGTTGGGCGTAGATCAGGCTCACCAGATGACTCCATGGGCTGAAGGTGCGCGCTTTCTTGTTCACGCCGGTCTCCCTCGCCAGTTTCGGCACCATGTGGCAGGGAATGAGATTGCAAATCTGCCGCAACACGGCAAACTGGCTACGGCTTGGAATCGTTGATTTATTCATCCCTGCCGAGTGGCAGGGCAAACCGACTTTTCCAAGCCTTTTTCCTTACAAGTCTTGCGCTCGCGGTCCGGAGCGCTTAATCGTTCAACAGAAAATGAAGACTGGCGACTACGCGTCACAAATTGATGGAGTGCAATTCCTGCGAAAGCGAGAGTTGGAACCCGTCGCCACGCAATGGTATTATCGGGTCGCTAACGATTTTTCTCCGGATGCAGCACGTAGCCTTTTCTCTGCATTGCCCGATGGCTGCGAGATTTGTTGCTTTGAGGCCGACAAGAAGATGGAAGAAGCTTATTTATTTTTCCAGCGTGTCGGGCATTCACTCATGCTACGAAGAGGTGGTCACGGCTGGATGTCAGCCCAGAAAGAAGAATCACTGGACAGAGTCATTTCGCTATTTCTAGCCAGTCCACTGGTTGCAAAGCCACACCCAGATTTTGAATCTTTTACGATTACGAAGAGTCGATGACGTAATCGCTGAACTAAGCAGCTTAATCAAATACGGGAAAAGCTATGGGACGACTGTGTACTATCCTCTCATATCCGTTGCCTGACCAGCAGAGCAGTGAGGAAAAGTTCGCCGCGTTCACGTACTTACATTCCGACGCTCAGAATCCCGTCTGCGGCACCGCGCACAATGTGGCTTCACCCGAAATGCTCTATATTAGTGGAAGCAGCGGGACGCAATTCGATGAACGCAGCAAAAACCTGCGTGGATGCGAAGACATCGTCGCGACGATAGTCGAAAATGCAATTCCTGCATCCTCTCAATAGCAAACCGGCGGGAGGATTTTAGGGCGGATTCACCAGAAGCTCTGGAATCTCGCGCGGTCTTACGGGCGCCGGTGGTGGTGATCTGAGGTGTTCGATTGGTGCAGCAAATTGACCCACGAATGGAATCGATTAGTGCGAATAGACTAAGAGCGGATTTCTTCCGTCGAACTCTTCAGTTCAGATCGGCACTCAAATTTATTGTGGAATTTTCAGAAAAAACCCTTTCCTTCCGCTCGCCGTCGATTGCGTAAATGATTTCGATCTGTTTCACAGTAAACGGAGCAGGATCCTTGTCTCCCGCGAAGTGATTGCTGATTGTCACCCTGTCTTGGCCCGCGCGCAACGTATCTCGCAATCGCTCTGTCAGGTCCATCGTGCGCTCCGTGTTTGAAAGGTCTCCATAGGTCGCCGATAAAATTGTCAACTGGATCGGATTCGGGTTACTCTGGTTGGTGGCCATAGCAGCGGCCTCGCTTTCCTGTTCAACCTTGATTATTCCTAAATAGGGATCGCCTTTTGCAAAATAAGGAAAATCATCGATCAAATGGTTGAGGAAGTGATCGACCTCGGACCTGTCGACAGTAACCAGAAATGCCCTCAATTCGTCAGCAAAGCGTTGTTGATTATCCGAACTCTCAATTCCTTTAGCAACGTCCAGATGCTTCCGAAGTAAATCCTCCAATCTATCCTCCTCGACCTGAGGCCCCTCGAGACTGACAACATATGATACCTCCAAGGACGTGGGAATGTTGTGAAGAGTTTTGATCATGTCATACGCGGCTTGGGCGGCGGCCCTGTCTTTGGGTTTCGGCTGATCGAGCAGGGCGCACTCGATCACCTTGTCTCGAACGATTTGCCAGTAATCATGGACGGAATCCTTTACTGAATCCGGCAGTATGATTTGCCGGTAATCGCCAGCGGAATCCTCTGCGGGCTGCGGCAAGCCATCGTTTCGACCGCGAGCTTGGTCAATCGCAATCTGTGCAAGAGCGACACGATCTTTGCCATCCGTCAGCGCTCCGCCCATCAGGTACCAGGGAGCGGGATTGTATGGATTCCTATGGAGAGCCTCGCCAAGCAGCGCCTTGCCGAGAACGGCCTTATCAGATTCTCCAAGATGCAGATATAGGTTAACCGCGATTCGCGTGTCTATATACCGAGCCAGACCCACATTCATCGCCTGAGCCAAGCCTATTTGGTACTCAGCCCGAGCCCATGGCCTGTCATTCTGGGAATCGAGGTCCGGTGTGGTACCTATTTCATTGAAGAGCCATGCGCCCCAGGTAACATTGGCACCCCCTGCGAAAGCCTGTTCGACGGCGGTATACCAGTAGTTGCCGTCGGTTCGGTAGGACATTAAATTGCAGTGGCCGGGCTGCCCGGCCATCATTGCCGGTTCACAGAGCGCGACATGAGTTTCCACTGCCATTGGGGCCATCATTGTGCAAATGCCTCCGTGAATCTCAAGATCAGGCCAAGCGTACCAATTCCAAACTGAGGGCCGCAATTCGAGGGCGAATTCGGGAATCCCCCGCCTCGTATGGTCCGTAGATGTGGTAGTAATCGCTGCCATGAAAACCGCGGTATTGCTCCCAGATGTACTTTGCTTCCGCGAGTGGATAGGCATGATAGAGTGGCATGAGAAGTGGCCAGGGTGCCCGGTCGACGGGAAATCGCGGCCAGACAACGGGATGATTCATCTCAGGCGACAGAATCGGTTTGGATTCGTAGATGGAAACCAAATACCGCAACCATGTTGGCGGATCCGGCGGCAGCCCGCGCATGGCTGGACGTTCTCCAAGAACGATCATCGCGTCTTTCAACAAGTTATGAAAATCGTCTGGATTCTTGATCCTGGCGATTGAATCGGCCCCGATTTTGCGGCTTTGAAGAAAATCGACAAGCTCCTGCTGGCGATTCTCTTGCTGGAACAATCGGAGCGCGGTGACGCCGCTTTGATTCATATAGGCGACAATGCCGCAGACCAGCGGATCCGATTTCTGTGGCAACGGCATTTTGGCGGTCTGTCCTTCCTCCGCAAAACTGGGATCGGGCGTGATTCGCGCGCCATTGTTGCGTTTTGCGACCGCATCTGCGATAACGAGCGAGCGATACTTCATTGTAAAATCCACGCCCAATGAAGCGCGAAGATTCGCATAATTTTGCAGAATGCTCGGGTCGGGAGGATCGATTGCGGCAAAGATGGCGTCGCGGGATACCGGATCGTCTAATACTTCTCGAACGCAGTCGGCAGGTACGGATATGCCTTTGTCAGCCAGCTCCCCCAACACAGTCTGCTCCTGCCAGTCAATATAGGCAGAGCGAACTTCGGGCGTCAGCAATCCTCCGGAGCCTTTGAGAGCAAGTAACACCGATGCGAAATCAGCCGTTTCCGACGAAGTCCCGGAACTCTCGGCGGCGATAGCCATGGGAATGCTCACCACGGAGAGCAGGGCAATCATCAGTCGGAAGTATTTCGCCATCAACGTCGCCTCTGGAGGAAAATAGTACATGAACGTGACGAACAGGCGAGCGATTTGGTATTAAACCGGGATTTCCTATTTGGGTTCATCTTCATGGTGAATGGGGCGGTTTCCTGAGATTTTCTTTCCGGGCAGGGGCTTTGCAAGGCCGTCCCGGCCCGGAACGCCGGTTTTTCTGAGCCGCCGCACGGTGCGGTAGCCAGGCATTCCCGGCAAGTGACGGGCCATCCGATTCATTCGGCTCGGACTTTCGTAACGCATCGCCACGAACTTGCTCCCGCGCGGGAGCAGTGGCCGCTTCGGCGCGCGGTAAAAGGTTCTTATGCAAATCACACCGCGTTTCGCTTTTCCGCTTCTCGCCTGTGCCCTGCTTGCAGGCTGCGCCGGCATCGGTCCCACTCGCCTCATCGGTGATACGGCTGGCGTAGCCGGAGGCGCGCTGCTCGGCAGCACTCTCAGCAAAGGCAACCCTCTGATTACGGCGGCCGGCGCCGCCGGTGGCCTCCTGGCCAGCGAAGCGATCCAGGCCGGAAGCAAGGCCGTTCAAAAGAACTCCTATGCTTCCGGTTATGAAAAAGGCCGAAGCGACGCTGCGAAGCAGGAATACCAAACTCTCATCGACCGGCAGCGCACGCCACCCGACGCGGACGAGGCTGCCAATGTTCGGCTTCTTGAAGTGCCTTTGCCGGAACGGGAGGTCAACGGTGCCACTCTCGCCCCAACCACCGCAACAATCCGCATCCAGGAGTAATCAAGTGAGACTTATGAAATATCTCATCTCCCTCGCCATTCTCATCGCCGCCGCGCCGCTCGTTCGGGCGCAGGAGGTTGTCACCGATCCCGTCTCCGATGCTCTTAACGAGGAAATGCATCTGGAGGACCTCGCCAAGTACGTCCAGATGGTCGAGAACCAGGTGCAACAAATCGAGACGCTGACGCAGGAGCTTCAGCAGACCGAGGCATATGTGAAGGCGTTCGGCGATCCTTCCCAAATCCTCAACGTCACGGGCGCAAACCAGCTCATTGGCAGCCTGCAGGACAACGGCGTGGGGCAAACCATGAGCCAGTTGCAACAGCTTGCGACGGGCGCCGGCGCCCTGACCTACACGTCAAACGGCCTCTATCAAAGCCAAGGGACCACCTTTACTGCGCCTGATGGCACGCAGTTTCCGCGGAATGAAGACCTCTACAAAATGTACGGAGCCGTCCAGCAAGATTCGCAAAACTTCCAGTCTGTCACCAATGACGTGCTCACCCGACGCGAAACGCTGCGGCAGGAAATCGCGAATACGATCCAGGAGCTTCAATCGTCCACGACCGATGCGGAAACACAAAAGCTGAACGGAGTGCTCGCCGGCTACAACGCGGAATTGCAGACCGTGGACCGGGAAATCGACCACGCTGCCGAGCAGGTGACGACCCAGGACGCCGAAAATCAGGCGGACCTTGAACTCGAAGAGCAAGCCCGGCGCGAGGACCGGCAGGCGGAACTTCAGGAAGGGTTCAGCAATTACAGCAGCGCATTCCAGATCGACGCCTCCGCCCCTGCGATCCCATCCGGTAACTAAGCCAACCGATCAATGAGCGACTTCAATACGCTATTCCCAAACTTCCTGAACCAATGCACCGCATTGAATCAGGCGCTCCTCCCGATTGCATGCGTGCTGTTCATAATCGGGATTGTTTCCTCCACCATCACCGGGCACCGCAGTCCCGGCGCCTATCTTCGCACGTTTGCGAGGACCTGTGCGTACATCGGTGTGCTGGCGTCTCTGCTCACCTGGAGCAACGAGGCTGCGACCGCGGTTGACTATACCGTCAAGAACACGCTTCAGGCCGACCCGGCCGCCGTTTACAGCCAATACCAGCAGGCGCTCGCATTGCAAAAGGGCAACACCAACTCCAATCAATCGTGGTGGGATTTGCTGGATGCCCAATCGATTTTTGAGGGTGTGCTCTCGTGCATCCTTTGGGTTCTCGGATGGCTCGCAAGCGTAATCGTCTTCTACGCGTACCTCTTTCAGAAATTCATCCTCTATCTGGCTTACGGCTTCGCCCCGATCTTCATTGGATTTCTCGCCGTCCGGACCCTGCATTCAATCGGTGTCTCATTCCTCCTTAGCTTCACAGGCGTCCTCTGCTGGCCACTTGGATGGGGTGCAGCCTCCATTGTGACGAAGGGGCTCATCGATTTCATGACCGACCAGAGCTTCATCGCGGTGGGCGGTATCGGAGGAGCCACCGGATACGCTCTGCAAAATCTGATTGGAATCGCCGTACTCGGCGTGTGGCTGATCTTCAGCACCATTGCCGCGCCGCTAATCATTCAGAAGGCGATTTCGACGGGAACGCAAATTGGGCAGGCTTTGATTTCGGGAGCCACCACCGCCGTCGGTGTGGGCGCCGTCTCCGGGATAGGAGCGGCCGCTGCATTCGGCGGCGGTGGAATTTCGGGAGCAGTCACAGGCGCGGCAGCCGGAGGCTCCGCGGCGCTGATCGGAATGGCCGAAGCTTCCGTAACGGGCAGCTCATACTCCCCTTCCGCATCCGCACTGACATCACTCGGGCATCACCGCATGGCTTCGCGCCCGCCCAAATCCAAAGGAGATACCGATCCCAGCGGCGACCGCGCCGTTCAGGAAATTCTTCGGAAAAGGAAATCCTAATCTATGCAAACCGCCTCATCCGAATTGCGCACCACCGCGCCTCCAATCCACAACCCGCCTCTAAAACGGCGGAATGCCGATCCTACACGCATTTTCATCGATAAGGATCGACTCGCAAGGTTCTGGTTTTTGGTTGCCGTGATTGTGCTCATCGCATCCGCCTTGGAACGGATTCATCTGGTCGAAGCGCTCAAGGAACGCGAGCACGTAGTCATCCTCGATCCCGCCGGCACTTACTATGTATCCCCGCTGCTCGATTTCGAGGAAGCCCGTGAGTTGCATGCGCAGCAGAGCACCCTCGCGGCCATCGCTTTTCTGGAGCGAAATCCGAAGGGATTCGATCAACCGGAACTCCTCCAGCGGATGTTCCTAAAGGACGCCTTCGCGAAAGCTCAATCGGAATGGAATTCAGAGGAGGCCGAGTTCAAGGCGAAGGAACTCCATCAGAAGGCCGAAATCGCCAGGATCGATTTCATCGAGACGCGCACGGATGCCGTCCTGACTCAGGTCACCGGGCAGCTTATCCGCACCGGCATCTTCCAGGACCGCGTATTCAGCGAAGCGATTCCTTTCGTGCTGAAACTCAAGATGCTCCGCAACCCCAATATGGTCGAGAACGGGCGTTTCCCCACCGCCGTGGCCGATTTCAAATATGAACCGCAACATTAGACTTCTCATCGTCGCCTACGCGCTGGCAGTCGCCACCGTTCAGGGGGCAGAGCAGCAGGTGCAAGATCTGCCGTTGAACGACCACATGGTTTATTCCGTGCCGGTGTCCGTGCTCAGGGTCACGACCATCAGCTTTCCATCGCCCATTGCGGCTATAGACGGCGCTCTCATTACCACCGATGGAAAGACTCCCGGCCTCTACCAAATCGCACACGTCAATGGCACCGCCTATTTTTCCGTTCGCGCTCTCGCGCAAGGCGCGGTCACCAACATCAATGTCCGCTGGAATGACCGGACCTACGTCTTCGAACTCCATGAAAGCGGAGAGTCCTGCTGCTATTCGCTGATTCTGCGCGACGACAGCGAGAACAACGGAATAGTGCGGCCGCTAACGCCGAACCGTCTCCTGGGCTTGCTGGACAAGGCCAAAGCTTTTCCGCTCCTCCAGCAATATCACCCAGAGGTTCTCGATGATGCCGAGTACAGGGACTGTCACACCCAGCCGCTCATCAGCGACTGCGGCGACTACCAAGTTCAGATGACGGAGGCATTCCGCTTTCCGAAAGACGACACCCTCGTCTTTCAACTGACCGTTTCAAACAAGACCGACAAGCCCATTCAACACACGCCCGAACGGCTGCAAGTCCGGGTCGGTAATGAAGTCTTCTATCCCTCCGTCGTCGATTTGCCTGCCATCATTGGCCCGCACGGCGCCGTCACCGGCTACATCGCGATCACTGGAACGCCAGATGGCGGCCAGAATGACCTTTCGTTGAAGAATGACTTCACATTTGTGCTCGCGCGCCTCGATTCCAAGGTTGAGGCGGCTCTTCGCGACTTCGATACATTGCAAACGAAGGGATTCGCGAAATGAATCCACGGCGTTTCCTCAATCTCCTTCGCTCGCCCTCCGGGATGCTCCTCCTCTTCCTCCTTGGACTGACGGTCGCCCTAATCATGATCGACAGCCGGCGCGAGTCCGCGAACCAATCGAGTTCTTCCGCATCGAATCCGAAGCCGGGCAGCGACCAGCAATTGCCGCAGAGCGTGCAGCATGACATTTCGCTCTTCAATCCCCCGCAGCCGGCCGTCAAGCCGTCGCCGATTCCCGCACTGATCCAAGCCAGGCAAGGTGCGGGCACGCCCACATTGCCACCGATCAGCCTGTTCGCTGAAACTCCCTCTCAGGCGCCGCAGCCCAAGAAGTTCAGTCCGCTATTCGCTCCCTTTGGCCGGCTGATCCCGTGCGAGCTGGTCATCACGGTGGATTCCTCCTCGATCGACACCCCCATCGTTGGGCTGGTGACGGAGGACGTGTTTCATCATGGCCAGCTAATCATCCCCGCGGGCACGGAAGTTCACGGCACCGCACAACTGGATCATGCCCGGGATCGCATCGCGAGCAATGGGCGTTGGACGCTTGTTTGGCAGGATGGTGAAGAACTAAACGTCCCCGGCTTGGCTCTCGATCACGACATCGATCCAAGCACCGGCACGTGGAACATTACGGACGGAAGCGCCGGCCTTCGAGGCCAGGTTATCAAGAGCGACAATCTTGCGGATTTGAAACTCTATGTCGCCGCCCTCCTAAGCGGGGCCGCTGGGGCCTTTACCCAAACTCAAACTACCGCCTATGGCACTTATCCGCTGGCGACGCTCCAAAATGTGCCGCTGATGGGAGCGCAAAGCGTGTTGCAGGATTACGCCCAGCAGATTGAGCAGGCGATAGATCGGGATGGATTTTACGTCCGGGTTCCAGCCGGCACGCAATTCTATCTCTACGTGACGCAAACGCTGGATAAGAACGATGCCAAAATCGGCGGTTCCCTTGCCCAAACAGCGCAGCCGGCCACTGAAATGCCGGCACGCACGCCCACCCCGGCGCCAACGCCCTCAACCACTGAGGCAACCCGCTCCGCATTTGGTCCATACCCATTTTACGGCACTCCACCTTACCGCTATCCATGAAACTACTACGACTCATCCCCATTCTTTTACTCACAGCGTGTGCTTCATCAACGCACGGACGGAAAATCGCTGTGTCCACCATCCAGCCGAGAGGCCAACTGGTGAGCGCGGCGACGCTTCGCGTCCCCGAGGAAATCAAAGAGTACCGCTTTGGACGTTACGTTGATCCTGCCGATCCGCTCGTGATGTACGAAAGCCACCCGGTCTATCGCATCGAAACCAGCGCGACATGGAATCTTACCCCGGGCGCAACCACGATGCCTCCGTTGCGCATCCCGTCGGCCGCTTCCAATGCCAGTTCTCACGACGCCATCATTGCCGAGGTAAATAAACAGCGAACCGCGACTCGCGACTTCACCGACGAAATGGTGAAGCTCAACCAGCGCCTCGTTGAAATGTCGCAGGCGGTCGCTCAAACCCGGGACCTCGCAAAGCAGAACCTCGATCTCCAAAGCCAGATCGCGGCCATTCGGGACCGTCTCGATGCGCTGGACAGCCAGATCCAGTCGAACAAGCCGGCTGCGCCCGATGCCAGCCCTGTTCCCGACAGATGGTGAATCTTATGCAAACCACATCCATTGAACATCAACCTGTCCTCCTGAATGTGCCCTCGGCGACCGTCGAGCGGTACGTCGAAACCAGCGAGGATATCAAACAAATGCTCGGGCTGACACCCGGCCCGGAGTTTCTCATGGGCCTCGCCGTCGAACACGAAGATCCCCAAGAGCTTTCCACACTCTTCCTCGGGGAGATCATCGCTTACTTCGGCAAGCGGTAACTCTTACGTACATCAAAAATTATGAGCCTAAAACGATCCAACAGCAACGGCGCCGGGACGGCCGAATCCGCCTCCGGCCAGGAACTCGAGTTCCGCGAAAACGCCCAGGTCAACGCGAAAATCGACGAATACATCAAAAACAACCCGAAGGAATGGGAGTACATCCAACGCATGCCACGCGAGCGGTTAGAGCGGAGCCTCGTGCTTCAATCCGTCAAAAAAGTGGAGCGGCAGGAAAAGATACGCGCTGCCGTTCTCAAGAAGCTCGATGAAAACCCCGAGCTGAAGGAAGCCTATCGCACGCTGGTCAAAAATCTCCCCGCCGAGCAGCAAGAAAAGGCGATGGCCACAATCGCGGCCCGCACGATGCGCACCGTGTCGCCGCCTCAGCAAAAGCAGGCGCAAGGTGTGCGCGTCTAGTACCGCCTCCTCCGTTCGCGAAGACTCCGGCTGTGCTCGGCGCACTTCGGTGCCCGTCCGCGCAGCCGGAGACTTCGCTCGCCATCCCACCTTGCGCGTCGCTGCTGCGCAGCCACGCTCTCGCGTACGAGCGCGCCCAAGGCTACCTCGACATCTTCCAAACGCGGTGCTCTAAGGTCTATCCGCCGCTGAATGGGTCCAGCCCGGTGCGATATCGGACGGAGTTCACGTTTTCGGCGCGGACGGTGAATCTGACGGTGCAGTCGTGACCGAATCGAGACTGCTGACCGGAACAAAACCGGTGATTTGCAAGCAGAGGGAAGGCGGCGTCACCCCCCGGAATGGGCACGGAGGGAAACACTTTCCACAGCCGACGCAGGCCAAATGTGGGTGTTCCAAATATCGGAGAGATAAAGCTGGAATGAACGCCGCCTATTCCACAGACTTGAGGGAGTGCCGCGCCATGAGCAACTCTGCGAATTCAAACCAAATCGTAGAGACTGTCATTGTCCCAGACTGGTGGGACACTTCGTCGGTTGAAACATGCCACGACAACTTTCGCGCCACGCTAGAAGCATCGAGGCCCGACAGTACCGAGGTTCAATTCTTTGCACGGGCAAACACGGTGGGTGAGGGCTTTGAAATGGAAGAGAAATTCGATGCCGACGAGTATGGAGGAAAATGCTGACGCGAGGTCACTGGTCGAAAACGTTCCGGAACAGAACTATGCGTAATTTTTCCACTATCGGCATTTGCATCGGTCTTTCTCTTACGGGTTGCGCCGCAAACCATTCCCCGTCTGAATCCGATTCACCGTTGGCAAAGAGCTTGCTACAGGACCGACTCACCACAAGAAAGGCGGCGGAGGGCTCCCTATATGAAACAGAAATCTACGTGATTGGTCCCGGTGATACGCTCGATGAAATCTCGAAGAAGTTTAACTGCCCACTCAGAAAGCTTGAAAGGCTCAATCCAGGGTTAGGGGCAACACAGGTCGGTCAGCATATTCGCGTCTATGAGCGGGAAATCGCGGTGGACTTGTTTAACAGCACTTCGTTCGATGCTCTGCGCCGTTGAGCGTTCTACCCTTGCACAGAAAAAAGAACAATGGACTATCTAGGATTCTTCGCACTTGGCGGATTTGTCGGGGGAATCGTGACATACGGTCTCCATTCCATCAAAGGATATGCGAACTTCGAAAAAGCCATCATCATCATTCTTGCCGCTGCGCTGAATGGACCTGTGGTACTCTTTATCGACAAAATCCACTCGGGGCAGGCGCTTAGCACGTATTGCGTCGGTCTGCTCATCGCGCTTATGTGGGCGTACGCCACAGTCGCGCTTAAAAACCTCCGAAATAAAAATCCCTCATTGCGACAACTCGGACGGCTACATATTATCGGAGTTGTCCTTGCCACTCTCATTTCCGCCGCGCTGGTAATACCACCGGCGTTCCGAGACACTTGGACGCTGGAACCGCAAGCGCAAGCGCCGGCAAAACCCACTGCTTCGAACCTCGCATCTGAATCCACACCTCATTCGCAAATGACGCCGACCGAAACGCAGAAATGACTCACACCGACGAAAAGATGCGAACGAATGGATAACCATGCTCTAGGCCGAACCGGTTCGTAAGGCGCGGCGATGAAGGATATATCGAAGCCCATGGATCATCACCGCTGAAAGCGCTTCTCCGCAGGCAAAACAGGTCCAACGGTACAAACCCTTATGCATATCCGAGCCAATCCTGACGGCGGACGGTCTTCGCCCAAGCGCATTCTCGCTTTGGCTGGAGGCGGTATCCGCGGAGTCTTCGCAATCGAGGTGCTTGCACGGATTGAGGAACTGCTCCATCAACGGCTGAAAAAGCCGAATCTCGTTCTCACGGAACACTTTCGTTTCATCGTGGGTACAAGTACACGTGCGATAATCGCGGCATTATTGTCTTGGGGCGAGCCTATTTCCAGAATTAGGGATCAGTACGCGACCAGAATTGGAGAATCTCGGAAGGCATCTATTTCACAACCACAATTCATCGACCCGGTGCTGCCGATCATCGATTCACTTTTCCAGCCTTCCGCAAGCCATGTCCCCCGACCGGCTTGCTAAGTCTGGCGAGACCCCACCGACCGTGGCCCGGTGGCGGAGTCGTCCTGTCTTCATTTCGTCGACCTTTCGCGATATGCAGCGGGAGCGCGACTGGCTGAACTCTCGCGTGTTTCCTCGAATTCGGGAAGAACTCGCCAAACGCCGACACCATTTGGAACCGGTTGATTTGCGCCTTGGCGTGGAGACCTCCCAGGCTGCCACCGAGGAAGCTCGCGAGTTGCTGGTGTTAAAGGTCTGCTTGGACGAAATCAACCGCAGCCGACCATTCCTACTTGTTCTATTGGGCGACAGGTATGGTTGGGTACCGTCTGAGGAACGGCTTCAGGCAGCCCTGCAGGAGCAAGGTTTCGAGACTTCGGAGCCGGGCAAGAGCGTCACTGCCCTTGAAATTGAGTTCGGTATCTTTAGACACAATCCTGGGCAGAAGCAACGTAGTCTCTTCTTTTTTCGTCGGCCGCTTCCCTATAACGATATGCCGGAGTCTGTTCAGGCTGTGTACAGCGACGAGTACTCATCCGATGCCCGATTGCGGGCAGGCCACGCCAAACTTGTTGCGCTCAAGGAAAAGCTCCGCGGCGACCCGAATCTCGCGGGTCACATCCACGAATATTCAACCGGCTGGGACTCTCAGACTCAGGAGGTCACCAGTCTCGATGCTTTTGGCGAGCTAGTCTTTGAGAAGCTTTGGGCCGCCATCGCCGAGGAAACCGACGACTGGGCCGCCCAGCCTGCGCCGACTTGGGAGGAGCAGGAGCAAGCTGCCATAGCCGAGTTTGTCGAACACCGTAGTCGGGGATTCGTTGGACGCGAAGAAATCATCACACGGCTTCTGGAAATCGCACGCTCGCAGACCGTGGACGGGCCTACGAATTCTACTACCTGGGGTGCCTGCGTTACAGGCTCGCCCGGCTTGGGTAAAAGCGCGGTCTTCGCAAAGCTTTACCGCGAGTTGGAAAATGATCGCACGAACCTCCTCCTGGCGAACGCCGCAGGCGGGACGGAACGCGGAGCGAGCGTCGATTCCATGCTCCGACGCCTGGATTGGCGAGCTCGCTTCAGTTGTAGGGGCAGTCAATCCTCTGCCTGCCAGCCCCTCCAACGATGACATCGAGACAATATTCTATTCTCTTCTACGCCGGGTGGCGGCGGAGCGGCGGGTAGTGGTGCTATTGGATGCGGTTGATCAATTCGAACCGACCCCACGAGGCAAGTACATCACGTGGTTCAAACCGCAAGCGTGGCCGTGCAATGCCCGCATTATCGCCACCGGCATCCGATGCCCCGCTACTACAGAGCTTTCTCGAAGGACCGGCATTGAGGGGATTGAACTGCCGCCGCTGACCGCTGCCGATGCGGAAGCAATTGGCAAGGACGTTTGGGGTCGCTACCACCGCGTACTGAACCCTGCCGTACTTTATGCGTTGGCGGAAAAGAAAGTTTCCGACAGCGAATCCGCCTGCGGCAATCCGCTCTGGCTTACCCTTGCACTCGAGCAATTAAACCTGCTTGACGCCGACGATTTCTCCCGAGCCGAGCGCGAGTTCACCGGCTCGCCCACCGAGCGGATGTTGACCCTACTGCTGGAAACAGCGCAGCGCATGCCGCCGGATATCGCGAGCCTTTACGGCTGGCTTCTGGAGCAGAACGAGAAGGCATTCGGCATCGCCCATGCACGGAGCTTTGCTCTGGCGATTGCGCTCAGCCGCTCTGGCTGGCGCGAGACCGACCTCCTCGACCTCGTACCGAGGCTCGGACACCAAATCGTTCCCGATGAAACGTTCGGTGAACTCAGCAACCTTGCCCTCGCTTCGCTGCGCCTCGGATTTCGCGCTCACATCGTCCGGCGTGGGGACGACGGTCATCTCGACTTTTTCCATGCCCAGATGCGCCGCGCTGTATTAGAACGCTACGCGCAGGACGGGAAGGCGCGGCGGAGCCTCCATGCTGCAATTAGCGACTATCTAGAAACACTGCCGGACGCGGACCCCATGATCGGGCTGGAGCGAATCAGCCAGCTAATCGGCGAACGCAATACCCTCCGCGCCGCGCGTTATTACTCCGCTTTGGATGCTTCGTACAGCGACAGAATTGGCGCCACACGAAACCTGGCGGAATGGATTGCTTCCGGGGAATCCGCCGATGGGGAAAATCCAAATCTCGGGTGGATCATTTCGTGGCTCCAGCAGGCTGATTTGAGCGTTGAAGAAGTCTACCGTCTGACTTTTTACTTTCGGCTTAAGCTATTTAAGCGGATGGGGAATGAGACTACCCTCTTGAACCAGAGGCATCTGATCGAGGGAGTTCGGGACGCCCTCGAAATTCTGGTTTCCGCAGACCCGACCAACGGCACCTGGCTAGCTGACCTCAGCGACACGTTCTCGCGAATCAGCGAAGTGCTGAATTTTCAGGGCAATCTCGACGATGCTCTCGAAGCCTGCATGGATTCCTTGAAAGCCGCAGAACGTCTGGCTTCCGCAGACCCTTCCAATGCCACATGGCAGCGCGGTCTCAGCGTTAGCTTCGACCGGGTGGGTGAGGTGCTGACTGACCAAGGCGATCTGGCCGGCGCACTCAGAGCTTATAGGAATTCCTTAGCGATCCGAGAGCATCTGGCTTCCGTCGACCCTTCTAGCGACATATCGCTGAACCACCTTGGCGTTAGCCACGAACGGGTGGGCGACGTGCTGAGTGAGCAAGGCGATCTGGAGGGCGCTTTCAGAGCCTATAGAGATTCCTTGGCGATCCGAGAGCACCTGGCTTCCGTCGACCCATCTAGCGACATATTGCAGCACGAACTTGGCGCTATCTACGAACGGGTGGGCGACGTGCTGAGTGAGCAAGGCGATCTGGAGGGCGCTTTCAAAGCCTATAGAGACTCCTTGGCGGTCGTAGAGCGTCAGGCTTCCGCAGACCCTTCCAATCTCGCCTGGCAGCGCGATCTCGGCGTCTGCTACAGCAAGAATGCCGACGTTTTGCGGGACTCGAGGCGACCTAGCCGGCGCCCTCAAATATTACAAGGATTCGTTGGCAATCGGAGAGCACCTCGCTTCCGCAGATCCCTCGAACGCCGTGTTGCAGAAAGACCTTGATGTCTGCCACGCCCGAATTGGCGATGTGCTGTTCGCCCAAGGCGATCTGGATGGCGCTCTTAGAGCATACAGGAATTCGTTGGCTGTTTGCGAGCCTCTGGCTTCCGTAAATCCCTCCAACGCCACCTGGCAGCACGACCTAGGCGCTATCTACGATCGGGTGGGCGACGTGCTGACTGCTGGGCGCGATCTGGTGGGCGCTTTCATAGCCTATAGCGATTCCTTGGCGATCAGCGAACGTTTGGCTTCCGCAGACCCTTCCAACGCCACCTGGCAGCGCGGCCTCAGCATTAGCTACGACCGGGTGGGCAACGTGCTGAGTGCCCAAGGTGATCGGCCTGGCGCTCTCAACGCCTATAGGAAATCCTTGGCGGTCCGAGAACATCTCGTTTCCGTAGCCCCTTCCAATGCCACATGGCAGCGCGACCTCAGCGCCAGCTACCACATGATTGGCGGCGTGCTGAGTGCCCAAGGTGATCGGCCTGGCGCTCTCAACGCCTATAGGAAATCCCTGGCGATCCGAGAACATCTCGCTTCCGTAGCCCCTTCCAACGCCGCATGGCAGCACGATCTCAGCGTCAGCTACCACTTGATCGGCGGCGTGCTGAATGCCCAAGGTGATCTGCCTGGCGCTCTCAACGCCTATAGGAAATCCTCGGTGATCCGAGAGCATCTCGATTCCGCAGCCCCTTCCAACGCCACATGGCAGCGCGACCTCAGCGTCAGCTACAACATGATTGGCGGCGTGCTGAGTGCCCAAGGCGATCTGCCTGGCGCTCTCAACGCCTATAGGAAATCCCTGGCGGTGGTCGAACGCCTGGCTTCCGGAGAGCCGTCCGATGCCACATGGCATCGCGAACTCTGCATCTGCTACAGTAAAATTGGTGACCTGCTGAGTGCCCAAGGCGATGTGGTTGGCGCTCTCAAATGCTACAGGGAGTCCTTGGCGGTGGCCAAACGCCTGGATTCCGAAGAGCATTCCGATGCCACATGGCATCGCGAACTTGGCATCTGCTACAGTAAAGTTGGTGACGTGCTGAGTACCCAAGGCGATCTGGCTGGCGCTCTCAAATGCTATAGGGAGTCCTTGGCGGTGGCCGAACGTCTGGTTTCCGAAAACCCTTCCAATGCCACATGGCGGTCCGACCTCGGCGTCTGCTACGGTAATGTTGGTGATATGCTGAGTACCCGAGGCGATCTGGCTGGCGCTCTCAAATGCTACGGGGAGTCCTTGGCGGTGGCCGAACGTCTGGCTTCCGAAGAGCCTTCCGATGCCACCTGGCAGTCCAACATCAGCGTCTATTACAGCAAGATTGGTAACGAGCTGAGTACCCAAGGCGATCTGGCTGGCGCCCTCAAATGCTACAGAGAGTCCTTGGCGGTGGCTGAACGTCTAGCTTCCGCAGACCCTTCCAATGCCACATGGCAGCGCACCCTCGGCGTCTGCTACAGTAATGTCGGTAACGTGATGAGTACCCAAGGCGATCTGCCTAGCGCTCTCAAATGTTACAGCGAGTCCTTGGTGATCCGAGAGCGACTGGCTTCCGCTGACCGTTCCAATGCCACCTGGCAGCGCGACCTCGGTGTCTGCTACCGGCAAGTTGGTGACGTGCTGAGTACCCAAGGCGATCTGGCTGGAGCTCTCAAATGCTATAGGGAGTCCTTGGCGGTGGCCGAAGGTCTAGCTTCTGCAGACCCTTCCAATGCCACCTGGCAGCGCGACCTCGGCGTCTACTACAGCAAGATTGGTAGCGTGCTTCGCGCTCAAGCCGATCTGGCGGGCGCTCTCGATGCCTACAGGGATTCCTTGACGGTAATGGAGCGTCTGGCCTCTGAAGACCCTTCCGACGCCGCCTTGCAGCACCACCTAGGCGACTGTTACATCATACGTGGCGATATGCTTTGTTTCCGAGGCGATATGGCCGGAGCTCTCAACGCCTACAGGAAGTCCTTGGCGGTGGTCGAACGCCTGGCTTCCGATGCAACTTGGCATCGCGAACTCGCCGTCTGCTACGGTAAAGTTGGTGACGTGCTGAGTACCCAAAACGATCTGGTTGGCGCCCTCAAAGCGTACAAGGATTCCTTGGCGGTGACCGAGCATCTGGCCTCTGAAGACCGTTCCGACGCGAACCGGCAGCGCGACCTGTTCGTCGCACATCACAACCTCGCAATGTTTGCCAAAAAAATCGGCGATGAAGTGAGTTTCCAGATCGAACTTTGGTCTTCCTTCGAGGTGCTGCATTCCATGAAGCGCTGTAATTTCTATCTCGATCCGCAATTGGCTAACCGTTATAAAGAGTTGTTTGCAATTTTTATGGTGAAGTGAACCACACAGACCTCCGATCATCGCAACCCCTCTCAAATCATATCCGCCTCATGCCCCTCCCTCGCATCGATCCCGCCACAGCTTCTGACTGCGAATCACTTGGTTATTCTATAGGTTTACACCTGAAAAGAACGATGCGCCATTTTTCGGCTTTCGGCGCCTGTATCGGTCTTTCTCTTACCTGTGTCGGTCGATTGAACTTTACGATTGCTTCAAACCTCTGCTCTCCTATAGCGAAAGTGCTAAGTCCGCGAATTCCGGCATTCGGCGGTGCGGAGCGCGGCGGCGTACTCCACGCTAGGGCCTATTTCAAAGGTCGGGCCGCCGCACGAGATTGCGATTCGAGGTGGGCGCGTCTTTGGTGAGGCCGACGGGCAGCGTAGGCTGAGTTGAAAGTTGCCTTTGCTTGCGTTTGACGACGGAAGCCTTGCCTGCATGGCGACAGAGTTTCTTGTTTGCCTCGCGGATGGTGATGCCTGTTGCCGAGATCGCGGGCGCGCTGGGCGAGGGTTTCGGGAGAAGCTTCAAGGAGCCACGCCGGCCTCCGTCACAAGTTGCGCGAAGCGGATCGTGCTTCGCTTTCTGAAGGGAAGACGATTCTTCCCTTAGTCGGAGCCCGTTGGTCTCCGACACACCCTTCTCAGCGGAAACCCAGGTTTCCGCGACGCTTTCCTGATACGGCTGCACCGTGGGAGAGCGTCGCTGCTCCGCAGCCGCGCTCACGCGGATCACGCTAAACTATTCGCGTAATTTTTGCAGCATCGATGAAATCGCCGCGTTCACACCTTCGCAATCCAACCGGGTTCGCACGACGCAAGGGGGCGTTAAGCCTCCCGTCGATTCGCTGTCGCTCGACAGGCTTTCGGAGAGGACGATTACCGGCAGAAACGGGCTTCTCGCTCTGATCCACCTGATCAGTTCCAATCCGTTGGTCTCTGGCATGTCCAGGTTGGTGACGAGCAAATCGAATTCGTCTTCCGAAAACCGTTCCATCGCGGCAGCCGCGTTCCCAGCCTGAACCGGCTGAATACCGCGTCTCTTCAGAAGAATCGAAAGGCTTTCTCGCACTCCTTCGTCTTCATCCACCACGAGTGCCTTCATTTTGTGGGTGGCTTGCGCAAGGGATGGGACATTTTCTCGATAACGTCCCCAAAAAGCAAGGCCCGAGCCATGAGACGATGTATAGCATCGTGTTTGAGGATCGCATTCTCCGTGACTCTCTGGGCCTATTGTGCCCGCCAAATCCCCCCACACCCAGCTTTCGCAACTTGGCAAGAACATTGCACGGCTGCGCTCCAGGGCTCGGCGTACCCAGGAGGAAGTCGCAGAGCAGATCGGAGTCAGCAGCCGGTATTACCAGAGCGTAGAGGCCGGCCGCTATTTTCCTTCCTTGCCTGTCTTGATGGCTTTGCGGGCCGCGCTGAAATGCACGTGGGATGAGTTGTTTAGGAGCCTGTGACCTCAGATCGGTTGAACACCCCTCTCTCTTTTTGGAGGGAAGACGTTTCTTCCCTCGCCGAAGCCCGTTGGTCTTCGACAGACCCATCTCAGCGGAAACTACGTTTCCGCAACGCCTTCCTGACGCGGCTGCGCCGTGGGAGACTGTGCCCGCCGTTTCTCCGGCACAGACTCCCGATATGGTTGACCCTAGGCGATCCACCTGCGCCGCTCCTCACTTCGCTACCGGCCTCCGGCCCCGCCTGACGCCCACGCCTGCGGCCTCACGCTCCGTTTCCGGGGCGGTGCAGATGAATCTCTCAGGAGGCT
Organism: uncultured Verrucomicrobiae bacterium; assembly: GCA_963756185.1. Classification (GTDB taxonomy): domain Bacteria; phylum Verrucomicrobiota; class Verrucomicrobiia; order Chthoniobacterales; family Chthoniobacteraceae; genus DATAXI01. Next base: position 331,980 of record CAVWMS010000002.1, read on the forward strand.
CCGCGCCTCTTCCTGCCCTCGCACACGGCGCGCCGGCAAGGGAGCCGTCACGCCGCCTGCGATCCGCCGCCGACCAAAAGTCAGTTGGCCGTTGCTCGGTCTCGAGGGTATTCGGGGAGCCCTCGCGCCGGCCAAATTTGAATAGGACCTCCTCGCTCAGCTCGCCCGCGCTCAGTCGGCGCGCGGCCTGGGAAGGGTGGTGGAAAGGTTGTCTCTTTCTGTTCGGCGGCTGTGCGCCGCCCTGCGGCTCGTTGATCCGCTACTTCACGGAGCGCGATTGTGCCTGTTTGAAGCCGGGGTGCTTTTCCAGCCAGGCATCGAGCCTCCGAAGGGTGCATTTGCCCAGAGAAAACGGTGTGTCAGGAGCTTTCTTGATTTGAGCCATTCCGGTTCGGCCAATGCCGGAAAGCGCAGAAAGCTCGGCAGAATTGAACTGCCGATGCGGAAACTTCTCGGCAAGAAGAAAGAGCGCCACGACGGCGGTGGGCGAGTTTTCATCGTCCGTTCCTGATTCAAGTACTGCGTGCCTGCTCCTATTCATGTAAATCTCCGTGGATTTTTCACGACCGCCATGCTAATTGCTTGAATGGAATTGTATTTAGGAATCGAGAGGGGCCGTGCAATTACGTATGGGCGGCCATATGGGGCCATAACGACCCATGCGGAAGGCGTACTAACCCGTACGGGGGACCGCGGACGGCCCCTGATAAACCGGCCGCCAATCACGGCCGGTTTGGGGCGCCTTAACGAAGGCTGCTAGGATTGCCAACTTCGCAGCAGAGTCGGAGGACTTGTGCTTAGGTATCAAAAATGGAACTGCCTGATATTTGCCCTAATTTGGGCGCGCCGATGACATGACGGTTGCGCTGGTCATCGAAGACGACCAGACCCTTCTCGATCTCCTTGAGGAACGCTTGGTTTCAATGGGCCACCAATGCCGTAAGGCCCGGTCACAAGCGGAGGCTGTCGAGTTGTTGGAGGGCTATGCCTTCGACTACGTCGTGCTCGACCTCGAAATTCCCAGCCGCTCCGATGGTGGCCGCCCGGACATCGTTTACGGCCAAAATCTCCTTCGACAAATCCGAAAGATGCCGGGCCACAGCCGCATCCCGGTCATCGTCATTACGGGGCATGGCCTGGAAAGCCATCGCCTTTCCGTCGAGACGATGAAGCTGGGCGCAACCGATTTTATCGGCAAGCCATTCGGCCGGGACAATCCGCTGGAAAACAGCATTCGCGAAGCATTGCTCGCTCGTGGGGTGCCAAGTGCCGCCATGGAAATTGTGCATCAACAAAACGCCCCATTCAAAGGAGGCGACCTGGTGTTCAATGAGGACCGCGTGGATCTGTGCGGAATCAGGGTCTGCGGCGGAAAGAATTCGTCGGTTAAGCGACGCGTCCTCGAAGTGCTGCGCGAGCGGACCCTGAAGGGTCATTATCGCTGCTTTTCGGCCAAGGATATCGCCAATCGTCTAAACTTGCAGAGACCCGGGGCCGTGGCCGAAGCCATTGCTGATTTCCGGCGGGATTGCCGCGAGCGTCTCCGGGATGAAGCGGGAATCGACTGCGGAAACGACGATGTAGTGTCCAACCAGAACCGGGGCTATCATTTTCGGAATTGGATCAAGGTGTTGGAAGGTATTGCTGAAAGGCAGGCTGCATCCTCAAAAAACGATGTGACCCTCACGAAAAATCAGAGGGGGATCATTCGTGTTTTGCGAAAACATTCGGCTCGAATGCCGCGCAAACTCTCAGACACGCTCTGCCTTCCAGCCAGGGTGCTCGTGAAGGAGCTGGATGGCCTGCTGAAATCTGGCTTGGTGGTCGAAGAGGGCAATGGCGCCAATAGAAAGTTGAAGCTGGCGAAGAGGGTCTGAGCGATCGCTTTGATCGGACGCGGGGGGGGCGGACCGCCATGAAGGGTCCTGAAAAGCCCTTTCCGCAGATCCCGGACAACCGGTTTCGACTCGTTCATCCAACGGGCAGATCGCGGGCCTTGGGCGTAGCGGCGGGCCATTTTTAGACCCTGTCAAAATAAATCGAAGGTCATGGGAGGTATGTAGAAGTGCATTGGAGAACACTGGAGAACGATTGAGGCGCTGGGAAACCGTCGTTGGAAAAACCGGGTGTAAATCCTCCGCGTCGCGCCGCTCGCGTAGCAGATGCACCGCGGAATGCCCGACAGCAAATCTCGAACTTCCTCACCTGGAGAAATTCCAATGCGTTTCAAGAACAACATCGGGCCGCAGGTGCGCCGGCTTCGCGACGGCCGCGGCTGGACACAGGATGCATTCACAGCGAAACTTCAAATCCTCGGCCTCGACATCACTCGTGGCGGCCTCTCCAAGATCGAGGCGCGCCTCATCTTCGTGGACGACAGAACGATGCTGTTCCTCGCTGAGGCATTGAAGGTGCCAATCCAGGACCTCTTTCCCCCTAGGCAAGCGGGAAATTGCTTGCGGGAATTCATGGAAAAGCTGGAGACTACACGATTCTGATTGGGAAGTCGTCACCGCCGATCGAAAGCCTGAAAATGATCTGTTGGATCGGTTGTATTCAAGACTCGCAGGTTCAAGAAGGCTGGGAATGATAGCGAAGCGGCTGATGTAGTCATACGCGGCGCCGCGGTCGGGTGATCTCGTCGGCCACATTGCAGGAAGGCCTGTCATTTCGGCCAAGCCTTCAATGCGATTGCAACAATGCGCAGCAGTTCCTTGCGGGTCGCACCGGTGGACGCTTGGACGGTCAAGCCAAAGTTGACTGTCTGTACGTAGCGAGCGAGTGCGTCCGCGTCCGCGTTGGCAGGAAGGTCGCCATCCGCGATTGCACGCCTCAAGCGCGTGCGCAAATCGGCGAGCCCGGCGGCACGCTGTGCTCCGAACTCCTCCCGCAGTGGATCGTCACCACAGGAAAGGGCGCCATGCACCCACATACAAGTGGTCGGTGTGCGTGGATCGGTCAACAGATCAACGACTCCGTGGAACAGTCGCCCGACCACGGCGCGCGCGGTCGGCTCCCGTAGCGCCTCAGAAAGATAAACGGACGGACCCTTCGAATAGCGTTCGAGCACTTTGCGGAAGAGAGACTCCTTGTTGCCAAAAGCTGCGTAAAGACTCGGACGATTGATGCCCATCGCGTCTGTGAGATCGGAAAGCGACGTGCCGAGGTAACCCTTCCGCCAAAAAACCTGCATCGCGCTGTCCAACGCCTTCTCTGTGTCAAAAGCGCGGGGACGCCCGGGTGCCGACACAGGATGCTCGCGTTTCATACCGGCAGGTAAATAACTCTTTGACAGATTCCCGTCCACGACGTTCATTCTATACCGAACGATACGGAATAGCAAATCAACCATCGAAATATCGAAAGGACCAAAGTCATGAACACCGGCAAACTTGCAGGAAAAATCGCCCTCGTCACCGGAGGCAATAGCGGAATCGGACTCGCCACAGCCAAACGGTTTGTTTCCGAAGGCGCATATGTCTTCATTACTGGCCGCCGTCAACCCGAACTCGACGCCGCCGTAAAGCTCATTGGAAGCGACGTCGCCGGTATCCGTAGTGACGTCTCCAACCTTGCAGACCTCGACCGTGTCTATGCCGCCATTAAAAGCGAGAAGGGTCGCCTCGACATTCTCTTCGCCAATGCCGGAGGCGGCAGCCTCGCGCCCCTTGGCCAGATCACCGAGGAGCATTTCGACAAGACCTTCAACACCAATGTTCGCGGGCTGCTTTTCACCGTTCAAAAGGCGCTGCCTCTGATGCCGCCCGGTTCGTCAATCATTCTCAACGCGTCTATCACCTCCATCAAGGGCACGCCGGCCTTTAGCGTTTATAGCGCGACGAAAGCAGCCGTACGGTCGTTTGCGCGCAACTGGACACTCGACCTCAAGGAACGCAAAATTCGTGTCAACGCCGTCAGTCCGGGTGTCGTCCCGACTCCGGGCTACGATCTGATGGGACTGACGAAAGAGCAGGTGCAGGGCTTCGTGGACTCCATGGTCGCCACCATTCCGCTCGGCCGCGTCGGCACTCCGGACGAAATCGCCAAAGCGGTGGTGTTCCTCGCCTCCGACGACAGCAGTTTCGTAAACGGTATCGAACTCTTCGTCGATGGTGGTGGGGCGCAAATCTAAAGCCCACGTTTGCGGCTTGCCGCTCCGCTGCGGGGCGGCGCAGATAAATTGCTGACGAGGCTCCGCACCGCGTCCTCCTCTCCACGCCGCGTGCCATGGCGATAGAATTCCACCGCGCTACGCATTCCGCACCCTCCTGATTTCGACTCAGAAGTCCACCAACCCGGCCCGCCGCATTCCGAGGAGAGGAAACTGGGGGCTACAGAACACGCGTATTCTGCCGGCCCTTTGATATATTTTTGCAGCGTTATATGGTGAGAGCTTCACACGTATGAATAGTCTCAGCGGCATAAGAACCCAGTGCATCCGGCATCTTGTCGATTCCGTCGCCGAGCAGGAATGGCAACGGTTATATCGGCTTCACCGGCAAGATTCGATCTTCAAGGGCTGGCCGGAGCGCCTTCACCAGTTTGCGCTGACTTCAGAGAAGACACCGAGCCTTCCATGTCACCTTGCCTGGGTGGATCGAATTCATCGCGATGCGGCTCGATATCCTCGAGACCTAGACGCCGGAATTGAGATCGCGCGGGACATCCTGAAATGGGGTGGTGTCGAGCGCGGTAACTTAGGCAAGCTGGTTCATGTTTTACATGGTGTGGTCGAGTACGCGCGTTCCGGCGTTGTTCAAAATAATGCCCCAATGAACGCTGGATGGACGAAAATTGCGGCCCTCTTTGCCTATAAATATCGCGGGGCGAAACCGCAGGTCATATGGGATAGCAGGGTTTCCCTGTCAATCTGCACCCGCCTCATAAATGCTGCCATCGCCGTGCGCCTGCCGCCTGAAAACCTGAAAACTGTGTTTCGCCGGCTCGGCTGGGTTCCTGGTCGAGGCGGAAACCGGCCCAAATTAATGGTGGCGGCAAGGTTTTGGTTTCCGAATCGTTACGGGAGCTGGGACGCACACTTTGCTGGAGGCGCCATTGCCCAAGAAATCGCCGACATATTGAACCGAGATCCTGAACGCTATGGTGCTCCGGCGGCTGCATTTGAAGCAGCGGATATTGATAAAATGGGAAAATCCAACTGCCAGATTCCCCGAATTTGGGATGTCTGGCTGGTGGCATGCGTCCTTTTTATGGATGGTCAATAAAGTGAGTATCTGTGGCGTGGCGCAGGGGAAAGGTATTGAAGTCGGACATTCGCAGTCTCCAAGGTAAACGGCGGAAGAGGCGGACGAGTTGTCTGTGCAGTAGTCATGAGGAGATAGCTGCCTTGTATCGATCCGCTGCGTGGTCTTTCGAAAGATTTGGCCCGAGAGCCAGCCGATTGGCGTTGAATGCTTCCCAGTCGGAAACATTGGGAAGAGAGGGAATTGTGACGACTTCACCCAAATCCAAACCAACCAACGCCGCATCGACCATTTCTTCGACCTCCATCAACCCGACGCCCGGGGGTAAATTCGAGACATCCTTCCCCGACTTCTCCCAAATGGCCGTGCGAGTTGCGCCCGGAAGAACTACCTGGATTCTGACCCCTTTTTGACCAATCTCCTGATGGAGGGACAGGCTCAGGTTTAGGAGGTACGCCTTTGTTCCGCTGTAGACGCCCCCGAAAAGCTCCGGAGCCAGAGCAAGAACAGACGATATATTCACGATCGCTCCCGAACCTCGGGAGACGAAGGCAGGGGCCACGGCTCCGGCCAGGCGCGTGGGAGCAGTCACATTGAGTTGAATCATGGTTTCAATTCGATCCAAGTCGCCGCCAACCAGGGATCCTTCAACACTCATTCCGGCATTGTTCACTAACAGCGTGATTTGCTCGTCATTCCGAAGCCGCTTCTCGACGCGCGCGAGATCGGCTCTTGATGTCAGGTCCGCTTGAAACGCTTCGCCTTGGACCCCCTCTTCTTCAGTCAACCGTTTCGCCAGGCTCTCCAGTTTTTTCTGATCCCGAGCGACGAGGATGAGATCGTAGCCGCGTTTAGCCAGGCGATCTGCATAGATCTCGCCGATACCGCTGGATGCACCGGTGATTAAGGCTGTGCCCTTTTTTGTTTGATAATTCATTTTCATGGTCTGAGTTGGATGTTTGTTTTTGCCGCCTCGATTGCAGGCTTGCAGTGCTCTTTGCCTTCCGACTTATGAAGGTTTCGCCGGCACGGCGAACAGGAGGAAGACTAACCCTTCCGACATGGTGGGATGAGCGATGATCGCATCGCGCAATACCGTGTAAGGCGTACCTGACAGCATTGCCATTTGGATGGTGGTCATGATCTCGCCTGCCTCGGAACCGAACATGGTAAAACCGAGAATGAGATCGCTTGTCGTATCGACGAGAATCTTCATGAAGCCGCGCGTTTCAGAAATCGTCATCGCGCGCAAGACGGCAGCCATTGGCAACTTGGCAACGCGATAAGGGATGCCGCGCTCTTTCGCCTCCGTTTCGTTGAGTCCGATACGGGCCAATTCCGGATCGGTAAACATGCAGAACGGAACCTGCCGTCCGGTCGTCACGCGATTGCCGCCGGCGATGTTGTCGCCCACAACAAGGGAATCATCGGCGCAGATATGGGTGAAATGTGGACTCCCGGCGCAATCTCCAATGGCCCAAACACCCTCGGCGGTCGTTTGTAACCGCTCGTTCACCTTCACATGGCCGCGGTCGGTCGTCACCACTCCCGCCTTGTCGAGACCGATGCCGTTAGTATTTGGCGTGCGCCCTCCGGCAGCCAGCAGGTGCGTACCTTCCAGGGAAAGTTCGGCTCCGTCGCGCGAGCCGAGGAGTCTGACCCACTCGCCTGAATTGCCTTTGACGCGGGTTATGTTTGCATTCGTCACGACGGCGATACCTTCGTCCCGGCACATTTCTTCCAATCCCAGCGAGATATCTTCGTCCTCCTGGTGGGCGAAACGGCTATTGCGGTCGATCAGCGTCACCTCGGCGCCGAAACGGCGGAAAGCCTGGGCGAGTTCGAGTCCGACATAACCAGCGCCCAGAACCAGGAGATGTTTCGGGACGTGGTCAAGTTCCAAGGCCTCGATGTGGGTCAGCGGCTTCGCCTCTGCCAATCCCGGAATTGGCTCAAGCGTGGCGCGCGAGCCGGTGTTGATGACTACATTTTTGCCACGGAATGTGCGTGTCCCGCCGTCGTTCAAGGCAACTTCGATGGTTCTCGGGCCAACGAAGCATCCTGTGCCCATCACCAGCTCCGCGCCGGTCTTCGTGTAGTAGGTGTCGCGAAAAATATCGACAATGTTCCTCACCATCTTGCGCTTGCGCTCACGGACGGCCGCCATGTTGATGTGAACATTCTCTTTGCTGACGCCGAATTCGTCGCTGCGATAAAAAAACGAAGCAACCTTGGCGCTGTGGATGATGTTCTTGCTGGGCAGGCACGCGATGTTCGGGCACGAACCACCCACATATTTGCGCTCGACCACAACCGCGCGTTGTCCCTTTTGTGCGAAGTTCCCGGCAAGAACTTTGCCGCCGGCACCGCTGCCCAGCACGAGCAGATCGTATTCTTCCGTTGAGGCTGATGTTTCCGTAGTTCTATGAGTTTTTAGTTTCGAGGTGGCTTCGGTCCTTTCTGCGAAGGGTTAGGCATGGCGCATTTCCTCCTCTCTTGTGACGAACCACTAGCGTAACGATCTGAAGCCCGCGCGAACATCTTCTGAAAGAAGTTGCGGCTGTTCCCAAGCCGCAAAGTGGCCGCCCTTCTCGTGCCTCTTGTAATAGACGAGTTTGGGGTACGCCTGTTCTGCCCAACTCCGCGGAGCTGGATAGAGTTCGTCAGGGAAGACGCTCACGGCAACCGGGATGGAGACACCTTTGGCATTAAAATAGCCGAGCTTGCCCCAATTCTCCCAATAGAGACGGGCACCAGAAAGGGCAGTGTTCGTCAACCAGGTGATCGTAATATTGTCGAGGATATCGTCGCGCGTGAGGCCCTCGGTTTGTCCTTGAAAGACGCGTGAGATCAGCTCGTAGCTGCGCGCGTCGTGATCAAGGAAATAAGCCGCCAGGCCGACGGGTGAATCCGCGATTCCGTACAGCGTTTGCGGCCGCAGCCCCATCTGGAACCCGTAGGCGATTCCCTTTTGATATACGAACTGCAGACGTTCGTACGCTAGTTTCTCATCGGCTGAGAGACCCGATGGCGCCGGCGCCCCGGCAAAAGCCGCCTTGTCAATGTCGGCTGGAAAGATGCCGGGCATGTTGCTGTGAATTCCGAGCAATTCCGGAGCCGCCTGCACCCCCATTTGGTCGACGATGATCGCGCCCCAATCGCCTCCCTGGGCTACAAATCTCGTGTATCCGAGGCGCTTCATCAGCACGACCCAAGCGCGTGCGATGTGGGCGGGATCCCAGCCGGTGGTGGCCGGTTTTCCTGAGAACCCGTAGCCCGGTAACGACGGGATCACGAGGTGGAAGGCGTCCGATGCGCTCGCGCCATGCGCGGTGGGATTGGTCAGCGGGTCGATAATCTTCATCTGTTCGATGATCGAGCCGGGCCATCCGTGCGTGACGATGAGCGGCAACGCATCGTCATGTTTCGAGCGGACGTGAATGAAATGAATGTCCAGCCCGTCGATCTCGGTGATGAATTGCGGGAGGGCGTTCAGTTTTGCCTCGACCTTGCGCCAGTCGTATTCTGACGCCCAATAGCGCGCGAGTGCCTGAGTCGTGGCGAGTTGCACGCCTTGCGATGCATCTGTTACCGTTTCCCGTTCAGGCCACTTGGTCGCGTTGATGCGCCTGCGCAATTCGGTGAGTTCCGCCTCCGGGGCTTCAAAATGGAAGGGACGGAGTACGTTGCTGTCGTCTTCGGTGATCGTTTCTGGCCGGTGGCCAGCTACCGTTGGAATTGTGATTGGTTCTGTAGCTGTCATATATTTTATTAGTTCGTTTGAGTTTTCATTTTTACAGATGCTTTTTCGCAGCACTAAGATGAGTAACGGGTGAAGACGAGGTCGCGAGATTCGACAGCATGCAGGCACGCTCCATCAACTCCGGTCATTGATCGCGTATCCTCCCCTTTGCGGTCGCATCAAATTTCCGGGCGGCGTTAAAATGTGAAATTTCGCAGATTTTCCTCGAAACCAGCCGGCACCAAATGTGATCCGACCGCTGCGGGCGCGGTTCAAGCCCCGGACGAAGCACAGACCGAGACGAAGAACGTCGTCACTCTCGACCGCACAGAACCAGGCTTCGCGTCGACCAATTTGAATAGGGCCTCCTCGCTCAATCGCTCGCCCGCGCTCAATCGGCGCGTCGCCTTGGGTCGGTGGTGGAAAGGCTGGCTTTTATGCTCGACGGCTCCGCTCGCCTGCGCTTTGCGCCGAGAGACGCAAAGGGTCAAGGCAAGCTAGCGCGCCGATTTAGCGAGGCCCAGGGCGGGTCGTAATCCGAATTTGCGGTCGAACTCCAACTTGCAGGCTTCGACATCAGCCGCGGCGGATTTTCGAAGATCAAAAATCGCACCGTATTCGTCGATGATAAGAAGCTGCTCGATTTGGCAGAAACGCTCAACATGCCCGTGCAGGACCTTTTTCCTACCCGGCAGGCGGGACGGCTGCACGAATTCATGGAGAAGCTCGATACGACGCGCTTCTGAAACACTGAATACCAGTGTCTCAATTGCTTTTATCAGACAGAACTTCTTTGCCCAGCAGCTCGATGGCCTTCAAAAGCTTCTCTTGCGGCAGGTCAGCCACATCCATCTGGAACGTGAGCCGGGAGATGCCGCCCAGCACTTCGCTGTGACGCAGAATTTTTTCGGCCACTTCCACGGGGTTGCCAACCAGAAAGGCGCCATGCTCGCGGCGCTGGGCATCGAATTGCGCCCGGGTGACGGGCGACCAGCCGCGCTCCTTGCCAATGCGCGTGAAGGTTTTTGCGTAGCCCGGGAAAAAATCGTCTATCGCCTGTTGTGTCGTTTCAGCAACGTAACCCAGAGCATGCACTCCCACCTTGAGCTTCTCCGGCGCGTGCCCAGCGCGATGGCCAAATTCCCGGTAAAGGTCCACGAGCGGACGGAACCGCCGTGTTTCGCCTCCGATGATTGCGATCATAAGCGGCAGTCCCAGCATCCCGGCGCGGGCAAACGATTCGGGCGTCCCGCCTACACCGAGCCAGATCGGAAACGGATTCTGCATTGGGCGCGGATAAACTCCCTGACCGGTGAGGGCAGGCCGGTATTTGCCGGACCAATGGACAAATTCATTGTCACGCAGGTTGAGAAGCAAATCGAGCTTCTCTGCAAACACGTCGTCATAGTCCTCGAGTTTATATCCAAAAAGCGGGAACGATTCGATGAACGAGCCGCGCCCGACGACCATTTCCGCACGCCCTTGGGAAAGCAGGTCGAGCGTGGCGAAGTTCTGAAAGACACGCACGGGATCCGCGGCGCTCAATACGGTGACCGCACTGGTGAGCCGGATGCGCTGCGTCTGGGCGGCAGCCGCCCCGAGAATAACGGCGCGGAATCGAGATATTCCTTGCGGTGGTGCTCTCCCACCCCGAAGATGTTTAATCCCGCCTGGTCCGCCAGTACGATTCGCTGAACCAGTCGGCGCACACTCTCCGATGAACTGATCTGTCCCGAGAATTGGGCGGCGAAACTATCGACGCCGATTTCTATTCTTGATCCTGATGCCCGATTGCCGGCCCCGGCCTTCTCGTTGGTTTTCGGCATATCTGTCATGCTCACATTCTGCGTCCCGAGCCTTTAGATCGCAACCTCAGTCCCGGCGGGGTTGCTGCGAAAAATCCATTCTCCTCCCGCCCGGAATGACGCGCCGGTTGCGAAGGTGTCCTCCATAAACTGCATATAGGTGCAGCGTCCCTTGCGAACCTTGGCAAACACTGAAAATGACGAGGTAACGGTTTTCGAGAGAACAATGGATACGTAAGTGAACCGGCCAAATATGGCAACGTTTCCGCCGTCGGTTAGCGAGGCCTCTTTTTTGAACGACTTCACTTTCCAGAATCGGCCAACGTCAGAGAAAGTTTTGACAATGCTTTCCGGGCCGTATGACGTCCCGCACCAAGGCATGATCTTTTTAAGATCGGGATTGTTATAATTGAGGGAAACGTAGGTAACACTTTTTGTAGTAAGTGAGCGCACGTTCTCGATGTCCTTCGGATTTGCGAGGATGGCATTGATGACTTCAAGTGGACCAAGCTTCCCACTTGTATCCCTTTTCTGTGGCGAGGTGGACTTTCTGGGCATGTTTTTTTTCTCCAAGATTAAGATTGATGGCAATCTTTCATTTTTTCTGTAACTTCGTACGCGATTATCAGTCTACAGTTTCTCTAACGCTTCATTTAGAAACGCGATTGTCGCTTGCCACGATCTCTTCTCGCTTTGCGGATGAAGCCGTGCCTCCCCCGCGGCGTCTCCGATAATTCCTTCTCCCGTAAAGCCGTGCCTGGCGCCGCCGTAGATGACAATTTCCCAGTTGGCACGGGCCAGGCGCATTTCATTCCGGAAGGCGACAAGTTCATCGAGCGATGCGATTGGGTCTTCGTCGCCGTGAAGGACAAGGATTTTGCTCATGATCGTTCCCGGTGCCGCCGGTAGAGGGGAATCAAGGATGCCGTGCAGACTAACCACGCCGCGCAGGTCGGCGCCGGATCGGGCGAGTTCAAGAACACCGCATCCGCCAAGACAATACCCGATCGTGGCAATGTTGGTCGGCGAGCATTCGGGCTGCCGGCAAAAGGCTTCCAATCCTGCAAGGAGCCTTTGGTGAAAAGCCAGGCGGTCGTCCAGAAAAGGTTTGACCACTTGAAGGGGAGTTTGGGGCGGCCCTGGGCGGGCGCCAGCACCGGCAATATCCAGAACAAAGGCGGCAAAGCCCAATTCGGCAATTCGATCCGCGCGGCGGCAAATGGTATCCGTGACATTCAGCCAACTTGGCGCGAGCACGACGCCCGGATAACCGCCAGCCCCTGAAGGGGCGGCCAGGTATCCCTCGAGCGGTTGGTGACCATCACAATAGCGTACATGTTTGCCCATGACAGGTCGCTCTCAGGTGTAAGTGCCGAGCAGTTCATGAAGACAGGTTACAGCAAGTGCGCCGTCCCCAATCGCAAAGGCAACCCTCTTCGTTGTGGCGCTGCGGCAGTCTCCACAGGTAAACACGCCCGGAAGGCTTGTTTCCAAAGCCAGCGGCGGGCGTTTTTCGGTCCAATCTGGCAAATCAGCAACGCCTGGACCGGATAAAATGAATCCCTTCGCGTCTTTGGCAATCGAAGGGGGGAGAAATTCAGTTCTTGGCTTGGCTCCAATGAAAATGAAAAGTCCGCAGGTTTCTTCCCGGGTTATTTTTCCTTTCTCGTTGCGGAGAGAAACCGCTTCAACGTGCGTGATTCCCTCCACTGTCACAACATTCGTGCAGAAGCGGATGTCGATCTTTTCGTTCGCAAGTATTCGATCCGAAAGATAGGCCGACATGCTTTTTTGAAGGGAATCGCCGCGCACCACCATTGTGACGTGGGGCGTGAATTGGGAAAGAAACATAGCCGCCTGTCCGGCTGAGTTGCCGGCGCCGATGACATGGACCTGTCTGTCTTTGCAAATGAGCGCCTCCACCTTGGTCGCGCTGTGGAACACTCCGACCCCCAAGAGGCTGTCCAGTCCGCTGATATTCAGTGAATTGTAGGCAACGCCGGTAGCGATAATCACCGTTCTGCCTGTGACGCAATCGCCGTCTGAGCTTTCCACCTTATAGAACCCATCATCGGTTCGCCCCAGTTTCGTGACATTGCACGGGGCTACAAAATCGACCCCGAATTTCAGCGCCTGAAGGTACGAAAGATGAGCCAATTCCTGGCCGCTGACTCCATCGGGGAATCCCGCGTAATTTTCAATCCTGGAACTCGAGCCGGCCTGGCCTCCCGGCCCCAAGCCATCGAGGACCAGCGTGCAGAGCCCCTCTGACGCCGCGTTGACCGCCGCGCCGAGGCCCGATGGGCCTGCGCCGATGATAATCACATCATATCTTCTGGGAGGAAACTTTCGGCGAAGCCCGACCAGATCGGCCAGTTCCGGGCGCGTAGGGGAATCACAGACAAAATTCGCGCCCTGTGTAACTACGGGATAGGAATTAACATCGCTTCTGATCCGACGAAGCCTGAAGACATTTTCTTCCAGGCTCGTGTCATACCAGACATGCGGGACGCAATTGCGATAAAGCAACTCGATGGCTTCGACGGTGCGTTTGTCGTCTCGGTTGCCATAGATGCTCAGGCCGCAGAAACGTGATTGCAGCAGCAACTGGCGCCGTCGTTGAAATGACTTCCAATATCGCTCACCCAAGGCCGGCTTTCTGACGAACATTTCCCGCAAATCAGCCGGTTTGATGCGTATTGCCTCAACATCCGTGTCTGCCTCGCAGGTAACGACCGAGGGGCGGCCCGTGAACAAGTCAATATCTCCCGTAAAGTAACCGGCTCCGTATCGCACAAAGCAAACCCGCTCGCCTGTCGAAATGTCGATGATTCGAATTCGTCCAGAAAGAAGAGTGTATGAATCAAATGGCTTGTCCCCCGTGGAGAACAGGACATCGTTTTCGCGGAACGAACATTTTTCACCAAATGCGGACGCGTCCGCAATTTCAGCTTCGGTCAAACATGGAAAGGCTGTTTGGTCAGCGAGAACATCAAAGCGCGGCGCCAACCTGTCGGTATCGGAATCCGGGACCTTCTTCATTGAATGGAGCCTTGAAGCTTTCCACCGAGTCAGAGGTCGCCCTATGCAACCAGCAACACCTTGCCACCAACCCCTTTCGCAACCAGGGCCTGGGCTTGCCCCGCCTCCTTTAGTGACATTTTTGCGGCAATCGGGATGGTGAGCTTTCCCTCGACCACCGCGCGGGACAGTTTAAGGAGGGCTTCGGCGTCGGGTTCGGCGTAAACTGGAACGACTTTTACAGACGGAAAACGCCCGCTATTTTGCGGCGCTCCCAGGACCGAGGCGAATATTCCCCCTGGCTTTACCTTCGCAATGAGCGATTCAGCAGTGGTACCGTTGACGGTATCAGCCACGGCGTCCAGAGCTTCCACGTCCGCAATCGCCTTCTCATCATCAATTGCGACAACGCCATCGACACCCAGCGCGGATGCCTGCGCAAGGTGCGATTTGCGAACTCCCGCGATTACCCTGGCTCCCTGAGATTTCGCTGTAAATACAGCCGAGCGTCCCACATTGCCAAGCGCCCCGGTCACAAGAACGGTCTGCCCTGGTTGGACAAGAACGCCTTTCGCAATGAGCTGATAACCGGTTGTCGTTACCAGGGGCAGGGCAGCGGCTTCTACCGTGTCGATCTTCGCCGGAATCTTCGCCAAATTAGTCGCCTTAGCCACGCAAAGTTCGGCGTAGGTTTGATCCGCCATTCCAAATACGCGATCACCGGCGGCAAATCCTTTCACCTTCTCTCCAAAACGGACTACGGTGCCCGCGACGTCAACACCAACAATTCCGGGGAAACGAATAGGCGCGAATTCCTTGGCCTGGCCGGAGCGCCGCATTATGTCAAAGGGATTTATGCTCGTCGCCGCCACGCGCACGAGTATTTCGTCTGGCCCGGGAGAGGGATCGGGAAAATCTTTGTATTCCATCACTGCCGGGCCGCCGTATTGGGAAATTACTATCGCTTTCATATTTATGTCATCGATTCGTTGTCATTGTTGAGGGGTATTCTCTTTTCCGGCCAGTGATGTGACACCGTCGTTGACCAGGAGCGATTCAACGCTGCCCTGCAATTCGATTGGAACTACTCCCGAAGCATGGGTTCGCAGTCCGCCATCGACTCTCAACGCCTGCACCGAGCCTCCGGATTTTACGCTGAATGGAATCGCCGAAAGTTCCGTCATGACGCCTTTGACCAATGATTCGCCAGTCCCGCCAAACGTCTCGATTCCGCGCTTCACCGAAATGCGGCCGACTGCGGCTAATTTGAATGCCCACGGCGCCGTCTCCATGCGTCACAATCCGGTCGAACTCCGCTAAGTTTACCGTACCCGCGTAAACGTTGAACCCGCGCGCGCCTTGACCGAAAGTTTCAATCGGCGCTTTAAGTTTGAGAAGGTTGATCGTCCCAAAATTTACGAAGCCGATGCCGCTTGGGCCATGGGAAGCGATTTTCTCTTCGGAAATCCAGCGGTCAACCGTTCCCCAATTATCGAGCACCATATCGTTGGGGCCGTAGGTGGTGACGGCGCCATCGGTGCGCACCATCTCTACCACGGCGCCGTAGCAGGTGAATACTCCGCCGGCAATGCGGTCGGCCGTGCCCTGGGCGATTCCCGCGTCGCTGTGAATCGTCCCTGTTTCCAACCGCGCGATGGACAGCCTGCCGCCAGCATCACCCGCCCCGCTGACGAAGACTCCGCTGCCGCGCACGGGCGCCCTTGCGCGGCCTGCCGAAATGCCGGTGAGATTGGCCGTGATGGTGACCGACGGGTCGAGTTGCTGATTCCAAAGAGTGAATGCCCCTGGGATCACCTCGACGCCGTAAGCTTTCGGGCGGATGTCATAGGCGCGAGCATCTGCGGAAACGATGTCAATGTTGTGGGCCTCGACATGCCCGGCCTTCACGCTGCCGGCGGCAAGGATCTGCGTGACGCCGGTCAGCGTAAGGTTTCGCAATTCAAGACAGCCAAAATCAGCGACGTCTGTGTCATTGAAGAGCGAGCGCTTTTCGGGAGCCGCAATCAGCGTGAGATTCTCGAGTTTGTTGCCGGACGAAAGTCCAACTCCGTCCGAGCCCTCCTCAAACCGCAGGGTTGCCCGCGGCTCCCCTATAAGCGCTTGACCGGGAGAAAGTTGCAAAGTCGGCAAGTTGGCGAGATCGCGGGAAACGGCGATGCGATTCACGCCCCTGTCTCGTACGGCGACAATGAGGTCCTGAACGGTCGAGACATCACGTTGATTGATCGCTTCCATTCCCAATTTCCCGTTGGCGGACCGTATTCGACTCGCGTATTGTTCACTAGCCGCAAAAATCGAAAATTAGAATCCCATATTTGGAATAATGGTTGTCGATCTCAATTCACTGAAGATTTTTGCGGAAATCGTCGAGGCTGGCAGTTTTTCGGAGGCTGCGCGCCGCCTCAAAATGCCTCTCTCGACCGTCAGCCGCCGGCTTTCGGAACTCGAGGACCAGCTCAGCCTCTGCCTTCTTGAGCGATCGACGCGGAAACTGCGGCTTACGGACGTTGGTTCCGAGGTGCTAGAATACGCAAAGCGAACTGAGGAACTCTCCGACGCCATCGACAACGTCGTGTCGAATCATTCCTCGAATGTGACCGGCACGCTGCGGCTCTCCGCTCCCCCCAGCATTTCCGATTCATTGATTGCTCCCATGGTTGGGGCGTTCCAGGCATCCTACCCCGAGGTCCGTGTCCAGGTGTTTATCACCGATAGAATTGTAGATCAAATAGCCGAAGGAGTTGACGTGGCGTTCCGAGTCGGCGCCCTCAAAGATTCAACGCTCGTCGCAAGAAAGCTTCTAACATATCGTCACCAGGTCGTGGCAAGTCCTGCATATTTGAAGACCTGCAAGGTGCCGAAGACGCCGCAAGATCTCCTCAAACACCGATTATTGGCGTTCTTTTGGAGACCCGTCTATAGCTGGGAGTTTACTCGCGCCGACGGAAAAAAGGGGGAGACCATTTCGTTCGAGCCTTACATTGGCATGAATGATTACGCCGGCCTTGCGGCCGCTTTACTTGCGGGGGTGGGAATTGGAGAATTGCCGCCCATCGTGCAGCCGGAGTTGATGCGCAAGGGACTTTTGGTGGAAGTGATGCCAGCCTGGCATTTGCCTCTATATGATCTTTCGCTGGTGCACCTCGGCAATCGATATCTTCCGCGGCACGTGCGCGTGTTCAAGGAATTTGCGGCGGAAATGACACCCAAACTGTTCCCAAAACTGCCAGCTTGATCCAGCCATGCTTCGAACAGATTTTGGCAGATACAAATATCTCGGTCTGCTTGCGGCGCTCAACGTCACGCTCCTGCTCGTCTCAAATTTTACAGCGGCTCGGATCATTTCCATTTTTGGTGTCGGAGTCTCGGTTACGATCCTTTATTTCCCACTGACCTATTTGATTGCCGATATCCTGACTGAAGTTTACGGGTATTCGCAAGCGCGAAGCATTATCTGGCTTTCTATTTTCTGCTCGGTAATCGGGGCCTCGCTCGCTTCCGGACAGTTGTTGGTACCGCCGGCAATCTTCTTCAAAGACGATGCGGCCTATCACCAGATTTTCTCTTCCAGCCCAAAAATTGCGGTCGCAGGTCTGCTCGCGGTCGTGGTCGGAGATTTTTGCAATAGTTACACCCTCGCCAAAATGAAGGTTTGGAACAAGGGCGACCATCTTTGGCTTCGTTTCGTCGCCTCGACAATCGTTGGAGAGGGTATAAATACGTTCATATTCTACGGGATTGCCCTGTACAGGGTTCTGCCCAACGAGTTGCTTCTGGCGGGCATCCTCATGGGCTGGACTGCCAAAACTCTGGTCGAAGTCGTGATGCTGCCTGTCACATACCCAATTGTCCGCTTTCTCAAAAGGGCTGAGGGCATCGATTATTTCGATTACTCCACCAACTTTAATCCGTTTGTTTCCGACCTGGGCGATATTACCTCGCGACCTCCGCGTTGAAAATGTACCGATGGAATTTCCAATCACCTTCAACCTTCTTGACGATAAAAATCTCGCGGTTGCCTTCGGAGCCGGACGGTTTCTGGCCTTTCGGCACAATCGTTCCGTGCGAGCGGGTGCGGATAAATCCAAAATCGCCATTTAGTTCCATTTCCAGCAAATCGAACTGAACATTGAAGTCCAGCTTCGAGAGGAAATCCGAGTAGAGCGCAATAATCTCCTGGAGGCCGGTTGCGGTGGGAAAAGGCTGGCCGATTACAATGGCATCGTCGGTGTAAACACTCCTGACGAAGTCGAGATTGGCTTCGTTCAAACCGCGTTGATAGGTCTGCAGCAGATGTTTGATTTGTTCATTCATGGATATATCCGGTGTTGCTGATGGGCATTGCTACGCACTTTATGCTAGGTGAAAAGGTATTGACCGGTTTGTCTCCTCACGGACCAGACTGTTGGCCGAATGGAGAGGTCTATCGAACGCCCCGAGCAAGCTATTCCCGCAGACATCTTCGAGAGTCGGCGCAATGGAAACGGAATACGACCCCGCAGCCCAAGGCGATGTCGGTGTAAAGCTCCATCGTTTTTCCTCCTGGTCGATGGCGATCCGGCCCTCTATCGGCTGGTCACTTGACGACAAGATGGTAATCGAGTGCCAGAGGACCGCCCAATCCAGCGGCTTCGGAAACATGAGCACAATCGGTCGACGGCTTTTGGTCGCGGGAGGCAGGATCTTCCACTGCTCAACCGCTATCGGTTCGCGGACAGCCTCTGTGACACGGAGAGACTTCTGAAAACCTGCGCGCAACGGACGACCGGAGAAATCAACCATCCCGGAACCTATGGCCAGCGTGTATTCCCGACCCGCTTTCAGCGGCGGACCCAATTCGCGGTTGGGTCCAACCCCGCGCTTAAGCCTGCCCGGATCGAGCAGGACCGTAAGTTGCCGCATGCCCCTGTCCCAGAGTTCAACCGGAGGCCGATAGAGCACGTCGGGCACAGGCTGTCCATCGGGGCCGAGAAGCCTGATCTGTTCCTCCGCTCGACCGCGCTGCATTGAATTGGAAAAGCAGACATAAAAACGAAGCAGGTTTTCCGGAAGTGAGTCGCCGGAGGGGTAAACATGCTTCACTTCCGTGCATGCAGTGCTCACCTGTTTCGGAAGCGAGAAGTCGAGAGTCGCCACCTCTGAGAACTCCGGGCGGTCGAGCGGCCGCGGGTCGAATGCCGCGCGAAAGCGGACTCCCGGTTCGAATGGAAAATGCGGAATGAACCGAATCCCGTTTCCCAGGACTCGATAGCGCCCGAGAACATCCGGAAGATTCTCGCCCCCGGGCGCTCCAGCTTCGGCGACTCTCACTCGGAGGATGGACTGCCAAAGGCGATCCGCCGGCGAGCAATTGCCCAGGGAGGCGATCAAATCTGGATGCAGGTTATGAGCGCAAACGCACACTGAGGCGGGCTGACGCGAATCGGAGTCTATCGTCAGCGTCACCCGATTGTTCGTCACCCGCGGGCTCATGGGGTCTGTTTCCCGCCGGTCGGCGTCAGACCGGCAACAAGTGGCCAACACGATCAATCTCGCTGCGATGGTGCCGATAGTCGAATGGATCGGGACCGTCGGGCCAATTCATTTCCGACATGCCATCTTTGCGCTCGAAGAAATACGGTACCATCAGCGTGCTGAGGTCCAGCCGAAACGAAGTCTTCGGATGCCGCCAAATCACAGCCGCCCATTTTGGATTGAGGATCGCCATGTGTTCGGTGCGAACCGGAAGAGCGCGCTGCGTGCGACCTAGGCCGCCCGGCCCGAAATCGATCGGACCGCCGGTCGGCTCGGGCTGCGCCGATTCCATATCCGAGATTGCGATGCGTGACGCGCTACGTGCGTCGATGGTAACCAGTAGATATTCCTTGTGATCAAACGGATCGCTAAAGGTGAGCATGTCGAGCGGATTGCTCCCATAACCCAACTCTCCGATCGTATCCCCACGAACGTGGGCGCCATCCTTCAAAGCGCCAAGCGGGAAACGTACGAGAGGAGTGCAACCGTAAACGGCGAACAAGTATGGTTCGCCATGCACCTCGCGGATGAGCTGCCGAATTATCGGGGCGCGCGTCTCAAATTCCCCGTGAACCGGGTGCCAGATCTCGACCGTGCATGTCGCCATCCTGTCCTTGAAAGGGTACGGGATCCGATGCAGCGTCGATGCGAATCGCTGATTCGAAACCCCCGTCACGAATATCTCACCGTTATAGTATTTAATGTCCGTGATTGCGTACGTCCGCTGTGGTTCGAACTCCAGCATTGCCTTCTCATCGGGCTCGTTGGGAATCGCGACTTTCGAGTGCGGAATGCCGTCAAGCTCCAGCACCTCCAGATCGCCGTGGTTCACCTTCACGATCGTCGGAACGGCGTCCGTCCCGCGACCGCGCTCGACGGATATGAATATCTGCTGCGTGGGTTGATGCACCACCATGTCATTGACGACAATCTTGTCGTAGGTGGTGCCGAAGAGCGCGGCGAGCTTCCGGTCGAGGCCGCGGACCAGATCGCGGCCTTCAAAGTTGTGAAAGTTGCCAAGCTCGACATCTGTTTGCGGTGTCACGTCCTTGTCCCGCAGCGCGAAGGCATGCACCGCGGCGCCTGCGATGTCGCCGACGAAAAGGACATTGCCGGCCCCGAGAGCGAGAACACCTGCTGATCGGAGCGGCCCGGCTGATTGGGGCGCGGCGGCAATGTCCGACCCGGCACTGTCGTAACCAGATAGAGCAAGCCCGACCGCGGAGATTGCCGCACCTTGCAGGAAGTCCCGCCTCGAGTGGGCGCCAGAAGAGAAGGAGTTTTTCATGTTTATAGGGTTAACGCTCAATCGCCCGAAGTGCGCGTCACTCCATCGCCTCCCGGCTCCCATTCCAATAATACGCAGCTCCCTGCCCCAACTAGGGGGCATTTTCGGGAATGCGTTTTCCAAATTTGGAAGAGCGAATCTTCGACCCCAGCCTCCCGAACGGAGCGCGAGTGAGGCCGAAAATCTCCGCTTCATTGTACACGCCATTGTACACGCCGGGCCAAAAACGGGGCCTAAACCAGCCGATCATAGCAAAAGCAGAATCTATGTAAGTCGCTGAATATGAATGCACAGCATATAATAGCTAAAGCCGGCATACACCCATTTCTTGATTACAAATCAGCTGCTCTACCAACTGAGCTATACCGGCATTTCCATTTTTGGCTTCGCGCTGGCGGAGGGGCGCGCGCCCTTTCCATTGCATCCGGTGGCGGGCAATGTCAAGGCGCGCGGCCTTCAGAAATCGCGCCGCATCTCGGCGACGTGCGTGGCGCCTTCGGGGCCGGGCACGCTCGAGAAAAGCGTGAAGCCCGCGACTTTCCACAATCCGAACTCGGCCTCGGCGTGCTTCCGCAGAAAGGGGAGCAGCATCGCGCGCGATACACCCCTGGCGCGCCCCATGGTGATGTGCGGATGAAAGGGCTTCAGATCAGCCTCCAGCCCCGCACGCAATACCGCGTCCTGGATTCGCTTGTGGAGCGCAAACAAATGCGGATGCCCCTGGCCGACTCCGGCCCAGACTACCGTGGGATGTGCGCCGCCAAATGCGCCCACCCCTTTGATCGGCAAAAAGAACGGCGGCACCTGCACCGCCGCCAGCGCCTCCCGCAGCGGCGCCTGCTTGTCCGTCTCAACGTCGCCCAGAAAACTGAGCGTCAGATGCAATGGAGCGGCCGGCAGCCAGCGCAATCCCTTGATGCCGGGGTCCAGCCCCGCCAGCGTCTCGCGGCAGCTTTCCGGCAGCTCCAGCCCGATGAAAAGACGCCGCGGCACGCGCTATCCCCGGTTTTCAGCGGCTGAAATTCGCGCTCAAATAAAGCTGCCGCGATGAATCTCCCACCCTGGCCACATACTCGCCGGGGGTGACAGTCCAAGCCTTCGCGCCCGGGTCCCAGTAACTCAAATCATCGCACGGAATATTCACCGTCTTGCTTTCGCCGGCCTTCAGTGAAACCCGCGCGAATCCCTTCAACTCGCGCACCGGTCGCGGCACGGCGCCCTTGGGCGGTTCGACATAAACCTGGGCGATTTCCGCGCCGTCGCGCGTGCCCGTGTTCGTCACAGTCACCGTCGCGGTCAGGTTGCCGCCATTGCTGGCGACTCGGAAATCCGAAAACCGAAACGTCGTGTAACTCAGCCCATACCCAAATGGAAACAGTGGCTCGATCCCCTTCGCGTCAAACCAACGGTACCCAAGGAATACGCCTTCCTTGTAAGTGTTCACTCGGCCTGATTCCGCCGTCGGATAATTGCCGTACGCCGCGCAATCCTCCCACCGCTTCTCCCAGGAGAACGGCAGTTTCCCCGAAGGATTCACGTCGCCGAAGAGAATATCCGCCAGTGCCTGGCCGCCGGCCTGGCCGGGATAAAATGCGTGCAGCAACGCCGGCGCGCTGCCGATCCAATCCGCGCTCTCCACGCTGCCGCCGGCATTGAGGATCACAATAACCCTCGGATTCAGCTTCGCCACCGCGCCGATCAATTCCGCCTGGCCCGGCGGCAGCGCGTAGCCGCGGTCGCATCCCTCGCCCTCGGACGCAGGGTTCCTCGGGTCGGCGGCATGTTCGTTCCCCTGCTTGAATCCCACGCACACGATCGCCGCGTCCGCGCTCCTTATGTCATCGGCGAACTGATCGGGAATCGCCGCGCCCGCCCAGGGCACCCGCACGATCTGTATGCTGTCACCCGCCTTCGCCTCCAGCCCGGCCAGCAAGCTCACCGCGTGAAATGCCGTCACAAATGAGCTGCCCGCGCCGCCGGTTACGGCCGGGTCCGCGTTTGGCCCGAGCACGGCCAGCTTCTTCACCTTTGCGTGGTCGAGCGGGAGCAAATTGCCCTCATTTTTCAATAGCACGATGCCCTCGCGCGCCCCGTCCAGCGCCACCGCCGCGTTTTGCGGATCGTCCTTCGGGATCGAATCATCCTCCTGCGGGCGATCAAACCAGCCCATCGAAAACGCGACGCGCAATTGCCGCCGCAGCTTCTCGTCCAGCGTCGCCTGCGTCACCTTGCCGCTGTCCAGCAGCGGCTGCAGTTTCGCCTCGTTGAAGTGCTTGCCGCTCGGCATCTCGAGGTCCAGCCCGCCGTTCGCCATTCCCAGCGCGTCGTAGCACGACGTCCAGTCCGACATGATGAAACCGCGAAATCCTAGTTCGCCCTTCAGGATCGTGTTATCGAGCCAGGCATCCTGGCTGGTGTGCACCCCATTGAGCGGATTGTAGGAATTCATCACGCACCAGGCGCCCGCTTTGACGCACATCACAAACGGCTTCAGGTACAGCTCGCGCAGCGTCCGCTCATCCATGTCCGAGCTGAGGTTGTGCCGGTCAAATTCCTGCTCGTTGCCGAGGTAATGCTTCGCCGTCGCCGCCACGCCCTGGCTCTGCACTCCCTCGATGGTTGCCGCGGCCACCGCGCCCGCCAGCAGTGGGTCCTCACCCAGGAACTCGAAATTGCGTCCGCACATCGGCGCCCGGTACAGGTTCATCCCCGGCGCCAGCAGGATGTTGACTCCGCGCGAGCGGCCATCGCGGCCCAGCGCCACGCCCACGCGCCGCGCCTGATCCACGTCCCACGTTGCCGCGAGCGCCACGCCGTTTGCGTAAGCCGTCGACGGCCCGTAGCAGCGCACGCCCTCGGGGCCGTCGCTCAATTTGAATGAGGGAATGCCCAGCGCCTGGTCACCGTGTAATGACATCCAGTTCGCCCCGGAGAGCATCTCGATCTTTTCCCCGGGGGCGATTCTCTTCAGCAAATCCTCCACCCGCTCTTCCACGGGCGCCGTCGGGTCCAGGTAAACGGGCCGGCTATCCATGGTGGCGCCGTGAAGGGTGAGGCAGATCAGCGCGCATGAAAATGCAATCCGCCACGGTGACGCTGCCGCGTGTCCGGATGACATCGCTCGATTCTGGCACATTTACTCCGGGCCGCGCACAATTTTATACCTCGTCTGCGTTCCCTGTCTCCGGGCCGGTTTCGACGTTCGTCGCTTCCTCCTGGGCCAGTTGCGCGATGCAGGCGTCCGTGAGCCGCATCGCCCGTTCGACATCGTGCACGATGGCCTCCTCGATCGTGCTGTCATTCTCACCCAGCCGGTCGAGAACGGCGCGCAATTCGAAAAGCAGCTTGAGAGTATTCTGGGTGCTCACCCCTCCAGCATACCGCACCACTGCGCCGGAGCCATCGCAAAGTGGGGTCAAACTTCCGCCGGCATGGCGCGGCAAAACCGGACCTCCGCCTTCCTCAGATCACGCCTCTACCGCCGGCGCCGCCTTGAAAACGCCAGCAGCAGGCCGAGCCCGCCCACGCAGTAGGAAATCGTCTCCGGTTCGGGTACCGCCACCAGTTGCAGCACAATGTCATTGCCGCCCGTAAACGTATCGTTGGTCGAGTTGCCATTGTAACCCACGTCGAAAAACTGCGTCCCCTGGGGACCGGGCACGCTGATGGTCGATGGCGCGTTGGCAAACACGCCGTTGATCGGTATCGTGCTTTCGTTTCCGTCCGGCCCGATGTTGATGAGGATGAAGAAGAGGTCGCCCGGGTTCGCGGTGAAGTCGCTCAACAGGTTGACCGAGAGATTTCCCGCAATGCTTGATGTCCCCTGGACGTAAAACTGGCTGTCGAGGTTATTGTCGATATTATTCGGCGCCTGCGAGCCGCCGGCCGTCGTCGCGCCAAGAGTGATTGCGAAAGTACCGCCCGCCTTCAATTGAAACGTTCCATTTGAATTGTAAGTCGCCGAGGTGGCGCTGCTGTCCTGGATGCCGAAGCTGCCCGTCGGAAGATAATTACCGTCGCCCGCGTAATTGTCGCCGGGCGCCAGCGTGCCGCCATTATTGACGACCATCTGGCCGCCGTTCGGCACATAGACTTCTCCTAATCCCGCCAGCGTGCCCCCCGCGCCCACACTCACTACGTCGGAGCCGCTCAGGTTGCCATTCACGATGAGCGATCCCCCGTTGGCCTGCGTCGAGCCGGTATAAGTCAAATTCTGGGTAAGTTCAAGCGTCCCGGGGCCCTCCTTGACCACGTTGATGTTATTTAGATTCGCTCCTTGCGGAACCAGGTTGGTGCCGGGCCCATAGAGATTCGGATTTATCGGGGTGCCGATGGTGCCGCCGTAACTTGAATCCGTGGCTTGGTTGACTGTCAGCGTGCTCGTCGCCGTGCCCGTATTGACGATCCCCGTCGGCGAGAATGGCGAGTCGACCGTCAGCCCCGCGACGGTTTGGCTGTATCCGTTCATATCCAGAGCCCCGCCCACGATGGAGATGGTGCCAAAATTCAAGTCGGTCGTCGCCGGCAGCGCGTCATTGGTTCCAAGCCGGACCACGCCAAGCGCGCCGTCATTGATCGTGGTATTTCCCGTATAAGTGGCAGGCGCGTCGATCTCGATCACTCCCCTTGTATTCTCGGAACTGCCGCCGGTAAAATTGACCGATGACGCACCCGATATTACGCCGCCGAGCTTCAATAGGCTCGCGAAGGTTCCCGTCGTGGTCCCGACACTGGTGGTAACCGGCTGTGCCAGGCTGCCACTATTGAGCACCATGTTGTTGTCGATCTCGAGGTAGCCCGGACCCGACAAATTCTGCCCGGCCATAAAGAGGCCTGCATTGGTCCCGGCGATTTGTACCGTCCCGCCGCCGTTGATCAAGGCGGGCGTCCCGGCGCTGCTGGAACCGGCAATGTCGGCCTGCGTATTTGAGCCAATCACCAGGTTGCCGGTGAACGCGCCCGCCGTGGTTGGCGTCGTGAAATACTGCGTCCCGTCCTGGCTCAGCGTCAGCGAGCCGCCCAACACCGAGAGCGTCGGGTTCTGTCCGTTGATGACACCCACTCCGCCGCTAATGGTCAGGTCTCCAGACCCGATCTTCGTAAACGTCCCGCTCCCGGTCAGCGAACCCGCCGTCGAGGAATCGAACCCGTTCGAGTTGAAGCTGCCTCCCCCGAGTCCAGGGCAAAGTTGCGCGTCGAGACAATACCCGAGCCGTTGGTTTGCAATTCGCCCCCGCCAAAGATGATCTCGCTTCCCGCCGCCCCCAGCGTATCGTCGCCGCCATTGGCCACGACCGTGCCCCCGTCGATCACCGTGCCGCCCGAATAACTGTTTGAAGAACTCAGGATTAACGCGCCGCTGCCGGTCTTCGTAATGAATCCCGTCCCTTCGATCGGCCCGCCGCTGAAGCTGTAAATGCCCGCTGTGTTCGTCACTGCCACGTGACCGGGCTCCACACCCCCCGCCGTGATGTTCACATTGCTGCTCGAAGCCGCCACCGAACCAAAGGTGACATAGTCGCTGTCGGTATAAGTGCCGCCGCTCCAGTTGGCGCTCGAGGTGTCCCAATTCGAATTTGACGTACCCGTCCAGAGAAGATCGGTCGCATTGCTTCCACTGGCCGAGAAGGAGACATCGGCAATCGCGAGGCCGGGCGCGAAGTCGATCGGGTTTAGAATCGACCATGTGAGCCAGAGGCTTTCTCCCGGCGTCCAGGGCGTCGCCAGGTTTATCGTGTCGGAAAGCGGCGTCTGGTTGGCGGGATTGGTTCCATCCACCGGGCCTGCCGTCGAGTTCGGATTGGTATACGAAAATTGAAGATTGCCGTCGCTCAGGTCGCCGCCGTTGGGCGGCAACGGCGCCTGCGGGTCCGTCGCCTCCTGGTAACGGAATGTCATGACCGAAGTCGCGCCCGATTGGCCCCCGTAGTTCCACAACTCCCCGATGAAGGATATGTTAAGCGAATTGTAAATGGTGCTCTCCGTGTCGTTGTCCAGGAGCAACCCGATGATTTCCCCCCCGCTCACACTGTTTGCAATCAACCCGAGGGAATCCGTTCCGCTCGTCGGCGAGGGAGTGAAGTCATAGAAACCCTGCGCCGGCGAAGAACCATTTCCCACATAGAAACCATTGCTGCTCAAGCCTTCCCCGTACCATCCCGTCATCCCGGTCGCCCCTATGGTCGGACCGCCAAGCGCGAAGACTCCGCTTCCGCTCAGGTTCGGCGATGGCGTGGTGGTGGGCAGCCCGCCGAAGTCCTGCGTGTAACTGCCGCCCGTGTATTCCAGCTCCGTTCCGGATTGCGCGCGCGCATGGAATTCGAACGCCGCACCGGCGGCGAGCAGCAGGATCGTAAACCGGAGGATCGCAAAACTACCGAAAGCCATGGATCGCTTGAAAAGGAGCATCCATCCCTATGAGCAAATCGCATGCTCACGGGCCCACGGGAGCCATGCAATTTACGCGTCGAAAGTCAAAGATTCTCGAACGTGAACAGGCTTGCGCGGAATTGCTTATGCAATTCATCGAAATCGGGCGCGAGGCAATCCAGCAGGCAACTGACCTCCGCATTATTACGGTTCACCAAAAGGATGCTTCTCGCGCACGATTGTCCGTAGAATGAGTAGGTCATTTGAACCTCGAGCGTGGGATGAGAATCGATGACGAACGGGTTGATCGTGACTCCCGTAATCTTCACGTTCTTCGCTCCCTTCGGCAACTGGAGCAGCGCCGGATTCGCCTCGAACAGCTTTTGCGCCTTGTCATCGAACGCGGGGATGCGCAGTTGTGCGGCGGATTGGATGAAGGCCCTGGCCTGCGGATGATCGGGAATATTAAACGCGGCCGAGTTGTGCGAGCCCGTGCATGTCCAGCCGCGCGGAGGCTGGTAAGTGATCTGTTTTGCGCCGTCGTGGAAAATGATAATTTCCCTCTTCGACAGCTCCATCATACGAACGCCGTCCGTGGGCGTAAGATCCAGGTCGGCTCGCGCCTCAGCGCAGGCGCCAAACAGGAACAAGCCCAGCAGGGCGATTATTGATAATACCATTGTCCCTTGAGATAACTTACCGTCATCAGCGACCCCGGAGGCGGGTTGAGCTGGAAGTTGGTGTCGAAATGCCATGCCCGCGTCGGAGGGTCATAGACGTTGTTCTGGCCCCAAATCCCCATCGCCTGCTGGCTCGGGTACAACTGGACCATCGACCCATAATAAGTGAACGTCGCGCTGCTCCAATCCTCCATAAACCTCGGGAAATTCTCGGCGCCTCCGCTGTAGTTCCCGCCTGCTGGGAACGTTTCCGGAGAGAATCGCGGTGTTCACCGTGGTATTGGTGGCCACGCGCGAGCCTTCTGTCTCCTGTGAGTACGACAGTTGTGTGCTGTCTGTTGGCCATGCGTTGGACAAAATATCCACCGCGTCAGCCACGACTGACGAAGGCGCGCGTGAGTAGCCGCTCGCGGTTGGGTCGGAAGTATTTCCAGAGTCGGACGGCGGACTGTTTCCCGTATTGTAATCGCCCGCGATATAAACCGGGTTGGCGCTCGCAAACGACAGGCCTGTGCTCGGCAGGCTCGCTCCGTTGGTCAATTCGATCCCTCGCTCGGAGCTCGCCGTCGATCCCTCGTCGTCGATATAGACGACGCCGTTGAATCCGTCATTGTAGAGGCTCCCTCCCGAGCTTAAGGCCGTCGTGAAGGTGTCGACATTGACTTCCGTGATCGCCACGGTCTGGTCTTCCCGGTTGTCCTGGATGCTGTTATTGAAGCTCAGGGAATTATAGACCGTCGTGGCCAGGTTCGTTTCATAGGTTGAGTTGTTGGTGCCGGTGGAAAGAGTGGTCGAGGCCGGAGTGGTGTGACCGTGACTGGTCGTGGCCGGCGTGTAGGTTATGGTGCCAATTGAATTTCCGTAACTGGTCGTCGTAGGCTGTGTTTTTGCGTCGTAAACGGTTGCATTGATGGTCGAGCCGTTTTCGCTGATCAGCACCTTGACCCCGGCGGTGTCGAAATAGCGGTAGCCGGCCAGCGGGTCGGGTTGGCTCAGCACCGGCAGCTCGATCAATTCGTGATAGCCGTCGTTCGTGTTCGAACTGTTGTTGCTGAACACGTCTGTCGGAATCACTCCAAAGGGTTGCGACGGAGTCGACTGAGTAGGTGGCAGGCCGGCGGCCCAGTTGGGATCCGCGTACGTGTCCCCGTCGTCGATCAGGTGCTCGTCACTGGGCATCGCGGAGATATACCAGTTCAGCCCGTAGTTGACCTTGTTCCCAAATGTCAGCGAGTTGAGCGGCGTATAAAGGCTCGAGTTGGTTTGCACCCAGCCGTCGACAGTCATCGGCTCGCCGGGCTCGATCTCGAGCGGGTCTGCGAAGAAGATCGCCCATTCCCACGGGCTCTCGTATTGCTCCTCGAAGATTTGGCTCGCGGTGACGCTCACAGGGATGCTGCGGTCAGGCAGCGTGACCGTGACCGTCCCCCGGTAAAAGTAAGTGGCGTCGGTGCCGGTCGCGTCCACTCCAGGCGACGGCGCCGTGCTGCCGCTCAGCGGTTGCAACTCCGGCGTCAACGCCGTCACCGAGTAATTCGAAACGGTATAACTCGATCCCGAACCGGTGGTCGCCGTGAAACCCGATATATTGGGAAATTGCGTCGACGTCGGCAGCGGGATGCCGGTGAAGCTGCTGGTCGGCAGGCCGCGCGTGGTCGTGGTTCGGCAGTACTCCCGCCAGTACATGTATTCGTAGTTGAGGCACCCCATCGCGATGGCGTTGCACTCCTGCATCTTGTCCGTGCGCTCGACGTTCCTTGCCACCGTGAATGTGTAATCAAGGGCTGCGCCGACCAGGACCGCCATGGTCGCGATGACGCTGATGACCACTACAATCGTGGCGCCGGATTCTTTTTTTGTGCGCATAGTTACTGTTGGTAGGTTAGTTCGTTGGGTACGTACTCGGGGATCGACCCGCTGAGCATGATGCTCGATGTGTTGAAGTTGAACCGCGTGATCAGCGCGCTGGTGCTCGGATCCACCGCCGACAATCCCACCGCCACCACGTCGTGGATGTTCAGGGAGCCGTCGACGTTTTGCGGAATGCTGAAAGGCTGCGTATTTTCAATTCCCGACGACGCCATGACATAGCTCTTCGTCTTGTTGATGCCGATGTAATTGAGTTCCAGCGATGTCGCCGTATCTCCCTGCCGGTCTATGATCATCGGCGGCAAATTCGGGTCGCCCGCGACGTAGTAATAAACCCGCTGCGTGAAAAACGCGACGACGTTGAAGTTGGTTCCTCCCGTCCCCGACACCGTGATGGCGTTCTGCACCGTGGTGCCGGAGAGTGTGCATGTGGCGACGGTTCCGCTGACCGCGACGCTGCTCATGCTCGCCATCACTTGATAAGCGGGTATGTTCAGCAGCATGCTGGTGGTCGGCGTGGGATAGCCCGACGGCAGCCCCACCTTGATTGAACTCGCGCCGGCGGTCGCGTTCGCCGATATCGCGCAGTACTGCGTCGAGCTGACCATCAATTGAAACTCCACTCCCGCCGCCGGTCCCGAGCCGGACGTACCCGTGGTCGTGATGATATTGCAATTGCTGTCGGTCAATTCAGGCAGTGACACCGCCGAGTGCATATCGTTCTGCAATTCGATCAGCGCCACACGCGCTTCCTCGTGCGACACGTTCATCGCGCTGTTCTTCGTAAACAGGATGAACCCGCAGAACAGCGTGTACAGGATCGCGAGCCCCACGGCCCCGACCGATACCATCGCCATCACGCATTCGATCAGCGTAAAGCCTTTCATTTTTTTGACGATGCTCAGTCTCATATGTCTGAAGTGCGGCAGGTGGAATAGGAGACGCTGTAATTCCGGTTCCGGTACGTGTACGAGACCGTGACCGTCGCCAGGTAGAGGTAGAGTGTGTCCGTCGTCGAACCCCACGTGTAAGACCCATCGGCCGCTGTGATGCTCGTGGTCATCGTCCCGTTAATGATGAAGTCTGATATCGGATCCTGGTAAACCACCACCGTTGCCGTGGCGTTCGTATTCGCCGTCATCCCGTTGGGAATGTCGCTGTTTTGCGGCTGGAACGGCGTGGCCGTCAGAAAGTAGTCGATCTGGCTCTGCGCGTACGTCGCGGCGCCGGAATAAAGGCGCGTCACCATCGACATCTGGTTCAATTGCGCAAAGGCGAACATCACCACGCTGCACGTCAGCGCGATCATCGCCGCGGCCACCAGGACCTCGACGAGCGTGAGCGCGGCTGTCCGGCGGCGTGAACCGCAGTGAAGGCGGCTCGGAATTGGATTATCCTGGTCTTGTCCCATGGCAATTACTGTAATTGGAGCAGCTATGGTGCCAGGAAGCGCCCTTTGCGGCCTTCCGGGCGTCTATCCATCCCCAAGCACGGCTCGTGCCGCTTTCCTTCTCGAATCTGCGATGCCAACCCGCAAAAATGCGTATTTCGACCACTTTCCATGGCATGTCACATGCTTCGATCACAGCGCTCGACCTATGATTAAAGCCCTGGCGAATATGCTTAGGAAGGCTCTCAAGAAGCCTTTTTCTGGCGATTCAGCCAACCCTTCCCCGGGTGTCACAGGGGATGAAGCGCTCATCTATGGGTCCCTCGCCATGACCGATGAGATGCGCGAGGCCCTCTTCCCCACCACACCCCGGATGGTCTCCACCATTTTCGAACGCTCCATCCCATCCAGGCGCGATCCCGCACCCATCCGCCCTTCCCAGACCACCCCCACGCCGGACGACGGCTTTCTGATCATCTAGGACCGGCGGGGGCGGCTTGGAAAACCACTCAGCGAACCGCGAGTTCCCTTGCGGGATTGCGCGATTCCTCCGGGGTGATCGCCAGGCGCAACCTCTCCGTATGGCGGATGACCGTCAGTTGGGACTGGACTCCTATTTCCTTGCCCAACAGCAGCTTATGCAATGCCGCTATGCTGGCAACGGGCGTGTCGTTGAACGCGATAATCACATCGCCGGAAAGCAAGCCGGCCCTCGAGGCCGGCGAGTTCTCCTCGATATCGACCACCAGCACCCCGGTCTCCACCGGCAGGTTGTAATACGGACAACGCGCCGGTGTATCGGCACATCCTGCCCGGCCACGCCGATCACCGCCCGCCGGAACTTCCCCTCCTTGATCAGCCAGCCAGCCACGAATTTCGCCGTGTCGATGGCCGTCGCGAAGCAAATCCCCTGCGCCGGCCGGATGATGGCCGTATTCACGCCGATCACCCGCCCGTGCGAATCCACCAGCGGTCCCCCGGAGTTGCCGGGATTCAGCGCCGCGTCCGTCTGGATGACGTTGTCGATGAGCCGCCCGGTCTGGGCGCGCAACGACCGCCCCAGCGCGCTGACGACACCCGTTGTGACCGTGGTCTGAAAGCCGAACGGATTGCCGATGGCGATCGCCAGTTGCCCCGGTTTCAGGCTCGCCGATTCCCCCAACTCCGCCTGCGCCAGCCCGGGCGCGTCGATCCGGATCACCGCCAGGTCCGTGTCGGGGTCGTCCCCGATCAACTGCGCCGGGTAATCCCTCCCGTCCACCAGCGTCACCCGGATGGCCGACGCCCCGCTCACAACGTGGGAATTGGTCAGGATGAAACCGTCCCGGCTCAGGATGAACCCGGAGCCGGAGCCGCCGGTCTCGGCGGTCCGTCCATGATGGTTCGTCTGCTGGCGCACCTCGATGTTCACCACGCTCGGGCTCGCCTTCTCCACGGCCGCGATGACACTTCTCGAATAGGCGTCCAGCAATTCGGCATCCTCTTCGATGCCCGGAGCCGGCTCCGCGGCGGCCGCTTGCCCGGCCAGGCTGGGGCCGCGCACTCCCTGGTATTTGGCGGGTATTTTCATAGGCCCACACAGTCGGCCATCGCACACCTTTTGTCAATTACATGATAAATGGTTTGTACATGCTGTTTGGTGTGTTAAAGGCGATCCGGGTTGTTTTCCGCCGCTTCCCGGGTTATCATCCCCCGGAATGATTCCCAGACCCTGCGTCCTGAACGCCGGCTGCCCATCCCGCCTGGTCCTCGCCCGAATTTGCGACAAATGGACCGCCCTGGTCATCCGTTCCCTCGCCGGGCGTACCCTCCGTTACAACGAGCTTCAGCGCGAGGTCGCCGGCATCTCGCAAAAAATGCTGACGCAGACCCTCCGCGCCCTCGAGGCGGACGGCCTCATCGCCCGCAAGGTCTATCCCGTCATTCCCCCCATGGTCGAGTATTCGCTCACCCCCATGGGCCGCACGCTCGTCGTCCCCTTGCGCGTCATTTGCGACTGGGCGGAGAAGTTCCTGCCAAAAATCGTCGCATGCCGAAAGGAGCGCCTCCGCACCGCAAGCCGGCGCCCCTGATCCCATGGCGGAATCTCCAACAGAGATCACCGCGCCCGACGGCAGGACGCTCGCCGTGGTCGGCACCTATCCCTCGCGCACCGACGCCTACGAACGCTCGCTGGTTCTCTCCGCCATGCAGGCGCCCCACTGGGTGCTGCCGTGCGAGAACCACTTCGCGCTCTGCGTTGACCCGGCGCGCGCCGCCGAGGCCGCCGCGGAGCTGAGCCGCTTCGAAATCGAGCGCCGCGAAAAACCGCCCCCGGCTCCCACCGCTCCCGAAATCGCCGCCCCGCACTCCACCATCTCGCTTTACATCGCCGGCTGGATCCTCTGCGCCTTCTATGCCGCGCAAAAGATCGGCCCCGCATGGTGGGATGACCGCGGCGCCGCTTCCAGCCGCGAAATCATGCGCGGCGCATGGTGGGAGGCCTTCACCGCGCTCACTCTGCACGCGAACCTCGAACATCTTGCCGCGAACATTGCCTTCGGGCTCCTCTTCGCCGCCTTTCTGCTGCCGGTGCTCGGCTCCGGCTGGACATGGCTCTTCATCGTACTGGCCGGCGGCCTCGGCAACTGGCTCAACGCCTGGGGCTATCGCGCTGTCGATCATCTCTCGATTGGCGCCTCGACCTCCGTCTTCGCCGCCCTCGGCATCCTCGTCGCCGCGCAAGCCACCATTCGCTTTCTGG
Source organism: uncultured Verrucomicrobiae bacterium (assembly GCA_963756185.1). GTDB lineage: Bacteria > Verrucomicrobiota > Verrucomicrobiia > Chthoniobacterales > Chthoniobacteraceae > DATAXI01. The sequence continues at coordinate 365,626 of CAVWMS010000002.1, forward strand.
CGCTTCGCACCGTCCGGCTCCGCGAATTCCTCCTGCCGGTCGGCGCCGGCCTTGCCTTCCTGGCCTACCTCGGCGCCGGCGGAGGCGATGAACAGATTGATCGTATGGCCCACTTCTTCGGCTTGCTGGCCGGTGTCCCCTTTGGCATTGCCGGCGCATGGCTGCGCCTCGGCACCCGCACGCCCCGCGCCCTCCAGGCGCTGCTCGCATGGTCCGCCGCCGGCCTGCTCGTGCTCTGCTGGCGTCTTGCCGCCACCCATCGGGTTTGATCTTCGAAAAGGCGATTTCCAACTCCCGCTTGGGCAGCTAGCATCCATTCATGGTTTCCCTCCTTTCCATCACCGAGCTGCGCACCGCCGCGCAGAAGGGACGGACCCCCGCGCGCGTGCACGGCCAGATTTATTCCCTCGTCCAAAAGGAAACCCAGCAGCGCAAACCCTATTGGGAACTGGTCCTCGCCGATGCCGAGGCCCGCTTCCCGCTCCGCGCATGGAGCGATTCGCCCGCTTACAAGCAATGCCTCGAGCTGGCCCAGGGCGCGTTTGTCGAAATCACCGGCGAATTCGAATCGAGCCTCTCCTTCGGCCTCGACGCGAAATCCTGGGTCTGCCGCCCGCTCGATCCGGACGAAATCGAAACGCTCCTCGCCGGCCCCAAATCGCTGCGGGACAAACAGGCCGCCGACTACGCGTACATCCAGGAATGCGTGGCCCGCATCGCCGATCCGCGCCTCAAGGCCGTCTGCGACCTGTTTCTCGAGGAACTCGGCGAGCGCTTCCGCCGCACCGCCGCCGCCCGCAATAACCATCACGCCCGCCGCGGCGGCCTGGTCGAGCACACCGCCCAAATGATGCGCGCCGCCGAGGCCCTTTGCCCCGCCTACCCGGTCCTCAATCGCGATTTGCTCATCGCCGGCGCGCTGCTCCACGACTCCGGCAAGCTCTGGGAAAACTCGCTCCCCGCCGACGGCTTTGTGATGCCCTACGATGAGCGCGGCGAGTTGATGGGCCACATCGCCATCGGCATGGAATTGACCAACCGCCTCTGGCGCCAGCTCGAGAAGCGCCCGGAATACGAGGAGTGGAAAAAAATGTCGCCGCGCATCGATGAAACACGCCTGCATCTAAGCCATTTGATTTTGTCCCATCATGGCGAACTCCAGTTCGGCTCGCCCGTCCCCCCGAAAACGCCCGAGGCAATCACCCTGCATTACATCGATAATCTCGACGCCAAAATCGAGATGTTCGCCGGCGCGTATCAAAACTCGAACCTTCTCGCCCCGCGCATTTACGAAAGGGCCTGGCCCCTCCCGGGCAATCTCGTCGCGCCCCTGGCCAACTGGAGCGAATCCGGCCCTGAATGAGCGTGGCGAAAACCCTGCTTTATTTTTGCTGCAGCCGACGCGAGATTTCCCGCATGCGCGGCGTGATCATTCCGGCCATTTTCCTTGGGTTGCTCGCATCCGCCCGCGCGGAGACGGCGCTCGACGCCATCGCAAAATTGCCCCAGGACGCCCAGTCCCGCGTCGCCCTTGTCGAGGGGCGCGACGGCGCGCCCGAGCCGGAGGAGTGGCACATCCTCACACCCGATTCCTCCGCCGAAAGCGGCGTCCATGAATTCGTGGTCTCCAATGGCCAGATCGTCCGCTCGCAAGCGTTCTCGCAATTCGCCCCCAGCCCTTTGAAGGACGAGGACATTCTCGGCGCCCTGCCCGCCATCGACTCGGACAAAGCCTCGAGCCTCGCTCACGATTACGCCGCCGCCAATGGCGCCGTGGTCGCAAGCATCAATTACGATTTGAAAAAGGATGGACCCGGCGCCGCCCCCACCTGGGTCATCACCTGCCTGGATGACAACGGGAACAAATTGGGCGAAGTCGTGGTCACCGCCGATAAAGGCGCCGTCGTCTCGCACACCGGCTTTGCCCTCGAACCCTCCTCCGAGCCGAGAAAGAAGGAAGACCCGCATTTCGAGACCTACGCCCAGCCGGAGGTCGCCATCGCCTCCGCCGCCATCGCCCCTCCCGCCGACGAGGAGATCGCCGGCTATCGTCACCATTGGCGCTCCGCCAAACCGTCGCCCAACCCGATTGTCAGGGGCATTCAAAGCGCCACCCGCACCCTCAAGAAGCTGTTCTAGCTAGCCTTGCCAGCCTTGAGCACAGAACATTCATTGCGGGACCGTCTCGCCTCCCTCATCGGCGCCGATGCCGTGCGCGACGACGCCGAGACCCTCGAAATCCACAGCCGCGACAAGTGGTTCGCCAGCCAGGCGCCCGAGGTCGCCGTCTTTCCCACCGGCGCGGAGATGGTCGGCGCCGTACTCCGTTTCGCGAATGAAAACGGCATCCCCGTCACCCCACGCGGCGCCGGCTTTGGTTACGTCGGCGGTTGTGTGCCGGTGCGGCGTGGCATTGCCCTGTCGCTCGCCCGCATGGATCGCATCAAGGAAATTCACCCGGCCGACGGCGTCGCCGTCGTCGAGCCGGGCGTCATCACCGGCGTCCTGCAAGCCGCCGCGCGTGATCAGCGCCTCTTTTATCCCCCCGATCCCGCCAGCCTCAAGGATTGCTCGCTCGGCGGCAACATCGCCACCAACGCCGGCGGCCCGCGCTGCCTGAAATACGGCGTGACGCGAAATTACGTGCTCGGCCTCGAGGTCGTCCTCGCAAACGGCGACGTCCTGCGCACCGGCGGCCGCACGCACAAAAACAAAACCGGCTTCGATCTCGTCGGCCTTTTCGTCGGCTCCGAAGGTTTGCTCGGCGTGGTCACCGAGGCCACGCTCCGCCTCCTCCCGCTGCCCCCCGCGCGCGCCGTGCTTTCCGCCAGTTTTCCCCAGTTGCAGCAGGCTTCCGACGCCGTCCAGCGCATTTTCGCCGCCGGTTTCCTCCCCGCCGCGCTCGAGGTGGCCGACGCGTTCACCCTCCGGGCCGCGCGTGAACATCTGGGCGAATCCATAGTCCCGAAAGGCGAAGGCCATCTCCTCGTCGAACTCGACGGCCAGGAGGCCTCCGTCAAATCCGAAGCCGCATCCGTCGCCGCCTTGCTGCGCGGCATCGGCGCCCTGCATTTGCAGGAAGCCTTCGGCGAGGAACCCTCCGAGCGCCTCTGGGAGCTGCGCCGCAAGTTCTCCGAATCCCTCAAGAGCACCGGCCTCATCAAGCTCAACGAGGACATCGTCGTCCCCCGCAGCCGCCTCGTCGATCTCGCCGAATTCGCCGCCGGCCTGCGCGCCAGATACGGCTTCCCGGTCGCCTGTTTCGGTCACGCCGGCGATGGCAACATCCACACCAACATCATGGTCGCCGATTATGATAACCCCGCCGTGCACGCCAGGGCCGGCCAGGCCCTCGACGAACTATTCGCCCAGGTCCTCGCCTGGGGCGGCGTCATCACCGGCGAGCACGGCATCGGCCTCGCCAAAAAGCGCTGGTGGCCCGCCGCCACCTCCCCCGTCAGCCGCCACGTCCACGCCGCCTTGAAAAATGCCCTCGACCCCAAGGGCATCCTGAACCCCGGCAAATTCATCTCCGCGGAATCCCAGGGCATTCCAAGTTGAAGTGAACTCGCCGACGCCTCACCCGCGCGCCAGCGTGTACTTGCACCTACTCTTTCACTTTCACATGAACCCGCCGCTCTAGAGCATCTTCGCTTCAGTCTGTCGCACCAATTTGAAGGGCCGGAGGCCCGTCTCAGGCCAGCCTGGGGCGTAGCGAGGCACGAGCGAAGCCCCAGGTCACTATCCCCAAAGCGCCAAGCGCCGGAGGCGCGGGTCAACTGCGACAAACTAAATGGAAGATGCTCTAATCTGCGGCCATCTGCCTGCCCGCCTCGCTACGCTCAGGCGTTGCGGGCGTGGCGCCAATCTGCGGATAATTCCTCCGGTAGATGGCCGCGCAGGTTGACCGTTATTGCGTCACCTCGACAGACCCGATATCCACGACACTGCCGCTACCGGTTCGGGGGTTGCCGTTCTGATCGGTCCCGAGGCTGGCTGGATTACTGCCATTTCCAAGGGCTTTGCTGCCTGCGCCGGGCACCATGGTGGCAGTTGTACCGCCGTCGTGGAGGCCCAGCGTGCCGAGCAGCGGATTTCCCGTAAAGATATTGCTCTCATTGGTGGACGTTCCAGATATCGCTGCTTCGATCAGGCAATTGTCGATGGTTGTATTGTTGCCGTTGGCAAAGGCCAAATCCGCGCCGGTATGGGCCTTGTCTCCTGCAAGGATCGTGCTGATGATACTGTCGCTTGTCACCGCCGATGCGATATACACGCCGCCGCCTTCGCCCGTTTTGCCGGTTACCGTGTTGTCCGCAATCGTGTCGTTGTAGATTTGATCGTTCGTGCCGCCGTCAATCGCCAGGCCGGCCCCGTTCCCCACGCTGACATTCTTGGCGACCGTGCTGTTCTCAATGGTTAGCGCGGCGGCATCCACTCCGATCTTCACCCCGCCGCCCCAGGCTGAAGCCTTGTTCTTGGAAATGGTGCAGGCTATGATGGTGGATGAGCCGCCATCCGAGTAGAAGCCCCCGCCGTATTTCGCGGAATTGCCGGTGATCGTGGTCTGCGAGATAGTCGCGGTCCGACCCGAGTAAACACCGCCGCCGTATGTCCCGAAGGTCTCCCCGTTCGTACCCCCGGCGCCTTTGGCGCCGGCTTTTCCCGTGAGGACTTTGTTTCCGGAGATGGTCGAATTCTGAATGGTAAGACTGGCGCTACCCCCGGCGCTCGAAACCCCCCCTCCCCAGCACTCTCTATTTTTGCCGCCGTCCCCGTCTATGCCGCCTTTCCCGCCACCGCCGCTCTCGGCAGTGTTTTTGGAGATCGTCGTGTTCTCGCCGATTACGAGTACGCCCTCCCAACTGTATACACCGCCGCCGTTGCCATACCCGCTGCGGCCGCCACTCTGATGGGCAGCGCCATTGCCTCCATTGCCGCCTATGGATTTGTTGCCGGAAACGGTACAACTTTCAATCGTGACGTTCGCGTCGGTTTCGGAGGCGTAAATGCCGCCTCCATAAGCGCCCGCCGCGCCAAGCGTCTTGTCCCCCGTTTTCGCGCTTCCTGCATGTGCGACATTGCCTGAGACGACGGATTCACTGATCGTCAAGGTCCCGCGGCATATAATGCCCCCGCCGTCGGCGTAACCGGGATCGCTGGTGGGCGTCGCATTGAGGCCTGTGCAAACATTGTTTGTGATTGCCGACTTGGTAATCGTGACGTTCCCGCTGACCGACGAAATAAAGACACCCCCTCCATACGCGGTGGTCGACGATGTGGTCCCCATTGCTTGATTGTGGGTGATCGTGACATCCGTAAGCGAGATCGCGGCATCGTCGTTGATATAGATGCCGCCCCCCTCGGTTGCCAGGCCTTGGGTCACGGTGAGATCGGTCATGGTCACCGCGCCGCCGGTGATTGAGAGAATCTGATGCTTATTGCCGTTGATGGTAATGCCATTGCTCTTTCCAGCCGTGGGACCGGTGATTGTCAGGGAATCTCCCGTGGCCATGGCGATCGCCGGCAGCGAGGTTTTGAGCGTGATCGTGCCATGCAATGGAACGCCCGGGCTCTTTTGAAAGACGATCGAATCCACTGCATTGGCCGTCAGGTCGTTGTTGGCGCTGGTGATCGCCTGACGCAGACTGCCGGGGCCGCTGTCGGCAGTGGTGCTTACGATGAAAACCGTGGGGGCGATACGGTCCTCAAGAGGCTCGATGACCAGAGCAAAAGGGCGCGATTTCATAACGCCCAGTTGGTATAATCCTTCCTAAACTTTCCCCGCAATAAACTTCTCCAGCTTCACGATATCCGCCGAGAATTTGCGAATCCCCTCCGCCGTCTTCTCGGTCGCCATCGCATCCTCGTTCAGCAGGAACCGGAACGTCTTCTCATCGAGTTGCAGCCGCTTCACTTCCGCGGTCTTCGACGCCTCCGGGCATAGCTTCCGCACTACCGGCTCGTAACTCTCCGTCAGCTTTTCCAGCAACTCCGGCGATATCGTCAGCAGGTCGCACCCCGCCAATTCCACAATCTGTCCCGTATTCCGGAAGCTCGCTCCCATCACCTCCGTCGTGTAGCCGAATTTCTTGTAGTACGTGTAAATCTCCGTCACCGATATCACCCCCGGGTCCTCCGCCCCCACGAAATCGCGCTTCATCGCCGCCTTGTACCAATCGTAAATCCGCCCCACGAACGGCGAAACCAACTGCACCCGCGCCTCCGCGCAACGCACCGCCTGCGGCAGCGAAAATAGCAGCGTCAGGTTGCAGTGAATGCCCTCCTTTTGCAGGATCTCCGCCGCGTTGATCCCCTCCCACGTCGAGGCGATCTTGATCAACACCCGGTCGCGCGAAATCCCCTTGCTCTCATAGAGCCCGATCAATCGCCGCGCCTTCGCGATCGATTCCCGCCACGTCGAACGAGAGCCGCGCGTCCGTCTCCGTCGACACGCGTCCCGGCACGATCTCAGGATGTCCCTGCCAAACGCCACCAGCAGATGATCGATGATGTCCTCGATCTGCGCCGCGCCCGTCAGGCCCGAGCTTTTCCGGTCCTTTACGACCTCGTCGAGGACGTGAGCGTATTCCGGCTTCTGCGTCGCCGCGTAAATCAGGCTGGGATTCGTCGTCGAGTCCTGCGGCTTGAACGCCCGAATCGATTCGAAGTCGCCCGTATCGGCGACTACTTTGGTGTACTGTTTCAGCTGCTCGAGCTGGCTGAGTTTCGTCCCCGTGAGCGGGGCTTCCGCTGTGGCTGTGGTGCTCATATTCAGTTTTCTCCTCCGATTTCTCCCGCCACCTTACGAGCTTTCCCCGCCCCGGGCAAGCCGCGTCAACTGCGTAATTCTGCGTTGGTTTCGCAACGCTACCCGACAATTCATGTCCCCTTTCATTGCCCCAAATACTTCGAATTTCGAATTTCGAATTTTTAAATATGGATCGCGTGCCCGTACGCCTGCTCGCTCGCCTCATGCACCATTTCGCTCAGCGTCGGGTGCGCGTGGATCGTCGCGTCGATTTCCTCCGCCGTCGCCTCGAGCGTGATCGCCAGTCCCAGTTCCGCGATCAACTCCGTCGCTTCCGCGCCGATGATGTGCGCGCCCAGCACCTCCCCATGCGGCTCGCCCAGGATCAGCTTCACAAATCCATCCGTCTCCCCCACCGCCCGCGCCTTGCCGCTCGCCATGTACGGGAATTTCCCCACCTTGTACTGCAATCCCTTCTCCTTCGCCGCTCGCTCCGTCAGCCCCACGCTCGCCACCTGCGGCTGGCAATACGTGCATCCCGGGAAAACGGTGACCTTCTTCGGTTTGCCCGCGCCAAACATCCCGTTGACCGCCTGGATCGCCTCGTAACTGGCCACGTGCGCCAGCCACGGCGGCCCGATGATATCTCCCGCCGCGTACACCCCGGGCGTGCTCGTCTGGTAATTCTCGTCGATCTTGATGTACCCACGCTCCGTCAGCTCCAGCTTCAGTTTCCCCGGCGGCAGCAGCGGCTGCACCCCGATTGCCACCAGGCAAACCTCCGCCTCGAGCGTCTCGGTCGATTTCCCCTCGACGCCGATCTTCACCCCGGTGTCCGTCACCTCGGTCTTCGCCGTCTTCGTGTTCGTGAAAATCTTGATCCCCTGCTTGGTCAGCGCCTTCTCGAGCGTCTGCGAGATTTCCGTGTCCTCGACCGGCAAGATGTTCGGCATCATCTCGACGACCGTGACCTTCGTCCCGAATGAGTTGAAGAAATAGGCGAACTCGATCCCAATTGCCCCAGCCCCGATGATGATCATACTCTTCGGCTGCGGCTGCAACACCATCGCCTCGCGGCTCCCGATGACCCGCTTGCCGTCAAACGGCAGCCCCGGCAGCGGCCGGCTCACGACGCCCGTCGCGACGAGCAGCCGCGGCGCCGTCAGCGTTTCCGTTTTGCCGTCCGAAAATTTCGCGACCACCGTCCCCGCCCTGTCCACGCTCGCTTCCGCCCGGATGTAGTCGATCTTGCTTTTCTTGAACAGAAACTCGACCCCTGCCGCGTTCTTGTCCGACACATCGCGCGAGCGGCTGATCACCTTGCCCCAATCGAACGCCAGTTTGTCGAACGAGAGGCCGAATTCCCCGGCGTGATGCGTCAGCAGGCTGTAGAGTTCCGCGTTCCGCAGCAGCGATTTCGTCGGGATGCATCCCCAATTCAGGCACGTGCCGCCGGCCCGTTCCTTTTCGACGCAAGCCACTTTTTTTCCAAGCTGTGCCGCGCGGATCGCCCCGACATAACCGGCAGGACCGCCGCCGACGATAATGAGATCGTAGGACATGGGCTCAAAAAGTGGTGTGCCTCGCCGAATTAATCAAAGTATTTCGCGGCGCCGCCTTCCCCACCTCAAATCAGCATCAACGCCGGATTCTCCACCAGCCGCCGTAATTCCGCCAGGTACTCCGCGCCGATCGCCCCATCCACCACCCGGTGATCGCCGCTCAACCCGATAACCATCCGCTGCCCAACCACGATCTTCCCCTCCGCATCCACGACCGGCTTCTTCACAATTGCTCCCACCGCCAGGATCAACGACTGCGGCGGATTGATGATTGCCGAAAAGCTCTCAATTCCGTAACTGCCCAGGTTTGAAACCGTGATCGTCCCGCCCTGGTACTCCTCGGGCTTCAGTTTTTTCGTCGCGCGCCCGCGCCGCCAGATCCTTCACGATTTCGCTGATCTCGCGCAGCGATTTCTTCTGCGCCTCGCGCACCACCGGCGTGACCAGCCCCTCTTCGACCGCCACCGCCACCGCCAGGTTCACGTTCGCGTATTGCACAATCGAGTCGCCCGCGAAACTCGCGTTCACCTTCGGCACTGTTACCGCCGCCGTCGTTGCCGCCTTCAGGATGAAGTCGTTGACGGTCAGCTTTCCCTTGCCCGTTTTCTCCGCATCCGCATTGATCTCCGCCCGGATTCGCATCAGCTCGCCCGCGTCCACTTCGATGTTCAGATAGAAATGCGGGATTTGCGTCTTGCTCGCCAGCAGGCGCTCCGCAATCGCCCGCCGCATCCCGCTCAACGGAATCCGCTGATCCCCCTCGCCCAGCGCAATCGCCGGAGCCGGCGCCGGAGCAGCCGCGGGCCGCGCCGCGGTCGGCGTCCCGCCCGGTTGCGCCCCCAGCACGTCGCGCTGAATAATCCGCCCGCCCGGTCCCGAGCCCGCAAGCCGCGAAAGATCGATTCCCCGTTCCGCCGCCACCTTCCTCGCCAGCGGCGAAGCCTTCACCCGCGTGCCCCCATTGCCGGACGCCGCAGCCGCCGCCGGTTCAGGCTCGGCTCTCCTGGCCGCAGGCGCGGGCGCTGCTGCCGTCGCCGGCTGCGCTTTCGGCGCCGCTGCCGCTGCCGGGGCTGGCTCGCTGCCGGGAGCCGGAGGTTTCTCCCCGGGCGCCAGCACCATTGCGATTCGCTGCCCCACTGCCACCTTCGTGCCCTCCGGCACATATATCTCCGCCAGGATTCCGTCATCGAACGACTGCATCTCCATCGTCGCCTTGTCGGTCTCGATCTCCGCCAGCGATATCCCCCGTCTCCACCTTATCCCCCTTTTTCTTGCACCATTTCACGAGGGTCCCCTCCGTCATGGTGTCGCTGAGCTTCGGCAAATTGATGTACGCGGGCATGGTCGATCAGATTAGACGGCCTCTCGCAAAAAGGGAACCCGAACGCTTCGGAAAATAACCGGCGCCGTCCCCTGGCGCCTCCTCAGCAAATCTTCAGCACCTTCGCGATCACCGCGTGCGCGTCGGGCAATTGCTTCTTCTCGATCTGCGGGCTGTAAAACGCGGGAGCATCCAGCGCTGAAACCCGCATCACCGGCGCGTCCAGGTCGTCGAACGCCTTCTCCTGGATGATCGACGCGATTTGCGCGTCCACCCCGCAGAATGGCTTGTTCTCCTCGACCAGCACCGCCCGGTGCGTCTTGCGCACACTTTGCAGGATCGTTTCCTCGTCCAGCGGACGGATCGACCGCAGATCGACCACCTCCGCATCGATATCATGTTCGGCGTTAAGCATTTCCGCTGCCTTCAGGCACGTCAGCACCGCCCGCCCGTGCGCGATCAGCGTGACATGTTTTCCCTCCCGCTTCACGTCCGCCGAGCCGAGCGGAATCAAATATTCCTCCTCCGGCACTTCCCACGCCTCGCCATAGAGCAGCGTGTTCTCCATGAACATCACCGGGTCATTGTCGCGAATCGCCGTCTTGATCAGCCCCTTTGCGTCGTATGCCGTCGCCGGGCAGACCACCTTCAGCCCCGGGCAATTCGCCAGGAAATTTTCCGGCGTGTGCGAATGTGTGGCGCCCACGTTGGTGCCGCCGTTGGCCGGCCCGCGAATGACAATCGGGATATTGATCAGCCCTCCGCTCATGTACCGCACGCAGCCCGCGTTGTTCACGATCTGGTCAAACGCCACGTAGGCGAAACTCCAGAACATCAACTCGACCACCGGCCTCAGCCCCATCATCGACGCGCCCACCGCCAGCCCCACGAATCCCGCTTCGCTGATCGGCGTGTCGACGATCCGCTTGTCCCCAAATCGATCCCACAATCCTTCGGTCACCTTGTACGCGCCGTTGTAGCGCGCCACTTCCTCGCCGATGACGACGACGTTTTCATCCCGTTCGATTTCCTGCGCAAGGGCGTCTTTGATCGCGTGCCGGTATAAAGTCAGGGGCATAAGTTTAAAAATTCGAAATTCGAAGTCTGAAAGGCGTCTTGCGCCGTTTAGTCGGTGAAGAAATGCCGCCCGCGGCGGCCGCTCTCCGTGTTGTTGTCCACTTCCCAATACACGTCCGAAAAAATCTCCTTTTCGCTCGGCAGAGGGCTTTCATCCGCAAAATGCGCCGCAGCCGCCGCTTCTTCCTTGGCCTCGTGATCCATCTTCTCCGCCGCCGCCTCATCCAGCAATCCCTCATGGATCATTTGCTGCTTCCAGAGCCGCAGCGGGTCGTACTGCGTCTGGTACCGCTCGATTTCCTCCGCCGCCCGGTATTTCTTCGCGTTGGCATCGGAGACCGAATGGCCCTGATAACGGTAGGTGTGAATCTCCAGCAGCGTGGGCCGGGACGACTCGTGCGCCCGCTCGATCGCGATCTGTGTCTTCGCCCGAATCTCGTAAAGGCTCTCGCCGTTGATCACGTCCCAATCCATCGCGTATCCCTCCGCCCGTGCCGCCAGGCATTTGGTGAACGCGCTCGAACGCTCGAGGCTCGTTCCCATCGAGTATTGGTTGTTTTCGATGATATAAATGACCGGCAGGCTCCAGAGCGATGCCAGGTTCAGCGACTCATGGAACGGCCCCTGGTTCACCGCGCCGTCGCCCAGGTAGCAGAGGCAGCATCCCTTGATTCCCTTGTATTTGAGCGCAAAGGCAATGCCCAGGCCCAGCGGCGTCTGGCCCCCCACGATCCCATGCCCGCCCCAATAATTCTTGTCCGGCGCGAAAAAATGCATCGAACCCCCCTTCCCCTTCGAGCAGCCCGTCGCCTTCCCATACAGCTCCGCCATGCACTCCTCCATCGACATCCCCACCGCCAACGCATGCCCATGGTCCCGGTATGCCGTAATGACGTGATCGTTCTCCGCGAGCAGCGAGATCGTGCCCACCGCCACTGACTCCTGGCCGATGTAAAGATGCAGAAACCCGCCCATCTTTGCCTGCTGGTATTCCTTAAACGCCTCCTGCTCGAACCTGCGGATTCGGTACATCTCGCGCAGGAATTCCACCTTTTGTTCAGGCGTGAGCGCCTGGTTGACCGGAGCGTCGGCGTAAGCCGGGGCCTCGACTACAGTTCCGTTTCCCGTGGGCATAGTTTAGATATAGGCAAAGAGCTTCTTACTTCAATTTATGTTTGGCGCCCGGAGGGAAAAATGGCGCTGCCAAAAAACGCGCGATACCCTACACGCCAATCCCAGAGTTGGGAAGGGATTTTGTCGCACCGAATATTTTTCCCCCGCACACACTCGTCCAACACCCTTCAGCGCAAATCAATCATATACATAACATGCTTATAATAAGTAAGTTACAGTAGAAGTGACTTAGTCCAATTCTCATCTTCCAGTTTGATTCCCGTTTCAAAATCGCGCAAGACAACCGCCCTCGAGCATCCAATCAAAGAATCTGCGTAAATCTGTGTTAATCTGCGGATAAAATTCCGGAATCAATGCTAATAACAACCCCCATCTGTTCCACGTAGAACAAATGTTCGATTACCCAAAGACCTACGATGTGATTATCGTCGGCGCCGGCCATGCCGGCATCGAGGCCGGCCTCGCCGCCACCCGGCTCGGTTGCGAGACCCTCGTGCTCACCCAAAATGCCGACACCGTCGGCCAGATGTCCTGCAACCCCGCCGTTGGCGGTCTCGCAAAAGGTCACATGGTCCGCGAGATCGACGCCCTCGGTGGATTCATGGGCCTGAACACCGATGCCACCGCCATCCAATGCAGGATGCTCAACGCTGCCAAGGGCCCCAGCGTCCGCGCTCCCCGTTCGCAATGCGACAAGAAGGCCTACCAGTTTCGCGCCAAGGCAACCCTCGAGCGCACCCCCGGCCTCGACCTGAAGCAAGGCAACGCCGTCCGCATCCTGACCGAAGCCGGCAAAGCCTCCGGCGTCGAAACCAACCTCGGCGTCCGGTACCATGGCCGGGCCGTGGTCGTCACCACCGGCACCTTCATGCGCGGCCTGCTCCATGTCGGCCTCCAAAACCAGGCCGGCGGCCGGATGGGCGACGTCTCCTCGACCTTGAGCGAGAGCCTCAAGGAATTGGGCTTCGAAATCGGCCGCTTCAAGACCGGGACACCCTGCCGGCTGGTGGGGTGTTCCATCGATTTTTCGGCTTGCGCCCGCCAGGATGGCGACGAGCCCCCTCCCGCCTTCAGCTTTCTCCCGGAGCTCCTCGATCGTCACCCGGACGACATTTTTTCCCTTAACCAGTGCCAAAATGGCACGTTCCACGTGGAACAAATCCCCTGCTGGATCACCCATACCAACTCCCGCACCCACTCAATTATACGCGCAAATCTCGATAAATCCCCCATGTATTGTGGCCGAATCGAAGGCACCGGGCCCCGTTATTGCCCCTCCATTGAGGACAAAGTCGTGAAATTCGCCGAAAAGGAGAGTCACCAGCTTTTCCTCGAACCCGAGGGCCGTCACACGGGCGAGTATTACGTCAACGGCGTCTCGACCAGCCTCCCGTTCGAGGTCCAGTACGAGTTCATCCGCACCATCCCCGGCCTCGAGCACGCGGAAATCATGCGCCCCGGATACGCCGTCGAATACGACTTTTGCCCGCCCACCCAGCTTTTCCCGACGCTCGAGACCAAGCGCATCGAAGGCCTCTACTTCGCCGGCCAGATCAACGGAACCTCGGGATACGAGGAAGCCGCCGCCCAGGGATTGATGGCCGGCGCCAATGCCGCCCTCAAGCTCAACGGCGCGCCCTCCCTCGTCCTCGGCCGGTCCGAAGCCTACATTGGCGTGCTCATCGACGACCTGGTCACCAAGGGCACCAACGAGCCCTACCGCATGTTCACCAGCCGGGCCGAGCATCGGCTCCTCCTCCGCCAGGACAACGCCGATTTCCGCCTCACCCCCGCGGGCCGTGCCGCCGGCCTGGTCGATGCCCGCCGCTGGCAACGCTTCGAGCAAAAGCGCACTGCCCTCCATGCCCTCGAAGCCGCGGCTCCCAGGCTCCGCGTTGACGGCATCGAGTTGTCCCGCTGGCTCAAACGCTCCGATTGCTCCTTCGCCGCGCTCCCCGCCGAACTGCGCGCCGACTTCCCCGATGAGGTCTGGGAACAGTTCGAGACCAACCTGAAATACGAGGGCTATATCGCCCGCGAGCAACTGGCCATTGCCAAGGCCGAGGCCGGCCAGTCCACCCCGCTGCCCGCCGAACTTGATTACGCAACCCTCCCCGGTTTGCGCCGCGAAGCCCGCCAAAAGCTCGGCCAGATTCGCCCCCTGAACTTTGGGCAGGCGGCCCGCATCAGCGGAATCACACCCGCCGACCTCGCGATCGTCCAAATCTGGCTGCGGAAGGGAATGGCGGCGAAATGCCAGGGGACAAGCGCAGCTACCTGAAGATCAACGATTTACGTAGAGACGATCAACCCCGCGAAGAAGCCGTTCCTTCGCAAAAAACCGCCGGTCAGTTGGAATGCCCGAGGAGCATTCCCAAGCCGAGAGCCGCGGCGGCCACGGCCAGAATCGTCCCGATTACGAGAAACATCCTATTTCCCGCCCGGTTTCCGGCCAAGCGCCACCCGGTGATCGAGCCGGCGTCCTGTGCAGCATGATGTCATGCCGGGCAGAAGAGCATTCCCCGTGCCAACCTCAGCTTCCGGAGATCACAATCTGCGTGTCCTGGTTGGTTCGGAAGGCCTGGTCAGCGCTATTGAACAAATTTTCCAGGTCGTCCAGCGAATCGAGCCGGTACTCCACCGTGTGCGCGTGTGTCGTGGTTGGATAGTTTTTGACCACTTTCTGCCACACCTGGCTATCCGAGGGCACCCGGGCCTCGACTTCGTTCTGAAGGTCCTGGATTTTGTCCAGCGCACTCTGCCCCACTCCCACGGGCGAGGTGGGCGTCAGCGGCTCGATGTAATAAAACCGGACCTCGATGCTGCCCATCGTGGCGATGTTCATTTCCGTCACGCGCGCCACTCCATCGACGATGTACTCATGCGTGCTCACCGAGATGATGCTGCGGATTGCCACGTCGTACACGCCGCCGGGCAGCGTCGCGCGCCACATCGGGATGCGGGCATTGGCCGGCGTCGGCGAGGCCGCTGCCGCCGCCCCGGTGGCATCCTGGCCAAAGAGCGGAAGCGGCAGCAGGCAGAGCGCGGCGAGCGCCCATTTGGGGGATTTGATTTTCATTCGTCTTTCTTGATTTTGCCTCCCCAGGAGAGGATGCGGGCCTTGGCGCCGGCGGCCTCGGCCTCCTTGATATTGCCATCGCGCACGTAAAAAAGCGAGAGGCTCGACCACGCCAATTGATCGTTCGGCCGCAGCTCGACACACCGCAGCCCGGCCTCGATCGCCTCCGGGTATTTGCCTGTCTTCATCAGCGCCATGCCCAGCGCGTGCCAGCCTTCGAAAAAAGCAGTGTCCATCTCGACGCATCGCCGGTACTTGGCCGCCGCGCTCTCGAGGTCCCCCACCGCCAGGTCCCCGTTGGCATCGTCGAAGAGCTCATCCAGTTGCGGATTCATGAGAACCGCCGTCGTTCGCGCGCAACCTTTAAGATGGGGTCGCCTGCTGGTAAATCACCAGGTGCGCGTCATCCTTGCGCAGCCGCAGCCACTCAAAAAAGGCCTCGAGCCGCTGCTCGCGCGCAAATTGTTCCTTCAGCGTCGCCCCACCCGCTTCCGCCGCGCTCATCTCCGGCGGCACGCGGCTGTCCAGGTGGACAAAAATACCGCCCGTGTCCGTTTCCACGAAATCGCTGATCTGCCCGACATTGAGCGGCAGCGCCGCCTGCACGACCGCGCGGATATCCGGCACGTCCGACTTCGACACATCGACCATCGAGAACGGCGGCACCGTCTCCACCGGCAATCCCATTGCCTCCCCGGCCTGGGCGAAGGTTTTGCCCGCCTTCATCTGCGCCGCGATGCCGTCGCGGATTTCATTCACCTTGGTTTGCAGCAATTGCTGGGCGCGCTCCTTCTTCAGTTCGTCGATGATTTGCGGCTTCGCCTCGGCCAGGCTCAACTGCCGGCTCGGGACCGTCTGGATGAGGTGCAGCACGTAATAGCCGTTCTGGCCCTCGAGCACGTCGCTGGTCGGATAATCGCTGCTCAGCCGGAAGGCCGCCGCCGCCAGCGACGGGATTTTCGAGAGCGCCGGATCCGGCTTCGATTCGCTGAACAACGCCGATTCGCCCAGCGTCGCGCCCGCCTCTTTCGCCTGGGCGGTAAAGTCCGCGCTCTTGTCCACCACCTTTTGCGCGAAATCCCAGGACTTGTCCGAGAGCGCCTGCAGCGCATCGATCCGGTCCTTGCCCTCGAGCTCCTTCTGCGCCGGCGTCAGCTCGAAGCTGGCAATCGCCACCTTCACCTGCGCCTCGCTCTGGAACGCATCCGGCCGCTGGTTGTACGCGGTCGCCACGTCCGCGTCGCTCACCGGGATCGCCTTCTCAACGTCGCTCAGGTTCAGGTGGATGACGGAAACCTGCATCTTCGCGTTCGCCTCGGCGTACCGGTTTTTGAATTCCGCCGGCGTCAGGGTCACCGTCGCGTCGATCAGCGCCATGAGCTTCTTGACCCGCAGTTGGTCCCGGGCCAGATCATCGATGACCGAGTCGTTGAACCCGCGCGAGCCGAGCGCATTCTGGGAGAAATTGGTGAGCTTCAGCGGGTCGAAATGGCCGTCGGTCTGGAACGCCGGGATCCCCGTCATCTCCTCCTGCTGCACCTCGGCGTCAGTGGGAAAAATCTCGAGCGCCTGGGCCTCGTGCTCCATGACGTAATAGTTGGTGATGAAATTGTTGACGGCATCCTGGTTGGTCTTGGCCCCGGCGGCCAGGCCCTCGACCAGGTCCGTCAGCCCCATGCCCATGGCGATATCCAGCTTGTTCTTCACCTGCTGGATTTCGGTCTTGCTCAGGTTCTGGCCATAGATGGTCGCCACCCTGTCGGCGGGTACGCCGCTGAAGATGCCCGAACGGCCGCCTGAGGAACCGTTCCAGATGACGAATGAGGCGATGATGATCATCGTCAGGACGATCAAAAACGTCTGCTGGTATTTGCGGATGATACTTTGCATGAGAACTTCTTAGGTTGCGTTCTATCGCAACGTTCCATACCTTGCGCAACGCGCGATGAACCTAAGGCGTTGTTTCGCTCCCCGACAACTTCTTTTTCTTGTCCTGCTCGCCGCCGGCCTCAGGCCTGCCATGGGCCAGGAATCGATCACATTGCGTAACGGCCAGACCCAGCAGGCCACCATCCTCGGCGTCACCGACTCCGGCATCAGGATCCAGATGGGCCAGGGGGAGATGGTCGAGCCCTTCGCCAATGTGACCCAGGTCACCATGAACCCTCCGCCAGAATTCACCGCCGCCCAGACCGCCTACGAAAACGGCGACCTGCAAACCGCCCTCACAAACGTCGAGGCCGTGGTCCGGACCTATCGCGCGTCTGCCGACCGAATGGGCCCAGGAAGCCATGCTCATGATGGGCGATATCTTCGTCTCCCTCGACCAATTGCCCCAGGCCCAGGCCGCGTTCCAGGATTTCCAGGCCGCCTATCCCTCCTCCGGCTCCGCCGAACGTCGACGTCGGCCTGGCCAGGATCGATGTCGCCAACAAGAATTATGACGACGCCAAGGCCAAGATCGACCCCATCCTCGCCCAGGCGCTCAAGGACCGCGTCCCCCCCAAGGCGGCCGCCGCCTTGCTTGGCCGGGCATTCCTCGTCTCCGGCGAGATCAAGGAGCAATCGGGCGACCTCCAGGCTGCGCTGGAGGATTACCTGCGCACCGTCGCCATATTCCCCGAGGACCGCGTCGCCGCCGCCACCGCGGAGCAAAAGGCCGACGCCCTCCGCAAAGACCACAACGTCACCGCGCCGTGACTTTCCCCCCTGACGCTCTAATCCCAATCCCAGCACGATGAAACGACACCTCAGATTTTCACTGCCTCTCTTTCTGCTCCTCAGCGCATCGGCCCTCGGCCAGGAGGCAGGCCCCTCCGCCTCGCCGCCGGAATCGATCCTCCATGTCATCTCCAACGGCGGCCCGCTCATCGTCCTGATCTGGTGCGCCATCCTGCTGACGTCGATCACCATGGTGACCTTCGTCATTCAAAACATCATCACCCTGCGCAAGGAGAAGATGGCGCCCGCCGCGCTGGTCGATTCCCTGCGCAACGATATCGCCGCCGGCAATTACCAGGGCGCCTGGGAAACCTGCAACGCCAACAACAATTACCTGGCCAACGTCCTCAAGGGCGCCCTCGAGCGCATCGGCCGCGGCAAGGAATCCGTCGAGGACGCCGTCGCCGAGTACGCGCTGCGCGAGGCCACCGTGCTGCGCACCCGCAACTCCTATCTCTCGGTCATCGGCGTCATTTCGCCCATGATCGGTCTGCTCGGGACCGTCATCGGCATGATGCGCGCCTTCGCCGTGCTGGGCGCCAGCGGCATCGGCGACCCCCGCGGCCTCGCCACCAGCATCGGCGAAGTGCTCATGGCCACCGCCAGCGGCCTCTTCATCGCCATCCCGGCCTTCATTTCCTACTACGTCTTCCGCAACCGCGCCCAGATCGTCATCGTCCATGCCGACGACCAGATCAGCCGGCTGCTCGAGGACATTCCCTACGAGGAACTCGCCGGCCTGCGCATCGGCGAGTATTTCAATGCCGGCCAGCCCGGCCTCGGCGTCGATGCCGCTGAGGCGCGCCGCGTCTCGATGGCGCTCACCACCAATTGCCCCGTCTGCAACGGCGCCGTGACCCCCGGCGAAAACCCCTGCCCACATTGCGGCGCCACGCTCGACTGGGCCGCCTGATCCCTTTCCGCAAATGCACAGGCTCACCCGCAGGCAGAAGGCCGTCAACGAGCGCCGCAATCCGCCCGAGCCCGATCCCGAGTTCCAGATCGCCCCGATGATCGACATCCTGCTGGTGCTCCTCGTCTTCTTCATGTCGATCTCCTCGACCGAAGTCCTCAAGGTCAATCACTCGATCACGCTTGCCGTCGCCGCCGACGGAAAGCCCGCCTCGAAAAACAGCCCCGGCCAGGTCGTCATCAACATTTCCTGGGTGCCCATGAATAACATCGGCTCGATCGAGATTTCCGAGCAGGCCTTCCCCGATGCCGACGCCATCATCCCCGCCGTCCAAAGGGCCGTCGAGGCCAACCCGCTCACCCGCGTCCTCATCCGCGCCGATAAATCGGTAAAGTGGGAATTCATGCGCACCGTCATGCACGCCGTCACCCAGGCCGGCGTCTCGGATGTCACCTTTGCCGTGGTAAACAAGGACACCTCGCAAAATGCCGCCCCGCCCGCGCAATGACGGATCTTCCAAACCGTGATACAGATTAGACTATGGCTTCGATAGGTTCAGATGATGGAGACATCGGGTTTCAAATCGCCCCGATGGTCGACGTTGTTTTCGTGCTGATGCTCTTCTTCATGGCCAGCGCCGGCGTCCAGGTCGTCGAGAAAGAGCTCTCGATGAAGCTGCCCAGCGGCGCCGGCAAACCCTCGGATGTGCCGACAACGCCCATCATCATCGACATCTCAGACGACGGCCAGGTCAGCATGAACGGCCAGCCGTACGGCGCCAAAGACGACAAAAACCTGGGACAATTGCGCGACTTCTTCAAGAAATCGATCGCGCAATTCGGCGACTCGGACCCGGTCATCGTCCGCCCCTCGAACCAGACGACGCACGAGCGCATCATCGATGTGCTCAACGCCGCCGCCGCGTCCGGCGTCACGAAGCTGACCTTCAGCGGGTAGTGCGTTTCAAGTCGAAGTGTAGCCCCTGGCGCTTGACCCGCGCGCCAGCGTGGACTTGAACTTACTCTCGAACCTGAACGTGAACCGGCCGTGGCCTCCCGGAATCCACGGCTGAACTATTTCTCAAACCGCCCCATCCCGCCTCCGAAATTCCGCTTTCGCTTCGCCCGTATTCCGCTAGAGTCCCAAACCCGCTGGTTTGGCCCGCATGGGGCCGCGCGATCCGGCGGAATAAAAACGGTGGTCGTAGCTCAATGGTAGAGCTCCAGATTGTGGTTCTGGCCGTTGCGGGTTCGAGTCCCGTCGACCACCCCATTTCCCGGGCCGTCAAATCATCGGGCGCCCGCACCCCTCACGACCGCCGAACCGATTGCGAGTTGAAGCCAGCCCCCTTTATCGCTATGGTTCCGGCCATGACATTGAAAGCCGTCATTCACGCAGCCGAGGAGGGAGGCTATTGGGCCGAAGTCCCCGCGTTGCCAGGATGCTTCACCCAGGGCGAGACGAGGGACGAGATTCGCGCCAATATCCGCGAGGCCATCGAGGGATGGCTCATGGCCGAGGACACGGCGGCTCAGTCGGCTCCCGCCGGCGAAATCATTGAAGTGGCAGTGTGAAGCAGATTTCGGGACGTGACCTCGCCCGCATCGTTCAGCGTCATTTTTACCATGCCTGGACGCCGGGAACGTCTCTCGATCCCCGTCCACGGCAACAAGCCCCTGAAAACGGGAATCCTCCGCTCGTTCATGAGGATTGCCGGATTGGAAGAAAGCGACCTTTAAGCCAGCACGCTGGTTCACGCAGGCTCACGCCAAAACACACAAAATCCCGTCCTTATTTGGCGCCTTTGCCGATGCAGGGCGCCTCACCAGACCCCGGCCTATGGCCCCGGGGTGATTTCCACCGCGCCGCTCTCATTGGTCCCGGTGAAAAATCCATACCCCGCATTGTTCTGCTGGAAGTAAACGCCGCTGATGGGCGCGGAGTCTTTGGTGCCGGGCACGGTGAATTTGCCGGTAAATACGCCCGTGGCCGGGTCGGTGGTGATTTTGATCGCGTCCTCGGAGCCGCTGACGAAAACGCTCGCGGTGGCCGGCGTCGGCGGGAGCGTCACGTTATTCTCCAGGTTCAGGCCCGATACGCCGTCGGTCAGTGATACGATGGCATTCCCGGTGCCGCTGGCGAGCGTGAGCGGGTAGGCGTGAATCGGCGCGGCATAAACGGAGCCGTTTATATTCACCGAGATATTGAACCCGTTTTGATAAAGTTGCGGTGTTGTTTGCGGCGGCTTGTACCAGGTCAGATTGGAGGTTTGGAACTGATCGTCGCCGGGCTGATCGTATATATACAAGACGCCGGTCAGGTAACCCGGCGCCTTCGGGCCGTAGAGGGCGGAGTATACCTGGATGTACGGTTCTGTGTAATCGGACGGATTATAAGAGCCGTAGGTTTGATCATTCAACCAGCCGCCCGAGGTGAAACGAGTGCCATCGGCCAGCTTCCCAACGATGCTGACCGCGCCGAGATTGCTTATTTTCATCGTCGCCCACCCATATCCCTGTGGCAGCCCGGAAGGCACGCTGACAGTCACGGTGACCGGGTTGGTATATCCGCTGCCCGGTTTGACCACCTGGACGCTGGCAATCGACCCCGAACTCAACACCGCAACGGCCTTCGCCTCTTTGCCATCACCGCCCGTAATTGCAAAAGTGGGCGCGGTTTCATATCCGGACCCTCCGTTGGTGACATCGATGGCGGTGATCTTTCCATCAACTGCGGTCCCGGTGACAATTGCCTGGGAGGTGCCGCCGAGCCCCGGAGGACTGATGGACATCGTGTAAGTGCCGGCATTCGGTGCGGGGAAGCTGTTCGAATAAATGAGCTTCGAATTGAAGCTCCCTTGTTCCACGCCGGTGCCGGGTATCGACACCGAGAAATTAAAACTGCCAGGGTAATTGGCATTCAGGCTCAGAGTCAGAGTGAGGCTGGGCAGGCCCTTGCGCGGGATCGTGATCGTCGCGGTCCCTGTAGGTATCAGCGTGCCCTTGAAGGCGTAAGTGCCGGCGCCCAATTTCAGTGAGCCGGTAAATATCCCCCCAGTCCCGAGGGTCGTGGTGATAATTCCCTGCTCCGATCCGCCGACGAGGCCCTGGTAAGTGCCCGCATACCCAATATACGGATCCTGGATCTCGACAGTGGTGGAAGTGCTGCCCCCGAAGTTATCCCCGATTACGCAGTTAAAATTATCGTTGCCGGTGAACCGTGTCGGGGTGTAAGTGACCGACGCGCCACTGCCGTTGATCGTCACGGTCCCTTCCGACGCCGCGCCGACGGAGGTGATCGAGAGCGTATCGGTGGGATTGCCCGGCGTCGCCTGCGAGAGCACATCCAGCGTGATCGGCTTCGTGAGCATTGGCACGTAGTACACGAGGGGCGAAGGCACCGAAGGCGAGTCATCGTGCGTGGTGGTAAACACCTGATCGCCGCCGTAGTAGGTGACGCCGTTGTTAACCATGACGATCTGAAAATGATAAGTGGTGTCGCGGTTCAGGCCGGTAATGTTTGCGTAGCAGCTCACGCTCGAGCTGTTGCTGCTGCTCACTAAGACCGCGGTGCTGGCGCCGTAACTGGTGCTGGTCCCTGACTCGATCTCGACACTGGTCCCGGTTCCGAAGTAACTGCTCAATGCCACCCCGTTGAGTTGGGCGCTGTAGGAGTCGACATTCGTCGCCGCCATGGTGGCAACCGGCGCAACGTAAACATTCGTATTCGAAACCGAGGCCGCGGGGTCGCCCGCGTAATCCTGGTAAGCCAAAGTTACTGTATATACTCCAATGGGAATGGGCGTCGTGCTGGAACTGACAATATCCCCGGAACCGCCCGGGTTGGTCGGGTCGAAGGCAAAGTTGGTCAGGCCCTCATTTGCGCCGTTCGAGTTGATCCCGTACGAGATCGGGCTGCCCGTCCCGCTGAATATCAACGAGACTGAGTTGGCCAGCGCTCTGCCGGGCAGCGAGTAAAGAACGTCGACGGGCCAGCAAATCGTGCTGTTGGCGGCCGGCAGGGTAAGCGATGGGGCCGCGAGATTGTCAATCTGGACATTGGTGGAACTGGCGCTCTCCACCGGGTCTCCATATTGGTCCTGGTAACTCAATGTCACCGTGTAGACTCCCGGCGGAATATAGGGCGTGCTGCCGGAATTATGCGTGGTGCCGGTGACGCTCGCCACGATCGGCGAATCGTGCGGATCGGTGGGATCAAAGTCGATCGTGTTCGGCCCCGCAGCTTGAGCCGCGGACGCGAGCGTAACGACCGTGGGAGTGCCGCCGTTGCTAAAAGTCAATTTCACCGACCCCGACAGCGCCTGCGAGGGCAGCGAATAGGAGACGACCAACGGTGCGTTCTCCGTGCTGCTCGATTCCGGCGCAATGAGAGCGAATGGCGGCGACGTAGCCGCGCTGGTCGCAATCCGGTCATTCTGCGTATCCGCGACATACAGGTTGCCGTTGAAATCGACCGCGATGCTCTCCGGACCATCGAACTGCGCCGCCGTGCCCAGCCCGCCAACAGTGCCGGTTATTTGCGGCGTGCCACCGATCGTGGCCACGGTCCCATCCGGAGTCATCTCCCGGATTGTATCAGCCGGCCCGTCCGCGATGAACAGGTCTCCATTGTGATCGACCGAAAGTCCGTTCGGTCCGCTAAACTGCGCCGCACTCTGGTAGCCATCGGACGTTCCGCCGATTCCCGGCATACCCGCAATGGTCGTCACCAGGCCGCCGTTGGGGATTTTTCGGATCGTATGATTGCCGGTATCCGCGATGTAAATGTTCTCCTGCTCGTCCACCGCGATTCCCGACGGCGCGTTAAATTCTGCGGCGGACGTGCCCGTGGCATCGGCCGTGCCGGAGACATCCGCAATCCCCGCAATGGTTGTCACCGCGCCTCCGGGCGCGATCTTGCGGATGGTGTCGTTGCCTTTATCAGCCACGTAAACATTGCCGCTGTGATCAACCGCCACGGCTGCCGGGGAATTAAACAAGGCCGCAGTGCCGGTGGCATTCACCGTGCCCGAAATACCGGGCGAGCCGGCGATCGTCGTTACCACGCCTCCGGGCGCGATCTTGCGGATGGTGTCGTTGCCTTCATCCGCGACGTAAACATTCCCGCTTCCATCGACGGCGACGCCGCCAGGAGACGCGAACTGCGCACTGGTCCCTGTGCCGTTGCTTGTGCCGCTCACATCCGGCACGCCGGCCAGGGGCAGCACGATGCCGCCGGGCGCGATTTCGCGGACGGTATCGTTGGCCGTATCCGCGACGTAGGCGTTGCCGCTGCCGTCCACGGCGATGCCGCCCGGCTGGGTAAATTGCGCCGCGGCCCCGGTCGCGTTCACCGTGCCGGATACGCCCGGGGCGCCCGCGTAGTTCGACCAGTTGTAATTCCCGGCATAGAACTCCGCGCGGAAGAGCAAGCCCGAAGGGCCGCCCGTGTTCACAGCATTCACGTAGAGAACATTCGATCCCGTCTTGAGCAGCCCGGCCACGTTGGGAACAGTGAGCACGGACTCGCTGTTGTAAGTCCCCGCCTGGGTATTCGTTCCCGGCACCGCCGTGCCATTCAGGTATAGCTCGCTGTTCACGCTGTCGCCAAGTTGGTTATCGACGCAGTAGTGCAACACCAGCGTGACCACCGGCGGCACCGAAGGCATGTTGAACTTCACGGCGTAAAGCGCCGTCGGGCTGTCCGATCCATCGTACTCATCGAAGAGCGGAAGCGGAGCCACCCATTGCGACACGGTGTCGCCGTCCATTTGTTGCGTCCACGGACTAACCGGATAAACGATCCAGGGGGCCGATCCGCTGCTGGCGGCCGCAAAGTCGGCCGCGGTAAATTTGTATGGGAACGGGCCGTTCCAGTTCGGCCCGGGCTCATAAGTGATCTGGCTGTCGGTCCCGTCCAGAGCCCCATTGCCACTGCGCACCACAACAAGGGGCGAAGCGTCGGCGAATGCGACCCGTGCGACGACGGAGAAGAAAAGGACCAGAATGATACCGCGACGGAAGAGAGGATAAGTATTCAAGAGTGGGAGAGTTCTCCGAGCGTTCTCAGCACGCTCAGTGCCGCGCGGCAAAGTAATCTCTCGTCGACCACCCATTCCTGTGTCTGTTTGATTGATTCCCGTCGCCGAGAGCATATGCTCCGGCTCTGCAGCGACGGCATCCCACAATCCATGACGCAGGTACCCCCATCGACCACCGGACAATCCGGCATCCGCGACAACCATGGCCGCGGCAAAGTCGGTGAATTCCTGCGGGAAAACATTCAGCCCGACGCCAATCTCAGCTTCGTCTCTGCCTATTTCACCATATACGCCTACGAGGCTCTCCGGGACACCCTTGACCAGATCGGGCATCTCCGCTTTCTTTTCGGCGAGCCCAGCTTCATACAATCCCTGGACCCGGAAAAGACCCAGCGGAAGGCGTTCGGAATTGCCGACGACAAACTCGAACTGAAGAACCGCCTCGAGCAAAGGCGCGTCGCGCGGGAATGCGCGGAATGGATTTCGAAGAAGGTGGACATTCGATCCATCACGCAAGCCGGCTTCCTCCACGGCAAGCTGTACCACATCGACAACGGAGGGATAGAGCAATCCCTGCTCGGCAGTTCCAATTTCACCGTTCGAGGCCTCGGACTGGCCGCTGTCGGCAACAACATCGAACTCAATCTTGAAGTCGATAGCACACGAGACCGGCGCGATCTTAAGGCATGGTTCGACGAACTCTGGCTGAACAATAGTCTCACTCAGCCGGTAAAGGATCAGGTCCTCAGCTACCTCGAGCAGCTTTACCAAAACCACTCGCCGGAGTTCATCTACTACAAAACCCTCTTTCACCTCTTCGAACGCTTCCTCGGCGACACGGGCAAAACAGCGGAGGAACTCGGCAAAACGACGCTCTTCGAGTCCGGCATTTGGCGCGCCCTCTTCCAGTTCCAGCAGGATGGCGTCAAAGGAGCCATCAATAAAGTCCTCAAGCACAACGGCTGCATCCTGGCGGATAGCGTCGGCCTCGGTAAGACTTTCGAAGCGCTCGCAGTCATCAAATACTTCGAGCTGCGGAACGAGCGCGTGCTCGTCCTCTGCCCGAAGAAACTCCGCGAGAACTGGACGGTCTATAAGCTCAATGACCAATTGAATCCGTTCGGCGACGACCGCTTTCGCTACGATGTACTCTCGCACACCGATCTCAGCCGGGATACAGGCAAAACCGGCGACATCGATCTCGGCACCATCAATTGGGGCAACTACGACCTCATCGTCATCGATGAGTCCCACAATTTCCGCAACAACAGCCCCGGCAAGCGCGACGAGGAGGGAAATCTCATCCGCAAGAGCAGATACGAGCGCATGATGGACGACATCGTCAAGGCCGGCGTCAAAACCAAGGTGCTCCTTCTCTCCGCCACACCGGTCAACAACAACCTCAAAGACCTCCGAAATCAAATCTACTTCCTCACAGAAGGCAGCGATGCCGCGTTCAAGGAGAGTATCGGCATTGCCAATCTCAAGGAGACGCTCCGGGCAGCCCAGGCGAATTTTACCCATTGGGCAAAACAGAATCCGTCGAAGCGCAAACTCCGCGACTTGCTTGAACGCCTCGGCTCCGATTTCTTCAAGCTCCTGGACGAACTGACCATCGCCCGTTCGCGCAAACACATCCAGAAATACTACGCCGCGACCATCCAGGAGTTGGGTGGATTTCCGAAACGCGAGAAACCGGTCACCTGCACCCCGGACATCGATCTCCAGGGGCGATTCCTTTCCTACGACCGGCTCAATCGGGAAATTAGCGGCTACAAACTCTCCCTCTTCAATCCATCGCGCTTTGTCCGGGACAGATACAAGCCCCTTTACCAGACTTCCGAGCGCGATCCGTTTTCGCAGGCAGATCGCGAGAATTACCTCATCGGTATGATGAAGGTGAATTTCCTGAAACGCCTCGAAAGTTCCGTCGAGTCCTTCCAGATCACGATGGAGAACACCATCCGAAAAATCGAAGCCCTGGAGCAGAGAATTAGAAACTTCAAGGCCGACCCGGCACAGAATCCTGACTCCGACGATCTCGAACTGGACCTCGGCGAAACCGGCGACGACGAGGACCAAGAGGCAGGGCAATTGGTGGTCGGGAAACTCAAATACCGCCTCGAACACCTGCGCCTTGATGACTGGTTGGTGGAACTCGACAAGGATAAGGAGCAGCTCACGATCTTGCTCAACGCGGCCGAGGCCGTCACCCCGGCTCGTGATGCGAAGCTCGCGGAGCTGAAGGCTCTGATCGAGAAGAAAGTCCGGCACCCAACTGTGAATAAAGACGGGAAGCCAAATCCGAAGGTCCTCGTCTTCACCGCCTTTGCGGACACCGCCGTGTATCTTTTTGAGCAACTTGCGGACTGGGCCGAAGCGAACCTCGGCATCCGCGCCGCGCTCGTTACCGGCAGCGGCGATAACCGTACAACTTTCCATCCCGGTGGCTACGCCCAGGCCACTGAGTTCAATCACATCCTCACCAATTTTTCTCCGTTTGCTAAAAACCGCGCGAAGATGCCGTCAATGCCCCAAACCGGCGGAATTGATCTTCTTATCGCCACCGACTGCATCAGCGAGGGCCAGAACCTTCAGGATTGCGACTACCTCGTCAATTATGACATCCACTGGAATCCCGTCCGAATCATTCAGCGATTCGGACGCATCGATCGGCTCAAGAGCCGCAATCACTCCGTCCAGCTCGTTAATTTCTGGCCGACCGACGATCTTAACAACTACATCAACCTCAAGCACCGGGTGGAGGCCCGCATGGCCCTCGTGGACATCGCCGCCACCTCCGAGGACAACGTACTCAAGACCGACGACCTTGAGGAGTTGATCCAGGACGATCTCAAATACCGCGACAAACAGCTCCTCCGTTTGAAGGACGAAGTCCTCGATATGGACGAACTCAACGAGGATGGCATCTCGCTCTCCGAGTTCACTCTCGATGATTTCCGTATTGATCTTCTGAAGTACCTCGAAGCCAACCGAGCCGCTCTGGAAGCCGCTCCCTTCGGCCTCTACACCGTCGTCCCACCAGATCCCGAGTTTCGCATCATCGCCCCCGGCGTCATCTTCTGCCTGAAACAGGCCGGCAGGACAGAAGGCAGCGAGACGATTAATCCCCTACAGCCCTACTTCCTCGTCTATATCCGCAACGATGGAAATGTCCGGTTCACCTTCGCCCAACCGAAGCAGACTCTCGACATCTTCCGCATCCTCTGCGCCGGCAAGAGCACTCCGCACGAAGCGCTCTGTACCCTCTTCGATCACGAAACCAGCCATGGCTGTGACATGGCCGTCTATTCG
Source organism: uncultured Verrucomicrobiae bacterium (assembly GCA_963756185.1). Taxonomy (GTDB): domain Bacteria; phylum Verrucomicrobiota; class Verrucomicrobiia; order Chthoniobacterales; family Chthoniobacteraceae; genus DATAXI01. Next base: position 393,539 of record CAVWMS010000002.1, read on the forward strand.
GAGCTGCTGCAAAAGGCGCTCGCTTCCGTCGTGCACACCTTCACCCGGCGCGCCGTTGGCCAACTCCTGCTCAGCCGGAATGCCGTATTACCAACGCATCACGAACAAGCCACCGAAGATTCCGAGTTTGAACTGGTCACGTGGCTCGTCATCAAAGGCCCATGACTGACGAAGCGCTGAAACGCGAGATACAATCCCGGCTTGCCGCCTTCGCGGCCAATCCATTGCGCGATTCCGCCACCGCATTTTGGGCAACACTCGGATACCAGAGCGGACGAACCATCGCTCTGAGAGGGAAAACTGATTTTCGCCAGCAGTTCGACCGCAACGGACGGCTGGACGAAAAACTCGCTCACTGGCCACAGTGGAAAGAGGTCGAGTTCCTTTTTCAGCTTAACGACGACGACATCAATGCTGCTAATTCCACGCTTTCGCTCTTCGAGTCTGCCAACCGCGTGGACAACCAAGAAATCCGGTCCTATGTCTTCTTTGCCATACGGCTCTCCGGCGACCGTTACACCCGCACACAATTATCCGGCATAACCCGCGCGCTCAATCGCCTACTGGCTATGCCTGCGCTCGTGCTTTTCCGGCACGGCGAAATGCTCACCCTGGCAACGATCAACCGCCGCCTGCACAAGCGCGATGAATCGCGCGACGTACTGGAGCGCGTCACACTCATTAAGGATATTTCGGTTACGGCACCGCATCGCGCGCATATCGAAATTCTAGCGGACCTCTCTTTCTCCGCCCTGTCCGAGGCCCAGCCGGGCAACGAGGAAATAACCAATTTCGTGACCTTGCATCGCGCGTGGCAGAAGACCCTCGACATCCAGACGCTGAACAAGCGCTTCTTTATCGAAGTCCGTAACTGGTTCTACTGGGCGCGCCTCTATGCCCGCTTCCCGGCCGGCGCAAAGAAAGACTCCGACGGCCGGGACTCGGAGGCTCTCATTCGGCTGCTCACCCGCATTATTTTTTGCTGGTTTTTACGCGAAAAGGGCTTACTCACGGATGACCTCTTCGCCCCTCACAAAGTGGAGAATCTCCTAGGAGACTGGCACTTGGCCGATACCGTGCATGACCAATCCGGGCGCTATTACAAGGCCATCCTGCAAAACCTCTTCTTCGCCACACTCGCCACTCCCATCGCGGAGCGACAGTTCCGTACTGCTCGAAATTACAAGGGCGTCAACAAGCACTACGGCGACCAGCGTTTCTTCCGCTACGTCGGTCTTTTCATTGAGAAAGCGCCTGTCGAGGAACTTTATAAGAACGTTCCGTTCCTCAACGGCGGCCTCTTCGAGAACCTCGATGATTTTCCTAGCGAGGACAACGGTCTTAAGGAGGAGGTTCGCGTGGACGGATTCTCCGATACCGCCAGTAAGCAACCCCTCATCCCTGACTTCCTCTTCTTCGGCGACGAACGCCCGGTCCCGGAAATCTCTGAATTACTTGGTGAGTCGTCCGCACCCAAAGCGCGCGGCCTCATACGCATCTTTCGCGACTACAAATTCACCATCGAAGAAAACACCCCGTTGGAACAGGATATCGCTCTCGACCCCGAGTTGCTGGGCCGCACCTTCGAGAATCTCCTCGCCGCGGTGAACCCAGAGACCGGCACAGTCGCCCGCAAGTCCACTGGCTCCTTCTATACCCCGCGAGAGATTGTTCACTACATGGTCGAGGAAGCCTTGGTGCGCTACCTTCTCGGCGCGATGGCCCCGAGCGGCGCGTCCGCCGACCTGGAGAAGAAAGTCCGCGAACTGGTCTCGGAGGAAAAACCATCGCATCACCTTGACCAGGAAGCTGAGCGAATCGTCGGCCTTATAGGCCAACTCCGCATCCTGGACCCAGCCTGCGGTTCCGGCGCTTTCCCGATGGGCCTGCTCCAGCTACTCGTTCACGTTCTGCGCAAACTCGACGAGGATAACAAGATTTGGGAAGCGACCAAGCTCGCCTCGCTGCCCCCAGAGATGCGGAAGCGCGCAAAGGAGGTCTTTCGTGAAGAGACTTGGGACTACACCCGCAAGCTCGAACTTATCAAAGACTGCATCCATGGCGTGGACATCCAGCCCACCGCCATCCAAATCGCGAAACTTCGGTTTTTCCTCTCGCTCGTCATTGAACAGACAGACCCCAATGCCGTCCGTCCGCTACCGAACCTCGAAACCAAATTCGTCTGCGCCAACGCCCTCCTCGATCTGTCGCGCCCGCCAGACTGGGAACTTTTCCAACAACAGATCGTACCAAAGGAGCGCGGCCTTCTCGACATTCGTGCCCGCTACTTCTTCGCGCAAACCAAGGGGGAAAAGGACGCCTGCAAGACGGAGGATCGCCGTCTTCGGAAAGAGCTAAGCGACTTCATTAAAGACGCGTTCCGCGATGCCGCGCATCACCTGGCCTCATCCGTTGCCGCGTGGAACCCATATCGTAGCGATCACCGTGCCGATTACTTCGACCCCGAGTCCATGTTCGGCGTACGCGACGGCTTCGACATCACCATCGGCAATCCGCCCTACGTCCGCGCCGATGAGCAGAGCGAATGGAATCGGTATCAGCGCGAGCAAATTCTGGCGAGCGCGCAATACGAAACGCTCTGGGAAAAGTGGGACCTCTACGTCCCCTTTATCGAGCGCAGTTACAAGCTCCTTCGTGCCGGCGGTGTTAGCACCCTTATCGTGTCCGACGCATTCTGCCGCTCAAAATATGCGTTGAAACCGCAGAATTGGTATCTCAAACGCGCTCGCATCCTCCGCCTGGACTTCTGCGGCGAGATCAAAATCTTTGATGCCGCCGTTCACAATATTATCTATTTCTTTCAGCGCGCCGACGGCGCGCGATGGAAGCCCGAGCGCCGTATTCACCGCGAAATCTTCGGTAACGTTACCCTACTCTCCACTGATATTCAGGAGAACCTGACAAATCGAATGTTCTACCCCGACGATCAATCCACGTCGGCATTTACAACGCCAACTTTGCCTATTGGCCAAACGTGTTACGTCAGCTACGGGTGCCGTCCTAACAGCGATGAACGGAAGGCGAAGGGACTTTTTGTAGCCGCAGATTTGATATCACCAAGAAGGGACGCTGCGCATCCCAAGCCATACATTGAGGCGAAGGAGGCCAAGGGATGGATTCTATGGCCCAGCAATTGGCTTGAGTGGGGCACAGAGCGTTCACCTAGCCTGCTTGCACGTCCGACTTTCGAGGAACTATTTGAAGTTCCTGAAAAGCTTGTCGCGGCCCGCGTCGCCGGCGGAGATAACCGGGCCTACTATGATGACGGCCAGGTATTTCACAATCATACGCTTATATCATTCGTTCCGTGGTATTCGCTACACGGAGTCCGCAACAACTCCCTGAAGAAAACGGCCCGTTACCGAGGCGAGCAACCACGTCCAGGGTCACCAAAGCGCGAAGAACTGGAAGCCACCAGCCGACGCTTCAACGTGAAATATCTTCTTGGAATGATGAACTCGGCGAAGGCCGGAGATTTACTTCGTGCAAATCGTCGCAGCAACACCGACCTCTACCCGGACGACTGGAAAAAACTGCCCATTCCTGACGTGCCGCCGGAGCAACAGCAGCCGGTGGTGCAAGTAGTGGACCTAATTCTCGCACTCCATCGCTATTTCCACGCACACCCGAACGCCCATACCGCGCGCTATACCGTGCTGATCGAGTTTCTCGAAAACCTGAACGACGCCCTCGCTCGCGAACTCTACTTCCCGCACGAGCTCCACACCAGCAATCTGTATATCGGTCGCCTCGTGTTTGACAGCCCCCTGCCGAAAGTTGACGCTGTGAAGGATGCCAAGCACTTAGAGCAAATCCGCAAATCGCTGGAAGATGCCTCCGACATAAACGCCCCTCTGCGCGCCGCTCTCTTTGACCTCGGCTCGCTGGCGATGACCGAGCAAGCCGCCGCTAATGTATGAGCAGCCCAGCCCCCACGCTACGCATTGCGGCAATCCAACTCTGTGGCTATCGCGGTTTCCCTAACCCCGTAACCATCTGGCTGGCGGAGCATGACCATGAAGGAAACCTGACCGGCAAGGGCCGCAACTTCCTGCTTTACGGCGAGAACGGTAGCGGAAAGTCCTCGCTCGGTAAAGCCCTGCGCGATTTTCTCGATTTCCGCTCCAGCGCGCCAAAATTCGATGAATTTAGATACCGTTACAAGAATCCCCCACGCACCGACCGGGGAGTGACACTGCTTTTCGATGATCCGACCGTGGATAATCTGACGTGGAATCCGACTGACCGGGATACGGCACACCGCGACTTCGCCGACATGGCCCGGTCGTGCGGCTGGCTGGACTATCGCGTCATCTGGCGCGCGAGCGAGGTGCCCATCGGCTACGACGCCGTTGATATTTTCCGACCGCTCGTAGAGCAAATCCTCCCCGGCTGCCTGCCGAGTAGCGGGGCAACTGAAACATTCGGACAGGCGTGGGCGGAAATAACGGACGCGGCTGCGACAAACCCGACGCGGACTGCATACCGCTGGCAGGAAGTAGAAGACTTGGAGGACGACCTTAATACGTTTAACGATTCGCTGAAAACGTTTCTCGGCAGCATCGAATCGCGAGCAAACGAGTTTCTGCAAGAGTTCACACCTTGGACGAGTATTGTCCTCGAATGGGTGGGAGGAGCGAGGTACACTTCCAGTTCGCGACGCAATAAATTCTCCCACGGCAGGGTGAAGCTGAAGATGAAGGACAGGGAAACCGGCCCGCTCAAAAGTCCGTCTGAGTTTCTAAATGAAGCGCGTCTAACCGCCGTTGGTTTGTGCCTTTACCTGGCCGGCATGTCGCAAAGTGTCCCGCCTCGACGAGCGAATGGCTCCACATATCCCCGACTGCTCATCCTGGACGACGTGCTACTTAGCCTCGATATGTCGCACCGGCTGCCTCTGCTTAAACTGCTCAAAAGCGCCAGCTTCAAGGATTGGCAAATTCTCCTCCTGACGCACGATCGCGCGTGGTATGAGGTCGCCAAACAGCAGCTCGAAGGCTGGGCGCACTACGAGTTATTCACCCAGCGAGTTGGTAATTACGATCAGCCCGTGCCGCGTGAGGATCAGGACCATCTCATGCAGGCAATCGACTTTCTCGAACAAGGCTACGTGAAAGCCGCCGCGGTCCATGTGCGCACAAAGTTCGAGTTGGTACTCAAGTGGGCCTGCCATGAACTGGGCCTGTCGGTAAAATATCATCCAGACCCAAGGAAAGTCCAGGCGTCGGATCTTTGGGAGGCGGTCAATGGCGCGACCTTCGACAAAATCCCGCCAGTTCGGCGGAAAATGGACAATAGCGGTAAAGTGCATTGGTGGCAGCCAAAGCCTGACAACATTCCCGTCGTCCCCGTGGAGCTAAAGAGCCGTCTTACGCATGCTCTTAGCTGGGTCATGAATCCGCTCAGCCACTCCCAGAGCGTAGACCGCTACCGCCCCGAAATCGAAGACGCCATTTTCGCGGTGAACGAACTGGAGTCCGCCATCCGTGACGCCATCGCCATGCGGCAAGCAGGACCCGTGCTGCTGCGGGAGATCCTACTTTCACTAATCGCTGCACGAGTGGGTACGCAACCAGTGGAACAGTTGCCACTTAATCCGTGAAGGAGCCCAACGAGCATACGGCTGAGATACCCATCATTATCCGGCAGGGCAAAGTGGAGTTTTTTACGGCGGCGAACTTCCGAAGTTGAACGAAGGCCAGGCCGGAAAATTGGAAATGTCAGCGGCCGCTTTCGCAAACATTATATAATTACCTGTAAATATACCGATAAACCCTAACCAATGTAATTTTCGGCAGGCGGCGGGTCGTTTTCATTTTCCCCATTTCTTTTTTTGCAAGAAACCGAATCCCGCGCGCTTAGTTCTTTGAAACTACGTCAGGGTGGCTGCGGGCCGGACGCGAGGCGTATAACTACGGCGCTTCCGTCCGGCCCGCGTGGCTGGCGAGGCGGACTTATTACATTTTCTATGGTATTTGAAAGCCGCCCCGTGACATCTGCCCCGCCCTTCTTATTGCCCCGCCTTGCGCCGCTCTTTCACGCGCTCGGCCACCCATCGCACCAATGCCGGGTCCGCTCGCAGCACCTCGCACAGTTTCTCTCGCTCGGCTTCGCCGCACAACCCGTCGGCAAACCGTTCGAGCCTCACCCTGAGGTCTGGCTGCAAAACGGGGTCTCCATCAACCTGCGGCCCGATCTGGAATCGCTCCAGAAAGACCAATACATCGTCAAACTCCTGGCTCACTATAATTCTTAGCGGGCGAAAGCGGAAATCTTGCAGAGAATTTGCGGCCGCGCCTCTCTTTCCACCTTCCGTCATATAACGCTCACTCGAGGCCGCGGCAGAAATCCAGAAAATCCTCCCACCCGATATCGAGCCATTCGTCGGCATCGCGGACCGCTCGCATGGTTTGCTCTGCGATCTGGCGCATGGCGGCAGATAACTTGCGGCTTACTTTCGACTCGGTGTAACCCCACATCACGCAAACCTCGCGCTGGGTGAGCCCGTAGAGATGGACCAACTGGAGCATCACCACGGCCTCGGCGGGACACGAGCCGAACGCGCTCGTGAGCGCCCGGCGCATGATGCCGAACAGCGGCGCGTCCGGCTCGCCGCGTCGCGCCCGGGTGTTTTCTTCGTCGAGCCCCGACAAGACGTTGCTGGCGGATTTCTCAAGGCTTTGCCGGCGGCGGCGATCCACGAGGTCGTTCATCAACACGGTCTTGAGCCACGCCACCAGCGGCGCGGTGCCGCGGTAGCGCAGCAGTAGCGGCTTGCCGGCGATGCAATCGGTCCAGAGATTGGCCAGCAGCTCGTCCGCCTCGGATTTGCTGGCGCCGGCGCCGACCAGGAAAAGGTGAAGTTCCCTGTTAAAGCGCGTCCGCAGCCACTCGAGCGCCGAAGCGTCTCCATCGAGGCACCTCTTCGTCAGTTCCAAGTCCGTCAACGCCGCTGATTCCCGTGACATCTCTTCCCTATCTGCACGCTTTTTGCGGAACGGATCAACGGAAAAAGAAAAAAAGTCATTGCGAATCCGGACTTTTCCATTCGCCGGTTTCCTCTCGCGTCCAATATGCTGGCTGCCACGCGCCGTTTTTACCCATGACCCCGCTGGAACAACGCATCAGCTATAAATTCCGCAATTCCCTCCTGCTGGCGGAGGCGCTGACCCATCCCAGCCTCGGCTACGAGACGCAGCGCCATCACTTTGACAACCAGCGCCTCGAGTTCCTGGGCGACGCGGTGCTCCAGCTCATCTTTACGGAGCATCTGTTCAATCTCTTCCCGAATCTCTCCGAAGGCCAGCTCACCAAGATGCGCTCGCGCCTCGTCTCGCGCGAGGGCCTGAAGGTGCACGCCATCTCGATCGGCCTCGGCCAGTTCCTGATGATGGGCAAAGGCGAGGAATCCAGCGGCGGCCGCGTGCGCGCCTCCGCGCTGGCGGATGGTTTCGAGGCGCTGGTGGGCGCGATGTACCTGGATGGCGGCTACGACGCAGTCCGCCGTTTCGTCCTGCAGGAGGCGCAGCCGGATATCGAAAACCTGCGGCTGGAACCGATGGATGTGAATCCGAAGGGCCGGCTCCAGGAAATCCTCCAGTCCATCGCGCCGCAAAGCCCAAAGTACACCATCGCCTCCCAGGGCGGCCCGGAGCATTCGAAGCTTTTCACCGCCGTGGTGACCTGGCTGGGGACGGAACTGGGGCGAGGGCAGGGGCCGAGCAAGAAGGACGCGCACTTTGCCGCGGCGCTAGACTCTCTCCAGAGGGAAACCTGGAAATCCGTGGTCCCGAAGAAGGATTCCGGAGGCGAAAAAGTGGCCAATAATGCGGAATAAATGCCCAATAACGGTGCAAAAAGCGGGCGGAAAGCGGTCACTGGGCGGTTACCGGGGAGATATTCCCCGGTGTCAATTGATGCGGAACCAGCCCGGGTGTTGCGAGGAACATGAATCGGGCGGGTTGTTCACGCCGTTAATATGAAGAATTGAATTTGCATGAAATAAAGATTCTTCCCAGAACATGTGAACAACTCCGGAACCGGGGGAGGGAGCAAATGGGCGGAACCGATCATAAACTATGGCATTCACCATTTTTATGATTGACTTCGCTCATATCTTCGGCTTTAGTGTCTCCCGAATGAAAGTTCCCTTCCATATCGTTTCCGCCCGGCGGGAAAAGCTGGCTGCCTGGCTCCAGCAGCATTCCTATGTGCCGTTGAGCGAGGTTTGCACCCGGTTTCAAATCTCCGAGGCGACAGCGCGGCGGGACCTGGCGGCGCTGGAATCGGGCAATCAAATCCGGCGGACCCATGGCGGGGCACTGGCTGAGTACAATCACCGGTTTCCCTCGTTCCTGGAGCGGCAGCGGGTGGCCGCCGAGGCAAAGAAGCAGATTGGGCGGCAGGCATGGAGCCTCATTCGGCCCGGGCAGACCTGCTTTTTCGATGCCGGGACGACCATTTTTGCCATCGCGGAGGAGCTGCAGCGGATGCCGGTGACGCCGCTTACGGCGGTGACCGACAGCCTGCCGGTAGCCGAGCTGCTGGCGCCGGTGGAGGGGATCAGCATCCACCTGCTCGGGGGCCAACTGCTGCCCTCCCAGGCGGTGCTGGCGGGCCGGGCGGCGCGGATGGCGCTCGAGTTTTACGAGATCGACCTCGCCTTCGTCGGCACGCAAGGGGCGGATGCCGAGGGCGTCTGGAATACCCAGCAGGATGTCGTTGAATTCCAGAAGCGGCTCATCGGCGACGCCGGGCACGTGGTGCTCTGTGCCGACTCGAGCAAACTCGGACGGACGGCGCCCGTATTCCTGGCCCATTGGAGGGAGATCGGCACGGTCATTACCGATGCAGACCCGAAGGCCGCGCGGGCGGCCGGCGTGCCGGAGAGATTTTTCAGCGAAACAGCAACCCCCAGCCAAACATGACCCCTGCGTATTACATCGCCTGCGATCTCGGCGCCGAAAGCGGCCGCGTGATGCTCGGCGCCCTTGCCGATCAAAAACTCGAACTCACGGAAATTCATCGTTTCCCCAACGGCGCGGTGCGCGTCCTGGGGAGTTATCGGTGGGACACTCTGCGGATCTTCGAGGAGTTGAAACGCGGTCTTGCCAAGGTGGCCGAGCGGGGCATCTCGCCACGGAGCCTGAGCGTCGATTCCTGGGGCGTCGATTACGTGATGACGCGCGGGCGCGAGCCGCAGCTTGGGCTTGCCTACAATTACCGCGACCCGCGCACCGACACCGCCTACCGGGCGGCGCTGGAAAAGGCCGGCGCCGCGCGCATTTTCGCCGAGACCGGCATCCAGTTCATGTCGATCAACACGCTCTACCAATTCGTCGCGGACAAGCGCGACAGGCCGGAGCTGGTGGAACTGGCCGACCGCTTTCTGCTGATCGGCGATTATTTCAATTACCTCTTCAGCGGGCGCGGCGTGGCGGAGCAAAGCCTCGCGAGCACCACGCAAATGTACAATCCCCGCCAGCGCGCATGGTCCGTCGATTTGATCGAGTTATTCGGATTCAGCCGGCGGATGTTTCCGGAGATTGTCCCGTCGGGCACCGTGCTGGGCGGGCTCGGAGCGGAAATCGCCGAGGAGACCAAGCTTTCCGGCGTCCAGGTGGTAGCCTCCTGTTCCCATGATACCGGCGCGGCCGTGGCCGCCGTGCCCGCGGAAGGGGACGACTGGGCGTTTCTTTCGTCCGGGACATGGTCGCTGATTGGGGTGGAATTGCCGGAGCCGCTCATCAACGAGGCCGTGCATGCGGCCAACTTCACCAACGAGGCCGGCTACGGAGGGACGACGCGGTTCTTGAAGAATATCTCGGGGCTCTGGTTGCTCCAGGAATGCCGGCGCGCCTGGGCCCGCGAAGGCTCGGAATATGGTTACGAGGAACTTACCCACCTGGCGCTCGAGACGGAGCCGTTGCGCTCGCTGGTAAACCCGGAGTCACCCGACTTTGCCAAGCCCGACCAGATGCCGCGCAAGATCCAGCAGGCGTGCGAGGCGCAGGGCGAGCCGGCGCCGGCGACTCCCGGACAATTCGTCCGGTGCGTCCTTGAGAGCCTCGCCTTGACTTACCGGAACACATTCGACCAATTGCGCGAACTTACCGGGCGCACGCTGAACCGGCTGCACGTTGTCGGCGGCGGCAGCCAGAACAAGCTGCTCAACCAGGCTTCGGCGGACGCCATTGGGTGCGAAGTCATCGCGGGTCCGGTCGAGGCCACGGCAATCGGCAACGTGCTGGTCCAGGCCATCGCGCTCAAGGATATTGAATCGCTGGCCGCGCTGCGGCGGACGGTGCGCAATTCATTCCCGGTGACCACTTACAAGCCGAATCGCAGCCAGGCGTGGGACGAGGCGTTCAGCCGGTTCAAAAAGTTTTCAAGATAAGTAACTCCCCCGCAGAGCCATTCCATGCATTCACTCAAACATAAGTACGTCAATTATCTATGGGACGATGCCGCGGCATCGCAACTTAGTCCCGCGTTGCGGCTGGTCTACCGGTCGAACCTGCTCGGGAGCGACCAGCGCATCACCAACACCGGCGGGGGCAACACGTCGTCCAAGCTGCGCGAGAAGGACCCACTGACCGGCGAGGCGGTCGATGTGCTTTGGGTGAAGGGCTCGGGAGGCGACCTGCGGACATCGAAGCTCGAGAATTTCGCGTCGCTTTACCAGGAGCGGGTGCTCGGGCTGCAAAAGGTTTACAACGCGGCGCCGGAACGCGGGCCGAAGACCGGCATCGAGGACGCGATGGTGGGGATGTACGCGCACACCACCTTCAACCTGAATCCGCGCGCATCGTCGATCGATACGCCGCTGCATTCGTTTGTGCCGTTCAAGCACGTGGACCATACGCATCCGAACGCGGCGATTGCCGTGGCGGCGTCGAAAAACTCGCGTGAATTGACGGAGCGGATTTATGGGGACGACGTCGTTTGGACTCCGTGGCAGCGGCCCGGGTTCGATCTCGGGTTGCAATTGCAGGCGATTTGCGGCCGGCATCCGCGGGTGCGCGGCGTGATTTTGGGCCAGCATGGATTGATCAATTGGGCCGATGACGACAGGGAATGCTACGAGTTATCGCTCGAGTTGATCGAGAAGGCCGCCGCTTACATTGAGAAATGTTACGCGGAAAAGGGGGGAGACGAGAAGGCATTCGGCGGGCAGAAATACGAGGCGCTCGACGAGGCGAAGCGGCGCGTTATTTTTGCCTGGATCCTCCCGTGGCTGCGGGGGCGGGTGTCGGGGAAGAAACGGCTCATCGGGACCGTCCAGGACGATGAGAAAATTCTGCGGTTCGTGAACTCGCACGATGCGGCGCGGCTGGCGGAATTGGGGACGAGTTGTCCGGATCATTTCCTGCGGACGAAGATCAAGCCGCTTTATGTCGATTGGAATCCGCAGGTCGACGACATCGCGGCGCTCGAGGCGAAGCTGGAGGCGGGACTCGTTCAATACCGGACGGATTACGCGGCTTATTACAATCGCTGCAAGCGGGACAACTCGCCGGCGATGCGCGATCCAAATCCGACAGTGATCCTGATCCCGGGCCTTGGGATGATCGCATGGGGCAAGGATAAGTCGGAGTCGCGAGTTACGGCGGAATTTTATAACTGCGCGGTGGAAGTCATGCGCGGCGCGGAAGCGATCGACGAGTATATCGCGCTGCAGCAGCAGGAGGCGTTCGACATTGAGTACTGGCTGCTCGAGGAGGCGAAGCTGCAACGGATGCCGGCGGAAAAACCGCTGGCGCGGCAGGTGGTGTGCGTCATCGGCGCGGGGAGCGGCATCGGCAGGGAAGTGGCGCTGCGCATCGCCGGGGAAGGGGCGCACGTGGTGTGCGTGGATTTGAACAAGGAGGCGGCCGAGGCAACGGCGAGGGAAGTCACGAGGAAAGTGGGCCTCGGCATCGGCGTGGCCGGGAGCGGGATTTCGGCATGCGGGCCCGCGCTGGGGCTGGGCGCGAATATCGCCGACCGCTCGAGCATCCGGAAAATGCTGGACGATATCGCGCTTGCGTACGGCGGGTTCGATTCCATCGTGGTTACCGCCGGTATTTTTGTGCCGTCGGATACGACGGGGCACATCCCGGACGATAAGTGGGGACTTACGTTCTCGATCAATGTTACCGGGCCGTACCTTGTCGGAGACGAGGCCGCGGCGACGTGGGAGAGACAGGGGCTTAGCGGGAATCTCATCCTCACTACGAGCGCGAACGCGGTGGTGGCGAAGGAGGGGAGCCTGGCTTATGACACGAGCAAGGCCGCGGCGAATCACCTGGTGCGGGAGCTGGCGGTCGAGCTCGCGCCGCTGGTGCGGGTCAACGGCGTCGCGCCGGCGACGGTGGTGCAGGGGAGCGCGATGTTCCCGCGGGAGCGGGTGATCGGTTCGCTGGCGAAGTACCGCATTCCTTACACGGAGGATGAGGAGACGGAGTCGCTGACGAAGAAACTGGCGCAGTTTTATGCGGAGCGGACGCTGACGAAATCGCCGATCACCACTGCCGACCAGGCGGAGGCGTATTATATTTTGCTTACCGACCAGCTTGCGAAGACCACCGGGCACGTGATTGCCGTGGATGGGGGGTTGCACGAGGCGTTTTTGAGGTAGGTGCGACTCGAGCGGGTGCCGGTGCGGGCGAGGCATCTGACGCTGCCGTTCCGGAAACTCGTCGCGTAAATCGTTCTTCGTATCCCTTGTGACCTCGCATTAGCCCGAGCTTGCTAGTCCACCGCAAACCCGACACTTCTGGCAGAAGATCGGCATGATGGCCCCAATTTAGAACGTGAATGTCCTCGAAGTCAGCATCGATCTGGTCAATACTTCTTTGCGCATTGTACGCGGGCAGATGTGCGGGCGCTGGGAGAGACCGCCCCGCCGAAGCCGAAGAAAGCAAATGAGCGCAAAAAAAAGAGTATCCCACGAAAAATACGGTAAAGACCTTCTGCGCAAGGTTCTGGGAGATGATTTTTGCAGCAAGGGTGAGGTATTAAAGATAAGATTCTGCGCCGGTCCTGACGGTAGCGGTCGAATTGATGGCGTAATCAACAGTAGCCGAATAGCAGTTGAAATTGAGGCGAGAACAAGAAAACAGGTCAGAGGGGCCGTGGTCGATTTGCTCTGGCACTCTTACAAGAAAAAGCTTCTCATCCTGCTGAAAGTGAACGGTGCCGAAAAGGCCGAGGGTCCGTGCAAGGCGATCATAAAGAGATTCAATCTCCGAAAGGACAGATACGAGGTCGTTAAATGTGAAGGCAGCGGCAATGATGCCGAAAGCAAAATGGAAGCTGATGTCAAAAGGGTCAGGAAGGCTCTTGAAAAGTTGGGGTGGCGATCTCAATAAAGTCCGTCAAAGGGATAATCCCCGGTGGGTTTGTGAAAGATATAATCCCGATTGGAGTTGATTGTGCGTATACGGCCTTTTCTGCTCGTTTCCAACGTGGAGGTAGTACTCCATTGCACGCCTACGTTTTCCATCACCGTAAGTCTGAACGGCCCGGCCTGCCAAAGCGGAACAGCGTGGCTGCCGCCGCTCGCCGGCAGCTTTTTAGTGGCCGGCTCGCTGCACTCGCCCCCGCTCATTCGCTGCGCGGCTTGGGAGCGGTGGAGTGGGTGAGGATGCTGGCAGCCGCCTCGGCGGCGGTAAGTCAGCCCTCCAGAAGGGCGGCGAATTCCTCGACGGTAAGACCACTGGCGCGGATAAGGCTTCGGAAAGTGCCTTTGGCCACGTCACGATGATCCGGCACAGATAGCGTCGCCATTTGGCCGGGCCTGACCAGGATCATTTGGCTGCCGCGTTGCCTCGCCATTTACCAGCCATTCCTCGCGAATGTTTTGTCGCGTCCGCCCGCAAACGCTCGAGCAAAGGGGCGGCAGCGGCGCCTTAAAATGCGGCGCTGGGCTCGCTTGGACCGTATTCGATCTGCCGATGCGGGGAGGCCTTGACAAATAGATCTCAGGGACGTGTTTCGAATTGAAGTCTTAAAAGTTGGAGAGCAGTATGAAGATAATTTATGTCTCTCACCAAATGCCGACAGTGCGGACACACAGTCAGCACCGAGGCACCCGCGTGTCCCGGATGTGGCGCGCCGCCGAAGGTACGCAGTTCGGACGGCTGCCTTCGGCCGTTGTTGTGGTTTATAGCCATATTCATGATCCTCTATTCTGTCGCATCGCATTTTGCGCCCTCAAATGATCCACGTAAAGCCGGGTATGAGCTTGGCTATCAACGTGGCGAAGAGCTCGTCAGAAGTGGGGTCAACGCGGATTGGCAGACGGGACTTCTCATCGATAAAGAGCGTGATCGCGTCGGAAATGAGTCGAAAGAGTTCCAAGGTGGCTATGAGAAAGGATACGAGGAAGGATACAATCACGAGCTTATGAGCGGATTTTACCGCCGATAATTAGGCAGCAGCCAAACAATCATGTGAATTAACAGAAAGGCATTCGGCAAGTGAACAGATGCCTGTTAGTGAAAAGCCGCCCTCCGCCGCCATAAATCTATGAAATTCGCCAAACTACTTAGCGCACTCAGAGCAAGGTTTCGGTTTAGGCGTTGTAAAAAGTTGACTTTCACGCACGGCGGTAACTGGCGTGACGCGGTAAACAAACATTTCGCTGGTATGGAAAAGCCATGTCCCGGTGTCTATATCATTCGTAATCCGCGTAACAAAGTCGTGTACATAAGCAAGGGCGGCACAATCAAAAATGATGGCAAATTCGTTGGCCAAGATGTTCCAGGCCGACTGAAGAATGTACGGAGAAGCAACGTGTCGCCGCAGCGATGGTCTAATGATCTTGCTTGGCGAAATGGAAGGAAACTAGCGGTCGGGTTTCTGCTAATAGACCCTGAGGAACTCATCGTACCGGCCTACGTTGAGGCGTGTCTGCTCCAGGCATATCGAGAAGAAAACGAGTCCTTGCCGGACGAAAATTACCACTTTTAGCCGCTCCGATCGCGCCGCGCGGAGCAAAGCCATTAGATCGCAACTTCGACCTACTGTGTCTCAATGGTCAGTGGCAAGCCGCGCTCTGCCCGAACCTCGAGACAGGCGGCTATGGCTTCGCGAATGTTTGCCAGCGCTTCCTCCCGGGTCTGGCCCTGGCTGACACAGCCGGGAATCGAAGGACACTCGGCAGTCCATACGCCGTCCTCATCACGATCCAATGTGGTGACGAATTTCATACGGCACTTATCTTATCGCCGCTTTTTGATTTCGTCCAGATTGGCGGCAAGGTCGGCTGGCAGATCGTCGGCCATCCCGTCAAATTCCTTGAGCATTTCGAAGAGCGTGGGCAATTGATCGTCGACCGGCTCGCTCTCCCAAGGGATGTCCTTGGGGAGTTTGATCGACCCTTTTCGATCACGTGATTTTCACGGGGCGAGAGTACCTCGCCAGGCATTGGCGCGCAAGGGAGCGGGGAACGACCGGTGCGGTGGTTGGTTGGGGAAGACAGAAGGAAGGCGGACAGGCGGAAAGTGCGATACGTGGGATGCATAGGGGAGAGCCGCCCTTTTTGAGACAAACCGGAGCGGTCCGGCCGAATCCTGGCCTCTGCCGCCCCTTCCGGGGCTTGGCGCCTTTGGCGCAAGGTCCCGGGGCTGAAGCCCCGGGCTATTTTATGTCGTCCCCTTCGGGGACTCTTGAAGCGGCTACGGTATTTGTGGAATGCCCTAGACCGTAACTTCGACCTGCTGTGTCTCAATGGTCAGTTGCAAGCCGCGCTTTGCCCGAACTTCGAGACAGGCAGCTATGGCTTCGCGAATGTTCACCAGGGCTTCTTCCCGGGTCTGGCCCTGGCTGACACAGCCGGGAATCGAAGGACACTCGGCAATCCATACGCCGTCCTCATCACGATCCAATGTGGTCACGAATTTCATGTGATAGAATCTTATCGCCGCCTTTTGTATTCGTCCAGGTTGGCGGCAAGGTCGGCGGGCAAATCGTCGGCCATTCCTTCAAACCCCTCGATCATCTCGAAAAGGGTTGGCAACTGTTCCTCGACTGGCTCGATGCGCACGGCCGTCCCGCTCTCCCAAGGGATGTCCTTGGGGAGTTTAATCGATCCCTTCCCGACCACAGCGGTGATTTTCACGGCGCAAGGATACCTCGCCGGGTACTGGCGCGCAAGGGCACGGGGAGCGACCGGTGCGGTCCGGCCGAATCCTGGCCTCTGTCGCCCCTTTCGGGGCTTAGCGCCTTTGGCGCAGGGTCCCGGGGCTGAAGCCCCGGGCTATTTTATGTCGTCCCCTTCGGGGACTCTTGAAGCGGCTACGGTGTTTGTGAAATGCCCTCGACCGCAGCTTCGACTTGCCGCATCTCAAGGGCTAGCGGCAAGCCGCGCTCTGCCCGAACTTCGAGACAGGCAGCTATGGCTTCGCGAATGTTCGCCAGGGCTTCTTCCCGGGTCTGGCACTGGCTGGCACAGCATGGAATCGAGGGAGGCAAAAAGGTTTGGAGGTCGACGGCGCCTCGCACTACTGTGGGTTAAACTGGCGGCAATTGAAACCGTCCCGCAACGATGCCCGGCACGGTGATATCCTCGTCCAATTCTTCCCAGCGGAGCGCGTAGCCGTTTAACCCGAATTCCGAAGTTGATCGGGGCGATCTGGCGCAATCTGCTGGCCGCGAGTGCCATTCGTCGGGCCTCACCGTATCTTTCAGATACGCTTCGGCCCTCCTCATGTCATCGCGACTCAGCATCTTGCACCATCTCATCCCCTCCAACATCGGAGTTCGGGTTTAATTCAACCTGAACCCTGGCCAATTGCTCCTCCGAAGCAGCCGCCAAAATCCGAAACCGATCCGCGGGAAATCCAACAATGCGTCCGTCGTGAAGCTCGACGTACACAATGCGCCCCTCGGTCCAGGCCTTTAGGGCTGCCGGTTCGAGAATCCAATTCATACAATCCAGGATTTCGCAGATGGCTTCATGTTCATCGTCAGTCGGGGTTGTTGCCAGCGATTTTCCCTCCGCCCGGCGGCTTTGCGAGATCATCCCGGCGCGCAAGGGCACAGTGAACGAGCGGTCACCCCTTTGTATTCATGGTGAAGGATTATTCGCGGTCGCGGTTGAAGCCGATGCGGCGACGAGGTTTTTCGGGGGGTGGTTCCAGGAGTGGTTGCAATCTGGTCCAAATGGCGTGGAGGGCGGAATCATGTTGCAAGAGAGCCTTGTCGATCTCGGCCAGCCGTTTGAGAATAGCTGCGTTGGCGGCAAGTTGTTCGCGCATCTGCATGAAGGCGCGGACTACAAAGATGCTCATTGCCACGGCTTCAGGGCTGTTCAAGATCGTGGCCGCCATGATGGCGCCATGTTCGGTGAAGGCGATTGGGCGGTAGGCAGCTCCGCGGTGGCGTCTGGAACTGGTCACAATTTGTGACCAGTTCGGCACAACCGTTTCGCTTTGAAGCACTTCCAAACTTGAAGTCGCAATTTGCGACCTCAAGTTGCTCCACTCTCGGGCGGTCAACTGGAACATGAAATCCGGCGGGAATCGGTCGGCATTGCGCTTCACCGCCTGGTTGAATGCTTTCGTCGGCACACCATAGAGCTCCGCCAAATCGGCATCGAGAATGGCCTTTTGGCCGCGCATAGTCAGGATGAGAGACTCAATCGGTTTCTTCGGTTTCATTTATTGAGCTTCCGACATTGGCTTGCCAGAGTTACCTGCGGTATGGGCTCAACTGGCGCCCTGCTGGTCGCGCCGATTAAGCCGCGCCAGGAAATAGAAGGCATCCGCGAACACCAGGCTCATGGCCGTGAATGGCCGTGAATATAATGGTCCAGATTGGCGGCAAGGTCGCTTGGCAAATCGTCGGCCATCCCGTCAAATTCCTTGAGCGTTTCGGAGAGCGTTGGCAGTTGATCCTCGACCGGCTCGATGCGCACGACCGTCCCGCTCTCCCAAGGGATGTGGTTGGGGAGTTTAATCGATCCTCTTTCGACCACGGCGGTGATTTTCACGGGGCGAGAATACCTCGCCGGGCATTGGCGCGCAAGGGCGCAGGGAGCGACCGGTGCGGTGGTTGGTTGGGGGAATACAGGAGGAAGGCGGGCCGGCGGAAAGTGCGGTACGTCGGATGCATACGGGGAGAGCCGCCCGTTTTGAGACAAACCAGAGCGGTTCCGCCGATTCCTGGCCTCTGCCGCCCCTTCCGGGGCTTGGCGCCTTTGGCGCGAGGTCCCCGGGGCTGAAGCCCCGGGCTATTTTATGCCGTCCCCTTCGGGGACTCTTCAGGCGGCTATAGTAATTTGGGAAACGCTTCTGTATCTAGAGCAATTTTTGTTTAATCTGACGCACCGATTTGCGAGCCAGCCTTGTAGCCATGGGCCGTTGGCCCATGCGGGGAGGCGCTTCCAACGTCAGATTGACTCGAAACTGCTCTAGATGAGCGGTTTCTGTCTAATTTACCGGGTTTCGGTCGGAGGCGGAGGAGGATGGGCATCGAAATGCGCTGCGCTCTTTCGATGTGGGCACGGCGGCTGATTGGGGGTGACGTGCGGACCCATTTTTTACGGGCCGGTTTGATAGGGGATTTTTGGGCCGCCGTGCCTTTTTTTAAAGGCGGGGTTTCACCCCGCGCCCCACTCAGGGGACTTGTCCCCTGAGAACCCCGTGAGGTCGCTGGCCCGTTCGACAGGCTCAGGGCCGTTGGCGCGACAACTTGAGGAGAAAGTGCTCCAGCCGCGGTGGGACTTAGCCGTTCTCCACCTTTACCCGCTCGATTTCGGCGCCGAGGGCGTTTAGCTTTTCGTCGATCATCTCGTAGCCGCGATCGATGTGATAGACGCGGTTGACTTCGGTGACGCCGTCGGCCTGGAGGCCGGCGAGGACCAGGGCGGCGGAGGCGCGCAGGTCGCTGGCCATGACGGGAGCGCCACTCAACGCGCCGACGCCGTTGATGATGGCGGTGTTGTTTTCGAGCGTGATGTTGGCGCCCATGCGCTTCAGCTCGGAGACGTGCATGAAGCGCTGCGGGAAAATGTTTTCGGTGATGGTGCTGATGCCGTTGCCGCGGGCGAGGAGCGCGCACATCTGGGCCTGCATGTCGGTGGGGAAGCCGGGATAAGTCTCGGTGGTCAGTTCCAGGGAACTGGGCATGCCGTTGCCGAAGACGGTCATGGTGGTCTTGGTCGATTCGATGCGGTAGCCGGCGCGCTCGAGGGCCTGCGCGATGCAGGAAAGATGATCCGGCTGGGCGCGGCGCAAACGGACCTCGGCGCCGCTGATGGCCGCGGCGACCATGAACGTGCCCGCCTCGATGCGGTCCGGGATGACCTCATGCTCGGCGCCGTGCAATTCCTTCACGCCGTCGATGATGATGCGGCGGCTGCCTGCGCCCTCGATTTTTGCGCCCATTTTGTTGAGGAAATTGGCGAGATCGACCACCTCCGGCTCCTCGGCAGCGCCGTCGATGACGGTGGTGCCGTCGGCCAGAACGGCAGCCATCATGACGTTATCGGTGCCGAGGACGGTCGAGCCGAATTTGCCGGTCATGGGGATGACGGCGCCGTTGAGGTCCGGGGCGAGCACCTTCACGTTGCCGCCGACTACGCGGACCGCGGCGCCGAGGGCCTCGAAGCCCTTGAGGTGCAAATCGATGGGGCGGTCGCCGATGACGCAGCCGCCCGGCATCGAGACGGTGGCCTCGCGTTCGCGTCCGAGCAGCGGCCCCAGGACGCAGACGGAGGCGCGCATCTTGCGCACGATTTCGTAGGGGGCCTCGGTGGTGACTTTCTCGGCCTTGATGGTCACGGTGCCGCTGGCGCGCTCGACCTGGGCGCCCAGGTGGTCGAGGATTTGCAGCATGTAATGGACATCGGAGAGGTCCGGCACGTGATGAATGACGCATTCGTCCTTTGTCAGCAGCGTGGCGGCGAGAATGGGAAGGGCGGAATTTTTCGATCCGGAGATGGTGACCGACCCGGAGAGCTTGCGTCCACCGTGCACGAGAATTTTATCCATGGCTTGCGAAGAGAAATCGGTTGATGCCCGCGTAGTCGGCTGTGGCCCTGACATCTTTATACGCCAGAAGGCGCAGATGCTCCACGAGCAATTCCGACTGTCCAGCCCCAATCTCGAGCGCGACCATGCCGCCGGGGGCAAGATGGGCGCGGGCCTGGTCGAGGAACGTGCGGATGAGCGCGGCGCCGTCCGGGCCGCCATCGAGCGCGGCGGGCGGGTCGCGGCGGACTTCTGGCGAGAGGGTGGGGATTTCGCCGGCAGGGACGTAAGGGAGATTTGCGGCGATGAGATCGTATTGCGCGGTCACGGTGGAAAAGAGGTCGGTTTCCAGGAAATGGACCCGGTCGGTCAGGCTGAGGCGGGCGGCATTTTCGGCGGCGAGGGCGAGGGCTTGGGGCGAAATATCGGCTGCGTCGACCGTGGCATCGGGCCATTCGGCGGCGAGGGTGAGGGCGATGACGCCGCTGCCCGTGCCCATGTCGAGGATGCGGCGGGGCTTTGCCGGAAGGGCGAGGAGCAATTCCACGAGGTGCTCCGTTTCGGGCCGAGGCACCAGTGCGCGGGCGTCGCAGAGGAAGGCGCGGCCATGGAACTCGACGGTCCCGAGCAAATGCTGGAGGGGCTCGCCGTTGGCGCGGCGTTTCACGAGGTCGCGCAGCGGATCGAGTTCGCGGTCGCCGAGGGGCCGGTCGAATTCGAGGTAGAGGTCGATGCGCTTTTTCCCGAGGACGTGGGCGAGGAGCAGCTCCGCGTTCAGGCGCGGGCTTTCCACGCCATGCTTTTCGAAGTAGCCGGCGGTCGCCACGAGGATTTCCTGGACCGTTTTCAAGGGGCCTCAATCAAGGCGGACCGGGGCACGTTGGCAAGAGCGCTTGGAAAATGACGCGGGCGATGAAACAGTGGTTCCCTATGCGAGTGCTCTACCTGGACTGCTTTTCCGGCATCAGCGGCGATATGACCGTTGGCGCGCTGTGCGATCTTGGGATCAAACCGTCCGCGTTCGAGTGGGAGCTGGGCAAGCTGGAGATCGGCGATGTGCACATGCATTGGGAGCGGAAGATGCGCCAGAACATCGAGGCCGTGAAGTTTTCGATCCACGAGGGGGCGACGCACAAGCATGAGGAGGATGAGGAGGAGCACCACCATCACGAGCATGAACATGAGCATGAGCACGGGGACCATGAGCATGACGAACACGAGCACCATGGGCATGAGCATGAAGAGCATGAACATCACGGCGGACATCACCATCATCACGAGGGTGAGCGCGGGTTTCGGGAGATTCGCGAGCTGATCCAAAAGAGCGAGCTGAGCGAATTCGTGAAGAAACACGCGGTTGGCATTTTCGAGCGAATCGCGAAGGCCGAAGGGAAAATCCACGGCATGAAGCCCGACGAGGTGACGTTTCACGAGGTTGGCGCGCTCGATTCGATCGCGGACATTGTGCTGGCGTGCGCGGGAATCGAGTTGTTGAAGGTGGACCGCGTGGTGACGTTGCCGCTTGCCGAAGGGCGCGGGTGGATTGACTCGGCGCATGGCCGTTTCCCCGTGCCGGCGCCGGCGACGCTGGAAATCCTCGCGGGCTTTCCGCTGGGCTCGATCGATGAGGAGTTCGAATTCATCACGCCGACCGGCGCGGCCATCGTCGCGGAATTCGCGCAGTCGTTCGGCCCGATGCCGGCGATGCGCATCGAGAAGATCGGCTACGGGGCCGGCGGCAGAGTGAGCGGCAGCCGGCCAAACGTGCTGCGCGCGGTGCTGGGCGAGGCGGTCGAGGCCGCGCCGGCCGGCGGCTACGAACGGGACACGATCACGCGGATGGAAACGAACATCGACGACCTGTCGCCGGAAATCCTGGGCGCGGTCACCGAGCAGATTCTGAAAGCCGGGGCGCTGGATGTTTTCCTCACGCCGATCCAGATGAAGAAGAACCGGCCTGGGCTCCAGCTTACGGCGTTGTGCGAGGAATCGGCGGCAAGGCGTGTGGCAGAATTGATTTTCCGCCAAACGACCACGTTCGGCGTGCGCATGGACCGGGTCGAACGGCTGAAGCTGGCGCGCAGCTTCGAGACCGTGCAGACGTCCTTCGGACCGGTGACGGTGAAGATCGGCTCGCTCGATGGCGAGACGCTCCAGGTCTCGCCTGAATTCGAATCGTGCAAGGCATTGAGCGAAGAGACGGGGCAGCCGATCCGCGCGATTTACGAGGCGGCTATCCTGGCGCGGAAAAGCGCTTGAACCTTGCGGAAGCTGGGGCAGTGTCCCATCCGTGAAGATTCGCCTGCTCTCGCTCCTGCTGGTGTTCGTCGCGCTGCCCGGCTTCGCTTCGAGCCTGCCATTCGATGTCGTCTTTCGCGGACGCGACCGGTTCGATGAACTGGTGCAGCGGGCGGACGCAGAAAACTGGAAGGCGCTGCCAATCGGCGAGCGCGTCTGCACCGTGGGCCGGGCGCTGGTCGGGACGCCGTACCGCTCGTTCACGCTGGAGATCGACGACCACATCGAGGCGCCGTCGGTCGATCTGGACGGGCTGGATTGCTGGACGTTTTTTGAACGTCGCTGGCGTTCGCCCGGATGCTCGAGGAGCCGCGGCAGGGGTGGACGCCGCAGACGATGCTGCATTTCATCGAGCTGGACCGGTACCGCAACGGCCATTGCACGGGCGAATATCTATCGCGGCTGCATTATCTCGAGGATTGGCTTTACGATAACGACCGGCGGGGCCTGGTGAAGGATATGACGCGCGCGCTGGGCGGCGTGCGGGTGCCGCACGAGGCGAATGAAATGACCGACGGCTGGCGCGAGTACCGTTACCTGCGGGCCGACCCGAGCCTGCTGGGCCCGCTGCGCGATATGGAGATGCGGGTCACGGCGCGCCCGATGTACCACATTCCCAAGAGCCGGGTGCCGTGGATCGAATCGAAATTGCAGGATGGGGACATTATTTGCATCACGTCGCGCGAGGATGGGATGATCTCGACGGCGCACGTGGGGATGGCGTACCGCGACGCGATGGGGGTGCTGCATTTCATGCACGCGTCATCGCCGAATAATTACGGGCGCGTGGTGATCGACGACCGGCTTTCGAATTATTTGGAGCGCTATCGCAGCGATGCGGGCATCATGGTTGCCAGGCCGGTGATTTAAAAGGCGAGCGCTTGAGCCGTAGACTGACGAAAAGCTTAGAGAGGGTGCGGTAATTCTCAAAACCGTCTTCGGGGAGATCGTAGATTCTTCCGAACCACCCAATTCCTATATTCGTCCCGGTAGATATGCAGGAAATCGCCTACGGTTATTGACGGTAAGTTGCCGCTTTTCGGATTTTTGAATAACTGAATCGCGTCTTGAATCAGACGCGTTCTCTCGGACCGAAAATTCTCCTTTTCATCTTCATCAGCAGCGTGGTCGTAGTCGTACCATGCTTCAAAGATCTTTTCCAATCGCGGATCCATCACGTTGCAACGTGCCAGAGTTCACGCCACTGGGAAGCTGAAATAATTTACACTGTATGAAAAATACGCAGTCGCCCCAAGATCGCAAAGTTGGTGCTACTGGGGAGCCAGCTTTCTCAGCTCGATGACGCGCTCAGCGTTTACGGGATGCCAAAGGTCAAGGCTTTCGCGAAGAGAATCCAGCAGCACTCGGATTCGTCGGAGGCAAACCGACCGTTCCTGCCCTTCATTATCGTCCAGTGGCAATCGCACGAGGTTCGCCTCGCATTTTTCTCCACTGCTCAAAAGGGCAATGATGCCTCGGCGGTGGAATCCCAGCGTTCCTTCGTCCAAGCGCCTTGGTTCCTGTCCCTCGCCGGCACTGAAGAACGTCTCCTCTTCCTTGGCCCGGAACCTCGTATATTCGGCCTTCCATTTCTCGTATTGTTCTCTCCAAATGCTCAACAGAGAAGGGTCCTGTTTCTCGAACTCTCTGACGAGAGTACCCCAATCCCGGGGTGGATCCTTGGGATCAACGGTAAATAAATCGCTTTTGGAATGCGGCATCTAAAACGGATTGTACACAATATATGGCCGATCCGGTGATTTAGAAGTGTGAATTATTGTCCGTATGGATTTCGCTGCAATAGCAACTTGCAAAGGCACTTGCGACGACTACACGACCGGAATCTCCGGAGCTGCTGTCGTCTCCGGTCGCAGACGCCCTCACAATCCGCCAAAAATCTCCGCCGGTCTACCCAACCCTACGCCGGGGCTTCGGTTAGGCCGTGGGGGTAATCGGGGGCGATGGTTGTGGCGGGGGCGTCAGGCAGAGGAGGGGGCTCCTCTGCGGGGACGCGGAGGGACTGGCGGGCGGGTTGTCATCTTGCCATACTTGAGGATGTCCTGATCTGCGCGCCGTCGAGCGTCTCGAATTCGAGCAGCGCCTTGGCGATCGCCTCGAGCTTGTCGCGATTCTTCGTCAGGACTTCCATGGCGCGCGCGTAGGCGTCGTCGCACAGCTTCCGCACTTCGCGGTCGATCTCCTGCGCCGTCGCCTCCGAGTAATCGCGCGTGCGGGAAATATCGCGGCCGAGGAAAACGTAATCCTCGTGCTCGCCGTATTCGACCATGCCCATCTTTTCGCACATGCCCCATTCGCAGACCATCCGGCGCGCGAAGTGGGTGGCGCCGCGGATATCGCCGGAGGCGCCGGTGGTCACGTCGCCGAAAATGATTTCCTCGGCCACGCGCCCGCCCATGGCGACGGTGATATCGTCGATCAACTCGTTCTTCCGCTTGGTGTAGCGGTCGCCTTCGGGCAGGGACATGGCGAGGCCCAGGGCGGGTCCGCGCGGGATGATGGTGACCTTGTGCAGCGGATCGGTGTGCTCGAGCAGCACGAACAGGATGGCGTGGCCGGCTTCGTGATAAGCGGTGTTCTCCTTTTCCTTCTGGCTCATGGCCATGCTGCGGCGTTCGCGGCCCCAGCGGACCTTGTCGCGGGCTTCCTCGAGCTCGGTCAGGGTGATCGCCTTCAGGCCGCGGCGGGCGGCCAGCAGCGCGGCTTCGTTGATGACATTGGCCAGTTCCGCGCCGGAATAGCCGGGCGTGCCGCGCGCGATGACGGCCATGTCCACGTCCTCGGCCAGCTTCACGCGCTTGGAGTGGACGCGCAGGATTTCCTCGCGGCCCTTGCACGTCGGGCAGGTTGACGGTGATCTGGCGGTCGAAACGGCCCGGGCGCAGCAGCGCGGGGTCGAGCACGTCGGGGCGGTTGGTCGCGGCGATGATGATGACGCCTTCCTGCGTGTCGAAGCCGTCCATCTCCACGAGCAGCGCGTTGAGCGTCTGCTCGCGTTCGTCGTGGCCGCCGCCCAGGCCATGGCCGCGATGGCGGCCCACGGCGTCGATTTCATCGATGAAAATCAGGCACGGGGCGGCTTTTTTGCCCTGCTCGAACATGTCGCGCACGCGGCTGGCGCCGACGCCGACGAACATCTCGACGAAATCCGAGCCGGAGATGGTGAAGAAGGGCACGTCGGCCTCGCCGGCGATTGCGCTGGCCAGCAGGGTCTTGCCGGTGCCGGGAGGGCCGACCATCAGGACGCCCTTGGGGATGCGTCCGCCGAGCTTCTGGAATTTCTTCGGGATCCTTGAGGAACTCGACCAGCTCCTGGACTTCGTCCTTGGCCTCCTCGACGCCGGCGACGTCCTTGAAGGTGATCTTGTTCTTGTCGCGGGCCAGCATCCGCGCGCGGCTCTTGCCGAAATTGAGCGCCCCTTGCCGGCCATGCGGATCTGCTGGCGGAAGAAGAAGTACAGGATCACCAGGAACAGCCCGATGGGCAGGAACGCCGACCAGGGCCGAGGCCAGCAGGCTGTTGACTCCGAGTGGGCGTCGGGGTGAGAGCCGGCCTTTTGAAGGGCGGCGACGACGTCCGGGTTCCAATTCCGGGGAGACCGGGGTCTGGAAATGGATGTCCTGGCCTTGCGGGCGCGGTCGGTTTGAAGTAGCCGTTGACGGTCTGGAGGTCCTTCTGGTCGTCCATGTCGATCAAGAGCGGTTCGTCCTTGTTTCCCGTGACGATCTGGCGTCTGCTGGATCATTTTCATGCAGCTCGGCCGGCGTCTTGTCCACCGGGGCGCTGTAGGGGCCCTTGAAGTAGAGCGCGCCCACGGCGAAGGCCAGGGCCACCGCAATGAGGATCACGCCCTTCCAGTTGAAGTTGGGTCGCCGCCATTGCCGGGATTATTGCGCAGGTTGCGCTGATCCTTCGGCGGCTTTTGGTCTAGTTGTGGCATAAAAGTTGGGTTCTACTCGTCGGCACGGGCTTCGCGCAGGCGGCGAACGTATTCGAACTGCCCAAGGCCGGAGTGTCTCGAACTTAGGCAATCTCGGCGGATGGTCAAACACGTTCTGGACGATCATTTTGTCTTATAGACAATCGGAGCCCGGCCTTGTTGAAGCCGCATTCTTTCGGTTGGGACATGGGCGGGTGGTTGGATGAGGGGGCGGCGGAGGGCAGATTGCGGGCGCTTCGGCGCCCGGCGCCTCGACACGGGGTCAATCTCGCGGTACTTTGGCGTTCGCACCAAGTCTGCATCCGCCCGGGGGCGGAACAACAATGATCGACCAGGTTCCACAGGGAGACACATTCATCGCCCGTCTCGGGCAGCGCATCCGGCGTCTGACGCCGATGGCGTACCGTCTTCAGCGCACGACGCGGCAACTGGCGCGCCGGGCCATGCGCAAGCCGCGCACGGTGACTGGAATCGCCCAACCTGCTGCCGCTGCTCATCCAGGTGCTGGCCGCGTTCTCGAAGGTGGACGGCATGGTGCTGGAGGAGGAAATCGACTCGTCGCTCGGGCTTCCTGCGCTACGACTACCCGGAGGCCGTTTATTCCGAGCTGCGCAAGCTCTTCCGCCAGGCGCTCAACGAGCAGCACGACCTGATGGCGATGGCGCAGAAGCTTTCCACGCAACTGACCGAGGAGCGCAAGATCATGCTGGGGGTGCAGCTCTACGACCTGATCTCGAAGACCGACACCAACAAGGAGCAGATTACCAATTTTTACGCATTCATGTCCGCGCTCGGCATGGCCGCGCAGGCCATCGACATCGTTTACCAGCTCAACGCGGCCGAGGATGTCGATCCCACCGTCTTCCAGCGCGGTTCCTCGCCGCTGGAGTCGCTCTGCTTTGGCCGCAACGGGAACGCCGACGTGGTGCTGCGCGACCTGGAGGCGGGCGAGCGGCTCCTCGTTTTCCGCTATCACGACGTGATCCTGCTGAAAAACCAGACGCAACGGCCCATCACGGTGCGCGGGCGCCCACTGGCGGTGGGGCATTTTTGCCGCGTTTATTCCGGGCAGCGGATCGTCCTGGGTGAGCAGGTGCTGGCCTACCAGGACCTGGTTTATTATTTCAACGCGAAGAAGAACGTCTCGCTGACGAATATTTATCTCGAGCTCAAGGACAACGAGGTTGAGCTGGAGAAACAGCGGACGCGCGACTCGGTCATCGAGGTGCAATTCGGGCTCAAGGTGAAAATCCGCGCGCTGAAAAACGTGGATGCCGTGCTCAACGGCGTGACGCTCAAGGCCGGGGCGCAGGCCGAGGCGACGCTCGAGGACAAGATCATTTTCCACGACCGCTCGGAGCTTTCGCTTTCCGATCTGCGCCGGCGGGCGCGCGCGCTGGGCGGGCGGTTTCAGTTGAAGGCCCACAAGAGCGAGTACCTGGTCTCGAACAATGCCGGCCTGCTCGAGGAGGACGACATCCTGCTCTCGCCCGGGACCGGCGGCGAGGTGCTGCTGAAAATCCAGTGTGATTACGAACACAAGGTCGGGCAGATCGAGGTGCTGCGGGCCGACCGGCCGATCCTGGTGGGCGAGACGCCGGTGCGCAACACCGCGGCGCTGGCCGACGGCGACACCATCCGCATCGATACCGGGCAGGTGCTCCGGTGCAATTTCACCGAGCGCATCATCGAGGAGGAGCGCAACATCATCTCGACGCTCGAGTTGCGCGACCTGAACCACCGTTTCCGCGAGGGCGAGACGGCGCTCGACAGCATCTCCTTCAGCGCCACGCGCGGCGAGATGGTCTGTGTCATGGGCGCGAGCGGGTGCGGCAAGAGCACCCTCATGCGAGTGCTCTCCGGCCAGCACCAGCCGCAGCAGGGCGAGGTGTTGCTCAATGGCCAGTCGCTTTACCACGACCTGGACGCGCTGCGCGGCTACATCGCCCACATCCCGCAGGAAGACGCCTTCGACGAGCATCTGACCATCGAGGAGAACCTCGAATTCGCCGCGGCCATCCGGGCTCCGCACCTGACCAGCTCCGACCGGTCGAGGCGCATCGACGGCAAGCTGGCCGAGCTGGGCTTGAGCGAGCGGCGCAACAACCTGGTGGGCAGCCAGACCAACAAGGTCCTCAGCGGCGGCGAACGCAAACGGCTCAACATCGGCCTGGATATGATCGGCAACGCCGACGTTTTTCTTTTCGACGAGCCGACCAGCGGCCTCTCCTCGAAAGACGCCGAGCATGTGATCGATATCATCCGGTCGATGGCGCACAACAAGATCGTGCTGGTCACGATCCACCAGCCGACGTCGAAGATTTTCCAGATGTTCTCAAAGGCGCTGCTGCTGGACAAAGGGGGCAAGCTGGTCTTCTTCGGCACGCCGCACGAAATGCTCGAGTACTTTGCCTCCGCCGAGCACGAGCAACATTTCGGCACCGAGCTGGGCGGCTGCCCGGCTTGCGGCACCACGCGGCCGGAATTCATCTTTGACGTGCTCGAGACCCCGCTGCGCGACCTGAGCGGCGACATCATCTACGAGGAAAACCTCGAGGGCCAGCTCATCCCGGCGCGGCGCTACTCGCCGGATTACTGGCGCGACAAGTACGAGTCCTTCCGCCTGCTCCAGGACATGCGCCAGGTGGCGGTCCGCAAGCAGGCGCCCGTGCTGCCGCCCGCGCCGGTGAAGCGGCACGAGTCCATTCGCGGCCGGGACGAGTGGACCCAGTTCCGCACGCTGCTCAACCGCGCCTTCATCTCGAAGATGCGCATCCGGGGCAACCTGCTGACCACCATCGTCGAGGCGCCGCTGCTGGCCGCGCTCATCGGCGTCGTCCTGCGCTATTCCGCCGATGGCAACGCATACGACTTTGCCTCCGCCTACCACATCCCGACCTTTCTCTTCCTCAGCCTCACGGTTGCCATGTTTCTCGGGCTCACCAATTCATGCGACGACATCATTCGCGACCGCATCGTCCTGCAGCGCGAGCGCAACCTGAACGTCCGGCTGCCCTATTACATTTTCGCGAAGACGGGCACGCTCGGCCTTTTCGCCGCCGTCCAGTGCGCGCTCTTCGTGCTCATCGGCAATTCCATCCTCGAGATTCGCGGCATGTTCTGGCCGTCGTTCTTTTTCAATTTCATCACCGCCCTGGCCGGCATCGCCATGGGCCTGGTCATCTCCTCGCTGGTCGAGGATGGCAAAACCGCAGCGAACATCGTCCCGCTGATCCTGATCCCGAACATCATCCTCGGCGGCGCGCTGATCAAATACGAGGACATGAACCGCGACCTTGATTTCGTCTATCGCATCCAGCGCTTTTTCGATACGCACCCGCGCGTCGAGGAGGACCCCGAGGACAGCAGCATCCAGGTGCCGCTGATCTGCGAGTTCATCCCGATGCGCTGGAGCTACGAGGCCCTGGTGGTGGCCCAGGGCAAGCTGAACCCGCTCACGTCACGCCAGGATGAAATCCAGGAGCAGATCGATAAGCTGGTCGAAATCCCGAACCGCACGGATGCGCAGGATAACCGGCTCGACGATCTCAAGGACACGCTGGCTTATCTTTCGGGGCTCGAATCCACGAGCGTCAGCGACATCGAGGATCGCCTCCGGAAGATTGACAAGATCATCGCCGGCGGTCCGCTCAATGACGCCGCCGTCCACTCCCACCACGGCGCCTACACCGCCGAGCGGCTCTTCGTGAACCAGAAGATCACCGACCTGGTATCGAAGGCCGAGACCGACCAGGCCGACTACCGGCGCCTCACGCCGGTGAACGTCTTCTTTGGCCCGGTCAAATACCTGTTCCACGACGAATTCACCTATCGGGGCAAGCCGCACGTCATCGACATTCAATGCAGCGTGCTGTTGTTCAACACCGTGATCCTGCTCGCATTCACGGCGGGTTGCCTCACGGTCCTGCACGTCTCCCTCAAGCGCCAGTTGAGCACGAAGGCGTGACGTTGCGGCCATTGACAGCCGGCTGATATTCTTCCAAATAGCTCCATGGCTCCTTTGTACGATCTGGCCCGGCGCTGTCTTGGCTACAAGTTTCCTCGTTTGGGAGCAGCCGCCAACAACCTGTTTTTCAGGATGATCCCCACCGTCTTCCAGACAGAATTGGTCCCGGGCATCCGCGCGCGCCTCGACTCCCGCGATGTAACCCAGCGGACCACTTACTGGCAAGGTGACAGGTTCGAGTATCCAACCATCCAGATCCTGACCAAATGGGTTACTCCGGAAATTACACACTTTTTCGACATAGGATCGAATTACGGCTACTTCAGTTACCTGATGCTGTCCCGGTTCAAGCAATTGATTGTTCACGCCTTCGAACCAAATCCGAAGGTTTTTGCCCTCATCGAAGAAATCAAAAGGAACAATAACCTCGACCGGTTTCATCCGCACTGCATGGGCCTGGCGGATGTGAAAGCCAGCTTGTTTCTGCATCCCGGCGGAGCCGATTCCGGCAACTCCACTTTTGGGCCGCATCCGGAATTGCAGGTCGAAACACTCGAGACGCCCACGCCCGTGGATACCTTCGATAACTGGCGTGGGGGGGGGAAGACTCAAATTCCGTTGCCCGACCGTCCCCGCTGGCTGGCGAAGATTGACGTCGAGGGCTTCGACCTCAAGGTGCTCAAAGGAATGGAGCAGGCGCTCAAAGCCAGGGCCTTCGCCGGCCTGTCCGTTGAAGTCTGCGAATACACCCTCGCTTTCTCGGGGGCTCGCTCGAAAGACATTTTCGAATTCATGGAGGCCGTGGATTACAAACAGATCTATTCACTCGATATGTTCGACAAGAACACGAACGCCTTCTTCATTCCGAACCGTCGACCGACGGATTAATAGCCGGCCTTCTTTGGAAACGCGTCGTCGATGATGCCGCCGGCTCCGGAGCCCATGGTCATTGGGCGGTTGAATTGGTTGACGTTGTGATGGGCGCGGCCTGCGAAGGCTGGGATGTAATTGATGAGATAGGCATCAATCACATTGTTTGCGAAAGTGTTCGAGCCTGTCGTCGTGCCGGCGCGGTTCCAGATATTAAAGCCGATCGGCCTGGGCGCGGCCTTCGGCTCGGCCAGCATGAGGTTGCGGGTGAATGCGCAGTCGAAGACATTACCCGTGGTAATGATTCCGCCGCCACCGGCCGGCACGACGATCTTGTTTTGGGATACATTGATGCGCTCCCAGCCTCTCGGGTAGCCTCCGCCAAACATGATCGCCTGACGGTTGTCCACAAAGAGGTTGTGGGTGATCGATATGTCATGCTGGTAGGCGACGTCGACAAACCAGCCGGATTCACAATTGTATATCTTGTTATTGATGAAAACCGAGTTCTCGGCGCCGCCGATGCTCAGTCCCTGGTGATAGCCGTTTGAATGAACAATGTTATTCGCCACGGTGCCGGATATGTAAGTGCCGTCGTCATTTGTGCCGGTGTTATTGGCTTCAATGGTAAAGACCCATCCGTGGGTGCCCCATAGGTTATCGGCGACGCAATTACTGATGAGATTTCCGCCGGCGACCGCGAACTGGCCGCGGGCGGTATCGGCCGGCGTTGCGGTGTTGTGCCCGATCAGGATGCCCATTGTGCCTTCGTAAAATGGCGCGCCGGCGTTGGTGACATGCACCCGCTCGACGTGGCAATTCCTGTCGCCGATGGCGATGGGCGAGGTCGTGACCGCCGGTCCCGCGAAGACACGGCCCGAGACCACCGTCCCTGGCGGCGCTTCGTTGTCGCCGCGCGCGAAGGGGTCGCCCGTGCCTTGCAGATTCTCGAGCACGATGTGCGAGGAATCGGGCAGCGACTTGATCAGGTAAAACCCGATCGGCGCGTAGTTATCCATTCGCTGGATATATGCGTATTGGCCGACCCTCGC
The DNA here is from genome assembly GCA_963756185.1 of uncultured Verrucomicrobiae bacterium. Classification (GTDB taxonomy): domain Bacteria; phylum Verrucomicrobiota; class Verrucomicrobiia; order Chthoniobacterales; family Chthoniobacteraceae; genus DATAXI01. The sequence goes on from CAVWMS010000002.1 coordinate 425,664, forward strand.
CCAGTTGGTCCCGGATACAGGAACGGTTACCGTCGCGCCAAACGGCGGCACGATAAACGATCCGGAACTGGCAAGCCTGCCACCGAAATCGGTCCATGAGCAATCGACCGTCAGATCGGATATCTCGATGCCGCCTTGATTGGGCGCCCCGGCGCCGATGACGTAGGTTTGTGTCATCTTGCCGATGCCGGCCGGGTAAAACCGGCCAGTTTGATCACGGTTCGGTCCATGCCGGCGCCGCGGATTTTCCAATCGGACAGGCAACCCCAATGTCCGCCGGTGCTGCCAAATGTGTAGTAAGTGCCGGGCGCGAGGTGAAAGGTGACACCAGTCTTTCCAGCCGCGTAATAACGCTGGAAGATCGCGTCGAATTCGTTTGGCATGCCCGCGCTGTAGGGATTCTTTTGGGAGCCGGAACCTTTACCCGCGGCGTGCGGCGACAACCAGACCTCCGTTCGCGCGTGGGCGGTCGGGAGCAGGGCAAGGCTCGCCAGGATAAGGGGCGCGAGGGGGCGAAGCATGGAATGAATGACAGCGGCGAACGGCGCGCGTTCAAGGGGCTGGTTTTGCGGGGCTGCCCCCGAGGATTGCCCGGACTTTATCGCGCACCATTTCGTAAGTCACTGCTTCGAGGCAGATGTAACTCGGCATCACGCAATGATCCAGGCAGGGCTTATGCGGACAAACATCGCGCCACACCGCGTGTTGCACGCTGCCGCGCGGCGCGAACCAGCGCGGTTCCTGATCGGAAAAAATCGTCACCACCAGTTTGCCGAGCGCCGCGCCCATGTGCGAAACGCCGGTGTCATTGCAGAGCAGCACGTCCGCCCGGGCGCAGGTTTGCATGAAATCGCGCAGGCTGCCGGGATCGATCATCTCGACTCCCGCGGGCAGCGGCGGCAGTTCCGCGCGAATCTCCGCCGGCAGCACGAAGAGCACCTTTGCCCCGGCCGGCGCCAGCACCTCGGTCACGATTTTCACAAAGTACGCCGGCGGCCAGCGGCGTCCCTCGAAACGCGCTCCCGGATGCACGAGCCATACAGGACAATCACCCGCGTCGCGCGGTTGCGCCCCGGGAATGTCGAGCCACGGGGGCGTCTCATCCCACGCGATGCCGAGCGCCGCGGCCAGGTTGAGAAAATCGTCAACGTGATGTTGGTAATAGTCGGCGCGATGAACTTTCACCGTGAGCAGCGGGCGCAGACCGGCAATCGAGCATAGGGTCCCCATCATTGCGCCCCTCCGGATTTGCTTTTGCCGCCAATCGAGCTGGCTCGCGTAAAAATTATTCGCAGTCATCGGGAAACCGGCGCGCACCCTTGCCCCGCCGAGCCTCATCAGCAGGTGCACCCGCGAGTCCGCCCACACCGACGCGGCCACGTCCGCCCGCAGGCTGCGCAGCCGTGCCAGGTAGGGCAGGAAGCGCGCCTTCCGCCATTTCGCGCCGCCCCCGCCCTCGATCAACCACGGCGGCGTCCAGGGGAGGATGCGCTCCGGCGGCAGGACCATGCTGAAAACCTCCGCCGAATGCTCCGCGCAGGTTACGTGGACTTCAAAGGATGCTCCCGCGCTTCGAACGAAAGGCAGGCTCATCACGGCGTCCCCGATCATCCGCTGTTCAAAGAGCAGCAATCGCGGCCGCCGGGAATTCTCTGGCATTGGGGAACCACTGAATAAATCGGAGTGGTCTTTGCTGCAAGCGTCCCCTATCCCTTCCCGTGAGCGCATGACTTCTGTCCCCCGCCCCCGTTCTCCGTCGCTGCTCTTCTTCGCGCTGCTTGCATGCGTGGTCGCCTGCGTATCCGTGAGCCGGCAGAGCTTTTGGATCGATGAAGTCCAGACGGCCCTCAAGACCTTGCCGCCGACCCTGGGCGGATGGTGGCGCGCCCTCGACGGCGAGCACACGTCGAACATGCAGTTGCCGCTCTACATGCTCTACATTTGGGGATGGGCCCGGGTTTTTGGCGTATCGGAGATCATCCTTCGCGCGGGGAATATCCCGTGGTTCTTCCTTGGCCTGTTCGGCATCTTCTATTTCCTGCGGCGCCATGCCGGTCTGCGCAGCGCGGCGCTGCTCCTTTACTGCGTCCATCCCTTCGTCTGGTATTACCTCAACGAGGCGCGCCCCTACATCATGCAGCTCTCCGGCGCGCTGCTGGTGGGCGGAGCGCTTTTCGCCCTGCTGGATGAGCCGGATCAGCCGCCGCCGCCCGCCTGGTGGTGGCTTCTCTGCGCGGGCCTCTTCATTTTGTGCGGGGCCGGTTTGCTGGGGGTGCCATGGGCTGTGGCGTACATGATCCCGATGATTCGCCGGGCGGGCTTCCGGCAATCGATCACGCGTACCGGGCGCGGCGCGCTGCTGGTATTCATTCCGCTCCTGGCTCTCCTGCTGGCTTACCTCGGCTGGACGGTGAAAGAAAACGTCGGCACCGGCTACCTCAGCATGAACGTGGCGAGCATGCTGTCGGTTTTCTACGAGCAATTGGGGTTTCTGGGTCTTGGTCCGGGGCGGGATGCGCTGCGGGCCGGCTCGGTTTCGACTCTCAAGCCGTATCTGCTCCCGCTCTTTCTTCTCGGGCTGCCGCTGGCCTGCGGCCTCATTTTTGCACTGCGCCGCCGCTTTGGGCTGCCGCCGAAGTTGCTTGCCGCGATCCTGGTGATTGCGGCGAGTCCCGTCTGCCTCATCTTTGCGCTCGGTTTCCTCCGGCATGCCCGCATCCTGGGCCGGCATCTCACCCCGCTTTTTCCATTCATTCTGCTGGCGGAGGCGTATGCGCTGCTCGTGCTCTGGAGAAGCGGGCGCGTGCTGGGCCGGGTGGCCGCGGTTTTGATTGCCGCGGCGCTGCTTGTTTCCAGCCTTGAGACCCGCTTCGGCGCGCGCCATGCCAAGGACGATTACCGGGAGGCGGCGGCAGCGGCAGCAGCCGCGCTGGAACAGGGAAAGACGGTCTGGTGGTGCGCCAGCCGCGACGGCGCGATTTATTACAACGTCCCCATTGCCACTGAGGAGACCGCCGGCGCCGCGCTCTGGACCTACGGCGTGCCCGCGCAATATTCAGCGCCGCCCGATGAAATATTCATGACGAAGTCCGATCTCTCCGATGCGCGCGGCACGCTCGCGGCATTCATAGCCGCGCGCGGTTATCGTCTCGCGGGGCGGTGGCAGGCATTCACGCTGTGGGAGAAACCCGCTTCGCCACCCGCGCCTGGCGCCAGCGGTCCACCGGGTAATCGACCAGCCACACCAGGGTGACTGACGCCACCAGGGTCAGCAGCAGCAATTCCCAGCCCGGCACCAGCACGGAGTCATCCTTCTTCGCCACGCCCATCGTTGCCAGGATGACCCATTTGCAAGTGATGTGGCTGAGATACATCGGGTAGGAAAGATCGCCGACGAACCGGTCCAGCTTCGCCCGCCGGCTGATGTTGAAAAGCAGCGGCACGGCAAAAAAAGCGAGGCCGATGCAGGTGATGCGCACCAGGCGGTCCGGCAGCCAATTCTCCAGCGGTCCATAAAACAGGATCACCGCGGCAAAGGGCGTCAGCACCGCGGCGGTCCAACCCCAATGGATGTGTCCCTTTTCGAACAGCGGATGCAGCAGGTGAAATGAGAGTACGCCCAGCACCAGGTAACTGATCTGGAACGGAAAGAAATGATACGTCGCCGCGTCGGCCAGAGTTCCCGGCAGCCATTTGAACGCCGCGAGGTAGCCGACAAACCCCACCAGCACCAGCCCGGCCTGGACCCAGCGCCGCGCCACGCAGATAAGCGGCGCCGCGAGGTAGAAAAACAGCTCGACGCTGATCGACCACGTGTGCGGCAGAAAATTGAACCGCCAAGCCCGGACCGCATCGGCGCCCAGCGAGCCGGTCCAGGCGAAGCCATGGGCGGCCGAGTAGTCGAACAGGGGCGTCGTATCGAGGCCGAAGATCGAGACCTGCGACATCGCGATCAGCGCCAGCACGGCATGATGTCCCGCATGCCACGCCTGCACCCAATACGCGAGGCGGTCCGCCGGCGTGTGCAGCTTCCACGAAGCCGCCGCGTAGAAGAGCAGGCTTACGGCCAGCACCACCAGGTACGACGGATAAATCCGCAAAAAGCGGTTGCTGATGAAAAGCCAGTAGCCGCCCCGCTCGACGTGATATTTCGAGGTCAGGATCAGGGTCATGTAAAACCCCGAGATGACGAAAAACGTCTTCACCGCCAGGCCGGCGTCGAGCAATTGCAGACCCAGGATCGGCGTTGAATGCCCGGCGATCACGCACGTTGCCAGGAGGAAGCGCAGCAGGCCCATCGGTGCGCGGCTGTTCCGTTACTGGTCCGCCTTCCCCGCGCCCGCGTCCATCACGATTTGTGGGAAGACTTGGGCGATGACGCCTTGCAGCATTTCATCCGTCTCCGCCTCGTCCTTGCCGGGAAAGATCGGCGAAAGCCCCTTGGTGACCACCGATTCCACCGTCACGAAAGCCCAGCGCTGATTGTACCCGTGCAGCAGCCGGTCCTTCATGTCGATGAACTCGCGCTGGAAGTGCGAAGCCGTGATGTCCGTGTACCCGATGAACCAGTAATAATCGATATTGTAGAACTTCACCACGTGTCCGTCCTTGTCCTGGACTTGCTTCCAGTTGTAGAGCCGCGTTGCCGGCAATCGGCCGCCGGGCGCCTGCGCCACGGGAATCGTGCGGGTGCTGGCATCCTGGTTATTGTAGCCCTGCGCCGACAGGCAGCGCTCGGGACGATGGATGCTGTTGTCGAGGTCCTGCCCGGAAAGGACGATCGAGACATACACCTGGTCTCCCTCGGGGTCCTCGTACACCTTGCGGCAGAATTGCGTGTCCGGCGCTAGTATGTCGTGCTCCTGCTGGGTTACCACCGCCGGTTTGCCCACCCATTCCCCAAGCACCACAGGCAACTCCATCTTCACGCGGCACGGCTGGATGGCCGTCTGGCGCGGAATGAAGTAGATCGTGCTCAGCCCGCACGCGAGCAACGCCTGGAGAATCAGGAGACGGCTAATAGTCATAGGTTTGAGCGTCCTTGTGATCGGAGTCCGGTTTCGCTTCCGTGATCTTTTTTACCGCGTCGAAATAGGGCAGATCGAGAATCCTGCTCAACAGAAGCATAGCGCCGAGTGCAATCGGAAACGAGATGTAGCCCGAGACTTCGTGGTACTGGTTGCCGGCAAAATTCGGGTTCACATATTTCGCCACCATGAAGATCGAAACGATGCGCCCCGCGTTTCCGATGATGGCGAACCCAATCGAGCACAGGAGGATCACCGCTTTCTTCCATAGCTTCGTCTGGGTCAGGTGGACGTAGATCGTCGTGAGCATCACCATGGCCATCAGCGAGCGGATGCCGCTGCAACCCTCCGCGATGTTGAATCCGCTGAAACTCCTGTCCACCGGGTGCAGGGTCGTCCCCTCAGCCCAAAGCGGCATGCCGAGGAGCCCGCACACCACGCGCGCGATGCCCGTGACCAGGAATTGCAGATTGGCGGTCTTGTCTTCGATGGCCGACGCGGGAATCATGAAGACCAGAAAGGCAATCGGGAAAAGGAGAATCCGCGCCACTTCCTTTCCCCAGAGGTAAAGGACAATGCCGTAGAGCAGGAACGGCCCCGCGGCCATCCCGATGCGTCCTTGCAGCGTCCGCACGCCAATCGCGAAGACCAGCAGGCCAACCACAACCCAGATCAATCCCTGGTTGCAGCCTTTCTTTTTCGCCTTCGCCAGCTCCTCCCGGTGCATCCATACCAGGACGGCAAAAATGGGCAGCACCAGCTTGCCATGCTCGAAATTGTAGCGCGGCGCGAAGCGCGCCCAGGCCCAGAGGCTGATTGGCAGGCCCTGATAGATGTGTACGACGCAGAAGAAATAATAGAGCGTGCCGGCGATCGCCAGGAGGAGCGCCGCTTTGCTAAAGTCAACGGGAGTCCACCTCCGCTTCAGGAAGCTTAGGTAATCAATCCCCGCCGCGCTTTCCCCTGGGCCCGTGGGCACATCGTTCGACATCCGCGAGACATTACCGCGCCCCCACCCAAACGCAAACCGTGAAAATAATTTCACCCATCCGCAAGCGCCTGCACATGGGCCGCCGCGGCCTTCGCCAGGCCATGGAGGTTGTAGCCCCCTTCCAGCAGGGAAACGAGGCGCCCTTTGGCGTATTTTTGAGCCATGGCCATGAGCAGACGCGTCATTTCGGCAAAATCCTGGTCGCGCAGCAGGAAGCCGCCCAGCGGATCGCCCTCGCGGGAATCGAACCCCGCCGAGATGAGCACCAGCTCCGGGCGAAACGCCTCGACCGCCGGCTCCAGCTCGTCATGAATGGCCCCGAGGATCTCTTCGCGGCCGGCTCCCGCCGGCAGCGGGCAATTGATCGTGAGTCCGGCTCCCGGGCCGGCGCCCCGCTCACTCCGGCGGCCGGTGCCGGGATAGAGCGGCCATTGATGGGTCGAGAAAAAGAGGACTGACCCATCCTCATAAAAGATGTCCTGCGTGCCGTTCCCGTGGTGCACATCCCAATCGACGATCAGCACTCTTTCGATGCCGTGCGCCTTTTGCGCGTGGCGCGCCGCGAGCGCGACGTTGTTGAAAATGCAAAAACCCATGCCGCGGTCAGCAGTCGCGTGATGGCCGGGCGGGCGGATCGCGCAAAACGCATTTTCGAGCTTTCCCGCCATTACCAAGTCGACGGCGTTGAGCGCCAGGCCCGTCGCGCGCAAGGCCGCATCCCAGGAGGCTTCGCACACGCTGGTGTCGCCGGTGCTCAATTCGGGCGCGCCCTCCTTGATCTGGTGTTCCGCGATGTCCAGGTAATGGCTCGTGTGGACCCGCCGCAGTTCCTCGCGCATGGCATCGCGCGCCGGGACGCGTTCCAGTTTTGCGAGCAGCCCAGCTTCCTCGAGGCCGGCCATGACCGCCTCGTAGCGCTCGGGGCATTCGGGATGCCCAAAGCCGGGATCGTGCTTCAGGCAGAGCGGGTCCGCCGCCAGGCCGGTCACGGTCGGGCCAGCCAGCGCGCGGCCGCCTCGATGTCACCCTGGGTCATCTGGTGGCCGGTCGGCGCCGTGTGTTCGGTCACGCTCGCTCCCGCGCCTTCGAGCAATCTCCGCAGCCGCGCGTTCTGGTCGGGGGTGGCAATTGGATCGTACAGCCCCGATGCCAGCAGCACCTCGCAGCCGGCGAGATCTGGCGGCGATTGCGGCTCGAGCGGCACCATCGCGCGAAGCAGCGCCGCCCGCGGGAAACGCGCCGCGCCCGTCAGCAGCATGGCCGCAGCGATGTTTGCGCCGTTGGAATAGCCGAGCGCAATCACCCGGTTGGCGTCGAACCCATGTTCCAGCGCCTTTTCCCGCACAAACGCCGCGAGGCCGGCCGCGCGCGACTTCAAGTCCGGCACATCGAACACCCCTTCCGCGAATCTTCGGAAAAAGCGCGGCATGCCGTTCTCGAGCACCTGGCCGCGCGGGCTGAGCAGGTTCGCGCCCGGCATCACGGCTTCGCCGATGGCCAGCAGGTCGGTTTCATTGCCGCCCGTGCCGTGGAGCAGCAGCAGCGTCTCCGGACGCCGCCCGGCGACATAGCGGTAAATGAAGTCGCTCATGCCGGAAGATGGATCGGTTGCAGCCCCGCTTCAATCTGCTGGCGGGCGACCTCGAGCCACGGCGGCAGTTTCAGGCGTTCGCCCAGATGCTCCGGCGGCTCGTCGATGGCGAAGCCCGGTTGATCGGTGGCGATCTCGAACAGCACGCCGCCCGGCTCGCGGAAATAGATCGAGTGAAAATATTGGCGATCCAGCACGGGGCTGACGTTCATGCCGGCGTTGACCAGCGTCTTGCGCCACGCCGCCTGGTCCGCATCCGTAGGCACGCGCCAGGCGATGTGATGGACCGTCCCGGCGCCGCCGCGCGCGCGCGGCCCATCGGGAGTGCAGAGCACGTCGATCATCCCCGCGCCATCCGCCGCCCGGTAGCGGAAGCGGTTTCCCTCCTGGCCCACTCGTGTGAAGCGCAGCGTCTCGGTCAGCAGTTCCGCGGTCTTCTCGTATCCCTCCTCGTGGGCCGTCACGCCATGGATCCCGCGAATCGCGTATGCTTCCGGCACCTGCCCCTGCTTCCATGGCTGCCGCTGATCGTCCGCGGCCACCAGCTCGACCAGCATCCCGTCCGGATCCTGCAACGGCAGCACCTCGTCTCCGAATCGCTTCGTCGGCTCGCCATGCGCCACCTGCCGGCCTTTGAGCCGCTCCTGCCACCAGCCGAGCGATCCCTTCGGCACGGAGAAACTCGTCACGTTCACCTGCCCGGCGCCCACCCGCCCGCGATACGCGCCCGGCCAGGCGAAGAAAGTCAGGATGGTCCCCGGCGCGCCCAATTCCGTGCCGTAGTAAAGATGATAGGTGAGCGGGTCGTCAAAATTCACCGTCCGCTTCACCAGCCGCAGCCCGAGAACGCCGGCATAGAAATCGATGTTGATCTGCGCATCCGCGGCAATCGCCGTCACATGGTGGATTCCGTTTACACTCATTGCTTTGGCGTAAACTTCAGCCCGGGCGCGGAATTTTACCAACCTTTAAAGTTTGCGCTCCCCGTACGCGCGGGCCAGATCGCGGCGGGAGATTTTTCCGCGTTCGTTTACGGGGACTTCGTCGACCAGCCAGACATCCTTCGGGACCTGCCAGCCGCTCAGCACCGTGCGGGCGTAGCGGAGGAATTCCTCCGGCTTCGCCGTGCCGCTGACGCAGGCCACGGCCTCCTCGTTTCGCAGCGCCGAGGCGACACCGAAGACCACCACCTGCCGCACGCCGGGGCATTGCGCCAGGCGCGCTTCCACTTCGGCGGGATTCAATTTTCGCCCGGCAATGTTGATGAGGTCGGTCGCGCGGCCTTCCAGGTAGATGCCGCGCCCGCCGATGCGCACCAGGTCGCAGGGGATGAATTGCCCGCAGCCCAGCACCTCCGGATCGGGCTCCGGCCAATACCCCTGCCCCACCGCCGCGCTTCGAACGGCGATCCGGCCCGAATCTCCCATCGGCGCCACCTCGACGTTGCGCATGGGCCGCCCGACGAAGCCTTCCTCGTAGACCGGCTCGTCGCCGGCGTCGTAGCCGATGCCCCCGCATTCGCTCGACCCGTAGAATGTGTGCAGCTTCTGTGAAAACCGCGCGCTGAACGCCTCGCCCACCGCCGGCGGCAGCGGGGCGCCGGCGGAGATGCAGAGCCGCAGTTTCGGCAGCGCGGGGGGGCTGGCGATTGCCGCCAGCTTTTCGAAAAACAGCGGCATCCCGGGGAATACCGTCGCGCCCGATTGCGCCAGGCCATCGAGGATCGCCCTGGGCATCTTGTCATCGGCGGCCACCAGCGGGACGCCACGGCAGATCAATGGCGTAATGAGATTGCTGAATCCGTACGAATGCGAAAACGGGATCACGCCGAAATTCAGGTCCCGCTCGCCGAATCCCATCGTCTCGCAGATGTTGTCGCAGTCCGCCGCCAGTTGCGCCACGGTGAAGCGGATCGCGCGCGGGCGGGACGTGGTGCCCGAGGTCAGTTTCAGAAAATCGCATCCTTCCACGCCCTGGCTGCCGCGCCGCTCCTCGATCTCCCCCCGCTCCGTCACCAGCGCGCCCGCGCCGCAGGCGTCCAGCGCCATCTCCCGCTCCTCGGGGGCCATGTGGCGCCCCAACGGCAGCGGGGTCAACCCCAGGCGCAGCGCCGCCAGGATCAGCGCCGGGAAGGCCGGCGTGTTCCCGGCCTGGCTGCCGACCACCGTTCCCGCCTGCCTGCGTCCCAGGCGCGCCGCCCATTCCCCGGTCTCGCGCTCGATGTCCGCAAAACTCCTCAAAACCTCGCCGCCGGGCCCCAGGATTGCCGCCTCCGGTCCCCGGCGCCGGAGGGTTTCTCCCCAGCGGGTGAGGATTGCGTTGTTTTTCATTGCGCGGCGCATCGAATCGAGTAGCTTCTACACCCCATTTCGACCCATGAAAGCAGAGATTCACCCAAATTACGTCCAGACCACCGTCACCTGCGCCTGCGGGGCCGTCTATCACGTGGGCTCGACCCGGCGGGATCTCAAGATCGGCATCTGCGCCGCCTGCCATCCTTTCTTCACCGGCGAGCAAAAATTCGTCGATACCGCCGGTCGCGTGGAGAAATTCGCGCGCCGTTTCGGCAGCACCAAGGCCGTGCGCGCCGGCAAGAAGGCCGCGGCTTAGCTTCCTCTACGACATATTTCAAACGGTGACCGGCCCCGGGGCTGGCCACCGTTTTTCTTTGCGCACACCCAGATTGATCCCACATGGACTTTGCCCCGTTGGTTGAAAGAAAGGCAGCCCGCTTTCGCGAGCTCGAGGCCGCCATGTCGTCGCCCGATTTTTATACCAACCCGAAGAAGGCAACCGAAATGATGCGGGAGCACACCCGCATCAAGGAACTGCTCGACGAATGGGAGTCGTCGCGCAAAGCCCGCATCGAGCTGAAGGAAAACCAGGAGCTGGCCAAATCTCCCGACGGGGAACTGGCCGAAATGGCCGCCGCGGAAATCCCGCACCTCGAGGAGCGCATCCGCATCGCGGAAAAACAAATCCAGATTTTCCTGCTGCCGCCGGATGAAAACGAGAACCGCGACGCGATCATCGAGATTCGCGCCGGCACCGGCGGCGACGAAGCGGCGCTTTTTGCCGCCGATCTCTACCGCATGTACAGCCGCTACGCGGAGGCGCACAACCTCAAGGTCGAGCAGCTCGAGTGCAGCCCGTCGGAACTGGGCGGCCTGCGCGAAGTCATCTTCAAGGTCTCCGGCATATCCGTCTTTCGCCAGATGCGCTACGAGAGCGGCGTGCACCGCGTGCAGCGCGTCCCGGCCACGGAGGCGCAGGGCCGCATCCACACCTCGACGTCCACCGTTGCAGTGCTGCCCGAGGCCGAGGAAATCGACCTCGAATTGAAGCCGGACGAGATTCGCGTCGAGGTTTGCCGCGCCGGCGGGCCCGGCGGCCAGGGAGTCAATACCACCGACTCCGCCGTCCAGGTCCTCCACATTCCCACGGGCATGATCGTGCGCTGCCAGGATGGCCGCAGCCAGCAGAAGAACAAGGAGAAGGCGCTCGCCATCCTTCGCTCCCGCCTGCTCGAGCAGAAGCAGCGCGAGGAAGCCGAGAAATACGCCGCCCATCGCAAGAGCCAGATCGGCACCGGCAGCCGCGGGGAAAAAATCCGCACTTACAATTACCCGCAGAACCGCGTCACCGACCACCGCATCGAGCTGACGCTCTACAACCTGGACCGGTTCATGGAAGGCGACCTGGAGCAGATGATCCGGGAGCTTCAGGCCCGCGACATGGAAGAGCGGCTGGCCGAGGCAAACCTCGCCGCCTGATCCGCGCGCTACCTGGAGCCCATGCCCAGGGGCCGCGAGGCGAACCAGAGAATCGCCAGCACCACGCCCACGGAAACAGCCACCGGCAGCGGGCGAAACCCGAAGATCGTCATCGGCTCCTTCATCCCATCGAGCGCCGAGATGAAAGCCGACGGTCCGCCCGGCAGATAGCCCACCTGTTTGCCCATCACATTTCCATCCTTGTCCGTGAGGATGAACGTCGGAAAACCGTCGACCCCGAATTGCTTCTGCAGCTTGCTGTTTTGCGTCTGCACGTCCTGTGGCAGCGGTGTGCGCATTGGAAAATCAACCAGCATCAGCACCAGCTTCTTCTGGCTCGCGTAATCGGCGAACTGCGGGGTTTCGAGCACCTCCTGGTCCATCCGCTGGCACCAGGGGCACCAATCGGAGCCGGTGAAATCCATGAGGATGTTCGCATTATCGGCCTTGGCCTGGGCCAGCGCCTGGCTGTAATCGGAGAGCCAGTGCGCCTCCTGCGCCCGCGCTCCCGCGCCGCCCAGGAGGAGCATCGCGAGCATCGGGACGAGGGTGCGGAAATTCGAAGCTTTCATAAGGAACTGACAATGGGATGGCAGAAAGTATATACCTATTCCCGGAAAGCCGCATCCATGCCAGAAACGATGACCCCGCTCGAGAAAGCGATCGAAATAGCCGTGCAGGCCCACGCGGGCCAGAAGTCCAAGGACGGCACTCCCTACGTCCTGCACCCGCTGCGGCTGATGACGCGCATGGGGACCGACGAGGAACGGATGGCCGCGGTGCTGCACGATGTGGTCGAGGATACGACGGTCACCTTCGATGATTTGCGCAAGGCCGGCATCCCTGAAAATGTGCTCGCCGTGGTGACATTGCTTACGCACGAGGAGGGAATTTCGTACGAGGATTACGTCGAGCGGTTGAAATCGCATCCGGTGGCGCGGCGGGTAAAGCTGGCCGACCTCGAGGATAACTCCGACATACGCCGGCTGAAAGGTGTCGAGCAGAAGGACCTCGAGCGGCTGCGCAAGTATTATCGGGCCTGGCAAATCCTCCGGCCCACGGCCGGCGAGACGGCGTGAGCGCGGCAGCCGCAGGCCCGTTGCTCCTGCTCTGCGGGTTTTCGTTTCTCGCCGGTTTTGTCGATGCCATCGCCGGCGGCGGCGGCCTCATCCAGTTGCCAGCCTGCCTCATCCTTTTTCCAACGGCGCCGCTGATCGACATCATCGGCACAAACAAGATGGCCTCGTTCTTCGGCACCACGGTCGCGGCTGCGCGTTTTTCCCGCAGCGTGCGGCTGGACTGGCACATCATCGGTCCGGCGGCGGCGGTCGCGTTCGTCTTTTCGATGATTGGTTCGCGAACGGTCTCGATCCTCAATCCAGGCGTGCTGCGGCCCGTGGTCCTTGGCTTGCTCATCGTCGCCGCCATTTATGTCTACGTGGTAAAGGACATCGGCCTCGAGCACCGGCCCAAGCATGGAAAGGCGCGCGGCCGCTGGCTGGGCATCATCGTCGGCGCGGCGCTCGGATTCTATGACGGATTCTTCGGGCCGGGCACCGGCAGCTTTCTCATCCTGATTTTCGCAAGCCTGTTCGGGTTCGAGTTTCTCGTCGCCTCCGGCTCGGCAAAGGTCATCAACTGCGCGACCAATCTCGCGTCGGTGATCTATTTCGTCATAGCCGGCAAGATCATCTACAGGTTGGCAATCCCGATGGCCGTGTGCAACATTCTCGGCTCAATTGTCGGCGCGCACCTGGCAATCCTGAAAGGGAGCCGCTTCGTCCGCGTGGTCTTTCTCATCATCGTCGCCGGCCTCATCGCGAAGCTGGGACATGATATGTATTGAGGGAATTGCTGATTGCTGAAGTGAGATGAACTCGCCTTTCCGGCTCGGCTCGCCCGCCCGCCAGCCGCCACGGTTCCCTTCCGCCTCCTCGGCCCTTCGGCTTCACTCAGGGCCGTGAGCTGGAAAGCGGAGCGAGGCCCATTTCCCATTCGCAGGTCTCTCCCTTGGTATTTTCCACAAATCCCTTCAGGATCACCATTTTCTTCCCGGTGCTGTAATCGACCCGCGGCGGAATATGAATGCCGAATTCTGCCAGGAGGCGAATCTTTTCAATTGCCCCAATGTCGGGAAAGAACACCCATACCGCGCGGGCTTCGATTTTATCGCCTTTCCATTGGGCCTCGACCGGCGGATGCGGCGCATTGAGGGTAATCGTCGCGGGCGCCTTCCATTGTTCATAACTCACAATCGTCTCTCTTGTATTGCCTTTCACCGTCTCTGACTGGGCGGTGAGAACGCCATCTTCATCCATCTCCCTCGGAATTCCCACAAATCTGTCCATCGATTCCGCGCCGGAAGCATCCTTCGTGGCCTTGATGATTTCATCGATATCCGAGCCGTACTTATCCATAAGTGCCGAGACCTCGGCCGATGAAATCGCCCACGCGGCGACCTCAGGCGGCATTGCCGGCGCCAGGGATCTCGTAACGTAAAAGTAAATAGCCGGAAGGCCGATCATCAAGACCGCCAGGACGACGATGACAAAAACCCGCTTCGACCGCCTCGCCATCATTGTTTGAAAGCGTTGAGCCGGCATGAAACGACGCGCGCCTTTGGCATGAGAACACTTGTAACGCGGCGCGTGCGGCCGGGTCCATTCAGAAACGGAGCCAGCCGGGAATTGACGCGGGCCGGGCCGGCATCGCATCATCCTCCCGTCTCCTCGTAGAGCGCGCATGAAACGGCGAATCGTTGCTTTAATCCTCATTGGAATTCTGATTCCGAATTTCAGCGGATGCGGCATCCGGCATGATAAGGAGAACGCCGAACGGGCGGTGACCGACTTTCACCGGTCGCTCGACAAAGCCGATTTTGACGCCATGTACGATGCGACCGATCCCGATTTCCAAACGGCGAGCACGAGGCAGGATTTTGTGGCGTATGTCTCGGCGGTGCACAGAAAGCTGGGCAACATTCAGAGCACGACCGAACAAGGCTGGCAGGTCAATACTACTACCAAGGGTACAATGGTCGTCCTTTCCTATGACACAAAGTTTGCCGGCGGCGACGCCAAAGAAGCGTTCACTTACAAAATGAATGGAGACCAGGCGCTCCTTCGCGGTTACAATATCGATTCCACCGTCCTGGTCGTCAAATAACGCCGGCCTCGCGCGATGCCTCCGGTGACACAAACCCCATCCACCGCCGAACAGCCCCGCATGGGACCGGTCGCGCGCGCGCTGACATTCGTCCGCTTTTCGCATACGGTCTTTGCGCTGCCGTTTGCGCTCGGGTCGGCGTTCGTCGCGGCGCGGGGCTGGCCGGCGCCGAAGCTGCTCGGCCTGGTGATCCTCGAGATGGTCTTCGCGCGCACCGCGGCGATGACCTTCAACCGGCTGGCCGATTGGGAAATCGACAAGCGCAACCCGCGCACCGCCGGGCGCCACAAGCTGGTCTCGCGCGGCGCCGCCATCGCGATGCTGATCGCATCGTCGGCGGGATTTATCGCCGCCGCCGCGTTCATCAACCGGCTCTGCCTTCTCTTTTCGCCGGTGGCGCTGGCGATCCTGTTCTTTTATTCGCTGACCAAGCGATTTACCTCGCTCTCCCATTTCTTCCTGGGATTCGCGCTCGGCATATCCCCCGTGGGCGCGTGGATGGCGGTGCGGGGAAGATTCGACGTGCAGCCTTTTGTGCTCTGCGCCGCGGTGCTCCTGTGGGTTGCCGGGTTCGATTTGATCTACGCGACGCAGGACGAGGAATTCGACCGCAAAGCCGGCCTGCGGTCGCTGGTGGTCACGCTGGGAGCGCCGCGCACGCTGGCGCTGGCGCAATGGCTGCACGGAGCCATGTGGATACTGCTCGCCGTGTTTGGCATGACCGCGCGGCTGGGGAGCATCTATTACATCGGCCTCTGCCTGATGCTGCCCGCGCTGGTCTATGAACATATTACCGCGCGCAAGGCGGACCTGGATGCAATTAACCGGGCGTTCTTTTACAGCAATGCGTTTGTGGGCGCGGTGTTTGCGGCGGCGACGCTTGCGGCGGTGCTGGTGGAACGATGAGGTAAATTCGAAATTCGAAATTCGAAGTAATGGGTGCCCGGATGCTCTGGCCGCTCCACCGCGGCTTGCCTGTCGAATGTCTTGAGGGGAACATCCGTGATTTTCCCGTAGCCATCGAGGCGGCAGCGCCCTGCATGGCGAAAACTCGAACGCCCTTGCCGCCGTAACACATTCGCGCTTTATTTCCGCACATGAGCACGCTCACTGAAATCGAGGCCGCCGCCGACCAACTGCGTCCCGAGGAGAAACAGGAACTGATCCTGTTTCTTGCTACGCGCCTACGTGCGACTGGGGTCGAGATGCCTCCGCCTCGTTCGTTCAGCAAGGAACAAATCCAGCAATGGATTGCCGAGGATGAGGAAGGATATCGGCGTTTCGTGGCTGGCGCGTGACAGTTTTTCTCGATACCAACGTTTTGCTGGCGGCGTGCGGCTCGGCCACGGGATCATCCCGCGCGTTGTTCACCCTTGCGCCCCGGCAGGGCTGGACGTTGATGAGCAGTTTCTATGCGGCGAATGAAGTCGTGAAGAACCTCCATGTTTTTCCCGCCACTGGAACGGCGGAATGGCTGCGGCTCAAGAGACTGCTTCTCTTGGCGGACGACGTGGTGACCATTGACCGGCCCGCGATTTTCACCGCAGGCAAAGACCGTCCGATTTTGTTTACGGCGCTGGCCCACGCCCAGGTGCTCCTCACCCTGGACCGCGGGGATTTTCACGATCTGCTGGGCGGAAGCTTCTACGGGCTGACCGTCCTCTTGCCTTCCGACTTCCTCGAACGTGAGCGGTCAGCGGGTAGACTGAAATGAGTTGCTGTCATTTTTTGAGTCTACTTGTGACTCAGGTGCCGCGGAACCCTGAGCCTCAAAGAGGAAAGAAAGCCGAACTTACGCCGCGGGCGGTCAATCGCCGCCCTGCGATGAGTCGTGCCCGCCGTGCGAGTCGCCGTCATGTCCATCATCGTGCCCCTGCCCATCATGCCCATCATCGTGCCGCGAGGCGCTCGCCCCGGGCTCGCCGGGGTGCAAACGGTTCTGCTCCTCGCGCTCCATCAGTTGCAGGCGCTCCTTGCGCATTTCCTCCAGCTTGACCCGCTGATCCGGGGTAAGGATAGCCGAGACCTGGCTGTAGGAATCATCCAGGATCTTCATCGCGTTGACGGTGCCGTCGATGCGGATTTTATGGAGAGCCTCGGCGGTCTTTCGCACGATCGGCTTGATCTTCTCGACCTGGTCCGGGGTCAAATCCAGTTGGGTCTGAAACCGGCGCAGGATGTGCATCTCGACGTCTCGGCTCGCGGGCCGGGGCGTACATGTGCAGCTTGGTCTCATAGATGCCCAGGGCGCCGCCGGAGATGCCGCCCGCCGCGAAGATGGCCATAGCGTAGCCGATGATTTTCCATTTGGAAACCTGCGTCATGGAAGGTCCGCGCTCGCATCGTAGCTGGCGATGGCCATTTCTTCATTGGGCGCGGTGGTATCGATCTTGTAGCTCCAGCCCACGGCGACGGCCATCACCGCCAGCGCGCACAGGAACGCGCGGCGAAACCAGAGCGCCTCGAGGCCGAAGCCTTCCCGCGCGGTCCCGGGCTTCCAGCCGGCGACGACCCGCGTGACAAAGCCAAACGGAGGCTCCTCCTCCGCGGTGGCGGGGGCGAATTGCCCGGCCGCGCGAAGCAGCCGATCGAGCGGGTCATTGGACTTTTTCATATTTTTCCCTGGCTGTTGAGTTCCTGAAAAATTCGTTTGAGCTTCTGGCGTGCCCGGAAGGCGCGGACCTTGATGGTGGCGATGTTCCACCCGGTGGTTTTCCTTATATCATCCATGGAATAGCCCTCCAAGTGAAGCATGGTGATGAGGAGCCGGTCCTTTGCATCGAGGGCGCCCAGCAGCGTCTCGACCAGGTCGCGGGAGGCTGCGCCGGAGGCAGGGTCGAGTTCGCCTGGGTTGGTGGCGAGGGCTTCGAGGACCTCCGCCTGGTCGGCGTTGAGGTCGCTCCAGCGCAGCTCGGGGCGCAGCGACTCTGCCTTGAGGGCGTTGAGGCAGGTGTTGATGGTGATGCGGGAGACCCAGTGCTCGATGGGGACCTTTCCGGAGTATTGATCCAGGTTCGAGAGAATCTTGATGAAGACGGTCTGGCACAGATCCTCTTCGGCTGCCCGGCGGGGCAGATGGGAGCGGACCAGCTTGAGGACGAGGGGGTAAAGCTCGCGGACGAAGTCCGACGCGGCGTGCTGATCCTGCCGGCGCAGCCCGGCCAGGCAGGCCTCCATATCGAAGCCGGCATCAGCCATGGGAGCATATAGACAGGGTCCACACAGTTGTGTGACAGCCGGACGAGGCGGAAGGTTACAGGGCGCCGCGGCCTGCCGTCTGGAGCTTCATTAAAGTGCGCCGGGGGTAGTCCGTGCGAGAAGATTCACGCTTCGGGACAGTGTAACCTTTCCGGCCCTGCGGCAGTCATTAGGCCTTGGGTACATCCCGCAACGGAATGACCCGAGAATCAAAGATAGAAAGTAACTGTAATGAAAAGATCCCTCATCCTTAGCGTGCTTGCCTGCGGCGCCAGCCTCGTGCTGGGCGCCTCCGTGCAAGCCGAAACCCCGTCGCCCTCCCCCGCGGCCTCGCCTTCCGCCACATCCGGCGCGCCGGCCGGCCACGGACATCATCGAGGGGGACTTGTCGCGCATTTGACCGACGCGCTCGGCCTTTCCGGCTCGCAGCAGGCGCAGGTGGCCTCGATCGTCGAGGCGGCCAAGCCGCAGCTCCAGCAAATCCGTCAGACCGCGGAGACGCAGCGCAAACAGGTATTTCAGACGGTGGACTCGCAGATAAGCGGAGTCCTGACGGCTGACCAGCAGGCGAAGTTCGCCCAGTTGGTGCAGAAATTTCAGGGACACGCCGCCGGCGGCGGTCCCCGCGGCGCATTCGTCCATCACGGCGGAGCCAATGCGGCTGTTGCAAACGGTGGCGGCGAGGCCGGCCAGGGCGACCTGCTGCAACGGCTGACCACTCAACTGGGCCTCAGCGCCGATCAGCAAGGCCAGATCAAGCCGATCCTCGCGGCCGCCCACACGCAGATCCAGTCGATCCGCGGGAACACCAGCCTCACGCCGGGGCAGAAGTATGACCAGATCAAGACGACCATGGACGCCGCTCGCGGCCAGATCAACGGCATCCTGACTCCGGCCCAGCAGCAGCAACTGGCGAGCCTCAAGGGGAAATTCGGACGCCACCATGGCGCCGGGGCTTCTCCCAGCCCGTCGCCTGCCGCGTAACAAATCGCCAAGGCAAACTGCACGGCAACGCCGCCGCGGCCCGGTCCGCGGCGGCGCTTTTGTTTTCTTAACCCTGCTTCCCGACTACCCCGCCTTGAAAGCGAACAAGCTATCTCGCGCTACTTTTTGCGCGCCGCCCGCACGTAGTGGTACTCATAGGTGTGGGTGCCCCACCAGACGATCAACAGCCGGGTCCCGTCCTGCGAGAGGGTGAATTTGATCGGCTGGTTCAGCGGCACCTGGGCCAGGGGAATGTCCGTGCTCTCGTGAATGATCCGCGTATCCGGCAGCACCGGGTAAACCTTCAGATCCTTGCCCTTCTTGATCGTGATGGTGTTTGCCGTCGTGTCGATCGCGGTCACCGTCCCGCTCGCGGGCGAAAAGTGCTTGGTCTCGTAGGTTTGCCAATCATTGAATTCGCCATTGGCGGGGTGATACTTCGGAATGTTCGTGCAGGCGGCGGCGAAGAGCGCGGCCGCCGCGCCGGCGGCGCGCAGGGAGAATTTACGGAAACGCATAGGCATCGGTGGCGACAAAGCTGCGCGGTCCTGCCGGGGATTTCAAGTCGCGGCGAAGCTGGCGAGGATATACCGGACCACGTTGCGGGCCCGTTCCTCGCCGCGGTTGTCCAGCGCGGAGGGCATGACGGCGGGATGAAGAAAGAACGCGGTCGCATCCTCGAGGACGGTCGCGGCCTCGGCCGCGTCGATCCGGCGGAACTCGCCGGCCTCGATGCCCTGCTCGACCAGCTCGCGGAAGACCTCGGCGAACTTCGCCTCCCGCCGGGCCACTGCGTCCGACCGGCTCACGATCACGCGGCGGAAGGATTCGTAAAACTCGGGCTCTTTTTGGAACTTTGCGCGCCGGCGCCGGTGCAGCTCGATGACCACGGCCTCGATGCGCTCGGCCGCGCTGGCCTTGCGTCCGGCCACTTCGCGCAGCGAACCTTCGACGCGCACCAGCCAGCGGTCCAGCACCGCCTCGATGACGGCGGTCTTGCTGGGAAAATAGCGGTAGACATTCGCGTGGGACATCCCCAACGAGCGGGCGATGCCGACGATGGTCATCTTGTCCTCGCCGAAGCGGCGCAGGTGCAGCCGGGCCGTCTCGACGATTGAGGCGCGGGTATCCTGGGACTCGACGGGGTATTGCGCCGTAATATTCATGGTGACAGGGCGACACTACTTACAGGTGACAAATGTTGCAAGTTGTAACCGGGGCGGAGCGCCGATGGTGGGAAATTCGAAATTCGAAGAGGAGAGCGCGACGCCTTACGCCCCGTAGCGGTAAACGGCCACGAAATGGCACGCCGTCCCTGCCAGGACGAACAAATGCCACACCAGGTGCGAGTACTTCATCCTTTCCCAATGATAAAACAGCACTCCGCCGGTGTAGGCCAGGCCGCCTGCCACCAGCCAGATCATCCCGTCAAAATGCAAATGAGCGGCCAGCGGACGGATGATCAACACCGCCAGCCATCCCATGGCCACGTACAACACCGTCGAGAGGTACCGGAACCGGAACCGCGCGAAGAACTTGAACAACACGCCCGCCAGCGCCAGCCCCCAGGCAATGCCGAATACGCTCCAGCCCAACGGCCCCCTGAGCGGCCCGAGCGCAAACGGCGTGTAGGTGCCGGCGATCAGCAAAAAGATGGCCTGGTGATCGAGCATCCGGAAGAAGCCTTTGCGCCGCGCGGGGACCGCGTGATAGAGCGTCGAGGCAAGGTAGAGCAGCGCGGCCGACCCGGCGAAAAGCGCCGCGCCCAGCATCGGCCAAAACCCGGCATGCAGCCGCGCCGCAATCAGAAGCGGCGTAGCGCCGACAATTGCCACGAAACCGGCGCCGTGGCTGACCGCGTTGGCGATTTCCTCGCCGCGCGATTCGATGCGGTCACTAATCATGGACGTCGACAGGAGCTTAGCACGAAGGTCGGGTCCCGCGCAAAGGTCCCATGAGTCATTCCTTTTTTTCCTCCTTCAGGCCCGCGACCAGTTTTTCAAATTTTCCCGATTCATTCGCGTAGAAAGGGTAGGGGTGCATATCGCCCCTGGGGCGGAAGCGCCAGTGCTTGTACATCCACATCCAAAGCTCCGGCTTTTCCCGGATCACTTTTTCAAAAAAATTCCACGCGATCTGCGCAATCTGTTGCGTGGTCGCCCCGGGCGGGACTTCGAGCGGCGGATGGATTTGCACGCGGCATGTGCCGTCAGCGCGCGGCTCGCTCGTCATCGGCACCAGGCTCGCGCCGGCGCGCTGGGCAAGTATGGCGTGGAGAGAGGTCGCGCACATCTTCATGCCGAATGTCTCGATGACCGTCGCCGCCTGCGAGGGCGGGAGATTCAGGTCGATGAGCATGCCGACGATATTCCCCTTCATCGCCTGGCGAAGCATGCGCAGCATCGACATGTCCCGCGTGATGATCTGCTGGCCCGTGCAGGCGCGCAGCGCGGTAAAGAGCGCGTCGAGCTGTGGATTCTTGAACGCCTGCGTCAGCGTGTAACCGCGAAACCCCCGTATCCCGCACGCGAGGCTGGCCCACTCGAAACCGGCCCAATGCGCCACCAGCACCACGCATGGTTTCCCGCGTAGCGCCTCCAGGTATTCCTCTCCGGAAAAATCGATGTACCGCGCCCCATCCGGGCGAAGGAGCCCCGGCGTCCAGAAGAGATCGAGCATCGTCCTGGCAAAGTTCTGGTAGGAGGCGCGACCGATGCGTTTCCGTTCCGCAGCCGAATAGCGGCCGCCGAACGCCGCCTCGATATTCGCCAGTGTCACCCTCCTGCCGCGTCCGTCCATCGCGAATACCGCCGCGCCCGCCGCGCGCGCCAGCACCACACAAAACCGTCTCGGCAGCAGCGGAACGAGCGCCGTCAGCGCCTTGACTCCCAGCCATTCGAGGCGGTAACGGAATTTTTTCCACTGCATCCCCGCCACTAAACACGGCGCACCCGCTTTCGGAAAATGCAAAACTCCGGGATGCGGGGCGGCGTCCCCCGCGAGATTTCGCTCGCCCGGCGGGCCGCTTGCGCGCCTCATATCTCCCATGACCCGGCGTCAACTGCTCCCCGTGTTGCGGCACATCGTCTCGCGGCCCACCGCGCCGTTCCATGAGCAGGCGGTCGCCGAGGCCATCCGCGGCTATCTCAAGGAGCTGCCGCACGTGACCGTTCGCGCGGACAAGCACGGCAACCTCGCCGCCATTTACGAGCGCGGCGGCACACGCCGCAACCCGATCAAGCCCCGCCACGCGTTCGCCGCGCACATGGATCATCCCGGATGGGTCCGCGTTGATGGCAAGGTCCACGGGCCGCTCGCCCATTTGCCGGGTGAAAAGCATGCCACGCAGTTTCTCGGCGGCGTACCGCGGGCTTACCTCGCGCATCCGCGCGTGCGCGGCTACGGGAGCTTCGCGATGTGGGACCTGCCGGAATTCGAGCTGCGCGACGGCCTCGTCCACGCGCGCGCTTGCGACGATCTCATCGGCTGCGCCGTCATTGCCGCCATGTTCATCGAGCTCGAGCAATCGGGTGCCGAAGGGGCGTGCATGGGCCTGTTCACGCGCGCGGAGGAGGTTGGGTTCGTTGGCGCCTTGAAGCTCGCCGCGTCGGGCCTCATCCCCGAGGGCGTCACCATCGTTTCACTCGAGACCAGCGCCGAGCGCCCGCCGGCAAAAATCGGCGCCGGCCCCATCCTGCGCGTCGGCGACAGGAGCAGCATCTTCGACTCCGCCGCCACGGCCACGCTCGGACAGATCGCCGCCGATTCCCGCATCGCGGTCCAGCGCTGCCTCATGCCTGGCGGCACTTGCGAGTCGACAGCCTACCAGCTCTGCGGCTTCCGTTCCGCCGCGCTCTGCGTCGCGCTCGGCAATTATCACAACTGCGGCCCGGAAAACCGGATCGCCGCCGAGTACGTCTCATTTTCCGACGTGAGCGATCTCACGCGCCTTTGCGTCCAGATCGCGTTGAGCCGCGCCAAGAAAAACGCCGCGGTCAAATCGCTGAAGAAGCGCATCAAGGCCAACGCGGCGAAATACAAAAGGCTGCTGAAGAAAAGACTGTGACCGCGCGAAGCGGTCACATGGGAAAATATTCCTCGCGCAGTTTTTCCCAAGCCGGCCGGTCGTCCTTGTGGATATAGAGCGAGATTCGGTCGTCGGCGATGGGCAGCGGAAGGTTCCCCGCGCCCAGGTGCGTGTTCGAGTCGCTTTCGATCTGGAACCGGATTCCCCGCTCCTCGAGCAGCGACAAAATCTTCTCCGCCTCCGGGGCTTCGAGCGTCCAGGCCGGCTCGTAATCCGGTGAATCGTCTGCGTCGGCGGGCGGCATCAGCGCGACCCGTTCTTTCGGCCTGCGCGATGGTGCGGGCGTTTCGCGCTTTTCACGATCACCCGGCGGGTCTTCACCGTCACCCGCCGTGGCTTTACGGCGACCCGGCGCGCTTGTCCCGCCCTGCTCCGTGGGGCGATCCCGTTGGCCATGGCCGGACTTTTCGCCACCTCCCGCGCCTTGACAGCCGGGGCCAGCTTGACCTCCTTTTCCTGCAATTCACGGAAGACATCCTTCGGGTTGACCCCCGAATCCCGGATCTGGCCGAAAACCTCGAGCGCGGCCACCAGCGATTCCCGGTCCACTTCCCCCGCCACCCCATCCTCGAGGCACACCGTCACGTACTTCAACCCATGCCGCTCGTCCTCGGGCAGCATGTTCAGGAGGCCTCCCACCGTTCCCGGGTCCAGCAGATTGCGGTCGGTGATGAGGGAACTGGTCCTCGAGTGGTAGAAGAATCGGGGAAGAAGTTTCATCGTCGTCGGCCTTCGGTTGTTGCCTTTGGAAAAGGCATAAGTTGATTTCGCAAAGGGGCTTCCGGTCCGGTCAGGCCATTCGGGCTCGGGCTGTACCAGTACAATGGCTCTGACACACCGAATATCCCACACGTTCAATATTTTATGGACGTTAGGCAAGTGTAAAGACCATCGGTTACGGATATATCCGCCCTCCGGCGCTCGTTGGCGCTCCAAACGCCACCCGTCAGACCGCGCTTCGGCGCAATAACATGCTTGACGCCGCCTGTGTCCCGGAGGGAAAAGCGCGACCGGCCCTCAGAGAACGAATTCACGCCATATGGAACACACTGCCGACTCCCCGTCTCACATCATCCAGGAAAACATCCACCGGGCCTATGCGGACGGGGAGGCCTACATCAGGCAAAATCCCACCAAGAGCGCCCTGGTGTCGATTGGCGTCGGGTTCCTGCTCGCCCAGCTTCCCTTGCGCTGGATGTTCATCGCCCTGCTGAAACTCCTCTTTCTCGTCGTCAAGCCGGTGACGTTCATTTACGCCATCTCGAAGCTCATCGACGACGTGCGCGCCGCCCGCGCCGAGTAATGGCCGGGCCGCAGGCGAGGCGCTCGACGGCCATTGCCAGGCGCCCGCCAGGCATAAAAGCGGCTGCCCCTGGGCCAGGCGTGGAGTATCTTTCAATGACGCGATGAGCATCATCGCCCGCGAGCCATGACCTTTCCCGACCGCGCAACAGCCGGACGCCACCTCGCCGCCTCGCTATCCAACCTGGGCGGCCGTGGCGATTTGCTGGTCCTGGCCCTGCCGCGCGGCGGCGTGCCGGTCGCCGTGGAAGTTGCCCGCGGGCTCGGCGCTCCGCTGGATCTTTGTTTTGCCCATAAGATCGGCGCGCCGGAAAACCCGGAATTCGCCGTCGGCTCGGTGGCCGAAACCGGGCCGCCGCACATTGAGGAGCAGGTCGTCCAATCGCTGCGCGTGCCCTTTTCCTACATCCGGGAGGAAGCGGCCATCCAGCAGGCGGAGCTGGCCCGCCAGGCAGCCTATTACCGCGGTACGCGCCCGCCTGCGCCGGTCGAGGGGAAATGGGTGATCCTCGTCGATGACGGAGTCGCCACCGGCTCGACCGCGCTTGCCGCGATCCGGGCTTTGCGCGCGCGCAAAGCGGCGCGGATCGTCTTTGCCACGCCGGTCGCCGCCTCGGAGACCGTCCAGCGGCTGGCCGCCGCCGCCGATGATCTCACCATTCTCCACGCGCCGCACGGGTTTACCGCGGTTGGAGAATTCTACGACCGGTTCCGCAGATTTCCGACGAGGAGGTGCTCGAGCTCCTGCGCGGCTTTCCCGCCGCATGAAACGCTCCCTGCTCGCCCTCCTTTGCCTCGCCATTGCCGTGATGCCCGCTCTTTCGGACGAGCAGCCCGGCAGCCGCGCCTCGGAGCCGCTGGTCGAAATCTCCGCGGTCGATCCCACCATCCTCATCGATCTGCGCTACGCCACGGCCCGCAACGTCCTGGGCCGTCCCATTTACCCCCGGGCGCCCGCGCGGTCGTGCGCCAGAGCGTCGCCGGGCGCCTCAAGGTTGCGCAGGCCTACCTGCGGGCGCGCGGTTATGGGCTCAAGATTTGGGACGCCTTCCGGCCTTTCAACGCGCAGGGGGCGCTCTGGGCATACTCGCAAAAGGCGCAATTCGTCGCCAACCCCGAAACCGGCCGCGCCCTTCACACCTGGGGTGTCGCGGTCGATGCGACTCTGGTCGATGCCCGCGGCCACGAGGTCCCGATGCCGAGCGACCTCGATGATTTCACCTCCGCCGGCGCCCTCCATTACCAGGGCAGCGATGAAACCGTGCGGCGCGACCTCGACCTATTGCTGCATGCCATGGGCGCGGCGGGCTTCAAGGGAATGAGCAGCGAATGGTGGCATTTTGTGGCGCCAGACTGGCGCGATTTCGCGGTTGTAACGCCCGACGAGGCGCGGATTTTTACCGGCCAGCAGCCCGTTGCGAGCCCCGGACCGAAGTAGTAGCCCGGCGCCGAGCTTGAACGGCATTGCAAACGGTCCAGCCTGACCGTAGGTTGCGCCAATGCCCCGGAGGGCCAGTTCCAAAACCAATCCGGTATCGTTTGTCATCGCATTTGTGCTGCTTGCGGGCGGCGTGGCGGGGGGTACGTACCTGTGGCGGTCGCTCAGCGATCCGTTCCGGACGCTGCCGTCCATTGACGTCGACGCCTACCTCAATAACGCAAATAGCCTGCGCGGAAATGTCTACAAGCTCAGCGGCACCGTCGACGGCGAGCTGGAATGGTCACCCACCGGCGGCCGCCTCTTTCGGTAATTGCCGACGGGGGCAACTCCGATCCGTTGCCGCTGCTCGTCCCGCCCGAATTCAACAGCGTCAACATCCAGAAAAGCCAGCGCTTCTCGTTCAAAATCGAAGTGGGCGAAAAAGGCATCCTTAAAGTGTCTGACTTGCACAAGATTTAGTCGTATATTGCCCGCCGATGAATCGATCCCTCCTCATTTTAGCGTTATCCGGCACGGTGGCCGCGACCGCCCTGGGGCAGGTGCCTGACTCGGCCGCTCCCGCCCCGGCCCAACCCGCACCGGCGCCCGCACAGCCGGCCCCGGCCGCCGCCGCCCCGAACAACGGCGGCAATTCGGGTTCCCAGCAGCAAGGCTCCTTCCTTGGGGGCGACGTTCCCGTTTTCGATCCCAGCAGCGAAATCTTCAGTTGGGACGGCAAGAGCTGGCACGCCACGGACAATCGGCTCTTCCAGGCCCGGTTTGAAAAATACCTGAACGCGCCGGAGGAAACCACGGCGCAGGACGTGGCCTACCAGCAGATCATCACCACCATCCTCAACGATCTGGCCCCCGGCAACGACACACCCACCAACATCGACAACGCCTTTCACCTCCTCACCAAGGCCTCCAATTACGACATCGACGCCCGGCTTTGCGATGACATTGCCGACGCCGTTTACAGCGCCTGGCGCGCGCAGGACGCCGGCGAACGGCTGGCCCGTGCCAACGACTCGCTCGAGCAGGAGCGGACCGCGACGGAATGGAACGCCAAGATGGCGGCTGACAACCTGAACATCGAGGCGCCGCCGCCCGAGAACAAAAACAAGGCCGTCTCCGACGAGTGGATGAAAAATGAGAACGAGAAGCGCGACATCGAGATGCAGGATTACACGACGCGGCTGGCGGAGATCATCGCCACGATCAAGACCAACCAGGCCAAGGGAGAAATGACCTCGCTCGAGGCGAAGGTGGAATTCCAGGCGCTGCTGGTGCAGCTCTTCCTGCAGCGCAGGTTTCAGCACGTCCTGATCGGCACCCGTTTTTACCGCGCCGTCTTCAACGAGGATAACACGAAGCTCGAGGTGCAGGGCCAGGCCAAGGACATGTTCTCGGATGCCACCGGCATGCCGCCGACGGTCGGCACCATGGACAGCATGGCCGATGAAGTCATCCGCGACGTTCACGAGGGCGTGCAGGCATTCCAGTTTTTGCTGAGCCAGCATGAACTCTACAGCGCCACCAATCGCCTGGCCGAGGCCTTCATGACCGGCGAATACCTGCCCGATATCCGCACGCTGCCGCGCGACGAGAAACGCCAGGCGCTCGCGTTCGAGCAAAAGAGCGACCAGTTGCTCTCGGCGATCGAGGTGAAGGACTACACCCTGGCGTCGACTCTCGTCGATCAGTTGAGCAAGACCGCGACGGACTTCGATACCTCGAAGGCCACCGCCGCCATCGAGACCGCCAAGCAGGTCAGCGCGTTTCACATTGCCAAGGCCCGCAACGCCGCGGTCAGCGGCGACCGCGCCACGCTCGAGTCCGAGCTGACGGCAGCCACCGAGATCTGGCCGCGCAACCCCGACCTGGCGAAGGTATCCGACCTCATCTTTTCGCAAAGCGATGTCCAGCAGAAGGCGCTTGTCGATCTCGATGAGCTGATCAGCCAGCACAATTACCGCGCCATCTACGACGACAAGATGCGCTTCATGGCCGCCGTTGCCATGTACCCGGACCGCCAGAAGCAACTGGCCAAGGTGCTCGAGCAGATGGAGGCCATCGAGACCGCGATGATCCAGGCGCAGGAAATGTCGAAGCGCGGCGATTACCCCGGCGCATGGGAGGCGGTCGAGAAGACTTACGAGAATTTTCCGGATGACTCGAAGCTCAACGAGATGCGGGCTGACCTGACCACGCAGGCCGCCGATTTCGTGCGCACGCTGCAAACCGCGCAGGACCTCGAGCAGAAGGACGAGGTCGGCTCGAGCCTCGCCTGGTATCTGAAAGCGCAGAAGATTTATCCCGACAGCGACTACGCCCAGGAGGGCATCCAGCGCCTGACCAAGAAAGTGTTCCCGGACGAGTCGTCGTCGTAGGGATTTGCTGGAGGTCCGGGCAAAACCCGCGGAGGCTGCGTTCATGGCCGCGCCTCGTTCCCAAACTACGCTGGCGTGGAGCAAGCTGGCTTCGGCCAAATGGGAGGATGCATGGGTGGAGCGCTTGCGGTTTCTCGGGCCCGGGCAGCTCGCGATTTTCGCGCTGCCGGGCTCGCGGCGCATCCGGATCGAGGCTTACGCGCTGAGCCGGCGCGACGCGCAACGGCTGGTCGCGGCCTTCGGCGGCACGGCGCGCAAAATGAAAGGCGCCGCCGCGCTGCTGGCGGGAAATGAATCGGACCAGACGCTGCTCATTCGCGACAGCCTCGTCGTCGTGCGCACCCCGCGGGCCGCGAAGGCCGCCGCGCGCGCGCATCAGGGCCGGCCCATCCTCGTCATTCCCGCGATGCTGGCATTCGGCACCGGCGACCACGTGACGACCGCCACCTGTCTGCGCATGCTTTGCGATTTTGCCGCCGGGCGCGACGGCGCGCGCTGGGAGGCCCTCGATCTCGGCGCCGGCACCGGCATCCTCGCCCTTGCCGCCCGCCGCCTCGGCGCCGCGCGCTGCGATGCCTGGGACTTCGATCCCGCCGCCGTGCGGGCCGTGCGGGAAAACGCCCGCGCCAATCAACTGCGCGGCATCGCCGCCGCCCGCGTGGATGTGACGGCGTGGAAGCCGTCGCGCCAGTGGGACCTGGTCACCGCGAATCTCTTCAGCGACCTGCTGGTCAAGGTCTGCGCGAACATCGCCGCCGCCGTCAAACCGGGCGGCCGGCTCATCCTCTCCGGGATGCTGGCCCCGCAGGCAAAGGAGACGCTCGCCGCCTTCGCGGCCCGCGGCATCCGGTTCGAGCGCGTGGTGAAGCGGGGCAAATGGGTCAGCGCCTGCGGCTTACCTATAAGCCACTCGTTGGGAAAGCCTTCTAGGCAGCCACTTTTCCGAAAGAGATCGGCACCCTTTGAACTCTCTGGGGAGGTATAACACCCTGCATGCAAGGCAGATCGGCTGGCGCAGGGATTTCCGTAGCCTGTGAACAAGAGGCACGGAAACGCGCCAGCATTGTTGACGAAAGCGAGCGCTCGAATGCCAATTTTGCGGCCTCCTCGGACTCACCGAAGCCACTGATTTCGAGCGACTTGCAAATCACGCTCCACCATCCGTTTTGCGAGATCACAAGGACTTCGATTGTCGGGTCACTCATGTTCTACAATATTTTTCGTGTGCGAGTTTGGTAATGGACTTATTCGCGTACCCCCCGAGGAGGGATGCACCGGGCACACGGCTTTCTACCACGGCACAAAACTTCCGCAAATCAATTTGCTCTGCCAGGCTGCGCATCTCGAAGATGCCGACCCTTCGAACCGGGTCAGATACAATCCAGTTGGACGCGATACCGCAGTTGAAACTTACAGCGCACTCAATCAGCGAATCTGACTTTGATTCCGCAAAATCATCCACCCCCACGAGCAAATGATCCATCCGATCCCAGTCAGGCGGATTCTTTTCGACTTTGCAAAATATGGTCATGTTCGGTTCGCTTTGAATATTCTCAGCTCTGATCGGAATCGCGGCGGCTTCCTTGCTTCCAATTGCAGCAAGCGTTCTCGATCCGATCTCGGTCAATGACTGAACAGCAGCCGCCGTGCTGGAAAATGGCTTTTGTATCGCCGAGGGCATGTTTTCCTTCAACCAATGCTGGGCTTGGCGGAAAACGACCTCGATTGAACGGACCTCCGTGACCTTCGATAAGTCTTCTCCCCAGCAAAAAAGATTGAGCTTTATGTGATGCGCAAATAGGTCGGTGACAAATAGTTGCGATCTAAAATTAGCAAGCGCCAACTGAGATCTAATGACCCCTAAGGAGTTCGAATTCTCAAAAGGAGTTAACGCGCATTCGCACTCTAAATGCATCACGGCCTCCAGGACTTCTTCAAAATCTTCAAAGAAGATTGGAGTATGGCCCTTGAGATTCAAGCTGGCCGCCTGATGGCTGAAGGTTCCCGGTGGACCCAAAATCGCTACCCTCACGGACTTCGATCATCAATGGCGCACTGCATATGTCACTTCTAATTCACAGGTTGATTTCCCCGTATTACCGCATCGGAACAATCTTGAGCTTGTCAGAATGCGTTCTTTGGCAATAATGGCGCCACTTGCCCCGAGCATGTCAGGCTTGCCTCGATTAGTAAACGTCGCTGCGCAAGCACCCAAGGCGGCTGATCGGCAGGTACCCAAGCCTGTGCGCCATGAATGCCAGCGACATCCTCAAACGGGTTCGCGCCTTGCGGTATCCCTGTATTGAGCCGCTCGAGGAACGCGTCGCTCCTGCCAACGTCTATACCGTCAACACCGTCAACGACGGGCCCAGCAGCGGCACGACCGTCACATTGCGCGGCGCTATCCTCGCCGCGGACGCGAATCCCGGCTCGACGATTCTCTTCGATATTCCCGGCACGGGCCGTTCGTCATTTATCCGAAATCACCGCTGCCCGCGGTCACCGCGTCCATGGTCATCGACGGCGCCTCGCAGCCCGGCACGCCGCCAAACACGCCCGGCATCCAGGTGGACGGCTCGATTGCGGGAACCGCGAGCGGCTTCGTCGTCACCTCCGGGCAATCGACCATCAACGGGTTCATCATCACCGACTTTCATAAATACGGCGTGTTCATCACGAAGGCGGGCAATGACCTGATCACCAATTGCTGCATCGGCGTCGCCCATTACCCCGGCGAGCATGCGGCGCCGAATCACCTCGGCGGCGTCGTGATCAACAATCAGCCCAGCAACACGGTTTCCTACTGCGTCATCTCAGGCAACGACGAATTCGGCGTGCTCGTCACCGGCTTGGGCGCGACGGGAAACCTGATTCTCGAGAATAACATCGGCCTTTCGAAAGCGGGCAACTGGGCGATCCCGAATATCGGCAACGGCGTCGTGCTGACCAATGGCGCGACGACGACGAACATCAATTCCGACTTCATCTCCGGCAACACGGGCAACGGCATCATGATGACCGGCGCCACGACACAGATGAACACGGTCAACCTCAGTTATATCGGCACGGACATCACCGGCCTTACCGCGATCCCCAATCTCGGCAACGGCATCCTGCTGGCCGCGCCGAGCAACACCATCGGCGGCCCGACACCGCCACCCACCTCCCAGGCCGGCGGCAACACCATCTCCGGCAACGCGGGCAACGGCATCAGCATCATGGGACCGTTGGGAAAACTGGAGAAAATCTATTCCAACTATATTGGCGTCGCATCGAATGGCTCGATTTTCCTGCCGAACAAAATGAACGGGGTGCTGATCACGAATTCTCCCATGGATTCGATCGGCGACGGCACCGCGGCCAACCGCAACGTCATTTCCTCGAACGCGCTCAACGGCATCGACATCACCGGCGCCGGTTCCACCACGGAGCAAATCTACGGCAATTACATCGGCACCGACCTCAACGGCACCCGCACCTCAACGCAGTCGCTGGGCAACAGCGTGAACGGCATCCTCGTCAACGGCTCACCCTCGGTGAAGATCGGCGGCATCAACGCCGGCCAGGGCAACGTGATTTCCGACAACGGCTCGAACGGCATTGAACTGACGGGCGCGGGAACCACCGGCGCCGAGATACAGGGAAACACCATCGGGCTGGATGTCACCGGGGAAATCGTTCTCGGAAACGGAGCCAACGGCATTCTTGCCACAGGCTTGAAAGCCGGCGGGTCGATCGGCGGGCCGCTGACCAACTCCGGCAACGTAATCTCCGGAAACAACCGGGATGGCATCCTGCTGACCGGAGGAAGCGGCGGCTTCAATATTTTCGGCAACTATATCGGCACGGATGTGAATGGCATGATCGCCAAGCCGAACCGCTTCGACGGGATATCCCTCAACGGCTCGCCGGACAACCTGATCGGCGGCATGGACGACCCGATCAACGTGATCTCGGGAAACCTGCTCGATGGCATTTCCATCAGCGGCAATACCGCGAAGGGCAACACCATCCAGTTCAGTGAAATCGGGACCAATCTTAATGGGACGCTTGCCGTTGCCAATGGAATGGACGGCATCGAGATTCTCAATGCGCCCCACAACTTTATCGGCGTGGCGGCCGGCACGGGCAACATCATCTCCGGCAATAACGGCAACGGTATCGAAATCATCGGCTCGACCGCGGCCACCAATTTGATCACCGCGAACAATATCGGCGTGGGCAACAACGGCACGAGCGCGATCGGCAACATGAAGGACGGAATCAGGATCGCGGGCGCGCCCGGCACCATCATCGGTTTTGCGGCTGCCATGCAGGGCAACGTCGTCTCCGGCAACATCAAGAACGGGATCGAGGCTATCAGCGCGCCGGGCCTGGTCATCCTGAACAACAAGGTCGGCACTAACGCGGCCGGCGCCGCCGCCGTCGGGAATTCCGGCGACGGCATCCTGCTGACCGGATGCCCGGGCGCCCGCGTCGGCGGCGCGCTCGCGATGCAAGGCAACGTGATTTCGGGCAATATCGGCGATGGCGTATCGGTCATGGGCGCGGCATCGGCGCTCACGAGCATTATGGGCAACCTGATCGGGACCAACGCTGCCGGCGCTGCGGCCGTGGCCAATGGGAGCGACGGCATCAGCCTGTCCGCCGCGACCAGGGTGGCCATCGGCGGCATTGCCGCCGGCGCCGGGAACCTGATCTCCGGCAACGGTTCGAACGGTATCGAGATCAGCGGCGACGATGCCGACGGCAACACCATTTACGGCAATTTCATCGGCACGCAGGCCGGCGGCGCCGGCAAGCTCGGCAACATGAATGACGGAGTCCTCCTGGACGACGGGCCGATGGACAATCAAATCGGTGGCGTGGCCGCCGGTGCCGGCAACATCATCGCCGCCAATACGGTCGCGGGGATCGAAATCATGGGCGACTGCATTTTCAACGAGATCGCGAACAACGTGATCGGGCTCGACAAGAACGGCGCGAAGGCCGGCAACTTCAACGGCGTATGGATCAATGGGGGCGCCACTGCCAACATCGTAGGCGGCACACGCAAGGGCACATCCAATACCATCGCGGGAAATCTCGGCGACGGCGTATTGATCGAAGGCGCCGGATCGGACTCGAACGAGGTGGCCGGCAATTACATCGGCACCAACGCCGCCGGAGCGGCCGGCCTCGGAAATACCAACGACGGCGTCCTGATCCAGAACAACGCCTCCTTCAACGATATCGGCGCCAAGACCGCCCCGAATGTCCTGTCCAGCAATGGCGCCAACGGCGTCGAGATCATTGGCGCGGCGGCCGCGGGCAATTCGGTAATGGCCAATTTCATCGGGACCGACATCACCGGAACGAAAATCCTCGGCAACGGCAACGACGGCGTATTGCTCACGGCGGCCGTGTCAACAAACGTGCTGTCAAACGACATCGTCAATAACGCGGCCGACGGTGTCGCACTGGCCGCCGGCGCAACCAAAAACACCATCCAGGTGAATGAAATTGGCGTCGATCCAACCGCGGCAATCAAGATGGGGAACACCCTGGACGGGATCGTCGTCAACGCCTCGCCGGCCAACAAACTTTACAGCAACATCATCGCGGCCAACGCCGGCAACGGCATCCAGGTCATTGGCCTCTCGACCTTCACCAGGGTGTTCGGCAATTTTATCGGGCTGGCCGCCGCGGGCTTCGGCAACGGCGGCGCCGGCATATTCCTCAACGGCGCCTCGAACAATGTCATCGGCGGGGGCGGCAAAAGCGCCAACGACATCGATAACAATGCCGGCGACGGCATCCTCTTGAAGGCGAACGCCAACGCGAACGCGATCATGGGCAACGATATTTCGTCCAATGCGAACGGGATCAACATTGTCCTCGGCAGCAACAACACCATCGGCGTCGTGTCGCAAAATGACATTCACAACAACCGCGGCTTCGGCGTCGGCGTTGCGGGCGGAACCGGCGACTGGATCAGCCGCAACTCGATCTACGGCGACGCGGCGCTGGGAATCGACCTGGGCGAAAACGGCGTGACGCTCAATCACGTGGGCGCGGCGCCTGCCGGGAGCCCAAACAATTACCAGAACTTTCCGGTCCTCAACGCGGTAAGCGACGGCCCGTCCACTCGCGTGTCAGTCTCCCTCGAGTCGCTGCCCGACCAGATTTACACGGTCGAACTCTTCTCGAACCTGACCGCGGGTTCCCAGGGATACGGCGAGGGGGATACCTACCTTCGTTCAGTTTCCCTGAAAACCAACTCCGCGGGCCTCGCGAAGGCGTGGCTGCACGTGCCTGGGCTCGGGATCGGCGACATCCTCACCGCCACGGCCACCGACGCCACGCACGACACCTCGGAGTTCTCCAAAGCCGTGACGGTGGTCACTGCGCCGCCGGAAGTGACCGACTCCCAACTGGTGCTCGACGGCGGCAAGGTGACGAAAGTCGTGCTCTCCTTCAGCGAGGGCCTCATTGGCACGATCGCGCAGAATATCAAAAACTACGCGCTCGATCTGCCAAACGGCAGCGGCGTTTACAACGTCGCCGTTCCCCTCGCCTCAGCCGTCTATAGCCCCTCGAGTGAGACCGTCACTCTCAAGCCGGTAACGCCGTTTAGCGCGGGCGAGTTCGTGCAGATCTTCGCCAGCGATCATCTCGTCAGTCTGTCCGGCACGCAGTTGGACGGGCAGTTTTCCACGCAATTCCCCAGCGGCACGGGGGCGGCCGGCAGCAATTTCAGCATCCTCGAGGAGGACGCGGCGAGCATCAGCTACACCGATAGCGTGGGGAACCACGTCTCGCTTTCGCTTGCGAGCGGCGGGATCATGGACCTGATCCGCAACGTGGACGGCCAGGGAGAGCTGCTGACCCTGCTCGACACCACCGCGTCGAGCACCCTCAGCGGCTCGGTCACGCAGGGCGGTACGGGCAATGGCACCACCACCCTCACCGCCATCTACGGCCTGGCGTTTGTGACCGACGATCTGCCGGCAAGTTTTAAAATCACCGGATAGGGCTGCCCAGTCCCATCCGCCTGGCTGCCAGACCCATGGGGTGGCAGTTTCATTACAGCGTATTTCTTGACCTGCCCGGGGTGCGCTCTTAACCTGCCGGACATTTTTCGTCATGGCAGAGGAATTATCGTACGTAATCGTCACCCCATACTCGATTCGAAAGTCGCGCACGGGTGGCATTATCGCACGGCTGATTTCCCGCACCGGCCTGGACATCGTCGGCGCACGGATGTTTGCCCCCAGCAAGGCCCTGACCGAGAAATACGCCTCAACCATCGTCACCGACCCGGAGCCGCGGCACCGCGCCACGCAGGAGCTCATCAAGGACTACGTCCTCACGCAGTTCCGGCCGGACGGCGCGGGGTCGACGCCGCGGGTGCTGCTGCTCGTCTTCCGCGGCCATGACGCCGTGACAAAAATCCGCGGCGTGGTCGGCCACATC
The DNA here is from genome assembly GCA_963756185.1 of uncultured Verrucomicrobiae bacterium. Taxonomy (GTDB): domain Bacteria; phylum Verrucomicrobiota; class Verrucomicrobiia; order Chthoniobacterales; family Chthoniobacteraceae; genus DATAXI01. The sequence continues at coordinate 461,050 of CAVWMS010000002.1, forward strand.
GTCAATGAGCGGACCAGCGGCGAGACCATCCGCGACACCTACGGCGATTACATCGTCGATAAATCGGGCAAGGTCACCTACTTCGAGCCGGCGGTGCTGGCGCCGCCGGACCTGGCCAGCGCGCGGGAAAACCTGATGCTCTGGGCCTCCTATTCCGAGCAGGATGGCGGGCTGCTCGACGACGCGATCCAGTTCTCCCAGGGGGGCAACGTCCAGAAGACCCTGGTTCTCATCAAGCCCGACAATTTCCGCTTCCCGAACGCGCGCCCCGGCGGCGTCATCGACCTGTTTTCCCGCACCGGCATGTACATCATCGGCTTCAAGGTGCACCGGATGAGCGTCGCGCAGGCCGAGGAGTTTTACCGGCCCGTGCTCGAGGTGCTCATGGACCGGCTCAAGGAACCGAGCGGCGTCCGGGCGAAGCTGGCGCTCGAGCGCGAGTTCGGTTTCCTGCTGGGCGAGGATGTCCAGCGCCGCCTGGGCGACCTGATCGGGCCGCTCGCCGGCCGGGAGAACTGGGAATCGATCGTCAAATTCATGTCCGGCATGAAGCCGAGCGAGTGTCCCCCTGCCCGCCGCAACGAGCCCGGCACCGAGAAATGCATCGCCCTCGTCTACCAGGGCGTCGACGCAGTGCGCAAGATTCGCGAGGTGCTGGGCCCGACCGATCCCTCGAAGGCGCCGCCCGGCTCGATCCGCCGCGAATATGGCTCGACCATCATGGTCAATGCTGCCCACGCTTCCGACTCGCCCGAGAACGCGGAACGGGAGATGAAAATCGTCCAAATGGAAGAAAACAACCTCAAACCCTTGATTGAGGCCCACTTTAATTGATCGTATTGCGAAACACTCCTTGAACACGCCATTTATGTCCTCCATCTCATCCCGGGCCAACAGCCTGACCCCATCGCTTACCCTTTCCATCGACTCGAAATCAAAAGCCATGAAAGCCGAGGGCCTCGATGTGTGCGGATTCGCAGCCGGCGAACCCGATTTCGACACCCCGGATCACATCAAGGCGGCAGCCATCGAGGCGCTGAACAAGGGATTCACCAAGTACACCCCCAGTTCCGGCATCCCCGAGCTGCGCCAGGCCGTCGCCGAAAAATTCGCCGCGGACAACCACATCGAGTACAAGCCGAGCCAGGTCATCGTTTCCACCGGCGCCAAGCAGTCGTGTTTCAACGCCATCCTGGCGACCTGCGAGCCGGGTGACGAGGTGGTGATCCCCAGCCCCTATTGGCTGAGCTACCCGGAGATGGTCCGCATCGCCGGCGCCGAGCCGGTCTTCGTACAGACCCGCGAGCAGAACGGCTGGAAGATGACCGCCGAGGAATTCGAGAACGCGATGACGCCCGCGCACCAAGATGGTCATCCTCAACACCCCGGGCAACCCGACCGGCTCCGTCTATACGAAGGAGGAACTCGAGAAGATTGTCGAGGTCGCCGCGGAGGAGGACATCCTGATTCTCTCCGATGAGATTTACGAAAAGCTGGTTTACGACGATACACCGCATGTCTCGGTCGCCTCTTTGTCCGACGAGGCCTACAAGCTGACGATCACCGTCAACGGCTTCTCGAAGGCATACGCCATGACCGGCTGGCGCCTCGGGTTACCTCGGCGCGCCGGAGCCGATCGCCAAGGCGATCGATTCCATCCAGAGCCACAGCACGTCGAACCCCTGCTCCTTCGCCCAGTATGGCGGCCTAGCCGCGTTGCGGGGCGACCAGCAGGCCGTGGCCGATATGCGCGATGAATTCAACCTGCGCCGCGACTATATGTTTGGCCGCGTCTCGGCCATCCCGCAGGTCACCGCCGCGAAGCCGCTGGGAGCGTTCTATATCCTGGCGAATATCTCGCGGCTCTCGCTCACTTCGCAGAATTTCGCCGACCGCCTCCTGAGCAAGGCGAACGTCGCCGTGGTGCCGGGAGCGGCCTTTGGCGACGACCGCACCGTGCGCCTCAGCTACGCCACCAGCCTGGACGTAATCAAGAAGGGCATGGACAAGTTCGAGGATTTTTGCCGGACGCTGTAAGGGCCCGAACCGCCTGAACCGCCGCAAATCCTAACCTGGATCCCGGAGGACCCACGGGCCGGCTTACGCCATCGCTTCCAGCTTCGCGATGATCTCGCGCTTGCTGATCAAGCCCAGGACCTGCTCGCGGACGGCGCCGTTCTTGAAGAAGAGCAGCGTCGGGATGCTGCGGATGCCGAACCGCGCGGCAAGCCCCTGGCTGTCCTCGACGTTGACCTTGGCAATTTTGAACGCGCCGGCCTTCTCGGTGGCGATTTCATCGAGGACCGGGGCGATCATCTTGCATGGATGGCACCAATCGGCCCAGAAATCGACCAGGACAGGGGCCTGATTCTTGACGACTTCGGCGTCAAAATTCGCTTCGTTGACGGTCACGACATTGGGACTGGACATGATAAACCTTCTGCCTCGTTGTGGATGGGCGCAACTGCGCGCCGGGAAATCCGTGAAAACTTAAGAGCCGGCGCTCCAGGCCAGGTAGCCGAGCACGGCGGCGGCCAGGGAGATAACCATGGCGGCCCAGCTCAGCGCCGTCAGGACGGTGTCCTCGCCGGCGGACTCGACCGCGGCCGCGGGAGCGGACGTCGTGCGAATGGCCGGGGCGGGACCGCCTACGAGGGGCTGGGAAGGGTTGAGCCTTACCGTGGCCTGTGGCTGCAATTTCTGCGTCGGGGCAACCTGGATGCGGGCTGTTTCCTTCTTGGGAGCGGCCTTGATCGTGACCGGCTTGGCTTCCGCGTACGCCGTGGCCTTGGGGGCTGTGGGAGCCCCGGGAGGAGGAGTGGCCGGTCTGGGAGCCGAAGGTGGCATGCCGGGACGGATGCCGCCCGGAGGGACCGGAGCGGAGGGCGGACGAGGCGGCGGCACCAGGGGACGGGTGGCAGCCGGAGGGGGAGGGGTGGGCGCCGCGGCCGCGCCGGGCAGCGGCGTGGCGCCGCCGATGGTGGTGGTCTCCTTTTTGGGAGCCACGCCGGGAGCATTGATGCGGACGGTCTCGCGCTTGATCAGCGGCGTGTCCTCGGGCTTGGGGGGCAGGGTGATGCGGACGGTCTCCCGCTTGGGTGGAGTCGAGGGATCGTCGGAAGGGATTAGGGAGGGATCGTCAGCCATAGGAGTTCTGGGAATTTGAGGAGGATTTTCTATCTCACCCGGTTTTCGCGCTGTCAAACATTTGCGGCATAATTTCCCACGCGATTTTTTGGGAGGGCGCCGGAGAGCCGGGATTTGACCCGCCGGGCCTCCCCTGTTCAGATGACTTTCCATGAATGAAGAACCCTGGCCGGAAGCGGACCGCTGGCTTGCCACAACCTTGATTCCCTATGACGAATGCATGGAGCAATGCCTCGCCGCGAACGCGGAAGGCGGCCTGCCGCCGATCGACGTTTCGCCGATGCTTGGCAGGCTGCTTTACCTGATCGCGCAAACCCGCGGGGCGCGCCGGATCCTCGAGATCGGCACCCTGGGCGGCTACAGCAGCATCTGGCTGGCCCGCGCGCTGCCGGCGGACGGGCGCCTGGTGACGCTCGAGCTCAACCCGGCGCACGCCGAGGTCGCACGGTCGAACATCGCCCGCGCCGGGCTGGCCGGGAAGGTCGAACTGATCGTAGGCCCGGCCAGCGAAAGCCTCGCCCGGCTGCGCGAGGAAGGACGAGAGCCGTTCGACTTGATTTTCATCGACGCGGACAAGCCCGGCTACCCCGATTACCTCGCCCGTTCGCTCGAACTGGCCCGCCCCGGAACGGTCATCCTCGGTGACAACGTGGTGCGCACGGGCCAGGTGGCGAACCCGGCCAGCAACGATGAAAACGTGCGCGCGGTCCGGGCCTTCATCGAGGCGGTGGCCGCGGACCCGAAACTCGAGGCAACGGTTATCCAAACCGTCGGGGCCAAGGGCTACGACGGGTTTTTGATGGCCCGGGTAAAATCCTGACGGGGAACAGGCTGGACCCCTCCCGGAATCCAGCCTCATTCCCAAGCGGTTTCTCGTCCAGCGGTTTTGAGCGCCGCTAGGCAATGGGGGGAGTTCGGCGGCCCATCAACAGCGAGATGATGAACAACACCAGAAATACCAGAAACAGGATCTTGGCAAATCCAGCGGCCGCACCGGCAATGCCGGCGAAACCGAGCAGTCCGGCGATCAGCGCCACGACCAGAAATGTGAGTGCCCAAGAAAGCATATGTTTTTCCTCCTTCTGCCAATAGCTTCGAATGTCGGTCAGGGTCCGCGTGTGGCGGCTGGATGCCTGGGGCGGCAGGGATTCGGGCGTTTCGGATTGACTTTCCGGGGACACTTCATAAATTGCGGCGGTTTTGGCCGGATCGGCCTCGATCGATTTGGACCATGAGCTCTCGCCACGTTGTCGTGCTTCTTTCCCTGCTGTTTGCCCTCGCGGTTCCGCGCACCCGTGCGGACGAGCAAGTGCTTAATGGAATCGCCGCGGTGGTGAACTCGGACGTGATTACCTATTCCCAGGTGCAGGACATGGTTGGGCCGCGCGAGAACGCCCTGGTGGATACGTTGCACGGGCAGGAGCTGGCGGACAAGGTAAAGGAACTGCGGATGGAGGCCGTGCAGGTCCTGATCGATAACCAGTTGATATTACAAGAGTTTACCAAGAACAAATACTCGATCCCGCAATACTATGTGGACGAGCAGGTGCAGGAGCGGATCAAGTCGCAATTCGGCGGCGACCGGCAGGCGTTCATCCGGACGCTGGCCGCGCAGGGAATGACCATGGACCGGTTCCGGAAGATGGTGCAGGACGATCTGGTCGTCACCTTGATGCGGCAGGAGGCAATCAAGCAGAACACCATCATCGCCCCCGGGGCCATCGAGGATTACTACCGGAAAAACATCGATAAATACACGTTGCCCGAGAAGATCCATCTGCGGATGATTGTGATCAAAAAGAATGGCGATTCCGGCAAGGAAATGGCCGAAGAAGTGCGGCAAAAGGCGCTGGGCGGCGCGGATTTTGACAAGCTGGCGGAATTGTATTCCGAGGACCCGACGGGGCAGGCGAACCAGGGCGACTGGGGATGGATCGACGACCGGACGCTGAACGAAGGGCTGACCAAGATCGCCTTTTCCCTGAAGCCCGGAGAAGTCAGCGACGTGGTCGAATTGGCGGGCAACTATTACCTGCTCTACGTCGAGGCGAAGCAGAATGCGTCGACCAAGTCCCTGGCGGAAGTCCATGACGATATCGAAAACCAGTTGCTCGAGGAGGAACGCCAGAAGGCGCAGGAGAAATGGATCGCCGGTTTGCGGCAAAAGGCCTATATCTGGATCGATGGCGTCACCCCGAATGGATCGCATTCCTCCGCGGAGGATCACGCCGCGGCGGACGTCCCGCCAACCGCGGAGAATTGAGCCCGGGGCCGCCGCCGGCGCGGCGATGACCTGCGCTTTTGTTTGCAATGGCTGACCCGACCGCAAAGAGCCGCGTCATCGGCATTACGCTTGGCGATGCGGCGGGGATCGGACCGGAGGTGATTCGCGCGGCGCTCGATTCCGGGCGGCTGGACAAGGAATTCAGCTACCGGGTGCTTGGGAATGGCGACGGGTCAACGCCGGGCAAGCCGACTCCCGAAACGGCGCGGGACGCGCTTGCGGCGCTCGAGGAGGCGGCGCAATTGGCCAGGGACGGGGAAATCGCCGCGGTGGTCACAGGCCCCGATTCACAAGGCCCGGATGCAGACGGCCGGGTTCACCTATCCGGGGCAGACCGAGTTCTTCGCGCATCGCTGGGGGGCGAGGGATTTCGCCATGGTATTGACCGGCGGCAGCCTGACGGTGGCGCTGGTTACCGCCCATGTGCCGCTCAAGGAAGTGCCAAAGCTGCTGACAGAAAAGAAAATCGTCCGGACCGGACGGCTCCTGGCGGAATTCATCCGGCTCAGGACGGGCAAAAGGCCGCGGATCGCCGTGGCGGGGCTGAATCCGCATGCGGGAGAGGAGGGGGCAATGGGCGCCGAGGAGGAGACGATCATCGCGCCCGCGGTGCAGGGGCTCGTCGCGGCTACTGAGGCGGATTGGACCGGGCCGCTCTCGCCGGACACGGTTTTTTACCGGGCGGCGGGCGGGGAATTCGACGCGGTGCTTTGCATGTACCACGACCAGGGCCTGATCCCGCTGAAGCTGCACGCCTTCGACCAGGGGGTGAATGTCACGCTGGGCCTGCCGCACGTGCGGACCAGCCCGGATCATGGCACCGCGTTCGATATCGCCGGAACAGAACGGGCGCGTCCGGACAGCATGATCGCCGCGATCAACCTCGCGGCGGAACTCGCGAGGAAGTGGCCGTGAGCTGGCCGCAAATACTCCAAGGTCTTCGACATCGGACTGCAGAACACCTTCGTTTACCGGTGGAATTTCCTGATTCGCGCGGTGGTGGGCCTGGTGCCGCTGGCCGGGACGGTGTTGATCTGGCGCGCGATCTTTCACCAACGGGGCGCAGACGTGGCAGGCTACGATTATCAAAGCATGGTTTGGTATTTCCTGCTGACGATCCTGGTCGATAACCTCATTACACCGACGGAGGATGAATGGCAGATCGCGGCGGATATCCGCGACGGGCAGATGAACGCATTCCTGGTAAAGCCGATGAATTATCTCGGGTACCGGCTGTGCCTCTATGGCAGTTACCGGCTGCTCTATACCGTGGTGACCATCGTGCCGGTGGCGGCGCTGGTCTGGTATTTCCGCGAATAACGTCACGGTCCCGGCCTCTGCGCTGACCTGGGTGATCACGGCGGTCTCGCTGGCGATGGCGGGGCTGATCCAGTTTTTCCTGGCTTACGCGCTGGCGATGCTGGCGTTTTGGGTTCTCGAGATATCCACCATCGTATTCATCATCTACTCGTTCGAGTATTTCCTGAGCGGGCACACGTTTCCGCTCGATATCATGCCGGCGTGGATCCAATCGACGCTGCGGGTGCTGCCGTTCACTTACGAGTTATTCTTTCCGATCTCGATTTTCCTCGGGAAAGCAACAGGCGCGGACTTATGGACTGGCCTTGCGATCCAGACGTGCTGGCTGTTCGTCGCGTGGATGGCCGCGCAGATGATGTTTCGCCGTGGCGTTCGCCATTACCAGGCTGTGGGGGGTTAGAAACTGCCGGGTATGAAGCGCTATCTTGAGATTTACTGGATCATGCTGCGCAACTCGGTGATCCGGGAGATGAATTTCAAGGCCAACTTCATCCTATGGATGGTGGTCGAGCTGTTCTGGTTCATCGGGCAGATCGTATTCATCGAGGTGCTCTTCCAATACGTGGACCGGATCGGCGATTGGACGAAGTGGGAGGTGGTGCTGCTGGTGGGCACGCACCAGTTGATCGCGCAGATTTTTCAGGCGTTCTTCTACGTCAACGTCGCGAACCTGCCGGAACTGGTGCGCACGGGCAAACTCGATTTCATGCTGCTGCTGCCGGTCGATTCGCAGTTCGCCGTGTCGACGCGGCAATTCGGCATGGACAACGTGGTGAACGCGCTGGTGGGCGTGGCGATCGTGATTTTTGCGCTGGCGAAATTGCACCTGACGCCCGGCCCATTGCAGGTGGCGCTGTACATCCCCGCGGTGGCGCTCGGGGTGGCGGTGCATTACTCGATCATGTTCTCGCTGGCGGTCCTCTCGTTCTGGATCGTGCGCGCGCAGGGGTTGATCTTCGGATATTTCAACCTGTTCAATATCGCCCGCTATCCGGACTCGATTTTCGGCCATGGGCTGTTCCGGTTCGTGTTCAGTTGGATCATCCCGGTCATCGTGGTGGCGAACATCCCGGCGCGGCTGCTGGCGCGGCTCTTCGAGGCGCCATGGCCGCTCCTGGCGCACCTGGCTGGGGCGGCGGCGCTGGCCGTCGGTTTGAGCCGGGCATTCTGGCATTTTGCCCTGAGGCGGTATTCCAGCGCCAGTTCGTAACCGGTACATCCGGCGCGGCGCGCGGACCCGAAAAAGGAGGCGCCTGAGCTTGGAAAAATCGGGCCGAAAGAAATCCGGTTTTCCCCCTTGCGCGGGCGAATTGTAGCCGCTACCTTTCGCGCTCACTTTTTCCGATGGCTCGTACCATACGTGCTTTTAGGATTCCCCCTGATCTCCCATGTCGAAACCAAAGAACGAGAAAAACGCCGCCAAATCCCCGGTAAAGAAGGCCGCCGTCGCGGCGCGCACTCCCGCTAACGCGGCGCGCACTCCCATTAACGCGGCGCGCACCCCCGTGAAGAAGGAGGCAAAAGATGCCAAAGATGGCAAGGACGCCAAATCCCATCATGGGAAGGCGGGCCTCAACCACGAGGCCGTGCTTACGCCGATCAAGCCGACCGTGATCCGGGACCCCTTCCTGAAGCGCCAGAAGGAGCGGCTGCTGCAATTGCGCGACGGGATGCTCGACTCGATGAGCGGCGTGGCCCGGGACACCCTGCGGGCTCGCGCGGAGGGGAGCGAGGCCAGCGCCTTCGGCATGCACCAGGCCGATGCCGGCAGCGACGCCTACGACCGCGACTTTGCCCTGAGCCTGCTCTCGCAGGAGCAGGACGCGCTTTACGAGATCGACGAGGCCCTCAAGCGCATCGAGCAGGGCACCTATGGAATTTGCGAGCTGTGCGGCAAGCAAATCCTGCACGCCCGGCTCGAGGCCATCCCTTTTGCCCGGTTTACGGTCGATTGCCAGTCGCAGCTCGAGAAGCAGCGCAAGATGACCCGCTCCCGCCAGCCGGTGACCTCGCTCTTCGGCCTGACCGACGAGGAGGGCGGCGGCGGCGAAGGCGAGGAGGAAGAGACCGTCACCGAAACCAAGGAATAAACCATGCCCAGAGATATCATCACCCTCGAGTGCACCGAGGCCAAGGCCGAGGGCAAACCGGCTTCCCGGTACATGAGCACCCGCAACAAGAAGAGCCCGAACACGCCAAACCGGCTCGAAAAGAAGAAGTACAATCCTTTCCTGCGCCGGCACACCCTGCATCGGGAAATCAAGTAAAGCCACATGGAACCAAAAACACCGAAACGCCGCTCCGCATTCCGCCGGGCAAACCGCTCGATGCCCCGCCGGCGCATCGACATCAGCCTCGAGGCGATCGATTACAAGAATCCGGACCTGCTGAAGAAATTCGTCACCGAGACCGGCAAGATCCTCCCCCGCCGCGTCACCGGCATGCCGGCGCACCTGCACCGCAGGATCACCCGCGCCATCAAGCGCTCCCGCTCGGTGCTGCTGATGAAGTAGCGGCAGCCGCCAAATTGATTTGAGAAAAAGCCTCCGGGTTGCCCCGGGGGCTTTTTTGTCTCAGCGCCGGGGCGCAAGCGCCCGCCGGCCAGGAAAAATAGTTGCCCCTGCCCCCCGGCCCGGTAATTTGAACGCCCCTTTTCCGCCATCATGATCATCATTACCCGACCCGATGCGACCGAAGAGCAGATCCAGCATATCGTGGATCGCATCAAGGAGTGGGGCCTGCGGCCCGAAGTCTCGCGCGGGGCGGTCCGGGTGGTGATTGGCGTCGTCGGCCCCGAGGATGTCATCCGCGAGAAGCCGCTGGCGGCGATTCCCGGGGTCGAGTCGGTCACCCCGGTGCTCAAGCCGTACAAGCTGGTGGCGCACGAATTCCGCCAGACGGCCTCGCTGGTCAACATAGGCGGCGTCACGTTTGGCGGGCCGCAGGTGGTCGTCATTTCCGGCCCATGCTCGGTGGAAAGCCGGCAGCAGATCATTTCGATCGCCAACGACGTGAAAAAGGCCGGCGCCCGGATGCTGCGCGGGGGCGCCTTCAAGCCGCGCACCTCGCCCTACACATTCCAGGGCCTGGGCATCGATGGGCTGAAACTGCTGGCCGAGGCGCGTGAGGCGACGGGGCTGCCGGTGATCACGGAAATCATGGACACCAAGGACCTCGAGGTCATCGAGCAATACGTCGATTGCCTCCAGGTGGGCGCGCGAAACATGCAGAACTTCGCGCTGCTGAAGGAAGTGGGCCGCAGCAAGCTGCCGGTCATGCTCAAGCGCGGCATGAGCGCCACCATCAAGGACCTGCTGATGAGCGCCGAGTACATCTTGAGCGAGGGCAATTTCAACGTGCTGCTATGCGAGCGCGGCATCCGCACCTTCGAGACCTACACGAGGAACACGCTCGATTTGAACGCCGTTCCGGTCCTGAAGCGCGAGACGCATCTGCCGGTGGTTGTCGACCCGACCCACGGCATCGGCATCCACGAGCATGTCCCCGCCATGGCGCTGGCCGCCGTGGCCGCGGGCGCCGACGGCCTGATGATCGAGGTCCACAATTCTCCCGAAATGGCCAAGAGCGACGGCGAACAGGCGTTGCTGCCGGATGAATTCGGTGAATTGGTGAAGCGGATAGGAGCGGTGGCGGAGGCGGTCGGAAGGCAGTTGTAGGAATTGCTGATTGCTAATCTGAAATTGCTAATTGGGAGGGAAGTTCGGCGCGGCTACACAAAGTCATGAATTGCTGATTGCCGATGTGAGATTGCTGATTGGCAGAGGGGAATTGCTGATTGCCGATCTCAGATTGCTGATTGGCAGAGGGAATTGCTGATTGCTGATCTCAGATTGCTGATTGAAAAATATTGGCCGCCGAAGGCGGCGTTTGTGATGAATTGAATTATGGATCCGGAGCCGTCCTGCGGCGCATGCCCGCTTTTCTGCCAATCAGCAATCCGACATCAGCAATCAGCAATTCGCGTTTTGCGTAGCGGCCCTCTCCCTCTCCCAATTAGCAATTTCAGATTATCAATTCCCCTCACTCCCACCGGCTTTCGCGGGAGCCGAAGTAGGCGAGGAGGAGGCCGACGAGGATGTGGGCGAGGAGGATCCAACTGCAAATGCTGAATGCGGCGAGGCCGGTGCGCGAAGTCATTTGAACCACGTCGTAAAAGCGCGTGTCGCGCATCGTCTCGAGATAGCCCGACCAGCCCCAGTACGCGGCGATGAATGGGCGGGTCATCGAGCCGAGCAGCTTCGGCAGCGCCAGCACGGCGCCGGAGAGCGGCAATTGGAAACCGACGAGATAGACGCTCACGAGCGATGCCTGGTCGGCGGTTTTCATGAGCGCGGAGATGCCAAGACACATGCTGGTCATGGCGGCGTTCACCAGGATGAGGATGCCTGCCTGAAAGAAGAGATCGCCGGGAAAATGGCAGATCGTGTTCACGAAAAGCGCCATCCAGATCGATTGCGCGCAGAGGACCATTGCGAGGTAAACGGTCTTGCTGGCGAGGAAGGCCGAGGTCCGCAGGCCGGCGAATTTTTCCTTTTCAAAGATGGCGCGCTGGCCGGCGATCTCCCGCGCGGAATTATTCGAACCCATCAGCGTGAGCAGGATCACCTGGAACATCACCAGGCCCGAGACCAGGCCGCCGACGCGCACGGCCTCGAGCGAAAATGCGACGTTGGCCAGCAGTTCCTGCATCGCGTTCGCGCCGGGCATGCCGGCCAGGTTGGCGATTTGCGGCAGGCCATCCCACGCAAAGATGACCACGAGGCAGGGAAACCCGAAAAGGAGCGCAAGCTGGAGCACGAGCTGCCCGCGGTCGCGCAGCAGCAGCCGCCATTGCCGCATCAGCAGAACGAGGAATTGCGTCGTCCATAACGGCTGCTGGAAGCCGCCGGGCTTTTTCTCCTGCGGCTTTTCCTTTTCCAACGGGAAAGTCTGCTCGATGTCGGGGCTTTCAATCGGATCGTCGCTTGCGCGCGCCACGGGCGTCTCGGCGTTGGTCATGCTGCGGTAATAGGCGGGCCGATGCCTGCGCCAGGAGGAACGCCACGCGTCGGGCGGGCGCGTTTCGAGGCAATCGAAGAGATGTTCGGGTCCGCCGATGGAAAAATAATGGGGCAGCAGCTCCGGCGCGCCGTGGTAAACGATGCGGCCGCAGTAAAGGACGACGACGCTGTCGTGCAGCTCGAGATGGCGCAGGCTGTGGGTGACCGAGATCACCGTGCGGCCCGGCCCGTCGCTGGCCAGCCGCCGCATCAGGTGCACGATTTCATCCTCGGATTTCGTATCGAGGCCGCTGGTCACTTCGTCGCACAGCAAGAGCACCGGGCGGGTCGCCATTTCGAGCGCGAGCGCCAGCCTCCGTTTCTGGCCGCCGGAAAGGACGCCGGCGCGCCGGTCGGCGATTTCATGAAGGCCGGCGTCGCGGAGGATTTCCTCGGCGCGCTGGCGGCGTGACTCGCTGTCGAGGCCGCCGACGCGCAGGCGCAGCGCGGCGTCCATGCTCTCCGCGACGGTGAGCAGGTCGAAGGAAATGCCGAACTGCGGGACGTAGCCGATTTCGTGGGGATCGAGGTCGCGCTCGGCGGCGAGGTCGCGCCCCTCCCAGAGGACGGCCCCTTCCTCGGGCTCGCGAATGCCGGTGATGACCTTCAGAAGCGTGCTCTTGCCCGAGCCCGAGGGACCGACGACGGCGCAGAGATGGCCGCGCGGGAAATGCGCGGAAATCCCTTGCAAAAGCATCACCGGCTCTCCATCGGGCGTGGTCCCGGCGGCAACGGAAACGTCGCGAACTTCCAGCATAGAGATTGGATTCTTGCCGAACTGAGTTACCGTTGAAAGTCCGATGAAAAGGATTCTTCCATGGCTGGGATGGGCGCTGCTGGCCGTACTGGTGCTCCTGCTGGTCGCGGTGGTGGTGGCGCGGGCAATGTTTTTCAATTACCTGCGAAGCGACGCATTTCGGCGCACATTGGGCCAGGGCGCCGCCCGTGCGCTGCATGCGAGCCAGGCTGATTTTTCGCCGCTCGAATTCGACGGGGCAATGGTCTACGGCGATAATTTCACCGCGGCGCGCAATGACGGCGGCGGATTTTCTTCGATTGACGCGGACCAGATGCGCGCATCGTTCGACTGGCACGGGCTGCTGCATCATACGGTGCAGATCGATGAGCTGGAAATCCAGCGGCTGACCATCGAGCCGCCGCCGAAGAACCTCGAGGGCGCCGCGCCGCCGTCGAGCATCCCCGGCGGACCCGGGACCGAGGGAGGCTGGCACAGGAACTGGACGGTCGATCTGCGCAAGGCGATCATCAACGAGGCGAACTGGGATTGGTCCGAAGGGCCCGCGGGCGGCATCACGCGCGCGGAGGTGGCGCTGACGCCGGATGGCGGGAATGCCTGGGTAATCGATGTGCAGGGCGGCAAGCTGGAACAGGCCGGCTGGCCGGCGCTGGATATCGATGCCGCGAGCCTGCGCTATCAGGAGCCGGACCTTTACATCAACTCGAGCAGCCTGCGCGACGGCGAGGCGCGGCTGAGCGTTACCGGTTCGGTCGAGGCGCGGCAATCGGTGAATCTCCAGGTGAAATTCAACGGCGTGGACGTGCAGCCGCTGCTGACGGCCGATTGGCGGGAGCGTCTGAGCGGCAGGCTGAATGGGCAGGCCGATATCGAGGCGCAATTGGGCGATGCGGCGGGACGCAACGTCACGGTCTCGGGCTCGGCATCGCTGGTGGATGGCCAACTGACCGCGCTGCCGATCCTCGACCAGATCGGGACCTTCACGCAGACGGAGCGTTTCCGCCGGCTCGACCTGACGCGCGCTTCGGCCAATTTCACGCACACGCCGGACCGACTCGAGGTGAGCAACCTGGTGCTGGAATCGGAGGGATTGATCCGCGTGGAAGGCGCTTACTCGGTGGTGGGCGGGCAGATCGATGGGACATTCCAGGTGGGGCTCACGCCGGAGACGCTGCAATGGATTCCCGGCTCGCAGGAGCAGGTATTTACCCTTTCACGTGATGGTTATCTCTGGACCAGCATGCGGCTGACCGGCCCGGTCGAGCATCCGCATGACGATCTCACGCCGCGGCTGGCCACGGCCGCGGGCGCCTCTGTCATCCAGGGAGCCGAAGGGACGGCGAAGAAGGCGGCGACGGACGCGCTGGACCTGTTGCTGCATTGAAGGGAATTACGATTTGGCAGCTGATAATATGGAGCGCGGCGTGACATCCGGGCCGGCAATTGCCGATTGGGCTTCTCCCCGTTTGACACCCATGAGGCGGAAATCTACGGTGAACGCAAATTAATTGCCCTAATTTGTGCAGCAGGCTTCCGCCATCTCCCGTTCCTCCTATGATGGGCGCACCCTGGGTGTGGCCGCCTGGATTCTCGGCATTGCCGCGCTGGCGGAGATCGTGTGCGCCTCGGTGGCGCTGGTGGATCGCGCGCGGCACAATCCGCCGCTGACCATCCACATCCCGCCCGAGGAATTGATCGTCGAGGCGTCACCCGGCCCGCCGATCGCGCGTCCGGCGCCGTCGTTTGGCGATCCCTTTGCATCGATCACCGCCAGCACGCCCGCTCCCGCGCCGACCACTGCCTATGCCGCGGCCGCCACGCCTGCTCCCGCGGCGACTCCGGCGGAAGCCGCGGCGCCGCCGAAGCCGACGCCGGTGCCGGAGGAGCAGATCACGACGCCACAATCGCGGCTCGACGGGCTGGTGGCGGAGGCGATGGCGCTGCGCACGCGCGGCGACACGAGCACCGCGGTCACGCGGCTGAGGGAGGCCCTGGCGCTTTCGCCGAATAATCCGCTGGTCATTTCCGAGCTGGCCAAGACCTACGAGAAGATGGACCTCGACGACAAGGCGCTGGAACAATGGCGCGCCATCTATGACATGGGCGAGCAGGCCGGCATTTACTACACGGCTGCCGAGGCGAAGCTGAATGAAGCGAAAATGGCCGAGGCCGCGCCAAGCGCCGGTCCGGACGCCGGCACGGACGACGGCAGCTTCCAGCCCGGATCCTCGCTGGCGCTGGTGAATTTGAGCACGGTGGAAAAGCCGGAAACCACCGAGGGCTACAAACGTTTCACGCTGAAGATACCGGTCAAACGCCGCCCGGACGTGAAAATCAACGTCTCGAGCGTGAAGATCAACGTCTTCTTCTACGAGCAGATGGCCAATGGCGACATCGTTCCCACCAACGCCTCGCTTTCGGACCATTGGAATTCGCTGCCGGCGAATTTTGTGAACGAGGACATCGAAATCCTGGATGTCGATTACGCGCAGGCGGCGCCGCAGCCGGACGAGGTGGCCGGGTCGCGCCGGTATTACGGCTATATCGTGTGCGTCTATTACAACAGGGCATTGCAGGACAAGACGGCCGACCCGCCGTCGCTCATCAAGGCGTTTCCGCCGCCGCTGGTGCTGTCGGACCAGGTCGAAGCGAAGAAATGACAAGCCGATGAAGATACTCGTTGTGGACCTGGAGGAGAACCTGCCGCCGGTGCTCGCGATGCTCGTGCAGGCTCCGGGCAACGAAGTGCAATCGGCGCGCACCGGGGATGAGGCGCTGGAAATCACGCAAGGCCAGCAGGTGGACCTCCTGATCACCGAGGTCATCCTGGAGCCGATGAACGGCTTCACGCTGCGCAACAAAATGGAGAACCGGCATCCGGGCGTGCGGACCATTTTCCTGACCGGCTACGATCTCTCCCCCTACGCGGAGTATACGGCGGGCTACGAGGTCGTTAACAAGCCGGCGACGCCGCAGACGCTTTTCCCGGCGATTGCGCGGACGCTTGGGTTTGGCGTCGCCGGGCAGCCTTCGGCGCCGGTGGCAGCGGCGCCAGTAACGCCGCTGCCGCGCTCCGCGGTCGCGACGGCGGTCGCCGCGCCGAGGGCCACGCCGATGCCGGTGCCGCGCGCGGTGCCTGCCGCGCCGGCCAGGCCGAAGGCGGCCGCGCCGCTTCCCACGCCCACGCCGCGAGCCACCCCGGCTCCGGGCCCGCGGCCGGTTGCCGTGGCAAGAGCAGTGCCCGGCGCCCCGCGAGCCGT
Organism: uncultured Verrucomicrobiae bacterium; assembly: GCA_963756185.1. Lineage (GTDB taxonomy): Bacteria > Verrucomicrobiota > Verrucomicrobiia > Chthoniobacterales > Chthoniobacteraceae > DATAXI01. The sequence continues at coordinate 476,878 of CAVWMS010000002.1, forward strand.
GGCCCGCCCGGTTGCGGCTGCGGCGGACCCGTTATTGGGCCGCACCCTCGGCGCTTACCGGGTCGAGCGCCGGCTGGGCAACGGCAAATGGGGCCCGGTCTACATGGCGATCCAGACTTCGGTGCACCGCCCGGTGGCGATGGAAATTCTTTCAGCCGATGTCGCGGGCGACCAGGCGGCGCGCGAGAACTTTGTCGCCACGGCGCGCGCGAAGGCGGCGGTTCAGCATCCGCACATCCTTTCCGTGTACGAGGCGGACCAGGCGGATGGCTATTACTTTTACACCCATGAGTACGTCGATGGGCTGACGCTGGCGCAACTGGCCGAGCGCGGCGAGGGCCTGAGCGAGCCGACGGCGCTGCAAACGATCAAGTGCGTCTCGCAGGGCCTGGCGCACCTGCACCAGCACCAGATTTCGCACGTGGCGCCCGACGCGCACGATATCTACATCGGCGCCGACGGCGTGCCGTATCTCTCGAACGTGGCGCAGCCGGTGGATAACATCCCGGGAGTGCAGGAGGAGATCGCGGCGCTGGCGGAGCTGATCCGGGGGGTGCTGCCGGGTGGTGTCGCGCAGGACCATGGACTCGAGGCGATGCTCAAGCGCATGGCGGTGACGACGCAAATGGGCTTCAACTCATGGGCCGCGCTGTTGCGGGCCATCCAGGCCATCGAGCCGAAGGTCATTCCGGCCGACGCGTTCAAATTGAGCGCGCAGGACGAGGCGGCGATTCGCGCCGTCGAGGAGGCGCGCAGGCGCCAGCGGAGGCAGATGCTCATGAGCGTCGCCGCGCTGGTGCTGTTCCTTGCCGCGCTCGCGGTGGTCATTTACTGGGAATTTCTCAAGCCCTCCGCGCACGATTACAGCGACGACATGGTGAAGATCGAGGGCGGCCCTTTCATTTACCAGGATGGGCAGCAGCTCAACCTGCCGACTTTTTACATCGACCGGTATGAAGTTACGCTCGCCGAGTATAAGAAGTTCCTCGATTACCTGGCGCAGCATAACAGCACCACGCAATATGACAGCCCGCTCCAGCCGGTGGGACGCTCGCACGTGCCGCGCAACTGGGATATCTATTATGGCCGGGCCAGCGCCGCCTACTCGGGCTGGCGCACGATCACCGGCGTGCCGATCTCGCTCGATTGCCCGGTCTTCAACGTCGATTACTTCGATGCCTACGCCTACGCAAAATGGAAAGGCCGGCGCCTGCCGACCGAGCAGGAATGGGAGAAGGCCGCGCGCGGTCCATCGGGAAATATCTATCCCTGGGGCAACCAATGGGACCCGAAGAAACTCAATGCGGGTGGAGATTACCAGCCCCAGCCGCCTCCCGATTACAAGCCGGCGGTCGACGGATATACCTGGTGGGCGCCGGTTGACGCGTTTCCCACCGACCGCAGCCCTTACGGTGTCATTGGCATGGGCGGCAACGTAAGCGAGTGGACCGATACGTGGGACGCGAGCAAAACCTATGTCACGATCCGCGGCGGCAATTACAAATCCACTGCCGACCAGGCAAAGACCACCGCCTCGATCAAGAGGTATCCGGAGGTTGTCGCCGAGGACCTCGGCTTCCGCACCGCGAGCGATACTCCACCGCCGAAGTAAGTCATCCCGGCGCGCGGATCGGGCATCCGACCAATGGCGAAAACGGTAACTCCGGAAACCCGCGAAGCTTGTAACCGCGCCGCATGGAAGACGGCCGGGATTTGCGCCGCCCTGGTGGTGATGGTCTTCATTGTGTTTGGGCAGACGGTCCATTTCGGGTTCATCAATCGCGACGATCCGGATTACACTTATAATAACCCCATGGTCCAACGGGGACTGTCATTCGAGGGGACGGGATGGGCGTTCACACACGTGGTTTCGCAGCATTGGCATCCGCTGACTGTCATCGTCATGATGCTCGAGCACCAATTGTTCGGCTTGTGGCCGGGAGGTTATCATCTGGTCAATGTGCTGCTGCATGCCGCGACTGTGGTGTTGCTCTTTCTCATGCTGCGCCAGATGACGGGCGCGCAATGGCGCAGCGCATTCGTCGCGGCGATCTTCGCGGTGCATCCGCTGCGCGCCGAATCGGTGGCATGGATCGCCGAGTGCAAGGATGTGCTGAGCGGCGTCTTTTTCATGCTGACGCTTTGGGCGTATGTGCGATATACGCGCGGCAGCACACGGGGACGTTACGCCGCGATGATGATTTGGTTTCTCTTGGGGTTGTTGAGCAAGCCGATGCTGGTAACCGTCCCGTGCGTGCTGCTGCTGCTGGATTACTGGCCGCTGGGGCGGTTGCGCAACTTATCCCAATTACCGGCGTTGCTTTGGGAAAAGGTTCCGCTGTTTATCCTTTCGGCGCTCTCGAGCATCGCAACGGTGATCGCGTTGAAGTCGGGACATGGTCCCACAATGACTTATCCCGCCAATCCGCCGATTGCTTACCTCTCTTACCTCGAGAAGCTATTCTACCCGCGGCGCCTGGCGATGTTATATCCCCTGCCCGACGACGGGCTGCCGCCGTGGCAAATCCTCGACGCCGTCCTGATTTTGGCTGCGCTGACCGCGGTGGTCCTTATCTTTCGGCGCGCGAAGCCCTATCTGCTGACCGGCTGGTTTTGGTTCCTGGGTATGCTGGCGCCGGTGGTGGGAATCCTCCAAACCGGCAACCAATCCTTTGCGGACCGTTACACTTATCTGCCTGGGATCGGAATTTGCATTGCGGTAACATGGCTGGTGGCGGATTGGGCGGATAAATTGAGATACAGGCAGGCAATCGTGGGCGGCGCGGCTGGAGTTACATTAGCCATCCTCATGGCGCTCTGCTGGCGGCAGGTGGGTTACTGGCGTGATTCGATCACCGCCTGGACACGCGTTGTGGAATGTACAACGGACAACTTCTACCCGCATATGAACCTGGGCGAGCTCTATGCCGCCCAGGGGCGCACGGAGGAAGCGATAGCCGAGTGCCGCGCGGCGCTGCGGCTCTATCCCGGTAACGTCGAGGCGAACGATAACCTCGGGACACTGCTGCTTCAGCAGGGACAAGTCGGCGAGGCCATCGAACATTACCGCGCGGCGCTGCAAACCGATCCCACCGACGCCAACGTCCATAACAATCTCGGCAATGCGCTGGCGCGACTGGGGCGTTTCCAGGAAGCGGCGGCCGAGTTTCGCGCGGCGCTGAACACGAACCCGATGCTCGCAATCGTCCAAAGCAACCTGGGCAACGCGCTGTTTCACATGGGCCACGCGGCGGAGGCCATCGCCGAATGCCAGGCGGCCTTGCGGATCAATCCGTCGAGCGTGGACGCGGCGAACACCCTGGCGTGGATACTGGCCACCGCGGACGAGCAGGACCTGCGCGACGGCCCGCGCGCCGCGGAGCTTGCCGCCGCGGCGAACCAGGCCACCGGCGGCAACAATCCCGCCATTCTCCGCACCCTGGCGGCGGCCCAGGCGCAAAATGGAGATTTCGCCGGCGCCCTGCAAACCGCGCGGCGTGCGCTCGCCGCGGCGCCGTCGGGATCGAGCCTTGCCGATGCGCTTCGCGGCGACATCGCCCTCTACCAATCAGGCCGGCGCATCGAGGATGGAGCCGCCGGAAAATGAAGATGCCCGTCGTCAACGATATTCACTCCAGGCTGAATCCAACGTCGGTGGCAAAGGTGATCGAACCCGCCGGGATCGACGCCCTGGTCCAGATCGTGCGCGCAGCCCGCCGCGACGGCGCGGCGCTCTCGATTTGCGGCGGACGCCACGCAATGGGCGGCCAGCAATTCGGCGCCGGCACATGGCTGGTTGATTTGCGGCGCCACGCCGCGGTCCATTCCTTCGACGACGAACGGGGGCTCATCACCGCGGACGCGGGCATCCAATGGCCCGGGCTGATCGCGGCCTGTGAGGCTCATTATCGTCCCGGCCGGCCGGCGTGGGGCATTCGCCAGAAGCAAACCGGCGCCGACCGGCTGACACTCGGCGGCGCGCTCGCGGCGAACGTCCATGGGCGCGGGCTCCGTTTCCCGCCCATTGTCGCCGACGTGGAGGCGTTCACGCTCATCGATGCCGCCGGCGAAACGCGCCGGTGCAGCCGCACGGAGAACCTCGAGCTATTCCGGCTCGCCATTGGCGGCTACGGACTCTTCGGCATCATCGCGGATGTGACATTGCGGCTCATGCCCCGCGTGAAGGTCGAGCGCCGCGTGGAAGTTTTGACCCTCGAGGAATTGCTCCGCGTGCCGGTGGAACGCGACACGCGCGACTGGCTCTTCGGCGATTTTCAATACGCCATCGACGAGACTTCGCCCGACTTCCTGCTGCGCGGCGTCTTCTCCGCCTATCACCGGATCGGCGACGATCTACCCATCCCGGAGGGACAGCGCGAATTGGCCGGCGACGACTGGCGCCGGCTGCTTTCCCTCGCACACACCGACCGCAAGCGCGCGTTCGAGGAATACGCCGCCTATTACCGCGCGACTCACGGGCAGCGCTATTGGAGCGATACGCATCAACTCGGCGACTACATCGACGGCTACCACGAACAAATCGACCGGTCCCTCGGCCTTCCCTACGCCGGCAGCGAAATGATCACGGAAATCTACGTGCCGCGCGCCGCGCTTGGCGCGTTCATGGGTGGCGCGGCGGAGCTGCTGCGCGGCGGCGGCGTCCCGGTCATTTACGGCACCATCCGGCTGGTCGAACGCGACGATGAATCCTTTCTCGCGTGGGCGCGCGAGCCGTGGGCTTGCGTCATTTTCAACCTCTGCGTCAGCCACGCGCGCTCCGGCCTCGACTCGGCCCGCCGGGTCTTTCGCGCGCTCATCGATCTCGCCATTTCACACGCCGGAAGTTACTACCTGACTTATCACCGCTGGGCCACGCGCGGGCAAATCGAGGCGTGCCATCCCCGCTTCCGCGAATTTCTGCGGCTCAAGGAAGAGCACGATCCCGCCGGCCTCTTCACCAGCGATTGGCATCGCCACCACCTCGCGCTCTTCGACGGAAAGAACCCGCAATGGCCGCTCCTTGATTGATCCCTACTCGAGCACCAGCCGCTTTTGAATCCCGTCGATGGTCACGCGGTATTTCGAAAGCACCGCGTTGCCCAGCAGCCCGGCTTCGCCCGGAAAAATCTCCCGTTCATGCAGCTTCAGCGGCACGGAGTGGAGTTCGATATTTCCAACCGTCACATCCGCCGGCAGTGCGGCCCCTTTGCTCCAGGCGAGCGCCACGGTCCGGTCCGCGACGCCGGCGCGGCAATCCGCGCCGTCGCACCAGTCGAGCGCGTTGGTGCATCCGGTATCCACGCGCGTCCAGCGCGGCCTTCCACCATCCACGGCCACGCGCACACACATGACGCCCGCGGCGAAACGCAGCGGAACGCCGCCGCGCACCGGCCCAGCGCCGCAGGCCAGGTCGCCGCGCGCATAATCGATTCGCACCACTTTGCCTTTGAAGAAATCCGCGCCGATCAACCCGTCGATGGGCCGCGAGCAGCCGCGCGACGGCCCCGATAAATCGAGCGCCATTACCTTGCGCGGCAATTCCATGCCGCCAACGGTCGCCTGGAAGCCGCGGCACTCGTACCCAATTGTCCCCCCGCCCACTCCCGCCACGTTCACCGCTTCCCCAAACCGCAAACCGGCGCGCCGCGCGGCGCCGAGATCAATGCAACTGCACGCCGCGCCCGTATCCACGACGAAATTGAGCGTCGTCCCGCCGCACTCTACGTTCACCCACACCAGCCCGTCATGCTGCGCAAGGGTCGCCGCGTGCGCGGACCCGATGCCGGGCGCGCACAAACCGAGCGCCACCAGCGCGGCGAATATTCGTCTCGAGAACACCCGGGACGCGGGAGCACGTCACGCGCCACCGGCTGTCCGCCGGGTATTTCGCCACAGGCGAAGCCCCTTGGCTCAAGGCAAATAGACCCCGAAAATATTTCGCTATTCAGCCCTGGGGCATTCTCCACCCTGGCCTATGGCGGCCAGAGTGGTTGAAAATCGGCACAGCGGCCTATTGCCGGGCTGGGCCGAAGTTCGAATTCTGCGGAATGTAAGCCGAGGTGGATTGCCCGTGCTGATTGGTTCCGATGACGAACCTCAGTGTCTGGTCACTGGCGATCGGCGTCATTTGAACCGAGCCGCCCAATCCGCCGGACGCCGTTTCGAGCGCCACGGAGGTACCCGGATCCATCGAGGTCGTCCGGTAATAGAGCAGGCGCGTTCCGCCGTGGGGGTCTTGCATCACCGCAAGGCTATATTGGCCATCCGCGAACGCGGTGCAGCCGAGCAGCAGGGATGCGAGTAGTGTACAGGTAATTTTCATGATGTTACTCCTTGATGTGGGGCTTGGCCGATCGAGTTCCGGCTCACCCCTTTTGCATACCATCGGCCCAGCGATGCGATTCGGACGGCAAAAACAGGAAGAACCACGAAGCGGGGATGTTTTCGGCCAGTTTGGGTAGAATGGAACAGGGGCGGAGTCCGACACCGGGCTGAAACATTGTACTATAAGTCACTGGGAAAAAGCGATTTGTGGGCGCCATCGGACGGGCCACAAGGTCATGGCACACGCCATGCTCCGGGCGTGCGCCCGTGAGCAGAATGATTCCAGCCATGTGTTCGGGCCGCGTCGGCTCGTTGTTTCTGCGCATGCCGCTGATTTACCCCTGTTCCAGTCCTCCAATCCCGCGCCGTTTCCGCCTTCGCGGCGCGGGCCAATGACCCTTCGCCGGGAAGCGTTGTATCGATGTCGGAGGATCCCGGTCGCGCTTCGGGAACGCATTCAAGAGCGCGCGTAGCCGCCAAGGGCGTCATGATTTTCGCCAGATTTAGACAGATTAACCGAGAGTTCCAGGGATGCGAATTCGGTGGGTGGAGATTTCTCCCGCATCGCGCGCCGGCTCATGCCCGCGGCGCAAGCGCGAGACAGGTATGACCGCGCCCGGACCTCACTTGCACAACGGAACCTGGACCCCCGGCCGCGCCTGGCAGGATTCCGGCGGCCCGGTCCTGGTCGATATTCCGCCCGGATGGTTCACCATGGGCGAGAACGCCGGCGACAAGTTCGCGACCGAGGTCGAGCGTCCGGCGCACGAGGTCTCCATCGCCCCGGGGCTGGCGATTTCCATGTCGCCGGTGAGCGTCGGGGAGTTTCGCCGGTTTCAGCCCGCTTATCTGCCGGGCGAGGCGCCGGAACTGCCGGCGGTGAATATCAGTTGGGTCGAGGCGTTCGAATATTGCGCCTGGCTCTCGCTCCAGACGGGCCGGCCCTATCGGCTGCCGAGCGAGTCGGAGTGGGAATTCGCCTGCCGGGCCGGGTCGGTCACGGCATTTGCGTTCGGCGAAGACCTGACGCCCGAGATGGCAAACTATCTTTATTCGGAGGATGGGGCGCGCGTAGGCCATGGCCGGCGCACGCCGCCGGGCACTTATCCCGCAAATACGTTCGGCTTGCAGGACCTGCATGGGAATGTCTGGGAATGGGTCGCGGACGTCTGGCATCCGGGTTATCTCGGGGCCCCGGCGGAAGGCTCCGCGTGGAACGGCGGCGGCGAGTTGCGGGTGCTGCGCGGAGGCGCGTGGGATCAATTGCCACGGCTGTTGCGAAGCTCGCACCGGGATTGCCTCGGTCGGCATTGCCGGCGGGAGAACGTCGGTTTTCGCCTCGCCGTGGCACTGGAGGTGCACGAGTAGCCGAACTTTGGTATTTGCCAAGGCGACTTCATTTCGCATGCTCAAGCTTTCGCCATGCATCTGACGCCGCGGGAACGGGAAAAACTAATGGTCGTGACGGCCGCCGACCTGGCGCGGCGCCGGCAGGCGCGCGGGCTGAAGCTGAATTATCCCGAGGCCGTCGCCATCATCACTTACGAGATCATGGAAGGCGCGCGCGATGGAAAATCGGTCGCGGCGCTGATGAGCTACGGCACGATGATCCTCAAGCGCGACGACGTGATGGAGGGCATCGCCGAAATGATCCACGAAGTGCAGGTCGAGGCCACTTTTCCCGACGGCACCAAGCTGGTAACCGTCCACCACCCGATCCGATGATCCCCGGAGAAATCATTCCCGCCGACGGACCGCCGATCCAGGCCAATTGCGGCCTCGATACCGTGAAGGTGCGCGTCGCCAACGCGGGCGACAGGCCGATCCAGGTGGGCAGCCACTTTCATTTTTTCGAGGTCAACACCGCCCTGCAATTCGACCGCGCCGCCTCGCGCGGCTTCCGGCTCAACATTCCCGCGGGTACCGCGGTGCGCTTCGAGCCCGGCGACACGAAAGAGGTCGAGCTGGTGGCGCTCGCCGGCACGAGGCATGTGTTTGGGCTCAATAACAAGGTGGACGGGGCACTGTGATGAGGTTCGAAACGTGATGAAATCCGAAATGTGATGAAATCCGAAATTCGAAATCCGAAATCCGAAAAAAGTGAGTGGCGGCTCGGAGCGCCTCCGCTTCGAACGCCCACCCTGCAATTTAATAAACCCTCTTCCTCACCGCCTCTTCGAATTTCGAATTTCGAATTTCCCCCCCATTCCCCTGCAGCAAATGCCTAACCTGCAACTTCACAAGCCTTCCTCACTGTTTCTTCGAATTTCGAATTTCGAATTTCGAATTTCGCCCCGCCGCAGCGGCGGGACCCCATTTCAAATCTCCCCCCCATGCCTCTTCAACTGACCCGCCGCGAATACGCCGAAATGTTCGGGCCGACCGTGGGCGACCGCGTCCGCCTCGGCGACACGGAATTGTTCATCGAGGTCGAGCGCGACGTGATCGCGGAATTGGGCGGCTACGGCAACGAGGTCAAATTCGGCGGCGGCAAGGTGATCCGCGACGGCATGGCGCAGTCGCCGCTGGCGCTCGATGCGGACAGCCTCGACCTGGTAATCACCAACGCGCTCATCCTGGATGCGACGGTGGGCGTGATCAAAGCGGACGTGGGGATCAAGGGCGGGCGGATCGCGGGGATCGGCCACGCGGGGAATGAACATTTGCAGAACGGAATCACGATGACGATCGGCGCGGCCACCGAGGTGATCGCGGGCGAAGGGTGCATCCTCACCGCCGGCGGCATCGACACGCACATCCATTTCATTTGCCCGCAGCAGATCGAGCACGCGCTGGCCAGCGGCATCACGACCATGCTCGGCGGCGGCACCGGCCCGGCCACCGGGACCAACGCCACCACCTGCACGCCCGGCATCTGGAACCTGCGCCGGATGCTCGAGGCGGCCGATCATTACCCGATGAACCTCGGATTCATGGGCAAAGGCAATTGCTCGACGCACCAGCCGCTGCGCGAGCAGGTGCTCGCCGGGGCGGTCGCGTTAAAACTTCACGAGGATTGGGGCACCACTCCCGCCGCCATCTCAACCTGCCTGGACGTGGCGGACGAACTCGACATTCAGGTCACGATTCACACCGATACGTTGAACGAATCGGGCTTTGTCGAGGATTCGATCCGCGCGTTCAAGGGCCGCACCATCCATACGTTTCACAGCGAGGGAGCGGGCGGCGGGCATGCGCCGGACATCATCAAGGTTTGCGGCGAGGCGAACGTGCTCCCTTCGTCGACCAATCCGACGCGCCCGTTCACGGTCAACACCATCGACGAGCATCTCGATATGCTGATGGTGTGTCATCACCTCGATTCGAAGATTCCCGAGGATGTCGCCTTCGCGGAGTCGCGCATCCGGCCCGAGACGATCGCTGCCGAGGATTTGCTGCACGACCTGGGCGCGTTCTCGATGATGTCGAGCGACTCGCAGGCGATGGGGCGCGTGGGCGAAGTCATCACCCGCACGTGGCAGACAGCGCACAAGATGAAGACGCAATTCGGCGCGCTGGCCTCCCAGAGCCACCCGGCGTCTGATAACTTCCGCGCGCTGCGCTACATCGCGAAATACACCATCAATCCTGCCATCACGCACGGCCTGGCGCACGAGGTGGGCTCGATCCAGGTCGGGAAACTGGCGGACCTCGTCCTGTGGCAGCCGCGCTTTTTTGGCGTGAAACCGGAGCTGATACTCAAGGGCGGGTTGATCGCCTCGGCGAACATGGGCGACCCGAACGCATCGATCCCGACGCCGCAACCGACATTCTACCGCGACCAATTCGCGGCGCACGGGCGCGCCGTCTATTCGACATCGGTGACCTTCGTGAGCCAGGCGTCGCTCGATCACGGAGCCGTCGCGAAGCTGGGCCTGCAAAAGCGCCTGGCGGCCGTCCACGGCACCCGCAAGGTCACCAAGCGCGACCTGCTCTGGAACGACGCGCTGCCGGTGATCGAGGTGGACCCGGAGACTTACACGGTCAAGGCGGATGGTCGCGAGTTGCGGTGCGAGCCGGCCGCGGTGCTGCCGCTGGCGCAGCGCTATTTTCTTTTTTAAGCCAATGATGAAGATCATTCGCGCTGCCCTCGACCCCTCCAAACGCGCCGGGCGTGAAGTCGAGCTCGAAGTGGACCGCCATACGCTGGCAAAACTGCGCTGGCGCGGCGACGCGGAGGATGGGCGCGAATTCGGATTCGACCTCACTGAGCCGCTGCGGGGCGGCGACGCGTTCTATTATAAGGAGGGCGTCACATACGTCATCGTGCAACTGCCCGAGCCGGTTTTCGAGATTCCCCTGACGACTCCGACCGATGGCGCGCGCATCGGCTGGATGATCGGCAATCTCCATTTTCCCCTCGATATCGGGGAGGACGTCGTTTACGTCCCGGACGATATCGCGATTCGGCAAATGCTGGTGCGCGAGGGCATTTCTTTCACGGAAGCGGACCGCGTCTTCCGTCCAGCGCGCCATGGCCACGTCCATTGACTGGCTGCGGCGTTGGAAGAGGGCGTCTCGAAACTGATTTCGCGCTACAGGGCAAAAGGTCGGAAAAACCGGCCTCGCGGCGAAAGGCCAGGCAGGTCGCTTGCGCTCCCTTCTGGAAAACTTTGCGTCTTTGCGCCTTTGCGTGAGTCCCTCTTCCAGAAGGGATTAGCCTCACGCAAAGACGCCAAGGCGCAAAGGGAAGAGAGTCTGAAAGCGGGCGCATTTCTTTCTTTGCGTCTCTGCGCCTTTGCGTGAGCCCCTCTTCCAGAAGCGATTAGCCTCACGCAAAGACGCCGAGGCGCAAAGGGAAGAGAGTCTGAAAGCGGGCGCATTTCTTTCTTTGCGTCTCTGCGCCTTTGCGTGAGTCCCTCTTCCAGAAGCGATTAGCCTCACGCAAAGACGCCAAGGCGCAAAGGGAAGAGAGTCTGAAAGCGGGCGCATTTCTTTCTTTGCGTCTCTGCGCCTTTGCGTGAGCCCCATTTCCGGGTGCTTGCGGGCGAGGTGCGCCCTTGGCAAAGTCCTTTCATGAAAGAAAACGCTGTTGCCACAACCATTATTGACGCGGCCTTGGCTGTGCATATTGAGCTTGGGCCGGGTCTCCTTGAGACCGTGTACGAAGTGGTCCTGGCGCATGAATTTCGCAAACGAGGCCTCCAGGTGGAGCGGCAAGTGCCGGTTCCTATCGTCTATGACGACCTAAAGTTCGACGAAGGTTTCCGGGCGGACTTGATTGTAGAGGACATAGTGATCGTCGAGCTTAAGTCTCTCGAGGCGCTCCTTCCGGTCCACGGCAAACAGGTGCTCACCCAATTGCGCCTAAGCCATCGCAGGCTCGGTTTGCTCATCAACTTTGGCGAGGCTCTCCTCAAAAACGGCATCAAGCGCATCGCAAACGGACTGCCCGACGACGAAGCCAAGTCTTGAAACCCCCCACCCTTGCACCTTTGCGCGCGCCCAACCGCAACAACAACAATCCGACGAACGAGAACAACAACATCGGGTTCCGTGTGGCTGTGGACTGGCTGCCATTCGCGCTGCGGACCAGCGACGCGCTTTTCCCCACCGGGGCGTACGCCCATTCGTTGGGATTCGAGGAGTTCGTCCGGCTCACCGGCGCCTCGGGTGAGGATGCGCTGAGGCGGCTGCTTGATCTCCACGTGCTTCCCGCGCTCGAGTTGCAGGAGCTTCCCTACCTGCGCTATGTCCACGCCTCCGCGGTCACGGAGGATCTCCCCGCGCTGGCCGGCCTCGACCGCGAGATTCACGCCTGGAAAATCCCCGCCGAGCTTCGCTCCGCCAGCCTCCGGCTCGGCTCGCGCCGGCTCGATATTTTGCTCAAGACGGCGCCCACGCCGGTGCTTTCCGCGATCGCCGGCCGCGTCGCTTCGGGGGAAATGCACGGCCATCATATCACGATCTCCGGCGCGCAATACGCCGGCCTCCCGCTCGACGCGGCCTTGATGATTTACCTGTATCAGGCGGTATCGGGTTATTGCGCCGCCGCGTTGAAGCTGCTTCGCATCGGCCAGGAGGCATGCCAGCGCATCCTGGCTGCGTGCCTCGAGCGCGCCCCGGCCATCGCGAGCAATTCACTCGAAATCGAGCGCGAGCGCGCCGGTTGTTTCAATCCGCTATTGGAAATCGCCAGCATGCGCCATGAGACGGCGTACGAAAGGCTCTTCATCTCATGAAGGCGCTCCGCCTTGGCATCGGTGGCCCCGTCGGCTCAGGCAAAACCATGCTCGTGCTGCGGCTGTGCCAATGGCTGCGCGACAGCCTCTCGATCGCCGTCGTCACCAACGATATTTACACGCGCGAGGATGCGGAGTTCCTGGTTCGCAACGAGGCGCTGCCGGCGGATCGCGTGATCGGCGTCGAGACGGGCGGCTGCCCGCACACCGCCATTCGCGACGACACGAGCATGAATCTCGCCGCGGTGGCTTCGCTCGAGCAGAAGCATCCGGGCCTTCAGTTGATCCTCATCGAGAGCGGCGGCGATAATTTGTCGGCGACTTTTTCCCCTGAATTGGTCAACTCATTCATCTATGTCATCGACGTGGCTGAGGGGGACAAGATTCCGCGCAAGGGCGGTCCGGCGATCCGGTACAGCGACCTGCTGCTCATCAACAAAATCTCACTGGCGCCCCACGTGGGCGCGGACCTGGGAGTCATGGAACGCGACGCGCGGTTGATGCGCGGTGACCGGCCATTCCTGTTTGCCGATTTGAAATCCGAAGTGGGACGGGACGAACTGCTCGCCTGGCTGAAGCGGGACCTCTTGTTCGTGTGAAAGGCAGCCTCCATCTGGTGTGCGGCCTCGACGCCGCGGGGCGCTCGGCGCTCGTCAGCCAGGCGTTCAGCGCGCCGATGCACATCAGCAAGCCGTGGTGGGACGAGGGCCTTTTGATCGTCAATGCGATCAACGCGACCGCCGGCCTTTTCGCGGGCGACACCGTCGATATCAGCCTCGAGGTCAGGCCGCGGGCGCAAATGCTCGTGACCAGCGCGAGCGCGAGCCGGGCGTATCGCATGCCGTCGGGCATGGCCGCTGTGAAGCAAACGGTGCGCGTCGCGGACGGCGGCTGGCTCGAGATGTGGCCTTCGCTTTTCATCCCGCACGCCGGGAGCAATTACGCACAGCAGGTTTCGATTTGGGTCGAATCCGGCGGCCGGCTGCTTTGGTTCGAGACTTTCGCGCCGGGCCGCGTCGCCTTTGGCGAGGCGTGGCGATTCCGGAATTTCGAGAGCCGGTTCGAACTGGAAGTCGATTCGCGGCTCGTTGCGCGCGAGACTTACTCGCTTGCTCCCGGCTCCTGTTCCGTAGCTGCGTTGCAAAGGCAATTTCCCGCCGCATGCCACGCGGCATGTCACGCGGTGGGCGGCGATTTCACGGACAGCCTGCTCGCCGAAATCTCAGGGCTGCACCACGGGCGCTGCTGGGTCGGTTGCACGCGGCTGGACGGGCCGGCAATCTGCGTGCGCGCGGTCGCGGAGGACAATGTCCATTTATCCCGCGCCGTCACGGAAATCCGCGGGCTGCTGCACCGCGCCTTCGGACGCGCCACTCCGGCCCTGCGGCGCGCCTGATTCGTGCGTGTGATGCTGGTGGACGTGCGGATGCGAGTGCAATACCGCGCCGTGCCGGTGGCGATGCGAGTGGAGCAGATGGGTTTCGCGCAGCAGATCGGTGTTCGCCAGGATTTCCGCCGGCGTCCCCTCGGCGGCGAGGCGGCCATGATGAAGCACAAAGCAGTAATCGGCGATTTCCTCCACGATCTCGAGATCGTGGGTCGAGCTGATGACGGTTTTGCGGCCCTGGCAATCGATCAGGAAATCGACGATGCGGCTCTGGCTTTCGGGATCGAGCGCGGAGGTCGGCTCGTCGAGGATCAGGACCTCGGGGTCGAGCACGAGCGCGGAGGCGAGCGCGACGCGTTTCTTTTCGCCGCCGGAGAGGCGGTGCGGCGCGCGGTCCTTCAAGTGGGCGATCTCGAAACGGTCGAGCATCTCGTTGACCGCGGCCTGGATTTCCCACTTCGGCATTTGCATCTGCAGCGGGCCGAACGCGATCTCGTCGTAAACGGTCGGATTGAAAAGCTGCACGTCGGGATTTTGAAAGACGAAGGCGACGGCGCGGCGGAAACGGTAGGCGAAATCCTCCTCGGTGAACGCCTCCTCGGTCAGCTCGCGGCCCTGGAAGAGAACGGCGCCGGTAGTGGGAAAGCAAAGACCGTCGAGCAGGCGCAGGAGGGTCGATTTGCCGGAGCCGTTGGCGCCCAGCAGCGCCACGCGCCGCCGCTCGGCCACGGCGAAGGAGATTCCGGCCAGCGCTTCCGCCTCGGGGTAGCGGAAGCCGAGGTTGCGCGCCTCGAAGATCAACGAAAGCCTCCCCAGAATGCTGCCCCCGCGGCAAGCGCGAAGAACGCGCCGGCCAGCCAGTCGCGCGGCGCGGGGCGAAAATCGTCGATCGTGTAGGCGTTGCCGCGAAATCCGCGCGATTGCATGGCGAGGTAGACATCCTCGCTCAATTGCAGGCTTCTGTGCAACAGCACCCCCGCCGCGGCGCCGGCCATGCGGCGTTGCTCGGGCCGCGAGAGCGGGCGGATCAGGCGGCTGCGGCGCGCCTCGAAGAACTCCTCGGCCAGCCGCAGCAGCAGAAAAATATAGCGGTAAGTCATTCCCAGGATTGTCACCAGCAGCGCCGGTACGCGCAGGGTGCGCAGCGCCTTGAGGACATGCGTCCACGGCGTCGTGAGGACAAGGAGGGCCGCGAGCGTCGCGGCGGTTTCCGCACGCGCGATAAGGCGAAACGCCGTGATGAGGCCCTGGCGCGTGACCGGGCCGAGGAAGGCCTCGCCGGGCGTGAGAAAAATCGCGGGAAGCGCGACGAGCCCGGTGAAAAGCAGCACCGCGAGCCACGTGTGCGCGGCGAGTTTCCTGATCGAAATGCGCGAGAGCGCCGCAAGCAGCACGCCGAGCGCAAAAACCGCGACGGTGACCTCGATGCGCCGGGCCGCCGCCGCGGCGAGGATCAACGCGAAGAAGCCGCAAAGCTTCACACGCGGATCGAGCCGCTGCAGCAGTCCGCGCGCGAGCGCCGTATCCTCGCACAGGCGCGCGTGGCCGAGCGCGCCGGCCAGGCTTTCGACACTGCGCTCGATGAACCCGGGGCGCCGGCGCTGGCTCTTTGCGGCGGCCATATCAGGTCGAGGATTGCATCCGCCCGGGCCGGATGAGCCAGCCCAGCAGCAGCCACGCCGCCATGATGAGGCCGGCGCCAAACATGGCCGAGCAAATGTAACCGAGCTTCTCGCTCTTCAGGAATGCCGGCGCGTAATCGGGCATCGGCGCGGTCCAGAGCGTCGTCAGTTTTTCAAGGCCGGCCGGCACGTGGACAGGCGGCGCAATGCCGCCGGATGAGGCGGCGATCTGCACGCGCGTCTGCGGGTCTTTCAAATCGGACGGCCCCCATTCGCCCCAGGCGGAGGCGCTTGCGAGCAGGCCCAGCGGCGTGAAGAGCATCAGCGCGGCCAGGCCGATCCAGAGCGGGCGCAGCTTGTTCCAGCCGGCTGCCTCGAGCGGAATCGCTTCATCGAGCGGGACGCCGGGAGCGGTGCGGCGTAGCAGCGCCGGATCCGTCCGCTGCAGATAGGCGACCAGCGCGCCGCCAATGACCAGCTCCGCGATGCCCGCGAGCGAGAGATGCGCGGCCAGCATTGCGGGAATCGAGACCGAAAGGGGATAGGGCGCGTAGAGCGGCGCGCCGGAGGCATCGCGAAAAAACATCGGCTGGATGCCGAGTTCGATGGCGGCGCAAAGCGCGGAGAGATTGATGCCCACATAACCGCCCAGCGCGCAGGCCGCGATGCGGCGCGGCGAGGTGAGCGCCGAACGCCCCGAGATCGCGCGGTAAACCGCGTAGGCCGCCAGCGAACCGATGATTGCCATGTTGAAGCAATTTGCGCCGTAACAGGTGATGCCGCCGTCGCCGAAGAAGATCGCCTGGATCAGCAGCGCGATCGAGATCGCGACAATGGAAGCCCACGGCCCGAGAATGACCGAGGCGATGCCCATGCCGACCGCGTGCGCCGTGGTCCCGCCCCAGACCGGCAGGTTGAACATCATGATGACGAAGCAAAATGCCGAGATGAGCGAAAGCAGCGGGATGAGCCGCGCCTGGAAGACATTTTTCAGGCGCTTCAGAGCCACAATCCAAAACGGCGCCGCCCCCGCGTATAGGACGGCGCAAGTCGAAGGGCTGAGGTAACCGTCGGGAATGTGCATGGCGCGATTTCTAGTATTACGTTCGTAAACGAACGTAATACCGAATGTCAAGTTCCCGCGCGGGCCGAAAATGCCTCCGTCCGGGCCGCTACTCGCGCGCCAGCCTGCGCGTGAGATAGTAGGAGCCGATCACCAGCGCGGCCGCCAGCGCCTGCGCGACGAGCGTCTGGACCGTCGGGTAGACCGAGAACCAGACGCCGGCCCAGTCGGGAATCCACGGTTGCAGCCAGGCGATGTTCGTCGTCGCCAGCCAATTGGCCTGCTGCATCTCGAATGCCTGCTCGCCCACCATCACCAGCAGCACCACCCCAAGCAGGATGCCGGTAAAGATGAGCATCTTGCGATAAGGCAACCGCCGCTGGCCCACGAAAGTCAGCACCGCGACCACGCCCGCAAGGGCCACGCCAATCGCCGCGCCGGTCAACACCGTGGCGCTGCCCATCTTCAGATAATAGCCTTGCAGGAAGAGCACCACCTCGAATCCCTCGCGGTAAAGCGACGCGAAACCGAGCAGCGCGAGGCCCCACCAGAGCTTGCGCGATGCGCCCGCCCCCCCGGGCTGCGCTTCAATCTCGCTCAGCAGTTCCTTCTTCCTGCGGTTGTGCATCGAAATCCAGCCGCCCCAATAAATCTTGTGGAAAAACCAGTTCATCACCACCAGTAGCACGACCACCGCCAGCAGGCCCGTGGCCGCCTGGAGGTTGAGGGCCGACACGTCGTTCCCGATGTCATGGAGAATGCCGATCGCGATGAACCAGGTGACAACCGTCGCGGCAAATGCCACGCCCGCGCCTGCCACAACCGGGCGGCGATGCCGCTGTTTCTCGCCCGTCATGCTGGCGGTGATGGCGGCGAGCACCAGGATGGTCTCGAGGCCCTCGCGGAAAACCAGCACGCCGATGTCCATGATGGCGCCGAGGTGGGTGGTGTTCTCCTTGGTCGGGTCGGGATTGCCCGCCGCCGTGACCCCCTGCCAGACCAGTATGCCGAGGATTACCGCTGCCGCGGCGATCAGGAGAACCTTGATCGCGGTCCGGATCGGCTTGGTGTCGACCGGGAGATCGGCGACGTGGAATTTGGCGACGTTGGCAGGAGCGGACATTGGACCAGTGAGAATGAGTCTCAATTGCGGGTGCGTCAACCGGTTTTTTCGCTGAAATAGCGTCGAAATTCGCGCTATTTGCGCTCATTTTGATAGGAAATCGCGGGCAATTTGGCCCCTAGGCCGGCAGATCCTTGCCGGTGCTGACCATGGTGAGACGGCCATGCTTGACCCCCTTGGCGGCGATCAATGAATCCGCCAGGCGCTTCAAGTCGCCGGCGCGGCCGCGCGTCACCAGCACCTCGAGGCAATGGTCATGGTCGAGGTGCACATGCATCGACGCGATGATGAGCTGGCCGTGATCGTGCTGGATTTCCGTGAGGTCCTCCTGGAGGCGGCGCTTGTGATGATCGTAGACGATGCTGATGGTGCCGGCCATTTCTCCCGCGCCGCTTTGTTCGCGGTGCTCGACCAGTTGATCGCGAATCATGTCCGCCATGGCCAGCGAGCGATTGTCGTATCCCTTTTCGTCGGCCATCCGGTCGAGCGCGTCGAGCAACTCCTTTGGCAGCGAGATTGAGCAGCGGGAAACGGGGGCGCGCTTTTTCATGGCGCGAGAATAAGCCGCCGGAAGGATTCGGAGAATCTGAAAATCAATTTCGAGCGGGCGGCGCGCCTTGAATCTTTTCGAATATCGAGTTTCGAAATTAGCGATTCAGTCTTGACATGGGCGCGTGAAAATTGCGACCAATACCCATGCTTAACCATTGCCGGTTGCTTGCAACCGTTCTTTGTTTCCTCTCAATCACTTTGGCGGCGCGCGCCGACCTGTTTCGCGTAATGATATCGACGCGAACCTACAGTTTAAACGGAAATGGCGAAGTCACATTGCGCGTTGGCAACCAGCGCCAGTTCATCGACTTGGCGGCGCAAAACTCGAGTGTCGATCCGAAGACGCTGGTGCTCGCCTATGACACCGTGGCGGACGCGCTCGAGGTGGTGCGCAAGTCGGATGGCTCGCTCATATCGACCGTCATGAGCTTCAGCGGCGGCCTCAACATCGAGAACGCGGGCGAGACACGCTCTTACCGCCAGGCATTCATCACGCTCCCGGGCTCGAACGTTGCCAACGGCAGCGTTGATGGGTTCATCCGTATCTCCTTCGACGGCCAGGACAACATCAGCGCGTATCATTGGGAGGGCGATTTCCAATACAATATCCCCGGCAATGTGACCACGCCAAATCGCGTCGTGCACGGACGATTCCTCATCAAAGAGGACGTGAATCAGAAGGCGCTGCCTTAGGCATGGGCCGCCGCGGCGGCGGGGCGAAAGGTCAGCCTTAGCCATCGGCAATTTTTCCCATGGTCGCGGTCGTCATCCCCCTCTTCAATCACGAGCGCTATATCGGAGAGGCGATCCGGAGCGTGCTCGGCCAGACGCGCGCGCCCGAGCGGGTCATCGTCATCGACGACGGGTCATCGGATGGATCGCTGGAAGCGGCGCGGGCGGTGGGAGACGCGCGCGTCACCGTGGTCTCGCAACAGAACGCCGGCGCCCACAACGCGCTCAACCGCGGCATCGCGCTCGCGGCCGAGGCCGATTTCATCGGCATCCTCAACTCGGATGATCTCTACGAGCCGGCGCGCATCGAAGCTTGTCTGCGCTGCCTCGAAGAGAACCCGCGGGCTGCCGTCGCCGTGACTCGGCTGCGGATCGTCGATGAAAACGGCGCGCTGCTGGCCGGGACCGATCCGCGCGCGCGCTGGATGCGCTCCGTCTGGCAGGCGCGGCCTGGCTCGCTGGCGGCGTGGCTCGGCATCGCGAATTTCCCCAAGACCACGAGCAATCTCTTTGGGCGCGCGGAGTATTTTCGCGCCCATCCGTTCCGGCCCTACCGGTATGTTCACGATTATTATTTCGCGGTCGCGGCGGCGCTCGAGGATCGCCTGGCGCTGGCCGACGGCGAGTTGCTCCGGTACCGCGTCCATGGCGCGAACACCATCAAGTCCGGTCCGGCGGAGAAACTGCCGCGCGAGGTGCTGCGCATGAACATCGACCTGTTGCGGGCGTTTTCGCCGGCATTGGCGGAATCCGCGGAGGTCCGCGCGCGGTTTGCGGAATATTTCCGGACGCTCTCGCGCAATTACGCCGATTTCCGGCTCGAGCCGTTCCTCAGCCTGGTCGCGCGCCAATTTTCATCGCTCGAGGATTCGGAAGTCGACAGCCTCTGTGAATCGCTCGATCCCGCCCAATTCCCCGAGCTGCTGGCCGGCAAGAGCCCGGCGCTGCGCGAGGCGCTGGCGCAGGCGGATTGCGAACGGCTGCTGCAATCGCTGGCATCGAGCCGCTGGCTCGCTCTCGGGCGTCTTTTTGGCGCCGCGCCGGTGGCCATCACCGGCGCCGCGACCGCCGAGGCCCGCCTGGAGGCGCTGCGCAAGGCCTGCGCCGGTTCCGCGTGGTACCGCCTCGGGCGAAAGCTCGGCTTCATTTACGGCATTGATAATTGCTGACCGGGAATCGTTAATGGGCGGTCCGTAATGATCAAGAAAGCCATCATCCTGGCCGGCGGCGCCGGCAGCCGGCTCTATCCGCTCACCCGGATCGTCTGCAAGCAACTGCTGCCGATCTACGACAAGCCGATGATTTATTACCCGCTCTCGACGCTCATGCTGGGCGGGATTCGCGAGGTGCTCATCATCAGCACCCCCAAGGATTTGCCGGCCTTTCGCGACCTGCTGGGCGACGGCTCGCGGCTCGGGATGCGCATCGAGTACGTGCAGCAGGAGAAACCGGCCGGCATTGCCCAGGCGTTCCTCATCGGCGCGGACTTCATTGGCGGCGAGGGGGTCACGCTCATCCTCGGGGACAATATCTTTTACGGCAGCCTCGATTTCCTGCGCGAGGCGCTGCGCCGGGGCGAGGGCGCATGCATCTTCGGTTACAAGGTGCGGGACCCGGAGCGCTACGGCGTCGTCGAGTTCGACTCGACCGGGCGGGTGATTTCCCTCGAGGAGAAACCGCAGGCGCCCAAAAGTCCCT
Organism: uncultured Verrucomicrobiae bacterium; assembly: GCA_963756185.1. GTDB lineage: Bacteria > Verrucomicrobiota > Verrucomicrobiia > Chthoniobacterales > Chthoniobacteraceae > DATAXI01. Next base: position 497,561 of record CAVWMS010000002.1, read on the forward strand.
ACGCGGTGCCGGGGCTCTATGTTTTTGACAGGGATGTGGTCGAAATCAGCGGGAAACTGAAGCCTTCGGCGCGCGGGGAACTCGAGATCGTGGATGTGATGCTCGAATATTTGCGGTGCGGACGCCTCGAGGCGCGCCTGCTGGGGCGTGGGATGGCGTGGCTGGACACGGGCACGCCGGAGAGCCTCGTCGAGGCGTCCAATTACATCGCGGCGATCGAGCACCGGCAGGGATTGAAGATCGCCTGCATCGAGGAGATTGCATACACGAGCAAATTCATCGACCGCGCGAGGCTGCAATCGATCATTTCGGAGTTGAGACCGGGGGATTACCGGGATTACTTGAAATCGGTGCTCGAGGAAGAGGGATGATCCCCGATCGAATCCGCCGGAGGACAGACCTGTCCTTGGCATGGTTTCGAATTTACCGCCCGTCTTCACCCGGGCGCGGAAAGCCGAGTGGACGTGGCCCGCGAGGTAGGCTATACGGACGGCAGTGCCATCGCCCACATACTCAAGCAGCCTGGGGTCCAGGCGGCGGCCGCCCCAGCCATTGCCAACCGAATGCCGGGTCTCCAGGCCGAGTTCAACGTCCTTTTGGCAAGTTTCAAGAGTGACCCCTTTCCCCCACGCGGCACTGCGGAGTGAGATGGAGACGCCGGAAGGGAAAATGTTCAATGTTAAGATATGACCCCATTGTTTTTCTCCATTGTTTTTCTCTGACCCCATTGTTTTTCTCCCATTGTTTTTCTCTATTGTTTACGCTAAATGAATCGCATCAATCCAATTTACTGGGCTGCGGCATTCCAAATAGGTGGAATGATCGTATGCGCTTTTGTCGATTTAGAGGTCCCGTTTATCATCGGTAGCGTGGCTTACTGGGTACTCTTGACGAACTTCCACAGGCGGAGGCTTACGAGGGGTGATTTATTCTTCGCAAGATATGGCTTGCTTGTGTTTTTTGTTTTATTAGTTGCATTTTATGCCATACTGCGCAGCTTTACGCACCCGATTCACTAAAAAGATGATGGAAAAAGGCGCACGGCCTGACGAACTGTTGCCTGAAAGCGCCTCTCTCTGGGCCTGAAGCCGACTGGAAGTGGCGACCCCAGGGGGAGAATGGGGTCAGTCAACATATCTTGACAAGGGCAAGGGCTGGCATGGGTCCGGCCCCGGCCCGCAGGCGTTTGAGAATTTGGAGAATGGCACTGCCCTCCTCGTAACCCTAAGCCCGCACATTGTCGATCCTCCATTCGCCACCCAGACCCCCCAGATGCTCCTGGACACCGGCACGCCGGAGAGCCTCGTCGAGGCGTCCAATTACATCGCGGCGATCGAGCACCGGCAGGGATTGAAGATCGCCTGCATCGAGGAGATCGCATACACGAGCAAATTCATCGACCGGGCGAGGCTGGAATCGATCATTGAGGAGTTGAGGCCTGGGGATTACCGGGATTACCTGAATTCGGTGCTCGAGGAAGAGGGATGATCCCCGATCGAATCCGCCGGAGGACGGACCTGTCCTTCGGCATGGCTTCGAGTTTACCGCCCGTCTTCACCTGGGCGCGGAAAGCCGAGTGGACGTGGCCCGCCAGGCAGGCTATACGGACGGCAGTGCCATCGCCCACATACTCAAGCAGCCTGCTCAAGCAGCCCGGGGTCCAGGCGGCGGCCGCCCCAGCCATTGCCAACCGAATGCCGGGTCTCCAGGCCGAGTTCAACGTCCTTTCGGCAAGTTTCAAGAGTGACCCCTTTCCCCCACCTTTCCCCCACGCGGCACTGCGGAATAAGATGGAGACGCCGGAAGGGAAAATGTTCAATGTTAAGATATGACCCCATTGTTTCTCTTGCGAAGGGCGCTGGTATGCCACGCGCTATGATTGCCTCATTTTATTGCCGCCTGATTTTTCGACCCTCCCAATCCTTTAGATAGTTATTCAATTCGCTATCGGTAAAAGGCCCGATTAACCTTATCTCGCTAACTGTCGCGCGCGCGCGGGTGATTTTCACTAAATATGTCACAAACAAGGCGAGCGAGTCCGTCCTTTTTTCCAATACGTCTTTACTGACGCCGGACAGCATCATGACTCGATCGTCATCTACCCAAGGGCCAAGTTCGTTCAAATCCGCACCCGCAAAACCGGCTCCCGGAGCCGCCGGCGGAAAATCGTGTCCATTTCTCAATTTATACAAAGCCAATGGATCCGGCGACGCGAAGTCAACTTCCTCAAAGCGACCCGTTTGGAGCCTTCGGTAGAGGAACATCGCACTTCCTTTTGTCCCAAAACCTACCAACAACGCAACCTTGTCTCCCGCTTTGTTCCATTCGGCGATTAGGCTTATATTGTCCCTTTCCGCCCAGTCGCCCCCTAGCGCCTGACCTATGGATCGATCTGTCTTTGGGTCGATGAAATCATAGACATCGCCACCCTTTGACGAAACCAACGCAATATAAATGCCTCCAGGAGATCTCGTGCTCTCAATTGGAGTAATGCTTGCAGCTCGAGTTTCTCGGATGGCAATAGTGCCAAGGAAGATTAAAAGGCAGCGTAAAAAAGGGCGAACTATTTTTCGCTGCCGGGATTGAATTAATGTCCTAACTATTTGATAAATAATGAATCGCATCATCGAAGGACGTTTTAGACTTAGGGGAGAATGGGGTCAGTCAACATATCTTGACAAGGGCAAAGGGCCGGCCTGGGTCCGGCCCCGGCTCGCAGCCGTTTGAGGATTTGGAGGATTTGGAGAATGGCACTGCCCTCCTCGTAACCCTAAGCCCGCACATTGTCGATCCTCCATTCGCCACCCAGACCCCCCAGATGCTCCTGGACACCGGCACGCCGGAGAGCCTCGTCGAGGCGTCCAATTACATCGCGGCGATCGAGCACCGGCAGGGATTGAAGATCGCCTGCATCGAGGAGATTGCATACACGAGCAAATTCATCGACCGCGCGAGGCTGCAATCGATCATTGAGGAGTTGAGACCTGGGGATTACCGGGATTACCTGAAATCGGTGCTCGAGGAAGAGGGATGATCCCCGATCGAATCCGCCGGAGGACGGACCTGTCCTTCGGCATGGCTTCGAGTTTACCGCCCGTCTTCACCTGGGCGCGGAAAGCCGAGTGGACGTGGCCCGCCAGGCAGGCTATACGGACGGCAGTGCCATCGCCCACATACTCAAGCAGCCTGCTCAAGCAGCCTGGGGTCCAGGCGGCGGCCGCCCCAGCCATTGCCAACCGAATGCCGGGTCTCCAGGCCGAGTTCAACGTCCTTTCGGCAAGTTTCAAGAGTGACCCCTTTCCCCCACCTTTCCCCCACGCGGCACTGCGGAATAAGATGGAGACGCCGGAAGGGAAAATGTTCAATGTTAAGATATGACCCCATTGTTTCTCTTTCAATGTTAAGATATGACCCCATTGTTTCTCTTCTTAAGATATGACCCCATTGTTTCCGTGATATCTGAGTCAGAGGAGGTTCTACTATGAAATGTTTAACACCCCCCAAATTTCGGGAGTGGGTTGGCTCACTTAATGCGCACGTGGAAAGCAATCGAAACATCGTGTTTGCGAAGAAGTTCGCGAACATCATGTCCGGTCTTCCCCAACAAGCATCTAGCTTGTTTGCATTTTCAACCGCCCTCATCGAATGGCTGCCACCAAATATCGAGCGTGCATTCTATCTTTCAGATTGGCCTCTCTATACTCCGGAGCAGATGATTGTATTCAATCAACTGCGGTCATTTTGTGGAGAGTCTCGGCATCTTATCGACGCCCCTGCTCATTTGTTTGATGGGCGCTCTCTTCCTGATGGATATGACATTGAAGACATTCCTCGATTGACTGCCGATCCTGTCCTTCAAGAATGCGCGGTTATGGCTGGGCTGATTTTTCTGGCGCTGACCTTTCAATGGCAAGGCTATATCTTAGCAAAAGATGACAGTGGTCATGTTTATCTCGGCGACGAATTCATTGCCTTTTTTGCCAGTGGCGATGAAAGGTTGGAACAGACACGCGAGCTTTTAACTCGTTTCAAATTGAAGGCCAAATGAGGCGGGCGAAGAGCCTGCCGGCTAATGAGACCGTGAATCCCTCCGGCCATGTCACCGAGTGATCGGGGCATAGGAATCCTTCAAGCAACCCAGCGGCCCCCCGCTGACGCGGGGGGCCACCGGGACCCTTGATTTTCCACAAGCCCGGAGATGTCCGGGTCCGAGGGTAGCGGGGATGCCGTCTCTTTAAACGGGAATCCGTTGCCGCGTGTCGATGGTAAGCGTCAACCGTAGTGGCACTTGACAGGGGTACGATTGAATGGCGCGTCATAAACGTCGTAGTCGAACGGGGTACGACGTTTATGACCCCGGCGCTTACGATCAAGCGGCTTTCCGTAGCGCAGGCCGCTGCTCTTTTGCCCAGGCTTCCGGGGTGATGTCCTTGATCTGCCAGTTGGTCATCGTCGGAAGCCGGGTCAGCACGTCGCGCAGATAGGCGTACGGGTCGATGCCGCGCCGCCGGCAGTTCTCGATGATGGTGTAGAGGATGGCGCCGCGCTCGCCGGCTTGCGCTTCGCCGATGAAGAGCCAGTTCTTCTTGCCCACGGCGGTGGGGCAATCGATCATTTCGGAGTTGAGACCTGGGGATTACCGGGATTACCTGAGATTGGTGGTCGAGGAAGGGGTATAAAAAGCCAGAGGCGTTTGCTTATTATATTATCGGCAATTGAATCTTGATGCTCCTTGGGCATCGATATATTCAGGCGCGTATAACACGCGCGTGAAACCTCTTTATTTCATCCCGGCAGTTATTCTCGCGGTCGCGTCGAGGTCAATGGCCCAGACGGTTACGCTCAACTTCATCCCGACCGCGGACGCCTTTGTCTCCGCCAGCAACGCGGATGACAACTATGGCGGGGCCGGGGCGCTCGCGGTGGCCGGGGCGGGTTCCTCGGCGGGAATATTCGATACCGTGATGAAGTTCGACCTTAGTTCGATCGCCGGTTACACTGTCCAGTCCGCCACGCTCGAGTTATCGGCGCCAAGCCTGGTTGAAAATCCGATCTTTGGCACGCAGGAGGCGGGTAACTTCACGGTAACATGGATGCAGAATTCCAGTTGGGTCGAAGGAACGGGAATGCCGAGGACTCCCACCATGGACGGGATAACTTATGATAGCCTGCCCGATTATCTAACTGCCAACGACGAGGACTTTGGTTCATTCGCGTATCCCGGCGACATGGGCGCGATGAATAGTTATACGTTGCAGCTTACTCCCGATTTCGTGAGCGCGGTGACCTCCGGCACTGTCGTGAGCTTCGAGCTGACGCCGGCTGATGACGACATCGACTACGTGTTCAATTCAAAGGACTATGTGAACCCGGCGGACTACCCGGTGCTGGTGGTGGTCGCGGAGGTGCCGGAACCGGGAGTGGGGTGGTGTTTCCTGGCAGGATTGATGGTGATCGCGGCGGGGCGGCGGTGCAGGGCGTGGAGGGATCGAGTTTGATATCGGCCAGGTTTCCTAATTAATGTTCTGCCGCGCCTCGGGGGCTTTACCGTTTGCGGCGATTAGAGCGTCTTCTATTTAATTTGTCGCAACTCGTCTCGCGCCGATGGCGCTTGGCGCCTGCCGGCAAGGCAACCCAGCCCCAGTTGCCTGCGCAACTGCGACTGGGCTGTTGAATGAGGGGCCGTTGGCCCCGGCGAATCTGCGGCAGATTAAACGAAAACCGCTCTAACCCCGGGCTCACGCCCGGGGCTTGTCTCTTCGTGCTGGGCTCGCCCGCCCGCCGACCTCCACGGGTCCCACCCGCCTCCTCGGCCCTCCGGGCCAATTCTGGGGCTCACGCCTCGGGGCTCCTCACGGGCAAGGCCCGTTTCTTTTCATTGCCCGGCGCCCGCGCCGGTGGAGGGCTACTCTCGGGCTGGGCTCGCCCGCCCGCCGACCTCCACGGGTCTCCTTCGCCGCCCCGGCTCGCCCGCGCCTTGGGGGTGCGGTCGGAGCGCGGGCTGTGAGCCGGGCCGCGGTCTCAGTGGGAAAATGATCTTGCCGCGGAAGGGCAATGGTTATATTTCAATAAATATATCGCATGAAACCACTCCTTTTTATCATGGCTTCCGCTGCCGCCTGCCTGCCGGCGGCCATGGCCCAGACCATCTCGCTCAATCCGTATCAGAGCACTTTTGTCGATTCCGCAAATCCCACCGACAACTATGGCGGCGCGGGCGCCCTCGAGGTCTCGGCGACCGGGTCGGCAAAGGGCAATTTCGATTCGTTGATGGATTTCAACCTCAGTGGCGCGGTGGGGGTGACGGTCCAATCGATCACCCTCCAGTTGGTGGCCACGACGCCGAACAACGGCATTTTCAACAGCTCGGCGGCGGGCGAGTTCTCGATTATCTGGATGGACAACTCGAGCTGGCCCACCAGCAACGGCACCCCGATGAGCCCGAGCGGGAGCGGGGTTAACTACAACACGCTGCCCAATTACCTGGACTCCGGGGATGAAAACGTGGGCACATTCGAATTTACGGGCGCGACCAGCGGGACGTTCGATTACTCGCTGGATCTGAGCCCGGGACTGGTCGGTGCGATCAGCTCCGGCAGCGACGTGAGCCTCGAGATCGTGCCGGACGACACGAACGTGAGCGCGCTCTTCGTATCGGGCAGTTTTACCACGGCGTCCGAGCGCCCGTTGCTGACGGTGGTGGCGGTGCCGGAGCCGGCTTCGGCGCTGCTGCTTGCGGGACCGCTGGCCATTCTGGGTTGGCGCAGGTATGGTCGGCGTAAAGCCTGAATTTGCAGCGCCGAGGGTTCACACTCATCGAGTTGATGGTCGCGATAGCCGTGGTGGCTGTCCTGGCGGCCCTTACTCTGGTGACGGTGCAGCACAGCCGCGAGGAGGCGAACTCCATGCGCTGCATCTCGAACCTGCGGCAGTGGGGTTCGGCGCTCTCGCTTTACGCCGCGGACAACCAGGGCTACACGCCGCGGCGCGGCCAGGGGGTGCAGCCGCTGGCACTCATCGACCGACCGACCGATTGGTTCAACGCGCTGCCGCCTTACCTCGGCCAGCCCTCGTTCCAGAGCCTGGTTGCGGCCAACCAGCAGCCGAAGCCGGGCGACAACTCGATCTTCGTCTGCCCCAGCGCCACCTCGCCGGGGACCGGGCAATACTTTCTGCCCTACGGGATGAACATGTATCTCTCGCAATGGGACCAGCCGAATCCCGACCGGATCAGCCAAATCCCGGCGCCGGATCAACTCGCGTTCATGGCAGATGCGCCGGGCCAATACGCATCGACCGTGCCGTCGGCGCTTCCGTACGACGTGGCGGCCCGGCATGACGGCCGTGCCAACGTCTGTTTCGTCGACGGCCATGTGGCCACCTACGAAGGCAGTTACCTCGGGTGCGGCGTGGGCCAGCCGAATCCGCCCGCGGCCGGCATCCGCTGGGAGACGCTCATTCCGACCGACCCGCAAGTTGTTTTCCCATGAGGACGGCCGCTCGATTTCTCCGCGCGGCGTTCCTCGCGGCGCTGCTCGCGGGCTGCTCGAAGGCTCCCGGGCCAGCCGTGGCACAGCCGGGCGTTGTGCGCGCCGCGGTGATCGGCGGCATGGTGACGACGGGGCTCTGGCAGGCCATCTCCGCCCGGTTCGAGGCGGCGACCGGGATAAAAGTGCAAGTGGTCATTACCGGCCAACGCGAGATTTGCGCCGACTATTTTCGCAAAGGCCAGGCCGACCTGTTGACGATGCACTCGGGCGACATTACGACCAACCTGGTGTCCGACGGCTACGGGGTGGACATGCGGCCCTGGACGCGCAACGACTTCGTCATCGTGGGCCCGAAGTCCGATCCCGCGGGCATCCGCGGCATGAAGGATGGCGCGGCGGCGCTGAAAAAGATCGCGGCGACGAAATCGCCGTGGATGGATTTTGAGGCGATCTGGCAGCCGGGAGATGGCGCACAATCTCTGGATGGCGGCCGGCATCCCGAATCCCGTGGGCCCATGGGTGCTCAAGGACGAGAGCACGGACAAATGGTCGTCGCTGAAGTTTGCGCAGCAGCATGGGGCCTACGTCATCACGGGGCGGATCCCGGTCCAGGCGGGCATCCTGGCGGCGGATGGGATGGAGATTCTGGTCGAGGGCGATCCCGCGATGCAGCGCTCCTTCATGGTGATGGAGGCCAACCCGAAGCGGTTTCCCAATGCAAACACGGAGGGCGCCCGCGCGCTCTCGGACTTCCTGGTGTCACCGGAAACGCAGCAGTTTTTAACGCAATTCGGCGCCGCCCAGTACGGCGGCATGGCGCCATTCCATCCCGTGGGAAGTCCGGACGGGAAATAGGGCGTCTTAAGTTTTTCTGTAGCCGTGTTGTGGAAGCCGCGCGGCAGCGTGTACCTGAACTTGAACTTGAACATGAACTTGAACCTCTTCCGTTCAGCCTTTCAAGCCGGCCACGGAATTATTTTTGGGGCGCTTAAGTAAATGTGTAGCCGCGTTGGAAACGATTAGTGTGGGAGTTCACGTTCACGTTCAAGTTCAAGTTCAGGGACACGCTACCGCGCCGGCTCCCAGTCCGGGGTTCCAGGGCCAAAGTATTTCTTAAAACGCCATAGCCGCCGGCTTACTCCCGGACGAGCCGGCGGAATTTGCGCCAGGTTTTTTCGGTGGCGGCGATTGCCTCGGATTCCATCTGGCGGTAGAGGGCGAGCGCCTTTTCGCCGGTGGGCGTGACCTTTGCGCCCTGGGTCTTGCCGCCGCGATGCAATTCCACCACGGGCTCGACGAATTCGCCCTGCATCGATTGCACCAGGTTCCACGCCCGCATATAGGACATGCCGATGCTGCGCGCGGCCGCGGCGAGCGTGCCGGTCTCCCGGATGGCCGCCAGGAGCGCGGCCTTGCCCGGCCCGAAGATGAATTTGCCGTTCACCATGACCCGGTGCCGGAGCTGTCGCGGAGAGGGTTTTGTGCGCGAGGGCATGGGGAAGTTGCAGATATCAATCATCAATTCCCAAATACTTCTCCCACTCGGGAGGCAGCGGCGCGCTTTCCACTTCGCTGACGATGCGGCCTTCGAACGCGGGATCGAACGTGGTGCTGGTGCCGTAAACCATGATGACATCGCGCGCGCCTTCCGCGCGGAGCGCGTGGGCGACGCCCGCGGGGATGACGATTCCGACGTTGTTCGGTCCGCGGTGATCGTCGCCGTCGGCGAGCAGGCGCATGAGGCGGCGCTCCATGCCGGCGCGCTCATCGACGAGCAGCATCTCGACCGTGCCCTGGACAAAGAACATCACGTCCCATTGCTCGCGGTCGTAGAGGCGCAGCTTGAAATTCCCGGAACCGGCGAAAGAGCTTCGCGAACCATTGCGCGGCGTCGGTCCCTTCCGGGATGAAGGGGGGATGAACGTGAAAGCCCTTGGCTGAATTGGCGTACATGGTCGCGGTGGCCCATTGGCGCGGCCAGAGGCCGATCTGCCCGAGGACGCCTTCGCCCTGCCGCGCGAATTCGCCGAAGAACCCGCGGTGGCGCTGGGGGAAAATGCGGCGCGGGAAAATCTCGACGCCGGGAATCCAGCCGAGCTTCGAGCGGTCGGCGGAGACCAGTTCGCCGGCCTCGACGCCGGTCGTGGCGAGGCGTTCGGCGAGCGATTTCTGGGCGTAATCGCGTTGTTTCAATCCGGCCCGCGCGCTATCGCGCAAGCCGTGCCAAAGAGGGGCCATACTGGGGACATGTTATCTGTGCCGGAAGGGAAATTGAACCTCGAAGTTTTCAGGCCGCTTTTTATTTCGGATTGCGGATTGCGGATTTCGGATTTGCCCGCGTGCGGCTAGCGCCTTTCGAGCCAGGCGCGTGTGGCGTATTTTTCGGCGGCGATCTTTTCGGCGGCGCGCGGTGAGGTCAAAGGAACGCGGGTGGACTGCTGGCTGCCAGATGGGAGGCGAGGAAGGCGGGGAAATCGGGGGGCAGACCGAGCGCCCTGGATGCTCCCCTGGTGGATGAGGCCGGGCCGGGCGCGGCGTTGCGCGGCGCCGGCGATTTTTTTCCCCTCGACGAGCACGTCGTGAAGCACGGGGTTCTCGAAGCAGGCCGGGAGATGCGGGGCATGGAACCGGGGCGGGCCGGGCGGCGAATGCCGGCATCGGCGAGCGCGCCGCAGGAGGGCGCCGTGGATGACGGCGGTAGAGATTCAGCGGCGGGAGGCGGGGCCCCTGCGCAGCGGGGAATGAGCAGCGAATAAGTGACATCCTCCCCGTGGAGCACCACGCCGCCGCCCGTCCAGCGGCGGACCGCGTCGCGCGCCGGATGCGCGGCGCGGACCGGCTCGCACCGCTCGAAATATCCGAACGAAACGGCCGGGCGCGCCCAGCGGTAAAAGCGCAGGACCGGGGCGCGCGGCGGCCTCGAGCAACGCCTCGTCGATGGCCATATTCATCGCGGCGGGATGGGGAACGGCGTCATCAAAAAGCGAAATGTCCGGCAGCCATGGGCGACACGGAGAAAGAGACCGCCCGAAAAGTGGACAACCCCCGCCTTTTCTGACGCCCAGGGCCAAAAACAAAATTGGCAATCCGCCCTTCACACCAAATACGATCCTCCCCATGCCCAAGGTCGCTCTAGGAAAAGGTCTCGGCGCGCTGATCAATCAGCGCGTCGCGTCACCGACGCCGATGCCCGAATTGGGCGAGCACGTGCAGCGGATCAAGCTCGAGGACATCGCGCCGACGCCGCTGCAGCCGCGCACGGAATTTCACGGCGAACAGCTGCGGGAGCTGGTCGATTCGATTCGCGAGCACGGCATCATCCAGCCGCTCATCGTCCGGCAGCGGCTGGACAAGTACGAGTTGATCGCGGGCGAGCGACGCTGGCGCGCGGCGCGGGAAGTGGGCCTGCATCGATGCGCCGGTGATCGTGCGCGACGCCTCCGACCAGGAGGTGCTCGAGCTGGCGCTCATCGAGAACCTGCAGCGCGAGGACCTGAACCCGATTGAAGAAGCGCAGGCCTTTTCCCGGCTGGCAAAGGAATTCGGCCTGCGCCAGGAGGACATCGCGCAAAAGGTGGGCAAGAGCCGCGCGGCCGTCGCCAATTGCATGCGGCTGCTCGAGCTGCACCCGGAAATGCAGAGCTGGCTGGCGCACGACCGCATCTCCGTGGGGCACGCAAAGGTGCTGCTTTCGCCTGAAGAGCGCACGATGAGCAATTTCTGATCGCGGAGATGGTGGTCCGCCAGGGACACACCGTGCGGGCCACGGAAAAACTGGTGGCGAATCATTTTGCCAACAAGGGCGCGACCCGGCCCACGCGCTCGCGCGGGCAACGGGGCGCGGCAGGCGCAATTGCCGCCGCAATACCAGAACGTCCAAAACCGGCTGCAGCAGCACCTGGCCACGCACGTGGTGCTTCACCCCGGCGAGAAGCGCGGGCGCATCGAGATCGAGTATTACGGCAAGGACGACTTGCAGCGGATCCTCGAGTTGCTGGGCGTCGGCTCGGAGTAGATCCCGCGCGTCTATGAAAATCCGCGGGAGGCTGAGCCTCGCCTCGATCCTCCTGGTTACCTTGCTGGCCGCGTGCCATTCCGGCAGCGACGCGAAACCGGTCCCGGAAATCTGGAATCTTTATTCCGGGCGAGCGGGCATTCGCCGATGTGAAGACGCTGGTCGATCTCGGGCCGCGCCCGGCGGGCTCGGCGCAACTGGAAAAGGCGCGCGCAATACATCACCAGCGAAGTGGAGAAAGCGGGCTGGAAAGTCGAGCGCGCAGGAATTCGACGACGAGACGCCGCGCGGCACGGTGAAGTTTTGCAACCTGATCGCCCGCTTCGGCGACGACCATACCACGCAGCAGGTGATCATCTGCTCCCATTACGACACGAAGCTGTTCGACACGATCCGATTCGTCGGCGCCAGCGACGGCGGCTCGAGCACGGGCGCGCTGATCGAGATGGCGCGCACGCTCGCGCAGGACCCGGGCCTCGCGCGACGCGTCGAGCTGGTTTTCTTCGATGGCGAGGAGGCGGTCGTGCAATTCACCGAAACCGACGGCCTTTACGGCAGCCGCTATTATGCGAAGGCGTTGCGCGACAGCGGGCGCTACCAGCAATTCAAGTTTGGCGTTCTCTGGGACATGATGGGGCCGAAGAACCTCGACATCACGCTCTCGCCGGATTCTCCGCCGGATCTGGTGCGCGGCATCCTCGAGCGCGGCCGACGCGCTGAATTGCGCCAGGATTTTACCTTTTTCGACAACAACATTTATGACGATCATGTGCCGCTGCTGCACATCGCCGAGGTGCCGACCATCGATTTGATCGACTTCAATTATCCGCCATGGCATACCGCCGCGGATACATTGGACAAACTGTGGCCCGAACAGCCTCGAGGCCGTCGGCGCGGTGACACTGTATTACCTGCGACAACAATACCCGAACGAATGAAGACGATCACCCGCGCCGAATTGAAGGAACTGCTCGACGCCGGCGGGCCGCACGTCCTCATCGACGTGACGCCGGAGGAGTATTACCGCGCCGCGCATCTGCCGGGCGCGAAGAATTGCTGCGTGTATGAGGTGACTTTTGTGGACCAGGCGGCGGCGGCCGCGCCGGACAAGCAGACGCCGGTCATCGTGTACGGATCGAGCGGCAAGCTCGCTCGCCTCGACCACCGCGCAGGAGAAACTCGAACGCGCCGGCTACGCGCAGGCGCGGGATTACCGCGGCGGCCTGGAAGATTGGTGCGCCGCCGGCCTGCCGGTCGAGCGTGGCGGCGACGCTGCCCGAGCCGCCCGAGCCCCGCGAGGGCCGGCACGAAATCGACATCGAGAAGAGCCGCGTGAATCTGGATCGGGCGCAACATCAACAACTCGCACATCGGGACGGCTGAGCCTGAAGGAGGGATGGATCGAGGTAAAGGAGGCGAGGCGGCCAGCGGGGAGTTTACGCTGGACATGGAGTCGATCGCGGACATCGATCTGGCCGACGCGGCCCTCAACCGGATACTGATCGGGCATTTGAAAAGCGACGACTTTTTCGACACGAAGCAGTTTCCCACCGCGAGATTTCACCTGCGGCACATCATGGTGAACCGGCACGCGAAGCCGGGCAACATCAACGCGGAAGTCATCGGCGCGCTCACGCTCAAGGGGATCACGGAGGAACTGGGATTCCCCGCGCTCATCGAGGCGCTGCCCGACGGCGCGCTTGCGGCGGAGGCGCATTTTGACATCGACCGCACGCGCTGGAACGTGCTCTACGGCTCCGGCAAATTTTACGAATGGCTGGGCCGGCACCTGGTGAACGACGACATCTCGCTCGGCGTGCACATCGTGACGCGGTGAGGGCTGCCCGCGCGGGATCTTCTATTAGGACCGGCAGGCTTCCGGTTGCAGCGCGCGGGCCAGCGCCTCGCGCAGACGCGGGATGTTGAACGGCTTTGAGAGAAGCTCGTTGACGCCCAACTCATAATATTGCGCCTCGATCTCGTTGCTCAGAAACGCGGAAAGAATCACAATGCCGCCGGGATAACCGGTCGCGCGCAACGCCTTCACCAGCGACAGGCCGCCGAGACCCGGCATGCTGTGGTCGCTCAACACGAGCGCGAAGCGGCCCGGCTCCGCCTGGATGCGGTCGAGCGCGGCGCGGCCATCGGGCACGGTCGAGGCGGCATAGCCGCAAAAGCGGAGGGCGGATTTGAGGGCCGCGGCGACGGCGGGCTCATCCTCAGCGACGAGGATTTCGGCGATGTTTTCCATACTTTCCATAAACCGGACGGCGACTAAAGCCTCCCGCCGCGTTTTCGTCAATACGTTTTTTACGCCCCTCTTTGTGCTTTCCATTGGTGCGTGACTCGCCAGGCCCTCGCCGGCTTCGCCCTGTTGGCTGTGCCCGGCGCCATAGCGGCGAATATAAGACAGTGCACCATAGGAGCTTACGCGCACCGCGCGGCCGCCTCTCCAACGACGCTGTTCATTTACGCCATGACATCGCCCGCGCCCGTGAAGGGCCATGAAGCGATCTTGACACCCGGACGCGCCGGGCTAGTCTCTCCCCTCCCTTGCACCCGTAGCTCAATTGGATAGAGCATCTGACTACGGATCAGAAGGTTTGAGGTTCGACTCCTCACGGGTGCGCCATTCTGGCTGAGGGACTCGCGCCCGTGCACGCCACGTGATCAAATGCTCTCTCACATTCGCATATTCTCTCCAACTCGCCCGGTGGCTCGTCGACGCCTAGGTGTTTGCAAGTGGTCTGCAAAGAGGGCCATAATTCTCCAAAAGAACCGCCGAAGTTGAAATCAAGAAAAGCAACGCCGATAGAGAGCACCCTCAGCGTAGCTGGCGATCAAGCCGCGACCCCGCCGACGGGGAGCCGCGATGCGCATGGAGTTCAATCTTGGTCTCCCTCCGTTAGGAATGGCAGGTCCGGCAATTCCGCGCGGCGTAGCTGGGAAATCGCCGGTATTTGCATTCTGCTTGGCATCCTCGTCTTCGCCGTTTTTGGCCAGACCGTCCATTTCGATTTCGTTAACTTCGACGACGATGGCTACGTCTATCAGAATCCAGTCGTTTTAAATGGATTATCCGTCGCGGGCATCCAGTGGGCGTTTACGCACGTCCTCGCAGGGCATTGGCATCCGCTGACGGTGATCCTCTTAATGGTCCTTCATCATTTCTTCGGCCTCTGGCCCGGCGGTTACCACCTCACCAACGTCTTCCTCCACGCATCCTGCGTTGTTTTCCTCTTTCTGGTGCTCCTCGAAATGACTGGCGCACTGTGGCAGAGTGCCTTCGTTGCCACGGTCTTTGCCGTTCATCCATTGCGCGCCGAGTCCGTCGCTTGGATTTCCGAATGCAAGGACGTTCTCAGCGGCCTCTTCTTCATTCTGACACTACTGGCATATGTTCGCTACGTTCGCCTTGGGTCAAGGGGTCACTATGCAATGGTTCTCCTCTGGTTCGCGCTCGGCCTGATGAGCAAATCGATGCTGGTAACGCTCCCGTGCGTCCTCCTCCTTCTCGATTATTGGCCGCTAGCTCGTTTAAGAACTGCTGCTCAGTTCCCAAAGCTGCTCTTTGAGAAAGTACCTCTGTTCATCCTATCCGCAATCTCAAGCATCGCGGCCATATTGGCACTGCGATCCGGACGGGGCCCCATCTCCAGCTACCCCGGCAACGCTCCAATCGCCTATGTCACGTACATCGCAAAATTCTTCTATCCAACCAATCTCGCCGTCCTTTATCCACTGCCCGTGCAAGGCTGGCCTTTGTGGGATGTCTTTGACGCGATCCTTCTGCTGCTTACCATTACCGCAGCCGTCTGGTACTTTCGCCGCGGTCGCCCATATCTTGTGACCGGCTGGTTCTGGTACATGGGCATGCTCGTTCCCGTTATTGGTGTCATGCAAACGGGCAATGATGCTTGGGCAGACCGTTACACCTACCTTCCGGAAATCGGTCTTATCCTGGCCGCTACCTGGCTCTCGGCTGATCTACTAAAGCGCAGACCATATGGCCGCGCGATACTTTCAATTTTCTCCACTCTTATCTTATGCGTTCTCACATTCGTAGCACGAGGCCAAGTCGCTTACTGGCACGACAGTATTTCCCTCTGGACTCACGCTCTTGATGTCACCGGCGAAAACTATGTCGCCCACGACAGCCTTGGCGTTGCCCTATTCGAAAAGGGTTTCGCCCAGGAAGCCGTGAGCCATTTTCGTGAGGCAATTCATATCGACCCTGCCTATCCCAATGCCCACTTCAATCTTGGAAACACCCTCCTCCAGCAGGGTCATGTTGAGCAGGCGATCACTGAATGCAGCGAGGCCGCTCGGCTCGATCCCAGCGATACCGACGCGTACGCCGTTCTCGGGCTCGCCATGGAGCGGCAGGGCCACCTTGACAAGGCAGTCGCCGAATACCGCAAGGCCCTCCTACTCAATCCCGCCGATGCCGAAGTCCACAATAACCTTGGCTTTGCTCTCTCAGAAGAAGGTCGTGTCGACGACGCCATTGCCGAATACCGGGAAGCCATTCGCATCAATCCCGAATACGCCAAGGCCCGGGGCAATCTAGCCATCGCGTTATCCCGCAGGAACCTCGGAAAACAGCTCGGCACCTCCGCCTCGGTTTTTTCCATTGCTCCGCGAATAATGCCGATAGGGGATTTGCCTGGCCCGCGTCTTCAAAACCGATAATGCAGGCCACGGGTGGCAAGTTTTAGTTAGGATTGAACAATTGCCGCGAGGACAGCCGCCGGGCTCGGGCGCAGTATGGAAGCCAAAAGAACACTACGCTTATGCGCCTTCCAACCACCCATCCGTGCGATGAGAACGACCTCAAGTTGATCCGCGAGGCGTTGCAACTGACGGCGGTGAGCCTGAAAACAGTGAGAGCGGAACTGCACGAGAACTCCCTAATCATCGGCGATCTCGTCGAAATTCAACCGGTGCGCTTCGACTGCCGGGAACTGAGCAGCATGCCGTGCTGGCTGGTGCGAAGCCTGAAAGAGAGCGCGCCCATTACAGCCTGCTCTTGCGGACTTAGGTCGAGGACGGACGAAATTGGGACTTACGAAAGTCTGGCGGAAGCTATCGCAGCCGCAGTGGGAGAAATGGCGCGGCTGAATGCGCTCGACCAACTGCCTCACCCGGCCGCGGCCCATAAGTCCGCCACGACGCTGGATTTGACCGAATGCTGCAACGATTTCATCAGGTATTCCAATCACCGGCCTTGAGCCGACAACCCAATCAATTCCCTTGAAAACAGCACATCCGGCCCGAAAAGGGGCAACGCAGTTCCTTTCGTTGTTCATCCTGTTCTTTGCACGCGGGGCGCTGGCTGGCGAGGCGGACCTGTCTTTGCCGGCAAATCGCAGCGCAGTCTTCCAATTCGGGGGCATTCATTTGCCGGGCGGCGCCATCCTGTGGATCGGAATGGCGGTGTGCCTTTGCGGCCTGCTCTTTGGCATGGCGGAGTATCTCCAACTGCGCCGGCTGCCCGCGCACCAGTCAATGCTGGAAGTGTCGAAACTGATCTATGGGACATGTCGCACTTACCTGCTCCAGCAAGCGAGGCTGCTGCTCCTGCTCGAGGTGCTCATTGGCGCGACCATGATTTATTACTTTGGATTCCTCAAGGCGCTGCCGGCCCCCACGGTGGCGCTCATCCTGGCGTGGTCGCTGGCGGGGATCGCCGGTTCCTTCCTGGTAGCCTGGTTCGGGATGCTGATCAACAACGTCGCCAATAGCAGGATGGCATTCGCGTCGCTGCGTGGCAGGCCGATGGATGTCTCGTCGATTCCGACGCGCTCGGGGATGAGCATCGGGGTGCTCTTAATCAGTGTGGAATTGTTGATGATGCTCTCGGTGCTGAAGTTCGTGCCCGCCGCGCTGGCAGGTTATTGTTTCATCGGGTTTGCGATTGGGGAGTCGCTTGGGGCGAGCGTGCTGCGGATATGCGGCGGCATTTTTACCAAGATTGCCGACATCGGCAGCGACATGATGAAGATCGTTTTCGGCATCAAGGAGGATGATGCGCGCAATCCCGGCGTGATCGCGGATTGCGCCGGCGACAATGCGGGAGACAGCGTGGGGCCGACCGCCGATGGATTCGAGACTTACGGCGTGACCGGCGTGGCGCTGATTACTTTCATATTGCTGGCGGTAAAACCGGCCAACCAGTGGACGTTCATCGTCTGGATATTCACGATGCGCATCATCATGGTGCCGGCATCCATTCTGGCCTGGAAGATAAACAGCTATCTGCACCGCGGAAGCGGCGCGGTGCGCGGGCGGTTTAACTTCGAGCATCCGCTGACCGCGCTGATCTGGACCACGTCGCTGCTTTGCCTCAGCGTAAGTTTCCTGGTAAGTTATTTCATGCTGGGCGGTCCGTTTCCCGCGCTTTGGTGGAGGCTGGCGGTGATCATTAGTTGCGGGACACTGGCGGCGGCGATCATTCCGGAGTTGACGCGGATCTTTACCAGCACGCGCAGCGCGCACTGCAGGGAGGTCGTCAACGCGAGCACGGAGGGCGGCGCGGGCCTGACGATCCTTTCCGGTCTGGTCGCGGGAAACTTCTCCTGTTTCTGGATGGGTTTGACCATTGCGGGATTGATGCTGGCGGCTTATTTCACCAGCCAGAGCACCCTGGGGCAATATATGTCCTACCCGTCTGTGTTTGCGTTTGGATTGGTGGCGTTTGGGATGCTCGGGATGGGGCCCGTGACCATCGCCGTGGATAGTTATGGGCCGGTTGCCGATAACGCGCAGTCGGTCTTCGAACTCTCGATGATCGAGCAACTTCCGGGCATCGAGGCGGAGATCAAGCGGGATTTCGGCTTCGAGCCGGATTTTGCCGGGGGAAAGTTGATGCTCGAGGAAAACGATGGGGCGGGAAACACGTTCAAGGCCACGGCCAAACCGATGTTGATCGGCACGGCTGTCGTCGGCGCCACAACCATGATCTTTTCCCTGGTCCTGATGCTGAAGCAACACTTCGGCTGGAGCGACCTTTCCAACCTGAGCATCATGGATGCGCGGATCATCATGGGAATCCTTGCCGGCGGATCGGTGGTCTACTGGTTCTGCGGCGCATCGCGGCAGGCCGTGACGACCGGCGCCTATCGGGCGGTGGATTACATCAAGAAAAACATCCGGCTGACGGGCACGGAAAAGGCCTCCGCGTGGGACAGTCACGAAGTGGTGCGCATCTGCACGCGGTACGCGCAGCACGGCATGGTCAATATATTCGCGGTGGTGTTTACGCTGGCGCTGGCATTCGCCTGTTTTGACCCGGTCTTCTTTGTCGGCTACCTGGTCTCGATTGCGTTCTTCGGGCTCTTCATGGCCATCAACATGGCCAATGCCGGCGGATGCTGGGATAACGCGAAGAAAATTGTCGAGGTGGAGTTGAAGGAAAAAGGGACTGCGCTTCACGCGGCCACGGTCATCGGAGATATCGTGGGCGATCCGTTCAAGGATACGTCGTCGGTGGCGCTCAATCCGATCATCAAGTTCACGACGCTCTTCGGAGTGCTCGCGGTTGAGATCGCGATCAATTCACCCCGGGGCATGGCAATCGCGGCCGGCGTCGTCTTTCTGTTGACCGGATTGGTTTTTGCGTACCGGTCATTTTACGGGATGAGGATATCGACGCTGGACCCGGCGCGTTACATCAAGTTTTCGGCGAGCAATGGTTCGCCGGTGACGGACAAGGCCGCCCAGGCGGCGGCCGCATTATAGGAGCGCGCAAACATGACACAGCCAGGATTAGCCTCATTGCCCCGCGGGAGGGGCTTGCTACACGATCCCGCGCTCAACAAAGGGACCGCCTTCATCGAAAGCGAGCGCGAGGCACTGGGCCTGCGCGGATTGCTCCCGCCGCGCTACCAGGCGCTCGAGAATCAGGTTACGCGGGCGCTGGAGAATCTCCGGAAAAAGCCGAACACGCTCGAAAAATATATCTTCCTGATTTCACTGCAGGACAGGAATGAAATCCTGTTCTACCGGCTGCTCTGCGACCACATCGAGGAAATGATGCCGCTGGTGTACACCCCAACGGTGGGGCAGGTCTGCCAGCTTTACGGGCATATATTCAACGTCCGCGAGGCTTGTTCATTTCCGCGAAGGATCGGGGGCAGGTCGCGGCGGTGCTGAGAAACTGGCCGGAGCGGGACGTCCGCGTGATCGTGGTGACGGACGGCGAGCGAATCCTGGGGCTGGGCGACCTGGGCGCCAATGGCATGGGCATTCCGGTGGGCAAACTCTCACTCTACACGGCGTGCGCGGGAGTGCCGCCGTCGCAATGCCTCCCGGTCACCATCGACGTGGGAACCAATAACCAAAGCCTGCGCGACGATCCGCTTTACCTCGGCCTGCCGCAACCCCGCATTTCCGGCGCGGAATATGACGAACTGATCGACGAATTTGTGACGTCGGCGGCGCGGCTGTATCCCTACGCGCTGATCCAGTTTGAAGACTTTGCCAATCACAACGCCTTTCGCCTCTTGCGTAAGTACAAGGAGCGCGTTTGCTGTTTCAACGATGACATCCAGGGCACGGCCGCGGTCGCGCTCGCCGGCATTTACTCGGCGCTGCGCATCACCGGATGGCCGCTGAAGGACCAGCGGTTGCTCTTCTTCGGCGCGGGCGAGGCGGGGACCGGGATCGGCGATCTTGTAGTCTCGGCGATGATGGCCGAAGGGATGTCGCAGGCCGATGCGCGCGAGCGCTGCTGGTTCATCGATTCGAAGGGTCTGGTGGTCAAAAGTCGCGACGATCTTGCCGAGCACAAATTGCCCTTTGCGCACGAGCATGAGTTCATGGCGAATCCGCTCGAGATCGTCAAATGGCTCAAGCCGACCGCGCTGATCGGAGTCTCGGGAAAGCCCGGCACGTTTTCGCGGGAAATCCTCGGGGCCGTCGCACGGGCCGTCGAGCGCCCCATCGTGTTCGCCTTGTCCAATCCGACCTCGATGGCCGAATGCACCGCCGAGGAAGCCTATCGATGGACTGCCGGGCGCGCGATCTTTGCCAGCGGCAGTCCCTTTGATCCGGTGAACCTGGACGGGAAGCATTTTGTCCCGGGGCAGGGAAATAACGCGTATATTTTCCCCGGGATGGGTCTCGGCGTCATCGCGTGCGCCAGCCAATTCGTGACCGACGAAATGTTCCTCGCGGCCGCGCGCACGCTGGCGGCGCAAGTCCGGCAGGCGGATCTGGACGATGGGAGAATCTATCCTTCCTTGCGGCGGATTCGCGAAGTGTCGGTGGAAATCGCGGCCGCCGTCGTCAGAGTGGCGCAGCGCGCCGGGCTCTGCCGCAACGACATGCAGACGGATGTATACGACGCCATTCGCGCCGTGATGTTCGAGCCGGAATATCCGCGATACGCCTAGGGCATTTTAAGAAATACTATGGCCCTCGAGCGCCGGATTGCGCGCCAGCGTGGACTTGAACTTGCTCTTGAACGTGAACGTGAACCCCACACTCACGGGTTTCAAAGCGGCTGCACATTTTTTTTAACTGCCCTGGGGCCTGTTAAGAGGCCCTGAGGCGGTCAGCAAATGCGGGGGAGCTGCTCGCCGGTCAGCAAATCGAGCACGCGTGAGACGCCGATGCGGCTCTTGAGCGTTACGAGGCCCCGCTGCCCGCCGTCGCTCACGGATCCAATGCGGGCTGGAGTTCCGCCTTGCGCATGGGCTCGCAGAATCTCGAGCGCGCGCCGCGCGTCGATTGGCGCGACGAAAGCGATGAAGCGACCCTCATTTGCCGCGTAGAGCGGGTCGAGTCCCAGGATTTCGCATGCGCCGCGGACCTCCTCGGTCACTGGGATTGCAGCTTCGTCCGCCTCCATTTGCGTGCGCGAAGAGCGCGCCAGTTCATTGAGCGCGCTGGCGAGGCCGCCGCGGGTGAGATCGCGCAGGCAATGTAATTCCACGCCCGCATCCAGCAAGGCCCGCACGGGCGCGGTCAGCGGCGCGCAATCGCTTTCGATTGCCGTTTCGAATTCGAGTCCCGCGCGCACGGACATGATCGCCATGCCATGGCGCCCCACATCCCCGCTGAGCAGAATCTCATCGCCCGGACGAATGGACGCCGGTGCGACGGTGAGCGAATGCTCGGCAACGCCAATTCCCGCCGTATTAATAAAGAGGCCGTCGCACTTTCCCTTGTCCACGACCTTCGTGTCGCCGGTGACCAATTGGACTCCGGCACGCGTGGCCGCGGCGCTCATCGATTGCACCACGCGCGCGAGCGTTTCCATCGGCAGGCCCTCCTCGATGATGAAACCGGCGCTCAGATAGAGCGGGCGCGCGCCGCACATCGCGAGGTCATTCACCGTGCCATTGACGGCCAGCGAGCCGATGTCGCCTCCCGGGAAAAAAAGCGGATGCACAACGTAGGAATCCGTGCTGAAGGCGAGGCGCTGGCCATTGATCTCCAGGAGCGCCCCATCGTGAAGCTGCGACAGCAGCGGGTTCGCGAATGCCGGCACGAAAAGTTTCTCGATCAGGTTCGCGGTCAGCCGTCCGCCGCCGCCATGCGCCATAAGCACATTCGGGTAATCGGCGAACGGAAGAGGGCAGGCGGGGGTCATGTCGCGCACGGGATCGAAGATTGTTGGCGGCGGTACCGATAGTAAGCCGCGCACGCGCCCTCGCTCGAAACCATGGTGGCGCCGAGCGGATGCTCCGGCGTGCAGCGCGTGCCGAAAGCCGGGCAATCGTGCGGTTTTTTCACGCCCTTGAGGATTTCACCGCTGATGCACTCACCCGACTCATCGGCTACGTAATCGGCGATGTCGAAGCGCCTCTCCGCATCAAACGCCGCGTACTTCTGCGCAAGCCCGAAGCCGCTTTGCGGGATTTCGCCGATGCCGCGCCATTTGCGCCGAATGACGCGGAAGACTTCCCGGATCAATTGCTGCGCCGGCGCATTCCCGTCGCGGCCCACCACGCGCGTATATTGGTTTTCGACCTCCGCGCGGCCCTCTTCGAGTTGCCTGGCGCAATGGTAGATCCCTTGCAGGATGTCCACCGGCTCGAATCCCGTGACGACGATCGGCACGCGGTACTTTGCGGCGATTGGGTAATACTCCGTGTATCCCATCACGGTGCAGACGTGGCCCGCCGCAAGGAATCCCTGGACGCGGTTTTCTTCCGAGGAAAGAATCGCCTCCATGGCCGGCGGCACCAACGCGTGGGAGACGAGGATCGAGTAATTCTCGATGCCCTCGCGGGCGGCCTGGTAAACCGACATGGCGTTGGCCGGCGCCGTGGTCTCGAAGCCGACTGCGAAGAAGACGACGCTTCGGCCGGGATTTTCCCGCGCGATTTTGAGCGCATCCAGCGGCGAGTAGACGATGCGCAGGTCCCCGCCCGCCGCCTTTACGGAGAGCAAATCGCATTTGCTGCCCGGCACGCGCAGCATGTCGCCAAACGAACAGAAAATCACGCCCGGTCGCGACGCGATGTGGATCGCCTTGTCGATCAGCTCGAGCGGCGTTACGCACACCGGGCAGCCGGGGCCGTGAACGAGCGTGATTTGCTTCGGCAGCAATTCGTCGATGCCGAATTTCACGATTGCGTGGGTCTGGCCGCCGCAAACTTCCATGATTGTCCAGGGACGAGTGACGATCTTCGCGAGGGCGCGCGCCCAGCGCTCCGCGAGTTCCCGGTCCCGGTATTCGTCAATGTACTTCATGACGACTCGAGCTCCGCCAGCTCATCCATTTCCTTGAGATAATCAAAAACGCGGCGGGCTTCCTCTTCATCCACGGTGCTCAGCGCGAATCCGACGTGGACGATGACATAGTCACCGGTCTTTGCCTCGGGCGTGTACGCGAGGCAGACCTCCTTCACGATTCCGCCGAAACTCACGCGGGCAAAGAGCCCGAAGGGATCGTCTGCAGGCGCATCGGCGATGCTCAGGATTTTTCCGGGGACGGCGAGGCACATGGGTGGATATTACGGGTTGCGGGCGGTGGTGGAAACGGCGTTTTGCGCCTCGCGGCACGCCACGATCTGGCCCAATGCGATGCCGCCGTCGTGGGGTGGAATGCGCTGGTGCCAGATGGGATTGAAACCGGCCTTTCGGAGTTGAGTCACGGCGAGAGTCAGCAGAAGCTCGTTTTGGAAACAGCCGCCGGTGAGCACGACATTCGGCTGCGCGGCGCGCATTGCCACCGCGACGATCATCTCCGCAAGCGTGCGATGAAACTTCGATGAAATCATCGCCGGCGTGGCGCCGGCCCGCGCATCTTCCACGATGGCGCGAATCATCGGCGCCCAATCGCACATCGGCCCGGCCAGCTCGAAGGGATAGCTTTCGGCATCCCGATCCTTCGCGGCAAATTCGAGTTCCATTGCCGCCTCTCCTTCGAATGCCATCCTTTGCCTCACGCCCGCGAGCGACGCGACCGCGTCAAAGAGCCGCCCCGCGCTCGAGGTGCGCGGCGTGTTCACATTCCGCTTTAGCATCACGCGCAGCGCGCGCAATTCCGCCGGAGAAAACGCACGCACCGAGCCCAGCTCCATATCGAAGGCGCTCTCGCCGTAAAGCTCGCGCAGCACGCCGATCGCGCAGCGCCTCGGCTCCCGCACCGCCGCTTCGCCACCCGGCAGCGCGAACGTGCGAAAATGGGCTACCCGCTGGAAATCCGCGCCGGGCGCCACCGCCAAAAACTCGCCGCCCCAGATCGTGCCGTCAAATCCGTAGCCGGTGCCGTCCCAGGCGACGCCCAACGCGGGAGGCTCGATCTCGTTCTCGGCCATGCAGGCGAGCACATGCGCAAAATGATGCTGCACCGGCAACAGCGTGCAGCCGGAGTCCGCGCGCAGACGAGCCGCGAACTTCGCCGAGAGATAATCGGGATGAGCGTCCATCGCAATCACCCGCGGCTGAATTTCATAGAGCTTTTGCAAGTCACGGACGGTGCCGCGAAATGCGGCAAACGCCCGCTCTGTCTCGAGATCGCCGATGTGCTGGCTGAGGATCACGTTATCGCCGGCGCAAATCGCCACCGTGTTCTTCAGATGCCCGCCCACCGCCAGCATCGCGGCCCCGCGCTGTTTCAGGCGAATCGGCAGAGGCGCATAACCGCGCGCGCGGCGCAGCACGAGTTCGCGGCCCAGGACAATTCGCACCACGGAGTCATCCATGTGCCGCACGATGCGCCGGTTATGCACGAGGAAGTACGAGGCGATTCCGCGCAGCCGCTTGACCGCCTCGCGCTCATCCGTGCAGATCGGCTCGTCGGAAATGTTGCCGCTCGTCGCCACGATGGGGAAGCCCAGTTTCGTCATCAGCAGGTGATGCAATGGAGAATAGGGAAGCATCACCCCGAGCGTCGGGTTTCCCGGCGCGACGGAAAGCGCGATCGCGCTGTCATGGTCCGCCCGGCGGCGCAGCAGCGTGATCGGCGCCTCGGGCGAGCGAAGCAGGCGCGCTTCGAGATCGGATACTTCGCACTCGGCGCGAATCGCATCGAGCGACGGCATCATGAGCGCGAACGGCTTCTCCTCGCGATGCTTGCGCTCGCGCAATCGCCGCACGGCATCGTCGTCGCGGGCGTCCACCACAAGGTGAAATCCGCCAACTCCCTTCACGGCCACAATCTCGCCTTCGCGGATGGCGTTTGCAGCCGCTGTCAGCGCCTCCCGGCGCGAATGCATGAGGCCCCCCTGGTCGTCCCACAGCTCGAGGTGCGGCCCGCATTTCGGGCACGCATTGGGCTGCGCGTGAAACCTCCGGTCCCGCGGATCGCCATATTCCCGCAGGCAATCCGGGCACATCTGGAAGTCGCGCATCGAGGTGTTTGGCCGGTCGTACGGGAGCGCCTCGACGATGCTGAAGCGCGGGCCGCAATGCGTGCAGTTGGTGAAGGGATAAAGGTAACGGCGATTCGCCGAGTCGAAGATTTCGGCGAGACATTCTGGGCAGACCGCAATGTCCGGCAGGATGAGCGCGCTCTTGGGGCCTTCGTCGTCGCTCTGGCGAATCGAGAATTCGCGGTGGCCGGCGGCAGCCAGCCACGTCGTTTCCATGCTTTGGATGAAGCTCCGCGGCGGTTTTTCGGACTCGATGCGCAGGATGAATTCCCGCGCAAGCGCGGCCGCCCCTTCTATCTCGACGATGACTCCCTGCGCGGAATTCCTGACCCAGCCGGCCAGTCCCAGCTCCGTCGCAAGACGAAAAACGGCTGGCCGGAAACCGACGCCCTGCACCGCGCCGAGAATCCTCACCCTCGCGCGAACCGGCGCGCCGGCCCGTTCCCGCGAAGCGGCGCGCCGTTTCAGGACCGGCCCGCGCCGGCCAGTGCGCCGTCGTGTTGCGAGTGAATTGCCCATAGTACGTGGCTGATGAGTGTGGGAATGGCGGCTTTGACGGCGGGAGTTAATGTCGAGCCGTAGTCGAACGACTGCGCGGCAACGGTTCCGGCAAATGCCCTTGGATGCGCGTCGAAAAGCACGGCGGCATAGGCCAGCGCCTGCTGCGCGGTCATATGGTGGTCCAACGCGCCGGGGCAGGGGAGCCCAGCTTCAATCTCCTCAAAACTCACGCTCCCGGGCGGGTTCTGCGCGGACGGCACGCAGGCGTCAAGAAAGATGACCAGGTCCGCGCCGGCGATGCTGGCCGCGGCCTCGGGAGTCAATTGGTGGAAAGTTTCAACCGCAACCGGCGGACATTTTTCGGTGTCGCGGAGCATCACGATATATTCCGCCGCGCGCCAGCCGAGGGCGTCGTCCCCGCGGAGGGGATTGCCATAACCGATCACGAGCGTGCGCATGGCGGCCTCAACGTTTCACCTCGTCCAGTAATTCGCCGTGCGGCCCCAACAACTGGATGTGCAGCGGCATCTGGCCGAGCGCGTGTGTCGAGCAGCTCAAGCACGGATCGTATGTGCGGATCACCGCTTCGACGCGATTGAGCATCCCTTCCCTGATCTGTTGCGACTTCACATAATGCTGGGCCACCTGCTTGACGCTGCGGTTCATCGCCAGGTTGTTGTGACCGGTTGCGATGATCATGTTCACCCAGGTGATGAGCCCGTTTTCATCGATTTTGTAATGGTGCATCAGCGTCCCGCGCGGCGCCTCCGAGACGCCGATGCCTTCCGAGCGGTTCGGCCTTGCGATGGCCCGCACGTTGCGGTCCAGGATGTCCGGCTCATTCAGCAATTGCTCGATGCGCTCGACGCCGTAAAGGACTTCGATCAGCCGCGCGTAATGCTGGTGGAACGAGCTGAGGATGACGCCGCGGCGCAACGCCCGAAACTCCGTCCACTCGATGTCCGCCAGCGGTGTTCCGCAGCGGTCGATGATATTCAGGCGGGCGAGGGGACCGACGCGGTAAATGCCGTCCGGATAGCCCAGCGCCTTGTAATAGGGCGATTTCAAATAGGAATACGACTCGACCGATTCCTCGATGTAATCGGCGTACTTCGTGGATTCGACCTGATCCGCCACGATGTTGCCCGATGCGTCCACGAAGCGCAAAACGCCGTCGTAATGATCGAGCAGCGCGTCATGTTTGCCCGAGGCGTTTGGCGTGACCAGTCCCATGAAGAGGCTCGGGAAATTTCCGAACGTGCGGATTTCGTCGCGGAATTGCTCGAGGACACCCTTGAACCACGCCAGCGTCCGCTGGCTGATTGCCAGGGCGTGCGGAATCATCGTCAGCATTTTGTCGCGTTGTTCCAGCGAAAGCGGCTCGCTCACGCCGCCGGGCACCGACCAGCCGGGATGAATGCGCTTGCCGCCGAGCATCGCGATGATCTCCTGCCCAAATTTACGCAGCGCGATGCCGTCGCGCCCCAGCGACGGATGCTCCGCAATCACGCCCACGATGTTGCGCTTCTCCGGCGCGGCATCCATGCCGAAAAGCAGGTCCGGCGAAGAGAGATGGAAGAAACTCAGCGCGTGGGATTGCACCAACTGCGCCAGATTCATGATGCGCCGCAGCTTCGCGGCCGTCGGCGGAATGGTCACCGCCAGCAGCGCGTCGCACGCCTTCGACGAAGCGATGAGATGGCTGACCGGGCAAATGCCGCAGGTGCGCCCGGTCAGGGAGGGCATTTCGCTGAACGGACGGCCTTCGCAGAATTTTTCGAACCCGCGAAATTGGGTTACGTGAAAGTGCGCGTCCTCGACCTCGCCATTGTCGTCGAGTTGAATGGTGATCTTCGAATGGCCCTCGATGCGGGTAACCGGGTCAATGACGATTTGCTTGGACATATCAGGATCCAAAGTGGGTTTTGCCGGTGAGATCGGGCATGCGGCCCGCCAGCAATTCGGTCAGGACGAAATGGATGGTGTCGGCGCTTGGCGGACAGCCCGGCACGTAAAGATCGACCTTTACATGCTCATGAATCGGCTGCGAGTGCGGCAGCATGCGCGGCACCACCTCGCGGGGCACGTGCTGGTTGCGCGCGGCGTTCTCGATATACGCGCGATGTTCCACCGCCTCCATCTTGAAACGGTTGCGCATGCCCGGGACATTCGAGGTCACGGCGCAATCACCCAGCGAAACGAGCAGCTTCGACCGTTTCCGGATTCTATGAATTCTCTCGCGGTCCTCTTCGCTGCTGATCGCCCCCTCGATGAGCACCACGTCGACATTTTCCGGGTATTCCTTGGCGTCGACGAGCGGGCTGTAGACGAGATCGACCTGGCCCAGCAAATCGATCAGGCGCTCGTCCATGTCCAGCAGCGACATGTGGCAGCCGGAGCATCCATCCATCCAGACCGTTGCAATTCGGGGTTTGCTCATATCATCGCTCCTCGCGCATCTCGGTGAGGTGGGACAGGAAGTCGCGCCGCTTCACCATTTCGGCGACCGATCTGCCCTTGCTCGAGAGCGCGCCGGTCGGGCAGACCTGCACGCACTTGCTGCAACTGGTGCATGTTTCGGAAAGGCCCCATGGTTCGTTCATGTCGGTGATGACGCGCGAATTGGTCCCGCGTCCCATCACGTCCCAGGTGTGCGCGCCCTCGATCTCGTCGCACACGCGCACACAACGGGTGCAGAGGATGCAGCGGTTGTGATCCAGCACGAACAGGTCGTGTGAGGCATCGACGTTCGCCGACGGGAACAAATACGGAAACCGGACGCTGGTCATGCCATGCTCGGCGGCGAGGTCTTGCAGGTCGCAATGCCCGTTTGCAACGCAGACGGAGCAAACGTGGTTGCGCTCCGCAAAAAGGAGTTCGAGCGTCATGAGCCGGTATTTATGGAGGCGCGGGCTTGCGGTCGTAATCTCCATGCCTTCCGACACCCTGGTGGTGCAGGCCGGCAGAAGCTTGCTGCTGCCCGCGACCTCGACGATGCAAAGCCGGCACGCGCCGACATCGGACAGTCCTTCCAGGTGGCAGAGCGTGGGAATGCGGATGCCGGCGTCGGTCGCGGCCTCGAGGATCGCTCTCGCTTTCATCCGCGCTGACCGTTTTGCCGTCGATGGTGAGAGTTTTAACTGCCATAGGTGGAGTCGGTGCGTGGTTTATTCCGGCGGAGGTTGCAGCAGTTCCAGGTATTCATTGCGGAAATAGCGGAGGGTGCTGATGACGGGATTGGGCGCCGTCTGGCCGAGGCCGCAGAGGCTGGTGTGTTTCACCATGTCGCAGAGTTCCTCGAGCGCCTCGAGATCGCGCAGCGTCCCTTTGCGCTCCAGGATTTTCGTCAGCAGCTTGAACATCTGCACCGTGCCCGCGCGGCATGGAATGCATTTGCCGCACGACTCCTCCATGCAAAATTCCATGTAGAACCTTGCCACGTCCACCATGTTGGTGGTCTCGTCCATCACCACCATGCCGCCGGAGCCCATGATCGAGCCCAGCTTGACCAGCGAATCGTAATCCACCGGCGTGTCGAAATATTCCGCTGGGATGCAGCCGCCGGATGGACCGCCGGTCTGCACCGCCTTGATCTTTTTGCCATCGGGCGTCCCGCCGCCCAGGTCTTCTACAATCTCCCGGATCGTAATGCCCATCGGGACTTCGATCAGCCCGTTGTTGCGGACCTTGCCCGTCAGCGCGAAGACTTTCGTTCCCTTGCTCTTCTCCGTGCCGATTGCCGCGTACCAATCCGCGCCGCGCTTGATGATGGGCACGATATTGGCGAACGTTTCCACATTGTTGATCAACGTCGGGAAGCCCCACAGCCCGCTCTCGGCCGGAAAGGGCGGCCGCGGCCGCGGCTGGCCCCGGCGTCCTTCCACCGATGCCATCAGCGCCGTCTCCTCGCCGCATACAAACGCGCCGGCGCCGATGCGCACTTCGAGGTTGAAACTGAACGTCGATTCGAAAATGCCTTCGCCGAGCAGCCCATGCTGCCTCGCCTGCTTGATGGCGATCTGGAGCCGGCTGATCGCCAGCGGATATTCCGCCCGCACATACAGGTATCCCTGTGTCGCACCCACCGCGTAGGCGGCGATCGCCATCCCTTCGATGACCGTGTGCGGGTCGCTCTCGAGCACGCTGCGGTCCATGAACGCGCCGGGGTCGCCCTCGTCGCCGTTGCAGATCACATATTTGCGCTCCCCCTTCGACTTTGCCACGGTGGACCATTTCAACCCCGTCGGGAAACCGGCGCCGCCGCGCCCGCGCAATCCGCTGCGCGTGATCGCATCGAGGACCTCGGCCGGCTGCATGTCGTCGATCACGTGATGCAGCGCTGCGTAGCCGCCCAGCTCGATGTAATCGTCGATGCGCTCGGGGTCGATGAGGCCGCCGTTGGCCCGCACAACCAGCATCTGCCGCGCGAAGAAGGGATGGCTCGGATCGCCTCGCTCGACCTCCGTGCCGCCGCCGGCGAGCGCATCGATGATCGAGCCCGCGTTCTCCGGCGTGACGTGCTGGTAGAGCGCGTTGTCCGCGGAGACGCTCACCATCGGCCCCTGGCCGCAAAAGCCCATGCAGCCTACGCGCCGAACTTCGATCTTGTCCCCCGCGCCCTTGTCCGCGACGGCTTTCTCGAGCGTCTTCTTGATCTCCTCCGCGCGCGAGGAGAGGCAGCCGGCGGACATGCAGCAGCGCACGCAGATTTCCTTCCGGCCCGCCTTGGTTTTTTGAGCGATTGCGTTGAGCTCCTCAAGCAGCATGGATGAGTCCTTTCAATTTTTCGACCGCTTCCCCGGGCGTCATGCGCCCGGAGACGCCGCCGTCGTACACCACCGTCGGCGCGATGCCGCAGGCGCCAATGCAGCGCGCGGTGAGCAGCGAGAGTCCATTGTCCGGCGTGGTCTCGCCGCTCTTGATGGATGCGAAGTTTTGAATCGCTTCGAGGATTCGCGCCGCGCCCTTGACATAGCAGGCCGTGCCCAGGCATACGACGCACGTGTGGCGGCCCTGCGGCTTGAGGGTGAAGAAATTATAGAACGTCGCCACGCCGTAGACCCTGCTCGGAGGGATGCGCAGCGACTTGGCGACCCATTTCATCGCGTCCGTATCGAGGTAGCCAAATGCTTCCTGAACCGTGTGCAGCGTCTCGATCAACGCATGCGGCGCATATCCCAGCTTGCGCATCTTCGCGTCGATGATCTTCCAGCGCTTATCCTGCGATGGCAGCGGCGGTTTAATGACCTTCATACTTGAGTATTGATGGCTGGAACTATGGCCGGCAGCCGGGCGGTCGTCTGGCCATCTATTTCCAAATTCCAAGCAAAATTTGGCGCGGGGCGCGGCCGGATCAATTGCTTCATAACCTGGCTTTCAGCCAATTCATCCACTCGTCCATCCCTTCGCCCGTGCGGGCGGAAAGCGCGATGATGTCCGCCTTGGGCGCGACCGCGCCGATGTTTCGCCGCAACAGGCCGATGTCAACATCCGCCGCCGCCGTCATGTCGATCTTGCTGATGATGACAAGGCCCGCGCCATGAAAGATGGGCGGATATTTCAGCGGCTTGTCCTCTCCCTCCGTGACGGAAAGTAACACGATGCGGGCCGATTCACCCAAATCGTACGAGGCGGGACAGACCAGGTTGCCGACATTTTCCACGATGAGCAATCGGCGCCCATCGAGATCGAGGTGTTCAAGGCCGTGCGCGACCATCTCGGCATCCAGGTGGCAGACCGTTCCCGTGGTCACCTGCACCACCGGCGCGCCTTTGCCGCGAAGGCGCGAGGCGTCATTGACCGTCTCCAGATCGCCCACAATCACCGCGGCGGGCAGCGCGTCGCCGGCCATATCGAGCGTCCTGGCGATGAGCGTGGTCTTTCCAGAGCCGGGCGACGAAACGATGTTGACGCAATACAATCCTTTGGCCTTCAGGTAGCCCCGGTTGCGCTCCGCGAGCCGGTCATTCTTCTCGAGGATTGGCAGATGCAAATGCGCCGCGTGACTCTGCCCGTGGCCATGTTCGTGCGAAGGATCGCCATGGGCGTGGCTGTAAACCACTCCCTCGTGTGCGTGAAAATGAGCGCCTTCTTCCAATGGGATCACGTTGAACGCCTCGACTTTTCCACAGCCGCAATGCTCGCACATAAAAGGGAATCAGGTGGTTAGTTCCAGTTGGGAAAGCTCCAGCTCGGCGCCCGCATTCCCGAGGATCAAAATCCCATCGCATTTCGGGCAGTCGAACCGGAGTTCGGCAAGGCGCACGTTCAGTCCGCAGTTTCCACATTGAAACTCTGCCGGCACGCGCTCGATTTCCAGCGATGCCTTCTCCGCCATTGTCCCCCGCTTGAGCGCATCGAACGCGAACTCCATCGCCTCGGGCACGACTCCCGAGATCAGCCCGACCCGCAGCCGTATCGCCGTGATCGCCGACGCCCCGGCGTTGCGGGCATGTTCCTGCGCCAGCTCGAGCGCATTCTCCATGATTGATATTTCGTGCATAGTCTCTTAGACGCGCCACCCTTGCAGGATGTGCAGGTAATTCGCCCGCTCGAATGCGGAAGGATTGGGCGTATTTCGGGAATTCATGGCGCCGCGAAATTGGCTGACCGATTGATACTCCTGAGTTTCCAACCATTCGACAAAGCGGGCAATCACCGATTTCAGATATTCGGGACCGTGGCGCAGCAGGCACGAGACCATCTGCACCACCGTCGCGCCTGCCATGATTGCGCGAACGGCGTCGGTGGCGGAGTGCACGCCGCCCGTCGCGGCAAGTGGGGTGTCCAGTTGGCTGCTGAGGATCGCCAGCCAGCGCAGCCGCAACCGAAGCTCGCTCGGTGTCGAAAGTGTAAGCGTCGGCATCACCTCCAGATCTTCGATATTGAGGTCCGGCTGGTAAAAACGATTGAAAATCACGAGCGCGTCCGCGCCGACCGCCACGAGCCGTTTCGCGAAATTGGGCAATGATGAAAAGAACGGCGAGAGCTTCACCGCGAGCGGAATGGAGATTTCGCGCCGCACGGCCTGCACCATGTCCAGCGCGCGCCGTTCGACCTCCTCCGCGGTCTCATCGGGGTCCGTGGCGATGTCGTAATAATTCAACTCGAGCGCGTCAGCGCCGGCCTCCTGCAGCAAACCCGCATGCGCGACCCAGCCGCCGGGTGTCGTGCCATTGAGCGAAGCGATGATCGGGATGTCCACCGCTGATTTTGCGGCCCGCACCAGGTCCAGATATTCGTCGCACGACTTGTCAAAGTCGTCGATTTCCGGCAGGAACGATGTGGCCTCCGCGAAACCTTCATTATGGGCCTCGATATGCGCCCACCGCGATTGCCCTTCCAGATGGATTTGCTCTTCGAACAACGAGGGAAGGACAACGGCCGCCGCGCCCGCATCCTCGAGCGCGCGGATTTTGCCCAAATCCTGTCCCAGCGGAGATGCGCCGGCGATAAAGGGGTTCTTCAAGCGCCGGCCGAGATATTGGGTCGCGAGGTTCATGGCTGTGATTTCATAACGGGGTTTTGTGCGGCGCCGTTCTCCGGCGCGCCAATGGCCGCAAGCTTCGAGTAAAGTGCCACGCGCTCGTCCACCAGTTCTTGGGCGGTCTGCTCGAAAGCGGTGGCGTGCTCCGGCTTCATGCGGAAGCGCAATTCATTGCGCAGGTAATCCTTCACGCGCACCTTCGGAGGGCCGCTGTCGATCTGGAGCGGCGCCTTGCCGGTGCCGGCCCGCCGCGGGTCGAACCGAAAGAGCGGCCAGGTCCCCGATTCGACCGCCAGCCGCTGCTGCTCGAGGCCGAGCTGCATCCCGTAACCATGGGCGATGCAATGGCTGTAGGCGATGACCAGGGACGGCCCTTCGTAGCTTTCGGCTTCGTCGAAGACCTTTACCGTATGGGAATCCTTCGCGCCAAATGCCACGCGCGCGACATAGATGTTTTTGTATGTCATCGCGATCAACCCGAGATCCTTTTTCGGGCGCGTCTTGCCGGCCATGGCGAATTTTGCGACCGCCCCGAACGGCGTCGATTTCGACATTTGTCCGCCGGTGTTCGAGTAAACCTCCGTGTCGAGCACCAGGACGTTGACATCGAAGCCCGTCGAGAGCACATGATCGAGTCCGCCGAAGCCAATATCGTAAGCCCATCCGTCGCCGCCCACGATCCAGACGCTCTTGCGCACCAGGTAATCCGCCACGGTCTCGAGCCGGCGCGCCTCCGCCGAGGCCGAGCGAAACGAGCGATCTCCGCAACTGCGCGACCCGCTCCCGTTGCGCGGCGATCTCCGCTTCGCCGTGCTGCGGCGAGTCGAGCAATTCATGCACGAGCGTGTCGCCGATCCGCGGCGCGAGCGTCCCGAGCAGGTCGCGTGCGATGGCCTGCTGCCTGTCGATCGCGAGCCGCAGGCCGAGGCCGTACTCCGCGTTGTCCTCGAACAGTGAATTGGACCACGCCGGCCCGCGGCCGTTGCTGTCGGTGCAATAGGGGGTGGTGGGAAGATTTCCGCCGTAGATCGACGAGCAGCCGGTGGCATTCGCAATGACGAGTCTGTCGCCATACAATTGCGTCAGCAGCTTCAGGTACGGCGTCTCGCCGCAACCGGCGCACGCGCCCGAGTACTCGAAGAGCGGTTGGGCAAACTGGCTGCTCTTGACCTCCGGCTTCAATGCGGCGCGGTCGGGATTGGGCAGTGCCAGGAAGAATTCGTATTGCTTGCGTTCCTTCGACCTCTCGGGGATCACCGCCATGTTCAGCGCCTTGTGGCTCGCGTTCGACTTGTCCTTGGCAGGGCAGACCGTGGCGCAAAGCGTGCAGCCCGTGCAATCCTCGGGCGCGACCTGGATGGTGTACACGTCGCCGTTGGTCGAGCCGCGAAATTTCACGCTTTGGAAACCCTCCGGCGCGGCGCCCAGCTCCTCGTGGTCATAAAATTTCGCCCGGATTGCCGCGTGCGGACAGACGAACACGCATTTATTGCATTGGATGCAAATCGACGGGTCCCAGACGGGCAGGCGGTCGGCGATGTTTCGCTTCTCCCATTTCGCCGTGCCGGTCGGCCAGGTGCCGTCCGGCGTGAACGCGCTCACGGGCAGCAGGTCGCCCTTGCCCGCCAGCATCGTCGCGGTGACTCGCTTTACGAAGTCCGGCGCCGCTTCGGACACAACCGGCGGCATCGCATGCCCGCCGAATTTCCCCAACCGGCACGGCCACGGCGTGCAGTCCCTCGAGCGCCGCGATCCACCGCCGCGAAATTCTGCTGCACCACCTGTTCGCCTTTGCGTCCGTAAGTTTTCTTGATCGCCTTTTTGATTTCCGCGATCGCCTCTTCCGGCGGCAAGACGCCGGAAATGGCGAAGAAGCAGGTCTGCATGATCGTGTTGATCCGCCCGCCCACGCCCGCCGCCCGCGCCACCGCCGCCGCATCGATTACATAAAACTTCAGCTTCTTCGCCGCGATCTGCTCCTGCGCCTCGCGCGGCAAATGCTGCCAGATGTCGTCCGGGCCGTGCGGTGTGTTGAGCAGGAAAACGCCTCCCGGTTCCACGGCCGAGCCCAGCACATCGTAGCGCTCGAGGAATTGCGGGTGATGGCACGCCACGAAGTTCGCCTGCTTGATGAGATAATGCGACGCGATCGGGCCGCGGGCCGAACCGCAGATGCGAAATCGTGACCGCTCCGGATTTCTTGGAATCATAAACGAAATAGCCCTGCGCGAAATTATCCGTCTCCTCGCCGATGATCTTGATCGAGTTCTTGTTGGCGCCGACCGTCCCATCCGAGCCAAGGCCGAAGAATACCGCACGAACCACGTCGTGCGGCTCGATGTCGAAGTCGGCGTCCACCTCCAGCGAGGTGCCGCTGACATCGTCCACGATGCCGACCGTGAAATGGTTCTTCGGGCGCTC
Source organism: uncultured Verrucomicrobiae bacterium (assembly GCA_963756185.1). Taxonomy (GTDB): domain Bacteria; phylum Verrucomicrobiota; class Verrucomicrobiia; order Chthoniobacterales; family Chthoniobacteraceae; genus DATAXI01. The sequence goes on from CAVWMS010000002.1 coordinate 533,303, forward strand.
GCGAAGCAATTCGTCACATACCGCCTTTGCCATCGCGGGGTCGAATTCCTTCGAGCCGAGCCCGTACCGCCCGCCGATGACCACCGGCTCGCACTCGAATCCATCGAGTTTCGCCGCGCGCGCTTCGGCCAGCGCGCCCAGGATATCCAGGTAGAGCGGCTCTCCGAGCGCCCCGGCTCCTTGGTCCGGTCGAGCACGGCGATGCTCCGCACTGTCCGAGGCAGCGCGTTGATAAAATCCGGCACCGAGAAAGGACGATAGAGCCGCACCTTCACCACGCCCGTCTTTTCGCCATGCGCGTTCAGCCATGCCGCAACCTCCTCGCACGTTTCCGCCCCCGAACCCATCGCGACGATGACGCGCGTCGCCTCCGGATGCCCGCAATAGTCGAACAGGTTGTATTGGCGGCCCGGTCAGCCCGGCAAATTTATCCATCTGCGCCTGCACCACGCCCGGCACGCGCGCATAAAATGGATTGCACGCCTCGCGCGCCTGGAAAAACACGTCGGGGTTTTGCGCCGTCCCGCGAAGCACCGGGTGATCCGGCGACAACGCGCGCGCGCGGAAGTCGCGAATCGCCTCCTCGCTGACCATCGCGCCCAGGACCGAATCATCGAGCAGTTGAATCTTCGCCACTTCATGCGACGTGCGAAATCCGTCGAAGAAATGCATGAACGGCACGCGGCTCTCGAGGGTCGAGGCGTGCGCGATGCAGGCCAGGTCGGCCGCTTCCTGCACGCAATTCGACGCCAGCATCGCCAGGCCCGTGCCACGGCACGCCATCACATCCGATTGATCTCCGAAAATCGAAAGCGCGTGCGTCGCCAGCGCGCGCGCGGTGACGTGAAAGCAGAACGGCAGCAGTTCCCCCGCGATCTTGTAAAGATTCGGAATCATCAACAGCAGGCCCTGCGACGCCGTGAACGTCGTCGCCAGCGAGCCGCCTTGCAGCATGCCGTGAACGGCGCCTGCCACCCCTCCCTCGGATTGCATCTCGACGATTCCCGGCGGCATTCCCCACAGGTTCGGTTTTCCTTTTGCCGTCCATTCGTCGCAGAACTCCGCCATCGGCGAGGAGGGAGTGATGGGATAAATCGCGATGGTTTCGCTCAGCCGGTACGCCACCGACGCCACCGCTTCATTCGCGTCGAGAGTTGCGGGCCGCGCGCAGGTTGCCGCCGCCTGCGGTTCTGGAGATGCGTTCATGATTGCCAACTCTAAGCAATCGCCGGGAAACATGTTCACCCTCTATTGGCCATCCATGACCCTCCCTTGGCTTCCCGCCTCGCAAAGGGCTACGAACCCGCGCCCGACGAGAGCGCCTCACGCAGCGCCTCCCACGGCAGCAACGCGCACTTCACCCGCTGCGGAAACTCCCGCACGCCGCCGAGCGCGGAGATTTCCCCCTTCGGCATTTCCCCCGCCCCGCTCACCCCGTCGTGCACCTGCCGGAAGAGCGCCCCCGCATCCTCGCGCGTCTTTCCCTTTACCGCACGCGTCATCATCGAGGCCGACGCCATGCAAATCGCGCAGCCCTGCCCGGTGAAGCGCGCATCCTCGATGCGGTCGCCCGCAATCTTCAATTGCAGCGTCACCTCGTCACCACAGGAGGGATTCTCCGCCGGCACGGTCACTGTCGCATCCTCGAGCAGGCCGCGATTCAGCGGGCGCTTCGCATGATCCAGAATGATATCCTGGTATAATTCGGAAAGGTTCACCGTTGGAAAAATTTCCTGATTTGCGCCACGGTTTCCACCAGCCGGTCCACTTCGCCGGGCGTGTTGTAAAAATAGAAGCTCGCTCGCGCCGTCGAGGCCAGCCCCAGTTTTCGCATCAGCGGCTGCGTGCAATGATGCCCGCCCCGCAGCGCGATGCCCTCTTCGTTGGCGAGGCTCACCAGGTCGTGCGCGTGCACCCCATCCAGCGCGAAGCTCACCAATCCGGCGCCATCCCGCGCCGGACCCAGCAGCCGCATGCCGGGGATCGCCGCGAGCCGTTCCCGCGCATCCCGCGCCAGCGCGGTGTCATGCTCAAAAATGCGCGCGCGATCCAGTTCATTCACATATTCGATCGCGACGCCCAGCCCGATCGCGCCCGCGATGTCCGGCGTCCCCGCCTCGAACCGGTGCGGCGGCGCCTTGAACGTTGTCCGGTCGTAACCCACGCGCAAAATCATTTCCCCGCCGCCCTGCCACGGCGGCATCGCCTCCAGGAGCTCGCTCCGCCCATAAAGCGCGCCGATTCCCGTCGGTCCGCACGCCTTGTGCCCGGAGAACGCCAGGAAATCGCACCCGATCTCCCGCACATCCAGCGGCATGTGGCCCGCGCTCTGCGCCGCGTCCACCAGCGTCGTCACACCGTTTTGGCGCGCCAGCGCGCACAATTCCGCCGCGGGGTTGATTGTTCCCAGCGAGTTGGAAACGTGCACAAACGCGAAAAGCTTTGGCTTTTGCCCGAGCAACCGCCGCACCGCCTCCATATCCAGCAGGCCCTCGTCGCCGATGACCGGCGCCCACTCGATGCGCCCGCCCGCCCGCTCCGCCAGCAACTGCCACGGCACAATGTTGCTGTGATGCTCCATCTCCGTCAGCAAAATCACGTCGCCCGGCCCGATCATGCGCGCCCCCCAACTGTTCGCCACCAGGTTGATGCCCTCCGTCGTCCCGCGCGTAAATACAATCGACTCCGCCGCCGCCGCGCCGATGTAGCGCGCCACGCGTTCCCGCGCCTGCTCATATTGCGCGGTCGCCCGGTTGCTCAGCTCATGCAGCCCGCGATGCACGTTGCTGTTGTCTCTTTCGTAAAAACGCGTCAGCGCATCGATCACGCGCCGCGGCTTTTGCGTCGTCGCCGCGTTGTCCAGGTAGACCAGCGGCTTCCCGTGAACCTGCTGGTCCAGCGCCGGAAACTCATTCCTGATTTCCTCTCCCAATGGCCGTGGCGTGCGCATATGTCGCAAGTTACGGGAGATTCCGCCTTTCACTCACCCTTTTTTGTCCCGATCTCCACAACCATTGGCCGGCCAGCCCTCCCTGCCGGACTCGGAAGATCATTCTGAGTTTCAAATTCATAGTGGGAAAACCACTTACGGGCATAATCATATCCGATGGTTCGACAGCCGGGAATCTCCCAATTGTTCAACCCGATCCGCGGGTGTAATAAAAAGGCGTGAGCCGTTTGCCTACCGGAGTATTGGGGGCTGATCCCGTGACAAGCGGCTCATCGTCGTTGACGGTCGTTCTGCTCTACGAAGACCTCGCCGCCGGGCGGCGCGGCAAATATTTTTGCGACGCCGCATTCTCCGCGGCCGGACTCGATATCGAGCCAGGCTACATCCCGTGCAATTTCAGCCTTCTCGCCTTGCCCGAAGTGTTTGACACCATGGCATCGAGCGCCGCCGAGGCCGATCTGCTGATGATTTCCCTTTCGGGCCACAAGCCCCTGCCGCAAAGCGTCACCGACTGGATCGAAACCTGGCTTCGGCTGGCCCTGCCGCCATGTCCCGCTCTGGCTGCGGTCATCCGAAGCCCGCTCTTCTGGGGAGCGGCCGTTTGCGATTACCTGCGCGAGGCCGCCGCCCGCAAACACATCGACTTCTTTCCATACAACCTGGCCCACGGCCATCGCACGCCGACATTTCGGGCCTGCCGCTCGCGCGAAACCATGGAACCCGGCTCTGCCACGCGGCTTGCCGCCGGAGTAACCGGAGAAAATTCCCATCCAACTTTCCACATCTATCAATGCAATTGAGCGCGACGCAGCTCCCGCTCCCCGGACGATCCTCGTCGCCGATCCTTCTCCCAGCTTTCGCGGCCTCATCGCCTGCCAGTTGGAGGCGCTCGGCTACCACGTTTTGACTGCTTCCTGCGCGGAGGAACTCCGGTCAATCATCTGCGGCGGCATCGCCGGCAACGTCGGAGGTTTGATCATCGACCAGAAATTGTCCCAGGCGCATGAAGGGGGGCTCATCCCGTTGTTCCGCGGGGAAATGCCGCACGCCAGGGTGCTTCTGCTCTCCACCGATTCCCATGACATCGATCTCGACGAAAATGTCGAGTTCCTGCTCAAGCCCTTCGCGGCCGAGGACCTCGGCCATCGCGTGGACGAATTCTTCCGTAACTGGCATCCGGTCGCCGTGGAAATGGCGACCTGAACGACCGCGTCCTCCGCAATTCAAGTTTATAGCACGTTGAAAGGATGATGCTTGCGATTGTCCGGCGCGTAATAGGCGCAAACGGCGACTGAGGCCCAGAACAGAATCGGGATCAGCAGCCCCACCCCGAGTGTTGCAAGGCTCAGCAAAACGCCGACCCATAGCGAGAGCGGAGCACCCATCAGCAGTATCGCGGCGCCTGCCGCATAATGTCCCTTGTAAATGTGGCCAAGCCCCGGCAGCAACACGCTCGATGCGGCGGCCATGACATCGTGTTCACGCGTCATTTCGGCCTGTGCCGCAGTCGGGGCGTCGATTTCGTGATTCAGAGTATCGGGAAAAACTTTCATTGGTAAATTCTCCTTCTATGTGAACTATCGCGCCGCTTCCCGCGCGGCGTTGGACACGGATTGGCAAATAACGGCTCGAATTTGCCAAAATAGCCGCAGCATCGGCCCATCCGGGGGACAGAATGCAGTATCCTCATCCACCACAATGCTGAAACCGGTCCTCATCGGACCCAATTGCCATGAAAGAAGATCAATCCACGGCATTCGATTCCGGAAATATCACCCGCCGTCGTTTTATTCTCACCACCGCGGCCGGCGCCGCTGCCCTGCCGCTCATGGATATCCTCGATATCCGGGCGTTTGCCCAGGCTTCCGAACCCGCGTCCCAGGTCTTTCGAATCGACGGCTGCCCCGCGCATGACGGCCAGTTGCGCCATGTCGGCATCGATGCCCTGCTGCAACTGCTTTCGGCCAACGGCGCCAAATTCTACAAGAGCGCCATCGCCGGGCCGCTGAGCGGGCCCGATGGGCTCATTGCGCCGGACAACGTCGTGATCCTCAAGGTCAACGCCCAATGGAAATGCCGCGGCGGCACGAACACCGACATGCTGTGCGGCCTCATCCATCGCATCCTTCAGCATCCTGATGGATTCAAGGGGGAAGTGGTGATCTTTGAAAACGGCCAGAACCGCCCCGCCTCATTCGACGGCATGCACAACGACGTTCATAAGTCTGAGTACAAGCCATTCCCGGAACTCGAGGGCAGGGTCATGGTCAACGCCGAGCAGCAGGACGTTACGACCATCGATTACCTGGTTGGAATCGTCTTTGCGGGCCGGCCCGTCAGTTCCTTCCTCATGGACCCATATGCCAATGTCTGGATCGCTGATGACGATCACAGTACCAACGGCTACCGCCGAATCGGCCAGCCGCATACGCCTTGCATCTCCTATCCCTGTTTCGCCACCGCCGGAGGCAATCGCATTGAATTGAGGGAGGGCCGCTGGACCGGCTCGGGCTACGCCCAAAATCTCAAGCTCATCAATTGCGCCGTGCTCAAGGATCACAGCGGAGACATCGGCATGACCGGCGCACTCAAGATCGTCTATGGCACCCTCTCGATGTCCGACGGCTCTTCCGCGAAACGCCATTACGCCGATCTCGGTTCCCAATGCGCGCGCATGTGGACGGAGGTGCGCGTCCCGGACCTTAACATCCTCGATTGCATCTGGGTCAGCTACGGCTCGATGACCATCGGCAAGTACCATGTCAGCGGCTGCGTTGGCTATCCTCCCGCCATCACCAGCCGCCAGAACATCCTGCTGGCCGGTCACGACCCCATCGCGCTCGATTACCACGCTGGCAAGCACATCCTCCTTCCGCTCGGCGGCGACAGCGCCGCCGCTCACGACCCTGATAACAATGCCCGGCTCGCCGGCGTTTACCGGCAGGCGCAGGATACCATCAACAATGCCGGCGGCATTCACGGCCGCAAAGTACAGGCCGGCGACGAAAACATCCGGGTCATTGCCGCGAACGCGGGCAACCAGGCCGCGACCGCCGCGTGGTCAGCTTACGGGCTCTCAGCCTGACCAGGCCTGGCGGTGCCGGTGCGCCGGCCATTGTACAGTCATCGCGGATGATGCCATACTCTGCCACTCTTCAATGGCCACGAGTTCGGGACTTCGATCACTAAATCCTCCAGATCCTGCTGACGGCCATCAATCGGCGCGCCTTTCATGAGCGGCGACGCCTCCATGCCCGGAACCGCGGCCCAACGCTTTGGCGCCATCCTGCGGCGCCTGATCGACAGCAGGCAATGGGATCGGGCGTTGGAGATTGCGCGCGAGTGGCTTGCCGAAGAACCGGAGAACCCCGAGCCGCACCTGGCGGCGGCGCAGGCGCTCATCAATCTGAGCCAATACCCGGCGGCAGAGGTGCATGCCAAAAAAGTGCTCGCCTTGCGCCCGAACAACGCGTTCGCGCTCCGGTTGGCGTCGATTGCCTGCTTTCGCCAGGACAAGATGGACGAGGCGCAAAAGCATATCGGACGGGCCATCGAGCTTCAGCCCGGCGATCCGATGCACTGGTATCAACTCGCCCTCATGCGTTACCAGCAGGGGTTGCTGGACGCCGCGGAAAAATACGCGAAACGCGCCCTGGAATTGGAACCGGGGAATGCCAATACGATCAATCTGGTCGCGCTCTGCCACCGGGGAAATCCCCAGGGCCAGCGCGATCAATATCTGCGCGCGCTGGAAATCGATCCCGAAAACTCCGCCGTGCACACGAATTTGGGCGCCTATTATATGAATTCGGAGCGCAATTATGAGGCCGCGGAGGCCTCATTCCGCCGCGCCCTGCAATCCAACCCGATGAACGATCTGGCGCAGCGGAATCTCTTTGCGGTGTTGCGTTTGCGGGACCCGGTCTACCGGGTGCTGACGTTGCCGCGCACGTTGCTCTACGGCGCCTCGTGGAGCCGGCGCGACCGCAGAGGCCTGGTTCGCATTGCGCTGCTGCTGCTCTGGATCAGCGCGGGCCGTTACTTCCTGATGGTTTTCGCCGTCTGGCTCATGCTCGTCTGGCCGCTGGTGAAAGCCTATGAGTACCTGACGCTCAGTGACATCCGCGCCAGGGCGGGCGTGATCGGGGCGAGGCATGGAGGATGGAAGGGTTTTCACCGGTGGCCGTTGCCGGCGCGGCTTGGGATTTTTGGGCTGCTGATGCTCTGCTTCTGGGGGGGGCTCTACTGGATGTATGAGACCGGAGCAATGCCGGGGGGACTGATTATCACGGTGGTCATCTTGACGTTGCTGGTCTGGTATGGCGTGATATTTTGCCGCTGGCTCAAACGAAATCGACGCCGCGCCGCCGCGGTGCGGGCGGAGAAAAGTTTTCAACGCCAGTCCGTGGCCAGGGATCCATTTTGAATTTCATGAACGAAGAAACGCTCAAACTTCTCGAGAAGGCGCTGCGGGTTTCACCCGCGGAATGGGACCTGCGCGCTCATTTGGTGGAAGCGCTGCTCGAGAGCGGCCAGCCTGCCCGCGCGGCGGAAGTGCTCCGGTCAGCGCCGCAATTGCCCGCCGGCGAGGCCGCGCAACTGCTCAAGGCCCGCGTGGAATCGGAGACCGCGCCCTCGCAGGCGATTCTTACCCTCGAGGGAATTCTGGCGGCCAACAAGGCAAGCGCCCCCGCCTACCTCCTCCTGGCGAGGATTTACATGAAACGGGGGCTCAAGGACGAAGCGCGCCGGAAGTATGGCGCGGCGACCATCATCGATTCCTCGATCCACGACCGCGAATTGGTCGCGTGGCTGGGCATGCCCGAGAGCGAGGAGGCCGTGCCGGCATTGAGCGAGGAAGAGGCCGCGACGATCTCGGGCCTGCTCAAGGAAGCCACCGAGCAGGCCGAGGCGATCCCGCCCGGCGAAGCGCTGCCGAGGATCACGTTCAACGACATCGGCGGCATGGAGGACGTCATCGAGCGCATTCGGATGAACATCATTTATCCCTTCAAGAATCCCGACGTCTTCCGGCGCTTCAACAAACGTCCCGGGGGCGGCATCCTCCTTTACGGGCCGCCGGGATGCGGGAAGACCCACCTGGCGCGGGCCACGGCCGGCGAGTGCGGCGCGCGCTTTGTCTCCATTGCCATCACCGATATCCTCTCGAAATGGCTCGGCGAAAGCGAACGGCACCTGCACGAGATTTTCGAAAACGCCCGCCGCCAGAGCCCATCCGTCGTATTTATCGATGAAGTTGACGCCATCGGCATGAACCGGACCGACGCCGGTTCCTACCAGGCGCCATTGGTCAACGTCCTGCTCACGGAAATGGACGGCATCCAGGCCAAAAACGACCAATTGATGGTGCTCGCGGCCACCAATGTCCCGTGGCGGGTCGATTCCGCCTTGCGGCGCCCGGGCCGCTTCGATCGCGTGCTCTTTGTGCCGCCTCCGGATGCGGCCGCGCGCGAGGCGATCCTGAAAATTCACCTGCGGGGCATGCCTGTCGGCAAGATCGATGCGGAGAAGCTCTCGAAACAGTGCGAAAAATTCTCGGGCGCCGATTTGCGCGCGGTCGTCGAGCGGGCATCGGAAAGGGCGATTGCCCAGGAGATGCGAACCGGCCGCCAGGTCGAGCTGACCCAGGCGCTGCTGCTCGAGGGGATCAAGGAAACGAAGGCCTCGACCGTGGAATGGCTGGAAACCGCGCGCAATTACGCGACTTACTCGAACCGTGCGGGATTGTACGACGATCTGATAGCCTACTTCGAGCGGTAGGAGATGGCGGGTTCAGAAGGCGTGACCAGCGGGCCTTGCACGCGATTCATTGTTTTCCGCGCGTTACTTTCCAGGTGTTATTCCGCCCTATCTCGACGGTGACAGGGGTCCCGTCGCATTCGGTGCTGAAGATCGAGTGATCGGCGTCGTGAGTCGTCACGCTGATGGCATCGAGTTTTGAAAGGTCTGTGTCCGGTGCGTGGGGCGCCACCAGCAGATTGAGGTACGCGGCCCTGCCTGCGTGAATGGTCAATCTCGCGTAAGCCGTGCGCAAATCGCGATCGCGTTGAATTTCGCTGTAGTTCCCAAGGCGTGCGCCCGGGATGACCTGTTCCCCAATGGCCGTACCCGGCGGGCCGGAAAAGTAGACGCTCATTCCCCGGCGATATCGGTTCGTATCCCCGATGACGCAGGTAGGATAGGCGCATTCCCCGCGGGAGGAGAAGCGGCCCGGGCCTTTACTGTCGATGGAATACATCTGCCAAAGCGAAAACGCGGGACGGCCATCCGCGCTGGCCCCGGGCTGAATATCGTCGCGAATGGCAAGAACGCCCTCGCGGGTAAGTACGATTTGCCGAACGAGGCTGCTGTCAAAAGTGCCATAGCTGGAGTACTCCAGGCGGGCCCAGCAGTCGTCGCCATGCCGCTCGGAGCGCGCATCCTTGAGCACCGCGAGGAGCGTGCTGGCCTCGAGGGCCGTCCAGGATCGAACGTCGCCATTCCCGGTGAGACGCAGTTGAGCGCTTGGCCTCGTTTTGCCGAACCATTTTACGTCGCAGAGCAATTCCACATACTTTTCCGGATCGAAAGTCAGCGGCTGGAAACCTTTCACTGCGCAGCCATCTCCGTCACTCGCGATGCGGATTGCCTGGGAGCCGGGCTGCATCCCCCCTGTTACGGAGTGAGTATCGCCCATCCAGGTCGCGCGCGGCAGATCGCAGACCAGCTTCGTACCCCCCGGCCCGGCAAGCCGCAGGTTGTCCAGCACGAATCCGTGCTCCGCGCTCTTTTTCCGATCGTCGGTGCGCACGGTGACCATGTCGATTTTGGCGACTCCGTCCGTTCCGGTAAAACGGGCTGCCGGGATGGAAAGAGTACGCCAGGTATCCGGCGCCCAGGCTGGGTCCGGCTCCGTGTCGCCGGGCTGCCCAAGGATGACCTGGTTACCCCGGCTGGCGCCGCTGATGTAGCGGCCATATTGGTAAAAGAGCGGCACATGATCCGATTCGTAATAGGCGACCGATGCCCTGAACTCCTCCTGCGCGTGGTCTCCCTGCCCGAGAAGATCCATCAGGATCATCGGCGCTCCGGGAGTGAGCGACGGACGCAGGATCAGGAACGCCGGCTGCTCACCGCCATATTGCGCGATGCGCCGGGTTACTCCGGAGATAAAATCCGGCTCGGGCAACGGCCCCCGGACCGGCGTGAACAAATCCAGAAGCTGGGGCATGACGTGCACGCAACTGTGGATGGCATCCTCAACATTCGAATCGCGGGCCGGCCCCGACTGGACAAGCATATCGAAATAACGCCGGGCCGCCGTCGCGAAGCTGGGATCGTGATACAAGGCGGCGGCGTACTCGAGGAAGATGGGAATGCAGCAGTAGTGATTCGGGGAGAAATATCCATGGCCAAATTCGGGCATGAATCCGTTTGGGCTGATCGCATCCCTGTAATTGGCGAACATCCGCTTGAAGGTTGGCGAGCGGGCGATCTCCTGTTCCTTGCCAAGCTCGTGAGCGATCTGGATGAAAAACGTCAGGGATACCTCGAAATAATTCAGCGAATCGTTATATAGGTCGCCCTGTTTCAGGATGCGGTTGAATGAGTCCTGGGCATTGGCGGCTGCGAGGGCGGCCTCGGGCATCTTTGGGTAGAGTTTCCGTGCCAGGAGGCAGGCATACATCCGGGCAAGGTCCTGGTTGTTATCGGTAAATTGGGAACGCCGGTCCAAATTACGGACGCCCTCCCGCGTGAAACGCTCCAGCGCGGGCTCCCACGCCGGGTCGAAGCGCCCGGCGGCCTTGAGCAGCAGGGCCGATTTGAGCACGGGATAAAACCCGAAACAGTCATGGCTCATCGCCGTGTTGCCATCGGCGTACCCGATAAGCATGCCAAAGAGATCGTGCGCCCGATCGGGATACTTCTGGGCCACTTCAAAGCGCGAAATCCAGAGCATCGCGGTAACTGCATCGCCAAACTGGATATCCTGGAGCTGCCGGATTTCCGCATCGTTGGCCGGCGCGAAAAAATGAGCCGCCATGTACTCGTAGCGCTCGCGGTAAAAGACGGGGTAATCCGGCGTGCCATCCGCGGCAAAGAACAACGCCGGATTTGGGAATGGAACTTCGCCCACGATCCGCTCGTTCGGAACCGGAGCGGCGGATGCGGAGGCCGAAAGATTCGCCGATTCGCCGGCCTCCAATGCCGCCGGCGACAAAAAAAAAGAACAGCGAAAAAGCGTAGACGGCCGCGTACTTCATGCGATGCGTTAACACCGCGACCCAGGGCCGAGTTGCAGCGCCGCAGGGATTGTGACGAGACTCTGCTTGTGCAACGCGGATGGCGGAGGGATTCTTCCGGGCATGCACATTGTCCATGTACAAATACACGTGAAGCCGGAGTGCATCGAGGCATTCCGCGAGGCGACCATTGAGAACGCCCGGGCCAGCGTCCGCGAAACGGGAATCGCGCGCTTTGACGTGCTTCAGCAAACCGATGACCCGTCGCGCTTTGTCTTCGTGGAAGTATATCGCGACGCCGCCGCGCCCGCCGCACACAAGAGCACCGCGCATTATGCGAAGTGGAGCGAAGCCGTGGCGCCGATGATGGCCGAACCGCGCCAGCGCGCGACATTCACGAATATCTTCCCGCCCGACACGGGCTGGTAGGCGATGGGCTTCGAGTTTTCAACGGCGGGCCGCATCCTCTTCGGACCCGGAACGCTCGTTGAGATTCGCGGCGCACTGGCGGTGCTTGGCGTGCGGCGGCTGTTGATCGTGCACGGCGCCAATGCGGCGCGCGCGAAGCCATTGCTCGACATGGCGTCGGCAGCCGGCGTCGACTGGGCGCCATTTCCGGTCGCGTGCGAACCGACCACCAGCCTGGTGGCCGAGGGAGTGCGGCTGGTGCGCGAGACGCAGCGCGATGGCCTGATCGGCTTCGGCGGAGGAAGCGTGATCGACACGGCCAAGGCAATCGCCGGCCTGGCGACAAACCCGGGCGAACTGATCGATTACCTCGAAGTCATCGGCGGGGACGTCCGCTCGAAAAACAGGCATTGCCCTGGATTGCGATCCCCACCACCGCGGGCGCCGGCACGGAAGTGACCCGCAACGCAGTAATCATTTCCCCGGAAAACAAGGTCAAGGTCAGCCTTCGCAGCCCGCTGCTGCTTCCGCGGCTGGCCATTGTCGATCCACAGTTGACGCGCGATTTGCCGCCGGCCATCACCGCCGCCACCGGCCTGGATGCGCTCACGCAACTCATCGAGCCCTATGTTTGCACGCGGGCCAACGCGATGACCGACGGCTTTTGCCTCGAGGGAATGCGGCGCGTGGCGCGCTCGCTGAAGCGCGCATTCGAAAATGGCGCCATGGACGCCGCCGCGCGGGAAGACATGGCGCTGGCGGCGCTGCTCGGAGGATTGGCGCTTGCCAATGCCGGCCTCGGGGCGGTGCATGGATTTGCCGCGCCCATTGGCGGAATGTTCCCGCGCGCGCCGCACGGCGCCGTCTGCGCCGCGCTGCTCCCGCGGGTGATGCGGGTGAATCTGCGCGCGCTGCGGGAACGCGAGCCAGCCAGCCCGGCGTTGCGCCGCTACGGCGACGTTGCGCGAATTTTGACGGGCAACGAAAAGGCCTCGGCGGACGACGGGACGGAATGGGTGGTGGATTTGTGCGGCGCGCTTCGGATTCCGCCGCTCGGTTTTCACGGCATTGGCGGCGATGATATTCCGCTCCTGGTGCAAAACGCCTCGCGCGCCAGCAGCATGAAGCCAAACCCGATTGCGCTGACTTCCGCCGAACTGACGGACATCGTGCGCGCGGCGCTTTGACGCGGCAGCGGCGGGAATTCCAAAAGCGCCAAACCGATGCCCGCCGCTGGCGCTGCTCAATTAAGCGCGGAGAGGCATCCCGCGCCGAATGCACTATTGAAACCCGAAAACAGGAGAAACGTCATGCGAGCCATTTGGAAAGGATCGATCAGCTTCGGCCTGGTCAATATCCCGATAGCCCTTTACCCGGCCATCCGAACCGAGGAACTGAAATTCCGGCTGTTGCGCGCGCGCGACTTGAGCCCGGTCAATTACAAGCGCGTGGCGGAGGTGGATGGAAAGGAGGTGCCGTGGGAGGAAATCGTCAAGGGCTACGAGTACGATAAAGGAAAATTCGTCGTGCTGAAGGATGAGGACTTTCAGCGGGTGGATATCGAGGCCACCCAGACGGTCGATATCAAGGAGTTCGTGAAGCTCGACGAAGTGAACCCGGTGCTCTTTCACAAACCCTATTACATGGAGCCGATGAAAGGCGGCGACAAGGCGTACGTGCTCCTGCGGGAGGCGTTGAAGGAGAGCGGGAAGATCGCCATCGCGCGCGTGGTCATCAAGACGCGCGAGCACCTCGCGGCGGTCAAACCGCAGGAGAAAGGCTTGATGCTCGAGTTGATGCATTTCGCCGCCGAGTTGATCGATATCGACGAGTTCAAGCTCCCGGCGGCAAAGGCGGTGAGCAAAAATGAACTGCGGATGGCGGAGGAGCTGATCAAATCAATGACAGCCAAATGGGATCCGGACGCCTTTGTGGACGAATACCGCTCGCAATTGGAAAAGTTGATCGAGGACAAGGCGCGGCATGGCGGCAAGCGGGCGCCGGAAGCCCCGGCTCCGCATCACCGCAAGGCGTCAAATGTGATCGACCTTGTCTCCGTGCTGCAAAAGAGCATCGAGCAATCCGGGAAGAAGAGACGCGCGTCCACTTCCCGCAGGCGCAAGGCCGCGTAAACGATTCAGTGGTAATGAGCAAGGCAGCTTCTCCGCGAAAACCACGGAAGACCCGTCGTGCGGCTTCGCCGCTCCAGGCATATCGGACGAAGCGCAATTTCCGGAAAACGCTCGAGCCGCGCGGCAGGCTCGCCGGCGCAAAGGAAAGCCGTTTCGTGATCCAGAAGCACGCTGCCTCGCACTTGCATTATGATTTCCGGCTGGAAGTCGGCGGCACGTTGAAATCATGGGCGGTGCCGAAGGGAATACCCTACGAAAAAGGCGAAAAGCGCCTCGCCATGCAGGTCGAGGATCATCCGCTCGACTATCGCGATTTCGAGGGAACCATCCCGAAAGGCGAATACGGAGGCGGCACGGTGATGGTGTGGGACCGGGGAACATTCGAGCCGCTCGGCTCCGGCTCGCCGGCGAAAGATCTCGATGCCGGGAAGCTGCATTTTCGGTTGGAGGGCGCCAAGCTAAAGGGGGAGTGGACGCTCGTAAGAATGCATGGCCGCGGGAAGGAATGGCTGCTGATCAAGAGCGGGGCCGGCATGAAGCCCCTCTCGAAGCGAAATGACGATCGCTCGGTCTGAGCGGGCGCGGCATGTCGGCCATCGGCAAATCTTCGGACGCCGTGTGGCATTCCAAGCCCGCGGCAGCGGCAAATACCATGCGGCTCCACTTCATAAAACCGATGAAGGCAAAACTGGTTGCCGAACCGCCCGCGGGAGACGACTGGCAATACGAATTGAAGTTCGATGGCTACCGCGCGCTCGCATTGAAGGACGGAGCCGCGGTGAAATTACTCTCGAGGAATGGCAAGGAATTCAACGCCCGGTTTCCGGCAATCGCCGAGGGCGTGGCGCGGCTGCGCGATCGGCGCTTGATCCTGGATGGCGAAATCGTCGCGCTCGATGACAAAGGCCGCTCATCGTTTCATAAGTTGCAGGCCTATGCGCTCGGCGAGGAAAAGCCGCCGCTGGCATTTTATGTTTTCGACTTGCTGCACCAGGAGGGGAGGGACCTGCGCCGCGAGCCATGGCTCGAGCGCCGGGCGCGTCTCGAGGAATGTCTCGCCAGTGCGGAGGAGCCGGTCCGCTTCTCCGCCGCGTTGGGACATGACGCGCGCAAATTGCTCAAGGAAGTCGGCCGCCTCGGTCTCGAGGGGCTGATCGGAAAACGCGAGCATTCCATTTATGAATCAGGCAGGCGAAGCGGCGCATGGGTGAAGATCAAGTGCCTGCAAATGCAGGAGTTCGTCATCGGCGGGTACACCCAGCCCGGCGGCACGCGTGCGCATTTCGGCGCGCTGCTCATTGGTTACTATGACGGCACACGGCTGATGTATTGCGGGAAGGTGGGCACTGGGTTCCAGGAGGCCACGCTCGCAATGCTCCACGGGAAAATGAAAAAATTGGAGCAAGCCGGCTGTCCCTTCGTGAACCTCGCGGAAACCAAATCCTCGCGCTCCTCCCCGCGCTGACGCCGCGCGAGATGAAGCTCTCTCATTGGGTCAAGCCGAAGCTCGTGGCGCAGATTCGTTTCACGGAATGGACCGATGACGGGAAGCTGCGGCATCCGGTCTTCCTCGGCTTGCGCGAGGATAAAACCGCGCGCGAGGTAAAGCGCGAACGTCCCGCAAAGACATGAGTAAGTCCGGCGAAGTCGAGATCGAGGGCCGCAAGCTGGCGCTGTCAAACCTGGACAAGGTCCTCTATCCGGCGGCGCATTTTACCAAAGCCCAGGTGATCGACTATTACATCCGCATCGCGCCGGTCATCCTGCCGCATTTGCGCGACCGGGCCGTGACGCTGAAGCGGTACCCGGACGGCGTTGACGGATTTTTCTTCTACGAGAAGCAATGTCCGCCCCACCACCCCGCCTGGATCGAGACCACCGCCGTGCCGAGCGAGCGCCGCGCCTCGAAGGAAATCGATTACTGCATGTTGAATGGCGCGGCCTCCCTGGTATGGGTCGCAAACCTGGCGGCGCTGGAATTGCATTCATTTCTCCACCGCGCCCGCGACATCGCACGGCCAGCGGCAATCGCCTTTGACCTCGACCCCGGCCCGCCCGCGGATGTGCGGACCTGCTGCCGCGTGGCGCTGTTCCTTCGCGAATTGCTCGATGAACACAAGCTGAAGGCCTTTCCCAAAACT
Organism: uncultured Verrucomicrobiae bacterium; assembly: GCA_963756185.1. GTDB lineage: Bacteria > Verrucomicrobiota > Verrucomicrobiia > Chthoniobacterales > Chthoniobacteraceae > DATAXI01. The sequence continues at coordinate 549,177 of CAVWMS010000002.1, forward strand.
TCGGGCTCGAAGGGCCTCCAGTTATTCGTCCCGCTCAATACGCGCGTGACTTACGCGCAAACCAAGGCGTTCGCAAAACACCTCGCGGAAAGACTGGAATGCGAGCATCCGCGGCACGTCGTATCGCGCATGCAAAAGGCGCTGCGCCGGGGAAAGGTATTGATCGACTGGAGCCAGAATGATCCGCACAAAACCACTGTTTGCGTATATTCATTGCGCGCAAGGCCCCTGCCGACCGTCTCGACGCCGCTGACCTGGAAAGAGGTGGAATCAGCCTCCAGGAGCCGCTCGAAGCAGGCGCTCATATTCACCAGCGATCAGGTATTGCGGCGCGTCGAGCAACACGGCGACCTCTTTGCGCCGGCGATCGAGCTGAAGCAAAAAATTCCGCGCCTTTGAAATAACCGGCGTGGCACGCGGGCTTGCATGCGCGCACGGAAAGGAGGATTCATGGAGCCGTGCCATACCTCGCCGTCGCCACCAGCGCGGACATCCCGCCGCAGACCGCCGCGTCTTTTCTAAAAGCCGCATCCAAGGCCGTGGCCACAGGCACGGGCAAACCCGAGCAATATGTGATGGTGAAGCTTGCCCGCGCCGAGCCGATGCTATTCGCCGGCACTGAAGAACCGGCGGCCTTTCTCGAACTCAAGAGCATCGGGTTCCCCGCGCATGGCGTCCAGGCACTCGCCGCCTCGCTGTGCGAACTGGTGGCGCAGCATTTGGCCGTGCCCGCAGATCGCGTATACGTCGTATTCACCGACGTGAAAGCGGCAATGTGGGGTCACGATGGCCGCACGTTTGGCTGAGCCGCCGCCTCATGAGAGCGCTGGCGCAACGTGTCCGCGAGGCCTCGGTGACGATCGCCGGCGCGGTGCACGCTTCCATCGGCCGCGGCCTGCTCGTCCTGGAAGGCGAGGGAATAGATCCCGTGTAAGTGGAAATCGGCTCAATGAATTCAAAAAAATCCATTGACATATCCGGCACATTCCAAATAGCCTCCACCTACTTCCCATGAATCTGCACTTACACCGGCCAAATTCCGATTGCCAGACAGCGATGTCTCTGGCTTGGGCCGGTGTTGTGCGCGGCGGAGGTATTTATTCCATCCTCCGTGGTCACACCTCCGGCAACCCGAGCCAGGATATTCGCAAGAATTCCTACCAAAGGGCGAGCACTTAGGGAACTCCATCTAGATCGACTTACCGGAACCCTGCTCGCCTGACGGCGGCAGGGTTTTTTGTTGCCCAAAATCAACCGAAAGGAACTTACAAAACCAGATAGGACACTGACTTAAAATCGCGTGGCAAAAAATGCCCCGATGCCGGCCGTAACCGGCACCGAGGCGGATTTGGTCACTTACAACAGGAGAGGTCCGTCGTTCTGTAACCAAACACACGGTTACGGTTACAGGTGGGGTCTGTCAAGAGTTGGCAGGCCGCGCCAGGGGCGCATCTTGTTCGAACGCGGAATGTCCTCTGACTTCCGGATTCTCCGGCTGGCGATTTCTCGATTAGGGGCCGTCTCTCGACGGTCCCGAACAGGGGGAAGCGGGACGCCCCGCCGGGCCGCAATCAGCGGCCCCGGCGGGGCAAATCTCCACCGACAAAACAAAACGAGCACCGCACCCATCCCAATCGCGCCAAAACCATCCCCCCGGAAAAGATGAACATGAACGACTTGTTCCAACTCGGCGTGCCCGGCGGCCACGCGCTCTACCTTGCGCGCGCAAACGCCCATCGCCCGGACCAGCGTCGCGCCCGGGTGGAGGAACCCGAGCCCGATCCGAGCCCTCCCGATTTGCCGAACGGCACTGTTCCACCGCCAGGCACAACTTCACCCGAACCAGGCGATCAATGAGCCTCAAGGCTTCCTGTGACGTTTTCGCGCGGGATTCATTGCGAATTGCGCCACCCGCGCCTATAATAGTGCAGTAATATAGTTCAATCAACCGCCAACCGCTCGCTCCTCCGCCAGTGCTTGCACCATCTCCCGCACCTGGGCGCGCATCTGCCCGCCGCTCCGGCAATGGCGCCTGAGGAACCGAATCACCGTTTCGCTTCGCTTGTTTTCGGTCGCCGCTTTCAATTCATCGCGCAGCCCATCCAGGAGCGCGAGACGCGTTTCGACACCCTTCCCGTCGCCGGCTGCCCAATAACCGAGAAACGCCGCCAGCGCGTTCAGGCGCTCCGCGTCGAAATGCAACAACGCTTTGATTTCGGCGATGCCCGACTCGACGGATCCGGCAATCGAAATTGGCGCCGAGTCCCGCCAGCCGGCATACCGCGCGATAATGGAATCAAGATTTGGCTCGGACGCCGAACGCCTGCTGAAAACCTGCAGGAATTTGAAACGCGGCATGGCGGATTGGCTAAGCGAAAAGCTGCGGCCCCTGAGCTTGGCGCCGGGCGGCGCGGCATCGCATACGCTTGCGCCGGCGAGCGCCATCGTCGGCGACGGACCCGCCATCGCCGGCGCGCACCCCACCAGGCTCGGCTGGTACACTTCATCCACCGCCACCGGCACCAATTCCGCCCCATCCCACGCCACGAAACAGGTTCCCGCGCACAGCACGTTGTTCTGCTTTGCCAGCGCAATCGCCTCGTCCCTCCGCTCCGCCGCCAGCAGCGCATCCATCCGCGCCCGCACCCAAAGCAGTTTCACCGCGCGATTCCTCACCGCCGCGCACTCGAACGCGTAACCCCGCTCCGTACCATCCGGCAATTTTCCCCGCATCCGCACCCCGCTCCCTTCGCCCCGCGCCTTCAGCGCAATGTCGAGCACTTCGCCCGAAAACAAATCCGGCACGCGCTCCGCCTCCCATCCCTCTTCCACGTCGATTTCGGTCAGCACCGGCAGGCCAATCCGCTCGCCCAGCCCGGCAATCGCCCCGCGGATGTCGTCATTCGGCGTCATCAGGAAACATTGGCCCCGCTGCTGCCTCGCCATCCTCTTCAGCAGCGCGTCATTCACCGCCGTGTCGATGCCGAACACATGAACCGTCAGCCCGGCATGGCGCCGCAGCAATCCCAGCACCTCCCGTTCATTGCCCACCTGCCCGTCCGTGATGATCAGCAGTACCGCCCGCCGTCCGCGCGAATGCTCCTCGATCGCGCCGACCACGTGCCCATCGCCGGCAACATTTCCGTCCCTCCGTGCGCGCCGATGCTCTCGATATCGCGAAACGCCCGCTGCGCGGCCAGCGTCCGCGCCGGCAGCGGTCTCTCGGCATAATCGCGATGGGTCGTTTCAAAAAAAGTGATCCACGCGCGGTCCTGCTCGCCCAGCAGCTCCACGAACGCGTGCAGCGCCTCGCACGTCTTGGTCCATTTCACGCCCTGCATGCTCCCCGAGTTATCCACCAGGAAATAAACATCCTGCTGAAAACCATCCGCGCGCCGGTCGATGCGCGGCGCACGCAGTTGCACCAGCGCGTAGCTCTCCTCCCCGTCATCGTAACGCCACGCGCGCGGTGTCAGCGCATTCTCCCGCGGCTCCTTCCACCGCAGCACAAAGTCCCGGTCCGGCGCCGCGCCGCCATCCGCCAGCGACACCTCCACCGGCTCCCCCGCCGGCTTGCGCACCATCACCGGATGCGACGGCGAGGAGACCGTCTCCGCCATCGCCGCCAACGGGTCAATCGCGCCCTTCAGGAAAAAGTAAGCCGCGTCCGGGTGCAGCGCATCGATGCGCGGCGGCGAAATCCGCGACGCGTCCGGCGCCTGGTCGGTGTCATCGACCGTGCCGCGCCCGCTCAGGTCCCGCAGCAGCGGACCGCCCCGGAATGTACCGGATCCCGGGGCAGACCGGAATCCGCAGCGACAATAGATCCTCCATCCGCTCGACAGTCTGGAAATAAGCGAAGCGCACCACGGCCACGTCGTCCGGCTGCAAGTTCCCCAGCGACAACGTAAACAGGTTCTCCCGTTCCATCTCCACCAGCGCCGCCCGCCGTCCCTCGGCTTTCTTTTGCTGGTAAATCATCCGCGCCTCGCGCTCCTCCTCCACCCGCGCGCGGATCGTCCGGTCATTAACCTGCAATTCGCAGCAATAGACCGCCGCGCCCGCCGGCAGCGGAAACGTATAAGTGCAATCGAGCGGGCGCCCCGCCGATTGATGGTAAATCTGGTCAATCTCGACGCTCACGATGTCGCCGCTCACGTCGAAACGGCACTCGATGCCCTTCAGCGGCAGCGCCACTCGCGTTTCCTCCAGCCACGCGGCGATTCCATACCAGCCGCGGTCCCCAGGCACGGGTTGCAATCTCGGGTTCATTTTCTCGGTTCCTTTCTCTCTGACAATCTGGCCCCGCCAATGTTGCCGTTCTCCGGGGCCTCGAGAATGGCGCGGATTTGCGCCAGCCGCGCCGGCGGGATCGGATTTCCCGTGCGCGAGATCAGCAAAAAATCGCCGCTCAATGGAATCGTGCGCCACACCTCCTCGTCGCCCGGCAGCAGCCGCACCCGTGGCCGCTCCCGCGCTTCCGCCGCGCCGCGCCGCTGGATTTCCCGCAGCTCCCCGATCGAGCGCCCGAACAGCAGCTCCCGGATCCGCCGCAGCGGCGCCCCCTGCGCCTGGAGGATGCGCAGCGCGATGAGCTGCAAAAAATGCTTCTCGCCAAATCCACCTCCGCCCCCGGCCGCCGGTGCATCCAGCAAACCGATGGTCCGGTAATAGCGGATGCTCCGCTCGGTCACCGCCTCCGCCGCCTGGCCGCTGGCGGGGGCAATGCCATGCTCCCGGCACCATTCATTGACGGCGCCGGCAAGCTCATCAAGCTGGAGCATTTCCTTCATGACAGCACTCTACAGTGTCACAGTGTTACTGTCAAACGACAATTTTCACCCCGTCCGTTTCCGCCCTCTCGGCCAAATCATCCCTTGCTTGCGGCTCCGTCGGCATTCGTGCTAGTTTTTTGGCCAATGAGCACACTCGCTGACATCGAGGCCGCCGTGGATATGCTGCCGCGCCGACAGCAGGGCCTCCTCTTGCGCAGCCTGGCGAAACGCCTGATCGGTCCGAGTTGCTATGACCTTGCGCGCGACTTGTTCGAGAAGCCTGGAAAGCTGGGCGCCAGCGGAAAGCGGGATCTCTCCACGAATAGAGCGCACCTGGCGAATTTCGGGCGACCGTCAGCTAAGCGCCAACGCTCCAGTAATAGTTCAATGATATAGTTCATACCGAAACGCCTTGACCCATGTGGTGCAACCACATAGTTCATTTCCATGGCGTTCTCCCGCCGCAGCACCACCCTGGCCGTCCTCAGGGGCATCCTCGGACCCCTCCACGGCCAGGAGGCGCGCTTCGCACGTCTCCTGGGCCGCAGCGTTTCCTGGGTCAAGAAGGTCAGCTCCGGCATCGAGCCGCTCACCGAAAAAACTGCCCTCCTCGCCGAGGCCCGCACCGGCATCAGCGCCGCATGGCTCTTGAAACGCAGCACCGCGTCGCCTCCCGTTTCTCCCGCCGGAACCCCCTACGATTTCGCCGCATTCGAGCAACACCGCGCCCGTCCCAACTCCCTTTCATCCATTTCTTTTCCTTCATTCATGCCCGCCGTCGCCGGCATCGCCTCCTCCGCCCAGCGCAAAGGCCGCGCTTCGCTTTTCAACTACCGTCTCGCGCGCTTCATCGAGGATTGCCAGGAAGAATTCGGTTTCGACAAACCCGCCGCCGAATCAACGAAGACAACGGCGAAATCCGATCCGCGACGACCCACCCGACCCCCATCCAAACGCCCATCACGCATCAATCCCTCCAAAATCCCCGAGCCCGAACCCGACAACAACCTCGACGTTCACCTCCTATAAAATCTGCCTGCCCGCCACGCCTGAGCGTAGCGATGCGGGCGTGGCGCCAATCTCCGCCAGAGGACGGATTCGTCCTTTGGCGAATGCGGATAAAGCCCCTCATCGCCCGCAAATCCGCTCGACATATTTCGCCAGCAGATCGAACTCGAGATTCGACCCGCCCCCCCGCCTGCACCTCTCGCAGGTTCGTCTGCTCGCGCGTATGCGGAATGATCCACACCGCAAAGCTCTCCTCCCCCACCTCCGCCACCGTCAGCGAAATCCCATCCACCGAGATCGACCCCTTCTCGACCACATATTTCGCAAAATCACGCGGCAGCTCGATATCCAGCCGGTAATCCTCGCCCGCCCGCTCCCACCCCCGCACCGCGGCCGTGCAATCGACATGCCCCTGCACGAAATGCCCGCCCAGCCGCCCATTCGCCGCCAGCGCCCGCTCCAGGTTCACCAGCGCCGGCTCGTTGCCCAGGTTCGTCCGCCGCAGCGTCTCCTCCAGCAGATCGAACTCCAGCGTCCCATCCCCCGGCGCCGTCGCCACCGTCAGGCAGCAGCCGTTCACCGCCACGCTCTCGCCCACCCGGCATTCCGCCGCCAGCCGCCCCGCGCGCACGATCAGCCGCGACGCCCCGGCACTCCGCCGCAGCGCCTCCACCGTCCCGGTTTCCTCGACCAATCCCGTAAACATCCCACCCATCTCAACCCAACCCGGCCCGCAACGCACCACAAAAACCGCTCCCTCAACAGGCGTTGCAAATTCAGTTCCAGTGGGAGAATGTCCTGATCCACCCAATGCCCTGACCATGGAAAAAGTGATCATCGTCGGCACCGGTTGCGCCGGTCTCACCGCCGCCATTTACGCCGCCCGCGCCAGCCTCCACCCCCTCGTCCTCGAGGGGCACGAGCCCGGCGGCCAGCTTTCCAGCACCACGCTCGTCGAGAATTTTCCCGGCTTCGTGGAAGGCATCGATGGCCCCATGCTCATCATGAACATGAAAGCCCAGGCCCAGCGTTTCGGCGCCCGCTTCCAGTTCTCCAAGGTCACCGCCTTCGAGCCCAAACAGGCCCACGTCAGCATCCAGCTCGATGGCGCGGAATGGCTCGACACCCGCACCCTCATCGTCGCCAGCGGCGCCTCGGCCCGCTGGCTCGGCCTCGATCGCGAGCGCGACCTCGTTGGCCACGGCCTCACCTCCTGCGCCACCTGCGACGGCGCTTTTTATCGCGATGTCCCCGTCGCCGTCGTTGGCGGCGGCGATTCCGCCTGCGAGGAGGCCAGCTTCCTCACTCGCTTCGCCTCGAAGGTCTATCTCGTCCATCGCCGCGACAAGCTGCGCGCTTCGAAAATCATGGCCGACCGCGCCCTCGGCAATCCCAAGATCGAGCCCGTCTGGAACGCCGCCGTCACCCGATACCTGACCGACGACCAGAACGAAATGCGCGCCGTCAAACTGCACGACACCGTCACCGGCCTCGAGCGCGAGCTCGATGTCAAATGCGTCTTCGTCGCCATCGGCCACACCCCCAACACCGCCCCCTTCCGCGGCAAGCTCGACATGGACGCCGATGGCTATCTCCTCCGCAAAAACGGCACCCATACCAACATCCCGGGCGTTTTCGCCGCCGGCGATGTCGCCGACCGCGTTTACAAGCAGGCCGTCACCGCCGCCGGCCAGGGCTGCGCCGCCGCGCTCGACGCCGAGCGCCATCTTGCGCATTTTGAATAGCGCCTCCATCCAGCGCGGGGCAGGGGAGTTGCCGCCTGGAAACTTGCGCGCATGAAAATCTGCGACCTGACCCAGTTTTACTCTCCGGTCAGCGGCGGCGTTAAACGTTACCTCCACGAAAAAGTCGCCTACCTCCACGCCCACACCTCGCAGGACCGCCACATCCTCATCGTCCCGGGGCCCGAGGACAGCACCGTCGAGGAAGGCCGCTCCCGCGTTTACACCATTCGCTCCCCGCTCGTCTCGCGCACCTCCCGTTACCGCGCGCTTCTCCGCCTCGAGGCCGTCGAGCGCATCCTCGAACGCGAGATGCCCGATATCATCGAATCCGGCGACCCCTACCAGGTCGCCTGGAAAGCCGTCGCTTCCGGCGGGGCGCTCCGCATCCCGGTCGTCGCCTTTTACCATTCCCATTTCCCGGAGGCTTACTTCCGCAGCGCGGGCAAATTCTTCGGCCGCACCGCCACGGAATTCGTCATGGACCTCAGCCGCCGCTACGTCTGCACCCTCTACAACCGCTTTGCCCGCACCCTCGTGCCATCGCCCGCCCTCGGCGACCTGCTCCGCGACTGGGGCGTCCACAACGTCGAGAACATCGACCTCGGCGTGAACACCGCCGTCTTCAAGCCCGAGCCCAACGATTGCGCCGCCACGCGCGCCGACCTCGGCATTCCCCCGGGCCGCATCCTGCTCCTCTACGTCGGACGCCTCGCGGCGGAAAAAAACACCCGCGTCCTCTTCGAGGCGTTCGAGCTGCTCTCCCTCCAGCAGCCGGGCCGCTTCCATCTCCTCGCCATCGGCGACGGCGGCCAGCGCGGCCGCCTCCAGGATTTGCAAAGCGCCACCGGCGCCGTCACCTGGCATTCCTATTGCGCGGATATGGACCGGCTCGCCCGGTTCTACCGCGCCGCCGATCTCTTCGTCCATCCCGGCGTTCAGGAGACCTTCGGCCTCGTCGCCCTCGAGAGTCAGGCATGCGGCACTCCCGTCGTCGGCATCGCCGGCAGCTACATGGACCGCATCATCTTCAACTCCCAGCAGGATTGGGCTCGCGAAAACTCCGGGCCCGCCCTCGCCCAGGCCATCCAGGAGTCAGCCGATGCCAATCTCGCGCACACCGGACGCGCCACCAGCTCCAAGGTCCGCTCCCTTTACTCCTGGACCAGCGTTTTTGACCGACTGTTTGCAATTTACCGCCAGGTCGTGAAAGACTACCGCCAGCCATGAACGGGCCCAGGAACTTCCAGATTCGCAAATTCCGCCCCTCGGACCGCGAGACCGTCCGGCGTCTCTGTTGCGACACCGGCTTTCTCGGCAACCCCATCGACCCCGTCTTCGAGGACCGCGACCTCTTCGCCGATTTTCTCACCGCCTTCTACACCGATTGGGAGCCCGAGTCCGCCTTCGTCATCGAGGTCGATGGCCAGGTCAAGGGTTACCTCCTCGGTTCCCGCCAGCCCTTCCGCCAGCAGCTCTACAGCATTTACCAGAACGTCGTCCTCTTTTGCAAAACGCTCTGCCGTTACTGGGGCTACAACGTCGCCTCGCGCCGCTTCGTCCACTGGATCATTCTTCACGGCTGGCGCGAGGTGCCCGCCGCACCGCGCCGCACCGCCCATTTCCACATCAATCTCCTGGCCGAAGCCCGCAACGTCCCCACCACGCGCGCATTGATGGACGCATATCTCGCCTACCTCGCCGAGCATGGCGAGAAGCGTGTCTACGGACAAATGGTCACCTTCGAAAGCCGCCGCGGCGCCAAGATGTTCGAGCGTTACGGGTTCAAGGTCCTCAACCGCGCCGAAATATCAAAGTACCGCCGGTTTCATCCCGAGCCCGTCTACCTCTGCACCGTAATCAAGGACCTCGAGGAAAACAGCCAGCTCTACTCGAAGGAAGACGAGGTCGAGGAAACCGCCTCGGCGAAATAACGCGGGCTTCCGCGTTACCAGCTACTGATTGAGAGAGGGAGCGAGAAAAGATCGAGCGAGAGCTTGCTGCTCGACAGGTTGGATGAGGTCGCAAATTGCGACCTCAAGGCGTGCGGAAAAGCGTCATGGCTGCCGCGTCTGGCCTTTGAAATGCCAAATTGACATCTCAATTGGTGACTTATTGGTGTTCCGGCCTTGAATTTTACGCCAATGCAGGCACTTTTTAACCGTGAGCAACGCGACCACCGAGATTGTTCGACTATGCGAGGCCTTGCCGGAGGAGAAGCGCATAGAGGTAATGGATTTTGCCCGGTTCCTGCTCGGTCGGACAGAGCATCCTGACGACCGGGCTTGGGAGGAGCGTTTGGCAGACCCTGTTCGGCGCCCAAAGTTGGAAGCATTCTTGCAGCGATCCGCAGCAGAAGGTGGCGATGAACCTCTCGATTTAAGGCGGCTGTGAACAGCCGAACCCGGCCCAGCTTTTGGCAAGCCTACGAAGCTCTGGATTCAGCCACTCAGAAGTCAGCGCGCGCAAGTAACGCTCTCTTTGTCCAAAAATCCGAACCATCCGTCATTGCGGTTCAAGAAGCTGGGCGGTTACGAGTATATTTGGTCAGTGCGAGTGACCGAGCAATATCGAGCTGTCGGGGAACGCCGGGGAGATACGATTTGGTGGGTGTGGATCGGAACTCATAACCAATTCGACAAGCTGTTTTCCTGAACCTCATCACACGGCATGCCGTCCTGATCGCTTCCGAACTCCTACAGCATCCCATTCCTCTTCAGCACAAACCCAATCGTCCGAATCAACTCATCATTGCTCACCGGCTTGTGCAGCACCACCGCCTCCGGAAGCTTCGCGAGAAAACTCACCACCTCCGGTTTGTCCGGATATCCCGTGATGAAGATGAACCGCGGGCACAGATGCGGTTTCGTCCGCTCGACCGCCTGGTAAAACATGTCTCCCGGCATCCGCGGCATCATCATGTCGCACATGATGAGGTCGAAATCGAACCGCATGATTTCATTTAACCCATCCACGCCGTGGCCCACCGTCGTCACCACGAAATTGTGCGTTTCAAGCAAGTGCTTGAGCGTGTCGGCCAGCTCGATGTCGTCATCGAGCAGCAGGATGCTCTTGATCGTGTGACTGGAGGTGGGCTGCGAAGATTCGCTTTGTGACACTGCCATCCGTGGAAACTATCAACGCAAAATAAAAGCGCCAGCGCGAATCTCGGTGGTGCCCCAAATTTGAAATCCGCGAGAATCAGCGACCTCTCGCGAGGCAGATTTTGCACTTGCACCCCAAAGGCGAAAAATGTCGGACCCCGACAACTTTCCCATCGGGTCTTCGATCAGCACGCTGAAAAACGAGGTCAAACAGGGTCTCTTCATGATTCTCGACGTAACGGCGCAAGGCGTAGCCACACAAATCCGCCATTTGCACCATGCTGGTGAGTTCACTGTTCACAAATAATGGCGTCTCCATGATATGCGTCACGTCTGTCCACAGCGTTCCTTGGTCGTGAAACTTCAACATCAACCGCGTGTGTTTTTTGGCTACGGTCTCGTTATTGTCATGGATCAAAAGTCCGTGCATCTGATGCCCCGGCTGGCTTATCGCGTGAAGAAAATGCTCAAATCTGGAGACGACCTGCTCCAGCGCCTCTTCTCCGGGGGTGGGGGCTATGGCAGTGGGACTAAAATGAACCTTATCCACACATTCAGCGAAGAGCCGGGCAAATCCCCACCCTCCGATGCAACTTGCTACATCTCGCATGAGCGTCTGGCGTTCGGCATACGTCAAATGAACGTACGCATCCGTATTGCGAAACAGCTTTTTAATGCTCCGAAACCGAGCCCCATTTCCGGTCCGTTGAATCCGCAATAGCTCGGCTACGCGCCATTGCTCAACGGCCTGCCGCCGCTCGGCAAAAGTCATCGCCTCGAATCCGGCGATCCGTTGCTGTTCCAGATACTTACGCAAAACCCAGGCAGTATGTATCTCGCGGTGCTCAATGCCATATTTCTTGCGAATTTGTGCAATGTCCCAATCGCAGGTTTTCCAACGCCAGACCGGAATCGAGAGACCCGCGAGCACAAAATGCGAGGTCGTTCCGGGAATTTCAGGTGTACCCGATTCATCCAAATAACAGAGGTACGTAGAAAAAGCGACTGGGGTGAGGGCTTAAAAAGCCCGTCGGAGAGACGCTTGGCGACTCTTCCCAGACGCTTGACCGCACACTATTTGCGTCTTGAGCATAGTCAATGCCTTTTTCGTTAACGTAAAAAGTGACGCCAGCGGCCTGAAGCGCACGGCGCGACGCTTCACTGATTTTTCCAAAGACGGCGGTTCGAGAATCAGGGCGCCAGCGCGAATCTCGTTCCAATCGCCCCCGTTCTCTGCTATGCCTCATGGGCCATGCGACCGGCGCCGCTCCTTCTGATCGCCGCCCTCGCCGCGGCCTGCTTCCTGCCCGGTTCGGCATTCGCCGCCGAACGCATTCCCTCCACCGCCGGCCTCGACGCCGCATGGCAATACTCGCTCGCTCACAACGGCTATTCCCTCCTCGTCATCCAGCATCGCCGCATCCTGCTCGAGCGTTACGCCGACGGAGACGGCCCCGGCGTCCGGCACAAGATTTACAGCGGCACCAAGGGCCTCTGGTGCGTCGCCGCCGTTGCCGCCCAGTCCGACGGCCTGCTGAACCTCGACGAGCCCGTCGCCGCCACCATCACCGAATGGCGCGGCCTCCCCGGGCGCGGCCAGATCACCATCCGCCAGCTCCTCAATTTCACCGCCGGCCTCGATCCCGGCTTTCATCTTCATTCCGACGATGTCACCGACCGCGACCGCTACGCTCTCTCGCTGCCGCTCGTGGCCCGGCCCGGCGATTCCTTCATCTACGGCCCGGGCCAGATCCAGGTCTTTTGCGAGGTCCTCCGTCGCAGGCTGGCCGCCCGGGACGGCGGCGAGACCCCATGGCATTACCTCCAGCGCCGCGTCCTGCGCCCCCTCGGCATCGGCGACGTCCCGCACAAGATCGACGCCCTTGGCAATCCCCTGATGGCCGCCGGCGTTCAGATGACCGCGCGCGAATGGTCTCGCTTCGGCCTCTTCCTTCTCGGCGGCGGCAGGAACCAGCTCCCCTCCGGCGCGCTCGGCCAATGCCTCTGCGGCACCTCGCGCAACCCGGCCTTCGGCATGGGCTTCTGGCTCAATCGCGAAGCCCCCTATGGCCGCATCGTCAATGTCGAGGACAACCTCGTGCCCAAATGGTCCGCCGAAGACTGGGAATCCGCCTGCATCTGCCGCACCGCGCCGCGCGACCTCTTCGTTTCACTCGGCTCCATGGGCCAGCGCCTCTACGTCATTCCCTCGCTCGACATGATCGTCGTCCGCCTCTCCGCCGACTCCAATTTCTCCGACGCCGAATTCCTCAATCTCCTCCTCCAATCCCCCGGCGCCCAATCCATCTGACCTTCTCCATCCAGCGCGCCCGCGCCTCTATTTCCTCCGCGCCACGATCAACGCGCTCTTCATCGGATCCCACCCCCGGTACCCGATCCCGAACGGCAATTCCTGCGGCGCGCTCCGCGCGAATGCATCGGCCAGGTCAGGCTGGTAGTATTGCTTGAAAATATCGATCGGCGGCAGGTAATGGCCGAACAGCCGCACCTGCCACGTCGCCGCATTGAAAAAATGATACGGAATCCCGCTGTCATCCTCCACGATCAGGTCACTTTGATTCAGCAGGAAATTGTCGATCGTTGAAAATCCATCCGCATGCGGCAGGTACGACGCGCTCTTGAGCAGGCTGTCGCCACGCCCCAGCCTGCGGCAAAAATCCAAAAACCCGCTCCGTTCCACCGACCCGTTCGAAAGGTCCACCGAAAGATAATAAACCGACGCGCCATCGAGATCGAAGCGCACCCCGTGCGGCACCGTCGTAACGCCGCGGATCGTCCTTCCGCAGCGCGCCAGGAACACCATCAGCACCGGCACCGTCCCGTTCATTTGCTCCCGCATCTGCTTGGTTTGAAAGAACGAATAATTCAGCACCGAGTTCATCGAATTCTCGATCTGGTAAAGCGCCGGGCCCAGCGGCTGCTTCGTCATGTCCGGCACTCCGCCTGCCGGCTCGATGCCGCACAGCACGTAGTTCGAAGCCGCGGGAAAAAACGCGTCCGCGTACAGAAAATCCGGCCCGCTGAACATATAGAAAACGTTCTCCGGGTAGCTTCGCAGGTTCCCCTTCTCCCAGTCGCGCACTTTTGACAACTGCCGCGCCTCCAGCTTCGTCCACGCGGCGTCAAAATATTGGGCATGCTGCTTCCACGCGGGATCCTGCATCAGCGGCGCCAGCGGCGAATTGCCCGACACCGGCATCCCCGCCAGAAACCGCGCCGTATCATTCACATCCGTGGCCGCCGGCGCCATCCATGGCGCAACCAGCAGCGCCGCCGTCACTAAAATGCGCATTCTCATATCCGCTCTTCGCGTACCGGCCCCTCTTCGGAGGCATCCATTGCGCCTATTACTGCTCTACATCTTGCGGATCTTGCGGATCAGGCCGCGGATGTAATTGAACGAGAACCCGAACGCGATGCCCAGGACCACGCCCAGCCCCGCCGTTTGCGCCGTCACGCCGAACAGGCAAAATATGACGATCACCCCGATCGCCACCGCCACCAGGATCGCCAATACGTCACTGCGCTGCGGCTTCATGGTGTGCCCATACGTTCCCGCGCGGCATCTGTCGAGAGGTTTGTGACCCTCCCTCCGGTCGCAAAATAGACGATCAACCCCGTCAGCACCGCCCCCAGTCCCGCCGCCGTCTGCCACGGCTCTTCCTTCGCCGTGTAATACATCATGAACGCGCTCACCGCCAGGAACACCACCGGCGTCACCGGGTAGCCCCACGTCCGGTAGGGCCGCGCCAGGTTCGGCTCCCGGATTCTCAGCACGATCACCCCCAGCACCGTCAGCGCGGAGAAAAGCGTCAGCGCCATCTGGATCAACACCAGCACATCCTGGAATTTCCCCGTCAGCAGCAGCACCGTCGTAATCGCCCCCTGCAGCAGGATCGCCACCCGCGGTATCCCGTTCTTCGATTCCACCGCCAGCAGCCGCAGCCCCGCCAGATCCTCCCCCATCGCCACCGTCACCCGCGGGCCGATCCACACCATCGACGATACCGTCGACACCAGCCCCAGGCAGATCAGCGCCGCCACAGCCTTGCCCCCCGCCGTCCCAAACATATGCTGCCCCGCGATCAATCCCACCTCGACCTTGCCCGCCATCGCCGGGATCGGCGTCGTCCGCAGGAACGCCGCGTTGATCCCCACATAAAGCACCATCACCAGCAGCGTCCCCAGCAACAGCGACCGCGGCACATTCCGCCGCGGCTCGCGAATTTCGCTCACGATGTACGTCGACGCGTTCCACCCCGAGTACGAATACATGACGTAATTCAGCGACACCGCAAACGCGCTCCCGATCATCAAATGCCAGTCCCCCCGCGCCGGCAGGAACGAAATCTTCGGCGTTGCGTGCACGATGAACCCCGCCACGATGAACACCGCGATCAGCGCCACCTTCGGGATCGTGGACCAGTTTTGAAACGAGCTTTCCCCCTTCCGCCCGCTCAAATGCACCGCCGAAGTCCCCCAAACCAGCGCCAGCGAAAGCCACACCGCCGGCGCTCCCGGCGCGATGTCCTGCGCATAGCTGCCAAACGCCATCGCCGCCAGCGCCGTCGGCGCCGCGAAACCGACCGTCGCCGACGTAAATCCCGCCAGGAAACCGAGGATCGGATGATACACCCGCGAAAGAAAATGGTATTCGCCCCCGGAGCGCGGCAGCGCCGCAGCCAGCTCCCCATAGCACAGCGCCCCGCACAGCGCCACGATTCCCCCCACCACCCACAGGCACACGATCACGAATCCCGACGGCAAATCCCCAACCTGAAATCCCAGGCTCGTAAACACGCCCGTCCCGATCATGTTCGCCACGACGATGCAGATCGCCGTGACCAGCGAGACCGATGCAATTGCCTGCCGGCTGGATATGGGTTTGCTCACGCCAGGTTGGGTGGAATGCTCCCCGTCTGGCCCAATTCGTGTGACGACAGCCGGATCGCTCATCGGTTTGCCCCAAGCCTCTTTCGGGCGCCAGCCAAAATGTGCGCGCTCACGCTCCCGGCGACTCCCGCATCTTCTCCAGTTGCCCCAGCTTCTCCGCCCAATCCTTTTCCCGCTGCCGATGCTCCTGCACCACCGCCGCCGGCGCATGCGCCACGAATTTCTCGTTCCCCAGTTTCTTGCGCACCGTTGCCAGTTCGTTTTCCACTTTCGCTATTTCCTTGTTCACCCGCTCCAGTTCCGCCTTTGCATCCACCACCTTATCCAGCGGCATCGCCAGCTCGCCCAGCGGCGTCAATACCCGCGGCACGCCCGCCGGCGCCTCGTAACGGCTGTCCAGCTCCACCTCCTCCGCATTGGTCAGTCGCCCGAGCGTCGCCAGATTGCTCCCACGCCCACGCCACGCCCGGCTTCAGGATGAAATCGACCTTCTTGCTCGATGCCACACGGTATTCCGCCCGCAGGTTGCGCGCCGGCCTACGTCGTCTCGTACACTGCCGCCACCTGCGCCTGCACCGCCGTGATCACGGCGCTGTCGGGCAGCGTGCCTCTTCTCCGGAAACTCGGCGAACATGATCAAATTCCCATCTCCATGGTTTGGCCCGGTAAAGCCAAGCCGCTCCCAAAGCTCCTCCGTGATGTGCGGCATGAACGGGTGCAGCATCCTCAGCACCCGGCTCAGCACGTAATCCATCACCATCAGCGCCGACGCCTTTGCCTCCGGATGCTCCCCGAAGATTTCCGTCTTCGCCGCCTCGACGTACCAATCGCAATACTCGCTCCAGAAAAATTCGTACAGCGCCCCGGCGATTTCGTTGAACCGGTACGCCGCATACCCCGCCGCCACCTGCTCGGTCAGCACATCCAGCCGCGCCAGGATATCCGTCGAGTAAGGCGACAGCCTCAGCCCGTCCAGCGCCGGCGCCGGCGCGCTCGGCCCGTGCATCTGGCGGAATCGCGCGGCGTTCCACAGCTTGTTCGCAAAATTGCGACCCTCCTCGATCTGCTTTTCATCGAACCGGATGTCCTGCCCCTGCGGCGCGATCCGCATCAGCCCGAACCTCAGCCCATCCGCCCCATACTTCCCGATCAGCTCCAGCGGGTCGGGCGAATTGCCCAGCGATTTCGACATCTTGCGCCCCTGCCCGTCCCGGATCAGGCCCGTGAAAAACACATTCGCGAACGGCTTCTCCCCCGTGAACTCGAATCCCGCCATGATCATCCGCGCCACCCAGAAGAAAATGATGTCCGGCCCCGTCACCAGGTCCGTCGTCGGGTAAAACTTCACCCGCGTCGCCTCGTCCATCGTCTCGAACGGCCACAGCCACGATGAAAACCACGTGTCGAGCACGTCCGCGGTCCTGCTCCCAGTTCTCGCTGTCCGCCGGCGGCTCGATTCCCACGTACGGAGCCTCTTCCGGGTTCTTCTTCGAGTACCACACCGGGATGCGATGCCCCCACCAGAGCTGCCGCGAGATGCACCAATCCTGGATTTTCCCCATCCAATGCCCGTACACCCCCGCCCACCGCTCGGGCCGGAACGCCACCTCGCCGCTGCGCACCGCCTCGCGCCGATTCATCCAGAGCCGGGTACCTCAGAAACCATTGCTCGCTCAGCCGCGGCTCGACCGGCACATGCGTCCGCTCGGAGAACCCGACACTGTGCGTGTACGCCTCTTGCTTCGCCATCGCCTGCAGTTCCTCGAGCTTGCCCACCGCTGCCTCGCGCGCCTCGAACCGGTCCAGCCCCGCCAGGTCCTCGCCCGCCAGCGCGTTCATCACGCCGTCGGGGTTCATGATGTCGATCACCGGCAGCCCATGCCGCGCCCCGATCTCGAAGTCCGCCTTGTCGTGCGCAGGCGTGACCTTCAGCACCCCGGTGCCGAACTCAAACTCCACGTGGGTGTCGCCGATGATCGGGATCAGCTTCTGCTCGCGCGGCAACTCCGCCGGCAGCGGTCGCACCGCGTGCTTCCCGATGAACGCCCCGTAACGCCCGTCGTTCGGGTTCACCGCGATCGGCCGTGTCGCCCGGGTATCGTCTCCGGCCGCGTCGTCGCGATCGTCAAAAATTGCCCCGGCTCCTCCGCCACCTCGACTTTGAAATAATACAGCATCCCCTTTTCCTCCCGCATCTCCACCTCCTCGTCCGAGAGCGCCGTCAGCGCCATCGGGTCCCAGTTCACCATCCGGTTCCCGCGATAGATCAGCCCCTTCTTGTGAAGATCGACGAATGCCGCCGTCACCGCCCGCGAGTAACCCGCATCCATCGTGAACCGCTCCCGCGTCCAATCGCACGAGCACCCCAGCCGCTTCAATTGCTGGATGATGATCCCCCCGTGCTTCGTCCTTCCATTCCCACACCAGCTTCAGGAATTCCTCCCGCCCCAGGTCATGCCGCGTCTTCCCCTCCTTGCGAAGCTGCCGCTCCACCACGTTCTGCGTCGCGATCCCCGCATGGTCCGTCCCCGGCAGCCACAGCACCTCCTTCCCCAGCATCCGCGCCCGCCGCGCCAGGATGTCCTGGATCGTATTGTTCAGCACATGCCCCAGCGTCAGCACCCCCGTCACGTTCGGCGGCGGGATCACCATCGAGTACGCCGGCTTCGCCGACGCCGCATTCCCGGTAAAACACCCCTCCTCCAGCCAGCGGGCATACCACTTCTCTTCGACGGCCTGGGGCTCGTAAGCCTTGGAGATTTCTGTCATGGCGCAATTTCGCGAAAGGGCGCCCTTTGTAAACCGCCCTCCCCGCCCGCTCCAGTTTTAAAACGAATTGAAACCGCTCCTCCCTCGTGCGACCATTCCCCCGATGACAGCCGAGGAAATCCTCGAGAGCGTCGCTGCCATGCCCAGCGAGGATTGGCTCAAAATCCAATCCGGCATCGCCGAGATGCTCGCCGCCCACTTCTCTGGCGACGAATCCTCTGAAATCGCCTGGGCTCTCACCGAATCCGAAGCCCAATTCGCCCGCGGCGAGGCAATCAGCAGCGAAGAAATGCGCAGCCGCCTGGGCCTGCGATGACCCGCCGGATTGTCTATTCGCCACGCGGCCAGCGCGATCTCGAGAAAATTCGGGATTGGATTGAAGGCGAATCGAGAAAGCCGCGCGAAGCGCATGAACCCGAAGGGTTCAAAGATCGGTAGCCGGGGGTTGAGTCCTGAGCCTTCGAAGGACGACACCCCCGGTATGGCCCAAAACGCCCCCCGACCCCGAAGGGGTCGCAGAACCAAGCACTCCGGAACTCATGCAGATTGACTGGTATGACCATACAACCGACTGGCAGCGCCATATGCAATTTCTCCGTGCGGCAGGCAGACGCCGGGTGGAACGCCTGGCTTCCACATCCACCTGGCTGAGCGCCAGCGCAACCGAACCAATGTCCTGGCGCATTTTCGCAAATATCCCTGGCGCAGCGGCGCGCGCGGACTGTAAGTCCGCCCCTTTATAGCCCGGCGGCGAAGCGATCCCGCGAATGCGGGAACGCGGAGCCCCGGGTAACCATCCCCCAAACTAGATGGGGGTCAACTCTTGAAACTTGACAGAAGACGGTTGATTCCACTTCCGAGGCGGGACATTCGCGCGGCAAGGGCCGGCTTGGACTCGGGCTGCATCCGTTTGAGGATTTGGGTGATGGCACTGCCGTCTTTGTAGCCCAAAACCCGGGCAATGTCGATCCGGCGTTCGTCATCTCAGACGCACGCGAACCCACGCCTGCCAGGAGCGACGCATCCCGACCACCGTCCCAACCCGCCCGAAAAAAACCCCTAACCACCGCGACACCCATCTTGCTACGCTTCCGGAATGCCGCCCGCCAATCCCGGCGAATTTGCAACTCAATCGCCCCTCATTCGTGGCGCGATCCGGCGCCCCTCCCACCCAATCTGCCCCATTCGGCAATCAAGCCCAATCAAGCCCAATCAAGGTCAATCAAGGTGAATCAAGCCACTTTCACCCCCCGCCGCACCCCGCGTATTCCAAAATCTGCGCAAATCTGCGCAAATCTGCGGATCAAAACACCCACCCTCGCCCCCTCAGAATCCTCTTGCCATGCCCCCGCCCCGGAGCAACTTTCACCCTCTCCATGCGCCGGCTGGGTTTACTCTTGGGTTTTTTGCTTTTGTGCGCCGTCGCGCGCGCCGGCGATTGGACCGTCCTCAATTACGACGGGCGCGACTACCTCTCGATGCAGAACGTCGCCGATTTCTACGACCTCGGAACCTGCCAGCGCCTCGGCAACGCCCTGGCACTCGGCGCCCCGGGACGCAGCCTGCGCGGCGCCATCGGTTCCAACGAGCTCTACATCAACAACCTCAAATTCATCCTCAGCTATCCCATCGAGGACGTCGGCGGCGTCCCCGCCGTCTCGCGCATGGACCTGACCAAAGTCATCGAACCGGTCCTCCGCCCCAGCCACATCCGGAACGCCGCCGTCATCGACTCCGTGGTGCTCGATCCCGGCCACGGCGGCTACGACAACGGCGCCACCAGCGCCTGGGGCTGCGAAAAAACCTACGCCCTCGACGTCGCCTTTCGCGCCAGGGCGCTCCTCGAGGAGCAGGGCCTCCGCGTTTACATGACGCGCACCACCGATGAATTCATCCCCCTCGAGGACCGGGTCAGCTTCGCCAACATGCACCCGACCGCCCTCTTCATCGCCATTCATTTCAATTCCGGCGAATCCGACGCCAACGGCGTCGAGACCTACACCCTCGCCCCGCGCGGCGTCCCCTCCATGGCCGCCGATGGCCCGCGCCTCTCGGACCTTTTCCCCTGCCCGGGCAATGTCTGCGACGCGGAAAACATGGCGCTCGCCTGCGCCATGCACGCCTCGCTCGTCAGCCATCTGCGGATGTTTGACCGCGGCATCAAGCGCGCCCGCTTCGTCGTCATTCGCGACATCACCATTCCCGGCGTCCTGGTTGAAGGAGGCTTCCTGAGCAACCCGGATGACGCCCCGCTCATCTCCTCCGCGGAATACCGGCAGCAGGAGGCCCAATGTATTGCCATCGCCGTGCGCAACTACCGCAACGCCGTAAACGAGGACGCAATGACCGCGGGCCAGGGCGTCGTGGTCCGTGACGAAGTCAACGCCCAGGGCGCCCCCGCCCCCATCGGCGAGCCCCCTCCCGCCAATCCGCAGCCCGCCGCCCCCGCCGTAGCCCTCGACCATCCCGCCACCCCAGCCCCAGCTCCAGCCGCCCAGCCCCCGCATCCCGCCACCCCCTCCGAAACCCAGCCCTCCGGCCAGGCCCAAAACGAGACCCGCTCCCACTCGATCCTGGCGCCCATCGTCGATTGATCTCAGCCGTCCGATGAGCATCCCCACCGCGCAGCAAGGCCCCCCGGAAGCCGGCCCAAAAAAAACCCCAGGCCCTCCCTGCCACTCCCGAGGAGCAGGAGCGCCGCCATAGCCCGCTCGGCGTATTCGACTCCGGCATCGGCGGCCTCACCGTCGCCGCCGCATTGCGCGAGGCCATGCCCTCCGAGAGCATCTTTTACATCGGTGACACCGCCCGCGTCCCCTACGGCGGCAAAAGCCAGCAAACCATCGAGCGTTACGCCGTCGAGATCACCGGCCTCCTCCTTGCCGAGCAGGCAAAAATCATCGTCGTCGCCTGCAACACCGCCTCCGCCCTCGCCATCCCCCGCCTCGAAGAGCTCCTCAAGGTCCCCGTCATCGGCGTCATCGAGCCCGGCGCACGCGCCGCCGTCACCGCCTCGCGCAAGGGCCACGTCGGCGTCATCGGCACCCGCGCCACCATCTATTCACGCGCCTACGAGACCGCCATCCACGCCATCGATCCCAAAATCCGCGTCACCGCACAGCCCTGCCCCATGCTCGTCCCCCTCATCGAGGAGGATTGGCTCGACGACACCATCACCGACCAGGTCATCCGCCGTTACCTGGAAAAAATGGTCCGCGCCGGCATCGATACCCTCGTCCTCGGCTGCACCCATTACCCCCTCCTCAAGGACGCCATCCAGCGCTTCGTCGGCCCCGGCATCACCCTCGTCGATTCCGCCCACAACTGCGCTGCCGCCGTCAAAAAACTGCTCGCAAAGGAAGACCTCGCCGCCGATGACCAGCGCGCCGGCAAGCTCAACGTCGCCCTCACCGACCGCAGCGAAAGCTTCCTGCGCGTAGCCGAAAAAGCCCTCAATCTCCAGGTCGGCAACGTCCACCTCCGCACCGTCCAGCAAGCCGCATAAGCGACTCCGGTGGCGCCCTAACTTGCCCGTGTGAACCTTTCGAGAATTTTTGCCAGGGTCCTAACTGAAAACATGAAACCTCAATGGATATTTCTGATTTGCTGGTTTGCGTGCATGATCGCGGCACTCCAATTCTTTAGGTTCAAATTCGGACTCCTCCAGATCGAAGCGGCTTTCCTGGTAATCGGCCTTCTGGCATTTGCAATTTTTCCGAAACTCCGGAAATGAATTCAAATTAGGGCACTCCCAAGGCAAACCAAATATTGCGAAAATGGGAGCGCAAGTGTAGATGTGAACAGGTGTATTTCCCAGTCAATGAGCGTAAGGCAGCGGACGCAGTTGCGCGCCTGATCGAGAAATCCGGCGCTGACGTGGATTATCTCCGCATAATGAAGTTGATGTATCTCGCTGACAGGGTGGCGATCACAACTAGAGGAATCCCAATTGTCGGGGGGCATTACTTTTCGATGCGGAAAGGGCCGGCAATCAGCGAGGTGATGAATTTTGTGAATCGGCAGAATGTCGCAAAATGGAAAACCCTGATTTCCCCAAGGAAAGGGAACGCCCTCAATCTGTTGGCCAAACCCGACTACGAATCTCTCTCCGATCCAGAGATTGAAATCTTGGACGCGGTCGTTTCAGAGCATTTCGGCAGGAGCACCGACGATCTTGTCCAGTGGTGCCATCAGCATTGTGCCGAGTACAAGGAAGTATCCTTTTGGGCAAGAAAACCGATTGAGATAGAGGAAATTATGGAGGCGGAAAACAAATCTCCCGCGCAGATAGAAAAAATTGTCGCTCGCGCGAACGAGCTGCAGGAACTCCACGGAATTTTCGCCTAAAACTGGGCAATCAGTGCTTCCATCCGGGTTTGCATTTTGGAAGAGAAATAGTGGGAGGAATCACCCTTGGTTCATCCTGACAGACCCGGTTCCAAAGACCGGTAAGATCGTCTGCGTGAACCTCACGTCATTCGACGAAGAATGCATTGATGATGAGTGTTTTTTAACCACGGCTGATTACGCGTGGATCGATCCAAATCACCCGACGGTCGTCGCGTTTTCGTTTGCCCAATCCTGTGATGTCGAAAAATTGGAAGACGCATTTAAGAGTGGTTACGTTAAACCCGAACTCCGATGTTGGAGGGGATGAGATGGTGCAAGATGCTGAGTCGCGATGACATGAGGAGGGCCGAAGCGTATCTGAAAGATACGGTGAGGTCCGACGAATGGCACTCGCGGCCAGCAGATTGCGCCAGATCGCCCCGATCAACTTCGGAATTCGGGTTAAACAGCCAAATCCCCCAACGATCCCGCCCAAAACCTTGGAAAAAATACGGCATATCGCGCGAAATGCCCGCGAGCTTGATAGGGAGCTGAAAAAGCTTCTCTGATTCGAAACCAGGACACTACCCATGAATGCTGTCAATTTTGTCTGTTTGGCAACTGATTCGGACATTACCAAATTCCAAGGGGCGCTCATCGTTCTGTATGTCCTCGTCGTGCCGGCCTTTGCAATCGGCGCATTCACGTGGGGAGGGAGCGTCATATTGGGAGTCTCCCAGATAATCGTCCTATGCTTAGCAGAAGCAACGCAGTGGCGGCTCACGAGACGCGCCCGGTTGTCCGTCAAGGTTAAGAGCGCCATTGCCACCTATCTTGCCTCCAACCTCATTTTTTCTCTCGGTGCCCTTGCAATTTCACTCTGGGCTCCAAACTGGATTCCAAAATAGCCCACCACCCATCCCCTCCACCCCTTGACAAAACCCCGCTCCGGGCGGAAAAAAGACGGCCCATGCAACGCGACTGGCAGGTCACCCACAAAATCATCGACTCGAAGGTTCCCGCCGACGAAAAGGCCCTCTACGACGCCAAGGCGAAGGAGGAGGATGGCTACGTCGACTTTTACGAGAAACGCCAGGACAAGATCATCGAGAACGACCCGGAAGCCTTCGCCAAAACCAATCGCATCTGGCAGTTCGAGTACCTCCGCGACCGCGGCCTGCCGCGCGACGCCACTTTCCTCGATTACGGCTGCGGCCCCGTCGCCGCCGGCGTCTATTTCATCGAGTACCTCGACCCCGGCAAATACACCGGTACCGACATCTCCAAAAAGTCCATCAACGTCGGCGAGGAATTGATCCGCGCCCGCGGCCTCGATGCAAAGCACCCGCGCCTCCTCTACACCCCCAAGGGCGACCTCGCCCCCCTCGGCGCCGAGCAATTCGACATCGTCTGGGCGCAATCGGTTTTCACCCATTTGCCCCCGGACGCCATCGAGAAAATCCTTCACCGGCTTCGTCCCCACATGCACGCCGGCTCGTGCTTCTACGCCTCCATTTCGCGGATCGAAAAAGGCATCGTCCAGCAGCAACTCCACAACTGGTACCAGGACCTCGCCTTTTACGAGGACATTGCACCCGGCGCCGGCATGAAAGTTTCCGTCATGGAGGGTTGGGTTCATCCCTACCAGCACAACATGATGGAAGGCGCCACCTCGACGCTGCTCAAATTCACGCCGGCGTGAAACAGAGCACCAACGCGCAAACCTCCTTCGTCTGTGCCTGCGCCCGCATCACCGGCGAGGACCTCGAGAAAATTCTCAGCGCCTCGGAGATGCCCACCTACGCGGACTTGAAGACCGCCTACGGCATCGGCGGCCGCTGCACCGCCTGCGAGTACGAGATCAAGGGCCTCCTCGACGAGCATCTGACCGAGCGCATCGCCCGCAAGAAATCCGCCCCCGCCTCCACCGCGCCCCCGCGCCGCAAATGGCTTTCCCGCTTCTTCGGACGCAAGCGCGACGCCGCTCCGCCCGCGCCCGCTCCCGCCCCGCGCCCCGTCGCAAAAAGGCCGAACGCCCTCGAAGTCCCCGTGGCCTACCGCGCCGGCGTCTTCTTCCTGCGCAAGGACGGCCTCGAATCCCATCTCGCCATCGCCAGCCTCCAATTCCCCGAGCACACCGCCAATCCCAACGGCGCCGCCGTGACATTCCACGTCAGCCTTTACGGCGAGGATGGCGCCCACCTCGCCACTTCGCGCGAATTCACCATGCCCAACAACTCGAGCATCGAATGCGCCCCCGCCGACCTCTTCCCCGGCCTCTCCGGCGACGTCGTCGGCGCCATGTACATCGATTTCGAGAAAGTGGCGCAGACCGGCTCGCTGCGGCCCTACGGCGTTTTGGTCAATACCGCTTCGTCCGCGCGCGCCCGCTGCCATTACCACGACAAGTTCGCCCTCGTCGACGACCCCGGCTTTTTCCAAAACACCTCGCCCTTCGAGTCCGGCCAGACCTGCTGGATGTCGATCTCGAATTGCCAGCAGCGCCGCTACGAAAGCGATTACCACCTCCAATTCGCCGGCACGACCCTCGACGGAAAAATCACCGTCGAACCCATGGCCTCGCGCTGGGTCAAACTCGCCGATCTTTTTCCCGGCCTCGATCCCGCGCGGCCCGATTTGTCGCCCGGCCTCTTCTGGCTCGATAATCCGCAGCACGTCATGGTTTACTTCTTCTGGCGAATCGACGCCTCCAATGTCTGGATGGCACAGCACCACTGATGAAAGATTCGACGGTCAAAAAACCTTCCAAGCCCAAGCGCCAGCGCGAATGGGCGCCCAGCGCCTTTCTCATTGTCCACGACCGCGATGTCTCGTGCACCATCCGCTTCACTCCCATGCACATCCGCCGCAAGGCCGACGCCCGCTACTTTTCCAGCGTCAAGGTTTACGGCAACAACCCGCTCCAGCCCGTCTGGCAGGCGGAGAGCGGCCCGCTGCCGCTCCATTCCGTCTATAACATCGACAGCACCACAATCGCCCGCGACCTCGGCGTCGACCGCCTCTTTCACTACGGCGAGGCCTTCAACTCGAGCCCCGATTTCAATCCCCCCGACCCCAACATCGCCATGGCCTCCCACGTTCACTACCAGTCGGCCAATGGCAGTTTCCACGGCCATCTCGCCAGCTTCTTCATTTTCGGCTCCCCGCGCCGCATCGAGCGCGGCGAGTTCCATTACGAGTCATTCCCGTCCGCCCGCATCGACGATCAAATGTATTGCTCGGTCTATATCATCAATCCCTTCGTCCGCCCCAGCGGCTTTTGGGTGCAATTGATCACCGCCGATGGCGAGGTCATTGAGAGCGAGCGCATGACCGTGCGCGGCAAGGGCGTCGCCACATGGTCCGGCGAAGGCATCACGTTTCCTGCCGCGAAAAACCCCGTCGGCCTCATCGTCCGCAGCGAAGCCAAGACCACCTCGTTTTTCACCACCCGCATGCGCGATGGCCGCATGATCGGCCTCGACCACGGCCACCCATTCCTCTGCCAGGTCCTCAATTACGTCGACCCCGTCACCGTAACCAACGTCCCCGCCGCCGCATCTCAATCATAGTGCCGCAGAAGCTTCTTCTTCTGCGCATTGTATTGTGACTGGGTGATGATTCCGGCGTCGTAAGCCTTTTGCAGGTCGATCAATTGCTGCCCCAGCGTGACGCTGTAATTTTCGGTTTCCGACCGGTTGACCGTCCTGCTGCTTCTGCCCCCGCCGAACCCAAGGCTCAGACAGCCGCTCAGGCACATCACCGCCGCCACAGCGGCGCATCCGGTTGCAAATAATCTCCTCATGGCGCGAAGCCGAGGTTACCAGCCCGGCGATTCCAATGCGAGCCTCTAAATCTTACTGCTCCGTCACCAGCGCGAAAGACCGGTGCCCGTCCCTGCAAATCAACAACAGCACGCGGCTGCCCGTGATCTCCGAAAGCGCCTGCTTGTACTCCGCGACCGAATGGATCGGCACATGGTCGATCTCCTCGATCACGTCGCTCTGTTGCAGCGTGCCGCTCGCGGGCGAATTGTCATCCACGCTGGCCACCATTACCCCGTGCGCGTTTGGCGGCAGGTCCTCCTCATGGTCAGGCGGAATCTCGGTCACATCAATGCCGGCCAGCAGCGACGGTCCCGCCCCGGGAGGCGGCGTCTCCTCCTCCGAAGGTTGCTGCTCCTCGTCGGTCGCGGATTCATTCTGCGGCAGCTCGTCGATCTGCGCCGTCAGCGTCATCGCCTTGCCGTCGCGCTTGAGCCCGATGTTCACCTGCGATCCGGCCTCGAGGCCCACGATCTGATTGTGCAGATCGTTGAAACTGTGGACCGGCTGCGCCCCGATCGAAGTGATCACATCCTCCTTCTGGATCCCGGCCTTTTCCGCCGGCGAGCCGGGCCTGACGCCCTTCACATAAGCGCCGTCGATCTCCTGCATCCCCTTGCTCGCCGCCTCCTCCGGCGTCATGATTTCCACTCCCAGGTAACCGTGCGATACGCGGCCCGTCTTGATGATTTCATCCAGCGCCCGCCTCGCCGTGTTCGAGGGAATCGCGAATCCGACCCCCTCCCATCCGCCCGACTCCTGCCCCTCGAGGATCGCCGCGTTTATCCCGATGATCTCGCCCCGTATATCCACCAGCGGCCCGCCGGAGTTGCCCGGGTTGATCGCCGCGTCAGTCTGGAAGAACTCATTCGCGCTGGCCTCGATTGCACGCCCCTTGGCGCTGATGATTCCCTGCGTCACCGTCTCGTCGAATCCAAACGGATTGCCCACCGCAATCACCCGCTGGCCCACCTTCACCTGGTCGGAGTCCCCAAACGCCAGCGGCGTGACCTTTACCCCGCTCACCTTCAGCACCGCGATGTCGCTCACCGGGTCCGAGCCGATGATCTGCGCCGGCACCGTCTGCCCATCCGAGAACCGAATGCTTACCTCATCCACGTCCGCGACCACGTGCTGGTTGGTCACGATATGGCCCTCCTTTGAAACGATGACCCCCGATCCCAGCGAGCGCATCTCCTCGGTCTGCGGCGCCATCCGCGCACGCCCGCCAAAGAACAGCTCGAACGGATCGACGACCGCGGGCGCCTCGACCCGCTTGGTCGCCACGATGCTCACCACCGAGGGCACCACCGCCTGCACCAGCCGCGTGTATTCCTTTTCCATCTCCTCGAGCACGTTCACGTCGTCGTAACTCAGCTTCGGTCCCGCCGCCGGCGTGAAATGCTGCGGAAATTGCTCTTCCGGACGCTTTTCCGTCCAGCGGTAGAGCCCATAGACGCATATTGCCACGATGAGCACAAAGAGGATGAATCTTCTCATGGGAGCGGGATTTGGCAGGGGGCGGCCAATTTGACGGCAGGCAACGAACGTTCGCTCAACTAATTTGCGAAAGCATCAATTTTCGCTGGCTGGTGATAAGATCGCGGTAGGACTCGTTCTCAGGCCGACTCGAGCCGCGGGTCGGCCTTGAAAAGGCGGATCGCCGCGTCCCGCGCCGCGCGCATCCACGCCTGGTCGGCCAGCAGGTCGCCCAGCTTGAGCGGCGGCAGGCCGCTCTGGGCCGTACCCAGGATATCGCCCGGACCGCGCAGCCGCAGGTCGGCCTCGGCGATTTTAAATCCGTCCGCGGTCTCGGCCATGGTGGTCAGTTTTTCCAGCGCCACCGGGTCCGTGGCATCGGAAACGAGGATGCACCAGCTCTTGTGCGCGCCGCGCCCGATGCGCCCGCGCAACTGGTGCAATTGCGCCAGCCCGAACCGCTCGGCGTTTTCCACCAGCATGATCGTGGCGTTCGGCACGTCGATCCCCACCTCGATCACCGATGTGGCGATGAGCGCCTGCGCCTTCCCCGCCCGGAATTTCTCCATCAGCGCATCCTTTTCCTCCGGGTCGATGCGCCCGTGCAGCAGCTCGCACCGCATCGGCTCGAGCAGTTTTTGCCACTTCTCGAATTCCTGCGCGGCAGCCTTCGCGTCCAGCTTCTCCGATTCCTCGACCAGCGGATAAACGATGTAAGCCTGCCTCCCCGCTTCCAGTTCCTTGCGGATGAACGCGGTCACCTCAGGCAATTTTCCGCTGTCGCGCACCGCGGTGACGATTTTTCCCCGCCCCGCCGGCATTTCATCCAGCGCGGAGACATCCAGGTCCCCATAGACCGTCATGGTCAGCGTGCGCGGGATCGGCGTCGCCGTCATTACCAGCACGTCCGGGGCGGTCGATTGCTCGATCAGCCGCGCCCGCTGGAGGACGCCGAATTTGTGCTGCTCGTCGATGACCGCGAGGCCCAGGTTTCCAACGCCCGCGCCTTCATAAAGCAGCGCGTGCGTGCCGATAATGATTTCCGCCTCGCCGGGCGTCGGCGGGCGGCGCGCGCCCGGCTTGCCAACCACGGAGTCCTGCCATGCCCGGTCGTCGAAGAGCGGCATCGAGGATTCGGTGCGCTTCGAGCCGGTCCGCAACGCGATGTTGAGCCCCAGCGGCGCCAGCCACCGTTTGAAATTGAGGTAATGCTGCTCCGCCAGGATTTGCGTCGGCGCCATCAGCGCCGCCTGCGCTCCCGATTCCACGCAAAGCAGCATCGCCGAAAGCGCCACCAGCGTCTTGCCCGAGCCAACGTCGCCGTGCAGCAGCCGGTTCATCGGGCGCGCGGCGGCCAGGTCGGCCCGGATTTCCTCGATCACCCGTTTCTGCGCCCCCGTGAGCCCGAACGGCAGCGCCGCGTGGAATCGCCTCATCAATTCCCCCGGTCCGCAGTGGTTGATCCCCGGGCGCGAGACCGTTTCGGCCCGTTTCGCGCCGACGAAAAGCTGCATCGCGAAAAATTCGCCGAGCACCAGGTGCCGCCGCGCGGCCTCGCGCGCCTCTTCGGAATCGGGAAAATGAATCTGCCTGAGCGCCACGCCAAAAGCCGTGGAATCGAGATCGCGCGGCAGCCGGTCCCGGAGGCTCGCGAGGTCGATCCCCTCCAGCGCGCGGAAGACCGATGCCCGATACATTCGCTGCGTGATCCCTTCGGTCAGCCGGTAGATCGGCGTGATGCGGTTGAAATGGATCGACGCGTCGTCGCCCTCGACAATCTCGAATTCCGGGTGGTCAATGTAGAGCTTGCCGGAACGCTCCTTCGGTTTGCCGAACACGATCAGCTTGTGCCCGGCCGCGATCATCTTTTGCACGTGGTAGACATTGAACCAGCGGCAGATCAGCCGCGTGCTGAGCGCCGTCGCCTGCTCCTCCTCGAGCGTGACCTCAACCATCGTGCGCCCGCCGCGCAGCCGCTTGACCGATACGCCCAGCACCGTCCCGCACACGCACACCGGCAGCTCCGATTCCGCATGCGGAAAATGGTCGAACCGGGTCCGGTCCTCGTAGCGCTTCGGGTAATGCGTGAGCAAATCCTCGACTGTAACCACGCCAAACCGTTCGAATTGCCGCGCCTTCTGCGCCGGTACCCAGGGCGTCTCTCGCAGCGGTTTCTCGAGCGGGTTCCCGGTCACGGCGCGCCCTCCGCGCGGCGCAGCGCCTTGATCTCGACCTGCAGGCTCACCCGCCCGTTGTACTCGTTGCGTCCCACCTGGAAGGCGATATCCCACGGCGGCTCCGGCAGCGCCCTTTGCGCCCCTCCGAAGAAAATGGCCTGCTGCGCCCGCCCGCCGCCGTTTTGCATCAGCGTGAAGCGGTAATGCTTTTCCTTCAGGATGCGCGTCTCCGCGGCGCGCACGTTGCGCGCGAGGAAGAGCGGCTGCGAATTGCCAATGCCGAATGGCTGGAGCATCTCGTGATATTTCAGGAAATCGAAATGCAAATCGTCGAGCGCCACTTCCGCATCGAGATGGAGCCGCGGCCGCAATTGCTCGTCGGTCAGTTGCGCCCGCGCCTCCCGCCGGAAACGCTCCTGGAATTGCAGGAACTGCTCGCGCCGGATCGTGAGCCCCGCCGCCATCTCGTGCCCGCCATATTTCACGAGGCAATCCGCGCACGTCGCCAGCGCCTCCACCATCGAGAGCCCCTCGATGCTCCGCCCGCTCCCCTTGCCGAGACCCGTCTCGTCGAAGCCGATGACGAATGTCGCCCGGTGATGCGCCTTGCTCAGCCGCGACGCGACAATCCCCAGCACGCCCGGATGCCACCCCTCCCCGCCGACGATGATCGCCGCGTGCTCCGGCTTGAATTCCTTTTCCACCATCGCCTCGGCCTCGCGGTGAATCACTTTCTCCACCTCCTGGCGCTCCCGGTTTTGCCCGGACAGCGCCGCGGCCAGCTCTTTCGCCTGCGCGTGGTCCTCGGTCAGCAACAGTTCGAGCGATTGCTCCGCGCTCGACAACCGCCCGGCGGCGTTGATGCGCGGACCAAGCTTGAACCCCACATCCGCGGGCGTGAACGGCGGCGCGATTCCCGCCGATTCGATCAGCGCCCGCACGCCGGTCCAGCGCGATTTTTCCAACTGCACGAGCCCCCGTTGCACCAGGATGCGGTTCTCGCCCCGCAGCGGCACGATGTCCGCCACGGTCCCCAGCGCGACGATGTCCAGGTAATCGCGCAAATCCACCTCCGGCGCCGGCCGCGCCTTCAGCAGTGCGTGGCACGCCTTGAAGACGATCCCGGCGCTGCACAGGTAATGAAAATCGTCGCCGAGCTTCGGGTTCACCAGCGCCAGGCAGGGTGGCAGCTCGCCCTTGCACTCGTGATGGTCGAACACGAGCACTTCGACGCCTTGCGCGCGCAACCCGGCGATTTCCGCCACCGAGCAGGTGCCGCAGTCGAGCGCCACCAGCAATTGCGGCTGGTGCTCCGCCACGCAGCGCGCGATCCCCTCGGGGCTCAGCCCGTAGCCCTCGTCCATGCGCAACGGCAGGAACGGGCGCGGATCGGCGCCGAGCCGCCGCAGGATGCGCGTGAAGAGCGCAAGCGAGGTCACGCCATCCACATCGTAATCGCCGTACAGCACAATGCGCTCGCGCCGGTCGATGGCTTGCAGGATGCGCTCGATGGCCGCGCGCATGTTCGGAAGCAGAAATGGGTCCGAGAGATTTTTCAGCCGCGGATCGAGGAAGAGCCGCGCCTCGGCCGGATCGTTCAATCCGCGCAGCGCCAGCAGCCGCGCCAGGAACGGCGGGCAGCCAAGCGCCTCCGCGAGCGGCTGCTCGGGAAAGAGCGCGGGACGCAGGAACCAGGTCATCGGCGGACCTGGGTTTGCCCGCGCAATTTCAAAAGGGGCTCTGGATCGCTGCGCATCTCAATCCGAAATCGGTCCCGCGATACCCATGCAACGCACGATGAGCGACGTCCAGCCGGTCTGGTGGTTGGCGCCCATGCCGCGGCCGGTGTCGCCGTGGAAATATTCATAGAACCAAAGCATGTCCTTCCAATTCGGGTCGTTCGCGAACCGGCTGTCGCCGCCGAAGCAGGGCCGGTTCCCTTTTTCGTCCGGCAGAAAAATCCGGGCCAGCCGCGTCGCCAGCTCGCGCGCCACCTCGAGCAGCGTCAGCATTTTTCCCGAGCCGACCGGGCATTCCACTTTCAAATCGTCGCCATAAAAGTGGTAGTAGCGCTCGAGCGCCTCGATCAGCAGGTAATTGATCGGAAACCAGACCGGGCCGCGCCAGTTCGAGTTGCCGCCAAACAGGCTGTTCGTCGATTCCCCAGGCTCGTAATCGATCCGGTGCTCCCGGCCATCGAAATTGATCGAATAGGGATGCTCTCCGTACACACGCGAGACGGAGCGGACGCCGTAGGGCGAGAGGAACTCCTTTTCATCCAGCACGTAATTCAACACGCGCAACAGCCGGTCGCGCGACGGCACGGCCAGCAGCCGCTGCACGCATTTGTTGCCTTCGGCGGTCTTGCGGTCGAAGTAGGAGATGTGTTGCGAAAGATCGGGCCGGTTGTGGATGAACCAGCGCATCCGCTTCCGGAATCCCGGCAGCGCCTCGATGGTCCTTTGATCGAGCACCTCGACCGCCAGCAGCGGCACCAGGCCCACCAGCGAGCGCACCCGCAGCGGCATCACCTTTCCGTCCAGGCTCAACTGATCGTAATAAAATCCATCCTCCTCGTTCCAAAGGCCCGTGCCGCCCAGCGTGTTCATTGCGTCGACGATCTGCACGAAGTGCTCGAAAAACTTCGACGCGATGTCCTCGTACGCCGGCATGGTGCGCGCCAGCTCGAGCGCCATTGAAAGCATCGTGCCGCAATAGAACGCCATCCATGCCGTGCCGTCCGCCTGGCTCAGGTATTCGCCCGTCGGCAGCGGCTGCGAGCGGTCGAACAGGCTGATGTTGTCCAGCCCGAGGAATCCGCCGCCGAAAATCTGTTTCCCGTTCACGTCCTTGCGGTTGACCCACCAGGTGAAATTCAGCAGCAGCTTCTGGAACGTGCGCTCGAGGAAGAGCAGGTCCCGCTCGCCGTCCCGCCCGGCCATCTTGTACACCCGCCAGCACGCCCACGCGTGCACCGGCGGGTTCACGTCGTCGAAATTCCACTCGTACGCCGGCATTTTCCCGTTCGGGTGCATGTACCATTCGCGCAGGAATAGGATCAATTGCTGCTTCGCAAACTCCGGGTCGATCCGCGAGAACGGCAGCATGTGAAACGCCAGGTCCCACGCCGCGAACCACGGGTATTCCCATTTGTCCGGCATTGAGATCACATCGTTCGGTGAAAACGTGCTGCCAGTCGTTGTTGCGCCCGTTCAGCCGTTCGGGCGGCGGGGGCGGCATCAGCTTGTCGCCCGTGCAGCCATTCGCGCACGATGTAATGGTAGAACTGCTTCGACCAAAGCAGCCCGGCGTAACTCTGCCGCGCCACTTTCCGCTGCTCGGCCGTGATGGCCGGCGAGTAGCGCGTCTCGTAAAATTCATCCGCCTCCCGGATGCGGGCGGCGAAGACCTCGTCGAAATCCCGAAAGCCTCCGTCGGGGAATGTCGGGCTTCCCTGCGCCGCCGCCGTCAGCCGCATCCGCAGCGCCACCGTCCCGCCGGCCGGGACGTTCAGGCTGTAATGCGCCGCCGCCTTCGTGCCGAACGCCGAGGGGTTGACCGCATCCTTGCGGCCATGCACCACAAATTCATGGAACGCGTCCTTCACATACGGCGAGGCGTCCTGCGCATTTGAACAGCCGGCCGTCGTTCGTCTCGTTTTCCGTGAACAGCCACGGCGCAGGCGTCTCGATCTCGAACCGGAAATCTCCCAGCGTGGCGTGCGCCCCGCAGATCGCGTCCGCGCCGCGCTGCTCGATCCTCGGCCGCAGCCAGCAGCTCTCCTCGTAACTGCAGCCCCACGTCCAGGTGTTGCGGAACCACACCAGTCGGCAGCAGGTGCAGCGGCGCCGCTTCCGGCCCCCGGTTGCAAACCGTGACGCGGATGCAGATGTCGTCCGGCGCCGCCTTCGCGTATTCCGCGAACACGTCGAAATAGCGGTCTTCATCGAAAATGCCGGTGTCCAGAATTTCGAATTCGCGCTCGAGCTTCCCGCGCCGCGCGTTTTCCTCCACCAGCCGTTCGTACGGAAATTCCGCCTGCGGGTATTTGTAGAGCGCCTTCGCGTACGAATGCGTCGGCGTCGAATCCAGGTAGAAATAGCACTCCTTCACATCCTCGCCATGGTTGCCCTGCGGATTGGACAGGCCAAACAGCCGCTCCTTGAGGATTCGGTCGCGCCCGTTCCACATCGCGAGTGCGAAGCAGAGCCGGCACTCGCGGTCGGTCCAGCCGAGCAGGCCATCCTCGCCCCAGCGATAGGCCCGGCTGCGCGCATGCTCGTGCGGCAGATAATTCCACGCATCGCCATTGGCGGAGTAATCCTCGCGCACGGTGCCCCACTGGCGCTCGGAGAGATACGGTCCCCACCGTTTCCAGTTCAGCTTGCGCGCCGCGTCGTCCGCCAGGCGCTGATGCTCTGCCGTCATATCAGGCATGGTCGGACTCTCTTTTTCCCTCGCTCCATCGGGGGCCTGGAATCAATGAAACTCACACCCGCAACATTACCGGCCCAATATCGCACTGTCCATCTTCCGCGCCGCGCCAGGTCTATTCAGCCTCGTCGCGCATCTGGCGGCGGATGATGCCCCTGCTGCTCGCCTCGATGAACGTCCACCAGTTGCTCGATCTCCGCATTGCCCCATAGCGTCTTCCGGATTTCCTCGACCGCCTGCTTGACGTTCATTTTCGACCGGTAGAGCAGCCGGTACGCCTCCCGCAGCCGCCGCACGCTCTCCTCGGCGAAACCGTGCCGCTCGAGTCCCACCTGGTTCACCCCTCGCACCTGCGCGGGATTGCCGTCGGCGATCATATACGGCGGCACGTCCTGCACGATCTTCGAGCAGCCCCCCGTGATCGCGTGCCGCCCGATCCGGCAATACTGGTGGATCGCCGTCAGCCCGCCGATCACCGCGCAATCGTGCACCTCGACATGCCCCGCGATGGTGCCGTTGTTGGAAAAAATAACCCCGTCGCCCACCACGCAATCATGCGCCACGTGGCTGTACGCGAGAAAGTTGCCGCGGTTTCCGATCCGCGTCCACGACCCGCGCCCGGTCCCGCGGTGCACCGTGACGAATTCGCGGAACGTGTTGCCATCGCCGATGCGCAAATGGGTCGGCTCGCCCGTGGTATTTCAAATCCTGCGTTTGCTGGCCGATCGACGCATACGGCGTAAAAAACGTTCTCCGCCCCGATCACGCTCGGCCCCTCGATGGTCACATGGTTCTGCAGCCGGCAGCCCGTCGCCCAGCTCGACTTCCGCCCCGATCACGCAATACGGGCCCACGCGCACGCCGTCGCCCAGCCGCGCGCCCGGCTCCACGATGCACGTCGGATGGATCTCGTTCACGTCTCGACGATCCCAAACATCATGTGCGCCTCGGAGATCACCTCGTCATTGACCATGCACCGCCCCAGCGCCTTCGCGATCCGGCCGCGGAATTTCAGCATCTCGACGTGGATGAACAGCGTGTCGCCCGGCAGCACCGGCTTGCGGAATTTCACCTCGTCCGCGCTCATGAAATAGCCGATTTGTCCCGCCGAATCCGGCCATGCGCAGCAACAGGATGCTCGCCACCTGCGCCATCGCCTCGAGCTGCAACACGCCCGGCATCACCGGGTGTCCCGGGAAATGGCCCTGGAAAAAAGGCTCGTTGATCGTGACCGATTTCACGCCGGTGCATTTCGTGTCGCCCTCGAACGCCACGATGCGGTCCACCATCAAAAACGGGTACCGGTGCGGCAGGATCCGCATCAGGTCGTTCACGTCGAGCACCGCGCCCCCTTTCGGCACGATCGACGGCGGCACCAGCGTCATCAGCTTCGTGAGCTGTTTCGGCATCGCCCGCGCCAGTTCCGTGTTCGGCCCGTGGCCCGGCTTGACCGCGATGACGTGGCCCTTGATCCGCCGGCCAAACAGCGCCAGGTCGCCCACGATATCGAGGATCTTGTGCCGCGCGAATTCGTCCGGGAACCGCAGCGGCTCCTTGCTCGAGTACCGATTCGCCCCGGATCACAATGGCGCTCTCGAGCGAACCCCCCTTGATCAGGCCCTTGTCCATCAGCGGCTTCACATCCTCGTAGTAAACGAACGTCCGCGCCGGGGCGATTTCCTTCTCAAAGATCTCCGGCGTGATCTCCGTGCTGTGGATATTGCGTGAACCGCCCGTTCGGCCCCTGCTGCGTGCAGGAGATGCGGAATTTCTCATCCGGCACCACCGTCATCAGCGAGCCGCGTCTTGGTCTCGATATGGAGCGGCTCGTGGACGCCGAATTGCGGCGCCTGCCCCTCCTGCGCCGCCACGCCCGCCCGCTTGATCAATTCCACGTACGGCCCCGCGCTGCCGTCGCCGATGGGCGGCTCGTTCGCGTCCATCTCGATGATGGCGTTGTCCACTCCCAGCCCCGCCAGCGCCGCGAGCACGTGCTCGACCGTCTGCACCTTGACGTTCCCCTCCGCGATGGTCGTCGCCCGCTCGACCGTCTTCACGTTCTCGATCCTGGCGTCGATGGTCGGCTCGTCCGGCAGGTCGCTCCTGCGAAATTTGCGCCCCGTTCCCGGCGGCGCCGGGTGGAGCGTGAGTGTGACCTTCTCGCCCGTGTGCAGGGCCGTGCCGGTGAGGGAGGCGCTTTTGCAAGGGTTTGCTGGGGGGCGAATTCGGACATCAGGTATTGGGCGCCGGCAGTTTTCCTTCCCCGCGGCAGCCGGTGTCAACCCCTACTTGCGCCCCGGATGGCCCTTCGGTAACGGAAAGGCGGCCATTTCCTGGCTCTGCCCGTCTAATGGTTCGAGCCGGTCAGCAGCGAGTCGATGTACTTCTGGTTGCCCCGCCGCATCCGCTGCACCATCGCGCGCCCCACGGCCAGCAACAGCTTGAACGCCGCATTCGGGTACACCCCCACGATCGCCCGCAGCGCCCCATGCTCGATTCGGAACAGCGTGCACGGCGTCAGCGTCTCCACGTCCGCCGAACGCGGCCCCGAATCCACCAGTGCCAGTTCGCCGAAGAAATCCCCTTCTTCAGGACCGCCAGCTCGATCTCCTTCCCGTCCCGCCGGTGCACCACCCGCGCGGTCCCTTCCACCAGCACGTACATGCAGTCGCCCATCTCGTCCTGTTTCACGATGCATTCGCCCGCGGGGATCTGCACCTTGTCGATCAGGTCGATCACCCCTTCATCTCCGCGTCGGTGAACTCCGCAAACAGCGGCAGGTTTTGCAGCGTCTTCAAGTATTCCGGGTTCATGGTGGTGCGATTGAACGATTACCATTGTGCATATTCGGTGAGAAGCAATCTTTTGAGCATGCCCAATGCTTCCGCGCGCCCAGCTTCGCCGCGCCTCGCCATTATCGCCGAGGCGCCGGAATGGATCGTCATCGACAAGCCGCCGCTGCTCCAGGTGCATCCGAGCAAGCCCTCGGACGAGGCGACCATGTGGCATCTGCTGCGGCATCTGCTGGCCTTCGAGCTGGCCAATGGCGGCCAGGTCTCGATCATCAACCGGCTGGATCGCGAGACGAGCGGGCTGGTCCTCATCGCGAAGACGAAGGCGGCGGCCCGGCATTTCTGCATGCTGATGGAGCGTGGGCGCATCGGGAAGGAATACGCCGCGATTGTATGGGGATGGCCGGGCGAGGATGAATTCACCATCGACGCGCCGCTGCTGCGCCAGGGGGAGCGGCGGCCGTCGCGCATCTATCTCAAGCAATGCGTCCACCCGGACGGGGCGGCGGCGCGGACACGGTTCCGGGTCGTGCGGCGTTTCAGCCGCGGGATAGGCGGGGCGTTCGCGCTGGTTCGGGCGTTTCCGGAGACCGGGCGGATGCACCAGATTCGCGTGCATCTCGCACATGCGGGCCATGCCGTTGTGGGAGACAAAATCTATGGGCCGTCCGAGGGGCATTACCTGAGGTTCATCGAGACCGGGTGGACTCCGGCCTTCGAGAGCGCGCTGCTCTTACGCCGCCATGCGCTCCACTTCACCGTCCTGGAAGTCCCCGGCGAAGGCCTCCGCTGGGAAACCGATTTGCCGGAAGGACATGGCAAGATTCGCCGCCGGGTCCGTCCCATGAGTCCCATCCGTCCCATAGGTCCCATGAGTCCCATCTCCACCGCAAAATTTCGAAATTCGAGTTTTCCAAACCACATGTAACCTGCACTGCAGAACCCTGCTTCATTCTTCCCATGCCCACCCCTGGCAAATGCCCTAACCGAGCCGGCTGCCTCCTCGCCGAACGCGATGAAATCATCTCCGTCGCCGACGATGCCCCGTTCATTTGCCCGGAATGCAATAAACCGCTGATTCCGTGCATCCCCGCCAAGGGCAAACCCGTTGCCATTCCCGTCCTCATCCTCGGCGGCATCTCGCTCCTCATCATCATGGGCTCGGCTGCCGTTTACATCCGCGTTCGCAGCCTCGGCGAAGCCGCGCCCCCCGGCCAGATCGGCACTTCCTTCGAGCAGGCCCAGGTCGCCGCCCAGCACGGCGAATTCCTCCCCTCCCGCCACATGGTCATCGACACTCCCTCGCCGCAACCCGCCGCCTCCGGTCAACCCCAGAGTCCCCCCGCCACTCCCCCGTGATCGATTCTCCTCGCTGTCCGGAAAAATGAAGAGCCGCACCGCAATCCTCTTCCTCCTCGCCGCGCTCCCGTTTCTCCCGGCATGCCGGCGCCTCTCCTTGTCCGCGCCGCCAGCGGCGGCCGGCACGCCCCCCGTGGTCCGCGCTTACACCCAGTTTTCCGCCGGCGATACCCTCGACCTCGTGCAATCCCAGCTCGGCCTCGATCAATACGAAGTCCGCTACCGCACCTCCATGCCCCCGGATGAAATGGGCATGGTCTACTTTCTCGACAACGGCAACCTCCACATCGACGCCAGGAAAATCGGCTCGACCTGGGTGATTCTTTCTGTCCCGCTCCTCGATCCCTCGGACGTTTCCGCCGCCGAGCGCGTGGCCGAATGGGATCGCGGCGCCGACTCCCAAAGCAGCAAGTCCCGCAGCAGCCAATAATCTTTTCTGGTTTCGATTTCTCCTCGCCTCGCACTACATTCCAAACCAGACCATGCCGGAGACGACAGTATTCGACCATTACGAGGTGGAGCGCCGCGAGGATGGTTCGCTCGTCGAGCTGGGCCGCGGCGCCATGGG
This sequence comes from uncultured Verrucomicrobiae bacterium, assembly GCA_963756185.1. Taxonomy (GTDB): domain Bacteria; phylum Verrucomicrobiota; class Verrucomicrobiia; order Chthoniobacterales; family Chthoniobacteraceae; genus DATAXI01. The sequence goes on from CAVWMS010000002.1 coordinate 588,451, forward strand.
CATCACCTACAAGGCCTTTGACACCAGCCTCCGCCGCCCCGTCGCCCTCAAGGTCATCAACGCCGCCGCCATTCACAGCAACGTCGCCCGCCAGCGTTTCGTGCGCGAGGCGCGCGCCGCCGCCCTGCTTCGTCATCCCAATGTCGCCTCGGTCTTTCATCTCGGCAGCTCCGGCGACACCTTTTTTTACGCCATGGAATTCATCGAGGGCGAGACCGTGGAATCCCGCGTCCGGCGCACCGGCCCCTTCCGCCCCATTCCCGCCCTTCGCCTCGCCGTCCAGGTCGCCCGCGCCTTGAACGCCGCCGAGAAACATCAGCTCGTTCACCGCGACATCAAGCCCTCGAACCTCATGCTCGTCCAGCAGGACGATGAACTCGCCGTGAAGGTCATCGACTTCGGCCTCGCAAAATCCAGCCTCCCAAGCGATGCCGCCGGCGGCATCACCATCGGCGCCGCCGGCTTCGTCGGCACTCCCCATTTCGCCTCCCCCGAGCAGCTCGAGGAACTCGAACTCGACGCCCGGTCCGACATCTACTCCCTCGGCGTCACCCTTTGGTTCATGCTCACCGGCGAGCCTCCCTTCCAGGGCACACTCGCCCGGGTCATGAGCGAGCACCTCCATTCGCCCCCGCCCGCCGACCGCATCGCCACCCTGCCGGAGCCCCTCCGCCGCCTCCTTCTCCGCATGCTGGCCAAAAAACCCGAAGACCGTCCGCAAAGCTCCGCCGAATTGCGCTCGGAGCTCGAAGCCTGCATCGACCTCCTCGGCCCCGATGAACCCCCGCCCCGTCCGCCCCCGGGCTCCCTCCGCAGGCGCCCCGCTCCACCGGCGATCTCCTGAAAAACAGGGGCTTTTACAGCGGCGCCGTCGTAGCCAGCCGCTACGAGCTCCGGCGCGATCTCGGCGAATGCGACGCCGGCTGGGCCTTCCAGGCGGAGGATTTGCACGACGGCTCGAAGCGCCGCCTCATCCTCCTCCAGGCCGATTTTGCCGGCGATCCCGCCGCGCTCGCCCAGCTCCAGCGCGAGGTGGAAAAACTCCGCGGCATCGACCAGCCGAACATCCTCCGCGTCTTCGGCCTCGAACGCGCCTCCGAGGCCGGCTTCCTCCTCCTCGAATGGACCGAGGGCTTCAGCCTTCTCGAATTGCGGCGTTCGCGCCCGCAGCTCGATGCCGATGAGGTCGTGCTCCTCCTGCGCCAGATCGCCACGGGCGCCGATGCCGCCGCCAAAGTCGGCCTGGCCCATCTCGACCTCTCGCTCGACCAGGTCCTTGTCCATTTTCCCGCCGCCGACGCTGAACCCGCCGAGCGCCGCCTCGCGATGCCGGTCGACCGCTGGCCGCAATTCATCCTGAAGCTCAACCCGCTCGGCATCACGCGCGATTCCGGCGCGGCGTCCGCCCGCTCTTCCGTTCAATCCCTCGCCGCCCTTGTCTACGAGCTGCTCGGCGGGGCGCCTCCTGCCGCCGTTCCCGGCGCTTCGGGCACAAAGTCCGGCTATCTCCCCATCGCCGGGCTCTCCCAGGCCGGCAACGATGTCCTCAAAAAGGCGCTCGATCCAAAGCGCGCCCATTCCACCGCGGCGGATTTCTGCCGCGAATTCGAAGCCGCGCTCCCCGGCGCCCGCCAAACCCTGCCAACCGCCGCCTCCACTCGCTCCGGCACGAAACAGACCGCAGCCCCGCGCGCCACCGCCTCGTTGCGTCCCACCTACGCCCCGCGGCCCGCCGGGCGCTTTCCATGGCTCGGCCTGGTCGCCGTTGTCGCATGCCTCGGCGCGGCCGCCGCTCTTTGGTTCATGTATCGCCCCGGCCCGCAACCGGTCATCGCCGCCGCCCCTTCGCCCACGCCCACGCCGGTCTCCGTCGCCGTAATGACGCCCTCCCCGCCGCCGCCCTCGACGCCCACGCCCACCCCGGCCACGCCTACTCCTCCGCCCACCCCCACGCCCACGCCCGACCCGCACGCAGTCATGTTGGCGAAACTCCACAAAGCCTCCGATTTCGAAGTCGCCCGCGACTGGCCCAATGCCATCGAGACCTACCTCGATCTCATCCATTCCTATCCAAACGACAATACCGCCCACACCAGCCTCGACGCCCTTTTCTCAACCAACTTCTCCGCGCTCGATAAATTGCCGCCCCGGCAATTCGTCCTCCTTCGCCAGGCCATGACCGATGCCGCGCACCAGGACTTCGTCCCCGCCATGGTCATTCTCGCCGATCATCTTCGCGACATCGCCCCCGTGGACGCCTACGCATGGTATTGCGCCGCCGCCGTGCAGGGCAACGCGCCCGCCATGACCCAGGCCGGCATCATGGCCTCGAACGCCGCCGGCGTCGCCCTCGATGGCACCCAGGCCGCCGCCTGGTTCCAGATGGCCGCCAACGCCAACGACCCCGACGGCCAGACCTGCCTCGCCGAATGCTACCTCCGCGGCATCGGTGTGAAGAAGGATTTGGATGGCGGCATCAAGATCCTGCGCCAGACCGCTGCCGCCGGCTACCCGCGCGCGCAGAACTTTCTCGGCTACTGCCTCGACCATGGCATCGGCGTCCCCAGGGACGATGCCCAGGCGTTCCAGCTTTTCTCCGATGCCCACAACCTCGGCTTCGCCGATGCCGCCGCCAATCTTGGCGTCCTTTACATGAACGGCGACGGCGTCGAGCGCGACCCCAAAAAGGCCTTCGACCTCTTCACCGAGGGCGCGCAAAACGGCAGCGCCTTTTCCATGGCTCAACTCGCCCGCTGCTACGACCTCGGCCTCGGCGTCGATCCCAACTGGATTTCCGCCGGCCTATGGTATCGCAAGGCCGCCCTGGCCGGCGACCCCATGGCGATTCAGTGGTGCAATGACAACCACATTCAGCTACAAAAGCCCGCCCCGTGACACTCCGCGGACTTCTCCGTAACCCTCCGCCAAAAAGCGCGCCCCCCGCGCGCCTTATAATTCGAATTTCGAATTTCGAATTTCGAATTTCTCTCCTTCTCCCGCAGATTTCGAATTTCGAGTTTCGAATTTTCCTCCCCCTTCTTCTCCTCGCCGGCTGCGCCGCCCCGCCCCCCTACGTCTACCACTACATCCCCGGCCGCACCGCCGTCCTCTACAACGGCTACGCCGTCGCCCCTCCCGCCGCTCCCCCCGATGTCCAGGTCGCCGTCGCCGCCGCCAATCGCATCGCCGGCATGCCCTACTTATACGGCGGCGGCCATTCCATGGCCGAATTCGACTCCGCCTACGATTGCTCCGGCTCCGCCTCCTTCGTCCTGCGCGCCGCCGGCCGTCTCGATTCCCCCATTCCCGCCCTCTATTTCCGCCATTACGGCCTCTCCGGCCCCGGCGACTGGATCACCGTCTACGCCCGCCGCGACCATGTCTTCCTCGTCATAGCTGGCCTCCGGTTCGACACCGGCTGGACCGGCGGTCCCCGCGGCCCCCAATGGACCACCCGCACCCGCCCCACCGACGGCTGCGTCCTCCGTCACCCCGACGGCCTTTGATAAGTCAAAGGTTGAAGAGCCTCTTTGTCGCGTCAGCGGCCGCCGAGGCGGCGGAGGGGAAAAGTGGAGGTCGGCGGGCGGGCGAGCGGGCGGGGTCCTTAGCCGTAACGATGCAGTCGGGGTGGAAAAAGGGGCATCCTTGAATTGTGTAAGTTTCTGATCCGCTGCTACCTGATTGCTGAAAATCCAACTGCGATGCAGTTGGATTTTTCCACCGAAAGGTAACTCGACAGACGATTGGAGACAGGCACTCCGACCCGTGTCTTCAAGCCTTCCCTCCCATGAGGTGCTGCCCCAACTGCATGGATACGGCTAAGCGGGGTGCGGGGCGTCGCCCCATAAGCGCTAACTTGTCGTTCGAGGAGAATCTGGCGTGTAGCCGATTTGGACGACCGAACGTGTTGGATTCCCCCGTTGCCCCGGGCTCCGCGGCTGCGAAAGTCCCGCAGGGACGCTCAGACAATCAGGCAGGGGATTCATCCCCTGCACGTCGGGGAAAGCAGTTGCCAGTCCCGCAGGGACGGCAGAGGCTACAGTTTTTTAATATGCTCCAGTCCCACCAACGCAACACTCCACCTAATTATAACTCATCAAACCACAGCCTCTTCACCTCAATCTCCCACCCAAATCTAAAGGGCCAAAGGCCCGCCTTACCCCAGCCTGGGTCGGAGCGAGTACCGCGAGCGCAGGCCCAGGTTACCATCGCCAAGGCGCCGCTTAAGCCGCCGACCTCAATTCGTAAATCCCTCATTTTGCGGTAGGCGTGATGGCGTTAGTTGGGCCGGAATTGGCATACTTCTGTTCCAATTGTCCCAAAGTATAAATCGTGATATGATATCTGGGATGAGCGCCCCCAAAATACTTCGGGTAGTGCTCGGCGTCGGCATGCCCGCCCTTGTCATCAATCTGCTCCGACTTGATCGAGTCATTTTTAAGGTATTGCGCCGTAATACCATACTTGCCTCCGGCAATCGCAGTGACAGCGCCGTATCGTTTTACCTGCTTGATGTAGCCGATATAGTCGGGGCCTTCTATTCCGGCGTCAAGGAAGTGGGAGTCGTCCGTTAGGGCGGTACTTACCCGCTGCTACTGGCAAATAGACTGACCAGGCGCAATTTCCATGCGGCCCCAAAATACTTCCCTGGTCCGTAATAAAAATCGACTTACTTCCATCCCCTGTGAAGTCGGCTGAGAAGGAATATATCTGAGTTCCGGGAGTAATAGGAGGAGAGGGACTTTCCGGATCAGGAGCAGCCGCGAAATTAACCTCGCCAAAATTGCGACGGTAGTAATCAAGGAGAGGGTCTTTCATAACTTGGGACCTTCCCGAGCAGAGGTTCAACCCCGTCCAAAGACTTACGAGCATGACCATATTTCTCATAGATTAGTATCGACTCCCATTGTGTTGGGGGGATAGGGGTTACACTTCGCAGCCATATTGGTCCGTCGCTTCCTCGATCGCACGTGCGCCGGAAACTGCAACCCGTCTGAAGACTTCAATACGAAACTCGTCGACCAAAGCCATGACGCGCCCGTGAACCCCGGTGTGAATGCCACGCGCCGCTTGCGCGGAAAACGCCGCCGAGAACTGCGCGTCGTCCTGAAACTCGATGAGCGCCTGGAACTGAAGCATTTTGGTTTTCGCGGCATCTCCGGAGTTCTTGAGAAGCTCGAAGCCGGCAATGGATCCCGCGGTATAGAGCTCGCTCAGAAATCCATGGATGATGTCCAGACCCTCCGTCTCCTCGATCCCGCTTTGGAAGTTAAACCAAATATTATAATGGATCATGTTGTGTAAGTGTTTCATTCGCCGCGCGGATTCGCCAGCGGCAGGATGAAGTTAGCCATCCCTTCACGCTCGATCCATCCGCGTCGGGCATAAAATCCGCGCCGGTACGCTTCGCTATCGCGCCCGTTCAGCAATGAAAGACGCGAGCATCCGCGCTCTCTGGCTTCGGCAACAACGGTATCGAGCAGCTTCGTTCCAACGCCCTTTCCCGAATCTCGAGGACGAACAAAAAGCTCGGTGACATAAGCCTCGCCGCCGGAGAAAAAGAGAAAAGCCACCCAGTGCACCGCGCAGTAACCCGCTATCTCGCCCCCTGGAGTCTCGGCAACATAGGCAGTCGAGCAACCCGAAGCCGCGGCTTGCCGAAGGTTGTGCTCCATTTTCCCCGCCGTCGCCGCCACGGATTCCGAAGCGACGGAATGCACTTCGCTCATCGCGTGTACCACGGCGGCCATGCCGCTCGCATCATCTTCATTCGCTTTACGGATGTTCGTCGATAACGGCCTCGATTCGATAACCGTCCGGATCGATGACGAATGCGGCATAGTAGTGTTCGCCATATTCCGGGCACAACTCCGGCGCGCCGTTGTCTTTTCCGCCATGCCGCAGCGCTGCTTCGTAAAAGCGGGCCACCGACTCGCGGGAGGGCGCGGCAAACGCAACATGGAATCCGGCGCCCGGCGCAACCGCGTCGCCGCCACTGAGCTTGATCGCGAACTTGTCGCCGCCGCCGGGGAACCCATAGCCCACCGCAGTCAAGTCCGTCCACACGCGAACATAACCAAGCGGCGAAAGCGCGGCATCGTAGAACGCAGCGGAGCACTCGAGGTCCATGACTCCGAATGACAGGTGGTGCAGCATGGGTGTGATGGAGCGGTCTGGCATACACACATTCGTTAAGCAAATCTCCATTCTTTCGCCTTCGCCAACAGAGCGTGGACAAATCCTGCTTTGCTATCCGAATAGCTCAGGAGGTGCATGGCCCGAAAAAATCGCTAACCCACGCGACACCCAGCTTGCTACCCTTTCGGCATGGGTTCGGCCCTTCACCGCGAAATCCCGTTTCCGCACCCGGCCTGCGCGTCGCCGCTAAACGGACTCCCTGACAGGCTTGCGCCGTCCAAGAATCAAGCCCGATCAGAGGCTGTTCCGAAATTCGGGGTAAGTATTTGGATTGGAGCTAATTGCTCCAAAAAAACAGCAGGGTTGCGCTTTGATCTCCGATCGCGCGGTTCTTCGAGAGTCGCCTGCTCTGATTTCCTTTGCGGCTTTGCGCCTTTGCGTGAGGCTAAACCCTTCTGGAAGAGGGACTCACGCAAAGGCGCGAAGACGCAAAGCTGTCCAGATGGGAGGGCAAGTACCCCTCCTGCCCTTTCGGCGCGAAACCGGGTTTTCTGCTTTGTAACGCAAAATCAATTTCGGATCACCTTCCAATCAAGCCCAATCAAGGTCAATCAAGGTCAATCAAGGTCAATCAAGGTACTTTTACCCCCCTTTTGCCCGAACCCGCCCCCAGGATTCCTTCCCCGCTCCCTTCCTCCGCCGTCCCCAGCATCACCACCGCGCTTGCGAAGAACACGAATACCGCCGCCGACCCCACCCATTCCCAAAACGCCAGGCGCCAGAAAACCGTGCCGCGAAAGAAATCCGTCACACCCGTTCCCAGCCTCCCAAAATGCGCCAGCGCCACCATCACTCCGCTGCCCACCGCCCCCAGCGCCGGCAGCAACGTCGCCGCCTGCCAGATTCGCCGCAGCCCCCGCAGCCTTCGCCCCCGCTCCCCGGCCGCGCCGTTTCTCAGGCCGGCGCTTTGGCACGCGCACAGCATCCCCACTCCCAGCCCCACCGCCGACGTCCGCGCCAGCAATTCATGCGCACGCCGCATCCCCATCACCGTGTGCTGGTGCTGCGGCGCCACCAGCGCCGCCAGGATCAGGCAGCCGATTCCCACAACGAACGCCGGCCTCCGCACCCGTCGCGCCAGCGCGCTCGCGCCATCTCCCAGCTCACGGTCCATCCAGAGCGCCAGCGGCGCCATGCACAATCCCGCCAGCGCCACCCCCGCCGACGGCGCCCAGTACCAATCCGGGTTGTCCCTCGGCGAGAGCAGGTTCGAGATCACATTCCGGCGCCAGTCGTAGCCATGCGGAAAATGACGCGCTCCCACCCACAGGCTTCCAAAGTAACACCCGAACAGCGCCCCGAGCAGCGCCACCCTCGTCCACCGCTGCCGCGGAAATACTGAAAAACGCCTCATGTTTGGCTCGCTCGCCGTAAGTCTCTCCTTTTATACCTCCGCGCAAGGCTTTTCCGGCCCGGCGTGTTTTCATCAGCGCCAGGGCGGATTTGGTAAATATCCGTACTGGATTTTCGTCCATTCCCGGTACACACATATCCCGCTTATGCGCGTTCTCGTGTTCCCCATCCTCCTCCTTTTGCTGGCTCCGGCCCTCATGGCCCAGTACACGCCGCAAGTCGACCCCAATTCCATGCTCCAGGATTTGGACAACTTGCAGCAGAAAGTCTCCAAGACCTCGAAGGCCCAGCTCAACCAGGACATTACCGATTTCTCAAACGCCTCCTCCGACGACACCTCCGCGCTCAATTTCTACTACCAGGCCATCTATGTCACCCGCTACCAGGGCCGGCCAAACGCCGACAGCGATTTTCGCGACTGGAAAAAACGCGAGTCCGATGAAAACAGGCTCTCCCCCTTTGCCATCCGCGTCTGTCTGCTCTACATGACCCTTTCCCTTCAGCGCATCGCCGGCCTGACCGATCCCCAGACCATCAATGCGGTCTTCTCCTACATGGATACCGCGCGCTCCCTCATCACCACCATCGAAAGTATGGCCCCCGATGATGCCGCCGTCGATGCCGGTCCCAGCCCGGGCCAGCGCGGACGCCGCCGCTTCGACAGGACCAACACACCCGCCGCCAACGGCCTCCCGCGATTCGATACCGAAATTGTCGATAGCCCCATCTCCGGCAACATCTTCGCCACCTGGTACAACATCGGCGGTGAATTGGGCGCCATCCCCAAATGGGAGCAGGTTCCCATCAACCTCAACGGCATCTCGGATAAATTCCTCCTGCCCGCCATGCGCAAGACCCGCGATCGCCGCCTGCTCGATTACTGGGCCGCCAAGATCACCGCCGCAACCGCCCAGGCTTCCAAGTCCGACACCCCATTCTCCGTCGATTCCTACAATTCCAACCGTCTCCCGCAGTTGCTCTGGGCCCGCGCCGAGGACACCATCGTGATCGGCCTTCGCGACCAGGGCCTCAATGAGATGTATCAGCTCGTCAAGCAGTACCCCAATCATCCCGACGCCGGCAAATGGATCAGCGAATTGAAGGGTCTCATCGCGAAGCCCGATGCGACGCCGGCTCCCTCGGACGTCGATGGCGGCGGCGGTAACTGACCCGGTTCGGGCGGCCGATTTGTCAGGGCAGAGCGCCCTGTTTGAAGACATTAGTGTCTTGTTTTAAGACACTATTTCAGCCCATTCCTGGCACTTCCCCTGAGAAAACGCCATCGGCATACGCATTGCTAAAGGTGCTGCTGGCACTTTGCCATAACCCATTCCCGGCCTCCCGGGAAGCATCCCGAAGCGAAAAAACCATGAATGCCATACTCGAACATCCTGTTGCCGAAACTGCCCACCCCTCTCCGCTCGATCTCACCGACGAGCAGCTCATGAATATGCTCCAGCAGCGCGATCCCGTCGCCCTCGAGTATCTCTATGACCGGCACTGCGGCATCGTGAAATCCCTCGGCATGAAAGTCGTCCACAACGAGGCCGAAGCCGAGGACCTGCTCCAGGAAATCTTCATGGAAATCTGGAACCGCGCCGCCGGCTACGATCCCAACAAGGGCAAGCCCCTTGGCTGGATCGTCACCCTGGCGCGCCGCCGCGCCATCGACCGGCTGCGCAAATGCCAGAGCCATTGCCGAGCCGAGGAGCGCCTGCGCGAGGAAGTCGAACAGCAGCCCGATGCATGGACCACCGATCCCGAGGAGGATTTCGTGATGGCGGACATCCGCGAGACGCTGCTCGGCCTCATCAAGACGCTGCCCATAGCGCAGCAACAGGCCATCGACCTCGCCTTCTACAAGGGGATGAGCCAGCGCGAGATCGCCGCGCACACCGGCATCCCACTCGGCACCATCAAGACCCGCCTCGAGCTCGGCCTGAAAAAGCTCACCGTCGCGCTCAAGGATTACGCCGGCGAATTCTGACCGGGTAATCCTTTTGCGTTCCCGCGAGTCCAATCCTCGCGTGTTGCGCAATCCCCTCCCGTTGCCATATTGGCGGGATGAATCGCCAGGAGTTGCGCGCCCAGCTTGCCGCCATGGACCTCGCGCGCCGGCCAGACGAGGAGTCGGCCCGCGCCCGCATGCTCGCGCTGCTCGACGGCACGCCTGATTGCTTCCTCCGCACATCCTACCCGGCGCATTTCACCGGCAGCGCGCTGGTCGTCGACGCGGCTGGCGAACGCGCGCTGCTCCATCACCACCGCAAGCTCGACCGCTGGCTGCAATTCGGCGGCCATTGCGACGGCGACGAGGACATCCTGCGCGTCGCGCGCCGCGAGGCGCTCGAGGAATCCGGCATCGGGGGCCTCGTCGTCGCATCGTCGCGCCCGTTCGATCTCGACATCCACCAGATTCCCGCCCACGGCGCCGAGCCGGTCCATTTTCATTACGATGTCCGCTTCATGCTCATCGCGCCCGAGTCCGCCGCGCCGGTGGCCAGCGAGGAAAGCCGCGATTTGCGCTGGTTCACTCCCGGCGAACTCGACGCGCTCGATCTCGACCAAAGCCTCCGCCGCATGATCCGCAAATGGCGCGCCATCGCGGCCCGCCGCGCCCACAGCTAATGGAAACGCCAACCATCGAAACCGAGACGCAGGTGATGTTCTTCGACACGGATTGCGCCGCCGTGGTCCACAACATCGCCTACCTGCGCATGATCGAAGTCGCCCGCACCCTCCTCGCCGAAAAACTCGGCATGGGCCTGCGCGCCATGGCCGAAAACAAGCAATACCCCGTCGTCGTGCGCACGGAGATCGATTACCGCAAACCGGCCGTCCTGGGCGATGTGCTCGTGATCCACGGCAGGCTCGACACCGTCGAGCGCATGCGTTTCTGGTGCGCCTTCGAGGTTCGCCGCCGCGGCGACGATGCGCTCATCGCCCAGTGCCGCCAGATGCTCGCGCTCATCCAGATGCCTCCCGGCCGCCCCATGCGCCTGCCCGCCGAGTGGACCGAACGTTACGCCCACCTCGCGAAGCGCCGGTAGCGCGCCTCACTTCTGGCCAAACTGGCTGAGCAGGTTCAGGAATTGTTCCGCCGTCAGCTTCAGCACGTCGGTTCCCTGCGGCTGGAATGTCGCCTCCGGCAAATCCGGCGGCAGCGAAATTTTGTCGATCTCCACCGTGCCGGTCCACGAGGGCCCCTTGAGCGTAACTTTGGCGAGGGAATAATCCGCGCCCACCCACATCCGCGCGGTCCAATTCTCCGCGTGCATCGACTTCGCCAGCTCCGGCATCAATTGCACATCCAGCACGCGGTATGGCGCGTTATTGATCGTGTCGTCGCCGGCGTCCTCGACTTGAAACAGCACCGGCAGGAAAACCAATTCCTTCTGCGGAATCGGCAGCGTCAACGGGCCCATCGCCGCCGCTGCTTCGGATTCGAATTTCTTCTTCTTTTTTCCGGAGAGCGGCTTCTGTTCCGCCTGCGCCAGCAGCGGCTGGATTTGCGAGCCCGGCGTCGCCCACAGCGTGTCGCCGTCGCGGCAGACCGTCAGCATTTGCCCGGCGATGGGCGCCTGGATCAGGACTGCGTCCGGCGTCACCACGGCGATGTGCACCGCCTGGCCCTGAAGCTCGGGGGGCAACTTGCTCGCCTCAAGGAGCTTCGCGTCGATGACCAAACCTTGCGGGACGGGATTCCCATTGGCGTCGGGTGTGAAGACCTTCACGATCGGCACCAGCGCCTTGCCCAGCACGTCGTAGGGATTTTCGCGCGTATCGGCGTGCGCGGCCCCGCAGGCCGTCATCGCCAGCGCGCATATAAAGTATTCGCGGGCACTTCTCATTTGCTTACAATTGCGGAGCGTATGGCATACAATCGATAACGAACCGCGGTTCGCCAAATGGCATTTTCCATTTTCCCAGCGCCCATTCTCGCCGCCGGACTCATCTTCGCTCTCAATCACTCCACCGTGCCCGCCAGGGCCGTGCTGATCACGCTTTTTTTCGCGTCGATATTCTCCTGGTCGGTCATGTGGACAAAGCTGCGCGTCATCCGCATCGCCAGGCGCCAGGCGCGCGAGTTTCGCAATCACTTTCGCGCCGACCGCCAGCCGCTGCGGCTCTATTCGCTCGGCGCGCGCTTCGACGGCACGCCGCTCTACGACGTTTACATCGCCGGGTGCGAGGAACTGACTTTCCATCTGCTCGGCTCCTCGGAAGTCGATGAGACTTTTCGCGGGCGGCTGGAAATCGCCAGCCCCATTTCCTCCGCGCAAATGCGCGCGGTCGAATCCGCGATGGAGCGCGCCGTCGGCGAAAGCTCGCTGCGGCTCGAGTCGCAAATGATCCTGCTGGCCAGCGCCGTCAGCGGCGCGCCGTTCCTCGGGTTGCTCGGCACCGTCTGGGGCGTGATGGATACATTCGGCAACGTCGCCACCGCCGGCTCGGCCAATCTCACCGCCATGGCGCCCGGCGTTTCCGCCGCGCTCATTACCACCGTCACCGGCTTGCTCGTCGCGATTCCCGCCATGTTCGGCTACAACTTTCTCGTCACCAGCATCCGCGCGATGACTGTCGACATGGACAATTTCGCCGCCGAACTCTCGAGCGAGTTCGCCCATCGCTACCTCGACCCCGGCCCGCGCGCCGCGCCGCGCCGCTGATCCCGCATACCTTTTTTCCATGCGCCGCTTCTCGGCCAAACATTCATTCCAGACCCTGTCGGAGATCAACGTCACGCCGCTGCTCGATCTCGCCTTCGTGCTGCTCATTATTTTCATCATCACCACGCCGTTGATGGAAAAGAGCACCGGCATCATCCTCCCCTCGAGCAAGGCCTCGAGCGACGCCGTCAATCCCGCCCAGGTCCAGACCGTCTCGATCACGAAGGACGACGTGATCTCCTTGAATAGCCAGACCGTCACGCTCGACCAATTGACATCGCTCCTTTCCGGGAAAAATTCAGCCTCGGGCGGAATCGCCGTCGTGGTCCGCTCTCATCGCGAGCTCTCCGTGCAGAAGCTCGTGGACGTCCTCGACGCCGTCCGGCGGGCGGGGGTGACCAAGGTGGCGGTGATGACCAACCCGGAGAACGAATGAGCCCCGGCCAGGAGGACCGCGGCACCTTCCGGCGCAACGTCATCATCATCGCCGCGCTCCACGTGCTGCTCCTCGGCGGGCTCTGGCTCTTTGCCGTCTGGCGCAATTCGGCGCAACAGGCCGACGCCCTCGACTGGCTGGATGGCGGCGGCGACCTTGCCGCGTCGGAAAAGGCCCAGCCCACCCCCGAGGACGACGCGCAGCCGGACGACGAAACTCCCACGCCCGCGCCCGAACAAACCCCGCCGCCCGACGAAAACGCCCCGCCCAGCCAGATCGTGCTGCCCGGCGCATCGCCCGCCGCCATCACGCCCACGCCGAGACCGACGCCGAAACCGACGCCAACGCCAAGGGAAACGCCCACCCCAAAGGAGGATACGCCAACTCCCAAGCCCAGGCCAAAACCAAGCCCGAGCCACAAGCCAAAGCCAAAATCCTCGACTTCTCCCAGGAAGCATCCGAGCCCGAAACCCTCCGCCCACAAGAGCCATTCGCCCGACGAAGAAAACGAAAGCGAAACCGATGAGCAGGCCGCCTTCCAAAAAGCGACCGACCACAGCCCCGCTCCGGGCCAGGGCGACCATGGCACAGTTCCCGGCTCCGGCGGCGGCAACCGCGGCGGCAAAGGGCACGCGGGCGGCGGCTCGAGCGGCGGCGATTTCAGCGGATATTACTCGAAACTTTACCAGACCTTTTACAACAGTTGGGACCAGCCGACTTCCATCCTCACCCCGAATTCGAAATTCTCCGCGCTCGTCAAAATTCGCATCGAGAAGGATGGCGCCATTTCTGACGTGTCCCTCGACCAGCCTTCCGGTAATGAATTGATGGACCAGTCCGTCATGGAAGCGGCCCATCGCGTCTCCAAGGTCGATCCCCTCCCCGAGGGCCTCGGCGACGGCGGCTCCTACGAAGTCAAAATCAATTTCGAACTCGATCCGCAATCCCAATGATCAACATCCGCAAACTCCGCATCCCGCTTTTCGCCCTCGCGTTTTTCGCCGCCGCGTCCCTGGCCGCCAATGCCGCGGAAGCGCCCGTCATCACCATCAGCAAAAGCGACCTGATCGCCCTCTCCATCCAGCCGGTCTCCGGTCCGGACGGCGCGGTCATCACCCGCACGCTCGAGTCCGACCTCGCGGCGACCGGCTATTTCACGCTCGCCGGCGCCGGCAGCGGGGCGATGGTGGTCGAGGGCTCGTCGAATGGCTCGGAGCTCGACGGCAAGGTGGATGACCACAGCGGCCACGCCGCCGTTGCGGGCACTTACAGCGGCGACGCGCGCGCGCGGGCGCATGCGTTCGCCAACGACATCGTGCAAACGCTCACCGGCAACCGCGGCATCGCCGGCACGCGCATCGCGTTCAGTTCCGCACGCACCGGACAAAAAGAAATCTACATCGCCGATTGCGACGGCTCGCAGGTCCAGCAACTCACGCATGACAATTCCATCTCCGTCGGCCCGAGCCTCTCGCCCGACGGCCGCCTGCTCGCCTACACCGGCTACAAGGCCGGCTACCCGGACATTTATCTCGTCAATCTCGCGACCGGCTCGCGCGAACGCATCATCAAGTTCCCAGGCACCAATTCCGGCGCCGCCTTCGCGCCCGGTGGCGACCGGCTCGCCTGCACGTTGAGCAAGGATGGGAACCCGGAGCTTTACGTCTGCGGGCTCAACGGCAGCGCCCACCGCCTCACGCACACGCCCGGCATCGAGTCCTCGCCCACGTGGTCGCCCAACGGCGACGAGATCATCTATTCCTACGATGACCATGGCGGCCCGCAGCTTTACCGTATCTCCGCCTCGGGCGGCTCCGGCCAGCAAATCCCGACCGGCTACAATTATTGCACGGAGCCGAATTGGTCGCCGGACGGCGCCAAGGTCGCGTTCAACGTCCGCCAGGGGGGTGAATTCGCGGTCGCTATCCTGGACCTGCGCGGCGGGGGCGTTCGCGTCGTGGCCACCGGCGAGCGCCCCTCCTGGGGTCCCGATTCGCGCCACATCCTTTACTCCGACGATGGCAACCTCTACCTGATGGACGTGCAGACCGGACGCAAGAAAGCGATCGTCACCGGCCTGGACGCCACGGAGCCGACATGGGCGAACTGATGGTGGGAATTGCTGATTGCCCTTCGACAGGCTCAGGGCCTTGAGCTTGCCGAAACGGCTGATCTCAGATTGCTGATTTTCTGAGTGAACATGAATCCATTTGGAAAAATCTCGTGAAAATACGTTCTTTTATTTTCTTGATCGTTTTCGCGATTTCAGTCCCCGCAGGTTTTTGCGCGCCGACTGTCTCCGGAACCCTTTCGAAGCAGACTGCAAAGCTCGACGAGACGGTCTCTCTGAGCTTCGTTTTTGATGGAGTAAGCGGCAAAACCCTCAAGCCGCCGGAGACGGTCCCCGTTAAAGGTCTCGATATTACCTATACCTCCATCAACTCCAGTTACTACTATTCCTCAACATCGAGCAGCGAATCCGCAACCGTCGTTTACTCCATCGTTCCAACGGCGCCTGGCACATTCGAGATTCCATCGCTCACATTTATTGCGGGCGATAGCAAAATCGTATCGGAACCCCTCAAACTTACTGTCCTGAACGAGAGCAACCCACCACCCGCACTTGCCGACCCAAAGACCGCATTCGCCAGGTTGATCCTGCCCACCCGGATCGGCATCGTTGGCCAACCCTTGTTGATGGCGTTGCGAGTTAGCTGGGATAGTTCCATTAATAATCTTCAATTCCTCTCTCAAAATGGGTTCCCGCAACTCAAGGAAGATGGATTCAACGTATCCAAGCCGCAGGGCATTAGCGGCGGAAGCGCGACTTACAATGGCCGGAATTACATAGAACGGACTTTTTTATACTTTATCACCCCGTCCAGACCTGGAAAGCTGGTGATAAGTCCTGCAGTGGTGGACTGTGGAGTCCAAAAATTGGCTCAAAATACGGACCCGCTTTTCACTGAAACGCTCGGCTCGAACCCGCTTCGACCCATCGATAACACCCCTGATCTAAAGAATGGCCAGCATATCAGAATCATCAGCGACAAAAAGGAAATCGAGGTGATTGCACCGCCGGGACTGCCATCCCTGACAACTGCCCCCTGATATTACCTCGCTCATCGATTGGCTGCTGAAGTGAGCAGTTGGAATTGTGCTTCGCTGCCGTCAAAAACGTCCATGTCCACGTATCCGGTGATACCGGGAACCTTCCCCCGCTCGGAGAACTGCCAGAACATCCACGGATTTCGAAAATCATAGGCTGGAGTCAGCACCACGGCTCTCACCCAGGAGCGGCGAATCACAAAACCTCGCAGATAGTCCCTCGAAAAATCATCCGCCGCATAAATGACGGGCTCGCGACCGTATGCGGCGCGCAACGCGCTGAGAAACAGGCTGAGTTCGGTTTGAAATTCGCCGGGAGCCGGCCGGGCCGCGGAATTGCCATTGTATTCCAGGTCCACCGCCGGAGGCAGGGCGGTATGGCTTCCCGATATTGCTCCGATGAAATTCCGTGCCTGAACGTTTCCCGGCGCACCGAGGGTGAAATAATGATAGGCGCCGCATTGCAAGCCGGCCGCATTGGCGTCACGCAGGTTCCCGGCGAACTTCGCGTCGCGGAAATCGCCGCCCTCGGTCGCCTTGATATAGACAAACCGGATGCCGCTGCCCGCTACCGCGTTCCAATCGATCCGGCCCTGATGCGCGGAGACATCGATCCCGCGCACAGGGTATTTCGACAGGGCCGGCTTGTTTGGAATCCAAAGACCGAAGTAATAAGCCGCGGCGGCAGCGACGGCCAAAAGAATGACCGCGCCCACCATCAACCGGAATAATCTCATCAACTCCGTTTATCCCACGCCGCCGGCCTCGACCTTCCGTTGCCTCTTCCGCCCTTCGAGCTTCGCGGCGGCTTCCTCGAGCCAGGCGCGGTCGGGCAGCGCGTAGGGGCGGAAGGTCTCGATGGTGCCTTCGCGCTCGTTGAAATAGAGCGCGCGGTGGAGGCCCAGGTTGCTGGCGCGCGGCGAATCGATGAGGCTGGCGGAATCGTTCGCGCTCATCTGGAAGACGACGCGCATTTCGAATTCGGTGATGGCCTTGCGGCTGATGAAACGCGAGACGTTGTTATAGGCGTCCACGGAGACCAGCAGGTGCATGCCGTAGGCGCTCCCTTCGCGGATCAACTCATCGAATTGCGCGCCGGGATCGGCCTCGCCGTCGCCGCCCGATGAAAACGAGAAATCATCCTCGTGCCGCAGTTTTTTGAATTTTTGCAGCCCGCTGATGAAAATGAACATCGGCGCCGCGCGGCCCGCCGGCCATCCGCTGCTTGAGTTCGGTCGCGATTTCGTTCATCGCCGCGGCGGTCTCCGTGCGGGCTGACGATGGTCACATCGTGCGGCAGCGCCCTCGGCAACCGCATCGATGAAGGCCGGCGCCTGACCGTCGGGCGCGCCCTGGAAAAAGACGAAGCGCGCCTTGCCCGCCGGGTATTGCGCGCCGAGCGCGAGCAACGAGAGGCCGAGGATCGAGAGCGCCGCCTCCTCGCGCTGGCCGACCACCAGCAGGTTGTTGCCGCTTTGCCGGTGAAAGACCGCCTCGGTGGGGCCCTTGATGGAATTGGGCGCGCCAAGCCAGGTGCGCGGCGCATCCGGCGCCGGCGGCGGGCTTCGCGGCCAGGACATCGCGCAGCAGCGCGTTTTCGCGCAGATCGGCGGGCGCGTTGCCTTCGAAGACGATGGGCGGTTCCGCATTCGGATCGCCGCGCTTTTCGGCCAGCGCATGGATGTCGTCGAGCAGGCGGTCGCGCTCATCCTCCGGCAGCCAGACGACCTGGAACGGGCTGTTGCCTTCCACCGCGCCGGCCGCGTCGTTGTAAATGCCCTCGCCGGGCCGCGAGAGCAGCCGCGGCGCGGAGTTATTGTCGTCCATGATGAGATAGGCGTCGGCCTCGTTGCATTGCAGCGCGACGCGGATGACCATCTGCCCCAGCGTGGCGCGCGCCAGCGTGTAGGCGCCGCCGAGCGTCTGCGAGCCGAGAAGCACGTGGATGCCGAACGCGCGGCCCTGGCGCACGATGCGGTCGAAGAGAAGCGACGCTCCCTGGGCGATGGCATCGTCCTCGACGAAAAACTCCTGGAACTCGTCGATGATCAGCAGCGTGCGCGGGAGTTCCTCGGTGCCGCCCGCGCGCTTGTAGCCGGGCACGTCCTGGACGCCCAGCTTGCGGAAGAGATCGCCGCGCCGGCGCAATTCCTCGTCCACGCGCTGGAGCACGCTCAGGGCGAATTCGCGGTCGCTCTCGATGGCGACGACGCGCGCGTGCGGCAGCCGCTTCTCGGCGTAGCATTTGAATTCGACGCCCTTCTTGAAGTCGATGAGGTAGAACTCGACCTGGCTGCGGGTCTGCATGAGAGCGCGAGGTTGGTGATGATGACGTGAAAGAGCGTCGATTTGCCGGAACCCGTTTTGCCGGCGAAGAGCGCGTGCTGGCGCGTCCCTTTGCCGATGGCGAGGTACTGCGGCTTGGTCGCGCCGGTGCGCCCGATGGCGACCTTGAGTTCCTGCGTGGTGTCGTTGGTCCACATCTCGTCGCGTGCCGGCGAGATTTGCGAAAAGGGGACTTCGACGCGGTTGGAATCGACGCTGGCCTGGCCGGTCTTGTGGATGAGCTTCGCGGAGAGATCCGGGTCGGGCGGCGCATCGAGCGCGAGTTTCGTCCCCGCCTCCGGCTGGACGCCGGGCAGGAAATAACCATCGCCCCGCCGCTGGATGCAGATGCTGCTCGCGGCGCAATTCGTCCGACCGCCAGCCCCTCGGGCGGCAGTCTGGCGCTGGTCCCATTGGATGAAGGTAAAGACGCCGCAACGCGGCCCGCTGGTGGCGATGCTCTGGAGCCGGCGCGCCGCCGTTTCGCTGAATTGCGCCGGAAAATCGGCGATGACCAGGAAATGATATTTTTCCGCCACGCTGCCGGCCTTTTCATTGTACTGGCTGATGGTGGCGTACTCGTTGCGGAGGTACATCTGGATCACCTTCTCGATGTGCTCGTTGAGTTCGGCGAGCCGCTCCTCGATCTGGCTTTGCTGCGTCCAGATGCGGCGGTTGATGAGTGATTCCTCGTAATCGGCCAGGAACATGAGCCCGGCGAAATTCTGACCGAGGCCCACGGGATCGATGATGGTAAATGAGATTTTTCCCGGCGGCGAGACGACCAGCAGCCGCAGGATGAGGGCGTTGAGCGCGGCATTGACGGCTGCCTGGCCCGATTCCTTCGCCTCGAACAGCAGCGAGCCCTGATCCGGAAAAGTGAGCGCGAGCGGCAGCGAGAAATCCGCCGGCCCTGGCAGCGCGAGGCGCGGATCCTTCGGCAGCGTGCCCGCCAGGTTTTTTGCGTTCACTTCCAGGTTGCCGAATTTCGCGCCGGTCGGGAATTCCCGCGGGGGCGTCCAGGCGTCGATCCATTTCTCGTCCCAATCAGGGAAGCGGGCCTGGCCCTCGGCCTGCATCGCGTGGATTTCCGCGTAGATCGGCTCGATCTCGGCCTTCCATTGCGTCTCGATGGTTTTCCATTCCTCAATTTCCTCGTGGGTCCATTGCGATTCCTCCGCCGCGTGCTGCCGCGTCGCCTCGTCGCGCCGGGCGCCGGAATTGTCGCGCAGTTGCACCAGCCTTGCCTGGCAGGCGGCGGCCAGCTCGGCGGCCTTGCGCACCTCCTGGTCGCGAATTTTCGCCAGCAGGCTCGGCGCCTTCGATTCGACGCGCGCCCTGGTCCTAGTCTGAAACTCGGTTTCGATCTCGGGCGCGCGGCTCCATTGCTCCGCGATGTCGGCCATCGTCTTGTCGTACTCGTCCTGGATTGCCTGGCGGGCCACCGCGTGGGCGTGCGAGCCATGCCCGCGCACGGCCTCATAAAGCCCGTCGGCCTTTACCACCGCCTCCGCCAGCGCCACGGCCGAGCGCTCGACGTGCCGTTTGCTCGCCAGAAAAATGCCGAAGACCGCCGCCAGCAGCACCGCGGCCACGCCGCCGCCCACCGTGTACCCCGTCGAATTGAAATGCCAGCCTGCCGCCACGCCCGCGCCCACGAGCACGCAGATGAGCCCGGCAATCGGCGGCGGCACAAACTGAAAGATTCTCGGCAAGAGGTATTGCTTGAAGGCGGACAACTGCGCCTCGGCCTCCGCGAGCGCCCCCGCGACCTGCCGCATCCCCTCCTCGCCTCCCGGCGCCTCGATTGCTCCTGTTTGCGCGAGCCGCTTCCGGAAACTGCCATAGCCGGTGAAACTCTTGCGCGCCTCGCGTTTCAAGTGGATCAGCAGCCGGCATTGGTCGGTGAGCGCGGCGGCGGCGTGGCCATGCTCGGCATCCGCCGCCTGCAATTTCGTGGCGCGCGTGTTGCCGGCGTTCATCTGGCGCATTTGCAGGTTGGCGAGGAAGTTGCCGCGCGCCTCGCGCCCGCGGTGCGGCAGGGTGCGCAGGGCGAGCGTCGATGCGCGCCGGACGCGCGCCTCGCGGTTCTTCGCCACCGTGCGGACGCGGGCCTCGGCGGCTTCGTACCAGGCCTGCGTCTCGGTCAGTTGCGTCGCCAGCGATTCCTCGTCTCCGCTGGTGGCCGACTGGTATCTCCAGGCGATGCCCGAGCGGCGCGCGTCGAGCCCGCGGATCAGCCGATCCTCCCGCTTCGCGAATTCGACCACGGCCAGCTTCAGGCGCTCGGTCACCGCCAGGGCGCGGTGGATGTCCAGTTCAGGCGCAGTCATTTTTCACCTTTTTCAAAACCTTCTCGAGTTCGCCCAGCACGGTTGAAGCCTGCGTCGCGCGGCTCGGCAGCTCCCTTAAAAAACGCTCTTCGAACTCGGCTGCCTTGGCGTCGCGCCAATAGCCGCGCACTTCCTGCCACGCGATGTTCAGGTTTTGCAGCGCGGCTGCGAGGGTGGCTTCGGCTTCGCTGCTCATACGGGTTCGGCGGGCGCCTCGCCGCCCTGGGCCGGGGTGGTCGAGGGCTTCGGCACCTCGGTGTAGGACTCCATGATTTTCTCGACCTCGGCCAGGAAGGCGATGCCGTGCTGCAGGTCGTGGTCGAGGTAGCCGCGCAGTGAGTTGAGGCCCTTCGAGAGCGGCTCGACCGTGGCGTCGAAGTCGCGAATCCATAGCTTGATCCGGCGCATCTTCTCGCTGGCCTCCTCGAGCGCGTGCCGTGCCTTGTTCACGGCGGCCTGCTGGGTGGACAGATTGTCGAGCGCCTTGGTCATTCGCGCGCTGAGCAGCTCCTGCTCGGCCTGTGCCAGCGTGCGCGCGCGGCGCCGCGCCTCGCCCTCCCAATAGGTGCGCCGGTCAAACTGGATCCAGCTTCGCACCCGGCGGATTTCATCGGCGGACTGGTCGAGGGCGCTGTGCGCCTTGCTCAGGAAGACGATGAGGCTGGCCCGGAAGACCTCGAGGGCGTCGGTGGAAGTGACTTTGGCATGCGTGGCCATGGGGCTATCTCTGGTCGAGGTACTCCTCGATGCGCTGCGCTTTCTTCAGCAGGAAAGGGGTGTGTTTTTCCGAGACCTCGATGAATTTCTTGAGCACTTTCATCGTGGTGACGAATTCCTCGGCGAATTTTTCGTGTTCCTGGTCCTGCCACGTGCTGCCCACGGAGGCGAAGCGCGCCTGGAGCGCGGCGGCCCGGGCCGACACCTCCTCGTTGAAGCGTTTCAACTCCTTGGCGAAACGCCGGACTTCCTCGGGGTCCATGATTGCCTGTGCCATATAGTGTATGCGGGGGTATGGTTTTGGGTTTTTCGGCTGCCGGCAGCCGGCTGAAGGAGCCTAACATTCCCCCTCCCGCCACGCAACGCGCCTGTAGGCGCGGATTCTCGCGGGCGAAGGGGGGCTGATGGGGCGCCCGTTATCCATGAAATACCGCGCAGGTTTGCAAGCGAACTTCCATGGGGGCTATAGATTTCAGAGAAATATGCCGTCCCTCGAACGCATAACCCCCGAAACCCGCGCGCCGGCAGCCCACCCCCTTTGAAAAAGGCAAAAAAGCGAAACAAAACGCAGCCCCAGCCCCGGCGCGGTCCGGGCAAGGCGGTCATTTGCATATTGCTGGCGCTGCTGGTCCTGGCCGTCTTCGGCCAGACGGTCGGCTTTGATCGCATCACGATGGATGACGGCGAATATATATTTGACAATCCCATCGTAAGTCGCGGGCTCAGCCTTTCGGCCATCGCTTGGGCGTTTACCCACGTCCTGGTGGGTCACTGGCATCCTCTGACCACCATCGTGATGATGCTGGATTGCCAGATATTCGGCCTCTGGCCCGGCGGGCATCACCTGGTCAACGTGCTGCTGCATACGGCGTCGGTCATCGTGTTGTTTCTGCTGCTGGTGGAATTGACCGGCGCGACCTGGCCGAGCGCCTTCGCGGCGGCGGTGTTCGGTATTCACCCGCTGCGGGCGGAGTCGGTGGCCTGGATATCCGAGTGCAAGGACGTGCTGAGCGGCCTGTTTTTCATGCTGACCCTGCTGGCCTACGCGCGCTACGCAAAGGGTGGGAGGACAAAGGGCCGCTACGCGATGGTCCTGCTTTGGTTTGCGCTGGGTCTGCTGAGCAAGCCGATGCTGGTCACCGTGCCGTGCGTGCTTCTGCTGCTCGATTTCTGGCCGTTGAAACGGCTCGAGCGCCCATCGCAATTTCCCGGCCTGCTTTTGGAAAAGATCCCGCTCTTTGTGCTGACCGCGCTTTCGAGTTACGCCGCCATCCGCGCGCTCGAAGTCGGCAATCCAAAAATCGCCGGTTATCCGGCCAACGCGCCGGTTGCTTACGCGGGCTATATATGGAAGTCCTTTTACCCGGCCAACCTCGCGCTTCCTTATCCGCTGCAGCGGGGCGGCTCGCCCACATGGGAGGTGATCGACTGCCTCCTGTTGCTCGTCGCCATTACTGTCGCCGCGTGGTTGCTGCGCCGAAAGCAGCCCTTTCTACTGATGGGCTGGCTTTGGTTTGCCGGGATGCTGGTGCCCGTGGCAGGCGTGATGCAAACCGGCGGGCAGGCTTCCGCGGACCGTTACACTTATCTGCCGCAGATAGGACTTTGCATCGCGTGCGCGTGGCTCGCGGCGGATTGGGCGGGCGAGATTCCCGTGCGCAGAAACCTAATGGCCGGTGCGGCCGTTGTCGTTCTAGGCGCGCTGGCGGTTGCCGGTTTTCGTCAGGTCGCCTACTGGCGCTCGACCGAAACTCTTTTCTATCACTCCGTCGCGTGCACCGCGAACAACTCGACCGCCTATGACAATATTGGCGACGACATGCTGCGGCATGGGCAGATACGCCAGGCCGTAATTGACTATGGCGAGGCCAGCCGTGCGAATTTCACCGACCAGGAGGCGCATAACGACCTGGGTTTTGCCTATTACCACGAGGGATATGTCAATGAGGCCGTTGCCGAACTAAACATCGCGCTGAAGCTCAATCCATTCTACTCGGAAGCCCATAATAACCTCGGCTATATCCTCACCCAGCTTGGCCGCGCCGAGGAGGCCATTGCCCACTTTCGCGTCGCGATCCAGTACAAGTACGGATATTTTGACGCCTACAACAATCTCGGCACCGCGCTGCTCGCGGAAGGAAAAATCGACGACGCCATCGCCCAATACCGCGAGGCGCTGAAGATCAACCCCTACTTCGCCGACGCCGTGAATAACATCGGCAATGCCTATCTGCGCGAAGGCCGTCTCGAAGACGCGGCGAACCAATACAGGGAGGCGCTGCGGCTCGATCCGAATTTTCCCATCGCCCATAACAACCTGGGCAATGTCCTCTACCAACAGGGCCGCATCGCCGAGGCCATGGACGAATACCGGGCGACCTTGCAGACAAATCCGACAGATTCCGATGCCCAAAACCACCTCGCATGGATGCTCTCGACGGCGAAGCCGGAAACACTGCGCGACGGCGCCACGGCCCTGGAGCTGGCCACAAGGGCAAGCGCGGCCTCTCGCGGCAATGACCCGCGCATCCTTCGCACACTCGCCGCAGCTTATGCGCAAACCGGGGATTATCCGGACGCCCTGCAAACCGCGCGCAAGGCGCTGCAGCTTGCCGCGGCGCTATCAGAATCGGACACCGCCGCCGCGCTGCGAGGCGACATTCAACTCTACGAGGCGGGGCGGACGCTGTGAAGATGCCAAGTGCTTCGGACGCGCCGCCGGCTGGGAGAAGTTCGTCATGGAAGGTTATCGCCGTTTCCATCGCGCTTGCGGTGCTCGTCTTCATTCCCTTTGGCCAGACCATCCGGTTTGGTTTCGTCAATTTCGACGATCCCGAATATGTCTATCAAAACCCGGCGGTCCTGGGCGGACTTTCGCTGAAGGGCGTCGAATGGGCACTTACTCACGCCGTGGACGATCACTGGCATCCGCTGACGGTTATCGTGCTGATGCTGGATCGCCAAATTTTCGGCTCATGGGCCGGCGGTTATCATCTGGTCAACGTAACGCTGCACGCGGCGTGCGTGATATTTCTCTTTCTGATGCTGATCGAGTTGACCGGGGCACTTTGGCGCAGCGCGTTCGTAGCAGCCCTCTTCGCCATTCATCCCCTGCGGGTCGAGTCCGTGGCGTGGATCTCCGAATGCAAGGATGTCTTGAGCGGCGTATTCTTCATGCTCACGCTTTGGGCTTACATACGCTACGCGCGCCGTCCGGGCCGGCAGCGCTACATGTGGGTGCTGCTTTGGTTTGCGCTCGGCCTGATGAGCAAGCCGATGCTGGTCACCGTGCCATGCCTCCTGCTTCTGCTTGATTACTGGCCGCTGAGGCGATTGCAAAAGGCCAAACAGCTCCCGGGTTTGCTTTGGGAAAAGTTACCGCTGTTTGCCCTTTCGGCCTTGTCCTGCGTCGCGACCATCCTCGCGTTAAGGACATCCGGGACGCCCATTTCCACTTACCCATGGTATGGGGTCATTGGCGCCGTGACTTATCTGTGGAAGCTGATTTATCCCGTCGGACTCGCCGTTCTTTACCCGATCTCAAGCGACGGGCCGCCTCCATGGGATGTCTTCAATGCGCTGGCGATCCTCGCAGCGCTGACCGTCGCCGCATGGATGCTGCGCCGCAAATGGCCTTATCTCTGGATGGGATGGCTTTGGTATCTCGGGATGCTCGTCCCGGTTGCGGGCGTCATGCAAACCGGCTTCCAGGCATACGCGGACCGCTATACTTACCTGCCGCAGATAGGCATTTATATCGCCGTGACCTGGCTCGTTGCAGATTGGGCGGGACGCGCTACTTATCGCCGCGCCGCAATCGGAGCAACCGGCGCGATGGCACTTACCGCCCTGCTCATTGCCTGTTATCATCAGGTCACTTACTGGCGCGACAGTGTGGCGCTCTGGACTCATACACTCGCATGCACCGAGGATAACTTCGCCGGCCACGATAACCTGGGCAACGCATTGCTCGACGAGGGCCGCGTCGATCAGGCCATTGCCGAATACCGCGAAGCCCTGCGCATCAAGCCCGATTACGCGGAGTCCCACAACAACCTTGGCAACGCGCTCTATCAACAGGGCCATTTCGAGGAAGCCATTGCGCAGTACCGCGCCGTCCTGGCCGCGAAACCGTGGTACGCGCAAACTCACAATAACCTTGGTAACGTGCTCCTCGAAGCCGGCCACATCGAAGAGGCCGCCGCCGAATTTCGCGAGGCGCTGCGGCTCGATCCCTGGGAACCGCAAGCCCATAACGGCCTCGGCAACGCCCTGCTCCGCCAGGGACACGTCGAGGAGGCGATTGGCGAATACCGCAATGCCTTGCGGCTCAATCCAGATTTTGCACAGTCCCATTACAACCTCGCTTCAGCCTTGTTCAAGCAGGGTCACACCGATGAGGCCGCAGCCGAGGCTCGCGAGGCCGGACGCATCGATCCTTCCTTCGCCGTAAATCACAAGGGCCTCGGCGACGCCCTGTTGCAGGAAGGCAGCGTCGATGGCGCCATCGCGGAGTATCGCGAGGCGCTTCGGGTGAATCCGGACGACGCGGAAGCGCATTACAGCCTCGGCACCGCGTTGCTCGCGCAGGGGCGAAACGCCGAGGCGGCCAAGGAATTCCGAGAGGCGCTGAACATCGATCCGAGTCACGCCGCGGCCCATTGCGACCTTGGCAACGCATTGCTGCGGCTCGGTTACTCCGCCCAGGCGGTGTCCGAGTATCGCGAGGCGCTTCGCCTCAATCCCGATCTGATGATCGCCCATTTCAATCTCTCGAACGTCCTGTTTCAAAATGGAAACGAACAGGAGGCCATCGCCGAATGCGCCACCGCGCTGCGGCTCGATCCCTCGAGCGCCGACGCCCAGAATGGCCTCGCGTGGATGCTCTCGACCGCGCGGCAGCAGACGCTTCGCGACGGCCCGCGCGCCGTGCAGTTGGCGACCGCGGCAAACCAGTCCGTCGGCGGCAACAACCCGGTCACGGTTCGCACGCTCGCCGCGGCTTACGCGCAGGCCGGGGATTTCGCCAATGCCCTGCAAAACGCCCGCAGCGCCTTGCAACTGGCGGTTGCCCAATCGAGGTCCGACATAGCCGTCGCCCTTCGACGCGAGATCAAGCTCTACGAATCAGGCCATCCGTTTGAGTACGCGCAGTAAGTGAGCGCGAGGGGATTCAAGGACCCAGATAAGTCGCGAAAAACGGCTTCATGTAGCGCCCAGCATCTTCGCCGCCGCTTCCAGGGCGTCTGCGATTTTCGCAATATCCTTCCCCGCGCCGCGAGCATTGTCCGGACGCCCGCCGCCTTTTCCCCCGACAATCGGCGCAATCTGCTGGATGATCTTGCCCGCCTGGAATTTCGCGGTGAATTGCTGGGACACGGCGGCCAGCAGCGCCGCCTGACCTTCGCTGGCGGCCGCCAGCACGATGACTCCCGCGAACTGCCCCTTCAACGCGTCGGCAATATCCTGGAGCTGATCGCCCGAGGCTGCGCCCACGTTCTCGATGATGGCGGGCGTCCCATTGATCGTGTGCGCCTTGCCCAGCAATTCCCTCGCGATGCCGCCCGCCTGCGCCTGCTGCGCGGCTTTGAGCTGCTTCTCCATTTGCTTTTGCTGGGCCAGCAGCGCGTCGAGTTTCTTTTCGATTTCTCCCAGCGGCGCGTTCAGTTTTCCCGCGACCGCCTTCAATCGCTCCGCATCCGCCGCCGCGGCATCGTACGCCGCGAGCCCCGCCACCGCCTCGATGCGGCGCACGCCGGCGGCGATGGCGCTCTCCGAGACAACGCGAAACAACCCAACCTCTCCCGTGCCGCGCGTATGGGTGCCGGCGCAAAGTTCCATCGAGTAACCATTCAACGCCCCGGCGTTGCCGCCGATCTGCACCACGCGCACAACGTCGCCATATTTGTCGCCGAAGAATTGCATGATATCGGGCCGGCCTTTTACCTCGCTGAACTGAACCTCGGTCCAATTGATGCCCGCGTTCTCGACAATCTTCTCGTTCACCAGCCGCTCGATGTCATGCACCTGTTGCGGCGTGAGCGCCGGACTGTTGAAATCGAAAGTCAACTTATCCGGCCCGACATAGGATCCCTTTTGCGTCGCATCGGGGCTCGTAACTTCATGCAGCGCCCAATGGAACAAATGGGTCACCGTATGATGCCGCTCGATGGCATGCCGCCGTCCCGCCTGCACGGAAACGCGCACCGCTTCGCCTGGTTCCGGCGCGCGCCCCTCGGTCACCTTCGCGCGATGGATGAAAACGCCGCCTTTCTTTTGCGTGTCGACTATCTCCAGCCGCCCCGCTTCCGTCCGATCCGGTCCCGGGATGTGCAGCAATCCGGTATCGCCCACTTGCCCGCCCATCGCGCCGTAAAGCACCGTGCGATCAAGAATGACGTTGAGTTCGCCTGGGTCTTTGCCCGGCTGGATTCCAGCAACGGTAGCTTCGGTTTCAAGGAAATCGTAGCCGAGGAAGCTGGTTGCATCCACTGCTTGCAGGTCATCGTCAGCGAGAGTGATCACTTCCTTCTTCTGCGCCTTGCGCGCCCGCTCGCGTTGCTCGTCCATCAAGGCTTCGAAGCCGGCAACGTCGACGGTCAGACCGCGTTCGCGCGCCATCAACTCGGTAAGATCGAGCGGAAAACCTTGTTCGTCATAAAGCCGAAAAGCGAACGCGCCCGATATCCGCGACGCATGCGCGGCCTCTGTCTCAAAGAGCGCGATTCCTTTGTCCAGCGTCTTGTTGAAAGCCTCCTCCTCCTGCTTCAGCACCTCCTCGACATGCCTTTGGCGCGTCCGGATATTTGGGAAGATATCTCCCATCGTCCGCGCCAGCACATCCACCAGCTTGTAAAAGAACGGTTCGGTAAGTCCCAGCGCCCGGCCATAGCGCACCGCACGGCGAAGGATCCGCCGCAGCACATAACTGCGGTCCGTGTTGCCGGGCTGTATCCCATCCGCAATCGCAAATCCGAGCGTCCGGATGTGATCCGCAATGACGCGGAAAGCCACATCGACTTTCTCCTGCTCGTTCGCCCCCGCCGATCCCGCCGCCGGCAGCGTCGAGCCGTAACGCTTTCCACTAAGCCGCTCGATTTCGTCAAAGATGGGCCGGAACACATCCGTTTCGTAATTGGAAATAATCCCCGCGAAATCGGTAAATCCTTTCGTGCATTGCAGGATCGAAGTTACCCGCTCGAACCCCATCCCCGTATCCACATGCTTCGCCGGCAGCGGCGAAAACGTGCCATCCGGGTTCGCGTTGAACTGAATGAACACCAGGTTCCAGATCTCGATGCACTCCGCGCTCCCTTTGTTCACCAGCTTCCCCTGCGTATCTCCCGTGCGCGTCAGGTCCACGTGCAGCTCCGAGCACGGCCCGCACGGGCCGGTATCGCCCATCATCCAGAAATTGTCCTTCTTGTTGCCGTGGACGATGTGGACCTTCGGGTCGAGCCCCGCTTTCTCAAACAACGCAGCCCAATGATCCCACGCCTCCTGGTCGAATTCGCTCGGGTCGCCCGGCCCCGGGCTATAGACGGTCGCGTAAAGCCGCTGCGCCGGAAACTTCCAGCGCCCGACAACAAGCTCCCACGCCCACGCGATGGCCTCGCGCTTGAAATAATCGCCGAACGACCAGTTCCCCAGCATCTCGAAAAAAGTGTGGTGATAGGTATCCAGACCCACATCTTCCAGGTCGTTATGTTTGCCGCCGGCTCGGATGCACTTCTGGGTATCGGCCGCGCGCGTGTCCAGGCTGGGCGTCGCGCCCGCCCATTTGCTCACGTCGGGCAGTTTCTGGCCGAGAAAGATCGGCACGAACTGGTTCATCCCCGCGTTCGTAAACAGGAGATTGGGCGAATCCGGCAGCAGGCTCGACGACGGCACGATGGTATGCTTTTTCTCGTGGAAAAAATCGAGGAACGACTGGCGGATTTGGGTGGAAGTCATGAAAACGGCGGGGGCGAAAGTGTAATTGCGCCGCCGCCAAAGCATAGCAAAAATACCGGCCCGGCGCCCGCGCGGAAATATTTCGAATTTCGGCGTTCCCCATCGTGTCAAATCGAAGGGAGCCGCTCTTGCAGTGGGAAAAATTTTCCGTCATAACAACCCGGTCCCGCGCCATCATGAATTCCAAGCTCATCTCCTCATTTATCCTCCTCTCGTGCATTTTTCTTTTCGGCGGCTGCGCCGCGTTTCACAAGGGGGGCGCCGGAGGCGGCGGCTC
Organism: uncultured Verrucomicrobiae bacterium; assembly: GCA_963756185.1. Taxonomy (GTDB): domain Bacteria; phylum Verrucomicrobiota; class Verrucomicrobiia; order Chthoniobacterales; family Chthoniobacteraceae; genus DATAXI01. The sequence continues at coordinate 617,821 of CAVWMS010000002.1, forward strand.
GGACACGGACAACGTCAACGGCACACCGCTGCCCGAGCGGCAGGAGGGCGTGTCCTTCATGAACGACAACGTCGACAAGCACCAGTTCCCGCCGGTGCATTTTGCGTTCGACTCCTACGCCGTCGACCCCTCGGACCAGGGGACGCTCCAGCAGGTCGCCCAATTTCTCCAAAGCAACCCGAACACGATCATCATTGCCGGCTTTACCGATGAGCGCGGCACGCCCGAGTACAACCGCGCGCTGGGCGAAAGCCGCGCCGAGGCTGTGCGCGATTATTTGATCCACCAGGGCGCCAGCGGCGAAAAGCTCCAGACCGTCAGCTTCGGCGCCGAAATGCCGGTCGACCCGGCCTCGAATGAGGACGCATGGGCAAAGAACAGGCGGGCCGAATTCGGCGTCGTGAAGTAGGGAGGAAAAATCCGAAATCCGAAATTCGAATTCCTTCCCGAAGCGCTTGATTTTGCGGCGATTCTCGGTCCTGCTCTAGCCGCGCACAGACGGCCCCCCGTCTTACCACGTTTGTATCGATCCCATGCCCGAGCCCTCCGCCCCACGCCCCTGCGTCTCCGCGGTCATGCCTGTCTATAACGAGGCCGCGACCGTCGCCGAGATCGCGCGCGCCGTGATGGCGCAGCCGTGCGTGGCGGAACTCATCATCGTCGATGACGCCTCGACCGACGGCACCTGGCAGGCGCTCGAGAAGCTGGCCGCGGACCCGCGGATCAAAACGATCCGGCATACCGTGAACCAGGGCAAAGGCGCCGCGTTGCGCACCGGCATCGCCAAAGCCACGGCGCAACTGGTCGTCATCCAGGATGCGGACCTCGAGTACGATCCGGCGGAATACCCGGTCCTGATCCAGCCGATCCTGTCCAATCGCGCCAACGTCGTCTTCGGCTCGCGTTTCAACGGCGCGGGGGCGCACCGCGTCCTCTATTACTGGCACTCGATCGGGAACAAGCTTCTGACCACGCTCTCGAACATGGCCACGAACCTGAACCTCAGCGACATGGAGACCTGTTACAAGGTCTTCCGGCGCGAGATCATCCAGGCCATCCCCATCGAGGAAAACCGGTTCGGCTTCGAGCCGGAGATCACGGCAAAGGTCGCGCGCGCCGGCGTGCGCATCTACGAGGTGCCCATTTCCTATTACGGGCGCACTTATGCCGAGGGAAAGAAGGTCAACTGGCGCGACGGCGCGCGGGCGCTGGTCTGCATCTTTAAGTATAATTTCATGTAGGGGGCGGGTAAGCGCTACCATGAATACCGGCCGCAACGCGCAATGACCCCCAATGCCAGTGCGGATACGGAGGATTTTGAATTTGCGGCGCTCAACGAGGCGCGCAATTACCGGCAGGCGTTGATTCGGGAGTTCGGGCCGTCGCTGCGGGGCAATGTCGTCGAGATTGGCGCCGGCATTGGCCAGATCACGGAGCTGCTGCGCGGGCAGCCGCAAATCACGCGCCTGCTTTCCATCGAGCCCGATGCCGCGTTCGCCGCGCGCTTTCGCGCCGCTTACCCGGATGCGGAATTGGTCGAGGGCACCATCGAGCAGGCGCCCGCCGGCGTAGCCTGGGACGGCATCCTCAGCATCAACGTCCTCGAGCACATCCAGGAGGACCAGGCGGAGCTGGCCAGGTACGCAAGGCTCCTCGCGCAGCAGAACGGCGCGCTCTGCCTTTTCGTCCCCGCGCGCCCGGAGCTCTATGCCCCCATCGACAGGGATTTCGGTCATTTCCGCCGCTACACGCGCCCGGAATTGCGCCGGAAATTGATCGGGGCGGGATTCACCGTCGAGCGGCTCGATTATTTCAACTGGGTCGGCTACTTCGCCTGGTGGCTCAATTTCCGGGTCCTGAAAAAGCGCGAATTCGAGATCGCCAAGGTTCGGGCCTTCGACCGGGCCATCTTCCCGCTGGTGCATGCCATGGAGGCGAAGCTGCTGAGACCCCCCTTCGGCCAAAGCCTGATCGCCGTCGCAAGGATGAACGGCGGAAAACCCATTGACACCCCCCGATTCCCCCGGTAGATTGCGCGCCCTTTTCGAAATGAAGACCTTTTCAGCCAAAGCCAGCGAAGTGCAGCGCCAGTGGTGGGTGATCGACGCCAAGGATCAGGTGCTCGGCCGCGTGGCGGAAAAAGCCGCCAAACTCCTGCGCGGCAAGCACAAGCCGATTTATACCCCCCATGTCGACACCGGGGATTTCGTCGTCGTCATCAACGCCGAAAAGGTCCGGGTCACCGGAAAAAAGGAAGTTCAAAAGAGCTACATGAGCTTCTCGGGCTACGTCGGCGGCCATCATACGGAGACGCTTCGGGCGCGCCGTGCGCGGCATCCGGAGCTGCTGGTCGAGCGCGCAGTGCGCGGCATGATCCCCCACAACCGGCTGGGCCGCTCGGTTTACACGAAGCTGAAGGTTTACAAGGGCAAAGACCATCCGCACGAGAGCCAGAACCCCCAGCCCGTCATCCTCTCGTAACCCGGCATCAACCAGATTTCATCCATGGCAACACAGGAATTTATCGCCACCGGCCGCCGCAAGGAAGCGGTCGCCCGCATCCGCATGAGCCCCGGCACCGGCAAGATCGAAGTCAACGGGCGCGCATTCGAGGAATATTTCCCGACGACGAACCTTCAGAACGCGGTCCTGGCGCCGTTGCAGATTGCCAAGAGCACCAACGCATTTGACGTGGTCGTGAACGCCCATGGCGGCGGTCCCACGGGCCAGGCCGGCGCGGTGCGTCTGGCAATTGCGCGGGCGCTGGTCAGCAGCGACGCCAACCTGCGCGGCTCACTGAAGGAAGAGGGTTTCCTCACGCGCGATCCGCGGATGAAAGAGCGGAAAAAGGCCGGCCAGCCCGGCGCCAGAAAGCGCTTCCAGTTCTCGAAGCGCTAAGCGGGGTTTTCAGGGGACCACGTCCCCTGAATGGGGCGCGGGGTGAAACCCCGCCTTCAAAAAAGGGCACGGCGGCCTACACGGTACTCGTCAAACCGGCTCGTAGAATTTGCATCCGCGTCTCTCTGCCAAACAGCCGCCGTGCGCGCCGAGGAGGCGGAAGGGAACAGCTGGCGGCTGGAGGGCGGGCGCGCATCGAAAAAGCGAAGCGCCTTTCGATGCCCATATTCCTCCGCTCCCGGTCACCAAGCAGACCCTCTCCGCGCCCTCAATAAAACGGCGTCAGCGCCACATTGTTCCCGGCGGGCTGTGCCGTCACTCTCTGTGGGCGTGCATACACGGCGGTTGCAACCGGCGCGGAATACGGCTGCGCGGGCGCAGCGGCCATGGCGGGCATTGGGTTGTAAGTCGCCACCGGAAAATCGTTCAACTCCGGCCTTAGTTCGGTCAGCATCCGCCGTACATGGCGGTAACCGGAGCGCGGCAGCAGCGTCTTGTAACTTTCGTGCGGGTCGCCCCATCGCAAGATTTCGATATCGACATACTGCAGGCCCCACTGGTCCATCTGGTACCGGGTGGGCATGTAGAGATCGAGGGTATTTCTGCCGGCCAAATCCCACCCATAGTCATCCACCAGGTAAGTCCTGCCGGTTTGCAGGATGCGAAACATCGTTCCGGCGGGCCAGCGGCTCCAATCCGCCGCGGCGCTATTGATCGCCCCATATTGAAGCGTGGTGCCGAGCGCGTTGTGGTTGGTATAAGGCCGGTGATCGGCCTCGCCGTCAAAGTAAGCGGTGGTTCGGACATGCTCGATTTGCGTCCGGGCAAGGGGAGGTTCGTAAGTTGGCAGGGGACGTTCAGCGCAGCCGGCAAGAAGCGAAACACCGGCTGCTATCAGCACGAGGGGGCGGAGGCGCATTGCCGAGTGTAGATAGGATTGGCGAATTTGTGAATACAAAAATGCGAGTTACGCGAGCAGAAGACAAACTCCGCATCGCACGCCGTCTCAGAAAGGCCGCCGTTGCGGGACGGGGAAAGACCTTGCCAAACTCCGCGTCGGAGAGAAAATCACAACGGACCAACCCGAACCGCCAGGCACATTTCCACCGAAGCCCCTCTTATTGTGGATCAGGAGAATCTGAATGGTGTAAGCGGCGTGCATCCGCGTCCCGCCGGCCCTTGAGAATGATGAAACCGTTACGCAGTAAACGCGCGGCGCCTTTGACGCTGCTCGCGCTCATCATACTCGGGAATATCGTCGAGCTATCCGTTAGTGCGGAGGCAAACACGCCGGGAGGCGACTCGGGGACCGAAAGCCAATGGGTGCATTACAATTCGAGCGGGAAGCTCGTGTACCAGACTACGGAAAAGGGCGACAGGATCATGGACTTCTCATCGGCCGGATATATGGGGGGCGGCGTCAGCATTCCATTGGTGCCGGCGAAAGTGACCATAGGTCCCTCGGGCGGGGACGATGCGGCTGCCATCCAGAATGCGATCGACGAGGTGGAAAAGTTGGAACCGGTTAATGGCTTCCGGGGCGCGGTGCAGCTCGGGAAGGGTACTTACAGTTGCAGCCGGCCGTTGAACATCAATGCGAGCGGTGTCGTCCTGCGCGGCAGCGGATTCGGTACGGATGGAACCGTCCTCAACATGGTTGATAAGCCGCACGTTTGCATAGTGCTGGGCGGTTCCGGGTCCGGCGAGGCAAGGGAAACAGGAACTCCCACTTCGATGACCGATTCCTATGTGCCATCGGGCGCGACGTTGTTTCAGGTGGCCGACGCCTCGGCGTTGAAGGCTGGGGACACGGTGCTGATCAGGCGGCCGGTTACGAAAGCATGGGTCGAGTTCATGGGCATGGATAAACTGGTCCGCGGCGGGCAACCCCAAACCTGGATACCGGTCTCGAGCCAGATCACGACTGAACGCGTCATTACCGCAGTATCCGGCAACCGCATTACATTGGACATTCCGCTGACGGATTCCTTCGATGCCCAATATCTCACGCCGCCCGGAGGCTCGGTTGTGAAGTGCGCCCCCGGTGACCGGATATCGCAGGTCGGAGTCGAGAACCTGCGCATCGTTTCGCCCCCGCAGAAGGTGGGCATCACCGAGCCGCAATACCAGGCGCTCAAGATGAATAACCTGGTGGACGCATGGGCACGGGACATTGATATCGAAGATACGGTCAACAGCGTGAGCATTGGGAAATTCGCCAGGCGTGTGACCATGGCAAAGGTCAGCATCAACCATACTGTGGCGACCTCGGGTGCGGCGAAGCCGGCGGATTTCGGCTGCGACGGCAGCCAGATACTCTATCACCATTGTTCGTGCACGGGGAACAATGTATTCTATTTTGCCACGGGCGCTGAACCGGCGGGGCCGACAGTGCTTCTGGATTGCGAATTCAGGGGCGATGGCCACATCCAACCCCACGCGCGCTGGGCGACAGGGCTGCTCGTGGATGAATGCCGCGTCCCGGAGAGCGGCATCGACTTCATGAACCGCGGCACCATGGGGTCCGGTCACGGCTGGACCGTCGGCTGGGCCGTGGCGTGGAACTGCGTGGCGAAATCCTACCTCATCCAGCAACCGCCGAGCGCGATGAATTGGGCGATTGGATGCATAGGCAAACCGGAGACCGATGCCATGCCTGGCGGCAAAGGGAAACTGCCGATGGGAACCTTCGATTCGCAAGACCATCCGGTAACGCCGCAGAGCCTCTACCTGGCACAATTACGCGAGCGCCTCGGCCCCCAGGCGCTCCGCAACATCGGATATTGAGCGGGCTTGCTTGAGGGGAATTGATTGAGGGGAATTGCTTTACGGCAAGCTGTTTCGTAAAAGACGGATATCGATGCCATCACGATTGACAACGGCCATCCGGAATCGGTGGCACCCTCTTTGGAGGCTTCGCCGTTTATCTCTCTTCCGCCGAGTTCAAAACGCGTGCGACTGCGTTGTGTACTTACGCATCCCTCAAACCAATCTTAGAGTGGCGGTGAAGCTTCTGCGGGACGCGAGCTGGATTACCAATTCAAACAATCGAGAGCCCGAAATCCGCAATGCGTTCGCGCTCGTGCTTGACACGCTAAAGCCGGCTGTTTTTTGGGATGTAGGCGCCAATATCGGTTTCTATTCCTGGTTCGTCCTGCGGCATTCAGCCGTCCGGGAGGTGGTTATGTTCGAGCCTGATCCGACCAATTTTTCACTGATCAACCGGACGATTCGCAGGAATTCCCTTTGCGCCTGCAAGGCGATCAACGCGGCGCTGGCCGATCGCACGGGCGAAGCCTCATTTTTGCTGGATAGGGCCAGCGGCGCCACGGGATCGCTCGAAGCCACGTCACGCCCGGAAGACAGGCAGAGCCTTCACCACGCGTATCAGATGAGCGACACGATTACCTGCCGTACTGAGACCATTGACGGCCTCATCGCCGGAGGGGCGTCTCCTCCGCACCTGATCAAGATCGACGTTGAGGGAGCGGAGCACCTTGTGCTCGCCGGCGCCAAATCCTGCCTTGGGCTGCATCGTCCGATTATGATTATCGAGACCTCGAACACGGATCTGGTGCGGCAACTTCGGGAAAGCGGGTACACCGCCTTCCGCGTTGACCCGGAAAACCTTCTATTTATCGCGGCCAGGGAGGGACAGGACTTGACGGCGATAAACCGGGTGTTTCCCGCAATATGATTCAGTGGCCTGATCGTCTTTGAAGAGAAGGCGGCAAAGAGGAAGAAGGCAGACAGGGGATGTGTTCGTCAGGAGAGAGACATGGGTTTTTGAGAGCGGCAACGTCACCAGCATTGCCGAGAGCTACCCCGGTGGGTTAAACAACAGGACGGTGACCAACACCTACGACGCCATCAACCGCCTCGAGGTCGAGCAGGTCAGCGGCAGCCCCTCGGTCTCCAGCAGCTACGCCTACGACTCAGCCAACAACCGCACCGGCCTGGTGGTCACCGGCGGGCCCTCGGCGGGCAGCGCCACCTATACGTACAACAGCCTCAACCAGTTGACCGGCTACGGTAACGGCGCCCGCACGGTCAGCCTGATCTACGACGCCGACGGCAACCGCGGGGGCCGGATCATCACCGGAGGCACCGACGAGGGATTCGACAGCTACAGCTACGACTTCGAGAACCGGCTGGTGCAGGTCCAGGGAAACCACGGCGCCTCCGGCACCCGGACCTACAGCTACGGGTACGATTACCGCACGCGCCGGGTCCTGAGGAACGAGAGCCAGGCCGGGGGCGCCAGCACGCAGGTCGTCTTCAGCGGCGGCTTGAGTGTCGAGGAATACGCCAGCGGCAGCGGCACCGGCACGCCCACGGTCGAGTATGTGCGCGGCACCGATTACGGCGGCGGCGTGGGCGGGGTGCTCTACACGCTGCGCGGCGGCGCGCCCAGCTACACGCATGAGAACCGGCGCGGAGACGTGGTGGCAAAGACCGACGCCAGCGGCAACCTGACCTACCAGGCGCAATACCAGGCATTCGGCAGCCAGGTGGCCACGACGGGCACCACGCAGGACCGCCAGCAGGCGAACACGAAGGATGAGGACCCGACGGGATTGCTCAACGAGGGGATGCGCTACTACGACCTGGACAGCGGGGAGTTCATGACCAAAGACCCCGCCGGGTTCGTCGATGGGCCTAACTTGTACACCTATGTGAACCAGAACCCTTGGACCAAGTTCGATCCAGAGGGGCTGGCGGGAATCGTCTTCTTCGGCTTGTACTTTGGGAGTGAGGATGTGCGCGGAGGCGACCCGCTTCGGCGGGAGGAACCAGGAGATGCAGATTCGGCCTATACTTTAGTGTTCGGTTCTAAGTATGGGAAGGAGCGGATAAATCAACTCCATGATGACCCAGCTGGATTCACAAGAGGACTGTTAACGGGAAAAATGGATAACCAAGCATCGAAAGCGGGGTCCGAAGTCCGCACCAATCTTGCGGCCGAACTTGAAGTTGCGGGCATCCTCTCGGGTGGCGAAGGCGGTCCGGCAATGGGCGAGCCTATGCTAATGCCGGCGGGGGAAGGTGCTGCCATAGCCGCACCTATCGAAGCAGCGCCGCCAGGGGCTGCTGCGCCGGTGGTACTCAATCAAAGCTCGGCTTCGGGAGGAAGTCCTTCGGGAAAGACCGCCGAAGATGATCAGGTACAATCAGAGGACGAGGCCCAAGCAACAGGTGGCGATGAATCATCACAATCCAACGAGAAGACTCCTGCCGAAAACAAGAAAGCGCGTCAGAACTTTAAAAACAACAAGGCCGCGGCGCGAGCTCAATGGGAAGATCGGGAAGGAAAGGATTGGCCAACCGATGAATACGGAAACCCATGGCCTGCGCATCATGATCCGCCATTAAAATCTGGAGGAGATCCAATGCATGTCGAACCGCAGGATCCTAAAGGCCCGGATCCGCACAATATTCCCGGACCTGATGGAAAAACTGACTACCAAAAATGGGGTGCACAGGGGGCGGCGGCCCGCCAAAGCAACCAAGAATGAGGAATGCTTTATGTTTGATTGGCTGGAACGTGAAATATCAGAAATAAAGACACCTCGATTTCACTTAATTGATGGTCCTGCACCGCAGATTTTGCGGGAGTCAATCATCCGTTCACCGATGCCGGTTCCGGCATCATACAAGCAATTCGTTTTGCGTTTTGGCAATGCTAAACTATATCGCAACGGTCGCACGAGTTATACAATCGGTGTATTTGCCTCGCCCAAGGAAACTACGCTGATTGATGGCGCCCGGATATGGCATCTTGGATTTCATTCGGGGGCGAGCGTATACATAAAGCCGGAGTGTGGATTAGATAAAATATTCGAATTCGAGGACGGCGTCGAAGAGCAGACCGGAAAGGATTTTTCCAGATGGTTAAGCGCAACTTCTCACGCCGCACGCGAAAGTTACGGGGCAAAGAAATGGGCGGAAATCGTACGTGGGCCTGCACCATTCACAAGAGAGGAAGAGGATCGAATTGAGGCACGACGGCAGATTGAATGGAAATTATTGAATCTCGACTCAGACGGAGATTATTTATTTGAGATTTCTAACAATGCTCAACGTTCATTGCCGACGCTAACGGTCGGGGTGCGCTCAAAAGATGGGCGACTAAACGGAGCTGTTCGTCTTGACATTCGGCATATTAAGCCCGGGCAGAAGGCCGTGTTGAAAGTGGATTGCTATAAGAACTTAGCACCGCCCGAAGAGATCGAAGTATTCTCGCTCCCTGAACCTCGTCCTGAGGATAGGGATTACTATCGTGAACTCATATCATAAGGTAGACCCGCGCAGGAATTTCTTTCTTGTGGGCAACGTCACCGGCATTGCCGAGAGCTACCCCGGCGGGTTAAACAACAGGACGGTGACCAACACCTACGACGCCATCAACCGCCTCGAGCTCGAGCAGGTCAGCGGCAGCCCCTCGGTCTCCAGCAGCTACGCCTACGACTCGGCCAACAACCGCACCGGCCAGGTGGTCACCGGCGGTCCCTCGGCCGGCAGCACCACCTACACGTACAACAGCCTCAACCAGTTGACCGGCTACGGCAACGGCGCCCGCACGGTCAGCCTGGTTTACGACGCCGACGGCAACCGCGGGGGCCGGATTATCACCGGAGGCACCGACGAGGGATTCGACAGCTACAGCTACGACTTCGAGAACCGGCTGGTGCGGGTCCAGGGCAACCACGGCGCCTCCGGCACCCGGACCTACAGCTACGGGTACGATTACCGCACGCGCCGGGTCTTGAGGAACGAGAGCCAGGCCGGGGGCGCCAGCACGCAGGTGGTCTTTAGCGGCGGCTTGAGCGTCGAGGAATACGCCAGCGGCAGCGGCACCGGCACGCCCACTGTGGAGTATGTGCGCGGCAGCGATTACGGCGGCGGCGTGGGCGGGGTGCTCTACACGCTGCGTGGCGGCGCGCCCAGCTACACGCACGAGAACCGGCGCGGGGACGTGGTGGCAAAAACCGACGCGAGCGGCAACCTGACCTATCAGGCGCAATACCAGGCATTCGGCAGCCAGGTGGCGACGGCGGGCACCACGCAGGACCGCCAGCAGGCGAACACGAAGGATGAGGACCCGACGGGATTGCTCAACGAGGGGATGCGCTACTACGACCTGGACAGCGGGGAGTTCATGACCAAAGACCCCGCGGGGTTCGTCGATGGGCCTAACCTGTACACCTATGTGAACCAGAACCCGTGGACGAAGTTTGATCCGGAGGGACTGAGTGGAGAGCCGAGTGCAATCGTAATCTTTGGTGTTTACATTGGCACGGATGAAATGCGATGGGCACAACCGCGCGATTATACCGGTGAGTATCCCGTCTTTGAATGGTCGCATGTCGCGAAACCAAGATTGCAGCATGCTGCAAGTGACCCAGTTGGATTTGCCACGGGCGCATTGACAGGAAGGGGATCAAATCCGGCCTCGCAGGATGGCGCTGAGGTGGGACGGAACTTCTCTAACGAGGCGGCGGTAAGTATGGTCTCTGGAGGCGAAGGCGGTCCAGCAATGGGCGAGCCTATGCCGGTATTGGCGGGTGAAGGGGTTGGCGCGGCTGCACCGGCCGAAGTAGCGGCCCCAGCGGCTGCGGCGCCGGTGGTACTCAATCAAGGTTCGGGTTCTAGCGGAAGTCCGAGTGGACAAACTGCGAAGGATACGCAGGAGCAGTCAAAGGATGAAGCTGATGCAGATAGTGGTGGCCAACAAGAGAAACCGAAGTCGAGTAAACAGCTAAGGAAGGATTGGGAAAGAGCCAATAATGAGCCATGGCCAAAGGACCCCCAAACAGGGAAAAACATGGACGTATCACATGAGCAGGCAAAGGCAGACGGCGGCTCGCCGAATGATGTTAGTAATATCCAGCCGCGCCCGCACGACGAGCACGTGCAAATGCATAAGGATAATGGAGATTTTAAGCGTTGGGGGGCTCGGGCAAATCAAACAAACGAGGATAACCCACAATGAGTTTTGACTTACAATCCGCCAGGGTTAGGAGCGCTTCTGAAATCCGAGGAGAGGACTCCCAAGAAAAAGCCGAGTTACAGAGCTATTTTCGAGAGGCACAACGGTTCCTACAGTCATTCCGCTGGTGCGAAGAAATACATGAAGGCTATTTTGGGTATGGCATCGGAGGGGTCATTGCCATTTGCCTCTTTCGAATCAAGCCAAATAAGGCGAGTATAGACGAATGGCTCTGGGTCATTGTCGGCGACTTGCCGCCCGCATATGTTGTGGCTGCCGAGAATCCGACACCCGTTGATGCTTTGAGGGCTTACATTTATGAAATGCGAAGATGGGTGAAGGCCGCTAAAACCCAAGGATCAGTTGGTGATCTAATTCCAGTGAACGTTCCTCCAACGCCAGAATCTGGCGATAGTTTGGCCAAAAGGCTGGACTTCTTGGAAAACGAAATCCTACCCCAGATGTGATGCTCCCTTGCGATCGCCGCCTCGTCGGCAACGTCACCAGCATTGCCGAGAGCTACCCCGGCGGGTTAAACAACAGGACGGTGACCAACACCTACGACGCCATCAACCGCCTCGAGCTCGAGCAGGTCAGCGGCAGCCCCTCGGTTTCCAGCAGCTACGCCTACGACTCAGCCAACAACCGCACCGGCCTGGTGGTCACCGGCGGGCCCTCGGCGGGCAGCACCACCTACTCGTACAACAGCCTCAACCAGTTGACTGGCTACGGCAATGGCGCCCGCACGGTCAGCCTGGTTTACGACGCCGACGGCAACCGCGGGGGCCGGATCATCACCGGAGGCACCGACGAGGGATTCGACAGCTACAGCTACGACTTCGAGAACCGGCTGGTGCAGGTCCAGGGAAACCACGGCGCCTCCGGCACCCGGACCTACAGCTACGGGTACGATTACCGCACGCGCCGGGTCTTGAGGAACGAGAGCCAGGCCGGCGGCGCCAGCACGCAGGTGGTCTTTAGCGGCGGCTTGAGCGTCGAGGAATACGCCAGCGGCAGCGGCACCGGCACGCCCACTGTGGAGTATGTGCGCGGCAGCGATTACGGCGGCGGCGTGGGCGGGGTGCTCTACACGCTGCGCAGCGGCGCGCCCAGCTACACGCATGAGAACCGGCGCGGGGACGTGGTGGCAAAGACCGACGCGAGCGGCAACCTGACCTACCAGGCGCAGTACCAGGCATTCGGCAGCCAGGTGGCCACGACCGGCAGCACGCAAGACCGTCAGCAGGCCAATACAAAGGACGAGGACCCGACGGGATTACTGAACGAGGGGATGCGCTACTACGACCTGGACAGCGGGGAGTTCATGACCAAAGACCCCGCCGGGTTCGTCGACGGGCCGAATTTGTACACGTATGTGAACCAAAACCCCTGGACGAAGTTTGATCCAGAGGGGTTGGCCTCCGATGATGACGATGTGGGGACGTTGATAATGCAGCATCAGCAACAATTGTTAGATGCTGAGGGTAAAGTTGGGATTGATACGACACAGGCACGGGCTGAAACGAGGAGCGCACAGCAAGCGGCCGGTGTGTTTGCCGATGGTGCCCAGGCTGCAGCCGAGTTAGACCCGGTCGTGGCTGCGACAGAAGCCGCTACAGGAAAGAGTCCGGCAGGAACAACCAATCTGAGTACTGGAGATAGGGTGATGGCTGCGGGTATGGCCGTTCCTGTGGAAGGTACAGTGGAGGCGGTGGGTAAGGCCGTAAAAGAGTTAATCGATGCCTTTAAAGTGGCGAAAGATGTGGGCGAAGTGGGTAAGATAGGGGAGGCGGGGGTCAAAATCGAACAGTCTGCAGAGGCCACTAAAGAGGCTACTCAGACAGTGGAAAACGCGGGGGTCCATCCCCTCGACCCAAATGCGAAGGCGTATCCCGATATCACGGGTAAGGAGTACGAGGGCGACCTCAGACCCGATCAGGTAGTTGTAGATCATGTAAAAAACCGCGCGAGTGGAGGCTCTGCAACGGACGTTGAGAATCTTGATCCTAAAACTATTGAGGCGAATTCGCGTAAGGCTGGCTTTGAAGGGAACTTAGCGAAAGATCGGCAGCGTATGATCGATTCTGGCATGGATCCGGCCGACGTAGACAAGGCCTTGGCACCAGAACAAAAATGGGATTGAGAATGACATGCACCCTGTTCCGGTAGACCCTCAAAAATTGAATGAATTACCAGCCGGACAATGATGGATATCTCTCCCACTTCTATTCAGATCGAGCTCTTCCCGGGCGGGCTGCTTTTTTGCGGGAAGAGATGGACGGGGCAGATTTCGTCCGAAGAGTTTAAAGGGGCGATAATGCTAGCTCCTCGATGCGAGGTTATAATGTCGCGGAATGTGCCGTGGAGACGTGTTTTGTATTACGATCCACTTGGTATTTACGCATTGGAGGATGTGGATGAGGAAAGAATTGCCTATATGGGTTTTGCTTTTATGCCAGAATATTCTGCTTTCAAAACCGATTCAGCTTTTATGGGCGATCTGATGATAAATGAACATTTAGTCAAGCATGGAATGACAGCTAGGGATATTTGTTTGAAGGGCTCTATGAACTTCGTTCGAGGAATAGGAGCGACCTGGAAATTCGTGCATGACAATTGTTACGTGGAATTGAAGTTCAGAAGATTAAAGATGCGGAATCGAAGCACCAGAACAGAGGCAGTTCTTTCTTCGGTCACACACTCGTTTCTGAAAGATTAAATGGCGCAACCACAGCAAGGCTGATGCCTGCCATTGGGAAAAACGGTGCCGTGAGAAGCTCCTTGGAAACAATGGCGCAAGGTGGCAGCTTGTCTCCCATTCATCCGAACGCGTCAACACAAGGTCCCGCCCCTCCATGTGCTTGTTCCTGGCAACCAGGGGGAACTGGCCGGGGCCGCAAATTAAATGTGTCCGCGAGTTACAAACTCGCTGATGCCACTTCCCCCACGAATCAGGTTAGACGCGCGACTTCAATCGGCTATGTGGGGAGTCATCGTGAACGGAAGGCGGAAATTGGCAAGCTGAAGAGCGGCGACTGGTTGCCGACCATCATCGTGGTGCTTTTGCTCCTGTCCCTTTGGATAGACGACAGCAACCGGTTCCAGCACGTCCTCTACAATTCCCCTGAGGACCGGCTGGTGCGGGTGCAGGGCACTTACCCTTCCTGAGCATTCCACGTGCGGCGCCTGCCGAAGTCTACCCTGGAGCCGTCGCGACCCAATCCCTTGAATAATTCACACAACGAAAAAGCCGCGGCCCTTTCCGAGACGCGGCTTTTTCTAAATGGTTATGTGCTGACTTATCGCCGGAAATTTACCGGCAGGCCGGCCTGCATGGCCGCATGCTGGTCGTCGGTGCAGGCGGCGTTGGTCGGGACGCCGGCGGAGGCGCTGCTGGGCTGCACCAGGCCTTGCGTGACCAGGTATTGCTCCAGCTCGTCGCCGGATATGTCCGCCAGCATCGTGCCGTTGACCTCGACGCAGGGTGAGAGCGGCTGGCCGCTTTTTTGTTCCATCTCCCAGCGGAAAGCCGGGTTCTGGATGATGTCCTTTTCGGTGTAGCCCAGGCCGTACTTGGCGAGCATCGCACGTATGCCGTTGCTCCAGCCGCACTGGGTCTTGAGGTAAGCGGTGATTTGTGGTTGTTCCATATTCGTATCCCTATCTTGTGGCAAAAGCGGGCGGACGCAAGCGCGCCCGCCCATTTTTCTTGTTACTTGCGCTTGCCTTCGCCGGGCCGGAATTCCTCCTGGGCCGCCTGGAAGGCCTGTTCGAGGCCCACGAGGTCCTCGCCGGGCTTGATGCTGTCGAACGCTTCGCTTTCGCGCTTGATCTCCTCGTCGGAGTAATTGGCCGCCTTGATCGAGAGGCCGATCCGCCGCTCGGTGCGATCCACCTTGATGACGCGCGCCTCGACCTCCTGGCCGATCTTGAGGATGTCCTTGACCTTGTCCACGCGCTCCTCGCTCAATTGCGAGATGTGAACCAGGCCGTCGATGTCGTCGGCCAGTTGCACGAATGCGCCGAAGCTGGCCAGCTTGGTGACCTTCCCCTTGACCAGGTCGCCGATCTTGTAGCGCTGGTCGATGATTTTCCACGGATCGTCCTCGAGCTGCTTGATCCCGAGCGAAATCCGCTGGTTCTGCTTGTCGATATCGATGACCACCGCCTCGACGTCGTCGCCCTTTTTCAGCATTTCGCTGGGGTGATTGACCTTGCGGGTCCAGCTCAAATCCGAAACGTGCACCATGCCGTCGATGCCCTCCTCGAGCTCGACGAACGCGCCGTAGGCCGTCATGTTGCGCACCTTGCCGCGGACGGTCTTGCCGATCATGTACCGATGCTCGATTTCGTCCCACGGATTGGCCTCGAGCTGCCGGACGCCGAGGGAAATCTTCTGTTCCTCCTTGTTGACGCCGAGGACCACCGCCTCGACCTCCTGGCCGATGTTGAGCACGTCGGACGGGCGCGTGATGCGCTTGGTCCAGGAAAGCTCGGAGACGTGGATGAGGCCCTCGACACCCTCCTCGAGTTCAACGAAGGCGCCGTAGGGCACCAGGTTGGTAACCTTGCCCTTGACGTTGGTGCCGATCGGGAAGCGCTCCTCGATCTTGTCCCACGGGTTCTTCTGCGTCTGCTTGAGACCCAGCGACACGCGCTCCTTTTCCTTGTTGATATCGAGCACGACGACGTCCAGCTCCTGGCCCACCTTCAGCAATTCGCTCGGGTGGCCCAGCCGGCCCCAGGTCATGTCGGTGATATGGAGCAGGCCGTCCATGCCGTCCAGGTCGATGAACGCGCCGAAATCGGTCAGGTTCTTGACCGTGCCGCGCACGGTGCTGCCGATCTTCACGCCATCGAGGAATTTCTGGCGCTTCTCGGCGCGCTCCTGCTCGATCAATTCGCGCCGCGAGAGCACGACGTTTTTGCGGTCGTCATTGACCTTTACGATCTTGAAGTCGTAGGTGTTGCCGACGAACTGCTGAAGATCCTTCGGGGGAACAATGTCGATCTGCGACGCGGGCAAAAACGCCTCGACGCCGATATTCACGGTCAAACCGCCTTTGACCACGGCCTTGACCTTGCCTTTGATGAGGCCGTCGCCCTGGAAAACTTTGACGATCTTTTCCCAATTCTGTTTATGGGCCGCTTTCTCCTTCGAGAGCTTGACCATGCCCTGGTCGTCCTCGAGCCGCTCGAGCAGGACCTCCACTTCGTCGCCCACCTGAAGGTCCTCAATATCATCGAATTCCGACGCGGGAATGACGCCTTCGGATTTGTAGCCAATGTCCACGAGGATTTCGCGGGGACGGATTTCGAGGACGTGGCCTTTTACGATGCTGCCCTCACGGAAATCGCGAAAACTCTTCGCGATTAGTTCTTGCATTTCAATCATTTAAATAATGTTCCAAACCACGGGTTGCCGGTTTTCCCGTCCCCCCGGGTCCGTCATGGGACGGGCCTTTAACAGGGGAAAAGGGCCGAAAACATAGCCAAAAATCGCCGAAAAACAAATGATTTCGAGCGATTTACGGGGGTATTGCGCGGCCCTTGCCTGTTTTTCGGCCAGCCTTTAGCCTGAATGTGATGAAAGTACTGGTGACGGGCGGGGCCGGGTTTATCGGCTCCCACCTCGTCGAGCGGCTCCTCGAGGCCGGTCACGAAGTGGATGTGCTCGACGATTTCAACGACTATTACGATCCGCGGATCAAACGGGCGAATCTTGGGGCCGTTCATGCCCGTGCGGGCATTTACGAGGCGGATATCCGGGACGAGGCGGGCGTGGAGCGGATCGTGGGGGGCGGGGGATACGGGACGATCGTCCACCTGGCAGCGCGGGCGGGGGTGCGCCCGTCGATCAAGGAGCCGCGGCTCTACATCGATACGAACATTATCGGGACGTACAACCTGCTCGAGGCGGCGCGGCAGGCGGGGATCGGGCGGTTCATCTGCGCGTCGAGTTCGTCCGTTTACGGGGTGCTGAAAACGGCGCCGTTTCGCGAGGAGATGGCGCTGACGGAAACGATCAGTCCCTACGCGGCCACGAAACTGGCCGGCGAACAGCTTTGCTCGAATTACTCGCACCTTTACGGGATGCGCACGATCAACCTGCGGTTCTTCACCGTGTACGGCCCGCGGCAGCGGCCCGACCTGGCCATTCATAAGTTTACGCACTTCATCCACGAAGGGAAGCCGATCGACCAATACGGCGACGGTTCCACGCGGCGGGATTACACTTATGTCGACGACGTTATTCAGGGAGTCATGGCGTGTTTGACTTATGAGGGGCAGCTTTGCGACGTGTTCAACCTTGGCGAGAACCAGACCACGACGCTTACGGAGTTGATCCATGCGATTGAGGAGGTCCTGGGGAAGAAAGCGGTGATCAACCGGATGCCGGAGCAACCGGGCGACGTGCCATTGACTTACGCGGATATCTCGAAGGCGCGCTCCTTGTTGGGTTACAACCCCACGACAAAAATCAAGGAAGGGATACCGAAGTTCGTGGATTGGTATCTCCATGCGCGGAAGAAACTGGAGAAATAAGGGGGACCCATGGGCAAGACAGAGCCGGCAAACGTCGAGGAATTGCTCCAGGAACTGGTGCGAATTCCGAGCGTGAACCCGCACGGCACGCCGGGCATCGACCGGCCGGGGGAGCAGGCTTGCGCGGAGTTTGTCGCGGAGTTCCTGCGCGAATGCGGCGCGGAGGTTGAGTTGCGCGAGGTTGCGCCGGGGCGGCCGAATGTGCTGGGACGTTTTCCGGTGGATGCGCCGGGCAAGCGGCGCGTGCTGCTGGCGCCGCACCTGGACACCGTGAGCGTGGGGGGCATGTCGATCGATCCTTTTGGCGGGGAGATTCGGGACGGAAAAATCTGGGGACGCGGCGCGACCGATACGAAGGGGCCGATGGCGGCGATGCTTTGGAGCTTGTGGGAACTGCGGGAGCGGCTGGCGCGGCTGGACCATGAGATATGGTTCGTGGGGCTGATGGGCGAGGAGGCCGGCCAGGAGGGGGCGCGCGCGTTCGTCAAACAGGAGCGGGCCGACTTTGCGCTGATCGGCGAGCCGACCGGGCGGGAGATTGTCCACACGCACAAGGGGGCGTACTGGCTGACGCTGCGAACGCGGGGCCGGGCGGCGCACGCCTCGGCGCCCGACCTGGGCGAGAACGCGATTTACAAAATGGCCGACGTGGTCCGGTGCATCCGCGACGAGATTGCGCCGCTGCTGGCGCGGCAATCGCATCCGATCCTGGGCTCGCCTACCATCAGCGTGGGGACGATTCGCGGCGGCGCGAAGACGAACATCGTGCCCGATTTCTGCGAACTGGAGGTGGACAGCCGGTCGATTCCGGGGCAGGACACCGGCGAAATCGCGCGCCTTTTGAAGAAGGCAAGCCCGGGGCTGGAAGTCAGCGTTTGGGAATCGGCGGCGCTCAACACCGATCCTGGCCATCCGTTGATTCAGCTCCTGTTGCGAAACGGGAGCCGGCTGGCCGCCGCGCCGTGGTTCTGCGATGCCGCGGTTTTCGCGGAAGCGGGCATTCCGGCAGTTGCCGCCGGGCCTGGGTTCATTGCTCAGGCGCACACGAAGGATGAGCATATCGCCATTGATGAACTGGAGCGCGGCGTTGGGTTTTACCGTGAGTTTATTGAACGGCTGTGAGGGTCAGGGTCGGACTTCGAGCCGCCGCCTTTGGGACGCCTTTCCTCAGCTTTCAAGCGCTGATCCGAAATGGCTTGCAAGTCAATAGTCCCCTGAAAAGATGGGGATACCCCCCAAGGAAAGGAGAACAAATGCCATATTGCTCGTGGTGCCTAAAAAACGTCGGGGCAAAGCTCGCCGAGCCGTCAATCCTCACACGTAATTTGCTCCGATGCCCAAAATGCCATCATACGGTGGTTAAGTGTAGGGCCTGCGAGAACTACGCATGTTGGGATTCGTTTACTGTGGCAACAGAGACGGAAAAAAAACGAATCGAGCAGCACGACCAATTTTGCGCCGAGCATAGGCATGTAGTTCGCAACTTCGAAACACTTCGTCTGAAGCTCGACTCTCCAGATCAGTATCGGCGTGTATACGATTTTCACGCTGCTAACTTAGCTCAGGTTGGAAAGGTGACGCTATTCGTTCTCGGAGGAATCGCTATCGGTGGTCCTTTGGCTTTTGTTGCGGGCCCGGCAATAGGTGGTGCTCTCGGTTCTGCGATGGGCCTTAGTGGTGCCGCCGCCGCTAGCGCAGGGCTTGCAACAATCGGTGGGGGTGCTCTCGCGGCTGGTGGGTTGGGTATGGCAGGAGGACTTGCGATTATATCTGTCGTCGGTGGTGCAGTTGGAGGATCGTTAGGAGCTTACGTTGCGGGAGAATATTTGTCTGACATTAAGGATTTCGAAATCTATAAAGTCCGTGATGGCAAAAGACCTGCCATCATAACTGTTAATGGATTCCTAACGCAGCGTGGTGATGCTCACGAAGGTTGGCTATCCGGGGTGGATCATCGCTATCGTGATCACGAATGGTACCACGTCGAATGGGAGGCGAAGAATCTGGCGAGTCTTGGTTCGCTATGTGTCATTCGACAAAGCCGTGAGGCTCTCATGAAGGTCTTAACGAAAGCAGCCTCCAAGGCAAGCAAAGAAGCGGCTAGGAAACTTAACGCGGCTGCGACTACCCTGCAGGTGTTGGCGTTGAGCACAAATCCTTGGCATGTTGCGCTCGTGAAGGCGGAAAAGACCGGTGTAATTCTCGCAGATATTCTCCGCCGCTGTCGAAAACGTCGATTCATACTCATCGGTCATTCCTTAGGCTGTCGAGTCATCTACAGTTGCATGCAAACGCTGGCGACCACGCCCAACCCAATCATATCTGAATCCCAGTTGCTTGCGGGTGCAGTTGGGAATAATGCGGCGAATTGGCGTGAAGCGCGAAAGTCCGTAATTCCCAACGGGCGAATTAATAATTATCATAGCGACTGGGACTGTGTTCTCCGGTTTTTGTATTCTGTTGGCACCTTTTTCCGGTCAGCTCCCATCGGTCGAAACGGAATTCGTCGCGTTGGGGGTGTTTGCAACCAGGATATGAGCAGCTTACGTTTGGGGCACATGCACTATAAGCCCCGCCTAAGCGAGTTCTTGTTGCCCTGCTCCATTTAGAGTGTCTTCTGCTTAAGTTCTCGCAATTGACGCGCGCCTTTGGCGCTTGGCGCGTTGGGGTTGTTACCTGGGCCTGCGTTCTCCCGCATTCGCGGGATCACTCCAGCCCAGGCTGGCATGAGTCGGGCCTCCGGCCCTTTGGATTGGTGGGACAGACTGGAGTGAAGATGATCTGGAAGCTGTCTCATAAACCGAGAATTGCTGGTTCTGCGACCCCTCCGGGGTCGGGGCGCGTTTTGGACGGTACCGGAGGTGTCGTCCTTCGACAAGCTCAGGACTCGACGCCCCGGCTACCGATTTTTGAACCCTGCGGGTTCATGCGCTTCGCGCGAGGCGTGAAGCATTCAGGGCGGTTTACGAATTAGTGTGGCTGTGGATTTCGGGAGGCAACAAAGGGTTTACATGTTAGAGCCGTTCAAAGAATTCTGTGGCCGTCGCTATGTGGCTGCGAAAGTCGTTGCGGATGGTTCGAAGCCTGGCCAGTATGAATTTCATACAGGCGCTGCGCTTGAAGCCCAACCGCACCAACCCACGGCGCCGCGAGGTCAACAGCCACATAATTCTCTAAAATGCTCTGATCATTGGGGGAAGCTCGGCGGAGCCAGCAGAAATGGGGTGAAATGTCTTGTCAGGCGGCGCGGTAGCGGCGTAGAGCGGGGTCGTTCGAAATCATTTCGATTTCCCAACCCAGGAGGCCCGCCATGAACTCGTGCATTGAAATCCTCGAATCACGCATCGCTCCCGCCGTCATCCTCGTCACTACTTCCGGGGACGGAACCGGCAAGGGGAGTCTGCGCTACGCGATCACGCAAGCAGATGCCGCCAAAACGCCCGATACCATCAAGTTCGCTGCAGCATTATCCGGGGAGACGATCACGCTGACGTCGCCCCTGCCGGATATCACGCAGAGCATGACCATCACCGGGCTCGGGGCCAACAAGCTGGCGATCAGCGGATCGGCCGCCCCGGGATCCGGCAATTTCGAAATCTTCAACATCGAGGGCGGGGCCAAGGGGATCAAGGTAACGGTTTCCGGACTCACCCTTGAACACGGCACCGACTACACTGCCGGAGGTGCGATGCAGATCAACGATGCCGGTGGCAAGGTCGCGATCAAGAACACGGTGATCAAGTCCAGTTATGCCGGCGGCTTCGTCGGCGCCAGGGGAGGAGGCATCGCCCTCGACAATGGCGTCCTGACCCTGACTGGTTCCACCATCTCCGGGAACACAGCCAAAGGCAGTGTCGGGGGGTACGCCTACGGCGGCGGCCTTTACATCGCCGCGACCGCGAGCGCGGTCATCAGTAGCTCCACCATTTCCGGCAATTCCGCGGTTGGCGGCGCCGGCGGAGTGGGAATGGGAGGCCTGGCCGGGATCGCCGGCTCCAGTCCCGGTGGAAAGGGCGGCGCGGGCGGCAGTGGCGGCACCGGCCAGGCCGGAGGCGCGGCAGCCGGAGGCGGCGTTTATTGCAAGGGCATTGTGACGCTGACCGGCACCACTATCTCCGAAAACACGGCGCAGGGCGGCAACGGCGGCAATGGCGGCGTTGGCGGCAATGGGGGCATGGGCGGCGCCGGGGAGAGCGGAAATGCTAATGGCGGGGCTGGTGGTATGGGCGGCGCCGGCGGCGATGGGGGCGCCGGAGGCAATTCCCGGGGCGGCGGGATAGTCATCAGCGGAAACGCCAAGGCAACTATTACGTCGTCACCTATGACTGGAAATACGGCGGCCGGCGGCAATGGTGGCGTTGGTGGGGCAGGTGGCGCCGGCGGCACTGGAGGCGCTGGCGTAAATGGCGCAAATGGCGGCAATGGCGGCGCCGGTGGCTCCGGCGGCGATGGGGGCGTGGGAGGAGATTCCAGCGGGGGCGGGATCTTCACCAGCGGGGGGACGAGCATTACCGTTCAATCCTGCACGATCTCTGGTAATTCGGCGTCCGGTGGCATCGGCGGCGCTGGAGGAGCAGGCGGCGTTGGCGGGGTAGCCAGCACCACTGTGGGGGGGCGCTTGTCTGACGGCAGTGGTGGCACTGGCGGCAAAGGCGGCGGTGGGGCTGCCGGAGGGGAGTCCACGGGCGGCGGCCTGTACACGAGTGGTGGCGCCATGATGACAATCCAATCATCCACGATCTCCGGTAATTCGGCGCTTGGCGGCACCGCCGGCGCTGGGGGATTGGGCGCGGTGGGCGGCAGCGGCCGCGGTTCGGGTACCCCCGTCTATGCCGGCTATATCGGCAACGGCGGCAACGGCGGCAATGGCGGCGCCGGTGGAGCGGGGGGCCAATCCGACGGCGGCGGGATGTTCAGCGGCAGAGGCCCCGTTGCCATTCTATCAACCACGATCTCCGGTAATACCGCGAGTGCCGGGGCGGCTGGCACCGGGGGTAAAGGGGGGATCGGGGGCTATGGAAACATATACGGGGACGTTGGCAAATCGGGAGCGACCGGGGCGGCTGCTCGTGGATATGGCGGCGGTCTTTACATCGCGGCGGCAGTCAGCGCGACGATCACGAAATCCACCATTTCCGGCAATGCCACCACCGGCGGCGCGGGCGGTGTGGGCAGTAACGGAACGACATCCACGTATGTGTTATTCAACAACATCCCTGGCGGCGATGGCATCGCGGGGACCGGCGGGGAAACCGCGGCTGGCGGAGGAATTTTTTGCAAGGGGGCCTTGGGTCTGACTGGCTCGACTGTATCCGGAAACACAACGCAAGGCGGGGCTGGTGGCACCGGTGGCGCCGGCGGCGATGGCGGCGATGGCGACACTGGGTCTCCCTACAATGGCGGCGGCAATGGCGGCGATGCGGGGGCGGGAGGGACGTCCGTGGGCGGTGGAGTGTTCGGTGGCGGGGGCGCCACGGTCATGATCCAATCGTCCACCATTTCCGGAAACACAACGCGAGGCGGGGCTGGTGGCGCCGGTGGCGCCGGCGGCGCTGGCGGGTTTGACGTCGGAAACGGCGGCAATGGCGGCAATGGCGGTAACGCGCCGGCGGGAGGAATGTCCATGGGCGGCGGAGTGTTCAGCAGCGGGGGCGCCAGCGTCATGATCCAATCGTCCACCATTTCCGGAAACACCGCGACCGCCGGGATCGCCGGCACGGCGGGCCAGCCGGGGACTGGAGGTGGGAGTGGAGATGGCCCCAGTTACGACGGATCCCCGGGCAACCCTGGCAGCAGCGCCCCTGCGACCTTCTCTTACGGCGGAGGGATTTTCGCGACCGGAACTATTATGCATTTGATCCAGGACACCATTGCGCAGAATAGCGCCGATTTCGGAGGCGGCATCCGGCTCAGCTCATCGATTCAAACTCAAATCAATAACTCCACCATCGCCCTCAACATGGCTGGCACCGACGGCGGCGGGATCAGTTCCGTATTGTCCACCATCAACGCCATCAGCACCGTGATCGGTCAGAATTCGGCGTCTTCCAATGGGCAACTGAGCGGGACGATTTTCGCCGCCGATTGCCTGATCGGCGATCTCAGCACCGGGGCCACAGTCTTCGATGCGGGAGGAACCTTCTGCAACAGCGATCCCCACCTCTCGACAACGCTGACTCTGAATGGGGGCACCACGGAGGTCCTTGTGCCGATGGCAGGGAGCCCCTTGATTGGGAGAGGCAGCAACCCCGATAACCTGACTCTCGACCAAAGCGGCCATGCCCGGACCACAAACGGCAAGGTCGATATCGGGGCGGTGGAATTATAGAGACCGTCCGTCGACAGGTCAGGGAAGGGACCGAAGCGCAGGGCAGGCGATTCTTTGATGCTCGGATGAAAGGTCAGCGGGGCGCCGGCGGCAGGCAAGTAACAGGCGGAACAATTCCGTGCGCCGCAGTTACTCAGAGCGACCATCGTCAATGGCGCGGCCTGCCTGATAGAGGGTTATATCCGCGCGAATCTTCTTCGCAAAGGCGTCGTCGGACTGCGCGTTCGCCAGTCGCAAGGCACTCTGGGCCGTGTGCAGCGCGTCTGCGAAGTCACCACATTGCGCATAGGCGGCGGCCAATGTGTGAAGGATGTTTGTATTAGTTCCGCCGCTCGTCTTATCGAGGCGAAGAGCCAGTTCGAGAGCCTTGGGACCATTACGAAGGGAACGATCCGGAGCCGATGCCAGCATCCAGGCCAGATTGCCCTGCACCTCCTGGTTGTCCGGATCGAGTTCGATGGCTTTCTCCAAATACCCGATGGCCTCGGCGGACCTTCCCTGCTGAAAGAGAGCGTTGGCGAGGTAGTTTTCGACGCGGGTGTTAGCGGGCTGGGTTTTCAAAGCCGCATTGAACGCTGCAATCGCTTCTTCGATACGCCCCCGATCAAGCAAGGCGATTCCAAGATTACAAAAGGCGTCATGGTAGGATGGATCGATCTGGAGCACCCGCCGATACTCGGCAATCGCTTCATCGGTCCTTTGCAGTTGGAGCAGGGCATTGGCGAAATTGTAGTGCGCCTCGGCGAAAGTCGGATCGAGCCGAAGAGCATCCTGGAATTCAGCAATGGCGTCGTCGGCCTTCCCGTGGGCGAACAATGCACCGCCAAGATTGTTGTGCACCTTCGGGTCACTGGGATTTAGCCGCAGCGCCTCCCGGAATTGGGTGATTGCCTCGTCCAGTCGTCCCTGGGAAAAAAAAGCACCGCCGAGATTGTCATGCGCCTGGACCAGGGCCGGATCAAGGCGCAGGGCCTCTTGATACTCCGAAATCGCTTGGTCCACCTGGCCAAGCCAATACAAGGCGTAGCCGAGATTATTGTGAGCGTCGGCAAAGCCGGGATCGATCCGGACGGCTGCGCGGAAATGGAGCGCGGCATCCTGGATTCGCCCCTGTTGAAGCTCCGTATTTCCCACTGTGTCGATTCCGACCGATTTGTCGCTGGCACGGTAGGCGGCCAGGGCATTCTCGAATTGCCCCTGCTGGAAGAAAGCCTCACCGAGACCATTGTAGGCGATGAAGCTGTTCTTCGTGTTCTCGATCGTGTGGGTCCAGATTGCAACGCTGTTGCGCCAGTAACCGACCTGGCGCCAGCAGGCAATGGAGAGAATGCAAAAAAGCGCGCCTGCAATGACTCCCAATGTTATCCGTCGATAGTTTTGGCCGCCGGCCCAGTCCGCCGCCAGCCAGGTGACAGCGATGCTTATTCCTATTCCTGGCAGGTAAGTGTAACGGTCTGCGTAGGCTTGAGTACCCGTTTGCAGCAGCCCCGTTACGGGAAAAAGCATCCCGATGTACCATAACCATCCGACCAGCAAGTACGGTTTTGTTCGCCGCAGCAGATACGCGCCGGTGGTTAACGCGCCAACAAAAACGCAGGCGTTGAATATCTCCCATGGAGGCCATCCATGAGGCGGCCAGGGATAAATGGCGGCCAGGTGAACCGGATATATCAGCTTCCACAAGGAGGCAGTGATGGCGACGGGTGGGTTGGCCAGATAGGAGTAAGTCGTGGGATTATCTGACTTGAGGGCGAAAACGGTCGCGATGCTGGAAAGCGCGGTCAAAACGAACATCGGCGCCTTTTCGAGCAGTAACTTTGGCAACTGGCCAGCCCTTTGCCACCGCCCGAGAGGCCAGTAATCCAGAAGCAGCAGCACGCACGGCACAGTCACCAGCATGGGCTTGCTCATCAATCCCAGTGCGAACCAGATCAAGACCATTGCATAGCGGGGCCACGATTGTGGACGGCGCGCGTAACGCACATAGGCCCGGAGCGTCAGCATAAAGAACATGGCACTGAGCACGTCCTTGCATTCCGCCACCCAGGCTACGGATTCGGCGCGAAGCGGATGAATCGCAAATACCGCGGCTACGAATGCGCAGCGGCCGAGCGCACCCGTCAATTCGAGCAGCATGAGAAAGAGGAGGACCGCGGTGGCGGCGTGAATTGCAACGTTGACCAGGTGATGCCCTCCCGGCCAAAGGCCGAATAGCTGGCAATCGAGCATGAGCACGATAACGGTCAACGGATGCCAGTGCCCGGAGACGACATGGGTGAACGCCCAACCGATACCCGACAGCGACAGGCCCTTTGAAATTACCGGGTTGTTATAGAGGTAATCCGGGTCGTCGCGATTGATAAAGGCAAAATGAACCGTCTGGCCGAACACAGCGAAGATCAGCGCGACCAGCGCGACGCACACGCCCGCCACCATGCAGTGGCGTTTGGCGGAAGTCGTGTTCGATGTCATCTTCGATCAGCGCAGTTTGCAGCCGTGGATTCCGGGAGGCAACGGCGAGTTCATGTGAAAGTTAAGGAGTAAGTGCAAGTACACGCTGGCGCGCTGGTGAGGGGCCAGCGGATACACTTCAACCTGGCGCTAATTCACCGAGCGGCTGTGACGGTCGAGGTCGGTGGCGTATAGGCGGATTGCGCGTTCGTAGGTTTGAATGCCGGGATGGCTCGAAGTATCGGCGATGATGCGGAGCAGGACGCTCATCGCATCGTGGTAATGGCCAAGGTTGTACTCGGTCATCGCAATGAAGACGTAAATCTCCTCGGCGTCGGGAAAGCGCCGCAGACCTTCCTTGAAGGCGCGGAGCGACTCCTCGTATTTCCCAAGGATTCTGTAAGTGCTTCCGAGTCCCAGATACGCGTTCTTTAGGTCGTCTCCAGCCAACCCGGCTTCAATCGCCGCAATATAGTAAGTGACCGCTTGTTCCTCAAAGTCGAGAAAGTCATGGACGCTGGCAGCCTCGAAGAGCACCTGGGCGTTCTTCGGGTTTGCCTTTGCCAGGTCCGCCAGTTGCTCCTTCGCCTCTTCGTCCCGGCCTTCGGCGCGCAGCTTACGAATCTGATCGAGGGAGAGCGGCACGCAGATTACCCTTGCGGAGCTAGCGGTGGCAGCACCGTTTTCTTAAGAATGAGGTTTCCCCGCGCGTGCGCGAGGGCGTCGCGCAATCCGTCCATCAAGTCATCAAAACCGAACTCGAACTCAGCGCGTCTGCTTGATTCGCTGGAAGATCGCACGGACCGGTTTCTATTCGTCCGGCTTAAGGCCTGTTTGCTCGCCCTTGGCATAAATGCGCGCTAGACCTCGGCGAAATGGCGGAGGATGGAATTGACGAAGCCGAAATGTGAAATCGAGACATCCTTGTCGATTTCGGCGTCCTCCTGGGCCTCGATCTTTGCGAGGACCGGGCCGTACTTATCGATGTCCTGCTGCATATAACCTTTCCAGCCATCCACCAGTTCCTCGACCTGCTTCAACTGGTCCTTGTCCAGCCAGATGCCGCCGCATTGAAGGCATTTGTGAAGGATGACGCCGCTGGTGTCGCCGTAATTGAAATGCTCGAGCCGGATGCCGGCGCAGTTTGGGCAATCGAGTTCGTCGTGATCGGCAATCTCGGCGGTGAAGACCTCCTGGTTGACGCCTTTGACGGAGGCGATTTCCTCGGGGGTGAATGTCTCGTCGTTATGATCGAGGATCGCTTTCAGTTCATCGGCAGCCAGCCACTCGCCTTTGCAATTGGGGCAAACCTGGACTTGCTGGCCATCGTAGGTAACCGGGCTGAGCGCGACACGGCATCGGGGGCAATTCATAGGCTGAGGAGACTATGTCAGGGGCGACGGGGTTGGAAGGCATTTATGGTCGGCGCGATTCGTTGCAAACGATTTGATTTTCAGCGCCGATCCGCCCAGAGTGCCCGTCCCTTTATGACCGACCAGAAGACCGCCATCATTCCGCGACGCGACGAGGATTTTCCCGAGTGGTACCAGCAGGTGGTGCGCGCGGCCGAGCTGGCTGAGAACTCCGATGTGCGCGGCTGCATGGTCATCAAGCCGTGGGGCTACGGCATTTGGGAGGCGATGCAACGCGGGCTGGACCGGATGTTCAAGGCCACAGGGCATCGGAATGCCTACTTCCCGCTGCTGATTCCGCTCAGTTACCTGGCGAAGGAGGCGGCGCACGTCGAGGGGTTTGCCAAGGAATGCGCCGTGGTCACGCATCACCGGCTCGAATCCGACGGAGCCGGCGGCTTGCGTCCAGCGCCATCGGCGGAATTGACCGAGCCGCTGATTGTGCGGCCCACGAGCGAGACGATCATCGGGGCGACTTACGCGAAGTGGGTGCAGTCGTATCGCGACCTGCCGATCCTCATCAACCAATGGGCGAATGTGGTGCGCTGGGAGATGCGGCCGCGGGTGTTTTTGCGGACGACGGAATTTCTCTGGCAGGAGGGCCACACGGCGCATGAGAGCGAGGCGGAGGCAATCGCCGAGACGGAGAAGATGCTCGAGGTTTACGCGACATTCGCGCGGGAATACATGGCGGTGCCGGTTTATCCGGGGGAGAAATCGGAGTCGGAACGTTTCCCGGGAGCGGTGCGGACGCTGACGATCGAGGCGATGGTGCAGGACCGCAAGGCGATCCAGGCCGGAACATCGCATTTCCTGGGGCAAAATTTTGCGAAGGCGAGCGGCATCCAGTTTCTTTCGCGGCAAAACACGCAGGAATTTGCGTGGACGACGAGTTGGGGGGTGAGCACGCGGCTGATCGGCACGGCGATTATGGCGCACGCGGATGACGACGGGATGATCGTGCCGCCGCGGATCGCGCCGGCGCACGTGGTCATTTTGCCGATTACGCCGAAGCCCGAGACGCGGGATGCGGTGCTGGGCGCGGCGAATTCGCTGGCGGAGGCGCTGCGCGGGCAACGCTATGCGGGCGAGCCGGTGGTCATCGAAGTGGATGGGCGGGATTTGCCGGGCGGCACTAAGAATTGGGAGTGGATCAAGAAGGGGATTCCGGTCCGGATTGAGATCGGGCCGCGGGATTTGGAGAAAGGGACTGTGGCGCTTAGCCGGCGGGACCAAGGCCGGGAAAAGCAATTTCTTACAAACGCGGAGGCGGCGGGGAAAATCGGTTCCATTCTCGAAGAGATTCAGAAGAACCTTTACGAGCGGGCGCTGGCCTACCGGGACGCGAATACGCGGAACATCGATACTCGCGAGGAGTTTTATGCGTTCTTCACGCCGAAGAACATGGAACGGCCGGAAATCCATGGCGGATTCGCGCGGGCGCATTGGTGCGGCTCCGGCGAATGCGAGGCGCGGATCAAGGAGGAGTTGAAGGTGACGATCCGGTGCATTCCGTTTGACGGGGAGCCGGAGCAGGGGGCGTGCGTTGTCTGCGGGAAGCCGAGTGGAAAGCGGGTGCTTTGGGCGAAGTCGTATTAGTTACCGACGATAAACTTCGCGTCGGTTTCCGATCTTCAAAACGAGCACCACCAGGACCGCGTCCTGGATTTCATAGACAATTCGGTAATCCCCAACGCGAATTCTATGCAGGTCATCCGGGCCTTGCAGCCTGATGCACCCGGACGGGCGTGGGTTGTTTTCAAGCGCTTGCAGCGCCTTGAAAATGCGCCGCTTCAGGGATTCGTCGCGCAGCTTTTCCAGAAATTTGGCCGGCGAAGGCGCGACAACAACGCTGTAGCTCACAGTCCGAGCCGTTTTTCCAATTCCGCGAGCGGGACGGCTTCGCCGGTCTTCCGGTACTCCGCGAGAGCCTCCCGGGCCGCCGCCAAATCTTCCGCGTTCTCGAGTGCTTCCAACTCCGAGAGATTCTCTATGAGCGAGATGACAAGCGCGGCTCTTTCTTCAGAAAGAGTCTGTAACTTTGCGATGACGTCGGGAATCGCGGTCATGGCATAAGATTCTCATAGCAACGCGGAAGCGTCAATCCGGCTGGAAGGCGGCGAAGAGGTGGCGGATTTCGGATTCGATGTCGTCTGGGGTGGCGACGGTTTGGGCGACTTCCTCGCGCAGGAGCGCGCGGTAGCGGCGGCGCATGCGGTGAACGGCCACCTTGACCGCGCCTTCGGTGAGGCCGCATTCGGCGGCGGCTTCGGCGTGGGAGAGCGAGACGTCGCCGGTTAAAAAGTGCTTGAGCACGTCGAATAGTTTTTCGCGGCCGGCTTCGGCGAATTCGATGCGGAGGCGCTTGAGCGCGTGATCCAGGACGGTGATCGCCCATTGGCGGTCGAAGGCTTTGTCGGGGCTTGCGTTGTCGGCGGGCTCGATGCGGCGGCGCTCGGCGGGAGACAAAGCGTCGAGTGCGATGACGGTGCGCCCGCCGCCGCGCTTTTGCGCGCGGGCGCGATCCCATTCATTGGCGAGGAAATGCTTGAGCGAAACGAGCAGGAATGAGCGGAACTTGCCTTTGGCCGGGTCGGCGTCGGCGAGGTAATTTTTCGCCAGGAGGCGCGAGAAAAATTCCTGGGTCAAATCCTCGGCTTCGTGAGGATCGCAGCCTTGCCTGCGGACATAGGCGTAGAGCGGCGGCCAGTAAGTCTGGCACAGCTCGGTAAGCGCGCGCATCGCGGGCTCTGTGTCCTCGGGCCGCGCGGCGGCGAGCACGACGGTCCAGCGGGTCGCGGCGAGCGATTCATTTTGCATCGCTCCGGCTTACTCCTGCCGGGTGCTGAAGACGAGCAGGTACGGGACTGCGGGCCGGCCATGGGCATCCTGGAAACCGAGGAAGTTCTGGGAATTGAGCCACCAGCCGTAGGTTTTGTTCGGTTCGAGCTTCACGGTCACGACGCAGGTCTTGTGATCGGCGTCGTAGCGGGGTTTGCCGACGAGTTCGGGCGCCGAGCCGTTCCAGGCGTTGGTCCAGCTCCAGGATTGATCGGTCATCGGTTTGCTGAAGGTGACTTTTACCTCCACCTGGCCAGGCGCGACGCCGGAGGCGCCGGCCTCCGGAATGGTTTTGACGACAACCGGCGGCATGGAATCGATATCCTGCGCGCGGACGGGTTTTGCGATGAGGCCGGAGAGAGCGCCGGCAGCCAGCATTACCAATGGTGCTTTCGTTTTCATGACGGGTCTTCAGTGATTTGGATTGGGTGTTGTGGCGCCGGGCTCCGATGCGAGCGCGACGTTCCAGACTTTGGCCTGACGGCAAAGGTCAAGGACTTTGTCAATTTCATGGAGGTTACTGTCTTGATTCCCGCGGATAATCACGCGCTGGCCAGGGGGAAGCACCTGCAGCTTTGCGGCCAGTTGCTGCTCGGTGTTTTTCTCGCGGTCAACGACGATGGTCCCGTCGCTTTCCAGATTGATTACGATCACCGGATTTGGTGCCGGGATTTCGGTTGCTCCAAGGACCGGCTCGTTTTCATGCCTCACGAAAACGAGGGCAAACGGCGAGGTATCTGAGTCATTCGGACCGACGTACACAGAACTATAGGAGATAAGATAACCCGTAAGTCCCTTGACGAATAACTCGGCGTCCTGGTCGCGATTGAGAGTAACCGTCATCGTGTAGTTATTCTTCAGGGTTACGACTTGCAGGGTGACCTGGTCGTCGTTTCCCTTCACCAATTTTACGCGGGCAGTTACTTCCGTATTCCCGGGCAAGGTTACGGGGACCACGCCACCGAGGCTTATGTGCGCCATCACCGACCAGTCGAACCTGGCGGGATTCAGTTCAGACGGCTTCGTTAGCACAGCCCAAGATGTTTTCTCCGCCATTCCCTCGACTGGTTCGAAATGCTGGCGCTTTGCGGCGGGTGGCGCGCCGGCAGCGGTTTCCGCGCTGCCGGTTTGAGACGCAGTCGAATCTCCCAGCTGCTCGAGCGTCAGTGGACCGATATACACCGTCCCATTCCCCGGCAGGAAGATATTGAATTCGAGCCGCGTCGGTGGATTCGCAGTTCCAGAGCGGTCAAATGGCAAAATGAACGATCGCCAATCCGAGCCGCCGGCGATCTTGCTCATCGGCCCTGAGCCGGGCGCTCCCATGGTTCGGGAGAAGTATCTTGCCTCCGGCGCACCGGGCTGCGGCGAGGCGAAGCAACTCCACATTTCCAGATAGCCGGCACCCTCGACGCCCTCGTATTTGACTTCGCCGGTAAGCGCGTAACGCGTCCCGATGACCGCCGGCGATGCAATCCTGACCAATCCCAACTGCATCGGTTGAGTGCTGTCGTTTACAATCTTCAGCGCGGATCGCCCATCGATCTGCACCGGCGTACCGCCGAGCAAATGGTTCGCATCCGCCAATTGCTGCCAGTCGTAATTCGCGAGAATCTGGTCAACGGGCACAACATTTTCGTTCGCAGGTGGCGAGCCGCCCGCCGCGGCTGTTTGCGCCAGCCGGTAGCGGTAATGCACATGCAGGTCGCCGCCGGGAGGGATGAGGCGGTCAATGCGGAGTTCGATGTGGTCGCCGACTTTTGCCTCGGTCAAATCGTCGGGGCTTTTGTCGATCAACTCCGCGCCGGGCGGCAGGCGATGCAATTCGATGCGGCGCGTGACACCGTCGTAACCGGGCGAGTGGTCAAAGGAATAGTCGAACTCTCCCGGCGTTCGCATCGCAACGACCAGCCCGGTCGCCGTGCCCTCCATTGTATCGATGAACTTCGCCCCGGGCGGCGCGGGCTTGTTGAGCAGGACAGAGTAGCGATACAGGTCTCCTTCTCCCTCGGTGGTCTCAAAATGCATCGGCCGCCCGTCCGCGTCGGTTATCTTATCGACATGGAAGTTACTGGAAGCATTGAAATCGTCCCGATACTGAACGGATGACGACCTGTTGACCGCCGTCGAGGTCACTGAGTAATGCACCGTGCCATCCGGCTGGATATCAGTTGTGTAATCTTGCACCAATTCGGGACGATCTCCCGCGCCATTCCTGAATGCCGAAGCTTCGCCCGAGATAAAGAACAGCACCCAGATCGCCAGAGTGATCGCGCCCACGGAGACCGCATACCCTGCCATGCGGGATTTCCTCGTTCCCAGCGCGAGAGCGAACGCGCAAACGCCGGCCCAGAACATGGCCCATATGATCAACTGCTGGGCGTCATACGACAGTAGGGGAGCCAGCGCCGGCCTGAGCCAATAGAAGAGAGCCGGGATGAGCCCGCTCAAACAGGCGAAGCACAAGGCCACATACCCCATCGGCTGTTGTTTCCTGGCATCGAGCGCCCATATCCCGCGCCCATAGGGCCATACGCATGCCAGGTTGAGCGAGCAGGTGACAATTTCAAACCCAAATGCCGCGAGCAGGCACACGCGCCATGGCGTCGGAAGATCGGATGTCTCCCATGCCAGCCAGATGGCAACCGCGAGGATTTCGATGGCGCCTACGGCAGTTACTTGCGCTGCCGCTCTTACTCTTTCGAAGCGCCCGGCGGCTGTTCCGGCAATGGCCGCAATGGCGGCGCAAAAGAGAAGTCCCCAGGCTCCCACTGCGATGCCCACCGTCCGGTCAACGTATATCTGCAGGTAATAGGCTTCCACTAATGCGCCGATAGCCATCACAATTCCCCAACCAACCAGATTCCGCCGGATTTCGTTCAATTTTTCGGCGGAAACCGAAATGCTCTCCGCGGTCATTTCACTGGATCCCGCTTTTGGAGCTGACGTCGAGACAATGGTTTCGACCATCGTCCTGACCTCGCTGACCTGCTGGTAGCGGCGCTCGGGTTGCTTCTCGAGGGCGCGCAGGACCACTTCGTCGAGGCGGACATCGATTTGCACGCGGCGCGAGGGCGGCTCGAATTTGCCGGTGGGCAATTCGCCTGTGAGCATTTGATAGAAGACGACGCCGAGCGAGTAGATGTCGGCGCGGTGATCGACCTCGGTGGGATGCTCGACCTGCTCCGGGGCCATGTATTGCGGCGTGCCGATGACGCGGTCGGCTTCGGTGAGGTCGGACATCGAAGGGGCGTTCGCGCCGGGGGCCACGGCGGCGCCACCCCCAGCGGCGCCGCCTCCCATAATCCTGGCCACGCCAAAGTCGGCGATCTTTACCGCGCCGGCTTTATCCAGAAGGATGTTCTCCGGCTTGATGTCGCGGTGGACGATGCCGCGATCGTGGGCGAACTGAAGCGCATCACAAATCTGCGGAACGATGGCGAGAGCCTCCTTTGGAGCGAGCCGGCCGGCATCGATCAGTTGCCGCAGGTTTACGCCGTCCACGTATTCCATGAGGAAATAGAAGAGGCCGTCGGTGTGATCGAATTCGTAGAGCGTGACGATGTTCGGGTGGTGGAGTTTCGCCAGCGCCCGGGCTTCGCGGGCGAAGCGTTCCGCGAACGACGGATCTGCCGTGGGCGGGAGGATTTTGAGCGCGGCCAAGCGGTCCAGTTCGCGTTGCCGCACCTTGTAAACCGCGCCCATGCCGCCGCGGCCGAGGAGTTCGAGGATTTCCAATTGCGGGAAAAACCGCGCCAGCTCCTCGATGGGCGGCGGCGTGAACGCGGCGCCGGGTCCGCCCGCCGTTTGTGTCTCGAAGCCGCGCTTGAGCAGGCAGGCGGGGCAGAGGCCCTCGGGTGTGCCGGCTGTGAGGGGTGCGCCGCACTGCGCGCATTTTTGCTCGTCGCTCATGGGGTGGGTTGGTTTTAGGAGATTGCTCCCACCTGTTACAGAAGCGAAATCGGCGAAAGGTTACGGCGAACCTGCGCGGATTCGGAGAAAACCTACGCGCGGACCGGGATTTTCTTCGCCTGCTTCTTTTTGCGGATGATTGCCCACCACACGACGAGCGGATAGAGCCAGAGCAGATAAAGCCAGTTTGAGTAACGCAGCATCGCCTGCACGTCCTGGAAGAATGGGCTGCTATTGAAAAATACGGCGGCGGCGGCATCGTTCGCATGGGGGGCGAGCGCCACCGTACCACCCTGGGCGAAGCCGTGGGCGAGCGCCACCTGGCCGTCTGCCGCGAGCCAGCCTGCAGCGAACGCGCCGGAAGCCTGCCAGCCGGCTGCAAATGCGCCGCAAGACCACGGGCCGAGGCTGAACCCGCCGAAAGGAAGCAGGCCAATCGCGAACCCGCCAAACGAGAGAATGCCAATCGAAAAGCCGCCGAAACTGATTGGCGCGATGGCCCTTGCGCCATAGGCAAAGATGAGGCCCCGGGCGGTGTCGCCCCCTGCGAACCATGCCTTGACCGGCCCGCGCGCCATCCCGCCCCGGATGCGAATGTGAATCAACGGCAGGCCGAGAAGAGTGGATTTGCTGCGATACTCGAAGAGCGGTTCGGGAGGGGCCGCTTCAGTGTCCGCCCCGGTCCGGTGACGCCGATACGGCCAAAGGACCAGAGCCACGACAAACACAAGATAGGACAGCAACATGCCGATCCAAAGGCCGCTATGCAGGGCCGGGTGCGAATGGGCGAGCGAGCCTCCCAATTTGCCAAGCGTCAGCGCCATCGCCATGTAAAGGGCCATGCCTCCGATGAGAATGCCGAAGAATTTGCGAATGAAGCGGCGCCTGCCCGGCGAGGAGGCATCTTCCATTTCCGCCCTGTACATTGTGTAGGGCAGGAGGAGTGAGAAGAAGGGAGCGAAGGCCGCCTTCAGCAAACCGGCGAGGCCGGCGACCTTTAGTGGCATCGAGATTGGCGGCAGCGCGGCAAGCACAGCGACCGTGAACGCATTGCCGGGGGCGGTCTTGAGCAGCGCCGATTCGACGGTTTTTGCCACCCGCTCGGTGAGCATCTCGCGTCCGCGAGCGAGCCGTTGACGGACGGCTTCCTCGGATATTTCAAGGGCATCGGCGACAGTGCGCGTCGATTGGTTTTCCCGGTAATACAAAATCATCGGTACGCGGTAAGTCTCGGGGATAGCTTCGAGCGAGCGCCACATGAGGGCTTCTTCCTCGCGGCTGACGGCTTCCTCGTGTGGTGTGGCGCCGGCGGAGCAGCTCTCCGGCGGCAGCGGCCCGGCTGTCGCGCCTGGCGTCCTTTGCTGCCGGCGCACGGAGTTGTTGGCGAGGTTGCGCGCGATTGCGCAGAGCCAGCTTTTGAGTTTATCCGGCTCCCGGAGTTCGCGAAGCGTCTTCCACGCGGCGATGAAGGTGTCCTGCGCCAGGTCTTCGCTGCGCCCGATGTCGCCGCAGGCGCTGTAGGCGATCGAGCAAATCAAGGATTGATAGCGGACTACGATTTGCGCGAAGGCGTCGCGGTTTCCGCTGAGGCAAAGTCCGACAAGCTGCGAGTCGTCGGCTGTATCGGATTCGAGAAGAGTTCTCATTGCGCCATCCCAGTGGTCGAGAGAGGGCGAAGTGTGACAGAAAAGTTGGGCGGGGCCTAGTCGGTCCAGCCGAAAATGTGTTGAGAAGCTCCACGGGTACGGTAGTCTCAATCCGTGAGCACCGTTCTTGTTCCACGCAGCGCAGCCGAAATTAAGCGCGACGTTGCCGCCATCAAAAGGGGGGCGAAGAAGCTTAGGCGTTCGAAAAAGGCCGGAATTGCATGGTTCGTCAAACACGGGTTCATCACGAAAAGCGGGAAGCTGACAAAACGCTACGGCGGATAAGAAAGCGATGAGGCGGGCTTCGGCGTTTGTCCTTGGCTATCATGGCTGCAATCGCGCGGTCGGCGAAAAAGTCCTGGCCGGGAAGGAGCATCTCAAGTCGAGTCAAAACGACTACGATTGGCTGGGATCGGGTATCTATTTTTGGGAGAATAGCATACGCCGGGCTCTGGACTGGGCAAATCTCGTAAAGTCGAATCCGAATTTCGCCCGCGCCAGGATAACAGCCCCATTTGTGGTCGGGGCAATTATCAACTTGGGCAATTGCCTTGACCTTCTCGAAGCCGAGTCGATCGCGGAGGTAGAGCAAGGCTATTTGGAATTTGTCGAAAGCTGCGAGGATTTCAGAATTCCGGTGCCGCAAAACAAGCAGATTGGAAGGGACGTGTGGCTTCGTTTTCGCGATTGCGCCGTTATCAACTTCGTCCATCTCATGAGAGAGGCGGAAGGCCAGCCGGCTTTCGACACTGTCCGCGCCGCATTTGTCGAAGGAGCGCCACTCTATAAGAATGCAGGCTTTCACCGGAAGACCCACATTCAGATCTGTGTGCGAGACCCTCAGCAGATCATTGGGTATTTCCGCCCGCTTGGCGTCGAATAGGCAGTTTGCTAGTCGGTCCAGCCCATGAGGGCCATCTCGCGCAGTTGCTGGATGAGGACGGTCTCGCGCATCACCGACTCGGGCTTCCAGCGCAGGGAACGCAGTTTTCTGCGGAGGGAGACCGACTGGGTCGGGGAGAAACCGGGCATTGGGCTGTTCTCGTTCATGCGTAATTCCATGTAGCATCGCACGTGCCAGAGGAGGCAGCCGATATCCCATGGAAACCATGGGATTTATGGAAAATAGCGGACGCTTCGGAACGGCCGGGAATGCCGGCGCTATTGCTTGCGGGCGCTGCCCCGGATGGCCAAGACCAGCATCAGCACCCCGAACACGAGGAGCACAAGTCCCCAATCGAGGTTCATGTTAATGCCGAGCGAGGTCTTGGCGTAAATCGTCTTGTCCCCAAACAATCCGAAGCCGGTCAGCAGGAGGCCGAACAGGGTGAACATGAGGCCGACGGGAAATCTGAGATCGAAGTTCATGGTAATTATTCCTTTGGATGCTTTAGGCGAAGATGAGGTTGAGGATCACGGTGACGGCCAGGACGATGACGCCGATGGTGACGGGCTGCATGTACCATGGGTCATTGGTCTTGGTCTGTTTGGGCGTCAACGAATAGACCAGGCCGACCAATTCCTCGTCGGACTTGTTGCGCGCTGTCAAAAGCGAGATGACCACCGTTACGACGAAGCAGGTCGTCCATGCCGCGATTGCGATCCAGAAATTCTGGCCCATGGCGCTTTGGAAAAGGATCTTGGGGGCAATCCATCCGCCTCCCATGAAGCCGACCGTCGCGCCTTTTGCCAGCGAGAGGCCCTGGAAGGTGGCGGCGCCGGCCGTGCCGGACAATAGACCGAAAAAGGCGCCGTGGCCGGTGGTGCGCTTCCAGAACATCCCGAGCAGGAACGTGGCGAAAACCGGCGCGTTGACATAGCCGAACACCAATTGGAGCAGGTCCATGATGTTATTGGAGTTGCGCGCCCACACGGCGGTGGCGATGCTGATGAGGATGCCCACAACCGTGGCCCATCGGCCCACCCAGAGGTAGTGCGTGTCGGGCTTATCCTTGACCAGGTAGCTCTGGTAAAGGTCATAGGTCCAGACGGTGTTGAAGGCGGTCACGTTGCCCGCCATGCCGGACATGAAGGAAGCCATCAGCGCGGTGAAACCGATGCCGAGCAGGCCGGTTGGGAAGTAGCGGGCGAGCATGACGGGAATCGTCATGTTGTAGTCCGGAGTGCCATCCTTCGCCAGCGGCAGGAAGTGGCCGCCGCTGGAGACATGCATCGCGATTGCGATCATTCCAGGCAGGATGACCAGCGCGGGGAAGAGCATCTTCGGCACCGCGGCGATGAGCGGGGTGCGGCGGGCGGCGGACATCGATTTTGCAGCCATGGCGCGCTGCACCACGAGGAAGTCCGTGCACCAATAGCCGAAGGAAAGCACGAACCCGAGGCCCATCACCATTCCAAACCAGCCGATGCCCATGGGATTCTCCGCGGCGCCTCCAAGGTAGGCCCAGGAGCGCGACCAGGTGTCCGGCGCGAAGTGTTGCGCCACGGCGACGGGCTGGAGCTTCAATTTCAGCGCGTCCCATCCGCCTACGTCCTTGAGCCCGAGGAAAACCAGCGGCGCGAAGCCCAGGACGATCATGAAGAACTGGAGGACTTCATTGTAAATGGCCGACGTCAGCCCGCCGAGGAAGATATAGACGAGCACGATGAGCGCAGCGACCAGCACGCAGGTCCAGAATCCCCAATGGACCAGCGTCTCGAGCAGCCGCGCCAGCGCGTAGAGCGAAATGCCGGAGGAGAAAACCGTCATGATCGCGAACATGATCGCGTTGAAGGCGCGCGTTTTTTCGTCGAAACGCATCTTCAGGTACTCGGGCACCGAGCGCGCCTTCGAGCCGTAGTAAAAGGGCATCATGAAGATGGCCAGGAAGACCATGGCGGGGATGGCGCCGACCCAGTAGAAGTGGCTGGTCATGATGCCGTACTTGGCGCCGGAGGCAGCCATGCCGATGACCTCCTGGGCGCCGAGGTTCGCGGAAAGGAAGGCCAGGCCGGTGACCCATGCGGGAATCGAGCGTCCGGAGAGGAAGAAGTCGCCGCTGCCCTTCATGTGGCGCTTGAGCGCGAAGCCTATCCCGAGGACGAACACGAAATAGGTGATCAGGATGGCGTAATCGATCGCGGTAAGATGGATGCTGGCTTGCACGGGAGTTGGAAGGGAGATGTTTCGCGTCGGGTCCGCCGCTTCCTCCGTCGAGCGGGGGTGCTCGCCGGCCTCAGCGGAAAAGGCGGGTCCTAAAGCAGGGTTGGTTCGATTTGGTGGGGGGCCGTGTTAGGCAGGGGATTTTGCCAGTCCCACTGGCTAAGCGGACGGGGCTTTCGCCGCAAGGAAGAAATGATGGCCCGCCGCGCCTGGCGCGCGGATTCAATGGTAAACGTCGCGACGATGGCCGACCTTTAGAACGAGAACGGTCACCTGCTGGTTTTGTATTGCGCAGACGAGCCGATAATCCCGGACGCGATAGCGCCAGGCGCCTTTAATCGAAAGGAAAGGCTTGCCGAAGCGCCGGGGATCCTCGGCGGTTTCCAGGTGCGTGGCTATGTATTTTTCGATGTCCCGCTGCGCCGAATTCCCGAGCTTCGAGAATTGCTTTCAGCGGCCGGATCAAATGCGACCCGCCATTTCAAAGCCCGTATTTTTTCCGGATTTCAGCCATCGGGATCGGTGTGCCGGGATTGTTGAGAACAGCCATCACCTCCGGCAAGTCTTCCGCATCCTCCATAGCCTCGCGCAATGCGCGGGCGACCTCTTTCATCTCATCGAAAGAAAGGTTGGGGACTTCCTTGACGATTTCTGCGACGCTCATGCAATTGCGAGAATAATGCGGGACTCTCAGCGCGTCAACGCGCTTGCAAAAATCTTGAAGAAAGTGCCGCTCTCGCACCTTGCTGCGTCTCCTCCCATCTTTCTCAAATCTTCCGAATTTTCCGCCATTCCCCTACGGCCGGTACTTCGGGTCCTGGACCTGTTTGCGGATCGCGTCGAATAATCTCGGGATCGCCATCTGGCTGGCGCGATTGGCGATGAACGCGGGGAGCACGCCCCCCGTGTCGGTGAAAATCTGGTAGGTCGCCTGGGTCGAGGCGCCGTTCGGCCCCGCCGGTTCGAGCAGCCAGTTTCCCTCGTCGACCGTCACGCGCACCACGCCGCGGCGCTCGGCCGGGCCGGCGTCGTTGGCGGTCTCCCAGGTATCGCGGTAAACCAGGCCGGCGCCCGGGCGGGCCACGGTGCCACGCTCGATGCGCACGGTGTAGTCGCGGCTGGCGACGAACGGCAGGTTGAGCTTCTGGTAGGTCACCTCCTCATCGCCGCTCTGGGAGATCACGCGGGCTTCGGCGACGAAGGGCATGAAATGCGTGTAGTCCTCGACATCCTCGAGCACCTTCTCGACGACCGCAGGCGGCGCGTCGATCAGGCCGGTTCCCTTGAACTCCTTGATGCCGGTGCCGGCCCTCGACCGGGCGTAGAGCGCCACGCCCGATTTGTCGTCGA
Organism: uncultured Verrucomicrobiae bacterium; assembly: GCA_963756185.1. Classification (GTDB taxonomy): domain Bacteria; phylum Verrucomicrobiota; class Verrucomicrobiia; order Chthoniobacterales; family Chthoniobacteraceae; genus DATAXI01. The sequence goes on from CAVWMS010000002.1 coordinate 658,298, forward strand.
TGTGCTGCCAGCCCGTGTCTGCGCTGATGCTGGGCTCATCTCCGGCGCGGCAGAGAGCGCCCCGGAAACGATGAGCAGACAGAACAACAGTGGGATGTGGCGAAGGGACAAGAGGGAAACGTATCACATCAACTTCGCGCCAAGCTCGGCAATTGCGCTTCGCTCCCCTTTGTTCAAGCTGACATGGGCGGAGATGGCCTGGCCCTTGAGCCGGTTGCGCGTATAGACCAGGCCGTTGCTGCGGCTATCCACGTACGGGTTGTCGATCTGTCCCGGGTCGCCGACCATGACCAGTTTCGAGCCCCGCGACATGCGGGTGACGACTGTCTTCGCCTCGAGCGGGGTCAGTTGCTGTGCCTCGTCGAGGACGAAGAAACGGCGGGGAATGGACCGCCCGCGAATGTAGCAGAGAGCCTCGATCTCGACGATGCCCTGCTCGATGAGGTGCTCGTACGTTTTGCGCGGCGCGGCGCCGGGGGGCGGATGGGGCGCATCGGGGGCCGCGTGCTTCTTCTTTGCGCGCTTGTGGTTGTGCTCGGGGGGGAAGCCCGGCGGCGGCATCAGCACCTCGAGCGCGTCGTAGATGGGCTGGAGCCAGGGGCGCATTTTTTCCTCGAGGCTGCCTGGCAGGAAACCGAGCGTATCGCCCATGGCGACGACCGGGCGGCTGACGGTGAGGCCGGTGTAATGCTTTGAGAAGACCGAGTGCAGGCCCGCGCCGACAGCCAGGAGCGTCTTGCCCGTGCCCGCCGGCCCGTAACAGGTCACCAGGGCGATGGCCGGGTCCAGCAGCGCATCGAGCAGGCATTGCTGGCCGAGATTCACCGGGCGCAGGTCGATCCCGCGCGGGATGTGGAGCGCCTCGGGCAGGGCCAGCCGCTTGAGCCGGCACTCGGCAAAGAGCCGGGCCGGCATCGTCTTGCGCTCGCCGGCGCACAGCAGCACGTATTCATTGACGACCACGCCGGCCAGGCGGCCATCGGCGATGCCCAGTTCGCCGCTGCTGGCGAAGCGTTGGAGCTCGTGCGGATGCACCTCGATGCAGCGCAAATCGTAGCTCTCGACGTCGCGCGCCTCGACCTTGTCGTTGAGATAATCCTCGCAGCGCAGGCCGACGGCGAGAGCCTTCAGGTGCATGTTGAGGTCCTTTGTCACAAGGACTGCGGGAGTTTCCTGGGATTCCTGGATCAGCAGCACCGTCGCGAGGATGCGGTGATCGACGCGCTCCGTATCCGAGAAGATGTGGCGGAAACGATTCAGCGCCGCGCTGGTTTTTTCCGTGAGATCGAAGACCGCCAGGCGCAGCGTGCCGCCGCCGGCCATGCGCACGCCCTGCGTCACCGCCTTCGCATCCTGTTCGGAGAAAATGCGGCTGAAGGCGCGATGCACGGCGCGCGCGTTGGCGCCGCGCTCGGATTGCTCGTTCTTGAATTTGTCCATCTCGGCGAGCACCTCGACCGGGATCCAGACGTGGTTGTCCTCGAAGCGCTGGAAGGAAAACGGGTCGTGCAGCAGGACATTCGTATCGAGGACGAAGTTTTTCACGCCTGGCGGTGCGGCGGTGCGCGCGCGGCGCGAGGTGCGGACGGTCCGTGGCGAGATTGCGCGAGGAGTCGAGGGTGGAGGGGCCGTTGCCATTGGCATGGCCGGCGTCGTTGAGTGGGTCGAACTGGTTCATGGCAAAGAGAGAAGAGGAAGTGCAGAGCGGAGGGGAACGCCCCGGAGAGCGTGGCAAAATTGGCGCCGGCCTGTCGTACGAGCTGTCACCGCGAATGGTGGAAATTATTCACGCCGCCACTAGATGTAGCGGTTTCTGAGTGGGAAATACAACGGAGATATACAAGGAAATTGTAACAGTTCGATGTCCATGGCATCCTGCCTGCCCGATGCCCAAACTGAACCGCTGCCCCTGGTGTCTCGGCGATCCGCTGATGACGGAGTATCATGATGAAGAGTGGGGCGTGCCCGTGCACGATGACCGGCTGCTGTTCGAGTTCCTGATCCTCGAGGGGGCGCAGGCCGGCTTGAGCTGGCTCACGATCCTGAAGCGGCGCGAGGGCTACCGGGAGGCGTTCGCCGGTTTCGATGCCGGAGAAGGTGGCGCGTTTCGGGCCCGCCAGGTCCGGTCGCTGATGGCCAATGCCGGGATCATCCGGAACCGGCTGAAGATCGAGAGGGCGATCAAGAACGCGAAGGCTTTCCTGGCGGTGCGGGAGGAGTTCGGCGCCGGTTCGCGCCGTATATCTGGGGCTTCGTCGATGGGCGGCCGATCGTGAACCGGCCCCGTCGCGAGCGACCGCTGCCGGCGACAGCGCGCAATCCGATGCGATGAGCAAGGCGCTGAAAAAGCGGGGATTCACGTTCGTTGGCTCGACCATTTGCTATGCGTTCATGCAGGCGACGGGGATGGTGAACGATCACGTGCGGGGGTGCTTTCGGGCAAAGCAGGTAGAATTGATCCGCGAAATCCGACGGGGAGTCGAGCAAGCCAACCGCGGAGAATTGATCGAGGCGGACACGGTTTTTGCCCGGCTACGCCAGCGACAGAGGAGGGGAAAAATTTCCTGAAAAAACCTGTTGACCCGTGGCTGGGGTCCGCTAATGTCCACGCCCCGCTCGGGAAACCGGGCGGGGGCGTCCGACGAAAAAAAGTCACAGGATTGTAAAAAATCCGGTTGACGATTGGAAACGGGGCGCTAGATTGACCTCCCCGCTGAAAACGGGGGCCCGCAAGAGCGGGATGGTTCTGAACGCAATCTGGGACTTCAAGTTGACTCAACTTTGTCCTGACAAACTGATCGTGGAGCGAGGCGGGCATATGCAGAAAGTGCCGGCCGGCCCAAAATCCGGATGTCGGAGACAGAGTTGAGTTTTTTGTCGCCCGGAAGCGCGGAGCGAGCCGCTGATCTTTGAAAGTTTGATTCTGGAGTTTCGACGGTGAAACTCGGAACGGTCAGGCCCCGAAGAGGGCGAAGAATGAACGGCCAGCACCGGGTGAAAAGCGGGGCTGGACCGGGAAGGATTCGCCGGAAGCGGGGCCAAACAATGACAGCAAAAATTGAATTGTGCGTTATACGTCAAAATCTTTGACATTATAACATTTAATTTGACCGAGCGAACCCGTGTCCTGCTCTTCGCGGAGCCGACCCGTCTGTAAGAGGGAGAGGCGACGAAGGAGGGCTGGATACGGTAAGTAATCGGTCAGAAGTTGCCGGCCTTATAGCGAGGCAGGCACAAACTTTTCACGGAGAGTTTGATTCTGGCTCAGAACGAACGCTGGCGGCGTGGATAAGACATGCAAGTCGAACGGGATTTGAGTTGTAGCAATACTACGAAGTTCAGTGGCGCAAGGGTGCGTAACACGTGGGCAACCTGCCCTGAAGTGGGGGATAGCTCGCCGAAAGGCGAATTAATACCGCATGTGGCCAGGAAACAATGTTTCCGAAGCCAAAGCTGGGGCAACCTGGCGCTTTTGGATGGGCCCGCGGCCTATCAGCTAGTTGGTGAGGTAACGGCTCACCAAGGCTATGACGGGTAGCTGGTCTGAGAGGACGACCAGCCACACTGGAACTGAGACACGGTCCAGACACCTACGGGTGGCAGCAGTCGAGAATTTTTCTCAATGGGGGAAACCCTGAAGGAGCGACGCCGCGTGGGGGATGAAGGTCTTCGGATTGTAAACTCCTGTCATTAGGGAACAAACCTGCATGCTTAACTAGCACGTGAAGCTGATAGTACCTGAAGAGGAAGGGACGGCTAACTCTGTGCCAGCAGCCGCGGTAATACAGAGGTCTCAAGCGTTGTTCGGATTCACTGGGCGTAAAGGGTGCGTAGGCGGCGAGGTAAGTCAGGTGTGAAATCCCGGAGCTTAACTCCGGAACTGCACTTGATACTGCTTTGCTCGAGGACTGGAGAGGAGACTGGAATTCACGGTGTAGCAGTGAAATGCGTAGATATCGTGAGGAACACCAGTGGCGAAGGCGGATCTCTGGACAGTTCCTGACGCTGAGGCACGAAGGCCAGGGGAGCAAACGGGATTAGATACCCCGGTAGTCCTGGCAGTAAACGGTGCACGTTTGGTGTGGGAGGATTCGACCCCGTCCGTGCCGGAGCTAACGCGTTAAATGTGCCGCCTGGGGAGTACGGTCGCAAGATTAAAACTCAAAGAAATTGACGGGGGCCCGCACAAGCGGTGGAGTATGTGGCTTAATTCGATGCAACGCGAAGAACCTTACCTGGCCTTGACATGCATTGCTAAGGCGGTGAAAGCCGGTCGAGTCCCGCAAGGGACACCTTGCACAGGTGCTGCATGGCTGTCGTCAGCTCGTGTCGTGAGATGTTGGGTTAAGTCCCGCAACGAGCGCAACCCCTGTGAACTGTTGCCACCCGGCCGTGAGGCCGGAGCACTCTGTTCAGACTGCCCTGTGAAACGGGGAGGAAGGTGGGGATGACGTCAAGTCAGGATGGCCCTTACGGCCAGGGCTGCACACGTACTACAATGCTCAGTACAGAAGGAACCAAGACCGCGAGGTGGAGGAAATCCCAAAAACTGGGCCCAGTTCAGATTGGAGGCTGCAACTCGCCTCCATGAAGCCGGAATCGCTAGTAATGGCGCATCAGCTACGGCGCCGTGAATACGTTCCCGGGCCTTGTACACACCGCCCGTCACATCATGGGAGTCACTTGTACCCGAAGTAGGCGCGCCAACCGCAAGGAGGCAGCTTCCTAAGGTATGAGCTGGTAACTGGGATGAAGTCGTAACAAGGTAGCCGTAGGGGAACCTGCGGCTGGATCACCTCCTTTCTAAGGAGAAATGTCCGGCTCACGCCTTCTGATTTGTATCGGAATGGCAGCGAGAGCGGACATAGGTCGACGGCTAAACTCGCGCTGGCAACAGCCGGATCGCATGCACGCCCTTAAAACCCTCGAGGACGAAAGAATTCGAGGTTCAGAGATTTTGAAACGGTAACGCACAATTGAGTTTTTGCTTCATATTCCGGTGCAGTGACGGCAGCGTCGCATTCGAACCATCCACGGGGGCATAGCTCAGTTGGTAGAGCGGTAGCTTTGCAAGCTATAGGTCAGGGGTTCGAATCCCCTTGCCTCCAGTCTTCGCCGCCAGCGGCGAGGCTGCGCCCGGGCAAGCCGGCAGCTGCACAGCCAAAGCCGCCAGCGGGCCTGTAGCTCAGTTGGTTAGAGCATGCGCTTGATAAGCGCAGGGTCACTGGTTCGAGTCCAGTCAGGCCCACCACCCCCGAGCGCAGGCGATAGTATCGCAATGGAAGCGAAGAAGCAAAAACGACCGTTTTGAGTTTAACGCCGGAAGAGATTCCAGCGATCAGAACTTCCCGTCCCGGGCATTGACCGGGGCCGGTTCTTTGACATCTGCATACAGGGTAGAAAAATACAACTTTTAGAGCTGAGTCTGAAACAATGAGAGTTTCAGTTATCACAAAATTTCCGACCGTCGCCGCAAGTAGCGAGGTCTGGAACAGATTGATCAAGCTACTAAGAGCACATGATGGATGCCTTGGTGCCAATAGGCGATGAAGGACGTGAGTAAGCTGCGATAAGCCACGGGGAGCGGCAACACGCTTTGATCCGTGGATGTCCGAATGGGGTAACCTGGCTGGGGTAATACCCGGCCGTCCGCGCGTGAATACATAGCGCGCGGCACGCAACACCCGGTGAAGTGAAACATCTCAGTAACCGGAGGAAAAGAAAGCGAAGCGATTCCGTAAGTAGTGGCGAGCGAAAGCGGAACAGCCCAAACCGGCAGGCTTTGCCTGCCGGGGTTGTAGGAGCCCGATGTGGCAGTGTGACGATTAGGTGAAGCGAATGGAAAATCGCTCCATAGAGGGTGAGAGGCCCGTAACCGAAAATCCGAGCACGCCTAGGGAATTCCTGAGTAACACGATGCACGTGAAACTTCGTGTGAATCCACGCCGACCACGGCGTAAGGCTAAATACTAATTGGCGACCGATAGTGAACAAGTACCGCGAGGGAAAGGTGAAAAGAACCGCTGCGAGCGGAGTGAAATAGTACCTGAAATCATGTGCTTACAAGGTGTCAGAGCCCGCAAGGGTGATGGCTTGCCTTTTGCTTAATGAGTCTGCGAGTTATTGTCAGTGGCGAGCCTAAGCCCTTCTGGGGTGGAGGCGAAGCGAAAGCGAGTCCGAAATAGGGCGACCATAGTCGCTGGCAGTAGACCCGAAGCGGAGGTGATCTACCCATGGCCAGGATGAAGCGCGGGTAAAACCGCGTGGAGGTCCGAACAGGTGAACATTGAAAAGTTTTCTGATGAGCTGTGGGTAGGAGCGAAAGACTAATCAAACCCCGTGATAGCTGGTTCTCCCCGAAATAGCTTGAGGGCTAGCCTCGTGTGCTGACCTGCGGAGGTAGAGCACTAGATGAACTAGGGCCCATACCAGGGTACCGAATTCAATCAAACTCCGAATGCCGCAGGGTAGTAACACGGGAGTCAGTGCGTGAGGGATAAGCTTCACGCGCGAGAGGCAAACATGCCAGACCAGCAGCTAAGGTGCCTAAATACCGTTCAGTGAAAAGGATGTGAGGTTGCTTAGACAGTGAGGATGTTGGCTTAGAGGCAGCCATCATTTAAACAGTGCGTAATAGCTGACTCATCGAGCGATCTCGCGCCGAAAATGATTGGCGATAAGCGGTATACCGAAGCTATGGAGTTCGCGCCGATTCGACGGTGCGGAGTGGTAGGGGAGCGTTGTCCGGGCGTCGAAGCGGAAGGGAAACCGACCGTGGAGCGCGGACAAGTGAGAATGCAGACATGAGTAGCGATAAGCCAGGTTGAATTCCTGGCCGCCGTAAACCCAAGGTTTCCTGGGGAAGGTTCGTCCTCCCAGGGTTAGTCGGGACCTAAGTCGAGGCCGAAAGGCGTAGACGATGGACAGCAGGTTTAATATTCCTGCACCGCCGAGATTTAAACCGGAGAGACGCTGGCGTAGAGATGGGCGAGGCGATGATTGTCCTTGTCCCGCAAGGGGACGTGGAGGCTACGGCCGAAGCGGATTCATCAAATCGACAGCCAAGAAAACCTCCGGTGTATACTAAGGCGCCCGTACCGTAAACCGACACAGGTGGGTGAGTAGAGTATACTAAGGCGCGTGAGTGAAACCTCGTTAAGGAACTCGGCAATCTAGCCCCGTAACTTCGGAAGAAGGGGTGCCCACGCAAGTGGGTCGCAGTGAAAGGGGTCAACCGACTGTTTAACAAAAACACAGCACTCTGCAAAGTCGTCAAGACGACGTATAGGGAGTGACACGTGACCAATGCGGAAAGATTACGGTAAGAGGTTAGCGCGCAAGGCGAAGCTTCGAGTCTAAGTCCCCGTGAATGTCGGCCGTAACTATAACGGTCCTAAGGTAGCGAAATTCCTTGTCGGGTAAGTTCCGACCTGCACGAATCGTGTAACGAGTTGACCGCTGTCTCGGAGAGGAGCTCGGCGAAATTGTAATGGCGGTGAAGATGCCGCCTACCCGCAGCAGGACGGAAAGACCCTATGCACCTTTACTGTAAGCTGTTATTGTTGTTTCGATTTTAATGCTTAGCGTAGGTGGGAGACTTTGAAGCCCGCCTTTCGGGGCGGGCTGAGTCGCAATGAAACACCACTCTTTGATGATTGGAATCTAACCTCTAGCCATGAACTGGCGGAGGGACAGTGCCAGCGGGTCAGTTTTACTGGGGCGGTATCCTCCCAAAGAGTAACGGAGGAGTACGAAGGTTGGCTCAGCCTGGTTGGCAATCGGCGTGACGAGTACATGGATATAAGCCAGCTTAACTGTGAGACCCACAAGTCGAGCAGATGCGAAAGCAGGTCCAAGTGATCCGGTGGTTGAATGTGGAATTGCCATCGCTCAACGGACAAAAGGTACGCTAGGGATAACAGGCTGATCGAGTCCAAGAGTTCATATCGACGACCCGGTTTGGCACCTCGATGTCGGCTCATCACATCCTGGGGCTGGAGAAGGTCCCAAGGGTCCGGCTGTTCGCCGGTTAAAGTGGTACGCGAGCTGGGTTCAGAACGTCGTGAGACAGTTCGGTCCTTATCCGCTGTGGGCGCAGGAGAATTGAGGGGTTCATACCTCTAGTACGAGAGGACCGGGAATGACGAACCTCTGGTGTTCCAGTTGTCGCGTCAGCGGCAGCGCTGGGTAGCTATGTTCGGAAAAGATAAGCGCTGAAAGCATCTAAGCGCCAAGCCTCATCCCAAGATGAGTTCTCCCCGAAGGGTCGTGGAAGACCACCACGTTGATAGGCTCCGGGTGTAAGCATGGCAACATGTTCAGCTCAGGAGTACTAATTACCCGTTTGGCTTGGTCATTTTTCAGCCTTTGCCCCCTCCCGGCTTGCGCCGGGAGGCGGGTAACTGGCAGTCCAATGACTTTTTTAAAACTCGGCTTAAGAGTTCTTTTTTTTCCATTCCTGTATGCAGATGTCAGAGCGCCGGCTTTGTTCTTTGGAATGAAACCTGGCTGTTCCCGGTAACTCCGGGGACGGAAGAGTGTCCCCAGGGAGTTGGCGATTCGTTCGCGATTCGCCAGCTCTCTGGTGATCCTAGCGCAGTGGCCCCACCCGTTCCCATTCCGAACACGGAAGTGAAACGCTGCAGCCCCGATGGTAGTACGTCTCTAGGGCGTGCGAGAGTAGGACATTGCCAGAGTTACGCCCCGCTTCCTGCAAAACAGGGAGCGGGGCTTTTTCTTTTTCGGGGCTGCCCGGCCTGCCGGCGGATTCTTTCAAATTTCGAATTTCGAGCTTCGAATTTGCGCGCATCCTGCAAGGATGCGGGCGCTATGACCCTTTCCCCAATACGGTTTGCCACACTTGTGCTTGCCGCGCTTGGCTTCGCCGCCATGGCCCGCGGTGCGGCCACCGCCGATGACGAGGCCCGCTTCCTCGCCGGCCTGCCGGTGCCGAATTCGGCGCTCGAGTTCCCTTTCGGCCACCAAGGCATGGACGGCGCACGCCACCGACTTTGACCAGGCCTGGGCGGAACTGGAGAAACACCAGCTTACCCCCATTCGCAATTGGGCGCCGGGCGCCCTTGGTCATTTTTACTCGGACTCGACCCCGGTGCTCTATTTCTTCAGCGGCCCCGATTTTCTCTATGCCTACAATTTCTTCCCGAATGCCTCGGTCTATGTCCTCTGCGGCATTGAGCCAATCGGCCCGCTGCCGCAGGTGGAAAACCTGCCGCCGCAGACGTTGGGCGATTCGCTCAATTCGATGCGGGATTCGCTCAATTCGCTGCTCGATTTCAGCTTCTTCATCACCAAGAAGATGCGCACTGACCTCCAGGACAGCCGGCTCTCCGGCACGCTGCCGCTGCTCTACATTTTCCTCGCCCGGTCCGGTTGCCGCATCCACGACGTCACGTTTACGGGGCTCGATCCCAAGGGCAATTTCACCTCCGCCAGAACCACGGCGCCGGCGGTGCGGATCGATTTCGCGAGCCAGAGCGGCAAGGAGCAGACGCTTTTTTATTTTTCCACCGATCTTTCGGACGGCCCAGTGGACAGAAGCGGCCTGTTGGCCTGGTGCGGCACCCTGGGGCCGGCGCGCGGGTTGGTAAAGTCGGCCTCCTACCTCATGCACACCGATGATTTCGATACCGTGCGCAAATTTCTGATGGCGGATTGCGACGCGATCCTGCAGGACGATTCGGGCATCCCGGTGCGACTTTTCCCGCCGGATGACTGGACCATCCATCTCTTCGGCGCCTACCACGCCCCCATTAATACCTTCAAGCAGTACGTCCAGCCGGAATTGACCCAGCTCACGGCCTCGCAAAAGTCCGTGCCGCTACCCTTTAGCATCGGGTACACATGGCATCCGGGGCAATCGAGCGTCATCCTCGCGGTCAAGGCCACGCACGCCAACGCCACGCCAACGCCGACGCCGGGGGCTCTGCCCCAACCTTCGCCGCAACCATCAGCGCAGCCATGACGATGGCGGCGTGACGGCCGGGCTGGGGGCAGAAAATTTCTCGCGCCGCTTGCGTACCCCCTCGCTTTTGCGTAAATCGGGTTTCCCTTTCTATTTGAGGAGCGAATGAACATTCACGAGTACCAAGCCCGGGAGTTATTTCAAAAATATGGCGTCGCCGCTCCCGCGGGCAAAGTGGCATCGACAGCCGACGAGGCCGAGGCGATCGCGCGCGGGCTCGGGGCCAAAGAAATTGTGGTCAAGGCGCAAATCCACGCCGGCGGCCGCGGCAAAGGCACTTTCAAGAACGGGTTCAAGGGAGGCGTCCACGTCTGCAAAACGCCCGAGGAAGTGCGCGAGATCGCTTCGAAGATGCTCGGCCAGGTCCTGGTCACGCACCAGACCGGGCCCGATGGCCGGCTGGTGAGCAAGGTATTCGTGGCCGAAGCCGCCGAGATCGCGCGCGAGCTATATGTGGCCGTGTTGCTCGATCGCGCATCCTCCACCCCGGTCGTCATCGCGAGCACCGAGGGGGGCATCGACATCGAGTCGGTCGCGGAGCATACGCCCGACCGGATATTTCGCGAGCCGGTGCATCCGCTGCTGGGCCTCCAGCCTTACCAGGCGCGGCTGCTGGCTGAGCGGCTCGGGCTCAAGGGGGACCAGGCGAAGCAGGCGTCGAAACTTCTGCTCGCGCTCTACAATCTTTTCATCTCAGCCGATTGCTCGCTGGTCGAGGTCAATCCGCTGGTGGTCACGCACGCCGGCCAGGTCCAGGCGCTGGATGCGAAGTTCAATTTTGACGACAACGCCCTGTTCCGGCATCCGGAGATCGTCGCGTTGCGCGACACCTCGGAGGAGGACCCGCGCGAAGTCGAGGCGTCCAGGTTCGGGCTCAATTACATAGGGCTCGACGGGAACATCGCCTGCCTGGTCAACGGCGCGGGCCTCGCGATGGCGACCATGGATATCATCAAGTATTACGGCGGCGAGCCGGCGAACTTCCTGGACGTGGGCGGCGGCGCGAGCAAGGAGCAGGTGAAGGCCGCGTTCGGCATCATCCTTCGCGACCCGCACGTGCGCGGCATCCTGGTGAATATTTTTGGCGGCATCATGCAATGCGACATCATCGCCGCCGGCATCCTGGCCGCGGTGCAGGAAAGCCGGCTTGGCATTCCGCTGGTGGTGCGGCTCGAGGGATCGAATGTCGAGCTGGGCAAGAAAATGATCCGCGAGAGCGGGCTGGCGGTCATCAGCGCCGATACGCTCGCCGATGGCGCGCAGAAAATCGTCGCCGCCGTGAAGGCCGCGGCGGCAGTCGCCGCCTGAAGTTTCTCCATGATCAAGATCGATTCCATCGCCTTCACCTCATACCCGGTCACGAACCTCGCCCGGTCGCGTCCGTTTTACGAGGAGGTGCTCGGCCTCAAGCGCGAGACCGGATTCGAAAAGGAGGGCATGGGTTTCTCCGAATACGGAGTGGGCGGCGGCTATTTTTCGATTCTCACCGGCGTGCCCAACTGGAAACCGAGCGACCACGGCCCGGCGATTGCGTTTGAGGTCGCCGATTTCGACGCCGCGATTGCCGATCTGCGCGAGAAGGGCGTCGAGTTCGCCATGGAGCCCTTCGAGACGCCCGTCTGCCGCATGGCCCTCATTTTCGATCCCGACCGAAACCAAATCGTCATCCACAAGCTCAAGTCCTGAGCCGGCCCCGCTTTTTCCATGGCTATTCTCGTTACTCCGCAAACGCGCGTCCTGGTCCAGGGCATCACCGGCAGCTATGGCGCGCGGCACACGCAGCTTTCGCTTGATTATGGCAGCCAGATCGTCGCCGGCGTGACCCCGGCAAGGGCGGGCAGCTTTTCGCGGAAAAGGTGCCCGTTTTCGACACCGTGGCCGAGGCGGTGGAAGAGACGGGCGCCACGGTGAGCGTCATCTTCGTTCCGCCGCCCATGGCGGGCGACGCCATCCTCGAGGCGGTGGGGGCGGGGCTGGATCTCGTCGTCGCCATCACCGAGGGCATCCCGGTCAGTGACATGGTGCGCGTCAAGGCCGCGATGCGCGGCGGGCGGACGCGGCTCATCGGCCCGAATTGCCCCGGCATCGTCACACCGGGCGAAGGCCCGCAATCCCACGGCGGCTGCCGCATCGGCATCGCGCCGGGATACATTCACCGGAAGGGGAGCGTCGGCGTCGTTTCGCGCTCCGGCACGCTCACGTACGAGGCGGTGTGGCAATTGACCAGCCGCGGCTACGGGCAGAGCACCTGCGTCGGCATCGGCGGCGACCCGGTCAATGGCACCTCGCACCTCGACGTGCTCAAGATGTTCAACGACGACCCCGAGACCGAGGCGATCATCATGATCGGCGAAATCGGCGGCAGCGCCGAGGAGGAAGCCGCGGCGTGGGCGAAGGATCATTGCAAAAAGCCGATCGCCGGATTCATTGCGGGCGCGACCGCCCCGCCCGGGCGCCGAATGGGGCATGCCGGGGCGATCGTCTCCGGCGGCAAGGGGACAGCCGCGGGGAAAATCGAGGCGCTGCGTCAAGCGGGCATCGCCGTGGCGGACACTCCGGCGGTGATGGCGGACACGTTGATCGAGTTGATCAAATCCTGACTCGCGGCAGCGCAAAAAACTGCGCGCGCAAATGTGCGTACAGTTCTGGCTGGACAGGCGGGCATGCAAATCGAAAATTTCTGCATGCCAGTGATCTCGAAAGGCCTTGAAGGAATCGTTGCGAACTCAACCCGGCTCAGCGATGTGCAGGGTGAAAAAGGCCAGCTCATCTATGCGGGGTATGACATCAACGAATTGGCGGGCAAGGTCAGCTTCGAGGAAACCATTCACCTGCTCTGGCATGGACATTTGCCCAACCGCAAGGAACTGGCCGACCTCGAGCACAACCTGCGCAGCCGCCGCGAGCTGCCGAACGGGGTCGTGAATTTCATCGAGATGGCGCCCAAAGGATCGAACCCCATGGACGTGCTTCGCACGGCGATCTCGATGCTGGGCCTTTACGACACGGAACTGGAGGAGGATATCAACGTCGACAGGAACCGGATTCGCGCGCTGCATATCACGGCAAAGATCGGCGTCATCGCCGCTTATTTTCACCGCGCGCGCCAGGGCAAGCCGCTGCCGCCGGTGCGGACGGACCTTGGCGAGGCGGCGCATTTTCTCTACCTGCTCAACGGCGGGGAGCCGAAGCCGGAGGCGGTCAAGACGCTCGACGTGGCGTTTGTGCTGCACGCGGACCATGGGATGAACGCGAGCACGTTCGCGGCGCGCGTGACCATCGCGACGCTGACGGACATGTATTCGGCCATCACCTCGGCCATCGGCACGCTCAAGGGACCGCTCCACGGCGGCGCCAACGAGGGGGTGATCCATATGCTCGAGGAGATCGGCACCGAGGACCGGGTCGAGGCGTATGTGCTCGACCAGCTTGCGCAGAAAAAGAAGATCATGGGCATCGGCCACCGCGTCTACAAGGTGCTCGACCCGCGCGCGCCGCACCTGCGGGAAATGGCGATCCGCCTCACCGAGGAGCTGGGCGACGCGAAATGGATCCGGATGAGCGAGAAAATCGCCGCGATGATGAAGGAAAAGAAGGGGCTCAACGCGAACGTCGATTTCTACTCGGCCACGGTTTATTACTCGCTCGGGATTCCGACGGATATGTTCACGCCGGTGTTTGCCATCGCGCGCACGGCCGGCTGGACGGCGCACGTCCTCGAGCAACTTGCCGACAACCGGCTCTATCGTCCCCTGAGCGAATACACCGGGCCCGAGGTGGGCAAGAAGGTGGTCCCGATTGACGAGCGATAAATCGCTGAAATAAATCGCCCGCAGGAGCCGTATAGGACTTATAAGCCCTGTCTTGAAAAAGCTGCTGCTCGTACTCCTCTTGCTCGCCATCGTGGCCGCGGCGGGTTACGCGTTATGCGCCCGCATCATCCAGGAAGCGGGAAAAGGCCGCGTCTATGACCGCGCGGATATCATTCCGCCGCGCGAGGTCGGCCTTGTGCTGGGCACGAGCGAGCTTCGGCCCGATGGCGGCCCGAATCCCTATTTCAATTACCGGATCGCCGCGGCGGTGAAGTTATACCAACTGGGCAAGGTGAAGCATCTGCTGGTGAGCGGCGACAATCATCTCAATGGCTACAACGAGCCGGAGGACATGAAGAATGCGCTCATCGCCCAGCATGTGCCGGCCGGTGTGATTACGCTCGATTACGCCGGGCTGCGGACGCTCGATTCCATCGTGCGGGCGGACAAGGTATTCGGCTTGAAGCGATTTACCATCATCTCCCAGCGCGACCATGACGACCGGGCGTTGCTCATCGCGAGATATTACGGGGTCGATGCGATTGCCTATGCGGCCGATGACGTGCCCTTCCATTACGCCGTGCGCAGCCACATCCACGAATGGCTGGCGCAGATCAAGGTGGTGCTCGACCTATACGTGCTCCACACCAAGCCGAAGTATTTGGGACGGCGCGAAATCATTCACTAGGGCTATTCGGCTCAGAGCTTGATCTTCTTGGGATATTCTTGGCTGCGCGGGGGCAGATCGTCCATTGGAACGGGGCACTTCTTCCATGTCTGTAGCCAGTTGGATTTTCGTTTTGCGCGTCGGACAGTCATTGCAGGATTATCGCGCAGCTCGGATGGTTTGCCAAACTTCAATCGCCTGCACGGCGGTTCCATTGCGAAGCCCTCCTACACACCGTTAACGGGCAACGGCGTCGTTGGGCTGCCACTCCACGTTTACTGTCCGCTTCTGCTGAAATCGGTCGGTAAAGTGCAGTTTCTTGTGCTTCGCGCCAAATTCGTGCACTAGGCGGGTGACCTTCACGTCGAAGCAGCAATACTCGGCGATTTCGTACACCTTCCCTTCGCGCCACCAGCGGATCGCCTCGAGCCCGTCGCCGGTCTTGCCGACGCCGAGCGTGGCCTGGGCGATGGAATCGAGCGCGAGGCGGTGGCCGAGTTTCGCCTCGAGATCGACCATGAGGTCCAGGGTGCGGACATGTTCCTTCAAATTGAGGATCGTGTAGCCCAGCAGCACTTCGTAATCGAAGTTGACGACGTTGAATCCCACGACCAGGTCGGCGTGCATCAGCTCGTCGATCAACTCATTCACGCGCTTCTCGGAGTAAACGCGGTATTGGGCCGCCGCGGTGCTGTAGGTGACGCCCACGGACATGCCCATCTCCTGCTTGCGGTTCCAGCCGCCCGCGTCATTGGCGGTGCGCTGGGTTTCGAGGTCGAAATAGACGATGTTCAAAGGGGGAATCACCGCGAATTCAAGCGGCGGCGGTAACCGGCTTGGCCGGCAGGCGCATGGCGAGCACGAACGAGACGAAGAGGATGCCGGCGGCCGCCCAGCACGGTGTGCGGCCGTAATAGGAGAGGGGTTGCCCCAGTTTGTCCACGTCCAGCGAAAGGAGCTCGCCGGCGATGAACGGCCCGACGCATCGCGCAAGGCTGCCCGCCGATTGCATGAGCCCGTTCACGCGCCCCTGCCAGGAGCGGTCCGCGCTGCGCGAGGCGAGGCCGTTCAGCGTGGGAGTGACCATGCTGCTGCCGACCGCGATCAGCGCCAGGACCCATAGCAGCGCCGAGAGACTTCCCACCTGCGGCAGCAATGCCATCCCGATGACCAGCAGCGCAGAGCCGATCACCGCAAGCGATTTTTCACTGTACCGCTTGAGCAACTGCCGGATCACGCCGCCCTGGATGATGATGCCGACGAAGCCCACGAAGGCGAAGAGCCAGCCCACCTTCTCCGGCGTGTATTGAAACCGCGCGGTGGCAAATAATGCGAAGATCGTCGTGAGGAACGCAAAGCCGAGGATCGAGAAAAAGTAGCTGCCCATCAGCACGGGCAAATGCCATCCATGCTTGAAGACCTCGGAAATCGGCGCGCGCTTCTCGGGGCTCACGCGATGCTCGGCGGCGAGGCTTTCCGGCAGGCGAACATAAGCCAGCAGCCAGTTGCACAGCGCCATCCCCGATGCGCAGAAAAACGGCGCGGCCATCGAGTATTTGCTCAACACGCCGCCGATCGCCGGCCCGAAAGTGAATCCGAGCCCGAAGGCCGCGCCAATGAGCGCCATGGCATGCGAGCGCTCCTCGGGCTCGGTAATGTCCGCAATGTACGCTTGCGCCGTCGTGATGTTGCCGCCGGATATGCCCGGGATGATGCGCCCGATAAACAACCAGACGATGCTGTGGGCAAACCCCATGACGGCGAACCCCGCGCTCGTGGCCAGCAAACTCACGAGCAGCACTGGCCTGCGGCCCACGTGGTCGGATATTTTTCCGAGCACCGGCGAGAAAATAAACTGCATGCATGAATAAGTCCCCAGCAGCAGGCCGATAACCATCTCCTTCACGTGGAAAGTCCGGGCGTAGAGCGGCAGGATCGGGATCACGATGCCAAATCCGATCAGGTCGATGAGGACCGTGAGGAATATGATGCTGAACTGGGCCTTTCGATTCGGAGCGGGCATGTGGAGCGGGTGGAAAGGGTAGCCGGAGAGTCTGAGGAGTTGAAGGGGAATTGCTGATTGCTGATGTGAGATTGCTGATTGAAATAAATGCCGCCTGCGGCGGCCCAATTAAAAAATCAGCAGCCGAGCGGAGCAAGACAATCCGCCGAAGGCGGACCCGAAGGGCGAGCCGGAAAGGCGAGTTAATCCGAGATCATCAATCAGCAATTTCCGCTAGTGGCATCCGCAGCCGCTGCCGCAGGAGTGGCTGCCGGCGCGGGGCGCATCGGACGAGCCCTTCTCCATGATGCCGTAGCCGCCGGAGATCACGCGGCGCACCGGCTCGCCCGTCTCGGGGTCGTGCGTCAGGGCGGCGTCCTTCATGCTTTGCCGCAGTTCAAAGCGGCGCTTCTTCGCGCCGAGGGTTTCATAGACGTAGGTTGGCATCCCGACAGTTTTACCCCACCGGCGCGGGGAATCAATGTTCGGCGAGAGACTCATTGCTCGCGGCGGTCAATCATTTCCGGCCGATACCCGGGTGGATCAATGGGAGAGGCTGGCGCTTGTTTCGCCGGTAGATTTGGAAGTCCGAGTCGACGGTGAAGATCGGGGCGTCGGGCCAAAGTTCTGACATTCGAACCAGGCACGCGTCGGCAAAGCTCATCGGCACGTCCCCGTAGCGCAGCATCAGTTCGTGAACGGCAGTATGGTGCTCTCTTGCCGAAAAGGGCAACTCCAGCCGGCCGTCGGCCAGCAACAGCTCGATCTTCATCGTTGCCTCCGGAATGTCTCGCGTGAGGTAATGGACCTCCGAAAGGACTGCCTCGCAGGAGAGCATTTTCGGGGGCAATCGCCGGCCTTCTCGCATCACCCATTCGTGATTCTGATCCTGACAGTCCAGGTATGCAACCAGCGGTCCAGCGTCCGCCAGCACGCACTTCATCGGCCGTAGCCTTCGAGATGCTTCTTGTTACTGGAGAGATCCCCCTTGCCTGATGCAATCGAGCCGGCGACATCACCGAGCGCCTCAGTCAAGTTGGCCGGAGCTCGACGTGCAGGGGCGCCTTCCTGCGCAAGTTTCGCTTCAATTGCCTCGCGCACGAGGACCGATTTCGGCACGCCGCGGCGTTTGGCAAGCTCGGCAAGGCGGCCGCTCAGCCCAAATGGAAGTTTGCAGGTCAATGTACTCACAGGCCCCAATGGTAATACCTGAGCGGACCTAATGCAATACAGGCTTGACGCCCGTTCGCCGGAAAGAATACCGCCTCAGGCATCCAGACCTTCGAATTTCGAATTTCGAATTTCGAATTTCGGCCTTATGTAGGACTGGCAATGAGCAGCAGCGAGCGCCGTAAATCATACCCATTCGATGTCATCGAGCCCAAATGGCAGGCCCATTGGGAATCGCATCGCACGTTCGAGGTCCCGAATCCGGGCGACCCCGGCTTCGAGCCCTCGCGTCCGAAATTTTACGTGCTCGACATGTTCCCCTATCCCAGCGGCGCGGGGCTGCACGTCGGGCATCCGCTCGGCTACATTGCCACCGACATCATCGGGCGCTACAAGCGGATGCGCGGGTTCAACGTGCTGCATCCGATGGGCTGGGACGCCTTTGGCCTGCCCGCGGAGCAATACGCCATCAAGACCGGCCAGCATCCCGCCGTCACCACCCGGCGCAACGTCGAGCAATTCAAGGGGCAGCTCAAGCGCATCGGTTTCGCGTACGATTGGTCGCGCGAGATCAACACCACCGACCCCGGCTACTACCGCTGGACGCAATGGATTTTCCTCAGGCTCTACAATTCGTGGTTCAACCCCGCCACGCGCAAGGCCGAGCCCATCGAGACCTACCGCGGCCCCGATCCCGACGGCGTCCGCCTCGCCTACGTCTCCGAGGCGCTGGTCAATTGGTGCCCGGCGCTTGGCACCGTGCTGGCCAACGAGGAGGTGACAGACGGCAGGAGCGAGGTCGGCGGCCACCCGGTCGAA
This sequence comes from uncultured Verrucomicrobiae bacterium, assembly GCA_963756185.1. Taxonomy (GTDB): domain Bacteria; phylum Verrucomicrobiota; class Verrucomicrobiia; order Chthoniobacterales; family Chthoniobacteraceae; genus DATAXI01. Next base: position 676,750 of record CAVWMS010000002.1, read on the forward strand.
CGCCGGCCCATGCGCCAATGGATGCTGCGCATTACCGCCTTCGCGCAGCGGTTGATCGATGAGCTGGACGGGCTCGACTGGCCGGAGTCGATCAAGCTGCTCCAGCGCAACTGGATTGGCCGCAGCGAAGGGGCCGAGGTGCATTTTCCCATCGCCGGCGTCGAGAGCGTTATCACCGTTTTCACCACGCGGCCCGACACCCTTTTCGGCGCCACCTACATGGTGCTGGCGCCCGAGCACAAGCTGGTCGAGGAAATCACCACCGAGGAGCAGTGGCCCGCCGTGCGCGATTACCGCGAGAAAACCGCCCGCAAGAGCGACCTCGAGCGCACCGACCTGGCCAAGGACAAAACCGGCGTCTTCACCGGCGGCTACGCGGTCAACCCGGTCAACGGCGAGCGCATCCCGGTCTGGATCGCCGATTACGTGCTGCTCGGCTACGGCACCGGCGCCATCATGGCCGTGCCGGCGCATGACGAGCGCGACTGGGAGTTCGCGCGCAAATTCGATTTGCCGATCCGCCAGGTCGTCGCGCGCGAGCCGCGCGCCTCGGAGTTCATCGAGTCGCTCAAGCCGATCGAGGAATGCTTCGCGGCGGACGGTTACGCGGTGAACTCGCAGTTCCTGAACGGGCTCGGGACCGACGCGGCCACCGAGCGCATGATCGAATGGCTCGCGGCGCAGGGCAAAGGCTCGCGCACCATCAATTACAAATTGCGCGACTGGCTTTTCTCGCGCCAGCGCTACTGGGGCGAACCGTTCCCGATCATTTGGGAAAACGGCAGGCACAAGGCGCTGCCGGAATCCGAGCTGCCGGTGAAGCCGCCGGAGCTGGACGACTTCCGCCCGAGCGGCACCGCCGAGCCGCCGCTGGCCAAGGCCGCCGGCTGGGTCCGCTACTCCGCGACCGCGGTGCGCGAGGTGAACACCATGCCGCAATGGGCCGGCTCGTGCTGGTATTACCTGCGTTATTGCGATCCGCGCAACGACCGGCGCTTCGTCGGCATCGAGGCCGAGCGCTACTGGATGGGCGGGTCCGAAGCCGGACTGGCGGTAAGGCCAGGCGGCGTCGATCTTTACGTCGGCGGCACCGAGCATGCCGTGCTGCACCTGCTTTACGCCCGCTTCTGGCACAAGGTGCTTTTCGATCTCGGCCAGGTCTCGACGCCCGAGCCATTCCAGCGGCTCGTCAACCAGGGCCTCATGCTCGGCGAGGATGGCCAGAAGATGTCGAAGAGCCGCGGCAACGTCATCAACCCCGACGACGTCATCGCCGAATACGGCGCGGACGCGCTACGCTGCTATGAGATGTTCATGGGTCCCATCGAGCAGATGAAGCCATGGAGCATGGCGGGAGTCGAAGGCATCGCGCGTTTTCTCGCGCGCGTCTGGCGGCTGGTCATGGAGGAGAATCAGGCCGGCGAATGGACGCTCTCGCCGCAACTCCAGGATGTGCCGATCGAGAAGGCGCAGGCGCGCGTCGTTCACGCCACCATCAAGAAAGTGACCGAGGATATCGAGGCGCTGGCGTTCAACACCGCGATTTCCAAGATGATGATTTTTGTGAATGCGTTCACGAATGCGGAAGTGCGTCCGGTGGGAGCATTGCGTGCGCTGCTGATTTTGCTCAGTCCGTTCGCGCCGCATCTTTCGGAGGAATTGTGGGCGCGATTGGGCGGCGCGTTTTCAGGATTTGAAGGGCTTGCGGCCGATCAGCGATGGCCGGAGTACGATCCGCAATTGTTGATCGAGGATGAGATCGAATTCGTGCTGCAAATCAACGGCAAGGTGCGGGACCGGCTGGTCATGCCGCGCGATGCGACGCGCGAGCAGATCGAAGCGGCCGCGCTGGCACACCCGCGCATTGCCGAACTTACGGCAGGCAAGGAGGTCAAGAAGGCGATCGTGGTTCCCGGCAAGCTGGTGAATATCGTCGTGGCGTAGCGATCACGGTCTGCACCGGATGGTCTCCGATTCGGTGACGATCCGGTCCACCTCGTGGTCATGGACTTCCAGCGGCAGCGCAGGCACGAGCTGGGCGTGGAAGCAGATTCCGGCTTTTACGGCGCGCGGATGCACGCGAACCAAAAACCGGTCGTAATGGCCGCCGCCGCGTCCCAGCCGTCCGCCCGTGCGCGTGAATGCCAGGCCCGGGACCAGCAGCAGATCGATTTCCGACGGCGGCACCGCCGGGCAACCTTCCGGATCGGGCTCGAGCACCTTCCACGAGCCGCGCCGCAACGATTCAAACGACCCGCAGGCATGAAATTCCAGACCGCTGCCGGAAACGCGCGGAAAGCAAAATCTCCTGCCTGTTGCATCGAGCAGCGCCGCCAGGTCCGGCTCGGCCGGTTGCGCGGCGTAGAGCGCCACCGTTCGCGCCGCGAGCCATTCCGGAAGCGATATTACGCGCCGGCATATTTCCGCCGACGCGGCGGCGCGGGATTCGGCGGAAATTCCGGCGATAATCCTGCGCGCCTCGGCTCGCAGCGATGTTTTGGTGGGCGGTTCCATCGGTCAATGCGCCGCGTGGAAAGTACGCGGCAGACGAATCATTCTTTGCACAGCCATCCGGGCAGGCTAGACTTTTCGCCCAGTGGAAAAACGGAAGGAAAACTCCCGCAAGTCGACGCTCGTTCGCAGCACGAAAACTCCCTCGGCGAAGGCGCAGCGGGTGGGCCTTCGTCCGAAAAAGGGATGGCACAAGCGCAATTTTCTGACGCAAGTCCTGATTCCATCGCTATTTACGAAGCGGCTCGGCGCGCACCTCGAGGCGCTGTTCCCAGACCTGGTCGACGGCCAGGTCGGCGTCACCTGGATCGGGCACGCCTCATTCCTGCTCCAGACCCAGGGCATCAACATCCTCATCGACCCGAATTGGGCCAAGTGGCTGAAGGTCATCAAGCGCATCAAGAATCCCGGCATCCGGCTTCACGACCTGCCCGAGATCGACCTGGTGCTGGTCACGCACGCCCATTTCGATCACCTCGACCGCCGGACCCTGCGGCGCGTCGCCGAGGACCAGCCCATCGTCGTGCCGTTCGAGGTGGGCAACCTCGTGCACGACCTCGGTTTCCAAAGCGTGCATGAATTGCATTACTGGGAGAGCTTCGGCCACGGGCCGGTGAAGATCACGCTCACGCCCTGCCATCACTGGGGCGCGAGGATGCTTCACGATTCCCACCGCGGCTTTGGCGGTTTCGTTGTCGAGGCGGGCGGGCGGACCATTTTTCATTGCGGCGACACCGCGTATTTCGACGGGTTCAAGGAAATCGGCGAGCGGTTCTCGATCGACGTGGCGCTGCTGCCCATAGGCGCTTACGATCCGCCCAGCGGGCGCGAGGTCCACATGAATCCCGAGGAGGCGCTGCAGGCCTTCATCGATCTGAAGGCCCGCCGGATGGTGCCGATGCATTACGGAAGCTTCCGTCTCAGCTACGAGCCGGTCGACGAGCCGCCCGAACGCTTGCGCCGGCACGCGGAGGCCCTGGGAATGGCGGAGCGGATTTCCATCATGACCGAAGGCCAGGCGGCGGTGTTCTGAAAAAATTCGAAACTCGAAATTCGAAAAGGATGCATGGCGGGTGACACCGTCCGGGTAGGGAGTTCCTCAAAAAATACGTGCGCCGAGCGCGCCAAGTCCTTCGAATTTCGAATTTCGAGTTTCGAATTTTCCCCAGTGGTCAAGCCCTTGGTGTCGATTCGGACAAAATTTTGCCCGCGAGAAATCCTTGGCAGCAACCCGAATGTTCGTGAACATTTCCCCCCCACCCCTATGAAAATCCTCCCGCTGTCCTTTGTGGCGATGCTTGGCGCGCTGATGCTGCCGGGCTGCCAGAGACAACAATCCGCGAGCGACTCGCCCGCGGCAGCCCCATCCCCCACTCCGTCCGCAACCTCCACCACCACTCCGTCCATGAATAATGATGCAGCAGTAATCCACACCACCGAAGGCGACATGACCTTCCAGTTCTGGCCGGACGCGGCGCCGAACACGGTCGCCAACTTCGAGAAGCTCGCGAAACAGGGGTTCTACAACGGCACGGCGTTCCACCGGATCATCAAGGGCTTCATGATCCAGGGCGGCGACCCGCTGACCAAGGACCCGGCCCAGGAGGCGCGCTGGGGCACCGGCGGGCCCGGCTACTCGATCAACGCCGAGTTCAACTCCCATCACCACGAGCGCGGCGTCCTCTCGATGGCCCGCTCGCAGGATCCCAATTCCGCCGGCAGCCAGTTTTTCATCTGCCTGGGCGATGCCGGATTCCTCGACGGCAAATACACCGCCTTCGGCAAGCTCATCAAGGGCGACGACGTGCTGGGCAAAATCGGCGACACGCCGGTGACGCTGGGCTCGAGCGGCGAATCGAGCAAGCCGCTCAAGCGCATCGAGATCAAGAGCATCGACATCGTGCCGCTCGATTCCGTGAAGTAAACGCGCCTGCGGAAATTCAAGCCGGCAGTTTTCACCCCGCCCATCCTCGCTTTCAATCGTGATGAGCCCTGTCCTTGGCATCGTGCAAATGCGCTGCGGGCCGGACCCGGAGAAGAATCTGGCCCGGGCCTGCGATATGGTGCGTGACGCCGCGCGCCGCGGCGCGAATGTCATCTGCCTGCCGGAGCTTTTCCGCACCGAGTACTTTTGCCAGTCGGAGGACCACGAGTATTTCCAGCTTGCCGAGGAGATACCGGGGCCGTCCACCGAGGCGCTCGGCAAGGTCGCGCGCGAATGCGGCGCCGTGATCGTCGCCTCGCTCTTCGAGCGGCGCGCGCCGGGCCTCTACCACAACACCGCGGCCATCATCGACGCCGACGGCGCCCTGATGGGCAAATACCGGAAGATGCACATCCCGGACGATCCCGCTTTTCTACGAGAAATTTTATTTCACGCCGGGCGACCTCGGCTTTCTCGCCTGGAAAACCGCGCACGCGCCCGTCGGGGTCTGCATTTGCTGGGACCAGTGGTATCCCGAGGCCGCGCGGCTCACGGCGTTGCGCGGCGCGCAGATTATTTTTTATCCCACGGCCATCGGCTGGCATCCGGGCGAGCGGCGTCAATACGGCGCGCAGCAGCACGACGCCTGGGAGACCATCCAGCGCGGCCACGCCATCGCCAACGGCTGCTACGTGGCCGTGGCCAACCGCATCGGGCACGAGGCGCCCGCCGGCGGCGACGGGCTCGATTTCTGGGGGCAGAGTTTCATTGCCGGTCCGGACGGCACCGTGCTCGACAGGGCCGGCGTCGATGAGGAGGCCATCCTCGTGCGCGAGGTCGATCTCGGGCTGGTCAACGGCCAGCGGACCCACTGGCCCTTCCTGCGCGACCGGCGCGTAGACGCCTACGCGGGCATCTCGCAACGAATGATTGATTGAACAGGGGACGTTCGCATGGAACCGACGCAAACCATCACTCCCGCCAGGCTCGGCTACCGGATGCCCGCCGAGTGGGAGCCGCACGCGGCCACGTGGCTTTCCTGGCCGCATCGCGACGGCATTTCGTTTCCCGATGCCTACCAGGCGGTGCTGCCTGTCCTGGCAAAGATGGTCAACGCGCTCGCCGATTCCGAGCCGGTCCACATCAACGTGCGCCACGCCGAGGACGAGGCGGACGCGCGCGCGCAGCTCAGGAAACACAGGGCCAGGACCGAGCACATCGCCTTCCATTACATCCCGACCAACGAGCCCTGGTGCCGCGACCATGGCCCCATGTTCCTCCTGCGCGACGAGGAGCCGCGCCTGGCCGTGGTCGATTGGGATTACAACGCGTGGGGCTGGAAATATCCGCCCTTCGACGATGACGACGAAGTGCCCAGCCATGTCGCCGAAGCGTTGAACCTGCCCGTTTACAAGCCGGGCATGGTGCTCGAGGGGGGCTCGGTCGAGGTCAATGGAAGCAGGCACGCTGCTGACGACCGCCTCCTGCCTGCTCAATCCGAATCGCAACCCGGACCTCACAAAGGCGGAGATCGAGCAGCAGCTCAAGGAATACATCGGCGTGACCAATGTGCTCTGGCTCGGTGACGGCATCGAGGGCGACGACACGGACGGCCACATCGATGACCTGACGCGCTTCGTCGGCCGCGACACGGTGGTGACCGTCATCGAGGAGGATGAGTCGGATGCGAATTTCGAGCCGCTGCGCGAGAACCTGGCGCGCTTGCGCTCGATGTGCATCGAGGATGGATCGCCGCTCAAGGTGCTCACCCTGCCGATGCCCGGAAAAATCGTCAAGCAGGGCCAGCGCCTGCCGGCCAGCTACGCGAATTTCTACATCGCCAACAAGGTGGTGCTCATGCCGGTGTTCCAGGATACCGGGGACGCGTGGGCGTCGTCGGTGCTGCAACAGGCTTTCCCGAAGCGGAAGGTGGTGCCGATCGATTGCCGGGAGTTGATCTGGGGCCTGGGGGCGTTCCATTGCCTGACGCAGCAGCAGCCCGCGGTCGAGTGACGGACGCTTGCGCGGACCGGGCGCTGCAAACTTGCGCGAAGCGCCATTAGGCGAAAGATTACTCCGCGTGAAGCTGCGCATCTTTGTTTTGTCGGCGCTGGCCTGTATGGCCCTGCATGCGCGGGGGCAGGCGATTGATTCCTTCATCGCGTCGCCGGGGCTTTGGCAGACGCCGCGGGAGGGATTCGTGGAGCAGCCATCGCAACCTCGGTTTCTACTGGCTCTCCAGCGCCCACGACCGCGCCGAAACGCGACTCGCGCGGGCTCACGCTTTTTGGAAAGCCAATCTGCGAAATGGATGCCGATTTCCAGGGCGCCAGGCTCTCGAAGATCACCATCTCGATCTACAACCGCGGAGACGCGGGCGACTTGGCTTTTCCGCAATGGAGCGCGCTGGTGACCAACTCGGTCGCGGGCCTGGATACGCTGACGAAGGTCCAGCACGTGGTCGAGGGCCAGCAGGCATCCGACGCGGTGAGGGCCTACGCCATCACATGGCCGGCGCCGCAATCGCAATATGCCCTCGAATACTCGCGCACCAAGGAGGTCAAGAGCCTCGGACATCCCGTTTCGTGCCGAGTTCATCCGCCTGGACGTGACGCCGGCGCAGAAACCGAAGAGCTTCATGGAGGAGGCGCTCGCGGAGTCCGCCGAGACGCCGCAAAGCGAGTTTGACGGCCCCTCCCACGTCAGGAAGGACCCCTCGGGCGATGTGCTGGATCGACGGCGTGCCGATGGTGGACCAGGGGCGAAAGGGATATTGCGTCGTGGCGAGCGCCGAGCGGGTGATGCGCTACTATGGCGTCGCGGTCGATGAAAACGAGCTTGCCCAGCTTGCGAACACCTCGGCCGTCGAGGGCACGAGCGATGCCGCCATGTTCGATGCGCTGCAAAACCTGGCGCAGCGCCTCCGTGTCAGGGTGCGCACCCTCGAGCGGATCGATACCGGGCAGGTGCTCGACACGGTGCGCGCATACAACCAACTGGCCATCGAGGGCAACCGCGCGCCTCAGCTCCCCGTGCCCGACGCGATGTTCGACATCGAGCAAATCTACTCCGCGATGCAACCGCGGCTTCTGGTGCAGGCGCGCACGCACAACAAGGCCGACATGGACCGGTTCTCGCAGACGGTGCACGACCTCGTCGACCAGGGCACGCCGGTCCTCTGGTCCGTGGTGCTCGGCATTGTGCCGGAAAAGCGAATGCCGCGAATGCTCGCCGGCCACATGCGCCTCATCATCGGCTACAACGATCAAACCAACGAAATCCTCTACACCGATTCCTGGGGGCCCGGGAACGAATTGAAGCGGATGCCGCTGCCCGGCGCCTGGACGATCACGATGGAGCTAAACGCGATCGAGCCGCTGTAGCCAGCCCTCAGAATCCCCATGTTCTCCACGTCCTCCTTCATCTCCTTCCCTTTCGGCGTTTCGAGGACTTTCGGGATGTTGCGGAAACGCGGCTGGCTCATGATAAAACGGAAGGCCTCGAGTCCGATGCGGCCTTTGCCGATGTGCTCGTGACGGTCCACGCGCGAGCCGAGCGCGGTCTTGGAATCGTTGAGGTGCAGCGCGGCGAGGCGGTCGCGGCCGATGAGCTTGTCGAAACGCGCGAAGGTTTGTTTGATGCCGGCAGCGGTCGAAATGTCATGGCCGCCCGCGAAGAGGTGGGCCGTGTCCAGGCAGATGCAGAGGCGCTCGGTGCGTTTGACCTTTTCCAGCAGGTAGGCCAGTTCCTCGAAGCTGCGGCCCAGGGTCGAGCCCTGGCCGGCTGTGATCTCGAGCGCGATGCGCACGGGATTCTTCGGTGAATCGGCGAAGGTCCGGTCGAGGCTCGACACCACCTTCTCCAGCCCGGCCTCCACGCCCGCGCCCATGTGCGCGCCCGGATGCAGCACCAGGAAGGGCAGGCCCAGTTGCCCGGCGCGGACCAGTTCCTCGGCCAGGCTGCGCATCGAGCGGGCATGAAAATCGGGATTCGCCGCCGCCAGGTTGATGAGGTAGCCGGCATGGCCGAAGACCGAGCGCAACTCGCCGCGCCGGGGATGTTTGCGGAATGCCTCGGCCTCGGCGGCGGGCAGGGGCGCCGCAAACCATTGCATGTTGTTCTTCACGAAGATTTGCATGGCCGTGCAGCCGATGGAAACAGCGCGGTCAACCGCCATGGCGCAGCCGCCCGAGGTCGAGACGTGGGCGCCGAGCAGAGGAGGTGAGGTGGCAGGCATGGAAAAACAGTTTTGCCCTTTGATAAACCCGATGGAAAGCGCGCAATGGGCCTCCGCGGCCCTCAGAATGCCCAAAATCGTCCGAAACCCGGGGAAATACCTTTATTTCTCTTGCGCTATCGCCGGAAGGCGTTTTTTTATCAATAGACCATGATTCCACCCAGCGCCGCCGAAGGCGCGACCGGCAGCTCCCCCGACGACCAGAAGCCGTCGGTGCAGCGCGGGCACGATAGTCACAAGGGCATCACGATGGCCGACATCGCGAAAGCCGCAGGCGTCTCGCAAGGGGCGATCTCCTCGCTTTTGAACGATCGTGACTATGGCATTCGCGTGAGTGAGAAGACCCGGGACCGCGTCTTCCGCGTTTGCCGGGAGATGGGCTACATCCCCAATGACCTGCGGGCCGTGGTCCGGATGTACCCGGAGCTGGGCGATTTTTGCGTGATGCTCTCGAACGAAATGGAGGATCTGCCTTCGGACCCCTTCCAGACCCGGGTCATCAGCGGCGCCATGGGCGCGATCGGCGACGCGGTCATCATTGCGCGCTACAAGGCCGATGTGGACTACGTCACCGTGGAATCCGACGCGCTGCCCCACCCGGTCCGCTCCGGCACCACCTCCAAGTTTCTCCTGCTGGGCAAGCCCAACGTCTCCCTTTGCCAGGTGCTCGTCGCCCGCGGCTACGGCGTGGCCCAGGCGGGACACGAAGTGGCCCTGGCGGGCGTGACCAGCATCCTGCCGGACTTTGCCGGCGCCTCGCAATCGGCCATCGATTACCTCTTCAAGCTTGGCCACAAACGGGTGGCGATCCTCTCCGGGCCGTTTGGCGCGACCGACTATCACATCATCGAGCTGAACCGCGGCGTGCGCGCCAGCTTTGACAAGGCGAACATCCCGGTGGAAGCCCAAAACATCATCTACGGCGACCTGACCATGGAGAACGGCTACAAGGCCGTCGACCTGCTCATGGAGCGGCCCAGCCCTCCCACCGCCGTATTCTGCTTCAACGACGCGGCCGCGGCGGGCGTGCTGACCCGGGCGCAGGCGCGCGGCATCAAGGTGCCGGAGGACCTGAGCGTCATCGGCACCTCCGACGATGCCCTTTCGGCCCATGTCCAGCCCGCGCTCACCACGGTCCACCTGCCGGCGGAGGCCATCGGCGTCACCGGGGTGGCGGAGACCGACCGCCGGGTGCGCGAACGGGACGCCTTTCCCACCGAGGCCAGGAAGGTGCTTCTCCCGGTGAACCTGGTCGAGCGGGCCTCCTCCGGCCCGCCCAAGGGCGGAAAATGATGCGAAACAGTACTTGACGCGGAAATTTCGCGCAGGACGAGTAGCAACCCCGCCAACCCTCCCTATTTTGAGAAACTTATGAAGCCCCCGCTATTCATCGTGGCAGTGATCCTGTCGATTGTCCCATTGATCCTGGTGATCAACCTCATTTTCATGGGACAAAAGAACCAGAGCCTTGAGTCCGACGTGCGCGATCTCCAGAGCAAAATGCAATCGCAACAGGTCGAGATCAACAAGGGCACCCAGAGCCAGCAGATCGGCATCCAGATCCTCAGGGATATGGGTACCGCCTCGTTGAAGGACCCGGCCATCAGGGATATCCTCAGCAAGAACGGCTACTCGGTCACCCTCAACGCCTCGCCTTCCCCGGCTCCAGGCTCGAGCCCTGCCGCAGCCTCCTCACCCGCTGCAATGCCCAGCGCAACCCCCTGAACTGACATGAGCGACGAAGATATTTCCCACGAGTCCCAGGAGACGCCCGATTCCGAGGGCCGATTTGTATTCCCGATGGACGCCTTCATCCCGCTGGTGCTGCTTGCCGTGAGCCTGATTGGATTCCTCGGCTGGCAGGTCAGCGTCACCTCGGACCAGCGCAACTCCCTCGAAAACGTGAAGTCCCAGCTCGAGGACGCCGTTGCCCGCCAGGATCCCGAGGTGACTCAATCGCAGCAGGTCCAGCAGGGCCTCGAGAAGATCGCCCAGGACCTGATCAACCTGGCGGCCACCGATGGCACGGCAAAGGCGATTGCGGAGAAGTACGTCCGCAGCACGCAGCCGCCTGCGTCGCCGGCCCCGTCGCCGTAGTCCGTTTTACTCCTCGAGCGCCTCGTACAAGCGCCGGATCATGAGCTGGGATTTCTCGTTCGGCAAAACGCCGGGCTCCATCTGGTTCATGACGTAGGCAAAGCCGAGACCGCGATCCGGATCGGCAAAGGTTACGCTGCCACCGGCGCCCACCTGGCCAAATGCCCGCGCCGAGGGACCGAAGGCGCGCCGTAATTTTTCACCCGAGGGCGTCACCGGGTCCATCAGGAATCCGGCGGAAAACGCGGTGTCCAGTTGCAGGACCCGGTCGAACCCGTTGGAGAGCCGCGTGGACATGGCGGCTACCGCCCCCGGCGCGATAAACCCTTCGCCCCCCGACGCCAGGACCCCGTAGAAGCGGGCCAGCGCCGTGGCGGAGCCAATGCCGCCGAAGGCGGGAAAGGAAGCCGTGGCAGCCTTGGGGGTGTTCATCTGCGAGACGCTGAACAGGCCCTCGGGAGAGCCGAAGGCGCGGTTGGTGAGCGAGCCGGGTTCCGAATAGGCCCGCAGGAAGGCATCCTCGGCCGGAGCGGACCGGGCTGGAACCAGCGGGGCGACATCCCGGAGGCGCTCCGGGGGCAGGCCGATCCAGAAATCGACCCCCAGCGGCAGGCCGAAGTATTGCCGCCAATAGCGGCCCAGGCTTTGACCCGCCACGCGCCGCACGATTTCATCCCACAGGTAGCCGGAGGTGCGCGGGTGATAGCCATGGCCCTCGCCCGGGGGCCAGAGCGGCGCCTGCTCCTCGAGGGCACGGATGACGCCGGGGTAATCGAAGACGCCCGGCGGCTTGTCCAGCGCGGCGAGGCCGGCCCGGTGCGACAACACATCGGCAAAAGTGATGCCCGCCTTCCCGGCGAGACCGAACCGGGGCCAGACCGAAGCCACCGGCGCCTCGAGCGCGATGCCGGCATCCCAGAGAGACTTCAGCACACAGGCTGCCGCCGGGCCCTTGGTGGCCGAGTAGACCAGCGCCAGCGTCCGGGCATCCCAGGGCCGCGTCCCGGCGCGGTCCCAGTACCCACCCGACAGGCTCACGATTTCCCGCCCGCCTTGCCAGATGGAGACAGAGGCGCCCAGTTCGCCGCGCAGGACGAAGTTTTCCTGGAAGACGGGTGCGAGAGCGGATTGCGGTGACAAGGGGGAAGGATGGAAAAGACAGCCGCCGGTTCAAATCCTTTCGAAGCAGAAGTACCGTTTATGCCCGCCGGTGTAACCTTTGGCCACCGGACGCGGTCATAAACGGTTACAGCCCTTCAAAAAAACGAGCTGATTTCACAACAAAAACACATCAAACACCCTATGAAACTACATCTCACCATTATCGCCTGTGCCGCGGGCCTCATGCTTTGCCCGGCCTTGCACGCGCAGGACGCTTCCCCCGCCCCGAGCACATCCGGGACTACCTCAGGCTGGGGCGGCCATCGCGGGGGCGGCGGCGGCGGACTGACGATCGATCGCCTGACCCAGCAACTGACCCTCACCACGGATCAGCAAACCCAGATCAAGCCGATCCTCGACAAGCTTCGCACCGACATGCAGGGCGTGCGGGCGGACACCACGCTCAGCCAGACGGACAGGATGTCCAAGATGAAGGACCTGCGTGACGCGGCGTTCAGCCAGATCAACGCGCTCCTGACTCCCGACCAGCAGCAGAAATTCACCGCCATGCAGCAGAAGATGCAGCGTGGACGCCGCGGCGGTGGAGGCGGAGGCGGAGGCAGCGATTCCTCGCCTGCTCCCAGCGTCTCGGGAAGCTAGAACTGCCCCGGGCAAATAACCTTATTTGTCAGGGAAGATAAACGCGCTGCCGCGCCAACCCGCGGCAGCGCGTTTTTATTGAGCCGATAATCACGCAGTGGGCGCGGGAGAAATTTGCCTGTGCAGTCCACCGGGCAGCGTGCGTCCCGGTTGGGGGAATGTAGTTTGGAGCCCGCTCCCTGCTCCGGCTCAACCGCCGGCCATCCGCAGGCAGTCGTTGAACTTCTTGTAAAAATCCTTGTGGCGCACGATGCCGCGGCGCAGGACCGGCTTGAAGTTCGCGAGATCGGAAACACTGAAGACCAGGTCGACCGAATATTGGAAGGCCTGCAACTCGTCATCGGTAATCATGTTCGGGCCGATGAGGACGACAAATTGGTTGCGGCGCTGCGAGCCTGGTGTGCGGTTGGTCTCGAGCAGGACCGGGTTGCCCTCGGCGACGCTGCCGGCAAACGTCTCATAGATGGCGACGACGTCGTAGGTGTGCGCGCGCAGCTTGAGCGAGATATCCTCGGCGAAAAGGCCGGTGTGAATCCGGTAATTGAGACTGCCCAATTGCTCGACCACGGCGCGCTGGACCTCGGCTTCATCCACGCAAACGAGGGCGGTCAGGTCATCGGGCTCGAAAACATCGTGGCGGTTCTGGATATCCATGGCGCAAAATCAATCGTCGAGGGTCAAAGAGCGCGGCCCCGGCCCCGGCACCGCATCGAGCGGGCTGGCCTGGTCCAGCCGCAGGCCGGCGGTGTTGTCGTTGGCAACGCCGCGGCGTTTCTTGGAATTGTCGATGGCGCGGCTGACGGCGCCCTTGCGGGTGGCGTAAAGGTTGGCGGTCTCCTCGGTGAGCAACTCGGCGTCGTAACCGCGCGCGATGGATTGGTCAAACGTGTGCCAGCCAAACGTCGCGCTCGACTCGATGATGTCGTAAAAGGTGCGCTGGTCGTTTTCGCCGAAGACGATTGTCTCGCGCACGCGCAGGTTGGTGGACATGACCTCGGTGAGCAGCAGGCGCCCGCCGCCGCGCTTCGGGGCGAGGCGCTGGCTGACGACATAACGCATGGTGTCGGCGAGGCGGAGGCGGAGCTGTTTCTCCTCGTTCTGCTCGAACATGCCGGTGATGCGGTTGATGGTCTGGCCGGCGTCGATGGTGTGAATGGTGCTCAGGACGAGGTGGCCGGTCTCGGCGGCGGTGAGAGCGATCTCGACCGTCTCGCGGTCGCGCATTTCGCCCACGAGGATGACCTTCGGGGCCTGGCGCAGAGCGGCGCGCAGGCCGCTGGGGTAATCGTCGAAGTCCGAACCGAGTTCGCGCTGGGAGAAGGTCGAGTTCTTGTGCCGGTGGACGAATTCGATCGGGTCCTCGAGGGTGACGACATGGGCCGACTGCGATTCGTTGATCTCGTTGAGGATGGCGGCCAGCGTGGTGGTCTTGCCGCAGCCGGTCGCGCCGGTCACGAGGATGAGGCCGTTTTTCTCGTGCGCAATTTCCTGGAAAATGGGAGGCAGGCCGAGGCTGTTGAGCGTGGGAACCTCCGGCTGCGGCTTGCGCATGACAATGGCGAAGTTGCCGCGCTGCTTGAAGATATTGACGCGAAAGCGAAACCGCTCGTTGAGCGCGTACGAGCAATCGCATGAGCCCATCATGAGCAGTTCCTTGATGAGGCGGCGGTCCTCTCCGATGATGTTGAGCGCGAGCGCCTCGGTCTGTGTGGGGGTGAGGCGCTGGATGTCGGGATGGATGTCGACCTGTTTCAGCTCGCCAAAGCTCTCGACCTGGAACGGGCGGCCCACGGCGAACAGGAGATCGGAAACGCCCGGATGCGCCTCCATCATCGAGGTCAGGATGCGGTCAAATTCGGCTCGGCGCATGGCGGGTTATTCGTCGAGTTCATCCGGTGGTTCCTTGAGCAGGGCACGGAATTTCTTTTTGTCGCTGGCTTTCTCGTAGGCCTCCTCGGCGGAGATGCGCGCGGCGCGCAGGTGCTCCATGATGGCGTCGTCGAGTGGCTGGTTGCCCTTCTTCTTGCCGACCTGCATCATGCCGGCGATCTGGTGCGTCTTGCCTTCGCGGATGAGGTTGGAGATCGGGGCGTCGCAAACAAGGATTTCCAGCGCGGCGCAGCGCCCGGGCTGGTCGATGCGCTTGAAGAGGTTCTGCGCGACGACGCCCTTGAGCGACTCGCTGAGGCCGGCGCGGACCTGGTTTTGCTGGTTGGTCGGAAACACGTCGATGATGCGGTCCACGGTCTTTGGGGCGTTCGAGGTGTGGAGCGTGCCGAAGACGAGGTGGCCGGTGGCGGCGGCGGTGAGCGCCAGCTCGATGGTCTCGAGGTCGCGCATTTCGCCCACGAGGATGATGTCCGGATCCTCGCGCAACGCGCCACGCAACGCCGAGGCAAACGAGCGGGTGTGAACCCCGACTTCGCGCTGGTTGATGAGCGATTGCTGGCTGCGATGGACGAATTCGATGGGGTCCTCGACGGTGATGATGTGGTCTTTCCGGTGGAGGTTGGCGTAATCGATCATCGCGGCCAGCGTCGTCGATTTGCCCGAACCGGTGGGGCCGGTGACCAGGACCAGGCCTTTCTTGAGGTTGGCGAAGCGCTTGAGGACCGCCGGCAGCCCCAGTTCCTCCATCGTCACCACCTTGCTGGGAATGAGCCGGAAGACGGCTGCAATGCCGTTCTTTTGGTTGAGAAAATTCGCGCGAAAGCGGGCAAATCCGGGGTATTCGTAGCCGAAATCGACGTCGCCGGTCTCCTCGAAGATTTTGATCTTGGTTTCCGGGGCGACCTCGTAGACGAGGGCCTTGAGGTCGTCGCTTTCGAGCGGCGGGGCGTCGATGCGAACGAGCTCGCCGTGAATGCGAAGCATCGGCTGGTTGCCGGTCGAGAGGTGAAGGTCAGAGGCCTTCTGCTCGAGCATGAATTTGAAAAAGGAGTCAATCCTGGCCATGGCGCAGAACTGACAGAGCCAGAAGAGTGCCAGACCGGGCTCGGATTGACCCTATGGAAGAGGAATCCCGGGGCACAGGGGCCAGGCGCCTATGGGAGGTATGAGCGGTATGGGGGCTATATCAGCCCCGATGCTCGCCCTTCATG
The DNA here is from genome assembly GCA_963756185.1 of uncultured Verrucomicrobiae bacterium. Taxonomy (GTDB): domain Bacteria; phylum Verrucomicrobiota; class Verrucomicrobiia; order Chthoniobacterales; family Chthoniobacteraceae; genus DATAXI01. The sequence continues at coordinate 692,381 of CAVWMS010000002.1, forward strand.
GCGTCCAGCGTCGAGCGGACCTGAAGCAGCAGTTTCTGCTGCGTGTACGGCTTCGGAATGAAGCCCCGCAGGCCCTTGGCCAGCATCCACTTGAGCTTGTCCTGCTCCGTGAAACCGCTGCTGAGCACCACCGGGACCTGGGGATTGATCTTGCGCAGCTCGTTGAAAACCTCCGCCCCGTCCATGATGGGCATGGTAAAGTCCAGGATCACCAGCTCGATGTCGGTCTGGAGCTTCTTGTAAATATCGAGCGCCTGGAAGCCATCCCGGGCGGTGACCACCCGGTAGCCCTCATCGGTGAGAACGCGCTGGGCCAGCAGGGTGACGAAATCCTCGTCATCCACGATGAGGATCAGCTCGCGAGGCCCCTCGGGATTGGCGATGCGGATCTCGGCAGGCACGCCCGGCCCGGCGTTGGAGGCGGGCGGGAAAGGGGCGGCGGTGCCGAAGCTGCCGGGGCCGGGAAAGGGATGGAGCTTGCCCGCGGGCTGGCTGGCGCCGGCTGCCTGGCCCGCGCTGCGTTCGAGCATGTTCCGGGAGAGCTGCGCGGCCCTGTCGATGGCGCTGCGCATCATGTCGTAGTAACGGGCGGCCTCGGGGTTTCCTCCGGTGAAACGCTGGAGGAAATGGCTCGATTCCGTGATGACCTGCAACAAGTTGTTCAACTCGTTGGCGGTCGATTTTACCCACTGGAGTTCGTCGGGAGACGGCATAGTCGTGACGCCGCCCGTTTTATCGGGCGCCGCCCTCATCGTTATTGCAAGCCCACCATACACAACCCACGAATGCAACAAAGACAAAGGAAAACATGCCAAAAGTCAGCATAGAGCAAATGTTGCCGGTGGGTAATGCAGGGTTCGGCTGGAAAGGTCAACAGCATTTCGCGTGCAAATCATATTTTTAGGGCAAAAAAGTCCCGGAAAACTTCGCGGTAGACCTCCCGCTTCATTTTTGGGAGCCAATTAATGTCGAATTCGGCAGGTTCCACCCAGCGGATGGCGCGGAATTCGGGATGGGCGGTATGGACGTCGATCCCGTCCGGGGCGCCGGAGAAATCGGCCAGGAAGTAATGCTGTTCCTTGCCCTCGAAACCCTTGACCACCTTCCCATCGCCGAAGAGGTAAAAATAAGGCCCCTTGCTCGAGACGACGCGGTAGGAGGAGGGCTCGAGGGAGATTTCCTCGCGCAGCTCGCGGGCCAGGGCCTGCTCGAGCGTCTCGTCCCCGTCGACGCCCCCCTGCGGAAACTGCCAGGCGCCGGGGCGGTCGGCGCGCTCGCCCAGCAAAATTTTTCCCGCGCCATCGCGCAGGATCGCGGCCACATTGAGCCGATACCTGACGCCCGGCAGCTTCGACTTTTTTGGCATGCACCCACGATTAAAAATGACGGCGGCGCTTGCAAGCCTCGCGCTGATCGGAATTGCGACGCGCTGCCTCTGGCTCTGGCAGCCGGAGCGGCAGTTGATGCTGCACCAGGAGCATCTGCGCGACGCGGTGGCGGACCGCAACTGGGGCCGCGTCACGGCGCTGGTGGACCCCGGCTACGCGGACCGCTGGGGTTACACGCGCGAGACCGGCTTGCAGCAGGCGCGGCAATGGCTGGGGCAATTCTTCGTGCTGACGGTGACGGCGGAGCCGGTCGAGGATCATCTGGCGCCCGGCGGCGGAACGGTGACGGAACACTGGAAGCTGGATGGCACCGGCACGGAAGCGGCGGCGATGGTGAAGGACGCCGTCAACTCAACCGGCGCGCCCTTCGTTTTCCAATGGAAACACCGGAGCTGGAAACCGTGGGACTGGACGCTGGTCCGCGTGGACAACCCGGACCTCGATTTGCGCCCGCCGGAGGGATACTGATTACTGCGGGTGCTCGATGATGCGCCGGGTGGGATCGTTCGAGCCGGGCTCGAAGAGGATGGGCGCAGGGGTGGTCGAGATGAGCTCGTAACCGGTGAGGACGAATTCGGGATAGAAGGCGTTGCTGGCCGGCTCATAGACGGTGTCGCCGGAGTAGTAGCCGTAGAGTTTGTACTCGTAGCCGTGGTCGCTGCCGAGGATGCCTTTCTCGCGGTCCGGCGCCAGCTTCTGGTTTTCATTCATCATCACCAGCTTGGACGTGCTCCACGGCTGGCCCGGGCTGCGGACAAAGCCCCAGAACTTGTAGTCGACCTTGTAATAGCGGCGGCCGATGAAGTAGTTGCCGGGCGGCTCGTTCTTGATTTCGCTGATCATGGCCTGGCGCTGGGCGTAGTCCGAAGAGCTGAGGTCGTTCACGCAGCCTCCCAGCAGGAGAAGGCCCAGGCAGACGAAGAGAACCGAAAGCGGCGATTTCATAGGATGGAGAGCGGAGTGTAGCCGATGACGGAAAAATGCGAAGGAAGAATCGGGGCGGAAAAACTCCCGCAATTGGTTGCCCGTCAAGGCGACCGTTTGGGGAAAAGAAGCTCCAGTCCGCGCCGGCCCAACTCTTGCAAACGACCGAAATAGAATTTAGCGTACCGGCCATGAGCACAGTCGGGGAAATCGAAACCGCAATCACGCGTCTCTCGGTCAAAGAAGCCGAGGAAATACGGGAATGGCTCGAGCAATGGTTGGAGGACCAATTGGAGATGACGCCGGAATTCGAGGCTTCCATTGAGCGCGGCAAGGCCGACCTCGCCGCCGGGCGCTCACGCACCGTCAAACCGTAAGCCGATGCCCGGCGCGGCGACGCAGATTTTCTCGGCGGAGTTCGATGCCGCTTTGGCACGTTTGCCGAAGGATGTCGCCACAGTCGTTCTGGACAAAATCAATGGCATGGGAGGCCGCCTCGAATCGTTTCCGCATTACCGCATGACGGGACGCAAGGAGTTCCGGCTCCGGATTGGAAATCATCGCGTGATTTACGATTTCGACCTCACGAGGAACGAGTTGTTCCTCATCACACTTGGAAACCGGCGCGAGGTGTACCGGTAAAAACCCGGGCTTATCCGAGTCGTGCCCTCGTCAAAAATCGCGGGTTCTAACCCGCCGCCGTGCCGATCATCTTCCGGAACCCGGCTTCGCCGATGACTTTCACCCCGAGACTCCGGGCCTTGTCGAGCTTGCTGCCGGTTTCCTCGCCGGCGAGCAGGTAGGTCGTTTTTTTGCTCACGCTCGAGGAGACTTTGCCGCCGTGTTTGCGGATTGTTTCGGCGATGGCCTCGCGTTCCTCGGAGAGTGTGCCGGTGATGACCCACGTGGTGCCGGCGAGCGGCGCGTTCGCGGCGGGCGTCTCGCGCGGATCCTTCTCCCCCATGTTGAGGCCGGCGGCTTTGAGGCGCGCGAGCAACGCGCGGTTGTGCTCGTCGCGGAAAAAAGCGTGGATGCTGCGCGCCACGATCTCGCCCACGTCCTGGATGCGCTGCAATTCATCTTCGCCCGCGTTCATCATCGGCTCGATGGTGTGAAAATGGGCGGCGAGATTGCGCGCGCCGGTGGCGCCGACGTGCAGGATGCCCAGGCCGAAAATGAGGCGCCAGAGCGGGCGCTCCCTGCTCTCGCGAATGCCGGCGAGCAGGTTCTCGATGCTCTTGGCGCCGGTGCGCGGGATGACGGCGAGGCTTTCCGCCGTGAGCTTGTAAATATCGCTCACGTCGCGCGCCAGGTTGTGCTCGACCAGTTGCTCGACCATCGCCTCGCCAAGTCCCTCGATATCCATCGCGCCGCGGCTGGCGAAATACTCGATCCTCCGGCGCACCTGAGCGGGGCAGACGGCGTTGATGCAGCGGACCGCGACCTGTTCGGCATCCCGCATCACGTCGCTGCCGCACACGGGGCATTTGGCGGGCATCTTGAAGACGCGCTCGTTGCCGGTGCGCGCTTCCTTTTTCACGCCGACGACGGCGGGAATGACCTCGCCCGCCTTTTCCACCATGACGAGATCGCCGATGCGGATGTCCTTGCGCGCGATTTCCTCCTCGTTGTGGAGCGTGGCGCGGCTGACGGTGCTGCCGCTGATGAACACGGGTTCGAGCTCGGCGACCGGCGTGAGCACGCCGGTGCGGCCGACCTGGATCACGATGTCGCGCAGGCGCGTCTCAGCCTGCTCGGGCGCATACTTGTAAGCGATGGACCAGCGCGGCGCCTTCGAGGTAAACCCGGCGCGCTCGCGCTGCGCGAAGGAATCGACCTTCACCACGGCGCCATCGGTCTCGAACGGCAGGCTGTGGCGCGTCTGGTCGATGCGGCGGATCGCATCGAGCACTTCCTCGACCGTGCGCGCGCGGTGCGTTTTGCTGCGCGGCAGGCCGAGCCGGTCCAGCAATTCGAGGCCCTCGTGGTATGTTTTCAGCGGCTCGCGCGCCTCGAACGCGCCGATGCCGTGCAGGATGAGGCCGAGCGGACGCTTGCGCACCAGCGCGGAATCGAGCTGCTTGAGCGAACCGGCGGCGGAGTTGCGCGGATTGGCGAACTCCGGCAGGCCCGCCGCGGCGCGTTCCTCGTTCAATTTTCTGAACCCCCCCCGAGTCATATAGACCTCGCCGCGCACCTCGAGCAACGCCGGCCCGTTCTTCAACTCGCGCGGAATGCCGCGGATGGTGAGGACGTTTTGCGTCACGTCGTCGCCGACGCGCCCGTCGCCGCGCGTGGCCGCGTATTGGAGGCGGCCCTTTTCATACAGGAGGGAAATGGCGACTCCGTCGACCTTCGGCTCGATGATGAGTTCGATTTGCTCGCCGGGCAGATGTTTTTCGAGCCGGCGAAACCACTCGCCCACTTCCTCCTCGGAGTAGGTGTTGTCGAGCGAGAGCATCGGCGTGCGATGGGTGACGTGGGCGAATTCGTCGAGCGGCTTGCCGCCGACGTGCTGCGTGGGGGAATCGGGCGTGCGCAGTTCGGGATGCTCCTTCTCCAGGTCCACCAACTCGCGGTAAAGTTGGTCGTATTCGTAATCGCTGATTGCAGGGGCGGCTTCCTCGTATTGACGATTGGCCTCCTCGATGCGCTGTCGAAGATATGCTGCGCGAACTTGCGGTGAAGAACTGGGATCCATGTTGCGCGCTTAGGCGACAATGATGACTCTACCTTGATACGCCAGTCAGGCTGAAAGATGGGAGATATTTTCTCGTTACTGAGGCTTCGTGCGCGGGCCGCCCGCACCGGTCACTCTTTGAGTTCCGGCACGTGTTCATCTTCGTATTTCTCCACGAGTACGCCGAGCACGTCCATCAACGAAGCCAGAGGATGATCTTCATCCTCTCCCACCGTATCCGTGAGTTGATCAAGCAGTTTGACCAATTCCCGGTATTCCTTCTCGGAATGCGGCACCCGCACCGCGCGGGAAACGCGCGGCCATGCTTGGGCTACTTTTTCCAGTTCGATGGCAGACATGGCTATTCTTTCCATTTTCCGGCGTCGTATTCCTTGTGGGTCAGGACGTGGCGGATAAAGGCTTTGTTCCTATTGTAATGCAGGGCGGCGATCAGTCTAGCCTTGTTGCCGCCGATGTTGAAAACGGTGAATTTTCCGACCTGGTCGGCATGAGAAAACACGCCAATTTGCTTTCCAGTTTCGGCTGACGTGCAAAATTTGATCCATGCCCGCCGAGCGCCCCTCCGCCGCCTCAGCTCCCAAGTTGATCCTGGGCGTCGAGGGGGGCGGGACGAAGACGGAGTGGGCGTTGCTGGATGAGCGGGGACGGGAATTGCGGATGGGAACGCTGCCGGCGGCGAACCTGCGGCTCATCGGAGACGGCGAATTGCTGGACCTGCTGCGCGTGCTGCCGGGCGGGGCGACGCACGCGGGGGTGTTCCTGGCCGGGTGCGCGAACGCGGCGGACCGCAAGCGGCTCGAGGGGCTGGTGCAGCGAGTCTGGCCGGCGGCGGTGGTGGCCGTGGGAGGGGACCGGGAATCGGGGTTTGCGACGGCGTTTGGGGACGGCGACGGGATCGCGGTCATTGCGGGCACGGGTTCGGCGGTGACGGGGCGGTGCCGCGGACGCACGGACAAGGGGGGTGGCTGGGGGCATTTGCTCGGGGACACGGGCAGCGGCTACCAGCTCGCGATGACGGCGCTGCGCTACGTGCTTTCCAATTACGACCTGAGCCGGACATCGGATTTGCTGAGCCAGGGCATCCTGCGGATGCTGGCGCTGAACCGGCTGGACGACCTGGTGGCATGGGCCGCCAACGCGGACAAAATGTCCGTGGCGAAGCTGGCGCCGGTCGTTTTCGCGGCGGCAAAGGAGGGGCACCAGGAGATGATTTCCGTGATCCAGAATGGCGCGCACGCGCTGGCCGAGTACACGCGCGCGGTCGCGCAGCGGCTCGAATGCGAGGCGGCGGAGGTGCGGCTGCTGGGCGGGCTCTTCGATCATCATCGCGAATACGCTGAGTTTTACACCGATTACACGGCGGAATTGCTGCCGAAGGCGAATATCGCGCTGTGCATGCAATCGGGCGCGCTGGGAGCGGCGTGGCTGGCGAGCCGCGTGACACCCGTGGCGCGGCCGCGCCCGGACGAGCCGGATGTGATCGAGCTGGCGGCGGCGGTGACCGAGCAACGCAACCCGCGCTCGGCGGGCATGGACAAATTGGGCACGCCGGACCTGGTCGAGCTGTTCATCCGCGAGGAAGATGAAGTGGCGCGTGCGTTGCGCGAGGCGAGTGGCGGACTGGCCGCGGCGGTGGACCTTGTGGCGGCGGCGCTGACCGCGGGCGGGCGGCTTTTCTACACGGGCGCGGGAACGAGCGGGCGGCTGGGCGTGCTCGACGCGAGCGAGATTCCGCCGACGTTTGGCGCGCCGCCGGAATTGGTGCAGGGGATCATCGCCGGCGGTGTGGGCGCGCTGCATGCGGCCGTCGAGGGCGCGGAGGACCAGGAAGAGGCGGGAGAATTGGCGGTGGTAGGCCGCGGCGTGCGCGAGGGCGACGTTGTGTGCGGCATCGCGGCGAGCGGGCGGACGCCGTTCGTGCTGGGATCGCTGCGGCGGGCCCGCGCGCTTGGCGCGAAGACGATGCTGCTGACGTGCAATCCGGCGCGCAAACATGGCGGGAAATGGGACGTCGAGATCGACCTCGCCACCGGGCCGGAACTGGTGGCCGGCTCGACGCGATTGAAGGCGGGCACGGCGACGAAGATCGCGCTCAACATCATCTCGACGTGCGCCATGGTGCGGCTGGGGAAGGTGCGCGGGAACCTGATGATCGACGTGCAGGCGACAAACTGCAAAGCTGCGCGACCGCGCCATCCGGCTGGTGAGCGAGCTGCGCGGCTGCGATTACGGCGAGGCCCGGGAACGGCTCGATCGCGCGGGCTGGAGCGTGCGCGCGGCGCTGGATCAGTTGCCGTGATTGAGCGCCTGGATTTCGCCCCAGCGGAAATGATGCTCGATGGCCGCGGTGACGAAGCGTTTCGCCTGCGCCACGGCTTCCTCCAGCCCGAGACCGCGCGCAAGACCGGCGGCGATGGCGGCGGACGTTGTGCAGCCGGTGCCGTGCGTCGCCACACCCGGGACGCGCGGGGAGCGGAACTCGGAGATTTTGCCGCCGGCGTGAAAGAGAAGATCGATGGCCTCGTCGCCCTCGAGATGCCCGCCTTTCAGCAGCCAGGCCGTGCGGAATTGCGCGGCGAGCTCCCGCCCGGCCTTGCGCATTTCATCGAGCGTGCGCACGGGGGAGCCGCACAGCACCGTGGCTTCGTCCAGGTTCGGCGTCACGACAGTCGCGCGGCGGAAGAGGAACTGGCGGTAGAGCTCGATGGCCTCCGCGCGCAACAGCCTGTCGCCGGAGGTGGCAACCATCACGGGATCGACCACCAGTGGCATGCTCGTTCTCTCGAGGGCGCCGCAAACGATTCCGACAATTTCGGTCGAGTAGAGCATTCCCGTTTTCACCGCGGCCACGGGAAATGCCTCGAGGGAAAGTCGGATCTGCTCGGCTACGATGTTTGCCGGCACGGGATGAATGGCGCTGACTTTTCCGGGCACCTCGGCCACCACGCAGGTAATGGCCGTCAGCCCGTAAGCGCCGAGCGCCGTGAAGGTTTTGAGGTCCGCCTGTGCGCCGGCGCCGGCGCTGTTATCGGACCCGGCGATGGTAAGGCAGACCGGGGGGGAATCTTGAGACATGGGCCGATTGTTCGTATTTTCCGGCGCGGTGACCATCCCGAAACTGGAGAGAGCGCACCGTGATTCTACTGGCGTGGCGCGAGGCCGTTGCCGAGAATAAAGCCATGTTGGCGTACCATCGGCTCGGGCTCGCCGCACTCGCGGCAGGTTTGCTTGCAATTTTCCACGCCAGGGCCGGCGTCGTGAGTCTGGATCCGCAGGAGATTCAGCAATTGCGCACCCTTGTGCGCTCCGATCCCGCCGCCGCCGCGGTGTTCGAGAGCCTTCGCGCCGCGGCCGACCGCACCCTGATCGAGCAACCCGATCCGATCCAGAAGGTGACTAGCGAAGGACATTTGGCCAGCGATCCAAGAAGGATCGAGAGCCGCGCATCACTGCATGACCTTTCAAAAATGGAGGCGCTCGGATGGGCCTGGGCGGTGACGGGGGATTCGCGGTACTTCGACAGGCTCGATCTTTACCTGACGGCATGGGCGCGCGTGAACAAGCCGGATGGGGATCCCATCAACGAGTCGAATTTCGACTCGGCATGCGTCGCCTACGACCTGGCGCGCGGGTCGATGCCGCCGCAGGACCGGCAACTGGTGGACGCATGGCTGCAGGGAAAGGCCGATAAGCTGATGGGGAAGAATGAGCCGGATAATAACTGGGGCGCGCACGCCGCGAAGATGGTGGGGCTCATCGGGCTGACGATCCAGGACCCAAAGGCTGTCGATTGGGCGATCCACAGGTTCAAACACCAGATAAAAGTTGAGTTTCGTGCGAACGGCGCGACATCCGATTTCTATGAAAGGGACGCTCTCTTCTATCATCTCTACAGTATCACGCCGCTGCTGGAACTTGCTCGGGCCGAAGCGCGCGCCGGGTTGAATCTCTTCGATTACGGCGCTCTCGGCAGCGCGACCGCGACCCTGCATGCCGGAGTTGATTTCGTAGCACCATTCGCCGAAGGGGCACAGACGCATATCGAGTTTCTGCACAGCGCCTCTGCATTCGATCACGCGCGGGCGAAGGATGGCGAGCCGGCGTTTATCCCGCACCCATGGGACCCAAAATCCGCGGTCGAGATGTTTGTTCTCGCCGCGTGGTTTCAGCCGAAGTACGGCGCATTGGCCGCGCAATTGGAAGGCATGCCCGGCGCGCGTTACGTGAATTGGGACTCGGTCCTCAATGCCGTTTCCAGCCCGGCCGCCGCGCAAGAGACCAGGCCGTCCCCCAATGTGAACTAGAGGCTGCTCACTCCGTTCTGGCCATTCAAACCGAATGGATTATTTTCAAGGGTGATGGTTATTCGCGAATTGCCAGGCCTCACCGTGAACGTGGATCGCGTGGTCTATCGGCCCGATGTCGAGGCGCCGCCGGAGCGCCCATACGCGTTTGCCTATTTCATCACCATTCGCAACGACTCCCAGGAGACGGTCACGATCAAGGGCCGCAAATGGGTGGTCACCGATGCGAACGGCCAGCGCGTGGTGGTCGAGGGCGACGGTGTGGTGGGGCAATTCCCGCGGCTGCACAGCGGGCAGCAGTTTTCCTACAATTCGCACCATGTCATCGGCGCGGACAGTTACGCGGAGGGGGCGTACATCGGATCGACGGAGAACGGCGAGGCGGTGATTACGCGAATCCCGCGATTTGACATGCACGTGCCGGGTTGATTGCGGAAATTGCTGATTGATGATCTGAGATTGCTGATTGGCGCGATTTTTAATTTATAACCATCACCCCATGGATCGCCCCCGATTGCTCGACCTTTATTTTGTGGATGCGCGCGCGCGTTTGATCGATATCGCCGCGTTCCTGGATCGGCTCGAACGGGCCGGGGCCGGCGACGATTTCCGCGTCGAGGCGTTCCAGCGGGCGCTGAAGGAACTCGAGAAGCCGGGCGCCGACCGCGCGCGACGCGTGCTGATGGCATTGAGCGACCCCACATCGGAGCCGATTGCGAAGGCGCCGGGCAAAGGGGCATGCGGCGCGTACGAGCCCCATCCCCTCTGACCATGCGGTACATCGAGCCCCACGCTCACATGGTGAGCCGCGTCACGGACGATTACCTGGCGATGGTGATGGCCGGCTGCGCCGCCGTATGCGAGCCGGCATTCTGGGCCGGGTTCGACCGTTCCAGCGCGCAGGGTTTCCACGATTATTTTTGCCAGCTCACCGATTACGAGCCGAAGCGCGCGGCGCGCTACCAGTTGCCGCATTATTCATGGCTCTGCATCAATCCGAAGGAGGCGGAGGACATCGGCCTTGCGCGCGAGGTGCTGGCGATCATCCCCGGATTTCTGTCGAGGCCGAACGTGCTCGGCGTCGGCGAAATAGGGCTCAACAAAAATACGCGCAACGAAATGCAAATCCTCGAGGAGCACGTGCGGCTCGCGGCGGAGCACGGGCAGATGATCCTGGTTCACACGCCGCACCTCGAGGACAAGTGGAAGGGGACGCGGCTTATCCTCGACGTGCTGCGGGCCGATTCGCGCATCCGTCCGGAGCGGGTCATCATCGATCACGTCGAGGAGCACACGGTCGGCATGGTGCTCGATGCCGGTTTCTGGGCGGGCATCACGCTTTACCCCGAGTCCAAATGCACGCCGGCGCGCGCGGTGGACATCTTTGAAACGGCGGGCCCGGAGCGGCTCTGGCTCAATTGCGCGTGCGATTGGGGCCAAAGCGACCCGCTGGCCGTGCCAAAGGCGATGATCGAGCTGCGCCGCCGGGGCCACGGCGAGGCGGAGATAGAGAGGTTGGTGTTTGAGAATCCGAGGAGGTTTTTGGGTCAGTCGCCGAAATTTCAGGTCAGGAATTGCTGATTGCTGATGTGAGATTGCTGATTGGCAGAGTGCAATTTACTCGCCGCAGGACCGCTTCGGGGTGGAATTCCAACTCCTCGTCAACGCCGCCTCCGGCGGCCAAATTTTTCAATCAGCAATCTCACATCAGCAATCAGCAATTCTTCAGGTCCCTCAGCCGAATTCGATTGTCATAGAGCGCCTTTCCGATGATGGCGCCGTAGAGGGTGGGCAGCGCGGCGAGGCGATTCACGTCTTCGATGGTTGAGACGCCGCCGCTGGCGATGACCTGGCAGCGGACCAGCGAGAGGATCTGTTCTATCTCGGCAAAATTCGGTCCCGAGAGCATCCCGTCCGTGGCGATGTCCGTGCAAATAACGGTGCCGGCGCCGGCGTCCGCGGCTTTCACGGCGAGAGTCGAGGCTTTCATTCCGGACAGCTCAGTCCAGCCTTTCACGGAAACTTCGCCGTTCTTTGCATCGATGCCCACGGCGATCCGGTCGCTGCCGAAGGCCTCGGCCAGCTCCGAGACGAAATCGAGCGACTCGGCGGCCCTGGTGCCGATGATGACCCGCGCGACGCCGGCATCGAACGCGCGCTGCGCCGCCGCCTTGTCGCGGATGCCGCCGCCCAACTGGCACGGGATGCCGATGGCCGCGGTGATGCGGGCGACCCATTCGAGATTCCTCTGTTCGCCGGTGAAGGCGGCATCGAGATCGATGAGATGCAGGTAATCGCCCCCTTCGTCGGCCCAGCGTTTCGCGAACGCGACCGGGTCATCGGAATAGATGGTCTTTTCGGCGGCTTTGCCCTGGCGCAGGCGAACCACCTGGCCATTCATGAGGTCGATGGCGGGAAAAATGAGCATGGGGGACGGCTGGAGAAAAGGCTGAGGAAAAAGATCAAATAAATCCGAAATTCGAAATTCGAAATTCGAAGGATTTGGCGCGCTGAGCGCGCGCGGTGTAGAGACGAGGGCTCCGGATGACGCGCGGCACCGGTCGTGGAGCCGGCGTTTCGAGTTTCGAATTTCGAATTTCGAATTTTACAAACATCTCAATTCGCCAGGCCTTTGATGAAATTCTTCAGCACGGTCAGGCCCACGGCCTGGCTTTTCTCCGGGTGAAACTGCACGCCGGCGATGTTGCCCAGCGCCGCGCCGGCGGCAAAAGTCTCGCCGTAAGTGGTGCGGGCGATGACCACGTCGTCGCGCTCGGACGCGGGGAAGTAGGAGTGGACGAAAAAAACGTACGGGTCCGGCGGCAGCGAACGCCAGAGCGGGTGCGAGGGTTGCGTGAGATCGAGATTGTTCCAGCCGATCTGCGGGACCTTCAGCTCCGGCGACCGGAACTTTCTGACCTGGCCGGGAAAAAAACCGAAGCCCGGTTCGCCCGGCGATTCCTCGCTCGAATCGAACAGCAACTGGTAGCCGACGCAAATCCCGAGGAACGGCTTGCCGCCGGCCAGCCAGTCCCGCAGCGGCTCCCAGAGCGCGCGCGACTTGAGGTTGCGCACGCAATCACCGAAATCCCCCACGCCCGGCAGCACCACGGCGCGCGCATCCGCGAGGCGGTCCGGATCGCTGACCAGCCGCACGTCGGCGCCCTCGTGCTGGAGAGCCTTGGCGACGCTGCGGATATTGCCGCTGCCATAATCGATCAATGCGATCATGCGGAAAATTCGAAACCATCGCGACCCGCGGACAAGCGAGCGGCCAATTCGAATTTCGAATTTCGAATTTCGAATTTCCCCTTCACAGGATGCCCTTGGTGCTCGGGATGCCGGTGACGCGGGGATCGATCTGGCACGCCTGGTCCACGGCCTTGGCCAGGCCTTTGAAAACCGACTCCGCCATGTGATGCGCGTCGCGGCCGTACAGGACCTCGACATGCAGGTTCACCCCGGCGTGCACGGCAAAGGCGCGAAGGAATTCCTCGACGAGCTGGAACGAAAAATTGCCGATGGGCTCGACCGCCGTGGGCGCGCGGTATTCAAGGTAGGGCCGGCCGCTGAAATCGAGCACCACGCGCGTGAGCGTCTCATCCATGGGAAGATAAGCCCAGCCGTAGCGGCGGATGCCGCGCTTGTCACCCAGGGCGCGAGCGAAGGCCTGGCCGAGCGCGATGCCGGCATCCTCGACCGTGTGATGCAGGTCCACCTCGATGTCGCCGCGTGCGCGCAACTCGAGGTCCACGAGCGAGTGCCGCGCGAAAAGCGTGAGCATGTGATCGAAAAACGGGATGCCGGTGGCGATCTCGCCCTTGCCGGCGCCGTCGATCAACAGCGTCACGGCGATATCGGTCTCGCCGGTCTTGCGCTGGATGGTTGCCTTGCGCGCGTCGATCATCTTTCCAAGTCCCTGCGGGTTCTTTTCTGGTTCATGGCGGCCGCAATGCCGCCGATGACCAGCACCGCCGCGGCGATGCCGAGCGCGCCGGGCACGGTCATGTAGAACGGCTTGGGCGGCTCCTCGCTGACCGGGCTTTCGGCAGCCGAAGTCTCCCCGGAGGCTATCATGGCGGCGGAGGCGCCGGCGGGATAAGGCGACGCGCCCGGAGGCAGCGGGATCATATTCGGCCTGGGCGTGGAGATATTTTGGCGATTGCCCTCGGCGTTGGAGTTGGCGTGGCGATTTCCGCCTTCAATTCGTCGGCAAGCTGATGAGCGGACTGGTTTTCCGGCCAGAGCTGGAGCGCGTCCTTCAGCAGGTCGGCCGCCGAGGCCAGATCGCCGCCATCGGCGTCATTGCGGGCCGCGTCGGACTTATCGATCGATTGCGCCATCTTCGTGACCTGGATCGCAGCCAGGCGGCGGTATTCGCTCACCGCGGTTCGTTGCAAGGTCTGGACGCTCAGCTCACTGCGCGCCAGAAGCGGCACCCACTTGACCCCGCTGCGCACCGCGGTGGCGATGACATTGGCATCGTACTGCTCCTGGGCTTGCTCCTTCGCCTTGATCTGGGATCGCTCCGGCTCGGGGGTGGCCGCCAGGGTGGTCTTGAGCTGGGCCTGGTCTGCCTTGACCCGCTGCATGACGCCGACCAACTGCTGCGCGAAACTCGGGATCACCTGCAGCGCGAGCGTCACGGCGGCGGGATAAGCGCGCGTGCCACCGTAGGTCTGCTCGATCTGGGAAAAGGTTTGCAAAGAACCGATCAGGTCGCCCCCCGAGGCCTGCTGCTGCATGCTGTCGTACATCTCCACTCCCGCGATCTCGTTGCCCTGCTTTGCGGCCTCTTCCTTGTTGAGCCATTTACCCAGGAATCTCACTTGGCCGGCATCGACCCGCTTCTTTTCATTCTCGAACGTGGCCTCCAATTTCTTGATCTCCGGCAGATAGGTGCTGCCCGGGTACTTGGTCTCGAACGCCTGGAGCGAGGAGATGATGTCCGAGTATTGAACGGAGGAATACGAGAGCTCCGGGTTCGGCTGGACGGCGATCAATTGCTTGTACTCGATCTCGTCCGGCTGCTCCCGGCTGATCGAGGCGATGTCCGACTTCTGGATGTCGCGCTCATCGACGATCGACGAGGAGACGTTCACGTCGATGGTGACATCGGTGTCGGTCTCGCTCTTGATGGTGCCGGTCATCACTTCGCCCGTCTTGAGCGTGATCGAGTCCGCCCATACCGGTGCGGCGCAGAGGAGGGCGAAGAGGATGAGCCAGGGGCAGCGCATTTTTGGGAACATTTTCGGGGTCTGTGTGGGCAAAGCTGGGGAGTCTGGTTGTCACATTAAATCGAGTCCAGAGCAAATTCCGGGAGGAAGCGCCTCCCTGCGCCAATCCCGGAATAATCGGTTCCCACCGCTTTCACGCGCCGGATTGCGGCATGCCGGATACCGGGTCAAACCCCATCAGGGAGTGGCGGGAGTGGCCGGCTTCTTCAGCGAGTCGCGAATTTCGCGCAGCAGCAGCACGTCCTCGGGCGTGGGCGGGGCCGTCGAGGGGCGACCGGCTTGCTGATGGTGGCCATGAGCTTGTTCATCGGCTTGACGATGAGGAAGAAGACGACGGCGGCGAGGATGAGAAAGCTGACGACGCTGTTGATGAAATTGCCGATGCATGATCCCGCCTTGCAGCACCGGATGGCCGGCGGCGGCCAGGATCGGCGCGCCATTCTTATCCAGCACCTCCTTGGCGCCGATCGCGTACTGCGAAAAATCGGGCGTACCGCCGTGAAACAGCGCGGATGAGACAAGGGCGATGCCGGGGGTGATGACATCCTTGACCAGCGAGGTCACAATGGACTGGAAAGCGCCGCCGATAATGACGCCGACGGCCAGGTCCATGACACTGCCCTTCGAGATGAAGGCTTTGAATTCTCCTAGTATGCTCATAGTGGAATGTTCTATATGCCCTATTGCACCGTAAATGTCAGCATTGGATTTGTCCATGGCCCTCGACCTTAGCGCATTGCGCCGGCGGCGGCGAACGCGGATCGACAGGGGAGTCAGCCGCGCGCGGCGGCGCGAAGGGGCGGGTCGGATCAATGATCCTTGTGCGGCATCTGGGGCGAGGCCGGGTTGCCGTTCACCTTCATGACGGTGGCGGGCGGCTGGGACTTGCGGCGCGTTTCGCGGGTGGTCCAGATTGCCCTGAATATCGAGTAGAAAATGATGCCCAGCACCAGCCCGTTGGTGACGGCGTACGGGACCGGTATGTCGAAACGGACGGTTTCGTCCCACCCCCCCCATTCATAGATCCAGCGGGCAGGAATGATGAGGATATCCCCCAGCGCGCCGAAGAAATTTGCGGCCCGGCACCGAATGGAAGATCCACACTGCGAACCAGAACGAGTAGATGGAGGTCCAGCTCAACAGGGCGCCCACCGCGATGCAGAGAAGAAGAGGAAGGGCGCGTTCGCGAAAGTTTTTCACAGGGAGCGGGTAGGGGAGCAGTTAACCGGCCAACCATAGAGGCTCTCGCCGATCCTTGCCAGCGTCTTTATTTTGCGCTCGCCACCTGCCGCCCCGGCGCCAGTTGCCACGGTTTGCTCCCATCCAGCGGCAGCAGGTAAGGGAAGCCCGGGCCTAACGGAAATCCAAGCCTTTTTCCCAACCCTCCCAAATCGACAGGCACTTCCTCAATTCCTCTTCCGTAAGCGCTTGCGCTCCACCATCGGGCAAACAAACTTCAAAAGTCTTGTCCTGCTTTTTGAAGAAAGACCGGGCGGCCTTATCTGATATATTTCGGATATTACGGTGACACTCGTCGCCGGTGTCGCTGGGAACCGCCTCTAACTGATATCCGCCTGGCAAAATGTCCTCCTCGAATCTCCAAAAAATCGGGGGACTGCCCGTAATCCCGGGGTAATAGGCTCTCGCGTGCTCGCAAACTGAACCGCTGGTTTCTACAGCGCAAGCGCTTCCAAATACTGATATTCCTCCACCGTATTCGGGGCTGGAATTCTCAAAACATTCGCTGGTGAAACGACCGAGATCCTTGTGGTATCTGGCAATATGAACGAGGAGTACAAGTTCCATTTCGGGAGGGTTAAGGTCTTAATTTTCTTCACCGCGTCCTGCAAGGAAAGGCCAGGAATACAATTTACCTCTTCCTGTCCACGCTCATGTAGAAATCGCACCCTTCCATCCTCGCTGACTCTAAATCCATAATAGTTATCGTCGTGATAACACGCCACCGTTATGTCGCCCTCCTTTCCAGGGAAGGCGTCGGTCGCAGTGAAACCAGAGTCAAGCGCCGCGCTTAGTAGGATTAACGCATTCCGGACGGTCGATATTTTGAAGCGCAAGCCGGACGAATAGTGCCAGCCCGCATCCAGGGTCAAAAATCCAAAAATCTTGTCAACGGTCGGATTTCCTCCACCGCCTCGCCTGATTTAAAGAGGGCTCTCATTGTTTATTCTCGGTTCTTTTGGCCATCTTTTTGGCGATTTCTTCCACTGTCATGATTTCCTTGCCCATCAATTCCTCCAATTGGTGAACTGTTGCGGCCAGAGCTCGACTGAACGATTTGCTCACCGTAAATGAACTGTTCAGGGTGACAATTGGTATGCCGTTTCGCGTGAGCGTGACCACCACGTCACCAGCCGAAAGTGCCAGACCAAAGCCATTGAAATATATTACATCAGATGCCGGCAGGAGCGAGGAAATCTCGGTCTGAATCAGAGGGGGCGTTGAGCTTTCGGACATTTTTATGGATGTGGCGGAGTCACGCTCCGCTCGCATGGAAAAGCAGCCAACAAGCCAAGGCAAGACGAAATTGAGACACGGAGCATCAGGAAAGGGGCTCGAACTGGTCCCTAACGTCCCATGCGCTGAGCAAAATTTCAAATTAGGACAGCACCCCTCGGCCCTCAATCACCCCGCCCCGGCACCGGCGCTTCCCGCCACTGGCCGGGCTGCAGCTCGCCCAGTTCCCATTGGCCCACGCGCACGCGGATCAGGCGCAGCGTGGGATGGCCCACCGCCGCGGTCATTCGGCGCGCCTGGCGGTTGCGGCCTTCGCGCAGCGTGAGCGAAATCCAGGTGGCCGGGATGTTTTTCCGCACGCGGATGGGCGGATGCCGGTCCCACACCGCGGGATCGATCCGCGCCACTTCCGCCGGCAGGGTGAGGCCGTCATTCAACACCACGCCGGCTGCCAGGCGCTCGAGCGCGTCGTCCGCCGGGATGCCCTCGACCTGCGCCCAATAGGTTTTCGGTTCCTTGTACGCGGGATGGGCGATGCGATGCTGGAGCCAGCCGGCGTTGGTTAGCAGCACCAGCCCCTCGCTGTCGTAATCGAGCCGGCCCGCCGGGTAGACCTCCTTGATCGGGACGAAATCGGCCAGCGTCCGCTTGCTCCCCGTCTCGTCGGTAAACTGGCAGAGGACGTTGAACGGTTTGTTGAGCAGGATCAGGCGCTCGCCCATGTCACTGGTGCGGCGCCGGGCCGCGGCGCTGGGCCGAATCCTTGCGCCGCAGCGAGATTTGGATCCGTACCAGCGACTCGCGCAGCGCCAGCTCAGCCGCACTGCGTTCGTCATCGGAAAGGTTCGCCGCTTCGGCAAGCGCGGATTCCGCGCGGCGTTTCGCCTCTTCGGCCTGATCCAGCGCGATGCCCTCGGAGTCCTCCGCCATGTCGCTGAAAACCGTCACCGATTCGCCGTCGATTTCCGCAAATCCCTCGCCCATGGCAAAACTCTGCTCGACCCCCATCGGCTCGCGCACGCGCATTTCGCCCGGCTCGAGCAACACCACAATGGCGGCGTGGCCGCGCAGCACTTCGATTTCACCCAGCGAGGTTTGGAGCGCCACGGAAACAGCGGGCGCCTCCAGAACGCTGCCCGCGGGCGTCACCACCCGCAGCATCAGCGTCTCTTTATCAGGAATTGGCATGTGCGATTGCGGCATCCGTAATGCATTTCCGCGCCGCGAACGAGAAATTAACGGCAGGCGGCCCGCGCGGTAGGGAAGGTTTGCCAAATGCCAGCCTGAAATTGGCGAACAACGGAAATGCCGTCCGCCATCAGGCATCCTTTTCGGGGCCGAGGAACGAAATCAGTGGCGGAATGCATACCATCAACGCGCCTGTCGATAACGTGCTGTGGGTAAAGGTCAGCGGAAAACTGAGCCGGGAAGAATATGCGGAACTGGTCCCGAGTTGGGAACAAATGATCGCGCGCCACGGCAAGCTGCGTCTCCTTTTCGAGATGGAGCCGGGCTTCACGGGATGGGAGCCCGGCGCCGCCTGGGACGACGTGAAATTCTCGGTGGCGCACCGCAACGAACTCGAGCGCGTCGCGCTCGTGGGCGGCAAAAAATGGGAGGAATGGGTAACCAGGCTCGGCGCGCTGCTGGTCAATGCCCAGGTGCGTTTCTTCGACTCCGCGCATGCCGAGGACGCGCTGAAATGGTTGCAGGAGTGACGGCGCGGTCAGCCTGAAATTTTCACAATCCGACGTGAAATTTCGGTGTTGGTGCCGATTCGCTTTGAGAATTAAGAAAAAGAGCGTCCTCCCCGCGAGGATATTGTCTATAAGAACAGGCGGAACGGAACCTCAGCCCCCGGAGGATTTGCCTCAATCCGGTCCGCATAGTCTTGAGGGAGTGAGTAGCGGACAACCTGACGCTCTGCCAAATGCCGCCCTGGAAGATCAAGGGCAATGTGAATCGAAAGGAGCCCGGCAGGAGTGTCTAACACCGAGAACTCTCCAATACCTTCAGTCCATTCCCCGGCGTCAGCATTCACCGGGAACCGAAACTCCACCAGCCTCCCGTTGAGATCATCCTTCGGCCATTTGGACTTCACGAAGAAATTATCCATGCCTTTACCCTTCCATGCGCTATCTCAGTTAGTCCCGAATATGCCCGTTAGCTCTAGCCCATTTCTCACCCTCGTGAGTCGCCTTCCACCGATATTGGGCCGGATGCGAATATTGAATCATCTCATCGATGGCAAAACCTCGCTCGTGCAATTCCTTCAAATGGAAAGGAACGGATTTAGAGCTTACGCCAGCGCCTCCCGCAATCACCGCTTCGGACAGTTTATTCTGAGGGCCTTGGGCGATCAAGTAAACGAGAAGCTTAATTTGGTCTTCTGCGATGCCCTTGGATTGCGGCTGTTGCACTTGCTTAACCCGGTCAAGCTCGCGCCGGAGGTTTTCTATTTGCTCCTTTTGGTTGGCCTCTTTTATCTCCCATTGTCTTTTTGCCTGCGTAAAACGCCCGAGTTCTACCCGGAGTTCTTCGGCGATTTGCTGCTGTTCCTGAAACTTAGCCTGGAGGCGCTTAAACTCCGCAGTCGTATTTTCAAGGGCCGTTTGAAGTCTCTCTATCTCCGTCTTTGCCTTCTTAATGGTGCTCTTTTGATTTTTCGCCTTCGCGTCACGCTCAAGTGCCGCAAATTGATCGCGGTATGGACCGGCAAAACCACGCAATTCGGCAGGCTTTTTGCCAGAGCTAATCATCCCGTCCAAACGGTCGAAAAAGTCGTCAGTGAGGCTCATACGGTTGCCAGTTGCGAAGTGAAAGGAAACCCAAAACAGCGAGACGTGGCAAACCAAAACCGAAGTCCGTCCGCAAAGGCGGTCCTAGAGGCGACCGAATCCGAGTTCGAAAAGGCCGGGCTCCAGCTGACGAAATGGGCTCGCTGAGGTGCGCGAAATTTCTGGACCACAAAATAAGGGAATAAGCGATAATGGAACCAGTGACCAGAAAGCGATACACAGCAGAATTCAAAGCCCAGGCCGTCGAACTTGTAGGAATGGGAAAACCGGTGTCGGAGGTGGCCGAAGACCTCGAGATCGGCACGAATGTCCTCTACCGTTGGGTGCGTGATGGGGGGCAACCTGCGCTGCTCGGGAGCGGAGGGGGCCGAGCCGTAGGCGAGGAACCCGCAGCGGACGAGCTGCGCAGGTTGCGGCGCGAAAATGCCAACCTCAAACTGGAGAACGACATTTTAAAAAAGGCTGCCGTCATCCTCGGCACCAAACCCCAGTTGTGTGCCGGGCGATGATCCAAAGCGTTGCTCAGAAAACCGGCGGCAGTATCCGCAAGGTCTGTGTGGTGCTGGGGGAAGCCCGCAGCAGCTTCTATCACGCCGCTACACCCACCGCGACCCAAGTGGCTGATGCCGGGCTCGGCGACCTGATTGAAGCCGTTTTCCGGCGCCACCGGAGGCGTTACGGGTACCGCCGTCTGGCTCAGGAACTCTCTGACCGGGGCGTGAGTTGCGCCCCAGCCAGAATCCGGCGAATCATGGCCCAGAGAGCCCTGCACGCCATCCAGCCCAAGACCTTCATCCCAAAAACCAGCGACGGCCGAGCCGACAAGCCCTCTCCAAATCTGATCTCCGACATGCCCCTGCCAAGTACTCCGGACCGCGCCTGGGCTGGCGACATCACCTTCATCCCGACCAGCGCCGGATGGCTCTATCTCGCCGTCGTCATTGATCTGTGCTCACGCCGCGTGGTCGGCTGGAGTCTCGCCAACCACATGCGCTCTGACCTGGTTCTCGACGCACTTCTCCAAGCCCTCAAAACCCGCCCCGCCAACGGCGTCATCTTCCACAGTGACCGCGGCAGCCAATATGGGAGCACCCCATTCCGCAACGCCCTGGCTGAAGCCGGTCTGCGCCAAAGCATGTCCGCCAGGGCCAATCCCTACGACAACGCCTGGACCGAGTCCTTCATCGGCACCCTCAAGCTCGAAATGCTTCAAGATGGGTGCTTCGAGAACGCCGGCGATGCCCGGACCGAAATCTTCGAATACATCGAAGGTTACTACAATACCCACCGCAAACACTCGGCCATCGGATATAAAACCCCGAGCCAGTTCGAAGCCCAGATCCACTCAGCAAACTAAACTACAAAACGGTCCAAAAATCAGTTGCACCTCACGCAAAACCCTTCTGGAAGCCGCCTAGCGACCGCCTCTGCCCTTTGCCTGTGCCTTGGGGTCCGCCCTTGGCGATGGCCAGGGCAACGACATCCTGGGCGCTCTTAACGCCCGCCCCTGCGGCCTTCTCCGCGTGGTCGCGCTCGCGCTTGAATCGAAGTTGTTTTGGTCGTCCCACAGCCGGGAATTACGACTTCGGCCCAAATAGATCAATGGATTCATTTTCATTCACGCTCACCTGTTTTTCTTCGTCGCCAGTTCTGAATTTAATTGAGAGCTGTTTGCCCATGCCGAAAATGGGGTCCTTAACTCCAAGGATTCCTGTTTTCGCCCATACCCTACCGGCGTTCGATCTGACTTGGTTTCTAACATTTTCAGTTACATCTATCCATGACATTTCCGCACCATATCGAGCTTCAAGAATATTCAACTTGGGCGATTCATGCAATTCCGCAGCGATTCCCTTAGAGAATTTCTTGGTTTCTTCGTCGGGAATTAAATCGCGACGCCATTTTGGATTTGGAATCCGATACTTTTGCCCATCGATCCGAGTGCCATCTTCCAGCTCCACCCGAAGCCATAATTTATTCACGCGATTGTTACGGAACTTTTCGGGCAACTGGTTATAATCGATGAATGCATTGATGCTGTACAGGAAGGAAATCTCGATGCTTGATTCCCCTGGCATTACGTGAGGGAATGAATCAAATCTAACTCGCTTATAGACTTTATCCGCCCGCTCAATCCCGTCGTCCGTCCCAAGCAGTAAATTTGCCACCAGCAGACGCTTGTCTTTCTGATAGTGATTCGTGATCTTGAAACGTATTATCGAACCAGTATTTAGTGTTACGAATGTGATTGCAAGGCGTTCTCGATGCCATCGATGCATCAGCAGCATCACAAATAAACAGGCGGCCATGAACGCAGCCGCGTGATGAGGAGTATTCAGAAATTCAGCGGTTTCTTTCACGGTTTCCGGCATCCAGCGAATGGACTGAATTTCCTCCAAGCAAAGCCAAAGCAACCCAAATATCGCAGACAGGGCCAAAATGAAGCTGGCAATGAAGCGCCGCATTCTTCCCTGTCTATTCGAGTCTGGCCCCTCCGGTCACGCCCATACTCCCGGAATTTATCGAAACGGACCATTTCGCCCCTCAAACCGCCCCCGGCCCTCGATTTTAGAAAACGTGGCGCGAAACCAAAGTTATCCTGAGGAGGGGGTGCGCCGCCGCCGGAAATTCGCTTCCTTTTTCAGCGGATGATTGAGCTTCGCTGGCCCTAGTACAATTAAGCCCCGGGAAAACCATCTGTCATGCTCCTCGCGAACGCACGAGCTCGCCGTGAGCGTTCTCCGCCGCGAGCTGAAGACGCTCGGGATTCTGGATTTGGTCAGAACCTCTATTATCCAAATGATCTCGACGAGTGTCCCTTCCGCTTCCACCCCGCTGTTTATCGGGGAGAATGAGGTTCGCGCGACCTCCGCGCGCGCCAAGTTTCTAGCCTCAACTCCATCGGCCCTTTGCGACGAATCATCGACTCGCCCGAATGGCGCTAGGATAAGCCCGAATTTGGATATTGTGATGAATGGTGGGCACGGCGCCCCGGAAGGACCGATCTGCCGATCGGCATCCACTCCATTTCCTCGAATATCTCAGGGCAAGCTCAGCGCGGCCTTGGGGCGTTCACGGGGCCTAAAACCCCCTTAGCTTAGCGTCATTCTCGCCTGACCCCATTTCTCATGAGTTGCCCCAGTTCCCTCATTCTCCGTCGAAAAATGGCCAATTTCAGCAGGCTTTGCAATATTGCCTCACCAGATGCTTATGACCGGGTCCTCCCTGGTACACCCGGCCCCTTGGACTCTTGATCAAATTTTCATTTGTAAAATCCGCGTGCAGCGCAACATCCAGCGAATAAAGCAACCGACTTCCGCTTACTCTAGCAAGCGCAATGATATGGGGATCATCTGAAACGAGCTGTCCGGAGGCTTCCAATGCAGCCGTTTCCTTATCGACCTGAGCGTCCGGAATAGCCCGCGCCCTGCCTGCACGGTCTAAAGCCAGAACTATCCGACGAGCTTTCTCAATCCTTGTGTATTCCAGGCGCAGGTGACCACCGTATACGACACAGCATCCCTTCCCGAATACCGCGCCTCTCAGATCAGCGCACCGGACGTCCCCGTTACAAAAGAAATTCACCGCGACATTGGTGTCAACTATTAAGCACATAGGTCTACCCTTCTCCAGCCCGGTTTAATAGTCGTAACTCTTCCTCCAGAAAGAATTTCCTATAGGTTGGAGGCGCGTCTTGAATATTTCCATTTTTATCGAGCGTAATCTCTGAAACGTCCGTTTCAATGTGAGGCCGGTCAAAAAATAAGATGCCAACGTCCGAATGAGAAATTGAACCGTTCGCGACTTCCTGTCGTATTCGGTCTATAAGGTAATCGCTGTGGGTCTCTATGACAAAATGACGATGTTCGTCGGCGACAAGCCTCGCGAAAAATGTACCGAGTGCCGCTTGCGCTCTTGGGTGTAAGTGAACCTCCGGTTGTTGGAGCAAAATGCGAGCATCGGTCGCCCGCAAGATGCTCTCCACAATAATCGGCAGCGACTGACTTACCCCATATCCAACGTCGGAGAGGTTCACAGAAGGCCCCCCGACGGTTATCTGGACCTGAAACGGATCCCCGGCCTTCGTTCCAAGGCGCTTGACGTTTATATCTCGGAAAAGTCCGGCATCGACTCCAAAATGGGTCAATGCGTCATGGAGCTTCTTCTGCTTCGGATCTTCCTCTTGGGAAAGCAGGCGAGCAAGTACGTACGGAACGTGATCTCCGCTCGGGTCGTATTCATCGCTTAGCCTATCATATGTCCGCTTTGGCTCGGATCGGATCGGAGCTATTGACGTCGCCCGAGGAGCAGCGTCTCTCCATTTTGTTATAGTTTCTTGAACTTCGTGATACAGTCGGTAGTTAAGCTGGGCTCTTCCTTGGGCCGTCCGGCGATCTTTGCGTTCTGTATTGCTACTTTGAATCACCGCGGGAGGAAGGAGCGCTCTTAACGCAGTTAGGTTCATTGCCGATAGTTGCTGCAACTCACCCGAAAGGGAAGATTCGACTACGCCCTCGCCTTTTAAGCCGCGAATTTTGAGTTTTATCCCATCTCTGCCCCAAGCTAGCTCGGCTTTAATATTCCCCGCCGTCATCTCTAGGCTCTTAATACGGGCTTCCCCTTCGTCTGAACAGTATGTCGCGACTACCCCGACTGCTTCTTTGGACTTTCCGGCTTCGGTTTGGTATCCTAGGCTGAATTCTTTTGCACGACCGCTTCGGCCGCCCTTATAGGTCGCGATTGTGTCAAAGGTTCCCAAATCGTAGGGTGCCTTATTTAATGCAGTGACCCCTGGAAAGGAAACCGAATCCGACACCGCGGCGAGTGCGGCCAAAAACGTGGATTTGCCCGAACTGTTTTCACCTACTAGGATCGTCAGGGGGCGAATGCTGCATTCGTGGGAGTCTGCAAACGATCTGATATTTTTGAGCAAAAGCTTCATACGTCACTGAATACAGCGAAAATGGCGTGGCTGTCTCCTCAATTTTGGAGAGATGGAAGCGAGGGATGAAGCTCGACGGAATGGGATCGATTTTGGCTGGGAGACGGCATAATTCTGGCGCCGCTGCGGATCTGAATTTCCCGGGCTTCGTTCGCCGATGATCTTCGCCAGCACCCGCTTCCCCGCCAGCCATCGAGCCCCCGTAAAAAATCTGCTGCCAAGAACCCAAAATATCGCCTCTGCCTGCCGAAGGCAGGAAAGCCAAGTATTCATGCAGGAACCCCGCAATTTCTACAAAGCATCTGGCCCAGTAGCAAATTTCCCGATCAGAGCCGCGAGATGAGCAGTTCCCTCTGGAAGAGCAACTCCTTCGGCAAATCGGCGTAGATTTTGATGAAAATCTCGTCCTGGAGCAGGATTTCGCGTTTCCAGTTTTCCACGTCGATCTTCAGCGCCTGCTCGAGTTTTTCGATGCTGTAATTCGGGATGCCCTCGATGTCGATGTCCTTCGCGGCGGGCATCCAGCCGAGCGGCGTTTCCTCCGCGTAGACGCGGCCGCGGCAGCGGTCGACGATCCATTTGAGCACCCGCATGTTCTCGCCGAACCCGGGCCAGAGAAAGTCGCCGTCGGCGCCCTTGCGGAACCAGTTTACATGGAACATCTTCGGCGGGCGCTTGATGAGCTTTCGCATCCGCAGCCAGTGGAGGAAATAGTCGCCCATGTTGTAGCCGCAGAAAGGGAGCATCGCCATCGGGTCGCGGCGCACCTGGCCGACCGTGCCCGCGGCGGCGGCGGTCATCTCGCTGCCCATGGTCGCGCCGACGTAGACGCCGTGGATCCAGTTGAACGCCTGGTAAACGAGCGGCATCGTCGTCGCGCGCCGGCCGCCGAAGATGATCGCGGAAATCGGCACGCCCTGCGGGTCGTCGGCCTCGGGCGCGAGCGCCGGGTTGTTCTTCATCGGCGCGGCGAACCGGCTGTTGGGATGCGCGGCCTTTTCCTTTGACTCGGGCGTCCATGGGCGGCCCTGCCAATCCAGCGCCTCGCGCGGCGGCGGGCCGTCCTTGCCCTCCCACCAGACGTCGCCGTCCGGGCAGCAGCGCCACGTTGGTAAAGATCGTGTCGCGCGACATCGAGCGCATCGCGTTGGGGTTCGATTTGAAATTGGTTCCCGGCACGACGCCGAAATAACCGGCCTCCGGGTTGATCGCGTAGAGCCGGCCGTCGGCGCCCCGGTTTCATCCACGCGATGTCGTCGCCCACGGTGCAGATTTTCCAATCCTTGTAACGCTCGGGCGGGATCATCATCGCGAAATTGGTCTTGCCGCACGCGCTGGGAAACGCGGCCGCGACGTAATGTCTTCTCGCCCTGCGGCGATTCGACGCCGAGGATCAGCATGTGCTCGGCCAGCCAGCCTTCGTGGCGCGCCAGGTAGGAGCCGATGCGCAGGGCGAGGCATTTCTTTCCCAGCAGCGCGTTGCCGCCGTAGTTCGAGCCGACGGAGATGATCGTGTTGTCCTGCGGAAAATGGGCGATGTAGCGGCGCGCCGGATCGACATCGAGCATGCAATGCAGCCCGCGGTTGAAGTCCCTGCCATCGCCCAGGTGACTCAGCGCCACGGCGCCCATGCGGGTCATGATGCCCATGCTCAGCACGACGTAGAGGGAGTCGGTCAGCTCGAAGCCGACCTTCGAGTGCGATGAACCCGCCGGCCCCATCAGGTACGGCACCACGTACATCGTCTTGCCGCGCATCGCCCCTTTGCAGAGGCCGTAAAGTTTCGTGTACATCTCCGCGGGGCGCACCCAGTTGTTTGTCGGCCCGGCCTGGTCCTGGGTGGGCGTGCAGATGAATGTCAATTCCTCGACGCGCGCCACGTCGTTTGGCTTCGACCGATGGTAATAACAGCCGGGCCATTTCTCCGGATCGAGCGGAATGACGATCTTTTCCTCGACCGCGCGCGCCGTGAGATGCCGGCGCTCCGCTTCCGAGCCGTCGCACCAGAAGACCCGGTCCGGAGCGCATAGCTCCGCCATTTCCTCGACCCAGGCGACGACGGCGTTGTTGGTGCAATTCAATTCTCCAAACGATGCGCTGCTCATGGCTGTGGTCCTCCGCGCCGTCCTCGGGGCGAAACCGAATGATTAGCCGCCGCCGCCGTGATTCGCAAACCTAAATCCGCGCGCCTCCGGGCCGCCTGGTCCGTGTCAGGCCACCGCGGACGTGCGTTCCCGCTCTTCCTCCGGTGTGCGCACCACGTGCAGGTTGGGCGGACCGGGATTGAAGCCGCGCACGGCGTTGTAAAGGACGTCCACCTCGCTCGAGATCGTGCTCGCGTGGCTGAGGACGCGCGTGGCGATGTCGCGCTGCGCTTCCTGGTCGCCGTTGCCGGCCAGCTCCGAGTAGCAGAGCACCGCGGTCAGGTGATTGCGCACGGCGTGGATGGCGCGGTTGGCTTCCTTCGCGCGGTTGCCGGCCATTTT
The DNA here is from genome assembly GCA_963756185.1 of uncultured Verrucomicrobiae bacterium. Classification (GTDB taxonomy): domain Bacteria; phylum Verrucomicrobiota; class Verrucomicrobiia; order Chthoniobacterales; family Chthoniobacteraceae; genus DATAXI01. Next base: position 719,636 of record CAVWMS010000002.1, read on the forward strand.
CTCAAATTCGATCAGCCGGACCAATTCATGGCCGTTGACTTCGCTTTCGGCCATCAGCTTCGCGGCCTGCTCGGTGGTGATGCCGTCGCTGGCGCGGATGCCGAAGCGGCGCTCGAGGTAACGCTCGAGGCTCACCCACTGGCCCTCGTACAGCAGCCGGTGCGACCATGCGCAAACCGTGGCCAATTGCTCGAGGCGCGTCAGCCGCACCACCAGCAGGACAATCGCCGCCACCATCACGATCTCGACCCCGGCCATGCCGACGGTCATTCGCCGGTTGAGCGCCGCCGCCTTGGTCTGTTCCTCGAGCCTGTCATCCTGCTGCCGCAGTTCGTCCATCCCGAAGCCGAGGACCACCCGGCGGATCCGGTCCAGCAAAAAGCCCGCTTCCGACATGCGGTCAGCGGGCGAGGAACCGAGCTTTGCCAATTGCTGGCGGATGGAAACCAGGAGATCGATGATCTGGTCGGATTGATCCTCCGAAATGTGCTCGGCCTGGCGCAGGTGGCTGACGGTGGTGCCGATCGTGTCGCAAGCCTTCAGGAAAGCTTCCTTGTCCTGCGGGTTCTGCGTCGCCTCGTACTGGTGGAGCGCCGCCTTGGCGTTATCGGCGGCCTCGACGGTGGTGCGGACGAATTCGAGCCGCTGCGCCCGCAGTGCAAACCCGGTCCCCGAGCGGCCTTCTCCGATGGAGAAACTGGCGATGAGCACGGCGCAGCCAATGGTCAGCAGGCCGAGAAGGGCCACCAGGCGGCTGGGTGTCAGGATTTTGCGCCAGAAAGATAAGGACATGGAGTTGCGGGTGGTACGTATCCCGGGACTTATATTCCAAGCACGATAAGTGCCACCGGTGCGGAAAATTACGCACCACCGGACCCCCGCCTTTTAATTCGTTCAATCGTCCAGCGTTGGATGCGCGTTCATTGTCGAAACGAACCAGTCCAGCCCTTGCTTGACCTGGTCGTCGTCGATCTCGTGACCGCCGATGAATACGCCCAGCCGCGGGTCATGGAATCCGCTCGATTGCAGGGAGCCGTAGACGACGCGCATCGTCTCGGGAGTGGTGCCCTTGTCGCCCTTGCCGCTGCTGAGGAACACGGGGGTGTGGAGAAACTGGGTGTGCGGAGGATTGTAGGCGTGCATCCCTTCGGATGGCGTCTCCTCGTCCACGCCTCCGAGCCAGATGCCGATCAGGTTCGCGCCCTGCTTCGACACCATGGCGGAGATGTAGCCGGCCTTCTTTGCGCCGCCGTCAAATCCGGCGACCGCGATGGGCCAATTCTTCGAGGCCGGCCATTTATCGTGGAGGTAATCCAGCGCGGCGGTGAGGCCGGCCCAGCGGATCAGGTTCGAGTCGCTCGAGTGATCGACCGTCGCGTCGGTGGCCATGGCGACCCAGCCGTTGTCGGTGGCGACCTCGTAGAAGGAGCCGAGGGCATCGACGCTCGATGCGCCGCCGGCGCCGCAAACGATGAGCAGCGGCCAGCGTTTCTGCGGATTGAAGTTTGGCGGGATGGCAAGTCCGACGTGGACACCCTTGACCTTCAGGCGCATGTCGTCGCCCATGGTCGGCTCGCCCGGCGCAACGGGCCAGTTCAGGAAAGTCTGGCGCCAGGTGTCGGGCGGCAGCGGAATGTCGAATTCGTTGATCTGGTTGCCCTGCATCTGGACGCCGCCAAGCGTCATGGCGTCGCCCGAGGGGGGCGCGGGAGTGGTTTGCGGAGAAGCCGGGGTCTGGGCCTGTGCGGTCGCCGCCGGCGTGCCCGAGGGAGCCGTGGGAGCGGTCTCGCCGACCAGTTTGACGGAATTCATGTTGCCCGTGCCGTCGTCGCCCTGGACCGGGTTGCCGGGATCGAGCATCCATTGGCCATCGACGATAAACTTGTACTGGTAGCTGCCGGTGGTCAGTGGCACCTGGACGCTCCAATTGCCGGAGCTGTCCTTTTGCATGGGCGTGGCCGTGGTGTTCCAGCCATTGAAGATGCCCGCCAGGAAGACCCCGCCCGCTGTCGGGTTCGAGTAGGTGAAGAGGACGCCCGAGGAGGGCGTGGGAGAAGAAGCGGCCGCCGCGGCGGAAGGCGCGGGCGCCGCTCCGCCACCGCCGACGGTGATCGCGGAGTTATCGTAGCCGTTGACGTTCTTGCGCGCGGTGTTGTTCGGATCGAATTCCCAGTCGTTGCCGTTGACGAGGAATTTGTAGCCGTAGGTTCCCGGCGTCAGCGGGAGGTCGGCGGTCCAGGTGCCGTCCGGGTTCTTGGTCATGGGGGCCTGCTGCCAGTTATTGAACTCGCCGGCAAGGGCGACGCTGGTGGCGGTGGGGGCGCTGTAGGAGAAATGGGTGGTGATGGTGGCCGGGTCCGCCATGGCGAGTCCATGAAGGGCGAAGGCGGCGAAAAACGCTGCCTTGAACAGTTCTAGGATGCGGCGGTACGGAGAGGCTTGGATGTTCATGGCGGAGGGAACGCAGACCGCGAAGTTGCTGCCATTATTCAGATAGCCAAACCGCGCTTGAAAGCAAGCGCGCCCCGGGGGCGCGGGCTTGGAACGGTTCAAACCGCGGGGACTGACCCGGTTTCGGCGTGCCGGTCACCAGGAGGGTTTTTACCGGGAGAAAATCTCCGTTTTCCCCATAAAAATCGCGTTTGTGACAGATTTGTGACATTCCAAATTGGGCTTCGAACTCGTGGTTGTCCGCGTTTCCGCTTTGTAACAGACGGCGCCGCAATGCATTGCAAACACGTCATTTTTCCGACTTTTGCGGGTCAAAAACTGTCAAGGAAAGAATTGTTACAATCTGTTGACAGCCCCATCGTGGTATGATAAATGCAACACCCAGGAAATAAGATGACAGTAATTTCTCTGATGTTCGCACTGGTTGTGATTCCGGCGATTCTCGGGTATTGTGTCTACATGGAATCGCCGGGAGACGATCCGAATACCCCGTTTTTCGTGCTGTTGCGCAGCAACCTGCACCGCCTGTTGCACGGGGAATTCGAACGGGGGGATCTTCTCATCTACCGGAAGTCGAAGGTTTCGCCGCGTCCCGGGCCGCGCGCACGCAACGTGCAGGCGGCGGAAAATGGCGACGATTACTATTACGAGGTCGACAAATTCTGGGTCGTCTCGGACGTGCTCAACGACGGGCGGCTGGTGGCCGTAACGCGCACGGGGAAGCGGGTTTACCTCGCGCCCGAGGATGAGAGGATGCGCAAAGCCGGCTGGCTCGAGCGCGTGCGCTATCGCGGCCGGTTTCCGGTGGTTTAACCCGAATTCCGAAGTTGATCGGGGCGATCCGGCGCAATCTGCTGGCCGCGAGTGCCATTCGTCGGGCCTCACCGTATCTTTCAGATACGCTTCGGGCCTCCTCATGTCATCGCGACTCAGCATCTTGCACCGTCTCATCCCCTCCAACATCGGAGTTCGGGTTTAAGGCGCCCGCGGGCGCGAAAAACGGGCCAAATTGGCTCGAAAATCGCGCTATTCTCCCGCGTTTTTGATGATCTGGACGAACGCGCGCGGGTCGAGGCCTGCGCCGCCGACCAGGGCGCCGTCGATGTCGGCCTGGCCCATGAGCGCCGCGGCATTTTCCGGTTTCACGCTGCCGCCGTATTGGATGCGGACTTTTTCGGCGGTGGCCTGATCCCAGACTTTCACCAGCGTTTGGCGGATGAACGCATGGGCGGCTTGCGCCTGCTCGGGGCTGGCGGTGCGCCCGGTGCCGATCGCCCAGATCGGCTCGTAAGCGAGGACGGTCTCGGTCATTTCCTTCGCGCTGAGGCCGGCGAGGCTGCCGCGAATCTGGCGGTCGAGCACTTGCTCGACCTTGCCGGCGTCACGCTCGGCGAGCGTCTCGCCGATGCAGACGATCGGCTTCAGCACGGCCTCGTGCGCGGCGTGGGCCTTCTTGTTCACCAGCGCGTCGGTCTCGCCGAAGATCGTGCGGCGCTCGCTGTGGCCGAGCACCACGTAACGCACGAAGAGTTCGCGCAGCATCGCCGCGGAGATTTCGCCCGTGAACGCGCCCGATTTTTCGAAATACATGTTCTGCGCGCCGACCTTCACCGCCTGGACCTTGGCGAGCAGTTCGCTGACCTTCGAGATGGCGGTAAAGGGGGGGACGATGACCACCTCGACGTGCGTTTCATCCGCGCCCAATTCGCGCAGAAGAATCTCGATGAAACCGGCGGCCTCGCCGCAGGTCATGTTCATTTTCCAGTTCGCCGCGATGATTTTCTTACGCATGTGGGAAAAATTCGAAATTCGAAATTCGAAATTCGAAGAAACGGATCATCACTTTTCGGTTAGCTCGGCCACGCCGGGGAGGACGCGGCCTTCGAGGAGTTCGAGCGAGGCGCCGCCGCCGGTCGAGATGAAGGTCATTTTGTCGGCCAGGCCGAATTGTTTCACTGCTGTCACCGAGTCGCCGCCGCCGACGATCGATTTGGCGCCCGATTTCGCGATCGCCTCGGCGATGGCGCGCGTGCCGCGGGAGAAATCGGGGATTTCGAAAATGCCGACCGGCCCGTTCCAGAGGATGGTCTTCGCGGAAGCGATCTCCTGCTCGTAGAGCTTGATCGACCCCGATCCGATATCGACCCCTTCCCAGCCATCGGTCACTCCGGCGCTCGGGGAGAGCGGCGGCGTGTCGCGGGTTGTCGCGCCCGGTTTCACGGCGTCGGCCTCGAGGGTATCGATGGGGAGGAGGAAGTTGACCCCTTTTTGCTTTGCGAGCGCGAGGATTTCCTTCGCCAGGTCCACCTTGTCGGGCTCGACCAGGCTTTTGCCAACCTTGATGCCTTGCGCCAGGAAGAAGGTGTAGGCCATCGCGCCGCCGATGATGATGGTATCGGCTTTTTCCATCAGCGATTTGATGACGGTGATCTTCGACGAGACCTTCGAGCCGCCGAGGATGACCACGAAGGGCCGTTCGGGATGCGAAAGCTCGTCCACCAGGTACTTCAACTCTTTTTCCATCAGGAGGCCCATCGCGGCCTTGGGCAGGAACTTCGCGATGCCGGCGGTGGAAGCGTGGGCGCGATGCGCCGCGCCGAAGGCGTCATTCACATAGAGGTCGCCCAGTTTTGCCAGCTCCCGCGCGAAAGAATCCGCGTTTTCCTCCTCCTCGGCATGGAAACGGACGTTCTCGAGCAGCGTGACGTCGCCGGGGCACATTTTGGAGATGATTTCCTCCGGCACGGCGCCGATGACTTCGTGGCTGAAGGCGACCGGATGATGGATAAGCGAGTGGAGATGATCCGCGACCGGGCGCAGCGAATACTTCGGCACCGGCTTGCCCTTCGGGCGGCCGAAATGGGCCATGAGGATCACCTTCGCGCCCCTTTGGCGCAGCAATTCGATGGTCGGCAGCGACTCGCGGATGCGCGTGTCATCGGTGATGACGATGCACCCGTCCTTTTCCTCGGTGGGCACGTTGAAATCGACGCGCACGAGGACGCGCTTGCCTGAGACATCCAGGTCCCTGACGGAGAGTTTCACCGGGAATGTCCTTTCTCAGTTGCCGAGACGTTCGAGCAATTGGACGCAGCGGTTGCTGTAGCCCCACTCATTGTCGTACCAGCCGACCACCTTGACGAACTTGTCGCCCAGCATCAGCGTCAGCGGGCTGTCGAAGATGCACGAGTAGGGGTTGCCGACGATGTCGCTGGTGACCAGCGGCTCTTCCGAGTACTCGAGGATGCCCTTGAGCGGCCCGCTCGAGGCGGCGGCCTTGAAGGCGGCGTTGACCGATTCGGCGGTAGCCGGCTTGCTCAGGATCGCCGTGAAATCGGTGACCGAGCCGTCGGGAGTCGGGACGCGGAAAGCGCCGCCGTTGAGCTTGCCCTTGAGCGAGGGGATGACCTCGCCGATGGCCTTGGCGGCGCCGGTCGAGGAGGGGACGACGTTCACGGCGGCCGAACGGGCCCGGCGCAGGTCCTCGTGCGGAAGGTCGAGGATGCGCTGGTCGTTCGTGTAAGAGTGGATCGTGCTCATGAAGCCCAGTTCAATGCCGAAAGCGTCATTGAGCACCTTGACCATCGGCGCCAGGCAGTTGGTGGTGCAACTGGCGTTGGAGATGATGTCGTGTTTGGCCGGGTCGTAGACATCGTCATTGACGCCGATGACCACGGTGGCGTCGGGGTTCTTTGCCGGGGCGGAGATGAGGACCTTCTTCGCGCCGCCCTTGGTGATGTGGACCTCGGCCTTTGCGCGGTCGGTGAAAAAGCCGGTCGACTCGAGGACCACCGTCACGCCGAGCTGGCTCCAGGGCAGGTTGGCCGGATCGCGCTCCTTGAAGATGCGGATTTTGTGGCCATTGACGATGATGTGCTGGTCGTCGTGGCCGACCTCGCCAGGGAAACGGCCATGGACGGAGTCCCACTTCAGCAGATGGGCGAGCGTCTTCGTATCGGTGATATCGTTGATTGCCACCACGTTCGAGACCTGCTCGGGAGACATCGCGCGGAGGACGTTGCGGCCAATTCGGCCAAAGCCGTTAATGCCAATTTTTGCCATTTTATGTGATCGGTTGTCTGTGTTTCGTGAGAAAAGGAGCGGATAGTAAATCCGGCGAGTGGCATACCGTCAAGGGGGGTTATTGCCGGTGGCTGAAACATCGGCTGTCGCACGAACGGGCCGTGGCCGGTCCGGGAATGGGCTGGACGCGGAACATTTTCGGTCCCTGGTTCTCCGGCGTTGACAAGAGCGCCGGGGCCGCGTTTTGTCGTTTGCTCCGACCCTATATGAAACGCATCATTTCTCTCGCCCTTGCCGCCGCCGCCCCGTTCGTCATCACCGGATGCGCCACCGGCGGCGTTGGTTATCACGTCACGGCTTACAAGCCGCACAATCCCGCCGATGTCCGCGTGGCGGTCTCGAAATCGAAGGAGCAGCTCTACGTGATGGAAGGGGACCGGTGCCTGATGGCGGCGGCGTGCGACGTGGGCCTGCCGGGCAGCCCGACGCCCTCGGGATCTTTCAACATCGAGGAGAAGATCATCGACAAGCGCTCGGGCGCATTCGGGTACTCAGTCAATGGGGACACCATCACCTCCTGCGAGTCGAGCCAGGCGACCGGGCGGTATGTCGGCTACCCGATGCCGTTCTGGTGCGGATTCGCGCCGGGTTATGGATTTCACCAGGGCTACGTCTGGCCGGTGGCGCGGACGCACGGCTGCATCCGGATGGACAAGCAGGTGGCGCCCCGTTTCTGGGAGCTGGTGCACGTGGGTACCCCGGTCAATATCGCCGAGACCCAGCCCGAGGATGCGACCGTGGGAGCGCACGTCGCGCGTCCGACCGATTACCGCGACCCGGACCCGTCGCCCTCTTACATGATCGGGCCGGGACCGTTCCAGTTGCCCACGGGGTCGCTTTTGATCGACCAGTAACACGGCAATTATGCCGGCCCGGATTTGGCGCGCGATCAGGCTTTGGATCGCGCGTTGCCTGGGCCGCAGTTTGCCTGTAGGATGTTCGTTTCCACCTAAAGAGACCATGTCCGAAACGACCGCAACCGCCCCGAAGCCGCCTCGCGTGAATTTGCGCACGCCCGAGGTCATGGAGGCGGTGCAGGCGCAGGTCGAATCGCATTACCGCAGCGAGGTCGTCGAGAAGCTGCGCGCGGCCGGCGGCACGCTGTCCGCGGGACAGGTGAGGGTGAAGCTGGCGAAGCAGTTCGGCTTTTGCTACGGGGTCGAGCGGGCCATCGATCTGGCCTACGCGGCGGCAAAGGTGTTCACGGACCGGCGGCTTTTCATCCTGGGCGAGATCATTCACAACCCGGAGGTCAACGAGCAAATCCGCGCGCTGGGCATCAAGAACCTGATCGGCCAAAACGCCGAGGCGCGCGTGGACGATTTGACGGCGATGGACGTGGTCATCGTCCCGGCGTTCGGCACCGACGTCACGACGCTGGCGCGGATCAAGGAGATCGGCTCGAACATTGTGGATACGACGTGCGGCGACGTGATGAGCGTCTGGAAGCGGGTGCGGCAGAACGCGCAGGATGACATGACATCGGTCATCCACGGCAAGGCGTCCCACGAGGAGACCAAGGCGACGGCCTCGCGCGCGGTGAGCAACGGCAAGGGGCATTACCTGGTGGTGCTCACGCTCGATGATACCGATTACGTTTGCGATTACATCCGGCATGGCGGGCAGAAGGAGGAATTCCTCGAGCGATTCCGCGGCGCGTACAGCGAGGGGTTCGATCCGGAAATCCATTTGAAGCGCGTGGGCGTGGCCAACCAGACCACGATGATGCGCGGCGAAACCGAGGAGGTGCAGCGGCGGATCATGGCGGCGATCAAGGACCGCGACAAGGACCTGGAGAAGGCGGCTCAGAACTACCGGTTCTTCGACACGATTTGCGGCGCGACCCAGGAACGGCAGGACGCGCTGCGGGTGATGCTGGATGAACCGATGGATTTATTGATCGTCGTGGGCGGTTACAATTCGTCGAACACGTCGCACCTTGCCGAGATGGGCGAGCAGAAGCTGCCGACCTACTTCATCCGCAACGCGAGCCGGCTGGAATCGCGTGACCGCATCACGCATTACGATTCGCATCTCAAGAAGGAGATCACGACCCGGGACTGGCTGCCGCATCGGCCGGTCACCATTGGCATCACCGCCGGCGCAAGCTGCCCGAACAACCTGATCGAAGACGCGATCCTGCGGCTCTTCGAGCTGCACGGCATCGGGCGCGAGCAGTTGCTCGGGTGAGCGTATTTTTCGAAAAAAAGGAGAGCCCCATGAAATGCCCAGTCTGCAACACCGATTTAGTGCCCGCCAAACGCCACGGAGTGGATGTCGAGTATTGCCCCACCTGCAAAGGAATGTGGCTCACCGCCCAGGAATTGGATCAGCTCGAGAACGAGGTGTTCGACTTCGGCGACGACGAAAAGGGGACGCTTGCCTTCAATCCCGAACCGACGACGCGCCCCTGCCCGGAGTGCAGCAAATTGCTGAAGAAATTCGACTACCGGTTTTACGACCTGCAGATGGAGTTCTGCGAGGATGGGCACGGCTACTGGCTGGACGAGGATGAGGACAACAGGGTCCTCGAGCTGATGAAGGAAGAGGAAAAGGGGATGGTGAGGAAATACATCGACGAGAACAGGTGGGGCAACCGGCTGAATTTCTTTCGCTCGGGCGGATTCTTGAAGACGCTCCGCGGCATGCTCGAATAGGCTGCCGGGCGGGCGCAACGCCCGTTGGTCCCGTCATACTGTCGCGTCGTAAATCTCGCTGCCGTTCCGCTGCGGCATGGTCCATGGCTGGCGGCAATGCGGACAATTCTCCATCCTGATCGCCCGCTTGTGGCCGCAGAAGGGGCAGCGGATGCGCACGGGAAAATCCGCGAGGGAGAGAAATGCAATGAAGCCGGCCGGCCCCAAGAGGAGCGTAAACGCAGTCCATCCCGCGGCGGAGCGTAGCGAAAGTCCGGCATACCACGCCCGGAAAAACGCGGCGATGGCAAGTATTGAAGCGATCACCAGAAGAACCGTCCATGGACGCTGAAACGGAAGGAAGAGTGGCAGCCAATTCGGATCGTAATAAACGACTCCCGGATGGAACCGGGAATAAATCTCCGAGACAACAGCGGCCGCCGGCGGCACACAATAGCGCGGCAAACCGCGCGACCATTCGAAAGTAGCCGGCTTGTGACCGGCCATGCTGTAAGTGTGGAGGAGGGTTCCCTTCGCATCATAGACGTATAGATTTGCAGCGTATGACTCGTACCCGCGACTTGCGGGGAAGTTGGGGTCTTCTTGCGAAGTTTGAACGGAGATGCGGTCCCCGGCCTTGTTCGCGCCAATGCTACACCAATTGAAGTCCCTGCCTTGCCCCGGCAACGGGAACGAGAAGAGCTGGTTGCCGGATTTGTCAAGAATCCGAATTTGATCGTCCACGGCCACGGCGATAAAATTCCGCCTGTTGAAGTTATCCCCGAACAGGGCGGCTCCCTGGACGGCGCTCGGGCCTCCATCGAAAACGAGGTTCATGCTGCGCTCGCTGAAATCGACGAGATAAACCCTGGACCCCGATACGAGCATCTGAGTGGAACCCCACGCCCATGGGCCGGGGGGCTCCGCGACAGGTGTGGCAAAAGGCACGAGGTGCGAGCCAGGAGGCTTGAACCCCTGCCGGTCGAGGAAGCCGATGCAGCGGTGGCTCAACTTGTCATACCCGACCAGATAGTAATCGCGAGTAAGGAGGAACCAATATTCCGGCGCTTCGGGCGCAATCGGAATTGTTGCCGCATATCGATTGATGTTTCGACGATGCTCGCCGCCGGATAACATCAGGGGAAAAAGGGGGCCTGCCACGGGCAATTCGAAGAATGAATTGGGAGATTCGTCGGGACCCAACTCGATCGGCTTTCCATCGAGGTCCGAGTAAGGCTCATCGGGATTAGCGCCTCTCATCTCGATCACGCGACCGTCATCGAGGATAACGAATTCGCCCATGAAAAAGTAATCGTTGGGGTTTCGACTTTGGGCCAGATGGAAGGCGGAAAGCGCCAGAAGCATCAGGGCGGTTTGCGCGCCGGCCAGGACAACGATCGCCTGGCTGATGCGGGCCGCCAGGGGCATGGCGCCAGCCGGACCATTGGCGAGCATGGCGCCCCACGCGGCAACCGCGAACAGGAGAAGCGCAATCAAAGTCAGAATCGGATACGACCAGCCCGCCGCGACGTGGAGATAGAGCACCCCGACGAACGCAAGCACCGCCATGCCCCTCGCGCCGAACCATTTTCCGCGGCCCATGCAGAGGAGAATCGCGGCGAAATAGGCGACGACGCCCGGCACAAGATCCGTCAGGCCGGGAATCATCATTCCCGGCACGAACGGCGCCGGAAATTCATGCGGCATCGCCACATAACCGGTGGCGGCGGCAAACGGAATCAGAGTCGCGAAGAAGTAGAGCAGCAACCCGGCGATCGCCTTGCCGAGAAAGATCACGCCGCGCGGCGCGGGGCGATGGAGCAACGCGGCCCATTGGTCGCGGCGCTGTTCGGGAAGAATCTGCAGCGCGCCCAATGCCGCGCCGACAAGCGGGCAGCCGAGCGAGGTTGCCATCAGAAAGAGAGAGGCGCACAGCGAGAATCCGTCCGCGGAGCCCGGATCGAATTTCGCGGAAACGGAATAGATCTCGGCGAGCAGCATCGCGAAGCATGCGAGCAGGGCCCACGGGAAATTCTCACGCAGTTCCTTCCAGATGAGTGCTTTCATGGGATTGGGTCAGGACTGTGCGGCGGCAGGGGTCCGGGAATCGAAAACTTCGCTCCCACTCAACTGCGGCTGCGGCCAGCCGGCGCCGCAGTGCGCGCAGTTCTCGCGCTCGATGAGCCGCGGGCGCCGGCAGCGGGGACAGGGGGCGAGCATTGGCCATGCGGCCACGAGCCGGAAGGTGATGAACCCTCCGAGGCCGAAGAAGAAGACAAAGGCGGTCCACGCGCCCGCCGAAGGCGCGGGTATTTGCGCCGCGCGCGCCCAGAACCAGGCGATGGCCGCGAGCAGGAGGGCCAGCGCGAGAGACCAAAGCGCAACCTCGAAGGTCAACTGCCGATCCTCTCGAATGCTGGCTGACCACGACTCGGCAAGCCGCCGGGAGCCGAGCATCGCGCCGGTTTTCTCCCAGAGCAATTGTCCGAAGAAGAAGGCTGGGCTCTGAAGGCGCGTTGCCAGGTAATCGGCGAGGCTCTGCCGGCGAAATACCGGCGGCTTCGGCGGCAGCGTCCATGAGCGCACCAGCCGACCTTGCAAGTCGATTTCATCCAGGTGCGATGGCATGGCGCCCGCCGTATCCTGATCAATCCATTGGCTGGGCATGTACAAAACGAAAATACGGTCTCCGGTACCGCCCAAGGCGAGCGAGAGAGCGCCCCACCGGCTAACGTCGTAGCGGTAGGGCAGCACCGCGATCAGCGCGCCCTGGAGGTCGTACACTGCGATCTGGTGCGCCAATGCCACGACCTCGACGGTGATTGCGCCGTTACCGCTCCTGCACCATGCGAACTGCATCCCAAAGACCGGACCGCCGCCCGGCAGCGGCAGCGGTTTTTCACTGCGAGTCTTCAGCCGGGCGTAGGTGAGGGTATTCCCGTCCAGGATGAAGAGATTGTTCGCCGTTGCTTCTTCCCAGTCCGTTGCCGGCGAGAACGGCTCGGGAGCGGCTTTCACGGGCCGGAACCCGCCACGGTCAAGTCTGCCGGTCGCCTCCAGTGTCCGGACGTTGTACCCGATGAAGGTATGCCGCGACCGCACATAAAACCACGCACTATCCCGGCTGGCCTCGACGTATTCGACGAAGTCGCGGTAGCCCGCCCACGTTGGCCCCTCCCATCCATGCGGATCACCGATATATGTGGGGAAAGGAGTAAAGATCTGTGTGTGGTACGAAATTGTAGCGGGCTGGAAGTCCTGGCCGGTGCGAGGTATTCCGTTTTCGTCGGTGACCGAAATGCAAACCCCATCCCTGTAAGTCAGGCAAACGGGCGTCCCATCCTCGGCAAGATCCCAAACCGACCATTGATTGTGCCCACCGGGCCCGACGGTCTGCAAGAGTGAATGGAGCAGATCGCCCAGGCCGCATACGCCGTAGAAAATCACGGCCAAAAAAGCAGCCCTGGCCAGCCAGGGCCTGGGTGAGAACCTTTCCTGGTGGAGCATGATTCCCCAGCCCGCCACGAATAGCGCAAGCGCCATGAACGCCGCCGCCTCGACCGCCACATGAAAAATCTTCGCGGCCAGCACGAAGCTCGAGGAATGGAAGGCGGCAAGCAGGGGCAGGGCGCGAAGACCGGGCCAGACGCCGCGCTGCAATGCCAGTGCGAGGGCCGCGAGATAATAGACGGCGCCCGTGCAGAGATCGGCGACGCCGGGGGAGAGAATCCCTGGTACAAAAGGCACGGCAAAATGCCCGGGAGTCGCCACGAGCCAGACGCAAACCAGAAACGGCGTCAGCGTTGCCAAAAAATAGAGCAGCAACCCGGATGCGGCCTTGCTGAAAAAGATCATCTGCCGCGGCACGGGCCGATGGAGCAGCGCGGCCCAGCGGTCGCGGCCTTTCTCGGGCAACACTTGAAGCAATCCGAGCAGGAACCCCGCCGCGGCGTTGCCGAACGTTGTGACCATGAGGAAGGACGCCTTGCAGATGGTGAGGCCGTAAAAATTCGCTTCGCGCGCGTACTGGGCGCTGTGGTAATAGAGGGTCGATAGCTCGGCGATGCCGAGCGCGGCCATCGCCAGCAGCGCCCATTTCAGATTCTCCCGCAGTTCCTTCCAGCAGAGGGCCTTCATTGCCGCGCCGCCTCCTTCATGAACAGGGTCCTCTCGCCATGCTCGCCGACGTAGCTGACGAAGGCATCCTCGAGCGTCATCCCGACCTGCTCGAGCGACTCCGGATTCATCCGCGCCAGTTCCGCCTCGGTCTCCGGCGTCGCATTGGCGAATGTGAGCGATAGTTCGCGATCGGTGCGGAAGCTCTCGATCAGGCCCGGCATGGGTGGGGCGGTGGGCGGCGTATCGCGGAACTTCAGGACGTATTGCCGCAGGCGCTCGCGGAAATACTCGACGGTGCAATCGGCGCGCACGACTCCGCCGTCGAGCACGAGGATGCGGTCGGCGACGCGCTCGACATCCGAGAGCAAATGGGAAGAGAAAAGGATGGTGCGATCCGCCCGGCGGGTGACGTAGAGCATCGACTGGAGCAGGCTGCGGCGCGCGACGGGATCGAGGCCGAGGGCGGGATCGTCCAGAACCAGCAGCTCCGGCTCCGGCGCGAGCGTAAGCGCCAGGCAGAGGCCCGCCCGCTGGCCGCGCGAGAGATGGCCGGCCTTCATCTTCTCGCTCAGCCGGAAGTGGGTGATGACGGTTTCGAAGATGTCCTGGTTCCAGTTCGGAAAAAAGCTGGCCTGGAATTGGCCGCATTCCCGGACGGTCATCCATCCATAGACGTGATGGCCCTCCGGCAGATAGCCGATGCGCGCGCGCGCCGCGGGGCTGAGCGTGCGCGAATCTTCGCCGAAAACGCGCGTGCGCCCGCGCGTCGAGTCCTCGAGGCCCAGCAGGATGCGGATGGTCGTCGTCTTGCCCATGCCGTTGCGGCCGAGGAACCCATAGATGGACCCGGGCGGGACGCTGAGGCTGAGGTCGCGGATGACTTCGCGCTTGCCGTAGTATTTCGTCAGGTGATCGATTTCGATGACTGGCTTCATTTTCTGGATTTTTCCTCCGTCTCGACGGTGAGGGTTTGGCGTTGGATGGATTTCCACTTCGCCTCGAGGACTTCGCGGACCTCGGAGAGCCCGGCGCCGAGCATCACCGCTTCATGGCAGAGCTGCTCGGCGGCCCTCTCGAGGCGGCGCTGGCGCTCGGATTGGGAAAAAACCTGCCGCTTCTCGGTGACGAAAACGCCCACTCCGGAGCGGCTCTCGAGCACGCCGTCGCGGATCAATTCCTGGTAGGAGCGGGCGACCGTGTTGGGATTGAGCACGAGCATCTCCGCGAGGGCGCGGACGGCGGGAAGCTGGTCGCCGACGCGCAAGTGGCCGAGGGCGAGAGCGCGATGAATCTGGAGGACGATTTGACGGAAGATGGGGACATCGCTGGCCGGTGAGATGGAGAGGGCGAGTGCCACGTGTGTACTAATACGCTAGTACACTCTGGATGCAAGCGCATTTTCCGGGGAAGCGTCAGCGGACTTCGAACGCGCCCTCGCCGTCGAGCATTTTGGCGAAACCGCCCTTGTAGAGCCAGTCGCGCGCGGCCTGGTCGTGGCGCAGCATGGCGTCCCAAAAGGCGGTCGAGGCGGCCAGGACGTATTTTTGGAAATGCTCGTCGCGGTTGGCCAAGACGCCCAGGGCGTGGCCGGAGAAGGTCATGTGGTCGGCGCCTTTCAGGATGAGCAGACAGGTGCCGGGAACGGTGGATTGATCGAAGGGGATGCGGCGCTCGGAGGCCGTGGTTTCGCCGATGGGGCTGTTATCGAGCGTGCCGGTCATGTGGAAGACAGGGACGGCGATGGCGTTGAACTGGCCCTGGGCGTGCGCCGCGCCGCCGGGCACGGGCGGGCTCATGGCGATGCCACACTTGATGCGGGGATCGGTGAACGAAACGCCGGCGGGATTCTTTTCGCCGAGGACCGCGAGCGTGGTCCAGGCGCCGAAGGAATGTCCGGCCATGCCGATTTCATTTTTGTCGACGAGACCCTCGAGCGGCGAGCCGGCCTTGTGATTGAGGGCGAGCATCTGGTCGATGGCGAAGGGGACATCTTCGGCGCGGTCCACGGAATTCTTCGGATCGGCAACCGATTCCTCGAGCGCAGAGTAGGCGTGGAGACCCTGGCCGCGCCAGACGGCGTCGTCGCTGCCGAGGTGCTGGAGGTGGACGCAGATGTAGCCGCAACCGGCCCAATGCTCGCCGAGATAGCTGTAACCTTCGCGGCTGCCGCCCAGGCCGTGGGAGAAAATGATGAGCGGGCAGGGGGATTTCGCATCGGCTGGGTAGTAAATCTTTACCGGCACATCGCGGTTTCGCGTGGTGTCGTGCCAGGTCAGCAGAAGGGAGGCGACTTCATGAAGCGGGCGGTCGGGCGACCAGGCCGGCGAAGATTGGGCGCGGCAAAGGAGGGGGAAGAGCGCGGCGACGAGGGCCAGAGTAAATCGGGTGCTTCTCATGAAAACCAAGGCGGAAGATTTATCCGCAGATTACACAGATTCACACAGATTAATCGAATCCCCCTCAGGCGTGGTATTCCTGGATGCACTTTACGCTGAAGCCTTGTTCGCGCATCGATTTGATGCCCTGCACGCTCGCCTTGGCGGCGCGCATCGTGGTCATGATGGGGATGCGCTGGGCCACGGCGGCGCTGCGGATTTTCACCTCATCCTCGCGCGGGGTTTTGCCGGCGGGGGTGTTGATGATGAAACTGACCTCGCCGTTCTTGATCATGTCGAGGACGTTGGGGCGGCCCTCGGTGAGCTTGAATAGCTTTTTGACCGGCGTGCCCAGGGCCTTGATGGCGGCGGCGGTGCCCGAGGTGGCGTAAATCTTGAACCCGAGGGCGGCGAAATCGCGCGCGAGCAGGGCGGCGTCGGGTTTTTGCGTGTCCTTGACCGAGATGAAAATGTTGCCGCCGAGCGGCAGCGGGGGCTGCGCGGCCATCTGGGCCTTGGCGTAGGCGATGCCGAGATCGGCGTCGATGCCCATGACTTCGCCGGTGCTCTTCATTTCCGGGCCGAGGGCGATATCGACGCCGGGGAACTTGATGAAGGGGAAGACGGCTTCCTTTACGGAGAAATGGGGCGGGATGATTTCCTGCGTGAAGCCGATTTCGGCCAGCGTCTGGCCGGCCATGATGCGGGCGGCGTACTTGGCCAGCGGGACGCCGATGGCCTTGCTCACGAACGGCACGGTGCGCGAGGCGCGCGGGTTGACTTCGAGGACGTAGACGCGCTCGTCCTTCACGGCGAATTGCACGTTCATCAGGCCGCGCACATTGAGTTCCTTTGCCATCGCCTTGGTGGCGCGGGCGATTTCCGCCTTCACCTTTTCGCTGAGCGAAAACGCGGGGATCACGCAGGCGCTATCGCCGGAATGAATGCCGGCCTGCTCGATGTGCTCCATGATCGCGCCGATGACGGCGGTCTGGCCGTCGGCGATGCAATCGACGTCGACTTCCGCGGCGTCATCGAGGAAACGGTCGACGAGGATGGGCCGCTCCGGGCTCGCCTCGACCGCGTTGCGGATGTAGCGGCGCAGATCCTCCTCGTTGTAAACGATCTCCATGGCGCGCCCGCCGAGGACGAAGCTGGGGCGGACGAGCACCGGGTAGCCGATGCGTTCGGCGACGGCGAGAGCCTCGGTCTCATTGGTCGCGGAGCCGCTCGGGGTCTGGAGAAGATCGAGCTTGTCGAGCAGCGCGGAGAAGAGCTTGCGGTCCTCGGCGATCTCGATCGAGCGGGGCGAGGTGCCGATGATCGGGACGCCGGCTTCTTCGAGGCCGCGCGCGAGGTTGAGCGGCGTCTGGCCGCCGAACTGGACGATCACGCCCCACGGTTTTTCCTGGTCGCAGATGTTGAGCACGTCCTCGAGCGTGAGCGGCTCGAAGTAGAGCTTGTCGCTCGTGTCGTAATCGGTCGAGACGGTCTCGGGGTTCGAGTTGACCATGATGGTCTCGAAGCCAAGCTCCTTGAGCGCGAACGCGGCGTGGACGCAGCAGTAATCGAATTCGATGCCCTGGCCGATGCGGTTCGGGCCGCCGCCGAGGATGATGACCTTGCGCTTGTCGCCGCCGCGGCCCTCGTTTTCATCGCCGTACGTCGAATAGTAATACGGCGTGTAAGCCTCGAATTCGGCGGCGCAGGTATCGACGAGGCGATAGGTGGGCGTGACGCCCATTTCCTTGCGCAGCCGGCGGATTTCCGTCTCGGGCAGGCCCGCGGCGGCGGCGAGCTGGCGGTCGGAGAAGCCGAGCTTTTTCAACCGCAGCGTGCGGTCGTCGGGAGAGCGCGCCGTTGCCGATGCCGCCCGATTCGAGCGCGATCTGGCGGATGTTGTGGAGGAACCAGGGATCGATCTTGGTCAGTTCGAACGCCTCCTCGACCGTCATGCCGCCCGCGAACGCCTGGCCGAGATAAAAGATGCGTTCCGCATTCGGGACCCGCAGTTTCTGCTGGATTTCATCGGGCGGCGCCGGTTTGTCCGCGCCATCGCCCAGAAGGCCGAAGCGCTTCACTTCGAGCGAGCGCAGCGCCTTTTGCAGGCTCTCCTTGAAGGTGCGGCCGATGGCCATCGCCTCGCCGACGCTCTTCATCTGCGTGGTGAGCGTGGGATCGGCCTGCGGGAATTTTTCGAAGGTGAAACGCGGGACCTTCGTGACCACGTAATCGATGGTCGGCTCGAAGCTGGCCGGCGTCTCGCGGGTGATGTCGTTGCGGACCTCGTCGAGCGTGTAGCCGACGGCGAGCTTGGCGGCGATCTTGGCGATCGGGAAGCCGGTGGCCTTGGAGGCGAGCGCGGAGGAGCGCGAGACGCGCGGGTTCATCTCGATGACGGTCATGCGCCCGTTGTCCGGGTTGACGGCGAACTGGATGTTCGAGCCGCCGGTCTCGACGCCGATCTCGCGGATCACGGCAAAGGAGGCGTCGCGCATGACCTGGAACTCGCGGTCGGTGAGCGTCTGGGCCGGGGCGACGGTGATGGAATCGCCGGTGTGGACGCCCATGGGGTCGACGTTCTCGATCGAGCAGATGATGACGCAGTTGTCATTGCGGTCGCGCATGACCTCCATCTCGAATTCCTTCCAGCCCGAGGAGCGATTCCTCGATGAGAACCTCGCTGACCGGCGAGAGATCGAGCCCGCGGGCGACGATGGTCTCGAATTCCTCGCGGTTGTAGGCGATGCCGCCGCCGGTGCCGCCCAGGGTGAACGCGGGGCGGATGATGAGCGGGAAAGCGCCGATCTCCTGCGGCGACCCGGCGGGCCTCCTCCTGGTTGTGGGCGATGCCGCGAGCGCGGCACGTCGAGGCCGATCTTGATCATCGCCTCCTTGAAGAGGAGCCGGTCCTCGCCCTTGGCGATGGCGGCGGCGTTGGCGCCGATGAGGCGGACGTTGTAGCGCTCGAGGGCGCCGCTGTTCGGACCAGGTCCATGGCGCAGTTGAGCGCGGTCTGGCCGCCGAGCGTGGGCAGGAGGGCGTCCGGCTTCTCCCGGGCGATGATTTTTTCGACCACCTCGGGCGTGATCGGCTCGATATAGGTGCGGGAGGCGAACTCCGGGTCGGTCATGATGGTGGCCGGGTTCGAGTTGACCAGCACGACCTCGTAGCCCTCTTCGGCGAGGGCTTTGCAGGCCTGGACGCCGGAATAGTCGAACTCGCAGCCCTGGCCGATGACGATGGGGCCGGAGCCGATGAGCAGGATCTTACGGAGGGAGTTGTCGCGGGGCATCGGGAAAAGTGTCGAGGCTTGTAGCAGGGGGTAGGGAACGTACGCAAATTTTGTTTGCTAGGAAGTGAAATTGGGCCGTTATTAAGGGGCTGTAGAACCCTATGATCGAACTCGAAATATACGCGCCCGGGGTACGGAATCTGGAAAGGGTCCTCGAGTTGGATCACGAACTCGAAGCCCTCCCGGGTCTCCGGTACAAAGTCGACCCGAACCACGACATCGTGTACTTGGAATTCGAAGAACCGACCTTCACGATCCACGAAATCCGGGGCATTTTCCGGAAACTCGGCCTCGAAGCGCGGGTCGTCGGCTCGATCCCGCCGGAATTGAACCCGAAGAACAAGACCCAGCAACTGGGCACGGTGTAACCCCGACTGCCGGGCCGGGCGGATTTTGAGCCAAATCCCGGGAAGAGTGGGCAGGGGAAGCCGCAGTGCTTGCGCCTCGTGGGTGGGGCCGCTTAATTACCCGTCGCGATGACCCGCTTTCTAAGCCTCACCGGCCGGCACGTTCTGAATTTCTGCGCCTACCTGGGGCAATTGTTGCTTTTGGCGGTGGACAGCTTTCGGTCGATTTTCACGGCCCCGATCCGCTGGAGGCTCTTCATGGATCAATTGCTCGAGGTGGGCTACCGGTCGCAACTGGTGGTGCTGGTGACCGGCGGGTTCACGGGGGCGGTGTTCGCGGCGCAGACCTATTTTCAATTTCACCGGCTGCAAATGGATTCGGCGGTCGGGGCCGTGGTCTCGGTGTCGATGTTCCGGGAGCTGGGACCGGTGCTGACGGGGTTGATGATGGCGGGCCGGGTCGGGGCGGCGATGTCGGCGGAGATCGGGACCATGAAGGTGACCGAGCAGATCGACGCGCTGCGGGCGCTGGGCGTCTACCCGGTGGATTACCTGGTGGTACCGCGGGTGCTGGCCATGTTGATCTCGATGCCGCTGCTGGTGGTCGAGTGCGTGGGCATGGGGGTCGTGATGGGGTATGTCGTGGCGGTGATGGTGCTGGACGTGCAAGGGGCGTACTTTATGGAAAACATGCTCGAGTTCACCGGCTCGCGGGACATCAAGATGACGCTGACCAAGGGCGTCGTCTTTTCGCTCATCATCGTTTTCGTCTCGTGCCACCAGGGTTTGAACGCCAAGGAGGGCGCGGTCGGCGTGGGCCGTGCGCCGACCGAGGCGGTCGTGATCGGGTCGCTCTCGATCCTGGTCATCAACTTTTTCCTCTCGCTGATCCTCAACGCGATTTTTCCGGCCGGCGTATGATTACGGGCGCAGAACAGAAGATCTTGACGCCGTCACGGGTGGAAACGGCGCCGCTGATCTCGATCCGCGACCTCTGGAAGCAGTTGGGGCAGCAGGAGGTGCTGAAGGGATTCACGCTCGACGTGCCGATCGGGCAGACGCTGGTGATCGTGGGCCGCAGCGGCGGCGGCAAGAGCGTGCTGCTCAAGCACATCATCGGGCTGATGAAACCGGACAAGGGGGACGTGCTGGTGGACGGCGAGAGCATTATCGCGCTGAGCGAGCGGCAGCTCTCGCGGGTACGCAAGAAGATTGCCGTGCTCTTCCAGAGCGCCGCGCTCTTCGACTCGATGACGGTCGAGGAGAACATCGCCTTTCCGCTGCGTGAGACGGGATTGAAGGATCCGGGGCGCATCGACGCGAAGGTGGCGCACGCGCTCGAGATGGTCGACCTTGCGGGAGAGCAAAAGAAGATGCCCGAGAAATTGAGCGGCGGAATGCGCAAGCGCGTGGGCCTGGCGCGAGCCATCGTCACCGAGCCGCGCTGCATCCTTTACGACGAACCGACGACCGGGCTGGACCCGATCGTGGCGGACTCGATCAACCGGCTGATTCGCCGCTTGCAAAAGCGGCTGGGGATAACTTCCATCGTGGTCACGCATGACATGAAAAGCGCCTTCCACGTTGCGGACCAGGTGGCCTACCTGTACGATGGCAGGGTCTATTTCAAAGGGACGACCGAGGAATTGCGTGCATCGACCGACCCGCTGATCCACGATTTTATCGAAGGCCGCTCACGCGAACTAAGCAACGACGACTAATGGCTGCGCAGACCAATCCCAATCGCGAGCAGGCGCTCGAGCTCAAGGCCGGGGTATTCGTGCTGCTCGGGCTGGTGTTCATTGCGGTCATGGCGTTCAAGTTCGGGCGCCTGGGGCAGGGGCTTTTCCAGCAGTATTACCCGTTGATGGTCACCTTCCCGAGCGCGGACGGGCTCATCAAGAACTCGGATGTGCAACTGGCCGGCGCGCGCGTCGGCTACGTGGCGGACAAGCCGCTGATCTCGCCGGGTGGCGCCGGGGTGACATTGGAATTGAAGGTCATGTCGAGCGTCAAAATCCCGCGCGAGACGACCTTCGAGGTCGAGAGTTCGGGACTGCTGGGCGACAGGTTCGTCGACATCAAGCCGAATGCGCAATTCGACGCGCAGACCTTCAATGCGTCGGACCCGAAACAGGTGATCCAGCCGGGCGAGACCGTGGCCGGCACGCCCGCCGCCGGCCTGCTGGGCGGACTTCGAGAGCAAGGCGGACTCGGTATTTGACGAGTTGAAGGTCGAGATCAAGAAGCTGAGCGAGGTGACGGACAAGATCAACGAGGGCATCCTCAGCGACCAGAACCAGCGGAACATCACCGACGCGTTTGCCAACATCAAGGGGACGAGCGAGCACTTCAACTCGGCATCGAAGGACCTGGACACCGTGGTGCTCGACGCGAAGCAGACCATCGACTCGGCGAAGGTGACGCTGGGCACGGTCAATTCCGCGGCCGGCGACGTGCGCTCGACGCTGGCGGACGCGCAGAAGGTGCTCGAGAGCGGCCAGGGCGTGCTTAACAAGGCGCAGACGGGCGACGGGGTGGTCGCCACGCTGCTGAACGACCGGTCCATTGCCGATAACCTGAGGGCGCTGGTGGCAAACCTGCGCGCGCACGGCATCCTCTTTTACAAGAACCGGGCGGATGGGGCGGCGGCGGCTTCGCCGGCTCCGGCGAGCAAGCCCGAGCGGCAGTTCTGAGAACGTGACTCCCCTTCGCACCATCAATCTCCTGCGGACGCTGTTCGTGATGTTCGCCTGCTTCGTGGGCGTATCGATGGCGGCGGAATTTCGTCTATTCCCAATGGGCCGGCGCCGGCGCCGGGATGATTTTCGGCCTCCTGGTGGTGCTCGCGGACCGGCTGTTGAAAGGAGTCACGCTGCGGACATTTTCAGCGGCGACCTTCGGCTTGCTGCTGGGATTGTTTTTCTCCTGGCTGCTGCTGGCCAGCGACATCCTGCGCTACGCGAGCGATGACGTGCAATGGCTGGCGGGCCTGGCGGTTTACACCACCTTTGGCTACCTGGGGATGATGCTGGCCGTTCGCAGCGGGAAGGATGAGTTTTCGCTCATCATCCCGTACGTCCGCTTCCGCCAGAGCGCGGTGCAGGACCTGCCGCTGATCGTCGACAGCAATATCCTCATCGACGGACGGCTCGAAGCGGCTTCGGAAGACCGGTTTCATCGGCACGGCGCTGGTCATTCCCGCGTTTCGTGCTGGATGAGTTGCAGATGCTGGCGGATTCGGGTGACTCCCTGCGGCGCGAGCGGGGCCGGCGGGCACTGAACCTGCTGGCGGACATGCGCCAGCGCGACCCGGCGAAGCATCACGGTGCACGAGAGCACGATGGATCCGGATATCAAAGTGGACGCGAAGCTGGTGCAACTGGCCCAATTGCTCGGGGCGCGGCTGCTGACCAACGACTCGAACCTTTGCAAAATCGCCCGGTTGCAAAACGTGACGGCGCTGAACCTCAACGAGCTGGCCGAGGCGTTGCGCCCGCAGTTGTCATCGGGCGACGAGCTGGAGTTGACGCTGGTGAAGGAGGGAAAGGAGCCGCACCAGGCGGGTAGGATATTTGCCCGATGGGACAATGGTCGTCGTCAATCAGGCGCGGGCCCAGGTGGGCAAGACGGTCACCGTCAACGTCTCGAGCGTAGTGCACACGGCGGCTGGGCGGCTGTTCTTCGCGCGAACTGAAGAAGCCGTAAGCGGGGTGCGGGACACAGGGGTTTGGGGGGACCTGCCGCGAAAAAAGGGACTGACCGCAAGCGCCGGATCCTGGGGAGGGTGATCCTGGGCCGCGGCCCGCCGGTTTTGATGAGAGGATTATTCGGCTTGCTGCGGAAGCGTGCGCTCAAGTTCTACAAGGCGCGCAAACGCCGCGGCAAAATCCCGAAAGGCCGTGGCTGGAAGCATGATCGTGTCACGCCGCCCTCCGACATCCTCGGTGATCTTCAGAAACCGTCCACGCTGGTTCTCCTTGAGATCGAGGAAGAATATCTTCCGGTCGATCACAACTTTCTCCGACGCAAGCGGATCCATGCCCGTTCTCTCTCCTGGATTCGAATTGATCATAAACTACGTCTTTCAACTACTCTGCCATCAGGGTTTTGTCTGATACCACCTTCAATAGAGCCCTTGTCCGGCCCGATTCAAGGTTAAATCTTTGTAAAAAATTTTAAACCGTTCAGACCCATGCAACGCATCGTTTGCGGAGATGCAACCGGTTTTAAATAATTTTTCGAACTCGATAAATCAGCCTGCTTAGCACAACCCCGTGACCCGCCGGACGTTGCGCACGGTTTCGCCGGCCAGGGCGTTGGCCCGCCCGGCCCCCTCGGCCAGCACGCGGTCGACATAGCCGGGATCGGCCTCGAGTTCGGCGCGGCGGCGGCGCATCGGCTCGAAATAACTCCAGATCGCATCGAACAATTGCTTCTTGAAGTCTCCATAGCCGGCGCCCCCGGCCCGGAAGCGTTGCTCCATTTCGCGCACGTCGCTCTCCGGGGCGAAGAGCCGGTAGAGATCGACGATGGTCGAGTTCGAGGGATCCTTCGGAGCTTCGACTGGGGTCGAATCGGTGACGATGCCCATGATTTTTTTGCGAAGGGCCTTCTCCGGCGCAAACAGCTCGATGGTATTGTCGTAACTCTTGCTCATCTTCTGGCCATCGAGGCCGCGGACCGTCTCGACGCCCGGGATGATGCTCGGCTCGGGGATGGTGAAGGTCTCGCCGAAGGTGCGGTTGAACTTGATGGCGAGGTCGCGGGTCATCTCGACGTGCTGTTTCTGGTCGCGGCCCACGGGGACGATGTTGCTCTGGTAAATGAGGATATCGATGGCCATGAGCACCGGGTAGGCGAAGAGGCCAAGGTTGACCGAGGTGACGCCGCCGCGTTCGAGCGCGGCCTTGTAGGCATGGGCGTTCTCGAGCATCGGCATCGGCGTGAGCGTGCCGAGGATCCAGGTGAGCTGGCCGATGCCGTGGATGTCCGACTGGCGGAAAAGCGTGGCCTTTTGCGGGTCCAGTCCGCAGGCCAGGAAATCGAGCGCGACGCCGCGGGAGTACTCGCGCATCAGGGCGGCGTCGTGGAGGGTGGTCAGGGCGTGGTAATCGGCGATGAAGTAAAAGGCCTCGCCGCGGTCCTGCCAGTCGATGGCCGGGCGCATCATGCCGAAATAATTGCCGATGTGAGGGACGCCGGTGGGTTTGATGCCGGAAAGGATGCGGGGCATGGGGCGCATCATTCCGGGAGGGCATCGAGGGCGGCGAGCAAAAATTCCGTCAGGCAGGTGCGGGCGTGGCCGATGCCGCGAACAAATCGCGCGAACGGCGCGATGCGGCCCGGGTGGGCGGCGAGATGGAGCACCAGCCGCACGGGCCGGGGCCGCTGGTTGACGGCATCGAACCAGATCGCGGAGCCGACGGGCAGGTCCTGATCGGCGGTGTCGCTGATGGCGCGCACGGCGAGCAGCGGAATGCCGCGCGCGGCGCAGAGGCGATGGACGGCGGCGGTCTCCATATCGACCACGATAGCCCCGGTGTGGCGGGCCAGGTCCTTCTTTTGCGCGGCGCTGGCGATGACATCCCTGGTGGTAATCAGCCCGCCGGCGCGCGCGGGCAGCCTGGCAATGGCGGCCAGCAGCGCGGGATCGGAGAAATTCTGCGCCGCCACCACGTCGCCGATTCGCAATTCATCCGAGAGGCCGCCGCCGAAACCGGAGGCGATCCAGCGCGACGGGGAATTGCCGTCGAGGAAACTGCCCAGCCGGGCCGTGGCGCAAGTCATGCCGACGCCGGAATGAACCACCGTCACTTCGCGCCCGCCCACGGTGCCGGCGATGACGGGAAGCGCCGGCGGGCCCGAGCGTTTCGCCCCCGAGAGCAGCCGGACGAAATCCTTGCTTTCCTCAGGCAGCGCAAAGCTGAGTGCGATCACGGGGAGGGGGAAGCGGAGGCGTTTTCGATGAGGATTTCGATCAGATTGGGCTGGGTGGAAGGCTTGTTCATGGTGACCTTCACATTGTGGAGGGCGGCCTTGAAGGCGTCGGCATTGTTGTCCGGGATGGTCGCCAGGATGGAAACGCGGCCCTGTGCATCCACCGAGCGCAGCCCGGCGCCGCCGGCGTCCGACGCGGCCTTGAGGACCATGGCGGCTTCGGCGTCGGTATCCGCGGGCTTTACGGTGAGCACCACCTGCTCGTTGGCCAGCGAGGGGACAACCAGCGTCTTCTCGGCCGTCTTTTGAAGGGCCTGGGTCAGGCCGTCAATCGAGGGGGGCGGGGGTTGCGATTTATGGCAGCCCGACAGGCAGCCGGCCAGGGCGGCGGCGAGCGGGAGGACCAGGGGCCGCAAAATGCGCATCACATTTATTAGGAGACCGTAAATTGCAGTGGCAAGCAATCTTCGGCTTCTGTAACTTCACGCTCCCCCCTCCTCATGAGTCGGCCCCAGTTGCGGAAAATCTGGCTGCCCGCCGCGGTTTGCGCCGTGGGGCTGCTTTGCGCCCTGCCCCCGGCAGCCATCGCGGATCCTCCTGCCATCACCCAGGAGGCCGATGCGCTCTCGACGCAGGCGCTCGACCTGCTCAACAGCGGCAACCTGTCGGGGGCGGCGACCGATTATTCCCAGTTGATCCAGAGATACCCGAATTCCGAGAAGGTGCCCGAGGCGATGTTCCGGCTGGGCTACATCGAGTACATGCAGGGCGACTACGACGGGGCGGTCTCGACCCTCCAGCGCATCACTTCGCCCCCGGCGTCGCCGGATATCAAGGCGGCGGCGGACGCGCTGATCCCGCAGGTGTATACGGCCAAGGCGGCCAAGCTGGCTCCGGACGATCCGGCGCGCAAACAGGCGTTCCAGGACGCGTTCCGGCGCTTCGGCGAGTACATTCACACGTACCCGCAGAGCCCGGAGGTCGAGTCGGCCAATTACGGGCGGGCTTCGGCGGCGTACCAAATCCAGAATTACAGCGCGGCCGAGCAGAGCCTGCGGGAGAACCTGAAGAAATTTCCGCAGAGCGATTCGATCCTCGACAGCGAAGACCTGCTGGCGGTCGTGCTGACGGCGCAGGCGAGCAAGACTTTGCAGGACAACGGCGACCAGGAGGATGCGATGAGGAAATACGACGAGGCGCTCGGTTTCCTGGCGGACATCATCGAGCGGCACACCGACGTGGCGCTGGCCAACGACGCGCAATACCAGATTGGCGAGGTGCTCTTCCAGCGGGGCAATTCGGAGCAGGGGGAGAAGCGGCAGAAGGATTTGGAAAACGCGATCCTGGCCTACCGCGCGGTGCTGCCCAAGGACGCGATGGTGCAGGCGCAGCAGGCGCGCGCGGCGTCGATCGACGACCAGCACCGGCAGGCGATCATCATGCGCGACCTCGACCAGGCGCAGGCCATCCAGCGCGTCGAGGACCGCGCAAACGCGAAGCTCGAGGCCTTGAAGAACGCGCCGGACGAGACGCTGAAGGCGCAACTGCGGATCGCCTCCTGTTACTTCATGCTGCAAAAGTACGACGAGGCGCGCGTGCTGCTGCACTTTCTCGAAGGCTTCGCGCAGGATGACGACGACAAGAAACAAATCGCCTATTACATCACGCTGACTTACGCGGCCCAGGGACTTACCGACAAGGCGGTCGCGGCGTTCAATGATTTCGAGTCGAAGTACAAGAACGATCCGTTGGGCGAGAACCTGCCGCTGGCGATGGGCGCGGCCTTCATGAACCCGAAGGTCAACCAGCCGGACAAGGCGATCAGTTACTTCGACCAGGAGATATCGCTCTATCCCAACAGCGCGCTGGCCACCGAGGCATTGAGCCAGGAGGCCAATGCGCTCATCGGCCTGAAGCGATTCGACGAGGCGCAGGCCACTTACCAGAAATTCCTGCAAACCAATCCGCCCCCGGCCCAGGCTGCGCAGGCGGAGGAGGGAATCGCGACCGTGGACCGGGAAACCGGGAAGATGGCGGACGCGATCGCCCAATACCAGAAGGTCGCCAAGGATTATGACGGGACGCCGCAGGCGGAGGAGAGCGCGTTTTACGCGGCGGGCCTCGAGTCAACGCTTGATCCGAAATCGGCGCTGCCGCTGTTGCAGGCTTACGTCCAGAAGTATCCGGATGGAAGGTTCGCCGGCCAGGCGCTGATGCTGACCGGCCAGGTCCAGGCCACGCTCGGGGACAGGGTTTCGGCGATGCAGACTTACAGGAATGTGATCGCCAGATATCCGCAGAGCGACCTTGCGCCGCAGGCTTACTTCCAGCAGGCCAGCATCCTGGGAGGGCAGAACAAGAACGACGACATGATCAAACTGCTGCGGCAGTTCATCCACGATTACCCGAACGACAAGGATATCTTCTACGCCTATGATACCATAGGCCAGACGCAACTGGCCGCGGCCAAGGTCACGGACGCGATCGCCACTTACGCGGAAATGGCCGACCAGCACGCGGACAATCCGATGGCGCCCTCGGCGCTCTACAAGGTGGCGGAGTTATGGCGAAAGCAGGCCGACTCGCAGGGGCGTTACCTGGCGCTCAACGAAGCGCAACGCAAGGATTGGAGCAAGGATCTCGACTCGAGCATCGCCGCGGCGGAGAAACTGGTCGGCCAGTTCCCGGACTCGGACCAGGTGGGGCTGGCGCTCAAGACGCTGCTCGGGGACCAGAAGATGTATCTCGATGCGCAATTGAAGAAACCCGGGGATATCGACAATTACTTTCACGGACTGGCGGATAAGTTCGCGTCGAACCCGTCCGCCCGGAGCCGCATCCTCTTTACCCTGGCCACGTTCACTTACGAGTCCGACCCGGCGAAAGGGGTCCAGGAGATGGCCGCCGCGTATAATCCATCGTTTGTCTATGCGCCCGAGGACCTGGATTTGTACGGCCAGGCGTTGATCGACCAGGGCAATCCGGACAAGGCGTTCGATATTTACGAGAAAATCGCGAACGATTACCCGATCCCCGCCAACGTGGAGCCGGCCCAGGCGCAACCGGCGATCCAGGAGGCGCAGGCGACGGCGCTCTTCGGGATGGGCAGCGCGCTCGATAAGGAGGGCAAGACATCGGACGCGGCGAAGCTCTACGCGGAGCTGAAGGCGACTTACCCATGGTCGCCGAAGGTGGTCGAGGCGAATTTCGGGATCGCAAAGTCGCTGGTCCAGCAGAACAAACTGGATGACGCCTCGAAGCTGCTGGTCGGCATCGTGGCCAACCGAAATGCCTCGGCGGACCTGCGGGCGCACGCCTTCCTGCTGATCGGCGATATCCAGCAAGGCAAGGGGAACATCCTTGCGGCCATCGATTCCTACCTGAAGACGGCGGCGTTTTATGGCGGCGTGCCCGACGCCGCGGCCGAGGGGTTGTGGAAAGGCGGGCAGTTGCTCGAGAAACAGGCGGGAACGCTCACCGAACAAACATCGCCGAAAAGGTCCGAACAGCTCGCGAAGGCTGTCTCCGCCTACAACGACATCGTCACGAAGTATCCCAACAGCCAGTACGCCAGGCAGGCGCAGGACCGGCTCAGCGTGCTGCCCGCGCCCAAGTCATGACGCGCCAGGAGCGGGCCGCGACGTTGGTCGAGGCTTTCCGGAAAATCTATTCCGGGGCCGATTGCGAATTGAATTTCTCGAACCCGCTCGAGTTATTGGTCGCGACCATCCTCTCCGCTCAATGCACCGATAAGCGCGTCAACATCGTGACGCCGGCCCTGTTCAAAAAATACCGCACCGCGCGCGCCTATGCGGAGGCGCCTCAGAAGCAGCTCGAGAAGGAAATTCATTCGACGGGATTTTTCCGGTCGAAGGCCACGAGCCTGCGCTCGATGGCCGCGGACCTTGTGGCAAAATATGGCGGAAAGGTGCCGGCGACGATGGAGGAACTGACGGCGCTCAGGGGCGTGGGCCGCAAGACGGCGAACGTCGTCCTGGGGAACGCCTTTCACATCAACGAAGGCATCGCGGTGGACACCCACGTGCAGCGTCTCTCGAAACGGCTCGGCCTCACGAAACAGACCGACCCCGCGAAGATCGAAGCGGACCTGATGAAGCTGATCCCGCGCGGCGATTGGTCCCTCTTTTCGCATTGGCTCATCTGGCATGGCCGCCGCCGCTGTTTCGCGCGCAAGCCCGATTGCGACGGCTGCGAGGTCCAGCACCTCTGCCCGAGCGCGTTCAAGACGGGCAAATGACCGGCGCCCTGTCTACATCCTGAACGGCTTCGGGTTTTTGTTCCGCAGGCGCCGCTCCGGCGAATCGTAATGCTTCAGGTAGAACTGCCGAAAAGCTTCGGTCTCCCGCATCACGGCCTCCCAGGACATCTTCCGCGGCCAATGAGAAATCGGCTTGGTTTTGAAAACGGGAAGCCGCAAGCCCGACGGCGGAAGCGGATCGTTTTCAGGATTCATGGGAGTAAGTACGGATGCGGTTCAATGCTTTCTCGCCTCCGTACTGTAAAATGATTTCGCGAAAGTTTGGCTCATCCGGGTCGAGGTGGCAAACCTGCACGATCCTCCGGATATCCTGCCAGTCCTGCTCGCTCGCATCGCGCGAGGGGCTCGCCGCGGCGTGAAGCTTCAACGCGACCAAATGCTCGGGACGGGGCAGGCGAACCTTGAACTCGGCGACGGTTTGGACCCGCGCCTCGGAGTCGAGCTTGCTCCATGTCGCGCCATCCACGAACATCAGGTCCACGGGAACTGTATCGGCGTCAGTTGGCTGGAATTGCGCGAACGTTTCGGTTCCGTGGGCGAGGCGGAAGCCGAGTTCCCGCATCAAGTCGAGCCATTGAGAGCGCTTCGCTTCCGGGACCAGGAGATCGACATCGAGCGTGAAGCGCGGAAAACCAAGAAGGATCACGGCGTTGCCCCCGATCAGCAGAAAAGGCAGGCCAGCCCGGCTGGCGGCGGCTAGGAGCTTTGCGAGAGTATTATTCATTTCTGGCGCGCCCGCCGTGAGCGGCACGCGATTCATCCGGAGACGAAGCTCACCGGCACGACGGGATTGGCCTCGGCCTCGTAATCGACTCCATCGAGGCCGAAACCGAAGAGTCGCAAAAACTCATAGCGATAACCGGCGATATCCGTGACCGCCTCGAGATTCCCGGTGGTGACCGTCGGCCAGATGTCCTCGACAGCGGCCTGCACGTCGGCGCGCATCTCGAGGTCATCGATGCGAATGCGCCCATGGTCGTCAAGCCGCGGCGATGCGCCATTATAGAGGCGCTCGGCGAAGAGCCGCTGCATCTGCTCAATGCACCCTTCGTGAATCCCCTTCTCCTTCATGATGCGGTAAAGGAGCGAGATATAGAGCGGCACCACGGGGATGGCGGAACTGGCCTGCGTGACCAGCGCCTTGTTGATCGAGACCAGTGCGCGCCCGCCCAGCGGCCCGAGCTTGCCCGCGATGCGGCCCGCGGTTGCTTCAAGGTCTTCCTTTGCGCGGCCAATGGAGCCGTTGCGGTAAATGGCCTGGGTTACCTTTGGCCCAATATAAGAATAGGCGACGGTCGTCACGCCCTCGGCCAGCACGCCCGCGCCCGCGAGCGCATCGATCCACATTTCCCAATCCTCGCCCCCCATGACCGCGATGGTATCGGCGATCTCCTGCTCGCTGGCGGGCTCGATGGTGATGTCCGAAACGACACCCTTGTCCGTATCGACGGTCTTCGCCGTGTAAGCCGCGCCGATCGGCTTGAGCACCGACTTGAAAATCTGGCCGCTCCTGGGATGGGCGCGCCGCGGCGAGGCGAGGCTGTAAATGACTGCGTCCACCTGGCCCAGGTCCGCCTTGATGATCCCGGTCGCCTGCTGCTTGAGCGCGTCGGAAAAGGCGTCGCCGTTGATGCTCTTCGCATAAAGGCCCGCGCCGTGCGCCGCATCCTCGAACGCCGCGGAGTTGTACCATCCCGCGCTGCCGGTGCGTCCTTCCTCGGCCGGTTTCTCGAAGAATACGCCGAGCGTCGCCGCGCCGCCGCCGAAGGCCGCCGCGATCCGCGAGGCGAGGCCGTAGCCGGTGGACGCCCCGATGACGAGCACGCGCCGCGGCATGCCGTCGAGCGCCCCTTTTGACTTCACGTAATCGATCTGGCTTTGCACGTTGGCGGCGCAGCCCCGGGGGTGCGCGGTCACGCAGATGAATCCGCGTACTTTGGGCTTGATAATCATGGCCGCAAAACTTTGCGCGAGAAGCCAAGCCCGGGTCGAGAGGAAAGAGAATGCCCGGTTGCAAGGCGGAAGCCCTCCTTTTAGCATTTGAAACATGCCCACGAAGACCGAGATAGCCGATACCCTCGAGGCAATCGGCCAGTTGCTCGAATTGAAAGGCGAGAACGCCTTCAAAACGCGCGCTTATGCCAATGCCGCGCGGGCCGTCGAGACTTACACGGGCAACATCGAGCAGGCGGCGCGCGACAAAAAACTGGACGAGATACCGGGCATCGGCGCCGCCATTGCCGCGAAGATCGCGGAGCTGGTCGAGACAGGGCGGCTGAACTATTACGAAACGCTGCGCGCGGAGTTTCCCGCGACGCTCTTCGAGTTGTTCGAGCTGCAAGGCGTGGGCGCGAAGAAAATCAAGGCGCTCTACGAGAAGCTGGGCGTGAAAAGCATCGCGGACCTCGAGGCGGCTTGCAAAGGCGGGAGCGTGGCGGAGCTGCCGGGCTTCGGCGACAAGTCGGCCCAGAAGATCCTCGCGGCAATCGCCGCGCGCGGACAATACGCCGACACTTACCGGCTCGGCACCGTGGCGCCGCTGGCGGAGAGCATGCTCGAGCATTTGCGGACGCACCCGGATGTAAACCAGTCGTGCATCGCCGGCAGTTACCGGCGGCGCAGGGAGATCGTGCACGATCTGGATTTCATCGTCGCCACGCGCGATCCCGCCGGCGTGACGGCCCTCTTCGTCAGCCATGAGTCGGTCGAGGAAATCATCGCGCAGGGGCCCACGAAAACGAGCGTTCGGCTCAAATCGGGCATCCAGGCGGACCTGCGCGTGGTGACCAATGACCAATACCCGTTCGCGCTCGCTTACTTTACCGGGAACAAGGATCACAACGTGAAGGTTCGCGGCATGGCCCTGGCGCGCGGCTGGACGCTCAATGAGTACCGGCTGGCGCCGGTCGAGGGAAAAAAGGCGGCGACGGTGCCGGAAATCGACGACGAAGCGGAGTTGCACGAAGCGCTGGGGTTGCAATATATCGAGCCCGAGCTGCGCGAGAACATGGGCGAAATCGAGGCGGCACAGAAAGAGGAATTGCCGCCGCTGGTGACGCTCGAGAACCTGCGCGGGACCTTTCACAATCACACGACGGCCAGCGACGGCCACAACACGCTCGAGGAGATGGCGGCCGCGGCGCGGGAGCTGGGCCTCGAGTATCTCGGCATCGCCGATCACTCGAAGTCATCCTTCCAGGCCCATGGATTGGACGCGAAACGGCTGCTCGCGCAACGCGAGGAAATCCGGTTGTTGAACAGGGAGTTGGGAGACTTCCGGCTTTTCGCGGGGACCGAGTGCGACGTGATGAAGGATGGGACGCTCGATTTTCCGGACGAAGTGCTGGGGCAGCTCGATTACGTGGTGGCCTCCGTGCACAGTGTCTTCAATCTCTCCGAAGCCGAAATGACAAAGCGGATCATCCGCGCGATCTCGAATCCGCACGTGACCATGCTCGGCCATCTTACCGGCAGGCTGTTGCTGGTCCGCGAAGGTTACGCGGTCGACGTGCCCGCGGTGATTGACGCGGCGGCGGCCAGCGGCACGTGGATCGAGCTGAACGCGAACCCGATGCGGCTCGACATGGATTGGCGCTGGTGGCCGCTGGCAAAACAAAAGGGAGTCCGCTGCGTCATCAATCCAGACGCCCACGAAGCCGCGGGCTTGCAGCATCTTTGGTTTGGCGTGGCCTCGGCGCGCAAGGGATGGCTGACGCGCGACGATGTGATGAATTGCCTGCCGCTCGGGAAGATGGAGAAGGCGCTCGCGGCGCGGAGGGCCGGAAAATGATCACGGGCCTCGATGCGATGAATCAGCAAAACGCCACGATGGCGCGTCTGCTCTATATAAAGGTGGATAGCATCATCGTAATCGTCAGTTATCTGCTCGGGTCGATTCCGTTTGGTTACCTGGTGGCAAGGATGGGCGGGGTGGACATTCGCAAGCAGGGAAGCGGGAATGTCGGCGCGACCAATGTGATGCGCGTCATGGGCAAGGGGCCCGGTTACACGGTATTTGTATGTGACGCGCTCAAGGGGCTGGCCGCGGTCATCGCGGCAAATCATATCGCGGCGCATTACTCGATGATGCTCAGCCAGACGCACAATGTCTATCTAGGGTCGACTCTTACCATCGTGCACGATACTTTCGTCGCGAGGCTGCCGGATGGCATCGGGCCGGTCTCGGCGGCGATTGCCTGCATTATCGGCCATAACTTCCCGGTATGGCTCGGCTTCAAGGGCGGCAAGGGGATGGCGACTTCGCTCGGCGTGCTGCTGGGGATGATCCCCCTCAGCGCGCTCATTTGCCTCGGCCTCTGGGTGGCGGTCTTTTTCTCGACCCGCTACGTCTCGCTCGCCTCGATCGCCGCCTCGATTGCCCTGCCCGTGGTGACGCTGATGCTGATGCTCATGGGTGAAATCCATGGCTGGCCCTACTTCTATTTCACCGTCGCCGCGTGCCTGCTGGCGATCTGGCGGCACCGGGAGAATATTGTGCGGCTCGCCAACGGGACGGAGAATCGCTTCGTGAAAAAGCCGAAGGAGGCGCCGCCGCAATGAGCGCGCCGGTTGTTTCCATCCTGGGCGCCGGCGGTTGGGGGACGGCGCTGGCGATGCTCTTCGCGGACCGGGGAATGCCGGTGAACCTTTGGGCTTACGACGGCTCGCAGGTCGAGCTGCTGAGGAAGACGCGCGCCAATGAAAAATATCTTCCCGGCGTGACGCTGCCGGAGTTGATCCAGCCGACGCATGAACTGGGCGATTGCGTCCACGCGGACGTCATCCTGTTTGTAACTCCGTCGAAGGCGATTCGCGCGGTCGCGGAAGAGTTCTCCAGGCTGCAGGTTTCCGCCGGCACGCCGCTGGTCTCCTGCACCAAGGGCATCGAGCACCAGAGCGGCCTGCGGATGAGCGAGGTGCTGCGCGAGTTTTTTCCGGCAAATCCGGTCGGCGCCCTTTCCGGGCCGAGCCACGCCGAGGAAGTGGCGCGGCGGATGCCGACCGCGGTGGTGCTCGGGTCTGACGGCGCGGCGATGGCGGAGCAGTTGCAGGGGATGTTCTCGACGCAATACTTTCGCACTTACACCTCGAATGACTTACCCGGCGTCGAGCTTGGCGGGGCGTTGAAGAACATTTACGCCATCGCGGCCGGAGTAAGCGACGGGCTCGGTTTCGGCGATAACTCAAAGGCGGCGCTGGTGACCCGCGCGCTGGTCGAGATGGTGCGGCTGGGCGTGGCGATGGGGGGCCGGCAGGAGACCTTTTCCGGCCTCAGCGGGATTGGCGATTTGACGGTGACCTGTTTCTCGCGCCACAGCCGCAATCGCGCGCTGGGCGAAAGGTTGGGCCGCGGACAATCGTTGGTCGAGATTATCAGCGACATGGCCGGCATTGCGGAAGGCGTGCCGACGGCGCGCGGCGCATTCGAGTGCGCGCGAAGGAAAAATGTCAGCACGCCGATTATCGACGAAGTCTACGCGATGCTCTTCGAGGCAAAGGAACCGCGCAAGGTGCTGGCCGATTTGATGAGCCGCGATCCCCGCCCTGAGTAATCCAGTCGGAGCGGCGCTGCTGTCAAAATCAATGTCCTGTTTATGACTGAGTGGAAGAATCGTCTCCCTTGTACTCCTCAATTTCCGTGTGCGTTGGCCCGCTGTAGGTTGCGCTTTGGGTCTTCATATTGATCGTTACGCTTCCCGTTGTAGCAGTTGTGGTGAACCTTCCTTGCTTTGGCCCGCGATGCTCCAGGCGAATATGCCCTTTCGCCGCAATATCCTTGGTGCGCGTGTCCAGTCTGATGTTATCGGCATCGAGAATGTAAAATGTCGGAGTATTCGTTCCGGGAAAATAACTGGTCCATCTGATTTCGACGTCGCCATTCGCAATGGCAACCCCATTTTCGTAGGAAGTCGAATCCGCGTGGATGTCGATCGGGGAGTAGCGCCGCTGATGCGGCACGCTTGCCGTTGGAGATGATTGATTCGCCGCGCGCACCTGCGCCAGCGTCAGGAGCAGCACCATCGCCGCCCCTGACCCGCACGTGAATACGACGTTGGTCCGCGTCGCCGGCCCTCTATTCACTTGCGGATTCACAATCGAACGGACGCGCGTCGCCAGCGTTGAGGGCGCCGCCATCGCCAGGCCGCCCTGCGTCTCGAGCAGCCGCGAACCGGCCTCGCGCGCCATGGCAACCAGTTGCTCCGCATAATCCGTCCCGTCCATTCCCGCGCTCAATACCGCGTCGTCGCACGCGATCTCCTGCGCCAGCCGCAGCTCGCGCGCTGCCAGCCAGACCGCCGGGTTGACCCAATAAATGGCAGTTGCCACTTGCGCCAGCAGCCGCGACAGGCAATCCCGCCGCCGGATGTGCGTAAATTCGTGGCGCAACGCCGCGCGCAGGTTCACCTCCGGCCAGTCGCCCGCGGATATTGGCAGCAGCACCACCGGCTTGCGCACGCCCCAGGTCATTGGCGCGCGTGCCGTCGCCGATTCACGCAATTCCGCCTCGATTCCGCATGCCCTCGCCATCTCCCGCGCAAGCGAAAGCACCCGCGCCGAACCGACCGCCCGGCTCCGTCTCCACATGCGGTAAAATAGCACGCTCCCCATCGCGCGATACGCCAGCAGCAACGCGATCCCGCCCATCCACGCCGCCAGCACCCATTCGCGCCACCCGGCGGCCCATGTTGGCAATTCCGCCCGCGCCCCGCCCGCCGTCACCAGCGCCGCGCCGGGCGTCCCCGGCGTTGGGGCGCTTGCGATGCTGCCCGCCGCGCTCGATTGCTCCAACGCGACATCCCACGCCCACAATGGCGACGCAACCCTCGTCAACGGCAGCGCCAGCGCCGCCCCGAATGCCGCCAGCCACACCAGGTGCCGCGACGCACCCGGCGCGCCCCGCCAGACCCGCGTCACCGCCGCCGCCAGCGCAAAAATCACGCTGCTCTTGATCAGAGCATCGGCCAGCCAGGCAAGCAGTGGATCCGGGTTCATGGTTGTTTCCTCCTCGCCTTTTTGATGATCGATTCGATTCGCTCGAACTCCGCCGCCGTCAGCCTGCGGTCCGATTGGTCCACCAGCGAGGCCACGGCATTGGCCAGCGAGCCGGAGAAAAATGTTTCCAGCACCCCGTTGAGCGCCGTTCGCCTGGCTTGGTCCGCCGATTCAACCGGTAAAAACACGTAGCGCCGCCCATCCTCGCGGTGCTTGATGAAACCCTTTTCCTCGAGGATGCGCAGGATCGAGCGCACTGCCGAGTAGCTGGGCGGCGCCGGGATGCGGCTGCGGACCTGGGAAACGGTGGCCTCGCCGCGGGCAAAAAGGACATCCATGATCTGGCGTTCACGACGGCTGAGACTGTGCAAATGGGGCGGCATGCTGAATTTTTAGCACTCGACTTCCGGCTCGCGCAAGCCTTTTCTGCTGAAAATTCAGCAGCCAGCCTTCCCGCCAATTTTATTTCCCCATATTCCTCCCCGATCCTGCCGCATCGTCATTGACTTCAATATTCCTTCCCCTATTTTTTTCTTTCAACGCGGGCACGGGCTTGGTTCCTGCTCGCTTTTATCTCAAGCCCCGCCATGTCGCAAAAAATCCTGGTCATTGACGATAGCCTTGCGTCCTCGAAAGCCGCCGAGAGCGCCCTTGCCCAGAATTTTGGCAACGTCAACGTCCTTCTGGCCCAGCGCGGCGCGGAGGGGTTCGACCGTTTCCTGGTTGCTCAGCCCGACCTCATCCTGCTCAACGAATCGCTGCCGGATATGGATGGCGAGGCGGTCGTTTACCGGCTGCTCAACGACCCGCAGACCTCCCATGTCCCCGTGGTGGTCATGTCCAGCAATGGCCACGGCGAGAAGCTGAAGCAGCGCTACCCGAACGTAGTCAACACCATCCACAAGCCGGTCAGCGCCGAGTCCCTGTTGCCGGTCGTCAGCACGCAACTCTCCCAGGCCAAGCCGCCCCCGCCGCCCTCGAGCGTGATCCTCTTCCGCGACGCGGCGAAGGTCGTCTTCGCCGGCCACACCGGCTTCTTTTCGCTGCGCAATGCCTTGCAGATGGCCTATGGCGACCGGATGACCGGCGTTATGCGCATCTTCATCAATCGTTTTCCGGTTGAATTGTTTTTTGCCAAGGGCCGTTTTCTTTTTGCCACCACGCGTAATTTTCAACTCTACCTCCGCGACTCGCCCGTCATTCTCAACTCGACCAATCTCGGCCTCGTCGTCGAGGGCCAGGGCAACCAGGCCGCCTCCGGCTGCCCGCTCTTCCTTTTCCTGGCCGGTCGCAACGGCTTCCCGCACGACGACGTGGTCCAGATCACTCGCGACCACGGGCAGCGGCTCTTCTCGAATCTCTGGACCACCGGCCGCGTCAATTTCGAGTTTGCCGAACTGCCGGAGTTCCCCGACTACGCGCGCAATTTTCCGCCCTCGACGGATGATCCGGACAACTGGGTGCTGGCCAGTCTGCGCCATGTGCGCTTCGAAGGCCTGACCGCCTCGCAACGGCCCGATCCGAACGGTTCCCCCGCTTATACCCGCAAGGGCTACGAGCTGGTGCAAAAACTGAGGCTCAATGACGTCGAGGCCCGCTTTGCCACTTCGATCAACGGCGCCGAATCCCTGCAGCAGATCGCCAAGAAAATCAGCGTCCCGCTCAATGACGCGTTGCTGATCGTTTTTCGGTTCCAGGCCCTCGAGATTATCGATTACTGGTCCTCGACAGTCCTATCCCTTCCGCCGCATCAGACCAATCCCGGCGGCACGACCGTGGCAGCGTAAATAGTACGGTTGTATAGCCAATAAATAGCTATCGGGCGCCGCCTAAATGGCGGCGCTTTGCTTTGGTAATCAAAGGCTTGCGCCGGAAACCCCGGCAACTGTCCGTCTCGGGCACATATAATACCAAGTCGCTATAGTGGCATTTCAGTTAGCTGTTATTTTTATCGGACGTTTATCGCTATGGCCTCCCAAATCAGATCCCCAAAATCGAGGCGGACATCGTTCCGTCACCCCGTAACCACCAAAAACCACGCGCCCCGATGGCTGAGTCTACTCGCGCTCAGCCTCGCGGTTGCCGTGCTAACCCGGCCTGCCGCCGCCGCCACGGACACATGGACCGACAATGGCGGCTCCGGCGACGACAATTGGGCTACCGGTACCAATTGGTCCGACGGCGCCAATGCCGCGCCGAGCCCGTACGACTCGCTTTTATTTACGGGAGCCAACGGACTTACCAATAATAATAACTTTACCGCCGGCACCGCATTCGACGGGATTACCTTCAACAGCGGGGCCAGCGCCTTCACCCTGGGCGGCAATGGCGTCCTGCTATCCGGCCAGGTCAACAACCCCACCGATGCCATCAGCCCCGGCATCGTCAACAGTTCGGCCAATAACCAGACCATCAGCCTGCCGATCACCCTCGACTGGGGCACTTACCAGATCGGCAACACCACGACCGGCGCGCTGGCCATCAACAGCACGCTCACCGCCAACACCGGCGGCATCGTGGAGTTCGGCGGCGCCGGCGCCGGCGCGGTGACTAGCACCAGCCTGACCACCGACGCTTCGGGACTCATCTCCGGTCTGGGCGGCATCGGACTCATTGAGAACACCACGACCAGCAACGCGCTTGCCGTATTGCCGCTCGCGACATTGAGCGGCACGAGCATCGTCTCCCTGCCATCGGGCTCCTATGTTACAATGACCACCGGTGCGGAAATCTCGGCGGTGGCCAATGCCGACAGCAACGTGCTGCTCAATCCCGGCGCGACCGGCGTGACCTATACCGCCAACGATACCGGCAATGCCGGCGTCACCCTCGTCAACACCGTCGTCCAGGAGAGCGGCACCGAGACCATTGTCATCACGGGCACCATGGTCGTCGGCGCGGGTTCCGCAAACGCCGCCGGTGGCTTCTATGAAACCGAGCCGACTGCGGCCGCGAACGCGGTCATGCTGATCAGCGGCAGCACCGTCGCGGACGCCAATCCCAGCGGCTGGCTGACTTCCGGCACCACCAGCTCGGGCGGCACCATTGTTTTTGGCATCAACTCCACCCCGGGCAACGCCAGCAACGAAATCAACGAGAACGCGCCCATCATCAATAACCCGCAGGGCGGCGCTGTGACAGTCATCAAGACCGGTCCTGGATCGATGAATTTCCACCTCGTTGGCACAAACGATTCTAATTACAGCGGCGGCACTTATGTGGAACAAGGTCTCCTCCAGGCCAATGCAACCAGCGTCCTTGGCGTCGGGCCGATCTATGTTGCCGGCGGCGCGACCCTTTATCTCGAGTCCAGCCAGTCGAACAACCTGTTCCTTTCTCCCGGCGTTGGAGACTCGAGCAGTTTCGGCGCGCTGAAACTTAGTCAGGCCAGTTCAGTCCAGTCCGGCACCATCACGCTGCTGGGCGCCCCCGTGACTGCGACCCCGGGCGATAGAATATCGGATGCTTTGACCAGTGGTGTCTACGAGTTTACCAATCAGGTCACGGGCGCCGGCACTTTGGACTTGCAGACCCAGGAAACCAACGCCGCAACCGCGTTCGAACTCGATAACACCACGGCGAATGCGAACAACTGGACCGGCGGCACCATCATCGAGAGCAACGGCGGCTCGGACCGGCTGGTTGTCCAGGATATGGCCAGCAACCAATTCGGCGCCAGTGGCGGTTCTTCCGCCGGGAATATGACCTTCACCGCGGCCAGCGCCAATACCGGCTCGCTGACCTTTAATCTCAATGGATTCAGCGACACGGTTGGCGCCTTGATTACCAACGGCGCCGCGAACACCTCCGGTGTTTACGTTAATAACTCCGCCGCGACCGCTGCGACTCTCACCATCGGTGACAACAATGCCAGCGGCTCTTTCGCGGGCGTCATCGAAAACAGCAGCTCGGCTCTGAGCATCGTCAAGATCGGAGGGGGCACGCAGACCCTTTCCGGCATCAGTACCTTTACCGGCTCGCTTGCTGTCAACGCCGGCATCCTCAATCTGACCGGTTCGCTGAACAACACCTCCGGTGTCACCGTTTCGGATGCCACGCTCGAGGGCAACGGCTTTATCGGCAACGCGACCAACGGCGTCACCATCGGCAATGGGCTCGGCGCGCCTGGTTCGGCGCTGCTCGAGCCTGGAAGCGCCACGTCGCTGGGCAAACTCAACACCACCAGCGCGGTCTCGCTGCTCTCCGACGCCGAATTTGTGTTCAACTTCAACAGCACTGGCGGCGGCGCCGGCAGCGGATCCTCCGAATTGCTCGCCGCGTCGGTTTCCTTGAATGCGGATTCGGAATTCTCGCTTGATGACATCGCCGTCACCCCCGGCGACCTTACCCAGGGGACGGTATTCACCGCCATCCTGACCAGTCCCGGTGACCTGACCGGGTCCTTCGAGAATCTTCCGCAGGGCGACGTGCTGACTGTGGGGCCAAACCAGTTACAGGCCAATTATACTGCTGACAGCCTGACATTTACGGTCGTGCCCGAGCCGGCGACCTGGGGGTCGTTACTCCTCGGTTTTGGATTGCTCATGGGCATCCAGAGACTGCGCAAACGTCCGCTGGGGACGTAAATTACCGCTGCGCAGGTCGTAATGCCTCTTCGGTCCTTGGGGGGCCGAAGAGGCAGACGTCCCATCTCTGGATTTGCTGATTTCACCACTAAATTCACCCTGGAAAGTCCGCTGCGGCGCATCTCTCTCTTCACCAGTCGTTGCTCACGGCGCCGCTTGATGTCAATATAAGCCGCGATGCACTCGGTGTATCCGGCCCCCCCAATTCTTCGATTTTCCCCGCGAAGCGCTCTCCTGCCGCTGATCGCTGCGGCTTTTTTTTGCGCCCACGCATTGGCCCAACCTGCCGACGACGCCTGGAGCGTGCGCGGCTGGAATTCCTCGGACGGCCTGCCGGCGGATGAGGATTACGGCCTCGCCCAGAGCACGGACGGCTACCTTTGGATCGCGACCTCGGACGGGATGTTTCGTTTCGATGGCGCCAAGTTCACTCCGGTGCCCGTCCCTCAGCTAAACCACAGCTACGACAACCTTTGCTACCAGGTGCTTGCCGCGAAGGATGGCAGCGTTTGGTGGGGGCTGGACCATGGCCGCGTGGTCTGCTGGAGGCAGGGCCGGACCACCGTCTGGCAGACCGCCCAGGGAATGCCCAACGACACGCCCACCAGCATGTGCGAAGGCGCCGACGGCGCGATCTACATCGCCTTCGACAGGCTTGGCGTCGTGAAAATCGCGGACGGGCAACTGGCCGCGCTCCCACCCTTGCCCGGAGGCCAGGCTTCCTGCCACATCACCGTCGATTCGGCCGGCACCCTTTGGTGTGCCGTCAGTAAGGAGCTCTTCTGCTTTCGCGACGGCGCTTTCGTGCAGGTCGCTTCGCTGCCCGATGACGATCAGATGTGGCTCGATCCGTCGCCAAAGGAAGGCATCTGGATTCGCAGGCTGCATACCATTTCGCACAGGTCTCCGAGCGGCGCCACGGACCAGGAATTAAAGGTGTCCGTGTCCCTGGGCCACATCTCCGCATTCTGCGAGGATGATCAGGGCAATATCTGGGTGGGGACTTCGGATTCCGCCCGTAGCGGGTTGTACCGGGTCGAGAACGGAAAATTTGTCCAGGTGGGCCTCGACAAACACCAGGTCCGGTCGATCACCACCGACCGCGAAGGCAACCTCTGGGTCACCACGCTCGACGACGGGATCAAGGAGATTCGCCCGCGGCTGATCCAGTTTCTGAAAGTCGACTCTGAGCTGCCGGCTTGGGGCAGGGTGCGTTCCTTTGCCAGGGACGGCGCCGGCCAGGCGTGGGTCGTTCTCGAGGACAACTCCGTCTTTTGCCAGGACGGCGGCCAGTGGAAAATAATGCCGCAATTCTCCCGCAATGGCAACGCCTTGGGCCGCGCCATCTCCATCGATTCGGCGCCCGACGGCTCCGTCCTCGTCGGCACCCGGGACAACGGCGTCTTTCGCTGCACGGCCCCCGACGCGACGCCGACGCCCGTCTCCTCCGGTCCCCCCTTCACCCATTTGATCGCGATGCTCCTCTCGACCAGCG
The DNA here is from genome assembly GCA_963756185.1 of uncultured Verrucomicrobiae bacterium. Classification (GTDB taxonomy): domain Bacteria; phylum Verrucomicrobiota; class Verrucomicrobiia; order Chthoniobacterales; family Chthoniobacteraceae; genus DATAXI01. Next base: position 762,235 of record CAVWMS010000002.1, read on the forward strand.
GCGACCTCTGGTTCTCCGGCAATACCGCGCACATTGGCCGGCTGCGCGACGGCACGTTGACCAGCTGGGACAATCCGGACCGGGCTACCGCTCATTTGATGGCGCAGAATTCCCAGGGCGACCCCCTCATGGCGGCCACAGGCCACAAAGGCGAGGGGCGCCTCTACCGCATGGCAGACGGGCAGATCCAGGAGATTCAGTTTCCCGGCACCGGAGATTATCCCATCCACGGCCTTTGGTACGATCAGGATGGAAGCATCTGGATCGGTTTCCTCGGCGGCGGCCTCGGGCGCCTCAAGGATGGCCAGTTCGTGCGTGTCACCTCGAATGACGGCCTCGCCGATGATTACGTCTACCAGGTCCTGCCGGATGGCCTTGGCCGCATCTGGCTCATGAGCAGCAGCGGCCTCTCGCGCATCGATGTAGCCGATTTCAATTGTTTCGCCGCCGGCCAGACCAAACGGCTGCGGGTCGCCACCTTCGCGCAGGAGGAAAAGGAACTCGATCCCGAGGTCGCCGCGCGCAGCACCGGCTTGTACGTCGGCTACTGCTGCCGCGTCATGGGCGACCAGCTTTGGTTTTCCTACGGCAATGGGATCCTCATCGTCACTCCCCGCGCCTGGGTGGCCAATAACCTGCCTCCGCCGGTTGTCATCGAGGCCATGCGCGTCGATGGACGCGCGCTCACCATCGATACGGGCTTGCCCGGCGAACTCAAACTGCCCCCGACGCACAGCAGGATTGAGTTCGATTACGCCGCCCTCAGCTACAACGCGCCCGAGGACAACCAATACCGCTACATGCTCCAGGGCTACGACAAGCAATGGATCGACGCCGGCACCGGCAGGCAGGCCACTTACTCGCGGCTCGCCGCCGGCAATTACCGGTTCCGCGTCATCGCCTGCAACAGCGACGGCATCTGGAATGAGGTCGGCGCCGGCGTACCCTTTGCCGTGGCGCCCTTCTTCTGGCAGACATTGTGGTTTCGCTCGCTCTCCCTGCTCGGTTTTGCCTGCCTCGTGGGCGCGCTGGTGCGCCGCCGGTTCCATTCCAGGCTGCTCGCCCTCGAGCACCAGGCCTCCCTCGACAAGGAGCGCGCCCGCATCGCCCGGGACATCCATGACGACCTTGGCGGCAGCCTGACCCAGATCATGCTCTTGAGCGGCTTCGTCTCGCGCGACAAGTCCAATCCCGTAAAGGCGGACGGCTACGCGCTGCAGATCAATTCCGCCGCGCGCCACATTACCGATGCCCTCGATGAAATCGTCTGGGCCGTCAACCCGGGCAACGACACGCTGCCGCACCTGGTCAATTATCTCGGGCAGTTTGCCGCGCAGTTTTTGCACACCAGCGGCCTCAAGTGCCAGATGACCCTGCCCGAACGTCCGGACGAGCGCTTTGTCTCCGCGGAAATCCGGCACAACCTCTTTCTCGTCGTCAAGGAAGCCCTCAACAACGTGGCCCGCCACGCGTCCGCCAGCGAGGTCCGCATGGACATCGCCTTCAACGGCGAATCGATGGATATCGATATTTGCGACAACGGCCAGGGATTCGACCGGGCGCCAATCAACGGCTGCGCCGACGGCTTGCGCAACATGTCCCAGCGCATGGAGGAGATCGCGGGCAAGTTTCAAATTGACAGCAAACCCGGGACTGGTACGAGGGTCTCCCTCAGTCTGCCTTTATCACCCCGCAAGTAATCCATGTCCCTCAAAGTATCCATCGTGGAAGATAACCGCGGCACGCGCCTGAACATCGAGGAGTTATTGAACGGCAGCCCCAACCTGCGGTGCCTGGCTGCCTACGCGACCGGCGAGGCCGCCGTGCGCGATATCCTCAACGACAGGCCGGACGTGGCGCTGGTAGATATCAACCTGCCGGGAATCAGCGGCATCGAGTGCGTCAGGATGCTCAAGGAAAAACTCCCCGCCCTCCAGATTCTCATGCTCACGGCTTACGATGAGGCCGACATGATTTTCGATTCGCTGCGCGCCGGCGCCGCCGGTTACCTCCTCAAGAAGACCCTTTCGAGCGAACTCATTCCCGCCATTGAACAGGTCAGCGCCGGCGGAGCGCCCATGTCCATGCAGATCGCCCGCAAGGTGGTCGAGCACTTTCGCGACATCCGCAAACCGGCCTCGGACGTGGAAAGACTTACTCCGCGTGAGCAGGAGATCCTTGCCCTGTTGGCCAATGGCAACTTTTACAAGGAAATCAGCACCACGCTGGGCATTACTCTCAATACCGTGAAGGTTCACGTGCAGCACATTTACGAAAAACTTCACGTCCAATGCCGCATGGATGCGGTCAGAAAGTTCCGCGGGCAACAATAAGAGTCGGCAATTCTGCCACCTTGGGCGGGCGGGCGCAATAATACTAATTCGCTATATGCGACTTATAAGGGGCTGGTAGTTTCCTAGCCTCCCAAGAGCTCGCTATTATGGCATTCCCCAAAAAATCCCCGTTGTTCACGGACGACTCATGTCTCCCCTCTAGATATAGTTATCTTTCTATAGATAACTTATTTCTCACTTCCCGATCATTTCGATGGTTATCTATCGCCGCCGCCGCGCTTTTGCTTCTATCGGCGCCTGGGCCTGCCCTCGCCGCGACCGATACCTGGACGGATAATAACGGCGCCGGCAATGCCAACTGGGCTACCGCCACCAACTGGGCCGATCCCACCAATGTGGCGCCAGTTGCCCATGATAGCCTGGATTTCACGGGAACCAACGGATTGGTTAACAATAATAACTTTAGCACGGGCATGCCCGTCGATGGGATTACCTTCGATAGCGCCGCCGGCGCCTTTACCCTCAACGGCAACGGAATTCTCATTTCCGGCAAAACCCATACCGCCACCGACCTGATAACCCCCGGCATCGTCAACAGCTCGATCAACAACCAAACCATCAACCTCCCGGTGACGCTCGATTGGGGAAGCTACCTCATCGGCAATACCGCGGCCGGCGCACTCGCGCTCAATGGCACGCTTTCGGCCAACACCGGTGGCGCCGTCGTCTTTGACGAAAACGGCGGGGGCGCGATCACGAGCAGCACCATGGCCATTGATTCCACGGGGCTCATTGCCGGCCTCGACGGCGTCGGCTTGATCGAGAACACGACCTCCAACGAGCTGGCGGCGTTGCCGCTTGCCACCTTGAGCGGCACCAACATCGTGGCGCTACCCTCGACCGCCTACGCCATGGCCACGGGGGAAATATCAGCAGTGGCCACTTCAAACAGCAACGTGTTGCTCAATCCCTCCTCGACCGGCGTCACCTTTACCGCGAACGACACCGGCAACAACGGCGTCACGCTGGTCAATACCATCACCGAAGAGGCCGGCGTAAACACCATCTCGATCACCGGCACGCTCGTTCTTGGCGCCGGCGCCTCGAACAGCGTGGGCGGAATTTACGAAACCGAACCGACCGGCGCGGCCAACGGCATCCTCGTGGTCAGCGGCTCCACCGTCGGTGCCTCCGCTCCCACCGGCTGGCTCACCTCGGGCACCACCAGCGCGGGCGGCACGGTCGTCTTTGGCATCAACTCCACGCCGGCCAACGCCAGCAATGAAATCAATGAGAACACTCCCATTATCAATAACGCCGCCGGCGGCCCGGTAACCGTCGTCAAGGTTGGCAACGGGTCGATGAATTTCCATTTGGTGGGCGCAGGCGATGCCAATTACAGCGGCGGCACTTACGTCGACCAGGGATTTCTCCAGGCCAACGCGACCGGCGTCCTCGGCGTCGGGCCGATCTATGTGGCCGGCGGCGCGACTCTCTATCTCGAGACCACCCAGTCCAATAATCTCTTCCTCTCTCGGCCTCGGCGATAGCGCCAATTACGGCGACATCAAGTTCGCCACCAGCAACGAGGTCATGTCTGGCACCATCACGCTCTTGGGAAGCCCCGTCACCGCTCTTCCCGGCGACAGGATGTCGGCAACTTCGAGCAACGACACCGTTAACCTCAGCAATCAGATCACCGGCCCGGGAACCCTCGAGCTGAGCTCTCAGGCCACGGGCGCGGCCAGCAACTTCACTTTGAGCAACAGCGGCACCGCCGCCAACAACTGGACCGGCGGCACCATCATCGATAACAACGCCAGCACCGATAACCTGGTCGTGATTGACGCCGCGAACAATCAGTTTGGCGCCGCCGGCGGCACCTCCGCCGGAAACATGACCTTTACCGACTTTGCCGCCGCCACCGGCGTGCTGACTTACAACCTGAACGGTTTCAACGATACCATTGGCGCCTTGATTACCAACGGCGCCGTGAACTCCTCCGGCGCCTTTGTCAATAACTCATCGGCCACCCCGTCGACCCTGACCATTGGCGACAACAACGCCACCGGCAACTTCTCGGGCGTCATCGAGAATGCTTCGGCCAGCGGCCTGAGCATCATCAAGAGCGGCACCGGCACGCAGATATTCAGCGGTCCAAATACCTTCAGCGGCTCGACCACCGTCAGCACCGGCATCCTCAGCTACCAGAACGGCACCGCCTTCGGCGGCAACTCTCCCATCATCGTCAACCCCGGTGCCACGGCGCAGGTCGCGGGAGGAATCACCGGCGGCACGAACACCATGACGCTTTCGGGCTCGGGTGCGCCAAATGCCACCGGCGCCCTGGAGAATGTAAGCGGCAACAACAGCTTCGCCGGCCCGATTATTCTTAATGCCAACAGTCTCATTTCCTCCGATTCCAACACGTTGACTCTCGCGGGACCCATCAGCGGCAGCGCCAACCTGAACGTCGTCACCGGCTCGGCGGGAACCGTTGCCCTCACCGGCGCAAGCCCCGCCTATGCGGGCACAGCGACGGTGATCGGCGGCAGCCTGATGGTGGCCGGCGCCGGCTCCATCAATTCCGCCGGCGGGATCAACGTGAGCGGCAGCACCGCCAGATTCGTCGCCAACAGCTCGGTCGAAGTGCCGATGGTTAACGTATTCCAGGGGGCCGTCGATGGCACGGGATCCGTCCAGACCGTAGTCGTTGCCGACTCCCCCTCTGCCGCTGTCCAGAACGGCAATGGCGGCGTGGGGACGCTGACCATCGGCGACCTGACCTTCAACGGAGCGGGCGCATTCAATCTCGATGAAGGCAGCCCGACAGTGCCAGATGTCAACGTTGCCGGCTTAATGTACACCGGCGCGGTCAACCCCACCGGGATCGTCACCATCAACGCCAGCAGTGCCGCGGGTTGGACCAACGGCGTTGTCTACGACCTGGTCAGCTACATCGGTCTGCTGGATAACGGAAGCGGCCCAAATGATAACATCGCGCTTGGAACGATTTCGGATCTCATTGCCGGCCAGACTGCTCAACTCGCCATTTCGGGCACCGAGATTACCCTCACCACCACCGGCGGCAGCTCCGAGACATGGACCGGCCTGGACAATAACCAGTGGGTGGTCGGTACCACCGGGCCGAACTCGAACTGGCAGCGAGTTTCACCCACCGGCCCGGTCGATTTTTCCAGGGCGACTCGGTGATCTTCGACGACAGCGCATCGAGTGTGGCTACCAGCGGCACCGTGACCGTGAACATCGCGAGCGGAAACGTGGCCCCCTCGAAGACCACCTTCAATAACAACGTGCTCAATTACGTCATCACCGGCGGCAGCGGCTACGGCATAGCCGGCGGCTCGCTCGTGATGAATGGCACCGGCACCGTCTTCATGCAGACGCCGAATACTTATACCGGGGTAACCTCCATCAATTCCGGCATCATCAATTATCAGAACGGCGCCGCCTTCGGAGTCAGCAGCGCCATCACGGTGGCATCGGGTGCGTCCGCCCAGGTACAGGGCAATATCACCAGCGCGGGCTCGCAGAATGTGACGCTCTCCGGCTCGGGCGCTTTGAATGCCACCGGCGCTCTCGAAAACGTGAGCGGCAGCAACAGCTCGAGTTCCCCCATTGTTCTGGCCGCCGATTCCGTCATTTCCTCCGATGCCGGCTCACTGAGTCTCAGTGGCGGCGTCACGGGTGTTGGAAACCTTTTCCTGCAGAGCGGTACCACGGGCGACGGCGCGATCACACTCTCCGGCGGGACCATTAATAACACAGGCATGATTACCAATAACGGGCTGGGCACGGGCTCCGTGTTCATCAGCTCCGTGATCGGACCCAATGTAACCGGGATTCTTCAAAATAGCCCCGACACATTGACTCTTTCCGCCTCGAATGCTTATACGGGCATGACCACGATTACCTCGGGCACATTGCTGGTGACCGCCACTGCCGGCACCGCGACCCCGCTCGGGGCCAGTTCCGTCTACGTCGGGCCCAACGCCGCGCTCAACGTGGGATTTGCCTCGCTGGCCATTGGCAACACGATCAGCGGCCCGGGTACCATTAACTACAACACCCTCGGCGCGGGTGGCGCCAACACGAATAACACCAGCAACTTGAGCGGATTCACCGGCACGCTCAACCTCGGCCCCGGCGGCGGCAAACTGCAACTGGGGCAAGCGGCCGGCCAGGCAATATCGAGCAGCGCGACGATCAATGTACTCAGCGGCGCAACCCTGTTCGAGACCGGCGCCACGATAGCTGCCCCGATCAATCTTTACGGCGGCGCGATTGGCGAAGGGTATGGCCAGATTCGATACAATAACAGCACGACCTCGGGCACTATTACATTGTATAACAGTACCTCGCTCGGAGACACTGGCGGCCACACCGGCACCGTCGCCGGACCTGTCGTGGATAACGGAAACGGATATGGCATCACCATCGAGGGCGGTGGCGTGATCGAGTACACTGCGACAAATACCTACAGCGGCCAGACATTGATCACCACCGGCTCCCTGGAGCTGGGCAACGCTAACGCGGTTCAGGACAGCACGGTGCAACCCGGCATTCCCGGCCCAAATACGGCCAGTGACCTCACTTTCCTCGCCGGTATCGGGACATTCAATCTCGGTGGACTGACCGGCGCCAGCCCGGTGGCGCTTGTCGATACCGGGGCTGCCGCCGTGACTCTCGATATCGGCTTGGATAATGCCAGCACCGTTTACTCCGGCACCCTTAGTGGAATTGGCGCGATTACAAAGGTCGGCACCGGTAAGCTGATCCTGTCCGGCGAGAGCACCTACTCCGGCATCACCACGCTTGCGAACGGCATCCTCAACGTCTTCAGCGCTGCGAACCCGGGTGTCTCCGGCCCGCTGGGTGATTCCGCGGCATCGAATCCGGGCTCGATCGTCCTGGCCGGCGGCACGCTGCAATTTTCGAGCGCCAACCAGTTCGACTACTCGGGCCGGTTCAGCACCGCTGCCGACCAGGATTACTATATTGATCCCAACGGACAGGTGGTCACCTTTGCCACCCCCCTCTCCAGCAGCGGCGGCGCGCTTTCCATCAATGACAGCTCCGGCGGCGGCGCACTGGTCATCGCCAGCAACAGCACTTACACCGGCCCCACCACGGTCACCTCCGGCAACCTGGTGCTCAGCGGGTCGCTCAACGGCACCTCAGGCGTCTCCCTGGCGAATCTCGTCGGCGGTACCGCCGAGTTCTCTGGAACCGGCGTCGTTGCAGCCAACATCGCGGTCGGCAACGAGGTCGGAGAGCAAAACTCCTCCATCATCCGGCCGGGCGCGCCCGCTGTCTCGTCGGACACGCTGACGCTGGGCACGGGCGTCCTCACGGTCACGGGCACAGTCACCATCGATTCCGACGGCGAGTACGTATTCGACCTCGACAGCACCGGCGGCGGCGCCGGTAATGGATCCGCCGAGTTGATCGCTGCCGCGGTGAGTCTCGATCCCGCCTCGCAGTTCCTGCTTGATGATATCGCGATGAGCCAGGGGGCCCTTAACCCGGGAGATACCTTCACCGTGATTTCGACCTCCAACGGGCTTTCCGGCACATTCGGTAACCTGGCCGACAATGCCCGGTTAACCGATGGGCCGAATACCCTGATCGCCACCTATAGCCCCGACGGCCTGACCCTTGCCGTGATCCCCGAGCCGGAGACCTGGGCATTGATTTTATCGAGTTTTGGAATGCTGCTCGGCATCCAAAAGCTGCGCAAACGTCTGACGGGAATCAGATGACCAGCGCAGGGAGTTAGCTGCCTCCCCGGTCGTTGGGGCCGGGGAGGCCACTCGCGCTGCAGCCCGGCTTTCAGTGTTTCGCCGGCCAAATCATGGTCCGGCATTGCCTCAAGCTTGCTCCGGTGGCACCATTGGGGCGCATGGCCATGTTTCTCCCCAGACTGCGCCTGACTGCCATCCATCCCTGGTTGACGCTGGTTTGCGCCGTGGCGTTGCTTTCCCTGGAGGCATTGCCGGCGCATGCGCAGAGGGATTGGAGCGTGCGCGGCTGGAGCTCCGACAGCGGCCTGCCGGTCGACGAGGACTACGGTCTTGCCCAGGGCGCCGATGGCTACCTCTGGATCGCCACTTCGCAGGGCGTCTTCCGTTTCGATGGGACCCGGTTTGCCGCCATCGCCGTGCCCGAACTCGCGCATGAATACGACAACATGTGCAATGTCGTGTACGCGGCCCCCGACGGGAGCATCTGGTGGGCGCTCGACCATGGGCGGGCCGTCCGCTGGTGCCAGGGGGAAACCTCGGCCTGGCGCGTTGCCCAGGGCATGCCTAACGGTCTTCCAACCAGCATTTGCCAAAACAGGGACGGAACTGTCTTCATCGGCTATCACAGGGACGGCGTCGCGGAGATCAAGGATGGCAAAGTGAAGCTCTTTTTCACCCCCGCCGGCGAACCGGAACCGAGCCGCTGTTACGTCGCGTCCGACGGCGACGGCAATGCCTGGTGCGTCTCGGGCAAACGGCTCCTCGAGTTTCGCAACGGCGATTTCATCCAGGTGGGCGATCTGCCGACCGGGTCCCACAGCGGTTTGATGGCCGCGCGCACCGGAGGATTATGGGTCGAGGACTGGCACATGTTGCGGCACTTTGCGGTTCCAGGCGGGCACGAGGACCAGGAGATTGCGCTTCCGACGGACATCGGTTCCGTCACGGCCCTCTACGAGGTCGCCGCCGGCGCCCTGTGGATCGGAACTTCGGATTCACCAAGGAGCGGACTGTATCAATATGCGAACGGGCAACTGGCGCCCGTGGGGGTCGAAAGGCGGCAGGTCACATCCATTACCGCCGACCGCGAAGGCAATCTCTGGCTGACCACGCTCGACGACGGCATCAAGCAACTGCGCCCGGCGCTCATCCGCTTCCTCAACATCGGTTCCGGATTGCCCGCCTGGGGCAGAGTCTGCTCGTTCGTCAAGGACGGTGCGGGTCAACTTTGGGTGGTCCTCGAGGATAACTCGGTCTTCTGCCAGACAGGCGATCAATGGAAACAAATCCGGGAGTTCTCGCGCAGCCCGGATTCCATCGGCAAGGCCACGGCGGTCGATGTCGCGCCGGACGGATCGGTGCTCATCGCAACTTCGGACAACGCGCTCTTCACCTGCGCTGACGCCAATTCCACGCCCGTTCCCCTGCCCGGCGCCCCCGCCCTTTACCACGTCATCACCATTCTCTCCTCGACCACCGGGGATCTCTGGATCTCCGCCAACCGGGCTCAACTGGCGCGGATGCGCGATGGCAAGGTGACCGAAATGATGAACCCCGAATTGGCAACCGCGCCGCTGCTGGCACAGGGCGCAAACGGCGATCTCCTCATGGCGGGCACCGGCCACACGGGCGAAGGCTGCCTCTACCACTTTGCCGGCGGCAAGATCGTGGACCTGCCCTTCCCGGGCTCCGGAGAGTACCCGATTCACGCCCTTTGGCAGGACAAGGATGGAAGCATCTGGATCGGATTCCTGGGCGGCGGCCTGGGCCGTCTCAAGGATGGCCATTTTACCCGCGTTACTGCAAAGGATGGCCTGGCCGATGATTACGTCTACCAGGTCCTGCCGGACGGCCAGGGACGCATTTGGCTCATCAGCAGCACCGGCCTCTCGCGCATCGATACGGCGGAATTCGACCGCTTTGCCAGTGGGGAATCGGACCACCTGCGCGTGGTGAGCTTCGCACCCGAGGAGAGGGACATCGCCACCGAGGCGGTGACCAGGAGCATCGGCCTCTACGTCGGTTATTGCTGCCGCATCATCGGAGACGAACTTTGGTTTTCCTACGGCAACGGCATCTTGATCGTCAACCCGGGCGCGTGGGCCTGCAATAACATCGCTCCGCCGGTGGTGATCGAGGCGGTGCAGGTCGATGGCAGGGACGTCCCCATGGGCGCGCCCACGCCCCAGCCGCTGAAGCTGGCTCCCTCCCACAGCAGGCTGGAATTCGATTACGCCGCTCTCAGTTTTGCCGCGCCGGAAAATAATCAATACCGCTATATGCTCGAAGGTTACGACAAGCAATGGATCGACGCTGGAACCGAACGGCAGGCCATTTACTCGCGACTCGCGCCGGGCAATTACCGGTTTCGCGTGGTCGCCTGCAACAGCGACGGGATATGGAACGAGGTGGGAGCCGGCGTCCCGTTCACCGTGACGCCTTTCTTCTGGCAAACCTGGTGGTTTCGCCTCTTGCTGCTTTTTGTGTTCGCCTGCATCGTGGGCGCGCTCGTGCGCTATTTGTCGCATCGGCGTTTCCAGGTGCGGCTGCGCGCGCTCGAGCGCCAGGCGGCTCTCGACCAGGAACGCGACCGCATCGCAAAGGACCTTCACGACGACCTGGGTGGAAGCCTCACCAAAATTGCCTTGCTCGGCGAACTGACGCTCAAGCAGCAGGCCGTGCCCGCTGTGATGGGCGAGCAGGTGAAGCAGATTTCATCCGAGGTGCGCCAGGTCATCAAGTCGCTCGATGCCACCGTTTGGGCCGTGAATCCGCACAACGACACGCTGGCGGACATGATCGATTACATCGGCCAGTTCGCGCTCGATTTCCTGGCCACGGCCGGAATCCGCTGCCGCATCGACACACCTGATTTTCCGGACCATCGCCCTCTCTCCTCCGAGGCGCGGCACAATCTTTTCCTGGTGGTCAAGGAGGCGCTCCACAACATCGTGCGCCACGCCCAGGCCGGCGAAGTCTGGCTGCGCCTCTTGATTAACCCGCGCTCGATCGCCATGACCATCGAGGACAATGGCCGCGGTTTCGATCAGGCGTTGGCCTGCGCCGGCGCCGACGGATTGCGAAACATGCGCCACCGCATGGAGGCGATCGGCGGCCGCCTCGAAATCGAGTCCGCGCCGGGAAACGGGACGCGCGTCCGCTTCGTTTATCCCTGCCAGGAAATCGAGTCGTCAAAAAAATCCGCTGCCATTTGCTCGAAGGAAGCATAGGAGTATGGAGTTGTAAGCCTATGCCAATCACAGTTTCCATCGTCGAAGATGACAGCGAGACGCGAAAACGGCTGCTTGCCCTGCTCGGCATAGACGCGCGCATCGCCTGCCTGAATACTTACGGCACCGGCGAGGAGGCGCTCGCCGGCCTCTCGTCCCAGCCGCCGGACGTGGTCCTCATGGATATCAAGTTGCCCGGTATGAGCGGCATCGAATGCGTTGCCAAGCTCAAGGCCAAATGGCCGAAGCTGGCGATCCTGATGATCACCACCTACGATCAGCGCGACCTCATTTTCGATTCCCTGCGCGCCGGCGCCAGCGGCTATCTGCTCAAGAACATGCCGGCCTCGGAGTTGATCCAGGCCGTCGAGCAAATCCACGCCGGCGGCGCGCCGATGTCGATGCAGATTGCCCGCAAGGTGGTCGATCATTTTCACCAGATCGAACAGCCGGTGTCCGATGTCGAGAAACTGACGCCCAGGGAGCAGGAAATCCTCGCCCTCCTGGCCCGGGGCTATTTTTACAAGGAGATCAGCGAGAAATTGAACGTCAGCCTCAGCACCGTGGCCACTCACCTTCGCCATATTTACGAGAAGCTGCATGTCCAGTCCCGGACCGAGGCGACGGCCAGGTTCTTTGGCCGGTAGGGAGCGTTGAAAGGGGATCGGGTGCGTATCGTCTAAACTGACGATGGCAGACTGATTAACACACGGGCTATTCTCTGGGCAGTTGAGCTGGGCTAACGCCATTGGTTGCCCGGTTCTGGCACAGCCTAACTCCCTTCCCGTTAAGATGTTGCGCAAACGTCCGATGGGGATCTGGCTAGTAGCGCAGCGAGTAATGCCTCTCCGGTCATTGGGGGCCGGGGAGGCAGCTTCGTTTTTACACATCGCACGCCCTACCTCGCGGCCACCGCCTCCTGGCATATTTGCAGCAGCTTGCGGCCGTGCTGGCGGGCAAACTCCTTTTCCCGGGCCAGGCATTCCGCTTCGCGTGCCAGGCTTGGCCCCGGATCGAGTGCGGGCCAGTGCCGTTCGAGACGTCCGCCAGTTCATCCGGTCGATTCCATTCGAAAAATCCCAGCGCATCCGGCGCCTGCTCGCGATGGGTGGCAATTGCCGAACAGATCACCGGGCGGCCCAGCGCCTTGGCATCCTGCACGCTGGTGCTCCAGCCTTCGCTTTGCGACGGCTGCAGGATCAGCGCGGCGGCGCGCAGCAGCGCGATCAATTCCTTATATGGCACCTGCCCAAGCACAGTCACCTGTCCGGCCAGCCCCAACTCCGCGATGCGCTGCAATAGTTCCGAGACCGTCCGGTTGTTCGGATCGCGAAAGTCGCTCGGCTGGCCGGTCATCACCACCGGCAGCCTCAGGCCGCGCTCCCTGAGAAGCGCCACCGCGTCGACAACCGTGCGGTGATTCTTGTGCTGCCAGAATTGATTGGCCACCAGCGCGAATTTTTCCGGCAAATGGTATTTGCGCAGCGTCTCGCCCGGGTCCGCCCCTTCGGGCGGATGAAACGCGAAAAGTGATGGAAACGGCAGCACCCGCGCCTTGGCCGTGTGCTCGGGCATGAAGGAGGCCATGTCGTTGCGCGCGCTTTCGCTCGAAAGCAGCACCAGCCGCGACCGCTCCGCCAGTTCCCGGAACACGCGGTCCCGGCTCGCCTGCGCCGCCTTCGAGTAATAGTCCGGCCAATGCCGGTATTGGAAATCGGGAATCCAGCCGATGGTCGGCACCGGCGGGCGCGGCGTATCGACCTGCACCAGTGGCAGCACGACGGAAGCCTTGTAACGCAGCGCGGTCTCATACACCTCGGATTTTTCGCCAAGTCCCTGCATCGAGCGCAGCAGGCGTTCGCCGGGGCGATAACGCGGCGCCTTGAAATGCCGGATGGTCGCCGGGACCGGATCGTCCTGCTTTTCGCTTCGTTTTCTCGAAAGCAGCAGCAGGTCGAATGACCGCCCCTCCCTCCCAGCGGCCAGGCTTTCCACCAGCATCCGCGTGTAGCTTTGGCCCGCCTTCCACCACTCGACCGTCATGTTCACCACCGCTATGCGCGTCAGATCACCCATGGGCCTGCCAGCGGGAAATGGTTTCGGCAAGACCGTCGCGCAGCGGGCGGGGATGCCAGTTCGGCGCCAGTTGCCGCATCCGCGCGATATCGGCCTGCCAGTGTGGAGGGTCGCCCGGCCGTGCGATTCCGCGGCAGGTCAGCATCTTGTGGATATCGCAGACGCGCTTCAATTCCTCGTACAATTGGGCCACGGAGGTTGCGTTCCCGCTCGCGACATTCACGACGTTGCACCCGCGTTTCGGCTGCTGCGCCAGCGCCAGAAAGGCCGCGCTCACATCGTCGATGTGAAGAAAATCGCGCGTCTCGCTCCCGGTTCCCTGGAGTTCGACCACCGTGTACTCGCCCGCCAATTGCCGGTAAACTTCCCAGACCAGAAGCCGCCGTTGCGACGCCCCATAGACGGAAAACAGCCGGCAGACGACCACGCGCAGGCCCAGGCACTCGGCGGCCTCGCGGCCCAGCAACTCGCAAGCGGCCTTGTGAAATCCGTACGGGGAAATGGGCGCAACCGCGCCGCTTTCAGCCACCGGCAGCGTCGCGGGATTTCCATAGACGGCGGCGCTCGAGGGAATCAGGAGGGCCGGTGAGATTCCCGCGCGGCGGATGCCGTCGATGGTGTTGGCCAGCGTCATCGCGCTGGCGCGCAAATCCTCGAGCGGTTCCGCCAGCGATCCGGCCACGGACGCGCTGCCGGCAGCATGCAGGACCACCTCCGGATGCCATTCCCGAAAGAGGGGCGAGAGGTCCGAGTGCAGGCTGTCCGCGTGTGCATGCTCGCCGGGCCAGTCCGTCTCCGGCTGCGACGAGCGGCTGATGCCGAGCACCTGGTGGCCGGCCGCAGCGGCGTACCGGGCAAAGCTTCCGCCGATGAACCCGCGGCTTCCGGTGATCGCAATTTTCATGGCAGGTCTCCCAGCGCCGTGCTGCCGGCCAGCTTCGGCCCCTTGCAGCGCGGGTAATCGCGCCGCAGCACCGCCTCGTACTCGCGCTCGTCGGGCAGGGGCTTCTGATCGCTCCACTCCTCGATCGGAACCCATTCACCGCGCGCGCCGTCGTAGCGGCGCAGGATGCGCGCCGGATTTCCCACCGCGAGCGAGAAAGGCGGGATGTCCCGCGTCACCACGGTGCAGGCGCCGATGATCGAGCCATGCCCCACGCGAACATTTCCCAGGACGGTGACATCGGCGCCCAGCCAGCAATTGACGCCGATATTGATTTCCCCCTCGGTGGTGACGCCGCTTCTGATGTACGGAATGAAAGGCGAGGTGAAGATGTGGTCCGCGCCGAGGAACCGGCAATCGGTGCCGGTCAGGCAATAGGCGCCGAGCCGGATGCGCCGGGCCGCGGAGAAAAAATTGCGCCGGCCCACGAAGCAATTGTCCTCGATCACAATCGCCTCATCGTCTGTCTCCCGGTGATTCACATTCAGCCACGAATATTCGCCAACTACGCAATCCTGTCCGATGCGCACGTTCTTCCAGCCGAGCACCTGCACCGTTGCATCGAGAAAGGTGTTCCCGCCCACGTGAGCCTTGCGATACTTGCGCGCAGCTTCCGCCCGGGCTTCGGCCTCCGGGTCGGCGGGTTTCGGTTTGGAGCGTCCAAAAAGGCTCATGGAACGCCGCACCCTATCAAAAACGGCCCGGCAGGCTACAAGAGTTGAATGAGGAGGCGCGGAGTTCCGGCAGGCATCACACCGCCTCGTCCGGGCCGGCGGCCCGGCCGAAGGTGGCCATCAGGATCCGGGTAAATTTCACCGTGTCGGCCAGGAAGGCGGCGGGGATCAGCAGCAGGCTTCCATATTGCATGATGATGAGGTCCCAATACTCGATGCCGTGAGGCGGAAAAAACCAGATGGCCGCCGCAAAACAGGCGCACGCCGCGGCATTGAAACTCACGTGGAGGGCCGATAGCGGAAGGATCCGGCGGCGAAATTCAGCGACCCGCTCCGGGTAATCATCGAGCAGCACCTTGAGGTGATTCTGCATAATTTTGCGGGGAAGGAGCCGGGCAAGCCGGGCATGAAAGGTTTTCATCGCATCTGCCGAGAGGTAGCGGAAAATGCCGGCGGCAGCCATGAGGAGGAGGAACGGGGGAGTCATTGTAGCGAGTAGATTACTTTTTTATCACACTTCCGCGCTTTTTCAAAGACGGTTTTTGAAATCCGTGCGCGCGCCGCCTTTGATCGAACTCCTAATAGGTGAATCCGCGCCACGGATCGGCCATGACGACCCTTTGCCCCTTCTCGGCGAAACCCTCGGCGAAATCGATGACGCACATCGCGCCGTACTGGGCATGCGGGCCGCAGGCGGCGCCGGCCACCTTGAAATCGCGGCAAAAGATGTTTTTGCGGTGCCCGTGGCCGGGAACGCCCTGGTCCACGATGAGCGTCACCACGATGGACCGGGCATCCGAGTAGCCATAGGAGATGTTCTCGCCGGCCCGGCCGGTCCATTGACCCCACCGCGCCATCCGGGACCATGGGCTGCTGCCGTCGTTTCCGCTGTGGCCTACGGCGCCCGTGGCGCCTTGATCGGCCACCTGATTGCGGGCGCTCATCATCAGGCCCTGGACGGATTCCAGCGGGTCGATGGGATGCTGCCGGCGCAGGAAGGCCTCCGCCTCGGCCACGCAGCGGGGATCGGCCCCGGGGAGGGCGCGCATGCAGGCGTCGACGATGTCGGCGTATTGGAGGGGATGAGTCCGGGCGAGGTTGATCTCGTCCAGGACGGCCGAATCGGTCGAAGCGAGGCAACCCAGGGAGGTGAGAAGCAGAAAGAGGAGCGGAAGGAGGGCGCGATGCACGGGCTTTATGGGGAGCAGGCGCAATGCCAGCCGGGCCTGCCCCGGGATTGCCCGAATTGCGGGCCAAAGACAACCGATAACAAAAAAAATCGACCAATAGCCAAAATCTCACTGTTGACGCCCCAATGATCCCTGATATTCTGCCAGTAACTATGAAGACCCTCCTCGCCATACTACTGAGCTTTATTGTGTGTGAGGCCCCCGTCCTCGCCATTCATGGCGGGTATACATTAGGCGGTGGACTCTCGGTTATCGGCACGTATGCCGGCGTCATGATACCGACGGAGGATACGCCGCTGGTGAGCGCGACTACGGGTCTTAGCTCCGGCTTCGGGACCAACTCGCTCGGTTTGTTCGAACTGAGCATGCCGACAGACGGTCTTGGCACCGGCGGGGTTGCGCTTTTCTCCGGCAACCAGCAAATGGAAGGCACCATCGTGGCTTCGCAGAATCCTGACAGCGCGGCTGCGTTGATCGGCGTCATCAATGTCACGGGTGAAGTGCAGACAGCTTCGTTCAACGGCGGGATATTCTTCGGCCAGGCTTCGGTGACGCAAATTACCGGCAATGCCGGGGGCGCGCTGAGCGCCTCGGTGGTTGCGGGTGGCGTAGATTCGCCCACAGGTACCAACCTCACCGGAACGGCGAATCTCGTCGTGGATGTGGCCGAGACCGATACGAACGGCAATACGGTCCTGATCCCCACGGACAACATCATTTTCCAAGTGGACGGCTTCCAGCAATCGGTTTCGCCGGGATTGGATACCAGCGGTCTTCCTGGCGCCCTTGGCGCCAACGGAGCAGGGGGCGGGGGGTAGTCCCTGGCGAGAGGGCAGCCTGTTGAAAGGATAGTTTCCCCCATGCGCATGCGCGCCTTCGCTGTCAGGCGGATTCCCGAAGGCTATTCGCTTCTGGAGCTCTGCACCACGATAGCGGTTATTTGCATCATCGCGACGCTGCTGGTGCCGGCTTACGAGGTGGTGAGGATGCGGTTGGACAAGGCGAGTTGCATGAACAACCTGCGGGAGCTTTACGTGGGCGGCAATGCCTATCTTCAGGAGTATGAGCATTGGCCGCAGGTGAATCCGGCATTGCTGGAGGGGGGCAACAGTTCGACTTACGACGAGGCGTGGATCGAGGCGCTGCTGCCTTTCGGAGTCAACCGGATCAACTGGATCTGCCCCACCGTCGAACGGGACCTGGGCGGCCCCGATTACACGCAGCCGGCGAATTATCGGACCGATTACGTGGCGATGCCGTTCGACTCGAAAAACTACACGCCTTACCGGTGGCCTTTCTATCCCTGGTTCGTGGAGCGGGGCAATGTCCATGGAAATGGCAATTTGATGATCCTGGCAAATGGCGCCGTGACGGAACTTGGGGAGTCGCAATACGCCGCGGAAACGAATTCGCCGAACCAGCATTAATCAGGCTGTGCGGCCAGCCAGGCGGCGGCCTGCCCGAGCGCGCGGGAGCGGTGGCTGAGGCGGTTTTTGGTTTCCGAATCGAGTTCGGCAAAAGTCTGGCGATATCCGTCCGGGATAAAGAGCGGGTCGTAGCCAAATCCTCCCGTTCCCGCCTCGGCGAGCACAATCCGGCCTTCCACGGTCCCGGAAAAAGTGGCGAGGATCGAGCTGCCGCGGGCGACGGCCATGGCGCACTGAAAACGGGCGGTGATCGGCTCTTCGGCGCCGTGGTTATGGCGGGCCAGCTCGGCGAGGAGACGGTCGCGGTTCTGCTTGTCGGTGGCGTTTTCGCCGGCATAACGCGCGGAACGGATGCCGGGCGCGCCGGCGAGCAGATTGACTTCGAGGCCGGAGTCGTCGGCGAGCACGAGGCCATCGAGAAGGCATGCGGCGGCCAGGGCCTTGATGGCGGCGTTTTCGGCGAAAGTCGCACCGTTCTCGTCGGGCTCATCGAGATCGCGGCGTTGGGAAAGGTCCTCGACCAACCAGTCCGGGCCGAGGATGGCGGCAATCTCGGCGGTTTTGTGGCGGTTTCGCGTGGCGACAATCAACTTCCGCATCGGGCTCGGGCGGGGTCAAAAAATCGCGCGGCCTACTCCGCGCGGCTGATGGCCGGCAGGCCGTAGATTCGCATGAGGTCGTCGGCATGCGCGCTGACCTGGCGGGCGTCGAGATAGATCACGGTCGGGTTTTCGTCGAACTCGATTTTGTGAAAGCCATTGATGGGATGAGCGAGCGCCCTGGGCACGTCGGCGAAGCTCATGAGCGGGATGTCATTGATCTTCGTCACGATGAGCGTGTTGAGGTCCTCGTAACCGAGGGAGTCCTGGGTGGGAAGGACCTGGGAAAGAATGACGATGCGCTTGCGGTCGCCCTGGAAGAGGTCGGATTGATAGTGGTCGTAATAGACCATCTTCTCCGGCGCCTTCTTCTGCCAGTCGGAACCCCATTCCTCGAGATACTGGCGGGATAACTCCTGGAGCACGAGGCCGCCAAGCACATAGTAATTGGGAGCCTTGTCAATGACATAGGGAGGAATGACATAGGAATCGGCGGGCTTGTGCTGCAAAGTCACACTTACATCGAGTTCCTTTCCGTCGCGCAGCAGCTTGAATGGGACCTTTGAGCCGGAGGTTTGAAGCGAGATCAGGTTGACGAGGGAAAGCTTGCCATGGCGCGGATCGGCGTAATTGCCGTCTTCATCGATATTTTGCCCCGCGACGCCAAGGAGGATGTCGCCCAGCTTGATCCCGGCTTGTTCCGCCGGGCTCTGGGGATCGACATGGGAGATATAGACGCCGCCGGTAACATTGGGCGGTATCTTCGCGTACTGGCGCAATTGCGGGTCGCGCCCCGAGTCAAAGAGCAAACCGGCCTTTGGAAAGCCGGCGTAATTTTTGGTGGCCGCGTCCTTGAGAAAATGATCGATGACGCTCGACGGAATCACATCGGCATTCTGGCTGCGGGTATCGTACCTGAGGAGCAGACCGACCAACCTGCCGGCCTTGATGACCGGGAGGGTAAAGCTGCCGTCGCGATATTGAAGCGAGGTGGTCAGGCTGTAATCGAGCAGGCTGACATCCTCCTGGGGATAACGACCGACCGCGACGGAGGTAAGGAGCGCGTCGGTGGTGAGAAGGGCGCCGGTGCTCTCGAGTTGCCAGACGGAAAGATGATCGCCCACCGAAGCGTCGGTGAGCCGGAGCGGGGTGATTCCCTTCAAGAAGCCCGGATCGGAAGGTTTCAGGAGGGCGAGATCGGCCTCGTAATCGACGACATCGACGGTGGCCGGCACGTTGTCTCCGCTCTCTGCGCGCTCGAGTTCAACGTAGTTGGCGTCCTCGACCAATTCCGCGGTGACGAGCACTTCACCATTGGGAAGGACGGCGCCGAGCCCCCTGCGGGAATAGGGAGCGTGCTTGGTCCACGGGTGGAAGAAGTCCCACGGTTGATTGGTGGCATTGACGCGGACGACGGGAACCTGTTTGGCGGCGGAAGCGCCGGCGGGCGCCGCGTGGAGGGAGAAAGCGGGCAGAAGCGCGGCGAGCGCCGCAACGATCGGGCGAAAGCGGATGGCGCCGGCAAGTTTCATGGGACTTATGGAAGGTTGGTAAGGCAAGGCGTCAGTCCCTGAGATTTTGTTCCTTCACCACGTCGTAGCGCTGGTCGATGCGCTCGCGCGCGGCTTCGGCGGCGGCGCGGTTGAGCACGATGGGGCGGCCGACGCCGATCAACTTGATGACGTATTGGTCGGCGGGTTTGCGAAAGCCGTTGGCGAGATCGTCGAGGGTCCTGACCTTCTCGCCGTTGATTTCATCGACGAGGCCGTTCTTGAATTCCTCGAGGTAAGTATTGATGGGATCCGGCAGGATGGCGCTCAGGACGATGATTTCGGGGTGGTCCTTGTAAATCTCGTCCTGGAGGAAGTAATCGTAGAAATAACGGACCTGGAGGTCGTCGATATCATAGGCCTCGAGGAAATTGCGGGACATGGGCTGGAAGAGAAGGCCGCCGTAGAGGACGTAGCGCGGGGCGGCGTCATAGGTGTTGGCCTGCATCAGGTAAGGCCAGGCTGCGTCGAGTTTCACGGTGACATCCATTTCCTTGTGATCGCGGATGATGTGAAGAGCGACGCTGTCGCCCTTGAATTTTCGCTCGACGACCTCCGCCATCTGGACGCGCGCGCCATCGAGAACGACGAAGCCATCGCTGGCGATGGAATGGCCGTCGATGGTCAGAAGGACGTCGCCCGGCTCGAGGACGCCATCCGAGCAGCCCTCGGCGGAGACGGTGCTGACCATGACGCCGCGGTCATCATCGGCGAGGCCAAGAGCGCGGCGCATGGCGGGATTTTGAAGCGGAAAAGTCGAGATCGAGAGGTCCATGTAGCCGTCGTAATGGCCGCTCGAGATATCCTTGAGGAAACGATCGATCACGGGCACGGGGATCATGTAACCGACGTTTTGGGCGACATCGCCGCTGTAACCCTGGAAGGCGACGCCGACGACCTTGCCATGCTGGAGGACGGGACCGCCGGAGTTGCCGGGATTGATGGCGGCGCTGATCTGGATGGCGAGGTGGGCATCGACCAGGGAATGGGTGTAAGTCTGGAAATCGATGCGGGAAACGATGCCCTGGGTGACCGACATGCGGTCGCCGCCGACCGGGTAGCCGTAGGCGGAGACGGTGGATTCGATTTCCGGGATGCCGCCGAGTTCGAGCGGGACGGTGTTGTCGAAGAAGCCGGGCTCGTTGACCTTGAGGACGGCGAGGTCGCAATCGTGGCCGATGAACTGGACCTTGGCGGTGTACTTGCGCGGGTCATCCTCCTTTTCGACGGTGACGAAGCGGGCGTTGCTGACGACGTGGGCGTTGGTGAGGATGCGGTGGCCGTCGATGATAAAGCCGGTGCCGACGCCCTCCTCGATGGAGCCGGTGGCCCAGGGCTCGCGGTAATTGGGCTCCTGGGAGGTGGTGGTGATGCGGGCGAGGCTGCGATGGATGGGGGGGACGGGGATGGCGGGTGTGGTGGCAGCCGAAGGAGGGGTTGGAAGTACGTCCGCCAGAATGAGTTGCGCAGGCAGCAGAAGGGATAGGAGCAAGGCCCGCGGGAAGGAGAATCTCATCGGAGGCCGCACCATAATGGGGAAATGGTGAATTCGAAACTGGAAATTTGGTCCACCGGTGGTGGAAAACTCGAAATTCGAAATTCGAAAAGTTTGGCGCGGCCTGCCGGTCAGACGTTGAAGCGGAATTGTGCGACGGCGCCGTCGTGGAGATGGAATGGGTGTTTTCGCAGGAGTGGAATGGCGGGGGGGTGAAATTAGCTTGATTTGCCTTGATTAGCCTTGATTGGGCTTGATTCGGGAGGTGTGGCTGGGGGTGGATCGGGCTGATTTTGGAAGCGGGAATACCTGGGGATGTTGCACTGGCGTTCGAGGTTGAGGATGAAATCGGCCATTTCCTCGGCATCCTTGCCACCGCCGTAAGCGTTCACGAGGACGGGGCGTCGAGTTTTTTGCCTGATGGGCTCCATGGCGTGATCGTAAGCCTCGGCGATCATTTTGCCTTTTTGCTCCCATTCGCGGTCGTCGCATTCGATCTTCCAGCGGACGGCATCCCTGTGGGCGCGGGCGGCCCTGGCGTCGCCCTTGCGGAGCTGGTGGAGCTGGCGCAGGGATTGGCGGAGGAGTTTCCAACGCTGTGCGGGATCGGAAGTTTCCTCGAGGAGCTTGTGGGTCTGGGCGGCGAATTCGGAAGCAAGGAGGCCGGCGAGGAGGTCGGGAATGTATTGGCGCCCGGCGGATTTTTCGAGGGCGGCGGCGTGGTCGATGAGACGCTGGAGGCGATGGGCGGTTTCCTGATGGCGCTGCCAGTCGAGGAAGCCGCCTTGTTTCCAATCGGAGAGGTTTTGCTCGCTGACGGGCCGGCCCTGGAATGAGTGCCCGAGGATTTTTCGAACGGCATCGAGGCCGTTGAGCCAAGCGAGGATGGAGGCGGCCAGTTCGCCGTCGTCGAGGCGCTGGTTGAGCTGGTCGCGGATGTTACGGGGAAGCCGAGCGATTTTACCGATGCGAGTCATGGAAACAAGCCTTGCAGGAAAAATGTCGCCTCAGTTAGTGATTTTTTTTGGGGGGATTTTGGACGTGGTTGCCGGTGGTGGGCTGGAATGGGATTGGGGCGGGACTGATGGGCTGGGTCGCGTTGGCGAATTGCCGGCTGAGTTTGCGAGAATCACCCGGTGGGCGCACACAACTTCTGGATGACTGCAGGCCCCATCGCCGCTATTGCCGGGGAGCGCCACCGCAAGTAGAGTGTCCACAATGAAGAATGCGGACACGGTTGCCATAGACGTGGAGCTTCCAGCTTCGATCCCGAAGGAGGAAGCGCGGCTGATGCTGGCGCTCAAGCTTTACGAGAAGGGCCGCCTGACGCTGGGTCAGGCGGCACATACGGCGGGCTATTCCAAACGCGCGTTTATCGACTTGCTTGGCCAGGAGGGAGTTCCGGTTCTCGATTCGGATCCCGGGGAGCTTGCGAGTGAAAGCGACTGGTCCATCGCATAGCTAGGCGTTCTCATTTCGTTGTTTTCTTGGACAATGCCTGAGGAAACGAAAGACCTCCGCACACCAAGGCTAAGAAGGATGCAGCGGTGCACTCCGTGAAGGTGGTCTCGCACGATTTAAGCTCGGATAACGCGGCGACTCGGTAACCCTTGGCGCGCCAGTGTTTCGCGCGCGACTCGTCCTGCATCGAGCCCGTCCCGAAGCCTTCGGGGATCTCGACACGAGAGAGGACAACCGCGCCGAACAGCTTCGAGGCAGTATAGTAGAGCTTTGTGGATTCGGGGAAGTATGGCCGGATGTCGCGCTGCAGCCATGAAAGATGCTTCTCCGTGAACTTGGAGAGCTCGTGGATGTGGGCCAGCGTCTCGCGAGCGACGATGACAGCGTCGTAACCGTTATGCCAGCAATGGAGAGCCAGGTAGGCACCGAGGACGCGATGCTGACGGCGATAGAATTCATGGTATGCTTCGTTGGGTGTCGCCATATTCGTATGCTGAAGAATGGTTCCGGCTAGGAGGCCGGATTGAAAGATACCGTTTAGTAAGCCGTCTCGGTTTGCAATGCATTTTGGCGAAATTTCATAAAGGTACCGGAACCGGGTCCGGTCTCTGTAAAACGGCCCTTTTCAGTCCTGGCTTTCTGGCCGTTTTGAGGCTCAGGTGACAAAAAGGCATTGGACCCCCCTAGGCTCCGCCAGCGGCACGGAGTGGTTGCCAAAGGCGGACAGATTCGAACGCGGTTCGGCCCCCCTGGCCGCGTCCGGCGGGCTCGAGAAGACCAAGCGAGCGAAGCGAGCCCGTATCGCGGGTTTGAGCGAAGCGAAAAACAGTCCCCTTGGCTCCGCTTTCCGGGGAAGAGACGATGAAATGAGTCTTGTTCCTGAGGCCTGACTAAAAGCCCATTCCTTTTAGGAGCCACGCCGTAGTGGACTTCGCCAATGGCTGCGCTGCGCCTTTGAAGCCCTGCATGCTTCCGAACGGCTTGAATCCTGCGATTCCATCGACAAAGTTGTTTACCGCTGTGGCGTAGTCGAGCACATCGACGATTGCCTCCCGGGCTTGTGGCTCAGAAATGCCCTTGCCATGGACAGTCTTGTCACGCACCTTCTCCGCCGTTTTGAGCAGTCCAATCGTAGTATCGGGAAGAGGCTTCCCAAAAACGACTTCCATCAAACTTAAAAAGGACGTACGAGTGATGTGAAGGGATTGCAACTTTGAACCCGCGACGGTCGCCTCTGCCCGATGGAGCTTAACGACACCGCCATAAAGAGCCCGGTTTTGGCCGGTTTCAACGCGAATAAACTGGTATGCGATGCTAACTTCCCAAGGAAGATGGAGATTCGGGTCAACAAGCTGCGGTAGATTCGAGAAAAAATCGCGCACCTCTTTTGTGCAATCTTTGTAATGTTTGAGAACGGCTTTGTAATTCGGCACCGGCGGCATCAGCCATTTTTACCCATAGGATCGCCGCAGTCAAACCGCAGCATCCGTACGCTCAGATCGTCAATCCCAAGGCAGTCCGAGCTTCCCGCCTGACGGATTTGCAGTCGCGAAGGGCGGTCTTTGCGTCCTGTTTGTTTGCTTCGTTCCCGGGGTAGCGGAAATCGACGGCGAAGTCCGTTAGATTCTGGAGCGCCGGGCGGAGCGCGGCCCAGAGGGGTTCCACCCGAAGCAGGATGTCAAGAAGCGATTCCAAATCGTGCGTTCGCGGTATCCTCAGCCCGGCCTCCTCGATTCGTGCTTTCAGGTGTTTCTCGGCGGATTGCTGGCAGTGGAAACAGACAGAATTGTGGAGTTGGAATTTGCGGCGCCGGGCCAAATCCACGGCGGCGAGGTAATCCTCTTCCGCCTTATTCACCCAATCACGAGCGGCCTGCTTCATACATCACGCGCCCGCGGCTTACGATTTCCTCCAGAAGCGAATCGCCTTCGCGCAACCGTTCGGCGATGTCGCGTGGATCCTTCACCAGAATGTCCACCGGGAATCCGGCCGGTATCTTACGGCGGATCGCAAGGGAGGGACGGCGTCCATGGCGCTTCCGATCGGGCATGATTACCAGGACATCAACGTCCGAATCGCGGTGCGGGCGGCCATAGGCATGTGAGCCAAATAGGATAATCTTCTCCGGCCGGAAAGCGCGTGCGATCGCATCGCAATACCGTTTGATTTGGCCGGTCGTTGTCATGTTCTCCACTGTGCGCTGCGCATTCGGCAGGTTCAACCAAAACTCATGAATTGTGGATCTGCAGGAAGCGAGAAGACTGGAGCCGACGATGTCGAGGGAAAGGCTGATCAGGATTGGGGCGAGGCTGATGTGCGATGCCTGTAGCGGATCGGGCGGGGGTCATATGCGGACGACGGTGAGACCTTCTTTTTTGGCGGCGTGAGCCTGGCGGTCGTCGCTGGTGACGAATCCAGTGATTTTTAGGGTGAGCGCGGCGGCGATATGGAGGAGGTCGAGGGTGCGCGTGCCGAGGGTGCAGGAATGGGTTGTGGAGAGGCGAAATGTTGTCGTGAACACCAGTTGCCTCGTCTCACTCTATTACCCTGAGCCCAGGACCAGGGTCGAGGTATCTCACGTCCGTTCGCCGCGTTCGGCGAGGGTGGTTTTGGAAAGAGGGGCGTCTTTTGGCCGTGGACCCCAGATGGCGGCGGCGCGCGCGGCAAAATCGGGCAGGGGCGCGGGAGGGGCGGAGGGAGAAGGGATGAGGCGGGCGATGACCCTGTTGCGGCGGGTGACGAGGACTTCCTCGCCATCTTCAACCCAGGCGAGGATCTTTCGGAAGTGGTGCTGGAACGTCGCGGACCGGGATGATCTTCATGTAAAAGGTTTTGATGCACGTGAAGGTGGGGTCAAGGGAAAGAGGAGTGGGGAATGGAGGGGGGATGGGACTTATGGGAGTCATGGGACGAATGGGGCTTATGCGGTAGGTCGATGGCGGGAAGCAGAGGAATGGGGGCATCGAAAGGCGCTTCGCTTTTCGATGCCGGCACGGCGGCTGGCTTGGGGCGGAGCGCGGGCTGATTATTTGCGGGGCCGGTTTGATGGGAAAATTCTGGGCCGCCGTGCCTGTTTTTTTGAAGGCGGGGTTTCACCCCGCGCCCGACTTAGGGGAAGTTTTCCCCTAAGAACCCCACTGACGTCGCTGACGCGACAAAATGGGGCGGAAGGGCGCTAGACGTTGAAGCGGAATTCTACTACGTCGCCGTCGTGGATGACGTATTCCTTGCCTTCGATGCGGAGGCGGCCGGCTTCGCGGGCTTTGGCAAAGGAGCCGAGCTGGATCAATTCGTCAAAGTGGACTACCTCGGCGGCGATGAAGCCGCGCTCGAAATCGGAATGGATGACGCCGGCGGCGGCGGGGGCCTTGTCGCCGGCGCGGATGGTCCAGGCGCGGGATTCCGTCTCGCCGGTGGTGAGATAGGTGCGCAGGCCGAGGAGATGATAGACGGCGCGGATCAAGGAGCCGACGCCGCTTTCACTGACGCCGAGGCCGGCGAGATATTCCTTTGCCTCGGGCTCGGGGAGATCGACGAGCTCGCTCTCGATTTGGGCGGAGATGACGACTGCCTCCATGGCGAGGTGGGTGCGGACGTAGTCCTGGACGGCCTTGACGTAACGGGTGGCGGGATGGGTTTCGGTGAGGGTGTCCTTTGGGAGGCCGCCTTCCTCTTCCTGGACGGCGTCGATCTCCGCGGCGAGATGGGCGAGATCGGCTTCGGCGACGTTGCAGGCGAAGATGACGGGCTTTGAGGTGAGGAGGAAAAAGCCGCGCGCGATTTTGGCTTCCTCGTCGGGGAGGGAGAGGGTGTTGGCGGGCTTGCCGGAATCGAGATGGGGCAGGAGTTTTTCGCAGACGGCCATCTCGGCTTTGGCGGCCTTGTCGCCGGCACGGACGGATTTCACGAGGCGGTCGGCGCGTTTCTGGACGGCTGAGAGATCGGCGAGGACGAGCTCGGTGGTGACGACCTCGATGTCGCGCACGGGATCGACGGAGCCGGAGACGTGATGGACCTCGGGGTCGTCGAAACAGCGGACGACCTGGACGATGGCGTTGACCTCGCGGATGTGGGAGAGGAACTGGTTGCCGAGGCCTTCGCCTTTGCTGGCGCCGCTGACGAGGCCGGCGATGTCGACGAACTCGATGGCGGCGGGGACGATTTTTTTTGAGTGGGAAAGGGCGGCGAGGGCGTCGAGGCGTGGGTCAGGGACGATGACGATGCCCTGGTTGGGGTCGATGGTGCAGAAGGGGTAGTTGGCGGCCTGGGCCTTGCGGGTGCGTGTGACGGCGTTGAAAAGGGTGGATTTGCCTACGTTTGGCAGACCGACGATACCGGCGCTGAGCATGATGGGAGAGATTTAGGATTGAGGAGGGAGGATTTAGGATTTGGGGGGAATTGCCAATCGCCGATTGAAAAAAAGCGGATGGGGCGCGGGAGGGGAGGGGTATGGGCATCGAAATGCGCTGCGCTCTTTCGATGCGGGCACGGCGGCTGGTTTGCAGCGGGGCGCGGCTCATTTTTTATGGGCCGGTTTGATGGCCCGCCCACATCCGCTCGACGGGCTCGCGGAAGTGAGGCGGGCAGGGGAGTTTTTTGGGCCGCCGTGCCTGTTTTTTGGAGGCGGGGCTTCGCCCCGCGCCCCACTCAGGGGACGTGATCCCCTGAGAACCCCGTGTGGTCGCTGCGCGACAAGAACTGGGGATTTTCAACCGCCGTACGCGGAACTTACATCAATGAGCCGGAGCAGCGTGCTCGGAGGCCGGGTGCTTCAGGTCTTCGAGAAAGTAGGCGTTTGCGGCGACGGCGATCCAGAAGGCGGGGATGGCGAGGAAGCCCAGGAACATGAAGAAGGTGATGCTCCAGAGGAAGCAAAGGCCGCCGAGAACGGCGAGGACAATGGCCATGGAGGTGTGGCCTTTGTAGAAATGGCCGATGCCGGGCCAGAAAAGGCTGACGATGCCGGCAAAGAGGTCGCGAGGATTGGCCTGCGAGCCGAAACGCATGAGGCCGTAGCCCTGGTGCCAGTCGCAGCGGTCGCAGGCTTTGGGATCGTGGAGAGGCGCGCCACAGAGGGGACAGGCGCCGAGATTGGTTCTGGCGGAAACGGGGGAGATTAGTTCAGGATCAGCGTATGCGGGCATGGGATACTCCTTTGAAGGGAATTTAATGCAAATTGAGAAAAATTTAAAGCAAAACTAATGGACATTCTCCTTTCGGACGTAACGGAATACATGGATGGGCTGCTCGAGACGAGGAGCGTGGAGGATTGGCCAAACGCGCTGAATGGGCTGCAACTTGCGAACATGGGCCGGGTGTCAAAGATCGGGGCGGCGGTGGACGCGGCAGAGGCGACGCTGCGCAAGGCGGAGGTGGCGGGGGTGGACCTGCTGCTGGTGCATCATGGGCTGTTCTGGGGAGGGTTGCAGCGGGTGACGGGGGCGAATTACCGGAAACTGGCGATGGCGATCCGGGCGGACATGGCGGTGTACAGCGCGCATCTGCCGCTGGACCTGCATGCGAAGCTGGGCAACAGCGCGCTGCTGGCGAAGGCGATTGGTTTGGAGAACGGGGCGCCGTTTTTTTTCGAAAAGGGGAGATACCTGGGGCTGAAAGGGGTGATGCCGATCACGCTGGTTGAACTGGCGGGACGCGTGGAGAAGGCAGTGGGTGGGCCGGTGAAGGTGTTTGCGGGAGGAGGGGCGGAGGCGGGCCGCGTGGGGTTGGTGACGGGTGGGGCGGGGGAACAGATTTTCAAGGCGGCGGCGGAGGGAGTGGATACGTTCGTGACGGGTGAGGGGCCGCACTGGTCGGCGGTGGCGGCGCCGGAGATAGGGGTGAACCTTGTGCTGGCGGGGCATTACGCGACGGAGACATTCGGGGTGAAGGCGCTGGCGGAGGATGTGGCGGCGAAATACGGGCTGCCGTGGGTGTTCATCGACGAACCGACCGGGCTGTGAAACGGAGATTTCTAGGACGCGAATTTTTTCAGCGCGACCCGCTGACGTGCGCGCGGGAGTTGATCGGGTGCGAATTGGTATGGAACGATGCGGGAGGAGTGGTGGTGGAGGTCGAGGCGTACGCGGAGGGGGGAGACGAGGCGAGCCACACGGTCCAGCGGCCGAGCGCGCGCAAATTCATCGCCGAGCATGAGGCTGGGGCGGCGTATGTTTACATGAACTACGGGATGCACTGGCTGCTGAACGTGCTGGTGAAAGGGGGGACGAAGAACGGATTCGTGCTGATTCGCGCGCTGGAGCCGACGCGCGGGTTGCGCGAGATGGAGCGGCGGCGGCTGGCGGGGTCGAAGAGCGCGCTGGTGTACTCGATCCACGGCTTGTGCTCGGGGCCGGGGAAGCTGGCGCAGGCGCTGGGAGTGGATGGGCGGGACCACGGGCGGGATTTGTGCGCGGGAGGGCGGATCGGGTTCGTGCCGCCTGGGGTGGCGCCCGTGGTGGAGAGGGATGTGCGGATCGGGATATCGAAAGCGGCGCACCTGCCGTGGAGATTCCTGGCGCGGGGCAGCGAGTTTGTGAGCGTGCGCGTGCGGCGGGGGAAAAAGAGAAGGCCAGACGCGGTGGGTAAGTCCGGTCTGGCCTCCAAGTCTGGTAGTTTGGAACTACTTCGTCATTCCCGTGCTGGCGGGTGGCGGCGGCGGCTGCTTTTGCGCGCAGGCGCCGAGTCCGATCGCCATGACGGCGAGAGCGATGATTGCAAGAATTCTCATGAATTGAAGTTCCCTCCTTTCTGTAGCGGGTTGCTGGCGGATGTTTTACGAAGAATTGTTCGGGCAGGACAACGCAATTTCCGACGCAATTTGTTCGGGGTATTTCGGAATGGATACGCATTACGGCTGTATGAAGACCGGAGTTCCCTTCGGGACGAGGCGGAAGAGCCGGGCGACGTCGCGGTTGCGCATGCGGACGCAGCCGTGGCTGAAGGGGGCGCCGATCTCGTCCTCGTGGTTGGTGCCGTGGATGTAGATGTAGCGCTTGAAGGTGTTGGCGTTTTGCGGGTCGAGGCCGTCGAGCCAGAGGATGCGGGTCTGGACGAGGTCGGCGGGATCGGAGGGATCGCCGATGTGGCCGGTGAGGACGCGGCTCTTGAAGACGGCGCCGAGCGGGGCGCCGGCGCCGATTTTTTCGGCGACGAGGAAACGGCCGAGGGGCGTCTTGAAGCTGCCGGGCCGGAAGCCGGCGCCGAAACGGGAGGTCGAGACGGGAAAGGTGCGGCGTTTGCCGCGGCCCGGGCCGTAGAGGGTGAGGGTCTGGCGGCTGATCGAGATGCGGATGGAGCGGGATTGCATTGGAGGCAAAGAGGGATAGAGTCGGTTCCCCCCTTTTACCAATAACCCATGAGCAGTCCACTGCATGTAGCAATCGTCGGGGCGACCGGCGCGGTAGGGATCGAGTTGATGAAGGTCCTGACGCGGCGGAATTTTCCGGTGGGAAAACTGACGCTGCTGGCCTCGGCGCGGTCGGCGGGGAAGACGCTGGAGTTCCAGGGCGGGCAGGTGCGGGTGCAGGAGCTGAAGGAGGATTCGTTCGCGGGGGTGGACGTGGCGTTGTTCAGCGCGGGGGCGTCGATTTCGAAGAAATTCGCGCCGCTGGCGGTGCAGGCGGGAGCGGTGGTCGTCGATAATTCATCGGCGTTCCGGATGGATGAGCACGTGCCGCTGGTGATCCCGGAGATCAACGGGGAGGATGTGCGGCGCAACCGCGGGATCATCGCGAACCCGAATTGCACGACGGCGGTGACGCTGATGGGGCTGTGGCCGCTGCACCGGGCATTTGGGGTTACGCGGGTGATCGCGGCGAGCTACCAGGCGGTGTCTGGGACCGGGGCGCAGGCGATCGAGGAATTGCGGGGGCAGATCGAGGCGCTGGCGGCGGGGCGGGAGCCGTCGTGGACGGTGTATCCGCACCAGATCGCGTTCAACGTGCTGCCGCACGTGGATGTTTTCCTGGAGAACGGGTACACGAAGGAGGAGATGAAGATGCAGAACGAGGGGCGGCGGATCATGCATCACCCGACATTCGAGGCGAGCGTGACATGCGTGCGCGTGCCGGTGTACCGGGCGCATTCGGTGGCGGTGAACGCGCAATTCGAGCGGCCGGTGTCCGTCGATCATGCGCGGGATGTGCTGGCGAAGGCGCCGGGGCTTCGGCTGGTGGATGACCCGGCTAAGAACGAGTACCCGCTGCCGTTACGGGTGGCGGGGAAGGATGATTGCGAGATCGGGCGGCTGCGGCTGGATTGCGCGCTGGAGAACGGGCTTGCGTTCTGGGTTTCGGGCGACCAGTTGCTGAAGGGCGCGGCGCTGAACGCGGTGCAGATCGCGGAGTTGATTTAGGAGGGGGCGAGTTTCTCGAGGAGGCGGTCGATTTCGACGTGCTTCTCGATGAGGGACTGGATTTTGCCGATTTTTTCCGCGTCGCCCGGGAGGGTCTTTACCGTCATCGAATGGATGCTGCTGGCGACGGCGTAGCTGTCGAGCGGCGAGGCGATGGCGGGGAGGCGCGAGGATTTGATCATGCCGATGAGGTTCGGGTGGGGCAGCAAATCGCCCGAGAGGACGAGGCCGGCGATCACCTTGCCGTCTTTCTCAGTCTGGGCGCCCGAGGAAAGAGCGGCGAGGATGATGTCCTCGCGATCCCCCGGGGTGATGACGAGGGTGCCGGGGTCGAAGTATTGGGTCACGTGGGTCGAGTTCATGGCGCCGATGATGACTTTCTGGATGCGGCGGCCCGATTCGGCTTTGGCGCTGAGGAAGGCGCCCTTCACGGTGGGACAAATCTGACCGAGGGTGGGGGTGGCCAGAAGGGGCTCGGCGGGGACAACGCCGAGCAAATCGATGCCGAGGCGGTGAAATCCGCGAGCGGCGAAATCTTTGACGTAATCCAATTTGTCCGGGAGGACCTTGTTGAGGATGACGCCGAGGATTTCGACGCCCTCCTGGTCGAAAAGGGCCTTGTTGAGGGCGATTTCGTCGATGGGCTTGCCGATGCCGCCCTCGGTCACCATGAGCACCTTGCTGCCGAGCAGCGAGGCGACGCGGGCGTTCGAGAGGTCAAAGACCGAGCCGACGCCGGCGTGGCCCGTGCCCTCGATGATGACGAAATCCTTTTCCCAGGCGGCGCGGTCAAATGAGTTGCGGATGCGGCGGACGAGGAAATCGTGGTTTGCCTGCTCGATGTAGCGGCGGGTGAAATCGGGCTCGACGGCGATGGGGCTCATGGCTTCGAGGGGGACGCAGACGCCGAAGGTCTGGTCGATGAGGACCGTGTCCTCGTCGATGCATTTGCCATCGACCTCGATAAAGCGCTGGCCGACGGGCTTGATGAAACCGATGCGACCGAGCCTGCGGCTGAGAGCGGAAAAGAGGCCGAGGGCGGTGGTGGTCTTGCCGCCGTTCTGCTGGGTGGCGGCGACGAAGATGCGTGGTGTGACTTTGTTCATCTCGTGCCGCGGGGGCGGGAGCGGCTACTCGTCGAGCGGATCCTCCTGTGGCTCCGGGTAAAGTTTGCGGTACTCGACCGCCTGGACGCCGACGATGGCGGCGACGGCCAGGATATCGGCTACGGAGGCGCTGCGGGAGAGGTCTGCGGCGGGACGGGAGAGGCCGAGCAAAATCTGGCCGTAGGCGGAAGCGCCGCCGACGTGCTGGACGAGCTTGGCGGCGATGTTGCCGCTGTTGAGGTCGGGGAAGATGAGGACGTTGGCGTTGCCGGCGACGCGGCTGGCGGGGGCCTTGAGGGCGGCGAGATCGGGCAGGAGGGCGGTGTCGGCCTGCAATTCGCCATCGGCTTCCATATTGAGCTTCTCGGCCTCGATGCGCTGGCGGGCAAGGGCGGCTGCGGCGGCCATCTTGGTGGCGGCAGGGAGGCCCGAGCTGCCCTTGGTGGAGAAGGAGAGGAAGGCGACGCGGGGACGGATGCCGGTTATTTGGAGGCAGACCTTGCCGGCCTCGATGCCGATCGAGGCGAGCTGCTCGACGGTCGGCTCGGGGACGACGGCGCAATCGGCGAGCATGAGCATGCCCTCGGCGCCGAAGCGCTTCGGGTCGCCCTCGAGGAGCATGCAACTGGAGATGGTGGTGATGCCCGGGAGGGGCTTGACGATCTGGATGAGGGGGCGCAAGAGCGAACTGGCATACTGGCTGGCGCCGCCGACCAGGCCGTCCGCGTGGCCGTGCTGGATCATCATGGCGGCAAAATAATTCGGGTTGGTTAAAATTTCGCGCGCATCGCCGGCGCCGATGTTGCGGTAACGCTGGAGGCGTTCGAGGCGCCTTGCAAAATCGGGAAGGTCGTCGGCGGTGGCGGGATCCAGGATGCCGATGCGCCCAACGTCGATGCTGTGCTGGGCGGCCTGGCGCTCGATCTGGGCGGGGTCGCCGAGGAGGATGGGGGCGCCGAGTTTCATCCGGTTGAAGCGAGCGGCCGCCTCGAGGACGCGCGGCTCGGCGCCCTCTGGAAAAACGATGCGCTTGGGGTGGCGCTGGAGCTTCTCGAATACGGACTCGATGAATTTCATGGTCAATCCTAGGTAATGGAGCGCGGGGGAAATGGAAATTCGAAATTCCAGGTGGAAATTCGAAATTCGAAAATCGAAATTCGAAGAGTTTGCGCGCTTCGCGCGATTTGGGAGGGGGTGGAAGCTATCTCGTGAGCGCAGAATTCCCGGTTCTGCGACCCCTTCGGGGTCGGGGCGCGTTTTCGACGGTACCCGGGGGTATCGTCCTTCGACAAGCTCAGGACTCAACCCCCGGCTACCGCTCTTTGAACCCTTCGGGTTCATGCGCTTCGCGCGGACTCCCCGTAGCCCTCGCTTCCTCTCTCTTTCATTACCGCTTATAAGCCACGCTCGAGGCGCGGTTTTCCAAGCCATGCTAATATTCATGGGATGAGTTCCGGGGCTCTTGCTTTTCGAATTTCGAATTTCGAATTTCGAATTTAGGCTTGGCCCAATGAATCCCGATTACCACATGCACACGCCGCTGTGCGGCCACGCGAGCGGGCATCCGGCCGAGTATGCGCAGGAGGCGATGCGCAAGGGGCTGCCGGAAATCGGGTTTGCCGACCACAACCCGATGCCGGAGCGATTCGACAATTGGCGCATGGGGGTCGAGGACCTGCCGCGGTATTTCGAGATGGTCGAGGAGGCGCGGGAGAAGACGCCGGGTTTCCCGATCCGGCTCGGGCTCGAATGCGATTACATTGCCGGGGCAGGAGGATTGGATCCAGAAGCTGGCGGGGATGGCGCATTGGGATTACCTGATCGGCAGCGTGCATTACATCGCGCCCGATTGGGCGGTGGATAATCCGGCATACGTGGGCCGGTACGAAGCATGCGCGCCGGAGGAGCTTTGGGAGATGTATTGGAAGGCGTTCGAGCGTTGCGTGCGCAGCCGGCTGTTCGATTTCGTGGCGCACCCGGACCTGGTGAAGATATTCGGCGCGCGCCCGTCCGGGGATTTGAACCGGTATTACGAGCCGACGGTGAAGGCACTGGCGGAAAGCGGCGGCGCGTTCGAGATCAACACGGCGGGGCTGCGCAAGCCGGTGCACGAGATTTATCCGGCGCTGGATTTCCTGAAGCTGGCGCGGCAGGCGGGCGTGCCGCTGGTGATCAATTCCGACGCGCACGCGCCCGGGCAGGTGGGCATGGACTTTGACCGGCGCGGGCGCTGGCCCGGGAGGCGGGCTACGGCACGTCGCTGCGATTCCACGGGCGCAAGAGGAGGGAATTGCCGCTATAGTGGGCCGTTATGCCGGAGCTTGAATCCATCGCCAGCGGGGTCGTCCGGCGTCTTCGCGACGCGGGGCACACGGCCTATTACGCGGGCGGGTGCGTGAGGGACATGCTGAGGAAGGTTGAGCCGAAGGATTACGACATCGCCACCAGCGCGCGGCCCGAGGAGGTGCAGCGGCTCTTCCGGAAAACGGTGGCGGTAGGGGCGCACTTCGGGGTGATTTGCGTGATGGAAGAGGGGCGGCAATTCGAGGTGGCGACGTTCCGGTCCGACGGCGCGTACATCGACGGGCGGCATCCCGAGGCGGTCACTTTTTCCTCGCCGCGCGAGGATGCGGAGAGGCGGGACTTCACGATCAACGGGATGTTCTTCGACCCGATCGAGGGCGAGGTCATCGATTTCGTCGGGGGGCGGGCGGACCTGGAGCGGCGGGTCGTGCGCGCGATCGGGGACCCGGCGAGCCGGTTCAATGAAGACCGGCTGCGGATGCTGCGCGCGATCCGGTTTGCGACGGTGCTCGGGTTCGAGATCGAGCCGGCGACCTTGGCTGCGCTGCGAAAGCAGGCGGCGGAAATCCACGCGGTGAGCGCCGAGCGCATCCGCGAGGAATTGGTCCGCATTTTCGAATCTGGGAATCGCGTGCGCGGGCTGGATTTGCTGGACCAGAGCGGGCTGCTGGGGGAGGTGCTGCCGGAGATGCTGGCGCTCAAGGGATGCGAGCAGCCGCCGCAATTCCATCCCGAGGGAGATGTCTGGGTCGCACACGCGGGCGATGCTGGGGCTGCTGCCGGAGCAGGTCTCGACGCCGCTCGTATTTTCCGTATTGCTGCACGACATCGGCAAGCCGCCGACCTATTCGCTCGATCCCGCCGAGGGGCGCATCCGGTTCAACGCGCACGACAAGGTGGGCGCGGCGATGGCGCGCGCCATCATGGAGCGGCTGCGTTTTTCGCGCGAGGAGATCGAGGCGACGGTCGAGGCGGTGGACCAGCACATGGTCTTCAAGGATGTGCAGAACATGCGCGTGGCGCGGTTGAAGCGTTTCATGGCGCGGCCCGGATTCGAGAACGAGATGGAATTGCACCGGGTGGATTGCCAGAGCAGCCACGCGATGCTGGACAACTACGAATTCCTGCGAGCGAAACAGGAGGAATTCGCGAACGAGCCGCTGATCCCGCCGCCGCTGGTCAGGGGCGACGACCTGATCGCGCTGGGCTGGAAGCCGGGGCCGAAATTCAAGGAGGTGCTGGACGCGGTGCAGACGCGGCAGCTCGAGGGGACGCTGAAAACGCACGAGGAAGCGATGGAGTGGATAAGGGGAAATTCGAAATTCGAAATTCGAAATTCGAAAGGGCATGAGACGGGCGGGGGTGGGTGAGCGGGAGATTGCTGAATTGGGCTGGAAGCCGGGGCCGGTGTTCAAGGAGGTGCTGGACGCGGTGCAAACGCGGCAGCTCGAGGGGACGCTAAAAAGGCTTGTGAAACCGTGGAGGACGGAGATGATGGCAGGGAAGCTGTGCGGGTTGTGGGCAAAGAGTCCTATGAAAGAGCGGGTAAATATTGCGAGTCGAGCGATCCTGTTTTCCGTTTCGCTCGTTGCCGCAATTGTCGGTGCGGAAACGGGGGCACGGGCGGCTGAGCTGACCAGCCTGCCGGTCTATGAGGTCGTAAAGGCAGGTCCAACAGACTCAGAGGTTAAGGCGCTGACCAAAGAGTTTAGAATTCCCGAAAAGAGGCTGGTGAATACCGGAGGGGTGCTTTCCTATGTGGATAGCGGGAAATACCTTGCGGTGCCGACCGTTCCGGTGACGGATAAAACGTTGGTGCTGATGTTGCGCAAGGGGACGAGGAACAAGGCTCCGGAGATACCGATCAAGGTCACGGCGTTCGACCCGGCTGCCGTGAGCGATATAGCGGTCCTGGATTCGACGACCGCCCTGGCAACGACCACGCAGGGGCTGGCGGCGGTGGGATTGACGCCTCAATTCGGGACGGCGGAGGTCACGAATGACATGCTCGTGATTTATACAAGCAACGGCCAGGCGGGATGGAATTCGCAATCCACGAAACTGGACACGACGGTGCGATACGGCTTTAGCGAAACGAACGGGTATCCGGTAGAGGGCCCGGGGGAGCGGGTGCAGTTGACTTATGACGCCGCGGGGGATGTGACGCGGCTGCACTTTGCGGCGGGCGTGTTGGAGCAAAGCTCGACGACGGTTGTCATTATCTCGGGAACGACGGCTATCCAACACATCGCCAGCTTGCTGCCGGCGGGCACGACGATAACCGACCTGCACGTGGTGTACTGGGCTCCGGCGGTGCCGCACTGGCTGGGCCGTCCGAAGAACGACCATCCGAGGATTATCCTGCCGTGGTATTCCTGCAAGGCTACCGTGCCGAGATACGCCCCGGGGAGCAATTCCGCCACGGAGGTGGCAACAAAGGTGCGGATGATCCCGGCGACTGACGATGCAAGATTCGTCCCGGCGGTAATGCTCACGGCCTGGACCAAGGGCCCGGATGTGCTCGGGCATGTGAGCGTGACGGGCGGAAGGCCGCCTTACATCTACGTGTGGGGCGGATCGAACCCAAACGCATCGCACGACACAGGCGATATGACCATATACAGGCCGGTGACGCGATTGACGGAAGAGCTGGTGCAGATGTACGGCTTTTCCTTGCAGAGGAACGAGGTGGTGACGGTAACGGTGATCGATGCGAATGGAATCGCCGTGAGCGCGGAGGTAACGGTGCCCGTGGTTCTGGTGACGAATAACGCGAAGAACCACAAGAAGGTGCCCGGACCGAGTTACGGTTGCGAAAGCCCGGCCGATCCCGGTGAATGGACATCGGACCGTGTGGGGTGGCAAAAGGGGATGGGCGTCCCGGGGTCCGGCGCGGGGGTGCAGAGGTATTGCTGGGAGGGGGATTCGGCGTGGCCGGGGGATTTCATCGAACCTGCCAAGCCGGGGACATTGGTTTCAATGCCGTGGATATATGGCGATGCCGATTATTCAAACTGGGGCGTGAACACGGCGGACATTGTGCTGAACAATGACGATGGATCGGCGGACGGCTATACCGAGATGCAACCCAGCGCCCCACTGGCCGATTATCCGACCTCCGACTTGTGGGCTCCTTTCTATTACCCGACGTATACGGTTGACGACAACCAGAATGGCTTTGGCTCTCCCGCGACCTTTAATGTGAACTATGACGGCTCCTGGGGCCCCGAAGGTCCCAACGATACACTCAATTGGTTGCTTCAGGATTGTTGCGATACGCTGGATACGGCGGATTCCGGCGGATTAAACGTCGCGCAACGTTGGGGTCCGGCGTTCAACGGGCTACACATCATGACAGGGTTCGATTCAGCGGGAACACCGGACGGCACGGGCGACTTCGAATACGACTTTGCGGCCAATATACTTGGGCTGGGGGGCGCAACTCCGGAGACGATTGTTCAGTCGTGGTTCGATGCGGCCGAAGCCACGGACTTCGGAACGGCGGCGGCGATGGGGCCGCTGCTCGAGACTGGCGGGCTCGAAGTTGGCAGCGACTCCGCCGATTTCTATTGGCACAAGGGCACAGTGGGCCCGACAATCGTGCCGTCGGATTATCCGGCTTCGGAAATCGGGTGGTGGTACATTTACGGGTCAACTTCGGTCGTATTGCCCTGAAGGAGGAATCAAGCCGAAGGGCTGTTGAAATGACACGCGGCACAAATGCGTTGCCAGCATATTTTGGCCAGGGTCAGCGAGGCCCCGCGAACCCCTGTTTTTGATTTCGAATTTTGCCCCCTGTGCTACGGTGGCTTGCCCATGATAGAGCACACCGACCCGGTCAATGCCCGGATTCTTGCCATTTCGGAAGATAAGATTCAGGGGTTTGTCCGGGAGCCGTTTGCGGAGATTGCGGAGCGGTCGGGGGTGGCGCTGGAGAGGGTGATCGAGCGGATTCGCGTGATGCTGGCGGCGGGGACGATCCGGCGGGTGCGCCAGACGCTGATCGCCACGAACCTGGCCCAGGGCGCGCTGGTCGCGTGGAAGGCGCCGGAGGAGAATTTGACGGAGGCTTTCGAGACGATGTTCCGCGAGGACCCGTTTTCCGGGCATGTGGTCATCCGGTCGACGGATGGGGCGACGCCGGGGTCGGACTACCGGCTTTGGACGACGGTCAAGGCGCCGGCGGGATTTTCCATCGAGGAGCATTGCAGGTTGCTGGCGGGGCGGGTGGGGGCGGAGCGTTTCCGAGTGATGCCGGCGCGGGGCATTTTCACCTTGGGCGTGGGCCATGTGAGGCGGAAGACGATCGAGCCGGGGGATAAATCGGAGGAGCCGGCGACGATGTTGCCGACGGGGGTGGTGAAACTGAACGACCTGGAATGGCGGGTCCTGCTGGCGCTGAAGCGGGAGTTTGCGGTCGATGAAATCACGTCCTCGCCATGGGAGACGCGTGCGAAGGAGGCGGGGGTGCCGCTCGAGACGTTTTATGAGATTGCGGAATCGCTCAACGCGCGCAAGGTGATTGGCCGGTTCTCGACGTTCCTCGAGCATGTGAAACCGTCAGCGGGCGGCGTGCGGGTGACGCGATTCAACGGACTGTTTCATTGGGCGGTGCCGGCGGGAATGGAATTGCGCGCGGGCGGGGAAGTGGGGCGCCATCACATCCTGACGCATTGTTACTGGCGGGAAGCGGGGCCGGAATTCCGCAACGTGAATATCATGGCGGTGGCGCACGGGACGGAGAAGGAGCTGGTGCTGGAGCACAAGGCGGCGATCGACAGGCATCTCGAGTCGTGCGGAATCCCGGTGAGTTATACGAATGTGTTTTGGGGCGGCCGCAGTGAGATCAAGCCGTCGGAGATTTCGCCGGTGATTTACAGAGAGTGGCTGGAGAAGTTTCAGCCGAGGCAGAGCGTGGGGCGGTGAGTTTTTATCCGCGGATTTTTATCCGCAGATTAACGCCACGCCCGCAACGCCTGAGCGTAGCGATGGGGGCAGGCCGATTGGCGCAGATTATCGAGAAACAGTGTAGCCGTGGATTGCGGGAGGCGACGGCGGGTTCATGTGAAAGTTAAAGAGTAAGTGCAAGTACACGCTGGCGCGCGGGTGAGGCGCCAGCGGCTACACTTCAACTTGAAACTCCCTGCGGATTCACTTGTCGATTTCGAGGTAGGTGATCGATTCGGGATTGTTGGGGTGGAGGGTTTCGATGCGCATTTTTTTCATCATCCAGCCGCCTTGAGGATCGCGCTGGCCGCTGACGACTTTGAAGCGTTTTACCAGGTTGCCCGCGGCGTCGTAGCCTTCGCCTTCGAGGAAATCGCCGGTGCGCTTGCTGACCCAGAGAATGACGGAGGCGTAGGCGGATGGCTCGCGGCCGGGGGCGAGGCTGAGTTTCCAGCAGTTGAGGGTATCGACCGTGTCCGAACCGATGATTTTTGCATCGGGCCAGTAGAGAAAACTGAGGGAAATATCCTCGTAGGTGATGTCGGTGCCCTCGACCGGCTTGTCGTAACGGGCGGGCGAGATTTTTTCCATGTCGCCATGGGCGGCATCGAGCAATTGCGAGCCGTTCTCGCCGAGCCGGAGGATGATCGATTGATCCTGGAAATCGTAACGGATGGTGTCGCCGGCGAGGATGAGGGTGAAGGGGATGACCTGGCCGGAGGATTGGACGCGCAGGTGGCCCGCGAGGGTGCGCTGCTGGCCCGTCTGAGCCATGCGGGCGTCCTTGAGGATGCTCTGGGCGTCGGGGTCGGCGCGGAGGGTGCAAACGCCCGCGAGCAACACGAGGGAGGCGGCCAGGAGGCGGCGCAAAGGCTTTACTTGTGAGGTCATCATTTTAGGTTTCTGGGCAGATGGAGGAGAAAGTTCTTACCTTAATCAACCGAGATTGGACCAGCCCGTCGATGGATGGATTGATGGCGGTGATGTCCTCGATCAATTTCTGGGCGATCCCGCTGCTGATCCTGGTGGCGGCAATTGCCATCTGGGGCGGTTTCCGGGCGCGGGCGATGCTGGTGGTGCTGGCGTTGACGGTGCTGATCTCCGATTCGGGCGTGGGCAACGGCCTGAAGCACCTGATCCGGCGTCCGCGCCCGAACGAAGTGGTGGCGGGGGTGCGCATCGTCTCGCTGAATCTCCACCATCCCCTGCCGCGCCTGATCGCGATGTTTACCACACCGCACAAGGAAATCGGGGCGGAAAAGGCGGGCGAGACGGGGTGGATTCGGATCGCGCTGTCGCGGCCCGGACCCGGACCACGCGGAGGGGCGGTCGTTCCCGTCGGATCATACGCTGAATAATTTTTGCGCGGCGATGGTGCTGGCGTTTTTCTACCGGAGATTTGGCTGGCTCTATTTCATCCCGGCCGCGCTGGTGGGCTACTCGCGTATCTACGTGGGCTCGCATTGGCCGAGCGACGTGGTGATTTCGATGGTCATGGCGCTGGGGCTGTCGCTGCTGCTGCTGGCGTTTTACGAATGGCTGTGGCGGAAGGTGGGCCCGCGCCTGATGCCGCGCATCTTCGAGCGCCATCCCAGCCTTTGGGAGCCGGCATGAAACCGCGCCACTGGCTCTTCCTTTTCCTGGGGGTGCTGACGGTGTTGCGGTTTGCGCTCGCGGCGAGTTACGAGCTTTCGCCGGACGAGTGCTATTACTATATGTGGTCGCAGCATCCGGCGCTGAGCTATTACTCGAAGGGACCCGGCGTCGCGATGGCGATCCTGGCGAGCACGAAGCTTTTCGGGGCGAGTTCGTTCGGGGTGCGATTTTTCTCGCCGCTGCTGGCGCTGGGGACGTCGCTGATCGTGTTTTTTTTCGCGCGGCGTGTTTACAACGAGCGTGTGGGGATCTGGTCGGTGCTGCTGCTCAACACGATCCCGATCTTCAACGTCGGGTCGATCGTGATGACGATCGACCCGCTCTCGATTTTTCTTTGGGCGGCGTCGGTGTACACGTTCTGGCTGGCGCTGGAAAAAAGCCCGGCGTTCACGTGGTGGTGGCCGTTCACGGGGCTGCTGATCGGGCTCGGGTTCCTGGCGAAATACACGAACGCGATGGAGTTGCTCTCGATCATCTTGTTGCTGGGGCTGACGCGGCGGTATCGGCGGGACCTGCTCGGAGCGGGGTTTTGGTCGATGCTCGTCATGGCGCTCGGTTGCACGGTCCCGGTATTTGTGTGGAATGAATCGCACGCGTGGATCACGCTGGTGCATCTGTCCGAGCGGGGGGATTTGAACACCGGGTTTGCGCTGCATCCGATGGCATTTTTGCAATTCCTGGGCGGGCATTGCACGGTGTATTCGCCGCTGATTTTCATCGGGCTGCTGGAGCCTTTGGTGGGCGGGGCAGCGGGCGCGGGTGCAATTCAAGCCGCGCTTCCTGGGCGCCTTTGCCGTGCCGCTGCTGGCGATGTACGCGGCGCTGGCGTTGAAAAGCCACGGGGAACCGAACTGGACGGCGCCGGCGTTCATCACGCTGGGGATTGCCGGCACGGCGCTCTGGCTGGAACGGTGCGAGGAAAGCGTGTTCGCCCGGCGGTTTGCCGTCTGCTCGCTGCTGTTGGCGCTGGTGATGACGGCCTTCACGCTCAATACGGACATCCTGCGCGCGGCGGGGATTTCGTTTCCGTATGCATCGGATCCCAGCAGCCGGCTTCGAGGCTGGCGCACGGGCGCGGAGGCGGTGCAGAAATTTCGGGACGAATTCGAGCAGCAGACCGGCAAGCCGGTGTTTCTGATCGGCAACTCATACCAGACGGCGTCGACGCTTTCGGTTTACATGAGCGATCACCGGGTCGAAGCCCCGGGCATCCGCCGGTTTACATCCCGGAATCGCAGAACATCGAAAACGAGTTTTCGTTCTGGCCGCGGTACGATGAATTTGAAGCGCCGACGCCCGGGGCGGCGCCGCAGGACCCGTATTACACGGAGGAGGGAGTGAACTTGTTCGAGGGGAGAAACGCGCTGTTCGTCACGGACGAAGCGCGCACCGGCAGCGAGCGTCCGCCGAGCGCGATCGAGCGGGGCTTCGATCACTACGAGCTGGTGCGGCTGTTCCGCATTGTGCGCCGGGGGCAGCCGCTGCGAGAATTGCGGGTGTTCGCCTGCTACAACTACAAACCGCTCTCGCTGTAAACGCCGCCGTATTCTTACGCCCCGCATGATTTCCGTCGTCATCCCCCTTTACAACGAAGAGGAGAATATCGCCGATCTCCAGGCGGAGCTGGCGGCGGCGCTCGAGGGGATCGAGCACGAGGTGGTGTTCGTCGACGATGGGTCGAAGGATCGGACGCTCGAGCGCATCCGGCGCGGGCCGGGGACGCGGATCATCGTGTTTGCGAAGAACACGGGCCAGAGCGCGGCGATGTATGCCGGCGTGCACGCGGCGCGCGGGGAGGTGATCGTGCTGCTGGACGGCGATTTGCAGAACGACCCGAAGGATATTCCGCGGCTCCTGGCGGAGATCGAGAAAGGGGCCGACCTGGTGTGCGGCTACCGCGCGAAACGGCGGGACAACCTGGCGAAGAAAATATCGAGCCGGGTGGCCAACACGATCCGGAGCCGATTCACGAAGGACGGAGTGCGCGACACGGGTTGCACGCTCAAGGCGATGCGGCGCGAGTGCCGCGAGGCGCTGGTGCCGTTTCGCGGGATGCACCGGTTCATCCCCGCGCTGGTAAAGGGGATGGGCTACAAGCTGACGGAAATTCCGGTCAACCATCGCCCGCGCGTGCACGGGGAAAGCAAATACAAATTCGGCAGCCGGGTAATCAAGGCGACGGAGGACATGTTTGCGGTGCGCTGGCTGTTGAGCCGGCAATTGAAATACGAGGCGAGGGAAGAGGAGCCCGGAGGACCTGTCGAGTGATTCGCGCTTTACGCTCCCGGAGACACTGCCTATAGGTCCGTTGTGACGCAGAGATCCCCTCATAATGACTGCCACCAAAAAATCCCCAAAGAAGGCCGGGAAGCCCGACAAGGATTCCCGTTTCCACAGAGAGATGGCTGCCCGGTATTTCAACGAAACCTGGACGCTGCTCGAGAAACCCGACCGCACGCCGGATGAAGACGCGCGGATGATCCACCTGTCGCACGCGTCGCTGGCGCATTGGCTGCACGTGGGGACGGCGGAGAATTTTTCGGTCGGCGAATGGCAGGTGTCGCGGGTGCACGCGGCGCTGGGGCAATTCGGTTCGGCGCTCTACCATGGGCAGCGGGCGCTTGAGATCGCGGAGGAGGAGGCGCTGGGACCGTTCCTGGCCGCGAGCGCGAACGAGGCGATTGCGCGGGCGCTGGCGAGCAGGCACCCGGAAGCGGCCTCCGAGCACATCGCGCGGGCGAAGAAAATCGCGGCGAGGATTACCGATCCGGAGGAGAAGGAAATGATCGCGAAGGATCTGGCGAGTATTTCGGTGCGGCGAAAGAGGGCGGGGAAGTAGAGGGATGCGGAAGAGACCAATGCTACGGCATGCCGGGGTATTTTACGGCTTGGGCGTCGTATAAGGCGCGCACGGATGGGCGGGAGAGAACGACCAGCGTGAAGACGCCGAGAACCGTTCCGAGCGGGAGGTGCAGGCAATTGATGGCACCGACCACTGTGGAAAAAGTCCGATGCCGCCGCGCGCGGAGGTAGATGCCCGAAAGCAGGTTCAACACAGCGGAAGCGACGAACCAGAGCGCGAAGAACAAGTAGAAGAATTTGAAGATCGCGAAAAAATCGGGGGGATTAAACGGGGGCTGGGGGGAGTTTTGATTCTGGAGTTTGTCCCAAACGTGCCGATTCCCGAGCACCGAGTTCATCAAGGTGAAATGAAGAAAGACAAATAGAATGCCAACCAGTGCGAGGCCGGCGCCGATGAAATGGAAGATGGCGAGGAGATTGAGGTGGTCTTCGTCATCTCGCGATTGCCATGAAAGCGGCGGGGGAGATTCGCTCATGTTCGGCAGCTTCCGTGGTGGCGGCCTTGGAATCCGGGAGGCAACGGCGGGTTCATGTGAAAGTTAAGGAGTAAGTGCAGGTACACGCTGGCGCGCGGGTGGGGCGCCAGGAGCTATACTTCGACTGGAAGGCTAATTGGCGGCGAGGA
Organism: uncultured Verrucomicrobiae bacterium; assembly: GCA_963756185.1. Taxonomy (GTDB): domain Bacteria; phylum Verrucomicrobiota; class Verrucomicrobiia; order Chthoniobacterales; family Chthoniobacteraceae; genus DATAXI01. The sequence goes on from CAVWMS010000002.1 coordinate 806,792, forward strand.
TTTGGCGGAGGACGAAGGGGAGGATGCCGCCGTGCTTGTAGTAATCGACCTCGATGGGCGTATCGATGCGCAGTTTGAGCGGGACGGTCTCGGTTTTGCCGCCGGCGCGCTTGATGGTCATGAGGACCGTTTTACCCGGCGCGATTTCATCGAGGCCGGAGAAGCTGTAGGTCTCCGAGCCGTCGAGGCCGAGGGTCCTCGCGTCGGAGCCATCGGCGAATTGCAGCGGCAGCACGCCCATGCCGACGAGGTTCGAGCGATGGATGCGCTCGAAGCTCGCGGCGACGACGGCGCGCACACCGAGCAGCCGCGTGCCCTTTGCGGCCCAATCGCGGCTGGAACCCGTGCCGTATTCCTGGCCCGCGAGGATGACCAGCGGCACGTTTTCGTCGCCTGGTACTTCACGGCGGCGTCGTAAATGGACATCTGCGCGCCGTCCGGGTAATGCTTCGTCACGCCGCCTTCGATGCCGGGGACCATCAGGTTCTTGATCCGCACATTGGCAAATGTGCCGCGCGTCATCACGCTGGTCGTTGCCGCGGCGGCTGCCGTAGGAATTGAAGTCATCCTGCTCGACGCCGCGGGCTGATCAGATATTTGCCGGCGGGCGAGCTCGGCTTGATCGCGCCGGCGGGGGAAATGTGGTCGGTCGTGACCGAATCGCCGAAAATCCCCAGCGGACGCGCGTCGTTGATGGCCTGCATCGGCGCGGGCTGCATCGAGAAATTCGGCGAAGAACGGCGGCTCGGCGATGTAATCGCTCTGCGGGTCCCATTGATAAACGTCGCCGGTCTTCGAGGGGATTTCGTTCCACTTCGGGTTTTGGCCGGCGAAATCGCGGTAGAGTCTGCGGAACAGCTCCGGCGAAAGCGCGCTCTTCATCATGTCGCGGACTTCCTCGAGGCTGGGCCAGAGGTCGCGCAGGTAAACGTCCTCGCCCGTGCTTGTCCTTGCCGATCGGCTCCTTGTCCATGTCGATGTCCACGCGCCCCGCCAGCGCGAACGCGACGACCAGCGGCGGCGACATCAGGAAGTTCGCCTTGATGTTCTGATGGATGCGCGCCTCGAAATTGCGGTTGCCGGAGAGCACGGCGGCGGTCACGAGGTCGTGCTCGGTGATCGAGTCCTCGATGGTGCGGTTGAGCGGCCCGGAGTTGCCGATGCAGGTCGTGCAGCCGTAGCCGACGACCTGGAAGCCGAGCTTGTCGAGGTACGGCTGCAGGCCGGTGCTGTTGAGATACTCGGAGACGACGCGCGAGCCCGGGCCGAGCGAGGTCTTGACCGCGGGGTTGACGTGCAGGCCGCGCTCGACGGCCTTCTTTGCCAGCAAGCCCGGCGCCGAGCATGACGCTGGGGTTGCTCGTGTTCGTGCAACTGGTGATGGCGGCGATGAGGACCGTGCCGTGCGCGAGCTCGATGTCGGCCTTGGGGAACGGCGACTGCGGGCATGTCCACCGTGGTCGGGCGTGGGGCGGTTGGCAATCATCTCGACATTGTTGCGTCGGCTCGGCGCGCCTTGTTGCCGCGGGATCGGTATTCGAGTTGCTCGTCGCCCGTGTTTGCCATTCATATGAACCGCGGAATTTCTGCTCGGTGGTCGCCGTCCGGCTTGCCGTAGCCGCCTTCCTGCACTGGCTTGTGGAGCAGTTCGATGAAAGTCTCCTTCAGCGCCGGCAACTCGATGCGGTCCTGCGGACGCTTCGGCCCGGAGACGCTCGGGTGCACGTCGGCGAGATCCAGTTCGAGATCGACGCTGTAATCGATCTCGCCCTTGCTCCGGCATGCCGAAAAGGCCCTGCGCCTTGAAATAATTTTCGAAGGCCGGCGACCTGCTCCTCGGTGCGGCCCGTGGCGCGGAGGTACCAGACCGTCTCCTCGTCGATCGGGAAAAAGCCCATCGTCGCGCCGTATTCCGGCGCCATGTTGCCGATGGTCGCGCGGTCCGTCACCGCCAGCGACGCCGCGCCCGGGCCGTAAAACTCGACGAATTTCCCGACGACCTTCTTCTCGCGCAGCATCTGCGTGATGTGCAGCACCAGGTCGGTCGCCGTCACGCCTTCGCGCAAGGCGCCGGTCAGATGAACGCCGACCACTTCCGGCGTCAGGAAATAAACCGGCTGGCCGAGCATGCCGGCTTCGGCCTCGATGCCGCCCACGCCCCAGCCGACGACGCCCAGGCCGTTGATCATCGTCGTATGCGAGTCGGTGCCGACCAGCGTATCGGGATAATAAAGCCGCCCGCCGTCGAGTTTCGCGGAGAGCACGCCCTTGGCGAGATATTCCAGGTTGACCTGGTGCACGATGCCGATGCCCGGCGGCACGACGCCGAAAGTCTTGAACGCCTGCTGGCCCCATTTCAGGAACTCGTAGCGCTCGCGGTTGCGCTTGAACTCGAGGTCCATGTTCAGCTGCAAGCGCAGCGCCGTGCCGTAAAAATCGACCTGCACCGAGTGATCCACCACCAGATCCACCGGCACCAGCGGCTCGATCATCTTCGGGTCCCTGCCCGAGCCGCGCCACCGCGCTGCGCATCGCCGCCAGGTCCACCAGCAGCGGCACGCCGGTGAAATCCTGCAACACGATGCGCGCGACGACGAACGGGATTTCCTCGTTGGCCGGGCTCTTCGCCGACCAATTGGCCAGCGTGCGCACATCCTTCTCGGCTGACCCGTTTGCCGTCGCAATTGCGCAGCACCGATTCGAGCACGATGCGGATGCTGACCGGCAGCCGCGAGATCGGGCCGACGCCTTGTTTTTCGAGCGCGGGCAGCGAGTGGAAACCAGCCCTGCCGGCCTCCGCCGGCGTCAAAGGTTTGAAGCGTGTGGAATGGATCGTTGGTCATGGGGTTCACCTTCTCGGAGATATGAATCTCCCCGCGCCCGCCTTTACTTCAACTCCGCGAGCTTGGTTTTGATGGCATCGAAATTGGGCAAATCCTTCGGGCGTCGGCGTCTGCTCGGAATAGCGGATGACGCCCGCTTTATCGATGACGAAGGCCGCGCGCGCCGAGGCCGAGCCGAAACCGCCGAGGTTCTCCAGCAGCGTCCCGTAGGCGAACGCCGTCTTCTTGTTCAAATCGCTGGCCAGCGTGATGCCGATATTTTCCTTCTTCGCCCATGCATCCTGCGCGAACGGGCTGTCCACGCTGATGCCGATGACCTTCGCATCCAGCGCCTCGTAACCGCCGAGGCCGGCGGTGATGTCGCACATCTCCGCCGTGCAGACGCTGGTGAAGGCGAGCGGGAAAAACAGCAGGACGACATTCGATTTGCCCACTGTAATCGCTGAGCCGCACATCGACCGATGTCGTCGCCTTTTTTGGATTTCAGGGAAAAGTCGGGGGCCTGGGAGCCGGTGGGAAGATGCCATAAATTCGGGATTCTTTGGACGGTTGAAGGGTTTGGTGGTTTCGTGGACGCGAGACGAAGTTTTTACGGCGGCGCAAAAGTCGCATCAATTCAAATCTTCAACCGTGCCCATGCACGTCCTTTGGTGGATCCTTATCCTTTTGCTGATGCTCGCTGGGGCTTGCGGCACCATTTACCCGCTGCTGCCGGATACGCCGCTCATCGTGGCGGCGGCGGTGCTGCACCATATCGTATTTGGCCCGCATGGCGCAAGCTGGACCACGATGCTGGTGCTGACGCTCCTGATGCTGCTGAGCCTGGCGCTGGATCTCGTCAGCGGCTCGCTCGGCGCGAAATATTTCGGCGCGACGCGCTGGGGGGCCATCGGGGGCATCCTCGGCGCGGTGGTCGGCATATTCTATGGGCCCATCGGGCTTTTTGTGGGGCCGATCGTCGGCGTGCTGCTGGGGGAGATGCTCGGCGGCCAGGGCCTGCTGCCCGCGGGCCGGTCGACGTGGGGGACGTTCCTCGGCACCGTTGCGGGGATGGCGGGGAAATTTGCCATCGCGATCATGATGATCGGGTGGTTCCTCGTGGCGACGCTGTTGGGGAGATAGGACGTATGGGACCCATGGGACGAATGTGGCGTATGGGAGGGGCGGCGGGGGGTGAAAATGGCTTGATTGGGCTTGATTGGGCTTGATTGGGCTTGATTGGGCTTTCCGGCTTCGTCCCGTCCCGCAGGGGGCTGTTCCGAAATTCGGAGCAAGCATTCGGATTGGAAATAATTGCTCCAAAAAAACAGCAGGGTTGCGTTTTGATCTTCCATCGCGCGGTTTTCCGAGAGTCGCCTGCTCTGATTTTCTTTGCGCCTTTGCGTCTTTGCGTGAGTCTAATCCCTTCTGAAAGAGGGACTCACGCAAAGGCGCAAAGACGCTAAGTTGTCCAGAGGGGAGCGCGAGTACCCTGCCTGCCCTTTCGGCGCGAAACCGGTTTTTCTGGCCTTTTACTCTGCAGCGCAAAACCAATTTTGGAATACCCTCCGCGGAGGCGGAAGCGGGGCTACGCCGGGACAAGGATTGCCAAATGGGGCAGATTTTGCGGGTGTGGATGACTGGATGCGCTGCGAAAGGGCGCGGTGGAGTTGCGATTTTGCCGGGAATGGCGGGCGGCATCCCGCAAGGGTAGCAAAACGGGTGTCGCGGTGGTTAGGGATTTGTTTGGAGGGTTCGACTGAGGATCGGACGCAGACCTTTGGGAGCCGGGCGCCGGCCTTTCCAAGCGGCTCAAAGTATGGATAATAGTCCACGTAAACCCCATTTCGATGATCCGTCCTCTCCATGATTGTGGCCGGCAGCCGACCCATGATCGAGCGGTCCGAGGCTGGTTGAATTCTGTGTATCCAAGCCGAGTTCGATGTCATTTTGTCAAGTGTCAAGAGTTGACCCCGCCCTCCCTCTATTTTATGCGGCGTATTTCTCTCATTTTAATCGGTCTTTTACTGATAGCGATAAACGCGCAGCAGCCCTGCTGCTTCGCAGACTCAGACAGTATCACAAATAGCTCCTCTATAACGTCAAAACCTTTGAGATGGCGAACTGAGGCGCCATTTATTAGGATAGGTGCTTCAGAGGATGTCCCTATTTGGGCACATATAAGTGCGCCCGTCGAAGTCGTTCACGCTGCATCCGCTGCCTTACATTCGGATCCGAACACATGGACGGTGATTCACGAGGAATTTGGTCCCCAGAATAAGGAGATCGTCAGCTTTGTTGGCAGGCCGGCTAGTCTCTGCTTCACCTGTTTAATTGAGTCAAAAACGTGGATTCATCTAAACGAACCAGAAGCCTTGCCTGAGATAAATCTAGTTCTTCAGAAATCCCTGACATCCATAGCGGATTTGAGTGATCCGGGTAAGGCAATGGATTACATCGAAGATATAGCATATTTATACAAGGGCCCTCGAAGAGTGGTTCTGTCGCATGGCTTCTTCAAGTTGCATGGGGCTTATTTGTCTCATTGGCTTTCCGGTTCGGAGAAAGATACGAACAAATTCCTATCCCTCTGCAATAATCCCGCTCTCGTGGTAAAAGGTAATCATTTCAAACTCAAATGCAATATAATCGATGTTTCCGGGGGCGTCGAGAACTGGACTATTGCCGGCGATTTTACGGATTCGGCTCATATAACAGCTATTTCAATCCATCAGGTGTGTCCAGCGGGAACCTATACATATGGATTAGTGGGTTAGTGGAATGAGGCAACCATTGCAAGGCAGATGTCCGCGGTCCACGTAAACCCCATTTCGATGATCCGACCTCTGTATGATTGTGGCCGGCAGCCGCCCCATGATCGAGCGGTCCGAGGCTGGTTGAATTCCGTGTATCCAAGCCGAGTTCGATGTCATTTTGTCAAGTGTCAAGAGTTGACCCCTCCCGCTTTGATTTCATTTTCATGTTTTATTACCAGCGACTGCGCTGGAGGTGAAACCGGAATTGACGGAGTCGCTTTGCCCTTGTCGATGCGCGGCTTGGGATGTAAATTGGGGCCTTGCGGAGAGCAGACGGTCGCCCGGCGTTGCCGGGAGGAAAGTCCGAACACCGCAAGGCAACATGCCGCGTAGAATACGCGGGCGCTCGCCGGCCCAAGCCGGCGGCGACGGAAAGTGTCACAGAAAACAAACCGCCGGACGGCCGCGTCAAAGCGGCTTCGGGCAAGGGTGAAAAGGCGGGGTAAGAGCCCACCGCCCGGTGCGCAAGCGCCGGGGCACGAAAAACCCCATGTGGTGCAAGACAAAACAGGAGGCCGGGCAGCCTGTCCGGTCCCGCAACCGCGGGACAGCCTCCGGGTATTAGTCGCACCCGCCGCCAGTAGGGGGCGGGCATCCGGGCCAAATACCGGGTGAGAGAAATGACCGTCGGGCGGGATGAAAGTCGCGCCGACAGAATTCGGCTTATCGCCCTTCGCAAAATGGAGGCGCCTTCGGAAACGGGGGCGCCTCTCCCTTTTCAGCGTGGGCTCGGGAGGGGGGATGACGACGACCGGTTATTTCGTGGACCGGCCCGGGATTTCCTTTTCGACGAAGAGCTCGAGGAAGAGGAAGACTCTTGGGAGGTTTAGGGCTTCGGATCGGGCGGCGTGGCGGGGTCCGCGGGCAGCGGGCTTTTTGCCATTAGAGGAATTACGCAATTTCATGGCAGTTCAGTTTAGCACCGGTTGTGCCAGGCTGCTTGAGGGGAAACCCTTAGCTCGTTGGAGAATTTTCACAATCGATTGATTGCGAGGTTGTTGCGAGATGAAAAATCCGCGGGCTAGGATGGTTTAAGAAATTGTATAGCCGTGGATTCCCCGGGGCAACGGCGGGTTCAAGTGAAAGTTAAAGAGTAGGTGCAAGTACACGCTGGCGCGCGGGTGAGGCGAAGGGGGGTTCAGGTTCACGTTCAAGAGTAGGTGCAAGTACACGCTGGCGCGCGGGTGAGGGGCCAGCGGCTGCTCTTCGACTTGAGGCGCCCTAGAAGAGCTCCGCCTGCTCGCCGGGGGGCCTGGTTGCGGCTTCGGCTTCGGCTTGGATTTCCTGGAGGAGGGATTTGAATTCGCAACGCTTGATGGCGGCGATCAAGTCGGGGTAACGCGGGGCGATTTCCAGCTTCTCGAGCGGGGCGGGCAATGGGAGATCGAGGTCGAGTTTCACCATCTCGCGGTTCTGGATGACCTGGTCGCGCGCGGCGGCCAGCTTTTCGCGGATGCGTGCGTTTTCCACGGCGTCGAGGTTCGCGAGGAGGGTGTCGAGGGAGCCGTGGGTGTTGAGGAGGTGGGCGCTGTTTTTCGGGCCGAGGCCGGTGATGCCGGGGATGTTGTCGACGGTGTCGCCGATCAATGCGATGACGTCGCCAACCCGTTCAGGGGGGACGCCCCATTTTTTTTGGACGCTCGAGGCGTCTAGCAGGGCATAGGTATCCTTGGGTGAGGGGAGGTCGGCCTTGTTGGTGGTGTAGACGCGGACGCGGTCGTTGACTAATTGGAAGAGGTCCTTGTCGTTGGTGGCGAGGATGACCTCGAAATTTTTGCTGGAGGCGGTGCAGGCGTAGGAAGCCATGAGGTCGTCGGCCTCGGTGTCCGGCAGCGAGAGGGAATGGAAGCCGAGAAGGGGGGTCAATTGGCGGATGAAATCGAGCTGGGGGCGCATGTCGGGCGGCATCTCCGGGCGGTGCTGCTTGTAGGCGGGCTGGAGCTCGGTGCGGCGGGCGGGAAGGCCCTGGTCCCAGAGGACGGCGCCGAGCTGGGGCTTGAGGTCCTTGACCATGCGGCGGAGGGTTTTGACGAAGCCGTAAATCGCGTTGGTCGGTTCGCCGCGCGAGTTGGTCAAGTCCCGGATCGCATAGAACGAGCGATACACATAGTAGTGTCCATCCACCAACAGCAGTTTCATTCCGGTTCCAGTGTACGAAAACGGGGACGGAATGGGAAGCATTTCGATTAGGGCAGCTTTGGACCGTTCCAAAGGGGAACGCGCGGGGCCGTTTGAAGTAAAGGTTTTCCTCGGACCGGGGGCGGGTTAACGTTTGCGGCATGTCGATGTTCAGAAACAGCCTGAGGGGGGCGCTCGCCACGTTCGAGAGCCTGGTCGATCTCGAGGAAGACCTTATGCGGGCCGCGGGACTGGTGCGGACCTGCCTGCTGGGGGGGAACAAGCTGATGGTTGCGGGAAACGGGGGGAGCGCGGCCGACGGCATGGATTTCTCGACCGAGTTCACCTGCCGCTACTGCGGGGATCGCCGGCCGTTTCCGGCGATCAATCTCGCGACGGACGGGACACTGCTGGCGGCAATCGGAAACGATTACGCGTTCGAGGAAGTCTTTGCGCGGCAGGTGTGGGCTTTTGGAAAACCGGGGGACGTGCTGGTGGTTTACTCGACCAGCGGAAAATCGCCGAATATCCTGCGCGCGCTGGACGAGGCGAAAAAGCGCGGGATCGAGAGCATCGCGTTCCTGGGCCGGGACGGCGGGCCGGCGGCGGGGCGGGCGACGGTGGAGTTGATCGTGCGCGCGGACGTCACGGCGCGCATCCAGGAGGCGCATAAGTTTTTGGCGCACTGTGTGTGTGAGATGGTGGACGGAGAGCTGCGGAATTGCTGATTGCTGATGTGAGATTGCTGATTTTCTAATTTGGCCGCCGCAGGCGGCGTTTCTTTGAGGCGGCAGATTGTCCCGTGTCGGCGGGGTCGCCTTCCACCTTCAGATTTTTGCAGCGGGTTACTTGACTTCATGGGTGGCGGGCGACCAGTTTGATTTGCGGTGCCTTACCCTGTTTACGTCGATTTCTTCTTTGTTTGCGCGTTTGTTTTTGGCGCGGTCGTCGGGTCGTTTCTCAATGTGTGCATCTACCGGATGCCGCTGAATCTTTCGGTCAACGAGCCGAAGCGTTCGTTTTGCCCGCATTGCAAGAAGCAAATCCCGTGGCACCAGAATATCCCGCTGTTTTCCTGGCTGCTGTTGCGGGGCAAATGCGCGAATTGCAAGGCGCCGATTGCGTTTCGCTACTTTGGGGTCGAGCTGCTGACCGCGCTGCTTTTCCTGGCGGCATGGATGAAGTGCTGGCGGCTGGGGGAATGGCAGCTTGCGTTTCCGCTCTGGATATTGCTGAGCCTGCTGATCGTCGGCACGTTCATCGATCTCGAGCATTTCATTATCCCCGACGAGATCACGTGGGGCGGGGTCGCGGCCGGGATCGTGCTTTCGTTTGCGTTTCCCGTGATGATGAATTCGAAGAGCCACGTGATGGGCCTGGCGTGGTCCGCCGCGGGAGCGGCGACGGGGTATGGGATGCTTTGGATCGTGGTCGAGCTGGGCAAGCTGGCGTTTGGCAAACGGCGAATCGTTCTCGAAAAGCCGGAGCGGTTCACCTGGACGCGCCATGGCGACGACGCGGATTTGCAATCGGGCGACGAGACGATGAAATGGAGCGATCTGTTTTCGCGCCCGAGCGACCTGCTGGTCATGAACGTCACGGAAGCGCGGGCGGGGGGAAAGGAGTACGGTGAAACGAAGCTCAAATTTTACTACGACCGGCTGCTGGTGGAAAGCGACGAGCACCAGTTGGACAAGCTCGACGAGATCACGGGCACGGTGACCGGCATGGTCATCCCGCGCGAGGCGATGGGCTTTGGCGATGTCAAATTCATCGCGGCGATTGGCGCGTTTCTCGGGATTCGGGCGGTATTTTTCACCGTGCTGGCGGGCTCGGTCATCGGCGCCGTCATTGGTTTGACGCTGATCGTGATCGGCCACCGCGAATGGTCGGGGCGGATTCCCTTCGGCCCTTACCTGGCGCTGGGCGCGGTGATCTGGATTTTCTTCGGGCCGCAGTTGGTGAGCAGCTACCTGAACGCGATCCAACTGGCGCTGATGTGAAATCAGGTTCGCGCCAGCAGCGCGTCCACTTCCCACGGCTCGGCGACGGAGTTGAATTTCGGGTAGACGAATTTCGCGACGGCGACGTTGCTCTTCGAGACGGCGTGAACCTGCTCGAAGCCGGCATCGCGGAGCCCGCTCAGGGATTGAAAGAGCAGTTCGGTGCCGATGCCGCGGTTGCGGTATTCATTGAGGACGCAGGGCCCGCTGACGAGATGGCATTCGGCTTCCTTGTTGGGATCGATGGGGCTGGCGCCAATGATGCGCGAGCCGTGGGTGACGACGAGGCAAGGGGCGGTCTTGTGTGCGAAGACTTCGTCCAGGCGCGCATCGAGCCAATCCTGGATAATCTTGAGCGTGTCCGACCAATTCATGTCGAGGGCAAAGGCGCTGGAAATGACGGCGCGGACATTCTTTTCCTCCTCGCGGACGACGGGCCGGATGTTGAATTGAGGAGGGAGGGGAGGCCGTTCGGCGGGCAACTTCGAGAGGTCCCAAGTAAAGCGCGTCCATTGGACCAATTTCATATTGGCGGCAAGTCTAACGCCGCGAAGGGGGAAAGCAATCCCGGCAAGACCAGGGCGGTGCAGCCGTGGATTCTGGGAGGCAACGGCGGGTTCATGTGAAAGTTAAGGAGTAAGTGCAGGTACACGCTGGCGCGCGGAAGAGGCGTCGGCGGCCTGCACTTCAACCTGGAATGTCCTGGCCGCGCAGGCTCCGCCTTTACAAGGAATGGGCGGGGCTTTATAGGCTCGGGTTCCGCTTGCCGCAAATACCGCCACCTTCAGTCGCCATTGTCGCCGCGGGTGTGATGAGTCCACTCGGGCGCGGGCTTGCGGCCACGGGGCGCGCGCTGCGCGAGGGTGTCGATTGCGTCACGCCGGTGACGGCGTTCGACGTGGCGAGCGCGCGCTGCCAGACGGCGGGGCAAATTCCGGACGAATGGCTGGAGGATCTGCGGGAGAGCCGGGAGCGGCGCCGGATGCATCGGGCGAGCCTGATGATGATCGCGGCGTGCCGCGAATTGCGCGCGTTCGATGGAGGGTTTGGGCCGGAGCAAATCGTGATCGGGGCAACGGGCGGCGGAATGACTTTCGGCGAGGCGTTTTACCGATCGCTGATTTCGAAGGGGCGGGACCGGCAGCGGGCGGAGTGGCTGGCGAATTACAATCCGCAGAAACCGGTGCTCGACGCGCAGGAGGACGCGGGGTTCCGCGCGCCGGCGTCCATTATCGCCAACGCGTGCGCGTCGGGGTCGAATGCGATCGGACTCGGCTTTGAGTTGATCCGGGCGGGCCGGCGCAAGGCGGTGCTGTGCGGCGGCTACGATGCGATCTCGGAGCTGGTGTTTCGCGGGTTCGATTCGCTGCAGGCTTCCACGCCTGAAAAGGTGCGCCCGTTCGACGCGGAGCGCACGGGGCTGGTGCTTGGGGAAGGGGCGGGGCTGCTGGCGCTGGAGGAGGGCGGGCATGCGCGGGCGCGGGGCGCGCGCATCCTGGGATGGGTCAGCGGCTACGGGATCTCGACGGACACGTATCACATCACGCAGCCGCATCCGTCGGGGACAGGGCCGCGGCTTGCGATGGAGCGGGCGCTCGCCTCGGCGGGACGCGAAGCGGCGGAGATCGATTACATCAACGCGCACGGGACGGCGACGACGTTCAACGATGCGACCGAGGGGCTGGCGATCTCGCAGATTTTTGGGAGCCGGGTGCCGGTCAGCTCGACGAAATCGATGATGGGCCACGCGCTGGGCGGGGCGGGGGCGATCGAGGCGGTGATCTCGCTCATCGCGATCGGCGAGGGATTTCTTCCGCCGAATATCAATTTCAACCAGTGCGATCCCGCGTGGGATTTGAACATCGTCGCCGGCCAATCGCGTCCGGCGGCGATCCGGCGCGTGGTGTCGAATTCGTTCGGATTCGGCGGGACCAACGCGAGCCTGGTGATCGAAACCGCCGGCGGCAACTGAATGGATGTCTTCATCACAAGCTGGGATTGGGTGACGCCGGTGGGCCGCGGGCCGGAGGTCTGGGAGGCGATCCTGGCCGGGACGCCCGCGCCGGCGCGGGAAATCGCGGGGCCGCCGGGAAGCAAGCCGCATTGGGCGGCGATGGCGCCGGCCAAGCTGGTGGAGGCGGAGGCGCGGCTGCCGCGGCTGCGGCGATCGAGCAACATTTCGCTATTCAGCGCGGCGGCGGCGGCGCGGGCGGGCGCGGAGCGCAAGGAGGGCGACCGATGGGCGATCGTCTTTGCCGCGTGCGACGGCGGGGTGGTTTACACGCGAAAATTCTATGACCAGGTGGTGCGCGAAGGGGGGGGGAGTCCGTTGCTCTTTCCCGAGACGGTCTACAACGCGCCGGCGAGCCATGTTGCGGCGTTGAAGTCGTTTGACGGCGCGACCTACACGCTGGTGGGCGACGCCTCAGCGGGTATGTCGGCGCTGCGGCTGGGGGCCGATTTGATCGAGTCGGGCGGGGCGGACCATTGTTTGATCGTCGGGGCGCAGGAGGTCGATTGGATTCTCTGCGAAGCCTACGGGCAATGGCGGCTCTGCGCGAGTTCTGTGCAAATCGGCTCGAAGCGGGGCGCGTTGATTGCCGAAGGGGCGGCGGCAATTACGTTGAGCAGGGAGGGGAAGTACCGGCTCGCGGCAGTCAGCGAGGGCGTTCCCTTTTTCCGCCGAAGCGAAGCGCGGGAGAGCCTCGCGGGGGCGTTGGGGCAACTTGCGCTCTCCTCGCCGCCTTCCATGTTTATCAGCAGCGCCAACGGCACTTTTGTGGATTGCGCGGAACGGTTGGCCGTCGAAGCCGCCTATGGATCGATTCCGGCGATTTACCCGAAAGTCACGCTCGGCGACGCCTTTGGCGCGAGCGCGCTGATGCAGGTGATTTGCGCGGTGCACCGGCTGGAGAAGGATCCGCCCGGGTGCATCCTTGTGCCGGTGATCGGGCTCAACCACCAGGCTGCGGCCGCTGTTGTCTCGCTCTGAGTACCGGGGTTACTGGCTGAGGCCGGGAATGGCGGCGGGGGCGGGAGTTGCCGGGGGCGGGGGCTGTGATTCGGGTGCGGTGGTCTGGCCCGGTATGGCCTGCGGATTCGAGGTGGGCACAGGGACGGTGGCGGGTCCGACCGGGGTGGCTGCGGGCAACGGTTCAGGAAGGGTGGTCGGAGTGATTTCCGACGGAAGCGGAGTGGGCGGGGGCGCGATGGGAGTGGTTTCCTCAGCCGGGGCGGGCTTGGTGACCACGTAGTAATAGGTCGTCGACTGATGATTGAACCGGCCGGCGAGGGTCATGCCGCGCAGCTTTTCCGTATAGGGCCCCTGGGGCCTGTCGGGGGCGTATAGATCAAAACGGTCAGCGGTGGTCTTGCACGCTGTCAACGCACAGACCATGGCAAGGAGGAGGGGGAGAACGGGTTTCACTTGGGGGGATGGGAGCAAATTCGCACTTTACTGTCAACGAACGTCCCCGTCTGTCGAGCATTTACGTCGATTTTATGGCGTAAAACGGCCTTTATGGCTTCAATTCCTGGCCTGTATTGGCGTCGGCGATGACGAATTGCTCGTGATGGAAAGCGGGATCGGAGCGGAAGGTGAGACGGCCGGCGTATTTCCGCTCGATCTCGATGAGCAGTTCCTCGTCTTCCTCGCGAAGGCGCTGGAGGACGTGGGGGTTCACGGTCACGCGGATGTCGTGGACGGTGTCCTGGTACTTGCGCATGACGGCGTGGAGTTCGCGCTGAATTTCGACGCTCATGCTCATGGCGGTTTTTACGCGGCCGCGTCCGCTGCAATAGGGGCAGGGCTCGTAGACGGAGCCGCTGAGGCTTTCCTGGGCGCGCTGGCGGGTCATTTCCATGAGGCCGAGCTGCGAGATGGGGAGGACGTGGGTCTTGGCCTTGTCGCGTTTGAGGCGGTCCTTCATGCGCGTGTAAACGGTCTGCTGATCGCGCCGGCTCTTCATATCGATGAAGTCGCCGATGATGAGGCCGCCGATGTTGCGCAGGCGCAACTGGCGGCAAATCTCGTCGGCGGCCTCGATGTTGGTCTGGAAGATGGTTTTCTCGACATCCTTGGCGCCCTTGTTGCGGCCGGTGTTGACGTCGATGGCGATGAGGGCCTCGGTTTCATCGATGACGATGTAACCGCCGCACGGGAGCCAGACCTGGCGATGGAAGGCGTCGTCGATCTGTTTCTGGACGCCGAAGCGCTCGAAGAGGGGCGTGGGCTCGGAGTAAAGCTGGATGCGGTTCTTTGAGCGGCGGGAGATGCTGCCGACGAGTTCCTGCATGCGCTGGACGGCGTGGGGATCGTCGCAGATCACGGCGTCGATTTCATCGGTGAGGAAGTCGCGGACGGTGCGCTCGATGAGGTCGGGCTCGCGGAAGACGCAGGTGGGCGCGGGTTTTTGCTTCATCTCGGCCTCGATGGCGCGCCATTGCTCGACGAGCAGGCCGAGGTCGCGGACGAAATAGCGCTCGCGCTGGCCTTCGCCCGCAGTGCGGACGATGACGCCCATGCCTTCGGCGCCGCCAAGGCCGCGCAGGATCTTGCGGAGGCGCTCGCGCTCCTTGGGATCTTCGATCTTGCGGGAGATGCCGCTCTGGTCGGAGTAGGGCATCAATACGAGATAGCGGCCGGCGAGGGAGATATTGGTGGTGATGCGCGGCCCCTTGGTGCTGATGGGGCCCTTGGTGACCTGGACAAGGACTTCCGAGCCGACCGGGTAGATGGAAGGGATATCCTTGGTGGTGATGCGCTTTTGCTGTTTCTTGCCGCCACGGTCCACCTGCTCGACGCCACTGTCCGCGGAGGGGATGGCGTCCCAGAAATGGAGGAAGGCGTTTTTCTCGAAGCCGATATCGACAAACATCGCCTTGAGGCCGTGCTCGATGTTCTTCACGCGGCCCTTGAAGATGCTGTTGACGATGTTGCGGTCGCTCTCGCGCTCGATGGAGTATTCCTCGAGCCGGCCATCCTCGAGGAGGGCGACGCGGCGTTCGAGGCGCTCGGAGCTGATGATGAGTTTGTTACCTGTCTGCCTGGTGGCCAGGCCTAGTATCCGTTTTACTCTTTCGATCATGAAAAGGGGAAGTGGTGATGCGGGAAAACCCGCCGGGGATCATCCCCGGCCATCACCGGTCCACCGATTCCTAGCGAAAACAGCTTGAAATCCAAACCCAAATCGCAATCCGCCCGCCGACCGGGGGCGATTGCCAATAAAAAAGAAGCAGGAGTGCGGATTGGGTGGTGCAAAGTCAAGGTAGCTGGTTTGAAAGGAATCAGAAGGGCCAGTGCGAGCGCTTTCCCGCGGGTTGCTGGTTATTTTGCTGATTGTTTTGGTGAGGGTGAAAGAATCTTTCGAAGAGGTTGCGACGGTCTGGCTGCTGGGGCGCCTGCTTTTGCAGGGCGGCGGTTTGCATTGCGTTTTTGACGCTGCCCTCGGCGTCGGCGCCGGGGGCGATGTCCGGGGTGGCGCCGCCGCCGCCCATCTCCGGCGCGGCGCCGGGCGATTTGTCTTCCGGGGCGGATTCATCGCCCGAGGCGACGAGTGCGGGGGTGGTGCCGGAGTAATCCGGGAGAGCGTCGATTTCGTTGAAAGGATGAGGATTGTCCGCGGGCTTGAGGGCGGCAAGCTGAACGGTATAGGTGCCCTGGTCCATCGCGAGGACCTGCGAAAGGATGTGCTGGGCCACCGGGCCGGCGACGCTGCCGCCGTGTTTGCCGCCCTGGACCATGGCGACGACGACATACTTGGGATGATCGTACGGGGCGAAGCAGGCAAACCAGGCGATGTTCTCTGGCTTGCCATGTTCGCTGGACTGGGCGGTGCCGGTCTTGCCGGCGACGACGGTGCCCTTGATCTGGCCTTTGGCGCCGGTGCCGCCGTCCTCGTTGACGACTTTCCAGAGGCCGCGGCGGACGACCTCGATGTCCTGAGGCTTGACGACCTGGCGCAGATCGCCGCGGATGATGGGCTGATCGGGGACGGCCACCTTGCCATCGTCGTCAAGGGCTGGGGTGCCGTCGGCATTGAGGACGGTCCTGACCAGGCGGGGCTCGTAGCAGATGCCGCCATTGGCCACGGCGGCGTAAGCCATGGCGAGCTGGAGGGGAGAGGCGAGCACGTAGCCCTGGCCGATGGAGACATTGGCGGTGTAAGCCGCGTTCCACTTTTCCTTCGGGTAATGGTCTTTCAGCCATTCGGGGCCGGGCATGACGCCGGCTTTTTCATCGGAGAAGCCGAGATCGTAAGTCTGGCCGAAGCCAAGGAGCGAGCCGACCTTGTCGATGGCGTCGATGCCGGCGGCGTTGCCGTATTGGTAAAAGTAGCAGTCGCAGGAGACCTTGATGGCGTCGTCGAGGTCGAGCGTGCCGTGCTGGCCGCCCTTGGCGGCAATCCAGCAATGGAAGGCCGCTGCCGTACGTAATCGACGCTGCCGGTGCAGGTGAAGCGCGCATTGGCCATGCCCTTGGTGAGACCGGCGAGGGCGGTGACGATCTTGAAGGTCGAGCCGGGCGGGAAGCCGCTGACCGCGCGGTCGACGAGCGGTACAGCGGGATCGGCGTTGATGGCCTTCCAGGCCGGGAGCCGAGACGCTCGGGATGAAGATGTTGGGATCGAACGAGGGAATCGAGGCCATCGCCAGGATGTCGCCGTTGTTGGGATTGATGACCACGGCGGCGGCGCGGCCCAGCAAGCGGCTGGCGGAGGGCCTGCTTCGGCGATCATCTGGATGCGCGCGTCGATGGTGAGGTAAACATTGGCGCCGGGCTTCGGCTGGATGACTTTTTCCTCGCCTTCGATGGCGCCGCGGACGTTGCGCTGGATGATGCGGACGCCCGGGCGTGCCGCGCAGGTATTTGTCGTAAGCGAGCTCGATCTGCGGTTTTGCCCTCGACGTCGGGCTGGTAATAATTGTACTGGCGGGCCTCTTCCTGGTCGACATCGACCGGCATGCCGACGTAGCCGAGCAGGTGGGCGGCGAGGGCGCCGTAGAGATATTGGCGCACCGGTTTGATGGCGACGTTGACGCCCGGCAGGCCGACGTCATGCTCGGAGAACTTGGCGAGCGTGGTGAAATCGATGTCCTGAAGATAGGTGAACGGGATGAGGCGTGTCGTTGCGGTAATGGGTCTTGAGCTGGCGGGCGTTGTAATCCCTGGCGAGGTCGAGGGTCTCGAGCCGCGGGATGACCGAACTGTTGACGATCTGGACGACATCCTCCTCGCGCATGTTCTGGAGCATGCCGTGAACCGGGGCCTGGTATTGGATGTAGGGGACCTGGCCGTCGTTGCGCTCGCGGAAGCCCTGGACCATCTCCGGGAGATAAAAATCGACCTCGTAGCTGGCGCGGTTCTGGACGAGCGGAATGCCGTTGCGGTCGCGAATCTCGCCGCGGACGGAGGGGATGCGGACGGTGATCTCCGAGCGCTGGACGATCTTGGCGGCGTAAAGGGAGCCGCGGGCGACCTGGACCCACCAGAGCTGGAGGACCAGCCCGGCGAGCGCGACGAGCACGAGGAAGCCGAGCGCGTAGATGCGCAGCTCAATCCTGGGCCCGCGCCAGAGCGGGCGCCGCATCGATGATGCTCCCTGGGGCATGGCTAGCCTTGCTCGGCCTGCCGTTGCTCGCGCGGCGGGAAGAAACCCAAAGCTAAGGGCCAACCAGTGCAAAACGAGGAAAACGACAGGCGAAACGATCATCGCGGCGAGGCCATCGCCGCCGATACGCCACCAAATTAATTTCGGGAAGAGAAACTCCCCCCTGCGAAAAGTGATCATGAGATACTCGGACAACACAAAAATAGCGAGCAGCGGCCCGGACAGGAGAGCAGTGAATCTCCCAGCCATGGCCGCGGCGGAAAAGCGGGCGGAAGCCGTTCATGATCGCCCCCAGTACCGCGTAGAGCACTATTGACCAGCCCAGCGAGATTTCAAGGGTTCCATCAACGAGCTGGGTGGCGACCATGGCATCCCACATGAAGCCGCCTGTAAATGCGAGCAGAAGCATACCTGCCGGTGGCAGGGCCAGCGCCGCGTAAAAGAAGACGAGCGGGAGCAGCAGGACGCGCGAACCGTACGGAAGCTGCGGGGATGTATTCCTGGACGGCCAGGGAGACGAATTCCGCGAGGATGAGGTAGATGTAGATCATCGGCGTCCCCCGGTGACGATGAATACATCCTCGATGGTGCTCAAATCGACCGCCGGGATGATGGTGGCGGTTCCCTCGAGTGGCTCGACCTGGAATTTTCTGACCACGCCGATGAGGACGCCGGAGGGGAAAACGCCGCCGAGGCCGGAGGAATAGACTTTCTGGCCGGGCTTGAGGTTCGCGAGCTTCGAAAGCAAACCGAGGACGAGGTCTGGCTCGGTGGCGGTCGAGGTGCGGGTGCCATGGACGATGCCGCGCTCGCGGGTGCCCTCGACCGTTGCGGCGACGCCGCAGTTTTCATCGGAAATAAGGAGGACGGTGCTGGCGTTGGCGGCGACGACGGTGGTCTTGCCGACGAGGCCATCCTCGGTGAGAACGGGCTGGTCGGTATCGACGCCGTCGTCAGAGCCCTTGTCCACCTTGATGGTGCTCCACCAGGTGCCGGCGTCGCGCGCGATGATGCGGGCGGGGACCAGCTTGAAGGTCGAGCGCTGGCGGTAATCGAGGGCGCGGCGCAACTGGTTGTTCTCCGCGGCCAGCCCCTGGAGCGTCTGGTCTGTCGCCTTGAGCTCGTCCAGCTCGATGCGCAACTGCTTGTTCTCCGCGTCCAGTTCGTTGAGCGTTTTCATCCCTTCGCGGAAGCCGATGATCTGCTTCTGAAGGGAGGAGCCGTTCTTGAGCAGCGGGGCAACGAGGCCGAGGAAGCGGGCCTGAAGCATCTGAGTGTTGCGCGGGGTGAAGGTGAACAACACCATGACCGCCACCAGGAAAATGATGGTCGCGATGATGTTGATCTGGCGCATGGGGTGGAAACTAAAATTCGAAATTCGAAATGGAGTTAAAATTCGAAATTAGAGAGGTTTTGGAAGGGAAAGGTGATCTGGCGCATGGGGGCGGAAGCTAAAATTCGAAATTCGAAATTAGAGGGGATTCTGTTCAATTTGTCGGGTTTCGGCCGGGGATGGAGAAAAATATGGCATCGAAATGCGCTTCGCTTTTTCGATGGGGGCACGGCGGTTGATTTGCGGCAAGGCGCGGGCTCATTTTTTGGTGGCCGGTTTGATGGGGAATGTTTGGGCCGCCGTGCCTGTTTTATTGAAGGCGGGGTTTCACCCCGCACCCCACTCAGGGGACGAGGTCCCCTGAGAACCCCGTGCGGTCGCTGGCGCGACAAATTGTGGCGAAAGTGCACTGGAGAGATTTTGCAGGTTCGAAATTCGAAGAATAACACGCCTTCCCCGGATGCGCATCGCGCACCAAATCGTTCGAATCTCGAATTTCGAATCCGCCGGAGGACGGACCTGTCCTTTGGCATGGTTTGGAATTTGGCTAGTGTGGTGTCACGCAAGTTCGTTGAAGAATTCTGCCGCCCCTGCCGGGGCGTGACGCGTGGTTATTGCACCGGGGGCTTACGCCCCCGGCTACTTTCGGGCCGGCCCTCCGGGCCTAAGGCAGCCGTGGACTTGTTGAAGGTATTTCGATGACACCACACTAGCGGTTCCACTGGCGGTCGGAAGTGGCGACCTGGCGCAGGAACTTGAGTTCGTTCAAGGCGCGGCCCGTGCCTTCGGCCACGGCGCTCAGCGGATCTTCGGCCACGTGGACGGGGAGGCCGGTCTCCTCGGTCAGCAGCTTGTCGAGGCCGCGCAGGAGGGCGCCGCCGCCGGCAAGAACGAGACCGCGGTCGACAAGATCGGCGGAAAGCTCGGGCGGGCAGCGCTCGAGGGTTACGCGCACGGATTCGACGATGGCGTTGATCGGTTCGAGAAGAGCTTCGCGGACTTCCTGGGAGGTGATGGTGAGGGTCTTGGGCAGGCCGGCGACGAGGTCGCGCCCCTTGACCTCCATGGTGGTCTCCTTCTCGATGGGATAGGCGGAGCCGATCTTGATCTTGATTTCCTCAGCCGTGCGCTCGCCGATCATGAGGTTGTAGGCGCGCTTCATGTAATTCATGATGGCCTCGTCCAGTTCGTCGCCGGCGACGCGGATGCTGCGGGAAAAGACGATGCCGGAAAGGGAGATGAGGGCGACCTCGGTGGTGCCGCCGCCGATGTCGATGATCATGTTGCCGGCGGCATCCTGGACAGGGAGGCCGACGCCGATGGCGGCGGCCATGGGCTCCTCGATAAGATAAACCTCGCGGGCGCCGGCGCGTGTGGCGGAGTCCTTGACGGCGCGTTTTTCCACCTCGGTGATGCCCGATGGGACGGCGATGACGACGCGGGGCCGGACCATTTTGCGCCGGTTGTGAACCTTTGCGATGAAATGGCGGAGCATGGCCTCAGTGATCTCGAAATCGGCGATGACGCCATCCTTGAGGGGCCTGATGGCGACGATGTTGCCCGGGGTGCGGCCAAGCATGCGCTTGGCTTCATCGCCGACGGAGAGCACCTTGCTGGTGCCGGCCTGGACGGCGACGACGGAGGGTTCGCGAAGAACGATGCCGTGGTCCTTTACATAGACCAGGGTGTTGGCAGTGCCCAAATCGATGCCGATGTCATTGGAAAAAAGCCCGAAGAGTCCATTAAACATTCAAAAGCCTTCTACGTGAATTTTGGTGATGATGCGTGCGCGAGGGAAGTATAGCGTCACGGCATGCCCGACGCTTTGATTTCTTCATCGAAAATCGCGGTGCTTCTTCCATCTGCAAAAATCGCAGTAAGTAGAGAAAGTAGCCGGGAAAGGTCAAGTCTCGAAACCCGGCGGATGGAACTGGCTGGGAAGGAGGCGGTTGGGAGGTTGTTCCGGCATGCGCGGGATGTGGTGCGCCCGGTGCACGCGCTGCATATCTATGGGGCGGTGGGGATTGCCGCGTTCGGTTGGAGCCTGGGGCGATGGGCGGGGTTCGCCTCGGGGCGGCTGCTGCCGCTTTGGCTGGCGGGCGCGCTGGTGGTGTACAACCTGGACCGGCTGAAGAGGGATCCGGCGGACGTGTTCAATACGCCGGAGCGGGTCCGGTGGCACGGTATGCTGCGCCGGTGGAGCTGGATGCTGGCGGCGGCGGGCGCGGCGGTATTGGTGCTGTGGCCGCTGTGCATCGGCAACGGGTGGCTGCTGCTGCTGACGGGCCTGGGGCTGCCGCTTTCGCTCAGCTATTCGTTCCCGCTGCTGGGGCCGCGGCTGAAGGATGTGCCGGTGCTCAAGACGCTCTTTGCGCCGCTGGTGGTGCTGGCGGCGGTGCTGGCGCCGCCTGTTTTCCTCGAAGGCCTGGCGGTGAGGCCGCCGCTGCTGCTGGCGGCGGGGTGGGGCTGGGCCCTGCTGATGTTCAACATGGTTTTGTGCGACCTGCGGGACATCGAGGGGGACCGGGCCGCCGGGACCAGGAGCGTGCCTGTGCTGCTGGGGTCGAGGGCGGACCCAAATGCTGCTGTGGGTGTTGATCGCGGCCGGAGTGGTGTGCGCGTTGATGCACGGCTGGCCGATCCTGGCCTCGGCGACGGTGGTGTTGCTGGGGCCGCTGGCGTTCGCGGCGCACCGGCGGCGGACGGAGGCGTTTTACGAGTGGCTGGCGGAAGGGACGCTGTTTCTCCCGGCGCTGGTGGAACTGGGGAAACACGTTCGCGCACCGGCTGGCTTCTTAACCGCCAAATGGTCGACCTCTTCCGATTCTCAAACCTGCCACTTCCTCATGGCATTTTACTGATCGGGATTACCGAGACAGACGAGGCCACGACCGATCCAATTGGCAGACCCGCGCTGGCCAGAACATCGATTACTGGAAGCAGGATGGAAATTGTCCTCATGCGCGGGATGGAGGAACGGGAAAGATCAATTTCCATCTACCATGAGATTCTCGAAGGCCTGACCGTGGCTCTAGCCGAGCCGCCGCCGCTCGTCGGCGAGTTTAATGAGGCCGATTTTGAAGCGGCCGCGATAACCGCACACGTCAGATTCGGGTTTGCCGATCCGCAGAATGTTGCTAAATTCCTCCAAACTTTCGGATTCTAATGGAAGGCTCTCCTGATCTTACATTCGAGTTATTGAAGCTCCGCGGCGGCGCCAGGGTGTTGCGCGTTTCGGACCCTTCAACGGGAACCTGCCTGGAGCGCATTTTGAATCCCGATTTGCCGGTTGCGAAACAGAAACGACTGCTGCAAGACGCCCTGAACTCCTTGTTGCAGGGAGCATTGAAGGCATCCGCGGCCTGACCGGCTGAGGCGGTTTTAAAAATTCCTGTAGCCGTCGCTATGTGGCGGCGAGGGTCGTTGCGATTGGTTTCAAGCTCGGGTGGTTGAGTTCGTGAATGGGACCTATGGGACCCATGGGACTTAGAGGACCAATGGGAGTTCATGGAATACGGCGCCGTTCGTTGTGGGAATCCGCGATAATCTGGGATAGTCTGGGGATCATTACGCCGGCCATGGCATACGCTTCATTTCCCAGTTCCTGGATGCGCTCGAGAAGGCGGGTGAATTGAAGCGGGTCGGCGTTCCGGTGGCGACGGAACTGGAGATCACCGAAATCGCCGACCGCGAGATGAAATCGCCGGGCGGCGGGAAGGCGCTGCTGTTCGAGAAGCCGACGATCAATGGCGAAGGTCTCGCCGATTCCCGGTTGCGATCAACACGATGGGCTCGCACCGGCGGATGGCGATGGCGCTGGGGGTTGGGTCGATCGACGAACTTGCCCACCAGATGCAGCTCATCCTCAAGGCGAAACCGCCCACGGCATGCGCGAGGCATGGACGCTGCTGCGGCAGGGCATCGACCTGCTCCACGCGCGGCCGAGCCGGGTTCAGACGGGCCGTGCAAGGAGGTGATCCATCGTTTCGACGGCGCCGCGTGCGCCGGCATTTCACGCTCGACGAATCTGCCGGTCCTCAAATGCTGGCCGAAGGACGGCGGGCGCTTCATCACGCTGCCCGAACGTGCACACGCGCGACCCCGACACCGGCGAGCGCAATGTCGGGCATGTACCGCATGCAGATTTACGACGGACGCACCACGGGCATGCACTGGCAGATGCACAAAGTCGGCGCGCGCCACGGCAAACGTTACTACGAACGCGGCGAGCGCATGCCGGTGGCGGTCACGTCTCGGGCGGCGATCCGGCGATGACCTTCGCCGCGACGGCGCCGTTGCCCGATGGCCTGGACGAAATTCTCTCGCCGGGTTCATCCGCAAAAAATCCGTCGAACTGGTCAAATGCGAGACCAACGATCTCGAAGTCCCGGCGGATGCCGATTTCGTCCTCGAGGGTTACGTGGAGCCGGGCGAACTGCTGCGCGCGAAGGGCCGTTTGGCGATCACACCGGGTTTTACACGCCGCTCGACGATTACCCGGTCTTTCATCTGACCGCCATCACGCATCGGCGCAGGAGGCGGTTTATCCCGCGACGATCGTCGGCATCCCGCCGATGGAGGATTTTTACATGGGCAGCGCGAGCGTGCGCATTGTTCCTGCCGGTCTTCAAAATGAATTTTCCGGAGATCGTGGACATGGCGCTGCCGGCCGAAGGGGTGTTTCACAACCTGGTTTTCGTCAGCATCCGCAAACAATACCCGTGGCAGGCTTACAAGATCATGCACGGCCTGTGGGGCATGGGGCAGATGATGTTCACCAAATACATCGTGGTCGTGGACGAGGATTGCGATGTCCACAACACCAGCGAGGTTTTGTTCCGCCTCTGCGCGAACACCGATCCGCAGCGCGACAGCACTTTCATCAAGAGGCCCGTGCGACGTGCTGGACCACGCGCAGACCATCGCCGACCATGGGCTCCCACATGGGCATCGACGCCACGCGAAAACTGCCCGAGCGAAGGTTACAACGCGCCCGTGGCCGGAGCTCCTGAAAATGGACGCCAGCGGTGAAGGCGCGAGTAGATGAGTTGATGGCGAAAATTGGCAGTGAGGGAATTGCTGACTGCTGATGTGAGATTGCTGATTGGCAGAATCCGCTGCTGGAGGCGGCTTTCGTTTTAGTCAGCGGTCGACAAAATTCCGCTTTACGGCTTGATGAAGCGGCCGCCGGTTGAGGGATCTTCGACGACGGCGCCGTGGGGAATGCCGCGGGTATTGATGACATTGTAGGGGTAATAGGGGCTCTGGACCATGCCGTGGCCGAGCCAGCGCCCGTACGGGAGGCGGTTTCCCTGGTAGTAGCCGTCATCCCGCGCCTGGCCGATGGAATGGCCAATCAACGCGCCGGCCGCGGCGCCAATACCCGCGCCCAGAAGCGTGGTCCGCGGTCCGCCGACAAGCGCGCCGGTGAGGGCTCCTGCGCCGGCTCCGGCGACGGCGCCGGTGGCGGCGGGGGATTCACAGCCGGTGAATGCCGTGGAGATGAGGAGGCAAAGCGCGACGAGGGGTGCGAGAGCTTTCATAAGTCAAGGAGAGGCGATGGGATTTCGTATTTGTATCCGCGAACGGATGCTCGGGGATTAGGGCATTTTAACCCGAATTCTTGAAGTTGATCGGGGCGATCCGGCGCAATCTGCTGGCCGCGAGTGCCATTCGTCGGGCCTCACCGTATCTTTCAGATACGCTTCGGTCCTCCTCATGTCATCGCGACTCAGCATCTTGCACCGTCTCATCCCCTCCAACATCGGAGTTCGGGTTTAACCTAAACTGCAGCCGTTCTGTCGTCCCTTCGGGACTTTGCTCGTAATGGCGAGCTAGCAGGGGCTGAAGCCCCTGCCTATTTTCCGGCCGTCCCTCCGGGCCTGCTTCGCGGCTACACATCTATTTAAAATGTTCTATTGCCGAGACTGACGGGAGTGCGGGGGATTTTGTTCGAAGATTTTCATGCGCCGATCATGGCTCCGAGGCTTACGCCGGCGATGATTGCGGCCTTGCGCAGCGTGCTGAGGCCGTAGCGCTTATCGAAGACCCGGAAGCCCTCGGCGCGCATCTTTTGCAGGATGCGTCCGTAGACCCTGGCCATGATGCGCGCGGGAGTCATCGAACGCCGGTCCTCGCGCGGGAGAACCGCGGCGGCTTTGCCGTAGAATTGTTCGGCGCGGTCGGCCTCGAAATTCATCAGCCGCAGGAACCGGTCGTCGCGGACGTGGGCGCGCAAGTCTTCTTCGCCATAATCGAAGCGGTCGAGATCCTCGGCGGGCAGATAGATGCGTCCGCCGTTTTCCCAATCTTCGCGGACGTCGCGAATGATGTTGGTCAATTGGAGCGCGAGGCCGAGATCGACGGCGTATTCCTTGCAGGCGACGTTGTGGTAGCCGAAAATCTCGATGCTCACGAGGCCCACGGCGCTGGCGACGCGGTAGCAATAGGCGCGCAACTCGTCGAAGGTCGCGTAGCGGCGCGGCTCGAGGTCCATTTCGACGCCGTCGAGGATCTCGCGGAAGTAGGCCGGCGAAACCATGTATTTGCGAATGATGGCGCGGATCGACTCGGCGAGCGGCGGCTCGCC
This sequence comes from uncultured Verrucomicrobiae bacterium, assembly GCA_963756185.1. Taxonomy (GTDB): domain Bacteria; phylum Verrucomicrobiota; class Verrucomicrobiia; order Chthoniobacterales; family Chthoniobacteraceae; genus DATAXI01. The sequence goes on from CAVWMS010000002.1 coordinate 832,083, forward strand.
GGCGAAGGGATCGGCCACGCTCTCGCGCCAGAGGGCGATGCGGCGACGCTTTTCCTCGACGGGCAGGGCTGGGTCGTCGGCGATGTCATCGACGAGCCGGCAGAAGGCGTAGAAGACGGTGATGTCGTCGCGGCGCTCGCGCGGGAGCGCGACGAAGGCGAGGGCGAGGTTGGACTTGCTCGCCTTGGTGATGGCGGCCGCGGTCCGTGGTTCAGTCATGCGTCAACCGGAATGGGATGGGAATCGGCGGCGACGGCGCCTTCATCAAGCCGAATCTCGCGTTGTGCGCCGAAGGAGCGGGCGTCCGCCGGCGCGGTTGCGACGACCGAAACGCCCGACAGGTCCGGCGCGGCGCGCAAGAGGGCGGCGAAATCCTGGTGTTCCCCCGGCGAAAGGCCCGCGCCGGCCTGCTCCGCGATGAGGACCCTGGGAGCATTGGCCAGGGCGCGGGCGAGGGAGATTTTGTGGCGGTCGAGCGGGCCGAGGTCGGCGACGCACTGATCGGCGAGCGCGGTGAGGCCGGTGAATTCGAGGACCTGGGCGGTGCGAACGCGCGCGCGGTCGATGTCGAAGCCGGAAATTTTCAGGAGCGGCATCGCGACGTTTTCGGCGACGTTGAAGGAATCGAGCAGGAACGGCTCGGAGAAAACGAAGCCGAATGAATGGTTGCGCAAATCCATGAGAGCCGCGTCGTCAAGGGAAGTGGCGCAGCGGGACTCGAACCAGACTTCGCCGGCGTCGGGCCGCTGGAGCAAGCCGAGGATGCGGAGCAAGGCCGCGGAGCCCGAGCCCGAGAGCAGGGTCAGGCGCGCCGGCTCGATGGCGAGCGAGACGCCGTGCAATTGCCCGCCCGCCGGGCCGCGATGAAAAACGGCCTCGGTGCGCAGAAGGGTGGAGGGCATGGGGAATTGCGGATTGCGGATTTCGGAGTGCGGATTTGGAGAACGCCGGGGGCGGCGCTTAATTCAAACGGTAATCGCACGTCAGCGGTCCACTAATTAGCGTTTTTGGGTTGGTGATCGTCAATGCTAGAACGGAATCCAATTCGGGGCGGCGAGGCGGCCGGCTTCGCAGCGGCGGTAGAGCGAGACCCAGCTCGCGAGAAGCCAGGCGGCGAGAAGGGCGGCGAGAACCGGGTAGATGAAACTCCAGATGACGCCGGCGGAGGTTGTCAGGATTCCCTCGGAGATATCTTCGCCAAAACCAAGCAGGAGCCAATGATTGACGAAGGCGAGCGCAAAGAGATGGACCGCGGCGATGAGCAGGAACCAGAGGAACTCCCAGCCGAAGCGGCTCAGGAATTGCCAGTGCTGGGTCATCGCCCTGCCCAACGTCTCGCTGTGAAAAGTGAGAGTGATCTGGATGGTGGAGAAAAAAGTCAGGAAGAGCGCCAGCAGCGGCCGGGCGAAATGGTCGGTGTAAGCAAAGGTGCGGGTGAGAAAGAGCGAGTCATCGAACCGGAAGAACATGGCGAAGATGCGGGGGAGATCGATGAAGAGCGAGCTGACGCCCATGACCACGGCGGCCCATTTCACGACGAAGGAGAAGCGGCGGATGGCGAGGTCCATGAGATGGACCGGCGTCCAGTTGAGGCCGCGCAGCCAGGTGTAGGCGAGGAGGATCAAGTAGACCTGCACGCCGACGCCGAAAAGGTATTGGAAGAGCCAGGAGAACCAATCGATGAGCGTGGATAACTGCACGAGCAGCCTGCCGGGGGCGACGCGGTTGAGATAGAGGAGGCTGCCGTAGAGGACCGGCTCGGCGATGGCCGAGAGGGCGCAGAGGAGGATGCCGAGATGGACCGGCCAGGCCCAACCGCCGAGGCGTTTGCGCAAGGCCTCGCGCAGCGTGCGGTGATGATCCTGCCAATTGAAGAGCAGGAGCAGGCCGGCGAGGGCGGAAAAGGGAAACGTGGTGACGACCACGTTGAAAAGGCCGGCGAGCAATTCGAGCCCGTCCAGCGCGGCGCCGCGGGTCATTTGCCAGCGGGGATCGGCGCGGAAGACGGCGAGCCAGTCGTGAAGAGAATGAGCCTCGGACAGTTGGGGAGGCAGCGGGGGCATTTCCCATTGGAATTTCCAGCCGAAGGCCGGCTGCTGCTCGAGGGGGAGCACCCTGTAGAAAAAGAGCGTGAGGCCGGCGCGAAAGAGGGCGTAGCAAAGGCCGAGGGCTGCCGGGATGGCCCAGAGGCGATGGTAACGGCGCAGGGCGCGCATTCCATCGAGGAAACAATGGCGCACCACGTTGGTGCCCATGAGGATTGCGTAACCGATCAGCGCTCCCAGCGGCAGCAGCCACTGGTAATGGAGCACGGGGCTCATGCGCCGCGCGGGTGGTGCTGCTCGATCTGAGTGATGGCTTGCGGGGTGAGGAAAACTGGGCCGCCGAGCAGCGATGCGCCCGTGAACAGCGCGGCATATTTGAGGAGCGCGCCGATCGACTGGAGAAGCGCCGCGCCGGTTTCCGCGAGGAGGATGACACCGTGATTCTGCACAAGAATGACTCGCGGCACGGACTTGTTGCGGTCGCGCCAGAGGACCATTTTTTTCTGGACCTCGCGCGTGAGCGGGAGGCCGGGCTCGGCGTAATTGATGAGGAGAGAGGCGGAACCGAGCTCGAGCACTTCGTTGTGGACGGTGCGCCGGTCGGCGAACTGGCGGGCCCTGGGCGAGGCGGTGACCTGATCGACGACGACCGGGTGGATATGCGCGGCGACGCGCAAGGCCGGGTCGAGCGAGAGCAGCCAGGCGAAGAGAGTGACATCCTCATCCGGCTCCGCGCCGTGCTCGGCGTGCAGTTGCGCGGCGGCGAGGTCCTCGGGCAGGACGGGGTCGTGGGCGATCACCTCGTTGAGCCGCTGAAGGTCGAGGTGGATGAAATCGCCCGGCTGCAATTCCGCCAGGTGCGCCCCGCGCCGGCTGACGACCGCGCGGGTATCGGTGATGCGGGCGGCGACCGCCCCTTCCTTATCGAGCACAAGACGCTCCGGATGGCGCCCGAGGGATTGCCCCAGTGTCAGGATTTCGTTGATGAGCGGGTCTGCCACCTGAGCGGGAAGCATCCACCCGCGAGGGTTTGGCGGGCAAGAAAGAAAGAACGGGGAGAGAATTGCTAATTGATAATCTGAAATTGCTAATTGGGAGGGCGGCGCGGCGCGGCTACACAAAATACGAATTGCTGATTGCTGATGTGAGATTACTGATTGGAGAAAGAGCCTGCCGCGTTGACAAGTGCTATCATTGATAGCATTTTTCTTCAATGCCGCAATTGATCGTCCGCAAAATCGAGCAGGAAGTCGTGCGCAAGCTGCGCGCCCGCGCCGCTTCCCATGGCGTGTCGATGGAAGAAGAGCACCGGCGCGTCTTGCGCGAAGCTTTGACCGGCGCACGGACGCCCAAAAAGAGCTTTGCGGATTTTCTCTTGTCGATTCCTCCGGCTTCGGCCGCCGAGCCGCCGGATTTGTTTGCCCGCCGGCAGGAGCTGCCGCGGAAGATCCGGCTATGAGGGGATATCTCATCGACACGAATGTCCTCTCGGAGCTTCGCAAGCCAAGACGCAATGCGGCGGTGGTGGATTGGTTTTCTTCGATTTCCTCCGAAAGGCTCTACGTGAGCGTCCTGACCTTGGGTGAGTTGCGGCAAGGGGCGGAGATGCTGCGGATCAGAGACGCCCGTTCGGCGGGCGCGCTGGATCGCTGGATTGCCGCTGTGCGCACGGAATTCGGCGACCGTATCATCGCCGTGGACGAAGAGGTTGCGGAACGGTGGGGGCAAATGTCTCCGCGGCGCCCGATTCCAGTAATCGACGGCCTTTTGGCCGCGACGGCGTTGACCCACGATCTGGCGGTCGTAACGCGCAACACGGCCGACTTTGAGCGGAGCGGCGCTTCCGTCTTGAATCCTTTCGATCAATAGAAAGTCCCACATGGCGCGAGGGGCTGATAGCATCCACATTTTAGTATGATTTCGCTGCCATTTGCCGCGCTGGGGTTTATTTGGGCTTTTGCGGAATTGGTTTTGACGGTGAAACGCAGGGTCAGGCCTGCCGGCGAATCGAAGGACCGGGGATCGCTGCAATGGATCTGGCTGGTGTGGCTGGTCAGTTTCGGGGTGGGAATCGCGGTGGCTGAAACGGCGCCGGCGTTGCGGTTTTCGCATCGGGGGTTGGTATATGGGGCGAGCGCGATGCTTTTCGGGCTCGGCATCTTCGTGCGCGGGTATGCGATCCATTACCTGGGGCGGTATTTCACGACAAATGTGTCGATCGCGAAAGACCATCGGTTGATCGATGCGGGGCCGTACCGCGTTATCCGGCATCCCTCTTATGCGGGCGCGCTGCTGATCTGCCTGGGCCTGGCGTTGAGCACGGCGAACCTGGCATCGTTGCTGGTTATATTCGTGCCGGTCTTCGCCGTGATGTCGTGGCGCATCCATATCGAGGAAGCGGCGTTGATCGGGGCTCTCGGCGACGAGTACCGGAGTTACATGAAGAGGACCAGGCGCTTGATTCCGCTGGTTTATTAGGAGTCAGGCCAATTTGACTTAGACTATTTCACGAACCCCCAGTGGGACGAGAAGGGCCAATAGACGAAGAGGCCGCGGCCCATGAGGTTTTGCTCCGGGACCGGGCCCCAGTAACGGCTGTCGAGAGAATTGAACGAGTTATCGCCCATCGCGAAATAACTGTGAGGCGGCACGGTGTAAGTGGAATCAGGGGTGGTGAGACACGGCTTGTTGTAAGGGGGATCGAGAGGAAAGGGATTTGAGTAACCCTGGTAGCCGTTCACCTGGCTCATGACGCGCTGGAAACCGTATTCCTGCGCCAATTGGCCATTGATGAAGAGTTGCAGGTTCGCGACGCGGAGCGTATCGCCCGGCAGGCCGGCCAGGCGCTTGATGTAATATTCCGAGGAATAGATGCCCTGCTGCTGGTTCCCCTCCTCGATGTCCTTGATGCCGAGGGTGGTGAAGACGAATACCTCGCCGCGCGTGGGCATGTGAAGGTTGTAACTCACCTTATCGACAAAAACATGGTCGCCGGTATCGACGGCCCCGCGGGCAATGACGTCGCCCGGGTGCAATTCCCGGCCCAGCAGCGTACCGACATGAAAATCGTGGCGCATCGTGTCGAAGGGCGCCCAGACCGTGTAGGTGTTGTTCGAGCACTGGATATCCGTCACGGTGAAAAAGTGGAGGAACTTGGTCTCGTAGATCTTCTCGACGACGTCGTCGGATTTTGCGACCACGTCGACGTAATGCCGCCCGAGCACAACGAACTGGAACGCCTGGGTGAGGATGTTCGGGACCGGCTTGTCGGGATAACCCCTGATGCCGTTGAGGGTGGGCTCCATCGAGCCGGTGGGGATGGTGAAGGGCTGAAGGAAAAAGACGCGCACGCCGATGGCGATGACGATGGCGACGAGGAAGACCTCGCAGTTTTCGCGCCAGGCGGCGTCTTCCGCGGGGGGCATGTATTTGCTCCATTGTTTTTCGAGCCGCTGAGTCGCTTCCTCGACCCCCTTGAGGTCGCGCTCCTTGATCGCCTGCTCGAGGCGATCGATGGTTGCCTCGAAATCGGCCAGCCCCGCCTGCGGGATGAGGTCCCTTTTGTAATGGAGGAGCTTGCGGGCATTCTTCACCACGAGACGGCCCTCCTTGATGTATTGGGGTGCGAAAAACGAAAGCATCATCGGTTTGTATGGGAACTATAGATGCGATGGGAAGGGCATTTCATCAATTGTTGCGGCGGACCAGGACGTCGAGCTTGTCCGCGACATCCTGCTCGATCACCAGCGCACTGACCAGTTCCCGGGGATGCGCGTAGCGGGCGTCGAGCGCGGCGGCGCGCCGGAAATCCTGGTCGGCCAGGGCATGCTCGCCGAGGGCATCCTCGGCCAGCGCCAGGCCGGCGAGCGGGTCGGCGGCGCCGGCTCCGCCAACGAGTCGGTTTGCCCATTGAAACGCCTTTGCCGCCTCCGCGTTGCGGCCGGACTCGAGCAAGGCCCAGCCGAGGTTGTCCGCGGCGGTGCCGGAATAGGGATTGCGCGCCGCCGAGTCGCTCCAAAGGGTGAGGCTGTCGTGCCAGACCGCCTCGCGCTGGAAGGTGACGAATGCAAATGCGCAAATGCCGACGATGACGGAGCCGAAAACGATGGCGCGCGCCTGGCCGGGCAAGTGGCGGGCGGCGAAGAGCGCCTGCGCGAGCAGGGCGGCCACGCCGATGAGCGGCAAATAGAAGAAGCGGTCCGCGACGGCGCGGTAAATGGGAATGAGGTTGGAAACCGGCAGCAGGCCGGCCCAGAAAATCACGGAGCCGAATGCATAAAGCCGGTGGCGAAAGGCGAGGTAGATTTGCGCGGCAATGACCAGCGCGACGGCAATGAGGCTCGGTAAAAGGGCGAAATTGCGAATGGAATAGGGGTTGTAATCGGCGGCTAATCCGAGCGGCAGGATGATGTGCTGAAATTCCATGGCCCAGATGCGCGGCTGGGCCCTGACCCAACTGGCCGCCTTTTGCGGCAGCGCCGCCGCCGAGTTCCAGATCGGTTGGGGGACTTCGGTGAAAATGAAGGAATGGGCGGGCCGCAAGTTCAGGGCGGCAAGGAAACCGCAGACGACCAGGAAGGCGCAGGCCAGCAGGCAGAGCCATGGCAGCTGCGGCTCGTGGCGGCGCCAGAGCAGCCAGTAACAGGCAAGCACCACGGGCCCGGCGATGCCGTTCTCCTTTGCCGCCACGCCGATGAGCAGCAGCAGGCAGCAGAGGCCGCCGAAGAGGAAATTTCGCACCCATCCCGGCTGGCGCAGGAAGGCCATCGCGGCGAAGAGGGCGCCGAGCATCGTCGCGGCCACGATCAAATCCTCTCGGTAGCTCACCTCGGAGACGGCCTCGCAATTGAGCGGATGAACCGCGTAGGCGAGCGCGGCGAGGAGGGCGGGCCATGTGCCATCGGGCGCCGGCAGCAGGCGCACGAGCAGCAGGAAGAGCATCGCGCAGACGGCGGCGTGCATGGTGATGCTGGTGAGGTGATAGCCGGCGGCCCGTTTCCCCCAAAGGGCGGCATCGATCATGAGCGAAAGGAGATTTGAGGGGCGGTTGTTGTCGAGGACGTTGCGGGTGATGACGCGCCCGTCGAGGACATCGGGGAGATTGGCCGGGTTGTGGATGAAATCGCTGTCGAGCACCTTTGCCCGCGCGTCGTAAACGAAATCGGCCGTCAGCGTGCGCGCATAGAGCAGCCAGGCAATGCAGGCGACGGCGAGGGCGAGAAACGCCGGCGAAACGGCAATGGGATTGCCCGCGCGATTCGCATTTTTCCGTTTTTTCAAGGCATCGGGTGAGGCTGGGTCAACTTGCCTTGAGCACCTCGATAAACGCTTCCTGGGGGATGTTCACTTTGCCAATGGCCTTCATCCGTTTTTTGCCCTCTTTCTGTTTCTCCAGGAGCTTGCGCTTGCGCGTGATGTCGCCGCCGTAGCATTTGGCTGTGACGTTCTTGCGCAGCGCGGAGACGTTTTCGCGCGCGACGATTTTTCCGCCGATGGCCGCCTGGATGGCCACCTGGTAAAGCTGCGGGGGGATGACTTCCTTGAGCTTGGCCGCCAGCATGCGCCCGCGCGCCTCCGCCTTGTCGCGATGCACGATGCTCGAGAAGGCGTCGACCGGCTCGCCGTTGACCAGCATGTCGAGCTTCACGAGCTTCGACGGCCGATAGCCCGCGTGCTCGTAATCCATCGAGCCGTAGCCGCGGGTGATGCTTTTGAGCTTGTCGTTGAAATCGACCAGGATTTCGTTGAGCGGCAGGACGCAGTTGAGCATGACGCGGCGGGAGTCGAGCGATTCCGTGTGGTCCAACTGCGCCGCGCTTGTCCATGATGAGCTGCATGATGCGCCGAGATGCTTTCGTTCGGGACCATGATGAACGACCTTGACCACCGGCTCACGGATTTCGGCGATGACGCTGGGGTCTGGCAGGTGGGCCGGGTTGTCGACCTCGATCATCTCGCCGTTCGTCTTGATGCACCTGGTAGACCACGCTCGGGTAGGTGGCGATGATGTCCATGTCGTACTCGCGCCGAAGCCGCTCCTGGATGATCTCCATGTGGAGCAGGCCGAGGAATCCGCAGCGGAAACCGAAGCCGAGCGCGACGGAGCTTTCGGCCTGGTATTGGAAGGCGGAATCGTTGATCTGGAGCTTGCCCATCGCCTGCTTCAGATGCTCGAAATCGGCGGTATTGATCGGGATAAATGCCGCTGAAGACCATCGGGTGGACTTCCTGAAAACCGGGCAGCGGTTCGGTGGCCGAGTTGCGGCTGTCGGTGAGGGTGTCGCCGATCTTGATCTCGGCGGTGCTCTTGATGTTGGCGATGACATAGCCGACGGCGCCGGCCTCGAGTTTGTCGCGGCTTTGCATCTTCGGGATGAAGACGCCGGTCTCCTTGACCTCGTATTGGCGGTTGGCGCTCATCAATTTCACCATCGTCCCGGCCTCCATGGCGCCGGAAAAGACGCGCACGTAGGTGACGACGCCGCGGTAGACATCGAAGGTGGAATCAAAGACCAGCGCGCGCAGCTTGTCATCCTCCCATTTGCGCGGCGGCGGGATGCGATGGACGACGGCCTCGAGGATTTCGTCGATGCCCGATGCCGGCCTTGGCGCTGGCGAGGATGGCCTCCTCGGCGGGAATGGCGAGGATGTCCTCGAGCTGCTTTTTGACCGAGGGGATGTCGGCGTTGGGCAGGTCGATCTTGTTGATGATGGGCACGATGGTCAGCTTTTGCTTCATCGCGAGGTGGACATTGGCCACCGTCTGGGCCTCGACTCCCTGCGCGGCATCGACGATGAGCAGGGCGCCTTCGCAGGCGGCGAGGGAACGCGACACCTCGTAGGTGAAATCGACGTGGCCCGGGGTATCGAGGAGGTTGAGCGTGTAATCGCGGCCATCTTTGGCCTTGTAAATCATCGTGACCGGGTGGGCCTTGATGGTGATGCCGCGCTCTCGCTCCAGGTCCATGGAATCGAGCAACTGGTCCTGCGCGTCCCGCTGGGCTATGGTGCCCGTCCACTCGAGGAGGCGGTCCGAGAGCGTGGTTTTCCCGTGATCGATGTGGGCGATGATGCAGAAATTCCGGGTACGTTCTACGGGCATTGCGGGCCGGAGACTATGCGGGAGGGTCGCGTGCCGGTCAAACGATTAGCCCTTTAACGCGCCGCCGGCGAATTTCTCCCGCAGCTTGTTCATGATGTCAGCCAGCTCCTCCGCCTTCATGCCGTAGGTGTCCGGCAGGCAGGCGTGGAATCCGCAGAGATCCCTCGAAACTTCGAGCATTTTCGATCGCGGAGCGGCCGGAATATCCGAGAAATTGAAGCCCACGAACTTGCGGACGGTGAAAGAGTACCGCTGGATTCTCATCACGCCGAAGTTCTCGACCCGGTTCCAGGTGTAAACCCGCCGCCGGAAGAGAGTGCAAGCCGTGAAACCGTCCCGGTCGATGTCAAGATACGAGGAATTTGGGAACATTTGGAGAATGCCGACAACGACTCCCAGCCCAAAGAATGCCGCGCTCGCATAGCCCGCGAGCGGCTGGTCGCGGGCCATGAATAATCCCCCCGCGACGAACCCCAGTGAGACCAGGAGAAGGAGCGCAGTCTTCCAGAGGCTTGGCCGCAGCCTGATGGGGAGTTGGATGTCCGCGGGGCTTTGAATCATGGTGCGCGGCGGGATTGGACCTCGGGGCTTTTGCGGGAGGATCACAACAGTTTCATCTGCCGCGGCCCTTTTGCGGCGGGTTCCGGCGTCGCTGCAGCGGGCAAATCAAAATCCAATCCGAGCCGCGCGCCCAGGGTGCGGCAGGTGGCCGGGGCGAATCCCTCGTAGTGATTGCTGCACAGCACGTAGATGTTCTTCACATGTTCCGCTTGCTTGTGAAGGCGGACCGCCCAGCTTTCGATTGCGAGGGCGCGCGACCACATCACTTCGCGGTATTTGAAAATGCGCTGTCCGCCCGCGCCGTATTTGTTCTTCAAGTCGCCCATGAGGCGCACGTAGAGAAAATCGGCGGTCTCCGGCAAAAAGCCGAAGGGGGCCTGGTCCTGGTCCGGGAGGGTGGTCGTGTCGCTCCATGCCCAGCAGACGCCGTGGTCTTCGAAGAGCTTCGCGAACCGCGGCTGGTGCCAGTCTGCATGGCGGAATTCGACGGCGAATTTCCAGCCGTGCGGGAGCGCGAGGATGAATTCGCGCAGGGCGGTGCTATCGCGCTCCGGGGAAAAGGAAGGGGGAAGTTGGACCAGGATCGCGCCGAGGCGCGGATGCAAGGGCTGGATGGCCTCGAGGAAATCCTCGAGCTGCTTCTGGCATTGGCGGAGACGGAGTTGGTGGGTGATCTGCTTTGGCACCTTGCAGGTGAAGCGGAATTGGGGGGGTGTCTCGGCCAGCCAGTGGGCCACGGCATTGGCGGTGGGGTTCGCGTAAAAAGTCGAGTCGATCTCGACCGCGTTGAAAATATGCGCGTAATGCGCCAGCCAACGGCTGGCGGGCAAATCCGCCGGGTAAAACGGGCCGCGCCAATCATCATAGGTCCACGCGCAACTGCCGATATGGATGTGGGCGTTCAAAGGTTCGATGGGCGCATTTGATTATACCAAAGTTTCGTGTTTGCCCATCCCGGTGAATGGCTTGGGAAACGGAGGTTTTGGCCGGTTTTCGCCCGTCCATTCTCAATTTGACGCCCCTGAGGCCATCGGCTAGCGTGGCCGGCTCTCGATAGATAGATTCCATTTTCCCATCATGCGCAAAGTCCATGCCCTTCTTTTACTCGCCCTGGCAGCCTGCCTGCTACCCGGGCGGCGGGCAGCCGCCGACATCGTCTACAAGGCCGGCGAGGGGTGGAGCATCGAGGATGCGAATGGCGAGGAGCCCATCGAGGCCACGGCCAGCGCGCAACTGGACAAGGCCGAGGCGCTGGAAAAGGCGGGCGATTATAGCCGGGCCGCGCTGGCGTATTACGCGCTGACCCGGAAATTCCCCCGCTCCGGCGCGGCGCCGGACGCACAGTTGAAAGCAGGTGACATGGAGGTGGCTGCGGGCGATTACGACATGGCGTACAAGTATTACAACGAGTACCTGTCGAAATACCCGAAGGGGGATGGGTTCGATGAGGCGCTGGAGGGGTTGTACAACATCGGCCAGAAATTCCTCGAGGGCGCCCGGCGGCGGCTCTGGGGGATGAAGACGTTTCCATCGATGGTGCGGGCGCAGGAGATTTTCCAGGGGATCGTGAATACGGCGCCGTTCAGCAAATGGGCGCCGCTGGCGCAGTTCTACGTGGGCCAGGCGCTCGAGAAACAGGGCAAGCCGGATGACGCAATCGCCGCGTACCAGGAGGTGATCGCGCGCTACCCGACCGATCCCGCGGCGGCGGACGCGCAGTACCAGATAGGCTGGGTTTACATGGTCGAATCGCGCACGGCGTACGACAAGACGGCGTCGCAAAAGGCGCAGGATGCGTTTGACGATTTCCTGGCGCAATACCCGAACAGCGAGAAGGCGGCGCAGGCCCAGGACAACCTGAAGACGCTGCAATCGCACGAGGACCAGAGCGCGGTGACGATCGCGAAGTTTTACGACAAGAAGAAGGACTACAAGGCGGCGTACATTTACTACCAGGAAGTAATCAAGGAGCAGCCGGGCACGCCCGAGGCGGCCGCGGCGGAGGCCCGGATCAAGGAGTTGACCGCGAAAGTGGGGGCCGATGCGCTCGAGCCCGGTCCGGAGAATACGGAGACCGGCGCCAAGGCCGCCGCGCAACGCCGGATGCAGGCGCAGGTCGATACGGCGTCCCGCTCCGATTACGTGGGGCCTCCGGTAGCCGAGCCGACGCCGGTCCCCGACCAGACGGCACCCGGGAAACCGGACCTGCGGAGTTCGCCCGACGACCTGAGTCCGCAGCCTCCGGTCGAACCCCCGCTGCCGCAGCAATAGCCACGCGATGATAGCCCATCTACGCCGCGCGGCCATGGCGGCCCTGCTTTGCCCGCTGCTCTCCGGTTGCGCCGGCTACCGGGTGGGGCCCATCAAACCGACCTTCATGCAAGGGGTGGACAGGATCGCCATCCCCACCACGCGCAACGCGACGCTGATTCCGGAAATCGAGGTGCTGGTCGCGGATACCATCATCCGCCAGGTGCAGGAGGATGGGACTTACAAGGTCGCCAGCTCATTGGACGACGCCGACGCCGTCCTCGAGACGGAAATCACGAACATCATCCGCAGGCCGAGCCGCTCGGTCATCGGCGACATCCAGGCCACGGAGGAATTTGACATGACGATGACCATTCATTACCGCGTCATCCGCCGGGCCACGGGTGACGTGGTGGACGACCGTACCACCAGCGGCACGACTTCGTTCTTCGTGAGCGGCGACGTGAACCAGGACGAGCGCCAGGCCATCCCGCTGGCGGCGCAAAACGCCGCGACGCACATCGTGGCGGAAATCTCCGAAGGCTGGTAAAGGCTGGTAAGGCCGCCTCATGCTTTACCTGGTGCCCACGCCGATCGGCAACCTGGGCGATATCACGCTGCGCGCCATCGAGGCGCTGAAGGCCGCGGATGTGATCGCGTGCGAGGATACGCGCCACTCGCTGCGGCTGCTCAATCACCTGGAAATCCGCAAGCCGCTGGTCAGCTATCACGAGCACAACGAAGCGCGCCGCACGGCGGAATTGATGGAGCGGCTGCGCCAGGGCGCGACCGTCGCCATCATCACGGATGCGGGCATGCCCGGCATTTCCGATCCCGGCCACCGGCTGTTGCGAGCCTGCATGGCCGAAGGCCTGGCGTACACCGTCCTGCCAGGGGCTTCCGCGGTATTGACCGCGCTGATCGGGTCCGGGTTTCCCGCGGAGAATTTTTTCTTCGGCGGCTTTCTGCCCGTCAAAAGCGGCCAGCGGGAGCGGACCCTCGCGGCGGCCGCTCAGCGGCGGGAAACATCGATTTTTTTTGAATCGCCGCATCGGCTCGGGCGGACGCTCGAGGCCTGCGTGGCGCTTTGTCCCGGGCGCCCGCTGTGTGTCGCGCGCGAGTTGACAAAGCAATTCGAGGAGTACCGCATTGGCACGGCGGGGGAATTGGCGGGCCACTATGCGGCGCATCCGCCGAAAGGGGAGATCGTATTCCTGGTGAGCGCGGCGGACATCGCGCGAGAGCCGCTGCGGGCCGAGGGCGGGTCACTGGCTCGGCATTCGCAACGCGATGAGGAAGCAACCGCCCGCGACGAGCATTGAACCGACGGCAATCGCGACCGCCAGGTGCCGCGGGTCGCCGAGGCTTTCGATGGCGTGCAGCCAGGAGTCCATGATCGAGCCGAACGTTCCCATGTAGCTTGCCTCCTCTTGCTGGTAGGATTTGGTGTTCTCCTGCCAGAGGAGCGGGTTGTCGGCGTCCGCGGGGTGGCGCAGGGCGTGCCAGTAGATGAATTCGCCGGTTGCCAGGCCGGCAATGAGGATGGCGATGCCGATGTAATTGACCAGCGAGCGGCGCGATCCTGGTTCCATGAAGGTGTGATCCTCGCCACCCGACCGCCGCAAAGCAAGCCGGGTTGTGGCGGGGCGTGAATCGCATCCATTTTGCTCGATTATCACCGCTTTCCGGGGAAGCTTCTCCGACCCTTTTGGGCCAATTGCAAATGCCGATCCCACCCGGCATGCTGGGCAAACCGCTGTAGCTTCCCGGCCATTTCCCCAATGAAACCCATGAAACATTTCCAACCCCTGACCGTTGTCTTCCTCTCATTGCTGCTGCCGTTTGCGGGCAGGGCGCAATCCGCGCCGGCGGCCACGCCCGCCCCGTCCCCACGCTGGCAAATCACGAGCGACGGCGGAATCATATGGAACGTCAAGCCGAATGACACGCACGAGGATAACATCGAGATGAGCGGCAAGAAGGTTTCCGTGATAGCAACTTATGGCGTCCGGACCAGCGGGTCACTGGACTTGAGTGAGTTTGTCATCTTTCCAATGTTCCGCACGCTGCCGCAGGATACGCGCAGCCATATCTCGGAGGTGTTTGGCGACGACGACGCGCCCCGCATCCTGCTCGACCGCGCCGCGCCGCGGGAGTACTCGGTCAAAAGCTTCCGGCAGAAGGGCATCATGGAAATAGAGGGGACGATGGGTCGTGCGGGGGAGAAGGTCGAATGGACGCGGAAGCTGTTTCCATCGACGGACAAACCGGCGGTGATCGAGATGATTTCGTTTGCGAATACGTCGGGATCGGACGTTTCGGTGGAAGTAGAGGATACTTCGAAAATCGTCCGGACATCGGCGGCGCGCGGGCTGGAGGGTTCCTATGTGATGTCCTCGCGCGTGCTCCAGCCGGGGGAACGCTCGCTGAAGCCGGGTGAATCGACGACTTATACCATGGTATTCAGCGCGCGGCATGACAGCGAGCCGGATGCGGCAATTGACGCCGATGCGGAGCTGAAGGCGCGCGCGGCCCTGGTCGATAGTTACCTGTCGAAGCTGCAACTGGATACGCCGGACAAGGTGCTGAACACCATGTTCGCCTTTGCGAAGATTCGGACGACAGAGTCGATCTATCTTACAAAGGGCGGCTTGATGCAGGGCCCGGGAGGGGGCCGTTACTACGCGGCGATCTGGGCAAACGACCAGGGCGAGTACAGCCCGCCGTTTTTTCCATTCCTGGGAGATGAAACCGGTAATGCCGCGTCGGAGAATTCCTATCGTCTCTTTGCGAGTTACATGAACCCGGGTTACAAGCCGATACCCAGTTCGATCGTGGCGGAAGGCGCGGCCACGTGGCACGGCGCGGGCGACCGCGGCGACATGGCGATGCTGGCTTACGGGGCGTCGCGGTTCGCGCTCGAGAGCGGCAGCCGGGAAATCGCGGAAAAGGAGTGGCCGCTCGTGGAATGGTGCCTCGAATATTGCCGGCGCAAGGTGGACGCGAACGGCGTGGTGGAATCGGACGCGGATGAACTCGAGAACCGTTTTCCGTCCGGCAAGGCGAACCTTTGCACCTCGTGTCTCTATTATGACGCGCTCAACTCGGCCGGTTACCTGGGGAAGGAACTGGGCAAGCCGAAGGAACAATTGGATAAGTACGCAGGCGAGGCGACGGCGGTGCGCGCGGCGATTGAAAAGTACTTCGGGGCGGAAGTGGAGGGATTTCACACTTACCGGTACTTCGATAAAACGGTGCCGAGCGTGAACGCGAACGCCGCGCGCCGGCACGCGCACTACGCGAACGAGCCGGATCACCTGCGTTCATGGATTTGCATCCCGCTTACCGTGGGGATATTTGAGCGCGCGCAAGGAACCATCGACGCGCTCTTCTCTCCGCGGCTCTGGACCGCGGACGGCCTTGCGACCGAAGCGGGCAGCCAGGTCTTCTGGGATCGCTCGACGCTTTACGCGCTGCGCGGCGTCTTTGCCGCGGGCGATACGGAAAAGGCGCTGAACTATCTCGAGTATTACTCCTCGCGGCGCCTGCTGGGCGAGCACGTGCCGTACGCGGTCGAGGCTTACCCCGAGGGAAACCAAAGCCATCTCGCCGCCGAGAGCGCCCTTTATTGCCGCATTTTCATCGAGGGGATGTTTGGGATGAGGCCGACGGGATTGCACTCGTTCAATTGCACGCCGCGGTTGCCGAAGGAATGGCAAACGATGGCGCTGAATCATATCCGCGCATTCGGAAGCGACTTTGACCTGCACGTGAGCCGCGCGGGCGGTGGGCTGCAAATCCAGGTCCTTGAAAATGGAAATGTCGTCAAGTCGATCCAGGCGGCGGATGGGGAAACTGTGGCGATTGACCTGGCGAAGAGCTAAACTGTCCGCCATGCGAAAGATCAATACGACGAATTTGGGCGAGTTCGCCTGGGAATCGCCGAAGGGGAAGTTTGTCGGGGCCGGGAAGGAGGTATCTGAGGAGCTGGGACGCAAACCGGACTCGACCGACCTGAACGAGCGGCATCCGTTCGATGTGGAGATATGCCGCATCCCGCCGGGAAAGACGCCGTATCCTTATCACGCGCACAGCGCGCAGTGGGAGTTTTACCATGTCATTGCGGGCAGCGGCGCGGCACGCGACGAAGGAGGAATGACTCGAATCGAAACGGGCGACGCGTTCATCTTCAAGCCCGGCGAGCCGCACCAGATCATCAACAACGGAGCGGAAGACCTGGTGCTGTATGTGGTGGCCGATAACCCGATCGGCGAGGCCTGTTATTACCCGGACAGCGATAAATGGAGCGTTCCGGCGAAAAAGCGCAAGCTGGTTCGCTCGGATGCGCTCGATTACTACGATGGCGAGGAATGAAGCCGCCGAGGCGCTGAATCCGAAGCTCGGCGGATTTGCTCATCAGCGCCTCTGGGAAGCGCTCGTGATATCCGGATTCCTGCTGCTTTGCGGGTTTGACCTTCTTCATCACGCCATGTGGCGCGACGAGATGCAGCCGTGGCTCTTCGCGCGCGACAGCGGCAGCATCGCTGAACTATTCAGGAACATGCGGTATGAAATGCATCCGCGGCTCTGGTACCTGATACTCTTTGGCGCGGCGCGGCTGACGGGCAATCCTGCGGCGGTCCAGGTGTTGAATTTCGTCATCATCGGCTCGGCGATCGCGCTCTTCGTCCTCTGTTGTCCGTTGCCGTTTTGGCTCAGGGCATTGGCGACGTTTGGGTATTTCTTCGTTTACCAATGGGGAACGATCAGCCGTAATTACGCCCTTGGGGTGCTCTTTTGTTTTCTTTTTTGTGCGCGCCTTGGAAAGAGGGAGAGGAACTGGCTGGAATTGGCGGGGATTCTTTTCCTGGCGATTGAGTCGAACCTATGCGCCGCCGTGCTGGCGGCGGGCCTTTGCTGGTATCTGGTGCTCGAGGCGTGGACGATCCCCGAGGCTCGCGCCCGGCTCCTCTCCCGAAAATGGGAGGCGGCGGCCGGTGCATTGCTTGTCGTGGTGGGAATGGCTCTGGCGGCTTGGACCGCGGTTCCGCAGCCGGGCTCCGACGCCATGAAGAATTACTTTCATTCGACTGCCGCTTCCGGTGACCGCGTGATATCGGCCTTTGCCACGGTTTGGGACGGCTTCGTTCCAGTTCCATGGACCATTGGCATTCTTCCGCTGGGCAGATCGGCTCTTCACGCGATCATGGGCATGATCTTTTTCCCGCTGACGGTGGTCTTCTTCTGGAGATGGCGGCTCATCTTCTGGACTTATCTTGGCGGCGTTCTCCTCTTTCTTATCTTCGCGATCCTGAATATGCGGAATTTTCCGAGGCACGCGGGCCATTTACTCTTGTGGTTTCTCATTTGTCTTTGGCTTGCCTGTTACTCGCCGTCGATGCGCCCGAAGATTAAGATGTCCGTCGAGCAAAGATTTTTTGTGGGGGCCCTCTTGTTGTTCCAGGTCTTCGATACCGGCCTTCTGAGTTTCGAAGGCTTTGAAAACACGTTCTCATGCAGCGAGGAGGTTGCCGCTTACATCGAGCGGCACGACATGAAGGGCCTTCCCGTGGCCGGCTATCCGGACTATGCGGTCATGCCGGTATCGGGTTATCTGGACAAACGGATCTATTACCTGGACGAGGGCCGATGGGGTTCATACATCATCGAAGACAACAAGCCGCCTCCATGGACGCAGGATGAGGTCTTGCGGGCGGTCAGGGAGTTCGCCGCGCGCGGTAATCATGACTTCCTGCTGCTGTTGAACCGGCCGCTTGTGGGAATGGGGAGCGGCGGTCCCTTTCAGCTTACAACAATCGACGGCTTGCGCGAGGAAGCATCCTTTTCTCCGGCCATCGTGGACGACGAGGTATATTGGCTTTACCGGTACAAGGGTTGATGGTTTCCCGAAAAATGACGAAAGATTCCCCCCAGGCCGTTATCACGGTATCGAGACAGCGTCTATGGGAGGCGCTTACCGTGCTCGGCTTCCCGCTCGCTTGTGGTTTCGAGCTCATGCGTCACCCGCTTTGGCGGGATGAAATGCAGCCATGGCTTTTCGCCCGGGGCAGCGACAGCATCGCCGCGCTCGTGCGAAACATGCACTACGAAACGCATCCGCGGCTCTGGTATCTGATCCTGTATGTGATCTCGCGATTCACGGCAAATCCAGTGGCAATGCAGGCGGCGAACTTCGTGATTATCGGAGCCGCAATCACCATCTTCGTGCGTTTTTGTCCCCTGCCGCTTTACCTCAAGGCGCCGACGGTCTTTGGATATTTCATGCTTTGCGAATGGGGCGCGGTCAGCCGCAATTATGCGTTGGGGATGATGTTCTTGTTTGCATTTTGCGCGCGATTTCCCAAACGCGACGGAGGCTGGCTGGGGTTGGCCGTGCTCCTTTTTCTGGCTATCCAATCGAATCTCTTCGCCGCCGGGCTGGCCACGGTGCTGGCCGGACTGCTGGTTCTCGAAGCCTTTGTCAATCCGCGTGTGTGGACCCGAATTCGCACGCGGAAAATGGACGTTGCATTGAGCCTTTCATTGGTCCTGGGCGGCGACCTGCTGGCGTTCTGGACGGCGATCCCCAAACCCGATATCGACCCTTCGCTCAACTTTCTAGGGGTGACCGCCAGTTTATGGGATAAGATACTCATGGCCATCGGAGCGCCGCTGGATGGATTCTATCCCTGGTTTTGGGCCACGCCCGTGCTCACCAACTTCGTGCTGGATCCGCTGAACGGCACAATTGTTCGCCCGTTGGTCGATGGATTCTTCGGGAGCCGTGAGCTTTGCGCGCTGGCCGGGTTGCTGTTGATTCCGTTGACAATCGCCTTCTTCCGGAGGTCGCGCCTCATATCCTGGACTTATCCCGCAGGGCTCGTGTTGCTTGTGGTGTTCGCTTATATCAGGTTCGACGATCAACTGCGCTACGAGGGGCATTTTTTCCTCTGGTTCCTCATTTGCCTGTGGCTTGCTCATTATCTCCCCGGCTCAAGCACGACTGCGTCGATAAAGCCCTTCAAGTTATCGACCCGTCAGAAACAGCTTTATTGCTCCTTCGTGTTCATCCAGTTATTGGATTCGGTCGTGTTCACAGTGGCGAGCTTTTACCATCCGTACTCCTACAGCAAGGCGGTGGCGAACTATATCAAGGAGAATCATCTGGAAAATATTCCCCTCGTCGCCTATCCCGATTACGCTGGAATGCCTGTTTCGGGTTACCTCAACAAGCCGGTTTACGATCTCGACACGCAGCGGTGGGGCACGTTCACGATCGAGAATAACAAAAGAAAAACCGGCTGGAAAGTTCAGACAGTACTCGCGGCCGTGGATGAGTTTGCGGCGGCAGGCAACCAGGATTTTCTGCTGTTACTTGACAAACCGCTCGCCGGAAAGAGAAACAACCAGATTTACTATATATCGCAAGTCGGTAACATTCGCGAAATTCAGTCGTTTCGGACCGCGATTGTATACGGCGAATCTTATTGGCTTTACCGTTATACCATCCCGGAGTTGACGAAACCTTGACCAACGCAACTCCAAACTCCACGAGGCGCCGGGTCTGGGATGCCGTCCTGATGCTGGCGTTTCTGACGCTCCTTGGATTCAATCTCCTCCATCATCCGATGTGGAGGGACGAAATGCAGCCGTGGCTGTTTGCGCGGCAAAGTGACAGCATCGCGGATCTGCTCAAAAACCTTCACTACGAGACGCATCCGCGCCTTTGGTATCTGATCTTGTTTGGGGTTTCGCGGTTTACGGCCAATCCGGCCGCGGCGCAGGCGGCAAATTTTCTGATTATCGGAGCGGCGATGACGCTCTTCGTTTGGTTTTGTCCAATGCGGTTTTACATCAAGGCATTGACAGTGTTTGGGTACTATTTCGTCTATGAATGGGGCTCGACGAGCCGCAACTACGCGCTGGGAGTATTGTTTTGCTTTGCGTTCTGCGCGGCGTTTCGAAAACGGGAGAAAGGATTGCTGCCGCTGGCGCTGCTCCTGTTTTTGGCGAGCCAATCGAACCTTTGCGCCACGGCAATAGCGGGAGGCCTGGCGTTCCTTTTTTCCTCGAGGCCTGGATGTACCCGGTAGCGCGGGAGCGAGTCCTCAGGAGAAAGGGCGACGCGATGGCGAGCGCGCTGTTGGTGGCCGGGGGCGGGCTGCTGGCTCTCTGGACGGCGATTCCCCAGCCGGACTCCGAGGCGATACGGATTTACATCCAATCGGCGGCCGGATTTGGGGACAAGATCATGGCGGCGTTTGCGACGCTGTGGGATGGGTTTGCCCCAACTGTTGTCACGGGAGACGTTCTCCAGGGCGCCGCGAATTCGTTTGCATTGCACTTTGTCCTCGGCCTGATTCTATTTCCGATCACCCTGGCTTTTTTCTGGCGGTGCCGGATTATTCTTTGGACTTATCTATGTGGCGCCTGCCTGCTGCTCCTGTTCGCCTTCATGAAAGTCGAGAATAGTTGGCGGCATGCGGGTCACTTTTTTCTTTGGTTCCTTGCCTGTCTCTGGCTTGCCCATTATTTTCAGGATACCAGCGCGCGGCCTTTGGCCGGGCCTTACCGGATGTCAGGCCGGCAGACCGTGTTTGTCTGCGCGATTCTCATCTTTCAAGTGATCGAGGGGGCCGCAACGAGCATCGGAGGTTACTATTACCCTTTCTCATGCAGCAAGGCCGTGGCGCTCTACATCGAGAAGAATGATCTGGAGGGGCTTCCGATCCTGGGTTACCCGGACTACGCGGCCATGCCGGTTGCAGGTTACCTTTCGAAGCCGATTTATTATCCCGACACGCATCGCTGGGGCACGTTCATTATCGAGAACAACAAAAGGCAGCCCGATTGGAACGTTAATCAGATATTGGAGGCTGTAAGTGAGTTCGCCGCGCAGGGCAACGACGATTTTCTGGTGCTCCTGGACCAGCCTCTCAGAGGTTTGCGGGACAATCAGCCCTACGAGATCACGCAAATCGGGAATTTGCGCAAGATAGCGTCGTTCGATCTGGCGATAACCGTCGACGAGGAATATTGGCTTTACCGCTACGAAGCCCCTTCAGGATTGGCAAAGTGAGCGACTTATCCCTGTTCAAGTCGAGGCGGCGGATATGCGATGCCGTCCTTGTGCTCGCCTTTTTGGCGCTGCTCGGTTTCAACATGGCGCACCATGCGATGTGGCGGGACGAGATGCAGCCGTGGCTCTTCGCGCGCAATAGCTCCAGCATCCCACAGTTGCTGAATAATATGCGTTACGAGACGCATACGCGTCTTTGGTACTTGATCCTGTTTTGCATCGCCCGATTCACGGCGAATCCGATCGCGATGCAGGCCGCCAATTGGCTCATCATCGGATCGGCGATTGCTCTTCTGGTGTGGTTTTGCCCGCTGCCGTTTTATCAAAGGGCGCTGGGGATTTTTGGATATTTCTTTGTGTGGGAATGGGGAACGTTGAGCCGCAACTATGCGCTTGGGGTGTTGTTTTGCTTTGCGTTCTGCGCGCTGTATCCGAAGCGGAACAAAGGCTGGCTGCCGCTGGCGGCAGTGCTCTTTCTGGCCACTCAGTCGAATCAATACGCGGCGCTGATCGCGGCGGCTCTGGCCGGTCTCCTGATATTGGAAGCGTGGATTGAACCGGATGCGGGAATCTACGTTCGGACGCACAGGCTGGAGGTGACGCTTAGTCTGCTGTTAGTCCTTGGCGGGGTCGTTCTCGCGATTTGGATTGGCATTCCACAGCCGGATGCGACGCAATGGAATTTCAATTTTAACCTTGGATCGGGAATTAAATTGGTAGATGCATTCGAGGCGGTGTGGGACGGGTTTTATCCACTCAGCCTGGCGTGGTGCATAAACTGGGTGCTAAAGATTCCGGGATTGTACCCGGGAATTGGTGTGGTTGTGTGTGCCGCGACCATTCTGTTCTTCTGGCGGTGGCGCCTTATCTTTTGGACTTATCTGGCGGGCGGCGGTTTGCTCTGGTTGCTGGCATATGTCAAAACTCAAAGCGATGCGCGGCATGCAGGTCATTTCTTTCTATGGTTTCTCATATGCCTCTGGCTTGCCCATCGCAATTTAAACGAAGAGCATCCGCCCGGAGCCGCCGCAAGCAGGCTTTCTCTTTCACAAAGTGCGCTGTTCATCTCATTTCTTCTGGTAAGCCTTGCTGGAAGTATCTATGTAAGTGTCAAAGGCTACTATACTCCATTCTCGTGCAGCCGGGAAGTGGCGGACTATCTTGTCGAGCACCATCTGGACGGGCTCCCGATTGTGGCTTATCCGGATTATTCAGCCATGCCGGTGGCTGGTTATCTTGGGAAGCCGATTTATTATCTGGATACCCGCCGTTTGGGTACATTCATCATCGAAAACAACAAAAGAGACCTTGACTGGAATGCGTTCCAAATATGGGAGGCAATCAAGGAGTACGAGGCGGAGGGGCACGGCGATTTTCTGGTATTGCTGGATAGACCGATGACCTTTCCGATGAAGGGTCATGTATATCAGGTAACGCAGTTTGAACAGATGATGGAACTGACGTCATTCGAGTCATCCATCGCGGGCGAGGATTATTGGCTCTACCATTATGACGCGACAATTGCGCCCGCGCTCAAATTGAAGGATTATCCTTAGGGGCTGATTCCGGCTTCCCCTTCCTGCGGAGGCAAGTAAGTCCAAAGCACCGCCGGGGCGACGGGCTCGCCCCCCGGCGGTATGTCGGCATCTTACTGTTGCGGCGGTGGTGGAGGCGGACCGTTGTCCCCGTGGTCGCCGCCTTGATCGGGCGGAGGAGGTGGAGGCTGCCCGTTATTGCCCCCCTGGCCGGGTGGCGGCGGGGGTGGGCCGCCGGGGCCGTTTTGATTTTGTGGCGGCGGACCGTTTTGGTTGTTTCCCTGGGGGGGCATCGGCATGCCGGGCGGAGGCGGGCCGAGCAACTCGTCGATCGTCAGTTGCCCGGTTCCTTTCTTATCCAATTGCTTGAGCAACTGCGCCGCATTGTTGATCGAATCCGAGTGAATGATGCCGTTGCTGTCGGGATTCAGCACCTGGATGATTGGCGGCAATGGGCGATGCCGACCGCCGGGGCCGAAGGATGGCGGCCCGCCCTGATTGCCGGCCTGTGGACCGCCCGATTGTGGGCCGCCGTTGTTTCCGGGAGCCTGGTTTTGATTTTGCCATTGGCCGCGGCCACGCCGGCGCGGTGGCGGCGGCCCGAGCAAATCCTGAATGCTGAGTTGATCCGTGCCGCTCTTCTCGAGCGTCCGCAGCTCCTGCGGAGCGTTGGCAATCTCATTGGCTTCGATGATGCAATCGTGATTGGTATCGAGCGCCTGGATGACGGGTGGGAGCGGGGGCGGTCCATTGCCGCCGGGTCCGCCGGGTCCGCCCGGCCCATTGCCCGGCCGGTTGCCGGGGCCATTTCCAGGTGCGCTGCCCGGGCCTTGGGCAAGCGCGGCGCCGACTCCGCAGAGCAGGGCGCACAAGGCGCGGGGGATTGTTCGGTTGATTCTGTTAGTTGGTCTTTTCATGGTTACATCCATTGTTGTTCACCAACCTCGCACGGCTTTGTTAAGCAATTATCCGCGACCGGCGGGAAAATTGTTAAGGAAGTGTAAAACATTGGGCGCAAAGGCGCATTCCTTTGCTAGGCTCATGCCAAAGCCATGAGCCAGCCAAGCCAGCCCGCCCGGTTGCTGCTGATTGACGATGACCGCAAACTCTGCCGGCTCATCACCTCCTACCTCGAGCCGCTCGGCTACGCGGTGACCGCGGTGCACACCGGCCCCGAGGGCGTCGAGCGCGCTTCGGAGCCGTGGCAGGCGGTCATCCTCGACCTGATGCTGCCCGGCATGGATGGCTTCGAGGTGCTGAAGCAAATCCGCAAAACGAGCGACGTGCCGGTATTGATGCTCACCGCGCGCGGCGATGAAGCCGACCGCATCGTCGGCCTCGAGATCGGCGCGGACGATTATTTGCCGAAGACTTTTTCCACGCGCGAACTGCTCGCGCGGCTGCGCGCGGTGATCCGACGCAGTTCCGTCCGAAACGATAAACCGGCCTCCGATGCGCCGCAGGAACTGGCCGTGGGAGTGCTGCGGATCAACCTCGGCGCGCGCGTGGCGGCATTCGGTGACAAGCCGCTCGATGTCACTCCGGTGGAATTCGACCTGCTCGCCTGCCTCATGCGGGCGCGCGGGCGCGTGAAATCGCGCGAGCAACTGCTCGAGGAAATCCGCGACCGCAATTACGAGGTCTTCGACCGCTCGATCGACGTCCACATTTCCGCGCTGCGAAAAAAATTGGGCGACGACCCGAAGTCGCCGCGATTCATCCGCACGGTGCGCACCGCCGGATACATGCTCATCGATCCCGACCGGGAGTAAGCCGCCATGGGCTCGAAGTTTCCACTTTCGGCGAAAATCCTGCTCTGGTTCTTCGCGAACCTGCTGCTGGTGGGCATCGCGGCTTATGCCTTCATCGAATTCGAATTTCACCTTGGGCCGGAGTCGCTGCTCGGCGGCCGCGCGGGCGGGCGCGTCGAGGCGCTGGCCGATCTGGTGAACGGCGAGATCGACGCCGTGCCCGCCGACCAGTGGAACGACATTCTGGCCCGCGCGGGAAATCTTTACGGAATCCATCTCTTGATCAGCACGCCGGATGGCCGGCGCGTTGCGGGCGAAGAAATCGCGCTGCCGGATCCGGTGATCGCGCGGCTCTTCCGGCCCCGCCCGCCGCAGCCCCCGGGCGCGCCGCCTGGTCCGCGCGGACCGGAGGATGGCGGTCCGCCGCCGCCCCCGCCGCCAAATCCTGAAGACCGGCCCGGGCCGAATGATCCTTCGCCGCCCCCGCCGCCGCGCCCGCCGGGCCCGCGCGACCGGCGCATGGTCCACACGGACGCGCCGAGCCGCTACTGGCTGCTGGTGCCGCTCGATGCCCCCGGCGGCCCGCGTCCGCCGCTGACGCTCATCGCGGTCTCGGATTCCATCGGGCTCGGCGGCCTGGTGCTCGATTTCACTCCCTGGATTGCCGCGGGCGCGGGCATCATCGTTTTCTCGCTCCTCTTCTGGCTGCCGCTGGTGCGCGGCATCACGCGGTCGATTCGCGAAATGACCGGCGCCACCGCGCGCGTGGCGGACGGGCGGTTCGATATTCGCGTGCGCGAGGACAGGCGGGATGAATTGGGGCTGCTGGCGCGCTCGATCAACCAGATGGCCGGGCGGCTGGCCGGCTTTGTAGACGGGCAGAAGCGGTTCCTGGGCGACATCGCGCACGAGCTTTGCTCGCCGCTGGCGCGCGCGCAGGTGGCGCTCGGCATCATGGAACGCGACGCGAAAACCGGCTCGCTCGAGGATTTGCGCGAGGAGGTCCAGCAAATGTCCAGCCTCGTCAATGAGCTGCTATCCTTCTCGAAGGCGTCGCTCGCCGAGGGCCGCATCAAGCTGCAAAGCGTCTCATTGCGCGAGGTGGCCGCGCGCGCCATCGAGCGCGAAAACTTTCCCGGCGCCGCCGTGTATTGCGAAATCGCCCCGGATTTGCATGTCCGCGCTGATCCCGACCTGCTCTGCCGCGCCATATCGAACGTGCTGCGCAACGCCGTGAAATATGCCGGCGACGCCGGGCCCATCGAGATCGCGGCCGAACGCATAAGCGGCGAAGTGATCCTGACCGTTTCCGACCAGGGCCCCGGCGTGCCCGAGGAGGCGCTGCCGCAGTTGTTCGATCCCTTCTACCGCGTCGATGTTTCGCGTGCGCGGGAGACGGGCGGCGCGGGCCTGGGCCTCGCCATCGTGAAGACGTGCGTCGAATCCTGCGGCGGCCGCGTCACCTGCCAAAACCGCCAGCCGCGCGGCCTCGCCGTCGCCATCACGCTCGCCGCGGGATAGGTTCATCTTCGAGGCGCCCTTCGGGATTGATACGCCTTTGCGGCGGCAAATCTTTCATTAATATCGGCCCACATGCCCAAGCTCACGCTCAACCGGGTCTTTGCGATCAGCCTCGTGGGGCTGCTGGCGGGGCTGGCGCTGCTCTTCTGGCTGGTGTTTGACGGGCTCGAGAAGGCGCTGCTGCAAAGCGCCGAGCAGGACCGCGAAAGAAACAGCGAGGTCGTCGCCGACAGCGTGGCCGCGAACATCAGCCAGGCTTCCGACGCGGCCGCTTTCTTCGAAAGCCTCGTGCAGATCAAAGTCGCGCGCGTATCGGACACCCAGTCGTTGCGTGATGCCCTGCTGGCCGTGCTGCTGCGGAACAAGGATATTTCCGAGGCGACATTTACCTTCGCGAAGACGACCGGCACGGACGCGAGCGGTGAGATGACGCTCGACCCCGCCAGCGTGGGCCAGGTATCGATCTTCCGCGCGGCGGGCACCCCGGGCTTTGTGCACCAGTTGACCTGGTACCAGGCCGGACATTACGTCGCGTCGCGCTCCCGTGTTTCCCTGGACGGACAGGAGACGGCCGGCACGGCCCCCGCCCTGGCGCCCAATCCGACCCTCCACCGCACTTTTTCCACGCCGGTTCTCAATCGATTCCGCGGCCACTTGCTCTGGACCGACCTGCATTGGTTTGCGCTCGACCAGGCCAAGCCCGAATCCCAGCGGCGCGTCGAGGTCAGCGCGCTGAAGGCGATTGATTATCCGGCGGGACAATTTGCCGGCGTCCTGCGTATCGGGCTTTTCACGGGCGCCATCGACCAGACCATCGCAAAGCCGCCGGGAGTCGATACCAGCATCCACAAAATCTTCCTTTGCGACAACGAGGGCCGGCTCATCGCCCTTTCCGGTTCCAGACAGTACATGCTTTACGGCGATGACGTGCGGCTCGATGGCACGAACGCGCCGGCCCAGGTCCTCGCCGCGCTGCAATTGCCCAGCCTCCGCAAGGTGACCCGGCAAAATCCTGTTGTGTCGGATCAGTTTCAGCTCAATGGCGCGACCTATCTCTGCACCTTTGGCATGCTGCGGCACACGCAGGAGTGGATCGTCGGCATCACCGTGGCGCGCTCCGCCTACCTGGGCGGTTTCAGGAGCATCAGGCGGCACGTGGTCTGGGGATCGTTGCTCCTCACCGTGGTCATCGTGGCCTTTGGCGCCGTAGTGCTGCACGGCGTCTCGGTCGCGCACTCGATCATCCTGCGCGAGGCGAACCGGATGCACGAGTTCATGCTCGAGCCGGCGAAGCATTCCTCGCGGCTCTACGACATCGACCGCGTGCTGGCCAGCCTCGAGCGCGCCAAGACCGCGATGCGCTCGATGGGCAAATATGTGCCGCTGGACCTGGTGCGCAGGCTCTATCAGCGCGACGAGGAGCCGCACCTGGGCGGCGAGGCCACGGAGCTGACCGTCCTCTTTACCGACGTCAAGGGCTTTACCGAATTCGCCGAGGCCGCCGACGCCGACACCGTGGCTTCGCGGCTTGGGGCCTACCTCGGCGTGATGGTCTCCGTCATCCAGCAGGAAAAGGGGACCATCGACAAATTCATCGGCGATTCGGTCATGGCTTTCTGGAATGCGCCGGAGCCCGTCCCGGGGCGCACCGCGCTGGCCTGCCAGGCCGCGCTCGCCTGCCGGGATGCCCTGGCAAGCCTCTACGCGTCGCCAGAGTGGGGCGGCTTGCGCGAATTCGAGACCCGGTTCGGGCTGCACGATTGCGTGGCGTCGGTCGGGCACTTCGGTTCCCCGGAACGGTTCAACTACACCGCCATCGGCGACGGCATCAACCTCGCCTCCCGCATCGAGAGCCTGAACAAACACTACGGCACCACCATCATCGTCAGCGCCTCCGTCCGCGCCGCAGCCGGGCCGGGCTTCGCCTTCCGCCGCCTGGACCGCGTCGCGGTCAAGGGAAAGTCGGAAAGCCTCGAGATTTATGAATTGATCGGCGACGGCGACCCCCCGCCCGCCGTCGCGGTTTACGAGAAGGCGCTCGACGCCTGGCTTGACGGGGATTTTGTCACCGCGCTGGCCCTGGCTGAGTCGCAGCCCGACGATCCTCCCAGTATCTTCCTCGCGGCGCGGTGCCGCCATTTCGTCGCGTCGCCCCCGGCGGATTGGCAGGGCGTGTACGCATTCGAGTCCAAGTAATCTTTACTCCTGCCGGGCATTTGCGTATTTCAAGCGCATGGATCCCGGAAAAAAACGAGCCGCGCGGGAATACTTTGCGTCGCGCGCCATCAAACGATTCAGGTAATCGCTTCCAACTCCCATTGACCGCGCACAGCGGCTTCGTATGAAAACTTTCCTTCTTTTCCTGGCGACATGCTACGGATGGATCATCAATCGCCGAATGGATCGGCCAGCCGGTCTTCCTGCTCGTCATCCGGCTTTATTGGGGCTGGCAATTCCACAAAACCGGGATGGGCAAGCTCACAAACATCCCGAAAGTCACCGGATTTTTTCAAAGTCTCGGGCATCCCTTTCCCGCTTTCAACGCATATCTGGCCGGCAGCACGGAATGTTTCGGCGGGTTGCTTCTCCTGCTCGGGCTGGCCAGCCGGATCACGGCGATGCCTCTGATAATTACAATGATCGTGGCCTATATCACCGCCATTTCCCGACGTGGTGAAGCACATCATTCAGCAAGCCGGATGACTTTGTCTCCGCGGACCCGTTTCTCTTCATGCTGACGGCGATCATTGTCCTTCTCTTTGGGCCCGGGCCGCTGTCGCTGGATGGGCTGATCGGCCAAGATGCTCAAGCTGCGCAAGGCAAAGCAAACCGAGGCGCCGGGCGGCCGCGGCCGCCGTTTAAAATCAAAACGGGAATAACCATGCGTTTCCCACCTCAAAACTTTTGTCCCCTGCCCGGACGCTCGAGTGAGCGCCGCGGGAGGGTCAGAAAAACCTGACGCGGGCAAATCCAGAACCAGACAAGAGCAACTCCGAAAAATGAAAACATTGAATCACAAAGCACTCCTCGCCGGCGCGGCAATCGCCGGCCTCATGACAGGGACCGCGGCGCGCCTCCACGCCGCCCCGACCGATCACTCCGGCGTCCGCAGCTCACCATGCGGCGCACGCTGGCCGATGACAGCACTCCGGCAAGCATGCCTGCAAGGGCCAGAACGCCTGCAAGGGCCAGGGCGGCTGCAAGGGCGGCGACAACGGCTGCAAGGGCCAGAACTCCTGCAAGGGCAAGGGCGGCTGCGCCACCGACGGCAGCAAGCCTGTAAGATCGCGAATCCATTTGCATGTCCCCTGGTCAATCCCCGGGGATCGGTGTAAAGGAAAATTCGAAAATTCGAAATCCGAAGTATTTCGGCCGCGCGAAGCGCGCAATTGATTTCGACTTAGCCTTATTCCACGCGTGACTCCCTCTTCGAATTTCGGATTTCGAGTTTCGAATTTTCCTCCCCATGCCCGCCAATCCCTTCAATAACTACACCGACTACGGCATCGGCATCGGGCTGCGGGTGCCGCATTACCGGCATATCCTCGAGAAGAAACCGGTGGTCGACTGGTTCGAGATCATCTCGGAGAACTTCATGGTCGATGGGGGCAGGCCGCTCGAGGTCCTCGACAAGATCCTCGAGCAATACCGCGTCGTGCAGCACGGCGTCTCGATGTACTTCGGCTCGGCGGACAAGCCGGACCGCGAGCATCTGCAAGCGGCTCAGGACCTTGCGCAGCGGACGCAGCACGCCTTGGCTCTCCGATCACTTATGCTGGGGCAGCGTGGATGGACGTTACACGCACGACCTGCTGCCCATGCCTTATACTTTCGCCGTGGCCAAACATACCGCCGCAAAGATTCGCGAGGTGCGCGACTTCGTCGAAGTCCCGATCTGCGTCGAGAACGTGAGCAGTTACGCCGAGTTTCACCAATCCGAGATGACCGAGTGGGAGTTTCTCAGCGAAGTCGTCGAGATGGCCGACTGCGGCATCCTTCTCGACGTGAATAACATCTATGTCTCGTCGAAGAACCACGGCTTCGATCCCTACGATTATCTCAATAACGTGCCGCATCACCGCGTCGGCCAGATCCACATCGCCGGCCACACGAAGTTCAAGAAATACATCCTCGATACCCACGATCATCCGGTGCTCGACCCGGTCTGGAAGCTTTACGCCCACGCGATCAAGCTTTGCGGCCACACGGCCACTCTGCTTGAATGGGACGACCGCATCCCGTCCTTTGAGGAAGTCCACGATGAAGCCCTCAAAGCCACGCAGTTCCTCGGCCACGCGGCGCAGCCTGTTGCCGCGTAGGATTCGCTCCGTCGCGGACCTGCGCAAATTCCAGCGCGTCATGGCCGGGGCGCTTTTCCGCCCGCTCTCGGCTCGCGATGGATTGCAGGCGCGCTGGAGCGACGGCCGCTCGATGGCGAGCGTGGCCGCGGATTTCGTGAAGCCGAACGACCGGCTCACCTCCGTCGAGCGCCTCGAGATTTACGCCCGCTCCTATTGGTTTCGCGTTCTCGATTGCCTTTACGACGATTATCCCGGCGTGCGCGCCATCCTGGGCGTGCGCCGGTTCATGAAATTGGCGACCGCCTTCCTCGCCCAATTTCCCTCCGCCTCCTTCTCGCTGCGCAATCTCGGCAGCCGCCTGCCGCAATTCATCCGCGACCACCCCGAGATGGCCGGGCGCCACGCCGCGCTCGCCGCGGAAATGGCCCGCTTCGAGTGGGCGCAGGTCGTCGCGTTCGACGGCCCGGCGCTGCCCCCGCTTACCGAGGACGACGTGCTCGATGGCGGCCCGCGCCTGCGCGTCGCGCTTCAGCCGTATCTCACCATCCTCGATTGCGCCTATCCCGTGGATGATTTTGCCCTCGCGCTCAAGAAAGAACGCCCTGCGCGGCGAGGCCAGCAACGCCCTCGCCGCGATGCCCGCTGCAAAGCCCGCCGCGCGCCCCGCGCTGCCCCGCCCCGCAAGGACCTGCGTCGCCGTCCATCGGCAGGACAACAAGATTTTTTTCAAGCGCCTCGAGCCCGAGGCATGCGCCATCCTCGCCGCCTTGCGCGATGGGCGCACGCTTTCCGCCGCCTGTGCCTCCGCGTTGCGCGGCGCCGATCCCGACATCGATTGGGCCTCGCGCGTCCAGCAGTGGTTTCGCGCATGGCAGGCGCTCGGTTGGTTTTGCCGGAGGTCCAGCCGTGGCCGCGCCTGACTTCGAGCAAATCGTCGATTCCCACTACGCGCCGCTCTACCGGTTTGCGCTCAGCCTTGCCCGCAGCGAGCCCGCCGCCGCGGATCTCACGCAGCAGACCTTTTATCTCTGGGCCTCGCGCGGCCATCAGCTTCGCGACCCGGCAAAGGTCAAGTCATGGCTCTTCACCACCCTTTACCGCGAGTTCCTCGGCCTTCACCGGCGCGATTCGCGTTTTCCCCAGGCCGACCTCGAAGGCGAAACCGCGGACTTGCCCGCGGAGACCGGCTCCATCGCCGATTCCATCGACGGCGCCGCCGCGGTCGCCGCGCTCCAAAAGATCGACGAAGTCTACCGCGCGCCCCTCACGCTCTTTTATCTCGAAGAATTCTCCTATCGGGAAATCGCTGCCGTTCTGGATGTTCCGCGGGAACGGTCATGTCCCGGCTTTCTCGCGGGAAGGCTTTGCTGCGAAAATTGCTCTCACAAGAGAATGATCCGTCGAACAAAATCATCCGAGCTGCCGCGGGCGGCGAAGGGAGGCGCGCCATGACCGATAAGGAAGCCGCATTCCTGCTGAGCGCATGCCGGCCCAATGGCGCCGACGATGCCGACCCGGAGTTCGCCGAAGCGCTGGCGCAGGCCGCACGGGATCCCGCGCTCAAGGCCTGGACCGAGGACCAGCGCCGCTTCGATTCCGCGGTCGCCGCGCGCCTCCAGTCCGCGCCGGTGCCGGCGGATTTGCGCGAGCGCATCCTCGCCGGCGGACGCGTCAGCCGGCCTGCGCGGTGGTTTACGCCGGGACGCCTCTGGGCCATCGCGGCGATGATCGCTCTCTTTGCCGGGGCGAGCCTCTGGCAGGTGATGAAATCGCGCCGCGATTCCGAGGGATGGGAAACCCTCGCCCTCTCGACCATTGGCCAACTGCAAGCGCGGGAGCAAGCATTCGACGCCCAATCACCCGACGCGACCGTGCTCGAAAAATGGTTGAGCGCCAAGGGCTCGCCCAGCACCACCGGCCTGCCGCCGGCGTTGCAGCGGCTGGCCAGCATCGGCTGCAAAATGGTCTCCTGGAACGGCCATCCCATGTCGATTATCTGCTTCCATTTGCCGGACGGCAATTTGGTGCACCTGGCGATGGTTGACCGTTCCGCCCTCGACCGCCCGCCGCCGGATGGCCACCCGGTGTTCGAGACCCGCGACGGCTGGCAGATGGCCTGCTGGAGCCAGGACGGCATGTCGATGATGCTCGCCACCGAGGCGCCCCAGTCGCAACTGCACGAAATCCTCGGGCTGCTTCCGCTCCTTTGAGCGGACTACTTGGCCATCGCCGCGCGCAGCCGCTTCTCCGCCTCCGGCGTCCAGTAACCGGTCTCGAGTTCAATATAAACCGAGCTGTACGGCAGCCGCGTCGTCGATTTCAGAACCAGCACATGGTAAGTGTTCGATACCGTGTAGATATTCGACAGCAGTTGCTCGTGCGGCATCGATTTGACCTGGTACAGCTTCAGCAATCCGCCCAGTTCCGCGCGGAAGGCGCTGATGCCGTTCGCATCCTCCTCGGCGACGTAAGGCAATTCCGAGTCGGTATAAAAAATGGGCCTCAAGTGCGGCGCTTTCGTAAGCGCGTCGAGCACCGATTTGACGAGGTCGGTCTGGCTCATGTCCGTCGCCGCCAGTTCGATCGAGGGCGAACTGGGAAACGGATAGGCCGGATCGGCCAGCACAATCCAGTTATGGTGGCCCAGCAGCGGCATCGCGCGATTGAGCCGGTCGTGCCACGTCGTTTGCGCGTGGAGTTGAAAGCCCGCAACGAGCAAGACGGGAACGATAAAACATCGGATGTTCACGGCTTTAAATCTAAGCTTTCCATTACCCAAAGTCATCCCCGCGCCTCACTTCACGTACTTGTCGATGTAGGGCTGGATCGCATCCGCCCAAATCCCGTATCCCTTGGCTGAGGGATGCAAATAATCGGGCATGATATCCGGAGTCAGCGTGCCGTCCGGCTGGAGAAACTTGGCGCCAAAATCGACATAGACGACGCTCTTGCCGTCGCCCAGCCTGAATAGCAGCTTGTTGGTCTCATCGACCTTCAGCCGGTAGGGATCGTCCGGTTTCGGCGCGCGTGGAAATATCGCCTGGAGCAGGATCACCGCGCCGGGGCAGCGCTGCTGGTAAGTCTGGATGATCTGTTTCACCCCGCCCGCGATCTCCTCGGGCGTCGACGTGCTCTGCATGTTATTGGTCCCGATCATCAGCGCGATCAGCTTTGGCTTCATCCCCTCCGCCTGGCCTTTCGAGAGCCGCCAGAGCAGGTGCTGCGTCCAATCGCCGCTGATCGCAAAATCCACGGCATGCAGTGAGCCGTAGCGCGCGCTCCAGACATCCTTGCCGGCGCGGTGCTGGAAAAAATCGGTGATCGAATCGCCGTCAAAAATCAATTGGACCGACGCGGCCTGTTTCTGCCCATCCGCGATTTGCGCCAGCGCCCGCTGCTCCCACTGCGGCGTACGTGTCAGCGGCTGATCCGGCGGCGCCTCCGGCTTCTTCGAGTCGACCGGCGGCCTCGGCCGCGGCGTAACCGCCGTCGAAGCGGCCGCCAAAGGTGAAGCTGATGTAGTTGGCGACGCCTGCGCGAATCCGGCGCTCGCAGGCAGCGCCAGCGCCGCGGCAGCCAGCAGGAAGAAAAGAATCCGGGGGAATTTCATGCCCCATCGTTTTTCTGCCGGGCCTTTGAACGCAAGCCGAATCCCGCTCCGCCGCAAACCGCCTATTGTGTCATCGCGCTCTTCGGCCCGCGCGGAATTTTCACGAAATCATTGTTCTCCCCGTAGTCCGACCACGCGCCCAGCGGGACATCGCGGTAATCCACAAAGCGCCACGAGGTGACATCGAGGTCATGCAGTTTCAAAAAATCCCGTACCGCCGGAGAAACGCCCAGCCCGGCGCCCTGATCCGAGTTTGGCTCCGGCATGGCCGGGCCGAAAACGTAAGCCCAATCATCCGTGCAGCGCGGCCCGCAATCGGTCCATTGCGCGTAACAAGTGCGGCCGTCGGCGGTCCGGATTTCCACCCATTGGTTCTGGCAAACGCTCTGGCCGAACTTCCGGTAAGCTTGTTTGAACCACGGGATCACCACGGGCGCCTCGGGCTTTGTCGCGCCCTTATCAAGGTCATTGTACGGCAACTCGCAGTAAAATGGATTTTGCCGCGGGGTAAATTTCATCGGGATGTAATTGCGCCGCGCCGCCGGGTCCAGGCTGTCCACGCCGCCGTAATGCCGCTGCCATTGCGGGTCCCATGCGCCGGCTCCTTCGATACGGAAGACTTCGGTCACGATATTCGTCTTCCATGGACTCTTCCGCGCGGACGGAAATGGGGGCTGGCGAGTGGCCGTCAGGGTCGGCATTTGCGATAGGGTTTTGAAAATCATCTGCTGCCGCAGTTTCGCTGCTTCCCGTGCGAAATCGGCACTGTCCGGGCTGGGCGAAGGCGAGGGCGTTTGCGCGAAACCCGACGGCACCGCCGCCAGGAGGACCGCGAAACCGAGGGCGCATAACCTACGCATATCCACCCGATCAATACGTCATTTTCCCTCGACAGGGAAGTTGCGTTTTTGCCCATGCCGCTGAATCATCCTGAACATGAACCCCCAGGGGACAGATGATCCGGCCGCCAGCGCGACGGCTTACGACGTGGTCATCGTGGGCGGGGCGCTTTCCGGCGCGGCGACGGCCATCCTGCTTTTGCGGCGCAATCCTGGCATCCGCGTGCTGATTGTCGAGAAATCCGAGCGGCTCACCCGGCGCGTCGGCGAGGCCACGGTCGAGGTGAGCGGCTATTTTCTCGGCAGGGTCCTGGGGCTGACGCAATACCTGAACGAATCGCACCTGGTGAAACAGGGGCTGCGCTTCTATTTCACCAACGACGCGGTCGGCTCGCTGGCGGAGTCGAGCGAACTGGGTGGGCGTTACCAGGTGCGGCTGCCGTCGTATCAATTGGACCGTGCCACGCTGGACGAGGAGGTGCTGCGCCGCGCCCGCGAGGATGGGGCCGTGGTCCTGCGCCCCGCGGGCGTGACGAAAATCGAGCTGTCGCCTGGCGGCGAACAGGCCGTCACCATTTCGCGCGGTGAAACCACCGAAACAGTGCGCGCGCGCTGGGTGGTCGATGCCTCGGGCGTGGCCGCGCTGCTGGCGCGCAAGAACGGCTGGTGGCAGCCCAATATGGAACATCCGATTGCCGCCTGCTGGTCGCGCTGGAAAGGGGTGAAGGATTGGGATGGCCGCGAGCTGGCGCAAAAATTTCCCGAATGGTCCGCCGTCGTCTACGGCACGCGCGGCACCGCGACCAATCACGTCATCGGCGATGGCTGGTGGAGCTGGTGGATTCCGCTCAAGGGAGGCGATACCAGCGTGGGCGTCGTTTTCGATCAAAGGCTGGTCGATTGGCCGCGCGATCCGGGGAAGCTCGGCGACCGGCTCAAGAATTTCCTCATGCAGCACCCGGTCGCGCGCGAGATGCTGGCTGACGCCACCTACGACGAGACCGACGTTCATTGGCGCAAGAATCTTTCCTATTTCAGCACCACCTTTGCCGGCGACGGCTTCATTCTCGTGGGTGACGCCGCGGCGTTCCTCGACCCGTTTTACAGCCCGGGCATGGACTGGATTGCATTCACCGCGACCAGCGCCACCGATCTCATCAGCGCACAGCGCGCCGGCGAGCCGATCGCGGAGCGCGTCGAACAGCACAACGCTGCTTTCGCGCGCAGCCACCGCCGCTGGTTCGAGGCGCTCTACAAGGACAAATATGAGTACGTCGGCGAGTTCGATTTGATGAGCCTCGCCTTCAGGCTCGACCTCGGCCTTTACTATTTCGGCGATTGTTTCGCAGCCGTTCAAATATGGCGCCGAGGCGCTTTCCAGCCCGCCCTTTGCGCGGGACATCTCCGCGCCGTTCCATTGCCTGATGCGCTTTTACAACCGGCGCTTCGCGCAAATCGCCCGGCACCGGCGCGAGACCGGGATGCTCGGCATGGCCAATCGCAACCGGCGCTGCCTCATCCCCGGTTTCACATTGGGCCGCGGCGACCTTTGGCAGCTTGCCAAAGCCTTTGCGAAATTGGGCTGGCTCGAAGCCACCGAAGGCTGGCGCTCATGGGGCGCCCCCGCCGAGCTGCCGATGCCCGCCCAGGAACCGGCAAAGAGTCAGGCGTAACGGATATTCCAAAATCTGCGGAAATCGGCGATAATCTGCGGATAAATCATCCGTTTCAGAAAGTCAGCACCACCTTGCCGAACGTTTCATTTCCCTCGAGCCGCTTGTGGGCGGCGACGACTTCCTCGGCCCTGTAGACCTTGTCGATGATTGGTTTCAGCACGCCGCATCGGACCAGCGGCAGCACCTGCTCGGCAAAACTGCGCACCGCCGCCGTCTTCTCGGCGGTCGAGCGGCCTCGAAGCATCGTGCCGAATATCCGCAGCCGTTTGCGCAGCACGACGCCCAAATCGATTTCCGTCTCCGCCCCGGCGGTGACGCCGACGCAAATCATCCGGCCCAGTGGCGCCAGCGCCTTCAGATTCGCGGCGAAATAAGGCGCCCCGACCAGATCGAGGATGACATTCACGCCATGGCCGCCGGTGGCGTCCAGAATCGCCTGCGCAAACGCCTCGGGTTTGTCCTTCGGCACCGGGATTGCCTCGTCGAGCCCCAGCGCGCTCAATTTTTCCAGCTTCGAGGCCGTGCGCGACGTGCCGAAGACCAGGCAGCCGGCGGCGTGGGCCAGTTGCACCGCCGCTGTGCCGACTCCCGAGGCGGCGGCGTGAATGAGGACCGATTCGCCGAGCCGGAGGTTCAATTGCGTAAAAAGCGCGTCGTGGGCCGTGATGAAAACCTCGGGCAGCGCGGCCGCTTCCGCCCAGTCGAGCGTCTCGGGCGCATCCGCCAGCAAACCCTCGGGCGCCAGCACATACTCCGCCTGCGCGCCTCCCCCAGTCAGGCCGATCACGCCCTGTCCCGGCTTCCAGGCAAAGACTGCCGGCCCCACCGCCTCGACTTCGCCCGCGAACTCGAGGCCCGGGATGTCCGCCGGCGCCCCGGGCGGCGGCGGATATTGTCCGCGCCGCTGTAGAATATCGGCGCGATTGAGCCCGGCCGCGCGGACACGCACGAGCACCTGGTCGCCGCCCGGCGGGGGCGGATCGGGGACCTGGCGGACCGCCAGAACGCCGGCGTCTCCGGGCTTTGTGATGATCACTGCGCGCATATGAAAAAAATTCGAAATTCGAAAATCGGAATTCGAAGTAAGCGGAATTCAAATCCCTCACTAAATAAAGGTAACGTGGCCAGAATCTCAACCGCGCGCCGGTCTGTCCGCTTTTTTCCTCAATATTGCCAGACGAAGCTCACTCCCGAGTTCAGCCGTCGTATATTTCGCCAGGCTGTTGTTCGAGGCATTGTCCACGTAGTTCACGAACAGCGAGGCGAACACGTGCGGATTGAATTGATGGATGACGCTGAGGCCGACCACGTCGCGCGATTCGTCGCGTCCGAACACGTTGTAATCCGAAAACTGGTACTGGTAGTAGAGCTGCCCGTAAAAATCGCGCCGGAGTTGCTGGGTCACCGAAAGCGTGACGGTCTGCGATTGGCGCGTATCGACTCCCGGCGCCGAAAAATAATCGCCGAACTCATATCCCCAGAAAAACAGCGTCTTGCCGCGATTGATCGAGAGGGATTGGTTGATCCCGGCGACCGGCCCGATGGCCGACGTAAGCCGGGTTCCGTTGGCATAAGTGAAATAATAATAAGGCGCCATCCCCGCATAGATACAGGGCCACGCCGGCTTGTAGGTGTACTCGAGGTCGGCATTGCCGCTAAATCCCCAGAACCCCAGGGTCTGATGGCTGGCATAGGTAAAGTCCTCGGCGCGCGCGCCGAGATCGAGCGTGAAGTTGCGTGTCAGCGGCGCGGTGAAATCCTGCTCGAGCGCGGGCGCAATGAGAAAATCCCCCTTGTCGTGACTATGATAGAGCGGGGCATTCGAGATGTACTGCGCGTTGAGGTCAAACTCGCCGTGGAAATAGGAGAGGATGCCTGCTTCCGACTCGGGCTCGATGTCGCCCAGGTCCGCCTGCTCGCCCTTGGGCAGCAGCGAACTCGAATTGGCCCCGTTGCCTCCGGAAGCCTGGATGGCCGCGTTGGTGGACGGCGGGTTGTTGTCCGCGAAGACTCGCGTACCCGCCACGGCCAGCGTCAGTGCAGATGCAATTCCCGCCAGGCGCTTCATTTCACGGATACGGCGGATGCCCGCCGCCGATGGGCGGGCCTTTCGGTTTCGGCGCCCCGGGAGGGCCGGGTGGTTTGATGAAGGGTGAATGGAACCGCTCATTGACCTGGCCGGTGCCAAGGACGTTCGAAGATGTGCAGATCCGCCGTCTTGTAGATGGGATTGTTCTCGCCGCCGATCTCCGGCAGCTCGGGCAGCGGGCCGCCCCAGGCAATGAGATAGCCGGCCATCGCCTGCGATTGGTTGAACTTGAAGATGCGGATGTTCCCGTTGAGCAGGCCGATGGCCTCGCCCGCGTGGACCGTTCCCCATTTGGTTTTTATCTCCCCGCTCAGCACGGCGATCATGTTTTCGGAAACCTTGCCGACCGTGCCTGTGATGGCCGCCGTAAGGCTCGGTGTCTTGATATTTCCGCCCCCGGAACCCGGCGGCACGTAAAAGAGCATCGCCCCTTTCTCGAGCGAAAGGGTGCGCGAGGCGGCGTCAAAGGAGAAAACGGTGTTCTGGCCGACCCGGACGATCGAGTGGTCCGGGAATTCCAATTCGGCCCGGGACTGGTCTCCGGTCAGAAGATAAGTTTCCGCCTCGATGACATCGTGGAGCGCCGCGGGCCGCTCGCTGCCGCCGGTATGCGAGCCGACGAGCACGTGGTTCTCGAGGCGCGTCACCGTGGCGGAATTGAACGGCTGCACCCCGTACGCCCATGGCAGCGCAAGGGTGTAAAGGGCGAAGCCGAGCGTGATGCGCTGGCAGAGCGAAAGCGGCACGGCGGCATCATTGCCGCCGCGTGCAGAGAGTCAAGCCCAACCCCCCGGCATGGGAATGAATTGGGCAAGCCTCTTCGGCGTCTGGGAAGTGCGTGCCCTTCGTTCGCTTGCTAAAGTTCGTCGCCCGGCAGTGGCGGGCGATTCGGGACCTTGGACAGGATTCTCTTCAAATCGGCGGCATTGCCCCGCTTGGCGCGCGACTCGATGTCTTCGCGGACCTTCCACGCGGAAACCTGCGCGGAGAGGGCCAGCGCGACAATCTGGTCCACCGTCACATTTTCCTTTTGCGCAGCTTCCTCGGCAAGCTTCGCGAGGTAATCGGGCACGTTGGCGCGGATCGTTGTCATGGCTGATTTTTCAGGATGCTTAGGAATTCATTTGGGGCGAGGACGGCGATTCCAAGCTCCCGGGCGGGATCGAGGTGCCTCACGTTGTGGGTCACAATGTAATCGACCTGCGCCTCGGATGCCAGATGAACCTGCGCCTCGTCGTCCGGATCGCTCAAGACTGGAATCCAGGCCGTCCGCAAATCTCGTCTCTCAGCCAGGGCGCACAAGTCGTCGAGAATGCCTCCAATTTCGCTCATGGTCATTCCAAGCGTCGTGGCCTTGCGCCTCAATACCTCTTCGTATTCGGTGCACAGCGTATTGCTCAGGACCAGTTTCCATCGACCGTCGGAGAGCTGCTGCAACAATTCGTAGGAGGCGCCCGCCGTCGAATACAGCCCGGAATAGATGACATTCGTATCGAGGACGGCTCTCAGCATGACAGCCGTGATTTACCCGTTCCGGATCAAACCGTCGAGTCCAGCCAACGTGGAGGGTTTCGTTGCCGGCAAAAACGAGTGGGCCGCCGCCCGGCGGCATGGTAAAGGGAGTGCGTGTCACGCTGGCAGGAGCCCCATTTGCGCGGAGCCGCGATTCTGTGCGCCTTGTGCACCGCGGTGGTGCTGGTCTTGCACGCGAACGAGATGAAGCCGCAGTTCAGCTTTTTCCAGATCGCCGAGGGACAGGCGAGGGACCTGGTGACAACGGCATTCGCCCATTTGGTCCCAGCCGATCCGCAACTGACTTACCTCGCCATCGACAACTCCACCATGAACGTGGGCGACTCCGTCTTCCCCGACGACCTCGCCGCCTCGCCCGCGCTGCAAAAGATGGCTGCCGGATGGCCATGGCCTCACGACGTTTATGCGATGATCATCGACCGCCTGATGCAGGCCGGCGCCAGGAGCGTGGCCTTTGACATCCTCCTGCCCTACTCGAATCCCGGCAACCCGGCCCTCGAGGCCGCGCTGGACAAGTACCGCGGCCAGGTCGTCATCGGCAGCAATTTCGCCGATGAAGAGACGCCGGGCTCGCCCCGGGCCTTTACCCTGCCTTCGCCCGAACTGATCCCGGACGGTAAAACGGATGACCGCGTCGGCTATGTCAATTTCTGGCCCGACCTCGACGGCGTGATCCGGACGGTGAAATACCGCATGAGTCAGGCCGAGGCTTTCCAGACGGCGGACAACGGCGACCTCTTTTATTCCTTTGCAGCGCGCGTCGTGCAGAAGGCCAATCCGGACGGGGTGATTCCCGCCGGGGCTCGCGGGATTCGATTCGCCCCGGAAGGCCCGGACGGCTTTCATCCCATCCCACTTTACATGATCTTCGTGCCGAAAGCCTGGAAGGAAAATTTCCAGAACGGCGCGGTGTTCAAGGACAAGATTATCGTCATCGGTCCGTATGGCAATTCGCTCAAGGATCAGTTGCCCACGCCGTATGGGCTCATGGACGGGCCGGAGCTTCATCTCAACGCGATCAACGACCTCCTGCACGATTACTTCGTCTCAATGCCGTCCGAAGAGGAAATCGACCTGTTCATTATCGCCATGGGTTTCCTGGCGTTCGGCCTCGCCGCCACATTGCATCGGCCCCTCACGCTCGGGGCGGCGTTTGTCGGATTGAGCGTTGCCTATGTGGCCTTTGTCGTGATCGGGTTCGACCATTTTCACCGCGTCATCCCATTGCTCGCGCCGTTGCTGACGTTCGACAGCGGCAGCGTGCTGGCCCTCTATTGGAAATGGCTGATCGAGCGGCGTGAGCGTGCGCGGATGCGCCGCATGTTCGAGCGGTTCGTGTCGAAGAACGTTGTGAAGGAGGTGGTCGAGAATCGCGCGAGTTATCTTCATCAGCTCGGCGGCGTGCGCAAGTCGGTGGCGATCCTGATGACGGACCTTCGCGGCTTCACGACCTTGACCGAGGAAGCCGATTCCACCCAGCTCGTGGCGCAGCTCAACGAATACTTCACCGCCATGGTCGATGGCGTTTTCGAAACCAATGGGACGCTCGATAAGTTTGTCGGCGACGCCATTCTCGCGGTATGGGGCAACATTCACAGCAAGGGGCCGGATTCCGACGCCACCCTCGCGGTCAGGACGGGGCTGCGCATGCTCGAAAGCCTGGATAAATTGAACAGGGAATGGCCGCAGCGCGGCTGGCCGGTGTTGAAAATGGGGATCGGCATCAATTTCGGCGAAGTGATTTTCGGCGCCATTGGCTCCGAGCAAAAGTCTGAGCCGACGGTAATTGGAGACGCGGTCAATTCCGCTTCGCGCATCGAGGGACTTACCAAGGAATATGGGGTCGATCTGTTGATCGGCGAATCGGCGGCGGAATTGGTGCGCGACAGTTTTCACTTACAACTGGTCGATTTTGTCCGGATGAAGGGCAAGACGCGCGCGATGAAGGTCTATTCCGTCCTCGGCCCGAAGACGCAGCCGCTCGACGCCACGAACGTCCGCTTACCTCGAGAAATACATGGTGGCGCTTGCGGGCTACGGGCGGGGCGAATTCGCGGAGGCGTGCAGCCTTTTCCGCGAGGTGCTCGAGATCAAGCCGGCCGACCCCCTGGCGAATGTCTATATGGAGCGCTGCCACGAGCTGGCGGAGCAAACGCCGCAATCCTGGGACGGGGTATTCGTAATGAAATCGAAGTAAGTGCTTACTGCGGCGACAAGGTCAACGCCCCTGCTGAATCCCCATCGATGAAATAGCCGCCGCCCGTTTGCGCGCCGGGCAGCCACGCGCCCAGAATCTCCACCTTCTTGCCGGTCGTGGGATCGGTGAACGATCCGGCCACTCCTCCCGATGGCTTGATGGTGAGTGAAAGGTTGTCGGAGTTACCCGATATCCATTGGATTGTTCCGTTCGATTGCACCTGGCCTGACGCGTCGATCGGCGACTGGAGTCCGCCCCCGGACAACCCGACTGAGATATTCGGTGTGGTATCGCCCTGGACCTGGTTCGAACCGGGCGCGAGCAAGGATCCCGTTACGCTTCCCGCCCCGGCGAAGCCCTGCGGATAGAGCGCGCCGCTCGAACTGGGACGGAACCAGGCATAAGTGCCGGTGCATTGCACATTGCCGCCTGAAGCGAAATCCATCGTTCCGAACACGCTTCCCGCCGACGTTGAGGTCGTATAGATGCCCGCATAATAGGGGAGGCTGCCGTCGGCGTTGAGATACGCGCCCATCGAGACCGGCGTACCGTCGGCCAACCGGCCCGTCGCCGACACGCTCCCGGTCGGGCTGATGCTGACCGTCAGGTAGCCGCTGCCGGGAACCGCGCCATTGCCGGAGAGAAGCGCCGTGTACTTGCCAGCCAGTTGTGTCTTGTTGGAAGCGCTGAATGCGACGCGGTTCGCGGTAATATTCGACAAAGTCACGCCATCGCCAATCGTGCCGGTGATCTGCGTTGCGGGAACGAGGTGCAATGTGACGTTCAAATTGGACGTATCCTTCCGCGTAATCACCTTTTGATAATTCGCATTGCTGTCGAAAGCGCCGCTCAACGAATAAGTCTTGCCCGCCGCAATAAGCTTTCCGCTGAACGCCCCGGACTTCGTCACCGTGACTTTCAGGTAACCGCTGGTCTCATTGGTCAGATCCTCCTCCGCCAGGGAAAGGCCGGCGTAAGTGCCGGCGCTCGATGCGAACCAGTTGGCAATGGTAACCGTACGCGTGATCGTGCCGCCCTGGCCGTCGCTGAGAGTATAGGAAAACTCGCTGCTTCCATGGAAATTACCCGCGGGAGTGAATGTCAGCGAGCCGTCGTTGTTGATGGTAACCGTGCCATTGTCAGGCTGTGTTACGCTAAGCACGCCGAGCGTGCCGCTCGAGTCGCTCGCGTTGGCCAGCACGTCGATGCCATCCTCGCCCTTGTTGCTGGTGACATAGAGCTGCGTATCCTGCGCGGCGATTGAATTGGGAGTAAAATTGGCAACCAGGCTGCGGCTGCCTTTTACCACGGAGGTATAAGTGGCATCGGTGCTGACCAATGTCCCGCTTTCAAGCCAGCCGCCAAAGTAATATCCCGCGCCGGGCGTCGCGGTAAGTGTGACGGCGGTATCCGGCGCATAACTTCCCAGGTCGCCCGGCTCCGGATCGGCGGATACCTGGCCGTTCGCGGAATTATCCGGGACGGCGGTAAGCGAGTACTTGGGAGCGTAACTTATCTGCACACTCGAAGTCTGGCTGCCGGTGATCGCCACCGTCTGGTTCGCGGGCGTCGCCCAATCGGTCGCCGCGTGGAAGGAGAGTGTTCCAGTGCCGGCGGGAACACCCGGGACGGTGGCGCCGCCGGCCTGCCAGCTTCCGCCATTGACGCGCCATTGCGCGCCGGCGGAGACCGCGCCGGAATTGATTTGCACCGTCACGGCGCCGGTAATGGGCTGCGAGGTAAAGTCGATGCCGGTCTTGTCTCCCATGCCGCCGCCGGATGAGGAGTGGCCCGTGGAGACCGACTGGCTTGCGGGCGTAAACGTCCAGGCTCCGCCCCCCGGGGTGATGGTGTATTTCGTATTCGAGGCAAGGCCATTGACCGCGTAGATGCCCACGGAATTGCTCGTGGCGGTGAGTACCGCCGTGCCGGACGCGAGCGTCACCCGCCCGCCGGCAACCGGTTTGCCCGATTCGTCCGTGATGCGCCCGCTGATGATCTCACCCGTGATCGAGGGATTGACGTTGAACAGCGCGGAGTTGACGGTGTTGAAATCATAACCACCGGCGTCGACTTCCGGCAGGTTGTACCATGCGTTGCAGGCGCCG
The DNA here is from genome assembly GCA_963756185.1 of uncultured Verrucomicrobiae bacterium. GTDB lineage: Bacteria > Verrucomicrobiota > Verrucomicrobiia > Chthoniobacterales > Chthoniobacteraceae > DATAXI01. The sequence goes on from CAVWMS010000002.1 coordinate 876,280, forward strand.
CTCCAACCCATGTTCAGGTGAATGTAAAGCGTGCTTGAGTTGTAGCCGTAACCGTCCGCCACCACGGCATGGCCGAAACCGCCCCCGGTGATGCCCAGGCCGACCGGCAGCTTCGCGTCGAGGTTCGCCTCGATGGCGGTCTCGAGCGTCGAAAGGTCACCGGTGGAAAAGTCCGCGCTGGCATAATGAAAGACGTGGGTCAGCACCGACGCCTGGATGGTCGCGCCCGAGCCGTCCGGCTCGTAATCCATGTTGCTCGCCACCCCGGCATCGGAAAGCAGATCGCCGATTGCCTGCTGCTGGGCCGCGGGCATATTGGCGGATGCAACCAGCGGCATGTCCGCCCAATTGTAGGGTCCGCCGTCGCCGTCGCCGCCGCGCAGGGAGCGCTGCGTCTGGGAACCCTTCACGGTGACCTGGTAACTGGCCGTACCGACGCCGGTCTGGGGCCATTGATGATAGCGTATGATCTGACTGAGCATCGTGGCTACACAGCCGCTGTCGTAGTTGTTGGGATTCCCGGCGCTGTAGGGCGGGGTAAAATAGTTATACGCCGACTGGCCATAGGGTGTCGTGGTCTGGTTCCATTCACTCTTGATGAGCGGCGCGACGCGCACGTCGTTGACGCTCGATACCGCCGGCCCGCCGTCGCCTGCGGTGAGAGTCTGCGCCGTCAGCACGTTCGACCCGCCGCCGGCTGCGCGCAACATTTTCCATTTGGGATTTGGACCGGCGTGCGCGGCTTGCGAACGGGAGACCCGGGCGGGCACATCGCCTTCCAGCATGTCGAAAAGGGGATTGCCTTTGACGGGCTGGAAATTGTCGGTGTTTGAAAATGCGATGATGGGCTCGACGCCGTCATCCGCCGCCACGATGACAAAGCCCTTGGGCGCGAGGTCCACCGAGTAGAATTGCGGCTGGCCGGTCGAGTCGTTTACCGCGCGGACGGAGCCCGCCAATTGGCCGTGCTGCTGGTCCATCGCCTTCGGGGAGAGGGCGAGCCAGGCGGAGGCGGCGTTGAGGGCGTCCTGCCGGGAGACCGGGGCGGCGGCAAGGCGGGCCGTGGCAAGGCAAAGGAAAAGGAGCGCCGGCAGCAACGCCGGGGCGCCCAAAAACCAGCGGGTTTTGCGGCGGCAGGACATACGGAGCGGCGCGCGTTCGCGCCACGTATGTCTTGGGAGCAGCGGATATGCCGGTAGCGGCGCGGCCAGTAGCTACGCTTCTATGCGTAGAGCTAAAAGCTGCCGGGCGAAACGATCTTGCCGGCGCCGTCGAAATTGGCCACCGGGTCGCTGTAAGTCACGACGCCGATGAGGGCCTGGCCAGTGGGGCTAAAGCCGACTGGAAGCTTAAGCCGGCTATCGACGACCGAGCCTTCGAGCTGGAAGCTGAGGATCGAGTATTGGCCGGGCTTGAGCGGGGGAACGGAATAGGAAGTCTGGCCGTCCGAGGTGAAGGCGGTTTGATTGCCGTCTAGCTGCCCATTGGCGTCCACGTAGACGGCAAACGACGCGGGGCCGGAGGCCACATTGCCGGAATTGACAATGGCGACCGAGCAACGGAGGGCAACCTGGAGGCCGGTGGCATTGTCGAAGGCGTGGAGGGTGTTGACCGACCCGCCCGCGTAGGACATCTGGAAGACTGTGCCGAAGCCATTGAACCCGCCGTTGAAGGTGGTGCCGTAGAGGTTTCCGTCGGTCCCGGCGACCAGGGCCGCCTCGGGATTGCTTCCATCGTTGCCGCCGGTGAAGGAATAAAGCGGGTTCAGCGTGCCATCGGGAGTCATCTGGAAGACCACGCCGTCGCTACCGCTGCCGCCGATTTCCGTCGTGCCGTAGAAGTTGCCATCGGTGCCGGTGATCAGCGGCGCGACGGGGTCGCCACCGTCACTGCCGCCGGAGAATTGGTGCAGCACCGCGAAGGAGCCGGTCGTCGAGATGCTGAATGCGGTGCCGCCGCCGCCGCCGCCAGTGGTGGTGGTTCCGTAGAGAAGACCGTCAGTTGCACTCAGAAGCCCGGCGTGCGGCTGGCCGCCATCGGAGCCCCCGGTGAAGGTGTAGAGCAAATTGACCGTGCCGCTGCTCACCACGTATTGGAAGACAGTACCCACGCCGCTGGCCCCCGCCGTGGAATTGGTTCCGTAGAGGTTGCCGTCGGACCCGGTGACCAGCCCGCCCAGCGGCGCGCCGCCCTGGTTGTTGGCAACATCGCCGCTGGTGAAGGAATAGAGCGTCGTAAACGCTCCATTGTAGGCAATGGAGAATATGGTGCCGTGGTCATTTCCGCCGTTGCTTATGGAAGTGGTGCCGTAAAGGAGGCCGTTGGCGCCCGCCAGGAGCGGAGCGGTGGGAATGCCACCATCGGCGCCCCCGCTGAAATCGTAGTAAGGCGTGAAGGCGCCGCCGGGAGTGATCTGGAATATGCTGCCAAAGCCGTCCGCGCCGGCGGTGGTGGTGCCGTAGAAATTGCCGTCGGTTCCCGTCACGAGGCCGGCCTCGGGGTTGCTCCCATCGCTGTTGCCGGTGAAGGAGTAGAGAGTGACGGACGAGCCGCTGGAGGTGATTTCAAAAATGGCGCCGAGTCCATTTGCGCCGCCGTTTTCGGTGGTGCCATAGAAATTGCCGTTGGTTCCCTGGACCAATGGGGCGGCGGGATTGCTCCCATCGGTGCTGCCGGAGAAGACGATTTGATCCTCGTAAATGGGCGACCACATCTGCGCGAGATGAGCCTGAGGGAATGGGGGCAATACCTGTGGCGCCAGGACGCCGGCGACGTGGGCCGTGGACCACTCGTAGGCGCTGGCGCCACCGCCGGTGGTGCGGGCGACAGTGGTCGAGACGGTGAAGTTGCCCGGCGCAAGGTAATTGTGGGTGCCGAGCACCTGGTAAGTGATGTCGCTCAGGGCCTTGATGACGCCCGGCGTGACCGCGCCGTCGCCCCAATCGATCGTGGCTGAATAATCGGCGGCGCTGCCCAACCCGCCATTGTCACTGTAAGTAGCGACGAGCTGATTCTTGAACTTGCCGCCGGTCTTGTAGAGGTCGGCGCCGCCGATGGCGATGGTGGATGGGGAAACGTTGGCCGTGCCGTTGAGCGTCAGGCTGGCGCCGGCGCCGTCGGAAATATTGACGATCACCGGAAATTCTCCTGACTCGCCCTTGTACACATGGCTGGACAGGACTTGAAAACGGTGCAGCGTCGAGACGCTGCCATCGCGAACGATGTTGACCTGGCTGCCGGAGATCGCGGTGCCATCGCCCCAATTGACGCTGGCGGTGAAGCTGGCCGGGGTATCCTTCGGATTGGCGGAGGTAAAGGTGACCAGGGGCTGCGAATCGAACGTGAGAGTATTGCCGAATCCGGGGGGAATCTTCGCGAGCGAACCGCGCAGCGGCTTTGCGCCTGCGCCGACCTGGAACGGGAACCCGTTATAGCCACGGGTCGATGGATTCCAGCTATCGACGTTGGCGCCGATGATATTGGCCGTGTTGGATACGAGCGGGATGGGCAGCGTGGGCGATGTGCCGGAGGTGATGCCGCTGTCAGGCGCGGGCAGGAAACGCTGATAGCCGTAGCGGATCAGGTCGTACTCGAGGTCCGCAGCCTGGACGGTGATCTTGGCCGTGCCGTTGGGCGCCGTGATGCTGGTGGGCGGTTGCGCGAAGGGCGGGTCGTCTATCGTATCGTTGACCGCGTGCGCCATGAAGGTCTGCGTGACGGTGTTCGTGCCGGAGGAAGCGGTGACGGTGATCGCGGCGTCGCAGATGCCGGTCGCGCTGAGCAGGAGCACGGCATCGGTGTCGTTTTGGGTGAGCGCGGCGCTGGTGATGTTCACCGGGTTGACGGGCAGCGAATCCTCGTTGGTGTTGGTATTGGTGGTAACCGGCGTATTGCCGATGCCGGTCAGGGTGTCGGCGCCGCGCAGCAATTGGCCGAAGATGGTGTAGCCGTAATCGAGGTCCGAACGGTCGCTGGTCAGGGTAATGAAGAACTGCGTGCCGTTGGTGTTGCCGTTGTTGATCGAGTTGCCCGCAGAATTGATGTTGGTGTTCGAGTTGGCCATGGCCAACTGGCCGAGGCTGCCGCTGAAGATGAGGGCGCTGCTGTACTCGTTTTCGAAGGAAAAGCCGGGGGTATAACTGCTGCTATTGGTGGGGGCGCCGCCCTGGATGACGAAGCCGGGGACGACGCGGAAGAATTCGAGGTAATTGATGTTCGAGCCGGAGCCGGTGGGGCTGTAGAAGCCAGCCTGGGCGAGGCCGCCGATGATCTCCGAGGCCTTCGGGGCGAACTCGCGCAGCAACTGGAACTCCATGGTCCCGGTTTGCACCGCGCCGGTGGTGTCGCTATAGCTCACACCGAGCACGAAATGGGGGTCGCCGGTGCGGATGGTGGCCAGGATGCCGGCGCTGGTGGCCGAGAGAGTGGTCGAGCCGCTGACGATGGTGGCGCTGCCGGTGGTGACGGTGTAGGTGCGCGGCGGGCCGGTGGGATCGGTGGCGGGGATGGGGACGACCAGGGTCTTGCCCGAGGGGATGTACTGGTCCGTGATCGGCGCGATGCCCATTTGCGCGCGGGCAAGTGGAGCGGCGAGGAAGCAGAGCGTAGCCAGCAATAACGAAAGGGCTCGGGGCAGGGACATAACCGATTTGGAAGGGGCGCGGGAAGGTGGCATGGCGGGGCAGGGGCTGCAACTCGTTTTGGGGGTTTCGGAGCGGGGTTTGGGATAAAGACGGGGTCGTGAGGGACGAAAGGGGGAGTTGGGAGCCGGGATTTGGGGCTGCGGGTGGGCGATGGGTTGAAAAAGGGGGTGAGGATGGGAGTTCAGGTTCAAGTTCAGGTTCAGGTTCAAGTTCAAGTTCAAGTTCAAGTTCAAGTTAAGGTGGGCGATGGGTTCAACAAAGGGGTGAAATTGGCTTGATTCACCTTGATTGACCTTGATTCACCTTGATTGGGCTTGATTGCCATGCGGCGCAGATTCGGTTTGGGAGGGCGGATAAGGGCGCTGCGAAGGAACCCGGGGAAGCGCGATTTTGTAATGCACGGCGGCAACCCATTCGGGAAGGGTAGCAAGGTGGTTGTCGCGTGCGTTAGGGGTTTTTTCGGGGATTTCCCGGAGCGATCCGGCTGCCTACGAGACGATGTCGAAGAAACGCGAGAATACGGTGATTCGGCTGGTGCCCGGCCGAGGTGGAGACGCGCAATACCGGAGCAGCGTCTTCATTAATTGTCCCATCCACCGAGGCTGCGGGTCTCAACCCGCGGCACTGCGATGCGCCTTGTCAGCGGGCGGTGAGGTCGTATGATTGAGGCATGACGGTTGTAACATGCAAACTGCCGAAGAAACTTGCCGCGAAGCTTGAACGGGTGGCGAAGGAGGGGCGCCGCTCGAAGCAGGAGGTGCTGCGCGAAGCCGTGGAGCAGAGATTGAAAACCAGGCGCGCCGCCAGCCGGGGGTCTGCGTACGATCTGGTCAAACATCTGATCGGAACCCTGGAAGGGCCGTCCGATTTGGCAACGAATCCCAAGTACATGAAGGGATTCGGTGAGTAGCGCGGTTACGCTCGTCGATACGGGCGTGCTGGTCGCCCTGCTCAACCGCAAGGAACAACATCATACTTGGGCTGCGGAGAAGACACGGACATTGCGAAAATGTGAATAGGGGCTGCCTGAGGGAGGATTGGAGTGGTTTGCAAGGTGGCATGGGGAGGGATTATAAGTGGGCGGGAATTCAATGGCGCCCGAGCCCCAGAAGAGATTGCCGTCCGTCGGCCCAGCGTTCAAAGCCGGCGTTTGCGCCCGGCTGGCAGCCATGGTGTTCGCCGTATTCGGGCAGACGGCGGGGTTTGGGTTCATCAACCGGGACGACGCGGACTACGTCCATGGCAGCCCGGTCATTCCAAGGGGGCTACCTTAGGAAATGACACCCAAGATTGATGCATTGACTCCATCGGAGAGCACCATGCGTGAAACTGGCGACCCAACCGCTACTATTTCAAGGACAGCCCGGAATCTCCTTGCCGGCCAGCGCCTGAGGGAAATCTTGGTGCTCACCTGCTTCCTGGCCCTGTGCGGGTTCAATCTCATTCATCACGCCATGTGGCGCGACGAGATGCAGCCGTGGCTCTTCGCTCGCGACAGCGGGTCAATCCCGCAACTCCTCGGGAACCTGCACTACGAGACGCACCCGCGCCTGTGGTATCTCATCCTGTGGGTTATAGCCCGATTTACGATCAACCCGGCGGCCATGCAGGCCGCCAATTTTCTGATCATCGGGTCGGCGATGGCCCTGTTCGTCTTCTTCTGCCCGTTGCCGTTGCTGCTTCGCGCGATGGCGGTATTTGGATGTTTCTTCGTCAACGAGTGGGGAGAGATCAGCCGCAATTACGCGCTTGGAGTTTTGTTTTGCTTTGCGTTTTGCGCGCTGTTCCCGGCGCGCCGCCGCGGTTACTTCGGCCTGGCGGCGATTCTGTTTCTTGCGACCCAATCGAATCATTACGCCGGGATCATGGCCGCGGCGCTGGCCGGGCTTGCGGCCTTTGAGGCATGCACGAACCCGGATTTGCGAGCCCGCATCCGCACGCACCGGTTGGATGCCGCAGCGAGCGTTCTCCTGGTTCTGTGCGGCTTGTTCATGGCGGCCCGGGTCGGCATTGCGCAACCGGATGCGAGCGGGGCGAATTATTCCTTCGAATTCAACTCGGGTGCGAAGCTTGCAACTGCGTTCGAAGCTATCTGCGACGGATTCCTCCCACAGCTTTGGAATTGGACGAGCGATTACCTCCCGGCCATTCCAGGATTGCACGCGATCCTGGGAATGGCCGTGCTTCTATTGGCTGTCGGATATTTTTGGCGAAAGGGAACCGTCTTCTGGACTCACCTGGCCGGCGGTGTCGCGCTCGCCTTCGTCATTTTCAGCCAGCATCAGGTGATGCCGCGTCACTCCGGCCACCTATATCTTTGGTTCCTGGTGTGCGCGTGGATGGCATGTTACTTTCCGAAACAGGGTTCGTCGCCGGCGGGCGGCAAACAATCGATGCGCCAGGCATTTCTGATCTATCCGCTGCTGACCCTGCATGTCCTGGCCTCGGCCTATATTACCAACAGAGACTATCACAAGCCGTATTCCCTCAGCAAAACAGCGGCACTGTATATCAAACAGCATCATCTCGATACACTGCCGATAGCCGCTTACCCCGATCACTCGATCATGCCGCTTTCGGGTTATCTCGATAAGCCGCTTTATTATCTGAACGAGGGGCGCTGGGGCACTTTCATCGTCGAGAATAACCGTAGGCCGACTGATTGGGACGTTCCCAGATTATACGAAGCCCTCAAGGCCTTTGCCGCGCAAGGTCATCCGGAATTTCTTGTAGTTTTGAGCGCTCCCATCAAGGTCCTGGCAAACGGCTACACGTTCGTTGCCGGACGGTATGGCGACGTGAGCCTGGTGACTTCGCTGGGGCCCAGCGTGTCCGGCGAAGATTATTGGATCTTTTATTATAAAGCGGGCAGCGGTCCCCCAATGTGATATTTTCGATTCCAACTCTCCGCAAAAGCCGACGAAGTTGAAAACCAATAAGGCAACAGTAAAGAAGGACGCCCTCATTGCGGCTGGCGATCAAACCGCGACCCCGCTGACGGCGGGCGGCGAAGCGCAGGGAGTTCAGTCTTCGTCCCCCGCCGCTACGCCTGGCACGCCCCTGAATTCCGCACGGCGTCACTGGGAAGTCGCCGGCATTTGCGTCCTGCTGGTGGGCATCGTCTTCATCGCATTCGGTCAGACCATCCACTTCGGCTTCGTCAATGTTGACGATCCCGAATACGTCTATAAGAACCCGATGGTCTTGAATGGCATCTCGCCGGCGGGGATTGTGTGGGCGTTTACCCATGTTGTTTCGCACCACTGGCATCCGATAACGATGATGTCCCTTATGCTGGATTGCCAGCTCTTCGGCTCGTGGGCCGGCGGTCACCATCTTGTCAACGTGCTGCTTCACGCAGCAGGCGCGGTCTTGTTGTGCCTGGTGTTGCTCAAAATGACAGGCGCGCTTTGGCGGAGCGCATTCGTGGCGGCTGTCTTTGCCATCCATCCGCTTCGGGTCGAGTCGGTAGCCTGGATATCTGAGCGCAAGGATGTATTGAGCGGCGTATTTTTTATGCTGACGCTTTGGGCCTATGCGAGCTATGCGCGGCGGCCGGGATCATGGGGCCGCTACATAGTCGTGATGGTCTGGCTCGCCCTGGGATTGATGAGCAAACCAATGCTCGTGACTACTCCTTGTGTTCTGCTTCTCCTCGATTATTGGCCGCTGAAACGGATGCAGAAACCCTCGCAATTTCCCGCTCTGCTTTGGGAAAAGATTCCCCTCTTTGTCCTTTCCGCCCTTTCCAGTCTTGCGGCTGTGCTTGCATTGAAGCGGGGAGGTACGGATACCCACTCGTATCCGGCAAATGCTCCGGTCGCGTATGTAACCTATTTGGCAAAGCTGATTTACCCCAGCCGATTGGTGGTCATTTATCCCCTTCCCAAGGAAGGACGGGAACTTTGGGAGGTCTTTGACTCGCTGCTTTTGCTGGCGGCAATTTCTGCCGGAGCCTGGCTCCTGCGCCGCAAGCGGCCTTATCTTCTCACTGGCTGGCTCTGGTTCCTGGGAATGCTGGTACCGGTGGCCGGCGTCATGCAAATCTTCAACCAGGCTTACGCGGACCGCTATACTTATCTCCCGCAGATCGGCCTTTGCATTGCCGCGACATGGATGGCGGCGGACTGGGCTGGTGAGAGGAGATATCGCCGCGCCACGTTGGGCGTGGCCGCCGGGCTGATTCTGTGCGCCCTTCTCGTAGCCTGTTGGCGTCAGACTGGATACTGGCGTGAAAGCGAAACCCTGTGGACTCACACGATTGCTTGCACCCAGGATAATTTCAATGCGCACAACTACCTTGGCAATGCACTGTTTGATGAGGGACGCACGGAAGAAGCCATAACTGAATGGCGCGAGGCGTTGGAGATCAATACAAATGCGGTAACCCTCAATAACCTGGGTCGGGCTCTTCTTAAGGAGGGGCGCGCGGATGAGGCGATCGCTCAATTCCGCGAGGCCTTGCAGCTTATTCCCGCTTATGTGGCGCCGCGGAATAATCTTGGCGTCGCCTTGTTCAATGAGGGGCACACGCAGGAAGCCATCGACGAGCTTCGCGAAGCATTGCAGATCGATCCCGCGGATTTGGAGGCCGAAATCAATCTGGGCGATGCCATGCTCAATCAGGGCCGATTGGAGGATGCCGTTACCCATTACCGCGCGGCCCTGCAGATCAATCCTGATCTGGCGACTACCCATAACGGCCTTGGTGCTGCCCTTTACCATTTGGGACGGACGGACGAAGCAATTGCCGAATATCGCAAAGCCCTGCAAATGAAACCCGCTTATGCGGAGGCCCACTACAATCTTGCCCTCGCGCTTTCTCAGAAAGGCCAACTGGAACAAGCAATTGGCGAATTTCGCGAGGCCTTAAGGATCGATCCCTCTCTCCCAATGCCCGATAAGAACCTTGCCATTCTGCTCCGGCGAGAGCATTCGGACGAAGCGACACCGCATACCCGCAGCCAATGACACCAGATACCGACGGCCTGGTTCCATCGGAGAGCACGGCGGCAGAAAGCCGTAAGTCAACCGCACCTGGAGAGCCATGCCAAATTGAATGGCGGGTAGCGCAATCCTGCCGGAAATGCAGTTGGACAGTTGTCGTAATCTGTCTTGGCCTCGCCGCGCTGGTCCTTATCGTCTTTGGGCAGACATTCCAGTTTGGGTTCATCAACCGGGACGACGCGGACTATGTCTATGGCAATCCGGTCATTCTCAAGGGACTTTCGCTTTCGAACATCGAGTGGGCGTTCACCCATGTCGTTTCCGGGCATTGGCATCCGCTGACGGTGATTTTATTGATGCTGGAAGCGGGGTTTTTCGGGAATTGGCCCGGGGGTTATCATCTGGTCAACGTCGCGCTGCATGCCACGGCGGCGGTGCTGCTGTTTCTGATGCTCCTGGAAATGACGGGGACGCTTTGGCGCAGCGCGTTCGTGGCGGCGGTGTTTGCCATTCATCCGCTGCGGGCGGAATCGGTGGCATGGATCGCGGAGTGCAAGGATGTGTTGAGCGGCGTGTTCTTCATGCTGACGCTGTGGGCGTATGTAAGATATGCGCGCGGTTGCCGGCCCAAGGTGAGTTATTCGATGATGCTGGTTTGGTTTGCGCTCGGGTCCATGAGCAAGCCGATGCTGGTGACGGTTCCGTGCGTGCTTCTGCTTTTGGATTATTGGCCGCTGGGGAGGTTGCGGAAGTTATCCGAGTTTCCACGGTTACTCCTGGAGAAGCTGCCGCTCTTTGCGATCAGCGGGCTTTCCAGCATGGCGACGGTATTCGCGTTGAAGGTGGGTAATCCGCAGATTTCGACTTACCCGGCGAACGCGCCGATTGGCTATGTCGCCTACCTGTGGAAGCTGATCTATCCGGCGAATCTCGCGGCGATGTATCCGCCGGAGAAAGGCGGATTTGCGCCATGGATGGTATTCAATGCAATCGTATTATTGGCCGGGCTGACATTGGCCGTGTATCTTTGGCGCAAGAAACATCCGTATCTCATCGTCGGATGGTTTTGGTATCTCGGGATGCTGGTCCCGGTCTCGGGGCTGATGCAAACCGGAGAGCAGATATACGCGGACCGTTACACTTACCTGCCGGCGATCGGGCTTTGCATCGCCGTCACTTGGATGGCGGCGGATTTGACGCGACAGTGGCGGTTTCGGCGGATTGGATTGGGGGTGGCAGGCGTGGCAATTCCATGCGCGTTGATGGCAGCGTGCTGGCGGCAGACCGGTTACTGGCGGGATAGTATTACGCTGTGGCGGCATGCCATCGAATGCGGCCAGGGTGGCAACGTGGCCTACAACGGCCTGGGAGAGGCGCTGTTCCAGCAAGGGCGCACGGAGGAGGCGATCGAAGCCTTCCAGGGAACGGGCAATGAGATCGTCCTCGACAGCGCCGGCGATGTATTGCTCGGGCAAGGCCGGACGGAGGAGGCGATCGCCCATTTTCGCGCGGCGTTGCGACTCGATCCCGACGACGCGGTGGCTCACTGCGAACTGGGAGCCGCCTATACACGCCTGGGCCGCCCGCAAGAAGCGGCGCGCGAGTATGATGCGGGCATCAAGGTCATTCGTGAGTGGGTCGAAGCGAACCCGGGCAACGTCCAGTCGCACAACAATCTTGGCTATGCCTTGCTCCAGCGGGGGCGGCTGGATGAGGCAATCGCCGAATGCCGCGCGGCCCTCGCAATCACTCCAAACCTGCCTCTTGCGCGTGAAAACATCGCCGTGGCGCTCATGCGGGAGGGCCGTACCGGCGAAGCGATCGCGGAATACCGCTCGGGCCTGGAGCTGAGTCCCAATGACCTGAGATTGCAAAATTTTCTCGCCTGGATACTGGCTACCGCGCGCGATCCGCAATTTCGCAACGGCGCCGATGCGCTGAAGATCGCGACCGCGGCAAACCAGGAAGCCGGCGGAAATGATCCCGGCGTCCTGCGCACGCTGGCGGCCGCCTACGCGGCGACTGGCGATTTTTCGAATGCGGTGGAAACGGCACAAAAGGCGCTCGAACTGGCGGCTGCGCAATCCAATGCTTCACTTGCCGACACGTTGCGTGGAGAAATCCAGGGATACAGGAATGGCCGGCAAATCGACAATAGGAAGTGAGTTGCGCAACAAGGAAAGCAGGAGAATCACGGTATCGGCGGCGAGGCCGCTTTGTAGCGGTAAACCCAATAGCTCTCGTTCCATTGGATCGACGGATAAAAGGATGCTTCCTCGTGCAAGTTTCCAATCGACTCCGGCTCATAGAGCCGGTTGTCTCTTACAACCGCGAGCGGCCCGTTGAGCAGAAGAAGGAAATCCTGATGACCCTGTGCGGCGAATTCGCGGACGGAATCAAGTATTTGGTCGGTGTTCCAATCTGTCCGCCTGATGTTGTTTTCGATAACAAAGGATCCCCAGCGCTGAGTATCCGGGTAATAAATTCGCACGTTCAGATAGCCAGAGACGGGCATGGCGGCGTAATCAGGATAACCAACAATGGGAAGGTCATTCAATTGGTGCTGCCTCAGATAGGCCGCCACGTCTCTGCTGCACGAGTAGGGATAATGGCATCCGGCGATGCTTGCGAAAACTGAATTGAGAACCTGAATAACAAGAAAGAAAGCGACAAAGAGTTTTTGGCACGATGATACTTGAAACGGCCTCATTGTCCGGGAGGTCGCCGCACCGGGAAAGTAATGGGCCAGCCAAAGGCAGATGAGGAACCAAAGAAAGAAATGTCCGGAGTGGCGCAGTCGATTATCGATTAGAAGAGAAGCGAAGAGAAGAAGGAAACTGGCGCCACTCAGATAGGTCCAAAGGATGAGCGGCGAGCGCCAGAAAAATGCAACCGTAACCGGGAAAAGTATCATGCCGACAATCCCGCGAACCCAAGGGTTGTCCAGAAGCGCAAAGAAGGCCGGAGAAAAAAGCGTGTTTGATGCAGCATGGCGCGCGAGATCGGAAAGCAGGATGGAATTGGCCCAAAACCACGGGGTAAACCCATCCTAAAAGGAGGCGAATGCGCACATGACCCGGACAACCGACGGAACGGGCGAATGGAAATAAGTTTGCGCGGCAATGGAATCAGGCTGCGGGATCGCGGTCCAGAGGGCCAGGAGCAGCCCAGCCGTAACGAGGAAAATACTGATGGCAGCGTCGATTTTTCGCACCCGGATGCGCGCGCGGACTTCGGCGTCCGTCCAGGCTTCGAGAATCAGGAGCCAACTCAAACCCGCGGCCAGGACCGCGGCACAGAGATTTGACTGGGTGGCCAGGAACAAAATGACGGCCAAGCCGATGTAACCTTTGTCGCGCTTCGGAAAATAAGCGCAGAAGGCAAAGCTAAAGAGGACTCCCAATGCGTAGTTGCGACTGACAGTCCCCCATTCATACAGAAAGAAATATCCAAAAACCGTCAGCGCCTTGAGGTAAAACGGAAAGGGGCAAAAGCGGACGAAGAGCGCAACCGCCAGACCCATGGTTAGAAAGTTCGCGACTTGCATTGCCGCCGGATTGCTCGTGAACCGCGTGATTCCGAAAAGGATCAGATACCAGAGCCGTGGATGCGTTTCATAGCGCATATTGCGGAAAAGCTCAGGAATGCTGGCGCTATCGCGGGCAAAGACCCACGGTTGCATCTCGTCTCGCCACATCGCGTGATGCAAGAGGTCGAACCCGCAGAGCACCAGGAACGCCAGCACAAGCCCGGCCTCCCATAGGCGCTGATTTCCGAGGCGGTATTTTACAAAACGCATGGAGACTTCAGACCGGCGCCATTGGATAGCCGAACTCACCAAAAAACCAGGCACGCCGCGCTCGCGGCGTGCAGGTGCGAAGGACATTCACATCAAACCAGTCGGATAGCATATATTTCCGCTTACCGCAAAATTGGAGGTGAGACAGCTTTGTAGCGGTAAAGCCAATAAATCTCGTCGTCCTGGATGGCCGGGTAGAATGATGCTTCCTCATGCAAATTTCCTATCCGGCTCGCCACGTAATCGTGATTGTCATTCGCGACCTGGAGAGGAGCGTAGACCAGCAGAAGAAAATCCTGATGGCCTTGTGAAGCGAACTGATTGACAGCCTGCACCAGTTCATCGCCAGTGAGATTGGATTGTCTCTTGTTGTCCTCGATAATAAAGGAGCCCCAGCGGCGCGTGTTGAGATAATAGATCGGAACATCCAGGTAACCCGAGACAGGCATGGTGGTCCAGTCACGATAACCCAGGATGGGAAGTCCCTTGAGACCGTGCTGCTCGATATAGACGGCCACCGCTTTGCTGCAAGAAAATGGGTAGTAGTAACCGGCGATGCTGAGGAAGGCGGAGTCGTAAATGTGGACGAGCAGAAGCGGGCAGAAAAACAGGATTTGATAAAGCGAAAGCTTGAAAGGCCTGATTTTGCGCGACGCACTGGAATCCGGGAAGTAATGGGCAAGCCAGAGACAAATGAGAAACCAAAGAAAGAAATGACCTGTGTGGCGTGTATAATTATCGATTTTAACAAAGGCGAGGAGAAGAAGCAAACCGGCGCCAGCGAGGTATGCCCATAAAATCGGGCGCGACCGCCAAAAAAACAGAATCGTCACCGCAAAAAGAATCATGCCGAGAATCCCCGGGAAAGGAGAGGAGCCGAAGAGGAAATGCCCGGTCATGTCCCAATGCCGCGAGCCCAAGAGGGTGGGTTCCGGAAGAGGGACGAACCCATCCCAGACCGCGGTAAACGCATGCATCACCTTATCCCACGAACCGAGTGCCAAGGAAAAGTTGCTTTGGTTCGCATCAGGTTGCGGAATTCCGATCCAGAACGCCAGGAGGACCCCTCCATATACCAGGAAAAGGCTCAACGCAGCGTCAAGCTTTCGGACGCGGATCCGGGCGCGCAAATCGGGCTTCGTCCAGGCTTCGAAAATCAAGAGCCCGCCCAGGGCCGCGGCCAGGAGGGCGGCGTAATGGTTTGACTGAGTGGCCAGGAAAAGGATTGCCGCCAATCCCAGGCAGCCCTTGTCGCGCTTTGGATACCGGGCGCAAAACGCGAAGCAGAGCAGGACTCCCAATGCGTAATTGCGGCTGATGGTCCCCCATTCATATACAAAGTAGTAATTGAGAACGGTCAACGCCCTGAGGTAAAAGGGCAGTGGACAAAAGCAAACGAAGAGAGTCATTGCCGAACCGATGATCAAAAGGTTCGTGGCCTGCATGGCCACCGGATTGCGGGTGAGCCGGGAGACTCCGTAGAGGATCAGGTACCAGAGACGCGGGTGGGTCTCATAATGCAAATTCTTGAAAAGCGCCGGGATGGTGGCGCTGTCCCGGGCAAAAAGCCACGGTCCCATCTCATCCCGCCACATCGCATGATGCCAAAGGTCAAATCCGCAGAGCGCCAGAAACCCGAGCACCAGCAGCGTGTCCCATAGGCGCCGCCTTGGAAAACCCGGTCCGGCAATATCCGTTACAACAGCGCAGGCCTGGCTGGTTTGAATATTGGGCACGGGAGTGTGAGATATTGAGATTACAGATTCAGTGCGCGCTGGCGGTAGTGTTCGTCTGGGCGGGTGGCGATGCGGGTGACCTGGTCGGGGGTGAGGAAACGGGGAGAACCGATGGCGGCGGCGCCGGCGAAGATGTGGGCGGCTTTGTCGGCCATGAGCGTGGCGGCGCGAACGGACTCCGGGGATGGGCCGAGGGCGATGAGGCCGTGGTTTTCCAAGAGAATGGTGCGGGGCGGGGCGCCGTGGGTGGCGATGTGGCTGAGGGTCTCGGCGCGAATGGCCACGGCGAGGGGCAGGCCGGGGTCGGTGTATGGAATGAGGGGAGAGGCGGGGCCGCAGCAGACGATTTGATCGGGGAAGAGGCGGCGAGCGGCGAAATCGACGGCTTGGGTGGTGCAGAGGATGCGGTTGACGCTGACGGGATGGGTGTGTGCGACCCAGGAGATGCCGTCGAGGGAGAGAAGGAAGGCGTGGAAGAGGGATTCGACGGAGGGTTTTTTGGCGGCGGGATCGACGCGGGAGTCGAGGAGCGCGTCGTCGATCTGGCGGTCGGTGAGGTCTGTGCGGTCGAGCAGGGCCAGGAGCGGGGCGAGGCGGCACTCGACGAGATCGGATTCAGCGAGCGTGGCGAGGGTCGAGCCGCTGGCTTTGACGAGGAAGGAGCCGACTCGAGAGTTTGGCGGAGGTGTTGCCTTCGCCGAGGATGGCGAGGCCGCGGTGTTCGGCGCCGAGATCGTGGGAGAGGGAGATGAGGGAATTGATAATTGATAATCTGAAATTGCTAATTGAAGGAAATTGCTGATTGCTGATGTGAGATTGCTGATTGGGAGGGAGGTTCGGCGCGACTACAGAAAGTCACGAATTGCTGATTGCTGATGTCGGATTGCTGATTGGGAGGGAGGTTCGGCGCGGCTACAGAAAGTCACGAATTGCTGAGTGCTGATGTCGGATTGCTGATTGGGAGGGAGGTTCGGGGCGGCTACGCAAAATCAGGAATTGCTGATTGCTGATGTCAGATTGCTGATTGGCAGAATGCCGCGCGCCAAATGCTTCGGATTTCGGATTTCGTTTTTTTGTTTCTTCACACTTTGCCGCAGACGAAGACCTCGAGGCCGAGGGCTTGCATGGCGGCGGCTTTGGCGAGGAGGGCTTTTTTGGCGCCGGCTTTGTCGGGGGCGTAGGCTACCTGGATGTGGTTGGATTTGTGGCGGGCCATCATCTGGTCGCGGGTGATGCCCTGGAGGACGGCGTGCATGATGGGCCATTGCGGGGTGGTGAGACGCCAGCGGTCCTCGGTTTCGGCCTCGGGGAGTTTCACGACCTCGGCGAGGCCGGTGTCGAAACGGAGCTTGCCGGCTTCGACGAAGACGCGGCTCCAGACGATCCAGCCGGGCTTGCTGATGCCTTTGACGGTGCCGCCGCCGAGGCGGAAATACATGGGGGGCTGGCGCTCGCTGGAGACGCCTTTCCAGCCGCCGATGAAATGCTCGGGCGGGGCGGCGCCGGAGATGAGGAAGACCCAGACGTAGGCGTCGAGTTCGCTGCCATTGGATTTGCCGGTGTAATGGCGGCCCCAGCGCAGGTCGTGGAGGGTGTTCTCGGGCGGGAAACCGAGTTCGCGCCAGAGGCGGTAGGTCACAGGCCGTCGAGGCCGGCGCATTCGTCCACCTCGTTGAAATGCGGGAGGGCTTCGCCTTTGAAGAGGATTTCCTTCGAGCCCTCGCGGGTGACGGGGGGGCGGTCGACGTTGTTGAGCGTGCCTTCGACGAGGTCGCTGGCGGGGGCGAGGTCCTTGAGGCCCTGCTGGTATTGGATGCCGATGGCGGCGCAGCCGAAATCATCGGCGATGCGCAGGGCGGCGATGTACATCTTGCACTGCTGAAGGACCTGGGCTTCGGTGAGGTCCTCCGCCTCGTTTTGGCCGAAGCGGAAGTTGACGCCTTTCTTTTTGAACCAATCGAAAACGGCCTGCGCCTCGGCGTCGGGCACGGTGAGCATCCTGGCGTAAAGGGCGGATTGGCTGAGGCGCTCCTTGTAAACGCCGGTCTTGTGCAGGAGTTCGTCGGGGATGATGGCGTTGTACATGCCCATGCAGCCCTCGTCGAAGACGCCCATGATGGCCTTGTCGCGCTGGAGTTTGGCGGCGAAGTCGCGGCCGAGTTTGGCGAGGGCGGCGGGGACTTTGACTTTCGAGAGCGGGCGGACGTGGGAGGTGTCGTGTTTGATCGAGCCTTTGGTGAGCCAGGAGCGCAGCGCCTTTTTGAAAAAATCGTCCTGGAAGTCCTCGCTCCAGATGGTCGAGTACTTGACGCCGGCCTTGGTGAGCGAGCCGTTGAGATTGAGCATGCCGACGAGGCCGGGCCAGGTGCCGCTCCAATTGGCGACGGTGAGGATGGGGCCGCGGTGGCTGATGAGGCCGTGAAGGATGTGATGGGAGTATTGCCAGACGGCTTCGGCGACGACGAGGGGGGCGTCGGGGGGGATGCCGCGGAAGACCTCCATGCCGTACTTCTGGCTGTCGATGAAGCCGTGCTGCTTCTTCGGGTCGAAGGAGTGGGCGCGGACGACCTTCCAGCCTTCGCGTTCGATGGCCTGGGTGACCTGCTTTTCCATGGCAGCCTGGGCCTCCTGGCATTTCTGGTTGGCGGAGGTGCGGAGGTCGCCATTGGCGATGAGATAGAGGGTTTTCATAGGGAGACCGGGAGAGAGGAAATCGACAATGGAATGAGAGGGGAAGTCAAGACATTGGGATTTGGCGGAAAGACAATGCGGCTACACCGGCAGGCGCGTGGCGGCCGGGGACGAGCGCGGGATTTGGCCGCCGGAGGCGGCTGAGATGCCAGGAGCGGGGGCTACGCCGGCCTTTGTCCGCCCTTTGGGGTGATATTGGACATGCCGATGAAGGTGGCGCCTTCCTCCATGATGAGGCGGGAGGTGTTGAGGTCGCCATTGAGGCGTGCGGAGGCGCGGAGGTGGCAGCGCTGGCTGACGGTGGCGTTGCCCTTGACGGCGCCGGCGATGGTGACCTCGTCGGCGGTGATGTTGCCATCGACGGAGGCATGCTCGCCGAGGTTGAGGACGCTGCCGCTGATGTGGCCGCCCTTGATGGTGCCGTCGAAAGCCAGTTCGCCTTTGAAAGTGAGTGAGCCGGTGATTTCAACGTCCTGGGAGAGCACGCTCTTGGTCAATGAGGGCCGGCCGGCGGGAGCGGCGGGCGGAGTGGGTTTTGAATTGGATATTGTCCACTGGTAGCGATGGCTTCGCACGGGGCTATATTCGATGCGATGGGCGGAAGCAGCAACAAATTGATTTTGCCGGCACAAAAGATGGTGGAAGGGGGGGCGGAAAGCGAGGGGAGGGATAGCTAACAAAACTGTAATTTTCAGGGGTGGGCCTGTAGCTTTTTGTGCTTTGGGAATGCCGGGGTGTATTTTTTTTTCGTGAAATCGCCGTGATGGTTACAGGGGCGGAGGGAAAATTTGCAGGGGCCGGAAAGGGCGCCGGCCTCCTCTGGTAAAACCGGGCTTTTTGCCTTGGAGAGAAGGGGTTTGAGAAATTTTGTGCTTGGCTTTTTGGCAAGCATTCTGCTAAAGGGCGGCCCGTGTCATCAAAGAGGCACAAATCCTAAACCTAAAACCAACCAAGGAAATATTAATGCCCAAGAAACATTACCTCACCTTAGCGGCAGCGGCCCTGCTCGGCCTTAGCGGCCTGACCAGCGCCTTTGCCGGCACCGAGACGGCGACGGCCACGGGCAAGGAGGAGAAGCAACCCGCTCCACCATGCCCTGTCACCTACATCACTGGCGACTTCGGCGTCACGTTTGTCAGCGAGTACGACTCTCGCGGCATCCCGCAGCCCGACCAGTGGAAGGGTGTCATCGCCCAGCCCTATCTGGACCTGTACATCAAGCTGTACTCCGGAGACCCGAACTCATGGGGAATCAACAGTGTTTCGGCCCAGTTGAGCTTCTGGTCCGACGTCGGTTCCAACCACAGCACGTCGCCTCCGACCTCGACGACTCCCTACTGGGAGGAGTTTGACTGGGATCCCGGCGTTTCAGTGACCTTCGCGCAGAAGTTCACGCTGTTGCTGCAGTACTTCGAATTCGACAGCCCGGCTGACGTCTTCGCGACTGCCCGCAGCATCGACGCAAACCTGACCTACGACGACACGAGCCTGCTTGGGGCGTTTGCCCTGCACCCGCACGCTACGGTGTTGTGGGAATTGGGTGCGCCTGGCTTTGCCGGCCTGCATCCGCACGGATGGTACTATGAGTTCGGAATTGCTCCGAGCTATACGTTCCTGCCGAAGTCCTCGTACCCGATCACCCTGAGCGCTCCCTTCACTGTGGGCCTGGGCTCGGGCGGCGGCGGAACGGGCTTCTACGGCAACAATAACTTCGGTTATTTCTCCGTAGGCCCGCAGCTCTCCGTGCCGCTGGCGTTCATCCCGTCCGGATTCGGTTCCTGGACCGCTGACTGCCGCGTACACCTACTACTACGAAGGCACGACGATCCGTGAGGCAATTGGACCTCCGGTCGGCAGCGGAGCCAACAGCCGCAACATGTTCTCCGGCGCGATCGGCTGCACGTTCTAACAGATTCGGATTCACGGATGGTTCCTCCGGCACATCGCCGGAGGAACCACCAGGGACTGCCGTAGCCCCCCTTCGGTTCGGTTCCCCCTCCCCTTTGGTTGCAGTACCCTCTCCCCGCAGTAGCAATTCAGCAGCATAATTGAACGGTTCAACAACCTTAGACCTCAGATTCATTTATGAAATCAACCTCCTCCGCTCCGCTTCTGCTTTCGCCGCCTGTGCGATCATTTGCGGGTCACCCATCTTCAACGGCATCGCCTGGGCCGCCGACGATAACACAGTCAAGGTCGGCGTCTTGCACTCCCTCAGCGGCACCATGGCCATCAGCGAAACATCGCTGCGCGACATGCTTTTGTTCGCCTTCGACGAGATCAACAAGAGCGGCGGCGTCGCTGGGCAAGCAAGATCGAGCCCGTACGTGGTGGACGGCGCTTCGAATTGGCCGCTGTTTGCCGAGAAGGCCAAGCAATTGCTGGAGGAGGACCAAGTGCGCCGTAGTGTTCGGCTGCTGGACCTCGGTGAGCCGCAAATCGGTTCTGCCCGTGTTTGAGAAGGACAACGGGTTGCTCTTTTACCCGGTCCAATACGAGGGCGAGGAGCTTTCCAAGAACATCTTTTACACCGCCGAGGCGGTGAACCAGCAGGCCACGCCCGGCGGTTGATTACCTGCTCGCCCAGGGCAAGAAGAAATTTTACCTGATCGGCACCGATTACGTTTATCCGCAAACCACCAACCTGATCCTGCTGGAGTACCTGGAGTCCAAGGGCGTGCCGCTCGAGGACATTGGCGGCGGCGTGCGCAAGGATGACAGCGGGAAGGTCATCTCGGCCGGCAAGTATGTGCCGTTTGGCTATACCGACTTCCAGCAGATCGTCGCGGACATCAAGCAGTTCGCGGCCGGGGGCGACGCCTGCGTCATCAATACGATCAACGGCGACTCGAACGTGCCATTCTTCAAGGAAATGGCCGCCTCCGGCCTGTCATCGGCGGATTGCCCGGTGGTTTCCTTCAGCCTTGCGGAGGATGAGTTGCGCAGCCTGCCGACCAAGGATCTGGTGGGAGAACTGGGTTGCTGGACCTATTTCATGTCCCTGAAGACGCCGGAGAACCAAAAGTTTCTCAAGCAGTGGAACTCCTGGCTGAAGACCGAGGATCACCCCGGGGTGGTGAAGGAAAAGCGGGTTGTGGACAGCCCGATGGTGCTTTCCTATGACGGCGTGTATCTCTGGAAGGAGGCGGTCGAGGCGGGCGGGAGTTTCGACGTGGACAAAGTGCGCGCCACCCTGGAGACGGGGAAGATCAAATTCGACGGTCCCGGCGGCATCATCACGATGCAGCCGAACCACCATTGCACCAAGAATGTCTACATCGGCGAGACGAAGGCCGATGGGCAGTTCAAGATCATCAAGACCTACCCGCAGGTGTACGGGCAGCCGTTCCTGAAGGGCACATTCATGAAATCGGCAACGGAGGCGCCGAGCGCCTCGCCTGCGACAACCGGATCCTAACATCCACCCATGTAGAGGATATGAAATTTCTCCTAGTTGGTTAGTTTGAAGGGGCGGGGCCTGTCTCCGCCCCTTCATCTTTTCCGGGGCAGCCGCTGTCATCGGGCCTAACATGAAGCTGAATCTGCAGTCGAATCTCTCGAAACGCGGCCGCCGCTGTCTCGATGGGTCTCAGGGGGCTGCCGGGACTATTTGGCTTCGCTATCTGGCGGTCGTCGTACTGGCGCTGGTCGCGCTGCCGGCATTCGGCGACGAGAATTCCGCTACGCGGCAACTCCTGGCGAAAGCGCTGTTGAGCGAGGGGGACGAGCAGATCAAGCTGGTTAATTCGCTCGCGGATTCAAACTCGGACCTGGTGCGCAAGGTGCTGACCGCGTGGCCGCTGGACCAGGTGTTCATCATCGACCCGGGCAATGGGACGAAGGTGCCGGTGATGCTCGAGGATGCGCAGGATGCCGACGGGAAGCAAAAGGCAGTGCGCATCGACACGGGCGACTACCTCAAGGACGCGTCGGGCAAGCCGGAGAGCTACTTTGCCAATGACCTGGAGTCCGCCGACACGGATATGCGGCTGCGGCGGGCGATTGAGGACACGCTCAACCTGATGACGCTGAACGATCCCGACGCGGACACGCGTAGTTCCGCGGTAATGAAGCTGGGGATGCTGCAAAAGGCGGAGTACTTGCCGGTTCTCGAGGCGCGGCAGCAGAAGGAAACCAACGGCAAAGTGAAAAAGGCGCTGGCCGAGGCGATTGCGACCATCCAGATCCAGGACCCGAATGTGACGGTGCAAATCGCCGCCATCCAGAAACTGGGCGAGTTGAATTCCATTGGCAGCCGCGACGTTTTGCAAACGGTGGTGGAAAATCCGAAATCGTCGCCCGCGGAGGTGAAGGCGGCGGAGCATTCCATCCAGGAGATCGACAATTACATTTCGCGGATCAATTTCCTGGGGACGATTTTCCGCGGGATCAGTTATGGGTCGATCCTGCTGGTGGTGGCGATCGGGCTGGCGATTACGTTTGGGCTGATGGGAGTGATCAACATGGCGCACGGCGAGCTGATCGCCGTGGGGGCGTACACATGCTACGTCGTGGAGAACGTATTCGGGTCGGGGCTGTGGCTTTCGCCGTTCGGCATTCCGTTGCACCTTCCTGGGCTGAACCTGGGGGGCTGGCAATACCAGACCTACTTCGTATTCGCGATCGTGGCGTCGTTCATCACGGCGGCGCTGGTGGGAATGCTGCTGGAGATCTGCGTGATCCGGTTTCTCTACCGGCGTCCGCTGGAGTCGCTGCTGGCGACGTGGGGCGTATCGCTGATATTGCAGCAGACGTTCCGGCTGGTGTTTGGAGCGAACAACGTGCAGGTGAATTCGCCGATGTGGATGAGCGGCAACTTCACGCTGTCGGACATCGTCTTCGGGTACAACCGGCTGTTCGTGATCGGCTTCGCGGTGCTGATCGTGTTTGCGACGTGGCTGTTGCTGACGAAGACGCCGCTGGGGCTGCTGATCCGCGCGGTGATGCAGAACCGCTCGATGGCGGCGTGCATGGGGGTGCGGACCGAACGGGTCAACATGCTGACGTTTGCGTTTGGCAGCGGGCTGGCTGGGCTGGCCGGGGCGTTTCTGTCGCAGATCGGCAACGTCGGCCCGAGCATGGGTCAGAATTACATCGTCGATTGCTTCATGACGGTGGTGGTGGGAGGGGTGGGCAACCTGTTCGGGACGGTGTATTCGGCGCTGGGAATCGGGGTGGTGGACGAGACGCTGCAGCAGTTGTTCGGCTCGCCGGTGGTGGGGAAGATCACGGTGCTGGTGTGCATCATCCTGTTCCTGCAATGGCGTCCTTCGGGACTGTTCGCGACAAAGGGGCGCGGCCTGGAGGGTTAAGTTCATGCAGAAGCAATTTTCAAAACTGGAATGGGCGATCATCCTGGCGGTGGGGGTGTTCGCGATCGTGGTGGTGCCATGTCTCAACGGGCTGACGCCGGCCACGAGCGGATTCCACATCAGCGATTTCCAGATCAACCTGTGGGGTAAATATTTCTGCTACGCCATCCTGGCGATGACCGTCGACTTGCTTTGGGGTTACACGGGGCTGCTGAGCCTGGGGCAATCGCTCTTTTTCACCCTCGGGGGTTACATGATGGGCATGTACCTCATGCGAATGATCGGAAGCCTGGGGCAATATCACATGCCGATCCCGGACTTCCTGGTGTTCCTGGGATGGACGAGGCTGCCGACGTTCTGGAAGCCGTTCTCGAGTTTTGCGTTTGCGATGATGATGGTGGTGCTGCTGCCGGGGCTGCTCGCGTTCGTGTTCGGATTCCTGGCGTTTCGCTCGCGCATCCGCGGGGTTTATTTCTCGATTCTGACCCAGGCGCTGACTTACGCGGCATGCCTGCTGTTTTTCCGCAATAACATCCTGATGGGGGGCAACAACGGATTCACCGATTTCAAATACATCCTGGGATACGACCTGCGCAGCACCGCGACGCAGCGCGGGCTTTACATTGCGAGCGGCATCCTGCTGCTGCTGGTATACCTGGGCTCGAAGTGGCTGACGATGACGAAGCTTGGCAAGGTGCAGCGGGCGATCCGGGACAGCGAAAACCGGGTGCTCTTTTCCGGGTATGCGGCGGCGAACTTCAAGCTGTTCATCTTCGTGCTGGCGTCGGTGATCGCGGGGATTGCCGGGGCGCTGTATGTGCCGCAGGTGGGAATCATCAATCCGAGCGATATGGGTACGGACAAATCGCTCGAGGCGGTGGTATGGGTGGCGGTTGGGGGGCGCGGGACGCTGGTGGGACCGATCATCGGAGCGATCCTGGTCAGCGCGCTCGAGAGCTGGACCACCCGGGCCTATCCTGATTACTGGCTCATCATTCTGGGCGGGATGTTCCTGCTGGTGGTGCTCCTTTTGCCGCGCGGACTGGTGGGCCTCTTCGAGATGAGCGTGAACGCGTGGAAACGCCACTTCAAGAAGGCGCCGGTGGAAGAGGCCGCCAAACCCGCGCCCGACGAGGAGGCGGCGGCTCCGGCCGCGCCGGGCGTGAGCCAGGCCCCAGCGAAATGAGCGCGCACAAGGAATTCATCCTGACGGCCGAAGACGTGTCGAAGACGTTCGATGGGTTCAAGGCGATCTCGAACCTGAATTTTTACATGGACGAGGGGGAATTGCGCACGGTGATCGGGCCGAACGGCGCGGGAAAGACGACGTTTCTCGATCTCATCACGGGCCGGACCAAGCCCGACAGCGGGTCAATCCGATTTGGAGCGGAGAACGTCGACCTGATCCGCAAGAGCGAGTACGAAATTTACCGGCTTGGAATCGGGCGCAAATTCCAGACGCCGACGGTTTACACCGATCATACGGTATTCGAGAACATCCTGCTTTCGCTCGGTGGGAGCCGCGGGGTGTTTGCGGCGCTGACGAGGCGGGTGACACCGGCGCAGCAGGAGCGGATTCACGAAGTGCTGGAGACGATCGGGCTGACGGCGAAAGAGGAGGCGAAGGCGGGGTCACTGGCGCACGGGCAGAAGCAATGGCTCGAGATCGGGATGCTGCTGGCGCAAAACGCGCGGCTGCTGCTGGTGGACGAGCCGGCGGCCGGGATGAGCGACGAGGAAACGGCGAAGACGGGCGAGCTATTGCTGAGCCTGGCGGGCCGGCACAGCATCATCGTCATCGAGCACGACATGGTGTTCGTGCGGCAGATCGCGAGCAAGGTGACCGTGCTCCACCAGGGAAGCGTGTTGTGCGAGGGGACGGTGGACGAGGTGCAATCGAACGAGAGGGTGATCGAGGTTTACCTCGGGAGGAAACACCAGCGTAACTGATATTTGGCCGCTTCGATGCTTACGATATCCAACATTGACGTTTCGATCGGCGGGTCGCGGATTTTGCGGAAGCTTTCGCTCGAGGTCCCGGACAACAAGCTTGTGTGCCTGATGGGGCGCAACGGGGTCGGGAAATCGACGACGCTCAAGACCATCGTGGGACTGCTGAAGCCGACAGCCGGCTCGATCGATTTTGCCGGGACCAATCTGCTGCCGCTCAAGCCGGAAGCGCGAGCGCGCCGCGGGCTGGCTTACGTGCCGCAAGGGCGCGACATTTTTCCCAACCTGACGGTCGAGGAAAACCTGCGGATCGGGGTGGTGGCGACGGGGCGCAAGAGCAACGGGGAGATGGAGCGGGTGATCGAGCTGTTCCCCGTGCTGGGGGAGATGCTGGGGCGCAAAGGGGGGGTGCTGAGCGGCGGGCAGCAGCAACAGCTTGCGATCGCGCGGGCGATGCTGACCGAGCCGAAGCTGTTGATCCTGGACGAGCCGACCGAAGGCATCCAACCGTCGATCATCGATTTGATCGGCGACACGCTGAGCAAGATCAAAAAGGAAAGCGGGATCAGCATCCTGCTGGTGGAGCAATACCTGGATTTCGCGCAGGCGCTCGGGGACCTGTTCTACATCATGGACCGCGGGGCGATCGTGGCGCACGGGCCGATCGCGGAGCTGACGGGGGACGTGGTGAAGGAACATTTGATGGTGTAGCAGGGTAGGGTTGATTGCCGGCGGCGGGCGCTTTTGGCGGCGCCGGTGGAAATGGCGCCAAGTGAGGCGCGCAAAGGAGGGGTTGCAGGCGTTGCTTGTGCGGGGAGCGGATATGGGCTCTCATTTGGCGGTCGCCGCCGTACGCCGCGAGTTCGATGAATCATCCAACGTCTTAGCCCCTTTTTCCTCGTGCCGGTATCCTCACTCATGGATCGATGGAAATCGGTCTCCACGAATTTTGCCACGCTATGCGGGCAACTGTCGAACACGGTGGCGCTGTTGGTGATCAATGGCGTGCTCGCGCGGAGCATGACCCTGGACCAGTTTGGCTTCTGGTCGATGCTCTATTACATCAATCTGTTCACCAATGGGCTGGACATGGGGTTCCAGCTCACGCTGGGCAACCGGCTGGCGGCGCTGGGATCGCGCGGGGCGGAAGCGGAAGAAGAACGGCGCGAGACGTTTATAACGATCATACTTCTGGAGGCGCTTTTTTTCGTGGCGGATAGCGTCATCGTACTGCTGGTGGCGCCGCATCTGCCATGGACGCGGTGGTTCAAGGTCAGCGATCCATTGCTGGGGGCGCAAGTGGTTCACTTCATGCCGATCGTGCTGGTGGTGATGATCGGCACGCTGCCGCTGGGGCTGATGTGGACGGTGTATTTCGCGTACGGGGAGATCAAGCTGGCAAGCGGACTCAGCGCGGGTTCGAATGCGCTTCAGGTGGTGATTGTTGTGGTGGCGGCGTGGGTCTGTAAATTCAAGTTTACCTGGGTAATTTTGATTTATTTTCTCTGTGTTATAGCCGTGGATATCATTCTGACTTTATACGCCTTCATTCGCCGGGGATGGAAATTTTCGGTGCCGCCGGTCGCCCGCATGGCCGCGATCGTGCGGTCGCTGGCGCGGGTGAGTTTTCACGCGTTTTTGCTGACGATTTCGGCGATCATTTCCAGGATCCTTGCGCCGCTTGCGTCGGGCGTGACATCGGGACTCGCGGTGGCGGGCGACTTTTCGCTGATCCAGAGGCTCTTCTCGTTCTTGGGGACCAGCCATCTTGCGATCATGGCGCCAGTTGGGCCGGCGGTCGCGCGGGAAGGGCACGCGGGCAATTGGGGTGCGGTGCGCAAGCTGTTGCGGGTTTACGTTTTCCAGGTCTGGCCGGCATATTTTGGAATCATTGGCGCGGGCGTGTGGTGCGCGCATCCGGTTTTGATCCGGTTGTGGGCGGGGCATTGGTACAGGGATTATACGCTGGCGGCACTGCTGCTGGTGGGAGCATGCCTTGGCGGATTCATCAATACGTTCTCGGTTTTTCTGAACAGCCTGGGACTTGTGAAAGTGCAAGGGGCGCTATCGTTTATCATGCTGATCCCCTCGGTCGTCCTGATGGTGATTTTCAGCCGGTGGCTGGGGCTTTCCGGAATCGCGCTTGCGTCGGCGGTTTGCTCGCTGCCAGCGGCGATCCTGTGGCCGTTTTATACGCGGGACGCATTGCGGCAGAAGAAGCTGCGCGTTTAAGCCATGGATCCGCTGTTATCGATTTGCGTGATGACCTATAATCGCGCGGGAACGCTGCGGGAGACGCTCGATTCGCTGCTGCCGCAGGTGGCGGACCGCACGGACGTGGAACTGGTGGTGTGCGACAATGCCTCGGCGGATGAAACCGAAACCGTGATGCGCGATTATTGCGCGCGGAATCCGCGGCTGCGCTATCATCGCAACCCGTCGAATCTCGGATTCGACGGAAATGTGGTCGCGTGCCTGGAAAACGCGGCCGGCGAGTATACGGCGTTTTTCTCCGACGACGATCTGGCGCCGCCGGACTTCGTGTCGGGGCTGGCGCAGGACCTCGGTGAAACGCATCCGATCGCGGCGTACGTGAATCACACGCCGTTTTATCACAACAATCCGCTGGAGCGGAACGCGCCGACGCAACCGGTGGTAAAGCGCGTATTTGAAAACCCGACGGAATTTTTTCTGTACACGGGACTGGGATTCATCTCGGCGCTGGTGCTGAAAACGGCGGAGGGGCGCAAGCATACGGGGAAGATCGTGCGCGACCGGGGGACGGCGCATGTGGATATCGCGTCGCGGGTGGTGCTGACGACATCGGGACCGTATCTGTTCGACGGAACGTTGACGGTGCTGGCGCGGAACGACTACGGCTCCGGCTATGACCCGCTTCAATACGGGGCGATGAACACGACGCAGGTGCACCTGGAACTGCTGGGGGAGGGATTGCTCACGCAAAAGGACGTGGACTGGCATAACCGCAAGACCATCCGGCTGTTTTTGCAGCGGTTGATCGTCAACAACCGGTTGAACGGCCGCAAAATCATCACGGCAGGTGAGTTGAAAAAGTTGTACGGCAGGGACCCGTTGTTCTATGTTTATGCGTATCCCTTGCTCGTCATTCCCGTACCGGTGATGCGCTGCCTGGGCCTGCCGCTGCGCTCGCTGATCCGGATGCGCCGGAAATGGCGGCTGAAACGCGGCAAGATCGGGCCGAGGCCCGCGCACTTTTCCCCGTCATGACCAAAACCGAAGGCAAGTGCCTGCTGCACGTATTCCTGCTGACCTACAACCGGGAAAAATCGTTCCGGCGCACGCTGGAGGCGATTGCGGCCAGCCCGCTGAAGGAACACCGGCTGACGGTGATGGACAATTGCTCGACCGACGGGACGGCTGGGGTGTGCGAGGAATTTCGGACAAAGCTGCCGGGGATGGAGGTGCAGCGGCACGCGAGGAACATCGGGTTCGGGGCGAATTTTTTGAGGTCGATCGAGTTGTCGCAGGGCGAATACACGTGGATCCTGTGCGACGACGATACGCTCTACCCGGAGCGGGTGGAGCCGCTGCTGGAGTTGCTGGAGCATGTGGAGCCGCAGGCATGTTTCGTGGGCGGCCCGCGCCAGGATGGGTGGCCGGCGGGCACGGGAGTGAGCCCGATGGAAATCCAGAAAAAGTTCCGCACCTTCCTGACCGGCCAGAGTTTTGCGCCGGCGGTGGTTTTCAAATCATCGCTCATTACCTCGGCGGAGCTGGTGGACGGCTACTTCGGCATCCGCACGAATTTTCCGCAGTTGGTGATTGGCAGAAAGCTGCTGGTCAATGACATCCCGTGCGCGGTATTGCGGCCGCCGGTGTTGCAGCGGGAGGATCCCGCCGAAAAGGGGACGGACCACCTGGATACCGTTGACGGGTGGTCGGCCTTTTGCCGCTCGCTGCCGCCGGAGCTGCGGAAGGATGCGTTTTATTCAATTTTCGTGCGGCCGGATATGTTTGGAATGATCCGGCAATCGCTGAGGATGATCGCGTGGACAAAAATGGACCGCGGACCCGATCCGGATTATCACCTGGTGCGCATTGGGATCAACATGGGTCTGCCGGTGCGGGCGGCGCTGTGGATTTGCCGGGTGGCCTGCCTTGTGCCGGGTGGGGTGTACCGGGTGACGCGGGAAGGCTACCGGAAGGTGAAGTACGGCTGGCTGGGCCGGCCATTGCCGCCGACTTATCACGTGCCAATCGTGCAGGATGAACTCCGGCGGTGACCCCCACTCCCGCCCGGCGATGCGCGTCTTGATCGTCCGGCTCGATCACCTAGGCGACGTGCTGCTGACGACGCCGCTGGTGCGCGCGGCGGTGAAGGCGGGGTGGGAGACGCACGTGCTGGTGCGGGAGGCGTGCGCGGCGATATTCGGGGGCGATTCGCGCGTCGCGTTGCACGTGCTCGAGCAGGTGGCGCCAGATTTTCCGAAACGCTGGTGGCGCCTGGGCGGCTGGATGCGCCGGCAGGGGTACGAGATGATCCTGCTGCCGTATGGGAAGCCGCGGCAATTGCTGCTGGCCTCGGCGCTGAGCGGGGCGCGGCGGCGCATCGCGATGTGGGGCGGCGTGCTGGGCAGGCTGACGCTGCATCAATGCCTGCGCTCCGGCATGCGCAAGGGGGAACGGCATTTTTCCGAAATCCCGCTCGATTGCGCGGCGGCGGCGGGATTTCCCACCGACGGGTTGAAGCCCGATTTTTTTGTGAGCGCGGCGGAGATCGACGAGGCGCGCGCGGAGTTTGCGGCGCGTTTTC
Organism: uncultured Verrucomicrobiae bacterium; assembly: GCA_963756185.1. Lineage (GTDB taxonomy): Bacteria > Verrucomicrobiota > Verrucomicrobiia > Chthoniobacterales > Chthoniobacteraceae > DATAXI01. Next base: position 906,153 of record CAVWMS010000002.1, read on the forward strand.
CGGGGTTGAAGCTGGTGGGGATTCATCCGGGATGCGCCGGCAATACGTGCAATCTGCCCGGGGCGGCGTTTGGGGAGCTGGCGGCGCTGCTTCTCGAACACCCCGGCATCGCGCTCATCGGGACGGGAGTGCCGGCGGAGAAAAAATTGTTCGAGGCGTGGCCGGAAGCGGTGCTGAACCATCCGCGCTTTTACAATGCGTGCGGGCTGTGGAACCTGCGCCAGCTCGCCGCGCACGTTGCAAATTACACGACCATGGTCGTGCCGAGCACGGGCCCGCTGCACATTGCGGCGGCGTTTTCGATTCCGACGGTGAGCGCCTTCTGCCGCTATCCGCCTGTGTCGGCGACGGTTTGGGGAAACCTGACGCCGGGGACGATCGTCGTGTCGCCGCCGGCGGAATTTTGCGAGCAGCGGCGGCGGGCGCGTCCGCGGGAGAACTGCGATTTCGAGGGACGGGTGAAGGTGGAGGAAATGCGTCGGGCGGTGATGGAAATTCTTGCGTTACGCGCAGGCGCGGCTGCCGTAGAACGGGCTGGTTAAGCCGTGCCATTCCCCGATCCAAAGCCCTTTAGGAAAAAATCAAACTGGCTGATCGCCACAGGTGTGGAGGCGGGGGCGCCGTTGCTGCGCGCGTACGCGCGGACGAAAGCCGGGCCGCCATCGGAGCCGCGCGAGTGGCGCAAGGCGCTGATCATCGGGGACAACCATATCGGCGACCTGCTTTACCGGAGCGCATCGCTCGGGCATCTGAAGGCGGGTTTGCCGGGGTGCGAACTCCATTACCTGACCGCGCCGTCATCGGCGCCGATCATCGAGGGGAATCCGGCATTGGCGAGCGTCCTTCCGTGGGCGGGCACGGATTCGCCGCTCGACCTGGCGCCGGAACATTTCGCGGCGCTGCAGCAAATGCGCTTCGACGCGGCGCTGTGCACCAATAGCATCCGATACTGGCCGGAGTCGCTGCTGGCGTTGCGGCTCGGCATCCCGAACCGGGCCGGTTATGTTTACAAAGGATTTTCCGGTTGGATTACCCACCCAATTCCCATCCGGTTTCCGCAATCCTATCCGGCGTACTTTCGGGAATATGTTGCCGCGATAATTGGAAGGCCGCCTGACTGGCCATTGCGACCTGTCATTGAAACCTCGGCGGCGGATGAGGAGGCGGCAGCCGGGCTCTGGGCGCGGTTCAAGCAGGATGATGGCGCGCGCCTGATCGCCTGCTTCATGACCACGCGGCAGCCGACCGGCGTCTGGGCGCCGGAGAACTTTGGCAGGACCTTGCAGTTGCTTCGCAAGAATTGCGGCGCGCATGCGGTCTTTTGCGGAGCCGGCGAGGACAAGCCGCTGCTCCGGCGCATCAATGACAGTTTTCAACTCGGAGCGGATATCGTCGCCGGCGACCTGAGTCTCCGCGCGCTCGCCTGTTTCCTGCGGCGCTTTCAGGCAGTGCTGACGACCGATTCAGGTCCTCGCCACATCGCCAATGCCGCGGGCGTTCCGGTATTCTTCTTTCGCAATCTACGGTCGGATCCGGTCGAAACCGGGGTCTATCTGGAGACCGAGACCGATTTCTGTCCGCCCGCGGCCTGGATGGACCCGGGAGGGCACGAGAGGATTCTTTCCGCCATCACTCCGGAAACAGTGGGGCGAATCATCGCCGAGCGTGCGTTCAATATCTGAATATAATTCCTTATGGCATCTCTCGATCTCACCCCCGTTGAAGCCCGCATCCTTGGCTGCCTGCTCGAGAAGGAGCGGATCACGCCGGAGAATTACCCGCTTTCCCTCAACAGCCTGGTGGTTGCGTGCAACCAGACGACAAATCGGGAGCCGGTCACGGCTTACGACGAGCGGACCGTCGAGGAAGGGATCGCCGGATTGCGGGAGAAGAAACTGGTGACGGTGATTTTCGGCAGCGGATCGCGGGTGCAGAAATACCGGCACAATCTGCCGGATCATTTCGAGTTGGATGGGCGCGACGTGGCGGTGATGGCGGTGCTGCTGCTGCGGGGTGCGCAAACGGCGGGGGAGTTGCGGTCGCGCACGGAGCGGCTTTTTCATTTTGCGAGCATCGAGGAGCTCGAGGCGTGCCTCGAGGGGCTGGCGCGGGGGGAATCGCCGCTCATCAAGCTGCTGCCGCAGCAGCCGGGACAAAAGGAGGGGCGCACCGTGCATCTGCTTTCGCCGGAGCCGGAAGGGGGCTGGCAGAAGGCGGGATATGAAACGACGCCGGCGCCGCGCGTAACGCGGGAGGAGGGGAGGATGGAAGCGCTGGAAGCCGAGGTGGCGGCGTTGCGCAAAGAGGTGGGGGAATTGCGGGAGCAATTCGCGGCTTTCCGCAAGCAGTTCGAGTAGCGGCTACGGAAAAATCTCGTCGAGCTTGTGGGCCGTGAACTGGCTGCCGGCGACGCGGAGACGGCCCGTAATGAAAGCGCGGAAGCCGCCAAGGGTGCCGTTTGAAAGGCGAACCCAATCGGCGCCCGTGGAATAAAATGTCACATCGGGATTGGCAATAACCCCCTTGCCCATGGTGTAGGAGCCGTCGCTGATGACGATCCACCATTTGCCTGCCTGCGGGTCGCCGAAATCGAACTGGTAACGGAGATGCTCGCCGCGGGCGCGGTCCGGGCGGAAGGATTCGCGCATCTGGTCAAAGACCTCCTGCGGGCTGGTGGGATCGGGTTCGACGATGGCGGCCGCGGGGGCTGGATGGGCAGCGTGCGGGGCGGCCCGCAAGGGCAGGGCGGGCAGGAGCGCGAAGAGGAGAATAAGAATTCGCCGAACCATGCGGCAGAATCGGCGGCGAAGATTGCCGGATCAATCAGGAAAATGCCTGAACGAAAGCCGTGCAGAGAGGGGCCGGCGTCAGGCGGCCTTTGAGGGCGAGTGCTCGCGGGGAACGGAGGGGGAAGGCGTCTCGGAGCCGTCGGGCAATTCCTCGGCAGCCCACTTGTCGTATTCCTCCTGGGAAATGCCGTGGGAGATGCGGATGCCGAAGCGCTTGCGCATGTACTCTTCGAGGGGGATCCATTGGTCCTGGTATTGGACGCGCTTGGACCAGGCGCACATGGTGACGAGGGAGTAGAGCTTGCCGATCTGCATTGCGCAAAAGCCGATGCCAGCCAGGAAGAGGAGATTGATGGCCACGATTGCGACAAGGAGATTGCGATGGAAAGCGGTTTGGGCCTGGGCGACTTCCAATTGGCCCGAGGCGTCGTTGGCTTCCTCGTGGGCGAGGGAATCAAGGAGGCGCTCGATGCGGTTGAGGCCGGGATCGACGGCAGGGAGAGGGGCGGGGGATTTGGCGGTGGAATTGGATTGGAGAGACTTGCCGATTGCCTCGAGCTCGGTATGGACGTATTCGCGGAGGTCCTCGGCGTGAGACAGCCTGGCGGTGATTTCGTTGTCCTCGGTCACCAGGCGGTCCATGCTTACGTCGACGTTGGAGGAGGCGGCGTGGTAGGCGTCGAGGTAGGAGGCGTCGCCGGTTACGAGGTAGGCGCGGCGGCAATCCTGGGCGCGCTTGAGGGCCTGGATGACATCGTTGATGAGATGGATACGGCTGGATGAAGCGTAGCTGCTGTGGGCGAGGTACTTATCGGCCAGATGATCGGTCACCACGGTGATCGCCGACATGCACAGAACGGTAAAAACAGCGATGCCGCACAGGAGCCGGAATGGAGTGACAAGGGCAGGGCGCATGGAATGAAATCCTGTAGGTGACGGATATATATTGAGCATTAGCGATGCCACGTATCGCCTGGGCGGCGTCTGGTATGAGAATTGTAGGGCTTTCCCCTATTTTCCTGCCGGCTGTCCGTGATTCGGTGAGACCCTCGCGCGAGGCCGGCCTGGCCTCTACCGCTCTACCTTAAACACGAGCCGGCAGAGCATTTCCACCACCAGGTAGGGCACGAACAGGAGCACCGTGATCCAGAAACTCGGCGGCCAGTTGGTCACGCACGCGAACAGAATCCCCGCCCATACCGCCGCCAACGCCAGGACGACTGAGGCCAGCATTCCCGACCAGAAACCCCGGAACAATCGCGCGGCGACCCCCGCCGGCCCGATGACCAGTGCGAACACCAAGAGGATGCCCACCACCTGGCTGGCCAGTGTCACAGAGACCGCGAGGATGACCATGAACACCAGCGACAGCATGGAAACGCGCACTCCGCGGGCCTCCGCCAAGTCGGGCTGGATGCTCGCGAAAATCAGCTTCCGGGAGAAGACGATCAGCACCGCCAGACTTCCGGCCGAAAGAACCGCGATCTGGGCGATTTGCCGGGATGATACTCCGAATATGTTTCCGAACAGGATTGCGGAGGCCTGTCCGGCGAATCCGTTGTAAAGCGCCAGGAAGAGCGTCCCGACGCCGAGGCAGACCGATAGCACCATCCCGATCGCGATTTCGCTCCGGTGGGCCCGGTCGCCCATCACGCCCATGGTCGCGCCCGCCAGCACTGCTATCACCAGCATTCCCTCGAGCGGACTGAGCCCGAGGAGCGCCGCGCCCGTCGCTCCCGTGAAACCGATATGCGCCAGGGCATGCGCCGCGAAACCGACCTTCCGCAGCACCACGAAATAGCCGACGACCGCACCGAGCACCGCCGCCAGCGAGCCGGCGATCAGCGCGCTGCGCACAAAGTCGTACGATAGAAACTCCCGCAGTTGATCAATCATGGCGCGCGGCCTCGATGACGCCGCCTTCCGCGGCAAGAATGAATACGTTGCCCTCCATCCGGATCACCCGGATTTTGGCCTTGTAGAGATGGCTGAGCGCCTCGCTGGTTATCACTTCGTCCACCAAACCGATTGCCGCCTCCCCGCCCGCGATATAGAGGACCCGGTCCATTATTCCCAGCAGCGGGTTCACGTCGTGCGCGGTGAAGAGGATCGTGGTCTTCGTCGTTTTCTTGATTTCGGTCACGCGTTCGATCAGCAGCATTTGATTGCGCGGGTCCAGGCTCGCCAGCGGCTCGTCCAGCAGGAGCAACCGCGGCTGCCCGAGGAGGGCCTGGGCCAGGCCCACCCGCTGCCTCTCTCCGCCGGAGAGGACCGAAAATGGCCGGTGCTCAAATGATCTCAAGCCCACCAGGTCAATCACCCGGTCCACCTCCTCTTTCAGACGCCGCCTGTGCCACGGCACGCCCCAACCGTCTCCGGCCGCCACTCCGGTCACCATGGAGCGCGCGCTCAGCGCCGTGCCCTCGAGGGTCACCCGGGACTGCGGCATGTAGCCGATCGTCCGATTCGCCCGCCCCGCCGGCACACCGAAGATCGAGATTCGCCCCGCGGACAACGGCGCAAGGCCCAGGATGGCCCGCAGCAGCGTGGATTTCCCGGCCCCGTTGGGTCCAAAGATGCCGATGAATTCGCCCGGCGCGATCTCCGCGTTCACGGCGCGCAGGATTTCGTTTCCGCCCAGCCGCACGCTGGCGCCAGCTATTGCCAGAGCAGCGTTCAATGGACCCCGGAGAATGCCCCTTCCACGGCCTTCAATTCCGAGACCATCCACTTCACGTAGGTTTTCTGTTCCGGCGGTTGCGTCTCCGTGACGCCGACCACGGGCACCTTATGGTCCTTTGCGATCGACTGCATCCGTTGCGTCACCGGGTCGGACACCTGGCTGTTGTAGAAGAGCAATTTCGCCTCTCCGCTGGTCAGGCTATTCTCGAATCCGGAGGTGTCCTTGAAGCTGGGCTCCGTGTCGTTCATCACGGCCACCTGGAATCCGTAATTCAACATTTTGAATCCCAGCGCCGACGCCATGTATCCGAACACCGGCTCGGTCGCGGTGACCGCCGTTCCCGCGTGCGCAGCCTTGATCCTGGCAATCTCCGAAGTCACTTCGTCCATCGATTTGTCGAACGCCGCCACCGCCTGCAGCCTGTTGAGCACCTGGCCCAATTTCGCCGCCAGCGCCGGCATTGTTCGCGGGTCGTACCAGATGTGCGGATTGTCCCCCGATTTCGCCCCGATCAAGTCCGCCACGCAGATCACCGTCCTGCCCGGCTTCCCCCGCAGCCCCAAAAGCTTCTGCATCCAGTCATCGTACCCGATTCCGCTGTAGATGACGATGTCCGCGCTCTCCACCGCCTTCGCCGTCGCCGCGTCGGACTGAAATTCGTGCGGGTCCTGGTTTGGGTTGCTCATGATGCTCGTAATGTTCGCGGATCTTCCGGCTATCTGCTGCGCCACGCCGCCGTAGAAATTTTCCGCCGCCACGATACTGAGACTCTGGGCCTCGGCGCTGGCGCCGATGAACATGCAGGCGATGGCCGCCAACGCCAGCTTCCCTGCGACAGTTTTCATAAATAGAGATTTCATAATGCTTCAAAATACTGATAACGCATTATCAGTACGGCGCAAGGGGATTCGGCGGATGCCAGTGCGCCGATTTACGAAGTCCCGGCGCGCGCTTTCGATGCGGCGGCGGGTTTGCCCCTGGCAGCCGGGCGCGCGGACTGCGACTTGGCGCGCGACTGCGCGGAGCGGCATGCGGCGCAGAGGCCGTAGAGGGTCATCTCATGGTCCTCGACCAGGTAACCGCCGGGAATGATGGTGCCCTTGGCGAGATGGAGGGGGCAGACCTCGAGGTCGTAGACGTTTTTGCAGCGCCGGCATTGAAAATGGTCGTGATGACCCATGCCGGAGCGCTCGTAGCAGGTCTGGCCGTCCGGGAGGATGACGGTCTGGATGCGCTGGGACTCGAGGAGCAGATTGAGCGTGCGATAGACGGTGGCGATGCCAAGGCTGCCGAGAGAAGCCTGGGCGCGCTCGAGGATTTGCTGGATCGAAACCGGCCCTTTCGCCTGGGTGATGGCGAGAAGGATGGCATCGCGCTGACGTGTATGACGCTGGCCAAGCGGGGAAGACACGGCGGCAAAACTAAGCGGGAATGGAAGCGGGGGCAATTGTGGATTGGGGAAATGGTCGAATTTTGACCGTGAGCCGAGGATTATGCCCGAATGAAAACGAATGCGGCGGAGAAATTGATCCCGGCAGTATCTGACTCCCACTCGGGAGAAGGATGATGGCTCTCCGGCGGGAGTGTGGCATCCCTCATCCATCCTCCGGAGGGGTAATTGTCCAGCACGAGGGTTAACTAAAGCTGAATTAGCCCACGGCGCAGCGCTATCGAGGTGGCCTCGGTACGGCTTAGAACATTCAATTTCGCGAATATGTTACGCAGGTGGCCTTTTACGGTGGTCTCACTGATGGAAAGACCGGCAGCGATTTCCTTGTTACTCCTGCCCCGGGCCAATAGTATCAAAACGTCAAGTTCGCGGCTGGTTAATGCCTCACCTCTCAATCCCGCCGCTAATTTCTCAACGAGGGCAGCCGGTATGCACGTTTCTCCGCGACTGACTTTGCGGATGCAGTCGAGTAACACTTCACGGCGCTGGTCCTTGAGCAGATAGCCTTTGGCCCCCGCCTTGATGGCACCGTAAATCTCACTATCCGTGTCGTAGGTGGTCAGAATGATGAATTTTGCGGCGGCCTCCCGCTGGCAAATTTCGTTGATTACGCCGACGCCATCGAGAACCGGCATGCGCAAGTCAAGCAGCGTGACCTGGGGTTTGTGCCTGTGCCATAAATCGACTGCCTGGCGGCCGTTTTCCGCTTCCGCCACGACTACCATGTCGGGCTGCATGCCGATGATGGAAGATAATCCCGCAAGTACCGTGGTGTGGTCATCAGCGATAAGAACCCGAATCTTTTCTTCGGTACGATCTCGGCCGCTGGCTTGACAGGCAATGCTGCGCCCGGCGAAGAGAGATTTCGCCGTTCAATTGGTCTTTTCATGGCTTTGTATTCCCGAATCAATCGGCAACACTATCGAGATTGACGTGCCTTTGCCCTTTTCACTTGAAATGGCGAGTCTGCCGCCCATGGTTTGAGCTCTCTCCCGAATGCCCTGCAAGCCGAATCCCTCGTGACTTTTTCCCGTGTCAAATCCAAGTCCATTATCGCGAACGTGCAAGCTGACTTCGCGAACGTCAAAGGTGAGTCTGCCGTGAAATTCCGTGGCCTGGGAGTGCCGCAGAGCGTTGGTCAAAACCTCCTGGCCGATTCGAAGCAGGTTGTTTTCCCATACCTCTGGCAGCGGTCGAGGCTCACCATCGACGATCAATTTCGCCACCAGGGAGGTGTCCGACGTCATTTTGGCAAATAAGTCCTTGAGGGCGATGCTCAGACTGTTTTCCGCGAGGGCCTGTGGACGAAGCGCCCTGACGGAGCGCCGTGCTTCCTGCAAACTTTCGCGCGCCAGGGCGCTGGCTCGCTCGAGATGGCCGGAGACCTTTGCAGGGAGATCCTGAGCCATTGCTTCCCCTGCCGCCTCGAGCTGGACAATGACGCCCGTGAAACCCTGCGCGAGAGTATCGTGAACCTCCCGGGCCAATCGATTCCGTTCTCCAACCACCGCCGAACGGCGGCTTTCTTCGGATAGCCGCGTCAACTGCATGGCAAGCATCGCCTGATTTGCGAGAGCCTGGGCCAACTCAAGTTCCTCGGGACGAAACTGCCGCTGCTGCTTGAACCGGATCCCGAATGCGGCGGCGGGTTTTCCTGCGACAAAAGAGGGAATCAGCAATACGGAGATGACACCCTGCCGCAGGACATGAGGGCGCCACGGGGCGCCCGATCCCACACGAATATCGTGCAAGACCACGGGCTTGCCGCTTTCGAAAGCCTCCCGCCATTGGGGGATATCGTTCCAAGATAACGATGGATAAACCGCGGCGAGCTCCGGATCAGACGTGGATTTTAGCCGCCCGTTTTCCAGGACGAATCCGAGGTCCATCAGGCCGGTGGTAGCGTTCGAAAGAAATACACTGCTGCCGGCAGCGCCAAACTGGTCCGTCAGCGTTCGTAGAACGTAATCCGCGATGCGATCAAAGGAGGACTCTCGCGCAATCTCATCGAGAGTCCGGGTAAGGGTATCGGCCTGGCCCCTGGCAAATGTTTCCGAGGCGCGCAGGGCCTCCTGCGAAAGCTGGCGTTCGATGGCCACGGACGCGAGGTCGGTCATTAAATCGATCATCCGGAGATGGATCGACGTGGGACTAAGACGGGTACGCCAAAGGTTTCCGAACACGCCCAAAAGACGGTTTTCCGAGGAGAAGATGGGAGTAGACCACCCTGCGCGGACGCCGTGGCGCATGGCCATTTCACGGGAGCTCTTCCAAAGAGGATCTGTTTCAACGTCACTAACGATGACTGGCTCTTTGCGGTATGCAGCGGTGCCGCAGGATCTAACGGCAGGGCCTATCTTAAGCCCTTCGCAGGTGGAAATCATTTCACCCGGCATGTTGGGTCCGGCCCCAACCTTTAGCCGGTCTTTTCCATCGAGCAGCAGAATAGAGGACATCGAGGTGGCTGAGATACTGTCAAAAAGGAGGCAAATCTCCTCGAGGATGGCATTCAGCGGCCTGGCCATGGCAACCATCTGGAGGACTATATTTTGGCCCGTGAGTAACGCCTCGGCCTTTTTCCGGTCGTCGATATCCGTATTGGTGCCAAACCACATCACGATCCGCCCGCTTTCGTCTCGCAGAGGAGCCGCGCGGACGAGAAACCAGCGATACTCGCCATCGACCCGGCGAAAACGCGCTTCCGCCTCAATGGTGGCTCCCCTGGCGGATAATTCGTTCCATTGCTTGACGAAGGAGCCGACATCATCCGGATGAATGATGTCGCGATATGCCCAACCGCGAGCCGCCTCCTGGTTAAATCCGGAATAGTCGAGCCATTGCCGGTTGCAGTAAACATTGTAACCGTCTGCACGAGAGGCCCACGCATGCGCGGGCAGGGCATCAATAATCGTGCGGAGTTCGACTTCAGACCACTCGATTTCTTTCGGCGCCTTTGCCAAATCGACGTTGGCGCGCTCCATCTCGGTCATGTCTTGCGGGGTTCCCATGCAAATCGGAATTCACTGACAATAATCACGATTCAAGCCTGACGCCACTTTCAGGATACCCTCCAAAAGAACTGTTCGGACGCGACCCGTTCGGATTCCAGAAGACCGACCGTTCGACCGATAGCGGCGACTTGAAAAGAGCGCCAAACTCCGTGGAAGTGCGCTGGCCGGAAGCGGACTTCCGCCGACGCTCAAAACAAGCAATCAGAGTCCCAAATCCGATTATGAACCTCCACTACCGCGCTGTTGATGTTGCTGGCGTCAAAATCTTCTGCCGGGAGGCCGGCAGTCCAGATGCGCCCACCTTGCTGCTGCTCCACGGATTTCCAAGCTCCAGCCACATAAAGAAACAAGAGAAGAGACCCGCATAATGAAAATACTGAATCACAGGGCACTCCTCGCCGGCGCCGCAATTGCCGGTCTCGTGACCGGAGCGGCGGCCCGTCTCCACGCGGCCCAGACCCATGACTTCGGCACCCAGCTTATCCATGCCGGCGCGCTGGCCGACGACGGCTCGGGCAAGCACTCCTGCACGGGGCAGAATGCCTGCAAGGGTCAGGGTGGCTGCAGTACCAGCGATAACGGCTGCAGAGGCAAGAACTCCTGCAAGGGCAAGGGTGGCTGCGCGACCGACGGTAGCAAGGCCAAGTAATCAACATCAAAACAGCAACAACCACATAAAAAAAATGAAAATGACCTCACTCAGCAAAATCGGCGCGACCATCGCCGCGGCGATCATCCTTTCGACAACGATCCCTCAAGCCCACGCGGGGCCGGGGCCAAGAGTTTATACACCGGTCATCACCATGGAGGAGGCAAACGCCTTGAAGGCGGGTGACAAGATTGCCATTGAAACCTGCGGCGTAATCACCCTCATGGAGGTCGATAAGAGCCGCAGCATTCTGCATGGGTTCTACTGCCCCCAGATTCATCGCGAGTTTCACGTGATGTCGGCCGGCGAGGCAGGCAAGACGCATGCCTCTGGCAGCTATGTCCTCGTGGACGACGACGGCGAGGAGGCTCATCTCGGGGTGTTGAAGTGAGTTCCAGGACATGGAGGTGAACGAAAATTCGCAGCCGTCGCGATAACCGTACAACACCGGCAAACCCGGAATGCACCCGGCAATCAATCCTCGGTCGGCGATGACTGCAATCGCGCTCATTGGACTGGCAAGTTTGAAGGCCTCCGCCGACGGCCTGCGGCCGGTCCAGGTTCCAAATGGGCACGGTCAATCCACTGCCCTTTACCGGCCCGTCGATGAGCAATCGATAGCCCTGTTCGTGCACGGGTGGGACCTGCGAGCAAAAGTGGAGGGCGGTCCGATCATGGGGGTTTCCCATAGTAACGGACACGGACGGACTTACGTCCACCTTCGGGAAGAACGCTAACGCCGGGATGAGAGCCATTGTCATCAAAGCTTTCGGGGGGCTGGAAGGTCTCGTCATCGAAGATCTCCCAACTCCAACACCGGCGCCGGGCCAGGCACTGATCGAGGTAAAGGCATTCGGAATCGACCACGCTGAAACTCGCGTGCGGAAAGGCGAGTGGGCGGAGGCCGCGAAGGTCGGTGGGATAGAATGTGTGGGCATTGTCGGGGCATGCCTGGGAGGGGCGGCCAGAGGCATCTACAAAGCGAAGCCGGCGCGCGTTTTCTACTTCGACGAAATTCGCGAAGCGCACGAAGTGATGGAATCCAACCAAGCCAACGGAAAAATGGTCGCCCTTGTCCAAACAGGAGTCGGGTGAACACTCAAAAAGAGCCCATATGAAAACCACCTACCGAACCGCTGATGTAAACGGGACCAAAATCTTCTACAGAGAGGCAGGCCCAAAAAATGCACCTACCCTGCTTCTATTGCACGGCTTTCCGAGTGCAAGCCACATGTTTCGGGATCTCATTCCGATGCTGGCCGAGCGATATCATCTCGTAGCGCCGGATTTCCCCGGCTTTGGGCAGTCCGACATGCCGGACCGCGCCAGGTACCAATACACTTTCGCAAACATCGCGGATACCATCGCGGGATTTACCGAGGCAATCGGTCTCAAGAAGTTTGCGATTTATATCTTCGATTACGGTGCTCCGGTGGGCCTTCGCATGGCGCTCAAAAATCCGGATCGAATCTCCGCGATCATTTCACAGAATGGAAATGCGTACGAGGAGGGGCTGAGCAACGGATGGGATCCGATTCGAGCCTACTGGAAGGACGGCATCCCAAGCCAATCGGGACGCTCTGCGCGCGTTTCTTAAACCGGAAACAACCACGTTCCAGTACACGCACGGCGTCGCGGACACCAGCCTGGTCTCTCCCGGATGGCCGCTCATTGGATGACTTTTACCTCGCGCGTCCCGGTGCGGATGAAATTCAGTTGGACCTTTTCAAGGATTACGCCAGCAACGTCGCGCTTTATCCGGAGTTCCAGGCATATTTCAGACAGTACCAGCCGCCGCTGCTGGCGGTCTGGGGGAAGAACGATCCGTTCTTTCTCCCGGCGGGCGCGGAAGCGTTCAAGCGCGATATCCCAAAGGCCGCGGTGCAATTCTTCGACACGGGGCATTTCGCCCTGGAGACACACTGCCGCGAGATAGCCGGGGCGATTCTCGGGTTCCTGGCGGGAGCCCTGGGCAAATAATCATGGGCGACCTGGCATTCAAGCAAACGACGACAGCGATTTCGGTTTGCCACGGCAGTGAGGAAGCGAATCCAGGCGAATCCAATGTAAACGTCGTTCTTGTTCACGGCGCATGGGCGGAATGCGCGAGCTGGTCGGGAATTATCCCGGCTCTGCAAAGAAGAGAGGGTCTGAATGTGATCTGTGCGCCGCTTCCCTTGACAACGCTTGGAGATGATGTGGGCGCACTCAACCGGCTGTGTGCCCGGTTGACAGGCGACATCATCCTGGTGGGACATGCGTATGCCGGCGCTGTTATCGGCGCCGCGAGGCATGAGCGCGTGAAGTCGCTCGTGTATGTGGCCGCCCTCGCGCCGGATGAAGAAGGAAACGGTAGCCGATGTATTCTACCGTGAAGCGCCCCATCCCCAGGCGCCGAAACTTGCCCCCGATGACGACGGATTCATTTGGATGCCTCCGGAAGGTTTCGCCAATGCGTTCGCGCAAAACGCGGCGCCCGACGTGAAGTCGATCCTCTTTGCCACCCAACGTCCGATCAACGTGAAGTGCATTCAAGAGAAGGCTCCCCGGCCACTGTGGAAAGAGAAGCCTTCGTGGTTTCTCATCGCCGAGCAGGATCGGATGATTCCGGCGAAGACCCAGTATTTCCAGGCCGAGCGCATGGGAGCTACCGTGCGCGCCCAGGCCGTCGATCATTCACCGATGCTGACCGCTCCGGGCGTCGTGGTGGATATTCTCCTGGAGGCTATCCGAACCAACTGCGAGGACGCCTGTTCGCCTTATCAGGAAGGGCGACCATGAAAGGCAATGTCGCGATCATCACAGGGGCCAGCCAGGGTATTGGCCGGGCGACGGCTTTGAGGCTGGCCAGGGACTTTGCGTCCATCGTACTGACCGCTCGCAACGGCGATGCGCTGAAAGAAGTGGCAGATGCTGTAGGCGACGCCGGAGCGAATGCCGTACCGATGCCGCTCGACCTTCGCGAACCGGCGGCAAACAAGACGCTCGTGGACGAGACATTGAAACGATATGGAAGAATCGACGCCCTGATCAATATTGCCGGCGCTGTTCCGCAAATCGATCTCTTCGAGATGACCGATGCCCAGTGGGATGACGGGATGGCATTGAAACTGCACGGTGCGCGCCGCATCACGATTCATGCCTGGAATGCGCTCAAGGAGTCAAAAGGCTCGGTCGTCTTCACCTCGGGCAACTCGGCGCAGGCTCCCAAGTCAGCCTATGCGGCTGTGGCGACAATCAACGCGGCCATCGTCGCAATGGCCCGCGCCTTTGCCGATCGAGGCATCAAGGACGGCGTGCAGGTCAATAGCGTGCTCCCAGGCCCTGTCCTGACAAATCGCCGCAAGACCTACATGGAAAAGTACGCACCGGCCCATAACATGACCTTTGATGAGGCAATGGAAAAGTTTCCCGGCCGAAGTCGGGATAAGCCGCTACGGACAGCCCGAGGAGATCGCAGAACTGATGGCCTTCCTGGTCTCGCCCTCAACGAAATGGATGACGGGAAGCGCGGTGCGCATGGACGGAGGTGAGATCAAAGGCGTCTAAGCCCTAATGAAAATAACTCTTATAAAAGAATCCATCACCCGAAACGAAAGGGATGAACATGAATGCCTCTTTTGAAAACAAAGTCGCGGTGGTTACCGGCGGAACATCGGGAATCGGCAAAGCTGTCGCGTTGGCACTTGCCAAAGCGGGAGCGAAAGTTGTTGTCGCGGGCCGTCGCGAAAATGAAGGAAACGCAGTCGTGAAAGCCATCGGAAAGGGCGGGGGCAAGGCTCTCTTTGTCAAGACGGACGTCAGCCGTGAAGCCGATGTCAAGGCCCTCGTGGAGAAGTCAGTGGCGACCTTTGGACGGCTCGATTTCGCCTTCAACAATGCCGGCGTCGAAGGCGCACTGAATCTGCCGACGGACCGGCAGACCGAGGAAAACTATCAAAACGTTTTCAACATCAACGTGCTTGGGACGTTGCTCAGCATGAAGCACGAAATCCCCGCCATCCTCAAAAATGGCGGCGCCATTGTGAACACCTCGTCCGTGGTTGGACAAGTCGGCCTGCCCGGCTTTGGCGTTTACACCGCATCCAAACATGCCGTCAACGGCTTGACCCGGTCGGCGGCGCTGGAGGTTGCGAAACAAGGGGTGCGCGTGAATGCGGTCGCATTCGGCGGGATTGAAACTCCAATGCTAGACCGTTTCGTCGGGGAGGGGAAGACAAACAACCCCCAAAGGGACTGGCTGAAAGGCGTCCACCCTATTGGTCGTCTCGGCACGGTCGAGGAAGCCGCGCAGGCCGTTGTCGCGCTTCTTGAAAATTCCTTCATCACCGGAAGCATTTTGACGGTTGATGGCGGCTGGACGGCTCAATGATTCAAGCAACAGAAATAATCAACCCAAAAGGACGCTTTATGACCACTCGCGAAATCGCAACTGTTGTGGATGCCCATGAAACCACCCCTGAACTTGACACTGCGCGCGTCAAGTATCGCGGCGAGATTATTCCGAAACCACCTCGAAGTTAAAAACTTATAGAATGATGGAAACATCAACCTCAACGGACGATTACGATCTTGTCATCCTCGGAAGCGGAGCGGGAGGCAAGCTGCTGGCCTGGACCTCCGCTCACAACGGGCAGCGCGTCGTTGTGATCGAGCGCAAATATGTGGGCGGCGCATGCCCGAACATCGCTTGCCTGCCGAGCAAGAACATCATCCACAGCGCCAAGGTCGCATCGCTATTCTTCCGCAGCGAAGAGTTCGGCATCAGCAAGGATAATGTCCGCATCAGCATGGAAGCGGTGCGCGAGCGCAAGCGCAAGATGGTTGAAAGGCTGGTGGAAATCCATCTCGATCATTACAGGCGGAGCGGCGCGGAGCTGGTCATGGGCACGGGTCGTTTCGTTGGCCCGAAGACTATCGAGGCCGAGTTGAACGACGGCGGTACGCGCACGTTTCGCGGCAGGACTGTCGTGATCAACACAGGTTCGCGGACCTATCTTGAACCGATTCCCGGATTGGCCGAGTCCCGGCCCCTGACCCACGTCGAGGCACTGGAGCTAGACCACATTCCCAAGCATCTGCTCGTCCTCGGCGCGGGTTATGTCGGCCTCGAGTTGGCGCAGGCCTTCCGGCGTTTCGGCGCGGAAGTGACACTGATCGACCGCAATAGCCGCCTGGCTCATGACGAAGACGAGGACATTTCCGAAGGTCTTGAGGAAATCTTCAGGGACGAAGGCATCCATATCGTGACCAATGCGAAGGTTACTAAGATTGAAGGCCAGTCGGGTGATTGGGTGCGCATGATTGGCACACGCGGCGACGCGGAACTAAGCTTGGAAGGCACGCACCTTCTGGTCGCCGCCGGCCGCACGCCGAATACGAACGGAATCGGTCTCGAAAGAGCGGGAGTCGAGACGACCGAGCGGGGCCACGTGAAGGTCAACGAGCGTTTGCAAACGACCGCGGAGGGGGTCTGGGCTGTCGGCGATTGCGCCGGCAGCCCGTACTTCACGCATATCTCCGTCGATGATTTTGTCATCGTTAGCGACAACATCGCCGGCGGCAACCGTGTGACAACCGGACGGCAGGTGCCCTTCTGCATGTTTAGCGATCCGGAATTCGCCCGCATTGGGTTGAGCGAGACCGAGGCCAGGGAGCGCGGAATTCCGTACCGCCTCGCGAAATTGCCTATGGCGGCCATTTTTCGCGCAATGACAGTTTCCGAGATGCGCGGGTTCGTCAAAGCCCTGATCGACACCGAAAGCGACCGCATTCTCGGATTCACCATGCTTGGCGCCAGTGCCGGAGAACTAATGGCAACCGTGCAAATGGTGATGCTGGCTGGCCTTCCTTACACGGCGCTGCGCGACGCGATCATCGCTCATCCGACCATGTCCGAAGGCCTGATTTCTCTCCTCATGCCGGTTCCGACGAAGTCGACTTCAGTAAGTAAGCAGGAGTGATCCATGAGCAGCACTCTTCTCAATGTGGAAAGGGTTCGGGCTGAATCTCCGGAGGCGCTCGATTTTGAAGAAATCGTTAATCGCTATCATTCAGTGCTCTATCAATTTGCCGTAGGCCTGGTTTGCGACGAAGCGGATGCCTGCGACTTAGTCCAGCGCACGTTTTCACTATTGGCGTCGAAGGGGCATCCTGTGCTCGGTGAGACGAAGGCGAAGTCATGGCTATCCGCCACGCTTTACCACCAATTCGTTTCCAATCACGGATGCCAAATACGATGGCCGGAACGGGACATACCGGAGGAGGAAGAGGCGCCGCGCTGCGCCATGCAAGGAACTGTGGACCGTCTGGGACCTCAGCAGCTAATGGAATGTGTCCAAACGCTGAGCGAAACATTCCGGCTTCCATTGCTTCTTTTTTACTTGCAGGAGCATTCCTGCAAGGAAATTGCCGATATTCTGGCGATCCCCGTGGGAACGGTGGTCTCGTGCATATCCAGAGGCAAGCGAAAGCTGCAAAATGTAATTCTATGCAGGCTGAAAAGGGAAGAGGGGGGCTGCAACTCGACGGCTGGAGAGCACGCAATGAGAACAACCGCCGTAAGGAAATGCACACTGGAAGGGAACCCGCCGCATGCTCCCTCGATACAAAGGAGCGGGGAGAATAATTTGGGAATATGTGACCCACTCACAATCTCTCACTAATCGAGAGTTCTCGACAAACAAAAACCACAATGAAGCCAGCAACCAACTGATAACACATTATGAAATCATCCAGAATATATCGCCCGATATTGGCAACCCTGTCACTCATAATCCTTTGCTCCACTTCGGCACTTGCCGGCCCGGGGCCGAGGTTTTTGATGATTAACGGCGTGATGATGGAGCTCACGCCGATGACCTCTGATGTCACCTTGAAGAACGGCTGCAAGGTGTGCACGAGGGGAGTCATCATTGCCCCGAATGGGACAGTGACTCAAATCCAGAACGGAGACTTCGTTTCCTCCACGGGTACCAGGATGAGCCCCGCCGCGCTTCATCTTCACGGAGGTTAATCCTGGGTCGGAGATAGATAGGGAGTAACTGCCGGCAGCGCCTTGATGCCGGGGCGCACCGCTGATCAAATCGAGCCCGGGGTGGCAATTTGGGCCACCCCGGGCGATGATACGCCACGGGAAGAGGTTCAAATTGGGATACTCCCGGAAAATTGGCGGCGTTGACAGCGGGGCTCGGCAGTCATAAACGGGTGGGCGTGCTTGGGATTTGCAAAAGCGCGGGGAAATGGATTGTCGTGTTGAGCCTCTGCCTGACGCTGGGGCTGCATTGGTTTGCGCTGCAATCGGTGGCGTGGGTGGGGATGTTGTTCAATTATTCGCGCGCGGGGTCGGTGGCGTCGGCGATCGAGAAGACTTTTGACGGGCAACATCCATGCCCGTTGTGCAAGGCGATCAGCAAGGGGGAGCAGGGCGGGGAAGAAACAGGAGTTTCAGGCGGGGAGCAAGATCGACATGGATTGCGTGAAACGGACGGCGCTGGCGCTTCCGCCGGCGCGCGATATCGGATGGCCGAGCGTGGCGGCGAACGGCGAGCAATTTTCCCCGGAGCCGAGCGTGCCGCCGCCGCGAGCGGCGTAGGAAGTCTCCCGTAGAGGGGCGGTGCGCGAGCGCGCCCGCCATCCAAATCCCGCGCCGCGGGCGGCGCGAAGATGCGCCTGCCGCGGGATCGTCCATTTCCGGATTGGCCGGCACTTTTTGAGCCGGCGCGCCGGGCTGCCCGCAACGCAATCAACCATTCTCAAATAGCAATGATACCAATTAAATATGGCGGCGTCGCAGCCGCGGCCGCTCTTTGCGGCGTTTTGATTCCGGGCGCGGCATTCGCGCACGGATTCGAGGGAAGCCGGTTCTTCCCTCCAACCATCTCGACCGACGATCCGTTCGCGGTCGATGAACTGTCGGTGCCGACCGTCGATCTGTTCCACAATCCGGGCGCGCCCGTGACGCGGGAGATGGATTTCGGCGGCGAATTCGACAAGGAACTTCTGCCCCACTGGGACCTGGAGTTCTCCGATGTATTCACGACGCTCAAACCGCATGGCGGACCGACCGTCAACGGCTGGCAGAACTTCGACCTGGGGTCGAAGCTGGAGCTGATCCAAAGCCCGGCGCACGAGTTCATCGGGTCGATCGGCGTCGACTGGTCGATCGGCGGCACCGGCGGGAGATCGATCGGGGCCGACAGCTTCAGCACCGTGTCGCCCGCGTTCTTCCTGGGCAAAGGATTCGGCGATCTGCCGGATTCCGTGCCGATGCTGAAGCCATTCGCGATCACCACCGACGTCGCCGAGGACTTCCCGACCAAGGCGGCGGACCCGAACGCGCTCGAGTGGGGCATCGCGCTGGAGTACAGCCTGATCTACCTTGAGCAGCAGGTGAAGGACACCGGCATGCCGCATCCGTTCCGCGACATGATTCCGCTGGTGGAGTTCGTGATGGACAGCCCCGAGAACCGGGGCGGCGGCCAGACGACCGGGACGATAAACCCGGGCGTGCTCTACGAGAGCCGTTACTTCCAGTTGGGCGCCGAGGCGGTGATTCCCGTCAACAGCCATTCCGGCCCGAACGTGGGGTTCATTGTCAACGTGAACATCTTCTTCGATGACATGTGGCCGAAGGTGTTCGGGCACCCGCTGTTCGGCGGGCAGGAAGAGACAGTCGAAAACAACAATGGAGTATCCGCAAAATGAAAAAAATAATCATTATGATGTTGTGCTGCGTGGCGGCGGTAACGGCCGCCAGCGCGCACGCGTTCCTGGATCATGCCGATCCAAAGGTGGGGAGCACGGTGCACGGTTCGCCGAGCGAGGTGAAAATCTGGTTCACGGAGCGGCTGATCCTGCCGTTCAGCAGCCTGAAGGTGCTGGACGCGTCGGGGGCCGAGGTGGAGAAGCCGGACAAACACCTCGATCCATCAAACCAACAACTGCTCATCGTGAGCGTGCCGCCATTGAAGCCCGGAAAATACAAGGTGGTATGGCGGGTCACGGCGGTGGATACGCATGTGACGAGCGGGACGTTTACGTTTGACGTGAGCCCGTAGGGCGCGATGGAGGAACTGCTGATCGCATCGCGCGCGGCGCACTTTGGCTCGAGCCTGGTGCTGCTGGCGGTCTTCGCGGTGAGGCTGCTCGTCGAGCGGCCCGCCGCGGAGTACCGCGGGCGGGGCCTTGCGGCGGTGTGCCTGGCGATTGCGATGGTGTCGGGGTTCCTGTGGCTTTGGGTGGCGATAGCGGGGATGAACGGGTCCGGGCTGATGGACGCGCTGAACCCGCAGCTTTTTCAACTGGTGCTCGAGCAGACTCCGCCGGGCCAGGTGTGGGTGGTGCGGAGCGCGGCGGCGCTGCTGGTGGCGGTGGCGCTGTGCCTGCCGCGGGGTAAGTGGGCGTGGGGAGTGCTGCCGGGCGTGGTGTTCGTGGGATCGATCGCATGGCTGGGGCATGCCTGCGCGGGCGAGGGAGAGCGGCGCTGGATCATGCTGGGGGCGGATACGGGGCATTTGCTGGCGGCGGGCTTGTGGCCGGCGGGGTTGCTGCCGTTTGCGCTGCTGCTGCGGCGGCGGATGAAGGCGGGGGAACTGGCGGCGGCGCACATGGCGGCGCGGCGATTTTCCGCAATGAGCCTGACGGCGGTGGCGGTGCTGGCGGGTTGCGGGCTGGTGAACGCCTGGTTTCTCGTGGGCGGATTTCGAGGGCTGGTGACGACGGATTACGGGCGGCTGCTGATGGTGAAGCTGGCGCTGTTCGCGGGGGCGGTATGCCTGGGAGCGTGCAATCTGCTGATTCACAAGCCGCGGTTGGAGAGCGAGCCGGGGGCGCTTGGATCGATGGCGAGGAAGGTTTGGGTCGAGGTGGGACTTGGGACGCTGATCGTGGCGGTGGTGGCGATCATGGGGACGCTGCCGCCGGCGGGGCTGCAATAATAGATAGCGTAGCCGCCGACTCCGGGAGGCGGCGGGAGGTTCATGTGAAAGTTAAGGAGTAAGTGCAGGGACACGCTGGCGCGCGGGTGAGGCGCCGGCGGCTGCACTTCAGCTTGAAACACTAAGGGCCGGCGGCGTGGAGGATGCCGGCGGCTTTCCAGAGGGTCTCGTCCCATTCCTGGCGCGGATCGGAATCGGCTACGATGCCGGCGCCGGAGTGGAAATGGGCGAGGCCGTTTGCATCGAGGATGGCGGTGCGGATGGCGATATTGAACGCGGCGCGGCCATCGAATGTGAAATAGCCGATGGCGCCGGTGTAGGGGCCGCGTGGGGCGGGCTCGAGTTCGGCGATGATTTCGCGGGCGCGCTTCTTCGGCGCGCCGGTGATGGAGCCGCCGGGGAAACAGGCGCGCAGGGCATCGATGGGATCGACGTCCGGGCGGAGGCGGCCCGAGACGGTCGAGACGAGATGATGGACCTGGGCGAACCGTTCGAGCTTGAGCAACTCGCGTACTTCGACGGTGCCGTAGTCGCAGACCTGGCCGAGGTCGTTGCGTTCGAGGTCGGTGATCATGATGAGTTCTGCGCGATCCTTTGCGGAGCGGCCCAGCTCGCGGGCGGCGGCGGCATCGGCGGCTGCATCGGCGGCGCGGGCGCGCGTGCCCTTGATGGGACGCGTGAGGGCTTCGCGGCCATCGATTTGCAAAAAAAGCTCAGGCGAAGAGGAGGCGATGACGCGCCCGCCGGCGCAGAGCAGCGCGGAATAGGGGGCGGGGGAGCATCCCCGCAGCCGCGCGTAAAAGGCGAGCGCCTGGTCCGCGGCGCCGCTCCACGGGCCGCTGAAACGGTGGGCGAGATTCACCTGGTAGATGTCGCCGGCGGCGATGTAGTGCTGCGCGCGGCGCACGAGGGCCTGGTAATGGGCCGGCTGCATTTCGGGACGGAAATCGATAGGACGGTGCTGGAGCGGCGCGGGCGGGCCGAGCGAGGCGGCGAGGCCGCCTTCGTCGAGCCAGCGGTGTTCGTCGTGGAGCCAGGTGAGCGCCTTGTCGTAAAGGGCGAACCGGAACCGGCCCCCGTACTCGACATAGCCGGCGGCGATGCCGGGGCTGCCGGCGCGGCGGCGCAGGGCCTCGCGCAGCCGGGCCCAATCGGCCTCCGTGCCGCCCTCAATAATGTCGATGGGCGCGGCGGCGACGCGCGAGACGGCGCCCGGGCGCGGCAGGGCGCTGTCGAGGAAGGCCAGCCCGGGCAGGTGCGCGAGGCGGCGGGCGGCGTCCCATGGAGTCAATTGAGCCAGGAGGTTCATCCGGTCTCGCTTTTCAAAATGCTTTGTCCCAATTATCGTCCCCGGATCGCACCGATGAAAAGTATTCTCCTGGCCCTGTTCCTTGCGCCGCTGGCGGCGATCGCGCAATCGCCCAGCCCCGCGCCGTCGCCGGGCGGCGGGGAGAGCGCGGGAGCGGCCGCGGCCGAGGTGCCGCTGCCGGGCCCGGCTGCGACGCCGGGGGGAAAGAATTTGCCATTGATGCCGGAGATGAACGGCGCTCCGGCGGCCTCGCCGCACGGGCGCCACAGGGTGCAACCGGGGACCACGCCGCATCTTTCCACGATGCCGGCGGAGGAGGACATCAAGTTGCGGGTGGCATTGCGCAGGGCGCAGAATATCGCGCTGAACGAGCCGGAGATCGCGGCGGATTGGGCCGTGGCGCTAAAGGCGCCCAACGACACGCGGCACCGGGAGCTGCTGGCGATTTATTACAACCATCTTTACGACGCGATGATCAAAGTTGCGCCGATGTACACGCAGCAGATCAACGCGCGGCGGGATGCTTCGATCGAACGGATGCGCTACGTGCGGCTGGGCGAGGATGACAGCACCATCCGCGCACAAGAACTGTACTCGAACACCCCGGACGTGCCGAACCCGAATCCGCCGACGCCGGACGGGATATTGCCGGCCTCGCAGTAGCCGCGAGGCGGCGAAATGTCGGGGGTAGAATGGGCTGGATTTCCGCGGGGGCGGATGTATGTTCGCGGTCCGCTTTTGAAAAGCGTTTGGGACCAAACGGCGCCTTCGTCCAGGGGTTAGGACACGGCCCTCTCAAGGCTGAGACACGGGTTCAATTCCCGTAGGCGCTACCACCAGGGGATGTAGCCGTAGATGCGGAAAGTTTCTCTGGAAACCGCATGAATACAGGGGGTTTGTGGAATTCAGGCGTTGCGATGTCTGGCAATAAGTTCCGCGAGGTCCCGAAAGGTCTTCAGATCTCCGAACTCAACGCTTGATGGTCCAATGCGAGCGGCGACCCAAGTCATGGCCCAAGACACGATGGAAAGCGAAAGGCAGATTGAGGCCAGCGGGAGCGCGCCCAGCCAGGATGCAAGACCTGCCACGATGAGAAAGAGCACAAGACCGAGGGTTGCCGCGCGGAGAAGAGGCGCATGAGTCTTGACGGGCGGAAGCGCCCCCGGGGCAAGCCGTGAGATGTCAGAGAGGAACACCGTCAGATAACGCCGCAAGAACGGATCGAGCGAAGATGAGGGTCGCAAGCCAGCGACGGAGGCACCGGCCGATGCAAGGGCATCGCGAATGGCTTTAAAAGCGGTCGCGGAATGGCAAGTCACGCCAAGAAATCGCGAAGCCGGAAGCAGTGGCATGGAGGCCGTGGCGGCGATGAATTGGCAAACCTCGCGAAGACGGCACTCCCGCGCCGGCTCCAATACCGCCCGCCATTCCTCCTCGGTGCGCTCAATCTGCCACCAGTCGTTGAGGGAATGCGCGAGTCTGCGCCAGGCAAGAAGGTCGCAGGCCGAACGCCACTCCGCGACAGTCGTGTCAAACGTAAGGTTCACGTCGGATTGCGCTTCGGGGTCGAACTGACACTGCTGACGATGCGCGTCCACCAGGACCCGAAGAACATACCCCGGCGTCGCTGGCTGAGAAGTGGGCGTGAGCGCGCGTTTCACGAGTGTGCGGCCAACATAAGATGGGTGGGCATGGAGGTCGAAAGGAAAGATTGTCGGCTTCAGCGATAAGGGAGGCAGGCCCGCAACCTCGGGGTCACGAGGGGAGAGGAGGAGAGATGGACCGGCAGATGTTCAAAATGGGGCGGTCAGAGGCGGAAGTTATTGTACTCCTCGTGGGAGCCGACCCACACCCATCGCATTTGGTCGCCTTTCAAATTGCCGACTGCCCGGTAGTGGGCTCCTATCCTCACGGAGTAGAAGGTTCCTTGCAACCGTTTGAACCGAATGGAGGGATGCCGCGGATTCGCCAGCCAGATGCGGTAGCAACGCTCTGCAAGTTTCCGGACTTCGCCTGGCAGCGCCCTGTACCGCTCCCAAAACTCCGGGGTGGTCTTCGAAGTCACGAAGCAGGCGGCCAGTCCCTTAACGTTCCTTCCCGTTCAGCCCGTTCCGCCTCCTCGAACAGGAAACCCAGCTTGCCCGCCGCGGCGTCCTCTTCGATTTGCTTGTCCCAGGCGGCGTTGTCGCGGTCATAGACAAATGCGGCCAACTCCGCCAGTTCCTTGGCGGAAAGCCTCTCGATGGCGTTCTTGATCTCGGCCAGAGTCACGTGGGGAGTTTACGCGGCAGCACCTTCAAACGCAATGACGTTTGCCCTTTCGCGGTTTCGATCGCGTCATTCACCGAGGGCGGATTCTGCCGCCCCTCCGGGGCTTTGTCGCGCATGCGCGGAGACCCCGGGCTTAAGCCCGGGGCTATTCTCTGGCAGTCCCTTCGGGACAACGTAGTGGCCACGCTTTTACTTGAAATGCCGTAAAGGTCCCGAATTCGGCACCTTTAAAATTTCGGTTCCCGTCAGCGAGAGAGGACCGATTGCGGACTGTTTCGCATCTCCAAGGAGATCCTGTGCGCGCACCGAGCGCTACGGGCGTCCGGGCCACGCGGCGATGAAGGGTGTTTCCAAGGACCCCTTATCCACGCAGCGGAGCGCTACTTGATCTTTGCGCGGGTGTCTTTGAGGGCTTTGGCGCTGGATTGGAGGGCCTGGAGTTCCTTGGGCCAGAGGTCGAGCTCGATGTGGTTGAGGGCGCCGGCGCGGCCTACCACGGTGGGGACGCTGATCGAGACGTCGCGGATGCCGTAGGCGCCTTTGACGTGGCTGGAGATGGGGAGGATGCGGCGGCGGTCGAGGGCTATCGAGTCGATGACCTCGCGGATGGCGATGCCCACGGCGTAGCCGGCGCCGCCTTTGCGGGAGATGACTTCCGCGCCGCTTTTTTGGGTGCGCTCGAAGATCTGGGTTTGGAAGGAGGGGGTGACGCCGGGGAATTTCAAAAGCGAAAAGCCGTCGACGGTGGCGGAGGACCAGATGGGCACCATGGTGTCGCCATGCTCGCCGAGGATCATTGCGCGGACCTGGGTGGCGGGAAGAGTGAGCGACGAGGCGATGAGCGAGCAGAAGCGGGAAGTGTCGAGGGCGGTGCCGAGGCCGATGACCTGGGGCGCGGGGAGGCCGCATTTCTCAACGGCTAGCTGGGTGAGGATGTCAACGGGGTTCGAGACGACGAGGATGACGGCGTCCTTTTTCAAGCCGGCGGTTTTCAGGCTGTCGAGGATGCCGAGGAAAAGGGTGACGTTGCGGTTGATGAGATCGAGGCGGGACTCGTCGGGTTTGCGGCGCAGGCCGGCGGTGATGCAGACGATATCGGCGGTCGCGCAATCCGGGTAAGCGCCGGCGGAGATGACCTGATCGGCGCAAAAGGCGGCGCCGTGGAGGAGGTCGAGCGCCTCGCCCTCGGCGGCAGCCTGGTTGGCATCGAGCAGGACGAGCTCGCGGACGATGCCCGAGCATTGCAGGGCAAAGGCGGCGCACGAACCGACGCGGCCACCGCCGCCAATGATTGCAACTTTCATAACGGGTTATTTGTCGAGGTTGGCTACGATTTGCTCGGTGATCTTTTGCACGAGGGCCTCGATGTCGGCGCCGGTGGGCTGCGGGTCGTTGGTCATGGGAGTCCAGGGCGTCACGGGCGAGGAGCAGCCGTGCTGACCGCAGACCTGGGCCCAGGGATCGACTTCGCAAAGCTCGGCGGGCTTGAGGCCGTAACGGTCGTCGGGCAGGCCCATCTTTTTCTTGAGGTCGAGCAGTTCGGGCAGTTTTTCGCAGGCGATGGAGGTGCCGCCGGGGAGCGATTGCGCGTGGATGACGGTGCGGCAATAGGCGTCGGTGATTTCCAGTTTGAAATAGGCGTCCTCGACCGATTTGCCCCAGCAGATGACGCCGTGGTTACCCATGAGGATGGATTGATGCTTCGGCGCGAGCGGGAAGATCTCCGCGGCGATCTCCGGGCCGCCGGGTGTTTTGTAAGGCGTGTAGGCGACGGTGCCCACGAAGACTTCCAGCTCCGGGATGAGGCGGGGCGGCGGCTGGAGGCCCTTGATGGCGAAGGCGCCTGCGTAGCAGGGATGGGCGTGGGCGACGGCCTTCGCCTCCTCGGTGGCGCGATAAATGGCGGCGTGGGTGGTGAATTCGCTCGAGCGTTTCCATGTGCCGGCGAGCTGGTTGCCGGCGAGATCGACGAGGCAGAGCATGTCGGGTTTCATGAAGCCCTTGCTCACGCCGGTGGGGGTTACGATGAAACGATCCGGGCCGAGGCGCGCGGAGATGTTGCCGCCGTTGCCGTCGCAATACTCGCGCATCCAGATGCGGCGGCCGATGTCGCAAATTTGTTCCTTGAGCGATTGGGCCTCGGGGGAGTTGAAGAGCTTTTCGTCGTCGCTCCTGGCCGCGCCGGACGGTGCGGCAGCGGCGCCGGAGTCGAAGACCACCTTGACCCGGGCCTCGGAGAAGGCGTCCCTGGCGCCGGGGGTGAGCCTGGTCTCGCCGTTGAAGCGGAATTCCTTGGCGCCGGTCTTGATGAATGCTTCGGCGTCTTTTTGGGCGAACAATTTCATAGGTCAGGCTTGTAATGGATCTCGTCGATGAGCAGGGCGCAGTAGGCGTCGACGGGGGTGGGCGTGGGGAAGGGGCAGGCGGCCTCGCGGCCCTCGCTGATGGCGATTTGCTGGCCGGTGTTCGCGCCGAGCTGGTCGTAAACGACGATGGCGGGATCGAACTTCGGCTGGCCGGCGAAAGTCTCGCGCTTCCAGGGCAGGGTGAGCATCAGGCGCTCGCCGCGAAACTTGGGCGAACGGGTGCTGAGGGTCACGCGGCCAATGACGGTGCCGATTCTCATGGCGCGGCCTCCGGATCGATGATGCCGCAGACATTCCAGCGGGCGGGGCTGGATTCGTCACCGACGATTTTGCGGGCCTCGCTGCCGTCGCTCGAGATCAACACGCGCTGACCATTGCCCGCGCCGAGGGTGTCGATCACGATCTGCGGCGCGACATCGGCGCTCTCCGGGATGGCGATGAGGAGCCGCTGGCCGCGGAAGCTGGGATGCTTCACGGTCGAGGTCGCGTAGCCGCGGATGGTGGCGATGCGCATTTCAATAAAGGTTGAGGCTCTCGACCATGACGCAGCGGCGGGAGCGGGTGAAGGTCATGGGGGTGGTCACGCCTTCGCCGGTCGGGGTGGCGACGCTGAAGGAGAGGAAGCCTTCGCCGCCGAGGCCGAGGCCGGTCATGCTGGGGCCGTTCTTGATGAAGAGCGTGGTATCGACCTCCTGGGCCATCCGGGTGAGATTGCGGATGTTCTGGGAATGCATCACGGCGGTGTGCTTGTAATTGTGCTCGGCCTTGATGGCGGCATCGATGGCGGCATCGACATCCGGCATGCGGACGATGGGCATGAAGGGCATCATCTGTTCCTCCTCGACGAAAATGTGGTCGGCGCCGGTCTCGCCAAAGAGGAGTTGCGTGGCGGGCGGGACAGTGAGGCCGATGGATTGCGCGAGGACGGCGGCATCGCGGCCAACGAGGTCGCGATTGACGCTGGCGTGCGCGCAGCCGGCGCCTTTGCCTTCGGGAAAAACGAACGCCTTTTTGGTGAGCGCCTCGATTTGTGCCGGAATCGAGCTGCACGGCGCCGGCCTTTTTCAATTCGGCGATCAATTTGTCAGCCACGGATGCGACGACGAAGACTTCCTTCTCGCCGATGCAGAGCAAGGTTGTTGTCGTAGCTGCCGCCCTGGATGATGGCGCGCGCGGCGCGGGCGAGGTCTGCGGTTTCATCGACGACGACGGGCGGGTTGCCTGGGCCGGCGCAGATGGCGCGCTTGCCTGTTTTCATCGCGGCGGCGACGACCGCGGGGCCGCCGGTGACGCAGAGGAGGCGGACCTTCGGGTGCTTGCACATTTCGTCGAAGGTGGCGAGCGTCGGTTTCACGACGGTGCAGAGGAGGTCGGAGATGCCGGTGTCCTGGAAGATGGCTTCGTTGTAGCCGCGGATGGCGACGGCGGCGCAATGGGCGGCGGCGGGATGGGTGTTGAAGACGGCGGCGTTGCCGGCGGCGATCATGTTGATGGCGTTGCCGGTGAGGGTGGGGACGCTGTGGGTAGAGGGAGTGACGGCGCCGATGACGCCCCATGGCGCGAAGTCGATGATGGTGAGGCCGAAATCGCCGCTGAACGCCATGCGTTCGAGCATCTCGACGCCGGGCACCAGGTCGCCGCAGATCTTGAGCTTTTCGATCTTGTGATCGAGGCGGCCGATTTTCGTTTCGTTGAATTCGATGGCGCCCCACTCCTCCGCCTTCGAGACACACATGCGGCGGATGACGGCGATGGCTTTGCGCCGCGCGGAAACGCCCTGGTCGCGCAGTTTCTCGAATGAACGGTGGGCGGCATCGATGGCGTCGCCCATGTTTTCGTAAACGCCGAAGCTACCCTCGGCGGTTTTCGCGGCGGGCGCTTTGCGACTGGAGGCGGGAGAGGACCTCGTTGACGACTTTTGCCACGAGCCGCTGGTCAATCGTGTTCATGGGAGATCGGGAAGGTTGAGGTGAGAGTTAGCGGGCAACGGCGCGGAGCTAATGGGCGCGGTAGAGGACGTTCTTTGCGACATCCACGGAATCGACGATGCCGATGATGACGGCGTCGACCGGGGAATCCTTGTCCTCGGAGGCCAGGCGGGCGGAGCTGCCCTGGACCACGAGGACCACCTCGCCTTTGCCGGCGCCGAGGCTGTCCACGGCGACGACGGTGCTCGAGCCGGGCTTGAATTCGGTGGCGTCGGGGGAATCGATGACGAGGGGGCGGACGACGAGGAATTTGTTCCCCGTCATCTTCGCGTTCTTCTTCGTCGCGACGACGCTGCCTTCGACCCGGGCGAGGATCATTTTTTGGCGTTGCCCTTGGGCAGGACGGTGCCGAGGTCGTTGTGGGGCCGGGCAATGACGCTGACGCTCACGATTTCGCCGAGCGACTGCGCGGCGCTGCGCCCGGCTTCGGTGGCGGCCTTGACGGCGGCAACGTCGCCGGCGACGCAGACGGTGACCATCGCGTTGCCGACCTGGGTGAGTGGGCCGACGAGTTCCACGTTGGCGGATTTGAGCATGGTGTCGGTCGCCTCGACGAGTGCGACGAGCCCGCGTGTTTCGATCATTCCGAGTGCTTGTTGTGACATAAGGTTAATGGTGGGTGGGTGTTGGTTGAGAGTTGAGGGTGGAAAGTTTTTCCCAGGCATTGCGCGCGATGATCAACTCCTCGTTGGTGGGGATGACGCGCACCTCGATTTTCGAGCGCGGGGAGGAGATGACGGCTTCCTGGCAGTGGCATTTGGCGTTGGCCTCGGGGTCGAGTTCGAGGCCGCAGAAATCGAGATTCGCGCAGACCTGGGCGCGGAGGAAAGGTTGGTTCTCGCCGATGCCGGCGGTGAAGATGATGGCGTCGGCGCCGTTCAATTCGACGAGGAACTGGCCAATGTATTTGCGGATGGCGCCGATGAAAACGTCGAGTGCGGCGCGGGCGTTCTGGTGGCCCTTTGCCGCGGCGTCGATGAGGTCGCGCATATCGCCCGAGGCGAGGCCGGACATGCCCTTGAGGCCGGCGTGGGAGGTAAGCGCCTTCTCGACGGCGTCAATGCCGAGGCCGAGGTCGCGCACGAGATAGATGAGGGCGAAGACGTCGAAATCACCGACGCGATTGTTTTGCGGGAGGCCGCTTTGGGGGGTCATGCCCCAGCTCGAGTCGATGGCCTTGCCATTGAGGACGGCGGCGACGGAGGAGCTGCCGCCGAGATGGCAGGAGATGAGCCGGAGCCGGCCGGTGCCGCGCAGCTCCGCGCAGCGCTGGGTGACGTAGCGATGGCTGGCGCCGTGGAAGCCGTGGCGGCGCACGCCGTACTTGGTTTCCCACTCGTGCGGCACGGGGAAGCGGACATTGTGTTGCGGCAGATCATCGTAGAACGCGGTCTCGAAGGTGCCGATGCACGGCAAATCGGGATGCGTGCGATGGAAGCTACGGACGGCGGCGATGTAGGGGGGATTGTGCGCGGGCAGCAGCGTGTTGATTTCCTCCATGGCGGCGAGCACGCGCGCGTCGAGCAACTGCGTGCCGGAGATGTCGCGCGCCATGACGGGCTTGAACCCGACGGCGGCGAGATGGCCAAAACCGCCGAGGTGCTGCTCAACCAGTGCGATGGCGGCGTCGTAATCGGGGAAATTGCCCGTGCCTTTCTGCTGCGGCCCGGCGCCGACCTGGATGTTATAAATGGCGTCCGGTGCGCCGATGCGTTCGACGCCGCCGCGCGCAAGGAGGCGCTCGGAAGGCATCTCGAACAAGCGGAACTTGAACGAGGTGCTGCCGATATTGGCGACGAGGATCTGGTTGTGAGTCATGGACGCGGGCGCGGCAAACGCGGCGGTGCGCCGTGTCTTACTTGGCGGCGGGAGCCGGTTTCGGCGTGAGGAATTTGCCGAGCAGGTGCAGGTCGTCGTGGGGGCGCGGGATCACGTGGACGGCGACGACCTCGCCGACGGCGCTGGCGGCGGTCGCGCCGGCTTCGACGGCGGCCTTGACGGCGGCGACCTCGCCCTTGACGAAGGTCGAGACGTAGCCGGAGCCGATCTTCTCCCAGCCGATCAGTTCCACGTTGGCGGCCTTGAGCATCGCGTCGGTCGCTTCGAACTGCGCGGTGAGGCCTTTGGTTTCAATCATTCCGAGTGCTTGTCCAGCCATGGTGATGTGTTCCTTTCGATTTTTATTTCAGGCGGTGAAGAAGTTAAGGAGGCCGGTCGCCGGGCGTGCGATGACGTGGGAGGCGACGAGATTACCGACGCGGGAGGCGGCTTCCTTGCCGGCTTCCACGGCGGCTTTGACGCTGCCGACGTCGCCGCGCACGATGGTGGTGATGAGAGCGCCGCCAATGGGGATGGATTTGACGAGTTCTACGTTGGCGGCCTTGACCATGGCGTCGCTGGCTTCCACCAGGCCGACGTAGCCGCGGGTTTCAATGAGTCCGATTGCTTCGTTCATGGGATGTTATGGGTGTTTTCTTTTGAGGAGTGAGGTTAGGATTTGAACAGTTCGACTTTGCCGGCGCGCTCGAGGTCGCATGCGTTGGACTCGTCCGTGTCGATGTGGACCTCGAGCTTGAAGGAGGGATCGACGCGCACGATGAGGTCGTCGAAGCGGGTGGTGCAGCCGTGCGAGGTGACCTTGAGCGTGATTTTGTCGAGATGCTTGACGCCGTGGAATGTGGCATCGGAAGGAGACATGTGCACGTGGCGGGCGGCGCGGATGATGCCGTCTTTCATTTCCAGCATGCCAGTCGGACCCATGACGTAACCGCCGGGCGTGTCCTTGATATCGCCGGACATGCGGACGGGGATGTCCATGCCGAGCTGCACCGCGTCGGTGAGGGCGAGTTCGATTTGCGTCAGGTCGCGGCAGGGGCCGAGGATGCGCAGGTTGGGGATGACGCGGCGGCGGGGGCCGATGAGGGTGACGGTTTGCTCCGAGGCGAACTGGCCCTCCTGGTAAAGCCATTTGTGAACGGTGAGTTTTGCCCCTGTTCCAAAGAGGGTCTCGAGGCTCTCGCGGGGAGACGTGCATGTGGCGCGCGGAGCTGTTCACCACGAGCACGGGCGCGGGCTGCGCGGAGGGCTGGCGGCCCAATTGGCGCATGAGGGCGTCGCGGACGAGCAGCTCGATGGCGCTGCGGCTGGGAGCGGGCGCGGAGGTCATTCAGGCGGCGGGCGTGGTGGCGCCGCGGACGCAAAGGGAAAGAGGCAGGGGTTGTGAGAGCAGGGGCTTCATGAACCGGGAGGGTGATTTTTGGATAAAGGCAGATAAAAAGCCAAAACTTTCTGGCGGGATTCTTCGCGGAAATTGGCGGGGCGCGCGCAACCGCTTCCGGGGTGACATTTTACGCGAAAAACGGGGATTATTTCGAGGGGAGGGGCAGGCCTCGAGCGGCTGCGCCCGGATTTTGCCGGACTTTCCAGGAAGAACCGGGCAAAATGGCGGCGCGATGGATTCCCTGGAAGACTCGACTTTGGCGCGGCACATCCGGCAGGCGAAGCCGCTGCGGCGGATTCTGTCGCTGGACGGAGGCGGGGTGCGCGGGGTGTTCGCCATTGAAGTCCTGGCGCGGATCGAGGAACTGATGCGGGACAAGTCGGGGAAAAAGGACGGCGTGCTGGCGGATTATTTCGATTTTTTCGCGGGAACGAGCACCGGGGCGATCATCGCGACCTGCCTGTCGTGGGGAATGTCGATGGAGCAAATTCGGAAGTTTTACCGGGAGAAGGCGCGCGAGATATTCGCGGAGGCTGCGTGGTACAAACGGTTTAACCACCGGTTTGTGGCGGATAACATCACGAAGCTGCTGCGGGAGCAGTTTGTGGATGAGGATGGGACGGAATCGCTGGTGGGGACGCAGCGGCTGAGGACGGTGCTGCTGGTGGCGATGCAGAATTTTTCGACAGGCTCGGCGTGGCCGGTGACGAACAATCCATTCGCCAAATACAACTCGCCTTCCCATCCGCAATCGAACCTGCGGATACCGCTGTGGAAGCTGGTACGGGCCAGCACTGCCGCGCCGACGTTTTTCGAGCCGGAAACGATCATTCTGGGGGAGAGCAAGTTCGTATTCGTGGATGGGGCGCTGACACCGTACAACAACCCGTCGCTGATCGCCTACCTGACGGCGACGCTGCCGTGCTATCACATCGATTGGCCGGCGGATGAGCAGAAGCTGCTGGTCGTCTCCGTGGGCAACGGGCGCAGCCGGACCGGAGACGTGCTTTTCCTGCCGAAGAAGATGAACATGCTCTACGCGGCGCGCCAGGTGCCGAAGGCGCTGATGGATGGAATGTCGGTGCAGCAGGATATGCTGTGCCGCGTACTGGGCCGATGCCTGCACGGGGAGAAGATCGATTCCGAGGTGGGCGACTTTATCGAGGCGCTGCCGGAGGGTTGCGCAGGGGAGAAGCGATTCTCCTATGTGCGCTATAACAAGACATTCAACCCGGAGGAGCTGGCTGTAATCAAGGAAGACACGGGAGCGGGGCTGGAGCTGGATAACCTGAGCCTGATGGATACGCTATCCGAACACGGGGCAAAGTACGCGCACGAGCACGTACACGAGAAGCATCTATTATAAGTGAACCTTACCTTTAGTCGGAAGTGCCGCTGGTTTTTGACTGGTTGATATAATAGGCGGCTTGGTCGGAGTTCTGGGAGGTGCCCACGCCGCCGGCGTAGTAAATGCCGAGTTGTTCCTGCGCCTGGGATTCCATCGTCTTTGCGCTTCCGGACTTGAAGGCATCGACCGCCTTGCCTTCGGAAGGCCCGCTGGGCGCGGGAATGGTCGCGGCGGCCTGCGCATAATCGAAAGCCGTGGTTGGATCGAGGGGCGCTGCGAATCCGTTGGCGTACATCAAGGCGAGTTGCAATTTTGCGGAGGGGCATCCCTGCTTGGCGGCGTATTGCAAAAGTTGGAAAGCGAGGGCGCGCTCGCGGGCTGTATCTTCGGAGGTAAGATCGGGAGTCCTGTTAGCGGTTTCGGACGCGGGCGCGGCGATGTATTGGCCGGTGAGAAATGCCTTTCCAAGATAGTAATATAACTCGGCGTCATCCTGGCTCAATCCATCTTCAGTGGAGAAAGTCCAATTAGTCAAGATAGACTGGATGGCCCTGGCGGGGGGATACTTTGGGTTGCGCGGGTCATATGCATCGCATCCTGAAAGCCAACGGAACTTGGATGATAGTCGAACCGATTGCCGGCAATCGTCCGGAAGACAACATGAATCCCGTTGGGCGGCTCTACTATAACGCTTCGACTATGATCTGCGTGCCCACATCGCTGGACCAGGAAGTAGGCGAAGGCTTGGGTGCGCAGGCGGGCGAGACCAAGCTCACCGAGGTCATTCGCGACGGCGGGTTCACGCAGGTTCGAAGGGCGACGGCGGGGCCGTTCAACATGGTCCTTGAGGCTCGGGCCTAGTCGGACGCTCTGTAACCCCCGATGTGAGGCGGCCGTGGCGGTCATGAGTGCCCTATTCACGTGAATGCTGGGTCATGTCCGTTTTTGGCCCGACTCGGACCTCAAGCGATGTCCGCTGTTCGGTCGCTATCGGAGGGAAAGTACGCGTGTGCACAAGGCCCAAGCCAAGAGGCTCATAGTCACAAGCCTTTAAGGCTACTCACGAGGTGCGGAAACCTTCCCAGAAATGCCTCTGGGAAGGGGTTGGGAAGGCTCTAAGGCATAGAAAAAGCCCCAGCTTGTGAGGCTGGGGCTAGGTCAGTTCGTCGGATCAATCTTCGTTGCAGAAGGCGATCACCTCGTCCGGCGATAAATCATAACGGAAACCAGCTCGAGCGAAGTTGGTATACGGGTCGACGAGCTGGAAGCCTCCATAGTTGTCGAGTGAGTTAAGTCGCCAACGGGACTTCTTGGCGACCAAGCCTGCACGCCTTGCAGCACGCCGGGCGCGTTGCTCGAGCGCATTTTCACTGATTTCTTGCATGGCTACTTCTCCATAAGCGGCCGCATGGGCCATCGTACGATTGTGGAGAAGCGGCGACGGACCCAGATCTCGCTCGTCTCGTCGCCAGCTTCGAAAAGCTTGCCTTGCCTTGCCGCGCCTACGGCCTTGCGGCCGCCCCGGATTGCCTGCGATCTGGTCGGCTCCGAGTGAAAACAAAATTTAGCGAAGGGGGCGGGCGATTGCAAGCTGCGGCCCGCCCAGTCGTCTACAGCCGCGAGATCATCGAGACGGATACGGCGTAGCTCCGCGCGATCTGCCCCAACGTCTCGCCGACACCGCGGCGCGCCAACGCTTCCTCGATCTGGAAATCTGAAAGCTTCTTAGGTCTGCCGAAGCGAACACCCGCAGCCAGCGCCCGCTTCCGTCCTTCGCCAGTGCGCTCGCGGATGAGCTCACGCTCGAACTCGGCAACCGCGCCCAACACCGCCACCAACAACCTGCCTTGCGCACTGGCCGTGTTGAAAAGTGGATCGCCAAGGCTCTTGAGCGATGCGCCGGCTTGGTCGATCTGGTGGATCAAGTTGAGCAGTTCTCTGGTCGATCGCGCGAGGCGGTCGATCTTTGTTATCAGCAGCACGTCATCACGGCGCAGCGATGCCATGAGCCGGTTCAGCTGCGGTCGTTCGGCGCGCACCGCACTAACCTTTTCACGAAAGATGTTGGTGGCGCCGGCCTTTTTGAGCGCAGCAAGTTGGCCGTCGAGATTTTGATCAGTCGTACTAACGCGGGCATATCCAACGATCATCGTTGCATCTCGTCGTCAGAATGAAACACAACGGCAACGATCAACAACAACACGGCGACGATCGTTGCCAGCACGGCCCGCAATACTGGATGCAAACTCGAGCCGACAATGATGAGCAGGAACAGTCCCAGGATGATTTCGACGTGAGTCATGGAAAAGCCTCTCGCTTGGCGGCGAGAGGCGAGTCGTCATCGGCATGGGGCTATGCGATACCCCGCACCGGGTGACAGCGCACGCCTCTCGTCGCTGTTGCCAAGTCGGTCGGCGGTGTTGCATGCACCGCCGGCCGGCGCCTCAGAGGGCTCTGAGGTAAGGGGACTTTACCACATAAGTCATTGCAGTCATAGGTATTTTTGCAATATCCACATGCTGGCAAAGGGCTAGGAAGCCTCAGGAGGGCCCTGCTCTGGCTGGGCTGCTAGATAGCTCTCTGGCTGGAAAGACTCACCAGTGGCCTCCCCTGGGCTTCTGGGCATGATTCCAGGGGTGGTGGCTCTGGCTAGGGGTAGCCCTATATGTTGCGGCAGCCACGGAACGATGCTAAAGCTCATACACGGCCGACTGATCCCCGGCTGAAACGCCGCCCAAGCGGGTAGGGTCCGGACCCCCACGTCAGTCCGGCCAGGCCCGCTTAACCTGGGTAGGGGCTCTGGGTCCCCCGTTTAAAACCCGTGCCGCATTCATCGAGGTTGCCATGAAGGAGAAGGCGCAAGCCGTGCGTCTCAGCGTGTATTCGTCTGAGCATTTGAACGAGGTGGTGCAGGCGCGCAGCGGCAAATGATGGACGAGAGTGCTGGGTCCGTGGTGCTGTGCTGGCGCGGCTCAAGAGCGAAGGCGTCGAGTTGGAAATGGAAAATCAGTAGTCCGCTGCGCAGGGCGACAACCTTCTCCAGTTTCCCCCTGTGCGCGAGGGCGTAGAGCGAGCGCGTTGCGACTCGCACGTCGCCGAAAACGTAGCCGAGCTATCGCGCTTGCCAACAAGATCGCCAGGATGGCCTGGGCCATGATGGTCACGGGCGAGCGTTACAAGGAACCCGTCGCGCTTGCGGCGTACCGGATCGCGTCGGACAAACTTGGCCGCGATGCGAGGCGCTTCAAAATACATCCAAAGGACTAGTCGCCAGATCGTTAGTCCATTGTAAAGCAAAACCAGCGCATAACAGAATCCGAACTGCCGGCTGCGGAGAGCGGGGCCAAAATGGATTTCTCCGATACGACAAAGGCACAAGTTCTTACCGTCGAGCAATCACAGCAAGACGACAGACAGAAAGTACTAGAATTTGCCGTCAGTACCGTTGCTGCGCTTAGCCGTCTTCTCGCCGACTATGAGCGACTAGAAGCAGAACGCTACGACGTTGTGCGCGAGCATGCGCGCGTGCTTCTTGAGAATGACACGTTGCGCAAACAGGCCAAAGAAGCGACAGATCAGCGCGAACTTCTTGTTAGAGCCTTAGAGACGCTTACCACTCAGATGGACGCTATCGGTGCTAGCTGCATAGAAGCAGCAAAAACGGCACGCGCGCAAAGTTTTGATTCAGCACCGCTGGTGCCGGCCAATGAACCACCACCGAACGAAGACCAGAGCTCGGAGGCCACAACGTCAAGCGCCGATGCGCGGCCTCAAATGCCAAATGTGTTGGACCCAGCGAAGTGGCCTGCAGCGCCGAGCGCCGCCAGCACGGAGCGTGCCCCGGCTATGAACTTCCAGGTCCTCAGTCAGTATATGAGCCAATGACGCATCGACGGTCCACGGCGGCGGGAAGCGGCGGGCGGATCGCGCTAGGTGCTTGCGTGCGCGGAGCACCACACGAACCTGAGAGCAGCGCGATTGAAGAAAAGATCGTTGAAGCCGCCTTGTTCGATTCTGGCCGGCCGGTCATCGTCGTTCCCTACATCCAGAAAGCTCCACTCAAGCTTGACCGCGTCATGGTGTGCTGGGACGGCAGCCGAGCCGCCGCGCGCGCGATCGCCGACGCTACGCCACTGCTCGAGCGGGCAGGACTCGTCGAGGTAGTCATCATCGCCAACGAACGCGGCAAGCAGGATAAGATCGAAGGCGCCGATATGGGCCAGCACCTCGCGCGTCACGGACTCAAAGTGGAAGTCAAGCGCATCGACTACGGCAACCTCGACGTCGCCGACGCGCTGCTGTCGCACGCAGCCGATTCCGACGTCGATTTCATAGTCATGGGCGGCTACGGCCACTCGCGCCTGCGTGAATTCGTGCTCGGCGGCGTGACCCGCAGCATTCTGCGCACGATGACGGCTCCGGTGCTGATGTCACACTGATGCCTGGGACGCGGCGCCCCCTGTTGCTCGCGCTGGTCGGGAGTGCTCGATCCGCAAGGGCGAAAGCCGTCCTGAAAAAGGGCGCAAGCCGAGGTATGAAAACGGATCGAGAGACGGCGGCGGTCGCTTTGGCGCGCTTTCTGACGCTTTGTCGAGGGCAGCGCCAGGCGGCCGCTGCTTTTGATGGCGCTAACGGTAATTATCCGTGCATTATCTCCAGGGCTGCGGGGCGCACGCGATCTGAAACCGGTCGGGTTCGACGGCGTTATACGGGTGGAGGGTGGGCTGCCCGCGAGCCGGACGATGACACCCTTCTTCCTGTCGAAATTCCCGGCCTTCTTTCGCCTCGGCGATTTGAGCAAGGCGATCTGGCAGTGGATATCGGAAGCAGAACGGGCGAAGCGTTGGGCTTCCGAACGTGCCGCAATCAAAGCCGAAGTGACTCAGGCGAAGGGAACCGTGGATTTGCTCCGCATGGCCTGGGCAATCACCCGCCTTGACGCGCTTGATGCTGAGATTGACGCCGTCAGAAGAAAGCCAAATCGGAGAAAAGTCCCGAGACTGAGAGAGAAACCCCCGAGCGGGCGACTTCTCTAGGAAGGGCAGCTCCATGACGCTAAGAGCTTGTTACGCCGGAATAACCTTATTGGCGTTGCTCGGCAGCGACGTGGTTGCATCCGCCATGGATGACAACAAGCGAGAACCAAACATCAAGACGGCAGAGGCAATCGAACTTTTCGTCTCCTGCGAGAGCAACTATCCGTTGTTGTCGGTCAAATGGGATAACGGCGACATTGAGAAAGCCGCCGAGACGGCCAGTGCGTTTTTGGGGGTTCCGTCCGTGACACCCCAAGTGATCATCGACAAAGCCAAACAGTGCTTTTCGGCGCTAAAAGGTGAGCGGGGAATGATGACGGTCGACTTCGAGCAGGCGGAGCTGAGGTGCGGCGTCGGTCCTGACGTTCAATGGGGCCGCGTCGTTGTCGTTCATGTGAACTAGATTGGTGAGTAGGGTACGAAGGAATTCGAGTGGAAAGCAGAGTAGGCTTCGGCCGCCTTCACATTCGTTCCTGTAGCCATATTTCCGAGTGCGCCTTCACCCAATTCGCAGCGTCAGAATGCATCTTGAACGTACGAACATGTTCGATCGAGCCATCCGGCCATTCGGCCTCAATAAGCCATTCTGGGCCATCACGAAGCACAACAATGAATAACGGTCTTGGCGCAATCATAGTGACGGTCCCGATTGATAAAAGCGCGAACCCCAAGCGGGGAGTGCAAAAGCGCTTGGGCCTGGAAGCGAGACTGCGGGCTGCTAAGAGGCCGTTTCGAAATCATGCAGCTCGTCGAGCAAGGCCTTCGCCTCCTTTAGATCGAGCGTGTCGAAGCCTTCGGTGAACCAGCCATAGACCGAAGCGAGCAGAGCGCGGGCCTCATCCCGTTTGCCCTGATCGCACCGAAGCCGCGCCATGCTCATCGCCGCGCGCAGTTCCCAGGACTTTGCTTGCTGCTCGCGCGCAACCGCGAGCGCACGCTGGAAATACGGTCCCGCTTTGGCCGCATCCGATTTCCGAGACGCAAGCACGACTTCGCCGGCGGTTCGATGGACCTCGGCCTCGAACCACCTTTCGTTCGTTGTTTCCATTGTCGTCATCGCTTCGCCAATACAGCGCCAAGCGTCATCGAATTGTCCAAGCCCGGCACAGGTCCTCGCCAAATCCGACAAAAACATCGGCATCCACATTGTTGTTCCCGTTGACCGGTACGCGGTGAGTCCGGAGTTGATTATTTGGACTGCGTCCATGGCTTGGACGGTCAGGGCCAATACACAACCCTGATTTAACATTCCGTACGCCTCCCAGAGCACGGAGCCTGTTTCGTCCGCCATAGGGACAACTTCATCGGATTGTGCGCTTGCTGTCGCGTAGTTTCCGCAGAAGGTTTGGGTAAAACTCGTCCAGGCCAGCGCATACATCAAAGTAGCGGCTTGACCGATCTCGCGTGCATCCTTGAGCGTGTACTCGGCGACTGCAAGCGCTGCCTTGGGATAGCCAAGTAGCCACAGAGCCATCGACCGCCAGGATAAGGCTGCCACTCTAACGTCTTGGCCAAATCGCGTCGCCAGCGGACGATGCTCGGCGGGGTCGTAAAGCGCAATCGCCTGATCGAGATGGGCTCGCCCTTCCGCGATATCCCCGGTCTGTACCAAGGAAACGCCTATGAGGCGATGCCCGATCATGAGCAGGACTGTCGCTCCTTGCTTCTCCGCGAGTGCCAGGAACTGCACCGCAAGCTCGCGCGCAGCCTCGGCGTTGGATGCTACAAGGTTCGCGACCCAAAAGCTGTAGAGCACCGAGAACAGCAGCAGCGGATCTTCGGCAGGCTCTCCAAGCGCTTCAGCTTGTTCGATCAGCAGACGTGCCCGGTCCGCGGCGGCCTTGGTTTCCGGCGCGGCGAACCCTTTGACATGGAGGAATGGGGTTATGAGCGCGACTTGGAGTTTGATCTGTTCGCGCCGCAGCGCCGGGGTCGCGGGCAACACTGCAATCTGATCGAGCGCCCGCGTAAGCTGCCCTACGGCTTCTACCAGCGCCGAGCGCGCCAACGAGCGCTGTCCTGCTTTACCCCACAGACCAGCGGCTTTCTCGATCAGACCAACCCGGTGCAGTGGCGCGCCAGCACTTCGGGCTGGTTCTCGGCAATCTCGGCGAATTGGCTCTCGAGGGTTTCCGCGAACTCTGCACGCGCCTTCCTCTACGCCGCTGCTCGTGCGTCGGATGGCTCGTGCTTCATGACTTTCGAAACCGACTTGCTGGCGCGCGTGCATTCGGCCGCTACCGGCTGGGGGCGGGTTTCTGGGACACCTAGCTTGCTTTCGGCTGCTGCCGTTGGAACGACTAGTGCGCCTGTTCGAGCTTCGCCATCCGATCGTTTAGTATTCGTTGGTCGTTTGCCATCTCTACGGCGAGTACCTCAAGTCGCTCCCGTAAATGTTCGCACTTCTCATCCGGCGTCATCGTCTCCCAAAGTTTGTCCATTTCACTACTCTCTGCTGCTATCCAACCCGGCTCCGCCAGAAGGCCATTGCGTTACGACGCTGCAGGGACAGTTCCCGGACTGGGTAAGCCGTGAGGTTTACGGCTACTCTACTCGCGTCGCGCCGGGGCACTGGGTGGAATGCCGCGCGCAATGTGCCGCCGTAGTTCCGCTAGCGGGGGTGGCGCATGTGCGCCACCTGATTTCTGCCTAGTGTCATCAAGCCAAGACCAATCCGCGGCCACGGCTGACTCAGCGGAGGGTCGCTATCTGCGCCACACTAGCCTCTGCCACGCGGCCGTCGTATCGGAAATGAGCTGCGCGGCGTCTAGTGCCGAAGAGAATTGGACTTCATCGCGCCGGCGGCCTTGCGGCCAGGAGCTGGCGGCGGATGGGGATTGAAGCGAGGATCGATCTCGTTGAAGGCGGTCTCGGGCAAGCGCGTCCAATATTGATTCTTTCCCAACAGTGAAATGCCGAGATAGCCGCGAACAACGAGCGTCTGGCCATCCGGGGTCAATGTCATCATGGCGCTGTAGAGATCGCCGTCGCGCGGATCGAGGATGGTCCCGTTGGTATACTCGGCGCCGTTACGTTTCATGCCGCGGATGATGTCCAGTCCCAGCCAGGGCTTGCCGCGGCGGTCGTCCTTGCACTTGTCGCAGACGACGTTCGGGTCCTCGCCGGCTTCATGAACATGCGCACGATGGTTCCCTCGTACAGGCCGCCGTTGTCGCGAATGAGAAACCAGGCGTTCGGTTGATGGCTTTCCTCATCGAGCGACTGCCAAAGCCCGGCGGCCGTCGGTTCCGCGCCAAGCGTTTGACCGGCGCCAATGAGCAATAACAGTGCCGCCGCAACCGTCAGGTGTCTCGCTCGCATCTTGCTTTCTCCGAAGCTAAATCTTTGTCGGTGCTTTAGGCCGTCGAGTTGTTGGTTAGCAGTGCGCATTGCGGCAGCGTAACGCTTTGCCGAACGTGCGCATTGTCCTGAACTTGGATGAGTGAACCAGCATCGTAAGCATGACATCCCCCTTGCAATCGAACCGTTTGGATGCTCCGGCCTAATAGTGGCCGCGAACGGGCACTATTCGGTCGCAATCGGGGCGATGAAGGGGCGACGCGCAAGAAACCCCAAGCGCGGAGGCACACGCACTTGGGGCCCGAGACAGCATCGGGGTCGGGGGACTACGTAGCTGCCTCAACCGCAATCGGAGCACGTGCCGTGCAGCGACTCCATCGCGATCGGGGATTAACGTTACAGGCTGACACCGCGGCCCTGAGGCGCCGCCAGGGGAAGTCGCACAGCAAGCTCGCGAACTGCTCGCCGGTCTATGGCTGGTTCACTGAAGGCTTTGACACGCTAGATCTGAAGGAAACGAAGGCGTTGCTCGGCACATTCGCATTGTGATCTAAGGCACAAGCCAATAACAATATTCGGGCTGAGTGGCGCGTGCTACAATTGCCCTGCGAAAAAAGCAATCGAAGGAGGGTGAAATGCCTGAAATGACCGGCGGATGTCTGTGCGGCCAAGTTCGGTATTCGGCAAATGCAGAGCCTGCGTTTGTCGGAGTATGCCATTGCAAGAACTGTCAGAAGCAGACGGGGACAGCTTTTTCCGTGATCGTCGGTATCCCAAACCGCATTGTCAGTCCAGGGCCGAGTTAAGACGTTTCATGACACAGGGGATAGTGGCCAGGTTATGGATCGAAACTTTTGCCCGGAGTGCGGATCGCCTATTTTTTCGGATGCCGCTGTGATGCCAGGCGTCGCCTTCATCAAAGCCGGTACGCTCGATGACACAAGCTGGCTCGACCCCAAAATGCATGTCTATTGCGATAGCAAGGAGCGTTGGACACCTATACCCGACGACAGCCTAACATTCGCAAAAATGCCTGCGTAACTTTCACTGACAGTTGGACACACGTTGCAAG
The DNA here is from genome assembly GCA_963756185.1 of uncultured Verrucomicrobiae bacterium. Classification (GTDB taxonomy): domain Bacteria; phylum Verrucomicrobiota; class Verrucomicrobiia; order Chthoniobacterales; family Chthoniobacteraceae; genus DATAXI01. The sequence continues at coordinate 948,583 of CAVWMS010000002.1, forward strand.
TATTCGCGAAACGCGGCGCGGCTCTACTTGACCCATTGGGCAAGCGCGCGAACTGCTTGCTCCGGTGTACGGGTGGTTCACCGAAGGGGGGAATCCGCGCAACCATCATTCAGGCAGCGCAAGCGGCCGCATCCAACGAAAAATAAGCGTGGCGCCAATGCCAACCACCGATATTAGTTTCTCTGGCGTAACGTCGCTGGCTCGTTCGGTGCGTCCTAGCGGTGACGCCAGCGGCAGATCGGCATTGCTCGCGCCGGGAGCAGACGCCGCCCAATGACGACATTAGCGACCTGATCGACAGGACAGGCAGCCGTCGATACGCAGGACCAAACGGACTGCCCCACGATGCTAGAAACATGCTCAGCCCGACGGCTCCATCGCGATTGCGTCAGCATAATCCAACGTCCCTCGAAGCCCATGGTCCCAAGCGCCGCTTCCCGCCGTCGAGGATCGCGAGGGCGATGTTGGACATTCGCGCAGTATCTGAGAAATTACCGATATGGCAGACCAACCGTCTGAAACGACGCCCACAGGATGTGCGCCAATCCTTTTGTGATGCGGTCCGCCTTTTTGACCGTTGGCGGTTTGACACGCCCCCACCTACGCTTCCCGGTAGAACTCTGGATGTCTCGCTCAGTGGGGTGTGTGATCTTGTCCTTGCTTACAAAAATGAGCCGCCACCCTTAGCTGTGCATCACGAGCTTTTGGCTCTCATTGCCGACCTCCACATGAGCCTCAAAGCCGAGCTCACAATCGATCCCTCCAGCGTCCTGAGGTTGCGACTGAGGTGATGTGCACCGACGGATCAGGCACGGCGGCATATTGGCGAGTCGTGCTTCAACTTGGCCACGCGACCACTTCTGACGCAGCGCGATTGCACCGCGTTAATTAAGACCAACGACATGGAACGAGTTCTTGCCGATATCGATGCCGATTACGGCAATCGCTCTGCTGAGATTCTGAGACATGGCGTGCTCCTCGTCTTTGGCGCCCCTTGCCAGCTTCGATCGCTGGCGGGGCAGGAGCACGGCCGGACCGTTCCATTAGCGGACATTGGCGCGAGCCAGGGTTTTTGATAGCTTGAGAAAACCGCAACCTGTGACGCACGACCGCGCAGTCGGTGCAACGTTCAATTGTCACAAGAGTGGGGAGGAAAAACCATGGCTAACCGAATCCTGACGACGCATGCCGGCAGTCTGCCGCGCACGCAGAAGCTGCTCGAATTGAGCCAGAAGAAGACGCTGGGCGAGAAGTTCGAGGAAGCCGCCTTGGAGCAGGAGCTCAAGAACGCCACGATCGGCGTCGTGCGCCAGCAGAAAGAGGCCGGCGTGGATCTGATCAACGACGGCGAGCTCGGTCACACCGTGGGGTGGGCCTACGATTACGGCGCCTGGTGGTCCTATGTGATCCGGCGGCTAGGCGGCGTCGAGGTCGCCGAAAAAGGGCTCTGGTCTACGACATTATCGGCGCACACAAAAACCCCGATGGCGCCCAAGGATTTCGTCGTCGGCGCATTCGGCGACCGCCGGGATATGTTAAGATTTCAGGAGGCCTATTTGGATCCGCATTCCGGATGCGGGCTGCCCGAGCAGTTCATGACCGAGCATAGCCCGCTGGTCAAAGGTCCCATCAAGTACAAGGGTCAAGACTTGATCCAGCGCGATATCGCGAACCTGAAAGCCGGCCTCAAGGCGGCGGAACTCGGAACCGAAGGGGCGTTTATGAATTCGATCGCGCCGGCGAGCTGTGCGCGTATGGCGAACGAGTATTACAAGAGCGAAGAGGAGTTGTTGTACGCCTGCGCTGACGCCATGCACCAAGAATACAAGATGATCGTCGACGCCGGCCTGACCGTTCAGCTCGATGATCCGGCGATCGGTGAGAACTGGGATCAGCAGAAAAATGAGCCGAGCATCGAGGGTTATCGGCGCTATACGAAAATGCAAATTGATGCGCTCAACCACTCGATCAAGGGGCTGCCTGCCAACAAGATTCGCTTCCATCTGTGCTTCGGCAGCTGGCACGGCCCGCATAGCACCGACATCCCGATGAAGCATCTCGTGGACCTGATGCTGTCGGTCAACGCGGACCATTATTCCTTCGAAGCCGCCAATGCGCGCCACGAGCATGAGTGGAAAATCTGGAAGGAAGTAAAGCTGCCGGCCGGCAAAAAGATCCTGCCAGGCGTCGTCACGCACTCGACCAATCTCATCGAACATCCCGAGCTCGTAGCGGACCGGATCATTCGGTTCGCCGAAGCGGTCGGTCCAGAGAATGTCATTGCCTCGACCGACTGCGGGCTTGGCGGCCGCGTGCATCCGCAGATCGCGTGGGCAAAGCTCAAGACGTTGTCGGAAGGCGCCGCGCTTGCTAGCAAGCAGCTCTCGCAGGGACGGGCGGCAGCCTAGAGCGTCACGCCGGATGTTTCATCCGGGCCGGCGAATACTCCGGCCTGGACTGTTTGCAATGACACCGCGCCGATATTGTTTGACTAGCGCGTCGGTGCCGGCCATGGGACCTGCACGTCCTGCGACGACGGCGCACCGTAAACGCCGATCGCGCCGATGATTCTAGCCATCGTTGCTGCATCACGCCGGATATCGCTATGAGGTTGATGGGGCGACCTTCTACAAATACGGCTGCAAGCTCGGCTGTGAAGGCATCAGCGACCAACACATAAAATGTTGCGGTCCTATAAATTGACACGGCGAAGCATCATCAAGGTTCTGGGAGGCCTTGGAGTGGTTGGCGGCTTACGGCAAGCCGACGCACAGGCCAACGGCCAAAGGACGAAGACGACTCAGGAAGCAAAGGCAAGAAGTTCGCAATGGCTGACACTTCCGCCCACGCCCACATTGCCGGGCACGCCTCGAAAGGGCATTGCCACCATCAACGGAACAAACATCTTTTACGCGCAATTCGGACAGGGTCGGCCGGTTCTGCTGCTGCACGGCGGGTTAGCCAACTCAAATTATTGGGGACATCAGGTAGAGTACCTCGCTGAGAGTTTTCGGTAATCGTCATGGATACCCGTGGCCATGGCCGAAGCTCGGTGATGTCACCTTCGTTCAGCTACAGCTTGTTTGCACAAGACACAGTTGGCCTTCTCGATTTTCTGGAAATTTCTCAAGCCGCAATCGTCGGCTGGAGCGACGGCGCCGTCACCGGACTACAACTTGCCATGACGAAGCCTAGCAGAGTGTCGAAACTATTTGCATTCGGCGCAAACAGCTCTGCCGACGGACTCAAGGCAAACGGCGCTCGAAGCCCCACTTTTGTGACATTTGCCCGCCGCTGCCACACTGAATACGCACTACTTTCCCCGGACCCGGAGAGGTGGCCGCAATTGCTTGACGGTCTTCGCGTCATGTGGCGGACCGAACCGAACTTCACGAGGCAAAATTTGGCATCCGTGAAAGCGGCTACCACCATTTGCTATGGCGAGCACGATGAGATCATCAAGCGCGACCACACGGAGAGAACGGCGCTCGCGATTCCGAACGCCCGGATCCTGATACTGCCCGGCGTTAGTCATTTCGCCATGCTTCAGGATCCCGATCAATTCAATCAAGCGCTGATTACATTCCTTACGGGTTAGAGCTGAAAGCTTACGGGTCAGTAAGATTTTAGAGTTATAGGCGGAAGGCAGTCACCTAGTCTGCCGAGCGCTGATTCCGGTATGAGAACAAGTACAGTCGGACGCTTATTCGCGAATTGCTGCAAGGCGGCGACCTTATTCTCCGGCAGAGCAAGGCATCCAGCCGTACCGCTGATTGGATCCTTGCTTTGGACGTGAATGAGAATGCATGAGCCCGCTCTGTGTGCCGCATCGGTGGGATAATCAACCATAAGCCCACGGCGATAGAGTGTTACCGCTCCCATGTTTTGCGTGCCAACCGGCAGGCCAATAGCATTTCCCGACGTAATCGTGTTGTAAGCCGGAGACGACGGATTCTCGACACAGATGCTATCGGATTGGAGCTGCAGATAGCCCGCGAGCGGCGATGGGGCAAAACCGAAGGGCCGGCCGATTGCATAAAAGCCCGCCGGGCTGCGCTTGTCGCCCTCGATCTTGATGGGTTCGTCGTCGGCAGCAAAGGAGCGAAACGCTCGGCCCCATGCAACGCCCCCGCTGCCCAACATCACTGGTTCGGGCGCTCCGACGAGACTCCAACTTGCGCCTGATCGCCCTCGCTTGAATAAGCGCAGTCCTCCGACCGTAGACGTCAGCGTTGGGACTGTAACGACGATCAGACGGTGGGCAGTCTGCATCAATGCCGGACAAGCCTGTGCAAGCGTGCTGGACGAAGCTAGAAGCGCGTGCAACAAAACAATTGAAGCTAAGCCACTGCTCATGCTTTTGCCACGAGAGTCCACAAGACATCAATTAGTGACGGGCAGTCACTACGATAGCATTTCGGTAATCTCCATGGCGTTCATCCGAGGAATGCCGGATTAAAAACATCACTTTTTATGTCTGAGGTCATTCCCAAGCTGACGGCGAGGCCGAAAACTGGTGGCGACGGCTAAACAAAGCCCTAGGCACCGCGTCGAGCGACTTCGTGAATGCTTCGTTGCTCCAAATACAATCTGCATGTCGTTCGCCTTGGGGCGGAATTTCCGAAATCGCCATGAATGCCGCCCTCGCGATGATCGAAGCCGCAGCGCCCGAAGGACGAAATTGAGGGAGCGCTCGCTGTCCAGATGGCCTGCACGCACACCGCCGCCATGGCAATTCTCGCTAAGCTGGACAGCGGGTTTGGAACGGAGCGGCGAATTGCAGCGTTCGGATCGGCGGCGGCTCGTTTAATGAGGGCTTATGCAATGCAAGTTGAGGTTCTCCGCCGCCTGCGTACTGGCGGCCAGCAATTTGTCCGCGTCGAGCACGTCCACGTAAACGATGGTGGGCAGGCCGTAATCGGCAACGTGAAAAAGCCGGATGTGCAGGGTTGACGAGCAGTGAGCGACACAAAAGTCCGGAGCGTGTCGATCGTCCCGCAAGCCGAAAATAGTGCCATCAACCCGAGGCAAATAGTGCCATCGGATGCCTCACCGTGGTCGCTTGCCGATAAGACCGGTTAGCCCGGGTGGCACTGTTTAGCACAGAGTTACGATTGCGCAGCAGTTCGTGGTTGGGCAGTTTACGGCGACGTTCAACGAATGGGACGCCTGCGTCGGCGATGGCGGTTGCAACGACTACAGACCCGACGATGTCGGTTGGGGCCGTGGCCGCAGACCGGTGATCAACGTTTCGTGGGATGACGCCGAAGCTTACGTTTCTTGGCTGTCAAAAAAAACCGCTAAAGTCATTATCTTTGCGAGACCTTCCCGAAATTACGTCCGGCAGTTCCAGCGGGAGCGCTTATTTAGATCGCGGCACTGTTTGAGGTTGATCGCTGCGGGCGATAACGCGATTTCGGTCAGACAGCGGTCGGTCGTCTGCCACGGAGCGCGGTTGAACCAGCGCAATGTACTTATCGGGAAATCGCTCACACAACGCATCGAATACACGCCGCGCGATGACGCGCGGAGGCCCAATCTCTTTTGTTGGCATGGCCAGCTCCCCAGTTCACTGGTGCCTAGCCTTTGGTAATAACCGGCGCTGGCGGTGCCTTGCCTTTGCCTTTGCCAATGGGTGCTTTTCCCTTGCCAACTGGCGCGGCGACAGGCGGGGGCGGCGGGGCCGGCATATCGGCCGCAAATGCTTGTCCCGCCCTTACGACAGCCAAGCCCGACGGAGTGGTCACCACCTGATTGTCCATCGCGATCAGCCCCATGTCACGTTGGCGCGATCAGCTTCCGACGCACCTGCCACGGGTCATTCACCGGTTCGTTGCGGTTTCTACCCAATCGTCGGGCGATTAAAGCGACTGGGCCGACTTCCGTGGCCGCTAGTGTGGCCCCGTCGCGGCGGGTACCACGCAACTTTGCGACCGGGGCCAGCACAGCAGCGGACTCCGGACATATCCCCGATGTACGAGCTCAACGGTAAGCGCTGGCCAGTTAAACTCGGATTAAAGTGCTTCGCCCTTCTGAGAAGGCTATGCGGCACGCCGCAGCACAGCGGTGACTTGCACTGGCGTCCAGACGCCGCCGCCGTCGCAATGCCCGCGGGCGTTGAGGGCCTTGGCGACTATCACGTCGCTTCCTCCTCTCCATCGTCGCTGATCCGCGCGGGCCTCGGCTCTGCCAGCATGTTGCGGATGCTGTTGGCCGCGAAGGGCCGACCCCGCTCATTGAGATATCCGGCAGCGGCCAGCTCGCGGGATATCTCACGCAATGATCGCTGGCCGCCCTTGGGCCGCTTGCGTCGCAACTGCCGGGCCAGCGCAACCATCTCCGGATTAAGCTCCGCATGGCTCTTGCGGCCTTCTACCTTCGCGCCGATGACACGCTTGCGGTCCCGCGCTGCCTTGAGCTTGGCAACAAGCCGCGCCTTCTCGTATTCGTGAAACGAGCCCGCGATCTGCCGCATCATCTTCCGCGACGGATCGCTGCTGTCTGTCAGGTCGTCGCCGTTAGCGGTCAGCACGCGCATGCCGCGCTTGATGAGCGCCAGGATGCCAAGCTCCTGTGTGACCAGCTCGCGGGCGAAGCGGGAAGCGTCCTCGACGATGACGGTGCGAACGCCATTGTCCTCGATGCGGTTGAGTAGCTCACCGAAGCCGGGACGCACCTCGATGGGATCGGCTCCGCTGACGGCGGCATCGAAATACTCGCCGACAAGAACGAAGCCCGCGCGCTTGGCAAAAGCCGCAATGGCCTCGCGCTGTCTTTTGTCGGAGTCCTTGTCTGCCCCGACATTGGCTGCCGATGAGGTCCGCAAATACGCTATCGCCGCGGCCAGTTTCCTTTGCCGTGCCAATAGTTATCCCCGGCGTCGTCATTATATCCGAAGAAATATTAACAACCCAAGAGCCGGAAAGCAAGGCAAAATAGACCGGAAGCCCGCAGGGTGCTCAGGACGCCAGGCGTCCCAGTGGCATGTTCGAATACCCAGAACGCTCCAGACTGATATCGGTTGGATCAGACGACACACCGAGTTCGGCGAAGCGGCGCGGCGTTGGATCGAAAGTGAGCGCGCGGGCGGATTGTTGCTGCGCCCGCCGGTTCTCGACCAAGCCGAAGCGTGGATGGGCCGGCCACGCTAAATGTGGCTGCGTCGGCCACGCTGGCGAAATCGCCAGACCTAAACTAACATTCCAACCGGACCACTTAATGTGGGCTGCTCGATGTCTCATGTGATCAAAGAGGCCGTCAAAGAATGGCTCGCCAGAAGAAGGAAGAGCAGCGCCGCGCCCAAGTGAAAAAATATCCGAGCCAGCAACGTGTCTTCGCAAACCGGTAACCCGCCCTCACAAGTCGACCTTGATAGGCAGATGCTCGATGTCAATCGGGCGATTGCTGGCAATCCGCAAGACTGGAAGGCATATCGGGATCGTGGGTGGATATACGCGCACAAGCACGAATTCGATCGCGCTTTGGTGGACCTCGACATGGCTCTGCGGCTCAAGCCGGATGATGCCCGTGCTTACACCCGACGCGGACATGTCCGGAACGCGGCCGGGCAGAGACAGAAGGCGATCGGCGATTACGAAGCGGCGATGCGGCTCGACCCGGCGAATGCCGACGCCTATCGGGACATGATCCGAAAGGCTCAGGGAGGCGAGAACGCGAATACGACCACTTCGGCGGCGAGCACGCCTAAGCCGCAGACAACCCCTGCACTGGCAAGGGGCCTTACCGGATTCTTCAAGAGGCTGGCGCAGTACTACGCCGAATTTCTCTCCACCGACTTCAAGAAGCAGCGTCTTCCGCGGCGACGGCTTCAGAATACCGACGCGCAAGGGCGCTTGGTCGGCATTCCTCTGCGCAAATATCCCGGTTTCAGCAGAAGCTGTGGGCCGATTTGGCGAAACCGGTCGGCGCCGGACTTTCGCTGACCGTCGCGCGGGGGAGTTGGCGAGCGACGCTCCCTAAGGCGGTCGTTGAGGCGATCGCGACCCACATAGCGATGGTCAGGCGAGAGGATTTGGACGCCGTCGTAACGACCGTGTTGGGAAACGTTGCGAAGACGGCGGAGCGCAAAAGCAGCGATCCTGACATAGCCTTTGAGCAGTTCATCGAAGGCGTTCGCTCCACTCTTGCGAAGAGCGTCATCGGTCCTCTGCTCGACCGAATGGAAGGGTTTTTCGAACGCACCGAGCACAAACCGATCGAATCCTTGAGAGAACTTGAGGACCAGCTTTCGGCGCGGCTCATCAACGGTATCGAGAGTTCGTCCGGAGCCGCTTTTTCAAGGTTGCTTGTCGAGCATGAGGCGGGGCCGCTCGAAACCGTTCTGCACGACCAACTGGATGAAGCGGTCGTACGCGGGGAACTCGAAGCGTTCTTTGCAAGCTTCAGCGCTGGCGATCTTTACGTGGAACTGTCCGATCTCATTCGCTCGTCCCGGCTGATCGACAACGTCGACTTCTATGTGCATATCGGCGAAGTCAAGCATGCCGGTCATGTGTTCCCGATCTTTTACGTTCCCTTCACCGCCAACAGGATCGAGCAGGGATTCAACATCCACGCCGAACCGCGCATTTACGTCAATAAGCGGGCGATGGACTACGTCGCTCAGGAGACCGCAAGAGCGGAAGGACGTTCGACGATCGCATCCGTTCTAAGGGAACGCGTTTTCTATCTCCTGCCGGAGCAGGCACCGCTGGGAATCGCTCAAAAGATTTTCGATGAGATAGCGGGTGGGTTTAATTTGCGGGCAGACATCGATTTCAGCGAACCGCGGGACCAGAAGGTAAGCAGCCTGCTCGTCACGGCCACGAACAATGTTTCGTTCTCACTTTTCGACCGTTCCGACAAGTCGATGGTCAACGACTACGAGGCGCTCCTCACCGGCATAGACGCCGGAACCGATGTGATTGGGTTCTTCTCGGATCTGATAGATCAGTTTCTCCTGAGGAACCCGATTTCGGTTCGGGCCGATGTCAATAAGGAATGGGACGAGAAGCCCATGCCCCAGCGGCTGGTCTTCGACTCGCCGCTGCCGCTCGTCGAGGAGCAGAGAAAGATACTTTCGGCGATCAAGCATCCCGACGCCCGCTTCATCGCCGTCGAAGGTCCGCCGGGAACGGGCAAATCACACACGATCACCGCTGCCGCATTCGACCTCATTCTTTCAGGAAAAAGCCTTCTGGTTCTGTCCGACAAGAAGGAGGCGCTCGACGTCGTCGAGGACAAACTCAATCAGGCACTGGCCAAGGTCCGCCCGACGGAGGATTTCCCCAATCCGATATTGAGGCTCGGCAAGGATGCGTCGAACTACGCGCAACTCTTGAAGAAGAGCGCGATCGAGCGGCTGGAGGTGAACCAGCGCGTGGTCCGGAAAGGCAGGCAAGCGCGGGAGGATGCGCTCAAGAACGAGCGCGAGACGCTGATGGTCGGCCTCCAGGAGACCGCCAACGCCTACGCGGCGGTCGACGTTTCCGAGATCGCCAAACTTGAGGCCGACATTGCGGGGCTGATCGCGCGAAAGCCGGACGCCGCCGCAATTCTTGCGGACCAATGGTCGGCCGACTTGGTGCGCGACTTTGCGATGATCGCCGAATATCTCCGTGCGCGTAACACGCTTGCCCTGATACTGAAACACCAGGGACGCCAGCCGGCGCGACTGAACGAGATTGCCCGCGTAGCGACAGCGCTCGATTCCTGCGCTGTCGGTGCCGCGGAACTCGGACCGGTGACGTCCTTCTCCCGCGATCGGCTGCATGCTCTCGACGCTGTGATCAGGGAAATCGAGGACATGAAGGTCGCCGTTTTCGGCTACCTCTTCGCCGGCAAGAAGCTTCTGAACGTTTCCCGGTTATTGCACGATAAATGCAAGATCGAATGTGAAAAGCCGCATAGGGAGCTTTCCGAACTCAAGGAACTCAGAAACAACCTCCACAAAATCCTCGAACGTCTTGCCGCGATAAACTTAGAGGGCGAATTCGGCACCGCTGTCTTTCTGATCGCGGCTGAATTGGCAGGTACCGGTCGGCCAGTGCTGGTACCACCGAACGTCGCGGGTGCCGCGCAGCGATTGGAAGAGGCGATGTGGCTGGGAACACCGCTTCTGGCGCCCGCGAAGGACCAGTTCTATGCCGCAATGCTCAGCGGAATAGGGGGGCCTTTGTCGCCGGTCAGCGAAATGGGCGCACTGAAATTAAGGGAACAGCTTATCAAAGCCCGTTTCATAGCGGTACCAAAGGTCGACTACGTCGGAACGAAGGGCAAGATCGAAAGCCTCAATACGCAGGCGCTCGCCGAGCACATCGACGAGAGATTCATCGAATTCTACGACACCAAAAAGAACGACGCTCTCGCACTGGGAAAGATAATCCGGGAAAAGAAACGTTTCCCGATCGATAAGTTCGCCGACATCCAGCGTGCATTCCCCTGCATCATTGCCGGCCTGCGTGACTATGCCGAATTCATCCCGCTGGAGCGGGAGATATTTGATCTCGTAATCATTGACGAAGCCTCGCAGGTGTCCATCGCACAAGCGCTGCCGGCAATCATCGGGGCCAAGAAGGTGCTTGTCCTAGGTGATCGGAACCAGTTCGGGAACGTGAAGACCTCGAATGCCTCGCAGGAGGTCAATGTTGCCTTCATGCAGGATCTCATCAAATCCTTCACCGAGGATTATGCGGATGTCAGCGATGTGGTTCGGACGAAGATAGATCTCTTCAACATTATAAGCAGCGTGCTCGATTTCGTCGAGCCGATCTCCAATTTTGCCATTCAATTGAAGAAGCACTTTCGGTCCTATCCGGAAATGATCAGCTTTTCCTCGAAATACTTCTACGGGGATAGCCTGCAGGTGATGAAGATACGTGGCAAACCCATAGAGGAGGTCATCGAATTCGATACGATCGACCATGACGGTCTCATCGACCAACGTAATGTGAACGCTCTCGAAGCCAAAAGGATCATTGAGAAGATCGCCGAATGTCTCGATCGGGATCCGCCGCCCACTGTTGGAGTGATTACGCCCCACACCGAGCAACAGGCGTACATCGCCAAGCTGGTGGGCGAGCATCCGCAGTCGGAGGAGTTTTACGACAAGCTGCGCCTGAAGATCATGACGTTCGATACGTGCCAGGGCGAGGAACGCGAAATCATCTTCTATTCGCTCGTCGCCACAACGAACTTGAGCGCGCGAAGAGCATGCCGACGGAGCAGGATGTCGACGCAACCTCGCCCATGGAACGAAAAGTGCTGCATTGGTTGGGACAGGTGCCGCTGATCCGCGACCTCGAAGGCGATTGCGAAATCCTAGCGAACTTCGAGTTGGGGCGCTACCTGAAGCAGTTAGATCCGTCGTATCAGCATCCCGAATATCGTGTCGATTTTCTTATCCGGATGTCTGTCGGGGAAAGGGAGCATCAACTGGTCCTTGAGTACGATGGCTTCGAATATCATTTTGCAAAGGGCATCCCGAGCGGGATGATCAATTCCGCAACTTGGCGGGACTATCTCACCGAAGACGATCTTGAACGAGAGAAGGTGCTGGAAAGCTTCGGCTATCCGATGATCCGCCTTAACAGGTTTAATCTCGGCAATAATCCGGTCGCCATCATCGACAGCATGCTTCGCGAGCGGTTGGAAAGTATCCTCAACGGCAACGAACCGCACGATCTCGTAAAAAGGGACGCGGCGAAGGCTACCGAGATAGAAGAGGGGCTGAAAACTGGCGACTACAAGCGCTGCAAAAAGTGCGACCGCGATCTGCCCGTAGAGTTCTTTCGAGATAGCGGCACCAAGTCTGGATTTGGGCGCCTTTGCCGGGAATGCAAAGCGACGATGCCGTCAACATCCAGCAAGCCGAGGTTCGGCCGCCGGTACAGGCGCTGGTGAGGAAGGAGGCGCACGGCGCATATGGTCGCCCTTGACGTCGATTGCTCGAACGGCGAAGTGTGCGAGCGAGTATTTCCGGGCCCAGGGCAAGCTGACATTGAGAAATTAGATTTTGAGGCTCGGCGCAGTGGCCTATGCGAAGGGATTCTGATGGAAAAGCATCTTATCGAGGCAATTTCAGAGGGCGTCGCGACGCTCACCCTCAACCGGCCCGAACGGCTCAACGCCCTTTCAACGCCGATCATGGAGGGCCTGCTCGAAGCCCTGCCTCGACTGGCGCGGGATACGGCCGTTGGGGTTGTCGTGCTAACGGGCGCCGGTCGCGCGTTCTGCGCGGGCGGCGACGTCAAGAGCATGGCTGAGGGGTCGGTCGAACGCAGCATGGAAGACGCCGTGACCCATCTACGTGGTAGAATGGAAGTGTCGCGGCTGTTGCACGAAATTCCGAAGCCCACCATCGCGATGGTCAATGGGCCGGCAGCGGGTGCCGGCATGTCGTTAGCGCTTGCCTGCGATTTGCGCATCGCCGCACAATCAGCGCGCTTCGTCTCCGCTTTCGCGAATATCGGATTTTCCGGTGACTTTGGCGGCAGCTATTTTCTCTCCAAACTTGTCGGCACTGGCAAGGCGCGTGAGCTCTACTACACGGCCGACCCACTTGATGCTGCGCAGGCCCTCGCACTGGGAGTAATCAATCGCGTCGTACCGGACGGCGATCTCGTCAACGCCACGATGCTACTCGCACGGAAGTTGGCGCGGGGCCCGCGCGTCGCGCTCGCTTTGATGAAGCAAAATTTCAACGCGGCGGAAAATGATACTCTTCCTCCGATATTCACCGGCCGATGATTTTTGCGTAGCCGGTCAGCCGGCGGCCGCACACTCCTAGGCGCCAAGGGAGGCCAGTGTTCAGGAGGAGGCGAATGCAGGCATCCACATTCACGCTGGCGACGCCGGACGGCGTGTCGCTCGTCTACCGCTGGCTACCAAACGCGCCACCGAAAGCGGTTGTCCAAATCGTTCATGGGCTTGCTGAGCATGCGGCGAGGTACGCCCGCATGGCGGAGGCGCTGTGCAGCGCGGGCTACGCGGTTTATGGCGACGACCACCGCGGCCACGGCCGCACGGCAAGGACGCCGGCCGAACTCGCCGGTCGAATGTCCGCTAATACTCCAAGAGCGGCGCTAAAGCGGACATTCCGAAATCGACGCTAAGGGCCAATCGGCGACATCGGCCCTAGAAATTGTGCGAAGTTCGAAGACCGCATATAAGTTTGTTTAGTCGTCATGAATGAAGAATTTTTCAGAGAATTGTCAGCGTGGCTGACGGAAGCTGGCCTGGCAGGCACTCCCGAAACGGTCGTTGTGTCTGAATTCTGTGACCGATGTGTCGCGGCTGGACTTCCACTGGCTCGGAGTCTGATGTTTATCGACACGCTTCATCCAGTCCACGAAGGTCGCTTGTTTCGCTGGGGGTATGATCCAACCGAAACTCCTTTGCTCGAATATGGCCGCACCAGCCCGGACGCGCTCGCTGCGTCCGGCTTCAATCCCCGTGATGTGGAGCTTGCTGAGCGCTGGCGACGCAGTCCCCTCTACAGGATGCTCCAGACTGGCGAGACTTTTTGGCGGCGCCGCTTGAACGGCTCGGCCGAAGACGAGTTCTCGGTATTACCAGAGTGGCGCGCAGAAGGTATGACCGACTATGTTGCGATCATTACCCGTTTTGCTGCAGTGTAAATAGCTTGCCGATGCCTTCAGGGCCGCGATCACATCGAATGGATTGCTGAGCCCGCGCCAATCGGCGGTGCGCGGCATGAATTGTGCAATACCCTGAGCGCCCTTAGGGCTGACCGCGTGCGCATGGAAACGGCTCTCTTGCCAAATGACCCGGACAAAAAAATCGACGGGCAGCCCATTCTCTTCCGCCGCTTGCTCCAACGCACGGCAAACGTCGGCACCGAAGCTTGGTGCAGGTGCCGGCTGTTCGTCGCCCAATGCGGGCTGCAAAGCGGCCTCCGGCGGGCTCGTAGGCGGCGGCGTAGCGCCCGCCTGTGCATTCGCCTGAGTGCTGGCGAGCGCCAGCGCCCAGACATACAACGCTGCCTGACCATGCGATCCAAAACGTCGAAAGCGAAGTCATTTTAACAAAGTTGCTGGTACGTGCTGGAAGCGCGCTCTGGATATGTCCAGCCATGGCTAACCGCGATTGAATCGCCTTGAAATCTTTCATGACAGAATGAGTTGGCCGGCGGGATATGTTTTGCGCCGTTTGACGCGATCGGTCGCGTGGAAAGCAAACAATCAACGCTAAACACAGCGCTGCGGCTCGGTAGCCACAAGGCTTTTCAATATGAAGGCCATCGGGAGCCCCGCTAACCACTTGGAGGATGCGACATGGACCGAAAGGAAGTCGCCCGAGATCCCCGACTTAGCCGACGAAGAACGCCACGCGCTGGATCTGGTTGATGTGCAGGCTTTCCGGCTGGACGCAGCCCAGTACGTCGCGGGCGCGGACCGCGATCTCATACTGGCCGGAGGCAGGCGGGCTCCAGCGGGCGCGAAACGTTTGCCAGGAATAACCTCCAGTGCGCGGTTCCCGCTCAGCCGCAAACCAGCTGGAGCCGCCATCGACGGAAAGTTCGACGGCCTGCACCGCCGCGTGACCCCAGGCGCGCCCGAGTATCTCGACCGCGCCCAGCGGTTGGCTTGCCCCGGCGGCCGGCGCCAGCAAGCGTGAATTGACGGCAGTCTGCCAAACGGGCACCGCTTCGCCGGATCGCCAATCGTTGTAGAGCCGGGTTGTGAAAAGCGATTGCGGGCGCTCGTCGTGCAGCGAGATTGCCGAGAGCCACTTCACCGAGTTCGTGCCGTAGTAGCCCGGCACGATCAAACGCAAGGAAAACCGTGTTCGGGCGTGAGCGGCGCACCGTTCATCTCGTGCGCGACGATGACCTCTTCGTCCATCGCCTTCGCAAGCGGTATGTCTTTCACATATCCGTCGGTGGTTTCGCCCGCAGCGGCTCTTCGCACGATGGAAAACCAGCCCAAGACTGCCTCAACCTACCTGCACAAGGTGCTGGCAGCAACATCAGGTGCCGTCGGCGGCAGCTTCGGGCTGGCGGCCCTCCCGCTCGAACTTCCGATCTCCACCGTCATCATGCTGCGCTCAATCGGAGACATCGCGCGCGCTGAGGGCGAGGATTTGCATGACCCAGAGACAGCGCTCAGTTGCTAGCAGGTGTTTGCCTTGGGCGGGTCGAAAGGCGAGCTTGATGCGCCTTCGGCCAACACGCCGCGATCAACAATGAAGCGCGCCGCTTCCGCAACGGATTTTGCTAGCAGGCCCCGCACCGCGAAGTAGCCGCTGTTCGCGGCATGCGGCTCAATCGGTGAGCCGCATCGTCGATCGCCGGGTGGTGTGAGGAATATCGGTCGAGCCAGCCAGACGGATCAATCGGTTGCGAAGGTCCTCGCGTTGGATCAGAATAAAAATAACAAATATGACGATTAAGCCAGTCATTGCTAAGGGACTGAGCAACGGCGTGATGAGGCGGCTCAACGTCTGTAGGGGGCCACCGCTCGGCTCATGCACTTCGACCGGAATCAACGTTTGCGTCGGCTGTGCTTTTGAGATTTCCTTGTTTAGATCCTCGATAACTTCTTCCGCTCGCTTTAGTGTCCCAGCAGCTCCGCCTTCTCCACTTCCGCTAAAACGTTGAATTTTCGCACTGATGGTCGCTTGGTAGCGTGGCAGATCTCCGGCAAGTTGCGTTACTTCGCGAGCCATAAGAGTGCCAAGCGCAAAGATCGCGGCGAAGGCCAACAGAGCAACAATAACGACGGCAACCCCGCGCGGTAAACGCAGCTTTTGCAGCATTCGGACGACTGGCGCGAGCATGAAGCTGAGGATGCCGGCAAGCGTAATCGGGATGAACACCTCGCGGGCGAAGAACAAGCACGCGACGATGACCACCGTAATAAGCAAGATATTAAGCACGGACGAGTATGAATTCATGTTTTCATACTCCCCAAAAAGGTCCGAATCCGGACGACTGGCGTCCGTCAAAATTGCTGCGCGTTTTCCCAGACGCGGTCATCCATCACTTAGCCAGCGCGGTAAGCTCGCCGTTTCCGGCGAGCACATCGGCGGCCCGGTTTTCTCCAACTCGGGTTTGGATCAAAGATCTGATCCTCGCGCCAATTTGCTCGGCATCTAGTCCGAGGGTCCCTTTGGTAACCGTGCCGCTGGCTAACCTTAAGGGTCATCAACACCGGAATTCCGTTACGTTGAGACTGTCACAACGATCGTCAACCCAGCAAAGGTGGCTACGAAAAAACGCTTCATGAATTGATCTCCACGATTGAAGCACGAGTGTCTTTCCGCGCAGACGATATTCGGCTTTCACTGCAAAGCGAAGCTAATTAATTTTTCCCAGCGGTGAAGCGAGGAGCCGAGCGGACATTCCAAGGTCAGAGTCCGAAGTGACGCGAAAGGCCAAGAGGCCACATTCTGCGGTCACACACCTGATTGGCCGGCGGATGCGCGGCGCAATCTGCGCGCCAGGACTGAAAGATCACCGTCGATGACAAATGCCGTCGTATTTTGCATTGACTTATCGTAGTGAAATTGGGCGTTCCATGCTAATGGCAAACTTAGATCATGGCCATTGGCGGGAGTCATGCAGAAATTGTCCGGCGATGCGATGTTCGACTTTTTGGTAAAATTAGGGATCGGGGTGACCGTCGGCTGGATAGGGGATAAGATCAGTCCTTTAAAGCCCGGCCTCTCCCTGAACTTGCTTCTCGGAATTACCGGCGCCTTGGTAGGGGCTCGGGTTGCCGAAATATTGGAGATTTCACGTTTTGGGATCCTTGAGCCAGTTGCCGCTCTTGTCGGGTCTATTTTTGTTGTGATCGGCTGGCGTCAAATTCAGTCTCCCTAATCGATGGCCATGTGAACCCGCAAATACAACGAACTTGAAGTAAGCCAACGGATTTCAAACTCGAGGGCGCTCCCACGGAACCAAAAGCATCGGAGAACCGGCATGAATTGGATTCTGCGCGCCATCGAGCTGATTGTGTTCAACAGCCGATGGCTGCTGGTGCCGTTCCTGCTGGGAATAATCGTTGGCTTGGCTGCGCTGCTTTACACGTTCGTCATTAAGCTCGCTGCGCTCCTGTTTCAGTTGCCTACCGCGACATTGGACGAAGCGATCGTCGCCGTCCTTAAACTTGTGGATATGTCGCTCATAGCTAATCTAGTCGTGATCGTAATTTGTTCGAGCTACGAAAATTTTGTGGCACCGATAGACCCCAGGGAGCATCCCAACTGGCCGAGAGGATTGATCGGAATCGATTTTTCCGGCCTTAAGCAAAGGCTGCTCGGCTCGATCGTGGCAATCGCGGCGGTCAGCGTGCTCGATTGGTTCATGGATATCGACCGGAGCACTGATAACCTCAAGCTTGCCTGGGTCGTCGGTATCCTGATTGCGTTCGCGATCGTAATGCTGGTACTGGCTATGGCCGACCGCCTGAGCAATGCTGGCAAAAAAAAAGACGGCTAACTGACATTAGCCGACTTGCAAGAGCACTGGGAGATGCACGGCCAAGCGGCGCTCGATGAGTACCGGGAGAAGTTTGTGGATCGGTATGTTGAGAACTACGCCATGCTGACGCGCGTTATCAAGGTTGAGGCTGACGTTAAGCATTCACTCGCCAAGCCCAAGACCGTGGACGAAGCGCTAGCCGAGCTTGAGAGCAAAGTGGGTAAGGATGGCCGTCGGAAGTTTGAGAAGTTTTTGCGCGAGGTGGCCGAAGATAAGGCTGATGACGTGATCGATGTCGAGTCGAAATAAGGCGAGCTGCGCGCATTGGCTGGACTTGCGCGGAGCCCGCCTAGTCGGACGGCATCAAGTCGAAGTCAATCCTCAAGCGACGAACGACATGGCCCAGGTAGTGGAAATAATCGGCATTGGCGATAAGGCTTCCGGGTGGGGGAACGGTGTCCGCTGTCCATCGATGGTCGGGATCTGCTCTGACACTTACGCCCGTTCCTTCCGGGCAGACAACATAGTTTTTGGCCGGGGTGAGCCTGCAAGGGGTGGTGCTGGGGACGTCGAGCGGCGGCCAAGCTGAACGATGAAACTGATTTGCTCCGCCTCTATTTACCAAGTGTGCGCTGCACCTCAGCCAGAGCCTGCTCGCACGCGGCCTTGTCATTATTGGTGTCGGCTGCGCGCGCCCGCGCCATACCTTGCTGGATCGCCTGAACGGTCTCGGGCCGTATTTCACCCATCCTTTCCTCCACTCCAGCTATGGAGCGGGGAGTCGGTTGAGGACTGTTCGGTCCCTCCATGCATCGCGCCTATTTCTTCCAAGCATGGCCCTGCGTAACTCGCCGACATGGATGCAGCGAGCACAGCCGCGCACAGACCTATACACCGTCGAATTCTCATGACTTTGCCTCTGAGTAAATACCGATAAGGCAATCCATTAGCTACAGAACGTGTCGGTGCCCCAGAATATAGACCGGAGCCGGCCGGCGCACCACGTTCCGGCGGCGTTCATGCCATGTGCATCGGCTGTTCGCCGGGCGCTTATCCGACCACCCGGCGTGACCAAGCGTCAAGAATTGCGGCCAGATAGACGAACCCCGTTGCGATCGCGATATAGGTGATATCTGCCACCCAGAGCTGGTTCGGGCCGTCAACGATCCTGTCGCGGGCGAGGTCCGGGAAGATCGGATTATCGTGGTCGCTGTCGGTCGTGGCCACAAACCGCCGACGGCGCTTGGGCTGCAAGTTATGCTCGCGCATCAGGCGGCGGATCTTCTTGGAATTGACGATCATCCTTCGATGACGGAGCTCGGCGCCAACCCGGCGATAGCCATAGGCCTCAAACTCATCGCAGATCGCCGTGATATTGGCGACGATCTCAGCGTCGTCAGTCTTCACCGGCGGTGCGTCGTAATAGGTAGAGCGCGGCAGGCCCATCAGGCGGCATCCTTTGGCGACGGAGATGCCGTAGGGCCGGTGAAGACGGATGTACTCGCGCTTCTCGGCCGCGGTACGCTTTTCAGCGCCCCCTTTAGAAACTCGATTTCGAGGGCCTGCCTGCCGACCATGCGTTCGAGTGCCGCGATCTTTGCTTCGTAGTCCTGAAGAAGAGCGGCCGCGCGGGCATCCTCATCAAAGGCCCCAGCCTCAAGCTTCTTGACCCAGAATTCGGATCAGGTTGCGCGAGATGTCGTGGCGTTTGGCGAGACCGTGGAGTGTCTCGCCCGCAATGAAGTTCCTGAATAAGCTTGACAAGCCAATGTCCGATCAATTGCATCGGGACAAAGCGTTTGCCAGATCGCTTTTTGAAATTTCAGCTTTCAGCCGTCCTGCAAAACGCCTACCCTACTAGCTGAGGTGGGTTCGTCACGCGTATCCCCGTGTCGGCTTCGATGATCGTGTTCAGGTGGAACGAGACTCTGAAAGAGTTTTTGAAAACGACGGTCATTGGCGGAGCGTCGTTCCTTTTGCCCGTGGCCCTTGTCTTGTTCATTCTGTCGTACGCATTGCGACTAGTAAAACGAATTGCTGAGCCCATTTCACACGGCCTTCACCTCGATCAATTGGGCGCCGCAGCCGGCGTTGGTGCTGCCACTGTCCTGTCGGCCGTGGTGCTGGTCCTCATCGCTTTCGCCGCCGGCATTGTCGCGCGCACCGCCGTCGGCAGGCGCATTACCCGATGGTCGGAAAGCTCTTTTCTCGGCCGCCTGCCGCATTACCAGGTGATCAAGAGCATGGCGGAAGGCCTCGCACATATTGAAAATGCGAGCGGTCTAAAGCCAGCCCTCGTCAGCATCGAGGATGGCTGGCAGCTCGGATACCTGCTCGAGAAACTGGAAAACGACTGGATCGCGGTGTTTTTGCCCCAGGCCCCGACGCCTATGTCGGGTAATATAATGTATCTTCCTTCCAACCGGGTGCGGCTGCTTGGCATCACGATGGTTGAGGCCATGTCACTCGTGAAGTCCATAGGAGCCGGTTCCGGAGCGGCGCTTCGCGGCGTCGACCTCAAGTTGCCAAGCGGCCATCGTTGATTGACACTCGGAGTTCGAAACCAACCGCCTCTTCGCGTGCAAACTCAGGTGGAAATTGCCGACCATGCCAAAGGCCGCCGAGTTTTCCGCAATCGAGCATTTGCGAGACGGGCGCCGGATGGAAATCCGCGCGCTTCAGCCGCAAGATCGCGACAAGATGTTGGCCGCCGTCGGCCGCACGAGCACCCAGTCCCTCTATCGACGCTTCTTCGCTGTTCGCCGCCATTTTACTGACGCGGAAACCTCGTTCTTTCTTGATGTCGATTTTGTAAGCTATGTGGCCTTGGTCGCGGTGGTCGAAGAAGACGGCAAGCCGGCCATCGCCGGCGGCGGGCGTTATGTCGTTGTTGGGTCAGGACAAGCCGAGGTGGCTTTTGCGGTTGTCGACAAATACCAAGGCCAAGGGATCGGTACTGCGCTGATGCGGCATCTCTCGTCGCTTGCCTACGAAGCCAGTTTGCAGGAATTCGTGGCCGAGGTTTTGCCCGAGAACACGGCAATGTTGAAGGTGTTCGAGAGAAGCGGCCTTCCCCTCAGCAGGCGGCGCGAGTCGCAGACGTTACATGTCGTACTCAAGTGACGTGAGCTCATCCATCAGACTGGCCGCGCACAATCCGATCAACCTTCGGGCGTTTTAGGTCCAGCTTCTTGTCACGGCCTGCGGCGGTTTTCTATTTGCTGGTCAGAATTTTTCCGCAACAAACTTCCGGCCGCGCAATGACGCTTGATCGTCGTATGCACCCCTATTCGAGCGTTTCGGCAGCTTGACCTTCGGCCGCGATATCTTCTTGTAGGGAATGACGTCGAGCAGCGTCGAGATGCAATTGAGCCGGGCGCGCTTCTTGTCGTCCGACCGCACGATACGCCACGGCGCGTAGCCGACGTCGGTGGCTTTCAGCATCATATCGCGAGCCCGCGAATAATCGTACCAGCGCCGGTACGATTCCAGATCCATCGGGCTGAGCTTCCATTGCCGCGGCGGGTCGTTGATGCGCGTGAGAAAGCGCTTCTCCTGCTCCTGCTTGCCGACCTCCAGCCAGAATTTGATGAGAATGATGCCAGCGTCGGTGATGTATTTCTCGATTTCCGGACAGACTTTGAGAAAGCGCTCGACGTCCTTGGGGCCGATAAATCCCATGACGTTTTCGACGCCGGCGCGGTTGTACCAGCTACGGTCGAAAATGACGATTTCTCCGGCGGCGGGAAAACGCTCGATGTAGCGTTGAACGTACATCTGGGTCTTTTCACGATCGGAAGGCGCCGGCAGCGCTACGACCCGAAAAACGCGCGGACTCACGCGTTCGGTGATGGCCTTGATCGTGCCGCCCTTGCCGGCCGCATCGCGGCCCTCAAACAGGACAATTACCCGTGCCCCTTCGGCCTTTGCCCATTCCTGCACATGGCAAAGTTCAACTTGCAGCTTGCGCAGCTCTTTTTCGTAGAGCTTTCGCTTCATGTTGCCGTCGTCGATAGTATGGTCTTTTGCCATGGCGTTGAGCTCCCATCGGGTTCGGCCCTCATGCTTTGCATTTCCTTGATCAACAACCGGAAGATATTGGAAAACGTCCGCCCTGTCGCCTAAAACGATTGGGCAGGGATCGTTTCGGCAGGGCAGCGCCTCTCCTTGCCCGCACTGGTCCCACCTCAGATAACCGCCCTATTGAGCCATTCGATTGCGTGGTGTCGAGGTCATTGCTAGAGCCTTTTTGTTTTCTTGTGGACCAAGCGCAGGTACACGCGGTGAACTGAGGCAGAGCCGCGTCTTATTTTTATTGCAGGGTAATATTGGGGCGCGAATTGTCGGACTCTTCTATCCGTTCTCGCACCGCCCGCCGTTCCACTCTCCGGTGAACGCCAGCAACACTCCGTGCCCGTGCCGTCGTCTCCAGTCGCGCAATCTTCCCGACCGAGATGTTGCTGCCGTTCGTGAGCTGGCTGTACGGCACCCCATCCCCCGACACCCCTCGCTGTACGGCTTGCTGCCTAATATGAGCGAAAGCTCAGGAACCCCGGGCGAGAACCGCGCTCGGGGTTCTTTCGCCTCAGTGTTTCCCTAGCCGAGCCCTGCCCGCGCCTCACTCTGGTGATCACAATTATTTGGGTTGGGGAATGGGTGTCGTGCAAAAAACCTCCTTAGTATTTCCTCCTCTGGCGAGCTCTCGCGTTATTTCTCTGCAACAGAGGGCTCGCGTTTTGTTCGGTGATCGTTTTGCCGGCATCGCCACGCAATGGTTGATCTAAGCCGCCTCCTTTTCTTAGGAGCACTTTTGTTGACGGCTTGCACGACAGCTACTTCTCCGAATCTTTATAGGGTTACCGAGCTTGTTCCTGGCATATCGACCCGGGACGACGCTGTCGCAAAGCTTGGACCGCCGAGCAGTACATCGAACATCGGAAGCAGCACTATTTTACAGTGGGGTGGAAATAACTCGCCGGTTCACTTGGCGATTTCGTTCGGCATGGACGGGCGCATGATTTAAGCGGCGACTGACGCGCAAAACCTTGATCAACTTTCCGGGGCTACGCAATAGATCCACGATCGGCGGCCTTGCGACGGCGTGCTACACGGTGCTTGATTTACCCGACAAGTGCGCACCGACTTGCGGGTCAATTGCCGCCGAAGCGGTAATTCACCCCCGCTCGTACTTCGTTGATGTGTGAGACCTCCAAAGAAACGGCGGTAATATACAAGTATTCAAATTTCGCGCTGATGGCGGGGGTTATCCCGTATTCGATACCGGCACCAGCAGTTGCGCCGAGCCGGTGATCGGTGCCCGAACAGATGGCTGTCAGGAGCGCGGTGGTGCAGGCGACGCCGCCAATCGTTGAGACGTTCGTATTCGCGCCGAGGAGCGCCAAGCCCACGGTCGCATAAGGCAACCAATTGTCTATGGCGTATCCCAGGCGGAGTTTGCCCGTGCTGACATCGCTAATTTTGGTGTTCAGCGAGGTTAGACAGCCAACAGCGCCGAGACAGCCGCCGGGAAGCGCCCCACCGATTGTGGGAATGACAGTCGCCGACCCAGTGATACTGGCCCAGTCGATATCGGCTTCAATGCCCATGACGACATGGCCCGATTGAATCTGGCCACCGAACGTACCGCCAAACATCCCGCCGGAAAAAGGAACGCTGAATTGGTCAAACCGGTTGGTCAACAGGTTGAATGCATCCTGATTGCCCCATCCGTAACCACCGTTCACGCCAATATAAAATCCCGTCCAGTTGTAGACGGGGATGACCACCGGAGGAGGCTGGTACGCTGGCGGCGGCATTGGCAGATCGGCGGCTTGTGCAGCCACGCAGGTCGCTATTGGCCATTCGCGATGCTTGTCATCTTCAAACTAGGTGGTGGCTGATACTCTTAAGCGGAGCGTGAAACGGATTTGTAATTTTGCGTCGCACAGGCACTGCAACAAAATCGGGAAGACTTAACGGGGCAATTCTGTCCTTGGACGACACGACGCTGGCGGTTAGTGGCTGGTGCGTTCTCCCGACTTGATGAGGGACGCTCCCCCGCGCGGCAGAACAATCCTGAATTCGGCAAAGTCGCCTGGCTTAGTGTCAACCTCTATGGACCCGCCATGTTGCTTGACGATGATGTCGTGACTGATGGATAGGCCCAGTCCGGTTCCTTCGCCGGCGGGCTTGGTTGTAAAGAACGGATTGAACATCTTCTCCTTCACCTCGGGCGGCATGCCGGTGCCGTTGTCGCGGATCCTGATCTCGACGCTGTCGCCGAGATTCTTAGTCGAGGCAGTTAGAATGGGCTCGTAGCTGCCTCCATTCGCTTCCGCCTTGCGCTGTGTCGTGGCGTAGAAGCTGTTTGAGATCAGGTTGAGCAGCACCCGCGTGAACTCCTGCGGAAGCAGATTGACCTCGCCAGTGGCCGGGTCAAAGGAACGCTCCAGGGCGATATTGAAGTCTCCCTTCTCTGCGCGTGCCCCGTGATAGGCGAGATTGAGGCTTTCCTCCACGAGTGCGTTAAGATCGACAGACCGGTGCTCTCCTGAAATCTGGCGCGAATGCAGAAGCATATTCTTCACGATCGAGTCCGCACGCTTGCCGTGCTGCACGATTTTGCCAAGGTTGCCCTGTAACATGTTGAGCAGATCATGAATTTCAGTGCGCTTCTCATCGTTGAACTCTTGGAATTTAATGGCTTCCTGCAATTCAACGGCCAGCTCAATTGAGAGGCTTGAGAAATTATTGACGAAATTAAGCGGGTTTTTGATCTCGTGTGCGATGCCGGCGGTCAGTTGGCCAAGTGATGCGAGCTTCTTGGTCTGAACGAGACGATCTTGCGCATCCCGCAATTCTTCCAAAGAACTGGTAAGTTCGAGTGTGCGAGCCTCCAGGGATTCGTTCGCAAGTTGCAACGCCGACTTGGCGCGTTTTTGCTCGGTAATTTCCTCAGCAGCGACATTGATGCCGAGAATAGCGCCATCTTCAGCCTTTAGCGGATGCCAGTAGGTAATCCAAACGCGCTCTGCGTTACTCCCGTCCGGTCGTTGGCCATTGACCTCTACGCCCGTGATCGGCTCCCCGGTCGTCAAAATCGCCTGGACGAGCAACTCAACCTGATCCGCAACCTGCGGGACGGTATTTCGCACTGACTTGCCGATATGATCGGCGATTGAAAGCCCGCAGATTTCCGTCAGGCGGCGGTTGATTTGCTGGTAGCGGCAATCGGGAGTGAGAAACGCAAGCCCGATCGGAGCGTTTTCGTACAGCAGCCGCAATTCCGTCAGCGCCTCGTGCAGCCGCGTGCCGCTCGCCGCGAGCTCAGTCTCGTGCAGACGTCGTTCGGCAAACAACGCAGCAAGTACGAATATGCAGAGCGACGAGGCCAAGATGCTTGCCTGAGCGCTCAGAATGCGCTCGGAGATCGGGAAGCTGGCGTCGCCGAAAAAGCCGATGCCGAATGTTGTCGTCAAAACGATTGTAAGGGCACCGATGAAGGCAGCCGTCGCTGCAAAGACCGGATGGCAGCGGGCTGCCAGCCACAACAGCATTGGAAACAGGAGAGCAACCGGGACGACAGTCCCCCAAAGTCCCTGCGGCAGAAAAATGACGAACCCATTCAGGATGACTAGCGCCGCGAGTGCGGCGACGCCTTCCATATACCCGCGTCGCGATGGCGGCTGCCGTGCGGCCGAAGCGAACTCAATGATTAGCGGTGCAACCGTGATGATTCCAAGGGCATCGGAAGCGAACCAGTGCTGCCAAATAGTCAGAATCGGCGCATTCGAACTGTGAAAGTACAGGAACCCTGCAGTCCCGCCGATTCCCGAGACCGCGGTCGCGACGATAGCTGCCACCAGCATTCCAAGCACGTGGCTTAGCTTGTCGAGATTGAAACCCCGTCCGAAGTAACGCTCGATCAGCCACGCTGTCAGCAATGCCTCGCCCGCGTTGCACAGGCCGAAGACCACGGCGCTCAAAAGAGTCCGGTCGCCCATTAAATTGGCAACAATGGTCGCGACCATCGCGCCAGCGGCGACCGGCAAGCGCGCACGCGGTCCAAGCGCAATGAGGACACCGGCAGCAACGCCGGAAGCCGGCCAAAACACGGCCACGCCGTCGGGCTTGGTAATAAGTAGAAGGCTTAGCCGTGCCGCCAGGAAGTAAACGATGCCGACTGCGGCGGCCAGCCCGATTGAACGAGCCCATTGCCGTGCCGAACCAGCGTCGGTGTACCGTCGGCTGTACCCGGCAATATCGGCCGCGAATGCTGACATGGAATCGCCCCCGACCTTTCCCCAAACCGGAGCGTATTCAGAGTACCATGACGAAAAAAGGGCGGTGTTTGGAAGCACAGTCCGCCTACGTCTTATCCTGCCTTCTCGGAGGCCCGAAAGGCCCACCCGCTGAGTAGCGGCGATCGCAAACCGACTGCGCTTTTGCTTTCCACCCCTGGCGTGCTATTGCAACTCGAAGGTGATCTGGGGCGTCGAAAACACATGACAATAAACACTGCTCTTTTGCAGGCTAGGCGAACCTCATCAAGAGAGTGCAGAACCGCGAGCCCGTCTCAAAGACCTTGCCGCTTGGCTGCGCGCGTCCCCGACCGCGAACGAGCAACTAGCAATCGCTGGAGCATATCCCGTGTGTCTTATTTGAGCCGGTATCTTATGTTCGAAGGTAGTTTGGGCAAAATGGTGATTACGGCTTTCAGTAAAGGTCGGGTTGCCGCGGAGCTTGCACAACGGAATCAGAGTAAGCATCGGCGCAACACCAAATAGTCAAGCTCAATATGCCGTCAACATGTCATTGGTGACGTGCACACAATATCTTGCAATGCCGCCAGACCGGTCTCGCATTTTTTCTGCTTGGATGAGTGGGTGGTTTAATCAGAAAACCGGCTACACGTATGTCAATCTTGAAGCGTATGCACGGAATGTCGAAAATGTTAAAGCATGGTGTGCCACCAATCCGGGTGAGCTAGTAATGACTGGACTGCAGCGTGCAACAGGACAATAGGTAGCTCCCGTGACAATACATCTGAAAGTACTAGCGTGCATTTCAATTGCGACCGCGGCTTTGATCGCGAGCGCACAGGGTCCAATAAATGCTCAAACACTGATCGAGATGTCGAAACTCCAGTGCAAAGACTACCTGGGGGCGCCGGTCGATCGACGGGAATGGTTTGCCGCATGGATGAGCGGTTACTACAATGCTGAGCGAAACATGCCCGTGGTTGATTTCGGAACATTCGCAAGCAACAAGAAGAAAGTTGAAAAGTATTGCAGGGGCCGCAAGGACGAAAATCTGATGAACGCAATTCGAAAAGTTGCCGCATAAATACGTTCAATGACCTTCACCCAGCATCTGGATATAATCTAAAATTTCGTGCATAAACTCAGGGAGGCAATCAATGAGTTGTTTTTTCGTGGCGGCATTTGTTGGGGTGGCAATCGCCACAGCGGTTTCAACGTCCGCGTCAGCATACCACTGCCTGGCCAGCGCTCCTAACGGAGCATCGGGCACCGCCTTCGGCATCATACTTGAAAGGGCGCAGTCAATTTCACTGCGTCGGTGCATACACCGCGGCGGGGGAACTGGTTGCCAAATCGTATGGTGCCGGCCGTACTAGATTTTCTCTCGGTCATTCCGCCAGCGCCTGGAGCAACCGGGCCGGGGGCGCACCTAAAAACGCCTGGGCGCGTACTCACAAATCGCGATCGACGTTAGTCGGTGAATTCATAGCGCATGATTTGAAGCTCCCAGTTTGGGAGTTTGAATTACAGCCCTCTGGCTGATCTCAACGCGCCTTCTGCTTCTCACTGCCTCAGGTCCGCTTTTGGGGCCAAGCGGAAGTCGACCAGCAGCCAAAACCGGCTGGATCCGTCGCGAATGACCCAAGTAAGACATCGGCCAGCCAATCGACCCTAGTGCTAAGGCGATCGTCCGCGTGCTAGTCTCATACCCTGTCTTGGCGCCCCTGGGGGAGGCAATGAGATGGCGCGAGTTCATCACATTGGTGAGTGGCGCGACGGTGTGGCCTCTTACCGCACGCGCGCAGCAGCCTGAGCGGATTTGCCGGATCGGCGTGCTCATGCTGTACCCCGAGAACGATCCGCAGGGACAGGTTCGAGCCAAGGCATTTCAACGCGAGTTCGAGAAGCTCGGCTGGAATGTCGGTGGGAATCTTCAAATCAATTATCACTGGGGGACCGGCGACGCCGATTGGGTGCGATCCGCCGCCGCACAGCTGCTCAGCGAAAAGCCGGATGTGATGCTTGCCAACGGCGATGCTTCAGTAACAGCGGCGCAGCAATTGACTCGAACCGTTCCCCTCAATTTCATTGGCGGTGGCGATCCGGTCGCGGACGGCTGGGTGCAGAGTCTTGCTCATCCCGGTGGCAACCTGACAGGCTTCGCGGTCATGGAGCCGAGCCTGGGGGCAAAATTGCTCGGCCTGCTCAAGCAGGTCGCGCCGCGCGTCACCCGCGTCGCCATCTTAATGAACCCCGACAACGCCTCACACCGACGTATTCTCGCGTCGTTAGTCGCTGCGGCTCCGGGGTTTGCCGTCGAAGTTGCTGCGACACAGGTGCGTCAACTCGACGAGATCGAACTGGCGATGACCCAGTGGGAGCGACAATCGGACTACGGGCTGATCGTACCCTCCGATCCTTCGACCAACTCCCAGCGCAAGTTCTTCGTCGAGCTAGCACAGCGCCATCGAATGCCAGCAATCTTTGCATTGCGTGCCGCTGCTGCCGACGGTGGCCTGATGTCATACGGCGTCGACATCCCCGATCTGTTTCGCCAGGCGGCGATCTATGCTGATCGCATTATCAGGGGCGAGAAGCCGGCGGACCTGCCGGTGCAATTTCCCACCAAGTTCGAATTGGTAATCAACCTCAAGACCGCGAAGGTGCTCGGCCTGGATGTGCCGACATCCCTGCTCGCCACCGCCGACGAGGTGATCGAGTGAGATTTCCGCCAGTTCCGGTCTTGGCCCGAAACAGACCTTTCGCCTACTCAGCGATCTGCTCGCCCGACCCTCCGAAGTCCGCCGGAAAATCTTTAAACTTCGGCAGGCCGTCCCGCATCGGCAGGACGGTCTCAGCATAGTTGACGTGAACACCTGGGCTGAACTTGAGCGTAGGAAGGGTGGCCGCAAACACGTCTACCAAACCGAGCGGAGGGTGATTGGTCATCAGATGGCCTCCGCATTTTTTGCAGAATTGGCGCTGACTTACTGGCGTCTTTTGAAACATGCCAACATGCTCTGCCCCGGCGGTAATCCGCACCGCATCAGGTTTCCAAAGCGTGAAAGCGTTGACTGGCCCGCCCGACCAAGAACGGCATGATCGGCAGTGACAGTAGCCCATATCTACCGGCTCGCCGGAAACTTCGATCTTAACGGCACTGCAAAAGCATTCCCCATTATGTGTTGCCATCGCCGTCTCCTCACGTGTTGCTAGCCGAAGCTATGGTAAGTCCTTACCCATTTCCAGCCAGCTAAAAACACCTGGATGTTTAATACCCACGATGTCCGGAACTGGCCCAGCTTGTGTGAAAACGCAAAAATTTGGAAGAAGGCCCGAAGCCGACGTGCAACAAGCGCCTGAAAATGTCTGCTTGCTGGGTAAGAGCAGACATCAAAGCAAGAGGGCGTCACTTCAGCTTTTGACCCGAACCCGTGGCCCTCAGTCCCTTAATTCAAAGCACCTTCTTCAGAATGCGGCGTGGAAGCGGCCGGAGAAGACATTCACCGGCCCGCGATCGGCGTTGTAGGCGGGATTGGCAATAAACTGATAATCGAACGAAACGCGCGTCGAGACCGGTTCGACTGGTAGTCCACGTGGTGGCCGAACGCCGATGCGGCAGGAA
This sequence comes from uncultured Verrucomicrobiae bacterium, assembly GCA_963756185.1. GTDB lineage: Bacteria > Verrucomicrobiota > Verrucomicrobiia > Chthoniobacterales > Chthoniobacteraceae > DATAXI01. The sequence continues at coordinate 977,915 of CAVWMS010000002.1, forward strand.
GGCGCCAAGCTTTTTCCAACAGGGTCTGCTCTGAATGACAGACCTTTCGATTACCTCCTGCGGCACCGTAGGCGGGAGGAGGAATAGCCAGCGACCAACTCCAGCCCCGCCCGCACGGCTCGCTCTGCGTCGTCCTCGTGCGCATGGGGGTAGCCGAAGTAGATGAGAACGCCGTCGCCCATGAACTTTGCGACGAAGCCGCCGAAGCGACCCACGGTCTCGGCGACGCACTTCTGATAGGCCGAAATGACCTCGCGAAGGTCTTCAGGGTCCATGCGGGCCGACAGCGCCGTTGAGCCGACCAAGTCGGAGAACATCACCGTCACTTGGCGGCGCTCGGCGCGGTCTTCGGGGGCCGCGCTCGGTGGGGCCGATGTAGTTGCATCGGTGGGCAGCGCGGAATTTTTATTAGAATGCAGAGCGCCGATGGCCTTTAATATCTTGAGGCGAGCACCAAGCGGAAAGCCCAGCTCGCGGAGATGATCCTCCGTAAGGTCGGGCAGAACGCTCTCATCAACCTCATTCTCGCGAAGTACCGCCTCGTATTGTTCGAGGCCCAGGCTCCGCAGCCAGCTTGCCACGTCCATGATACAGCCGCCCTTGCTCAGGTTCCCACATGATCAGCCAGCGTCGGGGGTCTTGTCTACGGGAGGTTGTGGGACTGAGTGCGCACCTCTGGCCGCTGTAAGCCGCCCTGCTGCATCGCGAGAAATCTACAGCCTGCGCGTATTAGCCTCTTGCCTGTTCCGGGCGCCACCGCCTGCGCACGCCCTCACGCTTTGGCGCTTGTACGCTTTGACACTGCCTCGTGCCAGCGGGTCAAATGAGCCATACTAGGAGCTATGTGTATGTCTGCGAAACGGCCGCCCTATGAGGGCGCCAAAGGCGGCGGGAGTCCTGTCACCTTAACTGGACCCGATGTCCCTATTTCGGCGGCTTTGGCAACCGACCTCGCATTGGTCCTACATGAATTTGCTACCAACTCGGCCAAGTACGGCGCGTTATCGAGTTTGGAGGTCACGTTGACATTTCCTGTTCTGAGGCAAACGAAGTGTTCTCACTAGTTTGGTCTGAACGGGGCGGCCCGCGCATTGACGCCCAGCCCGTCAGTGAAGGATTTGGTAGTCAGCTTGCTCGCGCGATGATAGTCCGCCGCCTTGGCGGCGAACTTTCACACCAATGGAATTCTGACGGTCTAGTAATTCGGCTGTCGGCGTCCCGACGCCGTTTCGCCAACTAAGAACGCCCGCGAGGTAGATTTCGCGCCGAGCCTTTTCCGTCGGGCGGCGGTTCAAACATCACCCGCAGTCAGCGGTCCAATGTCAAAACCCATATCGGATTTACCGGACCTCACCACCGTGGCTGACTTCCGTTGTTGGCCCAACGCTGACGTCACGCGATGTCCGCTATTACCGACTTCCGCCTTGACCCTGAGCAGACCTGCGCTGGTCACTCCCTCGCAGGGTGAGTAACCTCAGCCTAATCGAGAGGAAAGGGCCGTGATCTCGCCGCTAGCACTGGTTGCTGATACAGCGGCGGTAAGCGCGTAGAGCTCGATGTCGTTTTCCTTGCCGCGCAAACGTAGCCGGCCGATCGAGCGCTTTGCGATGCCGGGAGGCAAAGCAGCCAAGCGATTTACCAGCGCCGCCGAGGCAAGCACGCGCTGGCCAGTGTCGCGGCAGGCCTGCTGCAGGCGTGACGCTGTATTCATGGTGTCGCCGAGGAACGCGATCTCCATTTTAATGGTGCCGAGTTCACCGATGGCCACTGGTCCGCAATGCAGAGCGGCGCGGAAATTGGCCCGGACGCCAAAGTCGCGAATGTAGGCTTTAGCGCGCTCGTCTAACTGCTCCAAGGCGTCGAAGCAGGCGTGGACACAGTGCCCGTCCCGAAGGCCAGCCGCAAGTGGCCAAGTGACGATGATCTCGTCGCCGACATATTTGTGAATCGCGCCGCGCTGCGCCACGATCGATTCCGTGACATCGGCGACAAACCGGTTGAGAAAATCGAGGAAGCCGGCCTCCCCAAGACGCTCGGCAATGACGGTCGATGATTTCATGTCGATGAAAAGCAGCACGCGATCCTCGACGCGGGGCCGCCGATAGCGGCCGGCGACGAAATTGAACAGTACGCCTTGGCCGAGCAGATCGTTCACGCCAATGAGCAGGTTAAAGCCGAGGCTAAGGACGAGCGAGAAGACGACGCCGCCGCGTTCGATCAGGGGCCTCTCGGCGGATTCCCGCAGGAGCCACGCACTAACGGTGAGACCCATGAGGATCACGGCAACATAGCCTAACGAACGCAACATGAGATACAGGAGGAACGGCATCCGGCGGGCTAGAGCGCTACGCGTTCGGCTAAAGACGGCGAACTCGAGCAGAAGGATCGTGCAGGAGATCACAATAGCGGTGACGGCGCCCTGGACGTATCCCCAGACACTGCCGTTTTGCGCTTGGAAATGACCGAAAACGGCGCCGAGCGTGATGCTGACGGGCAGCACCCACCCGGCGATCCTGACAAATTCGCGTTGGCGCGCCATAAGCTGCATCGATCCTTGCCTCGACGAAAAGTGCTTGGTGACCGCGATCAGCTAAGCCCAAATATCGCCCGCCGCGATAGTTTGTGCTAACGCCATACCAGCTATAAATTCCGCCTTGCGATGTTGATCGCCATCGGACCCTCCCATGGGTCACGTGGACAGTAGCACGCGTCAAGCCGGGGGTGTTTGATCTGCGTCCGCCGACAGGCCGATGGGATGTCTGAGGTTGGCCCGTTGCGACCAATCGCGGCGCCGCAAAACTTTGGTCGCTAATGGAGGGAATGTGTTGCAAAAGTCAGCTGCTTTTTGCGGCTCGACCGGATTTGAGCATTCCTGAGCCTTGTATTCTCCACTGTGCCGTGTGGCGGCGTTATCGACAGATAGGCTCGGCAGGCTTATGCGGTACAGGGGACTGCCGCCGATGGCGGCGGGCGGCAGAGGAACTTGACGAGGCGCCGCAAGTTCTGCGCGGTTGCGGTTAGTAGCACTTCGTCTTTAGCTCCGCTCAGACCTCGCAGCCGCAGTCGGTCGAGCTTGAAGATGCGCTTCATGTGCGCAAACCGCATCTCGACCTTTTTGCGTTCCCGACGCGATTGTTCGTAAGCTTCAGTCTTGGCCAGTGCGCGGGCGACATCGCGGGCATCCTCGTGCAGATCGCGAGGTACATGTCGCATCGGTGTGCTGGGACAACACCGCATCTTGAACGCGCAGACATCGCAATCGCGCTTTGAGGCACGATAGCGAAGCGTACTGCCGTCGATGACCGTTCCGGTGGTGTGCAGCAGCTTTCCACCCGGACAGATATAGACGTTCCGCTCCCGATCGAAGACAAAGTCGGCCCGGCTGAGGGTGCCATCGGAGCGTGCCGACTTGTCCCAGACCGGGATGTGCGGCGTGATCTGACGGTCCACCAACCACTTGAGCAGCCTGACTGCACCATAAGCAGTGTCGCCTGCGAGCCGCTGTGGCCGAAGGTGGAAGCGCTGCCGGACCCGGTCCAGCATGGTCCTTGTGATGGCGATCTCAGCGATCCTGCTGGCGCGTGTGCCCTCGGCGTCGACGATGATCCCCGCTTTATTGTCGATGAGATAATTGGCGTCGTAAGCGAAAAAAGGATCAGTGTTCTTCCTCGCAACCCATGCCGCCTGCGGGTCAGTCAGCGACACCTCCTTAGGAGGCTTGCGCCTGTTGCCCCCATCGAATTTGTCGTCATCTTCACTGTTCTCCGCACGGTTTTGGGCGGTGTCTAAAGCCGTCAGATACTCGCGGACCGCGCGGGACGCTTCCTCAGCCTTCGGCCAACTGATTGGCTGGTCGCCAGGCGTCCGCTTCTTCTTGTCCACGTCCGCCTTGATTAGGCTCGCATCGATCGAAAAACCCTCGCCACCGACCAGACCAGCCGCAATGCACTTCGCCACCACGCTCTCAAATACCCGCCGTAACGCCTCGCTCTGACGAAAGCGCTCGTGCCGGGCACGGCTGAACACCGAATGATCGGGTATCCCATCTTCGATGCTGAGCTTGCAGAACCATCGGTATGCGAGATTGACCTGTACCTCAGAGCAAAGTTGTCGCTCCGAGCGGATCGCAAACACGTAGCCCACTAGCAGCATCCGGACCATCAGAACCGGATCAATCGAAGGCCGACCTGTGTGCGAGTAGTAAGGCCCAAGCTCCTTGTGCACCCAATCGAGATCGAGGACCCCGTCGATCTGCCTGACCAAATGATCCGCCGGCACCACCTTGTCGAGATCAAACGCGTAAAAGAATTGACCTTGTCCGCGCTCTCGCCGCCCCATCATCGACCGCTCCCGCGAATCATGTCCTGATCCACGGAATCACGCTTCAATCGCAGTCTCAACGAGAGTTTTGCAACACATTCGGAGGAAAAGCGGACATCAGGCGGCGCTAAAGCCGGAAGCCCCGGTCGCGATTGACCCTCTTCCGACATGCGGCTTCGAGAATTGCCGCGGCGCAAAATCACGAAACCCCGCGGGGCCCGCTCGGGGCAGGCGTTGGAGGCACAGAACGCCGAGTACCGATGAATGACATCGATTGTGAATCGGCGATTGCCGCGTTCTTGCACCTTGTGCTTTCGCGCGAGAAACCTACGCACACGTTCAATGACGGTCGCGCATTCCACACGATCTGTGTTCTTTAGAGAACGATCAGAACAACACCCACTACCGCCAACGCGGTTCCAGCCATCGTCGTTGCCATGCGTGGATACGGTAGAACTTTCTGTACGAGAACGATCACGGCAAGCGCAGCAACCCAAAGTAGGTTCATCACACCTGCCGTGAACAGCAACAGCATCAATGCCCAGCAGCAACCGACACAGAAGGTCCCATGCGATAGCCCCATGCGAAACGCGCCGGCAACGCCAGAGCGCCAGTGGGAAGTGATAAATCCAATAGGGCTGCTGCACTGCGTCAGGCAGCGGTTCTTCAGCGGCGAGAATTCATAGGCGGCGGCCAGTAAGAACGTCATCCCGGCAACTCTTGTACTTACGAAAGTCAGCGATGGCGACAGCAAAGCTCCTTTCCCAAGCTCGGTTTGGAGCGCCGCAGCCACCAGGGCGAAGCCGCCCCAGATCAGTAGATACCCCGCAGCAAATGTGGCGGTCATTAGTGCCGGCTTGTCGCCTTGCCGCCGCTGCACCACTGTGAACAGCAAGATCATTGGTAATGCACTGGGCAGCATCATGCCAACCATCATCACGGCCCACATCGTGGCTGTGAGCGAGAAAGGTGCAGGCCCAGATGACATGGCCATCCCTGGCATGTCCTCCATTCCCGACATGTCTTGGGACAGACGAAATAGGTAGGCCCATGCAAGCCCCGCGATGGCAACGAGACTTGTAATGACAATGGCTCGATCCCGAAAGATCGCTGCCATATCGATGGATCAGGCTGCTTTACGGTGAGGCCCGTAGGGTCCGATGTCGATCATTGCCAAGTGGGCGTGCCGATCGGCCCAATCGTGTGGAATAAGACCACTTGCCTTCGTCGTGCTGCTGCCGAATTCAGCCTCAATGAACTCGAAGCCTTCCGCTAGTGTCACCTTAACCCGATGCGGTGCTCTGTTGACCGGATTTCTTACCGGTTCAGCGTGGGAGTCTACGATGTCATCGACCGAGAACCGTCCGGTACACGCACTCACATCTGCCTCGAAATTGATCGGTCGGAAAAGCGGCTCATTCATCTTGGTGATCGTGGCGGCGAAGACATTGAAGTAGGTCGCACCCGGTTCCTGTTCCTTGCCACTCAAGATCGTCAACAAGGCATTCCGCTGCTCTTCGGTTGCACGTTCATCGATGATCGCAAGAGCCTCGCCGTTGCCCTCGTGGATCGCACGGGGCCATGCGAAGAGTCCGACCCACTTCAAGCCATCGAGGGAAACAGAGCCGAAATGGCCCTTTTCGATCTGCATCGCCACCGAACTGGCATGGGCAACCCCAAGCGCAGTTGCATGTTGCGATCTGGGAGCCACGCATACTCCAATCGACGTGCGCCATTGTTTCCTCCTAAAGGCGAGCCATTTGGCTGCCAATTCTGAACCAACCTTTCCCCGATAGGCGGCTGATCCGCCCACCGTGCGGTAATGCTATCCTATTATCCCGGCTCTCAACAACACCAGATCGGCCAAGTTGGTGGGCAAACCTCTTGGCTCATCCGGTAACACGCGAGTTCGCGGAAATTCGAGCCCGTACGCCCGCGTCTGCGGCCTCCGGCACGCGAAGCAGTCATTTTTTGCTGCAATGCCGGTGGTCTCATACTGGCCCAACGCGACAGACTAGGCGCGGCGAGCATATGTCGGTTCGTGAGGCGAGAGCGGAAGTTGCTGAAGAACGCCTCTCAATTGGTCATCGAACGGAAAACGGCCCCGACAATCTATATCAGGGCCGTCGATGCTTACTACTATCCGTATTGTTGACCCGCTTTGTTGATTGAGGGCACGGCCGCCTCGAGGTCTTTTGGGTTCATGACAGGCCGCAAAGAAATCTTTGCATTGAATGCGAGAAACCAAGGCTCAGCAACGGCCGGGATTTGCGATGAGTCCTTCATGTCGAACACTATGGAGCCGGACCGTTGGCCGTTATCATCTGGAAAGAAATAGGCAGCTTCCGGCTTGAGCTCAGCCACTATTTTTTCGACGGTAGAACCTAAGGTCCCGGCTTTGGCAGCGGCGTTTCCGCTCTCCACGGGTATCGATACTCTAAGCAACATTCGCATCGCTTTCTCCTTTAAGGTGGTCCTCTCGATTTTAATGCTTCTGGACGAGGAATTTCCGGGCAAAGCGAACATGACTTACCCTCCCGCGCATTGATGCAGGTCAAAAAGGCGGACAGCCGCCCAGCTCCGAAGTTGGTCGGTCTCGGATTGCAATCGGCTCTGCACATGTTGCAGTGCATGAGTCTGTTGTTGGCCCATTGCGACCAATTTCACATTACGACCTGATGTCAGCTTTCGGCGCAAAGCGGAAGTAGGCGGGACCGCAGGGCTGCCTCGGTCGAGAATGACCAATTTGCGACATTGGCTGGCCGCGCCAACCTGTACCGTGATCGCACTTGATCCATCCGGTGTGATAGTCTGGGCGATAAGGACCATTTCAGCGTGGGGGCAAACGCTATGAGGCGGCGCGACATTATTGCGCTTCTTGGCAGCTTCGCCGCGGCATGGCCGCTCAAAGCTGAAGAACTACAGCAGCTTCGGACAATAGCGATAATTGGGAACACGACGCAGGCATATGGTCCTTGGGCTGCCGCCTTTGTTGAAAGGCTGGGCCAACTTGGCTGGATCGAGGGCCGCACGCTCCAGATCGAGTATCGGTGGTTCGAGGGACGTCGAGAGCGCGTTGCCGAAATCGCCTCAGAGCTAGTCAGCAAGAAGGTTGATCTGATTGTCACCTACGGAGGAGCTGCGGTCATATGCAAGCAGGCGACTACTTCAATTCCTATTGTCTTTGTACCAGGGGTCGACCCAGTAGCGGCCGGGCTGGTTGCTAACTTCGCGCATCCAGGCGGCAACGTGACTGGAATGTCCGTTCAACAAGCCGACATTGCAAGCAAGCGGCTTGAACTTCTCCGTGGAACGGTTCCAGGTCTCAGCAGGCTGGCGATCCTGTTTGATGCGAACTATCCGGCAAGCGTGCGCGAAGCCGATAATCTTGAGACTGTCGGTTCGCCAATTTGGAATTACGCTCCTGCGGTCGGGCGTGCGTGTAGTTGCCGATCTTGAACCCGCCTTTGATGCCTTCAAAAGTCAGGTTGATGCAGTTTATCTCGCAGACGCTGGCCTATTAGTCTTACTGTGTCAGAATTTTTGACGTCTACTCTGAGCCGAGATTGTCGCGACGCAGCAAGGGCAGCGCGACAGCATTGCCACGAGAGCAGCGCTCAATCTCCGTCGAATAGTGGCAATCGAATTCGGAATGTGCCGTTCAGGCCGCAATGGCGGACCCCCTCGGGCGGTAAGCTTCGGGAATTGTAATTTCTTTGAACAACTCGGTGGAACGCGTTCCTGAGGGGGGAATCGTCTCCCGCTCGGAGATCAGGAATCCATAGGCCGCGATGCACAGCGTTGCATGATGGTGGAAGCCGCGCCAGCCTCGCCCTTCGAAGTGGCCGAGCCCAACCTCCTGTTTGAGTTCCTGATAATCGCGTTCGATGCGCCAGCGCAGTTTGGCGGTACCGACGAGCTTATGGAACGCGATGTTCGCCGGAAGCGTTGAGAACCAATATTTTGTCGGTGCCTCTTCGCCCTCCGGCCACTCGATCAGCAACCACTCCTCTGGTCGGTTCTCAGCAAGCCAGTAATCTCGATGCGCCGCACGAACGCGCACGCGGGCAAAGCGTGACGACAACGGCTCCGCCGTGGCTTCCCGCCACGTGATCTTGCACCAGGCCTTTGACGGCAGGCCAAACGCAAGCTTCTTGACCGAGATCGGTTGGTGCTTGCCGTCACGCCGCAACAGCTTTGGAGGTCGCCCGCAGCCTGACCAGGCCTTTGGCGGCTGCGGCCCAGTGCCTGGCGCCCACACAGACGTTTGTGGCATAATGCCGGCTATGTAGCTCAATCCGAGCGCCGTGATGTTCGTACGCAGATCAGTGTAAGCGCCATAGCCGGCATCCATCAGCACCACGCCACGTGGTAAGCCGGCCACACATGCCCAGCGTAATTGCTCAAGCGCGATCGCCGGCTTGGTCTTGAAGGTGATCTCCTTGGGCACACCAGCTTTGCGCCGACGTGTACGGTCCGTCGCCCACTCCTTCGGCAGATAGAGGCGATAGGCCGCCGGCAAGCTCGCATGATGATTGGCAATTGAAAGTGTAACTGCGATCTGACAATTGTCTTGCTTACCAAGCTCGCCGCAATATTGACGACCGACCCCGACCGAATGCCGTCCCTTCTTGGGGAAGCCCGTGTCATCGATGATCCAAGCTTCGATCGGCCCGTGGCGCTCTATCTCCGGCAGTACCATTTCGCGGACCTTGGCCAGTACCTTCTCGTCAGACCAGGTGCCTTCACCAACAAAATGTAACAGCGACTGATGTTGCGCCGCCGTTCGCTCAGGCGCCGTAATTGCCGCCATCGGCTCGACGCTCTTGCGCTCGCCGGGCATCATCAGCCCTATACAATAGTCCCGAAGCGGTTTGGCCCGGTCCGCGTGCCCGATCACGCTCGTTAGACCCTCGACAAACGCCAAAAACCGCGATGTAGCGTCACCTGATTTTGGCAGATCCATCTCAGCCCCTCGCATGCTAAAAAGTAAATCTTGCCAAATACATGATTCTTCATCGGCAAACGCCGCGACGTTGTGACTCAGTAAGATTAGATGGCAATCGCGCCCGCGTCGTTTCGCTCGTGCTCGATACCAAGTTACCGACGTCGTCCTCGATAAGCGAAACAGCCCGAGCGGGGGCGCTTATGGCTTACGGACCAGATTACCCAGATTTGTTCCGCCGCGCCGCCACGAGGTGATCGAGTGAAAGACGAAATGTCGGCAACTGGCCCATTTGTATGGACCGGCCGCGCGTTGCAAGCCGAAAGTGATGATTTGGAGAGGTTGGTCTTGCGCTTCTGTATCCGGCCCATTGATGGAGCGTCTGAGCCCCTGGCCATCATGGATATCCGCGCGCGTTCGATCTCATTCGCGTCTCGGCCCCGAAGGCCAGATGGGCCACCTGATCACGAACGCGCTGGCGAGACCTTTCTCCATCTCCTCTTTCTAACTCGCAGACCTCGGCGGGAAAGCTAACTCTTGCTTTCGGGATCAGCTTGAGCCGTCAACGATCCCCTTAGTTTAACTTGAGCGTTTTTACTTCAGGCTGCTGCCTTCGTGATGCGCGCTTCATAACCGCGCTGTTGTGCCAGCACAGTCCAGGCGATCCGTGCCAGCTTGTTGGCGAGAGCTGCAGCCAAAACGTTAGGATGCAGGCGCTGAGCGGCGTGAGCGAGCCAGATCCCGAAGCCGTGCTTCGGCCAGCTCGCCGGCCGCAGCAGAATGACCCGAGCTGCCTGCATGAAGAGTGTGCGCAAGTAACCGTTGCCCCGTTTGGAGATGCGCCCGAGGATGGTTCGGTCTCCGGTCGACATCTGCTTAGGGACGAGGCCGATCCAAGCCGAAAAATCGCGCCCTCTGGCGAATGCCGCGCCGCTGCCGATCGCCGCAACCATCGCACTCGAGATGATCGGACCAATGCCCGGCACGGTCATGACCCTTCGACAACTGTCATCACTTTTTGCTAACGTCTTGATCTCATCGGTCACGGCTTCAATTCGTTCATCGAGCTGGCGCCAGTCACTGGCAAGATCAGCAACAATTCGCGCCATGCGTGGTGAAAGAACATCCGTCCGTTTGGCGAGGATGTCAGGCAGCGCCTGGCGAAGGAAGCGAAGTCCTTGTCGGACGATGATACTGCGCTCGAGAAGAAAGCCGCGAATTTGATTGATCACTGCGGTCCGCTCGCTGACCAGGCGAGACCGGACCCGGTGCAGCGCTTGCAGATCCAGTTGTTCGTTGGTTTTGGCCGGAACAAAGCGTGTCGTCGGCCGCTGTACCGCCTCAGCTACGGCATGGGCATCTCGGAAATCATTCTTGTGCCCCTGCCGAAAGGGCTTTGCGTACGTGGGCGGCACCTGCTTCACGTCGTGGCCCAGCGCGGCAAGCTCGCGAGCAACGTAGTGCGTCGCCATCCCCGCTTCGATACCGATAAGACAGGGCGGCAAGTTCGCGAGCCTCGTTGTAATGCGCCCGCGTGGGACCTTCTCCCGCAACACGATGCCGCCGCGCGCATCAAGGCCAATCATGTGAAGCGTGTTCTTGCCCATATCTATTCCGATGGTGGTCACTGCGTGAACGGCGGACGTACGAGGCATGGCGGTGCTCCTTATCCTGGCAAGCCCCCATGTACTCTCAGAGCCATCGGGGGCGGGAGCGCGGCCGGTCCATCCCATTCGCGTCGGTTCGTGCGGTGCGGAAGTGCTCAAAGAGGCGGCGACCGCGTCAGCAGCTCCGGCAGCTTGGCGATGTTGGCGGCGATGCGCCGCGCCCTGGTCGCGCTGAGGATAAGGGGAACCCCAAGCGCGGGAATCGGCTTCGCGCGCCTGGGGCCCAAGACGGGCGTCCGGTACGCAACGAAGACGCGCCGCCTCGTCTAACCGAAGCACGTGCTGTCCGACAACTCTATCGTGATCGCGGATTAACGTTACGTCGATACGGAATACGGGGCCTAGAAATCGAAGGGTAGTACCGGCATGTTACGGATATGCGCCGAGGCTTAGCCATCGCAGTCTGGCAGCGCCGTTGGTGGAATAAAAAATCTTCGGAATCCAAATTGCTGCCATCATGTTGGCCAAGATGTTTGATCGCGCTGGGAGAGGGGACCGGCAGTCCTTAAAAATCGCCGCGCTAAGCAGGCAAGCTCGCCCAGCCGGCAGTCCATCAAACAGAGCCGAGGCGGTTGCGACCAAATCGTGGCGGATTGCTGGTGAATGTGCGTCGCGGAGTTCTATCAATGTGCGTTGCAGTGCCCGTGTTCAGGACGGCATCAGTTACCTTCCCGCAAGTGCGGCTGGGATGAATTGGAGGGGGGGTTCGCATGGGCATTACCGGCAGGCTAGCATTAGCACTCTCTTTGGTTGTTTGTTGTTTGTTTGCATTGTCGCCGGCTAGTGCGCAGATCGATGTCGCCATCAGCGTCGATGTCGAGCCGCCGCCGTTGCCGGTTTACGATCAGCCGCCGATTCCGGAGACGGGTTACTTGTGGGTGCCCGGCTATTGGGCGTGGGACGACGACACCGGGTATTATTGGGTGCCCGGCACCTGGGTCTTGCCGCCGGAACCAGCGTTGTTGTGGACGCCCGGATATTGGGGCTGGAACGACGGCGTCTATGTGTTTCACGAAGGATATTGGGGCCCGCAAATCGGCTTTTACGGCGGCGTAGCCTACGGTTTCGGCTATACCGGCGTCGGTTACGAGGGCGGCTATTGGCGAGACGGCGCGTTCTTCTACAACCGGTCGGTCAACAATATTTCGAACGTGTCGATCACCAACGTCTACAACAAGACCGTGGTCGTCAATAACGTGACCACTGTCAGCTACAATGGCGGTGCCGGCGGCACGACCACGCAGCCGACGCCGCAGCAAATTGCCGCCGCCAATGAGCATCACGTGGCGGCGACCGCCGCGCAAACGCAGAATGTGCAAGCAGCGGCGAAGGACCCGGCGCTTTCGCTCAATCACAATCAAGGTCATCCGACCGTCGCGGCCACGACGCATGCGGCGCAGTTCGGGGGGGCCGGCGTCATTGCGGCCCATCCGGGCAAGCCGGTCGCTGCTATCGCGCCGCAAGGCCATACGATCAAGGCGGCCACAACGCCCGGCACCGGCAACGCGGCAGCGACTCCTGGCGGTAAAGTTGGCCCGGCGGCGACCACACCCGGCGCGAAGACAACTGCTCCGGGCAATGCGGCCACCACTCCGAGCGGTAATCCTCCAAGCGGTGCAGCCGCGCCTCCGGGCAGTAAGGTTGGTCCCGGCAATGCGGCAACAGGCCCGAGCAATGCCGCCATCGGCCCTGGCAGCAAGCCCGTTCCCGAAATCAAGGAGCACAAGAAGGGTAGTGCCGGCACCGGAGCGACGCCTGGCGCTGGCGCAACCGTCAACCCCGCTCTCAATGAGCACACAGGTAGCACCACTGGTGGCGCGCCGTCTGGAGCCGGGGCTGGCACGCTGCCGAACAATGCGGTTCGCACGCCGACGCCGCAGGTCGTGCGGCCGACGCCTGTGCCTCCATCGCACGCAACAATATCACCGCCGCCGCCTCCACCGCACGCGGCCGCACCACCGCCTCCACCGCCGCACGTGGCCGCCCCACCGCCGCCACCGCAGCGCGTCGCTGCCCCTCCGCCGCCACCACGGCCCGCCGCGCCGCCGCGACCCGCGCCGGCTGCGGCCAAAAAGTGCCCGCCGAATCAACCCAAGTGCTGAGCGCGGCGCTGCCGATAGTGAAATAGCGGGTCACGAAACAGCGAGCGACGAAATAGCGAGTACAAAACAGCGGATAGCGATATAGCGACTGGCGAAATGTTGCGGTTCCGGTTCCGAAAAATATGTGAATTTTTTTATGGGTTGATTACGCAATTGGTCAAACCGACTTGGACGGTGGACTATCTTGCATTTTTGCGAGCCGACGAGCCTCCTCCAAATCGATACGATAACGGCGTCCGTGTTTACGCAGCATTGCAACGAGGTTCGGACCATCTACAAGCGAAATCGGTTTATCCTTGGCAAAATCATAGGAATCGGGACCGAAGCTACTCGTAGTAACAAGTATTCCTCGATTTGCTCCTTCATTCACGACCGTGCCGTACAAATCTCTAACGGCTGCGACATCGACGGGACGGGTATATCGTTTCGCTTGAAGGACGTATTTTCCGCCGCGAAGCGGATCGGGATCGTACATAACTGCATCCACGCCGTGATCACGCGAAAGCCTAAACACCTTTACCTCAACGCCGTTGTGTCCAAATTCCCACTCGAAAAGTTGTCGCACCAAATGCTCGAAATCTTCCCAAGGCATTGCGGCGATATTCGCTTCAGTCTCTAATTCCTGAGCCACATCCCTCTCTTGGACAATTCTTTTGTCATCTCTATTGAGAACGAATATCGGTCGGATTGGCGTAACGCTCTCAGTGGATGGTGTTGACAGCCCTTTCAAATGTCGAAAGCAAGTCTTCGGATCGACCTGCTGAATCTTTAAATTTGCAATCTCTCCTTTTTGCGCTTGAAGAGACGCGATTATCCCTTCTCTTAGCTGTCCCGTCGCCGCGTCATTCCATTTTTGTGTCGCGTTCACAGCGATGGTATCGAACCAGTTTCCGACGTCCGATTTTGCCGCCAAGTAAGCAGCCCGAAGGCACAGAGAATAGATTAGTGTCTCGGTTGAACGTTTTCGTTCGGCAGCGGACGCCGGACTGAACTTTGCATTCCAAGACTGCCCCCGCTTTTTGACAATATTCAAATCACTGAAATCAGGTATTTCAAAAGTGCAAAGTAATATTCGAGGCTCTTCGTCAATATCAATATTCCAGGATTTTCGCAGGATAGATGGTAGCGGCTGCCGAGCATGCGAAAGGTTTATTAGGAAACGAATCGCGTCACAATCATTCGCGGCGCATCGTTCCTGCACGGCCTGGAGTTGAGCTTTGATGCCTTGAAATTTTTTTCAAACTCCTTCTGCTTTGCTGCAGTCTTCTCTTTTAGTCTTTCCTCTTTCACTATGATCGCGGGGTCAAAGCCCGAAGGATCACGAGATGGCGGCTTTCCAAAAATGGAAAACGCACTCCCTGATTTTTGGGTAGGGATAGGACTATCGGGACGCCTAGGAAAGTTCGGAAAATCGGGTATCGGTAAAGGTGCTAATAGACCGTAGGCCTAATTGAAGAAAGCAGTGAAGCTATAAGGTCAGGGGTCAGGGGTCCATCCGCAGCGCCGAAAACGGTGTAAAAGCCTTGCGTACGCCGTGCTGGCTCTGTGGGTTTCGGAGCCACGCCAGCATAGTCTAGTTCGTCAAGCCTCTTATCGTACGCATCCAGGTCTCGGCCATAATAGTGCCACGAGCTGGACATGGTAGGCGTCCCACACCTGCGATCATTGAATCGTATCAATATCCGCTGACATTTTCTACGCAAGTGGGAAGGTCTCTAAGGGTCATTCAGCGACATGCGGAAGTGTGCGCGCGATGTCTGCTCTTGCAATAGCCGACGTCGGATGCTGCGCGTTTATGATACACGCCCTAAGTCGCCAATGGCTGCGACAGCCTCTGGCCTTTGAAACGCCTCCACGCCCGCCCGCCGCGAATATCAGACGCGAGCGTGGCCAACTCCAAAAATGACGTGCATCGGGCGGCTACGGGCGTGGATATGCCAATTCGCGATAATGCTCTGCCACGAATATCCGAAGCGCTGAGGCCAATGGTACGTGTTTCCCCTTCTGCTAGTTAATGACGCTGATGAGGGTGCTGACCGCCACCTGTTTCACGAAGGCAATCTCCCGCAAGTAATCCCAGAACTCAGGCTCAAGGCGGAGGCTTGTTGGCCGGCCGTCAAATTCAATCTTCCGATGGATAGGGTTTGTAGCGGTTGGCGGCATGTGATTCTGCCCCACTAAAATGCCACAGCCCTAGCTGCTCGCCGCAGAGGCAATGAGATAGCGGTAAGGAGAAGGCTGGTTTGACGCATGGCTCGCTGGCTCAGTAGCAAGAATTGGAATCCTGGATCGGACAGGAACGGCGCTACGGTGCTAAATTGGTCCATAAGCCAGAGGAAGCATTTATGCTCCAGACGGTGTTGCCGCTCATTCTGAAGCTTTCGCTATTTCTCATGACGGCTGTTGCTACGCATTTGGTTATGTCATTTGGGCAGACGTTGTTACATTATAAGGTCGGCCATCATCCAATTAGCGGTAAGTTGTTTCGCATTGCCGACTTGCAGGAGCATTGGGAAAAGAATGGGATGTCGGCGCTCGACGAGGTACGCCAAAAGTTTCCCGATCGGTACGTCGATAATTGCGTCATGCTGTCACGGGTGATACGGCTTGAGGCTGACGTTAAGCACTCACTCGCCAAGCCAAAGACGGTGGAAGAAGCTCTCGCGGAGCTGGAGAGCAAGGTCGGCGACAAAGGTCGCCGCAAGTTCGAGAAGTTCTTGCGTGAAGTGGCTAAGGATGAAGACGGGGACGTGTTCGATGTCGAGTTGAAATAAGGCCAGCCTTATTCGTTGTTCATAGGCATTTCCCCGCAGGTACAGGCGAAAGGCTCCAGCCTTAAGCGCGTTGTAGCCGTCAAATTCCGCCTTCTGATGGTGAGGTTTCCGCGTTGGGTTGGCGTCATATGCCCCGACACCGACAGAACGTGCGCTGGACACCCTTTTTCGTTCGGTCGATCATACGGGCTGGGAGGAGTTAGGCCGCCATTATGGACATCGTGGTCTGGCTGCGGAGCCTTGGCCTCGAAGAATACGAGGCAGCATTCCGCGACAACAAGATCAACGAACGGGTCCTCCCGAACTTGACCCAGGAGGACCTGAAGGAAATCGGCGTTGGTCCTGTCGGTCATCGCCGGATACTTCTCGAAGCCATCGCTGCTCTGCGGACTGATGCGAGCGGCAAGGCGCCCTCCGCTGAAGTAGCGCCCCCGCCCAGTGCCCCGAGCGTCTCACCCGAAGACCGCGCCGAGCGCCGCCAAGTCACAGTGATGTTCTCGGACTTGGTCGGCTCAACGGCACTGTCGGCGCGCGTGGACCCCGAAGACCTCCGCGAGGTCATTTCGGCGTATCAGAATTGTGTCGCGGAGACCGTGCAGCGCTTCGGCGGGTTCGTGGCGAAATACATGGGCGATGGTGTCCTTGTTTATTTTGGGTATCCGCAGGCCCATGAGGACGACGCAGAGCGAGCGGTGCGAGCGGGGCTGCAGTTAGTCGCTGCGGTAAGCGGCCTAAAGACGCACGCAGCCCTCCAAACTCGTGTGGGCATCGCAACGGGGCTCGTTATTGTCGGCGACCTGATCGGCTCAGGAGAGGCACAAGAGCGTGGCATCGTAGGCGAGACGCCGAACCTTGCCGCACGCTTGCAGGGCGTTGCGGAGCCGAACAGCGTTGTGATTGCTGAAAGCACTCGGAAGCTTCTGGGCAATCTGTTCGAACTTGAGGACCTTGGGGCACAGGACCTCAAGGGCATGTCAGGTCCCCTGCGAGCCTGGGTGGCATTGCGACCTGCTTCGGTTGAAAGCCGCTTCGAGGCTTTTCATCCGAGTGGCCTGACCGACCTTGTCGGCCGTGAAGAAGAACTCGACTTGCTTCTGCGGCGGTGGTCGAGAGCAAAAACCGGTGAGGGCCAGGTGGTGTTGCTCTCCGGGGAGGCAGGTATCGGCAAATCGCGGCTTTCAGCGGCGCTGCTGGAACGTCTCGCCAGCGAACTACACACGCGAATACGCAGTTTCTGCTCACCGCAGCACACCGACAGCGCGTTTTATCCGATCATCGGGCAGATGGAGCGCGCTGCCGAATTGGGACGCGACGACGAGCCACGGGCGAAACTCGACAAGCTCGATGCACTGCTGGCGCAGAGTTCGACATCACCCCAGGATGCGGCACTCTTCGCGGAGATGCTGTCGCTGCCGAACGACGGTCGTTATCCCGCGCAAGACCTAACACCGCAACAGCGCAGGCAAAGAACACTCGACGCGCTCGTTTTACAAATCTCCGCCTTATCGCGCGAAAATCCGGTGCTGATGATCTTCGAGGACGCGCATTGGGCCGATCCCACAAGTCTCGAACTGTTTGGTCGAATAGTAGACAAGATACCAACCCGCCGCGTGCTGCTGATCGTGACGTTCCGGCCAGAGTTTGAGCCGCCGTGGGTCGGACGGCCTCACGTATCTGCAGTGAACCTCAACCGGCTAGGGGAGCGCGAAATCGCGTCCATGATCGACGGCGTAACTGGCAACAAGCCGCTGCCCGCGAACATCAGGCTGGACATTATCGAGCGCACCGATGGTATCCCACTGTTCGTGGAGGAAATGACCAAGGCGGTGCTGGAGGCAGGAAGTAGCGAAGCGTTGCGTACTGCATCCGCCGTTCCGCTATCCTCGCTGACGGTCCCCGCAAGCCTGCACGCCTCGCTGATGGCGCGGCTGGATCGGCTCGGTTCCGCCAAGGAGGTATCACAAATTGGAGCGGTCATTGGGCGAGAGTTCTCTCATCCCCTTTTAGCTGCGATAGCGCGCAAGTCGGAGATGGAACTCCAATCGGCGCTCGACCGTCTGATGGCGGGAGGTTTGCTGTTTCGGCAGGGTGTCCCCCCGTTCGCGACTTATCTCTTCAAACACGCACTTGTCCAGGACGCTGCCTACGGCACTTTGCTGCGCGAGCCGAGACGCGCGTTACACGCCCGCATCGCCGAAACGCTTGAGAGCCAATTTGCGGAGATCGTTGAGAACCAGCCAGAACTGCTGGCACGTCATTGCACCGAGGCCGGGTTGATCGAGAAGGCCGCGGGCCTATGGGGCAAGGCCGGACAGCGGTCACTGGCGCGCTCGGCATTGATTGAGGCTGTGGCGCAGCTCACCCGTGCCCTCGACCAGATCGCGACCGTGCCCGCCACGCCCTCTCTGCGTCGCGAGCAGATAAAGCTACACGTTGGGCTTGCCAACGCTCTGATGCACACCAAAGGCCACGCGGCGCCTGAAACAAAAACAACTTTCGACCAAGCACGATTATTGATCGAGCAAGCGGAGGCGCTTGGAGAGCCATTGGACGATCCACTGCTTCTATTCTCAGTCCTCTACGGCTTCTGGTACTCGAACTTGCTGGCGTTCAATGGTGATGCGCTGTATGAGCTTTCGGTTCAGTTTCTGGCGCTCGCGAAGGAGCAGAGGGCGATAGTCCCCATCATGCTGGGGCATCGCCTCATGGGTACTACGTTGCTGTTTATGGGAGAAAACGCGGAAAGCTTAATGCACTACAAACAGATGCTCGCGCTTTACGATCCTGCGGAGCATCGTTCGCTGATGACGCGTTTCGGTCAAGACCTTCGGGTGGCAATCTTGGCCTGGCGGGCGGTGCCTCTGTGGTCGCTCGGCTATCCCGAGGCGGCGCTTGCAGACGCAGCCGACGCACTAAAAGAGGCGCGCGAGATCGGCCAAGCCGCCACACTGATGTATGCGCTGTGTTTCACAACGACGACCTTATTCCGTAGCGGAAATTACGCGGCAGCGACCCTGCAAATCGACGAACTCATCGCTTTAGCGGATGAGAAGCGCGCTGTGTTCTGGAAGGCGCACGGAATGTGCATCAAAGGTGTGCTTTCTGCCCTGACTGGCAATCCCTCGAACGCAGTCCACATGCTCACTTCCGGGATCGCCACCTACCGCTCAACGGGATCAATATCGTCGGTGTCGTTGTATCTATCATATTTGGCCAGGGCCTATGCGGACGTCGATCAATTCGATCATGCTTGGCGCTGCATTGGTGAAGCTATAACAGTGGTAGAAACGACCAAAGAAACGTGGAACGAAGCCGACATCCGCCGCACCGCCGGAGAAATCGGGCTGATGTCGGCGGAGCGGGATACGGCAAAAGCGGAAGCGCATTTCGAGCATTCGCTTGCAGTCGCGCGTAAACAGCAGGCGAAGTCCTTGGAACTCCGCGCCGCAATGAGCCTCGCGCGTCTCTGGCGCTCCCAGGGCAAGGTGCAGCAAGCGCGCGAACTGCTCGCTCCGGTCTACGGCTGGTTCACTGAAGGCTTCGACACGCTCGATCTGAAGGACGCGAAGGCGCTGCTGGAGGAGTTGGCGGCGTAACGGTTTATTAGATGCACACGAATAAGCCACTTCCGGGGTAAGCCTTCGACCGGCTACGATTGCCCTCAGCCTACGGGTTCGCGATGAAGAGGCGCTCCAAAGCAGGCGGCGAACCGATCAAAAGGAGACGGCCCACGACGCCGAAACCTACGCGCCGTAATGCGCCGAATGCCGTACTGGGCTCCAATTCGCCGCCTAGTCAAAAGGAGACGGAACTCGCTCGGCTTACCCGCGAGCTACGCGAGGCCCTCGAGCAGTTAACGGCGACGTCGGAGGTGCTGCGTGTCATTTCGAGTTCGACAGGCAAATCTGAGCAGATTTTCAACGTAATCCTGGAGAATGCCGTTAGGCTATCCAAAGCCAAGCAGGGCAATCTTATTTTTTACGACGGAGAGGCGTTCCGCACCGCCGCGCTGCACCACGCATCGGCGGCTTATGTCGAGGCGCGACGCCGGACTGTTTGTGTGGTTCGCGAACTTCGACCCGACATCCCTCTCGCCCGCCTTGCCCGAACCAAGGACGTCGTTCACATTGCCGATCTGAGGGCTGAACAATGTTATATCGACGGCGATCCGGCGATTACTCCGCTCATCGATTTGGCCGGTGCCCGGACCCTTCTCATCGTGCCTATGCTCAAGGAAAATGAGCTCGTCGGTGTGTTCGGGGTCCATCGCCAGGAAGTGCATCCGTTTACCGACAAGCAAATCGCGCTGGTGCAGAACTTCGCTGCCCAGGCCGTTATCGCCATCGAGAACGCGCGGCTCTTCGAGGCTGAGCAACAGCGAACGCGGGAACTGACCGAGGCGCTGGAGCAGCAGACGGCCACCTCTGAGGTTCTTCAGGTTATCAGTAGCTCCCCCGGCGATCTTGAGCCGGTGTTTGCGACTATGCTGGAGAATGCTGTTCGCATCTGCGGCGCCACGTTTGGAAATATCTACCGCTGGGACGGCGAGGCCCTCCACATTGCAGCGACACATAATACGCCGCCTGCCTTCGCCGAAGCTCTTAGGCGTTCACCGTATCGTCCTAATCCGAAAAATCCTATCGGCCACATGGTGGCGACCAAAACGCTAGTTCATGTCAGAGACGTTGCGGCAGAGGAAGCCTACACCGACGATCCGGTGGCTGTGTCAGCGGTCACACTTGGCGGCATACGAACGCTTCTGGGCGTTCCATTGCTGAATAAAGGCGAAATGATCGGTGCATTTTTCTTGTCCCGCCAGGAAGTGCGTCCCTTCACAGACAAGCAGATCGAGTTGGTCAAGAACTTCGCCAACCAGGCCGTCATCGCCATCGAGAACGCGCGGTTGCTCAATGAATTGCGCCAGCGCACCACTGACCTCACCGAGCGCACGGCCGACCTCACGGAGGCGTTAGACCAGCAGACGGCCATGTCTGAGGTTCTCCAAGTCATCAGTGCCTCCCCTAGTGAGCTGCAGCCGGTGTTTGCAACCATGCTGGAGAAGGCAGTTCGCATCTGCGACGCGACGTTTGGTAACGTTTACCGCTGGGACGGCGAGGCTTTGCATCTGGTTGCGACGCATAATACACCACCAGCTTTTGCGGAAGCGCGTGGGCGATCACTACGCCGTCGTGACGGTGGAAACCAGATGCTCACCCGTATCCTGGCGACCAAAACGCCTGTTCACGTCGTCGATGCTGCGGCGCTGCCTGGGTACATTGACCGAAGCGATTTGCCGGCTATTCATGAGCTTGCTGGCGTTCGCACGCTTTTAGCGGTGCCCATGCTGAAGGAAGGTGAACTAATAGGTGGGTTCACAGTATATCGTCAAGAAGTCCGTCCATTCACCGACAAGCAAATCGATTTGGTCAAGAACTTTGCTGCTCAGGCGGTCATTGCCATCGAGAACGCGCGGCTGCTCAACGAGCTGCAGCAATCGCTGGAGCAGCAGACCGCCGCGGCAGAAGTTCTTCAAGTCATTTCACGCTCGCCTGGCGATCTTGATCCTGTGTTCAAGTCCATGCTCGAAAATGCCATTCGCATTTGCGAAGCGCAGTTCGGAAATATCTATCGCTGGGACGGTGAGGCTCTTCAGGCACTGGCTTCACATAACACGCCGGCGGCATTTGTTGAGGCACGCGAGCGCATTTCCCTTCGCCCCGGCCCTAAGAGCAAAAAAGATCCTCTGGCCCGAATGATTATTGCCAAAAAGACGGTTCACACGGCTGACCAGGCCGCTTCAGAAGCCTATGCTGAAGGCGAGCCACTAACCAGGGCCGCAGTTGACCTTGGAGGTGTACGAACGCTGTTGTGTGTACCAATGCTTAAAGACAACGAGCTGATTGGTGCTTTCACTTTGGCCCGACACGAGGTTCGTCCTTTCGCCGACAAACAGGTCGAACTTGTGGAGAACTTCGCTGCTCAGGCGGTCATAGCTATTGAGAATACGCGCCTTTTAAAAGAGCTGAGGGAGAGAACGGACCAAGTAGAGAAGTTAAACCAGCACCTTGAACACCGCGTCGCCGACCAAGTTGGCGAGATCGAGCGCATGGGAAGGCTACGGCGCTTCCTGCCTCCGCAAGTCGCCGACCTGATCGTCGCATCTGGCACGGAGAAGCAACTCGAAAGCCATCGGCGAGAGATAACCGCGCTCTTCTGTGATCTGCGCGGGTTCACTGGTTTTTCAGAAAGTGCGGACCCCGAAGATGTGATGACGCTCTTGCGTGAGTACCATGAGGCAATCGGAGCGAGCATCATCAAATATAGCGGAACACTTGAGCGCTACGCGGGCGACGACTTGAGCGCTACGCGGGCGACGGTGTGATGGTGGTGTTCAACGATCCTGTTCCAGTCGAGAACCCCGCGCTGCAAGCAGTGCTCATGGCCCTCGAAATGCGCGACGCCATCGGAACCTTAACCGAAACATGGCGTCGATGGGGGCATGACATTGGCTTCGGCATCGGCATAGCGCACGGCTTCGCCACGCTAGGCACCATCGGCTTCGAGGGACGCTTTGACTACGCCGCCATCGGGACGGTATCCAACGTTGCCTCTCGGCTTTGCGATGACGCCAAGCCGGGTCAAATCCTCATCAGCCCGAGAGTACTGACAAAGGTCGAGAACGCCGTGACAGTCGAGCCGGTGGGGGAGTTTGAGTTGAAGGGGATCAGGCGGCCTCTGGCGGCGTACAACGTGGTCGACCTCGTTTCCGCCAAGACATTAGACGCACAGTCATAGAGCTAACTATTGTCCGGGCACTCACCGTTCTGAACGCATCGTCGACGCCTAGACCGGAACGCAAACCCGGTGCAACAAATTAGAAGAGAAGCCGGATTTGATGACCCGCAGTCGCGGCGGCAACGGGCGAGCGTGCAGCTGTCTGCTGTGCTAGCTGCAACTTTAAATCCTGCAACTGTTGCCGCTTGAATTGTTAGCGCATGACCGGGAGGCACCATCAACGCGCAAAGGCCGATTGAAGCGGATGCCAATATACGGATTTCACTTCCGCTTTCCGTGCGAAGCGGACGTGGACCGATCGTCGCTCTTAGCCAATCGCGACGCGAATGACCCTGGTTGTGTGAAAACCCGGCGGTTCATCTGATTCTCGCGATATGTTTCCTGCGCGATTTGCGGAGGGATCGGATGAGGCGCTTCGTTGAGGGCACGGATCGTGGGCAGAGCACGCTGTTTCCGGAATGCTTGGAAGACTGGATTGATGAGGACAATCCCGTTCGCGTGATCGACGTTTTTGTTGAGGAACTCGATCTGAGCGAGCTTGGCTTTGACGGGGTCGACCCGGAAGCAACCGGTCGGCCTTCGTATCATCCGTCGGTTCTGCTGAAGCTGTACATTTACGGCTATCTCAATCGGGTTCAGTCGAGTCGACGAACTCGAGCGTGAGGCTGCGCGCAACGTTGAGGTGATGTGGCTGACGGGCCGGCTTGTCCCCGATCACAAGACGATCGCCGACTTCCGCAAAGATAATGGCACTGCCATCCGCAAGGTGTGCGCACGCTTCATTGCGCTGTGCCGCATGATTGGCCTACTCACGAACCCCAGCGTCGCGATCGACGGCAGCAAGTTCAAGGCGGTGAACAACCGCGACAAGAACTTCACGCGCGCCAAGATGGAGCGGCGGATGGGCGCAGATTGAGGAGAGCGTCGCGCGCTATCTTGAGCAGCTCGACACTGCCGACCGGCAGGAACCGTCAGAGGCCCTCACAACCAAGACGAACCGCCTCAAAGAGAAGATCGAGACGCTGAAGGAGCAGATGCGGCGTCTTGAGCTTCTCAAGGTGGAGATGCTCGCCACCCCGGACCAGCAGATCTCGCTGACCGATCCTGATGCCCGTTCGATGGCGACCAGCGGCCGCGGTTCCGGCGTCGTCGGGTATAACGTCCAGATTGCCGTCGAGGCCAACCATCATCTGATCGTCATGCATGAGGTAACCAACGACGGAACCGACCGATCGCAGCTCTCCCATGTGGCCAATGAGACCAAGACGGCGCTGGGCGTGGAGAAGCTCGATGCCGTTGCCGACCGCGGTTACTTCAACAGCGAAGAGATCCTGGCATGCGAGGAGGCTGGCATCACGGTTACGCTGCCAAAGCCGATGACCTCGAACGCAAAGGCGGAAGGACGCTTCGGCAAGCAGGACTTCCGCTATGTGGCTGATGAGGACATTTACGTTTGTCCTGCCGGCGAGAAGCTCGCCTATTCTTTTACAACCCAGGACAAAGGCATGGTCCTGAGCCGCTACCGGACCACCGCCTGTCATAGCTGCGCAATCAAGAACAGTTGCACCAAGGGCAAGGAGGTGACGTCCATGCAGCCTGAGACACGATAGCAAACAACGGCAAGCTGCCGCCGGTACCCCAGGCATGCTCGACGTAGTCGAGAAACTGCTCCTCTGTGGGGACCCAAGATGTTGCAAAGCAGGCAAAGCAACCGCAGAGCACCAGCGCACGGCACTGCTGCGGATGGGTTGCAGCGTACCGCCCTATTCGCGCCGTTGCTGCAAAAGAACCACGTCATCGGTTCGCTTGTACTCTACCGCCAGGAGGTCTGTCCTTTCGGCGACAAGCAGATCGCACTTGTCGAGAACTTCGCCGCCCAAGCCGTCATCGCAATCGAGAACGCGCGGCTACTGAACGAACTTCGGCAGCGCACCACGGACCTTACCGAACGAACCGCCGACCTCACGGAAGCGTTAGATCAGCAGACGGCCACGTCCGAAGTTCTTCAGGTCATCAGTAGCTCCCCCGGCAATTTGGAGCCTGTGTTCCAGGCCATGCTGGAGAACGCAACTCGTATCTGCGAGGCTAAGTTCGGCGTGGTCTTCAGTTTTGATGGCAGCCAGTTTCACTTTGAAGCGCAGGTCGGTACGCCGCCCGAATTCGCCGAATACCTAAATCGCGCGAGGCCGATGCTCCAACCACTGCCAGGCAGTCACCTCGATCGCCTGAAACAGACCAAGCGGGTCAGTTACACCGCCGATTACGCCGCCGAAGGAATTCCCGCTCCGCCGGTCACGCTCGGTGGTGCTCGATCCACGGTCGACGTGCCGATGCTCAAAGATAATGAGTTGGTCGGCGCTTTCTCTATCTACCGGCAGGAGGTTCGTCCCTTTACGGAGAAGCAGATCGACCTGGTCAAGAACTTCGCAGCCCAAGCCGTCATCGCAATCGAGAACGCGCGCTTACTTAATGAACTGCGCCAGCGCACCGACGACCTCACTGAACGCACATCCAACCTCACGGAAGCGCTGGATCAGCAGACGGCCACGTCTGAGGTTCTTCAGGTTATCTCAAGCACTCCAGGCGACCTTCAGCCGGTATTTGCGACAATGCTGGAGAACGCGGTTCGCATCTGCGATGCCACGTTTGGAAATATCTACCGCTGGGACGGCGAAGCGCTGCACATGCTGGCATCGCACAACACGCCGCCAGCGTTCGCCGAGGATCGTCGGCGTTCACCGTATCGTCCTTATCCGAATTCTCCCATCGGCCGTATGGTGGCCAACAAAACGGTGGTTCATATCAGTGACGTCAGGACAGAGGATGTCTACACCAAACAACTCGATCCGGTGGCAGTCACAGCGGTCACACTCGGCGGCTTACGGACGCTCCTGGGCGTTCCGTTGTTGAATAAGAGCGAAATGATCGGTGCGTTCTTCTTATCCCGCCAGGAAGTTCGTCCCTTCACCGACAAGCAGATCGAGCTAGTCAAGAACTTCGCCGCCCAGGCGGTCATTGCCATAGAAAACGCGCGGCTGCTCAGCGAACTGCGCCAGCGAACCACAGACCTTTCGGAGGCGCTGGAGCAACAGACGGCAACCAGCGATGTGCTCAAGGTGATCGCCAACACGCAAGGCGAGCTAGAACCCGTTTTCGATGCAATATTGGCGAACGCGACACGCATCTGCGAAGCCGAGCTTGGAACTTTGGTAATTTGTGAAAACGACGGTTTTCGGCATGTTGCAGGTCGCGGCTTACCGCCTGATTACGTTGAGCTGCGTAAGCGAGAGCCGGTACTGCGGCCTCCTAACAATGCCCCGCTTGGCCGTCTAGCTGCGAACAAGCAGGCTGTTCACGTTGTGGATCTGTTGACTGAGCCCGCGCGAGGGCAGCTCGCTACGATGGCCGGCTCTCGTACCCAAGTGCTGGTTCCTCTGCTTAACGACGATAGGCTTATTGGCGCGATGGTAGTTTTTCGCAAGGAGGTACGTCCCTTCACAGACAAACAGATCGATCTCCTCAAGAACTTCGCGGCACAGGCCGTTATCGCAATCGAGAACGCGCGGTTGCTCGACGAATTGCGCCAGCGCACAAGTGATCTTACGGAGAGCCTAGAGCAGCAGACCGCGACGTCGAATGTGCTCGAAGTTATCAGTCGTTCGGCGTTCGACCTTCGCGCGGTGTTCGAAACTGTCGCGGAAAGTGCGGTCAAGCTGTGTGGAGCCGACAGGGCCGTTATCAGCCGTTTCGATGGTACGCTGTTGCGGATAGTGGCTGCCTTCAACACTTCCCCGGAAATGGTGGGCTGGCTTGAGCGAAATCCAATTCGGCCGGGCCGTCATGCTGCTGCTGCCCGCGCTGCCCTCGAACGCCGCACGATCTATATCCCTGATGTGTTGGCCGATCCGGAATATACGTTCGCAGGAAAAGATATCGACGCTATTCGGTCCGTGCTCGGAGTGCCGATCCTCAAGGGGGAAGAACTGCTGGGCGTTTTGATAATCTATCACCTGGAAGAGGTTAGGCCCTTTACGGACAAGCAGATCGCCGTTGTCGAAACCTTCGCCGATCAGGCAGCCATTGCGATTGAAAACACTCGATTATTGGACGAACTGCGCGAAAGAACCGACGAAGTCGAGAAGCTCAACCTGCACCTTGAGCATCGCGTTTCCGACCAAGTAGGCGAAATCGAACGCATGAGCAGGCTGCGTCGCTTTCTGCCTCCGCAGGTGGCTGATCTGATCGTTGCATCGGGGACAGAGAAGCAACTGGAGAGCCACCGCCGAGAAATCACTGCGCTCTTTTGTGATCTGCGCGGTTTCACAGGGTTCACTGAAAGCGCCGATGCGGAAGACGTGATAGCGCTCTTGCGCGAATACCATGCGGCCGTTGGCGAGAAGATCATCAAGTATAGCGGCACGCTCGAACGATACGCAGGCGACGGAGTGATGGTGGTGTTCAATGATCCTGTTCCAGTCGAGAACCCAGCGCTACAGGCTGTGCTGATGGCCCTCGAAATGCGCGAGGCCATCGGAGCATTGACTGAGACGTGGCATCGATGGGGACACGACATTGGCTTCGGCATCGGCATAGCGCACGGCTTTGCCACACTCGGCACAATCGGCTTCGAGGGTCGCTTCGACTATG
Source organism: uncultured Verrucomicrobiae bacterium (assembly GCA_963756185.1). Lineage (GTDB taxonomy): Bacteria > Verrucomicrobiota > Verrucomicrobiia > Chthoniobacterales > Chthoniobacteraceae > DATAXI01. The sequence continues at coordinate 1,005,165 of CAVWMS010000002.1, forward strand.
CCGCTATCGGCACGGTATCCAACGTCGCTTCGCGGCTATGTGACGAGGCCAAGCCGGGGCAGATACTCATCAGCCCGCGAGTGCTCACGAAGGTCGAGAATGCCGTCACGGTCGAGCCGGTGGGTGAGTTCGAGTTGAAGGGGATCAGGCGGCCTCTGGCGGCGTACAATGTGGTTGCCACCGTATCGTAAAAGCCAATTATGGGCGACGCAGCCGACTGGCATCGCAGTGCAGTAGCTGTCTGGCATCCGGCTGCGCGCCACCACATAGCGCCTGCATACATTCGACCGCCACTGGTCGAAGCACTATTCAGGCAAGCCGAGTAGGCGTGCCCCTTCTTTAAAGTTGTCCGCGAGTAACCGGTTGAGTAGTGCGTACTCGAACACCTCGCTGCTCCGAACACCCGGATTGAGTTCCAGCAAACGTCCGACAATCGGCCTTGCCTCCTCCAGGCGACCGGCGAGGGCAAGTGCTGCGGCCTGCAGGCAATAGTATAAGCTGAAGCGGGGATTGGCTTGCAGCGCTTTGGCATAGTGTGACGCCGCCTCGTCGTAGCGAGCCTCCTGGAACGCAACGTGTCCGAGCGCCCCATGCGCTAAAAAAACCACGGGATCGAAAGGGCTCAGCCGCAGCGCGCGATTAGCGTAGGCGGTCGCGGCGCCGCAGTTGCCGCTGGCAGCGTGGATTAGCGCACCAAAATAGTGCGCCGGGGCCGACGAGGGATTGTGCGACAAGGCGCGCTCGATGGCGCTCAACGCTGCTTTGTAATCCTTGCTCAGAGCGGCGATCACTAGCGCGGCGACCGCGAGGGTCGTCGCGTCGTCGGTTCCACTTTCAATCGCGGTGCGCGCGTGCCGGAGGCCCGCTGTTTTGTCAGCCTCGTCGAACCCCCCGCGCATGAAGCAAATCTCGTGGCACCAGGCCAGGAAGGCGTGGGCGGCGGCGTAGTTCGGGTCCAGCCTGAGCGCGTCCTCCAGAAACCCTGCGGCGATCCTGGCGTCCGCAGGCATTACGGATGCCGTGTGAGGCAAAGCACGTAGATAGAGGTCGTACGCGTCGAGGTTTTCGGGAGGCTTCCGCCTGGAGCGCTCAATCTCCGACTGCCGAAGGCTCGGCTCGACGACGCCGACCACATTTTCGGTGATTTGATCCTGCAGGTCGAAAACGTCCTCCAGTTTTCCGTCGTACCTGTCGGCCCAAAGATGCGTCCCGGTTTCGGCTTCGAGCAACTGCGCGGTGATGCGTACGCGGCTTCCTGCCTTGCGCACGCCGCCCTCCAACACATAGCGGACACCAAGCTCACGCCCGACCTGCCGCACATCGACCGCTTTGCCCTTGTAGACGAAGCTCGAATTGCGCGCGATGACGAACAACCATTTGATCCGCGACAGCCCGGTGATGATGTCTTCCACCATGCCGTCGGCGAAGTAATCCTGCTCGGGATCGCCGCTCATGTTTTGGAACGGCAACACGGCAATCGAAGGCTTGTCGGGCAGCGCGAGCCGCTGCGAAGATTTTTCCTGCGGCGTTGGTTCGGCTGGCGTTGCGGGCTTCGCTTGGGCCGGCTTGCCAACTTCGAGCGAATAAGTTCGGATCGGCTCTGCGATGTTCTTGAGCTGGGTCAGGCCTAGATCGCTCACAGCAAGATCGAGCCGCGCTTTCACCTGCCGATAGGCGTCTTCCGAAAGACAAATAGCTCCCGGCTTCGCGATGCCTTCCAATCGCGCGGCAATGTTGACGCCATCGCCCATCAGATCGCCATCGCTCTCCTCGACCACATCGCCCAGATGTATGCCGACGCGAAACTCAATGCGGCGCTCGGGCGGAAGACCAGCGTTGCGTTCGACCATGCCGTTTTGCACTTCGATGGCACAGCGGACTGCGTCAACAACGCTGCGGAACTCAACGAGACTTCCGTCGCCTGTGCGCTTCACCACGCGTCCGTTATGAACGGCGATAGTCGGATCAATCAGATCACTACGGAGAGCCCGCAGCCGCGCCAATGTCCGATCCTCGTCGGAGCCGGCAAGCCTGCTATATCCGACCACATCAGCAGCCAGGATCGCCGCGAGTTTCCGGGTCTCGGCCATGACGCGCGCCTTCCGCCACCGTCCAGATTAGCACAAAGACCCGTTCCGGGCTTGGCCCGTCCGTCGTGTTACCGCTCGCGCGAATGATGACCGCGAGTGGCATATCCCCGCACATCGCTCTCCAGCTTACGAGCCCGTGACCTGTTTGCAGTAGTTCGCGGAAGGGGCACGTTGGGGATCGGTAGAATGCAACGCCAGAACGTGCTAGCCTGGACCCTCCCACGCGTCGGGGAGCAGCCAGAGTTCGGGACCACTGTCATCCCGAACCATCCTGGGTATCCGATGCCAAGCCCCGCTGGTCTTCTACGATCTTGTTCCAGTCGAGAACCCGGAATGGCCCTTGAAATGCGCAACGCCATTGGAGCGTTGACCGAGACGTGGCGTCGGTGGGGACATGAGATTGGTTTCGGGATCGGTATAGCGCACGGGTTCGCTACCCTCGGCACCATCGGCTTCGAGGGACGCTTCGACTATGCGGCCATCGGCACGGCATCCAATGTTGCCTCTCGGCTATGCGATGAGGCCAAGCCAGGACAAATCCTCATCAGTCCTCGGGTCCTGACGAAGGTCGAGAATGCCGTGACGGTCGAGCCAGTGGGTGAGTTCGCGCTCAAGGGGATACGGCGACCTCTGGCGGCTTATAATGTGGTCGCTGCCGCATCGTCCACGGTTTGAGGGGACGCGAGACGCTATTCCCCTAGTTCCGCGAGCGCCGTTTCGACCCGCGCGAGAATCGGCGTTTGTCCGAACTGGGAAAATATCCGCTTCGCTTCTGTTAGATGCTGAACGGCGAGGGCACGCTTCCTCTTGGCTTTGTACAGGAGTCCAAGGATCATATTAGCGCGGGCTACATGATGCCCCGCTGGATCGAAATGCGGATTCTCCAGAACGTGGGCCATGAAGGCACGAATACGTGAGGCGGCGGTGACCACGAGCTTTAGAAGAATTGGTAGATTCTTCAATAAAGTCAGTGTTGATTGTTTCTCATTTCCCGCGATGGTCTGGAGATACACCTCGGCGAGGAACAGACGATACCAATCAGCAGTATCCCGATAGCCCTCCTTTTCCCGTCGCAGAATAGCTTCTTCAATAAAATGGATTCCAAGCGCTATATTTCCCTGAAGGATTTGACATACGCCAAGAACACCGTCACTGCCAACCATGACACTGAGAAAACCGTTGGCAGCACAGCGCTTACGATTCTCTTCCAGTAGTGCTGCGCCTTCCTCAATTCGCCGAAGCAGGACAAGAGCGCAACCTTTGATCTCGCTAGCCACCATTCGATCTATTGCAGTGACCGCGACCTGCAGTGATTGTTCGCTGTACTCTAGCGCTTCGGTGTATGAATCCGCTGCCAACGCAATCGTACTCAGCAACCACAGCCCCAATCCTGTGGATCGCGGGTCGTCTAGCATCCGACCAACCTGCATCAGCTCACGAGCCGCTTCGCGAGCTTCAGTCATGCGTCCCCGATGGAGTTCTTCCCAACCGATAACCCACCTAGCATTGCATTGGAGGTAAGCGTCAGTCGCATCAGATACAGCTTTAATCTCTTCTCGCTTAAGCGTTTCGAATTCAAGGAGCGTCTTTGGCGCGCAGTAGGTTGAAACCCATATATCGCCAGTCAACGAATATGCCTTCGATCGGCTATCGCCGAGACGGTCCGCCATACCCGATGTCCCGCCCTGCAGGGCCGCCGCTTCTTGATAGCGCGCGTTGAACATAAGCGCGCGAGCATAGTGATGTCGGATGATAATCACTCTCGGATCGTCGCCCAGGCGATCAATGCGCACTGAATAGCGCTTAAGTATATCAATTAGGACCTCTATTTTCCCGCTCTCAACAAATAGAAAGGTATAAGCCACAAAGAACTCAGCGACCTGGTCGCTCGAAGCACAATCTGGATTTTTGTCAAGAAGAGCGAGGCCGGCGTTGAGATGGATTGCAGCTTCGTCAAGGGAATAGACGCTCAAACCCTTTCCTCCGGCCATTGAGAGAAAGGCGAAAGCCTTGCCGGAACGGTCGCTCTGGCTGTAGTGATGCGCGAGGACTTCAGCTACTTCGGTCAAGCGGTTGCCGCTGCGGCGCTCGATTTCCTCAGCAATCTTTAGATGCAACTCACTGAGCGCGTCGCTAAGAAGGCTTTGATACAGGGCATCCCGTACTAGCGCGTGCTTGAACACATAGTCTTCCGCCTTACTCTGCCGATGGACGAGATCAAGCGCCTGCATCGAATCAAGCCGGGCATCGACGTCAGTCTCGCCGGTTGCGGCAGCCAGTAATTGCGGATCAAATCGTCGTCCGATCACCGACGCGGCTTGCAGGAGTGCGCGGTCTCTGGGAGGGAGGCGGTCTACGCGGGCGGTGACTACGCTCTGCACGCTCGCAGGCAAGGCTGTCGCCACCAGGGTTGCGTCAAAGTCCAGTTTGCCGGTGGTCGTGCGAACTGTGCCCCGCTCGCTGAGGAAGCTGACGATTTCCTCGGCAAAGAGCGGGTTGCCCTCAGCCTTCTCAGCCACCTGCCATGCGAACGCTTCGGGAAGAGTCTCCGCCCCAGGCCGCCCCCGTATAAGGCGGCGAATGTCGCCTATCGGAAGCGCTTCCAGAAGTAACTTCGTGACAACCGTGCGATCGAGCCAAGATGGCGAATATTCCGGCCGCCGCGTCGTTAGAAGCAATAGTCTTGGCTTGGCTTCGCTGGCGACCATCTTGCCCAGCAACTCTTCGGATACGCTGTCGATCCAGTGCAAATCTTCGATCACCATGACCACAGGCGACAGACGGCAACGCGCCTCTAGGAGTTGCTGCAAAAGCTCCCGCGTGCGTAGGCCGATCAGCAAACCGTCGAGTCCCGTCAACGCGCCGTCGGAGACTTTGAGGCCAAGCAGGTGCAGCAACAGGCCCAGGTTTCGATTGAAGTCGAGGCCGAGCGCCGTTAATCCCATTTCCAGCTTGCGCGCAACGTCTCGCTCTGCCTCACCTGCGCTGACCCGGAACGAACCGCGCACCACTTCTATGAACGGTAGGAATGGAGTCTGCTGACCGTCAGGCGAGCAGCTTCCTGACAGGATAAAGGCACGATCCTTGCCGATCCGTTGGCGGAACTCGTGCAAGAGGCGCGACTTCCCTATACCCGGGTCTGCGACCAGATCGACTACGCGGAGTTGAGAGCCGGCCTCGTCAAGAGCGCGCTCCAGTAGCTCAAGTTCCCGCTCGCGCCCGACGAAGGTGCTGAGGCCACGGCTTAGTGCTGCATCAAACCGCGTGGCCCCATGACGGACAGTGTCGAGGCTATAGACTTTTTGCGGCTCAGTTTTGCCCTTGATTGTGTGTTCGCCCGCGAAGTTCGCATCTACCATTCCTTGAACCAACCGATGCGTCGCCTCGCTCATCAAAATACAGTCGGGTTCGGCCAAGGCTTGCAGACGCGCCGCAAAATTCACCGTGTCGCCGAGAACGGTAACGCCTGCGTCAGCACTGTGCTCCACTTTTCCGACCACCGTCGCTCCAGTGTTGAGACCGATGCGCAATTGTGGCCGCACGCCGTGTTTCGCTTCGAGGTCAAGTCCTGCCGCTTTAAGCCGTTGAAGGATACTCAGTGCCGCGCGACATGCCCGAAGCGGCGCGTCCTCAAAAGCGACCGGCGCACCAAACACAGCCATGATGCCGTCGCCACTGAAGCCTCGAACGACGCCGCCTTGTTCACGCACGGCTTCGTCCATCAGCTTCGACAGACTGCGCATTAGGGTAAAGGCCGCTTCTTCTCCCGAGCGTTCCGAGAAGCTCGTGAAGCCGACCATGTCGGTGAAAAGGACCGTGACCTGTCTGCGCTCAGCCTCCACGAGGCCCTCCGAACGCTGAGGAACCTAGAGTAGCACACTGGTGCAGGCTGGACAGGCGAGGAACGAGGCCGTCTCACGCCGCGAAAGGGAAACTGCCCCTAGATTGGGAGGTCCTTTGGTGACTCAGCGGACTCCACTGGCGCGTTTTGCCCCCTATCGGCTACTTCCCTAGGGGCCAGGGCTAAAAGCGAATCCAAGGGCTGCTGTGAGTCACTGAGGGGCACCCGGAGGCCCCAGCGAATGATGCAGCTTTCACAGCAAATACGCGTTTGATCGCTCTGCAGAAAACCTCCACGTATATTCGAGGCGCTCAAGGGTGGCCTATGCAAAAAACCTCCACGTATACCTAAAGCCTAAAGCAATCCCCTCTCTTACCTAAAGGCTTCAGAACCTTCTTATGAGCGGCCACAAATGCAAGATCGGCCAGTTAGTGAACTATCTCGGTCGTGAGCGCGCCTCCGGCGTCTATCAGGTCATTCAGCTACTGCCGCCAGAAGGCGAAGTACTTCAATATCGCATTAAGAACGTCAACGAACCTCACGAACGCGTCGCCAAAGAGAGCGAACTTCGTAGTGCGTGACCTTCCGGCTCAGAGTTGAGGCATGTCTTCCTTCGACTACAACGCTCCGGCTGAACTGTTCCTGTCGAAGCGCACGAAGAGTAGCCGCAGCAAGTACCGTCGTTTCGCGACAGCGCCGCCAAATATACCCCAGGAGTTACGCACCATACTGCGCTAGTTTTCCGCGACATCTAGCCCGACAGATTGTCAGGGCGCTGATCGCCGCCAAACCCCATTGGGACACGGTCGAAACGGCTCGCGCGATTTGCTGGATATCCGGTACTTGGCGCCGCACGACCATCTTATTCTCGACCCGCGTGCTCCCGGCGAAGCTCAGGCCAACATCACGGTGCACCTTGCACTAATTTGGCGGGAGCCTTCGGCGGCCACGACTGCTATGGTCGAGGTGGTCGTTCGAGTGCTCCGATCATGCCGCTGGGCGGTTCTTGCAATTGGTGCTGGGCACCGATCTCGGCCAGGCGTTGTTCGCGGCAGCGGCAGGTTTTGCTGCGGCGGATACGAGCATCGTTTTCGCTAGTCCACAGGCACTCTATCTGCGCGCCGGCCCTGGCTGTTTCGTCGCCGATTTGATCATGGGTCAGATCGAAGGCGGCGAGCGCTCTATGTGCGGGCCCGCACCTGGCTGCGCGATGAGATGCTCGAATCACGACAAGAGCCGTTGCCGCCGGCAGCGCAGCCGGCAGACAGCATCGCCACTCTGCTTTTGCGAATGGCGCGCGGTGTCCCGACCGACTTATCCACAATCGACACTGGGAGCAGTGGTTATGGCAAGGCGGTCGAAAGAGGCGAAGGTCACTCATGACAAACATATTGGACTGCTGCGGCGGCCAGGATCAGCGCGCGGCCAGCCTGACATTGCAGAAAAGATAGGCGCGGCGCCGGCAAAGTCTGAGGCGGCCCGATTGGCCGCGCTCGCTATGCCGCCTGCGGCCCTCGCCCATGCACTTTCCGCGCTAAAGGCTCCCGAGGTCCTCGCCTCAGGAACTCATGAGATTGTGAGATAGCCGGCTTCTCTCGTCGGTGAAGGCTTTCGGTTGGCGCGCCGGTCATCGCTCCGACCCGCGCTAGATCGCCCAGCGCTCCACGTCGGGAGCTTGCCGGTTCGCGTTTCGTGGCCGGGCGGCCCTAGGACACTGGACCGCGGGCTATCAAAGGGACGAATACGAGCGCATATTTGCTTCAATGCCCAAGTCCGCCGATCAGGTTACCTTTGACCTTAAGCCGCTCAAGGTAGGGCAAGGCTGGTACATCGTCGTTACTTTTCCTAGCGGCATGCAAGAGCACATTCCCGGCTTCCATAGCGAAGCCGAAATTGAAGAATGGCTAGCGGGCAAGCGGCGCCAGATGTGGCTTAGCGCGAGGGGCTTCGCAGAGTGAGAACAATATTGCGCCCGTTGTCTTCGACGGTCCAGGGCGGCGGGAAGCGGCGATCGGTCATGGCATGGGACTAGTGGCTTGCGTGCGCGGAGCACCACGCGCGGATATCTACTATATCGATGCGTTCATCATTCGGGCCAGCCACCTGAGAGACGACGTATCCCTCTCGCATCAGGCTACATGCTTTCCGCATTGCATCCTCTCGCGCGCTGATCTCGCTGGAGCGGATGTTCCGGTTAGATCTCATCCCAGTAGTGAACGAACCACGCCAAATTTTTGCTCACGTCGGCCTTGGCCCGTAGTGGAGACGCACAATCTCGGCTGCGGTATAGACTGGTCCACCAACCACCTTGATCGTCGCCCGCTTCGTTTGCATCGGCGGCAGCCGGTGCCATGCCTTCACCGCCTCTCGCAAGGTGCGGTAGTCGGTTAGCTTGCCAGCGCCATTGTTCAGCGTCGCGGGCCGCTCGGCATCAATGTAGATTTTGTCATCGTCGCTCATCGACGCGCCCAATCTCCCTCCGCTTCACGCCGCATCGCCGGGGCCGGCCGCTAGGGCATGGTAGCCGCGCCGCCCAAAGCGCACCAGCGGCGTTCAATCTTTCCGCAGCAGCTCCGGCAGCTTGGCGATGTTGGCGGCGATGCGCCGGGCTTCGTCGGCGAGACCGACAGGCCGAAAACCATCACTCAAAGATCAACCACTTTTCTTTGTATCGTTCCGCATCTTTGCGCCAGAACGAATACCAGACCGCGCCCGTCTTGTTATGCTTCGTCCTTCCATGTCTGGCAACAATGCGGCTGGGCACCACAATAGTCCGGGCGCTCGGCGCCACGCAAATTGATGAAGAGGTAGACGTGGGTCGATGACTTCAGCTTCTTATAGTCTTTGCTCAAGAGCCAAGATGGCGTCGGCTTGCCATTTGTTTTGACCTGAACAGACCACGTGCGCTTGTACGACTGGTCGGCGACGAGCAGGTCCGCGCCTCTCGCGTTCCTCGACGTGATCGAAACGATCAACTCGTGATGCGTGAGCTCGGCAGCGGCCAAGTACGTGCCGAGCATTCCGGTCATCTGCTGCTTTGTCGCCATGACGTATTCTCTCGATTGCCGAAGAGATCATTTTAGTCCCTTCCGCAGCAGCTCCGGCAGCTTGGCGATGTTGGCGGCGATGCGCCGGGCTTCGTCGCGCGTGAGCAGATTGGCGGCCGTGCGCCGGCCGGCGTCACTCTCGAAATAGACGTAGGCCAGCGCCTGCCCGTTTTTGTCGCGGACGATGAAGAGGAGGCGTTTGCCTCCTCAATGTCCCACGGCGGCGGGAAGCGGCGTTCGGGCATCTCAGATCGAACCGCTTATGATACGAGGCAAGGGGGTGTTAATCACTCCGATATTCCAGCGAGATATCCCCGACTTTCATCGATCCGATTTACTCGGTCGAAAGGCGGGCCAAGCAGCCTCGTCAGGCGCGCAGAACGCGGGGCTCCCAATGAGGAAGCGTGTTCTACGTTTCGTGAAAAATGATGCCGGGGCGACTGCCATAGAATATGCCCTCATCGCGGCGGGAATTTCCATAGTGATCGTCGCTGCTGTGAATTCTATTGGCACATCACTGAACACCACGTTCAGCAGCGTTTCCTCGCAACTGAAGTAACGAACCCTATGAGGTCTTTGCCAATGAAGAAGCTCGTTCGACGTTTTCTGAATGACGACAGCGGCGCCACTGCCATCGAATACGGCCTCATCGCGGCGGGCATCTCGGTCGCGATCATCGCCGTGGTGAACATTCTTGGCACCAACCTCAACGCGACATTCACCAGCATTTCCAGCCAGCTGAAATAGTCATCGTTCCTGCCTGCGCAATTTGTAAAGCCCACGGTCCGCACCGTGGGCTTTTTTCTTCGACGTCCACGGCGGCGGGAAGCGGCGGGCGGCAGGCATCAGGCCAGGAAGCGCGCCTCGGTCTGCAACCACTCGCCGATGATGCGGGCGCGCCGCTCGCGGTCGATCGGCCAAGTCTTGGGGAAGACGTAGCTGGCGACGTCGACGAAGGCGCCGAAGCGATCAATCCGGTCGCCGCGCTCGCCAGCCTGCCGCGCTCGCCGCTTGCCGTCCTGGTGGGGCCTGAAGGCGGCTTTGCCGAGGACGAGCGGGCATCCCTGCTGAAGAAGCTGCCCAACGTGGTGCGGCTGTCGCTTGGTCCGCGGATTCTGCGCGCCGATACCGCCGCGGTCGCGGCGCTGGCACTGGCTCAGGCGCTGCTTCGGCGATTGGAGCTCGCGATCCTAGTGGATCATACCGGGGCGGTCGATGTAGACGAAGCTGATATAGTCGCCGTATCTGCGGTGCTCACTCGTTATGAAGGAAATCCGGTCCCAGCGTGCGCACCAGTTGGCCGCCATCTCGCGGTAGGCGCCTCGTTCCAGGTCGGGCAGGTAGGCGATGATGCCGCCGGTATCATTCCCGGTCAGTCCCTTGCCGGGGCCAAGAAAAACCGCGCCGGCATGCGCCGCGCTGCAAAGGCCAGGCAGCAGCAAAGCCAACGCCATGCTGAAAGTGAAACCCCGACCCATTGCCTTCTCCCCGCCCATATCGGCCGCGCAAGCTTAAGAGCTTGCGGCCGGAATGAAAAGCCGGATGGCGATCACCATCGGCTGCGCCGGTTCAGGCGTGGCCTGCGGGTCACAGCATCGAATAGGCGCTGGCTACCATGCCGACCAGCCGCTTGTCGGCGGCGCCGAGCAGCATGACGCGGCCGAAGCTGGTGTTGCGCCCGATGCGCACCAACCGCGCGTCGGCGATGACGTCAAACGTCACAGCCGGAGAAAGTGACTTTCGATGCCCGACACCATGAAGCTGAACGGACAATAAATGCCGCGGCCACGTCCCGTTAAGTTGGGCTATGCGATCGGGGGATAATTCCATCGCGAATTTCGCCTAACGGAGAGGGAGATGAAGACGGTTACAATTATCGCTGCGGCTTTTTGCTTGCTGGCTACCGCTGCAGCGGCACAGGATAGCTGCAAGGTGCAGGCTGACGGCAAGAATTTGCACGGCGCGGCGCTAACCAGCTTCGCTAAGAAATGCTGCAAGGACCAAGCCGCGGCGCAAAAGCTGCACGGCGCGGCGGCGACGAGCTTCACCAAGAAGTGCGTTTCCGACGCCACTGGTGCCTGAGCAAATTTTTCGAACGGCCGGAATTGCTGACGATGGCTCGGTGCTGATCGATCCGATCAGCGTGGCAGAGGCACGCTATAAATGTTCGGCGGCGGCGATTTCCCGATGACGTCCGGCTGACCCTCAGAGAAAGCGAGCCCTATTTTGTTATCATGACGCCATCGCACATTGGCGCGCACCATCCGGTTCTTCTCCGGGATGCAGAGTTTGATCTGGTTCGGAATGTCGATCGGATCAAAAATGGCGATCCGCGCGCCTTCGTAGGAAATATCTTGTATCAGACACGACACCGACGTGCGGCCGTCGTCAAAGTAGATACGACCGCGTAGGCGGCAACTGTGACGCGGTGACCGGCGACGCTCTTGCATTTGGTCCTCCACGAGAGCGCGCCCCTCTTGGACACATTGCGCCCACAGGTGTTGAGGGTCCGCTAAAGGCACCGTTCTGTTTGTAATGATCGATCGAGAAGAAGGAGCTTGCCATCGCCGAAATAGCCACCGAGCTTCTTGGTAAAAGGCTCTCCTGCCGCGGGCGAAGGCGCGCATGAAGACCAAAAAATGCGCTACTTCAAAGGCGTCGAAGAGGGCCTGCCGCCGGGCCGAAGGCTGCCGCCAACGACTTGCTGAGGATTTCCTCGCCCATCTTTATCATTGCTGGCTGCAGCATGGGCACGAAGTGCTCGACCGTCTGGGCGCCGAGCGGCCCGAGGTTTATTTCAAGGCAATGGTCGTTGCGAAGTTGCCGGAGGTGATGAAGTGGCCGCCGTATTAGTCTTACCTACCCTACGTTTCCCGGCATAGGGCGAATCAGCTATTGTTGCGGCGCTGGCGCGTCACTCCGCGCGACCAGTGGGATTAGTGCCAACTGGAGCCCCGTTGCCTCTGTGCGGGGCTCTTTTTGTGCTAGCGAATGTCGCCAAGCTGCTGGGGCTGTTGGGACGTCCGCGCACGATGGTCCAGAACGCAGAGCGCACTAGGTGGGTGAATAATACTGCGCCATGCTACCCGACTGGAAAATGCCCCCGGAGCACTGAATTTAGTGGTTCTTAAGATCGTTGTCGGGGGCAGCGGCCGGGACATGGGCTGTTCGCAGCAACTCGCAGTATTGCCAAGAATCGTTATCCGAACAGTCGCGGAGCGGCGGTCCGCAAAGTGAAGTAGCCCCGACCGCGAACGATCGGGGCCCTTTCCCGGTAAGCGTGCCTAAGCCACTTGGTGCCGCCATTGCGCTTGGAATGGCGGGGTGGGTGACTTCGGTCCCGGCAAGCCTAGGGCAATTCAACCAACCGATCGGCGGATCGTCCATTTCGCCGAAGATCGAATCCACGCAATTCACACATGAGGGGTCGGTAAGGCGCGTCATATCGCGAACTTCCTTTGCAGCCACGACACCCTTTCCGGTGAACTCGCCAGGCTTGGCGGTCGCCGCGACAGTAGGCTGACCATGGTTTTGGGAGGCGAACAGAGCCTTGTTGGTGCTCGCCATTTGCTGGTGTTGGGTTTCAGTCTTTACGCTCCCGACTACTGCATTCGCACAAGGCCGATCATGAATGCACGAGTTATGGATTTCCTCCTGTTAGGACGTGCGGTGCAGGCAGTGTACGCACCTGCAAAAAATGCCGGTGGCATTCATGATAGGTTTCGCCTTTATCCGTGCGAAATCTGAGCTAAATAGCTCAGTGTAAACGGGCGATTATTGAATGGCCGCTCCTGGCCTTCCCGGAAGTGGCAGGTGAGAGCACCGTTCAGTGCTTGTCCATTTGCATCATGCCGCCGTGACCTTCCATCTTCATGCTGCCCCCGCTCGCAGGAGCTCCGGGTGCAGCCGCCCCTATGGCAGCGATGGGGTATTCAACGTTGATCGTCCCGGCGTTCTCGAATTTGAGCGTAGCCGTCACCATCTTACCCTGCTGCAGTGGTTGCTTGAGGTTCACCAGCATGATGTGGAAACTGGAAGGCTTGAACATGACCGTTTCGCCCGGCTTGATTTCGAGGCCGCCTTCCACAGGCCGCATCTTCATCACGCCGTTTTCCATGGTCATGGTGTGAATTTGGCATTGCGCGCTTGCATCGCTCGACACGCAGCTGACCCGATCTGGTGTTGTTCCGTTGTTCCTAATCGTCATGTAGGCAGCGCCTGACGATGCGCCCTTCGGCGTTGCTCGGGCCCAGGGCTCGGTGATGTGGATCGAGCCGATATCGTAGTCTGCAGCCTGAACCGGTGTGGTGGAGATTTGCGCCAAAGCTACGGCGAGGCCCGCCGAGATGTTCTTCCAATCGAAGCTTCGCATGGTTTTACTCCTTGTTTGGTGCCCTCCCTATCGTTCCGGCTTGGCTTCCACTCGCGCGCCATGCGGCACGCCCTGGCCATCGTCGTACAGTTTGCCGAGGTTGAACTGCGCGTTGGCGTTTCCCTGAAGTCGTGGCTCATTTAGTCCATAGTCTGAGTGGAAGGCTGGTCTTATCGGCGCAATTCATGAAGCCATGATACGACTCCGAGAGAACCCCTTCGTAGGTACACTCGACTCCTTCGAACAACAGCGTTGCGGTGGCGCGGGTCGAGGAACCGGTTACCTGGAATTTAATTTGACCGGTCGTTTCCTTTGGACCGTCGCGGGTGCACAAGCCGACATGCTTCACCGCCAACGGCCCCGAATATTCTTTTCTTCCGTTGGCAACTTGCTCGGAGACGATGCCGCTCAGTTCATATTCGCCGAGATAGCCGGTCTTTCCATAGACCTGCATGGACTGTGCCCTGGCAGGCATGGCGAGAGCGCTAAGCACCGCAACCAAAACAACCTTCCGCAGGGATACCTCCCTTAAAGATTACTCATTCTAACGCAGCGAGAAGGCATGTCCAAGATTGCCCGCCGAGCAATCACTGTTGATCCATCGGCTCCATGATGAGTTCGATCTTTTTGCCAGGCTGTAGCTTGAGCTGGGCACCGTACATCGACGGTTGCTTTTCCTCGGAATTGGTGCAGTGCATCCGCATCTTGAGGGTGCCTTCGCTCGCCGTCCCGCTGTCGAAAACGCAGGATAGGCGGCCCGTGTCGAGGGTCATGCGACCGATGCTCAAGGAACCAGCCTTGAGCTTGCACTCGCCGGGCCTGAAGATCTCCTCGCCCTTGGTGCTCTCCTCCAGCACCAGGTGCCCCGAAACTCCTCCGGGATCGAGCCGAGGATCGTTTGGGCGTGGGTCGGTTGCCACGGTGCCGCTGCGAACGCTGCGGCCGCGATAATCTTCTTCATCGACTTTTTCCTTTGGCAAGGGCTTCGACTTATTGGTCAAAGCCGATGATTTCGGCGCACTGCAAGGGCAGCATAACTTTCTAATGATGGCCGTCCGGGCCGCCAACGCAAGCTGAAACAATTGACGGCGAATGCGAAGAACGGAGTTGGGCGCTGGGTTCTATAGAATGGATTGGTCATTCCTGGATTGTAGCGATCATACCTTTGAACTTGAATCCTGGCAGCTCCGGTGTCGTTGGGTCGATCGATGTCGCGTTGGAGACGGCCGGTCCTGTTTGGCAACATCTTGTGCTTATTGAGCTGCATGGGAGCGACATAGAAGACTTGTTGAAGATGGCCTATGCTCTTCCCCGGAGGAACCCATGCCCGCTGCCATCTTTATTGTCCGGTCTACCGTCGCCGATCCCGCAAAGCGCACCGCGTTCGACAAGTGGTATCAAGACGAACTTCTGCCCGACGCCGTACAGTCCTTCCGCGTCAAAAAGGCGTGGCGGTTCTGGAGCCTGAGTGATCCCGCTATTCATCAGGCGACTTATCATTTCGATGATGAAGCCGCGCTTGAGCGCGCGATGAAGGAGGAGGTGCCACGGCTGATCGACAAGTTCGTGCGCGACTGGCCCGACGTTCCGCGTGTCCGCGAGTCATTCGTGCTCGCGCAGGAATTTGGAGCGGAGCTATCGCATTCATCCCCGGACGCCGTGGTTGAGCTGCGGGCGTAAAGCCTTGATGGTGCAGCCTGGCGAACGCGCCGGGTTTGGCATCATCAACGATACGTTCGAGACTGCGATTACTTGGGAGCGATTTGAAGTCATTCCACGACAGGGTCAAGGCCGCGACCGAGCGCGCCATCGTCGAGGCAACCGGCGTGCCGGCCAGGTAACGTGCCGCTGCACCCGTGTCTATCCGGACGGGCCGGCGCCATACTTTACTTTCCACGCCGCCGGGCGGCATAGCGAGTTGAGCGCGCAGTGGCACACCATCAAGTCGGCCGGTCTTGATGCCGTGATTGCGAATGGCGGCACGGTCACCCACCATCATGCGGTCGGGCGCGACCACCGGCGGTGGTACGATCGCCAGCGACCGTCGTTGTTCGCCGCTGCCCTCCGGGCGGCCAAAGCAACCTTGGATCCGCAGGGCTTGCTCAATCCGGGAGTGTTGATCGACCCCTAGCCCACAAGGTAGAAGCGCGAGCTGGCTGGGTACGAGGATCTAGCCATGGAGATAGAAAACACGACATTTGGCACCATCACGATGGACGGAAAGACCTACGAGCACGACGTGGTCGTCCGCCTCTCCGGCGAAGTCGTGAAACGAAAGAAAAAACTGTCGAAGAAGTACTACGGCACCTCGCATATCCTGTCGAAAGACGAGGCAAAATTTGTCTTCGAAAAAGGATGCGAGCATGATTGTTGGTTCGGGCCAAATTGGTAATGTGCGTCTATCGCCGGAAGCCGAAGCCTATTTGGCGAAAAAGAACTGTAAGGTTCTGTTGCAGCCGACCCCCGAGGCGATCCATGTGTTCAACAGGTCAACAGCAAAGAAGATTGGGCTTTTTCACGTGACCTGCTGAACTGGACTGGCACCGGCCGCGACGAGATAAAGCATCCGATAAAACGATCGTGCATCCAAGCGGCGCTATCTGGCCAGCCCAGCGAACTATCCTCAGTTAGTTTCGGGACAGATGCACACGTTCTAACGGACATTGAGCACGAAATCGAACCGGCCGTCGAGGCCGTCGCTATCGTCCGCTACCAGCATCAGCAATTCGGACTGGAACAAGACGTCACGGAGGTTTGCCGGCTCGTTGGGAAAATAGAGTTGCGTGGTCAGTAGACGGCTGCCCGGCGCTTGAACCTTGACGTGATAGTGCCTCGTGCGGCCGGAGTAGCACGCCGGCACGATGGTACGAAAGCGGAACGCGCCATTGCCTTCCGTCTTTCCTACGGCCGTCCTATCCGCGCACTCGCCCGTCCACTCGTGCCGCCAACGCCGAGGTTTGATGCGTCGATAGGGACGCACTAACGCCGGTCGGGGCGGGCTGTACTGATCAGGGCGCCGGCCTTTCGCCAACAAGTGCGGCGGGCGGTTCTCGAAAAATCGCATGGTTCGTAGGTTTGCAAACCAGCCGCCGCAGCACGCTCACATGATCCATCTCTATGGCAATCCGGCCTTCGCTAGACCTTCCAGAATGCGCTGAAAATCATCAGGATTCTTGTAGGGAAGAACACGCGCGCGCTGCGTCAGCGAGAAGTCCGGATTAACTTTGAGAAGCTCAGTCCATACTGCCCTCGCGTCTTCTGCGCGCCCGAGATGACCATAACAAGATGCCAACAGCATGCGGCTGGCGTCGGTGCCAGGGTTGCGTGCGATGCGATCGAGAAGCTGCTGGGCGGCGATTTCATATTTTCCCAAGCTGAAATGCGCCTGCGCGAGGAAGTGCAGCACGATGTCCGGATAGTGCGGATCCAGGCGCATCGCTTTGGCGAACGGCTCCAGCGCCCGCGCTGGCTCGCCCGCATACATCAGCGCTAGGCCCGTCGCGGTATGACCTTGAGCAAAGTTGGGATCAAGGGCAATCATGCGGCCGAATTCCGCGAGCGCGCCCGCGTGATCGCGTCGCCACAGCAGAACGTTGCCGAGCGCCATATGGCTTACCGGTTCCTGATCGTTCAATTCGAGCGCGCGACGTGCCCATCGCTCCGCCTCAACTAATGCTTGTGCTGAATCAGGCGCCCAGCCGCTGGCGTAATCTGCAATCGCGGCAAACGCTAGGCCCGCATGCGGAGCGGCAAAGTTCAGATCGACCTCGATCGCTTGGCGGTACATCGCTCGAGCTTGGATGATCGACTCCCGAGTGCCGCGAGTGAGTAATGCGCGCGCCCTTAGCCAGCATTCATACGCCTCCACGTTGCTAGTACCGTGTCGGCGCAACCGCTGCTGCTCACCCTGTGTCAGCGTCACCGCCAGCGCGCCGACAATCCTCTCTACCACCTCGTCCTGGACCTCGAAGATATCCGTCAAATCGCGGTCGTAGCGGTCCGCCCATAGGTGTGCGCCGGCCGCGGCGTCGATGAGTTGCGCGGTAATCCGCACGCGGTTGCCAACGCGGCGGATCGAGCCTTCGAGCACCGAGCGCACGCCAAGATCGCGGCCGATGGTGCGAACGTCGACCGAACGTCCCTTATAGGTGAAGCTCGAGTTGCGCGCGATCACCGTCAGGCCGGCGATTTTCGACAAATCGGTAATGATGTCTTCGCTAACGCCGTCCGAGAAGTACTCCTGTTCAGGGTCCCCTGACATGTTGATGAACGGCAAGACTGCGATCGACGCAGCAGCAACGCTCGCCTCTGATTTGGTGGCATTGGATCGGGCGGCGATCGGGGTCGTCGCGCTGGGGTGCCATTTTCCAGACCCGGATCGGCCGGTCGATATTCTTGACGCTGATTTCGCCGCCATCCTGGAAGCGAATGTCGATCCGATTGCCGACGCTTTCGTTGACGATCGATGAGACGCAGATTCCACCCGGCTCGGCGAGCGGCTCCAAGCGCGCGGCAATATTGACGCCATCACCATAAATGTCGTCGCCTTCAATAATAACGTCGCCAAGATTGATACCGATTTGCAGCACGATGGCTGGTTGCGATGCGCTTTGGTCCAGCGTCCTGGCGCTGGAACGTTGCACCGAAAGTGCACAGCTCACGGCGTCGACCACACTACCAAACTCGGCGATGACGCCATCGCCAATGAGCTTCACAATGCGGCCATTATGGGCGGCGACTGCCGGGTCGAAGACGGCTTCCCGGTGCCGTTTCAGAGAGGCCAGCGTGCCCGCCTCGTCGGCTCCCATTAGACGCGAATAGCCGACCACGTCGGCCGCGAGGATTGCCGCCAATCGACGATTGATGCGTTGTTCTGTCATGAATAATTCCCTGCCCGGTTTGCGGTTGGCGGGCAGACCTTTGCGAAGGCATAGGGCTCGCTGCGACGCGATGGCAACAAGACCTTCGAATACCCGATATGTAAGGGCACACGCACCACGGTCCAGAGAGGAAAATCGGCGCGCAGTAGTCAACGACGCGGGCCATCGCCTCCAGGCCCTACGTTCCTGGCGCGGGGAGCGCCTGTTCCCCGTCAGAACCAACGGGACAAATTGATCTGATTGCCTAAAGGAGAAGATCGGGCTCATCGTAACGCCGAGGAGGCAACGATGAGAGCACGAAGTGTCAGAGCCGACAGTGCCGAGAAGACGGTCAGAGACATTCGCAGAGCGACCCGCCGGCAGTATTCGGCCGAGGAGAAGATCCGGATCGTTCTCGAAGGGCTGCGGGGCGAGACCAGCATCGCCGAGCTCTGCCGCAAGGAGGGCATTGCCCAGAGCACGTATTACGCGTGTCGCCGGCGAGCCGCCGCTTGCCAGCTTCCAGGAACTCCTTCGACCAGCCACGCGGAGGCGAACATAAAGCTCAACACCGGCCCATCAAGATGCTGAGTAAAAAAGGTATGCGCCAACCCCAAACCAGAAACTGATCGCCGGACAGGGCACTGAATACGAGAACAGCTACATTGGCCAACAGCAGCCCGCCCCTTACGCTCTTGATCCCGCTTATTCGGCGCGGCGGCCGTCGCGTGCGCCGACAGATCGGCGAGCTCCTCATGACCGGGCGCATGCGCTCGGCGAGCGCATCAGCTTGGCGCTTGCTATCCTCGCTGCCGCGCGTCCAGCCCCCGAGCGCGGGCTAGTCTTCAGGCAGTCGATTTGAGGGCGGCTTTGGCCCGCTCCTTTTTATAACTTCGACGTCACTTTGTTGCTTGTTCGCTTGGTGTGACTGACGCGCCACACTCTCAAACAAAATTGTCCCGCGGAAAGAAAAGCGCTGGTGCAGCCACAAAACGCGCCGCTGATAGGTGTCTAATGAAATAAGGAAATAATAACAGCGGAGTTTGTAAAACCCCACATCGGCCCGACAGTGTCTGGGAGCAAAGGAACCGAGCCATGCAGAAAACGCAGATAGCAGCCGAAGAATTGGCGGAAATGATCAGGGATGGCCTCGCCGAAGAAGGGCATGATGTCCAAGTGCACCCCAATCCTGAAACCGGCTGGGACGTGGCCGTCATCTCCGCAAATTACGCGGATGACGCCGGGATAAGAGCAGAAGCCATCGCGGCCGGGCTTCGCCAATGGTACGACTTGCAGAAGTAATATCCAGTGAGGACGGTTTCGGTCGCCCTTTCGTCGGTGTGCTTTTGCTTATTTGAACTCGCAAACGGTTAGGCTCTCAATGGTGACCTGAGCGTTGGGAGCAGCTTCAGCGGTCGCTTGCCGATGGTCGCAGGTTGCTCCTCCTGTAGTTCACCTACTCGTGTTGAAATGTGTTGCTTGCGTAGCTAATACAGGCGCGTTGTGCCGATTTGGCTTGTAACCAGCCTCAAACCAATTCTTGCAGCACCCTTTGGGTCTGTAGGCTGCGAGAGGAGGAGCGCTAGAGTTTGCCAGCCTGACTGGCTTCCTCCCAGGAAGCGAACTGAACGCGCGACTCTTCCACGGGAAGTCGGCGCTTCATCAAATCCTAGCGTCTGTAAAACCCTCGGCCAGCGGTTTCGATCGGGTCGTGCCGCTGCCGACCCGATAGCTCCCCGCCGGCGCCCCGGATCGAAACCGCTGGCCGAGGGGCCGCCCTCGCGCGCGCGAGGAAACGAGAAGAAAACGCGGCTCGTGCCCCAAGCTTCCAGCGCCGACCATTTCGGCACGCGGGTCATCAGCACGCCAGCCGCTTCATACATGCGGAGCATGCGGGCCGGTGACGAGACCGAGGTTCGACGGTGGCGGTGGTGAGATCGTCCGATTTTTTGCGAGCGTTCGACAGAGCGACCGCGCTTTCAACATTGATCCACCAGCGTCATCTTACGCCATCATGCGGAGGGCGCGCCCCTACCGCGGAGAGAACAGTGAGCCCGGCAAGGATGATCGTGGAGAGCTTGACACCGAAACCGGAATTAGAGAACAAAATCGACCCCAAGCGGACCTTCGAAGAGATACAGGCAGCTTCGGGATTTTGCTCTTATCCGGCATTTTCTGGACTTTGCGAAGGATCGGCCTGCCCCAAGTAAGCAACGACGACCTCGGGCAAGGCCGCAACGTCTCGTGGCGGACCTTCGGCAATCTTCGAGCCGTGATTGAGAACTACCACACGATCGGCAAGGTCCGAGACCATTTGCATATCGTGCTCGACCCACACAATGGTTGGCCCGATATCGTGAACGATGCGGAGTAAGAAGCGCGCAAGATTTTCGCGTTCTTCGCGAATGAGCCCGGTGGACGGCTCGTCAAGCAGCAGCAGCTTCGGGCTGGCCGCAAGCGCTCGTGCTACGCCGACGCTCTTCTGCACGCCGTAGGACAACATGCCGACCGGCGTGTTGCGATACCGGTAGATCTCGAAGAAGTCGATGATAGCCTCGATACTGCGACGTGCCTCCACCTCTTCGGCCCTAGCGCGGCCGAAATACAGGCCACTCATGAATGCACCCGCACGAAACGAACGGTGACGGCCGATCAGCAAGTTTTCCATTACGGTAAGATGGGGAAACAGTTCTGCGTGCTGAAACGAACGACCCACACCAAGGTCCACCATCCGCCATAACGGATGTCCAGCGATCCCTTCTCCGTCCAGCAGGATTTCACCGCTGCGCGGGCGGTAAATGCCGTTGATACAATTGAGCATCGCGGTTTTGCCAGCCCCGTTCGGGCCGACCAGCGCGATCAATTCGGATGGAGCGGCCTCGAACGAGACAGACCGCAAAGCCTGGATCCCTCCGAAGCTGAGAGCGACGTCTTTGACGACAAGTCTGGCGCCTGTTTTCTTCATCCCCACCATCTCCGCTTGCGCGCGTATTGGCGGACGTTGCGGTAACTGCCGGCCTTCCGGTCGCCTAGATAAATTCCCTCATATCCTGATGTTTGAGAAGTTTTTCAGCTTCACCCTTGAACACCACTCGGCCGCTTTCCATCACGTAACCGAACGACGCAACGCGCAGCGCTGCAGCGGCATTTTGCTCGACGATCAACATTGCCAAGCCGAGACTTCGATTGATCGCTTGGAGGATCGTCATGATCTCGCTGGTCACGATCGGCGCCAGACCGAGTGAAAGCTCGTCGACCAACAGAAGCTTCGGTTCGCAAACCAAACCCATGCCTATCGCCAGCATCTACTTTTCGCCGCTGCTCAGATAGCCGGCGACTTGCTTTCGCCGCTCAGCAAGCCCCGGAAAATCGTGGTCAGAGCACGTCGCGGATCGGTTGCCGCATACGCGTTAGGCTGAAATCCAGGTTTTCTTGAACGGTCAACGTCTGGAAC
>CAVWMS010000003.1:0-568046 GCA_963756185.1 uncultured Verrucomicrobiae bacterium
TCAAACGCACTCACCAACGACCTGGACGTCGCCGAGGCGGCTTACGCGCAGGATGCCGCGGCAATGGCGACGCTCAAGGAATGGATGGCCGAGCAAAAGTCTGCCGAGCAGGCCCGCGAAGCCGCCGACGCCGAGGCACCCGGTCAGCGGCGCCACAGCAGGTGCGGCGCTATGTCGTGACCACGCCGCCTGCGCCCAGCGATCCCAATCCCCTGGACAAAGGCGCCTACCATCAGCAAAGCGCGTTTCCGGCAGGCTTCTAGAGCTGTCGGTCGGCTTCGGGATTGGATGGGAATCGCTGATTTTTCAAATTCGGCCGCCGAAGCTGGCACTTTTTTCAATCAGCAATCCGAGATCAGCAATCAGCAATTCCCCACCGTCCTACGACCCCGTCACCTCCACGCTCATGAACAGCCGCGGCGCGCCATTCATCGGCACAGACGCCTGCACAGTCTGAATGGTCCCATTATCCGATAGGACCTGTTCGTCACTCCGCTGGTGCTCCACGGGCCGCCGGGCGACGCCGACCATGGATAAGTGAAGGTGCAGGTGGTGAGCGCCGCATCGGCGCGCGTGTAAGTCAAAGTAAGATTCCCTCCCTGGATCGCGGTCGTAATGGGCAGCACGCCGGACTTGGTTGGATTCAAGTCAAAGGCAAATTTCTCAATGTTGGGAATGCCGTCATTTGCCGGATCTGCAAGGTCGGCGGCACTGCCGGAATTCTGGACGGTGCCGAAATATTGAAGGCGCCAGCTTTGGACAGGCGTGGCCGTGACGGTCACGGCAAAACTCCCGCTCGCGCTCAGCAGCCCGTCATTCACGTTGAGCACCACCTCGGCGGAGCCAAGCTGATTGGACCCGGGCGTCACATCGACGCCGCGGCTCGCCCCGGTGCCGCTGAGGACCAGGCTGGCCGATGGAAAGAGCACGGCGTTCGTGCAACTGGCGGTAATTACCAGTTCGTTGAGCGGAATCAGGTCATCGCCCACGGTAAATGCGAGCGCGCCGGTGGAAGTGCCGGCATCGATGTTTTGATTGGCGATGGAGGTCATGGTCGGCGGCCCGTGGACGAAAACATTGAACGAACTCGTGGAACTGGTGGTCCCGTCGGTTACCGTCACGCTCACGGTCCCCTGCCCGCTCTTGTTCGCGGCGGGAGTTACAGTTACCGATTCATTGCCCCCCACAACGGCCGGGCCGCTCACGTTGTCATAAGTGGAGGTCGAGAGCGGGCCGTTATTATCGTGGGCTGTACCGGCGAGGCCCTCGATCGGGCTCGAGTCGAGATTGACCGTCACGGTGCCGCCGCAGGCTGTCCAAGTGCCGGGAGTGCCGTTGTTATCCAGTGCATAGTAACCGGAAAAGTTACTGCCGCTTTCGACCAGTTTCACCCAGCATGGCGCGGCGACAGTCGCGATGTCCGCGCTTTGCGCCGCGCTGCCTCCGTCCGCGGAACGATACTGGAACGCGACGCCGTTCGAGGCGCTGACCAGCATGAAGGCATAGGCCGCGTTGGCGTTCGTGCTCGACCGCATCATGACACCGCCTTTGGACCAGACGTTGATGGGCTCGATGCTGGTCACCCGCGCCACGAGCTGCCCGTTGCTCCCGGACATCGGCTGGTAGATGTACTGAAAGGCGTCCGCGGTCCCGTAAATATCAGCCCCGCTCGCATCGATGGTGAAAATATCCCCCGGCGTACCGTTACCGGTACTTGCAACGGACCCAACGTCCGTATTGCTCCAGGGACTGCTCGCGCTCGCCACCACGATGCCACTCGCCGGTAGCAGCGCCGGGTTCGAAGAGGTCGCGGTGACAACCAGAACCGGATTGGGTGCGACGGGCACGGGGTTTGCCGTACCGGTGATAAACAGGTTCGGATTCGGCTCAACGGTCGTGGTGTCGAACGCAATGGCGCTCGTCGAATTGTTGATATTGATGACGCGGTTATTCGCCGGTGAAATGTTGGGTGGAATATCGAGCCAATACTCCTGGTTGGCGCCGCTCGCACCGAACTGGTCGTACTGTTTGCCGTCGGCCGTGCTGCCTCCCGGATCATCGAGTCCCAGGCCGCTGTTCGCATTGATCAGGTAAAAGAGGCCGTCTCCGCTCCCCACCGGCTTGAACATCCATTGCTGACTGGTAGTGCCGCTGTACGTTGTCTGGTCGATTAGGGCCTCGGAGGCAGTCGAGGAGTTGACCACATCCATGGCCATGCCGCTGGATGCGTTGATGACGTTGAAGTAAGGGCTCGACCCGGTGCTGGCTGGGATGAATTGCCACAGCGCGGCGGGATTGGTGAACGGAGACTGGTACACGGGTGAACCGCTGACGGCTGACGTTGATGAGACCTGGATGGCGAGGTTGCTCTTGGCGCTGTCGATGCCCGCATAGCCGAGCACACTGCTACCCTCGGTGCCGGATGTCTCCCAGATGTGGACCTGCTGGATGTAGTTTTCCCCCCACAAACTCATGTTGTCCTGCCCATAAACGCCGCACTTGAAATAGAAATCGCCGGCGCCATTGTCCTGCTGGCTCCAAACGAGGCGCCCGTCGATCCAGGCCGTGATGGCATGGGTGACCATGTTGTGATCCACGTCTACCTGGAACCACTTGCCGTCGAGATTGTTGGCCAGTTCCGTGCCATCGTAGTCATGCACCGAGCCGCCATCGCTGCTGTACCAGAAGATCATGAAGGTAGTCGACCCGTAAGTGGGCGATTGGGCGTCGCCGGTGTGAATTTGGAAGATGCAATAAGCGTCGGTTTCCGTTCCCACCAGCATCAGCGCCTGAAATAGATTTTCCCCGGAAGTGTAATCGGGTGTGAAGCGCATCTCAGTGCGAGGCTTGGTGGTATCGCCTTCTGAGAAAGGTTCGTCGGTGTTGGAAACCAGGCAATGATAGATGCCGTTGCTGTCCGTATAACGCTCGCTGACGGGCAAATTATAAGGCGATTGTACGTTGAAATCGCCCGGCTGCGGCGCCCATACCGTATTCCCGATCTGCGCAAATGCCGGCGAAGCCACGCCGCACGCAAGCAGGGCGAAGAGAAACAACCACAGCCGTCTGGGGATCTTCGTTTTGATGGGGCCTTGCCCGGGCATGCCGTCTCCGGCGCGCCCTGTTTGGGTGGCAACAGCCGCCATACTACCCCAATTGGCAGACTGGTCAAGCCAGCCCCGCCCGCGAGAGGCCCTGCCAAATTAAGCCGGCGCACCCCAATCCTGCGGTTGCCCGATCCAAAAAACTCGTTCAAGCTGCCGCTTTTATGAGTCGTTTGGAAGGCAAAGTATTAGTCGCACAGGGCGGTGGTCCCACCGCTGTCATCAACCAGAGCGTCGTCGGGGTCACCCTCGAGGCCCGCAAATTCACCCAGGTCAAGGCCGTTTACGGCGCCATCCATGGGGTGCGCGGCATCCTGAATGAGGACTTCATCGACCTCACCCGGGAGACCACCCACAACCTCGAACGCGTCGCCGACACCCCCTCCTCGGCGCTCCTCTCGACCCGGGACAAGCCGGACCAGGAGTATTGCGCCCGCATGTTCAAGGTGATGCAAAAGCACGACATCCGCTACTTTTTCTATGTCGGCGGCAATGATTCCGCCGATACGGTGCGCATCATCAATGAGCAGGCGGAAGCGACCGGCTACGATTTTCGCGCCATCCACATCCCGAAGACCGTGGATAACGACCTGGTGGTCAATGACCACTGCCCCGGCTATGGCTCGGCGGCCCGTTTCGTGGCGCAGGCGTTCATGGGGTTGAACCTGGACAATCGCGCGCTGCCCGGTGTGCTGGTGGGCGTGATCATGGGGCGGCATGCCGGCTTCCTCACCGCCGCCAGCGTGCTGGCGCGCAAGTATTTCGAGGAGGGGCCGCATTTGATTTACCTGCCGGAGCGCCGCTTCTCGAACGACCGGTTCCTCGCCGACGTGGACCGCGTTTACCGCGCGAACGGGCGCTGCGTCATCGCGGTATCCGAGGGGGTCCAGGATGAATCAGGCACACCCGTGATCGTGTCGCTGCGGGGCAAGGAAGAGCACGACGCGCACGGCAACGTGCAGCTCTCCGGCACCGGCATCCTGGGCGACCTGCTGGCGGACCTGGTGCGCGATAATCTAAAGATCAAGCGCGTGCGCGCCGACACCTTTGGCTACCTGCAGCGCTCGTTCATGGGCGTGGTCTCGGACCGCGACGCCCATGAGGCGCGCGAGCTGGGGGAGATCGCCGTTCAATACGCGATGTGGGACAACGTCAACGGATCGCTGGTGATCCGCCGGCCGGTGCTCAATTACAGCGTCAGTTACGGCCTGGTCCCTCTCAACGAGGTCGCGGGCAAGACGCGGACGATGCCGGACGAATTCATCAACGCGGAGGGCAACGGAGTCACTGAAGAGTTCTCCCACTATTGCCGCCCGTTGATGGGATCGGGTTTCCCGGAGTCGCATCGCCTTCGCGCACCCGTGGTGCCGAAGATCAAGGAGACTTAGTTCGAGACTTCCACGCTTGCCATCCCGGCGGCGCCGACTGAGACCCGGACGGACGAAATGATTCGTCCGGAGCTGTCCGTCTCCATTTTAGCCGGGGATAGGTGGCCGTTGACCACGAGCTTCGGGTGGCTGCCGTAAAACATGGCGCGCCAGATCAATGCCGGCCCGGTCTCGTTGGTCAACGTGGTCTTACCGGGACCGTCGTGGCGAATGGTAACCAAGTTGTCCCGGATCGGCAGGTTGCGAAGCTCCGCCCAGTCGATCTTTGTGCCGAGGCCCGAAAGCGTGCGGACTGTAACTTCCACCCAATCGCCCTTCACCGCGGAAAGCAACGGGGAGCTGAACTCGAGCCGGATGCCCATCGGGCCGGTGACAATATCGCCGATCTTGCTGAAGGAGACTTCCGGGTATTCCAGCCGTGCATGGCTCATGTCCATCAGGCGGTCGTTCGCGGCATCGGCATCCTTCGGCGCGGCAAAGCTTCCCGGGTCGGAAAGGACGTCGGTGCGCCAATCGAGCGAGGAATTTCTTTGCTCCGACGTCCCGCTCTCCTCGAGTTGATAGTTCTGGTCCAGCCGCGAAAAAAAGCAGTTATGCGCCTTGTCCCACCATTTCGTCGTAAGCAGATTCTCAACGGCGGACGCCTTGTCGAGATAGCTTTGCGCAAGGTCCGCATTCTGCCGCGCCTGCTGGATATGCGCGTAGGCCAGATAGGCGGCGCGCTGCGTGGCCAGCAGGTCGAAACCGAGCACATAAGTATGATCGTGCTCGTCATAACCTGGAATGCCGCGATTCTTCGGGAATTTCGCGTTCGGATCGAGAATGCCGCGAACGTTCAGCAGGCGGGGCCGTGTCATCACCTGGTCGGTGCCCAGGCCCCAGCGCTCGACATAATCATTTACCGTCCGGTCGTAGAAATTCAAAAAGACCGGGTCTTCCACATAGGCGGGGTCGCCGCTCCAGACATACATCCGGTAGCAACAATCGAGCAGGTCGAAGTTGGACGGCAGGTTATACCAAAATGATGCATCGTTCTGGTAATCGACTGGCGCGGGCTGGTTGAATCGGTCGATCTCCCAGTAGCTGCACCAATCCCTCGAATCGGAGATATCCCGGGCGAAATGGCGCAGCATGTTCAAATTGAACCGGGCCAATCCCAGGGCTTGCGCGCCGAGCGCCTGGTGGCAGGTGTCGCGGATGCAAAAACCTTCGCGCCCCGGCTCGACCGCCTCACACCACGGGCCGACCGGATCTCCGCTGTCGAACGCATACGCCATCGCCTGGCTCTTCGCCCAGTTGAAGACATCGACCAGTTGCTTGCTCGACGAATCGAATTCCAGCTTCGATGGCAGCCGCGCCGTCCCCGGAGCCAGTTGGCTGAATCCGGTTACCAAATCCGCTTTCGGCGGCTTGGGCGAAGGCTCAGGACTGGAACTGTCCGCGTCTTGCAGGCCAAATGCCGCGGCAACGAGGAAAAGAACGGTGGGGAATAGTTTCCCTAAGTAAGACTTATACAGCGGCATTCGGGGATAGCTTCACCGGCGGGTTCTCGCGCTTGTGCCACTCTCCCGGGGCCGCCGCTTCTGCTTCGGCGAGGATCCGGTCGATGATCGCGCGGTCGGGGGAAAGCGTGCATACGGGGTCGGTGGCGGCGGCATTGCCAGTGAGCAGCGCAGCCTGGCAACGGCAGCCGCCGAAGTCGATTTCTCTTTGCGGGCAATCGCGGCAGGGCGCCGGCATCCACTCGGTCCCGCGGAACCGGTTGAAGCTTTCCGACTCATTCCAAATCCAATCCAGCGAACGCTCCCGCACACTGTCAAAACGCAAGCCGGGAATGCCCGAGGCCGTCGGGCATGGCAATACTTCGCCCGCCGGATTCACCGTCATGTATCTTCGTCCCCAGCCTTGCATGCACGGCTTCGGGCGCGTCTCGTACATATCCGGGAGCACATAGTAAATGTCCATCCGCCCGGCCAGGCGCTGCTTTTCGGCAAGCGCGATTTCCCTCGCCGCGACGGCTTGCTCCCGCGTCGGCAGGAGGCTGGCGCGATTGAGAAACCCCCAGCCGTAATACTGGACGTTGGCAAGCTCAAGTCGTTCCGCGCCAAGCTGTTCCGCCAGTGCAATGATCCGGTCCAGCCGCGAGATATTCGCGCGGTGCAACACCGCGTTCAGGCTCAGCGCGAGCCCGCTCTCGCGGATCATCCGCGCCACGCGAAGCTTGATTTCATGCGCCTTCGTGCCGGCCACCCGGTCCGCCAGTTCCGCTTCATCGGATTGATAACTTAGCTGCACCGATTCCAGCCCCGCGTCGCGCAATTCGTGGATCCGGCGCTCGTCCAATCCGATGCCGCTGGTGATCAAGTTTGGATAAAGGCCCGCTTCCGCGGCCGATTTTGTAAGTTCGGTCAGGTCCGCGCGCGCCAATGGCTCGCCACCCGACAAGGCTATATGGAATATCCCGAGCGCCGCCGCCTCATCGAACACGCGGCGCCACTCATCCGTCGAGAGTTCCCCCTCGGGATAACGCACCGGGTTCGAGCAATAAGGACAATGGAGCGGGCAGCGGTAAGTCAATTCCGCCAGCAAGACCAATGGGCGATGCCCGGCACGCGGCGCCTCGCTGCCCGGCGCCGGTCGAATGTTTCTATATGGGCTGCGGGCTTCCAAATCGGCACTTACCAGGCCGCGCGCCTGCAACTCCTGTAACTCATCCAACACGGCGGCACTTATCTCCCCGGGCTCGGCCTCGTATTCGGCCACCAGTGACTCGATGATTTCCGACACCCTCCTCTTGCCGTCGCACCGGGAGAGAATCGCCTCGGCTTCGCCGTTCAGCGCCAGCATTTCCTCGGGAAAGACCAGTACCGGTTCGCCGGTAATCACGTCCGTTTGCAAATAGACGTGCGGCGCCAGCGCGGGCCTGCTGTCGGCATTCATGGCGTCCTGGCCGCGGGGGTGTAACGGCGGGCAACCGCATCAAGCAGCGCCCAGAGCAGATTGCATTTGAAGATCAACGCGCCGACGGCGGCCTTTTGCAGGTCGAGCGTGTTGCAATGCTTCAAGGTAAGATCGAGCGCCTCACCCGAGTCCCGCGGCGCCTGGTAAAGCCGACGGCGGAAGTAATCCAAACCCGCCGGATCAATCCACTTATAATGCCGCTCGAACGCATCGAGCCGCTTCGCCATCAGGTTCGGGACGAACATTTCCGTAAGTGAAGAGGCCACCGCGACCGGCCATGGCTGCGTGCGCGCAAACGCCACATAGGCGTCCACCGCGGAACGCACACCTGGTTCTATGTCGCGTCCATCGAGCATCGCCTCGCGCGATGCGCCGCACGCCTCCCCCAGCCGCAGCCACGCCTCGATGCCGCCCTCTTCTCCCGGCAGGCCATCGTGGTCCGTAATGCGATGCAGCCAGAGCCGGCGCACCTCGCGCAACGGGATATTGGAAATGATCGCCGCATCCTTTTGCGGAATGCTGCGCTGATAGTAAAAGCGATTGATGACCCAGCCGGTCACCGCCTCCCGCGGCAGCGCGCCCTCGTTCATCAACTCATGAAACGGATGTTTGTCATGATAGGCGCGCTCCCCCACTTCGCGCAGCCGCGCCTCGAAGGTTCCCGCATCCCATGGCGTCGATACATTCATAACTCAAACTCCAGGCCATCATAACCGACAATCATCCCCGCTTTCTCGGCTTCCGCGCGCTCCACGCTTTCGGGGGCGAGGATGGGATTGGTGTTATTGATATGAAAATATACCTTGTGCCGCGCGGGCGATTTCCCCAGCCGCTCGAGGCTGCCTCCCTGGATCGGCAAATGTCCCATCTCCTCCGCCATGCGCGCCCCTTCCCGCACACGGCGCAGTTCGTCGCCGGACCAGAACGTGCCGTCAAAAAGCACAACGTCGGAACCATCCAGCGCCTCCATAAGTTCCGGGGTAAGTGCGCTCACATCCGGCGCCGCCAGCAGCCGTGCCCCGGTGTTTTCATCCTTGATCTGATAGGCGACGCTGTGTCCCGTGGAATGCGCCGCGCGTTGGGCCATGTAAGGTGGCTGCGCTCCGAGCAGGAATATGGCCCGCGCCGTGAGCCCGTTTGCGCCCTCCAGTTCCATTGGCTCGCCGCCTGGCTCCCGCCAGTTCACGCCGCAAAACGCACCGAGCATTTGCGCGATGCCACACGCCCCGAGGCTCTCCCGCACCGCCGCCGTCGCATATACAATCAACGGCGGCCCTTCACGCAGCAAAGCCAATCCGAGGACGTGATCCAGGTCCCCGTTGGTCAGCAATACCCCGGCAATGCGGCTCTCGCGTTTGTGCCGCGGATGCAAAGGGGGAAAAGCATTCATTTGCGCGCCCAAATCGGGCGAGGCGTTGATCAAAAACCACCGTTCCCCGTCCGCGCTGAGCGCCACTCCGGATTGCGTCCTGGCCGGCAAAGTGCCTGCGCGCGCCGCTTCGCAATTACCACATCCGCAATTCCACTGCGGCACACCACCACCGGCGGCAGTGCCCAGCAGACGAATGCGAATGGCTCCCTCCCGTCAGCTCAATCCGCCCGCGCCTTTTACACTGCACCCGCGTAGCAGGTGCATTCGAAAAAGATGGGGATCGGCTTGTAGGACGGCTTGTTCCACTTCTTGGGGCTGTTGGACTTGTTCATAGTGAGGATCGCTATTTCCTTCCATTTTTAGCAGCGAATTGACAGCTTGGCAAAGCAAAAATGTATGCCCCACCCCAAGCTGCCTGCATTGGCAGTTCTGATGTCCCTGGTCTCCATCGGAACTCTCCCAGCCCAATCCCCCAACTCCCCCGCTGCACTTCCCGAGGTGATCGTTTCCGACACAAGCGGCGACACGCTCACTTCACCCAGCATACAAGCCGCCGTCGAGGCACTGCGCCAAACTCCCGGCGCGGTGAATGTCGTGAGCCAAAAGGCGTTTCAACAGGGACGCGGCTCCTACACCGAGGATTTTCTCAATTACCAGCCGGGCCTGTTCATTCAGTCCTCCCAAGGGTCTGAGGATACGAAGATTTCGGACCGCGGCTCCGGCATCCAGGCCGACGAGGTGTCGGGCCTGGAAGTCCTGCTGGATGGCATGGCGATCAACCAGGCCGACGGCGAGGCTTTTCTGCAGGACATCGATCTGCGCGACGTCAAATACGCCGAGGTCTATCGTGGCGCGGACGCGATGCGCTACGGTGGGTTCACGCTCGGTGGCGCCGTCAACCTCGTCACGATGACCGGCCACGATGCGCCTCTGCTCGAGGCGTGGTCCACCTTTGGCAGCTTCGATTTCTTCGAGCAGGGCCTCCTCTCCGGCTGGAGCGACGGTCCGTGGGACATCCTTTTCTCCGTCTCCAACCATTCGCTGGATGGCTTCCGCGAGCACAGCCAGGAAGACGACCAGAAGGCATTCCTCAGCGTGGGCACCAGGCTGGGAGATAACGCCGAAAATCGCCTCTACCTGTTCTTCGGGAACCTGGATCAGAACAACCCGGCCTCCCTCACCAAGCAGCAGATGTACCAGAACCCGACCCAGACGACACCGGAGTCGATCGCCCAGAAGTGGGACACGGATTGGGTATACTTTCGCCTCGCTGACCAGTTTGTAATCAAGGGCGATGACTGGCAGTTCCAGCTCGGCGGGTATTGGAATCACCGCAACCAGCTTCAGCGCCAGGAGTTTGACGACGACACGCCCGTTGGGATCGTCCGATTCACTTCGGACGACTTTGGCGGCCAGGCCGCGTTCGATTACACCGGCGACCTGTTCGGCCAGCGAAATCGCGTCACTATCGGGTTTCTGCCCACGTTCGAAGGGGAAAGGGACACGAGTTACGAGAACCTCGACGGCAACGCTGGATCGATCATCTCCGCCGATTATACGTTCGCGTCAAACTTCGAGCTTTACGGCGAAGAACAACATTACTTCACGCATGCCTTCTCCGTGCTTGCCGGCCTCCAGCTCCTTTACATAGGGCGCAATTATTTTGACCGGCTCAATCTGCCCGCCGATGGGAACCAGACCAACGACGAGGTTTACCGCAGCATCAACCCGAAGCTCGGCGCACTCTACGAATTCAACGACGACACTCAGGCCTACATAAACCTCAGCCGCAGTTTTCAGCCGCCGTCGTTTGACGACTCGGTCACCACGGCAGACGACGGGGACCAACTTTTCAACAGGCTCAGCGCCCAGAGGGCCCTTACGCTCGAGGCGGGCACCCGCGGCAAGCTCGGCCCCGTCTCATGGGACCTTGCGCTCTATCACTCATGGGTGCAGGACGAGCTGCTCGACTTGACCGACGGCCACGGCATCGTGCTCGGCACCGTCAACGCCCCGCGCACCTCGCACCAGGGCATCGAGGCCGAGGTCGAAACCCAGCTCGCGCACGGCCTCCTCGCCCGCGATTCAGGCGCGGAGGACCGTTTGACGCTCGAGCAAACCTACACCTACAGCGATTTTCATTTCGTCGACAATCCCACTTATGGCAACAACCGGATCGCCGGCATGCCGGTCGATTATTACAAGGCGGAACTGCTATACGAGCATCCTTCCGGCTTCTACTGCGGACCGAATGTCGAGTGGGATCTTATCAAATACCCGGTGGACGAAGCCAATACCCTCTACGCCGATCCGTACGCCTTGCTTGGCTTCCGAATCGGCTACAAGAGCAAAAAGGGCTTCGATATCTATCTCGAGGCCAAGAACCTGACCAACAAGATTTACGCCGCTACGGTCGAGCCCGTCGGCGACGCGCGCATCGAGGGCTACGATAACTTCAATCCCGGCAACGGCCGCGCCTTCTACGGCGGAGTTTCCTCGAGCTGGTAGCAATCAAATGCCACGTCGCTGCCGGGGCGCTATGGCCCCGTCACTTGCAGGCGGATGAACTCGTTCAGGCCGGTGGCAGGCGCCACGCTTTGTTCCTCGATCGTCTCGGTTCCGTTTCCGTTGTTTATCGGGTAGCCGGAAACCATCTGCGCCGGAATCCATACTTGATCCGGAAGATCCGTCGAGGTTTGCACGTTGTAAGTGATATCCGTCTCCTGCGGGTAAGGGCAGGTGAACGTAAGTGTCAGGTAAGTCGAGCCGCCGATGTTCTGCATGCCCACCACGGGCAGGCTGCCAACGCCTGTAACAAATGGATTCAGGCCCAGCGCGTATTTCATCAAGTTCGGGATGCCGTCTCCGGCCGGATCGGCGGTATCCGCCGCCTGGGCCGACTCCGCGGCGAAGACGCTGCCGAATTCCTGCAGTTTCCACTGGCTGAACGTCATCGTCGCCGACGTGGTGGCCGTAAACTCCACCGATTGCGGCCCGGCCCCCGCCGCGTTCACCCCGCTCATGGTGTAATAATATGTCGTCCCGTCCGTAATGGAGGTATCGCTGTAAGTGGTCCCTGTAAGTCCGGTCTTATACGCCGTCGAGCCTTCGCTGCCGCTGGCCAGCGCGCGATAGAGATCGTAGGAAGTGGCGCCGGTCGATGCGTTCCATTCGATGGCAACCGAGTTACTGCCGCCGATTGCCGCCGGCCCCACGGGCGCCGCGCAATAAGTCGGCGCACTCGCCGTATTCGAGTTACTGGAACTTCCCGCCTGGTTCACCTCATCGACGCGGAAGTGATAACTGCTGCCGCTCGACAAACCCGTGACCGAATAAGACTGGCTCGTGCCCGAGATCGAGGCGATCTGGTTAAACGTCACCCCGTTGGTGGACTCCTGGATTTGCACGGCGGTCGCCGAGACACCCGTACTGTCCATCCAGTTCAGCAGGATGCTGCCCGTCCCCGAGGCCGCGGCAGTCAGGCTGGAGGGCGCCCCGGGCGCAACCGTGGGCGGCGCACCATATATGCCATAGACATAGAGCGCGCCGTTGCTGCCCGAAACATAGACGCGGGTATTTGCCACCATGGGCGATGACATCCGGCAAAGGGAGACGCCGGTGTTGCTGCCGGATTCCGTCGAGTTATAAATCTCGTCGGCCAAATTGCTGGCTTTGTAGGCGCGAAGCTCCATGGTGCCATTCCCGTCCACTGCCCAAACGATCGCGTTGGGATCGTTGGGACCTGTACCCGAGAGGCAGGGAGAGCAGCCCGGAGTAGTGCTGCTGAAGGTGTCCGTCGAACTGTTCACGGTCGTATAGCTTGCATTGGATATCGAAAATGCCACCAGGTTGCCGCCGCTGCCTGGCTGGACATAGAACTCGTTATTGAAATAAATGGGCGCCGAGAAACAGTTTTTGACCACCGCCGTGCCCTCCTGGACCACGTTATCGGAGGAGGAATTGTATTCCCCCATGTCATTGGTATCCACCAGGTACATCGTGCCCTGCTTGCCGCCGCCCACGATCAGGTTCTGGTGCGAGGCACTGCCGACTGAACTGGGCAGCAACAGCGGCGCGCCCGATCCCAAATCCTTGTCCGACCCGGAAAGCCCCGACTGATAATACGGCGTAAAGTAATCGACTACCTTCAGGCCCCAGCCGTTGCCGTTCTGATTGGTCGAGCTGTTATGGACGGTGTCCGGAGCAAGCTTCACAAACGAGTCGCCGTACTGGCCGTTGACATAGACGTTGCTCCCAGAAGAGTAAGTCGGCTGGGTGAATGACCCGTTGCCGGTCAGGAAATAGAGATTGCCCGCGGTGTCCGAGACCATGCCGCCGCCCCCCTCCCAGATGCCGCAGTCGCTGCCGTTGGGATTCGCGTTCCATGCCGCGACCAACTGGTAATTGGTTGCGCTGTATCCGAGCACCCATCCATGGTAAGGCCCGTTATCCCCGTGCGAGGCAAACATGACATAGACCACGTTATTGATGAGCGCCAGCGCGCAACGCTGATTCTCCTTCCGCGCGTCGAAGTCAACCGTTCCGCTCACGGAGCCGGCGCCCGTCCCGGGTACGGACGGGCCGGCGATGAAAGTCGTCCCCGAGCTTTCGGGGATGGTGTTCGCGATGACTGTGGGGCTGCCGCTTTGCTCCTGGCCGTTGCTCATGTTGATGGCGTGCAGCCTGAAGACGTATTCGGCCGAGCCGGAAACGATCTCCATCGTCTTCGCGACGGTAAAGATGGTATTGGTCGTCGCGTCGATCACCGGTGTGCTGGTAATGCCGATGATCGGGGAGATGTTCGAGCTGTTCACGGAGCCGCTCAATACCGGCGTGACGTTGGCGCCGGTGAGAAAGCTCGTATCCCACAAGGGGTTGCTGCCGGCCGCGTCGTCCGCGTCAAAGGCATAAAGGCTGTCGTTTTCCGTCGCCACGAAAACAACATTGTGCGTGGTGCCAGAATAGGAGCCGGTGGTGATCGAGACTCCGGACTTGTAAAGCGGCTGCGCGTACGCGGAAGCATCGATGGTATATTTGAATACCATTCCGAATGTGGTCGCATTGACGTTGGTGGCGCTCAGCAGCGGCTCCGTCAGATAGGCTCCGGAAGCCGTAATATCGTTGTGATACATCAGCACGTCGCCCCCTGCGGCAAAAGCGGCGACTGGGACCGCAAGAAGCACGCAGAGCAGGAGGGACACGACAGGGGATTTATGGGGACGCATGGGTGACCCCTACTAAAGCACCAGAGGCAGTATCGGCCAAGCCATTTAGGATTAGCCCGAATGGGTCACTCTGATAGTTATTTTATCAGAACTTACCTTTTACGACTCATTCCAGCCACCCTCATCCAAGAAACGCCTCCACCTCCGGCTCGTAAGTGTCAAACGGGTCCGGCATCATCAGATAGCGGTTGTTTTCCAGCAGCGCCACGGAGTCCCAGTTGATCGTATACGGCTGGCCATTTTGCTGGAATCGCTCGATCGCGCGGCCGCGGCCAAACGCCCGCGTATTGGCCGGCGGAACGCGCACGGCGTCGGGCCGCAGCATGCTGTCGTTGAACTCGCCGATGCGCTTGGCCGGTGTGAGCGCATAAAAGAGCCCCGACTCGCGATTGATGTTGTGGTACTCGAGGTCAATGCTCTGCAGCCACGGGTCCTGCCAGGTCAGGCCCTCCTTCTCGCGGAACATATCGAGCAGCCATTTCTTCGAAATCCAATCGACGCCGCCCACCAGCAGCTCCGGGCGGTTGGCCAGCGCATCGAGCGTAAACGCCCAATTCTCCAGAATCCAGTCCGTCTCCTCGTCGCAACCGGCCATGCGCCGCGTCGCGTGCTCGAGGAAGGCCAGTTGGATATCCAACGCCGAGCGCGTCCGGCCATCATCCAGCTTCACCACGGCCCGGCCCGTGCCCTCGCGGGAAATTTCGCGCGTGCTCAGCACCGCGTCGCGCAGCATCACGTCGCGCGGCAGCTCGCGCTGCTCGAGCAGCGTCAGGATCAGCGACGTCACGCCGATCTTCAGCGCCGTCGCAAACGGGCTCATGTTCGAATCGCCGATCAGCAGGTGCAGCCGGCGGTACTTGCGGTAATCGGCGTGCGGCTCGTCGCGCGCGTTGATGATCGCGCGATTGAATTGAACCCACTGGTAGATGTCGTTGACGATGTGGTCGGCCCGCTGCGAAAGCTGGAAATCGACCGGCGTGGTCTCGGTGCTCGTTTCCCAATCGAACGAAAGCGGGTTCGCCTGCCCCACCCGGCCCGCGCCTGTGAAAAGCTGCCGCGTCGCCAGAAACGAAAGCAGCGTGCCGAGGATCGGCGTGTTGAACTGCACCTCCCGCCGCATGAGATAATTCTCATGGCACCCAAACGTGGCGCCGGTGTGATGGTCGATGTTGTTCTTGAGGAAGGAGACGTGGCTTGATGCGCGCATCGAGTCGAGCGCCGACTGCAGGATGCAATCGCCCGCCACGTCGTAGGCCACGGCGTCGCGCAGGCTCAGGCTCTCGGGCGAGGCATATTCCAGGTGGCCCATGTCGATGTACAGCCGCCCGCCGTTGAGCAGGAAACCGCCGTTGCCGGGCGGTTCCTCGTAATCCCGGTAATGCAAATCGATCGCCCCCAGCTTCGCCTTGCGAAAGATATGGTTCTTCACCCGCACCGGCCACGAATCAGGCGTCCCGGGCGCCTGGTCGTCATTGACCAGGCAGCCATACTCGGTCTCGATTCCGACGATGCGATTCATGGCGAGCGGTAGCGTCGGCCAGGAAACGGGCGGCGACAAGGACGGATTCGTGCATTGACGGGAGAGCGGCGGTCGGCCAAACGTGGGTGAATCTGGCCGGCCTTGGTCCGGCCTCAACCCTTTCTTTTGACTTGGATCAACCCCTGGGGCTCATCGCCGGCAACAATGCCTACCCGCTGATCCTCGCGCGAGAGGCGCGGGCCGCGGGCGCAACTCGGATTGTCGCCGCGGCGTTCACGGGCGAGACCGATCCCGCGCTCGCCGCGGTGGTCGATGAGATCGAATGGATGCGCGTCGGGCAACTGGGCCGGATGATCGCCTTCCTCAAAAGCAAGGGCGTGCGCGAGGCGGTCATGGCAGGGCAAATCCATCCCGGGAACCTCTTCAACCTGCGGCCCGACCTCAAGGCGCTGATGCTGCTGGGAAAACTGCGCACCCGAAACGCGGAGACGATTTTCGGCGCGATCGCCGATGAACTGGCAAAGGCCGGCGTCACCTTGCTCGACGCCACGACTCACATGCAAAAATACCTGGCCGCCCCGGGCGTGATCGCCGGGCCAAAACTCTCGCGGCGCGAGGAGGAGGATGCGCGCTTCGGTTTCGACATCGCCAAACAGGTCAGCGCGCTGGACATCGGCCAGACGGTCGTGGTGAAACATGGCACTGTCCTGGCGGTCGAGGCCTTCGAGGGCACCAACGACACCATCCGGCGCGGCGGCGCGCTGGGACGCAGGGACGCCGTCATGGTGAAAGTCTCGAAGCCGCGCCAGGATTTCCGTTTCGACGTGCCGGTCATCGGCATGCGCACCCTCGATGCCGCCGCCGCGGCGCGCATCCGTGTCATCGCCGTCGAGGCCGGCAGGACCTTGCTGCTCGAGCGCGAGCCGATGAAGGTCGAGGCGCGCAACCGCGGCATAACCATCGCAGGATTCCCATTATGATCTTACGCATCGGCATCGCCGGACTCGGCAGCATCGGAAAAAATCACGCCCGCATTTTGTCGGAGCTGCCGGACTGCCACCTGGCCGCCGTGTTCGACACCAACATGGAGACCGCCCGCCATATTGCCGAGCGCTACCGCACCCACGCCGCCGCCTCGCTCGAGGAATTTGCCGGGGCCATCGACGCGGCGACCATCGCCACGCCGACCCCCACGCATTTTTCCATTGCCGAAAAGCTGCTCAAAGCCGGCAAACATTTGCTCGTGGAAAAGCCGATCACCGAAACCACCGAGGATGCGCGCAAGCTGGTGGAACTATCCCAGCAATCCGGCCGCATCCTGCAGGTGGGCCACGTCGAGCGGTTCAACCCGGTCATGAGCAAGCTCGAGGAGCTGCTGACGAAGCCGCGCTTCATCGAGGTGCACCGGCTTTCCCCCTACCCGCACCGCAGCATTGAGATCGGCGTGGTCCTCGATCTGATGATCCACGACCTCGAAATCATTCTCCATCTCGTCCGCTCGCCGGTGAAAAGCATCGACGCCATCGGCGTGCCGGTCTTGAGCCGCGGCGAGGACATCGCCAACGTCCGGCTTCATTTTGACAATGGCTGCGTGGCCAATATCACCGCAAGCCGCATCAGCCCGGAGAAGCAGCGCAAGATCCGCGTCTTCCAGCGCGAGGGTTACGTGTCGCTCGATTACCAGAACCAGACGGGCGAAATTTGCCGCCTCACCGCCGGCGGAATGGTGCGCGAGGAGGTCGAGATCGAGAAGGACGAGCCGCTCAAGCGCGAACTGGCCGCCTTTGTCGAATGCGCGCGCCAGGGAAAACAGCCCAAGGTTTCCGGCTTCGAAGGCACCGCCGCGCTCGAACTGGCCGCCGAAATCACCCGGCGCATCGAGGAGCACGCCAGGAGCATGGAATGAAATTCGAAATTCGAGGGCCGGCGGCGCGCCTCAAGTCCTTCGAATTTCGAATTTCGAATTTCGAATTTCCATGAAGCTCTATCTCGTCGCGGGTGAGGCAAGCGGCGACGCCCGCGGCGCCGAGCTCATCCGCTCGCTTCGCGCCCGGCGCGACGATATCGAGTTTCTCGGCTTCGGCGGCCCGAGAATGGCGGGCCTCGCTCCCGCCATCCACGATTGGATCGAGCGCGCCGCGGTCATCGGCATCATCAACGTCGTCAAAAACTACGGCTACTTCCGGCGCCAATTCGACCTGGCGCTTGCCGAAATCGCGCGCCAGAACCCCGATGCCGTGGTACTGATCGATTACCCGGGGTTCAATCTGCGGCTCGCGGCCGCCCTCCGCCGGACGGCCTCGAAGGCGAAGATAATCGATTACATTTCCCCGCAGGTCTGGGCATGGAACCGCAGCCGCATCCCAAAGATGGCCCGCATCCTCGATTTGATGATCTGCATCTTCCCGTTCGAAAAACCGCTTTACGAGCAATCGGGCCTGCGGACGGTCTTCGTCGGGCATCCCATGCTCGATTCGCTCGCCCAGGAGCGCCTGGAAGGCGGCCGCGAGCCGAATCTGCTCGGCCTTTTCCCCGGCAGCCGCGACCGCGAGGTGAACAAGATTTACCCAGTCATGCTCGATGCCGCGCGGCTGCTGGCGCAAACCCGCCCCAACCTGCGAATCGAGGCCGCCGCGGCGTCCGTCGAGATGCGCACGCGGATGGAGGAGATTGGCCGCAACTGGCCCGGCCTGCGCTGCGAGATCGGCGTCGGAAACGCCCACGCGCTCATGCAGCGGGCCACCGCGGGCATGGTGGCCTCGGGCACCGCCACCCTCGAAGCCGCCTTCTTCGAGCTTCCCTTCGTCTTGCTCTACAAGGCCGCATGGCTCACCTTCGCAATTGGCCGCCGCCTGGTGAAAGTGAAATGGCTCGGCATGCCAAACATCCTCGCCGACCGCGAAGTGGTCCGCGAATTTCTCCAGGAAGACGCGCAACCCGCCGCGATCGCTGCGGAGGTAGGCCGCCTCCTCGACAGCGAGCAAGCCCGCGCCGCGCTCCGATCAGACCTCCGCGCAGTCATCGCAAAACTCGGCGCCCCCGGCGCAAGCAATAGAGCCGCCGAAGCAATCCTCGCCGAAGTCTCCACTTCCTAACCCCCATTTCCACAGTTCCCCCCCAAAAAAAATCTGCGTCAATCTGCCTGCCCGCATCGCTACGCTCAGGCGTTGCGGGCGTGGTGTTAATCTGCGGATAAAAAAACGCCGCCCCCCGGTTCGGACAGGAGGCGGCGCAGCTATTGATTCGATGGCGCCTTACGGCTTCGGCACTTCGGCGATCGTATGCAGGATGCGGCTCGCGATCTTGTACGGGTCGCCCGCGGAGTTCGGACGGCGATCCTCGAGGTATCCCTTGTAGCCGCTCTTCACGAAGCTATGCGGGACACGGATCGACGCGCCGCGGTTGCCCACGCCGTAGTTGAACTTGTCGATCGACTGCGTCTCATGCAGGCCGGTCAGGCGCAGGTGGTTGTCCGGGCCGTAGACGGCGATGTGCTCGTTCCGCAGGTCGTTGAACTTCGCCATGAGCGCCTCGAAGTACTCCTTGCCGCCCACCTCGCGCATGTACTTGGTCGAGAAGTTCGAGTGCATGCCCGAGCCGTTCCAGTCGCCGAGGATCGGCTTGCAATGCAGCTCAACGTCGATGCCGTAGCTTTCGCACAGGCGCATCAACAGGTAGCGGGCCATCCAAACGTCATCGGCGGCCTTTTTCGAGCCCTTGCCGAAAATCTGGAATTCCCACTGGCCCTTGGCCACCTCGGAGTTGATTCCCTCGTGGTTGATGCCGGCGTCCAGGCAGAGGTCCAGGTGCTTGTCCACGATCTCGCGCGCCACGTCTCCCACCGCCGAGTACCCCACGCCCGTGTAATAGCGGCCCTGCGGTTCGGGAAAACCGTCCGCCGGGAAGCCGAGCGGGCGCCCGTCCTGGAAGAGGAAATACTCCTGCTCGAAGCCGAACCACGAATCCGGGTCGTCCAGGATGGTGGCGCGGGCATTGCTGGGATGGGCCGAGCCGTCCGGCCATAGGACCTCGTTCATCACCAGCACGCCGTCCTTGCGCGTGGTGTCGGGGTAAACCGCAACGGGCTTGAGCACGCAATCGGAGCTATGGCCCTCGGCCTGCCTGGTCGAGCTGCCGTCAAATGCCCAATTCGGGGCCGTTTCGAGCGTGGGAGGCAGGTCGAACTCCTTGACGAGGGTCTTGCTGCGGAGGTTGGGGATTGGCTCGTAACCGTCGAGCCACACGTATTCCAGTTTGTATTTGGCCATGGCGTTTTTGATTCTATTTTTACTGCTGTAGGGTTGGTGTGTGCTGTTTTGACCAGCAATGGTTCTAAAATGGCCGGAAACTCGTGCTTTCCAGCGCGCGCTGCCCTAAGCAAGAATAACGCCACGCGGCCCGCCGTCCGCCAGAAATCATGAATAATATACAACCTTGCCCTATGTTCTCGCCTTCAGGTTTCGCTTTTGCCTATATCCGGGGCACAATCCACCGCCATGCATGAGGTCAAGGATACCCTCCGCGCCAGGGTCCGCATGAGCTACGAAGGCCTCGTCTACAAGACCTTCCGCGGGCCCCGTGCCCCCGAGCGCTTCGCGAACGAGGTGCGCGTCCTCCAGTACCTGGCCGGGCGGGGCTGCCCGTTCATCCCGAAGCTGATCTCGTCGAACCCCGAACGGCTCGAGATCGTCACCCGCAGTTGCGGAAGCCGCGTCGAGCACCTGGACAAGGAGCGCGCCGATACCCTTTTCGCCGAGCTCGAGACCTACGGCGTGCGCCATGACGACCCCGATATCCGCAACGTCACCTACCGGCAGACCGACGGGCGCTTCTGCATCATCGACTTCGAGTTCGCCACCATTCTTTCCGACCCCGCGCCCGCGCCATGACCCCCAACCTTCCCTCCCGTCATATCCGCTGGTCAGCCCACACGGACCGCGGCAAGGTGCGCCCCCAAAACGAGGACGCCTTCATTGGCCTCCAGTTCGACGCCCGGGAAACCCATCACCTTGGAAAAATCGGCGAATCCCATACCGGTGACCATCATTTCGTGTTTGCCGTGAGCGATGGAATGGGCGGAGCGGATGCCGGGGAGTTCGCCAGTCGAGTCACAGTGGACAAAATCCTACACCTGCTGCCCAGTTCTTTCCGGCAGGAAGCCATCGGAATCGAGGCCGGGTTCCTCGAGGTGCTCGAGGAGCTCTTCGGCCGGATCGATTTCGCCCTCAAGCACCTGGGGGGCAGCTACCCCGACGATTGCCGCGGCATGGGGGCCACCCTGAGCCTCTGCTGGCTGACGGCGGAATGGCTCTACTTTGCCCATATCGGCGACAGCCGGATTTATTACCTGGAAGGCGCCGCCGGTTCCCTGCGGCAGATCAGCCAGGACGATACGCACGTCGGCTGGCTCCAGCGGAATGGAAAAATCACCGAGCACGAAGCCCGCAGACATCCCGGGCGCGCCGCGCTGCAAAAGGCGCTGGGATCGGACTACCAATTTGTCCGGCCGCAGGTGGGAGCCGTTTATTTGCAGCCCGGCGACGCCTTCCTGATTTGCACCGACGGCCTCACGGAAGGCCTCTACGATGGCCAGATCGCCGAGCGGCTGCGTTCCCCTTCCGATCAATCTCCCGCCCGGCAACTCGTTCGCTCCGCGCTGGAATGCGGCGGCGGCAGGGACAACCTGACCGCGCTGGTGGTGGAACTGCTGTAGCGCCTTCCGCGGGCGCGCCCTACTTCGTCTGCGCCTGCTGGGTGCTGTTGTCGTCCCAGTTCCCGATATCCGTGCCCGTGCCGGGCTGCCCGCTCGATCCCGCCGAATAGATGTCATACCCGTTCGGGTTATGCTTGCCCGGGTTCTCGTAGATGTATGGGTGATGCCACGGGTCCTGGGGCATCTTCGTCATGAACTGGTGCCATTCCGTCGGGATGGGGCTGGAATCGGGCTTCGCCACCAGCGCCTGCAATCCCTGTTCGGTCGACGGCGCAAAGCCGTTGAGCGTCTGGTAGAGTTTCAACTGCGTGTCGATCGCCTGGATATCGGCGTGGGCTCGCACATCCTGGGCGATGCCGACGTTGCCTCCCATCAGGTAAATGGCCGAGCCCATAAGCACGGCAATAATCATCACCACGAGCATGATCTCGAGCAGGGTGAAACCGCTCTCTTTGGAAGTCTTCAGTTTC
Organism: uncultured Verrucomicrobiae bacterium; assembly: GCA_963756185.1. Classification (GTDB taxonomy): domain Bacteria; phylum Verrucomicrobiota; class Verrucomicrobiia; order Chthoniobacterales; family Chthoniobacteraceae; genus DATAXI01. Next base: position 21,714 of record CAVWMS010000003.1, read on the forward strand.
ATGGGGAATTCGCGTCCTGAGTGTACTTAAGCTGCACCTCAATCGCCCGCAAGGCAACCGGAGATTGGCTGCCGGGAGTGGTGACCAACACCGCATTGGTGCCCGCAATGAGCAGCGAACCGGGAATCACCTTCTGGCATTTCAGCCAGCCGCCGTAGTGAAAGACGGTGTCGGCCCGGCCCGGCTCGACGTCGCCGGTCAAGGCCGGATCGGCAAGGTCCGTCACCGCCACGCTGACATCGCCCGCGTTGGTGCCGTTCACGATCAACTGCGGCGGGTTCGCGATATCGGCGTTGAGGACCTCGAACGTCAGCAGCGCGATGAGCGGCGGACGCTCGAGCGGAAAGTCGAACTCGGCCTGGCCGCCCCCCGCGCCGTCATCGATGCCCAACGGGACCACCCCGGGCTCGAGCGTCGCCTTGACCCGGCCAAAAAGCAGCTCGTCATCCGAACCGGTCAACGTCGGCGAGCCATTGCCGAACGGGTCCACGACCGCCGGCGCGCCGCCGAAATCGAGCCCCTCGCTCGTCTGCGTATTGCGGATGGCCAGCGCCAGCACACCGCGAACCGTCTGCAAATCACCCGGCGTCTCGATATCGACGTAATCGATCCCCTGCATCGGGATCGTAACCGTCTCCGACGATGGCATCCCGAGCCCCTGGCCCAGCGTCATCGGTCCGAGGACGCGCGTGCCGATCTCATTCCATCCGGTCAACACCGGCTGCGCGTTCGGCTGGTCTTGGAAATAGACCCGCAACAGCACGGTATCCACCAGGCCGGCGAAATGCCGGAACCGGATCCGGTAAACGGTTTCCGCCTGCTGATTCGAGTCGCCGGTAATCGCCTGCGTATCGACGCTTTCAATCCAGATAGGCAGATCGGTGGCCTGCTTGTGAAAGTCGATCCAGGCCGTGAAAGCCGTGGGTTCGTGCGCGAGTTCCTGCGCCTGCACCGCCGGCCCGACAGCCAGCAGAAGCAGGAGAGAATTGATGATTGCTAATCTAAAATTGCTAATTGAACTCACGTTAGTAGCTCTCACACAGCGCCTTCGTCAATCAGAATTTAACGAGTTACCTGTCCGGAACAAGGCGCGGGAAACATGGTGGCGATTCGTCTAACTCCTGTTGGCATGGGCGGTTTTTGTCGAAGAGGTAAAGATTGCAGTAAGTTCACGGGCCTCATCAAGCAGCGCATGGATGCGTCTCGCGGGCATCAGGCCGGCATCAACGATCAACTGCAACCAGAAAAGGCATTCATCGGATTCCTCGAGCACAATGCCTACCTTCGCAACGAATTCCGCCTTCGAACGCGCGCGGCATGCAATGTGATAGTTCGCTCCCACTGACGTACCGCATCGCACAAGCTGGCCGCCGACCACTCTCGCGCTTGTCGTCTTCGGCAATTGGTCGACCAATCTCATAACGCGAACTGCAAATTCGCGCGTCCGTCTTTTTAAAGTCTCTGCATCCATCTCTCAATTAGCAATTTCAGATTAGCAATTATCAATTCCTAATGAATCTGCGTCTTCAGCCCCGAGGTCATACTAAACACCGCATCCAGTATCCCAAACACCACCATGCCCACGACGAATGCGATCACCACCATGATAACCGGTGGAATCAGCGTCGAAGTAATCCTCACCTGCTTGTCCAGCTCGCGCTCGTACACGTCGGCGATCATGTTCATCGTCTCGCCAAAATGGCCCGTCTGCTCGCCCACCGCTATCATGTCCAGCATCAGTTCGGGAAAAATGCCGGGCTCGCGCAGCGCCGAGGAGAGCGCCGTGCCGTCGATGACCGAACGTTTGACCTCGACCATCCGCATCCGCATCCATTCGTTGCCGGAAATGTTCTCGAGCAACTCGAGCGCGCGCAGCAGCGTGACGCCGTTTTCCGTCAGCGTGCCGAGCGTCCGCGCGAATTGCGCGTAAAAGCGATACCGCACGATGTGGCCGTAGCCGGGGATGCGCCACCGGAACCGGTCCCAGGCCTGCCTGCCCGCCGGGTCGCGCGTCAGCACCTTGAAGATGCCAACACCCAATCCCCCCACCAGCACGGCAACCCACCAGTAAAAAATGAAGAGGTGGTTGGCCTCGATCAGGATGCGCGTGGGCAGCGGCAGCACCTCGCCGGTCTGGGCGAAGAAATCGGTCAACTGCGGCACCATGAATGTCATGAAAACAATGATGAGCGCGAAGCCGATCACCACCAGGAAGGCGGGGTAGAGCAACGCCTGCTGGACCCTGTCGCGCAGCGCCTTCACATCGCCAAGGTAAATGACCAGCCGTTTCATGATCGTGGGCAGCGCCCCGCTGGCCTCGCCCGCGGAGACCATGTTCACGTAGAGCGGGCTGAATATCCTCGGGTATTGCCGCATGGCCTGCGAAAGGCTCTGTCCATCCACCAGCGCCTGGTGCAGCGACTGGCAGAGCCCCTGGAGCCCGGGCCGCCGCAACCGCCTGACGAGCACGCCCAGCGCCTCGTCCAGCGTCATGCCGGCGCCCAGCAAATGGCCAAGCTGCTCGGTAAAAAGAAACTGCGAAGCGAGCGGCAGCGTCTGCGCGGGCGGCGCGATTGCCTCCGGGCCGCCCTTGGCCACGGAACCCTTGGCCCCGGAGCCCTTGGCCGCCGGCTTCCCCTTTGCCAGTCTGGCGCCGTTCGGCTCGGCTGCCCCCACCAGCTCGATCTTCATGGGGAAACAGCGCTGCTGCTCGACCAGCATCAGCGCCCCGGCGCGGTCATTGGCTTCGACAGTGCCCTGGGCCAACTGGCCATCGGCGCGGCGCGCGGTGTAACGGAACTGGGGCATGGAGTTAAGGAACTAAGCCCATTTGGTGCAAATTTACAACAAGGCCGAGCCGCCTCGGGCCGAAAAGCAAACGGCCCGAAATTTACATTTCGGGCCGTCTGAAAATACTGGCTGCAATTACCGCCCTCTTCGCCGCCGCAGCGCAACCAGGCCGATGCCAAACGCCCCCGCAATGAGCGAGATCGACCCCGGCTCGGGAACCACCGTAAAACTGGCGACACCCGCGCTGTTGGGCTCATCCCCGCCTTCGGAGACGCTGAGGTAATTCAGGGTGTAAGGGTTGCTTTGGGTTGCCGGAATCTGCCAATCAATATCCGAGGCAGAATCCGCGTCAGGAGTAGTGAGTCCGAAATCATCAAACTGCCCGTAGTGAGTCCCGACACCCGGCTGAGCCGCCGAAAGGCTAAGAGTCGGATACCAGCGCAGCATCAGGTAGTCCCCTGTTTCCTCGGCCGCCCCGAGTTGGCCAAGAGTAAGTGTGATCGCGTCCAGAAAGCCACCCGGAACTCCAGACTGAGTCGAACTGATTGTCCCGCTCCAGAGCACGACTTCATCCGGATCACCCCCCGTAAAGCTGGTGCCCGTTGGCGCGTCGAAGGAACTCGAAGTATTCGCCAGCAATTGAACGAGCATGTTATTGGGCACAGCCGTGCTGCCGGAGGTCAGCAATTGCGCCCCTCCTAGATTGATCGTCACTTGATCGGCATTGGTGCGAGCGGAAGTCAGCGCCAGTAGGGCACCGAGGACGAGGAGGAGGGGTTTTTTCATTAAGTGTTAGGGGAATGAGAGCGAAGAGACCCGTTCGAAAAATCAGTAGCTCGGAGGGTTCTGCCAGAACGCAGTCGCTCCGTTGTTGGTTGCAACCTTCCGGATGGTGAATCCGGTTCCGGCAGGAATCACGTCATTGCCATGATCGTTCGAAATGGAGTCGCCAACGAGCCGCCAACCTGTACCCGACGTTCCCGCATAGTAATAGTAGGTCGCAGTTGCTGCCTTGAAGAGACCGGCCTCGGTGTTGCTGACCAGAAAGATCTGATCCTGGCGCACGAGCGCAGACGTGCTTGCCGTGAATGCGCCACTCGATATGAGTCCGAGATCGTTAAGCGTAGTATCAACCGGGCGGCAGATGGCAACGGCGTTGTCCTGTGGTCCCGTTGTCAAAGTAGCCAAGGGAATCATGAAATTTCCGGTCAGGACGCTCCCCATGGTGGTAAGGGTAGTCGTGCTGGCAGTTGCTGGATTCCGGATCGTAATGTAGCCATCGGGGATCAGGATGTCGTCGTTGTGGGAGTTGGAAACCGAATCTCCCACCAGGCACCATTGATTATTGTAGAAAAAATACGTGGCACCGGTGCCGAGATTGTCTCCTGTCCCCGAATAATCCGGCACAAGAATCTGAGTCTGGCGCACAAGAGGAGAGCTCGACGCAATGAACAACGTCCCCGACTCGCTCGCCGGAAAGACCGTCGCGAGCGTCCAATACGGATAAATCGAAACCGTGCTCCCGGGCGTCACGCTGCTGATGCTGTCCCCGTTCAGGTCGAGAGTCACCGAGTTGCTGCCGTTCGAAGCGATGGTGTAAAAGCTTCCATCCAGCGGGTCGGTGCCGGAGGCATTCGGGCCCATTTGAGCGAAAGTAGGTGCCTCGAGCCGGAGCCCGAATAAACGAACTGGTTGTTCGTCCAGCTCTCGGAGCCGCTGACCGTCACCGTGCTGCCGCTCACCGTGGCCACGAGACCCACAAAAGTGGCGGCTTGGGTGAACGGAACCGAGACGATGGTGTCGGAGCTTCCGGAGCAACTGATCTGATTGTAGCCGACGGGGTTCGTCGAGACGGTGGTTTGCGCTTGAGTCGCTTGCGCGGCGAACAGGGCGGCCAGGGAGAGGAGGAGCAGGGGGATACTGCGAACGGAGACGTTCATTTCGGGACTTGTACCATACGCAATGATGCGTGGCAAGGGGGCTTGCGTAATTTTCTTCGTCATAAGATTGAATAGTTTAATAATTTAATTACTTTGAATTTTCCCAGAAGTAAAGTGTCGGATTGCGATCTGAAGATGAATTTTTCATCAAACTCGCCTCAAAAAAAAGTTTCGGTCCGCGATCATTTTGGGACGGATTCATTCGGCCAGCAGTTTTTCAGCCTGCGCTTCAAGGTTGTCCCGGCCGTCTGTAGAGACGACAAAGCCTTTCTTGTTCACCAGCCACATCGTCGGAATCGACTGGATGCCGAATGAGGAACTGATTTCGTTTTGCCATCCCTTGCCGTCGAAATACTGCGGCCATGTCATCCCGTTGACGGCCACGTACTTGACCAGCGCATCCTTCTCCTGGTCCAGCGAGATGCCGACGATCTCGAACCCCTTGTCGTGGAGCCTCTTGTACGTGGAGACCACGTCGGGCACCTCCGCCCTGCACGGCGGGCACCAGGTGGCCCAGAAATCGATCAGGATGACCTTGCCCCGCATCCTCGAGAGATCGACCGTGCGAGCCGTCGACCGCGGTGAAGGAAAGATCGAGCGGGCTCTTCAGGCGCTCGCGCAAGTCTCGATGGTCTTTTTGGCCAGGTCGGCAACCGGCCCTGCCCTGAATCGGCCAGTTGCTTGAGCAGCACCGCGGAGCTGTCCGGGCGTCCTTCGTATCGAGGGTCTGGGCGATCCGGAATTCAGCACATCCGGTTCGGATAAGCCGGAAAATCAGCAGCAAATTGCTTGAATTTCGCCAGAATAATCGCCCCGGTGGCCTTGTCCCTGCATGTAATCTGAAGCGAAATACCGAGCAATTGATAGCGCGCCTGCTGCTCACGGAAACCGGGGCCTCCTTCGCATTGGCGATCCCGGTCAATTGGGCGATGTCGCCCGCTTCGTCCGGGTGGCCGCCGGCGCCGCCGGGATGGTCTCCGCACCTGGTGACCTGGAGCAACCGTGCGTGCCACTGGCGGGCGATCGTCCGGGTAAGAGCTTGATGAATCCGTAATCGCGACCATCGATCTCGGGAGTACATGTTCGTGACCATCGCATCGACTGTCCCGCGGCGGAGTGGGCCGATCCTCGGTCCCTTTTGAGGTCCTGGATATGCTGCCCAGAGGGCGTCCGGGGTCGGGAAACTTCGAGGGCCTCCGGGGGCGGCAGGGTGGGCCGGCTGGCGGGCGTGCGGCCTGGGGCTGCGCGCGGGCAAGCGACGGGGCAGCGAGCGTGAGGGATTCTCATGGGGAAGCAGCGTGATGGGCGATTTCATCTAAGAGGAGACCATAATCGGGGGCGACAAATAAGCGTCCCGGCGGAATTCCCGGCTGTTGGAGAAAAGGCGCGCACGCAGACCTTCAACGGCGAGGCGCCTATGCCTCGGGAGGTGGATGAGTCGCTGGCGTTCTTTCCCGAGGCCTTACCCGGCGAGGTACCGAATTCATTGACGAGTGAAAAACCCATGCTACCCTCGGGTACAGCCCGAAGCCAACGACAAAACCCCCAATAACCCAAAAAAACGAACGATACCCCATAACCCGGACCGGCGACGGTCTTAACTGAAACCAGATAGAGCCAGTAACACGGAAGCCAGCTGAATTCAGCCAAGCCGCCGCCCTTCCACAAGAGGGCGATATGAAGATCAACCCGCGCTTTCTTCGGACTCACCGGTTTCTTTCCCTTCTCCCCTCGGCGACGCTGCGCAGGCTGGCGAAGGAGGCGGAGGTGCGGGAATATCCGAAGGGGAGCATTATTTTCTAGCCAGGGGGAGCGGTGCGGGGCGATGTACCTGATCGTCAGCGGGCGGTGCGAATCGCGGCACGTCGATCCGAGCGGGCATTTGATCACGGAGATCCATGGACCGGGGGATACGCTGGGCGACCGGGAGGTGATGCAACACGAGCCGTATCTGGCGACGGCGACGGTGGTGACGCAAAGCGCGCTGCTGCGCATCCCGGCGGAGGAGTTGCGCACGGTGTTCGAAACGGAGCCAAAGGTGGCGGGAAGGCTGTCGCAATCAATCGTGCGGCGCATCATGGAAGCGCGCGCGCCGATGCCCGGGAAGCGAATCGTGGCGCTGCACGCGCTCTCCGCGCAGGTCAATGAGCGGATGCTGGGGCGGCGGCTGGCGGATGCGCTGGCGGAGATCACGCAGCGCACGTGTATTGAGCGTCCATTTGAGCCCGGGGCCGGCACCGGTCGCGCTGGGCGACTGGGCGGCGATCGAGCCTTCGCTGAATGGCGTATTCCATTTATTCGCGACAGGTGCCGCGAGGTGCGCCGGCATTGTTACGAACTGGATATTCAGGCGGGAATCAATCCCGCGGAGGCTGCTTGCGTGGCGCCGTTGCTCAGCCACCTGGGCAATCACTTTGATTATGTATTGGTGGATGCGGGGAAGGATGTGACCCGGCCGGCGTTGCTCCAGTGCCTGGTGCAGAGCGATTTGACTTACCTCCTGATGCGGCCCGGATGACGAGTGCCTGCTAGGGCTGAAGTTACTCATGGCGGAGCTGGAGGAGACGCGCGCCGGCACTTACAACCATATAAGTCCGGTTATTTGCGCGGATAACATCGACCGGGCCGTCGCGATTCGCGCGAGGAGTGCGAGCAGGCGGGCTTCCGGGCGCATTCGATCCTGCGCGGGTATCCGATGGCGGAGGGCTTCGGAGCCATGGACCGGCTGCCTTGTTTTACGGTGCAAATTCGCCGGATGGCGCGGGAGATCGGGCGTTGCCGGACGGGGCTGGCGCTTTCATCGGGCGGGGCGCGCGGGCTGGCGCACATCGGCGTGATCCAGGTGCTGGAGGAGAACGGGATCGAGATCGACATCGTGGCCGGGTCGAGCATGGGGGCGTATGTGGCGGCGCACTGGGCCTATGGGCACGACGGGATCGCGTGCGAGAAGATCGCGCGCGACATCGAAAGACGCTGGGGCTGGATGCGGCTGGTCGATCCGGTGATCCCGCCACGCCAGGGATTTATGAGGACGCGGCGCGTGGGGCAGTGGCTGCGGCGGGGAATCGGCAATATTCAATTCATGGAGTTGGCGCGGCCGCTGCGGGTGGTGGCGACGGATTTCGAGACGCTGGACCGGGTGGTATTTTCGAGCGGGGAGGTGGCGCGGGCGGTCGAGGCGAGCATCGCGATCCCGGGGATATGCGTGCCGACTTTCGTGCAATGGCCGCGCGCTGATCGACGGCGGCATCGCCGATCCGCTGCCCGTGGACGTGCTCTCGGACATGGGGATCGAGCGGATCATCGCGGTCAATACATTGCCGACGCCGGCGCACCTGGCCATGTGCGCATGGATTGCGCCGGCGAGGATGGACAGCGCCGGCGCCGGGCATCGGCGCATGGCTCAACAAACACCTGAATTATTTTGCCCGCGGCAACCTGTGCGACATCCTGATGCGCGCGAACTTTGGCGGGCAGATGCGCGTGGCGGAGCAGGCGGCGCACATCGCGGACATGGTGCTGCGCCCGTGGGCAGTGCGACTCGAAGTGGCACGATTTCGCCAACCCCGGCAAATACATTGCACTCGGGCGAAAAGTGGCCGAGGAGCATCTGGCGGAGATCGAAAGGACTGACCCAAACCCATGAAAAACCAACAGCCGCACTGGCTCTCGCTGGATAGAGACGCGCTCCGCGCCTGGCAGATGCTGCGGCTGCGCCAGTACCTGGGCCGCGTGGTGGGGCCGTTCTCCGCGCATTACCGGGAGCTCTTTGCGGAGCGGGGAATCCGCGCGGGCCGGCTGCGGAATTTTTCCAGCCTCGAGGGCATCCCATTTTCACAAAGGCGGATTTGCTCAAAGGGGCGCGGGAGTTCGTGCTGAGGCCGGAGGAGCGGTTGCTGCGGCACCGGCCGGGCACGCTGCTGGCGGCGCTGGTGCGGGGGCGCGAGACGGTAAAGGAGGGATTCGAGCGGGAGTTCCGGCCGCTGATGATGACGAGCACCACGGGCCGGGCGGCGGAGCCGGCGCCGTTTTTCTACACGGCGCATGACATCAGGACGCTCTCGGTGGCGGGCGCGCGGGTGATGCGGATCTGCGGGGCGCGGCGCGAGATGCGGATGCTGAACATGTTCCCCTTCGCGCCGCACCTGGCCTTCTGGCAGACGCATTACGCAGGGACGGAGTTCGGGGTTTTCATGATAAGCAGCGGCGGCGGCAAAACGCTGGGGACGGAAGGAAATCTGCGCCTGATAAGGAAGATAGAGCCGGACGTGCTGATCGGGATGCCGACGTTTCTCTACCACGTTCTGAGGGCGGCGGTGGACGAGGGATGCGTTGCGCGAAGCTTAGAAGATCGTCCTGGGCGGCGAGAAAGCGCCCACGGGAATGCGGCGCCGGTTGCGGGCGCTGGCGCGCGAGCTGGGCGCGGAGAAAGTCGACGTGTTGCAGACCTACGGATTTACCGAAGCGAAAATGGCGTGGCCACAATGCGCCTGCGGCGGGACGCGCGGAGAACAGCGGCTACCATTTGAGCCCGGACCTTGGCATCGTCGAGGTGATCGACCCGGCCACCGGCGCGCAAGTGGCCGAGGGCGAACCGGGCGAAGTGGTCTGGACCCCCTTGAGGCGCGCGGCAGCGTGGTGCTGCGTTATCGCACGGGCGATATCGTCAGCGGCGGGGTCGTTTATGGAAAATGCCCGCACTGCGGGCGGAACATGCCGCGGCTGAGGGGCGAAATCTCGCGCACATCCGAAATCAGGGAAATGCGCCTTGAGAAGTTGAAGGGAACGCTGGTGGATTTCAACCGGCTCGAACACGTGCTGGACAATTGCGAGCAGGTGGCGACGTGGCAGCTCGAAATCCGCAAGATCCACGACGATCCGCTGGAGCTGGACGAATTGATCCTGCACGTGCAAAAGTCGGACGGGTCTCGCGAGGAGGCGGTGCGGAGCGTGCTGGACGAGCGACTTCGCTGGCGGAGACGGAGACGCACCCGAACGCGATCTTGTTTCACACCGGACGAGGAGTTGCGGCAGATGCAGGGAGTCGGCGCGATGCTGAAGGAGCAGCGCGTCGTGGATCATCGGCCCGCGACCGGGAAACCGGCTTCGCTTCACTACGCCGCGACAAGCGGAAACTACGAGACCGGCGAAGGACGTGGTAATCATTTCCAAACACATGGATGAGGCGCTGGTCATCGTCGACGGAGTGCGGACGCCGTTTTGCAAAGATGGGAACGGAGCTTGCCGGCCTGCCGGCGGATGAGCTGGGGCGCATGGCCGTGGAAGCGCTGCTGACACGAACGGGCGGACGGGAATTGGACCCGGGACTGGTGGATGAGGTGATTTTCGGATGCGTCTGCCAGCCGGTCGGAGGCTCGAACGTGGCACGGGTGATCGCGTTGCGCGCCGGGCTGCCGGAAAAGACGCCGGCGGCGACAGTGCACCGCAATTGCGCCTCGGGATTCGAGGCGATGACGACTGCGGCGGAGCGGGTGGCGAGCGGGCATGGCTAGATGTTCATCGTCGGCGGCGACGAGAGCATGTCGCAGGTGCCGATGCTCTATCCGCCCAGCGCCGCAAAGAAATTCACGGGCGCTGGCGCGGCGCGAAGGGTGGCGGAAAAAAGCTGGCGGCGGTGAGCGCATTTCCGCCCCTCCGATTTCAAGCCGCGCGTCGCGCTGAAGATGGGGCTGACGGACCCGGTCAGCGGCCTGAACATGGGCGAAACGGCGGAAGTGCTGGCGCGCGAGTTCTCCATTTCGCGGGAGCGGCAGGATGAATTTGCGTTGCGCTCTCACGAGCTGGCCGTGGCGGCGCGCGAGCGGCTGGCCGAGGAGATCTGCCCGGTGTATCTCGCGGGCGGGAAGCCGCCGGTGCAGCGAGACAACGGGCCGCGCGACGAATCAATCCAGCGAAATGCTCGCGCGGCTTGAAACCGGTGTTTGACCGGCAGCATGGGACGGTGACGGCGGGCAATTCCTCGCAAATCACCGACGGCGCGGTGGTGCTGCTGGTCATGGGGGAGAACACGGGCGAAGGAACTGGGATTGAAGCCGCTCGGCAGGCTGGTGGGCTGGGCTTACACCGGCTGCGACCCGAAGCGGATGGGCCTGGGGCCGGTCTCCGCGATTCGCAAGCTGAAAGCCGAAACAGGCTACGGCCCGGGCGACGTCGATTTGGTCGAGATCAACGAGGCCTTTGCCGCCCAGGTGCTGGCGGTCTCGAGAAACTGGGCGACGTCCCGGAGGACGCGGCTCAACGTAAACGGCGGGGCGATCGCGCTGGGTCATCCGGTGGGCGCCACCGGCGCGCGCCTGACCCTGACGGCGCTCAAGGAACTGGGCCGGCGCGGAGGGCGCCGGGCGATCGTCTCCGCATGCGTGGGAGGCGGCCAGGGCGCCGCGCTCCTGCTGGAACAAGGAGGAGCCAAATGAAAACGAAGTTCGAAATTCGAAATCGGGAATCTGCAATCCGAAATCCGAAATCCGAAATCCGAATTTAACTCTCCCATGTCTTCCATTCGCATCGAGATCCTGAAGACCGGCGAGCATGTCCTCACCTTCGACAGGCCGGATTCGTCGGCGAATATCTTCGATGTCGAGACGCTCTCCGATCTCGAACGGAAACTGGACCTCATCGAGCGGAACGCGGGCGGCGTGCTCTTCATCAGCGCGAAGCCGGCAATATTCATCGCGGGCGCGGACCTGAAGGCGCTGGAAAAAATGGCCGGCGAAGAACTGCGCGAGTTCATCGAGCTGGGGCAGCGGGTATTCAGCCGCATTGCGGCGCTGCCGCAGCCCACCGTCGCCGCCATTCACGGCGCCTGCGTGGGCGGCGGCTACGAGCTTTGCCTCGCCTGCCGGCACCGGATCGCAACCACCCACCGGACCACGAAAATCGGCCTGCCGGAGACCCAGCTCGGGATTTTGCCCGCGTGGGGCGGCTCGACCCGGCTGCCGCGGCTCATCGGCGTGCCGCGCGCGCTGGACCTCATCCTGGGCGGAAAGATGCTCTCCGCAAACGCGGCGTTGCGGCAGGGATTGATCGACGAGATCGCGCCGCGCGAGATTTTGCGCGACGCCGCTCTGCAATGGCTGCGCCGCGCCCAAACCCACGGGAAGAATGGCGCGCATCGGCGCTGGCTGGTGATTGACCGGGTGACGGCGGCGGTGACGGCTCCCATCGCGCGACGGCGGATCGAGGAGAAGACGCGCGGGCATTACCCGGCGCTGCCAAAGGCGCTCGACGTGGTGGCGCACGGAGTGGGGCATTCGATCGAGAAATCGCTCGAACACGAGCGGGCCGCGGTGCTCGAGCTGGCGGCGACGCCGGAATGCCGGAACCTGATGCGCCTCTTTCATCTTCAGGAGCGGGCGAAAAAGCTGCGCGTGCCGGGCATCGAGAAGCCCGCCTCGATCACGCACGTCGCGGTGATCGGCGCCGGGGTCATGGGCGCGGCAATCGCCCAATGGCTGAGCGCGCGCGGCCTGCGGGTGCTCCTGCGCGACATCAGCGCGGAAAGGGTCGCCGGCGGGATGAGCCGGATCGCGGACCTTTACGCCGACGCCGTGAAACGGCGCATCCTGGACCCAGTGGAGGCGCGCGACGGCCTGGACCGCGTTTCTCCCACGGCGGCGGAGGCGCCGCTGAACAGCGTCGATCTCGTGATCGAAGCCGCAGTCGAGAAGATGGATTTAAAGAAGCACATCTTCGCGCGGCTGGATGAAATCGCGCCCGAGCGGACAATCCTGGCGACGAACACATCGGCGCTATCCATTACCGAGCTGGGCGCCGCGGTGAAGCGGCCGGATCGCGTGGTGGGCATTCACTTTTTCAACCCGGTTCATCGCATGCCGCTGGTGGAAGTCATCACGGGCACGGAGACCAGCCCGGAAACGGCGGCAGCCGCGGTGCGCCTGACGCAGAAAATCGGCAAGATGCCGGTGCTCGTCCGGGACAGCCCGGGATTCCTGGTCAATCGCATTTTGCTGCCCTACCTGGTCGAGGCCGGCGAGTTGTTCGCGCACGGCGCGCCGGTCGAGCATGTGGATGGCACGATGCTCGATTTCGGCATGCCCATGGGGCCGCTGCGGTTGATCGACGAAGTGGGGCTGGACGTGGCGGAGGATGTCGCGGCGACGCTGGCGGCGGCGTTTCCCGATCACATGAGCGTGCCCGGCGTGCTCAGGCGGATGCTGGTGGCGGGCCTGCTCGGCAGGAAATCGCGGCACGGCTTTTACATTTATCAAAAGGGCCTGGACGTGCCGAACCCCGACGCCGGAAAGTACCGGGAGGGAGGCAATGCCGCGCTCCTGGACCGTGCGGCAATGCAGCGGCGCATGGTGCTGCTGATGGTCAACGAGGCGGCGCGATGCGTCGAAGAAAAGATCGTCGCGCAACCTGATGACGTCGATTTTGCCATGACCATGGGCGCCGGCTTCGCGCCGTTTCGCGGCGGGCCGCTGCGGTACGCGGACACGGTCGGCATCGCGCAGATCACCGAAATGCTCCGCGCCGAAGCGGAGCAAACCGGCCCGCGATTCAGCCCATGCCCACTGCTCGAGGAAATGAGCCAGTCCGGCAAGACTTTTACATTTATCTGATTTCGACAACCAACCCTCCCCATGGAATCCCTGATCGACACTTCAAAAATGTCCGCCGGCCAGCGCGAGGCGCTCGAATTGAGCGAAAGCGCGCGCGAGGCGGCCCAGGCGGAACAGGGCTTTGTGGGCGCGCTCTTCATGGGCCGCTGCCGGTTGGAACAAATCCTGCCCTTTCCCAAACAATCCGCCGACGACCAGGCGAAAGGCGACGCCTTTCTCACACGGCTGCGCAATTACCTCGCCGAGCACGTTGATCCGGATGAAATCGACAGGACCGGCGAAATCCCGGACGAGGTCATCGAGGGCCTGGCAAAGATGGGCGCGTTCGGCATCAAGATATTGCCGGAGTACGGCGGCCTCGGCCTTTCGCAGACCAATTATTGCCGCGCGGGCATGCTTCTGGGCAGCTATTGCGGCAATCTCACCGCGCTCCTCTCGGCCCATCAATCCATCGGCGTGCCGCAACCGCTGATCCTCTTCGGAACCGAGGAGCAAAAGCGCCGTTTTCTCCCACGCGTGGCCGGCGGCGAGATTTCCGCGTTTGCATTGACCGAGCCGAAGGTCGGCTCCGACCCGGCGAAAATGGAGACGCACGCCGAGCCGTCGGAAGACGGGACCCATTACATTCTCAACGGCGAAAAGCTCTGGTGCACCAACGGCGTAAAGGCCGGCGTGATCGTGGTGATGGCGAAAACCCCGCCGCCGCCGGGAAAGACGCGCGGGGGAATCACCGCGTTCATCGTCAACATGGACACGCCGGGCATCGAAGTGACTCACCGCTGCCGGTTCATGGGATTGAAGGCGCTCTACAACGGCGTCGTCCGTTTCTCCAATGTCCAAATCCCGCGCGAGAACATTTTGCTGGCGGAGGGAAAAGGGCTGCGCGTCGCGCTGACAACGCTCAACACAGGCCGGCTCACGCTCCCCGCAGCCTGCACCGGCCTTGCGAAACGCTGCTTGCGGGTGGCGCGCGAATGGGCGCGCGACCGCGTGCAATGGGGCGCGCCGATCGGCAAACACGCGGCCGTCGCGGAAAAGCTGGCCCGCATGGCGGCGCAAACGTTCGCGATGGAATCGATGGTGCTCTACGCATCGAGCCTCGTGGACCGCGACAAGCACGCGGATGTGCGCCTCGAGGCTGCCCTCTGCAAGCTCTGGGCCACGGAGCGGACCTGGGAAATCGTCAACGAGACCATGCAAATCCGCGGCGGGCGCGGCTACGAGACCGCGCAATCGCTCGCCGCCCGCGGCGAGGAGCCGGTTGCTGTCGAGCGGTTTTTGAGGGATTGCCGCATCAACACCATCTTCGAGGGATCGAGCGAGATCATGCGATTGTTCATCGCGCGCGAGGCGCTCGACCCGCATTTGAAAGTGGGCGCGCCGATGCTCAACACGCAGCTTCCGATGAAGGCCCGCGCCGCCGCCGCCGCGCGCGCGGCGCTGTTTTACGCGCGCTGGTATCCGCGGCAATGGCTGCCGGGAGGCCATGGGACAAAGGGATTGCACCCGCTGCTGGCGAATCACGCGCGCAACGCGGAAGCCAACGCCCGCCGGCTCGCACGCAGCTTGTTCCACGCGATGGCGAAATTCGGCCCGAAGCTCGAGCGCGAGCAGGTGCTGCTCGGCCGCTTCGTGGATATCGGGACCGAATTGTTCGCGACGCTGGCGACCTGCTCCCGCGCCCAGCAAATGCTCGAGGAGGGCAACGCCGAAAACGTCCTGGCGCTGGCCGATTATTTCTGCGCGACCTCCAGCCTGCGCGTGAAGGAATTGCTCCGCGCGCTTCACGACAACGCCGATCGCAAAGGCTACAAGCTGGCCCAACAGGTCCTCGACGGAAAGATGGATTGGCTCGAGCGGGGAATTGTCTGAACCCCGTGCCGAAATGACAAACCCGTGACAATTCGCGGTCGCGGACCGCAGTATCTTGCCGGCATGAAAACATTGTTGTGCGTTTGCGGGGCGCTGATTTTGAGCGTAGGCGCGGCCCCCGCGGCGGACCGGCTCATCATTCATGAATGGGGGACGTTTACTTCGCTCGAGGACGAGAACGGGCTGGCCATCGCGGGCATCAATTCGGATGACGAACCGGCGCCCCCATTCTGCCACGGCATCGGCTACTATCCCGCAAGCCAGGGCGCCCCGGCAGTCCATCCCAACGTCACGATGCGCTCGAGACACCGGTGCTCTATGTTCATGCGCCGGCGGGTTTCACCGGACCGCTCGATGTGAAGGTCACCTTCCGCGGCGGCTGGCTGACGGAATATTATCCCGACGCCGATGCGACCGCGGCCGGGCTCTTCGGACACATCACTCCGACCACGATGGGAGCGTTGCACTGGGCGAATTTGAAAATCGGAGGCGTCGCAAACGGTCCGGCGACCGACGATAACGTCTGGACCAGCCCAAGAAAGGTGGCCGCGGACGCCATTCGCACGCCCAAAGGGGAATCGGAAAAGTTCCTGTTCTACCGCGGGGTCGGAAACGTGAAGCCCATCCTGCAAATCGTGCGCGACAGAAAAACCGGGACGCTTGCATTATTGGGATGGTGGAATGAAGCGGCCAATCCGCGGCCGAATTTCTGGCTGGTGGATATCCGGGCCGACGGGTCGGCGGCGTTTCAGCAGGTCGATGGCGCCAGCCGGCCATTCGTCGAAACCGATTACAGCCGGAACAACATCGCGGTGCTGCGCTCGAAGCTCGAGAGCGAACTGATCGCCGCCGGGCTTTACAAGGACGAGGCCGAGGCGCTGTTGAATACCTGGCAGCTTTCCTATTTCAAGAGCCCCGGCCTGCGCGCGTTCTATGTTTGCCCGCAGGAAGTCGCGGACCGGTTGCTGCCGCTGACGATCACCCCGGCGGCTGACATCAAGCGCGTCATGATGGCGCGGATTGAATTGGTGACGCCGGAACAGCGTCAGGCGATGGTGCGCATCGGCGACCCATCAACGCCCAGTGACGAGGCGGCCGGGCTATTCGCCAGCCTCGGGCGATTCCGCGACGCGCTGCTGCTGGATCAGGAGCGCCGGCATCCGAATGCGGATCTCGAAAAATACATGCTGAGCCACCTCGTCACCTACTATAAGCCGTCCGAGCATCCCCTTTAGGGCAGTTTAAGTTGACGTGCAGCCGCTGGCGCCCCACCCGCGCGCCAGCGTGCACTTGCACTTACTCTTTCACATTCACATGAACCCGCCGTTGCCTCCCGCGATTCACGGCGCATTTGTTGGGCACCGAGAGAGAGCGCCGGCAAATGACAAACCTGTGACAACTCGCAGGCGGCGGAAGTACTATGTTATCGGCATGAAAACACAATCCGTGGTTCGAGATTTCCTCCCGTTCCTGGCGGCGCTTGTGATTTTTGGCAATGTTTATGCGCAATCGCCGCAACCTTCTCCCGCCAATTCCATCATCCGTGTCAAGGCGGACCTTCAAGCGCTGGAAACTCAACTCAAATTATACCAGGCAATTTACGGTTTCCTCCCAACGACGCAGCAGGGATTAATGGCCCTGGTTGTGCAGCCGACCACAAACCCGATCCCACCTCATTGGCGCAAGTTTCTCAACAGAATGCCTCTCGATCCATGGGGAACTCCTTATCGATACCGAATGCCGGGAGTTCATAACCTGAACTCCTATGACCTCTACTCCGCGGGCCCTGATGGAAAGCCGGGAACCGCGGATGATATTGGGAACCGGTAAGATTTGTTTATAATGGAAAAATCCATGAAGACATTGCTGTGCATTTGCGGGGCGCTGATCTTGAGCGCCGGCGCGGCCCCCGCGGCGGACCGGCTTATCATCCATGAATGGGGAACGTTTACTTCGCTCGAGGATGAGAACGGGCAGGCCATCGCGGGCATCAACACGGACGACGAACCCGCGCCGGACTTTGTCCACAGGATGTGGAATGGCGCGCCCGATGGCCTCGGGCCCAAGGGCATTCCCGCAATGCATCCAGATGTGACGATGCGCCTCGAGACGCCGGTGCTCTACGTCCATGCGCCGCCGGGGTTCACCGGGCCGCTCGATGTGACGGTCAAGTTTATCGGCGGATGGCTGACCGAGTTCTATCCCGACGCGCAAGTCGATGCGCCCGGCATCGATCCAACGCAATTGCAACTCAAGGTCGGCCACATCACTCCCTCGACTGTGGGCACGCTGCATTGGGCAAACTTGAAAATCGGCGGCGATCCCGCCGGCCCCAAGACCACGGACCACGTCTGGACCACCCGCGAAATGTCGCCGCCGACCCCATTCGCACGCAGGCGGGCGAATCGGAAAAATTCCTCTTCTACCGCGGAGTCGGAAATGTGCCGCCGATCATCCAGATCGTGTGCGACACCCAGTCGGGGACTCTCGGCATCGCCGGTTGGTGGGATGACCGCGTCGATCCGCCGGAGAAGTTCTGGCTTGTCGATATTCGCCCGGACGGCTCGGCGGCGTTTCAAAAGGTCAATGGCGCCAGCGTCCCCTTTGCCGAGTCGGATTACAGCCAGGCGAACATCGACGCGCTGCGCGCAAACCTCGAGCGCGAACTGATCTCCGCCGGGCTTTACAAGGACGAGGCCGAGGCGCTGCTGAACACTTGGGAACTCTCCTATTTCAAGAGCCCCGGCCTTCGCGCGTTCTATGTTTGCCCGCGCGAAGTCGTGGACCGTTTGCTGCCGCTGACCGTCACCCCGGCCGCCGAAATCCAGCGCGTCATGCTGGCGCGCATCGAACTGGTAACGCCCGAGCAACGCGCCGCCATGGCGCGCATCGGCGACCCGGCGACTCCCACCGACGAGGCGGACGGACTCTACGCCAGCCTCGGGCGTTTCCGGCAGGCGCTGCTGCTCGACACGGATCACCGCCACCCCAATCCCACGCTCGAAAAATTCATGCGGGACCGCATGATCTACTACTACCAGCCGTAACCTGCATCACTGCCCCGAATCGCCAATGGGCGCGGCCTTTTCGATAATGGCCGGCGCGTCATCCTTCGCATCCACGGTCAGCAGCGTCCCATCGGTGCCGACGATCCAGAGCGCCGGCAGCGAATTGATGCCGAGGCTGCGAACCATCTGCCCCTCCCAGCCGTCGCCGTCGCAATAGACCGGCCAATTGATGTCGTGCCCGGCGAGCATGCCGGGTACGGAAGTGGGATCCTTGTCCAGGCAAACGCCGAGGATCACGATCGACTCCGAGCCGCCGCGCAGGCTTTTAACCCAGTCGAGCTGGTACATCGACGGCGCTGACCAGTTCGCAAAGAAATAGATGAGCACCACCCGGCCTTGCAGCCGGTCGAGATCGACGCGCCTGCCGTCCACGGCGGTCCATCGCATCTGGAACGGCTTGCCCACCATCGAGAGACGCTTGAGGTCGTCGGCAATGCGCTCCCGCAGTTCCGGCGTATCGGCCAGCGGCTGCGCCTGTTCGAGCAATACGCGCGCGGTGCGCGGCTGGTCGTCGAACGCGCTGGCGACCTCTGCCAGCAACGCCGCGAGCCGGTGGTCGTTGGGAAAATCCTTTGCGAAAGCGCGCGTCTTCCCGAGCAACGCCTCGCGGCTGCTGCCCGCGGCGTCGGCCCGCTGCATGAAGAGCGAAAGCCGGGCAAACTCAACGTCGGCCCGGCGATCCTTCATCGCAGGATCCTCCTCCAGTTGGTCCAGCAGCGCTTGCGCGTCACTGCGCCCGGCAGGGTCCTGCGTCATATCGCCCAGCGTGGCCAGCAGGTGCGCCAGCCGCAGTTTCGCATCGAAGACGCGCGGGTCATTGGGATAAGTCTTGATGAATGCATTGATCGAACCCTGCTGTTCCCGCAGGTATTCGATGGCCCCCGTTCGCGCCTCCTCGGGCGTGTTCCATTGCGAGGCTGGCGCGTTCGTTTCCATGGCCTCGATCGCCTTCCAATCCGCATCCGCATCGGCGCGGACATTCGAGGCGGCGAAAATCAGAAGCGCCGCTCCAAACAGCGCGATGCGGAGGCATTTCATCATGGGGCTTTGTCGAAATCGAACGTGGCGACGACCGCGCGGTGGTCGCTCGCCTCGTTCCAATAGGGCCCACGGTACACGTAACTCTTCGCCATTTCCACCGCGGGCAGCAAGTTGCGGGTCACGAAAATGTAATCGATCCGCGTGTAAACGTCCTGCATGTCCCAGTACTCGGTCCAATGGTCGCCCTGCGAGTCGCCCAGCCAGAGATCGCGCAGGCCCGTGCCGGAATTGCGCTCGCCCGCCACATCCTTGAGCGCCGGGGAATTCTTCGTGTCGTTGAAATCGCCGTAAACGACCAGCTTCGCCCCCGGATCCGCGCCAAGCACGTCATCCAGGTGCTGCCTCAGCAGGTGCGCCTCGTTCCGCCGCAACTCGGCCTCATCCTCGGCCGTGTCCTTCAGCTTCGATTTCAAATGCACGCCAATGAAGCGGATTTTTTCCCCGCCGATCGCAATGGTGACATCCAGGATGCCGCGCGAAATTTTCTCCTCGCGCCCGTCCATCTGGTACGGCACGTCGGGCAACGACTGGCGCGCGAGGATCGGGTATTTGCTCAGCAGCGCGACGTGCCGCTCCGGGTCCGGCCCCTGCACGTACTCGGTCTCCGGATAATCCAGGCCAGCGGCTTTCAGGCGCGCCTTGAAATCGGCGAATTCATTCGGCGGCCCCATTTCGCACACGCCAAGGATGTCCGGATGAATCTCCTGGATGATCCGGATTTCCGCGGCGATGGCCCGTGGCGGCTTCGAGACCTTCTCGCGGCCGTCGGGAAAATCGGAAGCCTGGAAAAAATCCTCGAGGTTATACCCCGCAAAGACGACCTCGCCGCCGTGCGCCCGGCACGTAATGAAGCCCGCGACGATCCATGCCGCGGCCAGCGCCCAAAACCTCCTGCTCGCCTTCAATGGGGGGAATTTTTCGAGAAACCTGGAATTACGCCTGGCCCGCGCGCTGCGTCTGTTCGGCGGGCGGCTGCGCGGCCGGGGCCTGCGGCTGGAAGCTGTTGCCGGCGCTGAAAAGGACCGGATCGGGAGCCGCGGCGGGCTGCGTGGTCGAGACAACGGAAGCAGGCGTGGCAACGGCCGGAGCGGGCGCAACCGGCGCCGGAGCAGGGGCCGCGGGCGCCACTGCGGCAGGCTGGATCGGTTGCTGGCCGGGGGCGGGCTGGACGGGTACCGTCGGCTGAGAGGATTGGGAGGTCAATTCGCGGTGCAGTTCATCCTTGGCCTTGTTGAATTCCTTCACGGCCTGGCCCATCCCGCGCGCCAATTCAGGCAGTTTCTTCGAGCCGAACAGCAGCAGGACGATGAACAGGATCAACAGCAGGTCCGGCCCCTGAAACATGTTGTTTAGAAAGGCGATGATGTGCATTGCAAAGAGTTAAATACCACAAACTGAGCGTCGTTGCAAAGAAAAGCAGGGGGTCTGGAAGAGGGCGGATTTGGGGGCTCGGCGATCCTTCTCCAAAGCGCTCAGACTGTTCCAGTCAGAGAATTCCGAAATCCGCAATCCGAAATCCGAAATTAAGAGGGCCCCGGGAGGCCCCACGCCTTCCATTTCGCCGCATACTCGGCTGACGGCAACAGTACGTACTCCGGCTGCTTCCCCTTTCGCAGCCATTGGATGATTTTCACCAGGTTTTCCTTCGCCATCGTGGTGCAGCCGGCGGTCGGATGCGTCTCCCCGCGCCGGATGTGGAAGAAGATCGCGCTCCCCTCCCCCGGGATGGCCGGATGCTCGTTGTGCTCGATCTCGATGAGCCAGTAGTACGCGAAGTCCTTCGACTTCATCTGCTCGCGGCTGAACCATGGCGGCAGGTTCTTCGGGTCGGCAATAACGTGCTGGTTGTAATACGGCGAGCGCGGGTCATCCACCCACGCGTCGGCCTCGGTGACCTGGTGGTACGGGTAATCGCCCCCGGGCGGCAGCGCCGCTTCATATCCATACACGTCCCCCACCTTGAAAATCCCCGCCGGCGCCCGCTTGTCCTTCTCCACCTTGTGCAACCCCGGCTCATCCTGGCCCGCAACGCCCCGTCCCCACGCCAGCCCGCTTTTCCCGAACAGCACGGGCCACGGTCCGCCCACCGCCCGCCACGGCCCGCCCGCATCGCGCTCGTAAAGCCGTAGCGTCCCGTGATCGGTGTTCCAATCCGGCGCCGTGGCCACGATCAACTGGAGCGTGCTGGAATCGACGCCGGTCGCGCGGGCCATGACGGCACATTCCGCGAGGGCGGCGGCAAACACAATCATCCGCAAGAACATCCGCGCAAAATGCACTCGCCCGCCGCGCCCGGCAATCGCAATGCGGCGCTCTTTAGCATTGCCGGTCTTTCGCCGGGCTCGCATGATCGCCGCTTTGAAACAGAGGGCCCTCTTTATTCTCCTCATTGTGGCCGCGGTTTTCGCCGTGTATGCGCCCTCGCTTGGAAACGGCTACGTCTGGGATGACTCCGCGCTCATCCAGCGCGATCCCTTCATCCGCTCCTGGCGGCTCATCCTCGAGGGCTTCCGCCATTTCCTGTTCACCGATGCGACCGCCTCGAATTTCTACCGCCCCATCCAGCGCCTCACCTACACCTGGGATTACGCATGGCAGGGCTTCCACCCGGCCATTTACCATTTCGACAGCATCCTCGTCCACGCGCTGGCCGCGGTGTTCCTCTTCCTCTTCGCCGAGCGGCTCCTCACGCGCCTCGAGCATCCCCGCGCAACGCAATGGGCCGCCGCCGTCGCCCTGCTCTGGGGCATCCATCCCCTCTTTACCTCCGCCGTCTGCTACATCTCGGGCCGGGCCGATCCGCTCGCCGGCATGTTCGGTTTTTGCGGCCTCTGGCTCGCCCTCCGCAATTCGCGCGCCGCCGCGGCGTTTGCCGCCCTCATGTTTTTTTGCGCGGTCTGCTCGAAGGAAAGCGGCGCAATGTTCATCCCCGTTTGCATCGCTTTGTTGATCCTCCTCCGAGCCCCGCGCGCCGAAATCATCCGATGGATCGTTTTCACCGTCGTCATCGTCGCCGCATATCTCTCCCTGCGATTGTCCGCGGAAATGATCCCGCCCCCTCCCTCCTCGACGCAAATCTCCTGGCTCGCGCGCCCCATCATCGCGCTCCGCGCCTTTGCCGAATACGCCGGCCTCTTCATCGCGCCGGTCCATTTGCACATGGAGCGCGACGTGCTCCCCTTTGGCCATGGCGGCCTTGACGCCACGCTCCCCATCGCGCGCAACCGCGAATTCCAGACCCTCCTGGGCGCGCTGTTGCTCGGCGCATTCATCGCGTGGTTCCGATGGGCCGCCCGCCGGGATCGCGCCGTGCTCGCCTCATTGGTCTGTTTCGTCATCGCCTATCTGCCCATCTGCGGCCTCTTCTCCCTCAACGCCAGCGTGGCCGAGCATTGGCTCTATATCCCGGGCGCATTCCTCATGCTGGCCATGCTCCTGAGCGCCGCCTGGCTGCCCCTTTCGCGCCTCTCCGGCATTCTCATCATCCTTGTCTGGGCCGGATTTCTCGGCATCCGCACCTGGCTGCGCAATCCCGACTGGCACGATCAGCGCACCTTCATCGAGCGCACCATTGCCGACGGCGGCGGCAGCGCCCGGATGCTCATCAACCTCGGCAATCTCGAGCTATCCGAAGGCAAGCCCCACGCCGCAATCGACGACCTGCAAAAAGCTCTGGTCCTCGCCCCCGACCAGCCCATCGGCCTCCTCAGCCTCGGCGGCGCCTATCTGCGCGACAGGCAATTCCCCCAGGCCCGCGAGCAATTCGAAAAAGCCCTCGACGATCCCTTTACCGCCCCCGACGCCTTGCAGGACCTCGCCGTGCTGGAATTCCAGCAAAACCACGTCGACCGCGTCGACCTCCTCGAAAAAGCCGCCGAGCTTGCCCCTCAAAACTGGGACATCCAGAAGCGTTACATCATGCACCTCGCCGAACGGGGCCAGAACATGGCGGCCATGACGCTGCTGCGCAAGGTCGCCGATGACCAATGGTGGCGCGCCGATACCTGGCGCCTCCTCGGCGATTTCTGGGCCCGCCTCCGCCAATACGATTCCGCCGCCCGCGCCTACCGCCACGCAATAGCCTACGACGTCCACGACGACCAAACCCCGCAAAAACTCCAGCAAATCGAAGCCCTGGGCGGAAGGTAGCCAGGTTCCCGCACCCGACACTACTCAACGGCTACAACACATTCACAAATACCGTAGCCGCTTCAAGAGTCCCCGAAGGCCGATGCCGACGGGGTCAACTCTTGATTCTTGACACGAGAAGACGATTTTCACAGGAGCGGGCCAGGGTGGCGTTGGGGTGGATTTCGCCCCAGGCCAATGCGCGAACGAAGCCTCAATCCCTCAATGCCTATTCACGCTCGGCACCTGCCCGCCTGCTCGCAATACCTCCCTCAGTTTCCGCCCATCGATTGCGTACAAGTAAAAATCATGGCTCGCAATCACGATATCCGGAATGCCGTCTCCATCCAAATCGGCCACAACCGGATCGCCTTCGATGGACCCACCGGCCACCTTGCTGCCCCATAGCACCTGGCCGTCCGCCAGATTCAGTACCAATACTTCGCCCGTTATTGTCCCCACTACCACATCGGTTTTCCCATCCCCGGCCAGATCGGCAGTCACAGGCGAGGCGATGACCGGGAGATTCGGCGGCGATCTCCACAATTCCCTGCGGCTGGCCCAGTCGAAGGCAACCAAGCCCGCATCGCCCAATGGCGCCAGAATGAGGGTTCGACCCGCCGCTTTGACAACCACGGCCCGGCCGGCGACCTCCGTGGTGCCGGAGATGTCGGGCGACCAGAGCTCTTTTCCATCCTTTCCGTCCAGCACATGGAGCCGCCCGGTCGTGGTGGTTACCAGGATCTGCAATTGGCCGTTGCCGTCCAAATCCGCCGCCGTCGCCGGCGAAAAGCTCGGGCAATCATCGCTCTCGCTCTTCCACAACAACTCCCCTTCCTTGTTGCTGGTCTTGCCGCGCAGCGCGTACACGTGCCCGTCCTCGGATGTGGCAACCACGTCCGGGCGGCCGGTTCCTTCGAGGTCCGCCGCAATCGCTCCTCCCATGTTGGGATAGGGATAGGGGTCAACTCTTGATTCTTGACATAGAAAGACGTGGCAGATGAAGGCAGCGCCCGCAATTCCAGCAGCCCCGCGTAGCGCCGCCGCAATTGCTCGACCACTTGTCTGGCCCGCTCGCGTTCCTCCGCCACATCTCCTGGCGAGGAGATAAATACAGTCACCATCTGCATGGGTTTGTTGCGACGGGCTATCCAAACAGGTTCCGTCAAACAAGGCAAAACCCCAATACCCCAAAATCCCGCAGCCCGCCCCTACACCCGCTTCGCCACCAGCGCCTCCGATTCCACCACCTCCTCGATCACCCCATCCGTCGCAAATTCCTCCAGCGCTTCGCGCAACTTCTGCGCCATCCCCTCCACTTCCCCGCCAAGCTTCTCCGGCGACGTAGTGGACATCGATAACGCGCGATCGATCAGCCGCTCGATGGGCGTCTCGATTCGCTGGATCACCCCAAAACATCGAGCCGGTCAAATCTCGAATCCAGCAAAAACGCCTCGTGTCCCACCCATTTTCCTTCCTTGCGCTGCATCCGCACGGGATTCGGGTCCTTCTCCGCGTACGGTTCCAGCACCGATTTGAACCGCTCCCGCCACCGGTTTTGCGGCAGCTTCGGGTGCGTATCCCCGAATAACACCACCGCCCCTCCCGGCTCGATGATCCGGTCCAGCGCCTCGAGCGTCGCCGCGCGGTCCATCCAATGAAACGACCGCCCCATCGCAACCAGCCGAAACCTTTCGCTCAACCCATCCAGGTCATAACTGCTCCCATGCCGCAGCTCGACCTTCACCCCTTTCGCCTCCGCATATTCCTTCGCCGCCTCCAGCATCGCCGGCTCCGGATCTATCCCGATGACCCTCCCCGCGTGCGCGCAAGGGCCGCGGCCAGCAATCCCGGCCCGCAACCCAGGTCCAGCACCGCATCCCCGCGCCCCAGCCCCGTCACCGACGCCACCCGCTCGATCAACTCCGCCGGATACGGCAGCCGGCCGCGCAGGTAATACTCCGCCGAAGTCCGGAAACGCCGTGGCTGAAACGGAATGGGCGCTATCTCAGGCATGCAGCATCTCCTTCAAAAACGTCAGCGACCGCGAGAACGCCAGCTTCGCCGCCTCCTCGTTGTAACTCGCCCGGTCATTGCAATTGAATCCATGGTCCGCGTCATAAATATACACTGGTATCTCCGGACTCGCCTCCTTGAACTTCTCCACTTCCGCCACCGGGATATGTTTGTCCCTGCTGCCGAAATGGAGCATCACCGGGCACGATGGCGTCTCCCCGGCGGACTCGAGCACCTTCCCTCCATAGTAGCCCACCGCCGCGTCCGGCTTCAGCCGCGTCGCGCTCAGCCACGCATAACTTCCCCCAAGGCAATAACCAATCACCCCAACCTTCCCCGAGCCCACGCTTCGCCGCGCATGATCGATGCTCGCCTCGATGTCCTTCAATATCTCCTCCGGCTTGATCCGCTCGAAAATTCCGCGCGCCGCCTGGATGCTCTCCGGCGAATAATCCAGCTCCACGCCCGGTTGCACCCGGTCAAACAGCGAAGGCGCGATCGCGTAAAATCCCTCGCGCGCATAGGTGTCCGCCACGAATCGAATGTGCCGGTTGACGCCAAAGATTTCCTGGAGAACGACGAGCCCGGCCTTCGCCCGCGGGTCGCCCGCCTCGTACGCGCTGAAATTGTGGCCATCGGCCGCGGTTAATTGGATGAAACTCATGGGATGTGATTCTGTGTTCTTTTTGCAGGGCGTTTCAAGTTGAACTGTATCTGCCGTCCCCGCACCCGCGCGCCAGCGTGCACTTGCACTTACTCATTAACCTTCCCCTGAACCTCCCCTACCCCTCCCCGAAAACCACCCCGGCTCCCGCTCCGTCTCCTGCCGGTGCGCCTTCAACCGCACCGACACCAGGTTTGCCGGCGAAAAATACCCAACCAATTTTTTCGAATTCCCGCGCTCCACCACCGGCAACCGGCTCACGCTGTGCGCAGCCATTCGAGCCACGGCCTGATGCACCGTCTCGTCCGGGTACGCCACCACCAGCGCCCGGCTGCCCGCCTCGATCAACGTCATCCCGTCCACACCGGGGCTCTCCATCGCCCGATGCAAATCGCCCCGCGTAATGATCCCCGACAATTCCCCCGCCGCATCCACCAGCGGCCACGCATTGAATGCCGCCACGCCCGGATCCCGCCGCGCGATCCGCTCGGCCAGCGCGCACACCTCCTCATCCGGCGACAGTGTCTCCACGTCCGTATCCATGATCTCGCCAACCGTCGTGTGCAAAAACGCGTCCGGATCATAATCCTCCGGTATCTTCAGCCCGCGCCGCGCAATCTTCTCCGTCATGATCGAGTTCCGCATCAGCAGCCGCGCCACCAGGAACGCCGGCGCGCATCCGGCCAGCACCGGCAGCAATCCATTCGGCTGCAGCGTAGTCTCGAACGCGAACACCACGCTCGTCAGCATCGCCCGCGACGCCCCCGCGAACATTGCCGACATCCCCACCAGCGCCGCCGCGCGAATATCCATCCCGCACCACGGCGCCACCCAGATCATAAAACTCCCCATCAAGCTCCCCGCGCCGCCGCCGATGGTCAATAGCGGCGCCAGCGTCCCGCCCGATGTTCCGCTCCCGAGCGAAATCGCCCACGAAATGAATTTCATCAAAGTCAGGAACGCAATCAGCCGGAGCGGCAACTGATTGGAAATAATCTGGGTAATATTGTCGTAACCCACTCCCAGCGTCCGCGGCGCAAGGTAACCAATCACCCCCACCGCCACGCCGCCGATAGCCGGCCACCACATCCAATGTACCGGCATCCGCTCAAACATATCTTCCACCCAATACACCGCCCGCGTCACTCCGACCGCAAGCACTCCCGTCGCCACGCCAATCACCGCATAGCCCGCCAGCGCCCCCACTGTTACCGGCGCGATTTGAGGCATCGGAAAAACGGCGCCCGCACCCACGAATTGGATCCGCATGCACGCCGCCGTCGCGGACGCCAGCGCCACCGGCACAAACGACCGCGCCCGGTATTCAAACAGCAAAAGCTCGATTGCCAGCAGCACCGCCGAAACCGGGCTGCCAAATATCCCGGCCATCCCCGCCGCCGCACCGGCCGCAAGCAGCGTCTTCCGCTCCGCAGCCGTAATGCTCAAAATTTGCCCGACCATCGAGCCCAGCGCTCCGCCCGTCGCGATGATCGGCCCTTCCGCTCCAAACGGCCCGCCCGTCCCGATCGAGATCGCCGCCGAGATCGGTTTCAAAATCGTCACGCGCACCGGGATGCGGCTGTTGTTC
Source organism: uncultured Verrucomicrobiae bacterium (assembly GCA_963756185.1). Taxonomy (GTDB): domain Bacteria; phylum Verrucomicrobiota; class Verrucomicrobiia; order Chthoniobacterales; family Chthoniobacteraceae; genus DATAXI01. The sequence goes on from CAVWMS010000003.1 coordinate 49,424, forward strand.
TCCAGCACCTGCTCCATCGCCTCCGGTATCCCGTGCCCCCGGATCGCCTTCGATCCAAACCGCGCCATCAATCCCACGATCACCCCACCAATCACCGGCACTGCGATCACCAACAGCCCCAGATGATTTCCCGCCGGCGAACTGAACGAATCCGACAACCGCCCATAGAAGCAAAGATTCGTAACGAACCCGATCAACCGCGTCAGCGCAGGCGCGGCAAGCCCCCCGGCGACACCAACCCCGATCGAAACCAGGGCAAGAAACACCGTCGAATGATGCGCGGTGGCGGGCCCCGGCGATTTGCCGTTAACGGGCGTCGTCTTCAAGAAACCTGGCTACGATTCGAGTACTTTTCACGATATATCCTCTCCCGATATATCACCCGCCCAAAAATGTCCAGCCCCTTCTCTCATCCCTGAGGCTGCTGGCGTTGGCCGCTCAGTCAAAGCCAGCAAATGGGGATCGCGGCGGCCCGCCAGCCCCACCTTTCGCGCTGCCTTCGGCAGGCTGTCTCGCCGCTGGGCGCTACCTGAATGCGCTCAACGGAGGTTCGCCCCTCCGGCCATCCAAAAATGACCGGAGAGGCATTACCGCCGCGCTACGTTAGATCCCCATCGAGCGTTTGCGCAGCTTTTGGATGCCTATGAGCATTCCAAATCCGGATATGATCATTCCCCAGGTCGCCGGCTCGGGAATGACGGTCAAAGTCAGTTCTGTAGAGTTGTACTCCGCTTGGTAAACGTTGCCGTTGCTCGCGAAGACGGCGCCGTTAGGCAGGTTGGCAAAGGTGCCCGTCAGCGCGCCGCTGCTGGTTGAAATCACCGGGAAGATATCGCCCATGGTCAGCGCTCCCGGATTCGAGGAGATATCGAAGAAACTGAATTCAGCACTGGAATTCAAATTCACGGAAGCCGCAATAAGCTCGGAAGAACCGCTGCCGCCACCTCCGCCGGTGCTGTTGAGATTGAAGACAAATTGGGCGTCGGAAAGAAGCGATACCGAACTGCTGGCGGTCAGCGTGCCAACCACGCCGGCAGCTCCAGGCTCGATGATGGCGGAGCCCGCTGAATTCAAGCCGTTGCCGATAGTGACCGGGCCGGTCATCCTGCCGGTTCCTTCCAGCGTGGCATCGGTTACCGTGGTGCTGGATGAGCCGTTGAGCGCGCCGGTTATGTTCAACGTGCCGGCGGTTACAGAGGTCGCGCCGCTGTAGGTGCTGGTGCCGGAAAGAGTGACCGTACCCGTGCCGCTCTTGGTCAAACTGTAACCGCTGCCGCCATCGCCAATCGCACCGCTGAGCGCCAGCGTGCCGGCATCCGAAGAGATCGTTGTGTTCGCGGTAAGAGTAATCGAGCCGGCATAACTGTTATTGCCGCTTACGTTCTCGAGCGCCCCGTGGCGTTCGACGCGCCCGTGCCGCCAATCGCCATCCCCTGGCTGCCGCCAATGATTCCTCCCTGCACCTGGATGGTGGCATTCGAGCCGGTCGCAATCGATATCGCGCTCGAGCCGCCGAAGGCCTGGCCATTCTGGTAATTGATGATCCCGGCATCGATCGTGGTCGCGCCGCCGTAATTGTTAGTGCCTTGAAACACCAGCGTGCCGAGCCCCGTTTTCGTCAAACCCGCGGTGGCGCTGGCGAAGTCGCCCGAAGCGTTTTGCAAATGCGTTGCGATGATCAAATCACCTCCGGGCGCGCCGGTCTGCCCGACGTTGAAGGTAGTGCCGACAGTACCCGTCAAGTTGAGACCTACGTTGGGGACCGCGCTTGAGATAATGGATGCCGCCGAGCCTCCCACCGTGACCAGCCCAAGGAATTGATATTCCTGGTAACTGGTATTGCCGGCAAAGCTTCCCGTTACCGTTGCGCCATTGAGGGTGAGGCTTCCCAATGAGTTGTAGTTGATCGTCGTAAGGGTGCCGCTGTTGATTGTTATCGCGGGAATATTGCCGGGGTCAACCTTTCCGTTTCCAAATATGTTATTGATCAGGAAAGAAAGCGTGGCTCCGCTGTTGACCGTGACGGTGCGCCCCGGGCTGGCGGTGCTGCCCAGGATCGTGGGGCCGCCGGTGTTGCCAATCGCACCCGCGCCGTTCGCCGCCAGGGTGCCGGAATTAACGACGATATTTCCGGTGAACGCGTTGGCGGTATTGCTGATTAACAGCGTGCCCATGCCGTTTTGGGTGAGGTTCGTCACGCTTGATCCGATGATTGCGGCAATCAACGTCGAGGATCCCGTGCCGGAACCGAAGATGGCCCCGGTCTCGTTGAGGTTGCCGGCAGATCGTGATGCCTTCGGCGCTCGTGCTGTTATTGTACAAGGTGAGGTCGCCCGTCCCGGCAATGCCGTTGGTAAGCGTAAGCGCGCCGGCGTCCGCCGAGATGGTCGAGGCGCCGTTCAGAGAAACCGAACTGGCCAGGAAATTGGTGCCGCTCACATTCTCCAGCGCCCCAGTGGCATTGAGCGCGCCCGCGCCGGCAATGTTCAGTGTCAGGCCGCCGCTCGTGATTCCCCCCTGCACCTGCGCCGTCGCGCCGGAGCTGACGGTGATGGCGCTGTTCGTGCTAAAGGCCGTGGCGTTCTGATAATTGACGATACCTTCGCCGATCGTGGTGGTGCCGGTAAAGCTGTTCGCCCCGGAAAGGGTGATCGTGCCCGTGCCGGTCGTGGTCAGAGTATAGCCGTTGCCTCCGTCGCCAATCGCCCCGCTCAGGGTAAGATTACCGGAGTCGGACGAGATGGTGGTATTCGAGCCCAGCGTGATCGCGCCCGCGTAGCTGTTGCTTCCGCTTACGTTCTCGAGCGCGCCCGTCGCATTTGCCGCGCCCGCGCCGGCAATGGAAAGGGCCTGGCTGCCACCGGTAATATTTCCCTGCGCCTGCGCCGTGGCCCCGGAGGCGACGGTGATGGCGCTGCTGACGCCGAATGCCGAGCCGTTCTGGTAATTGACAACGCCGGCGCTGATCGTCGTCGCCCCGGTGTAGCTGTTTGGAGTCTCGATCGTCAGCGTCCCGGTGCCGCTCTTGAGCAGCGCGCCGCTCCCGGCAATTCCAAATCCGCTGCCGCTGGTCAGGGTGTAATTCAATGCGTTGTTATTGAATGTCGTGAAGGTCGGACTGACATTCCCGCTGGATATGCTTACGCTTCCTCGGGTCGCCGTATCGTCGAATAATACGCTGTCACCCTGGATATAATTGGTTGGCGTTTGGGCGTTGATGAGCACCCAGTTGTCATGGCTGCCCGTGCTGCCGACCTGCCAGTTGCCATTGTCCGATCCGGTCCACTTCGGGGAGTCGCCGGTAATGGTCAATGTGATGTCGCTCCCAGTAACCGCCATCACCGCGTCCTGGCGGGCATTGGTACCGGAAATGGTCCCCTCGACAATGTTATCATTGGCAGCCACGCCATCCGCAAGGAGGAATTCAAAGTTAACCAGGTCGTAAGTCGAGCCGTTCGTCCATCCGCTGCTGTCCGCGGCGTTGATCGTCACTATGCCGCTCTGGTTGCTCGCTCCGGTCGTCAGGAGGGAAATGTTCAAGCCGGCAATCGTCGGCACATTGCTGTCATTGATATTAATCGCCCCGGCGCCGTTGAAGGTAAGTTGGCCTATTGTCAATGGAGCCGTGCCCCCATCGCCATTTTGGACGATGTTGCCCGCTGCGTCGGCCACCGTCACTTCGCTAATGCTGCTGGTGCCGTCCACGATGCCCTGAGTCAGGTTGACAGTGGGAACCTCGACCGAACTGTCCGCGGCGAATCTTGCCCCGGCGCCGTTCACGGTTATACCGCCGGGGCTGTTGACGGATCCGTTGCCGCCTATGCGAAGCGTTCCGTTCTGCACCGTGGTTGCCCCCGTGTAGGTGCTTGCGCCCGTGAGGGTCACCGCGCCCGTGCCCGTGGTGGTCAAGGCGTAGCCGTTGCCGCCGTCACCTATTGCTCCGGCAAGTGTGAGATTGCCCGCATCCGACGAGATGGTCGTGTTCGCGCCAAGCGTGATCGCCCCGGCGTAGCTGTTATTTCCGCTCACGTTTTCGAGGGCTCCCGTGGCATTGGGCGCCCCCGTGCCGCTAATGGTCATTGGCTGGCTGCCGCCTGTGATTCCTCCCTGCACCTGGATGGTTGCATTCGAACCGGTCGCGATGCCGATCGCGCTGTCCGCGCCGAAGGCGGTGCCGTTTTCATAATTGATGATGCCGGCATTGACCGTAGTCGTCCCCGTGAAGGTGTTTGCTCCCGAGAATGTTTGCGTCCCCGTGCCGGTCTTGACGATGCTCAACGCTCCCCCTCCCGTATTTTCGATGATCCCGCCGAAGACTCCACTGCTGCTGTTGTCACCGATTGTCAGCGTGGCGGCGGTTCCCACAGTGTTGTTGACAAAGGCATCCGTTCCTACGGCCCCGATCAAACTGCCTATCGTGTCGCTAAACCCGTGCATGTCCAATGTCACCGTGCCGCTCGGGCCGGAATTAGTGTCAAAAAATGTCACATTCCCGGCGGACGTGCCGCCAATTGCGCCAAACTGGTTGTTGGCGCCCAGTTGCACGTCCAGACTGTCACTCGTGCTCGCGTCGTTCTCCAGGATGGTGCCGCCGGTCCAGTTGTTTGCATTGCCGTTTAGATCGTCGAGAATTATAGTGGCCGTTGAATCCTGGCCGTTGATATCCAGCGTCCCGGGCCCCGTGATCTGGCCGCTTAACGTCGATGCCAATCCGCTATTATTGGTCTTTACGGTTATCCTGTCGCCCGGCGCGGACGTCGCAGGCGCGCCCTGCAGCGTCAGGGTGCCCGATAAGGTGACTTTATTGGCGCCATTCCCCAGAAAGATCGAGCCATTGTTTGCGGTGTCGAGGTTATTGCCTGTTCCGGGACTTAAAAAGAGGTTGTTTACATAGGTACCGGATCCATTGGGGTAAAGAGTCGCGCCGCCCGCGACATAGATCGGCCCCGTGCCTACGGCTCCACTGTTATTGAGCTGTAATTGCCCCTCCTCGACGTAAGTGCCGCCGCTGTAATTGCTGGTGGTGTTAAAATAAACCGACCCGAGGCCCGTCTTGACGACGTGTACCAGGCCTCCAGCGGCGTTATTGACGATGGTCGAGTTCATCTCCATCTCGTTGCTGGTATTGCCCGCGTTCCCGTTGATGCCCAAAATGATCTCGCCCCCGGCGCTGGTAGTCCCGGCAGTGAGCGTGCCGGTGGTTATCTCAAAGAGCTGCGCAGTGGTGGACCTGGTGACATAAATGCCGCCGATGCCGCTGCTTCCTGCTCCCAGCGTCAGCGTGCCGGTCTGGGTGAGGGCTTCGCTCGTGGTGTTGGCGGCCACGATGTTATCAACCTGGGTGCCGTTCGCACTCGTGTATGCCGCATTGCCCGTCAGCAGGATATTGCTGCTCGATGAAATCGCGCCGGATGCGACGCTGACATAGGAACTGCTCCCCAGCGCCACCACAACCCCCCCGCTCACTGTGGCCAGCGGCAGCGTTGCAATATTCCCCGCCGTTGAAGTCTCGATCAGCGCCGCGCCGTCAAGCCCCGTGATAAGCCCCGTCGCATCGACGGTCAGCGCGCTTCCGCCAGAGGTCGTCACACTCCCGCTGCCGGCCCCTCCGAAGAGCGCCACCCCCCCCGAATTGGCCGTCAGACCATCGTTGATCGCCAGGTTTCCGGTCCCGCCTGCCCCGTCACCGAACGTATAGGTGCCCCAGTCGAGCGTCAGCGGCAGCGCAATGGTCTCCGTGTTGCCCGAGTTATTGGTAATTCCGTTGCCAGGGCTCTGCATGGCGTTGTTGATCTGGCCGGAAAGCAGGATCCCGTTTCCACTGAGCGTGTACGCGGAAGCGGCACTGCTGAAGGTAATCCCATCGATGAGAGTCCCGGCAGTGAGGTTATTATTGAGGGTCGCCCCGGCAGTGCCGGCAACGCCAAAGACCAGCGCGTCGCCCGATATCGGCGGATTGTTTCCTCCAATCCAGTTCGCATCGCCCCAATTCACCGACGTGTTGCCCTGCCATGTATCCGTGGCCGCATGCCCCGCTGCCAGGGCAAGACAGATAAAAAGAAATATTGGCAGTAACCTTGGTACCGACTTGCTAATAATAGTATTATGGCGGAGGCCCGCCTTGTGGAGACTATTCTGGCTGGGGAGGAGGAGCTGAAGTTTCACGGCGTTTGTTTCGCCGCAGAACCTATCCTCTCAATCCCAATGTCCGCTATCGGATGAACATCCGAGAAGCCGGCGCTTCTCCAACGCGCCGCTTGGCAAAGTTCCCCGGTTAACTCAACCGCAATTTCGACACTGCTTCCATTCGCGTCTGGACGTGCAGCTTGCGGTAGATCGCTTCCACATGGGTGTTGACTGTGCTCAAGCTGATCCCGAGGCGATCCGCCACTTCCTTGTAAAGATATCCCTTGGCCAGCTCCTCCAGTACATCCCGCTCGCGCGAAGTCAGCCTCTCAACTTCGCTCGAGGGTTTGCTAATCTGGTGGAAATGCTCGACCACCAGCCTCGCAATGCTCGTGGACATCGGCGCTCCTCCCGCATGCACTTCCCGAATCGCGTCGAGCAACTCCGCCGGACGCGATCGCTTGAGCAGGTAGCCATTGGCTCCCGCCCGCAGCGCACTGAAGATCAACTCACTGTCGTCGTAAGTGGTAAGTATCAGAACATACAGGTCCGGATGGCTCGCCTTGAGCGCCGTGGTGCAATCGATGCCGCTGCGCCCCGGCAGTTGAATGTCCACCAGCAGCACGTCCGGCAAATTCCGGGGCACCTCGCGCAACGCCTCCTCGGTCGAGCCGTAGGCGCCGATGCATTTGAAGCGCGAGTTCCGCGTGATGACCTCAACCAGGTTTTCGCGCGTCAGCCGGTCGTCTTCGACGATGGAAACATTCAATGTCATGGGCAACTTATTCAACCAATGATAGCTTGTTGGATTGCGGCCACGGCGCAATCATTATCACACGGGCGCCGGCGCCATTCCCGCCCTCGATCCTGCACTCGCCGTTCAATGCCGCCGCCCGCTCGCTCATATTTCGCAGGCCGTTGCCATTGAGCGGGCCGCACGTCAGTCTCGAAGCCGCGGCCATTGTCCGCGATGGTAATGGTGATCGACTCGGGGCTGAATACCGCGCCCAGCCGCACTTCACTCGCCCCGGAGTATTTTAGCGCGTTATTGAGCGCCTCCTTTACCACGAGAAGCACATGATGGCGAAACTCCGGCGGAAGATGACGCTGCGGAACGTGCGTCGGAAAATCAACGCGGCATGTCATTCTCGGCTTCAGAAAATCCTCCGCGAACCGCACCAGATACTGCATGAGGCTGGCCAGCGTATCCTTGCGGGGATTCGCCGCCCAGACGACGCCGTCAAGCGCGTCCACCGCACGCCGCGCTGAATCGGCCACCGGAGCAACGCTCTCCGGCGTGGTGGCCAGTTCCGCCATCAGGGCGATCTGCGTGAGGCTCGCGCCGACTTCGTCATGAATATCCCGCGCGATGCGCGATCTTTCCTTTTCAAACGCGGCCTCCTGTTGCGCAAACAGCAGCTTCCAGCGCAGGCGCCGATAGGAAACAAACCTGACGATGACCGCCACGCAGAGGATGATTGCCGCCAGCACGGCGACCTGGAACCACCATGTCTGCCAGAAGAAAGGATTCACGGTAAACACAATGCCCACCCCCGCCTGGTTCCATACCCCATCGCTATTGCACGCGATCACTTGAAACCGATAACGCCCCGCGGTAAGCCGGGAGTAAGTGGCCTGCCGCCCTGTGCCGGCCTCGATCCATTGCTTGTCGTATCCCTCGAGCATGTACCTATATTGGTTATTCTCGGGCGAATCGAAGCTCAGCGCCGCGTAATCAAACTCAATCCTGCTGTGGGACGGCGGCAATTTGAGGCCTTGAGGCGACGACGAATCCACCGGCACATTCCGCCCGTCCACATACATGGACTCCACCACTACCGGCGGAGGAAGGTTATCCCGCGGACCCGCACCCGGGTTCACGATCAGGATGCCGTTGCCATACGGAAACCAAAGCTCATTTCCGATCACCCGCGCGCAATACCCGACGAATGAACCAACCCGCCTGGCACTTATCTGGGAATCCAAATCTTTTTCCTCCTGCGCAAAGGTGACGGTTCGTAAGTGCTTCACCGCGCCGCCGGCGAATTGATCCAAGTCCGCTAAGTCGATCCGCGAAAGACCGCTATTGCTGATAATCCAAACGTGTCCAAGCCCGTCGGAAAGCACCTGGTAAATGTTATCGTCCGGAAGTCCATCCTTTGCCACGACCCGGACAAAGCGCCCCTCCTTGAGACGGCCCAGACCCCCGCCCAGGAATCCAATCCAGATACTCCCATCCGGGTCGCAACACAGGCCATGAATCGGGAACTCTCCCGCCTGCGGAAAGGGCATTTGCGCAAGCGTGTCACCGGTTATCCTATAGAGCAGCCCCTCACCTATGTGTCCATTTCCCGCCGTAAGGATATCGCCCTTCACTCCTTCCACCAGCAGCGGTGCACTAATACGGTCGGGATTTGCCAATTTGGTCCCTTCTCCGTCCCGGAACCGCACAATCCACCCGCGGTTTGCGGTAACCCAAAGATCCCCTCCGCGTGAGAGGAGCATGGCCAGCAATTCCGAAATCTTTGGAGACACCGTCGCGGCTACAGGCTCGGATGCGGGGCCCGTACAGCGGAATATCCCATTGGACAAAGTGCCGACCAGAATCGAACCGTCCGGCGCCGCTTCCACGGATACCGCCTCTCCAAACCCGCTTTTGCCATTGCCTCCAAACTGCGAAAGTTGCTTCCACTGGCCGCCGATCTGGCAGAAGACCGTGTGATTCTCCAGCACCACCCACACCTCGCCCGCCGTGTCCCTGGCAAACGAACATACTCTCCCCCACGCGGAAGGGCCTGCGTCCACCTTCAGCAGCCGGATCAGGCTTGGTCGAAGCTGCTTGATCCCGTCATTCAGTGTCGTCAGCCAGATATTCCCTTCACGATCAGCGCAAATCGAGGTGATCTGCCGCTGCTGCAACCCAATCGGAACGAATCGACCGCCCTCGACGCGAAATAACCCGCACTGCGGCGATCTAATCGTTCCCACCCAAAGATTTCCTGCATTGTCCTCGCGAAACGCCGATAGCTGGCCCAACGTCGCCGGAATCTGGATCGTCTCCGCCACCCCGATGCCCGGCGCCACCCGCTGAATCATATTGGCGGAGCGATACTCGACCCAAAAGCCCCCCTTTCGAGCCGGCTCCATCGCGTACGGATCCGCGCTTGATGCATCGCAAACCCTGACAAACGCCCCGTCACGAAATTCGAGCAGCGAATTCGCTGCCACGCACCACACATTTCCATCGCTGTCCGCGGTAACGCAGCAGCGGCTTCGCGGCGGAACTCCCGCGAAGCCGGAGAGAATCGTTACTTTGCCGTTCGCAATCATTGCGACATTCGAGAGCCCAAAGCCGGCGAACACACTCCCATCCCCGCCTTCGCAAATACTGGTCGCTGTATTATAGGCGGGTATCCCCTCCGGCCTTCCCCACACTGTAGCCTGGCCCTCGCGCCAGCGCACCACCCGGCCATAGTCCATCGCCCACCACACGCCGCCATCCCTCGCCGTATATAGATGATAGCAATTGCTGTTGTACTGCTGCGTCAGGTTGGAAACGTCCAGCGGAACGAAGCTGTTCCCGTCAAACCGGAATACACCCTGCGATGTCGCCACCCATATAAAGCCATCCGCACCCTGGACCAGGTCGAAATCTTCATCCGCCGGCAACCCGTTATCGGAATTCCATCCCCGCACGCTCCAGGCGCCCCCCTGTTGGTCCGCCGCCGCTTGCGTCGAGAATAAAATCGCCGCGCAAACCGCCATGACGCCGAGCCATGCAGCCCCGCAACGGAGGTCGGGAAGAGATAACGAACGCAAGGGGGCCACAGGTTTCCTCCACAATCGGAGGCATTGTCTTCGATGCCCACATCTTAGCGAAAGGCCAGCTTTCCGCAACGCCTTCCTGACACGCCCGCTCCGCCGAGGAGGCGGAGGGGAACCGCGGGGGGCGGTGGACGGGCGAGCCGAGGAGGCGGAGGGGAACCGCGGGGGGCGGTGGACGGGCGAGCCGAGGCGGCGGTGGGGACAAGAGGAGGCTGGCGGACGGGCGAGCAGCCGAGAGTAAATCTCGCGGTATATCACCAAATGATATATGCCCACCCAAAAACGTCCGGCCCCTTCTCTCATCCCACCACCGCCACCGTCCCAGAGGGCGGCACTGAGTTCTTGTGAATCACGCATCCCCACAGTACCATTCGAGAAATGAGGAAACCTGTCGAGCTCGGCAAATACATCGTGGCTGATCCGGAAATCTGCCACGGAGCCGTGACATTCCGCGGCACGCGTCTGCTCGTCGCTGACGCGCTCGAACTACTGGCCGAGGGGCTCTCGCCGGCGCAAGTATGCAAGCAAATGCACGGCTGGATCGTACCCGACGCGGTTGCCGAAGCCGTGCGCCTTGCCAAAGATCATTTCGTTGACCGTCACAGCCATCTTCGCGAAGCAGCTCGCAAGGCGGCGTGAATATCCTCGACGCGAACATCGTAACCAGCCAGCGCGAACAGCTTGCAGCATGGCGGATTCGTGTACGGCAATTCGGGCGCGAGCTCGGCCACCGGTTCGACCCGGATGCCAATATCGTTCCGCTACTGCGTAACCTGAAGCGGGCGACTTTCTTTACGCGGGACAGGGACTTTTGGGATGCGCGGCTGTCCGATCCTCACTATTGCATAGTTTGGCTGGACGTCCCGGCAATGCAGGCGGCGCACTATATTCGACGCTTCCTCCGGCACCCCCACTTCAACTCCGCCGCAAAGCGAGTTGGCAAGGTCGTCCAGATTCGCCCGACCGGTTTGACAATCTATCCTTTATCCGATGGCAAAGCAGAGCGCATTGCATGGTAGACGATAATTCCCGGCGCTCTCTACCGCGTCACCGCGCGCGGAAATGGGCTGCGCCCGCCGCTCCGCTTTGAACCCCTGGAACATGCCCTAAACCAGCCGCGCCAGTTCTGCGGGCAGCGAGGATTCGAAGCGCTGTTCCTGCTGCGTGACTGGATGAGCAAAACGCAGACTCCACGCGTGCAGGCCCAGGCGTTTGGCCGGGTTGGTGTTTGCACCGTATTTCGTATCGCCAACCACCGGGCACCCGGCATCGGCCAGGTGGACGCGGATCTGGTGTCGGCGGCCGGTCTCGAGGGTCAATTCCACCAGCGTACGGCCCCGGTTTCGCTTCAGCACGCGGTAATGGGTGACGGCATGCCGCGTGGTCGTGCTCCGCGGCACACTGAAGACTTTGAACGGACTCGTCTCGTCGAGCCAGGATTGGAATGTCCCTTTATCCTCCGGGAGAAGACCTTCAACCACCGCCTGATAGCGTTTCTCCACCTTATCCCAGCCGTCTTGCAGCGTCCTCTTGGCCTCGGGAGTTTTCGCAAACACCATCAGACCGCTGGTCTCGCGGTCCAGCCGATGCACGATCCAAACCCGCTCCCGCGCCCGGCCGCCGGTTCGCAGATAATCCGTGAGCTGGAAATAAACCGTCTTCTCCTGCTCGGCCTCGCTGGCGATCGTCAGCAGATCGGGAGGTTTGTCGATGATGATGAGGCTCGCGTCTTCGAACTGGACCTTGATGCCCGCGGCGATGACCGTGTCCGGCGCCGCATAACGCCCCGAGCGAATCGCCACGACATCGCCCGGTTTCAGGGCATGGTTGAACTGCGTGACCACACGCCCATTGACCAGGACGGCTTGATGTTTCAGCCACGTGCGCACCTGCTTCTTTTTGGCCGTCGGCCACGCAGCGAAGAGATACGGCAGAAGCTCCGCCGGCTGATCAACGGTGCGCGGTTTATACATCAGGCGGGAGTTTATTCACGAAATCTGGACTCTGCATCAGGTCGAACATAACCGGCCGCCTCCGATCATCAGGCGTCGGCGGTCGAAAGAAAAGGTTGTGCCCCATGGACAAAGGGTGTCTGGTTCAGGCTTATGGGACATTGCAAAGGCAAAGACAACGTCAGAAAACACACCAGGCGCCGCAAGAAAACAGAGCGCCTCGCGCTAGCGAAAAGCAAAGCGGCGGCAGCATCGAAATAGGCCACGGCATTGCCCGGGCAATAGGTGTGCCACTGCACACCGTTGCAAAGCTCACGCCACCCAAGGAAACAGGAAGAAACAGCACGCCTGTCCAAAATAAATTGAGGTGGCCACCCTGAACAGGCTTGAATTGGGGTGTGAAAGACCAAAACAAATCCATCCAAGGAGGCCAGCCATGACGCTACGGCACGCGAGCGTTTTTAGCCAGCTTCTATCTATCATAAATCGCATGGAATTCTCCCGGCTGGTCAAGCAGACCAATGCGGAAAAGGGAGCCAAGGGGTTTTCCTGCTGGGATCAGTTCGTGGCGATGATGTTCTGCCAGTTGGCGCAGGCGAAGTCCCTGCGGGAGATCGGGAGTGGCCTTCGCAGTTGCGAGGGCAAGCTCAAGCACTTGGGGCTCAAGCAGGCGCCGGGACGCTCCACCCTGGCGTACGCCAATGCCCATCGTCCGTGGACCTTGTTCGAAGGGAAACAGGGGTCAACTCTTGAAACTTGACAAAAGAGGGGCTCGGGCTTGGAAACCCGCGATGGCCAGGCCGCTCGGCGTCGAGCTCCCCAGTCCTCTCTACCAGGCCACCGCGCGCGGAAATGATCTTAGGTGAATAGCGGCGACTCCATTCGCCTTCGGGCGGCGGGGCCGGGGAACGGCGTCTTCAGGAATCCGGCCCGGAGAGCGGCGGACCCGCCTCCATGTCCCGGAGCCTGGACATCGCCCCTCCAACACCTCATTTAAATCGCTGATATCGGAAATGAATAATTCACTGTTCAGTGAGGAATGCGGAAAAAGTGAACAACATCGCCATTCCCCTTGCAAATGATACTTTTTTATGCTTTTTTACTTGCAAGTGCAATATATACTTTGAGTAATAATATCACAATTCAATCCCAGATCGAACTCGAGGAGGCCGTCGAAAAACGGCTCCACGCGCTTGATCTTCCTGGCATGCGCCTCTCTCCAGAGCGCCCCTTGCCGGGCCTCTCAGATGCAGGCGTGGATCTTTGGGTCCGGGCAGAACTCGATGGGCGCCCGACGCTCTTCGCCGTCCAGTGCAAACTGCACCCCTCAAACCGTGATGTGGAACGCCTGAAGCATGCTGCCGGAAACACCGCTCCCCTTTTGGCAGCGGTGCATCTGCCGAAGCCGTTACTCGAGCGGTGCCGCCAACTCGGCGTCAGTTGTCTCGACCTCAACGGCAACCTCTATTTGCGACAACCGGGCTTGATCGTGGATTGGGAGCGTCCCGCAAAACGATTTCGTTCGCCTGATCCTGAACGGAATCTCTTCTCTGGCAAGAGCAGCCGGCTGGCACGCGTGTTGTTGAGCTTTCCGGACCGAAGATGGAAGCAAAGCGAGTTGGCTCAGACTACAGAGTGCAGCGGCGGTCTGATCTCCCGGTTGGCTAGGGAATACGCGCGGCTTGGTTGGGTGGAAGGCTCTTGGGGAGACTGGACCTTAACCCAGGCCGACGCGCTTCTTGATGCCTGGGCCGCCGCCGACAATTGGAATAAACGCGGCACGCTCCGCCAATATTCCTGCCTTGAGCGCGATCCGGAAAAGCTAGCCAGGAAATTCCTGCAGAGCAGCCGCGGAAAGATCGCGTTTACCCAATGGTTCGCGGCGGAACATCGCCATCCCTACACAGAACTGCCAGTCGTCTCCGTTTACCGGCCGCAATTTCCGGAACCGGCGATATTGGAGGCCCTCGATCTTCGGGAAGTGCCGAACGGGGGACGACTCTGGGTGATCGTGCCCCATGATGAAGGCGTCTTTCAGGCGACGCGAGAGGCGAACGGATTTCCGCTCGTTTGCGACATCCAAATCCATCTCGATCTGTTGCAGGTAGGTCTCCGGGGTCCAGATGCGGCTCGCGCTCTTCGGCAATGGGAGGGATTTCGCCGGTGAAGCGGCCACACTTTCACGCTTATCACCGCGACGACACGGCTCGCAGCGAAGCGGCACTGCTCACCGTGTGGCCCCGGCTCGCGGATTTCCACGACGATCTGGTACTCATTGGCGGCTTGGTTCCCCGCTACCTCTGCCGTCCGCTAGACGACGCATTGGAAGCTCGCACGCTCGATGTCGATTTTGCGATCGCTCTTGCCGCGGGCGGCGCCATATACGAGCCGCTGTCGCAGCGGTTGGTAAGTGAGGACTTCGTGCGGAAGGAAGGCCGCTTTGAGAAAACGATTCCTGGTGGAACCCTTTACGTCGATTTCCTCACGGAACGTCCTTCTCCTTCCGCTCCCAACTCCGCGCAAGTGGACAATGTTACGATGAGCGCATTTTTCGGAATCGATCGGGCTTTGCGGATTTTTCGAGAAGTGCGGATTGAAGGAAAAGACCTAAGCGGAGCCAATGCCCGGGAAACCGTGAAGGTCTGTGATGTTGGCCCCTTCCTTTGTCTGAAACTCCAGGCATACGCGCAGCGCGCTGAGCCGAAGGATGTTTTCGACGCCATCCATACAGTGCTTGCCTATGACCAGGGCGTCGTCGCCGCCGCGGAAGCATTTCAAGCAGAGGTCGATGTGAATCTCGCCTATCCGATTGCAAAGAGAGTGCTCGAAGAGCGATTCTCCCATGAAAAAGATACAGGACCAATGGCTTACACCAGGTTCTGTTCCGAGGGATCAACTTTCCCGAACAACGAGGACGCGGAGTTCCGGCGTAGCCAGCTTGCTGCCGATGCCGTGACGGTAGCCCGCCGCCTTTCGAGATAAGGTTGGCTGACCAACACTGCCCGAATCCGCTTGCCCTTTACGTCCTGTGCGGGAAAACTAGCACCTCCAACACGCCCCTCCTATGAAGAACGATTCATCTCGGAAATCCCGGTTTATATTCGGCGCCGGCGCCATCATGGTCGCCCTCCTTTTAGCCGGCTATGCGGGCGCCCAGGAAACCAACACTGATTCAGATGGCTTTCTCGGAATTCCCTGGGGCTCGAGCATCCAAAACGCCAGGGCATCGATGGACCGCCAGATGGATCTCTCCTTTTTGACACAGACCGACAACGCGCTTGATTACACCAGTGGAACTTTTGGCACTTTTCCCGTCCAGAATTGGCACCTCGTCTTCTCCGGCGGCAAGCTTTGGCAGGTCGTCGTCACCTATCCCTATCTAATCGTCAAAAACAATGAAGGATGGCCGCTCGACAAGCAGTGTGCAAAGCTTACCGAGTTGCTTACTGAAAAGTACGGCGATGGCCGGCACACGAAGGCGCGAGGTTCAAGTACCACGACCTGGTCGATCCCCGAAACCTCGGCCTCGAAGGGTAAAAAGACGATCACTTTGCTTTACGATTGGAGAAATAGTCACTTTACGCTGACTTACACCGACAATTACTACAAGGACCTCGGCCAATCATCCGGAAACAATCTTTGACCGATTGCCGCCTTTGCGCTGAACCCTCACTTTAAAGCCGTAATGGATGCTGCGTTCCTCCTAAAACGCGCCAAATGCCTCGTATGCCAATTTACACCTGGAGCATTCTTAAACCATGATTTCAAAAGCCGTGTTCTTTTTTTTGGCCGCGAATTTCTGGCTCTCCAGCGTCTCGGCTGGCGATTTGGTTCTTTGGTATCGGCAGCCGGCGAAAGATGCGATCACCGAAGGGCTGCCAATCGGCAATGGGCGGCTGGGTGGACTTGTTCTCGGAGATCCGGCTCGGGAGCGGATCGTCCTGGATGAAGACAGCTTGTGGACCGGCGATGAAAACCCATCCGGCGATTATAATACGATGGGCGCATATCAATACCTTGGCGACCTGTTCGTCAATTTACCCGGCCACGGGGCGCCTTCCGCTTATCAACGCGACCTCGATATCTCCCGGGCGCTCGCTCACGTCAGCTACACGGCGAACGGCGTCAAATATCAGCGCGAAATCTTTTGCAGTCATCCGGCAGGCGTGCTGGTGGCGCGATTTACCGCCGACAAACCTGGGAGCTACACCGGCGGCATTGATTTGAAGGATTCACACGGG
This sequence comes from uncultured Verrucomicrobiae bacterium, assembly GCA_963756185.1. Lineage (GTDB taxonomy): Bacteria > Verrucomicrobiota > Verrucomicrobiia > Chthoniobacterales > Chthoniobacteraceae > DATAXI01. The sequence goes on from CAVWMS010000003.1 coordinate 65,568, forward strand.
GCGCAAACGATCGCTTCGAAAAATGAATCGGCCTTCTCGGGAGCGCTGGCCAATGGATTGAAATACGAATGCCGCCTCACCCTGCTGCCAGACGGCGGTTCCGTTTCGGCAAATGGTTCAACCCTCGAATTCAAGAATTGCAACGGCTTCACCCTGCTGATCGCCGCGGGAACCGATTATGCGATGGACTACGCCGCGCATTTTCGCGGCAAAGATCCTCACGCGGATATCGTTGCGCGCTTGGAATCCGCTTCGCGCCGGAATTATGACGAATTGAAATCCACGCACCTAAGTGACTTTCAGTCGCTGTTCAATCGCATGAGCTTGAACCTCGGTGCGTCGTCCTCCAGCCAGCGCTCGCTGCCGACAGACCAGCGCAAAATCGCCGCTGCGAAAACGGTTGATCCTGAAATGGAGGAACTCCTGTTTCAATACGGTCGTTATTTGATGATTTCCTGTTCGCGTCCCGGCGGTTTGCCCGCGAACCTGCAGGGACTCTGGAACGATTCGAACGATCCCCCATGGCATTCCGATTATCATACGAACATCAATATAGAGATGAATTACTGGCCGGTGGAGGTCGCAAATCTCTCCGAGTGCCATCTGCCCTTATTTGGCCTGGTTTCCAGTCAACTCCCTGCCTGGCGCGAGGCCGCGGATGCGGCGCCGGATTTGGAAACGCCATCGGGCGCAATGACCACGCGCGGTTTTGCCGTCCGCACTTCGCATAACATCTTCGGCGGCATGGGCTGGAAATGGGATAAGACCGCGAATGCCTGGTATTGCCAGGATTTCTGGGAACATTTCGCGTTCACGGGCGACGTGAACTTTCTCCGGAGCGTCGCCTATCCGGTAATGAAGGAAACCTGCGAGTTTTGGGAGGATCACTTGAAGACATTGCCGGACGGCAGACTGGTCGTGCCCAATGGCTGGTCCCCCGAACACGGGCCCATCCAGGACGGCGTAAGCTATAACCAGGAAATCATCTGGGACTTGTTCGACAATTACGTTCGTGCTTGCGACGCGCTTGGAATCGACCAGGATTACCGCGACAAGATCGCCGCCATGCGCGACAGGCTCGTCACCCCCGGGATCGGCAGTTGGGGGCAATTGCTCGAATGGATGCGGGAATTGCACGATCCCGAATTGGATACGCCCAACGATCATCACCGGCACACCTCACATCTCTTTGCCCTCTATCCCGGCCACCAGATCAGCGTCTTTAATACTCCCGCGCTCGCGAAGGCGGCAAAGGTTTCGCTCGACGCCCGCGGCCTTACAGGAGGAGACGTCCGCGAATGGTCGCTGGCCTGGCGCACCGCCCTTTACGCCCGCCTGCGCGACGGCGAGGACGCGCATCACATGGTTCAGCAGATGTTTGCCGAACGCGACCCGGGCCGGCACGACTATTTCACATGCCCCAACTTATTCGGGTATCATCCGCCGATGCAGATTGACGGCGATTTTGGTGTCACCGCCGGCATTTGCGAAATGCTGTTGCAAAGCCAGGACGGCGAATTGGATTTGCTGCCCGCTTTGCCGCCCGAATGGCCCGACGGTTCGGTAACCGGCCTGCGCGCCCGCGGCGAATTTGAAGTGGACGAACACTGGAGCGGCGGAAAATTGACTTTCGCCACGATCCGCTGCGCCGCCGGCGCAACCGTGCAAGTACGCTGCGGCGACACAGTGAAGCGAATACAAATCAAACCCGGCCAAGCGGTAAATTTTTCGCCCTAGCTAATGCATCACCAGCAAATTTTGCCCTTCATCAAACCGGATGCGCTCGATAAGCTCTTCGTTGAGTTGCAGATTTTCATTTTTGGCTCTTCCATCTTCGACCGCCGGGTAGACGATCCTGAAACTATCCTCGCTGGCTGTGTAATGGACGGCGCCCAGAAAAGGTACGCCTGCGACTGTGAATGTGATCGAGCGACCGGCGAATCGCTCAAGTTCTTCTTTGGTCATGGGGGTGGCTGGGGTATTCAAAGCGAGCATGCCTATACGTAGTATAGCGTAGAAATTTCTGTCAAGCCTTTCTCTCCGTATTTTTACGCATTCTTTTCAGCCCGAGTCCCGCCTTCCCACCCCCTAAATACTGCGAAATTGCACACTTTTCGTGCAAAAAACGCGACAAAAACCCCTCCAAAAACCCTCCCAAAATGCTTCATCCACACTCAAATGACCGCGCCGCCCTGGCTGATCTGGCCAGAAAAGCCATGGTCGATTACGGCCTCGAACCCGACTACCCTCCCCCCGCCCTGTCGCAATTGGCCGCCATCGCCGCCCCAGCGCAACCCATTGGCGTCCTGCGTGATATGCGCGACCTGCTTTGGGCCTCGATCGACAATGACGATTCCCGCGACCTCGACCAGCTCACCGTCGCCGAGCCCCTGGCAAACGGCCGCACCCGCATCCTCGTGGCCGTCGCCAACGTCGATGCCCTGGTCCCCCAATCCACCCCCCTCGACGCCCACGCAACCCTCAACACGACATCGGTTTACACGCCGGGCGCCATTTTTCCGATGCTCCCGGAAAAGCTCTCAACCGGCCTCACTTCGCTGAATGAAGACGAGGACCGCATCGCCGTCGTGGCGGACATGGTTTTCGACCCCGACGGCGCAATGAGCGCCTCCGAAATTTATCGCGCGCAGGTCCGCAATCGCGCGAAGCTGGCCTATCATTCAATGGCGGCGTGGCTGGATGGGAAAGGGCCTGCACCGCAACGTGTTAGCGAGACGGCGGGCCTGGCGGAGAACCTGCGGCTGCAGGACCGCATTGCGCAGCAGCTTTTCACGTTGCGGCACCGGCGCGGGGCGCTCTGCCTGGAGACGATTGAAACGCGCGCGCTGTTCGATGGCGATGCGCTGCGCGGGCTGGACCGGGACCGGTCGGATCGCGGCACGCAATTGATCGAGGATTTCATGATCGCGGCGAACGGGGCGACGGCGGGATTTCTGAAATCGAAACAATTTCCCTCGTTTCGGCGCGTGCTGCGCTCACCGGAGCGCTGGGAGCGGATAGCGCGTCTGGCGGCCGGATTCGGCGCGCGCCTGCCCGCGACGCCCGATTCCCTGGCGCTGGAGACTTTCCTTTCCGCGCGGCGCGCGGCCGATCCGGAGAGATTCCCGGACCTGTCGCTCACTGTCATCAAGCTGATTGGACGCGGGGAATATGATCTCTACCTGCCGGGAGGAGAAGCTCCGGGACACTTCGGGCTCGCGGTGCGCGACTACACGCACTCGACGGCGCCGAATCGGCGATTCCCCGACTTACTTACGCAGCGTTTGCTCAAAGCGGCGCTTGATAGCGGGTCGCCACCTTATTCGGTCGGGGAACTTGGGCGACTTGCCACGCATTGCACGGACCAGGAGGATGCGGCGGCAAAAGTCGAGCGGCGGATGCGAAAGTCGGCGGCGGCGTTGCTGCTCTCGCGGCGCATCGGGCAAAGATTTGACGCGATCGTGACCGGCGCATCAGAGAAAGGGACGTGGGTGCGCATTTTTCATCCGCCCGCGGAAGGGCGGCTAGAACGCGGCTGCGAAGGGCGCGACGTGGGCGACCATTTATCGGTAACCTTGGTTCACACCGACTTCGTGCGGGGTTATATCGATTTCGCGTGCGACTGATCCGGAGCGGCGAGCTTTGACCTTAGCTGGGCGATTTGCTTTTCCCTGTCTTTTGATGGACCCCATGGGTCGAAATCGAACTTATCGCCAAGTTTCTCCCTTAGTATATTGGCCACGGCTATCCTCACCGCTAGATCAGGGTCTTGCAGGCCGTCGATGACGGCGTTTGGATTACTTGAGGCCAGTTTGCCAAGATAGCCGGTGGCAAAGTTCTGAGCCGCAGGTTCGCCACGGCCCAAAAAGCCGAAGGCCTGCTGGCAGAGGCCGGCCTGCGCGGCGGGATCATTGGCAGCGGCCTGTTTTTCGAGCGTCTGCAATTGTTCCTGCGTCTTGCGCACCTGCTGCGCGATGTCGGCGGCTTTCTTCTCCCCGTCTTTCAGCCAGTCGACGAATGTCAGCGCATCGGTGGCGCCGACCTGCCGCGAGATTTCATCTCCGCGCTCGTTGACCAAAAGAAATGCCGGGACCCCGTCGATGCCGAACTGTTTCACCAAGTCCTCCTCCTGGTCGTAGTCGACCTTGATGTGGGTCAACGGGGCGATTTGCATACGCACGGTGGGATCGGCGAGCGTGGTGCGATCCATTTCCTTGCAGAAGCCGCACCATGTCGCGTCGAAGTAGAGCAGAATCGGCGTATCGGAGGGAGTGGCGTCGGGCTTGAAGGGCGGGACGTGGGACTGCCAATCCCACGCAATGGGCGTCTCGGGGGTTTGCGCCCAGCCCGCGATAGGCAATGCCGCCAGCAGGCCGGCGGCGACATAACTTAGCCAAGAAGCCCTGGTGGCAAGCGTCCGCGTCACGGAGGAATTCTTCAGGAAAATCAAGCCGGAGTCGATTCAATTCTTGCATCCTGAGAAGATTGGTTCCTGTCAGGATTCGACGCCTGCCCCCTGGTGTCCGGCCAGGCGAATATGGAATATCCGGTCCAGCGCCGAATGAAATTTGACAGCGAATCAGCCGTGGGGCAAACATCAGACATGACCAGCGCTTTTCCTGCACTTCGCACCGCCCCTATTACTCGGAAACAGAAGCATTTGGTCATGATTCGCAGCCTGCTAGTTTCCAAAAGTCAAAGAGGACGCGACACTCCAGAGTGAGATGGAAACGCTGGAAAGGCAAATGTTCAATGTTAAGATATGACCCCATTGTTTCCATTACCATTGTTTCCATTTTAAATGTTCAATGTTAAGATATGACCCCATTGTTTCCATTCCATTGTTTCCATTAAGATATGACCCCATTGTTTCCATTGAAGCATTTGGTCATGTGAGAATGGCCGTGTTTAGATGATTACACATTCACATTCCTCCATGAGCCGCTATTTAGCTGTTCCCATTTTCTTGTTAGTTTTCCAAATGACAGGACTCGCCGCACCAGACCCTCCGTTCGAGGATTTATTGTTGCGTGCCAAAAATGTCCTAATTGCCGAGGTTCTTTCGACGAATATTTCGACAGAACACCGTACCGTTTCATTCCACGTTGTTGATGTCCTGAGAGGTCATTCAACCAGGGAGTTTACCTTGCCGTTTGAAACGTATGCAGATTTCAAAAAGGGATCTCAATGGCTTCTCTTGTCCCAGGGTGACAATCATTACGGAGAGCCAAGGAACATTCTAGACAGACCTATGGACGGTCAAGGGGCGTGGTGTGGATGGACATACCTGCCTCTTTTAACGATTGGAAACAAGACATACGCAGGATGGAGTTTCTCCTCTTGTGATGGCGACCCTATCTGCGACATCCAGAGTCGAACAGATGGGGGCTGCTTGGAGCTATCCAGGATAAAGCGCCTTATTCGGCGTTTTCCCTATAATCCAGACGTTAATAGATGACCGGTTTCTACTTCTTCAATAATGCCTGAGCTTTTCGGCATAAGTCGAGATCATTTGAAACGCGAACATTAATAAATGTCTCTTCAACTAAGCGACTCAGCTCTCTCGCAAATAGTTGCCAACCGTCCATCAAATTAGAAGCAAAAACGGATCCACTGCCAGTAGCGGGCGTCCAAATGACGAATTTCGGCAGGTGCGCTCCGCCATCGGGAGGGGCGATATTAAAAATCTGGGCAAGATTGAGAGCATCGTTAGAAAAAGTCCAGAGATTCGGTTCGTCGCTCAGTATATTGCGGGCCAGTCTAACGCATTCCCCGAGAGCTATCGGGGAGACGGTGAATGGCAAAAATTTATATTCGTCCAACGGATTCATGGTAAAAAATGCAAGATGATGACACTATTAGGATCGTTGCTGTGACTGTATTGAAATGGACTAGAAGCTATCTCACAAATCCAAAATTATCGCTTCTGCGACCCCTTCGGGGTCGGAGCAAATTCTTGGCGGTACCCGGGGGTATCGTCCTTCGACAAGCTCAGGACTCAACCCCCGGCTACCGATCTTTGAACCCTTCGGGTTCATGCGCTTCGCGCTGTTTTCCTTGCGACGCCGATATTTATAAGATGAGTTCCAGGGGAAACCAGAGGGCAGGCTGCGACTCGTTTCCGCTCGTTTATTCATAAGTGCGTTTCCTTGCCGTGTTGTATCTTTGGCCACATCTGGTTCCAGTCGAATGGGGGGCTGAATTCGCCGTCGTGGCATTTCATGCAATCGCCGGCGGCCAGGGGGCGGAAGAAGAAGGTGATTGGACCACCTGATTGCCTTTGGGTTACGTGGATGCTGCCGGGGCCGTGGCAGCTCTCGCAGCCGACGTCCGTGAGCTTTGCTCCGGCGTACTCGCGCCGGTATCCGCCCGGGGAGCCGAAGCCGACGGTGTGACAGCCGATGCAGGAGGGATCGGCGTCGGCGTTCTTCTGCTTCAATGCCTCGAAAGCCTGGGCGTGGGCGCTGTGGGTCCAGGCGATGGCGGAGGAGGAGTGGCAGCCGAGGCAGGATTCGCTTCCGACATAGGTGGCGGCGGCGTGGGCGCCCGGGACCTGGTTTGCCCATAGGTGGGCGGGATCATCGATGGAGAGGGAGGTTTTCCGGATTTCGTTGCGATAATCATTGGCGAGGGCGACCACGCCCTGGTCCTCGGGAAATCCGTCGTGGAGCAGGACGATTTCGTGATCGCCCGGCTTGATGCTTCCATCGGCGCCGAACATCAATTGAAGGATGCCGAAGGATTTCGATTCGTTGGCGGTGTAGTAAATCAAGCTTTGGTTCTCGGAGATCAGGGATTGGGCGGGCTGACTGACATTGCCGCCGAGGATCACGCGGAACTCGTAGAAGTCTTTGGCCAATTGATCCAGCTCGGCCTCGTTGGTAAAAGCCATCAAGACGAGCATATCGGCGGATTGCTTTACCTCGGGCAGGATGCGCCCGAGGCAGGTTTCCATGTCTTCGACTTCCAGGCCGTCGCCCAAGGTGTCTTCCAATCCTTTTGGATCGACCACGCCGACGATGGCGATGCGCCGGCCGGCGCGATTGATGATGATCCAGCCGGGTAGGAGCGGTTTGCCGGTGGCGCGGTCAATGAGATTGGCGCTTATCATGGGAATGGGTGAATCCGCGGCGAGTTTTTGCAATTGCGCGGCCGACAGGCTGGCCTCGGTGTGACCGACGTTGAGCGCGGCGTAATTCATGCCGGAATAAGCCTTCACGACCTCCTTGTATTTCATCAATTGATAGTCCTCGGTCCCTTCCAAGGCGTCGCCAACGTCCAGGCCGATCGCATCCGCCGGCAGCTCCATGCCGATGGCGGTCTTCAATCGCGATAGGCCGCCATATTGTCCCGTGAAACAGCCGCAGGGGGTGAGGCGGCCATGTGTTTGCGCGGTAAAGAAGAACCAGACGCTGCCGGCATGCGGCCCGGCCTTGCACCCGGCGAATGAAGCGGCAACGAGGATCGCCAGTAAAATCCTGAAACCATGAGCCGCCCTGGAAGGTATCTCATAAACCCAGAATTCCTGGTTCTGCGACCCCTCCGGGGTCGGGGCGCGTTTTTGGGAGTACCGGGGGTGTCGTCCTTCGACAAGCTCAGGACTCGACCCCCGGCTACCGATCTTTGAACCCTTCGGGTTCATGCGCTTCGCGCAGCCTTCCAAGCCACGCCAATGCTTATGAGATGAGTTCTAGTAGAGCAACGCATAAGTAAACAAGTTCACGTTCACTTCGGCGGAGGACAATATCTCGTTGCCGCCGCAGCAGCAGCATCCCTCCGGCTACCGGTCTTTGAACCCTTCGGGTTCATGCGCTTCGCGCAGCTTTCCAAGCCACGCCAATACTTATGAGATGAGTTCTAGTAGAGCAACGCATAAGTAAACAAGTTCACGTTCACTTCGGCGGAGGATAAAATCTCGTTGCCGCCGCAGCAGCAGCAGCCCTCGGCGTTGGCGACGTCGTTCAGTCCCTCCTTCGAGTGGACCATGACGATGCGGCCATTTACCTCGATGCCCTCGAGCAATGCCATGTTGCCCTCCTTGCATTCCAATTGCGTAATCTTATTTACGATGGAAAAGATCGGGTGGGTCATCGGGATCACCTTCAAAGGATACTCGGGAAGGGCGAGCGAGAGTTCCTTTCGCAGCGAGGCGTCCCAGTCTTCATTCGAGCAACTGGGGCTCGAAACAATGAACCCTCCGTTGAGGAGGTATTTGCGGAGGTTCTTGCGCTCCTTGTCGGTGAGGGTAAAGGAGTTCTCACCCGAGAAAACGCAGAATGGGTAATTGAACAATTGATCGGAGTCCAGGCGCACCGAGCGGAATTTTCTTTCGACTTTGAGCGTTGTCTGCGTTCCCACGTCATCGAGGAACTTATCCGCGAAACAGATCGAGCTGCGATCCCCGGCGTAAATCAAATTGCCGCAGGCGATGACTCCCGGCTGAAGCGGGGCCGTGTCGGGAGTGGGCGGCGGCAGGTCGGTCGGTTCCTCGTTGACGCCACTTCCCATCGCCAAACCGGAGAGGCACAGGATGATTAGAAGAACCGCAAGTCTTCCATAACCCGCCACGCCTAGGTTAATTTGGTTTTTCATAAGTTCATTGCCGATGGGTTATATCCTTGAAGTATTCATCCACGATGGGCTGGTACTCGTCCATGGAGCCTTCGGAGTGAACGGCGCCGGATTGCCGGTTCTGCGGATTGAGCCCCTTCATGACATCCGGTGAATCCATTTGCGGAGCGGCCTCGGCGCCCGAGGCAAGGCCGCCCGGCTCCATGCCGTTTCCGGACATCGGCGAGCTTTGCTTCGGCCCATTGGGATTCAATTGCTCGTTGCCCAATACCTGCGGCTGCGGCATTGAGTTCATGGAGTAGCCGGAGGAGGCGCCGCTGCCTTGCCCCATGGCCATCCCCGGGAAGTGCCCGGGATTGATTCCGCCTTTCAGGCACTCGCGCATCTGGGCAAATGACTGCCCATTTTTCGAGCCGAGGGTAAGATGCAAGTATTGGTCGAGTTCGCTCGAGTCCGTCTGGCCGGAGCCGTTGCATTGGCCGAAGAGGTTTCGCATTTGCTCCTCGAGGCGCTGCGCGAGCAGGGAGCCCTGTTCACCATCTCCATCGAGCATTTTGTTGGTGGCCATTTCGGCCAATGGCTCGAAGCGACCATTCTCGATGGCATCGGCGAGCATGCGGCCACTGGTGGCGGCCTTGGGAAATTGGGCGTCCGCGGCCGTGGCGTGCTGGCGCAGTAGCGCGGGCAATTGGGCGAGCGCGGTCCGGACCTGCTCCTGCTGGGCGGCGAGATCCTTGAGCGCAAGCTGATCCTCGCGGTCGAGCGGCCCCTTGTTTTGATATGCGCGGGTCTGCTCCGCGAGGGCCTGCTGGGCGTAATAGGCGTCCCGGAACAGATTGAAATCATTTACCAAGTCATCGTACTTACTGAGGTCCTCGAGAGGCTTTGTCACCTGGTTTGCCATCTCCTGCTCGCGGGCGCCGAGCCTGTCCGCCTGGGCCTGGGCTTGCTGCTGCAACTGGGCGATGTCATCCGGGGTCAATGCGCGGGAGCCATCCGGCTTTGTCGTTTGCTGGGCGATTTGCTTGAGGGCGGAATCATTGGTGGCGGTGGATGACTTGATGTCGATGCCTTCGGTGGTCAATTGCCGCTGGAGATCCTTCTCGAAATCATACAGGGGCTGGGGCCGCACGAATTGCTCCATGCGGTCGGCCTGCTCGTTGAGGCGCTGGTTCAGTTCGTTTTGCCGGGCGGTGAGGGCATCGAAATCCTGAGCGTGGGCGGTGGCGGACTTGGGGTCCTTCATTTGGGCGGCGAGGGCGGCGGCATCCTTTGCGAGTTGCAACTGCTCCTGCCGCAGCGCGTTGAATTGCTCGAGCAGGGCCTTGTATTTGGCGGAGAGGTCGCGCACGTCGTCTTGCTCGCGCAAATAAGCGTTATAATCCTCCTCGCTGATCATGGTGAGAGTGACGGTCTGGCTGCGCGAGAGGTGCGGCGTGGGCGCGGTATCGACGGCCTCGGCAAAGATGCTCACCTTGTCGCCGGGCTTTACACCGAGATCGGAAAAGTCGAAGACCAGGTTCTGTGACACATCGGTCTCTATGTCGGGGATATTGTAAGTCAAAGGCGCGGAATAGATGCCATTGAGCGCGCGGTGAATGCGCAGCGTCCTGACACCGTAGTCATCGGTCGCCTGGATTTTCGCGTTGAGCTTGTAGGCAACCGAAGCGAATCCGTCCTGCTCCGGCGCGACAATCGACACGGTGGGCGGCAGATCGTGGAGCACGGAGATGAGCGCCTCGGGCTGCTCGTCCGACTGGATGCCGGCGATATCCGTGACGCGGAATCGAAGCTTTGCGTCATCGGTAATTGTAAATGCGCCACTTACCTCCTTTTCGCCGTGCTGTGTCATGGGGATATCCTCCGTCTGGCCGCCGCGCATCATTTCGATGAGGCCCGACTTGAGGGGGCGGTTGGAATCGAGCCTGAAGCGCAGGACGCTCCCCTCGAGCGCATCGGCGGACTTGAAGGGGAAAGGATGCTCCTCCGGCTTCAGGCCGGTGTATGCGGGCGGCGTGATTTCCAGGAAGGCAGCCTGGATTTTCGGCGTGAGGATCACGCGCGCCTCGCGGCGCTGACTGTAAAAAGAGAAGCTTTTCGAGTGGGCCACGATGGAAAAATCGCCGCGGACATCGCCGACCTCGCCGACAAAACCTTTGTCGCCATCGCGGACCATCGGCAAGGTCACGGGCGGCTGGCTGGCATCCTTTGGATAAGCTGTAAGATATAACTCACTGGGCTCGTGGCCGGACCATGTAACCCGGACCGGCAGGCTGCCGCCGTAGATAACATCCGCGCCAGACGATCCCGGATCGGCAATATCCACGCGGGTAAATGCATAGGGCGGATGGTCGCCGAAGGGGTCGAGGAAACGCGGCAGGACGATGCCGGCGACGGGATAGAAAATGGCGAGCAACGCGCAGAATAGCAGCAGCGCGACGCCGGCCTGCTTCAATCGGCGCCAGGCCTCGCCGGTTATCGCGATGCCCGCGAAATCGACTGGACGAAGTTGTTCGCCGTATTGCCGGACGGCGCGGGCGGCGATGTCGCGAGTGGGTTCGGACAGCTTTGTGTTACCGGTCTGATCGGTAAGTTGCAGCGTGTTGATGAGCTTCGATCCGAGCGCGGGCGCGCGCTCCTCGAGGTAGCGCGCGGTGCGCTCGGCGGGATTGCGCCGCATCCATCCGAGGTACCATCCCATTATAAATGTGACCGCAGCGGCGCACACGCCGGCGACGAGCCATATAAGGCGCGCAATGCTGCTCAATTGAAGAAAGGCGTCAGCGGCCAGTGCGAGCAGGGCAAAGCCAAGCAGCCAGGGAATGGCGCGCCACCAGAACGCGCGCGCCTTTTCCTGCTGCCACGCGCGATCCGCGTCCGCGAGCCGGTCGAGAAATGCCTGGTCGGCGTCCATCAGCAGAGCCCCCATTTCCGTCTCAAGTACCAATCGGCGCCGAATAGTCCGCCGATCAGCCAGAAATACCATGCGCGATCCCAGAGGGAAATCTTGCGCGTGCGGAACGAGGGCTCGTCCGGCGTCGCCTCGAGGGATTTCAGCGTGGGCGCAAGCTCCTCCGGCCTCAATGCGCGCCCGCCGCTCGCCTCGCATAAGCGGCGCAGATAATCGGGGTCGGCGGCGACGTTGGTCTCCTCGAGGTTATCCTCGTAGGCGATGAAACGGACCGTTTGCGTGGTGCCATCGGGCAGTCGCGCCTGGGCCGAGTAACGGCCTGGCTGCTCGGGCAAATAGTCAGCCGACAGGCGTTTGTCATCGCCGCTCTGCTGCTCGCAAGTCACGGTCGCGAGCTCTTTGCCATCGGCCGTGATCTTCACAGGCACGGGAGTAAGTGCGTCGTGCTGATCGCGCCGAGCGACGTGAAAATGAATCTTCTCGCCGAGCAGCACATTGGCCGTATCCGCGCGGAGTGTGAAACGCGATTGCGGCATAAGATCGCTTCCGGCGATAAGCCAAAGCACTGTTTGATCCCAAAATCGATCAAAAACTGTGTTGCCCGCCTCGGTCTTTGCGTTGAACGCCCATCGCCATAGGCCATCGACGCCCACGCTCAAAACCTGGCCGGAGCCGTAGCGCCGCTGCACCATGGCTGGCAGGACCGGCGCATCGTCGAGTTCCGCCATGGTGGCGGCGAGCGGTTTGCGGTCGGTGGCGGCCGAAACGCCGAGGATTTGCGGCATCTGGCCGGGATCTTGCGACGCCGCTTCAGCCAGAATCTCGAACGGCGGGACTCCTCCGCCGTCGCGCGCAACCCTGACCGTACTCGACCGCCTGGCGAGATTTCCCCACGCCACCGGCTGCATTTCCTTGTCGAGATTGCCTGCAAGGGCGTCGCCGCGGGTGAACACGAGCACGCCGCCCTGGTCCACGTATTCTTCGAGCGCATCGATCTGGGAGGAACTCAGGATCGAATTGATGCCCTTGCCCAAAAAAACCAGGTCATACCGACGCCAATCGTCGACCGTGGCGGGCAGCTTGAACTTATCCGTATCCGATCCGGATTGGATCAGCCGGAGGTGCTTCCTCGCATAAGAAATGACGCAATCGACATCCAACCTATCATCGCGGCGCAGCGAGCGCTGAAGAAAAGTAGTATCCCAATAGGGCTCTCCCTCGAGAACCAATACCCGGACTCTCTTGTCTATTACATTGACATAAGTAACCGCCGAGTTATTCGCCGTACTTACCTGGCCGGGCACGGGCGCCACGCGGATTTCGTATTCATACTGGCCGGGGGTGGCTTCTGTAACATCGAATTGCACCGGCAACTCCTGCTCCTCGTGCACTACCACGGGCTTGGTCTGCACCGGTTTTCCCTCGCGCAGCAGAGTAGCTTCAAGCGTTTCATACGGACAGCCGAGCGGGCGGATCAACCCGGTGAGTCGTATGGTTTGCTTCGCATAATAGAAGGGCTCGAACGACCCCATGCGCACCGAGACGTCGCGGACGGTCGTATCGCCGCCCAGAGTCACGGCGTAAATGGGGGTCTGCCTCGTGCGCGCCTCGAGGGCGGTCTTTTCCGGGTTGACCATCTCGAAGTCGTGCCCGTCGGTAAGCAGAAAGAGCCCTCGCGCGGACTGGCCCGGACCGAGCGAGTCGAGCATCGTCATGACCGAAGTGTTGATCTCTGTCGTCCTGCCATCGGCCTTCAAATCGGCCAATGGGCCGGTAATTGGTGACGCGTTGCCGGCGAATTCGAATAATCGAACGTCGGCCGCGGCGCCGCCATTGGCGCGGGATGCGAGGCCGGCGTCCCAGATCAGTTCCCTGGCGGCGTCAAACCGCGTCAGCTTGCCCGCGTCCGCGGTGTTCATGCTGCGCGAGGAATCAACGGCGACCAGAGTTACGCGGTCGTGCGCCGGAAGCGGGATGTTCTCGATGCTGGATGGTTGCAGGAGGATGAGCAGGACCAGCGCGATGCCCGACAGCCGAAGCGCGAGCAGGAGCAAGCGTTTCCACAGCGGCAGATTGCCCGCTGTGCGACCATAGGACCAAATTGTCATGACTGCCAGACCCAGCGCGAGCAGCAGCACCAGGGGTACGGGTACGAGCGGATCAAGAATCACCGGGCGACCCTCCTGAAAGTTAGTTGTAACATCGACTCGATAACCAATACCGCGAGGCCACCTATGAGAAACAAATGCAAGAGCGGCCTGCCAAATGCGACGGCCTCGTAATCTTTCAAACCAGATGCAAAGTGGGCCTTTTGGCCCGCGGCGAGTTGCTCTTCGAGATGGGACTTATCCACGGCGCGCAAATCCGATTGGCCCGGGTCGCCATTGACCGCGAAGGCATACTTCAGCCCGCCGTCATTCAAGGTGTAGAGCCCCAATTCATTGGCGGGAAAACTGATCGCCGAGCGTTCTCCCATTGGCTCCTGGTGCACATCGATGATCGCTCCGGACGGACTGCGGATGGGCTGCCTGCGCAGGTCATCGCGCCAGACTTCGCTTTCGATAGTCTGGCCGGCGACATAGGCAAGCGGCGCCGGCTCGGCTGTGTTCAATTGTTTCACCAAATCCTGTATCCATGCTGGAAAGATGCGCTGGCGCGCGAGGTTGCTCGACAGCTCGCTTACCGAAAAATTCATGAGGACGAGCGTGCCCAGGCCATATTCCGTGGTTGCCATGGCCGGCGTTTCGTCGCCAAATCGCAGCAACACCTTGCCTGCGCCGGTCGCGCTCGCGGCGTGGAAATCGTAGAACTCGAGCAGGCCAAGGTCCTGGCGGAGCGGCCCGCGGAAGAGGCGCAGGAGCTTCGAATTGAAATCTCCCGTTGTGATTTGCTGCGCGGCGGATGCGACGTTGACCGTTTGGCGCAGGGGACCGACGTCGAGTGGCAGCCTTGTTCCCGTCATCGCCTTTGCGAGCAATGCGAGGTTGATCGAATCCGATGCGCTGTCGAGAAACCAGACGATGCCGCCGCCGCGGTGCAGGAAATTCGCAAGCGCATCGGCCTCCGCTTCCTGGAGCGGGCCGCAGCGAGTAATGAATATCTTCTGCGCGGCCGCAAGATCCGCCTCGGTAAAACTGGCGGACGCGACGTGATGCGGGATCAATGAACCGGCCTGATTGGGATAGGGATTCAATGCGGCGTGGAGAAATTTTACCGGGTCCTGGGCGGGATCGGGATTCTCCGAGATAGTGACTATCTCTTCCTTCTCGAGGACGGGAAGCGTCAGGGTCCATTTGTCATCCAAAGCCAGATTATCCGGCGGAAGCGTGACCTCGCAGATATGCAGGCCTGGCGAGGTTGCGGGGACGGCAACGGTTACTTTTGCCGACGACCATGGGTTTGCCGCGACCTGCTGCTGAATTTCCGTCCGCTGATCAACCCGCACGGTAAGTGTATCATCGAGCGGCTGGTCCGAGTAATTGCCTACGGTAAGTTGAAGCGGAATAGTGTCGCCTGCGAGCACCTGCGATTGGTCGACCTCGGCGCCAATAATCGCGTGATTCGCCGACGTGGCCGGCGCAACGTCGACGAAAAAGACGCGCGCCTGATCATCGAGCGGCTGAAAATCGACCTCAGCCCAATTCTTGCGCTGAAAATTCGAAATATAGTAAATCTCGGAGGCGCCACTTGCGCTGGTATTGGCCAGCAAATGGCTGGCGGCGATATTCGCCTGAGTGAAATCCGCGCGCGTGATTCCCGGCGGGAGCATGCTGAGGAAATGGCGGGCGGCGGCGGAATTGGTCGAAAAATCAGTCGAGCAAACCTGCGGGATTGCGCCGGCGGCGATAACATTGACGCCGTCATCCGGCCCGAGCGTCTCGAGTATCTTATCCGCCTCGATGATCGCGCGCGCGCGGCTGGTCATTCCTCCCTGTTCGTACTCCATGCTCATCGAGTGATCGATCACGATCAGCACCTCCCGCGCCTTTTTGCCCGCGGAGCCACCAAAGCTGCCCATCACGGGCTTGAGAAAGACGAGGAGCAGGAGCAGCGCGAATAGCGTGCGGATCAACGTCAAAATGCGATGGCGCCAGCGATGGATGCGCGACCGCTCAGCCACGGTCTTGCGCAAATGTTCGACCGTTGAGAAATTGAACCGTTGGGGAAAGCGCTTGTTCAAAAGATGAATCAAGAGCGGTAGCGCCAGTAGCGGCGCCAGCACGAACAACAGGCTCTCGTTCAGCAGGCTCATCGCCGGTTCTTTTCGCGTCCCCTGAAGCCAAGGTAAGCCTCGATGGCCGAGGTATAAGGGTCGTGCGTATTAACCAACTTATACTCGATCTTCCGCGCGTCCGCCTCGCGCGCCAGCGCATCGACAGCCTCGTTCATCTTCTTCCTGTAATCGGCGCGCAAATCCTCGGTGTCGACCTCGACCTCCTCATTCGTTTCCATGTCGATGTACTTTGCCACGCTGTGAGCGGGAAGATCCAGTTCATGCGGATCGAGCACCTGGAGCAGCAGGATGCGGAATCCCCTATGCAGGGAAAGACTCAGCGCATCGAACAGGACCGATATGTCATCGACGAAGAAGTCCGAAATCAGGATGATCCGGCCGCGCTTCTTGAAGACCGAGGAGTATTGGTGCAGCGCGTCGGCCAGCCTGGTGGCCGCCGATGGGCGCGCGCCCTCGAGAGTTCGAAGCACCTCGTGTAAGTGCCGCCGCGTACCACCGGGAGATACGTAAATACCCAGTTTCTCGCCAAATAAACCAAGCGCCGTCTTGTCCCCCTGCCTCAACATCAGGTAGGCGAGCGCGGCGGCAATTCGCGCGGCATGCAGAAACTTCGCCACCTTCTTGTCTCCCGCGTAGCGCATCGAGCCGCTCGTATCCACCAGCAGGTATGCAACCATGTCCGTCTCGTCCTCGTATTGGCGGATGAAGAGGCGGCGTGTCCGGCCGTAGGCGCGCCAATCGATCCGGTCGATGGGATCGCCCTGCACGTAACTCTTGTAATCTCGAAATTCCGTCGATGCGCCGGGGTGCGAGGAGCGATGCTTGCCGGCGAAATATCCATCCACCGTCGCCTGCGCGAACAGGAGCAGATTCTTGAATCGCTCGAGTTCCTCGACGCTCAGGAGCCATGAGAAAGACCCCGATTTTTTAGCGAGCGGGGGCGGCAAACCGGGCAACCGCGCATCCCGCAGCGTCTGCTTTAAGTCAAACGGAGCCATAAGTCGCCCCCGCCGCGTTAGTAAGTCTGCTCCTTTACCGTCTGCAGGATTGACGCAATAACATCGCCCGCGTGCTTGCCGGCGCCCGTCGCCCGGTAATTCGTGATGACGCGGTGTTGCAGCACCGCCTCGGCCACGTCGCGCACATCCTGCGTCTCGGGCGTCAGCTTACCATTGAGCAGAGCCAGCGCCTTCGCGCCCAAAATAAGATACTGCGATGCGCGCGGGCCGGCGCCCCATTCCACCAGCTCCCGGGTCATGGCGGGCGCATCGCCGGACTTCGGCCGCGTGGCGGAGGCAAGGTCAACCGCGTATTGGATGACATGATCGGATACGGGCGCGTGGATTACGAATTTCTGGACCGCGAGTATCTCATCGCGCGATGCGACGGCCGCCAATGTGACCGGCTCCTGCATGGTCGTGCGCCGGACGATTTCCGCTTCCTCCGCCTTCGACGGGTAATCAAGATTGAGCGAAAACATAAAGCGGTCCAATTGCGCCTCCGGCAGCGGATAAGTCCCCTCCTGCTCGATGGGGTTCTGTGTCGCGATCACCAGGAACGGCTCCGGCAACGCGCGCGTCACCTGCCCGACCGTCACGGCGCGCTCCTGCATCGCCTCGAGCAGGGCCGATTGCGTTTTCGGCGGGGTGCGATTGATCTCATCGGCGAGCAGCAGGCTGGCAAAGATCGGTCCCGGCTGGTATTCGAACTCGAGCCGGCGCTCCCTTTCCTGCAATAACTCCGAGCCGATGATATCGCTGGGCATCAAATCGGGAGTAAATTGGATTCGCTTGAAAGTAAGTTGCAATGACTCGGCGAGCGATTTCACCAGCAGCGTCTTGGCCAGGCCGGGCACACCGATCAACAAACAATGCCCGCGCGCAAACAAGCTGATGAGCAGAAGACGCACAATCCGCTCCTGACCTACGATCACTCGACTCAATTCGGCGCAGATATTGTTGTAAATCTGCCGCACGTCCTCGGGAGAAAATTCTTTCACGGTGTTGGGTATTGGCGGGTTGATTAGCCCGGGCGCCGCCGGCATCGCGCCGGAGTTGCCCGAAGCGATGGATGGTCGCATACCGGGTGCGGGAACACCAGCGCAAACGCCGCCGGCTGGAGAGAGATGACAAAACCATGACAAATCGGCCGCACACCGGTTGCGGGAGTGCCAGCGCAGTCACCTGCTCAAGCCGCGATGAGCTATGTGGCCGCAAGCCGCGAAAAAACGCTTGCGTCCGGCACCCTCTTTGCAACGATACGGCGATCCCCATCCAATCCATTCGGGCGCCGCTTGCCGCCAGACGCGCAATTGAGCCCGGTCAATCCCCAATATCCCCATGAACAAACTGCTCGTCGGGTTCCTCGGACTCGGCATCCTGGCCTGCGCCGCGCACGCCGCGGACGAAACGTCCCCCACCCCTGCGCCCGCCGCATCCGCCGCATCCGCCAGCCCGGCTGCCAGCGTCTCGCCCAAAGCCAAGGCCCATTCCTACATCACCCCCTACCCCGAGCCGCCGGCGCCGCTCCCGGGGAAAGGCCTCGCGCAGCACGATTTTCTCTACAGCGGCGAATGGGATACGCGCAAGCCGATGCAGACCATGTTTCTCATCAAAGGGGGCACCGTCGCGTGGACTTATCAAATCCCGATCAAGGACGAGCATGGCAACTTGAGCGAATTCTCGGACATGCACATGCTTTCCGATGGGGACATCGTCTTTGCTTACAAGACCGGCTGGCGGAAGATCGACAAGGGCGGCAAAACCATTTACGATTACCAATGCCCGCAGGATACCGGCACGGATGGAGTCACTTACTGGAGGGAATGCCATTCGGCGCAGCCCATCGGCGATGACAAGGTGCTATTCATGCTTAACGGGCATCCGGCCAAGCTATGCCTCTATAACATTGCCACCGGCAAAACGGAGATGGAGCATGTGATGCAGACCAAGAGCCAGAGCGGATCGGTTCACGGGCAATTCCGCAATGTCCGAATGACAAAGGCCGGCACCTACCTTATCGCCCACATGGACCTGGACAAGGTCATCGAGTATGACAAGGATTGGAAGCCGATCTGGTCGTGCGACGCCCCGTCCGTGTGGGACGCGGTTCGGCTCACCAACGGCGACACGCTCATCAGCGGCAACCAGCATGCATTCGTCCGCGAAATAAACCCGAAAGGGGAGATTGTCTGGGAACTGAAGGATGGAGATCTGCCAGGAATCAAGATCAACAGCGTTCACGAATCAACCCGGCTGGCCAATGGCGACACGGTCATTTGCAATTGGACCGCGCGCGTCAACAAGACCGACTGGCCGAAGATCATCCAATTGATCGAAGTAACCCCGGACAAGAAAGTGGTCTGGGCAATCAATGAATGGAAAGACCCCGATCTGGGACCAGCCTCCTGTGTCCAGCTACTCGACGAGCCGGGCAAGGATGAAGACCAGGAGCTGATGCGATGACTTTTGCCACACCATTGAACATTCACCGTCACTCAACCCTCCAGTAACTTTACCATGTCTCCACGCCGATTTCTCATTCTGACCTTTCTGGCTTCTTTCGCCTCGCTCAGCGCCCGGGCCGATTCGGATCAGCCGATGTTGAAGGTTCTCGATCAGTTCGAGAACGCGCCCGCCACCGGCCCCGACGAGGCTCCGATGCCGACGCCTCCCATTCTCACCTCGACCGCAGCCGTCACCGGCACCGCCGAATCGAGCGGTACTTCAGCCGCGGCCTCGCCCACCCCGCTCACTTCCCTGCCCGGCAACGGGCTCGCCCAGCATCCCTTCCTTTATTATGGCGAAGGCAGGAACGTGCTCTATGTGGTCAACCACGGCAAAGTTATCTGGACTTATGCGTTCCCCAAGGGCGGCGAAATCGACGACGCATGGATGATGACAAACGGCCACATCATCTGCACCGCCATGCTTCATTGCTATGAAGTTACTCCGGACAAGAAGATTGTATGGCATTATGATTGTCCCGATGGCACGCAAATCCACGCCCTCCAGCCCGTCGGCCTCGACCAGGTGATGGTGGTGGAAAACGGCACCACCCCGCATTTCTATATCCTCAACAAGAAGGATAACTCGAAGGCGGTCTCCCACGAATTAGTCGTCAGCGGCACCACCACGGTGCACGTCCAGTTCCGCAATTGCCGGATCACGGCCGCCGGGACCTACCTGCTGCCTTACTTGCAGGAGAACCATGTCGATGAATTCGACAAGAATTGGAATAAAATCTGGACTTACACGCCCGGGCGCGCATGGGACGCCATCCGCCTGAAGAACGGCAACACGCTCATCGCCGGCGACCAGCGCGCCTTCGTCCACGAGGTAAATCCGAAAGGGGAAATCGTCTGGGCCGTCGAGAAGGACGATCTGCCCGGCATTACCCTGCGCGACGTGCAGACCGCCAGCCGCCTGGCCAACGGCGACACGGTCATCTGCAACCGGGGCGGCTCGAAGAAGGACCCCAACATCGTGCAGGTCGTGGAAGTAACCCCGGACAAGAAAATCGTCTGGGCATTGCGCGACCCCACCGAATTGAGTTCCGCCACCGGCATCCAGCTCCTCGATGAACCGGGTATCCCTGAAAAGCCAGGCGATTTGCAGAGGTAGGACCGGAAGCGTTGCGGGCTGCATAGGAGAGGGCTCCCCTGCCCCGTCCCCACCCTTCCCAGTCCCGCAATCTCCACAAAGCCCGCGCCGTGAGAGCCCTCAGGGTGATGTCCCCGAAAACGCCACGACATTGAAGGTCAGCCCCGCCGGCATCGCCGTCTCATCTTCGTTGAAGACCGTCCAAGTACCCGAATCATAATAAACGCCTATCGGATGATCCCAGTAAGTGCCGTTATAAAGTGCCTCCGCAAAGAGCACGGCGTTCGGGTTGGAATTTGTCCCCGGGTTATTGATCAAGACGGAATACCCCGCCACATTCGTTCCCGCCGTGGTCACCACAAAGGCGTTATCCTTCCTGGTGGCGCTGAACAGATTGTAAGTTGCCGCCAGGGGCGATGATTCGTCCTCGTTGAACACACTCCATTTCTTGAAGTCAGTGTCGTAATACAACCCCAGGTTATGATCCGCATACATCCCGCCCAAAGCCGGATACGGATTGAATAGGTGCGTCATCAGCAGTATTGCGTTCGGATTTTTCGCCTCGAGCGTGACTAACGTCAGGTCTGCTCCCGAATTGGCCGGCGTCGCATTCACCGAATCCGTCGTCACCAGCACATTGAAAGTCGCTCTAATCGGAATCGACGACTCGTCTTCATTGTAAGCCGCCCACGTCCCGCTCGTATAAAACACTCCCACCGGCGTCGCGTTGTACGCCCCCGTCCAGACCTGGGTGACGATCAGCTTCAGTTTCGGCTTTTTATTCAGCTCCGGGCTGTCGAGAAAAATCGTGTCCCCGCTCGTGTTGCCCGCTGACGCCGTGAACTGAAGCACCGTCGTCCCCGCCCGCGCTTCGCCCAGCAGCAATCCCGCCATGGAACACACCCCCGCCATCCCCCAGCAAACCAGCCCCATTCGCAACTTCACGCAGCCCGTTGATCTGCGATGAATTGTCTTCATATATTTAAATTTTCTCCGTTCCGAATATGCGCATATCGGAAAATAAATAATCCGTCCACTTTAATCACGGTGACCCAGCCCGATAGCCGGAAAAGAATCGGCCGAAGTACCCGCGATAAGCAGGGTCGTCGAAATCCGCCCCGAAGCCCCTCCACAGTTGGACGGAGATTGCGACTTCCCGGGCGTTCTTCTGTGCGGTTACTGGGCAGTCCATCCACCATCAACCCTCAGCGTCGCGCCGGTGGTGAACTTTGCCGCATCGGATGCCAGATAGAGCACGGCGGCGGCGATTTCCTCGCTGGTTCCGAATCGTCCGACCGGGTGCAGCGAAAGCAGCCATTTCCGGCGGTCGCCGTCCTCTTCTTTGCCAACCATGCGATCTACCATTTCGGTATCAATTGCGCCGGGGGCGACCGCGTTGACGCGGATGTTTTGTTTTGCGTACTCAAGCGCAACAGCCTTGGTCAATCCTTCGACCGCATGTTTGGTTGCCACGTAGATGCTCAGGCCGGGAAAGCCAATGTGGCCGGCCACACTGGAGGTATTGACAATGGAGCCGCCGCCGGTCTTGAGCATGGCCGCAACTTCGTGCTTCATCGAGTTAAGGACACCCCAGACGTTAATGTCGAATGTGCGGCGGTACTGTTCCTCGGTGACCTCGTCCAAGGGGCCGGTGATCTCGACGCCCGCGTTGTTGAAAGCAACATCAAGGCGACCATAGGTGGCCACAGTCAGATCCACGGCACGTTTAACATCTTCATCCGTGACGACGTCGGCACGCACAAACAGCGCCTTCCCACCCGCTTTCGTGATTTCCTCCACGACCTTCGCACCCTCTTTCTCACGCCGGCCGGTGAGGACGACTTTCGCGCCGGATTCAGCGAAGGCCATGGCCGCGGCCTTGCCGATGCCAGAGGTTCCACCAGTAACGAGAACGACTTTGTCTTTATAGGAAGTATTCATGTTTTTGCGGGTGTTAGAGCTGACGCCAGGCCGGCTTGGTCGGGTCCACCAGTTTCAATTCGACTGGCGCCATCCCGAAGATCGCGATGACCGCCGGCTCCTTCGCGGCTGTCTTCACGCCATCGTAATGCGGCGTGCGGGCGACGCGCCGGACGAACCCGCCGGCCGGCACCGGAACGCAATGGTCCGGGTCAAAATCCTCGCCGCTGTTCACCCACCACGTGCCCGACATCACCAGTGACAACCGATCGGTTGCGTAGCTGTGCGGGGCGCTCATGAAACCCGGATACCATTTCATCAGAACGAGATAAGGCCCGGGCTTGTCCAGGCCGCCGTAGAGCGTCGCTACGTCACCCATCCGCTGCCGGAGGCCGCTCCAGGCTTTCCACTTGATGTCCTTTGGAAGGGTGATGATGGTCTCCTTCGGATCGATTTCCGAGGCTTCGGCCCGTTCGCCGGAAAACGCGAACGGCAAGGCGGCAATGAGCGCGGAGAGCAGCACGGTCCGGCGAGTAAGATTGGGGCCAGGATCGCTGGCGCGGGTGGCGATGGAGCGCAGGCCCTCCTGCAAGATATGACGACGGTACATTGTTTAGTTCTCCTGTTCTAATGGACCCGGTTGTTCGGGATTGGTGTGGGATCTATTCATAAAGACTGGAACGCCTTCCCAAATCTCAACGCACCCCGCCAGGCGAGTTTTGCACGTGAACCTTTGTGCCGTCCGCCAGGCCACGGAGGATTTGAGGCCGTATTCTTCAGCCCGGGCTCTCCATGGGGCAAAAATCGGATCCGAAGATATCAGGTTGCACACGACAGGCCGGGCGGTGCGAATCGCGGTTCCCGTCGGCCCGCGACCATTCTCGTCGTCCCCCCAGGTCGGCGCCACGGTGTCCAAATAACGCAGGCCAGGCCCCGCGCGGGCAACAGGGCGGACGGATTTTGCAGCATCGTTCTGGGCATAACCGACCCAGGCCAGGCGATAGCCGCCCTCCGAGGCGACCACGCGGCAGACTTGATCCAGCAGGTCCATCTCCTCGTTGCATCGGTTCAGAGCCTGATTGCATGCGCTGCGAACCCGCCAGGCGCGGTTCAATCGCTGGAGTTCGCATTCCGCCCGGGTTCGCTCTGCGATTTGGATGGTCAAACTTTGGTTAGCAGTCGAGAGCGCCGCCGTGCGCGCCTGGACCTTGCCTTCCAGTTCGTCGCGAGCCCGCATCAGGGCTGCCTCATCGCGCCGTTGCCGCTCGCACACCCAACTGATGAAGACTCCGGCTATGAAGAAGATCACGAAATGCGGCATTTCACCAAGGGGGAAGGTTTGGGCAAGTGGCGGCGGCGTTATAGAGAGCTTGATGGAAAGGATCGACAGAAGAGTGGCAAGAATTCCAGGACCGAAGCCGCCATACCATCCGCTGAGAATGATGGCGCAGAAGAACAGCGAGTTGGGCGTTCCCTGAAAAGTCTCCCTGAGCCGATCCGTCAGCATCAGCGCCACGAACACGGCGACCACTGGCGCGGCGTATCGGATTAGAAGCCCGGCACGGTGCCGCCGAAACCGACCGAATCGCTCCTCAGCCGGCTGCGGGATTGTCTCTGCGCGTTTTCTCATGTCGGCAGCGTTCCGTTCTTCCCGGAGTCTCTCTTCTTTCCACGTCCTTCGCAACCGTGGGAAGTCTCTTACCCTGGATCAAACGCCGCGTTTGCGCGGTGATGGTGGACCGGTACGGCTTATGGAAGCCGACGAAATCGCGAGTCCGGACCTGCTATTTCGCGGCGGCCCGCCTGCGCCGGCCGCTCATCAGGTATGCGTCCGCCCGGGGCTCGAGAAGCGGATCGGCCGAAGGCTCGATTCCTTCAACGCGAGGAATAGGATCGAAAATGATCCGACTTCCCTCGGCATCGTCCTTGGGCACGAGTCCAGTGAGAGTAACGGTGCCCAATAACGCCTGCGGACGCTCGGCGGGCCAATGCTCGGTTGCGTCGTCCACTATGTCGCCGTCGTTCGCGATCTGGACCGCAATTTTCATTTTGATGGGTCCAATCGCCAGCCGCTGCGCCAGTTCCTCCATCAGGGAATTCGGCCCCCTGGCCGCCGCGCCTGCGGCGTCAAGGTACTCATTGCCGGCGTCCGGGAGAATCCGATAGCGCACATGGCGGCTGGATCCTTTTGCGTCAATGAACTTGTGTGCCGTCACGCTGAAATAGGATTCCCTGGCGAAGCTGGTCGGGATTGGCTTTGGCATTTGCACAAAGGCCAGCGCCTTGGGATGGCTGCCTAGAAACTGCTCGATGGGATTCGGGTGCGGAACATCCGGCCCGCTGGCGCCGACGGCATGCAGGAATTCCACGAATTCCGCCGCCGTACGGACCGGGAAGCCATTGGCGGAGTGGGCGACAATGTCGGTGTGGACGTGCTCGCCAAGCTCGAAGCGGATGGCGCATCCGTGGGGGCTGGAAGCATTTGGATCGTTGTCGGGGATGGTCGGCACGCCGGCAAAATCCGAGAACCGCACCACGACCGGAGTGGAGGGCGCGTGGAAATGAGGCGCGAGTGACAACGCCGCGGCTTCCGGCGTGGGATTGAAGTAGCCGGCGAGTAATAAGCCTTTGGCGTGGGCCGGGCGATGGCCGGGATGGATGCCCCCGTTCAGGTGATCCAGTTCCTGGAGCACTTTTTCTGAAACGGCTATTCGTTTTGGGTCGGTTGGCAGTGGCATTTTTTCACTTCCTTTCGCAAGTCGGCAGAGTGCTTCCGCGATCCCATTTTGCAAAGTGGAGAATTCACATTTTTTCGTTCCAAAAGGGATGCCTTGATCAGGCCGTGTCTCCGCCTGGTGTTACCCGCCGGCCCAACAGAGCGCGGCGCCGCCAGAAGGCGACAAGCAGGATGGCCAGCGTCAGGGCCAGCCACGCGGGCAGCCACGGCAATGTGCGCCCAAAGGTCGCCTCCGGGCCGCCTCCATGAAGAGCGTGCAATGCGCCGGCATAAGCCAGGCTCACAAATCCATATCCGAGATTGAAGGCCAGTCCCTTGAACGAAAGCACCGTCGCGCGCCGGGCGGAATCCACGGCCGCATTGAGGTAGTAGGATACCTGGTACGACACGGCGGAGATTGCGATCATAATCGGGACGGCAAACACCACTCCAAAGACGGGCCACCGCGCGGCCACTCCCACCAGGCCCGCCAGCAAGACCACCGCCAGACAGGCGAAATTCCCCGCCGGGCCGAAGCGCGCGACCATGCGGCGAGCCACCGGCGACACGCCCAGCCCCACCCCGCCCAGCGCGGCGCCTATCAATCCATAGCTGGCGGACGGCAGGTGGATAAGCCGGAAGTAGGAACTGGAGAACGTCAAAAACAATCTGGCGACACTGTCCAGCGCCAGTCCGGCCATGATAACAAAAAGCGCCAACGGCGTCCGCAGAATCCAGCCGCCAGCCGCCAGCAAGTGAGAAATAACGCTGCGTGTGTTCGGTTCGCATCCCAGGGGAAGGGCGCTCGTTTTGCGCCAATCCGGTTCCCGCATACCCAGGGCAACGACAAAGGTCGCGCACGCGGAGAGAAGGGTCAGATAGAGGGGGAAGCGCAACGTCGTTCCCTGCTGAAGGTGGGCGCGAAACACCCTGTTTAGCAAAGCTGGATCATAGACCGCGCCGCCCACCAGCATGGCGAAGACAAAACCGAGCGATTGCCAGCGCATCACCTGATCGAGGACCAATGGCCATTCCTTCTCGCGTCCGCGCTCAGCCAATGAGTCAAAGACCAGCGCCTCGTCCGCGCCATCGGCCATACCCTCGGCGGCGCCCGAGAGGATTCGATTTGCCAGGCAGCAGAGAAAGAGAGTGGCGCCGCCGTGGATCGGCGCGACGCAAAGCAGGATCATTTCGACGATCATGGAGGCGGCCGCGGCGACAATCAGAGGGCGGCGGCCAATGCGATCCGCAAGAATACCGGCGGGTAAATCCACGGCGACAATCGCCAACGCCCAGGCGAAATTGAGCAGCGTGTATTCGGTCGCGCTCATCCCGAGATCGAGGAAAAGCACGGCGAGAACGGGGTAGTAGAACCGCGAGTTGAAGAGGACCCGAAAAATGACGAAGCGCCGCCAGTTACGGTCGGCAAGGTCGGTGGGGTCGGCGCGGTGCATGGGAGAATCCGGCATGGCGATGGCGGTTTTCACCCAGCCGCGCGAGTGTTGGCCCCCGATTCCAAAAACAAAAGAAAGAAGAAGTGATGCCTGGAAGAACCCCGCAACGCGAATTTTTTCCTGGAATCGCGGGGCGAGAACGACCGGCTTTCCGGTTGACAGACCGTTTGCCCGTGTCGAGTGTGTCTATAGCTTCACTGTTTGAAGGATGAGCATCACTTTAACAGTTGACGGTACTGTGCGCGAAGCCGCCGAGGGGGGGCGGCTTGTGGATTTGCTGAATCATGTCGGCGCGGATATCCCGCAGGTTTGCTATCATCCCCAACTCGGCCCGATCCAGACGTGCGATACTTGCATGGTGGAAGTGAACGGAGAGCTGGTGCGGGCGTGCGGGACGGCGGTTACCGATGGGATGAAGGTTGTCCACGAAATCCGCCCGGGCCGCGGCGGCGCAGCGCGAGGCGTTCGACCGGATACTCGGCAATCACCTGCTCTACTGCACGGTTTGCGACAACAACAACGGCAACTGCACGGTCCACAACACCACCAAATTGCTGGGCGTAGAGCACCAGAAGATCCCTTTCAGGCCCAAGCCGTACAAGATCGACGATACCAATCCGTTTTACCGCTACGATCCGGACCAGTGCATCCTCTGCGGGCGTTGCGTGGAGGCGTGCCAGAACCTCCAGGTCAACGAGACGCTGTCCATCGACTGGGAGGACCCGCATCCGCGCGTGCTGTGGGATGGCGGACGAGCCGATCGGCGAATCGAGCTGCGTCTCGTGCGGCCATTGCGTCACCGTCTGCCCGTGCAACGCGCTGATGGAAAAATCGATGCTGGGCGAGGCGGGCTATTTCACCGCGCTGCCGAAGGCGGCGCTCGACGGCATGATCGACGTGGTCAAGGGGATCGAGCCGGAGATCGGCTATGGGGCGATCCTGCAGGTCTCCGAGGTCGAGGCGACAATGCGCGAAAGTCGCGCATCCGAGCGCACGAAGACGGTCTGCACCTATTGCGGCGTCGGCTGCAGCTTCGATATCTGGACCAAGGACCGGCACATTCTGAAGGTGGAGCCGGCGGAAGGCGCGGCCAACGGCATCTCCACCTGCATCAAGGGCAAATTCGGCTGGGATTTCGTCAACAGCGCCGACCGCCTCACGAAGCCGCTGATTCGCGAGGGAGGCAAATTTCGCGAAGCGACGTGGGACGAGGCCCTTGGCTCTGGTGGCGCGCAGATTTGCGGAAATCAAGGCGGCGACCGGGCCGGATTCGCTGGCGTTCATCTCCTCCTCGAAGTGCACGAACGAGGAGAGCTATCTGATGCAGAAGCTCGCGCGCGCGGTCATCGGCACCAACAACATGGATAACTGCTCCCGTTACTGCCAGGCGCCGGCGACCGTGGGTTTATTCCGGACGGTGGGCTATGGCGGCGATTCCGGCTCGATCTCGGACATCGAGCAGGCCGAGCCTCGTGGTGATCATCGGCAGCAACACGGCGGAGAGCCACCCGGTGCTGGCGACGCGCGTGAAGCGCTCCCACAAGTTGCGCGGCCAGAAGCTGATCGTCTCCGACCTGCGCGAGAATGAGATGGCGACGCGCGCGGATATGTTCCTCCACCCGAAACCGGGGACTGACCTCGTCTGGCTGTCCGCGGTGACCCGCTACATTCTCGACAAAGGCCTCGCGAAAACCGCGTTCATGAACCAATGGGTCAACGGCCTGGACGAATACAAAAAGAGTCTTGATCCATTCACCATGGAGTTGGCCGGCGACGACCACGGGCATTCCCATCGAGACCCTGGAACGCGTCGCGCACATGATCGCCGAGGCGGAGAGCATGTGCATCCTCTGGGCGATGGGCGTAACGCAGCACACCATGGGCTCGGATACCTCGACGGCCATCTCGAACCTGCTGCTGGTAACCGGCAATTACATGCGGCCGGGCACGGGCGCGTATCCGTTGCGCGGGCATAACAACGTGCAGGGAGCGAGCGACCACGGCGCGATGCCGAATAACTTTCCCGGCTACCAATAGGTTGAAGACCCCGAGATTCGGGCGCGGTTCGAGAAGGCGTGGAACGTAAAGCTGCCGCCGAAGAAGGGCCTGGACAACCACGAGATGATCGACGCGATCCACGACGGCAAACTCAAGGCCATGTATCTGTTCGGCGAGGAGATGAGCCTGGTGGATTCCAACGCGAACTACGTGGATGACGGCGCTGTCGAAAGCTGGATTTCTTCGTCGTGCAGGAGATTTTCTTCAGCGAGACGTGCCGCTTCGCCGATGTGATTTTGCCGGCCAGTCCGAGCCTGGAAAAGGAAGGGACATTTACCAGCACGGAGCGGCGCATCCAGCGGCTCTACCAGGTTTTCGAGCCGCTGGAGGGCAGCCGGCCCGACTGGGAGATCATTCAGGACGTCGCCAACCGGCTGGGCGCCGGCTGGAATTACGAGCATCCATCGGAAATCATGCGACGAAATCGCGGCAGCTGACGCCGATGTTCGCGGGCGTGACTTACGAGCGGCTGGAGGGATACAAAACGCTGCAATGGCCGGTCGCGGAGGACGGCAGCCGATCAGCCGCTGCTTTACACCAAGGAATTCAATTTCCCAGACGGCAAGGCAAAGCTGTTTCCCGTTGCCATGGACGGAGCCGACCGAGCAGCCTGATGCCGAGTACGACCTGCAACTGAACAACGGCCGTCTGCTCGAGCATTTCCACGAGGGCAACCTGACGTATCGCAGCGAGGGCATCCGGGAAAAAACGCCGGATACTTTCGTCGAGGTCTCGCCGGAGCTTGCCGGCGAGCGGGGCATCGAGAGCGGCACGCTGGGTGCAGCTCACTTCGCGCTATGGCAAGGTCCGCGTGCGAGCCCTGGTGACCGGGCGGGTGTCGGGGCAGGAGCTTTATATGCCGATGAATTCAACCGACGAGCCCCGTGAACCGGCTGACGAGCAGCCATACCGACAAAGCGACCCATACGCCGGCGTACAAGGAGACCGCGGTGAACATGCGCGTGCTGCCGGAAGCGAACGGCGGAAGCCCTCTGCCGCGAATCAATCCCCGTTTCGGCCATCCAACCCCGCAGAACGGGGTGGAAGTCGAACGGAAATGGAAGCGTCCCGATTATCACATGCCTGGGAACGGCAACGGGAATGGTCAGCATCCCGGACCGACAGGGAGATAAACCGATGGCACAACCAATCCCCCTCGAGATACCGCCGCGCGATCCGCGGTTGGAGTTGCAATGCCGGTTGCAGAATGCGCCGGTGGAGCATGCCGAGGCGCTGCTGGCCGCGTACGATTTGCTGCAGGAACTGCACGATCGCGGCGCGCTCGACACCTTGCGCGGCGCGCTGGGGGCGGGGGATAAGATCATCGAGGACGCGGTGGAATTGACCAATACGCCCGAAGGAATCCAGGCGATTCGCAACATCGTTATTTTCATCAAGACCGTGGGAGCCCTGGACCCCGATATGTTGAATGCATTCTTCGGCGCGATGCCCGGGGCGCTTTGCGAAGCAAAGGCTCCGAATCCGCCGAGCCTATGGCAACTGATGAACAAGTTTCGCAGCAAGCACTTCCGCCGGGGCATGGCCATGGTGAACGCGCTGCTGGAAGGCTTCGGAAGCAACATCTCGAAGGAGCAGACTGATGAAAACAAATGAAAACAATCGTTGGCTGATCGCGGTGGCCGGAGTGGTAATGCAGATCGCGCTGGGAGCGGTCTATGCATGGAGCGTGTTCCGGATTCCGCTTACCAAACATTACGGCTACAGCGTTACCCAAGGCACCCTGGTTTTTGAGATCGCGATTCTCACCCTGGGCTTTGCCTCGTTTCTCGGAGGCCTCTGGATGAACAAAGCCGGGCCGCGCCTTGTCGGCATCGTGGCTGGCGTCTGCTACGGATTGGGGACGGTGCTGGCCGGGCAATTCGCCTCGAATTTCGTCCTCTTCTGTCTCGCCTACGGCATCGTGGGCGGTGTGGGGCTTGGCCTGGGATACATCATCCCGGTGGCGACGCTGATCAAATGGTTCCCCGACAAACGCGGCATGATCACCGGCATCGCGGTGGCGGGATTCGGCGCCGGCGCCCTGGTTACCGCGCCCATCGCGGCGCACCTGATTAGGACGGTGGGCATCCCGGAAACATTCGGGATTCTCGGCGTCTGCTATTTCTGCGCGGTGGTGGGAGCGGCCATTTTCATGAAAAACCCCGCGGAGGGCTATAGCCCGGCCGGCTGGCAGCCCGCGCCAAGTCTGCAAAGCCATCGGTCGGCAAGGAACTACACCTTCAAGGAAGCGCTTTCGACGTGGCAGTGGTACGCGCTATGGGGAATCCTGTTTCTCAATTCCATCGCCGGCATCTCGATTATTTCGCAGGCTTCGCCGATGGCGCAGGAGATCAGCCACGTCACGCCGGCTGTCGCTGCCGGATTGGTGGGGATCATTTCGATTGCCAACGGCTCCGGCCGATTCCTCTGGGCATGGTTCTCCGATCTCATTGGCCGCCGCCAGGTGTTTATCACGATGTTCCTCGTGCAGACTATTCTCTTTTTCTTCCTGTCCCGAGCCGCGAATTTCACCTTGCTTACGCTCCTTGCCGCGACTGTCCTGCTTTGTTACGGCGGCGGATTCGGCACCATGCCGGCTTTCGCGGCGGATTATTTCGGCCCGTCGAATATCGGCTCCATTTACGGGCTGATGCTGACTGCGTGGGGCTTCGCGGGCGTTGTCGGGCCGGCCTTGATTGCTCATTTGCGCCAGGCGACGGGCCATTACGGGCAGGCACTGGAAATCATTTCGTCGATCATGCTGGTCAGTACGCTGCTGGCGCTGGTGGTAAGACCGCCGAAAGCGGAGGGAGCCCAGGAGGGAGGGAGGCCGTCAGGTGCGCCGCTGCCTTTTGTGCCTCACCATAGATAACTTTGACGTTAATGCCCGCCAATCGTCTGGCGTGTTGAGATTCGCGTAGAGATTCGCGTCCGTCGCGGCGATCGTGTGTTTTGTCATGCGTCCGGCGGCGAGGAGCGCTTGCGTGAAAGTGTTCAGGGAAACATCGCCGCTTGCGAGCAGGCCAATCGCGATGGATTGCGCTTCGGCCGGATAAATGGCGGGGAGCGGCTCCGCGTGATCGCCGAGCCAGGGCAAGACGCCTGAGCCCGGCGAAGCGGCGCCCCAAAGCGTGGCAAGATGCGCAGCGCTCATTGCTGGCATATCGACCGCCAGGGCGAGCAAATGCGTGCCCGGCATAGCCCCGAGCGCAGCCGCCAGGCCGCCAAGCGGCCCGCGGGCGGGCGGCGGATCGGCGATGAATCGCGCTTCAACCGGGAGCCATGCGGGGCGCTCGCGGGCGGAGACAAAGAGCACCGGAGAAAGCTGGCTGAGAATGGCAATCTGGCGTTGCCAGAGCGGGAGTCCGTCAATCACCAGCGTGGCCTTGTCGCGCCCCATCCTGCGCGATTCGCCTCCGGCAAGCAGCACGGCCGCGAGAGTCATGGCGATGGGCGGCGGAGGAGGCCATCGCTCAGGATTACCGCGCGCAATCCGCCGCGCCCTTGCAGCGCCTGCTCGGCTCCCGGGCCGAAGGCATGATCCATCCAGTAGCATGGCTTGCACTCGCCCATGCCGCGAAAGCGAACGCCCTGCACCTCGAATTCCGCGTCAAGCCACGCGTCGAGGTCCACGGCAGCCGTGATGACATTTCGCCGAAGAACCGAGGGCGGTTTGTCCCAGATTCGCAGGAGCCGGCAGAGATCTTCGTAAACTTCCTCGGCGAAAAAGGTGATCTGGCCATTGTGTTTGTCCTTAAAATCGAAGAACCGGTCGTTCCTGATGCCCCGGCCCGCCACGCACTCGATCTGGTCCAGCTCCACCATCGGCGCATCCCCCGGAGGCCGGCCGTGGTGTCCGAAGAAACTGTGCTCGGCCGAAATATAAAGATGACGAAGTTCAGTCATTCTACCGGTCACGTTTCACAATATCGTGATTTCTCAATAAATGCTACATTGCCCGATATGAAGATCGGAAGTCCCGAGGAGCCCACGCGTGCCTTCCTCAGCCGCCCTGTCGAGCGCCTCTCCGGAACAGGCCTGGAGAGATGCACTGACGACCTGGCGCTCGAGGAGCCGCTGGAAATCCAGGTCATATTCGGTCCCGCCGCCGCCCGGGAAACGAAGACGATCTCCATCACCATGCGCACCCCCGGCCATGATCGGGAATTGGCCGCCGGCTTCCTTGTCGGCGAAGGCCTGCTGCGTTCCGTGGACCAGGTCGAAGCGGTTTCCAACTGCGGGCCGCGGTTTGGCGAGGAGGGCTTTCAGCATGGCGTGCAGGTCGCGTTGCGAGAGGGCGTCGCCCTCGATCTCAAGCGGCTCGAGCGCAACTGCTACACGACATCGAGTTGCGGCGTATGCGGAAAAACCTCGATGGAAGCGCTGAAGCTCAATTTTTTCCCCGCGCTGCCCGCCGCCGACTGGCAGGTGGACGCCGCGATCATCCGCACCCTGCCCGCCAGGTTGCGCGAGGCCCAGGAAATTTTCCAGCACACTGGCGGACTTCACGCCGCGGGCTTGTTCAACCCGGAGGGCCGGCGCATCATCGTGCGCGAGGACGTGGGCCGGCACAATGCCGTGGACAAGGTCATCGGCGCGCAATTTCTCGCGGGGATGGGACTTCTTTCACGCACCGTCCTGGTCGTCAGTGGGCGGGCCAGCTTCGAGTTAATGCAAAAGGCCCTCGCCGCCGGCATCCCGATGCTGGTAGCCGTGGGCGCGCCTTCCAGCCTGGCGGTTCAGGTCGCCGAGGAATTCGGCGCGACCCTGGTTGGTTTCACGAAGCCGAGCGGGTTCAATATCTACACCGGCCCGGAACGGGTCCGAATGTAGGCGCGTAAAAGGAAGATCGATAATACCCGGCAAGAGAGCCGGTTCAGCCGGGGAAAATTTTCGGCTGCGGGTTGCCGGCACGCTTGACTTACAACGTCGCGATATCACGCGCAGTCATTCAATAACTCCATATGATAGTTCCAGCCGCGCGAAAACCGCCCACGGCCAGAAGCCCTTCGCAATTGTTGTCGGCTGCTCGGATTCGCGCGTGGGGCCGGAGGTGACCTTTGACCAAAAGATTGAAAACATTATTGGCGTCCGCACTGCCGGTGAGGTCCAAGACCACCAAAATGCTCAATAGGCGTGAAGAGAAATCTCTTTCGCCAATATTAAATTCGCTTTAGCGTCCGGCAGCACGGAGTAATCAGTGATGTCGATCCTTTTGTGCTGGTAGAATGCAATCAGTATTGCATTCTTGATGGTTGGATCTTCGACAGTCGTCCAAATTTCATTGCTGGATTTCACAAATCTCCCATTGATCTGAAAGTAAATGTGGCCTGGCGCCAGGCGGAGGTAAGTGAGATATACATTCACCAAAGGTTGCAGTCTCGGCGTCGGATCGCCCTTGGCGTTGGGAGCAGCCGAACTCATGAGCGGTATCGCAAAGATGACCGCGAGGATTCGAAGTTTTTTGATGATCTGGTTCATCGGAATTGTTCTCCTACTGGTGTCCCTGTAAATTACATTCGACCCGGACTTTCCGGATTCGGTTCTCATAAGTCTGCCGTCATTTCTCATATGACATCTTGCCCCACACAAGCGACGTGGGCGTTTTCATCATCTTCTCTCACCTCGCGGTTCAGCAAGCCTTTTTTCCGGTTCTCACACGCTGTTTCCCTTGCCGCCCGGGAGGCGCCGTACCGCCGATGGCTCCCGGCGGGCCGGACGGATTACCTGCCCTGCCGCCCGCTCACCGAGGGAACGGAACCAATCCCGCTCGCAATCAGCGAATCCAAGCGAGAGGATTTGCCGCCGGAGCACGGTTTGCAGCAGGGGAAGGACTACCAGAGCGGGAAACTCCTGGCCCCCTCAAACACCCGTTACGAATTCATCAACCTCGCGAGACCCAGGACGCAACCTTAATTCCGTTGGGGCCTGCCGCTTGTAAATACAGTTCCCGCAAAAGCCCGTCGCTTCGGAGCAACTCGGCCGGGCTTCCCTGATTCATTGCGCGACCCTTTTCCAGTTCAACGAAATTATCACAAAAGTTCAAAAGCCAATTGACATCATGATCCACCACCACAACTGTTTTTCCCCGAACTGATTTCTGCAAGACCTCAAGAAGCCAAAATTTCTCATGGTTGTCAATTCCAGTAGTTGGCTCATCCAGAAATACTATCATCGGATTCTTCAGAAGGCACCGGCTTAAGGCCAATACTTTCCGCTCTCCTCCAGAAAGCATCTTTCCGGCCATAAGATTGGCATCGAGAATATTGCGTCCGGCGTCTGGGAATTTTTCCATTAGAATCTTCAAAGCCCCAGTCCGTTCACAAACGTCAAGGATTTCCTCGTCGCTGGCTTCCGGCCGCGCTATCCGTAAGTTCTCCCGAATGGTGTCATCAAAGAATGCGGGAAACTGAGTCATCATCGAGATCTGTGTTCGAAGATAAGCTGCTGTGTACTCAGTCAACGGCCGTCCACCGAGCAGAATCTCGCCGGAATCGGGGTCGTAAAATCTGAGGACCAGCCGAAAAAGGGTCGTCTTGCCCGAACCCATTCTGCCCGCGAGTCCCGTTATCCGGCCCGATGGAAAGTCGCACGAGAGCCCCCTGTAAACCGAGCCTGGATTGCTTTTCTGATATGAAAAGTACACATCCCTTACGGCGACTCCATAATCCGCCAGGCCGCCGGAGATCGTCCCGGTCTCGACATGCCTGTACTCCGGCGACTCCAAAACGCCAATCACACGTTCCAGGCTCGACCAATTCGTTGTCACCATTAAGTAGGCCGCGCCGATTTGCTGGAAGGGACCAATCGCAAGCGGGGCCAAGCTGATAATAGCGACAATGCCACCGGCCTGGGTTCCCGGAGACAACAATGCCCAAGCCATTAACGCTATCGTAACAAGGGCTCCCGGCGCCTGGCCCATCACATTGATTGTTCCAATGACGATCGATTGGCGCAGCCCCGCTTCCAAAAACTTATCCAGTCCCGCGGAGAATTTCCGCTGAAATATCGACTCCGCATTCATCACCTGGATTTCTTCCGGGGATTGAGCGGCCCCATTCACGAGCGAGGACAGGTATAGCATCCTGATCTGGAGATTTCCCGATACTCCCCGAAGACGCGCACCGAAGACCGTCACCATATAATTGCCGATGAGGGCGGCTAAAATTATGGCGATGGGAATACCGATTTGCTTTCCTGGAAATTGACTGAATAACATGGAGCACGCGCTAATCGAAAGCAGCACGTTGAGCACAGGATCAATCAGCGCCTGCCGAAGGACCATGCTGCCTTCAATGGTCATCTGGTTCACCAGACTCTGCAGTTTTCCCGGATCGTTTAAATGAAAGTACGCCAGTGGCTGTTCCATCACGCGCTGGAACGTTCGTGATCGAATATAATTCGCCAACCTGCCGTCGATCATCGCCTGAATATACTGGCTTAGAATTGGCAGCAAAATGCTCGCCAGCAGCAGGAAAATCCAAGAAAACAGCATCTCCGATAATCCGCCGGCGCGTTTGGACAGACCTTGAACGATCTGGCTTTGCAACAAACCCGCCTTTCGCGCGGCATAGCCGCCGCAGAAATATACAACTGCATAGAAGCCAACGAGTCCGGACTGTTTCCGGAGCATGTAGATGCCAAAACACGAGAACTTCCAATACGTGAGCCGGAACTCGCCAGAGGCGCTCGTTTGTCCGGCGTTCATGAGCGCCTTTTTTTCCCGTTCTTTCCGTTACGGGCGTCGTGAGAATCGCGCCGCATTTCCGCCGCGATATTATCCGGCTCCAGCGCATTTGCCGCTCGCGACCACGGCGCTGCAATGGCAATGCCGCAGTTCTCTTGGTTTCGCCGATCCACCACTTCGTCAGAAAGCAGCTCCCGCCCGGTCAGTTCGCGACATGTCCAGTGATCGAATGAGTCGGAGCATTCCAGCGCCATCGAGTCAGACAATGATTTCCGGACGGGAATGTCAAGTTCCCGAGCCCAATCCCGGACAGTTTGGGATATCATAAACCCCCTCGATATATTGCCCGTTTCATCGTCATCTCCCTGGACTTTCATGGGCGGGTTCTCATGCCATTGCGTCAGTTGGGACTGGCCCGCCAGGACCCCACTTCGGGTCAGCCGTTCGTCACCTTCATTTCCGGAGTCCAGCGTGAGGCCACCTCCTGCAGAAGCGCCTTTGCCACGGGCGGCTTCAGACCTGGATAAACTGACAGCAGCCGCGCCAGCATGCCCGTCACGTGCGGCGCCGCAAAACTGCTTCCGCTTTCCTTCCCTTCTCCCCGGCCATCCGTATAACATACCTCAATATTGACACCTCGTGCGGCGAATTCAACCATGTGAGGCGGCGTATCCAGGTTCGACTTTTGCCAGCGAAAAAGTAATTCGTCGCTCTCTATGTTCGCCATATTAACAGTTATAACGCTCGAGAAGCTGGCAGGCCACTCAAGCTCCCAGTATTTTTGATTGTTACATGCACTAACAACGTGAACACCCCGACAATATGCGTAATCAATCCACGGTTTGAAATAGGCTATTGCGTTCGTCGTGGCCTTGATCCCTATGCTGCAATTGAGGATATGATAACCTCTTCTGCAGGCGTGCAGGGCGGCCTCACTAACGACGGCCGGCTTACATTGGGCCACTCCATAGACGTTGTTCAGTATTCGATAATTGCCAATCTGAGCCTCTGGAGCAATGCGATGGAGGATACCGGCAACCGCCGTCCCATGTCCCAGCACATCAACACCCCTTCCGTATGTACGCTGGATCACCCCAGTTGCCGATAGCTGGAATGCGATATCGTCCAACAAGCGCATCCGATTCAGCTTCGGGTGCGAAATTTCTATACCCGAATCAAGTACCGCAATCTTAATCCCCCTCCCCGTTCCCACCCGGAGGGCCTCCGCCGCCTGCTCTGGTGAAATCCAGGTGGAACGATGATTCATAACCCTGTCAAAGCAAAGATCAACCGATGTTCGATCATCTTCCCAAGCAGCACGGAACCTTCGCTCAGCACGACGGGGAACGAGCTGTCGGGAGGAACGGCATCCGGTTTCCCCCCTGGAGCATACCTTACCAGGCTCAAAACCCCGACGCATTGATCGAATGCGATTACCGGCGCGGCAGCCATAATAACCACTTGTCGCCCGCGCCGCAATTCAAGGTTTGACCATTCCGCAACTCGCAAATCCCTGGCAGCGCCCGCCTCATCGCGGAGACTCGAAAAAACCCTGCTGGGAAGCCCCGCTTCACGGCTCGCGATAACAATATCCAACACCTCCGATTCTGGAGCCTGCGATGTCCACGCCACGCGAAACGGGCCACTGTCGGGTTTGCGCCATAGCAATACTTCGGCGGAATTATCCCGTCCCATTCGTGACACCAAATCCAGGATTGGGCCCGAGATAAAACCGCCCAGACGGGTCGAGCATACTTCTCTTACCAGAAGCGTCAGGCGGGACTTGAGAAGGCGTCCAAGCGTCTCCATCTGCTCGTCCGGAACAATGGGAGGAATATTTTGGGAACCGCCATGCGGGGAATTATTCATGGGAATCGTATGCTAAAAACGCGGTCCACCGCCGCATTATTATATTGGATCGTACCTACATACTCGAAATGATAATCTTGAATAGCCTCGAGAGCGCAGAGCATCGTGAACGATTCGGTAGCGCAAATTACCCCCGGTGGAGTACCCCGCGCAACCCTCGCACCTCGCGTCAACGTGCTGCCTTCGTGGGTATATTGGTTGAGCACGCGGTTCACCATGATTTGGACGGGTCCAGCATTGAGACATATGGATGGCAGTTGGAGACTCGCCCCTGCCCCCGTCGGCGTCTTCACTTCTTTAATCGCCGTCAGCACTTCCGCGGCAAACATGCCTGCCGCCAACAAAGAATCGAAAACGAAGGCATAATCGGCTCCAAATCCGAACCGATTTACCGGCGCATAATCCGAGGTCGCCATGATATTCGCGATCGTCTCCAGAATCGTTTCGTCGAAAACCGCGAAATCTGCCTCGTGAAAGCTGTAGTAATTTGGGAAATAGAAATTTAAGATACTGCAAACAGCAGTCTGATAACCTTTCCCCATCGGACGCGCCGTTTCGATTCGGTCAAAAGGAACAGGAGTTGGTTCATCACTCTCATTTCCAACCTGCAGAACGCTCAACTTCGTCGGATGAATGATGGTCGTCGGGATTTTAGCCCGGCGCCATGCACTTACCGTGTCAGCTGTCCCGCCACGTCCATCTCCCGGATTCCCGTCCCATACGGCGAGCGCCGCAATCTGCAGATTTAGAAGTTTCCCACGAAATACCGCTTCCGCCGCCAACATTCGATTCGAGAAATCGTATGCAGAGCTCTTTTCATCTGCCGCGTCGTCGTTGACAATCGCGACCGAGGCTGCACTGGCGAGAGCAGATTTAAACCGGCTGACCCATCGCTCCCCGCCGGTCCGAACGCTGGTCTCTATAAACACTTCGGGCCCGAATGGAAGGACCACATGGCATTCCACCCCCGCGTCCCGCGCGGCTGATAAGAAGATGAGATCGGCGCCGCATGCCGCCGAACTGAAACTTATTCGTACGGCATTAGCAGCAATCCACTCAGCAATTTTTTCCTTCACCCTCTCTTCGAAGGGCTCAGGAAAACGCGGCACCGGGCGGTTTGGAGGATCAGCTACGTGGCCCACGAACACCGATACGCTGGCCCGAGGAAAGACACTGTCAAAACGGCTCTTGTTTCCATAGAGCTTTCCGGCCAGTTCCTCGCATCGCTTCCGGATCGAACACAAGTCGGCTATTGGACCCTGATAGGCCGAGCAGGCAATGCGGTACAATGAACGCGATTCGTCCTCTCGACCCAGGATCAAGCATGCCTCGGCTCGCGTCGCCGCCGCGTCGGAAGTGTCAGCCTGCTGCTCCCCTGCCAGCACTTCCGCCGCGAGCCGTTTTGCCTCATCCGTAAGATCGAGGCTGAGCGCTGCCGCCGCGGCCCTGAGTCCACAATAGGAAGACTTTTCGAGCCTGTAACCTTCCAAGTACGAATTGTACGATTGCCGAAAATATTTGCCTTTATCCGCACTTTCCCGCGCAACGGACCCCAAATTCCTGTAAATTTCTCCAAATAATCCGAAAGTTTCGGCGTTGGGTGGCGCCGCGGCCCGGATCTGTTCAGCGATGCGCAACGCTTCCTCGGTCGAACCCAGCCTCGCGAGAGCAAGGGCTTTTTGCTTTAAAAACTCAATTTTCTCCGTACCCCCCAACCCCAATCCCTTTTCCACATATTCCAACGCAAGCAGATGATCGCCGGAACGGTTTGCCGCCTTTGCTTCCTCAATCAGCCTGGCCTCGTCATTTTGGCTCTCTTGAGGATTCACCGCAAGTAAGTATGGCGTCAGCGGACCCGAGCACCGAGACGGATTACCATAAACCATCTGGAACCGCTTCTGTTCGAATCATGAAATGATCGCCCAGGCAGTAAAGCCACGGCCGTCCCGCTCCCGTGAGCGCTTCTTCCGACGGCGCCCGGAATGTCAATTCCGGGTCCCCGGCCCGTACTTCCGCCTTCGCTTTCCGGTAGTACCGAGCATTCCATAATAAATCCACGCGCGCTACCTGGCGAAGGAAAAGCGCGGCGCGGCATTCAACCACGCCACGCCCAAGGCGGTTGCGCTCAACACCTGCTGATTCTCAGACGTAGTTCAAGTGATGGCCAGCCCCACAAACAAACCAGGTATAGCCAGCGGGAATAAAAGCCTCCCAATCTCCAGCCCAACAGACATAAACCATTCCAGGGGACATTCGAGCGCTGACCTCACCCTCTGATTCCCCTTCACCGGGAGGCGGGCAGATGTATAGTGGTTTTTGAAGACTGGCGTCTTCGGGTTTCTTGCCTTTGATCGGATTTGCTTGTGACATGACTATTCTCCTCTTTTTTTTGTTTTCTGGCTTCCGAACGCCGGAATCCGACGCTTTCTAAATAGAATGGCCGTGGAGGTCAAGTGCTTTGCGGAAAAACTCAGGCAACGGCCCGAAAATATATTGCCCTACGATATTTCCATGGGGTTAGGAAATCCCATTTTCAACGCATCGAATTTGAACGCTGATTTCCGGCGATTCGAAACTCTTATGGTCCTTTCTCGCAATTATGCTGGGATGGCGGCGCCAGTCTTCGGGTACCGACACCTCCGCCTCTTGCTTTGGGTGGGAATCATCCCGATCCAAAAGAAATGCCAGGAAAACCTCCATGCGGAGGCCGCGCTATTGCCTGCGGAACACGAAAATAATCGGCCCATAAGCCAATTGCGGGCGACCAGGGACATGCCTGGCTCCGGTTGACGCGCCTTCTCCTGGCGACATTCTCCGCTAAAGCCGCGGAGTTCTTCAGTGTCCCGTAGCCGCTTATCTACGACGAACAGGAGGGCACGAGGGTCAGAAGGATCAAGCTCCCTGGGAAACGGGAGTGCATTATGGGCGATGCTGAACTGGCAGGCGACTTGATCCAGAAGACAGAGCACTCAGGGGAAGTGACTCATGTCGTGCTAACCGAGGCGTGGCGTATGGAGCTAATGGAGCGACGGCGCCGGGCGCTCTACGGAGAGTCGCAATGCGAGCGGCCAAGCCGGTGACAAGGCGCGGCCCCGGTGCCGCGTTGGTACGGGTTCGATACGGAACTGATCGGCGCGCGTCTGCGTAGTGCACTGCTGCGAACATCTGCGGAAATCGAGTGGGGTTGTTCCCGTTTCTGTTCCCGTTTCTGTTCCCGTTGACCCTGTTCCCGCTACCATTTTGGCCATTAAATCCTGATGAATACAGGGGATGGAGCGGGTGAGGGGAATCGAACCCCCGTGTCCAGCTTGGGAAGCTGGCGTTCTACCATTGAACTACACCCGCTTTTTTTACGGCTCGGATTGGGCCGTTTCGGAGACTCCGGGCTTCAATACCAGGAGATCACGTCGTCGGAGCCTTTGTACACCCCGTTGCCGTTGGCGCCAAGTTTTCCGTCGGGGCCGAGGCTGGCAGCAATGCAGCCGAACTGCAAGCCCGCTCCTCCGCCGGGGCCGTCGGTGGGCAGGTCGCTGTAGGTGAGGAAATAGGTGTGGACGTAGCCGTCATAGTCGGCGTCGATGTTGCAGATGTATTCGTTGCCCCAATAGTCGACCCAATCGCCCATCTTGATGCTGTTGCCGTTGGGCGTCGTGCCGCCGGCCGCGCTGGCGAGGCCGTGGCGGGGCTGCGTGGGGCTTTGGGCCAGCGGCACCTCGAGGTAGGAGGTCTGCCGCGTGTTGATGGAGAACGGCGTGGCGCCGGTGGAGAGCGGGGTGTTGGAAAGGTCGGGCCGCAGGATGTTGACGACGTCGGCTATGGGGTGTGCTTCGCCGGGGTTGCCATACTCGACATCGACGCCCGGGTGGCCGGCGAGGGAGGGATCGGTGGGGTAGACGCCGTAGTCGTTGTAGAAGGCCTTTACGGCCGTGACCAACTGGGTGACATCATGCTTCGCAGCCGTCCTTTCGCCTTGTCTCTTCGCCATTTCCACGGTGGGAATGAGGAGCGCCATCAGGACGGCAATGATGGCGATGACCGTGAGAACCTCGATCAGCGTGAAGCCACGCCGCTGTGCCGGGGGGAGCATGAGGTTAGTCCAGCATAACTAATACCAGGAAAGCACGTCGTCGGAGCCGTTATAGACCGCGTTGCCGTTGGTGCCGATTTTTCCATCGGCGCCCATGCTGGCGGCGACGCACCCGGTCTGGAGGCCGGTGCCGGAGTTGCCGTTGCCGGGGATCTTCACGTATTGCAGGTCGGTATAGGTGAGCGTGTAGGTCTGAGTGTAGCCGTTGTAGTCCGCATCGATGCAGCAGACATACTCGTTGCCCCAGGGATCGAGCCAGTCGCCGATCTTGATATTGTTGCCATTGGGGGTCGAGCCGCTGGCGGTGGAGGCGAGGCCGCTCTTGGGCTGCGTGGTGCTCTTGGCAAGCGGGACATCGAGGTAGATGGTCTGCCGGGTGTTGATGCCGAGCGGGCTGGTGCCGGTGGAGAGCGGGTCGTTGTTCGGGTCGGCGCGCAGGACATTGACAACATCGGAGATGGGCCGCAACTCGCCGGGGTTGCCATACTCGGCGTCAGTGCCGGGGATGCCGGAAATGGAGGGATCGATGGGATAGACGCCGTAGTCGTTGTAAAAGGATTTCACCGCGTTGACCAGTTGGGTGAGGTCATTCTTGGCGGAGGCTTTCTTGGCGGCGTTTTTGGCGGCGTTCACGGCAGGGAAGAGCAGCGCCATCAGGATGGCAATGATGGCGATGACGGTGAGAAGTTCCACCAGGGTGAAGCCGGAGCGCGTTCGTGAGGGATGCATGGCAATAACCTAGCAGCCCGCCTCGCCCTGTGCAAGAACGGCTTGGGCCGGGCGCGAACCTGGGCGCAGGGGTGAAATCTTGCCTTTTGCCCCGGGCGGTTGTCCATTCCTCAGCATGCAAGCCCCACCGGCGCCGGCCAATCGCGAATGCATGCAGCCCGCGCGCGATGGGACGCGCCTTTTTGTGCAGACGACCGAGCCCTCGAACGGCGAGGCGCGTAGCGCGCGCGGGACGGTGCTGCTGACGCACGGCATGGGCGAGCACTCAGGGCGCTACGGCCACGTGGTGCAAAGGCTGGCCGCGGCGGGTTTTCGCATCGTGAATTGGGACCTGCGCGGCCATGGGCGCTCCGGGGGGCCGCGAGGCGATGCGCCGGATTACGCGACGCTCATCGACGACATGGCCAGGATATGGCGCCTGGCGCAGGATGGGCCGGAGCCGTTTTTTCTGTACGGGCACAGCCTGGGCGGGCAGATCACGCTGAACTTTGCCGTGGAGCAGCGGCCGGCGGTGGCGGGGCTGGTCAT
This sequence comes from uncultured Verrucomicrobiae bacterium, assembly GCA_963756185.1. GTDB lineage: Bacteria > Verrucomicrobiota > Verrucomicrobiia > Chthoniobacterales > Chthoniobacteraceae > DATAXI01. The sequence goes on from CAVWMS010000003.1 coordinate 108,933, forward strand.
CACTTCGCCCTGGTTCGAGCTCTCGTTCGTGCCGCCGTCGTGGAAGGTCTTCCTGGCAAACATGACGGCACGCGTCTGGCCGACGTTCACCCAGGATACGGATGTGGTGCCCGAGCGGCTTTCGCGCGACCTGGATTTTCTGAAGGCCATGCCGGACCGTCAACTCATGCACCACCGGATGTCGGCGCGGATGTTTCACGCCCTCACGGAGGGCGCGGCGCGAGCGGCGCGGGATGCGGCCGGCCTCCCCTACCCCATCCTGCTGGTCCATGGCAGTGACGACCCCGTGACATCGCCGGAGGCGACGCGGCGGTTTTTCGAGTCGCTCTCGAGTACGGATAAGTCGCTGCTCATCATCCCAGATGCGCTGCATGAAACCCACAACGACCTGGGCCGCGATGCGGTGCTGGATCAGATTACGGCGTGGCTGAAGGCGCGCGCGCCGCTTCAACAGGCTCTCTGACGAGGCCCTTCGACAGGCTCAGAGTGGCTTACAGAAGCGGCGCCTGCGGCCGCTCGCGCGCCTCGAACACCAGCTTTGCGATCAAGGCGCCGACGATCAGCGCCGCTCCCATCAGGTAGATCGCCGGGTACTCCCTCATGTGCCGCGCGAAACGATCCTCCGCGCTGACGATGCTCCGGCGCCCGCTGTCGGCCCGGCTGCGCAACTGCCTGGCCATGCGCTCCGCGCGCCGGGCGGGGCTTTGCAGCCAGTCACCCGTCAGCTTCTGCGTTTTACCGACCCCGTCATTGAAAAGATGCCCTATCCGGTTGAATTCATATCGCAAGTTCATGGTCGTATTTGGCTTGGAGAAGATTGGGGACCTCTACGGATTCCCAATTTGATATCGGCTGCGAGGGGCTGAATGGTTCCCCGTCAACAGGTGCATGGCAGGGTCGGGCTGGCGGGCGGCATGAAACTTGTTTCACAAGGGGCTCACCTCGAAAAAGATGAAGCCCACTCCCATCACCCTTTGGGCAGTCCGCGTTGCCGGACTGCTGGCCCTCGGCTGGGTCTATGAAGCCTGCTTCGACCTGCGCTGGCTTTTCCACGTCTACCGGGTCCAGGCCCATGTCCTCCACGCGCCGTTCCAGTTCAGTTTCCAGCCCTACCTGGCACTCAGCATCGCCAATCTGCTGGTGGCGGTGCTGGCCGTTTGCCTCCTGGCATTTTTCCCGTTGCGATTGCTCAAGGCGCTGGCGCCGGCCTGTCCCAATGCGCGCAGACTCGGCCCGTTCTCGCTTGCGGCGGGTGTCGGCGGCGGGCTGATGGTGGTGCTCTTCGGCATTTTCAATCTCTTCGCGGTCACCCTTTGGACCATCTTCCAAAAGGGCACAAACGGCGGCTGGCAGGTCGAGCTTCTCGAGTACCTGGCGCTTGCCGCTGCCGGTTTCGTGGTTTCGCGCCAATCCCTGGCCCGCCGCGGCGAGGCGTGACGCGCCTTACGGCGACGGCCCCCATACCACCGAGCCCGCTTCCGTCGGCCCTTCGAATTCGCCGCAGCCAAATCCGAGGGACTCGAATATCGCGCCGTGGAATGTCCGCGTCGCGTTCCTTGCGCCCGGCGTCGGATCCTTGAATGAGCCGGTAAACAATCCATCCGACGTGGTGATGGTTACCTTGATATCATCCGTGGGCGGTTTCGGGAATGTTACGGCGTTCTTAACGCTTAGCGTCCCCTCGATTCCGGTGGGCGTGGGATTCAGGTTCCCGTTATCCACATGAAAAGTTACCGACGTGGCTTCCGTAGTGGAAAGCACGGTGTTTCCCTTTGCCGGTTTGACATACGTCGAGCCGTAAAGATTCAGCGTCCCGGTAAATGCGGGCGTATTGTAAGCGCCCGTTGTCGGGGGCTTCAGTCGATAAAGTCGGTCTCGATTGGTCACTGCGGATAAGCCGGATAGCCGTCCCACACAGGCGTGCTGTAGCCAGTTGCGCCGCCGGGAAAATAGATAGTAAATCCACTAGCGGGACTTTGAAAAACCGTTTGACCCATGGTAGGCGCCGCGCTCTCTTGAAAATAGGCGGTGCCGAGGCTACCACAGTAACCGAATGCATAGTCCCCTATCGACGTGACGCTCGCTGGAATTGTGACGGTCGAAATGCCGGTGTAGGAAAACGCATAGTCCCCGATCGTGGTCACTTCGTCGGGAATCGTGATGCTCGTGATGCCAGTGCCGGCGAATGCATTTTCTCCAATCGAGGTGACGCCGGATGGAATTGTGATGCTCAAAATATCCAAATCTCCCCAAAAGGTTTCGTCCGCTATTGAAGTAACACCAGATGGAATTGAAATATTCGAAAGGTACCAACATTCGTCAAATGCATCGCTTCCAATCGACGTGACGCTGCTGGGAATCGAAACAGTGTTCAGGTTCAAGCAAGCTTCAAACGCCTGATCTCCAACGGTAGTAACGGTACTGGGAACCGAGTAACTGGTATCCGAGGAGTTTTCAGGAAATTCTATAAGGGTTGTCTTGTTCTTATTAAACAGCACGCCAGAGGAGCTGCTGTAATCGCGGTTCGACGAATTCACTGTTATTGACGTGAGAGAACCACAGAAATCGAAAGGCACGTCCCCGATAGAGGTGACTGTAGAGGGAATTGTAACGCTATTGAGGCCTAGGCAGCCCTGGAACGCGTTGTTCCCTATCGAGGTAACGCCGCTTGGGATCGTTACTTCTTCAAGATCCGCGTCTGCGCTAGCAAAGGCATCGTCCGCGATAGATTTGACCGTGCTAGGAATTGAATAACTGGTTGCCGATGAACCGGTTGGATATTGGATCAATTCGGTCTTACCCTTGTTAAATAAGACTCCGGAGGAGACCACAAAATCCGGGTTCGAAGCGCTTACGGTAATTGATGTCAGATTGTTATTGCTAAATGGTGAGTCGCCAAGCGATGTTACGCTCGCCGGGATTGAAAGGCTTGTAAGTTGATCTGTGTCAAAGGCAAATGCACCGATCGAGGTAACGCCGGAGGGAATTGTAAGACTCGTCAAGTCGCACTGCTGGAATGCATAATCGCCAACAGAGGTAACGCTGGAAGGAATTGTAACACTCGTTAAGTGCGGGCAATTCTCGAACGCGTAATTGCCGATGGTAGTAATGCCGTTGGGAATTGTAGCGCTTGTCAATCCGCAATTGCAAAAAGTGTATTGAGGAATTGAAGACAGGGCTGCCGGAATTGTCACATTAGTCAAACTCCAACAATATTCGAAAGCACACGTTCCGAGTGCGACGACGCCGCTTGGTATTGTCATGCTGGCTAGGTCGGAGCAGTTGTAGAAGGCAAGGTTGCCGATGGAGTTAACGGTGTCGGGAATTGTCACACCAGTTAGTGTTTGGTCATTTGAGAAGGCCGAGTCTCCAATGGAGGTAACGGTATAGCCGTCGATAATTGACGGGATGACCGCCACGGTGCCCGAGCCAGTATATTGGGTGATCGTGGCATCACCGCTGTTGACCGTGTAGGCATATGGAAGGGCGGCGATAACCAGTGAAAGTTCCGCCGTCGCAGTCCCGGCCTGGTCAGAAGCGGAGAGAGTAACATTGAAGGCGCCGGCTTCGCTCGGGGTCCCAGAAATGAGTCCCGTTTGCGTGTTGCAGGAAAGTCCCGATGGCAGATCGCTCGCAGAATACTCATTTGCGTAGTTGCTGACCTCGATCTGGTAGCTGAACGCAAGTTCAGTCGTTCCAGACGCGTTCAGGGGACTCGTGATGGATGGGACTGCTGTGGGCTCCGAAAGAAGGTCGATCAAAGTCGCGCCGCTTGGCGATCCCCACCCAGTACATAAATCGTAGCCGGCAACTGCCGAAAACTCAGATGGGCTCGAGTTGTCAAAGTTGTTCCCCGATTGAACGTCGTGGAACGCGGAATCGTAGTCCGAACCGGTCCCGATCCAATAAATTGCCGGATTGACAAAGCCTACGACCGAGTAACCGTTCGCTAGAGCTTGCTGATTGACTAGGGCAGTAAGGCCCGCCCAAAGCGGCGCCCCGCAGCTCGTGCCGTAGGCGACGCCAATGTAGCCGTTACTGAATGTGACACATACATTGTAAGCAACCATGGCCACATCTGGGATGTTGCGCATCATAGTAGATCCCCCATTGCTCGCCATACTGACGCCCTGCTGCCAGGTCGGAATCGGATAGTTCGGACTAATACCCCCGCCAGTTCCCACACTAGCACCGTTTCGCCAGGCCGCCTCCGAGACATATGAGGCATTGCCCGCCGCGGTCGTGAGAACAGTGCCGCCCACAATCGTTATCTGCGGGCTGTCAACCGGAAATGGCATTGAATTTGTATATGCATCCGTATCGCCCGAGGCGTTAAAGAAGGATTGGCCTTGGGCCGCCATTTGTTCGAAGATCGCATTGGCCGCCGAATCCGGGTTCGCGAGGCCGCCGCTCCAGGAGCAGCTAATTTGACTGGCAAGGTCGTCATCAGCGATCTTGTTCAATATGTCGATCCACGGGGCGGTGCTGTTAGGCGCTTCGTAGACGTATATTTTCGAGAGGCCGGGCGCCATTGCCATTGCGAGTTCGATATCTAGCGAGACTTCAAGATCGCCGCTACCGGGCGTCGTGACGCCGCCGTCTACAGCTACATTGACCAGCGACATGCTTCCCAACCCGAATTCAGTCTCGTAGTTACCGATATCGGCAGAGTAGTATCCATCGAATTCTAACAGCGCGACATTCTGTCCCGTGCCCGTAAGCGTGCTGCCCGGAATATAGGCAGCGCGAAAATCGCTACCGGCGTAGCTACCTTCATATCCCTGACCAACATTTGCAGTCGCGTTCCCTTGCGCCGGTACCTGCATTAGCCCGCAGGACGGCTTGGGCAACTCGAAATTGTCTAGCCCCCTGATCTCCTGGATCGCAACCTGAAGATCGAGCGTTGGGTCGGCATTGGGAGCGTAGAACTGCCTCTGCTCGGTCGGATGCTGGTAGACCCGCATCGTCAGGTGCAAGGCGCTCTCAACGTCGGACACCTTACCCTGGACGTCCAAAACCAAGCGGTTGGGATGCCTGGCTGTGACAGCGAGGCCGTGCGCTGTCGCAAACCTGATGACGGCCTCGTAGTCCTCCTTTGTAGGCCCATATTTCTCGGTAAACTGAGCCGGCGTCAGGTAATGCCGGAAGTTTGGACTGGTAGGATCTGAAACCTCTTTGAGGAATTTTGATAGGCCGTCCCGATTGCGTAGCGGCAGGGCAATGGCCAAGCTCAACTGCTTTGACTCGTCGAGTCTTCCAACGGAGGTGAGTTCTTTTGTGACGGGTGGCACGAGTCCGTGAAGAACCTGCAAATCCGCCGACAAGGCACGCGCGGAAAGTCCACAGCAAATCACCATCAACGAAATAGTAACAATTGCAAAGCCTCTAACCACAGAGGACAAGCACCTATTCAACGATTGTTTCATATAAGTTACGCCTTTCTTCTTTACACTCCGTCCGCATGAGACTTCCCAGGAACTCCGTTCCCTGAACCGTCACAGCAGGTGAGCCATCTCAGCGTAGGTGCTCATAACCCTTCCATACAAGTCTTTTTTTGAAAAACTCCCCTACGTAGGGGTTGGTAAACGGGCGCGGGGCGCACCGGCACCGAGCAGGATATCAGGATGTCTCGCTTTCTGGTCGAGGGTTGCCTGCTACGGCTCCGAGCAAATTTAGGTAGCCAAAATGCCCATTTCCGTCAATACCTCATGCGTCCGTCACCGGATGCCCGGCCCGCTTTATCCTCCAGAAACCCGCCACAAGGTCCACCAGCAAAAGCAGATAGATGAAACAGAAAGGCTCGTACGCAAACCGGTAGCGCGCGTTCGTGACACCTACAAATGTCGCCGCATACCAGACGCCGAGCATGACCGGCGCCCAAGCCAGATGCACGCGCCGCATGGGATGTGGCCTTATCATCGCGGCCAGCATCCCAACCAACGCCAACACGTAGAACCAGGGAAGCCCCGGCATGACATCGAGCCCGCCCGGCACGCCGCCGGCGAAATCGTGGACCCATCGCACATGACGCGACGGCGTGTCCGCCGTGCGCCACCAGATAAGCGCGTCATTCCATCCCGCCTGAAGCTTGCCCAGCCATGCGACGCGCTCGGGCCGGTAGTTGGATTGCACAAAGCCGCGCAAGCCGGCCTCGTCCAGCGTCCTGCCGATCAAACCTTTCTCGAGATAGACGAACATTGACTTATCCTTTTCCGCGAGCCAGGCATCCATCTGGCTTTCTTGAAGCGCGTGACCGGTAAATTCGTAGGCGCTCCAGCTATCCACCGCGGTGCGGAATTTTTGGATTGGTATGCCGATTGCCTCACCGGGATGCGCAAGGATGGCATCGAGGCATAAGTTGCGCAACGTGCGGTTGAGGAGCTTGTAATAGTCGTGGTTATTGGCCGCCCTGGCCCATAAGTAGGGATCGATGTCGTCGCGAATCTCCTTCGACACCTTCACCAGTTGCAGCGGGTCGCCGCCGGATTGCGCCCGTACTTCATCGCGCAAGGGGACGATGTAAGGATCGATGCCGGGCACGAGCCGCGAATGATCCGGAGCAAGCTGGATCAGCGAGGCGTAGAGCAATTGCGGCGCGGTGCTCTGCCGGACGATCAACGCGCCGGCCAATGCCACCGCGACCATCGCCCCGGCGCATTTGGCCAGGCGGCGCCATTGTCCCCACAGCACCAGCGCCGCCAGCAATAGGCCAAACGCAAAGAAGAGCCGCCCCTCGGGACGCGCCCCCGCCGCGCACACCAAGGCGCAGAGCAGCAGGATGAAGCGGCCTCGTGATGGCCTTCGCGCCCAGAGCGTGCCGGCCATCGCGAGAAAGATGAGCGCAAAGAGAAACTCCGATTCCCCCATGATGGTCTGCTCATACCAGAGCATCGAAGGATTCGCCGCGACATAGAGCGTGACGGGAATGATGAACCAGCGCCAGCGCCGAAACCAAAGGCGCGTGAGCACGCCGCTCATCACGATTGCGGCCAGCCCCAGGAGATGCTGGCCCAGCGGAATCGCGATCAAGGCCGGTATGTGGAGCAGGAAGGGAATTGTAAATAGAAGCGGGACCAGGAACCCGCGCTTTCCATCCACGAAGAAGCTCCAGTTCTTCAATAAGTGATAGGGAGTCTCGAGATACTCCGCGCTGTCATATTGCACGTAACCCCATGGCATCTGCGCCGTCAGCGCGATGCGCAACGCGATCCCCACCGCCAATGCGGGAATGCAATACACCAGCACCTGCCGGAATGTCGCGTCCTTCGCGAGCGCCCGCAGCCCGTCCGCGCATTTTCTTCCCAGGTTGCCGAACGCGCTCACTTCAACTTCCGTGGCCCGCTTATTTGCCAGGTTCCGTGACCGCTCCCGCCTCGAGTATGGTGCTTACCGGCTCCGACGGTTTGTCCATCACATCGAGCACCATGGCCTGGAGCAACATCTGAAAACCGAGGATCATCGGCAACATGGCCAGCGCGACCGTCCCGGCGCTTTGGTTGGCCCCCTCCTCGACATTTGCGCTCCAGCGCCACGCGCCGAACAACCCGCCGCCAAAAAACAGCATCAAACCCACCACCAGGAAGACGCTGACGATATTGGTATCGTAAATGAAATACCTCCACCAGACGCGGTGCAGGAATCCGCCCAGCAATTTTCCGGGAAATGTCATCAGCGCCCGCATCGGGTCGAGCGACGAGTTCTCATCCGCGTACAGCGCCGGAATGGGGACGTCCACGGCCACGGCGCGCACCACGTTCAATTGCACCAGCAGGCTGATCTCGAAAAAGTACCGGCGGTCCAGCAAATGAAAATTGACCAGCCCCAGCGCGCCGCGGCGCAGCGCGAAGTAACCGTTGGTCGGATCCGACAAATGCCAGAAGCCGCTCGCCGCCTTGGTCAGCAGCGTGAGGCCGAAATTTCCCACACGCCGCTCGACCGGCATCGCCCGCAGCGCCTGCAAATCGAAGAACCGGTTGCCCTTTGCAAAATCGGCCTTCCCCGCCACCAGCGGCGCGATGAGCCGCGGCAGAAACCGGACATCCATCTGCCCGTCGCCATCCATTTTCACGATGATCTCCGCATCGGTCTCGAGGGCCGCCTGGTAGCCGGTGATCATCGCGCCGCCGACGCCCTGGTTCTCGTCGTGAAAAAGGACTTTCAGAGAGGGATACTTGCAATGCTCGCCCAGCCATTGGCCGGAATTTTCCGGGCATTTGTCGTCGACCACGAAGATGTAATCCACCCGCCCGACGAGCGATTGCACCACGGCCACGATCTTGTCGCGCACGCGGTAACATGGGATGACCGCCGCAACCTTGGGGCGGGCCGGCGCGTCGGTTTCAATGGAGGAAGTCACTGTATGGGACGATGTTAAAGCCGCCGGTGATGACAGACTCAAGCCTTTCGAGCGTACGATGCCGGTTCACGTAGAGCAAAGTGTTCATCAGCCGGCTGCGCCGGACGCCGCGGCTCATGACCCGTTCCTGCGCCGTGTCGATGTCGTATGGGTGGAAATATCCGACAATCGCCTCGCCCCGGCCGGCGCACGCGGCAAAGGCGCGCCGCACCAGCGGCATCGGCAGACAGCGAAAATAAGTCCCCGCGCCGATGGGCGCCAGCAGCGGGCCGATCCGCGCGACCGTGACCGGCGCCTCGATGACACCGCCGACCACGCGCGGCGCGGCGCCGAACCCGGGCCAGCCATAGAGCGGGTTGCGCGCCGGCAGGACCGAACTCGAGTACTTGAAACCGAGCCCGGCAAGCACGCCGTGCGCCCAGGCGGTTCGCGGCGTCAGCGAGAGAATCGGCGCGCGAAAACCAGTGACCGGCCCCTTCGCGCAGGCGCGCACGGCGTCGAGGTTGCGCAGCAAATCCTCGCGCAACGACTCCGGCGTGTGCTCATCGAGCGGGCGGTGCGTGTGGGTGTGGCAGCCCAGTTCATGGCCCTCCGCGGCGATGGCTCGCACGGCATCCGGGAAACGTTCGGCGATCTCCCCCACGACGAAAAACGTGCACCGCATCTTCACCCGGCGCAGGAATTCCAGCAGCCGCTCCGCCAGCTCCGGCAGGGGCGTGCGGCGAAAACTCTCCTGCCGCTCGGCGGCGTAAAATTCCTCGAAATCGACCGAGAAAAGGAAGGTTTTCACTGAAACGGCCGGAAGGATGAAATGCGGTGCGCGGCCTCGAAGTCAGGCTGCGGATTTTGAAAGACGAATCCCTTGAGGCTGTCGCTGCGGAAGGGCGGCTTCAAGCCGACGGCCTCCATCGTCGCCAGCCCAAGGAGCATCAGGCGCCATGGGATCGGGACGAATTTCGGCGTGCGCCCGTGGCGCGCGGCGATGATGGCCAGCAAATCGCGAAACGGAACGGCCTCGCCCGATGCCGCCGAGACCGGTTCTCCGGGCGGCGGACGCCTCGGGTCGCACAACGCAAATACCAGTTCCGCCAGATCCTCCTCGTGCACCGGGTATTGCGGATAGGAACCATCGCCGATGAGCGGCACCACGGCGCTGCGCGTCACCGCCTTTTCCAGCGAGCCCATCATCCCGCCCGGACGCTCGCCATAAACCAAGCCGGGTCGCACAACCGAGAATCCAAGCCGGCGCGCCTCCTTCTCGACGGCGAGCTTTCCGCGGCCATACAGCGAGCGGCAGCCCTCGAAGCTGCTCAGCGACGAAATGAATACGCCGCGCGGGATTCCATTGTCGCGGGCCGATTTCAGCAGACGGATGCTACCCTCGACGTTCACGCGCCAGACGTTGCGCCATTTCCTGGGCCCGAAATCCCAGGCGCAATGCACCAGCGCGTCCATGTTGCGCAAGTCGACCACCTTTTCCTCCTCGAGGCTGTATCGCTGCGGCGTGTTCCTGCCCAGCTCGAGCACATCCCAGCCATGGGCGCGAAAACATTGCGCAATCGCCGAGCCGACATAACCCGACGCGCCCGTGATGGCCACGCAATCTTTCATGCCGGGGCCTCGGTCGCGATGCGATGCGCGTTTGCCATGACGGTCAAGGTTATCGTCGTTGCCGGGATGCTGGGAAAGACCGATGCGTCGATGAAATGCGCGCCGGGCAGGCCGGAGAACTGGCCGAGCACGTCCGTCTCGAGCCGGCCGGGCGAGCGGCGCATCGGGAATGTGCCGCCCGAATGGTAACTGCGGCCCGGCTCGGCAAATTGCATCGCCGGCACTACCGGCAGGCCGCCGAGCTTCAAGCCGTTGGCCGCCAGCTTCAACCCGGTCCTGATGCCGGACCACCAGGCTTTGGGCTCGACCACGCCTTTGACTTCGAGCTTTGGCCGGCCCTGCGCGTCCCGCCCCAGCCGCAGCGTCAGTCGCGAGGAATCGTCCGAGTGCAAAAAGCATTGCAGCACCAGCAGCCGGTCGAACATCTGCGAGCGCATCCAGCGATTCCATAGCGCGAAACGGAGCGGCGTGGCCATCAGGGCGCGTTTTAGAAAGTCGCTATAGCTGAAAACCTCGATGTGTACGAGATGCCGGCTCACGCGCGGGTCGTCAATTTCCAAAAACGCCTGCACCAGCGAGTGCAGCGGTTCGGCATCGACGCCCGGCGTGCGAAGAAAGCGGAAGAAGGGAAAGATGAAATACTGGCTGTCAAGCATCGTGACCGGCTCGTCGTAGATGCCGAGCGAATGGAGCGCCAGCCACGCGCTGGGTAGCACCCCCGCGCCGACGAAAACGCGCCGCGCCTCGATGCGCACCGCCGCGCCCGCGGCATCGCGCGCGTGGACAATGACGCCGTCCGGCGTGGATTCCAGGCGCTCGGCGACGCATCCCTTGCGGTATTCCACCAGGTCCCTCCCCTCGCCTGTCAAAAGTCGCTGCAAGGTCTGCGCCGACGAATAAATGAGCGAGTAAGGACACCCATAGAGGCAAAGCCCGCAATAAACGCAGCGCTCCGCCTCGACCGCGACACGCGACCGCCCAAAGTAAATGCCGGCCCCGCGCATGCGGTCACGGCGCTTGCGCAAATCGGCGAGGAACGAGGTGATTTGTCTCGACGGAGTAAGTGGCCGCTCGCCGCGCGTATAAGTGGGAAGTAATTCCTCCAATTCATCCTTCACGGCGGTCGACGGCATGAAATCGAGCACGGCGCGATAATGTTCCGCAAGGTCATCGGCGCCGATGGGCCAGTCCGCCATGTCGCGCGGATGCGACGGGAGGATTGATGCGCCCCAGACGTTGCTCAAGCCGCCGCGCGCCATCGAGTAATGGAACGGACTCGTCTCCCGGTTGGCCATTAAAGGCTCGGCAACGTCCTCGTAAGGGTACTCCGATCCGTAAGTCATTTTCGAATGGATCGCGCCGTGCCGGCTCGATTGATCTTCGCCGCGCAGCTTGTCCAGGTCGGCGGCCACCCATCCTTCCGGCTTTTGCGCGGAGAGCCGTTCGAGCACGGCCTGCCGCTCAGGTTCCAGTGTCTTGCCGGCATCGAGGATCGTGACGCGCAGACCGCGCTTCACGAGCGCCATCGCCGCGGAAATGGATGCCGGCCCCGAACCTATGACACAGTACATAATCTCTCCGGCTTCGCCGCGCGCGGCCGGCGCACGAGCCGGCATATCCCGCCAATGGCCCAGACAATCGCCGCCACGGCGTAGATATAACATACCGGATCGTACGCGAAACGGAACCGCGCATTGGTCACGCCAACCATCGTGGCGGTGTACCAGGTGAATAACATCGCCAGCAGCCACGCGGCCTGAATCCATCGCAACGGCGTCGGGATGAACAGCGCCGCCAGCATCCCTGCAAACGCGAGCAGAAAGTAAACGGGAATGCCGGGAATGATGTTCTCGGCGTTGGGAATTACGCTGATGAAATCGTGCGCCCAGCGCGGCTCCGGCGCCGGGCGGTCCGGCAGTCGCACGGCGATGCTGGCCCAGCTCCAGGCCTTTTCGTATTCGGTGAACCAGCGCATAAGGTCGGGATCATAATGGTCGCGCGCGAATTGCAACAGGCCCTCTTCGTCGAGCTGCCGCCCCGTGAGCCCGACGCCCAGGACGCTGGTTTCCCCATGCAGCCGGTCGATGGCCTGCGGCTGTTTCTCGAGCAGCGCGTGGCGGCCAAAGTCCTCACCGCTGGCCCAGCCGTCGCTGGCCAGTTGAAATTTCACAAAGGGCCTAAGGAAGACATCCATGGGGCGGCGCTTGAGGATCTCGACGCACAAATCCCGCTCGATGCCGATAACCTCTTCCTTCTTTATTTTGGCATCCGGTCCCAGCTTATCCCGGGCTCTTATATATGCCTCGACCTGGTCGCTGATCTCCTTCGCGAGCAACACCAGGTCGGTCGGCGTCTCCTTTGCATCCCCGATCGTCTTGTCCCGCAACGGAATCAGGTACGGCGCCGTTCCCGGCTGCGATTGGATGTCATTCGGTGTCAATTCGAACAAGGTCGCGTAGAGAATGGAAAATGCGTGACTGCCTCCGCCATTCAAGCTGGCGGCTTCGTATGCGACCACGAGGCAAATCGCGGCGACAGCCATCGCGATCCAGCGCCGCCACAGGACGATTGGCGCGAGCGCCACGCCAAACAGCAACATCAACTTCCCTTCCGCGCGCGTCCCGCAAATGCAGAAGAGCGAAAGCGCGAACCATGCAAACCGTCCCCATGTGGGCCGGCGCGCCCAAAGCGTCCCCAGCAACGCGATGAAAAAGAGAAAGAAGACATAATTCGCCTCGCCCATCAAGGTATGCTCGTACCAGAGCTGCCACGGGCTGATCGCGATGAGCACCGTCGCCGGGACGATGATCCAGCGCCACATTGGCAGCCAGAAACGGATGAGCGCCCCGGCGATCACCACCTCGGCCAGCCCCATCAAATGCTGGACGATCGGGATGAAGAGCAGCGCGGGAATGTGCAGGAAAAACGGGATCGTGAAAAAGGTGGGCGTCAGGAACGCCTTTTTGGAATCGATATAATAATGGTGCTCCGCCAGCAGCCGGTATGGCGTCACCAGAAAATCCGCGGAGTCGAACTGGATGTAGCCATACGGCATGCGGACCTCCATGAAGAGCCGCACCGCCGCGCCCGCCAGCAACGCCGGGGCGCACCAGAGAAGGAGCTCACCGAGGCGCGCATCGCGAAAAAAAGTGGTTGCTGATTTCATCCAGACTGCGGACGGGAAAGGAAACTTCGCCTGGCTTTCCCGCGCAAGCACTTATTGCCGCCGCCCAGCGCCGCGGAGAATGGGATTGCGCGCCGCCCGCCATCGCGTAAAGGCTACAGCGTTCATGCCCGCATTTGTCTCGCTCAACGGGATTCCCGCCGCCATCCGCGGGGCCATCTTCCATGCCCGCTTCCGGCAGTTGCTGCTCTGGTGCCTGCCGGCGCTCGTCCTGGGCGCCATCGCGCGCGGCTGCATCCTCTGGCATTTCCCCTACGGCTATGTTCATCCAGATTCGGCGGATTTTTTGATCACCGCGGATCAATTCCTGCGCCGGCATCACTTTGTCCTGCACGGAAAAAAGGCCTTCCTCGCGCCCATCCTCTTTGCCCTGCCGTTGCTCTTCCGCATCCCCTCCCTGCTGGTCATCCCCTGGGCGCAACATCTCTTTGGGTTGATATTCACCCTGATGATCGGTGAATTGGTCCGGCTCTGGACCACGCTCTGGAAGGTCTGGATCATCCCCGTCACCATTCTCGCGACGCTCAACCCGGCGATGCTCTGGTATGAGCACACTCTCATCTCGGAGTTCCAATATCTTTGGTGCGTAACTGCCCTGGCGCTGGCCGGGACGGCCTGCGTCCTCCGGCCGTCGAAATGGCGGTTCGCCCTGCTGCTGGCAGCGCTCTTACTTACCGCCGGTTCGCGCCCCGAGGGCAAGTTATACGTCTGCTTTTGCGTATTGCTCATTCCACTGGTAAAATGGGGCGCGTTCAGGACGCGCATGATTTACGCCGCACTGGCGCTGCTCTTTTGCGCGGCGACCTGGTTCAGCACTCGCAACACTCAGGCCGGACTCCTCCTCTATTCAACAGTGTTACCCCTCGCCCCGGATGTGCCTAAAAGCGCCCCGGGCTTCGCTCCCTATATCGATCCGCTGCGAAAGGAGCGCGTCGCTTCCGGTCCGCTGGTCCCGCATGAACTTACCACCGCCGAGAAGGAAATTACTCCGCTCGTCCTCGCCTATCTCAAATCCATCAACGACCGGCATACCACTTATGGGCAATTCTGCCAGCGCCTGGCCATCGAGGCGGCCCTTCACCGCCCGCTGATGCTGCCGCTTATCGCCATGAACAAGTTCCTGGTCGCCAGCACTTATCCGCCGAGCGGCGACTTCGGCGCATGGTGGATGCAGGGGAAACAGATCGAGTCCTGCACTTACAAGGATTGGATGGTCCGCCTGATGCCGCGCCTGGCCGGCGGGCGCCTTGCCAGAGAGCCGGGCGTCGCCCCGGCGCTGCAAAATGAAAAACTGGCCGGCAAGGATACTCCGCTCTTCGCCGCGTTGAAACAGGCGGTCGTCATATTTGTGAAACAGGAGTATCCGCCGCTCGGAAAGTCCGCCCAGCCGCCCGATCCCTTGCGGCCCGCCCAGGATCCCTTTCAGGCCCTCCAGCACGCATGGGCCGCCATGACCACCGGCGCGCGCGTCGCGCAGCAGCACTATGGGGCGCGGACCGTGCCCGGCATTCCCGCCTTTTTCATCCTCGCCCTGGCGGGAATGATAGCCTCGATTTGTCGTCCCGGTCCGCTAAGGATATTTCATTTTGCCTGGGTAGTTACTCTCGCCGGAGTATTCATGGTCGTCATGCTTACTGGCGTGATGAATCCCCGTTACCGATTCATCTTCGAACCGTTCTGCCTCTTGTATATCATCGTATTGCTTGACTTGATCGCGGGCCTTTTCATCCGGCGCAAACTTCATCATGAACCAACCGCCTGACTCGTCCCGCCTCCTCAAGTATGTTGCCAACGGCGGCTATCTCATCCTGGCCGCCGTCGTTCTTTGCTGGGGAGCGGGCTGGCGTTTTCATATTCCGCAGGCGCCCATGGCCGATCCCGACATTCGCGGCTACCTGGGGCCCGCGCTCATGGCGCTCGCCGGCAAGGGCTTTGTCCACATGGATGGGCGCAGCTTTCCCTATCCGGCCTTTGTCTATGTGGTTCTGCGCCTCTTCGCTGATTTTCGCGCCATCGCCGTTGTCCAGCACCTGCTCGGCGTTGCCGCGGGTATGTTTGTGCTGCTTGCGTGGAATGCAATGCTCCGCCTCGTGCCAGCGGGGGGCATCCCGAGGGAATTGGCCCGGTATCTCGGCCTGGCGCCCGCAGCCGTCTATCTCGGCTCGGCTACTGCCATTTATTTCGAGCAACAGATACGCCCCGAGGCCCTCTTTCCATTGCTTACGATGCTCGACATCTACGTAAGCCTTCTCTTTCTTCACGCCCGCTTTATCGAGCGCCGCCCATCCGCTCTCTGGCTTGGCGGACTCAACGTCTTCATCGCCTGCCTCATCTATTTATTGAAACCCAGCTTCGGCCTCGCCACTCTCTTCTCGACCGCGCCTGTCTGGATTTCGCTCCTTTGTCCAGGCTCTTCGCTCCGCTCCAAAGCGGCGCTCGCCGCCGCAGCCATTCTGCCGGCCTTGCTGTTTCTCTTTCTCCCCGAACATCTGCTCAAGCGCAACGACACGTGGGGCAACCAGTTCCTTCCCGAGACGCTCTTCTCCGTCCATGCCTCGATGATCCTCGATCAAATGTCGCGCGACCTGGCTGCCAACGCCCAAACCGCCTATCCCCGCGATCTTCTCCAGTCCGCCCACGACCTGCTTCAGGCTGACTTGCAAAAGGCCAGGACCGTCGAGACCTCAAAGGAGTTTCCCACCCTCGGTTTCAATCCTGATTATCTGATGTACGACTCGTTCTGCATCGAGTTCGCCAAAATGACCAACTGGGATTCCGCATCGCTCATCAAGTTCTATGACTATGAGTATCGCCGGGCCGCCCTCGGCCATCCGGCCGCAATACTCCACAAAATCATTTTCCAAATGCGCCTTTTCTATTGTTCCAAAGTCCCCGCTTATCGGCTCGGCCAGACAATGGCACTGGCGCAGGATTACAGTCGCATTCCCGATTTGATCACCCGCAAAATCCCGATCAGCACAAGGTATCCGCCCATCGCCGGTTATTTCCAACAGTGCGCCAATCTCGCCGCCGGAGGAGCCGTAATTGAACAACCCAGGCGCTTCACGGAATGGACGCGCCTCCTCTCGGCCCACTATCTCGACCTTCTGGTGGTCGCGCTTCTCAGCCCGCTATTGCTGATCTGCCGTCCGTTTCGCAAACATCTGCCATGGGCCGTCGCCGCCCTGTGGCTTGTCTACTCCTATAACTTTGGCAACTGCCTCACCATTGCCATCGTGCATTCGCTCGAAGTGATACGCTATGTCCGCATCCAGCTTATCTTCACCGTATTCGCCCAGTGCTTTTCGATTTACCTGGCGTCGAGGCAATTACATCCGGCATTCGGACCATGATCCGGCGCAAACCCCCGCCCGAACCGACCCTTAACGGTCGGGATTCCGCGAAATAGGCGCCACCCAGGCATAGGCGACGAACGCTTTGTCTGATGCAGGGGACGTTTCGAGTTTCAATGTACCCGAGTACGCCGACGAAGTCTGGTCGGGCGTAATTACCAGATTGTAAGTCCTGCCCGACGGGTCAGCCGGGTCCGCTCGAAGTTTTGCCGATATATGACCATTGGTCGACGTTACTCCAACAAACCGGATATTCGAGGCCGGGTCGACCTTAATCCTGGCCGTCTTGGCCGCCGGCTTTTCACCCACGTCCCAGATGAGCACTTGAGGCAAAATCGTAACTTCCTGCGGAATCGTGATCGACAGCTTCAGAACCACCGGCTCGTTGCGGCCGTCGATATGGACAAGGATCGAACGGTTGAGAAGCCCCGTCATACCCTCAAATTTGACGGATACCTTAATACTCCCCTTTTCACCCGGCTGCCAGACGTTCTTCGCAATGGATGTGGTCACGCAATCGCAACTTGGTTGCAGCGAGGCAATCGTGACCGGCTTGTCACCGGAGTTGGTGAATGTGAATTCCGTCTCGAGCTTTGTATCACCCAGCGCGGCGTGAAATTCGAGCCGGGGACGATCCCACGCAAGATCAGCTCGTGCGGCAATCGGGAAGAGCAGCCAGCAAAGCGCCAGCCAGCAGGAAATCCGGAATCCAAGAGGACCGGCGCGGCGAGCCTTGTCGGAAACAAACAGTAATTCCATTAAGACTCGAGGTTATGGGGGCGAGACCAGGAAGAAATCTTGGTACGTGTCGGAATATCCTCCGGGAGTCGACGCCTCGACCTGGTAACTGCCATAGGCGTAATCTGAAAAGCTCCCGCTTTGTAGCACCCACCCGAGTTGGACCGATTCGCCTGCCGCCAGCGGCGGAATATCCTGTTCTGGCGCGCTGACGACAGTAATGCCCGGCTGCGAAAAAATTTCGGCGACACCCTCCGGCGAGGTCGTGCCGCCCACATTGGTAAATGTATAAATTACTGAGAATTGAGTGTTGGGGGCTATCGCCGATGTGCCAACTCCGCCGCCCGAAATTTCGATCTGGCCGGGCAGCGTCAGGCCGCTGAGCGCCGCTTGCATGGAAACGGAGACCGGACCTATCTCGTTGAGGGAAGAGATGACCGGCGTGATCGACCTCGAGGACAAGTCTCTGGCCCGCGCTGTCGCCATCGGTTTCCCAAATCAGCAGCGAGCCATAAAGAAGGCTGATCTGGCCCCAAAGCTGATATTGGTCCGCGCTAAAGGCCTGGCTCGCAGTCTCCGCCGCGGCCGGGACCGAGGTGCCGGATTGCAACAGAATGTCGGCGCCCGCGGAGAGCGGAGCCAGATAAGCCATGAGCCCCTGGTTGGCGCTGGCAAGCGATGGAACGAGATTGGCGTAACCAGTGGCGTCATTCGCTTTGACCGCCGTCTGGACCTGTTGGATTACCGAAAGATAATCGGATACCGGCGCCGGAAGAGGGGTACCACTCAGCGCGCTCATGACGCCGGCGGCAGCCATCTCATCGCCCCGGACCAACTGCGGGCTCGCGCTAAAATAATCGAGCAAGTTGGCGGGGTTGGGGATTTGGTAAGGCTTCGCATCCGGGATGGGACCGCTAAAGGCCATGCTCTGCTCGAGCTGCACATCGTCCGATATGAATACAAGGTTAAGCACGTTCACACCGATTCCGACGGTGTAGGCGGTAATAACGGCGGCATTCATACCCGCCTCCAAGGCAGGAAGCACCTTCGCGCCGATTTCCGGAGCGACCTCTGAGAAGGTTGAAGTCAACCACGAACCGACTTTGCCGGCCAAGGCCGTCTTCCCGAGTTTCGCGTTAACACCCTGGACTGCCCTGACGTAAGACTTGTAGGTCAATGCGTCCGACGTAATGCTATGAATCTCTTTGTCCCGGTTGGTAATCAGGGAGTCGTAGTTCGCGAGGAAAGCAAGTGTCTGGTCGGTATCGTCGGAATACACCTTGTTGGAAAACAGCCCCGCCGCGGTGTTTAGGTCAAGCTGGGCGCTGGGAGAGGTAGGGTCCTGGGGGTTTGCTCCCTGCATAAACTCGATGTTGTAGTTACTGAAAAGGGCTGCCCGCATCGCCTGAAACCCAATTTCGAAGACAAGATCCTCCTGTCCCTTGCCCGTGTTGGCTCCAACCACATTGTTAATCAATGCGTCACCACCGAACCGGACAGCTTTTGCGACGAACTCGATAATGAATGATTTCCATTGCGAACTGATCGGGAATTGGTTGAGAAAAGCGGGCAGCCGATTGCCGACACCGAGGGTAAGCACGGATATCTTCGCGGCTTCAAGAAACAGGCCGTTATCGGTGGTCTTGGCAAAGTTCTGGCCCGTTGAAAGATATCCGTCCTTGCCATAAAGCCGCTTGATGAGGTCAACCATTATCGCGAGTGAAACGATCTTCCCGAAATCGTCACCCAACTGGGCATTTTCCTTCCAGCGCGTCTCGAGAAGTCCCATAAAGGTGTCCATGCGGATGAGCGCATTGAATCCATCGCGCTTTCCACTTCCGGTGTACACACCCGTAAACTGCTGGCTGGTATCGGCCAGAAGGGCGTCAACGGCTGCTTCGACCTTCGTTGTATCGAAATTCGATGTGGCTGGGATAAATCCAGCGTACTCGTATGTTAGATGATTGAGATTGTATAGATCCTGCGCG
This sequence comes from uncultured Verrucomicrobiae bacterium, assembly GCA_963756185.1. Classification (GTDB taxonomy): domain Bacteria; phylum Verrucomicrobiota; class Verrucomicrobiia; order Chthoniobacterales; family Chthoniobacteraceae; genus DATAXI01. The sequence continues at coordinate 128,163 of CAVWMS010000003.1, forward strand.
GTTAAACTTACAAGCGAACATGGCAGATAAACATCTTGTGTGACCGGCTCGTCGCTTGTGCCGGAGATGTTCACATCGTACTGCTGCGTGACGGTCGCTCCTCCCTTGGTTACTTGAGCGTCCCCTGTATGATAGGAATCAGCGGCTTTCGTCGCCATTAGCGTGTAGTCACCGGGAGCGCCCGAATCGAGATCGTAGGCGCCGTCATAGCTGGTATCCATCTGCGCCACCGTATTCCCGCCCGAATCCTGGAGCGCCACGTGCGCCCCACCGAGCGGCATACGGTCGTTGACATTGGTTTCAGCCGGGAAGTTAAGGATTACATCGCGGATGACTCCCTTTACCTCCGTGCCCTTTACAAACTTCGTCTTGAAGCTGGAGCTATCCGTCGCCGCCTGGTCCCCAAAGGTCGCCGATGCGGAGGCGCTCGCCGTGAGATAGGGCGGCTTCGCCGAATCAAGCACCTGCACGCTGAATGTCTCCATTGCCGTATTGCCCGAAGGAATCTGCCAGTAGGCAACCGTTCCCCCACTCTGGCCGCTCCCCGATACTGATATGATGGTGGTACCCGGCGGCGCCTGCGCGGCTACGGTAAACGTGCCGGGATTCGGCGTTTGGTTGCACGTCGCGGTGATCTCGTAATTGATCGTACCGGAAACCTTCACCGGGCCCGGATCGCCCTCGATGGACGCGGTTATCTTCCCCGGGTTGCGCGAAATCGTAAACGCGGCGACTGAGGACCACAATCCTGTGCCCACCGCGACAAACGGGCCATACGCATTCCCGGATGGATCGACACGGATGCACGCATTCGGCGCGCTTGCGTCGATCGTGAAGGTAACGCTGTGTTCCTCGCCTCCTCCGGAAACGCCCACGCTTGCACCTGCCGCGGGAAATGGCGCCGGGGTAAAATAATCGTAAAGCGGCGGGAAGTCCCCCGTCGCCGTGGTCATGCTGCCATCCACCAATACCTTCGAATCCGCGTATGAACAGAATACCGTTACATCAGTTCCGCAAAGACCTCCATTCGGCGACATGAAACTTACTGTGACCTGCTTCCCGGGACGTGCCGATCCGGGTCCCGCGAGCCCCGGCAGGCATCCCGAATCCCATTGCGACGAGTTCACACTACCGCATGGATAAAGGGCAAACGCGCGCGAAGCGCACAACAGCGCCGCGAAAATCAGTATCCCGTTTACAAGGTTTCGCGGAAACAAGAAACGGCTTCTGGTCCGATGGTTCTTCATGGCAATCAATGCGGGGTTATGCTGACGGAACCACTTTGGCTCGAGCCGAGAAAGACCCCGCCCGCGCCCAGGTTTTCCTTCTGATAAATGACACCCTGAATTTTGGAAGGCTTGCTTGGTTGCGGCGGAAGCTCGATCGAGCCGCTGATCAATCCGCTGCCAGTCGTGATCTTCAGCTTGAGCTTGTCCTTTGATGGATCCATCACCTTCACAATGTTTTTGGACGACACCGAAATGGTATGGTCTATGGCTGATGAAAGATTGCCGCCTGCAAAGTCGCAACTGGCGGTGCCGGTTGTCTTGTCCGTAAATGTAAGCACCTGCTCACCCGAGCCGGGCGGCGCATAGACGGCGGCATTGAAGTCCACCGAAAGGCTGAATCCACCGGGATAATAGTTGCCGATTTGGTCGTCCGGCTTATTCCAGTAAAGCGAACCCGAGCAATCGGTGGACGCCTCGTTGGCAAACGTTATCTCTCCCGCGGCATAACCGGGTTCGATGCGCGTATAAGCCAGCGGCGCAAAGAACGACCAGGTCCCATCCGCATGCAGCGCCCCGCTGGCCGTATACGGTGTACCGTCACCCATTTCTCCAGCTACGGTGACGCCGCCTGTGGGAGTCACGTTCATCACCCCATAGCCATCGCCTTGCGGCAGCGTCCCCGTGCTGACCGCCGGCATCAGCACGGTGTATTTATTCGCAAGCGAACCGGACACGCTGACGCTGTCTTCAAGGTTCGCGGTATAGTTATTGGCGCCCTGCGTCAAGGAACCGGAAATCTGCCCGGTCTTCTCATCGAGATTCAATAGGATGTCCAACGCGATGAATTTGGTAAGTGCTATCTGCCCGGAGTAAGCCCCCGATGAATCGAACGCCCCTTTGAAGCGATACGGAAGGCCATCGAGATAGAGTGCCGCAGAAAAAGCGGCGCTGGGATTCAACGCGACCCTCAGATAACCCGCGGGGACCGTGCCTGAGGTGACCAGCCCGTCGAAAACCGGATTGCAAAGAAACACGGACCCGGTACTCGAGACTCCGTACTTGTCACTGATCGTGTAAGTAAAGGAGTCGAGTCCCGTAAACGAAGGATCGGGCGTATAGGCAATTTCATTACCCACGATCGACACGGTGCCGGAACTGCCCTGGGTGAATGAGGTCACAGTCAGGCTGTCGTGACCGGGATTCAAATCATCCTTCAGCACGTTCAAACGCACCGATTTCCCTGATGTCGGCAGAAACAGTTCGTTCACGGCGATGGGCGGTATATCGGCGTAAAACGTGGCGTCGCTGCCGCTCGAGAACCCGTTCGAATTCTGCGCCAAAGCCCGGTAATGATAGAGCGTGTGCAACTTCAGCCCGCGGGCAGTCCCGGAAATCGCCATGGTCGCTGAGCTACCCGTAATCACCGCGGCCGGCGTCTCAAATCCGTAAGTGCCCGTCAGACCGTATTCAAACCAGGCGGTCGTGTAGAAGCCATTCGGCTTCGCCGAGCCGGCGAGCAGCGCCGAAGTGGCGCTCAACTCGGTCGGAGGCAGCGTCGTCACAGCCGGCTTCTCGCCCGTGGCATCCAGGTAACTGAACACGGTGCCGTCGCCGTCAAGATCCGGGCCGCTCCCGCCGATCGTGGTGATCCCGTAAATAGTCGAGCCCGTCAACGCCAGGGAGCCCAGCGGCACCGCGCCATCGTCTTCGCCGCCCGCAAAGCTATACAACACGCCGTAACCGGTCCCCGCCAGCGCCACCTCGTAAATCGCACCTGCCGCGTTCGTCCCGCCCGACTGCGCCGTGCCGTAAAGAAAAGAACCAACCGCAACCAGCGAACTTGCTGGGTTGCTCGCATCGCCGGCCCCGCCCGCGCCAAAACGATATCGCACCGTGTATCCCGATCCGGCGGTGTTGATGCTGAATACCGTTCCCAGGTTGTTGGTGCCGCCCAGCACGGTCGTTCCGTAAAGCGTCGAGCCCTGCAAATTCAGCCCGGCCAGTGGTTGCACTCCATCCGTGCCCGTCGCGCCAAAGCTATAAAGCAGATGGTAACCGGTTGCGCCGGTACCGATTGTGTATATTGCGCCGTCGCCATTATTGCCCCCGTACGCAGTCGCGCCATAGATCGCCGAGCCCTGCAGCACCAGATCGCCCTCGGGCTGCTTCGCGTCCGTACCCGTCGCACCGAAGTTATACAATACCTGGTAGTTGCCCCCGTCCACCCCAATCGAGTAAAGCGTGCCGTCCCCATGGCTGCCGCCCGCACTCGTGGTCCCGTACAACTCCGTTCCGCTCAGCAGCAGATCTCCGTCGGGCAAAAATCCATCGCTGCCGGTCGCCTCGAAGTTATACAGTATCTGATAGTTGCTTCCATTCGTGCCGATCGAGTACAGGATGCCGCCTCCATTGGTCCCGCCCTCGCTCGCCGTTCCGTAGATGGTGCCGCTGCTCAGGCATGGCGTTGATTCCGGATCGTTGCCGTCGCCTGCAATGCTGCCGAAGCTGTAGATCACCTGGTAGCCCGTGCCATTGCAATTGATCTCGTAGAGCGTGCCATCGCCGTTGCCGCCGGCGCTGGTGGTTCCGTACAAGGATGTTCCATCCGTGGCCGCCCCGCCGCGCGGAAACAGGCCGTCCGATGCCCCGGCCGCTCCAAAGCTGTGATAGAGATTGTCCGTTTGCGCGTGGGCGCTGCTCAGAACGATGAGCATCGCAATATCCAGAAGCAGGATTCTCCATCTCATGGCCAAAGTTCGCCCCCCCTTAATGCCGGAAGCGCCCCGCGAGGTCAATCAAGAAACGAGACCCGCCCCTCAGCCTCTAATATAATGCCTCACTTCGAACTCCGGCTGTTTCAAAACCGTATCAACCAGCTTGAACTCGTTTTCGAACTCCGGAAAAAACGCGTCCCCCTCCACCGTGCGGGGGATGATGGAAAGATAGAGATCAGCGCATTTGCCGAGCATCTGGCGGTAAATCTCCGCGCCGCCGATGACCCACACGTCGCATGGATAATCGCCGGGATCGAATGCCTCCAGGTTCCTGATGATTTCCACCCCGTCGCCCAATTCCCCCGACCGCGTCACAACCAGGTTGCGCCTGTTCGGCAGCGGGCGCCCCAGCGATTCATACGTCTTGCGTCCCATCAACACCGCCTGGCCCGACGTGGTCTTCTTGAACCATTTGAAATCCTCGGGAATGTGCCACGGGATTTTGCCCTCCTTGCCGATTACCCGGTTCAGGGACATGGCTGCTATCGCGCGCAGGGCCATGGCTAGACGGCTATTGGCGCCCGGATTGCCGGGTGCGGATCGTATCCCACCAACTCGAAGTCCTCGTACCGGAACGCGTGGATATCGCGAATCTCCGGGTTCAGCTTCATCCGCGGCAACGGCCGCGGCGCACGGCTCAATTGCTCGCGCGCCTGCTCGACGTGGTTCTTGTATAGGTGCAGGTCGCCGAACGTGTGGATAAATTCCCCCGGGTGCAAGCCGCATACCTGCGCCACCATCAGGGTAAGCAACGCATAACTGGCAATGTTGAACGGCACCCCGAGGAACAAGTCGGCGCTCCGCTGGTAAAGCTGGCAACTTAGCTCTCCTTGACTTACATAAAATTGAAACAACGCGTGGCAGGGAGGCAGCTTCATTTTGTCGATATCCCCCACGTTCCACGCGCTGACGATCAGCCGCCGGCTGTTGGGATTCTTCCGAATCTGCGCGATCACCTGGTCGATTTGATTGATGCTCCGGCCGTCGGTCGTCTTCCATTCGCACCATTGCGACCCATAGACGGGACCGAGATTGCCCTCCGCATCCGCCCATTCGTCCCAGATCGTCACTCCGTGCTCCTGCAGCCACCGCACATTCGTTTCGCCGCGCAGGAACCAAAGCAGCTCGTAGATGATCGATTTCAGGTGCAGCTTCTTCGTCGTCAGCAGCGGAAAGCTCTCCCGCAGGCTGAATCGCGCCTGCGCCCCGAAAACCGACCATGTCCCCGTCCCCGTCCGGTCATCCTTGTAAACGCCCCGGTCCAGCACCAGGCGCAGCAGGTCATGATATTCGCGCATTGAGTTACAGGTTACTGATAAGTCATTGATCCATCAGGGCGCCACAGCCGGACCTTCCGGCAGCGGCGCGGAGAGGTCCACGCTTCGCAACTCGACCTCGCGGCCGATCCGCGCGCTTTCATAGATGGCATCGAGAATGCGCATCGTCTCGACGCCGTCGTCCGCGCCCGGGTTGGGCTGGCGATCCTCGAGGATGCAATTGATGAAATGTTCCTGGGCATTCTCAAATGTCGGCGGGTACGACAGCGGCACGCTTTTGACCATTGCCCCGTTCTCTTCGCGGAAGATGCAGGTCGTCGTGTCCCTGTAATCGAATGTTACATTCGACAACCCGCCCCTGGTTCCGCTCAATTCGAGATACACCTTCTCCCGCTCCTCGAAATTGAGCGCCCAGCTCACCTCGAGAATGATGCTCGCCCCATTATCGAAGCGGATCAGCGCGCTCGCCAGGTCCTCGACGTCAAACTCCTTCTCCTGCGCGCGCGCAATTGACTGCGCTATGTGCGAAAACGTGCTCGCCGACACCGTGACCGCCTTCGGACAGCCGATCAGCCAGCGCGTCAGGTCCAGCATGTGCACCCCCAGGTCGATCAACGGCCCGCCGCCGCTCATCTTCTTCTGGCTGAACCATCCGCCAAATCGCGGCATGCCCCGCATCCGCCTCCAGCCGGCGCTTCCATAATAGACGTCGCCCAGCTCCCCGGCAGCGATCAGCTTCTTGAAATACTGGTGCTCGGGCCTGAATCGCTGGTTGTAATGGATCATGAACTTCAGCCCGGTCTTGCGCACCCGCTCGCGCATCTCCAGCGCCTCGGCCGTATCCATCGCCATCGGCTTCTCGCACATCACGTGCACTCCCCGGTCCAGGCACTCGAGCGTCATCGGCTTGTGCAGGTAATTCGGGATCGCCAGCGTCACCGCCTGGATGTCCGCTTTCGCCAGGAATTCGTCGAAATCCGTAAACACCTGCGGCACCCCGAATTCCTCGCCCAGCCGCCGCGCCAGCCCCTCGTCCCGGTCGCAGATGGCCTGAATTCTGGCCGCCGGATGCTTGAGGTAGTGCTCGATGTGCAGCCGCCCCATGCTCAGGCCGACCACACCGACGCGGAATTCCTTGTTCATGGGAACATTTGCGGCATCCCGGCCCGGCCATGCAAGCACTTCGCTCTGGAACCGTTTCTCCGCGACGCGCCAGGGAAAGCCGCCCGCCCCCTTTTCGCCCCGACTCCAATTCCTAAATTGAATCCCCGCTCCGGACACGTATCGTGGTTTGGATGCAGCACCTCGTCGAGCTAAAGGACACCCAAAGCGAAATCGATCATCGGAAAATCGCCATCGACCGCGTCGGCGTCAAAGGGCTGCGCTATCCCATCACCGTCCTGGACAAGGCGCACCACACCCAGAACACCATCGCCACCGTTTCGCTCACCGTCGACCTTCCCCATCATTACAAGGGCACCCACATGAGCCGATTCATCGAGGTGCTCAACGAATACGGCCCGGTCTTTCACATCGACAAAATCCAAAAACTGGCCCGCGGCCTCCTCGATCGCCTCGATGCCCAGCAGGCTCACGTCGATTTTGAATTCCCCTTCTTCCTCGAGAAAAAGGCGCCCGTCACCGGCGCCGTGGGCCTCATGGATTACACCGTTCGCTTCAGCGCCGGCCTGCAAAAGGGCGAACTCGATTTCGTGCTCACGGTCATCGTGCCGGTCACCACGCTTTGTCCCTGCTCGAAGGCCATCTCTTCCGAAGGCGCCCACAATCAGCGCAGCCAGGTCACCTACGCCGTCCGCTTCAAACGCCCCATCTGGATCGAGGACCTCATCCGCCTGGTCGAAAGCTGCGCCAGCTCGGAACTCTACAGCCTCCTCAAACGCCCCGATGAAAAGGCTGTCACCGAGCGCGCCTACCGGAATCCCGTCTTCGCCGAGGATCTCGTGCGCAACATCGCCGCGCGCTCGAACCGCGAGAAAAACATCACATGGTATCGCGTCGAAGCGGAGAACTTCGAGTCGATCCATAATCACAACGCCTACGCTCTTATCGAAAAAGGTTAGCCGCGCCCCATGCTTTACCGCCTCGCCGCGATGGCAATCGTCGCCTTTTGGATTGTGATGATGGTGCTGCTGATCCGCCTCGAGACGCATCCCGAGGAGACCGATCTCCTCGACGTACCCCCCTCCTACGTGATGGGCATCATGTTCAAGCACAAGCAGCAATCCCTGCTCACCGTAAATGACGATGAAAAGCCCATCGGCACCATCAGCCTTCTCCCATCCATCACCGGCTCGAATGGGCGCCTCCTCAATTTTTCGAGCACGCTCACGTTGCAAATGCCCGCGAGCCGCCAGCGCATCAATTTCAACGGCGCCCTGAATTTCGACGCCGCGCTGCATCTCACCGGCTTTCGCGTCGATCTTTACACGCAGCAGCCGCATTACCACTTGAACGTAAAAGGCGACACCGCCGCGAAGACCCTCGCCTGCCAGCTCCTCCAGGATAATCACGTCATGCTCTCCGAGACGCTGCCGATGGATTCCTCCTCTTTCGGCCCGATGCTCTCCCAGAGCGTCGGACTCGACCCCAATTCGCTCCCGATCTCGACCTCGAACATCACCCCGCCCACCGTCACCGCGCGCGAGACAAAGATCACCCTCCGCGGCGAGCAATTGCAGGTCTACGAGGTCTCGGTCCACGACGGCGCCACCGCGACGGTCGATTATTACGTGACGCAACTTGGACAGGTCATCCTCGCCAAAACGAATTTCGGTTACACCTTTGCCGCCGAGGAATATTAAGGAACCACTGAGTGATCCAGACCCGCAACCTCACCAAATGCTTCGGCGACCTGAAAGCCGTCGATGATCTGACGCTCGATATCGCTCCAGGGGAAATCTTCGCATTCCTCGGCCCAAACGCCGCCGGCAAAACAACCACCATCAAGCTGCTCGTTGGCCTGCTGCGCCCGACCAGCGGCGCCTGCTCGATCGGCGGCTACGACCTCCAGCGCGAACCGCAGGCCGCCAAGCGCCTCCTCGCTTACATACCGGACTTTCCGTTTCTGTACGAGAAACTGACCAGCGTGGAGTTCATGCGCTTCATCGGCGAGATGTTCGAGGTCCCTCCGGCGGAGATTCCCCGCCGCACCGCCGCGCTCTTCGAACGTTTCGGCCTCGACCCCTTCCGCCACGAACTCACCGAGAACCTCAGCCACGGCACCCGCCAGCGGCTGGTCATCGCCAGCGCCCTGCTCCACGATCCGAAGGTCCTCATCATCGATGAACCCATGGTCGGCCTCGATCCGACCCATACCCGCATCGTCAAGGATGAGCTGAAGGCGCGCAGCCGCGCCGGCGCCACCATTTTCCTCTCCACCCACCAATTGGGCGTCGCCGAGGAACTGGCCGACCGCATCGGCATCATCGGCCAGGGCAGGCTGCTCGCGCTCGGCACGCTTGAGGAATTGCGCCGCCAGGCCTCGGGCGTCCGCCAGCTCGAACAAATCTTCCTGAACCTGATCGAGGGCGAGGAACAGGCCTCGGCGGTGAATTCGTAGACCCTGCCCAAAAATGTCCCAGGGGTCGGTCAGCGAATGTCCCATGGTCTCGCGCAAAACGGGAGTCCATGCCCCGCAAGCACCCTTATTATTATCCGAAAATCAGCCGTTTCCTGGTCTCCGTCCTTTATCACGAAGCCCGCTCACGGCACATGCCGATGACCGCCCTGACCGAACGGCTTCTGCGCCAAAGCCTCGAGGGCTCGAAAAGCTGGCGCGCCGCCGAAGCCTCATTGGTGCGCGAAGACGCCCCCTCCTATCCCGCCGCAAAATCCCGGCAGGCTCAATCCGCCGCGATTTCCTCGACCGGCATCGCCTCGCCAAAACCGGCCAGGCCCCCATGGAGCGCCCCGGCGCGCGCCGCTTCCCACCCCACCCCGGCGCCCAGCAATCCCACCAGGACCAGCAAAGGCACAACGCTCCACCGGCTCTCCGGGAACCAGAATTCGCCCACGTTGAAGGAATTCCATCGCGCCTGCGGCGAGCCCGCGTCAAACAAACTGTAGTACCCCCCTTCACAAACCCCGGTCGGATTCACCGAGACCGGCCCGGAATAACTGCCCAGCTCGATCGGGTCGTCGCTGCCTTTTTTGATCGATTGGCGCAAATCCCAATCCAGCTTCGTCAGCACCGGCTTCTGCGCGTCGCCGGTGATCCCGCTTTGCTCGAGCACCGTCTTCTCCTGGTCCAGCCGTTCGCCGATCAGCATGTTCAACAACGGCCACGCCCGCCCTTCAAAAAACAGCGGCGCCGCATATTCCGTCAGCGGGCTGTACCAGTACATCTCGCGTTCGCCGATCATCGCCAGGGTTCCCACGCCCGCCGGCGATTCCGCGTCCGTCACCGTGAACAGGAAGTTGATGCCGATCGACACCGCCAGCAGCGCGCCGGAGATGCGCGGCAGTCTCATGAATCCGTACACGCACGGCAGCGCCAGGAATGCCGTCGCGGGAATCAGGTATCGCGGCCCGCACGCGTAACCGGCGTGCCAGCCAAAGAAGGAGCAATTGACCAGGAAAAACGCGAGCCCGATCCCGATGAACAGCGCCGCCTCCGCGCCATACCCGCGCCGCATCCGCCACAGCCCCCACGCGCCCATCAGCAATATCGGCGCGCCGTAAAATATGCCGCGGAACGGCGAGATCAACAGGATCAGCGCCACGGCCGGGTTTGGCATGTCGAACATGCCCAGGAACACGGGGTCCTTCTCCGTGAACGTCGGATTCTGAAATGAGTTGCTCAGCGCAAAAGCCGAGCCGTAACAGGCCCGGTTGTACGCGCAAATGGCCAGAAACGGCCCCAGCAGCCCCAGCGCAAACCAGAGCGATGCCTTCGCGCGGCCCGTCCAGCCTTCGTCGCGCCGGCGCGTGGCCAGCAGGTAAACCCCCAGCATTCCCACCGGCACCGCCGCGACATAGTTGGTGATCGCCGCCATTCCCGCCATCAACCCGGCGAGAAAGACCATGCCCGCGCTCTTTCGCCGAAACAGGCAATAAAACGCCGCCAGCAGAAAGACCGCCGTGACGTTGTGATCGAAGAGCAGCGTCGCAAACGGAAAATAAAGCGTGCCGAACGCGAACGCGATCGCGGTCCAGAACGCCGGCCAGACGCGCCCGCCCGAAAGCATGAGCGCAATGCGAAACGCCAGCACCACGCCGAATGCCGAAATGAGCCCGACGCTGAACACCGAGGTCAGCCACGCGTTGATATTCAGCAGCCACCAACTGTCCAGGTCCTGGTGCATCAGCCTCTCGATGTGCGAGATCACGAAATACGCCGGCACCGCCACAAAGCTGAGCCCCGGCGGTTTGTTCGGGTGAAAATGGCCCGCCGCGTACGAGACATCGCCCGAGCAGCACAAATCGGAGATCGAATCCTCTTCCATCGACGCAGGCGCTTCGACTCCGCTGACCGGAAACAAATCGCCGTTGTCCCCCACCCAGCTCATCCGGTAGGTCGTCGGGCCGATGGTAACGTCGCCGTTGACCACGGGGTAGCGCCGCAGCTCCGGGCCTGTCGAAGGGGGTCCATTCGGGCCCAGTTGGTAGCAAAAATAATTGTCAATCGGCAGCTCGCCCCCGTCGACAATCGCGCGCACCTCCGCAAACCGTGCGTTCTGGTTCCAGCCTCCGCCCTGGTTGAACCACCCAAAGCCGAGCAGGGCCACAGAAAACAAAAATAACTCCAGGCGCCTCAGAGAAGACATTTCGCACCGGAAGTATGACCGAAAATCACCCCGCGTCCAGTCCGGGGAGGGCCTTGATTCCCAGGAGCTAATGATCGCCGCGACCCAGCCTCAAAGCGCAGAATCCGACGAGGCGACACCCAGCCTGGGGCGGCATTACCGCCCCGCCAGCCACGCCCGCAATTTCCGGGGAAATCAGCGGTTCGATGCCGCAGACATTGGCGATTGGGCAACCGGCGCCGCGTCACCCGCGACGTGCTTTATATGCCCGCATTTTGTGCAAAATACGCGCATTTGGCCCTTTTTTGGGCCATCGGTGACGGGTTTTGGAGTGCTCATGTTGCCGCCGCAGACGTGGCATTTTTGTCCGTGTGATAGCATGGTGTTAATCCAAGGTTGGGTTATTCAGCTATGGGTTTGCAACCCCGTGCCAACGGCACGGTTGCAACGCATTGCATCAGGTTCCGATAAGTTCGTCCAGCCGAAAAATTACCTCCAGTTCAATAAGGATACGCAATATTACGTAATAGCCGGCTACGTATTCTTACGCATATCCTTATAGCTCTTCTCCCCGTTCAGCCAAACCAAGCCGGAAGCGCCACAATAAACACCATGCTGCCAATCACCACCAGCGCCAGTTCCAGCATCGCAAGCGACCATCCAATGATCGCGACCCAGCCCGCGCGGCGAAAGAAAAAGGGGCTCCCAAAGAGCAGGAACACGTATGTCACGAAGAGAAACCAACCGAAGATCAATCTGAGCCCGATCCACCCTTCATCGCTGCCGGATATTGCGGTCACGAGTTCGAAGCAGAGCATCGCCGCGTGCATCCCAACGACGCTGCCGAAAACCCATTTCCAAAAGCCGCTTTCCGCGTTTTTCCGCCGCTTTTTCCCATCCTCCGTCACCTTCGCCTTCTCTATCTCGAACGCATTTCCGCACTCTTCGCAGCAATATTCCGGCTTCCAGGTTTCGTCGAAGTCCAATTCCCACGCGGTGCCGCAATGCGGGCATTTGACCCGCGCCGCCGGTTTCAGGTCCTCTTTCGTTCGGCCCATCGGATGATTTGGCTACACGTTCAGGCTGCGTTCGCCAGCCCATGCGCCGCGGCGACGGCCGGCTGCACCACGCGCCCCTCGATCACATTGATGCCCGCGCGCAATCCCGGCATCCGCTGGCAGGCGCCCTCGAGGCCGTGATCCGCCAGTAACTCAATGTATGGATAAGTCACATTGGTCAACGCCTGCGTGGCCGTGCGTCCGTAAGCCGCCGGCATGTTGGCGACGCAATAATGGGTGACTCCCTCTTCCACGTAAATGGGCGCCTCGTGCGTCGTGGGCCGCGAGGTTTCGGCGCAGCCGCCCTGGTCGATGGCGATATCGACAAAGACGCTGCCCGGGCCGCATCGCGCGCAGCATCTGGCGATTCACCAGGCGCGGCGCGCGCGCGCCCGGCAGCAGGACCGCGCCGATCAGCAGATCGACCGTCGGCAGCAACTCGACCAGGTGCGCCTCGCTCGAGTAGAGCGTGTGCGCGCTGTGCATGGTGATGTCCAGAAAAGCGCATCCGCTCGACATCGACCTCGAGGATGGTCACGTCCGCGCCCAGCCCATATCCCATGCGCGCCGCGTTTACGCCCGAGGTTCCGCCGCCGAGCACGACCACGCGTCCCGGCAACACGCCCGGCACGCCTCCCAGCAGCACACCGTTGCCGCCGCAGTGTTTGGTGAGAAAATATCCGCCCATGATGATGGACATCCGCCCGGCGATCTCGCTCATCGGCTCGAGCAGCGGCAGCCGGTGGTTTACCTCGACGGTCTCGTAGCCGAGCGCGGTCGCGCCGGATTCCACCAGGGCCAGCGTCAGGTCCCGGTTCGCCGCCAGGTGGAGGTAGGTGAAAAGGATCTGGCCGCTCCGCAGCAGCGGGTACTCGGCGGGCAGCGGCTCCTTGACCTTTACGATCATCCCGGCGCGCTGAAACACCTCGACGTGATCGCCCAACATTTCGGCGCCGGCGGCCCGGTAATCCGCGTCGCGGTATCCGGCTCCCTCGCCCGCGCCGTGCTCGACGAGCACCTGGTGCCCGTGCTTGATGAGTTGATAGGCCCCGGATGGCAACAGCCCGACGCGGCTCTCCTGCTCCTTGATCTCGCGCGGGACGCCGATAATCATCGCATCAATTCAGCGACGGATCGTCCGGCGCCGACGCCAGCAGCCGGAACCACGGTCCCTGCTCGCGCATGATGGTCGGCCAAAGCTCGAGGCATTTCGCCACGTCGAGAATGTCCTCGTCCGGCTTCTGCACCAGCCATGCCTTTTGCTCGAGTTCCGCCTCGAGCTGCCCCTTGGACCATCCCGCGTAGCCGAGAAAGGCGCGCACGCACCCCTCGCCGCTCGCCGCCAGTTCGCGCGCCTCATCCAGCAACAGGTGCGTCCGGACGCGCAACGCATCGTCGATCCACTGGAACGCCGCGAAGGTCAACTGGTCCCGCCCGACCGGCCCGCCGAAGAACACCGGCAGCTCCTCGAGCGGCGCCCAGCTCATGGTCCGGCAGCAGCTCGCCGACCGTTTTTTCCGTGGCGCGATTGAGCACGAGGCCGAACGAGCCCTCGTGCGGATCGCTGGCCGAGATGATGAGCACGCCGCGCCGGAAATTCGGGTCCGCCAAATTGGGATGCGCGATCAACAAGGACCCTGCAAGCCCCAGCGATGAAGGGAATTCGCGCATCTGACGGAAAACCTAAGGTCGCCGCGCATTTGCGCAAGCAGTTCTTCTATCAGGGCGGCAGGGCGCACCGGCCCGTTTGGGGCGGCGGTTTGCCTCCCGGTGCGGCACGTCACCCCCGCGTTTCCGCAATGGCGGCTATCGCAGGAAGAACTTGGTCGAGACGCCCTGGCCGGTCTTCTTGAAGAACCGGGTATCGTTCAACAGCTCCTTGATGCGGTTGCGCTCGTTCATCTGCGAGTAGCCGAGCGCATCGGAAATCTGCTTGCCGTTGAGGCCGGTGGGCTGGCGCGCAAGGATCGTCTGCACGTTGCGGCCGATCTCCTTATACTCTTCCGAGTCCTTCACCAGCTTGGGCAATTTCGGCGCCCGCTTGCGCGGTCCCCCGCCGTCCGCCGCGGCGGCCTGTGGCGCCGGCGCGCCGGTAATGTTCCCAATCTGTCTATCCACCGAGGCGAGCTCGTCCGCCAATTCCTTGCGCCGCGCGCGCAGTTCATCGAGTTGTTGATGTTGAAGCTCCCGCAAGCGGGCTTTGATCTGTTGGATTTCCTCGGTAATGGGCAGTGTTTTTGGCATGATTATCTGTTCAGAGGCGCGATGTCCTACCCTAAGCCGCCAGTGGCGTCAAATGGATCATTCAACAAACGCTTAGGGCGGAGAAAATGCGTCGGCTCCCGATCCTCAAGCCATTCCGCGGTTTCACGTACCGGCGCAACCCGCTTCGAAGCCTCCGCGCCGGCGTTTTTTCGATTGTCCATTCTCAGAACACCACGCCCACCTCGACACCCAGCACCAGCGCGTCCCTCACGTTCTCGACTCCATTCGGCTTGATGACATATTGCAAATCCGGCCTGAGATAGAACCAGGGCGTGAACTGGATCTGATGGTTCAGCTCGATGAGCGTCTCGCACGTCTGCGACGAGAGGCCCGCGGCGCGCTCCGCGGCGAGCATGCTGCTACTGAACCACGCCGAGTAAAAGCCGAGCGCGGTCTTGTCATTGGGCCGGTCCGGGATCAGGCCTTCGTAGACCAGCCCGCCATCCAGGTAATAAGGCATCGCGCTTTCATCCTCGTTCGGCGACGCGACGAAGGTGACGAATGACTCGAGTCCCCGTATCGGGCCGGCTGAAATTGCGATGCAACATTTGCTCGAAAATGAGATAGCCGCCCTCCTGGCCCCAATGTTCGCGCCCCGGCAGCCCGGTTACAAATAGATTGTTCATCGAGGCATCCTCCGCAACATCCGGGAAATGCCCGCTGTGATAGAAGCCGCCAATGCTATAGCGGCCCGGCATGCAGAAGAGCGCGCTGTCCGACGTGTAACCCGCCTCGGCCATGAGCAGCACCCCGTTGTCGCCGAATCCGAAATTGGTCCCGTGGAGCGAGTAACCGGAATTCGGGTCGCCATCATAGACGCCGAGCTTGAAGTAAGTATTCTTGGTAACTTGCACCCGCCCCAGCGCCGCCCAGTAACCCGCCGGGTAGGCCGTGAGGCCGTTTGGGATGTTGAAAAAGGGCGAAACCGGCTGGCCGCAAATACCATTGTTCACAAATTGGCAATAGTACTGCGAATTAAGAAAATCGCTCGTGGTAGTCAACCGGCCATAAGAGAGGGCGAAACGGCCATCGAACATCGTTGTGTCAAACCGCATCTGCACCAGCCTGAGCGTCTGGCCCCCGCCGAATATCTGCTGGACGCTGATCGCATTGCCGACCGCCTCGTTGGTAAGGCTGTTGCCGGAGCGCTGCGAGATGGTGACCAGGAACGTGGTATTCGGGATCCGGGCGATTTTCTCGAGATCGAAGGTGACGCCGACGCCGATGTTATGCAGGTAAGTGAACCCGTTGCGCTCGCCCCCGACCGGATTGCCCTCCGGCTCGGCGGTGTAGGAGGCGGTGATATCAATGCCGTCATTCAAAAGCGTATTCCTGAGGCCGAACCAATCGCCCGTAAGATCATTCTGGTAGTTGAACGGCGGCGGCGGCGATTGGTCGGCGGCCGCGGTGTTCGTGTCGTCCGTGGTCGTGCCGTCCGCGTGCTGAGAACATGGGCACACGCCACGGACATTCTGAACTTGAAACGACAAAAGGGCGGCGAGAACCGCCAGGGAGAAGCAGTTTTTCATCGATTTTGAACCGGGTTGATTTGGGGCGCGCGTCCGGTCCATTCCGGGGGGAACAGGAGAACGCGATTTATTTACGGCGCCAAGCGCGCACGCCGCGTGGCCGACGGCGGCTTTGGAACGAATCCGCCATTGCCTGCACATTCTCCCGCCCAACCCCTCCCCGGTCAAGCCCGCAAAAACCGCGCAATACCCTCTCCATCAATGACCAACCCCCCACCCCGGATCGCACCGCAATCCGCCGCCAAGCCCAGCGCCCTCCCCTCTGCCAATCCCGCCGTAATTCCGCAATCCGAAATCCGCAATCCGAAATGCCGCGCTCCACTTTGCCCCTTGCGCCGCCGCGCTCCCCCGTGCAATCTACGTCCCCTTCGCGACGCGAAAAAACGGCGGGGTAGCCAAGTGGTAAGGCCGAGGTCTGCAAAACCTCTATTCGCGGGTTCGATTCCCGCCCCCGCCTCGCCGCCCGTATTTATCATCGTTTCCGTGAAGTTCGGGCCTCCAAAAGGGCGAAAGTCAGAACAGTAATCAGGTCGGCGCCGCCTGTTTCGATGTTGTTCGTCAGCGTCTTCCGAAGCGATTTGCCGGGACTATGACACGTCCCATACTTCCGCCAGGCCAGCAGTCACAAAATCAGCTTCGCGCCGCCCACAATCCGGTAACTGGTCCGCGTCGTGTTTCGGGCATCCACGAGATCATGGGCCGCACTGCCAGTGCCGGCGTCAGCCGTCAATTCCCTTGCAAAGGAATTTCGCCGTCGTGATGATTCCGATGTGAAGAGAAATGCTCTGGCATTGGGATTCTGCATCGCACTTTTGGGGTGCGGCCGCGTAGAACGCAGTGACCAGGGAACATCGGATACTTCCACGTCCAGTCCAAGCCCGGTACCGACGCCCTCTCAGTCCATTTCCGGACCAGCCATTTCCAGCCCCTCGCCGGTCGAAGCCCAACTGCCGACGTTCGCGAATTTAAACGACGCGGAGCAGGAAGCGATCAAACGGTACCCGGATTTAAGGACGGGAATCATCGCAACTACCTTTGAAAGTTGAACTTGTGAAAATACGGTGGTCGAAAAAGGCCATTTTCAGAACGAAAGTCAGAACAAAGCCGCCTATTTCAATGCTTTCCGCCACTGTCCGCCGATGCCGCTTTTTAGCGCGGCGGACGCCAACGAAAGCCGAATCATTCCTTATTTCCAGCAAGATGTTTGGCAATCTCTCGCGGGAATAGAGACACAAGTGGTACGCCAAGGGCGCGGCACAGGAAAACCAATTCGGAATCAGTCACTAAACGAATGTTTGCCTCGATTCGGGCGAAGATGTCCCGTCCAGCGTCCCAGCCGAAGCCGCTGGCATTTTGCAGCCAGCGCGGGCTAAGACAGCCCTCGCGCCGCCCGGGGCCGCCGGATTTGAGCGCGCACAAGGTTGCCTGAGGGTCGAATGTCGCGAGCCATGCAGGCCAGAGAAATAGTGCTTTCCGGCCTCCTGCATCGCATGGTAAGACATACCGTTGCCGTTCGCAACGACAATGAAGATAACCCCCTTCCTCATTACCGCGCCGGATATGGCGGGTTGCGTCGATTACGAATTTCGTGAGGCTGGGAAGCGGTGGCGCAAGAGTACAGCCGAAGTCACAATTTTATGGAGGAGCAAAGCTACTACATTCTAAAGGAGGGGCAGCAGAAAGGGCCATTTTCGATACAGGAGATTGACGCATTGCTTCAATCCGAGTTCATGGGCGGTGGAGACCTCTGCTGGTGCCCGCAATTCGGCGAAGCGTGGAAGCCCATTTCCAGCCTGCCGGGTTTCATTCCGGCACCTGCGGCACCGGGACCGCCGCCTCTTCCTCCCCCCATTCCACCGCCGCAGCCGATAGCTCCCGCAAACCCACCAAGTGCCAGCGAGGAATCTGGAGGAACTCAATCGCCCCTGGCCAAGATCGCCGGGAATTATCGTAGGGCTGAACTCTTTCCGACTACCTTACGACTCCAGCTCTCTCGTGGCGGTCCCTCCCCCGCATGGAGAGAGCCTCTGGATATTCCGCTTGTCAAATTGGCCAGAATCCATGCGAGGCAAGGCGGCGGCGGTAAAATATGCTTTTTGCACTTTGAGGAAATAGACAAGCCGTTCAGCGGAGGCTTCTTTAGAGCATGTTGGTCGCGGCGAACCTTGACATTCAAAGCTGACCGGATGATGGAGTTTACGGAATTCAAGCGCCGCGTTGAAGAACAGGCAGTTTCTTGTAGGTTGAGCACACTACGCGTTGGATTGAAGGCTACTGTCGCACCAATCGATCCTGCCTCTGGGATTCGAGACGAGGCCATGCCCCGCGCGACTCCATCGTCAGTTAAAGCCGCGACATCCAATACACCTAAACCCGGTCATGTCTTGGCCGGTCTTGGTTGTCTCTCCACAATCCTGATATTACTCATTGTCGCAATCGCAGCAATGTTCCAAGGTAATTCCGCAGATTTGACAATTGGCCAAGGAAGCACCGTTTATGCGACGACTAATATTGCCGTCTTTCAGGAGCAAGTTGACGCCGAAATCGATTTTATACAGCGTCAGACGAATTTAAATGAGTCTAAATTCGAAGAACTAGGCATGCTTCTCCAAAGTGGCGCTATAACGGAACGACAATTTAATTCGCAACAAAAGGCGCTTTTGAATCAGGAGAACGCCGCCATAAACCAGTTCCGCCTTGATTACATGATGTCTTTGGTGCAGAAAGAGGCTGCTTTTCCTCTCAAGCCTGGAACGCGCTGTCATATCCTCGCATACTATACGACTGACGATTCTACCGGCGAAATCATCGACGCGAAGAATGCGACTCATGCGTACTACGCCAAAGCCACAATCACTGACGGCAACAATCAAGACCAGACCGTTTATATTACGGCTGACAACATGAGCAAAATCGGCCAATAAATTACCCTGCGCTGAGGATGTAGATTGTGGGGCGGGTGTGGGTGGTTGTGTCGAGGGGGAGTCCATTTCCCCCAATAGACGGTCAACTATGCGGTGTGCGATGGATTCCTTTTCGTTTGGTTTTGGTTTCATATCTTAGCTTATCTGGATTGGTCAAAAGCGTAAAGGGAATCCGCGTTTGTTTTAATTTAACTGCGAGTTGAGATAGTCGCGGATGGATTGGACGCACCAAAGGCGTTTGCCCTTGATGTTGCCGTTTCGTCTGAGGCTCACACTTTTGATAAGTCGTTGTCCCGCCAGTTCATACAGCAATGATCTTTTCAACCCGAACATCCTTTTTGCGCCGTGGGAATCGACCCACTCCACTTCCGCCGCGCTTGCCTGTGCTGCTGCGACAGGCGCGACGGCAAGGGTTCTGTCATTGTTGTTTTTTGTCATTTGCAGACAGAACAATGAATTCCAAAGAATCTGGGTACGGCTCGACGAATCAGAGGCACCAGCATCTCGCAACGACCAGCGCATCAGTGACTTGCAATGAATGATGTTTTTTTGCGGAAGCGGACGGGAAACCCCTATATTGACGCCTTCATACCTTTGTGGACCCCCTATAACGACACCTTATACCCTTGATACGGTCCGAATTTTTCCGACAGGGTCTCTACGAGGATCGGCGCGCCGCCTTCCGGCTGAGTGATGGAATTGTGGTGATTGCCGCCCGCAATGGTTCAAGCTCGTGATGGGTATAGACCTTGTTCGCCTCTACGGTGGAGTGGCCGGTGAGTACCTGCCGGACTTCCTGTGCAATGCCCGCGTTGGCCGTCGCGCTATTGAGTGAATGGCGCAACCTGCTCCGATTCTCCGAAGTAGACACAGTCAATGCCGGCAGGATTGTAGCGGTTGGGTTTGCCGGATGTAAACAGCCAGTCGGGCGACGCGCCGAGATCGAGATGCGGAACAAGCCTTGTGAGCCTCCCGTTAACCGTGCACGAAGGCGCCCCGGCCAGCGCGGACTTCAATGATGACAGACCATGCTTCAAGCCGGCGCTCCAGTCAGCATGTCGTCCACCAGGTCTGCCATGACCTGGCGTTCTCCGGCTGCCAGAAGCTCGAGCGGAGTCTTGTCATCAATTTGCGAGTTTGGCATTCGCAGCCACTTGCGAAATGCCCCGGGTGAAAGTACGGAACGCAACCGGGCGACTCGTTCAAAGAATGACAACTCGTCCTGGATCGAATCGGCAGCCGGCGTCTTGCTGATCGCCTGCCGGCTTCTACCAAGCCAGGTCGCGAGCTGATTAAGGCTTATGCCGAAGGCAGGCGCAATCCGCTCCGCTGACAGCCTGCCGTTGGTCATCCTCAAATCCTCGGTGGCCTTTACGACACTCTGGACGCGGTCGATCGGACTCGGCCTTGGCGCGATGTTACTTTGGCAGGTTTCGATCACTTTTCGATTGAGTTTCAGCTTCGCCCGGATGTGATTCAATTTCGTCTCCAGGACAGAGTGGGTTCCGGTGAAAACAACGTCCACCAACTGAGGATTTGGGAAAGTCGCAAGTTCGCGCACAATCTGACCCGCCAATCCGGAAACTCCCCGCCGCCTTCCGTGGGCAACGTGGCGCCTTCCATGTGAGACAGGGCGGCTTGCATGAGCAGGGCCCTCCGTCACCCGCGGGTCATCTGGAAATGAAAATAGCACGTAGCAACCAAGGGGAGCTTTGGCCTGAATATCAGCCAGATCGGAGATGATGGCCTTCAACTCCGTGGCGCGAGTCCCCGCGCCCACTCCCACAAGTGCGACATCCGGGATGCGCACCGTCTGGTCCAGAGAATTTGAAGGGCGCCTTTCGATATGCCAACCGGTCAGTTTTGACGGCGCAAACTTCCATGTCGCCTCCCTGGACTGGCTCCGGGGAGCGGTAATGAGCAGATTGTTCATGCGCTCAATATCGCAGCATGTCAACCATCTGTCAACCCTTTGTCAACATCGCGCAAACCTCTGCAAACGGCTTGAACTGGGCGCTCAAGCGCACTGTCCATGCAAGGCATCCTCCCTCCCCTCAAGGGCCAACCTGCAACACCTGCCCCGATTGATAAATTGCGATTTCCCTTCGCAGCTCGTCGGCCATGGCGGAGTTGGATTGGGCTGTTGCCAATTGAAGCGCTTTTTGCGCGGCTTGCCCGGCATTGCGAAAGTCGCCGCTTTCGGCATAGGCAGCCGCCAGGGTGCGAAGAATGGTTGGGTCGTTCCCCTTGGTTGATTGATTTGCGCTCGCGGCCAGTTTCACGGCCGCCGGGCCATCGCGAAGATTCCCGTCCTTCGCCGTGGCCAGGATCCATGCAAGACCATCCTCGGCATTGACATCGGCGGGATCGCTCTGCAAAGCCGCGCGATATTCGGCGATGGCTTCCCGGGCGCGCCCCTGCTGAAAGAGAACATTGGCCAGGTTGTCATGGACCTGCTCGAATGCGGGATCGTCCCGCAGGGCCTGGCGATAGGCGTCGATGGCTTGTCCGGCCGGCCCACCTGGACCAGAGCGTTGGCAAGGTTATTGTGGGCTTCCGCATAGGTCGGCTGGAGCCGCAACGCTTCGCGGCACTCGGCGATGCCACTCTCCATGAACCCTTGTTGAAAGAGGACACACGCGAGATCGTAGTGAGTCCGCGGATCGTTGGGATCGATTTGCAATGCGTCGTGAAACTGGACATAGGCTTCGTCAGCGCGGCCTTGCGCGGAGAGGATATTGCCCAGGCCGATATATGCTTTGACGTTAAGGGGATTGGCTTGCAGGGCTTCGCGATATTGAACGGTCGCGTCGTCCAATTTCTTTTCGTCAACCAAGGCGGAGGCAAGGCCATTGTGCGCGAGGAAGTTATCCCGGGTGTATTCCAAGGTGCGAGTCCAGAGAGTGACGCTGTCATGCCAGTAAGTGGTTTGGCGCCATGCGGCAAAGGCCAGGGCGCAGAGAATGGCCGCGGCGGCGCATCCGAGAATGGCGCGCCGGCTCCGCCGCTGCCCGGCCCACTGCGCGGCAAGCCAGGCGCCGGCGATGCCGAGCCCGATCTGCGGCAGATAAGTGTAGCGATCCGCATAGGCTACGCCGCCGGTTTCCATAATGCCGGATACCGGGAGCAGCATCCCGAGATACCAAAGCCATCCAGTCAGCAAAAATGGCTGCCGGCGGCGCAGCAGCCAGGCGCCGGCGGTCAACAGGGCCAAAAGGGCCAGGGCGCCCGCGACCTCGCCAGGGGGCGATCCGCCTTTGGGAATAGGATTCAGGGCGGCGAGATGGATGGGGTAAATCAGCTTCGCCAGATAAGTGAAATATTGAATGGGGATATTTGCGGGATAACTGAAAATGGGATTGGTTCCCGACCTGAGGGCAAAGACGGTGGCGAGGCTGGAAAGCAGGGAGAGAACAAAAAGCGGTATTTTTTCCCACAACAAACGCGGAAACTGGGAGAAGTGCCGCAATCGCCCAAGCGGCCAGTAATCCAAAAGAAGAAGCAGACAGGGGACCGTTACGAGCATGGGCTTGCTCAAGAGTCCGAGCGCGAACCAGAGCAGGACCATGGCATAGCGGCCCCAGGATTTGGGTCGGCGCGCGTATCGCGCATAAGCCCAAAGGGTCAGCATGAAAAACACTCCGCTCAGGACATCCTTGCACTCGGAGACCCAGGCTACCGACTCCGCGCGCAGCGGATGAATGGCAAAGAGAGCCGCGACGAACGCGCTGCGCCAGAGGGCGCCGGTCATTTCCAGTAACATGAGGAAGAGCAGCACGGCGCAAGCCGCGTGAAGGGAGGTATTGACAATGTGATAACCGCCGGCCCATGTGCCGAAGAACCGGGCCTGGAGCATGAGGACAATCGCGGTCAAAGGATGCCAATGGCCGTTCAGGACATGGGTAAATGCCCATCCAATGCCCGAAAGGGAGGGGCCTTTCAGGATATTTTGGTTTTCATAGACATACTGGTCGTCATCGAAGTTGATGAATCCAAAATGAATCGTCTGGCCAAAAACGATGAAAACCAGCGCCACCAGGACGATGCAAATGGCGGCGATTTTCAAACGGCGTTGCAATGAGTGGGGTTCCGTATCAGCCGTTTTTATCGAGGGAGAGCCTGCCATTGAGATGGGCACAAGATGTCAACTGACGGTAGCACTCACAATGGCAAACCTCAATGTTTCGACGATCTCATCATGAGGCCGATGGCTGCGAACATTTCTCCGCCGCATGGCTGGTATCGGCTCCGAAGGATGCCTGCGTTTTCTGGCGCGCGAGTCAATTATCGAACAGATTGCCCGCGCCGATCCACAGGGAGCGCCGCATGCCGGGCGGCGCCTTCGTTTAAAAAAAAGGACCGTTTTCGTCAATGAAGGTTTACCTAAATGGCAATCAATGGCAAAATGGCGGCCTCCATGCTTTTTCGTACTTTTGTCGCCGCTGCTTTGTGTTTTTTGTCGGGTATTGCTGCCATGGCCGCGAGCGCGGCAGCCCAGGCGCCGGCCAATCTGGGCCGCGGCCTCGGCGCGCTAGTCGAAGAATACCGCGCTGAACTTGCGCAGGGGCGCAGTGAGCCGGACAGTTTCCGCGGCGCGCTCGCCGTTTCCGATCACGCGCAAGGCGACGCCCGGGGGCGCGTCCTGGTTGATGTGCTTCTCGATGGCAGGGCGCCGCTCGCCCAGGTGAGCGCGCAGTGCGCAGGCATGGGCGGCACGGTTACCGCGACCGCCGCGTGGTACCGTAAAGGACTCTTTTCGGCCTGGGTTCCGCTTTCGCAAATCGAGCGCCTCGCCGCCGCGCAAGGTGTTTCAGCCGTGCACATGGCCCCGCAACGCAGGCTGCGCGTCGGCGCGGTGACGACCCAGGGGGCGGTTGTCCATAAGTCGGATTTGGTCAATAACATGGGTTATACCGGCACGGGAGTAACTGTCGGCGTGTTATCGGATAGTTACAATGATGATCACTCGGACCGCAAAGACCACGGCTGGACCAATGCGCAGGATGATGTCGATACCGGCGACCTTCCCGGCGCGGGCAACCCCGATGGCGACACCACGCCGGTGAATGTCATCCAGGATGGCAATACTCCGTCAACCGATAGCGACGAAGGCCGCGCGATGCTCCAGATCGTCCACGACATGGCTCCCGGAGCCAACCTCGCCTTTTGCACCACCGGCTATACTGATGCGGAGATGGCGGCGAATATCCAGCGGCTCGCGCAGATCGGCTGCCAGGTTATCTGCGATGATGTCGGCTTTGACGATGAACCAATGTTCTCGGATGGCGTGATCGGGCAGGCTATCGACACCTCGGCCACCAACGGCGTTGCTTACTTTTCAGCCATCGGCAATGACGGCAATTCGGGTTACGAAGCCACCTTTAATCCGGTCAGCGATACCGTGGGGCGCAAGCAGGCGGAAGCTGGGGGAATCCAATTGAGCACCATCCCAAGCTCCGAGACCAAGGCGATCTACGAGTGGCATGGCTTCGGCACGGGCACCAATGGAAACCCAATCGTCGTCCAGAATATCCAGACCGGCACGGCGTCAACGACGCTCATCTTCCAATGGAACGATCCCTTCGACGTGACGGTCGGCGGCAGTAACGCAATCACCACCGATTATGACATCCTTGTCTTCGATTCCGCCGGCGTATTCAGCTCACACCTGAGCGGCACCGAGAAAAACGCCAAGACCAATGAACCCCTGGAATTGCCTGTCGATAACTTGAGACGGTACACGAGCTATAAGATTTGCATCGTCCTCACAAACCGGATTCCCGGCTATCAAAACCCGCCGGCGACCCGCCTGCGCTATCTTGCCACCAATGATACCGATGCCATTACTGGCGATTATATTACCCTGGCTAATGTCTCCGCCTACGGCCATCCCTGCGCGGCCGGGTGCGCGGGTGTTGGCGCTTATGTCTATGACATCGCGCCGGATCCAGGCAGCCCGAACCATTTCTTTACGCCGATGGTCGATGGTTATTCCTCAAATGGTCCGGTTGATATTTACTTTGATAACTCCGGAAACCTGCTCCCCACGCCCGTAACCCGCAACCAGCCGATGTTTGCCTGCACGGATAACGTGGATACGACCTTCTTCCCTCCTTCACGAAGGCTTCCGAACCCGTATGATTATGATATGGATGGATGGCCGAACTTTGCGGGCACCAGCGCCGCGGCGCCGCATGCAGCGGGCATTGCCGCGCTATTGATGAATGCCTCGGCGGTAAACCAGACCGGGACCCTTTCAAATCTCGGCACTCTTTCGCCACAGGAGATTCAGAATATCCTTATCGCCACCACGCAAGGTGAGATTGATGAAGACCCGATCTTTTGCTCCGGCAGCGCGGGACCGGTCGCGATCATGGATGCAGGCGACGGCGATTCCGTGCCAAATATATTCCAGATAGTCTATGGTGGGACCACGGGCGGGCAGCTCTCCAGCATCACAATCAACCTGCAACCGGTAAGCATGCATTTCGACACCGGTTCGGCCAATGGCACGCCCTTTATAGTCGATAAAGTTACAGGAAAGCCGCGCCCCACGGCTGGCAAGCGCACCTATTCGGGCGGCTCCACCGGCAAATCGAGCCTCACCCTGCCGTTCAAGAATTTCAACCCGGGCGATACTTACAGTTTCCTTATTGGTTTTGACGATGACAATACCGGCCTCTACGGATATGACGCCGATGAACTGGCCGGCGCCACTTTTTCCGTGACGATCACGGGCACGCCAACGCCTTACATGGGCACATTCGCCAATCAATTGGGCCGCACTTACAATTACAAGGCCGGTTACGGCCTGCTCGATGCGCAGGCCGCGGTAAACATGCTTCTCGGGCAGTAACGAAAGCGCTCACGGCGCCGGCTTGATTTCGAGATCGATCTGCTGAACGCCAGAGGCTGCGCCGCTTCCCTCGGGGCACTGGACAGCTATCGTGTAATGGCCGCTGCCCGCGTCAAATCGGATCGGTCCAACCATCTGCCCCACTCCGTGGATCACCGTGGCAACAGGCGCTTTTGGCGCAAATCCATGAAGTTCCACCGTTTCCCCCGGGCAGACCAAAACCGTCGCCTCGATCCCCTCCTTCGTTTCCGTGAGCCTGGACACTCGCTGTTTGCCCGTCCCGACCAGCTTTCCGCTGTCGCCCAAAAACGCGACGCTTCCGGGGCCTGCGGGAGCCACGGCGAAATAGCGCCACGCGCGCGGCGCCAACGAGATGGAAATGGGATCGCCTGCATTTATCCGTTTCGCCAATCCCGTCGCGGGTTCATAGACATAGACGTCGCCTCGCAAGCCCAATTCAGAAGGGGAAACCGATGCATCGCCGCTGGCCAGGTCATTCTGGTTGTAAGCAAAAAGATAGGCCGTGCGAAATCCGTCGTGATCCGTATAGGTCGCCGCCACCAGCGGCCCGCCGCCCCCGGCGGCATCCCTGAGATAACATTGGTCCAGCGGCACGCATGGGACATCCGGCTTCACGATCACTCCATCCTGCCGCATCACCTTCTCCAAATTCGCCTTGTCTTCACTGCCGATCGCGTCGCCAATACCGACCGGCCCCGCCGAAAGCGTTGCAAGAATCAGGTTGCCCATCTCGTTGCTCATGAGCACATCGCTCCACGGCCAGATGCCGAGCGCGCTCGCGAGCCGCGACGTATAAAGGAATTGACTCCAGCGCGCCGGCGAAAAGCGGTCGTCACTCACCCTGATGGTGGTCAGGTTTGGATACTGGCTGCCCTCGAGGAAGAAACAGGGGTAAGCCATGCAGTATTGCATCGTAATGTTTCGTTCCGCGCAGGCCCGCGCCATTTCGCGCACAAATGTCGCGCCGGTATCCGGGTTTGAAGCAAACTCCGGCGAGTACCGGTAAATCCGGTCCAGCCAATCCTGCTCGTAAGTCACAATCCCGCACCGCTTCAAATAGGTCGCGATATCATCCCACCAGCGTCCGTCCACCGCCCCGATACCGCTGATCTTGTAACTTTTTCGATAAGGACTGGCGGGATCGATCCAGCGGTTATGGGTGACGAAGGGGATGGACACCTCCTTTTGGAAACTCTCGAGCCCATTCGGGAAAAGAGCCGGATCCGGCCTGTACTCGATGAGGCCGCCATAACGATTCCAATCTCCCGGCGGCAATTTCGGCTGCTTCGTCGTCCCAATCTTTCCATCGGGCCCCGTGAAACTCTTGCGATACCACCAGCTATCCAGTTGCAAATAGCCGAGCGGAATCCCCTCGGCGCGATAATGCTCGACGAGCGCCCGCAGCGTGCCGGCGTAGCCCTTGTCCTGGTCGTAATTGTAATAGTAAGTCGCCCCGTTGTCGGTCCAGTAACCAAAGTATTTCAAGACCCGGTCGGCATCGTTTGACGGGCGTTTCGCCTTCCGCAACGCGTTCAAATCGGAACCCCATAAGTCCCAACTCGCGTTGATTCCACCGCCAAAGACCATGAGCGTCCGTTGCGAAAAGTTCGCCGGCAGGCCGGCCAGATCAGCATTAAACCCGGAGGCGATTCGCGTGCGCCCGTCGCCAATCATCGACGCGACCATAAAATGGCTGGCGGGCGAAATGACCGCCGCGCGGTCCTGGTCGTCGAACAGCAGCCATGGGGTCGAGCAATCGCTCGCCGTGAACGGCGGAGCGAATGTCTCCTGCCTGTAGCTGAAGACGTGAATGTTCGCGGGAACCCGCGTGAAATCAGGAAATGGCGGGGGTGGACGCGCCGCCGCATCGAGGCTCGTTTCGGAGAATAGTATTGCCGCCTTTGCCTTGTAGAGACGAATACTCCCGGCCATCGGCGAGGCGTTATCGCGCCATGTAAAGGTCAGCTCCTGATAAGCGCCCAGGGAATCGGCGCCGCTTCCCGATGCGACGATTTTGCATGGCGGCAGAGTTCCGCCAAATATCCATTCCGGTCCGCCGGCGGAAACAATGTAACCGCCTGTGGACGCGTCCAGAGCAACGGAAAGCTTTTTGGCCCCGTCCGACAAAGTGGCCGCGACAGCCGCATTTGCAGCCAGCAACAACACAAAAATACGGAACATCATGGAACCAATACTGCCTTCCGCGGAAGCCGGCCCTCGGACAAATCCTTGTAGACCTGGACTCCCTGCTCGAGGGGAAACGTCTCTATCCCCTCCCCGCCTGATGGAAGCGAGTAAGTGCCGTCAATAAGTCCCGAAGCCAGTTTCCGCAGGATGACTCCGGTCTCCTCGAATCCGAGCTTGAGAGAATCCAGGCCAAGCAGCCGCGATTCATTGTGATAGAAATCGATCAAATCGAAACTTACTTTGCGCTCCGGCCCCGACGCGATCGCCACCTGCCGTCCGCGATGGGCAAGGCACGCCAGGCACTTATCGAACATCGCGCCCCCAATCAGATCGAACACAACGTCCGCGCCGCGGCCGGCCGTTATCTCCCGCGCTTTTGCCGGCATATCCTCCTTTTCCAAATCGATCCAATGCGAGACCGCCATCGCATCCGGCGGCGGAATCTTCGATGCCGACCGCGCCGTGCCGATCACCGCCGCCCCGAGCGACGCCGCCACACACACCGCAGCCTGTCCCACCGCGCCCGCCGTTCCGGTTATCAGCACCGTCTCCCCCGAGCGCAGCGCCGCTGTGGAAACCAGCGCCGCGTAAGCCGTCACGAAGGGCAGGCCCAACGTCGCCGCCGTTTCAAACGACACGCCCGTCGGAATCGGCGCCACCGCCGCGGCCGGAAGCGTAAGATACTCCGCGTGGCTGCCGTCCCGGCCAAAGCCCAGGCTGCCGCCCGTGCCGAATACCGGCGAGCCCTCGAACTGCGCCGGCCCCTTCGTCATCACTCCCGCAAAGTCCCGGCCCGGGATCCGCGGCACGGTGGTTTCGTGCATTTTCCCGAGCACATTTTTTATGTCGCTCGGATTGATGGCCGCGGCCTTCACCTGCACCAGGACCTCGCCTTCGCCGGGCACGGGCTGGGCGACTTCGGTCAGCATCAATTCATCGAGCGAACCCGTCTTGTTAAACCGGAGAGCGCGCATGTTCAAAGGAGCGTGCCATGAATCCGGCGAAGAAACCAGCGTCGCGAACGGCGGAATGCTTGCGGCGTCCCGCACGCAGGCGTAAAGAGAAAGGATGAGCGCGCGGCGCGATCCATCTGCCCTTCCGGGCCGCTTCATATCGGAGGCGATCATTCCCGCGGCGTTTGCCGCGCCCGCCGCGATCGGAGAACCCGGTACGCCGATTCAATTCAAGTGGCGCGGCGGCAATTACGACGTGGCCCGGGTCATTGAAAAATGGAAAACCGCCGGCGATTGCCGCAACGGCAGCGGCGAGCGATACGTGCGGCGCCATTGGTTCCGCATCGAAACCACCGACGGCACGGAGATGGAAATCTATTTCGAGCGCCAGCCCCGCCCGAGCCAGAACAAGAAGCGTTGGTGGCTCGCCATCGCCAGTGCCGCGGCCGCCGCGTCCTCAGGCTCCGCCGCCGAAGACCTGGCATCGCGATCCCACTAATATCCACGCTTGTAACTTGCCCGCGCGTGCGCCCGACTTTTTGCCTGTGCAAACCCGTCCCGGGCCGCTACCCTGCCGGGTTTGTGACCGCGAACCCCCAGCCATGCGCATATTGATCATCGAAGACGACGAGAAGATCGCGGGCTTTGTCAAAAGGGGATTGCAGGAGGCCGGTTTCGCCGTGGACCACGCAAAGGATGGGCGCAGCGGCCTGCACCTTGCGCTCAACGAGGCCTACGACGCCGCCGTAATCGACCTGCTGCTGCCGCATCTCGACGGCCTCTCGGTCATCCAGGAGATGCGCCGCAGCCAATTGCAGACCCCGGTCATCGTCCTGAGCGCAAAGCGCTCCGTGGACGACCGGGTCAAAGGCCTCGAAATCGGCTCCGACGATTACCTCACCAAGCCCTTCGCCTTTTCCGAGCTGCTCGCCCGCATCCAGGCGCTCATCCGCCGGTCGAGCGACCAGGGCGAACCGTCGCGCCTTTCCGCCGGCGATTTGTCCATGGACCTGCTCAAACGCCGCGTCGAACGCGCCGGCCAGGAAATCGAACTCCAGCCGCGCGAGTTCGCCCTCCTCGAGTACCTGCTGCGAAACACCGGCCGCGTCGTCTCGAAGACGCTCATCATGGAGCATGTCTGGAATTATCATTTCGACCCGCAAACCAACGTCGTCAACGTCCTCGTCTGCCGCCTGCGCAACAAGATCGACAAAGCTTTCGCCTCACCCATGATTCATACCATCCGCGGCGTGGGTTATGTACTTAAGCCCGCGAATACTTAGTGACCATTGCTGCCGGCCGGACTTACACTCGGCGAGGGCGATGCCTGCGGCGATGACGACGGCGATGCCTTCGAAGGCGAGTTAATCGCCTTCATCTCGGACGCCGCAAAGATATACTCGTCCTCGTCTTCCTCGTCCGTCTGCAGGCATTGCGTAAAATATCCCTCCGCAGTCGCCTCGTCGCCGTCCAAAAGCCGCTTGATCCCCGCGTAGAACCACGCATCGCACAAGATACGATCCTTCTCCGCATCGGGAACCACGTTTGCCGCGTTGAACAATTCGCCCTCGGAGCCCGTGCCGGCGAGAAATCGTCCCACAACGGATTGAAAGGCATCCTTCGTCTCGTCTCCGCCCAGCGCCACCCAGTTCAGCAACTCCTTGTTCGCAATGTCCGTTTGGTTCAATCGCATCCTGCAAATCCACATATAAATCCCGACATAGTCCAGCGAGCCGGGCTTTTTCATATTGATATATTGCTGGAAATCATCGAGGGCTCCGGTCCAGTTCCGCGCAACCATCCTCGCGATTCCCCGGAAAATATAAGGGCTGCCTTGTTGCGTCGGCTTCGCGACCGCGTGATCGAGGTCCGCCATGGCGCCCGCCAGGTCACCGTTGGCCAGCTTTGCAAAACCGCGATGGGTCCATGAATTGGTGTCTCTCGGATCGATCTCAATCGCACGGTTGTAAGCGGCTATCGCGCCGTCAAAGTCATGCTGGTAGCTCTTTTGATCTCCGAGGTTCTGGTATGTATGAAAGTCCTGGCTTGCGTCCGTCTCCGCGCCCCGCTGCTGCAGCAAGGCGGTGACGTTGCCCCGATCGGCGGCGCTCGCCAGCGCCCATGCGGTCATGCCGGCGTTATTCTTCGCGTTCATATCCGCGCCCAAATCCAGGAGTATCCCCACCACCCCAATGCGCCCGTAGTGCGCCCCGATATGAAGCGGAGTATTTCCATCATCATCCACGGCATTGATCGAAGCCTTCTCAGCCGCCAGCATCTTGATGATATTTCCCCTTCCCTGCTGTGCCGCCGCATGCACGGCGGTCCCGCCGTGCGGGCCTTTTGCGTCCACTTTGGCTCCCTTGTCCAGCATCAGCCGGATAATGTCCGGACGCCATCCGTTCGAGATCAGATAGAAATAGAGTGGCGGCCCATGCGCGGTGGAATGATTTACATCCGCCCCGGCGTTGATCAGGAACCTTATTACTTTTTCGCGTCCCTGTTTCTCCGCCAGTTCCAGCGGGGTCAGCCCATTCGTCTCCGCCTCGAGGTGATCCGGATGCGCCTTCAGGTCAGCCGTCAGTTGCCCTATCTCCTGGTCCTGGGCGGCCTGCGCCTTTTGGTTCGCCGCCGCGGCGCTGCCGCCCGGTGATGCGCTCGCCGCCGCCTGCGTTTTCGCCGCCGCATCTTCCTGCGCGATTTGCTCCTGGCTTGCCTTCACAAGGTCCGCCTGATCGGAAAAATCCTTCAATACCCGTTCGTAGAGCGGCCGTGCCTGATCCACCTTTCCCTGCTGGCGATAACATTCCGCCAGCCGAAAGACGGCGGTCGCCAATGTCTGCTCGTCCGCTCCCGTGCCGCTGATGATCGCCTGGTAGGATTGGATTGCCGCGTTGAGGTCATGCTTCGCCTCTTCCTCGAAAAGCCCCTGCCTCAGCGCGTCTTCACTGCTCTTGTTATCGGCGGGCGGCTGCTGCGTCGCGGCGCTCATCGCGGCGACGACGGGGTCGGCGTCGTCACTGCTCTTGTTATCGGGCGCCGCCTGCTGCGCACGGCCCGCGGCCATGGAAACGCAAATCGCCGCAAGAAAGAGTACGAGCCATTTCATGGCGGCGATTCAATGCGTTCCACGGCTTGCGGTTGTCATGGTTTTGTCATTTGGCGCGAATCAACCCGTCGTTTCCAAACGGTAACCAACCCCGTGCACGGTAAGCAAAAAGCGCGGGCTCGCCGGATCGGCCTCGATCTTCGAGCGCAGCGAAAGAATCTGGTTATCCACCGTGCGCGTCGTCGGGTAGGCATTGTAACCCCACACCAGGTCGAGGAATTGCTCGCGCGTCACCGGCTCGCCCGCGCGCTCGGCAAGCAGCTTCAGGATCGCAAACTCCCGCGCCGATAGCGCCACCGCGCCGCCCGCCCGCGTGCAACTTTTCCTCGCGAAATCGACATGCACGTCGCCCAGCGCGATTGACTCGATTGCCGCCGCCGACCGCTGCCCGCGCCGCAGCAGCGCCCTCACGCGTGCCAGCAATTCCTGGTTGCTGAACGGTTTCACCAGGTAATCGTCCGCACCCGCATCCAGCCCCGCCACGCGATCGTCGAGCTGCCCCTTCGCCGTCAGCAGCAGGATCGGCAGCGATGGCGCGTGCCGGCGCACCTCGCGGCAGACGCTGAATCCATCCATCGCCGGCATCATCACGTCCAGCAATAGCAGGTCCGGCGCATCTTCGAGCGTCCGTTGCAGTCCGGCCGTCCCGTTCGACGCGGCGATGACCCGGTAATCCTGCGCCTGCAAAAGGTCGACCAGCGCCGTCCGCATCGCCACTTCGTCTTCGACGATCAGGATGCGGGACATGGTGACAACTCCTCGTTGGCAAGCGGTTGCCGCGCCTGCGGCGCCGGAAAGAGAAGCGTAAACGTCGCTCCGGCGCCCGGCGGCTCTCGACTTTCACCCGTCCGCCGTGCGCCTCGGCGATGTGCTTGACGATGCTCAGCCCGATTCCCGCTCCCTGCGTCTCGCGTCGCAGCCCCGGCCCGGCCCGGTAAAACCGCTCGAATATCCGCTCCTGCTCCGGCGCCGGAATGCCCGGTCCTTCATCCGCCACGGACAACTCCCACGCTCCAGCCGCCGCTCCCTTCAGGCACACCGTGATCGTCGAATTCTCGGGCGAGAACTTCATCGCATTATCCAGCAGGTTCACCAGCGCCTGGCAGACCGCCAGTGCGTCGATCTCCGGCGGCGGCTCGATCGGGCCCGTCTGGCAAACGATCCGCTGCCCGCGCTGGACAAGGCGCAGTTGCATCAACTGCACCGCGTCCGCCACCAGCGCGCAGACATCCGTCTCCTCGAAGTTATACGTCCGCCGGTTCTGCTCGATCCGCGCGAATTCGAGGATGTTATCCACGAGCGCCGACAGCCTCCGGCATTCCTGCGCCAGCAGATGGTAATACTCGCGCCGCCGCGCTTCGTTAGACACAGTCCCTTCCTCGAGGTTCTCCGCCATCAGCCGCATCGCCGCCAGCGGCGCCCGCAGCTCATGCGACACGCTCGAGACGAAATCGCTCTTCAATTCATTGAGCCGCTGCTCCTGCGCCAGCGCCCGGCGCAGCGTCCAGAAACCGCCGATCACCGCCACCAGCGCGCAGGCCAGCAGCGCCGCCAGCCAGAGCGTCTGCCGCCGCTGCTGCGCATAAAGCCAGTCCGGCGCGGTGACATAAATTGTAAGCACGAATTCCCCTCTGCTCTCCTGTGCCAGCACTTCCCCGCCGGGCTCCTGTTCGCCGTTCCACGTCGCCATCACTCCTTTGCTCTTTTGCGCCAGCACATCGCCGCCGGGCGGCGAATCGATCAATGACATCCCGCCAAAGGCGATTCCCGCCGACGCATAGCCGGGCAGCAGCGCATCCGCCTTTGCGACGACCTCACGCGCCAGCGGCGCCATTTTATCACGGGACAAAAACCGGAATTCCCCGCAGACTTGCTCTCCATGATCCACCATTCCCTGCCGTTTTCTCCCACCAGCCATCGTGCCGGCTGCCCGATTGCATACCCCGGGCTGCGCAGCAGCGCCTTGCGCACTTCCTCATCCCGGTCCCATTCCGCGCGCCACGGCGCGAGCGGGCTTCCCTCCACACCCCGTTTCGCCAGCAAGGCGCCGGCATTGTCGAGCAATTCGGGGGTCAGAATCGATGGATGCGATTCCACCGCCGCCCGGCCCAGCGCTTCAACGCGCAACCGGATTGCCTCGCGGTCCGTCGCCCGCTGCAGCAGCGTCCATTCCACCAGCGGAAGCAGCGGGACGCCCGACGCGGTCACATCGTCGGGATGCTGGGCGGCCAATTGCTCGAGCACCGCATCCGATCCCGTGGATCTGTTCACCACGGCCGATTCGTAAACCTGTTGCGAAAAGGTTCGCGGCGCCGGGCGCGGTGGATCGGGATAGAGCACCAGCGGTTCGGATTCGCCCATCAAATCGAGCAGGTCCCCGCCGTACGCATCCATGCTTCGCGCAGCCACGCTTCCGGCCACCGTCTCCGCATCCTCCCATGCGGTGCGCCTGCCGGCCTGGATTCCGCGAAAACCGAGCACCGCCAGCAATCCCAGCGCCGCAAAAATCAGCAGCCATTGCGCGAGGACGCCCGGAAACCCGGGCCGGCCACGGTGGGGAGCAGTCGATGACACGGCGGCATTTTAGCGCGTTTTTGGGGCCATTTGTCACACTTTTGTCATGCAAATAGCGCCAAAAACGCATCAAAACGCAGCCCTCGCCTCCATTTCGGACAGGCGTTAAGATCAGCCCGTTGCACAGTCCCAATCCCAACCTCGACCCTCCCGCCGCCGCGCGGCATCGCCGCGCGCGCGCCCCGTCAGCATGCGGATTACGGCATGGTACTGCGGCCTTTTCGGCCTGAGCCTCATCGTTCTCTTCGTCTTCGTTTACTGGACCCTTGACGCCGACTTGAGTAAAACCAACGGCGAACTCCTCCATTCAAAGGCAAAGGAATTCGCCGACACTTATCGCAATGCCGGCATGCCGGAGATCAGCAGGGACGCTTCGCAAAAGCGCTCCGACGAATTGTTGATCCGGATCTCGGACTCGCAGAACCACACGCTTTTCGCCAGCCTGCCCGATGCCGAGCCGCTCGGCCCCGCGGTCCTGCAATCACTCGAAGCGCGGCCGATCCTCCCTTCCGACCGCCTCTTTACCGTCAGCCTCAAGCAGGGGATCGATTTTGAATTCGCAAACACCCGCCTCGGCAACGGCGACCTGCTCCAGATCGGGCGCACCACCGCACGCAGGCGGGTATTGCTCGATCACTTCGTCGCAAGTTGCGTCGTCCTTACCATCCCGATGATGCTCCTCGCATTGGGCGGCGGCGCGCTCATGGCCAACCGCGTCCTGCGTCCGCTGCGCCAGTTGAACGAGAGCGTCCGCAACATCATCGAGACCGGCAAACTCGAGGCGCGCATCCCACCGGAGAATACCGCGGGCGAATTGCGCGAACTGGTAGTCTCCTTCGACCAGATGCTCGCAAAGATCGAGTCGCTCGTCGAAGGAATGCGGGGCGTGCTCGACAACGCCGCCCACGATCTGCGCACCCCGATCACCCGCCTGCGCGGCGTCGCGGAGATGGCCCTCAGCAACCCCGGCGACATCGCCGCCTCGCATGAGGCCCTGGCCGATTGCGTGGAAGAAAGCGAGCGCGTCATCACCATGCTCAACACCCTCATGGACATCTCGGAGGTCGAGACCGGCTCCATGAAGCTCAACTTCTCCCGGGTCGACGTAAGCAAGCTCACGCGCGAGATCGCCGAAATTTACTCCCACGTCGCGGAGGACCGCAGCCTCACCATCTCCGTCTCGGCGGATAAACCATGCGAGACCATGGCCGATGAGAACCGCCTTCGCCAGGCGCTTGGCAACCTGCTCGACAACGCCGTCAAATACACCCAGCCGGGCGGGCGCATCGACCTGGCGGTAAAAATGGCGACCCGGCAAATCGCCGTCTCAGTGCGCGACACCGGCATCGGCATTGCAACCGAGGACCTCCCGCGCGTCTGGGAGCGGCTCTTCCGCTCCGACAAGAGCCGCTCGCAGCGCGGCCTCGGCCTTGGCTTGAGCCTGGTCCGCGCCGTTGCACGCGCCCACGGCGGCGATTGCCTGGTGAGGAGCCAGCCGGGAGCCGGCTCGGAATTTACGCTTCATATTCCGTTGCGGATGTAGGGTGCGCCTATATCGCCGGGCGACGTTAAAAATCTGTAACTTGCGGGCAACCCGAGGGCAACGCACCCTCTTTCACAGTAACCCTTTCCATGGTAGCGGAAGCTGTATTGCCTGCCTCGACACTCGATCCCAACACCCATGCCGCCCCCCGGGAGCGGGCCACCGGCCTGACGACCCCCTGGGCTGCGACGATGGCGTTGGCGGGCCTGATTGCCCTGCATGCGCTCTACGCGTTCGTCTACCGGGTTGATTCCGATGAGCCGCAGCATCTCCACGTCGTTTGGGGCGTCGCTCGCGGCCTGCTTCAATACCGCGATATTTTCGACAACCACAGCCCCCTGTTCCAGATGCTGTGCGCGCCGCTCATGGCCCTGATCGGCGAGCATGCGTGGATCGTCGTCCCGATGCGCCTGGCGATGCTCCCCCTTTACGCAGCGGACCTGGCTCTCATCTATTTCATTGGCGGCACCGTCTATGTCCGCCGCTGGGCGCTCTGGATCGCGGTCATCGCGGGCTGCTACCCCGCCTTTTTCCTGGTGACGACGGAATTTCGCACCGACGACCTTTGGACCACACTCTTCCTGGCCGCTTTCTATCTGACGGTCAGCGGACCACTCGTGGGCCGGCGGGCGTTCCTGTTCGGCCTCGTCTGCGGCGCCTGCTTCGCCGTGTCGATAAAGACCTCGCTGCTGATGCTCTCGATGGGGACCGCGGGGCTCGGGCTGCTGGCGCTGCACGCGCTCTCGCGGCGCAAGATCGATTGGATGGCGCTGTTGAAATCCGGCGGCATCATCACCGCGGGCCTGGTCATCATCCCGGGGTTGGTGATCGCCTACTTCGCCGCGCATGGGCACGAGGCCCTTCGCTCGATGTACTATTGCATCATTGCCCACAACATGGTGCCCGGCCTCGGCAAGGAAGCGAAGGCCGGATTCCATCAATGGATATTCCCGATTTTCCTGCCGCTGCTCCTCGGCCTGGGCTGGGTCTGCATGCACTCGAGCGGCAAGGAGCGCATCGGCGCGTGCCGCGCCCTCATCGCCATGACGGCTGGCGCCTATTACTTGCTGCTGCGCAGCTACTGGCCGCTGGTGACCGCGCAGGATTTCACGCCATTCATTCCGCTGGTCGCGCTCACCATGCTTCCTTTCCTGTTCCACCTGCTGAGCCTGACGAGCCTGCCCGAACGCATCGCCATTCCCGCGATTGGCTTGTTGATTCTCGCAGTCGAGGGGGCCTGCATCTGGCGGCTCCAATCGCCGCTCGATAACCGCGAGGCGGAATTCGAGCAGGATCTGGCGGTCGTATTGCGCCTCACCAATCCCACCGACTACGTGATGGATGGCAAGGGCGAGACCATCTTCCGAATGCGGCCGGTCTACTGGGTCTATGAAGGCGTGACGCTGCGCTGGATGGCGCTCGGGAAAATTCCCGACGACGTGAAGGAAAAGATGATCAAAACGCGCACCTGCGTCGCCCTCAATCACCGGCTGCGGCCCGAAGACCAGGCGTGGCTGCGCGAAAATTACATCGAAGGCAACCTGAAGGTCTGGGTCGCCGGCCAGAGCCTCGGCCCGGCCCGGCCCGCCATCGGTTTCCATACCGATATCGAGGCAAATTATTCGATTGTTTCCGACCACGGAAAGGTCGCCGGCACGCTGGATGGCGCGCCGCTGCGCGATACGCAGTTGATCGCGCCGGGAAATCACCGGCTCGCCATCGCCTCGGGCCAGGGGAACGTGGCCGTCGTATGGACCCAGGCTTTGAACCGCGGCTTCAGCCCGTTTTCCAAATCCGTTGCCGCCGCTTCCGACCAGGAATTTTAAAACGATGAGCGCAATAAAATTCAGTTCCAAAGACCGCCTGCTGATCCTGGCGCCTCACCCGGACGACGAATCGCTGGCGACCGGCGGATTGATTCAGCGAGCCCTCAAGGCCGGGGCGAAAGTCCGCGTGCTCTTTGCCACCGATGGCGACAACAATCCCTGGCCGCAGCGATTCCTCGAACGCCGCCTGCAAATCACCATCGCCGACCGCGCCCGCTGGGGCCGGCGCCGGCGCAAGGAGGCGCTCACCGCGCTCTCGTTGCTCGGCCTGCCGAAGGACTGCGTGCGCTTTCTGGGTTTGCCCGACCAGGGGATCACCAACCTGCTGATGCGCGCCGAGGAGGCGGTGCTCTTTACCCTTTGGGCCGAATTGAAGGAGTGGGAGCCGACCGTATTTGCGATGCCCTCGGCGGCCGACGCCCATCCGGATCACTCGTCGCTTTTCGTGCTCGTCCAGCTCGCGCTCATGCGCCTCGAACGCATTCCGCGGCTGTTGCGTTTCATCATTCATCCCCCGCGGCTCCAGTCCGAGCGCGGCAAAGTGGTCCTGCGGCTGACCGACGCCGAGGTCGCGCGCAAGCGCACCGCCATCCTCGCCCATGAGAGCCAGATGGCGCTCAGCCGCAAACGATTTTCCGGCTACGCGAAGCACGAGGAAATTTTCTACGATGCGCCGCTCCAGGAGGAGACCGATCACAGGCACAACATCGTGCACGGAGTCTTTGACCATGGCGCGTTGCGAATTCAATTGCGGTTGCGCGGTTCCCGGGCCGGCTTCGCCAAATCGAGCCTGTTCCTGGCCCTCGAGAGCGCCACCGAAGGGAGCCTGCGCTGGATGCTTCCGCTGCCCACCTCCTCCAAATGCGTGCCGCTCCAGGACGCCGTGACCGGCGGGCTCGTCCGCATGGCCTCCGTTCGCGTCACCGGACGCCGCGCCGAGGTGGCCGTGCCGGTCGCCAATCTCCACCCCCTCCAGCACGTCTTCATGAAGCTTCAGCGGCGCGTCATCCTCAAGGACGAGGCCGGCTGGCGCCAGATGCCGGGAGTGCCGGTCCCCGCTCCGCAAACGGAGCAGTACGCGGCGGCGCCGGAGAGTGTAAAGCAGTAGCGTTTGAAACTTGCCCGGGCTCCCGGGGTTCTCCGTTCGTCCGCAAGCCATTCTGCTTGCCTGAGTCCCGTCAAACCGGTTCTCTCCGCCCATGCGGCCTGACTCCCCGAGTATCTCGGTGATTGTCCCAACCCTGAATGAGGCGGAAAACATCGAGGCGATCATCGGCAAAATCCTCGCCGGAGCGGCCTCGCTGGAGATCGAAGTGATCGTGGTCGACGACGGTTCGCGCGATGAGACCCAGGCCATCGTCCGGCGCCTCGGCGAAAGCAGGCCCGTGGAATTGCTCGCGCGCGAGAAGCCGAAGGATGGCCTCGCCGGCGCGGTCCTGGCCGGCGCGCGCATGGCAAAGGCCGGCGTGGTGCTGGTGATCGACGCCGACGGCTCCCATCCGCCCGAAAAAATCCCCGAGCTGGCCCTGCCGATCATCCACGGCGAGCGCGACATGGTCATCGGCAGCCGCTACGCGCCTGGCGGCAGCACGCCCGGCTGGTCGCGCAAACGCCGCCTCATGTCGCGCGCCGCTTCCGCCTGCGCCTGGCCGCTCACGGACGTTCACGACGCGCTCTCCGGGTTTTTCGCCGTGCGCCGGGAATTGCTGGCGCAAATTCCCTCCGATGCCGCCGGCTTCAAGATCGCGCTCGAGATCCTGGTGCGCGGCGGCGATTCGCTTCGCGTGGGCGAGGTTCCCATCGCCTTCCGCGACCGCGAGCTGGGCCAGTCGAAAATGGGAACGGGCGTGATCCTGACCTATTTTCGCCGGCTGCTTGCGCTCTCGGGCTGGCGCGAATCGCAGGACAGCGCGCGCCTGGCCATGGCGAAGACGGGCCTCGTCTGGGCCGTCGATTTCGCGCTCTTCGCCATCGCCTGGTGGCTGCATGCCGGACTCGGCACGGCCAACGTCCTCGGCTTCACCGCCGGCGCGGCGCTCAACGCATGGCTGAAGGCGGCGCAGTTGCCGCGCGAGAAAAACCCGGGGTTCCTCGTGCGCCTGCTCTTCGTCTCCGTGCTCTCATTTTTCCTGCGCAGCGGCGTGCTGGCCACGTGCGCGAGCGGATTTGCCTGGCCGTGGCTGCTGGCCATCCTGCCCGCCATCGTCATCGGATGGATGTCCTCTTCCTCGGCTACGCCCTCTTCATCTGGCCCGTGCGCGAGCAATACGGCAGCGGCGTCCGCTGGCGCGTGGCCGCGCTGGGCGCGACGGCCTACCTGCTGGCGTTGCGCGTCGTTTACCTCTACGCGATGCCCATCGACATGCGATTGGCCGCGCTGCCGCCCGCCGGGTCCAGCAATTGTCTCGGGGACTGGCTGACCGTGGTCTTGCGCAAATATGGCACGATGATGCCGGGTCCGGAGCGGGCCGGCTTCAACCTGCCGGCGCTCCTCTGCTGGGCCGTGGGCGCATGCGCCGTCTTCAGCGCCACGCACCGCTTTTTCGATAAGACAACCGCATTCCGCGCGCTGCTTCTCTTTTCCGCGCTGCCGGTGTACTTCTGGCGCGGGACCGATTTTTCGCCGGATTCGGTCTTCCTGTTGCAATGGGCGCTCGTGCTCTGGCTGATGGCGCTTGCCTTCCGGCGAAGGCGGTACTTCGGGTTTTACCTTGGCGCATTGGTGGTGGCCGGAACGTCGTGGAACTTCTGGCCCTGGCATGGGGGCGGCTTCTGGCCGGTGATCCTGCGCGCATTGGACTTCGTGCCGTTTCAATTGGTGCTCGTCACGCCGATGGCCCTCGTCGCCGCAGGAGGACTCTTCTGGGAATGGCGCGCCAGCCGAAAACGCAGCCCGCTGAACATGGCGATAGGGTGCGCCCTCATCGCCGGCCTCTTCGCGTTTGCCGGCTGGATTTCCGGCAGCCTGGGCATCACCTCGAGCGGCGCGCTCTGGCTTCCCCTGATCCCGTTCATCGCCTCGAGCATGCAGAATCCCGGCAAATGGTGGGGCCCGGTCATCTATGTCTGCGTCCTCTGCTACGGCAGCTACTTTTACTGCCTCGCCTTCGAGCCGAGGTAGAGGATTGCGTCACCCTCTCGCCGCGTGCCGGGCCCTGGCCGCCTGCGCCCGTGTCACGATCTCGAGGAAGACGAAGTACATGATGATCGCCACCGGTATCCCCAGGAAGACGGACCCCACCAGGATCGGCCAGAGGAGGTGCAGCGTCTTTACCGTCAGCAGCGACATCAGGTCAAAGTGCAGGTGCTTCGGCGAAAGCCTGGGCGGCAGCCGGTGCGGATGGCTGATGATGAAAAAGCCGACGTCATACTGCCACCGCAGGATTACCGGCACCAGC
Source organism: uncultured Verrucomicrobiae bacterium (assembly GCA_963756185.1). Taxonomy (GTDB): domain Bacteria; phylum Verrucomicrobiota; class Verrucomicrobiia; order Chthoniobacterales; family Chthoniobacteraceae; genus DATAXI01. The sequence goes on from CAVWMS010000003.1 coordinate 169,451, forward strand.
GGCAGCAGGATGTCGTGAAAGGTCACCGCCAGCACCGCCGATATCTTGCTGAAGCGGAACAGCCACGCCACCAGGATCGCCAGCAGCGTCTTGAGCCCCCAAAGCGGCGTGAACCCGAAGAAAATCCCGATGGCGACTCCGCCGGCGATGGCATGCGGCGTATCGCGAATCTGGAACAGGCTCTGCCTGCCCCGGCGATACCAGGAGACGATGAAAGTGCGAATGCGGCCCATGGAGGGAGGAAATAAGACAGGGAAAGGGTGGAAATTCGAAGAAAGAAATGGGGGTGGGGTCGGAAGGCAGTGGGCGCCTCCGGCGCAAAATTCGAAACTCGAAATTCGAAATGCGGAAAAATTCGAAACTCGAAATTCGAAATTCGAAGGATTTGGCGCCTGCGGCGCGGATTGAGAGGGGACTCGTCGGCCCGGACTGGCTTCCGTTTCCGAGGCCATCCCGTCTCATCGAGCCATCAACTCAACTCTCGGGATGGAAGCCTATTCGAGGCTTGGGCTTTTCGGGAGGGTCGAGCAGTTGGCGCAGGGCGTCGAAGACGACTTGGAATTGCTCGCCATGCTGACGAAAACCGCGTTCGAGGGCATCGACTTTGCCTGCCAGTTCCTCGACAGAAAGTGCCATCTGGCGCAGGCGGATGGAGGCATTGATGAGCTCGACGCTCATCAGGATCGCACGCTCGCTATTGAGGACGTTGGCGGCCATGAGCGCCCCGTGCTCTGTGAATACCCAGGGCAGAAAGCGCACGTTGCGTTTCGATGCGGTCACATTTTGTGATCGCATGACACCCCACTCCGAGGCGCTGACCTGAAAGGCAAAAGTTTCGGGAAGCGCTTGGCGTTACGCTTAACGACCTGGTTCAGCGCCCTGGTGGTGACACCGTAGAGTGCGGCGAGGTCGGCATCGAAGATGACGCGTTGACGGCGCAGTGTGACGATAAGTGCGGCGGGGTCTGGCAGGGCGACGGTGGCGGGCTTTGATTTCATATGCTGCGTTTTGCCGCTTTATATTGGCCCTTCTGGGCATGAGGTATACACATGGGGAATAAAAGCGGTCTTCTTCAAGACCTTAGATTTCGAGCATAAGCCACTCGTGATGAGCGAGAAAAAACAACAGTGCTCAAAGCCGTGAAAATCTGATTTCGAATTTCGAATTTTCAGCCGGCGGCTTTCGTCCCTCCCTGGAATGAGTTGAGCCGCCCGCCGGCTGATGTACTTTTCCCTTCACCACATGAACCCGCTCGAGACCTATCAATCTGACGCCATCGAGCGGCCGATGATCCGGCGCAGGCTCATGTGGGCGCTGGTCATCTCGGTGCTGTTTCATCTCGGCATCGTCCTCTGGTTCCGGGAGACGCACCTCGCGCAATTCGGCGCGCCGACCGACCGCCTGGTGCCGCGGCTGTTCAACGTAAGGACCATCACGATCAACGAGGACGCGCTCAATAGTGCGGACAAGCCCTCGGCCTCGAAGACGCCCGACCAAAAACCGGCTGCCAATCCGCTCGTGATCCCGGAGGACAAGCCGGTTGCGGAATTGAGCGACGGCAAGATGACCCCCGGCGCGCCCCCGACCGCCGACCTCGTGAAATCGGTGACCGTCGACAAGCCGATCGTCGATACCAGCGACGTGCAGACCATCGCGCGGGTGCAGGACAGCGCGGCGAAGGCGATGGAGCAGGACCTCAATTCCCTCAACAATGCGCTGCTGAAAAATCAGCCGCCGAATCTCCCGCACGCGCTGATCCATTTGCCGGTAGGCAACTCCGCGACCGGACAGGATGACAGCGCCAGCATGAACGCCGCGTCCGCCCGGCTGGACAGGCTCATCGGCCACGGGCTCCATGCCGGCGACGCGCCGGTCTCGCTGCCCGGCGGCGCGCTGTTTGAATTCGACAGCTCCGACCTGCGGCCCGAGGCAATCGAGCAGTTGCGCAAGCTCGGCACGCTCATCAAGCTGAACCCGAACGTCACCTTTTCCATCGAGGGTTACACCGATTCCTTCGGCGACGCGGATTACAATGTGCAGTTGAGCCAGCAGCGCGCCGACGCCGTCCGCAGTTGGCTGGTGCAGAACATCGACGTGGACCCGAGCCATATCCAAGCCTTCGGTTATGGCGCGACCAATTTCCTGGTCATGCCAGGGCAGGTCGACATGCATTCGCAGGCCTCGATCGACCGGGAAAAACAGCTCGAACAGCCCAACCGGCGTGTGGAAATCCGGTTCAAATTCCCCAGGAACCAGTGATCCGCGGCGGCCGCGACCTTGCTCCTTCGACGGTGGCCGAGCATTACGACGAGCTCGACCAGTTCTACCGCGACGTCTGGGGAGACCATGTCCATCACGGCCTCTGGCTGCGCGGCGGCGAAAGCCACGCTGAAGCCACGCTGCAATTGGTGCGGCACGTCGCCCGGCGCGGGGCAATCGGGCGCGGCACGCGCGTCTGCGACATCGGCTGCGGCTACGGCGCCACGGCGCGCATGCTGGCGGCCGAGTATGGCGCGGAAGTCACCGGCATCACGGTGTCGCCCGCGCAGTTCCACTATGCGCAAACACAGGCGGCGCCCGGCGTATCGATGGTCCTCGGCGACTGGCTCCATAACCCGCTCGAAGACGCAGGCTTCGACGCGGCGATCGCCATCGAGAGCAGCGAGCACATGCCCGATATCGGCGAATTTTTCCGGCAGGCGTCGCGCGTGTTGCGGCCCGGCGGACGGCTCGTCGTCTGCTCATGGCTGGCGCATCCGCGGGCATCCGCCACGCAGCGCAGGCTGCTCCTCGAGCCCATTTGCCGCGAGGGGCGCATGTCGCAGATCGGCACCTTTGCGGAGTACCGGCGGCTCTTCCAGCAGAACGGGCTGACCGTCGAGCAGGAGGAAGACGTCAGCCAGGCTGTCAAACGCACCTGGCCCGTCTGCGCGGCACGGTTCACCGGCCGCCTGCTGCGCCAGCCGCGTTACCTCCGCTTCCTCGCCAACCGCCATCGCCGCAACCGCGTCTTTGCCCTCACCATCTTCCGCCTCTGGCTGGCCTTCGAGACCGGCGCGATGCGCTATGGAATCCTGACCGGGACCAGGCAATAGGAAAGCTTGCCATCCCCCGATTCCCGCCCATATTCGCCCCTCTTTTCCATGGATACGGCATCCACCGCCAAACCGACGCCCAAACAGCCGCTGGTTGCCCGCCTCGGCTTTTTCGTAGTCGGGGGATGTTTCAGCGCGGCGGTGAACAAGGGCCTGCTGAGCGTTGCGCAGCATTTTTGGGCATGGCCCATCCCAGCCGCCTATGCGTTCAGCGCCTGCAGCACGGCGGGCGTATTCTTCCTCTGGAGTTATTTCATCAACTTCCGCACTTCGCTCGTCTGGAAGGATTGCATTGGGCGCTACATTGCCGTCTTCCTCCTGGCGCTGCTGATGAATTACCTGATCGGCGTCTGCGGCCTGAAGCAGTTCGGATCGAAGGGGCTTGTCGGCTATCTGGTCATCGTCTGCGTGCAAAGCTTCACCGGCGGGATCAAATTTCTGCTCTATCACTTCTGGGTTTTCCCGCATGCTGACGCCCCGGCCCCCAAAGAGGCCGCCCCGGCGGCGCCGTAAGCATGGAAAACTCCCCTCCAACAGCCAAATCCCCCGGCCTTCTGCGGCGGCTGGCAGATTTGCCGCCACGGGGCGAGGCGCTGGTCTGGCTCTTCCTCGTCGTCGTGACGGTGGGCACGCGCGTTTACCTGGTGCACCTGATGCCGCTGGGCCTCTGGTCGAACGACGCCGGCTCCTACGCCTACTCGGCCTTCCGCTGGATCCACACCGGCATCTGGGAGACCGACCCGCGGCGCGGGCCGGTTTACTCGATGCTCATCGCCCTGTGCGGCAAAGTGTGGGGCAGCATCTATTCGCTCATGATCCTGCAGCACGTCATGGGTGTGACGGCGATCCTGCTCTCGGCCTTGGTCCTGCGGCTGCTCCATGGGAAACGGGCGCTCGTCCCGCTGGCGCTCTGCGGCTACGCCTATGCCGTCTACGGCCTGCCGCTCTCCCTCGAGCACCTGGTGCGCAACGAGACCATCCTCTTCTTTTGCGCGTCGGTTTCGCTGGCGACCTGGTACTTCGCCATCCGCTGGCGGCAGCCGCACTGGCTCTGGATCACCGGCGTCGCGGCGGCCATCCTCACCGCCACCAAGAACGTCTGGCTGCCGTTTCCGCTGCTCTTTGCCGGGGCGACATTATGGTATTTCCGCAGGGAAATGCGCTTTGCCGTGGTCCAGGTGGTCATTTTCGCCGTCGCCTTCGGTGCGCCCTACATGGCGGCGAAAGTCTTCAAACAGCGGACGCTCGGCGTGGACCGCTCCGATGAGCCGCAGGATGGCGTCCTCTGGTATGGACGGGTCGCGCAGTTCACCTACCTGGACGGCGGGATCGAGCCGGACATCAAAAAGCAAATCCGCTCCCAGGTGGAGGATTACCAGCGCCAGGTCTTTGCCTACAACCCGCCGCGCCTCGACAACAACCTGATCCTGAAAACGACGGTCGTACCGACCCTCAAGCATATCCTCGGGAAGGAAGGAAAGAACGGCGACGACCTCAACCGCCTCTGCCGCGCGCTGGCGCTCGAAGCGATCCGCACCCACCCGCTCGAGTACGCCCTGCAAGTCTGGCGGGACCTGGTGAAAATGCATCTCATCGCCGGCCAGCGTTACGTCGATCCGGGCAACAAGGAGGCCGAGTCGCAGCTCGACCTGCTCGGAAAACTGGACAAGCCCGACCCGATGATCCACGCCCCCGAAGCCATCGCGAAGCTGAACCAGATCATCCAGGTCGAGCAGGCTGCCGAGGACCCGTCGGCAACGTCGAAAAAAGACGAGGCCGCCGGGCCGCCATTCGGCGGGACGTATCGCTGGCTGCTGCTGAGCTCCTGGCTGTTCGATCTGACGCCGGTCCTGCTCACCTCGCTGTTGCTGCCGGTCATCTTTTTCCTGAGCCCGGTGCCCACCCGCGCCTGGTGGCTGGGCTGCGCCGGCATCTGGTATTTTACCATGGTCCTGCTGGCGACGGTCGGCCGGCTGCTCGACCGGTACCTGATGCCGGCGCTGCCGGTCATGTATTTTGCGCTCAGTACGGCGGTGATTTTGGCCTGGAATAAGCTGCTGGGGCCGGCGGCGGCGCCGGAAAACTCGAAAAATTGAAAAAACGCCCTTCTAGCTTCTGGCCAATTGGCATTTTTCGGTTATCAATTACCCGATTCTGAATGGCCATGCTGACACCAAGACGCGTATTGCTGGGCATAGTCCTGTTTTTTTCCATCGTCTTCTTTTTCATGATTCTCGGGGCCGGGCTGGTGGCCGTGATGCGCGAAGCATCGGTGCGCCGCCCCCCTCCGATGGTCGGAAGTCTCATCGGGGCGATCCGGCACGTCATCGCCCACCATATCCTGCATCACAAATAGGGGCGGAAAAGAAGAGTGGACAAGCCCCCGGGGTTGTGCTTCATTCCGCCCTCCATTCAAGAGCGCGAAACCTGTAAAAAATGATTTCGCCGTTGGTCCCTGGGTGGGCGATTCCCGTCGCCGCCGCGCGCTTCAGGGGGAACCCGGCGAAGAGATAAACCGCGAGAATCCGCCTCGGGGACGACCGTCCTCACAAGCCGCCGTCCCCTGGTCCCGATTCCCATCCACACCATGCCAGTCCGTCTCAGCCGTTTCGAAATGCCCAAGACGCCCGTCCGCGACGAGGCCGTCTCGACAGAAACCTACGCCCGCTTCGTCGCCGAGCCCTTCGAGGCCGGCTACGGCCACACCGTCGGCAATTCCCTGCGCCGAGTCCTTCTCTCCTCGCTGGAAGGCGCCGCCATCACCTCCGTGCGCATCAATGGCGCACAGCACGAGTTCGCCACCCTTCCCAACGTCGTCGAGGACGTGACCGACATCGTCCTCAACCTCAAGAAGATCAAATTCATGGCCCACGACCATGAGACGCGCACCCTCCAGATTTCCGTGAACAAGGAGGGCGCCGTCACCGCCGCCGACATCCAGGAAGTGGCCGGTTGCGAGGTCATCAACAAGAACCAGCATATCTGCACGCTCGATAAAAAGGGCAAGTTCGACTGCGACCTGGAGGTCAAGGTGGGGCGCGGTTTCGCCACCGGCGACGAGAACAAGCACCCGGACCAGCCCATCGGCGTCATCCCGATCGACTCGATCTTTTCCCCGGTCACCCGCGTGAAGTACGCGGTCGAGAATACCCGCGTGGGCCAGCGCACCGATTACGACAAGCTGATCCTCGAGGTCTGGACCGATGGCCGCATCACCCCGCAGGAGGCGCTGCTCCAGTCCTCGGCGATCCTCAAGAAGCATCTCGATCCGTTCGTCAATTACGACGAGAACGCCGTCGAGTTCGACGAGACGCCGCAGCAGGTCAGCCAGGAGAACCAGAAGCTCAAGAAGCTGCTGAACATGAGCGTCAATGAAATCGAGCTGAGCGTGCGCGCGGCAAACTGCCTCAACAACGCCAACATCACCACGGTCGGCCAGCTCGCGCAAAAGACCGAGGCGGAGATGCTCAAGTACCGCAACTTCGGCAAGAAGTCGCTCAACGAGATCAAGGACAAGCTGGCCCAACTGAGCCTGAGCCTTGGCATGAAGTTCGAAGGCGGCCTCATCGAAACCTCCGAGCCCGCCACCGGCGCTCTCGAGACCCTGGGATAACCGCGCCATGCGACACCAGAAAAGCACCGTAAAACTCGGGCGCTCGCAAAGCCATCGCGACGCCCTGATCGCCAACCAGGCGGTCAGCCTCATCGAGCACAACCGCATCAAGACCACGCTCGCCAAGGCCAAGGCCGTCCAGCCTTTCGCCGAGAGGCTGGTGACGCTGGGCAAGAAGAACACCCTTCACGCCCGCCGCACCGCCCTCTCCTACCTCCGGCACAACGAGGGCGCCGTCATCGCTGCTGTTCGACGAGGTGGCCCCGCGCTCGCGGAACGCAAGGGCGGTTACACCCGCATCATCAAGATCGGCCAGCGCAACAGCGACGCCGCTCCCATGGCGCTGCTCGAGTGGGTGGACGCCTCGATCGTCGAGGACGCCGCTCCCGAGCCGGCGAAGACCAAGTCGAAGAAGAAGCCCGCCGCCGAACCCGCCCCCGAGCCCAAAAAGCCCAAGGCAAAGAAGAAGGCCGCTGAAAAAGCCGAGCCTTCCGAGGAAGCCGGCGAATAGCCCGACTGAACATTCCACCAGAAAGCGGCGGCCGGCGATGGCCGCCGTTTTTTATGCCATCATCACGCGCCCACTGCGTCTTTGCGCCTTTTGCGCGGGGCCGTTAGCTTTGCGGGATGACCTTCGAGGAAAACGCGCTTCTCTTCGGCCATGATCCCGAGCCGGGGATCGTTGCCGCGGATTTCGACGGCGCCTCCCGCATCACGCTCCATCTGCGGCAACCCGATGGCTCGACCGTCACCCGCGCGGAAACGCTCGAGCCCTTCCTCTGGTCCGCCGGCCCGCCTCCGCTCGAGGCGGCGGAACTGATCCCGCTTTCCGGCGGCCTTTTCTTCGATCACCTCGCCCGGTTCAAAACCTGGGCCGATTTATCGGAGGCGAAATCGGCGCTCAAAACCGCGGGCCATCCCCATTTCAGCCTCGGCGACCCGGTCCAGCAATACCTGCTGGAAACCGGAAAGACCCTGTTCAAGACGCTGGAATGGAATGACTTGCGCCGGCTCCAGATCGCCGTTGATTCCCAGTCGATCCATCCTCGCCGATTCCACCGGCTGGAGCGAAACCCTCGGGCGTTCCGAACTCGAGAGGCTCACCCTGCTCATCCGCGAGCGCGACCCGGATGTCATAGAAGGGCACGATCTTTTCAAAAAAATCCTGCCCGGCATCGCCGCCCATGCGCGCAACGCGAAGGTGAAGCTGCTCTGGGGCCGCGACGGCTCGGCGCTCTCGAGCCGCGCCTCGCGCATCCAGGTCGCCGAAAAGACGATCAGCTATCCCAAGTACGAGACCGCCGGACGCCATTTCGTCGACACCTACCTGCTCGCCCAATTCTACGATGTCACCGCGCGCGTACTCGAGACGTTCGACCTCGCCGACATCGCCGCCCATCTTCATATCCCGCCCGGCTCCGCGCTCGAGCAAACGCGCGCGCTGGCCGAGGCGCTCGGCGCCAGCTATTTCGTCCAGGCGAAGATTTTTCCCTACAATTACCAGGACGTGATCGTGCGCGGCAGCGCCACCAAGGCCGACGCCCTCTTCCTTCGCGAGTACCTGCGCCGGCGGCATTCGCTGCCCGATCTGCCGCAGCCGCGCGCGTTCGAGGGGGGCTACACGGACATTTTTTTCACCGGCGTCGCGCGCGATGTCTGGCATTGCGACGTCGCGTCGCTTTACCCGAGCCTCATGCTCCAGTTCGGCTGCCTGCCGGCGCCGGACAAGCTCGGGATTTTCCGCGGCGTCCTCACCGATCTGCGCGCCTATCGCCTCCAGGCCAAGCAGCAGATGCGCGCCGCCGCCACGCCCGCCTCGCGCGCCAGCCTCCAGGCGCTCCAGCAGACGTTCAAGATTCTCATCAACGCGATGTACGGTTACCTTGGCTTTTCGCAGGCCCGCTTTGCCGATTACGACGCCGCGGCGGATGTGACCGCGCGCGGACGGGCGCTGCTTCGCGACATGGTCGCGCGGCTCCAGCAGCTCGGCGCGAAGGTCATCGAGATCGATACGGACGGCATTTACTTCGTGCCGCCGCCGGGCGCGGACGCCGGCGACGCTCCACGCCGGTCTGGCGGAAATCCTGCCGCCCGGCATCGAGGTCGAATTCGACGAGCAATACGACGCGATGTTCTCCTACAAGGCGAAGAACTACGCGCTGCTGGACAAGGAAGGAGTCCTCATCCTGCGCGGCGGCGCGCTGAAATCGCGCGGCCTGGAAAGATTTCAGCGCCAGTTCATGGAGCAGGCGATCCTGCTGTTGATGCGGGGCCGCCCGGCGGAAATCGAGGCGTTGCGGGCCGATTTCGAATCGAAAATCCGCAACCGCCAGTGGCCCATCGAGTGGCTTGCAAAGACCGACACGCTCCAGGATTCCCCCGCGCAATACGCGCGCAAGATCGAGGGCTCGGCCCGCAACCGCGCCGCCGCGTACGAGCTGGCCCTCAAAGGCCCGCGCAAGCTCGAGCCCGGCGACCAGGTGACCTATTATATCACCGGCGCGAAAAAGAATGTCCCCGCCTACGAATTCGCCCGCCTGGTCTCGGATTGGGATCCCAAAAACCGCGATGAGAACATCGAGTACTACGCCGCCAAGCTCCAGGAGCTCTTCAAGAAATTTGCCCCGTTCATCGAAGCGCCCGCGCCAGCCCAATCCAGCTTTTCATTTTAAGTCCGCAGATTTGCACAGATGAACACAGATTTCCAGAAAGAGAATCGACCATTCCATCAAAAAATCTGCGCAAGTCTGTGTCAATCCGCGGATCATGAAATCCGTGGTCTAATTCCCCCGATTTGTTAAAGTGCCGGGCTTCCCATGCATCCTGATTACGACGTAGCCATCATTGGCGGCGGACCCGCCGGCAGCACTGCGGCGACCATCCTGTCGCGGCACGGGCGCAAGGCCATCGTGCTCGAGCGCGAGAAATTTCCCCGCTTCCACATCGGCGAATCGCTGCTTCCCTACAGCATGACGGCGTTCGAGCGCCTGGGCGTGCGGGAGAAGCTCAACGGCATCTGCATGGAAAAAATCGGCGGCGAAGTGGCCAGTTCCTGCGGGACGCGCAAGGTGCGATTCTATTTCCGGACCGGTTTCCGGCTCGATCAGACAAAATCCTACCAGGTCAAGCGGGCCGACTTCGACAAACTGCTGCTCGACCACGCCGCGGAGGCCGGCGCCGAGGTCCATGAGCAGGCCGCCGTCGAGAAAGTCGATTTTTCCGCCGACGGCGCCAGCCTTTCGGTGAAAACGGCGTCCGGCCCGCGAACCGTCACCGCCCGTTACGTCATCGATTGCAGCGGGCGCAACTCCGTCATCGGGAACCAATTCAACCTTCGCCAGACCTTCGAAACGCTCAAAAAATTTTCCGTCTTCGCCCATTACGAGAACGTTCCGCTGCGCGACCGCGAGGAGCTGAACCTGACGCGGCTGATCCGCGGCGGCGATTTCTGGTTCTGGATGATCGCCGTCACGGAGACGCGCGTCAGCGTCGGCCTCGTGACCGAACGTTGCGAAGTTCCGCCAGCTCAAGATGACGCCCGAGGAGGCGCTCGATCATTTCCTCGAGGCCTCGCCCGAGATGCGCGAGCGGATGCAGGGGGCGCGCCGCGTCTCGCCCGTTTATTCCATCAGCGATTACTCGTACAAAAACAGGCGCTTCACCGGCGACCGCTGGATGCTGGCCGGGGACGCCGCGGGATTCATCGACCCCATTTTCAGCACGGGCGTTTTCCTCGCCATACTTTCCGGCGAGCGCTGCGCCGACGCGCTGCATGAAATTCTCGACAATCCGCGCCGCCGGCGGGGACTCTTCCGCGCCTACGAGAAACATCTCAATGGCGTGATGAACAAATACCTGCGTTTCATCGAGGCGTGGTATCGGCCCGAGTTCATCGAGGTTTTCACCAACCCGGTCGAACGGCTGAACCTCGTCGGCGCGGTCAACGCCGCGCTGGCCGGGAACATCGGCAACTCCTGGGCCCTGCGCTGGCGGATGGAAGTCTTCTATCTCATTCTCTTTCTCCAGCGTCACATGGCGCTAGTGCCGCGGCTGCCGCTCATCAACGATCCCAATCCCCACGCGGCATGACCGGTTGCCGCCTCACCCTGGCAATGGTCCTCCTTTGCGCGCTGGCCGCGGGCGCGGGAGCGCAGCAGCAGGCATTGGTCGACGAAGGCCTCGCCGCGGTGAAGGCCGGGAAGGTGGACGAATCGATCGGCCTTTTCAGCGAGGCCATCCAGCAAAACCCGCAGGACTCGAGGGCGTGGTGCGGCCGGGCCTATGCCTACTCGGTGAAACGCGACCTCAACGACGGCCTGCGCGACGTGGTGCAGGCCCTCAAGATCGACCCCAGGTTCGCCAAGGCTTATTGCGTCATGGGCAATATCTTCTGGCTCGGCAACGACCCGAACAAAGCAGGCGAAGCATTCGAGCGCGCCGTCGAGTACGCCCCGAACGATCCCGACGTCGTCTATAACCGCGCCCTTTTCGAGCTTCACAGGGACGACGACAAGGCCATCGCCGATTGCACCACCGTCATCCGGCTAAGTCCCACTTATGCCGATGCCTACTACATCAAAGGCAACGCCTACCTGGACCAGCAAAAGTACGACGACGCGCTGACCGCTTATACCGAAGGCATCCGCCTCAAGCCCGACTATGCCAACTTATATCATCAGCGAGGCCTGGTTTACGAGAGGATGGGCGAGTGGACCGAGGCCATCGACGACCTTGGCCGGTCCATCCGCCTGCAACCGGGAAACGATTCCGAGTATTTCACCCGGGGCTCCATCTATGCGCAGGAGAAGGAATACGCGCAGGCCATCGACGATTTCAGCAGAGCGATCGAGCTGAACCCGAAAAGCGCCAATTACTTTCTCCAGCGCTCGATCGCTTACAAAGCCGAAGGCGACGAACAAAAGGCCTCCGACGACATGAAACAGGTTCTGCTCCTGAAAGGCGCCATCAAAGCGGAGCCGTCGCCGTAGAAGCCGCCAGCCCTCTTTTCAAGTGCATGGCGTCCGGTTCGCATCTAAGCTTTTTCTCATTCCACCTGCTTTAAGACATATGACCCCGCGCGTTTTTCGTCCCCTGCTTCTGCCGCTGGCCGCCGCCCTCCTGCTAGCGGGCTGCGCCACGAGCATCTTCCCCGCTTACAATCCCGCGGGCCGCAACCTTGCCGGGCAGATGCTCTATAGCGGCAAGAAGCGGACGTTCGTGGGTGATTTCACGGTGCGCCAGTCGCCCACGGATTTCGCGCTCGATGTGACGAAGGGGCCGGGCATGCAATTGATCCTCGTCCGCGAGAATGGCGTCAACCTCGCGCGCGTCGAGGCGCTGGGCCATGCCTGGCAGGGCGACCCGCGCCATTTCATCCCGCCGCAAGCCCGCAACTGGCTCGCCCTGCGCGAGGTCTTCGCCGGCGGCACGCCCGACGGCGCGCAAGTCACGCGCGGGCCCGGGCGGATCAGCGTCCAGTTCGCCAATGGCGAGCGCTTCGAGTTTCATATCAACGGCTGAGCCGCTCTGCATCCACGCATGAGCCCAGCCCGCATCGTCGCGCATTTTGTCACGCACAAGCGTCCGGTCGTCTTTCTCGGCGCCGCCCTGCTGACCGTTGGCAGCCTGCTGGTCATCGTTTTCGGCCTGCGCTTCAACTCCGATATCCTCGACCTGCTGCCGTCGAAATTTGATTCCGTCCAGGCGTTCAAGATCAACGACCGCGATTTCACCAACGCCCGCCAGCTCATCTTCGCGCTGCAGCTCAAGCCCGATGCCGGCGACCTGGACGATATCACCAATCACTTTTGCGACGAGCTGCACAAGCAGCCGTGGGTCATCCGCGTGACCTCGGCCCCGCCCGTCATGTCCGCCGATGGCATCCAGGACCTGCAAAGTCATCTCGCCGTCCCCCTGCTGCTCAATCTCGACTCGAAATCGTTTGCCAAGGCCATGCAGATGCTCCAGCCGGACCGCATCGCCGCGCGGCTGCACGAGCTGCGCGTGAAAATGGAAACCATGGACATGACCAACGAGATGAAGCTCAACTATGACGCGCTCGGCCTGGTCCAGGAGGCGATGCGCCCGATGGTCCACTCGGTTTCCGCCGACGACCCCGATGCGTTTGTCTCATCCGACGGATCGATGCATCTCATCTTCGTCGAGGTCGACCAGCCCGGCATCGGCCCGCATGAATGCCAGGCGCTGATGCGAAAGGTCGACGGCTTCAAGGCCGCGTTCCTCGCCTCCTGCCCGGTCAAGCCGGACATCCTCGTCACCGGGCGCGACGCCTTTGTCGATCAAATCTCCCGCTCGATGCGCTGGGACATCGTCTCGACGCTGCTTGGCTCGGTCATCCTCGTCTCGCTCGTCTTTTACATCGGATTCCGCCGTTTCCTGCCGCTGCTCGCGCTGATGCACGTGCTGCTGCTCTGCTGCATCATCGCCATCGCGCTCGGCGGCCTCATCTTCCACGAGCTCAACCTCATCACCATCGGCCTTTGCTCGATCCTCGTCGGCCTCGGCGTCGATTTCGGCATGCTCCTTTACGGCAGCTACCAATCGCAGCGCAACGCGGGCGCCGGGCACGAGGAGGCGATCGCCCGCTCGCTGCGGCAACTGGGCGAGGGTATCTTCATGGGGGCGCTGACCACGGGCGCGGCGTTCATTTCGTTTGTGCTCAGCGGCTGCTCGGCCTTCGCGCAGCTCGGCACGCTCATCGCCATCGGCATCATCATCGCCAGCGTCTTGATGATGACGGTCTTTTACGCCTGCGTCAGCCGGCGCCGCCCGCCCGAGCAGCACGACATTCTTTTCGAAGCGGGCAAACGCTATGTGGGCCTGGTCTTCCGCAATCCGAAGCCGATCCTCATCACGACGACTCTTTTCTTGCTCGCGCTCTGCGGCGTCGCTTTCGCCCCGGTCGGCCATTTGAAAATGGAAGCCGATCCGAAGACCCTCGAGCCCGATTGCAACGCCAGCGACGCGCTGCACTCCATCCAGCAGGCCTTCCCCGCCGCGCAGGAGCCGCTGCTGGTGCTCGTCAACGTCGATGCCTCGAAGCCGGTCGAGGAGCAGGCGGAGGCCGCGCACGATTACTGGGTCAGGATTCAGAACCAGTGGTCCGCCCTCGCGGACGCCGGAAAAATCAAGGGCTTCCTGGCTCCCACCGCGTTCGTCCTCTCACCCAACCAGGCAAGGGAGAACCTGAAACAACTCGATCACATCGACCTGAACGCCGCGCGCCAGGGCTACGAAAAGGCGCTCGCCGCCGAGGGCTTCAATGCCGGCGATCCCGCGTTCCAAAATGTCCTGAAATTCATCGATGCGCTCGAGGCCGCGCACAAGGCGCCGCAGCCCCAGACCAACTGGCGCCAGATCCTTCCCGCCTCGTCAAGCTGGTGGTTCGTCCTCGATAACTTCTTCGCGCGCGATTCCTATCTCGCCTGCGCCCACGTGACGCCGGTCGAGCATATCCGCAACGTCGAGCAAAAGGATTTGCTGCAACAGGAATTGACCGTTCCCGGCGTGCCCATGCACATCACCGGCTGGACTTATGTGCTCGCCGACCTCATCCCGTGGGCCAGCCACAAGCTGGTGGTGCTGAGCGTCGCCATGATCTCGTTCAACGTGTTGCTGCTCGCGTTCCTTTACCGGAAGATCGAGCCGCTGCTCATCCTGATGGTCAGTCTCGCGTTGTCGATCGGCGCCATGATCGCCTGCCTGAAAGTATTCGGTTTTACCCTCAATCTTTTCAACGTGCTCGCCTTTCCCGTGGTGCTCGGCGTCGGGGTCGATTACGGCATTTACATCCTGCTGGCGATGCGGCAGCCCGGCGACAAGGAGTATGCTTTCGCCACCATCATCAAACCGGTGGTCCTCGCCGGCCTGACCGCCGTGGCCGGCTTCGGCTCGCTCGCCATCGCCCACAATCCCGCCCTCCGCGGCCTGGGCGCCGTCTGCGCCATCGGCATTGCCTGCTGCCTCTTCTCGACCATTTTCTTCATCCTCCCGATGTACCTGTTGAGGCACGAGAAAATGGCCGGGTTCAAGGACCGGTGACCACCAGTTGGAGGAAGAGCCTGGACTGGGAGCCAACGGCGGTGCTGTCGACCACGGTTACGGCGCCGTCGTTATCCGTAACCGTCGCGCCGGACTGTGTCCAGGTCGAGGAGCCGGCGGAAAGCGTGGCAACCGCGGTCCAGTTCGCCAGGTCGCTCGAGGCCTCGACCGTGTAGGTCACGTCGGTCGCGGAGAGGTTACGGTCGAATTGCAACTCGAGATGGCCGCCGGAAACCGACATCACAGGCAGGCCGGCGATTGAATTGACATCCGGATTCATGCCCAGCGCGTATTTGACCAGGTTGCAAACGCCATCACCCGCCGGATTGGCCGTATCCGCGGCGGAGCCGGAATCGAGGGATGTGCCGAAATATTGGAGGCGCCAGGATTGGACGGGGCTGGGAGTGGTGATGATGTCGAGGAAACTGTCAACGGACTCGAGGCCGTCGCTGACGGTGAGGGTAATGGTGGCAGTGCCGGAAATGTTCGGGACAGTGTAAATGGTCAGAGAGTCGTTGCCGCCGACATTGGCCGGACCGCTGAGATTGTCGAAGGTGGCGGTGCAGGGGAGGCCGTAATCGTGTGAAGTCACGGCGAGGCCGGTGAGGTAATCGGCGCCGAGATTGATGCCAAGGGTCCCGCCGACCTGGACCCACGTGCCGGGAACGCCGTTCTCATCCTCCGCGTAATAGCCTGTGAAATCGGTGCCGCTCTTGACCAATTGCAGCCAGCACGGGGCGGCGATGCCGGTGATGTTGTCGCTTTGCGCGGCGGAGCCGCCGGTGGTCGAGCGGTACTGGACGGAGACGCCTTCGCTGGCGCTGACGAGGACGTAAACATCGCTGGCATCCGCGGCGGTGCCCGAGCGCATCATGAGGGCGGCCTTGGACCAGACGTTGACCGGTTGCAGGCTGGTGACGCGCGCGGTGATCTCGCCATTGCCGGTGGCGGGCTGGTAAATGTACTGGCCCTGGTCCTCGGTGTTGTAGAGGTCGGAGCCACTGCCAACGACGGTGAAGATATCCCCGGGCAAACTGCTGCCGGTGTAGCCGGGCTGGCCGAGGTCGATGTTCGACCATGGATTCGAGGCGGAGCTGACAATGATGTCGCCGGTCGGGACGAGCGCCGTATCCGAGGAGCTGCCGGTGATGGTGACGGGATCGTATGCGCTGGCAACCGGCAACGCGGTGAGCGCGATGGGACCGGCGGTGCCGCCCAGGGAGATCGCGCGATCGTCAAAGGTGGAAATCTGCGGAGAAGGATTGACGGCATAAACGAACGACTCGGTTGTGGCGCCCGTGCCGTCCGTGACGGAAATGGTGATGGCCGTGGTGCCGGTGATACCCGCGTTCGGATTGATGGCGAGCGAGTAATCGGGCTCGCCGCTCACGTGGTCGAGGACGGCCTTGCAAAGGACGCCGGTGGTGTGAGAAGTGACGCCAAGGCCCGTGAGAAAGGAGCCTGAGATGGCTGCGCCGGCGGTGCCGCCGACCTGGACCCAGGCGCCGGGTTCGCCGCCGTCGTCCTGGGCGTAGAATGCGGTGAAATTAGTGCCACTCTTGACCAATTGCACCCAGATGGGGGCGGAGATGCCGGTGATCTGGTCAACGCTCGTGGTCAGCGCGCCCTCGCTGGGGCGGACTCCGAAAAGAACGCCATTGGATGCGCTGACAAACATCGAGGCCTCGGGACACGCGGGATCGGTGCCGGAACGCATCATGACGCCGGCCTTGGACCAGGCGTTGACCGGTTGCAGGCTGTCGACGCGGGCGATGATCTGGCCATTGCCGGTCATCGGATCGTAGACGTAGCGGCCGGAGTCGGTGGTATTCCAGATATCGGTGCCGCTGGCCTCGACGGTGATGGACTGGCCGACATCGGTGCTGCCGGAGACGGTGACGACGCCGATATCCGCGCTGGTCCACGGATCGGTTTCGGTGGTGACCACGAGGCCGGAATTGGGAACGAGCGAGGGATTCGACGAAGTGGCCGTGACCGTCAACGAGCCGGTCGTCTCCAATTCGCCCGAGGAAAATGTCACCGGGCCGGCGGCCAGATTTTCATCGGTGATGAGATTCGAGACGGTCGAGACGGTGGGCGGGGAGTAAACGGCATTGGCGGTGAAATCGAATCCCTGGGAAATCGAAGTGGTTCCGTTGGAGACGTTGACGGTAATGCGCGACGTGCCGCTGGTGCTTGCGGCTGGAGTGATGGTCAGGGTGCGCGCCGATGTGCCGCTGCCGCTGACGACGAGGCCGCTCTGCGGCACGAAGCTCGGATTCGACGAAGTGGCTGTGACTTGCAGCGACGCCGGAGCCGTGCCGCCGAGATAGCCCAGGTTAAACGACTGCGCAGCGCTTTGATTCTGGACGACGATGATATCCGGAAGCGTATTGACCGTGACGGTGAAGGGGAAACTGTCGATCCATTTGCTGCTGCTGCCGTCCACCCCCACCGAGTAAGGCGCGGTGCCGGTTACAAGAACGGGATAGGAACCGCTCGGGGTCGAGGTGCTGGTGGTAAGGACGAAGCCGGATGTGCCGCTCGCGGTAACGGACGTGGGAGTGAATGCGCCGGTGGCTCCCGCGGGGAGGTAGGAGGCTCCGAATCCAACCGTATTGGCAAAGCTGCCAATCGGACTGACGTTCAAATTGGCAAAGGCGCTGGTGCCGGCAAGGACGTTTTCGACATCGGCAGTACCGGTCAGCGCAAAGATCGAATACCCGATATTGCCGACAGCGGCGGGGCCGAGCCGCTCCTTTAATTGCTCGAGGTAAAGGCTGTTGGGAGAGACGGTTGTGCCGGAGGCATCGACGACACCGGGGTCGCTGTCAGGGGTGTCGTTGGTGGCGTGGCCGCCGATCCACCAATTGTAGTAATTGGGCAGGACCGGGCACTCGACATCGTACGTGCCGCAGGTGCAATTGTAGAAGGTGCTGAAGCCGGCGCCCCAACCATTCGAGCCGCCGGTGATGATGGTGATGTGGACGTCGTCGATATCGCCAAATTCATTGTCCGTAAGGAGGCTGACGGCCCAAAAACGGTGCGGGCCGCCGTCGAAATCGGTGCCCGTGGCGCAACAATCGAGAAAGACGTTGGGACCCATGGCGTGGTCGCCGGTCTGGCACTCGTGCTCGAAGCCGCTGATGCCATTCAGCCGCTGGAAGAGCAGCATCTCCCCCTGAATCTGGAACGCGGCGGGGCGGGCGGAGCCATTGTTGATGCCATTGCTGTAAGTGCAATCCTGGGCCGTACACCACTTCGCGCCCGAGTTGTAATTCGAGTCAACGGCCACTCCGTACCCGCTGAAGGCCATATTGCTGCACCAACAGTTTCTGCATGAGCCGAAAAGCACGCCGGTGGCGCCAAATTCGTAGGTGGGATTACTGGTTCCCCCGCCCTGAAGGGAATCCATGACCATGTTCTGGACGCCGCATTGCTGGATGCGGCTGTCCGTGTAGACATAGACCTCGCCCGAAGTGTATTGCGAATCGATGGGAACCGGCAGCGGGATGTCAACCGTGATCTGGGTCCCGCTGATGGCGGTGATGGTGCGCTCGGCGTCGTTTGAGCCGTTGCTCGGTGTCCAAAAGTCTTCCATGCCGATGGCGTCAATCCAACTCTGCGTCCAGGGGCGGTGCACGACGATGGCGCTGCCGACCGAGAGGCCGCTGGTGCTGGCGACGTGAAAGGAAGTCGCGCCGAGCGGGACATAGGAATCGGTAATGGCGGTCGAACCGGTATAGGAAATGCCGCCCGAGCTGATGGTAATGTGGGTGCTGGGTGTGCCGGTGAAGACGAGGACGGAGGCGGCCGCGCCGGTGGTGCCCGAGCCCTCGAGGACGACGCCGTTTTTGCTCATGGTCAGCACGCCGAGCATATCGTAAGTGCCGGAGTTGAGGAGGACCGCGCCCAGGTTGGTGCCTGTCAACTCGGACCCGACGGTGTTGATCGCGTTCTGGATCAGGGTCGTGTTGTCGCCGTTGGTGGCGCTGAGGGTGACCTTCACCGGTACACCGCTGGGCAGCGCGACGCCGCCCTCTTCGTAACCGGCATACGAATAATCGGGCAGATGATTGCCGAGGTTATCGGAGTAGTAAGTGAGGTGGCCGGTATCGTCGAAATGAACCCATGTCGACTGGCCGAAAGCGCAGCCCGCAAGCCCGAGGAACGCGAACAAGCATCTCAACAGGCATTTGGGAGGCGATTTCAACCGGCGTTTCCCAGTTGGATCGGTAATCACGGGCGCGAAGGGAGTTTCAGTGATGTTCTCCTGCCACCGCCACTCTGCAAGTACATTCAGACGCTTTCCAGGTCGCGAGCGTTCTTCTTCCCTCGCCCATCCTTCCTCCCTCATACTTCCCCCCCTTGTCCATTCTCCACCCATGACCGGCAACCCGTGGTACCGGCTCGACACCTTCCGCGCCGCGCGGCGGCTCGCGGGGATGCTGCCACGCGACATGGCCCAGGAACTGGCCGGCGCCATCGGGCGCGCCGGGTTCGATTTCGCCCGCACCGGGCGCGAGGCCGCGCGCGAAAACCTCGCCCGCATCACCGGTCTGCGCGACCTGATGCTCGACGATTTGTGCCGCGAGAATTTCGACCGTTTCGTGCGGACGCTGTCCGATTACTTTTACTGCTCGCTCGCCGCGCCGGAGCAAATCCGCGCGCTGGTGGATGAGTGGCAGGGCTTCGAGCACATCGTCGCGGCCCGCAAGCGGGGCAAAGGCGGCATCTTCATCACGGCCCACCTGGGCAACTGGGAACTGGGGGGCATCCTGCTCGCCCTCGAAGGCGTCCCATTGACCGTGGTCACCCTCGAGGAACCGGCCTCCGGCCTCACCGAATGGCGCGAAGCCCACCGCAAGCGCCTCGGCATCAAAACCGTTTCCGTGGGCGCCGACCCATTCTCGTTCGTCGCCCTGGTTTCGGCCCTGCGGCGCAACGAATTCGTCGCCATGCTGGTCGACCGCCCCTACGGTGGCTCGGCCGTGCCGGTCCGGTTTTTCGGGGCGGAAACCTCCTTTTCCTCCGGGCCCACCCTCCTCTGGCAGCACACGGGGGCCGATGTCATTCCCGCATTTGTTTTACAAAAACCGGGGGGCCGCTACGTTTCCCTCCTTGCCCCGCCCGTGCCCATGGACGCGGACGGGGTGGCGAACGCACAGCGGATCGCGTCGGTCTTTGAGGCCGTCGTGCGCCGCAATCCAGAACAATGGTTTAATTACGTGTCCATTTGGAAATGACGAGACCTCACACGCCCCGCCTCCAGATCCTCCTTCTCGCGCTGCTGCTGCTCGCCCTACCCGTCGCAAACCGTGCCGTGCACGCGGCGGAGTTGAGCCCGGAGGAGCGGGCCGCGCTCCTCCTGCAATTGCGCGAACTCCACGCGAAACAACCCGATTTCCAGGCCACCTTCACCGAGGTACGCACCTCGCACCTTCTCAACAAGCCGGTCGTCAGCGAAGGCTCGTCTATTTCAGCGCCCCGAACAAATTCCGCCGCGATGTCCGCACGCCCAACCCCAGCATCACCGTCAGCGACGGCCATACCATGTGGATTTACTATCCCGCTTTCCAGGAAGTCGAAGTCTACACGCTGGGCGAA
Source organism: uncultured Verrucomicrobiae bacterium (assembly GCA_963756185.1). Taxonomy (GTDB): domain Bacteria; phylum Verrucomicrobiota; class Verrucomicrobiia; order Chthoniobacterales; family Chthoniobacteraceae; genus DATAXI01. The sequence goes on from CAVWMS010000003.1 coordinate 189,827, forward strand.
CGGTCGCTCTTCGACGAATCGCTGGCCGCGCTCACAGCCGGCCTGAATTTCGAGCACATCGACGAATTCTACAATTTCGACGCGTACCGCGAGGCGTCCGGCTACCGCCTTGAATTGACGCCGAAAAAGCCGTCGCTGCGCCGCGTGGTCGAGCATCTGTCGCTCTTTCTGAGCGAGGATTACATGCCCACGCGCACGGAAATCACCTGCCGCAAAGCGACCACCTTTCGACCGTCTATCACAACGCCAGCCGCCAGCCGATCCCGGCCTCGATGTTCGAGTTCAATTCGCCGCCGGGCACGCAGGAGACGCATCCGATGGGCAAGTAGCCCGCTCGAGGCCAAGCAGGACGCGCTTCCTCGCCTCGCCCCACCGGTAGCCGCCAATCGCCCCCGTGCCCCTCAGCACCCGGTGGCACGGGATCAAATAAGCCACCGCGTTTGCCCCGATGGCCGATGCCACCGCCCGCGTAGCCGAGGGCCTGCCAATCCACGCCGCGACATCCCCATAGCTGGCAGCCGCTCCCGGTGGGATGGCCAGCAGCGCCCGCCATACCTGCACCTGGAAGGGCGTCCCGCGAAACAGCACGGAGAGCCTCTCGCGCGTCCGCCCAAGCATCCGCCCGGCCACTTCCCGCGCAATCGGGGCTGTTGCCCCCTGATCCCGCTCGATTTGCGCCCGCGGCCACTCTGCCCGCAACTGCGCCTCGCCGCCGCTTTCGAGGAACCGGATCGCACACACCCCTCGTTCCGTCGTCGCGATCAGCGCCTTCCCCACCGGCGTCGCGTGCATGCCCCATCGCACGGTCACCCCCTCGCCCCCGCGCCGGAATTCGCCCGGAGTCATCGCCTCGAGCGAGAGGAACAAGTCGTGCAACCGCCCCGGCCCGGAGAGCCCCGCTTCGAGCGATGCCTCGAGCACCGGACGCGATGCCCGCAGCAGCGCTTTCGCATAGCCCAGCGTCGCCACTTGCAGAAAATCCTTTGGCGTCACGCCCGCCCAACGATGGAACAGCCGCTGGCAATGAAAAACGCTCAGCCCCAGGTGCCGCGCCACTTCTTCCAGCGACGGCTGCTCGAGCGCGTTCTTGTCCAGGTAGCGGATCGCCTTTTCGATCCGGCAATAATCGGCGGAAGACCGCGCGGCATCCGCGGGGCGCATCGTTGTCATGGCGCTTATCTTCCCTCCTTTCCCGCAACATCCCACCCGATTCTTGCTACCGGCCGAAATCCCACGCCAGCGCATACACCTCGCGCCCCGACACCATTCCCGGGCTGCCTGGCGCCCCGCCGATTTTCACCACTTCGATCTCATAGGTGCCCGCCGCCAGGCCGGTCACCCACACATGCTGCACATTGTCCACCGCGCTGATGCTCGAGCCGAGCAGGTTTCCATTCGAATCGTAGACGTACAACTCCAGCCGGTTGATTCCACCCGCACCGAATCCCTTCTCCCATGCCACGGTCGCGATGAGCGCGCCGGCGGCGCTCGTCGTAATGCGGTAATGGTTGACCCCCGCCCGCGTGGCATCGCTCACGATCGAGCGGTAATCCCAGCCACGCTGCGCGTCGATTACCGCTCCGCCGGCCAGCGGCGGATGCCCCGTCTTTGAAAGCCCCGATGCAATCGGCCCGTGACGGTCCCCGGTCAATTCCTCGTACGAATTGTACACATTCAAAATGCCCGCGCCGTAGATGTGGTCGAGCGGCGCGGTCGTTGAATTCGTCCACCCTTGCGGTTTCACCGCGCCGCTCAGCAGCAGCGCCTTCACCGTTCGCGCATCGATCGCCGCCGCGGCGTTGACTCCCTGCCTGCGCCCCGTCTCGATCAAAATGGCCGCCGCACCCGACACCAGCGGCGTGGAAAAACTGGTCGCCGACGCCGGCGCCGTGATGTCTGGTTTGCAGCGGCCATCCGCTGTCGGTCCGGTGCTCGACGCGCCTCCGTACGCCGCCACCCCCAGCCCATTATAGCAGTCCGCCGGCGACAGGATCGCTCCGCCGTCGCCCACCCCCGACGCCACCACCGTGCCGTACTCCGCGATGTAATCGTCATAGGCCTGGTCCTGCGCCGCGTTGTGCGGCCCGAACTCGAAACTTTGGTTGAAAACCCGCGACGCCACCGGCGCCTGCGCATCGATAACCGCTGGGACGAAATAGCGCTCCTCGTAATTGGCCACGTGCTGCAAACCCGGCGCCACCCCCGTGTCCAACCCATAAAGATCTTCCGCCACGGAGTCCGCGTGCGGCGACTCGCTTCCGACGCTGTTGGGAAACTTGCTCGCACCCCCAAGTGTCGAGCGATACGCAAAGAGCTTCACCGGCTGCCCCGGCGATCCCGGGTTCACCTCGAATTCGAGCGGGCTGGGCGCCGTCTCGATCTGCGCCACGATCACCCCGGAGCCCGTCAATGTGGGGTCCAGCCCCAGCAACGCCGTCACGCCAATCGTATCCAGCGTGCCCTGCCCGCAAACGACCCTGCCTCCCAGGCCCATCAGCGCGCAAAACAGCAGGACTCGATTCATCGGTGAAAATGAGAGCAGTTTTCCAGCCGGGAACTCCTATCCAAAATAAAGTTTTTGCGACCCGCGGGAACCTTCCTCCCAAAGAACAAATACTTCCCGGCTGGCGCGAATCCTGATTTGCTGGAAATTGCTGTGCAAATGAATATCTACATTGATGGCCTCTACCTTCCCGAGGCCGAGGCCAAAATCTCGGTCTTCGATCACGGCCTGCTCTACGGCGACGGTATTTTCGAGGGCATTCGGTTTTACAATGGGCGCGTCTTTCGCCTCGAGGGACACCTGGACCGCCTTTGGGATTCGGCCCGGGCCATTTGCCTGAGCATCCCGCTTACGCGCGAGGAGATGACCGCGGCGCTGATCGAGACCGTGCGCAAGAACCAGCTCCGCGACGGTTACATCCGCCTGCTGGTCACCCGCGGGGTCGGCACCCTGGGGCTCAACCCGGAGACCTGCAAACGCCCCAGCGTCGTCATCATCGCCTCGAGCATCGCGCTTTACCCGGAGGAACTCTACAGGCGCGGCCTCGATGTCATCACCTGCGGCACGCGCCGCGTGTCGCCGGGCGCCCTCAGCCCGCAGGTCAAGTCGCTCAATTATCTCAACAACATCATGGGCAAAATCGAGGCCATCCAGGCCGGCGCCGGCGAGGGGCTGATGCTCAACGAGCAGGGCTACGTCGCGGAATGCACCGGCGACAATGTCTTCGTCCTCAAGCGCGGCGCGCTCTCAACTCCCCCCATCTCCGCCGGCGGCCTGCGCGGCATCACGCGCGAGGTGGTCATGGAAGTCGCCGCCGATTCCGGCATCTCCGTGCGTGAGGAGAACCTGACCCGGTATGACATTTACACCGCCGACGAGTGTTTTCTTACCGGCACGGCGGCGGAGATCATTCCCGTCATTTCGCTGGACAAGCGCCGCATCGGCAACGGAGCGCCGGGCCCTGTCACGGGCCGCCTGATCGCACGGTACCGCGAGTTGACACAATCCTCCGGCACGCCAATTTATTAGGTGAACCCTATGCCAAATTTCAACCGCCCGGCCTTGAACGGAGATTACCGGCCGCGGCTGGGGGGCATCCCATGATTTGCGACGTCTGCAAGACCGCCGAGGCAAGCGTCTTTTTGACTGAAATCGTCGAAGGCAAGATGAAGAAGGTCAACCTGTGCGAGAGCTGCTCGAAAGCCAAAGGTGTGGACGATCCCACCGGGTTTGCCCTCGCCGACCTGCTGCTCGGCCTCGGCGCCGCGCAGGAGATCGAGCGCGGCGCCAGCTCCGCCCAGCGCTGCCCCGCGTGCGGCTTCAGCCAGGCTGATTTCAAGAAAACGGGCCGCCTCGGCTGCGCTCAATGCTACGAGACGTTTGGCGAGGGGCTTACCTCGCTGCTCAAGGCCATGCACAAGGGCGTCCATCACACCGGCAAGGTTCCCTCGCGCATCTCCCGGCTGCTCGAGCGCGAGAACACCCTCAAGACCCTCCAGCGCGACCTCCAAAAGGCCGTCGCCGATGAAAATTATGAATCCGCGGCCCAAATCCGCGATCAACTCCGCCAACTCGAAACCTCGACCGATGCGTAAGGGGAAATTCGAAATTCGAAATTGATCCCAAACCCATGAAAATCGAGACGGTACTCGGACATCCCGGCGATTGGATGCGCGGCGACGGGCCGCACAACCAGATCGTTTTCTCGAGCCGCGTCCGTCTCGCGCGGAACCTGCGCGGCCACGCCTTTCCCGGCTGGGCCAAAAAGGCCGAGCGCACGCAAATCCTCGAGCAGATCAAGCCGCGCGTCGATGAACTGCCCGAGATGCAGGACGCCTTCTCCGAGTACATGCAGGAGCTGACCGCCCTGGACAAGCAGGTGCTCGTCGAGCGCCACCTCATTTCCCGCGAGCAGGCCGCGAAAAACACCGGCAGCGCCGTGGTCATCAACAGGAAGCAGACCCTCTCGATCATGATTAACGAGGAGGATCACCTGCGGATGCAGGCCATCCGCAGCGGCCTGCAGCTCAAGAACGTCTTCAAGCTCCTGGACAAGGTGGACACCGCCCTCGAACAGAAGCTCGATTTCGCCTTTCACCCGCGCCTGGGCTACCTGACCGCCTGCCCGACCAACGTCGGCACCGGCATGCGCGCCTCGGCCATGGTCCACCTGCCCGCCCTGGTCCTCAACGATCAGATCAACCAGATCATCCAGGCCGTCAACAAGATCGGCCTGGCGGTCCGCGGCCTTTACGGCGAGGGCACCGAGGCCATGGGCAACCTCTTCCAGGTATCCAACCAGACCACCCTGGGCGAGAAGGAGGACGAGATCATCACCCGGCTCAACCAGGTCATCGAAAAGATCATCGAACACGAGCAGAACGCCCGGCAGGTGCTGCTCCAGAAGCACCTGGGCAGGCTGCTGGACCAGATCGGGCGCGCCTTCGGGGTGCTGACCCACGCCTACTCGATGACTTCCAAAGAAGCCCTGAATCTGCTCTCGTTCATGAAGCTGGGCGTCGATCTCGGCTTTTTCCCGGACGTCCACCGTGCCGTAATCGACGAGTTGTTCATGGAGACCCAGCCGGCGCACCTCCAGAAGAGCTCGCAGCAAAAGCTGCAAGTTGAAGAACGGGATGCGTTGCGCGCCGGAATCATCCGCGAGAAGTTGAAACAGTTCCCCGAGCCGGATATCGGAAAAAAATCGGAACCCGGCAACGGAACGGCTTGACGGCCCGGTAGTTTGCTTCCTGCCCGGAGCGCAGCAGGTCCTGGCATTGGCCTGCAAGGAAGCCAACCGGCTGAATCACAATTTCGTCGGCTTATCCGTGACGATGTGACACAGTTATTGAAGCCGGTTTCGGGTCGAGGGCTCAGGACGGCAACGGAACCGGCCGATCAGATGATGAATAATTTTACTCCAAGAGCCCAGCAGGTCCTGGCATTGGCCCGTAAGGAAGCCGACCAGTTTCGCCACGACTACGTGGACACCGAGCATCTTCTGCTTGGGATAATCATACTTGGGCAGGGCACCGCGGTTAACGTGCTCCTGAAGATGGGGCTCGATCTCAAGACCGTGCGCCTGGAGGTTGAGAAGGAGGCCGGCCGCGGACCGGAGACCCATATTCTCGGCAACATCCCCTACACCCAGCGGGTAAAGAAGGTGCTGGTCCTGGCCGGCAAGGAGGCCATGCAGCTCAACCATTCCTACGTCGGCACCGAGCATATCCTCCTCGGCCTGCTGCGTGAAGGCGAAGGCGTGGCCGCGCGCGTGCTCAAGAATCTCGATCTCGATATCGAGCGTACCCGCAACGAAATCCTCAAGGAGCTGGACCCGAATTTCACGCCGCCGGAGGTGGGATGGTTGCCGCCGGCTCCAATCCCCAGAAAGCGGATAACTCTTGGTTTTTCCAGTGCGGCGCGAAAAGCGGTGATCCTGGCCGAGGCGGAGGCCACCCTGAAGGACCGCAAGGCGGTCACCACCGCCGACCTGCTTCTGGGCATCCTCCGCCAGGAGGCCGGCGCGGCCGCCGGCATTCTGAAGAACCACCAGGTGGACATCGACCGACTCCGGAAGGAAATTGAAACCGGACAATTCCCCGAAGAATGAGCCGTTTTCATCAAAAAATGGAGGACGGCACGCGGGATGCGTTGCATGCTGTAGTTATCCGTGACAATATAGGAGAGTTCCGGAAGCCGGTTTCGGGTCGCAAGGCTCAGAACGGCAACGGGACCAGCCAATCCGATGATGAATAATTTTACTCCAAGAGCCCAGCAAGTCCTGGCATTGGCCCGCAAGGAAGCCGACCGATTCAATCACAATTACGTCGGCACCGAGCACCTGTTGCTGGGCCTGATCAAGCTGGGCCAGGGCGTCGCGGTCAACGTGCTCCAGAAAATGGGGCTCGATCTCGAGACCGTGCGCATGGAGGTCGAGAAGCAGGTCGGCAGCGGGCCGGAGACGAAGATGGTGGGCAACATCCCCTACACCCCGCGGGTGAAGAAGGTGCTGGCCCTGGCCGGCAAGGAGGCCAAGCAGTTGAACCATTCCTACGTCGGCACCGAGCACATTCTCCTGGGCCTGTTGCGCGAGGGCGAAGGCGTGGCCGCGCGCGTGCTCAAGAACCTCGAGGTCGACATCGAGCGCACCCGCAACGAAATCCTCAAGGAACTCGACCCGAATTTCACCCCGCCAGAATCCGAGCAGGAGCCCGGCGGCGGCGGGGGCGGCGCTCCCGAGGGCAAGCAGAAGGGCGACGTGAAGACGCCGGCGCTGCGCGCCTTTGGCCGCGACCTGACGGAACTGGCCCGCAAGGGCGAAATCGACCCGGTGATCGGGCGCAAAAACGAAATCGAGCGCGTCATCCAGATTCTCTGCCGCCGCACCAAGAACAACCCGGTGCTGCTGGGCGAGGCCGGCGTGGGCAAGACTGCAATCGTGGAGGGGCTGGCGCAGGAGATCGCCGCCGGCAACGTCCCGGAGCTGCTGCGCGACAAGAAGGTCATCACCCTGGACCTGGCCCTGATGGTCGCCGGCACCAAGTACCGCGGCCAGTTCGAGGAACGCATCAAGGCGGTCATGGATGAAATCCGCCGCTCGAAGAACATCATCCTCTTCATCGACGAGCTGCACACCATCGTCGGGGCCGGCTCGGCCGAAGGGGCGATGGATGCCTCGAACATCATCAAGCCGGCGCTTTCCCGCGGCGAATTGCAGTGCGTGGGCGCCACCACCCTCAACGAATACCGCAAGTACATCGAGAAGGACGCCGCCCTCGAGCGCCGCTTCCAGACCGTGAAGGTCGAGGCGCCCAGCGTCGATGAGACCATCCAGATCCTCTACGGGCTGCGCCTCAAGTACGAGGCCCATCACAAGGCCCGCTACACCGACGAGGCCCTCGTCTCCGCCGCCAAGCTCTCCGACCGTTACCTGACCGGGCGTTTCCTGCCGGACAAGGCCATCGACGTCATGGACGAGGCCGGCGCCCGCGCACGCATCGGCTCGATGACGCGTCCGCCCGACGTGAAGCTGATCGAGACCGAGATCGAGGCCATCCGCTCCGAGAAGGAGGGCACGATCAAGGCCCAGGATTTCGAGAAAGCCGCCGCGCTGCGCGACTCCGAAAAGCAGGCCAAGGAAAAGCTCGACCGCATCCTCTCCGAATGGCGCGAGTCCCGCGAGGAAAAGGAAGTGGTCGTCACCGAGGACGACATCATGCACGTCGTCTCGAAGTGGACGGGCGTCCCGCTCCAGCGCATGGAGCAAAAGGAGACCCAGAAGCTGCTGATGATGGAGCACGAGCTCAAGGGCAAGGTCATCGGCCAGGACGAAGCCGTGGGCGCCATCTCCAAGGCGCTGCGCCGCTCCCGCGCGGACCTCAAGGATCCCCGCCGGCCCATCGGTTCCTTCATTTTCCTCGGCCCCACGGGCGTGGGCAAAACCTTCCTCGCCCAGACGCTGGCCGAGTTCATGTTCGGCGACCGCGATGCGCTCATCCAGATCGACATGTCCGAGTACATGGAGAAATTCACCGCCTCGCGCCTCATCGGCTCGCCTCCGGGCTACGTCGGTTACGAGGAGGGCGGCCAGCTCTCGGAGGCCGTCCGCCGCCGGCCTTATTCCGTGGTGCTTTTCGACGAAATCGAGAAAGCCCACCCGGATGTGATGCACCTGCTGCTCCAGATCCTGGAAGAGGGCAAGGTCACCGACTCGCTCGGCCGCAAGATCGATTTCCGCAATACGATCATCATCATGACCTCGAACGTCGGGGCCGAAATGATCAAGAAACAGACCAGCCTCGGCTTCGCCGCCGCCTCGCGCGATGAGGACAATTACGAGATCATGCGCGAGAAGATCCTCGAGGAATCGAAGCGGATTTTCAAACCCGAGTTCATCAACCGGCTCGACGATCTCATCGTCTTCCATACGCTGAGCAAGCCCGACCTGCTCAAGATCGTGGACCTCGAAGTCATCAAGGTGACCAAGCGCGTCCGCGCCAAGCGCATCGAGATTCACCTCGACCAGGCGGCCCACGAATTCCTGATTGAAAAGGGCTACGACCCGACCTACGGCGCCCGCCCGATGCGCCGCGCGGTCGAGCGTTTCCTCGAGGACCCGCTGGCCGAGGAAATCCTGCGCGGTCACATCAAGGAAGGCGACCATGTGACCATCAGCGCGGAGAAGACGAAGCTCACTTTCCATGTTCCGGAACCGGCTCAGCCCGCCGAGGCGAGTTGATCCGGGGATCATGGAAATTGGCAAACGGGTTCCTCGACTGAACATTTACCCGCATTTGAAGCTGAACTCCCACCCGGCTCGCCGCGCCACGCGCCGTGACCGGGTGAACCTTGACCCACAATGACCGGCGCCATCCCAGTCCCACCCCTGCCGCGCAAACACCTGCTCGATCTGCGTTTCGGTTTCGCCCTCATGCGCGACCGCCGCATCCCGCTGCGTTTCAAGCTTCTCGCCTTCCTCATCGCCTTTGGCATCACCGGCACGGCCGAGCTTCTCGAGATACCGGGCGAGACCATCCTCTCCGCCCTGGTCCCGATTCTCGGCGCCATTGGCGACGTGACGCTCGACGGCGCGGAAATGATCGCCGGCCCCATCGTCATCGGCTGCCTGCTGCTCCCCTTTCTCGCCCCGCGCCACCTGGTCGAGCGCATCCACGCGGAACGTTCGACGGGCGTTCCCAAGTCGCCGATCATCGAGGTTTAGCCGGCGTCCGGTGCTGTGAAACGGACCCTTTGATTCATGGATGAACCCCGTCCCCGGACCGCGCTCAGTCCCTGGTACCTTGCCATCGCCGCATGCCTGGTCGTCTCTGCCACCACCGCCGGCCTTGCCGTCTGGGCCATTTATCGCGTGGTCAATCCGGCCACCGATACCATGAGCCAGCAGTTCGCCGAGTATCTCCCCACCGTCGGCCCCACCGATGGCATTTTGGAAACTGCGACATCGAGCGTGCCCGAGACCTTCACCAAGACCGACTCGAAGTGGCTCTTCGACATGATCCCGCTCGGCACCACCGTTTCGGAAATTCGCGTTCCCGCCACTTACAGTTATTTCATCCAGCTTTCCGACCCGTGGAAATTGATTGCCCGCGGGCAGGTCTGTGTCGTCATGGCGCCCCCCTTCTATCCGAGCCTCCCTCCCGCCATCGATACCGACAAGATGGAGAAGAGCACCACCGCGGGCTGGCTTCGCTTCAACGGCGACGAGAATCTCGAAATCCTCGAACGCGATATCACCTTGGAATTGAACCGCCGCGCCGACGACAGGATCCACCGCAATTACGTGCGGGAATCATGCCGCCAGGCCGTTGCCGATTTCGTGAAAAACTGGCTGATGAAGGAGAATTACTGGCGCTCAGACCGTTTCCACGACATCGTCGTCGTCTTCCCGGACGATCCGCCTCCCAATTCGCCCACGGGTGCAAACCCGCCCCAGATCTCGGTGGAAAACGTCCCCACGCCGGCCTTGTGACCGTATCCGCCTGAGCGCCCGCGCCTGGTTTCCCGCGCCGGATTCTGAACTGCAGTTCACCCCGGCGGCGTGGCCCAGGCAGCATGAGAGAAATTAAATACTTTTCTTAAGAATTATTTCCAAAGCCCTCCCCAGTTCGACTTCGGTGAATGGCTTGTCCAGCCGGCTCGTCACGCCCAGGGTCTTGAACTCTTCGTTCAATGCGTCTTCCATTCGCCCGCTGATTACCATGATCGGGATGTCAGGCAGCATCCGCCGGAGCGCGCCGACAAACCCCAGGCCATCCATGAAGGGCATGTGCAGGTCGGTGATGATGGCGCCCAACTCGGTGCGGTGCAGTGCCGCCTTGATCAAGCCGTCCGCGCCGTCGGTCGCCGTCAATGGCATCAAGTTCAGATGCCGCAAGACGGTGCGTGCCATCTCCCGGATTTGAGGTTCGTCATCCACAAACAGGATCGTTTCCCCATGCCCGCGGAATTCAATAACCGCCTTGATTTTCGTTTCCGCGTCACTATCCGGAAGGTCGGCGGGCAGATAGGCCGTGAATGACGAGCCCTGGCCGGGTTTCGAATAAACCTGTAGAAATCCACCGCTGCCTTTCACGATGCCCAGGACGGTCGAGAGGCCCAGGCCGGTGCCTTTGTCCAGGCCTTTGGTCGTGAAGAACGGGTCAAATATCCGGTCGATAATTTCCGGCGGGATGCCGGTTCCGGTGTCGCGTACGCACAGCGCCAGGTATTTGCCGGGCTTGGCGCCGGGCACGGAGCTGGCATAGGCCGCATCCACTTCCTGTACCTTCGCCTCCAGCGTTAGCGTGCCGCCGTGGGGCATGGCGTCGCGAGCATTGACGCACAGGTTCAGGAGAACCTGATGCAACTGCGTGGCGTCGCCCAGCACCGGCGGGAGTTTCGGGTCGAATCTGACCATCAACTGGATGTTCTTGGGGAAGGTGCCCTTCATCAGATTCTCCAGCTCCTTGATCAAATGGCTGGGATGGATGAGGACCCGCTCGCCTTCCGCGCCTTTGGCAAAGGTGAGGAGCTGTTTGGCCATGCCCGCAGCCCGCTTGGCGCTGACTTCAACCATGTCCAGAAGACTCGCCTCTCCGGGATAACTCGCCTTTATAATTTCCACTCCCATCAGAATGGGGGCAAGCGCGTTGTTCAAATCGTGCGCCACACCGCCCGCCAGGGTGCCGATGGCGTCCAGCCGTTGCGCGCGCAGGGCGAGGCGTTCGAGCCTCTGGCGCTGGGTGATGTCGCGCTCGGTCGAGGCCAGGCCAACCGGGTTTCCGGCGCCGTCCATCAGTTTGGTCACCGTCATCCAGACATCGAGAATGCGCCCGTCTTTGGTCACCCGTTGGGTCTCAAAGGAGGTGATCGCTTCGCCCGCTATCAGCCGGCGAATGAACTCCTTTTGCTCTGCAACCTTGCCGGAGGCCGTGAGGCGCTCGATGTTCATCAAAAGCGCCTCTTTCTCGCTATAGCCATACATCAGTTCGGCGCCTCGGTTCCAGGCGGTGATCCGGCCCTCGAAGTCCTGAATCGTAATCGCATCGTTCGAGTCTCTCACCACTGTTGCAAGGCGTCTGAGGTTCTCTTCCTCACGCCTGGGCTCGGTGATGTCGGTGAAGGTAACGACAGCCCCGGTGATGGTCTCACGCTCGGTAATCGGATAAGAGCTGTAGTCGACCGGAAAAAAGGAGCCGTCTTTACGCCAAAAAACCTCCGTGTCCACATGGCACTGCTCGCCTTTTTGAAACGCGCGAAAAATGAGGCATTCCTCGACTGGATAAACGGAGCCGTCTTCACGATGGTGATGCAATACATCATGCATGCTCCGGCCCAATATCTCCTCGGGTTGGTAACCAAGCAGTTCCGCGCCCGCATGATTGATGAACGTGCATCGGCCCTCCTTATCGATTCCATAAATTCCTTCTCCGGCCGACTCCAGCAGTAATTGCATCCTTCGGCTTACGCGATGCGTCTCTTCTTCCGCCCGCTTCCGCTCGGTCATGTCACGAACGATGCCCTGGATGTAGACCTTCCCTCCCAATTCCACCGGATTGAGGCTGACTTGCACATGGAACAGCGTGCCATCGGGGCGTTGGTGCACAAATTCGAATAGTTGCAGTTCCCCCGCCAGAACCCGCTGAGTGTTCTCCACAACTGCTTGCTGCGAATCAGAACCGTCGGGCTGGGTGGGCGGTGCGAAAAAGGCCGGCGATTGGCCGATGATCTGCTCGCGCGTCACGCCAAACATTTCCAGCCCCCGGGCGTTGCTATCGACGAAAACACCGTCGCGGAGCAGGAAAATAGCGTCGTTTGCCGCGTCGAACAGGGCCCGGTATTTGGCCTCGCTTTCCCGCAGCGCTTCTTCCATCCGGCGTTGTTCGGTGATATCTTCCAGCATCGCCACGAAGTAGTCGGCCGAACCGTCTGCACCGCGCACACATCTCACCGAGATGGCGGCGTCAATAACCTGGCCGTCTTTGCGTATAAAGCGTTTGTTCATCGAATAGCCATCGGTCTCCCCGTGGAGAACCCGGTTGAAATTCCCGACATCGGCGGCGAGATCGTCCGGATGGGTTATTTTGGCCCAACTCATCTTCAACAGCTCACTTCGTTCATAACCCAGGATCTGGCATGTCTTGTCGTTGATCTCGATGAAGGCTTTGTCCGGCGAACTGATCGTCATGCCGATTTGCCCGAGTTGGAAGTAGCTCCGGAAACGTGCCGTGCTTGCCAGCAGCGCCTCTTCCGCCTGCAGCTCGGATTTTTTCCGTTCCGTGATGTCGCGGATATTGCATTGGATCACCTTCCTGCCGCCTGCTTCATACACGTTGCTCACAAACTCGACGGCAATTTTGCGCCCATCCTTTGTTTCCAGGGGCAGGTCTTCATAGCGGACATATCCATGCTTTTGGAGCAGCTCCAGCATCGCTCGATTGGAGACGATGTCCCTGAACGGACTAAGCTCGCCGACGGTGCTGCCAATCATTTCACCGCGTGAAAAACCCAACAGCTCGCAAAGGAATGGATTCGCATCGGTGATGCGTCCCGTGGCAAAATCCAGAATCAGGATGCCATCCTTCGCAGCTTCGAACAGCCGGCGAAAACTAAGTTCCGAGGCGCGGATCGCTTCCTCGCCTGTCATGTTCGCGTCTTGATGACCCCCGTTCATGATTCACCCGCCCTATTTTATCTCCCGTCCAAATTAAAGCCAGCGGGCTCTGGGACATCCGGTGTGGTTAAGCATGGAAAAAATTCGGAAAGGAAAAAGGGCATGGGGACAATGAACGTAACGCCGGCCATTTGGTAATTATAGGCACTCTATTCCAGTTTTTCTGATAATGCCCGAAATTTCCACCTTTCCGAGCTTACGCAATTGCTATGATCGCATAATCAAATTACGTTTTTTGCATGAATCGGGTTAATATTCGTGAACTCGAATGCTTCGTCGCCGTCGCGGATCACCTCAGTTTTTCCAAGGCGGCCCGGCAGCTTCATCTCTCCCAACCTCCCCTCACCCGCCAGATTCAGGCTTTGGAGGAAAAGCTCGGGACCAAAGTCTTCACCCGCAGTGCCCACGCGGTTGCTTTGACCAATGCAGGTGCTCGTTTCCTGGAGGAGGTGCGGGCCATTCTTCGTCACGTTGACCACGCCACCGGGGCAATTCGTTCCGATAGCCAGGGAGAAACAGGTCGCCTGCGGCTCGCCTTTGTTGGGGCGCTCGTGGATGCTAGACTCGTCCGATTGATCCAAAGGTTTCGGAAAGACTGCCCGGCCAGTCTGCTGGAAGTGAGCAACCTCTATCCATCGGCCCAGTTGGCGGCCCTCCAGGCGGGAACTCTCGATGGAGGGTTTGTCGGGACCCGACCCCAGAAACCCATCAAGGGCCTGGCCTTTGCCGACTGGGCTCAGGAGCCCCTCCTGCTCGTCTTGCCCGAGGAACACTCGTTGGCCGGGATCAGAAAACTCCAGTGGCAGCATCTTCAGGGACTCCCCTGGGTGATGATCTCAGGCCAGGAGGCGCCGGCCTTCCGCGACCTATTTTTCAAAATCGTCGAGAGCCATGGCCTCGAAGTCCAGATCGTCCAGGAGTCCAATACCGTCAAGACGGTCCTCATCATGGTCGCCGCAGGCATCGGAGTCGCTATGGTTCCCCAATCGGCCAAAAATCTTCTCCCCGCCGGAGTCGTGTTCCGTCAATTGCCCCGTCCGCAGCCCATCGTTCATTACGCCTTTGCCTATCGCACTGGGCAGGATTCTCCCACCTTGGATAAATTTCTGTCTCTTTTGAGGACGTTGGCCCGGTAAGAGCAACGGATTTGCCGGGACTATTTGATTTTCTCGAGGAGGTTTTTGCCGGTCATTTCTTTCGGCTGCGGCAGGCCGAGCAGGTAGAGCAGCGTCGGCGCGACATCCGCCAGGATGCCGGGATGCACCTTGAAACTGGCCGCGTCGTCGGCCACATAAATGAAATGCACGAGGTTGGTCGTGTGCGCCGTGTTCGGCGTGCCGTCCGGGTTGCGCATCAGCTCGCAGTTTCCATGGTCCGCGGTGATCAGCAGCTTGCCGCCGAGGCTCAGCGTCCGCTCGATCACCCGGCGCACCGCGTCGTCGATCACCTCGACCGCCTTGATCCCCGCCTCGACCACGCCGGTATGGCCCACCATGTCCGTATTCGCGAAATTCAGGATGACCAGGTCGTAATTCGGCAGCAGCTCGACCACCTTTCGCGTCACCTCCGGCGCGCTCATCTCCGGCTTGTAATCGTAAGTCGGCACATCCTTGGGCGAGGGGATGATCTCGCGATCCTCGCCGGGATATTGCTTCTCGATTCCCCCGTTGAAGAAGTAGGTGACGTGCGGGTATTTCTCCGTCTCGGCGATCCGCAATTGCCGCAGGCGCGCATCGCTCACCACCTCGCCCAGGATGCGCGCGAGCACCTGCTGCTCGAACACGATCGGGCAATCGTAAGTCGCGTCATACTCCGTGAGCGTCACGTAGTGCACCTTCGGCCACACCTCCCGGTCGAACCCGTTGAAATCCGGCCGCAAAAACGCCAGCGACAATTGCCGCGCACGGTCGCGCGCGGAAATTGAAGAACAACACCACGTCTCCGTCCCGGATCCGCTGTTCGTTCACATGGCCGAAAACCATCGGCTTCAGGAATTCGTCGGTCTCATCGGCCGCGTAGCGGGCTTTCACGGCTTCCGCGGGCGAACTCGTCGGCGCCTCGCCGCGCCCGAGCACGATGGCGTCCCATGCCAGCTTGTCGCGGTCCCACCGCTTGTCCCGGTCCATCGCGTAATAGCGTCCCACCACCGTCGCGATCACCGCGCCGCTCTCGCTTCAATTCCTTCGCCGCCGTCTCGAGGTATTCCGCGCCACCGGTCGGCGACGTGTCCCGTCCGTCCGTAATCGCATGGACCATGATGTCGCGCACGCCCGCGTCCTGCCGCCGCGTTGGCCAGCGCGATCAAGTGATCGATATGGCTGTGCACGCCGCCGTCGGAAAGCAGCCCGAGCAGGTGCAGCCGGCTCCCCTTCGCATTCGCAAACGCCTCCCGCAGCACCGGGTTCTTCGCCAGTTCGCCATCCTGGATGGCCTTGTTGATGCGCGTGAGGTCCTGGTAAACGATCCGGCCCGCGCCGAGATTCAGGTGGCCCACTTCGCTGTTGCCCATCTGCCCCGGCGGCAAGCCCGACATCCAGCCCGCTCGCGCTCAGCGTGGCGCGCGGATATTTTGCGTAGAGTTGATCGTGAAACGGCGTCTTCGCCAGCAGCGTGGCGTCGCCGTTGGCTTCCGCGCGTTCGCGGCCATCCGGATTGATTCCCCATCCGTCGCGGATGATGAGCACTACAGGTTTATGTGGCATAGGTTGGGAAAATTCGAAATTCGAAATCAGAAACTCGAACGGGTCAAGTCCGTTCGTCCCCTGTTGAGCAATATCGGCAAATCTTTCGCATAAATCGCGCGTCATCGCGCGTCAAAAATTCCATCTTTTCGAATTTCTGATTTCGAATTTCGAATTTATCTCCATCTCACTCTTCTCCGCGGATCGCGACACGTCTCCTCCTCTTCCTCGAGGATCTCCTCCTCGATTTCCGCGCTTCATCCGGAGCGAGAGGAACGGGCGCAGGAAACCATAAAGCAGGTAAGCTAAAAAGATGCACCGCGGGCATCCAATTGTAGTCGAGCAGGGTAACACCAGGATCAGCACGATGGCGATGAATCGCGGGATCGAGCGGGTGGTCTTCCAGTTCAGGCCCTTGAAGCTCGGGTATTGGAACCGGCTGAACATCATGAAGGAGAGGAAAATCAGCAGGATGGGCAGGAGCCATTTCCATCTGCCCAGGTCGCAGCTCGCTCTCCGCCATCCAGAGCATGAAAAGCGTCAGCGACGCCGTCAGGCCCGCCGCGGCGGGAATTGGGAATCCGCGAAAGTCCTTCGAAGCCGAACTCCGATTGAATGGCCGCCAGGCAATTGAAACGCGCCAGCCGCAGCGCCCCGCAGAGCAGGTAGAGCGAAGCGACGATCCACCCCAGCGTCGGGAACTCGATCAGCACCACCTTGTACACCATCAGCGCCGGCGCGACGCCG
Organism: uncultured Verrucomicrobiae bacterium; assembly: GCA_963756185.1. Taxonomy (GTDB): domain Bacteria; phylum Verrucomicrobiota; class Verrucomicrobiia; order Chthoniobacterales; family Chthoniobacteraceae; genus DATAXI01. The sequence continues at coordinate 206,430 of CAVWMS010000003.1, forward strand.
AAGGAGACGATGTCCGCCAGGGAATCGAACTCCCGCCCAAATGCGCTCTCGTGCCCGCCCAGCCGCGCCAGCCGCCCGTCCAGCGCATCGAAAATGCACGCGACCAGGATCAGCACAATCGCCAACTCGAAACGCTGCGCCGCCTGTTTCGGATACGGATTTTGCAGCAGCGCCCCTTCGACGATCTTCAGCACCGCGACAAATCCGCACAACAGATTGCCCGCCGTCATCAGGTTCGGCAGCAGGTAAATGCGGGGTTCGTCGTACTTGATCTTTTGCGGTTCGTCCTCCTTCATGCCGGCCTCCTTTACGGCAGCCGCGCCGACGATGGTCTCCCCGCCCTTGACGCGGTCGCCGGGCTTGACCGTGATCTCGCTGTCGAGCGGCAGATAAACCTCCGTGCGCGAGCCAAACCGGATCATACCAAACCGCTCCCCTTTCCCACACGATCCCCCACCTTGGACCATGCCGACGATGCGCCGGGCAATCGCGCCCGGTGATCTGCCGCACCACCAGCGTGGTCCCGCCGTCCCGGAACGCCCAGGTCTGGCTCTCGTTCGCGTCGAGCTCCCGGGATTGCGCGCATCGAGGAATTTGCCCGGGTAATGCTCGCAATAGGTAACCTCGGCGGCAATCGGCGCGCGGTTGGTGTGCACATCGAAGACCGAGAGAAAAATCGCCACGCGCCGCATCGCGCCGTTGACCACTCCGTTCTCCGCTTTCTCAATGATCTCGACCACCAGCCCATCCGCCGGCGCCACGACGGCCAGGGCGTCCGCCGGCGCGGGGCGGTCCGGGTCGCGGAAAAAGTAAAACGTGTATAAAATCAGCGCGACCCCGGGCAGCGAAGCCGCCGGGCGCCAAAATCCCGATCGCAACCGTGATCGCGGCCAGCACCGCAAATATCCAGCGGGCCTCCCGCAGCGTCTGAAGGCGCATAAGAGCCCGCCAACATAAACGCGAGGGGTTGAGAGCGTAAAGTGCGGGTTTTCACGCGTATTTTCGCGCCCCCGGCGGGCTAAATTCGAAACTCGAAGCTCGAAATTCGAAATATTTGCCGCCTTTGGGGCGGAAATCGCGGAGATTTCCCCCCAATAGTCCTGCTCCGCCTCCACCCACCCTCGGCTGAAAATTGGACCACCCCCCTTCCCAGCGCGCCGTCCCCCTTCGAATTTCGAATTTCGAATTTCGAATTTCTGCCTTATCTTGCTCTCCCTATGCAAACCACGGCCTCCATTACCCCCGAGACCACCATGGCCGAGTTGCTCCAGGTCTCGCCGGGAGCCCAGCGCGCCCTTTTCCGCAAATACCACATCGGCGGCTGCGCCTCGTGCGGCTTCCGCCCTGATGAGACGCTCGCCCAGGTTTGCGCCCGCAACGACAGCCTGCCCGTAGGCGAGGTCATCGATTATCTGCTGGCCAGCCAGGAGGAGGACCGGCGCATGCAAATCAGCCCTGTGGAGCTGGCCGCCGCCCTTCGCGCCGGTTCGGCCCGGGTCATCGATGTCCGCACCCGGGAGGAATTTGACGCGGCAAAAATCGAGGGTTCGACCCTGCTCACCCAGGAGTTGATGCAGGAAATCCTCGGCACCTGGGACCGCTCCGCGCTTACCGTGCTGGTCGATCACCAAGGCGCCCGGTCGCTCGACGCCGCCGCCTATTTCGCCGGCCACGGCTTCACCCAGGCGCGCGCCCTCACCGGCGGCATCGACGCCTGGAGCCAGGAAATCGATCCCTCCATCCCCCGCTACCACCTTGAATAACTCACCCCCTTCCCGCGCCAAAAACGCCCATATGTTCGAATTTCGAATTTCGAATTTCGAATTTCATCCCGCCCCTGCGGGATCAAATTTCGGATTTCTCTTCCCATGAGCGATTCCCTCGAACAGCGCATCCAGCAGGCCATCGCCAATCCCCAAAACGTCGGCGAAATGCCGGACGCCGACGCCGTCGGCACGGTCGGCAGTCCCGATTGCGGCGACATGCTGCGGATGTGGATCAAGTTCAAGGAGCAGGATGGCCGGCGCGTCATCGACAGCGCGACTTTCCAGACTTTCGGCTGCGAGACGGCGATCGCCGTGGCCAGCGTCGCCACGGAATTGATCTCCGGCAAGACCGCCGAGGAGGCGCTGAATCTTTCCGGCGCCGACCTCAGCGCCCCGCTCGGCCGTTGCCGCCGATGAAAATCCATTGCGCGCAATTGGTCGAAGGGGCGCTCCGTTCGGCCCTCGCGCCTGAAGCAGCCCGCGCCCGTCCCCGCCGCTCCCTCCGCCCCGACGCTTTTCGACCAGCTCGGCATCACCGGCGCCAAACGGTCAAAGTCGTCATCGAGAAGAACCCAGGCACTTAGTAATTCCAGAATGGCAACGCACGAAAATACCGAACGCACACTTACCCGCGATTGTCCGGCCATCCAGATTCCCGCCGGCAATACCATCACGCTTCCCGCGGGCAGCACTGTCTTCATCACACAATCGCTCGGCGGCAGTTACACCGTCGCCACCGAGATGGGCCTCGCCCGCGTGGCCGCTGAAAACCTGGATGCCCTGGGCATCGAGGCCGCGGCGCCTGCCGATGCCCCCGCGGATGCGCAGCCCGGGGCGCCAGTAAATGAAAAACAGATTTGGGACCAATTGAAGACATGTTACGACCCGGAGATACCGGTCAACATTGTCGACCTGGGCCTTATTTACGATTGCCAGATCACGCCGCGCGACGGCAAAGGGGCATTGGTCACCGTCAAGATGACGCTTACCGCCCCAGGCTGCGGCATGGGCCCGGTCCTGGCGCAGGAAGCCAGATCGAGGATCGAAGCCATCCCCGGCGTGGACGAAGCGGATGTCGAGCTGGTCTGGGATCCGCCCTGGAATCAGGCGATGATCTCCGAAGCCGGCAAGATGCAACTGGGCATCCTGTAAGTCGTCCGGGTTAGATTGTCTCGACCGGCTGACCCTCCCTTACCCAGACCGCGTCCTCCCATTCCTCCGGGCGGCCTATAAGTAACTCATGCGGCCTGAATCCGGACTTGTAAGTCAAACTCTTGCATCCCGCGACCCTGTAACCAAAGTAGACATAACTCTTCCCCAATTGTCCCGCCAGGGAAATTTCGCACAGCGCGCTATATACTCCCAGCGACAGCCGCCCGAAGTCCGGGTCGAAATAGAAGTAAGTCGAGGAAATCGACCGCGGCATCTCATCCACCAATCCCACGCCGGCCAGCCGCCCGCCCACCCAGTAACTCATTTCCCGGCCGCATGAGTGCGGAAAGCAAAACTGCCGCCGGTAACCCTCCTCATCCAGCGGGTTTTCCTGCCAGCCGCACGCTTCTTCGCGCGCGCCGTGCCACTTCCGGTAGAGGGCCACGCGCCCGGCGTCGGCCCGCGGCGTCCCGATTTCCACCGCCACTGCGGCGCATTTTCGCAGGACCCGCCGCTGGCTCTTGCTCAATTGGAAATCCTTCACCGGCACCCGCAGCGAGACGCACTCGCCGCAACCCCGGCAGACCGGCCTGAAATACTCCGGCCCGAAACGCCGCCAGCCCCGCTCGACCAGCCTTTCCGTCTCCTCCGGCGACACATCCGTCAGCAGGCGCACGTCCAGCATCGCCGGCTTCCCCGCCAGATAGGCGCAGGGATGTTCCGGGGTGGGAAATCGCGCGTGCTCGACAGCCATTTGGGGAGCGGTGTTACGGGCAAACATCGCTCGTTTTATGCCATACATCCATCCAATCTTGGCCTCTTCGCGCACTTTTCGCGCACGGGCTTGACCCTGCCGCGGCCAGCAGATAGCACCATCCCCATGCAACACGAAGTTGTCGGTTCCGCCATGCCCGTGCTCGAGATTCATCTCGACCCCAATGAAAGCGTCGTCGCCGTCTCCGGCGAGCTCTCCTGGATGACCTCATCCATCGAGTTGGAAACCCATACCCAGCACGCCGGCGGCGGCGGCCTCTTCGGCGCCTTCAAGCGCGCCGTCGGCGGCGGCTCCCTCTTCATGACCGAGTACGCCGCCCGCGGCTCCGCCGGCACCGTTGCGTTCGCCGCGAAACTCCCGGGCCACATCCTTCCCGTCACTGTGAACCCCGGCCAGGAATACATGATCCACCGGCACGGCTTTCTCTGCGGCACACCCGGGGTCATCCTGAACGTCGGGTTCCAGCAGAGCCTCGGCGCCGGCATTTTCGGCGGCGACGGCTTCATCCTCCAGCACCTCAGCGGCTCCGCCCAATGCTGGATCGAACTCGGCGGCGAAATTGTCACCTACGAACTGGCGGCCGGCGAAACGATCCGGGTCCATCCCGGCCACGTCGGCATGTTCGAGACCAGCGTCAACTTCGACATCACCCGCATCAAGGGCATCCGCAACATGCTCTTCGGCGGCGACGGCATCTTCCTCGCTCAATTGACCGGCCCCGGCAAGGTGTGGCTCCAGACGCTCACCGTCAGCAATCTCGCCCACGCCCTCGCTCCCTACCTGCCAACCGCCGGAGAACGCGCCCAGGCCACCGGCACCGGCGCTGTAGTCGGCTCCATAGTCGGCAGCCTCCTCAGCGGCAACAACCAATAGCATTCGAATTTCGGATTTCGGATTTCGGATTTCGGATTTTCAGTCCGCCGTCACTCCACGTGCCGCAACTGAATCGTGTCGATGATCTTCTTCCCCGCCAGCACGTTCGTAATCACCACCAGCCATGAGCCGGCCGAGCACCAATCCTTTCGCTTCAGGTAATCGATCGAATTCAGGATGGTCTGCTCGGGGTCTTCGCTGAACTCCATCAGGAACGGCTCGACGCCCCACGGCAGCAGCAGGTGCCGAAAAATCGGCTCCTGGTCGGTGAACGCGTAAATGGGAATGCCGCGCGGCCGCAGCGCCGCCAACGTGTAACCCAGGAACCCGCTGCGCGTAAACACCACGATACCCGACCGCTCCAACTGCTGCGCCAGCACCGCCGCCGAGCGCAGCATCTTCGCCTTCGGCTCCTCGAGCCGGATGCCCTCGTTGAGCGCCTGCTTTTCGTACGGCTCCGTGCTCGCGATGATATTCTTCATCACCTCGACGCATTCCAGCGGGTAAAGGCCCGTCGTCGTCTCGCCGGAAAGCATCACCGCGTCCGCCCGCTCCCGCACGGCGCTGGCGATGTCCGAGATTTCCGCGCGCGTGGGCATCGGCGCGGAGATCATCGACTCGAGCAGATGCGTCGCCACAATGACCGGTTTGCCCTGCGCCATGCACGCCTCGATGATGTGCGACTGCACCTGCGGCAGCCGGTAATAATCGATCTCGATGCCCAGGTCGCCCCTCGCCACCATCACCGAATCGGTCTCGCGCACGATCTCCTCGAGGTTGCGCACACCCGCTTGATCCTCGATTTTTGCGATGATCCGCGCCTCGGATTTCAATTCGAGCAGCAGCGCCTTCAGGTCCCGCACATCCTGCGCCTTGCGCACAAACGAAAGCGCCACGAAATCGATGCCCGCCTCGACGCCGGCGCGCACATCCTTGCGGTCTTTCTCGGTGAGCGCCGGCAAGCTCACCTCGACGCCCGGCAGATTGATGTGCCGGCGCGACACCAGGCGCCCCGGCGTCAACACCCGGCAATGCACCGTCGTGTCGTCCTTCGCCACCACCTCGAACCGGATCAGCCCGCTATCCACCAGCAACACCGAGCCCACCCGCACATCCGTGGCCAGTCCCGCGTAATTGACGTCCACGCCGCGGATCGGCTCCGGCGGCGGCTGCGTGTAAAAGGCGAACGATTCCCCGGGCGCAACGTCGAGCGGCTGCTCGAGCACGCCCGTGCGGATTTCAGGCCCCTTTACGTCCATCATCACCGCCACGTGCCGGCCCACGCGGGCCGATACCTCCCGGATGCGCCGCACCCGCTCGTGCACCCACTCCTCCGTCGCGTGCGCCATGTTCAGCCGGATCACGTCCACGCCCGACTGGATCAGCTTTTCCAGCCGCTCGGGGCTTTCCGTCGCCGGCCCCAGGGTGGCAACGATTTTCGTGTGTCGGTAGTAGCCTCGCGTCATATCGTCTTGCGGAAATCCAACGCGAGGGGAGTGCCGTCGAATCCGGGAGCATCTTATAGCGCCCCCCGGCGAAAATGGAATCGCCGATTGCACAAATCTGGTTGACCTGAAACGCCAGCCGTATTGAGGTCGTGCCCGTGAGGGCAATTTTCTCCCGCGGATGGCTTCTGCCCGCATTGATCCTGGCGGTCGCGGTTCCGCGCCACGCCCCCGCGCAAACGGGCGGCGACCGGCTGCGCGAAATCGAGACCGCCCTGGACGATTACGCCGCCGCAAAGGGCACCGACCAGCGGAGTGCCATCGTCCAATACCTCCAGCAGCTCGACCCGAAGCTGGTCGCGAGCGCCCTGGCCGATCACATCGTCGCCTCGCGCAACGGCACCGAAGCCACCATTTACAATGACCTGATCGAGACCTTTGCTCCCACCTCGTGCGGCGTGATCGTCGACCGGCTTTCAAAGGCTGACAAGGCCGTGCCGAAGGGAAAATTGATCGTCGCGCTGCGCCATTGCCAGGGCGACGACATCCTTCACGCCCTCGAAGCCTGCCTCGATGACAAACGTCCCTTCCCCTTCGAAGTCCGTGGCGGCCCGGCCCGCCGCGTGTGCGACCTGGCTTACGACGAGATTTACCTGAAGCTGCGGACCAATCCCGACTACGGCCTGGACAGCAGCCCCCAGATGAAGGGAATCATCACCGAAAAGACGCCGGTAAAGGAACGCGACGCCCTCATCGCGAAACTGAAAGCCAAATTGACCGTGAAAGTCACCTTGCCCGCCCCGTCCGTTCCTCCGGAGATCGTAAAGCCCTCGACCGCGGTTCTGCCGGTGTAGGATCGGGCGGGGTTGCGCGTTAGCGTTATCCCGCTGTCAATGCCCGCGGCTGGTGGAAAGGCCGCGCAAGCCCTCGGACTGCGACAGCCATGACCACCCGAAGCCGAAAAAGGCCACGTAGGCGAAGCAACCAAGCGGCACGATGAACGCGTGCGACATACCGGATTTATCCCCCACCATCCCCATCAGCTTCGGCAGGATCGCGCCGCCCATGATTCCCATCACGATGAACGCCGAAGCCTTCTTCGCGCGCAGGCCAAGGCCATGGATGCCCAGCGCGAAAATGGTCGGATACATGATCGACATGAAGAAGTAACTCAGGAAAACGCAGGCCACCGAGATCCATCCAAGTTTGAAATAAATCAAGACGCAGATGATCACATTGATCACTCCGTAAAGACCCAGCGCACGGTGCGCGCTGGCCTTGCTCAAAATGATCGAGCCGGAAAAACGTCCCGCCAGGAAGCAGACGAAGGCGAGCGAAGCCAGGTTCGCCGCGCCGCCGTCGGTCAGCACCAGGCTGCCGGCCTTGGCTTGAAACCATGTGCTGAAGAGGCCGGTGCTCCCCGCGCGAATGGCAGCCGACACCGGCGAGTTGAAGCGGTAAATGCTGAATCCCACGAGCACCACGCCAAACGCTGCCAGCCCCATCCAGCCCGCCTTCTGCGTCGCTCCCAGGACGAAAATGAGGCCGATGGCCGTCAGCAACAATCCCCAGATGAAAGTGTGCACCACTATCGGGTCCGCCAGCCAGCAATGAGGAAACACCGTCGTCACCCATGCGGGGAATCCCGGTGTCTGGGAGGTCATGTAATTGATGAAGAAGCTGAAGATGCCCGCCTGCGCGGCCACATAGAAAAACTGGGCCAGCGTGGAAGATGCAAAGTGAGGATGCGACCAGACATTGTGATGCGTGATGTTCTTCGCAACCGGGACCAGCCTTATGCCCACGATGACGGCAGCCACCAATCCCACCGCCAGCAGGATGCAAACCAGCGAGGTATCCGCGGTAACTGGCTCGCCGAACGGACTCGGCAGCCGGGACCCAACGCTCACCAGGCCCGATGCGAGACTTTGGGAATACAGGCTGAGAGTCGAAAAGATGACGTAGAAAATCATCCCGATGATCGCGACGAGGACCGTCGAATTCAGGAGCAGGAAGGTATAAACCAATCCCCGCCTGATCTCCTTCTCCGGCTCCTTTGCCTCCGGTTCCTTCGTCTCCGCATCAGCCTCGCCGTCGTCGAGATGGTAATCATCCTCGACCTTGATATCCGGCATATAGGCAAAGCAGAAAATGACAATCAGGACGGTCACCACGATCGCCACACCGACATAAGGAATCCACAGCGTCGCCGACCCCGTGCTCTGGCCGCTGTTATCCTTGCCATAGAAATACGCCGCGCCGGCAATCGGCCCGTAAATCCAGCCGATGCCGTTGCATGATTGCGCCAGGTTGATGCGGGTCGCGGCGTACCGCTGGTCGCCCAGCACGGTGGTGTAAGGGTTGGCAATCGTCTCGAGAAAGGTAAGTCCCGCGGCAATGACGCAGACGCCCAGCAGGAACGCCCAGAACTCCGCGATATGCGTCGCGGGCAGGAACCAGAACCCGCCAATGGCCACCAGCCCCAGCCCCGCGATGATGCCGCCCCGGTAACCCAGCCTGCTCGCCAGGATTCCCGCCGGCATCGACATCAGGAAGTACCCGAGGTAATGCGCAAACTGGACCCAGGCCGATTGCGCAAGGCCCAGATGCAGCTCCTCCTGGAAGTGCTTGTCCATCACGTCGATCATCCCGTTGCAGAATCCCCATAAGAGGAACAACGAGCTGACCAGCAGGAATGTAAATGCCAGCCGTTTGCCGTCCGGCGTTGTAAAAATGCTCTTCGAGGTGTGATCGTGCATGGGGGGGGAAATCAGGTTGAGGGGTACTGCGGGAGAGCCGAAACCTTATTCAAAAACCGCCGCGCAAGCATAGCGCATTTTTTGGCGGGCGGACGCCCGCCGGCATTCTTGCCCGGGCCGGGCATCGGTGCGACAAATGTTCCCCCGGTCCTCCCGCCCGGCCCCGATGGTCAATACCCTCACCCATGTCACCCGCGACGACGAGCGCGACGTCGAACTGCGGCCGATGCAGTTTTTCCGCATCATGCGGCGCATCTTTGCGTACGCCTGGCCGCATCGGCGCATCATCATCCTGCTCGGCGTCCTCACGACCGTCCGCAGCATGCAATTGCCGCTGGTGGCCCACCTGCTGAGCGGCGTCATCAACGGCCCCATCACGCACAAGGATTTTCACGGCATCGTCATCGGCACCGCCGGTTTTGCCGCGCTGGCCATCTTCACCCAGGTCACCTTCGGCTACCGCGTCCTCTACGCGCTCGAACTTGGCGAACTGGTCGTGCGCGACATGCGCAACGCCATCTTCGAGCATCTCCAGCTCATGACGGCCTCTTTCTTCGACAAGATGAGGGTGGGCCGCATCATCAGCCGCATGGCCTCCGACCTCGAGGCGATCCGGCTCGGCATCCAGGACATCGTCTTTATGAGCATCGTTGGCTTCGGCCAGGCGCTCTTCGCCGCCATCCTCATGTTCCGCACCGATCACTTCCTCTTTTGCCTCATTATCCTCATGGGCCCCGTGGTCTGGGCGCTCAATCGCCACTTCAGCCGCAAGCTCATCCATGCCCAGCGCGAGGCGCAGGAGAGCTTCTCGCGCGTCACCGCCACGCTGGCGGAATCGGTGACCGGCATCCGCGTCACGCAGGGTTTCGTGCGGGAGGAAACCAACGCGCTGCTCTTTCGCGATCTCCTCCAGGATCATTCCCGCTACAACATGAATGCCGCGCGCACCGGCGCCGTCTTCCTCCCGCTGCTGGAACTCAACAGCCAGGTCTTCATCGGATTGCTCCTGCTGCTGGGCGGCTGGCGCGTCCTGCATCACCAGACCACGATCGGGGCGATCGTCGAGTTCTTCTTCCAATCGAACATGTTCTTCGAGCCGATCCGCAATCTCTCGGCGCAATATACCAACGCCTTCACCGCCCTGGTGGGCGCCGAGCGGGTCTTTCACCTGCTCGATACCCCGCCCCATTGGACCGATCCGCCCACCGCCCGGCCCCTGCGCGATGTTCGCGGCCAGGTCGAATTCCGCAACGTCAGCTTCGCCTATGACCCGGACCGCCTCATCCTTCACGATGTCTGCTTCGAGGCATTGCCGGGCCAGACCATCGCGCTCGTGGGCCACACCGGCAGCGGCAAGACATCCGTCACCAACCTGATCACGAAAGCCTATCTCCCCACCTCCGGCACGTTGCTCATCGATGGCCACGACATTCTGCAAATCGCCACGCCCAGCCTTCGCAAACATCTCGGCGTCGTCCAGCAGACCAACTTTCTCTTCGAAGGCTCCGTGCTCGACAACATCCGTTTCTCGCGTCCCGAGGCCACGCTCGCCGAGGTCATCGACACCGCGCGCAAGCTCGATTGCCTCGATCTCTTCGAGACCCTCCCCGACGGCTGGAACACCCAGGTGGGCGAAGCCGGCAACGCCCTCTCGCTCGGCCAGCGCCAGCTTGTCTGTTTCGCCCGCGCGCTGCTCGCCGATCCCCGCATCTTCATCCTCGACGAGGCCACCAGCTCCATCGACGCCATCACCGAAACCCGGCTCCAGGCCTCGCTCGCCGTGCTGCTGCGCGGCCGCACCAGCTTCGTCATCGCCCATCGCCTCAGCACCATCCGCCAGGCCGATTTGATCCTGGTAATGAGCGAAGGCCGCATCATCGAGCGCGGCACGCACAGGGAATTACTGGCAATGAACGGAGCGTATCATGACCTCTACACGCAATTCGTCCGGATGGACTGAGGGGAAGGAAAATTCGAAATTCGAAATTCGAAAAATCAGGCGCGCATTGCGTTTTTTCAATCAGCAATCTCACATCAGCAATCAGCAATTCGTTGTTTTGTGTAGCGGCCCCACCCCGCCCTCCCAATTAGCAATTTCAGATTAGCAATTATCAATTTCCCCATGCTCCCCCACCTCCTCACCCCCATCCCCGGCCCCGAATCCCTCGCGCTCACCCAAGAGCTGCGCCTCCACGAGTCGCGCAACATCACCCACGTCTCGCCCGGCTGGCCCATTTTCTGGGAGCGGGCCGAGGGGGTAAACGTCTGGGACCTCGACGGCAACCGTTTCCTCGATTTCACCTCGGCCTTCGGTGTCGCGGGCCTGGGCCATACCCACCCGAAGGTCCTCGCCGCGCTCCAATCGCAAAGCGCCCGCCTCATCCATGCCATGGGCGACGTCCATCCCACCGCGCAAAAGGCGCAGCTCTGCCGCCGCCTCAGTGAGGTGACATTCGAAGCCTGGGGCATCGGCCCCGCCAGGGTGATCCTCGGCAATTCCGGCTCCGATGCCGTCGAGGCCGCGCTCAAGACCTCGTTGCTTTACAGCGGCAAGCCGGGCGTCATCGCCTTCACCGGCGCCTATCATGGGCTCGGCATGGGCTCCGTGGCCGCCGCCGGCCTCCCCTTTTTCCGCGAGCCGTTCCGCGCGCAATTGAAGGATTTCACCACCTGGATTCCCTATCCCCATTGCTACCGCTGCCCCTTCGGCGTGAGGGAACCGTTCCGCCTCGAAGGCGCGCCGTTCCCCAATTGCTCGAGCGCCTGCCTCGATCAAATCCACCAGCAAATCGTGCGCGCCGTTGCCCAGCGCGACATCGGCTGCATCCTCGTCGAGCCCATCCAGGGACGCGGCGGCATCATCCCTCCGCCGCGTGATTTCCTGCCGATGCTCCGCCGTGTTTGCGACGAGGAAAAAATCCTCCTCATCGTGGACGAAATCTTCACCGGGTTCAACCGCACGGGCAGGCTCTTCGCCTGCGATCATTTCCACGTGATCCCGGACATCATCTGTCTTGGCAAAGGGCTCGCCTCCGGTTTCCCCATCTCCGCCTGTGTGGGCCGTGCCGACATCATGGACGCATGGCCGGAATCGACTGGCGAAGCCCTGCACACCAGCACCTTCCTGGGCAATCCCGTCGGCTGCGCCATGGCCCTTGCCTCGATCGATCTCCATACCGACCCCGGCACCATCGCCACCGTCCGCACCGCCGCCCGCAAGCTGCGCGAATCGCTCGCCTCCATCCGTTCCCCGCAAGCCGGCAACCTTCGCGGCGCCGGCCTGATGCTCGGCCTCGAAATCACCACCCCCGCCGGCGCTCCCGACACCTCTCTCGCCATTTCAATCCTCAAGCGCGCCCTCGCCGACGGCCTCATCCTCCTCGCCGACGGCCCGGAATCCAACGTCCTCACCGTCACCCCCCCCTTCTCCATCTCCGAAGAAGAAATCACCCACCTAACCTCCCACCTCCAGTCCCACCTCCCGACACCCTAGTCACCCCAACCCCCCACCCCTCGCACCAGCGTTCCTAAATCCGCAATCCGCAATCCGAGATCCGCAATCCGCAATTCCGCTAGGAATAGCGCACATCCTTCCCCGGCTCCATCTCATACGCCAGCACCAAACTCTCCGTCGTGTTCGGCTTCACCACTTCCTCCATGAATTTCAGGTGGATCGCGTCGCCTTTGAACATCGCGAATTTGTCCATGCTCTCGAACTCCAGCGCGATGAAAAACGGCCAGTCGTTCTTCGGATCCACCTTCTTGCCGCATTTGACCGCCAGCACCTCGGGAATCTTCAGCAGGATCATCCGCGTGTTCATCATCATTTCCTCGAGCCTGCGCAGGCGTCACCTCTGGGCGCAGCTTGAACAGTTCGATGTAATGGATCATGGGTGCACGGTTTTAGGAACGCAGGGCTCTGCTGGCAAGGTATTATCGTCCACCGAATTTCCGCGCCCCGGCCCGCTCGCCGGCTACTTCTTCCAATCGAGCGCGCCCTTCATGACCGCGTAGACGTACCCCACCGTGAGGATGAAAACGAAGGAAAGCATGCTCCAGAAGATCTCCGTGCGATGCATAAACGGCCCCGACTCACCGACGAATTTCCGGTACACCACCGCCCACGGATACATGAAGACGATCTCGATATCGAAAAGGATGAAGAGCATCGCCACCAGGTAAAACTTCACGCTGAAGCGCGCCTGCTGCGTCCCTTCGGGAACCATCCCGCACTCGTACGGCGTGTCCTTCGCGGCGTTGCGCCGCCCGGATCGGCCGATCACGACGCTGATGATCAGCGCCGACGCGACAAAGCCGACGGCCACGATCACCTGAAGGAAGATCGGCAGGTAGTCTTTGAGCATGTGAGCTTGCCTCCCCTCGGCCAGCTATGCGCGTTAACTCCGGTTTCTCAGCTCACCGATGCAGGCACCGGCGCGGCTACTGCCGCCGCTGCCGCCGTCACCGTGGCCAGTCCGGCCGGAAGTCCCTTGTACTTCTTGCCGTTCTTTTTGACCACACCACGCGCCACCAGGTTTTGGAGCTTCTCGTAGGCACGGAGTCTCAGCATTTCCTCCCCGCCGCTTGCGGCGTTGCGGGCGCGAAGATTCTCGTGGACCACTTCAAAGAGTTGTTTAAATTCGAAAGAGCCCTTCGACGACAGGACGCTCACCAACTCTTCTGTTACAAGGTCTGGAACGCGTCGTGAAAAAGCATTTTTCTTCTGAATAGCCATAGACGGTCAATATATCATGGATTTGGCCGATCACACGAGAAAATTTTTGTAGTGCGAACTTCTACGGACTTCCGGCAGAAGGACTTGCGGATGCCGCCGGAATGCCCGGCGCGGGCGTTGGCACTGGTACCGATGGAATTGCAAAACCTCCTGATCCAAAAGGATTTACAGATGGATTCTGACCGCCGTTCCCCATCAGCGACTGTATGCCAAATTGTCCCTGAATCTCCTCCAGCGCCACCGCCGCAATAACCGCCACCACCACCGCCGATCCTTGCGTGATTGTCACCGGCCCGGCCGATGTCGTCAGAATCCCGCCATCCTTGGCTGATTCCGACGCCGCCACGGGGCCCAGGTGCCGCTCGATCGTCTCCGCCTTGGGCAGCTTCGACATGTCGATATAATCGGACAGGTGCGGCACCAGCCCCATCGAGGCGAAGCCCCCCAGCGCCTGGAGCGGCCCGTAAAGCCGTTCAAACAGCGCCTTCGTGTCCACATAGGTAAACGAGTTCGTCGGCTGCGGGACCCAGCCTGTCGCCCTCTGGTAGTCCGCCGTCGCGGCCAGCCCCGGCCTGCCCGCCTCCCAGCGGCTTACGGCCTCTTTTGCCCCGTCCATGCTGGTGGCCGCGACCGCAAATTTGTCCGTCAGCGCCATCGTAAGTTGCAGGGAGAGCAGCGTACCCATCGGACTGGGCGGCAAGCTGTAGTAGGCGACGCCCCCCTGCTCCTGCCGCGCAAAGCCCGCCCCGGAGCCGATGGGGAGCGTCATCAGCGTGTCGAGGAACTTCCGCGCTTCCGCCGGGTCCCGCACATCCAGCATCACCAACGGCGCAGGCTCCACCGCGCCGGAGGGCCAATTGATTAAAAACCCGCCCTCCGGCCCGAACGCCTGTCCAAATTGCGCCGAGCCGAGCCCCTGGTCCTCGAACGCCTTCAGGAAGGACTGGATGGTCCGCAATATGCCGGTCGGATCAGATGCCGTATCCAGCGTGTCGGGCAACTGCACGTTTTCGCCCTCCCCGCCTGCCCGCCCGCCGATTGCGAGAATGGTATCCGCCGTCGAGAGCTTCAATACGTCCCTGGCCAGCGGCGTCGCATCGCCCGGCTGCGATTTGATCGCGTAAACCGCGTCGCGCATGTTTTCGCCGTCCAGCTTCAGCGCCATGGCCATTGCGTCCACGTCCTTCAGTTTGCCCGGCTCCTGCATTTCGCCGGTCGGGTTCAACATCATTTCCAGCGACGCCACCTTGTCCGCCAGCAGCCCGGGCCGCAGGAAGAGGACGTTGTCCGGCGCCGTCGGGAGGTGCTCCAGGCACTCTTTGTAAGCCGGCAACTGCTCGAGGCAATTCGGGTCCTGCTTACCCTGGAATGCATCCAGCGTAGACTTTAGCAAATCGGTGTCCGTCGAGAGGAACAGCCATTTGCCGCGGTAGGCCAGGGCCACCGTGAAGTCCGGCGCGGTAAAGGTCTCGATATTCCCGGAGCCATAAGCCTGGACATCCGATTTCGCGTCGGGCCATTCCGTGCGCGCCGCGTTGCGCGCCTCGCTCACCCATTCATCGAGCGCGTCCTTGCTGCCGGTGTAGCAGAGGCCCGCCACGACCTTGGGAGCGGCGCCCTGGCTCCAATCGGTCGCCGCGAGGAAGAAACGCGACGGGTCGATCTGCCCCAACTGTCCCATCCGCTTGTTCAGTTCGTCGCGGAACGGCAGGTTGCCAAGCGGACGCGCAAGGAACGCCTGCACCTCCGGCTCATTGATAAGCTGTGCGATGTCGGTCTGCGGCCAGCGATCCTTCGTCCGGCGGATATCCGGCGCCTCCTCGAAAAAGACGGTGCTTCCAGGCAGCCACTCGGCCACCCGCGGCACGTGCGGCGCCCGGTGCAAAAGGTAAAAGGCCGCGGCGACGAGAGCCAGCGCCAGAGCCAGCGGCCATACATAACGTTTCATACGAATAACACCGCTGCTTTATCCGCAGCCGCCCCCTCCCGTCCAAGCCAAAAACCGCCAGACCCTCTTTCCTACCCTCGCCAGGAATCCTTGTTCCTCACCGCCGCCTGGAGCGTCTTGAGCAACTGCTCCTTGGTGTAAGGCTTCATCAGGATCGCCTCCGGCTGCAGAAGCCTCAGCTCCGCCACCCGCGCATCCTGGTCGTTGCCCGACGAAGCGATGATCTTCACCGAAGGGTTCATCTTCTTGAGCGTCCGCGTCAGCGCCGTACCGTCAAAATGCGGCATCATCACGTCGGTCATCACCACGTCGATTTCCCGCCCTCGCTGCGCGTAAACGGCCAGCGCCTCGGTTCCATCGCCGGCCGTCAGCACATTGTAGCCGCTCGATTTCAGGATGGTCTCGGTGATCCGGCGAATCTCGAATTCATCCTCAACCACCAGGATCGTCTCGCCATCGCCGCCGGCGCAAACCTCCTCGGTTTCCGGCGCCTCGTTGGCGGGCTCGTCTTCGAGCGAGGCCGGCAGATACACCTTGAAGGTGCTCCCCCTGCCCGGCTCGCTGTAAACATTCACAAATCCGTCGTGGCTCTTGAGGATGCCGCGCACTGTGGAAAGCCCAAGCCCCGTTCCCTTGCCCACGTCTTTGGTGGTAAAGAAGGGATCGAAAATCTTTTCGACGATCTCCGGCGGAATGCCCGTGCCCGTATCGTGGACCGAAAAAACAACGTAACGCCCCGGCCTGGAATCGGCGATCATGGCGGCGTAATGCTCGTCCAGCTCGGCGTTTTCAATGCCGATGGTCAGCGTCCCGCCGTTGGGCATCGCGTCGCGGGCGTTGACGCACAGGTTCAGCAGCACCTGGTGGATCTGCGTGGCGTCGGCGCTGATTTTCCAAGTGTCCTTGCTTTCATGGTGAACGATGCTGATCGGCTTCGGGAATGTCTGGCGGGCGATCTCGGTGATTTCCTCGGCCACGTAACGCGGTTGAAGCACCGTCCGCTCCCCTTCCACGCCCTTTGCAAAAGTCAGCACCTGCTTGATGACATCCGCGCCGCGCTGCGCCGCCTTTTCGATTGCGAAGAGCAGGCTGTGGTACTCGGGCGCCAGCGCCTCGCGGATCAGCGGGGCCGACAACAGAATCGGCGCCAGGATATTGTTCAGGTCATGGGCCACGCCGCTGGCCAGCGTCCCGATGCTCTCGAGCCGCTGGGAACGCAGCAATTGTGACTCGAGCTTCTTGCGCTCGGTGACATCGCGCGAAATGCCGCACGTCCCGATGATCCGCCCCTCGGAATCCCGCAGTGGCATCTTGGTCGTGATCGCCCAGGTCACCCGCCCGTCCGGCAGCGTCTCCTTTTCCTCCTTCCCCACCACCGGTCTGCCGGTCCGCATCACCTCCTGCTCGTCCCGAAACGCCGCATCGGCGTGCTCGGTTGTGAAAAAATCAAAATCGGTCTTCCCTACCAGGTCCGAGGCCTTCTCGACCCCGAAAAGCTCCACCATCGACCGGCTCACTCGCAGGAACCGGCTTGCCGTGTCCTTAAAATAAATCCGGTCCGGAGTATTGTTCAGCAAAAAGTTGAACAAATGGCTCTGGATTCCGGAAGCGTCCGGCTCAGCCTCGCAATGGGCAGGCATGGGGGTCGGCGTAATTTCTGGGTAGGACATCGGAGCTGCATTCTTTAGCATTCGCCATACCACCTAGGATGAACGGGTTCCCGATGATTGCCATAGGGAAATCCCTTAGGTGGAAGTAAAACATAAATATGCCCCCATGGGCAGCATCATCCGTCTCCACGGCCCACGCCCGCAGCCCGGTCTCTTTTCCCTTCCTCACGCCCCCGCTCCCTCTTTCAATATCCTAAAGACCTACCGACTTCCAAAAGCCTTCCTTATTTTCTTTCTAACCATTACAATTCGAGGGACATGATTAATCGGGACTACCTCATCATTGGTGCGGGTCTCGCGGGCGTATGTGCATGCGAAGGGATTCGCATGCACGATAAAAAGGGCAGCATTCTGCTGGCCGGGCGTGAACTCTACCCCCCCTACCATCGTCCGCCACTATCGAAAAAATTCCTCAAGAACGGCGGCATGTCCGTCGATGACTTGATGCACGCGGCCTCGCCCTGGTTTCCGCGCAATCATGTCGAGATGCGCCTCGGCACCGTGGTGCGCGAGCTGAACATCGAGCGGCGTCTTGCCGTGCTCCAGGACGGCCAGGTCGTTGAGTTCCGCAAGGCGCTGCTGGCCACCGGCAGCCGCCCGCGCAGGCCGCAGGTGGCCGGCGCCCACTTGGGCAATGTGTTTTATCTCAATTCGGTCCGGGACGCCCTGGCCATCCGCGAGGTCGCCGCGATCGAAAAAAACATCGTGGTCATCGGCGGCGGGTTCATCGCCCTCGAGGCCGCCGCGGCGCTGACCGAGGCAAAATGCAAGGTCACCCTGCTGGACCGCCACGCCACGCTTTGGCGCAGCCGGCTGGACCCCGAGACCTCGCAATGGCTGACCGATCTCTTCGAGAAGCATGGGGTAAAACTGATGCCCGGCCAGGACCTCAACGGCTTCGAGGGAAAGACCATTTTGAAGAACGTGCAGACCAAGCGCGGCGACCGTTTCCCCGCCCAGATGGCCCTGGTGGCCCTCGGCGCCGATCCCAACCTCGAACTCGTCCAGAACACCCCGCTCAGCAGCCCCAATGGCGCCCCGGTCAACGAGCTTCTCGAGACCGACGAAAAGGGCATCTTTGCCGCGGGCGATATCGCGCTGTTCCCGGACCGCGTTTTCGGCGGGGTCCAGCGCATCCAGCACTGGTACAACGCGAAGGAGCAGGGCAACATCGCCGGCCAGAACATGACCGGCAAAAAACGCGTCCGGTTCGAGTCGATGCCCTATTTCTGGAGCACCATGTTCGATTTGAATTTCGAATTCTTCGGCGATTTCTCCCTCCCGGCCGGACGCATGGAAGTCGAAGGCGACCGGACCCGGAAAAAATTCATCATCCGCTGCTTCCGCGGCAGCAAACTCTTCGGCCGCATCCATTGCAACCAGGAGGAATCCCTCGGCGCCAAAGCCAAAGCCGAAATCATCGAGTCGCAGCGCGGTTAGGGAGTTTCAAGTCAAAGTGTAGCGCCGGCGCCCCACCCGCGCGCCAGCGTGTACCTGCACTTACTCATTAACTTTCACATGAACCCGCCGTTGCCTTCCGGAATGCTCGGCCACACTATTTCTTGAACTGCCTTAACCCCCCCTCTTTTTACAAAACTTTTACCTCCCTCTGACGCCCCGTTCACAACCGCCGGCCCCCGCTCTGGCAGAATTGCCGGCGTCTCCTTCGCCATGCGAGCCCTGATACCAGCCCTGCTTTGTCTCGGCCTCCTCTGGGCAACATTCCGCGCTTGCGCAACAGGTCCCACCGCCATGGGCGACGACCTGAGCGCCCAATACAATCAACCGCTCGGCCCCAATCTAGACGCCCTCATTCTCCCTGAAGTCAAATTCCGAAACTCCGATCTGCCCGGCGCCCTCCGCTATCTCGCCGCCAAGGCAAAAACCCAATCGGGCGGCCTGGTTCGGGTTCAATTCGTCACATTGCTTCCCGAAGACTTCAAGCCGCGCGCCGAACTTACTCTGGACTTGCAATCCATCTCCTTCTCCCAGGCGCTTCAATTTCTCGGCCAGCTCGCCGGCATCAATTTCACCCAGGGCCCACATGCGATCATCGCCCGTCTCCATCCGCCGCCGCGGGAACACTTGCCGCCCGTGCAGGTCCTGCAATTCTACGTCCCGGCGGAAACCATTTTGAACGACCCCGCCCGTCCCGTAACAACCGCCAATAACATCTATTATTCGCTGTCCGGTCAGTTGGAACGGGAAAAATCCGGCTACATAAAGCATCGCGGCCTGGACGGCGGGCCCGTGGACTCGGGGCCCGCCGGGTCCGGCCTCGACATCACCGGCGCCGGCTCGACGCCGGAAAACGAGCAGGACAATATCCGGACGCCGCCGCGGTCAGGCCTCGTTATCACCGGTGCCGGGGAAGGTCCGCCAAATCATCCTGCATCGCCGCCCGGGAAAGCGCCCGCCGTCTCGCCCGTGATCGGAGACCAATTGGACTCTGCGGAATTCGCAAATGTGAATTTCGAGAAGTTGCCGCTCTCGTCCTGCCTCGAATCGCTCCGCCAATCCGCCGCGACATTCGAAGGCAGGAACGCCGCCATCAACTTCTTCATAACCCCCGGCGTCAATGCCTCCCAACCGATCACACTTCATTTGCGCAACACGCCGTTACTGGAAGTCCTTCGCTATTTGACCGCCGTTTCCGGTGCACAGTTTTCACTGGGTCAATACGCAATTAATGTAAAACCAAACGGCCCCGGTCTTGGATTGCCCGAACCCGTGACACCCGCCGAGACTACCCAGCTCAATTCAATCAGACTTCCCGATCTCGAATTGAATCACACCCCGCTCGACAATGTAATGACTTCCCTCGAGCGCACCATCCAATCCAATTCGACCCTCTCCCTCTGCTTCGTAACCCAGCCCGGCCTCGACACCTCCGCGCCGGTAAACCTGAATCTGACCAACATCCCGCTTACAGAAGCCCTGGTTTACATCGGCGAACTCGCCCACGTCGATTTCATAATCGAGCGCCACGCCATCTGGGCTATGCCCAAGGGCGATTAGAACCTTTCAAGTTGAAGTGCAACCGGCGGCTCCTCACCCGCGCGCCAGCGTGTCCTTGCACTTACTCTTTAACATTCACATGAACCAGCCCCTCCCTCCCGGAATTCACGACCACACTGTTTCTTATTCCGCCCTGGGGCATCTTCGGCCTCCGTGCACGCCAGAAACGCGGCGCACGGGCCCGGGAACGCGCCCAAATGTTGTTGCAAAAGGAAATCCGAAAGAAAAATCAGATGAAACACCTGCTTCAGCCTATGGACACCGGTCCATCTGGGAAATCCAGGAAATACGTTGATTACCCTGGTACCCACTGCGGCTTTGCCTGGTTTCTTCGGGCATGCGGAGGTCAAAGATTTAACTGCGGCCAGCCCGTTGCCGTCGATGGTCAGGATCAACCAGCGCCCCGTCTCCCGGTCGTTTCCAAATCGAGGCCCAAACAACTCGCTGTAATAGCGGCCCTATTGTCCGCGCTGGCGCCCCTTTGCGCGCTGGCGCAGGTTATTCCAGATCCCACGGCATCCAGTCAACTTCTTAGCGCTGCGGATTTATTAGGCAGGCAGGCTCTAAATTTTAGGGGCCTTACCAGCATTGAGTATCAATTGGGGGAAGCCGTCGTTTATGGACCCAACGATAATACATACACGGTAAAAATTCATTGGCGTGAGAAGGGAGACGCCTTTCACTGCACATGGGAGCAATTGGCGCAACAATCAGATATGCGCGGTGATTTCGCCTATGATGGAAAGATCACCCGGGAATTCGCTCCCGGCGGCCCCGGCAATATCATGCTCACAAAAAAGGGTCTGATTGTGGATGACCTCAAACTCAACGAGGATGAGTTTATTACCGGTCCATACTCTTTTGTGAGAAATGGCAAGGGATTGCCCTTCACCTATTTTCGTGATCTCGCCGACCCCAAAACCTTCACAAAACTGGACATGATCGATTCGCGCCCAATCGAAGTAACTGTCGACGGCGAAAAATATCTTTGTTTGTCTTTTAAGGCGGGCCTCCACGAATATTCGAAGAAACCGTTGATCCGTCGCGTCTATTTCAGCGAGCGAAACGGCTATTACCCAATGATCTCGGAATTGGTCCATGAGCCCAATGGCGTGATCGCCCGGTATCGAGTGAAGGAATTGCAAGTGGTTCGAGACGATTCGGGCCAGGTTCAGTTCGTTTATCCAAAAATCGCCGAATCACTCTATTACGGCACTCCACCCAATGACCTCACAAAGGAGCCATCGGCACGCTACGAGTTCACTGTAAATACGGTTAAAATAAACAATGTCCCCGACAATGATCTACCCTTGGACCCGGGAGGTGCGTCAATGATTTGGGATGCAGATCATAAGACCTACATTACGATTTCAAAATAACATCGATAGGAACAGCAGCGGCCCGGCGGCGTAAGCCCCCGGTCACGTGCCAGTCTCACCCACGCGCCAGCGTGTCCTTGCGCTTGCTCCTTAACATTCACGTGAACCCGCCGTTGCCTTCTGGAATCCACGGCCACAGGATTTTCTAAACTATCTGCCCAGGGGTTTTAACCAGGTTTTAACCCCTGGGGGGCCACGTCAAAACGCGACCAAGTCCCGGAGGGACCGAGGAGGAGGAGGGACCCGTGATTGACACTGGGCGGGCGAGCCGGCAAAAGCCAATCCATCCACGGAAATCGCCCCAGAAATACGCCAACCCCGCCCGAATCAGGTTGCAATGGGAATCTCGGGGGAGAAAATCAGCGCAGACATTCCTGCCGGCCTGTCTTGCGGCCAACCTCCACCGGAGCACATCGCCATGAGAACCCATCTTGCCACCATCGACCGACTCGAGGCGCGCATCGCCCCCGCGACTTTCGTCGTCAACACGATCAATGACAGCTCTGACGCGCCCAATAACCCCGGACATATCGTGAGCCTGCGCGATGCGCTGGCGCTCGCCGATGCGCACGGCGGAACGAACAATATCGTCTTTGATCTCCCTGCCTCGGATATGGTCAATGGTGCGTTCACGATTACACTCTCATCCCTTGGCACGCTCACCAGCAATGGCAACGTCAACATCAGCGGGCCGGGCGCGGGATCGCTCATCATCAACGGCGGCAACAAATATGGCGTTTTCGATTTCAATGATGGAAAGCCGACTACAGACAGCCCGGTGACCATTAGCGGCTTGTCGATCGTTTACGGCAAGAGCAGCTCGGGCGGCGCCATTTACTCGACCGAGTCGTTGACGCTGAAAAACGTGACCATCTCCGGCAATACCTCGACGCAGAGCAACGGCGGCATCTATGTCTCCGGCAATGCCTCCGCGGGCACCACGGTGAGCATCAGCCACTCTCTCATAACGGACAACAGCGCCGCGGATTTTTCCGGCGGCATGGGGCTCGCGAAACTGAAGTCGTTCACCATGACCGACACCGTCTTAAGCGGCAACACCGCCGTGAGTAATGGCGGTGGCGGCGCTGCCGTGGATATCACAGACCATGGCCATGGCATCACCATCACCAATTGCCAGATATTGGGAAATACCGGGAACTTCGGCGCAGGATTGAAGCTCGAGGACCTAAACACGGCGGCCTCATCGAAGATCACGATCAAGTCCACGACGATCACCGGCAACGTCTCCGACGGCGCCGGCCTGGGAGGAGGCGCGGTATATGTGGGCCAGGGAAATACGGTCATCACCGGCTCCACCATCCGCGACAACACGGCCGTCTATGACGGCGGCGGGATCGATGCGCAGAGCTTTGCTTCGCTGACGATTGCCTCGACCACCTTCACCGCCAATCAGACCACCAGGACCAACGCGCCCGGCCAGGGAGGAGGAGGCATCTTCATCGAGGGAAACGGCTCGGGCACGCTGCAGCCGGTCAGTATCACGGCGTCGGACTTCTTCGGGAACCGGAGCGCGTCGAGCGGAGGCGGACTTTACGCGCTGGACAGCATCTCTCTCACGCTATCGCACGCTACTTTTTCCGCCAACAACGCAGCCGGCGCTGGCGGCGGAGTCGGCACTTACGGTGTTACCGAAGCGGACAGGGTCGATGTCACCGTGCACGGCGGCTTATTCTCTGGCAACTCCTCCGGACCGGCGGGCGGCGGCATCTTCGCCTTGGGCGCCGGCCGGGTTGTGATCATCGCGTCGAAGGTGACTGGAAACGTCTCGGTTGACGGCGGTGGCATCTGTGTCGGGAGCTTTGACCCCACGGGTGGTCTAATTATGAAAAACGTGGTCGCCACGGGCAACTTTGCCGCGAATTACGGCGGCGGGCTGGATATCTCAGACGACACGGCCTTCCATGTGAGCGGCGGTTCCATGACGGGCAACAGCGCGGCCGGCGAAGGCGGTGGGATTAACATTAACGATGCCACGGGCAGCATCGAGGGCGTTATCATCTCCGGCAACTCGGCCGGTTTCGACGGCGGTGGCGTGTACCACACCGACGGCGGCGTCGTGACGCTCCAGGTTGCCGACGTAACCGCGAACAGCGCGCCCGCCGGCCCGAATACCGGCGGCCCCTTCACGGTGTTTACCTGACCCGTTAGAGGATCATGCGATAGTCATTTCGCAAGCAAAATAGGCGCGACCATCCTCATCCCCTCGATACTTCGACTCTGCTCAGGGCGCGGGGCCGGACAGAGGCTCGAGGACGACACCGGAGGGATTGATGCTACATTTCAATCCTGCCAACTGGGCGATGTAGTTAACAGCCTCCATCAGCGGAGTATTCGTCAGGGAAATAGTGATTTTTGCGTCGGAGCGAGTACCGGCCTTCAAGGTGATGCTGACCCCGCGCCGCGATGAATCCGGTTCGGTGATGTCCAAATCGACGCTCTTTTGTGTCAGAAAATCCACGGCCTCACCCACTGTCACATCCTTAAATTCAAGTTTCGGGATGATGATTCGGTTGAGCTTGTCCTCAATGGAGCCCGGAACCGGGGTGGGCGCCGGAGGCGGGGGAGTCGCGGGAGACCCCGGGAATTTTTCGACGAGCGCGTCGATTAAATCCACATTTGAGGAGGTGTCATGTACGATCAGCCGGCTCGTGGCCGGGAAATACACCGCGCTCGCTCCCGGAGGAAATTGGACGCCGTGGGCAGTCAGGACATCCATCGCCGCCTGCCGCTTTGGGATGAAACCCCCTGCCACCTTGTATTCTTTGGTGATCATTTCGTCCGTGTTCATGGAGGGCGGCACGATGATGACGGCGTATGGATCGATCTTGAACTTTACATTGGCCAGCTCGCAGACGTACTTCAGAGCCTCGCCGAGCGGTATGTTGCTCACGGACAGGGTCATTCCTTTGGAGAAAGTAACGTCCAGCATCAGGACGATGTTCACGCCCCTGCGGCTGGGATCAGGCTCCTCGGTATCAAGTTCCTTGCTCTTCTCCTTCAGGAAATCGACCGCCTCGCGCAACGTGGCATCGCGGAACTCGATCTTGGGAATGATGATGCGGTTGAGCTTGTTCCGAATGGATTCCGTATGGTCCAGAGGGGCGGTTTTCGCAACGGGCGTTGTGCCCGGCACAGGCTGGTTCGGCTGCGCATGGGTGGCTCCCAGCACTCCCAGCATCATGATTGCCGCTCCCGCCGCGATGCCGCTCACCGGGCCGTGACGCCGATACCGGGCGATTGCCTCGATGCGCGATCGCAGCACGCGGCCGGCCTCAAAGATACCCACAAAACCGAGGCTCAACCCGCGCGTATAATGGACGGACTGGATCTTGAGCAACACACCGCCGTAGTCGCCGCGGCAGTCGCACGGTTCGGAAATGAGCACCTGGGCATCGCAAGCGGATTCACGATCCTGCCTCGCGCGCCAGGTCGCCAGCCAAAGCACCGGATTGAACCAGTGCAGCGCATTGAGGAAACAGACCAGGGCGTTTATCCGCAGGTCGAAACGTTTGAGGTGCATCAATTCATGCTTCAACACAAGGCGCGCTTCCTTGCCGTCAAAAGTGGCCGCAAAATCGGCGGGCAGCAGCAGCATTGGCCGCAGCAAGCCCGTCACGGCCGGGCTTTCCACCACCCGGGAGAGGATCACCCGCGGCGAATGACGCAGATGAAGTTCGGCGCACAACGAGCCGATCATCCTCGTGAGCGAATCATCCTGCGCTTCGGCCGCGAGCATGTACCGGCGCAGCGCCCCTTTATAGAGCACGAGGCCTGCGCCAAGGCTCAACGCCGCCCCGGCAGCCCAAACAATGCCAGCCGCCTCCTCCTTCCAGTCCGGCGAGGAAACACTCGCCAACGGCGAGGCAGTAGAGGTCTCCTCGACAACCGCGACCGCCGATAAAATCTGCGCGGGAGCATGCGCGCGCGCGGCGAACAGATTCTCCGCGCTCCAGCGGCTTCGCGGAAGCACGGGCAGCACGAGCACCAGGAGCACCGGCAACCAAAGCGCATACCGGCAGCGAGCCGAAATGAGGCTGCGCAGGGCGAATTGAAGAATCAATACCGCGACGGCCAGAAGCGATGCCCGCAGACTGGCATCCAGGATCCAGTTGAACACGGACAAAATGATGTTCATGGGGAGGATTGCGGTCAGCGGGTTATTTGCCGGTGGATCGATCAAGGAGCTTCTTCAGTTCCTTCACCTCTGCGGGGGTAAGCCTCGCGTTGGCGGCGAAATGGATGAGCAGCGGTTTTGCGGCGCCGCGAAACACGCGCCGCATGAACGACTCGCCCTCGGCCAGGACGCAGGCCTCCCGCTTTACCGCGGGCATGAAGGTCGTCGTGTCGGCGGCGTTTTCACCGGTCTTGAGCGCTCCTTTCTCGACCAGGCGCTTGAGCAGGGTCCGAACGGTATTCTCCGCCCAGTTTGTCGCGGGGCGCAGCGTCTTCGTCACTTCGGATGCCGTCTGGGGCGAGCGCTCCCAAAGCGCCTCCATGACAGTCCACTCGGATTTGGCAATATCGGGCGGTCGCATTTCCGCAGTTTCACTACACTTGTAATGCATTGTCAATGACAAATGTCGTGATACGGTCCGGGTAGGTTATTTCGTCTCCGGTCTGAAACGGTATCCCGCCCCGCGCACCGTCTCGATCAACTCCGGCGCCGCCGGGTCGCGCTCGATCCGCTTGCGCAGCTTTGCGATGTGCTGGTCCAGCGTCCGCGACTCCGGAAAATAATCGATCCCCCAGCACCGGTTGAGCAGCGTGTCGCGATCCACCACCTCCCCGCTCTGCTCGTGCAATAACTCGAGGATCGCCGCCTCGCGCGGCGACAAATCGATCTGCGTCCCATTGCGCTCGGCGCGCAGTTCCCGCGGATAAACCGTCAGGTCCCGCATCGCAAAACTTCGCCCGGGCTGACCCCCCTGCTGCTGCGCCCGGCGCAGCGCCGCGCGCACCCGCGCGAGGAATTCATGTTTGCCGAACGGTTTCCGCACAAAGTCATCCGCCCCCAACTGCAAGCCGACCACCACGTCGATCTCCTCGCTCTTCGCCGATAGGAACAGCAGCGGCACGCGCGTATCCACCGCGCGCACCCGCCGGCACACATCGTACCCGCCCAGGTGCGGCATCATGATGTCGAGGCAGAGCAGGTCCGGCCGCCGCTTTCCCAAAGCTCGAGCGCCTGCCGCCCGTCGCGCGCCGGAAGCACCTCGAATCCCTCCCCTTTCAGGCATGCCTCGAGCGAGTCGAGCGTCACGGGGTCGTCGTCCGCGATCAATATTTTCATGCGGCTGAAATCACTCCCAGGCCGGGCGCGGGCGGCGCCGGCATGCGCAATTGGAAGCTCGCTCCCCGCGCGCTCGGCGCCAGCCGCAGCGAGCCGCCGGCGCTCTCGGCCAATTCCCGCGCGATGGCAAGCCCTAGCCCCGTTCCCGTCGCCCCTTCGTTGATCCGGCTGTCCAGCCGCTCGAACGGCCGAAATATCCGCTCCGCCTCGTGCGCCGCGATCCCCGGCCCCTGGTCGGTCACCGTCACCGTCAGCATTTCCCCTTCGACCCGCGAATCGATCCGCACCTCGCCCCCCGGCACATATTTTTCCACGTTCGAAAGGAGGTTCGCCAGGATTTGCGCGAACGCGTCCGCATCCATGAGGCACGGCCCCGAGTTTTCACCGGTGCAATTCACCGCCAGCCCGCGCCTTGCGAAAGAGGCCGCGAATTGGTCCACGACCGTGCGAATGACGCTCGCCGGCGCGCACGCGCGTAGGTTGCGCGTTTCGATGCGCCCCTCCCGGCTGCGCGAAAATGTAAGCACGTTTTCGATCAGCCGTCCCAGCCGCTGCGCTTCCTCATGAACCAAACTCAAACGCCGCGCCGGCTCCGGCGAATCGTCGCCGATCCCCTCCGCCGCCAGATCGAGGTTCAGCAGGATATTGGTCAACGGCGTGCGCAACTCGTGCGACACGCGATTCACAAACGAAACGCGCTGCGCCGCAAGCGCCAGCGCCCGCCGCTGCTGCACGAACCCGAACACGCCCAGCAATGCCACCAGCACCGCCAGCGCCGCCGCCGCCGCCTGCGTCGGCGCATCGTACCCGACCCGGGTCTGCACCGGGTCCCACGCCGCAAGCTGCCACGTCCCGAATCGCGAATGAATCGGCAGGATAAAATCCGGCTCGCCCACCTGCTTCGGCCCGGCACCGGCAACCCGCCGGTCATCCGGCCCGAAAAGTTCGAACGGCATCCGCTCCGCGCGCAACGGCCCGAACCTACCCGGCGCCCACTGCCCAAACCACCGCTCGAGCACCGCGCCCAACGCGCTGGGATCGATCAGCAATACGACCGCCTGCCCATCGAATCTTTGCCAGAAAAAGAGCGGCTTGCCCGGCTCGTCGATCCAGCCCCAGGCCGCCCCTTTCTCCGGAATATCCTGGCTCGACAGCAATACCCGCGAATGCGGCAGTTCCTCTTCGCTCACATGAAATGCCGGCTCCGGCAACTCGTCGGCATGGTTGAGATCGATCGGATAATGAAAGTCCTCCATCGCTTTCGGATTTTCGCTGATGAACGACCACTCCTCGACGCCCACAATGCGATTGCACTCCTCCCAGATAGTTTGCTGTTCAAGGCCCGTCTGCATCGTGGACCGGATTAGTTGCCTCAAGTCTCCGTCGTAAAGCTGCTCGAGCCGCGCCAGTTCCGTCTGCAACTCGGTCGCCGTCGCGCGCATCGGCGCGCGGTCGCCCGGCGCCTTCACCTGCTCCTCGCGTCGCGCCATGCGATTTCCGCCAAACAGAATCGCCGCCGCCGCGAGCATGAGCAGCCCCAGCGTGAAATAGGGAAGGGAGGAGCGCACCGCCCTGGTTTCTACCCGTTCCAACGGCATTTCACATCCCCAAATTGACGACCCGGATAAACCCCAGCCAGGTCTCGCCGTCATCCTTATGCCCGTTCACCCCGGTATCTCCGGGATGGCTGTAAGTGCCAATCAATGCGTGCTCGCCAATCCGGCTGGTGAATGAGGTTGTAATCTTGCGAGTCTCGAACAATGGCTGGGGTTGGAACTTTTGAAGCGTGGTCCCCGTCTGCAAATCCCCTTCGTAGGATACCATTTGAGGAACCATGTTCAGATCCACGATTTGCCCGGACGGATCGAGCACCGGCTCGACCTCCAAGGTCAACCCGACGCTCCTGGTCTCGAATGCCGTCGGAACGACCTCGAGTTTCGACGGCAGAGGAACCCCGGTGCCGGTTAGATTGATTCCAAATTCGGTCGGATATCGATTCTCGCTGCATTCCTCGACCACTGCGCGCTGGCCTGACAATGTTCTGAGCACCGATTCCCGCTCGAGTTTCGCCTCGTGCTTTGCCTCGAGCGCCTTCACCGCATTGTAAATTTCCTCCCCCTGTACTCCCTGGCTGAGAATCTGTCGAGCCGCCTCCCGCTGCAGTGAATAGAACGTCAACTGGAGTTCCATCAGCCCCGATGCGCCCGCGCTCTTCACATCGGGGTGAATCGGAATCAAATCGATCTTTCCGAACGCCAGACGGACATCCATTTGCGGCGATTGCCCGGCCTTTGACTCAAAATCCGGCGGCGCGCTGAACGTGCCCATGAACTCGAAGCGGCTGGGGCGCATTATCAAGGACGTTGTGAATTTGGCGGTCTGGAACAGGGGCTGCGCCATCGCCGGCGGTTTCGTAGAATCCCCGTATGCGTAGCGAAAGCCGAGAAAGTGAACGATTTGCGGTACGATATTCAAATTACAGATTGTTCCATCCGCTGAGACAGTTGGCTCGAGTTCAACAGTGTCTCCCACATTGCGCGTTTCAAAAGCGGATGCATAGACAGCCGGGTCTCCCGTCGGGGATCCCTGGTATTCGGTGGCATAACGGACCTCATCAACTTCTTCGTTGACTACTCTCTGACCTGACTTGCCGGCAAGGCACATGAGCTTTTCGAGCCGTGCCTTGCCGGTGTTCATCAAGTCGAGCACAGCCTTGTGGCGCGCCTCGCCGTCGTTGCCGGCGTCCAATATCGAGGCGGCGTCCTCCTGGGCCATCGAATAGACCTCCATCGTGAAAATGAGGTTGGGCGACTCGTCTTGTTGCATATCATTGGAGCCGTCCGCTGTGACGTTTTTCACAAACGGATCACGACGTGGCGACGCGACAGGCGAAGGCGACGGGCTCGGTGACTGGCTCTGGCCGGGCGCCGGAAGAGCAAGGACGATTGCCAGGGCAGGGAGGACGAAAAATGGCAGGATTTTCATGCGAGTTGCCGCCGATCATGGACCCGGCCCCGCCCCCCCGGGTCAACCACCGGTCAATCCCATGTAAAAGTTCCGTAAAAACCGCCTTTTTCGGCGTCAAATCATTCGAATTTCGAAGTTCGAATTTCGAATTTTTCCCCATTTTCTGCCTTTTTTCGCGCGCATTTTGCTCTAAAATTCAGCGAGAATGTCAGCATTCAGCGCCGCGCAGCTCCTCCATCCCTCCCGAATCCTGCTGGATATCGCCGCCGCGAACAAGAATGAGGCCATCCTCGAAGTGGCCGGAGCAGTCCGCCGCGATGAAAACGTGCTCGATTTCAGCCGTTTTTGCGCGGAATTGCTCGCGCGCGACGAGCTGAAATCGACCGCCGCCGGATTCGGCGTCGCTTTTCCCCATGCCCGGACCGATGCGGTCGGGGAAATCGTCGTTGCCGCGGGCCGCAGCGCCGCGGGCGTGCGATTTGGAGATGAGATGGTCAACTTCATCTTCGTCATCGGCACGCCGCGGGAAAAGGTGAGCGAGTATCTGGTCGCCGTGGGCGGCCTGGCGCGGCTGTTGCGCGCCGAAAAGACGCGGGCCGCGCTCGCCGCGGCGGCGACGCCCGCGGATTTCATCAAGGCGCTGGGGGCCTGAAGATGGACGCTCCGAACGCCGGCCCGGAAAACGCGAAGCCGGCAAGCCTGCGCCCCCATCTGCTGCCGCTGCTGAAGTTTCGCGTCTGGCTGGGCGAGCGATTTCGCCCCACGGAGCTGCAGGTGACGCTCCTCTGGGCGGGCCTGGTCGGTTTTTGCGGCGGGACCTCGTCGCTGCTCTTTCGCAGGGCCACGAACGCGGTGCACCTGCTCTTGACCGGGTCGGGCAAAGCCCTGGTCGATTCATTCTGGGACATGCCGCTGTGGCAGCGATTTGTGACGCCGGTCATCGGAGGCCTGCTGGCCGGCGCGACGCTGCATTTCGGCATGCGCTTCACCAGCAAGGCGAAATCGACCGATTACATGGAGGCCATCGTGCTGGGCGAAGGGAACGTGCCCTTTCGCTCGAGCCTGGTGAAATCGGCCTCCGCGCTATTTACCATCGCCACGGGCGGGTCCATCGGGCGCGAAGGTCCGCTGGTGCAACTGGCCGCCGTGCTCGCGTCGCTGCCTGGGCGGCTGCGCCACTGGCCGCCGCCGCGCAAGCGCCTCATCGTGGCCTGCGGCGCGGCGGCGGGCATCGCTTCCGCTTACAACGCGCCGTTCGCCGGCGCGCTCTTCGTGGCGGAGATCATCCTCGGCTCGATCGCGATGGAGAGCTTTGGGCCGCTCGTGTTCGCCTCGGTCATCGCGACATTGACCGTGCGCCATTCGCCGATGATCGGCGACAACCCGCTCTACAGGGTTCCGTCGTTCAAGCTGAACTCCGCCTGGGAAATCTTTCCCTACGCGCTGCTGGGTGTCGCCGCGGGCCTGGCGGCGCCGTGGTTTTTGCGTTTCCTGCGGCTCTGCGAATCGTTGTTCGAGCGGACGAAATTGCCGCTCATCCCCCGGCTGGCGCTGGGCGGCGTGGTCGTCGGCGCGCTCGCCATCTTTCATCCCGAAGTCACGGGAAACGGCTACTCCTCGATCGACAGCATCCTCAATGACAAATGGAAATGGGAACTGCTCCTGGCTGTCTTTGCCTTCAAGGTCATCGCCACCGGCGCGACGTTCGGCTCCGGCGCGGTCGGCGGCGTTTTCACCCCGACGCTCTTTGTCGGCTCGAGCCTTGGCTACCTGGTGGGATGCGTGTTTCACGCGATCTGGCCGCATTCCGCGCTGACGCCCAGCGCGTTCGCGCTGGTGGGCATGGGGGCCTTCCTCGCCGCGACGACGCACGCGCCGGTGATGGCGATGCTGATGGGGTTCGAGCTTACGTACGATTACGCGATCATCCTGCCGCTGATGCTCGGGTGCGTGATCGCCTATTATTTATCCATCGGCGTCGAGCCGGCATCGATCTACGCCGAGGCCCTCAAACGCAAGGGGGCGCGCCTTTTCGACGAGCAATTGAGCCGGCTGCGCGTGCTCGACCTGATGAAAGCCGGCCCGCCGGTAGTCTCAGTGACCGCCGGATTCAACGAGATCGCGCAAAACTTCATCTCGCACCGGTACAATTACCTCTACGTCGTGGACAAGGACCGGCATTTCCTCGGCGTCGTTTCGCTGCACGATATCAAGCCCTACCTGAACGAGCCGCAAATGGCGGACGTGATCATCGCCGAGGATATCATGCACGAGGATTTCGCGACCGTGACGCCCGATGTCCCGCTGACACAGGCGCTCGAATATTTTGCGCATCACGACGGCGAGCGCCTGCCGGTGCTCGACGGCCCGGACCGCAAGCTGCTCGGCAGCGTTTCGAAGAGCGACCTCATGCTCGCAATCGCCGACCGCGCGACAACCAGGACGCCGGCGGCGCCGCAAAAGGCCGCGTGACCGGCCGCGGATGCGCCGCGGTCAGATTCCCTTTTTGAGCAATTCCTCGCGCGCCTTCTCGAGCCTCTGGCGTTCGGCGTCGGTCAGGCTGCCGATGCCGTGCTTCGCGATCTTGTCGAGGAGCGGATCGATCGACTCGAGCACATCCTCGCCCGGAGGCGGCAGGTTGCGCCGCGCCGCCCGCGGGGGCTCCGGCACGGCGCGCAGGTTGCGCCGGGAGCGCCGCAACCGCAAATAATCGCGCAGCGAAAAGCGAAACGCGATCTGCCCGCGCAGGTACTTGATGAAGAGAAATGCCGCGAGGCACGTGGCCAGAAACACCATCAGGTCGAGGACCTGGCCATTCCTGAGATCGATCAGCGTAAAGATGCCGATGAGGACCGCCGCGATCCATTTTGCCCTCAGCGTAAAGAAAATCTCCGCGTTCGGATAAATCGTGGCGAAAGCGATGAACACCGCGAAATTGACCACGCTGGATCCCACGAGTTGCGTGTACGACCAGGGACCGATCGCGCTCAGCAGGCATGGCCCGAACACGACCAGCAGCAGGTAGAGCACTCCGAACGACGTGCGCCCGAGAAACCGCTCGACCTCGCGCCCAAACGAATAGAGGAAGTACATCTCAACCGCGAACCAAAGGGAGGGCGCGTTGAGAATCGGATACGTAGCCAGCCTCCAGACCTGGAAATGGTGCAGGACCATGTCACTGTCAAAAGCCAGGGCATTGGCAAACGGGATGACATTCGGCACGTGCGCCGCCGGCAGGAGCACGAGCAGCGCCATGATGACCGAGTAAACGATGACCAAAATCGTGGTGAGATAGAGCGGAATCCGCCCCAGGTAGCCGAAGGGCTGGTACTCGTTTCTGGAATCGAAATCTCCAAACATGGCCGGCGGCAACATGCCACTCGATGCGAAGGCCGCGCAAATTGAAAATGCGGTTGGCATTGCGCGCCGCGTTGCATTTTGTACATTCGGCGACCTTTTTCGCCCATGACCCGCCGACTGTCCGCCCTCCTTCTCGCGCTTTTGCTTTGCACGGCGGCCCGCGCGGCGGCGCCCACGCATTTCAACTGGCGCACCGACACCATCGCCTTCTCGAACGACACGGTCTTTTCCTACGACATCGACGCCGCGGGAAACATGAGCATCCACCGGCGCGCGACGCCCGCCCGGTTCGCCCACCGCTGT
This sequence comes from uncultured Verrucomicrobiae bacterium, assembly GCA_963756185.1. GTDB lineage: Bacteria > Verrucomicrobiota > Verrucomicrobiia > Chthoniobacterales > Chthoniobacteraceae > DATAXI01. Next base: position 239,891 of record CAVWMS010000003.1, read on the forward strand.
TTTGTGCTCGCGCGGACGGTGCTGCAATTTCACAAGTTCGCCCGGTTCGCGCCCGGCGAGCGGCGCGTGTCAAAGGCGGAATACCGGAAGCTGATCCTCGACCTGTGCCGCATCCCCGTCTGGCTGCCGGACTGGGCGCCGGAGGATCGCATCGTCATCCCCGGCTACCGCAACCTGAACCAGTTCTCGCGCGCCTACGAAAACCTGATGAAGGAAACGATGGGCAATTGGTTTCCGACCTACCTGCGCGTCGGCAACTGGCGCATGGTCGGGCCGTTTCCGAGATTCGGCCAGGCGAACGCCTCCGAGCAATTGATCCGGGGATTGGACGGCGGAGATTTGCAAGCCGTCTACATCACGCGCTTTCCAACAATGAACCACTGCGTGATCCTCTTCGATTACCATCGGCTGAATGACAGGACGACGCGTTTCGACGCTTACGATCCCAATTATCCCAATACGCTCAGTTGGTTGGATTACGATGCCGTGCGCCAGACGTTCGATTTCGAGCGCCGCTGGTTCTGGCCGGGAGGCCCGGTGAATCTGATGCGGGTGTATATTTCGCCGGTCCATTAGGTCTGGCGCTTTCGAATTCCGAAATCCGCATTCCGAAATCCGAAATTACATCAGGAGGCCCGCGCGCATCACCTCGAGCGGCGCGGCGCGGCCAAACCAAATCTCGAACGAGAGCGCGCCTTGGTACAGCAGCATCGAGAGACCGTTTGCCGCGCGTGCGCCGGCCTCGTCCGCCGCGAGCAGCAGCGGCGTGCGCCCCGCGGTGTAGACGGTGTCGTAGACCAGGTGATTTGGGCGCAGCAGCGAGGCGGGAATGGGTGAGACACGCCGAAATTCCATCGCGCCCGATGCCATGCCCAGCGGCGTGGCGTTGATGACGAGGTCGATGTACGGCAACTGGCGCGCGAACGATGCGTCGTCCCACGGCGCCGCCTCGAGCCGCCTCAGCGGCCCGGTGACGCGCGTCTCGCGAAGCGAGGGCGCCAGCTCCGCGGCGAGCGCCTGGGCGCGGTCGAATGTCCGGTTGACCAGCACCAGCCGGGCGCTTCCCTCGATGGCGCATTGCACCGCGATGGCCCGGCCCGCGCCGCCGCCGGCGCCGAGGATCATCACGCGCATGTCGCGCACATCCACGCCGAAATCCGCACGGATGGCCCGCACCAGCCCCGGCCCGTCCGTGCTGAAGCCGATGAGCCTTTCCCCCTCGACCACCACGGTATTCACGCCGCCGGCCCGGCGCGCCTGCGGATCGACCTCGTCCATGAGGGCGAGCGCGGCGGCCTTGTGCGGGATGGTGACGTTCGTCCCGATGAAATCGAGCCGCGGCAGCAGCCGGAGCGCCTCGGCCAGTTCCTCCGGACGGATGTGCAGCCGCGCGTACGCCGCGGCGATGCCCGCCGCCTCGAGCGCCGGATTCTGCATCTGCGGCGAGCGGGAATGCGCCACCGGATCGCCGAAAACCGAGAGCCGGATGGGCCGCGCCTCGCCCGCGGTGGCCGCGGTCCAGTCGCGCAAATCCGCCAGCGAGTAAATTTCCTTCGGCATGGGACCACTTTAGAGGCTGTCCGGGCCATGGAGGCAAGCCGGCTCTGTGCGGGGGTTGAACATCCGCCGCGTCCTGATAGGCTTGAAAGACACCATGATTCACCAGGAAGCGCCTTCCGATTTCATCCGCGACATCGTCGCCGCCGATCTGGCAGCGGGCAGGACCGCGCGCGCCCGCACCCGTTTTCCGCCCGAGCCGAACGGCTACCTCCACATCGGCCATGCGAAATCGATCTGCCTGAACTTCGGCATCGCCCGGGAATTCGGCGGCATTTGCAACCTCCGCATGGACGACACCAATCCGGCCAAGGAGGAGGTCGAGTATGTCGATTCGATCGTCGAGGACGTGCGCTGGCTGATCGGCGGCTGGGCCGATGAAACGCTCGGCTTTAAACCGCGCGGGGTCGCTCCCGAGCCGAAGGAATCAAACGGGAAGCTCGATTTCGAGATCGAGCCGAAGGTCGGCGGGACCGGCGCGACCGAGCCCTTTTACGCCTCGGATTATTTCGAGCCGCTGCACGATTACGCGGTCGAGCTGATCAAGCTGGGCAAGGCCTATGTCTGCGACCTGAGCCCCGAGGAGACCGAGGCCTATCGCGGCGCGCCCGACAAACCGGGCAGGGACAGCCCCTACCGCAACCGGCCGGTCGAGGAAAACCTCGATCTCTTTGAGCGGATGCGGGCCGGCGAATTCCCGAACGGCGCGCGCACCCTGCGCGCAAAGATCGACATGGCCGCGCCGAATATCTGGATGCGCGACCCGGTCCTTTACCGCATCCGGCACACCGAGCATCATCATACCGGCAGTAAATGGTGCATCTACCCGATGTACGACTTTGCGCATTGCCTGAGCGATTACATCGAGGGGGTCACGCACAGCATCTGCACGCTGGAATTCGAGGTGCACCGGCCGCTCTACGATTGGCTGCTGGAAAGCCTCTCGTTGCCGCGTCCCCTGCCCCGTCAATACGAATTCGCGCGGCTGAATTTGAATTACACCGTCATGAGCAAGCGCAAGCTCATGCAATTGGTCAATGAAGGATTGGTCAATGGCTGGGATGACCCGCGCATGCCCACCATCAGCGGACTGAGACGGCGCGGAGTTACCGCCTCCGCCCTGCGCAGCTTTGCTTACAACATCGGCGTTACCAAATACGACGGCCTCACCGACGTTGCCGTGCTCGAACACGTGATCCGCGATGAATTCAACAAACATTCCCCGCGCCGCCTCGCCGTCCTGCGCCCGCTCAAGGTCACGCTGACCAATTACCCGGAGGAGAAGGTCGAGGAACTCGATGCGGTCAATAACCCCGGGGATCCGGAAGCCGGGACGCGCCTGGTCCCGTTTTGCCGCGACTTATACATCGACCGCGAAGATTTCATGGAAAATCCGCCGCCAAAGTATTTCCGGCTGCGGCCGGGCGGCGAGGTGCGGCTCAAGTATGGTTATATCATTCGCTGCGAGGAGGTGGTCAAGGACGCGGCGGGCGAGATCGTCGAGTTGCGTTGCACCGCCGATCTCGACAGCAAGTCCGGCGGCCCAACGGCGAACCGGAAGGTCAAAGGCGCCATCCACTGGGTGAGCGCGCGCCACGCCATCGACGCCGAGGTGCGCCTCTACGACCGCCTCTTCACCGTGCCGGAGCCCGACGCCGAAGGGGATTTCAAGAAGTATATCAACCCGAACTCGCTCGAAATCGTCCGGGCCAAATGCGAGCCATCGCTGCGAGACGCCCGGCCCGAGGTGCGCTACCAGTTCGAGCGCCTGGCTTACTTCGCCCTCGAAAAGGAGAGCACGCCGGAGAAACTGATTTTCAACCGGACGATCACCTTGAAGGATACGTGGGCGAAGGAGAAGGCGAAGGAGAATTGATTATCGAATCAATCCTCGAGTGTGAAGCCTACCTTGATCGTCACCTGCCAATGCGCCACTTTTCCATCCTCGATATGCCCGCGCGTCTCGATGACCTCAAACCAGCGCAGGTTGCGCAGTGTTTCGCCCGCGCGTTTGATGGCATTCTCGACCGCGGCCTCGATGCCGCGCGGCGATGACCCGACAAGTTCGATCATTTTATAGGTGTGCTCGCTCATAGTTGTACGCAACGGTATCGTGCGCCGCGGCTTGCAAGGCGGTATGCTTGCCGTGCACGGGCCGTGTTTTTCCAGTTGCGGCCCCGCCCGCCCGATGCGATAAACCTCCTCCCGCGCCAACGCGGATTCTCCACGGCTGGGTAGCTCAGTTGGTAGAGCAGAGGACTGAAAATCCTCGTGTCGCCGGTTCGATTCCGGCCCCAGCCACCTCCTCTACTTTTCAGGATGCCCGCGATCGTCAATTCCGTAGCGGCGTTTCATCGGGCTCGGAAGACGTACTCAATTGTCGCCTGATAGGGAGTGCCTGGCCGAACGACGGTGGACGGAAAATTTGGGTGATTGGGGGAATCGGGAAAGTGCTGGGCTTCCATCGAGAAAGCGCAGTACTGGGTGTATTTGACGCCGTTTTTGCCGATCAGCGTGCCGTCAAAGAGATTTCCCGTGTAGAATTGGACGCCGGGCTGGTCAGTGAATTCCTGGAAATCGCGGCCGCTCTTCGGATCATAGACTTCGCCCACTTCGGACATCGAGCTTGTGCCGGTTTTGCTCAGGACGTAGTTGATGTCGTATCCGGGGGGCTTGTCACCGAGGTCGTCGATATGGACTCCGATGCGGATGGGCTTGCGCAAGTCCCAGGGGGTGCCGTCCACCTTGCGGATTTCGCCTGTGGGCACGGAGGTGGCGTCGATGGGAGTATAGGCGCCGGCATTCAGCGTGACGATATCATCCAGGATCGTGCCGTTGCCGGGGCCGGATAAGTTGAAAAGAGTATGATTGGATAAGTTGACGACAGTCGGTTTGTCGGTGGTGGCATAGTATTGGACATGGAAATGATTGTCGTTGGTGAGCGTGAAGGTCACGCTGACCTGAAGATTGCCGGGAAATCCCTCCTCGCCATCGGGACTGAGGCGGCTCATGCGCACGGCGGCGGTTTTGTCGTCCACGACCTCGGCTTTCCAGAGCCGCCGGTTGAAGCCGAGCTTGCCGCCATGCATCGTGTTCGGGCCGTTGTTCTTGGTAAGATAATAAACCTGGCCGTCGAGCGTGAACTGGCCGCCCCCGATGCGATTGATGTAACGCCCCATGGTGCCGAAATTCAGTTTCGCGGCGGCATAAGTCGCGGGATCGTCAAAGCCGAGGGCTATGTCGGCGAGTTTTCCATTACGATCCGGCGTGAAGACGCTCACGACGGTCGCACCATAATCCATGATGTCAACGCGCAGTCCGTTGGCATTGGTCAACGTATAAAGGTTCACCGGACCTTCGGAGCATTGGCCATGAGGGCGGGAAGTGACGCCGGCATGCCCCGGTGCGGCACACCGAGAGAAACAGCCAGCCCGATTGAGAGGAGGGATCTGAGCATCGAGAAAAAGTCTGGAATTATATTTCGGTTGGGGCCAGAAGATTTATGCTAAACAGAGCGATCAATTTCCCCCTCCGCAAGTCCCCCAAACCCCAATATTCCACCGTGAAAAATCTTCGTTTCCACCGCAACGGATTCAAACTGACCCTGATCATCCTGCTCGCCGCGGCCCATTGCCGCGCGGCTGATTTGTGGGGTGCGTGGGCCGCCGGCCAGGAGCCGGCGGCCGTGGGCGCGAGGCTCGTGCAGAATCTACTGGATCGCACCAAGCTGGACGGTTCGCACGGGATCAGCTACCAGGAGACGTGCAGCGGGTATGGCGCGGTTCGTTTTGCCGCCGCGATCGGCAACCAGGATTTGCTCAACAAGGTAGTTTCGCGTTATGCGGCGATCGTCACTCCCGAGGGGGCGACCTTGCTCCCGAAGCCGAAGAATGTTGACAATAGCGTGTTCGGAATTCTGCCGCTGGAGATCTACTCGGTTACCCATGACCAGAAATATCTGACGCTGGGTCTTGGCTATGCCGACGCCCAGTTTGCCACGCTCAATCCCGAGGGTCTCAGTTCGGAGTCGCGTTATTATATAGACGATGTTTACAAAATATCGGTGATGCAGATTCTCGCGTATCGGGCGACGCAAAAGGCCGATTACGCGGCGCAGTCAGTGAAGGAGATGACGGCGTATATCGACAAGCTGCAGCAACCGGACGGCCTTTTCTATCACGGCCCGGATGCGCATGTCTATTGGGGACGCGGAAATGGCTGGATCGCGGCGGCGCTCACGGAAGTGCTGCTCCATCTTCCGCCCAACGATCCCGCGCGGGCAAAGGTCATGGCGAGCTATAAGTCTATGATGGCCGGATTACTGAAAGTTCAGGCGCCCGATGGCCGGTGGCGGCAGGTGCTCGGCGATGACAAAGCCTGGGAGGAAAACTCGTGCACGGGGTATTTCATTTTCGCGCTCGGCGAGGGCGTAGATCAGGGCTGGCTCGACACCGCCACTTACGGCCCCACGGTCAAAAAAGCCTGGGTCGCGCTTTGCGGGCAACTGGATGCAAAGGCGAATGTCGCGGATGTCAGCGTGCTGACCGAGCACTCGAACGACGAAAGCTATTACCTCGCGCGCCCGCGGGCCACCGGCAACTTGCACGGCCAATTCGCCGCGATCTGGGCAGCCACGGCCTTGCTCGGGCAGCATTGAACAGGGCGGAGGAGACAACGCCGGTCCAGCTTACCCAAAGGTTTCATATGCCCAGTGATATTGAGCGATTTTCTCCCCGGATTTTGACAGTGCGCGGAGTACCGGTGGTGCTGGATAGCGATTTGGCCGCTCTCTATGGGGTGACGACTGGGAATTTCAACAAAGCGGTGCAGCGGAATGCTGATCGCTTCCCCTTGGAGTTCTCGTTTGTCCTTACGCACGAGGAACTTGCAAACCTGAGATTCCAAATTGGCATCTCAAGTGGTTATGGAGGCCGGCGATACGCGCCCAGAGTTTTCACGGAGCGCGGAGCCATAACGGCTTGTTCAAATTCCCCCACGCACCACGGACAATGGAACCATCCGCGTTAGCACCCTCCAAGCGGAGCAAGGCATCCCCTGCCGTGCAGCAAGTCCGCAATATCCAGTTTCTGAGAGGCGCCGCGGCCGTCGGCGTTGTCCTGCATCACGTCATGCTCTTTGACGGCAAGACTTTTGGGCCATACGCCACCGCGCCCGGCGTGCTGGATTTGGGAAAGGCAGGGGTCGATTTGTTCTTCGTCATCAGCGGATTCATCATGGCTTACATCGAGCCCGTTCCGCTCAAGACGCTCGCTTCATACATACGGTTTCTCATTCACCGACTTACACGCATTTATCCTCCGCTTTGGGCGGCAACGCTTCCCATCCTGGTCATTTATTTCATCGAGCCCACCTGGATCAACAATTCGACTCACAACAAAGTCGATGTAATCCGGTCGTTCCTGTTGCTTCCGCAGGATTATCCTCCGCTTCTCCAGGTCGCATGGACGCTCATCCACGAGGTGCATTTCTACTGCGTTGTTTCGCTGCTCCTCATCTTTGGGAAGTTATCCAGGGTCATCCTGGGACTCGTTTGGTTTGGAGTCGTCGTTGTGATGTATTGCCTGATGGGCGCAAATCATTTCGGTGGAAATTGCTGGCTTCAACTCTATTTCAGTCCCTTCAGCCTCACCTTTCTGCTCGGATTCTTCATCGGGTTATGGTACGACAGGAATCGCGAGACCAATTGGGCTTTCGTCATCCTTCCCGGGATCATTGCGGTCATTGGCCTTGCGCTTTCAGTTAATTCCATGCCGGAACCGGGCCTGTATCCCGATTCCAACTCGATGTACCGCTTTCTATACTATGGGATTCCCTGCGCTTGCGTTGTGCTGGCGGCGGTCATTGCCGAAAAGGCGACCGTCCAAAAACTCCCTTCGTTGAAGCATCTTGGCGATGAGTCTTACGCGATCTACTTGATTCATTACCCGGTCATCGTCCTGACATACAAAATCATCGCCGGCACGCACATCCAGAACCACTGGTTCTCCATTGTGGTTGTCGTCTCGCTTCCCTTCGTTTGCATTGGGCTTGCAAAAATTTTCCATCACTGGATCGAAATGCCCAGCACTCGTTACGCTCGCCGTTTTCTTGAGAGGATGGTTTCCCCTGCGGATAACCGGCGTGTCATCCCCACAGGGCAGTGAGGTTTACCGCCGGTCCGCCATATAGACCCGGCCATTCGCGGTTTCCTCGAGGAGGCTGGGCGGGGCGTACATTCGCAAGAAATCAGGCCGGCGGCCCACGATATCGACTATGCTTTCCGATTTACCAAGGAGGATGAATACCCTTTTGCAATTCGGGTCGTGCCAGGAAATGGGAAAGCCCGGCCACGAGTGCATCTGGAGAAAATAATAGAGGAACGGCGGCCATAAGTTCTCCTTGGGATTCCAGATGATCGCGATGTCGGGCTGGTCCGCGCCGTTCCCGATCACGCGAGCCGCGACCTCCTTCGCTTCGACATAAGTGTGCGGGTCTTCGCTGATGAGCAATGGCTGCTTCCAGACCGCCAGCCAATTCTCGGCGGCGATGCATATCAGGATGAGCGCCATGATAAACTCGAGAGCCTTGGCCGGACGCGGAATCGCCCTGAGGAGTCGCGCCGCTCCGGCACAGGCGCACGCGATCATCCAGACCTGGAGATAGAGATAGACGCGAGGCGGAGCAACGCGCCGTTGCACAAAGGCGAGGGCAAGCACAGCCGCGATTGCCAGCGCTCCCAGCAGGAGCGCCCGATTCCCTTCGCGCCGCGCGCCCGCATAGACACAAAGCAATGTTCCGGCGCACAGGAACGGTACGAATAACATCGAACCATTCCCGCGCCACATCGTGGTCACCTCGGCAAACCTGCCGGCAAGATCCTTCCATACAAGAGGGAGCGCTTCGGGAGTAACATAGGGATTTGCGGTAATCGAAGCCAGGCCGCTTTCCCGAATCAACGGGAGATAGAGCAGGAGCGCAATAAGTCCGATTGTACCCAGCGAAATCGCCAGCGAGGTTATTCTCTGTCTTACAACAGCCCGGCTGTCCGCGAGTAGAAGCAGCGCCAGCGGCACAATGGAATAAACCATTACCGGGATCGCATAGAGTCCCGCCACGCCGCAAATCACCCAAAGGATCCAACCTGTCTTCCAGCCGGGCGATTCCCTCAATCGCATCGTCAGGCAGGCCATCGCCGTCGCCGCAAAGGCGATCAGCGTGTATCCACGGGCGTTTACCGAGTACTCGACCAGCGCCGTCGAAGATGCCGCAAGCGCCATGGCCGCAATCGCCGCCGGACCGGAGCGGCAAAGCTGGAAGCAGAGCAACCCCGCGAGCGGAATGACCAGCATGCCGAACAGGAACGCGGGGAACCGCAGCGCAGCCGGAGAATCACCGGCGATCTTCGTGCTCGCCGCCATCAGCAGGGTATTGAGCACATGGTTGTTGGGCATCGAGTAACTGAAGTAATCGCCCTGTTTCAAATAGACGATGTAAGTGAACGACTCGTCGTTGCGCATCGGGTGATCCAGATGCGCGAGTCGGACCCAAAACCCCGCGGCCATGACGATGAACGCGGCGAGCACAAACAGCGCGACCCTCGAATCGCGGACCGGTCGTAGCGCGACATCAGTCCGTATGGGGGGTTCTGCGACTGCGGTTTCGTTCATGGCTGAACGTTCCAATAGAGCAATAAGCGGGCGAGCCGGGCCCGTTGCAGCGCAAGCCCCTGGGCCGGCGCCTCTTCCCGATCAAAAAAACTCCTACTGCGACTTCTCCTCTTCCAAAGTCACCGCCGCACTGTCAAAGCGGCGCGTAAAGGTGAGCGGGATGCCCGATTGCATCCACTCGCTGCCCGTGGCCGTTGTCTTCGCGCCCGCGGCAAGCCGCGGCGTATCATCCCCGGGCGGCAAATTGATCTCCGCCAGCTTGTACGATTTGTCCGGATCGAGTCCGGACACCGGTGCGGTGACGGAAACAGGCCGCGAGGTCGTCCCCGTTTCATACGCCAGCACCAGCGCCCGCGAGCGATCCTGGCTCACATAATTGAGCGACGGCGTCTGCGATTCGAACGGCGACCCGTGCCGGTATTGGTCGCCGAATTGCACGATGTCCCGCACGCCCTTGTACGCCGCGATGCCGGTCTTCGCCGCCGCCTGGTATTCCGGCTCGGACTTGCGCGGATCGATCTCCATGCCGAGCTGCCCCATCATCGCCACGTCGAACCGGAACTTCGGCTTGTAATCGCCCGAGTGGGTAACATGGCAGGTTGCCGCGATGGCGGGCAGGTAAGTCGAGTAATTCCATTGCGCGCCCAGCCGGTACATCGGGTCGGTGTTATCACTTACCCAGAAGGTATGGCTGAACTCGAGCGCGCCATAGTCGGCCCGCCCGCTGCCCGAGGCGCATGCCTGAAAGTCAACGCCGGGATGTTTCTCGACCAATTTCTTCAGCACGCCATAGTAACCGGCCATGTAACGCGGCAGCAATTCGCCTTCGCGGTTCGGCGCGAGATAGGGCGAGTACGGATTGTGGATGTCGCTGTTGCAATCCCATTTCACCAGCCGGATGCCGGGGTTCGCCGTCAGCATGTCATCCACCGCGTGAAAGACAAATTCCTGCACCGCCGGATTGGCAAGGTCGAGCACCGCCTGGTGCCGCTCGAGCACCAGCTCGCGGCCGGGACTGCGCAGCACCCAGTCGGGATGACGTGTGAAGAGGTCGCTCGCGGGATTGACCATCTCCGGCTCGAACCAGATGCCGAACTTGATCCCATCCTTCGCCCCTTCCTCGATCACCGGCTTCAGCCCGTTGGGAAACCGCTCCCTGTTCACCTGCCAGTCGCCCAGCCCCGAGTGATCGCCGGTGCGCGCGTTCGGCCCGTTGCCGAACCAGCCGTCGTCCAGCACATAAACCTCGATGCCCATCTGCGCGCTCCCCTTCATCATGTCGCGCACGGGCTGCTCGGCTACGTTGAAGCCGCAACCCTCCCAGGAATTGTTATCCACCAGGCGCTCCCGGTCGCCGTTGCGCAGCCCATATTTGCGGCCCCACGCCTGCAGGCTGCGGCTCGCGGCCCCCTTGCCGTTTGCGCTCAATGCATAGACGCACATCGGCGAGGTGAATGCCGCTCCCGGCGCCAGCGTCGTGGGATATGCCTCCGGGCTCATCCCGGCCGTCACGGCCAGCACTTTTTTGTGATCCATGTCGAATGACATCCGCGCGCTGCCGCTCCATCCCAATGCCGCGATGATGCACGGCGTTTTGTCTTCGCCGGCAAAATCCCCAAACGACAAGATAAACGCCGGCACCGGCCCCTCGATGTGCCGCTCGCCGCCGCGCCCCTCGATAATGAGCCGCCCCTTCTCGGCCAGCTTCACGTGCTGCGGTTTGGCGGCCTCGTTCGCCCATTTGCTGTCGTACCATTCCACATGCGGATTCGACGACGAGGGCGCTTCGAAATAAATCGAGTCCAGCCGCTGCACCGTCAGCGGGCCGGGCATCCCGTTGTGCAGCACGGCCCATTGCTGGATCACATCCTCGTGCGCGAAAACCCGGAAGTGCACCTCGACGCGAATCGGGTCCACCTTGTCCTCGAGTGTCACCACCACGTGCTGCACATCGTCGGATTCCCGCGTCGTCTCCTGCTTGACGAAAACCAGGTTGAGCGCGCTGTCGCCGTTCGCCCGCTGGATCGCCACCGGCGCGTCATGGTCGCGCAGGTCGCTTTGCCCCGGCCACGCCAGCCCCTCGAACGGCGATGTCCACGAGCCATCGCGCAAGCCCGCCGAGATCAATTTCACCGCGCCCCCCTTCCACCCGCCGAACGTGTACTGCGAATGATCGGTCACCAGCGAGATGATGCTGCCCACCGGCGCCGGCGCGGCCCCGGAGTAGCTGATCGCCGCGTCGGCCCAGTTCGCATCGTCGTAATCGATCCGGTCGCCCCCCTGGTTGACCAGCAGCACCAGGTCGCGCACGCCGTCCAGTTTCACGGAGACCGGCTGCGGCGGCATGCCGGGCGTCATCGGCCCGGAATTCCAAAGCTCCCTGCCATCCCCTTGGACGACAAAGATCACCTTCGACGACGTCCCCGCCTGCCGGTCCGAGGCGCCCACCGTCGCGGTGAATTCAGCCGCCTTCCCATCCAGCCTGAATTCGATCTTCGAGTTGGCGTGCGTGCCGATGCCGTGCGTAAACCTCTGGCCCCCCACCACCATCGGCTGGCCATCCACGCTCACCCCGATGTGCGGTACGCCGCGATCCTGCTCGACGTAGGCCGGGTCGAGCGAATCCAGCGAGTAGGTGTGGGTCGCGGCCAGCGCGGAGGTCATGGCCGGCAGGAGGGAGAGGAAAAGGAGGGTATGGAAGGGCTTCGCAGCACGTATGGACATTTTGGATTTGCCTGTGGGGGGACCCGCAAACGTTAAAGCCCCTCGCCGCGCACCGCGTCAAGCGCCGCTGCGTCCAGCGGCGCTTTTTGAAGGATGAAAGAGCCTCGCCCACCGGCTCTCGCAACGCAACCTCCCACGGGATCGCCAAACGGCGCCGCGCGCCTGCCCCGCCGCGCATAGGGCTCCGGACGGTTGACAACCACCAAAATTGCCGTAAAGAATCCCGTTAACCAGTTGTGAGGCCCATAGCGGTAGTCCAGCCCCAACTTGCACCAACTTGAAATCCACTTCTCAATACCGGGCGCCTTTCCCCTCCCCTGGCAGCCAGACCCGCGGTATTGACTAGCGCGCGCAACCGAGGAATGCTCCGTACCCGATAGTTCTCAATCTCTCGTGACCACTGAAACTGAGTTAGCTCAACCGGCAACCACCCCCCCACCTCCCGCAGCAGGAAAAGCCGGCCTGCAATCCAAAAACATCCGCGACGCAGTCATCCGCCTGGCTGGCAATTCCCAGGACGGCATCCAAAGCGCCGGCGCTCTTCTGGCCCGGCTGGCCGGACGCAGCGAGCAGGAGGTCATGACCTACATGACCATCCCCTCGACCATTTCCGGCGGCCCGTCCATTTTCCAGGTCCGCATGGGCACGGGCGACGTGCTTTCGGCCGGCGACGAGGCGGATTTCCTCATGGCCTTTTACCAGCACAGCTACCAGGACCATATCGATTTCCTCAAGGAAGGCGGCGTGCTCCTTTACGATTCCGACAACGTCCAGCCTAACCTCGAGGACAAACGCTTCGTCTACGTCGGCATCCCGATCACGGGGCTGACGGTCGAGGCCCTGGGCGGCACGGCCAAGGACAAGGGCAAGAACATCTTCATCCTCGGCCTGATCGCCAAAATTTTCGACCTCGACACCGAGAAGCTCACGGGCCTCCTGAAGGAAAAATTCGGCGGCAAGGACGAGAGCATCCTCAACACCGCGCTCATGGCTTTCCAGGCCGGCTACGCCTACCCGGTGGGCAATGTCCTGGCCACGCGCTACCAATTTGAGAACAGGCAATCCACCGGCGGGCCGTCCCAGGTGACGATGGATGGCAACCAGGCGCTCGCCTACGGCCTCATCGCCGGCGGCGTGCGCTACGGCGCGGGCTATCCGATCACGCCCTGGTCCACCGATCATGGAGACGTTGCGCAGCGAGCTGCCGAAGTACGGCGGCCTCTTCGTCCAATGCGAGGATGAGCTGGCTGCGGTCTCGATGGCGCTCGGCTTCTCCTACGCGGGCCACCTCGCCGTCACCGGCAGCGCCGGGCCGGGCATCTCGCTCAAGACGGAGGCCATCGGCTGGGCCGTCGATGGCGGAGATTCCCCTCATCATCGTCAATGTCCAGCGCGGCGGCCCCAGCACCGGCCTGCCCACCAATGTCGAGCAGAGCGACCTTTACCAGGCCATCTTCGGCGGCCATGGCGACAGCCCGCGCGTCGTGCTCGCGCCCACCACCGTCGAGGATTGCTTTTACATCGCCATCGAGGCGGCCCGCATCGCGCGCAAATACAGCACGCCGGTTTTCATCCTCAGCGACGCCTCGCTCGCCACGCGCATCCAGGCTTTTGACGAACCCGATCTGAAGAAGCTCATCGCCGATCCTGCACTCGACCTGTCGCCCCGCCCGGCCGGCTTCAAGCCCTACCCGCTCGAGGGCATCACCCGCCATGCGCCCCCCGGCACAAAGATGGTCGACGGCGAAATACCCGGTGGTCACCGGCCTCGAGCACGACGAAATGGGCCATCCCACCGGCAGCCCGAAACTGCACTTGGGCATGACCGCCAAGCGACGCAGCAAATTGCAGCAACTGGCCGCGGAAATCCCCACGCCGGAAGTTTACGGCGACCCGGAAGGCGAGGCGCTCCTCGTCGGCTGGGGCTCGACCTACGGGCCCATCCACGAGGCGGCAAAGACCGCCGCGCGAGCGCGGCGAAAGCATCTCCTCGCTCACCTCCGGCATCTCAACCCGCTGCCGAACGGCCTCGAAAAAATCTTCGCCCGGTTCAAGCGCGTCATCGTCGTCGAGATGAATGACCAGGGCATCTACGGCTACGGCCAGTTGGCCACCATCCTGCGCGCCCGCTATTGCGACCCGAAAATCCGCAGCCTCACCAAGACCGACGGCCTGACATTCCGCGTGAGGGAAATCCTCGAAGGAGTTTTGAAATGAGCGCAACCACCGATTCCCTGCCGGCGCCCGCCGGCGTAAAGCTGACCAAAAAAGATCTCACCGCCGATCACCCCACATGGTGCCCCGGCTGCGGCGATTTCGCCGTGCTCGCCGCCTTCTACAAGATGCTCGAGAAGGCCCAGCTCCCCCACGAGAGCATCGTCACGCTGGCCGGCATCGGCTGCTCCTCGCGCTTCCCCTATTTCGTCAACACCCACGGCGGCCACTTCATCCATGGCCGCGCCGTGCCGCTCGCCTCGGGCGTCAGCCTTTCCCGGCCGGACCTGCACGTTTTCCTCTTCGGCGGCGACGGCGACGCCTTCTCCATCGGCGGCAATCACCTCGAGCACGGCGCGCGCAAGAACATCAATCTCACTTACGTCATCATGGACAATTTCGTCTATGGCCTGACGAAAAAGCAGACCTCGCCCACCTCGCCCCTCGGCTACAAATCAAAAACCGATCCCACCGGCGCCATCGACCAGCCGGTCAACCCGATCAAGAAACTGCTCGCCGCCGGCGCCACCTTCATCGCGCGCACCCACGCCACGCAGATCAATCACATGATCCAGACGATGGAGCGCGCCATGAACCACGAGGGTTTCTCCGTCGTGGAATGCCTCTCCGAGTGCGTCGAGTTTTACCCCGGCGCGTTCGACGCCGGCAACCCGCGCAAGGGCGGCGAGTTCAAGCTCATCGAGGAGAAAAAGTGGGACAACACTCCCGAGGATGAGCAACGTCACGATATCACCGACGAAATCGCCGCCTACAAACTGGCGAGTCTCCCCTTCCCCGGCCTCTTCGGCGTCTTCTACGAAAGCGACCGCCCCACCAAGAACGCCCTCGAAAAAAAGTGGACCGACGCCACCCGCGCAAAGCTCGGCAACGCCAGCGACCTGGACATCCTGCAGAAGACCTTCGACAGGATGAAGTGATCGGGCATTACAGCATATTCACAAATACTGTAGCCGCTTCAAGAGTCCCCGAAGGGGACCGAGGGGGCGGTAGGGACCCGTGGCGGATGGCAGACGGGCGAGACGGCAGACGGGCGAGACGGCAGACGATAGCCAAGAGTCCCCGAAGGGGACGGCAGACAATAGCCAGGGGCTTTAGCCCCTGGGTTCACGCGCATCGCGGTTAAGTCCCGCAGGGACGACAGAGGCTTCAGAAGCGACGGTTGCATATGATTCCCAAATCCGCTTGACCATTTGGCCCCATGCTGGAAAAATAGCACACCCGACCCCTCCGGCCTATGAACAGCGGTCCACGTGTGAAATCCCGGCTTTTATCCCTCGCGTTGTTATTCCTGCTGGCGTGCGGGCATCACCTTTTCGCGGGAAAATTCCACCCCATGAAACACGGCCTCGGGGATGACGTGCAGCCGCCGGACCTATGGGACCTCGCCACGGGCGACAAAATCCCGGGCGACGAGCTCCTCAAGACAATGGATTACGGCGCCAGGAGTATCCAGGATGAATGGTGGGGACCCACGGCCGCCACCGCCGGCCACCTCATGCACGGCGACATCATCCTGGCCGTCGATGGCATGCGGGTTTATGACTGGCGCGAATG
This sequence comes from uncultured Verrucomicrobiae bacterium, assembly GCA_963756185.1. GTDB lineage: Bacteria > Verrucomicrobiota > Verrucomicrobiia > Chthoniobacterales > Chthoniobacteraceae > DATAXI01. The sequence continues at coordinate 255,628 of CAVWMS010000003.1, forward strand.
GGGGCTCGGCCGCTTCCGCAACGCCCCGTCGCCGGACATGACGTTGCTCATCAACCGCGGGGGACATCTTAAATCGGCCACTCTCCATGGCGTCATCCCCAACCGCTACATCGGCATCGTCCTGGACTTCAACTATGGAACCGACCGCTTTCTCAACGACCTCAATACCCTCCGAATTCCGGTTACCGATCCCGCACTCCGCGCCTCTCTTCATTTCATGCCCGGTCACGCCGCCGCGGCGCTCGACCTCTGGATGCAGGCGAACAAAAGCCCGGCTCCCGCGGACGTTGCGTGGCTTCAGGACTTCGTAAACCTCTACTCCGCCGTCCAGGGCCGCCGCTATGCCGACGCCAAGTCCCCCGCGCATCAGCCGCCCATCCCCTATTTCCAGAGGCTCGAAAAATTCTATCTTTACCTCGCGTCCGCCAATCTCCCCCGCGAAACGCCGCCGGACCTGGAGAAAAGCGGTGAAACTCCGGAGTTTTACACCCTCGCCCTGCCTGTTCCCGACCATCGGGCCGCGCTGGGCCATCTCTCCTTCGCGGATTCCAATTTCACGAAATTACTCACCCAGGAATATAACGACGACTGGCAGCCCGACGCCGATTTGACCAACGTCGCGAATGATTATGCGAGTAACCAGGCCGATGGCCTCGACCGATACCTGGACGAGGTCCGCGCCGCACTCATCGACCCTGGCGACCATGATGCGCTGCCTTACCAAAGCGACATGGTCACCAGCTCCAGTTCCCGTCCCTTGATCGCCCAGCAATTGAGCGACCGCCTCAAGGATCGATCCGACCCCGATTGGCTCCTCGATGCTTACGCCATGGTTTATGTCGACCTCATGTCCGGCAAACCTGACAACGCCGCCGGCCTCATTGACGACATGGGAAAGATTTCTCCCTACCTCGCCAGACGCGTCGCGATGAATGCCTTCTTGAGCGAAAAGGCCTACCCAAAAGGCAAAACGCAGAAGCATATGGATGCCATACGGAAAGTCCTGATGGATAAAAACGGCGGCTTTCTCGGCGACGATATTCCGGAGCTATACAAATGGGCCAGGGATACGGTTCTGCCCCTCGACCTTAAAACAGAGGAACTGAGTGACACCCCTCCCGCCGCTCCGTTCTACCTCCTCACAGACGCGCCCTACGCCGAGATGCTCGCCCTCAAAGGTCTCAAAGACCTTCCCCCAGCCCCGCCGGGAAGCGCCGCCCACAGCGGCGACGGAGTGCAACAGGCGTCGAAAAACGGAAATTAGAGCGTTTCAAGCTGAAGTATAACCACTGGCGCCTCACCCGCGCGCCAGCGTGTACTTGCACTTACTCATTAACTTTCACATGAACCCGCCGTTGCCTCCCGCAATCCACGGTTACACTATTTCTTAAACATGCCATCTAAGTCCCGTAGGACCCGCGGCTGATGCTGGGCGGGCGAACCGACAGAGGCTACAGAATTCTTTAATATGCCCTTCACCCGGGACAAGCCGGCCTACCAGATAGTGTTTCAAAATTGATTTTGCGCTACAGAGTAAAAAAGAGGCCGGAAAAACCGGTTTCGCGCCGAAAGGAAGGGCAAGGTAGTTGCGCTCCCTTCCGGAAAACTTTGCGTCTTTGCGCCTTTGCGTGAGTCCCTCTTCCAGAACGGATTAGGCTCACGCAAAGGCGCAAAGGCGCAAGGAAAATCAGAACAGGCGACTCTCGAAAAACCGCGCGATCGAAGATCAAAATGCAACCCTACTGTCTTTTTGGAGCAATTATATCCAATCCAAATGCTTACCCCGAATTTCGGAACAGCCCCCTTTCACTTCGACACACTCGGGTTCATCGCCCCCTTCACCACCACCTTCTTCGTCTTGCCATCCAGCGATCTTAGATAAATCGACGGCTCCTTTTCCTTCGCTCCCTGCGTGATACAGAGGTACTCGTCCGCCGATACCCAGCACGGCTCCCACCAGAATATCGGCGTGATCGGCGCCGCTTTCTCAGTCGACAGGTTCATCTCCCAAATCTGCGGCGGCGGACCATCCCAGCCACCCCGGCCCGAATCGGTATCACTGTTCACATCCATCAGCAGCGCCGTGCCATCGGCCGAAGCGTCGATGCGCACGTTGCTATCCAGGTCGCCCTTCGGAAAAAGCTGCTGCAGCGGCCATTGCTTCATCACCTCTCCTTCCGTCGTGATCTGGTAGAGATTGGTCAGGTCCTGGCAAAAGAGCGATTTCCCATCCGGCATCCAGCACGCCGAAAAAAAGTACTGATTGTTCGGACCCGCTCCCTTCAGGACGCGAAACCCGCTGCCATCCGCGTTTGCCACGCCGATCTCCCAATTGTTATTGATGAGAATATAAAAGAGCACCTTCGTCCCATTCGGCGACCACAGCGGCCCATAGGCATTGTCCGAAGGCACATCCTTGAACACCGTGCTCACTCCCGTTGCGAGATCGACCACCGCGATGCTCCGCTGCGGTCCCGTCGCGCTCAACGTGTTGTACGCCAGCTTCGTCCCGTCGGGCGATATGTCGGGATCGTCGCCCGATGCGATTTTCTTCGCCCCCGTCCCGTCGAGATTCGCCACCCAAATCGAGTTATCCTCGCGTTCAAACGCGATCTTCTGCTGCCCGCCCGCCGCCAGCGACGCGGCAACAAACAAGAGTAAAATGACAAGCGAGTTCTGTTTCATGGGATGGATGGGAGACGGGCCTGGCCCGGATTTATGGTGTTCATTCTTTTAAGTATGGAATGGTCAATGGTCCCTGGGGAAGCACGGCGATGGGGACCGGCCCATCCGTAACCAATTGACTTACAAACATGGATATATCGTCAACAGGTATTAAATGCGCCCGCCGGATAACTTCATCCGCCATGCTGCTATGCACGAATACCTTTGCCTTTCGCTGGATCAACGCCTGGATTTGCCCCTGCCATTGCTCGGGGAATGTCTCCCCGGCGATCAACCGCAAAATATCCTCCGGGTCGCGCGCGCGGCTCAGCAACTGGTCGAACGGCGAGCCATCCGGAACCCCCGCGCGGCATTCCGCCGCGATGATGATCGCGCCTCCCTTTTTCACGATGCGCGCCGCCGCGCTCATCCCCTTGACCGCCTGGTAGAGGTTCTGGTCGAGCGGGTAGCCGCTGTTGGTCGTGATGACGATGTCGAACAGCTCACTTACAGGCTGCATCGCCGATTTTCTCACAAACTCGATGCCGCGCCGGTGCGCCTCGATCAAATCGCCCGCGAATACGCCGGTAATCTCCCGCCGCTCGTTCAATGTGACATTGGCCAGAAAGCTCGGCCCGGCGCGCAGCGCGATGTCCCGCATCTCCTCCCAGATCGGGTTGCCCTCGGTGATGCCGAACGCCGAGTTCGGGTTCGCGATGTTTCGCCGCCCGTGATTGCTGATAACCGTCTCCATGCCGGCGACACCCGGCATGATTCCCTTCGGCCCGCCGCTGAATCCCGCGAAGAAATGCGGCTCGATAAATCCGGTGACGATCCGCGTCTCCGCCTCGACCAGGTGCTTGTTCAACAAAGCCGGCGTGCCATCCGAAGTAACTCCCACCCGCGCAAGCGCCTCCGGATTCCCCGGCTCGTGATTCAGCACGCGATACCGCCGCACCACCTCCGGCGTCAGCATTCCCGAGAGTTCCTCCGGCGTATTGGGCCGGTGCGTCCCAAGCCCGTTCAACAGCGTGATCTGTTCCGTCCGCGCGCCGCGCCCGTGAAGATACTCGAGCAGCCACGGGATGATCCGCTCATTCGGCGTGGCCCGCGTAATATCCGTAAACACAATGCAGACGCGTCCGCGCGGCTCCAGCGCCGCCGCGCCGATCGGCGCCGCGAGCGCCGCAATGAAACCCGCCCTCTCATCCGCGAGCCCCGGCTGATCCTGCGGCGCGATAACCGTTGTCCGCTCCGCCGGCACCTCGACTTCGAGCCATCCGTCGCCATAGGCCAGTTTCACTTTCATCGTCCTGAATCGATTCCCAGCAGCGCCCTGGTTTCCACCGGTTTCATCGGCGCGCGGTCCATCCGCCGTCCGAGCGACGCCATCCGCGCAACCAGTTCGCCATTAGTCCCCGGCTGCTTCGACTCCGCATCGAGATAGAGGTTGTCCTCCAGGCCCACGCGCACGTGCCCGCCCATCTCGAGCGCGAGCGCGTTCATGGGAAATTGATGCCTGCCGATGCCGCACGCGGCCCAGACGCATCCCTCTGGCAGCCGCGAAACGAGGTAGGCAATATTCTCCTCAGTGGCGTCCGCCGTCCCGCGATTCCCCAGCAGGATGTTCGCATACACCGGCCCGCGCACCCGTTCCTCGGCGGCAAGCCGCCGCAGGTAATCGGCCATGCCCAAATCGAAAATCTCCATCTCCGGCTTGATGCCGCGCTCATTCATCAAATCGAGGAGATAGAGAATGTCGTCCGGTGGATTGATCGACGCCTGGCGCGCAAAATTCATCGAGCCAAGCGTGAGCGATCCCATGTCCGGCCTTGCCAACCCATCCAGCATCAACACCGCCGCGCGTTTCTCGCGCTCGCTCCACAGCCGCCCGCTGGTCGATGCGCAGACGATCAACCCCGGCGCCGCTTCGCGAATGCCCGTGATGATCTCCCGGTACACCCCGGCGTCCCAGGTCGGCAGCCCATCCGGCCCGCGCGCGTGAATGTGCACGATCTGCGCCCCCGCCCGCGCCACTTCAACCGCGTCCCGCACGATCTCCTCCGGCGAAATCGGCACGCGCGGATTCTTCTCCTTCGTGGTCACCATGCCCGTGAGGCACGCATTCAAAATCAGGCCGCTCATCTATTTCAAAGCTCGCACCGAAGCGTGATCCACTCACTTTTCTCCGCCAGTCCAAAGTCCTCCGTCTTCGGCACTCGCCCGCCCGTTCTCCGGTAACCGAAATGCCGCTCGTACCACGCGATCACCTCATCGTCGTCGCAGTTCGTGTAAAGATGGCGCAACCCGCGCTCCCGCAGGTAATCCATGCGCGCCCGTTGCAGCACCAGGCCCAGTCCCTTGCCGCGAAACGCCGGATCGACCACCATCAGCGTCGTCTTCGCATTCTCCGCGTCCAGCATCCGGTAACCGCACACGCCGGCCATGCGCCCGTTGATCTCGACCACAAACGCATCCTCGAGCGGGAACCGCTCCATCTCGCTGCCGCCGATGTGGTGATAATTGGCGTGCTCGAGAAATTTCGAGCATGCGCGGCCAGTCCGCCTCAACAGGCCGCCGCACGGTAACTCCATCATTTGGGCCAATATTCATCCAATCCATCATTCTTGGCCGCCGCCCCGCGATTGCAAGCGCGCCGATAAGCCTGACACTTCGAATTTCGAGCCGAGCGAGACAATTCGCCGAAGGCGAACCCGAACGGTGCGCCGATAGGCGCCCAATCTTTCGAATTTCGAATTTCGAATTTCGAATTTTCAAACTTGGGATTCCCCTCGAATTTAAAGTTCAATCGAAACAACCGCCCCGTCCTCCCCGTGCGCCTCCTCGACCCCAACAAATTCAGCGCCATCGTCCGCCACGCCCGCCGGACCAATCCCTTTTACGCCCAATGGATTCCCCAGGCCGGCGCGGTTCCCATCCTCACCCGCCAGGTCCTGCAGGAAAACAACGACCTCATCCTCAACGGCAACCCCGTGCTCGGCAGGACCTCCGGCTCGACCGGCATGCCGGTTCGCGTCTCCAGCGGCCCCACCCGCGCCCGCATGGAAACAGACGATTACCGCCTCATGGCCGGCTGGCGCGGCGGGTCGCTGCCCCACGTCGAGATCGTCCATCCCGACGCGCGGCACGTGAAGCAACACATCATCCCGATTCAAACCACGCTCGCCGGCCAAATCCTCGCCCTCGCCCAATACGCCGCCCGTCACAAGGCGATGACCCTGGTCACTTATCCCACCAACGGCGTCCTGCTCGCCCAATCGATCATCGACCAGCGCCTCGCTTTCCCCAGCATCCGCCGCGTGCTGCTCATGTCAGAGTCATTCGATCCCGGCCAGCGCCGCATCATCCAGACCGCCTTCCCCGGCGCAGCCGTCTGGGCCACTTACAGCGCCGTCGAGGTCGGCGCCATCTCGTGCGAGTGCCCGTATCATTCCGGCTTCCATCACATCATGGCGCACAAGCTCGGCATCGAAATCCTCGACTCCAACAACGACCCGCTCCCCTTCGGCCAGTTGGGCCAGGTCGTCATCACCGATTACTTCAACCGCCGCATGCCAATCATCCGCTACGCCATCGGCGACCTCGCCGCATTCGGCCAATGCCCGTGCGGAAAAATCCCGCTGCCCGCCTTCAGCCAGGTCATTGGCAAAGTCCGCGGCGCGCTCCTGCATCCCGATGGCCGCCGCGTCCCATTTGTGGACCTCTCGGTCGCCCTGCGCGATCTGCCCGGCATGCGCCAATACCAGGTCATCCAGGAGGAGCTGCGCCGCTTCACCGTAAAAATCGCCGCCGCGCAAAATCTCGACGCCGCCATCCGCGCCGCTTTCCTCGAGCAATTCGGCTACGCCCCGCAACTCGACATCCGATACGTCGACGAAATCCCGCGCGACCCCAGCGGCAAATTCTACATCTCGATTTGCAAAGTGTGAGCCGTCCGAAAACTAATCTCTCGAATTACCTCGCCGACTTCGCTACCCCTTTTCCTCCATGGGTAGCGATAACCGATTCGACTTCGATGTCCTCGTCGCCGGCGGCGGTTTTGCCGGCGTTTACTGCGCACAAACGCTCGCGCGTCGCCTCGGCGCCTCCGCCAGGGACCGCCTCGCCATCGTCGCAGACCGCAATTACATGGTCTTCCAGCCCATGCTCGCGGAGGTCGCCGGCTCCTCCATCTCCCCGCGCCACGTCGTCAATCCCATCCGCGCACTCTGCCGCTCCCTCAATGTTCTGCGCGGCGGCATCATGGGCATCGACCTCTCCGCACGCACCCTCGACCTCGAAGCCGGCGCTTACACTCCCCCGGTCACCATCGGCTTCCGCCATCTCGTCCTCGCCCTCGGCGGCGTCGTCGATCTCAGCCGCGTCCCCGGCATGCCAGAGCATGCTTATTTGATGAAATCCGTCGGCGACGCCCAGGAATTGCGCAGCGCCGTCATCGACCGCCTCGAGGAAGCCAACCTTTCCCGCGACGAAACCGCCATCAAGCTCCTGCTCACCTTTGTCATCGTCGGCGGCGGCTACTCGGGCGTCGAGACTGCCGGCCAGATCCTCGATCTCCTCCAGGACATCAAGTGCTTCTATCCCCGCATCAAACGAACCGACTACCGCGTCATCCTCGTCCACTCCGGCCCCCACCTGCTCCCGGAGATCAACGAAGACCTCGGCCGTTACTGCGAGAAAAACATCGCCGCCCGCGGCGTCGAGATCATCCTCAATGCCCGCGTCACCTCCATGACCGCCAGCAAGGTCACCCTCGGCGACGGTCGCGTCCTCGAATCCCACACCGTCCTCTCGACCGTCGGCAACGCCCCGCATCCCATCCTCGTCGATCTCTGCAAGAAAAACCAAATCCCCACCGACAAAGGCCGCATCATCACCGATTCCATGTTGCGCGTGCAGGGCTTCGGGGATTTGTGGGCCGCCGGCGATTGCGCCGCGGTCCCCATGGCCGGCGGCAAGGGCGCGCGCAAACAGGGCAAAGAGGAAACCATGGCCTCGCCTTTCACCGCGCGGAAATATTGCCCGCCCACCGCCCAGTTCGCTTACCGCCAGGGCATCTGCCTCGGCAAAAATCTCGCACAGGTCCTCATCGACGGCGGCAAGCCCACCCACTCCTTCAAGTTCACCGGCCTCGGCGAGCTCGCCTCGATAGGTCATCAATCCGCCGTCGCCGACATCATGGGCATGCGCTTCTCCGGCCTGCTCGCCTGGTTCATGTGGCGCACCATTTACCTGATGAAACTCCCCGGCCTCGACCGCAAAGTCCGCGTAGTCATCGATTGGACCCTCGATCTCTTTTTCCCGCGCGACATCACCCTGCTCCACCCGCGCCCCACCGAAGTCCTCCAGGAAATGCATCTCGAAAAAGGCGACAACATCTTCCACGCCGGCGAACCCGCGCTCTCCTTTTACGTCGTAAAAAAAGGCCGCATCGAACTCAACGACGGCGACGGCCCCGTCATGTCCATCGGGCCCGGCGAACATTTCGGCGAGCGCGCCCTGCTCCACGATCGCAAGTGGCGCTTCAACGCCCTCGCCACCGAGCCCACCACCCTCGTCGCGCTCGAGGCCAAAGTCTTCCGCGCCATCTCCGGCGCCAGCGCCTCCATCAACGAATTCTTCCAGCATTCCTCGCAGCAATACCTCAGCCGCCAGCAAATCGAATCGGTCAAAAAGACAATGCCCGGCTCCGTACTGGGCATGAAAGTAAGCGACGTCATGTCGAAAAACCCCGTCTTCTTCCGCACCACCGATACCATCGCCCAAGCCCTCGCCACCATGGTCCAGCATCCATTCAATTCCTTTCCCCTGCTCGACGCAAACGACACCCTCCTCGGCATCGTCACCCAATCCGAGGTCTACGACGCCCTCAAGGACGGCGCCGTCACCCGCGACAGCACCCTGGATAAGTTAACCCCCTGCGCCATCCCCAACGTCCAGGCCGAAACCCTGGTAAACGACGCCCTGGAAATCCTACTCCGCAGCGGCCGCAACAAACTCCTGGTCGTCGACACCTCAAACAAACTGCGCGGAGTACTCACACCCATAGACCTGCTCGGACGCCCGGCAAATTGAGCATTCCAAAAAAACCGCCCAACGAATCATCGGCAGCGTCCGCGCCAGGTTCAGACCGCGACTCGGATTCTGCCAATTAGCAATTTCAGATTAGCAATTATCAATTCCCCCAATCCTCCCGGTACAGAGGCATCATCGGCAGCGTCCGCGCCAGGTTCAGACCGCGACTCGGATTCTGCCAATTAGCAATTTCAGATTAGCAATTATCAATTCCCTCCCCCAATCAGCAATTCCCTCCCCTGCAATCTCAGATTAGCAATTATCAATTCTCCTGCTATCCTCCACCCCCATGCTCACCACCCCTCCCCGCGTCGTCGTCGGCATGTCCGGCGGCGTCGATTCCTCCGTCGCCGCCCATCTGCTCAAGCAGCAGGGCTACGACGTCGTGGGCGTGACCATGAAAGTCTGGCCTCAGGATTGCATCTCCCGCGCCGAAGACAAATGCTGCGGCCCATCCGCCATCGCCGACGCCCGCGGCGTAGCCCACGCCCTCGGCATCCCGCATTACGTCGTCGAGGAGTCCGGCCAATTCCAGCAGCAGGTCATCGATTATTTCGCCGGCGAGTACCAGGCCGGGCGCACTCCCAACCCGTGCGTCATGTGCAACGAAAAACTCAAGTTCGGCAACCTCTGGCAAAAAGCCCGCGCCCTCGGCGCCCAATTCATCGCCACTGGCCATTACGCCATCGTCGAGCGCGCCCCCGATGGCCGCGCCATCCTCCGCAAAGGCCGCGACCCCCGCAAAGACCAGAGCTATTTCCTTTTCTCCCTCCGCCAGGAGCAGCTCCTTCATTCCCTCATGCCCCTCGGCGCCATGTCCAAGGATCAAATCCGCGCCATCGCCCGCTCCATCGGCCTCAAGGTCGCCGATAAACAGGACAGCCAGGAGATTTGCTTCGTCCCCGGCCAGGACTACAAAGCCTTCCTCCGCGGCCACCTGGGCGAAAAACAATTTCACGCCGGCGGCATCTACGACAAACAAGGCAATTTCCTCGCCCCGCACGATGGCATCGAAATGTTCACCATCGGCCAGCGCAAAGGCCTGCCAGGCGGCTCGCCCAGCCCCCGCTACGTCATCGACATCGATCCCGCCACCTCCAGCGTCATCGTCGGCGATGCCGAAGACCTGATCGTCGATTCCTTCGAAGTCGACCGCTCCACCTGGCACGACGTTCCCCAAGCCCCGCGCAACTTCACCGTAAAAATCCGCTACGGCCACGCCGGCGCCCCCGCCACCGTCACCCCATTGGAAAACGACCGCGCCCACGTCCAACTCCACATCCCCCAGCGCGCCGTAACCCCCGGCCAGGCCGCCGTCTTCTACGACGCCGACCGCGTAGCCGGCGGCGGCTGGATATGCCGCAGCCAACCCGCCGTGAAACTCGAATCCACGGCTTTGGCAATGCATTCTCGATAACCGCGCGCTCCGCGCGCGCATCCTTTCGAATTCCGCAATCCGAAATCCGAAATCCGAAATTCCCCCCCGTGCCCGAAGAATCCATCGTAGTCCTCACCACCTTCCCCGACGCCGAAACCGCCCGCCGCGTCGCCGCCACATTGGTCGAGGAAAGACTGGCCGCCTGTGTAAACCTAGTCCCGCAGATCGAATCAATCTACCGCTGGGAAGGCAAAATCGAAAGTAACTCCGAAGTGCTAGCCATCATCAAGACCAACAGTTGGAAGTACCAGCCCCTCGAATCCAGGATCCGCCAGCTACATCCCTACAAAGTCCCCGAAATCATCTCCCTCCGAATCGATTCCGGCAACATCGACTACCTCCGCTGGATCGACAACTCCGTCCTCTAAGGCCTTTCAAGTTAAAGTGCAGCCGGCGCCCCACCCGCGCCCCAGCGTGTACTCGCACTTACTCCTTAACTTTCACATGAACCCTTTCCCCGACCGCCTCCCCTACACCCTCTAAGGCCTTCCAAGTCAAAGTGCAGCCGGCGCCCCACCCGCGCCCCAGCGTGTACTCGCACTTACTCCTTAACTTGCACATGAACCCTTCCCCCCGCCTCCGCCACCCCCTCTAAGGCCTTTCAAGTTAAAGTGCAGCCGGCGCCTCACCCGCGCCCCAGCGTGTCCCCGCACTTACTCCTTAACTTTCACATGAACCCAACCCGGTTCAGAAGATTTCATACCCGGATTCCGAGGCCGCGCCCGATTTCAACACTTCATTTTCCCAACGCAAGGCCGGAGGCTTGCCCAACTTCGGGACCCCAACGGGGTCAAACAGCCACAAGCCCGGGGTTGAGCAAGCGGGCGAAACCCCGGGTACCCGCCCCGCACGGTCACACATTCTCGATTTCAAAATCGCCCCGATCCGAAATCAGGCTTTCAAACACCCGCCGCTTCCCCCCGCACAAAATGCGGACAAATGATTTTTGGCATCAACCCGGCCGCGCCATCCCACAATGACAGCGTACCGCGTCACGCAAGCGATTGAGAGAATTCCCCAGGGCCAACAGCGTGCATCAATTGCAACAATATAAATACAACATGCCCCACCCGCGCCCCAGCGTGTACTCGCACTTACTCCTTAACTTTCACACGAACCCCTCCCGCCACCGCCTCCGTCGCACCCTCCACTCCTTCCAATTTGAAGACCTTCGACCTTTACCTCTTCCTGAACCCGCAGGGTTCAAAGAGCGGTAGCCGGGGAGTTGAATGGAGTCCCGCGCACGCGGGACGCAATGATACCCCCGGTTCCGGTGAGGTCACTGGCCCGCACCCCGGAGGGGTGCCAGAAATCCCACAGATGCCCAATCATCGACCCCTGCCACTCCAATCCGAAGGGCCAGACGCCGCCATAATTTACACTACTGCGACAGCTCGAAGGGCCAAAAGCCCGCCTTAAGCCATCCGTGCCATGCCGGAACAAAGTACCACTCATTCCGACCTCTACCTTTGCGCTCTTTGCGCCTTTGCGTGAGCCCCTTCCCTCCTCCTCTCCTCCCCCCTCCTGCGCCTGTCGCAATGTTAAAGCCCGGGGTGGAGCGATCCCGCGAATGCGGGACCGCACAGCCCCGGGAACCCCTCACCCCATGAACTCAAGGCCTGTAAGGCCGCTCCAAGTCACACGTCCGCCTAAATACCTGGGGAAGCCCGGCTTTGTCATCTGCAGTGTTACCTTACCAACCGCGCTCAATCATCCCCCACCACAATGGATTACACGATGTATAAAATCATTCACCTCACCGGCATCGCTGCACTGGTTTTGGGTATTGGCGGCATGATGGCCGGTGGAACCAATCGAAAAATGTTCTTTATCTTCCAGGCCATCGGGTTGCTGGTGATGCTCGTTTCTGGATTTGGTTTGCTTGCCAAGCTCCACCTGGCATTTCCACATTTCGCCATCGCCAAGGTGGTACTCTGGGTTGTCATCGGGATGACGCCATTTCTTTTTCGCAGGCTTCGTGTTCCAATTGTCGCAGGAATTTTGATTGTAGTCATGCTTATTGGCGTCATGGCCTGGCTCGGTGTAGTGAAGCCTGCGTTGTGGTGACGAAATGTGCCCTCAAATCGCTCCAGGATGCCGTTAAAACCCTTGGCCTGACCCCGCAGGTGGGACACATCTCCTACAGATGCTTCACCAACGGGAAATCATAGCCTTCAATGGACACCAATAATTCTAACGTTCCTAAGCGTTGATTTTCTCGCATCCGTCTCAAGTCCTTACTTGACTGCCTCGGATCGAGACCTACCCACGCCGAAAACAATTGCCCTTTGTGAACCAATATTTCTGCCGTTTCATGGGACCATTTATTATCAGCCTGCCAGACGTGTAAGACCGATTTCTGCACGGGGGGATTCTGTAATCGTGCGCCACTCCAATTTGTCACTCTAACACGAATATCATATCCTGTTTCGTTCTTCATTTCTATATATACCTTCGATTTATAAGTAATCCTTTTGTCCTCAGTGCGAGAAAAACCCACCTTTTCAATCGAGACATTCTCTATCGCCGTTTCATATGCCTTTTCTCTGTTGTAAGATTCCATTGCACGGAGAAATACTGATCGCTGCTTGTTCCAAATTGATGTCTTCACTTTCTTTTCAATGTACTCCATAATCGTATCTCGCATTTCATCCAGGGCGTCTCCATCATCAATGTTTCCGGCTTGCAGACCCAGGAATACACCCTCCTTAAAATCTGCAAACACAGAAGGCTTTACCAACAGCGACACGAAGTGCGCCGTTTTGTGAATTAAACTACGCAAAGACGCGGCTCCAGCCTCAGCGAGACAAAAACGGCTGTTGGCATAGGATGGCGATAAAAGAGAGATTATTATATCTGCGTCGTTGAGATGCCGTAATATATCGTCGACGAAATACGCCCCATTGGCTGTGTTGAAACCAGCTATTGAACTACAATAAATGTCAGCTAGCTCAACTCCTGCTCCCATGCACAGCAGATTCAGCAGCACTTCGGTGATTGCCCTATCTTTCACTGCATGACTGATGAATATTTTCACAGCACTGTAAAAGCCACGAAATGGCGGCTCTTGTCAAGGTTGTAGGGCGAATTCAATTCTCGTAAATGCTGAACGGGCCTGGCACATTCCTCTCAATGGACGACCCACCCCATTGTCCGTTCCATCAACGTCCCCAATTTGGAGACGCCGATTTTTCCTCGGACAATTTCCGTCGGTGCTGACTGCGCCCGAAATGCATGTCTATGAACGAGAGCCTTGATGGGAGGAAGGAACTGCTACCTGGGTGTGAGTTTTGAAAATGAGTGTCTGCCGCGTGGTAGGCGTCACTCCTTTTTTATTCGCCTCTCCGCACGGCGTTCCTGAGCCAACCGCAGCCTTTCTGGCTCTGTATAAAGTCGCTCCAATAACTCAAAAGTAAAATCAGCCACATCCTCAGCATCTTCCTTGCGCAACGTGCCCGCATGTGCGCCGTCGTTTCCGTCCTCTCGGATGCAACTCGATAGTTCTCGGAGGTTTTCAGGCAACTTATGATTGTCAAACAGCCATTTCAGCCGAGCACCGAGGTTTCGTCTGACCGACCCATTTAATCCACTTTCATCCCGCTCCGGCAACAATGACCTGGTTGCATGATCAATGCACAGCCTAAACATCGTAGCCGCCGCGTTAAAACAGTTCACTGCCAAACATGTGGCGCCTTCATCGAAAGCAGCCTCGATCTCTTTTGGTAAATGTCCCGGAGCGTCGCGCTTGGCGAAATCCTTTATACATACAAAGCTCTCTACTTTCATGTGATCATTGATCGTTTCTCGCAAGGTCGGCAATACTTTCACGTCAATCGCCGACGCGCTCCCATTCATTAGCTGACTGAGAACGAACACCGTAGAGAGACTGCAGTGGCGACAAATGCAGAATGCCTCACACCACATCTTCCAGCCGTACTCCACGCCAATCTGGTTAGCATCCAGAAGATCAAAGGTTATTTTTGATGAACCACACCTGGGACATTCTGTTACAAGTTGTGACATATCTGATTCTGTTATCCGAGCTTCAGTTTGCCAAGAATCTCGGGAAGCTTTCCGGTCATTCCAGCCACCCCGTATAAAATCAAGAAAATCAAGAAGACAGCGTGGCCATCCGTCGAAGCAAAGCCGGACCTCGTAAGGTGCATAAATGCAAACAGCGAGAGAGACCCTGTTGCTGCACACAAAAAATATGTGAATGCGTCTGCCAGACAGAGGAGCCAGACCCTCTGACGCTTTGTAAAACCTTTCGTGGCCTCATTTTTCCCAGAAATCAGCATTTGGAGCATCCATCCTCGGATGGTTTGGTAAACCGTCAGGAGAACGGCGATCACGAAAAAGATACAGAGGATGGGGTGTTTGTACATGCTGTTTGCCCATACCACAATTTTAACACCCGTACACCAAAAAAGCATCAGTGTGGCTCGTCACCGTGACCACCCCTCTCTCTTCCACTCTCGACTGAAATCAAACCAGCTACAGGGGACGGTATAACCTTCTTGGGCATCTCCCAGTGACAAGCCCTCACCGATCCCAGCACGACACCATCTACAAAAAATTCACTGTGTCGAAAAACTATCAGCAATAGAACCAAACAAGCTGGTTTGTGAGCCATTGGGTGTCACATCAAAGACAATAAATCTGGTTCTTGTCGTCGTGGTCGCGTGAGGATATACAGACGTTTGCGAAGGTGTGCCATTAAGATCGTTTCCGAATCCTTTTGCATTGAATCCGCACTCCGCACTCCGCACTCCGCACTCCGCACTCCGCACTCCGCACTCCGCACTCCGCACTCCGCACTCCGCACTCCGCACTCCGCACTCCGCACTCCGCACTCCGCACTCCGCACTCCGCACTCCGCACTCCGCAATCCGCAATCCGCAATCCGCCCCCCCTCACCGCCTTCCCCGCAACCACTTCCACACCGCCGCAACCATCAGCAACACCACCCCCACTCCAGTCCACCTCCACTTACTCAAGTCCGCCGCTTTCGGCGTAACAATCCTCCCCGGTGCCGATGCGGCCACCGTCCTCCCCTGGTCGTCCAGCCCGGCCAGCCGCACAAGGTAAATCGCGTTTCCCTTCAGTTTCGCGATGTCGGCCAGCACCATCGTCCCATTCACTTTTACCGTCGTGTTCGGAAGCGGAACCCAAACTGCCTCCGGTCTTCCGCTGGCGTCGATTCCCAGCGTCTCGACCTCGACGCGATACGATTGCACCGGACCCGCCCCTTTGAAATTGCACGCCACCTCGGCCTTGTTTCCTTTCACGCTGACCACCGCCATGCCCCAAATCGGCGTGCCTGGCTGCGGCGTCGGGGCGGGCTCGCCGTCGTTATCCAGCGGCGGCAAATCTCCCAATTCCCCGGTGTCCTCCGCCGCCGCGATGACCGCCGGCGCGGACTGCGCCGGCGCCGCCGATTGCCCCAGCCTCCCCACCGGTCCCGCCACCGCCTCCTCGAGCTCCGCCGGCGTCGGCGTCGGCAATGCCGCCGCGTACACCTGCACCTCCTGGCTCACCCCGTCGCCTTGCACCGAAAGCTGGTCGCTCACCGCGCCCGTCTCGGTCGGTTTCACCTGCACCGTTATATCGACGTTCCCTTTCGCCGGCACTTCGATGCTCGTGCCGGTTTCCAATTCCGGTCCCGCGGTGATTTCCAATACCCGCGCCGTATCGGTCCGGTTCCGCAACTCGATGCTCCCCCCGCGCGCGCTCCCCGTCTCCTGCAACACCAGCGGCCCGTCGGGAAACGCGATCGGCCCGACCCCCTTTCCATCCAGGTCCGTCGCGCGGCCCGGCTCGCTCGTGTACTGCACATCTCCCATGTACTTGCGCTCTTCCGCCGGCGTGAACACCAGCGTAAAGGTCCGCTTCTCGTTTGCGCCCAGTTTGTAGGCCGGGTCCCCCTGCACGGTCCAGCCATCCGGCACCGTCACCTTCCCCTCCGCCAGCCCGCCGCCAATGTTCTGCACCACCAGCGTGTTCGTCGAGCTTTCCCCCGGCAGCACGTCGCCAAAATCGACCTCGTTCGGCGCGACCAGCACCGGGTCCTTGTCGGTAAGCTGGATATCCACCTCCGCCGCCGCGGAGACACCCGCCTCGGATTGCACCTGGTATTCGAAGCTGTCCTGGCCCGGGCCCACTCCCGGCGGCGGCGTGTACTTCACCTGGCCGGTGCCCTCCGTCACCAGGTCCGGCGTCCCCAGCTCCCCCTTCGACTGCCGCTTGATCCGGAACCGGATGACCGGCGAACTGATCGTATAGGCGCTCAGCGTGATCCAGACCGGCTTGCCGCGCGGGATCTTCACCGTGAGCGGACGCGGCTCCGGCAGGTCCGGCGGCTGGTCGCCAAAGTCGTTCGGGTCGCGCGCCAGGCCCGGCGCGGCCATCAGCCCCATCAGGACCCAGGCGGCCAGCGCCCGCAATCGGGGGGTCGTTCTCATCCGGTTCAACGTCGTCACAAGGAATGCGCTAACCGCGCGGAAGGAGATTGCCGCCCGCCTCTGCTCTGGTACACTGCCGCGCTTTCGATGAGAACATGTGGCGCATTTAAGTGTCTGGCAGCCGCTCTGGCAACTCTCTGCCTTTGCCATTCCGCGCCCGCCCAATTGTTTGGCCACGCGCCAAAAATGAAGCCGGCGACCGAACTCATCCACAAACAGGACCCGCCCAAGACCACCCCGCGCGTCCTCGATATGATGACCCCGGACAATTCCCACGTGGTCGTCTCGATCTCCCGCCAGCGCGCCTACCTCATGGTCGGCGACCAGATCGGCATCGACACCCCCGTCTCCACCGGAAAGGCCGGCCACGAGACCCCCACCGGCAAGTTCGCGATTTTCAACAAGGATCCCGACCATCGGTCCTCAATCTACGGCGCTTTTTGTGATCGCAACGATCGAATCGTCCGCGCCGGCGTCAGCCAGTTGATTGATTCCGCGCCCAGCGGCACCCATTTTGTCGGCGCGCCCATGCTCTGGTTCTGCGAATTCGCCGACGGCATCGGCATGCACATCGGCATCCTCCCGGGCTATCCCGCCTCGCACGGCTGCGTCCGGCTCCCCGCCGAAATCGCCCCGCTCATCTATAATAAAGTGAAAATCGGCACGCCGGTGGAAGTCGATCCATAGGGGGGCGTTTTACCCCGATTTTAAGGCCATTTTCGGGGCTTTTGGACCCTTTTTTCATACGTATATCTGCGTAACCCCACCCCCTCTTTTCCACCCACCTTCACTTTTTTTGGCTTGTAAAGATTTGCGGATAGCTTCTTTGCGCGAGGTTCCCGCCCCTTCCCTCCCCTATGGGTAAAAGTCTCATCATCGCAGAAAAACCCAGCGTCGCCGCAGACATTGCGCGCGCCCTCGGCAGCTTCAAAAAGAACGGCGATTTCTTCGAGAATGACGGTTCCATCGTCTCCTCGGCAATCGGCCACCTGGTGGAACTCGCTGCCCCCGAGGGAGTTGAGGTCAAGCGCGGCAAGTGGAACCTCGAGAACCTGCCCGTGCTGCCCGAGGAGTTCGACCTGAAGCCGATCGAGAAGACCGAATCCCGGTTCAAGCTGCTCAAAAAGCTGATCAAACGCCCTGACGTCGAGTTACTTATCAACGCCTGCGACGCCGGGCGCGAGGGGGAATTGATTTTCCGCAACCTGGTGAAGCTGGCGGGCGGGCACAAGCCGATCAAGCGCCTCTGGCTCCAGTCGATGACCCCGCAGGCCATCCGGACGGCTTTCGAGCATCTGCGCTCGGACGAGGAACTGCGGCCGCTGGCCGCCGCGGCCGTCTCCCGCTCGGAGAGCGACTGGCTGGTCGGCATCAACAGCACCCGCGCGCTCACGGCGTTCAATTCCCGCCACGTCGGCGGCTTCCAAAAGACGACCGCGGGCCGCGTCCAGACGCCGACGCTCGCCATCCTCGTCGAGCGCGAGGAGAGAATCCGGGCGTTCAAAGCGCGCACGTATTGGGAGGTTTTTGGGGATTTCGGCGTCGCGGCCGGCAGCTATCGCGGGCGCTGGTTCGACGAGAATTTCAAGAAGGGCGCCGATGAAGACGGGCGCGCCGAGCGCATCTGGGAGCGGGCGCGCGCCGAGGCAATCGAGCAAAGATGCCGCGGCAAAACCGGCACGGTCACGGAGGAGAAGGAAACCGCAGACCCAAAGCCCGCCGCTCCTTTACGACCTGACCACGCTCCAGCGCGAGGCGAACTCGCGCTTCGGCCTTTCCGCCGGTGCGCACCCTCCAGGTCGCCCAGGCACTTTACGAGCGACACAAGGTGCTGACTTATCCCCGCACCGATTCCCGGTACCTGCCCGAGGATTACCTCGGCACGGTCCGCCATGTCCTCGGGGGTTTTGCCGATCCCAACCTCGCGCGCCACGCCGCCAAGGCGCTCGAGAACGGCTGGGTCCATCCGAACAAGCGCATCTTCAACAACGCGAAAGTCTCCGATCACTTCGCCATCGTCCCGACCGGCGTCGCGCCGAAGGAACTGGATGAAATGCAGGCGAAAATTTACGACATGGTCGCGCGCCGCTTCATCGCCGTCTTTTTCCCGCAGGCGGAATTCGAGCTGACCACCCGCATCACCACCGTCGAAAGCGAGAAGTTCAAGACCGAGGGCAAGATCATCGTCAAGCCGGGCTGGCTCGAGGTGTATGGCCGGCAGATGGAGAGCGAGAGCGAATCGCTGGCGCCGCTCGCGCCGGGCGAGAATGCGCGCGTCGACGCCATCGAAGTCAAGGAGAGCGAAACCAAGCCGGCCGCCGCGTTTCAACGAAGCCACGCTGCTCTCCGCCATGGAAGGCGCGGGCAAGATGGTGGACGACGAGGAATTGCGCGAAGCGATGCTCGAGAAGGGCCTCGGCACGCCGGCCACGCGCGCGGCGATCATCGAGGGCCTGATCTTCGAAGGCTACGTCGAGCGCAAGGCAGCGCGACCTCATCGCTACCGCCAAGGGCATTTCGCTCATCACCCTGCTGCGCAATGTCCGCGCCGAAACCTTGTGCAAACCGGAGATGACCGGCGAATGGGAATTCAAGCTCAAGCAGATGGAGCGCGGCCAGCTCTCGCGCGACACTTTCATGCAGGAGATTCGCGGCCTGACGCGCGAGATCGTCGACAAGGTGAAGGGCTTCGGCGAAAAGCCGATCGAGGGGGAATTCGACGACCCTGGAAATCAACTGCCCGCAATGCGGCGGCGGCCCGTTCAAGGAGGATTACCGCACGTACACCTGCGCCAGTTGCGGCCTGCGGGTGTGGAAGAGCATGGCCGGGCGGGAATTCGAGCCCGATGAAGTCAGGGAACTGCTCACCAAGGGCCGCGTCGGGCCGCTCGAGGGATTCCGCAGCAAGATGGGCCGCGCCTTCTCCGCCATCGTCAAGCTGGGCAAGGAGAACAAGCCGGAATTCGAGTTCGAGAACGGCAACGGAAACGGTTCCGCGGATGAATCGGTCGATCTGACGAAGCTGACGCCGCTGGCCCCCTGCCCCGTCTGCAAGGCCGGCCAGGTTTACGAACTGGAAAAGGCTTATGCCTGCGAAAACAACATCCACAGCAAGCCCGGCGTCAAACGTGCGAGCTGCGGATCGGCAAGGTCATCCTGCAAAAGTCGATCTCGCCCGACCAGATGCGCAAGCTGCTGACGGAGGGCAAAACCGGGCCTCATCGCCGGCTTCGTCTCGAAGAAAGGCAAGGGCCGTCCCTTCTCGGCCTTCCTGGTGCTCAAGCCCAAGGGCAAGATCGGCTGGGAGTTCCCGCCCCGCGAGGCGAAGAGAAAGAAGCCCGCCCCGCCGGCTGGTCCCCCGGCTTCATCCTGAGCCAGCGGCAATTGGGCCGAATGGTGGCTGATAATCATCCAGAAAGTGGTTGATTATCATCCATTGCGTGGTTGATTATCAGCCATGCTCCGTCGCCATATCACCCAGCGGCTTCTCGAGGCTTTGGAGGATACTCCCGCCGTCCTCGTCAACGGCGCCCGCCAGACTGGCAAGAGCACCCTGGTGCAATTGCCCGAATTTCAGAGACATGGCCGTCAATACCTGACTCTCGACGATCCCGGCGTCCTGGCGGCGGCCAGACAAGATCCCAATGGGTTCATCGCCGGTTTGAATACGCCGGTCACCCTGGACGAGGTTCAGCACGCGCCCGAGCTCTTCCCGGCCATCAAGATGGCCATTGACCGGAAGCGGGAGCCCGGACGCTTTATGCTCACCGGCTCGGCCAATGTGCTGCTGGCGCCGAAACTGGCTGAGTCCCTGGCCGGCCGCATGGAGTTGCTGACGCTCTGGCCGTTCTCGCAAGGCGAACTGAACGGCAGCAAGGAAGGTTTCGTCGATGCACTTTTCTCCAGACAGTCCGGGTGGGTGTCCGGAAAGAGAGGCAGCCTGCGGCGGGACGAACTGTTCGAGAAAGTCCTGCTGGGTGGTTACCCGGTGGCGATCACCCGCCATCCCGGCGCGCGCCGCAATGCCTGGTTTCAATCCTATTTGACAACCATTCTCCAGCGCGACGTGCGCGATCTGGCCAATATCGCCGATTTGACCGCCGTGCCCCGCCTGCTTTCGGTCGTGGCCGCCCGTGTCGGCGGGCTTTTGAATTTTGCCGACCTCTCCCGCACGCTGGGGCTGCCTCAAACGACCTTGAAGCGCTATTTTGCCCTGCTCGAGGCAACGTTCCTGGTGCAACAACTGCGGCCCTGGTCCAGCAACCTGGGACAGCGCGCCATCCGAACCCCGAAGGTCTATCTGAACGACACCGGGCTGCTGGCTCATTTGCTGGGATTGACCGCCGAACGATTGAAACTGGATGAGACCCTCGCGGGCGGGCTGCTGGAAAACTTTGTGTACATGGAACTGCGCAAACAATCGTCGTGGAGTGAAACCCAGCCGGAGTTCTTTTTCTGGCGCACGGTGTCGGGGCAGGAGGTCGATATCGTGCTCGAGGATCGTGCGGGCCGGCTGGTAGGGATTGAGGTCAAGGCAGGCGCAACTTTGGGTCGCGCCGACGTTCGAGGTTTGCAGGCAATGGCCGCCGCGGCTGGAAAGCGATGGATTCGCGGCGTAGTGCTTTATACCGGCACCGAAGTCATTCCTTTTGAGGCAAATCTGCACGGAGCGCCCATTTCGCAGCTTTCCGCCGCTGGGAGCAACCGATCAACGAGCGCGTTGTTCCCGTCCGCGTAATACTGCTCCCGCTTGTTCGCCTGGGAGAATTGCGCTCCAGCGGTAGGACTTGGCGGTGTTCACCTGAGACTGCCGGCGCAGGGATACCGGGGAAAAGGTGGATTGGCGAAATCGAAGTAAGGTGGTAGCGTGCCCCAAAGGATGAAGACGACGATGAATCCGAATGCCGAATACGTGGTGAAGAATGGCAAGCGCACGGCGGTGATCCTGCCGCTGGCGGAATATCGGGAGTTGCTGGAGGATCTGGACGATTTTGGGGTGATCGCGAGCCGCAAGGACGAGCCGACGATCCCGCTCGCCCAGGTGAAGCGCAGACTAAAGAAAAATGGCGCTGTACGCCGTTAATTTCCGTCGTTCGGCGGAGAAGGACTTGCAGAGACTCGATGACGCCGTACAGAACCGTGTCCTTCAGGCCGTGGAGGGGCTGGCAGGCAATCCACGTCCTTTCGGCTTCCGCAAATTGCAGGGTCGGCGACGGGACGATGCCTTTCGCATCCGTGTGGGCGATTATCGCGTGGTTTATACCGTGGACGACGGAGCGAAGGTGGTAACGGTCGAGCGGGTCCGGCACAGGCGGGAAGTCTATCGCTGATCTTCTATGCGTTCCACCCGAGAACCATGTCGCCAACTGGCGCGGCGATTACCAAGCCATGCTTGGACCAATGTTTTTCGGTGATGTTCCCGGCTTCGATGAAATTCTTCGCGCTGCGGGCGAGTTTGAGAGTCAATTCAATGCGCTGAGCATGGGCAAGTCCCCCTGGCAATCTGCGTAGACCTCCTGGCTCCGCATTGTCCGGCGCGCCGAGCTCAACAAATCCGCCACCATGGCCGAGGAGAGCAAGGAGCAAGCGGGTGGTGGTGGGCGGCCAGGCCGCGGTCCCCCGTCGAACGAGATCGGGATGCGTGGGAAAGTGCGGAAGGCATTGCACCCGTGTCCGCAAGCTTTTCAGGCATTTTCAAACCCGAAATGTCATTACAATGTAAAGATTTTTGCATCAACAATTCATTTTTAATAGGGCGGCATGAAAAGAAACACTTCCCATGTTGCCACCCGCCCGCAAATAGAACGCCTGTTCCGAATTGTCGCCGAGATCCGACAGGGTGGATACCCCAATTGCGCCACCTTCCAGAAAACATTCGAAGTCAATCGTCGTACCATCATGCGGGACATCGAGTTTCTCCGCGACCGACTGCTCGCGCCGCTGGAATACGACCGCGGCCGCCGCGGTTATTTTCTCACGGCGGATTTCAATCTGATGCCAAGGCTTGACCTGGGGCATGAGGATGTTTTCACGCTCCATTTCATTCGGGAGTCCCTCGCCCCCTACGAGCACACCGAAATCGGCAGCGCGATGAAAAAATCATTCGACCGCATGTTTACTCTCCTGATAGGGGCGAAAGCGTGGAAAACAGTGGAGGAGGCAGGCGACATCTCGCGAGCCGCTTCAAGCTTCCGAGCCGGTGTTTTCACTAAAGCCAGCCAATAGAGCATACATTTACCAGAACCAATGACATCGGAAATACATCAGCACATAACAGCCATCCTGGCCGGAGTGGGCGACGCCTTGCCCGAAAGAGAGAGGCAAGTCCTGGAACAGAGATTTGGTCTCGTTGACGGCTATTCCCGCACCGCCGAGGAAATAGCCAGGCAGTTTAAAACCACCCTCGACCGTATCAGACAACTTGAAGTTCGGAGGCTCTCTAAAATGTTACAATATATGATTCTAAACGACAGTAAGGGCTTTGAACGCTCTTGCCCCGGGCGCCGTCCGGACAACCGCAACAGCCGCGAATAAGGAACTGATGGAGGCTAATTATGCTAAAAATCGTTAATCAGTGCCCACTTGTGCACACCATCACAATTGATACCAACAACGTCAACGTTGGACATGCAGTGATGGCGCAACTCGGCATCGACGCCGATTCCTACGCAATCGAAGTAATCAAGATGCGACATGACGACGCCTTGCCTTCGGCCCGATCACGATCAATTTGCATCAATGAGATGTCCGAGATTGCAGAACAACTCCAGGTGCAATTCCTGGACGATGGCAAAGTGGTCGGAGTCGACGGCTTTTCCCAGCGAGATTGTGTGACTCTGTTCCGCCTCCTCTACGGGTGGATGAATCTCACCCTGACGCACCTGACACTTAGAGAACGGATCACTCGCAGAATTCTCCACTGGTAGCCGACGATGCGACTCAACCGAAGTTCGATGCCTTAGACTTTCATTCAATCGGAGGTTGCACACGAAAGCGATAACTGTAAATTTGTCTGGCGTTCCGCCCAAAACTCGAATTGTTGCCGAGGCGCCGGCGTGCGATGCCGATTGCGCTTCCTAATTCTATGAAATATAGCTGTCGTAATTATGAGAGTAATTCTTCGAAATAACAGAGCAGATGCCGTCGGCGAATATGATGAGCATACAGGGAAAATCACAATCCTGGCTGGTTCTATACTTGTTATCGATCCGAACCATGTTTCCTCTAAAAATATTCAGCAAAACTACGACACAGCCAGAGAAATGCTCGAAAATGGAAGCATTCGTCCAACGGCGGACGGTCGCCTTCAGGTTATGAACGACATTCCGGGTCTGTCACCCTCTGCTGCCTCCGTCATCGTTACAGGAAGGGCTGGCAGCGGATGGTTAAAATGGCGTCTTGAAGGGAATGGACAGTTACTGGATATATTGCGGCGCAACGGAGCAACTGCATTGCCTGGGCCATTGTCAAATAACCCAATCGGTCTCGCGAACCCTAAAGCAACCCGCCAAATATCCGATCCCTGTTGCAACGCGAACTGCCAGAACCGTTGTAACCTAATTATTTGGCAACGGTGCGCCCGAGACTTCTGGAACAGGGTTTGGAAAGTGGGAAAAAGAGCCGGAGTTAACCAAATTCCTCATTTTACCACTCCTCCCGGTCCTATTTGGGGTGTTTGGGTCAAGCGTGCCTTTAGCGTGGCCAAACCCGGCGGCCCCCTCCCCGCTCCAAATGGTTTAGCGTGGGGTGTTTTTCCTGCGACAACAATTCGAATGTCGACGATATTAATCGCCTTTTACGCGAACATATCTCGGACCGGTGCTCCTATCACCCGAGCAAACTGGCAAAACCTTTTGGATCAACTAAACGCAGTGGCCACCGGCCAGACGGGGCTCTTTTGGGGTCTAAATGGTACGAATGTTATCTACGGCAGATCGCAGAAAATAGCGGGTCTTATAGGGAAGTATATCATGAGTACGCTTCTCCTCAGTCCAAGCGCTCTGACGCCCATCCAGCAGAGATTCCTCGACACGCTGATCGATACTCTTCCGGCGATAATCGATCTGGACGGAACCCTCAAGCACATTGCCGAGAATCAAATTCGCGTATTTCGCAACTCTGCCGGCGGCCATAGATCCTGGCTGCAAGAACTCGGATGGCAGGATTTTCTTGGTATTCAGGACGCTGTTCAGGGGCTTGCTACGGCCAGATGCTGCCGAAGTGTTGCGGTGTATGAACTCTGCCACATCTGGTAGGCTCAGATGTCGCGGCATTTATTACTGTGGCGGGGATGCCACCAGACGGGTCCGAATAGCATCCATGGCGGCTTTAACCTCTTTCAGGAAAATCTCTTCGTTTATGCATTTCTTTTCTTCGGGAGAACCGTCCAACCAGCGGGCTAGGTCTCGAAATGGAAAGTCCGCGAGAACATCCTTGAGAGACTCGTCGGGTTTATGAGGCGGTAAATTCGCCTTGCTTTCCGCGAGCTTAGGCTCGAGTTCGTATGCAATTGCTTCCAGCGTTTGGAGCGAGTGTTTTCCTCCATTTTCCTTCATAGCGCGCGCCAGCGAGCACCGAGTTGGATTTCTATCTTCATTTGAGTCGCGGTAACATTTTTCCAACTCGTCGATTGCCTCATTCTCTATTTGTGGATCTGGAAACCCGTTGTGAAGAAGGTACGTGATGGTGTTGCAGTCCAGAGGACGTTGGCGTTTGTTGCGCACAGCGGCGAGCAATTCCGTCGAGCGCGTCTTAACGAGGAGTTGGTTCAGCTCTTCTATGTAGGCACACGGCTTTAAAGCTTGAATCAGGTGAGGCAGGAGGTCGACAGGAATATCTTCTTCCAGCAGGAGATCATGCACGACCTGATTGAGGTCGCCCTTCGACTGATTGATTCTTATTCTGTAACTTGCGATTTCAACGGGCTCCATGATGGCGATTTGGTTCAATTCATTGCTATCAATTGGATCTGAAATTGTCCAAGACAATCCGGGCACAACAACGCACGCCATTGCCGCCCGCACAGGTGTTGCCACGTCCAGGTTGGGGATTTCCATTCGTGTCTAATGGGAATAACCGGACCATCGAGCGGGCAGTAAACCTCCCCATCCCGGAGTGGTCTGTCGTCCCGCCATGATAGGAGCGGGATTTTGTGCAGATTGGTCAGAAGCGGGTCCCGTGTTTTTTCGAACCGCCATTTTAAGCCCTTTCCAGCCATCCAGGGGTGTTCCGGTTTCCAGCTCCTTGGCTTCCGTAATTCCCTGCCCTCAGGCTCGATGACGAATGGCAGGGGTATGGCGTCGGCGAATGCCTGTCTGATTGCGAAATACCCATATCGAAACCACCTCCGGATGGTCGCGCGACCTATCCGTGCTTTGATTTCAAATTCAGGCTCCGATTCGCGGGAGTCATTTCCGAGCGGCTCCGGAACGATTTCCCTGCCGCCGAATTCCAGGAAGTAACGCGCTTCTCCGGCGCGCTGGAGGAGTGTGGCAAGGAAAAGCATATCCTCCGTCTTGCACGGTCTCAGACCGTCTCGGGGCGCCTTGCATTCGTGCCCAGGCAACTCAAGAAAGAGCTTTGGGAGTGTATGTTCCGGCATAAGCTTACTGGGACTTTGAAAGCCACTCGCCGACGGCCTGGTGCGTTGCCTCCGAAACTGGTTCGTTTCGGCACCCTAATAGTTGATCGATTTTCCATTTTCCGTTCGCAACCGGGACGATGGAAAGCGTGGCGCGCTCCGGTTTCAGAACGCGGTAGAAATAGAAGGAGCCGCCGGAAATCTGCCTTACATAGGACATCACACAGTTTCGCTGACTGAGAGCCTCCCCGAGCAGCAGGTCAGGCCTATCGAGAGCGATGATCGCTCCGTTGCCGGGAATTGGCGGCTTCGGAAACTCAAGGCTTCTCAGGTCCGATTCCCGGATGTCCAGATTCGCCTTCATGCGGAGGATTTGCTGAAGGGAGCGGAACTGTTCGGGGCGGCGGCTTCCGATATCCCTGTGGATGGCCATCAGCCAGGCCGCCTCGGAATATACGTCGCTCGGGCAACTGCCAAGTTCGTGCAGCAAGCGTGGGGTTGTTCTGCGCCTCAATGCCTTGTCCTCAAGAAAATGAAGTACATGCAGATTGAGCGACGGCAAATGGGATAGCGATTTGTGCCAGTCGGGATCCTTTAGCAGTTGGCGGATCGCCCGCAGCCGCGGGACCTCGCACGCGGAAGCCGGTATTTTTCGAAGGATCGAAACGGTGGATTCAGCCGCCGGAAATCCCAGCGGCCCGCAGATTTCGCGGCGGCGGGAACGGGTTAGGAAGCGCATGCGGCGCTCTGCATGGTTGGAGGAGTAAGGTCCAAAGGCCCGGCGGGACGCGGCGCAGTATGCGAGAGCCGGGTTGCTTTTAATGAGGTCAAGCGATTCGGGGCAGCGTGCGGCCATTAGAAGCAAATTCCATCTGCGAGTTTCGAAAGGGGCGATGGCGTCCCGGACATCCAAGGGGAGGTTGCTGAAAAAATCCCGGACAAGCCGTCTCTCGCTCTCAAGTGCGCCGGGCTCCTCACCCGCATCCGTCGTCCCTGCATCAGCAACCAGCGGCCGTTCCGGGTTTTGCCCCATGCGAATGATACCTTCACGAAAATCAATATCAGGCTTCCAGCGTTGCCATAGTGAGTGCAGGCACGTCCTTGTCCACGCCCACATTTCCGGCCATCCCCTTACCATCAGCCCATCGAACTCCGTAAATGCGTAGAGTGTGCCGTTTTTCACGTAAATACCCGGGCGGAACCGGGGATGCTGGGTGTCGGATGTTACCTGGCCAGTCCTCATCTGAAGCAACCTACGGGATGAGATATGACATGCGGAGTCACACCCCTAAAAATCCCAAGAAAATCCGAGGCTGCGGGAATCGTCCGTCAGCGCAGCACGGTGCGGACCTATCGCAAGGTCACCAGGCGCCGACGAGCCGCCATGTCCTCGGCCATGAGCCATCCCTCGATGGCCTCGCGGATATTGGCGCGAATCTCGTCCATCGTCTCGCCCTGGGTGAAGCATCCTGGCAACGCGGGGACTTCGGCCCAATAGCCTCCCTCCTCGGCTGGGTGAATGGCGGCTTTTAATGTCATGGCCGGAACCATAGCGATAAAGGGGGCTGGCTTCAACTCGCAACCGGTTTGGCGGTCATGAGGGGTGCGGGCGGGGGGCCGGCGGAGGGCCGGTTTCCATGACAGAATGCTCATTTGACATCCGGAGCCGACCGGAAAATGATGTGGCCCCATGATGCGGCCCATTTCAACGTTGCACGTTGACCTCGATGGGGCATGGTCGCACGAAATCCTCGACCACCGTCTCGATTTCCGCGACTGGGGCCCCCGGCTTCGTTACAGCGCCACTCCGGCCATCCTCGATGCGTTTTACGAGAGCATCCAGCCGGAGCTCGCGGCCTTTACCCTTTACGGCTCGGGAGATTTCCATCATCTGAGCGCGCTCTGGCTGCGCAATCTCTCCCGGCCCGTCACGCTGGTCTCGTTCGACAATCATCCCGATTGGGATGTGCGCCCGCCTGATTGGGGCTGCGGCGGCTGGATCAACCGCGCGCTCGAGCTGCCGAACGTGACCCGGGCATTCGTCTGGGGCTGCGGCAATTTCGAGTTGAACTGGCCGCATCGCCTCTTCGGCAACCAGGATGCGCTGGCGACGGGCCGGCTCGAGGTCTTCCCGTGGCACGAACGCATCGGGCGTTCGGCCCGGAAAACGCTGGCGCGCGCTCGCCTACCACGATTGGCGCGACCGGTTCTCCGCCTTCGCGCAATCGCTGGCCGGCCAGCGGGTCTATGTGACCGTGGATCTGGATTGCCTGCGCCGCGGCGAGGCGGTGACCAATTGGGAACCCGGCCTTTTCACCGCCGGCGATGTCGCCTGGGCGCTGGATGAATTGCACGCCGCGGCCGATGTCATCGGGGGCGATCTCTGCGGGGCGTGGAGCGCGCCGCGCCATGCCCGGTTCAAGCAGTGGCTGAGCAGCCGCCTGGATCATCCGCGCCAGCCGCGCATCGATTCCACAGAGGCCGCAGCCACCAACGAGCGGGCGTTGCGCATCATCTGGCGGGCGCTAACTGCGGGAGACGAGCAGTATGCCGGCGCCGATGAGCACTACGCCCACCCATAGGCCGGGCGTCATCTTCTCCTTCAGGACAAGCGTCGTGCCGAGGATCAACACGACGCGGTCGAGGCCCTCGAAGGGATAGAGATAGCTCAGCGGGAATTTCGACAGCAGCCCGAGGACCATGAAAAACCCGAGGGCCTTCACGGCCACGCCGGCGGTCAGCAGTGCCGCCTGGCGGCGTTCGCCGTGGCCCATTGCGCGCTTGAAAAAAATCTGGCCGATTGCCGAGCAGGATTCGGCGGTCAGCACCATGAGGAAGGCGAGCGGCGTCACAGTTTCTCCTCCATCCGCATCAACGGGCGCGCCACGATGTAAACGCCGGCGCATACCAGGGCGATGCCGCAGACCCGGGTGGGCCCGATGCGCTCGCCGAGCAGCAACCAACTGGCCAGCGGCACGAGCACCTGCGAAAGGCCGGCGACGTTGAAGGCGATGTTCAGCGGCACGTACTTGAGGCTGTAGAGCCAGGAGAAAAGGCCCGCGATCATCGCCGCGATGCCCAGCCAGACCCATCCCGAACGCAACCCTTCGACGCCCAGCCACATATCCGGCACCGCCGCTGTTGCGCCCACTTTCAGGCACAACTGCGCCGCCGCGGAGAGCACGATGCTGAGCAAAATCTGCGTGTTCGGGTGGAAAAACCACCCCTTCCGCGGCTTCGCTTCCACCTTCGTTTCGCAACTCGCGGCCTGGGCTACAGCGGGGTCATCCATTAATAGATCGTGGGCGGAGGGGTGAAAGCGGCGAGGCTATGCTCCCCGCGCGCGCCTTGCACAGCCCAAAAAGACCGTGGCGGGGCGACCGCGCGGGGGAAAATACCGCGACCAATCTGCCCTCCGGCGGTTCCATATGGGATATGGCCCCCCATTCTTTTTGCCTCGACCAGCGTGGGCCGCCTGGCGCTATACTGAACGACCGGGGGCAGCCTTGAATAGATAGCCGTACCTCCGCACTGCAAAATGCAGATCTATATTCATAGGAACGACGAAGATTTTGGGCCGTACTCGCGCGAGGCGGTGATCGAATACGTGAAGCAGGGTGTGTTCCAGCCTTACGATTACGCCTGCTATGCCGGGATGGCCGAGTGGAAGACGCTCAGGGACCTGGTGGGGCTTCGCACCACCGAGCTGTCGGCTGAATCGCCTCTCGATGAAATGGACGGGGCCGGCAGCCAGTTGCCCGGCGGGCGCGCAACGCCCCAGCATTGGCCGGGGTCCTCGACGCGGTCCTCGCGGCGCTCCCGGGAGAAGCGGCGCACCGTGATGATCGCGCTCAACGTGGTGTTGATCCTCATCGTAGTGACCGCCATTTACGTGAGGCGCACCGGCGGCGGCCCGCTGGGACGGCGCTGCCTGGCCGGCATCTCGCACGTCCTTCGCCACCTGGCGGACGAAGCCGCGGCAGCCAGCGGCGAAGCGCCCGCTGCGGTCGCGGAATCGACGCCGGCACAAACGCAGACCGCCCAGCCCGCGGCAACCGCGGCGCCCGTCGCCGTGACGCCTGCCATCGCCGCCGCTGCAACGCCAGCTACCGGCAGCGCGGCAGCGGCGCAGACTTCGCCCGCGGCGCCGCCGACAAGCACCGCGCTCGCAGCCGGCGCGACGGTTGCCATGGCGGCATCGCCCGCACCGGCGGCTGCCGCGCCGACACCGGCGGCTGCCGCATCGTCGGCGCCAGGAATCCAGCCCATCACGATGAATGCGACGCCGGGCGAGGCGGCATCGACGCCCGGTTCGGACAGTGGCGATGATGATACCGCAAGCACGTCGACCACTCCGCCCGCTGCGCCGGTCGCGGCGACGCCCGCGCCTCCACCCGCGCCGCCGAAGCCGTTCGATCCCGCCGACATCGCCGGCAACCAGGCCTCATGGCCAAAGTCGCTCGTCCTCAAGCAGGCCGTCGCCTTCCCGGCCGTATTCAACGGCCAGATCGTCGGCAGCGTATCGGTGCCGGCGGGCAGCGTTGTGAAACTGGCGAGCATCCAGGGCGAGCAGGTCATCGTCGTTTTCCGGGGTGGAAAGCAAACGGTCCCGTGGAAGATGACGGACCTCGAGGAGGAAGTCGCAAAGATGACCGCCCCTGCGGCCGCGCCTGCTGGTGCAGCCACCGCGACCACACCCGCTGCCGCAGCCACGCCCGCCGTTGCCGCCGCCACAACGCCGGCGCCCGCCGCCGCACCGGGGGGTGCGGCCACTCCCACCGATCTTACCTCTCCCGCTTCCTTCAGCGCGCCCGCGGCGCCTGCCTCGAGCGATCCCGTTCAGGTGGGGACCGCCACGCCGTCGTCGGACGACCAGTGACCTGAATCACTCAGTCAGCGCGTCGAGCGTACCGCTGAGCAACTGGTGCACCTTCGGGATGTAGTGATCGCCGGCGAGGATTTCCTCAAAGCTTTGCACGTATTTGCCTTCGGGCAGCGGCTCGGTTTCTCCCTGGATGAACAACCGCACATCCTCCGGGCGGACTTCGATGTGGAACTGCAGGCCGATCACATTTTTCCGGCAGACGTAGCCCTGGTTCGGGCAGGCATCGCTGCTCGCGAGCAGCGTGGCGCCGGGCGGCAGTTCGAATGTGTCGCCGTGCCAGTGGAGCGCGGTGATCTCGGCGGGAAAATGCGAGAAGAGCGGTTCCTTGCGCGCGGCCTCGAGCATGCGCATGGGAAACCAGCCCACCTCGAACTGCGGATTCTGGTACACCTTGCCTCCCATCACATCCGCGATCAGCTGTGAGCCGAGACATATGCCAAGCGCCGGTTTTCCCGCGCCGATGACCTGCCCGATCAATTTTTTCTCCGGCGCCAGCCACGGATGATCGCGATGCTGATAGATATTCATTCCGCCGCCCATGATGACCAGGAAATCAATGGCCGCGGGATCAGGCGCAGCGTCGCCGCGATACCAATGCGTCCCGGAAATCTTGTGCCCTTTGGCCGCGGCCCACGTCGCGATATGCCCCGGCCCCTCACCGACGGCGTGCTGCAAGTAATGGATATTCACGGGCGCGAATTCCAACCCAGCCGCGTGAGAATGGCAATATTGGAGGCCGCGTTTCTGCTCAATAGGTGCCGCGAGTCACCCCCAACTGGGACTGGGCCTTCAACTCGCGCCACAGGTCCGCGCCGCTGCCGGCGCCGCTGAGCAGCCGCTGATAGGACTCGATGACCGTGCGCGATTCCGCGCCATCCTCCTCGAGCAATTCCACCCGGTACGATCGCAGGCCGGCGTCGAGCAGCTCGGCGAAAAACTGCGCGCCGGTTTGCGGCACCGCGTTGAAAAGCGTGTTGCGGCAGCCCACGTCCGCTCGCAACGGATGCTCGATGCCCACGCGGTCGCGCAGGTGGACGCGGTGCTTTTCGCATGGGCGCCCGCAATCGAGGAAAGTTTTGCCGTTCGACATGAATGCCGCGAAAACGCAGTGCTCCATGTGAAACATCGGCATGTGCTGGTGAATGGTTAGCTGGAACCAGGCCGGCGGCGCGGCGCGGAGCAGATCGAGCACTTGCGCGATGTTCAGATCGTAGGAAATGGTGAGCCGCTCGATCCCCTGCCGCATGAAAAACTCCGCCGCGAACGGATTGGCCACGTTGAGCGAAAAATCCCCGATCCGCCGCAGGCCCGCGTCGGCGAAAAATCGGATCGCGCCCAGATTGCGAATCAACACGCCATCCGGGGCCGCATTGGCAATGAGCCTGAAGAAGCCTTCCTCGCCCGCTTTCTGAATGCGGGGCGTCGCGAGAAAAACCGACGCGTCCCCGGCCTGCCGCACCGCCGCGACCGCATCCTTGCAGCGGCGGATATCCTCAAAATCGACGAGCACCGACCGCACGCCCGCGTTGAGCGCCGCGTCGAGTTGCGCCATGGTCCTGCACAAGACCCAGAGCTCCGGATCGGTTTTCTTTTCCGTCCCGTCCGCCGCCCGCAGTGTTTGCAATAACTCCGGAATGGTTGCCTGGTTTTCCGGGCGCCGGATTTGGCGCGCGGCATCCAGCTTCACAACGAGTTCGCGCCGCATCCGGTTCAACTCGCCAATCGGCAAAATGACCGGCCCCTCGATTCCGCCGCACTCCAGCGCGCCGAGCACATATCCCGAACCGCCCAGCTTCCCGAGATGCCCGGAGAGGCGGGCAAATTCCAGCGGCGCGGTGCGCGCGGTTTCGAGCAAAACATTCGATTTCACCCGGGCACGCGCTTCGCCCGCGGCAGCCTCGATCCACATCGGCTCGCCGGACTTTCCGCCGACTCGCAAATCGATCGCCACTTCGTGCCGGGCGGAAATCCGTCCACCGAACGATTTCCGCAGTTCGCCGTTGAGTTGCGGGTCATCGGTCTTCCAAACGCGGTCGCCGGCCCGCAGCAGCGCAAGGTCGACCTGGTCCCGCCCGAAATAGATGCGCCGCCCATCCACGCGAAAAACGCGCCCGCCCTGCTCGTGGTCCGTATCGCCGCCCTGATCGAATACGAGCCCGTCGCCCGCTTTCAGCGGCACCTCGAGCTTCTCGAGCGTCACGCACCCGCCTGCCACATTCGCCACCCGCCCGATGAATGCCCCGCGCTTCTTCCCAAAACGCGCCGGGACCAATTGCTGATGGTCGACCCCGTGCATCCAACCGGAAAAAAGCCCGCGCGAGAACGCCATCTCCATCTTGTAAGTCTCCTCGCCGGCCGGCTCCCATTCGCGCCTCTCGAGCGCCGCGTCGATTGCCTTGCGGTAGACCTGGCAGATCGCGGCGACATACTCCGGCGATTTCAGCCGGCCCTCGATCTTGAACGAAACCACGCCGCGCCCGATCAAGGCCGGGATTTCCCGCACCGCCGCCAGATCCTGCGGCGAGAGCAGATAGCGCCGCTCGCCCAGGTCGCGCACCGCGCCGTCGACGACCAATTGATACGGCATCCGGCAGGCCTGGGCGCATTCACCGCGATTCGCGCTGCGCTGTCCCAGCGACTCGCTGGTCAGGCATTGCCCCGAGTAAGCCACGCAGAGCGCGCCGTGCACGAAAACCTCCATCTCGATGCCGCCGCCGCCGCGAAATTTTTCGAGCTCCCGCAGCGACAGCTCGCGAGCCAGCACGACGCGCCCGATGCCGAGCTGCTCATGGATCATCTCCGCACCTTCCGGTGAGGTGATGGTCATCTGCGTCGAGGCATGGATCGGCAGCTCGGGAGTAATCATCCGCGCCAGCCGCACCAGCCCCACATCCTGGACGATGAGCGCATCCACGCCCGACGCATTCAGCAGCCGCAGGTAATGCGCCGCATCCTCCAGTTCGCCCGTGAAGACGAGCGTATTGAACGTCACATAGGTCTTCACCCCGTGCCGGTGGCAAAACCCGACCACCTCCGGCAGTTCCTCCTCGGTGAAATTGTGCGCCCGCAGCCGCGCGTTGAATCGCGGCAGGCCGAAGTAGACCGCGTCGGCGCCATTGGCCACGGCGGCGCGGACACAATCCCAATCCCCGGCGGGGGCGAGCAATTCAGGTTCGGCAGGCATGAGCCCACCACATTAGCACCGGTTGGCGGCTCGTCCCGAGGGAAAGCGCAGCGCAAAGCGAATTTATGCCCCAATGCGCAGTTTTACCTTGTATTATCTTCGCCGCGCGCCAGCATTCTGCGCATGAGTTCGCAGATTGGCGCCTTTCGCGCACGCAACGTTCTGCTGGCCGGCGCGCTCTTCGCCCTGCTGCTGCCACGCCTGGCTTCAGCGGTCGATTTCGATGTCACCGGCGCGGTCCTGAAGAATGGGGGAAAGCTCACGGTTACCGGCACGACTCCCCTGCCCCTGGCCCCGCTTTATACCGTCTTCATGGATCTTAGCGGGAGCGCCTCGGGCCAGTTCGCCCAGTATCTGGGCAGCGGCACGATCGATCTGCAGATGACGCTCACCGGCACCTTCGGCAGCAATGTCGCCGCCAGCGCCCTCGGCTCAACCCTGGCCAATCTCAGCGGAAAATTTCCCGCGACGCTGGCAACCGGGCCGACTTCGCAGCTTTATTATGCCTTTACTTCCTCGACCACCATTCAAGCCCTGCTTTCAAAGGGAATTTATTCCCTGAAGGTGAACAAGCGGGGGATCTTCACGGGCTCGCTCACTCATGAAGCTTTTCAGCTCTACGAGAACAATAAGTATGTGGCGATGACTGGCAGTTTTACCGCGACCAGCGGCACGGTGAGCGTCATCCCCGTGACCGGCACTTCGCCAACGCCGCAGCCTGACATCATGGTCATGGCGAATCCGCGGGTCGTGCTGGGATGCCAGGTTTACCAGACCGTTTCGCCGGGCACCTCCGATCCGTTCTACACGATCCTCAGGAGAGGCGCCACCACCACCAAGACGTTCCTCATCCAAAATGACGGGCCTTCGACCGACATGTTTCTCTTCGAGTCCGGCGCAATCGTGACAGCGGCCCCCAGCTCTACCGGCTTTACGATCACTGCCTATGACGGGAAGACGAAGATTCCCGCCAGCGAACTGGCCACGACCGGCTACCCGGTGACGCTCGCCCCGGGCGCGGTGAAGGTGATCAACGTAAGGATCACCGCGACCAGACCGGACACCAAGGAGTATTACCTCATCCCTTTCTCAGCCTCCCGGTCCGCGGACGGCGCCAACATCGACTGGGCAGCCGCCGCCATATACGTGCCGTAGGGACTTTCCCGGGTAGTATCGGGTATCAACTCCGGGGGATGAGGCACATGCCCTGCTTAAAGGTTCTGCCAGCCCATGGACCTGACCAAGTTTATGCCCATCCTGGCATGCACCCCGCAAACGCATGCTTAAGGAAGACGTTGATTCTTTGCTTTCCTCGATGATCGAGAGCTACGAAGGCGTCTCGGACATCTTTTTTGTCGTGGGAAAGCCGCCGCAGGTCGAGGTCTACGGCAAGCTGAAGCCCTACCCGGATGACTCGCCCGCGGCCATTCTCACGCCGAACAAGGTCGAGGACATCGCCAACTACCTCATGGACGGCATCGAGCGGCTGCAGCGCGATTTCGTGACGATGGGCGCGTGCGATTGCTCGTACGGGATCGAGGGGTTCGCGCGGTTTCGCGTGAATATTTTCCGGCAGAGCGGCCATCACGCGATCGTGATGCGCAAGCTCAACTCGCAGATTCCCGACGATCGACAGGCTGGGTCTCCAGCCGGTCTTCCGCGAGATGATCAAGGAGAAGACCGGGGATCATTTTCGTAACGGGGGCGACCGGCTCGGGCAAAACGACCACGCTGGCGGCGATGCTCAACGAGTTGAACCAGCAAAACGAGATTCACATCGTCACGCTTGAGGACCCGATCGAATTCATGCACCCGCACGCGAAGGCCACTTTCTCGCAGCGGGAACTGGGGCGCGATTTTCCGGAATTCTCCGCGGGGCTGCGCTCGGCGTTGCGGCAGGCGCCAAAGGTCATCCTGGTGGGCGAAATCCGCGACCGCGAGACGATGGAGATCGCCCTCACGGCGGCGGAGACCGGCCATGTGGTCTATTCGACCCTCCATACCATCAACGCCGGGCAGACGATCAACCGCATCCTGGGATTTTTCGGCAAGGATGAGGAGCAACTGGTGCGCGAGCGGCTGGCGCGATACGTTGCGCTACATCGTCAGCCAGCGCCTGATCCCGAAGGTGGGCGGCGGACGGCTGATGATCAACGAGATCATGGGCAGCAACCTGCGCACGCGCGAGACGCTGCTGCTGGGCGAGAGCGAAGGGCGCTCGTATGCGGAGATCATCGAGGCGAGCGCGCCGTACGGCTGGCATACGTTTGACCAGGCGCTGATCGAGGCTTACGCGAAGGAACTGATCACCGAGGAAACGGCGGTAATCTTCTCCGTCGAGCAAGAGCAAGGTCCGTCATGGCATCGACCACGTGAAGAAAGTCATGGGCCGCGAGGGCGACGGAGAGGCCGAGGTGAAGCTGAAGTTCTCGGCTTAAGGGCAGGTTTTCGAATTCCGAATCCGCCGGAGGACGGACCTCTCCTTTGGCATCGTTTCGAATCTTCCTCTTTTTCTTCTGCGCGACTCGGCGGCCCGGGCATGCTACAAATGCCGCCTATGAACCGATTGCTTCCCTTGATCGTGGCAATCCTGGCCGCCGTGGATGTGGTAACATTGGCCGCCGTGGAGAAACTGCGCAGCCGGCCCGTTCCGCCCGACCTGACGCCACGCGTCGCCCAATTGGAAACGGATCTCTCCCAGGCCCAGCAGGACATCGGTGACTTGAAGCAGGAGGTCGCGCTGCTGCAGCATCGCGGCCAGGCGGCGGATTAACTCCGGAATCGCTTGCCCGGGCTCGGATGAAATAACCAACTGCACCAGGCCCGAAAAGATCATCTGGAAACTGCAACCCCAGCCTCGAGTCCCCGCACCAAATCCGGAATCACCCAACCATCATCTTCGCCATCACGCGCCGCACTGAGCACCTCGCGAAGGTATTTGGCGATGACTGGTTGGCGCTAAAGGCGGAGGCATTCGCCCGGTTCTTCGGCACGCCGGTGTTTCTGGTCGGCCAGACAATGTTGGTCGATGGTCTGGCTCGACATTCAACGTCCTTGCCATTACCAATGCGTGGCATTTCGATCATTACCCCTTCATCCTGCTGAATCTAGCCTTCAGCCTCCAGGCCGCCTACGCCGCGCCGCTGATCCTGCTGGCGCAAACCCGCCAGGCGGACCGGGACAAGGCTCACGCGGAAGCGGATGCGGTGCATCGCGAGGAACTGGCCAGGGCGAGCATGGAGCGCCAGGAGCTTGCCGCGCAACAAACAACCGCGCTCGTGGAATTGATGGCCCAAAATACCCAGCTTACGGAGATGACCAATGAACTGAGCAAGCGCATCGAGCAACTTACCGTCGAGTTGCATGCCCGCGTGGTGGAGAAGAAGCAGGACGCGTAAGGCCGGTTTGTCTCGACTTTCGGCGCCGGTCGGTTCAACTGAATTCGTGTTCAGGCGACTTCCCCTCGCGCTCATTGCGGCCCTCTTCGCGGCCTGCTGGCTGCCGGCTTTTGCAGCGACGGCCCAGCCGGCCATCGGTGAAAGGGACTATCTGGTGGGCAGCGGCATCGCTGAATTTGATCCGCCCGGGTTTGACCTCGCGCAATCCCCTTTGCTGGCGCTGGTCGCGCAGCCGAAGCGGGTGGGGGCCTTGCCCGAGAGCTTCAGCATAAGGCCAACGTTTGGCCCCGGCGTTGCGGGCGGAATCTCCGTTTATCCGAATGTAGCAAGCGTCGATGCTCCACCGGGCACGAGTTTCTACGGAACCGGCGAAGTAACCGGGCCGTTGTTGCGCAATAATACGACGATCCAGCTTTGGAACACCGATAACTATAATTGGAAGAAGTTTGGCAATTCACGACTTTACCAATCGCATCCGTGGGTGCTGGGAGTCCGTCCCGACGGAACTGCGTTCGGCGTCTTATTTGATACGACCTGGAAGTCGATGCTGACTTGCGGGGATCATAATATCACCTTCGAAAGCGAAGGATCGCCCTTCCGCGTCTTTGTCATCGACCGTAAGTCCCCCGAGGAGGTTTTGCGCGGCCTCGCGCAATTGATCGGCGCCATTCCGCTGCCGCCGCGATGGGCGCTTGGCTTTCACCAGTGCCGTTATTCCTATTACCCCGATGCGCGGGTGCGCGAGATCGCCGACGGCTTCCGCTCCCGCAACATTCCCTGCGATGTCATCTGGCTGGACATCGATTACATGAACGGCTTCCGCATCTTTACTTTCGACCCGGCGCGCTTTCCCGATCCCACGGCGACCAACCAATATCTTCACGACAACGGCTTCAAATCGATCTGGATGATCGATCCCGGAGTAAAGGCCGAGCCGGGTTACTTTGTCTATGATTCCGGCAGCGCCATCCATGCGTGGGTGAAAACCGCCGACGGCAGGGATTTCCAGGGCAAGGTCTGGCCGGGCATGTGCGTCTTCCCCGATTTTACCTCGCCCGCGGTGCGTCTATGGTGGGGCGCCCTTTACAAGGACTTTATCGCCCACGGCATCGACGGCGTCTGGAACGATATGAATGAGCCGTCGGTATTCGACGTGCCCTCCGGCACCATGCCGGAAACGAATCTCCACGCCGGCGGCGATGGATTGCCCCCGGGGCCGCACCTGGAATACCACAATGTCTTTGGCATGCTGATGGCCGAGGCCTCGCGCGCCGGCATCCGGAACGCGCGGCCCGACAAGCGCGTGTTCGTGCTTACCCGCTCGAATTTCCTCGGCGGCCAGCGCTACGCGGCCACGTGGACCGGCGATAATGCCTCAGGATGGGACTATCTCAAAGCGTCCATCCCGATGTCGTTGAATCTTGGCCTCTCCGGGCAGCCCTTCAGCGGACCCGACATAGGCGGTTACGCGGGCAAGACCGATCCCGATGTATTCGGCCATTGGATCGGCCTCGGCGCGTTCTATCCCTTCAGCCGGGCGCATAAGTCAAAGGGCGAGCCCGACTCCGAGCCGTGGACTTTCGGGCCCGCGGTGGAAGCGGCGTCACGCACGGCGCTCGACCGCCGCTACCGGCTGCTGCCGTATATCTATACCTTGTTTGAACAAGCTTCGCAGACCGGCCTGCCGGTGATGCGCCCCGTGTTCATGGCCGATCCGGCGGACCCGTCGTTGCGCGCCGAGCAACAGGCGTTCACCCTCGGGAGCGATCTGCTCGTCATCCCGCGCTGGGCGGACAAACCAAGTCTGCCAAAGGGCGACTGGCGCGCCATCGATATCATCGACCCGAAACTCGAGGCCGATCCTTACCAGCCTGTGATGAAGATTCGTCCAGGCGCGATTATTCCGATGGGTAAGATCATCCAAAACACCACGGAAGCGTCCCTCGACCCGCTCACGCTTCTGGTTTCCCTCGATGCAGCCGGCCACGCCGAGGGCTGGCTGTATGACGACGACGGCGACGGCTTTGGTTACATGCGCGGCGATTATTCGTTGATCCATTATGTCGCGCAAAGGACCGGCAGGGATGTGACCGTGAAGATCGCGGGAAGCAAGGGCTCGCGAAATCCGGCCCACCATGGTGTAAAGGTGCAGCTTGTCACGGGCGACCATCAGTACGTGTCCGGCGAAGGGGACGATGCCCAGGGCATCCATTGCGAGTTGTAACCTGAATCGCTTCGGGAATGCCCCGAATAAGCCAATATTGGCGAAGGAAAAGGCAAGAAAGATAATTCCTCCCACGTCGCCCGCGTCGATACTGTTGGTGGAGAATCTTCCATGAACAAAGATACAGTGACCATGCTGCTGGATCTGGTTGCGATCGCGGCTCTCGTCATCCTCTCCCTGGGCATTTGGTATTACCCGTGGATCACCGTGGTGACGCTTGCCCTCCTGCTTTTGACCGGTTGCCTCTGGGCCGGGAATTGAAGCAGCCGGCCGTCGGCGACTGGAGTGCGCCTGGGACCGTCTCCGGGACCGGGTTTTCACGCGGCCGGCCCGAATCCGCGGGAAGCATTCCTGATGCAATGTTTCGAACCGCGGATTTTTTTCTTGACCATCTCTTACAACTGTAGGACACATCTCCTACATTTGTAATCCACATGCCCCGAATTCCTAAAATCTCCGCCGCCGAATGGGAGGTGCTCACGGTCCTCTGGGACCGCGGCGCCGCGACCGCCCCCGAGGTCCACGCCGTCCTTGGCGAGGGTGCGGGATGGCACCAGAAAACCGTCAACACCTTCCTCACCCGCCTCGCGCAGAAGGGCGTCCTCGCCATCCGCCGCGAGGGAAAGCTAAACATTTACAAGCCAAAGCTCACCCGCGAGCAATGCGTCCGGCGCGAGAGCGAATCCTTCCTGCAGCGTGTTCTTCCGCGGGGCGACTGGGCCGCTGCTCGCTCATTTTTGCGAGGAAGCCGATCTCTCCGGGGAGGAAATCGCCCAACTGCAAAAGCTGCTGCGAGAACGGGCGAAGAAAGGAGGCAAATGACGCCGCCCTTCCAACAATTCCTGGAAACGAGCCTGTTCATCTCGTTTGCCATCCTGTTCTTTCTTCCGATCCGCCCGCTGCTGCGGCGATGGATCGGCAACCAATGGCTTTGCATTCTCTGGTTTGCCATTCTTATCCGCCTCCTGCTTCCGTGGCCCATGGAGACTCGGTGGGGTATGATGAGTTACTGGAGCGGCGAATCTTCGCCGGGTGAAATGGCGCCGGCTCCGAAACTTACCGTAACATACCCAACCGGTGAAGATTCCAAGGTTAAGTCAGCAAAAGCTTCAACCATAACCTCCGCGTCGTCATCGTCCGGCTCAGGCTGGCGGCTTGACGTTCCATTTACCATCTGGCTTTGCGGCCTCCTGGTTGCCATCGGTTCGCTCATATGGCGCTGGCACCGCGGGCATCTGCTGGCCGCCGCGGCTTCTGCTGCCGGCGATCCTCGCCTGCTTGCTATCTTCAGTTCGATCCCGGCAACGTGGCGGCGCAACGTGGAACTTAGGGTCACCGATGCCATCTCCGTCCCCACGCTGGCCGGCATGGTCCGTCCGCACATCTTGATGCCGCCCTCGTGGCCGGACCAATTCGCCGACGAGGAATTGCGCGCGATCCTTCTGCACGAGGCCGGCCATGCCCGGCGCGGCGATTTGCCAACCCAATGCCTGTTTGCATTGGCGCAATGCCTGCATTGGTTCAACCCGGTCGTCTGGCTCGCCGCCCGTGCCGCGCGGTTTGACCGCGAGATGGCCTGCGACGCTTGGGTGCTGGCGCGCAGCGGCGACGGCGCATCTTGCACTTACGGCGCCGCGCTTTTGAAAGCGGTCCGCCTCCTCCGGCTCTCGCATTGCACACCGGTGGCCGGCGTGGCCATGGCATCGAGCCGCAACGCCCTCCGCGCAAGAATCGCCGGCATCGGCCAGTTCCGCCCCGCGCGCATCTGGCCCGGCCTATTGGCGACCGCATTGGCAATCGGCGCGCTCGCCCTTCTAACCACCAAAGCCCAGACGCCAGCCGCCACCAATAAAGTCGGGGCTACTCCGTCCGCTTCGGCGCCTCCCGCCACTTCCGGCACCGGCGCCCAAATCAAGATCGAAACGAAGTTCGTCGAAATCTCCGAAGCCACGTGGGACAAGTTGTGCGCCGGCGATACCCTTTTGCAAAAGCTGGCGATCCACGGAAATATCCATTACTCGAACCCCGGCGACACGCCCTACGTCACCAACGAGACCGAATTGAACAAGCTGGGGCCCGACCATTGGCAACTTATCGATGGTTCGTGGAATACTTCTCTCGCCGGCGCCTTTGCCAGCCTTCTGCCGGACAAAGAAACGTTGAAACTGTTGGTTGCGCTTGAATCCAATGGATCTCACCTTCTGTCATCCCCCACGGTCACGACTCGCGCGAACCAGCGGGCGATCATCGAGGTAGTAGGTAAAATGCATTATCCCAGCACTTACGAAACCGACAAGGATTCCCCGGGCGGAAAGACTCCTTCCAATTTTGTAGAAAAGGATATCGGCCAAACCCTCGAAGTATCTCCTTCGCTGGGATCGGATGGCTATATCACCCTCGATTTGAAAGCCAAATCGACCAGCTTTCTCGGCTACCTGCAGGACAAGGATGGCAAAAAGGAGGTTTTGCCCGGCGATGGAACAGTCCTGGCAAAGATGCCATGGTCGAAGCCGATCTTCTCGAACTTCACGAGCGAAACTCGCGTAGCCGTCGCGCCGGGCCAGAGCGTCCTGCTCGGCGGCGTTAACTTCGGCAAGTTATTCACCGACCCGGTTCGACGCAGCCGCAACGTCCTCCTGGTGGTGCTGGTTACGCCAAGCATCGTCCATTCGGATGGAAGCCCCGTAAACCCACCCTCCCCCACACCGGCTCCAATTCAGAGTCCCAATCTCCCTTACGCGGTCCCAGTAAATGGCAAATCCGGCTTTGTTATAAGTCCCTACGCCGCCACTGGCGGCATGATCGACGTTCCGCGGATTCCCCAAAAATGCCGAAGTAAAGGACCCGTACACCGGCAAAATGTTCCTGGTTCCCTAGTGTAGTGTGTCTCAAATAGCTTTCATATTGGAGTTGATTGTGATGGAATGCGGAAATGTTAGAAATCCATGCGAGCGAGTCTGAAATCGAGCAACTGGAACGCTGGGTCAGAGCGGCCAGCACTCCGCAGAGTGTCGTGTTACGGAGCATGATTATTCTCGAATCCCACCGGGGCGAAACTAGCAAAGCCATTGGCCAGGGCCTGAAGGTCAGCCAACCTACGATTCGTCTCTGGAAGCAGCGCTTCAAGGAAGGAGGACCAGAGGCTTTGACCGAAATAGCCCCTGGCAGAGGGCGTAAGGTGAAGATCAGCCAGCAAAAGGTAGCGGCGCTCGTGCGTGCGACCCAGCATTCCAAGCCGCTGGGGCAGACGCATTGGAGTTGTCGCTCGATGGCCAAGGCCAAGGGAGTCAGTTTCAAGACTGTGCAAAGAATCTGGAATTTGCACGGACTCAAGCCGCATCAGAGCAGGACTTTCAAGCTCTCGCGGGACAAGCACTTTGTGGAAAAGCTGACCGACGTGGTCGGGGTCTATCTCAACCCTCCGGACAAAGCGGTTGTGCTATGCGTAGATGAGAAGAGTCAGATTCAGGCGCTCGACCGCACCCAGCCGGGACTCCCGCTGAAAAAGGGCCGCTGCGGCACTCACACTCACGACTATGTGCGTCACGGCACCACCACCTTATTCGCGGCATTGAATATTCTTGATGGAAAGGTGATCGGCCAATGCCTGCCGCGCCACCGACATCAGGAATTTTTGAAGTTCCTGCGGAAGGTGGATGCGGAGTTCCCGGAGAGCCTGGACCTGCACCTAATCCTGGATAACTACGGCACTCATAAGCACCCCAAAGTACAGCGCTGGCTTCAGAAGCATCCCCGGTTCAAGTTACACTTTACTCCCACCAGTGCCTCCTGGACCAACTTGGTCGAACGCTGGTTCCGGGAGTTGACTGAGAAGGCCATCCGGCGTGGCGCCTTCGTCAGCGTCGCTGACTTGGAAGCCGCCATCGAGGGCTTTTTGACTAGTTACAATGGCGATGCAAAACCCTTCGTCTGGACCGCCTCGGTTGAGACCATTATGGTCAAACTCGAAAAAGTGAAAGCCATTTACGACACACTACACTAGCTAGGGAAACCGACACCTTTGCATAAGCCGAACCTGTTTCCCTGGGCATCCATGCCGCGGCTCGTAACCGCTCCTCGGCAATCGCCAAATAGGCCGGCTCGATTTCGCCGCTCACACTGTTGCGGCCTGTCTCGATCGCCGCCAGCGCGGTGCTCCCCGTGCCCGCAAACGGATCGAGCACGGTGTCTCCCGCGAATGAAAACATCTTGATCAACCGCTCCGCGAGCCGGACCGGATAAGGCGCCGGGTGTCCTTTCTTGGTGCTCTCGCCCTTGATATCCAACCATGAGGAACGCATCCACGATTGCATTTCCTCCCGCGTCAACATTGAAAGCGCGCGCTGCAACGTGGTGGGCGAGCGATACTCGCCCCCTTTTCTTAGGAAAAGGATATACTCGACGTTATTCTTGATGATTGCCCCGGGTTGATATGGCTTCCCATAGAAGCCGGCGCCGTTGCCTTCCACTTCGGTAACTCC
This sequence comes from uncultured Verrucomicrobiae bacterium, assembly GCA_963756185.1. Classification (GTDB taxonomy): domain Bacteria; phylum Verrucomicrobiota; class Verrucomicrobiia; order Chthoniobacterales; family Chthoniobacteraceae; genus DATAXI01. The sequence continues at coordinate 300,039 of CAVWMS010000003.1, forward strand.
GTTCGCGATCTTCTGCCAGAGGATCGGCGTCAGGCAATCGAGCCCAAGCTTTCTGCTGCGCACTTGAATATCGGCGTGCAGAGGCATCACCAAGTGGCGGCCTGCTCTCTTGCGGGGCACGCAAACGTCGCCCACCACAACGCAAATCCGCCCTCCTGGCGCAAGCACCCGCCGGCATTCCGCCCACGCCCGATCCAATTCATCCAGAAACTTCTCATAATTCTCGATCTCCCCCAGTTGCGACTTATTCGACTCGTATTGCTTCAACGTCCAGTAGGGGGGTGAAGTTACCACCAGGTGCACGCTTTCATCCTTTATCCACGACAAATCCCGGGCGTCACCAAGGTGCAGGCGGTGGTTGGTCGAATCAAACGGAGGAGGCCATGGCAGGTTGCGCAAAATTCCGTTCGCGCGCAGCATTTTCTCGACCGCCCCGGGTTCGTTATCGGCCTCCGGCAAATCCTCGAGCACCGCGGCAACCGCGTCGCATGCCTGCTTTGTCTCCCGCGTGCGCTGCGCTCGAACCTCTCCCTCCTCGTATCGGACGGCTCTCCGGCCCCGCTGGGATTTGACTTTCATCCCATGCATCTTCTCTCCGCCCGCCCCGTCATGCAAACCAAACGCACCTCGCACGGCAGTTACCCCGCGTTCTTGATCCGCATCACTTCGATGACCTTCGTCGCCAGGTCGTCGGAGATGCCGAGCGCCTCCTGCATTTTGCGCAGGCATTCGACTTCGGGCGGGCACGCCGTGCCCTCGGCATAGGCCACGTCCACGGCCAGCGCATAGACCGTCCCGCCCAATTCCGGCGGCAATCCTCTCACCCCCGCGGCGAACACCGCATCGCGCCCGCCGCGGTCGATCGCCTCACGCACCCTGTCCACCGTGTCGTTGAATTGATCGATGCTCTGGTTGCGCAGCAGCTTCATGCGATTCGACGCCGCGATGACCAGTTCCTCCTCCTCCGGGGCGATGCTCCCATCCGCCGTCACCACCAGGAAGAGCAGCGCCACCACCGCCTCCTTGTCCGTAAAGCTCACCGGGCCTGCGTTCTCAGGGGATTTGTGGAATAAGCTCATGGCGTTGTGGGCCGAAGCGTGCCCGAGCCGCCTCGAATATTCAAGCCCCGCGAAACCCCCGGGCCATTGCCGAAAAAACTTCCCGCGCAGCCAGTTGCCATCGCGCGCCCGGCTCACGTATAAGACACGCCAGAAATGAGCCGCGCCAGTTCCCCCGCATCCCGCTACCACGACATCGCCGGCCGGAAGCTGCTCGTCGCGAACCGCAGCGAAATCGCCATCCGCGTCATGCGCGCCGCCAACGAGCTGGGCCTGCGCACCGTGGCCATTTACGCCCAGGAGGACCGGTTCTGCATCCATCGCTTCAAGGCGGATGAATCCTACCTCGTCGGCGCGGACAAAGGCCCCGTCGGCGCCTATCTCGACATCGAGGGCATCGTCGCCCTCGCACGCGAGAAGGGCGTCGACATGATCCATCCCGGTTACGGTTTCCTTTCGGAGAATGCCGGGTTCGCCCGCGCCTGCGATGCGGCGGGCATCACCTTCGTCGGCCCGCGCGCGCAGCTGCTCGACCTGATGGGCGACAAGGTCGCCGCGCGCGCCCTGGCGCAAAAGCTCGGCGTCCCCACCCTGCCCGGCACCGAGGATCCGGTCGAGGATCGCGAGGAAGCGCTGCGCATCGCCAAGATCGATCGGATTTCCCGCTCATCATCAAGGCGGCGTTCGGCGGCGGCGGCCGCGGCATGCGCGTGGTCGAGAAAGCCGCCGACCTCGGCCCGCTGCTCGACGAGGCGCGCGGCGAAGCCGGCCGCGCCTTCGGCAACCCCGCCGTCTTCCTCGAGCGCTACATCCCGCGCGCCAAACACATCGAAGTGCAGGTCCTGGGGGACAATCACGGCAACGTCATCCATCTCCACGAGCGCGATTGCTCGGTCCAGCGCCGCCACCAGAAGGTCATCGAGATCGCCCCGTCGGTCGATCTCAAGCCCGGCATCGTCCGCGAGCTCTGCGACGCCGCCGCGCGCATGGCGCGCGAAATTGCCTACAACAACGCCGGCACCGTGGAGTTCCTCTACGATCTCGACCGCAACGAATGGTTCTTCATCGAGATGAACCCGCGCATCCAGGTCGAGCACACGGTCACCGAAGTCATCACCGGCGTCGACCTCGTCCGCTCGCAAATCCTCATCGCCAACGGCGCCGCGCTCGACGGCCCGGAGCTGGCCATCCCGCCCCAGGAGGAGATCCCGCGCAACGGCTACGCCGTCCAGGCCCGCATCACCACCGAGGACCCGGACAACAAATTCATGCCCGAGTTACGGCAAGATCCTCACCTACCGCTCCGCCGCCGGCTTCGGCATCCGGCTGGATGGCGGCATGGGCGATACCGGCGCGGTCATCACGCCCTTTTACGATTCGCTGCTGGTAAAGCTCACCGCCTACGGCCCGTCATTCTCGATTGCGCTGCAACGGATGGACCGGGCGCTGCGCGAGTTCCGCATCCGCGGCGTTAAGACGAACATCCCGTTCCTGGAAAACGTCATCCGCAACGAGGCCTTCCGCACCGGCCAGGCGACTACGACGCTCATCGACACCACGCCGCAACTCTTCGAGTTCAAGGGCCGCGCGCGACCGCGCCACCAAGCTGCTCGCCTTCCTGGCCGACGTCGCCGTCAACGGCAATCCGCAGGCCAAGGGCCACCAGCCGGCCGCCACGCTCACGCCAGCGCTCCATCCCCGCGTCCGACCTCAAGCAGGAGCCGCCCCCGGGCACGCGCCAGTTGCTGCTCGAGCTCGGCCCGAAAAAATTCGCCGAATGGATGCTCGCGCAAAAGCAACTGCTGGTCACCGACACCACTTTCCGCGACGCCCACCAATCGCTGCTGGCCACCCGTGTCCGCTCCTTTGACATGCTGGCCGTGGCCGACGCCGTGGCGCGCCGCACCGCCGCGCCTCTTCTCGCTCGAAATGTGGGGCGGCGCCACGTTCGACACCGCGATGCGCTTCCTGCACGAGGACCCGTGGGGGCGCCTGCGCGCGTTGCGCGAGCGCATCCCGAACATCTGCTTCCAGATGCTCTTCCGCGGCAGCAACGCCGTCGGTTACTCGAATTATCCGCCCAATGTCGTCGCCGGTTTCGTGAAACACGCCGCCGGCAGCGGCATCGACATTTTCCGGATATTCGATTCCCTCAATTACACACCCAACCTCAAGGTCGCCATGGAGGCCGTGCGCGACACGCACGCCATCTGCGAGGCGGCCATTTGTTACACGGGCGATATCCTCGATCCGGCCCGCTCGAAGTACTCGCTCGAATATTACATCAAGATGGCGAGGGAACTGGAGCGCATGGGCGCGCACATCCTCGCCATCAAGGACATGGCCGGCCTTTGCCGCCCCTATGCGGCGCACGCGCTGGTCAAGGCGCTGCGCAAGGAGATTGGCATCCCGATCCATTTCCACACGCACGACACCAGCGGCATCAACGCCGCCTCGGTGCTCCAGGCGAGCGATGCCGGGGTCGATATCGTCGACCTGGCCATCGCCTCGATGAGCGGCTCGACCTGCCAGCCGAACCTCAATTCCATCGTCGCCGCGCTCCAGCACACCAGGCGCGACACCGGCCTGGACCTCGAGGCGCTCAATGAGTTCAGCGATTACTGGGAGCGCGTCCGCGACTTTCTACGCGCCGTTCGATACCGCGCCGCGCAGCGGCACCGCCGAGGTTTATCTCCACGAGATGCCGGGCGGCCAGTTCACCAATCTCAAGGAGCAGGCCAACTCGATGGGCCTCGGCCATCGCTGGCCGGAGATCGCCCGCTGTTACGCCGAGGTCAACCAGCTCCTCGGCGACATCGTCAAGGTCACGCCCTCGAGCAAGGTCGTGGGCGACATGGCCCTTTTCCTTTTCACCCGCGGCATCAAGCCCGCCGACGTCGTCAACCTGCCGCCCGGCACCGCTTTCCCGGCTTCGGTCATCGACATGCTCTCCGGCGGCCTCGGCAAACCGATGGGCGGCTGGCCCAGGAAAGTTGTCGCCGCGGTCCTCGGCGGCAGGAAACCGGCCGATGCGAAGGCGCCGAAGATCGATCTGAAGCAAACCGCGCGCGATCTGGCCACAAAGCTCAAGCGCGAACCCTCCGACGACGATCTCTACAGCCACCTCATGTATCCCGAGGTCTTCGCCGAGTTTGCCCGGTTCGATCGCGAGTACTCCGACGTGAGCGTCCTGCCGACGCCGGCCTTTTTCTACGGCTTGCGTCCCGGCGAGGAGATCACCGTCAATATCGAGGCCGGCAAGACCCTCTTCATCAAGCTGGTCAACGTCGGCATGCCCGACAAGGACGGCAAGCGGATCGTCTCCTACGAACTCAACGGCGTCCCGCGCGAGAGCACCATCCTCGACCGCTCGCTCCAGACCAAGGCCAAGGCCCGGGCCAAGGCCGACCCGGATGATGCGCGCCAGGTCGGCGCCCCCATCCCGGGCGTCATTACCGGCCTCCATGCGACCGTGGGCGCGAAGGTCGCCAAGGGCGACAAGCTGCTCACCCTCGAGGCCATGAAAATGCAGACCACCCTTTACGCACCGGAAGATGGCATCGTCGCCGAAATCCTCGTCAAGGTCGGCGATTCCGTGGAAAGCAAGGACTTGTTGGTAAAGATGCGCTCCTGACCCGGCAAAGGCAGGAAGCCATCCCGCGACACATGCCGATTCATCAAGCAAAATGCCTCCTTGATCCCAAACCCATGGCAGGCTCGGCTTACCCCCGTAACTTTACGATGCTGGTGCAGTGCCATTCGAACCTTCTGCGTACCCTCCCCCTGACGCAGTTGCTGAAAGGCGGCCGGCAATTAACCCTGGGCGAAAGCCCAGGGTTAAACCCCATATGCGGCCCCGGAGGGCTTGCAGAATGACTCGATTTTTTCCCATCAACAGACACGGGGACAAGGGGCGCCGGCCTCGATTTCCTTCCCACCGGATTTGCCTGCCCGCCACCCGGTGCGATATTGCCCCGCAGCGTGTCATCCGTCCTCGGCTTGTTTCCCTCTTCATGCGTCTTTCGCCCAATCGCTTAGTCTCTTTTTTCACCCTGTTCGCCGTCCTGAGCACATTGTCGCAGGCTGCCGCATCGGCCCAGCCGACGTTCATGGTCGGGACCAGTTCGACGGACACTTATCCTTACTACCAGCAGATCCCCTTTAACACCGTGCTGGTCGGCAAGACGGTCGCCATGCCCATTGTCGTGAGCGGCAGCGGCCCCATCACTTACTCGGTCACCAGTAATACGCCGGCCATTCTCCCTGTCATCAAGACCGGTTACCCGGTGATGAACATCGTCGTCAGTTTCTCCGGCACCACCCAGGTTTCCGGCACCGTCAATACGATCCACACGTTCACCGGCGGCGCCTCGGATGGTGGCAATCCTTACGCGGGGCTTTTTGAATTTGACGATATCGCCGGCACGCTTTACGGGACCACATCGAGCGGCACCGCGGTGAGCGGCAGCTTCGGCGCGGCGTTCGACCTGAGCGGCACGACTACCACGACGCTGCACACATTCACCGACGGCACGGACGGCGGTAATTCCCGCGCCGCGCTCACAGCCGGCACCGACGGCAATCTTTACGGAACCACGGAGTCGGGCGGCGCGAATGGCGACGGCACTGTGTTCCAACTGACCGTCACGGGCACTCTGAATACGATCCATGCGTTCACCAGCGGCACCGACGGCGGCAACCCCTACGCGGCCCTGGTCGAGGGCGCGGACGGCAATCTCTACGGAACCACCAGTGCCGGCGGCGCGGGCTTTGGGACCATATTCCGCATCAGCACCAGCGGCTCGTTTCAGACGCTTTACACTTTCACCGGCGGCAGCGACGGCGGCGCTCCCTACGCCCCGCTGATCGCAGGCACTGACGGCAACTTCTACGGCACCACCAGCGGCGGCGGCGCCGGCGGCAAGGGCACCATCTTCGAGATCACGCCCGGCGGCGCTTTCAGCAGCCTCTATTCATTCACGGGCGCAGACGATGGCGCGACCCCCTACGCCGCCCTCGTCCAGGCGGGCAACGGCAATTTCTACGGCACCACCGAATCCGGCGGCGCAAATGGCGAGGGCACCGTGTTTGAATTTGTCCCGGGCAGCTCGCCCACCACCGTTCATGCCTTCAGCGCGCTCTCGAGCGGCTCGAACGCCGACGGCGCCAATCCCTACGCGGCGCTCGTCTCGAGCACCGATGGCAGCTTTTACGGCACTGCCGAAGCAGGCGGCGCCAATGGCGACGGCGCCGTGTTCAGGATTCCCCCCGGCGGCGGATTCACGACCGTTTATTCCTTCACCGGCGGCGGCGACGGCGCCAATCCCTACGCCCCGCTCCTGCTCGCAGGCGACGGCAATCTTTACGGCACCACCGAAAGCGGCGGCGCCGGCGGTTTTGGGACCGCCTTCCAGGTCGCGGTCACCACCTCGCCGGCGTTCAGCGGCACCATGACCTTCGCGCTCCTTCGCGACATGGCCCCGGTCGCTGCCAGTTATATCGCCGGCTTCGCCCAGGCCGGTTATTACAACAACCTCGATTTCTTCCGCATCGCGAATCTGGCGAATGAAGGCGACCCCACGGCCTTCATCGCGCAGGGCGGCGATCCCACCGAAACGGGCACCGGCACGCCGGGCTTCGCGTTTAACAATGAATACAGCCCCTCGCTCATTTTCTACGGCCAGGGCCAGCTTGCGATGGCCAACGCGGGCATCAGCCAAAGCACCTTCCTCGGCAGCAACGGCGCACAATTCTTCATCAGCCAGAGTACCAACCGCGGACTCGATTACGGCTACACCATCTTCGGCCAGATGCTTACCGGGTTCGACGTGATGCAGGAAGTGATGAACGTCCCCGTCGGCGGTTCTGAAGGGCAGACGCCCACCACGCCGGTGGTGATGAACTCCGTCACCGTCACCGAGGATCACAACGACGCGATCCTCTTCCTCACGCCGCGGGAGCGCTGCCCGGCGCGGCGACCGTCAAGGTCAGCGCCACCGATCCCTCGGGCAACCAGGCTGTCCTTTCCACCGGAACCGGCACCACCGGCCTGACGCTCAACCCCGGCACCAGCGACGATGGATCCAACGATCCGCCCTTCCTCATACCCGATCCTGGCGTCACCGCCGCCCTCCACCAGAAGGTCACGCTGCCAATGCGGGCGGTCGATCTCGAGTTCGACTATCTCATTACCCAGGCGCAGGCGCTGGTGGATCCTTCGAACGCCACCGTCAACTATTCCGGCCGCGTCGCGACGGTAACCCCGAACCCTGCTTCGCCCATCGGCCCCGTTTCGGTCGGCATCGGCGTCGTTCAGCTCTCCGCCACCAGCGTCAGGCCCATCGAGACCGGGTATGACGATGAAACCGCGGTAAACGTCGGCCTCGGTTCCGGGAAGTTGACCGGCATGCCCGGCGTCTTCTACTCCGCTCCGAACGCCGCGCTCGAATCGAGCACCGGCGGCACGGCGGATACGTTCGGATCCTTTGCCGGCTCCGCGCTTGCCACCGGCTCGAATTACTACAGCGCCACCATCAATTGGGGCGACGGCTCGACGCTGAGCGGCACCAATGTCGTCTCCGTGACGCCATCTCCCTATCTTCCCACCACTTACAACATAGCCGGGCCGAGCCATACTTACACTAATCCCGGCATTTATCCCCTCAATGTCACGGTCACCAACACCAACGGCAGCATCCTTCAATTGAACAATACAGCCGTTGTCTCCGCCGGACCCATTTACGCGTTCGGACGGAGTTTCACCGCCGCCAGGGGCAAGTTCAACGGCCTCGTCGCCACCTTTGTCGATAACTCCTCGAACACTACCATCCCCGCCGATTACCAGGCCACCATCCTCTGGGGCGACGGCTCGAAGTCCGTTGTGACGGGAGGCGGCGTTGCCACCGGCGCGGGAGCGATCCGCGGCTCGCACGGCAGCTTCCAGCTTTATTCCAACCATAACTACACCGCCGGCACGACTTACCCGGTCGATGTCACGATCAACTCGACCACCAGTTCCTCGAGCGCCTATGCCTGGAGCACCGCCACGCTCACCAGCGTGCCGACCCACCAGCCTCCCATCGCCCAATCGCATATCGTCGCACAGCTTGGCAATCCCGGCTTCGGCAACGGCTTCCTGGACGAGGAAGTGACTCTCTTCAACTCCGGCAACAAGGCTTCCGGGCCGGTCAACCTGAAGTTCTATCTATCGCCCACCCCCACCATGACCGGCGGCGCCATACCTCTCCAGGTCGGCAAAAACAGCTTTTACCAGGCCATCTCGATTCCTCCCGGCGAGGCGATTGCCGGCGCCGTCTCGGACATCCTCCTGCCTGCGGGAGTGATATTCGTAAACAAGTATATCATCATGCAGGTGATTACCACTGACCCGGTCGCCAACCACATGCCCGAGGAGCGTATCTTCGCCGATCCCAATCCGCTGGTCGAGTAAGTAGCCATGTTCAAGAAGCTTCTCTCCCGCCTCGGTTCATGGTTTGTGCCGGCGTCCGTCATCGAGGGACGGCGTGGCTCGATCCTCGAGCCGCTCGAGGATCGCATTGCTCCCGCCGCCTTTGTCAATCCACATACCGTGATTTACACGGACAGCGACGGCGACCATGTCACGATCCATTCCTCGAAGCCGATCTTCACTTACCAGGCCGGCAATCCCACCGGCCCCGCCTCGAACGTCAATACCATCCTCACTTTCAACACCGGCCTCGTGGATGGATCGAGCACGCCCCAGCAGCTTCAGGAAATCAACCTCGGCGTTTTGACGGCGAAGGTCGCCGGCGGCGACAACATCAGCGTGACGGTCCAGAAGGAGCCCGGCGGCGATGGCCTGGCCAATGTGGGCATCATTTCGTCCAACTTCGCCCTCGGCCACGTGACGATTCAGGGCGACCTCGGCGCGATCTCGTGCGGCGCTCTCGGCCCGGAAACCGGCCATTACGTAGGGCTTGCCAGCCTCACGGTCCATTCGCTCGGCGCCCAGGGCACGTTGACGCAGCCGCCATCCGCCACGGCCGGCATCACCAGCACCATTTTTGGCTCGGTCGGTTCGATCACGGTCCAGCAGGATATGATCGACGCGCAGATCAAGGTCACCTCGAACACCGCGGGCACCGCCCCCAACGGCAACCTCGGTTCCCTTTATATTGGCGGCTCGCTCATCGGTGGTTCGGACACGCTGGGCGGTTCGGTGAGCACCGATGGCCAGATCGGCACGGTGTACATTGGCGGCAACATCCAGGGCGGCTCGGGTACGAACTCGGCGTCGTTTCAGGTTGGCGAGGGCATCGGCAAAATGACCGTCGGCGGCAGCATCATCGGCTATACTTTGGCCGGCGATACCAATGGTTTGGGCATGGGCAGCGCCTCAATTGTCACGGGCAATAATTTTCCCCAGCCTGGCGGCATCGGTTCGCTGACCATCGCCGGCAGCCTCATCGGCGGCGAAGGCTCGGGCTCCGGCGAAATCAGCCAGGCCTCGAGCACCGTCACCGGCTCCTTCGCCAAAGTGAAGATCGGCGGCTCGATCATCGGCGGCTCCGGCCCGGACTCCGGCTGGATCTCCGCGGATTCTCTTGGCGCGGTCTCGATTGGCCAGGGCATCATCGGCGGCATCAGCATCAGCGGCGCCACCAACGCCGCCACCGATTCCGGCGGAATCACCGCCAACAACGGCATCTCGAGCATATCGATCCTCTCCGGCGGCATCGTGGGCGGCACCGCGGACGGCGCGGGCTCGATCAACGCCGCCACTGCTTTCACCAGCAGCGCGGTCATCAATTCCATCGTCATTCACGGCGACATCACGGGCAATCCCTCGCCGATGCCTCCGTCACCGGCACCGGACAGATCAAGACCGGCTCGTCAATCGGCTCGTTTACCCTTTACGGCTCGCTCGTCGGCTCGACGGCCACCACCTCCGGCTCGGTCAGCGCCTCCGAATCAATCGGCCACATCACTCTCCTCCCCGAAGGTTCCTCAACCGGCTCGGTCATCGGCGGCAGCGGCGCCGGCACCGGCGAAATCAGCGCTCTCTCGATCGGCTCGGCCTCGATCGCCGGCCAGATCATGGGCTCGACCGCGGCGGATGCCGGCATCGTCACCACCATGACCTCCATCGGCAGCATCTCGATTGCCGGCGGCATCAACGGCGGCGCCGGCGCCGGCAGCGGCGCCATTACCACCGGCACCAGCGCGATTGGCAACATCGGGAGTATCAAGCTCGGCGGCAGCCTCACCGGTGGCGCCGGCGCGAACAGCGGCGTCATCATGGCGGGTGCGGACAACCCGGGTGAATCGAGCGTTATTAGCGCCGTGACCATCACCGGCGGCATCGTCGGCGGCAGCGGCGACGGCAGCGGCGTCCTCTCCGCCGGCGGGACCGGCGCCGACGAAACCGGTTCCATTGGCAGCGTGACCATCGGCACGGGCATTACCGGCGGGGCCGGCATGGGAAGCGGCCTCCTCAGCGTGATGACCGGCTCCGGATATGGTGGCAAATTGACCTCGCTCTCCATTGCAAAGGGCGGCATTACCGGCGGCGGCGTCTCGGGCGGAACCGGCAGCAACGGCGCCGATTCCGGCCAGGTCTCCGTCGACGGCGCCATCGGCTCGCTCAATCTCCACGGCGCCGCGTTGACCGGCGGCTACGGCGATTCTTCGGGCCTCATCGTCGGCGCTGACAGCCTCGGCTCCCTCTCCCTCGGCTCGCTGGTCTCCGGCTCGGGAACCGGTTCGGGCGAAATTTCCACGCAGGGAAATCTCACTTCCCTCACCTTCAGCGGCGCGCCTTCCTCCGCCACCTCGGTCGATACCGGCCTGGTCAATGTCTCCGGCTCCGCCGGCTCGATCACCGTGACGGGCAACATTGGCGGCGTGGCGGCCGGCGAGAACTCGGGTCTCTTCCTCATCGGCGGCGGTGCGAAGAGCATTTCCATCACCGGCTCACTGGTGGGCGGCGCGGGCCAGAACAGCGGCGCGATTTTTGCCGGCCTCGATGATTCCAGCGTCATCGGCTCGCTGACCGTCACCGGCGGCATCATCGGCGGCTCCGGCGCCGGCTCGGGCGAGGTATTCGGCGGCGGTGGCGTCACGAAGGCGTCCCTGGGCGACATCGTTGGCGGCGGCGGCCAATCGAGCGGCTCGCTCGTGAGCGATTACGCCATCGGTGCGGTCACCATCACCGGCAAGGGCGCCGGCGGCATGGTCAATAACTCGACCGTCCACGGCATCGTGGGAGGCGCGGGCGTAGATTCGGGACAGATTTCCGCCGGCGCTACCATCGGCTCGGTCAAGGTCACCGGCTCGCTCCAGGGCAACACCGGCGCCGGCAGCGGCGACATCCTCAGCCACTCGCTCTTCACCGCGACCGGCGACACCCAGGGCGACATCGGCTCGATTTCCATCTCCGGCGGCATCACCGCCTACATCGACACCGTCGACGCCTCGGACACCACCGTCCTCGCCGGCGCCAATTCCGCGCAAATCGACGCCGCCGGCAACATCAACAGCCTCACCGTCGGCGGCAGCGTCGCCGGCGGATTCGCCAACGGCACCGGCGCGATCCTCGCCGGGACTGATCTCATCGGCAGCACCGGCGGCAATATCAACACCCTGAACATCGGCAGTCTCGTCGGCCCCGCGATTCCGCAAAACATGACGCTCGAGGGCTCCGGCTACATCGAGGCCGGCCACATCGGCACGCTCACCGCCGGCTACATCCAGGCAGGCGCGGCGGCGGCGGGCGCCACCTTCAGCGACGTCGGCGCCATCCTCGCCGCCAACGATATCGGCTCCCTCACCGTCACCGGCGAGGCGCCCAACACCACTGACGGCATCGATGGCACTTCCAGCAACCCCGTCGTCATTTCCGCCGTCGGCCAGCTCAACCCCGGCAAGACAGACCTCGCCATCGGCAAGATCGCCGTCGCGCAGGCCGTCACTTACACCGATTTCCTCGCCGGCTACAACCAGAGCGGCAACTCCCCGGGCATCGGCGTGCCGGCGCTCAATCAATTCGCCGACGTCAACGGCGCTGCCAGCATCGGCCCGGTGACCGTCGGCGGCTCATGGTCCGGCAGCAACCTGGTCGCCGGCGTCAATCACGGCGCGCCCGGCAGCTTCACTGGCGGCGCCAGCCTCATCTCCTCCGCCGGCAACCTCATCCCCAGCATCGCCTCCATCATCATCAAGGGGAACGTCACAGCCACCGGCAGCGACGGGCCAGATACCTACGGCTTCCTCGCGCAGAAGATCGGGACCTTTATCGTGGACGGCAAAACTCAGACCTTCCTCATCGGCACGGACAACAACGTCGACGGCGCCGGCGACACCGACGCCCGCGAGGTGACCTAGTGCACATTCACAAATACTGTGGCCGCTTCAAGAGTCCCCGAAGGGGACGGTAGACAATAGCCAGGGGCTTCAGCCCCTGGGTTCACGTGCAACGCGGTTAAGTCCCGCAGGGACGGCAGAGGCTACAGATTTTTTTAAACTGCTCTAGCTCCCCCCAAAAGACAGAACACCCGGACCACTCGGTCCGGGTGTCTGCGAGTCAGCCCAGAGACTCCAGTGAAAATCTATCGTTGGGCAATCTCCCCGCTGTTGCTGCTGGCGGTGCTCGTCGCGGCCATGTAGATCACCGTCGAGCGATGCCTGAATTCGCCAGACTTGCTGAAGGAGTAGAAAGGGATGTACTGGCTCGAGGAAACGCGGTCGGCGGGAATCGGGTCCCAGTTGTTCGTGCAATCGAGGATCCACCAGCGGTTGTCGTGCTCCCACATCAGCCAGGCGTGGGACATTTGCGAGCTGCTGCGGGCCTTGCCGATGACGAAACGGACCGTGCCGTCGCCCATTTCGTCGGCCAGCCAGAGCGCCTTCGCCTTGCAATCGCCGGCGTGGGTCGCCTCGGTAACCTGCGGCGGCGCGGCGACGTAGGGGCTGGTAAAGGAATAGCGGAACTCGCGGCCCTCGTGCATCAGGTGGCGGACGCGGTCCATCGAGGTCTGCTCGGTGCCGAGGTGGGTGAGGACCTGGCGGACCGGGGCCATGTAGGGATCGTACGGGGTGCCGGAGGCTGGAAAACCGAGATCGAGTGAAGTCCGGCCAAAGGCGGCAAACTGGGTGGCTAGGAAAGCGAGAGCGAGGAGGGCTGATTTCATAATAACTGTACTGACTAGAATTTCCATAATTCCAGTAGCCGCTTCCGTGCCACACCCCCAAAAGCCTCAAAAATTTTCCCGCAATGAATTTCACGCCGCCCCGTCCAACCCCTCCATGGCAGCCTTTGGCCCGGCGGGTTTCGCAGGAAAATGCGTCCTTTTGCACTTCCCTGAGGCCGATTGTTCCTGCCATAAAAGCCTGTTCCCAGTGGCTTGCCGGCTTCCCATCGCGGTTCTCTGCCTTTTCCTCCTGGCCTCACCAGCCTCGATGGCCGCCTCCAATGTCTCCCAATGGGAGAGCCAATTGAAGCTGGCCCAAACGGATGGCGACACCGATGCCGGCATCGAGCTCGCCCGCCGCATCATCACGCCCAAACCCCATGACGCCGCCGCCTGGAACGCATTCATCCAGGGGCTTATCAAAAATGAGGATTACGACCGCGGCCTGGCCGCCGTCGCCGCGTGGCAATCGGTGGAAAAACATCCCACGGCCGCCATGGACGATTACCGCGGCCAGATTTTCCTCGCCCAAAAGCATCCCGCCGACGCCGAGCGCGCCTGGCGCGCGGCGATGACGCTGAAGGGGGTCGATTACCTCATCCTGAGCAATTTCGCCGATTTCCTGGAAAGCCGGGACCGTTGGAGCGAGTCGCTGCCGCTCCGCGCCCGGGCGGCGTCGCTCAAGCCCGCTGCCGCGCTCATTGCCGCGAAAGCCGGCGCGCTGCTGCACGTCCATCAATGGGACGCCGCCAACACCGCCATCCAGAAAGCCAACAACCTCGACGCAACCGACAAGACGGTGCAGCAATGGCTGCCGGCAATCGAGTCGATCGACCAGACGCTGCCGCAAATCAAGGCGCTCGACGCCCAGATTGCCGCGCATCCGAAGGACCCGGCGCCGCTGCTCGACCAGGCGATCCTCTTCACCCAGGCCAGCGGGCCGTCGCTCGCGCTTTCCAACGCCCGGCGCGCGCTTGCCATCGCCCCCGGCAGCACCCGCGCTCGGGTCCAGGCCGGCGAGGCGGAGCTGGACCTCGGCAAGCCAGACGAGGCTGCAAAATTCAAGGTGAGCCACGACCTGAAACGGGCGGCCAACGGCCACGTCGACCCGCAAGTGCTGCGCGACCTGGGCGACGCCGACACCGCCGTCCTGCAAGACCCCGGCAAGGCCGCTCCCCTCGCCGCCCGCTCGAAAGTCCTCCGCAAGCTCAACCAATACGTCCTCGCCCTCGATGACGCCCAGGCGGCGCTCCGCATCGATCCCAATTCGCCCGACGCCGAATTTGAAATGGGGCACGACCTCGACGGCCTCGGCCGGGCCGGCCAGGCGCTGCCGCACATCGTCCGCGCCACGCAATTGCGCCCCGACGATCCCGTGGCCTGGTATTACCGCGGCGTCGTCGAGGCAAACCGCGCCGATTTCAAGGCGGCGATCCAATCTCAAACCCGCTCCCTCGCCCTCCGCGAATCCGCCGTCGCCCTCCAGGCGCGCATCGATTGCGAATTGCGCCTCGGCCTGGCCGACGCCGCCGCCGCCGACAGCCGCCGCCTCTCCCAGCTTGGTCCCGATACTCCGGAATGAAACACGCCTTCCTTCTGTTCCTGTGCGCCGCGCTCCTCGCGCCGGGCGCGCGCGCCGCCGACGACAATTCCGCGTCCACCGCCGGCGGCATCAGCATCAGCCCGGACAGCGGCGACATCACGCCCGGGGTCGTCATCTCGATTTCATTCCCGGTTCCCATGGTCGCGGCCAACCGCATCGACATGGGGGGCCAGCCATGCCCGTTTGTCGCGCAGCCGGCGCTCACCGGCACGTTTCTCTGGAAAAGCCAGACGGAGGGGGAATTGACCGTCGCCAGCGTCGTGGCGGGCGCGACCCATCACTGCACGCTCGCGCCCGGCCTCAAGGATGCGAACGGCGACGCCTTCTCCGTGCCGCAATGGGGCGTCGATTACACCACGCCCGCGTTCACCCTCTCCACCGACGACGAGTCCAGCGACCAACTTTCCGCGCAGCCGCACATCCCGATCACCTCGACCTATGACGTGCTGCTGGCCGACGTGGCCACGCACGCCTGGATACAGGACCGCGACTCGCGCGCCCATTTCCCCGTCGAGATCATCCAGACCACCGACGGCCCGCCCGAGGCGAAGGAATTCCACGTGATGCCGCGCGATCCGCTGCCGCCGGAGCACACGTATGACCTGGTGATCGAGGGATTGCAGGAATCGAAAGGCCGCCAGCCGCTCGCTTATCCCGCGGTTTTCCCGCTCGGCGATACGCATGCGCTGAAAGTCGATTGGGTCGGCGCCTTCAACCACGCGCTCGACAAGCCAACCATCGCCGTGAAGTTCAACGACTCGATCCCGCCCGACAACCTCCAGCCGGGCATGATCCGCATCACGCCCGACGTGCCGAATCTCCAGCTCGTCGACAATGGCGACGAGGTCGATTTCACCGGCGATTTCGACCTTTCCCAGCGTTACCACGTCACGGTTTCCACCGCGTTCGCCGGCGAACGCGGCTACGCGCTGCCCGCCGAGTCCCGCTGGTTTGCCTCCTTCCCGCCGCGCCAGCCGGCCATCTCTTTTCCCGGGCCGCGCCTTTTCCTGCGAGGGCGCGACCAGTTGCACTTTGCCTTTCTCCAGAGCCACACGCCCGCCGTCACATGGAAGCTCGCCCAGGTCCCGCTCGAAAAATTGCCCGCCGTCAATCGCCGCCTCGATGAATACAACCAAAACGAGACGGACCCGCTGACCGGCGAGGACATTCCCGATCCCGCCACCGACTCGTACAAACAAAAGCAAACCGAACTGCTCATCGACGCCTTCAATCTCCCGGTGGCGCTCACCGGCTCGACCGCCGCGACGGACAGCGCCGCCGGCGACCAGCTTCGCGACATCACCGCGCCGCTTCCCGGCGGCGCGCCGCTCTCCGGGCCATATCTTATCGAAGCCTCGGCGACGCTTCCCGATGGCCGCATCGTCGGCGGGCGCGCGCTGGTCATCTTCAGCGATTACATCCTCGCGCAAAAGCGCTCGCCCACGCAGGTGTTCATCCATGTGTCGCGCATGTCCGACGCGCTTCCGCTCGGCGGCGTCACCGTCCGCGCCGTGACCTATGACAACATCGAACTCGAGCGCGCCGTCACCGACTCCCAGGGCCTCGCCACTTTTTCAAAGGCGGCGCTTTTCCCCCCGAAGAAACCGGCTGCGTATTATTTCATCGCCGATACCGTCGGCGGCCCGTCGCTCGCGTTTGTGGATGAATCCAATTTCACCTCCGGCGCCGACACCCTGACGCCGCCGGAGAAAAATCATTGCCTCATCATCACCGACCGCAACCTTTACCGCCCCGGCGAGGATGTGAAGATCAAGGGCCTGCTGCGCGACAAGGGCGATTCCGGCCTCGAGATTCCGCCGCCCGGCGACGTCCACTGGCAGGTCATCCAGGGCGACGGCGGAAAATCGATCGGCGAAGGGACCGCGCCTCTCTCCGATTACGGCGCGTTCGAAGCCACATGGCATGTGCCCTCCGGCTCGGCGCTCGGCCCCTGCACGCTGACCTGCGCGCGCGGCAACGTCGTTTATTCCGGCTCGACGGCCATCGACATCGAGGAGTACCGCGTGCCGCTCTTTTTCGTCGATGTCTCGGCCGCCACGGAGACCGGCACGGCGGCGCACGCGCAAGTCCGCTCGACATTTTTCCACGGCGGCGCCAACTCCGACGCGCGCGTCCATTGGAAGGCGCAATGGAGCGCCCTGGCCGAGACCGGCAGCAACACCCTGCGCTACAACACCTACACCCAGGTCGGCCCGGCCATCGATCCCGACAACATGCCCTCGCAAACCATCGAGGGCGACGTGCGCCTCGACAACAACGGCCAGGCCAATCTCGTTTGCAATTCCCCCTTTGCCGCCAATCCGGCCGTCGGCATCTCGAATGTGAACTGGACCGCCGATGTCACCTCGATTGACGGCCAGACCATCACCGGCGGCACCGCGACCGTTCTCTCCGTCGGGCCCGCGATCCTCGGCGTTTATGCCGAGGAGAAAACCGATGCGCCGCGCGGCATCAACGTGACGCTCGACGCGGTCGATCCCGACGGCAACGCCATCGATCCCTCGAAGGCGGTCAACGTCACCGCCGATCTTTACCACGTCACCACCAAAACCGTGAAGGAGCAGGTCGCCCCGCTCGTCTTCCGCTACCGCAACGACGACGAGTTCGCGAAAGTCGATTCGCGCAGCGCGGTTGCTCCCGGCTCCCTCGTTTTTTCCGCGACCAATACGGGCCGTTACGTGATTGCCGTGCGCGCGCGCGACATCAACACGCCCGTGGTCGCCTGCGAGACCACCGTCACCGGCGAGCAGCCAGCCGAGCTGCCGGTCGAAAACGACAGCTCCTTCAGCCTTACCACGCGCAAGGAACCGTGGCTGCCCGGCGACAAGGCGGTCTTCACGATCCAGGCTCCGTACGCGGGCGTTGCCTGGGCATGCGTCGAGACCGACAGGATCCTCGATTCCGTCATCGTCCCGCTCACCGGCAACGCCGCGCGCATCGAAATCCCGGTCAAGAAGGATTATGCGCCGAACGCGACGCTGAGCGTCTATCTTTTGCGCCCCGGCGGCCGCGCCGATCTTCCCTACGAGCGCTTCGCCACCGTGCCGTTCCTCGTGAGCAGGCCCGACCGCGAACTCAACCTGGCGCCCCATCTCGATCACACCGAGGCGCGCCCCGGCCAGACCATTCACGGTGAGGTGCGGGCCACGAGCGAGGGCAAGCCGGTCGCGGCCGCGGACCTCGCGGTGTTCGCCGTCGATGACGCGGTGCTGCAGCTCGGCCAATGGGCGCTTCCCGACGCGCTCGGCGAATTCTATCCCCAGAATCCGTTCGGCATCGCCAGCTACCAGGCGCTCGACCACTTCAGCGCGGGCATTGACGCGCATGGCCAATTCCAGAAAGGCTTCATCATCGGCGGCGGCGGGGAAGCCGAGTCCCCGGGAGCCGGCAACGCTTTGCGCAAGGAATTCCGCACGCTCGCGTTTTGGGAAGGCAGCCTCAAGACCGGCGCCGACGGCAAGGCGACGTTCGCCTTTGACGCCCCGGACAACCTGACGACCTACCGGCTCATCGCCATCGGCCAGACGAAATCGAACCAGTTCGGCGGAGACTCGAGCCAGACGGTCGAGATCACCAAGCCGCTCCTGGTCGATCCCTCCCTGCCGCGCTTCCTGCGCAATGGCGATGAAGTCGAATTGCGCGCCGTGGTGCGCCAGAGCTTTGCCGATTCCGCCCCCGTTACCGCGCATTGCTCCGCCAGTCCCGGCTGCACCCTCGAGGCGGCGCCCACTTTCAGCGGCACCGCCGACCGCAATGCGCCGCTGGTGCTCCGTTTCAAGGCAAAGATCGACGATCCCGATCTCGCTCCGGTCAACGTCCGCTTCGATGCTTCGGCGGCGTCCGATTCCTCGATGGCCGATTCCGTCGAGGTCAGCATTCCGGTGATTCCGCCCACCATCCTGCGGCACGAGAGCATCGCGGGCGGATTCAGCGGGCCGAATTTCGATCCGCGCACTTTCATGCCGAAGGAATGGCCCCAGGGTTCCGGCAGTTACTCCGCCACGCTCTCGACCTCGCCATGGCTGCCCGCGCTCGCCGGCATCCCGACGATTTTGGATTACCCGCACGGCTGCTTCGAGCAATCGAGCAGCAAGCTGCTCTGTTACTCGCTGCTGGCCGGGCTCATGGATTATCTGCCCGGGGCCGAGTCGCGGCTTGCCGATTACAAAACGATCTACCAGCACTCGATTGAGCAGATCAACGACTCGGTCCTCACCGATGGCCGGCTGCCGCTCTGGCCGGGCGAAACGGAACCGAACGACTACGCGACCTGCCAGGTCAGTTGGGCGCTGCTCGCCGCGGCCGATGACGGCTTCGACATTCCGGAGGGCCTCGCCGACAAGCTGCACGGCGGCGTGAAGGTCATTGCCACGGGCAACGACGACCTGGACATCCGCGCATTCGCCCTTTTGGTCCTCGCTCTGTCGAAGGATGGAGCCGATTACTCCGCCACGGCCGAGGATATTTACCTCCATCGCACGAATATGAGCACCGATGGCCGCGCATTCCTCGCCTTGGCGCTGCACACGCTCAACATCATGCAGAAGGAGAAGCTCCAGTTGATGCGCGAGATCGACAAGCCGATTCCGCCCGCCGCGTTCAAGCCCGACACGTTCGGCTCGACCAATCGCACCGCGGGCATTGTCGCGATGGCCTTCGAGACCATCAATCCGCCCAATTTCACCGCGGCGAAAAAGGCCGCGATCCAAAAGCAGGTCCAGGACATTCTCGATTCCGCCTCCGCGCTCGGCACGCAGGACGATACCAGCTATTGGATCCTCAGGTTCAATGGCGGCTATTCGATTTTCCTGACCGTTTATTCGACGCAGGAGAATCTCTGGCTGTTGCTCGCCTTCAAATCGATGATCGAGGCGCAGCCGCCCGCGGCGCTCGGCAACCCGCAGCCGCCGCCCGCAGCCGTCTCGAAGAATGGCGCGACCGCCGCGTGGACGGCGCAGAATATTGCGAGCCCGTCCGCGCTGACAGGGCTCAACAAAGTCCCGCTGACCTTCCTCATGCAGGGTGATTACCGGCTTCCGCAGCTCGATACCCCGCGCGTGGACCGCGGCATCCGCGTCGAGCGGGTGGTGCATGACCTGACCGACTCGAAGCGCACCGGCGCGGAAGACGCGCCTTACCACATCGGCGACCAGTTGCTGGTGACTTACCGCGTCTTTACGGAGAAACAGCAATATTACATCGCGCTCGAGGATTCGCTGCCCGCCGCGTTCGAGACGGTCAATCCCGACATCGCGCAGATCGGAAAATTCTTCGAGCTGCCCCCTCCCGATCCCGGCGACACACTGCTCGATCTCTCCCATTCCGAAATCGGCGACCAGTCGACGCTTCTCTATTTCGACGATGTGCCGCCCGGCTCCGGCGTCTATTCGATCCTTGCGCGTGTGACCGCTGCCGGCCTCTTCCGCTGGCCCGCCACGCAGGTCAACCCGATGTACGACAGCCGCTACTCCGGCCTCTCCGCGTCGAGCGTCTGCTACGTCTCCGCCGAATGAGCATGCCTCTCGATTGAATCCCAAATGCTAAATCCAAAATTCCGCCGGCATCGGATTCCAGCGGCGATTGCCCTGCTCGCGCTGGTTCTCGGCGCGCTGGCCTGGGCCTGGTCCGTCTCCATTCCGGCTTCGCTCGATCAGCCGCTGACTGGCACGCTCGATCTCCAGGATTTCCACGGACGCGACATCGCCATCATCCCCACCGCCGATGCGCGCGTGCAAATTCCGCTTTCGCTCGAGGAAATGGGCGAGTACCTGCCGCAAATCACCGTCGCCCTCGAAGACAAACGCTTCGAGTCCCATTTCGGCGTTGATTTCCGCGCCCTGTGCGCCGCGCTCTGGCGCGACATCCGCTCGGGGCGCATCGTCTCCGGCGGCTCGACCATCACCGAGCAACTCGTGAAGAACGCCTCCGCGCGCCAGGGCCGCTCGTGGCTCGGCAAACTGCGCGAGGCCGTTGCCGCATGGAAACTCGAGCACCGCTGGGGCAAATCCCAAATCCTCGCCGCCTATCTCAACCGCGTCAGCTACGCCAATCGCCGGCTCGGCCCCGAGGCGGCCGCGCGCGCCTACTTCGGCAAAAGCGCCGCGCATCTCACGCTCGCCGAATCGATTTATCTCGCCGGGCTGCCGCAGGCTCCCTCGCGCTTCAATCCCTGGACCCATCCCGAAGCCGCCGCCGCGCGCTATCGCCGCGACCTCGCCCGGCTCGCCGAGGCCGGCGTCATCACGCCCGCCCAGCGCGATCTCCTCGCCACCCCGCCCGCCATCCTCCATTGCGATCCGCCGCATCTCGCGCCGAATTTCGTCGACGCCGTTCTGCGCGGAAACAGGTCGCTCCACGGCATCGTGCGGACCACGCTCGATCTCGACTTGCAGCGCACCGCGGAGTGGCTCGTGCGCAGCCATCTCGCCTCGCTCCATCGCGCCGATCTCACCCAGACTTCGATGGTCATTGTGGAAAACTCGACCGGCGCGGTGCGCGCGCTCGTCGGCTCATCGGATTACGCCATCTCGCAGATCAACGGCGCGCTGCGCCCCCACAGCAGCGGCTCGACGCTCAAGCCCTTCATTTACCTCGACGCCATCGACCGCCGCATCATCACCGCCGCCACGCTGCTGCCGGATACGCCGGACGCCCTCCGCGACGCTTACGCCGATTATGACCCGCGCAATTTCACGCGCCGCTGCCTCGGCCCCGTCCGCGTGCGCGAGGCGCTGGCCTGTTCGCTGAATGTCCCCGCCGTCGTCACGCTCAGCCGGCTCGGCGCGCGCCCCGCCTTTTACACGCTGCAAAAATGGGGCTTCCAGTTCGACCGCTCCTTCGATGATTACGGCGCCGGCTTCATCCTCGGCAACGCGGGCGTGCGCCTGGTCGATCTCGCCGCCGCCTACTCGAGCCTTGCCCGCGGCGGCCTCGCGATGCCCCCGCGCTTCATCGAGACCCGCCTCGCGCCGGTCACCCGCATGGCCTCGCCCGATTCCGTCGCCATCATCACCGACATCCTCTGCGACAACGACGCGCGCCGGCGCGCCTTCGGCGTCAACTCACCGCTCAACCTCAAGCAGCGCGTCGCCGCGAAGACCGGCACCAGCAGCGGCTTCCGCGACGAATGGACCGTCGGCTTCGACAAGGAGCACACCGTTGCCGTCTGGGCCGGCAATTTCGACGGCCACCCGCTTGGCGCGCTCCTGTCGATTCACACCGCCGCACCCCTCTGGGCCACGACGATGAATTACCTGCTGCGCGACGATCACCCCCTGCCGCCGCCTCCCGCCACGCTCGTGCGCCGCGATGTCTGCTCGCTCACCGGCTGGCTCCCCTGCCCCAAATCGCCCGGGACCGTCTCCGAACTTTTCCTCCCCGGCACCGAACCGCACACCGACGCCTCCCCGTTTTTCTCCCCCACCGGCGCGCCGCTGCTCCCGCCCGAGTACGCCGCCTGGTGCGCCACGCCCGACAACACCATCGGCGCCCGGGTCCGCCCTCAGCCGCGCATCCTCACCCCATTTCCCGGCGCCCATTACGTCATCGACCCCATCCTCTCCCGCGACCAGCAAATGGTCGAACTGACCTCGACCATCCCCGGCAACGTCCAATGGTTCGTCAACGGACGCCCCGTTCCCCCGCAGCCCGATGGCCGCACCTTCTGGAAACTGGAGCCGGGCGCCTGGCAAATCCGCATCTCCTCGCCCATCGCCGAATTATCCGTCCCCATCACGGTCGAGTAACCCCAGGCATCTCCAATAATTCGAATTTCGAATTTCGAATTTCGAATTTTCCATCAATTCCGGCCCCGGTGTAATCTGGCCGTCCCCCCCATGCTCCCCACCGAAGCCTACATCGCCCTGAACATGCTTCCCGGCGTCGGCTCGGTCCGCCTGCGCCGGCTGCTCGAGGTCTTCGAGTCGCCCGAGCGCATCCTCCTGGCGCGCGCTTCGGATTTGCGCGCGGTCCAGGGCATCGGGAAGGAGGTCGCCGAGGCGATTGTGAACTGGGAGCAGCACGTCGATCTCCCCGCTGAACTGCAGCGCATCGCCGATTTTGGCGCGCGCGTCATCCCGCACGATTCACCCGACTACCCGCCCTTGCTGCGCGAGATAAGCTCGCCGCCCATCCTCCTCTACGTCTGGGGCGATCTTCAGCCGCGCGATTTCCACGCCATCGGCATCGTCGGCTCGCGCAGCGCCAGCCATTACGGCCTCGAATCCGCGAAGAAGCTCAGCTACCAGCTCGCCTACGCCGGGCTCACCGTGGTCAGCGGCCTGGCGCGCGGCATCGATACCGCCGCCCACCAGGGAGCCCTTGCTGCGCATGGCCGCACCATCGCGGTGCTCGGCTCCGGGTTCCTCAAGCTCTACCCGGCCGAGAACAAGCTGCTCGCGGAAAAAATCGCCGCCTCCGGCGCCGTCGTCTCGGAGTTCTCGATGGAGGTAAAGGCCGACACGCAGACCTTCCCCATGCGCAACCGCATCGTCGCCGGCTGGGGCTCGGGCGTGCTCATCGTCGAGGCCGGGTTCGGCAGCGGCGCGCTCATCACGGCCACGCAGGCCATCGACCAGGGCCGCAATGTCTACGCCGTCCCCGGCCAGATCGACCGCCCCACCGCCGCCGGCTCGAACCGCCTCATCCAGCAGGGCGCGAAGCTGGTCGCCTGCGCGGCGGACATCCTCGACGACCTCAACATTCTCCTTCCGAAAAAGGCGGGTGAACAGCCCGCCCCGCCCGCGCGCGACGCCAATCTCAAGTCCGAGGAAAAGCTGGTTTACGACGCCATCGGCGCCGACGAGACGCCCATCGACGCCATCATCTCGAAGACCAATCTCCCCTCGGGCCGCGTTTCCTCAACGCTCCTGCTGCTCGAAATGAAGCACCTCGTAAAACAGCTCCCCGGCCAGCATTTTGTAAAACTGAGTTAGACTAAATGAACGTCCTTATCACCGGCGGCAGCGGTTTCATCGGCAGCCACCTCGTACAGCATTTTCAGAAAGAGGCCGACGTCCGCGTCCTCGACAATCTCTCGAGCGGCTTCCGAAAAAATCTCGCTGGGCTCGATTGCGAATTCATGGAGGGTTCGATTCTTGACCGCGGCATGGTGCGCGAGGCGATGTACGGCGCCGATTACGTCTTCCATCTCGCCGCCATGATCTCCGTGCCCGAATCGATGGAAAATCCCACCGGCTGCGCCGAGACGAATACCATCGGCACGCTCATCATCCTCGAGGAGGCCGCGCGCGCCGGCGTGAAAAAACTGGTCCTCAGCAGCTCCGCCGCGATCTACGGCAATAACCCGGTGGTCCCAAAGCGCGAGGAGATGATTCCCGAGCCCGCCAGCCCCTACGCCATCAGCAAGCTCGACGGCGAATATTATTGCCGGCTCTTCACCTGGACCGGCCGCCTCGCCACGGTCGCGCTGCGCTACTTCAACGTCTTCGGCCCGCGGCAGAATCCCTCGAGCGCATATGCCGCGGCGGTGCCCATCTTCATCCATCGCGCCCTGCGCAATGAGCCGATCACCATCCATGGCGATGGCGCCCAGACCCGCGATTTCATCTCGGTGCGCGACGTCGCTCGCGCGAACGCCTTCTTCGCCGTCGAATCGCCGTTGACCGGCGTGTTCAACGTCGCCCGCGGCGGCTCGATCACCATCAACGACCTTGCCGGGCGCATCGTCCGCCTCACCGGCTCGAAATCGGAGATCGTCCACGGCCCGGCCCGCCCCGGTGACGTGCGCCATTCGACCGCCGCGCTCGACAAGCTGGCCGCCGCCGGCTTCGCACCCGCGTACGATTTCGACGCCGCCCTGCGCGAGACCATCGAGGCCGCGCAGGCAACCCCTGCCTGACCCAGCCGCGAATTCCATTGGGAACATGGATACGAAACCGCTCGGCAACTCGGACCTTCACATCACGCCCATCGGCTTCGGCGCCTGGGCCATCGGTGGCGGCGACTGGCAATTCGGCTGGGGCGACCAGGATGACCGCGACTCGATCGCCGCCATCCATCGCGCCCTCGATCTCGGCATCAACTGGATCGACACCGCGCCCGCATATGGCCTGGGCCGCTCCGAGGAGGTGGTCGCCCGCGCACTGGCCGGGTGGCCCGACCGCAAGCCATACCTATTCACCAAGTGCGGCATCGTCTGGGGCGATGATCGCA
Source organism: uncultured Verrucomicrobiae bacterium (assembly GCA_963756185.1). Lineage (GTDB taxonomy): Bacteria > Verrucomicrobiota > Verrucomicrobiia > Chthoniobacterales > Chthoniobacteraceae > DATAXI01. The sequence goes on from CAVWMS010000003.1 coordinate 325,064, forward strand.
AGGTCGATTACTCCCTGAAGGCGGAGTCGATCCGCCGCGAGTGCGAGAACAGCCTTCGCCGGCTCAAGGTCGAGGCCATCGACCTCTACCAGATCCATTGGCCCGCCGAGGAGCTGGCCGGGACGGACGAAGGCTGGCGCGAACTGGCCAATCTCCAGCGCGAGGGCAAGGTCCGCTGGATCGGGGTGAGCAATTTCAACCTCGATGAATTGCGAGCCGTGCAGCACGTCGCGCCCGTCACCTCGTTGCAGCCGCCCTATTCGCTCATCCGGCGCGAGACGGAGATCGAGCTGCTGCCCTATTGCCTGTCCCAGAGCATCGGCGTCATTGCCTATTCGCCCATGGCCTCCGGCCTTCTCTCCGGCGCCATGTCCCGCGACCGCATCACCCGCATGCCGCTCAACGACTGGCGCACGCGCAACCCCGAATTCCAGGAGCCGCGGCTCTCGCGCAACCTCGCCATCGCGCAACGCCTGCGGGAGGTCGGCCAGAGCAACGGCTGCACCGCCGGCGCCGTGGCCGTCGCCTGGGTCCTGCACAATCCCGCCGTCACCGGCGCCATCGTAGGCGCCCGCAACCCGGCGCAAATCGAAGAAATCGCCAAAGCCGCAAGCCTGACCCTGGGAGCCATGGACATGGAAGAGCTCCAGGCAATTTAAGGGGAATTGCTGATTGCTGATGTGAGATTGCTGATTGAAAAATTTGGCCGCCGAAGGCGGCGCTTGGCATGAATTGAATTATGGATCCAAAGCCGTCCTGCAGCGCGCAACGCGACTTCTGCCAATCAGCAATCTCACATCAGCAATCCGCCGTCCCGCTCAGCCGCGCCGAACTTCTCTCCCAATCAGCAATCTCACATCAGCAATCAGCAATTGGTAATTTTGTGTAGCGGCCATCACCTTCTCTCCCAATTATCAATTTCAGATTAGCAATTATCAATTTCCTCTCTCCTCAATCTCATCCACCTTTGCCAGCCGGCGCAGATGGCGCTCTTCGCCGCTAAATTTCGCACCGAGGAACGCCTTCACCAATTCCCTCGCCAGTTCGACCCCGATAATCCGGGCCCCGAGACAAAGCACGTTCATGTTGTCGTGCTCGACCCCCTGGTGTGCCGAGTAAGTGTCGTGGCACATGCAGGCGCGGATGCCGTGGATTTTGTTCGCCGCCACCGCCGCGCCCACGCCCGAGCCGCAAACGACGATGCCCCTGTCGGCTTCGCCATTGCGCACCGCGTCGCCCACGCTGCGCGCGTAATCGGGATAATCGTCCGGCTTGGTCCCGTCATGCGTGCCGAAGTCGATGACGGTGTGGCCCCACTGCTCCAAATCGGCGATGATCTTCTCGTTCAGCGGGTAACCGCCGTGGTCGGAACCGATTGCGATTTTCATGGTGAATGAAAACTGGTTCGAAACTCAAGCCGCGTGCGGACGCTCTAGCCGCCCACCTCGGCGCGCGCCTCTGCGGCCAGCGGCGTCGAGAGATACCGCTCGCCGGTCGAGCATGCGACGGTGACGATCACCTTGCCCTTGTTCTCGGGACGCTTCGCCACTTCGAGCGCCGCCCAGACATTCGCGCCGGTCGAGATGCCGGCGAGGATTCCCTCCTCCTTGGCCAGCCGCCGCGCCATGGCAAACGCGTCGTCGTCGGTGACCAGGATGCACTCGGTGATCTGCGCCTCGCCCTTTTCGTTCTTGAGATGGAGATTGTTCGGCACGAAGCCCGCGCCGGTGCCCTGGATTTTATGCCGGCCCGGCTTTACCGGCTGGCCCGCCAGCGTCTGGGAAATGACCGGCGATTCCTTCGGCTCGACCGCGATGGCCTGGAACGACGGCTTGCGCGGCTTGATGACCTCGACGCAGCCGGTGATGGTGCCGCCGGTGCCGACGGCCGAGACGAGGATATCGACCGTCGCCGTCGGTGTCCTCCCAAATTTCCTCGGCGGTGGTCTTGCGATGGATGGCCGGGATTGGCAGGATTGTTGAACTGCTGCGGCATCCAGGCGCTTCGGCGTGTTCTTGACGATTTCCTCGGCCCTGGCGATCGCCCCCTTCATCCCTTCGGCGCCCGGCGTGAGCACCAGTTTCGCGCCCAGCATGGCCAGCAGCGTGCGGCGCTCCAGCGACATCGTCTCCGGCATGGTCAGGATCAGCTTGTAGCCCCGGGCCGCGCAGACGAATGCCAGCGCGATGCCCGTGTTGCCGCTGGTCGGCTCGACGATGACGGTGTCCTTGGTGATGATGCCCTCCTTCTCGGCGGCCTCGATCATCGCCATGCCGATGCGGTCCTTGACGCTGCCGAGCGGGTTGAAGAATTCGCACTTCAGAAGGATCGTGGCGTCGAGCCCTCGGTGACGCGGTTTAGTTTCACAAGGGGCGTGCGGCCCACGGTTTCGACAATGTCGTTGTAGATTTTACCCATGGCTTTAAATCGTTGATGGCTGGAGGCAAAGCTTCTACACACGCGCACCCACCCGCGCAAGGGCGATATGGAATCGACCAGTGCGCCCTCTCGCATGCGCCGCCGGGGCCGAAAATCTCCCCGCCGCCTTTTTTGAGTGCATCGGCCACCATTCCGATTTACATCAGTGACCCCAAAACCTATGGCAGACCTACTCGAAACCAGCGAAATCAAGGAGGAGATGAAGCGCGTCCCGGAATGGGAGCTGCTCAAGAACAAATCGATCGAGCGGACCTTCGAGTTCGACGAATTCACCCAGGCCATCGACTTTGTGAACTCGGTCGCCGAGATCGCCGAGGAGGAGGAGCACCACCCGGACATCGATATTCGCTTCAACCGCGTCCGCCTCGTCCTCTCGACCCACAGCGAGGGCGGCCTCACCGAGACCGATTTCGACGTGGCCGAGAAGATCGACACCCTGTCCGAGTGACCCGCCGGCAAATCGTGGCCGCGGTGGCCGTCGTGATCTGGTGCATCCTCATCGCCTGGCTCATCAAGTGGCGCAGCGCGCCCCCGCCGCCACCCGATATCCCCATCCCCGGCGCCGCCGCCCCGCCCGCGCATTAGGGAGTCTCTTTTTTATCCGCAGATTGACGCCACGCCCACAACGCCTGAGCGTAGCGATGCGGGCGGGCGGATTTTCCCAGATTATTTGCGGTCAAGGTTTCCGCCGGAATCTGCGAAATCTGCGTTCATCTGCGGATATACCTCTGCGCTGCGGGATTGGCTGGCTTTACGTGGCGCTACATTTATAATAGGAAACGAATGTCGCGGGCGCCTCAAACCGTGGGCTTCTCGAACGGGACGAGCCAGTCCCGGTATTTGTGGCTCGTATTCGGGGCGATCTTGCTGGCCCTGGTCATCCTGTGGCCATTGCTGGGACGGCGGCTGGCTCCATTGGCACAAGGCGCCGCGGGGCAAAGCGCAGCAGCACAGCAGGCAGGCTCCGTATCCCTGGCAGACGCCGCCCGGCGGGCATTCATCGCCTCGCTCGGCCCGATGAAGAGGCACAAGGGAATCAACGCCGCCGACTTTTACAAACAGGCAGCCGGCCTTTACTGGCAATTGACCGATGCCGAGCGCGACATGTTCAACGGCTCGCCGAAGCACCAGGACCCCAAGGCCGCGGCAGCCCTTTACGCAAAGATACAGCCCATCATGGACCTCATCCGCAAGGGGCGCACCGGGGACTACTCGGACTGGGGCATGGCGCCGGGCACCCTCTACACATGGACCGGCCCCGATCTTACCCCTCCCATCGGCGATCTGGGTAGTCTCGGTAATTGGGAGGCTGCCTACCGATTCCAAACGGGCGACGCGAATGGCGCGATCGGCGACCTGGCGGCCACGGAGGCCATGGCGCGCAATGGCATCGACGACTACACTTGGTACGTCAACGTATTCCAAATCCATGATCAGGCCCTATCAGTACTTGCGCAAAATGCGCCGTCCCTTGGCGGCATCAGCTCATCCGCGGACCTCCAATACATCCTCGATCCCAGCGCTCCGCGGCAAGATCTGCAACAGGCTCTGGCCTCTTTCGAATCCATCCTGCAATCCTATGCCGGCGGTTCCACCAACCCGAAGCCGCCGGGCGACGATTTATTCCTGCAGCATTCGGAGCCGGGCTCGTTCACTCCTCAACAGGAGGCTGTCCAAATCCAATGGCTTGCGAACGTCAGCAATATGCTGCTTTCAACGCTCGGCCAGCCCGATGCGCAATTCGAACAAGCCTGGAAGCAAGAAGTCGCGTCGGCTCCCTCCCCGAGCGCCATTAATTTTTTTGTAACCTCAGGCCAGTTCCTTCACTACTCCGCGCAAATCGAGGACACCACGAACGCGATGTTCGCCGCCGGCCTCGCCCTCGAGCAAGGCGACCAGTCGCAGTACGAATCAATCACCGACCCAGCGACCGGGCAACCGTTCATATATACGCAAACCCCAAGCGGTTTTCAGTTGCAAACCGCGCCGCCCAACAAGGTTAAGCTCGAATTTTCCACCCCAGCGGCAAACGGGGGCAATTGAAAGGAAATGGAACAGCCGACCCAAACCATGACCTTGCCGAATGGGACGAATCAATCCCGTTATCTCTGGCTCCTGCTCGGCGCGATTCTGCTGGCCCTGGTTATCTTGTGGCCATTGCTCGGGCGGCGGCTGGCTCCATCGGCACAAGCCAGCTCCATGGCGCAAGGCCCGGCGGCGGACGCCGCTTCCCTATCCCCCGCGGACGCGGCGCGGCGGGCATTCATCGCCTCCCTCGGCCCCATCAAGACCCATCCTGGCGTCAATGCGGCCGACTATTACAAGCAGGCGCACGGCCTTTACGCGCAATTGAGCGACAACGAGCGCAACATGTTCAAAGGCAGGCCAAAGGACCAGGACCCGAAGGCCGCGGCCGCCCTTTACGCAAAGATACAACCCATCATGGACCTCATCCGCAAAGGGCGCAGCGCGGATTACACGGACTGGGGCATGGCGCCGGCCACACTGGACCAATGGGCCACGCCGGACCCTCCCATCTACGACCTCGCTGATGTCGGCATTTGGGAGGCTGCCTACCGCTTCCAAACCGGCGAGGCGAATGGCGCCATCGGCGATATCGCGGCGACGGAAGATATGGCGCGCGATGGCAGCATTGACGACACCCTCCATATACAGGCCGTAGAATTGCTCGCGCAAAACGCGTTGTCCCTTGGCGACACAAGCTCCTACGCGGACCTTCAGGATATTCTCGACGCGCCGCGGCAGGATTTGCGGGAAGCGACCGCTTCCTTGGATCCGATCCTGCAATCCTATCTCGATGGATACGCCAATCCGGCGGCCCCGGGTGCTTCGATGTTCCAGCAGGAAGTGCAGGCGGACTCGGTTACCCCGCAGCAGGAAGCTGCGCAAATCCAATGGCTGCTGGACGCAAGCGATCAACTGCGGCCTTCCACGCTCGGACAACCCGATGCGCAATTCGAACAAACCTGGGCGGCGGTAATTGCATCGGCCCCTTCGACCATGCAATTCGGGGACGTTGAGTGGGCACAACAACTCAAGGATACTTATTTTTACGCGCAAGCCGAGGCTACGGCAAATGCGATGCTCGCCGCCGGTCTTGCCCTCGAACAAGGCGACGAGGCCCGGTATGAATCGATCCCGGACCCGGTGACCGGCCAGCCATTCACATACACGCAGACTCCGACCGGCTTTCAGTTGCAAGCTTCGCCGCGCGATTACACTGAGGCCAATTCCACCACCAAACAGATACAGACCCCTACCGGCATCGTGACGCAAACAAGGATTTGGTTTGCTCCCGCCTCCATCAAGCTCGACTTCCCCTGGCCGGGGGGAAATGGAGGGAATTGAGAGGAAATGCAACGGGCAACACAGACCGTGACCTTGTCGAATGGGACGAATCAATCCCGATATCTCTGGCTCCTGCTCGGCGCGATCCTGTTGGCGCTGGTTATCTTGTGGCCATTGCTTGGGCGGCGCCTGGCTCCATCGGCACAAAGCGCTGCGGCGCAAACCGCGGCGGCGCAGCAGGCAGGCTCCCTATCCCCCGCGGACGCGGCGCGGCGGGCATTCATCGCCTCGCTCGGTCCAATCAAGAGGCGCCCGGGAACCAACGCCGCCGATTTTTACAAGCGGGCCGCGGGTCTTTACGCCCAATTGACGGACGACGAGCGGAATATGCTCAACGACAAACCCGGCAAACTGGACCCCAAGGCGGCGGCGGCTCTTTACGCAAAAATCCAGCCGATCATGGACCTCATCCGCCAGGGGCGCACGGCGGATTATACGGATTGGGGAACAGAGCCCAACACGCTGAACGATTGGATCAGCTTCGATTCCATACCAGCCGTCGATGGACTGGCCGTCCCTCTCTGGGACGCCGCCTACCAGTTCCAGGCCGGCGATCCGAACGGCGCCATCAATGACCTCGCGGCCGGCGAAGACATGGCGCGCAACGGCATCGACAATTATCTATGGTATGGGACCGCGGTCCAATATCATATCCAGGCCGTTACATTGCTGGCGCAAAACCCGGCGTCCCTCGGCGATAACTCCGCGGACCTCGATGACATTCTCGACCCCGAGGCGCCGCAGCGGATGTTGCAGGAAGCGATGGACTCTCTTGATTCCGTCATTCAACCCGAACTCGATGAGTATTCCAACCCGGCAACGCAAGCCGGGTCGGTCATCCAACAAAATGCGGTCTCCGACTCGGTAACGCCGGAACAGGAATACGCCCAGGTTCAATGGATCATGGATGCGAGCCACGTCCTGCTCGCCACGCTCACCCAGCCCGATTCCGAATTCGAGCAAACTTGGGCCCCGCAGGCCGCGTCCGCACCGTCGACACTGCCGGGCTACTTCGTAGATGGCGGCAAGCAGCTTCATTTCGTTTCTCAAACCGTGGCCACGTCAAACGCGATGCTCGCTGCCGGCCTTGCCCTCGAACAGGGCGACCAGGCGCAGTACGAATCGATCACGGACCCGACGACCGGCCAGCCATTCACGTACACGCAAACCGCGACCGGCTTTCAGTTGCAATTCGCGCCAACCCAAGACCCTTCCGATGATCCCGTCAAACTCGACTTCCCCGCACCCCAACCCCAGTGACGCCTCAGCCCGTCCTCCTTCCCTCTTCGCCGTTTTCCCAATCCGCAGCCGAGCGGAGCGAGACAATCCGCCGAAGGCGGACTCCCGCAGCCGCGGGCGCGAGCCGGAAAGGCGAGTTAATCCGAAATCCCCTGCCCGCATCGCTACGCTCAGGCGTTGCGGGCGCGGCGCAATCCGAAATCCGCAATTCTCCATCAAGCATTCCTCCCCGTGGTTGAGGTGCCGTTTTGAGCCGCTGCCGTCGAAACGAGTGACAAACCCGTACCCCTTCGTTATATTGCCTCCATGCCAGCCAAAGCCTACCGTCGAAGCATCCGCCCAAAGGGTCTGCGTGAAACCGTACCGATTGAGGAGATGCGGAAGGCGCTGAGGGAGGTAAAAGAGTTGCGCAAGAAGAATCCGGCCGCCCACGCGGCGATGGTCAAGAGGAACGCCCATCGCAGAATCATGATTGTGCCGGACCGGGGATGACGTCCCCGAGCAAGCCGTACCGGGACAGTGTATTCACCAACTGTCCATTCGATGAGGAATACGTGCCCATCTTCCGGGCAATCGTCTTTACGGTGAGCCTTTGCGGATTCGTGCCCCGGAGCACGCTGGAACATGACGACGCAAGCCAGGTGCGTATCGAGAAAATCTACCGGCTCATTGGCGCATCACCGCTGGGAATCCACGATGTCTCCCGCACGGAACTCGATGCCGAGAATCAACTGCCGCGTTTCAATATGCCGCTGGAACTCGGAGTCTTTCTCGGCGCGAAACGATTTGGTCCCGGACAGCACAGATCGAAACGATGCCTCATCCTGGATCGGGATCGCTATCGGTTCCAAAAATTCATTTCCGACATCGCCGGCCAGGACATCAAATCTCATGGCAACAGCCCGGAAGCCGTGGTTCGCACCGTGCGCGATTGGCTCCGCAACGCGGTCCATCACGCCCGGATGCCCGGTGGATCGCATCTGTGGGCAAAATACCGGCAATTCACTGAGGACCTCACCGGCATGTGTGAAAAGGCGCAGCTCACTCCCGAGCAACTGACATTCACCGATTCTTACCAGTTGGTGCTCGAATGGATTCCCCCGGTTCGCTGAGGCTGCGAGCCTAAGCCCGCTACCTGTCTCGCCAGGTAACGGAGCAGCCGAACTCGAATCAGGTGCGCGGTGAGTCAGCAGGAAGCCTGACGCGCGAAGCGGGGCGGGATTTCTGCCCGCTGTCCGGGGTGGCTCTCCTGGGAAGTTTGAAGCGTCGTAGCCTGCGTAGCGCTTCAATCTTCGTGGCAGGTTCCCCGGCGGAGGGTTGCAACGTCTTCGACGTTTGGAGTGCAGTGGAGTCGTGGGCCAGCGGGACGGAGCGCAGCGGAAAATGGCGAAGTCTTTGCGAGGCGGAGGTATTCAGCAGAAGACACCGCAGGGCCTTGACTTCGCATGCAGGGAGGCGCAGGGATTGAGATACCATGATCTCACCGTTTCGCGATATATTCGTGGCACATTGCGTGTCCACGAGCAAGGAATTGGCTGGGGAGTTTCAGAGACTCGCGAGGAAACACCGGCCCGACGGCACGGATATGCCAAATGTTTTCTTGAGTTCCGATCCCTTCTCGATTCCCAGCGGCAAAAGGTCACTCGACGAGGTTTTGGGGCACCTGGACACATGCACGGATTTTGTTGCTCTGATTACGGATGTCAAAGATTGGAGAAACCGGTCGATCTCTTTCGAAACCGGTTATTTTATGGGCCGACAGAAGGCGCGTGCCAAGTATGCGCCGCGCGAAGAGGGAAATCGGAAGCGACCCCTGATTTTCGTATTCGGTGATCGGATAAGGAGACGTGCTTCATGGCCATTCGATGAACATCAGTTAATCGATACGAGAGATTCGTCCCGCGTTCAGGACGCTTTGCTGAGTTTGGGTATCCGGCCCTGCGACGAAGAATGCATGAACGATTTCACGGCCTTATTTAGAATGGACAAATGCAATAGCATCAGTGGGTCGTAATCGAGACGAGCGCGCTCAGCCTTTATCGGAAAAATCTAGCTCAAATTGCACGTGCTTTCATCCACTCCAGCGCCTTGCCTGCCGGCTGAAATGCCTTCACGTCAATGGGAACGATTTCGTCGCTGTCCGTTTTGACCAGGTTTGCTGGCTTGGCGTCGGCAATCGCCACATTCGTCTCCGGGTTCCACCACATTTCGTGTCCCTCCTGGCCAAGCACCCATTCCTGTTTCACTGGCAGAAATCCATTGTCGCGGAGTTCCCTGTCAATCTCCTCATAGGATGGAACGGTGCCATGCACTGCGGTTTGGGAGGCGACGATCCGGATTTCACCGTCAGCGCCGACCATTACGCCCTCTATCCTGGTGTCGTCCCCTGCCAGGGCCACGTTTTGCTCCATTTGGCGGACGTAGTCGGGTAGCGTGGCGTGAAAAACGCCCGGTTCTCCGTCGCTTGCGAATGTCACGGCTCCGCCGGCGGTATCGGGTTCCGTCACTTTCAAGACGCGCCCCGGCGTAAAAATGACGCTGTGCTCTCCACCTTGAGCCGCAACCAAATCGAGGAGCTCCTCGGAAAAAACTCGCTCCGTTCGCTTCGATTCCCTGACTAGCGGCCCCGCTGCCGCCCGGAATGCGCCGGCGTCAAGCGCCCGGGCTTCTTCTCCTGTACGCTCTTCGTATGCCGCAAGGCTTCGGCGGAGGTTTTGGCTATCGATGCGCGATTCATGAAGCGCGTCCCCCGCAAGGAACCCGTTTGGAAAGGGATATCTTTCTGCTGCTGCGCTGGCATCCGCATTATCTTCGCGCCATTTGCCCATCCATTCAATCAACTTTTCTTGCGGAGTTTCCTCGACGGATTCGCCCTCCTGGCGAGCCATCATTGCAAGCCATGCAGCCTGCGCCCATGCCGAGTTCCTCAGCAGAAGCTCCTCCGAAATCGTCTTTTGCTTTCTCCCTCGCTCCGGCATATGAGCGACTATTTTTCAAGGAAGTCTGCGACACACATCCATGTCTGGGAACCCTCCCTGCAACACTGCGTTTCACCACTCGCAGTTCCGGTATCGAGCAGGGCGGTGATCTGTTCCAAGGAAGACGGACCTTTGACCGTCCCCGTCAAATGGAGAAAAAATCGTTGATTGGGCGGCGGTACCGGAGGCGCTGGCGGTTTGGAATGCTCTAGGTGCGAGGCCGGTATTACAATCGGATGGGCGACTTGCAGTGCGTCAAATGGCGGCGGTAACACGTCCCCACGTCTAGCTTTCGGCACTGATTCCTGCACCTGGCGAATATCGTCCGGTTCTCCGGTCAAAATGATAAGCACCGGCATGCCAGCGGAGTTCTCGTACACGGCTGCACACCCACTGACGCACTTCTTCTTCGCGTTTGTTTCCGCAATTGCCCCGGCTACGGCACCGATCACTCCTCCAACCAGACCGAATCTCGAACCGAGCTGCGATGTTAAAGCGCCGGCAGCTTGCACGGCATAAACATGCGCCATTTCGTCCGGGATGGGAGCTATCGCACGAATCTCGCCGAAGGGGACGCTATGCTTCCGAACCGTCAGCAGTTCGTCATTCGTAAACCGCATCCCCACAAGTTTTCCATTTTCATAAGTCGGAAAGACCTGCTGAGGATACGCGGGACGCTTGCCTTTCTTCGGGTGGGACGCACGAACAAGTATTACCTTCACAAAAATCCTCGGTTCTTCTTCCACCGCAACAGGATTGTCCTGCGGTTCGGCTGTTGCTGTTTCTCGTTCACGTCAAATACACCGAAAGCTCAAATTCTTCGCCGGTGCCACCAGCCGCTTCATGGAGCGAATATTTGGCGTTCTATCCCTGAAAATGCAAGCACGTTCCAATCGAGCTTCACGCGCCCGTGCTTTCGTTGGCCGGCAGGGAAAACACGCGGCTGTGGATTCGACAGCGGGGTTTGCCAACGGGCAACTTTCGATCCAAAATCAGCCCATGCGTGAAATTCCCACCTCTGCGAAAAAGAGAGAGGTTTAAATACCCGGTTGGCTCATACCACGCAAGCGCCAGCCCGCAATAACCACGGCCACACGGGAAAATGAAAGAACCCTCCGCCCGGTAGTGTATCAGTTTGAAATCAATCCTCTTTGAACAGGGCGATGAATTTCTCCCAAGAGAATTTCACGCCGGATTGCGCTTTCCCTTTGCACCACTCGACGCCACCCTTTGAAATCCGAAGGTCGCCCAAGTATTCGTCCTTGGTGGTATAAACGTCGAATTGAATCCCGGTGTTCCCGAGGCTTGTGTCTTTGAGTCTGTACTCCTTGATGCTGATATTCATGGATTTTTTTCTGGTTGGATTTTTCCACGGCATGTGGGACCGTGAAATATGCCAAACCGCTCAGGCAGAAAGCAAGACCTCAATCAGAAGGCATATTCCATCGTCCGGCGGTTGACCGGCGAGGAGCCGAGGCCAGACCCGGACGCAGGGAAGAATCCGGCGGCGGTCGCGCTCGGAAGGCTTGGGGGCCTAAAGGGCGGTAAGGCCAGAGCGGAAAAGCTCACTCCAGAGGAACGCAAGTCGATGGCAAAACAGGCGGCAAACGCGCGATGGTCGAAAAGATCATCTACGCAAGCTTAAACGGGATTACATCTCCAGGGCTCCCACCGGATTGAGGAGGCTTCGCCGGCTCTTGATTCTTGAATTCCAGGGTAATAATGTCCCCGAATCCATCGTTCAAAAATCCGGCTGGCAATCCTCCAAGTTCTTCAATATCAGCCGCAAATAAACAGAGATCTTCCGTGATTTGCTGACGACTCTTAAACCGCGCATCCACCATCATATCTACGCATTGACGAATCAATCTAGGTTGTTCGATTGGTAATTGATCATCCAGCGGCTCGCATTTGCGCCAACCACGACGCCCGAGGTTCATCCACAATCTCTCGTAATGCTCTGGCTTCAACATCCCCAGTTGTTTGCAACGGACAATCATCGCGGCGATTGAGACCCGCCACCGCTCTTTGAGGGCACAAAAACTTTCCAGCGTAGGGGCCGCCAACTCGCGGCAGAAATCGCTTTCTGGAAGTAAAAATGCCACCGCAAAACGGTGAGCCTGAGCTTCAAGCTTCGCGTGCTCCTGCGTCGAAAGAAGGTGTCTTTGCTCGACGCCTTGATGAAAAATTATATGAGCCAGCTCATGGGCCGCATCAAAGCGAGAGCGCGCACAGGATTCTTTGTCAGCGTTCAAAATAACAAACGGCCTATGGTTCGAATCCGCCTCGGAGAATGCGTCAAGGCTTTCAGCGTCTAATCGGAATCTGCTAACAACGACTCCATTCTTTTCGAGAAGCCGGACCATGTTCGGAATTGGCCCGTCTTTAAGGCCCCAATACCGCCGACATTCGGAAGCACATTTGTCTATAAAATCCTCGGTGATCAGATCAAACGATGTCGGCAGATCGAATTTCGGCAAATTGACCTCCGGGAGATCAAAATACTCCTCAAAGTAGGAGGCGATCTCGCGCAGCCATTCAAAACGACTTTCTGCCCTCGTGCGTGCCATTTTCGTAGCAGAACTCATCGAGCGGTAAAAAAAACGCGCGGTTTTATATTCGATGGGAGGGCGAAGGAAAAAAGGCTTGGGGACGTTTAGAGCCTTTGCGAGCCGCTCCACCGTTTCGGCAGGAGGCTTTGTGTCGCCGTGTTCATATTGGGAAATGGTGGAAGTGGAAATAGAAGATTCGGGCGTGCTCATGAGCGCCGCGAGGTTTACGCCAGATAGCCCACGGGCTTGCCGCGCTTGCCGCAACCGAGTTCCAGAAAATGAGGGGATGCCTTTTGCCACGCTTATTCCTCCCGTCCGTAGTTGGATTTAAGCCGCTTCATTTTCCATTTAATGATCAGCTTCTCATCCTCCTCCTTTGTTTCGATGATGCGAGGGTATGCACCCAAAATCTCATCGAACTCAAACTTCGACGCCCATCGGGAATAATCGGGCGATGGGAATCCCAAGCGAAGATAGCCGACCTGCGATGAATCCTCGCGATCAGTGGCGTGGTAAATCACAGCATTAAGGAGCCCTCCATTATCTTTGGGATTGAAAACTTCGAACCCTCCCTTATCGAACTGAAATTGCGCGAGCAAGGCGTTCAATTCCGCGTTCTGTCTTCGGAAATGGGATGAGCGAAGCATCATCCAATCGGGACCGGTAGAGTGGGAGCAGGTGATGACAAATCGTCCGGCCAGGATTTCCGTGAATTGATGATTCCCTGCGGCGTTTTCGCAAACGCGACTATCTAAACCTAGGGATTGCGCCAAGTCGCGAATCGATTTTTCCAAAATGCTGCGACGGTAGTGGGGATAGAGATAATCGCGTTCAGGTTGATCGACAAGCGGATCATTTCCCACTGCTCCATATGCCTCCCTGTAAGCCCACTCGATTTTTTGCATCAGGGTTCTGACGAAGGCTTGTGGCAAGTGCCGTATAAGTTCGGTGAGCAGTTGGGTTTCCATGATGGAATTGGTTTTAAGTGGTTTATCGGATTAAGCGCAACGTCGAAAATGGTTGCAAATGTTAAACCAAACGTCAATAAATAACCGAAATATTTCAATATTGGCGTTGACAGTACAAGACCGCTCTGGTATAAAAATCATTATGAACAAGCTGGCGACCGATAAGCGGTCCCAAATCCTCCACTGTCTTTGCGAGGGCAACTCCATGCGGGCGACGGCGCGTTTGAATGGCGTATCCATCAATACTGTGGTCAAGCTCCTGATCGACGCCGGGAACGCATGCTCTCGGTATCAGGATGATATTCTTCGCAACCTGAAATGCCGTCGACTTCAATGCGATGAGATTTGGGCGTTCTGCTACGCGAAGGAGAAGAATTGCACGGCTGAGATGAAGGCCAAGGGAGCCGGGGACGTTTGGACCTGGGCAGCAATCGACGCGGATACAAAGCTGATTCCCTGCTGGTTCATCGGTGGCCGGGACGCAGGGTGTGCCTATCATTTCATGCATGATCTGGCCTCCCGCCTTGCCAGCCGCGTGCAACTGACTACAGACGGTCACAAGGCTTATCTGAACGCCGTGGAAGATGCGTTTGGATGCGAGATTGACTACGCGATGCTCGTGAAAATCTACGGGAACACACCGGAGGGCGGCGAAGTTCGCTACAGCCCCGCCGTTTGCATGGGAGCCAAGAAAGCAGCCATCAACGGGAAGCCGGACTACAAGCATATTTCAACCAGCTTCGTGGAACGCCAGAACCTCACGATGCGGATGGGAATGCGCCGGTTCACTCGCCTCACGAATGGCTTTTCAAAAAAGGCTGAGAACCACGCGCATTCCGTTGCCCTTCATTTCATGCACTACAACTTTTGCCGGATTCACAAGAGCCTTCGCGTCACCCCTGCGATGGAAGCCGGGCTAACCGATCATGTTTGGGAAATTTCCGAAATCGTGGATCTGATCGACCGTTACTCAAACTGATACACTACCCTCCGCCCGCACCTCCGCACTCCTCCCACCCCGCCCCCCCCAAAAAAAATCACTAACTGACGCGACATTTTTCCTGCAAGGCTCGTTTCATGACCAGAAACGGAAAAATCGCCAGGCTTCCGCGGAATATCCGCGAAGACATCAATCGGCGCCTCGACGACGCCGAGCAGGCAAACACCATCCTCCCATGGCTCAATGGCCTCAAGGAAGTCGCGGAACTGCTCTCGCGCGAATTTGATGGCCGGCCCATCAACGCGCAAAACCTGTCCGACTGGAAGCAGGGCGGCTTTCGCGAATGGCAACGCCACCGCGAAGTCGCCGACCGCCTCACATCCCTCGTCGAGCGCTCACAAGACCTTGCGCAAGGCCCCGCCGACCAGTCCATTCCCGAAATGCTCGCCGGCATTCTCGCCGCCGAACTAGCCGCCCACACCCTCCAACTCCTCGAAGATGCCACCGACCCCTCCGAACGCTGGGTCCGTCTTCGCCAGGCCCTCCGCCAACTCCACTTGCTCCGCAGGGCCGACTCTCGGGCCGCTCGTACCCGCATCGAGGAAGCCCGCTGGCAGATCGAATGCGAGCAGCGCGAAAAGGAAAAGCAGGCCCAGGCAGTGAGCGACGCCTACGATGAAGTCATGCAGCCGCTCCGTCAGGCCTCCATGCGTCCAGTCCTCGTAGCCGCATACGGCGGCGGCCCCGACGGAGAGAAAGCAGCCGACTTCATCCTCCAAATGCAGCGGGAATACGGCGTCAAAGAACTCCCCCCACCCGACTCCAAACCCCCTCCCCAATCAAGGTCAATCAAGCCCAATCAAGGTCAATCAAGGTCAATCAAGGTCAATCAAGGTGAATCAAGGTGAATCAAGGTGAATCAAGGCTCTCTCCCAGCCCGCGCGCCAGCGTTCTGCCAATCCGAAATCCCCTGCCCGCATCGCTACGCTCAGGCGTTGCGGGCGCGGCGAACTCCGAAATCCGCAATTCCCCACCCCCTTCCACTTGCACCCGACCCCCATTGCCTCTTAACTAAGCACACATGACAAAACGGCTCCTGCTCATGCTCGTCCTGTTGCTGGCCGGCGCGCTCTCCGCCCCGGCGACGACCCATCACCACGCTTCGCCGTCCCCGTCGCCCGACGACTCCGAATCCTCCCACGGCGACCGTCCGCCGGCCACGCACGCGGAGTCGGTCATCGTCCTGGATGCGCATACAGGCCAGGTCCTCTACGAGAAAAATGCCGACGAACAGCGGCCCGCCGCCAGCACCCAGAAGCTTCTCACCGCCCTCATCGTCGCCGAATCGGGCAATCTCAACCAGCCCGTGACCGTCGATGTCAGCGATACCTGGGCCGAGCCGGTAAAACTGAACATCCAGCCCGGCGAGACCTATCGCCGCTACGATTTGCTCAACGTGATGCTGGTCCATAGCATGAACGACGTCGCCCGCTGCCTGGCCCGCGACAACGCCGGCAGCGTCGAGGCGTTCGCCGATAAAATGAACCGCAAAGCCGCCGAACTCGGCATGACCCAGTCCCATTTCGTCAATCCCAACGGCCTACCGATCCCCGACCAGTACACGACCGCGCGCGACATGTCGAAAGTGGCCTTTGCCGCGTATCACAATTCAATCATCCGCCCGATCGTCTGCCAGAAGGACGTTTCCTTCCAATATGCCGATGGCCGCGTGCGCAAGTTTGACAACACCAATCGCGTCCTCCTCGAGTACCCGCTCTGCAACGGCATGAAGACCGGCTACACGGACGCTGCGGGCCATTGCCTCATCTCGAGCGCGAGCAACGGCAGCCGCGAGATCATCTCCGTGGTCCTGGGGGACAACGGCTACGTCTGGAGGGACTCCTACGCCTTGCTCGAGTGGGGCATTGCCGGCGGCCAGGGCGCGCGCCTGGACGTGGCAAATTGAGGGGCTGCCATGCGCACATTCGAGAGCCAGTTGGCGGAGATTCGCTCCCGCTCGCTGCTGCGCTCGTTGCGCCAGATTGATACGCCTCAGCAGCCCCAGACCGCCTCCGGCGGCAACACGCTCGTCAATTTTTCCTCGAACGATTACCTCGGCCTCGCCGCCGACCCGATCCTTCGCGAGGCCGCCAAGGCCGCCATCGACCAATGGGGCGTCGGGGCCGGCGCATCGCGCCTCGTCTGCGGCACGTTGCCGCCGCACGCGCAACTCGAACGCGACCTCGCGTCGTTCAAGCGCACCGATGCCGCGCTCGCCTTCTCGAGCGGTTACGCGACCGCGCTGGGCGCCCTGGGCGCGCTCGCCGGCCCGGACGATGTCATCATCCTCGACAAACTGGCCCATGCCTCGCTCATCGACGCCGCGCGCCTCAGTCGCGCCACCATTCGCGTCTACCCGCACAATCACCTCGGCAAACTCGAGAGCCACCTGCGCTGGGCGCGCGAGACCGGCGCGGCAAACGGACGCATCATCGTGGTGACAGAGTCGGTCTTCTCGATGGACGGTGACCGCGCCCCCATCGAGGAAATCGTCGCCATCAAGAACCGCTACGGCGCGCTGCTCATGCTCGACGAGGCGCACGCCGTCGGCGTCATTGGCGATTTCGGGCGCGGCCTTGCGGACAAGCGCGGCGTCGCACAGATGGTGGACATCCAGATGGGCACCCTCGGCAAGGCGCTCGGCTCCTCCGGCGGCTACATTTGCGGCAGCCGCCCGCTCATCGACTTGCTCATCAATCGCGCCCGCTCCTTCATTTACTCGACCGCCCCCCTTCCCGCCGCGGCGGCAGCCGCCAGCGCCGCGCTCACCTTTTTGCAAAGGCCAGCCGGCCGCCAGCGCCAGGAGGCGCTCTGGCAGCGCATCGGCGATTTCATGCGCGAGGCGCCCGAGGCGTTGCGCCCGCCGGGCCCGGTCCAGAGCGCCATTGTGCCGCTGATTCTGGGCGACGAGGATCGAGCGCTGGCAGCCTCGCAATGGCTGCGCGAAAAGGGCTTCCTCATCCCGGCCATCCGCTACCCCACGGTCGCCCGGGGCGCGGCCCGGTTGCGCGTAACCTTGAGCGCCATCCATACCCCGGAACAGATCAGCGCGCTTTGCTCCACGCTCTCGCGGCTTTCAGTCTGATCGGCGCAATTCAATGGCTGTTGCGCCCCGCCGCTGCTTCGTTATATACAACATTTTATGTTGCGTGTCTTAATCCCCATACTCGCTTGTCTCGTTCCTTTTATCGCTTCGGCGGATCAGGTCCCCCAAATCCGTTTGGTCCCCATTGCCAATCACCTCAATTTGCCCGTGGCCGTTTACGATGACGGCACCGGCCGCCTCTTCATCATCGACCAGGATGGCCGCATCGTCATCTTCGAAAATGGCCAGGTGGACCAGATTCCTTTCCTCGACATTCACGACGAGGTCTCGCGCGCCGGCAACGAATGCGGGCTGCTCGGCATGGCGTTCGATCCCGATTTCAAGGACAACCATAGGTTCTACGTCGATTACGACACCCAGAAATTCGGCAAGCTCCAAACCCGCATCTCGGAGTTCACCGCCGACCCGAGCAACAGCCACACCGATCCCTCGACTGAAAAGGAGTTCCTGCGCTGGGACCAGCCGTTCACCAATCACAAAGGCGGCTGCATGATGTTCGGCCCGGACAACATGCTCTACATCGGCGTGGGCGACGGCGGCAAGGGCGGCGACCCCTTCAACAACGCCCAGAACCTCGGCGTTTACCTCGGCAAAATCCTCCGCATCAACACCGACGGCAAGGCGCCCGCGGACAATCCCTTCGTCGGCAGGGCGGGCGCGAAGCCGGAAATCTGGACCCTGGGAATGCGCAACCCGTGGCGCTTCTCCTTTGACAGCGCGACCGGCAAGCTCTGGTGCGGCGACGTGGGCCAGGATTTGTGGGAGGAGATCGACATCATCGAGAAGGGCAAGGACTACGGCTGGAGCATCCGCGAGGGCATGCACGACTACCGGCCCGACCGCGCCTCGACCGCTCCCGAGCCCCTCACTGAGCCGATCAAGGATTACAGCCACGACGAAGGCAAATGCATCATCGGCGGCTACGTCTACCACGGCAAGGCGATCCCCGCCTTGCAGGGCCTTTACGTCTACGCTGATTACAACCTCGGCTGGATCGCCGCGCTCGGCTGGGATGGCAAGAAAATCACCTTCGACCAGCATATCCTCCAAACGCCGCTCAACATCGCCACCTTTGGCGTAGACCACACCGGCGAGCTTTACCTCTGCGACCGCGAGCGCGGGGAGCTCTATGAGATCGCCCCCTGACAGGTGGAAACGATGAGCCTCGAGAGATCCGTCGCCGCCCCCCCATCGGTGGTCGGCGCTGATCCCCGCCTTCTCACGCTCAAGGTCAACGAAGTTTATCTCTCGATCCAGGGCGAGAGCACCTGGGCCGGCCTGCGCTGCGCCTTCGTCCGGCTCACCGCGTGCGACCTCCGCTGCACCTACTGCGACACCGCTTACGCGTTTTACGATGGCGTGAAACGCACCCTCGGCGAAGTTTTCGACGAGGTCATCGCGCTCGACAGTCCCCTGGTCGAAATCACCGGCGGCGAACCGCTCCTCCAGAAAAACGTGCTCCCCCTCTTGCGCATGTTTTGCGACGCGGGCAGGACCGTGCTCATCGAGACCAGCGGCGCCCACGACATCTCCGCCATCGATCCGCGCGTCCATCGCATCATGGACCTGAAAACTCCCTCCTCCGGCGAGTCCGCGCGCAATCTCTTCTCGAACATCGCGCACCTGACCCGGCGCGACGAGGTGAAATTCGTCATCGGCTCGCGCGAGGACTACGAATGGGCCCGCGCCCAAATGCTCGAGCACGGCCTCGCGCGGCGTTGCGGCGCGGTCCTTTTCTCGCCGGTGTTCGGCGCCATCGAGCCGGTGCAGATCGTGGAATGGATGCTCGCGGACAAAGTCGAGGCCCGTTTCCAGTTGCAATTGCACAAATTCATCTGGGATCCCAAGGCCAAAGGCGTCTAAACCTCCTCCGTCATGCGCGCCCGTTTGACCAAAGATTTCACCTTCGAAGCCGCCCAAACCCTGCCCAAGGTCCCCGAGGGCCATAAATGCCGCCGGATGCACGGGCACAGCTTCAAGGTGGAAGTGAGTGTCGAAGGCGAAGTCGATCCCGACCTCGGCTGGCTCTACGACCACGCCGCTATCTCTCACGCAATGGACCCGCTCCTGGCCATGCTCGACCACTCGTATCTCAACGAGATCGAAGGCCTCGAGAATCCCACCATCGAAAACATGGCCGCATGGCTTTGGCGCCGCCTCCAACCCCATTGCCCCGGCCTCTGCGAGATCGTGGTTCACGAAACCCCGACAGCCCGCTGCTCCTACCGCGGCGAATGAGGGATTGCAATCCCCGCGCGCCCCATTAGCCTCTCCGCTCTCATGAAAATCTGGGCGGTATTCGTTTTGATCCCCATTCTTCTCCTCGCAGCCGGCTGTGAGAAACACCCCGTCAGCGACCTCGAAAAAGTTGATCCCGGCGCCCTGGCCTCGCCCACTCCGGGAGGATAGGCGGAAATTGCTGATTGAATTAATGCCGCCTCCGGCGGCCAAACTTAAAAAATCCGCAATCCGAGATCCGCAATCCGAAATTCTTCACCCTCATCCGGCGCTCAACCTATAAATCCGCAACCCCGGATGCAAATAAATCCCCGTCCCGCGCGCCCGCTCCCATAGCGGTTGATACTCGCGGAACAGCGCCTCGTAAAAATCCCGCTTCCTCTGATATTCCGGCGAGAGATGGCCCGTCGCGGCCTTGCGGAAAAACACGCCGTAATCGCTCTCTGAAATCACCAGGTAATTGATGCCCTGTTTGGCCAGCGCCTCGGGCGTCGGGCCCAGGTCCGCGGCAAGCTTTGTCTCGATGACCCGCTGATCGAGCAGCGGCTGGACGGCCAGCCTTTCCTCGCGGCGCGGCACGGGAAGATCGGCGCGATCCTCTCCCGCGATGACCGCCCCGGCCGGCACGTTGGCACGAATCCACGCCAGCATCTCGCTCCGGTCGTCGGACCCGAAAGCCTGGATATAAAACGCGAGATAAATGCCGTTGGCGATCAGCGCCAGCCCCGCCAGCACCGCCGGCCTCAGCACCCGCGACCATTTGCCCGGAAGCAATTGCGGCAAATCGATCGCGCCCAACCCCGCGAGGTAAAAGAAACCCGCCGTCGCGGGCAGAAAATAGCGGTCGTTCGTTTTGGTCGAGCAGCAGAGCAGCAGCATGAACGCAAACGGAAACACCGCCATCGTCCAATCGAACGCGTCCGCATCCCGCCGTTTCCGCATCGCCCAGAACTCTGCGATCACCAACACCCACACCACCGGCGTCGTATTGAACACAAAAATGTGCAGGTACTCGAAAAACGGCACCTGGCCGCCGGTGTACCCGGGCTCGCCGTGCGCGACCAGCGTCGTCTCCCGCCCGAAGGAATGCGTAAAGACATCCAGCCGCGTGAAAACAGGAAAATTCACCGCCGCCGCCACTGCGATAAGTCCCAAGGCGAACCAAACCCACTGCATCGCCCCCGCACGCTTCCCGCGCTGCGCGGCAATGAAAATGACCGCGGCCGGTATCAGCATGACCCCGCCCAGGTATTTCGCGGCGACGCAAAGCCCACACATCGCCCCCGCAAACAGCGCCGAGCCGGCGCGCGGCTTCCGGTGATGGATGTGCAGCGCCAGGAACGCCAGTGCCATCGCGAAGAAGAGCGCCGTATCCTCCTTGAAATAATGCGCCAGCTCAAAAACCTGGTGCTGCGTCAGCAGCAGCAGCCCCACGATCCAAAAGCCGCACGGACCCCGCTCGCGCCACGCCAGCAGCGCCAGCGCCACCACCCCAATCGCCGCGAAGCAGGCCGAACACCAGCGCCCAAGCACCACCAGCCTTTGCTCCCGGTCCGGCACGCCGAGCGCCTTCTTCGCCAGCTCCGCCGTGCCCAGCATCAGCAGCGGATGATGAAAATTCCATTTCCCCGTGATGAGCTGGTCCACCTTGTCCGGCTCGTCGGGATGATAGAAAAACGGAAACCCGTTGCCCCGCGTATCCAGCCATAGCGTGGCCGCGAACAGCACCACCGCCCCCAGCGCCAGCATCGGCAGCCGGCGGCTTGGCTCGACAACGGACGCGCTCAAAGCTTCATGCGCTGGTCGATCAAATCCGCCAGCAGCCCGATGAACAGCATCTGGACGCCGGTCAGCGCCAGCGCCCCCGCAAGCAGCCCGATGTGATGAGGCGTCTGGGTGACATAGTCCTTGAACCCCTTGAGGACCCCCACCCCGATCAAGAGCAGCGCCGGCGGCACGAACACGTTCAGCGGCTTGAAGTACGCGCAGATGCGAATGATGAGGATGGTGAAATTGGTGAAATCGCGCACCGGATGGATCGACGATTTTCCGACCCGCTTGTGGTAATTGATCGGGATGAATTTCACGCGGTAATGATTCGTCAGCATCGCCAGCGTGATCGTCGTGGTGAACGAAAAGCCGTCCGGGTAAAGAGTCAGGAACCGCAGCGCAACATCCTTGCGGAAGACGCGCAGCCCCGAATTGAGGTCCGGGATCGACTGCTGGCTCAGGTACTCCGCCAGCCGGGTGATGATCCATTTCGCCGGCCGGCGCACCAGCGGCACCTCGACCACCTCGCCCGTGCGCGCCCCCACCACCATGTCGTAGTTCGGCGCGTCGGCCATCAATTTTGGAATATCCCCGAGCGGATAAGTGCCGTCGGCATCGGCAATGAGGATGTATTCGAACCGCGCCTGGCGCAGCCCGCTCTTGAGCGCCGCGCCGTAGCCGCTGTTGACCGGATGCTCGATGAGGGTCACCGGCAGCGCGCGGGCGATCTCCCCCGTCCGGTCGCTCGACCCGTCATTGATGACCACGATCTCCAGTTCCTTGAAATAAACCGCCTGTTTCCGGATGGTCTCGACTGTCTCCGCAATGGCCCCCTCCTCGTCGAACGCGGGGATCAGGATGCTGACGGACAGCTCGGTTGTGGGTACGGCCATGGGCGATTAGCGATTTATTAGCGATTAGTTAGACCAGCGCGGCAACACATGGGAGTGGAAAATTCGCGAAAAAATCTGCGTCAATCTGTGTAAATCTGCGGACCTCATCCCCTCCCCTGCTTTTATATAATCCACAGATTAACGCAGATGGCCGCAGATTCTTCAAATTCCGAAATCCGAAATCCCCTGCCCGCATCGCTACGCTCAGGCGTTGCGGGCGCGGCGAATTCCGAAATGAGCTCACGGCGTCGTAATCTCCCTCACATAAAGATTGATCTGCCCGTCCGCCCCGCGCCTCACATCGGTAATCATAAACGGCCTCGTCTCATCCCGGTCCACCGTCGTCCCTTCGCCCGGCGGCTGCATCCCGGCAGGATACTCGACGATCACCCGGGTCGCGCCCGCGCCCGGCCTGATGAGCGAAGTCAGCGCCCCCTCCTGCGGACGCAATACGGCCCGATTTTCCTCCGAGGCGGTGACAACGAAACTGCCCCGCAGGTAAAGCCGCTCGCCACCGATGCCGCTATCGGCCAGCGGCGCCGCGTCCGCGGGATCGATCACCCGCCCCCGCGGCATCTGGCCGGGTGCATACGTGCGCCAGCTCGCCCCGTTGTTCGCCAGGACCGGCGCCGGCTCCGATTGCAGGAACGGCGTGAGCGGCACGCCATTGGCCGATTGCACCTGCGGCGAATCCGCCGGGACTGCCCGGGCTTCGACCGGCCCCGGAGGCGGCGTGCCGTACTCTTCCTGCATCGCCAGTTCGGCCGGCGTGGGAGTCGCCCGCGGATGGTAAGGCGGCGGCGAGACCATGGCGACGGCCACCGGCGCACTTGGCGAGGCGTGTCCCTTGCCCTTCGGCGCGTGCATCGGCAGGGAAATCTCCGGCGCCGGCATCGCATTTACCCGCACCAGTTCCGTTGTCTCCGCAGGGGTGGCGCTCGGCGACGCCATCGGTTGGTCCAGCGCCGATGTGACCGGCGTATGCTCCTGCTGAAATTGCGCGTAGGTCTGCAATGCCTGCTGCATCGACGCCCCGCGCACGATCGGCAGCCCGGCCACCAGATTGATGCCCGGCGGCGGCGCCAGCGAGAACGTCCCCTCGCCGTCCCGCAACGCATAGCTTCCGTACAGCAGCGGCACCGCGGTAAATTGCATGCTGCCATTATCCAGCCGCTCGATGTGGATGACCGCGGCCAGGTCCAGCGTCTTCGCCAGCTTCACATCCAGGCCCGTCTTGAGCATCGTCTCGAGCGCCGGCACATCCTTCGCATCCGAGGTATACACATGCTCGAGCACCACCTGCGGGAAATCCGCCGACGCCGCCACCGCCACAACCCCGGAGCCGAAGAAATCCGTCGGCGCCAGCGCGTGCACATCCAGGATCGTGAACCGCCCGATGATGTACGGCACCAGCTTGTTGGTGTTCTGGTAATTGTTGATGTACATCCGCAGCAGCTCGTCATTCTCGGCCTTGAGCTTGAGCGGCGGATAGCTGTTATAGCGCTCGAACAGCTTCTGCGCCGTCAGGAATTCTCCCGGCGGCGCCGCCGTCAGCTCGAAGCGCTTCGGCGGGTCCAGCTTGTGAAGCTTCTGCAGGATCTTGTACGCGCGCGCATCCTCGGGATGCCCGAAAATGTAAAAGCTCCCCAGCCAGCAGGCCATGGCGAACCCGATCAGCAACAGGATGAATACCGTCCACAGGAACAGATGGTCCTTTTTGGGCGGGCCGGAAAGAGAATCGTAGTCGCTGTAATAATCGCTCATCGGTCCCTCGGTCCGGGGCGCGCGGCCTAGGGATTCGCCTGGGCATCCGCCTCGGCCGCCTCAAACGAGGTGCCACAGCCGCAACTCCGCACCGCGTTCGGATTCTGGATGCGAAAACCGGCCCCGCTCAGCCCGTCGGCAAAATCGATGGTCGAGCCCTCCAGGTACTTCGCGCTCTCGGTGTCGATGAACACCCGGACGCCGTCGCGTTCGACCGCCGCATCGCCCTCCTTGCGCTCGTCCAGCATCATGCCGTACTGCAAGCCCGCGCATCCCCCGTGCTCGACCATGATGCGCAAGCCTCTCCCGGCGTTTCCAGGCTCCTCGGCCAGGATGGATTGAAGCTGTTTGACGGCGCTCTCCGTAATGTTGATCATCGGACTTTTACGCTATCGGAAGGGATGATCGAAGTCAAACGACGCCGGACCCCGCCACCGGCCCTCCCCCCTACGCAATTTGACGGGAGGGGCGCTTGAGCCGCATCGCGCTTCTGCCCGAGGATGTCGCCAGCCAGGTCGCCGCCGGCGAGGTCGTCGAGCGCCCGGCATCCGTGGTCAAGGAGCTGGTCGAGAACTCCCTGGATGCCCGCGCCCGCAAAATCGAGGTGATGATCCGCCGCGGCGGCAGTTCCATGATTTGCGTGGTGGACGATGGCATCGGCATGGACCGCGACGACGCGTTGCTCTGCCTCGAGCGGCACGCAACCAGCAAGATCCGCACGGGCAAGGATCTCGCCGCCATCTCGACGCTCGGTTTTCGCGGCGAAGCGCTCCCGAGCATCGCCAGCGTCTCGCACTTCCGCCTCGCGACCCGCGAGCATGGCGCGCTGGCCGGCACGGAGGTGGCCGTCAACGCCGGGAAGATCGAGTACGTCCGCGACGGCGGCGAGGCGCCAGGCACGCAAATCGAGGTGCGCTCCCTTTTCTACAACCTGCCCGCGCGCCGGAAATTTCTCCGAAGCGAAAACACGGAATCGAGCCACGTCGAGCATCAGCTTCACTTGCAGGCCATCGGCCATCCCGACACCGGCTTTGTCCTCATCAACGACGAGCGCCTGGTCCACCAGCTCCCGCCCGCGGCAAACCTCCTCGAGCGCATCCGCGACCTGCGCGGCCCGGCCCTGGCCGCGGAGCTGCTCGAGGTGCCCGACGAGGAAATCGGTGGCATCCGCCTGCGCGGGTTCATCGGCAAGCCGGGCGTCAGCCGCTCGTCGCGCGCCCAGCAGCTCATCTTCATCAACGGGCGCGCCGTCGAAAATCCCACCGTCAATTTCGCCTTGCGCGAGGGCTATCACACCGCGCTCATGAAGGGCCAATACCCGGTCACTTTTCTCTTCATCGACATGGACCCCGCCGCCGTCGATGTAAACGTCCACCCCTCCAAGCGCGAAGTCCGTTTCCGCGATCCGAACGAAGTGCGCGACGTGCTGGTCGAGCGCATCCGGCACGCCATCGAAGGCGGCCGCGCCCAATGGAGCGCCACCTTCCGGCCCGGAGCGCCGGCTGAAACCGCGCTCAAGCAGTTCGAACCGCCGTCCGAATCATCACCGCCTCCCAATCATCAATCTCAGATCAGCAGCCGAGCGGAGCGAGACGATCCGCCAAAGGCGGACCCGAAGGGTGAGGCGGAAAGCCGAATCAATCAGCAGCCGAGCGGAGCGAGACGATTCGCCGAAGGCGAACCCGAAGGGCGAGCCGGACAGGCGAGTCAATCTCCTCTCCTCCCGATGCAGGAGCAGATCGCCCTTAGGCGCGATTGGTCCGCCCTGCCGCCGCAACCACAACCGGACACCCACAGCCCGCATCCCCCCGCCGCGCCGCCTCCGCCACAGGACGCCGGGTTCCGCATCCTCGGCGTTCTGGGCCGGCTCTACATCCTCATGGAAAACGCCGACGGCCTCGTGCTGGTCGATCAACACGCCGCCCACGAGCGCATCCTCTTCGAGGAACTGCGCCGCCGCATGGAGGCCCAGGGCGTTCCCGCGCAGCGATTGCTCATGCCGGTCACCATGCAACTCGCGCCCCGCGACAGCGATTGGGTCGCCCAGAACCTCGACACGCTGCAAAAAATGGGCATCGGCATCGAGGCCTTTGGTCCCGCCACGTGGAAAATCGACGCCCTTCCGCAATTCCTGAAAGGCAGCGACCCCGCCCCGCTCTTCCGCGAGATCATCGACGAACTGCGCCAGACCAGCGCCGCCACCTCCCGGATGCGCCTGGGCGAGGATGTCATCGCCACCACGGTCTGCCGCCACGCCGTCAAAGCCCACGATGTCCTGCGCGAACCCGAGCTGGTCCGCCTGATCCAGGACCTCTTGCGCTGCGAGCTCCCCTACTGCTGCCCCCACGGCAGGCCGACGATGATTCAACTTTCGTATGGGGAGTTGGAGAGAAAGTTCGGGCGGAAAGTGTGAGGAAAAAATTCGATTCTCGAATTCCGAATTTACTGCTGAGTGCCGTAGCCGCCCTCGCGTCGAAAGGGAAATACCCTTGACGGACCGGCGATTTGTAGCTATGTTGCTACAACCGCAACGCCCCAAATGACGATCACCACCTTATCCAGCCGGGAATTCAACCAGGACACGAGCCGGGCCAAGAAGGCTGCGGCACGCGGTCCGGTATTCATCACTGACCGCGGCAAGCCCGCTCACGTGCTGCTCAGCATCGATGAGTACCAGCGGCTTGCTGGCGCGCCTTGCAAAATCGCCGATGCGCTGGCCATGCCCGGCATCGCCGACATTGAATTTGATCCTCCTCGCCTCACCCTCGATAGCCGCCCGGCCACTCTCTCCTGATGTACGTCCTTGATACCAATGTCGTATCCGAATTGCGCAAGGTGCGCTCTGGAAAGGCCGACGCGCAGGTCGCCAAATGGGCGGACAGCGTCGATGCGGCGGCTTTGTATGTCTCCGCTATCACCATCCTCGAACTGGAGATTGGCGTCTTGCAAATGGAAAGCCGCGACCCAAATCAAGGCGCAATGCTGCGCGCATGGATGAACGAGCATGTTTTGCCGGAGTTTGTGGACCGAGTTCTGCCAGTCGATACGGCTGTAGCGCGGCGTTGCGCTCGGTTGCATGTACCCGATCGTCACGGCGACCGCGACGCGCTGATCGCCGCGACCGCGCTCGTGCACGCCATGACAATCGTTAGCCGGAATATCGCCGACTTCGAGTCAACGGGCGTTCCGGTGCTCAATCCCTGGAGTCACAGGCAGTAGCCGCAACCGCAAAAAGCTCACGAACGTCCTGCGCCAGCCCGAGCTGGTCCGCCTCATCCAGGATCTCCTGCGCTGCGAGCTCCCCTACTGCTGCCCCCACGGCCGCCCAACGATGATCCAGCTTTCGTACGGCGAACTCGAGCGAAAATTCGGTCGAAAAATGTGAGCGCGGAAAAATTCGAACTCCGGCGTCTAAGGTCACAAAATGCAACCTTAAAGCCCCGCCCAGCATTCCAAATGTTTACCTCACGCCTTCACCGAACAAGGAGCTGACACGCCCTCGATGCGACATAATGTCCAGCGATCCGTGTTCCGCCGTACGAGCGTCCCTCAATTTCTGACGAACCTGGTCTCCGGCCTGCTCATGAACGAGAGCAAGGCACCTCTGGAGCTGTTGGATTTCTTGAGTTGTTGATGGGAAGGCGGTCATCCAATTAAAGTTCTAAGACTTGGCCACAGAGCACCTTGCTGAGCCATTGCTCCAAGTCAGGACGTTCGTATTTTTCCAGAGCAAAGCGATCCTTTTCAATTTTTGCAAGCGCGCCCTGCGTTAAATAGGATGTGGTTATGATGACACCCTTTGTCGAATGGGTTTCATTTCGGACTTCGGCCAGCTCTCGTATAATACCAACTCCTACCTTATGATTTTTGCCGTAACTCTTTGCCTGCCACACCGATTTTATGCAACCGAGACGAGGGTCTTCTTTTAATGCAAATAGGTCTGCTCCTCCATCTTTCGTACCTGGTTGCAGATCGACCTGCCAACCTTCGATTGTTAATGCTTCTGCTACAATTTTCTCCAACTCGCGCCAGTGAAGACGATCAAGGTCGATTTTGTCTCTAAACAAACGGAAGATTAGGCTGAGACTTGGACATGCAATCCGTTGGCGGAATTCGTTTTCAGCGCCAAGAGGAGGTGGCTCTATGACCTCCTGTTCTACCAGCCGAATGTCGGATCGTTGTAGAGGAATGCGTATATAGTGGCGTCCTTCTGCTCCAAGCCAGTTGTCGTGGGACGCTCGTGCATACATACTATTGAAAAATGGGTCAAGGTAGGCCTCTGGGTATCGCAAAACATAGGACGACGGACGCCTGCGCAGGCTGTCACCAATAAACGGATCATCTGCAACAAACTCGTTTATAAAGGAGCGCAATTCGGGACCTGTTATCGGAAAATCCGCGTTGGGGGCATAGTCCCCTCTGGCTCGAACGGCTTCACGTCGTACAGGAAGAGAAGGGGTAATAATCCGAGAAATCTCTTGCAGTAGAAAACCTACAGAGACTTCAACAAAATCGCCGAATGTAGCCATATGATGTTTTAACGATGAGGGTCTTTGCGCGGTCGATGGGAATCTTGAATGGAGCGCGTTTGATTTCAAGCAATTCCGTTGTTCCCGTTCCTGCTTGAACCCCCAAATTTCCGCTATAACCGCCACAATGCCTCAGTCGAGGCGGAAAACCAGAAAGGAGCGGATCGACAAGAAGCCGAGGTGGCTTCCCGCCTTGGATCATCACGCCATGGGCACAGTTATTGGATACAACGAAATTGACCAAGCATGCGGTCCAGGAATACTCCACAGCCAATGGACATGCGGATTATGCCTGTTCTAGAATCTCCGAGCGGCGGAATTCCCCAAGCATGGCAGAATCGAAAAACGTCTTGCTCTTCGCCCTCTCAACCCGTAGCAGGAGTGTGCGATTCTACCAACTCCATGAAACTGGCAACTTCTTTCGAAAGCACATTTTTTCCGCAGCATATCATTCGGGAAGCGATGGAGACGCTTTTTGAGACGAGGAATCTCGAAACCGGCTTGAATCATCTTCTATCCCTGAACATAGGAGCAAACACATGGACTTATAACACAATCGAGGAGTTTTTTGGTGATTTTGCAAAAAGGACCGGACGAATGTATGTCGCTATTTATAACGACAATCGACACCTAAATATCACCCTTACGTCTGGAGATACCGAGATCGCCATTGAAGCAGAGGCGCATGCGCCTATAAATGCGACTCTTTCAGTGTTCCAACGTGCCGCGGATACGTGCAAGCTCCCCAAACCGCCGATTCCGGTGGAGGCGAAGATACCGCCCATTATCTTTATTGGTCACGGGCACAGTCTATTGTGGAGAGACCTAAAGGATCATCTTACGGAAAAGCACGGCTATCAGGTTATAGCCTACGAGGTTGGTGCACGAGCAGGACACACAATTCGAGATATTTTAGAAGAGATGCTTCGAAAGTCATCTTTTGCATGTTTGATCCTAACTGCGGAGGACGAGACCGGTGATGGCAAAATGAGAGCACGGCAAAATATTATCCACGAAACCGGCTTGTTTCAGGGGCGTCTTGGATTTAGTCGTGCTATTGTATTATTGGAAGAGGGTGCGGAGGACTTTTCGAACATGAATGGTATCCAGCGAATTCGCTTCGCTAGTGGAAACATCAAGGAAACATATGGGGAGGTATTAGCGACTTTGAGACGTGAATTCGGAGACCAAAAATGAATGACATCGAGAACGAAAAGCCAAACTCCTAAATTTCATAATCCAAAAGGTGGACGGGTGCAAAGAATGACGGCCAAACTGGTTTCAATTTTGAAGCCTGGTACCGCATAATGCAGAGTCGACCTAATAATATTGACGATGTGAGTCGAAAAAGATCGAGGGGCTTGGGTGGTGGTATGGGTTTCGCCTCAGCCCCGGCAGTTCTCGAAAACATTTCTTCAATCGCTTGCCGACCCATGATGAGCTCTGAGGCTAACTTCTGTACGGGAGGGTAAGTAAAATCGAGTCCCACCGTGCCGTGCGCAAACTCATTTCGTATCTTGCGTACCAGTTGCAGGTCATGGTGCATCACTGGCGGGATCAAGCCGATCCGATAAGCGAGTTCAATTCGGGCAGCAAATGCCTCGAGCGGACCGTTAAGTTCCAAAAACGAGGAACTAACGTTTTTGACCTTTGATAGAAGATGATTCTCAAGCAACGCTGATGCAAGGCGATCAAGCTCTGCGCCCATGAGTACCGCCGCCGCCCTATCGCCTTCTTTGAAAATCTCGTGAAACACCTGGTTCAAACGATTCATTTCGTCCTGAAATTCTTTGATGGGAATTGACGTTGGCATCTGCGTAGGAAAATATGGGCAAGTAATATATGGTCACTATTTAGGCGTAAGAGGAAATACGGGCAATATCACCGATTCCTCTTTATAACTTTTCCATACTGCGGGAGCGCATTTCAACCCTTTGCGGACTATGCAGAGATGACCAAGAAGAGTCACGTAACTCGAAACGAAGCGATTTTGCGGGGTGTCAGGGTAAGTGGGATCCAATTTGCGATTGTTCTGGATCCATCGTTCACCGGCAATAAGATTGAAACAAAGGGCAGAGACAGACTGCTCGTTGAGAGTCATCCCCACCTCGCCGTGAGCAAACTTATTTCGAATCCGGCTAATGATCCCTAAGTCGTGGTGCCAGTCGGGATGGAGCAAGCCAAGACGATAGAGAACCTCTATCCGTGCGCTGAAGGCAGACAATGGCCCACTTCCTTCAAGAAGCTTGTCAGATTTGGATAATTGGGGTAAGAAATACTCTTGAAGCAACAGCTTCAAGTAACGGTCGAGTTCTGCACCTATCAAGACCGCTCTCCCACGATCTGATACCCGCAATACTTCCTGGGTGATTAGATTTATATACTGGATGTCTTCCCTGAAGCGAGCATTAGTCGGATCCTCTTCCGAAATCGGCTTTCGGAAAAATCCTGAACGTAGGTAACTCAGCAAGCGCTGCCCAATGCGACATTTAGTCATGACTCGCAAGCCCTCCAGATTTGATGTCATTCTGCATCGCCACCAAATCCACGGGATATTCAGATGGCAGAGGTGCCCAGCAGAACACCCATTTCTCATCGAGCAGAATTTCAGAATCTCGAATGAGGGCCTCCATCCCCTTGGAGTCGCTCACCATGCGATCAGTAGGAGGGCCATTCCTCATCACCGTGAATGCCGCACCGTCCTCAAACCTGGGCGGACAATCCAGGCGGCAGGTACCTGCTGGAATTCCTCGTGAATGCGGGGTCATGGTGAGTGTGCATGTGAACACTTCTCGATGAGAATGTCACGACCAAACTTACGGTGCATCCGTCTCCAATTGGGGACGCTATTCTCAAGCTCCAGCGGCCTGGTATCCGTTGACACCCCGTCTTCTGGGCCGATGTTGATGGTGCTCCAGCGAATCCCCGAAATGTTACCGGGCAACATCGCTGGAGCATTTTTTGATGCCGAAAATCTCGACCGGCCAGGAAGAGCCGCTCAAAGAAAAAGTCAGTTGTCCGTTTTAAAACCGATTTTGCGCCGTGGCGGGTCCGGCGGCGGGAGCAATAGTGGGCGAATCTTTTGGTATAGATCGCGCAGTGCGGCGTCATGGGTGAGCACGGTGTTTTCGATCTCGGCCAGCCGCTTGGCCATGGCGTGATTGGCGGCAAGCGCTTCGTGTAGGCGAATGAATGCGGCGATGAGCGCCACGCTCATCTGAATGGCTTGCGGACTGTTGAGCACATTGGCGGCCATGAGCGCGCCGTGTTCGGTGAAGGCATAGGGCGGGATGCGGCGGCCACCGTGGAAACTTGAGGTCACAATTTGTGACTTCAAGATGGTAATCCATTCGGATCGAGTCAGTTGGAAAAGGAAAGCCCCAGGAAAACGCTCCTGGTTGCGCTTCACCGCCTGGTTGAGAACCCTTGTCGGAACTCCGTAGAGCGCGATTTCATCGAGCCGGCGTCAGCCGCAATCACTTCGAATTTCGAGCCGAGCGGAGCGAGACAATCCGCCGAAGGCGGACCCGAAGGGCGAGCCGGAAAGGCGAGTTAATTTCGAATTCTTCTCAGCCTCCGGCTGAGAAACTCATTGCCACTATCCTCTTCGCCGCCTCCTCCGCATTCGCCCGGCTGTTGAACGCCGATATGCGAAAAAATCCTTCGCCGGCCGATCCGAACCCCGCGCCCGGCGTCACCACGATGTTCGCGTCCTCGAGCATCATATCGAACATATCCCAACTGCCGACTCCCGCCGGCGTGCCGACCCAGATGTACGGCGCATTCGTCCCGCCGTAAACATCCAGCCCGATCGACGCGCACGCCTCGCGCAGGATGCGCGCATTGCCCATGTAATGCGCGATCAATTCGCCCACCTGCGCCCTGCCCGCCTCGCTGTATATCGCCTCCGCCGCACGCTGCACCGGGTAGCTGACCCCGTTGAATTTCGTGCTCATGCGCCGCTGCCAGAGCGGGTGCAGCGCGCGCCGCTCGCCGTTGCGCGCGACCGCCGTCAGCGTCTTTGGCACTACCGTAAAGGCGCAGCGCAACCCGGTGAAACCGCCGTTCTTCGAGAACGAACGGAACTCGATGGCGCACTCGCGCGCCCCGGGGATTTCATAAATCGAATGCGGGATCTCCGGGTCCGATATGTACGCCTCGTAAGCCGCGTCATACAGGATGACCGACTCGTTCCTGCACGCGTACTCCACCCAGGCCGCCAGTTGCTCGCGCTTCGCCACGGCGCCCGTCGGATTGTTCGGGTAGCACAGGTAGATGATGTCCGCCTTCTCGCGCGGGATCTCCGGCACGAAACCGTTCGCCGGAGTGCACGGCAGGTAGATCAGCCCTTCGAACGCCCCGAATTCATTTGCCGGCCCCGTGTGCCCCGCCATCACGTTCGTATCGACATAGACCGGGTAGACCGGGTCCATGACCGCGATCTGGTTCTCGTGGCCGAAGATATCGAGAATGTTCCCGCAATCGCATTTCGAGCCGTCGGAGACGAAGACTTCGTTGTCGGCCACCTGGATGCCCCGCGCACGGTAATCGCTGCCGGCAATCGCATGCCGCAGAAACTCGTACCCTTGCTCCGGCCCATACCCGCGAAAGCTCTCGCGCCGCCCCATTTCATCCACCGCCTTGTGCAGCGCCTCGATGCATGCCGCCGGCAGCGGCTCGGTCACGTCGCCGATCCCGCATCGGATCACCCGCCTGGCCGCCTCCGGGTGCGTCTCGCAAAAGGAGTTCACGCGCCGGGCGATCTCGGGAAAAAGATAGCCCGCCCGCAGTTTCAGGTAATTATCGTTGAGGAAAGCCATTGGTGCTTGGATAGCGCATCTCGCGCGGCGGCATCAATCGCCGCAACGCGCAAAAGACGGAAAAGGCGGGCCGGCGCCCGCCTCTTCGCTCGACTGATTTTCGGGCAATCTCCAATCAGGTCAATGCGTTTTGCTTCTCGACCTCGTCCCAGTTCAGGACATTCCACCACGCCTTCAGGTAATCGGGCCGGCGATTCTGGTAGTGCAGGTAGTAGGCGTGCTCCCACACGTCGTTGCCGAAGATCGGCTTCGCGTCGTACTCGGCCATGAGCGGGTTGTCCTGGTTGGGCGTCGAAAGGATGTCCAGCCCGCTGTTGCGCCGCACCAGCCACACCCACCCGCTGCCGAAACGCTTCGCGCCCGCCTCCTCGAATTTCGTCTTGAACGCGTCGAGCGAACCAAACTGCAGGCTGATCTCCTCCGCCAGCCTGCCGGTTGGCGCCTTCGCCCCGCCGGGCGTCATCTGCGTCCAGAAGAGGCTGTGATTGACGTGGCCGCCCGCGTTATTGCGCACTGCCGTGCGAATGCTCTCCGGCACGGCGCTCAGGTCCTTGATGAGGTCAATGGCCGTCAGCGACTCGAGGTCGGCGTGGCCCTTGATTGCGTTGTTGAGGTTGTTCACGTACGCCGCATGATGCTTGTCGTGATGGATTTCCATCGTTTTCGCATCGATGTACGGTTCGAGCGCGTTGGTCGGGTATGGAAGTGGAGGTAGTTCGAATGCCATGATTTTTCGTTGTTAGTGCTTGATGAAACGAATGCCAAGGAACATTTGGGCGGGTACAATCGGTATCCAAGGCATCTCAGGGAAATCCCTGATCTGAAATTTGGGTATTTGCACCCCAAGGCAGGATTGTGCTTCCATCCTGCAACAATGTTGCAGCTTGCCACAACCACGCGGGAGCGCAGTGCCATCCAGACCTCGGTCGGCACGGTCGAGGTCTGCCTTTGGTGCCGCGACGTTGAGCCGCAACTCTGGGAGGCCTCCTTTGGCAACCAGGCGAAGGACGGGCGCTTTTACCACCTCGCCGAGGATTGCCTTATGGACCAGTTCGGTTTCCGCTACCTCATCCTGCGCAATGGCCGCACCGGCGAGGCCGTGCTGCAACCGGCCCTGGTGGTCGACCAGGATGGCTCCGCCGGCATGCCCCGCCAGGTCCGCCGGCTGGTGGCCGCGGTCCGGCGCATCTTTCCCCGCTTTCTGCGCATGAAGCTCCTCATGGTCGGCTGCGCCGCCGGCGAGGGCCACCTCGGCAGCGCCCGGCCCTGGGCCCTGACCGCACTCCACGAGGCCCTGCCCCGCGTCGCACGCGAGGCCGGCGCATCCATCATCGTGCTCAAGGATTTCCCCATGGAATACCGGGATACGCTCGGGCCGGTTTTCGAGCGCGATTACCGCCGCGTCCCGGGCATGCCCGCCGCGACGCTCGACCTCGATCACGCCGGTTTCGAGGATTACCTGCAAAACAAGGTCGGCAAGGTGTTCCGCAAAAACCTGCGCCGCAAGTTCCGCAAACTCGATGCCGCGCCGGCCATCACCATGGAGGTCGTCGCCGATGCCACGCATCTCTCGGCGGAATTATTCGCGCTCTACTGGCAGACCTTCGAGCGCTCCGAGTTTCAATTCGAAGTGTTGAACCGCGAATTCTTCGAGCGCCTGGGCCGCGACATGCCGGACAAGACCCGGTTCTTCATCTGGCGCCAGCAGGGCCGCATCATCGCGTTCAATGTCTGCCTGGTCCACGACGGCGTCATCTACGACCTGGACCTCGGCATGGATTACGCCGTCGCGCTCGACCTGCACATGTATTTCGTCACCTGGCGCGACATCATCCAATGGTCCATCCAGCACGGCCTCCGCATGTATCACACCGGCCCGCTCAATTATGACCCGAAGCTCCACCTCAAGCTCGCGCTCGCCCCCCAGGACCTCTACGCCCGCCATCTCTCCGGCGCGCTCAACCCGTTCTTCAAGATCGCGATGCAATTCATGCATCCGGTCCGTCACAACCCGATCCTGCGGAAATTCGAAAACGCGGCGCAGTTGTAACGAAAAAAAATCAGCCCAGCTTGCTCCAGGCGAACAGGATGATCATCGCCCCGATCACCGAAAGGATGAGCCCGGCGGGATGAACCGCCTGGCCCGGTTTCGGCGGCGAA
The DNA here is from genome assembly GCA_963756185.1 of uncultured Verrucomicrobiae bacterium. Taxonomy (GTDB): domain Bacteria; phylum Verrucomicrobiota; class Verrucomicrobiia; order Chthoniobacterales; family Chthoniobacteraceae; genus DATAXI01. Next base: position 360,889 of record CAVWMS010000003.1, read on the forward strand.
ATCAACCGCCCGATAAACCCTCCCACCACAGAGCCGACAATGCCTATGAGGCTCGTGGCCCAAAATCCCATCTCATGCGACCCGGGCAGGATGGCCCGCGCGATGAGCCCAATGAAAAATCCGACAATGATGGACCAGATGATGTGAAGCATAAGTTCCTTTCGATTTGTGACCTGCGCCTCAACGCACTATGCGAACCCCCCTCCGCGGGCAAGCCCAAAGATGCCGCATTGGGCAAATCCCAAGGCCCGCGCGGCTCCGCCGCCGCTTTTACCTGCGCCCGCCCCCACCATGACCGCCACCCCCATGGAACCCACCGCCGTGGCCTCCAAACGAGTGCCCATAAAAATGATGCCCTCCGTAGTAACCACCCCCAATAAATACAGGATCATATGGCCCATAGCCCCCATAGTACGGTCCGCTGTAAGGCCCATAATAATAACCCGGCCCCGCCGCGCAGCCCGCAAAAGTCAGCATAACAACCGCCGCAATTGCCGTGAGCAGCAAACGCGCCGGTCCGCCGTTGACTTTGCGGTTATCGCCGATTGACTTACTCATAAGTTCTCCCTCGCGGTATTCATCTTCCGATCCGGAACCGCGCCTCCTTTGCAAATGCCGCCTTATCCGCCGGCGATAACTCCGAATAAAGTACCCGGATGGTGTAACCTCCGATCAGCTTCCCATTCTGAACATAGGCCCAATCGGATATCTCGTCCGGGTCCACAGACACATGCGCGCCCATCTTCAGTCCCTTGATCTTCCGCGGCACATTATCCACGTACCCGTCAAACCGGTTGCCCCTGAACCTGACATTCGCAAGCCACAGGTGCTCGACAACGTCCCCCTGCCGGAATGGCTTCTTCACTTCAAAATCATATTGCCCCGCCCCCGGATGCTCCAGCGCCCGGATGAACACCCCGACCGTCCGCCGCGCCCTGTACACCGCCGCCCGCATTTGCTCATTATGCTTGTCCACGTTGAAAACCTGCGGCTCCTGCCCCGGTTGGACATCTTCCCGGGCCAGGGTGTGATCCGCCCTCGCCTGCCCGGCTCCCGCCGCCAGCAGCCCTCCGGCAATCATGATGCTAAAAAATCGTTTCACAGCGTTTGAACCCTGATTCGAATTCCCGCCGCAAACTGGATGGACCCCACCAAACCTTTTACCGTCTCGCTTACCCTCCCCAGAATATTCTTGAAATTCGCCCCAAAATAAACTATCGGCCTCCCGGTGTTCCGCTTTCCCCAGAATTTCTTGGGTCTCCTGGCTGGGAGGGGGATTGAGAGAAGATGTTGTCTTTGGATTGCCCTACTATTTAGCGTTCTCATCGCCAGCCAGGCGTCGGCCGCCAGTATGCGCCAATTGCCGAATACCGCCAGCCTCGCCGCCGCCCATTTGAAGCCCCTTGGTCGCCTGGATTCCATGCGGCACTTGCGCCTGGCAATCAGTCTCCCTCTGCGCAATCAGCAGGCGCTCACGCAGTTGCTCTCGCAGTTGGGCAATCCCGCCAGCCCCAATTACAGGAAATATCTCACGCCGGCGCAATTCACCGAGCAATTCGGCCCGACAGAGCAGGACTACCAGGCGGTCATCGACTACGCCAGGGCGCACGGCCTTACGGTCACCGCGCGGCATCCGAACAGGATGATCCTGGATGTTGATGGGTCGGTTGCCGATATAGAAAGGATGTTGCGCATCACCATGCGCACCTATCAGCACCCTACTGAAAACCGGACCTTCTACGCGCCCGACCCCGCGCCAACGATCGATCAGCAACTGCCGATCCTGGACATCAGCGGACTCGATAACTACGAATTGCCAAAGCCCCATCTGATCATCAATTCCAAAGGGACGCCGCCTCAAGCCGCCGCCAGGCGGACCCTGTTGAGCCAGGCAGCGCCGCGGCGCAAGCCCGAATACCGGCACCGGTCCGGGCGGCTTTTACATGGGAAACGATTTCCGGACAGCCTACGCGCCCGGTGTGGCACTCACCGGTTCAGGGCAAACCGTGGGATTGGTACAATTCGACGGTTATACGACGAGCGATATCACTTACTATGAATCCCTCGCCGGTCGCCCGAATGTAACTTTGACCAATGTGCTGCTCGATGGATTCAGCGGCCAGCCGACGGGCGACGGCGGCGAAATCGAAGTCTCCCTCGATATCGAAATGGTGATATCGATCGCGCCCGGCATCTCCAACATCATGGTCTATGAAGCCGGCCCGTACGGCAATTGGCATGACGTGCTCAATCGAATCGCCGACGACGACCTCGCCAAGCAGATCAGTTGCTCCTGGTATATTCCCAGCGGACCGGAGGATCCCACGGCAGATTTGATATTCCAGCAGATGGCCGCCCAGGGACAAACCTTCTATGCGGCCTCGGGAGACTCCGATGCATATACAGGGCTGATCCCGTTTCCCGGAGACACACCATACATCACGGAGGTGGGAGGTGTGACCCTGACCACCAGCGGCGCCGGCGGCCCGTGGCAATCGGAAACCGTATGGAATTGGGACGATGGCGTTGGCAGCGGCGGCGGCATCAGCACGCAATACTCGATCCCCTCCTACCAGCAGGGCATCTCCATGACCGCCAACCTGGGCTCCACGACCATGCGCAACACGCCCGACGTGGCGCTGACGGCGGACCAGGTCTATGTAAGAGCCGACGGGGTGAACTACGACGTGGGCGGCACAAGCTGCGCCGCGCCGCTCTGGGCCGGCTTTACTTCACTTGTTAATCAGGAGGCCGCAATCAACTACATGCCGACCATCGGGTTTTTGAATCCCACGATCTATGCGCTCTGCAGCGGAACGGGGTATTCAGTCGCGATGCATGACACGACCGCGGGCAATAATTTCAGCCCGGGCAGTCCGTCAAGGTTTCCTGCAGAACCGGGCTACGACTTATGTACGGGCTGGGGCACTCCCACCGGAAACGGGTTAATCTATGCCCTTGCCGGACCGCCCGCGCCGGTCATTACCACGGGCACCCTTCTGCCCAATGCCGCGGTAGGCGTCGCCTACAGCGGGACCGTAACCGCGACTGCCGGTGTCCTGCCTTATACCTGGTCTGTCTCATCGGGCAGCCTGCCGGCCGGCCTGAGCCTTTCAAACACCACCGGCGTGATCAGCGGCACGCCCACGGCGTCGGGCACGTCAACCTTTGGATTGGAAGTCAGCGGCTCAAACGGCGCTTCCTCGACGGGCACCTTCAGCATGATCGTTTACCCGGAGGGAACACCGCTGATTACCACCCCCAGCCCACTCCCGTACGGTGTCATCGGCCTCAATTACAGCGAAACCTTCTCCGCCGCGGGCGGCGCAACCCCCTACACGTGGGCAGTCACTGCCGGCAACCTGCCCTCGGGCCTCAACCTCAGCAGCGCCGGCTTATTGAGCGGAACACCAACCGCCTCCGGCACCTTCGGCTTCAACATTCAGGTATCCGGGACTGACGGCCTCGCTTCGTCATCCGCATTCGTCATGCTGGTGCCGCCTCCTCCGGTTATCACCAGCGCCCCAAGCGTGACCGGCACTTCCGGATTTCCTTTCACTTACCAGATAACCGCATCCAATAATCCCAGCAGCTTTGGAGCAACCAATTTACCGTCCGGCCTCAGTGTCAGCAGTTCCACCGGACTCATCAGCGGCACCGTGACGGCAGTCGGGTCCACCAATGTGACCATCGCCGCCAGCAGCGCCTACGGAACGGGAACCGCGGTCCTGTCGATCAACATCTTGCCCACGCCGCCGCCAGTCATCGGCATCCCGCTGACCGTCCTGCATACATTTACAGGCCTTAACGGCGACGGCTTCAACCCGGTACCCAGACCAAGATTGATCCAGGCCAGCGACGGTAACTTCTACGGCACAACTGACAAGGGCGGTCTGAATGGCGCGGGCGCCATCTTCAAGATGACCTTGAGCGGCTCCTTAACCACCATTTACTCCTTTAGTGGCAGTGATGGCGCTCAGCCGCAGGCGGAACTGGTCCAGGCAGACGACGGCTATCTCTATGGCACCACCACCGGTGGCGGCAGCAGCGGCGATGGCACCATCTTCAAGATCACCACCAGCGGATCGTTGACCACAGTCCACAACTTCAGCGGCAACGATGGATCGGAAGTAATAGCCGGACTGACTGCCGCCAGCGATGGCAACCTCTACGGCGTAACGGCAGCCGGCGGCACCAATGGCGGTGATGGGGAAATATTCAAAATCTCAACTTCCGGATCATTTACCGGCCTCTATTCCATCGGCGGGACCAACGGCTATTGGGATGTCTCGGAAATGATCGAGGGCAGCGATGGCAACCTCTACGGTACAACCCAGAACGGCGGCGGCGACAACGATGGTGTACTCTTCAAAGTAAGTACCAGCGGCAGCTTTCAGATGCTTTATTCCTTCAGCGGCACGGATGGTAACGAACCGGAAACCGGCATGATCCAGGGCGCCGATGGCAATCTCTATGGCACCACCAACGGAGGCAGCGGTTACGGTACTTTGTTCAAGATCACGACCGGCGGATCGTTGACGACAATTCATAACTTTACCGGCCCGGATGGCAATTGGCCGGAGGCCCCGTTGTACCAGGGCGCCGACGGCAACCTCTATGGGACCACGGCAACAGACGGGACCATCGGCTACGGCACCATTTTCGAGGCGACCACCAGCGGATCATTGACGACAATTTATAACTTCAACGGCACCGATGGAAATATCTCGAAATGCGGATTGATGCTCGCCAGCGACGGAAACTTCTACAGCACGACCTTCCAGGGAGGACCCTATGGAGCAGGTACCGTATACCGCACCTCTCCCTATCTCGTCGGGTACGTGGGCAGCGGGGTCAGCTACCAGATCACGGCGACCGATTATCCGTCCGGCTACGGGGCCACAGGCCTCCCTTCCGGCCTCAGTGTCAACCCCGGCACCGGCCTCGTCACCGGCACGCCCACTGTCACCGGGTCATTCATCGCCGCTCTCAGCGCTGTCAATACAGGCGGCACCGCCAACGCGTCGCTTGAAATCTTCATCCTTCCGGCTTCGCCGGTTATCACCAGCGCAGTGACAGCCAGCGGGAGCATGGGCGCAACATTCAGTTACCAGATTCAAGCCTCGGGTAATCCGGTCAGTTTTGCCGCCTTGGCGCTGCCGCCGGGATTGAGCGTCAACCCAAGCACCGGCTTTATCACCGGCACGCCATCCTTACCCGGCACGTTCAATTCCTACGTCAGCGCCGCCAATGCCAGCGGCGTCGGAAACGCACCTCTCACCATCTCCGTAGCCGGACCGCCGCCGCCTGTCATCACCAGCGGGTCCACCGCCGCGGGCGCCACCGGTCAGCCGTTCACTTATCAGATTATCGCCAGCGGCAACCCCATAAGTTACGCCGCCAGCAGCCTGCCCGCGGGATTGAGCATCAATGCCTCCACCGGCTTGATCAGCGGCACTCCCTCCGCCGCAGGCACCACCAGCCTCATCATCAGCGCCAGCACTCTCTACGAAACCGGAACCGCCCCGCTTACCATCACCGTCGCACTCGGAGCCCCGGTGATTACAAGCCCCTTGAGCGTCTCCGGTACGGTGAATCAGTCATTTGATTACCAAATCACCGCATTCAGCAGTCCGACCGGTTACACAGCAACGGGCCTTCCCACCGGTCTAAGTGTAAACGACGCGACTGGCCTCATCAGCGGCACCGCAACTTCCTCCGGGACCACCGACGTCACCATCACCGCTTCCAACACGGCAGGCACGGGTACAGCTACCCTCGTCATCACGATGATTCAGCTTCCCCCCGTCATCACCAGTTCATTGAGCGCGACGGGCACGACCGGCCAGCCTTTCACTTACCAGATAACCGCCAGTAATAACCCCACCAGTTTCGCTGCAACCAATTTGCCGGCCGGCCTTAGTGTCAGCAACCCCACCGGCCTCATCAGCGGCACTCCCACTTCCACCGGCACCACCAGCGTCACCGTCAGCGCATCCAATGCCGGCGGCGCCGGCAGCGCGTCCCTGACACTCGCGGTCGTGGCCCAGCCGGGTGTTCCCGTCATCGGCATTCCTTTGACGGTCCTCCATACATTTTCAGGCATTAATGGCGACGGGTTCAACCCGGTGCCAAGACCAAGACTCATCCAGGCCAGCGACGGCAATTTCTACGGCACAACCGGCAAGGGTGGCTTGTACGGACAAGGCTCGATCTTCATGATGACCCTGAGCGGTTCCCTGACCACCATTCACTCCTTTAGTGGCAGTGACGGCAACCAGCCGCAGGCGGAGCTGGTGCAGGCAGACGATGGCTATCTCTACGGCACCACCACCGGCGGCGGCAGCGACGGCGCTGGTACTATCTTCAAGGTTACAACCAGCGGTTCGTTGACCACAGTCCATAACTTCACCGGCGGTGACGGATCGACCGTGATCGCAGGATTGACGACCGGCACCGACGGCAACCTCTATGGCGTGACGGCAACCGGCGGCGTCAACGGCGATGGCGAAATCTTCCAGCTTACGACCTCCGGGTCATTTACCGGCCTCTACGCGCTTGGCGGGACAAACGGCTATTGGGACGTTCCGGAAATGATCCAGGGCAGCGATGGCAACCTCTACGGCACAACCCAAAACGGCGGCTCTAACGGCGACGGCGTGCTCTTCAAAGTAAGCACGAGCGGAAGCTTTGCGATGCTTTACTCGTTCAGCGGCACAGATGGCAACGAACCGGAAACGGGAATGATCCAGGGGACCGACGGAAATCTCTATGGCACCACGAATGGAGCTTCCGGCTACGGCACTTTGTTCAGGATCACGACCAGCGGTACGTTGACCACAATCTATAACTTCAGCGGTCCGGATGGCAGCTCGCCGGAGGCGCCGTTGTACCAGGGTGCTGATGGCAACCTCTATGGGACGACCTCAGCAGACGGGGCCAACGGCGACGGCACCATTTTCAGGACTACCACCGTCGGATCATTGACGACAATTTATAACTTCAACGGCACCGACGGAAATATTTCGAAATGCGGATTGATGCTGGCCAGCGACGGTAACTTCTACAGCACGACTTTCCAGGCGGGCTCCTACGGAGCGGGCACGGTGTACAAAACCTCTCCCTACCTCGTCGGGTATGTAGGCAGCGGGGTCAGTTACCAAATCGCGGCAAACAATTCGCCAACCACCTACGCGGCCACGGGCCTGCCATCAGGGCTCAGCGTCAGCAGCAGCAGCACCGGCCTCATCACCGGCACGCCCACTGTCACCGGCTCGTTCAATGCCACCATCAGCGCCGGCAATACCACCGGCACCGGAAGCGCCGCACTCGAAGTCTTTGTGCTTCCCGCCAAGCCGGTAATCAACAGCGCGTTGACCGCCAGCGGGACTCTCGGAGACTTGTTCAGTTATCAGATTGAGGCCACGAATAGTCCGGCAAGCTTCGCGGCCGTGGGATTGCCGCCGGGATTGACTATCAACCCAGGCACCGGCGTTATCACCGGCACACCCACTGCCACGGGGTCGTTTAACACCGGCATCAGCGCGACAGACGCCAGCGGTGGCGCCGGCTATGCGACTCTTGCCATCACTCTCTCCTCAACGCCGCCTGTCATCACCAGCGGATCCACCGCCATGGGCGCCACCGGCCAGCCGTTCACCTACCAGATTGCCGCCACTAACGATCCCACCAGTTATGCCGCCGGCAGCCTGCCCGCGGGATTGAGCGTCAATGCCTCCACCGGCTTGATCAGCGGCACTCCCTCTGCCGCCGGCACCACCAGCCTCACCATCAGCGCCAGTAATCTCTATGGGACCGGCACCGCCGCTCTTACCATCACCGTCGCCCTCGATGCCCCGGTGATTACAAGCCCCTTGAGCGTCTCCGGCACGGCCAATCAACCATTCGATTACCAGATCACGGCTTTCGGCAGTCCCACCAGTTACATGGCGACGGGGCTTCCCGCCGGCCTAAGTGTGAACAACGCGACCGGCCTTATCAGCGGCACCGCGACTTCCTCCGGAACCACAGACGTCACCATCACTGCTTCCAACGTGGTCGGCACGGGCACAGCCACTCTGGTTATCACCATGATACAGCTTCCCCCCGTCATCACCAGTTCATTGAGCGCGACGGGCACGACCGGCCAGCCTTTCAGTTACCAGATCACCGCATCCAATTATCCCACCGCTTTCGCGGCAACCAATCTGCCGGGCGGCCTCACTGTCAGCAACTCCACCGGAATCATCAGCGGCACTCCTACTTCCACGGGCGCCACCGGCGTCACCATCAGCGCATCCAATACCGGCGGCACCGGCAGCGCAACCCTGTCGCTGACGGTCGTGGCCCAGCCCGGTGTTCCGGTCATCGGCATACCTTTGACTGTCCTCCACACCTTTTCAGGCATTAATGGCGACGGCTTCAACCCGGTGCCCAGACCAAGACTGATCCAGGCCAGCGACAGTAACTTCTACGGCACAACCGGTAAGGGCGGCGTAAATGGCATCGGTTCGATCTTCAGGATGACCTTGAGCGGCTCCCTGACCACCATCTACTCCTTTAGTGGCAGTGACGGGAATCAGCCGCAAGCGGAGCTGGTCCAGGCAGACGACGGCTATCTCTATGGCACTACCACCACCGGCGGCAGCAACAACGATGGCACCATCTTCAAGGTTACAACCAGCGGTTCGTTGACCACAGTCCACAACTTCACTGGCGGTGATGGGTCGACCGTCATAGCGGGATTGACGACCGGCACCGATGGCAACCTCTATGGCGCAACGGCAAACGGCGGCTCCCATAGCGATGGTGAGATATTCAAATTGACCACCTCTGGGTCATTTACCGGCCTCTACGGCCTCAGCGGCACCAACGGCTATTGGGACGTTTCGGAAATGATCCAGGGCAGCGATGGCAATCTCTACGGCACAACCCAAAACGGCGGCAACGATGGCGACGGAGTTCTATTCAAGATAACAACCGGCGGAAGCTTCACTTTGTTGCATTCCTTCACAGGCAGTGACGGCAACGAACCACAAACGGGCATGATTCAAGGCACCGACGGAAATCTCTATGGCACCACGAATGGAGCCTCCGGCTACGGCACTTTGTTCAAGATCACGACCAGCGGCACGTTGACACAGTTGCACGCCTTTACCGGCCCGGATGGCGGCTCGCCTGAGGCGCCGTTGTACCAGGGTGCCGACAGCAACCTTTATGGTACTACGTCGGCAGACGGCGCCAGCGGCGACGGCACCATTTTCGACACCGCCACCAACGGGTCGTTTACGACAATTTATAACTTCAACGGCACCGATGGAAATATTTCGAAATGCGGTTTGATGCTGGCCAGCGATGGTAACTTCTACAGCACGACTTTCCAGGCGGGATCTTATGGCGCCGGCACGGTATACCGCACTTCTCCCTATCTCGTCGGGTATGTAGGCAGCGGGGTCAGCTACCAGATCACGGCAACCGATTCGCCCTCCAGCTACGGGGCCACCGGCCTGCCCTCGGGGCTCAGCGTCAACAGCAGCACCGGCCTCATCACCGGCACGCCCACTGTCACCGGCTCGTTCAACTCCACCATCAGCGCCGGCACCTCCACCGGTACCGGAAGCGCCACACTCGAAGTCTTTGTGCTTCCCGCCGAACCGGTAATTGACGGCGCCTTAAGCCAGTCCGGATTCCAGGGATCGCCATTCAGTTATCAGATAACGGCCACTAACTTCCCCGTCAGCTACGGGGCTCTAAACCTTCCGCCTGGCTTGAGCATTAACCCCGGCACCGGCGTCATTAGCGGCACGCCCACACTCTCCGGGTCATTCACCACCAATATCGGCGCAACCGACGCCAGCGGCGGCGCCGGCTATGCCACGCTTTCCATTTATTTCGGCGCGCAGTCGGCCCCCGTTATCACCAGCACCACCCAGGCCACCGGCACCACGGGAACCCAATTCGATTACCAAATCACCGCCACCAACAACCCGGTGGGATTCGGCGCCATTGGCCTGCCCACCGGATTGAGCGTCAACTCCTCCACCGGGCTCATCAGCGGTACGTTCACCTCTTCGGGCACCGACGCCGTCGTCATCACCGCCGACAATGCTTACGGCACCGGTTATTCCTATGTTGTCATCACATCGGTGCTGGGCCCGCCCGTCATCACCAGCGCCCCCGCCGCCACCGGCACCGCCGGCCAGCCCTTTGGCTACCAGATCACCGCCATCGGCAACGCCTCCAGTTACACCGCCACAGGTTTGCCTCCCGGCCTCAGCATCGATCCCCTGGCAGGCGCCATCGGCGGCACACCAACCCTCGGCGGTACTTTTGCCGCTACCATCACCGCCATCAACACCAGCGGCACCGGCGCCGCCCCGCTGTCGATTACCATCATGGCCAGCTTCGGCGGCTGGCAGAACCAATGGTTCACGCCCACCCAGATGGCCGATCCCTCCATTGCCGGCGACACCGCCGACCCCGCCGGCGACGGCATCCCGAATCTTATCAAATACGCCCTCGGCCTCGATCCATGGACCGACGGCAGCCAGGGCTTGCCCGCCTGCGGCATGGTAACCATTGGCAACTTCAACTATCTCACTTTGACTTACACCCAACAGATATTCGGAAACGACCTCAACTACCTCCCCGAGGTCTCCGTCGATTTGCAAAACTGGTACTCCGGCCCCACCTACATCGTCCCGGTCACCATCACCCCCAATCCCGACGGCGTCACCGAAACAGTAACCGTCCGCTACCTCACCCCCATGGGCTCGACCCCCGCCTTCATGCACCTGAAGGTCACCGGCCCGTAGCCCCGCACCGCCAAACCGGAACCGCCACCCAAGGCCGGGAACGTCGTTGCGTTTAAGGAGACCACCGCGTAAGCTCGCTTTATGAGCCTTGCCGAAGTCGAAGCCGCCGCCGATTCCCTTTCTCCCTCCGAGAAGGAGGAGCTGCTGCGCTATCTTGCAATCCGATTGCGAAAGGAACGTTCGCAACCGGCTCCGCGCATTTATACAGATGAGGAACCGGCCGCGATACTCGATGAGGATACGCGCGTCCACTCTTTGCCGCGCGTTGATCGTCTCGCCAGGCTCCGGAAGCTATTCCCGCATGGTCCTGTGAAAGGGGATGCGCAAGCCGTAATCGATTACGACAGGGGCCTCAGTTGAGCGTCTATATCGACACCGCGATCCTCGTAAAAAGCTACATTCTGGAGGCGAATTCCCAGGAAGCAGTTACAATCATTGAAGCGGCTGGCGACCCCCTGCTTTTCTCCCACATTCACGAAATCGAAATTCCCAATGCTATTCGTTTGAAGCGATTCCGGGGCGAAATCACCGAAGCGGAAGAGGCGGAAGCGATACGCATCCTCCGTGCCGATATTGAAGCGGGCCGTCTGCTGCGGCCCGCCTACGACCTCGACGCAGTCTATACCCTTGCCGGGCGGCTTTCCGCGCAGCACTCAGGGACTGTCGGCAGCCGCAGCCTCGATCTCTTGCACGTTGCGACGGCGCTGCAATGTGGATGCAACGCTCTCGCGTCTTTCGACGAAAGGCAGAGGAAGGTTGCAATTCTTGCCGGGGCTCGATGCACTGCCGCAATCGACCTCCGAAATCGCAACCGGCCATCCCTAACTATCGGGCGGGGCTGAAAGGCCTCCCTGGGGCCATCGGACAAGCCCTATCAAAGCACCATTCTAACTGACCCATCGTTCCGAATTCGGGTATTTCCGCCAGAGCCAAACCCGCCACGACCAATACTCATGCCAGGTTTTACACCCGGCCATTGGGAGTTCATGCCGTGCCTCCGCGGCAACATTCAAGTCAATCGACTCCTGAATCGCCCACTCCTCGGTTCGCTTCCCACCGGGATCGAGAAACCAGTGTGTACCCGAGCCATCCGCCACAACCGTGCAAGCTCCAAGCAATGGAACAAGCACCAGGAGCGCCGATATCCTGACTGAAGTACGTTTCAGCTTCATAAGAACGCCGCTCCATGAGGCGGTATTGAATCCTCGGTGACGCCTCTGGCACATGTTCAGCACACTGTCGCCAAACAGACGCTCGCAGCAACACCAAACCCCGGCGCTCTGTTACAGCACTGCGGCGAGAAGCGCGTCTTCATTCCGGGTCCAGGGATTCATCCCTGGTGGGTTGGGAGGGACTCGAACCCTCAACCAACGCCTTAAAAGGGCACGGTTTTACGATAGAAGCACCTTGTCACTTGGCAAATACTTGACAAATAGCGCGTCTTTTCGTATTGTTGCGCCACTATGCGTAAGACTTCGCTCTCTCTCAAGAAAACCCGCGTCAATGGCGCGCTCTTCTGGCAGGTCACTCTTCCGAAACTCGGCGGCGGGCGCGAGCGGCGCACGTTCAAGGAGCGCGCGGAAGCACAGACCTACTTGGAACTGTCAAAGGTGCAGGTGCAGAATTTCGGCAACGCGGCCTTGTCGATACCGGACGCTCTGCGCGTCGAGGCGGTAGAATGCAGCCAGCGATTGCGCGAGTTCAATAAGACCTTGCGGGATGCCACGGACTTCTACATTCAGCACCTTCGAGCGGTAGAAAAATCCGTCTCCGTAGCCGATGCGATGAATGAGCTTGTCAAGGCGCGGAAGGCATCGGGCCGGAGTAAGCGGTACTGCAAGGATTTGGAACTCAGGCTAAAGCGTTTCCAGCAGGGGTTCCCATCGGCCACCGTCGCCACCATTACGGCCCGGGAAATTGACGGATGGCTTGCAGGACTCGCGCTTGCTCCCGGCACCCGAAACACCTTCCGGCGCGACATTCGGACGCTGTTTTCGTTCTGTGAGAAGCGGGGCTATTGCAAGACGAATGAGGCGAAGAACACCGAGCGGGCAACGGACGTTGACAAGCCCGTAAGCATTCTCACCCCCATTCAGGCTTCCAATCTCCTGAACGCCTGCGGGGATGACATCCTGCCCTACGTTGCCATCTCCCTCTTTGCCGGGCTGCGGGCGGCAGAGTTGCAGAAACTCGATTGGGCAGAGATTGACCTCACCGGCAGGCATATCGAAGTGACTGCGCAAAAGTCCAAGACGCAACGGCGGCGGCTGGTTCCCATCTCGGACAACTTGCGGGCGTGGTTGAAACCCCTTGTGAAAAAAGCCGGACCCGTGGCACCCGCCGGCCTGCGCAAACGCTTCGATGCCGTGAAGGAGGCGGCGGGATTCAAGGCATGGGAGTCCAACGCCATGCGACACAGCTACGGCTCCTACCGCCTCGCGCAGTGCCAAGACGCGGCCAAGGTGTCACTTGAAATGGGGAACAGCCCGCAAATGGTCTTCGCCCACTACAGGGAGATTGTGCGGCCCAAGAATGCGGTGCGGTACTGGAAGATTCGCCCGGCTGCCGCCCAAAACGTGGTTGCAATGGCGGCATGAGCGCCCTCACTTCGCCACGGCAGCAAAACAGTTGGCCTGGGCATCCGTGGTTGCCCGGTTGGGCTGGCCGTCTGTCGCCACGCCACGGCCAGCGACGCGGCACCCGCCGGGGCGGGGCTCTGGTATCACCCAGCGGGAGCCAGAGGCACGCTGGCGGGCATCCTGGCGCGGTTAGGCGGGTAAGGAATCCCTTTTCCGGCTTGACCCCTCGCAGACCCCTCTTCGCGTTTGCCCATACCCGCCCGGCCTTCGGTATGAAGGCAGCGGTCGAGACTTTTGCGGGAAAACAATCCTTTTTCCGCGAGACGGTACGACCACCTTACCTTGGCACCCCCTTTTTGCGGGGGCGGCTTTTGTAATCGACCGCCCGAATTCTTTCGCTGAAAACCACAATGAGCAAACGGAAGATCAAAACGACAAAGGTTGAATTGACCGACGGGGAGAAATCGGCCTGCATGGACTATCTCCACGGGGATGTTGTGAACGATGAGTTTCAGGCCGCGCGCGATTATGAGTATGCGCGCGAGTCGAAGCTAATCTGTGACGCGGCTCGTTTGCTCCACAAGTCCGGCAAGTCCGCAGAGGAGGTTATCCGCATTATCGAGTTCGAAAACCTTCCGGGCGTACCGTCTTGTCAATGGTATCAATGGCCTTGGCTCGCCTTCTGGAGTGAATGTCCGTCGTTTCCCGATAAGAGCTATAACCGACTCAGCGAAAGAGAACGGGCCGAACTTCGACCGTTTGCCATCTTTCCTTCAAACAAGGTACATCCCTTGCCAATGCACAGGTTGACGATGCTCGACGCCATGGACGTATTCGACGATTTCAAAGCAATGGCAGTAGAGATGAGGAAGGAACGATCACAAAGCCCATCATCCCCGCCCTTGTCGCTCGATTACCCTGTCATGCACGTAAGGGATAAATCAAACAATGATTGGCCGTTTTTCCATGCCTTGTTCCTCCTCGATTTTAGCAAAGACCGGAGCAGGCTGGAGGATGAGTTCAAAGCGTGGTTGCAGCTACCAGAGAACAAAGCGCGATTCGAAAAATACCAGCCCAAGCGCAAAATAGAGAAAGGGACGGCCAAGGAGGCCAAAGACCGGCTGAAGGACCTGGCGGCTTGGCGACTATACCGGGTACTGGGGTGCGACGGTGCGGTGCAATTCGCCAACAAACATCGGAAGCAGGATAAGGGAGGCGTGTTCCGACCGTTCCTTGACGCGCGAGAAGTGCGGTCAAACGGACAAAAGATATTACGCCATCAAGCGGACCTCTACAGTGAAGAGTCAGGCTTCATAGATGCAAAATCGCGAGCGGAGAAACACCTGAAACAACTGCTCGGCGGTTTATGGACGTGGCAAAAGGAGCAAGAGCAGAAGGCGCTTGAATCGGCGCATTAAGATTTCTAGGAAAACTTCCTAGACGCCATAGGCCGGGGTAGTGCGGTCACGGTAACCGTATGCGTATGGAAAGCCATGCTTCTAACAGCGATGCGCAACACCTCGTCACGAAACGCGAGTTGGCAGCAATCCTCCGTCTGTCGCCTCGCACCATCGAAAATCTAGCCAAACGCCGGGCGATACCCGTGTGCCGAATTTCGGCGCGCTGCGTGCGGTACGCACCGGATGCCGTCTTACGCGCGCTCGGGCGCTTCACCATCAATGAAGTGACCTGATCCAGTCGAAAAGAAAAACGCCAGTTCCCGGGAAGGAATTGCTGGCGTTTTCTGTGTTTTTTAACAGATGACACAGTCGTCCCATAGCTTTTCCCGTATTTGATTAAGCTGCTTAGTTCAGCGATTACGTCATCGACTCTTCGTAATCGTAAAAGATTCAAAATCTGGGTGTGGCTTTGCAACCAGTGGACTGGCTAGAAATAGCGAAATGACTCTGTCCAGTGATTCTTCTTTCTGGGCTGACATCCAGCCGTGACCACCTCTTCGTAGCATGAGTGAATGCCCGACACGCTGGAAAAATAAATAAGCTTCTTCCATCTTCTTGTCGGCCTCAAAGCAACAAATCTCGCAGCCATCGGGCAATGCAGAGAAAAGGCTACGTGCTGCATCCGGAGAAAAATCGTTAGCGACCCGATAATACCATTGCGTGGCGACGGGTTCCAACTCTCGCTTTCGCAGGAATTGCACTCCATCAATTTGTGACGCGTAGTCGCCAGTCTTCATTTTCTGTTGAACGATTAAGCGCTCCGGACCGCGAGCGCAAGACTTGTAAGGAAAAAGGCTTGGAAAAGTCGGTTTGCCCTGCCACTCGGCAGGGATGAATAAATCAACGATTCCAAGCCGTAGCCAGTTTGCCGTGTTGCGGCAGATTTGCAATCTCATTCCCTGCCACATGGTGCCGAAACTGGCGAGGGAGACCGGCGTGAACAAGAAAGCGCGCACCTTCAGCCCATGGAGTCATCTGGTGAGCCTGATCTACGCCCAACTCACCCATGCCATCGGACTCAACGACATTTGCGATGGGTTGCGGCTTCACAACGGGTTGCTGGTGACATTACGCGGCGCAACCCCGCCCAGTCGCAATAATCTTTCCCACGCCAACAAGAGACGCGACACCAGCTTGGCGGAAAAGATTTTCTGGTCGGTGCTCGGTCACCTGCAAACCCTTGAGCCTGGCTTTGCCCGTGGCAACCGTGGCAAGGGAGTCGCGCGGCGTTTCCGGCGCGTCATTCATGTGGTTGATTCCACTACTATCCAACTGGTTGCCTCCTGCATGGACTGGGCCAAACACCGCCGGCGCAAGGCGGCAGCCAAGTGTCATTTGCGACTGGACCTCCACAGCTTTCTGCCCCGCTTCGCCATCATCGACACAGCCCGGGAAAACGACGGCAAACGCTCCCGCGAACTCTGCGCCGCCATCCGCGCCGGGGAGATTGTTGTCTTCGACAAGGCTTATCTGGACTTTGCTCATCTCTTCGATCTTCTCCAGCGCGGCGTCTTCTGGGTGACACGCGCCAAAAACAACATGGCCTATCGGGTCATCGCCACCCTGCCGGTGCCCGGCGGCAATATCCTTCGCGACGAACTGATCGTGCTCTCTACCCCCGCAGCCGCGAAGGATTATCCGGATGTGCTGCGCCGCATCACGGCCCTGGTGGAGATCGACGGGCGCGAAGAGGAAATGGTTTTCCTCACCAATAACATGGAATGGAGTCCGGCCAGTGTCGCCGATCTTTACCGGTGCCGCTGGTCGATTGAAGCCTTCTTCAAACAAATCAAGCAGACCTTGCAACTGGCCGATTTTCTAGGCCATAGCGCCAACGCCGTCCGCTGGCAGATATGGACGGCTTTGCTGGTCTATGTCCTCCTGCGCTTCCTGGCCTTTACTCATGGATGGAATCATAGCTTTACCCGCCTCTTCACCCTGGTGCGTTGCGCCCTCTGGCGTCGATGGGATCTGTCCAGCCTCCTTCAATCCTATGGGACAGCATCGGGTGCCTTTCGGTTCATAGCTACCCCACAACAGCCGTGTTTTCAGGGGTTCTGAACATTCCTGTGGGACAGCCACATTCATGATCGTACCAGCGGTCATCCCAAAATCCTAAATCTCACTTTCTCTTCCGCCTCGTTCAGCCCTGTAAATCAGAGGCTCGACAACTCATGCCCGCGTGTTGTGGGATGGGTCTGAACAGATGAAGAGTAGCAAGGGTAAAAGGGCCAGTCAAGGCACGGTCCCCGCCATTGTGGTGGGGCTACAAGCATTGCTCGGAGCCGATGTGCTCTTACTCCACTGGCCGTTGGGAAAAAAGGGGGACAAACGCCCCTGGAAGCACCTCACCATCGCGATAATGCAGAATCCAAAGTACCTGCGCAAGCTAGGGACTGGAAATATCGGGGTCGCTCAAGGAAAGGTTTCAAATGGGCTTTGCTCAATCGACATTGACATTGATGACGAAGTAGATGGATTTCTCGCTTTGAATCCAAAGCTGGCAAATAGCCTCCGCAGCAAGGGCCAGCGCGGTTGTAACGTCTGGTTTCGAGTCTTGGGCGAGTCACCCCGGACAAAGAAGATCAAGACGAGGGACGGGCGAGAATGGGGTGAGTTTCGCGCCAATGGTTCGCAAACGGTTATCCGAGGAAAGCATCCCACAGGCTGCAATTACACCTTGGTTGTCGAATCGCCCCCGGTATCAATAGCCATTGAAGAGGTTGTCTGGCCGGAACATCTCATCAATCCCTTTTTGCCCAGCGTCACGCGACCAACAATCACAAATTCGTCTGAGTCCTGTCTCCTGAGTCCTGCGTCCTGTGTTCCTGTTCCCCTATGTTCTGTGTCCCTATGTGACACTGAAACTGCGAATGATGTCCTGATAAGTATCGAGATGGCGAAACGTCGCCAAACCGAACTGAGACGCCGCTTTTCAGACCTGGCCGACCTTTACGAGAAATTCATCGAGCCAAGATTTCGCGCTGCTGCCGGGCACCGCAATGGGTTCATCGTGGAGGCGACCCCCTTTCTCTACCGCGTCGTGTGTCCCACCCTCACCATCGGCCTGCTTGAGTTTTTCTATGAAATGCACCGGCATTTGTTCAAAGACCCGCCGGAACAGCATCGGCGGGAATCAATCGCCATGCTGGAATCTGTGGCTGCCACCTATCGCCAACGCCTTGGCGACACGGAGCGCGCGGCCTATGGCATGCTCACGGACACAGAGCGGGATGTATTTCGCATCCTGCGGGACTTGGCATTCTTGCCGGAGCCAAGGCGGGAGCCGCTCTCCTTTTTCATGTCGTGCAAGGAGCTTGCGGACCGGATGCAAATGGACCGCAAAAGTGCCAGCCGGATGCTTATGCGTTTTGAGGCAGATTATGGCGTGATTCGGACGGTCACCAAGGGTAAGCCGTGGCAGCTAGGGGAAAGGCCGCAGGCGACCGTGTATAAGTGGCTTCTTAAATCTGTATCCTCCTAATTTTGTTACACTTCCGATTCGCTCTCCCCGGCGGCGAAGCCATGAATATGGAATCACAATTTTAAAATCAAAGAGCGTTCCGACGTTCTTTCGATGAAAAAGCACCACTATGCCCATCAACCGGCTCCAGTCCGCAAGGACTGGAGGGAACTTCATCAACGGCGCAAACGGCTTCGCTACGACCCCGCGTGGCGGCACACCGTCATTTCAAAATAACTGCTGGAAGACGCCAAAAAGGCGAAAGGAGCAGAGCCACCAGCGGAATAACCACCGCGTCGTTTCGACTCGCCTTTCCCCCAGGCATGCAGTGAACTTTCCCCCCCCATGGCGAAAATTGAGGACCTCATCGCACAAATCCCGGATGACCGGCTGAAGAAAGCCGTTGCCGCCGAGGTGCGGGAACTCAAGAAGAACAAGAAGTTCGGGCTCGTGTTCGAGGAGCACTTGCCGGAAACGGTCCGTCTCCCGAAGCTACCGGTGAAAGAGGGCGAACTGGTCGCGAAGAAACGCGAGACCGGGAACGAACTCTGGCGCGTGAAGTCTATCCGCAAAGGCATCGCCACGGTCGAAAGAGCCGTCGAGGGCTATCCACTGCCATCGGAGATGGGCGTCGAGGTGCCCGTGTTCGATCTGGTTGTGGTGCGCAGCTTCGGCGATCCCATCTATCCGGCGCTGGTGCCGGTGGACCGCGTGGCGCGAGGCGGACCGGCTAAGCCCTGGCACATGGTCATCAATGCCGACAACTTCCACGCCCTCCAACTCCTGCTTTATGCCTGCGAGGGGAAGGTAGACGCAATATACATCGACCCGCCTTACAACACCCGCGACCGCGACTGGAAGTACAACAACGATTACGTTGATAAGAGCGACCCTTGGCGGCATAGCAAGTGGTTGTCAATGATGCAGAAGCGATTGAAATTGGCAAAGCGTCTACTAAATCCCACCGATGCGGTGTTGATTGTAACCATCGACGAGAAGGAATTTCAGCGTCTCGCGCTGTTGTTAGAACAACTATTTCCGAGTTGCACAATTCAGATGGTGACGAGCGTGATAAATCCAAAGGGAACCGCTCGGTACAACGAATTCTCCAGAGTCGAGGAATATATTTTCTTTGTGTTCATCGGAGGGGCAAAGTTGCGTTCGACCGGGAGCGATATGCTGACAGACCGGGACTATGCGGCTGAGTCCGATGTGCGATGGCGGGGATTAGCCAGGACCGGCCGGAAAGGACTACGGGCGAATAATCCCGGCTCTTGGTATCCAATCTTCCTAAAAAAAGCTGATTATAGTCTCCACTCCATTGGCGATGCCATCGGGAAGGAGATTGATCAAGAATCGGTAAAAGTTCCTAACGGAACGCTCGCGATATGGCCGCCAACCAAAGACGGTCACGAATACAGTTGGTCTACCGTTCCCGAAACGCTGCGGGCCATCCAAGCAAAAGGTGGATTCAAGACTGGTCGTATAAACCCAGCTAAGAATTCCTTTCCGTTTTACTATCTTTCGACAGGGGCATTTGAAAAGATTGAGAAAGGCGAAATTGTCGTAACGGGGCGGGGTCCGGCGAATGAATTGATCATCGAGTTTGCGGACGGGGCTAAATCGGCAATGCCACGGAGCGTGTGGAACCAAGTAGCGCACGACGCAGGTAGCCACGGCACCAGTCTCCTTCAGAAGCTGATACCTGGCAGAAAATTTCCATTCCCTAAGAGTCTTTACGCCGTGGAGGACGCGCTGCGGTTCTTCATTCATCGTAAGTCCGACGCGCTTGTTCTAGACTTTTTCGGCGGGTCAGGAACGACTACTCATGCTTTGGCGCGATTGAATAGGCAGGACGGAGGCAATCGGCGTTCTATTCTGATTACCAATAATGAGGTGTCTGCTGACGAAGCTGACGCGTTGCGGGAAGAAGGCTTTGAGCCCGGACAACCGGAGTGGGAGGCACTTGGCATTTTTGAGCAAGTCACCCGGCCTAGAATAGTTGCCGCCTTTACCGGGAAGACGCCGGAGGGGCAGCCTATCATTGGTGACTATAAGTTCAACGATGAGTTTCCAATGTCCGATGGTTTCGAGGAGAACGTCGAGTTTTTCAACCTCGATTTTCTCGATCCCGATGAGGTGGCGCGTGGCGACGCCTTTAAGGCGATTGTGCCGATCATGTGGACGGTAGCTGGGTGTCGTGGTGAATGCGAAGACTCGAAGGGAACAACGCCGTGGTTTATTCCCAAGCACTCACCTTTTGCGGTGCTAATCCAAGAGAAGCAGTTTCGCGCCTTCCGCGCGAAGATTGCGGAGCGGAAGGATATTGAGTGGGTATTCCTTATCACCGACAGTGAAGAAAACTTTGGCCAGATGCGGCGAACGCTGGGACGCAAGTATGAATGCGTGCAGCTCTACAAGAGTTATCTGGAGAACTTCCGCATCAATACGCAGGACGCATTAAGCGGCTAGCCAAGAAATTCTATGAAGTTCGAACTCAAAGATTTTCAGACCACTTCCGCGAAGAGCATTCTCGATGAACTCGACGAGGCGCGGGCGGCGGCAAGCAAGGGCAAGTTGCAAGCGGTGGTGCTTAGTGCTCCGACCGGCTCTGGCAAGACCATCACGGTGGCGGCGGTTATCGACTGGAGCTTCGGCGGCGCGGACGGCATCGCCTCGAGGCCCAACACGACTTTCCTTTGGCTGTCCGATTCCCCGGAACTTAATCAGCAAAGCAAGGGCAAGCTGCTGGCCGCATGCGATCATGTGCCGTTTCACCGGCTGGTGACGGTGGAGAGCGAGAGCTTCGACGAGGAACAGTTGGCGCCGGGACACGTCTATTTCATCAACACACAACTGCTCGGTAAGGACAAGCTGCTGACGAAGGGCGGGGACAAGAAGACGTTCACATTCTGGCAGACGGTGGCGAATACCATCGCGGCAGGGCCGGAGGATTTCGTCTTAATCATCGACGAGGCGCATCGCGGCGCGAACGTGAGCGAGAAGGCACGCAAGCCCATCATGCAAAAGTTCATCACCGGATCGGACGGCGATGGACTGCCTGCCGTGCCGCTGGTGCTCGGCATGAGCGCTACGCCGCAGCGGTTCACAGAATTGCTCGGAAGCTCGCAGCGCACGCAACGGCCCGTCCATATCTCGCCGGATATGGTGAGGCAGAGCGGGCTGCTGAAAGACCTGATAATCGTTACGACGAACAAATCGACGACGATTGAGAGCGACCTGACACATTTGCAAAATGCGGCGGCGCGCTGGAAACACTTCCGCGAGCGTTGGGATGCCTACTGCACGAAGGAGAAGGAAAAGGAGGTCGTGAAACCCGTGCTGGTGGTGCAAGTACAAGATGGGACTGAGAACACACTGACCGCCACGCCGCTAGAAGACGCGGTGAGGGTAATCCAGCGAGAAACCGGGCCGCTGGCGGTAAACGAGATCGTTCACTGCTTTCAAGACAGAGAGGAGATTCAATACGGTGGCTGCATCATCCGGCGCATGGATGCCTCGCGCATCCAAGACGCGCCTGACGTGAAGGTAGTTCTTTTTAAAACCGCTTTGACGACCGGCTGGGATTGCCCACGTGCCGAGGTGATGATGAGCTTCCGCCGGTCGGTGGATGCTACGACCATCGCGCAACTCGTGGGGCGGATGATCCGAACGCCGCTTGCACGACGCATTGAAAGCGATGAGGCGCTGAACGTGGTCGAGCTTTTTCTTCCGCATTACGACACGGAGAACCTGGAGAACGTTCTGAGTGCCCTCCGCAATCCCGAAGCGCATGAGGCAACGGGAACAGCGGTCACGACGCAGGCGGTCGAGTATCCTCGCAATCCCGCGTTCGCCGATGTTTTCAAACATCTGGCGACACTGAAGACCTACAGCGTGAACCGAGCGCCGAAAATGACCGACCTGAAGCGCGCGTTGCGACTTTCCGGGCTGCTCATGCAGGAGGGCATCGCCGAAGATGCTGATGAACAGATGCGCTTGAAACTCACGGGCAAGCTGGCGGAGCTTCGCGACAGCTACGCAAAGAAGGTGCCGGAGTGGGACAACGTCATCCGCGAAGGAGGCGAGATCGAGGTGGATGTGACTTCAGTTACCATTGGCCCCATGAGCGTCACTGGCCATAAGACAACGCGGATGCTTCTGTCTGAGGAAAACATCGACCAGCTCTATGATGAAGCCGGGCGGATGCTCGCCGCAGGCGAAGGTTTGCATCGGACTTACTGGAAACGCTTTCAGGACAAAGCGAGACCAAACGAGACGAAGTTGGAACTGGCGGCCATCATGCGGCAGGCCGAAACCCTGCCCGCAATGGAGAAGCTAGCCGGCGCGGAATTCAAGAAGCTATGGGAAGCCCACAAAGGCGAAGTCGCCAAGTTGCCGGCCTCGGAGAAGGCACGTTTCCAACAACTCATGCTCGCCAGTGGCAAGCCTGTAGAACTTGATTGGGAATTGCCGGACTTAATTGTGGAAAAGCCGGGTAAACATGTATGGAAAAATCATTTGTTTGCCACCGAGCAGGGAGAGTTCGCGGCGGATTTGAATGGATGGGAAAGGGCCTTTATGAAGTGGACCCAGGAACAGAGCGACTTTGTCTGTTGGCTGCGGAACTTTCCCCGTCGCGACTGGGCATTCTGTGTCCCTTATGAAAAGGGCGGAGAAAAACCGTTCTACCCGGACTTCATTATAGTGCGGAAGAAAGGCAAAGGCTATGCCGTGGACATTTTAGAGCCCCATGACGACAGCCGTCTCGATACTTGGGCGAAGGTGAAGGGATTGGCGAAGTTTGCCGACGACCACGAGGTAGCATTTGGCAGGCTCATGGTAGGCCGGAAGATTGGCGACGCTTTGCAAGTCGTGAACGTCGCCGACCATCAGATACGCGCGAAGGCAAGGAGAATGGGAGCGCCAGCCGATTTGGAGGCTTTATTCGACGAGGTACAAAGGATGAATCTATAGTATTTAGTCCTCAGTCTCAAGAACTGACATCGCTTACCGACTGCCAAGAATTGAAGATTCGACCAACATTTGACAAAATAAGGTTGATCTGGATTAGATGAAATATCGGTATGCCTGTTCTGATTAACGAAATCATCCGCCGCAGCAAGCAGGGGGTCACTTTACCTTTTCTGTGCCGCAGCGAAAGCGGGCAGCACTATTTTGTCAAGGGGGCGGGTGTTGGCAAATCGGGGCTTCGCGCCGAGTGGATTTGCGGTTGTCTCGCACGGGCCATCGGGTTACCAATTCCCGATTTTGATCAGGTTGTTGTGCCAGAAGACCTCGTCAGATTCAGCATTATCGACGGAATCGGCGAACTGGGTGGTGGTATGGCCTTTGGTTCAGCAGTTGTTCTGGGAGCGCAGGAAATTACATTCTTGCAAAGCCAGGCTGTTGAACTGGCTTTGCAGGCGAGAGCACTGTTGTTTGATTGGTGGATACGGAATGGCGACCGCACACTCACCGCGAATGGTGGAAATCCGAACGTGCTTTGCACCGGGCACACGGTTCCAATTGTGTCCTTCATCGACCATCATGCGGCTTTTGATGAGGATTTGAATGCGGCTGATCTTTGGACATTCCACATTTTTCAGCATGCCAGAGGGCTATGGACAGAGGCGTTCATTTCAGAAATGACCCCGCGGCTGCAAAATGCGCTGGACCAGTTGCCAGTTTTTTGGGCGCAGATGCCAGAATCATGGCTTGACGAAGGGAACGCAATAGCCGAAATTCCCGCGCCTGAATTGGCCCGCATCACCCACATTTTAAACCGCCCCTTGGATTCGCCGCAGCTCTTCTGGAAAGGCGTGCTATGAAACTGTCGATTACCTGCAATTACAGCGTGATTCGATTCCTCCCGTACCCGGAGAGCGGCGAATTTGTAAACATTGGCGTGGTTGTGAGCAGCCCGCAGACTGGTTTTTTTGATTTTCGGATTGAACGGCGAAAGTTCCGCCGAATCGCGAACTTTTTTCCAGAACTGCGCTCTGGGGTTTATCGAGAGGCAATCCACGCCTGCTCTGACGAGATCAGCCGCGTCAAGGTCGGGATCGGCATCAACGGCAAGAATGCGTATCAAACGGCTATTGATTCGACATTTACGACCGCACTTTTTCGCGAATTGATTCGCCCGCGAGAGACTATCATTCGGTACAGTGAGCCGGGCACAGTGATGACTCACGAACCGGAAGCGCTTTTGGACGAGCTTTTTTCTCATTACGTGGAGCGGATGTTTGCTCAGGAACAGGATTATCAAGAGGAGATCATGCGAAAGCGTGTCGTGGAAGTTCTGCGCGCTCATCAATTGCTTGTGCGATTCAAACAAGGGGTGCGTGTAGGGAACGAGGAGTATGGTTTTCGTTGGCCATTTGTCACCGAGCCGCGCATTGGCTTTTTCGAAAAGGCAATAAAACCGCTCAACCTCGCACAAGAAGACAGCACGAAGATTTACGACCATGGTGAGTTGTGGGTGAACCGTGTGAGGCGTTTGCGTAAGCTGAATCTCGCGCCGCGCCAGATTCTCTTCACGGTCAACGAGCCGCCGCAGACCAGCCGCAGACACGCCGCTTTTGTCGAGGTGTTTAATGAATTGGAAGCTGAGGGAACCAGGGTCGTCCGCGCAACGGAGGAACCGGTGATTATTGATTTTGCAGGCCATGAAAACTGAGCATCTGTTCGTCCATCGGCCTATTCATCGAGTTCCCCGGCTAGTTCCGGGTGAATACGCCGCCCCGGGATTTCAAAGCCGGATTGGGCTATTGTGAAGCAGAACGACCGGAAGGTGTATTTCATACGCGAAACGAAAGGCTCAACCGATGCAATGGACCTGCGGGAGACCAAAAACCTCAAACTGAAATGCGGCGACCGCCACTTTGCCGGGTGCCTGGGAGTGGACTACAAGGTGGTATCGTCCACAGAGCAAATCGACTAATGGCTTCGCCAGAAGAAAAATACCTTTCCACCCTTCAGGAATTAGACAGCCTGATTTCCTGTGCAATCGAGCTGTCTGTTTCTATAGCAAAGCTGGAAGGTGATAGTCGAAAGCAATTGGCGTCAATCATTTTTGCCAAAATTATCCTCTGCGCTCTTTCGATCCGCAAGCTGCTGCCTAATTCAGCAACTATTCCAGGCCCGGAGGTGCGTGGAGCGAAAATCAAGCGTGATATGTTTTGTGACGTTTCTTCGACCGCCAGTCTGTGTCGCAATCTAATTGAAGCCTCTAATCGGCTGTATTACATTGGCGTGGAGCAGCTTTCATCGGCAGAGGCCAGAATGCGCCTGACGATTTCTGAATATCACGCTGTTTCCGGGCAGATTTCCATTTTCAAATATCTGCTGGAACCGGGACCGGCTTTGGATGAGCTAGAAAGCGAACGCTCTGAACTGAAGAAGAGACTGGAGGAAGATAGCGAATTTCAAAAGCTGGAGAATAAGGTAAAGAAGGATATTTTCGGGGGGCGCATGGGCGAGCATCTTTCTCAGGCGCAAATTGCCGAACGGCGCGGACGAAATATCGCTGCGTTTAGAGCCGACTATAAGTATCTGAGCAGCCATATTCACTCAGACTCCCTTTCTTTCGGGATTATCCACCTCATGCACGTAATTCTTGACAGTTGGAGCTTATTTCGGATAGCGGAATGGGGATGTCGAAAAAAGAATCACTTTCCCTCTGGCGATACCTTTGGCTCTGGTTATGTGAAGCCTTCCCAATCAAGAAGGCGTGGGGCGTTATGGAGTGGACCACGGCTCCAACAGGCATCCTTGTGGCACTTGTCTCGTGGTGGTTCAGAAGCGCCATGAGCGAACACTGGAAAAATCTAGTGGATGCGTTAGGAAACGGATTCATTCCGGTGGCCGCTTGTGTGCTATACGTCGCCTTTAGAGTGGTCGCCGCGCCCTATTTCGTGTGGCTCGATTCATGTAAGAAACGAGATGCGCATATTGAAGAGGAAAAAACGCGAGCACAGATGCTCCAAAGTAAATTGGATGAAATACCATCAATTTCCGGTGGTTGGGTTTCCCGTGATTACCCTAGCGAAACCTTTTATGTAACTTTCAGGCAATCGGGCGGTGCGGTTGAAAGTGAAGAATGGAGCCTCAAGGGGACGTTCTGCGACCATAAATATAATGGAGAATATCTTCCCGAGGCAAAAGTATTTAAAGGAGCAACTCTCCGTCAGCTAAGAAGCTCAACCGTGGAGAGCGTCCTAAAGTCGTACATGATACTATTGCAGCCGGGATTGATGTTAGGGATAGTATATGAGACTTCAGGCGCAGGCATAGACAAGAATTTCAAGGAACTGCGATGGTGGAATAGGGAACCCTCGCAGCTTACGCCGCCCGCTCAATCAACTCCTGATACGGAAGCTTCTCCGCCTGAACCAACTTCATAAGCGTATCCTTGAAAATGCAATCATTGCTCCGATTATTAAACCGATGCTCCAATTCGTCCAAATAGGCGTCCAGATGCTTAATGCTGACTTTGTGGTACGCGCCGATAATCGACCGTTTCAAGAGGCTCCATACGCTCTCAATGCCGTTCGTATGAACATCCCCGCAAACCCATTCGTCCGCGCTGTGATTCACCGTCTGATGGCGCGTATGAACGACCTCTTTCCACAGTTCAAGATGACAGGGGAAGGGAGGAAAAGGCTCGATGAATTTATCCAGCGGTTGAGCTGATTCGACACGGGAGATCATATTTGTCATGCTTTCGCGCGAGTCTCCCCACGAATTGCCTGCACGCTCTGAGTCCACAGCTTACGTATCGGTTGAAAGTCACCGATTCGGGACCACAACATCCCGAGTTCACCGCTCCGATTCAAGAATGTACTCACCAGACCTGGTGCCAGTGCGTGACGGGAGATGAAAAAGCTAAATGCGAGGCCACGGAAGGACAGCAGGCACCCGTTGTGTCCTTGGATTCTCGTTCTGAAGGGTTGGAAAAGGAGATGGCTTACGTCGATTTCGGGTTCAGGTAGAAATGGTGTTATCATGCATCCGTATTGGTCCGGTTCGCCCGGGTCTTCATTGGCTAGCATTGTGCGCAAACGCGACTCGTGAGGCCCAAGCGACACACAGCGAAAGAAATCGCCCTTTGCGACTCCTACGCGCCAGAGAATCGAGAGCGAAAAAAGTTTCAGAGCCGTATAGTCCAAGCCACGAAGTGTAATCAGTCTCTCCGCTGCCGTTTTTGGTACAGGGAAACTCAGACTAAGAAGATGCTCAGAAGCATATTTCTCGTATCTGCTGAATTGGGTTTCGCATTTCTGGCAGAGCAAACGCTCCCAATAGCCTGTCTGTCGGGTCTTATCCGATATTTGACCTGACGAAACATTGCGGACGACCACCATTCGGGGGTGGGAAGTCGGGTTGATAACATTCTCGTAAGCGAGATCAGGGAGAATGTGCGATTTGCACAGTTTCGCCGTCTGCAAGCAGAGGGCACAGGTTGTTGGTGCCGTATCCATTTTAGATCGTGACGCTCTCCCTTTCCGGCCAAAAATCAATGCGCCAATTTCTCTCGCCCCCGATACACTTATGAGGTGGTTGAAGACGACGGCACAGACTGTGTATTATTGACCAATCAGCCTTCGCAATGAGACCCTTTATCCTCTGTCTTGAGCGGTTAGAGCGCATCCGGCGCATTCTTGAGCGCCGGGGTGGAACTGCCAGCATACGGGATTTGCGGCGCTCCTACATGGTATTCCGTTGGGAGATCGAACAGGCGGCGGAATTGGGCTGGCTGACTATCACCACTCGCAAGCCGCGTGTAGGCCGTCCCTCCCTGGTGGCGGAAGTTTCGCGGAAGGAAAATGCTAAGTCCCCTCCGCCGCTTTCGAGCATTGAGAGAGAGATAAGCATCCGGCACTGGCGGTTCGCCTTGCTCAGCGTTACGCGGTGTGTGAGGAATGGGGCGAGGTCCTTCGGGTTTCCGGGGATAGTCTCCGCCTACATTGAGACCTACCGCCCGCGTAGCAGGAACGGAGCCTATGCCAGCACGAACAGGCTGTTGAAGCGCCCGGACGTTCAGGCGGCACGAGAGTGGTTCTACGCGCAATCGGGGGGCGAGTTGCCACTGTACGAAGCGATGCCGGCTACGGCCAGCGGCATTCGGAAGCGACTGAGGGAGATTGGCAGTTGGCGAGCGGATTACTGTTGAATCGCGCGGGCGCACCTAGAGGGGGTGAGACACGAGCGTTTTCGGAGGGGGTGAATTGATCTACGGCGAATCCGCCAGCGGCCCATATGGGGGTTCCGGTATTGGATTTCCGGCAACTCTACCATTCTCCAGCGTTAGTGGCTCAGTCTCAGACCCGAAGAGAGCCTCCCGCCGACGGCGCATAAGGTCTAAGCGCCGCTCCTCCGTCAGCACGTGCAGGACCGTGCCGGAATGGTTCACATCCACCTGAGATTTCTCGCCGTAGTACCGTGGGTAGAACTTGCTCGCCAGCCATTTGCGCGTCTCAACCCTCAGCTTTGTACGCTGAATGTTCTCGTAATCCACCCGTTTACCACCCTCGCCGTCGTCCACCAGGTCCCCGCTGTCGTCATCGGCGATCCCCAGCATCTCCTCGGCCAGATGATGCGCCCGAGCCTGCATCGCCCGCGCGTAGCGTTCGCGAAACTCGACACACTCATCTTGCCACCGCATCACCGTCCCCAACGAAACCCCGGCATCCTCCCTTTGACAGAACGCTCTCAGGCTCCCTCCGTGCTCGATGTGGCGCAGAATCCTTTGAACCAACTCTTCCGTCCTCGCTGTCGGCCTTCCCCCGAGGCTGCGGCCTTCCGCAAGAAGAACCCGATTTGCTGCTTTCGGCATAACCGACCGCATTGCTGCCGGCCAAAAGAAAGTCAAGCGTCACGACGTTTGCCGCTCGCCGCAGGGGGCGCACCGCAGCCCTGGGGTGCCCTTTCAACACCGCCAGCAGGATTGGCTTAGCGGCCTCGATAGACCCGGCCCGGCGGGTGGCGAAGTGTCAGGGGCTCCCCCATGACGCTGTATTGAGAGAGGCTTATCGCAATGGAATTTCAAAGTATTCGCCGAAAGGTGAGCCGAATGACTTGGCGAATACTTGTCAAATAGACTGCGGTTTCACGCGCTTCCGCGCGGCTCCGTGCGCAACGCATACCCCGAGATGATACGACGTAAATACCTCATAAATTCAATCTTATGAGAGATAATTGAAGATGGGTTGGGAGGGACTCGAACCCTCAACCAACGCCTTAAAAGGGCGCTGCTCTACCATTGAGCTACCAACCCCGCTTCGTCCCGCCTCTGGCGGCGCTACGCCGGGGCAAGCCCCCTACTTGGGGCGCCGAGGCGAATACGCAAGGGGCGCTGTAATTAACGCCCACAGCGGACGGGCGCAAGCAGCAAAACCCTTCGACTTCGCGCAGGGCAGGCCCCCAGCGGCAGTGTTCTCCCAATCCGAAATCCGCAATCCGAAATCCGCAATTCGATCCCGCGGCGCCCTTTGAAAATTTCCCGGCCTCGTGCATGCTGGTGGGCTGTGCGTAACAAGAACGTCTTCCTCGGCTTCATGGGCCTGGCGCTCCTGAACCTGGTTTTCGGCGCCGTCATGCTGGTTTCCGGATGCAGGCATCACGAGCCCGTTGACGCCCGCCTTTTGCATGAGCAGATGGCCCTCGCCCGCCTCGCGGATGTCCATTATCTCTTCTTCAGCCCGGCTTCGGAGCCCGATTTGAAGGCCGCGCGGCCCGACTTGGCGGCGGGCGCCAATGTCCATGCCTTCGCGCAGGCGCTGCAATCGCCCATCCTCTTCCGCGCGCTCGATCACCAGCGCCAATTCGACGCGCTGCTGCTCTGCGGCGACACCACGACCTACAAGCCGCTCCTCGATCACCTGATCGAGACGAAGGACTTCGTCCTCACCTGGCTGGACAATGCGACACTGGTCTTCCGCCGGCGCGGCGCCACACCCTGGACCGAGTCGGACCTGGCGGACACGGCCCTCGGGTTCCAGGGGGAAAACCGGGCGCGCTTCCTCTCGGGCGCCGCCACGCGGCTCATCGCCATACGCCAGTTGCCGATGGCCAAGGCGGCGCTCGACCAGGCGCAGCCGCTCGGCGGGGACCTGCCCGAATTCTGGACCGCCCTCGGCCTCTACGACGGCGAGGTCGCCCATTGGAAGGAGGCGATGGACGCGCTGGACCGCGCGCTCTCGCTCGATTCCGATTATACGCCGGCGCTCACGACCAAGGCGCAAATCCTCTTCGGCGCGCGCCGGTTCGACGACGCGCTCGCCATCTCGGATAAGGTGGTCGAGGAGCATCCGGACGACCCGTCGATGCTCTTCTTCCACGCCACCATCTCGCACGAGGCGCACGCCTATGAGCGGGAGATCGAGACGCTCAAGCATCTCATCGACCTGGCCGACAAACAGGGCGACTCGACGACGGGTTACCGCATTTACCTGGGCCAGGCCTACGCGGAGACGGGCGAGGCCGTCCTCTCGCTGGAGCAATTCAAGCTGGCGCTCGCCGCGCCGGATATTTCGCCCGAGCAAAAGAAATTCGCCCAGGATTGCCTCGCCAAAATCGGCCAGCAGACCGGGACCTATTGAATCAGAGCGAGTCCACAAACCCTGGCAAACCGGCAAGCGTGGATGTAGGGCGCTCGACGCGATAGACTTGCAGCCCGGCGGCGGCGGCCGCGCGCCAATCCTGCTCCGGGTCATCGCCGGCGTGGACGGCCTCGGCCGGCTCCAGGCGCAGGGCGGCAAGGGCGGCCCGGTAGATGCGGGGGTCGGGCTTATCGGCGCCTATCTCGCTCGAGATCATGATCTTGTCGAAATAGTGGCTCACGCCAAGATGCTCGAGCACCGGGTAGAGCCGCCGGTCAAAATTCGACACCACCGCCAGCCGGTACCGCCCGTGCAGTGCCGCCAGCACCGCCTCGGCCTCCGGGTAGAGCGCCCATATGCCCGGTTCGGCAAAGTGCGCGTACAGGTCCTCGAACATCAGGCTAAAGGCCGCTTCGTTAGGGTCTGCGCCGCAGTCTGTTATGACGCGGCGCACCAGCATGCGCCACCAGCCCTTGTCGTCGTCCGGGCGGGAGACGCCGCCGGTGGAAACTCGGGGTGCCGCAGCGCAAAATGCTGCGGTGAAGGCTGTTGTGAGGCGGGCTTCGTCGAGGGCCAGGCCATGGCGGGCGGCGATCTCGCGGTAGTGCCAGCCCACCCCGCGAGGGAGGTGGATCAGCGTGCCGGCGGCGTCGAAAAATACGGCTCGGATCATCGATTTTGGTGCGTTTTTGAGGGGGTTTTAACGCGTTTTTCGCGTGAAAATCGGGGTTCTGCAAGCTGTACGCCTCATTACTGCCTGGCGGCTTGACGTTGGGACCGTCTTGGGCGATTATGGATTATTCCTGCAGCAGACTGGAGTGGGCTCACACCCCACTTTTTTTTGTCCCTGCGGGGCAAACACTTTTATGAACAGCGATTTGGTTTCAGCACTCGACTATTTTGAGCGCGAAAAGGGCATCCAGCGCGAGACCCTGATCGAAGCGGTCTCGAACGCGCTGCTTTCGTCGTCGAAAAAGGCCATCGGCCCGGCCAATGACCTGCGGATCGATATCAACGCCAAGACGGGCGAAATCAAGGCGATGGCCAAGCTGAAAGTGGTCGATTGGGTGCGCAACGAGTTCGACGAGATTGCCCTGGCCAAGGCGCAGAAGCTGAAGGCAGATATCCAGATCGGGGATTGGATCGACGTCGAGGTCACCCCCCGCAATTTCGGGCGAATTGCCGCCCAGACGGCCAAGCAGGCCATGATGCAGCGGATCCGCCAGGTGGAGAAGGAGAAGGTGTACGACGAGTTCAAGGACCGGGCCGGGGAGATCGTCAACGGCACGGTACGGCGGTTCGAGCGCTCGGACGTCATCATCGACCTGGGCAAATTCGAGGCGGTCATGCCGTCGCGCGAGCGCGTCCAGACGGAGGATTACAACGTCGGGGACCGGCTGCGGGCATACGTCGTGGCGGTGGAGAATACGCCGCGCGGACCGGAGATCATCCTGTCGCGCAGCCATCCAAATTTTGTCCGCCGGCTTTTCGAG
Source organism: uncultured Verrucomicrobiae bacterium (assembly GCA_963756185.1). Lineage (GTDB taxonomy): Bacteria > Verrucomicrobiota > Verrucomicrobiia > Chthoniobacterales > Chthoniobacteraceae > DATAXI01. The sequence goes on from CAVWMS010000003.1 coordinate 393,303, forward strand.
GTCGAGGTCAGCGAGATCGCCGACCGCACCGTCGAGATCAAGGGCATCGCCCGCGAGGCCGGCTACCGCACGAAGATCGCCGTCCACAGCGCGGATGAAAAGGTGGACCCTGTCGGGGCGTGCGTGGGCATGCGCGGCTCGCGCGTGAAGAACATCGTCCGCGAGCTGAACAACGAGAAGGTGGACATCATCCGCTGGAGCGCCGACCCGAAGGAATTCGTGCTCGAGGCGCTCAAGCCGGCGAAGATCAAGAGTGTCTCGCTCGATCCCGAGAAGAAGGTCATCGGCATCCGCGTGGATGAGGACCAGCTCTCGCTGGCGATCGGCAAGCGCGGCCAGAACGCCCGGCTCACCCACCGGCTGCTGGGCTGGGAAATCAATATCGAGAAGGACGAATCCGCGTCGGAGAAATTCGAGCAGCGGGTCGGCCAGGCGGCGAAGGCCATCGTCGAGGCGATCGGCATCGACATCGAGACCGCGGTCAAGCTGGTGCGCGGCGGCATGGGCACGCTCGACGTGCTGGCCACCGCCGAACCGCAGGACCTGGCGGATGCCGGGATCGACCTCGAGAAGGCCAGCCAAATCCTCGAAGCCGCCCGCCGCACCCAGGTGCAATCCTAGAACATTTCAATGGCAACGACCAAGACGACTCCCACCGCCAAAAGCCCGGCTCCAAAGGCCGGAGGCCCCGGTGCGCCGAAACCATCCGGCCCGGCGGGGGCAAAAGCGCCGCCCCACGGCGGGGCCAGGACCGGGCCCGGCCCGGCAAAACCGGGAGTAGCCGCGAAGAAGGCCAGCGCACCCGTCGAGCCCGCGCCCGCGCCAGCCGCGCCGAAAGCGCCGAAGGAAGTCGTTTCGCTCATCGACGAGAAGGAGAAGACCGTCCGCAATCGACCCGCAGAGAGGGAAAAGAGCGGGCTGTCGGGCATTGCCCCGCCGATGCTGAAGCCGATCCTCGCCACGCAAGCCCCGGTGGTCCACGAACCGCCGCCCGCGCCGCCGCAACCCGCGCCGGCGGCCGAAACACCGGTCGAGCAGGTGGAGATCACTGCGAGCGGCGAAAAGATCATTCACATCAAGCCGCCGATCATCATCAAGGAACTGGCCACGCAACTGGGGCTGCGCCCGTTGCAGATCACCAAGGACCTGATGGAGATGAACATTTTCCCGAGCGGCGTCACGCAGGTCATCGAGCCGGACGTCGCCAGCGCCATCTGCAAGAAGCACGGATTCACGTTCGAGAAGGAGCGTCGCGAGAAGGGCGGAGGCGTCCACAAGATCGAGGTCGTGGTGCAGGCGCCGAAGGCGCCGGAGAAGCCGCGCGAGGAGGAATTGAAGGGGCGCGCGCCAATCGTGACCTTCATGGGCCACGTCGATCACGGCAAGACTTCGCTGATGGATTACATTCGCAACTCGCGCGTCGCGGCGGGCGAGGCGGGAGGCATCACGCAGCACATCGGGGCCTATCGCGTCGATTACAAGGGCCGGCAGATCACTTTCCTGGATACCCCGGGCCACGAAGCCTTTACGGCAATGCGCGCGCGGGGCGCGAACGTCACCGACATCGTGGTGCTGGTGGTCGCGGCGGACGACGGGCCGATGCCGCAGACGCTCGAGGCGCTGGCCCATGCCCGCGCGGCGAAAGTGCCGATCATCGTCGCCATCAATAAAATCGATTTGCCATCGGCCAACGTGGACAAGGTCAAGGGCCAGCTCCAGGAGAAGGGATTGGTCGCGGAGGATTGGGGCGGCGACGTCATCATGTGCCCGGTGTCCGCGCTCAAGGGAACCGGGATCGATCACCTGCTCGAGATGATCCTGCTGCAGGCCGAGGTGCTGGAACTGAAGGCGAGCCCGACTGCGTCGCCGCGAGGGACGGTCATCGAGGCGCAGATCGAGCCCGGGCGCGGCCCGACGGCGACGGTCATCGTGCGGATGGGGACGCTGAAGGTGGGCCAGCCGTTCATTTGCGGGAATTTCAGCGGCAAGGTGAAGTCGCTGATCGATGAGAAGGGCCAGCAGATGAAAGAGGCGCCGCCTTCGACGCCGGTGAAAATCCTTGGCTTCTCCGGGTTGCCGAGCGCCGGCGACGAGCTGCTGGTGATGGAAAGCGAGCGCGACACCAAGACGCTGTCCGAGGAGCGGCTGGACGCGCAGCGCAATGTGAAGCTGGCGGCGCCGCAGCGGCCCACGCTCGAGAACATTTACGATACGCTCGCCGCCGGCCAGCACCCGGTGCTCAAGATGGTGCTCAAGTGCGACGTGCAGGGCTCGATGGAGGCGCTGCTCCATTCGCTGGGCAACATCCAGAGCAAGAAGATCGACCTCGGATATCATTCACGCCGCGGTGGGCCCGATCTCCGAGTCGGACATCCTGCTCGCGAGCGCGTCGAACGCCGTCGTCATCGGCTTCAACATCAAGGTCGAAAGCTCGGCGGCGGCCGCCGCCAAGCGCGAAGGGGTCGCAGATCCGACTCTTACTCGATCATCTACGAGCTGATCGACCAGGTGAAGGACGCGATGGCGGGGATGCTCGATCCCGAGGTGCGCGAGAGCATGATCGGCCATGCCGAGGTCAAGAAGGTGTTCGATTTGACCAAGGGGAAGGTAGCCGGCTGCCTGGTGATCGACGGGCGGATCGCGCGCAACGCGCGGGCGCGGGTGATGCGGGGGCGCCAGCCCATTTACGATGGGGGCCTCTCGACGCTGCGCCGTTTCCAGGACGACGTGAAGGAAGTCCGAAACGGCCTCGAGTGCGGCATCAAGCTGGGCGATTTCAACGAATACGAGCCCGGGGACATCATCGAGTGCTACAACCTCGAAAAGTTCCCCCAAAAACTTTAACCCGGCGCGCCGGGAGAATTTCCCGGCGGCGGTTTTTCCCGCGGGACATTCTCCCCCGGGGCGCCCATTCCATGAAACATCGTCTCGAAAGGGTCAACGAGGTCATTAGGAGGGAACTGAGCGAAATCGTGCGACGCGAGGTCGTATTCTCGGCGCCGCTGGTCACGATCCAGAGCGCCGACATCTCGCCCGACCTGAAGGTCTGCCACATTTACGTCAGCGTCATCGGCAACGACGAGCAGAAGCAGGAGGTGATCGTGCGGCTGCTGGAAAAGCGCAAGCTCCTGCAGCAACTGCTGATGAAGCGGGTGGTGCTCAAGTATACGCCGCAGCTTCATTTCGAGATCGACCACGCGCTCGAGCGCGGCGACCGCATCATGCAAATCCTGGACGAGATCCAACTCCCCACCGATGAATCGAAATAACGCGAGCCTGGAAGCCATTGGCGCGGCCCTGCGCGAGCACCGGCAATTTGCCATCATGAGCCATGTCCGGCCCGACGGCGACGCGCTGGGCTGCATCATCGCGCTGGGGCTCTCGCTCGAGCGGCTGGGCAAACAGGTGATCCTTTGGAACGAAGATGGCGTGGCGGAGAAATTTCATTACCTGCCCGGCTGGGAAAAGGTCTCGCGTCCGCCCGCGGAGCCGATCGAAGTGGAAGTGGCGATCGCACTCGACACCGCCAGCCAGCAAAGGCTGGGGACGGCGCTGGGCGCGGTGAAATCGGCGAAGCTCTGGATCAACATCGACCATCACGTCAGCAACGAGGGCTACGGCGACCTCTGCCACATCGATCCCAATTCGCCCGCGACGGGAGAGATCATTTACGAGTTGATTGCCTCCACCGGCCTGCCGATGACGCCGGAAATCGCGGAGAATCTCTTCGTGGCCATCTCGACCGACACCGGCTCCTTCCAATATCCGAACACGACCGCGCGGACCTACGAGATCGGCGCGGCGCTGATCCGCGCCGGGGTCAAAGTGGGCGAGCTTTCGCAAAAAATGTACGAGAGCTATCCGCCGCGGCGCATTTACCTGCTGCGCGACCTGCTGAACGTGCTGAAAATCAACTGCGAGGGGCGCCTCGCCAGCTTCACGCTCACGCAGCAGATGATCGAAAAACTGGGCGTGGTCCCCGAGGATAACGAGGGGCTGATCGACACGATCCGCGCGATCGACGGGGTGATCGTCGCGGCGTTCGTCGAAGAATTGGCGGCGGAGGGGAAGGTGCGGATTTCGCTTCGCTCGAAGGATCCGCGCGTGGACGTGTGCAAGATTTGCCAGCAATTCCGCGGCGGCGGCCACACGCTGGCGGCCGGCGCGCGCATCCGAGGCGGCGTCATCGAAGTCGAGGCGAAGGTGCTCGAGGCGATTTGCAACGAGATCAAAAATGCGTACCCAAACTGAACTGGACGGAGTCCTCATCGTAGACAAGGCGCAGGGCATGACATCGCACGACGTCGTGGCACTGGTGCGGCGCCGGCTCGATTTCAAGAAGGTCGGCCATTGCGGCACGCTCGATCCGCTTGCGACCGGGCTTTTGATCATCGTGATGGGGCGGGGCACGAAGATATCCGACCTGCTGATGGCGGAGGACAAGGAGTATGTCGGGACGATGCAACTCGGCATCGTCACGTCGAGCCAGGACGCCGATGGCGAAGTGATCGAGACGCGCCCGGTGCCGGAGTTGACGCCGGAGCAAATCGAGGCCGCGTTCGCGCGGTACGACGGCGATTTTTACCAGATGCCGCCGATGGTTTCGGCGATCAAGAAGGATGGGGTGGCGCTGTACAAGCTGGCGCGGCAGGGGAAGACGGTCGAGCGGGAGCCGCGTTTCGTGCATGTGTTCGCGCACGAGGTGAACGCGGTAAGGCTGCCGGAGATCGATTTCCGCGTGGTGTGCACGAAGGGATTTTATGTCCGGACTTATGCGCACGACATTGGGATGGATTTGGGGTGCGGGGCGCATCTGAAGGAATTGCGCCGGACGAAATCGGGACGGTTCAATTTGGACCGGGCGATTACGATTGATGAGATCTCGGTGGGACCGGCGGCGGGGATACGGGAGAAGATATTGAGTTTGCCGGAGGTGTCGAGGTTGAGGGGAGCGTAGGGGGAGCGGTGAATGCGACTTAGGGGAGCTATGCGAGTTATGGGACTTATGTTTTCCACCTGCGCGCCTCCAATTTCGGATTTCGGATTGCGGATTGCGGATTATTCCATATGACCGCGATCCCCGAGCTTGTGGAGGTGCCGGGGCCGGTTTACCTGGCCATCGGGGTGTTCGATGGCGTGCATCTTGGGCATCGCTCGGTTTTGATGCGGGCGCTGGCGGATGCGCGGGCGGGCGGCGGGACGGCGGTTGCGGTGACGTTCGATCCGCATCCGGCGAAGATATTGCGTCCGGCGGCGGCGCCGCGACTTCTGACGGCGACGGCGCATAAGGTGAACCTCATTCGGTCGCTGGGCATTGAGCATGTGCTGGTAATTCCTTTCACCGCGCAGTTCGCGGCGACTTCCCCGGAGGATTTCGTGCTTCAGTTGCACGAGGCCTGCCGCCGCTTCGCGAGATTTGCGTGGGGCATGAATGGAGCTTCGGACGCGGGCGGGCGGGGAACCTGGAGATGCTGCGCAAGATGGGCGACCGGCTCGGGTTTGATGAAATCGGCGTGCCGGCGGTGGAGACCGACGGTGAAATTGTCTCGAGCACGGCGATTCGCGCGGCGGTGGAGGCCGGCGATCTTCACGCGCGGGGCGGTTGTTGGGGCGCGAATATTCGATTCTCGGGACGGTGATTCGCGGGGACCGGCTGGGGCATTCGCTCGGTTTTCCGACGGCGAACCTGAGCGCGCACAATGAGCAATTTCCGCCGAATGGGGTTTATGCCGCGACGGCGATTTGGCGGGGCGAGGAGTTGAAGGGGGTCGCAAATCTTGGGGTCCGGCCGACGGTGGCGCCGGGGAATGGGGAGAGGTTGCTCGAGTTGCACATTTTCGATTTCGACCGGGAGATTTACGGGGAGGATATTGAGGTTACGTTTCGGCGGTTCCTTCGCGCGGAGCGGAGATTTGCGTCAGTGGAAGCGTTGAAGGGGCAGATTGCGCGGGATGTGGAAGAGGCGAGGCGTGTTTTCGAGGGGTAGTGTTCTGATTTGTGATGAGCAGGGCATCGGTTCAAGCCCAACTGCCGGCTCGCCTCAGCATCAACGAGTTATGAATCACGCGAAAAGTCAAAAATGGGCCGTTGCAACCCCTGATTGTACCCCCTGCGGCTGGGCTCCCCTGGGAAGGGGCAACGGCCAAAGAATTGAGCGGTCGCCGGGGAAGCAGGTCATGGCAACCGAAGCACCCATCGGCATCCTATCTAAACTAAAAATCGGACAATAAACTTGACTCGTTTATCGTCCAATATCAGTTTATTGACATGCAGCCCTCAACAGTCCTGCAATTGAAGCGCTACCTGGGGACCATCTCCGGTGTCAGCCCTCATTTGCAGGCCCTGGAGGTCTCGCGCATTCCGTTATTCCTCCGAAATCGGTACCAGTTCTATTCCACGGAGTTGTTCGGGCGACCGTGGCGCCTTGCGCTGGAGGACGAGTCTTGGGACCCGGGTTCGGCCGGCGAATACGAGAAGCAAGCGGAAACCCTTCGGCCGCTTTTCAAGGCCCCGGTCGTCTTCATCCTCCCAGCGCTGCCTTCGAACACCAGAAACCGGATGGTTCAAAAGGGCATCCCTTTCATTGTGCCCGGCAGTCAGGCCTTTCTCCCTGGCGCCATCGTGGATCTGCGGGAGCGATTCGCCAAACCACGCGGGAAGGGGCGCACGTCGCTCAGTCCGACCGCTCAACTTGCGCTTCTTTACCATCTTGAACGAGAGCCCCTCAGCGGCCTCCCGCTGAAAAGCATCGCCGAAAAACTGCATTGCTCCGCCATGATGATCAGCAAAGTGAAGGACGAGTTGGAGGAAGCCGGCATTTGCGAAGTGGAACGTGTGGGGCGTTCGATAGCGCTGAAATTCTCCGCGGCGAAGCGGGCTCTCTGGAATCTCGCCCAGGAGCGGCTGATTTCTCCCGTCCAGAAAACGCGCTGGGTCCAATGGAAAAAACCGGGCTATCCCGCGCTGTTTTCCGGGATCAGCGCTCTGAGCCGGCGCACCATGATCGCGGACGACAGACTTCCCACCTACGCGCTTGGCCCCAGGATGCTGGAATCCTGGCTGGAGAAAGGCACCGTGACCGGATGCGCCGATTCAGAGGAGGCGACGGCAAGCATCGAGGTCTGGTCCTACGAACCGAAACTGCTCGGCAACAACGAATCAGTCGATCCCCTCTCTCTTTATCTGAGCCTGCGATATTCCCCGGATGAGCGAGTTCATCAGCAGCTTGAACGGCTCATTGAGGAGGCGCCGTGGTAAGAGGTCTCGATATGTTTCGCGACCGATTTCGGCCGTTTGAGCGCAGCTTCATCCTCATTGGAGGAGCGGCATGCGACGAATGGTTCACAAGGCAAGGACTTGCCTTCCGGGCAACGAAAGACCTGGACATCGTTCTGCTCATCGAAGTGCTCGACCGGCAGTTCGTCGCGGCCATGCGTGCGTTCATCGAGGAAGGTGGATACGAAATCCGGCAGCGCACGGAAGGCTCACCCATTCTCTATCGCTTTGCCAAGCCCCGCGATGACCGGTTCCCGGTCATGGTCGAGCTTTTCAGCCGCAATCCGGAAAACTTCGATTTGGCGGATGGACAGGTAGTCATTCCCGTGCGGGTTGATCCCGATCAGCGCAGCCTCTCCGCGATCCTCCTCGATGAAGATTACTACCTCGTCATTCAATCCCACTCCGAGGAACGGGACGGGCTGCGCTTCGGAACGGTTGCCGCCCTTATTCCGCTCAAAGCTTGTGCATGGCTCGATCTCACCGCCCGCAAGGAACGCGGCGAAAATATTGATTCGAGGGACATCGACAAACATCGCAATGACGTTTTCCGCCTGGCCGCCACGCTGCCGGGCGAGGCCGGACCGGAACTTCCGCAATCAGTACTCGGCGATATCAACCGATTCCTGACCGCGTTTCCTGATGAATCGGATGAATGGCCGCGTATTCTCGAGGCGCTGAGGGCCGTCTTTGGCGGCGGCCTGCGTCCATCCGCGCTGCGCTCCGCAATCCAAGTTTTCTTCCGATTGCCAACCTGACCCATGTCGCGCTTCTTCACACGGACTGGAGTATGAACACGAGGATTTGGAATCAGCAGGTCGCGAGTTCGAGCGTCGGCGCCGGCTGCGGCCGGTTCATCGGAATGATTCGTGGAGCGATCGATCCACCGCGGATGCCGCCGCCTCCGAGTGGGGGCAGGCACTCCCGATGCCTGGAGGTATTCGCGTGTGCGAGCGGCCATTTTCGCAATCTGATCCATCATTGCCTCGCAATCTCCGCGGCGAAGCCCGAAGCGCTCACCGAGCTTGAGCAAGTCCTTGCGCCCCGGATTAAGAGGATTTCCGTTCACCGGCATTGCGCGCGAAGCGTAAGTGTATTGGTTGGGAGCGCCGACATCGGAGAACGTCAGATCATAGGCTGGAGCCAGCTTCCAGTCTCTTCCATCGAAAATGAAGGCGTGATTCTTGCCGTGATCATCGACGTTGTGCATGGCGATATTGAAGAGCATTCTCAGAAACGCCTGGCGAACCTCCCGCAAGTCCCGGCATAAATCGAGCGCCACAGAGAACAGGTCGCGGTAATCGAGTTCGAGCCGGCCGGCTGGAATTTCAGTCAACGCGGAAAGGCTGGCAATATGGAGCCTGGTTCCATCAACCACGTCGAAACGCTCAATGGCGAAATGAACCAGATTCCCTTGCGTGCTCACGGTCGTGAGCAGGCGGGTACGAGGCATGCGGATGCCCACTTCCCGCGCCATGCAGCTATAGGCGTATTCGATTTCCGGGTAATTGAGCAGGTTGTCCCGCTCCGCGGCGGGAATCCCGAATTTGACGATCCACTGCTCGAAACGCGGGTCCAGCCGCGGATCGTCCTCGTAATACAATCCCGTGCCGGGGTCGATGGCGACCAGCGCCTTGGGGAACCGGCCACCCACGGTGTGAACCGCCCTCCGCAATTTTTCCAGCATCTCAAGCGGCTGTTGTCCGATTGCGGCGGCGGCGAGTCTTGCTCCTCGCGCAGGTCCATTTCGCGCAACACCTCAGGCGGAAACGCCTCCACGACCCGGCCGATAACTCAGCGCTCCAATCCCGCCGGCGCCCACGTAAGCCAGTCTGTCGAGTGGCGTCGGCTGGTATTCCGCGCCGAATTTCGCGGCAAACCATCGGTTCATCACGGCGCGCCCGTAGAGATCGGGCAGCGAGTCGCTCAACACGGGCGGGTGGTAGCCGAAATCCGCCTCGCCATAAATGTAAGGCTGCGGGCGCAGCTTCATCCGGAGCGGCGAAAGCTGGATGCCGTATTGGATGAAGTCTGGTGCGAACTGAAAGCTGGTCTGGTTGCCGGCTGCGGCCAGTTCGCCCGCCTTGCGGTCCTGGTAAAAGACCTCGATGCGTTTCATGCGGGGTTCTTCGTCTTCCGGACACGAAGACGGGGCGGGCGATGCCGCTGCTCGAACTCGTCAAGCGACGAAATGGCGTCGGTTCGGGCCAGAATGCCACGGAGGTCGTTCTCGCGGTCCAGAACGACGAGGATTCTGACGAATGTCGCCAGCGAGGTCCGGCCTGTCTTTTCGAAACGCTGGTAGGCGGGCAGGGAGATCATCGCGCGGGCCGCCAAGTCGGCTTGGGTCAAATTGGAGTCGAAGCGAGCCTGGCGGACGCGCTGAGCGAGCATTTCGCAGATGTTCAGAACATCCATAACGCATCATATATAATATTTTACAGTATTTTTGCTAGCGTAAGATATCTTATTGTTTATCTTAAATTTCGGGCGGCTGGGGAGCTGGCATTCCGGCCGGGGAAGGCTGTCCAACCTGGCAGACTCTCGCGCAATCCTTGCCTACTTTTCGGACAGCCTCTAGAGTCTCCGCTTTCGCAATATGCCCATCGATATCAAGCAGATCGTGACGGAACGGCTGGGGGAGAACTACGACCTGCACGAGCGGTACATCAATCGGACGCTCGTGTCGGTGCAGCGGACCATCGGGTTCGACAAGATTTATGCGAATGCGCGGGGGGCTTACCTCTATGACCTGGACGGGCACGAGTACCTCGATTTCCTGAGCGGGTACAGCGTGTTCAATATCGGGCGCAATCATCCGGCGGTGAAACAGGCGATCCGCGACGTGCTGGATCTGGACCTGCCGAACATGGTGCAGATGGATTGCTCGCTGCTGAGCGGGGTGCTGGCGGAGGCGCTGGTGAAGCGGATGCCGGCGCATCTGAATGCGGTGTTCTTTTGCAATTCGGGGGCGGAAGCGATGGAGGGGGCGATCAAGTTTGCGCGGGCGGCGACGGGGCGCGGCGGGCTGGTGTCGCTGGAGGGGGCGTTTCACGGGCTGTCGATGGGGGCGCTCTCGATCATGGGGAATCCGCATTTCCAGGATGGATTCGGGCCTTACCTGGAGGGGTGCCACCGGGTGCGGATCGGCGATGCTTGCGGGCATCGAAAGGCTGCTGGCGGCGGGGGATGTGGCGGCGGTCATCATCGAGCCGGTGCAGGGCAAGGGGGTGAAATATCCGGAGGACGATTTTTTCGTCACGGTGCAGCAGCTTTGCCGCAAGCATGGGGCGCTGCTGATTTCCGACGAGGTGCAATGCGGGCTGGGGCGGACGGGGAAATGGTTCGGGTTCCAGCATTGGGATTTGGAGCCGGATATCATCACGCTGGCGAAATCGCTGAGCGGCGGTTACGTGCCGTCGGGGGCGATCGTCACGCGGCGGGATATTTACCAAAAGACGTTCAGCCAAATGGACCGGTGCGTGGTGCATTCGTCGACGTTTGGGCGCAACAACCTGGCGATGGCGTGCGGGCTGGCGACGCTGCAGGTGATCGACGACGAGGGGCTGGTGGAGAACGCGGCGCGGATGGGAGAGCTGCTGATGCGGCGGATCGGGGAGTTGCGGGAGCGGCATTCGGTGATCAAGGAGGTGCGGGGCAAGGGGCTGATCATCGCGGTGGAATTTCACGAGCCCGCGGAGATGCTGCCACGGCTGGGATGGAAGGCGTTGCACAAGATGGAGGTGAACCTGTTCACGCAGATGGTGGTGACGGCGCTGCTGAGCCGGCACCGCATCCTGACGCAAGTGGCTGCGCACGGGCTGGATACGCTGAAGATATTGCCGCCGTTGACGATCGGTGAGGGAGACGTTGATAAATTTATTACTGCGCTGGATACCGTCCTGCGGGACTGCCGGAAGTTCCCGGGACCGCTGTGGGACCTGGGGGCAAATTTCCTGCGTCATTCGTTGCGCAAACCGGCTGCTGTGTCATAGTGGACCCCCACTGGCGGCTCCCCGAGGGGAGACCGCCGCAACGCTCGGCATCGTGGAAGGACGCGCTCGCGCCTCTTGAAACGATTCTCAATCGAGCACGGGGCGCCTGGGCGCCCTTGAGTAAAGCTCCATGAAAATGCGCAAGTTTTTCAAATACGCAGCCATCATGCTCTCGTCGTTGCTGGCGGTGATCGCCCATGGCAAGGATCAGGATGCCACGACGGCCACCGCGAAAAAGAAGGAGGTCACCCGGCATCACCGCCGCGAGGATTGCTCGGCAGACGATGGATCGGGCGACCCTGCCGGCGACCCGCCACCGCGGCCGCGACGGCGCCATGTTTCCCCGACTCGGATGGGATCAAGAACTCGAAGCAGGCGGTCGTTTTCACCAGCTACGACGAACAGGCGAAAGCGGACGCGCCGCCGCCGGAGCCAAGACACCGGCATGGAAGATTGGGCGGCGTCGTTTCCGATGAACAGGGCGATGCGCCGGCGCTGAAGCTGGACCCGGGGTTGATGGCGAGCGCGGAGGGGCCGTCGGTTTCGCTGGGTGAATCGTCGATCATGTCCGGGCCGATTCCGCCGCCGCGTCCGGGCGATCTGTTTTCGCGCTTCCCATGGAAACGGGGAATCGTGACGACGACATTCTGGATAGGGGAAACGGCGACGCACAATAATCCGGTGCCGAACCACTCGAGCTGCTGGGACCCGCATTGGGCGCTGGATTACGGCGGGAACGATCCTTCGGAGGCGAGCGAGCGGACGGGGGAATACATTCCGGCGTCATTCACGCCAGGGCTGAATCCGTTTTATGTGGCGCTCCCTTACAACGACATGGAGCACGGGGCGCACAAGGCGGAGGCGGCGCAGGTGATACCGTGGTTCACGAAGGAGTACCAGGGGCCGACGAAGTCGGTGTGCCAGGGGCGCTGGATCGCAATTCGGTTCGGGACGCGTGTGTGCTACGCGCAATGGGAGGACGCGGGGCCGTTCCGGACGGACCATTGGGAATATGTCTTCGGCAACGAGCGTCCGCTGCCGAACCTGAACCACGGGGCGGGCCTGGATGTGTCGCCGGCGGTGCGGGATTACCTGGGGATGAACAGCACGGATGTGACGGACTGGAAGTTTGTCGATTTCGACGAGGTGCCGCACGGGCCGTGGGCGAAGTACGGGGAGAACAACACGTTCGTGCAGAACTCGCGCAAGGCGCAGAGCGCGGTGGTGGAGTTGAATCCGGCGCCGTCGATCTTGCGGGTGCATTGATGGCGGTGAGGCGGGTTCATGTGAAAGTTAAGGAAGTAAGTGCAGGTACACGCTGGCGCGCGAGTTGGGCGCCGGCGGCTACAACTTGAAACGCATTAGCCGCGCCACTGGGCGAGCTGGCGGGGGAAGAGGCAGGCGGCGCAGTCGCTTTCGTCCTGCATGCAGAAGTCCTCGTAGATTTGCAGGAGGCCTTGTTGCATGGCGGCGGTTTTGAGCAAATCGACCTGGCGCGCGCCGGTGGCGAAGAGGCGGGCGGCGGCGATTTCGACGCGGCGGTTGGATAATTCGGCGTTGAGCTTTTTGTAATCGTCCCATTTGCCTGGCTGACCGATGATCGCCCAGGGATAGAAGACGTTTGCGAGCATGTCGGTGACGCGGCTGGCGCCGAGGAGGGCCATCGCGCTTTTCGATTCGCCCGATTGCACGGTGTAGTGATGCTCCCAATAATCGTCGCGCAGCGCGGCGAGCGTCTTGTGAATTTTCTTCGCGTCGCATTCGGCGGCGAGCGCGCGGATTTTCGGCCATTGCCTGACCATCGCGGCGAGCGCGGCGAGGCGGCGCTGCGGATGATTGACCGGGCGCTGGCCGCCGAGTTTCCAGAGCTTCGCGGGGACGGCGAAGCTCTCCCATTCGGCGCGGAGCGCCCACCATTTTTCCCAGAGCGCGCGGAGATAGGCCTTGGTCGCGGGAGCGGCGGTGGGGAAATCGCGGGGCTGGAGGAAGCCGGCGAGGCCGAAGAGGAGGGCGTCGATTTCGCCGGCGCGGCGCAACACGCGCAGCGGGGCGCGCTGGCTCAACAACACGAAGGGGAGCTTGTTTGATTTGTAGCCGAGGGTCTCCGCGAGGGCCTGGTAGAGGGCCTGATCGTCGCCGGCGGCTTCGCGCAGACGGGCGAGACGCGCGGCCTTGCGCTCGATGCGGAATTGGGCGGCGGCTTCGAGCACGCCGCGGACCTTGGCGGGATCGAGGTCTCGCAACGGGCCGACGCAGCGGCCCGGGGCGGCGAGCGGCGTCGGATTTGGCGGCGGGCCGGTGGGAATGTCGAGGCGGACCTGCGGGACGGCGCGATTGGAAAGCGTGCGGCTGAACGCGGCGACGCCGCCGGATTGGAAAAAGACGTGGAGGATGACGTCTTCGTAAGCGGGATTGACGGCGTGGCCGTGGCGTTCCCAATCGCGCGCGTCGAGGTCCAGTTCGATTGCGCCGCGGAGCGGTTCGGCGCCGTCGATGGAGACCGCGGCCTCCGCAAAATCGGGACCGGCTTCGCGATTCCAGACGCCGAATTGAATGACGCGCGCGGCGCGGCCATCGAGCGTTTTGAATTCGCGCCCGAACTCGCCGGAGAACCAACGCGCCTGCAGCTCGATCTCCGGAGCGCCGGCGGCGGGCGCCAGTTCATCGCGCACGCCCCTTTCCGCCGCGGAGCGGCGTATATCGGCGTAGCGATGGGCGAGGTTCATTGCTGGTGCTCGGGCGCGGGCAGGCCGATGATGCCGCGCAGCAGCGACGAGCCGGGGAAGGCCTCGTACACCGGCAGTTCCTTCGCGGCAAGGGTGCGCGCATCCTGCGATTTGTTTTGGGCAGCCAGAGACGTCGGTCTGGTGAAGCACTACGCGCAGGCCATCCTCGGAGACGCCGTAGCAAGTTTCGGCCTGTTGAAAGGAGGCGAGCGCCGCGTCGTAGTCGGGGACGGTCCATTGCAGGAGACCGAGGCCCTCCCAAATGATGCCGCTGTGCAATGCCTGCGCGCTCGCGGCCAGTTGCCGCTCGCCCTCGGCGCGGCCTTTCTCGTACCAGGCGCGCGCGCCCTTGCGGTAGGCGGCGTATTCGATGGCCGGGCGGCCGACGGCATCGGATTGATCGACGCCATCGGGGAAAGGGCGGTAAAGCGGGTCGCCTACAAACGTAGTCATCCAGGAGAGCGCGGGCTGGGACGCGTAGGCGCTCTCGGCGAAGGTGAAACCGTTGCGCAGGCGGTCGGCGAAGACATCGAGGTGCGGAGTCAGAGCGAGGTAGGGCTCGTAGACGTTTCCGAGCGTGGCGGCGGCGCCATGGGCCAGCAGCGGCGCGGCCCAATTGGCGTTCGGATCGCGCAGCGTCAAGGCGCTGAAGGAATGGATGTGGACGGCGATGGCGCCCGGCACGAACCGGAAGGTGGCGCGCGCCATGGGTCCCTGGACCGACGCGGCGTACCAGCCGAGATAAACCGCCGCGTGAGTCATCGGATAGTCCTCGGGATACAATTCCGGCGTCGGGTCCCAAACGACCGGGATGCCGTATTGGCGCAAAGAGGTCGCGGCGGCGGTGAGCCATTGGTCGCCGACGGCGAGCGGGCCGGTGGCAATGCCTCGCAGGTCTATGTATGCGAAGCCGTTGAGCCCGGTGCGCTCGGCGGAAACGGCGCCGTCGATCATGTTTTCGACGACTTCGGGCGACGGCCCATCGAGGCGGCATACGAGCATGACCGGCGCGAGGGGCGTGTCCATGAAGGGGGTGTAGCTGAGGTAGTAGGGATTGCGCAGCGGCCCGGTGATCCTGTGCGTGCGAATGCCGAGCGTGGAGAGCTCGGAATCGACGGCGGCGGCGTTGGTGGCGAGGGCGGGCTGCTTTTCGAGGACGACGTCGCCGGGGTAGCCTTGCACGTTGGCGATCTTGAGCGGGATGCCGCGCATCAAGGCGATGAAGCGGATTTTGTTGTCCAAAACGGGAAGGTTGGGATCGGCCGGCGCGTGCCACCATCCTTCCTCCGCGAATTTTTTCCGCAACGGGTCGGCGATGAATGAGTCGTATTGCTGGCGGGAGATTTCCTCGGTGGTGGGGCAATCGAGGCCGATGATGTGATCGAAGGGGATGCCACGGCGTTTCGCATAGTAGGCGGCGAGCATGGAGGAATTGGGATCGAGGCTGTTGTAGATGACCAATGTGGCGGCGGCTTCGCGCCCCGGGCCCGGCGTGGAAAAGGAGTCGGCCTTCGCGGCGGGCAACGCGAGGAACAGCGCGAGCGCGCAGGCGGCGATGGTCTTGCCGGGGGGTCTGGTCATGAGAACTCGATTTTCAGCCCGTCATAGGCGAGGCGCGTGCCCGGGGGCAACTCCGCGTCGGTGGCGGCGTGCGCGAGGTCGTGGCAGATGTGCGTGAACCAGGTCTGGCGCGGCTGCACGCGGGCGGCGACATCGAGCGCCTCCGCGACGGTGAGATGCGTGGGGTGCTCGCGATGGCGCAGGGCGTCGATGATGAGCGCCTCGACTCCGTGGATGCGTTCGACGACCGAGTCCGGGACGACCTTGCAATCGCTCATGTAGGCGGCGAGCCTGCGCCCGTTGTGCTCGAAGAGATAGCCGTTGACCATGGTCAGGCCGTGCGGGAGCGGCAGGGGCGTGAGGCGGATGCCGCCGAGCTCGAACGGGCCATGGATCAAGTGCGGGCGCGGCCTCACATAGCCGGGCAGGAGGCGCAGGGGGCTGAAGGCGAAGGAGAACATGCGCTGCAAATCGGACATGGTTTCGGCCGAGGCGTAGATGGGCAGCTCGCGGCCATTTGTGCAAAAGGGACGCAAGTCGTCAAAGCCCATGGTGTGATCCGTGTGGGCGTGGGTGTAAACCACGGCGTCGACGCGGTCGATATTCTCCCGGAGGCATTGCATGCGGAAATCGGGTCCGGTATCGACGACCCAGGCGAGGTCCGGCGTCGTGACGTAAACCGAGGAGCGGGAGCGCTTGTCGCGCGGGTCCGCCGAGGTGCAGACGGCGCATTTGCATCCTATGACCGGAACGCCTTGGGAGGTGGAGGTGCCGAGAAAGGTGATGGTCACGGGAAGGCTCATCGCGGCCCCCCTGCCCTGCGGCGAAAAAATAATATGGGCGAGATCGCGCGCATGGGTTTGAAAAAAGATCGGCACGTTTGCATAATCCGCGCGTGCCCGCAATGCTAGCCTCCCTCCGCATTCGCAACCTGGCCCTGGTCGAGGACCTGGAGTGGACGCTCGGCCCGGGCTTTACGGCGGTGACCGGCGAGACCGGCTCGGGCAAATCGATCATCATCGGCGCGCTGAAGCTGCTGCTGGGGGAGCGTGCGGACAAGACGCTGATCCGCACCGGGGCGGACGCCTGCACGGTGGAGGCGGTGTTTCAAATGGACGATCCAGCCGCGGCGGCGATGGATGCGCGGCTGGAGGAAAACGGCGCGGAACGCTGCCGGCGACGGGGCGCTGATTCTGAAGCGCTCGTTCACCGCGGCCGGGGCGAACCGGCAATTTGCCAACGGGTCGCCGACGACGCTGGCGGTGCTGAAGATGCTGGGGGATTTGCTGGTGGATTTGCACGGGCCGCACGATCACCAGTCGCTGCTCTCGAATGAGAAGCAGCTCGAGTCTGCTGGATTCGTATGCGGGCTCGGGCGGGGCGCGGGCGGCTTACGCGGCGCAGTACTCGGAGTTGAACGGGCTGCTGGCCGGCCATGCGGAGCTTTCGACGAACGAGGCGTCGCTCGAGCGCGAGCTCGATTTGCTGCGGCATCAGGCGGCGGAGATCGATGCCGCGCGCCTGCAACCGGGCGAGGAGGAGACGGTGCTGGCGCGTTACGCGGTCGCTTCGAACAGCCGGCGGCTGATCGAGATTTCGTCGGCGATCATTCAGCGCGTGTCGGAGGCGGATGAGTCGCTGCTCTCGGGCCTGGCGGATAGTCCAGCGGCAATTTCGGGAGCTGGAGAAGCTCGATCCGGCGACGGCTTCGATGGCAAAATCGCATGCAAACGCCGTGATCGAACTGGAGGAATCGGCGCGCTCGCTTCAGCATTACCTTGATGCGATCGACACGGATCCCGAACAGCTTGCGGGCCTCGAGGAGCGCGTGTCGCTGTTTGAAACGCTGAAGCGTAAATATGGGCCGACGATTGAGGAGGTAATCGCATTCGGCAAACAGGCGTCGGAGCGGCTTCGGAGAATCGAGTCGCGCGGCGAGGAACTGGCGCGGCTGGAGCGGGCAATCGCCGCAGCGCGGGACAGGCTGGCGGGCCTGGGGGCGAAGCTGACAAAACTGCGCGCGGCCGCCGCTCCGAAGCTGGCGGCGGATATCCGGCGGCAATTGCGCGATCTCGGGTTCGCAAAATCGGAATTCGCGATCACGCTGCGGCCGATCGATAAGCCGGCGGCTTCGGGCTGCGAATCGGCGGAGTTTCTCTTCGCGCCGAATCCCGGCGAACCTGCAAAGCCGCTGAAGCTCATCGCGTCGAGCGGCGAAATCTCCCGCGTGATGCTGGCGGTGAAGAGCTCGCTGGCGGCGCAGGATCGCATCCCGCTGCTGGTCTTCGACGAGATCGACGCGAATGTCGGCGGCGAGATCGCGCATGCCGTCGGCGCGAAAATGCGCAGCCTCGGCGCCGCGCACCAGGTGCTTTGCATCACGCATCTGCCGCAGGTCGCCGCCGCCGCCTCCGCGCAATTTGTCGTCGCGAAACAATACAGCCGCCGACCGCACCACGTCACAAATCGCCGAAGTAGCGGGGAAGGCGCGCGTCGAGGAAATCGCCCGGATGCTCGGCGGAAAGACCGATTCCGCGCTGGCCCATGCGCGCACGCTGCTCAATCACGCGGGGTGAAGTTGCTGACAAGCCTCTGTCGTCCCTGCGGGACTTAACCGCGTTGCGCGTGAACCGAGGGGCTGAAGCCCCTCGCTATTGTCTGCCGTCCCCTTCGGGGACTCTCGAAGCGGCTGCAGTATTTGTGAATATGCCGTATGCTTCAGACCGACTCACCGGCACACCGGCGAATTCCCATACCGGATCACAATCCAATTCGCATTGGCACCCTCAATAGCATTCTGCGCCTGATCGCCGCACACAAAAGAGTCACCCGCGACGAGATTCTCCGGTCGCTATAACTCGCTCTTCTCTACGTCAGGCCGCCTTCGTCGCTCACGGCATTCACGACGGCCCAGATAAGTGATGCGATAACGGTGAATACCACCAGCCAGGAAGTCAGTTGTTGCGGATCCTGGAATATCATCGTGTATAAGTCAGGCGTCTTAAGGGCGTCCCACGGCATCCAGCGGCCGGCCAGGACGAATCCGATGACACTCACGGTCAATAGCACGGCCTGCCGTAACCACTCGTGGCGGCGGTGCGGCAGCGACGCCATCACCCGCGCGGTAAATCCGTCGTCCTCGACGCGCATCGTTTGTCCGCGCAACAAGGTTTCGAGCGGATCGTTCTGCTCAGGATTGACCGGCGTATTCATAGAGTAACTTTCTCAGCTTTTCCTTTCCGCGCAAGATGTTCGTTTTTACCGTGCCGAGCGGGCACTCGAGCACGTGCGCAGCTTCTTCGTGGGACAAGCCGTTTTGATAGCAGAGCATGATGGCAGCGCGTTCGTTCGCGGTCAGATGTTTCATTGCATCAGCGAGGTCCATGCGAGTCTGGCTGCCCGAATGTTCATCCGGCTGCGCTTGCTCCGGCGTGGTTTCGACATCCTTCACGTCCCAGTTATCCAGCTTGCGGGCGGCCTTGCAGAATTCGCGGTAGGCGATGCTGAAAAGCCAGGTCGAAAATCGCGCGCCGCCGCGGTAGGTGTCGAGTTTCAGCCACGCTTTCACGAATGTCTCCTGCGCGATATCATCGGCCAGATGGGTGTCGCCGCGTGTCATACGAGCAAGAAAGGCGCGCACCGGCGATTGGTAGCGCAGCACCAATTCGCCGAACGCCTCCCGGTCTGCTGATGCCAGTGCACGGGCAATCAGCTCGCTGTCTTCAAGGGACACGCGCTATTGGGGTTGATCGGCGGTTGGCGGCGGCTGCGGCGCGGGTGTCACCGGTTGCGGCGGCGGCGGGACTATGGGCGCTGGCGGGGGATTGGAAGGCGCCGGCGGCTGCGGCGAAGACAGGCACTCGTTCCTTTCGAACAAAACCAGGAGCAAATAGGCGAGGCCAACAAAGAACACAATCCAACCGAGCTTGAAGCCCACCATTACCACGCCGGCGCCAATCGCCAGGAGAAAGATGGCGGAGCGAAAATCCCTGCGGGCCCGGCTGCCGTAGATCATCGAAAAGGGATCGTTTGAGGCTGGTTTCGACGTGGAACCGGGGGTCTGACTCGGATTGGCATTCCAAGGGGAGTAGAGGCGCCCCCTGGATCTCAAGGCCGCGATGATCTCGGGCGTCACCTGCTGGCCGCTATCGATGATCTTTTGCAGCGAATCGTGCATCAGCTTGTTACGCCGGTGCGCGTAGTAATAAACGATGGCGACGATGCCGAGGGGAACGACCCACCCGGTCAGGACGGCCAGATTCTGGGTGTCGGTGCGGGCAAGGAGCGGAATTGCGGTTAGGAAATGGATCATGGCTTTTGATTGTCAGATGCACCAAGAAGGCATTTTGGATTCAGAAATCTTTACGGACTGGGACTTGGGCCGGGAGTCGAAGCTGGGGCCGTGGCGAACTCGTGGCAATAATTGATGCCGAGTTCGTCGAGGCGCTTCACATGAACCTGCAGCCGCCGGACAAAATCGGCGTAGTCGCGGGATTCCTTCGGCGACCAGAGGACCTCCGCCAGCGCGCATGCGCGGGGGAAAATCATGTACTCCGCGTGCGGCAGCGACGCGACATATTCAGTCCACAAGTTTCCCTGGCCGCCGAGGATGTGGGATTGCTCGTTTGGCGGCAACTGCGCCGGCACCGGCTCGAAGGAATAAACCTTCTCGAGCGGCAGAAATCCGCCAATCGCGGGCGGCTGGATGGAATGATCTTTCAACTGGTAATAATCGAAGTAGCAGAACCTGGTGGGCGACATGATGACATCGTGGCCCGCGTTCGCGGCCTCGAGGCCGCCGCCTTTCCAATCCATCACCGCGGCGCCCGCGGTAAGTCCCCCTTGGGCAATCTCGCTCCAGCCGACCAGCGTCCTGCCGCAGGCGTTGACATGCTTCTGGATTTGCCGCGTAAACCAGCTTTGCAACTCCTCGTCGTTTTTCAACCCCTCCTGTTTCATCAGCGCCTGGCATTGCGGCGACTTATCCCAGGTCGCGGCGCGGACCTTTTTATTTACCTCGTCGCCGCCGACATGAACATACTTTTCCGGAAAGAGCCGGAAGACTTCCGACAGGATGTCATCGAGGAATTTGAATGTCCCGGGGTTGCTCGGATCGAATACGCCGTTGTTGATGCCGGCGGGGGCGTCGGTGGTGTAATTGATGCCGGCGAAACCGTACTGTGGATAAGCCGCGAGGGCGGCTTCCTCGTGGCCCGGCATTTCGATCTCCGGCACAATGGTAATGTGCCGCGCCAGGGCGTAAGCGAATATCTCCTGAATATCGTTTTGGGTATAAAATCCGCCGTAGCGTCCATCGGACGCGAACTTCGAGCTGGATACCTTTGCCCAATCCGGATGCGCGTTCCCCTTTTCATTTTGATCCTCGTCCTCGCCTTTTGAAGTAAGATCGCTCTTTTGCCGCCAGGCGCCGATTTCCGTAAGTTTCGGGTATTTTTTGATCTCGATGCGCCATCCCTGGTCATCGGTCAAATGCCAGTGAAAGACATTCAACTTATGCAGCGCCATGTCATCGAGGATCTTTTCGACTTCCTCCTTGTCGTAAAAATGGCGGGACACATCGAGCATCAGCCCGCGCCATTGAAAGCGCGGCCAGTCCTGGATCGAGACGCATGGGATTTGCCACGTCCGGTTTGCGACAACATTGCTTGAAAAGATTTCCGGCGGCAGCAACTGCATCAGCGTTTCCGCGCCATAGAACAAGCCGGCATCCGTGTTTGCCACGATCGTGACCCCGGTATTCGACACGGTTAGCTCATAAGCTTCCGGCCCACCGGTCACCAGGTCCGGCCCACCGGTGCCCGATTGAAGCGTGATTTCATTGGCGCCGCGGCGCTTTGTTGCAGTTGGAGAGATCCTGATATTGTATCCCGTGGGTTGGCTGAGCAGCGCGGCGAGCCGGAGCGCCTCGGCGTCGCTTCCCTCCCCTCTGAACGTGATCCTCGTCCTCGGCGTCAGCGTGAACGTCCCAGGCAGCGGCGCGACCTTTTGCGGCTGCGGAATGATGGCAAAGTTATTCTGCCCGTCGCCAAGCGCCGCCGCGGCGAGCGCGGTGGAGAGGATCGCAATCATTGCAAATTTCATGGAACGGTAAATCCAATCGTGAAACCGGCAGCCGCTCAAGATATTAACGCCTTGCCGCGGGGTCCGGAACGAATCAGACTTACGGGAGCATCGGGATTCACCAGCATGTCCGTTCCTCAATCGACGCCGGCAATGACGCGATGGTGCGCACTGGCGGCCGCTATTGTCTTCTTTGTCCTCGCGGTCACGGCAGCCGCGGGCCTCATTGAAGCCGAACTTACCGGCGCGGTCAGTTACTCTCCCCCCTATGGCTCCGCTCCGGCGGAACAGGTAACAAGATTGGCATCGCCGGAAAAGTTCAACGAGGCCGTAGCCGCCGATGGCTATGAATTGCTTGCCTGTGGCGCTTTGACAATCGCCTCGTTCTGGATCTATCGCCGATTGAGCAATTGAGAATTCTCAACCATGTGCATCTGTTCGCGAACTTGCGCGCCGTGGAGGGCGGAATCAACACCGAGGAATTGAGCCGAATCCGGGGCATATAATGCCGAACCGCACGCAGGTCCAAGAGAACTTTCGCACATAATGGTAGTTGAAAGAGCGACGCTCACCGCTTAATCTCCCACCATGAGCCTGGCTGAAATTCTTGACGAAATTCCACGTCTCACTCCCGTGGAGCGGCAGCGTGTCGCGGAGAAGATTTTCGAGCTCGAGGGCGATTGGATCGACGGCGATGATGAGTTGAGCGCGGAAGATAAGCATCTCCTCGATTCCCGCCTCGCCGACCACGACCGCGATCCAGCCTCCGCCGTACCGTGGGAGGAAGTCAAGGCCCGCTTGCGAGCCCGCTTCGTTCGATGAGTTTCCGGGTGCTTTTCCGCCCGGAGGCGGAGGCCGATATCGGCGACGCCGCAACCTGGTACGAAGAGCAGAAATCAGGTCTTGGCAGTGAATTTGCGAAAGCCGTCTCCCACGCCGTTGATGCCTTATCCATAAATCCCCTGCTCACTTCCCGTCGCCATCGGCGTCGAAATATCCGCTGGGTATTTCCGGACCGATTTCCCTACCGCATTGTCTACGAAGTGGCGAATGATACGGTATTGGTTATTTCCGTTCTTCATGCGGCCCGGCATGACCGGCATTGGCGCGAGAGGTTGACCGGCGACCTTCCTTAAGCCTGATTTTCAAACGCACCCTGAGTCCCGTTGCAGAAGCCCTGAGGAACGCCAGTGCCGGCGACTCTGGGCAGCCACGATTTGCCGACCGCGCGTGATCCGAAACGCGGGCTTGCCGCCGTGGCAATCCTGATGCTAGAAACATCCAGGAATATGAGCGAGCGTGGACGCCTTGGCCTAACTTTTGGTCTAACTTTAGCCGAAATTGAGGACATGGTTTCCGCAAGCAGCTTTTAATCAGCCGTCCCCGTAGTTCAACGGATAGAACGGAGGTTTCCTAAACCTTAAATGCGGGTTCGATTCCCGCCGGGGACAGAACTTTTTTCCCTTCGCAAATGAACGATTCAGAACAACATTGACAGGGGTGGATGTTCTGACTATGTTCTGACTCATGCCAAGCCTCACGAAAGATTCTCGCAACCGTTCGCCCTACTGGACTTGCTGCTACCGGAGCGCAACCGGGCAGCGGCTCAAGAAGTCAACGAAGATTACCATAAAGCCACTGCCGGGGGAGACGAATGAAGACGGCACCCGGAAGACCCCGGCGGACAAGAGGAAAGAAGCTCTCGAATTTTGCCTTATGATTGAACGGGCGGAGCGTTACGCGGGCGCTGGTATGCTCACGGAAGGCTGGGCACGGGAGTTAGTTGCGGGCCTCATGGAACGGACTTCGGGCGCGCCGATGCGCAATTACACCGTCACGGCTTGGCTTGACGAATGGACGGCGGGCAAAGATCAATCGAAGTCGCCGGCCACGGCGGAGCGTTACCGGCAAGTAAAGCGGGAATTCTTGGAATCGCTTGGCAGCCGGGCCGGGCTGTCCCTCGCCCATATCAGCGTGAAGGACATTCGCACCTACCGGGACGCGGAGCTTGCGGCGGGCAAAAGTCCAAAGACGGCGAACCTTTCCGTAAAGATCATCAGCGCGGCCTTCAATGCGGCCTTGCGGCAAAACTATGTCACAAGCAACCCTTGCACAGCCCTGGAATCATTGCCGGAAGAGACGGCGGAGCGGGCCGCATTTACGGCGGAGCAAGTGGGAAAACTCGTGGCAGCGGCGGATAAGGATTGGAAGAGTGCAATCTTATTCGCCTATTATACCGGGGCGCGGCTCCGGGACGTGGCAAACATGCGGTGGGATGCCATAGACCGCGAGCGCCAGGTTGTGACCTTTACCCCGAGCAAGACAAAGAAGTCAGTGACCGTTCCGCTTCATCCCGAGCTTCACGCGCAACTGATGAAGTCTCCCGGCATTGGCAAGGCATTCCTATTTCCCTTGCTTGCCGGTAAAGCAACCGGTGGCAAGACTGGCCTTAGCGGGCAATTCGCGGAGATCATGTCGCGGGCTGGAATCGCAGGTAAAATCATCCGGCACACAACAAAAGGCCGGGCCAATACCACGTTGAGCTTCCATAGCTTGCGCCATTCATTCAATAGCGCGATGGCCAACGCGGGCATTGCACAGGAAGTCCGGCAGGTACTTACCGGCCACTCCACCGTAGAGGCGAACAAAGTCTATACCCATCACGAGCTTGAACCATTGCGGACGGCAATCGCCACACTCCCATCACTCAGCCGGAAGGCGGCGCGCCGATCCTCGTAGAGACCCTGCCGGAAAAATTCGGACCGTACCAAAAGTATAAGGTGTCGTTATAGGGGGTCCACAAAGGTATGAAGGCGTCAATATAGGGTGTTCCCGTCCGCTTCCTCAAAAAAAACAATTCATTGCAAGTCACTGATGCACTGGTCGTTGCGAGATACTGGTGCCTCTGATTCGTCGAGCCGTACCCAAATTCTTTTGAATTCATTGTTCTATCTGCAAATGACAAAAAACAACAATGACAGAACCCTTACCGTCGCGCCTGTCGCAGCAGCACAGCCAAGCGCGGCGGAGGTGGAGTGGGTCGATTTCCACGGCGCAAAAAGGATGTTTGGGTTGAAAAGATCATTGCTGTATGAACTGGCGGGACATCGACTTATCAAAAGTGTGAGCCTCAGACGAAACGGCAACATCAAGGGCAAACGCCTTTGGTGCGTCCAATCCATCCGCGACTATCTCAACTCGCAGTTAAATTAAAAAACAAACGGGAACTCCGTTTACATTTTTGACCAGTCCAGATATGCTAGGATATGGAAACAAGACCAAACAAAAACAAACCCATCCCACAGCGTATAGTCGATGATCTATTGGGAACGGACTCCTCGACACAACCACCATCCTCCGCCCCACAATCTACAGGCCAGCCCAGGGTATCCTCGGAACCACGATCCACGTCCTTGCCTGTGATGCCCCAAGAACGACGTGACAAGCTAAACGCGGAGGAACGATCCAAATTACGGCGGAAGCAGAATGAACGGGAGCAACAAAACCGGGAGCGGGAACGATTAAAAAATGCCCAGGCCGACGAAAGACGGCGCTCACGGCAGAAACCACCGATATAAAATGCCCGGATTCACTAGCCTCTAATTTCTTCATATGACATGAGCCCCGGCATGTCCAATCGACCGTGGCAGGCCCGCTTCCCGAGGCTGAATGATAAATGTCGGGATACGAAACCCCACCTGTAGCCTGGAGGGGCAGTGGCCAGCTTGTGCCCAGAACGAACAAGCACAGTACCGCGCCGGAAATTGCGGGAAAGCCGCCTGGATGGTTCTCCGTAGATGACGAACCCAGACCGGAAATAGATTTCCATTGCAGTAAGAGAACCAAAGTACCGGAGTGTTTTTTGGGCACGGGTGAAATACGCCTGTGAGTTGACACGACATTCAGGGGCATTAGGACCAACGGTCACGTTGCGAGGGGGCGCTCTTGTAGCGCCAGTAGCTTCATGCCCGCCGAACGCTTCTGAGCCAGAGCAGTTCGCCGTTGGATTCAATCCCGCCCGTGGGGTGAGAAAACTCCTTGTCGTCCGCCAAAGCGCGGTCGGGAGGCCTCGGGATAAAGCGACTGGAAACGCGAAAGTAAACTGCGCTCTACCCACTCCGGTGGATCGGCGCAGCGTCGAGGGTGTATTTCACCTTCTACTCCACCCAAGTCTCTACTCCACCCGCACGACTGTGCCCCGAATTCGAGATAGACGGGGTGGAGTGTGCCCTTCAAACGGGCTTTAAACGACACCCCCGCTGGCCACGACTCTACCTAAATTCCAAACAATATGCCCACACAAATGGAAGTGTGTTCAACCTGCAAAAAATATCT
Organism: uncultured Verrucomicrobiae bacterium; assembly: GCA_963756185.1. Classification (GTDB taxonomy): domain Bacteria; phylum Verrucomicrobiota; class Verrucomicrobiia; order Chthoniobacterales; family Chthoniobacteraceae; genus DATAXI01. The sequence continues at coordinate 419,275 of CAVWMS010000003.1, forward strand.
GCCGCAATCCTTCGGGCGTTATTTTCCTACACATATAACAAGTGTTTCCATTTTCAAATGCCAGGATTGTTTTCCTCCACGGGCGCGGATTTCATTTTTGACAAATCGGAACAATTCCGACAAATCCTTTCCTGCCGTCAGTTTTGGAATCAAAAATCCAAAACATATCTCACCTCAGGAACGCAAGCTATTCAAGCCCATCGCTTGGATGGCCCATGAAATTGGTGCCGGTAGGGTTGTCTCTCAATTTCCGATTGCCAGGTGCGTTTATGACTTCGGATTTCCATCAATCCGGCTTCTTGTTGAACTCGACTCGCGTTCCTATCACCGCACCGCCCAGCAAAAATCCCGGGATCGGTACAAAAACAAAATTGCCGAGAGGTGCGAGTGGACGCTTAAGCGCATAAAAGGAGGCGATTTGCAACCTCGTTCGGAAGTGCTGGCTCAGTTTAACTTGGTCATTAGGCAAGCCCTGGCCGGGATCGATGCGCCAATAAATGAGGAGCCAACCGGTAGAAATTCGAGAAAATACTATAAGGTCGAATCTGCTGAATGATACCCACGGCATGGCAGGCACCGCCTGCTGCCCAAAATACTATTTCCAATTCGATAACACGATCCGAAAACCGATGTCAGAGTTCGCACGGGCAGGATAATTGTCATCGAGTGTGCCGTCCCTTTCGGCTGCTCGACAGTATGCCGCTGCATAACTCCAACTCCCGCCCCTTACCACTTTGTACGACCCCGTGGCCGGGCCTCGGTAATTTGTTACACTTCCTCCGGGATATGATCCAAACCAATCTAGGCACCACTGAAATACATTTCCCTGCATGTCCATTAGTCTCCACGGATTCCCCAGTTTTTGCTCCACGGGCTGTGTGCTCCCGTTGCTGTCGGCTGCATACCATGCATAGTTAGCCAAAGCCGAGTAGCTTAGGTCATCGCCGTAGCTAAACCGCGTCGTGCTCGCCCCGGCCCGGCAACAGTATTCCCATTCCGCTTCGTATGGCAGCCGATATGCCCAGCCAGCCGGAATCCTTCCAGCCGCTCGTTCGTTTTGAGTCAACGTAACACAGTAGTTTGTGGCATCGTACCAACTTACGGTCTCCACTGGACAATTGGTATTTCCGGTGAAGTAACTTGGATTGTTGCCCAGCACGGCCATGAACTCCGCTTGGGTTACCGGATGAACTCCGATGAAAAATGGGTGCGTGATCGTCACCACGGTTTGAGGACGTTCATTCGGCCTGCTGTCAGGGTCGCTCACAGGACTTCCCATCACGAACCTTCCCGGCGTGATCCAGGTCATGCCCAGCACCGGAATAACATTTGTCGGGGGGTCGAATGGAGTCGCGGTACAAACTACTGCGAGTAAAACCATCGCGGCGGCGGCCACGGCTATGATTCGAAAGCGCGGATGAGGACGGGGTGTAAAAAACAAGCCGATTTTTTGTTTCATGGGATGGGGTATTGTTTACACTTAAAGGGTTCAGCGAACGCGGATATACCGTGTGCCGTCCTTTGCAATGAGGTCTATTCCTTCTTGCTTCATTCTATTAAACTCTTTGCCGTCGATGACAAATACGATTTCGTTTCCCTGCATAGTCCAAGTTCCTTGAAAATGCTGGTTTCCATAAGGCCCAGCAAACACGTTGGGTCCATAAGGGGTGTCCTTCTGAAAGAGAAATGAACCATTCGACCTAATATCATAAGAAATAGTCTCGTTTTGGCTGTACATGGGTGCTATCGAGACCGGTCCGTCATAGGAGTAAACACCTTCTGGCTGTGCCGCTGATACGCCGGGAAAATAGTTCAGTGAGACAAGGAAGGTCAACGCGGCGACAATGCCCAGCCAACCAAAATTCTTTCCAGCCCGCCGGGTCCTCGCGAACATATATGAAGGGTAGCCGACGGCCCACAATAACAGGGTGAAGGCGCACCACTGGCCGGGGCCGCTGCGTTTCCTACCCTTATCGTTCAAATCTGACGCACTACCAATTCCCAGCCGTTTTGCATCTTTGAACACGAGGATGGCGGTTGTGACGACGGTGCCAAGGGAAATCCACGTCGCGGCGGCAGGGTGTAGCCAGATCAGTGCAGCGCCGACGAACGGCACTGTAAGGAGCTGGTGCGGTACGCCCGCCGTGTCTTCGGCTGGCCTAGTCGGTACGGCTATCGGATTTGCGGCCTGATTGCCAGCGGCCTGTAACGCCGGTTGTTTCGCTAGGGGCGACAATGACTGTATTTGTGCATCGCTGGCATTTGGCGGATTCGCGGGAGCTATCCGCTGCAACGGTGGAATGGGTGGAGGAAGGGGTGGCGGTGCCGATACGGCTGGAATGAAACCCGGCAGGCTGGAAATGGGCTTCCACGCTTCGCCGAATTCCGGGCACCAACAGAGGTCTTCACCGCCCATGAACTCGGATTGAAGCAATGCGTCAATTTCCCGTATCGAAAATGGCCCTTTCTGCTGCCCCTCTTTGAGAATGTAGTAGCTTTGCTCCTCCATAAGATTGTGACCTCGGCTGTACTCTTGCGCCACCGCTTCCGGGCCTCACGAAATTGGCAACCCGCCATATCCGGCGCGGCCATAAGGAAGGGCATTGCTTTCATTGTCGTTGCGAGCGGCAAACGTGTGTCTTACCACACGATGCAGGAGGTCGGAAAGCCCTATTTCTCTGGCCTGCATGGCTCGCGACATTCGACCCTCAGGCAACCTTGTGGGCGCTCAAATCCGACGGCTCCGGGCCGGGCAAGGTCTATCCCAGCCCGCGCTGGCTGCAAAATGCCAGCGGCTTGGCTGGGACGCTGGACGGGACATCATCGCCCGAATCGAGGCAAATATTCGTTTGGTGACTGATTCTGAATTGGTTTTCCTGTGCCGCGCCCTTGGCGTACCACTTTTGTCTCTATTCCCGCGAGAGATTGCCAAACATCTTGCTGGAAATGAGGAATGATCCGGCATCCGTTGGCGTCCGCCGTCGATGCGCTAAAAGCGGCATCGGCGGACACTGGCGGAAAGCATTGAAATTGGCGGGTCTGTTCTGACTTTCGTTCGGAAAATGGCCTTTTTCGACGAGTATATTTTCATAAGTTAAATTTCCACAGGTACTTGCGACGATTTCCGGCCTTAAATGCGGGTTCGATTCCCGCCGGGGACATTTTCTAATTTCAGGCTCCTACGGCGAAAGGCGTAATCATTGCAGGATTTCGGCGGCGCATATGCGGCCAGATGGCCGAGGAAGCACGAGATGATGTTGCAGCGCGCTCATGGTGAGCGCCAACCAACAATCCATGAAACACACAATCCTCAAAACCAGCGCCGCCGCCGTGCTGGCGGCCGCGCTGACCTGCTCCGCGTTCGCCCAGGTGGCCGTTCCCGACACGGAAACGACGACGACCATCACGAGCGCAGGAACCATCAGCCAGTTCAATCCGGACGCGATCGTGGTCCAGACTGAAGGCGCGCCGCTGCCGGTGCGCTATACTTATACCAAGGCCACGACTTATGTGGACGAGAACGGCAACCCTGTCTCGATCGAGACGGTAAAATCCGGACTGCCAGTCACGGTTTACTACATAAGGCAAGGCGATCAACTTATCGCCTCGAAAGTAATCGTAAGAAAAGAAATAACGCCGCCCACCACAAGCGTGGAAGAAACCAAGTCCACCACCACGACGACAACCACGAAGTAACTCAATGACTAAATCAATCCTCGCAACTCTCTCAATCGCAGGCATGGCGCTGGCCGGGTGCTCGAGCCCGCCGCCGCCGCCACCCCAGCAAACCACCACGAGCACCACGGAATCGACGGTTGTCCGCCCGGCGCCCACGACAACCACTGAAACCGAGACGGTGACGCCGGCTCAGTAAATTCGACTACAACTGCTTCGGGGTCCGGCTGGTCTTCGGATCGGGCGGCATCCTCCCGCCGGGAACGAAGCGAAACCGAACTGTTATGAGACTGACATCGCTAAAACTCAATTCGCTCCGCGATCTGTACCTCGAGGAACTGCGGGACCTGCACAGCGCCGAGACCCAGCTCGTAAAGGCGCTGCCGAAAATGGCCGAGGCAGCCTCGGACAGCCAGCTCAAGGCCGCGATCACGACTCACCTGGGCCAGACGCGCATTCACGCCAGCCGCCTGGAACAAATCTTCCAGCAAATGGGGGAGAAGCCGACGGGCGAGACCTGCCAGGCCATGAAAGGCCTGATCGAGGAGGGCAAAATAATGATCGACGCCGAGGGCGACGACAGTGTCCGCGACGCGGGCCTGATCGGCGCCGCGCAGCGGGTGGAACATTACGAAATGGCCGGTTACGGCACCGCGCGCGCCCTGGCGCAGCGGCTCGGGGACTCGGCGGCGGCGGAAATCCTCCAGCGCACGCTCGGGGAGGAGTGCGAGGCCGACCAGGCGCTGACTGATATCGCCGAAACCGAGGTCAACCTGCAGGCTGCACACTAAGCTGGCCGGGCGGATAGCTGATATCCGGGCTGACGCTCCGTACCTCCTTCACTGATCGATCAGGCCGGTCCCGAGAATATCGTGGACCGGCCTGTGATTTTTTTGGCGGAAGCCACTCCAAATCCCGGGCGCGAGATCAGATGCATTCGCGGCAAGCGGGGCTCGATGGTTATGATTTCGAATCGGGTTGACCAATCGGAATAGCAGGGCGGCCTTACAAATTGGTCAGTGAGCAGTCTTACGGCAATTTACGTATTCAGTTACCTAATGATTTGTGCAAATTTGCGAAGATTGCGCTTCGATTATACTAAGAGAGTTGATACACTGGATTAGTCACAGTTCTCCAGAACCTTCACCAACGGAATCAACAACATATGATTGCCAAGCTTGAAGCTGCCGATCCGACCTTACCCGCTACAAACACGCCCGACCCATCCCCCGGCAATGGACATTCGCCCAAACGCAAATCGCGGCGCGCTCCAATAGAAGAGTCCGCCGAAAGCCGCGCGCGCCAGCTTCTCGCGGCGATGGTGGCGTTTCGCGACGGCGATTTCTCCGTGCGGCTGCCCACGGACTGGGCGGGCACGGAAGGGCGGATCGCGGAGGCGTTCAACCAGACCATCGCCCACGAGGATCGCATTTCGCAAGAGAAGTGCGGCGTCTGAGCGTGACGGTCGGCAAGGAGGGGCGGCTCAAGCAGCGCATGTCGCTGCCCGGCGCGATCGGCGAATGGGCGGACAAAGTCGAGTCCATCAATACGCTCATCGACGACCTGGTGCGGCCGACCGCGGAAGTCGCGCGCACCATCGGCGCGGTGGCCAAGGGCGACCTCGGGCAATCGATGGACCTGGAGGTGGACGGGCGCGCGCTCAAGGGCGAGTTCCTGCGCTCGGCGAAGCTCGTCAACACGATGATCGAGCAGCTCTCGGTGTTCACCTCGGAAGTGACGCGCGTGGCGCGCGAGGTCGGCACCGAGGGCAAGCTCGGCGGCCAGGCGCAGGTGAAGGGCGTCTCGGGCGTGTGGAAGGACCTGACCGAATCGGTCAACCAGATGGCCGGCAACCTCACCGCGCAGGTCCGCAACATCGCCGACGTGACCATCGCGGTCGCCAACGGCGACCTGTCGAAGAAGATCACCGTCGACGTGCGCGGCGAAATTCTGCAGCTGAAGGAGGCCATCAACACGATGGTCGACCAGCTTCGTTCGTTCGCCTCGGAAGTGACGCGCGTGGCGCGCGAGGTCGGCACCGAAGGCCGACTGGGCGGCCAGGCGGTGGTGCCCGGCGTGGGCGGGACCTGGAAGGACCTCACCGACTCGGTCAACGCGATGGCGTCCAACCTCACCGCGCAGGTCCGCAACATCGCGGCGGTGACCACCGCGGTGGCGCGCGGCGACCTGTCGCGCAAGATCACCGTCGACGTGAAGGGCGAAATTCTCGAGCTGAAAGAAACCATCAACACGATGGTGGACCAGCTCAACGGCTTCTCCTCGGAAGTGACGCGCGTGGCGCGCGAAGTCGGCACCGAAGGCAAGCTCGGCGGCCAGGCGGCGGTGCCCGGCGTGGCCGGCACGTGGAAGGACCTCACCGACTCGGTCAACTCGATGGCGTCGAACCTGACCGGCCAGGTCCGCAACATCGCCGAAGTGACGACGGCCGTCGCCAAGGGCGACCTCTCGCGCAAGATCACCGTCGACGTGAAGGGCGAAATCCTCGCACTGAAGAACACCATCAACACGATGGTCGACCAGCTCAACGGCTTCGCCTCGGAAGTCACGCGCGTGGCGCGCGAAGTCGGCACCGAAGGCAAGCTCGGCGGCCAGGCCGAGGTGCCCGGCGTGGCCGGCACGTGGAAGGACCTCACCGACAACGTCAACTTCATGGCCTCGAACCTGACCGGCCAGGTCCGCAACATCGCCGAAGTGACGACGGCCGTGGCCAACGGCGACCTTTCCAAGAAAATCACCGTCGACGTGAACGGCGAAATTCTCGAGCTGAAGAACACCATCAACACGATGGTCGATCAGCTCAACGGCTTCGCCTCCGAAGTCACGCGCGTGGCCCGCGAAGTCGGCACCGAAGGCAAGCTCGGCGGCCAGGCCGAGGTGCGCGGCGTGGCCGGCACCTGGAAGGATCTCACCGACTCCGTCAACGCGATGGCGACGAACCTGACCGTCCAGGTCCGCAACATCGCCGAAGTGACGACGGCCGTCGCCAACGGCGACCTTTCCAAGAAGATCACCGTCGACGTGCGCGGCGAAATCCTCGAGCTGAAGAACACGATCAACACGATGGTCGATCAGCTCAACGCCTTCGCCGGCGAAGTCAGCCGCGTGGCGCGCGAGGTGGGCACCGAGGGCAAGCTCGGCGGCCAGGCGCAGGTGCCCGGCGTGGCCGGCACCTGGAAGGACCTCACCGACAACGTCAACTCGATGGCGTCGAACCTCACCGGCCAGGTCCGCAACATCGCCGACGTCGCCACCGCGGTGGCCAACGGCGACCTGTCCAAGAAGATCACCGTCGACGTGAAGGGCGAAATCCTCGAGCTGAAGAACACGCTCAACACGATGGTGGACCAGCTCAACGCGTTCGCGTCGGAAGTCACCCGCGTGGCGCGCGAAGTCGGCACCGAAGGCAAGCTGGGCGGCCAGGCGCAGGTGCGCGGCGTGGCCGGCACGTGGAAGGACCTGACCGACAACGTCAACTCCATGGCGAACAACCTGACCGCCCAGGTCCGCAACATCGCCGACGTGACCACCGCCGTCGCCCGCGGCGACCTTTCGCCGCAAGATCACCGTCGACGTGAAGGGCGAAATCCTGGAGCTGAAGAACACGATCAACACGATGGTCGATCAGCTCAACGGCTTCGCCTCCGAGGTCACCCGCGTGGCGCGCGAAGTCGGCACCGAAGGCAAGCTCGGCGGCCAGGCCGAGGTGCCCGGCGTGGCCGGCACCTGGAAGGACCTCACCGACAACGTCAACTCATGGCCTCCAACCTCACCGGCCAGGTCCGCAACATCGCCGACGTGACCACCGCCGTCGCCAGCGGCGACCTCTCGCCGCAAGATCACCGTCGACGTGAAGGGCGAAATCCTCGCGCTGAAGAACACGATCAACACGATGGTCGACCAGCTCAACGGCTTCGCCTCGGAAGTCACCCGCGTGGCGCGCGAGGTCGGCACCGAAGGCAAGCTCGGCGGCCAGGCCGAGGTGCAGGGCGTGGCCGGCACGTGGAAGGACCTCACCGACAACGTCAACTCGATGGCCTCCAACCTCACCGTCCAGGTCCGCAACATCGCCGAAGTGACCATCGCCGTCGCCAACGGCGACCTTTCGAAGAAGATCACCGTCGACGTGCGCGGCGAAATTCTCGAGCTGAAGGAAACCATCAACACGATGGTCGATCAGCTCCGCTCGTTCGCGGCGGAAGTGACCCGCGTGGCGCGCGAAGTCGGCACCGAAGGCAAGCTGGGCGGCCAGGCGCAGGTGCCCGGCGTGGCCGGCACCTGGAAGGACCTCACCGACAACGTCAACTCGATGGCCTCGAACCTCACCGGCCAGGTCCGCAACATCGCCGACGTGGCGACCGCCATCGCGCGCGGCGACCTGACCCGCAAGATCACCGTCGACGTGAAGGGCGAGATCCTGCAGCTGAAGGACACCATCAACACGATGGTCGAGCAGCTCGGCGCGTTCGCCTCGGAAGTGACGCGCGTGGCGCGCGAAGTCGGCACCGAAGGCAAGCTCGGCGGCCAGGCCGCAGGTGCCCGGCGTGGCCGGCACCTGGAAGGACCTCACCGACAACGTCAACTCGATGGCCTCGAACCTCACCGGCCAGGTCCGCAACATCGCCGAGGTGACCATCGCCGTGGCCAACGGCGACCTTTCGAAGAAGATCACCGTCGACGTGCGCGGCGAGATTCTGCAGCTGAAGGAAACCATCAACACGATGGTCGAGCAGCTCCGCTCGTTCGCCTCGGAAGTCACGCGCGTGGCGCGCGAGGTCGGCACCGAAGGCCGGCTCGGCGTGCAGGCCGTGGTGCCCGGCGTGGCCGGCACGTGGAAGGACCTCACCGACTCCGTCAACACGATGGGCGCGAACCTCACCGCCCAGGTCCGCAACATCGCCGAAGTGACCACCGCCGTCGCGCGCGGCGACCTCAGCCGCAAGATCACCGTCGACGTGAAGGGCGAAATCCTCGAGTTGAAGAACACCATCAACACGATGGTCGACCAGCTCAACGCCTTCGCCTCGGAAGTGACGCGCGTGGCGCGCGAAGTCGGCACCGAAGGCAAGCTCGGCGGCCAGGCGCAGGTCTCCGGCGTGGGCGGCACCTGGAAGGACCTCACCGACAACGTGAACTTCATGGCGTCGAACCTCACCGACCAGGTGCGCGGCATCGTGAAGGTGGTGACCGCCGTCGCCAACGGCAACCTGCGCCAGAAGCTGACCGTGCAGGCCAAGGGCGAGGTCGCCGCGCTGGCCGAAACGATCAACAACATGACCGACACGCTCGCGACCTTCGCCGACCAGGTGACCAACGTCGCGCGCGAGGTCGGCGTCGAAGGCCGGCTCGGCGGCCAGGCGCAACGTGCCCGGCGCGGCCGGCACGTGGAAGGACCTCACCGGCAACGTCAACCTGCTGGCCGCCAACCTCACCACGCAGGTGCGCGCCATCGCCGAAGTCGCCACCGCGGTGACCAAGGGCGACCTGACGCGTTCGATCCAGGTCGAGACGCGCGGCGAGGTCGCCGAGCTGAAGGACAACATCAACACGATGATCGCCAACCTGCGCGAAACCACCGAGCGCAACCACGAGCAGGACTGGCTGAAGACGAACATCGCCCGGTTCACCAGCATGCTGCAGGGCCAGCGCGACCTCATCACCGTCGGCCAAGATGCTGCTGGCCGATCTGGTGCCGCTGGTCCAGGCGCAGCAGGGCACCATCTACCAGCTGGCCGAGGACGAGAGCGGCTCGCCCACGCTGCAACTGCTCGCCGGCTACGCGCAGCGGCCCGAATCAGCCGGAGCGCATCCCGCTGGGCGAAGGGCTCGTCGGCCAGTGCGCGGTGGAGAAGCAGCGCATCCTTCTCACCGACGTGCCGCCGGATTACACGCAGATCAGCTCGAGCCTGGGCGAGGCGCAGCCGTCGAGCATCGTGGTTCTGCCGGTGCTGTTCGAAGGCCAGACCAAGGCGGTCATCGAGCTGGCCTCGCTGCAGTCCGTTCACGTCGACCAACCTCATCTTCCTCGACCAGCTCACGCACGAGCATCGGCGTGGTGCTCAACACGATCGAGGCGACGATGCGCACCGAGGGCCTGCTCAAGCAATCGCAGCAGTTGACCGTCGAGCTGCAGTCGCGCCAGAGCGAACTGCAGCAGACCAACGAGGAGCTGGGCACCAAGGCCAGGCTGCTCGCCGAGCAGAACGCCGAGGTCGAGCGCAAGAACCGCGAGGTCGAGCAGGCCCGCCGCGCGCTCGAGGAAAAGGCCGCCGAGCTGGCGCTCACCTCGAAGTACAAGTCCGAGTTCCTCGCGAACATGTCGCACGAGCTGCGCACGCCGCTCAACTCGATCCTGATCCTCAGCCAGCAACTGGCCGAGAACGCAGCCGGCAACCTCATTCCCAAGCAGATCGAGTTCGCCCGCAACATCCACTCCTCCGGCTCCGACCTGCTCAACCTCATCAACGACATCCTCGACCTGTCGAAGATCGAGTCGGGCACGGTCACGGTCGAGGCCGAGGAGATCTCCTTCGCCGGCCTGCGCGACAACATCGACCGCAACTTCCGCCACGTGGCCGAAAGCAAGAACCTGCCGTTCAACGTCGAGTTCGACGCCGGATCTGCCGCGCTCGCTGACCACCGATCCGAAGCGTCTGCAGCAGATCCTCAAGAACCTGCTCTCGAACGCCGTCAAGTTCACCGCGCAAGGCCACGTGGACGTGCGCGTTCAGCTTGCCAACGCAGGGCTGGAGCACCGATCACCCGGTGCTCGGCAAGGCGCCGCAGGTCGTCGCCTTCGCCGTCGAGGACACGGGCATCGGCGTCGCGCCGGAGAAACAGCGGCTCATCTTCGAGGCCTTCCAGCAGGCCGACGCCGGCACCTCCCGCAAATACGGCGGCACCGGCCTGGGCCTGGCCATCAGCCGCGAACTGGCCACGCTGCTCGGCGGCGAAATCCGCCTGCGCAGCGTCGCATGGCCAGGGCAGCACCTTCACGCTCTACCTGCCGCTGCATTACACCGGCCCCGACGGCCGGTACGACCGGCGTGGCGGCCGCCGCACGGCGAAACCGTGCGCCCGCACGCTCACGCGTGCTGCCCGTGGCGCGCGAGGAGCATGTCGCCGACGACCGCGACGTCATCGCGCGAGGGCGACGCCCTGCTGCTCATCATCGAGGACGACCCGCATTACGCGCGCATCCTGCTCGGGCCTGGCGCGCGACAGGCTTCAAGGGCATCGTCGCCACGCAAGGGCGCGACCGGCCTGACGCTGGCGCGGCAATACCATCCCGTCCGCCATCTCGCTCGATATTTTCCTGCCGGACATGCTCGGCTGGACGGTGCTCAACAAGCTGAAGCTCGATCCCGGCACGCGCCACATTCCCGTGCAGATCGTCACGCTCGAGGAGGAGCGCCAGCACGGCCTCTGCGCACGGCGCCTTCTCCTACCTCGTCAAGTCGCCGACCACCGAGGGCTCGAACCGCCTTCGACCGCATCAAGAACTTCACCGTCCCGCGCACCAAGCGGCTGCTGATCGTCGAGGACAACGAGATCGAGCGGCAGTCCATCGTCGAGTTGCTCGGCCACGACGACATCGAGCTGACGGCCGTCGGCACCGGCGGCGAGGCGCTCGAGGCCATGCTCGACGAGCCGTTCGATTGCGTCGTCCTCGACCTGCGCCTGCCGGACATGAGCGGCTTCGAGCTGCTGGAGAAAGTGCAGGCGGAGCCGGCGCTCAATGACATGCCGGTCGTCGTTTTCACCGGCAAGGAGCTCTCCCCGAGGAGGAGCTGCAGCTCAAGACCATGGCCAAGAGCATCGTCCTCAAGGACGTGCAGTCGCCCGAGCGGCTGCTCGACGAGACCGCGCTCTTCCTGCATCGCGTCGTGACCGATTTGCCGGCCGAAAAGCAGAGCATGCTCGAGCGGCTGCACGGTTCCAACGAAGTGCTGCGCGGGCGCAAGGTGCTGGTGGTGGACGACGACGCGCGCAATATCTTCGCGCTCACCTCGCTGCTGGAGGGCCAGGACATGGAGGTCATCAGCGCCACCAACGGCCGCCAGGCCATCGAGCTGATCCAGAAGACGCCCGACCTGAGCATGGTCCTCATGGACATCATGATGCCCGACATGGATGGCTACGAAACGATGCGCGAAATCCGCAGCATGCCGGAGTTCCGCACGCTGCCGATGCTCGCGCTGACCGCCAAGGCGATGAAGGGCGACCGCGAGAAATGCCTGGATGCCGGCGCGTCCGATTACATCGCCAAACCGGTCAACACCGACCAACTGCTCTCACTGATGCGCGTCTGGCTGTTCCGATGACGCAACCTTAACCCAAGGAGGATGCCATGATTCCCACAAGCACGACCGGCAATGCGGGCAAGCAGGCGGAAGTAAACGGTCAGGATATACTCATGGACCGCGACAGCGCGGGAGCGGTCCGCACCTTGAACGCGATCGAGACCGAGCCGATCAACATCCTGCTGGTCGACGACGAGCCGAAAAACCTGGTCGCGCTCGAGACCGTGCTCGACGACCCCGGCTACCGGCTGGTCCGGCCGAATCCGCCGACGAGGCGCTGCTGGCGCTGGTAGCCGAGGAATTCGCGCTGCTGGTGCTCGACATCCAGATGCCCGGCATGAACGGCTTCGAACTGGCTCAAATGATCAAGCAGCGGAAAAAGACGGCGGCGGTCCCGATCATCTTTCTCACCGCCTACTTCAGCGAGGATGAGCACGTGATGGAGGGTTACAGCACCGGCGCGGTCGATTATCTCCACAAGCCGATCAACGCCGCCGTGCTGCGCTCGAAGGTCGCCGTATTCGCCGAGCTGCACCGCAAGACCCGCCAGAGCGAGCTGGCCAACCGCGCGCTGATCGCCGAGATCGCCGAGCGCCACCGGACGCAGGAGCAATTGCGCGAGTTGAACTCCGAGCTGGAACGCCGCGTCGCGCTGCGCACCGCGGAGTTGACCGAAAGCGAGGCGCGCTTCCGCGCCCTGGCGGAGGATATGCCGCACCTGGTCTGGGAGACCGACACCGAGGGCCGCAGCACTTTTCAAAACGCAAAATGGCGCAGCTACACGGGACTCGCGCGCGAATTGAGCAGGGAGGATTGGGCCGCCATCGTGCATCCGCAGGATTTCACCTCGGTGAAGGCCCATTGGGAGCGCTCGCTCGAGAGCGGCTCCGAGTGCAACACCTACTGCCGCTGCCGCCGCGCCAGCGACGGCGCCTACCGCTGGTTCTACCTCAAGACCGCGCCGGTGCGCAATTCCTCCGGAAAGATCATCCGCTGGGTTGGCACCTGCACCGATGTCCACGAACAGCGCAAGGCCGAGGAAGCCCTCGTCGAGGCCGACAAACGCAAGGATGAATTTCTCGCCATGCTCGGCCATGAGCTGCGCAACCCGCTCGCAGCCATCCGGCAGGCTGTCTCGATCAACGAAGATGAAGCCGAGGACGACTCAGCGCGCCAATGGGCCGGCGCCATCATCAAGCGCCAGAGCGCGCAGCTTTCGCGCATGGTCGATGATTTGCTCGACGTCGAGCGCATCAACCGCGGGCGCATCGAGCTGCGCATCGAGCCGCTCGAACTCGACACGGTCCTCGCCCGCGCCATCGAGGCCGTGCGCTCGACCATGGAACAAAAGGGCCAGGATTTCAGCGCCGACCTTGCCGAGGGCGGCCTGCAGGTGCGGGGCGACGCGGCGCGGCTCGAGCAGGTCTTCGTGAATCTGCTCGGCAACGCGGTCAAATACACGCCGGAGCATGGCCGGATCGGCCTCACCGTCCGCAAGGAAGACTCGAAGGCCGTCATCACCGTTTCCGACAATGGCATCGGCATCGCGCCGGAGCTGTTGCCTCATGTGTTCGAGCTTTTCATCCAGGGGGAGACTTCGATCGACCGCGCGCAAGGCGGGCTCGGAATCGGGTTGACGGTGGTACGCTCGCTCGTCGAGATGCACGGCGGCAGCGTCGGTGTCGAAAGCGCCGGACGCAAGGCAGGCGCGGCGTTTTCCGTCCACCTCCCGCTGCTCGCCAAAGCCGAATGGGACGGCGGCCCCAGTCAGGCCGAGCCGGCGCCCGAAACCATCCCGCCGGCCCTCCGCGTCCTCATCGTGGACGATCACATCGATACCGCGCAAACGCTCGCCCTGCTTTTAAATCGAAGAAACTGCAAGGTCCGCGTAACCCATGACGGCCCCGGCGGAATCATCGTGGCCAAGGAGTTCAATCCCCATGTCTTCCTCCTCGATCTCGGCCTGCCCGGCATCGACGGATACGAAATCGCCGGCACTCTTCGCGCCGATCCCAGGTTCCGCTCCGCCTTGTTCATCGCGATCTCCGGTTACGCCCAGGAGTCGGACCGCGCCCGCTCGCTCGCTGCGGGCTTTGATCATCATTGCGCGAAGCCGGTCGATTTCGCCGCGCTGCTCAATGTCATCCACGACAGGTTCGCCCGCAGCCCATCCTAAATGCGGCGTCCCGCGCCGGCAGGCCGCGCGGTATCTCCACCCGCCCATCCGAAAGGATTGCGGGCCGGATGGGCAGATATTACACTTCTCCCATGAGTATCACAGCCATCGTGGAGAAGGATATCATCAAACTGCCCGATGGCATCCATGTTCCGGACGGGACACAGGTACGGCTGGAGATCGCCACTGCCGGCGCCGATCAATGGCCGGCGGATTATTTTGAGCGCACCGCGGGCGCGTTGGTTGGTGAACAACTGGAGCGCCCGGCGCAAGATAATCCGCCCCCGCGGGAAGTTTGGTAATGCCTTGGCTTCTGGATACAAACGCGTGGATTGACTATTTGAAAAATCCCGCGAGCGCGGTGCGCGCGCGCCTTACCGAGCGGAGGCCAGAGGATATTGCGACCTGTTCGATCGTTCGCGCGGAGCTTCTTCACGGAGCGCGAAAATACGGCGCGCCGCAACGGAGGCTGGCGATCGTGCGTGAGACGCTGGCCCCTTACCGGTCGTTGCCATTCGATGACGCCGCCGCGGAACACTATGCGGAAGTGCGCCGCGAACTTGAACAGCGGGGTGAAGGAATTGGCGCGCATGACTTGATGATCGCGGCAATTTGCGTGACGCACAAAGTGACGCTTGTAACAGCGAACACCGGCGAGTTTCGTCGCATCGCCGGCCTCGATGTTTCAAATTGGCAGGCCGGAGAACGATAGGGCGCGCGCAATTCCACCAGCGCCCGCTGAGAACGTTCCACGATTGCAAGATTGACCGCGGCGGTTGTTGGCGGCGATGATTCGGGCGTGAGATTGCCGCCGATCCCCAGGGCGCTCGGAGCCGGGCATGCCCCCTGAAAGCGACACCGGCCCGTCCAACGGCGACGCCGGCGGCCTGCTAGGTTCCTCCGGCTCGTGGCCCGTCGCCACTTATCAGGAAATCGCGCTCGCCCATGGCGCCGGCGGCAAGCTGACGCGCCAATTGCTCGAGGGCCTCGTTCCGCCCCGTGCCCGCGGCGCCTCCGCCGGGCCGCTGCTCGATGGCGCCATTCTCCAGGCCGGCGGCGCGCGCCTCGCCCTGTGCACCGGCGCCCATGTGGTCAGCCCCATCTTTTTTCCCGGTGGCGATATCGGCAAACTCGCCGTCCACTGCGCGGTGAACAGCCTCGCCATCCACGCCGCGCGCCCCCTTTCGCTTTCGGCCGGATTCATTCTTGAAGAGGGGCTGTCGATGGAAAGTTTCACGCGCATCGTGAATTCCATGCGCGAGGGCGCAGCGGATGCAGGCGTCGAATTCGCGGCCGGCGACGTAAAGACCGTCGAAAGCGGCAAAGCCGACGGCATCTTCATCACCACCTCCGGCATCGGCATCGTGCCGGAAGGCGTGAACATCGCCGCGAGCGGCGCGCGGCCGGGCGACAAGATTTTGCTCAGCGGCCCCATCGCCGCGCATGGAGCCGCAATCATGGCCGTGCGCGAGGAGCTGGAGATGGAAACCGAAATCACCAGTGACACCGCGCCGCTCCATCCATTGGTTGAGGCGATGCTTGCCGCAAGCGCGGACATCCACACGCTGCGCGAGCCCGCGCGCGGCGGCCTGGCCGGCGCGCTCATCGATATCGCGCGCTGTGCAGATGCCGGCATCCTGCTGGACGAAGTCCGCATCCCGATCCGCGAGGCAGTCAGGGATGCATGCGAGGCGCTTGGCCTCGATCCCATTTACGCCGCAAGCGCCGGCCGGCTGCTCGCCATTGTCCCACCGGACGATGCCGGACGCCTCCTGGCCGCGATGCAAGCCCACCCGCTCGGGCGCGAAGCCGCATTCATCGGCGAGGTCACAGCGGAGCATCCCACATTTGTCCTGATGCGAACGCGCGCCGGCGGCACGCGCGTGGTGGACGCGCCACCGGACGCCGAATGGACGCGGGTTTTCTAGGCGGCGCCCGCGTCGCGCATTTGCGGGCAGCCCGCGAGTTCTTGCGCCACCGATTCCGCCTCCGCACCCAGCGCGCTGCTGCGCCTGACCCGCTCGAGCCAATCCCGGCGCAACGGTTCGCGCAATAACTCGAGCCGCGTCGCGGCAATCGTCGTTTCCGTCTTCCCGCCCGTTGCCGCGCCGCGCCCCACGTGCCAGCCCGCGCGCAGCAGGTTCACCCGCGTCACCGTCGAACGCGAGTAACTCGTCAGCGTGCAATCGCCGTCCGCACGCTCGCGCATCGCCCGGAAAACCTCGCGCGTCCACATCCCGGGATTCGCCGCAGGCGAGTAGGGGTCGAATAAAATCGCGCGCGGCGCCGCTCCGGCGCAATCGCATACCCGCTCGCGAAAATCCCCCAATTCCAGTCTCCACGCCACGCCGCCGATTTGCGCGCAACCCTTCGTCAACAATTCCTCGACCAGCGGCTTCCATCGCGCGAGATACCCCAGCTCGTTCGCGTGGGTGAGCGCAAACCGCAGCGGCTCGAGCGTCTTGTCGAAACTCCGCAATTCGACGCCCGCCCCCGCCAGCGCTCCCACCGCCTCGATGACCGCGAGCGCGTTCGCCCCCGCGCCCAGTCCCACGTCCCAAATCACAAACTCCTCCGGCGGACAAATCCGCTCGTCGAGCCGGTGCTGCGCCACATGCAGCACCCTCGCCTCCTCCATCGGGCCGACGCCGGGATGAAACGTCTCCCCATGCTCGCGCGACCGCAGCGACCGCGCCCCGCCAGGCACTGTCACCAATTCAAAAAGCGCATTCGGCATCCCACGACGCTAATCTCTTCTTCACCCGGCGCAAAGGGCTTTGGAATCAGCCAAGCAGCGCCGCGAGCCGCTCCGCTGCATTCTCGACAATCGGCAGCCCGTGCGCGAATGCCAGGACACCGACCGGATAACTCAGCAGCTTCCTTATCGATTTCCGCGCCAGCTTTGCGTCTTCGCAATACTTGTCCGGCAGAACCGAGAAGCCGTACGGCTCGACGTTGATCAGCGCATCGCCCACAATCAGCACATCGCCCACCAGGTAAGCGGTCTCGCCCGCGGCGAAGCCCTCGAGCGCAATGGCCCGCGCGCCGAATACCGTCGCGCCATCCTCGAACCATTGCGTCGCAGTCACCTCGCCGCGCGCGCCGGAATGCGCCCAAACGTCGATGCCGAATCGCTCCGCCAGCGCCCGCGCGTTGCGCTCGTGGTTTCCATTCGTCAGCAGGATGCCGCGCGGCATGCGCCCGGCCGCCAGGTCATCGAGCGCCTCCGCGGCCAGCGGCACCGGGTCGCAGAAGACCAGACCCTCGGGCGTTTCAAAGGCGCAGCAGCACAAATCCGTCTTTACCGCCGGATCGTACCCCTGCCAGAAGGCGAGGCCCGGGCGGATGATCTGGTACTCGTCGGCGGGTTTCATCGACTCAATCAGTGACAAGAAAGCGGTTCCATGCGAGCTTTGAAAGACCAGTTTATGCCAATTGCCGGAGTCGATCTAGTCGAGGAAATCCTTGAATTGAAGCGGGAACGCAACGCCGTCATCCTCGCGCACAATTACCAGGAGCGCGAAATCCAGGAGCTGGCGGACTTCGTCGGCGACTCCCTGGGCCTCTCCTTCAAGGCGGCGGAAACCGATGCCGACGTGATCGCCTTTTGCGGCGTCCATTTCATGGCCGAGACCGCGAAGATCGTCAATCCGTCCAAGAAAGTCGTGCTGCCCGACCTCGACGCCGGCTGCTCGCTCTCCGAGTCCTGCCCCGCCGACCGCCTCGAGGCATACCTGGACGAGCATCGCGAGAAAAATTACTACGTCATCGCCTACATCAA
Source organism: uncultured Verrucomicrobiae bacterium (assembly GCA_963756185.1). Lineage (GTDB taxonomy): Bacteria > Verrucomicrobiota > Verrucomicrobiia > Chthoniobacterales > Chthoniobacteraceae > DATAXI01. Next base: position 437,228 of record CAVWMS010000003.1, read on the forward strand.
TTGCTCCGCCGGCGTGAAGGCGCTCTCGGACGTCATTTGCACCAGCGGCAACGCCATGCGCATCGTCCAGGCCGCGCCGCGGGACCGCAACATCCTTTTCGTCCCGGACCAGAACCTCGGCGCATGGGTCACGGAAAAAACCGGCCGCAAAATGGAACTCTGGAAAGGCAACTGCTACGTCCACGTCGAGTTCACCCGCGCCGCCATCGAGCGCATCAAGGCGCAATACCCGGACGCAAAAGTCGTCGCGCATCCCGAGTGCACATTCGCCGTGCGAATCCTGGCTGACGAGGTCTGCTCGACCGAACGGATGATCAGCTATTGCAAGCAATCGCACGCGCGCGAATTCATCATCGTGACCGAGTCCGGAATGCTCCATCGGCTGCGCCGCGAGGCGCCGGAAAAAGTGTTCATCCCCGGGCCGACGGACAAGTGCGCCTGCGCCGATTGCCGTTTCATGAAGATGAACACGCTCGAAAAGCTGCACGATTGCCTCCTCAACCTGGAACCCGAGATCCTCCTTCCCGAGTCCGTGCGTGTCCGCGCGGAAAAACCGATCCGCCGCATGCTCGAGCTGAGCGCGTGATCGCGGCCGGTTTCGCCGCATTTTCCCGCTCGCGCGGCGGGACGCACCTTTTCTAACCTCCCCTCCCATGTCTCCCCATCCACGCTGGGCCGCCTTTGCCGCGCTTGCCTGCCTGACGGCGATGGCCGGCTGCGGGCGCGCCCCCGCCTCGGCGCACGATCCCACATCGGCGGCCAACGCCTTCTTTGCCGCGCTGCAAAAGGGAGACCCGCATCAGGCCTACGACAACTCCGCGTTCGGTTTCCAGGCCGCGCAAACCTATGACGCCTTCCTCTCGAACGCGCGCGATCTGGGCATCGTCGGCGGCCAGCCGCCCATCTGGACCGGCACGCAGGCCGGCGTGAAAGACACCGAGCTCAACGGCTCGCTCCTCAGCCAAAACGGCGGGCCCATCGGTATCTCGGTCACGATGACCAGGGACGACGGCCAGTGGAGACTTTTCTCCCTGCAAACCGCCACCGGAGCCGGGGGTGGCCAATTCGAGGACCGTTTCACGCTGGTGGGCAAGGGCACCGGCTTCAACGATGTCTATCACCAGCCGATGCCCAACCCGCAGCAGTTGGTCGATCTCGTCCAGGAGACCATGTCCAAATTCAACGACGCCGTCCGCGCCCGCAGCTTTCACGATTTTTACCTCTGGGTTTCACAGCAATGGAGGGACGGCATACGCACCAACGGCGAAGAAGCCGCCGGCGTGACCGAGAACATGCTCGATGAGCACTTTCAGGCATTCATGGACAAGAAAATCGACTTGGGCAGCCTCGCCTCCATCCAGCCCATTTTCGATCAGCCGCCCTACATCAACCAGGATGGCCTGCTCGAACTCACCGGCCATTTCAACACGCCTCAATTCCGCCTCGATTTCCAATTCCAGTACGCCTACGAGCTGCCGCGCTGGCGGTTGTTCGGGCTGAACCTGGGCGTCAGGAACTGAAACTCACGCCAATTTTCCAACCGCCGCCTTCAGGCTCGGCACGTCGGAGATGGACACCGCCGGGAATCCCTTGCGGATTCTCCCCACCAGGCCGGCCAGCACGCCGCCCGGCCCCAGCTCGACAAATAGCTCGATCTTCTCGTGATCGATCAGGTGATTGATCGATTCCGTCCAACGCACCGTCCCGGTCACCTGCTCGCGCAGCGTCTCGCGGATGCGCGCCGCATCCACCACCGGCAGCGCGTCGATGTTGCAAACCACCGGGAACCGCGGAATCCCAATCGGCGTCTCATCCAGCGCCGCGCCCAGTTTCTCGTAGGCCGATTTCATCAGCCGCGAATGATACGCGCCGGCGACGTTGAGCGTCGTGGCCCGCCGCACGCCGGCCTCCTTCGCCAGCGAAACCGCGAGCGCGATCTTCGTCGCCTCGCCGGAAATGACCACCTGGCCCGGGCTGTTCAGGTTCGCCACGTCCACGTCCGTCTGCGCCGCCAGGTCGCGCACGGCATTTTCGTCCGCCCCTATCATCGCGGCCATCGCCCCGCTGGTCGCCTCGCACGCCTCCTGCATGAACTCCGCGCGCCGCGCCACCAATTGCAGACCCGTGTCGAAATCAAATGTCCCCGCCGCCGTGTGCGCCGTGAATTCGCCCAACGACAACCCTGCCGCCGCGGCGATGGAAAGCTCGCCCGCCTCGTCATTCAACGCCCGCATGCACGCCAGCCCGTGCAGGAAGAGCGCCGGCTGGCAATGGATCGTCTTCGTCAATTCCTCCTCGGGTCCGCCGAAGGCGATGGCGCTGATCGAGCGCCCCAGCACTTCATCCGCCCGCGCGAACAGCGCCGCCGCGCCGGGATACGCCTCGGACAAATCCTTCCCCATCCCCACCGCCTGGGCGCCCTGGCCCGCAAAGAGTAACGCGATCTTTTTCATAAACGGAAAGCCCGCAAGCATTCGGCAGCCGCGCGCCCGCCACAAGCGTTTTTCCGTTATGCTCCAAATTACGGCCGCCCCGTCGCCGCGGGCTGCTGCATTCCGCCCGCCGGCTTGGGATTCGTCGATGCTTCCGCCACCGCCAGGCCGGTCGCCTCGGGCAGGCCCGTCGCCTGCGCGATGGTCTCGATCGTGATGTCCACCTTTGCGCCGACACCCACCAGCCCGTAAAGCTGGATCACATCCGCCGAGCGCATCCGGATGCACCCATAGCTGGCCGGGGTCCCGATGTACCGTTCCGCCGCCGTCCCGTGGATGTAAATGCCCCGGCCGAAGGCGTTGCGATTGCAGGTCTCGAGGCCTTTCAGCCAGAGGATGCGCGAGACGATCGGGTCGCGCCCGGGCGCGTCGGGCCGAACGATTTCGCCCGTCGGACGCCGGTTTCTGAAGACCGCTCCCGCCGGTTCGCCGCCGCCGATCTTTCTGGCAATCTCCAGTTCCCCCAGCGGCGTCCCGCGGCTGCCGGGACGATCCCCGAGGCAGAACTTCGAAGTCGAGACCTGGTATTGCGCGATCGCCCGTCCCTGGTCGAGCACCACCATCCGCTGCTCGGGGATGCTGATGACGATGCGATGCTTTGCGTCCTGCTGGGCGCACCCGGCAAGAATCAAAATGAAGAGGCAGGCGAGCGCGCGGCGGGCCATGGAATTGCGGCAAAAGCTAACAGCAAAAGCCAAATCCGCAAATCCCTCCACGAATTTTCCGCCTCGTCAATGCCCGCGCAGTTGCGCCTCGACTCCCTGCGCGTTCGCCTCGCTGCGAAGGAATGCCTCCGTCGCCGCCAGCCGCGCGGGCGTCGCGATGTAATTCCCCGCGACCATCTCGCCAACCAGCATCCCGTGCGCCTCGACGTCGAAATGCACAAAATCCAGCCGGTGCGCCGGCCCCAGGACCAGCTCCGTCATCCCCTGGAAATCAAACAGCCGCACCCCAGGCAGGCCCGCCGTCTCCGCCTGCACGGCGCGTTTCCATGCAAACATGGCTTCCCAGGCCGCGGGCATTTGCTCGCGCATCACCGTCTGGTAGCCCATCGCATGCGGCGGGAACCAAAGGTCCCACGTCACCTCCGGGTGCGCCTTGATTACCTCGATCACGTTTCTTTCGAAGCTGGTCCGCGTATTGTCGATGCTGAACGCCGCCTCGTCGCTCGCCAGCGGCCATGCCTTCCCATGAATCTCGTCCCATTTCTTCAACAGGTCCGCCCTCCCAGCCGCGCGCGACGCCGCGCCGATCGAGAGATCATCCAGGCTCATCGGCGCCGGCTTCCGCAGCAGCAGCCGCAGCAATACGCGCAGGCTCGTCTTGGTCACATCCACGTTCAGCAGGTAGTTCGGGATCTTGTCCAGCACGCCCGTGTCGTAGAGGTAGAATGGGAACGGCCCCTCGAAATCGGAAACCCAGTCGGGGCTGCCGCGAAAGTATTCGTAATTCATGTCCCACAACACATGCTTCACGCGCCCGGTCCGCAACGCCACCTCCAGGATCATCCGCTGCTCATGCGCAGAGGCGCCCTGCATCGCCAGGTTGATCGGCTGCCAGCCGGTCTTCGCCGCGAGGTCGTGCAGATCGAATCCGAATGACACCGACGTGCCAATGATGACCGCGTCGTAATCGTAATTCCTCGCGAGCCCCGGGTTTTGATAACGCGCCTGCGTCGAGAGCTCCGGCGGATAGGCCGCGCGCCGGTAATATTCGAGCGGATCGACCAGCCAGTTCAGCAGCGCAATCGCAGGCGCCAGCACCACGACCGTCGCCACAAACCAGATCAGGTATCGGATATTGTCGCGCTTCATCGGTTAGAAATGGAAGTAGATGAACTCCGAAATGCGGGAGAGATGCAGCAGCGCCGCCGTAAAAATCACTCCCGAGAACACGGCGGTCAGCGGCGTCAACGGCCAGAGCGGCTTCAGCCTTTCCTCGACGCCCCGCGCGGGCAGCGCCTGCCGCAACAACTCCTGGCTGTTCGGCGCCACCAGCGCGATCAGCCCCGCCACCACCAGCAGGGCCGCTTCTTCGCCTTTCACTTTTACCGCCGCGGCGCCTCCCTTTCCCGCCATGCCCAGCAGCAGCACTCCCGCGCTGTGCAGGTTTGGCGCGCGAAAGACAACCCACGCCGCGATCACCGCCAGCAGCGTCACGACCCGCCCGGCCAGCGCCGCCGGCGCCGAATGCGCCCATGCCCTCTCGCCAATCACCTTCAGCCAGCCGTGATTGATCACAAGGTAAACGCCATGCAACGTCCCCCACACCACGAATGTCCATCCCGCGCCGTGCCACAGCCCGCCGAGCACCATGGTGATCATCAGGTTCACGTAGCGCCGCCCCGGTCCCTTCCGGTTTCCCCCCAGCGGGATGTAGAGATGGTCGCGCAAAAACGTCGAGAGGCTGATGTGCCAGCGCCGCCAGAAATCCGCGATGTCCCGCGCCTTGTACGGCGAATTGAAATTGAGCGGAAACTGCACGTTGAACATCCGCCCCAGCCCGATCGCCATGTCCGAATACCCGGAGAAATCGAAGAACAATTGCAAGGTATAAGCCGCCGCGCCGTACCATGCCCCGCCCATTCCCGGCGCGCTTCCCTGCGCCGCCAGCCCAAATACCGCGTCGGCAACCGGCGCCAACCCGTCGGCGATGATCGCCTTCTTTGCCAGGCCCCATGTGAACAGCGTCAGGCCGCCCGCGAAATTCTCCGCCTGGAAACGGTACGTCTCGGGCCGCGCGAATTGCGGCATCAAACTGCGGTACAGCACGATCGGTCCCGCGATCAGGTGCGGGAAAAATGTGACGAACAGCGCGTAATGCCGCGCGTTATATTCCTTCGTCACCCCATGCCACGCGTCCACCAGGTAGGCGATTTGCGTAAACGTGAAAAATGAAATGGCCAGCGGCAGCGCGATCTCCGGCCCGCGCCCATTTCATCCCCAGCGCCGCGTCCATGCTGGTCACGAAGAATCCCGCGTACTTGTAGTAGCCCAGCAGCAGGAGGTTGCCCGCCACGCCCGCCGTCAGGCAGCCGCGCGCCCGGGCCGTGCGGCCCTGCTCCTTCGCCCGCGCGATCCATACCCCAAACGCGTAATTGCCCGCCACCGACGCCGCGATCAGCGGCAGGTAGCGCGGGTTCCACCAACCGTAGAAAAAAAGCGACGCCGCGATCAGCCATAGCCCCGCGCCGCGCCGCGCCCCGCAATGCCCCAGCGCGTAAAATCCCGCCAGCGTCACCGGCAGGAAGGCAAAGAGAAAGATGTACGAGTTGAAGAGCAAACTGGCGGCCCGGGAACGATAACGGCCCCAATCCGCTCTCCCAGCCAAAGTTTAGTCAATCCTGAAAAAACCGCCCTTTTCCCCCTGTTTTAGCTCCAAAATGGGGCCGTTTACCCCCTCAAATCGGCATGAATACTGCTGTTTCAAACCTGTCCCATTCCCCCGTGGGGACTTCAGACTTCGTACTATGCGCCGCCCTGAATATCCATCCAAGGAACCCCGCCCGAACGGCGGGGCTGCGGCCGCATGAATCGGCTTTCCGCGGCCTTACTCGCCATTGCTTTGGCGGCCGCGTTGTTGCCAGCCGCCCACGCCCAGGATGCCGATTTGCCACAGGTTCGCGCCGATGGCAGGCGCCTGATGTTTGGCTGGCATGGCGGCTCGCCTCACCGCATCGATGTCTCGAATCTCATTCGCGCCACGACGCTCGATACCGCGCGCGTCCTCACCGCCCAGCGCGCGGGCGAGGTCGACTATTTTGTCGTGAGCGTCAGCGGGCCCTCGACCCAGGATAACCCGGATGCCTCGAACGCCGCGGGCACCGAGACCAACCTGCTCTGGCTCAAGGTCAAGGCATGGAAGCTCCTCGACGCGCAATCGATGCTCTACCAGTCCTACTGGGATTCGCTCCAGCAAATCGGCGATTACCACTTCAAGAGCGGCATCCTCACCATTCGTTTCTTCAACAAGCGCGAGAGCACCGATTACGTGCTGCGTTACGATTGCTCCCGCCCTGACGGCAAGATCACCATCGAGCGCGCCTCGGACGTCGAGTAGCGGTTGCCGCCCCCGCCTCGAGCGGATATTGCAGGGGCATGCGAGTCCTCGTCGCGCCCGATAAATTCAAGGGCTCCCTCTCCGCGCGCGACGCCGCCGCGGCCATCGCCTCCGGGTTCGAATCGCCGCGCGGCTTCATCGTGGATTGCTGCCCGGTCGCCGATGGCGGAGAAGGTTTCGCCGAAGCGCTGGCGAAGCGATTCGACCGCGTCGACGCGATTCAAGATCCGCTCGGCAGGCTCATCGAGGCGCAATGTGGATGGCCGGACGATTCGACGGCGGTCATTGAAATGAGCGAGGCCTCCGGCATGCGCAGGCTCGCCGCGCACGAGCGCAATCCATGGCAGGCTTCCACCTTTGGCACCGGCCAGCTCATCCTTCACGCCGCCTCACGCGGCGCGCGACGCGTGCTGGTCGGGCTCGGCGGCAGCGCCACCAATGACGCCGGCGCCGGCGCGGCCGCGGCGCTCGGCTGGCAATTCCTCACCAGCGACGGCGAACCGCTCGATCCGAAGCCTGCAAACTTCCTGGCCATCGAGCGAATCGAGCCGCCCGAGGATTCTCCATTGCCGATGATCGTTGCCGCGTGCGATGTGGCCAATCCGCTGCTCGGCCCCGACGGGGCTTCGCGCGTTTACGGGCCGCAAAAGGGAGCCGACCCCCAAATGGTCGGGCATCTCGAATTGGCGCTCGATCACCTGGCCGGCCTCGTGGCCGAGCAACTGGAAGTCGATCACCGGGGCATGCGGGGCGCGGGCGCGGCAGGCGGCCTCGGCTATGGGCTGGCGACTTTTTGCGGCGCGGAACTGAAGCCCGGGTTTGCCCTTGTGGCCGAGGCGCTCGGCCTCGAGGAGCGCATCGCCCAGGCCGACCTCGTCATTACGGGCGAGGGTTCCATCGACGCGCAGACCCTCTACGGAAAGGCCCCGGCCGAGGTCGCCCGGCTGGCCAAAAAATATGGCAAACCCGTTGCCGCCGTTTGCGGCCGGTGCGACCCCGGCGGGGGCATCGCGGAATGGTTCGATTTCGTGGTCGCCCTCGAGTCGCTGCAGGCCTCCCCCGGCGAGTCGTTCCGCACGCCCGCGGCACTGGCAGCCCGGGCCGCCGCCCAGATCGCCGCCTGGGCCTTAAGCCAAACGTAGCCGGCTCAGGCCTGCCATTTCTTCGAATCTCGAATTTCGAATTTCGAATTTCCATCTCCCCTCCCCCCGTTTTGCCACCCCCCGTAGATAGCTTTCCCCTCTGGAAAGGGTTTGCAAGAGGCCTCGCGGTCCGGTATTCCGCTGATGCCCCGTCTCCTTCCCGCCGTGACCCACATTTTAAACCATTTCAGCCTCCAGGCCGCCAAATGGAATGGCATGGTTGTCTTCGTCCTGATCTTCATTTGGATCGGCGTGCTCACCTGCGTTGTTTCCAGCATCCTCGCGCAACCCTTCGAGCGCAGTCAGCGCATTTTCTGGATCGCTCTGGTCATTCTCCTACCGTTGTTTGGAATTCTGGCTTACCTTCCCTTCTCCTTTCGCAAGGAGGAGTTGCCACACCTCTTCTTCCGCAAAAAGAAACGCGCGAAGAAGCCCAAGGCGCATGAATCCAACGCCGAGTCATGATCCCAGCCCGGTCCCCCCTTCCCCGCCGCACGCTGGTGTTGCTCGCCGCCCTGTTGCCGGCGGCCTCCGCGTTCGCGGCTGATCCGGGAGCCAATTACTCGGATGTGCCGCCCGTTCACGCCGGCGGTTCCGGTAACGATGGCTCCAACGCCAGTGGCTCCAGCGCCAATGACTCGGGCGCCGATGACTCCGGCGCCGATAATTCGAGCACCGGCAATTCGACCATCGATAACTCGAGCACCGGCAACCCGGGAGCCGGCGGCGCCGAGACATCCAATCCCGACGAATCCTCAGATCTCCTGTCCAATCCATCCGAAGCAGGCGCGGAGGGCCTCGAGCGCATCCACAACCTGCCGCAGGGCTCTTTCGCCGACGATCCCGCCGGCATTCCCTATTCCGCCGTCCTGAACACCACCGGCGCCAACTCCGACAACATCAACATCCTCGGCGAACGCCCGATCAACACCGACTCCCTCCTCTATACGAAAATCGGCCCGGCCGAAGGCACGCTGCTGCTCAGTCCCGGCTCTCCCGAAATCCCCATCCCCTTTCTCCATCACGGTTTCGAGCCCGAGGACGCCGACCTGAAGGCCGGCCCCTTTTACGTGAAGTTCCATTCCCTGGACGGCCTCGTGCTCTACGACGACAACTTTAACGCCTCGCAGACCGACCGCCGCTCCGAGGTGCTCGTGCTGCTGCGGCTGAACATGACCGTTTACGCCCAACTGACCGAAGATCTCCAGTTCGTAGTCTCCGGCTATCTCGGCTATTTGCCGCTGCAAAATCAATTTGGCGTCCAGAGCAATCTCTACGGCGCGCTCGGCATCCTGGCCACCGGTCCCATCCTCGCCTCCCAACTCGTCTATGACGTGGACGCGGGCGGATGGCCGATCCGGTTCGCCGACGATTTTCAGGTGACCACGGGATTTTATTCCAATGGGGTCCTGGATAACTTCGCGCTTTTCCAGGGCAATTACCTCGAACGCCAGGATAGCGGCACCTATATCTTCGCCGACGGGCGCAACGCGCAGCAGCAGCAAGTGAGCGACATTTACTCCCAGGATGCTTCACTGCTCGTTTTTTCAAACGCGGTCAGCGCGGTGACCGATCGTCTCCTGCCGGGCGATATCCGCCTCACAGTTCAAGCCGAGCACGAGGACCTCTGGTACAATCAGGACAATCGCGGCCTCCCATCGAGCCGCGACGATTTCTATGTCTCCGCGGTATCGGAGAGGGAGAACGAGCGATTCAAGCCGTTTGTATCCTACGAACTCTCGTACGTGCAAGGCGGCCCGGGCGTCACCCAGGAAGTGCTTGGCGGATTCTTCGGCCCGATCGACGACCAGATCTTTCTTCGCGCCCAGGCCGGTTACTTCGTCACCGCAAACGGCCACCAGGATGCCCTCTACGATGTCGAGTTGAAGCACACTGCCGGGCCCTACACTTACGAAGAGGTTGAGTTGATCCGAAATCTCACCTATTTCGATCAGGAGGTCTATACCGCCGAGTATTACCGCATCAACCAGATCCTCGGGCCCACCCTTACAGCCGACGCATTCGTTGCAAATGCCAATTACCGCGAGCTGCTGAACAATGGATCCAGCTCGTACGCCGAAGATCTGGGCGGCGCCAACCTGCTCTGGCAGATGGGGCCAAAAACCACTCTTGAACTCACCGGCATCGCCGAACAGATTCGCTACCCCGGCCAGTTCAACAACAATGCGCTGATCGCCCGCGCCATTGCAACCCGCACGATCACCGACTCGCTCACCATGCAACTGCTCTACGAATACCAGCGGGTCACGTCCAACCGCCCCGGGGAGAGCTACTTCGAGAACATCGTGTACTTTCGCATCATCAAGTATTTTCAATAAATTCAATAATCACCACTGGATCTTTGATCCAATGTCTGATCTGGCAATAAGCAAAATCCTTACGACGGAAATTGACCGCAGCTTTTAGCACGATAATATCGCAGTCCCCACGTCCCCTATTATTATCATTCCCGTGAAGCAGTTTTTTTCCCCGTGTCAGTTCCGTTTGATGCGACACCTCGCCTTGGTTGCGCTATGTCTGGCGCTGGCGGGCACGGTCGCGGCGCAGGAACCGGCCGCGCAAGACACCCCTCCCATTGGCTTCCGAGGCCAGCAGCCGGACATCAACCCGGGGGCTGTCGCCCAGGATCCACCGAGCATGGATGGCGCCACCGTGGGCCAGACGCAGGAGGAAATGTCCGATCTGGCCGACCAGAAGCAAACCCTGGAAAGCGAATTGCGCTACGCCAGGGCGAAACTCGATGCCGCCCGCCAGCGGCTCGACGTGGAATCGATGGCCGGCCATACCGAGGAAGCCGATAAATGGGAGCAGGAGGTCAAGGATTGGGAAGGCCGCGTCAGGGCTCTCGAGGGCCAGCTTGCGCAGGTCGATACCGAAGTCCAGGGCGCCATCGACCAAATGCAACCTCCCGCCCCGCAACAAAACCTGATCCTGCCGGGCGATAACCTCGAAATCTTTGTCGTCCAGGATCCCACCTTCAATGGCCGCTACCAGGTGCGCCGCGGCGGTTACATCATCATTCCGGCCCTGGGCCGCATTCCCGTGGCGGGCAAGACCAACGCCGAAGCCGAGGATGCCGTGCGCAGGGCACTCGAGGCCACGCAGCTTCAGCACGCCGATGTCATGGTCGAGAAGGTCGAGGGCAGCAACGTCGAGAGCGGCCCCGTCATCTATCTCTACGGTGAATTCAAAAATCCCCGCCCCTTCAGGATTCCCACAGGCACCAAGGCCACCGTCGTCAGTGTCATCCTCTCGAGCGGCGGCGTCAGCGACCAGGCGGACCTGACGCGAGTCAAGGTTATGCGTGTTGTGGCAAACAAGAGCGTGGTCGAGGAGGAAAACGTCGAGAGAATCCTCGATGGCAGCGGCCTCACGTCCGATCTCACCCTCAGCGATGGCAACGTCATCGTCGTTCCCGCCGGCTCCGCCAACCAGGTTTATATCACCGGAAAGGTTATCCGCGCCACGAGCCTCCCGCTCAAACCCGGCGACAAATTGACCGTTTATGCCGCCATTCTCGACTGCGGCGGCTTCTCCAGGTTCGCCGATCTCAAGAAGGTCTTCATCCTGCGTGCCGAGCCGGATGGCACCAAGACCAAGATTCACGTCAATATCATAGCCATCCAGCAGGGCCGCGCCCCCGACGTGCCCCTGCAGGGCGACGACATCGTCGTCGTGCCTGAGAAATTCTGGAGTTGGTGAAGGCGGTTGCCGGCGCCCTGGCGCCATTCCCGGCCTGTTCCTGCCCCCCCAGGGCAGAAAATCCTTTTATCTTGTATCCCCTCGCCCTCCGTGGTATCCCTTAGAATCTCTGCCCCCACCCTGCGATGATCCCAGGTCTCAATAAGCGCGTCCTCAATTTCTACGACCTGATGCTTTATGTTGCGCTCGTGCGCAAGCATCTGCGGCTGATGACGTTACTCATGTGCATGTCGCTCCTGAGCGGCTTGGCCATCTACCTTTACTCGAAACCTGTCTACTACTCGGAGTCGACCGTCCGGGTCGATTCCCTGGGCATGCCCCTGGATACGGACAAGGAGTACCATGACGGCAATCTCTACAGCATCATCGATGAACTGGGCGGGCCCGAGGTGATCGAACGCACCGCGGCGCGCCTGGGAGTGGTGGCAAAGGCGGACGAAATCGAGTCCAGGTACATCCGCCAAATCAAGATCACTTTTGATACCGAGGGCAACCTGAACCTCGAAGTCTGGTCCTACATCCAATCCTGGCCGGCCCGCTGGGGCGCGATCATGGTCGAGGAGTTCACCAAGCTGCGCGCCGAACAGCGCGAACGAAACCGGGACATGGTGATCCAGAGCTACGGGCAGGAACTCAGCGAATTCAAGGCACAGATCGACAACGACGATGACAATAAGTTTGCATTCGACGAACAGAACAAGGCGACCCAGGCGCAGATCGACGTGGATCGCCTGCAAAATCTGCCAGTACGAGATCGCCGCGGTGAGAAATCGCATCGATCAACTCGAAAGCCTTCGGAAGCAGCTCGACGATCCCAACCTCGACACGATCGACCGGCTCTCGCTGATCGCTTCCGCCGACCAGCAGACCCCGGCCCAATTGGGCGAGGTCGGCAGCCCCCTTCCCATAGCCTCCGGCTCGCAGTCGGTCGCCGAGCAATACGAGCAGCAGGTCATGGCCGATTCGGTGGTGGTGCCGGGCCTGGTGGCCGAGTCGCAGGACTGGCTGAAGCTGGAGACGCGCGAGCGCGATCTGCTGAAGGAAAAGGCCGATCTGATCTCCCAGGGATTCCTGCCGACCGCGCAGAGGTTCATCCCGATTAACAAGGAGTTGGACCCCATCCAGCGGAATCTCGAGGTGGATTACCAGGTGGCGCGCCAGCGCTTCGACATCATCTACGGCAATCTCCAGGGGCAATTGAGCGACCTCACGAAGCAGATCCCGGAATACGAGACCGTAAACCGCAAGCATCAAAAGATCCAGGAAGCCTTCGATCTCCAGGAAGCGGGCCAGCTCGCATGGAACAACCTCTACCATGAGGCCGCCGCGACCATCACCGAGCGCGCGAACACGTTCGACAAGGAGAAGGTGAACCTCCACTACGAGCAACTGACCAAGCTGCGCAGACACCGGTCGCGCCGAACAAGCTGAAGCTGGTCATCCTCTCGCTGGTCATGGGCCTCGTCCTCGCCTTCGGTGTTCCCTTCCTCATCGAGTATCTCGACTACACGCTCTCGAACCTCGAGGAAGTCGAGGCCACGTTCCAGATGCGCGGCCTCGGCATCATCCCGCAGATTTCGCTCGATACCGACCACCCGCTGCTGGTCAACGTCGCCGCCGAGGGAGACGAGCGCAACCTGGTGGAAAATTTCCGCGTGGTGCGCACCAATCTGCTGGCCATGGGCGCCGTCAGCAAGCCCGCGCACGTGACGATGGTCACCAGCGCGATGCCCAAGGAGGGCAAGACCGTCGTCTCTTCCAATCTCGCGATTTCCTTCGGGCAAACCGGCTCGCGCACGCTGCTGGTGGACACAGACCTGCGCCGTGGCCGCCTCCATCGCCTCTTCGGCCTGCGAAAGTCGCCGGGCCTCAGCGATTTCCTGCTCGAGAAGTCGCCGCTCGATGAGGCGATCCGGCCCAGCGGAAAGGAGAACCTCTGGATTCTCTCCGCGGGCCAGCAAGTGGAGTCGGGCACGGAATTGCTCGGTTCACAGAAGTTCGCCGACCTGATGCAGCGGCTGCGCGGCGAATACGACCGGATCATCATGGATACCCCGCCGGTGCTCGGCCTCTCGGAGACCTCCGTGCTTCAAAACCTGGTGGACGGCGTGCTGTTTGTGATCTGGAGCGGACGGACGCCCATCCGCAATATGAAGACCGCCATCGACCTTCTTTCCGCAAACGGCGCGAATTTCTACGGCTTCATCCTCAACCGGCTCGATCTCAACGCCACCACCAATTACTATCAGTACTACTATTACTCGAGCGATTACTACCGTAACTACCACGCGCTCGAGAATGCGTAGGGAAACACGGCCTGGCCCCCGGCCGCCGGCAGCCCTTGAACCCGCCTCAATCCGCGGATTCCACCGCCCCACTTCCCGCCCCTGATCCCCGCGGGGTTACTGTCATCATTCCGGCGTACAATTACGCCCAATTCCTGGAAGGCTGCGTGCGTTCCGCGCTCGATCAAACGCATCAACCCATCGAGGTTATCATCGTTGACGACGGCTCGACCGACGCCACGCCCGAAGTGGGCCGGCGGCTCGCGCGCGAACTGCCCGGCGTCCGCTTCACGCGCCAGCAAAACGCCGGCCTCTCCGCCTCGCGCAACACCGGCATCGGCCTCGCCACTTATCCCTTCGTCACCTTTCTCGATTGCGATGATGAGTTCACGCCCCGCATGGTCGAGACACTGATGCGCGCCTGCGATTCCCTGCCGCCCGACACCGGTGTCATCGGCTGCGCCACTGTCCGCATGGATTGGGAAGGCAACCCGATCGGCGAAAAGCGCGTGCGGCCACGCGGCAGCCGCTTCTACACCGCGGCCGATATCCTCATGAAGACGCGCTTCCCCTGCTGCGTGCTGGCGCGGCGCTCCTGCTTTGATTCCGCCGGCCTCTTCGACACCGCGCTCCGCAGCTCCGAGGACCGCGACATGTGGATTCGCATCGGCGTGCGCCAGCGCATCTATTACGTCGATGAACCGCTCGTGCGCATCCGGAGGCACAAGGTCAACATGAGCCGCAACACGGACCGCATGCGCGCCGCGATGCGCCGCGTCCGCTCGAAGGCATTTCAGGGGCGCGTTGTTTCGGCGGCCCGCATCGGTTTCTGGCTGCGCGTGCTGGCCATCGATCATTTCCAGGGAGGCTGGATGTATTGGGACGAGGGACGCCGCTTCCGCGCGCTCTTCCACGCCATCGTCTCGTTGCTCCTCTGGCCTTTTCCGCTCGATCATCACAACCTGCACGAGCCCCCCTTCTTCCGCCTGCGCGCCGCCACCCGCTTCCTGCTCGGCATCCCGTTTCGGGAAAATGCCGCCGCACCTTCCGCTTGAACTCCAACCTCCAATCGCACCCGACCCGCGCCACGGCGGCCGCCGCCGCGCCTCCGCTGCGCGTTCTCCACGTCGTCTTCTCCCTCGAGGCGGGCGGCATGGAAAACGGCATCGTCAATGTCAGCGCCGCGCTGCCGCCGGAGGAATTCGAGATTCACGTCTGCTGCCTTGCGCGCGGCGGTGAGTTCGTCCGCCGTTTTCCCTATCCGGAGCGCGTTCACGTGATCGGAAAGCGCGAGGGTTTCTCGTTGTCCGCCGTCGCCGCCCTCTCGAAGCACATCCGCCAACTGGCGCCCCATGTGATTCACACGCACAACTTTGGCCCGCTGATCTACGCGCGCCTGGCGGCGCCCGGCGCGGGCTCGCGCATCCTGCACGGCGAGCATGCCGAGTTGACCGACTCCGAACTGGCGCCTCATCGCCTCCTCGCGCGCCGCATGCTTTACCGCGGCATCCACCGCATCCACACCGTCTCGCATTCGCTGCGGGACTCGCTGATCCTCCAGGGATTCGCCGCCAATAAGATCGATGTCGTCGTCAACGGCGTCGATACAGCGCGCTTCCGGCCCGGTTCGCGGGACGAGGCCCGGCGCGACGCCGGGCTGCCCACGGACGCCACCATCCTCGGGCTCGTGGGCCGCTTCGGCGCATACAAACGCCATGCCGAATTGATCGAGGCTTTTGACCGGCTCGCCGCCGCCCACCCCGGCCTTTGGCTGCTCTTCGCCGGCAGCGGCGGCCCCATGGAAGCGCCCACGCGCGCGCGGGCCGCGGCCAGCCCGTTTGCCTCGCGCATCCGCTTCGCCGGCTTGCAATCCGATGTCGCCCCTTCGTATCGCGCGCTCGACCTGCTGGTCGTCCCGAGCGTCAACGAGGGCCTCTCGAACGCCCTGCTCGAGGCGATGGCTTGCGGCATCCCCGTCCTCGCCCATACGGCTTGCGGCAACCGCGACGTCATCGAGGACGGCGCAAACGGCTGCCTCCGCGACCTCGCGGGCCCGGAACACCTCCGCGATGCCCTGGCCGCCGTGCTTTCGAACCCATCCTCGCTATCCGGGCTCGGCCAGGCTGCCCGCCGGACGGTGGAAGCCAATTTCTCCTTCGCCTCGATGGTCGCCGGCTACGAGAAACTCTACCGGCAGACCGCCCGGCGCGCGCCAGCCCCGGTTTGACCTGAAAAAGATTTTACCTATTATAGTACCCTTTCCCCTGAATGGACTTCGTCGCTCTCATCATCTTCCTGGGCCTTTACTATATCCGGCCCCAGGAGTGGTTTAGCGCGCTCAACAGCCTGCATCCGGTCCAGTTGCTCTCGATCATGGCCATCTGGGCCATGATCCAGGGGCGCAAGCTCAAGCCCCGCGAGCTGGTGGTGACGCCGCTCGACTGGCTGATGCTGACTTACTTCATCTGGACCCTCATGGCCGGGTGGAGCTTCATGCAGACCCTCACCAACAATGAGGCCGTGCTTTTGTTCTATTTCGTGGCCGTGCGCAGCCTCGACAGCATCCGCCGGCTCAAAATCTTTCTCGGCTGGTGGTGCGCGTTCATGCTGATGATCGCCGCGCTGGCCATCGCCAGCGATTACGGGTTCGATCCGCTTCATTCCCACGACATGTCCTCGGACATGATGAAGGGCCGGCTCATCCTTAACCTTTCCGTCTTCGATAATCCCAACTCGCTCGCGCACAGCGTCGTCCCGGTAGTGCCGCTGGTTTACTACCTCGTGTTCTGGCGGCGCTCGTTCATGAAGGTGGGCCTGATCCTGATGGTGATCCCGCTCTGGTGCATCTATCTCACGCAATCCAAGGGCGGATTCATCTGCTGCTTTGGCACCGTCCTGGCGACGCTCGTCTTTGGCCGGAATCGTATCTGGCAGGTCGTCGTCGTGCTGCTGGCGATCGGCTTCGGTTACGGCGCGATGTTCGCGCTGCCGCGAATGAACGAACTGAACCATAGCAAGACCGATCCCGCAATCCAGGGCCGCGTCGCGGCGCTTCAATTCGGCCTGCTCTGCATGCGAACCCATTTCATGGGCATTGGCCTCGGAAATTTCGAAGGAACCTTCTACCACGACGGGCCGCTCCAGAAAAACGTGGAATACCGCTCCCTTCCTCCGAAGTATGTCGCCGCCGGCCCGAATGCCCCCGCGCACGAGGTCGACGGCAGAAGCTACCGCGTGACCACCTACTCGCACTACTGGAAGGCCACGCATAACGCCTACAATCAAAATGGCGCGGAACTGGGCTATGTGGGCCTCTACCTCTTTGTCGGCATTCTCTATTGCTGCATCCGTACGCTGCTGCTGGTGAAATCGCACGACAATGACGAGGAATGCATCCGGCGCGCGCTCTTTGCGACCGTGGTGGCCTACGCCATCTCGTGCTGGATGGTCGATTTCTGTTACCGGCCAACCTTCTTCATGTTCGTCGCCGCCATCAGCGCCTTCCACCGGCTCCTGCTCAAAAAGCAGGATCAGGAGGTCAAGACGTTGGAAGCGGAGCCGGTCGTCGCCGGTCCTCCGTGGCTGCGCCGCCTGAGGCCGTTCGCCATTCCCGGCATTGCCCTTCCCGGTCTGCCCGCCGCGGCCCCTGCCGGCGCCGCGTCCGCCCTGGCCTCGGTGCCGCTCGAATCGACCGCGACGCCCATCCCGACGGTTCGTTCGAGGGCTTCGAGCTGGAAGCCGAAAGTGTCCATCGAGGAAAAGCTGCGCAAGAAATTCATCTGGAACCGTCTCGGCATCCTCGATTTCCTCATCATCCTGCTGCTCACTTACGCCGTCATCAAGTACTGGGAGCATCTCATCGTCTCGATGTAGGAAGCCTCCATGGTCTGGCAGATTCTCTTTTGGGCCTCCGCGGCGCTGCTGGCTTACACCTTTCTCGGTTATCAATTACTCATTGCGCTGCTCGCCTGTTTTCGCCGGCGCGCCGCACCCGGCGGTGTCCCGCCCGCCGGTGTCAGCGTGGTCGTGGTGGCGCATAATGAGGAAGCCCGCATTCGCGCCCGCATCGAAAATCTCAAGGCATCGCTTTGCCGCGTCGAGGTGATCGTATGTTCCGACGGTTCGACCGATTCCACCGCCGATCTGGCTCGCCAGGCCGGAGCGCGCGTATTCGATTTTCCGCAACGCCGCGGCAAGGCCGCCTGCCTCTCCGAGGTGATCCCGAAGCTCGATACGCCCGTTGTCGTCCTGGCCGATTGCCGCCAGCAATTCACGCCCGACACCATTCCGCGGCTGCTGCGCCATTTTGCCGATCCCGATACCGGCGCGGTGAGCGGCATCCTGCGCATTGGCGACGCCGAAACCAGCGCCGGGGCCGGCGTAAACATTTACTGGCGCATGGAAACAGCCCTCCGGCAGGCGGAGTCCAATTTCGACTCGTGCATCGGCTGCACCGGCGCGGTCTATGCGATTCGCCGCGAGCTTTTTCGTCCCATCCCGGCTGACACCATCCTTGATGACGTGGTCATCCCGATGTTCATCGCGCTCGCCGGTTACCGCGTCGTTTACGACGGCGAAGCCGAGGCGTTCGATCCGCAATCGCTCGACCCGGGCGCCGAGCACCGGCGCAAGGCGCGCACGCTCGCCGGTAACTTTCAAATGCTCCTGCGCCAGCCGCGCTGGCTCTCGCCCTCGAGGAACCGGCTCGCGTTTCAATTGATCTCGCACAAGTACCTGCGGCTCGCCGGCCCGCTTTTGCTCGCGGCCGCCCTGGTCTCGAACATCCATCTCGCCCATCTGCCCTTGTACCGGGCCTGTCTCATCCTTCAAATCCTGCTGTACCTGCTCGCCGCCGCCGGCCTCGCCGCTCCCTCGCTGCGCATGCGCCTCTTTTCGATCCCCGCCGGTTTCCTCTTTCTCAACCTGATGACCCTCCGCGGTTTCTTCCGCTATCTCTTCGGCCCCAAGGGCGGCGCATGGGAGAAGGCGTAGGTCATTTCCAATAAGCTCAAAAGTAATCTGCGAGAATCTGCCTGCCCGCATCGCTATGCTCAGGCGTTGCGGGCGTGGCGCTAAACTGGATAACTTAACCTGCCGCCGGCTTCTCGACGGCTGCCACAAAGTGCAGCCTACGTCCAAAGGCGATGCTTAACGGCCACGGATAGAGCCGCAACGATTCTTCCCGTGCCGCGACGTGCAGCCCCAATTTTCGGAACGCGTCATCCCATTGCGCCCGGGTCCAATAGTGGAATGGCAGCGCCACCTCGTGGCGCGCATTGCCCATCCTGTCCATGAACTCGAGCGTCCGGCGCGCGAGAAATCCCTCCAATAAGTGATCCTTTATCAGCACATACTTACTGGCAACTCGAGCCGATTCGCTCAGCAACATAAACGGATCCTCCGCATGATGCACCACGTCCACCAGCATGACTGCGTCGAAACTCCCGTCGGAAAATGGGATGCTCTTCCCGTCAAACCCGCTCACGGGGATGTGCGCCCCCGGCCGCACCAGCACATCGATTCCCTGGATTGAGATATCCGGCCTTTGTTCGGCGATCAGCCGCGTGATCCAGCCGTCTCCGCAACCGACGTCCAATACACGGGCGCCGCGCGGGATCAGCTTCTCGAATGCGTCGCGCAACTGATGCACGCGGCGCCGGTGAATGTAACTGCCGTGAATAACTTCCAGCGGCGTCATTTCCGTCGCATCCCCAGGATACTTACAAAGAAACCGGAGAGAATGGTCTGAAACCCGAGCGCCGTCAGCGTCATGCCGGGAATCACCCAGCGCATGGTGTGCGGATAATCGAGCGGCCCAAAATGGGTGAGGCGCCATTGGTTCCACGCGCCAAGCAGCAGCGCCACGCCGGCAACCATCGACAGCGCGCCGAGTACCAGCGCGCGCTCGAGGTTCATCACCTTGAAGAACCAATCCAGCCAGGGGCTTGGCGGCAGCAGGCGCTCACTTACGGCAAACGTCTTCGCAAAGAGCGAAAAGAGGATCGATTGATAACCCAGCAAAAGGGCCAGAGCCGCGAAGAGCAGCGTATGCACGTCGAAATGGACCCCCTGAATCACCACGCCCGGGAATGCGATGGCCGCTCCCAGCAACCCCAGCCCGATCAGCACCGCGCCGGGATAGAGAAACAGCCAGCGCGGGCTCAGCATCAGGAAAAAACGCAGCGTCCGCCATCCGTCGCGCACCGTGCGCAGGTGCGGCTCGCGGATGGTCCGCCCATCCTTGTGAAGGGTGATCGGCAACTCGGCGATGCGGGCGTTGAACATGCCCGCCTTGATGATCATCTCCGTGGCGAATTCCATGCCGGTGCATTGCTGGTCGAGCCGGAGATAGAGTTCCTTCGAAAACGCCCGCAGCCCGCAGTAGACATCGTGCACTGGCACCTTGAACATCACGCGCGTCATCAACGAAAATGCGGGGTTGCCCAGCCAGCGATGCAGGAACGGCATCGCCTCGGGCGCCACTTTTCCGCCGCCCGACTCGAGCCGGCAGCCCTGCACCAGGTCGTACCCTTCGCGCAGCTTCTTGAGGAAATTCGGCGCCTCGAGAAAGTCGTAACTCCCATCCGCGTCACCCATCAGGATGTATTTGCCGCGCGCGGCGGCGATGCCGCCCATCAGCGCGCTTCCATATCCTTTCTCCATCACCGGCGCCACGCGCGCGCCCAGCCTCTCCGCTATTTCGCGGGAGCCGTCCGTGCTGCCGTTGTCCGCCACGACGACCTCGCCGGGTATGCCGTTCTCCCGCAGCGCGCGAAACGCCTTTTCCACGCAGGCGCCGAGCGTCTCGGCCTCGTTCAGGCAGGGCAAAACAATCGAAAGTTCGATGGACTCGCCGGCGGGGGAACTTTGCATGGGATCGGAGATCAGCGGAACGGCTCGAGTTGCGGCTCCGGTGCATCGGCGTTTACCACCCACGCCTTCCGGTCGCCATAGTAATCGGCCAATTGCCGGTTTGCGTCGGGGCCCATGTCGCGCGCGAGGATGACCTTCGCATTTGGGAGGTCGGCGTCGTTGTAGACCCATTCCCGGTTTGGGTTGTGGTTGGCGTCATATTTCACGATCACCAGGCTCTTGTTAGGTTCGCTCCGCAATTTCTCGATCATCGCCTGCCTTTGCAAATACCAGTGTTCACCATCCGCATGCGCCATCTTCACCCCAATCTGCAGGTAGGATATGGCAAAGAGAATCGCCAGTCCCCGCACGATGTTCCTGCCAAAGCGCCGCCGCCAACATGCCATGCGTTGAGCCGGCGCATCGATTGCACCACCAGCACAAAGAAAAGTCCCGCCGCCGGCGCGGCGTAGTGCGGATAAACCCAGGTGCCCATCAGCACCGTGGCGACAAACAGCGCCCCGATGAACACCGCGAGCCAAAGCCATCGGTCGTGCGGCAGCGCGCATGGCAGCCCCAGCAGCGCCACCAGCATGAGATAGGACCAGAGATAGCCTTGCGCCAGCACCCACGTCTTGTGGCCGATCGCACGGACAAAGCCGCCCATGGAACTGCGCTCGCGCTCGAACGACTCATAAAACAGCTCCTCGAATTTTTGTATTGCTGGGTGGTGATACTGCGGCTCGGGCCGCGGCGTGCCGAAGATGAACGCAGGCGTGATGCCGTAGGTTTCCTCGTAGACCATGTAGGGCATCACGGCCGGATTGCCCGTGACCCGCCAGTTGTAGAAACCGATTTGCACCGCGAACAGCAGCAGCACCGCCCCCAGCGGCACCACTATCCTCCGGAAAATTTCCGATGCGGGAACGTTGCCCGCCTCGATGAACCAGATCAGCAGCGCCAGCAGCATTAGCAGGCCGAGCACAAATCCCTCGTAGGGCCGGCTGTTGGCCATCACCCCCAGTCCTATGCCCATCCAGATCGCATCGCGCACACGCCGCTCCCGCAGGATGCGCCGGAAGGCCCCGAGCGCCAGCGCGCCGCCGCCCATCGCCACGGCGCCACCCCAGTAGTCCTGGCTCCATTCGAGCACGATCGGGTGCAGCGCCACCATGAGGCCGCCGGCCAGCGCCCAGCGCGGCGGCATCCATGCCATGAACATCCAGCAAATCGTCGCGCAGGCCAGCGCCGTGGTGAGCCAGATCCCGAGGATCGGCAGCCCGAGACCTTCCCCGATCGCCAGGGCCACACCCTGGCCGGGAGGATACTTTGCCGTATAGGTCGGCTGCATGATTTGGTGAATCGTCTCGAAATGCTGCCACATTGGCGGCGTGGGATTGGTCACCCGCCCGTGGGCAAAGGTGTCGCCGAGCAGCAGGTAACCAAACTCATCGTGGACATACGGCACCGGTATATGCGACCAAACGCACAGTCCCACGCTCAGAAGAAACGAGGCCACGCCCACTGCGGCCACGGCGCGGCCCGGCCTTGTGGCGAGCCGGTCCGCCCATCTCTGGATGGGATGGAACAACCGCCCGAGCATTTTCCCCTTCATGAGCGCCAGCGGAACGAGCAGGGGGATGAGATACCAGGTCTTGAACATTAACTGCGGAGGAGGTGGCGCAAAATCCGCCGCCTTGCGGGGCTTGTCGAAAAAGTTTTTTTCTCGAACCGCGGCTTGGTTACAACCATATCTTAGCTCTTGCAACGATAGAAATTGTTAATGTTCAAGGCCCTCAATCTTTGGCTCCCCTCCTACCTGCTCCGTCGCCGCGGGCGTTGGAATGCCTCGGGTGAAACGCACCTGATCATCTGCGTTTGCGATCACTTTGAACCGTTCCACGACGCGCCGCAAGCCGAGGCGCTCAGCCGCGTCCGCCGCTGGGTCGATGACTTCCCGCAGCTCTCGCTCAAATGGCGCGACTCGAACGGGCTGGCCCTTTGCCACAGCTTTTTCTACCCGATCGAACAATACGACGAGCAGGTTCTCAGCAGCCTCGCCAATCTCTGCCGCTTGACCCGCTGCGAGACGGAAATCCATCACCATCACGAAAACGACACCGCGGAAAATCTCGCGGCTTCGCTCGAGAAGGGAAAGCGCGACCTGGCGGGGCACGGCCTGCTTTCGACCGATCCCTCGGGAGCCATCCGATTCGGATTCATCCATGGCAACTGGGCGCTGGATAATTCCCATCCCGACCGCCGGTTTTGCGGCGTCCGCAATGAACTGCGCGTCCTGCAGGATGCCGGGTGCTACGCCGATTTCACCATGCCGAGCGCGCCGGAGCCCTCCCAGACCGCCACGGTGAACTCGATTTATTACGCAACGCCTTCCGACCAGCCGAAGTCGCACAACCGCGGCCGCCCGGCGCGCGCCGGGGTCCCCGATCCGGGCGGCTTCCTGCTGGTCCAGGGGCCGCTCGGTCTGAATTGGCGCCGGCGCAAATGGGGCCTCCTCCCGCGCATCGAGAATGCCGACCTCACCCCGCGCAATCCTCCCACCCGGCTCCGGCTCGAGCTTTGGCTCGACCTCAACGTCCACGTCGAGGGCCGCCCGGAATGGATCTTTGCAAAGCTCCACTCTCACGGCGGCATCCCGCGCAACATGGACATGCTGCTGGGCGATACGATGCATCGCTTCCATGGCTGCCTGCCGCAATTCGCCGCGGATCATCCCGGATTTCATTTTCACTATGTCACCGCCCGCGAATTGGTGAATATCGTTCACGCCGCGGAGGCCGGCAAAGCCGGGAATCCCGGTGATTACCGCGATTTCCGTTACACCTCGCGGCTGCGTCCGCCCGCCCAGTGACCCTCCTTTTCTTTTCAAATCTCTTTCCGACCACCGCCGAACCTTACCGCGGCCTCGACAACGCGACCCTTCTCCACTCCCTCGAACCGGAATTCAAGACGCGCGTCCTTTCGCCGCGCCCGCTTCTTCCGTGGGCCCGCGCGAATTTCTCCGCCCGGCCGGAGGACGCGCCGTTCGAACCGCGCTGGATTCCGGCGGCGTATCTGCCGAAAATTGGCGGCGCTATCAATCACCGCCTGATGGCGCGGTCGCTGCGGCGCGCCTTCGAGCAAACACTGCGCGAATTCCGCCCACGCGCCATCCTGAGTTCGTGGATTTTTCCCGACTCCTGCGCCGCGCTCGCGCTGGCCGGCGGCCGTGTGCCGGTCGTCGCCATTGCCCAGGGCTCGGACGTTCACCAATATCTCGCGATGCCGGCGCGCCGCCATGTCATCCTCGATCAACTGCCGCGCGCCGCGGCCGTCATCACCCGCAGCCGCGAGCTCTCCCGGCTCCTTTCCGAAGCCGGCATTTCGCCCGCGAAATTGCACACGATCTATAACGGAGTCGATCTCGAGACGTTTCAGCCTCGCGACAAGGGCGCCGCGCGGCGCGAGCTTTCGCTGCCAGAGAAGGCGCGCATCATTCTTTTCGTCGGTAATTTCTACGATGTGAAGAATCCACTCCTGCTCATCGAAGCCGTGGCGCGGATGGCTGCCGCCGATTCGGTGCTGGTGATGGCCGGCGCCGGCCCGCTCGAGCAGCCTTGCAGGGAACTGGCATCGCGGCTTCAACTCGGCTCGCGCGTCATCTTTGCCGGACGCACGAATCCGGCTGGAATCGCGCGCCTGATGAACGCCGCCGACATCCTCGCGCTTCCCAGCAAAAACGAAGGCGTCCCCAACGTGATCCTCGAGGCCTTCGCCTCCGGACTTCCCGTTGTCGCGTCGAAAGTCGGCGGCATCCCGGAAATCCTTTACAACGATGCCCTTGGCCGCCTCGTCGAGCCGGGCAGCCTGATATCGCTGGCGGCGGCCATGGACGATCAACTGGCCCGTCCCCGCGAGACCGCCGCGATCCGCCGCCACGGCGAGACTTTTTCCTGGTCCGCCACCGCCGCAAACTACCGCACCGTGCTTCGGGCAGCTCTTTCTTCCGAATCCCAGGTTCCAAAACCCAAATCCTGAATCCCATCCCCCTCCTCTATCATTTCCGCACCCGCGGCACCGGGGCCGAAGCCGTTCACATTTCCGGCATCGTCCGCGCATTCGAGAAACTGGGCTGCCAGGTCGTTCTCTCGAGCCCCACCGGGGTCGATCCGCGCCAGACCGCCGGTTCGACGCCCTTTGCCGAACCGCGATCCGGAAAAGGCCGCGGGCTTGCCCGGCTCTCCCGTTTCCTGCCACGCTTTGCCTTCGAACTCCTCGAGTTCCTCTACAATTTCCCCGCGTATTACCGTAATCTGCGCCTGGCACGCAGCCACCGCTGCGCGTTCATTTACGAGCGGCACGCTTTCTTCCTCTTCTCGACCGCCCTCGTCGCGCGGCGCCTTCGCTGCCCGCTGATCGTCGAGGTCAATGAACTGGTCGGAGATTCCCGAGTGCGCGCCCAACCCGTTTTCGCAGGGCTGGCCCGCTGGACGGACCGCTTCGTTTTTCGGCGCGCGCGCCTCATCGTCGTTGTTTCTCCTCATCTCAAGCGCCGCGTCCAGGAGTATGGCATCCCGGCGGATCGCATCCTTGTTCTCCCCAACGCGGTGTCCGAAGAGGAGCTATCGAGTCCGGCCGCGCCGTTTGCCTTCATTATTGAATCATCGCCTGAGGGCAAGCCGTTCATTCTCGGTTTCCTTGGATGGCTCGTGGAATGGCATCGCCTCGATTTCCTGATCGAAGCGCTCGCGGCGCCGCAGTTTGCGCCGGTTGCCCTGGTGATTATTGGCGAAGGCCCCTTGCAATCGGCGCTCGAAACCCAGGCCCGCTCGCTCGGCGTCCGAATCCATTTTGCCGGCCCGCTGCCGCACGCTTCTGTTCCCGCCGCGTTGCGCGGGATGGACGCCTGCGTCGTCCCGCATTCGAATGAGTACCGTTCCCCCATCAAGCTCTTCGAGTTTATGGCCCAGGAGCGGCCTGTACTCGCTCCGCGCACCGAGGCCATCGAATCGGTCGTTCACGACGGCGAGGACGCCCTTCTTTTTACTCCGCTGGATATCCCAAGCTTCCGCTCGGCCCTCGGGAAGCTGTTCGACTCCCCCGCGTTGCGCGAATCGCTTGGCCGGAATGCCCGCCGCCTCGTCGAACAAAGCCACACCTGGGAAAAGAACGCGCAAAAGATTCTCGCAGCGCTCGAGTGAATCCCCGGCGCTACGCGCCCTGGGGCGGGAAGGCCCTTTGCCCGGCATAAGGATCGCGCCTGAAGGCCTCGGGCCAGCGGGCGCGCAATATTCTCCCCTCGGCCGGATCGCTGGTGCCGCGGCCGCGTGATGCGGATTCATGGTGATAAAGCCGTGCGAATGGCGTGTAGACGATCAGGTACCCCGCACGGCCCAATTTCAGGCAGTAATCAACGTCATTGTAAGTCACCGCCAGCTCCCTCTCGTCGAACCCGCCGACCTGCTCGAAAACCGCGCGCCGCGTGAGCATGCACGCCGCGGTCACGGCGCTGTAGTTGCGCGTCATTTGCAGTTGCCCGCCGTTGGCCATCGAATCCGCCGGCTCGCGCCAGAAGGCGTGGGCGACCGTCGGCTTCTCCGCCAGCAGCACACCCGCGTGCTGCACGGTCTGATCGGGAAAGAGCAGCTTCGCACCGACGGCCCCAACCTCCGGACGCTGGATATGCTCGGCCATGCTCGAAAGCCAATCGGCCTCGATGACCTCCGTGTCGTTGTTCAAAAAGAGAATCCACGGCGCATCGGTCTGGCGCACCGCGTAGTTGTTGATGGCCGAATAATTGAACGGGCCTGGAAAGCGCAGGACGCGGTGTTGAAGTTTCTCGTAATAGCGGAGCGTCGCGGTATCCTTGCTCTCGTTGTCCACGATCACGATTTCGTACCGGGGATAGTCAGTTCGCGCCACGATGCCATCCACGCAACGTTCGAGCAGTCCCAGCCGGTCCCGCGTCGGGATGATGATGGCGATCTTCTCCGGCCTGGCGATGGTGCGCCGCACACGATAGCCCGCCCCGCCGCCAACGGCCGCAACCCCGCCCTCGATCCCCCGCCGGCTCAGCGCTTCGCCCAGCGCGCGCGCGCCGCCCTCGGATGCGGGCTGCCGCAGCTCTCCGGCGTGCAAATGGAAGAGGACCTTCGGCACGTGCAAAATCCGCCGCGCCTTTTCCGTTGCGCGCAGCATGAGGTCGTAATCGAGCGCCCCTTCGAAGCCCGGGCGGAATCCGCCGGCCTCGGCGATCAGTTTTCGCCGCACAACGGTGAAGCGGCCCAGGTAATTGTCCGACAGCAGCGCGTCGGGCGACCAGTCCGGCTTGAAAATCGGTTCCTGGAACCGCTCTTCCTCATCCACTTCGTCTTCGTCGCAATAGACGATGTCCGCCTCCGCCGTTTCCTGGATCGACCGCGCGATCTGCAACAGCGCATCGGCCTCGAGCAGTCCGGTGGGCCTCGAGCAAACCGGCAAATTCGCCCGACGCCATATCCAGTGCCGCGTTGGACGCCGCGGCCGGGCCGCTACCCGCCTCGAGACATTTCACCCGTATTCGCGTGTCCGCCGCGGCAAAGGCACGCAGCCGTTCCGACACGGCGCGGTCAGCGGAGCCATCATCGGCGATCAGCAGTTCCCAGTGGAGATAAACCTGCGCCCGCACCGATGCCACGGCCTCCTCGAGCATCGGCAATTGCGGATCGCGCACCGGCATCAGGATGCTGATGAGCGTCCGCGGCATCTCCCTTTCCGCCGCGCGCACCGCATCGAGTTCCGCCGGCGAAGCCCGGTGCGCCAGGAACCAGCGGTGATAGGCCCGGCGGGGATCCTGCTTGGATTCCGGCTCACTGCCGCGGAGGGCGCGGAAAAGTCTCCGGAACGGCCCGACCAGTTTCCTGCCAAGCCGGTACTCGAGCGACCCGCGCAGCGCGTCCCGCTCCTGGCGCACCATCGCCAGTTTCCGCTTGGTCTCCTTGAGCGCGGCGGCGTTTTCCAGCAATTCCCCGATGCGCCGCTGGGCGGCGGTCAGCTCGGCTGTCCTGGTGGCCAGCCGGCGATCGAGTTCGTCAGGGTCCATCGCTTCCAATTTTTAAATGCGAATGCCGCGTGCCGCGCGAGACTTAATCTTCGGGAATGCCCCGAGCCGGGAGGAATTCGGAGATCCATCGATCCCCGATAAAAAATTCGTTGAGAAGCCAAGAAGGATTCGTAACTGGATCATTCCAAGGCCGATTGGCGCCCCAATTAAAGTTGCATAGGATGAGGTTTCGCGTTAGCTCCACCTCCATTTTCTCGTGATTATTCATATCATAAGACACTCACTATAAGCATATTGTATCATTGTTCACCACGGTTGGCACGCTTTGATCGCCTGATTGCGCAGAATATGCCTATGTCAGCATATCGTTACTTCTTTGTATCAATTAATTTATTATTCATCTCTGGACACGGAGGGGATTCAGGCCGTACATTTCTCGACGACGATATACCCCCATTTCGTCATAATGCGCGGGCCTCCGCTTTGAGGGGCGGCTCCCGCGCGAGAAGACATTATTGCCCCTTTTTTGTACATGAACACCAACGGCATCCTCCGGAAGCACTGGTTCCACGTTTCGTTTCATTTCACCCTCGACGCAGTCCTTTTTTACCTCGCCACGCTCGTCGGCACGTGGATCCGCTTTCGCGAGGATTTCAACGCGGTGCTGAGCGCCTACTGGCCGTACATCATGGTCACGGCGGTCGTATTCTCCGCCGCGATCTACATCTTCGGGCTCTACTCGACCCACAGCGCCAGCCAGGGGGTGGCAAAGCGCGCCGGCGCCCTCACGCTCTGCACGCTGATCGCCATCAGCCTCCTGATCGTCGGCACCTACATCCACTCCTTCCGCCCCATCGGCCGCGGCGCCGTGCTCATCTATGCCGGCATCGGCTACACGGTGGCGCTGCTGCATCACCTCATCCTGCTTCACAGCCTGCGCAACAACCGCGAGCGCGTGGCCTACATCATCACCTGCAGTTTCGACGAACTGGAGACGCGCCTCTTCCGTTCGCTGGGGGCGCACCACCTCGATCTGGCCGGCGTGATCGAGCACAATGGCTACCGGGCGACCGGCGACGTGCGGGTGCTGGGCAAATGCCAGGACGTTATGGAAATCGTCCGGCGCGAGGGCATCGGGCGCGTGCTTTGCACGGACAAAAGCCTGCGCAATCCCACGCTGCTCAAGCACTTCTGCGAATTGCGCTATTCGGGCGTCTCGGTGATGCCGCTCATCTCGCTCTGCGAAGAAGTGGATCAATATGTCCCGATCGAGCTGCTGACCTCCGACTGGCTGCTGAATGCCAGCGGCGAGCCCCACCTGCTTTATATCAAAAAGGTGAAGCGCCTCTTCGATATCGTGGCCTCGATGGCCGGCATCGTCCTCTCCTCGCCTTTCCTGCTTTTCGGAATGCTCCTCATCAAGCTCACCTCGCCGGGACCCGTCTTCTATCGCCAGACCCGCGCGGGACGTTTTGGCCGCGTGGTCAACATCACGAAGCTCCGCACCATGCGCGTGGATGCCGAGCAGGCGGGCGCCGTCTGGTCGACCGACAACGATCCGCGCGTGACTCCCGTGGGCCGGTTCCTGCGCAAGTACCGCATCGATGAGATTCCGCAATTCTTCCACGTGCTGGTCGGTTCCATGTCCTTCGTCGGGCCGCGCCCCGAGCGCCCGGAGATGATCGAGAAACTGGCGCTGGCCATTCCGTACTACCAGGAGCGCCTGATGGTGCAGCCCGGCATCACCGGTTGGGCGCAGGTCAATTATCCGTACGGCGCATCGGTCGAGGACGCGCGCCACAAGCTCGAGTACGACCTCTATTACATGAAGAACATGAGCCTGTTCCTCGATATTTTCATTCTGCTCGACACCGTGCGCATCGTCCTCTGCGGCGGCGTCAACGCCTCGAAGACCCGCACCCCTGAGCGCGCCAAGGCGCTTCAGGATTTCCAGGATTCCACCGCCATCGGGCCGTCGCGGGAGCAAAGTCCCGTCCCTGGCTTCGAGTGGACTTCCGTTTAGTCTCCGGCCCGAGCCTGTAAGAGGTCGCCACACCGCCCGCGCGGAATATTGCCTGTTTTGGCATTTAAACGTTACGAACTGCCCTACTTTGCTGCACCTAATGCCGGAGCAATTACGGGGGAAGAGCTTGCCAGGTTGGAAGGTATGGGATCCTTCCACGTCCCCGCGGCTCTGCCTGCGCGAGGTCTATGAGCGGGCTAGTCCGGTTTCGTATTGCTATTTCTGCTCAAATCAAGGCTCAGCCTCACTGAAGGGGTTGACCCGAAATCCCATCGCTGTCACATCTCCTCGCCGAGGGGAGCCTGAGAGGGTGTGAGAAAGGTTTTGACCAAGGCGCCTTCGCCACAGACGATCATGGTGGGGGGGCGTTTGTACCAACTGCCTTCCGGGACTTCCGGATTGGTGTTGAGCCAAGCTGCAAACGGTTGCAATGCGTCCGCATCGATTTCTCGCGCATGGATACGATCAACGAGATGTTCCATGAGCGGCTTTGGGATTTTGCTACGCTGGACTTGTGGCATTACACTTCGCCGTAAAAGCCCTTCAGGATTTGTGCTTTGAGCTTGCTGGTTTCGTCAGGTTTCTTGCTGTTGGCGAGGCGGTGGGCCAACTCCCCGAGTTCTTCAGGTGACATCGGCTCGGCAATGAGTGTGACTTTGAGCCCAACGGCCTGGGCGGCGCGGTTGATGGACCGAAAAGTGATTGATGTATTGCTGGCGTCGAGGATGCGGCGCACTGCAGCGCGCCCGGTGCCCATGCGCTCGGCCAACTGGGAAATGGAAAGGCCGTGTTGATCCATTCGCACGCGGATGGATTCGGACAGTTGACGTTTGAAATCCACCTCGGGAGAGATTGTTTTTGCAGGCATGTTCCAAAGGTGGCTCAAATTTGAGCCGCCGTCAATAGCCAAAGCAGCAACATGAAAGCCGAACTGGCCCGGTCTATGAGGCTGTTCGCCCCCCGTCCCATCCCCCCTGTTGCCACCGCCCCGGGAGGTGCAGTAAAGTAGGGCAGTTGGTAAGCGTTAAGCCAGAATTCCGAAGTTGATCGGGGCGATCTGGCACAAGTTTGCCCGACTGGCCCGTTTGCAGCGCCTTTCTCGGGGAGGCTGGGGTTCACGAAAGAGATGTGCATTGAAATTTCTCAGCGTGTTCAAGCGAAACCGTATCATTTAAATTCCGTGAAATCCCTGCCATCCGTGATTCAATGCCGGGGAGAATGCGCAGTATTCTTTTTTTTCGCCAGGGCAATTTCTCGCACATCAATGACCGCATCGCCGGCTGGCTGCGGGAGCAATTTCCGGAGCACGAGCTCGTCCAGATCGACGTGTTGCAGGAGGTGGTCAAATCCTCCCGCCATGTGGTCTGGCGCGCCGCCGCCACCACGCTGACGACCTACCTGCCCCGTCTTGTCTCCGGGCGGGGAATTTTTCGCGATCTCTATTACAAAACGCCCTATCTCTTCCACGCCATCCGGCGGATCATCGCGGAAAAATATTCGCCGCTCGTCCCCTCGGCGCTTTTCTCGATCCAATCGCAGACTCTTTACGACGCCTCGATCGACGGGCTTCCGAATTTCCTCTACACCGATCACACCCATCTGGCGAATCTGCGCTACCCCGGCGCGACGCGCGACCAGCTCGCCTCCCCCGCGTGGATCGAGCTCGAGCGGAGCGTCTACCACCACGTCCGCAAGAACCTTGTCATGAGCGCGTTCGTGCGCGATTCCATGGTCGAGGATTACGGCTGCGACCCGGCCAACATCGCCATTGTCGGCGCCGCGCCCAATATGCCTCCGCCCGGCGCCCCGCTCGACAACGCCGGCTACTCGAACCAGACCATCCTGTTTGTCGGCATCGATTGGGAACGAAAAGGGGGGCCGCTCCTCATCGAGGCGTTCGCCCGGGTCCTGGAGAAAATCCCGTCCGCGCGGCTGATCATCGCCGGCTGCTCGCCGGAGGTCCGCATGCGCAACGTCGAAGTGCTGGGCCGCGTCCCGCTCGCCGAGGTCAGCCGGCTGCTGCTGCGCTGCTCGGTGGTTGCGCTGCCGTCGTGGCGCGAGCCGCAGGGCATCAACGCCATCGAAGCGATCACGTACGGCATCCCGGTAGTGGTCAGCGCCGTCGGCGCGCTTCCGGAAGTCATCGACGACCGCAAATCGGGGCGCGTCATCCCTCCCGGCGACGTCCCCGCACTGGCCTCCGCCCTCATCGATCTGCTCTCCGATCCCGATCTCTGCCGCCGCTACGGCGAGGCTGCCCGCGAAACCGCACGCGCCCGCTATTCCTCGGAGTCAGTCTCGAGGCGAATCGGAGAAGCGATCCGGTCGGCTCTCCCGGATCGCGATCAATAAAGCATCGTCTCCTCGGGCGGCTGCGTCACGGCCAGCGAGGTCGATCTCAGAATCGGGATCGTCTTCCCTCCCTCGATCGGGAAATCGACCTTCCCGACCACCTTCACCCAGGACATCTCCGGCGGCAGCGCCGGCGCGTTCGGAGGCTCCTCGATCGTGACGGCGATCGGCTTCGCGTCAGCGGCGCAGCACCACATGAACATCCGCATCAGCTTGAAACGGTTGCCCCCGGCGTTGTTGGAATTGTCGAGCATCAACTGCCCGATGATCTCGACCGTCTTGCCCTGGAAATCGGTTTGCATGCTCGAATCCTGCGCCGCGTAAAGCAGGTCGATGACCTGCACCACGATGTTTCCATCCTTCGCCCGCGGCAAATAGTCGTCCGTCGAAGCCGGCGCGGTCGAGGCCGTTTGCGCGGCCGGCTGCGAACCGTCCTTCTGGGGGAGCGCCGGCTCGGTCGGATTATCCGCCGAGGCGGTCTGCTGGCCCGAGGAGACCCTCGCCACGGCCTTGCGCGGCACCAGCCCCTGGCCATCCATGTTCAAGCCGCGAAGCCTCGCAACGTCGACCCCGAAATCCTTCGGCGAAACCATCGCCGCCACAGCCACCGGCAAAATCAGAACCGCGAACGTCAGCAGGCGCCCCATCTTCCGCCGGCCCAGCGGATGCCCGCAACGGTCGTCGTCGCAGCATTTCGCCACGCCCGGCAGGAATAAGAAACAGCCCGCCATCAGCAGCATCACGCAGCCGGCGATCACCGCGTTGGTGCGGAATACCGGGATGATGAGCGAGTTGATTTTTCCCGTCACATAAAAGGTGAGCAGCACGGTGCTCCATACCAGGAGCGTGAAGCCGGGAAGCCAGCGGTTGAATAGCGTGGTCATGGATTGTTCAGGATCAGTCCCAAGTGGTTGCAGACTAGCGCGATTATGATGAAAAGTCCAATTCCCAGGCTCAAGACGAACCAGCGCCGGAACACCGCGCCGTAGAGGAAGAAAAGCTTCGTGTCAAAGAGCGGGCCGAAGACCATGAATGCCAGCTTCGCCGCCGGCGGAAACATGCGGAAACTGACGGCGATGAATGCGTTGGTCGAGCTGCAGATCGCCAGCATGAAGGAGAGCGCCATCATGGCGACCACCGAGAGCGTCGGGTTGGTGGCGACTGGGACCAGCAGGGTCTGGTTCACCGCCGTATTGAAGACCGAGGCGATTGCCGCGCCCACCACGAAGAAAAAGGTCACGTCCATGAAATCGGCGGTCGCGCTCTGGACCGCGCGGAACAGTTTCCCGCTCACTCCGCTCTCGATGAGGCTCGGCGCGGAGTCGTCGCCCACCACCGCCATGCTCAAGCCGGTGCGCCGCCGCGTGCCCAGGCGAATTGAGCATCTCCGGCTGGAGCAATTTTTCGGGTGAAAAATCGCGCACCAGCATGCCGATGCCAACCGCGATGAGGAAACCGAGCGCCAGGCGCAGCAGCGTCATCTCGATGGGATTTTGCCCGCGAAACGCCGCGTAAGTGCTCAGCGCCACCACCGGGCTGACGATCGGCGCGGCCATCATGTAAGTGATCGCGCACGAAAGCGGCACGCCTTTGCGGATGAGCCGGCGGATCACCACCACGCTCGCGCATTCGCACATCGGCAGCACCAGGCCCAGCAGCGCGGATACCACGATCGAGGCGGCATAATTCTTCGGCAGCCAGCGTGTGAGCATGTCCGACGGCACGAACGCCTCGACCGCACCCGAGATCAGCGAACCGAGCAGCAAAAAGGGAATCCCCTCGAAAATGATGCCGAGGAAGGAGAGCGCGAAATCGGAAAAATGGAACGAGAACCAACTCATTGCGTCAGCCCTTTTCGCAGCGCGGCCACGTTCGCGCGAGTTGTCTCTTCGTAAAAATCCTCCGACGCCGAGCCGCTTTCCATGGGGTCGAGGACAGATCGATGGTCCGTAACCGGGCATCGAGCCCTCGAGCGAGTGTCGCATCGACTCCTGGCCGGCGGCCACGATCACCGGCTCTCCGTGAGGAACGAATGAATCCAACTGCGGCGCGGTTTCCACGTTCACCACCGTGAACTGATACCGGCTCAGGAAATAGAGAAACGTCGTGTCCTCGCAGATCACGTTGCGCTTTGGAATATCCACCGTCATTTGCCCGACTTCGTCGTCCAGGTCGCGGAGGTCGGCTTCGTATTGGTTTTCATTGGCGAGGTATTGGTTCGCGTGCGCCGGATCGCGCGCCATCAAGGCGTCGCGGATGTTCTGCACCTCCTTGATCGCCATGATCGGGTCGATCCAGACATGCGGGTCCGTCCGCTGGCCGGGCGGAAAGTTAACGTCGCTCGGGGGCGAATCCGGGTCGCCCGGCAGGCCCGGGATGCCCGGGCCCGTTCCGCGCGCGGCAATAATGCGGATGGCGCCCGGTTTCAACCCTTGCGCCTCGATCTTGTCCATCCAGGGCTCGAATCCGAAACCGTTCTCGACCACAACGTCGGCCTGCATGATCCGGTTCACCTGATCCGGGCCGGGCTCGAATTTCCCGGACGGGACGCCCGGCGGCACGATCATTTCGACATCGGCCAAGTCCCCGGCCACGTGCTTCGTGAAGCAGTACATCGGCGCGAAGGTCGCCAGCACCAGCAGCTTTTCGGGCGGCGTCGCCGTGGGCCATGGCGAAGGCGCGGCCGCGCCCGTATCCGCCGCCTGCCTCGAACACCCCACCGCCAGCAGAATGCCCACCAGCCAGCCAACCCTCAATATGTTCGAATTTCGAATTTCGAATTTCGAATTTCTACTACTCATTTCGAATCATGAATTCCCGTGTGGTCTCTGGCATTGAGGGTCTTGATGTCTGTTTCGTTCAAACCTAAACGCGGAAATCCAATTGCTCAAGAGACTGCAAGCCATCCTTTTATGCCACATCGCGCCACGCGCTGCCGGGGCGCTTCAATTCCCCGGTCCTGTTTGCAGCAACGCCTTCACCGCATCGGGGCCCAAAGCGGACCGCCAGATTTGGAAATTGCGGATTTCTCCCTCGAATTTATTGCCGCGGCCCCAGGGATCGGCGATGCCGATGGCGACGGTCTGGTCATCGGGAGCCAACGGCGAATTGCTGGAGGCGATCTGGCCGCCATCCTTGTAGAGCGTGATCGTTTTGCCGTCGTAGGTCGCGGTCAGCATCTGCCAGCGGCCCGCATCGATGGGGACGTTGGTTCTGAGGTCCTCGTTCGCGAGCCAGAAGGCGATGCCTCCGGTGAACTTTATGAAGTAACGGCCCGTGCCCGGGCGCGAGGCACTGTCCTGCGCGCAACCCCAGCCGCCCAGCAGCACGCCGTCGCCCTGCGGCGGCTGGTCGCAACGCAAAAACATATTGAGCGTCCATGGTTCGCCGGGCTGGACCGGCAGCGCGCTGTCATCCTCGAACAGCCGCTCCCGCGGAGTATCCAGCGACGCGAGACTGTACACCGGCTGAAGCCCGGTCACCTGGCCGTCGAATGATTTCAGAACATTTGCCCGCGCGGAATTTTCCGTGATGTCCCGCACATCCAGGCCCACGGGCGTGTCCATTGGCAAAGGCGAACCCAGATGCAGCGTGACCGTCATGCCATCCCGGGATAAGTCCGCCGATGTAATCCGGATTTGCCGCGTCTGCGCGCCGCCGCCGGTCGAGAAGATATAATGTGTAACATCGAGAGCCGATTGCGGTTCGACCGGTTTCGAATAGTCAACTTCCGCGTCGGATGTAAATGGAACCGAGGAAATGCCGGTAACACGCGGCGGACTTACATCTTCGATCTCATATCGTCCGGTCCATATCTTCCCGGGCCGGGTCTGGTCATCGCATTCGCAGGCCTTGACGACGGTATCGCGACTTAACACCAACTTATCCGTATAAACGGGCGAAGCCGGGGTCGGGTCCGAACCATCGGTCGTGTAATGCAAGTGACCCACCCGGTTGTACAATGGCGGCGCAAGCGTGACGGCGACCATGTCCGGATATTTACCAGGCGCCGGCGAAGCGTCCGGCGGCCCGCCGGCCACGTGGTCGTCGAACGTATCGTAAAGCGGAGACGCGGCGGCGATTCCGGCTTCGGGCTCATTTGCCAGGCTGATTGCGAAAATGCGTATCTTGCCGTTATTTGGCAGGGTCAGTTGTTTCGCGCCCAGTGGAAGATCGATCCCGTATTTGAAAATATAGGCGTATTGGTAAAACTCGTTCCCCTGTCTCGCATCGTGGCGGTGCGAGCAATACCATGCGACCGGCGCGGGCTTGACATAGCCGGGCACGAGGCCGTCGAGGGCATTGTCCCAATTGTAATTCAATTCCGGCGGCACGCCCTGCCAAAGCCGGTTGTCCCACTGGCCGATAAACTGTGACCAATCCTGCACGGTCAATTTTGACGCGATTCCATCGACACTTACCTCGCATTGCTGGTCTCCATCGATCGCCGCGGCGAGGATATAAGCCCGGTTAAACGAACCGTCCGGCAGCTCGATCGACTGGCCATGACAGGTT
Organism: uncultured Verrucomicrobiae bacterium; assembly: GCA_963756185.1. Lineage (GTDB taxonomy): Bacteria > Verrucomicrobiota > Verrucomicrobiia > Chthoniobacterales > Chthoniobacteraceae > DATAXI01. The sequence continues at coordinate 473,713 of CAVWMS010000003.1, forward strand.
AGCGCGTTCTTCCCGCCTTGTGCCGGGCCAAACTGGAAGAATACGCCATCGCTAACAACGGTGGCCGGGAATTGCTCGGCGGGATAAGTGTGGCCCTGGCCGTCAAAGTTGCCCGCTTCGAGATTATTCACAGGGCTGACTCCGTTCAGGTCATAGGATAAGTCGAGAGGCCTGCTGGAAACGGCGGCCACCGGAGACTGCGGCGGCGCGGCCAGCCGCAGCGCGAAGGCGCGAAGCTGATAGGGAGAGATGTCGAATTCGAGCGCCCCATCCTTTACATTGGCCGGCCCGACCGGCTTTTCCTGGCCGTTGATTTCGCGCGCCGCCACCAGCGGGAGTTGCGATGAAAGCCGGACCGCGCTGGCCTGTTTCCCGAGCAGTTCCCGCATTCGCACAACGATCTCACCGCTATCCTCCGCTTTCTTGATGCTGACGATCTGGACCTGGCTGGTACTGGTTGCGAAGAACGAAAAGGTTTTGCCCAGCGGTCCCGCGTGCGGGGTCGAGACGAAGGCGATCAGCGGCTGATTGAGCCGCGCCGCTTCCCAGGTGGTGTCGCCGTCGCGCCAATCACCCTGGTGTCCTTCGACCGCGTAAAGCATTTTTTGCCGGCCAATGTCCTGCGTACCCTGATCCTGCGAGGTATTCCAGACGCCGGGCGAGTAGAGAAGAGTCAACCGCATCGTCGAATCGTCGGGCTTGTCCGAGCCATATTTGCAATCGTTCAAAATGGAAACGCCATAACTTCCATCCGTATTGGTCAGGTCCATCCATTGGTACTGCGGCACTTCGAATTTCTTCGGATTGTTATTGCCCCGTTGCACGGTGCCCAGTTGCGCGTCGTAAGTCGCAAGCGGATTGGATACGGCCAGCGGGAATGACGCCTTCAGGCTGCACTCGAGCGAACGCCAGTCGATGTCCGTGGCAAATTCCACCCGGTTACCCGCCGCGCCCGCCGAGAGCCGGATCTGCTGGGTGAAATTCGAACCGAGGGCGGAGCGTGTGACCCGCAAGCTGACGCGGACCGGACCGGCTTCGGCGACGCTGATGCGCGCGGGCCCGGCCACGACGGCCTCGGGCGGCCGGCGCCGGTCCGACCAATCCATGTTCCAGGAGGGAAACGCGCGCGGTTTCTCGCGCTGGAACACGAGCTGGGCGGGATTGGCGAGCAATTCCCTGCCCGCAGTTTTGTCGAAGATTGACGCGACATCGCCATTCCGGTCGAGCGTCACGCGGTAACGCTCGTTTTCAATTTGGTTCGCGCTGATCTTGAGCGGCGACGCCGGCGACGCGGTGGCCACGGGCCGCGCCTGATACACCGCGTACCCAACCGGCGGAGCTTTTGCCAGGAAGAGGATTTTTACGCGATTGCCGTCGATTGACTCCACCTGTGTCGGCGTGGGGCTGCCGTCCGGCCCGAAAACCGTAATCGCGGATCCGGACGCGGCCGGCAGCGTGATCGAGGCTTCCACCACGTCCTCGCGGGCGATCGAGAGCGGATTGTAAACGACGATTGGAACAGCGTCGCGCCCGGCTTGCGTATCCATTCCGGCAATCACCGCCGCAGCGGAATTTTCCGCGACTGCGGCAAATTCATTCGAGACGAGAACCTCGTCGTTCCAGGTAAAATTGTACGCTTGCGGGATGCATGTGCCGGGCAACATATCGTGCATCTGGGATCCGAGCATGATGTCCCAGGCGCGGTAAAGTTTGTCGCCGGGATAAGGCAGCGCGCCGAGCGCGTAGGCAGCCGTGGCCGCGCTCTCGGCGACGTTTGCGAGCAGTTCGTTTTTCCGGTTGAACCGCTTCATGATCGCCTTTGAGGTGAGGCAGCCCGTCGAGTGGCCGGTGAGAAGCAGTTCGCCTTGATAGACCGGCAGGCGCGTCTTTTCGTCGTCGGTCAGGTCATTGAAGATGCGGTTTGCCGGCGCGGAAATAATCCTGAGCGGACCATTCGGGGCCAGGCTGCGCTCGAGCCAGCGCACGCTGTTCTCCGAAGCGGCGCCGCCGCGGTCGCCCGTGCCGTAATAGCGAAAATCGGCGTATACCCCGGAGCTGTCCCCATCGTCCTGAACGCGCGAAATCCAGTTGGCATCATTACTCAGGTCGGAATCGATCCCGCTGTCGTAAGGGCCGGGGTTCAGTGCGGCGACGACTTTTTGCCCGTCCACGCCCTGCCAGATGCCAAGATTGAAGGGAATACCCACAGCGGAGCCCCAGGTCAGTTTTTGGGTCGAGAATCCCTTGATGCCGCAATGAGCCAGGATGCTCGGCAGGCAGGCCGGGAAACCGAAGGAGTCCGGCAGCATCACCTCGTCGCTCTCTTTGTGGAATTCGCGCTCGAAAAACCGGTTGCTGTACAAAACGTGCCGCACGCGCGACTCCAGGCCGGAGATGAGCGTATCTCCCTCGTCCACCTCCGCGCCCGCGGGAAACCAGCGCCCGGCGGCGACATACTGCCGCACCCGCGCGAAATCATCCGGGTAGTACTCCTCCATGAACTCGTACCGCCGCGACCCGGTAAAGTTGAAGATATAATCGGGATACTTTTCGAAGAGCGGGAAGTTATCCTCCATCGTATGCCGGATGAATTCCCGAATCACCTGGGGATAAGACCATCTCCATTGCGTATCCAGATGCGCATAACCAACTACATAGAGCGTCTTCTGATGCTCGAGATCAACGGGCGGATCGGGCGCCTTTTGAATAATTTCCTGCGCATAAAGCATTGGCGACAACGCGGCAATGGAAAAACACGTCGCCAGCCGCTTCACAAGTCATTCAGCCTTTCGAATTCCGAATTTCGAATTTCGAATTTTCCCCCTCATTTCCCGCCCTCCCCGTTCGCATCCTCGAGCGCGCGAATCACTCCTCCTTCCGCTCCCTCGATCATCTCCGGCGCCTGCAATTGCCGCGGATGCTGCTCGACCTGTTCGAGCACCTCCATTTCTCCCCCCTCGACGTCCAGTTGCTTGAACCCGCGCGCGGTGACCATGACCCGCGTCTCGAGCGACGCCACGGCCTGGTTGTAACATTCGACCGATCTGCCGAGGCTCTTGCCCAGCTTCTCGATGTAGCCGCCCATCGTGCTCAGCCGGCTGTAGAGCGCGCGGCCCAGGTTTGAGATTTCCTCGGCGTTCTTTGCCAGCTTTTGCTGGCGCCAGCCGAAGAAGATCGCCTTCAGCAGCGCGATGAGCGTCGTCGGCGTCGCCAGGATGACGCGCTTTTCCGCGCCGAATTCGATCAGCGCCGGATCGCGCTCGAGCGCGGCGGAAAAAAACATTTCGCCCGGGAGGAACAGCACCACGAATTCCGGCGTCGGATTGAACTGCTCCCAATACGCCTTGCGCGACAGCGCCTCGATGTGCGCGCGCACCTGCAGCGCGTGCCGCGCCAGTTGCTCCGCGCGCGTCGCGTCATCCGGCGCTTCCAGCGCGTCGAGGTAGGCGGATACCGGCGCCTTTGCGTCCACGACGATCGTTTTCTCGCCCGGCAGCCGCACGAGCAGGTCGGGCCGCAGCGCGCCCCCCTCGTCGTCGGTCACCGTCTGCTGTTCGTAAAAATCGCAGTGATCCACCATGCCCGCCATCTCGACCACGCGCCTCAACTGCACTTCGCCCCAGCGTCCGCGGACGTTCGGCGCGCGCAGGGCCTTCACCAGGTTGCCCGTCTCGGAGCGCAGTTGCTGCTGCGTCTCGATCAGCGATTTGACCTGCGCCTGCAGCGACTCGTAGGCGCCGACGCGGTTCTTCTCGATCTCGTGGATTTGCGCGTCCACTTTCGCGAGCGATTCCTTGACCGGGCCGACAACTTCGCTGATCGCCTGCTGGCGCTTTTCGAGGTCTCCCCTGGCGGATTCCTGGAATGTCCCGAGCGTCTCCTTCGCCAGGTCCAGGAACGACTGGTTGTTCTTCCTCAGCGCCTCGGACGAGAGGGCGTTGAATTCGTTCGCCAACTGCCTGCGTGTCTCCTCGACCAGCGCCAGTTTTTCCTCGGCGCCCTTTCGTTCCTGCTCGGCTTTTGCCTCGGCCGCGGCCAGGCGCACCATCAATTCCTGCACTTGCTGGCGCATCCGCTCGCAATCGTTCGATAATTCCGTCGCCCGCCCGGCCTGCTCTCGCGCGACGGCCAGTTGCGTGTTCCATTCCGCCTCCTGGCGCGCGGATTCCATTTCCCGCCGCGATTTGAAATACATCATTGCCAGCCACGCGCCCACGGCCAGACCAAATGCCGCCGCCAGCAGCAGGGTGACCGCATGAAATACAAGATGGAGCACGGGCACAGTGTGTGGCACCGCGGCTTAAGTTGCAATAGGTTGCAATGGAAGCCGCCGTCACATTCCGCTTCGCGGCAGCAGCCATTCCTTGCGCGCGATGTCGTAACGCATCAGCACTTTCCAGGTCATGCTTTTGGCGTTTCCATCCGCGCCGAACAGTGTCCCCGGCAGGACGACCGTCGCTTCCGTGCCGGTCAGCGAGACGTTGGCCATCGTAAAGGACTGGAATGCCACGCTGTCATCCGACGTCTTCGCCTCCTCGCGCACGAAACCGCGCGCCCGCCAGTATGCCCCTTCCGCCGTCTGGTCGTGGTCGTTCATTTCGCGCCAGCCATCCTTCAGCACCGGCAGGAACCAGGCCAAAACGAGCGCCAGGCCCGCGAGCAGCAGCGCCCCGATGATCCGCAGCCGCCTCGAGAGCCGCCGGCGGCCGCGCCGCTTTTTTCCGCACAAATCGGGCACCGCCTCCCATTGCTCCATCCCGTCGCGCCAATAGAGCGTCTCCTCGGGAATCAAGTTGGTGTCGTAGAGCCGCTTGAGCTGCGGGTAGGTATAAGGACCCTTTTGCTCGCCCTGGACTTTGATGAAATATTCTTCGGAATAGGCCAAGGCGATGGGCTAGATCATTTCAACTAAATCGGCAGACGAATTCCGGCGCAATGGGGGACACTGGCGCCTGCGGCCGATTCCGTGCGGTCCCTCGGGGCCAGATTCCGCGCCGGAGCCTTTTCCTAAGGCGTCATCCACTCGAAATTTCGAATTTCGAATTTCGAATTTCGAATTTTCCCTCATATCCCCACGTTCGACAGCGCCACAGCCAGCCGGTTTGCCAGTTGCACCAGGCGCGGATGCGTCGCTTCGAGCGTGGCCAGGGTCCCGGTCAATCCGCCCACCACCTCGTCGATCGATTCCCCATGGCTGGCCGCCGCCTCGCCGGCAAGGTGCTCCTTGTTTACCCCGCGCAATTCCGCGCGCAGTTCGCCGATCACCTCGAGCAGTTCCACCTTCGCCGCCTCGGGAAGGTTCGACGACGATTGCACGCGCGATTCAATAATGCTGAGATGATCTTCTACCATGCCTTCATTCTAAGCCCAGTTCACGCCGGAGCGCATCAATAAAGCTCTCCCTCATCCGTGGATCGAGGGCAAAAAGGCCCCGTTCGGCTCCTGGTAAAACCCCTCCGTCATGAGGGAAAGCGGCTGGGTGATGCGCAGCCCGCGCTCGAGCGCCCAGCGCAGCAGCTCCCCATTGCGCGCCGGCATGAGCAGGCCCGGCTCGGGCAAATCCTCCGCCGTGGCGATGAGCGCCCTGGCATCCTCGTTGGTTTCCGCCACGGTGTGCCCGCGAAAATGGACGCCGGTCGAGTAGCCGGTGATCTCCCCCTCGCGCGCCACCACCGTCAGCGTGCGCAGTTGCAGCGCCTCCCATAAGTCCTCGGTGCGGGTGTATCCCAGTACGCGCGTGCAAATGCGCGTGCAGGCCGGCAGGTCCCCCTCGTTGCCAATGGTCACGCGGCAACCGGGTGTGCGCATGGCGATGGGATTCCCGTGCAGGCAAGCCAGCGGCTCGCGGACCTGAAAACCGAGCTTCGTATAGAGCGCCAGCGACTGGGTATTGTACGCCGCCTGCACCAGCCGCGTCCCGTCGAGCCCCACCATGCGCGCCCGCTCGATCAAGTGTTCCATCATCAGCCGCCCGACCTCCGCCCCTTGCAGCCGCGGCGTGACCGTCACCGGCCCGATCGCGCCGACGGGCCTGTACAGCTTTAAGAAAGCGCTGCCGACGATCCGCCCGCCGCTCTCCGCGACGATTCCATAGGTCTGCATGTGCGCAAGCCGCGCCTCGATGACCTTTACCGCCGCTTCCTCGGACTTCCAATCGACGGGAAAATTGTGCGCGCTGGCCACGGCGCTGAACGCCTCGTAGCAGATGCGCCCGCACTCCGCGATATCCGCGGGCGTCGGGGGGCGCAGTGAAACTCTCATCCCCCTCACTGCCCGCCGTACTGCTTCAAATCAAGCAATTACGATGGCTCCGGCGCGGCGGCCGCGGCGGTCGGCATCACCGGCAGCGGCAGGTTCGGCAGCCTCCGGCGCATATCCATGATGGGCCGCTCGATGTACGACCAGGAGATCTTTGCGAGCAATAGCGAGCATGGAATGAGCACGAGGCCGCGCCAGTTCGAATCGAGAATCCAACCCAGCACGCCCACGTGCGGCAACAGCATTTCCGTGAACGAGTGGATGAGGAAAATCGAGTAACTCATCTGCCCGATCTTCGCCAGCCACTTGTTGCTGAGCATCATGCCGCCAATGCCGCCGAAGCCGCGCGAGGCCTTTTCCGCCAGCCATACGAAAGCCAGCGACGCCGCCAGCGGAATGACGATCTCCGTGAACCACGGTTCACGGTGCATCCCCTTCGCCGCCACCAGCAACAGGGAGACCGGCAGCCCGAACCAGCGCGCGACCCATATCACGCGGGGCAGCACTTTTTCGCCGACCATTCCCATGCGCGCCACGCCCAGCAGCGCACCGCATCCCACGGCGTCGCACGAGGAGAGCGGGAAGACCGTCCAATCGATTCCCGATAGGTTCTGCCACCAGCAATAGCAGCGCCAGAGCGGCCCCAGGGCGGTCAGCACCAGCAGCGCGGCGACCAGCCGGCGCCGGGGCAGCCAGAGCACCAGGAAGGGCAGCACGAGGTAAAATTGCTCGAGGAACGAGAGCGACCAGAGCGGCGAAAACCGCCCGTTCCATACGCCCGTGACGACCGTCTGGATGTTCGACAGGAAGAATGCGTTCCATGGCAGACTGTCGCGCGCGCCCGGCACGTTGAATGCCGCCGTCAGCAGCAGCACGAGGAAATAAGTCGGGCAAATCCGCAGGTAACGCCTGCGGTAAAATTCCCCCGCCGCGGCGCCCAATCCCACCCGCCCTTCGTCCATCTGCCTGCGCAGCTTCAGCAGCGTATTGGTGGAAAAATAGCCGCTGAGCACGAAAAGGAACGTCACCCCGAAGCCGGAGAGCAATATCGGCGGGTTCACGTAATGGTGGAGCATCACCACGGTGATCGCGACCGCGCGCAGGGCGTCCAGTTGCTGGAACCGTTCCGGGTGCGCGGCGGTCTTCACGCCAGGCCTCCCGCTCCCCGCTTGAAACCCGTGGACTGCGCGGGCAACAGCCCAATAAAAACCCTGTGCATGGCGGGAATAATTCGAAAAAAAGAGGTTAAATGCTCGTGGATTACCGCAAAATGGTAGGACGATTACACGGCTGTAACGACGCTTGGAGGCCGATAAAATTCAAAAAAGCGCATCGAAATGACGATTCATTCCTGCTCATTTGCCCTGAAGCCCGCCGCGCAAAACGCGACCACTTTCCTCAAGACCGCCTCCGCGTCCCCGGCGTGGCACATGCCCTCCGAGGTGACTTCGAGCAACTGCGGGTTGCCCGCCGTCTGAATGAATGCCCCCAGGGAAAAGTGCAGCCGCCAGCCTACTTCCGCCTTGCTCAGGCCGGGGCACGCGCGTTGAAGCGCAGCCTGGAAGCGGCGCGTTTTCTCCGATAATTGCTCCTCGATGAGCGGCTTGAAGTACGCGCCCGGGTCGGTCATGCAAAACGCAAGGAGCCGCGGAAAATACCAGCCGCCGCGCACGGGCTTGTGGACCAGCTCGAGCGGCGGACGGAAAAGCGCCTCGAGGATGGCCTCGATTTCGAGCGGTTTGCCGCCCGATTTCGCCTCGAGGGCCTCGAGGAGGCGCAGCCTGTGATCGTTGACCGGCTGGAATATGCGCTTGAGGACTTCGAGGATGAGGCCGTCCTTGGTGCTGAAATAGTAATTGACCGCGCCGAGGTTGACGCGGGCCTGGGCGGTGATGGCGCGGAGCGAGGTGGCCTCGAAGCCGTGGGCGGCGAAGAGGCGTTCGGCGGCGTCGAGGATGGCGGATTTGGTGTCGCCCTGAGGCGGAGAATCCAAAGTTTGCATGGTGGCGTAACGGGCGAAAGCTCTCTATAATTCAAACGTTCGTATGACTCAAGCGCCTCCTTCCTCCACGCTCCCTGCGCCCGATTCCCAGCTCCGCTCCTGGAAGCGCGTCTTTCTCGCCTTGCGCCATCGCAATTTCCGCCTCTTTTTCTGGGGCCAGCTCATTTCCCTCATCGGCACCTGGATGGACAAGACCGCCGAAGGCTGGCTGGTTTATCGCCTCACGGGATCGAAAGTTTTGCTGGGCGTCATCGCCGCGGCGGGCACGGCGCCAATGGTGATCTTCTCCTTCTGGGGCGGCTCGATCGCCGACCGGCTGCCGAAGCGTTCGATCCTCGTGGTGACGCAGACGGTGTCGATGTTGCTGGCTTTCACCGAGGCGTACCTGGTCTGGAGCGGGTTGGTGCGGCCGTGGCAGATCGTCGTCCTGGCCTCGCTGGGCGGCGTCGTGATGGCCTTTGACATGCCGGCGCGCCAGGCCTTCGTCATCGAGATGAGCAGCCGCGAGGACCTGATGAACGCGATCTCGCTCAACAGCTCGATCTTCAACGGCGCCCGTTTCATCGGGCCGTCGCTCGCCGGCATCATCATGGCGCGCTTCGGCATCGCCCAATGTTTTCTCTGCAACGGCCTCAGCTTCCTGGCCGTCATCGCGGGGCTGCTGATGATGAATCCGCCGCGCGTCACGCCGATGGCGCGCGCCGGCTCCGCGTGGCGCCATGCGCTGGGCGGCATCTCCTATGTGCGGAAAAATCGGCGCGTCAGGACCCTGCTCGCGCTCTTCAGCGTCGTGGGCGTGTTCGGCTGGTCTTACAACGTGCTCATGCCCTCGTACGCGCGCGACGTGCTGAGCCTGGGCGAGACAGGATATGGGACGCTGATGTCCGCCGCCGGTCTCGGCGCGCTGGCCGGGGCGCTGGTATCCGCGGCCGTGGGGCAATCGATGCCGCGGCGCGCGGCGGTGCTGGGCGGCGTCTGGCTTTACTCCGCGATGCTGCTTTTGTTTTCAACAGTGCATGTCTATGCGCTGGCGCTCGTTTTCCTCGCCGTGGGTTCGTTCGGCATGATGGTCTTCATGTCCACCTGCAACACCCTCATTCAAACAAGCACGCCCGATGATATGCGTGGCCGCGTGATGGGCGTATGGGCGCTCATCTTCGGCGCGATGATCCCCGTCGGTTCCCTCGAAGCCGGGACCCTGGCCCATTGGACCAGCACGCCGGTGGCTGTCGCTTCCGGCACGGCCGTCTGCGCGCTAGAGCATTTTAAATAAAACTGTAGCCATTCCGGGATGGTTTTGGTATGCTTTTTGGCATGCGAAAAACCATCTCTCTGGATTTGCGTGAACGGATTCTGGTCTCCTATGACAATGACGAGGGCACCCGGCCCGAGATTGCCCGCAGGTACCGGGTTTCTTTAGGCATGGTTAAGAAGCTGCTTCAGCAGCGCCGACGCTTGGGGCAGATCGCTCCGCTTCATCAAAACAGCGGCCGCAAGCCCTTGATCCTGCCGGCTCATCGCCGGGAATTGCGCGCGCTTCTGGCCAGGAAGACGGACATGACCTTAAGGGAGATGCGTGAAGCCCTCTCAGTGGACTGCACCCTCCAAGCCATTCATTACGCCTTGGAGAAGATGGGGCTGACATTTAAAAAAAGACGCTCAGAGCCAGCGAGCAAGACCGTCCCGACATCGCGCAGGCCCGCCGGGCGTGGCGGCGGCGTCAAGGGGGCTTCGACCCGACGCGGCTGATCTTCCTGGACGAGTCGGGAGCCAAAACCAACATGACCCGGCTGCGGGGCCGCGCCCCGCGCGGCAAGCGCGTCCACGCCAGCACCCCTCATGGCCATTGGAACACCACCACCATCCTGGGATCGATCCGCCTGGATGGCTCCAGCGCCTGTATGACCGTTGAAGGAGCCACCGATGCGGAGGTGTTCCGAGAGTACGTCCGCCAGGTCCTTTGTCCCACTCTGCGCCCAGGAGACATCGTGGTGATGGATAACCTCACTCCCCATAAGAGCGAAGAGACTCTTGCCCTGATCAAAGAGGCCGGAGCCGAAGCGCTTTTCCTCCCAGCCTACTCCCCGGACCTCAATCCGATCGAAAAGATGTGGAGCAAAATCAAACAACTGCTCCGCAGTGCCGAGGCCCGCACCCACCCCGATCTGCTCCACGCCATCGCCGCGGCACTCCAGCGCGTCACACCCAAAGATGCCATGGGTTGGTTTGCTTCTTGTGGCTATAGTTTTATTTAAAATGCTCTAGCCGCGCTGGTAACATGGCTCTCGATCCGCAACCGGCCCTCGGGAGCGAATAACTGATCTTATCCCGGCGATTTTACCATCTTCCCATATCTTATTTCCCAATAGATATAGTACGGCAGAAATAACGGGAGACTTATCCATCTCCAAAGGACGTCCGCCATTCGCGACTTGATTCGCCTGCGTTCGCCCTTCCTGCGCAAATGGTAAACCATTCGCAGGTTATTCAACCACTCGGTCGCCACTAACTCCGCCATCGCGCGCGGCAAAGACCAATCGGGATTCCTCTGCCCGGTCTTCAGCCGGTATAACAATGCCCACCGGTGCCGCGCCGCGCGTTTCAGCAGGTCCGCAAATCCCATTTTTCGCGCGGCATGCGTGACAAGCGCCGCGGCGACAAACCTGCTTCTCAATCCCCGCTTCCGCGCCCGCCAGGCGAATTCCATATCCTCCATGCAGGCCTCCAAAAAATCCTCGTCGAACCCTCCCAATTCCGCAAACTTATCCCGTCTCACCGCGAAGTTGCAGCTCCAGAGCGCCCCGCCTTCGATGTTCTCGACGATCTCATAAAAGCCAAACCGGTCCTCCGTCGGGCAAATCGTCCTTCCCTCGAGGATTTCCACGTCGCCAGACATCCCAGCCTCGTACGCCGCCAGCCATTCATCGTCCGGCAGGCAATCGTCGTCCAAAAATATCAGCCAATCTCCCGTCGCCCGCCTCGCCCCGCAATTTCGATTGGCCGCCGGCCCGCGCCGCGGTCCTTCCACCCAAATCACCCCTTCCATCTCCGGCTTCACCCCACTTCGCCCATCGTCACTTACAATTACCTCATAACTTCCCGCCTGCTTCATCACCCGCCGCAAACAATCGCGCAGCGCTTCCGGCCGGTCGCACGTTGGGATAATCACCGAAAGCTTCATCCGGCGCGGTCCCTCCAGAACTGGTAATGAGGTGAAATCAAACTAATGACCGCCGCGCCCAGGTCCGCCGTCTCCATATCCTCACGCGCCATTACCGTGATCGAGTATTTGATTAGTCCAAGATAATCGCGAACACTCATCCGCGAACCTTTGTTCCAACGCCAGTAACGTTCCAGCACCTGGCCCAGGCTGTTCGATCCGATCTGCCAGTAAGTCAATTCCGGATCGAAGACAACCTTGCAACCGCGCCCGATCAACCGCCGTCCCAAATCCGCATCCTCCCCATCATACCGGCCCGCATCATATCCCCCGGCGTCACGGACCGCGTCCGCTCGAACCATGGCCCCACCGGTCGAAAAGGGTGCCTGCTCCACCACCTCGGTTCGTTTCCCCGTCCGGAACAAATGCCGCGCCCTCCAGCGATCCACGGCCGTCCTCGCGTCCCGCTGCGATATCCGCCCCGTCACCGCCGCAACGCCCGTATCCTCGAACCATCTCTCCGCCTTCGCCACAAAATCCCCCGGCAGGAGAACAGAGGAATCGCAACTGGCCACCAGCGGATGCGCGGCCTCGGCCATAGCCCGCGCGCGCGATGCGCCGCGCCCGAGGCATCGCTCGAGCCGGATCACCCGCACGCCGGCATGTTCGGCAACTTGCGCGGAATCGTCCGTCGATCCATTATCGACCACAAAGAGTTCGTCCACCTTCCGCGTCTGATTCTTCAAGCCATCAATCGCCTGCCCGATTGTCGCGGCGCCATTGTAACATGGAATGTAGGCGCTTATTTTCATCGCGCGCCCCCGATAAGTTTTACCACCGCGTCATATACCTCGTCCTCGGTAATCCTGTTCATGCACTCGACGCCATAGCTGCACGTTTCTCCGCGCGTTTGGTGGATGTAACATGGCCCGCATGGCATCGGCACGTATAAGTTTACGTTGGCCGCGTAACCGGCATTCTTCGCGCTCCGTGATCCTCCGAAGAGGATCACCGACGGCACGCCGAGCCCGTTGGCGGCGTGCATCAGGAAACTGTCCGGCCCCACGTGCGCCTTCGCGTGCGACAGCACCGCCATCGATTCCCGGAAACCGAGCCGTCCGGCAAACGACCGCACGCCGTCGAGCGCAAGTTCCGACGCATCACCCAGTTGCACCACGTCGTAACTCCGCGACAACCGCGCCGCCAACCGCCGCCATCGTTCCTCCGGCCAATGCTTCACCGGTTCCTTGCTCCGCGTGTTGATGCTTACAATCGGCTTCGACGTTTCACCCAATCTGGCCAATCCTTCCGCCCGTTCTTCGTCAGTCAGGTAGACCGTGGCGCGATAATCGTACTTATCGATACCCACATTCCGCATCGATTCCGCCAGCACGTTCACCTCCGCTTGTTTGTTCTCGATCAATTCCAGATACCAATGCCGCAGCGAAACATAAGTCTCCGGCCCGTTCAGCCTGGCTATGTGCGGATCCTTCTCGAGTAACCCCGGGTTCGGCGTGATGCAGTTGATTTTGACATTCGGAAACTGTTCCGCGACATGCCGGCAGACGATTGCCGTCAGCAGCGTATCCCCCGGCGCGCCAAAAGAATCATAAATGGTCACCCAGCTCCCCCGCCTCATCAAACCCAGATGCCTCAGCAGCCACCGGTTCAAATGCCAGCGGACCTTTGCACTCAATCCCGTATCGTGGCGCAGCAGCCCTGAGATATCAGCCATGGCCGGCGACCCCCTCGAGCAATGCGCGGCATCGCTGCGCCGCATCGGCCCATGTCCATCGATTTAGCCTCCTTGCCAATTCCTCCGCCGCCAATCCCGCACCGTTCCAATTCAAATGCCGCGCCATCGCTTCCTCGAGCGCCCCCGCGTCACCGGGCGGGACAAATGTTGCCATGTCCTGACATCCATACCGCTCGATCTGCTCACGCAGCGGCGGAATATCCGAACATATCACCCGCTTCCCATATCCCAGCGCCTCCGCGAGCGGCAGGCCAAATCCTTCGTAGGAACTTGGCAACACCACGCATGAAGCTTCGGCAAAGAGCCTATCGACTTCCGCGCGCGGCGCGTCGCCGGCCATCGCCACGCGCCCGTTCAGCAAATCCCGGTTCTGTTCCAGCAAGACCCGCATCGCGCGGACAACCTCGTTCCCATCGTCATCCAATCCGGCTCCCGTCAGCGTTAGTCGGAAATCCAATCCCCGCGCGGCCACCCTCCTCGCCGCCTCGAGCAAATTTAGATGCCCCTTATGCTTATTCGGCGCGGCGGGGTAATAGAAACTTCCGCGCCTGAATTCACCGCTCGCCTTTGCTTCTGTCGGCCACGCCAGCGGGATTGAATATATCTTCGCCGTACAATCCGGCTTCATCCGTTTTAACTCGCCACAAGTGAAATCGGAAATGGCAAAGGTCGCCGCGACCCGTTCCACCCAATCGCCCATGTTATCCAATATGCTTTGCGGCAGCGCCGGATTAACGTCGGATATAAACCCGGCCACCGGCAGATCGATTGCCGGCATCGGCTGACTGAACGTGCAAGTTGTCATGCAAACATCGCATCGGTGCTCGCGGGCAAGCCGTTGCAATCGTTCATCGACAAGACTTCGCGGCAATCCGCCCGGCATTCTTCGCGCAATGCCCTCCTTGACTCGCGCCAGGCCCCCCGGGGAATTGAACGTCTCGATCTCCATATTGCCGCAGGCCTTCCGTACATCGGCAAAATTTGACGCCACATAGGCCGGAAGGACCCACACCATCGCGTCGACCAGCTTCGCCAGTTCCGGCAACAACCGCCGGCGGATCGTTTCCACGCCACCGGCAATAATTACTTCGTCTGCGATCAACACCCGCATCTCTACTTCCTCCGGTAGAGCTCAACCCCCGATGAATGCCAGGTTCCATCGATGCATAACTCCCGCTTCGCCCTGACCTCCTTCACATATTCGAATCCATTTTTGGCGCAAAGCTCCCGCAGCTCCGCTTCTCTGCTCCCCTCCTTGTCCCGCGAATGCCATTCCACCAGTAAATGCCTGGCCTCTCTGCATAAGTCCCGGTAACTTCTCAGAAAGCCGTACTCCGCTCCTTCAATGTCGATCTTGATAAGGTCATACGGACCCGGAAACGCCTTCGCAATTTCCCCGGCCGCGATGCAGCGAACCCTGCAAACGCTTTGCGCCCCATCCACGTCCGCGGACGAACCCATGCCGGACCTCAGCGCAAATTCCCGCTCTCCGCCCGCCTCGCCGATCATCCCGGGCACGAATCTCCCATTCTTTTCCAGCCCGTTCCGCCGCAGCAACCAGGATACCATCGGCTCGACCCGCGGGTCGGCGTCGATCATGAACGCGCTCCAACCCTTCACCCGTCCCGCCAGCGCATTTTTCCATGCGAGATAGAGCGTAAAATATCCCGCGTGGCACCCCAGATCAATCCACCGCCGCGGCAACGGCGCCTCATCGAGAAACGATCCGTATTCATTGGCCACGAATATCTCGCTGAATGAATGAGCCGAGTCCCATGCGCCAATGGGACAAAACAGGTCCTCCGTCAATGGTATCTCAAATTCGAATTCTCCAAACCAGGGCCGTAACTCGTAAGCCACCCGCCGCCTCACGAACCCGAAGCGCAACGGCACGGTAATCGGCAGCTTCAATATCTTCCTGATCGTTTTCACCGGCGCACCTCCGTCTCCCAATCGAGCATTGGCAGCACCAGGCCGCGCCGGTTGTGCCTGCTCGTGAGCCGGCTCGTCTCGACGACCCGGAACCAGATCGCGTCCTCGTGGTCGTAAGTCGTCTGGTGCGTTCCGCTGTTGATGCGCAGGACATAATCGCCCACGTTGAGGAGATTCCCGGGCAGCGTCACCCGCGCGGTATAAGTCCCCGGCCCGCGCTGCGCGTACCGCTCCGGCGCGGTGTCATGGTCGCCGCAGGTTACGAGATGCACGCCATCGGCGGTATGAATGAAAAACTCGACCAGCGTATTGCGCGCGGCCTCTCTCACTTCATAAGTCAATTCCACCGTAAATCCGTCGGATGCCTCAAACTCGTTCGCCGGTTCCCGGCTCAGCCCCAGCAATCGCGCGGACAAAATCTGCACGGCGTGCCCCGTCTTTGCCCGCGCTTTCCATTCCACGGGCGCTTCCGCCTGGCGGGCCATGTAATTGCGCACCACCTCCGGCGTGGGGCCCAGCGCCGCCACGCGGCCCGATTCAAGGTAAATCGCCCGGCTCGTCAGCGCCGTCACCGCGCCCATGTTATGACTTACAAAGAGGACCGTCCTTCCATCGTGCTGCGAAACCTCCCGCATTTTCCCCAGGCATTTCTTCTGGAATTGAGCATCGCCCACGGCCAGCACTTCGTCGACCAGCAGGATATCCGGCTCGAGGTGCGCGGCCACGGCAAACGCCAGCCGCACATACATCCCGCTTGAATACCGCTTCACCGGCGTATCCAGAAACTCGCCCGTGCCCGAGAACTCGACGATGCCGTCGAACTTTCCGCGAATCTCCCGCCGCGCCATCCCGAGCATTGCCCCATTGAGATAGATATTTTCCCTGCCGGTAAGTTCCGGGTGAAACCCCGTCCCTATTTCGAGCAGGCTTCCCACGCGCCCATATATCTCCGCGCGGCCCCGGCTCGGACGCGTGATTCGTCCCAGGATTTTCAATAGCGTCGATTTTCCCGCCCCATTCCTCCCGATGATCCCGAACGCCTCACCCTCGGCAACATCGAACGACACGTCGTCCAGCGCCGCGAATTCCCGCCGCGTCCCGTTTCCGCGCCCGAAGCGCGAAACGGCCTCGCCCAGCGTCGTCGCCCGGCCCGCGCCGCCCGCGACCATGTAAGTCTTGCCCAATCCCCGCGCGCTGATGGCAGGATCAGATGACATCGGCAAAACTCGTTTCCAGGCGGTTGAATGCCCACGCGCCAATTGCCAGCGCCGCGACCCCCGCGATGGCCGAGTAAGTCAATGCTTGCGCGTCGAGCGTGCCCACACCGATGAGCGACCAGCGGCACGCCTCGATGGGGCCGGCAAGCGGATTGAGCCAAAGCCAGGGCCGGAAACGCTCCGGCGCATCCGCCACCTGGTAACCCACCGGGCTTGCATAAGTCAAAAACTGGATCAACACCGGCAGGATATAAGGCACGTCGCGGTATCTCACGCTCAGCGCGCCCGCGATGAGCCCGCAGCCGAGCGCCAGCGCCAGCAGCATCGCGATCCACACCGGCAGCAGCAGGATGCGCGGCGCGACGCCGATCTTCGCCACCGCCATCAACACGAACATCATCGCCAGCGCGACAACGAAATCGAGCATGGCCGAAAGCACCGCCGAGGCCGGCAGGAGGATGCGCGGAAAGTATATTTTGGTAATCACGCTCGCGTTTTGCAGCATCACCGCGCCCGCCTTTGCCACCGTGTTGCCGAAGACCATCCATCCCAGCAGGCCCGCGTAGGAAAAGACAAAGTAGGGAGCGCCGCCCGAGTTCAACCGCGCCACCGTGCCAAAGACAAACGCGAACAGTCCCGCCCCGAGTAAAGGCTGGAGCAGCACCCAGGCCACTCCCAGCGCGGTCTGCCGGTAGCGCAGCCGGATGTCCCGCAGCGCGAGGGCGCCGAGCAGGTCCCCATATTCCGCGCACGCCCGCAGCCCCAGCCCTTCCCATGCGCGCGGCGGCTCGATCACCGTTCGCCGCTTCCGGGCCGCCCCCGTGGCAGAGGATGCTGGCGGCGCCGTCGTCACGCGCTTTTCGCTTCGGCCGCCTCCCCGTAATACTCGGGGTACCGGTAGTAATAATACTCCTGCGCGGAGACCTCGACGTCGTTGCAGACCAGGCCGAGGACATTCGCCTGCCTGCGGCTGAGCAACTCGAGCGCCTTGCGGCTGGCGCGCCCCGACGAGGAGCCGAAGCGCAGCACAAAAATCGTCGCGTCGATCTTCGGCGCAAGGCTCGTCGTATCATCCGCCACCATCACCGGCGCGCTGTCGATGATCACGTAGTCATACAGCCCGTACATCTCCGCCAGCAGGCGGTTGGTCTCGCGCTTCAAGAAATTTTCACCCGGATTATTGATCGGGTTGCCGCGCGGCAGCAGGCTCAGGCCCGGCGTGCGCGTCAGTTTCACCGAGTCGCGCCATTTGCCCGCCCGCTCGTCGTCCAGCGCGTCGGCAAATCCGGCGCCATTCTCGATCCCGAATTGCTCGTGCAGCCGGCCGCGGCGCAAGTCGCCGTCGATCAGCAGCACCGTCGCGCCCGCGAACGCGAAGGTGATCGCCAGGTTCGCCGCCACGGTTGACTTTCCCTCGCCAGGCACGGCGCTGGTAATCAGGAACGAGCGCGGCGCGGCCCCTTCCGCCGGCAGGAACACCAGCGACGACCGCAGCGAGCGCAGCGATTCCGCAAACGCGTGCCGCTCATCCTTTTGCGTCAACGGCGCCAGCGGCGCCTTTCCGCCTTGCGCGCCGGGTACGCGCGGGATCTGTGCCAGCAGTTGCTCCTTGAAGGCCGCCTCGATGTCGGTGGTCGTCAGGATGCGGTCATCCCATTTGGCAAACAGCGCCAGCATCCCCAGCCCGATGAGCAGCCCGCACGCCGCGGCGATTGCCGTCGCGCGCCAGAGCTCGGGCCGCACGGAGACCGGGTCGGAGGCGTGCTCGAGCACGGAAACCATGTCCTGGTCGACGTTTTTGTTCACGTCGATGTTGCGCAGGTTGGTCATTTGCTGGCTGTACACCTCCTGCGCGCGGTCCACCTGGCCCTTGATGCGATTGAAGTCCGCCATGCGCCTGCCTACATCCACGGCCTTCGCCTGCCATTCGGTGATCGTCTTGTTCAGGTTGTCGATCTCGAGCCGCAGCGATTCCTCGCGCGTCTTCATTTCATCCAGCCCCTCGCTCTTCATGGTCTCGATCAACTGCTTCTGGGCGCTGATCTTCTTGTTCAGGTCGACCATCGTCGGATGCTGCGGCCGCAGCACTTTGGCAAAATCATCCCGTTGCGCCTCGAGCGCCTGCAGGTCCTGTTCGGCCTTGTTGATTTCCGCCTGCGTCCCCGCGTCGTCCTGCGCGGCGTTGGACTTCTCATCATCCAGCGGCGCCGCGTCGCTCCTGCCCTGGCCTGCCGCCGCGGCGCGGTCCTTCTGCGCCATCTGCATCAATTCCTGCTTCTGCGCGCGGTCCAGGCCCGTGTCCAGGTCGAGGCTTTGCAGCAACTGGTATTCATTCTTCAGGTCGGCAAGGTTGCGGTTGAGCGTCACCAGGTATTCGGCCGCGCTGTTTCCCTGCTCCTGCAAGAAGCCGACGTTGTTGTTCTTTTGAAAATCGATCATCTGCGCCTGGCCGTCGGCGATTTCCACCTCGAGCCGCTTCAACTCCTCGGTGATCGCCTCGAGCGTGTCGTCGGACAGCTCCGAGTGCATCTCCCGTTTCATCGCGGTGTACTCGGCCATGCTCGCATCCAGGAATTTCTGCGTGTACGGCCCGTCCGCGCCGACCGCCGCCAGATTGATGATCGAGGTGTTCTGCTCGGGCGCCACCTTCAGTTTCACCGGCTCCGGCATCAACTCCGGGTTCGTGCTGGCCACGCGCTCGGCGGCGCGCCGCTGCACCTCCGCGCTTTGGAGAAATTCCGCCTGCGTCCCCAGGAAATAAGTCCACTCCTCGGTGTAGGTCGCCCCGCCCGGCACGATGATCTTTCCGCTCACCATCATGCGCGCCATGGAAAGAAACGCCGGCGGCTGGCGGTAGGCCCACAGCGCCCCGGCGAACGCGCACGCCGCCACGATCAACAGCACCAGCCACCACCGCTGCCGCCATTGCACCGTCCATTTCCGCAGCCGGTTCCTGATCGTGAAGGCGTCGGTCTGCGTCTCCCGCGCGTGATGATGTTGCACTGGCATTGTTCTTTCGGGGGGCTAAAAATTGATCAGCTTGCGCGGCACCACGATCAGGTCATCCGGCAGCAACACCGGGTCCTTGTCGATTCGCCCCTTGTCGATGATCTCATCGACATCCACTTCCTGGCTCTGCGTGTTCCCCTGCGCGTCCTTGCGCAGGATCTTGACCTTGTGCCCGTTGCCGAATTGCGCCACGCCGCCGGCGCGCGTGATCGCCTTGCTCAGCGTGTAGACCTCGTCAGGCGGAATGGGCTGCGGCCCCGGCGCCGTGACCAGCCCGGTCACATAGACGCGGCCCGGCGATTTCTGCGTGGCCATGTCCAGCGCCACGATGACGGTGGCCTTGTAAAAATAGGTTTTCTCGAACCGGCTTCACCGCATAAGCCAGTTGGCGGCAGGTCTTTCCCGCCGCCGAGACGCGCCCGAGCAGCGGCACCTCGATGTCCCCCGCGTCGGTCACCACCAGGCTCACCGCCGGGTTTTTGTCCTCGATCACGCGGTAGGAAATGTGGTCGCCGATCTGGAGCTTGCGCTTGTCGTCCAGCGACTCAATCGACGTGTAGACCACAGGCGCGGGCGTGGCGCTGGCCACCGGTTCGGCGGGCAGCGCCGCCGGGGCGCCTGTGTTTTCTGCCTGCGCCAAAACGGCAAAGCTCATCGACGCGGCGAGTAGCAGCAGGAGGAAACGGGGCAGAACTTTCCGCATTGCGGCGGCAGTATGGGGTACTCGGTGCGCAATCTCAAAAATAAAGATTTCTGGAAGTGTGATATTTTGCTAACTTCGGCGGAAATCATGCGCCTCCCGGCTCTCTTTTGTCTCGCCATTCTCGCGCTCATTCTCCCCTTCGAAGGCCGCGCGGCCAGTCCCGCGGCGAATCTGCAACAGGCCCTCGGCACGCAGCAGCCGCTCTACGCCTTCCCCGCGGATGAAATCATCGCGGCGGTAAAACTTTGCGCCGCGCGCGATCCCAAGCACGCGGGCGATTACGTGGCGCTGGTACTGCTGTCGGGACGCAACGACGCGGATGCCATCGCCCCTTCGCTCGCGGCGGCGGCCATCCAGGGGCTGGGCGCAAATCCAAAGAACGATGAAATTGCCGCCATCGTGCGCGCCACGGTCAAGAATGCGCCCACGGAAGTGCTCGATATCGTCACCGCCACGGTCAAGGCGTCGCCCCGCTCCGCCGCCACGGCGATCGTGCAGGCCGCCGTCAGCAGCGTGCCCCATCCGGAGGAAATGGTGACGATGGATATGCGGCGCTCCGCGCAAAAACCGGCCGGCAGCGACAAGCAGCTCGACAACAAGGAAGTAGCCGACGGCAAGGCAATTGCGCCGCTCGAGAAACAGATGACGCTCGCCGAGGCCATCGTCCAGGCGGCCCTCGATGCCGATCCCGGGCTCTCGGCGGACGAGTTGACCGCCGCGGTCGATCAGGGACTTCCGGTCCCGCCGTCGATCGTCGAGGCGCCCGGGCTTCCTGTGCCGCCGATTCCTCCCACGACCAATATCCCCGGCTTCAACGCCCCCGGCCCGGTAAGCCCGTAGTTTCAATTTGAAAACCTCCGCTCCCGCAGCCGCCGGCCTTCGGGCGCGGCTCCTTTCCTGGCGTCCCCTGCTGTTGCTGGCCGCGCTGGCCGGGCTCTTCACGTGGATTGCCGCGCGGCTCTACGTCGAGCACCGCGACCGCATGCTCTATGCCGAGTCGAAACAGGCGCTCGACGAGCGCGATTTTCCCGACGCCTGGGTTTGGCTCCAACGCCTGGCGCACGCGCAACCGGGCAATATCGACACGCTCCGCCTGATCGCGCGCTTCGAGGCCGAGCAGCATTCGCCGGAGGAATTGACCTGGCGCGTCCGCGTCATCCAGACCGGCCCGGCGACTCTCGAGGATTACCTCGATTGGGCCGCCGCGGCGACGCGCCTGGACCAGAATGCCATCGCGCTGGAGGCGCTCGATCTGTTCCCGCGCAATGGAGGGATTCCCCCACCTATCATGAGATGCTTGCCGGCGCGCTGGCCGCCGACGGCCAGACCGGGGCCGCGGAGGAAAACTACGCCGAGGCCGCGCGCCTCGACCCCGGCAACCCGGTGCACATGGCAAATCTCGCCGCGCTTCGCCTTTCCGCGGGCGGCGGCAACCTCGATGACGCGCGCGCCACGCTCGAGAAACTCGCCGCGTCGCCTTCGGCCGCCATGGCGCTGCCGGCGATTCGCGGCCTGCTGCGCGACGCGCTGCGACAGCACGACCCGGCCCGCGTCGTTCGGTTTCGCGCCGCGCTGGCCGCGCAGGCCGGGCGCACCCTCGACGATGAATTGTCCTGCATCGCCACGGCTCCCGGCCTCAACGAGGCGCAAGCGGAACTCGCCGCGCTCTGGACCGCCGTCGCGCATGACCCGCCCGAGGCGCTCAAGGTCGCCGAATGGATGATCCATCGCGGAGAGGCCGCGACGGCGCTCGACTGGCTGCGCAAGCTTCCCGCGCAGTCGGACACGGGCGTCCAGATGGGCGAGGCGGACGCCATGGCCGCGCTGGGTGATTGGACCGGGCTGCGCTCCTTTCTCGAAACGAAGAACTGGCACGACTGCGAGTTCCTCCGCATCGTGATGCTGGTCCGTTGCGCGCGCGCAACCAACGCCGCCGCCCCCGCGTGGCGCGACGCCATCGCCGCCTGCCACGACGACGACACCGATCTCCTGCTGCTCGCGCAATGCGTCGCGAGTTGGTCGTGGCAGACGGAACAGGAGGCGCTCTACTGGCAGATCGCGCAACTCGGCTATCCTGGCCGCGGTCCGGCGCTCAAGGCGCTTTGGGAATTCTACAACGCCACCGGCAACACCGCCGGCCTGCTCCGCGTCGCCCACGAGCAATACGCCGATATGCCGGGCGACATCACCGCCAGCAACAACTTCGCCTTTCTCTCGCTGCTCACAGGCATCGGCCGCGCCGACGCCGACCGGCTGGCCGAGGAGAATTTTCGCGCCCAGGGCGGGAATGCGAACGTCGCCGCGACTTACGCCTACTCGCTCTATCTCGATGGCCGTTACCAGGAAGGCCTGCGCGTCCTGGGCAATTTCGACCCGCATCGCCTCGAGGCCGCGGGAGCCGCGCTCTACCTTGCGATTCTTCAAAAGGCCGCCGGCGACGACCAGGCCGCGAGCCAGTCCGCCGCCGGGGTCGATGCCACCAGGCTGCTGCCCGAGGAAAAGCTGCTGCTCGACAAGATTGGACCCAAGGACGCCCATTACGCGAAAGACCATTCCTGACGGCGCTTCCCCCGGCGCGGCCATGGCGAATCGGCTCCTCTGGCTGGCGGCGCTGCTGGCGCCCTGGGTGATCGTGGCGCGCCGCATCTGTTTCGTCTGGGCCATCGATCCGCAATACGCCTACGGCTGGTCCGTGCCGGTCCTCGCCGCAGCGCTTTTCATCCTGCGATGGCGCGGGCAGCCGCCGCTCGAGCCGGCGCGCACGGGGCTGCTCATCGTTCTCGCGGCTGCCCTGCTGCTTCCCTTGCTTGCGCTGCAGGAGGCCGCGCCCGATTGGTCGGTGGCCAATTGGTCGCTCGCGCTCGGCGCGGCGTTGCTGACATTTCTTTTCCTCTGCCGCTCGGGCGGTGTGCGCTGGAGCCGCTGGTTTCTCTTTCCCGTTCTCTTTCTCCTCACCGCGGTGCCCTGGCCGCAACGTTTCGATCTCTGGCTGACCCAGGGGCTCATGCGGGACGTGGCCGCGATCACCGTCGAGATTCTCGGCTGGTTCGGCCTGCCCGCCGTGCGCGAGGGCAATCTCATCCGGTTGCCCGCGGGCTCGATCGGCATCGACGAGGCGTGCAGCGGCATCCGCTCGTTGCAGGCGATGTTCATGGCGTCGCTTTTCCTCGGCGAACTCTGCCGGCTTTCGGTGGCGCGGCGCGTGGCGATCATTCTCGCGGGGCTGGTGCTCGCCTTTGTGGGAAACGTCATTCGCACGACGCTCCTCTCCATCGTCGCGGGTCATTCCGGCGTCGCCGCCGTCCAATCGTGGCACGATCCCGCCGGCTTCAGCATTCTCTGTTTTGGCCTGGCGGGGACATGGTTTCTGGCCGGCTGGCTCCGACCGCCGCATCGTGCGCAATCGCGCCCCATGCCCCCCATTCCCACCCTGCCCGCGATTGTGCCGGCGGGCATCCTCGTGTCGCTCATCGCCGTCGAAGGGGCCGTGCAATCCTGGTTCCGTTCGCACGAATCATCCGCGCCCGCCGCGCATCTCGCGTTTTCGTGGCCCAGCCAGGAAAGGGATTTTCATCCCCTCTCAATCCCCGATACCGCGCGCCTCATCCTTCTTTATTCCTCGGGAGACGCCGCGACTTGGCAGGACAAGGATGGCCGCGCATGGTCCGCCTATCATCTCGTCTGGGCGCCGGGCCGCACCTCGACGCAATCCGCCCGCATGCACCGGCCCGAAACCTGCCTCGAGGCAAGCGGCGCGGTGCTGATCCGCGAGTATGGCCGCGAAGACCTCGCCATCGCCGGCGGCACGCTCCCCTGCCGCGAATATCTGTTTCAGCGCGACGGCGCGCCCCTGTACGTCCTCTTTTGCCTCTATGAGCAACGGCCCGCGGATCGCGATGCGCCCGGCATGCTCCAGGATTGGAGCGCCTGGAGCCGCATCCAGCGCGCCCTGGCCGGAGAGCGCAACCTTGGCCAGGAAAGCGTCGAGATCGCCATGAGCCCCGCCGTTTCCGATGCGGAACCGCTCAAAATCATGAACGCGCGCGCGGCGTCGCTCGTCTCGCTGGTTTACCAGTAGTAATCGTAAACCGGGTGGCCCGCTGCGGCGGTCGCGTCGCCGTTCAGCTTCACGTCGCCGGAGTCGAGCACCTCGCCGCTGCCGCTCACCTTGTATGCGCGCCCGCGAACCTCGGCGTCATCGGTCAGCGTCACGAGCCAGTATCCTCCATCGGGCATCCAGGTCGCCCCTTCCAGCACCCCGTAGGGTTCCGGGTACTGGGAGCAATGATTTTCCGCGATGGCGATGGCGGCGGAGCGGCCGATGCCACCGGCGTTATCCGAAGCACAGCCGGCAAGCACTGCGCAAACGGCCAGAGTAGATATAAATCGACGGATCATGCCGGCGTATGTTTCACAGTCTGAGAAGGATGGCGAGTGGAAAATTCATTGCCCGCCCGGCGCCGGGCATTGCTCGAACGCCTTCCATGCCTCCTCCGGCTTTTGCTCTCTGACCAGCAACCGGCCATCGAGGTAATGCACGTACGCGGGACAATTCGCCGCCGCGCTCATTTCCCCCAGGGCATCGAGCGCGTCCTGCTCCCGGCCTGCCGCGGACGCCTCGTCATAGAGCGCCATCCCGGCCGCGATGTCGCCCGGGTTCAGCGCGAAACGCCTCGCCGCTTCGGCATGATCGATTGCCTGCGGCGGCGGCATCGGCGGAATCGGGAGAAACTGCGTCATCAGGTCCGCCGCGTCCGCGAAATTCCCCTTCCCCGCATCATACTCCGCCATCGCCCGGTAGCCGGTCCGCAGCCATTCCGGCCGGCGCGTCAGCAGAAAGGCAAGCCGCTGCGCATCTCCCTTTTCGAGCCAGAGCTCGAAGAGCGCGGGCAACTGGCCGGTGTCGAAATGACTCAACTCCGGATCGTCGCGCAGCACTTCGTCCAGGTCCGCCTGGAATTCCCCGGGCGTCGCCCAGCCGAGGTAAATCATTTGCATCGAGCAATCCGAAGAGGCCATTGCCCAAAGGTCCGGCCTCAAGTCCGGATGGCCCGCGAACGCGCCGGCAAGCATATCCTGGTAAAGCTCCGGGCGCCGGTCGGCGGGCATGCGCCGCAGCGCCTCCTGCCATGCCGCGATGGTGAATCGCGGCGCGACGCGCAGCCAGAAAGCCCCTTCATCGAAAGGCAGGCCTGCGTAATTCGGCTCGAGAAAACAGGCCTTGCGAAAATCGCCCAGCGCCGCGGTCAACTCCCCGTGCGTTCCCTCGATCTCCCCCTTCGCCACATAGAGCTGCCAATTCAGCGGCGCACACGCCAGCGCCCGCCCGATGTCCGCTTCCGCTTCGATGTGCCGGCCCGCCGCGTCCGCCTGGATCGCCCGCGCCATCAGCACTTGCTCCCCGTCCGCCAGCGGCTCCGGCATCCCCAACGCCAGCACCGCCAGGCAACCCGCGCCAAACAACAGCGCCGCCAGCCCACCCGCGCGCAGCGCCCAGCCCGCCCATCGCTTCGCCCCGGCGCCCGTTTCAAACGCCAGGCCCAGCAGCAACAGCGCCGGCATCACCGTCCCGAGCCGATGCCCCGGCACATCCACAAAGCTCTGCGCCAGCATCCCCGCGCACGCGATGCTCGCTGCCAGCCGCATCGGCCTCCCGCCTCCCTGCGCCAGCGCCCGCCGCACCCCCGCGCCCATCCACACGGCCAGCCCCGCCATCGCCAGCAGCGCCGGCAGCCCGGCCTCCGCGGCCAGCCACAGCCAGTCGTTCTCCGGATGCAACACGCGCTCCTGCAAAATCGACGCATTGCGGTAGAGCGGAAAAATCGCGCTGAAAGAACCAAGGCCCACGCCGGTCCACGGCGACGCCCGGATCATCGACAGCGTATCGCTGAAAATCCGAAGCCGAAAATCGGTCATCGCGGTCCCGGCCAGCCGCGTGATCACATTGCGCCCGGTCAGCAAAAAGACCGTCCCCATCAACAGCGCCACCGCCAGCCCCGCCAGCAGCGTCTCCGGTTTGCGATTGCGCAGCGGCGTCGCCGTCAGCGCCCACGCCAGCGTCATCCCGGCGAAAAGCAGCGGCCCCGCCCGCGAGCGGTTCACCGCCAGCGCCGCGGTATAAATGCCCAGCACGCAAACCCACGCGAACCCCCACGCCATCAGCCAGATGAAACTCCGCGTCGTGCGATTCTCCCGAAACCTCTCCGCCCCGCACGCCACCGTGAGAAATCCCCCCATCGCAAACAGCGCCGCCGTTTGATTCCGGTTTTCAAACGGCCCCAGCCCCGTTCCCGGCGGCCAAAACGGCGTATTCCGCGTCGCCAGCGCAACCAGCGCCATCGCTCCGATCCCCAGCGCCAGCCCTTCGCAAATCCCGCGCCGGTCCCGGCTCGTCCATGCCTGGCCCGCGCACCAGCCCGCCCACACCAGCCCGCTCAGCAGCAGCAGCCACGCCCGCAGGCTTTCCCACGGTTGCGGCGATGCGGCCCACCCCACCGGCAATCCCACCACATCCAGCTCCGCCCGCCAAGGCGCCGGACTCAAACGCGCCGGCAAAACCCAATCCAGCGCCATCACCAGCACCAGCGCCGCGCCCACCAGGAACCCGGCTCGCAAATCTCGCGCCGGCAAAAAAAGCGCCGCCAGCCCGATGCCCGCCACCAACACCGCCGACGCCATCACCGACGTGCCGCCACCCAGCGCCGGCGCCAGCAGCGCGAGCGCCAAGGCCGCCACCATCCTCATCCCCATGCCCTGTTTGCCAGGGAAAGAGGGGGCTTTCACATCTGGTTTTCTGGACAAGGCCGCAAATATGGGACTGTCCCATGAAAAAGCCAATATCACACGGACCCCGGGTATTGAATTCATATGCGAGGCTACGTACTCTCCGCCCGATTCCCGTAAGGAACCCCAAACCCGTCCCGGCGTCGCCATGCCAGGAAGTTATGATCTCAAATCGCATCCGCGGAGTTGAGGCGCTTTTTATCGCGCTGCAGGCCGCCGCGGTCATTTTGTTGTATTGGGCGTGGTTCACCATCCTCTCCCACCTCTCGTCGTCCTATCGCGGCGTCGATATCTCCCGCTACAATTCCTACTGCCTCGCGCTCGTGGTCGGGTTGCTCGCCGGCAATCTCCTGGGCCCGGTCGGCAACGTGCGCAAGGCCCTCTACGAGCGCTCCTTCCTCGAGCGGCTCCCCTTCGTGCTCAGGCAGACCACCTGGTCCGTCGGCACGCTCCTCCTTTACCTCGTCATCACCAAGGATGCCGGCGCCATCTCCCGGTTTTTCCTCATTTCATTGATTCCGGCGCTCTACATCGTGCTGCTCTGGACCGATTGCGTTCTGCCGCGGCTGCTGGTCTGGCTCTCCTTTCGCGAAACGCAGCAGGAAAACACGCTGCTGGTCGGCTCCTGCCTGCGCGTCGGCGGCCTCGCCCCCTGGCTCCAGCGGAAGGCCCGGTTCGGCCTCCGCGTCGTCGGCGTGCTTTGCGATGACAACCACGCGCATTGCAGTCCTGCGCAATGCCCCGTGCTCGGCGCTTCGGCGGACCTCTCGCGCGTCGTCTCCTCCCATCGCGTCTCGCAGGTGATGCTCATCGAGTTTCGCGACGACTTCGCCGCCCTCGTCGATCCCATCCAGCACTCCGGCGCGCGCCTGCTCATCGTCAGCGACCTCGCCGAGCGCCTCGGCCATTCCATTTCGTTGTTCGAGGACGATGGGATTCACTTTTTCTCGCTGCACCAGGAGCCGCTCGAAAACCCGGTCAACCGGATGGTCAAGCGCACAATGGATATTCTCCATTCGCTTTTCGTCATCGTCTTCATCCTGCCGCCGCTCGCGTTGATCGTCTGGATTTGCCATCGGCTCCAGTCTCCCGGGCCGCTCTTTTTCCGCCAGGTCCGCGCCGGCATCCAGAATCGCGAATTCACCATCTGGAAATTCCGCACGATGCACCCGGACGCCGCCGGCCAGGGCAGCGGCGGAAACGGGGACAACAACGACCGCAACTTCCCGGCAGGCCGCGTGCTGCGGCGCTACTCGCTCGATGAGTTCCCGCAATTCATCAATGTCCTGCGGGGCGAGATGAGCGTCATCGGGCCGCGCCCGCACCTGGTCGAGCACAACGTCCAGTTCGCCCAGGTCATGTCGAGCTTTCACATCCGCGCCTTCGTGAAGCCGGGCATCACCGGCCTCGCGCAGGTCCGCGGCTTCCGAGGCGAGGCCCTCACCGTCGAGGACGTTGCCCACCGCCTCGAGTCCGACATGCTCTACCTCGAAAACTGGTCCCCGCTGCTCGACCTGGTAATCGTCCTGCGCACCGCCTGGCAAATCTTCTTCCCCCCCGACGCCGCAAGGTAAGCTCCGACCGGGCCTGGCGCTCCCCTCTGGAAAACTTTGCGTCTTTGCGTCTTTGCGTGAGTCTAATCCCTTCTGGAAGAGGGACTCACGCAAAGACGCAAAGGCGCAAAGAAAATCAGAGCAGGCGACCATCGAAAAACCTCGCGATCAAAGACCAAAACGCAACCCTACCGTTTTTTTGGAGCAATTAATTTCAATCCAAATACTTACCCCGAATTTCGGAATTTCCCTTTTCAGCCCGCGCGCGCCTTCCCGCGCCAAATCCTTCGAATTTCGAATTTCGGATTTACAGCAAATTCAAAAAGACTGTAGCCGCTTCAAGAGTCCCCGAAGGGGACGGCAGACAATAGCCAGGGGCTTCAGCCCCTGGGTTCACGCGCAACGCAGATAAGTCCCGCAAGGGACGACAGAGGCTACAGATTTCATAGCATGCCCTAAAATCCCTTTCCTTTCCCCTCCCCTACCACCCGCTCCAAAACTTTCTCAAACTCCCCCAACACTCTCCCCTCCTCAAATCGCGCCGCAAATCTCCGTCCGTTCTCCCCCCATTCCGCCAGCTTCGCCCCGCTCGCCGGCAATCCCCGCATCGCCTCCGCAACTCGCTCCACATCCTCCGCCGCCACCCAAACGCCCAATCCCTCTTCCCTCACCACGCGCGCCAGCTCGCTATCGCCGTCCGCGATTGCCAGCACCGGTTTGCCGAACGCCGCGCAGCTCAGCAGCTTGCTCGGAAAAAACGCCGCGCCATTTCCCGCCCGCTGACTAATGACGCACGCATCGGCGTCCGCGAGCATCCGCCCGTAATTTTCCGGCGTTTGCAGCGGCAGCATCGTAATGTTCCCCGCGCCGCTGGCGGCGATGGCCTGCTCGACGCCATGCCGCGCCGCGCCATCGCCGCAAATGATCAGCCGCACCTCCTTCACACGCGCCGCCGCGGCCACAACCAGGTCCAGCCCCTGTTTCATACCGATATTGCCCGAATAAACCATCACGAATTCCCCCGGCCCGATTCCCCGCTCCGCGCGAAACCCGCCCCGCTCCGCCTCCCCGCCATTGCTCACGACCCAATTGGGAAAATATTCCAGCCGCTCGACTCCGCGTTCCTTCAACGTCAGCAACATCCCCTCGCTGATGACCGACACCCGCGCCGCCTTCCGGTAATTGAACCGCTCGAGCCGCCGCAGCAACGCGATGAACCATGGCCGGTCCACCATTCCCAGGCCCACCGCCGCGTCCGGCTGCAAATCCTGGATGTGCAGCACGTGCGGCGTCCGCTTGATCCGCCCCACCAACCACGCCGCCGCCCCGAGCAACAACGGCGGCGACACCACAACGATCACATCCGCCCGCTTCAGCAAAAGCGCACGCGCCGTCAACGTCCCGACGAACGAACCCTCGTGCACGATGCGTCCCAACCCCGACGGCGCCCGCGGCACAAAATGCCAGCAGCGCCGCACCCGCACCCCGCCAATGGTCTCGCTCCGAAAAATCCGCCCCCGGTCCGCGGCATCTTTGCGCCACATCGGGTAATAGGCAAACGTCGTGACCATCTCGACCTCGTGCCCTTCGCGCGCCAGGTGTTCGCACAACGCCTTGTTGTAAGGCGCGATTCCCACCCTCTCCGGGTAATAATTGATGCCCCAGACCAGCACTCGCATTTACCCGGGCCGCCTTTCTTCCTCTTTGCGAAGTTCATAACCTTTCGCCACGCACAGGAATTCGTAATACGCGTGCAGCCGCGCAAAATAATAACCCTCACGCCCATCGAGGAATCCGCGCTGCCAGATATAAACATACAGAAATCGCAGCAACGGGCGAAACGGCAGCCGGTGCGACCATTGCTTCAGGCTGCGCCGCCGCGCGACATTCGCATCGCCGATTGCCTTCGCGCTTCCATCCAGCAGCGCCTCGCGCGCGACGCGCGCCTCCCAATTCGAATAGCGATTGTGCTTCTCGACGAAAACTTCGACCGATGGAAACGCGTAATGATCCATCTCGCAGCGCAGCCGCCCCGCCGTCCCTTCGATGATCACGTGCTCGTGAATCTCCACGTCGCCGCTGTGCGTTTCCGCCTCGCTGATTTTTTCGAATCGCCCCTTGCCGCGCCGGAACAGCCGCAGGTTCCAGTTCGGGTAATAGGCGTGCCGCATCCATTTGCCCATGAATTGGAACCGGCGGTTGATCCAATAACCGTTGTGGCCGCCGGTCCTCTCTACAATTTCGCGAAACTCCCCCTCCGCTTCCGCCGGCAGCGTTTCGTCGGCGTCCAGAAAGAATACCCACTCGTTCCCCAGCGGCAAATTCTCCAGCGCCCAGTTCTTTTTCTTCGGCCAGCCACCTTTATAATCGAACTGCGCCACGCGCGCCCCGCGCGACTCGGCGATTTTTCCCGTTCCATCCGTGCTGTCCGAATCCACCACGAATATCTCGTCCGCCCACGCAACCGACCCGAGGCAGCATCGAGGTTTCGCGCCTCATTCTTCACCGGCACAATCACGCTCACCCGCACTTTCATTCGCGCTCATACCTTTCCACCACAACCCGGCACGGGTTCCCCGCGCTGACGCTCCAGGCCGGCGTGGGACGTGTGACCACGCTGCCCGCGCCAACAACCGATCCCTCGCCGATGTCGCACCCCGGCAGCACGATCGCGCGCGCTCCGATCCACGCATCGGCGCCCACGGTGATCGGCTTTGCCACCAGGGGAAACGCCTTCTTCCTGTAATCGTGCGAAGCGGTGCAAAGGTACGCGCCCTGCGAGACCACCGCGCGCTCGCCCAGCTTGATCGGCGCGGGATTGTACAGCTCCGCGCCATCCGCCACGCACGCTTCCGCCGCGCATTCCAGGTTCCACGGCGCCCAAATGATTGCTCCCGGATAAATCCGGCATCCCGGCCCGATGCGCGCCCCCCACAGCCGCAAACAAAACGCCCGCCAGCCGTGCAGCGGACGCGGGCTCAGCCGCATGAACACAGCGCAAAACAACTGCCAGCCCAGCCGCGCCAATTGCTGGCCGGCCGGGAAAGGCGAGCTTCTGAAATCAGGTTCGGCGGAGGGCATTCGAATCCGTTTTCATCCGGCTGACTCTCCTTCCTGCCGTCTTACCAGCCACGTCGCAATTCTTCGGCCCTTGAATAAAAGCCCCAACCCCAGAATCAATCGCAACAGATCCCTGAATATATAAGACCCATTCATTGGGTTCGGTGAACCAAACACTGTTACGTCCGAGTTTTCTCTAAAATAGTAGAAGAGCGTGGTGAGCGCGGGTCCAATCGATTCGACCGCCCAATAAATCCCTACAAGAAAAAATGCGAACGTGTAGAGATCGGTGACTGAAATTGCGCCGATTTCGACGCTCAAATCGTTTCCGCGCGAAACCCACCTGGCAATGGGTGGCGCCAGAAACCAAAGTACGGCGGTGCAAACTGCATAAATGGCAAAATAGGTAATCTCCATCGTCACGCCTTGCGATCGCTCCACCCCCAGTGATAACGCGTAAAGAAGATAAGTCGATCCCTGGTAGCCGGCCGAAACCGCCATGAGCCGTATGACGACGCTTACGATATCCGACAGCCGCGCGGGATTCGAAACGCCCTCTGCGAGCCTCGCTCCTTTCACGTCGAACGCCGCCCAGCAGGCCCTGCAGGTAAACTCCGCTTTCTGCCGCTCTTCCTTGTCCAGCATCCATTCCGCGCCGCAGCTCGGGCATTTTACTATGAATTCAACTTCCTGGCTCATGGAGGGATGGTTCCCGCTGTTATTTCATAACTCATCCGGGCTTTCCAGCAGCGAAAGCATCCGCTCGGCGGTTTGCCGGATTTGGAAATTCGCGGAGAAACATTGGCTCGCGGCCCGTTTCATCTGCTCGCGTTGCGCCGGCGGGAGCCTCAGCCAGCGCTCGAGCAGCAGCCGCGTCCCCTCGATATCGTCCCGCTCCGCGAAACCCGCGCCCGCGCCGGTGATCTTCGCATGAATGTCGACCGCCGTCGAAACCAGCGCCGGCACGCCGCACGCCAGCGCCTCGACCGCCGCGATTGCGAAATTCTCCTGGTGCGACGGCAGCACGAAAATCTCCGCGCACCGGAGCGCACCCCATTTCACCGCCCCCTCGATCATCCCCGTAAAATGAACTCGCGCGCCGGCCCGTTCGATCTCCGCGCGATAGGCGGCATCCGCGCACGGCCCCGCCATCACGAGCTCCCATCCCTCCATTTTGGTCAACGCAAACGCCCGCGCGAGCAGGTTGCATCCCTTTTTCCGGTCCAACCGCCCCAGGAACAATGCGATCCGCCGTCCGCGCAATTCCGGAAACCGCCCGAGAAACGCCTCGCGCTGCGCCTCGATCTCCGCCGGCGGCTCGGCGATTCCAAGCTCCACCAACTCCTGCGACCTCCACGGCGCGCCGAAACTCCGCGGCGCACGCGCCATCTCCGGCTCGCTCGTGAAGAGCACCGCGCGCGCCCTCCTCAGCACCCGCCTCTCAATCGCCTTCCAGTAAAGCCTCTTCTTCAAATGCCGCGCGCGATCCCGCGCAAACCACGGGTCGAGCATCCCATGCGGAAACACGTAATACGGCGTGTCGCGCGACGTGAGCGCCAGCGATGCCGCCGCGCCGTGGTATTGCCAGAGGCCGTGGATGAATATCGCGTCGTGCCGCCGCCCCTCCTCGCGCAGCCATGCCACCAACCCCGCGCGAAATCCGTACCCGCCAAATTTTTGCTTCTGCCCCGCCACCAGGATCTCGATCCCCTCCGGCGCCGGCCCGTCCGGCCACGTCAGCAGCGCCACGCAAACGCGATGCCCCATCGCCGCGTGCTCGCGCGATACCGCCTTTACGAACTCGACCGGCCCTCCCGCCGCCGCGTCCAGCGAGTCGATTAAATGCAGAATCGAGCGCGGTTTGTCGCCGTTGGTCATGACGAAAGGTGGCGCTGGTAAAACTCGATGTACTGCCGCGCCATCTTCTTCACTGTATAACGCCCGGCATTCCCAATGCCAGCCGCAACCAGCGCGGCCCGGCGCGATTCATCCATCCCGAGCACCTCGGCAATCGCGCCGGTCCAATTTTCATCGGCGGGGCAGATCGCCGCGTCGCCTCCCGTTTCCCGCATCGGTTCCTTTCGCGTGGTGACGACGGGGCAGCCGCACGCCTGCGCCTCGAGGATCGGCCAGCCGAAGCCTTCCTCAATCGAGGGAAAGAGGAAAACCCGCGCCGCGGAATAAAGCGCCCGCAACGTCTCGTCGGAAACATCGCTCAACACCGTCACTTCCTGATCGAGCCCCGCTTCCTTCAACTGCGCCCGCAGCGTCGAATCAAGCTCCGGTCCCGCCATCAACAGCCGCGGCGAATCACCGCCCTTTCTCAATTCGATGAACGCGCTCACCACTCCGGCTCGATTCTTGTACCATTGATTCCCCCCCACATGCAGCACGAAGCCGGCCTGCCGCGCCAACGAAGCAACCCCGGCGCGCTCGATCTCCCTCCACGCCTCCGCCGCGTTCATCGGCGCCCAGAATTCCTCGATGCCATTGGCGATCACCTCGCTTTCGCCAATCAAATGCGCAACGTCGCCGCGCGTGGCCCGCGAGACCGAAACGAGCCCCTTCACGCGCCGCAGCCCGCGAAGGATCATTGATTGAAGCACTCTTCCACTCCAGCCCACGCGCTGCTCCGCGAACTCTCCGCGCGCGGCGCGGATCGCCAGCAGATCATGGCATGTCACCACGCACCGCCCGGAAAGCCAGCCGGCGTAAATCCCATTTCCCTGATCCACGACGTGCACCACGCAATCCTTCCCCGCCGCCCGCCGCAGCGCCGCCCGGAAAAACACAAACTTATCCGCGTACCCGAGCCATTTGTTTACGCGGCCCGCGCCGCACAGCCGCCCCAGCTTCACCGCCGGCCTCACCACTTCCACCTCGATTCCCTCGTCCCGCAGCCCGCGCTCGAGCATCGCGCAAAACCGCTCCATGCTCCATTGCCGGTCTCCCTGGTAATTGCCCACCAGCAGCGCCTTCATGGCCGCGAGCCCTTGATCGCCGCCGCGTAGGCCCCGCGTCCACGCATTCGTCGCGGCGCCTCCGGTTCGGCTGCGATCACTTCCCTATGCGCCGGCTCCGCGCTGCTCGCCAGGCAGAGCCCGGCGGTGAAAACCGCGAACCCGCTGATCGTCGCCTGGCCCCATTGGCCGGTCGTCAAATCAACGATGCCCGCGGCCAGCAACAGCCCAGGCAGCGCGTCGCCCCGCTCGCGCAATGCCCGCACCGCGCGCGACAGCAAATGAAACGCAATCGACAGGCGCAATATAATATAGGCCGCGCCCAGCACCGGCCCGCTCTCGAGGATGACTCGCGCCCATTCCCCTTCCGCCAGCAAAAACTGCCGCGTCCCGGTCGCGAACCCCGCGCCGACGCTCGTCCCGAGGCCCAGCCCGGCTCCGAGCCACTCGGCCGATTTCTCGCAATCCCACGCCGAAACGAAATCGCCGAACCAGCGGTAGACGATTCCCTGCCTCAATCCGCCCGCGCTGTCGAAGCGGCCCCTGTTTACGTCCAATCCTTCGCGAAAATCGGCCAGCGCATGCAGCACCGCGTAGGCCAGCACGGCCGCGGCCGACGGCATCACGATCCGCCGCAACCGGCCCGGGTTTTCCACGCACATCAACGCCGCCGCCGCCGCGACGATGGCCACGAACAGGATCGCCGACCGGCTGCCCGAAACGCCCAGCGCCAGCACCATCGCCGCCATCGCGACCCACACCCGCATCCGCGCCGCCCCTTCGAGAAATCCCTCGAACACGAACGCGCTCCCGAGCGCCAGGAACGACACCATTCCCGTGACGAACGAAAATGTCCCCGATGGACGCACCCGGCCCGCCGCCGCGTACAATTGCGTCGATTGCGGACTCACGTAGCCGCCCGTCGTCGCGTTGAGCCAATGCGATGGCCCGGCGCGGAATTGCAGCAGCGCCAGCACCGTCATGGGCGGCATCAGCAAAAGCATCCAGCGCCCGATTTTTCTCACCTCCTCCCCGTCGAGGATCGAGGGCATCAGGAAAATGAGCGGGATTTGCCAAAAGTCGGCGCGAAACCCGAACAGCGTGATCTCCAGCGGACAGCCAACCGCCAGCGATGCCATCACGCTCGCCGCGCCCAGGGCCGCCGTCGCCGTCATCCAGCCATTCCACGGCCAGACGCCACGCTGGAGGGCGATGTAATAGATCGCCAGCAAAACGGGATCGCGAATCACCAGCAGCGGCGCCGAAAGCGACGGAAAAACCCATTTCCGCAGCGCCCCCTCGAAGATGAGCAGAAAAAAGTAAATGTACACCAGGCGGCGCATCCATGGACTGTCCGTCTTCATGGCTGCAACGCGGCGCCGATCTTCGCCGCATAATCTTCCCACGTGTATTTCATCGCCGCCCGCCGCGCCGCTTCGGCCATCGATGCGAGCAATTCCCGGTCGCCTGCAAGCCGCTCGAGACGCTCCGCGATTTCCTCCGGCGCACGGATCGGCACGAGGTATCCGGTCTTCCCCTCCTCGACCAGGTCCTCGCCGCCCGCGTTGCGCGTCACCACCAGCGGCAACCCGCGGCTCATCGCCTCCTGCTGCACCAGCGCGCGGCCTTCGACGATCGACGGCAGCGCCAGCACGTCGCATGACTCCATCAACCCGAGCACCGCCCCGTGCGCCCTCGGCGCCGCGTGGATGAAGCCGGGAAACTGTTTTCGGTAAAATTCCATCGGCGCAATTGGCGCGCCCATGACGACAAGTTCAATGTCGGCGCGCCGCAACAGTTTCATCGCGGCGAACAAATCCGCCAAACCTTTCCGCTGCGTCATCGCCCCGGCGAAGAGCACGCGCAGTTTTCCTCGGCGGGCAATCCGCGCGGCCCCGCCCGCGGGCGGCGAACCGAACGGCGTCACCGTGCACCGCTGCCGCGCCGCCTCGGGCAGCGAATCGAATACGAATCGGCTCGGGCAGATCACCCGCTCCGCCAGCTCGAGTTCCTTCGTTTTGCGCTCGATCTTTTCATCCGAGTCGCGCGTCGCGCCCAGCGTCGGCTCCCACTCCGGCAGGCGCGCCGCCTCCTCGCGCAACAACCGCCGCACCGTCTCCCAATAGGCAATCGGCAATTCATAGGACCGGCGCACTCCCACGTCCCGCGCCGCGCGAAATGTCTCGAGCGCCCCATCCTCGTAGCAATGGATCCATCCCACTCGCCGCCCCTCGCCCCTCACCCATTCGGCCACGCGCAGGTCCAGGGCCCGGTAAACGGCGTCAACCGATGCCCAGCCAGTTTCATGGCGCGTCAGCGGCGTACCAAGACGTTGCAGCGCCAGCCGGGTCAATTCCCGCACCGGCATCGTGATAATACGCTCGCGCGGAACCGGGTAAGCGCGCCGCTTTCCATCCGCCACGGTCGTGAAAAATCGCTCGAGCCGCCCTTCGCGCTCGAGTCCCTCGAGCAGCGCGCGCACGAAGGCGTTTCCCGTCGGATGGCTCACGGCGATCATCGCGCCGCCTCCTCGATCACTTCCAGGTAACGCTCCGCGATTACCGCCGCGCGATGCCGCTCGAGATGCGCCGGCGCCCGCTGCCGCAGCCCCTCGAGCAAAGCGTCATCCCGCAGCAATCCCTCGATGCTATCCGCCAGCGCCCGCGCATCCCCCCTTTCAAAAGTGACGCCCGCGTCGCCCACCGCCTCGGGCAACCCGCCCGTGCTCGCCACCACCGGCACACACCCGCACCCCATCGCTTCGAGCGCCACAATCCCAAACGGCTCCCGCCACCGCGACGGCACGGCCAGCAGCCGGTGCCCGTTCAGCAACGCCGCCAGTTCATCGCCGCGCTTCACGCCCGTAAATTCCGCCTCGACCCCCAACCGCCGCGCGTGCGCCTCGAGCGCCGCGCGCTCCGGCCCATCGCCCACAATCATCGTCCGCGGCTGCGCGCCGCGCTCCTTGAGGATGGTCAGCGCGCCCAGCAGCACGTCCACCCCCTTGTCGGAGACGAGCCGCCCGACAAAAATCACATCCCCCGCGCGCGCCCCCATGTTCGTCCTGCGGAAAACCTCGTCGCGATAGGGATTCGGGATCACCCGCACCTCGACGCCGAGCCCGTTGGCAACGGCCTCGCTCACCGCGACATTGCGCGCGTGGCGGATCGCCCACAGCTTCAGCCGGTCCACCGTGGCGCGGCTGCCGTCCGTTCGCGCAATCCAGGTCTGGTGCGCCACGATCCATGGCCGCCGGATGCACGCAAGCGGCCACGCCGTTCGCAGGCTGATGTTGTTGTGAAACACCACGTCGCACCACCGCGTCAGCCGCCACAGTTGGCCCGCATGCGGCGTCCGCACTACTTCAAACGGGAATTCCTCTTCCTCCAGGGTCTGCGTGACGACGATGACCTCGTGCCCGCGCTTCGCGAATTCATTCGCCAGAATGCCGCTCACCTCCTCGATTCCCCCGACGCCCGGCGGGAAAAAATGCGACGAAAACAGGATTTTCACGGCATCCCGGCCCGCCTCCCCGACAGGCTTTCGAGAAACTGCGACGCCACCTCGGGCAGCCTCGATCGCGGCTCGCGCCTGCGCGCCGTCCGCAACGCGCCAATGAACCCCTCATCCATCAATATTGCTCCATCCGGCGCCGGCCCGGCATCGATTCCCGGGTATCGCACGTCATCCCGGTTCACGATGACCGGCAGGCCATGCTCGAACATCGCCGTGGCCGTCGCGCTTTTGCCCAGCAGCGCCAGCGGGGTCGTTGCGATTCCGAAATCCATTGCCATCAGGAATTGCGACACGCGCGCCGCCGGCTGTTCGCCATGCAGCCGGAAAGTGTACTCGGCCCCATACCGCCGCTCCATCTCACGCCATACCGCCTCCCCCGGGCCAATGCGCCCGATGTGCTCGATTACGATCCGCTTCCCCAATTCCCGCAGCCGCCCCAGCAGCGGCTCCGCCGGCCACGCCGGGTGCAGCGTCCCAAACATCCCAAACCGCGCCACTCCCTCCTCGCCGCCCGCGGTAACGCCCGCGACCGGAATTGAGCCGAAAAGCGGCAGCACCTCCGCCGCAATCCCCGCCTTCCGCAGCAGCCCCGCATATGCCGGATTGCTCGTGTGCACGCATGCCGGGCGCAGCGCAAGCGCCACCCGTCGAAGGATTTTCCTCTGCGCCGCGCCGATCACCCGCGATTTCACGTCAGCCCCCGTTTCCGCGCCGATCCACGTCTCGTGGCACATCACATGGGCCGCGCGCCCGCCGGCGATTCGCGCCAGCGCCCTGTCGATCCCACGCGGAAGTCCCTTGGGATGAAAGGAATACGGAACCCATTGCACACTGACCACCCCCGCCCCAAACCGCTCAACCGCCTCCCTCGCCCCCTCCACGCCCACACCCCGCCCCAGCCGCAGCAACCCGTCGCTCTCCTGCGCGCCCGCCACATACCCGTCATCGAGCGCCACGCGCAGCGTCACGCAGCCGCGCCGCTCGCATTCCGCGGCCAGCAGCGCCGTGTAATCCCCCACCCCGTCGCGCCCCGGCTCGGCGCAGCCAAAAAGAAACGCGATTCGCGCAGCTTGGGTATCATCGGGAGGCAAATGTGGGGGATAATAGTCCAAAAAATGGCATTTTTTGCACGTAAAATGGGGCAAAATGCGGGCTATTTCGTGCCATTTCCCGCCCTTGACGCACGCCTTTGCCTCTGTTATCTCCCCCCGCCAGTTCTTTGTCTGCCGAATGGCCCGCGAAAGCA
The DNA here is from genome assembly GCA_963756185.1 of uncultured Verrucomicrobiae bacterium. Classification (GTDB taxonomy): domain Bacteria; phylum Verrucomicrobiota; class Verrucomicrobiia; order Chthoniobacterales; family Chthoniobacteraceae; genus DATAXI01. The sequence continues at coordinate 512,868 of CAVWMS010000003.1, forward strand.
GGCCAGCGGGGGAACCAACTCGCCGGCGTGGCCGTTTCCACCATGAAACGCGCCCAGCCGGCTTGGGGCAAAGACGCGCAAGCGTCCCAGGGCGTTTAATGGCCCGAGCCCGACAGCTAACCTCGCAGGCTCGCATTAAAGGCAAGGGACAGTCTGTGCAAATCGTTGCGCGGCTGCCCCCTTCTCTTGCCGGGGGACTGCCTTCCCGCGTGAAAAACGGGAGGGTTGAAAAGCCGAAAATGAAGTTCTTCCAAAGCACCAGCACCGTATCAGTCCATTGTTCGCGGAGGCGCCGGCCATGTTAGCCGCCGGCGGCAAGCGGCCGCGCAATGTCGATTGGAAAGCCGCGGCGGCCATCCTCTATGGCGACTGGGGCACGAGCAAGGCCTACGTTGTCGGCCTCGCGTTCGCGACCGCCGGCTACGCCTCCTTCTGGCTGATCCTGCCAATGTGCATCCTGACGGCATTGGTCGGGATCAATTACATGGTCATTTGCCGCCATTACCCCGATGGCGGCGGCGTCTACGCCAGCGTGCGCCATCGTTCTGAGATTATCTCGATCGTCGGGGCCTTCCTCCTGATCGCCGATTACATCGTCACGGCGGCAATCTCGGCGCTTTCGGCGTTTGAATACCTCCAGCGCCTTCCCCATTTTCCGGCTCTTTCGGACAACGGGCTGGCCATCCTGGCCGCTTTGGCAATCGCTGTCATCGGCGCGATGAACTACTTCGGCCCCAAGCACACGGGCGGCCTCGCCTTCCTTATCTCTGTGCCCACGGCCATGGTGGTCGTTCTGCTGGGCGCCTTTTGCCTCCCTCACCTCGGCGAAGCTGTGCACGTGGCCTCCACGCATCACCTCCAGGGTGGAGTTATTGGCAACTGGATGTCGTTCGTCGGTGTGATCCTGGCGCTCTCGGGCGTAGAGGCCATCGCCAACGCAACCGGCGTGATGAAGCTCGATCCGGGCAGCACCGACGAGCATCCGCGGGTCACGAAGACTTCGACCAAGGCGATCATCGTTGTGATGATCGAGGTCTGCGGCTTCACCGCCCTCCTGGGCCTGGCAATGCAGGCGCTTCATGGGATGACCATTGTCGGCCCGGCGGGCAATGCCGACGTGAATGCTCCCGGAGCCAATGGCGTGCGCGATTACATGCTCTGTTACATGGGGCAGATTTTCGTCACCGGCGTGACGCACAGCGCTGTCGCCGGCCAGATCGGCGGCTGGATCGTCTCAATCGTGTTTGGCCTGCTGCTGCTTTCGGCGGTCAATACGGCCATTGTCGATCTGATCGCGATCTCTTTCCTTATGTCTCGGGACAAGGAGCTGCCCTACGGTTTCCAGAAGCTCAACCGCTTCGGCGTCCCAAATTGGGGCATGGCCGTGGCCACGGTGATCCCGGCCATCCTGGTGGTGTGTGTTCACGACATGTCCGGTCTCGCCGATCTTTACGCCGTGGGAGTGGTGGGCGCCATCGCGACCAATCTCGGGTCGAGCGCCACGGACAAGCATCTCGACCTCAAGCGCGGTGAGCGCATGCTGATGTTCTGCACGTTCCTTGTCATGGCGCTCATCGAGGTATCGCTGCTCATCGACAAGCCGAACGCGCTCCGGTTCGCGGCCATCGTCCTTACCATCGGCCTCATCGCCCGCGGCCTCGTCACCGAGCGCCGCCAGAAAAGGGAGGTGGCCGACGCGCTCTCGACCGCGGCCCTCGCCGCGCAGGAGACGGCGCGCAGGACGATCCAATTCGGCACCCATCAGGCCACCGGCCTGCCGCTGCTGGTGGCCATCCGGGGCATCGGACGCACGCTCGATTTCGCGATCGAGGAAGCCCGGGAAACCGACCGCCCGCTCTACCTGCTCTTCATCCGGGAGCAGCCCGTCGTCACGCGCGAGGACCGGCGCCGCAAATGGACCGAGGACGAGGAGGCGTTCAAGATTTTCGAATACGCAGCCGACCATGCCGACGGCCACACCATCCTGCCTTGTTACGCCATCAGCGAATCGCCTGCCGACACCATCGTGGATATTGCCGCTACGGTCGGCGCCTCGCGCCTGATCCTCGGCGCGCCGCAGCGCAACGCGCTGGTGAACATGCTGCGCGGCAACATCATCCGCCGCGTCTCCGACACGCTGCCGGAAGACATAGATATGCTGGTGTATGCTTAGAGGACGTGGGCGCGGAGGGGGCCGGTGGTTGTGGCAGTGGAGGATCGAGGCGTTTTAAATTCGAAATTCGGTGTTTGACGGCTTTGGTATGCCGCCGGTTCATATTCCAACGACCTGCGACGATCGAAATCCACGCGCCCGGGTTCCGCTGGTTCGCCTTCTCCTCCTCCCTTTTATTCGCCTGCGCGAGTTGCGCCCGGAAAATCGGACTCTGCTCCTCGAAGGCCGGAAAATACTTGTTCCAGAACGCATCCTTTCCAACCTGGAAGTTCGGGAAATAAATCGCCTCCATGTGGTTCGGGATCAGGATGCACCGCAGATTCAGGTACACGAAATCCACGATAGTCTTGCCGGTGCCGACGCCGCTCGAATCAATCGTCTCGGGCGTGAACCAAAAGAACCGGAGCCGCGCCTTCTGGAACGTGTCGAGCCTCGCCCCCATGATGACGTGCGCCGCCATCACCGGGTCGAAGTAAAACCGCTCGATCCACTTCTGTTCGATCTCGATCATTGGACTATGACCTGTCCGCATCACATAACCACCGGGCCTACAAGCCATTTTCTGCACCGTGCAAGGTCGCAGACTGACGTCGCAGTCGGGATTTGCATCGTCATTCTCATTGGGTGATTTTAGCCGTATCCCCGGGCAGGTTATGACGTCTACCCGGTTGATCGATCAGGCGGTCAGACGATGAACAAAGAACAAGCAACGCATCAGCCCTCTGAGGAAGAGCGGGCGGAATTCGATTATTTTTGGCAACACCTGCGGCGGAACTTTGACTACTGCATGGCTGTTGGCGGTATTTGTTGGAATGAAATGTGTTACAGCCAGAACCCGAAATCCAGAACACGCCACAAACTGTTCCACCAAAGGCTGGAATTTGAGGCCAGTTGTCTTCTACCGACGCCAATAGCGGCGGGCATGGAGAGCAGTACCGAGGCGTTACGCGAAGTACTGAAGAGCAAGCCAGATTTTTTTCAGACTCCACAATGGCAAACGATTAGAGCAAAGGCATCGGCTGCGGAACCTGTTGCCTTCTGGAATTTTGCCGGGCCTCACAGGTGCGCTTGGCGGGACTATCACGACGGCGAAAAGTATTCCGACAAATTGTGGAAGGACCCGAGGGACGATTACTACTCGAATTCTGCCTTTCATAAAGACCATCATCACCCGACCCGTCATGACGTAGGAACGGAGTTCGCTTCGCTACATGTTAATCTTGAAATCAAGGAACAGGAAGCCAGCAGCTTGAAGAGCCTTGAATATTGCGCAAAGAAAAACAAACGGACGGTCGAAGATGAACGGAAAATAAAGGAGGCCGAGCGCGATGAAGCGTTATCGAGAATGAAACGGTTTCTGGAGGCACATCCGCGGGTGGATTTTGTGGCCGATACTCGGTTGCCATGGGCTACGGCCAGCCGGGCACTGGAATCAGAATGGGAAAGAATTAAGGATTTACGGCAGCGTGTCGGGCTGGAACGGAACGAACAACCCCCGAGAAAGCGGGAATGGAAAAAGCAACTCGAGGTGTTCGATGCCTATATCTCCCATTGGCTAAAGCATCGGAAGAAAATTTCCATGTTGCCACGAATTTGGGATGAAAATTTGAGTTTTCAAGAATCATTCAGGTTGTTGGGCGTCGAGTTAACACCGGAAGGCGTAGCCCTCGCTAAAAGACTCGATGAGAAAGGTGTCAAACTGAAAGGCATATTCAAGTTCGCGGACAGCATGCGGCGCAAACGTGAGAGGGATTCTTACGCGGGAGCCGCAACGCGTGGGTTGTCGCGGATGTCGAAAGCAAAACGCGGACGGGAGGTAAGCGGCGCTTGTGACGAGGAGGGGCGGTTTGTGGCGGTGGAAGAATTTGATTATGGAACCGTGGAGGCGTGGCTTGATGGCAGTATGGCACCAGGCGTTGAGGCGCGGACTTCGTCCGAACATGGCGAAGCCGATCTGGAAATTTTCCAATCATGGCGGGAGCATTTTTTCATTCCCAAGCCTCTACTGCCCGCGAAGGTAGCTAAAATGCAGGCAGGCAAGCGCAGGAAATGGTTCGCCCTGGCACGACAGCGGATTGATTCGCTGTGGCCCTCAAGGGATTATCTCAATGAGATTTAATTTTTAGAATTAACCCCCCGCCTTTTCGCCGTGCGCCATTATCGTGGACAATACACGACATAGCGCAGGCAGCGACCGTTATAAGCTAACGGGACCCGAGGAGCCGCCAGATACGGAGGCAATGACTGGCGGTAGCTCGGGGGGCGACAACACCCAAACCTCAAACCTCATCTTAGAGAACCCCGATATTGAAAACGGCTTTGAGTGGCTGGTTTTCAAACTTCGGAGCAAGAGGCAGCGAAAAAGTCGCATTTCGTTGAAAAGGCCTGCGCCTCCTTAAGGAAGAGGACCGAAAAATCCTCTGAACCTCAGGACACCCATCCGGCAAAATCCTTGTCCGGTCGCGCCACCCGCGCGTTCCCAGCCGGTGCCGCGGTCGTTGGCGCAGGCATCGTGAAATCCGCACTTGCCGCGCCGGCGACGGTGCTGGCCTGGGCATCCATGCCCCCTTCCGCTACGGCCATCTCGAAATCGCCAGCCTCCGCTTCACCGCCGTCCATCGCCACGATCTTGCCTTCCGCAAACTCCTCCGAAGCCTTCTTGAAGGTCGCCAGCAGGAACCGGTGCATCTCGCGCGGCAGCTTCGCCCCCTCCCACTCGGGATTCCAAAAACTCGCTCTCCATTGCTCCTTTCTTGAGCCTCTGAGCTCTTCGTAAGATGCTCATTTCGCATTACTTCCGTTGATGCCTTTTGAAAAATGTGCGTGGAATTCGAAATCTGAAATTCGAAATTCGAAGGGTTTGGCGCGCCTGTGGCGCGCTTTTGAGCGGAAAACTCGCTCTCTCCCTCTGCGCACGCCGCGCGCCCGATCTTTCGAATTTCGAATTTCGAATTTCGAGTTTTCCCGTGGGGTTCCCCAGGGGATATAGTACCATCGCCTATATATAATAGGCTTTCGCCCTATCCCTGGCATTGACCTTCGGCGCCGGCTCGGCTATGACGCGGCGATGCGATTGCTGTGGCATAACATGTGGAACTGAGTCTATCCGAACACAGGCCCCGGAACGTCGGCTGGGCGCGGGCCGCCAGCCTGCTTTATGGCGATTGGGGCACGAGCAAGGCCTATGTCACCGGCCTCGCGTTTCTCGCGGCCGGCTTTTCCAGCCTGCCGATCATCCTCGCGGTCTGTGCGCTCACCGGCCTGGTCGGCGTCAATTATGCCGTGGTCTGCCGCTACTTTCCCGATGGCGGGGGCGTGTATTCGGCCGCGCGCGCGCAAGGGCGCCTGCTGGCGGTGGTGGGAGCGCTGCTGCTCATTGCCGACCTGACCGTCACCGCGGCGCTCAGCGGGTGGTCGGCGCTCAGCTATTTCCACATCGCCTGGCTGGCGAGCCATCCCTACGCCGTGCCCTATGCGACCATCGCGGTCCTGGTGCTGATGGGCTGGATCAACTGGTTCGGCCCGAAGCATAGCGGCACGTTTGCCGTCGCGCTCTCCGTGCCCACGGTGGTTGTGGTGCTGGTTCTCATTGCCATCAGCGCGCCGCATTTGACCACGCGCTATCTCGAGCCGCGCCATGAAAACCTGGGGGCGCTCTGGGTCCAGTTCGTGGGCGTCATCCTAGCGCTGAGCGGCGTCGAGGCCATCGCCAATCTGACCGGGGTATTGAAGCTGGATCCCGGCTCGACTCCGGCGCATCCGAAGGTCGGGCGCGAATCAACCAAGGCGATCATCCCCGTCGCCATCGAGGTCGTGTTCGGCACGGCGCTGCTGGGCTGGGCCATGCTCTCGCTGCCCGCGATCCTTCCCAAGACGCTGCACATCTCGGATCACGCCGAGATCGCATCGCTGCTGCGCGATCACAAGGATGACATGCTCCGGTTCGTGGGCGAACAATTCGGCTGGGCGACCCTTGGAAAAACCTTCGGCCTGGCGTTCGGCTGGATCGTCGGGATCGTCTTCTTCCTGCTGCTGATCAGCGCCGCCAATACGGCCATCGTCGCGATGATCGGCCTGATGTACATGATGGCGCGGGACGGGGAGATGCCCATCCAGTTCAAGCGCCTGAACAGCCACGGCGTCCCGCTCATCCCGCTGCTGGTGTCGGTCGGCCTTCCCATCGCCGTGCTGGTCACGGCGTCAGATTTCGAGGCGCTCGCGGGGCTTTACGCCATCGGCGTCGTGGGCGCCATCGCCGTCAACCTCGGCTCGTGCACGTTCAATCGCGCGCTCGATTTCACATGGTACGACCGCGTCCTGTTCGGCATCACTTTTTTCATCCTTTCCGCGGTCGAGATTACGCTGGCTCATACGAAACACGACGCCCTTTTCTTTGTCGTGTGCGTGATGGCGGGCGGGCTGGGGCTGCGCGCGTATGCGCAGAAACGCCAGGGCCTGACGACCGTCACCGTCACGCGCGAGGTGGCGAACCTGGTCGATCCGGAGAAGATCGCGTCGTTGCGGGCCGAGTTGAAGGAGGGGCAGAAAATCATGGTTGCCGCGCGCGGGGTGACGCCGGTGCTGCGGTACGCGCTCGAGGAGGCGCAATTGCGCAAGGCGACCCTGTGCGTCCTTTATGTGAAGGAAATCGCCGTCGCCTTCCCCGCCGGCCCGACGATGAAACGGATGAAATGGCAGGATGACCCCGAGGCCGCCGCGATCATGTCGCTGGTGCTGCGCATCGGCGAGGAGCGGGGCGTCACGGTCATGCCGGTATTCGTGGTCAGCGATGACGCCGCCAATACCATCCTGGACCTCTCGGCCACGCTCGGAATCGATTTTCTGATGATCGGCGCCTCCCACCGGATGACGCTCCAGCGCATCCTCAAGGGGAGTGTCGTGGAAACGGTGGCCGCCGGGCTGCCGGAGGATATTCAGTTGGTCATTCATGGGTGAGCGCGGGGGGGCGCTGTCGCGGGAAATTCGAAATCTGAAATTCGAAATTCGAAATTCGAAAGGAAGAGCCTCTTTTTTCCGTCCATACTCAGATGGATATGCAGTCACAATCCATTGATGACAAGGTGACGGCCTTACGTTGTCGAGCCGGGCTTATCAGCGGAAATATTCTCAAGCAGCGGTGAAGGGATTGAGAAGCTTGACTCCCGTTTTTGCGAAGTGTGCCGCGTTCCGTGTAACCAGGATGAGATTATGGCGGTGCGCGGTGGCGGCAATCTGGCTGTCCAGTGACGGAACCTTGATTCCAGCCCGATCCCACCTGGCTTTGAGTTGGCCCCAGACGTGGGCCGTGCTTGTATTGAAGCCGAGCACGCGACCTTTCATGCAGTCGCACAAGTCTTGCAACCAGGCACGGAGTCGGGTTCTGCGCTTCCCGCCCGGCAGACGCTCGATGCCTCGCCGGATTTCGCCGATGGTAATCGTGCTGACGTAGAGTTCTCCTTCGTTCTTGCGCAGCCAGGCGACGACTTGACCGTCCGGACGGGGCTTGACCGGCTCACTGAAGACGTTCGTGTCCACCAGAAAGCTCACAATGCCGGCGGCTCCGAATCGTCCGTTTCACGCGGTGGAATGGCGAATGGCGATGGGCAGGCGAGCAGCAAATCGACGAGTCCGCGGTTGGCAGGACGCGAAACGCGGCGCAGGGTGATCGTGTCCTCATCCTCGACGGCAACCTCGAAGTCGTCGCCGGGGGACAAACGGAGGCGCCGGCGCACGGGCACCGGCAATACAAGCTGGCCTTTTTGTGAGAGGACGGTCGTCATGTAGGATATTCTTACCCCGCGTTCAGACTGGTGCAAGCGGCAAAGAGCGGGCTGCCCTCTCGTTTTCTTTCATGGAAGGATTTTGCCAACCGCGTGCCTCACCTGCAAGCGTCCGGAAATGGGGCTCGCGCAAGGGCGCAGAGACGCAAAGCAGGAAATGCGCCAGCTTTCAAACTCGCTTTCCTTCGCGCCTTTGCGTCTCTGCGTGAGACTCTTCTCCACCGGTTCTTCCGCTTCGTTTCAGCCCTGTAGATCAAAGGTTCGCCAGCTCATTCCCGCGTGTTGTGGGATTTGTGTGTTTTCGAATTTTGCGGTCCGCTCAGTGCTTCACAAACTTCGCGAATATCTTGTTCGCTTCCTCGAGCGTTTCCTTGCTGCCGATGTCGTACCAGGTTCCGCGAATGAGATATGTGTACACGGGCTTCAGTCTGTAGAGCCATTGCACGAAGCGGCCCGGCTGATCCGGGTTGTTCCCTTCCGCGATGTATTGGGCGAACATCGACACCACTTCCTTCGAGTAATAATAGAGGGCGATGCCGGTGATCGTGCTTTTTGGCTTTTGCGGTTTTTCCTCGAAATCGATGACCCGGCCGCCCGCGTCGGTCTCGATATTGTTGTACTTCCTGATCTCCTCGAGGTCGCCGACATCGTAAGTCGCCAGCGCGGCGGGATGCTTGCGCGCCTCCCTGGCGAATCCATCGAGCGGCTCGCTGAAGAGATTGTCGCCGGCGACCACGATGAGATCATCCGCGGCGAGATTTTCCCGCGAAATGACGAGTTGAATGTCGCCGATGGCCCCGAGCTTGTCGGCGTCGCTCGTGGAGCCGTCGTTGATGACCTTGAATTGCACTTTCGGCTGCCGCGCGGCATATCCATCGGCCCATGTCTGGAAGTCGGCGGCGAACTTGTTGTTGGTCACCACGTAAACGCAATCGATGTCCGGGACGGGCGCCAGGTTGTCCAACACCCATTCGATCATCGGCTTGCCCGCCACGGTGAGCAGGGGCTTGGCCTTGGTGAGCGTGAGTGGATAGAGCCGCGTGGCATACCCGGCGGCGAGGATGAGTACGTTCATTGCCGCGGATTAATGGCGGAACTCCAAATCTGCGTCAATGAGCGAAAGGCCGGCCTTTTACATCCCGCAAATTTTCTTCAGCGCTTCGACGTGATCCTCGAATCGGGCGCGGCCGCGCGTGGTGGGACGCACGAAAGTGCGCGGTTTGCGGTTCACGAAGCTCTTTTCGACCTTGATATAGCCGGCTTCCTCGAGCGTTTGCAAATGGGCGCCGAGGTTGCCGTCGGTCAATTCCAGCATTTCGCCCAGGGAACGAAAGTCGAGCTGCTCGGACGCGCCCAGTGGCATGAGCGCGGACATGATGCGCAGCCGCGCGGGCGCGTGAATGACTTTGTCGAGTTCCGGCATGGCTTATCTCCAGAATTTGCGAATGAAGACGCCAGAGAAGATCAGCGAACCGCCGCCGGTGATCGCGAGCCACAGAAAGAAATAGTGCGTCACAAAACAGTAACCGATCAGGATCAGCACTGTCACCAGGGCGCCAAGCCAGATGAAATAGCGCCCGGTAAATAGGCCGCCAATGACATAGGCGAACATCGGGATGGTGTGAAAGTAAGCGGTGATGCGCCGGTAGGTGGGCCAAAAGTCGACCCACTGCGCCTGGGTCTGCGGCCATTGCATGGGGACGAGCAGGTTCAGCCAAAGGATCGCGTAAAAGAAGATGACTCCCCAAAAGACGCCGTAGCGCCAGGCGCCCGGTCTTTTGACGCGCACGCCGTGCGCCGCAAACCACCAGGTGCCTCCAATCCCGATGAGGTCGAGGATTGACCAGAGCCAGGACATGGTCAGCGGATGAAATTGCGTGGTGATGTCTGCCACGGCCCAGATGCATCCCCAGAGGATGAGGATGGGGGCGGAGGGGCCCTGGGCGATGGCGACACGGGCCTGGGCGGCGACGCGGTCGATATCGGCGAGGGAGGCGCGGGCCTCGTCCTGGGTGGGGGAAACGAGAGGTTGGTCATTCATAATAGAGGACTCTGTACTGTAGAGTACTCTGCGTGTCAAGGGATTCGTTGCCTCGCTTTTCGTCTTTTTTCGGCTTGCCTCCCCGGCTCTTTTTGTCAGTGTTCGCGTGAACATGCTTACCGCGCGCCAGCAGGAAATCCTCGATTTTCTCAAACGGGAACTCAACCGCACCGGCATCATGCCGAGCACGCGCGAAATCCAGGAGCATTTCCGTTTCGCCAGCCAGACGGCCTCGGTCAATCACCTCAAGGCACTGGAACGCAAGGGGGCAATCCGGCGCATGGCGGGCAAGGCGCGGGCGGTGGCTGTCCCATCGATGCTCAACCGCCAGCCGCTGGTCGACATACCGCTCTTTGGGCAGATCGCCGCCGGCATGCCGGAGGCCGTCGAGCAAAGCGCCGAGGGGAGGCTGAGCATCGATGCCGCCGCGCTCGGCGTACGGCCCGGCGTGCGGGGCTTTGCGCTGCGGGTGCGCGGGGATTCGATGATCGATGCGCATATCGTAGACGGCGATACCGCGATCCTCGAAGCGCGCGAGCCGAGGCATGGGGATATTGTCGCGGCGCTGATCGACGGCGAGACGACGCTGAAGCGTTATCTGGTGCAGCAGGGCTCGCCGTTTCTGCGGGCGGAAAATGCGCGCTACCCGGATTTGATTCCGGCGCGGGAGCTGGTTGTCCAGGGGGTGCTCATTGGGCTGGTGCGCGGGCGGGAGTCGGTGAGCAAGGCGGGCCGGCGGGGGTAGGAGCCATCTCATAGAGCCAGAGTTTATGGGCATCGAAAGGCGCTTCGCTTTTCGATGCAGGCACGGCGGCTGTTTGGCAGCGGGGCGCGGACTCATTTCTTACGGGCCGGTTTGATGGGGATTCTTTCGGCCGCCGTGCCTGTTTTTTGAAGGCGGGGTTTCACCCCGCGCCCCACTCAGGGGACTTGTCCCCTGAGAACCCCGTGCGGTCGCCGGCGCGACAGATGATGGAAACTCCAATTATCCGTGAATTCCGCGCCATCCGTGGTTCAATTGATGCATGAATCCTTCCCCATTCCATCTCAAGGACGATGAGGCTGCCGGCGGAGCGCGCATCCCGCTGCGCTCCGAGGTTCCCGCCGCCGATACCTGGGACCTCGAGCTTCTCTATCCCACGCCCGCCGATTGGGCAGCCGATTTCGCCCGCCTGCAGGAGCAATATCCGCGTTATGCGGAATTCAAGGGAATCGCGGGCCGCTCCGCCGCCGACCTGCATGCGTGCCTTGAGTTCGACAAGGAAATCGACATGCGCGCCGAGCGCGTGGGCCATTACGCGTCGCTGCGCAGCTCCGAGGATAGCGCCGATGCGGCGAACCTGAAACGCTCGTCGGAGCTGGACAACCTGCTCACCAAGGTTGCCGAAGCCTCCTCGTTCATTTCGCCGGAAATCCAGTCAATCGATGACGAAACATTCGCCGCTTTTCTCGCCGATCCGATTCTCGCCGACTGGCGCATCCGGCTGCGCAAGGTCCGCCGGCTGCGCCCGCATACGCTTTCGCAGCCCGAGGAGCGGCTCATGGCGCTGGGCGCGAGCGCGCTGGCCGGCCATCACGAGACTTTCTCGCAGTTGACCAACGTCGACATGAAATTCGGCGTCATCAAGGACGAGACCCGCGCCGACCGGCCGCTCTCGCAAAGCTCGTTCAGTTCCTTTCTCTACAAGCGCGATCCGGCGCTGCGCAAGCAGGCCTTTCACCAATTCTACGCGGAATTCCGCGATCACTCCTACACGCTTGCCTCGTCGCTCTCCCATTCGGTCCGCGCCGACGTGTTTTACGCGCGCGCGCGAAACTATCCATCGGCGCGCGCCGCGGCGCTGTTCAACGACGATGTCCCGCCCGAGGTCTATGACAATCTCATCGCGAGCGTGCGGACGAATCTCGAGCCGCTCTTTCGCTACTTCCAGTTGCGCCGGCGGGTGCTCGAGCTCGATGAAATCCACCAATACGACACGTACGTGCCGATGGTCTCGAGCATCGAGATGCGCACCAGCTTCGACGAGGCGATCGGCCTCGTGCTCGAATCGCTCGCGCCGCTCGGCTCCGAGTACACCGGCGCGCTCGAAGCGGGCCTCCGCATCGGCCGCTGGTGCGACCGCTACGAGAACAAGGACAAGCGCTCCGGCGCGTTTTCATCCAGCTCCTATCGCAACCCGCCGTTCATCCTGATGAATTACAAGGAGGATGTCTTCTCGGATGTTTACACGCTGGCGCACGAGGCGGGCCACTCGATGCATAGCTGGTTCTCGCAGGCGCACCAATCGTACCAGGATTACAATTACCCGATTTTTCTCGCCGAGGTGGCCTCCACCTTCAACGAGGAATTGCTCACGCATCATCTGCTCGAAAAGGCCACCGACCCGCGGATGCGCATCTATCTCATCAACCGCCAGGTCGACGACATTCGCGGCACCGTGTACCGCCAGACCATGTTCGCCGAGTTTGAAAAGATCATTCACGAAATGGAGGAAGCCGGGGAGGCGCTGACGCTGGACAGCTTCCGTTCGGTTTACCGGGGCCTGCTCGAGGCGTATTTCGGCCCCGATTTTGCGCTCGATTCCGAACTCGATCTCGAGTGCCTGCGCATCCCCCATTTCTATAGCGCCTTTTACGTCTATAAATATGCCACCGGTATGTCCGCCGCCGTCAGCCTCGCGCAATCCGTCCTGGAAGGCGGCGCGCCGCAGGTTGAGCGCTACCTTGGTTTCCTGAAATCCGGCGGCTCGCAGTTTCCGCTGCCGACGTTGAAAGCGGCCGGCGTGGATATGGCCACCCCGCGGCCGATCGAGCGTACGCTCGCGCTGTTCGCCCAGCGCGTGGAGGAATTGGAGAAGCTGCTCGCCTGAACGCGAGTTAGAATTTCGAAATTCGTATTTAGAACCTTCATGCCATCCACAGAGCGCTATTTTGCGAAGGTGCGATGGTGCGAGGCCGCGTTAATCGCAGGGTTTCTGCTCTTGTGCGGCTTCGACATCTTGCATCACGCGATGTGGCGGGATGAGATGCAGCCGTGGCTCTTCGCGCGTGACAGCACGAGCGTTCCCGATCTCTTGAGAAACATGCATTATGAGACTCATCCCCGGCTTTGGTATGTCGTCCTGTTTGCCATTACACGCTTCACAGCCAACCCGGAGGCGATGCAAGTGGCGAACCTCTTTATCATCTGCGCGGCGATGGCCATTTTCGTACGGTATTGCCCGCTGCCGTTTCATCTCAAGGCGCTGACCGTATTTGGATATTATTTCGTAATCGAATGGGGAACCATCAGCCGCAATTATGCGTTGGGAGTTCTGTTTTGCTTCTGGTTCTGCGCATGGTTTCATAAACGGGAGAAAGGTTACCTTGGCCTGGCGGCGCTGCTGTTTTTGGCCATCCAATCCAATCTGTGGTCCGCGGTGCTGGCCGCCGGCCTGGCCTGGCTCCTGCTCCTCGAGGCGTTGCTGAATCCACAGGTGAGAGCCAGAATAGCAACGAGGCGGATCGACGCACTTGCAAGTCTCCTGTTGGTTTTGGGAGGGGCGTTTCTGACTTTGTGGACTGCAATTCCGCAACCTGACGCCGGCGGAGAGAATCATTTTGACCCCACTATCACCTTTCTTGTGAGATTGGCTGGAGCGTTCTCCGCGCTCTGGACGGGTTTCGTCCCCGCATTGTTGCAACACGGTATAATCGATGCCTTGCAACTCAATGTCTTCGCAATACGCTCACTGCTGGGACTGATTCTCTTCGCTGTGACGGTTGCGTTCTTCTGGCGATCACCCCTCATCTTGTGGACCTATCTCGTTGGCGCCTCTCTGCTGCTCGTCCTTGCCTTTGTTCAGGTTTGGAACTGGCAACGACATACGGGCCATTTCTTTCTCTGGTTTCTCGTTTGCCTTTGGCTGGCGCACTACTTCCGGGAGGATGCGGAGAGAGAGAGAGCATTCAGGATGTCACGGTATCAAAAGATTTTTTTGCTTTTATTCCTTCTCTATCAGGCCACCGCCGCCATTGGCTCGTCAGTAGGAACATACTACTTTCCCTTTTCCTCCAGCAAGTCCGTGGCGACCTATATTGTCGGGCATGGGTTGCAAGCACTTCCAATCGCGGGTTACCCGGATTTCGCCGCCGTGCCCGTGGCCGGCTATCTGAACGTGCATATTTACTACCTCAACACAAATCGCTGGGGTTCGTTCATTGTCGAGAATAACCGCAGACCGGATGATTGGACCGGGGCCGAGTTACTGCAGGCTGTTAACGAATTTGCACAAAAGGAACACGGCGATTTTCTCGTCTTGCTAAATCAGCCATTGGCCTTGATGAAGGACGGTCGCGTATATGAGGAGGTACAGGTGGGAAAGCTCCACAAGGAGGCGAGCTTCCGTCCGTCCTTAATGAAAGGCGAAGATTATTGGCTTTACCGTTACGAGGCAGCAAAGCCCGCGGCGCTTTCGCTCGAGCCGATGCCCGCCTCCTGAAAATATGACCGGCTTTAGGGCATGCTAATAAAATCTGCAACCTCTGTCGTCCCAGAGGGACTTAACCGCGTTGCGCGTGAACCCAGGGGCTGAAGCCCCTGGCTATTGTCTGCCGCCCCCTTCGGGGACTCTTGAAGCGGCTACGGTGTGAATATGCTGTAGCCCACCCGCCGGCTCAGCCCGCGTTCTCTTCCGCCGCCGGCGCGCCGGCCAATTCCTCGCCCACCATGTAGCGCGTGAAGCGGCGGATCACGATGTTCTCGCCCAGTTCGCTGATCTTGCTGTTGATCAAGTCGCGCACGGTGACGTCGGGATTCTTGATGAACGCCTGGTCCAGCAGGCAAACGGTCGAATAAAATTTCTCGAGTTTCCCCTCAACGATCTTCTCGGTGACGTTGGCCGGTTTGCCCTTTACCTGGCCGCGGTAAATCTCCCGCTCGCGCTCGACAAGGTCGGCGGGCACTTGCTCGCGCGTGACGTAGTGCGGATGCGCGGCGGCGATGTGCAACGTGATGTCCTTCACGAACTCGCGGAAGTTGTCGTTCTTGGCCACGAAATCGGTCTCGCAATTCACCTCGACGAGCACGCCTACCTTTCCCTGGAGATGGATGTACGAGGCGACGACGCCCTCCCTGGTGGCGCGCGTCGCCTTCTTGGCGGCGCTGGCTATGCCCTTGGTGCGCAGGATCGTCTCGGCCTTCTCAAGGTCGCCATTGGCCTCGGCCAGCGCGCGCTTGCAATCCATCATGCCGGCGTTGGTTTTTTCGCGGAGGGTCTTGACCAGTTGTGGGTTGACTTCGCTCATGTAAGGAAAAGCGGGGGTTGGATTTTTAAAAAGAAACCAGTGGCATGCGAAGGGGTCGCCTGCATGGAATTCGAGTTGGGCGCAGCCGGATCAGGCGCTGACGCCGGCCATCTCGACCTCTTCGCGGCGGGTCGATTCGCCCGAGGCCGCGGCAATCGCGGTGACGAGCTTCTGAAGCAGGATGCGGATGGCGCGGATGGCATCATCGTTGCCGGCGATGGGATAATCGATGAGGGTCGGGTCGGCGTTGGTATCGACGATGGCGACGGTGGGGATGGAGAGGCGGACGGCCTCGGCGACGGCAATGGACTCGCGCGTGGTATCGATCACGATGAGCGCGTCGGGCAGCTTCTGCATGTCGCGGATGCCCTCGAGGTTGCGGCGCAGCTTTTCACCCTCGCGGCGCAGCGCGGCCAGCTCCTGCTTGCCCATCTTCGAAAAATTGGGGTCCTTGTCGATTTCCTCGATGTACTTGAGACGGCCGACGCTCTTGCGGATGGTCTGCAAATTGGTGAGCGTGCCGCCCAGCCAGCGCTGGTTGACGTAAAACTGGCCGCAGGCCAGCGCGGCTTCCTTGATGGCCTCCTGCGCCTGCTTCTTGCAGCCGACGAAGAGGATTTTGCCGCCGCGGCGGGAAATATCGCCGAGGAACTGCGTGGCGACCTCCAACTGGCGGACGGTGACGCCCAGGTTGATGATGTAGATGGCGTTGCGTTTCTCGAAAATGTACGGCTTCATTTTCGGGTTCCACCGCTTGGTCTGGTGGCCAAAGTGGACCCCGGCTTCGAGAAGCTCGGTCATCAGTTCAGTTGACATATCGATTTATGGGCGTTTTTTGGGACTGGCTGGGATTATCAAAAAGGGCGTTTAAGCTGCCCCAGGAAGGGGGGGAATGCAAGTGGTTTCGGCGGGGGAAAATTGGGGGGTTTAAGAGAGAGCGGCGCTGCCTGGTCAGCCACGAGGGCAACTTGCACCCGATGTTCCCGAATCCCAGTCGAAACTGGGTCGAGGGAAAGTATTAACGTAAGTATCTATTTATTAGGTTCTTATGACTTCTTGCAAAAAGGATTTCAGGTCTGCCATGGTGACGAAGTGAAACTTCCCCACGGCACGGCAGCTTTTGTCGACATGGCCAAACTTCGAGACTATTGCCTGAGCGCCACGCACCCGGAGGGCAAGCACAAGGCAAGGGTATTCGCCGCAGCCCTCGACCTGGATGCCAGCGATGCCGATTGGCTGCGTCAGCAGTTGCTGGCAGCAGTGTTACGCGAGCAATGCCGAACAGGATCCAGAACGGACTATGGTCAGCGATACATCGTCGATTTCACGACCCGCCGCGGCACGCGAGAGGCGAGTATCCGAAGCGCGTGGATCATTCGGACCGGCGAGAAAATGCCTCGTCTGACATCCTGTTACGTGATATAAGGAGCCCGATGCAAGAAGCGCCCGCCAAATTGCTTGATGTGATCGCCCTGCTGGATGAAAAGCCAGCCTTGAGACTCTCTCGAGGACAGGTAGGGACGATCGTCGAGGTGCTTGCGGCTGACGTGTTTGAAGTGGAGTTCTGTGACAGCGAAGGCCGGACCATTGGTTTCGCCGAGTTGCACCGGCCCGAGTTTCTGGTCCTTCGGCACGAGCCGGCAATCGCAGCTTAAATCAGAGACGCGCCTCGGCCTTCCGCGCCCAGACGTAGCACAAATCCGAGAGGCGGTTCAGGTAGCGGATTACCTCCGGGTTCAGCGAGGCCTGCTTTTCCCTCAGCATCAGCACCCGCCGCTCCGCGCGGCGGCAGACCGTCCGCGCAAAATCGAGCGACGCTCCCAGTTGGGTGCCGCCGGGCATCGACCAGTCGCTCATGGAAATGTCGCGCTCGTTCTCGTGCACCAGCGCGGTCAGGCGTTCGGTTGCATCCGGGGTGATGGCCCTCCCCTTCGCCTGCTCGTAGCGGGCGCGATCCTCTTCCAGCAGCGCCAGCTCGCCCATCAGCAGCACCAGCTCGTTCTGCACGCGCAAGATTTCCCCATTGAGCGCCCCGGCGCCCGCCGCTGCGCGGGCGAGGCCCAGCGCCGCGTTCAATTCATCCACCGCTCCGCACGCCTCGATGTGCGCGTCCGTCTTCGACACGCGCCGGTTGAACAGGAGGCCGCTGGTGCCGTCGTCGCCGGTGGTGGTCGAGATGGACATCGGAAAGGACCGGGCGCGGCGCTCTTTTTACAAGGCGGCCGCGCCCGGCAAATCCGTGCTATCCAGCCACGGGCTGCGGCTCCTCGAAGGCGACCGGGGCCCCGATCGGCTCGCCGAGCTGGACGATGTTGATATTGCGATGGGTCATGAAGCCGGTGCCGGCCGGGATGAGGTGGCCCATGATGACGTTTTCCTTGAAGCCGCGCAGGTGGTCGATCTTGCCGAGCGTCGCCGCTTCGGTCAGCACGCGCGTGGTGTCCTGGAAGGAGGCGGCGGAGATGAACGAGTCGGTCTCGAGCGAGGCCTTGGTGATGCCAAGCAGCACCGGGCTCGCCTCGGCGGGTTTGCCGCCCTTTTCGGTGACCGCGGTGTTCTCGCGCTCGAATTCCAGCTTGTCCACCTGGTCGCCCCAGAGCAAGTCCGGTGTCGCCGGGATCGGTGATCTTCACCTTGCGCAGCATCTGGCGGACGATGATCTCGATGTGCTTGTCGTTGATCTCGACGCCCTGGAGGCGGTAGACCTCCTGCACTTCGCCCACGAGGTGCTCCTGCAATTCCTGCGGGCCGCAGACTTCGAGGATTTCGTGCGGGACAACGGGGCCTTCGGTCAGTTGCTGGCCTTTCTTGACGAAGTCGCCCTTGAAGACGATGACGTGCTTGTTGAGCGGGACGAGATGTTCCTCCTCGGAGCCGGTCTCGACGTCGCGGATGATGACCTTGCGCTTGCCGCGCACGGTGCCGCCGATCTCGACAATGCCGTCGATGCTGGCGATCTCGCAGGCGTCCTTGGGACGGCGCGCCTCGAACAACTCGGCCACGCGCGGCAGGCCGCCGGTGATGTCCTTGGTCTTGGCGATCTTGCGCGGGGTCTTGGCCAGCAGCGCGCCGGCGGCGGCCTTCTTGCCCTGCTCGACCGAGATGTGCGCGCCGGCGGGAATCGAGTAGCTGGCCAGGATCTCGCCCGGCTTGTCGTCGATGATGACGATCTGCGGGTGCAGGTCTTCCTTGTGCTCGATGACCACGGTGCCCATGACGCCGGTGGCCTCGTCGACCTCTTTCTTGATCGTGACGCCCTGGATCATGTCGCGGAATTCCACCTTGCCGGCCTTTTCCGTGAGGATGGGGACGTTGTACGGATCCCATTGCACGAAGTCCTGGCCCTTCTTCACCTGCTCGCCGTCGCCCACTTCGATGACGGAGCCGATGACGATGGTGTAACGCTCGAGTTCGCGGCCATCCTTGCCGTGCACGGTGATCGAGCCGTTCTTGTTGAGCGCGATCCAGGTGCCGTCCAGTGATTTGATGGTGCGCAGCTCGTTGAAACGAACCTCGCCGTCGTTCTTGGCCTTGACCACCGGCTGCTTGAAGGTGCCGGTCGCCGTGCCGCCGATGTGGAAGGTGCGCATGGTCAGCTGCGTGCCGGGCTCGCCGATGGACTGCGCGGCGATGATGCCGACGGCTTCGCCGAGCTTCACCGGCAGGCCGGTGGCGAGGTTGCGCCCGTAGCATTTGATGCAGACGCCGCGCTTCGATTCGCACGTGAGCACCGAGCGGATTTTCAACTGCTCGTGCCCGATGCGTCTCGAGGCTGCCGCGGTCGCTTCGTCGATCAACTGATCGCGCTTGACGACCGGCTTGCCGGTCGACGGGATCCTTGACCGTCTCGCAACTGACGCGCCCGATGATGCGCTGGCTCAGGTCCACGACTTCGTCGTCGCCCTCATAGATGGCGCGTACGAGGATGCCGTTGGTCGTGCCGCAATCCTCCTCGGTGATGATCACGTCCTGCGCGGCATCGACCAGCTTGCGCGTCAGGTAGCCGGAGTCGGCGGTCTTGAGCGCGGTATCGGCCAGGCCCTTGCGGGCGCCGTGCGTCGAGATGAAGTATTCGAGCACCGAGAGACCCTCGCGGAAATTCGAGGTGATCGGGCGCTCGATGATTTCGCCGCTCGGCTTGGCCATGAGGCCGCGCATGCCGGCCAACTGCTTGACCTGCTGGCGGTTGCCGCGCGCGCCGGAGTCGACCATCAGGTAAACCGGGTTCAATTCCTTGCGGCCCTCGTTGTGCTCGAGGGTGCGGAACATGACGTTGGCGATCTCCTCGCCCGCGTGCGTCCAGATATCGATGATCTTGTTGTAACGCTCGCCGTCGGTGATGATGCCGCGGCGGTATTGCTTCTCGACCTGCGGCGATCTGCTTGTAGGCGTTGTCGAGTTCGACCTGCTTCTCCCGCGGGATGATCATGTCGGAGATCCCGATGGAGATGCCCGCGCGCGTCGCCCAGCGGAACCCGAGTTCCTTGAGCAGGTCCAGCGTCACGACGGTGCCTGCGTGGCCGGCGGTCCGGTAGGTGCGGAAGATGACGTCGGAGAGCTGCTTCTTGCCGCACGGCTTGTTGAAGAAACCGAGGTTCTCGGGCCAGATCTGGTTGAAGATCACGCGGCCTGCCGTGGTTTCGAGAATCTTCGAGGTCTGCATCGCCATAGACCGTCTCGGGCTTGCCGAGATCGGGGTTCTTGTAGCGGATGCGGTCGTGGATGCCGATCGAGCCCTCGGCGAGCGCGAATTCGACTTCGCTGTCGTCGGCGAAGAGCGACAGGCGCTGTTCGGTGCTCTCCTTCGCGGCATCCTTCTGCGTGGCCTTGCGCGGGTTCTGCGTGAGGTAATAGCAGCCGAGCACGATGTCCTGCGACGGCGTGGTGATCGGCTTGCCGCTCGAGGGCGAGAAGATGTTGTTCGGGCGCCATCATCAGCATGCGCGCCTCCATCTGCGCCTCGACCGAAAGCGGGACGTGGACGGCCATCTGGTCGCCGTCGAAGTCCGCGTTGTAAGCGGTGCAGACGAGCGGATGGATGCGGATGGCCTCGCCTTCGATGAGCTGCGGCTCGAAAGCCTGGATCGACAAGACGGTGCAGCGTCGGCGCGCGGTTGAGCAGCACCGGGTGGCCCTTGGTCACCTCTTCGAGGATGTCCCAAACCTCGGGCGTCTGGCGCTCGATCATCTTCTTGGCGCTGCGCACGGTGTGCACGTAGCCGCAGCTCCTTGAGCGCGCGGATGATGAACGGCTCGAACAGCACGAGCGCCATCTTCTTCGGCAGACCGCACTGGTTGAGCTTCAGTTCCGGCCCGATGACGATGACCGAACGGCCCGAGTAATCGACGCGCTTGCCGAGCAGGTTCTGGCGGAAACGTCCGCCCTTGCCCTTGAGCATGTCGGAGAGCGACTTGAGCGGACGGTTGCCGGCGCCGGTGACGGCGCGGCCATGGCGGCCATTGTCGAACAGCGCGTCGACCGCCTCCTGCAGCATGCGCTTTTCGTTGCGGATGATGACATCCGGGCGTCTTGAGCTGGAGCAGGTTCTTGAGACGGTTGTTGCGGTTGATGACGCGGCGGTAAAGGTCGTTGAGGTCCGAGGTGGCGAAGCGGCCGCCTTCCAGCGGCACCAGCGGGCGCAGGTCCGGCGGGATGACCGGCAGCACCTCGAGGATCATCCACTCGGGCCGCGTATGGCGAGGATGGCGAAGCCCTGGACGAGCTTGAGGCGCTTGGCGAGCTTCTTGCGCGATCTGCTTCGAGCGGGTGGTGCCCAGTCTGCTCTTCGAGCTCGCGATGTTGAGCTTGGCAAGATCGATGCTGCGCAGAGCAGTCGCGGATCGGCTTCGCGCGCCCATCTTGGCGACGAAGGCTCGTCGCCGTATTGTTCCTGCGCTTCGCGGTATTCCGTCTCGCGTGAGCAGCTGGTTGCGCTTCGAGCGGGGTCGTTGCCGGGATCGATGACGATGTAATCCTCGTAATAGATCACGCGCTCGAGATGGCGCGCGGTCATGTCGAGCATCAGGCCGATGCGGGACGGCATGCACTTGTAAGAACCAGATGTGCGAGACCGGCACGGCCAGCTCGATGTGGCCCATGCGTTCGCGGCGGACGCGCGCGAGCGTCACTTCGACGCCGCAGCGGTCGCAGATCACGCCCTTGTGCTTGATGCGCTTGTACTTGCCGCACGAGCATTCCCAGTCCCGCGTGGGACCGAAAATGCGCTCGCAGAACAGGCCGCCTTTTTCGGGCTTGAACGTGCGGTAGTTGATCGTTTCCGGGTTCTTGACTTCGCCTTTGGACCAGGAGCGGATGGCGTCGGGCGACGCGACAGTGATGCCGACCTGGTCGAAGCCTGATCGCCACGTTCCTCGCCGAAAATTTCGCGGATATTAGGTTCTGAGCTCATGAGAGTTATTTTCTATTGGGGCAGCGATTTAAATATTGCGTTGATCAGACGATTCCGTCGTTGGTCAGGTGAGCGCGAGCCTTGCTGCCGACCTTCACGTCGAGGCCCAGGCTCTGCATTTCCTTGATGAGCACGTTGAAGGATTCCGGCGTGCCGGCTTCGAGCGAGTTGTCGCCCTTGACGATGCGACTCGTAAATGCGGGTGCGGCCCTGCACGTCGTCGGACTTGACGGTGAGCAGTTCCTGCAAGCGTGTAGGCCGCGCCGTAGGCCTCGAGCGCCCAGACTTCCATTTCGCCGAAGCGCTGGCCGCCGTATTGCGCCTTGCCGCCCAGCGGCTGCTGGGTGACGAGCGAGTACGGGCCGACCGCGCGGGCGTGGATTTTGTCCGCGACCAGGTGGCCCAGCTTCAGCATGTAGATGTAGCCGACGACGACCTGCTGGTCGAACGCGTCGCCGGTGCGCCCGTCGTAGACGGTGGCCTTGCCGGTCTCGGTGATCCAGGTGAAGCCGTCGACCTTCTTCGCGTCGCGCAGGTACTCGCGGATCTTGCTCTTCGTGGATGCCGTCGAAAACCGGCGTGGCGACCTTGAAGCCGAGCGCCTTCGCGGCGACAGCCCAGGTGCGTCTCGAGCACCTGGCCGACGTTCATGCGGCGAAGGCACGCCGAGCGGGTTGAGCACGATGTCCACCGGCGTTCCGTCCGCGAGGAACGGCATGTCTTCCTCGGGCACGATGCGGGCGACGACGCCCTTGTTGCCGTGGCGGCCGGCCATTTTGTCGCCGACCGACAGCTTGCGCTTCGAGGCGATGTAGACCTTCACCTGCTTGATGATGCCGGGGTCGATGTCGTCGCCGCTCTCGACGCGGTCCATCGAACGCTCGTGCTCGAGTTCGAGTTCGGCGAACTTGTGTTCGAAGTTGCCGATGATCTCGCGGATCTTGTTGCGGATCGGCGACGGGTCGATGTCGACGTGGTCATAGACCCCGCCAGCTTGCGCAGCAGCGTCTTGGTGATCTTGCGGTTGGCCGGGATGATGATCTCGCCGGTCTCGCGCGTTGACCACGTCGAGCGGGATTTTTTCGCCCAGCAGGATGTTGCGAGAGCGCCTCGGTCAGCTGCTCGTGCAGCTCTTCCTTCTTCTTCTTGTATTCCTCCTGGATTTGCTTGGCCTGGCGCTTCGACTCGGCGGGCGTGACGCTTCGGCGCGGGCCGACTTCCTTGCGGGAGGAGACCTTCACGTCCATGACGATGCCGTAGGTGCCGGAGGGAACGGTCAGCGAAGTGTCCTTCACGTCCGCGGCCTTCTCGCCGAAGATGGCGCGCAGCAGGCGCTCTTCGGGCGCGAGTTCCGTCTCGCTCTTGGGCGTGATCTTGCCGACGAGGATGTCGCCGGGCTTCACTTCCGCGCCGATGCGGATGACGCCGTCGGGGCCGAGGTTGCTGCAGCGCTTCCTCGCGAGACGTTCGGGATGTCGCGCGTGATTTCCTCGGGGCCGAGCTTGGTGTCGCGGGCGCCGATCTCGAATTCATCGATATGGATCGAGGTGTAGATGTCCTCCTTGACGATGCGCTCGGAGATGAGGATGGCGTCCTCGAAGTTGTAGCCGTTCCACGGCATGAACGCGACGAGCACGTTGCGGCCCAGCGCCAGCTCGCCGTTCTCCGTGTTCGGGCCGTCGGCGATGACGTCGCCCTTGTGAATGTGCTGGCCCTTCTTGACGAGGGGCTTCTGGTTGACGCAGGTGCCGGCGTTCGACCGCATGAACTTGCGCAGCTCATACACGTAAATGCCCTCCTCGGGGTCGTGCTTGATCTTCTTCTTGCCGTCCGGCAGATGGCCGTCCTTGGTGATGATGATCAACTCGGCGGTGACGCGACGCCACCTTGCCGTTCGCCTCGGCGACGATCACCGCGCGCGAATCGCGCGCGACCTTGCCTTCCATGCCGGTGCCCACCAGCGGCGCCTCGCTGACCAGCAGCGGCACGCCCTGGCGTTGCATGTTCGAGCCCATCAACGCGCGGTTCGCGTCGTCGTGCTCGAGGAACGGAATCAGCGAGGCGGCCACGGAAACGAGCTGCTTGGGCGAAACGTCCATGTAATTGACCCGGCTCGGCTCGACTTCGAGGAAGTCGCCGCGGAACCGGACCGAGACCTTTTCGCCCGGTGAACTTGCCGTGGTCGTCCAGCGGCGCGTTGGCCTGGCCCACGAGGAACGCCTCCTCGCGGTCCGCCGTCAGGTAGTCGATCTTCCCGGTGACGCGGCCATTCTCGACCTTGCGGTAGGGCGTTTCGATGAAGCCGAACTCGTTGATCCTCGCATAGGTGGACATCGAGTTGATGAGGCCGATGTTCGGGCCTTCCGGCGTCTCGATGGGGCAGATGCGCCCGTAGTGCGACGGATGCACGTCGCGCACCTCGAACCCGGCGCGGTCGCGGGAGAGGCCGCCTGGCCCAAGGGCCGAAAGCCGGCGCTTGTGCGTCAGCTCCGCGAGCGGGTTGGTCTGGTCCATGAACTGCGAGAGCTGGGACCGGCCGAAGAAGTCGCGGATCACCGCCGAGAGCGCCTTGGGATTGATCAGCTTCTGCGGCGTCATGCCCTTCGATGTTCACGTCGAACAGCGTCATGCGCTCCTTGACCAGGCGCTCGGTGCGCGCCAGGCCGACGCGGCACTGGTTGGCGAGCAGTTCGCCCACCGTGCGGACGCGGCGGCTGCCCAGGTGATCGATGTCGTCGAGCGAGCCTTCATTATGCAGCAGGCGCACCAGGTACTTGGTGGCGGCGATGAAGTCCTCGTTCGTCATGATCCGCTGGGCGAGGTCGACATTGATGCCGAGCTTCTGGTTGATCTTGTAGCGGCCCACGCGGCCCAGGTCGTACTTCTTCGGCGTCGAAGAAGAGCCGCTTGAGCAGCGCCGCGCGCGTTGGCCACGGTGGGCGGGTCGCCAGGGCGCAGCCGGCGGTAAATGTCCTTGAGCGCTTCCTCCTCGTCATGCGCCGGGTCCTTCTTCAGCGACTTGATGATCGTGTCGTCGTCCTTGGTGTCGACGACCTTCACGCTCTTGAGGCCGAGCGCCAGGATCTGGCGCACGGTCGCCTTGGTCAGCGGCTCGAAGGCGCGCGCCACGGTGATTTCCCCGTCGCGTACGTCGCCGATGAGGACTTTGGAGGCGATCTCCTCGTCCTCGAGCTTTTCGCTGAGGGTGAGGTCCTCGACCTTGTAAAAAAGATTGATGATCTCCTCGTCCGACCCGTAGCCGAGCGCGCGCAGGAAGGTGGTCGCGAGGAATTTCCGGCGGCGCTTGCGGCGGTCGAGGTAGACGTAGAGCAGGTCGTTGGTGTCGAACTGCACCTCGAGCCACGAGCCGCGGTCCGGGATGATGCGGAAGGAGTAGAGCGTCTTGCCGTTGAGGTGCAGCGACGACTCGAAGGCGATGCCGGGCGAGCGGTGCAACTGGCGAGACGACCACGCGCTCGGCCCCGTTGATGACGAACGTCCCCTGCGGCGTCATGAGCGGGATTTCGCCCATGTACACCTTTTCCTCCTTGACCCCCTTCTCCTCCTTCAGGCGGAAGGTGACGTGGAGCGGCGCGGAAAAGGTCTGGCTCTCCCGCTGGCACTCGAGGGCGCTCATCTTCGGGTCGCCGATGTCGTAGGAGACGAAATCGAGGACGATTTTCTCGTCGTAGCTTTCGATCGGGAAGACCTCCTTGAATACGGCCTGGAGGCCGACTTCCTGGCGCTTCGAGGGCAGCACATCCTTCTGGAGGAACTCGACGTAGGAGTTGAGCTGGACCTCGATCAGGTTGGGGGGCTCGGACGCTTCTTTGAGTTTACCGAAATAGATTCGCTCGGACATGGATGAATTGGGTTGATTTTTTGCCTGCCCCTGGCCGTCCCCCACGGTGGGAACAGTTTGAGACAGGGCGGGCGGTTATCCGTTCAAGAAGGATGGAGACGTGGGCAGCACGGAAAGACGAAGAAAACGAAAGCCGTGCCGTATTGGCCGGTGGCCTTCGTTTTCTCCGTCTTCGCGGCTGATAAGAGACTCAGGGTGCTCAGGTGTTCCCCCGAAATTGAGGGGTGAAGAAGCTAAACCGGAAAAATGCGCGCGGCAAGCGAAATTTTTTCGCCGCCGCGACGCAACAATGGGTGAAAACCGGCCCGCGCCCATGGGGCTGGGGCCGGCTGGGCGTGAGATTACTTGATCTCGACCTTGGCGCCGGCTGCTTCGATCTTTTTCTTGATCTCGGCGGCCTCTTCCTTGGTAACGCCTTCCTTGACGGTCTTCGGCGCGCCTTCGACCAGGGCTTTCGCCTCGGCAAGGCCCAGCCCGGCCACGGCGGCGCGGACTTCCTTGATGACGGCGATCTTGTTCGGCCCGGCTTCCTTGAGGACGACGTCAAAGGCGGTCTTCTCCTCGGCGGCGGCCGCGGCGGCTGCGCCACCGGCTGCGGCGGCTCCGCCAGCCGCGGCTACTGCCACGGGCGCGGCGGCGCTGACGCCCCATTTGGTCTCGAGCGCTTTGACCAGTTCGGCGACCTGCAGGACGGTCAGGCTGCTCAGTTCTTCCACTAACGTGTTGGTATCTGCCATATGCTTGGGTCGGTATCATCGCCCGCCGGGGCTCCGGCGGATTTGAGAGGGGCGGCCGCCCCTCCGATGAGGAACCATTGGTTTGGTGTTTTTTTGGTTTTCTCGCGTGCCGCGGCGCGGTGCGCGAAAGTGGTCTCCGGACGGGCCGGAAAAATCTGGTTGCCTGCCTGGAATCAGGCGGGTGCGCCCTCCTCCTTGCGGGCCTTGGCCCCGAGGATGCGGGCAAGCGACGAAGCCGGCTCGTTGAGCGTGCGCACCAGCCGCGCGGCAGGCGCTTGCAGTACGCCCAGCAACTGCGCCAGCAGCACCTCGCGGGCGGGCAGATCGGCGATTGCCTTGATCTGGTCGCTGGTGACGACCGCCTTGTCGATGACGCCGAGCTTGACGACCGGCTTCTGGAATTCGGCAACGAACGTCTTCACCACCTTCGCGGCGGCGGCAACGTCCTTGTCCCCCACGATGATGGCGGTCTGGCCTTTCAAGTCACCCAGCTCCGGCAGCCCGGCGTCCTTGGCCGCCCGGCGCAGGAAAGTGTTCTTGACGACGTGGCAGCGCGCGCCGGCGCCGGCGAGGCGGATGCGCAGCTCGCTGAATTGATCGACGCGCAGGCCGGTGTAATCGGTGACGAAGAGGAAGGGCGAAGCGTTGAGCTTCGTCAGCAGTTCTTCGACGATGGTGGCTTTTTCGGGTCTCATGTGCGGGGCCGGTTGAGCTTAAACTTTCAAAAAGGGGCTGGCGTCGACGCGCATGCCGGGCAGCATCGTGGCGCTGAGCGTGACGTTTTCAATGAAGGCGCCCTTGGCCGTGGCCGGACGCGCCTTGACCACCGCCTCGATCACCGCCGCGCCGTTCTCCGACAGGGCGGCCGTCTCGAAGGAAAATTTCCCGACCGGCACCGCGACGTTGCCGTTCTTGTCGAGCTTGAACTCGACCCGGCCCGCCTTCACTTCCTTGACGGCCTTGGCCGTGTCTTCGGTGACGGTGCCGGTTTTCGGGTTGGGCATCAGGCCGCGCGGGCCCAGCACCTTGCCCAGCTTGCGGACTTCCGCCATCGCGGCGGGAGTGGCGATTGCCACGTCAAAATCCTGGAAACCTTCCTGGCATTTCTTGACCATGTCCTCGAAGCCGACGTACTCCGCCCCCGCATCCCGGGCGGCGGTGGCCGCCAGGCCGGTGGCGAATACCAGGACCCGCACTGTCTTGCCCGAGCCGTGCGGGCAGCGGGCAGGTGCCGCGCACCATCTGGTCGGATTGCTTCGGATCGACTCCCAAGCGGAACGAAAGGGTGACCGTCTGGTCAAATTTCGTCGGCGGGAGGCTCTTGAGGAGATTGATCGCCTCGGCGAGAGGGTAGGTCCTTTTGCGGTCCACCTTTTCGGAGGCGGCGCGGTAGCGTTTGCTTCTGTTGCTGGCCATGGCTGGTTGCAGTGGTAGCGCCCCGTTCCTTCAAAACCTGATTTGAAGACGAAGCTCCTGCGTTTTGGTTTGGTTTTTTCCGCAAACCCCGGATAAAAGGGGCGGCGGGGAGGGTGGAGCGTAGCCATCTCCAGCGGCTTGTCAACGGATTTCTTGCCGAAAATGGCCATTTCTGCCCATTACTGGCGGCTTATGAATCCCTCAACTATTCTCAATTTGCTTCTCGTGATCCTGGAGTTGGTCGCCGTTGCATTTCTCCTCGCCATGGCATTTTCCCTCCTGACGGCTCCATTCCACATCTTGAGAAAGATGGACCGCCAGATTCAACTACTGGAACAAATCAGGGCCGGCATTGGCCACCCTTCGGCTGGCCCATCAATGCCCACGAATCGCCCTGACTCAATCTAGGGGGCCATCGATTTCTGGACACTCGATTGCGACCAATTGAGTCCGCCAGAGCGGCGGACCTTCCCGCATATGATTGCCGAAATCAGAATTCCCAGCCAAACCAACGTCAGCACATCCGACAGGTGATGCGCATTGAGCAGGATGCGGGAAGCGGCGATGCAGAGTGCAATGAGCGTAGCCGGCAGCGCGATGAAGATGCGCCCGCGCGGCGGCAGCAACAGCCAAAGCGGGACGACGCACGCGATGGCCACCGCCGTGTGTGCCGAGGGAAACGACGAGTAATCAAACTTTCCCGCGATCCATGCCCCGTGATCCCGCAGGCCATACCATCCGGGCGGCACTTTCGCGCTGGGGCGGGCGCGGCCGGTGAGCACGCGCAGGATGTTTGCCGACAGCCCGCCCGCCACGGCGCACCCGAGCATCACCTCCAGGATCCGCATGAAAAATCGCCGCCGCATCTGCCAGGCGATGGCGTAGAGCACGAGCAGCAGCCCGACGATCGGCAGGAAATCGCCCCAGTAGCTGAAGAGGCTGGCAACGTGGCTCATCTCCCGGCTGGAATGCGCCGCAACCCAGGCAACCACCTGCGCATCCCAGAGGAATGATCCCGCGCAAACCGCTGCCCCGGCGGCAAAGAGCAAAAGGCGAACGGCGCGCGGCGTTTGCATGAATCACTCTGGAGTGCGAAGGACGCGCGGGATGTTCAAGCTCAAGTTGAAAAACGGGTTGACGCGAAACCGCTGGATGCCGAACGCCAATTCTGATTGATACGCCCAAATGTCAAGCCGAAGGCTGTTGCTGCTGTTTTTCGTTTTTCTGGGCATCTATGCCGCCGGCGATTGGGCGCTGCCGCTGGTGGACCGGGATGAGCCCCGTTTCTCCGAGGCTTCCCGGGAAATGCTGGAAAGGCACGATTTCATCGTCCCCTATTTCAACGATCAGACCCGGTTCGACAAGCCCCCTCTGATCTATTGGCTCCAGGACGCGGCCTACGAGGCCTTTGGGGAAAACGAGTTTGCCGCGCGGCTGCCGAGCGGCGTATGCGCCGCGCTGGCGGTGGTCGTCGTCGCGGTGTGGGGCAGCCGGCTCTATGGCCCCAGGCGCGGCTGGCGCGCCGCGATTATCTTCGGGCTTTGCGCGCAGGTCATCGCCCACGCGCATGCCGCCGTGGCGGATATGGCGATGATCGCCGCGAGCACCGCCTCGGCATGGGCCGGGTGGAACTGGCTCAACGCCACCGCCGGCCGGCAACGAACGCGCTGGTTTTTCCTGTTCTGGGGATTGCTCGCCGTAGGTTTCCTGGCCAAGGGGCCGATCGCCTGGGTGCCCATCGGGATGGCGGCATGGACCGCAGCGAAAATGGACCGGCAATCGAGGCCCGGCGCAGCGGGCTGGTGCGCCGGCGTGCTCCTGATGCTGGCGCTGGTGGGTATCTGGGGCATCCCGGCCCTGGTGCTGACCCACGGCCAATTCGCCGCGGTGGGACTGGGCAAGCACGTGGTGCTGCGCTCGATCGAGCCGATGGAAGGCCACGGCGCGACCACGTGGTGGAGCTACCCGGCGATGCTCCCCTATTATTTTGTCACGGTCTGGTTGAGCTTCTTCCCGTGGTCGATCTGGCTGCCCCCCGCGGCGCTGTGGCTGTGGCGGCGCCGAAAGGACTGGCGGCTGGAAGAAACCTACCTGGTCACCGGGATTGTCCTGGTTTTCGGCATTTTCACCCTTAGTTGGACAAAGCTCCCCCATTATACGCTGCCGGCATTTCCATTCATGGCGCTGCTGCTGGCGGCGTGGTGGGATCCGGCGCGCGAAAAGACGTTCCGATGGGCGGCCGCAGCCATGGCGGTGTTTTGCCTCGCCGTGGGGCTCGCCATTTTTCCGCTGCTGCGGCCTCTTTTCCTCTCGCAGTCCATTTACGAGCAGGCCGCCCCGTGGCTCGAGCCCGGCATGGAACTGGCCACGGTGGATTACCACGAGCCGAGCCTGGTCTGGCTTTTCCGCGGGAAAATCCACGGATTCCAGACGAGCATCGACTGGAAGGGCGCCGAGGATTGGATGGCGCGTCCCGGGCCGCGGGTTTGCATATTGCCGCAGGACCAATTGAGCCGGGCGTTCCGCAAACTGGACCCGTCATGGCAGGTGGTCGAGGCCAGGGGGTGGTCGGTCGCAAACGCGCGCCGGGTGGACCTGGTTGCCGTAATCAAGAAGGCGTGACCCGGGTTTTTATCCGCAAAATTACGAAAGGCGTGCCGTTTGGCACGAAACGAGCAGTTTCTCCAGGGAGTTCGAAACCTCAAAGAAGAGCCCATCTATGCAACAACCTGGACCCTCCACCGAGGCCGAAAACCCTCAAAGCCGCGACCCCGCGGGCGAGCAACGGCGCAGCCGGCTGCTGGTCATGGACGATGAACCGTCCATCCTGGACCTCACGGTCCGCATGCTCACGAGCAAAGGCTACCACGTCGAGACCGCCAGGAACGGAAATGCCGCCGTCACCCAATATCGGGCGGCGATGGATGCCGGCCACCCGTTTGACGCCGTGATCCTCGATCTGACCGTGCCCGAGGGGATGGGCGGTTTCGATGCTTTCAAGGCCATCCGGGCGTTCGACCCGGCGGTCAAGGCGATCGTCTCGAGCGGCTACTCTCACGAGCCGGTGGTGCTCAATTACAAGCAGCACGGCCTCGCCGGCATCGCCCCAAAGCCCTACAGGGTCAAGGATCTGCTCGGCACCGTCGAAAGCGTCCTCGCCGGCAATTCCTGACCCGGCAAGTGGAAAGAGCGCCTCACGCGCTTCCGACTATTCGAATTTCGAATTTCGAATTTCGAATTTTCTCCCTCAGCCCTCGATCTCAATGCCCATCTGCCGCGCGGTCCCGGCAATGATCCGGATCGCCGCGTCCTCGGAGCGCGCATTCAAATCCTTCATCTTCGTCTTTGCGATCTCGGCGACCTGCTTCCTCGTGAGCTTCGCGACCTTCAATTTGTTCGGCTCCTTCGAGCCGCTGGCGATATTGGCCGCTTTCTTCAGCAGGATCGACGCGGGCGGCGACTTGGTGATGAAGGTGAACGACTTGTCCTTGTAGACGGTGATGACCACCGGGAGGATGTCTCCGGCCTGCTTCTGCGTGGTGGCATTGAACTCCTTGCAGAAGGCCATGATGTTGACGCCCTGCTGGCCCAGCGCGGGGCCCACCGGGGGAGCAGGGTTGGCCTGTCCGGCCGGGATCTGGAGCTTGATGATGCCTGTGACTTCTTTTGCCATGGATGGTGATGAATGAGTTGAAAATTCCTAACCGCGCTTAGCCGCGCTCGACCTGCCAGTACTCGAGGTCCACGGGCGCGGCCCGCCCGAAGATGTTGACCGAAACGCGCAGCCGGCCCCGTTCGGGATCGATTTCCTCGACGATGCCGCTCTGGTTCTGGAACGGCCCGTCGGCCACCTTCACGGTCTCGCCCACTTCGAAACTGACCTTCGGCTTTACCTTTTCGTCGGCGCCCTTGACCTGCGCCAGCAGCGTATCGATCTCGTGCTGCGGCATCGGCACCGGGCGGTCCCGCGTGCCGGCAAACCCGAGCACGCCGGGCGTCTCGCGCACGAAGTACCAGGTGCGGCTGACGAGCTGGTTGCCCTCGTCCAGCAGATGCATGTTCACGATGATGTAGCCCGGCATCAGCTTGCGCGTGGTCTCGGTCTTTTTCCCGCGCTTGATCTCCGAGACCCGCTCGGTGGGCACCAGCACCTCGAAGATCAGGTCGCTCATCTCCTCGGTCTTGATGCGCTTGGTCATGTTGTCATGCACCTTCTGCTCCTGGCCCGAGAGGACCTGGACTGCGAACCATTGATCTTTGCCTTGCGGGATTGCCATAGGGAAAAATTACCGGGACTTGGTCAGCGCGAGGACAATGTTGTTCAGGCAGAGGTCGCAGAGCGAAATGTAACCTGCCAGCAGCACCATTGCCACCACCACGACCATCGTGGAATCGACCAGCTCCTTGTAACGCTTGAACCCGTGCTCCTTCGGGTCCCAGGGCCAACTGGCCTTGAACAGCTCGGTCCGCACCTCGGCAATGAACAGGCGGATCGGCTTTCTGTACATGATCAGGAGCACCACCGCCGCCAAGGCGAAGGCCCCGGTCACTGCCGTCCAGAACCAGTCGGGCAGGACTGCCAGAAGGGATGTTTGCAGGGAGAAAAGCTGATTCATGGGTGGCTGCACGCACGCCAGGAGGGACTCGAACCCCCAACCGACGGTTTTGGAGACCGCAACTCTACCAATTGAGCTACTGGCGTATGGTGATGTTCAGTATCACCCCGGGATCGGTTGCCGGCAACTGCGCCGGCAATCGCTCCGGGATGGAATGGTTTAGTCGAGGATCTCGCTCACGCGGCCCGCGCCTACGGTGCGTCCGCCCTCGCGGACGGCGAAGCGCATCGTTTTTTCCATGGCGATCGGGGTCTGGAGTTCGACCTCGATCGCCACGTTGTCGCCCGGCATCACCATCTCCACCCCATCGGGCAGCTTGACGGAACCGGTGACGTCCGTGGTGCGGAAGTAGAACTGCGGACGGTAGTTGGTGAAGAACGGCGTGTGACGGCCGCCTTCATCCTTGCTCAGGACGTAGATCTCGGCCTTGAATTTCTTGTGCGGCTTGGCGGTGCCGGGCTTGGCGATGACCTGGCCGCGCTGCACCTCTTCTTTCTTGAGGCCGCGCAGCAGCACGCCCACGTTTTCGCCCGCGCGCGCCTCGTCCAGGAGCTTGCGGAACATCTCGATGTCGGTGACCACCGTCTTGGCCGTGGGCCCGAGGCCGACGATTTCGACTTCCTCCATCTTCTTGAGCACGCCGCGCTCGACACGGCCGGTGGCAACGGTGCCGCGGCCTTCAATGTTGAACACGTCCTCGACCGGCATCAGGAAGGGCTGGTCGATCGGGCGCTCGGGCACCGGGATGTACTCGTCAATGGCCTCGACGAGCTTGAGGATGTTCGCCTCCTGCTCGGGGTCGCCGTTGAGCGCCTTGACCGCGCTGCCCTTGATGATCGGCACCTTGTCGCCCGGGAATTCGTACTGGGTCAGCAGGTCGCGCACTTCCATCTCGACCAGCTCGAGCAGCTCGGGGTCATCGACGAGGTCGATCTTGTTCAGGAAAACGACCATCGCGGGCACGCCCACCTGGCGGGCCAGCAGGATGTGCTCGCGCGTCTGCGGCATGGGGCCGTCCGCGGCGGAGACCACCAGGATGGCGCCATCCATCTGGGCGGCGCCGGTGATCATGTTTTTGACGTAGTCGGCGTGACCGGGACAATCCACGTGGGCATAGTGGCGCTTGTCGCTCTGGTACTCGACGTGGGCGGTATTGATGGTGATGCCGCGCTCCTTTTCCTCGGGGGCGGCGTCGATCTCATCATACTTCTTGGCCTCGGCCTTGCCTTGCTTTGCGAGAATGGTGGTAATGGCCGCCGTGAGCGTGGTTTTGCCGTGGTCAACGTGGCCGATGGTGCCGACGTTCACGTGTGGCTTGTCGCGTTTAAATGCTTCCTTTGCCATGGTGATGGTGGATTTTCCGGATTGGTCCTGATTGGTTGGTTTTTATCGAAAATTCGATTTTCTTGTCTGTTTCTGGGCCGGTCCTGCCCCCAGCCATGGAGCCCATGACCGGGATTGAACCGGTGACCTCGTCCTTACCAAGGACGTGCTCTGCCAACTGAGCTACATGGGCGTTGATCGGGGTTGACCGTCTCGCCTCCGATAAGGGCGAAAAACCCCGCAACCGATGCCGTTCCGCATCGATTCCAGGGTCCTGCGTCCTCTCAGAAGCGAACAGGGAACCTAACAAAAGAGTCCGGGTGGTCAATGGGGAATTTCTGGGAAAATTCGCGAGGGGTCGCGCGGGGCACATTTAAGCCGCCCGTATGGAGCTAGGCACCCGGCCGGGTCGACCTCCGGCCCTGTGGGGGAAATGGTCGCCGCCAAGCACAGCATTTTGAATCCGGCTCACTGCACTCGTGTCTTCCAGTAGTCCGGGCGTCGGCTGGCATGGCCGACGGCCGCGACGAGGACGCGCTCTCCACGGAGAAAATACGCGACATAAAATGGAAAACCTGGAACGTTCACGCGCCGATAGCCCCCGCGCCGCTCATTCCAAAGTAAGGGATGCTGAATGACGGCAGCACAAATGCTTTCAACCTCGCAACGAAATCGAACGCCCAATCCGGGCACGCGTGCTTCATAGTATTCCGTTGCGCAGGCAACATCCGCCGCTGCCTCCGGCAGGAACTCGATCGTCAGGCTCATTTGCCCGGAGCGATCTCGCGCAACCGGGCGAACACTTCCCCTGCCGGAATCGCCTGGGATTGGCCCGCATCGAATCCCGCAATGCGCCGGGAAATCTCAGCTTCCCAGGCTGCCTCGGCGCCGGGTTCGGGCTCCAGGTCCACGCTGTCCAGCAGACGCCGGGCCAGCAGCAGCCGCTGATCCGGCGGCAGAATGAGCGCCTCTTCTGATAAAGCATCGAGTGAAGCTGGCATGGAATCCAAGCGTAGCTTCCTCTTCGGGAATTGTCGAGCCGGGACCAATCACGCCAAACCCTCTCACCCCCCGATCGTAGCTGCCGGGGCCGGCTGGTTCGGTTTCACTGGCGGCACATACGGCTCACACACACGCCGGATCGACAGCGCCCGCCCGCTTGATTCATCGATTTCGATGATCGCGCCGCAAAGCGCCACCGGGCCGTGGGCCACGGGGAAAAGCACCGGCATCCCGTGGATGAACCGCTGAATGATCGGATTGATCTCGCGCCCCAGGATCGATTCGGTCGGCCCGCACATCCCCGCGTCGCAAAGGAACGCCGTGCCGCCGGGAAAAACGCGCTCGTCCGCCGTCTGCGTGTGCGTGTGCGTCCCGATGACCGCCGACACCCGCCCATCGAGAAAACGCCCGATGGCGATCTTTTCGCTGGTGGTCTCCGCGTGGGCGTCGACAAAAATGATCAGCGTCTCCTCGCGCATGCGCTCGACGGCGCGATCGAGCGCCGGGAACGGATTGTCGAGCTGCGGCTGCATGAAGGTGCGGCCCTGCACGTTGATGACCCCGACCTTCCCCTTCGGCGTCTCGAGCACGATGGTCCCCTGCCCCGGCACGCCCCCCGGATAATTGATCGGGCGCAGCAGCCGCGGCTCGGAGTCGATGTACGGCGCCAGTTCCTTCTGGTCCCAGACGTGGTCGCCCGTGGTGATGACTGCAACGCCGGCGCGCAGCAGGTCGATGGTGATCTTCGGCGTGATGCCGCGCCCGCCCGCCGCGTTCTCGCCGTTGACGACCACGAAATCGATTCCCCGTTCCCTTTTCCAGACCGGCACTGTCTCGATAACGGCCCGGCGCCCGGGCTCGCCAATGATATCGCCAAGAAAAAGAAGCTTCAGCATGCCGGCGGCATTTCAAAGGGTCGCGCCGAAGATGTCGAGAGCTTGCGCGAATTCCGCGTCCCATCGGGCCCCGAGATTTGATTTGACCGTTGCCGGGCGGAGTAGAAAAATGTGCGTATGACCCCCAGGCGATTCATCGTTTTCGGGCTCGCCCTTATGCTGGCGAGCGGAGTTTGCTTCGCTAAGAAACACCCGAAAGGCGACAAGGGCGGGGAGCCCATCCTCGAAATAGATCCTGGTTCGATTACCCTCGACGTAGGCAATGGAGTCCAGCAGACCTACGCGATCTCCAGCACGACCAAATCGACGGTGGACGGAAATCCGGTTGCGGTGGACAGTCTGCAGGCCGGAATGCTCGCCAAGGTTACTGCGTCCGCGGACGGCAAAACGGCCGAAACGATCGACGCAAAAAGCGCGCCGAAGGATAAGGCGGCAAAGGACAAGTCCGACGTCACCGATGTCCATTTGGTGAAATAGGCGGCGGCTCCGTGCCGCGCCGACTGGAAAGGGCTGGAGGCAGTTGGCTTTGCTGCTAGGTTCGAGGGAGAGTGCATTTATCAAGACGACGCGCCGCGGTTGCGGCGGCCTGGCTGGCAGCGTCCCTTTTGCTTCCGGCAATCGCGGCAGCGCAGGAACCGGCGCCGCGGCTAAGCGCGCTGGCGGCCGAGCCCGATTGGTCGAACCTCGAGCGATACCAGGCCACGATGGATCGCGCGGAGTTTGTCCGGCTGCTCGATACGGTCTATGCGCCCGGCGGCGCATGGAAGGATACGATCACCATCGACGCCGATGGCGCGCACATTCTCACCACCGGGACCAGCCGCTGGCTGTTGCGTTTCGCCGATGACGGCGCGCCGAAGCAACCGCCGCGCTACTGGAAGCCGCTCGACACAATGCCGCCGGCCAACCCGCCGCTCGCGGGCCTGACCATCGCGCTCGACCCGGGACACCTCGGTGGCCAATGGGCGAAAATGGAGGAGCGCTGGTTCCAGATCCGCCCGGGCACGCTCCCGGTTGCCGAGGGGGACATGACGCTCATCACCTCGCGCCTGCTCGCGGCGAAGCTCGAGGCCGACGGCGCAAAGGTCGTTTTCGTGCGCGACAGCGCCGGGCCGTTGACGAAATTGCGCCCGGCCGATTTGCAGGACGAGGCGCGCGCGCAATTGAAGCGCCAGGGCATGGCGTTCATTCGCCAGAATTACAACGGCCCGGCAGACGAGCTGCGGATGAACTCAGTCAAATGGACCAGCGAGCTTCTCTTTTACCGCACCGCCGAAATCCAGGAACGCGCGCGGCGGGTGAACGACGAACTGAAGCCGGACCTGACCCTTTGCCTCCATTACAACGCCGAAGCCTGGGGCGACCCCGCGAACCCGCAATTGGTCAGCAAGAATCACATGCACGTGCTGGTCAACGGCAGTTATGCCGCGTCCGAATTGTCACTCGATGACGTGCGCTACGCGATGCTGGTGAAGCTGCTCTCGCGATGTTACTCCGAGGAATTGCCCGTGGCCGAACACGTGGCCGACAGCCTGGCCGCGGCGACCGGCCTGCCCCCTTATCAATACACCACCGGCAACGCCACGCGCGTGGGCGACAACCCCTATATATGGGCGCGCAACCTGCTCGCCAACCGCCTCTACGAATGCCCGGTCATTTACATCGAGCCCTATGTCATGAACAGCCCCGAAGTCTGGGACCGCGTCCAGGCCGGCGATTATGATGGCCGAAAGTTAATCGACGGCAAAGTCCGCGAAAGCATCTACCGCGAATACGCCAACGCAGTGGCCAACGGCCTGGAAGCCGCCGCGAAGGATCTGAGAAAGTAACTCGGGTTGTTCGTATATCCATAGCGTGCCCTGCGGCGCTCTCGGAATCGAGTCCGCGAGATGTCCATGGCGCAACGGGGACAATCCGTCTTCCATCCCGCTACTGCGGGAACACGCGCCGGTTGATTCCAGTTTAGAGAGACGTTATGGGGGTCAACTCTTGACACTTGACAAAAGACGGTTAATTTTGCTTTCGAGCCGGGACATTCGGGCGGCAAGGTCGGACTTGGATGCGGCCTCGGCTTGCAGGCGTCTGAGGATTTGGGTAACGGCACTCCCCTCCCTGTAGCCATAAGCCCGGGCAATGTCGATCCGACGTTCGCCGCCCAAGTGGACGCGAACCCATAACTGCCAGGAGCGCCCGGGCCGCCCGCACGTCCCGGTTTGCTCCTGCGCCCTCCTTCAGAATCCTTTCCCGCTTCCCAGCCCCTTGATCTCGATGGGAACCGGCGTCCCGTCATGTTTTACGAGGAAGACATCGTCCGGATTGAAATGGCCGGTATAGTTAAAAGGATCCGCATAGAAGACCAGGGAACCATCCCTGGACGCGCAGAGAAATCTGTAATAAGTCGGGGCGATACTTTCGACGGAGGCCACGCGCCGCTCGAGCCCCTTCCAGTCCTGTTCGTACGGCAGTTGCCGGGCGCCGTCGCTGTCCCGCGAAAACGGCGGTGGGCGCTGAAAACGCACCATCGAACCCCATCCGCTGCCGCCCATTCGCGCGTAGCGCGCATAGACGAAGCGGCCGGTCACCGCGATTTCCTCCAACCCCGTGGATGGCGGAGTTATATCCTGCTCGATGAGCGAAGCGAACGGCGCGCAACGGTATGCGTCCAGTGCCAGCGCGGGATCGTCGAGGTCATTGTTGCCGTCATAGATGCAGCCCATCCACAGGTCGCCCGAGCATTCGAAAAAGAGCGTCCCGTCCGCGGTGAATACCGGATGGCCCACCTTCGTGCCGTAGCGGATGCGCACGTCAGCCGGTTCCTTCGCGCCTTTGAGGAGGCAAAACGCCGATGCCTCCTTCTCGGCGCCGTAGCGGCCATCTTCCTCGTCCACGACCGCGACCGTGAGAATTATCTCCGTCGTGGGATCGTAGGCGATGTCCTGGAACGTCACGCCCTGGGGCGCATCGCATACCTTCGCGCATTTCCCGTTCGACGGATCAAAGGACCAGACGGCGTGACTGGTCGCGCAGAGGATGAACCCGGCGTTCGACAATGTGACGCCTTGAATGGCCCGGTCCCGCGCGGGCAAATCGATGCCGATCGTTCGCCAGCTCTTCGCGGCCAGGTCGATGTCAACGAGCTCCGACGTGCCGGTCGCCACGAGGTAAACATGGCCGTTGTCCTTCGAGAACGCGGCGCCCGCGGCAAAGCAGGATGGGAAGGCCGCGGCCATTGCCGCTGCGAAGATGAGGATGAGCTTCATAGGCCTAATACGGCCCGACCAGCCCGTTTCTTGCGTACAATTTTTCCGGCCCGTCACCCGGCCTTCATTGGGAATGGGAGTGCGTCCCGAAGTACCGGTCGCCGGCATCTCCCAGGCCCGGCACGATGTAGGCGTCGCTGTTCAATTCCGGATCGATGGCCGCCGTGTAGATCGGCACGTCGGGATGGGCGTTGTGGAGCTGTTCGAGGCCGGGCGGGCAACTGACCAGGCAGACGTAGCGCATGCGCTGCGCCCCCTTTTCCTTCAACTGGCTGATGGCCCCGGTGGCGCTCCAGCCGGTGGCCAGCATCGGATCGACGACGAGCACCTCCGCCGAAGCAAGGTGCGAGGGCAGCTTGAAATAGTAGCTCTCCGGACGGTGCGTCGTTTCGTCCCGGGACATGCCGATGTGGCCCACGCTCGCATTCGAGAGCACCTGCAGCATCCCGTCGACAAAGCCCAGACCGGCCCGAAGGATCGGGGCGATGATGACCGGCCGCGCCAGCGCCGTGCCGGCAAAGGGCGCGAGCGGCGTCTGCACGGTGCGTTCGACCGTATCGAAATCCCGCATGACCTCGAAGGTCATCAGCGTCGCCAGTTCCCGCAGTTCCCGGCGGAAATCCTCGGACGAAGTGCTGCGGTCGCGAATGGTGGTGAGCTTTACCTTGATGAGCGGATGATCGACGACGGTTACTCCCCTGGGCGGCGTGTAGGTCGGGTTTGGCACGCCGGGTTGCATAACAAATCGAGGCCCCGGATGTCGCGTCTAATTGCAAATTGCCGCGCGGTTGGGCAACATGGTACATTCTCCTATGAAGCCTCCTGGCGGAAGATTTCTCCGGCTCTGCACTGTTGCCGTGCTGATTGCGATGCCATGGATGGCCGCGCGGGCGCAGGACCAAACGAGCGAACCGATCACGAGAGTCGAGCCCGTGACCTCTCCGTCGCCGGCTGACGAGAATCCCCTCAGCCCCATCGGCGAGGAGCCGATGACGACCCCGGCGAAAACTCCCGCGGCAGCACCGGTGGAAACTCCGGCCGCAACATCGGTGGAAACTCCGGCCTCAACGCCGGCTCAAGCCTCGACGCCCGCGCCCGTGGCAACCCCCGCGCCCATCCCCGCCGCGCCGGCACCCCCGCCCGCCCCGAGCGCCAGGCGGTTCCCGCAAACCAATCCCGACATCACGACGCCCCCTCCCCTGCCCACGCCGGTCTCGCCCTATTCTATCGAGATCGACCTCGGCAAACAGCGGGCTTACCTCCTCGAGGATGGCGCAATCCTCTCCGACGCCCCGATCTCGAGCGGACGCGCCGGGCACCTGACGCCCACCGGCAATTTCTCGGTCCTCGAAAAGGACCTCAACCACGTCTCGAGCCTGTACGGCGAATTTATCGACAAGGAGAGCGGACGCGTCGTCAAGGCTGGCGCCGACAGCGCGATGCCCGTGCCGAAGGGCTGCGTTTTCGTCCCGGCGCCGATGAAGTGGTTTATGCGCTTCGACGGCGCGGCGGGAATGCACGCCGGCATCCTCCCGGGCTACCCGGCCTCGCACGGCTGCGTGCGCATGCCGGCCGCGAAGGCGGAGTTCTTTTACCAGACGGTCGACGTCGGCACCCCGGTCCATGTTTTTGGCGATACTCCGGTGCGGGAAATCGAGGAGGACCAGCCTCGCCATCTCAAGCCGTCACCCACTCCAAAGGCCAGACATGGCTGGTGGATATTCTGAAGCCGCGCAGTCCCGCGGGAGGGGAAAATAAACCCGCGGACTATAGCGGCGCTCGCATCCTGGCCGGCGCCACAGTCCATTCCCAGGCAATCCCTGCCGCTATTCGACAGCCTCTAGTACCGCCGGTTGTCGCGGCGATCACCACCCCGGCGTTCTCCGGAGCCGCGATAGCCACCACCGCCGCCTCCACCACCGCGTCCTTCGCGGTAACCGCCGCCACCGCCTCCGCCGCCTCCACCACCGCCACGGCGGTAGTCATCGCCGCCGCCGCCGCGCTCTTCGCGCGGGCGAGCTTCATTCACCCGGAGGGGGCGTCCGTCGATTTGCTTGCCGTCAAGCTGGCTCACGGCGTTTTGCGCGTCAGCTTCCGAGGCCATGGTCACGAAGGCAAAGCCCCGTGATTTGCCGGTAAATTTGTCTTGCATCAGCAGCACTTCGGTTACCGGACCGGCTTGCGCGAACATGTCTTGCAATTCGAGTTCAGTCGTCGTGAACGGCAAATTGCCTACGTACAGTCTATTTCCCATATCGATTTGGATTTTCGCTCCAGAAGCTCGCCCGTCTGCCGCGAGAGAACGTCACTGGGGGAATCTCCAATTGAGCGGTCCTGCTGAGCCGGAAGGTGTTCTGTGCTATAATTGGCAGGCAGACTAGGACGAAACCCGGCGGGCAATCAACTTAAATTTGGGGCTATCGCCACGGGCCCGTTTTTAGCCCGAAATTCGCGCCAAAAAGCCCCATTTTAGCCCCCAAAAATGCTGAAAATTCGCCCTATTGACGCCTCCGCGGGTCGCGATTACCCTTGCGTCCCCGTGTCCGCTCCGCTCAAGCTCTATGTGAAAACGTGGTGCCCCTGGTGTATAACGGCCCGCCAATATCTCGATAAGCGAGGTTACCGTTTCCAGGAAATCGATGTCGAGACCGACCGCGCCGCCTATGCGGAAATGGTGCGGCTCTCCGGGCAGACCTACACCCCCACGCTTTCGGTCGAGGACAAGCTGCTGGCGGACTTCGGCCCGGACGAATTGCAAATTTTTCTCCAAAAGAACCATATTGAACCATAGCCGCCTGTCCGGGGCGCCGCCCGTTGCTCCATGCTCCCGCACCTGCTCGTCATCCTTGCCGTTGCCGCCCTCAGTTGGGCGCTGCGGACGTTTGCGCACCCGGCTTTGCAGAAGCTGGGGACGCTCGGCATCCTGGCGACCTCCTTCCTGATCGGCTGGTACCTCACCGGGCTGCCCGCCGTGGGCCTGATCTGCGCCGGCAGTTGGCTGCTGCTTCCCTGGCTGGAAATCCTTACCCGCATCCGGCGGTTGCGGCTGCCGCTCGAGAAAAACCTCAGGCATCGCACGCCGCCGCCGCGCGACAGCTTTCCCGCGCTCCAGGAGTTGACGGATGAAATCGAGCAGGAGCGCTTCGAGTACGTCGAGGACGCCGGCTGGGACTGGGAGGATTACCAGCAATACTTCCGGCTTTTCTACAAGGGCGGCGAGCGCACCCAGGCGAGCATCTGCCTGATCGACCAGAACAGCATCGCCTTCTACTACCTGAGCATCTCCTCGCGCGCGAAAAACGGCGTGATCTGGACGACGTGGAATTATCCCTTCTCCTACTCCCTGAAGCTGGCCCCGGGCTGGCGCGTCAACCGGCTGCGCAGCGACCAGAGCTTTTTGGAAATGCACGAGAGCCACATGGAATGGCTGCGCAAGAACCAGGTGCAGGTCGAGGAACTCGAGGACCTGGCCCCCGACGACATGACAAGGGAAATCCAGCGCGACCTGCGCGCGCAGGTGACGCACAATATCGCGAAGGGGGTGCTCAAGAAGACGAGCAAGGGGGAGATCATGTATTCGTGGCGGGGGATGCTGTATATCTGGGTGCAGTTTTTGCGGGATTTGGTGAGGCTGTTCTGAGCAACAAATTCGAAATCAGGAAAATGGGGTTTTGCACCCTTTAGCTGGGATTAGCTGAAATATGCTATATTCTCGCTCTGAATGACTTACAGAAATTCCGCTTTGATTGCGATTGGCCGCATTTGGCCCCGTTTTTGATCTGGCCTTGCGATCCAATAATTTACCGACGGGTCAACAGTGCCCGTGAATCGCTCTCCTTCGGCACACCAAACGCCGTAAAAGCGGAGTTGAGTGTTTTCACCATGATCAACAATTCGTAGTCCGTGATGCACCGTCTTCTTAGCTCGATTTTTGTGACAACGCTCCTCTCGATGTCCCAGCCCATCAGTTGAAGCCGACCGGAGAAAGACGGGCTTCCGAGCCATGGCCGGTGGCTCGGGGCATTACGGGGTGTCCCCGTTAGAATGGGCAGCTCCGGACGCAGTAGGCGCCAGGGAAAGGCTTTTCCCTCCAGATTTACTCAGCGAAATGCTCCCGAGGCTCATTTGGGCTGCTTATCCAGCCGCGGTGCTCGGCGTCGTGCAAGCGCCTTCAGAATCCGTTGGGTACGCTTCGGATTGGGACGGGGAAGGCCAGCGATGAGAACATCTGAGCTTGTATTAAGGTATTGTGCGATTTGTGCGAAGGTCGTAATGGCGAAAGGGTGCCGACCTCGCTCAATATTGCTGAGCGTTTGCCAGTGGATGCCAAGAAGTTCGGCCAGGCATTCTTGGGTGAGACCGGAGCGCAGGCGCGCAGCACGGATATTTTGCCCAATGATTCGTAGCGGCTCGAGTTCCGACACGCCGCATTGTCAGACGGCCCAAAATTTGTTGACATCGAATATACGCTTTCCTAATGTTAAATTCCTCACGAGTCTGTTCCTGCCGTCATAGGCCAGCCGTCCGATGCCGACGCTCATGAAAATGAACCCAAAATCAAAACGGAATCCCAGAATTACTGAGGCGGAGCGGCGGCTCGCCGCGCCTATGCGAAACCAGGATGGATCGAGGTCCTCCAGAGGTCAGCGTGTTCGTGAAGGGGCGGATGTTGGTAGGGATCTGCCCATCCTGCTTTTCCTCCGGCGTGGACGTCGATCGATCCCGCTTGGATTCCTAACGTTTCGCAGAAACGAATGAGGGGGGTTACCAGAAATGAATTGAGTCTATCCTCGAACCCGCCGGTTTCGGTTCACTTAAAGAGCCTTCAACATGTGCTTCCATACTGGCTCTGCCCCCACGAATCATGTCACCTCATGAGCCTGTCCCATGGGACTCCCAACCCCTTTTGGATGCGCATGGCCGTCGTGACGAGGATATTCAGCCGCCCCGCCTCGATTTTTTGGAGCGTTCGGATGTTCAGATCAGCCAGTTCCGCGAGTTTTTCCTGCGTGATGCCCTTCGCATTCCGCTCCCGGCGGACATTGCGTCCGAAGGAATCCAGCCTGGTCTGATCTGCCGAGGTGAGGGACACGGCCCATTAAGCCGCCGGTCCTTGGAAGAGAGAACGGCGAAATGGGGCGTAAGATTTTGGTTGCGAGTTTTCGGCTCCCAACTAAGATGCGGCGCGAATATTCTAAATCTCCGGAAGGTTTTTTTGATGAATTTCCTCGCAAACTGCTTTGCTTTCCCTGGCCGGCAGAGAAATCTTTATGAAAGGCGCTCGTCGCGACCCGGTGTGGAATGGGCAGCGGGGCGGGAGAGATGGTTTATTTTCGCAGTCGTTTCAATCGCAGTTCTAGCTATTCCCGCAATGGGTCAGGTTCAGACCGGCAGCGGCCCGACCAATGTTCAATTTCAGATTCTCGACCAGCAGCGCGTTTATTTCGGGCGGCATTCCGTCACTTATAACCGGATAACTCCTCCGGTCTTCGCAGCGCCGATTGCTACTCCTGCGCCGGTGCCACCGCCG
The DNA here is from genome assembly GCA_963756185.1 of uncultured Verrucomicrobiae bacterium. Classification (GTDB taxonomy): domain Bacteria; phylum Verrucomicrobiota; class Verrucomicrobiia; order Chthoniobacterales; family Chthoniobacteraceae; genus DATAXI01. The sequence continues at coordinate 557,200 of CAVWMS010000003.1, forward strand.
GGCCCGGCTTATGATAGCTTGGACCTGATGCTCTGCGGCGCGACGGTTTACGATGGCCAATTCACCGTTTTGCAACGGCTTGACGAAAATCCCGGCTTGGTGGTGGTGGCGAACTTTGATTTCGACTGGCTAACAAGCAGTGAAGGATTCGTCGCGGGAGACACGTTTTATGAAATGATCGTGGCGATGGACAACGAGTCCTCGGCGGATGCCGACCCGGTAACAATGGGCTGGCTGACGCAGGCCCGCAGTTCGTTATCGCCGGCGGTTCCGGGCTATATCGTCGTGAGTGGGACTGCCAGTTCGGATGACGTTCAGGCCCTGAATGGCCTGCTCGCTTACTTCCAGTCGAATAGCCAGGAATTGCTGAGCGAGTATCAGCGGATACAGGCGCAATATGCCACCGCGCTCCGGCAGCAGAAATTACATCCCGGGGCGCGGCCGGACACGGTGATCAATTATTGGCCGATCAAGAGTGCCGTCTATCTTACGGGGTCCGGTCAATGAAGCGGTTGCTGACTTTGATCGTTGCAATAGGCGCCTTGATGGTCGGAAGGGCATGGGCGCAGGGGCCGAACGACGTGAATGCGGGCTCAACGTTGACCTCCAGCGGCTCGGCATATGCGTTTTCATGGTGGGGGGTGTCGGGAAACACCTATCTTGTTGAGACCTCGGATGATCTGGTGAATTGGTCCTACGTTCCGATTGTCGAGAGCGGGACCGGTGGTATCATCGAATGGGGCATTGATTCGAACGCGAGCGCCCTCTTTATGAAGCTGGAATATATTACTGTGCCGGCGAGCGAACTGGCGGGAACGGCTTTTGACGGTCCCCTTGACAGCAATGGGTTGCCGGGCGACTGGGAGTTGTTTTTCTTCGGCCAATTGGGAATGGATACGAGTTTCGATCCGAATGGCGAGGGGCTCACGGTCATGGAGGACTACGAGAACGGCAATAATCCAATCGCGACCCAGGTGGTCAGCGCTGAGCCGTTCTGCGTTGGCGAGTATCTTTTTCACGAAACCAGCGGCACGGTCGCTTATGATATTTCCAGCCTGCACAATGATGGCGTGCTTTCCGGCGGCGCAAGCTGGGAGCCGAGCGGCGGTTATGATGGCCAGGGTGCAATCAGCTTCGATGGCACCAGCGGAGAGGTCGTGGTTTCCGACAGCGCCAACCAGGTCCTTCCGATTTCCGGGGCGCCGTTCAGCCTCTCCTTCTGGTTCGATGCGAACTCCGGCCTCACCGGAACAACCACTCTCATCACGAATGAGGTTACCGGAAGCTCCGGCTTCGAGCTGGGCATCGATTCCACAACGTCGCCGCCGAGCCTTCTCCTCTCGATTACGGGGAGCAGTGGGACGCAGATGGAAGCGCCGATTCAATCGGGAAGCTGGACCCAGGCCGCGCTGAGCTACGATGGCACGACGGCGACGGTTTATGTCGATGGCTTCGAGGCTGCCAGTGGGACTGGAACGCTGCTCTCGAATACGAACAGCATCGCCCTCGCCAATGGATTGGCTGCCGCCGAGCCTTTTGCCGGCGCGATGGAAAATCTTACGCTCTATCAAGCGGTCCTCGCGCCGTCGGACGCGCTGTCCCTTTATAATATCAGCACTACCTCCACCGGGCCGGACCCGTCCACGCTTCCGAATTGGTGGAAGTATCAATATTTCGGGACGCTAAGCGCGGATCCGAATGCCTACGTGGGCTGGAGCGGCTCCCAGATGACCCTTCTCGAAGCGTACGAGGAGGGCCTGAATCCCATCGATTTTTACAATGGCCAGCCTCCGACGCTGGCAATTGTCAGCGGCAGCAGCCAGGTGGGCCCGCCGGGTGGATTCGTTCCGTTGCCGCTCGTCGTGAGCGTCACCGACTCGAACGGCAATCCCATTGACAATGCTCCGGTGACCTTCGCGGCCGCGTCCGGCGGCGGCTTGCTGCAAGCCTCCGGTACCGTGCCGCCGTTGGGTACACTCACCCTCTTTGCCAATGGCAGCGGAAATGCCCAGGTATACTTCCAGCTTCCCAACGTCGAAAACAACACGAGCCAGATCACCGCGACCACCGGCAGCGGCTCGACCTTCGGCCAGGTCACCTTCGCCGAGGCTTCCGATAGCGGCACCGGCGTGTTTGCCGCCGCGATGGCGGCGAGTAATTGTACAGGCGTGCTGAACACCGATGGCAGCATCACCCTGACCTGGGTCAATACCATCAGCAATGCGCTGTACATCCTCGTCGATCAGCAGCAGACCGGAGGCGGCTGGAGCGCAGTTTCCGGGACGCTTCCTTCCAACACGACCAGTTACACGATCAGTTCGCCCAGCGGCTCGGGTCCGTACCGAGTGGACACCTTCACCTCCGGCTCGGGAGGCAGTGTTAGTGACAATCCGAGTCCGACCGTCTATCTCTCATTTGCCCAGTTGAATTACGCCTTGGTCGATCTCACCGGAAGTGCCGCGACCATCAGCGGCACCAGTTACCCGGTGCAGTATATGCAGATGGATGATTACGGGAATTCAGCTTTTCAATTTACAACAGGCAGCAATGCGATGGTGTGTACTTGGGCGAGCGGCATACTCCATGGCCCGGAAGTTTTTCCCTTCAGCGATCCAGGCGAAATAACAACCCCTGTCACAAGCGGCAGCCAGGTGGATTACCTTAACTTTACGATGCTCGCTCCCAATGGGGTGGGCTATGGATGGGACTTTGGACAGGTCGTTGTTTCCGGCACGGTCACCTCTGGGTGGGCTAACGGCGCGCAGTTCTCCGGCAATTCTTTTCAGGACACATGGCCGCCGAACCCTCCCTATGGCTCTTACCCGTCGCCCTCGGAACCCAGCGCGACAGGCGATTCGGCCTACGCAACGGATGCCGACAGCAATGGCTGGTGCGGCGAAGCGGCCGGCCAATGGGTCAACTCGTCCGGGACAAACTACTCCGTTGGAGGAATCGTGGTCCATTCCGGGACAACGATCTTCGATCCGGTGGTGGCGGAGAGCGGCCCGTCGTGCCCCGGGATACAGGTCATCGACACCTATTTTATACCGTATATGATAAACAGCATCGGCTCGGCCGCTGGCTACGGCACGGGCCCGACCGCCCTTCTCTGGACCGGGACAGGGACTCCCTCGAGCCTCAGCCCGATGGAAGCGCCGATAGCCATAAATGACATCAACCAGGTCATTGGCGTGGCGGGAACCAGCAACTACCTCGAGAGCAACGGATCGATCTACAATATCGCACAGTTGCTCCCCGCTCCGGCGCAGAATCAGCTTCAGTGGATGTATCTCATGGACATCAGCGGGACCAATTCGAACGGCAGCGTCGGCATTTATTTCAATGCTGCTTTCAGCATTGATCCCCAAGGCGACGCGTATACCGGGCCATTCCTGCTTACGCTCACCACCGGGACCAATCCCGCCGTCACCAGCGGCAGCAATTCCAACACGCTCCAGCAACTGAATTTGCCTTCGGCTGCCAGTTTCAGCGGCATTGGAGGCATGTCGCCGACGCTGAATGCCCAGGGCATCCTATCCGGTCCCGGCTGGATTACAACCGGCGGCTCGACGAGCGAGATGAAGGCGCTGGCCCTCACGCCGATCACCTTCCAGCAGACGGCCCCTTCATCCGGCTTCGACTGGGTGTCGCAGCCGCACTGGCTGATGGTGCCGCTAAGCAGTACGAACCAGGCAATTGCCGTGACCGCTGCATCGAGCAACCTGCCCTTCAGCTTCTCGGTCCAGCCAAATCCCTCGCCGAAGGAGTGGCGGTTTCCCCGGCCAGCACATCGTCGACGAACCTGACTGTCACGGTCACGGCTACAGGCGTCGGTGAAAGCTCGCAAGTGCAGGTCGGCGGCACACCTACCAGCGGGACAAATAGCGCGGGGCTTGGTATTGATGTGAAGCCAATGCTCACTGGTACGATAGCGATCCACGCAGTTACGCAGCATTATACGCAGCCAATGGCGCCGCCGAGCGTGAGCGGCAGCTTTACGCCGGGGACAGTCTGCGTTTCCGCAAGCCACGTTCTCCATTCTACGCCTGTATCGCCTGACCAATACGGCAGCGATGGGAGCCTGACCATTGTGACGGGATCGGACGGGATTTGCCACACAACGGCGGCCGGAGGCGACACGCAGGTCATTCGCGTCGGAGAGGGAATTCCGGCGGACATCGTGCCGCAGGATGCCCCTTCCGCTTCAGACTTACAAACGTATCTCAATCAAGTATTCGGCGCGCAGGCCAATCTGTACTTCACGGTGACACGCAGTGATTTTAGCTGCGATTACGATGTGTATCCGAAAGATGGAACGCTTGAGGTGGATGCTCCGAGCGCCTACACTTCAAACGAGGAGAATGTGATTTATGCGACTCGAGATTCGACCGTTAGTTTCAACCTTTACTACGTTAAAAGCTTTATGGCACTTGAGCCTTCGATTGGGGGGCTTGTGCCTGATCCACGTGTTGTTGGGGTCACGCACTACCGGAAGGGGCTCGCCGTCATTTCCGACTCGGCTGGCGCAATCATGCTAGAAACGAGCGCTCACGAGGTTGGCCATTTGCTCGATCTTGGCCATACAGATTCGAAGATCCTTCCAGATGGTCACGCAAACCCCGCCTGGACTGGCACCCTCCCGGACCCGTCGCCGGATGACAGATTGATGTACCCCTTCGGTTCCGGCTCAAACACTCTTCTGGTCAAACCGGAATGGGATACCATCAGGTTATCAGGCACAGCCCAATGAAACGTTCCCTGGTTCAGGTTTGTCTAGCGTCAATGCCCTTCCTCTTTTGGGAGCCGGCGTATTCGACCACTCCGACAGAGCAGTCGGAATTGAGCGGCATTACAAGCCGTGTGTACGCTGGCGACTACAGCGCCCTTAGCGAAGTGGCAAAAATGCCCGCTAGCGTTGCCGTGCCGTATCTTTATTGGTGGACGGGGCGTAATCCAAATCAGCAGCAGCGGGAGATTATCAGAAATGCCCTGCGGCAAGTCCAGGGGTATGCGAATTACCTTCAGCAGGATATGGCAAATGCCTCCTCCGAGGGAGTGGTTCCTGTCTATGATTTCGATATTTTGCAGGACATCGGCACGCCGAAGGCCGCAGCAGTGGTAGCGCCGTACCTCTTCGATTTCAAGACTATTACACCGCCGGATCGGGATTTGGCGGGGGAGTCGAACGTGGGAGACGCTGTATGGACGCTTCAGCAAATGAAGCTCCCGGATGCTCCGAATTTCTCCCCGCAGACGCCAAACTCGACTGTCCTCGTAGCATGGCAGAGGTGGGCGATCGCAAAGGGCTTCGTCCCGGAGAGCTGGATCTCCCGGGTGGGAGCGCCCATATGGCTGAAGGAATTAGACGCCTATGGCGAGTCCGCGCCGGCGCCGGCGAAGTCGCCGAAACAGCTTCAAGCGCAGGGCCCGCCGGCGTCCGCCGAGGCGAGCGCAGCGCCGAGCGCCAGCGCGCCGCCGGTCGTACAGCCTTCCGCCCCCTCCCGCTCCGCCTTGGTCATGTGGCCAGGTGCCCTCGGGTGCACCTGCTGGTCACCAGCCGGGAGCCGCTGGGCATCGGCGGCGAGACCATCTACCGGGTGCCGTCCCTGTCGCTGCCCGGACCCGGCGAGGCCAATTGTGCGGCGGCCGGGTCCTCCGACGCGGTGGCGCTGTTCGCAGACCGGGCCCGGGCGCAGGGCACCGGCCTGGTCGTCGACGAGCAGACCGCCCCGGTGGTGGTGTCGATCTGCCGGCAGCTGGACGGGATGCCGCTGGCCATCGAGCTGGCCGCCGCCCGGCTGCGCTCGCTGTCGCTCGCTGACCTGCATGATCGCCTGGGCCAGCGGTTCCGCCTGCTCACCGGGGGCAGCCGCACCGCCCTGGAACGCCAGCAGACCCTGCGGGCCACGGTCGAGTGGTCCTATTCGCTGCTGACCGGGGCCGAGCAGTTGCTGCTGCGCCGCCTGTCGGTATTCGCCGAGGGCTGTGGCCTGGACGCCGCCGAGGCGGTGTGCGGCTTCAGCGACATCGAGGCCTTCGACGTCCCCGATCTGCTCGGCTCGCTGGTGGACAAGAGCCTGGTCGTGGCCGAGCCGACAGGGGAAACGCTTCGCTACCGGTTGCTGGAGACCATCCGCCAGTTCGCCGCCGAGCGGCTGGCCGAGACCGGCGAGGGCGAGGCGGCCGCGGTCGCCGCGGCCCACCGCGCGCATTTCCTGTCGGTGGCCGAGACGGCGGCCCCTCACCTGACCGCCCCGGATCAAGGCAGGTGGCTGGCCCTGCTGGACGCCGACCAGGCCAACCTTCAGCGCGCGACCGCGCACGCGGCCGCCGACCCGGACGGGACCACGCTGGCCCTGCGCTTCGCCGTCGCGCTGCAGCGCTACTGGATGGCGCGCTCCCGGCCCGAGGAGGCCATCCGGCTGCTCGGGCCGGTGCTGGACCGGCCCGAGGCCCAGGCGGACCCCCACCTGTTCACCGCAGCGCTGGTCGCCGCCGCCTTCGGCCGTGGCCTCGACATGACGGCAGCCCTGCACCAGGGAGAACAGGCCGTGGCCGCCGCCCGCGCTCGGCGACGAGCGGTTGCTTATCCCATCCCTCGCCTCGCTGTGCGGCAATTACTACTTCGCCGGCCAGCCGGACAAGGGACTTGCCCTTGGCCAGGAATCGGTCGAGCGCGCCCGGCGGCTCGGCGATGACGTCCTGCTGGGCAGCAGCCTTCTGGGCTTCCTGATGTCCGCCGACCTCATCGACCCGGCTCGCGCCGAACGGCTGTATGCCGAGGCCATCGCCTGCACCGAGCGATCTAGTGACCACCTGATCGCCTATATGCTGCGCAACAACGCCAGCGTCCATGCCCTGCGCGCCGGCGACCTGCCCGCCGCCCGCGCCCACCTGGAACACGCGGCGCGAGCCGCCCGGGCGATCGGGGAGGAAAGCTCCCCCGTGTCGCTCAACCTGGGCTGGGTGCTGCGCCAGGACGGCGACCCGGACGGCGCGCGGCCCATGTTCGAGGCGGCCCTGCGGATCGGCCGCCGCAACGGGGACCGCCCAGACATGGCCTACGCCTGCCTCGGCCTGGCCTGCCTGGCCGCCGATCGCGGCGACTGGCACCGGGCCGGGATGCTGCACGGCGTCGCGCAGGCCTTTCTCGGCCCGACCGGCGAAGCATGGCAAGACCCCGAAGCGCGCTACCGCCGGGAAAGCCTCGGCCAGCTACACACCCGCCTGGGCAATGAGCAGGCTGACCAGGCCTACACCGAAGGAATGGCGCTGAGCCTCGACCAGGCCCTCGACCTGGCCATCGGAACCACCCGCACAACCTGAACCCTCCTGTCACTACGCAGGTTTCGTTCGAGCCATTCAGCGGACCGCAGCCGCGGCCTTAGCGGAAACGACGCCGCATAACAGCCAATTCTGAACGGCCAGCACCGGATCGCGTACTACGACCAGGCCCGTGCATATCGGCGGGTCGGCGCGCGGTTATCTACCGACAAATTCGCGTAGTTGGCCGCTTGGCCGCCCCCTGGTTATCGTCCAACGCGAGCGGCCGACCGTATTTTTATGCATCGGCGCCCCGCGGGGTGAGCGGTTGGGTAGGCCGTACGGCGAGGTTCTCGCAGTTCGCGGGTCCTTTTCCTAATAAATAACCCCAGAGTTCCCTGAGGGCTCAGTAACCTCTATAGCCCCTGGACCTGGGCTTCCTTCCCCGATCCATCTCTGTCCTTTCTTGTGATGGTTTCTCGGGTTCCCTGAAGGTCTATCGTGTCTATTGCTGGTCTTCCTGGATCAGTGAAGGCAAGGGAGGCCCGGGCTTGAGCCTGGCCGTCGTACGAGACCTGCGTGAGGCACGCCCCCCGGCGGGACCCGGTGAGCTGGCAGCGTTCGAGACCGATGTGCTGGCCGGGTTCGTCCTGGCCCGTGCCGCGGCCGGCCTGTCTGATAACACGATCCGTTCCGACGTGCTGCACCTGGAGCAGCTGCGGGCGTGGTTCGGCGGCCCGCTGTGGGATATGGAGCCTGCTGACGCCGATGCGTACTTCGGCAAGGTGCTGCGGGATGCGGCGAAGGGCACCCGGCTGGCCCGCTCGCAGGCGCTGAAGACGTATTTCCTGTTCGTGGAGATCAGGCACAAGGCCGAGATTCACCAGATGACCGGCCGGGTGGCCGAGTGCCCGGTCGATGAGATGAACCGGCCCCGGGGAGCGGGCCGGGCGGCGCTGCGGATCCCGCCGTCGGCGGCGCAGGTGGGCGTGCTGTTCGCCGGGTGGCGGGCGGAGCTGGCGACCTGCCGGAAGTTCGCGCCGGCCGCCCGCAGCTATGCGGCGTCCCGGCTGATGGCCGATGTCGGGCTGCGCGTCAACGAGGTCAGCCACCTCGATCTGGCCGACATCAAGTGGGACCTGGGCCGGTTCGGCAAGCTGCATGTCCGCCTGGGCAAGGGGGCCCGCGGGTCCGGGCCGCGGGAGCGGATGGTGCCGCTGATCAACGGCGCCGGGGCGACCTTGCGCTGGTTCATCCAGGACGTGTGGTCCTGCTTTGATGATGATCACGCCCGGCCCGGTGCCCCGCTGTTCTGCTCCGAGCGCCGCAACGCCGATGGGAGCGCGGCCCGGGTCGGCAACGAGACGCTGCGGTCCGCCCTGACCGCCGCGGCAGCGGAGCACCTGCCGGACTGGCCGGAGCGGGTCACCCCGCATGTGCTGCGGCATTTCTGCGCCTCCCAGCTCTACCTGGGCGGGATGAACCTGGTCGCGATCCAGCAGGCTCTGGGTCATGCCTGGGTCGCCACGACCATGAATTACATTCACGTCCACGCCACCCATGTCGAAGACGCCTGGATCGCCGGCCAGCAGCGGGCGGCTGGCCGGCTGAAGGGATTGCTGCCGTGAAGTGGAACCTGCGCCTGGCCGCCGCCAACCGCGGCATCTGGAAGGCCAGCGAGCTGCAGCGGATGCTCGCCGAGGCGGGCCTGAAGATCAGCGCCGGGAAGATGTCCGGGCTGTGGTCGGGCCGCCCGGCCAGCATCAAGCTCAATGACCTCGACGTCATCTGCGCCGTGGTCGGCTGCGGGGTCGAAGAGTTGCTGATCGCCGAGCCCGGCAAGATCCTCCGGCCGGACGGCGAGCAGCACGGCGAGCAGGCCGCAGCCTCCCCTCAGGCTAAGGCGTCCGTCACGCCCAGGCGCCGTGACGGACGCTCGCTCCCGCCCGCCTGATGGCGGGGCGGATCCGGGCCGGCACCCCGATCGGCAGCTGCCCGGACTGCCTGTCCTGGGGAGCCTCATACGGCTCGCAGTCGTACTGCCGGGCCTGTTATGACTTCACCCGCCGCTATGGCCGGGGCGAGTGCGCGCGCTGCCGGCGGATCATCGCGGTCAAGAAGGGGCACTGCCGGCTGTGCTGGCTGCAGGCCGGCATCGCCGCGGCAGGACGGCGCAGGATCACGCCGGAAGACTTTGAGCCCGTCGGCTACTGGCAGCTGTCGCTGGCGGGCATGAGCCGCCTCGGCGGCACCGGGCCGGCCGCCGGCGCTACTGCCGCCGGACCTCCTCCGCCAGCCGGCCCGGCCGCAGGGACGCAACTGGAACTGCGCGGCCCGGGTGAATCGCGGCACTTCGACGCACGCCACTGGGTCGCCTCCAGAATCGACGGCGAGGCCCTGGCCCTGACCCGGCGGATCGCTTCCGAACTCGCCGGGACCCGCGGCTGGAACGCCCGGATCGTCATCGAGACTGGCCGGGCGCTGGCGGTCGTCCTGGCCGATCACGCACCCGGAGACATGATCGCCTGGTCCGAGCTGTCACCAGCCCTGCATTCACGGGACCTGAGCGTCACCCGGACCGCCGAGATCCTGGATCTCGCCGGGCTCCTGGACGATGACCGGGTCTCCTCTTTCGCCTGCCTGACCCGGGCACGGCTCGCGCTGCTGCCCCCGCCGATGGCCGCCGACGTCCGGCACTGGCTGCGCACCCGCAGCCAGGGCGGGCCCCGCAGCCGCCCCGCGACGAGCACACCGTCCGGATGAACTTCAACCGGGTCCACCCGCTGCTGCTGGCCTGGTCCGGGCACTACATCCACCTGCGCGAGGTCACCGCCGCCGACGTCATCGACGCCACCGGGCACCTGCCCCCAAGCCTGCGCCGGCAGACCCTCACTGCCCTGCGCTCGCTGTTCGGCCACGCCAAGAAGACCGGCACGATCTTCCGCGACCCCACCCGCGGCGCCCGCGACGGCCAGCGTCCCCTGATCCTCATCCAGCCGCTGCAGCCTGCCGAGATGGACCAGGCCACGTCCGCCGCCGTCACGCCTGCCGCCCGCCTCGCGGTCGCCCTGGCCGCCATCCACGCCACCAGGCCCAAGACCATCCGGGAGCTTCATCTCGACGACGTCGACCTCGGCAACCGGCGGCTAATCATCACAGGCAGGGCCCGCCCGCTCGACGACCTGACCAGAAACCTGCTGCTGGCCTGGCTGCAGCACCGCGGCCGCCGCTGGCCCGGCACCGCCAACCCCCACCTGATCATCAACCAGCAGACCGCCATGACCACCCGGGCGGTCAGCGAGAACTGGCTGACCGAATCGTGCCGCGGCCTCACAGCCACCCTTGAACGGCTTCGCGTCGACCGGCAACTCGAGGAAGCCCTCACCTGCGGCGCCGACCCCCTGCACCTCGCCGCCGTGTTCGGGATCGACGACACCACCGCCATCAAGTACGCGACCATCGCGCGCCAGCTCCTGGACACCGCCGCCGAGCAGCACGACCCCTCCGGCTCCCGCAAACCCAAGGACCCGGACCACTCATAGAGCGCGAAGACCCTTCAGTTCATGCTGCGGATCCTTCAGTTC
>CAVWMS010000004.1:0-79461 GCA_963756185.1 uncultured Verrucomicrobiae bacterium
GATTGGCAAGGAAAACATCCATCGCCTCTTCGGAGGGAAGCTGCGCCAGCGCCCGGCGCAGAAGCGTAACCCGCTCGAATTCATCCGGATGATAAAGCAGGTCCTCCCGCCGCGTGCCGGAGTTGAGGATGTGAATCGCGGGAAAAATTCGCTGCTCCGCCAGCCCGCGGTCGAGCTGCAGCTCCATGTTCCCCGTGCCCTTGAATTCCTCGAAAATGAGCTGGTCCATCCGGCTTTCCGTGTCGATGAGCGCCGTGGCGACGATCGTGAGGCTGCCCCCCTCCTCGACATTGCGCGCCGAGCTGAAGAATTTCTTCGGCTTCGCCAGCGCCTTCGAGTCGATGCCGCCGGACATGATCCGGCCCTTGCCCGGCTGCATCGCATTGTAGCCGCGCGACAGCCGCGTGATGCTGTCCAGCAGGATCACCACGTGCTGTCCCGCACTCGACCAGCCGCCGCGCCCGCTCGCTCACCAGCTCCGCCACCTGGATGTGCCGCGAGGGCGATTCGTCGAACGTCGAGGAAAAGATATCCGCATCCACCGAGCGCCTGCAGGTCGGTGACCTCCTCGGGCCGCTCATCGACCAGTAGCATGATGACGTGAATCTCCGGCGTGCCGGCCCGGATCGCCTGGGCTATCTCCTTCAGCAGGATCGTCTTGCCGGTACGCGGCGGCGCCACGATCAGCGCCCGCTGGCCCCGGCCCAGCGGCGTGATCAGATCCATCGCCCGGCGAGAGGACCGAGCGCGTCATCGGGTTCTCGAGGATGATCCGCCGGTCGGGAAACGTCGCCGTCAGCGAGTCGAACGGCTTCCGCGACCGTCCACGATTCCGCCGGCGCCCCCTCGATGCTGTAAACCTGGTCGAGCGCCAGAAATTTCTCCCGGTCCCGCGCGCCGCGCAGCCGCCCCTCGATCCGGTGGCCGCTTTGCAGCCCATATCGCCGGACGACGCCCGGCGGCACGTAAATATCCTCCGGCCCCGGCCGGAAATTGAACCGCGGCCAGCGCAGAAAGCCATGGCTCTCGGACGCCATCTCCAGCACGCCATCGACCACCGTTTCCGAGCCGCGTTCCGTGAGGAAGCGCAGGATGTCCGCCACCATTTGGTGACGGCTGCGGTCCGGGTGGATGCGAACGTGAAGCGCCTGCATGCGCTCCAGCAACCCCACGCTCGTCAGCGCGTGCAATTCATCCAGATGCACCCTCGAGCGGAATCTCCACCGCCTGCTGCGGTGCACCCGTCCCGGGTGGAGCGGATGCCGGGAGGCCGGGCCCTCCTGCTGGAGATTCAGCCTGCATGTCAGGAAAAAAGGCGCCCGGCCAGCAGTTGCGCCTGCGCCTCCAGCGCTTGCGCCAGGCCGTCATTCCATACGACAAAATCGGCGCGGCCAATCTTCTCGGCCAGGGGCATCTGGGAAGCGATCATGCTTTCGGCCAGGCCGGGCTCGACGCCCCGCCCCTCGATGAGGCGCCTGCGCTGCGTGGCCGGCGCGCACGCGACAACGGTGATCTTGTCAAACTGGCTTTCAGCGGATGTTTCAAACAAAAGTGGAATATCGACCACCAGCCAGGCTTTGCCCGGCTGCTCGCGAATCGTCCCCGCAAGGCTCGTCCAGGCCAGCCGGATGGCCGGATGCAGGATGGCTTCGAGGGCCTTTCTCTTCACTGGATCGGCAAAAACCATGGCGCGGAGCAGGGGGCGTTTTAGGGTCCCGGCGGCATCGAAGACTCCGGGGCCAAATCGGTCCCGGATCGCGGCGCGGATGGCCGGATCCGAGTCGGTTAGTTCGCGGGCGCAGCGGTCGGAGTCAAAGAGCCGGAGTCCCGGCGTAAGCTGGGTCAGGCAGCCCGTAAAGGCTGTCTTGCCGGTCGCAATCCCGCCCGTGACACCCAAGACTGGCACACGCAGTTACACAATCCGGCGTTTCCGCCTCGATTACTTCTGGAAGAGGGGAGCCTCGGGCTGCTCTTCCACGGGGGCCGTCGGTAGCGGCAGCGGCTCGGTGTTCTCCTCTTTCTCGTCGCTTTCGAGGATGTTTTCGCCCGCGGGGTTGATGAGGTGGGCGGTAACGAAAATGACCAGGTTGACCTTCAGGTGCTGATCCACATTCGAGCGGAACGCACGGCCAATGAGCGGGATGTCGCCCAGGATCGGGACCTTGTCCTGCACCTTCTGCACGTCCTCGCGCATCAGGCCGCCCAGCGAGACGGTCGCGCCGTCCCAGACGGTCACTGAGGTGGTCACCTTGCGGGTCGAGAAGATCGGCTGGTTGATCACGTTCGGCGTCAGCACAATCGAGGTCGGCTCGTTGAGCACCGTGCCGGTGAAGCTGAGCGCCTGCGGGTTGATCGTGCTGATCGGGCTGCCGTAGTTGATGAAACCCTCGAACTCGACCACCTGCGGCACAAGGTTGAGGTCGATCGTGTAGTTGTCCGGACCCACGGTCGGCTCGACCTCGAGCGTGACGCCCGTGTTGCGGGTCTCGAACGCGGTCGGGGTCGTCGGCGTGACCGGGAAGATCTGGATCGACGGGGTGCTGCCGGGCGCGTTGAAGCCGCCGCCCACGACGCCGCCGCCGACGTTCTGCGGAATTTGCGGCGGGTTGAATTCCGTCGGGTAACGGAACTCCTCGACGATCTCAATAACGGCGCGCTGGCCGCTCTTGGTGGTCACGCTTGGCGCCGAAAGCAGATCGACACCCTTCTTCTGGTCAAGCGCGCGAATGACCAGTTGGAAGGTCGGGTCCGACATGACGCTGCCAATGCCGAATACCTCCGGCGCAATGCCGGACGCGCCGCCCGTGGCGGGAAAGAGCAGGGCCTGGATCGCATTGGCGCTGATCGCATAGCTCCCGCTGCGCAATCCGCTCGATAGCGGCTGCTCCGCCAGCGGGCCGGTGCTTGGGAACGGCAGCGCGTAATCCGACGCGTTCGTCGGCAGCCCTTCCCCCTGCGTGCCACCCGAGGCGAACACCGTGTGCTGGCCCGGAATGTTGAACTGGCCCAGCAGCGTATTGATCGTCAGTTCCTTCTCGTTCTGCTGCTGGATTTCAACGAATTTCGACTCGATCGAGACCTGCGTCGGCACCGCCGGCGTGATCGAATCGATGATGGCGTCCACCAGCTCGATGTTCGACTCCGTGTTATGCACGATCAGCTTGCTGGTTTGCGGGAAGTAAATCGCGCTCGCTCCGGTCGGGAATTGCACCCCGTTCGCGGTCAGGTAATCGATCGCGCTCTGCCTCGGCACGATGCCGCTGCCTTGGTCGTTCTCGCCTCCCCCGCCGCCCCCGGGAGGTCCACCGCCGCCACCCGCCCCCTCGCGGCGCGTTGAGGATGTTGCCGGTGATATTCGGCTGCGAAGCCAGGAATCCCGGAGGCACCTTGTACTCCTTCGTGTACATCTCGTCGGTTTGCGCCGAGGGAGGCACGATTGCCACCGCGTACGGATCAATCTTCAATTTCAGATTCGCCAGCTCGCAGATGTAATGGAGCGCCTCGATGAGCGGGATGTTGCTCAGCTCGAGCGTGATCCTCTGTTCACCGGCGGAGACCGCCGGGACCCCCGTAGTGGGGACTCCAGGGACGCCGGGTGCCGTGCCGGGAGGCGTCAGGCCAGGAATGGTCTCGCCGGTCGGACCGGCGGGTACAACGGGCGTGCTCTCGGGCGAGCCGCCCCCGGATTCCCCGGTATCGAGCACGATGTTCACGCCGCGCTTGGCGGGATCAGGCTCCTCCGTGTCCAGTTCGCGGCTCTTTTCCTTCAGGAAATCCACCGCCTCGCGGATCGTCGCGTCGCGGAATTCGATCTTGGGAATGATGATGCGGTTCAGCTTGGCCGTAATGTAGGCCACGTTGCGCACGTCGGTTTCTTGAGGCGCGAAGTTCTCCGTCTGCTTGATGCCAAACTTGTGGACGGGCATCTGCCAGCTATTGTCCAGTTGCCACAGCAGCTCGGCGCGCGTCGCCTCGTATGCTACGGTCGAGTACTGGTCGCGGTAGCGGTTGACCTCCTCCTGGCCCTTCCGGGCGGCGATGTTGTAGGGATCGAGGTTTAGGACCTTCTCGTAGTCCGCGTACGCCTTGTCGTACTGGGCGGACTGGATGTAGTTCGCCGCCTCGGTCATCAGGTCCTTCACTTCCTCAATCTTGCCCCGGAAGGCCGGCGTGATCGTCTTGTTGTAATAATCCGGGTCCTCGAGATGGGCCAGGATCACGATCGCCCGGTGGCAATTCGGGTCGTACTGCGGGTCGAGCACGGCCTGGCAGAGATTCTTGGCGTCCTCGTACCGGCCTTCACCGATGCGCTGCTCGGCCAGGTCGCACGCAGCCAGGTCCAGGCCGTCCAGCGCCTTGCCCCGCAGCCGATGGGTCGCGTCGCTGTCGGGCAACAGATCGCAGGCCAGTTTATATTGCGCGAACGCTGTCTCGTAATCCCCCTGCTTCGTCGCGATGTCGCCCGCCTGGATCGCCGCCTCGGCTCGCCGGGCGTCCTCTTCCTTGCGTTCAAGTGCGCGGGCCGCGGTCGCCTCGACCCCGGTATCCGAATAACTGGTTCCCGACGAGGTGCCGGCGAAAAGGGCGGTGGGGTGGATGGAAGCCGCGGCAAGTGCGCAGGCACAAATTATCGGGGGCGTGATTCTCATTCGGGTCCTGGGAGTTGATATGGGGCTGGCTGATATATGGGGAACTGGAGGCGCCGGCGCCCTGCGGCGCGCATTTGTGGCACGATCCTGAAATGTCTAGGGCTGGCTCGGTGGCGGACTTGACGGCGGACTGGAAGCCTGGCTTGCGGCCGGCGTATCAAGAGGCACGTTGTACGTCTTGCCAGTGGGAAGCTGAATTACTGCCTGCGCATCGGTGATGTCAATTAATTTATACGTCACATCCTTCTCCGGCGGGATGTTGAAATCCTTCCCCTTCTTGACCGCGAATTTCGAGTTGTCCCAGAGATAATGGAAAATCGCGTAGGAATCCGGGGAATTCGACTCCTTCTCGAGGACCAGCACTACCAGGTCCCCATTCTCGGTGTTCTGGACCGTCAATTCGGAGACGTCCGTCTGGCTCAGCGTGTTCGGATCCATGACCTGCTTGAACTCGAACTTGATAACCTTGAACTTGGTGCCGGGGATCACATCGCCGATTTTCACGAACTGGCTCGGCTGGTTGATATCAATGGTGTTGATCTGGAAATCCATGCTCTCCGGCTTCTTGGGATCCCCATCGTACGCGTTGAACAGCAGGCGGAACGGCTGCCGGTAATACTGGGCCAGCCGCAGCCTCGAGTAATACGGAGGATGCGACTTCGGGTCCCACGGATTGTACGCGTCCGAGCCGTCACCGTTCATACCCTGCCATTTCACCAGGTTGCTGAAGCCGTCGCCGCTCGGGTCCTCGTTCAGGACGTTGTTGTCCAGGATGTCCAGGTGGTTCTCGATCAGCCAGGAATTGGGCACGGGAAAATGCAGCGGCCAGGGCTCCCTTCGCGCTCGGATCCACCAGGTCGTTTCCCGAGACAATGTAAGGAATCGAGACGAAGAACGATCCCTCCCCGGGGGTCAGCGCCCACCGGGCGGGGCTTTTCAGAGCCTCGGCCGCATGATCGAGCGCGTCGATATCGACGGACGGAATCGTCGGGTTTTGATACACATTGCCCTTGATCCCGTTGAAAATGTCCTCGAAATCCATCGCGCTCTTGATGAGGAAGCCGGACAGCACCATCAGAATCAACGCGACGACCGCGAGGATGAACTGATCGTAATTGCGCTTGATCCAGTCCATGGCGTTATTGCCCGCCGCGGCCCTGTCCGCGAGTGGCCCGTTCCGGGGCGTTGAATGAAACGATGTCGACGCGCATCGCGACGTTCACCTTTTCCGTGCCGACGATGAACTGGAGGTAGGCGGCGCCGTTGTCCGTGCCGGAAGCCGCTGCCTGGTCAGGCGCGGGAGAAGGCGTGGGACTGGAACTGTTGCCGCTATCTTTCGAGACCGGACTCGGGTTCGAGTTGTTCACCACCAGGGTGCGGGTGATGTAGAATTGCTTGTTTGACGCCGCAAAGTCGTTGAGCACCTTCTGGAACGCCTGCTGGCTGGCGGTAAACTGGACATCGAAGGGGTATCTCTCGACACCCTCGCCGCCACTATATCCCCCTCCGCCACCAAGCCCCCCTCCTCCACCGCCATTGCGGCCGCCGCGAAATCCGCCACCACCGCGGCCACCGCGATTTCCTCCTCCACCACCGCCTCCACCGCCACCACCACCTCCGCCGCCGGAAGAACCCTCCTGCGGCAGCTTCGTCCGCTTGAGACTCGTCACGGCGTCGACATGGTCATCGATGAGAATATTCATCGCTATGACAATCGCGTCGAGCTGCCGTCCCAGCGGGCTGGCAGCCGCGTCGGCGGGAGGCTGCTTGGTATAAACATCGAAATCCATCGCGTAGCCGTTGGTGTTATCGGGAAGCTTCACCCCGGCCTTGCCCGCGCGCGCCATCAGGTCGGTCGTCGCCTGCCGCAGCCGGTCCTGGAACATCGAGGGCGTGATCTGGTCCACCGGCAGCACCATCTGCGAAAGCGTCTCGGCCAGGTTATGCGTCGCGTCGATGTACGCGTCCCGCTCCGCCCGGTATTTCTCGACATTCTGCTGGTTGGGATACGGCACCCTGCGCTGGAGCTGCTGCAACGTGTTCGCCTGTTCGTTGTACTGGTCGGTGACGTCCGAGTAATTGTCGTACGCGTTGTACAGCAGGTAACCCAGCACTCCGGCGCCGATGACCAGGATGGCGATAAAACCCGTCAGGAACTTGTTTTCGCGGATCCAGTTCATTGCGAGATGCCTTCCTTCAGCTCGACCAGCAGCTCGTAATCGAAATCCCACTCCGTGTCCGTGTGGCTGGTGCGCATCGTCGTGCTCACCGATTCCACATAGGGCGATTTTCTCAGGTTGTCGGCAAAATCATCCACCAGTTGCTCGTTCGCCTTCAGGTAGAGGCCGTGCAGCTTCACCCCCTGGGACATCCTGCCTCCTCCTCCCCCACCCTGGTTATTGCGCTGGCCCGGCGCGGAGGTATCGATCGCCTTGCCCCCGGACATTGCCACCGGCTCGAAGTGGGTGACCCAGATATAGCTGGCGGGCAGCCGGGTGTTGAAGTCGCTGATCACCCGCAGCCAGTAGTCGCGGTCGCGGATCGCCCCCAGGAACGGCGCCGCCGTCTCCTGCGCCGAGTCGATCTGGCTCTTGGTCTGGTCAATGCTGTCGGCGAATCCCTTCAGCACAGTCACCTTGGGCACCAGCGTCGCGATCACCTGCTGCTCGACCTGCGCCGCCCGCATGAAATAGAGCCACGCCGCCCCCAGCGAGAGCAGGATGCACAGCGCCGCCAGGATCATGTACGGCTGCTTGCGCGCAAGCAGCTTCTTCTTGGTCACGCTCGCCGGCTCGAGGTTCAGTTCCATCGGCGCCTCGGTAGCCGAACGCAGCGCCAGCCCCACCAGTTCCCCCAGCGTGTGCGCCCTCCGGCCCGCCGCGTCGATATCGACCCCGCCGGAGACGGTGACGTTGCGCAGCGGATTGAAGAAATCGATCGACAACTGCAGTTTCTCGGCAAAGAACTCGCGGATATACGGCAGGCTCACGCTCCCGCCGCAAAGGTAAACGTGCTGCGGCTGCGTGCCGCCTTGCTGCGCCTTGTAAAACGATATCGACCGCGTGATCTCCGCGTGCAGGCGCGTCATCGAGTTGCGGATGATCTTCGAGACCCGCGCAACGTCCGGATCGCTCGGCTCCGCGTAGGCCCCGCCCAGCGAGACGAAACCGACGCTCTGCTTGCGCTCCTCGGCCGCCCCAAACGGTTCGTTGAATTCCCGCGCAATGTTCGCGGTAAAGGTGGTGCCGCCGATCGGGATGCTGCGGCTGAATGCCTTGTTGGGCTCGATGAAAATCAGGTTCGTCGTCCGCGCCCCGATATCGATGAGCAGCGAGCACCCGGTGGCATCCGCGTAATTGTAACGGAACGCGTTGTAGAGCGCCATGGGACCCACGTCGACGATGCCGGTCGAAAGGCCCGAGTCCTCGACCGCCCCGTTCAGCTCATCCAGCAGGTCCGCCTTGATCGCCACCAGCACCACCTCGATCTTGCTCTCCTCCTTGCTCGCCACGAGCTGGTAATCCCACACCACTTCCTCGATCGGGAATGGCACGTTCTGCTGCGCCTCGAACTGGACGATCTGGTCGATCTTTGTCGGATCCACCGTCGGCAGCTTGACGAAGCGCGTGAACACCGACTGCGCCGCAATCGCGTAATTGACCCGCGCATTCTTGATCTTCAGCTCGTTGAGCATCTCGCCCACGACCAGCTTGATCTGCGATATGCGCGACGCCTCCGCCGCGGGATCGGCCAGCAACTCCCGCGTCGCGAAGGCCTGCAGCACGAGGCCGCCCTCCGGGGTGGAATGGAAATCGGCCAGACCCACGGTCTGCATGCCGAGATTTAGGCTAAGGATTCGAACGGGCTTTGCCACGGACTGTCTGGCTGGGGATTTTCAGGAGGCCTTCGGGGGGATTCTATTGCTGCTCGGGAGCCTCCGTCTTGATTTGCTCGTATCGATCCCAAAACAGAGCGGCAAACGGAGTTTGGTTCTTGTTGAGCACCTTCCCGGTGATCTGCTGCATGTTTTGCCACCATTGCATCTGCCCGGCGGCCTTGTAGCTCTTGGTTGCCAGCACCTGGCCCTGGTTGAGGACCTGCACCCCCACATCCTGGATGTCGCTCGATACCAGCGGCTTCCCGTTCAGGATTTTCTCAATGGTCCGCGGCGGCACGTACATGACCGAATAAAGATCCTGCCCCTTCGGGATATCCACGTGTGTCACTTCCCCCGTCAGGCAGTGATTCGCGATCAAAATGTAGTACCGGAACGTCAGTTGATCGGTCCACGGCACGTTCGATTGAAAATCAACCTCGACCTGCAGCCATTGCCGGGCCTGGACCGTGAATTGCGGCCCCAGCGTGTACGAGACTTCCGGCGAAGTGACCACCGCGGGCGAGACCTGCTTGAGGATGTAAGAGGCCCCGTAACCCCCGCCGTAATATTGTCCAAACGAAGGCAGTGCCAGGAGCACAAGGCTTGCGGTTGCGGCTACTAGAGTTCTCATAGGGAGGGAGACTTGAAATTTTGCAGGGGGCTCAACTTGCAGGGTGATTTTCCGCCCTGCAACGAAAAAACATCCTTTCTCGCAATTTACCGCACGGGGTTCTCAGGGGACCATGTCCCCTGAGTGGGGTGCGGGGCGACGCCCCGCCTTCAAAAATACAGGCACGGCGGCCTAAAAAATCCCCATCAAACCGGCCCGTAAAAAATGAGTCCGCGCCCCGCCGCCAATCAGCCGCCGTGCGCCCATCGAAAAAGCGAAGCGCATTTCGATGCCCATAATCCTCCCCCTCCGGCCAAAACCCGACAAATTGGAGCGTTTCAAGCTACCCCAGCGGCCCTTCAATCGGTCTTCAGCCGGTCCCGGAAGTAATCGATCGCCTTCTTGATCCCCTCCTCGAAGCTCACCCGCGGCTCCCAATTCAGGACCTTTCGCGCCCGCGTGATATCCGGCTGCCGCACCTTCGGATCGTCCACCGGCAGCGGCCGGTATTCGATGCACGCCGACGTGCCGGTGATCCGGATGATCTCCTCGGCGAACTGCTTGATCGTCATCTCGGTCGGGTTGCCGATGTTCACCGGCTCATGAAAATTGCTCATCGCCAGCCGGAAAATCCCGTCAATCAGATCGCTCACATAACAGAACGAGCGTGTCTGCGTGCCATCGCCGAAGATCGTCAGCGGCTGGTTGGTGAGCGCCTGACCGATGAACGCCGGCACCACGCGCCCATCCCGCAGCCGCATCCGCGGACCATAGGTATTAAAAATACGAACAATTTTCGTATCCACCTTGTGGAACCGGTGGTACGCCATCGTCATCGCCTCCGCGAAACGCTTCGCCTCGTCATAAACGCCCCGCGGCCCGATCGGGTTCACATTCCCCCAGTAGGTCTCCGGCTGCGGATGCACCAGCGGATCGCCGTAGCACTCCGAGGTCGACGCGAGCAAAAACACCGCGTTCTTCGCCTTCGCAAGCCCCAGCGTGTTGTGCGTCCCGTGCGCCCCCACCTTCAGCGTCGGGATCGGGTATTCCAGGTAATCCACCGGGCTGGCCGGCGATGCGAAATGGAACACGTAATCCACTTCGTTTGGCAGGAAGATGAAATTCGACACATCCTGCTTGAAGAACTTGAAGTCCTCATTGCCGGCCAGGTGCTCGATGTTCGCCGCCGAGCCGGTGATGAAATTGTCGATCCCGATCACCCGGAACCCCTCGGCCAGCAGCCGGTCGCTCAAATGGGAACCCAGGAACCCGGCGGCGCCGGTGACAACTGCGGTGCGTTTTAAAGCCATGGTCGAGGGCGAAGTTGTAGTGGCCCCGCGCCCCCTTGGCCAGATATTCCGTCAATTCGGCCCTCCCTCGCCCCCGATGCGCCCGTCGCGCCAAAAGCCTCACGCCCCGGAGCGACGGTGGGAATTCCGCCGCTCCCTATCGGTCCCATTTGTCCCATAGGCCCCATTGGTCTCATCCTTCGTAAATGTTCTCAAACCCCCTCCTTTCTCTGCGTGGCAGCTTCCTCGATCAGCGCCGCAACATCCTTCTGAGGCGGAAGGGGCAGGCATTGCGAAGGGCTTCCTTGACAAGTCCCCGCGAGCAGACCTCAAATTCTTACACTATCATGGCCGGAATGCTTAATTCGAGAGCGAGCGAGATTGCCTCAGTTTCTCCAGGATCAAGTCCCAGGTCGGAGCGAATGTGAAGAGGAGGGCGCACGATGACCCAATCCGGCATGTGAGCGAGCCATGCTGCAACCTGCTGCGGAGCGCGAGGATGGCGAACCTCGGCAAGAACCATGGGAGGGATCAATACCTCGGTAAAAAGTTTCGGAAGGACATCGACTGCGCCAATCACGCACAAGTAGTTGATTGGCGATGTGTCCGAAACGACCGTTGTCACGGCTCGATCAGGCCGCTCAACGCAGAGGAGCCACGTTCATATTCCTCCATCGTCAGGGGAATCGTCGCGTGGTTACGCTTCAAAAACTCTTCGGTTTCGTAGAATGAAAGCCCCAGAAGTTCGCCAACCTGACGGCGTGAAAGTTCGAGCGTTCGATAGCCTTCGAGCGCGAATATTTCCAGTGCACGACGATTGCTCCCAGGGCCATCGAGATGCAACTGGCGGGCAAGCGGGTCCGGTATTTCGACTGAAACCAACATGGGCTGAGCCTATCAAAGAAAGCGCCAGGACGCAAGAGAACCGGGGAGCAGAGGCGAAATCCCACTGGTTTTACCGCACTCATGCATAAGCGCCTGGGGTGAAACCCTCGGGACGGATCAGGGCGCAGCCCGAGGCAAGCGGATTGACTCGCTGGGCTTGGCGCGCAGATGGAAGAATGCACCCTGGTTCTGGGAGTCAGTTCCCGGAGGACCTTTCCGAGCTTCGGTCTCCAATGCCCCTGCAGCGAATTACCGGGCGAGCGGAGCGGCACCGGAAAATCAGGCAGCCAGGCAGGGAGGCAAGCTCGTTGCGTTCTGGCTGGCTGCCGCCCAAGTTCGGCATTACCGCGCCATCGCAAGGGAGAGGAATGGGAATTACTAATGGTTTTGGATCGGCTCCCACAAGGACTATAACAACTTCCGAAATTGAATCGATGAAAAGGAAGAAGACCGAAATTGAATTTGATGCCGAAGCCCTGCTTTCCCGCGTGGAAGGCTTTGCGGCCGGCGCCGAACCGGCCCGCGAGCGCACGGTGAAAGTCCCTCCCCCCGTCAAGCCCATCCCGCAGCGGCAGATTCGCGCCATCCGCACCCGCATGGGCTTCACCCAGGCCCAATTCGCCGCGCTCCTCAACGTCCCGATGGTCACGGCCATTTCATGGGAAAACGGCACCCGCAAACCAAGCGGCGCGGCCCTGCGCCTGTTGGCCGTCGCGAAACATCATCCCGAAGCACTGCAAGCAGCCTAAGCCGCGCAAATACCTTGCAGCGAAGGGCCGGATTTCGCCGACGCCCTTATTTTGCATTCGACCCTCCCCCGGCGTCATGCCAACCTTTCCCTCCGTGACCATCACCCTAAGGAAGCAATTGTTTAGCGCCCTCCTCTCCGTATGCTGTGCACTCATGGGATGCTCGTCCGCTCCGCATTCCATCGAAGGTCAAACCATTGTCTCCGAGAAAACAGGAATCCAACTTGGCTTCAGCCCCATAACCGGTTTCGACGGTCCGGACAAAACCACATACCCATCTTATGAGTCATGGACCTTCAACAGAGGTGATGACAACACGCCCGACTTTACCTTTCTTGAGATATGCGTGATGCATGTAACCCCATCCGAGGCAAGGAAGCTCACTCTCAGTTGGAGAAACGAAACCGATGCCACTGTTGAAGCCGGTATGCGTGCCCAATATGTTGATCCGCAGGTCAAGACGATAGACTACTTGACACTCGATGGCCAGACGGTTCCCATTCGCACGGGACACAATGTCCCGCAAGATGAAGCTTGGGCGGCCATCATCGTTGGCAACACTCAAATGACTTTTTCCATCGTCTCAAACTCCAAAATGGCATTGGCCCACGACACGCCAACCTTCCTAAGATTCCTGCATTCCCTGCGTATTCTGCACCCAGGATACTAAGCGAGAACGAAACCGGGTCGCACAAATTCGTGAGTCATGAAACGATTATTTCCGCTCCCATTCTTTTGCCTTAACCTCGCGGCGCTGCCATTTTTTATCGGCGGATGTGAATCCAACTCAGGTGCGGGCGAAGATTCCGAAATGATAGCGATTCTCTAGAGCAGTTTCGAGTCAATCTGACGTTGGAAGGGCCTCCCCGCATGGCCCAACGGCTCATGGCTACAAGGCTGGCTCGCAAGTCGGTGCGTCAGATTAAATAGAAATTGCTCTAAACCTTCATTGCCCGCCCCTTTTATCAAAAATATTTGAGGCCGTAAAGATGCACTTTGCCGTCCATTTTTACGAAAGAAACGGAGACCTCCTTGCCGTCAAGGAAGTGCTTCGTTACCTTCGCAATCTCCTCAACCCTGACCCCGATTCCGGAATCAGCAAATGAAGTCTCGGTTTCGACAAGCAAAACGCCTCCCTCTTGCGTCGGTAGCGTAACCTTAGCCTCGAAGCCCTCGGTTTCGGTCTTGCCTGTTTCCGTGCTTGTTGTCGTTGTTCTTTGTTCTAGTTTCATAAACTGCAAGATCGGAGCGACGTTCAACGAACGTTCGGGACATTGCAAGCCCAGCTTGTTAGGGTGGGATTTCCCATTTGGGTTCATGTGCATGGTGAGCCGGAGTGGTTTTTTGGGGTTCTCTTCCCGGGCAGCGGTCTCGCAAGCCCGTTCCCGCCCCTAACGCCTTTTTTCTGAGCCGCCGCATGGTGCGGTGGCCATTTTTGCTTCCGAAGCGTTTTTTTGTCCCGCATCATGACAGGAAAGACGCGTCCATAACCAGAGCCTACCCAAAGAACAGGAACGTGTAGAACATCAGGATTGGTGCCCCTCTCTGGCGCGAGTGGATAACTCTAAAGCAATGCTCGGGGCCACCTTCCCAAATTATCGAAGTCCACGTCCCCGCTCGATGTACACGATACTTCTTTCCGTTGGACTCCAAAGCGGTTCTTACCCGCTCGACGTGGGCTTGAACGGATTCTGATTGGACGTAAGCAAGCAACCCTCCCGCGATGTCTTCGCGTCCATATACCTTCCGCAAGAATCGCCCCAATCCGTCCTCGTGGCTAATGAGGTCTGCGTAGTCACCCGTGCCAGCGAGTCTCTTCGCCTCGAAGCGAAAATAGAATGTCTCACGAAGGCCCGAAAACTTAAGCTTAATGTCGGGGCGCTTGCGACGGTTTCCAAGGCGACGTTTTTCTTTTGGTTTACCGGTTTCGTCCTCAGGTTCGTCATTGATCGGTGTCCAGTTGCGCATCCACGGCCTTCGCCGCGTGTCGATCAACTTCCTTATCTCGGCGGTCAGTTCACCCGAAATCTCCGGCTCTTTGTTAAGATTCCACACCTTCGCATCCATTGCCGCGTATCCGGCTTGAAGGAGCTCGTGCGCCCTTTGCACGAAAAGATCGAGCGCAGGGTTATTCGTCATGACCGCGCCCTGCCTCTCCGCGCATTGAGCCAATAACGATATCGGCCGCATCGAGCATTGCGCGGCTGCGCGTCCAGTGCATTCGCTGGAGGGGTTTAAAAAGAAATGTGCTCCGACCCTCATGTAGGCGCAAAGAGCGGTCGAAATAAACCCACTGCGCGCGCTCTTCCCGTAGTTTTTCGCGTGTACGGGACAGGGTTTGTGCGCCGGCGGAACCGGCAGGAACTATTCGCACTTTAGCGTGGCCAGCTGCAGGCTCGATGGCGATGAAACCTGAGTGCTTATCGTACAATATCGTTACAGAATGGCGTATTCCTCCGTCGTCCGGGTCGAGTTCACGCTGGAGCCATTTAGCGTAGGCACTGAGTTCGTTGCCACTGGCGTCTCGCACAGCGGCGTTGCCAACATTTCCGTCATCCAGTGACATTCGGACATGAACGAGGTCATGCACGATTACTTGGTCGACCTCGTCCAGCCCCAATTTGGTATTCACCATGTGATTCAATCTGCGGACAAGCTCTTCTTGACCGTCTGAGGAAACAGGAGCGCCAAACACTGGATCAAGTTCGCGTAAATCATCGACCAGCCTCGGACTGGTTGATGCAAGTTGGTCATGCAGTCGTTCCCATTCAGCAACTTCGACATCCGAAAGAGAAAGAATTGGGATTGGGATTTGACGGAGAGCCTTCAATGTAGCAATGGGGCGCTTCACACCAAAACACGGCGCAAAAAAGAACTGATGATATAATGCGAAATCTGAGCTGAGGTAGAGAGACAGGGCCTTGAGTAACGAATAATTGCCATCGAGACTGACAATCCCAATCTGTCTCGGCGGCACGACAAGAAACTTCCCGCTGAAGACGGCGAAGTTCCGTGTCTCGCCTACGATGACATGCGGTGCGCGGCAAACGGTCAACGGAAGCAGCCCCCTACCCTTTCGGCACCAGGCCTCATCCCCTTGCTGAACCCCCTGCTTAGATTTCTTGCCGCTCAGGACGGGAGTCAGTTGCTCGTCGGTAAACCGGAAAAGCCTTCGCAATTTATCCACCTGCTTCATTTCGAGCTTCATCTTTCCACGCACCTCCACGACTTCGTCCAAATCTTCGGCTTTCTTTTCGTTTTTCCTCTTCTTTGCTCCCTTGATGCGCAGTTGAATTCCCTCGCTCACGCCGAAAACCTGCTTTGCGTTTGTTCCGATAAACTTTGACTTTTTGCGGCTCCAAACAGCCTCCAAAGATTCAAAAGAATCCCATCTCCGTCGCATTCTTTCGAGAAGTGACGCATCCAGCGCCGAACCCCAAAAGGCAATTTTCCACGGCAACGCATCACCGGACGCAATCTCGCAATAAGGGAGCTCACGTATTTCGTCACCGTTTCCCGTAATGCTCCATGTCTCATGCCGAAGGCCTGGTATGGTTGGCCGCGTTCCTTCCTGATTCGCAACAAACGGGGAAAAGACCGTAGTTATTTCAAAATCGTCCGGCGCTCCCTTCTTGCGAGGGCCGAAGAACAGTGCCGCAGCCGGAACGCGCGAACGCCCGGCGAAAAGCACCTCGGCCAGATTCGAGAAATTTGCGACTGTATACATCCGCTGTGCACGGAAGAACGCGCTGCGGAACCTTTGAGAATAATCTTCAAATAACGTCATCGCAGGCATGAGCAACCCACATTCCCCACCTTCGACAAGGAATTCCTGGCAACGCCACGCGAAGGCCTGAGCTACCGAGTTTTTGCCGACAGGCATTGTCCTGGTGTTTGCGCCCATCCATTTCAATGCCGGCTCGTGACGGCCTTCGATCCTCGGTTCCGCTGCTTGCTCGCCTTTTGGTTTCGTCCACGGCGGGTTTCCAATAACCCAATGAAACTTCGTTTTGAATGAGCGTACTTTGAAAAAGTCAGCGCAAAAAATGTTGTTTCTTCTCAAGGTCGGCAGGCGGAAGCGGGGATGATCAATCAGGTCCCTCGGCTCTAGGTAGTCGAGCAGTGTTAGGTAGAGGCTAAACTCCGCGACGCTGCACGCATCCTGATCCCTATCCACACCGAAGATGTGGCGCTTGAGTAGCGTAGCGAGTTCGTGAGGGGCCGGTTTCTTTCTTCGGTGAACAAATTCGCGTTCGACCAGGCGTCGGAAGCATTGGACGAGAAAGGCACCGGAGCCGCAACTAGGATCCCATACTCGAACACCGCGCTGTAGACGACGGCGCTTGTCCATCTCTGCCAGCATGTAGTTCACCACAGGAATCGGCGTGTAATACGCGCCGGCCTTTCGGCCTTCACTCAGCTCATCATCCTCGTCGCTATCGGGTTTGTCGGGCAAATGAAGAAATTGCTCGTAAATCATCGAGAGTGTCTCGATGGGAATAAAGTCGAACTTGAAAGCTGTGAATGGCAAATGGAACTGCCATTCACCATCAAACGAATCCCCTGCAAACGCGCCTGCAATGTGTTGAATTTGCTCTTCCGTCGGAGAATCAGGACCGGAGAACTTCAGTGGAAAAACGCGACCATTCAAGAAGTCATCGAGCTTTCCGCAGACAGCGCGCAAGCCCGCAACGGTTGCGTTACGGGTGAAAACAGAATTGTGTTCGATCTGCCACTCCTCCAGGCGCCGTGGAGAAAGAAAACCACGGTCTTTCAAATAGTGAAGATAGACATATTTACCAATCAGCGGATGAATGATGCTTTTGACTGTAGCAGCCCCGAAATGGTCGCTAAATTTTCTCGCGAGTTGTTTAAGGTTTTCCAGCAGGCTCCAATAAACGCGCTTGTCGGGCTGCACATCGCCCGCGCGCTTACGCCACAGTTCTCCCGAGTCGATTGCCGGCCCGCGAAATTCCGCAAGCTTCTCGGCAATTTCATCGAATTGGATGAGCGGTTCGAGGACGCCATCGTTTTCCTCGCTCGCGGCCCAATTGCGCTTGAAGCCGGAGTAAAGGCACACTCCGCCTGGCGTACGAACAAGAAGGAAAGGAGTAATGTCCTGATTCCAGACGAGTTTATGGATTTCATTCGCCGCCGCAATGCTTTCGGCATCGCAAACATAGACAACGGGGACCAAGGAGCCGTCCTCGTTGAAAGGGCGAAGGGTATATACCCCCTCCAGGCGGCACGCACGGTTCCTCGCCGCCGCCCGCAGGATGTGACCGATGTCCGGAGCATGATTGAACGCGGCCGTTCCCCGCTGGAGAAAATTCCTGGAGCCGCTGTAGCCGAGCTCTTCGATGAGGACTGATAACTCCATAAAAATTAACGCCAGACTTGGCGAACAACCTGATAGACCGGGCAATTCCAGACGACGCGGTTTTCCGGAACCTCGATTGGCTGAAATACCGAGTTGTAGCTTGTAAAGCAACAGAGCCTGTTTGGAAACTGATCTCTAGCAGTGAAGACCTTGAAGATCACCCCCTCGTTTTCCAACCGAGCGACGACCAGGCTCCCGTTTCGTGGTTGGTGGCTCGGCATCAAGACGGCAATATCCCCTTGGAAATACTTGGGCTCCATCGAATCTCCCTGAATTTCGACAGCGAACGCCTGTTCGTCCGGACAATCAGTTGCGATCCACTTTTGCCATTCCAGCGGAAGTTCCTCGAAGTCGAGTCCCGTGCCCGCCTGTGCCCAAGACCGCACGGGAATTGTGCGGATACCACGCTGGCTGGCACCCGCAAATCCGGAGGTCCGAGCAATTTCATTCAGCCGGTACGACAGCTTGGCCGATAACGGCCTTGAAGAGTTTTCCAGTTTTGACAAGTGTTGACGCGAAATTGCAAGCCTTCGGGCGAACTCATCTTGGGTCAAACCCAAGCGATTCCGAGTTGTGGCGAGTGCGTCGGGCGTCAGGTGCACACCATAAATCAGCAATATTTCGCCGCCTGATCGAGCAAAAAGACGACAAAGACGACATTTTTGTCGTCTGCCATGGAAATTGCCGCCCCCATGCGAAGACTTCATTCCTTCCTCTGCGTTCCGAGTCCCCATCCTCCAACCGGTCCCCGGCTTGTTGTCCTTGATGATAAATGAAGGGAATTATCCGACCCAGCAGCAATTCTGCACGCCCCGCGCCGGGCTGTTTGAATTTCGAATTTTCCCAAAGGACGCTCTCGTCCTTTGGCATGGTCTCGAATTTTGCCAAAGGACGCCCGCGTCCTTTGGCCCTACTTCGCCCCAAACCCCAGCAGCACCACCGGAATCGTCATGATCAGAATCTTGATGTCGAGCCAGATCGACCAGTTGTCGATGTACTTGAGGTCCAGCCGCACCCACTCGCGGAAATCCGTCACCTGGTTGCGCCCGCTCAC
This sequence comes from uncultured Verrucomicrobiae bacterium, assembly GCA_963756185.1. Lineage (GTDB taxonomy): Bacteria > Verrucomicrobiota > Verrucomicrobiia > Chthoniobacterales > Chthoniobacteraceae > DATAXI01. Next base: position 18,494 of record CAVWMS010000004.1, read on the forward strand.
CTGCCAGAGGCAGGTCAGCCCCGGTTTCACACTCAGGCGGCGGCGCTGCGCCGTGTTCTCAAATTTTTCCACCTCGTAAATCGGCAGCGGCCGCGGGCCCACCAGGCTCATGTGGCCCTGAAGCACATTGAAGAGCTGCGGCAACTCGTCGATGCTCCACTTGCGCAGGTAGCGGCCCAGCGGCGTGATCCGCGGGTCGCGCTCGAGCTTGAACACCGGGCCGCTCATCTGGTTGAAGGCGATCAGCTCCGCCTGCCGCATCTCGGCATCGGTCACCATGGTGCGAAATTTGTACATCGTGAACGGCTTCCCATGCTTGCCCGCGCGCACCTGCCGAAATAGCGCCGGCCCGGGCGAAGTGAGCCGGATGAGCACGACCGTGACCAGCATGATGAAGGATGCCGGGATCAGCAGCACAAAGGCGCCCACGCGGTCGATGACCGCCTTGACCAGCAGCGCCCACGAGATGTCAGGCGTCGTCCGGAAAACCAGCATCGGCCGGTCGCCAATCGCGTCGAAATCAGGCCGCGCGATCGAGGTCTTGATAAAATCCGCCAGCAGCCACGCCTCGACCCCTTCGACCTCGCACGCGGCGATTGCCTCCTGGAGCCGGTTCAAATGGCTGTGGCCGCCGGCAAAGATGACGCGCGATACCGAGAGCCGGTGCAGCGCCTCGATCAGCGCCGAGATCGGCTCGGACTCGATGTCGACCCGGCCCACGATCTCCATCTCGACCAGTTGCTCCGCGGTCAGCGACTTTTCAAGTTGCGCCAGGTCCGCCGGCGTCCCCGCCAGCAGCACGCTTTCGCGGAACTTCCCGTTCGACGCCCTCCGCCGCAGCCGCGACACCGTAATGCGCTCCCGGACCAACAAAACGATCAGCGCGAGAATCGCGAAAATGATCAGCACCGCGCGGCTGGGGAAATTTAGCCGGAAAAAGAAAGCCGACGCCGCGATGAGCAAACCGAGGATCAGCCCGGCCCGGCTGATCTGGACCGTGGACTTCCAGACATCCTTTTGCAGGACGTTGTGATAAAAGCCCTGCATCTCCAGCACGATCGGGCCGAACGGCATCAACACGAACAGCACCCAGCGGAACTGGTTGAAGTCCGGAATCTCAATCGCCGCGAACCATCTCGACATGCCGGCCCGGACCACGTGCGCGCCCCAGAACGCCGCAACCAGCCCGATCCCGTCGATGATCTGCTGAAATTGAAGATTGAGTTCTTGTTTGCGTCCGATCATGCGTCGTGGGACTGGAATGGCGCCGGCTGGCTCATCGATAAAATTGTAAATTCATGACTCCGCGTCAAATCGCCATCAGTTTATCACATCCGGGCGTGGTCGGCACCATTCATTGCGCCAGGTCGCTGGCCGCCGCCCGCGGGACCAGCCCCGCCCTTTGCGATTGGTTTGAGCTGCGGGTCGACCAGTTTTACCCGGAGCTGGATGCCCTCGAAAATGCCCTGCCGGACCTGGCCTGCCCGCTCATCCTGACCGTGCGCCACGCCTCGGAGGGCGGCGCCGCGATGGCCGCCGGCCAGCGCCGGGCCGCATACTCGAGATTCATAAAAGTGGCCGGCCTGGTGGACATCGAATTGCGCTGGGCCGGCGCCATGGCCGGCGTGATCCGCGAAGCGCGGGCGGCCGGCGCGGGCCTCATCCTTTCCCACCACGATTTTCACGGCATGCCTTCCCCGCGCAAGCTGGCCGGACTGGCCCGCCGCGCACGCGAGGCCGGGGCCGATGTTTTCAAGGTGGCCGCGATGACCCGGAGCCGCCGCGACGTCCAGACGCTGCTCGATTTTCTCGCCGATGAGAAGGCGAAGATGCGCCTGGCGGTGATGGGGATGGGGCGCTACGGCAGGCTCTCGAGGGTGCTCCTGGCCGGGGCCGGTTCCTGCCTCAACTACGGCTACCTGGGAAAACCGAATGCCAGCGGCCAATGGCCGGCGGCCAAATTGAAGGCCGAAATCGCGCAAAAAAGGGCCAAAAACGCTTAATTTTAAGCGCAAAAACAGGCCGTTTTTTTGATCGCTCAGGCAGCCGGGGCGGCCGGCGCGGCGGGATTGGCCGGGGTGTTGAGCACCCGCATGACCGCCGAGTATATCTCGCTCGGTCCCAGCCCCTTGCTGACGTAACCATTGGCCCCCGCATACCGGGCGGCCTGCATCATCTCCTCGTCGTAGCCGAGGCCGGTGAAAATGATAATGGGAAGCTCCAGGTGATGCCCCCGAATAATCGAAATCAGCGAAAGTCCGTCGATTTTCGGCATGCCAATGTCGAGAATGACCGCGTCGCACGGGTTGAGGTTGAGCCAGGACTCGACTTTGGAGCCATCGGTGAGCGAGGAGCAGGAATGGCCTTTGCTGCGGAGATAGGTGACGAGGAACCGGTTAAGGAGGCGATTATCGTCGACGACAAGGAAGTTCATATGAGTTGGGATTCTAATGGGCTGAATTCGCCTTCCAAGGTAGCAGGGGGTGTGCCATGAGAATCGCGGGAAAACCCTGAATCAGGGGCAGAAAAGCATCGAGAAATTATGAAATCAGCCCAAATGGACGATTTTTCCCAGAAATTCCATGCCGAGATAAAGGCCCCCCGCCAACCCGAAATAAAGCACCGCCATCACCAGTCGCTGCCAGGGGGCGCATTCGAAGTAACGCTGCTGCTCGGGGGTCCGCGGCCTGAAGAGGGCTAAAAGCCGGGGCAAGCTGAGCACGACGATGCCGATGATGAGGCAGGTGGTGAAATTAAAGATGAGGTTGCCCTGGGCGAAACTGTAGGCCATGCGCGCGCCGAAGATCACGACGCCAACGAGCCAAAGCCACGGAGAAAGGGCGGTCACGATGCGCCCGCCGTCGAGCGGCACGATGGGGATGAGGTTGAAGAGATTGATGAGAAAACCGTAGTAGCAAAGCACCAGGAAAATCGGGTTTCCCGTGTAAAAAAAGCCGCAACCAACCGCGAGAGCCCCAATGCTGCCGAGCAACGGCCCGCCGACCCCGATGAAGGATTCCACCCAGGCGTTGCGCGGCGCCTCCTTCAACATGATGACCGCGCCCATGAACGGGATGAAATAGGGGAGGCTGACCTTCAGCCCCATGATCTTGGCCGCGATGAGATGGCCCATTTCATGGATAAAGATGAGGGCGACAAAGCCGACGGCGAACGGCCAGCCGTAAAAGCGGGCGTAGACCCAGATGTTTACGAGGATCAGGCCGCCGGACTTGAGAGCGGGCAGAGCGACCTTGATGAAAGGCCAGCAGACCTTGGCAATCGCGGCGAGGGCCGCGAGCACGGGAGCAAAGAACCGCTTGATCCGCTGCCCGAGGGTGGGGGGGGCGGGCTGGAGAATGACCGGTGGCGGTTGTTGCTGCTGCTGTTGCTGTTCGTTCATCGGTGCGGAGGAACATTGACTGATTCCGCTGCGAGGGAAAGGGGGAAAAGGAGAAAGGGACAGAGCGGAAAATTCAGCCTGCCGATGATAGCGAGGTTGGAAACCGGAGAGGTGTTACTGACCACCACCATAGGCGAGGTCCGCGGCGAGATCGTCTCCGGTATAATGGCGCGGAATCTCGCGACGGGCGAGTTCTTCCTCCAAACTGAAACGATCCAGTCCAGCCAGTGCCGCCGCCTGGGCGTGTGTCAACGCCCGGCGGGCGTAGAGCGCACAAGCCAGCTCAATCAGCACCTGGCGCGGAACCTCAGGTTCCGGGACATGAAAAGCGCCGGCAAGCAGTCCCTCTGGCAAGTCGATGGTCACGCTCATGCCGTAGTTTACCAGCGTTCCCGGCATCTGCCAGACGAATATCGGAAGCACAAGTTGCCGCATAGGGTGTGAATAAGAATCGAAAACGGTTCGCAAGCACCCCATTCTCAAGAGGCTCGTGAAAGATTGGAAATCACGGCCGCCGCATCCCGCTCTTCCGAACGGGACGCAAACTTTGGCCGGCATCCCCACGGCATGCGCTTCTTGTGTTGCGCCTTGCGCTTAGCCTCTATTGCCGTTGGAATTGTCCTGGGCCGTCTGCTGCTGCCCGGGGCGGTACTCGAAATTCCTCGCCTTCGAGAGGATGCCGCCCGGGGCGAACATCTGGCCGACACGGGAAACGAAGTCGCTGGGAATTTGCTCGCGCGATGCGATTGTGGGTGAAGGGGAGGGTAGATGGGAACGGGGAGGATGCACCCTGGTTTTGGGAGTCAGAGGGCGCCTAAAAACTCAGGGCGCAGCGGTCTGGCTGTGAACCCGTATCGGCTGGCGAGGGCCGTTTTGTCACGATTGAGAATATTGACCCCATTCTCGCCCCGTTCTCCATTGGCAATCATTGGTGATCGAATTGGATGCTGAGAGAATCATAGCTGTGACATTGGGTTGCCCTATTACTTACCTGTGAATCGTCGAATGACGACCCTGTATACGAGAATCAAGGGCGAGTTTCGAAAAGGTCGTCATCATCTGATACTGGAAGCGTTACACGAGCGCCGTGTGTTACGGGGTAAGCCAGGGAATGTTTCTCAACGGCTTCGAGAACCTCGTCTTGAAGAATGCGTCCAGAGAGCCATCGTTTTTGCCAGAAAGCAGCCAGCTTTTCTGTCTGCTTTTTTGTTTTTGTTAGCGGGAGGAAGTATTTTGGACGCTTCGCGAAACCTAGCAGCACCTCACGAAAGTTCTCACACAACGGGACGCCATACACGACACGAGGATTTCCATGGCAGAGAAGTTCATCTGTGGGCAAGCCTACTTCAGCGAGGCCGTCTCGCAGTTTCCGCATGAGGGGATTAACGCCCTCGCCGAAAATACTGTTTACTTTTCGTCCGCCGCCAGCTCGCCCAAGCAGTGTTTCCAGATAGTCAATCGTTACCTTGGAAAAATGGTACGAGCCGTATCCCTTACTCGTACCAAGATTGACGTATTCGATGCGAGCGGGCGAATCTTCGCCAAGCGCCTGCAGGGGTAACCGGCTTCAGACTCTCCGCTCCACGCACGCGGTCGGAGTGCGGCGGCTGGCACGGTCACGCCTTGGGGACGGTGCCAGGTGGCGGGAATTCGAAACGGTGCGTCGGGCTGGTGTCTGTCCAGCGAAGCAGACAGTCAACAGACGGAAGTGCCAATCGAGAGAGGGCGAGAGCCAAGCCGGTCTTTCGGAGGCAGAGGGAACCATGCGGCAGGCCGAAGACTCAGGCGACGAGAGAAAGACGGGCTTGCGAGCGGTGGGCGGCGGAACGGGGCGTTGCGGAGTGTCCCCGCTCGAAATGGTAGGGCCGGAGGAAGCGAAACAGGCGCGGAGCGGAAGACCTTCCTCTATGAATACCCGGAAAGCAAACGGCGTTGACAGGCTGGAATACATGGGTGTATTTCAACCTATATGAAATACGAACCGATGAACTTCGCCGATCTTGCGGCAACCGATCTCGGAGAGAAACTGTGGGCGTTTCTCACGCGCGCAGACCATGCGCTGATGATGACCACTGCTTCCAAATTACGGAGACCTGCTGTTGAAGGTGTCGCCGAGGAACTGGTCAAAGAATTTGGAGATTCAATCCGTGAGGATCGGATGAAACAAATGATCGGCCACATGGTGCGCCAGATTATGGAGGCCCACGGCTATCAGCTTGACACTCAGGGCGTTCCAGTCCGTATTGGAGATCTTTTTAGCAAGGCGTCGCGGTATTGTAGGGCGGCATAATCGTTGACGATGAGGTCCATCCGCCATTTTCTGTTCGCATGAGCACCCCTAAGGCCATGTCTCGTGGCATCTCCTCCTGGCCGGAAGAGGAGCGGCCGCGGGAGCGGCTGCTTAGAGCATTTTCTATTTAATCTGTCGCATAATAAGCATGGCGAAAGAAGTTCGCGCATTGCTGGGGTGAGAATGTGTCGAGGGCTTGGGCCGTTGCCTGGAGCAGTTGGTCCCAGGTTCTTGCGGCAGCTTGGCGCACCAGGGCCTTGAGCTTGGAGAACGCCATTTCGATGGGGTTGAGATCGGGGCTGTAGGCTGGAAGGTAAACAGAGTTCCGCCCCACAGGCGGCGATGGCCTCCTTTACCCCGCTGACCTTATGGGAGGCGAGGTTGTCGCAAATCACCAGATCGCCGGGCTGCAGTTCGGGAGCGAGCACCTGGCGCACATAGGTCAGGAACAGTTCGCCGTCCATTGGACCATCCACCAGCCATGGAGCGCCTATGCCATCGTGGCGCAACGCTGCGATGAAAGTGGCACTCTGCCAGTGGCCGTAAGGCACTGCACTCAAGCAGCGCTCGCCGACTTGCGAGCGCCCATAGAGACGCGTCATTTTGGTGTTCAGTCCGGTCTCATCGAGAAAGACCAGTCTTCCGGGCTCCCAGCCTCCTTGTTTTTGTCGCCAGCTTTGGCGGGCGGCCAGGAGGTCCTCCTGGTCTTGCTCGGCGGCGCGCAGCGTTTTTTTTATAGCTTAGACTTAGGCGTTCCAAACGATGCCAGAGGGCGGTGTTGCCCACTTTGATGCCCAGATCGCGCAGGATGCGCTCTCTCAACTCCGCCAAGGTGAGGTCCTTCTTTTCGCCAATCCAGGCTCGCAGGCTCCTGTCGTGGCCTTCCAAGCAACTGCGCCGGTAACCGCCCCGTTGCTCAGGTTCTACTGCTCCGGTGCTTTGGTACTTCCGCCAGTACCGCTCAACACTGCGCCGCGAGACCCGAAACAACCGGGCTACTTCCTCAGCGCTGTGCCCATCCTCTCTGGCTGCAATGATCCGCTCTCGCAGATCATGACTATAGGTTCGCATCCCTCACTATACCACATCCTGCGACAGATTAAATAGAAAATGCTCTAGCCGCGGCGGACCTGCCCTGACTGATGCTGAATTGATCGCGATCCTGCTGCGCGTCGGATTCGCCGGAACAAGCGCCGTCGAACTCGCGCGGCAATTCACCTCCTCCACCGGCCCGCGGCTACCCGGGCCTGCGTGCTCCCGCATTCGCGGGATTACTCAGCCCAGGCTGGCATGAGGCGGGCCGTTGGCCCTTCGTGTTGCGGTGTGAGTGTTCTGGCACACCCTCCGGGGTGCGGGCCGTAACCTCACCGGGACCGGGGGTATCATTGCATCCTTCGACAAGCTCAGGACTCCATTTCAACGCCCCGGCTACCGCTCTTTGAACCCTGCGGGTTCACCGAGTGAATGGGGCCATTATCCGGCGGCTCAATCTGCCGTCGGATTTCTTCGGATGAGGGCCTGACCAATGGACGCAATGACTTTGGCATCCCTAATTTGTCGCAATTGAGGCTCGCCTTTGGCGCTTGGGGCGTTGGCGGTCGTTGCCTGGGCCTGCGCCTCTCCTGACCTGTGAGCCAGTTCTCAGGCTATTATGAGGCCGGGCCTTTGGCCCTCCACCCTGGCTGACTTGGGCGGGGTTCCCTGGGGCGTTGCCCCAGGCTATTATGAAGCCGGGCCTTTGGCCCTTCGGATTGCGGTGTGAGTGTTCTGGCACCCCTCCGGGGTGCGGGCCGTAACCTTACCGGGACCGGGGATATCATTGCATCCTTCGACAAGCTCAGGACTCCATTTCAACGCCCCGGCTACCGCTCTTTGAACCCTGCGGGTTCACCGAGTGAATGGGGCTATCATCCGGCGGTTCAATCTGCCGGAGGGTTTCTTCGGATGAGGGCCTGACCAATGGACGCAATGACTTTGGCATCCCTAATTTGTCGCAATTGACGCGCGCCTTTGGCGCTTGGGGCGTTGGCGGTCGTTGCCTGGGCCTGCGTGCTCTGGCATTCGCGGGATTACTCAGCCCAGGCTGGCATGAGGCGGGCCGTTGGCCCTCCACCCTGGCTGACTTGGGCGGGGTTACCTGGGGCGTTGCCCCAGGCTATTATGAGGCCGGGCCTTTGGCCCTTCGGATTGAGGTGTGAGTGTTCTGGCACCCCTCCGGGGTGCGGGCCGTAACCTCACCGGGACCGGGGGTATCATTGCGTCCTTCGACAAGCTCAGGACTCCATTTCAACGCCCCGGCTACCGCTCTTTGAACCCTGCGGGTTCATGCGCTTGGCGCGGGTTTCAAAGCCACGTTCATATTTATGGGAGGAGGTCACACTATCTCGACCGGGCACTTGGGGAGGGCGCGGAGGAAGGCTTCGCCGTAGGATTTGGTGAGGATGCGGGGATCGAGGATGACGACGATGCCGGTGTCCTGTTTTGTGCGGATGAGGCGGCCTACGCCCTGGCGCAACTTGAGGATGGCCTCGGGGAGCGAATATTCGCGGAAGGGGTCGCCGCCGCGCTCCTCGATGGATTCGAGCCGGGCCTCGATGAGCGGGTGATCCGGGACGGCGAACGGGAGGCGGGTGATGATGACATTTGAGAGGGCTTCGCCGGGGACATCGACGCCCGACCAGAAGCTCTCGGTGCCGAAGAGGACGGCGCGCTCGCCGCGCTTGAACTCGTCGATGAGCCGGTGCCGCGGCAGACCCTGGCCCTGGACGAGCAGGTTCCAGCCGGCTTTCTTGAATGGGGCGGCCAGTTTTTCGGCGAGCGATTGGAGCATGCGATGACTGGTGAAGAGAACGAAGGCGCGCCCGCGCGACATTTCGACGAAATGCCCGACGTTCTTCGCGAGCTCCGCGTCGAAAGCGGCGTCGCGGGGGTCGGGCATCTTGCGGGTGATGTAGAGCTTCATCTGGCGCTCGTAATCGAACGGGCTGCCGATTTGCAGCGCGCGGATTTCGTCGCCGTCGGCGCCGACGCGATTGCGGAAATAGGCGAGGCCGCCGGATGCCTCGCGGTCGGCGACGGCAAGGGTGGCGCTGGTGAGGATCGAGCACTGGGAATCGCGAAAGAGGAGCGGACGGAGGCAGGCGGCGACGTCCACGGGAGCGCTGTGGAGCGAGAGGAGGTTTTTGCCCGATTTTTCGACCCAATAGACGGTGCTCTCGGAGGATTGGGAGAGGAAATCGGCGAGGGCGAGGCGCGCTTCGCGAACGCGCCGGCCCATGTCCTGAACCTCGGCCTTCATGGTCTCATCCTCGATGCCGCGCACTACGGTGACGATGAGTTGCTGGAGGCTTGCCAGTTTTTCCGTGAGCGTGTCCGGGACGAAATCGGGGTTGCGGACGCGGCACTCGCGCCCCTTGCGGAAATCGGCCTTGGTCTCGACCTGCTTGAAGAAGCTCTCGACGTCGTCGAGCAGCGCGGCGATCTCGCGGACGCCGCCGGCATTGCGCAGGAGGGTGAAGAGGCCTTTCTTCGAGCGGGGATTGTAGAGGCGCTGGAGGGCGAAGCGGAGGCCGTATTGCGAGACACCGAGGCCGATGTGGCGCGAGGCGACGGTCTCGATGGTGTGGGCTTCGTCGAAGATCACGAAGTCGTTTGCGAACAGATAGCCGCCGGCGGGTTGCTCGGATTGCGCGAGGCCGATCAGGTTTACGAAAAAAAGCGTGTGATTGAGGACTAGGAGATCGGCGGCGACAAAGCGTTTGCGGGCCTGCTGGTAAAAGCAGCGCTGGTTCTGGCCGCAGAGCTTGGCGGTGCAGAGGTGCTGCTCGCTGCAAACCTGGGACCAGACGTGCGGATCGGGCTCGACGGTGAAATCGCTAAGCGTGCCGTCTTTTGTCGTGAAGCTCCACTCGCGGATGCGCTGGAGTTCCGCGGCCTCGGGGCCGGTGAAGAGCTCCGAGACGTGCTGGAGGGCGCGCTCGAGGCGCGTGGCGCAAAGGTAATTCTGCCGGCCTTTCCAGAGAGCGGCCTCGAATTCGACCGGGAGGATTTTTTGGACAATGGGGATGTCCTTGTAGATGAGCTGCTCCTGGAGATTGATGGTGTGGGTGGAGACGAGTGCCTTGCGCTTGTTCTCGACGGCGAAGAGGACCGCCGGAACGAGATAGGCGAGCGATTTGCCGACGCCGGTGCCGGCCTCGACGACCTGGTGGGCGCCATCCTCGAGGGCGCGGGCGACGGCGACGGCCATCTGCTGCTGCTCGGGGCGGTACTCGAAATTCTTTGCCTTCGACAGGAGGCCGCCGGGGGCGAACATGTCGCCGACGCGGGAAACGAAGTCGCTGGGGATTTGCTCGCGGAAGGCGATCATGGGTGGAGGAGCGTAGATGGGAATGGGGGCGGATGCACGCTAGAGGCTGTCCGAAAAGTAGTCGAGGGTTGCGAGAGTCTGCGGGGCTGAATAGCCGTAGGGCGCCTTCCCAGCGGGGCTTGGCAAGGGCGCTGAATCGTGGCAGAATTCGTTCATGTCAACGCTCACCATTCATTTGCCGGATCCGCTCGATGCCACGCTTGCCGAGCGAGCGAAGGCATCTGGAGCACAGTCGAAGGAAGAGTATTTGCTGAGCCTTGTGGAGTCCGACTGCGCTGCAGGCGCGCTGGAAAACGTGCTGGCGGAGCGATTGGCCGGGCCGTTCGCGCTGCTGGAGCCAGACTGGAGAGATCGTGTGCGGAGCAAAGCGGCTGAACGCGCGAAGGCGTGAGGATCGAGCGGCATCCGGCGGTCATCGGGGATGACTTGCCGGGCATCTACGCCTACGTCGCACGTGACGATGCGGCAGCCGCCGAGCGTGTGCTTGACGCGGTGGCGGAGACGTTCGCAAAGATCGCCGTGCAGCCTGAGTGCGGCATTGCTTATCCGTCGCGGAATCCCGAAATGAAGGGCGCGCGGATGCTGCCGGTCACAGGTTTTAACCCGAATTCCGAAGTTGATCGGGGCGATCTGGCGCAATCTGCTGGCCGCGAGTGCCATTCGTCGGACCTCACCGTATCTTTCAGATACGCTTCGGTCCTCCTCATGTCATCGCGACTCAGCATCTTGCACCATCTCATCCCCTCCAACATCGGAGTTCGGGTTTAATAACTACCTGGTTTTTTACCGGATTGAGTCGGATGCGGTTCGCATTCTCTATGTGGTTCACGGCGCGCGGCACCTGCCGCGGTTATTCTGGCGGAAGCGCCGGGATTAGGCAGCGGCCGGGTTCATGTGAATGTGAAAGTGTAGGTGCAAGTAGACGCTGGCGCGCGGGTGGGGCGCCGGTGGCTGCGCTTCGACTTGGTACTAGGGTGAAACCCTCGGGGAGGGATCAGTGGGTTGACTGATGGAAGCGGATTGACTCGATGGACCCGTCGCGTAGAATCCGCACCCGTGCGACGCCCAGCCTTTACACTCCTCATTGTTGCCGCCGCGCTCGGGTTCGGGCGCCTGGCGGCACGCGCGAACGATTCGCTGTATGACCCCGGCACGGCGACGACGCCGGATTTTGTGGTGCGGCATTTTCTGGGGCCGAAATCGAGCCACATCCATTACGACGCGCGAATGATCCGCGCGGCGCAAATCGCGATGAGCCGGGCTTATTCGCGGCCGACGTGGCGGTGCTGGCATTTTGTGAAGGATGCGCTGGTGGAGGCGCAGGTGGTGGATTCGCGGCCCACGAGCCCGTGGGCGAAGGAGGCGGGGGTCGAGCTGTGCAGACGCTATGGGTTCGTGAAGCTGCCGGTGCGCAACCCGATGAAGGCGCCGGTGGGGGCGGTGCTGGTGTATGGAGGGCCGGACGCGGGGCATGTGGAGATTCGGACGGCGACGGGGTTCGTGAGCGATTTCATTTCGCCGACGCCTTATCCGCGCCCGTTCCTGGGGGCTTACGTGAAGCCGTCGTAGCGGGCTGTCCGTTTTCTCCCTGTTCGAATAAATTTTGTTGACGCACCGCACCCGTTTTCTATTCTTCCGCGCCGTTTCCCTGGCTGATGAAATCCCGAACCCTTCAGCTCATGTTTGCGTTTTGTGTCCTGGCGGTGGCAATGCCGCGCAGTTCGCAAGGGGGAGTCGTGGCTACATATTCGTACACGCAGTCGCTGTACGATGACCGGTCGGCGGAGTCGCTGTACGATGGGCGGACGGCGCAGACGGTGGGGCCGCAGTTGCAAACGATTTTCGGGCCGAAGTCGGGCCATATCCGGTACGACCGGCGGATGATCGCGGCGGCGGAGATCGCCGCGGAGCGGGCGCACAGGCATTCGACGGAGCAATGCTGGCATTCGGTGAAGAACGCGCTGGTGGATGCGCAGGTGATAGCCACGCGGCCCACGACGGAGTATGCGAAGGAGGCGGGCAACGAGCTGGAGTACAAATACGGGTTCACGAAGATTCGGGTGACCTCGCCCTTCGATGCGCCGATTGGGGCGGTGCTGGTGTACGGCGGGCGCGGAGCGGGCCACGTGGAGATTCGGACCGCGACCGGATTCGTGAGCGATTTCATTTCCTTGACCCCCTCGCCGCGGCCGCTGCTGGGGGTTTACGTCAAGCGCTCGTCGTAGAGCAAGGGGGCTGCCGCAGGCAGGTTCGTTTGAAATGCCCCGTCGCGGGGCGGATACCATGAGAACGCTCTCAGTCGCCGGAGACCGCGTGACGATCCTGCTGGAGGGGAGCGATACCGGGGGGGCGTATACGGTGATCGAGACTTTGACGCCGCCGGGGGCGGGTCCGCCGCCGCATCTTCATCACCGGGAGGAGGAGCGATTTCTTTTGATCAGCGGGGAGCTGACCTTCCATCTGGGCGGCGAGGCAAGGGTGCTGAAGGCGGGCGATACGATCATTGGGCCGCGCGGGATCGCGCACCATTTTGTGAATACGGGGGCGAGCGACGCGATTTTTGTGGTGGTGATCGTGCCGGCGGGGATCGAGCATTTTTTCGATGGGGCGGGGATGCCGTTGCCCGGGCGGGAGGCGCGGCCGATTCCGTTTACGCCGGGGGATGGGCCGCGGCTGCTGGCGGCGGCGAAGGTGCATGGGATCGAGATTTTGATTTGAGAACAGTCTAAAAAACAGTGCAGCCGTGGCTTCCGGGAGGCAACGGCGGGTTCAGGTGAAGGTGAAAGAGTAAGTGCATGTACACGCTGGCGCGCGGGTGAGGCGCCGACGGCTGCATTTCAATTTGAAACGTCCTACGATCCTGAAACCACCAGTTGCAGGAAGCGATGGGGCTGGGAGGTGATGGGAGTGTTGTCTACGGCGGTTACGGCGCCGCTGTTATCGGTGACGGTGGCGCCGGTTTGCGTCCAGGAGTTTCCGCCGGCGGCCCGGGTGGCGAGCGTGGTCCAATTGACGAGGTCATCCGATGCCTCGATGTAATAGGTGATGTCCGAGGCGGAGAGGTTGCGGTTGAATTGGAGTTCGAGCGCGCCGCCGGAAATGGAGAGCAGCGGCAGGCCGGTTTGGGAACTGACCTTCGGGTTCATGCCGAGGGCGTACTTGATGAGGTTGACAACGCCATCGCCGGCGGGGTTGGCCTGGTCGGCGGCGTTGCCGGTGTTCTCGGCAATGTCGAAATATTGGAGGCGCCAGCTCTGGATGGGTGTCGCGGTCACGATGACGGCGAAGGTCCCGTCAGTGACCAGCGTGCCGTCGCTGACGAGCAGGCTGACGGTGCCGCTTCCGATTTGCTCGGCGCCCGGCGTGACGGTGACGGTGCGGGTGGCGCCGGTGCCAGTGAGGGCGAGGCCGCTGGTGGGGAGCAACAGTGCGCTGGATGAGGTGCCGGTGACGGTGAGGTCAGCGGCGGGCGTCACGGCATCGCCTACGGTGAAGGAAAGCGGGCCGGCGCTGCTATCGACATCGATGCTCTGGCCGGCGGGAGCGGCGACGGTGGGCGGGCCGTTGACGTAAACGAGGAATGATTGGGTGTAGGTGTCCGCGCCGCTGACGAGGGTGAGCGTCACGGAGGAGGTGCCGGTCTGGCCGGGGAAGGGCGTGACGGCAACGCTGCGGTCGGCGGCGAAGGTCAAGCCGGTGCCGGAGTCCGAGCCGCTGAGCATGTCGTAAGTCGAAACGCCCAAGAGGTTTGCGACGTTGTCGTGGGCGGTGGACATCAGGCCCTCGATGTAGCTGCTGCCGGTGGTGTAGAGGCTGACCTGCGCGGTGCCGCTCATCTGGACCCATGTGCCCGGCGTGCCGTTGTTATCGGGGGCGTAATAGGCGGTGAAATTGCTGCCGGATTTGGCCAGGCTGAGCCAGACGGGAGGCTCGACCCCGACGGTGTTTTGAATCTGGGCCGCGCTGGCACCGGTGGTGGAACGATACTGGAACGCCACGCCGTTCTCGGCCGAGACGAGCATGTAGGCGAAGGCGGCATTCGAGGCCGTGCCCGAGCGCATCATGACGCCGGCCTTGCACCAGGTATTGACCGTGCCGACAGTGGTGACGCGGCAGGTCAACTGGCCGTCGCCGCTCACGTTTTGATAGAGGATCTGGCCGGCGTCGGCGGTGCCGTAAATATCCGCGCCGCTGGCCCATTGGGTGATGACCTGGCCAGGAATGGAGTTGCCCGCGGCGTCGACTGAACCAACGTCGGTGTTGCTCCATGGGTTGCTCGCGGAAGTGATGACGATGTCATCGTTGGGAAGCAGCGAAGGATTCGAGGAATTGGCAACGACATCGAGGGTGCCGGTGCCGCTGACCATGAGCGGAATCCCGCTGGCGGTGTGGCTTTCATCGACGTAAACCGTGTCGAGCGGCGACATTGCCAGGTCGGGATCGCCGCCCGAGCCGCTTACGTTGACCAAAAAGCTGCTGGGGGCAAGGTTCACGCCATCGCCGCAGTCCGCGACCACCACGCCGCTGCCGTTCTGGTTCGCCGCCGGCGTGATGGTGAGGCTGCGAATGGTGCCGGTGCCGCTCCAGGTGAGGCCGCTCGAGGGAAAAAGGGCGGTGTTGTTCGAGCTGGCGCTCATGGTGAGGATGTAGGGCTCGACCCGCGAGTCGCCAATGGTGAAGGGAATGGTGACGCTGGAATTGGTGGTGATGGATTGGGTTGTCGTCGAGCTGATGGAGGGCAGGTAAACCCAGATGGGGAATGCGCTCCACGAAGTCTCGATGCCGTCCTTCACTGCAAGAATGATGGTCGCGGTGCCGCCGGTGTCGTTTGTCGGCGTCACGGTGACGGTTCGGTTGCTGCCGGAGCCGCCGATGGAGATATCGGCTGTGGGGACGAGGGTGTTGTTGGTCGAGGTGGCGCTGACCACCAGCGACCCGATGGAAGCGGAGGTCGAGCCAATGGTAAACGAGAGCGGCCCGACGGTCTGGCCCTCGCTGACCATCTGCCACGGGAAAGATGAGATGGTTGGGGCGGTGTCAACGACCACGCCGAACGAATTGGTGGCCGTGCTGACGCCGTCGCTGACACTCGTGGTAACGGTGCAGGAGCCGGTCTGGTTGGGAGTGGGGGTGACGGTGAGGATCCAGTTTGCGCCGCTGCCGCTGAGGGAGAGGCCGCTTTGCTGGATAAGCACGGGATTTGAGGAAGTGGCAGTCACGACCTCTGTGCTGAGCGCGGCCTGGGAATCGGTGACAGTCAGGTAAAGGGGAACGCTGGAGGAATTGGGAGCGATGGTCTGTGTGACCACAGTCGAGATCATCAATTCTGGAAAGATGCGGACCAACTGGGTGTCGCCGGCGGGAACGGTGTAGGAGTAGGAGCCGTTGAATACGCCCTGGCTCTGCTGGCGCCAGAGATCGACCACGGTCTGGTTGCCGGAGATGCCGAGCTCGGACCAGGTTGCGGTGGCGTTGGATGAAGCGGCGCTGCCTGTATTGACGAGAGCCACGGCAATGGAACCGTCCTCGAGGTGCTTTTCATAAACGCAGAAAGAGCCGGTGGTGATGGTGCCAGCCACGGGCACGGCCTGGTTGCCCAATGCGTCCTGGTCGAGGGCGATGACTTCGGCATTGGTGCAGAGACTCAACTCGAACGACCCGATGTTGGTCATGTTCGTGCCGAGCAGGAGCGGCGCCTCGAGCATGCACCACATGCTGATGTGGGTGGTCTCCTCGTTGTCCGTCATGCCGCCGTTGCCGATTTCGAGCATGTCGGGATCGCTCCAATGGCCGGGGCCGGCGTAGGGAGCCCATGCGGCGGCGTCGCTGATTTCAGTGATCATGCGCGACCAACTGTCGCTGATGTCGCCGTCGGTACGGTAGGAGTTCGCCACCTGGTCCAGCGATTGCACATTGCTGATGGGAGTGCTGTTCGAGAGGCTGAAAATGATGTCGCGCCCGCTGGCCGCCAGCGTGTTGTACATCAGCGTGGTCTCGGGCAACTCGATCGGGTTCCAGTCGTACTTCAAATAATCGATGCCCCATTGCGCCCACTGCGTGACGTCGTTTTGCACGAAGCTGTAACGGCAGACCGCCCATGGAACCAGGTTGTCGTTGAGCAACTCAGGATTGGTGTCGTGAACCCATGTGCCCTGGGGGTTTTCAGCGGTCTCGGCGGGGTGTCCGCCATAGGATTGCGCCCACGGCGAGGAGTAGATGCCGCACTTGAGGCCCATGGCGTGCAACTGGGCGTACATCGACGCGATGGTCGGGAATGTCGAGGTGTCGCCGGTTAGGGCATTCAGGGTGCCGCTGCGCGCCCCCTGCCAGGTGTCGTCGCAGTTGACGTAGCTCCAGCCGTACTTGGTCAGGTTGTCATTGACGAAGGCGCTGCCGGTGGCCAGCAGATCGGATTCGGTGACACCGCTGCCGAAGGCGTTCCAACTGTTCCAGCCCATGGCGGGGGTGAGCGAGATGGTGGGACCGCAGACGATGCGAAAGGACCGCTGCGCGGTGCCGTAGCTGTTCGACGCGGTCAGCGTCGTCATGTAGGTGCCGGCAGTGCTGATGGTGCCGGTGATTTCACCGGTGCCGGCGTTGATCGAAATGCCGGCGGGCAGCGAATTGGCGCTGTAGGTCATCGGTGAAGAGCCGGTGACCGGGACGTAATAGAGGAAGAGGTTTCCCGGGCGGACACCGAAGACGTCGGGGCCGTTGATGATCGGGTAGGCCGGGGCTGGTGGCGTCAGGATCTGGCCGTGGGCGGCCAGCGAGACGGCGAGGGAGCAGACTGCAAAGAGCAGGAGCCTCGGGAGGAATAAGGGGACGCGACGCGAAACGACGGCGCGACGGCGCTTGGGATGGTGCTGGGGGCGCAAGTTATGCAGGGGTTGGTTGGGGCACCCTGTTGATATATCGTAAGAGAGCAGGCCGAGGGGCGCAATTCTTATATGCGCGCACCGCCCAAAGCGGCGTTTTTGAATGTCCCGGGCCGGTTACGGACCCGATACCTGCAACTGGAGGAAGCGGTGGGGCTGCGAACCGATGGGAGTGTTGTCCACGGCGGTCACGGCGCCATTTACATCGGTGACGGTGGCGCCGGTTTGCGTCCAGGAATCGCCGCCGGCGGCCCAGGTGGCGAGGGTGGTCCAGTTCACCATATCGTCGGAAGCCTGGACGTAATAGGTGATGTCCGAGGCTGAGGTATTGCGGTTGAACGTGATCTCGAGCGAGCCGCCCGTTGCAGAGAGCACCGGCAGGCCGGACTGGGAATTGACGTTCGGGTTCATTCCGAGGGCGTATTTGATCAAGTTGACGATGCCGTCGCCGGACGGGTTTGCCGTATCGGCCGCGTTGCCGGTATTGGCGGTGGTGCCGAAATAATCGAAGCGCCACGTCTGAGCGGGGCTGCCGGTGACGGTGACCTCAAACGTGCCGTCCGTGGTGAGCGTGCCGTCGCTAACCAGGATGGTGACAACACCGCTGCCCAGTGTATCCACCGCGGGCGTGACCGTAATGGTGCGGCTGGCCCCGGCGCCGCCCAGCGCCAGGCCGCTGGGCGGCAGCAGGGCGCTGTTCGAGGCGGTGACGGTGACAATGAGATCGGCCGGCGGGACGAGACTATCGCCAATGGTGAAGGAAAGGGCGCCAGTGCTCGCATTGACGCTGAGGTTCTGGCTGGCGATGCTGGTGATGGTGGGCAGCGGAATCAAATCCAGGTTCACCTTTCCCGCGACGCTGGTGTCGACCTGGTAGGCGTAATTCGGCGAAGGTGTTACCCCGATGCTCAGCCCGTTGTTGATTAGCGCGCCGCTGTAGCTGATGAGATTGTAGGTCCCGCTGGTCATTCCGCCGGTGTTTACCACGTTCAATGTCCCGCCCAGGGTCACGTTGCCGTTTACGGCGACAATCCCGCCGGATGTTCCTACTCCGCTCTGCAAAGCGGCGCTTGCGGTCAATACGAGGTTGTTGTTGACGGTCAGCGTCCCGCTGTTGGCCAACCCGGGTGAGAGCGTCCCGCTCACCGTTACCGGACCGCCGATCGCCCCGGTGCCGCCGAGCACCCCCTGGCTTGCGACGGTTACCACACCGCTGCCCAGGGCGCTGCCGGCCGTGTTGGCAGCCAGGAGCAGACCGCCGTTGATAATCGTCCCGCCGCTGTAGGTGTTCGCGGAGGTCAGCTCCAGGGTTCCCGAGGAAACGGCCAGGGCCGTGGTCTGGTCGCCGCCGCTAATCGTATCCTGAATGACACCCCCGAAATGATTGAAGGTCGAGCCTCCCGCAAATGTCAGCGTGCCGCTCGCGGTCGTGCTGCTGTTGCCAATCGCGCTGGCGCCGCTGCCGGCATTGAGCAGCCCGCCGATAGTCGCGCTGTAGCCGTTGATGTCGAGCGTGCGCCGTGTTCTGCGTCAAGCTGCCGGTGCTCGCGCCACCGTAACCGAGCGTCAGGGTACCCGAGGTGGGCAGCGCGTTGCTGACGCCCAATTGCAAGGTGCCTGCATCCACGTAGGTGCCACCGCTCCAGTTATTGCCGGTATTGCTCAGGTTCAAGATCGAAGTTTCGGACTTCTCGAGCGCGTAGCCGTTGCCGCCGTCAGTGATCGGGCCGCCGATGCTGGTCGTGTTGCTGACAGCGAGCAGGATCGTCGAATCCATCGACAGGGCGCCCGTCATTGCTGTGACGGCAGAGATGCGAAGCACGCCAAACGGCGAGCCGTCCCCATTGTATTGCGTGCCGGAGAGAACCCAGTTGTTATTGAAGGTAAACGGCTGATCCGCCGTGTTATCGACGAAATACTCGCCGCCGCTCTGCACCGTGATCGTCGATGCGTTGACGAATTCGTCGTAGGCCGAATAGCCGGTCACGTCGCTGGATACCTGCAACCGCGCGCCGGTGCCGACGGTGATCGGCCCGTTGAAGCCGGCATTGCTGCCATCCAGCTTGACCGCGTAATTACCGCCGCCATGGAGGAGTGCGAGCGCGCCGGTGCCGCTCAACCCGGTCAGGAAGCCGCTGGACGGACTGCCGCTGTAATCGAACTCGAGCGCGCCGTTGTCGCTGACCTGCGTGGCAGAGCCATTGACCGTCGCTTTGCCCAGGGCGGCGGTGGCATTGCCACCGGTGCCCACTTCCAAAATGGCGCCGGAGTTGATGACGGTGGCGCCCGTGTAGGTATTGTCACCGGTGAGGATGAGCGTGCCGGTGCCGCTGGCCGTGAGACCTTGCGTGCCGGCGAGGATGGCGGTGATGAGCGCCCACTGGTTCTCGACTGTAATGGTGGGCGCGGCGCCGGCGCCGCTGAGCGTCAGCGAGCCGCCGCTGCTGCCGGTATTGAGAATCCAGCCGTAGGGCGCGGTATCGCCAAACAAGACGTTGCCGATCAATTGCGGGGCGTCGAGGGTCACGGCGGCGTTCGCACCCAAGGTGAGCGTGCTAAAGTCCGCGGTGTAGCCGCTGCCACTGGGGATGCCGCCGCCCTGCCAATTTGCCGACCCCGTCCAGGAGCCGCCGGCGGCGCTGATCCAGATTCCATCACTGGTCGGCAGCACGGTGATGGTCAGCGCCCCGGTGCCGGTGCCGGCGATATTGCTTGCGCTGATGGCAACGCTGCTGGCGCCCGTGGCCGTCGGCGTGCCGCTGATCAAGCCGGTGCTCGGGCTCACGCTCAGGCCGCCAGGCAGCCCCGTGGCAGTATAGCTGGTGGGATCGTTGCTCGCCGGGATCTGGTAACTGAACGAGCCGCCGACGGTCCCAGTCGCGCTCAACCCGCTGGCGATTACGGGCTGCACCGGCGTGGCCGACACTTCGATTGTCAGCGCCGCGCTGCCGGTGCCCGCGACATTGCTTGCGCTGATGGTAACGCCGCTGGTGCCCGTGGCAGTCGGCGTGCCGCTGATCAAGCCGGTGCTTGTGCTTACGCTGAGGCCGCCTGGCAGCCCGGCGGCATTATAACCGGTAGGGCTGTTGCTCGCGGTGATCTGGTAACTGAACGCGCCGACGATATAACCCGTGGCGCTGGACGCGCTCGTGATTACGGGCGGCAGTTGCGGCGACACGGCGATCGTCAAGGTCGCGCTGCCGGTGCCTACGGCATTGCTTGCGCTGATGGTAACGCCGCTGGTGCCTGTGGTCGTCGGCGCGCCGCTGATCACGCCGGTGCTTGTGTTTACGCTCAAGCCCGCAGGCAGCCCCGCGGCATTATAACTGGTAGGGCTGTTACTCGCCGTGATCTGGTAACTGAACGCACCGCCGACGTTACCCGCCGCGCTCGACCCGCTCGTGATTACGGGCGACGCCGAGCCGGTGACCGTCAACTGGAAGTTGCTCGTCGCGGTGTTGACGCCGTCGCTGACGCTTGCATACACGGTGGCCGTACCGCTCTGATTTGCCGCGGGGGTGACCGTGATCGTGCGCTGGGTGCCGGTGCCGCTGGCGACAATGGAGCCTGAGGGGAGGAGGGTTGAGTTATTCGAAGTTCCGGTGACGGTGAGCAGGTAGGGTTCGACCCTGGAATCGCCAATGTTCACGGTGGTGGTTCCGCTCATGTTCGTGCCGAGGTTCAGCGTCGCCGGCGTCGTAATCGTTGGCAGATAAATCCAGATTGGGAATGCACTCCATCGCGTGTCGATGCCATCGCTGACGGAAACGATGATGGTGGCGGTGCCGCCGGTGTTGTTTGCCGGTGTGACAGTGACGGTGCGGTTGGTGCCGGAGCCGCCTAGCGTGATATTGCCTGTGGGCACCATGGTGTTGTTTGTGGAAGTGGCACTCACGACGAGGGAATCGGCCGACGTGTTCTGATCACTGACGGTGAAAGCGAGCGGGCCGACGGTGGTGTTCTGATTGACCAACTGCCAGGGGATGGCGGAGATGGAGGGCGGGGTGTTGACGGTGAGATTAAAGGAATTGGTTGCCGTGCTGATGCCGTCGTTGACCATCATCGAGATGGTGCAGGAGCCGGTGAGATTGGCCGCGGGCGTGACGGTGAGGATCCAGTTTGCGCCGCTGCCGTTAAGCGAGAGGCCGCTTTGCGGGACCAGCGTCGGATTCGAAGAGGTGGCGGTCACGGCTTCGGTGCTGATCGCCGCCTGGGAATCGGTGACTGTAAGGTAAATGGGCGCGGTTGATGTATTCGGTGCAATTTCCTGTGCGGCGATGGTGGAGATCATCAGCGGCGGATACATACGGACCAACTGGGTGTCGCCGGCGGGGACGGTGTAGGAGTAGGAGCCGTTGAATACGCCCTGGCTTTGCTGGCGCCAGAGATCGACCACGGTCTGGCTGCCGGAGATGCCGAGTTCGGACCAGGTGGCGGTGGCGTTGGATGAAGCGGTGGTGCCGGTGTTGACCAGGGCCACCGCGATCGAACCGTCCTCGAGGTGCTTTTCATAGACGCAGAAGGAGCCGCTGGTGATGCTCCCAGCCACGGGCACGGCCTGGTTGCCCAATGCATCCTGGTCGAGGGCAATGACTTCGGCATTGGTGCAGAGACTCAACTCGAATGAGCCGATCTTGGTCATGTTGGTGCCGAGCAGGAGCGGCGCCTCGAGCATGCACCACATGCTGATGTGGGTGGTCTCCTCGTTGTCCGTCATGCCGCCGTTGCCGATTTCGAGCATGTCGGGGTCGCTCCAATGGCCCGGCGCGGCGTAGGGCGCCCATGCGGCGGCGTCGCTGATCTCAGTGATCATGCGCGACCAACTGTCGCTGATGTCGCCGTCGGTACGGTAGGAGTTCGCCACCTGGTCCAGCGATTGCACATTGCTGATAGGGGTGCTGTTCGAGAGGCTTAAAATGATGTCGCGCCCGCTGGCCGCCAGCGTGTTGTACATCAACGTGGTCTCGGGCAACTCGATCGGGTTCCAGTCGTACTTTAAATAATCGATGCCCCATTCCGCCCACTGGGTGACGTCATTCTGCACGAAGCTGTAGCGGCAGACCGCCCATGGGACCAGGTTCTTGTTGGTCAACTCGGGATTGTTGTCCACGACCCAGGTGCCCTGGGCGTTTTCAGCGGTCTCGGCGGGGTGATGGCCGTAGGACTGCGCCCACGGCGAGGAGTAAATGCCACACTTGAGGCCCATGGCATGCAACTGGGCGTACATCGATCCGATGTTCGGGAAAGTCGATGTGTCGCCAGTGAGCGCATTCAAGGTGCCGCTGCGCGCCGCCTGCCAGGTGTCGTCGCAGTTGACGTAGATCCAGCCGTACTTGGTCAGGTTGTCATTGACGAAGGCGCTGCCGGTGGCCAGCAGGTCGGATTGGGTGACACCGCTGCCGAAGGCATTCCAACTGTTCCAGCCCATGGCGGGGGTGAGCGAGATGGTGGGACCGCAGACGATGCGAAAGGACTTCTGCGCGGCGCCGTAGCTGTTCGACGCGGTCAGCGTCGTCATGTAGGTGCCGGCGGCGCTGATGGTGCCGGTGATTTCACCAGTGCCGGCGTTGATCGAAATGCCGGCGGGCAGCGAATTGGCGCCGTAGGTCATCGGCGAGGAGCCGGTGACCGGGACGTAATAGAGGAAGAGGTTTCCCGGGCGGACGCCGAAGACGTCAGGGCCGTTGATGATCGGGTAGGCCGGGGGCGGCGGAGTCAGGATCTGGCCGTGGGCGGCCAGCGAGACGGCGAGGGAGCAGACTGCAAAGAGCAGGAGCCTCGGGAGGGATAAGGGGACGCGACGCGGAACGACGGCGCGACGGCGCTTGGGATGGTGCTGGGGACGCAAGTTTTGCAGGGGTTGGTTGGGGCACCCTATTGATATATCGTAAGAGAGCAGGCCGGGGGGCACAATTCTTATATGCGCGCGCCGGACAGAGCGGCGTTTTTAGTTAAATTTTGCGGGCCGGTTACGGACCCGATACCTGCAACTGGAGGAAGCGGTGGGGCTGCGAACCGATGGGAGTGTTGTCCACGGCGGTCACGGCGCCATTTACATCGGTGACGGTGGCGCCGGTTTGCGTCCAGGAGTTGCCGCCGGCGGCCCAGGTGGCGAGGGTGGTCCAGGTCACCATGTTGTCGGAAGCCTGGATGTAATAGGTGACATCCGTGGCGGAGAGGTTGCGGTTGAATTTGAGTTCGAGCGCGCCGCCGGAAGCGGACAGGACCGGCAGGCCGGCCTGGGAATTGACGTCGGGATTCATGCCCAGCGCGTATTTAACGAGGTTGACGACGCCGTCGCCGGCCGGGTTGGCGAGGTCGGCGGCGTTGCCCGTGTTTTGGGCGGTGCCGAAGTATTGCAGGCGCCAGCTTTGATCCGGCGTGGCAGTGACGGTGACGCCAAAGGTTCCGGTGGAAGTCACGGAGCCGTCATTGACCGAGAGGAGGACGTTGCCGCTGCCGACCTGGTTGAGAGCGGGGGTCACGGTAATGGTGCGGGTAGCGCCCGAACCGCTCACCACAAGGCCGCTCATCGGCAGAAGCAGATTGTCGGGCGAAGTGCCGGTCACGGTGAGGTTGGCGGGAGCGACGAGGTTGTCACCGACAGTGAAGGAGAGCGCGCCCGTGTTGGTATTAACGTCGATGCTCTGGTTGCCCGGGACATCGTTAATGGTGGGGCCGTTGACCTGGAGCTCGAACGAACTGGTGGTGGAAAACGAGCCGCTGCTGAGGATGAGCGTAATGAACGAGGAGCCGCTGGTGTCCGGGTTTGGGGTAATGGTCACGGATTCGTTCGCGCCGGTGTTCAAGACGCCGGTGCCGGTGTTCGAGCCGCTGATCATGTCATAAGTGGAAATGCCGACCACGCCCGCGGCTTCGTCGTGGGCGGTGGACATGAGGCCCTCGATATAATTGCTGCCGCTGGAGTAGATATTGATATTAACGGAGGAACCGCCGGTGCCGCTCAACTGCGTCCAGGTCCCCGGGGTGCCGCTGTCATCCGGGGCGTAGAAGCCGGTGAAATTCGTGCCCGATTTTACGAGTTTGACCCAGACGGGCGCTGAAATGCTCGGAACATTCAGCAGTTGGTTGGCGCCCGCGCCATTCGAGGTGCGGTATTGGAGGGAAACGCCTTCGGTGTAGCTGGCGAGCATGTAGGCATAGGCAGCGTTGGACGCCGTGCTCGATCGCATCATGACGCCGGCCTTGGACCAGGCGTTGACAGTGCCCGTGGCCATGACCCGGCACAACAATTGCCCGTCGCCGCTGACATTCTGGTAAGCGATCTGGCCGGCATCGGCGGTGCCGTAAATATCGGCGCCGCTGGCCTGTTGCGTCATGATGTCACCGGGAATAGTGTAGCCGGCGACATCGACCGTACCGACGTCGGTGTTCGACCAGGGATCGGTCGAGGGTGTGACGACGATGTTGTTATCGGAAACGAGGGAGGGATTGGAGGAGCTGGCGGTGATCTCGAGCGTGCCGCTGCCCTCGAGCATCAATGCGATGGGACCGGCCGTGGTGTATTCATCGATGGTGTGGTTGTCAAAGGGCGACAGGAGCAGGTTGGGATTCGTCCCGATGGTGACCGGGAAGGTGCTCGAGGCGATGTTGACGCCATCGCTCATCATGGCCGTGACGGTACAAGAGCCGCTGACACCGACGGCGGGTGTGATGGTCAGGCTGCGAATGGTGCCGGTGCCGCTCCAGGTCAGGCCGCTGGAGGGGATGAGCGCGGTGTTAGAGGAAGTGGCGCTCATGGTGAGGATGTAGGGCTCGACCCGGGAATCGCCGATGGTGAAGGGAATGGGGCTGCTGGCGGAGCCGCTGGCAAGGCTCTGGGCGGCGCCGGAACTAATGGTGGGCAGGTAAATCCAGATCGGGAAGGCGCTCCATCGCGTATCGATGCCGTCGCTGACGGAAACGATGATGGTGGCGGTGCCGCCGGTGTTGTTTGCCGGTGTGACAGTGACGGTGCGGTTGGTGCCGGAGCCGCCGAGAGTGATATTGCCGGTGGGCACCATGGTGTTGTTGGTGGATGTGGCGGTCACCACCAGGGAACTGGCCGCCTTGTATTGATCACTCACAGTAAAGGAGAGCGGGCCGACGGTTGTGTTCTCATTGACCATCTGCCACGGGATGGCGGAGATGGAGGGCGGGGTGTTGACGGTGAGATTAAAGGAATTGGTGGCCGTGCTGATGCCGTCATTGACCATCATCGAGATGGTGCAGGAGCCGGTCAGGCTGGGGGTGGGGGTGACGGTGAGAATCCAACTCGCGCCGCTGCCGCTGAGGGAGAGGCCGCCTTGCGGGACGAGCGTTGGATTCGAGGAGGTGGCGGTCACGACCTCGGTGCTGATGGCAGCCTGGGAATCGGTGACGGTCAGGTAGATGGGTGCGGTTGACGTGCCGGGGGCGATCTCCTGCGCAGAGATGGTCGAGATCATGAGCGGCGGATAGATGCGGACCAACTGGGTGTCGCCGGCGGGAACGGTGTAGGAGTAGGAGCCGTCGAACACGCCCTGGCTCTGCTGGCGCCAGAGATCGACCACGGTCTGGCTGCCGGAAATGCCGAGCTCGGACCAGGTGGCGGTGGCGTTGGCTGAAGCGGTGGTGCCGGTGTTGACCAGGGCCACCGCTATGGAGCCGTCCTCGAGGTGCTTTTCATAGACGCAGAAGGAGCCGCTGGTGATGCTCCCAGCCACGGGCACGGCCTGGTTGCCCAATGCGTCCTGGTCGAGCGCGATGACTTCGGCATTGGTGCAGAGACTCAGTTCGAACGACCCGATCTTGGTCATGTTGGTGCCGAGCAGGAGCGGAGCCTCGAGCATGCACCACATGCTGATGTGGGTGGTCTCTTCGTTGTCCGTGAGGCCGCCGTTGCCGATTTCGAGCATGTCGGGATCGCTCCAATGGCCCGGCGCGGCGTAGGGAGCCCATTTGGCGGCGTTGCTGATCTCGCCAGTCACGCTCGAAAAACTGTCGCCGATATCGCCGTCGGTGCGGTAGGAGTTCGCCACGGTGTCGAGCGACTGCACGTTGCTGAAGGGGGTGCTGTTGGAAAGGCTGAAGATGATGTCGCGCCCGCTGGCCGCCAAAGTGTTGTACATCAACTGGGTCTCGGGGAATTCGATCGGGTTCCAGTCGTACTTCAAATAATCGATGCCCCATTCCGCCCACTGCGTGACGTCGTTTTGCACGAAGCTGTAGCGGCATACCGCCCACGGCACCAGGTTATCATTTACCAACTCGGGATTGTCATCCACGACCCAGGTGCCCTGGGGGTTTTCAGCGGTCTCGGCGGGGTGATGGCCGTAAGATTGCGCCCATGGCGACGAATAGGTGCCGCACTTGAGGCCCATGGCGTGCAACTGGGCGTACATCGACGCGATGTTCGGGAAAGTCGATGTGTCGCCAGTGAGGGCATTCAATGTGCCGCTGCGCTCTGCCTGCCAGGTGTCGTCGCAGTTGACGTAGATCCAGCCATATTTGGTGAGGTTGTCATTGACGAAGGCGCTGCCGGTGGCCAGCAGGTCGGATTGGGTGACACCGCTGCCGAAGGCGTTCCAACTGTTCCAGCCCATGGCGGGGGTGAGCGCTATGGTGGGACCGCAGACGATGCGGAAGGACTTTTGCGCGGTGCCGTAGCTGTTCGACGCGGTCAGCGTCGTCATGTAGGTGCCGGCGGCGCTGATGGTGCCGGTGATTTCCCCGGTGCCGGCGTTAATCGAAATGCCGGCGGGCAGCGAATTGGCGCCGTAGGTCATCGTCGAAGAACCGGTGACCGGGACGTAATAGAGGAAGAGATTCCCCGGGCGGACGCCGAAGACGTCGGGGCCGTTGATGATCGGGTAGGCCGGGGGCGACGGGGTCAGGATCTGGCCGTGGGCGGCCTGGGAGACGATGAAAACAGCGGTGAGCGCGGCCAGGATATTTGAAAAACCTGCGCGCGCGCGCGTCGAAACCTGAGCTGGGAAGACGGGAGTGGTAGGTCGGAGTGGCAATGTTGGGGGTTCTGCAAATGTCGGGACCTTGTAAATACAACGTATAGCAATTCTATCGCCTCGCAAAATTAAATTTGGCTTGTAGCACATGTCCGGCTGCCCATTTGGGCATGTTCCCCTCGGGATTGGGCCAAATTTAACAATTCGTTTACAATTTTCCCTCTCCCGCCACATAACCCCTTTACACAAACGGTCTTAGCATCTCCCCATACCAGCCACATGAAATCCGGCATCCTCCTTCCGCTGCTGGTCGTGTTCGCCGCCGGCGCAGTGCGCGCGGACCCGCAAATCACCTCATGGTACACCGCTTACGCGACCCGATACGCGCGGATCTATGAGACGGAAGCGGCGCTGACCTCCGGCAGTACGGCGACGACCTGGAGCAACGGGAGCGAAACGCAAAGCCTGCCGGCGTACAGCGGGGTGCAGGGGATCGCGTATTCCGGAAGCTGGGTTTATGTTTATACGACCGGGCTGGGGAGCCACATTATGGGGCCGTGGTATCTGAACAGCTCCGACACGCAGATCTTTCCGAACTGGCCGGTGAATCAGCACGTGCTTTTCCGGTTCCCGCGCACCTCGACGCTCGGGACGCCTCCCACGACCAAGTTTGTCAACGGCGGCGGGACCATTGGGCTGATGGTGGACGGCGTGGCTATGTACAACAGTTGGGACGCCTATTACTGGAACGGCACGGAGGATGTGCAATCGACGGGCACTTATGGTGATTGGAATCGCGACGCCTATGTGAACGAGGGCCCGACCTTCGATCCGGCGTATGCCCACCAGCAAAACACGGGCGTCTATCATTATCACGCGGACCCGATCGCGCTGCGCTATCTGCTGGGCGATCACGTGACCTATAACTCGTCGACCAGGACTTACTCGGAATCGACCGCGGCGGTCACGCAGCATTCGCCGATCATCGGGTGGGTGGGGGATGGCTACCCGCTGTATGGGCCGTATGGTTACAGCAGTCCCATGGACCCGAACAGCGGCGTGCGCCGGATGGTCAGCGGGTACCAGCTTCGCAACGGCGACATGGGGACCGACAACCTGACGGTCACCGGGCGCGAGACCATCCCGGCGTGGGCGCAGCGCCTCTATGACACGGGGGCCGATCACACCGGGCCGGCGGTCAGCGGTTCCTATCCGCTGGGGCGTTACATGGAGGACAACGATTATCTTGGGGATGTCATCAAGAGCGGCACCACTTATTACCAGCAGGGGGTCGATTTCGACCTGGACGAATATAATGGCCGCTACTGCGTGACGCCCGATTTTCCGGGTGGCACTTATGCTTACTTTACGGCCATCAGTTCGACCGCCGCGCCGGTGTTTCCGTATAACATCGGGCATGGTTACTATGGCAATCCCACCGGGGGCTCTGTAAGTTCGGCTACAGAGTCGGTTACGACGACGTACGGCGGAGTGACGGGATTCCAGGAGACGGCAAATCCTCCCGCGGTCAATACCAATACCGGTGATGTCACAATCACGTGGAGCAGCATCGAGGGGGGCAGTTACCAGGTGCAGGCCGCGCCCGACATGGCGACGTGGACCACCCTGACCGGCTCGGAAGCCGCGGCAACCGATGCCGTGCAGACCAGCTATGTCGATGCCGGCGCGGCCAATACCCACTCGAAGCGCTTCTACGAAATCACGCGGACGGCGCTGGCGAGTTATGACCCGGTGACCATCCAGGGAATCTCGAGCATAAGTCCAACGAGCGGCGACGCGGGCTCGGCTGTTACCTTGACCATCGACCTCAATTCGAGTTACAGCCCGATGCCCCCGCCCGATAACGTCTCGCCCAGCACCGTGACGCTTACCCAGGGCAGCGCCACGATCGACGCCGAGAGTTTCTCGCGCAATAGCAGCACCGGCGTCGTCACGGCCACCTTCAACATTCCATCGAATGCCAGCCTGGGCGCTTACACGGTGAATGTAACCTTCATGGGGCCGGCCGGCACCGAGTCGCTGACGAACGGCTTTACGGTGGAACAATAGGAGACGCGGCGGCATCGCGGCTTCGTCACATTGGGCGGTTTTCCGCTTGCGGGGCTTCGCGGCCCGTTTAGATTGCCGCGCCCATGCCCATTCTGTCCCCCTGCCGCTGGTCCGAAATTGAGATTCTCGAAGGCCGCATCGCGCCCGCGCTGCTGTTTTTGAGCGGCACGGACCTGCATGTGCGCAACTCCTCGGGGGCCATTGTGGATGGCTCGAATGATGGAACCGGCGCGACGCTGTCGTTTACCCTATCGGCTGGCGACTCTTTAGTTTACAACGTCAATGGCGATCATCACCTGGACGCGGGCGACCCCATCCTCATGACGGTCAATTCGGGGACCGCGCTGGTTTTCGCGACCGACCTGCCAGGCAACGGTTACTTCGTCCAGAATGACATCACGGGCATGGCCGTATCGAACGGGTTCTCGGCGAATATCAACACGGATATCAACGGCTCGATCGTGACGGCATTGGGCGCGGGCAACAGTTTCACCGCGTCGTCGGGGATCCTGAGTCTGCAATACGCGTCGATCGGGGGGCTGACCGTCAATGGCCAGATCGCCGGCAATATCATGGCCGGGGGCTCGATCAGCAATGTGTCGGTCGGCAGCCAGCAATACAACACGGGCTCCGATACGCAGAGTGTGATTGGGAACATTGCGACCGGAACGGCCGTCAATAACAACCAGGTGGGCCTGGCCGCCGCGCCGGTTTCATTCGACGGGGGTACGACCATTTTCTCGCTTGCGCAA
Organism: uncultured Verrucomicrobiae bacterium; assembly: GCA_963756185.1. GTDB lineage: Bacteria > Verrucomicrobiota > Verrucomicrobiia > Chthoniobacterales > Chthoniobacteraceae > DATAXI01. Next base: position 48,197 of record CAVWMS010000004.1, read on the forward strand.
TTCATGCAGCCGGCGGGCAAGACCGGCGGCAGCATCGCGAATGTGCAACTGGTCAATGGAGCGGACAACCTGCTGGCCGGCAGTGGCGGCAACAGCGGCCTGGGCATCCCGGGCAATGGCGGGAAGATCACCAACGTGACGGCGACGGTGGATTATGCGAATCCGATGTTCATCGTCAGCGGGAACGGGGGAAATTCCGGGGCCGGCAACGGCGGAATCGGCGGGATCATCTCGGGCTTGGACATCAATCTGACGGCATCGATCACCGGCAATCTGCAGATCGCAGCGGGCGGCGGCGGGCAGGGAACGGGCGGCGGCAACGGAGGCGCGGGCGGCGCGGTGACCAACAGCACGCTGATCACCAATGCGACCCTGACGGGGGCGTTGCTGGTCCAGGGGGGAGAGGGCGGCAACGCGGCGGGCACGGGGATCGGCGGAACGGGCGGCGCGGTTTTTGGCGTGGCCATCCAGACGCTGGGAGTGAAGAACACGGTGGATACGCTGATGGTGCTGGGGGGCGGGGGCGGAGACTCGGTAGGCGGCTTTGGCGGGGCGGGCGGGGCGTTGATCGGCGACAATTTGTATGTGCAGGCGATCATGGGGAAGAGTACGCTGAGTTCGACCCTCGCCTTTGCGGGCGGCATCGGCGGCAACGGACTATTGGGAGGGGGAGCGGGCGGCTCGCTGCAATCCGATACGGTCAATTTCTCGGGCAATGTGAGCGGCCAGACACCGGCGCTATTTTCGGGGGGAGCGGGCGGTTCATTGACCTCCGGCAATGCTGCGAACACGGGCGGCCATGGCGGCTCGATCAGTTCCTTTACGCTGGTGGATAATGTCGCGCTCAATGCCGGACTTAGCTTTGAAGGTGGCGTCGGCGGAGCCAGCACGAACGGAGATGGGTCGGGCGGCGGAGGCGGAGGCATTTTTTCCTCGGATTTCGTTTTGGTCAAAGGGAGCAATGTCACGCTGGAGGCGGGCAACGGTGGGGCGGCGGGACCGAGCGGAAACGGACATGGAGCGCTGGGAGGCTCGCTGAACGGCATCAATGCGGAATTGGGCGCGGTAACTTCGTTTACCCTGCAAGCCGGAAGCGGCAGCGCCGGGACCGGACATGGAGCGGGCGGCGCAGGCGGGTCGGTTGCCAATGCTTTCATCAATCAGACGGGCACGCTCGTGAACCTGACCGTGAACGCGGGCAACGGTGCGAACGGCTCGGCGGGCGGCGCGGGGGGCGATGTCAGCAACTTATCGATGCAGGTGACGTCATTGAGCGATAACCTGCAGGTGCAGGGCGGCTCGGCGGGTGTATCCGTGACGCGGGCCGGGGCGGCCGGCGGGAAACTGGCGGGGATCATCCTGAGTGATGCCGGCCTGATCACCGGGTCTGTGACTTTCACGGGCGGCGCGGGCGGCGACGCGCAGGCCGACGGCGCGGGTGGCATTGGCGGGAGCGTATCGCGGCTGGACATCGAGAATGCGGGGGGCATGGCCACGGGGCTGACCGTCACCGCGGGACCGGGCGGCAACGCGGCGTTCGATGGGGCGGGCGGGGCAGGCGGGGCGATCCCGAAACTGGTGCTGAACAATCTCGCCAACCTCAACTCGTGCTCGATCACGGCCGGCACGGGCGGGGCGGGTGGTTCGATTCGCGGAGCCGGCGGCGCGGGCGGGGCAATGACCGGATTTTCCATCAGCGACAATTTCGGCGGCAACATGATCGAGGCGCAGGCGGGCAACGGTGGCGCCGGCACACCGTCCGGCGGCGGGGCGGGCGGGGCGATCACCGCGGGCACGCTGGCCGGGATCAACTCCGATGTGGTGCTGCAAGGCGGCCAGGGGGGATCGAGCGCGACCCGAGGCAGGGGCGGAGTGGGCGGCGCGGTTTCGGGCATTTCCGGCGCGGCGGGGATTGCGGCGTTTGTGGCGGGCGGCGGGGGCAACAGCGTGCTGGGCGCGGGCGGCGCAGGGGGATCGGTGAGCGGCATCGATATTACGGGGGTCGGCCAGTTCGTCCGGGACATCTTCGCCGGCAATGGGGGCAGCGGGACGCTGGCCGGGGCGGGCGGCAGCGTGACCAAAATTTCGGTGGAGGGGAATATCGGCGACTTCAGCAGCGACTTTGGCGTGACTTCGGACACGAGCGGGATGGGCGGCATTGTTTCCGGCACAAAGGGGGCCGGCGCGGGCGGGGCTGAAAACGGCAGCATCGCGAATGTCACGGCGGTGGGCATCGCCGCCATGCTGGCCGGCACACCGGCGGCGAACGCGGTGGGTTACGGCAACGGCGTCTACAGCATCTCCGGCATTTCCGCCTCGGTCATCGGCGCGGAACATCAATGGAAACGGCGTGTTCGATTTCACCCCCGGCGGCAGCAGCGACATCTACACGCCGGACGACGCGCACGATCCGCTCGCAGGCGACACGGCGCTGGATGGGTTCGTCCTGGTCCGGGTAGGCGGCCTGGCGCCATTGCCGGTGGCGCCGCTGAAGTTGATCGAGATATAAGAGGCGCGCGCGGGCGCTGGGCCTGCGGTTGCGTATGGACTTGAAGGTTTCGGTGGCAGGTCCAAAGTCTGGATCGACCGCCTTATGAAATCACTTACCGAACATCTTTGGTTCGAAGTGCCGAACCGCCGCGGATTCGTGAATATCACCGATACCGTCGAGGAATTGGTTGAAAAAAGCGGGGTCAAGGAGGGGCTGTGCCTTGTGAACGCGATGCATATCACGGCGAGCGTTTTCATTAACGACAATGAGAGCGGGCTGCACCATGACTATGAGGTGTGGCTCGAAAAGCTGGCGCCGCATGAGCCGGTGAAGAGTTATCATCACAACAGGACGGGAGAGGATAATGCGGACGCGCACATGAAGCGGCAGATCATGGGGCGGGAAGTCGTGGTTGCCATCACCAAAGGCAAACTCGATTTCGGCCCGTGGGAGCAGATTTTCTATGGTGAGTTCGATGGCCGGCGGCGGAAACGGGTACTGGTGAAGATCATTGGGGAATAGAGGAACCGACGAAATCTCGGATGCCGAGCTTTTCCAATTCACACCCGAGAATGTCCATGGCGAGTTCGAACTTTTGAGGTACTCTGAAACCCGCTCGGGTGTCCGTAAGCATTCTTCGCGTCTCAGGATCTTGCATGACAGATTTGCCGGAACTCTGCGGAGGAAAAAACTTTTCAAATGCGCAATGAACTGCTCGAATATGTCATTCGAATACGAAAATGAAGCGAACACATTCAGTCGCCCTAGTGACCGTGATGGTTTTTGTGAATACTATCGCAAGGGCGGATTTCGAGCCAGTTGGTAATTTCTCCTATAACTTTTCAAATGGAGCTTCATATGATCCAAACGGAGACCCAAGTTCAACTTTTGATGATATAGCGGCCGACCAAGCAATCCAAGGTTTTTTCCGAGTCAACGCCTGTTAATGGCTTAGAGATCGCGGACGATCTCGACGCAAATGCTTTCCAGCCCATCTCTGCTGATCTCACCAATGTCAAGCTGGCAGAAGTCGCACTAGACGGGGAAAAAGCGCGCGCAGCGGCGAGTGATGCAAACAGAATTTGGCACATACGGTTACCAAATAAACCAGACACGGAATGGATATCGGGTTACCTCAACCTGATGAATGCCTATTTCAACGCGACAGGAAATAACCCGTCAATCAACGACTTTGCGAGTAAATTCAATACTTACTCGAGTCAACTAGAGCGGTCAATTGATCAAGCCCAAGGAGTCCCGGCTCAAGTTGACACGACGATTATCCAGAACGTGAAGGCAAATACCGTCAATGTCTCGACTGCATTGGCGCAGGTGAACGATGCAATACAAGATGCTGTCAATAGCACACGTGGCGCGTTGAATCAAGCGGTAGGAATATCTAATGGGGCCGCATCGAGTGCCCAAGAGGCTGCCCCGATTGGACTTCGCCTGATCAATGATGCGCGCCAATATGCAGGTCAGGTCTACGGTAACAACGGGCTAACTTGCAGTGGCCTTATTCTACAAATTGCAAAAGCGGAAAATCTTACAATCCCAGATGTACCGATAGGAACTCCACACTCGACTCCTTATTGGTTCGCGCACGGTCTAGGAAATGATTTCGCTCGAATTTATAGCAATGAGGTGACACTTGGAGACATTATAGATGACGAGATCGATCGTACGATTAACTTGTTGCCAGGTGACATTATAATTGGCGATGCAGATACCCCTGGCGGTGAGGGCCACGCCGCATTGTTCGACTCAGTAATAAAGATCAATGGCCATTCCTACATGATTGTGTTTGACGCAGAAAAACCTTCGGTCGGCTGGTGCATTTCATTTACTTCTGGAGATCCAACAAAGGACACAGGTTCACCATGCGATGGTTTTGATTTTCTAGGTCATTCGATCGGCCAACACGTGGCCCATTTTCAATGGGCAGACTATCATGAGGTGAAAGTCTTTAGAGCGAAAACTAATAAATAGCAATTTATTAGTGATCAAAGCTTGTTCAGCTTATTTTGAATGTCTGTAAGGCTGGCTTGGACGGCATTCAGTTTCCCGTCTAAATCCTGCCGCTGTTGGTCGTTCGCAGCTTGTGATTTATTGAGTAAGGTAGACAAATCTGACAATTGCTGTTTCGTGTCTGTTAGTTTGGAAAGTGCGTTCGCTACTTCTTCCTGAGTATCCGAGCTTTGGGAGGCGAATTGACGCCGCAAGTTAGCAAGTCGTTCTGTAAGGCTTGCTATCTTTTTCTCGCATTGATCATTCTGAATTGCGACATTTTGTTCGAGGCGCTTAACACGCCCGACGGATGCACAGGACGGGGTCAGGAGAACGCATGTCGTTAAAACGAAAAGCGAGAAGATTCTCGAATGTAGCCTAAAGGATCGCACATTCGATAATGTGCTTAATGCCGCACGCAAAGGCAAACTTTTTTTCGCTGGAAGACGAAATCAGTCCTACGGAGTGTGGCGATGCTTTTCCAAACAGTTGAGCAGCAAACCCCAAAAGGGTGAGGGAGGGCTGCATCATTGATTTCGAGGTGTGGCTCGAAAAACTGGCCCCGCATGAGCCGACGAGAAATTACCATCACAACAGGACGGGGGAGGACAATGCGGACGCCCACCTCAAGCGACAGATTATGGGGTGGAAAGTGGTCGTCGCCATCACAAAAGGGGAAGCTCGACTTTGGCCCGTGGGAGCAGATTCTTTACGGCGAGTTCGATGGCCGGCGGCGCAAGCGCGTGCTGGTGAAGATCATCGGAGAATAGAAGCGCTGACGAAATCTCGGATTCCGAGCGATTCCAATTCGCATCGGAGAACGCTCTCGGCGAGGTTGTGCTTCCGCGAGAAGTTCGACACGTTGCTTTCCCACCGGACAACGGTGTCAGGGTTGCAGGAAATTATTACCGCCAGTTCTTTCTGCGTCTTTCCGCAGCAGCGGCGCAAAAATGAAATTCGGCCTCCGGGAGTCGCCTGGCACTCGAACGGCACGTAGCCGAGAAAGCGGATGATCGCAGGCAGAGGCTTGACTCCGGGATCGCCAATTCCGCGCTCCCAAAGTTGGAGGGAGGCGAAGTGCATGCCGAGCCGGACAGCTACTTCCTTCTGCTTGAGGCCGAGGTCGAGTCGGCGCTTTTTCACGTGCTCGCCAATTGTCTTGGGGTGCGACGGATATCCCCTCACCTGCTTCAAATACCGCCCCATGGGGCAACGCAACCCTCTCAGCATCAGGTGACAAAATAACAACGCATGGAACTGCAAACGTCTTTATTAACGACAATGAGAGCGGGCTGCACCATGACTATGAGGTGTGGCTCGAGAAGCTGGCGCCGCACGAGCCGGTGAGGAGTTATCATCACAACAGGACGGGGGAGGACAACGCCGACGCCCACATGAAGCGGCAGATCATGGGGCGGGAAGTGGTGGTTGCCATTACGAAGGGGAAGCTGGATTTCGGGCCTTGGGAGCAGATTTTTTATGGAGAATTTGATGGGCGACGCCGAAAGCGAGTGCTGGTGAAGATTATTGGCGAGTAAGTTTAGGCTACGGCGGGCGGAAGCGAAGGTATCTGGTTTGTTGCCATAAATAAGAGCGCAATCGGCCAACGACGGCCATCTTTCGATACATTGGCATACAGAAACTCCCGAACCGTTGCCTGGCCAATGCGGGCTATAATCCCAATGAACCCCGCATTCCGAAGGGCGAACCGGGCGGCGGCCAATGGACTACCGGGGGTGCTGGAAGCGGAGCGCAAAGCCGAAAAGAGCAGTTGGAGATGGCGCCTTCGACGCCGGTGCTATCGTCGCTAAATAGATGGACGTTGGGAGAAGGAGTCCAAGCGCGCGGGGGTGAGGCAGGGGGATACAAACACGGGAGGCAAACCCACCAGGGAACGAGCCGCGGAAGCAGGCAAGATGGAAGCTCTAGCAAAGCTTTATCTGGCGAAGGCCAACGAAGAAGACCGCCTGGCGGGGCCAACTGCATTGGTTTTTGATGGCGTGGGGCAACCTGACGATCAAGACCGCCATAAACTGGCAGCCAAGGCAGCAAGAGATCTCGCGGCGGAGATGCAGCGGCGACTCTACATCTTAACGCATGGTACAGAAGGCAATTACCGGAACTTGATGCTCAAAGAGTACGGGATAAACAACCCGGATTTGGACACAATCGCTGCCTACTATGCGGAGAAATTCAATGACCAGCCAACTCTTAATTGGCTGAAGCTGCAACACCCCGCTTCGCGCCCGCGGTTGGATCCAAACGGGTTGGCGATGATGGCCTTATTTCCAGAGGGCGAGGCGGCCGAGGAAGCCTCACAGGGTGGAGGCGCTGGCGAAGAGAGCACGTTTGAGAAGGCAAATAAAGCAGAGGACGCGAATACGTCTGATAAAGACGCCGCCACATTGAAGCCTTATAGCGAGGGCAGTGGCCACCATGTGCCAGCAAAGAGCGCCTTCACCGGGGATGCCGCGTATGATCCTAATATGGCCTTGGCGATTCCCAATTCAGAGCTGGCATCTGAAAATGTGAGTCATAGCGCTGTAACGGGTGCTCAACAATCATTGTACCGCGCATATGCACAGCGCGGACAGCCATTAACATGGGAAGCGGTTCAATCAATCGAAACGCGAGCCCTTGTGAAGGGCGGAATGAGTCCTGCGAAAGCGGCTGCCACTGTTAGGAAAGCGATTGACGCGTTAAAAGATTCTGGAGTCAGCAGACCGACTCGGATACCTTGGGGAGGAAATTAAATGTATGCCAAGTTCAGAAATTGAAGAGTTCGCGAAGGTCCTCGTCCAACAAGTACGAGATGCCGCGATTCAGAGTTGCGACCGGGCACTCCGGCCAAATGCGACGTATCCCGTCGCTAAACGATGGAGAGAGGCCGCAAATGGCGATGGTCTTAGAGCGATCGCCGATGTCGTCATACCTGATGCCGTGGACGAAGCAGTGTTCCATCTCCTCCAAGCAATCGACAATGGACGTTTGAAACTGACATTTACTGCATCGAATGGAAAGCGGATTGACCTGCCAAAAGACGGATTAGGCGAATTGTCTGGATGGTATATGGGAAGGGGTGGATGGCGTGCGATGTACTCGAAGGAACGCTTCGTTGACGATTTTTCTGATCTCAAATAGTGCCGCGTTAATAACCGATGCCTATTGGCAGACTCTCGAACGCCGGGCGAGGCGTCGAAACCGTCATTGCGCACAAAAACTGGTGAAATGGAAAACTCAAAACCAACCATTAATGTGCCGGTCGTGTTCGAAAAAACGGATGCGACCGGCACATCTGAAGCCCGCCTCACCCTATTTGACGATGGAAGCGTGTATCTCGATGGCGCCGACGGGGCAATCTTCGAAGAACCCATTTTTCCCAATGGACGGCAGGGTGGGGAGTGATCCGGATTACCTTGGGCGTGTCCGTCGTCACTAAAAAAAAGAGATGGGGCGGAATGCCGCCGATCAGACCAGATTGATGGCGACGTTGATATTTCCGCGCGTGGCCTTTGAGTAAGGACAGAGTTGCTCCGCGGCATCGGTTATCGCATGGGCTGTGTCGTGATCGAGGCCGGGCAGGCTGATGTTGAGGCGCGCCTTAAGGAAGTAACTGCTGCCGTCGTTGCACAGATCAATCTCGGCATCGATGGCGGCGTCGGGCGGGAGCGTTAGTTTCATTTCGCGCGCGGCGTGTCCCATGGCGGATAGGAAACAGGCCGACCAGCCGGTGGCGAAGAGTTGCTCGGGATTGGTGCCTGTGCCCGGGCCGCCGGGAATGGAGAACTTTACGTCGAGGCGGCCGTCGGAGGTCCGGGAGGCGCCGCCTGCCCGGCCGCCGGTGGTGTGGGCCTTGGCGGTGTAAATCACTTTTGCGGGGTGGGTTTCCTGGGATGTTGCGGTTGCGTTCATTTGATGGATTCCTTGGTTGAAGATAGGGACACGGACGCCGGCGGGCCGGCGCGCCATTCAAGACGACTGAATGAATCGCACCCCGCCCGGACATCGGATGCCGGCTTTTTTCTTTTGCGAATCCGAACGTCGCGGGAGATTACTTGCCGTATTGCTCGTCAGTGACTTTTTCCAACCAGTCGACGACCTTGCCGTTGAGGTATTCCGCAATGGCGATGTGCGTCATGGCCGTGGTGGGTGCGGCGCCGTGCCAATGCTTTTCGCCCGGAGGAAACCAGATCACATCGCCGGGATGGATCTCCTCGACCGGTCCGCCGTCGCGTTGCGCCCGGCCGCAGCCGGCGGTGACAATGAGGGTCTGGCCGAGCGGATGCGTGTGCCACGCGGTGCGCGCGCCCGGCTCGAATGTGACGCTGGCGCCGGATGCGCGCGCGGGATCGGGCGCCTGGAAGAGCGGGTCGATGCGGACCGCGCCGGTAAACCAATCGGCCGGTCCCGGAGCGGATGGTCGAGAGCTTATTCTTTTGATTTCCATGATGAAATAACTTCGCGTGAGCGGGGCGTGCCGCGCGGGCCGCGTCAGGCGATGTCGTTAATGAGCACGATGCGGTAACGGGCCTTGCCGGAACGGAGACGCTCGATGCCGTCGTTGACCTTCGACATGGGGAAGGTCTCGGTGACCGGCGCGACGGAATGCCGGGCGCTGAACTCGAGCATATCGTCGATGGCGACGGGGCTGCCGGTGGGAGAGCCGGAAAGCGATTTCTGGCCCGTGATGAGGGCGAACGCGGGGACCTCGAGGGGTTTGACAATGGCGCCGACGTTGTGAAGGCGGCCTTTCGGCCTGAGGACGCCGAGGAGACCATCCACGTCCAGCGGCGCGTTGATGGTTGAGATGATCATGTCCAGGCTGCCGGCGAGTTTTTTCAACGCGCCATCCTGTTTGGTGTTGTGAACGAAGTGCGCGCCGAGTTTGCGCGCCTCCTCGGCCTTGCCGTCGCTCGTGGTGAAGGCGTGAACTTCGCAGCCCCATTTGTTGGCAAATTGCAGCGCCATGTGGCCGAGCCCGCCGATGCCGATGACGCCCACGCGCGCGGTCGAGGGGATTTGGTAATTGCGAAACGGCGCGAAGACGGTGATGCCGCCGCAGAGCAGCGGGCCGGTCTTGGCCATGTCTAGGCCGGCGGGAATCGGGCGGACCCAGGTCCACTGGGCGCGGACGCGGTCTGCAAAACCGCCGGGGCGCCCGATGATGGTCGCCTGGGCCTTCGAGCAAAGATGATGGTCGCCGGAGAGACATTCATGGCAGGAGAGGCAACTGTGCGCGGACCAGCCGAGCCCGACCTGCTGGCCGAGCTCGAGCCCTTTCGCCTCCGAGCCGAGCGCGGCGACCGAGCCCGTCACTTCGTGACCGGGAATGAAAGGGTACGTGGTCATGCCCCAATCGTTGTCCAGCATGGAAAGGTCGGAATGGCAGATGCCGCAGTGCGTGACCTTGATTTCAACTTCGTCCGATGCAAGCTCGCCCACCTGGTAACTGAATGGTTCGAGCGGGGATTTCGCCGCCTTCGCGGCATAAGCGTGAATGGTGGTTGTCATATGATGGATCGTCCTTTCGCTACTCCAGGGCCGGTTTTACATCCGGAAACTTCCCGGCGCCAGCCCGTTCTCACGCCTCGCGCCGGGGCGCAAAAAATGCCTGCTAGTCGTCCGTGCGCGTGACAGTGAGGCGGAGGAATGCCCGGCCGGGAGCGGCGATGGGATATGCGTAGCGGTAGCTGACGCTGCCGGGCGGGGCGAGCGGGGGATTTCCGGTGGATTGCACGTTGACCGCGCTCCAGGTGATAAGATCGGTCGAGGCCTGGACCGAGTAAGTGACATCGGTTGCCGCGGGATTGGGCGCGTAAGTCAATGTGAGGTAATTCGAGAGCAGCGATGTCGAGGGCAGCAGCGATTGGACGGGATCGTTGGGATTGATATCCAGGGCGAAGGCGATCAGGTTTGGGATGCCGGCTCCGCTCCAATCGGCGGTATCGGCGGCCTGCGGGGTATTGGCGAGCGCGCGGAAGTTTGCGTAGCGCCAGGCGTCCGCGGGTTTGACCTGGATGGTCACCGTGCCGGAATCGGGCGCGCCCATGTCGTAGGGCGGGGACGAATCGAGCGTGAGCGTCACGGTGGGATTCGGCTGCGCGACATTGTTTGGAATGGGCGTGACGGTAACTGTGGCCGATGACGAGCCCGAGGCAATGGTGCCCGAAGTAGCAATGGGTTGATAATCCGCCCCGCTCACAGCCGTGCCGCCCACGGTAAAGGAGACGGGCAGGCCGATCTCCGTGCCGCCGGTGCGGGAGATGGTGAACGTCCCATTCACCGGCCCGTCTTCGGCCGCGCTGCTGCCGGTCGCCACGATGGTCACGGATGGCGAAAGCACCGTAAAGCCGGCGCTCGCGAGACTGCCCGAGGCGAAGATATTCGTGCCGCCGAGCAGGGCGACCGAGCCGGTGTAATCCGCCGGCGGCGCCGAGCCGCTCACGGAGATGCTGAATAACTCGCCGGTATAAGTTTCGCCCGGGCAAAGGATGCCGGGCACGTTCGCGTAAAAGCCGTTGCTGCCGGAGATGAGAGAGTTGGTCGCCGAACCGTTTAACGTAAACTGGATGGTATTAAGAAATATCCCCCCGGATGAACCGGTATTATCGAGCGTGCCGCAAAATACAATGGTCTGCCCGCTGCCGGAATTCTCGACCGATGCGGTAAGCGACGCGCTAAGCTGCGCGCGCGCGGGAAGCGCGGCAATGAACCACGCAAGGGCCAGAATTGCGGCGCCCGATTTCATCATGGCCCCACGGCAAAGATGGTTGCATTGTTCAGGACATATATCACGCCATCCGGCCCGATGAGCGAGGGTGTGTAAGCCTCGCCGACGCCCGGCGTCAAAACGACGCTTTGCGTGAAGCTGTTAGTCGTGAAATCCCAACGATAGACCTTGCCATCCTCGCTGTTGACGATCGCGCATTTGGTTGAGGGATCGACGACGGCGGTGTTGATGCACCATTCCCTGACCGCGCCGGGATAAGTCGAGTCGTATTCCGGGTCCGGGGTGACACCGGCAATGGTGATGACCTCGTTCATGGTCGTGGCGCCGCTGATCGGATCGGTCTCGGTGGCGTTCGGATCGAGGACGGCGACCTTGTTGATGCCGTTGCCTCCGGCGCCGGCGTAATTATTGTATTTGGTAAGCAAGAGGTAAGTCGAAGTGCCGGTGTAGGAGGGCACGGCGGCGGCGGGGACAATGGACGGCGTATCGTCCCAGCCGAAGGCGCCCGCCGGTTTGGTGATCGAGAGCGTGCTGTCAAAATGCAGCATCCATCCGCGAAAATGATTCTCGCCCAGGGGATTCTCGAGCACGCCGTAATAGACATCGCCGTCCGGTCCCACGGTGGGCGATGCGGAGCCTTCGTCGGTCAGCAGCGCGCTGTTCGAGGGATTAAGCAAGTCTTTGAGCCGCACCCTGGCAATGGGCGCGAGCGTGCGGCTGTCCAGTGAAATGAGATAGCCGCCTTCGAAATCGCCGTCGCTCACCGCGATATAGAGCGTCTTCTGGTCGTTGCTCAACGCCGGCGCGCAATTCATCACCACCTTGATGACGTTTGAGTCCGTGGCGGAGGTGGACGCGGCGATCCATGTGCCGGAGCCGCTGGTATCGATGCGGGCAATGCCGCTTTGCAGGCTGGCGGGGTTCGTGCCACTCACCTGGAAGCCGAAGAAGATGTCGCCATAGCGATCGACGGTAAGCGGCGTATTGATTTGCACGTTGGACTGGTAAGTCGATTCGGCTGCCAGGTAATTGGCCAATCCGTAAAAGCAAAGCTGGCCGGTGCCGGACGATGTGGCAGAGTCCGGCGTGTCGCGGTAATAGATTGTTCCGCCCGCGCCCGGGAAATAAACGCGATTCTTCGGCGAAAGCGCAATGCCGCAGCTCGGCACCCAAGTGTACGCGGGCAGGATATAGTCGGTCGCCTGCGTCCAGATCGTCGCGCCGGTGGTTGCGGCAATTGCTTCGACCTCGAAGCCATTATAAGTGCCAGTCTTTACCGGGATGAGCACCGTATTCGACCGCGTGACGATCGGGGATCCGTAGTGAATATAAAGGAGGTTCCCGGTATATTGCGGATGAAGATCGACCGGCGTCTGCCACTCGATCTTGCTCAATGTATCGGCGGCGAAGCGTGAGAGCGCCGTGTGCTGCTGATCGTGCCCGAGCATCGACCAGGGCACGCCAATGCTCTGCGCCCGGGCCGAGGCCGCAAAGCCGCCGGCGAAAAGAAGGACGAGGAAAAACCGCGCATACCGAGGGGAATTCATGCGATGTGGTATCATAAGGCCCGGAGCATGGTGGACCAATGCTTTTTTTACCGAGCGGGTGTGGTCACTTCCACATCGACCGCCTTCGACGGCCCGGCCAGGTTCGACGCCTGGATGTAGTAAATATAATGCGCACCGGCGCTGGCCGTATTATCGGAGTACGAGCGCGCGCCAGCCGGCAAGGTGGCGAGAACCGTATGCCGCCCGGAGCCGGCAACCTGCCGGCTAAGAATGAGATGGTCCGCATCCGCCGCGACACCGCTCCACTCGAGGTTCACCGTATCCGTGGTCACGGACATGGCCTCGATGACATCAAGCGGTCCGGGAACGGCGGGAGTCGTCGCGGCCGCCTGGTTCGATGGCGCCGAATCCCCAATCGCCTTGGTCGCCCGCACGATATAGTAATAACGCGTGTGCGCTGACAAACCGGTATCGTCATAAGTAAATGTGCCCGGCGGCACATTGGCTACATAGCTCCAATTTGCGCCGCTTTTCCTTCTCTCGACAACAAACCCCGCGTTGCCGCTGGCAGTGCCGGTCCACGCAAGATCGATTTGCGTGCTGGAAGCCGCTGTCGCCGACAGCCCGCTCGGAGCGGCGGGAACCGTTCCCGGCAACTGGGTGAAGGTCCATGATTCGATCTGCTGGATGGAGGTCTCATTGCCCGTCGCGCCCGTAAAACCGACATATCCGGTATCCCCATCGAGATCGCCTTGAATGGATACCGTGTACTTTTGAGTAAATACCGCAGTGGTGACGGTATCGGTGATTGTCTCTGTCAATACATTGTTCGCATAAGTCAAATGGGTATCGAACAAATCGCCCGAGGCGAAATTAATGCCCGACGGGCCAACGTCAACCGCGGGCGCCGCGCCGTCCTCCGATTCCGCGCCGTCGACGTAGAGGCCGGTCGTGCTCAGGTCCGGATAGACGTCGAACTTGATCGCGATGCTCTGGCCGATTCCGCCGAATCCCAATTGATTTCCCTGGCCGCCCAATTGGGTGGGAGAGTCGCTCTGGACGCAAAAGGCGCAGCCGTCGGCAAAGCCGTTGGCATCCGGCAGAATCTGGAATGTAAACTCCGTGTCAAAACTATCGATGTTCTCGAGTTGCTGGCTCCAGACGGCGCCGGCCTCGTTCATGCCGCCGTCGGTCAATTGCGCGAAACTGCCGGTCGCGGTTGCGCTTCCCTCGAAATTCAACGGCAGCGAGGACCCCGAAAACCCCGCGCTGAAATCGAGATCCTGCGACTCCGCCACGGTCGTGGCGTTCGCGGTATTGCTGTAACCGGAATAAGAAGTTCCACGGTAACTGTTAAAGGCGCGAACGCGGAATAAATAGAATGTCGCGGGACTGAGCCCCCCAACCGTGGTCTCGGTAACCTTCGCTCCCACCGTTGCCACCTGGCTGAAACTTACTCCGTTGGTCGAATCCTCGATGCTGAATCCACCCTGGTTTTGGGCTTCGTTGGTCCAGCTCAAATCGACTGAGGTGCCGGTGACGGCGTAGGCGGAGAGATCGGCCGGCGCGGCGGGCGGCGACGTGGGCGGGGGCGGCGGACCGTAGGCGTAGATACCCCGCTCGGTGCCCACGAAGACGAAGCCGTCGGCCACCGTGGGCGTTGTGAATTTGACGACGGGGCCCAGCTTGTCACGGGAGTGTTTCGCCATGTCGCTGGTCCAATATTCCTGGGTCAAATCCTGCGCATCGTAGACGCGGAGTTGATCGGGACCGCGGTTGATGACCCAGATCAGGCTATTGTTCGTGCCACTGGCGCTAATGGTCGGCGTGGCGCCGGGCCAGTTGAAGCTATCGTAGGATTGGCTTATCGGTGTGCCGGAAAAGGAAGCGTCCGACACCGAAAACATCTGGGCCGAAAGGCCCGGGAAGACCCAGTAGAAATTGCCATTGAAATAGGCGGGCGTATTGAAGGATCCATTGGTCGCGTCCGCCAGACTTTGCACAACGTTGTCCGTGTAAGGGCTGTAGTGCCCCATGTTATCGCGATCCACTAGGTAGATCTTCCCTTCCTTGCCAGCGCCGATGAGCAGATGAGGGTGGGCCATGCTGCCGGCGGAATCGGGCAGGATCACCAGGCCGCCCGAGCCAAGGTCGGCGTCGTTCTGGCTCAAGGTCTGGTTATCCATTGGCGCAAAGTAATCGACCACGGTAAATCCCCAGCCATTCAGGTTTTGGTTCGCCTGCGAGGTGGTTGGATCGAGTGCGAGCTTCAAAATGCTGTCGCCGTAATCGCCCATGATGGGAAAGCCGTTCCCATCCAGTCCGGTGATGCCGCCCATGCCATCGGGGTTGCCGTCAAAGGTCCCGTTGCCGGTCATGAAAAAGAAGTACCCCTCGTCGTCCACGGCCACGATGCCGCCGGCCTGCCAGATGCCGCCCAGGCCGCCGTTCGGTGTCGTATTGAAAACGCCGTTCAACGCCAGCGTCCCCGGGTCAAAGGAAAGCAGCCAGCCATGAAACGGGGAATTGTCGCCGTGCGAAGCAAAGGCGAGATAAAGGTTGCCGTTGTAGAGCAGCGCGCCGGGCCGGTTCATTTGCCGCAAGGCATTGAAATAGACGCGGCTCTGCCCGTTGACCGTGATATTCCCGTCGCCCGAGCCAAATACGAACGGGTCCTGCGCCGCGGAAGGATCGTCAGCCGTGCGGTATTCGTATCCGTTGCGGTCGACATAAGTTGCCGCGATGATGTTACTGGCAAGGATGCTTCCGTTTCCGATGGAGACTTTGAAGAGAGTATAGACCCAGCGCGGATGTGACCTGTCGGTCGAAAGTGTTTGTTTGGTCTTTGCCGCGACATAGATATAGCCGTTTGACGAATCGATCACCGGCGTGCCGGTGACTCCTATCTGTGGCACAAGGTCGGTCGTCTGGGTATCCCTGCTTGGCACCGGTGTAATCAACACCGCGCCGGGCAGCCCATGGGTCAGCAAGGAGAGATGCCAGAGCACGTCGCCGGTCGTCGAGTCCAGCGCATAGAGGCTGTCGTGCTCCGTCGCCACAAATACCGTATCATGCACTCCCGCGCGCGACCCCACGGTGATATCGACCCCCTCCAGATACAGGGGCTGCGCATAGACATAGCCGTCGGTGGGCCGCACCCATCGCTTCATGAAAGTCGCCGGGAGCACGGTGAGCGGTGTAAGTGACGTTTCGGTAAGATCCTCTCCCGTGCTCTGTTGATCGTAATGATAGCTCAGGACATTTGTGGCGCGCAGCGGCACCGCCATGAATAACAAGGCGAAGAGAGTCCGGAGAATGATACGAAGCGGCGGCATCGGGTATGATTCGCCGCAACAAGGGGCTGGATCAAGGGGCAATCGTCATGGCGCCGGATATTTGGCCGCAGGCATGGCAAATCATCGCATCCGGCCCGCCATGAAAAATCGCCGCCACGCTTTCGCCGTTTCCACCAAGCCCCGCCGGCACGCCGGACGGAACTCACCGGTGCGCATGAAAAGGAAGAGGCCGTGGTCGATGGTGCTCCGCCAGTGCAACATACGCGGGCCGGCGGCCATCCGGAGACAAAATCGACTTACCGTGGGAATGCCCGCGTCATCCACGACGATCAACGCCCGGCTGCCCCGTTGCAGGCTGATGCTCAATGCGTGCTCGCGAAAAGGCGGAAAGGCCGGCGCATCGATGAGAATAAGGTCAGCGGATTCCAGGCGGGCCAGCGTATCGCGGTCCGGCGTCCAGCTCCGAAAGGGCGCGCCCTGGAACAGGACGAACCGCAGCGGCTGGCAAATGGCGTGAAGGCGCGAACGCGCCTCCGGCGTGAGGCTTGCGAGCGTCCGGTCGAGCCAGTCTGGGCTGTCCTCGAGCGCCGTCACGGAACACCCGGCATCGAGGAAGAGCTTGGTGCTGCGCCCCGAGCCAAATTCGAATACGTTGCGCACCGCCCCGGCCTCAATGAGCCTGCCGAGAAGCCTCAGCGTGGCGTCCGGCAGCGCGTAACCCGCGGACTGCGGCGGCATTTCGTCCACCGGGGCGAACGAATCCAGAATCTGGCCGATCTTAAGAGAATCGTGGCTCATGGGGCGGAAATTCTGCTAACATTGGCGGTTTGATGTCTTTTCACGATTTCCGCCGCGCGGCGCAAGATTCAACCGGGACAAAGCTTCGCCTCGCCCTTTTGCTGGCGTGCTCGGTCGCGTCTGCCCGGCTTTACCTCGCGGTGATCCGCATCATCCCGAAGATGACTTCGGCGGAGCCGTCCGGCTCGGGCGAAGTATTTCCGTGGGTGCAGCGCATCACACACGCCACACTGGACTCGGTCGCGCACAAGACGGACAGCTTCAATTACACGGTCGAATTCATGGCCTGCTTCGCGGGATTGTTCGCGCTCTACGTGGCGATGCTGTTCGCGGTGCGCGGGCTGCAATCGCGCCGGTTTGTCGCGCTCGCGGCCGTCGCGGCTGCCTTCTTCATGGCGATGCTGGCGCACGCGCCGGCGATGCTCTCGAGCGATGTCTATGCTTACGCGCATTATGGGCGGCTGCTGGCGAATTTCGGCATGGACGCGCACAGCCCCGCCGCGGTGGCCGTGGCGGGCACCAACAAGGACGACCCGTTCTCGCTCGGCGGTTACTATGACTTTGTCGCTTCGGTATATGGGCCGTTCTGGACGGTTATTTCCGCGGCGCTCGTTTTCCTTGGCGGCGGCCACGTCGGATTGACGGTGCTCCTGCTGCGCGGGCTGGAAATCGTGCTGGCGCTCGGCTGCGGCGGATTCATCTGGGCGATCCTCAAGGAGCTCGCGCCCGAGCGGGCCGCGTTCGGAACGATCCTGTTTTTGTGGAATCCGCTCGTCATCTTCGAGAGCGCGTCGGGCGGGCACAACGACACCTGCATGATGTTCTTCGCGCTGCTGGCCGCATGGTTGCACCTGCGCCGCTGGAAAGCGGGCGCGGTCGTCTCCCTCGCGCTATCCGCGCTGGTGAAAGTAATCACCGCCCCGCTGGTGCCGCTCTATATCCTGATGGTCCTGCGCAGCAGTCACACATGGAAGGAACGCGCATGGTTTCTCGCGCGCGCCTGCGCCGGTGTGGCGGCGGCCGTGGCGCTGTCGGCCTGCCTCGCCAGAATGAAGCCGGACGGCTTGCTTCAGCAAACCGCTTCGGGGGCGCAATTCTACGAGAACAATTACCACGAGCCGCTCTTCAAATGGCTGCGCCGCGCGCTGGGCGAGCCGGCTGATTCCATCGAGACGCCAATGGATTTCAGGACCTGGTGGGTTGCAGCAAATGGCCGCGCGGTACTTCACGCCGGCATCTCGAACAAAAGCGCCGACCTCTGCCGCCTCAAGCCGGGGCAGCGCCTGCTTGCCACCTCGGATGAGGACTCGGATGAATGGCTGCGCGTCTATGACCCGGCCAATGGTTTGCAGGGCTATGTCAACTGGCGCTACATCGTCGTCATCGAGGATCCGCCCGACTCTCAACTTACTCCCACCGAGCGGCGCATCTCCGGCTGGCCGCCCGACTGGCCGACGGTGAAAGAGTCCAACCGGATCATTCGCGTCGCAACATGGGCGCTATTCGTTGCGTTCGGTTTGCTGGCGGCGTGGAAGACCGTCGATTTCGACAGCTTCATCCTATGGTCCACCGCGTTTTTCCTCGCGGCCGACTTACTCGTATTTACCAAGATATGGCCGTGGTACGCGGTCTGGCCGCTGGCACTCGGCGCGCTCAAGCCCGACAGCGCGCCCACGCGCCTGGCCATCTATCTCTCCGCCGGGATGATTATGCTTTACGCGCTGCTCGATTACTCAACCACCCAATGGCAATGGTTTTACGATTATCGCTCGATCCCGACCATTGTTCTTCCCGTTGCGCTGTTTGCCATCGTGCAATGCTGCGGGTTGTTCCGGCGCAGGATGTCTCCGGCGTGAATAAGTAGAGAATGTCGAATGCCGCGGGGCAATCGCTGCGCCGGCATTCATGGCACGAGCACTGCCGCGCCTTCGAATTTACCCGCGCGCAAATCGGCGAGCGCCTGATTGGCCTGCTCGAGGGGATAGCGCGTAATCTGCGTGACGATGCCGGCTTCCGGCGCGAGCCGCAGAAAATCGAAGCCGTCCTGGCGCGTCAAATTCGCCACCGAAACGAGCTGCCGCTCCTCCCACAACAGGCGGTATGGGAAACCCGGGATGTCGCTCATGTGGATGCCGGCGCAAACGACGCGCCCGCCTTTGCGCACCGCCTTCAATGCCTGCGGCACCAGCGCGCCGGCCATCGCGAAGATGATGGCCGCGTCGAGCGGCTCCGGCGGCAGCTCGTCCGAGCCGCCCACCCATGCCGCCCCGAGCCGGCGGGCAAATTCCTGCTTCGGCGCATCGCCGGGCCGGGTGAACGCGAACACGGAGCGCCCCTGCCATTTCGCCACTTGCGCGATGATGTGGGCTGCCGCGCCAAAACCATACAGGCCCAGCCGCTTCGCCTTCCCTGCCATCACCAGCGACCGCCAGCCGATCAGCCCCGCGCATAGCAACGGCGCGACCGCCGCGTCCTCGCCGGTCTCACCCAGCGGAAACGCAAACCGCGCATCGGCCACTGCGGCGGTTGCGAACCCGCCATCGCGCGTGTAACCGGTAAAAAGGGGATTGTCGCAAAGGTTCTCCTGCCCACCCGTGCAATAAGGACAGACCCCGCACGTGTGCCCGAGCCACGGAATGCCAACGCGCTCTTCGAGCCGCAACCCGTGGACCCCGGCCCCGATCGCATCGATGCGGCCCACGATTTCGTGGCCGGGAATGACCGGCTCCTTCGGGTGCGGCAGGTCTCCGTCGACCACGTGCAGGTCCGTCCGGCAGACCCCGCAGGCGGCCACTTTCACGCGGATTTCGCCCGGTCCGGGGTGCGGCTCGGGCAATTCCAGCCGTTCGAGGGCTTCCCCGGGCTTTTTCAGGACCATGGCGTGCATGCTTTTTTCGGGTTTGGCAGAGGGGCTGCTCAAGAATCGCATTACGACCCGATTTCGCCCGCCTTGCACTCATTGATTTCGCACTCAACTCCTTCCGCCCAGCCTCGCCGGCTGCGGCGCGCGACGCCCATGCTGACGGCCCGGGTGCTGCTGCTGCTGCTCGCCATGGCGGCCGCGGCACTGGCGGACCCCCAACTGACCTCGTGGGAAACGGCCCGCTCGAGTACTTACTCGCGAGTTTATCAAACGACAACCGACCGCACCGATGGCGTCTCGGTCACCACGTGGGGACTCGGCAGCTCCACCACACAAAGCCAGCCGGTTTACGCGGATATCCAGATGATCGCTTACTCGGGAAGCTATGTGTACTTGAATTTCAGCGGCCTCGCCAGTTACATCATGGGGCCGTGGCTCAACCCCCAGGGCGGTCAATTCATGTTCTGGCCCGAAAACCAGCAGGCCCTCCACTCCATCCCGCGCTCGCCCACCGCAAAACCCTCGACCGACAAGGACACCACCTCCTCGGGTATCTCGGGTGTCTGGGTCAATGGGGTCGCCATTTTCAATGCGCTCGACGGCCATGTGTGGGACGGCTCCTCGATCAATGGCTCGGCCCAAACCAATTCCACCAGCGCCTATTGGTTTCGCAACGCGCCGATTGGGGAAGGCTTCAATTTCGACGGCGCGAACGGCCACCAGCCGCCCACGGCGATCTATCATACCCACGAAAATCCGCTCGGGGTCCGTTATCAACTCGGCGATCATGTTACTTATAACTCGAGCACCAAGTTATACTCCGAAAGCAACTCGACCCCGACCACGCACTCGCCCATTCTCGGCTGGGCGGACGATGGTTACCCGGTCTACGGACCCTACGGATACAGCAACGCCACCGATCCCGCCAGCGGTGTGCGCCGGATGGTCAGCGGCTACGTCGAGCGCGACGGGTCGAACGGCGCCGACAACGTGGCCGATAACCTGAACGTCATTCCCGCATGGTACGCCCGGTTTCGCCAGAAACTGACCGGCACTTACAGCGTCACGGCCACCACCTCCCGCCCCAGCGTCAGCGGCAGCTTTTCCATTGGTTATTTCGCGCAGGATTACGATTACATGGGCGACCTCATCAAGAGCGGCACCACTTACTACCAGCAGGGCGTCGATTTCGACCTGGACGAATACAATGGCCGTTATTGCGTGACACCCGATTATCCAAACGGCACTTACGCCTATTTCGTTTCCATCGACGGCAGCGGGAACAGCGTCTATCCCTATACGTTTGGTTATGAATTTTACGGCGCCGCGACCGGAGGCAGCGTGAACAGCATCCCAGCCGGGGCGACCACTTACTTCCAGGGCGGCGCAAACCTCGAGGAATCGATGTCGACGCCCTCGGTCAATACCTCGAGCGGGACTGTCACATTGACGTGGACCAGTATCGAAGGAGGGACTTACGAGCTGGACGAGTCCCCGGATTTGTCCAACTGGTCCCCGCTCAGCACCTCCATTTCCGCCGCCGGCAATTCCACGACCACCAGCGGCACCGACAGCGGCGCGGCATTGACCAATCCCAAGCGATTCTACAGGGTGACCCGAACCGCGCTCGCCACGTACCAATCCACCGACCCGTGAAGACGCTCCTTATTTTTCTGGTGCTCTGCACGCCGCTGCTGGCCGATACGACGTGGACCAACGGCGGCGGCGATTCCTCATGGTCCGATGCGGCGAACTGGAGCAACGGCGCGCCCATCGTCAGCGACACCGGCAGCAACGTGACCATCGCCGTGCAGCCGGCGAACAACCAGATCGGCATCGATACCGGCATTGCCGGCACAGGGGTCGAGTCGCTGACTTTTTCCGGAAGCCTGACTGCGAATGTGCAGGTGCTTGCCGCCGGCGTCGAGCAGTTGACGCTCTTCACCAATATCACCAACAACAGCGCCGGGCTGATTACGTTCTCGCTGCCTGTCGCCGCGGATGACCAGGAGGCGAACCTGCTCTATTACGGCACGGGCGGCGGACTTGAATTCGACGGCGGCCTCAGCGTCGGGCTCTCGCCTGTTTCGGTCAGCGGCTCCGCCCCGGTCACCCTCGGCAACGGCGCTTATACCACGATTGCCATCCAGGATGGCTCGACTTATGGGGCATTCGAGGGGCAGGGCGCGGTCAATTATAATGACACCAACCTTCAATTCGAATTCACGACCGCTTCGCCCCCAACCGGGACATCCTGGCAGTTATTCGGCGCCACCAGCGGCAGCGCCGCTTCGGTTTCGTTGGTGGGCGATAACTTCGACGGCTCGCTGGATGAAATTTCGACAGGATTCTGGTCCGGATACGTGGGTGGCTACTTTTGGACCTTTGATGAAGCGGCAGGTGTACTTACCTCCGGCACGGCCCCGAGCCTCGCGATCACCACACAAAGCCCGCTCGGGGACGGGACCAATAACGTCGCTTACACGGAGAACTTTGCCGCCGCCTACGGCGCCTCGCCGTATCAATGGACAATTACTTCCGGCACCCTGCCGGCGGGCCTGGCATTGAGCACCCAGGGATTGCTGAGCGGCACGCCGAGCGGCTCGGGCACTTTTGCATTCACTGTCCAGGCGCAGGATCAGGACAGTAACATCCAAACAAAAGACATTTCGCTTATCATCGTTCAGCCGCTTGCGATCACCGCCGCTTCGTCCCTGCCCTTTGGCATTGCCGGACATGCTTACTCGCAAACGCTCACCGGCATCGGCGGCTCGCCGGGTTACACATGGTCTGTCAATTCCGGTTCGCTGCCCGGCGGCATCGATCTGTATGGCTCGGGCCTGTTGAGCGGCACGCCGTCCGCCTCCGGCACGTTCAATTTTGTCGCGAAAATCGAGGACGCCAGCGGCGCGGCGGTTACCGGCACATTCTCCCTGGACATCGTCGCGCAACTTGGGATCGCCGGCAGCTCGACGCTGAGCACCGGCACACTTGGCCATACTTACTCGATCGCGCTGGCAGCCACCGGCGGAGCGTCGCCTTATGGTTGGTCGGTCATCGGCGGCGCGCTGCCCGGCGGGCTCGACCTGACTTCCGGCGGATTGGTCACCGGCACGGCGGGCGCCACCGGCACCTTCCAATTCACCGCCCAGGTGGTGGACAGTTCCGGCCAGCAGCAAAGTCAGCTATACAGCCTGGCCGTGGTCAATCCGTTGGCTGTCGCCGGCGGGGCGCTTACCACCGGCACGCTTGGCGCGCGCTACTCGCAAAGCCTCTCCGCGACCGGCGGCTCTCCGGCCTACCAGTGGGCATTCGGCTCGGGCTCGGCTCCTTCGGGGCTCGCCCTGGGCAGTAGTGGCGTGTTAAGCGGCACTCCTTCGCGAACCGGGGCGTTCAGTTTTGCAGCGAAGGCAACAGATCAATCGAACACGATAGCCACCGGCACTTACTCGATCGCGGTAGTTTCACCTTTGATGATTACCACCGCGTCACCGATCACCAGCGGCTCGGTGAGTTACAGTTACTCGCAAGCCCTCGGCGCCAGTGGCGGCCAGACGCCGTACACATGGAGCTTCGCCGGCGGCTCGCTGCCTCCCGGGTTGTCGCTCGGCACTACGGGCACGCTCAGCGGTATGCCGAGCGCGTCGGGCACTTATACTTTCGACGCGCAGGTCTCGGATAACAGCGGCACGGCGATCGGCAAACAACTTACCGTCGCGATTTCTCCCGTTGTGATGCCGAACGGCACTGTCGGCACTTATGTCGGCCTGATCGACCGCGATAACACGGTGAATGACGGGCTCGGCGGGCGGCTCGACCTCACCACGACCTCCGCCGGCAAGGTAACGGGCAAGATCACGCAGGAGGGCCATGCCCATTCATTCAAGGGCACAGTCATTTCCGGCGCTCAACCGCAAATCAATGTCACCGTCTCCAATGGCTCATCGCCCAGCCTGTTATTGGCGGTGATACTGGACGGCACCGCGGGCCAGTTGACCGGCACGGTCACGACGAATGGCACGTCGGCCGCGGTGACAGGCTGGCGCCAGGTCTGGAACAAGAAGGCCAATCCCGCCACCGCGCTGGCCGGATATTATACTTTCGCTTTGTCGTTGAGCGACACCGATGACCAGGGCCTTGATTCCATTCCCCAGGGCTACGGGTTCGGAACCTTTACCGTCGGCGCGAATGGCGCTCTGCGCGTCGTCGGCAAGACGGGGGACGGGCAGGCCATTGCCACCGCGGGATTTACCGGGCCCGCCGGCCAGATTCCGGTCTATCAATCCCTCTATTCCAACGGCGGATCGTTGATCGGCTGGCTGACGCTCACCACGGGCACGGCCAGCGCGGAAAACGTCGTCACGGGCTCGCTGACGTGGTCAAAGCCGGATAACTCCTCGCGCGCCTACGCCCCGGGCTTCCCGGTCATCCCGCTCTCCGCCAATGGCGCGTACATGGCAGCGTCATCCGGCAAGCACATCGTGCTCGGCCTGCCCGATTCCTCGAATTCCGCCTCGCTGCTCTTCGACGATGGCGGCGTTGCCGATGCCTCCATCAACCCGGACATCGACGCATTCACATTTACCACCGCAAACAAGGTCGTCCTTCCACAAATCAATCCCGGCAAGGTTACACTGGCAATCAGCCCGGTAACGGGCGCGGTCAGCGGGGGCTTTACGCTCGTCGACGGCAAACTAACCCGCCATGTCACTTATCAAGGCATCATTGTCCGCTCCCTGGCGGGCGGCGTCGAGGCACCGGGTTATTTCTTGCTGCCGCAAATTCCAACGGGTGGCCAGACCATTAACACCTCGCCAATCCTTTCCGGGCAGGTCTATATTCAGCAGTGAACCCCGCGCAACCCATCGCCGTCATGAGACGCTTCGCCCTTCTCGCCGCCTTTTTTTGCTGGCCGCTCGTTGGCGCCTTCGCGCAAACGGCGCCGGTGGGTTATATCGAGTATTCCTTCGCGGCCACGGGCACGGCGGCCACTTACTATATGAGCGCTCCGCTGCTCAACTCGATCATTTTCTCAGGCACCCTCACGGCCGCCGGCGGCAACACGCTGACCGTGGGCACGGCAAACTGGACCGTCAATGAATTCACCGAATCGGGAACCGGTGCGCCTTGCTTCGCCTTCCTCACCTCCGGCGCCGAGGCCGGCCGCTTTCTTCCGATTATTTCAAATACGGCCACGCAGCTCGTCGTCGATGTCACCGACAACTCGACGCAATCGACCCCGCTCAATACCTCTGGCTTTGCCGTCAGCGGCACCGAGGGCCTCATCATCAGCACCGGCCTTTCCATCGGCAATTTCTTCGGCAACAGCGCCGGTTCGGCATTTCCGGGGAGCGGGACATCCTTTGCCGCGACCGGCGGCGTAGGTCTCTGGAATTCGCAGACGCTCGCCTTTGACCATTACTATTACAACACCACTGTAAGTCATTGGGTAAAGGATGGCGCTTCGACCGCGGCGGACGCGGGCCCCACGGTTATCCCGCCTTCGGCCACCATTGCCATCTATCTACCCGCGGGTTACGCGGGCGGTGTCTTGGTGAACGCGGGCAGCCCGGTGACGGTCGCGCCACGCCTCAAGGTTCCTGGCTCGAATGTCGTCCGTTATTTCGGAATGTTCGTCCCCGTCGATATGACCCTCTCGCAAGTCAACCTCGGGAGCAATTGGGCGGCCGGCAATACCCCCTTCACCGCGGACACGCTTTCCGTCTATAACTCCACTCTCGGCAAATGGAATGCTTACTATGAGACACCGGGCGGAAACTGGCTTATGTCCGGCAGCACCGCGAGCCAAAACTCGACGGTCATTCCCGCGGGCAGCGCCGTCGCCTTTCTGAAGCGCGCCGCGGTCTCCGGCAGCAATTCGCTCCTTCCCATCGCGCTGCCTTATCCGCCATAATCGAGCCGCCATGACCGGCCGGAAATCTCTTTTCTGCCTCAGCCTCTGGGCGGCATCCGCCCTTGCGGCGCGCGCGACAGTCCTCGACCTCCAGATGCGCCACCTTTTCAGCGGCGCCCCGCTGCTGCTCGATTCGCTCCGTTATCAAAATGCCGCGCAGGATACGCTCTCTGTCACGCGATTGAGTTATCTTCTCGGCGATTTTGCGCTCAAACGCGAGGACGGCTCGTGGACGGAACTGCCCGGCCAGGTGGTCTGGATGGATGCC
Source organism: uncultured Verrucomicrobiae bacterium (assembly GCA_963756185.1). Lineage (GTDB taxonomy): Bacteria > Verrucomicrobiota > Verrucomicrobiia > Chthoniobacterales > Chthoniobacteraceae > DATAXI01. Next base: position 74,072 of record CAVWMS010000004.1, read on the forward strand.
GCGGCGCATCGCCTCGATGCCCCGCTTCGCAATATTCCCGCCGCCCGCTACCAGGCGCTCCGTTTTGACGTCGGCCTGAACCCGGACCAAAACAACGCCGATCCGTCGACACTGCCGCCCGACAATCCGCTCAACCCAAATGTCAACGGCCTGCGCTGGAGCTGGCAGGGCGGTTATGTGTTCATGGCGTTCGAAGGGCTCTACCGCGGCTCTTCGCAGGAGTTGAAGGGTTACGCGCTCCACCTTGCCCGCGAGCCGAATCGCACGCGGATCGATCTGCCCATCGCGCTCGATCTTCGCCACGACGGCACGCTCGTCGTCGACCTCGATCTCGGCGTCCTCCTCGGCTCGCCTCGACCGCTTTCCTTTGAAAAGGATGGCGCGGCCACGCATTCGCGCGACGGCGATCCGGTCGCCGCGATCCTCGACACCAACCTGCCCGGCGCATTTCGCGCGCGTGCGTTCATCTCCTCGCTGCCGGACATCAGCCTCCCCTCGCCCATCAAGCCGCTTTATTTGCCGGCCACCTTCACGCCCTTTCACTTCACGATGAGCGGGGCGTTCCCCATCCCGGAGCTGCCGCGCGACAACCCGCTCATCGCGGAGCGCGTCACGCTCGGCAGCAAGCTCTTCCACGATCCCATTCTTTCGCGCGACGACACCATCTCCTGCTCCTCATGCCATCAGCCGGATCATTCCTTTTCCGATCCGCGGCGCTTCAGCGTCGGCGTGGACGGCTTGATCGGCACGCGCCATGCGATGCCGCTCTTCAATCTCGCCTGGAAATCGAGCTTCTTTTGGGATGGCCGCGCGCCGTCGCTGCGGGAGCAGGTCTGGACGCCCATCCAGCAACGCAACGAGATGGACGATACGCCGCCGGATGTTATTGCCAAGCTAGGCGCCACGACCACTTACCCGCAGTTATTCACCGCCGCATTCGGTTCACCGGAAATTACCCGGGAGAAGATCGGGCTCGCGCTCGAGAATTTTTTACTCACCCTTACCTCCTATAACGCGAAGTTCGACCTCGCCATGCGCGGCCGGGCGGCATTTACCCCTGAGGAACGGCGCGGACTCGAGTTATTCATGACCGAATACGAGCCGCGCACCGGCCAATACGGCGCCGATTGTTTCCATTGCCACGGCGGCGCGCTGTTCACCGACCATCAGTTCCATAACGACGGTCTTGAACTCGCGCCCGGCGACACCGGCCGCTACGCCATCACCCATGACGATGCTGACCGCGGCAAATTCGCCACGCCCAGCCTGCGAAACCTCACGCTCACCGGCCCCTACATGCACGACGGGCGTTTCACCACGCTCGATCAGGTGGTCGCCCACTACGATCACGGTGTCGTCCGCGGCCCGACCCTCGATCCAAACCTCGCCAAGCATCCCGACGACGGCCTGAAATTATCCCAGGCCGACCAGCAAGCCCTCGTCGCATTCCTCAAAACACTGAGCCCGGAATAAGTATAAGTCAAAGAATCAGACAACGGATTAACCCGACGAGAGAAATTACCGATTGCTCAGACACAGCTCCGTATTCTCAACCGCCCCCGGCGCGATTTTCTCCCAATCAGCAATCCCAGATCAGCAATCAGCAATTTTTCTCCCCCCTTACTTCCCATACAACCCATAATAATACCAATCCTGCACCTCTCCCAGCAGCGCGCGCTCGCAGCGCCGGATGTCGGTTTGCAGCGATGCCGCCGTGGGCGCGGCGGTGATCTGGGCCTTGAATTGATTGAGCAGGCGGATCATCCTCTTGTTATGCACCAGCCGGCGCTGGATTTCATAGACATAGATCAGCGACACCGCGCTGGTGGCCAGCATCGGCACCAGGGAAAGCAGTTGCGTCGTAACGTTCACGATTAGACTCTTATGAGTGGTCCAATGACTCAGGAACGGACTGCATAGCAACAGCACCATCATTGCCGCGGTGGCCACCATCGAAGCCCCAAACACCAAGTTCAGCAGCTTTTTCCATGGCAGCAGACCCCGGGACTTTGTTGCGTAATATTCGAGCTGACCGTGGGGCCCGTCGATCCTGTCTTCGACGTACTTTTTTACGGCCTCGCCGCCGGGCGTGGCAGGCGGCTTTTGCCCCAGTGATTGCAGGAAGTAAAGAGACCTGTTGAGATGGGCAAACTCGGCAGGCCCGCTGTCGAACGCCGAGCCCGTCCGTTCCGGCAAATCCCACGTCGCCAGGATCGACCGGCACATCTCCGCGACATACCGGGTCGTCAGCCAGTTGCTGCGCCGGGTTCGCGCCACGCTCGAGGCTGCGACTCCGAAGACAATCACGAACAAAATGAACCTTGAGATATTGAGGATGCCCTGCACGTGCGTGGAAAAGACCGAAGGCCAAAGGACAACGATCGAGCCCGCGCTGCCCAGGCCGGTTACCGCCAGGTTGAGGAATATCATCACCGCCGCCAGCGTGCGAACCGCCGGGGCGCTGCGCCGGGCGTAGTTGCCCGCGCTGCGCATCAGCCGCTGCACCGCATCGCGCGGCTCAACCTCCTTGAGTTCCTCTCCATGCGGGTCGAGATACTTCCGCATCGAGTCCGTGATTTTATCTTCAAATATATTGCCGGAAAAATTCTCGGTCTTCACTTCGAACGTTTCCGAGTGAATCCAGACGATGGGTTTACCGAGCTTGCGCGCATATTCGACGATTTGCTCGGTCCCGCCCACGCCCGCGGCGGCCTGGCCGTTCCATACCACCACCAGGACGTCGCTCAGGTCCACCGTATCGACGCCGCAGGCCAGGTAGCCCTCCTGCCGCGTCTCCTTCATTTCCCCGACGTGCGACGCCACCGCCGTGCGCTCCAATTCGAGCGCGGCCTCCCAATCCGGCCCATCGAAACCTTTCTTGAATTCCTCCGCGGGAAAGGGAAGCAGCACTTCATATGGTATCCCTTCCGCGCGGCAGGCGCGCAAAAAGAGCTGATCGCCCCCGATTGCCAGCGAAGCGATACCTACCAATTGCGCCGGGGCCTGGCCGTGCAACTTCCGCAATTCGCCGGACAGCGCCGCGAGCACTTTCTCAGGGTCGCTTACGTGGCGGTGGCCCGAAAAGCCCACAAACCAAAAGGATGGTACCGCGGAGATGCGCATCCGGCCGCTACTGCTGCCTGAACTGGATCACCTGGTTTTGGTACTTCGACAAGTCCACGCCAATCTCCGATTGCAGTTCGACCAGCAGTCTGAACGTATCCCGGTTCCACGTCGACAAGGCCGCCTTGTCCGCCCACTCGTTCGTTTCCGCGTCGTCCCGGTTCGGCGCCGGGTCGGTGATCTTGTAAGTCCTTCCCGAAAAGTTGAGCGTCACCACCGGCGGAAGCAGTTGATTCCATTCGTACCCCTGCGGAACCACTGACTTATCCCATGTCAATTCGAGTACCGGCATCTTTTCATCTTCCAGTATCCCCTTGGGATTGCTCGGCGGATATCTCCGCAGGATGTCGTAGAAGTTATTCTGCTCCGTCGCCACGGACGCCAGCGCCGTCGACACGGACCGCAGCACGATATAGGCTTCGTCATTCGATTGCGAATCCGCCATCGATGGAACCGCCGTACTGATCGCAATTCCCTTCTCGAGGAGCCTGATCAGGTTCTGCTCGGACACGCTGGCATTGAACGAACTCTGCCTCGAGTTGCGCCGCGTCCTGCGGCAGGATCGTAAATACCGCCGTATCCATCTCCTTCCCGATCATCCACGCATTGTCGCTTATCTTGTACCATTTGTAGCCGGCCGCGTTCGCATTCGTCAAATCCTTCGCGTTCGGATTGCCAAAGGTCTGGTCGCCAAAGTACTCCACTTGCTGCCGGTTGCGGATGATCAGCTTCCCGCTGCGCTGCAGGTTGCGCAATTCCCCGCACACGCGCAGGAACAACACATACGATTGCGGGTCGCCGCGCGTCGGCGAATTGGTCAGCACGGATATCTCGCCGTTGGGCAGGCGCATTTCGATCCTGTCCACGAGCACCCGCAGCAATTGATCGATCGGCCATCCCTGCTGGCAGAAATGCTCGAACACCTCGGGGGAAATCTGCGTGAGAAACTCCTTCGCGATCTGGTCTCCATTGAGTGGAATGTAAGTAAAGGTCGGATTCGCCTGGATGCTGTTGGTCAGCGTATCCTCGGGATTCAAGGTGCGCGTCACCGTATGGGCGAAGGTCTTCGCCAGTTCCGGCAGCAGCGCGCTCGAACCCGCGTTGGTGCTGCTGTTCGAGTTTTGCCCGCTTCGCGTGATTGAAACCCCCGCCTGGTTCTCCGCGAGCATCTCCCAGTTGCTGTTGATCTGGCCGATGGTCAGGAAATAAGGCGGCAACCCGTTGTTCAGGCGCGCCAGGTTATAGAGCATCTGCTGGTCGGATACCTGGGCGTAGGATTGCGAGTAACCCTTCACGTCACTGCGAAACGTCGCCGCCGTGCATCCGAAAAGCAGCGTAATTGCGGCGAATAGAAACAGCCTTCCGGTGGTTCTGCATAAAAGGCCCGGAAGTCGGCTGCGACGCGCGCTGGGTTCTCTGGACACGCTCACGGCGTGGGATTAAGCGAGACGCCTCGCCGCCCGTCAAGCCGCATCACTCGGGCCGCGTCGCTTTTTCGAAGAAATCTTGAACTTGTCCCGTTCGCCTTCTATCCTCCGGGACCGATCCATGTTCGCAAGATTGCCAACCGCGCTGGCATTGTTCTGTCTGCTCGGGATATATCCCGTCCAGGCGCAGCAATCAAAACGTTCTATCTCGCAATGCGATAATTCCAGCGGCGGAAAGTCAGGCGTAGCAGCTGAAAAGGCAGCCATATACAGCGGCGCATCCGGTGGCTCGGGCGGCAGGACGGGAGCATCCGGCCCTCCATCCGGCCACGGCGGCGGCGGCGGTGGCGGTGGTGGTGGTGGTGGTGGAGGCGGTGGCCGTGGCGGCCCAGGCGGCCCATCCGGTGGAGGAGGATTCTTTACGATGCACGGTTCCCAAGGCGGCGGTCCCGCGGAAAAAGGGCGCTCCGAAACCCAGCCGTTGGGAGAGGAAGATAATACCGACGAGGAAACCGACACTTCAAGGCAGGGGCCAGGCGGCGATGACGATGAAACCGACGATCCCATCGAACTTGCCAACCGTCTCATTCAGCTTCTTCAGGGCGGAGGCCTTGGCGGGGGTCAAAAGCCGCCGAAACCTCCCGCCTATGTCGACAGCCTTCAGGCCAGCGCCGACGCGGGCGATGCGCCCTCCCAATGCTGGTATGCGGTCTGGCTGCTCAGTGAGGGCACCGGAAAGGAGATACCTGAACGAGTTACCGCCCTTGGCTCCGGCAATCCCGAGGCTTACGATGACGCGATCACCCTCCTTCAAAAAAGCGCCCCAAAGTATCCCCCCGC
>CAVWMS010000005.1:0-233154 GCA_963756185.1 uncultured Verrucomicrobiae bacterium
CGCAGATTTTTGAGGTGCCGATCTCGAGGCCTACGATGATGTGATCTCTGGACATGGTTGGGTGGTGGAAAATTCGAAATTCGAAACTCGAAATTCGAAGTATTTGAATTGAAGAGCAAAAAGGACATCCGCATCCGGCAGGGCGAAGCCCGCCATCACTTCGAATTTCGAATTTCGGATTTCGAATTTACGATTTCTCATTCGTTTTCGGGCGTGGCGAGCGGAATGGCCCGGCGCACGGTGATGGCCTGGTGATGGATCAAGGACGACGATGACTTGTGGCTGCCCTGGCCGTGTTTCGGCGCGGGAGTGGCGGCGACGATCGGCGCAGGCGCGTCCGTCTCTTCGGTGGTAGCCTGCGGGTCGTCCGGGTACGGCAGCGTCCCCGCGGCGGAATCGTCGGGAGTGTCGCTCGGCGGCGGGACGAAGGTGACCGGGATGTTGCGCTGGACCAGGAGATTTACGGTCTGGATTTCCCGGTTCTCGCTGTCGCAACTGGCCAGGAGCAGCCCCAGGCGGTCAAGCTGCGACTGGATATTGTCGAGCGGAAACATGACCTTCGCGTGGCGCTCGTCGGTCACCAGGAGGCAGTAGCCCTTTGAGACATCGATGCTGCGGACCTGGTAGCGCGCCGGGTTTTCGCCGGTCAACCGGATGAGCTCGAGCGCCGCCCTCACCTCCGGCAAATCTACGGTCTGGCCGGCTTCGTAATTATCCACCGGCAGGCCGCAGATGACGGGCAGATGATAATAGGCCGGGACCTGCTCCTTGATGCGCATGAGCGTGCCGTCATGGTCGATGAGGAACGCGCCGGGATCGGTGGTCGGGTCGCCGTTCTCGCTGCCGGTGACCCACGCGACCGGCTTGCGCTCGGTGATGTCGATGGAAATCTTGTTCGGCATGATGCGCTCGAGGTCGGCGCGATCAACCTGCGGCAGCGCCAGCACACCGCTGCGCGCCGCGGAGAGATTAACCGCGAAGATGTTTTTGCCTTCCTGGATATTGGCGGCATCGAGGACCTGCTGCCGTGTCAGCGAGCCGTCGGTGCTGAAATCGACCTCGGTGAGATTGTAATCCGGGTTCTGCCAGAAATAACGGCGCAGCGCGGCGCGCCCGCCGTACCAGAGGCCGCCGGCCGCGGCGCAGAAAAGAAAGATTGCGCTCAGCAGGGCGAGCGCGCGGCGGTCGCGGTAGCGCCGGGCTGCGCGCGAGCGCACGGAAACGTCCAGCAGATGTTGCTGCTTTCGCTGTTTGCGCGAGGAAACGCGCTGGTTGCGGACGGGAGCCGGTCTCGGTTTCATGCGCGTTGCAATTGCCTCCTTTTGAAGCGGGCCAGCGACAGCTCGATGATGCGCTCGCACAAATCGCCGTAGAAATGCCGGCCGCGGCCGCGGCCTCGGGCAGCAGGCTGGCCTCCGTCATTCCAGGGATGGTGTTGATCTCGAGCACATAGGGCGCGCCGTCGTTGCCGAGGATGAAATCGACGCGCGAGTAGACCTCGAGCCCCAGCGCGCCATGCGCCGCGAGGGCGATCTCCTGGATGAGCCGCGTCGTCTTTTCCGGCAAGGGCGCGGGGCAATAATGGTCGGCCCCGCCGCCGGCCTGCGGATTGAGAAACGGATATTTGTTCTGGAAATCGTAAAAGCCCTCCTTCGGCTTGATCATGATGATCGGCAGCGCCTGCGGACCGAGCACGCCGACGGTCAGTTCGTCGCCGGCGATGTATTCCTCGACCAGCAGCGGGTCGTCATACTGCGCGGCGCCGCTGATGGCGGCAGCGATCTGCGACTCCTCCTTTACTATATAGACGCCGACGGTCGAACCCTGGCACGGGGCCTTCACCACGTACGGCAGCGGCAGCCCCGGCAGGGCGTCGGCGAAAACGACTTCGAAGGCCGCGGTCGGGATGCCGCACTCGATGAACCGCTGTTTCGTCTCGATCTTGTTGAACGCGGCCCAGCTCCCCTCGACCCCCTCCCCTGTGTACGGGATGCCCTGTTCATCGAGGATCGCCTGCAGATCGCCATCCTCGCCAAAGGTGCCATGGATGATGTTGAAGGCGATGTCGACCGGCTCGGGAATGGTGAATTCCGGCGAGGTGACGTCGACAGGCACCACGCGCGCGCCGCGCTCCGCCAGCGCCTTGCAAACACCGCGCCCGGAGGCAAGCGAGACTTCGCGCTCGGAGCCGGGACCGCCCATGAGGACTGAGATGGTTTTTCCGTTGAGGCTCATGATTCTCCGAGGATTTGGACTTCGGTTTGCAGCTCGATGCCGCGCCGCTCGCGCGCGACGGCTTTGATCTTCTCGATCAGCGCCAGCACATCGGCCGCGGTCGCGCTGCCGTCGTTGACGATGAAATTTCCGTGGATGGCCGAGACGCGCGCGCCGCCGACGCGGGTGTCCTTGAGGCCCAGCTCGTCGACCAGCTTGCCCGCCGGACAGGCCGCGGGATTCTTGAAAATGCAGCCGGCGCTCGACTCCTTCGGCTGCGTGGCGCGGCGTTTTTGCATCGAAGCCTCGAGCGCCGCGTGGATTTCCGCGGCGTTGCCCGGTTGTCCCTGGAAGATGGCGGCAACCGCGTAATTGCGTTCGAGCGAGGGCACGTCGCGGTAATGCACCTCGAGGTCTGCCGCGGTTTTCGTGTGGAAATTGCCGTGCTCATCGACGTAACGCACACCGACCACGTGCCGGAACGTCTCGCCGCCCATCGCGCCGGCATTCATGCGCAGCGCCCCGCCCACCTGGCCGGGAATGCCTTCCATCCACTCGAAACCGGCGATGAGCCCATCGCGCGCGGCATAGGCCAGCTCCTTCAATTTCACGCCCGCGCCGGCGGTGATGTAATCGCCCTTCACGTCGATCCGGCGGAATTCGCCGCGCGCCAGGTGCACGACCGCGCCGGGGATGCCACCGTCACGCACGAGCAGGTTCGAGCCGCGGCCAATGACGAAAAGCGGGATTTCATTCGCGGTGCAAAGGCGAATGAGGCGCGCGAAGCCGGCTTCGGTTTCCGGCTCGAGCCAGTATTGCGCCGGCCCGCCGACGCGCAGCGTGGTGTGCTTTGCCAACGGCTCGTACAGCCGCGCGATGCCGGGGCCCATGGCGGCCTGAAGGTCCTCGAGCTTCGCCAGGTCCGCGGCCAGCCGCGCCCCCTGCTCATGAATGTCGCCGGCGCCGAGGCTCAGGATGAGGTCGCCGGGCTCGATGAGCGGGCCGAGCGCGGCGGGTATCTGCTGGCGCACCGCGATGAATTGCGCGCCGTCGTGGCCGGTGCGCGCGATGGCATCGACAATGGTCTGGCCGGTGACGCCGGGAATCGGCTTCTCGCTCGCCGCGTAAACATCGGCGACAAAAACGCGGTCGGCCCTTCCGAACGCAGGGCCAAACTCATGCTGCAACGCCTGCGTACGCGAGTAGCGGTGCGGCTGGAACATGACCATGACCCGCCCCTTGCACACGGCGCGCGCAGTCTCGAGCGTGGCCTTGATCTCGCTGGGATGATGCCCGTAATCGTCGATCACCATGTAATTATCGCTGCGGTATTTTACCTCGAAGCGCCGCCGCGCCCCGCGGAACGACTCGAAGGCCTGCGCGATTTTCTCGACGCCGATCCCGAGCACGGTCGCCAGCGCGATGACGCCGGTGGCGTTCGAGATATTGTGCCGGCCGGGAATGTTGAGCGCGAAATCGCCGATCCATTTCTCGTGCCGGTAGACCTTGAACTCCGAATGAAAGCTGCGCGAGAGCACCGGCTGGAAACGGAACTCCGCGCCGTCGCTCTCGCCGAAGGAAATGGCGTTCGCGCGGTTTTTGCAGACGCGCGCCGCGTTCGGGTCGTCGATGCAATAGAAGACATTGCCGCGGGTCTGGTCGAGCAACTGGCCATACACCGCTTCGATGGCCTCGAGGTTCTCGTAATAGTCCATGTGCTCCTCCTCGATGTTGAGCAGGATCGAGTGCTCGGGATGATAAAGCGCGATTGTGCCGTCGCTTTCGTCCCCCTCGGCGACGAAGTATTCGCCCTCCGGCTCCCAATGGGCATTGGTTCCGAGGATCGGAATTTCCGCGCCGACATAATGCGACGGACGCAGCCCGCCGACGCGCAAAACGTGCGCGGCCATGGAAGATGTGGTGGTCTTGCCGTGCATGCCGGCGATGGTCACGCCACGCTTCTGGTTCATCAGCGCGGCCAGCGCATCGGCGCGGCGCGCCATCATTTTGCCGAGCCGGTGCGCCTCGTCGTACGCGACGTTTCCGGGCTTGATGGCCGATGAAAAAATGACCAGGTCCGCGTCCTGCACGGCCGCCGCGCTGTGCGGCGAGGAGAATTGCAGGCCCAGCCCCCGGAGGCGGTCCGTCTCGACCGTCGTAACCTTGTCGGAGCCGCTGACGCGATGCCCGAGCGCGAGCAGCAGCCCGGCGATCCCGCTCATTCCCGAGCCGGCGACGCCGATCAAATGGATGCGCATTTCGCCCGCGACGAGGATGTCGGCGAGGATTTGGCCTGTGTCCATTGAGCGATAGTTAGGGCGTGGGTCGGGCGATGAATCGGACAGCCCGGAGATAACACCAAAGCGCGGAGAATGGAATACAATCTCTGCCTCGCACGTCATTTTTCCGCCCCCTCCTCTCCCGCTTCGTTTCGCGCGCCGTTGGCGCCGCCCGCCCTCGCCGTCGCCGCGTGCTCAACCGTATCGGCCACGCATTCGGCGGCGTTGGCCGGTGAAAGCGATTGCGCGGCGCGCGACATTTTCGCGAGGCGCTCGGAGTCCCGCAGCAGCGCGCCAATCTCGCGCGCGAACGTTTCCACGCTGACCTGGCCTTGCTCGACGACGACCGCCGCGTTTTCACGCGCGAAGATGGCGGCGTTGAGCGCCTGGTGATTCTCCGCGGCCATCGGGTAGGGGATGAGCAGCGCGGGCAGGCCGAAGTGCGAGAGCTCCGACAGGCTGGCTGCGCCGGAGCGCGAGAGCGCGAGATCGGCGGCGCTGTACGCCAGTTCCATCTGGTGGCAGAAAGCGGCGACGTGCGCCGGTATTTCCTCGCGGCGATAGTTCGCCGCGGCCACCTGCTCGTCGTTCGGCCCGGTGAGATGGATGACCTGGAGCGGCAAATCCTTGAGCAGCGGCAGCGCCTTGATCGCGGCCTCGTTGATGCCGTGCGCGCCCTGGCTGCCCCCCATCACCAGCAGCGTCTTGCGGTCCGGGCGCAGGTTGAACGCGGCCAGCGCCTCCTCGCGCGGCACGCGCCGCGCCAGGCTCTTGCGAATCGGCGTGCCGGTGACCTGGTAGCGCGAGTTTGGAAAATAGCGGGCGCAATCCTGGAAGCCGAGCAGCACCGCGTCGGTCAGGCGCGCGTTGAGCCGGTTGGCCTTGCCGGGAATCGCATTGGATTCATGCACGAAGGTCGGGATTTTGCGCATCCGTCCGGCGAGAATCGGCGCGGTCGAGGTGAATCCGCCCATGCCAAGCACCGCGTGCGGCCCGAATTTCCGGTAAAGCCTGCGGCACGGCGACAGGCTGTCGTTGAACCGCTTCAGGAAACCGAAGATGGCGGGCGAAAAAATGCGCGGCATGCCGATGCTCGGCAGCTTCTCGAAGCGAAACTCGGTCCTGTCCTTGGTGGCGAGCGCGTCGACATCCTTCTCGGAGATGAAAACGATCACCTGGTGCCCGCGCTCGAGCAGCACCTCGCCCACCGCAAGCCCGGGAAACAGATGTCCGCCGGTGCCGCCGCCCGCAATGACGAAGTTCACGAAACCCTCCTTCCCGACTCCGCTCCGCGTGGAGCAATGACAATCCGGCATTCAAAATTCGAATCGCGCGAGACCCGCAATGTAACTCGAAGCGGCTTTCCCCTTTCGAATTTCGAATTTCGAGTTTCGAATTTGTTTTTCTCTTCTGCTTTCACCATTCCCTTTCCCGGTTAGATGCGCGGCGTCATGCGGGCATGAAGGCTGCGCGTGGCTACCGGATCGCGCGCTTCGGTGACGCCGTGCCGGTAGATATTGATGAGGATGCCCACTTCGAGCAGGCAGAAGAGGAGGTTCGATCCGCCATAGGAAATAAACGGCAGCGGCAGCCCTTTGTTCGGCAGCAGCGAAGTGGTGACGCCGATATTGAGCGCCGCCTGCAACGCCAGCATCACCACCATGCCGAATCCAAACAGCATGCCGAAACGGTCGCGCGCCTGCATGGCGATGATAGTCCCGAAAACGATGATGACCACATAACAAAGGACGACGCCCAGCGTCGCGCAGAGGCCCAGTTCCTCGCCGATCATTGGAAAGATGAAATCCGTATGGGGAAACGGCATATAGGAGAACTTTTCAATCCCGTTGCCGAGGCCGAGCCCATGCACGCCGCCCGATCCGAACGAAAGCAGCGCCTGCCATTGTTGCAATCCCCACGTCTCCTTGTATTTCTCGAGGTCCATGAACGCCAGGATGCGCCCCAACCGCTCCTTCATGTGAACGGCTATGTAAATGGTCCCGACAACGCCGCTAATCGCAAGCGGCGCGATGTACCACAAGCTGCTGCCCGCCACGAACATGACCACGAACATCGTGCCGCCGATCAATGCCGTCGTACCCATGTCGATCTCCCGCGCGATGAGCGCCATTAGGATGCCAGTGATCAGTATTGGTGCAACGAAACCCCACACCAGCGTGCGCGACTTTTCCTCGTACTTGGAATACCACCACGCCAGGAACGCGATCGCGGCCAGCTTGGCAAAGTCCGATGGCTGGAAAGCCACCACTCGGAAATTCACCCACCGGGCTGCGCCATTGATCCTCTCCCCGATATGAGGCACGAAACATAGCGCCAGCAAAATGGCCGACATAATGAACCAGATATACCAGGTGCGCTGCCAGAATTTGTAATCGACTGTCGCGCCCGTCACGCACGCCACGATGCCCAACCCCAGCCAGATCGACTGCCGCTTGAGAAAGTAATACGGATCGCCATGGTTATCCGGCACGAACGCGCCAATGCTGAATAGCATCACGATGCCAAGCACGGTCAGCGCGGCAACTGCGAGCACGAGGAAATAAATGCTTTTGCGATGCATGTCTGGAAGTAATGGGAGTAATCGTCAGTTACGCCGCGGCAGCCGGATGTCTTGGCGGGATTTTGAGTTTCTCGCCTATCTTAAGCCTTTTCGGGTCCTCGATCCTGTTGAGGCGCATCAACCCGTCAAATGCCACGTGGAACCGTCGCGCGATGCTGACCAGCGTATCTCCCCGGACAACAGTGTAAGTGACGCCGCTATCCTGCGTCGCGGCCGCCGGCGCGGCTGGCGCCGTGGCGCCGGTCGGAAGTTTCAATTCCTCGCCGACATAGATGGGCGAGGTAATGTTATTCAGGGAAATGATGTCATCCGCGCTGACTCCGTAGGTGCTCGCAATCTTCACAAGCGTATCGCCGCTCTTCACATGGTACTTCAGCGGCGGCGCGGGAGCGGCCGTCGGTTGTTCGGCGGCCGGAGGATTCGCGGCGGTTTGCGCGGCGACGGGTGGCTGGGCCGGCACGGGGGCCGTTTCCTCGTACCCGGCGGGTTGATGTGCCTTGATGGCGTTGAAGGCATAGATGCCGCCGACCGCCACGACGTGCAATACCAGCACCACGACAAAGGCGCTGGATAACTTCACGTTCGGTTCATCGAAATAGTCCGCCTCGCGGCTGCGGCGGGCTGTGGTGGTCTGGAGCTTCTTCTTTGGCTGTCGTAATGGGAGGTTCATGTCAGTGATTGCACTAGGTTCCGGAATTGGTTGCCGCGATCGGCGTAGTTTTGAAACATGTCGAATGAGGAAGTGCCCGGGGAGAAAAGGACAACGTCGCCCGGCTTCGCGTGGCCGCGCGCGCGGCGCACCGCCTCCTCCAGGGAAGAAGCCCTTTCGCATGGCACGCGGTTCTCCCAAAGCGCCGCGATCCTCCCCGCCATCTCCCCGATGAGGACCACGTGATGCGCCTTTCGCGCGACTAATTCAGTGATCGAGCCGAACTCAAATCCCTTGTCCTTGCCTCCCGCGATCAATACCACGGGCCGCGACTCGGAAAGCAGCGCCTTCTCGAGGGCATCGATGTTGGTCGCCTTCGAATCATTGACATAGTCAACGTCGGCGACCGAGCCAACCAATTCACAACGATGCGGCTGCGGGCTGTAAGTCGAAAGCGGACCGGCCATGGTTTCGAAGCTCCGCCCCATCAGCCAGCCGACACCGAGCGCGGCCATCAGGTTCTCGGCATTGTGCAGGCCGCGCAGCTTCACGTCGCGCATTGCCAGCACGGGCTCGCCGCGGAAGTGGATGATGCCCTCCCGCAAATCAAAATCGCCTCCCGTGCTGGCCGCGCTGAAGGTAATCGGCTGCGCGCGCAGCGACGCCGGATCGATCACCCCCGGCATATCTTCCAGCTTGATGACCGCAAAGTCCTCGGCGGTCTGGTTTTCAAATATCCGCAGCTTCGCGCGGCGATACGATTCCATGTCCGGGTAGCGGTCGAGATGATCGGGCGTAAAATTGAGCCAGACGGCGATGTGCGGGCGGAAAGCGCGGATTTCCTCGAGCTGGAAGGAACTTACCTCGAGCGTCATCACATCCATCTCGCCGCTCTTCATCACCACCGACGCGAAAGCCGGCCCGATGTTGCCCGCGGCAAGCGTTTTGACCCCGCATTGGTTCAGCATCCGCGCCACCAACTCGGTCGTGGTTGTCTTGCCGTTCGTGCCGGTAATGGCGACCACGGGGCACTTGCAAAGTTCCCACGAAAACTCCAGCTCGCCGATCATCTCGATCCGCTTGCGCAGGAAGTTCTGCACCAGCGGCACGGCCGGATCGATGCCCGGCGAGAGAATGCCGCGGTCGTACTGCCGCGGATCGGTGTCGGCCTCGATCCCCGCAAGCACGGAGATGCCCAGCGGCGTCATCTTCTCGATCTTCGAACGCAATTTCTCCAGGTCGGCGCTGTCGAGAATCGTGGTCACGGCTCCCTCCTCCGCCAGCAACCGCGCCGCGGCTTCCCCGCTCGAACCAAAACCGAGCACGGCGATTTTTTTGTTCTTATATGACATTGATGGGACACGAAGTTATCTCAGCTTGAGCGTCGCGAGGCCGAGCGCGGCGAACATAATGGAAAGGATCCAGAAACGGACGATGACGGTATTTTCCTTCCAGCCTTTGAGCTCAAAATGGTGATGGATGGGCGACATGGCAAAGATGCGCTTGCCGGTGAGCTTGAAGCTCATCACCTGGAGGATGACCGACATCGCCTCCATGACAAACACGCCGCCAACCACCAGTAACAGCAGTTCCTGCTTGCAACAGATGGCCACCACACCCAGCACGCCGCCAATGGCCAGCGAGCCGGTGTCACCCATGAAGACGCGCGCTGGATGGCAGTTGAACCATAGGAACCCAAGGCCCGCGCCCGCCAGCGCCATGCAAACCACGGTAAGTTCACCCGTAAATGGATAAAACGGTATCTGGAGATAGGAGGAAAATTTCACGTTGCCGGCCACATAGGCCAGCACGGCAAACGCGAGCGCCACCGTGACGGTGCAACCCGTCGCCAGTCCGTCGAGGCCGTCGGTAAGATTCACCGCATTCGACGTGCCGACCACCACGAGCGCAAAGAAGAAGTAAGTTGCCCAGCCGAGATTGAAGATCAGCGGCTCCTTGAAGAACGGGACATAGAGAGCGCGCGCCTGGATTTCCGAGGCGGGATCGAGAAGGAAGAACGCCGTAACCACGCCGGCGAGGACCAGTTGCGCCACCATCTTCACGCGGGCGTGGATGCCGTCGGACTTCTTCCTGGTTACCTTGAGATAGTCATCCACGAATCCAAGGATGCCAAGATAGACGATGGCAAACAGCGCAAGCCAGATCGCGCGATTGGTCAGCCGCGCCCAAAGGAGCGTCGATACAATCACGGAGCCGAGCAGCAGCACGCCCCCCATGGTCGGCGTCCCCGCCTTGCCGCCGTGCAATTCCGCCAGTTCGCGCACCTGCTCCTTGGTGCGAATCGGCTGGCCCACCTTCAGACTGATAAGTCGCCGGATAACCCAGTTGCCGAACATCAGCGAGAGGAGGAACGAAGTTACCGCCGCCGCGATGGCGCGGAACGTGATGTAATAAAAGACATTCAACGCCGAGAACTGGTTCCGCCAATGGTAAAGAAAGTACATCATGACCGGGCCAGCTCCTCGACTATGGTTTCCATCCTGACGCTCCGGCTGCCCTTGATGAGCACTGTGTCGCCGTTGCGCGCGAGGCTGCGCAGGATGGCCGCCGCCTCGGAAGTGGTATTCGCGGTCAGGACGTATTTCACGCCTTGCTCGCGCGCCGCCGCGGCGATGATCGACGCGATCCCTCCGACCGTGATGACGCAATCGATTTTCTCACGCCCCGCGGCCTCGCCGGCGCTCCGGTGCCCGCGCTCGGTCTCGGCGCCCAGTTCGTTCATCTGCCCCAGCACGGCGATGCGCCGGCCCGGCATCCGGCCCAGCGTCTCGATCGCCGCGATCATCGAGTCCGGGTTCGCATTGTAAGAGTCATCCAGGATGAAAATACCCCGGACCATTTTCCGTTCGAGCCTCCCCTTGGTGAGCTTGGCGCCGCGCAACGCCTCGAGGCATTCCCCGAGCGGCACGCCGTACTCGATGCCCGCGGCGGCGGCCAGCATCGCGTTTTGCACCATGTGGCGGCCCGGCATCGCCAGATAGCCCGCGGCCGATTCGCCCCGCGCGTGCGCGGTAAAGCGCGTCCCCTCGCCATCCTCCGCCAGGTCGCTCGCGTACACGTCGCCGTGATTCAATCCGGCCCGAACCACCTTCGCCTTCGTGCGCGCGGCGATGGAATCGGTAAATGCGTCGTCCACCGGCAGCACCACGAAACCCGCCGCGCCGATCGCCTCCGCCAGCATCCCCTTCTCCTTCGCGATCGCCTCCTGGCTTCCCATATATTCAATGTGCGCCATGCCGATGTTGGTAATGATGCCCGCGTCCGGTTTTGCGATCCGCGCCAGCGGCTCGATTTCTCCCGGATGATTCATCCCGATCTCGAATACCCCGAACCGGTCCTTCCGCGACGCGCGCAGGATGGTCAGCGGCAGGCCGATGTGATTGTTGAGGTTTCCCTCGGTCTTCGTGACGCTTCCGCGCCGCCCCAGGATGGCCGCGGTGAAATCCTTGGTCGACGTCTTGCCGTTGCTTCCCGTGACATTGATCACCTTTGCCGGCAGCAAGTCGCGATAAGCCGCCGCGAGCCGCTGCAAGGCGCGCAGCGTGTCCGGAACATGGATCACCGGAAAATCCGCCGGCAAATTCTCGTCAATCTCCTCGACCAACGCTCCCGCGGCGCCGGATTCCGCCGCCGTGCGGGTAAAATGATGCCCGTCGAATCTCTCCCCGCGCAGTGCCACGAACAGCGAGCCGGGTTTCAGCGCGCGCGAATCCGTCGAGACGGTTTCGATTTCCACCGCGGCATTGCCGCGGGAAACCAAACCGCCCGCCCAGTTTGCGATGACCTTGATGCTCACCGGATCCACGGAGTCGGAGAACGAAAGTTGACCGCGAAGATGCGCTCCGCCTGGTGGCGCCTGGCCACGCGCTCAGCTCGCGTGCTGAACTGCAGCGTGATACGCAGGCTGCGCATCGCCCGCCGGAACAGTCCCGGCGTCGCGCCTCCCATTCTCTTCGATCATGATTGCATTTCTCATGTGCCTGTTTCCTTTTTGTAGCCCACTTCCATGGGCGTTGCTTCCACGGCCTGCGTGGCGACGTGAATGTCGTCAAACGGGACCGTATGATCCGCGAATTCCTGGTAAGTTTCGTGGCCCTTGCCCGCCAGCAGCACGATGTCGCGCGGCTCCGCCATGGCCACCGCCTTGAAGATCGCCTCGCGCCGGTCGGCCACCACCTCGTAATTGCTTCCGCGAAATCCCTTCTTGATCTCCTCGATGATCGCCTCCGGCTCTTCCTTGCGCGGATTGTCGGACGTGATGATTCCCCAATCGGCCAGTTGATCGACTGCCGCGCCCATCTTCGGCCGTTTCGCCTTGTCGCGATTCCCGCCGCAACCAAAGACCACGATCAGCCGGCGCGGCGAAAGTTCGCGCAGCGTCTTGATGACGTTGATCAGCGCGTCGTCGGTGTGGGCGTAATCGACGAAAACGCGAAACTGCCGCTTGATCGGCGCCGCTTCGAGCCGCCCCGGCACATGCGGCGCCTCGGCCAGCGCGACGACCGCGTCGCGCACGTCGATGCCGATGGCCGACGCCGCGGCAATCGCCGCCAGCGAGTTATAGACATTGAAGCGCCCTATCAGCGGCAGCCGCACCAGGAAGCTCTTGCCCCGCGCGTCGAGACGGTAGCAGGTGCCGGAGAAATCGGTCTTCAGGTCGCTCGCGCGAAAATCGACGCGCGCCCCGAGCCCGTAAGTCAATACGGGTACGTCGCACATATTCACCAGAAGCCCGCCGTAGCGGTCGTCGGCATTGATGACGGCCGTCGCCTTTTTCTTCTGCCCGGCCAGCCCGGTGAAGAGAAGGCTCTTGGCCTCGAAATATTTTTCCATCGTCCCGTGGTAATCGAGATGGTCCTGCGTCAGGTTGGTGAACACGGCGCAGTCCCACTCGATGCATTTCACCCGGTCCTGCGCCAGTGCGTGCGAGGAGACCTCCATCGCCGCGGCCTTGCACCCCGCGCTCCGCATTTGCGCCAGCATCTCGTGCACGTCCAGGCTCTCCGGCGTCGTGCGCGATGCCGGCAGGATGCGGTCGCCGATCTCATAACGCACCGTCCCCAGCAGCCCGCACCGCAGCATCTCCTTCTCGCAGATGTGCTTGATCAGAAAAGTCGTGGTCGTCTTCCCGTTTGTCCCCGTGACGCCAAACATCTTCAGCCGTTGCGCGGGGAATTGGTAAAACGCCGCGGACACCTCGGCCAGCGCCGCCCGCGCGTTCGGCACGCTGATGGCCGTGATCCGCGAATCCGCGGACACCTCCTCGCCCAGCACCGCGATTGCCCCCGCGCCGATGGCCGGCTCGACGAATACACGCCCGTCCACCTTCTCCCCGCGCAACGCGGCGAAGAGCCCGCCCGGCTTCACCTTGCGCGAATCGTAGGCAATGTTCGTGATCTCCCGGTCGGTGGGACCACTGGCCACGGCGTTCGGAATATTTTGCAGCAGGTAGTTCAATTGCATCTCAATTTTGGTCGCGCTGGGTGATGACCTCGCCGCTCCCCGGCTCGACCGGCTGAGGCTCGAGGTCCATGTAGCGCGCCGTCTTCTCACCGATGCGCGAAAATATCGGTCCCGCAACCATCCCGCCGTAATATTGTCCCGGCTTGGTCTGCGCCTCGTCGAGCATAATGAGGCAGGCGAACGCCGGATCGTCCGCGGGAAGGAACCCGCAAAAGCTCACGATATACTTTCCGTGCATGTAGCCGCCCGTGCGGGTCGATTTTCTCCGCCGTCCCGGTCTTGCCCGCGGCGACGAAGCCGGACACCATCGCCAGCGGCGCGGTGCCCCGCGGGCTCACGACACCCTTGAGCGCCTCGGTCATTTCGCGCGCGGTGTCGGGCGCGATGACCTGGCGGACTTCAACCGGGGGAAAACTGGCGATGACCTCGCCCTTGCTGTCCCGGATTTCGTGCACGATTTGCGGCATCATCAGGTGGCCGCCGTTGGCAATCGCGCAAAGCGCCATCAAGGTCTGCAGCGGTGTCACGGCCACTTCCTGTCCCATTGGGATGCGGGTGATCGAAATCTTGCTCCAGCGATTTGGCGGATATACGAGCCCGGGAATTTCTCCCGGCAGCGCAATGCCGGTGCGCTCGCCGAAACCGAAGCAGCGAATGTAGCCGTAGAAACGCTGCTCGCCCAGCCCCAGCGCCAGCTTCGCCGCCCCGATGTTGCTCGATTTGATGAGGACGTCATCGACCGATAGGTCGCCGTGCGGCTCGTCGTCGTGCAGGTAGCGCCCACCGTAATTGAACGCGCCATTCTCGCAATAGATGATCGAGTCCGGCTGCACGATGTGCTCGTTGAGCGCCCCCGCCGCGGTCACCATCTTGAACGTCGAGCCCGGCTCCATCTCGTCCGCGATCGCGCGGTTCTTCAGGTCCTCCTCATGCTGCCCAAGGTATTCGGCGCTCTCGGTGCGGATGTCGTTCGGATCGAAATTCGGGCGGTTGGCCATTGCCAGGATTTCCCCCGTCTTCGGCCTCATGATGATCGCGATGGCCTTCTTCGGATGAAACTCCGCGCACGCGGCGTCCAGCTCCGTCTCGACGATGTTCTGCAGGTTCATGTCGATGGTCAGGCAGACGTTGTTGCCATCGTGCGGCTCGCGCTCCTCGCCCCGGTAGGCGACCAGCTCCTGGCCAAGCCGGTCCCGTTCGGTGTAGCGAAATCCATCGTAGCCCCGCAGGTATTGGTCCTCCTGCGCCTCGATGCCCTCGACTCCCTGGTGTTCGCCGTTCATGAATCCGATGACGTGGCAGGCCATCGTTCCATTCGGATAAACACGGTCGGCGTCCTGCTCGAAAGTGATCCCGCGGATGGCATGCACCGAGAGCCGGTTCTCCAGCTCCATCGCCGTGGCCTCCGGCACATCCTTTTTCAGCACGATGTAACGGCGGCCCGATGCCAGCTTTGCGCGCAAATCATTTTCATCCAGCTCCAGCGGCCCGGCCAGCAGGCCCGCCGCATCGTCCGGGCTGGTCACCAGCGACGCGTCGGCGATGACGTTGCGCACCGGGTCGTTGTCCGCCAGCGTCTGCCCGTTGATGTCTGTGATGAGCCCGCGCCGCGCGTAGATGATCTGCCTGTTGACATGCTTCTGCGCCGCGATCGCCGCGTATTCGTCGTGCATCGTCACCTGGAGATGAACCAGCCGCGCGGAGAACCCGGTGAAACAAAGCACCAGGGCAATACACGCGATCAACGCGCGAAACTTTGCCGAGCGGATCATTGTGCGGTGAGCCGGTTGGAAACGGGCTGCAATTCGTCGCTCTCATCCGCCGCCGCCGTCGTGGCGCCCGCGGTTTTTGCATGCAGGCGCACGATGCACTCGTCGCGGATCGGCGTCAGTTGGATGAAGCCCTCGGCCAGCCGACGCTCGAGATAGCTTTGCGACGAAAGCCGGTCGATCTGTGCGCGCGCCGCTTCGTCCTCGGTTTCGAGCGTGGCCAGTTGCGCCTCGAGCGTCCGGATGTCGTTTCCGGTCGCCTGCATCTCGTTCTTAAAGTAGACATAGCTCAGCCCGGCGGCGCACAGGAAAAAGGCCGCGACAACCCAGCGGAACAGCGCGGCCACGGGAACGATGTTCGAATGACGTCGGCGATTCATGAATCGATTCCAGGTTGAATTTTCTCGACGGCGCGCAGCTTGGCGCTGCGGGACCGCGGGTTGCGCTGCTGCTCGTCCGGGCTGGCGATGAGCGGCTTGCGCGTGAGCGCGCGAAAGATGCAATCGGGGTTCGGTCGCGGCGCGGGCCATTCGGGCCGGTCCAGCTCCGCCGTCGAGCGCAGCTTGAAAAATTCCTTCACGATCCGGTCCTCGATGGAATGAAACGTGATCACCGCCATGCGCCCGCCGCTGCGCAGACGCGCCGCCGCCTGCCCCAGCACGCTCTCGAGCGCCTCCATTTCCCGGTTCGCCGCGATCCGCAGCGCCTGGAAAATCCGCGTCGCCGGATGGATCCGCCCGCGCCTCGGCACCACGCTCTCGACCGCCTCCGCCAGTTGGACGGTCGTTTCAAATGGATGCTCCGCCCGCATGCTGACGATCCGCGCCGCGATGCGCAGCGCGTTCGGCTCCTCGCCGTACTGCTGGAAAATCCGCGTCAGTTCGCTCGTGGTCGCCGTGTTCACGATATCCGCCGCGGAAACCGGCGCCTCCGGGTCCATGCGCATATCCAGCCTCCCCTCGCGCTGAAACGAGAACCCCCGCGACGCGGTGTCCAGTTGCCACGAGGAAACCCCCAGGTCCAGCAGCACGCCGTCCACTTCGCCCACGTGCAGTTCATCCAGCACCGCCCCCAACTGCGAGAAGTTCGCCCGCACCGGATGGAATTGATCCCCAAACCGGTGCAGGCGTTTCTCCTTGGCGTAAGCGATGGCGTCCGGATCCTGGTCCAGCCCGATCAACTGAACTCCGGCCTCGAGCAGCGCCGCGGCATGGCCGCCCCCGCCGAGTGTGCAGTCCACGAACGTCTGGCCCGGGCGCGGCGCGAGCAGTTCCACCACTTCCTTGAGCAGGACGGAGGTGTGGAATTCATTCTCGGGGCGCATGCGGCTCCAAAAGGCTGGTTCAACACAGATCATCTTGAAAATGGTTGGGCAGAGAGGTCATAGGCCGATGCTCTTGAGCAGCGTTTCGTAGCCGGACGCGGCCGTCTGCCGCTGTTTTTCCCACGCCTCGGGGCGCCAAATATCAAATTTTTCCCCGCTCCCGGTCAGCACCGCCTCCTTGACGATGCCGGAGAAATTGCAGAGGTCCTCCGGCAAAACCATCCGCCCCTGCGTGTCTATCGGGCAAAGCGTGGCGTTGGCAAAAAACTGGTCCTTGAAGGATTGGTGGGCTTCCAAGCTCGAGGCTTGCGGCCCGGCCTTTTGCGCCATAGCATCCAGCACCTCCAGCGGCATTGCCACCAGGCAGCCGCGGCTCAGGCTTTTTACAATGAAAACCTCCTCCAGCCTTCCCTCCGGACGCCATTTCGAGGGGATGGTGAGCCTTTTTTTCTGGTCCAGCAGGAAACGGAATTCACCTGAGAAAACCAGAGCCTTCCCGGCGGTATCAGGTGAATTTGGCATATTGTCTTTGGGAGGGCGATCCCTTTTACTCCATTAATCCCCATCCTGACCCACAATAAGGGAAATCGTCAAGGGTTATTCTGCCCTTTCGCCCCCTTTTGACCCACCCCTCCCCACTCCCGGGGACCGAAGCCTCGCAATCCTCAGCGCCCCAGAACCCGGATTAGACCCGCCAAAATGGCCAAAAAACGGTCCAAACGGGCCGTAATTTCAGGGTGCGGCAACAGCAAACAGCGCAAGACGCCCCCCTGGCTCAGGCCCAACCGCCAGGGCGCCCGCCGCGCGAAATCCGGAGCCGGGCCCGCTCCCGATCCCGAGCGCGTCAGTCGCCGTACTTGTCGTGATAGCGAACCCAATCCTGGGGACTGTTCGGATTTTCGTCGCGCCCCCTGGCCGTCAGGTCCAGGTAATTATACGCGGCGTTCAGGAGATCGACCCCGCGCGAGAAAGTCGAGTATGTGTGATAAATCGCGTCGCCATCCTTGTAAAAGGCGCTGATGCCGACAAGTTCGTCGACCCCGGGATTTTGGAACTTATAGTTATAGAACGCCTTCTTCTCTTTCAGTTGCTCGGGAGTGAACGAAACGTCGAAGTCAAAATTGAATTCGCCGCCGTATGACGACAGCCAGTTGAAAATCCATCCCATCCGTTTCTTGAATGGCTTCAGCTCCTTCCACGGCGCGCGCGAGATTGCGACCATATTGGTATCCCGCTGCCGCAAATGAACGTTGAGCCCGTTGAACGTATCGGCCCAGAAGGAACAATGCGCGCAACCTTCGCCCCAGTCGGGGCCAAACATAAAGTGATAGACGATCAACTGGCTTTTGCCGTCGAACAATTCCGCCAGCGTCTTGCGCCCGTCGGGTCCCTCGAAGAGATACTCCTTTTCGATCCGCACCCAGGGCAGGTCCCGCCTCTGCTCGCTTAGCTGGTCGCGCAGTTTGTTGAATTTCTTTTCCTTCTCGAGCAACGCCTTGCGGGCGGTGATCCATTCTTTCCGGGATACCACCGGATGCTTCTTTATTCCCTTGCGTGTCTTGAGTTTGGCAGTCGCGGTTTTTGTTGACATGTTTGTTCGGGGTTGTTGTCTGGTTAGAAGTCAAACCCGTGCGGCTGGCAAATCGAGGACAAAATCGACTGGCGCCGGTCAGCCCACCACCTCGGCCACGCGTCCCGCCGCCGTCTCCATGAAACTGTGGGCGCACAGCCTCGCGTAAATGCCCCCGAGCGCCAGCAATTCCTCGTGGCGCCCGCGCTCGACGATGCGGCCGTGGTCCATGACGAGGATTTGGTCGGCGTGGCGCACGGTGGAGAGCCGGTGCGCGATGACAAAGCTCGTCCGCCGCTCCATCAGCCGGTCGAGCGCTTGCTGGATCAGCCGCTCGGTCTCGGTATCGACGCTGGCGGTGGCCTCGTCCAGGATCAGGATCGGCGGGTCCTTCAGCAGCGCACGCGCGCGATCGAAACGCGCTGCTTTTCCCCGACGCTCAGCTTCACGCCCCGCTCCCCCACGACCGTGTCCAAGCCCCTTCGGCATGCCGGTCCACGAATTCCCGCGCGTTCGCGGCCTCCAGCGCCCCGAACATCTCCTCGCTCGCTCGCGTCCGGCTTCCCCAGCCGCAGGTTGTCGCGGATGGTGCCGTTGAACAGAAAGCTCTCCTGTGTCACCATGCCGACCGCGCGGCGCAGGCGTGTCTTTCGGCAGGTCGCGCAGCGGCCGCCCATCGATCAGAGATTTCGCCCGCGTCGTATTCGTAAAATCGGGTAAGCAGGTTGACGAGCGTCGATTTGCCCGCGCCGGTCGGGCCGACGAGTGCCACGGTCTCACCCGGCTGCGCGTGAAGGCGGATGCCGCGAAGCACCGGCAGCGTTTCATCGTAGGAGAAACGACGACGTTGCTGAACTCGACCTCGCCCAGCACCGGCTCCGGCTTCCGGTGCTCGTCCTTCCCGGCATCGCCCGGCTCCGGTCCGTTCGTCCATGATTTCGAAGACGCGCTCGCCCCGCGGCGCGCCCCGCCTGGAAAAGCTGATTCAATTGATGCAACCGGCCGATCGGATCGTACAAGAACGGCGCCAGCATCAGGAAATGCACATAATGCCCAACGTCGAGCCGCCCATGCAGCACCGCGTTCGCGCCGAACCCGCCCACGATGCACCAGGCCCAGCCGCCGCGAAAAAACCCATCGACGGATTGTAAATGCGCCCACGCCCGCATCACCGACCAGCGTCGCCTCGCCCAGCTTCCTGCTCGCGGCGTTGAATCGCTCATGCTCCTCCCGCTCGCGCACGAATGTCTTGATCTGCCGGATGCCCGCCAGGTTGTCGTGCAGCAGCGCGTTCATCGCCGAGGACGCGGCGCGCTGGAGCCGGTAGCGCATGTGCGCCGTGAGCGTGTAAGCCAGTGCGCCCGCCGCCAGCAGCGGTAGCGGCGAGAGCGCCAGCAGCGCCAGCAGCGCATCCAGCTGAAAGAGCACGACGCCGCACGATCGCGACCTGCAGAATCGCGACGACCCCCTGCTCGATGCCGTCGATCAGCATCCGCTCGACTGACGTCACATCCTCGAGCACCCGCGTCATCAGGTCGCCCGTCGCCCGGTTATCAAACCAGCGCAGCGGCAACTGCTGGATATGGCCATAGAGATCGCTGCGCAAATCGAAGATCACCCGCTGCTCGAAAGTATTGTTCACGATGATCCGCAGCCCATCGAACAGATATTGCGCCACGAACGCGGCCAGCCCAAACCAGATCAAGGCCCCATAGCTTCTCGGGATGATGCCCGCGCACGACCACGTTGATGATCCGCGCCGTGATCCCCGGAAACACGATCACCGTTACCGTCTCGACCGTTGCGCAAAACAGCGTGATCAGAGCCAGCCCCGGGTAGCGCCGCAGGTAGGCGAAGATGCGGCCTACGGTCCGGAATTTTTTCGTTGGGCCAGGGTCAGGCATGGAAAAATCAACCTACCCCATCTGCCGCCGCGCTGCATCGGAAAGTTACTCGATCACCTCGAACTGGCTCATCAGTTTGAACATCTGGTAACGCTCCTCGATTTCCCCCTGCGTCAGCGTCCGCAGCCGCTCGAGCGAAAACGCCTCGACGTTGAAACTGGCCATCACGCTCCCGTAAACGACCGCCTGCCGCAGTTCTCGAAAGTCACCGTCACCATGGTCCTGGCTCGCCAGGCATCCAGCGAGCCCGCCGGCAAAGGTGTCGCCCGCGCCGGTCGGATCGTGGATGTCCTCGAGCGGATACGCCCCGCAACTGAAGAAGTTGTCCGGCCCGAACAGCAGGCAGCCATGTTCGCCTTTCTTGACCGCGACATACTTCGGCCCGAGCCCCTGGATCGCCCGCCCCGCCTTGATAAGGCTGGTGACGCCGGTCAATTGCCGCGCCTCGCCGTCGTTGAGGATCAGCATGTCGATTCGCTTCAGCAGTTCGATCAACTCCGGCTTCGCGATGTTGATCCACAGGTCCATCGTGTCGGCAATGACGAAGCGCGGCTTCTCCATCTGGTCCAGCACATGGTGCTGCAACGCCGGCGCGATATTCGCCAGCAGCACATAGGGCGTCGCGCCGTAACCGGCGGGCAGTGACGGCGTGAAATGCTCGAAGACGTTCAATTCCACGCTGCGGGTCTCGCGCGTATTGAGGTCCCAATGATACTCGCCCGACCAGCGGAAGGTTTTGCCCTTTACGATCTGCAATCCCGCCAGATCGATCTTCCGGCTCTTGAAATAATCGATATGTTCCTTCGTAAAATCGTCGCCGACCACGCCCACCAGGTTGACCCCGGAAAAAAAGCTGGCGCTCACCGCCGCATAACTCGCCGAGCCGCCAAGCAAGTCCGCATGCTCGGCCACCGGAGTTTTGACGGTATCAAGTGCAATGGAACCTACGATCAGGACGGACATGGTGGGTGGTGGTTAGTGGGCAGGGAAGCTTGGACGTGGATTAAGCACTCAGATAAAAATTCGAAATTCGAAATTCGAAATTCGAAAGATTTGGGCGGCTTGCGCGCGCCATTAATTGGAGGCTCACACTCTTCCTTCGAGTTTCGAATTTCGAATTTCGAATTTTCTTTTTTTCACAGCATCGCCTTCACCTTCTTGCAGTACTCCTCAATATTCTCCGCCTGCAAGATGGCGGACACAATCACGATGCGCCGCGCGCCCGCCTCCAGGATTTCGCCAATGTTTTCAAGCTTGATGCCGCCGATGCAGAAGATCGGTTTCTTGATCGCCTCGTGGATCGCTTTGATATTCTGCAGACCGACGGGAGCGTAATCGGGCTTCGTTTTCGTCGCGTAAATGGGTCCAAACCCTATGTAATCCGTATCTTCCGCCGCCGCCGTCACCGCCTGCGCCACGGAATGCGTCGATTTCCCGATCATCGTGCGGTAACCGCCCAATGCGCGCGCCTGGTTGACCGGCGCATCCTCCTGGCCCACGTGCACGCCCTCGGCGCCCACCGACGCAGCCACTTCGGGAAAGTCATTGATGACGAATGGCACGCCCGCGGCCGATGTTACCGGATGAATCTGCTCGGCCAGCCACCGGAACGTCATCCGGAATGAATGACTTGGCCCGCAATTGGATGATATCCACTCCGCCGGAAATCATCTCGGACGCCGTGTGGATGACATCGGCCGGCTTCACATAAGCCATGTCCATGATGCCATAGAGCTTGCTGTCTTCGAGGCGTTTCATGGTGAGAATTTGGAACCGGGTCGAGTTACCCGCCCGACGGGGCTCAAACCAATCTCCCTCTCATCTTTTGAACTCCGCGCTTCGCGACCCGATGACATGATCCACGAATCCCGTGTTATAATTGCCGCGCAGAAAGTCCGGGTTGCGCATGATGGCTTCCTGGAAAGGAATCGTCGTGTTAATGCCGGTGATGATGTACTCGCCCAGCGCCCGCGTCATCCGCGCGATGGCGTTCTCGCGCGAGGTGCCCATGGCAATGATCTTCGCGATCAGCGAATCGTAGTGCGACGGCACGGTATAGCCGGCGTAGGCGTGTGAATCGATCCGCACGCCGCGTCCCCCCGGGCTGTAATATAACTCAATCCTTCCGGGACTCGGCTGGAAGTTATTGAATGGGTCCTCCGCGTTGATCCGGCATTGCAGCGCGTGATACTTGAGCCTCGGTTCCCGCACCCAATGGGAAAGCTTCTCACCCGCCGCTATCTTGATCTGCTCCTTCACAAGGTCGATCCCGTAAGCCTCCTCGGTGATCGTATGCTCGACCTGGATCCGCGTATTCATCTCCATGAAATAGAAGTTACCCTTGTCGTCAACCAGGTACTCGATCGTCCCCGCCCCCACGTAATCGACTGACTTCGCAAGCTTCACCGACGCCGCCCCCATCTTCGTCCGCAGCTCGTCCGAGAGCAGCGGCGACGGGCATTCCTCGACGATCTTCTGGTTTCGCCGCTGGATCGAACAATCGCGCTCGCCGATGTGGACCACGTCTCCATGCTCGTCCGCCATCACCTGGAACTCGATGTGATGCGGGTTCTCGATCATCTTCTCGATATACACTCCGTTGTTGCCGAATGCCTTTTCCGCCTCCGCTCGCGCCGCGTGAAAACCCTGCACCAGGCTCACGTCGTTGTGCGCCGGCCGCATCCCACGCCCGCCGCCTCCGGCGGTCGCCTTGATCATCACCGGGTAACCGATTTTCTTCGCGATCCGCAGCGCCTCCGCCTCCTTGTCCAGGATGCCGTCGCTGCCCGGCGTGATCGGCACACCCGCCTTGCGCGCCGTCTCGCGCGCGGAATTTTTGTCGCCCATGGCGCGGATGGCGGACGCCGGCGGCCCGATGAACTTGATGTTGCAACTCTCGCACACCTCCGCAAAGTGCGCGTTCTCGGAAAGAAATCCGTACCCGGGATGAATCGCGTCCACGTCGCCGATTTCCGCCGCGGAAATGATCCGGTCGATTTTCAGGTAACTGTCCGCGCTGGCCGCCGGGCCAATGCAGATCGCATCGTCGGCCAGTTGCACATGGAGCGAATCGACATCCGCCTCGGAATATACCGCCAGCGTGCGCACGCCGATTTCCTTGCAGGCGCGGATGACGCGAAGGGCGATTTCGCCGCGATTGGCGATGAGGATTCGGTTAAACATGAAGAATTGGCTCCGCGGGTCGCGGGCCGGGCAGCTTCATTTGAGCCGGAACAAAGGCTGGTGGTATTGAACGGGCTTTCCGTTTTCCACCAGGATTTCGGCGATCACGCCGCGCGTTTCCGCCTTGATCTCGTTGAGCACCTTCATCGCCTCGATGATCCCCACGACCGTCTCCTCGCTCACTTCCGTGCCCACCTCCACGTAAGGCGCGGCCTCCGGCGACGGCCCCACGTAAAATGTGCCCACGGCCGGCGCGACAATTTCCCTGCCCTGCGGCTTGGCTTCCCCTGCGGCAGGGGCCGCCGCCGCGGCTGCCGGCGCGGGCCCGGAGCAGGCGGCCGGAGCCGCCATCATGACGGGGTCGCCCCCTTTTTCAGCTTGATGCGGAAGCCTTCCTTTTCCAGTTCAAACTCGGAAAGCTCGTTTCTGCGCATCAGCGCGATCAGTTCCTTGATTTCTTTGAGATCTAAATCCAAATGCGGGCTCCGGTCAGGGGTGTGGGGTGGTAAGGTAAGCGCTTCGAGGGAAGGGGGTCAAGCATGGGAGGCGGCACGAAATTCCGAACCCATCCCCCGTACATCCGTGCGCCTCCCCGCCCGAGAGCCATCTCTTCGAATTCCGGATTCCAAATTCCGAATTTCGAATTTCCCGCCCGCTTGCGGGCGGCCTATCCTTCCTCCATGGCCGATCTCTTCGCCGATACGCCCCCGGCCGCCCCGCCCCCATCCGCCGCTCCCCTCGCCTCCCGCATGCGCCCGCGGACGCTCGATGAATACGTCGGCCAGGACCACATCCTCGGGCCGGGCAAGTTGCTGCGCCGCGCCATCGAGGCGGACCGCATTTCCTCCATCATCCTCTTCGGGCCGCCCGGCACCGGCAAGACCACCCTCGCGCAGATCATCGCCAGCGCCACGCAATCCCGCTTCGAGCGGCTCAGCGGCGTCGAAGGCAGCGTCGCGGATATTCGGCGCGTCATCGCCTCCGCGGCCAACCGGCTCCAGACCAGCGGCGCCCGCACCATCCTCTTCATCGACGAGATTCACCGCTTCAACAAGTCGCAGCAGGATGTCCTGCTCCCCGATGTCGAGAGCGGCGTCATCCGGCTCATCGGCGCGACGACGCACAACCCGTTCTTCTATATCAACAGCCCGCTCGTCTCCCGCTCGCAGGTCTTCCAGCTCGAGCCGCTGAGCCCCGACAACCTCATGGCCCTCATGCGCCGCGCCCTGGCGGATACAGAGCGCGGCCTCGGCGCCTCCCGCGTCAAGGCCGATGAGGACGCCCTCCGCCATCTCGCCCTCACCAGCGACGGCGACGCGCGCAAATCTTTGAACGCGCTCGAGGTGGGCGTCCTGACCACGCCCGCCCAACCCGACGGCCTCATCCATCTTACCCGCGCCGTCGCCGAGGAAAGCATCCAGAAAAAAGCCGTCGTCTACGACGCCGACGAAGACCAGCACTACGACACCATCAGCGCCTTCATCAAGAGCATGCGCGGCAGCGATCCCGACGCCGCCATTTATTGGCTCGCGAAAATGCTCTACGCTGGCGAGGACATCCGCTTCATCGCGCGGCGCATCGTCATTTGCGCCAGCGAGGACGTCGGCATGGCCGATCCCCAGGCCCTCCTCGTCGCCGTCGCCGCGCAACAGGCCGTCGAGTTTGTAGGCATGCCGGAGGCGCAAATCCCCCTCGCCCATGCCACCGTCTATATCGCCACCGCGCCCAAGAGCAACCGCGCCTACGCCGCAATCGGCAAGGCCATGTCCGAAGTCAAACAGGGCGTCACCCTCCCCGTGCCGAAGCACCTTCGCGACGCCCACTATAAGTCGGCGAAGAAACTCGGTCACGGCGAAGGTTACCAATACTCGCACGATTTCGAAGGCGGTTACGTCCCGCAAGCCTATCTCCCCGAAGGCCGCATTTACTATGAGCCAAGCGAGATAGGTTACGAAAAACGGGTAAAGGAACGGCTCGATTACTGGCGCCAGTTGTTCGAGGAGGAACAAAAGAAAGGCAAAAAGGCGAAGTGACTAAATCCGGTCTCGCTTCGGCCACATTCCGAGGCTATCCTTTTCTGACATGACTCTCGATGAAATGACCCCGGAGCAACGAGCGCAAATGCAGCGCTGGGTCGATACGTGGAAACGGGCAGGCCCACTATTGGAAAAGATCCGCGAGGAAGAAGTCCGGAATGCCGATACCCAGGCCGCCTTCAGAGCCTTCGCAGGCATGGCCCTCAACATTATACGCAGCCGCCCTCCTGAGCCAACGTCAGGCTTGGTCGAGCAGCAGCGATGGTTCCGACTGCTTGCAGAGCGGCAAGGACTCGTCAAGTGAGCGAATTGATAGAGCTGGCCGCGGAGATTCAAGAATTCTGCCTCAGTCGAGGCTGGAAGTTCTGCTTTATCGGAGGATTGGTCGTGCAAGAGTGGAGCGAACCACGGCTAACGGAAGATGTTGATTTGACTCTGCTCACCGGCTTTGGCGGCGAAGAGACCTACATCGAGGAATGGTTACTCCACTATCAGGCCCGTATCCCGGACGCGCGCGGATTTGCTTTGATGAACCGGGTGCTTCTGTTGAAGAGCAAGGCAGGTTTGGGCATCGACATCGCACTGGCAGCCCTTCCGTCCGAAAAGGAGTGCATTGCACGGGCGCGCGATGTCGAGGCATTTCCGGGGGTCAAGTTGCGGTTCTGTTCCCCCGAAGATCTTATCGTAATGAAGGCCTTTGCCAGTCGCGACCTGGATTGGAGGGATGTTCAGATGACCATTGTACGGCAGGGGGATAAGCTCGATTGGAAATATATCCGCAAACAACTCGAACCACTTCTCGCGCTAAAAGAGGAGCCGGAAATCCTGACCAAGCTCGAGAGATTACGCAAAAAGCAGAGCGGGCCGAAGAGCGAGGCGATCGAATGAAATATCCCGGCCAGCTAATCCGTGAGTCCAGATACCGCTATTATCCATCTCTGTCAGAATCTCCCTGCCCGCATCGCTACGCTCAGGCGTTGCGGGCGTGGCGTCAATCTGCGGATATATCCTTACCCCCGATCAACTCCCCACCTTCGCACTTACATCCCCCGCCCCAAAATGAATCCCCGTTCCCTTCTCTTTCTCTTCTTTCTCCCCTTCACCTTTGCCACTTACGCCGCCGATACCGTCCAGCCTCAACCCGCCAGGACTCCCACCCCCACGCCTGAACAACTGGCCTGGCAGGATGCCGAATTGGGTATGTTCATCCACTTCGACATCGAGGTATTCGACCCCCAATTCACTCACGCGCAACCCTCCAACGGAACCCGTGTCTCGCTGGGAGCCATTCCCCCATCCGCATTCAATCCCGCCAAGCTCAATACCGATCAATGGTTGCAAACCGCCAAGGACCTCGGCGCCAACTACGCCGTCTTCACCGCCAAGCACAGCTCCGGGTTCCTCATGTGGCAAAGCGATTTGTATCCCTTCGGCGTCAAACAATCCCCGTGGCTCGCCGGCAAAGGCAACGTCGTCCGCGATTTCATCGCCTCCTGCCGGAAATACGGCATCCAGCCGGGCATCTATTGCAGCGCCGACGGACATAGTTGGTGGAACTTGCATCACGGCCCCGTCAGGGCGAGAAGGGGCGTCTTTGTCGGCGATGACGACGACGTGCGGAACTTCGTCAACATGGACCTCGCCATGTACCGCGACCTCTTCACCCACACCGGCCCGCTCTTCTATATATGGCTCGATGGCGGCGTGAATCCGCTCGGCAGCTCCATCGCAGATATCCTCGCAAAGTACGAACCTCACGCCGTCGTCTTCAACGGTCCCGCCACAGGCGTCCCCGGCGGCCTTGCCCGCTGGTCTGGAAATGAAAAGGGCTTCGCCCCGTATCCCCTTTGGAATACCGTCGACCTCTCCAACGATCAGCTCGATCGCGGCCCGGGCGATCCAAACGGCAAATACTGGATTCCCGTCGAAGGCAACGTCCCCCTTCGTTACCATCAATGGATTTGGAGAGCCGACGACCAGGACAAGATACTAAGTCTCAGCACCTTGATGAGCATGTATCTCGCCACCGTCGGCCACGGCTCCAATTTTATCATCAATGCCAACATCGACCCCGATGGCTTGGTCCCCGATGCCGACGCCCGGCGCCTCAAGGAATTCGGCGACACCATCCGCAATTGGTTCGGCACGAGCATCGCCGAAACCACCGGCTCCGGCAACGTGGTTCAACTCCAGTTGCCGCAACCCGGCGAGATCAACTTTGTAACTGTCATGGAAGACATCAGCCAGGGCCAGCGCATCCGCACTTACCAGGTCGACGGCCTTGTAAATGGCGCATGGCAAAAGTTGTGCGAAGGTCAATCCGTCGGCCACAAGCGCATCCAGCAATTTGACAGGACAAAGGTAAGCGCCATTCGCCTCACCGTCACCGGCGCCTCCGCTCCCCCCATTATCCGCAAGCTGGCCGTTTATAACATCGACACCCTCCCTCCCGATCCCGATAACCCCATGAACTCGCCCGGCGTCGCCCCCAAGTCATCGCCGCAATATCCATCCCCCTCTCCATGACGGCCAGCCAAAGCCAATAAAGACCCATGTTTGACCACATAGGTATATTTGTCTCCGATACCTGCTCGATCCGGACGGGAACAAAATCGAGGCCATCTGTCGGGGACAGGTTGCCCGACAGAAGCGGCGTTTTCTTGATTCTAGCCACCGCAACTTATTGTGGTTGGGTGCTCTAATCGGATAAACACGGTTTTAACCTTTCCCTCCCGTCCCCACCAATTCCTCGACTGCCGCATGCACGTCGTTTGCGCGCATCAATGTTTCTCCCACCAGGATGGCATTACAACCACAATCCAGCACCCGGCGCGTATCATCCCCCGTCTTGATCCCACTTTCACTTACCAGGATAATATCGTCTGGCACCTGCTCACTAAGTTCCTCCGTCGTGTTCAGGTCCACGTCGAATGTCGCCAGGTTGCGATTGTTGATCCCGATGATCCTCGCCTCCGTCTCGAGCGCCCGATCCAGTTCATCCATCGTATGCACCTCGACCAGCGCCTCCAGTTGAAAATCCTCCGCCACCTCCAGCAGCCGTTCGAGGTCCGCCTGCTCGAGCGCCGCCACGATCAATAGAATCGCGTCCGCCCCGGCGCACGACGCCTCGTAAATCTGCGCCTCGTGCAGGATGAAATCCTTCCGCAACACCGGCAGCTCCACCGCCGCCCGAATCTGCGTCAGGTGGCTCAGGCTCCCCTGGAAAAATTCCTCGTCCGTCAGCACTGAAATCGCGTTTGCACCCGCCGCCTCGTACGCCTTCGCGATCTGCACCGGATCAAATGCCTCCACGATCACCCCCGCCGAGGGCGACGCCTTCTTCACTTCCGCGATCAGCCCCAGCGATTCCGGCCCGCGGTCGATCGCCCGCCCAAAGCCCCGGAAATCGTTCCGTTGCAGCGCCGCCGCGCGCAGGTGATCGGCGCGATGCACCAGCTTCGCGATCTCCCGGCGTTTCGCTTCGAGGATTTCCTGCAGGCGGTCCATGCCACCCATAAAACAGCGGTCCGACCAACCGGTCAAAGGCTTCTCACCACAATATCAGTGACACAGTGCCCCAAAACCCTCTGCCAAACCCCCTAACCACCCGCCTGGCTTGTCCCGGCATAGCCGAAGGCGACGCTACCCCCCTCCGCAACTTGAACTTAAACCTGAACCTGAACCTGAACCTGAACTTTCGCGCATAGCCGAAGGCGACGCCGGACCCCCTCCACAACCGTTTTCCATAAATATCTGTAATCCAACCTCTTATACGTAAATCCCCCCAGCTTGTGAATCTTTTCACAAAAGGAACTTGCCCCCCTCTCTGCGCGGCCCGTACATTTCCCGGCTGTTCATTTTTTGCCCTTCCGCATGGCCGTCACGCACGAGTTCCAGTCTCCAGATACCGCCGCGCGCGCGGCGGCGGGCGCCGCTCACGCCAATCCCGAGATCGGCGATCTCCTCGGCGAGAAGCTGGTGCTCAACATGGGCCCCTCACACCCGGCCACCCACGGCGTCCTGCGCATCGTCCTGGAGCTGGACGGCGAGCTGATCACCAAGGCCACCCCGGACATCGGTTACCTGCACCGCGGCGATGAGAAAATCGCCGAAAACATGCAGTACAACCAGTTCGTCCCCTACACGGACCGGCTTGATTACCTCGCCCCGCTCGCCAACAACGTCGCCTACGCCCTCGCGGTCGAAAAGCTCATGGGCTGGGAACTGCCACCGCGCGGCAAGGCCATCCGCGTGATCTGCTGCGAGCTGGCCCGCATCTCCTCCCATCTCCTCGGCCTCGGCGCCTACGCCATGGACGTCGGCGCCATGACCGTTTTCCTCTACACCTTCACCGAGCGGGAAAAAATCTACAACCTCTGCGAGATCATCTCTGGCGCCCGCTTCACCACCAGCTACACCCGCATCGGCGGCCAGACTCGCGACCTGCCCGATTTATTCTTCCCCGCGGTCCGCAAATTCCTCGACGAATTTCTGCCCGTTGTCGACGAGACCGACCAACTCCTCTCCCGCAACCGCATCTGGCTCGATCGCACCCAGAACATCGGCGTCATTTCAAAGGAAATGGCCGTCGCCTACGGCCTCTCCGGGCCCAACCTGCGCGGCTCCGGCGTCGATCGCGACCTGCGCAAGATTACCCCCTACCTCGACTACGAGAAGTACGATTTCGATATCCCGCTCGGCTCCGCGGGCGATTGCTACGACCGCTACCTCGTCCGCCTCGAGGAGATGCGCCAGAGCGTGAAAATCCTCAACCAGGCCCTGGCCAATCTGCCCTCCGGCCCCATCAACGTCACCGACCCCAAGAATTTCCCGCCGCCCAAGTCCGAAGTGCTGACCAAGATGGAGCAGTTGATCCATCACTTCATCATCCACACCGAGGGCATCGACGCGCCGCCCGGCGAAATCTACTTCGGCGCGGAAAATCCCAAGGGCGAACTCGGCTTTTACATCAACTCGAAGGGAGGCGGCACGCCGCATCGGCTGAAGATTCGCGCCCCTTCCTTTGTAAACCTCAGCATCCTGCCGGCCATCCTGCCCGGCCACATGATGAGCGACACCGTCGCGATCCTCGGCTCGCTCGATTTCGTCATGGGCGAATGCGACCGTTGAAATCCCATGACTGCACGCCTTCCCGCCATCGCAGCCGCCGCGCTCATCGCCTGCTCAATGCTCCAGGGCTGCGACCGAAAATTCAGCGACGCCAATCTCGATTGCGTGAAGATGGACATGAGCCCGAAGGAGGTCGAATCCATCCTCGGTCCGCCCACGCGCCAGGAGTCGCGCGAAATGCCGCTGCAGACCGATGTAAAGACGCTCCCCGTTCTCCGTTACGTCTACGTCCAGAACGGCAAGACCGTCGTGATTCATTTCGTCGATGGAAAACTGATCGGCTACGACGGGAGGTTTGACCAATGAGCGCGCGCGCCACGAAAAAATTCGCATGCGCCCGCCGCCTGGGAGGGGCGCTCCTGCGATGAATCTGCCCCCGGCGCTCGAAGCGAAGATCGACGAGGCGATCACCCATTACCCGGTCTCGCGCCGCAGCGCCACGCTGCCGCTGCTCCATCTGATCCAGGAGCATTTCGGCCTCATCTCCGACGAGGCCGTCACGTGGATCGCCGCGAAGCTCGAGATCCAGCCGATCAACGTCCTCGAGCTGGTGACCTTTTACCCGATGTTCCGCCGCAAGGCCGCGGGCCACACGCACATCCGCGTCTGCCGCACCCTCTCTTGCGCCATGGCCGGCAGCTACAAGCTCATGGATAAGGTCTGCGACGCTGCCAACATTCCGCGGAATGGCCACGGCAACGGCAATGGCCACGGCGACCCCGTTCACGTGAGCGCCGATGGAAAATACTCCGTCGAGTTCGTCGAATGCCTCGCCAGTTGCGGCACCGCGCCGGTCGCCATGTCCAACGACGACCTCCACGAACGCGTCACCACCGAGTCCATCGCCCAGCTCCTCGAAAGCCACAGTTCCAGCGCCACCACCCCGAAAATCCACCCGCCCCACAAGCGCGAGCGCCGCATCGTTTTCCAGAACATCGACCGCGAGGGTTGGTCGAACGACATCGACAAATACCTCATCTACGGCGGCTACGAGGATCTGCAAAAAGCGCTCAAGATGCCCCCGGCGGACATCGTCAACGAGGTGAAGGCCTCCGGCCTGCGCGGACGCGGCGGCGCCGGTTTCCCCTGCGGCGTGAAATGGGGTTTCATCAAGCCCGGCGGCTCGAAGCCCACCTATCTCATCTGCAACGCCGACGAGTCGGAGCCCGGCACCTTCAAGGACCGCTACATCATCCACCAGGATCCGCATCAGCTCCTCGAGGGCATCATCATCTCCTGCTTCGCCGTCCAGGCCCACCTCGCCTATATCTATATCCGCGGCGAATTCCCTGAAGGCGCCCGAATCCTCGAGAAAGCCATCGCCGACGCGCGTGCCAAGGGTTTCCTCGGCAAAAACATCCTCGGCACCGGATTCGATCTCGAGATTCACGTCCATCGCGGCGCCGGCGCCTACATTTGCGGCGAGGAGACCGGGCTCATCGAGTCGCTCGAGGGCAAGCGCGCCTACCCGCGCATCAAGCCCCCTTATTTCCCGGCCGTCCTCGGCCTCTACCAGTGCCCCACCATCGTTAACAACGTCGAGACGCTTTGCCACGTGAAGCACATCGTGCGCATGGGCGGCGCGGAGTACGCGAAGCTCGGACGCCCCAATAACACCGGCACTCGCATCCTCTGCGTGAGCGGCGACGTTCAAAAGCCCGGCTATTTCGAAGTCGAAGTCGGCTCGCTCACAATGGGCGAGTTGATCAACGACGTCTGCGGCGGCCCGAAGCCGGGGCGCAAAATCAAGGCGGTCATCCCCGGCGGCTCCTCGGCCAAGGTCCTCAGCGCCACCGACCGCTACAAGCTCAAGGAAAAACAGCCCGACGGCTCGATGGCCGAGCGCGAGATCGGCCTCGAGGACATCCCCATGGATTTCGATTCCCTCGCCGCCGTCGGCTCGATGGCCGGCAGCGGCGGCGTCATCATCCTGGATGACACCCGCGACATGGTCTGGACCCTCAATAACATCAACGAATTCTACGCCCACGAGAGCTGCGGCCAGTGCACCCCCTGCCGCGAGGGCTCTCTCTGGATGAAAAAAATAACCGAGCGCATGCTCGCTGGCGGCGGCGTCAAGGGCGACCCGAACACGCTCAAGACCATCGGCGACAACATCGCCGGCCGCACCATCTGCGCCTTTGGCGAGGCCTGCGCCTGGCCCACGCAGAGTTTCGTCGCGAAATTCAAGACCGAGTTCGAGGCCCGCGCCACCAAGCCGCTTCCCCCGCCCATGCCTCCCGAGATTTCGCCCGAGGAACTGATCGCGAACACCGAAATCGCCGTTCTCCACGGCCCTCACAGCGAAGGCACCCACGAGGTCATTGCCGTCGCCGGCAGCACATCCGCGCCCGATACGGCGCTTCCTGCGCATGAGCACTGAAACCGCTGCCCCAGTCCAGTTGCTCAACGTCCAGATCGACGGCGTCTGGATGCAGTTCCCGAAGGGCACCCGCGTCATCGAGGCCTGCGCCACGGCCGGCAAGTTCGTCCCCCACTATTGCTATCACCCGAAGCTCTCCTCCCCGGGCAATTGCCGCATGTGCCTCATCGAAATGGGCATGCCCAAGATGGGCCCCGACCGCAAACCGGTCATCGGCCCCGATGGCAAGCCGGAGATCGGCTGGATTCCACGCCCGCAGATTTCCTGCGCCCAGGACATCGCCGAGGGCATGGGCATCCGCACCGATTCCCCGATGGTCAAGGAATGCCGCCAGGGCGTGATGGAGTTTCTCCTCATCAATCACCCGCTCGACTGCCCCATCTGCGACCAGGCGGGCGAGTGCCAGCTCCAGGAATTCTCCGTCGAGTACGGCAACGGCGGCTCCCGCTTCCTCGAGGACAAGGTCAAGAAACCGAAGCGCGTCGAGCTCGGTCCGCGCGTGACCCTCGATGCCGAGCGTTGCGTCCTTTGCTCCCGTTGCATCCGCTTCATGCAGGAGGTCGCCCACGACGACGTCCTCGGCTTCGTCGATCGCGGCAGCCACTCGACCATCGCCTGCCATCCCGACCGCCTGCTCGATAGCAATTACTCCCTCAACACCGTCGACATCTGTCCCGTCGGCGCCCTCACCTCCACTGATTTCCGCTTCAAGATGCGCGTCTGGTTCCTCAAGGAAACCAAGAGCATCTGCACCAGTTGCGCCACCGGCTGCAACACCATCATCGGCAGCCGCGAGAACATCATCTACCGCCAGACCCCGCGCGAGAACAACGACGTCAACTCGATCTGGATGTGCGATTTCGGCCGCCTCAATTTCCATCAGCTCCAAAGCCCCGAGCGCCTCACCAATCCCGCCGTCAAGGGCCCCTCCGGCAACGAGATCACCCAATGGGAGATCGCCCTCAACCGCGCCGCGATGGAATTGAAGCGCTATCGCGGCGACGAAGTCGCCATCATCGTCTCCGGCAGTTCCACCAATGAGGAATTCTTCCTCGCCCGCCGTCTCGCCGACGCTCTCGGCACAACGCTCATCGACGTGATCCCGCGCAATGCCGAGGGCGACAAAATCCTCCTCAGCACCGACCGCAACGCAAACATGGCCGGCGCACGCCTCATGGGCGTGACCGGCGGCGTCCCCGGCGCGCTCCTCGGCTTGATTTCCAGCGGCCTCAAAAACCGCACCGTCAAGGCGCTCATCGTCCTCGCCGAGGACGCCACCAGGGTCGTCGGCGAGGAAATCGCCAACGCCCGGCTCATCGTCGCCATGAACATGCTGCCCAATGGCACCACCAAGCTTGCCCACCTCCTCTTCCCTTCCTGCGGCTTCGCCGAAAAGCGCGGCTCGATGATCAACAAAAACGGCCGCCTCCAGCGCCTCAACCGCGCCATCCAGCCCCCCGGCGCCGCGCGCGACGATTGGGAAATCCTCCGCGATCTCATCCAGGGTGTCTCCGGCGCAAACGGCATTTACATGATCGAGGATGTCTTCAGGCAAATGGCCGCCTCCATCCCAGCCCTCGCCAATCTCAGCCTAAGCAAAATCGGCGACCTGGGCGTTCAGCTCAACGTCGAAGCTTCCACCAAATGAGAAATTCGAAATTCGAAATTCGAAATTCGAAGGAGCCGTCCTTCCTTCCAAGGCGCGCCCCCGGCGCGCCTCCAATCTTTCGAATTTCGAATTTCGAATTTCGAATTTTTCCCTAATGGACTTTTTCTACTCCATCGACTGGCTCTACATCGCCTTCTCGCTTCTGAAGACGGTCGTCGTCCTCGGCATTGTCCTCGGCATGGTCTCCTACACCGTCTACGCGGAGCGTCGCGTCAGCGCCCTCATCCAGGATCGCCTCGGCCCGAACCGCGTCGGATTCCCCATCACGTTGCTCGGCGCGAAAAAGGATTTCTCCCCCTTTCTCGGCGGCCTCGGCCAGCCCATCGCCGACGCCGTGAAACTCCTCATCAAGGAGGATTTCACCCCCGCCCACGTCAACAAGTTCTACTATTGGATCGCCCCCGCGCTCGGCATCGGCGCGGTCATCGTCAGCCTCGCCGTCATTCCCTTCGGCAGCTCCCTGGGTGGCGTCAAGATGGTCATTGCCAACGTTGACATAGGCCCGCTCTTCATCTTCGCCTTCTCCTCGCTCGGCGTCTACGGCATCGTCCTCGCGGGCTGGTCGGCCAATTCAAAATACTCCTTCCTCGGCGGCATCCGCTCCAGTTCGCAGATGATTTCCTACGAGCTCTCGCTCGGCCTCTCCGTCATCCCGCTCTTCATCATCCTCGGCACGCTCAACCTTAGCGACATCGTCGATTACCAGATCAAGAACGGCTGGCTCCTCATCCCCATCACCAACGGCCATATCCCTTCCCTGAGCCAGGTCCTCCTCTGGTTTCCCGTTCTCATCTCCTTCATCGTCTTCACCATCTCGATGTTCGCCGAGACCAACCGCCTCCCGTTCGACCTCCCCGAGGCCGAGCAGGAATTGGTCGGCGGCTATCACACCGAGTATTCCTCCATGAAGTTCGCCCTCTTCTTCCTCGGCGAATACGCGGCAATGATCGCCGGCTCCTCGCTCATCGTCACCCTCTTCCTCGGCGGTTGGCATTTCCCCGGCATTCCCGATGGCGCGGGCAACGGCGGCTTCGCCGCGCTCCACGCTTTCCCCTCCTGGATTTGGGGGCTCGTCAATATCGCCGTCTTCTTCGGAAAAGTCGCCGCGCTCCTCCTTTTCTTCATCTGGGTGCGCTGGACCCTCCCCCGCTTTCGTTATGACCAATTGATGCGCCTCGGCTGGCTCTTCTTCTTCGAAATCGCCCTCATCAACGTCTTCATAGCCGCCTTCATAGTAGCCCTCCTGCCAAAATGACTATTTCAAGACTCGTCCTCTGAGTTGCTCCTTTCGAAATCCGAATTCCGAAATCCGAAATCCGAAATCTGATGTCCTACACCGTCAAGCGTCCAAAACTCACCTTCTGGGAGAAAACCTACCTCCCGCAGGTCATCGGCGGGCTCATCATCACATTGCGCCATTTCAGGAACATGCTCGCCGGCAGGACCAAGGTCGTCATGCAATACCCGGAGGAAAAATGGGATGCCTCCCTGCCCCCCTATTACCGCGGCGCACCGGCCCTGGTGAAGGATGAGAAAGGACGCGAGCGCTGCGTCGCCTGCCAGTTGTGCGAGTTCATCTGTCCCCCGCGCGCCATCCGCATCAAGCCGGGCGAAATCCCCGCCGCCGGCAAATGGGCCAAGGTCGAAAAATTTCCCGAGCAGTTCGATATCGACATGACCCGCTGCATCTATTGCGGCATGTGCGAAGAGGTCTGCCCGGAGCAGGCCATCTTCCTGCGCAAGGATTACGCCATCACCGGCTTCAGCCGCGACCAGATGGTCCACGACAAGGCGATGCTCTACCAGATCGGAGGCACCCTCGACGGCCTCGTCTTCAAATGGAACCCGTTGAAGTAATGAGCTCTCATTCCGAAATCCGAAATCCGCAATCCGAATTTCCCCAATGACCGCCCTCTTCTTCTGGCTCTTCGCCATCCTCATGCTTGGCTTCGCCTGCGCGGTCGTCTTCAACCGCAGCCCCGTCGCCAGCGCGCTCAGTCTCGTGGTTTCCTTCGGCGGCCTCGCGGCCCTCTTCGTTTTGCTCGACGCCTATTTCATCGGGACCATCCAGGTCCTCGTCTATGCCGGCGCCGTGATGGTCCTCTTTCTTTTCATCATCATGCTGCTCGACATCAAGGCCGAGGAGCGCCGCAAATTGAATCCCGCCATCATCATCGGCGGCATCGTCGTCGCCTTCGCCTTCGTGGCGCAGCTTTGGACCGTCATCGAGGAACTCCCTTTCGGCTCGCGCTCCTTCCCGGTCATCCATGAGCGTCTCGACGATGTCCAGAAGCTCGGCACCGCCCTCTTCTCCAATTACAATCTGCCGTTCCAGGTTGTCGGCGTGCTCCTGCTCGTGGCGACCATCGGCGTGGTGATCCTTAGCAAGAGGGAGCTCAAGTAATGCAACTTACCCTCAACGATTATCTTCTCGTCAGCGGCCTGCTCTTTGCCATCGGCTTCGCCGGCGTCCTCCTTCGCCGCAACATCATCATCATCTTCATGTGCCTCGAGATGATGCTCAACGCCGCCAATCTTTCCCTTGTCGCCTTCTCCCGCTTCCGCGTCCAGGACGGCATGCCCAATTACGATGGCGAGATGCTCGTCTTTTTCATCATCACCGTTGCCGCCGCCGAGGTGGCCGTCGGCCTCGCCGTCATTGTCGCCCTTTACCGCGCCCGCCGGACCATCCACGTCGAGGATATCACCAGCCTCAAGTTCTGAAGACCATGACGCTGCCCTGGATCATTCTTCTCGCCCCGCTCTTCAGCGCCGCCTTCATCGTCCTCTTCACCCAGCGGCTGCGCAATGTCAGCGCCTATATTTCGGTCGCCGCCTGCCTCGTCTCCTTCCTCGCCACCTGCCTCCTCTTCTTCAAGCCAAACGGCATGCCCGTCGCCGAATACCGCTGGATCGACGCAGCCCCCTCCTTCGCCGTCTCCATCGGCTTCACCATCGATCAATTGAGCAAGACGATGCTCCTCATCGTCACCGGCGTCGGCTCGCTCATCCACATCTACTCGCTCGGTTACATGGAAGATGACGAGGGCAAGTCCCGCTACTTCGCCGGCCTGTCGCTCTTCATGTTCTCGATGGAGGGCATCGTCTTCGCCAACAATTTCGTGATGATGTTCATCTTTTGGGAATTGGTTGGCCTCAGTTCCTACATCCTCATCGGCCATTGGTTTTACAACAAGGCCCCTCCCGCCGCCGCCAACAAGGCTTTCATCACCAATCGCATCGGCGACTTCGGCTTCATGATCGGCATCCTGATGCTCTGGGTTTTCACCGGCTCGTTTTATTTCGGCGACCTCAAGGCCGCCGTTCCCATGCTGGCGCACAACCCCGGCTTCCTCACCGTTGCCACGCTCCTCGTCTTCTGCGGCGCTGTCGGCAAGTCCGCTCAATTCCCGCTCCACGTCTGGCTTCCCGACGCCATGGAAGGCCCCACTCCTGTCTCCGCGCTCATCCACGCCGCCACCATGGTTGCCGCCGGCGTTTACATGCTCTCGCGCGTTTACTTCCTGGTGCAGGCATCGCCCGCCGCGCAATCGGTCATCGCCTCCATCGGCATCACCACCGCCGTCGGCGCCGCCCTCATGGCCACGCAGCAAAACGACATCAAGCGCATCCTCGCCTACTCGACCCTCTCGCAGCTCGGCTACATGGTCATCGCCATCGGCATCGCCTCGAGCGATAGCGCGATGTTCCACCTCTTCACCCA
Source organism: uncultured Verrucomicrobiae bacterium (assembly GCA_963756185.1). Taxonomy (GTDB): domain Bacteria; phylum Verrucomicrobiota; class Verrucomicrobiia; order Chthoniobacterales; family Chthoniobacteraceae; genus DATAXI01. The sequence goes on from CAVWMS010000005.1 coordinate 37,900, forward strand.
TGCCTTCTTCAAGGCGCTCCTCTTCCTCGGTTCCGGCGCGGTCATTTACGGCACCCATCATGAGCAGGACATCTGGCAAATGGGCGGCCTCAAGAATCGCCTCCCGACCACCTTCCTCACCTTCACCGCCGGCACGCTCGCCCTCACCGGTTGCCCCGGCTTCAGCGGCTTTTTCAGCAAGGACGCCATCATCGGCGCCGCGCTCACGGCAAATCATCCCGTAATCTTCATTCTCGGCCTGGCGACGGCCTTTCTCACTTCCTTCTATATGTTCCGCCTCATGGTCGTGGTCTTCGGCGGCCACACCCGCAGCGTTCATGCGCGCGAGGGACACCAGCCTCCCGCCGTGATGACCATTCCCCTCGTGATCCTCGCCGTCCTCTCCGTCATCGCCGGTTACCGCTTCTTTGCCGGCAGATTCCTCACGCTTCCGCCCGAGGCGCATATGAACCTCGGCGTCATGATGCTCTCCCTGGTGGTCTTCGTCGCCGGCGCCGGCCTCGCATGGTTCATTTACAAAGGCAAGGATTGCGACCCGGTCAGCATCCCTCTTTTCGCCAACCGCTTTTATATCGACGACTTCTACAAATGGCTCATCGCTTCGACCCAGGATCTCGCAGCCTCCCTCTGCTCCACTTTTGATCGCTGGATTCTCGACGGCCTCATCGTTCGCGGAATCGGCGGCGCTGCCTGGGTCGCCGGTTTTATTCTCAGGTTCCTCCAATTCGGCAATCTCCAGGCCTACGCCTTTCTCTTCGGCGCGGGATCGATTGCCCTGATCTATTACCTCCTCTTTTGGAAGCCCTGACACGCGATGCTCCTCCTGCTCCTCCTCATCATTCCCATTGCCGCCGCGGCCGCCATCCTCCTCGGCGCACCCGCGCGCCGGACGGCCAACGGCGCGGCCTGGCTCAACCTGCTCATCACCATCTGCGTCTTCGCCGCCTACAATTCGCAAACCGCCGGCTACCAGGAGATGTTCCGCTTCCCCATCCTGCCGGATTGGGGCCTGCAATTCTTCCTCGGGGTCGACGGCCTCAGCATCATCATGCTGCTGCTGACCTCCATCGTCACCGTCGCCGCGGTTTGGGTCGCGCCCGCGGTCGAGCGTAATCAAGCCCGCCTATTTCGCCTCGCTCCTCTTCATTTCTGCCGGCGCCATCGGCGCATTTTCCTCCCTCGATCTCTTTTTCTTCTACGCCTTCCATGAGCTGGCGCTGGTTCCCACCTTCCTCCTCATCGGCATCTGGGGTACTGGCGACCGGCAGACTGCCGCGTGGAAAATCACCATCTATCTCTCGGTCGGCAGCTTCATCCTGCTGCTGGGCCTGCTCGGCCTCTACCTGAGCTTCCCCGTCGATCACCGCACGTTCGACATCACCGTATTGCAGCAGCAGGCCTCCCTCATCAATCCCGGCTCCCGCAACTCCATCTACCTCGCCCTGCTCATCGGCTTCGGCATTTTGATTTCGCTCTTCCCCTTCCACACCTGGGCCCCTTCCGCCTATGCCTCCGCCCCCACCCCCGCCGCCATGCTCCACGCGGGCGTCATTAAAAAATTCGGCCTCTACGGCCTGCTTCGCGTCGCGCTGCCGCTTTTGCCCGATGCCGCCCGCCACTACTCCGGCCTGCTCCTGGTGCTCCTTGTCGGCAACATCATCTACGTCGGCCTCGTGACCATCGGTCAGAAGCGCCTCGACATGATGCTCGGCTACTCCAGCGTGATGCACATGGGTTACATCTTCCTCGGCATCGCCTCCTTCAATGCCATCGGCACGACCGGCGCCGCCCTCCTGATGTTCGCCCATGGCCTTTCGATCGCCGCCCTCTTCGCCGTCGCAGGCCAGGTCCGCGAGCGCACCGGCACTCTCTCCTTCGCCGAGCTTGGCGGCCTCGCCAAACCCATGCCGGTCCTCGGTTTCGTCTTCGGCCTCGCCGCCTTCGCCGCCATCGGCCTGCCCGGCTTTGCCAATTTCGCCTCCGAAATCCTCGTCTTCTTCGGCGCCTACCAGAATGGCGCCACTCCCACGCACCTTTCGCACATCCGCATCGCCACCATCTGCGCGCTCTGGGGCGTCGTCATTTCCTCCGTTTATATGCTGCGCGGCTACCGCGCCGTCTTCCACGGCGAAATCCAGGAACGCTGGGCCGCCCTCAAGGATATCACCTCGCTCCGCTGGCCGATCATCCTCCTGCTCGCCGCCCTGCTCCTCATCGGATTCTTCCCGCAAATCTTCGTCCATCTCGTCCAGCCCGTGATCGCCGAAGCCGTAAAGGGCGCCATTGCCGCCAACTAAATGATCACCCAACCCGCACTCCTCGAAATCGCCGTCGTGGCCACGGGCATTTTCCTGCTCATTTACGAGTGCTTTGCCAATGACCGCGAGAAAGGCTTTGTCGCCGGCATGGGCATCACCGCCCTCACCGTCATTTTCATCTCCAGCTTCTTCGCCGCGCACACCGCCACCTCCCGGTTCTACACCTCGGACGCCCTGGCGATGTTCTTCAAACGCTTCGCACTCCTGACCACCATCCTCGTCCTCGTCATCTCCCTCGAGTACCGCGACATCATTCGCCGCTATATCTACGGCACTCATCCCGACGCCGGCATCGCCGAATTTTACACCCTTCCCATCTTCACCTGCGCCGGCCTCATGTGGATGGCCTCCGCCGTTGATTTCGTGATGATCTTCGTCTCGCTCGAGCTCGTGACGATCTCCTTCTATATCCTCGTCGCCTACATGCGCCGCAACTCCGCCTCGCTCGAGGCCGGCGTGAAATATCTCGTCCTCAGCGCCCTTTCGACCGGCTTCTTCGTCTATGGCGTCACCTGGATTTTCGGCATGACCGGCACCACCAATCTCGCCCAGGCCGCCGACGCCATGCGCCAGCTCTCCGGCGCTCCCGGCCCCCTCCTCTTTGGTTTCATGCTCGTCCTCGCCGGGCTCGGATTCAAGATCGCCGCGGTCCCGTTCCAATTCTGGGTGCCCGATGTCTACCAGGGCGCACCCACCCCCATCACCGCCTATCTTTCCGTCGGCTCGAAGGCCGCCGGCTTCATCGTCCTCATCCGCGTCGTCGAAACCTATCTCTCCGTGCCCGCCCTGCGCGAAAAGGTGATCGCCGTTCTAGCCGTCCTCGCCGCGATGACGCTCATCTACGGCAACCTCGCCGCGATGCCCCAAAACAACCTCAAGCGCCTGCTCGCTTACTCCAGCATCGCCCACGCCGGCTATCTCCTGCTCGCCGTCACCAGCCTCGACGCCGCGGGCGCCCCGGCCGCAATCGCCTTCTATCTCGCCGGCTATCTCCTCATGACGCTCCTCAGTTTCATGGTCATCGTCGTGGTCGCCAATGCCACCGGCGGCGACGACATCGCCAATTTCAACGGGCTTGGCCGACGCTCCCCCGGCCTGGCCTTCGCCATGCTGGTCGCCATGGTCTCCCTGGCCGGCCTGCCCCTCACCGTCGGCTTCTTCGGAAAATTCTTCGTCTTCGTCACCATCATCCAGCAGGGCCACTTCGTGCTCGCCGCCATCGGCGTGGTTACAGTCGCCGCCGGCTTCTATTACTACTTTAAGGTCATCCGCGCCATGTACTGGCTCGATCCATCCGGCGACGCCCCCATTCCCGTCTCCCCGCTCACCCGCGTCTCCATCGTCGCCCTCGCCACGCTCATTTTCTTCTTCGGCATCTACCCCACCCCCATCCTCCGCACCCTCACCGTCACCAACTGGGACGAGCAAACCGTCGCAGCCAACAAATAGCTTGGCGCGCCTAACCCGCGCGCCAGCGTGCACTTGCACTTACTCCTTAACTTTCACATGAACCCGCCGTTGCCTCGCTGCATCCACGGCTAAACGATTTCTCAAAGTGCTGATGACACCGGTTTTGGTTTAACCCGAACTCCGATGTTGGAGGGGATGAGATGGTGCAAGATGCTGAGTCGCGATGACATGAGGAGGACCGAAGCGTATCTGAAAGATACGGTGAGGCCCGACGAATGGCACTCGCGGCCAGCAGATTGCGCCAGATCGCCCCGATCAACTTCGGAATTCGGGTTAAAAACCCCCATCAAACCGGCCCGTAAAAAAACGAATCCGCACATCGCCGCCAAATAGCCGCCGTGTCGGCATCGAAAAGCGAAGCGCCTTTCGATGCCCATATTCCTCCGCCTCCGCCGAAACCCGGCAAATAGAAACCGCTCAACTCCCATTAGTCCCATTAGTCCCATAGGCCCTATACGTCCCATCCCGCGCCTCACCCAATAACGCCATACGCAAATCGAGCGTCTCCACCCGAACCGCCACCCCCACGCCCCAAGTCCTGCAACGAAGCCCCTGGCATTCAACCTCACCACCCCTCTCTCGCTCACCACTGGAGACGTGGCCATCGAGGTCGTCCCGTAGCCGCCATCATTCAATTCAAGCCGCTCGATCCAATATTCTTTCGCGTGGCGGACTCCCCGTTCATCACGTAAGGCATCTACGTCCGAATCGCAGCGACCCAGCTCACAACCCCCAAAGCGCCAGACGCTAACGGCACGGGTGCATTGCGACAAACTGGCTTCGGCAGGTCATCACGCATCGAATATCCTCAGACGCAGCCCTCCCATATTCCCAAATCCGCTTGGCCATACTCCCCATAGCGGGTAGATTACCCCATCCGACACCCGCGGCCCATGAACACCAACCCATCTGCAATCTTCCCAATCTATCGCTTCCCGTTATTCATGCGCCGCAACCTCCTTTACTGGATAACCGCCGCAATCACCTTCAGCCTGCTCTCATCAAGTGCAACCTCCCGCGCCCAATCCGTTGCCTTCAGGCTTTGCCCCGTCGGCAATCCCGGCAATAAAGCCGACACCACAACCTACGGCGCGGTCACTTACAATTATAACATCGGTAAGTTCGATGTTACCCTCTATCAGTACGCAATCTTTTTGAATGCCGTCGCCAACAATGTGGACACTTATAAATTGTACAACTCCGGCGTCGCTTATTCGAATACAAACTATTTTATCATCAGCGCCCAGCCGGGCATCATACAAACAGGCCTGCCGGGAAATTTTGTTTACCGTGTGGTCGGCGACGGCAGTGAGCCGGTTACCTTCGTCAATTGGTTTGCCGCCGCCCGTTTCTGCAACTGGCTCCATAACGGCGAACCCACACGGCTCGGCGAAGTTGAAGGCTCCACCGAAACCGGCGCCTATCCGCTCAATGGCGACACCACAAGTGGCCTGGAAATCAGGGAGCCGACCGCAAGATGGTGGATACCGGCTGAAAGCGAATGGTATAAGGCCGCCTATTACGACCCCGCATTGCACAGCGGCAGCGGCGGTTACTTCCTCTACGCCACCGGGAGCAACACCGCCCCTGGAAACACGATTGCTGGCGGCAGCGCCAATCAGGCGAATTACAACAATGGCGTTTTCTCGAAAACCGGCAGCCCGGTGTACAACACTCTTGGCGACTATCTGACGGCGGTGGGCGCGTTCTACAATTCCCCAAGCTATTACGGCACCTTCGATCAAGCCGGCGATGTCTTTGATTGGAATGACGCCATCATCAATACCACCTCCAGCGTATCGCGCGGGGTGCGTGGCGGCTGCTGGTTCAGCGGCACCACCGCCATCGCCTCCTCCAATCGCGGCATGTCCGGCGCCGGTACCGGCGCGTCGAATTCCATCGGTTTCCGCGTCGCCACCACTTACGCCGCTCCCACGGGCGTGTTCGAAGGATTGATTGATAATGCCGGTGTTATCGCCGGTATCATCAGGCTCAAGATCGATGTCGCCAAACAGTTCACCGGCGACCTGAACTTCGACGATAAAGCTTACTCGATTCATGGCGTGCTCAAATCCGGGACATACTCCGGAACCTTTGGCCGGTCGAAACTCCCGCTCACCCTCGACCTCGACGGGACCAATACCGGCGACTGTGTCGTCGTGGGCTCGGTTACCGGTACATCGGGTACCGCGGAAGCATTCACCGCATACCACCAGACCTACGGCTTCGCGCGAACCGCCGAGGAGAGAGGCACGTATTCGCTTTCCCTCACCGCGACCAGTTCCGATCCCACGATTCCGCAGACCTCCGGCTCCGCCACCATGAGCGTTGCCAACACCGGCGGCATCCTCCTCGGCGGCAAGCTCCCCGATGGCCGCCGCTTCAGAGCCTCGAACATCATCGTCCTAAGCCCCGCCCAAAATCAGTTCCTCATTCACGAATCCCTCGACTATCCCGATCTCGTAACCCGCGGCCAGCACGGCTCCCTGTCCGGCGCCCTCTCCTTCCAACCCACCCCCGACACCATCTCCGTCAACGGAACCCTCGAATGGTCCAAACCCCAGCAAACCAAAGGCCCCTACCAAGCCGCCTTCGACACCGGCCTAATCGTCACCGGCACCCTCAGATAGAATGCAACCGTAGCCGCCGGCGCCTCACCAGCGCGCCAGCGTGCACTTGCACTTACTCCTTAACTTTCACCTGAACCCGCCGTTGCCTCCCGAAATCCACGGGCACACAATATCTTCGACCGCACCAATCGTCAAAAGCCCTTCCTCCTCCTTCAATGAAAGCGTTATTGGCAGGATTCGTCGACGTAGATCTGCGATCCCTGACTCGCGGCGTCGTTGATAAATCGTCCAGCCGTATTTGTTTGAGACATGGGAAAAAAAGAGTTCTCAATAGATATCCCCAAAATGCAAATCCTCCGGGATAACCTTTGGATCGTCGGGAGTCTGAATCCTCGACGACGCCTCTTGGACTAACGCCTGCAAGAAACCGGCAACTATTCGAACTTTATCCATCTTGCAATGGCAATACCCGCCAAGATCCATACCCCGGTAATCAAGCCTCCGTAACAGACCACGGCCAGGAATCTCAGCCAGCGAGCCTTCGGAAGGAATGGGATTTTACGGGCCATCCAGGAAAACACCAAATACACCACACAGAGAAAAACGTAGAAACCCGGACCCACATCCGCCGAATCCGATCCGCATATTCCGATCCACGCCCAGGCAACGACCCAAAAAACCAAAGCTAACGCCATACCTCCCGATAACGTACAGAGCATTTTTTTCAAGCGCGTCATTGGCCTGTAGGGTTGGAAATGATGGAGCAGGGAACGCGGGTCATTCGGGGACTCAATCATCCCGATCAATGCGATCGAATAATGTAAGCGATGCCAATCCCCCAGAGAACCCATATCACCATAACGGCAAGCCCCGAAACGACGCCGACGAGGTAACGATGCCAACGGAGCCCTCGAACAAAAGGAAACCGAAATGCCAGAAAGGTGAATGTAGCGTAAACAAGCGATAGAAAAACGCAAAAACCGATACCCAAATCGCCCGAGTCCGTATCGGCCATCATCATCCAGCCGAACGCGAGAATCCAAAAAATCAAAGCCGCTCCGAACCAATAAGCAATTTTAGGCCAAAAAGTGAAGGACTTCACGAAAAATGGGGTCAACTCTTGAGACTTGACAACTGGGAATTGAGCTCGGTATGGAAGCGCAGGATTCGATCAGCAGTGGCGGACCTGCCGGCCGCCTGGACCTGAAGCCGTTTGAGCGCGTGGATGATGTCACCGCCACCTCCATAGCTCATTTCGCGGGCCAAGTCCACCCGCCACGAAGAGGACGAGGTCTTTGGCATTCCCGCCCTCTATGACATTCGCCCGAAGCTCGAGCCATATCGGAACGACTATCTGAATGTTTCAAGCCGCGAGGCCGTCATGCCCGTGCAAACTTAGCATGCCTGGTATTTTTCGGAGTTTGGTTATCGCCTGGCGCCGGAGTAACTCCATTTTTTACCAACGCCCATCCTTGGCCGGCTGGCCGGCCTGTCCGTGCTGGCGTTGAGCCAGCGCGCTGCCTAGATTATTTTGGGCCTCCGTGTAATTGGGATTGATTTGCAGCGCGGCACGATACTCCGAGATGGCTTCGTCGACGTGCCCACCCCGTAAAAGCGCATTGCCAAGGTCATTGTGAGTCCGCGCGTCGCGGGGATCGAGCTGCACGGCTTGCCGGTATTCGGAGATGCTTGCATCAATAGCGCCTTCCTGGAAGAGCGCGGCACCAAGATTGGAATGGGCCGCCGCGTAAGCGGGGTTTATCTCAAAGGCCGCGCGATACTCGGGTATAGCCTCGTTCAGGTGGCCCTTCCGGGAGAGCGCATTGCCAAGGTCATTGTGGGCTTCCGCAAACTCCGGATTGAGTTGCAGCGACCGGCGATACTCCGCAATCGCCTCATTGAGGCGCCCCTTCTGGTAAAGGGCGATGCCAAGATCATTGTGAGCCTGAGCGCTGCGGGAATCCAACTGCAAGGCCTGCCGGTACTCGGCGATGCTCTCGTCGATGCTACCCTCCCGGAAAAGGGCAGCGCCGAGGTTCGTATGCACCTCCGCGTAATCGGGGTTTATCGCAAGCGCCGCGCGATACTCTGCAATGGCCTCGTTGATGCGGCCCTCCCGGGAGAGCGCATCGCCAAGGTTGCCGTGGGCTTCCGCGGAAGCCGGGTTGAGCCGCAGGGCCTGGCGATACTCCGCAATCGCCTCATCGATGCGCCCCTTCTGATAAAGGGCAATGCCAAGGTCGATGTGAGCCTCGGCATAATTGGGATCAATCTGCAACGCGGCACGGTAGAGCAGGATGGCTTGGTCGGTAAGCCCCTGCAGCAGCAGGCGATTGCCAAACGCATCAACCGCTACCGGAGAATCGGTTTGTCGATACAGCGAAATGGCTTCATCCGTGCGCCCCTGCCGCAACAATTCTTCTGCAAGGCCGTTGTAAGCAAGAAGGTTGTCCTTGGTACAATCAAGGGCATGCGTCCACAGAGTTTCGCTGTTTCGCCAATAACCGGTTTGATGCCAGCAGGCGGCAAGCAGGGCGCACAATATAGCCGCAGCCGCCGTGCCTAATATCGCGCGGCCGTGCCGCCATCGCCGCAACCAATCGGCGGCGGCCCACGTTACCGCGATGCAAAGGCCGACCTGCGGCAGATAAGTGTAGCGGTCCGCGTATGCCTGATTGCCCGTTTGCATGACTCCGGCGACCGGCACGAGCATCCCGAGGTACCAAAGCCATCCCATTGCGAGATACGGATAGCTGCGCCGTAAAAACCACGCGCCCGCTGTCAACGCCGCAAGAACCAGGATCGCGTCGAGCACCTCCCAGGGCGGCGGTCCATCCTGGGGCAGCGGATACAGCGCCGCCAGATTGGCCGGATAAATCAACTTCCCGAGGTAGGCAACATAGGCAATCGGCGCATCGGCCGGGTAACTCGAAGTCGGAGCGCTCCCTGCCTTCAACGCAACAACGGTGGCAATGCTGGAAAGTGCGCAGAGCCCAAAGAGAGGCAACTTTTCCCACAGCAAGGGGCCGAACTCCCGGGGCGACTTCAATCGGCCCAGCGGCCAGTAGTCCAGAAGCAGAAGCACACCTGGGGTGGTTACCAGCATCGGCTTGCTCATCAGCCCCAGCGCAAACCAAAGCAGCATCATTGCGTAACTGACCTTCCGCCGCGGTCCTCGCGCATATCTTGCGTACGCCCACAGCGTCAGCATGAAGAAAACGCCGCTCAACACATCCTTGCATTCCGCGATCCATGCCACCGACTCCGCCCGAAGCGGATGGATCGCAAACACCGCCGCGACAAACCCGCTGCGCCAAAGTGCGCCGGTCATTTCCAAAAGCAGAAGGAAGAGCAGCACCACCACGACAGCGTGCAGCAGCACGTTGACAAGATGGTATCCGCCCGGCGATTTCCCGAAAAACCCGGCTTCCGCCATAAAGAGCATCACCGTCAGCGGATGCCAATGCCCGGACACCACGTGGGTGAACGCCCATTCGATGTTCGGGAGCGACAGGCCCTTTAGAATGATCGGATTATTATAGACGTAATCCGGATCGTCCCGGTTGATGAACCCAAATTCCGCGGTCTGCCCGAATACGGCGAAGACGAGAACAACGAGAGCGAGAGAGATGGCGGCAACTTTCCATCTTGGCTGCGAAGGATTGCCGGTCATGCAGCGGGGATTCTGAATTCGCCAATTATCGCAGTAAAGTGGGATGTCGGGCAGTTGCTCTGCCAATCAGCAACCTCAGATCAGCAATCAGCAATAATCAATAGATATCCCCAAAATGCAAATCCTCCGGGATCACCTTCGGATCGTCCAGAATCTGAATGGTCGTTGACGGCCCCAGCGCGGCCGGCGGCGTCCACGAGCTCAACGCCCAAACCACCTTCTTATCCGGTGTCACCTCGATGGCCTGTAGCGGCAGGTCCTTCGGATCGGGCGGCATGCCTTCCCATTGGTTGAACCAGTTATTGAATAACGTATTGCCGTTCGGCAGCCGCGTCGCCGTCTGCGTGTTCCAAAATCGGTACTTCGGCGCGTCCGCCTGGGTGAATTGCCACACAATCTCCCCCTTCGGATTCACCTCCCATAGTTCCCCGCTCGTACTTACCACCAAGGTGTTCCCGTTCTTCAACCGCTGCGCCGACCACGGGCCGTGCCCCGGCGTCTTCCACGACCAGAGGATGTTCCCTTTCTCGTCGTACTCACGCACTTCCCCCATATCCATGTGCGCCACCAGCAGCGTGCCCGCCGGCGTCAGCCGCGCATGGCGGAATTGCGTGTGGACCCTCTGGAGGTTGCCCACCTCGAGCGGCAAGTGCAGTTCCGTCTTCCCCGTGACGATATTGACCACGAATACCGCCGGCTCCGGGCCGTTTTGCACATAGAGTACGCGGTCGCGGCCGATCGGCTGGACCGTGTGGATTTGCGTGCCGGCCGGCGCGGCGTAATTCCACACGACCCCGCCGTCCGGCGCGATCTCGGTGACCCCGCCCATGTGGGCGAAGAGGATATTGCTGTTCGAGAGCAAAACCGCGTCGCTCAATTCCGGCTTGCCCCCAGGCACATGGTAGGACCAGACAATCTTCCCCTTCCGGACGATATACATATCCTCCGTCTTGGCCTCGCCCGCGTAGAAGAAATCATGCTGCGCCAGCCCCTTTCCAGGCAGCACCGCCGGCGCGAGCGGGCCCGGCGTGGGTGTGGGCGTCGCTTTCGGTGTTTTGGCAGCCGTGGCCGATGGCGACGCGCCCGCGCCCGGGGGTGATTGCACGGGGGTGGGATCGGCGGCCAATGCACGGCATGCGGCGGCAAAGGACGCGATCAGAACAATCGGGATCTTGTTCATGACGGCGGGGGATCTTTCTGGGTGATTTGGGTACTTTGGGGTTCCAACAATGAAGCCGGATCGGCGGGGCCGTAAAGGGAATTTAACCCGCTGATTCCGTTACCCTAAGAAACCCCACTCCCAAACCTGCCCCGCCGGGCTAATCACTCAACTCGACGTTCCAATAGGCCACATCCACGAAATGCTTCCAGCTTTCGTGGTGATTGCCTCCAAACGTCAAATGCAGGAATGGCCGCCAGCGCGGGCGCTCCGGCTTGCGCACCAGGCGCATGCCCGCCTCGTGCGGCAGCCGGTTGCCCTTTCGCGTATTGCACGGGATGCACGAGCAAACGATGTTCTCCCACGTGGTCATGCCGCCGCGGTCCCGCGGGATGACATGGTCCAGGTTCAACTCCTTGCGGTCGAACACGACGCCGCAGTATTGGCACGTGTTCTTGTCCCGCTCGAATACGTTGTGCCGCGTGAATTTCACTTCCTTCGCCGGCAGCCGGTCGAACATCAGCAGCACGATGACCCGCGGGATGCGGATGCGGAATGAAATCGTGTGCACCATTTCCAATTCGGGCTCCCGCTGGGAAAATTCCCGCCAGCTCGAAAAATCGTGGGTCAGGAAATTGTTGTTCCCATCCGCGTAAACCACCTGGGCATGCCCCTGGCAAAGGAGGCTGAAGGCACGGCGGACGCTGCACACGTTAACCGCCTGCCACAACCTGTTCAAAACCAGTACTTGACGGTCCAGCATGGGCGTGGGGAAAGTTTGCGCGGAAGCTAGCACCGGTTCTCGGAGCTTGTCAACGAGGGCAAAGCGGCTCCCGGGAGGCGTTTCCGGGGGCGAAAGGGGCTAAAAATGCGCGATTTTTCGCGGTTTTTTGGGCCTTTTGGGGCTAGTTTTGTGCCGGGGAAGCGGCGGTTGGGGGCTTTATGAGGTATTGGAGATTGCGGATTTTGACCTCGTTTCGGGTCGAGCCCTTCCGGGAATAAACGCCGACCTTGAAGTAAAACGAGCCTTCCTGCCGGCCGACGACCTTGTCGTCGGCCAGCTTGCCGTCGACGTAGACCTTGACGGCCCCGGGGCCGGTGGCGTCCGGGTCGTGGATGATGGTCCAGTTGAACCACTTACTGTTCATGTTCTGGGCGATGACATCGTGGTTGCGCAGGTCGGTAATGGTGCCGCTGGGATCGACAATGATCATCGCCATGGGGCCGGTGCCGAAGACCTGGCTGATGGTCGCGAAGGTGCCGGGAACGATGAACATATCGCAGTCCATCATGTGCAAGCCGCTGCCGGGCTTGTAGTTGGGGTCGATGATGCGGATTTCGGTGCGCGGCTCGGTTTTGTTGGGCGGTGGGGCGTGGGGCTTGTCGGTGCCGAGGCACCAGAGGTCATGGGTATCGGTCGCCTTGTCGTAGGAGTAGCGCTGCGCGAGATCGAGGTCGTAGGGATGCTGGACCTCGATGTTGAGCTTCTGCTTCACGAAGCCGGCGTGCAGGGCGTCCGCGGGCCGGGAGCCGGCGGGGGAAGCGCCGGGGAAGGCGGAGGAAAACGAGTCCGTATCGGAGGCGGCAAAAACGGAGGTGGAAAGAAGGAGGGCGACCAGGATGGGGGATAATCTCATTTTCGGGGGAAGAGGGGCGCCAACGGCACGGCGCGAAGGGGATATGATGGGCAGAAAGGTGCCGAAAACGGGCCGGTTGTCAATAATTGGGGGCCTTATTGGGAATCGGTTGCGAAGGGCCTGTACTTGGTATAAAGTATTTACCCCCGCCAAAAAAGCCCTGATCCATGCGGCAGCTTCTCATCACCATATCGCTGGCTTTGCTGGCCGTGTGCGTATCGCAACGCGCGTTTAGCCAATCAGCCGACACCTCCGATCTCTTCCTCGACGCCTACATGGCGAACGAAGCAGGGCAGCAGCTCGAGACAGCCGGCAGCACGCAGCAGGCGCTCGAGAAATACCGTTACGCGGCGAGCCTGCTCGACCAGATCACGCGGGACGATCCGCAGTGGCAGCCGATCGTCGTCACCTACCGCAAGAAGAAAGTCAGCGAGAACATCACGCGGCTGGAGCAATTATTGGGGCCCAGCGGCGCCTCGCCGGAGAACTCGCCCATTGAAGGGGCGCTTCCGCAAAAGGAGGAAAATCCCGATCTGGGGCAGCAGCCGCCCGGGCCGACGGCTCCAGTTGCTCCGATTGGCGCGCCGACAGCCAGCCAGCAGGTGCGCGATGAATTGGACGAGTTGAAGAGCGATCTGCGCGCCTCGCAGGAAAAGCTGAAGCAGGTTGAGAGCGAGAAGGAGGAAATGGCCGCCAAGCTCGACAACACCTTGAAGGAACTTGACCGCTCGAAGGTGAGCGAGGCGGAACTCGATGGCGAATTAAAGCAGGCCCAGGACGCCTACCAGAATGCCGAAGCCGACCATTCCGCGACGGCGGGCGGACCGGCGCAAAAGCAATTGCTCGCGAGGATTTCCCAACTCGAGCAGGCGCTCAAGGACACGGAGGCCGACCGGGACGCAGCCAACGCGCAGGATGAAGAGGATGTCCGGCGGGCCGAGAAAGCGAGCGAAACGGCGGAAGCGTCGCTGAAGGCGCAACTCAAGCAAGCGCAGCAAGAGGCTGCAACCCACGGCGGGCAGGCGAACGCGCCGAAGGATCTTTTGGCGAAAATCTCACAACTCCAGCAGGCGCTCGACAACGCCGAGGCCGACCGTGACGCGGCGGACGCGCAGGCAGCCGAGGATGCGCGGCGCGCGGCCATCGCCCACCAGGCGATCGCCGCGGCGACGAAGCAACTGGCCGAGGCAAACGCGCACAACAAGGAGATCGAAGCGAAATACGCGGATTCGACGAAGCTTGCGGCGCAACTGAACGACTCGAAAAAGCAGATCGATACGCTGAATGGGAAGCTCGAGGACGCGCAGAAGCAGATCGCCGCGGTGAAGGCCGACCGGGACCAGGTGGCGGCGCAGCGCGACCAGGCGCTGGCCGACCTGAGCAAAGCCCGGGACGCGGAGAAACATGTCACCGAATTGCTGGCCGAGAATACCACGCTGAGCCAAAAACTGGCTGCCGACGAGAACACGATCCACAACTTCAAATCGGACTCGCCGGAGAAGGACAAGATCATCGCCGACCTGCGCAAGCAGGTGAGCGACACGCAGGCGCAACTGGCGGCGGCGAAGCAGGACCGGGACAACGCGCAGTCGAGCCTCAACGACCTGCAGCAGCAGTACGACACCACGAGCGCGGAGCTTGCGCAATTGAAGGCAAACAACAACGTGAGCGACGGCGAGAAGAAGACCCTCACCGACGAGAACCAATTGCTGAAGGGGATTGTCCTGCGCGAGTTGAAGCAGCAGGCGAAGCGGGACGAGGCGAAGCGGATGGTGATGACGGAGCTTTCGCAACTCCAGGTGCAGTCCGATACGCTGATGAAGAACATCGACCTGCTGGGCCAGCCGGTCGTGCAGCTCAGCGACAAGGAAAGGGCACTGTTCAAGGACCCGGAACTCAACGTCGCGGATACGGACGACCAGACGATGAGTTTCTCGTTTGCGGCGCCGAAGCAGGATTCGCCGACGCACCCGGAGGAAACGCCGCGGCCGGCGCCGGTTACGACCATCGCCGCCAACGATGACCCGCCGGGATCGCCCGCGCCCTCGCCTTCGCCTTCGGCGACTCCGATGGAGGTGGTCAAAAACATACCGGCGACCCAGCCGGGAAGTAGTTTGCCCCCGGCAATGCCCGACTCGGGTTACGACCCGACAACGTCCGAATCGATGCCCCCGTCGGGTGCGTCGACGCCGGCTGACAGTGCCTCGATGCCGCCGGATCCGACCTTACAAGTGCCGGCGGAATTGCGGGATGACGCGCGCGCTGCCAAGGACGCCTTCGACCGGCGCGACTATGTGAATGCGGAGAAGGGCTACGAGAAGATGCTGCAGAAGGCGCCGAACAACGTTTATATCCTCTCGAACCTGGGGGTCGTTTATTTCCGGAATGAGAAATGGAAGCTGGCCGAGGAATCGCTGAAGAAAGCGATTGCGGTGGCGCCGGAAGATACGTTTTCGCATTGCACGCTGGGGATCGTTTATTACCAGGAGCAGCGGTACGACGACGCGATCACGTCGCTGACGCTGGCATTGCAGATCGACCCGCATTACGCGGTGGCGCATAATTACCTTGGGATTACGGCGAGCCAAAAAGGGTGGCAGGAGGCGGCGAAAAGGGAACTGGAGGAGGCGATCAATTGCGATCCGAATTACGCGGACGCGTATTTCAACCTTGCGGTGGTGTACGCGACGGGGCATCCGCCGGACAAGGAGATGGCGCAGAAATACTACCAGCAGGCGATCGACCACGGGGCGGAGCCGGACCCGGCGCTGGAGCAGTTGATTAAGTAGGGGGGATGGGGGTTTTGGGTGGTTCATTGTCGGAGGTTGTCCGATTTCCGGTCCATGGCCGTGGGCATCTTGTCAAGTTTCAAGAGTTGACCCCGTCCTTCGTTCGTTTTTTTGCTTGAGTTGGAGAAAGTCGCACGGCAGAACAATTGCGCCCGCCTCAAACTTGACTCTCCATTTCACATCACAAGTCGGCACATGAGTTCTATGAGTGACGAGGCTTCGAAAAACGAGCGGCACCGTTCTCGAAACGAATAATCTCGCGATGAATAACGAGGGATCGCCCGTTTATTTATCAGGTGCGTGCACGATCGGCTCTGATTCTAGAGCATTTTCTATTTAATCTGTCGCAGGATGTGGTATAGTGAGGGATGCGAACCTATAGTCATGATCTGCGAGAGCGGATCATTGCAGCCAGAGAGGATGGGCACAGCGCTGAGGAAGTAGCCCGGTTGTTTCGGGTCTCGCGGCGCAGTGTTGAGCGGTACTGGCGGAAGTACCAAAGCACCGGAGCAGTAGAACCTGAGCAACGGGGCGGTTACCGGCGCAGTTGCTTGGAAGGCCACGACAGGAGCCTGCGAGCCTGGATTGGCGAAAAGAAGGACCTCACCTTGGCGGAGTTGAGAGAGCGCATCCTGCGCGATCTGGGCATCAAAGTGGGCAACACCGCCCTCTGGCATCGTTTGGAACGCCTAAGTCTAAGCTATAAAAAAAACGCTGCGCGCCGCCGAGCAAGACCAGGAGGACCTCCTGGCCGCCCGCCAAAGCTGGCGACAAAAACAAGGAGGCTGGGACCCCGGAAGACTGGTCTTTCTCGATGAGACCGGACTGAACACCAAAATGACGCGTCTCTACGGGCGCTCGCAAGTCGGCGAGCGCTGCTTGAGTGCAGTGCCTTACGGCCACTGGCAGAGTGCCACTTTCATCGCAGCGTTGCGCCACGATGGCATAGGCGCTCCATGGCTGGTGGATGGTCCAATGGACGGCGACCTGTTCCTGACCTATGTGCGCCAGGTGCTCGCTCCCGAACTGCAGCCCGGCGATCTGGTGATTTGCGACAACCTCGCCTCCCATAAGGTCAGCGGGGTAAAGGAGGCCATCGCCGCCTGTGGGGCGGAACTCGTTTACCTTCCAGCCTACAGCCCCGATCTCAACCCCATCGAAATGGCGTTCTCCAAGCTCAAGGCCCTGGTGCGCCAAGCTGCCGCAAGAACCTGGGACCAACTGCTCCAGGCAACGGCCCAAGCCCTCGAGACATTCTCACCCCAGCAATGCGCGAACTTCTTTCGCCATGCTTATTATGCGACAGATTAAATAGAAAATGCTCTAATGATGACTTCGTTATTTAGGCGGAGTCGTAATGCTAAGACCACAAATACTTACCGTGACAAACGAAGTCCCCAACACTCCAGTTATTATTGAGCTCTCAGAGTCAACGTTTGGCGTGAAGGAACCATTCAAATCAGTGGACGAATTGATTGCGACGGTATAACTCGTCTCGGTAGGGTGCTCAAACACAAGAACGTGTTCCACACTGATCGAAATATTTAAAGGGTCGGTTTGTTGTGGATTGAATGGATATAGACGATTTGCGTCGAGTCCGACGCCTCCATATCGATTATTACTGAAATAACGAATCAGGTTGCCGCCCGTGAACGCTCCCCCGCTTGCTCCAAACTCAAGGGATTGCTTTGTTGAAGAATACACAAGCGGAGAGCCTAACGGGCCGAATGTGTCCGCATACGTTGCAAAATTGGTAAATTCCGATTCAAGAGGATTTGTACTTCCTCTATTATTGGTGGTTATCGACACGTTCAATTGCACAGTGGCTCCAGCGGAATTTTGCTGCGCTGCCGATGTGAAGATATCGTCAAGTATATTGCTCATTGTGTCTGTTGGTCTGTTGGTTTTGGCTCTGCCTGGGTTTAATGGGAACGGACAAGAGTGGCAAGATTATTTTCACAAAAAGCCGAGGCAGCTTCGTTGGAGCTGTTCCAACTGGGACGTTATGTCCTGGTGGTAATTACCTATTGCAAAAAACCTGCAAGTGTGGCTTTGGCCGTCTTGGGCAATAAAATGGCGCGCATCATCTGAGATGGCCTAAACAGAGGAGAAACTTATTGGCCGTTTGCGAACGCAATGGCCGGATAAAGACGAGGAAATCGAAAATAATTCTGCAGGAGACCCGAAAAAGGGAAAACTGGACAGCAGCGAGTGCAAGAAATTGATGACCAAGGCCGAGGCGGTGTTTGTGGGGGGGAATGGGGTCGGCTCTTGACGGGCTGTTGCTCGAATGCGCGGTTAAGAAATTTTTTATAGCGCCCTAATTTGTCGCGATTGACCCGCGCCGTTGGCGCTTGGGGCTTTGGCGATGGCGACCTGGGCCTGCGTTCTCCCGCACTCGCGGGATCACTGCGGCCCAGGCTCGCATGAGGCGGGCCGCCGGCCCTTTGGGTCAGTGCGATTTACTGGGTGCTGGGACGACAAAGTGCCCGCCGACGCCCGGGCGAAAGAGTCGCCAGACTTCGTCCGGCACGCCAGTGTCAGGAAATGCTTCCAATCCGTAACTCTCCGAGAATGCCAGGCGGAAACCACCCAGTTGGTCGGCGACAGCAGAAGTGACGACAATGGGGGTAACGGAATGCGCAGCCAGGAAGGCTTTAAAGAAGCGGTCACAGCGATTCGCTCCGGCAACATCCCAATCGAAGCCCTTTGGGATCGGCTCGGTTGAGGGCAGATCGGCCGGGTAGTAGATGTCTCTGAAGCCTATGAGAATGCGAGAAGCGTCGCAAAACCGCCAGGCGCACTGAACGTGCAAGGCGAAATCCGCAACCATTCGCGAGCCTCTGCGCCGGTCGGGGATGCTACGAAGCGAACCGAAACCAAACCCAAGCATGCTCGCGCCACGGGAAACCGTGGTGAGCGGAAGGCCGATCAAAGGTCTCAAAGCATTTTCAATGGCGGGTCGTTGGTCTATATCCAGTATTTGATTGGTTCGTGTTTCAATTCAAAGTTCTGCGACCCCTTCGGGGTCGGGGCGCATTTTTGATCGTACCCGGGGGTATCGTCCTTCGACAAGCTCAGGACTCAACCCCCGTTGGCTACCGATCTTTGAACCCTTCGGGTTCATGCCAATGTGACCCGCATAGAGTGCGCCTGATCCATATGGCGCTGACAAAGATGACTCAGGCAGGGACCTGCCCGCAACGCTTCGCGCAGCGAGGCGGGCGGGCGCCAAACCGCGAACGAAAGCAGAGACCCGCGATTGACCCGCGCCGTTGGCGCTTGGCGTTTTGGCGATGGTGACCTGGGCCTGCGTTCACCCGCTGCGCGGGATCACTCCGGCCCAGGCTGGCATGAGGCGGGCCGCCGGCCCTTTGGATTGGTGCGCCAGATCAAAGGGGGCAGGGTTGTAACAACTGGGTGCAAAGCTCTTGACTTGAGGACCGTCTGGCTCCATTTTTGTGCTACATGAAAACCGCCACGGTTCGAGATTTGAGGAATCGTTACACGAGCCTGCTGCGCTGGATTAGCGCGGGGGAGGAAATCCTGATTACGCAGCGGGGAGTCGTCATCGCGCGGCTAAGCCCGGAATCAGCGCGGAGCGCACGGGCGGTCAATTGGGCTGAGGCCCCGGAGGTCCGGCGAAATCGAAGCAAGGATCGGGTCTTGAGCGCCGCGCAATCGAAGGCGTTGATAGCGAACGCGGGCGGGAAGTGGTGATTTTCAGCGATACCAGCTTCCTTTTCTCCCTCTATGGAAACGACGTGCACAGCCCGCACGCCCTGGCGTGGATCGCGCGCTGTACGAGCCCGATTATTCTCAGCGCCTTGACACACTATGAATTTGGCAACGCGCTGCGATTTGCCGAATTCCGCGGCGTTCTGAAGCCCGGGAGGGCCGCGGAATACTGGGCAATGTTTGAGGCCGCGCTTGCGCAAGAACGATTGATCGTGGAGACCTGCAACCTTGCCGACGTGGTGGACGAGGCGATACGGCTCTCAGCGATTCATACCACAGGCGGCGGGCACCGAGGGTTTGACATCCTGCACGTCGCCGCGGCCCTTAAACTCGGGGCCACGGAGTTTCTGACGTTCGATGCAAACCAGAAAAGACTTGCCGAGTCGGAGGGGCTCCGCGTGCCGGTGTTCCCGACCAAGCCGAGGATGACTTACAAGCCATAACCCGGGGGTTTCGGATTGCGGATTTCGGATTTCGGATTGCGGATTGCAGAAGGGAGAGCAGCGGGATCTGGTTTGAAGAACCGGGCCGGCCGGCGGCTGCGGCAATACATCATTGTCCCGCGTCAGCCGGAGAAACGCCAGAGATGGGCGACCGAATCGCCAATCCACGGGAAAAGTGACATTCCAGCCAGAGAGGCGATGGGTTTTGGGTGGATGGGACGCATGGGGCCCATGGGACTAATGGGACTTATGAATGTTGCACTTACTTTTCGGCGCTTCTGAATCGACGGCTACAGAGTCATTTAAAATGCTTTGACTTTACTTTTTCGGGTTTTGGCCCGGGGGCGGAGGGATATGGGCATCGAAATGCGCTTCGCTTTTCGATGCTGGCACGGCGGCTGTTTGGTAACGGGGCGCGGAATCATTTTTTACGGGCCCCGCCCACATCCGCTCGACGGGCTCGCGGAAGTGAGGCGGGCAGGGGATTTTTTTCGGGGGCGCCGTGCCTGTTTTTTTGGAGGCGGGGAACCCAATTTGGCTTCCCGGCTTCGCGGAGGGCTACGCCGGGACAAGGCGGGGTCGAAGGCCGGACGGGCAATTTGACTTGCGAGGCATGGAGAGTTTCTGCTCATTAGGGGGCGTGGCTACTCCCAACCACTGGCTGGTGAAACAAGAGCCGGGATCCTATTCTTGGGACCGGTTTGTGAAGGATGGCGGGACGGCCTGGACCGGGGTGAGGAATTACCAGGCGCGCAATAACCTGAAGGCGATGCGAAAGGGAGACCGGGTGCTGTATTACCACAGCGGGACGGGGAAGGAGATCGTGGGGGTGGCGGCGGTGACGCGGCCGGCGTACCCGGACCCGACGGCGAACGAGGGGGACTGGGTTTCCGTGGACCTGAAGCCGGTGAAGCCGCTACGGGCGCCGGTGACGCTGGAGCAAATCAAGAAGACGGCGGACCTGGAGGAGATATTGCTTTTGAGGAATTCGCGGCTGTCGGTGATGCCGCTGACGGAAGAGGAGTATGATTTGATTCTGAGTATTGCTTGCAGGGAGGGGTGAGGATTTGATCCGGCCACAGCGGCGGGACGAAATTCGAAGTTCGAAATGATGGGACGCTTGGGGGGCGGGTGGGGTTCAATAAAACCGATGGCCTCTGCCGCCCCTCCGGGGCTTGGCGCTTTTTGTCGCGGGTTCCCGGCGCTAAAGCGCCGGGCTATTGTATGTCGTCCCCTTCGGGGACTCCAATTGTACGCCGTACCATGTCAGGGCTTGGCGCTTTTTGTCGCGGGTTCCCGGCGCTAAAGCGCCGGGCTATTGTATGTCGTCCCCTTCGGGGACTCCAATTGTACGCCGTACCATGTCAGGGCTTGGCGCTTTTTGTCGCGGGTTCCCGGCGCTAAAGCGCCGGGCTATTGTATGTCGTCCCCTTCGGGGACTCCAATTGTACGAGTACCATGTCAGGGCTTGGCGCTTTTTGTCGCGGGTTCCCGGCGCCAAAGCGCCGGGCTTTGTATGTCGTCCCCTTCGGGGACTCCAATTGTACGCCGTACCACGTCAGGGCTTGGCGCTTTTTGTCGCGGGTTCCCGGCGCTAAAGCGCCGGGCTATTGTATGTCGTCCCCTTCGGGGACTCCAATTGTACGCCGTATCACGTTAGAGCAGTTTCGAGTCAATCTGACGTTGGAAGGGCCTCCCCGCATGGCCCAACGGCTCATGGCTACAAGGCTGGCTCGCAAGTCGGTGCGTCAGATTAAATAGAAATTGCTCTAAAGCGCCGGGCTATTGTATGTCGTCCCCTTCGGGGACTCCAATTGTACGCCGTACCATGTCAGGGCTTGGCGCTTTTCTCTCAGGATCCCGACGCGGAGAAGGAGTATGGGCATCGAAATGCGCTTCTTTTTCGATGCGGGCACGGGGGCTGTTTGGCAGTGCGGTGCGGAATCATTTTGAGGCGCCGGTTCGATGCCCCGCCCATATCCGCTCGACAGGCTCGCGAAAAGTGAGGCGGGCAGGGGTTTTTTGGGCCGCCACGCCTGTTTTTTTGAAGGCGGGGTTTCACCCCGCGGCGCCCCACTCAGGGGACGGGATCCCCCCGTGCGGTCGCTGGCGCGACAGATCGAGGCGAAAGTGCTTGCAGCGCGCCTGGTTTTGAGGGCAACGCACGACGTTCCCGTTTTTCGAGTTTCGAATTTCGAATTTCGGATTTTAATTACTTCCCATGTCGTCACCCTCTTTTTGGCAATCGATCCTGGTTCATCTCCATCAGCCGGAATATGTGCACGTGCTGCTGAACCCGATCCCGATTTACGGGCTGGTGTTTGGGATGCCGGCGCTGGTGATCGCGATGATTCTCAGGAGCCGGCCGGCGCAGATTACGGGGCTGATGCTTATTTTCATGAGCGCGGTGTCGACGATCCCGGTGGCGCATTACGGGGAGGCGGGTTATGACACGGTGGAGGCGAAGATGCCGACGGACCTGAACGATGCGTGGATCGACGCGCATGCGCAACGGGCGCACCGGGCGATGCCGGCGTTTTACGTGCTGATGGCGCTGAGCCTGGCGGCGCTGGTTGTGCCGTGGAAATGGCCGAAGAGCGCGCTGGCGCTGAATTGCGTGACGCTGGTTTACTCGGTTTTCGTGTTCGTGCTGGTGACGTGGATCGCGTACGCGGGGGGGCAGGCGATGCACCAGGAGTTCAATGGCGGGTCGGGGATGCCGGTGGAACCGGTGGGGGGATATGACAAGATGAGGTGAGGCGGCGGCCTGGATCGGTTGATCGGGGGCGGGACGGTGGAAAATTCGAAATTCGAAATCTGAAGCGGTGGATTCGGGGAGGCGACGGCGGGTTCATGTGAAAGTGAATGTGTAAGTGCGAGTACACGCTGGCGCGCGGGTGGGGCGCCGGAGGATATGCTCCGGCTTGAAACGCCCTAGACGCGCAGAGGCAAATGGGTACTCTGGGCGGATTGCAAATCGCGACCCGTGACGCTTCTTGACCGTATTCCACCCGTAAAGCACTTCCTGGAGCAACTGAGCAGCATCCTGTGGCTGCTGATCAATACGGTCCAGGAAACGGTGGAGCATATCGCGAGGGGGCGGCCGCCGTTCCGGCTATCGGTGTTTTTCCATGAGACGGACCGGGCGGGGGTGGGGTCGATGCCGCTGGTGTCGCTGGTGTCGTTTTTCCTGGGGCTGACGATGGCGCTGCTGACGGGATACCAGTTGCGGACGTTTGGGACGGAGAGCCTGGTGCCTGGGCTGGTGACGGTGGGTTTTACGCGGGAGCTGGGGCCGCTGCTGACGGGGATCATGCTGGCGGCGCGAATAGGGGCGGCGTACACGGCGGAACTGGGGACGATGACGGTGGCGGAGGAGGTGGAGGCGATCGAGGCGATGGGGATAGGGCCGCTGAGGTTTTTGGTATCGCCGCGGCTGCTGGCGGTGGTGGTGCTGACGCCGTGCCTGGTGGTGGTATCGAACATCGCGGCGCTGATCGGGGGATTGATCGTGTCGAAGTGGCAACTGGATATTTCGCCGCAGTATTATATGCAACTGGTGAATGATTCGATCCAGAACCGGGACATCATCGCCGGGATCGTCAAGAGCCTGATGTTTGGGCTGATCATCTGCCTGGTGTCGTGTTACAAGGGGCTGACGGTGAGGGGCGGGGCGGCAGGGGTGGGAGATGCGACGACATCGAGCGTGGTGACGGCGATCACGACGGTGATCGCGTTCGATACGCTGGCAAACATTGTGCTGGTGGCGCTCTATGGCTGACGGGGCGAAACCAGAGAGCAGGCAGCCGCCGGGGGCGACGACGCCGGTGGTGGAGATGACGCATGTGCACCTGGCGTTTGGCAAGAGGACGATTCTCAAGAACCTGAGCCTGAAGGTGGCGCCGCAGGAGCGGCTGGTGATCATGGGCCAGAGCGGCGGGGGGAAGAGCACGACGCTGAGGTTGATCCTGGGGATCCTGCATCCGACCTCCGGGAGCGTGAAATTCAAGGGGGAGGAGGTGACGCGGATGACGCGCCCTGAGTTGAACAAGATGCGGCGGGGGATCGGGATGGTGTACCAGTACTCGGCGCTGATATCGTCTCTGAACGTGCGGGACAACCTGGCGCTGCCGCTGGAGGAATTGACCGATACGCCGGAGAAGGAGATCGACGAAATAGTGAATGAAAAGCTGTCGCTGGTGGGAATGGAGGATACGAAGAGTTACATGCCGAGCGAGTTGTCCGGCGGGATGAGAAAGCGTGTGGGCCTGGCGCGTGCGCTGGTGATGAACCCGGAGTTGATCCTGTTTGACGAGCCATCGGCGGGGCTGGACCCGGTGGTGTCATCGGTGATCGACGAGCTGATCATTTCCCTGACGGAAAAGACGAAGGCGACGTCGATCATCGTCACGCACGAAATGGACAGCGCGTTCCGGATCGCCACGCGGATGGCGATGCTGTACCATGGGGAGATCATCGAGGAAGACAGGCCGGAGCGATTCCGGCATTCCGATGACCCAGTGGTGTCGCAATTTGTGGAAGGGCGAACCGAAGGGCCGATCGAGACGCAGACAACACCAAGCAGCGAGTAAAACTCAACGAAACAAAATTATGCAAATCCGCCGCGAAGAAGTGCGCACCGGTCTCCTGGTGCTGGTGAGCCTGGGCATCCTGACCGGGGTGCTGCTGGCGCTCAATGCGCCAGGCGTATTCAGGAGTGAACATACTTTCCGCATTTATTTCGACAATGCGGAGGGGCTGAACCCGGGGGCGCCGGTGTACCTGGCGGGGCGCAAAATCGGGCAGGTGACCAACCTGGTGTCGCCGGTGCCGCTGGCGGAACGTCCGAAGGGGTACGAAAACGACGAGGCGCTGGTGCAGGTGGAGGTGAACAGTTCGGCGCAGATTTTCAACAAGGTGCAGGTGCATATGCTGCAAACGAACCTGCTGGGGGCGCCGGTGATCGATTTCACCAACGGGGACGAAAACTCGGGGCTGGCGCCGAATAATTCGTATTTCGTGGGGATACGGGAGAAGGATTTCACGGCGGCGATAGCGGACGCGGTGCAGGTGATCAAGGACACGGTGACGCCGGTGGCCGAGCAGGCGCAGAAAACGATGCAGCAGTTGAGCGACACGGCGGTCAACCTGCAGAAATTGACGGCGCCGGGCTCGGACGTGGACCAGGCGGTGGTGCAGTTCAAGAAATTCGGGGACAACCTGGTGGATATATCGGCGAAGGGGAATGCGCTGCAGAATTCGCTGTTGAACATCGAGGTGCTGACGGGGAGCAACGGGCACTTGAACCGTACGCTGGCGAACGCGGACGAATTGACGAGGGAGGTGCTTGAGAAGGGGCAGATCGAGCAGACGCTGGCGAACCTGCAGGATACGACGGCGAACCTGAACAACCTCATCGATTCGGTGAAGCCAAGGGTGGATGCGATCACGTTGAACCTGCAGCAGGCGACCGATACGCTGAAGCGCCAGCCGTGGCGGCTGGTGTGGCCGACGACGAAGAAGTATCCGTCGCCGAGCCCCCGGAGGCGGGAGATGTAGGGGGGCGGGGAGAGGCGGCGAGGTGGTTCGGCGCCCGTAATTGCCCCTGCTTGCCGCGCGGACAAAATTCGAAATTCGAAATTCGAAAGATTTGGCGGGCTTTGCGCTTGCTTGCTTGCGTTACTGCTTTACGGCGGCGGCGAGGGGGCGGACGAAGGCGGCGACTAGGTCCGGCATGGCGGGGTCGGCGGCGTATTGGGCGACGCGCTTGACGATGGCGCTGCCGACGATGACGCCGTCGGCGAGTTGGGCGACGTGGCGAGCCTGGTCGGGATTCGAGACGCCGAAACCGACGGCGACGGGGAGCGACGTCGTGCGCCGGATGGCCTCGACGCGGGCGGCTATGGTATCGGCGACGGTGGCCTGTTCGCCGGTGACGCCTTCGCGCGAGACGTAGTAGATGAAGCCGTCGGCGTTGGCGGTGATGCGGGCGATGCGGTCATCCGGAGTGGTGGGGGCGATGAGGCGGATGCGGCGCATGCCGCCGACGGGGGCGAGCTCCGGGGCGTCTTCGTCGGGCGGGAGATCGAGAATGAGGAGGCCATCGACGCCGGCGTCCTCGGCATCGCGGTGGAAGCGCTCGAAGCCGAGGACGAGGAGCGGGTTGATGTAGGTGTAAAGGACGATGGGGATTTGGGAGTCGCGGCGAATCTGGCGGACGCACTCGAGGACGCCGTAAGGGGTGGCGCCGGCATCGAGGGCGCGCTGGGAGGCGAGCTGGTTGACGATGCCATCGGCCAGGGGATCGGAGAATGGGATGCTGAGTTCGAGGATATCGACGCCGGCGTCTTCCAGCTTCAAGGCGAGGGCGCGTGTTGCGTCGAAGGTGGGGTCGCCGGCACAGATGTAGGCGATGAAGGCCTTCTGCCCCCGGGCGCGCAAGGCGGCGAATTTTTCGTCAATGCGGTTTTGAGCCATGGGAGCCGGAAAGAATGGGGCGGAGCGGGAGGGTTTGGCAACTCCGGGGGAGTTTCCGGTTTTTTTCCACAATGCGGCTGTGCCCGGGGCGACGGCGCGCGAAGCCCGGCGGGCGGATGGCCCGGGGCTGTGTCGATACGGACCGAAGGGGTGGCGGACGGCTACTTGGCCGTCTTGTCCTCGATGTACTTGATGACGTCGCCGACGGTCTGAAGTTTTTCGGCGTCCTCATCAGGGACTTCGACGGAGAACTCCTCCTCGAAAGCCATGACCAATTCGACAGTGTCGAGAGAGTCGGCACCGAGGTCCTCGATGAACGAGGCCGTGGGCGTGACCTGCTCCGGATTGACACCAAGCTGCTCGACGATGATGTCCTTGACTCTTTCTTCAATGCTTTTGTCAGCCATATAAAATCTTATCTCCAGGGTTGTTGGTTGTGGGCTACCGCTTTAGGTGGCGTCCCCGGCTTTGGCAACAAATATTTCGCATGGGTAAAATCGCCCGGCGGCGCCCCGCACCGATGGACATTTTTGCCGATTGGGTTTATTCCCTACGCCATGCCTGAACTGCCCGCGGACTTTGACCTGAAACTGATGCCCGATTGGCTGAAGGAGCCGCCGGCGAAGAATCCGTACGCGGACTATGAGGGCGTGCAGGAGGAACGGCGTGGGCGTGGGCGGGGCGACGACTGGGGAGGACGGGGCCGGAGCGGGGGCGGGGAGCGGCGGGGAAGGCCGGGCGGCCCGCGGGACGGGGCACGGCGGGAGGGACGCAGTGGACCGGCGGGACCGCAGGGGCGCAGGGACCAGGGGAAACGGCCGGGGGGGCCGGGGGGGCCGCGGGACGAGCGCCGGGGCAAGCCCGATGGGCGGCCGCGGCAGGAAGGCGGGCATGAGGGGCCTCATGGCCGGGAGCAGCGGGAGCAGGGGCCGGCGGTGCAGCCGGCGAATGTGACGGTCGAGTTTTTTCCGGATGAAGGCTGCGCGGTGAGCATTGCCCGGCAAATCAAGTCGACGCACCGGGCGTATTCGCTTTTCGAGCTGGCGCGGATGTTCCTGGCGCGCCCGGAACGGCACCGGTTGAGAATCACGGCGAAGACGGTGGAGGAGCCGCTGCACCAGGTGGGAGATGACGGGCCGGTGGCAATGGACCGGGCAACGGCGGAGCGGGCGGCGTTTTCGATTTTGCGGCGAAATTACTATGTGGAGGCGGTCGAGCAGCGGGAGGCGCCGAAGGGGAATTTCAGCAATGTGGCGCGGTGCCGGGCCAACGGGATGCTGCTGGGGCCGACGAATTACCATGGGTACCAGCCGGCGCTGCGGCGGCTGTACGAGGAGCGGTTCAGCCGGCGGATGCCCTTTCCGGATTTTCTGCGGGAGATCGAGGTGGTGAGCGATCCGGCGCTGGTGGAGCAATGGAAGCAACAGCTCAGCCAGGTGACGGTTTTCCGGCTGAAGCCGGTGGAAACGCCCGTGGAGAAGGAGCCTGTGCCGGCGGTGGAGAAGAAGGAGGAGGCCGCGCCGGGGGCGGATGCTGAGCCGGCGGTGGAAGCGCCAACGGAGAGCACGCCCGCGGCGGTAGAGGTGACGGAAGCGGCGGAAGGCGGGGCTGAAGGTGCTCAAGAAGAGCCGGCGGCGGAGGCGCCGGAGGCGCTTGCGGGACCGGTGTATGAGGGGCCGGTGTTCCATTCGCTGAGCGAGGTCGAGCAGCATTTTCGCGAGAATTATTTGCCCGGGCTGGCCAGGACGGGATCGACGTTTCACCTGACCGGGACGGCGAGCCGGTCGCTGCCGGACCGTGGCATCGCGGCGGCTGTGCGGCAGGGGTGGGAGCAGGAGCGGGGATTCCCCGGCCAGATGATGCACCAGTTGCGGCAGCAGTTTTCGCGGGCAGGGCTGCATGTGTTCAAACACCGGAAGCGGATGCAGTTTGTCTCGCTGATCCGGCCGGTTCCGATGGAGGATGGGAACCTGTCGCCATCGGTGGCGGAAATCCTGCATGTGATCCGTGAGAAACAGAATTGCAACCGGGCGACGCTGGCGGCGGCGATCCTGGGCACGGACGAGAGCGCAGTGGACCAGGCGCGCAAGACCACGCTGGCGACGGACCTGCGCTGGCTGATCGAGACGGGGCACGTGATCGAGTTTTCCGACGGGCGGCTGGAGTTGCCGGTGGCGCCGGCAAAACCGGCGGAAGAGCCGAAGGAAAAGGCGGCGGAAGCGCGGGCTGCGGAAAAAGAGGAGGAGCCCGCGGCGGTTGCCGAGGCGGAGGCTGATTCAGGGCCGGTGGCGGAAACGGCGCCGGAGGAGCCGGCGGGAGAAACGCCGACGGGAGAAGCGCCGGTTGGAGAAGTTTAAGAAATTCTGTGGCCGTGGATTGCGGGAGGCGACGGCGGGTTCATGTGAAAGTTAATGAGTAAGTGCATGTACACGCTGGCGCGCGGGTGAGGCGCCAGCGGATACACTTCAACTTCAAATGGCCCTGATCCACGCTATTTCTGAGGAACCACCCGCTGCTCAATCTTGAGGTCTGGGTAGCTGGGGAAGGAAACCTGGATGATGCAGGGCTGGCCGGGGACCATGTCCCGAGTGGCGACGGATTCGGTGTACTCGATGCGCTCGCCGGGGTTGATGGTGATGGTGGCGGGATCGTTGGTGAAGGATTGATCCTCGGACCAGGTGGTCACGGTCTTGCCGGAGGAATCGATGACCAGAATCTCGATGCGCTGAGTGGTGGGAAAATCGAGGTGGATGAATTTTTTCGTCTGGTCTGAAAGATCGACGACGACTTTGAGCTCGCGGTCCTGGGAGAGAACGATGGGGCTGGGAGAAAGGTCGAGCTTCAGCTCCATGCCGTTGTGAAGGTCGGCGGTATCCGGGGGCCTGGGCGGGTGCTTGATGTGGAGGAAGAAAAGGGTCTTGTCCAGCAGGCCGGGCGTGGGCGTGGCCTGCGCATCGGAGGAGGCATGGACGGAAAGTGCGAACAAAAGCGGGATCAGGAATGCCGCGGCGGCTCTCAGCTTCATGGGAGCCTCTTAAACAAGCATTTCGCATGTTGCAAACGCATTCGGTTGCCGGGAGAGTGGGGGGCATGCGCTACCGCTTTGCAATCATCCTGGTGCTGGGGCTGTGCTGCCTGGGCATGGGCAGGAGCAAACTTCCCCTGACGGTCCGCTTTTATGTCCAAACCAACCAGGGAGATACGGCGGCGTTCAACCAGCCGATCACGCTGCTGAACGGCGAGCAGTCGTACATCGAGGCGGTGCCGAGAATTGCGGAGAAGGACATCGCGGCCGTCTACCCATTCCCCGTGGCGGACGGGTCCGGGGGCTGCGGGTTCAAGCTGGACGAACACGGGGCGGTGATGCTGGACGGGCTGTCGGTGGAGAAAAAGGGGACGCTGCTGATCGAGACGATCAACGACCGGCAGGTGGCGGACGTGCTGATCGACCAGCGGGTGACCAACGGGGTGGTGTCGATTCCCAACGGGATCACGGTTGACGAGATGAAATTGATCCTCAAGCATTACCCTGTGCTGGGCGGCAAGAAGAAGCCGAAGAAGAAGGACGTCTACAGCACGGGAATGTGAGGCGGGGCGCGAACGCGTGAAGCTGCCGCAGATCATAGAAACGCTGGCGGGCAAGCTGCCGAAGAGCCTGCGCGGGCCGATCCAGGGGCATGTGAAGACGCTGCGGGAATTGATCGAGGGGGAGCTGGAGGAGGCGCGAAAATCGACTGAGAAGGGACCGAAGCTTGCGGCGGCGAGGAAAATCGTGACGACGTGCAGCGCGGTGTGCACGACGGTGGGTGTCGAGCCGATACCGCTGGCGGATTTTCCGATCCTGACGACGGTGCAGGTGCTGATGGTGGCGTGCATCATGCACGTGAGCGGACGGGCGGTGAGCAGGAAGGCGATCGGGGAATTCGTGGGGGCGCTGGGGATGAACATCGGGGCCGGGCTGCTATTTCGCGAGACGGCGCGCGCGGCGATCAAGCTGTTGCCGGGATTTGGCAGCGCGATCTCCGGCGCGGTGGCGGGCGGCGCGACGTATGCGCTGGGCCGGGCAGCGACGGCTTATTTCATCGACGGAACGCCGCTGCCGCAGGTGAGGTCGCTTTTCCGCAAGCGCTGGCCTTCGAAACCGACGACGAATCCCCCGGAAAAGTGAAGCTCTCGGATATTCGCGCGGCGCTCGAGGAATTGAGCCTGCATCCCAGCAAGAGCCTGGGGCAAAATTTTCTCGCGGACCGGAACCTGGCGCGCCGGATCGTCGAGCAACTGGAGATTTCGCCGGAGGATCACGTGGTGGAGATCGGACCCGGGCTGGGGGCGCTGACGGAATTCGCGGCGGCAGGGTGCAGGTCGCTGACGGCGATCGAGAAGGATGGGCGGCTGGCGGGGAGGCTCGAGCGGCAGTTCGCGGACGACGCGCGGGTGACGGTGCTGCACGCGGATGCGCTCGATTACGATGCGCGCGCGGTTTTTCCGCTGATGCCGGCGAAGCTGCTGGGGAACCTGCCGTATTACGTCACGAGCCCGATCCTTTTCCAGTACGGAGGCGACCCGAGCCCGTTCTCGCGCATGGTGCTGACCATCCAGCGGGAATTCGCGGCGCGGCTGGCCGCGGGGCCGGGGACGAAGGATTACGGGGCGCTGACGCTGATGGTGCAGCGGCGCTGGGAGGTGAAGTACCTGCGGACGATCCCGGCATCGGTGTTCATGCCGCGGCCGAAGGTGGAATCGGCGGCGGTGCTGCTGACGCCGCGGAGCGCGGGGGCGCCGGCGGAGTGCGACGCGGGGCGATTCGCGGAACTGGTGAAACGCGGATTTTCGCAGCGGCGCAAGCAACTTGGGAAGATGCTGGGCGAGGCGGTGCCGGACTGGCCGGCAGCGGCGCGTGCATTGGGGGTAAGCGAGCGGGCGCGCGCGGAGGAACTGAGCCTGGAGCAATGGATGGCGCTGGCGGGGCAGTGCGACGGGGGCGCGGCGCAGGATGTGCACGGGGAAATGTTTGACGTGGTGGATGAGCAGAACCGGGTGGTGCGACAGGCGTCGCGGCACGAGGTGCACACGAATCATTTGCGGCACCGGGCGGTGCACATTTTCGTGTTCAACAAGGCGGGCGAGTTGTTTTTGCAGAAACGGTCGCGCTGGAAGGATGCGCATCCGTCGCGATGGGATTCGAGCGCGGCGGGGCATTTGAACGCGGGGGATGATTACGAGGAGACGGCGCTGCGGGAAGTGGGGGAGGAGCTGGGGGTTGAGGTGGGGCGGGTGGAGCTGCTGGGAGAGATCGAGGCGGGACCGATGACGGGGTGGGAGTTCGTTCATCTCTTCCGCGCGGAGCATGAAGGGCCTTTCCGGCTGCCGCCGGCGGAGATAGAGACAGGGGCGTTTTTTCCGGTAAAAATCGTGCGGGAATGGATCGAGCGACGCCCGGAGGATTTTGCGACGGGATTTTTGGAGTGTTTCCGGCGGTGGGATGAAGGCGGGAATATGCGGTTGACGTGATGCTGGTTTCCCAGCACTCTGCCGCGGATGGCGCTTCTGACTGGAATTATTGTCATCGCGGCGAAGGCCGCGGGGATTGTGATCCTTGTCGATTTTTTCTCGGGCGTTTTCCATTGGATCGAGGATTCGTACGGCACGGCGGAGACGCCGATTATCGGGAAGCTGGTGGTCATTCCGAACCTGATCCACCACCGGCAGCCGCGGGATTTCGTCAAGAGCCCGTTTTGGCGGCGAAATACGGTGACGATCGCGCTGAGTTTGGTGATTTTTCTGGGCCTTGCGCGAATTTGGGGTGTTACGTGGGAGCTTTGCCTTTTTTGCGTGCTGGGCGGGCTGTGCAATGAGTTCCATTGCTGGGCGCACCGCAGCCCGGAGGAGAATGGCCGCGTCATTACCTGGCTGCACCGGCTGCGCATCCTGCAGACACCGGGCCATCATGCGGTGCATCACACGGATCCGAAGAATCGGGCTTATTGCGTGCTTACGAATTATACGAATCCGGTGCTGGATAAGATGGAGTTCTGGAGGCGGACGGAGTGGGTTATTGGTTTGTTGACGGGGGTTCGTCCGCGGCCGGATGCGTCGGTTGCGGGTGGAATGGCGTCTGCGTGAGAGGCTGCGGGGATGGGACCAATGGGTCCTATGGGACTAATGGGACCTATGTGGAAGACGGCGGCGTTCTTTGAATAATCAATGACTCGCTGGGGCGGATCCGTTGGCGCGGTTTGGGAATGGTGTAGACTCTGTCGTCCCTACGGGACTTTGCAGCTCCGGGGCGTGGATGCAGGGGTTAAAACCCCTGCCTATTATCTGTCGTCCCCTACGGGGACTCTTCAAGCGGCTGCGCTTCGACTTGAAACGCCCTGGCTTCGGAGGGAATAGTGGGGCCGTGGATTCCGGGAGGAAACGGCGGGTTCAGGTGAATGTGTAGGGGTAAGTGCAAGTACACGCTGGCGCGCGGGTTAGGCGCCAGCGGATACGCTTCAACTTGGAAGACTCTAGAGCAATTTTTGTTTAATCTGACGCACCGATTTGCGAGCCAGCCTTGTAGCCATGGGCCGTTGGCCCATGCGGGGAGGCGCTTCCAACGTCAGATTGACTCGAAACTGCTCTAGCTTCGGAGAGTTACGTTTTCCTTTTTTACGTCGTCGGAGAAAGTCAGGGGCGTCGTAGCCTTCGTCAGGTCGCCTTTTTCGACGATGAGGTTGGTGGTAGTGGGGCCTTCGACGCGGAGAAAGGCCGGGGCGGGAGTCAGAACGCGCGGGGCGGTGACGAGGATGTCCTGGGATTCCATGAAACGCATCAGCGATTCGGCGCCGGGATCGCCCTGGGCGCTGATGCCGTTGATTCCGCAGTCGATGACGTGGTCGAAGACGACGGCGGGGCGCTGATCGGGGCTTTTGACCTCGAAGCGGATATCCTGCATGGTCAGGCCTTTTACGTTGCGCGCCCAAATCCCATAAGCGGGCGGGACGCCGGTGGCATAGTATTCACCGATCTTTTCGGGGAGATTGCGGTTGGCGCCCTGGTCGGCGGTGCCGCCGCCGGGATAGGTGATATGAACATCGTTGAAGCTGATGTTCTCCATATAGGCGTTGCCCAAGGCGTTGAGCCTGATGCAAGCCAGTATCTCGGCAGGGTTATGACTTACCAGCGGGTAACAATCGGGGAGTTGCGCCGGCGGCGAGACGACGGCGTGGATGCCGTTGAAGGATATGTTGCGGACGAATTCGGCCGGGGTGCCCGGCGGGCGCTGGAAATCGCCGAGGTCGATGGAGATGGGGCCGGTCACATCGGTCATGACGAGGTTGGAGAATGAGACGTTCGAGAAGAACGAGCCGGGCTCGCCGTGCATCTTGATGGGGCAGCCGTAAGTCTCGAAAATGACGCAGTTCGAGACCGCAATATTATCCACGGTGCCGCCGCCAAAACGGAAGACGGACCAGCGGGTCGAGAAGACGCAGTTATCAATGGTGATCCATTTGCAACTGCCGAACATGGCGCAGGCGTCGTCCTCGCAGAGGACGGTGGTGTCGCTGAGATGGACATGCTCGCAACTAATGAAGTGAAACCCGTCGTTATTGCCCGTAACACGGCTGAAGATATGGATGGCGGTGAACCAGGCGAAACGGCATTGGGCGGCGCGGATGGAATGATACGCGCAGTGCTGGAGAAAGATATTGTGCACGCGGATGTTGGTGCACTGATAGAAGAGCATGTGGTAGGGGCGATGGTGCCCGCTGATGCCCGCCGGCGTGGTGTAGCCGGGTTGCCTGCGGAAGGCGGCGCCCTGGCCATCGATGGTACCGGGACCCTCGACGCCGATGTTATCGGCCCGGACCGCGAAGATGAGGGCGACGTTGCCATCGACGAGGGTGGTATCGCCGCTCAATGGGATGGCGTCGGCGGGATGATACTGGGTACCGTCGAGGCTGCCGAGTAACTTGCCCCCGGGGGCGATGCGCAGGGTCACGTTGCTCTTCAACTCGACGGTGCCGGTCACAAAGACGCCGGCGGGGACGAGGACAATGCCGCCCTGGTCCGTGTGGCACGCGTCGATGGCGGCCTGCAAGGCAGCGGTGTCGGGCGTCGTGCCGTCGCCCTTTGCGCCGTAGTCGCATACGTTGTAAATGCGCGAGCCGAGATCGTCTTTCGGTTTGGCCGGAGAGGGTGAAGCGGCCGGCGACTGCGCGGCGACATCCGCGGCGGCGAGGACGGCTGAGGCGCTGGAAACCAGGCCGAGCCATTGGCGGCGGGAAAGCTGTTGCGGAGTAGAATCGTCCATAAGTGCTCCCTGGTAACTCAGGCCCGCAGGTTGACGTTAGCCTTCCTTGCGCCGTCTCCAATGGAGAGCGGCGTGGAAGCCTTTGATAAGTCGCCGCCATCGACGATGACGTTCTTTGTGTCCGCGCCTTCGACGCGGAGAAAGACGTTGGAATGCGTGAGGACGCGCGTGGCGGTCATGAGCACATCGGTAGAATCGATGAAGCGCATGAGCGAATCGGCGCCGGGGGCGCCCTGTGCGGCGAAGCCGTTGAGGGCGGCGTCGCTGACGTGATCGAAGATGACGGCGGGACGGAGATCGGGCGCGGCCATTTCGATGCGGACATTGGAGAGCGTGAGACCTTTGACGTTTCGGGCGTAGATGCCGTAGGCGGGCGGGATGCCGATTTCAAAATATTCGCCGGCGACTTGCGGGACGGTCTGGTTGCCCTGAGCGACGGTGCCGCCGCCGGGATAGATGATATGCAGGTCATTGAAGCTGATGTCTTCGAGGAAGCCTCCATCGACCGCGTTGAGGACGAGGCAGGATAGAGTTTCGGCGGCGCGATAGGGATTCGCGGGGAAGGAGTCGGGCAGCGGCTGCGGCTTGACTACCACTGCGTGGATGCCGTCGAAGGAGATGTTGCGGACGACGCCGGGAATGTTGGCGGCGGGCGCAGCTTCTTCCGGTGTGGGCGCGGGCGATGCCACGGCGACTGCCGATGGTGTGGCGACAGGCGATGCCGAGAGCGACGCGGAAGCGCCGGGCGCGGGCGATGCGCCGGCGCCGGAACGGCGGTGATGCTGGGACAAACTAATCGAGATGGGACCGGTCACGCCGTTCATCACGAGGTTGGAGAAAGCGATGTTCTCGAAGCGCGAATTTGGGCTGCAGGACATCTTGATGGGACAGCCGTAAGTCTCGTAGATGAGGCAATTGGATACGGTGATGTTTTGTGCGATGCCGCCGCCGAATCGGAAGATGGACCATCGCGTGGAGAAGGTGCAATTAGTAACTGTAACCCATTGGCAACTGCCGAAGAGGGCGCAGGCGTCATCCTGGCAGATGATGGTGCAATCGCTGACGTGGATATGATGGCAACTAATAAAGTGGAAGCCGTCGTTGTTATGAATCACGCGGCTGTTGACGAGGATGCCGGTGAACCAGCCGAATTCGCATTGGACGATGCGCATGGAATGAAACGCGCTGTGAATCAACTGGATATTGCGAACGGCGAAGTTTTTGCACTGATAAAGGAGCAGATGGTAGGGGCGCTGGCTGCCGCTGATGCCCGCGGTGGGCGTGGCGCCGGGCGCTGGGCTGCGGAACGCGGAGCCCTGGCCATCGATGATGCCGGGCCCCTCGATGATGAAGTTTTCGGCCTTGACGGCGTAAATGAGGCCGACGTTGCCATCCTCGAGGGTCGAGTCGCCGTGGAGCGGGACGCCTTCGGCGGCGTGATATTGCTTGCCATCGATGGTGCCCACCAGTCTGCCGGCGGCTGTGAGATGCAGGATGATGTTGCTCTTCATCTCGACGCTGCCGATGACGTAGTTGCCGGCGGGCACGAAGACAGTGCCGCCCTGATCGGCAGCGCAGGCGTCGATGGCGGCCTGGACGGCGGCGGTGTCGAGGGTGACGCCGTCGCCTTTGGCGCCGTAGTCGCGGATGTTGTAATGGCGGGCGCCGTGGGTACCGTTGTTTGGGGTGAGGTGCGGCGGTGGCGACGCGAGATTGACCGGAAGCGGCGGAGGCGAGCCGGCGGGCGGCGGTGACGTTTGCGCCGAGGCGCTCTGCGCGGCAACGGCGACCGATGCGACCGACGCGAGGCCAAGCCATTGGCGGCGGGTGAGCGGTTGCGGGGATTGGGGTGAGGAAACGTCCTGGGTGGGGATAGGGGGACCTTTCATACGTCCCGGCAGTTTGAACGTTGAAATTTGAATAGACAATCCCTTTGCGGGCCGTGAGATTTTCCCGGTGGAACGGCCCCGCGCGGGGTTATCCGAAGTGCAAGCTCAAGCAACCCGAGAGGGCGAGGCTGACCAGAATGGCGACGATCCAAAGCCCCAGTTTTTGGATGGTTTTCATGTTGTTGAAACGGATTCGTTCCGGGTACGGAAATGGCCGTGCTAGGGGCCGGAAACGGTCAATTGCAGGAAGCGGTGGGGCTGGGCGCCGATGGGAGTGTTGTCGACGGCGGTGACGGCGCCGTTGTTGTCGGTGACGGTCGCGCCGGATATCGACCAGGAGGATGCGCCCGCCGTCCTCGAGGCGATGGTGGTCCAGTTTTCCATGTCGTCCGACGCCTGGATGTAATAGCTGACATCGGTGGCGGCGAGGTTGCGGTTGAATTGGATTTCGAGCGCGCCGGAGCCGTCCGAGACGACGGGCAGGCCGGTGCGGGAGTTGATATCCGGATTCATGCCGAGGGCGTACTTGATGAGGTTCGGGACGCCGTCGCCGGCTGGGTTTGCGAGATCGGCGGCGCTGCCGCTATCCTGGGCGGTGCCGAAGTACTCGAGCCGCCAGCTTTGGCTGGGCGAGGCGCTGACGTTGACATTGAATGTGGCGCTGGCGGTCAAAGTGCCGTCGGTGACCGTGATAGTGATGGCGGCGGAGCCGGTCTGATTGGCGACAGGAGTAATGGTGATGGTGCGCCCCGAGCCGGCGCCGGCGAGGAAGATGCCCGATGCGGGAACGAGGGCGGGATTGGAGGAAGTGGCGCTGACAGTGAGAGAGCCGACGGATCCGATGGTATCGCCGATGGTGAAGGCGACGGGGCCGGCAGTGCTGCCGACGCCGATGTTTTGATCGACGATGGCGGATATGGCGGGGCCGTTGACGGTAAGATTGAACGAGGTGGTCTCGCTGGATGTACCATTGGTTACTGTAAGTGCGACAACGGCGGCGCCGCTGGCATTGGCCGCGGGTGTCACGTTGACGATGTAATTTCCGCCGGGATTCGCCGGGCCGGAGATGTTATCGTAAGTGGAATCGCATAACTCGCCGTTATTATTATGAGCGGTCGAAGCGAGGCCCTCGAGGTAGCTGGAGCCGAGATTTACGCCGACGGTCGAGCCGGCCTGGGTCCATGTTCCCGGTGCGCCATTGTTATCGGGGGCGTAATAAGCGGCAAAGTTGGTGCCCGTCTTCGCGATGCTGACCCAGTAGGGGGCGTAAAGACCGGTGACCTCGACGGTTTGCGCGGCGCTGCCGTTGGCGGAAGAGCGGTATTGGAATGCGACGCCATTTTCCGCGCTGACGAGCATGTATGCGTAGGCGGCGCCGGCGGTGGTGCCCGAACGAAGCATGACTCCACCCTTTGACCAGGTGTTGGCGTCCGAAACGCTGGTGACGCGGGCGGTCATGGTAGTGGTGCCGGCGGTCACGGGCGTGGTTTGATAGGCGAAATTGCCGGCATCCGCGGTGTTCCAGATATCGGAGCCGCTTGCATCGAGGCAGAAGTCGTCGCCCTGGATCGCGGAACCCGAGGTGGCGACCGAGCCGAGATTGACGTCGCCCCAGGGTGTGGCGGGGGTGATTGTGATGTTCGCGTTCGGGATGAGCGAAGAGACGGATGAACTGCCAGTTACAGTAAGTGTGCCGGAGCCGCTGACCATGAGCGCGATCGGACCGGTGCTCGAGTTTGCGCCGATGGTGCGATTGTTTACAGCAGAGATGGTTGGCGGCGGCTGGGCGGGAATGACCGTGGCGGGATCCGAGCTTGTGCTTTCGCCGTATGAGTTGGTCGCGGTGACGACATAGTAATAAGGCGTGCCGTTGGCGAGGGTGGCATCGGTGTAATAACCAAAGGTGGTGTTGGCGATGGTGGAGTAAGGTCCGGCGCTGTTCGTGGAGCGTTTTACGTTATAGCTCACGGCGCCGGGGACCATGTTCCAGCCTAGGATGGTTTGACCGGCATTGCCGGGCGTGGCGGTTACGTTCGAAGGCGCGGCGGGCGGAGGGAGCGTGGCCGCGGTGGTGAGAACCGTCGTTGCCGATGCCAATCCCGGGGAACTCGCAGTAACCGTGATGGCGCCGGCGGTGGTCGATGATTGCACGAGCACCAATGCAAGTCCGCTGAACGCGGTGCGCACGCCGACGTTGTTAGTCGGCACATCGGCCTCGTGATCGTTCGGGTTGCCGTTGCCGACGCCGAGAATGGTTCCGCTGTTTACGGTAAAGGTTATCGAGTTACTTGCGGTTGCCACCACGTTGCCCTGGGAATCAACCACCGAGGCAGTTACCAGCGAGACATCCATGCCGTCCGAGAGGATGGAGCTACGGTCGGGCTGGAGCAGGACGGCCGCCGGAGTGCCGGAGGTGCAAACCGTGTCCGTAATGACAGGCTGGCCTTTGACATAGCCGATTGCCTCGAGTGTGCCGGACTCATACGGGACGCTCCATTGAAGGTGGGTTTGCACGTTTCCCGATTGAGTGCCCTGGCTGGTGCCGTTGAGGAGCAACTGAACCGCGTCACAATTGCTAAAAGCCCAGACAGAAATCGGCTGGCCCTGCATGCCGGCCCAATTCCAATGCGGGAGAATATGCAGGACCGGGTTGGGCAGCCAATTGGCCTGAAAGTACCACGCGTTGTCCTTTGGAAAACCGCAGGTATCGAGGATGCCGAAGTGCGAATTGATGGTGGGCCAGCTTGTCGGCGTCGGTTCGCCGCGGTAATCAAACCCGGTCCAATCAAAGAAGCCGGCGACATAGGTAAGTGGATTGTAATATTGCCACATCTGCTCCGCGGGCAGGCCCCAGCCGGGCTGATCGAGACCAACGTCGTAAGCGCTCATGTTCGAGCTGGTGGTGACGTAAGTGCCGCGGTCACCGGTCTGGCTGCCATCCTCGGTGGCGATCAAGGGTTGATTGGGAAACGAGGAGTGGTAACCGGGCTCGCTGCCAACGGTCATGTAATTGAAACCCTGGACATCGATGATGGTGGAGAACCCGGTGCCCCAGCTTCCGTTCATGGCGACGGTGCAGAGGCGGGTGGAATCGAGCGAATGCACGAGGTTCTGCATGGTCTGCATGATGGCGGCGCCGCTGCCGCTGCCCTGCGTGGGCTCTTCATTGGCGAGCGACCACATGAAGATGCAAGGATGGTTGCGGTCGCGCGTGATGCCGCGTTGCAATTCGCCGAGGGTCTCGTTGTCACTGCCCATGCGGCGATTCTCGTCCAGGACCAGCATGCCCAATTGGTCGCAGGCGTCGAGCAGCGCGGGAGTGGGCGAGTTATGCGAGGTGCGAATGGCGGTGAAGCCGAGCGCCTTGAGTTTCTCGATGCGGACATATTGCAGCCGATCCGGCAGGGCGGTGCCGACGCCGGCGAAGTCCTGGTGATTGCATGCGCCGATGGCCTCGACGCGCTGGCCGTTGAGAAGGAGGCCCTGGGTGGAACTCATTGTGACGGTGCGGATGCCGAAAGTGGTATTGTAAGTGTCGGTGGTCGAGCCGGATTGAGTTACGGTCGAGACAAGGTGATATAAGTTGGGCGAAGACAATGACCAGAGGCTGGCATTGGCCACGGCGATGGTTTGAGTTACTGTCTGGTTGCTCCCTCCCAGCACGGTGATGTTCTGGGTGGTGGCGGTGGCGACGAGGTTGCCGTTCGGGCCCGTGACGGAGGAGATAAGATTGCAAAGGGTGGAATTGGCGCCGTCATTATTGACCTGGGTCTGAACGGTCAGCGTCGCATTGGATCCCGAGACGGCGCTGGTGACAAAGGTGCCCCAATGGGCCACGTGGAGCGGATTGGTCGTCACCAGCCAAACATGGCGATAGATGCCGCCGCCCTCGTAAAACCAGCCTTCGAAGCGGCTGGCATCGTCGCGGACGACCAGCTCGTTTGTGCCGCCGACAATCGCGGCATTGGTTATGTCATAGGAACAACTGCTGTAACCGCTGACGTTCCGGCCAATGGTGATGCCGTTGAGCCAGACGAGGCAATTGCGATAGGCGCCGTCGAACTCGAGCGAAATGGACTGGCCGGCGGCGCTCGCGGGAAGGGTGAAGCTTTTGCGAAACCAGCCGACGGTATTCGCGCTGGTGCCGCCGGTAATCAAGGATTTGTAGCCGTGGTCCTCGTCTCCGCTCGAGCTGAAGGGGAGGCCGACGATCCAATCATAGGGAAGATTTACCTGGGTCCAGCCGCTGTCATTGTAAGTGGGCTGCACGAAGGAGACCGTTTCACCCATGCCGGTTGCGACGGGATCGACGCGGATCGTTTCAAGATAAGCTTCCGAGTCGGTGCCGCTCAGTTCGTTGGTCTCGAGTTTTGCGAGATTCGAAATTTCCGGGTAATAAGGAACGGCGGAGCCGACGTTAGGGGGATCGCCGAGATTGAATTTCCAACCGGGGTCGAGCAGTGTGCGCGTGCGCTGGGATTGGGCGGAGGCGGGGTGGCAGCCCAACGCCATCGCCAGCAGAAAAAACAAGAGCCACTGGAAACGAGGACGCGTGCGCGCACGGGGAGTCTGGCGGGCCAGTTGCATCGGTTTCGGACTATAATCACCCCAAGGATACATCGCGACGAAGCATCGCGTCGCATGAATATGCTACATCAAACGATGTAGGGCGTGCCCCCTACGGCTCCGTGGCGACCGGATTCCGCAGTTTCCCGATGCCCTCGATTTCCACGGTAACCTCGTCGCCGGGCTTGAGCCAGATGGGCGGCTTGCGCGCCATGCCGACGCCCTGGGGAGTGCCGGTGAGGATGACCGTGCCGGGAAGGAGCGTGGTGCTGCCGCTCAGGAATTCGATGATGGCGGGGACATCGAAAATCATGTCGCCCGTGTTCGAGTCCTGGAGGGTCTGGCCATTGACCACGGTGCGAATGGGGAGCGTGTTGGGATTGGGGATTTCATCGCGGGTCACGAGGCATGGCCCGAGCGGCGCGAAGGTATCGAAGGTCTTGCCGCGGCACCATTGGCTGCCGCCCCATTTGATCTGCCAGTCGCGCGCGCTGACGTCGTTGGCGCAGGTGTAGCCGAGGACGAAATCGAGGGCATGGGCGCGCGAGACATTTTTGCAGGGGCGCCCGATGACGACGGCCAGCTCGCATTCGTAATCGACCTCGCTGCTGGCGAGGTGGCGCGGGATGTAAATGGGGTCGCCCGGGTTTTGCACCGCGTTGACCCCTTTCATGAAGAGGATGGGGCGCTCGGGAATCTTCGCGTTCGTCTCGGCGGCGTGGCCGCGATAATTGAGCCCGATGCAAAAGAAGCCGCTGGGGGCGATGGGAGCGAGCAGTTTTGCGACATCCGCAGGCTCATGCGGCGCCGAGTAGTCGCCGAAAATATCGCCGGAGATTTTGCAATAACGCCGCTCGCCCGCGTCCCAGCCATGGGCGATGCGATTTTGCGAATCGAGATAGCGGATGATCTTCATGACGCTGGAAGAATGAAGAGGGCGTGCGAAGATCGCAAAGCTTCTTTGGGTGAGCCGGCGCCTTGTCGATTCGAGCGGAATCTTTCCCTTGGATAGCAGGGAGAAAACTGGCATCTGGGAGTGGCGCCGCATCCGATATAAGCGATGCGCCGACCAAGCCGGGCGCGAACGCCATGACCACCGAAGAAGAAGACGAGCAATTTTACCGCGATACGGAGAGCATCGCCCACCCAAAGCTCGACGACAGACAGCTCGCGATGCTCGACCCGATCGGCTCGCGCCGGAAGGTGGCGCGCGGCGAATTGGTCTTTAAGGCGGGCCAGCGCGAAGCGCCCATGGTGGTGGTGCTGAGCGGGGAGCTGGAGGTGTTTGAGCCGCGCGACGGGCGGGAGCAGAACCTGGCCAATCCCGGCCCGCGCGCCTTCCTGGGTGAGGTGGGAATGCTGACCGGGACCGCCACGCTGGCAACGGCGCGCGGACTGGCGGAAGTAACCGAAATCCTCGAAGTGCCGGCGCCGAGGATGCGGCAGGCGCTGGCGGAATTGCCGGGGCTGGGAGAGATCATCGTGCGCGCGTTGATCTTGCGGCGGCTGAGGCTCGAGCGGGACAAGGAGTTCGCCGGGTTGCGAATCGTGGCGCAGCCGGAATCGCGCGAGGGGCATCAGCTTGACGATTTTCTCGACAAGAATCACATCCCGCACCGTCTGGTCTGCTCGAACAGCGAAGCGGGACGGGGGCTGTGCGAGCGGCTGCACCTGGCGAGCCGCGACCTGCCGGCGCTGATCACCGCCGATGGCATGCCGCTGCGGCGCCCCTCGTTGCGCGAGGTGGCGCGGGTGGCCGGGTTGCTGAGGGCGCCCGCAAACGGGGACGAATCGGAAATCTGCTGCGACCTGGCCATTGTCGGCGCCGGTCCGGCGGGGCTGGCCGCGGCGGTTTATGCGGCGTCCGAAGGGTTGAAGACCATCGTTTTGGAAAGCTATGCGCCGGGCGGGCAGGCGGGGTCCTCTTCGCTGATCGAGAATTTTTTCGGCTTCCCCACCGGCATCAGCGGCGGGGAACTGACCTACAGCGCCCAGCTTCAGGCGTATCGTTTCGGCGCGAAATTTTCGACGCCGTCGCAGGCGCTCACGCTTGAACTGACCGATGGCGAGTACCGCGCGAGCGTGCGCGCCGAGGGGACGGACGCGGTTCTGCGAGCCCGGAGCGTCATCATCGCGACGGGCGCGGATTATCGGCGCCTGGACGCGGAGCGGCGCGAGGAATTCGAGGGGAGCGGAGTTTACTACGCGGCGACCACGCGCGAGAGCCGGCTTTGCAGGGGCGCCACGGTCGTCGTCGCGGGAGCGGGCAACTCAGCGGGACAGGCGGCGATGTTTCTCTCCGAAGTCGCGGCGAAAGTGCTGCTGGTGATCCGCGGCGAGAGCCTGGCCAAGAGCATGTCGAGCTACCTTTCGCGGCGCGTCGAGGCGAAGGAGAACATCGAAATCCTGCCGCACACGGAAATCCGCAAGATGATGGGCGACAAGATGCTCGATTTTGTCGAGATCGAAAATACGCAGACGCATGAGCGGCGGACCGTGGAGACGCCGGCTGTGTTTTCCATGATCGGGGCGAGGCCTTGCACGGAGTGGCTTCCGCCCGAGATCGAGCGCGACGAAAAGGGCTTCATCAAAACCGGCCAGTCGATTGCGGGCGCACCGGGCTGGAAGGATGCGGGCCGCACGCCCAGCCCGCTGGAAACGAGCTGCCCCGGCATTTTTGCCGCTGGCGATGTGCGCTCAGGCTCGGTAAAACGGTGCGCGGCGGCGGTGGGGGAAGGAGGCACGGCGGTTGAGGGCGTGCATGAGGTGCTGAGGACTTACGTGTAACGGGCCAGCCGCCGGTGCTCGTTCTCCGGGGCGCATAGTTAGGCAGCGGTTCAGCGACGGCGCACGCGCCAAAGTATCGCGCCCACATGGAAGAACGCCAGCGCAAGAACTGACGATTCGGCTCAAGACCGCTGTCGTCTCCGCGAATGTCAGGCGGCAGCAAGCGGACGCACTTCCAGCCGTAGACGCTTGCCAATCGCATCCTCAGCCTTCTCAAGATCGTAGCGGGACTGGAGATTCAGCCAGAATTGCGGGGCCATTCCAAAATAGCGCCCGAGACCGGTCAGCCAGCGGCAGCCTTTTCCAAACGCTCCGCCAGCCACATCTTGATCAGACTTTGGCGCGGCACCCCCAGGCGATCCGCAACCAGGTCCAGCGATTCCACCATCCATTTCGGAAAATCCACGTTCACCTTCGTGGATGTCAGGTCCAGCCGGTCAGGCTGACCGGCGGCAAAATGCTCCACACGGCTCAGGTCCAGATGCTCGCTGATGTCTTCCCCACGATCAAACTTGGCGTCAAAGGCCGCTGTCCGGATTGACTTCGGCTTACGATTTTTTGTTGCTTTCATAGATTGCGATTTCATTTTTCGAGGAAGCCCGCGCGCTGATGATCCGGACCACATCCCCGCGATAGGTCACGATTACGGTATGCGGCCGGCCGCCGATCTTGCCGATCAGCGCGTAGCGCGTTTCGCCTCCCACGGTTTGGGCAGAGATGCGGATGCGATCCCCTTTCCAGAGCGCCTGGGCTTCGATGAAATTCAGGCCGTGCTTCATCTTGTTGCCCACGCTCTTGTTCGGGTCGAACTCGAACCTCATGCTGTCAATCTCGCAAATCTCCGCGAGAATGCCAAGAAGAAAACATACTTTTTTGGTATTGTTTTAATATCCGGCAAGCCGCCGTCAGGCTGACGACCCACAGGCGGGCATAGAACCGGCTATCGCGCGTG
This sequence comes from uncultured Verrucomicrobiae bacterium, assembly GCA_963756185.1. Lineage (GTDB taxonomy): Bacteria > Verrucomicrobiota > Verrucomicrobiia > Chthoniobacterales > Chthoniobacteraceae > DATAXI01. The sequence goes on from CAVWMS010000005.1 coordinate 82,664, forward strand.
GAAAGCCCGGCAACTCGGCGGTTGCGCGAATCGCGCACGGGCGTAAACTGCGCGCCATGTCCGGGCTTGAGTGCCTGCTGCCGTCGAGCGACGCTAAGGGCGTGGCCAATTCATACGTCCATACCGTCCCGATTTGGGACTACCATCCGGCGGCTCCCCGGCTTGAGGGAACAGGCGTATTCATTAACTTTCAAGGGAGCGGATTCATAGTCACGGCCGCTCACGTCCTCGAGAAATCGGACGGGAAACCCGTCTTTGGACACGCCAACAATACCGGGGATTTTGAGATGTTCGGCGAGATAGCACCCCCGATACTTACAGCCGTTAATCATGATGGAAGCGGCCATCCAGGGCGGGCGCGGTATGACCACAACATGGACCTAGGTGTTATCTGCCTCTCTCCTCCTGCCGTGAAATGGCTTGAATCTCGCTACGAGCCCTTTGATTTTCAGGGCGCCCCTTCGGATGCCAACCCAGGCAATTGTATCATCTCCGGGTGGCCGGAAAGAAAAAACCGCTACGACCCTCGCGGGCGGCGGTTCAAGCAGGGATTCGGATGCTATCACATTCAAGCCCCGGCGACTGAACTTGAGCGCGTCCGTGAAATCGGCGGGATACCTGAGGTCCACTTTGCTCTCGCAATGGACAGAAATCGAGATTTCCTCGATCCGGTTCAGCGGCGCCGCGTTAGCCTCTTTGCCCTTCACGGTCTTAGCGGCTCCGGCGTTTGGAAACTCGATCCGACAGCCGAGGGACCATTGCCGACCCAGGTCGGGTCGCTTGCAGGAATCTTGATAGAACATCACGACAACCGAAACTTGGCCCTAGTCGTCCGAATCGAATGCCTCCTACAGCCTCTCCAGATGGCCATAGCCGGTCCACCGATTATTCGCTAGCTCGGGTGCATAAATCGGAGCCTAAGTCGGTCATCAAAACCGGCCAGTCGATTGCCGGCTGTGCGGATCGGGGGCGATTCGGCTGCCCGCGCTTGCGGCGAGCCGGTTAGACGGCTAAATGTTCCCGAGAGCCGGGGTGGCGAAATTGGCAGACGCGCCAGACTTAGGATCTGGTGGAGCAATCCTTAGGGGTTCGAGTCCCCTCCCCGGTAGTTTTTTTGGGAAATCCGCCGGAGGCCGGGTGGCCAGAGGTCAGGCCGTTGGTTCAAGCTTAGATGGCATTTCCATTTATAATGTAGCTTGAAGCGGCCCTACAGGCCTTGAGTCAATTGGGCGCCGATACCTGGGCCTGCGCTCTCCCGCATTCGCGGGATCGCTCCAGCCCAGGCTTTAACATGGCGGGCTTTCAGCCCTTCGAGATGCTCGGGACTTTCAGCGCGCGCGACGGCGCGCTGCGACATTCGCGGAAACGCTCTACGACGGCGCCACGTTCTTCAGATACCAATCGTAAGTCTGGCGGATGCCTTCGCGGAGGGGGATTTGGGCGCGCCAGCCGAGGGCGTGGATGCGCGAGACATCCAATAACTTGCGGGGGGTGCCGTCGGGCTTGGTGGCGTCGAAGACCAGGCGGCCGCGGTAATCGAGGACGTCGCAGATCAATTCCGCAAGTTCGCGGACGGTCAGATCCTCGCCGAGGCCGATGTTGATGATTTCCGGCGAATCGTAATGATCGAGCAGGAAGACGCAGGCGCGGGCGAGGTCGTGGACATGGAGGAATTCGCGGCGGGGCGCGCCGGTGCCCCAGACGACGACCTCGGGAGCGCCAGCGGTTTTGGCTTCGTGGACTTTTCGCATGAGCGCGGCGAGAACGTGCGAGGTCTCGAGGTTGAAATGGTCGCCGGGGCCGTAGAGGTTGGTGGGCATGGCGGAGATGAAACGGTCGCCGAATTCGCGGGCGTAAGACTGGCAGAGCTTGATGCCGGCGATCTTGGCGATGGCGTAGGGCTCGTTGGTGGGCTCGAGCGGGCCGGTGAGGAGCGCGGTCTCGGGGATGGGCTGGGGCGCGAGCCTGGGATAAATGCAGGAGCTGCCGAGGAAGAGGAGTTTTTCGACGCCAAAACGGTGCGCGGACTCGATGAGGTTGTTCTGAATCTTCAGGTTTTCGAGGAGGAACTCGACGGGGAAATCGGAGTTGGCCTTGATGCCGCCCACTTTCGCGGCGGCGACGACGACCCACGCGGGCCGCTCCGCGGCGAAGAAATTGCGGACGGCAACCGAGTCGGCGAGGTCGAGCTGGTCGCGGGTGCGGGTGAGGATGTTCGGGCAACCGGCGCGCTGGAGCTCGGTGGCGATGGCGCCGCCTGCGAGGCCGCGATGGCCTGAGACAAAGACCGGTTTCGAAATCATCGTGGCTAAAATATCACGGGCGGGGCGCGCGATGCACGGGAAGAAAGAGAGCCGGGGATTTATCGGCGGACCGGCGCAGGTTTGCACGCCCTTCGAGAGGCTCGGGGTTCATAAGATTTTTTGGCTTTCAAATGCGGCGGCAGCGCGTAGAGGAGACGGCGGCCGTGCTGTGCGGCGGACAAATCATGCGAGCCATCGTCATCGTTCTCGATTCGTTGGGCATCGGCGCGGCGCCGGACGCGGAGCGTTATGGCGACTGGGGCGCGGATACGCTGGGGCACCTGTTTTCGCACGTGCCGGAGCTGGAGCTGCCGGCGCTCTTCTCGCTGGGCCTGGGCGACGCGCTGAGCGGAGGCCGCGCGGGGACGCAGGCGTGCTGCGGGCGGGCGCGCATCGCATCGCCGGGGAAGGATTCGATGACGGGGCATTGGGAAATGGCGGGGGTGATCCTGCGGCAGCCGTTCACGATGTACGAAAGGCTGCCGCCGCAAATGATCGAGGCGATCGAGGCGGAGGCGAACGTCAGTTTCCTGGGAAAGGATGGCGACGCGAAGGAGCCGAGCGAATATTGGAAGGAGCACGCGGCGACGGGACGCCCGATGCTTTGGGTGCCGCGCGGGGAATCGGCCATCGAGATCGCGGCGCACGAGGCCGTGATGCCGCGGGCGCGGCTCTACCAGATCAGTCGCGTGGCGCGCCGGCACGCGGATGGCGACCGGATCGCGCGGGTGATCGCGCGGCCGCTAACGGGCAAGCAGGGGGCGTACGTCGATGCGAAGGGGCGGCACGAGTACCCGATGGTGCCGCCGCGCACGGTACTGAACGCGATTTCGGAAGCGGGGCTGGTGGTCGAGGGCGTCGGCAAGGTGCGGGACCTCTTCGCGGGCAGCGGCGTGACGCATGGGCATGCCGCGGAATCGAATATCGACGCGATGGAAACCATCGAGCGGCTCTGGGACCGGATGCACGACGGGCTGATCTTCGCGAACCTGGCCGATTTTGACCGGCACGGACACGCGCGCGACCCGGCGGCCTACGCGGACGCGCTGATGGAATTCGATGAGTGGCTCGATGAGTTTTTGCCGAAGGTGGGGCGCGACGATTTGCTGATCATCACGGCGGACCATGGAAACGACCCTGTGTTTCCCGGCAACGGGCACACGCGCGAGGAAGTGCCGCTGCTGGTGCGGCACGATGGGGCAAAGGGATGGATGGGGACAAGGGAGACGGTGGCGGATGTGGCGGGGATGGTGGCAGGCTATCTCGGCCTGAAGAAGGGGTGGGGAATTGATAATTGCTAATCTAAAATTGCTAATTGAGCAGCATTGCTGATTGCTGATGTGAGATTGCTGATTGAAAAAATTTGGCCGCCGAAGGCGGCGTTGGGGGGAAATTGAAAATTCGACCCCAAGTCGTCTTGCGACGTGCAACCTGAGGTCTCCCAATCAGCAATCTCACATCAGCAATCAGCAATTCGTGATTTTCGGTGGGCGCGCCGAATCTCCCCCCCAATTAGCAATTTTAGATTATCAATTATCAATTCCTCCTCTCCTCCTCATACAGGCGGCTGTAGCGGACGAAGGTGAAGAAGGCGGTGGCGACGGCGATCCAGAGGCCGGGGAAGCCGTCGAGGAAACCGCGGCGCAGGATGTAGGCACGGAAAAAACGCCACCAGGGACGGAAGAGGGTCGCGGCAAGCGACCAGCGGGCGCCTTCGCTTTTTTGTTTTTCGAGGAAGGCGTCGGCGAAGGGGTTGATCTTGCCGATGTAATGGCGCATGTCGCGGAAGGAGTAATGATGCAGGTCGCCGTCGAGCGTGGCGACGGGACCGTCCACTTCCACCTTGTCGTGCGCGGCGTCGCCTTCGCAGCGGCCCTTGTCGCGGCGAAAGAGCCGCAGCTTGCGGTCCGGATACCAGTCGCCGTGCGTGATCCAGCGGCCCATGAACCAGACCTTGCGCGCCATGCGGGCGCCGGCGAAGCGCGCGGCATCGCCTTTATCAAAGAAGGCGATGATCGAGGCGCGCAACTCGGGGCTCAGTTCCTCGTCGCAATCGAGCAGGAGCACCCAGGGCATGGTGCAAAGTGCGACGGCGGCTTTCTTCTGGTCGCGCTGGCCGAGGTAATCCTGGTGCTGGACGCGCGCGCCAAACTCGCGGGCCACGTCGCAGGTGCGATCGGTCGAGCCGGAGTCGAGGACGACGATTTCGCGGGCCAGATCGGCGGCGCTACGAAGGCAGCGGCGGATGTTCTCCTCCTCGTTGAGGGAGATGATGGCGAGCGAGAGGTCGAGGGGCGGGCTGGCCATGCGTCGAGAGTTATGCCGCCGGCGGGGCCAAGTTCAAGCGCGCGTTCAGTGCGCGGCCCCGGCGCGGCGTCAGAGCATCTGCTCGATGAACGAGCGGGCGTCGAACGGGGCGAAGTCCTCGAGTTTCTCGCCGGTGCCGATGTAGCGGGTCGGGATGTCCAGCTCATTCTGGATGGAAATGACGACGCCACCTTTGCCGCTGCCGTCGAGCTTGGTGACGATGACGCCGGTGAGATGGACCGCCTGGTGGAACTCGCGCGCCTGTTGCAGGGCGTTCGAGCCGGTGGTGGCATCGACGACCAGCAGGCATTCGTGGGGCGCGGTCTCGTCGTGTTTCTCAAGCGAGCGCTTGACCTTGTTCAGCTCGGCCATGAGGTTGCTTTTGGTATGGAGGCGTCCGGCGGTGTCGCAGAGCAGGAATTCGATGTTGCGCTTGTCCGCGGCGACGTAGGCGTCGTAGCAAAGCGCGGCGGGATCGGCGTTGTACTGGCCCTTGATCATCTCGACGCCGACGCGCTCCGACCAGATGCCGAGCTGCTCGATGGCCGCCGCGCGGAAAGTATCGGCGGCCACGAGGATCACGCTGTGGCGGCCGCGCTTCAGCGAATAGGCGAGCTTTGCCGTGCTGGTGGTTTTGCCGGTGCCGTTCACGCCGACGACGAGCACCACCTTCGGCTTCGCCGGAAACGGGCGCAGCGGCGCGGGATCGAACGGCAAGATTTTCGCGACCTCCTCGCGCGTGACCTCGACGATGTCGTTGGCGGTGACCTTTTCGCGGGACTGGAGCGACTTGAGGATTTTCATGCTCATCGGCACGCCGAGATCGGCGCGGATGAGGGTCTCCTCGAGCTCGTCCCAATCCACCGGCTTGCCAGTGAACCGCTGGATGATGCTCTTGAAAAATCCGATGGGCATACTCTACCGGAGCGGCCGCACGACCTCTTCCTTCAGGCGGTCGAGGATGCCGTTGACGAAGCGGCCCGATTCCTCGGAACCGAACCGCTTGGCGATTTCGATGGCTTCGTTGATGCAGACCACGGGCGGCACGTCGCTGGTGTAGAGCATTTCGTAAAGGGCCACGCGCAGGATGTTGCGATCCACCGGGGCGATGCGGTGCAGCTCGTAATTGGCGGTGACTCTTTTGATGCGCTCGTCGATGGCGTCGAAGTGATCGAGCACGCCCTGGATCAGCTCCGCGGCGAACTGGCGGGTGCGCGCGGAGGACTCGCGCAGCTTCCAGAATTCCTCGAGGGCCTCCGGCAGCGCGGTGGACTTGTTGAGGTCGTGCTGGAAGAGGAACTGGACGGCGGCCTCGCGGCCCTCGCGGCGCTTTCCCATTTTTATCCTAGCGGGCCCGGGCTTCGGTGAGCGCCTCCATCATGCGCACGGCAATGCGGGCGGCCTCGGTGCCGCGATTGATTTCGTCGCCCAGGCAGCGCTCGCGGGCTTGTTCCCTGTCATCGACGAGCAGCACTTCGTGGATCACCGGCACCTTGAAACGGAGGGAAATGTCGAGCAGCGCGCGGGTGACCGACTCTGCCACCAGCCGGGCGTGTTGTGTCTCGCCCTGGACGAGGAGGCCCAGGGCGATGATGGCCGTGAAGCCGCCGCGCTCGGCCACCTCCTGGACAAAAAGCGGGATTTCGAACGCGCCGGGAACCTGGAAGAGCTGGATCGCGCCGTTCGGCAGCAGGATGTTGAGCTCCTGCTGGGCGTGGGAGGTCAGCCCATCGACGAACTCGGAATTGTACTGGCTGGCGACGATGGCGACGACGGCGCGGCGATGCTGAAACTGGCGCGGACGCGAAGGCAATGCATTGGACATGGTGAAAAGAACTGGTTTGTCCCGGGGGCGAGCGGGACTATTTAGACCCTGCAAAGGGGGGGCTCAACTGGAAAAGTGGCGAACTTCGGCCCGAGCCCCTCCGAATTTCGAATTTCGAGTTTCGAATTTTACAGCAGGTGCCCCATCTTCGTCTTCTTGGTTTCGAGGTACTTCTCGTTGTGCGGATTGGGCGCGGTGAGGATCGGGATCATCTCGACGATCTCCAGGCCGTACCCTTCAAGGCCGACGACCTTCTTCGGGTTGTTGGTCAGGAACCGCATTTTGCGCACGCCGAGATCGACCAGGATTTGCGCGCCGAGTCCGTAATCGCGCAGCTCGGCGGGGAAGCCGAGTTTTTCGTTGGCCTCGACGGTGTCCAGGCCCTGCTCCTGCAGCTTGTAGGCGTGAATTTTCGCCGGCAGGCCGATGCCGCGGCCCTCGTGACGGCGCATGTAAACCAGGACGCCGGAGCCGGCCTCGTCGATCTGCCGCAGCGCGGCGTGGAGCTGGTTGCCGCAATCGCAGCGCAGCGAGCCGAACACGTCGCCGGTCAGGCATTCGCTGTGGACGCGGACGAGAGTGGGCTCGCCGGGGAGAATCTCGCCGCGGACGAGGGCGAGATGGTGCGTGTCATCGAGCACCGAGCGGTACATGTGGAGGTCGAAGTCGCCGTAATCGGTCGGCAGCCGGACGATCTGCTCCTTTGCCACCAGCTTCTCGCGGCTGCGCCGGTAGGCGATGAGGTCGCGGATGGTGCAAAGCTTCAGGCCGTGCCTGCGGCGGAATTGATCGAGCTCCGGCAGCCGCGCCATGGCGCCGTCGTCGTGGAGGATTTCGCACAGGACGCCGGCGGGGCGCAGGCCGGCGAGCTGGGCCAGATCGGTCGCGGCCTCGGTATGGCCGGCGCGGCGCAGGACGCCGCCTTCCTTGGCGCGAAGCGGAAAGACGTGGCCCGGCTGGACGAGGTCGGCGGGCCTGGTGGCGGGATCGGCCAGGATGCGGATCGAGGCGGCGCGGTCAGCGGCGCTGATGCCGGTGGTGATGCCGCGCGCGGCGTCGACGGAAACGGTGAAATCGGTGCGCTGGCTCTCCCGGTTGTCAGCGACCATGCGCTGGAGGCCGAGTTGCGCGGCGCGCTCGGCCGTGATGGGGACGCAAACCAGCCCGCGGCCGAACGTCGCCATGAAATTGACGGCCTCCGGCGTGACCCTTTCCGCGGCCATGACGAGGTCGCCCTCGTTTTCACGGTCGGCATCATCCACCACAATGACCATGCGGCCGGCGCGGATGTCGTCGAGGACGCTCTCAATCGAGTCAAATTCAGTTTCCGGGTTCATCGGATAATCCAAAATAGACGGGCAATGGTGGTATCACAACTCCGCAGGAATTGCCGGTTGCCGGTCCCTGTTTGTCATCGCCGGCGTCGCGGCGCTGGAAGCAGGATTGGCCGCCGGGAGCGGTCCGGCGCAAAAAATTTACAAAATATCGTTCGAGCGTGTTGAAATGCGGAAAGCGAGTCCTATGATGCGCTGGCCATGACCGACGGCTGGGACATTCAATCAGCGATTTCTCTGTACAACATCGACAGGTGGAGCTCCGGCTATTTTTCGATCAACGCCAAGGGGAACATCCAGGTGACGCCGATGCAAGCGGGCCCAGGAATCGACATCATGGAGGTGCTGGCCGAGGCGCGTGAGCGCGGGCTGATTTTCCCGCTGCTGATCCGGTTCCAGGATTTGCTGCGGCATCGGGTGGAAAGGATCAACCGGGCGTTCGAGGAAGCGATCCGTGAGGCGAATTACCAGGGCGTCTACCGCGGCGTGTTCCCGATCAAGGTCAACCAACTGCGCGAGGTGGTCGAGGAGATCATGGACGCGGGCAAGCCATACCATTTCGGGCTCGAGGCCGGGAGCAAGCCGGAGTTGATGGCGGCGCTGGCGATCCATTCGGACCCGGAGAGCCTCATCATTTGCAACGGGTACAAGGACAGCCTCTTCATCCAGAACGCGCTGCTGGGGCGCAAGCTCGGGAAGCAGATTTTCATGGTTGTCGAGAAGCTCGAGGAACTGGCGGCTATCCTCCAGGTATCGCGCGATGTGGGCGTCGAGCCGCTGATCGGCCTGCGGGTGCGGCTGCAAAGCAAGGGCGCGGGCAAATGGGCCACCAGCGGCGGCGAGAACGCGAAGTTCGGCCTTTCCACGGCGGACCTGGTGGCGGCGAGCCAGACGCTCAAGCGCGAAGGGCTGGCGCATTGCCTGCAACTGGTGCATTTCCACGTCGGCTCGCAGGTGCCGGACATCGGGACCATCAAGCGCGCGGTGCGCGAGGCGGCGCGCTTTTACGCGAAGCTGGCGAAGATGGGGCATCCGCTTGGCTTCCTGGACGTGGGGGGCGGCCTCGGGGTCGATTACGACGGGTCGCGCACGGCGTTCGACAGCTCGACCAATTACTCGCTCAACGAATACGCGCGGGACATTGTTTATAACGTGATGGACGTGTGCGACTCGGAAAAGGTGCAGCACCCGGTCATCATCAGCGAGAGCGGGCGGGCGCTGGTGGCGCACCATTCGGTGCTGGTGGTCGAGGCGTTCGGTTCGATCGAGAAAAACGCGGCGCCCATCGCGATTGAGGAAAGCGAGAGCGACATCAAGCTGGTGCGGGACATGCGCGACCTGCAGAAGCAATTGACGATGCAGAACCGCATGGAGACGCTGCACGACGCGCAGCAGGGCAAGGAGCAGGCGCAATCGATGTTCGATCTGGGCCTGCTCGACCTCGAAAGCAAGGCGCGCATCGAGATGCTCTACTGGCGCATGGCGCAGGCAATCGTCGAGTACACCCGCGGCGCGAAATACGTGCCGGACGAAATCAAGGACCTCGAGGTGACGCTGAGCGACCAGTACGTCTGCAATTTTTCCGTGTTCCAATCGCTGCTCGATCATTGGGCGCTCGGGCAGCTCTTTCCCGTGATGCCGATTCACCGGCTCGACCAGTTGCCCTCGCGCAACGGGACGCTGGTGGACATCACCTGCGACTCGGACGGCAAGGTGAGCAAGTTCATCGACCTCCAGGATGTGAAGGAGACGCTGGCGCTGCACGTGCTGCGTCCCGGCGAGCCTTATTACATCGGCTTTTTCCTGATGGGGGCCTACCAGGACATCATGGGGGATTTCCACAATCTCTTCGGGCGCGTGAATGAGGCTCACGTCTTCCTGGACGAGGACGAAGAGAGCGGCTTTTACATCGAGGAGACCATCTCCGGCAGCACCATCGAGAACGTGCTGACGCTGACGCAATGGACCGAGAAAGACCTGATCCGGCTCCTCAAGGCCCAGGTCGATGCCGCGATCAAAAGCGACCGGCTAAAGCCAAGCGAGGCGATGCGGCTGCTGAATAATTACGAGCGCGCGCTCAAGACGTATACGTATTTGCATTTGAATGGGGCGGGCAAGGAGCCGGGCGCGGGGATGCTGGGAGGCGGGTAAATTCGAAACGGCGTAGAATTCGAAACTCGAAATTCGAAATTCGAAGTGTTTGGCGCGCATTCGCGCGCTTTTGAGTGGGGTGGCCCTGGCACTTTGAGCCGTTCTGAAATTGGAATGCGTGAATAGCGGCTCTTTCCAAAATGCGCGCTTCGCGCGCCAAATAGTTCGAATTTCGAATTTCGAGTTTCGAATTTTCCCTCCCCGCTTCCCTCAACGCCCCCTCGCCTTATAGGCGCGCGTGAGCAGCACATACTTCTCCGCCCATGGCCGCACCGAGGCCTGCTCCTCCTGGTCGAGCGCGCGGCGCACCTTCGCGGGCGAGCCGAGCACCAGCGAGCCGGGCGGAATCTTCATTCCCTGCGTCACCAGCGCGTTTGCGCCGATGACCGAGCGGGCGCCGATCTCCGCGCCGTCCAGAATGACGGCGCCCATGCCGATGAGCACTTCGTCATCCACTGTGCAGGCGTGCAGGATCGCCCCGTGCCCGCAGGTCACATACTGGCCCACGAAAGCGCCGAAATCATCCGCCAGGTGGACCACGCAGCAATCCTGGATATTCGAACGCGGCCCGATGCGGATCTGGTTGAGGTCGGCGCGCAGGACCGCGCCATACCAGACGCTTGCCTCCTCGCCAATCTCCACGTCGCCGACCAACACCGCGCCCGGCGCAACGTAGGCGGCGGGATGAATCGAAGGCGTGGCGTCGAGGTATCGCGCCATCTGTTCATCGAAGGTCATTGGCGAAATCTGCCGGAGCCAAAGAGCGGATGCAACTTGCAAGCGGCCGTCACAAAGCGGACTGCCAATCGTAACGGAAAAGTTTGTTGACAACCCATGCTCGCGCTGCCACAAGACCGGCTCCCCCACGGAGTGGATTCCCTCCCCGCTTCATAGTCAAAATCTCACCCAGAACATCTCTCCCATGAACAAAGCTGAACTAGTGGAGGCTGTCGCCAAGTCGCTTGGCGGCGCAAGCCGCGCCGAAGCCGAACGCGCGGTCACAGCCGTCGTCGACGGCATCAAGTCGGGCATTCGCAAAGACAAGTCGGTGCAGTTGGTCGGATTTGGCACCTTTCGCGTTGCCGAGCGGGCCGCGCGCATGGGCGTAAATCCCAAGACCGGCGAAAAGATCAAGATCAAGAAGTCCAAGACGGTCAAATTCGCGACCGGCAAGGAATTGAAGGCCAAGCTTTAAGCTAAAGCAGCCGATTTAAGTTTCCCCCAGACACCCCGGAAGCCCCGTTTTGCCCCTGGTAAAACGGGGTTTCCCATTTTTGGGCCAAGGAAAGGGGCTTGAGCCCAAGGCCAATCCCTGCCAATATAGGGTGCAACCGATTGCCCCGGCCGGTGTTTCACCGCAAATGATGTTCCGAGCCGGGCGCAGCGGATATTACTCCAACGCAATGGCCGCCGATGTAAATGCCGTTCCCCTGCCCGCCGGGCTCCCCCTGAACGCGGCAGATCAGGATGTCGACTGGATGAAGCGGATCGCGCGTGGGGACATGGAGGCATTCCAGGCGCTGATCGAGGCCCACCAGGCACGCGTCGTGGGCGCCGTGGCCAAGATGCTGGGAGACGACGTCGATTCCGAGGACATCGCGCAGCAGGTTTTCATCCGCGTCTGGAAATCCGCCGGGCGCTACCAGCCGAGGGCCAAATTCACCACCTGGCTTTTCAAGATCACGCGCAACCTGGTCTTCAATGAATTGCGCCGGCGCAAACGCCACCCGGTGACGCCGTTGCAGATGGAGGAGGACGATCACTTTTTCCAGCCGGCGGACAGCGCGGGCATGCCGCCGGACGCCTCGTTGCTCGATCTCGAGCTCAATGACGCGGTCCAACTGGCAATCGACGCGCTGCCGGAGACGCAGCGCATGGCGATCGTGCTGCGGCGCTACGAGGAAATGCCGTACGAGGAAATCGGCCAGGTGCTGGGCCTCTCGGTGCCGGCAGTGAAAAGCGTGCTCTTCCGCGCGCGGGCGGAACTGCGGGAGCGGCTGCGGAAATACCTCGAGGGGTAAGCCGCGCGGACGGGCAAAGGACCTTGGCGCTTGCGCAGGGCAGCCCTGTCTTGTTTCAATGGATGCATGTCCCAGGGAATTGGCGCAGACCGCCAAAGATTGCTCGCGATACTGAAGGAGAAATCGGTGCTCACCGGCGACTTCGTGCTTTCGTCGGGCGGGCGCAGCTCGCTTTACATCGATTGCCGGGTCACGACGATGGACCCGGAAGGGGCCTGCCTGGTGGGGCGTGTGATGAACGCGATGATCCAGCGTGAAATCCAGGAGAGCGGCGCGCCGGTGGTGGGCATAGGCGGCCTGACCATGGGCGCCGACCCTGTGTCGCTCGCCATCGGGATGACTTCGTGGATGGAATCCTCGCCGCGGGTGCTGAAGGTTTTCTCCGTCCGCAAGGCGCCGAAAACGCACGGCCAGACGAAATTGATCGAAGGCAATTTTTCGCCCGGCGACACGGTGGTGGTGATCGAAGACACGGTCACGCAGGGGGATTCGGCGCTGAAGGCCATCGAGTCGGTCGAGCAGGCGGGAGGGAAAGTGGCGTTCGTCGCGGTGCTGGCGGACCGCGAGGAAGGGGGCGCGGACAAAATCCGGGCTCGCGGCTACAAGGTGCTCTCCGTCTTCAAGCGGGCGGAGCTGACCGAAGGGGCGCCCGCGAGGGCTTGAACCCAAGCCGGTTACGGGCGATGATTGCTTCATGCAGAGGCTTTTGCTGTTGTTGGCTGTCTCTCTCTCCCTGCTGGCATCCGCCCACGCGGGCGAGGTTGTGGTGATTCCCATCAAGGGGGAGATCGACAAGGCGGAATTCTTTTTCCTGCGCCGCGGGCTCAAGGAGGCCGAGGCGGCGAAGGCGGACGCCGTGATCCTGGACATGGATACCTACGGCGGGGAATTGAGCGCGGCCACGGACATGCTCGGCGCGCTCTTTGACACCAGCATTCCGACCATCACGTACATCGACACCAACGCCGGGTCGGCGGGCGCGCTCATCGCCCTTTCCACCAAGCGCATTTACATGGCGCCGGTCAGCGCCATCGGCGCGGCGGCGCCGGTGGACTCGAGCGGCCAGGACCTGCCGTCGACCATGCAGGACAAGGTGACCTCCTATTTCTCCGGCTATTTCCGCAGCGCGGCGGTCAAAAACGGGTACGACCCGGACATCGCGCAGGCGTTCATTTCGAAGGATACCGAAGTAAAGATCGGCGGCACGGTGATCCATGAGAAAGGGTCTCTGCTGACGCTCTCGGCGCAAGAGGCGACGCGGATCATCAACGGCAAGCCGGTGCTCGCCTTGGGCATCGCGGATTCCATCGATGACCTGATGAAGAAGGCGGGGCTGAGCGGGGCTGTCGTCGAGATCAAGCCGACGGGCTTCGAGAATCTGGCCTTCTGGCTGACCACGCTTGCGCCGCTGCTGCTGCTGGGCGGCATCCTGGGAGTTTATATCGAGTTGAAGGTGGGCAGCTTTGGACTGGCGGGCGTGCTGGCGGCCATCTGTTTCCTGCTGTTCTTCTTTGGAAGTTACGTCGCGGGGCTGGCGGGATGGGAAGTGGTGATTCTCTTCGCCATCGGGCTGGCGCTGATTATCAGCGAGATCGCGATTCATCCGGGCACGATCATACCCGGGCTCATCGGCCTGCTGCTGGTGGCCGCATCGGTGGTATGGGCGATGATGGACCATTATCCGCATGAGCCGCTCATCCCCTCGGGCAGCATCCTCGAGCGGCCGCTGGTCAATCTCGCCATCACCATCGTGCTGGTGTGCATCGCCGTCCCGCTCATCGCGCGCTATCTGCCGCGGACTTCGCTCTTTCGATTCGTGGCGCTGGCCCGGGCGCAGGCGCCCGGCCCTTCGTTTTCGGAAAGACTCGTCGATTCGCCGACGCGGGTTTCGGTGGGCGAAAGCGGCGTGGCGGTCTCGACACTGCGGCCCAGCGGCAACGCGCGTTTCGGCGACACCATTGTGGACGTCATCACGCGCGGGGAATTCATCGAGCCGTCGTCGCCGGTGCGCGTGCTGTCCATCGAGGGTTCGCGGATCGTCGTGGCGCGCGCGGCGTGAGGCGCGAGGAGCTTACCCTCCGGCGGAAACTCTCAGGATTTCGAGCCTGTCGCCCTCCCGAAGCGGAGCGGCTTCCCATTGATCCCTGGCGAGCGGGTTGCCGTTGCATTCAACCAGCGCGGCCTGGCGCGGCAATTGAAGCTCGTCCAAAAGAGCCGCCACCGTGGGCGATCCGGTTTCGCGCTCCCGGCCGTTGAGATGGATTTTCACTGCCCGGCAATCCCCTGGTCCCAATCCTTCCACACCGCCTCGTAACCCTGGCGGCGCAACGCGTTTACCATTTCCGCCGCGGGCCGGGCGTCGGAGATGAGGAATTGTCCCGTCGCGCCGGCCTGCTCGTGATCTTCCAGCGGGACCGCCCGGCCCCGCACGGTCTGGTGCAGCGCGTCGCGGCCCGCGCCGGTGTAACCGCCGGGATCTGTGTGGCTGCCGGCGCTGATCATCGTGACGCCCAGCGGGATGACGCGGTCGCGAAAATCCGCTGCCTCGCGCGTGCTCAGGACGATGCCCGTTTGCGGAAAACAAATCCGCAGCGCGCAGAGCAATTGCACGAAATCGCGGTCCGGGATCGGGTGCCGCGGGACAAATTCTCCCGCGGCAGGCCGCAGCCGCGGCAGCGAGACGGTGATCTGCGCCTTCCAGCAGCGCTTTTGCAAGTATTCGAGATGAGCCGCGAGCGCCCGGGCCTCCTCCTGCCAGTGCCAAAGGCCGAAAAGCGCGCCGATGCCGATGCGGCGGAAGCCGGCATCGTAGGCGCGCACGGGACAGGCGAGCCGCCAGTCAAAATCCTTCTTCGGGCCGAATGTGTGCAGTTCGGTGTAGGTCTCGCGATGATAAGTCTCCTGGTAAACCACAAGGCCCTCCGCGCCGGCGCGCACCAGCGGCACGTAGTCGGCCGTCTCCATCGGCCCGACCTCGAGCGAGATGGCTGGAAAATCCTCCCGCAGCCGCGCGACACATTGTTCGAGGTAGCCGTTCGAGACAAATTTCGGGTGCTCGCCCGCGACGAGCAGGATGTTGCGGAAGCCTTCGATGGCCAGGTGGCGTGCCTCCCGCGCCACTTCGTCCACTTCGAGCGTGACGCGCCGGATCGGGTTTTCGCGGGCGAATCCGCAGTACTTGCACGAGTTGATGCACTCGTTGGAAAGATAGAGCGGGGCGAACATCCGGATGGTGCGCCCGAAATGCCGCAGTGTCAGGGCGCGCGATTCCGCGGCCATGGCCTCGAGTTCGCCCCGGCTCTTGGGCGCGATCAGCCCGGCGAATCGCCGCTGGATCGGCGACGCTTCCAAGATTTCGAGCGGTTTGGGCAGCGGCATCCCGATACGATAAGCGCGACTTGGCGGTTCCATCAAGGGCCGGCAACCTCTGTTTGACGGCGCTGACCGCGGGCTCTATCAAAAATCCGGTCCTCCGGTAAATCTGCGTCCATCTTGTGTTAACATGCGGATCACCCGATGTTCTTCCTGCACGCCATCATCCTCACCATCCTCGGCGCCAGCGTCCTGGGTCTCTGCGTCAATCTTCTCTTTCTCCGCTCGCTCGCGCAGGTGGCGGCGCCGGTTTCCCGCGGACGCGTCTCGATCCTGGTGCCGGCGCGCGACGAAGAGCGCTCGATCGGTGAGTGCGCCGGCTCGCTGATCGCGCAGGATTACCCGGACTTCGAGGTGCTGGTGCTCGACGACTGCTCGACCGACCGCACCGGGGCAATCGTCGCCGGCCTGTTCAAGGATCATCCGCGGCATCGGCTGCTGGCCGGCGCGCCGCTGCCGCCGGGCTGGACGGGCAAAAACTGGGCGTGCCATCAGCTTTCGCAGGCGGCCACGGGCGATTGGCTGCTCTTCACCGACGCGGATACGGCGCACAAGCCCGGCGCGGTTTCCTCGGCGCTGGCCATGGCCGGGCAGACGCGCGCCGATCTGCTCTCCGCGTGGCCGCGGCTCATCACGCTGACTTTTTGGGAAAAGGCGGTCATTCCGGTGCTCCATCTCGTGGCGCTCTGCTGGCTGCCGCTGGTTGGGATCGACCTTTTGCAAACCTACCCGCGGCTGGCGAAACTGTTGCCGCAGCGGGTGGCCCGATACTGGGCGGGGGCGAACGGGCAATTCCTCCTTTTTCGCCGCGAGGCTTACCAGCGCATCGGCGGGCATGCCGCGGTGCGCAATCACATCGTCGAAGACGTGGCGCTGGGGCGTGCGGTCGCCCGGCGCATCCCGGAGGGAATGCGGCTGGTCAATTGCGACGGGTTGCGGCTGATCGATTGCCGGATGTACCGCTCGTTTCGGGAGGTTCGCGACGGTTTTACGAAAAACGCGCGGTCGGCGTTCGAGGATGGGCTGGTGACCTGGTGCCTGGTGGGCGGGCTGCAATTCGTCACCTTTTTCCTGCCGTTCGTGCTGGTCTGGTTTCCGTCGCAGTTCCGGCTGGCGGCCATTGAGATCGCGATCATCTACGCCATCCGCGTGGTGCTCACGCTGCGCATGCGCACCTCCTGGGCGGGCTGCCTGGCTCATCCCATCGGGCATTTCGCCGCGCTGTCGATTGGCGTGCGCAGTTGGATCAGCACCGCAGGCTCCGGCGTGGAATGGAAAGGGCGCATGTATAGGCCGTCGTATTCGCCGCCTGGATGAGGGGGCGCGGGAGTGCTAAATTCGAAACTCGAAATTCGAAATTCGAAAAAATGGTGGCCGGGAGGGAGGCGGTTACAGTCGCCGAAGCGCCATCATTTCGGGCGCCCGCAGGGCGCCAAATCCTTCGAATTTCGAGTTTCGAATTTCGAATTCTGATCCTGTAGTCGCCCAAACCCGGCATTCGACGCCCACCCCTCCCCGCCTACCGCCTTGCTTTTTACCCCGTAGCGGCAACATTCTCCCGGTAGCCGCAACATGGAACTGATCCTTCTCAAATCGAAAATCCACCGGGCCACCGTCACCGGAGCCAGCCTGCACTACGAGGGCAGCATGACCATCTCCCAGGACCTGGCCGAGATGGCCGGTCTTCATCCCTATGAGAAGATCCTCGTCGGCAACATGGCCAATGGCGAGCGGTTCGAAACCTACGTCATCCACGGCGAGGCCGGCACCGGGCAAATCCAGCTCAATGGCGCGACCGCGCACCTGGGCAAGATCGGCGACCGGCTGACGATCATGAATTTCGCCTCCTATACCGAGGCCGAGGCCGCCGGCCACAAGCCGCGCGTCATCGTGCTCGATGAAAAGAACCACGTCGTGCGGCACGACCCCGGCAGCTCGCTGCCCGAGCTGAAGGTGGTCGGGTAAAAAGCATGCAATTATGGGAATATTGCGGTATTTGATTTAACGGCCGCCCGGGCGGCCATCCAAATCGTGCATCAAATCATCCACCAAATCATCTCGAGCCCCTTCACCTGGGGCCTCTGTCTCGGCCTCGTCTTTGCCGGCCTGGCCCTTTATCGCATCGTCTGCCTCAAGGGCGAAATCAAACGCTACAAGCGGCACCTGAGCGACCGCATGGAAATCGAGGCGGAATCGACGCAGAAGAAAGCCTCCGACATCGAGCGGCTGAAAAAGGAAAACGAAAATCTGCGCATCAAGATCGCCAGTTACAATGAGTACTCCGAGCGCCGGCTCGAGCGTGACCTCGAGGTTTACGCGCGCGCCGAGAAGCGGATGGTCGTCGGCGTCCCGGGCTTTGCGGGCCCGTGGGAAAGCGCCAAGCACGACGCGCTGCTCGAAATCCAGGGCGAGGAAAATGGCCAAAGCCTGCCGAAGCGTGTCTTTGCGCGGCTTTTCCCCACCCCGCGCGATGAGAAAGCTTCGCTGCCCGACGCGCCCGCGCAGCGTTCTTCATGAGGAATTAGCTTTGCCGGAAATGAGCAAATCTGTCGTTGAAGTCCAGGTCAAGGCGGTGCTGCCCACCAGCGCCGGCCGCGCGGTGTTCATCGGCAACGAGGAGAAGATTTTCGTCATCTACGTGGACGAAAGCGTGGGCGCGGCGATCGGGATGTTCATGAGCAGCACGCCCAAGGAACGGCCGCTGACCCACGACCTGATGGGCCATTTGATGACGGCCCTCGGCGCGCACGTCGAGCGGGTCATCATCAACGACCTGAAGAGTTCGACTTACTTTGCCCGGCTCATCATCGTCGCCGAAAACGAACTGCAGCAGCGCAAGATCATCGAACTGGACGCGCGTCCGAGCGATTGCATCGCGCTGGCGACGGCGCAGAAATCGCCGCTCTACGTGAGCCGCGAAGTCTGGGACGAAGTGGAGGATATGTCGGATATATTGAGGAAGATGGCGGAGGGGAGTTCAGGGAAGAGCCGGAGAGCTAGCGGGGAATTGCTGATTGCTGATCTGAGATTGCCGATTGGCAGAGTGCAGGAAATTGCCGATTGCTGATCTGAGATTGCTGATTGGCAGAGTCAATTTATACGGCGCGGTGCGGCTTCGGGCCGGAAATTCAATTCATCCCAAACGCCGCCTTCGGCGGCCAAATTTTTCAATCAGCAATCTCACATCAGCAATCAGCAATGTCTGCTCACATCACCGTTTCATCCGATCGCATCTCGGCGGGCCAGGGCTGCGATAATCGCGCCCCGTCGATGCGCCAGCCGTCGCCTTCGCGCACCAGGATGTAGACGCATGGCATTACCTCGCCGTCGGGCTCGATGAGATAGACCTGCATCGTGGCGCGGCCGGCGTGCGCCATCACTTCGCCGTATTGCGCGCGGCTGGTTTGAGTCAGCTCGGGATACTCGGTCTGGAGCATCGCGGCGAATTGACTGACGTCGTAACGCCGCTGGATGTCGCTCGATGCGTATTCGTAGGCGCGCGAGTAATCGCCGGCGCGCAAATCGTCCAGTTGGCGGTCGACGATCGAGTATAGCTCCTCCGGTTTTACATTTTCATCGGCCCGGTCCTGGAGCCATGCGGTGATGACGGCGCCCGTCATGCAGGCGGCAATGCAAAAGGTCATCAGCGTGATCTTGCCGCGAGCGTCGATCACGGCGTCACCGGCGCGGCGGCCAGCCTCCGCAGAAAATCGAAACTGAAAATGCCGGTCCCGTGCCCATCCTCCCACGTCGGCTGCCAGCCGTAGCCGCCCACCAGGTGATGGCTGCGGAGCCGGAAACTGGCATCCGTGAGCGTGACCTTCGGCTTCACCACGTGCCCGAGGATGTCCGGCTCCCCACCGCATCCCGCGCAAGGGCAATGCCGCCGCAGCCTCTCCAACTTGAGATACGACTCCTGCCCATCGTTCCAAACGATGGCCAGCTCGTCGCCGATGATCTGAAGATTAGTGGGAGCAAGTGCCATTAGCCGAAACTTGAAACTATCCTCCACCTTCCAAAGCGGTCAAATAGAAGACAACTCGATGCAGAGGAGTATCCGCAGATTTACACAGATTCACACAGATTAAATGAACAGCACCTCAGCCTATTTTTGAAAAAATCTGCGTAAATCGGCGTTAATCGGCGGATTTAAAAATCAGATGGAAAAACTACTCGCCTTCCCCCGCCGCCGGCTTCCACGTCTTTCCCTTTCGCTCGCCGAAAATGGCCGTGCCGACGCGCACCAGGGTTGCGCCTTCCTCGATCGCTATTTCGTAATCGCCGCTCATCCCCATCGATAACTCCGGCAGGCCGACGCGCAGCTTCTCCTGCAACCGGTCCCGCAAGGTCCGCAGCGCCGCGAAGTAACGGCGCGAGTCCTCCGCTTTCGGCGAGATCGGCGGGATGGCCATCAGGCCGAGGATTTCCAGACGCGGCGTTTCGGTGATCAGCGTTTCCAGTTCGGCCTCGATCGCGGCGGGTTTGAAACCGAATTTACTCCCTTCCCCGGCCACATTCACCTCGAGCAGCACGCGCGGGCGCTGGCCATCCTCGCCGGCCATTCGCTGCACGTCGCGGGCCAGCTCGAGCGAATCGATGCTGTGCAGCATCTCGAAAATCGGCAGCGCCTGGCGCACCTTGTTCTTTTGCAGGTGCCCGATGAAATGCCAGCGGGCGCGCGAGGAGACCAGCGGCACCTTGGCGCGCGCCTCCTGGACCCGGTTCTCGCCAAACAATGCCTGGCCGGCCTCGAGCGCCTCCTGAAGCGCCTCCGGCGGATGCGCCTTGCTTACCGCGACCAGTTGCGTCTCCTCCGGCTTGCGCCCGGCCCGGCGCGCGGCCTCGGCCATGCGGGAGCGGACCTCGGTCAGGCGTTGATCGATTCCGGTGCTCATAAGAGAAGATTGCAATGGGTATTAGAAAAGCTTATACTAAAGAGGTGATCCACTTCCCGCCATCCTGCCAGAGATGCCGATAATTCGAAATCCGATTTTGCCGGCGATTTGAATTTCCCCTAATGCAAATCGAGACGTTCAAAATCTTCCGCGACCTGGCCGAGAGCGGCAGTTTTTCGCGCGCGGCGCAATCCAATGGCATCACCCAGAGCGCGGTCTCGCAGCAAATCCGGACGCTCGAGCAGCGATTCCAGGTGAGCCTCATCGAGCGCGGCAGGCGGGCTTTCGCGCTGACGGCCGAGGGGGAGGCCTTTCTCGGCGCGAGCCGGGAAATCGTGGACTTGTACGAGCACCTGGACGACCGGCTCAAGTCGCTGACCAACATCGTCGAGGGCCGGCTTCGCGTCGGCGCGATTTATTCCATCGGCCTGCATGAGCTGCCGGCATACATCAAGGCTTTCCGCGCCGCGCAGCCGGCGGTCGAGGTGCGGGTCGAGTACCTGCGCTCGTGGGAAATCTACGGCGCCGTCATGGAGGGTGAGGTCGATATCGGCCTGGTCTGTTACCCGGCGAAAAAGAAGGGCCTGCTGATCCTTCCGTTTCTCAACGATAAGCTGGTGATGATCTGCCATCCGCATCATCCGATGGCCGCGCGTCCGGCGATCACCCTGGCCGACCTCGAGGGAGAACGTTTCATCTCCTTCGAGCCCGACCAGCCGACGCGCAAGGTCATCGACCGCGCCCTGCGCGAGCGCGGCATTCACATTCATCACGCCATCGAGTTCGACAGCATCGAGACGGTGAAACGGGCGGTCGAGATCGAGAACGGCATTTCCATCGTCCCGAGCCGGACCGTGAGTGGGGAGGTGGAAAACGGGACGCTTGCCGCGGTCGATATCGTCAATCCCCCGATGTGGCGCCCGCTGGGGCTGCTGCTGAAGCGCGACCGGGCGCGCTCGCCGGCCCTTCGGGAATTCCTGGCGCTTTTGCAGAAGAAGGCCGCGCCGGAGGCGGCGGAGATTCGAAATCCGAAATCCGAAATCCGAAAGGGAAGCGCCGAGGCGAACGGCTCGTAGCCCGGGACGTGGCAGGTAAATAGCCCTAATGGGCTAGTATCGAACGGGGTATTTCGGGGTTGCAATGCTTGACTCACCCCACGCGCCATTCAAACTTTTGCAGTCGATCCCCATCGGCCGATTACCCCAAAAAACCCCATGAAGATGATCCCCAAACGTTCGCTGCGCGCCTGCGTTCCGTCGATTGACAGGCCCGGCAAAATCGGCAGGAGCCTCGCGATCGCGCTATCCGCCGTCCTCCTCGCGGCGGCCGCCCGCGCCAATGTGCTCTGGGAGGCCAACGCCGCATCGAAGGGCCTCGCCGCCTTCGCCCAGTTCGACAAGGCGCCTGGCGAAGTGAAGGTGGTGCCGGACCCGCTGGGCAAGTATGGGCAGGTTTACCAGTTCAATATCTGGGACGACCCAAAGTATAAGAAGGAGCGCATCGAATCGAGCGGCACCAAGGACTTTACCCTCGAGGTGGGCCACGAATATTACATCGGCTGGCGCGCGATGTGGAACCCCATGCCGATCAAACCCGGCTGGGTGGCGCTTTTCCAGATGCACGGCTATGGGCCTCCCGGCCAGGGAGCGCCGTTGGTGCTGCGTTGCATCAACGCCGACGGCAACATGTACATGCAGGCCAACGCCAACGGCGTAAACGAGGATTTTTGGAAGGCGCCTTTCCAGACCGGCGTGTGGCAGACCTTTGTGGTCCACGTGAAACTGAGCGCCGGCAAGACGGATGGATTTGTCGAGATCTGGTACAACGGCGTGCAGCAGACCTTCAAGGATGGCCAGACCAAGTGGGTCGGGCCGACCTGGGATCCGATGCCCGGCTCCTTCAACAAGCTCAAATGGGGCGTCTACCGCTCCGGCGCCATGAATGGCAAAGGCCCGGCCACGGCCTACCTGTGCGACCCGAAAGTGGGCACCACTTATGACGACGTGGCTCCGGTGGACACCGGGGCAGCCGGCGCCACCGCCGCTACATCCGCACCGCCCGCCACAGCCCCCACGACCAGCTCCGTGCCGGCCGCGACGCCGTTCACCGGGTTCAGCAACTAAGGGGATTGCCGATTTTCCAAGTTGGCCGCCGGAGGCGGCATTTCTTTCAATCAGCACTCTCACATCATCAATCAGCAATCTCTGCTTCCTGCCCCCCGCGTTTTCGCCTTTGATGGCGGCGCTTGGAACCCACACCATCCATCGGCATCATCGGCGGCAGCGGCCTTTACCAGATCGAGGGCCTTGCCGATATCAGCGAACTGAACATCGCCACCCCTTTCGGCGCGCCGAGCGATTCCATCGTCTCAGGCCGGCTCGCCGGGCGGCAGGTTTATTTTCTGCCGCGGCATGGGCGCGGACATCGCATCATGCCCCACGAGATCAATCACCGGGCCAATATCCATGCCCTGCGCTCCCTCGGCGTGCGGTGGATCCTTTGCGTGACCGCGGTTGGCAGCCTCCAGGAGAAATACCGGCCGCGCGACATCGTGCTGCCGTCGCAATTCTTTGACCGGACCAGCCGGCGCACCGAGCACACCTTTTTCGGAGCCGGCATCGTGGCGCACGTGGCCTTTGCCGATCCCATCAGCGGCGCGCTGCGCAACATCATTTCGCGCGCCGGTTCGGGGCTCGGCCACACCATCCATAACGGCGGCACTTACGTGAACATGGATGGACCGGCCTTTTCCACCCGGGCGGAGTCCGAGACGCATCGGCGGATGGGCTTCGATGTGATCGGCATGACCAATGTGGCCGAGGCGCGCCTGGCCCGCGAGGCCGAGATCGCGCTCGCCACCATGGCCATGATTACCGATTATGATTGCTGGAAAGTCGATGACGAGCCGGTAACGGCAAAGATGGTCTTCGAAAACCTCCAGGCCAACGCGGCCGCCGCCCGGGCCATCCTGCCCCGGGTCATCGAGCAAATCCCCGAGGCGCCCGACTGGCCCGAGCACCGGTCCCTGGACGCCGCGCTGGTCACGCCAATGGACCTCTGGCCCGCGGAGACCATCGAGAAACTGAGGCCGATCATCGGGCGTTTTCTTCCCACCGCTTGACGCCGTTCAAATAGAACTGCGACCGGCTGTACCGTCCCGCGCGACTTGCTTGAAATGCCATAATCCCATCCGATCCGACCCCCCTCCCCATCCGCCATTGCCTTAATCACGGCATTGCATTCCCCCCCGCCCTCCGTAAGGTGCAATGCCGCAAATCCAAGCTTCCATGGTACGTCCCGCCCTCGTCCTCGTCCTGCTCCTTTCGCTTGCCAACGCCCGCGCCCAATCGCCCGACGCATCGCCCACGCCCGCGGCATCCCCGGCAGCTTCCGCCACCCCCGAGGCCACGCCCGATGTCACATCGACTCCGGCTCCGCAGCCGCCACAGGTCGTCTTGTCCGGGTCTATTCCGGCCAGGCTCACTTATTCCCGCATCAACGTGGATGGGCCCTACATCGCCATGACCTTTGACGACGGTCCCAGCGGGCCGAACACGCCGCGCCTGCTCGACCTGGCGGCGAAGAAACACATCAAGCTCACCTTTTTCCTCATCGGCCAGAATGCCCAG
The DNA here is from genome assembly GCA_963756185.1 of uncultured Verrucomicrobiae bacterium. Lineage (GTDB taxonomy): Bacteria > Verrucomicrobiota > Verrucomicrobiia > Chthoniobacterales > Chthoniobacteraceae > DATAXI01. Next base: position 106,501 of record CAVWMS010000005.1, read on the forward strand.
CACTACCCGGACCTGGTCCGGCGGGAACTGGCCGAAGGCCATGAAGTGGGCAACCACTCCTGGACCCACCCCGATGCTTTCGAAAATGAGCGACGCCGGCGTGCGCGCGGAAATTGCAAAAGACGCAGGACGCCATCATCGCCGCGACCGGCTACCGGCCCATCCTGTTCCGCCCGCCCTACGGAGCGCTGACGCCCTCGCAGAAGCTCTGGATCGCGCGCGAATTCGGCTTCAAGATCATCCTCTGGGACGTCGATCCGCTCGATTGGAAGCGGCCCGGGCCGTCGATCGTAGCGCAGCGCATCATCGCGGCCACGCGGCCGGGCTCGATCATCCTTTCGCACGATATCCATTCGCAAACGGTCGATGCCATGCCCGAGGTCTTCGATACGCTGCTGGCCAAGGGATATAAGTTTGTGACCGTCTCGGAGCTGATCGCCATGGACAAGGGGCCGGTCGTAAAGGCGAAGAAAACCCCTTCGCCCACCCCGGGGCAGTAAGATGGGAAATTCGAAATTCGAAACTCGAAATTCGAAGGAAGAATCCGGAGCGTGGCCGGAAACCCCGAGGCAGGCAGACGATCCGGGCGTGTGCCTGGCACGCCAAGCTTTTCGAATTTCGAATTTCGAATTTCGAATTTACCAATGATCGGCGACGACTATCTCCAGACGCGCGCGCAGCTTGGCACCGCGCTCTACGCGCTGACCTCGCTCGCGCACGATCTCCAGGCGCCGGCGGAGAGCATCGAAACGCTCCGCGGCCTCAATGCCAGCCTGCGCGAGCCGTTTCTCTTTGTCGTCATGGGCGAGGTAAAGGCCGGCAAATCCACCGTGCTCAACGCGCTCTTCGGCCGCGATTTTTGCCGCGCGGACGTGCTGCCGGCCACCGACCGCATTTACCTCTTCAAATACGCGGGCGAGGCGAAGGACGTGGCCATCAACGAGCACCTGACCGAATGCTACCGGCCCAATATTTTCCTGCGCGACTTCAACATCGTCGACACGCCGGGCACCAACACCATCGTCCCGGAGCATCAGCGCATCGCCGAGGAGTTCGTGCCGATGGCCGACCTGGTGCTCTTCGTTTTCTCGATCACCAATCCCTGGACCGCGTCCGCGTGGGATTTTCTCGATCTCATCCATAACCGCTGGAAAAAGAACGTGCTCCTCATCCTCCAGCAGGCGGATCTGCGGAGCCCGGAGGAAATCGAATCGGTCAGGGCGCATCTGGAACAGACCGCGCGCGAGAAACTGGGCGCCAGCCCGCCCATTTTCGCCGTATCGGCCAGAACGGCGTTCCAGGCGAAAACGGGCGATGCCGGCCAGCGCGCGCAGTTGCTCGAGCAGAGCCGTTTCGACGCGCTCGAGGACCATATCACGAAGCTGATCGCCGGCGGCGAATCGGGCCAGGCAAAGCTGCGCTCGGTCTGCCAGAGCGCGCAGGTCATCGTCCGCGAGCTGGCGGACAAGGCGAAGGGCGCTTTCGCGACAATTCAAAAGGACGACGACCGCATCCGGCAACTCGAGGGCGTGCTCGATGGGCGCAAGGAGCAATCGCTGCGGCAGGTCGGCGGCGTCCTCTGGTCGCTGGCGCAAAACTTCGAGCGCACCCAGAAAAAGAGCGAGGAATTGCTGGCCGAGCAGCTTTCGTGGGGCCGGACGTTCCAGCTCATTTTTCGAAAACAAAAGTGGCATAGGGATTTCCAGGAGAGCATCGACGAGCAACTGCGCGACGCGCTCAAGCGGCAGATCGCCAATTCCATCGAGTTGCTCGAGACCGACCTGAAGGCCGTCTGGCAGCAGCTCCACGACACGATCCGCAAGACCTTCGCCGCCGAGGCCCCTGCGCCGCCCGCGCCGCCGGACTTCGTCTACGAGCGCGAACAATTGCTCAGGAAGATCGAGTTGACGCTGGTCGAGCGGATGTCGGGCAAGGCAATCGAGGACCAGATGAACCGCATGTTCAACGACGCCGCCTCGTGGATGCGGCTGCCGGCGGTCATCGCCGGCGCGGGCGGCGCGGCCACCGTCGCCGCGGCGCTGGCGCACATTGCGATTGTGGGGATCGCCGGCTCGGTCGCGGCGGTTGCCGCCCTCTCGGGCGCCGCCGTAGCCGTGGTGAAGCGCAACCGGATCCTGGCCGAATTCCGCAAACAGATGACACAAAAGCGCGAGGAAATCCTGGGTCCCGTCGAGGATCACCTGCGGCACGCGGTCGCGCTCTTCTACCAGGAATTGGGCGCGACTTTTCAACCCCTGCAGGCCTTCTGCGCCGCGCAGCGAAAGATTTACGACCCAATCCTCACGCGGCTCAGGCAGCTCGAGGAGACCTTTGGCAAACTGGCCTCGGAGCTGGGCGGGCAGTAGCACCCCCTTGCGCCCGTAAAAAAATGCATGTTCGCTTCCACCCAACAATCGTTTAAACAAATTCCCATGCCCCCCCGGTCTTCGCATCATCCGTCCAGAATTCTCCCGATCATCGCGGGCGCCATGACCATTGCCTGCGCGGCTGCGCAGGCGGCAGATAACGGCGTCGCGCAGAAACCATTGCTGGGCTGGAGCAGTTGGAGCGCCCTGCGCGGACCGGGCAATGAACAGAGAATCAAGGCCGAGGCCGACGCGATGGCGGAGAAGCTCGAGCAGTTTGGTTACACTTACATCAATCTCGATTCCGGTTGGTCCAGGGGTTATGATAACTACGGACGGCCCGCGACGGATACCAGCAAGTTTCCAGGCGGCATGGCGCCGCTCGCGCAATACATGCACTCGAAGGGGTTGAAGCTCGGCATTTACCTGATACCCGGCATTGGCGACGATCTGCTCAATGCCAATCCGACGATCATGGGCACATCCTACAAGATCTCCGATATCACGGACCGCGGCCGCCCGGGCAATACGCTGGGTGGGCGTCATGCCATTGATTTCTCGAAGCCCGGCGCCCAGGAATATATCCAGAGCTGCGTCGATCTGTTCGACTCCTGGGGAGTCGATTACATCAAGATGGACTTTGTGGGGCCGGGCGGCGGCAAGATACAGGCGGATGACCGCGATGAAATCAAGGCGTGGATGACCGCGATCGAAAAGAGCGGGCATCCGCTTTGGCCTCGAGTTATCCAACGCGCTCAAGCTGGCCAACGTGGATACATGGAAGACTTACAGCAATGGCTGGCGCATCGAGGGAGATGTCGAGGACTATCATAACCCGCAACATACACTTACCAGTTGGAGGAAGGCCTCGCTGCGCTTCAAGGACGCTGTAACATGGGCGGGCCAGGGCGGCCCGGGCGGCTGGAATGACATGGATTCCGTCGAAGTGGGCGCCGGCCAGAAGGATGGCCTCAATGAATACGAACGCTACTCCGTCTTTACCCTCTGGGCCGTCTGTTGCTCGCCCATCGTCATCGGGCCGGATTTGACCACGCTCGATGACGGTGATTTGAAAATCCTCACCAATCCCGAAGTGATCGCCGTCCAGCAGCAGGGCATTCCCGCGACGCCCATCGTGAGCGATGGCAATGGCCGGGTGTGGGAAGTCCGCAACCCCGACGGTTCCTGTTACGTCGCACTGTTCAATCTGGGCGAGTCTCCCGAGCACGTCGGCGCAAGTTGGGATCAGCTTCACCTCAACGGGCCGGTCATCGCGCACGACCTATGGCAGCGCAGGGACCTGGGCCCGGCTAATAATGGAATCACCATCCAACTCCAGCCTCACGCCTGCATGCTCGTGAAGCTTACACCGACTAACCATTTATGATTACCCCCAAAACCTACTTATCAAGGATTCCAAAGTATCCGCTTGCCGCGCTCCTGGCGGCCGTCATCGGCAGCCGCATGGCAATGGCTCAATCGACGCCGGCGCCCGACGTACCCGAAACCGACCAGCCCGTTCTAAACAGCGACGCCGGCGCCGCCGCTCGGCTCGCGTGGTGGAGCGACGCGCGCTTCGGGATGTTCATCCATTGGGGATTGTATTCCCAGGATGGCTGCTTCTACAACGGCAAGAGCGGCGGCAGCGAACACATGATGCAGCGCCTTAAAATACCGCTCGCCGATTACGCGAAGATCGCCAACGTCTTCAACCCGACGCAATTCGACGCCGATCAAATAGTCGGCATCGCGAAGGACGCGGGGATGAAATACATCGTCTTCACGACGAAGCATCACGACGGCTTCGCCATGTACGGCAGCCAGTCGAGCGATTACAACATCGTCACGCGCACCCCGTTCAAGCGCGACCCGCTCAAGGAGCTGGCCGAGGCCTGCCGCAAGCAGGGATTGCGCCTCGGCGTCTATTACTCCCTCGGACGCGACTGGCAGGATCCGGATGTGCCGACCAAGGACGGCTACCGCAGCAACACCTGGGACTATCCCGATGAAAGCAAGAAGGTCTTCGCGCGTTACTTCGAGCGCAAGGTCAAGCCGCAGATCACCGAGTTACTCAGCAACTACGGCCCCATTGGCGTGGTCTGGTTCGACACGCCGGAGGAAATCTCCGCCGCGGAAAGCCAGGAATTGGTCAAGCTGATTCATAAGTTGCAGCCGAATTGCATCATCAATTCGCGCGTGGGACACGGGCTGGGCGACTATCTCGTCTCCGAGCAGAAGATACCGGGCAGCAGCGATACAAAGCCGTGGGAAACCTGCATGACGCTCAACAAGCATTGGGCTTATTACAAAGGGGACGAGGCTTGGAAGCCGGCCGACGTGGTCATCCGCAACCTGATCGACATCGTCAGCAAAGGCGGCAACTATCTGCTCAATGTCGGACCGACGGGCGCAGGCATCATTCCCGCCGGCGCGGTGGCCGATCTGCACACGGTGGGCCAATGGATGCAGGCGAACGGCCAGGCGATTTACGGCACGACGGCCAGCCCGTTCAAGCAGCCCCTGGCATGGGGACGCTGCACGAAGAAAGTCGGGCCGGACGGGACGACGCTCTACCTCCACGTATTTGACTGGCCCAAGGACGGAAAGCTGGTCGTGCCGGAGCTGACGGGCAACGTAACCTCCGCGACGCTGCTGACGACCGGGAGCGCCCTTCAGACTCAGGCTTCGCCGGGCGGGCTGGTCATTACAGTCCCCGCCGAGGCGCCGGATAAGATTTCCTCAACCGTGGTGGTGAAAGTCCAGGGTAACGTCGCGGCATTGTAAGAAGCCGGGTTAACCGAGGAAATTGCGCAGGACATTGATCCCGGACGCGTTAGCCGGTACACTGCGCGCTTTGATGCTGAGCGCAATCGCCATTTCCCCGGCCAAACAGATCGCGGTCTTCGCCGTCGCGGCGCCGCTGATTTACCTGGCCACGGTCGCGCTCGGGCGCTTCCTCAAGCGCCGCGCCGGCGTGCAGCTCGGCGTGATGTACAAGTTCCTCGGCGTCTGCATCGCCCTCTACATCCCCATGAAACTGCTCGGCTGGGACCTGGGCGGGAGCATGGGCGACTACACCTTCGAAGACATGCGCCGCGATCTGCGCGCCGCCTGCGTGCTGCTCGGCGTCATCTTCCTGCTCTCGCTGCTGCGGCGATCCCTTTGGGAATATTACTTCGGAGAGAAACGCGCCATGGAGGTGCCCAAGTTCCTCCGCGAAATCCTCTCGGTCATCCTCTTTTCCATCGCCCTGCTGGTGGTCTTTTCGCAGATTTACGGCGCCCATCCTTCCGGCGTTCTCCTCTCCTCGACGGTCGTGGTCGGCATCATCGGCTGGGCGATGCAGGACCTGCTCGGCAATGTCATTTCCGGCGTGGCCCTCCAGGTGGGCAAGCCCTTCAAGGCCGGCGATTGGCTGGTCGTCGAATCGCAGCATGCCGAGGTCATCGAGGTGAACTGGCGCTCGACCCGCCTCCGCACCAATGATGACACCTATCTCGACGTGCCGAACAGCGCCATCGTCCGCAGCACCGTAGTCAACCTCTCCTACCCCAGCCATCTCCACGCCATGCGGATGCGCGTCGGCATCGCCGCCGATGCCGCGCCCAACAAGGTCAAACACGTCCTTCTCCAGGCCGCCGCCGCCGCCCAGGGTGTGCTCAAGCAACCGCCCCCAAAGGTCTTCCTGGTTGATTTCGCCGATTCATCGAACACCTACGAAATCAAGTTCTGGATGGAAAACCACGCGGCGTTCAACGAGATCAACGACGCGCTGCACACCGCCGTCTGGTACATCTTGCAGCGCGCCGGCATCGCCATCCCTTCGCCCATCCGCTCCGTGCAGATCGAGCGCAAGCGCCCCGCCGAGCCGTTCCACATCACCGATGAAATCCACTCGCTCATTCGCAACAAGCCGTTCTTCAAATGCCTGACCGACGCCCAGCTCGGCCAGATTTTCGACGGCGCCGCGTTGATCTTGTTTGGAAAGGGCGAGCGCATCGTCGAGCAGGGCATGGACGGCTCCTCGATGTTTGTCCTGCTCACCGGCGATGCCGCCGTCTTCGTGCGCCAGAGCGACAATGGCGCCGCCCCCACCCGCGTCGCCACGCTGCTGCCGGGCGATTATTTCGGCGAAATGTCCCTCCTGACCGGCGAAAAACGCAGCGCCACCGTTGTCGCCAGCTCCGATTGCGAGGTCCTCGAAGTCGCCAAGCCCCGCCTGGCCGAAATCCTCCAGGAAAACTCCGAGCTCCTCAAAAGCCTGAGCGAAATGCTGGCCCAGCGCCGGCTCGACAACGAAGGGCTGCTCGCCTCCGCCGCCGAGCACCACACCGTGGCCGGCAAGCGCGAGGAGTATACCCGCGGCTTCCTCCAGAAGCTCGGCAGTTTCTTCGATTTGTAGGACGCGGACCGACAACCCGTTTCCCACCTATCCTATCCGTTTCCGAGGCTTTGACCATCTATGCGAAAATGGGCGCTTCGCTTATTTTCACCGCATGCTAAACCAATCCAATGCCCTCAAATTGGTCCTCGCCGACACTTCAGTCATCGTGCGCTCCGGAATCCAGCGCCTCCTGGCCAATGTGCCGGAAATCCAAATCGTAAAAAGCTGCAATAACGCCCAGTCCCTCATCGCGGCGATTGCGGAAACGCAGCCCGACATCGTGATGCTCGACTTCGATCTGGGTGACGGCACCGCGGTCGAAGTGATGCAGAGATGCCGCCGCATGCGGCCCCGCCCCATTTGCGTGGTCAATACCTTCGATACCGACGCCGCCACACGCGCCATCTCCTACGGCGCGGGCGCCGATGTCTTTTTCGACAAACGCCAGAATGCCGCCCCGCTGATCGAAATGCTGCGGAAAGTCTCCGCCACGCTCCTCGAGAGCGACATCCTGGCCGCCGCGTAGCCCTCCTATCTGCCGAGGGCGAAGCAGGCCCACCAGTGGCGCTGCCACAAGCCAGCCAAAGGGAGAACTAACCCAACCGGCATGCGGGTCGCGCGCGAAATACTTCGAATTTCGAATTTCGAATTTTCCACCCCTCATGCCCCAAACCATTCTCATTACCGGCGCAAACCGCGGCATCGGCCTCGCGCTCACCACGGAGTTGCTCAAGGCGGGCCACCAAGTGCTGGCAACGGCGCGCCATCCCTCGGCGGCGCATCATCTCGAAAAGCTGCGCAAAGGCCATCCCCTCGAAATCCTCGAAATGGACGTGACGTCGGATCAATCGGTAAAGGCCGCCGTGGCAAAGGCAAAGCCGGCTTCCGCGGTCCTGGACGTGCTGGTGAACAACGCCGCGGTATTTCCCGAGGAGGGGGACGAATCGATCTTCGACATGAAGCTCGAGCATTTCCGCGAGGCCTTTGAAACCAACGTCATCGGTGTCGTGCGCGTGACCCGGGCATTCATCCCGTTGCTCGAGAAGGCGAAACAGCCGTGCATCGTGAACATCTCCTCCGGCGCCGGCTCGGTGAATTCAAAGGACGACCACGGCTACTACGCCTACTCGGCGTCAAAGGCCGCGCTCAATATGTTGACGCGCGCGCTCGCCGCCGAGCTGCGGCCCCGGGGCATTTGCGTGGTCGCGATGACGCCCGGCTGGGTCAAGACGGAGATGGGCGGCCCCAACGCTCCGCTCAAACCCGAGGAATCGGCCCGCGCCATCGCCAAAACCATCACCAGCCTCACCATGGAAAAGTCCTCGCTCTTTATCGATCGGAGCGGCCACGAGGTGACTTACGGCTGGTAGCCGGTCTTTCGACGAACAACCGCCCCGCCCTGCGCCGCGCAAAACTGCCGCCGGGAAGGTTTGCCTTGGCCACAGCGGCTCCGGCCGGAACGAGCACGCGAATCCTCTCGACCAGCGCGAACGAAATTTGCGGAATGCGATGCCGGCGCAGCCAGTTGTGAACGGCGATGCGCTCGAGCGCCTCGGGCAGCGCTCGCAGGGCGCTGACTTCGAGTTCCTCGCCCTCCAGCGAAACGAGCTGGCAGAGCCATTCCTGCTGCGCGCCCAGGATTTCCGCCGCGCGCCAGAGGCTCGAGCGCACGTCGCGGCCAAATTCCCGCGCCAGCATCGGCAGCACGCGCGACCGCAGCCGGTTGCGCGTGTGGCGCGGCGAGGCGTTCGAGGCGTCGTCCCGATAACGGATTTTCTCGCGCGACACCCAGGCTTCGATCTCCGCGCGCCACGTCCCCAGCCATGGCCGCAAAATCTCGAGCCGCACCCCGTCGATCTCGCGCTCAGTCCGCCGCCGCATCCCGCCCAGGCCCGACCCGCCGCCGCGCAGCAGGTTGAAGAGGAACGTCTCCACCTGGTCGTCCGCGTGATGCGCCAGCAGCAGCGTGCGGCAGCGCGTCCGCCGCGCCGCGCGGGCGAAAAACGAGTACCGTGCCTCGCGCGCCGCCGTTTCGATGGAAAGCTTTCGTTCGCGCGCGAGCGCCGCCACGTCCACGCGCCCGGCGATCACCGGCAGCGAGAACCGCCGGGCTAGCCGCTTCACGAACGCCGCGTCCGCCGCGCCCGCCGCGCCGCGCAAGCCGTGATCCAGGTGCAGCACGGTGAGCCTGCGAAATCCCTGCCCGGCCAGCGCGTGCAGCAGCGCGGTGGAATCGATCCCGCCGGATACGCCCACCAGCAGTCGCCGGTCCCGCGGCACACCCTCGAGCGGCGGCACCGCGGCGCCCTCAGGCTTTGGTGATTTTTTCGCCACCGAAATAGCTCCTGAGCGCCTCGGGGATGAGAATGCTGCCATCGGCTTGCCGGAAGGTTTCCAGGAGCGCCACGTAAATGCGCGGCAGCGCCGTGCCGGAGCCGTTGAGCGTGTGGCAGAACCGGTTTTTGCCGTCGGCATCCTTGAAGCGCAGGTTGAGCCGGCGCGCCTGGAAATCTTCGAAATTGGTGCAGCTCGACACCTCGAGGTAGCCGTTCTGTCCCGGCGCCCAGACCTCGATGTCGTACGTCTTCGCCCCGCCAAAGCCGAGGTCGCCGGTGCACAACTCGATCACCCGGTAATGAAGCCCAAGCCTCTGCAGCACCGCCTCCGCGTGCGAGGTCAGCGATTCCAGTTCCGCGTACGAAGTCTCCGGAGTGGTCAGCTTCACCAGCTCGACCTTGTCGAATTGATGGACCCGGATCAGCCCGCGCGTCCCGAGCCCGGCCGAGCCGGCCTCGCGGCGAAAACAGGGCGTGTAGGCGACGAAATGCTTCGGCAGATCGGCGGGAGAAAGTATCTCCTCGCGGTGAAGATTGGTCACGGGAACTTCCGCCGTGGGCGCGAGGTAAAGTTCGTCCCGTTCGCACCGGTAAAGCTGCTCCTCGAATTTCGGCAACTGGCTGGTGCCGATCAGCGCCTCCTTGCGGATGACGAACGGCGGGCTCACCTCCATGTACCCATGCTCGCGCGTGTGCAGGTCCAGCATGAAATTGATCAGCGCCCTCTCGAGCCGCGCCCCCGCTCCCGTATAACATACGAATGCGCTCCCGCTCATCCGCGCCGCCCGCTCGAAATCGAACAGCCCCAATTCCGCGCCGATATCGATATGGCTGCGCGGTTCGGCGATTGCCGGCCTTTCCCCCCAGATGCGCACCACCGGGTTGTCCTCGGCGCTCGTCCCGACGGGCGCGTCCGGATGCGGCAAATTCGGGATTTGCAGCAGCAGTTCGCGCTGGCGCGCCTCGGCCTCCGCGGTCTGCTGGTTCAACCGCCCGATGTCGTCGCCCATCTCCCGCACCTGCCGCTCCAGGTCCGCTGTCTCCTCGCCCTTTGCGCGCATCATGCCGATATCCTTCGAAATCCGCTTCCGGTCCGCGTTCAGCTTTTGCAAATCGGTCTCGAACGCCCGCCGTTCGGCGTCGCACTTGAGCACGTCATCCACCAGCGCCGCCGCGTCGCCGCCGCGCAAGGCGAGACGTTCCTTGATCTGGGCCGGATTTTCCCGAATGAGACGAATATCGAGCATTCCGAAAGGCTAGAGGCTGTCCGAAAAGGAGGGAAGGGTTTTCGCCAATCCCCCGGGCGCCGCCGTTTTGTGAGTGCAAGATGCGCCCGGGCCATTTAATCAAGACTCTCCCCATGACGAAGAAGCGTGTATTGATTTTCTCCGCCAGCGCCGGAACGGGTCATGTCAAGGCGGCGGAGGCGCTGGCAAAGACCTTTGCCCGGGACCCGCGCGTCGAGACGGTCGAGCACAAGGACGCCCTGGTTTATACCAACAAGCTCTTCCGCGACTTTTACTCGAAGCTCTACGTGCAATTGATCCGGTCCGCGCCGGAGGTGCTCGGCTGGGTTTACAAGTCCAGTGACGAACCGTGGAAAACCGACCAGCTCCGCCTCCGGCTCGACCGGCTCAGCTCCATGCCGCTCATCCGCTTCATTCGCAAATTCCGCCCGGATATCACGGTCTGCACCCATTTCATGCCGGTGGGCATCATCTCGCACCTCATCTCACGCGGGCTGCTCGACGCGCATCTGTCCATTGCCGTCACCGACCTGGACATGCACGCCATGTGGCTCTCGCGCGTGTTTCACCGCTACTTCGTCGCCATCGAGGAAACGAAGGTCCACCTCGAGGGGCTCGGCCTCCCGCCGGAGCGCATCACCGTCTCCGGCATCCCGGTCGATCCGTCGTTCGCCGAGCCGGTAAACCGCGCCGAGATTCGCTACCAGAACCATCTCCACCCGGACAAGATCACCCTCCTCGTCTCGGCCGGCGCGCTCGGCGTGACGCCGGCGGAATTCGTCGTGGCCCGTCTGCTTCAATTGCGGCACGACGTGCAGGCCGTCGTCATTTGCGGGCGCAACGACGAGTTGCGCCACCGCCTCAAGGAGATGCTCGGCGCCCATTCGGATCGTTTCAAGGTGCTCGGCTACACCGACCGCATGAACGAGTTCATGAAGATTTCCGACCTCTTCATCGGCAAACCGGGCGGATTGACCACGGCCGAGGCGCTGGCCTCTTCGCTGCCCATGATTATCGTCGACCCGATCCCCGGCCAGGAGGAGCGCAACAGCGATCACCTGCTGGAAAAAGGTTGCGCCCTCAAGGCCAACGAGCTGACCACGCTGGCCTGGAAGATCGACCAGTTGCTCGATCAGCCCGAGCGGCTCGAGCTCATGCGGCGCAATGCCGCGGAACTGGGTCGGCCCAATTCCTCGCGCACCATTGTCGACACGCTCATTGACGACAATTTGCCCCCGCTCGAACTCGACCGCGACCAGCGCGATGCAATCGCCCAGGCGGCAACAGGCGAAGTCCCTTAAAGAGAGACCATGCCGAGCCTGCCGCCCACCCTGCCCCGCGAATTTCTCTGGGGCGTATCAACCTCTGCCTACCAGAGCGAGGGCGGCTACAACGGCCCCGGCCAGCCCCGCACCAACTGGGCGCGCTCCGAGGAAAAAGGCCGCGTAGCCCGCTCCGGCAAGGCGGCGGAATTCTGGACCCGCTACCGCGAGGACTTCCAGCGCGTGCGCGGCCTCGGGCTCAACGCGTTCCGCTTCGGCATCGAGTGGAGCCGCATCCAGCCTGCATACAAGGATGGAAAGGCGCCGCCGCCGCCGTTCGACATGGCGGCGCTCGAGCATTACGCGCAAATGCTGGTCGCCTGCCGCGAGGTCGGGCTCGAGCCGGTGCTGACCCTGCACCATTTCACTCATCCCGCGTGGCTCGGCGCCGATCCATGGCTCGACCCGGCGACGCCGGAGTTATTCGAGAAATATGTGGCCGTGAGCGTCGAATATCTCAACGACAGGCTCATCGCCGCCGGCCACGATCCCGTGCGCATCATCATCACCATCAACGAGCCGAACATGTTCGTCTTCAATACTTACTTCGGCATGCAATTCCCCGGCAAGGGACAGCCGGGCCTCCTGTCAATCACCTCCGCGATCAACGGCCTGCTGCGGACCCATGTGCGCGCCTATAACTCCATCCACGACTTGTATGCGTCGCGCAAGTGGGATGCTCCCGCGGTAACCTTCAATAACTACTGCAGCGACTTATATTGGCTCGATAAGTTCTATCTTGACCTGGTCGCCGCCGCGGAGCGCGGTGTCCCGCGCTCGAATATCGAGGACTATATCTGCGGCTGCCGCAAACGCTTCCAAGAGGCTTTCCGCGAGGCCAATATTCCGCTGCGCCGCGATTTGCCTACGCTGGCCGGCTTCCTCATCAAAAGCATGAGCAACGCACTCGGCGCCGAGTGGTTCAGCGAGGAACATTTCGCGCCGGCCCTCGATGCCGTCTACGGATCGCCACGGACCCGGCTCATGGACTTCATCGGGCTCGATTATTACGACCCTTTCGCCGCTCATATCTTCCGGCTCCCGGTCTGGTGGGATCACGAGAGCCGCAGCCGCTCATTCCATGACTGGATCATGAATTCCGTGACCGCCAAATGGTGGGACTGGAGCGTCCTCCCGAGCGGCCTGCGCTGTTTTTGCAGGCATTACGCGGATGATTTCGACCGGCCCATCCTCATCGCCGAAAACGGCATGGCGCTGCGCCGCCGCTTCAACAACGAGCATTTCCCCCGCAAGGACAAACTGACCCGCAGCGAGTTCATCCGCGCCCACGTCCACGAGGTCGAGCGCCTTGCCGACGAGGGCCTGCCGATTTTTGGCTACCTCCATTGGTCCCTCTTCGATAACTACGAGTGGGGCTCCTTTACACCCCGCTTCGGCTTATACGCCATCGATTACGAAAAAGGCACCGACCGCCTCCCCGTCGATTTTCTAGGCGATTGCCCCTCCCAAACCTACGCCACCCTCGTAAAAGAAGCCCGCGAGCGAGAAGCCGTTTCCGCGTAGTCCGGATAACCCCCGCACCACTTAGGACGTTCCAAGTTGAACTGTGGCCGCCGGCGCCTCACCCGCGCGCCAGCGTGTACTTGCACTTACTCATTAACTTTCACATGAACCCACCGTTACCCCCGGAATCCACGGCCACAATATATCTTAAACCGCCCTGACAACTCAAATCGCCGAGTTTCTAATTTGGCCGCCGAACGCGGCGCTCTGCCAATCAGCAATCTCACATCAGCAATCAGCAATTCGCCTTTTGTGTAGCGGCCCGCACCCTTCTCCCAATTAGCAATTTCAGATTATCAATTGGCAATTCCCCCAACCACCGCCAAATCCCCCCGGCGCAACGGCGAGGTCACATCCCCCTGCGTCACCCGGATGTCCCAACTGGTCGCGCTGTACCGCGTGATCGCATAGACCGTCTCGAATGGTCCCGTATGCGTGGCCGGCGGGTAAGTGCGCCAGTCGTCGCTCGTGATCGTCAATTGCAGATGCCAGCCGCGATAACCTTCCCGCGAGAGCAGCGGCGCGGCGGTCGCGTGCGGCGACTCGAGCCGGATAATCGTGCCGTCCTGCAGTTTCCCATCCCAACCACCGTCCCGCAGCGTCCAATAATTGTGCCGAATATGGTCGAGCGCTTCCTCCGCGTAGGCGCGGTCCTCCCGGTCGCTCAGCTCCCGGATTTGCTCGGTCCGCTGTTCCAGCGAACGGTCGCGACAACCCGTCACGGGCAGTGCCAGCGCCAATATCACAAGCCACCGGGGGGACGGCATCCCCGACATTACCAAACGCCGCCCCGGAAAGGAAAGCCTGGAAAACTATATCCTCTTGAACTCGAACCCCTTGCCCCCATGCGCATTCGGTTCCTTCGAATTTCGATTTTCGAATTTCGAATTTCCCAGCACCCGCCCCCGGCCTAAATTCCGCGCCTAATACTGCACGTGGCAACCGTACGGACGGCTCGTGTCCACCGCCACCGGCTTTCCGGACATGGCCTCGTCGAGCGCAGCGCGCACATAATTGGTGGCCCCGGCGATATCGGACGGGTCAGGCGTCGGCTTGTTGTCGATGCCGCCCACGTAGATCAACTTCCCGTCGGGATTGACGATGTACATCTCAGGCGTGGTCTTTGCCCCGTAGAGGCGGCCCACGGTGCCCGCGGTATCGCGCAGGTAAGCCGTCGGGTCTGCGTGCCAGTCGGTCATGAATTTCTCGATCTTGTCGTTCGGCAGGTACGCCGGATTGCTCGTCTCCGCGGTGTTGATCGTCAGCCATACCACCCCCTTGGCCCGTTCCTCCTGCTGAAGCTTCGGCATGTTGCCGGAATCGTAGTGCTTGTGCACAAACGGGCAGAGCGGGTTGTTCCACTCGAGCACGATGTACTTGCCCTTGTAGTCCGAAAGCGAATGCTTCTGGCCCTGCAGGTCCGTCAACGTGAAATTGGGAGCGGTATCCCCCGGCTGCACCGCGAAAGCGGCGGTCGCGGCGAGGAGGAAAACGAGGAGAGTAAGACGTGTTTTCATAGCGGTTATTGGATGAAACGGAGCGGGCTGGGGTTTGGTTGTGCGGAAATTACAATCGCCTAACCGGCCGCCCGGTCAAGGGCGTCCAGGACAATATCCTTGGTGATGACCTCCGGCAGCACAATCGGCTGGCCGCCAGGGGGATAGATCACGTAGCACGGGACGCCGGCCCGGCCGAATTTGCGCAGTAACGCAGTAATGTCGTTTTCGCCGTCGGTCCAGTCGGCTTTCAGCAGGATGACTCCCCGCTGGCGAAACGCATCCTGGATGGGCAGGCTGTCCAGGACCAGGTGCTCGTTGACCTTGCAGTTGACGCACCAATCAGCGGTAAAATCGACGAAAACGATCTTGTTTTGCGCCAGCGCGTGATCCAGGCGCGGCTGGAATGGCAGGGGCCGGGCGGCGAATTGCTGGAAGAGCACCCAGCCCAGCCAGACGACGGTTCCCAGCAGCAGCACGCCCAGCGCCTGTTTCACCCGCACCATCCACATGCCGGGCCTCGGCAGGTAGCGCAGCCATGCCGGTTTGGCGGCCAGCACGGCGTATGGGGCGCTCATTCCCGCGGCAATCGAGCCGAACATGGCGAACACCGTCGGCGCCGGCTGCGCCAGCGCGAACCCGAGCGCCGGCCCGAGGAACGGCGCCGTGCACGGCGTGGCCATGAGCGTGGCAAACACCCCATGCCAGAATGTCCCCGCGTAGCCCTCCTTGCCGGCCGCATCCTGGACCACCGATTGCACGCGGCCCGGCAGGATGATTTCAAATACCCCAAGCAGATTCAGCGAAAACAGCAGCAGGATCACCACCATCACGGCCACGAATGCCGGATGCTGAAACTGGAATGCCCAGTTGAGCTGATGGCCCGCCAGCTTGAACCCGGTGATGAGCGCCGCGAGCGAAAGAAACCAGGCAAAAATGCCCGCGATAAACGTGAATCCCAGCGCCAGGATGCGGCGCGGCGATTCGCCTGCCTGCCGGATAAAGCCGAAAATCTTCAGCGCGATCACCGGCAGCACGCACGGCATCACGTTGAGGATGAGACCGCCGACAAACCCAAGCCCCAGCCAGTAAAGCAGCGACGACGACGTTCCCCCGCCCGCCGTGGGAGCGCCCGCGGCGGAGAGATTGGGCATCGTGGATTTGCCGGAAAGCTGCCAGATTTCGCGCGATTCTCCCTTCTTCAACACCACTACTCCGTCGATTGATTTTGCATCGGCCTTGGGATCGACCAGCGGGATGCGCACCGACGGCGCCTTCACCACCGGGTGGCCGATCTGCACGTCGCCGGGAATCGGGAAAAACTCCATCGAAGCCGCCGGATCGACCCCGTGCAGCGTCACCACCAGCGCCTGCCCGTCGCGTTTCCACGAGGCGGTGAAGGGCGGCGACCCCGCGCGCGGCAGCAGGGCGCGCGCCTGCCGGAATAGGTCTCCGTTGGCCGGGTGGCTCGAAGTCGCGACCGGCAGCGAGATGGCGAGATCGCCCTTGCCCGGCACGCAAATGTCCTTGCAGACCAGCCACGAGGCGTGTGCGCGAAATTCAATCGTCTGCCCAGGTTGCAGATCGGCCGGCGCCAGGATCGTCGTGAGGAGCAGGACCTCGCCCGGGTAAATGTAGGTCAGGATGTCGCCCGGCTCGATGCTCTGCGTGGGCAGCGGCCATTGGATCGGGCCGGCGTTGAACCCGGGCGGCAGCGTCCAATCGATCGTCGTCGAGAGGCCGGCGTCGCCGGAGTATTGCCAGTAGGTGTGCCAGCCCGGCACGGCCTGCAGATGGAGCCCGACGGTGATCGGCGCGCCCGGCACGATCGCATCGGCGTCGGCCAGCAGTTCCGCGTTCACCAGTTGCTGCCCCTGGTACATCTGCGCGCGGCAGACCCCCGCAAACGCAAACAGGCTGAGGAGCAGGTATTTCAACGCGCGCATGGCGCAACGTATCATGGGGGGCGACCAAGCACATTAGGATTATGCCTTGCAATAAAACGTCCAGAACGTCTAGTTCTGAACAAGTGCATCCATCGCCGAAGCTCAAGCGCTCTCCGGGCGCGGTTCGTGACGCCATTTTGAAAGTTCTCGAACAGTATCCCGAGGGCCAATCCGTCGCCGGAATCAGGAAGGAAGTCGAACGGCTGCTGGGATCGTTTTCACCCTCTTCGGTTCGCTCTTATCTCCGGCTGAATACTCCGGAAATCTTCCATCGGCTTGGTCGCGGCCGTTACTGCCTGGCGGAATCATCGAGAGTACGGGAGGACGAACAAGCGGTTCTGCCTCTGTCGGAAAAGGTGAACGGGCATCGGCGGAGTGAAACGGGATCGACGGTTCATATTGGGCGCGCCACGCTGGTGGAAGCGGACTGCTTTGGCTGGCTGGAGGGGCGTGTGGCCGAGAGCATCCACGCGGTTGTCACGGACCCGCCCTACGGCCTGGTTGAATACAGCGATCACGAGCAGGCAAAACTCCGATCAGGAAAAGGCGGCGTTTGGCGAATTCCCCCCAGCTTCGATGGGCATCCAAGGGCTCCGCTTCCGCGATTCACGATCCTGACCGGCGAGGACAAGGCGGCGCTCGATTCCTTCTTCTTTCGGTGGGCGCGGTCGGTGCTTCGAGTTCTCGTGCCCGGCGGGAACGTATTGGTCGCGTCCAACCCGCTACTTTCGTATGTCGTGGCCGGCGCTGTTGTGCGCGCGGGCTTCGAGCGTCGCGGAGAAATCATTCGCCTGACCATGACGATGCGGGGTGGTGATCGTCCGAAAGCCGCCCACGAAGAGTTTTCAGGCGTCAGCGTGATGCCTCGCTCGATGTGGGAGCCCTGGCTCGTTTTTCGCAAGCCACTGCAAGGGCGGGTGCAGGACAATTTGAGGAAATGGCGGACCGGAGGCTTTCGCCGGCCCTCATCCCGCCGGCCCTTTGGAGATGTCATTGAATCGAGTCCCACGCGGCCCGCTGAACGCGCCATCGCTCCGCACCCCAGCCTGAAGCCGCAGGCCTTCATGCGTCAGATCGTTCGAGCGGTTCTGCCTTTGGGCGAGGGGCTGGTCCTCGACCCTTTCGCCGGCGCCGGCTCAACCCTGGCCGCGGCTGAAGCTGTGGGTTACGAGAGCATCGGCATCGAACGCGACCCTGAGTATTTTAAGATCGCGCGCCAGGCGATCCCGCGGCTCGCCGCCTTACGTGTCTGATTCCCGGTACACCCAATTTTCGCGCAATTTCAGGATGCCCTCGCGATGGAGTGTCGCCGTACGCGTGCCAAGTTCTCCCCGCGCATTTTTGCGGAAATCCGCGATCGTTACGTGACCAAGATAGACCTCTGTAAAGCGAAGCGATGCGCGATCGCGCGCCGGCTCCGTTTCGTTGTCGATGGCATAGACGAATACCGCCATCCATTGCTCGCGCGCCCCATGCGTGTCCACCGCGCCACCAGCCTTTCGCGTCGTCTTGATTTCCACGCCTTCCGTACCCGCCTTTGCTGAATGGTTTGGATATACGCCCTTCACCAGGAGGTCGGGATGGCCGTTAAAGTGTCGATTTTGGGTCAACGCACGCGAATGTTTTGCGAGGCTCGACGTAAGCAGATCGGACAGCAGCCCAGAAGTGATCGCGGGACGGAGCATATCGTCGAGCCGTTGCAGTCCCTTCCTCAGCAGGAAGGAGTTAACGTCAAAGAAGAGATCGTATACGTCCTGCATCGCGAGCGAAATATCCTCCAGCCGGAGTTCGAACGGGAGCCTGGCTGCCTGGTTGAAGGCTCTAGGGTCGGGGCGCCGCCGCTCGATTGGCATAAAGGAACTTACCCGCAAGTTTTGCCGGCGAAGGCAAGCCAAATCCGCCGGCCACACTGCACGCGCTAAAGCCTTTTCATTCCGGCGATTCGCCCCATACTCTCGGCCCAGCCCCATGGACAACGATTACAAGGTCAAGCTGGACGTCTTCGAAGGCCCCCTCGACCTGCTCCTTTACCTCATCAAAAAGGACGAAATCGACATTTACGACATCCCCATCGAGCGCATCACCCGGCAATACCTCGAGTACCTGGACGCATTCAAGATCCTCGACCTCAACGTAGCCGGCGACTTCGTGGTCATGGCGGCCAACCTCATTTACATCAAGAGCCGCAGCCTGCTGCCGAAGGATCAGCAGCCGCCGGACGAGGCCGCCGAGGAGGAGGACCCGCGCTGGGAACTGGTCCGCCAGTTGATCGAGTACAAGAAATTCAAGGATGCCGCCGAGCATCTCCACCACCGCGAACTCGAGCGCGAGGGACTCTTCGCCCGCATGGGCGCCGCCGACGCCATGCCGGAGCGCCCGCTGGCGGAGGTGAGCATCTTCGACCTCATCAATGCCTTCAACACCGCCCTCAAACGGCTCACCCGGCCGGAGGATTTGCGGGAGATTTTCGAGGAAAACTTCACCGTTTCGGACAAGATCGACCTCATCATGAGGATGACCTCCTCCGGGATCGCGCTCCGGTTCTCGGAGTTGTTCGCCAACGCGGCGTCGCGAACGGAAATCGTCGTCACCTTCCTGGCGCTGCTCGAGCTGGTCCGGCTCAAGCAGGTGCGCGCCCGGCAAAACGAGGTCTTTGGCGATATCGAATTGGTACGCGCCGAGAGCCGCGTCCTCGCGTAGAAGCTGACGGGCCGATAGCCGGTGTGAAGCCTCCTGTTTGCCCGGCTGTTCCCGGAGGATTTCTCCGGGAACCATACAGCCCGGCTGGCCCTAATGTTGCAAGGTTCCCCCCGGACCTTGCAACGTCCCCTCCAGCCGGGCTGCCCCTTTGGTTCTTTTTCCCGCGTCCGTTTTTCACGGACGCGATGAGCCAATAGCACCCACCATGCCAACCCCTCCGCCGCGTCGCGGATTTGCCTCCCTTTTCCCCGTCCTACAGGGAAAACTGCCCCCGAAGGGCTAATCTGCCTCGCCTCGGCCGCCCGCCTGGTTGTCTGGAATTGCACATGGGTGACGAAGTTTAGCCGCTTCACGGATGCGTCGCGGACCGACATACCGCATGCGGCATCAAGCCTCAAAAAACCGCCCTTCCCATTTCATCGGCGCCTCCTTTACATGTTCCGGATGAAAATCCTCGTCATCGGCGGCGGCGGGCGCGAACACGCCCTCTGCTGGAAGTTGCGCCAATCCCCCCGCGTGACCGATCTGTTTTGCGCGCCGGGCAATGCCGGAACCGAAGCGCTGGTACGCAACGTCCCCATCCCGATCACCGACAACGAGCGCCTCGCGCAATTCGCCCGCAGCGAGGGCGTCGCACTCACCGTCGTGGGGCCGGACGACGCCCTCGCCGGCGGCATCGCCGATTTTTTCGAGAGCCGCGGGCTGCGGATTTTTGGGCCGTCGAAGGCCGGGGCGCGCTTCGAATGGTCGAAGGCGTTCGCGAAACAATTCATGGAGCGGCATGGGATTCCGACCGCGCGCTTTGGCGAATTCACCGATAGCGCCGAGGCGCATCGCTTTTGCCAGAAGATGAAATATCCCGTGGTCATCAAGGCCGACGGGCTTGCGCTCGGCAAGGGCGTGGTGATCGCCGCCAACGCCGAGCAGGCCGCAAAGACGATTTACCGCATCATGGAGCAGCGCCAATTCGGCGACGCGGGCCGGCGCGTGGTGATCGAGGAATTTCTCGGGGGCGAGGAATGTTCGATCCACGCGCTGGTCGATGGCCGCGGCTACGCGATGTTTCCCGGCGCGCAGGATCACAAGCGGGCGCTCGATGGCGACCAGGGGCCGAATACGGGCGGCATGGGCGCTTACTCGCCCGCGCCGGTGCTGACGCCGGAGCTCGAGCGGCAGGCGCGCGAGCAGGTGCTCGATCCGTTCGTGCGCGGCCTCGCCGCGGATGGCCTCGCATTCAAGGGGCTGCTCTATCCCGGATTGATGGTGACTCCCTCGGGGCTCAAGGTGATCGAGTTCAATTGCCGCTTCGGCGACCCCGAGACGCAGGTGTTTTTACCGCGGCTCAAGACGGACCTGGTCGACGTGCTGGAAGCCGTGATCGATGACCGGCTCGCGGACTGCCCGCTCGAATGGAGCAGCGAGGCCGCGGTGTGCGTGGTGATGGCCTCGGGCGGTTACCCCGGCGATTACGCGAAGGGAAAGGAAATCACCGGCATCGAGGCCGCCGAACAAGACGCGCTGGTCTTCCACGCCGGGACGAAACGCGTCGATGGCCGCCTGGTGACCGCGGGCGGGCGCGTGCTCGGCGTGACGGCGCTTGGCGCCGACGTGCGCGCCGCGCGCGACAAGGCATACGCCGCCGTGGAAAAAATCAACTTCGACGGCGCCCTATACCGCCGGGACATTGCGGCCAGGGCGCTGAGGGGCTAACTTTCCCTCCTGCGATGCGATTCTTGATTCTTCTCTCCCTTCTCGCACTGCCGTGCTTCGGCGCGGAGTTGGCGCCCATCGGCGTGGATGCCCTGAACCCGGACAACGTCGCCAAGGCGATATCGGATGTAAAAGAGAACTTCGCGCCGAATCCTCCCTCGGAGACCGATCTCGAGCGCGCCACGCTCCAGGGGCTGCTCGACCGCCTGGCCCCGCAGGTGAGCCTGGTCTCCGGCACCACCGGCGCGCAAATGGCGGTTCCCTTCTATTCGGAGCTCTACAACGGCCAAACCGGTTACCTGCGACTCGGAGACCTGGGCAATGTCGGCAAGGCGAAGGCGGCGCTCGAGCAATGGAGCGGCCAGGGGGTCGACACCGTGGTGCTGGACCTGCGCGCCACTTCTCCCAGCAGCGACTTCAAGGCCGGCGCGGCGCTCGCCGCGCTCTTTTGCCCAAAGGATACCGAAATGTTCACGCTCAAATCGAAGAACCCCGGAAATCTCAAAGCCGATTCCGGCCAGGGCGGCAATACCGGCGCGGCAACCGAGGGAACGCCGTTTACCAGTGAAGCCGACCCCGTCTTCAAGGGCATCGTCGTGGTCCTTGTGGACGACGAAACCGCCGAGGCGCCGGAGGTGATCGCCGCTGTCCTCCAGAAATGCGCGAAGGCGCTGCTGGTGGGCGATAAAACCGCCGGGCGCGCCTTCGAATACGAGGACTTCCCGCTCGACGGCGCCGTGCTGCGGGTGGCCGTGGCATGGGCGATTCTTCCCAACGGAACGCAACTGGCCGGCGATGGCCTTTCGCCCGACATTTTCGTAGCCCTCGGTGCGCCGTCAAAGGACGTGGTGATGCAGAGCATCACCAAAAATGGCGTCGCCTCCGTGGTGGAAGAGCACAACCGGCCGCACTTGAACGAAGCCGCGCTCGTCTCCGGCAGCAATCCCGAGGTGGACGAACTCGAAGCCGAGCAATCCGGCCAGCAATCGGAGCCGTTGCTCGACCGGCAATTACAGCGCGCGTTCGACCTGGTGACCTCGATTGCGATCTATCAGTCGAAGGATAGGTAGGGCGGAAAATTCGAGATTCGAAAAGCAATCCCCCGACGACAGACCTCCCGCCGAATAAAAACCCCCGACCATGGATCCGTTTCGCCTGTTTTCATCAAACAGGGAAGTTCTTACGCTGTTTTTCTCCGGGCTTGGACTCTTGCTACTGCTTGTCGCCATTGTGGGCACCTGGAAGCGCAAAAGGGTTGCCAACTGGCCATCCTCATCCGGGATCATCACTGAGTCCACAACCGTCCTCACGGGCAGCGGCGGCGGCCGCGCGGGCCTCCGCGCGGGCTCGATTGCACTTGAGATTCCGAGGCTTTCCTACTCCTATACCGTGGACGGTGTGCAATACATGGGACACGGCATTGCAGTTGCCGCGACAACTAATTTATCGAAGCAGGATGCCGTGAGAAGAATTGCTCCTTATCCACTCGGGAAAGAAGTCTCCGTCTATTATAACCCCAGGAATCCAAAGGAAGCCTGCCTTGAAAAAGGAGGCGTCGAGGCCCTCCTCGAGATGGGCTTGACCGGTATAGCCCTCATTTATTGGGGAGTTTACTGCTGGTTCTATTTCAAAACCGGTCGACCCCATTCACTCGCGAACTTCTTCGCCCCTCTATCCATTGGATCGGGATTGTTCAGCCTCCTTTTTGGATGGCTGGTATTTCGCAAAAGCGGGGAGGTCCGCCGATGGCCTTCCGTTTCCGGCGCCATCGCCGAGTCCACTGTGACTCAACAGTCCGGCTCGGGTCGTTGGCGCCTTTGGGGGGCCAAGGTTTTCTACACCTATGTTGTCGATGGCCGGCAATACATCGGAGGCAGCCTCTCCCGTGCGGAAGTTTATACCTCATCCAGACAGGACGCTCTCAATGAAATCGCTCCATACCCTGTCGGCTGTCAGGTTTCCGTCTTCTACAATCCAACAGACCCGCAGGACGCCTGCCTTAAGACGCAAACCGGCCCCACCTTTATCCTCCCTGTCGTCGCAGGCATCGCGTTCATTCTTGTCGGTATCGTCCTCCTCCATTACTCGTAGTGCCCATCATCGCCTTCGACCTGATAACTTCGAGCCGGAAGAATAAATGCGGATTTTGCGTTACCCGCGATTCACCGCTTCGAATTTCGAGTTTCGAATTTCGAATTTTGGCCAGGCGGCCACTCCCATGCACGCGACGAACAGCGCGCTGAACACCAGGTCACCCAATACCGTGGCCCTGAAAAACATCCACGTCGGCTCGTAGCCCGGCAGGCCGGTCGTCAGCGCCTGCGCCCAGCCGGCAAATGTCTTCGCGTACGCGGGCCAGGTGAGCCACGAGCTGGTGTTGGTGACGACGTAAAAAATCACCGAGCCCAGGATGCTGGCCGGCAGGACGGTGGCGAACCCGGCGCGGCCGCGGAGCGCGAAGCCGATGGCCAGGCTCGCGCCGAGCGCCAGGTATCGGGAGATCATCTCCGGGCTGAGCAGCGGGTAACCGTAATGCCAGTTCAGGAAAAGATCGGACACGAAGAGCGCGCCGAGCGGCACCAGGACCGCCATCCGCCGGGGCAGATAAATGCCGCCGCAGAGCGCAATGGCCGCGACCGGCGCGAAGTTCTCCAGCCACGGATGGCCCGGCAGCTTGTAGACGATGCAAACCCGGTAAAGGATGACGGACGCCAGCAGCAGGAGCGCCGCGGCCGTTTGGGCAGTTCGGTTTTTCATGTCATTGCAGGTACTGCATGCTGCCGAATGCGGTGATCCGGCCAACGTTCTCGGCGGGCATCCGGGTATCCAGGGTGCCCGGATATAGGGTAAACGGTTCCACGTGGCCGTCCAGAAATAGTATATTGGCATGGCCGCCGTGGCGGAAATGGATGGTCTGGAAGCTGTTCTCGATCATGTAAAACTCCTCGAGCATCGGGTGCGAGGGCGAGGCGGGCGCCTGGAAGGTGTTCACCTGCGCGCAATCGCCGAAGAGGATCACCTGCGACGGGTGTTGCAGCGTCATGACGTTTTCATTCGAGAGAAAGGTGTTGAATCCGTAGCCCCAGCTTGCCCCCTCGTATTTTGGCTTCCAGATCGAGAGCATGTTGTAGGGAAACGACGGACAAACCTCCACTCCCCCCACCTGCATGACATAGGGATAGATCGGCGCCTTGGTGACATCGACGGTGCGCTGGCCCTCGGGCGAATCGAGGCTGGCAAAGGTCTCGAAGCCAAAATACCAAAGCTCCCCGCCGGTCTCCACCTTCTCATAGGCGAAACATTTGTGCTGGTGATCGGTCAGGTAGAGCGAGGTCGCGATGCCAAGCTGGCGCAGGCTGTTCGCGCAATACGCGCCCTGGGCGAGGGTCCGCGACGTTTGCACCCCCTGGAAAACCAGCAACGCCAATATGGCCACCACCGCGATCGACACGGTCAGTTCGATCAGCGTGAAACCTCGCGCGGAATCATTCCGGCGATCGGCGTGCGGCGCGTTCATGCACGCCCTTTCCTTTTCCAAAACAGGAGCGCCGGCAATGCGACAAGCGCCAGCAGCGGCGCGCCCGGCTCGGGCACGGTCGCGACCTGGATGAAGTCTGTGACGCCGTCGTTGTAGTCCGTCACGCCCACGGTAATCGAGCCGTCATAATAACGGATTCCGTCGAAGTAATACTCGAAAGTATTGCCGTCGAGCGTCCCGATCTGCGTCGAGGTGTCGGTGTCCAGGTCGTAGGCGGTGATGGTGCCCGATCCACTCAAGTACGGGTTGAATACCTGGTAGAGCGTGTCATTCGGCCCCATGGCAAAGGCGCTGTTTCCCGCATTGTCGATGACCATCGACGCGTCCGCGGGCACCAGGGGTATGTCGGTGTTGATGGCGTTCTGCACGCTCGCCGCGCTGAAGATGTAAATGTCCGGGATACCCCCTTCATTGCTGCCGCCGACGATGATCGGCCCGGAGCCGCCATAAATCAGGCCGCCGTTCGAGGTGAGGGCGATCGGCCCGGAATAGTCGCCCTGTGTATCCAGGACTTCCTGGGTCTGGCCGGTCGACAGATTCAGGGTAAAGACCCCGTTGTCCGAGCCGGAGACATCGGCCGAGACAAACGCGGTGCTGCCGGAGAACTCCAGGTCGTAATTTTGCGGCACGCTGAAGGTGCCCGTGGCCGAGGGCGGATTATTGATGGCTGTGCTGGAACTATAAACGTACCCCACGCCGGGGGCGATATAGAGGCCCGAATAGAGAGTGCTGCCGCTGATGGTGACAAAGTCTCCGTAGCCGGGCTCGTCCAACTGCGTGTCGAGCAGCAGGTCGTTGTAGCCCGACGCGGCGGTCGCCTCGATGATCTGGTCCTGTTCGCCGGCGCCCTGCGCCTCGGTGGACGCCCCGAAGAAATAAATGTCTCCAGCGGAATCGTAATCGAAACCGCCCGCGGTGTCATAGGGCACGGTGAGAAGGTTTGTCTGGGTATAACCCGACTGAAGGTCGAGCACCTGAGCGTGCGCGAGCGCGCACGCGAATGCGAAGACAGCCGCGAGGGCCGCCGTGGTTTTTTTCACGTATCTGATCTCCTGGTTGAGAGAGATCAGGGGAAGCTCCGCCGCAATGGGCGCCGCCCGCAGCCAACCTCTCATGCTTCTTTTCTGCGAAGAAGGGACCGGACAGCCGCACTCGCGGTTGCCCGGATGAGAGCGCGTGGGGCGAATATTCTGGCTCCTGGCTTGCCTTCTCCCCGCCTTCACCGCCGCTCGGGCGATTGGCTCTTTTGGGAAGTTGTATCCAGTTACAGCAGCGCGACTGCTTCCGGTTCACACGGAATTCCTCGCGTCCACACGCATCGTATCAAGTCTCGCAAAGAACTGCCCCGACTCTGCGGCGGCCCGGGCGTCACCGTCAAGCCAAACCTGCCCCCCGGCCTCACGGCGAGGCCGATGGCGATGCGGATGGCGATGGCGAGGCCGGCGCGGAGGGCAATGCCGTGGCGGAAGCCAAAGGCGACGCGGACGACGAAGGCGACGGCGACGGGGATGCCGGTGTGGGAGTGGGCGACGGGGTCGGCGTCGGGGTGGGCGCGGTCAAATCCTTCCACGCAAAGAGCTGCCCATTGTATCCCCCGGCTTCCTTCAGCAGCGCATCGACACGATCGTGCCAGTGGTCCAGGTCCGGCGGGCCGAAGGGGCGCTCGGCGGTGCCGGGAAACACCAGGTAGGTGATTTTCAGCGCGCTGACGGGCCGGTTTTCCGAGGTGGCCATCGGGTTCAATTCCTGCGCGATGCGCAGCGAGGCTTCGCCAACCTTGTTGACCGGCCCAACGTCGCCGACGATCGCCGGGTAAATCACGTTGCCGTAGATGACCGCGCAGTAATCGCCGATTCCCGGCGAAAACGGATCGTCCCTCTGCCCCTCGACCGAACCGGGCACGACGATGTACGGGTCGGTCGCCGCGACGAGGAAGGAATCCGTGCGCAGCACCTTGATGTCCCAGCGCAGGGCGTCGATTGCATCCTTGATCTGCTGGCGCTGGGAGGCGGTGGTCGCGTCATCGAGGTTTTCCTGGAGCGTCGCCAGGCGCGCCTCGCGCTCGGCCAGGAATGGGTTCGGGTTCGAGCCGCGCTTGGGCCATTTGTAGCTGGTCAGCGGCTGGAAAGTCTCCGAGGCCGCATCCACGTCCGGGACCCGGTCGGCGTCCGAGCCGTCGCTGTCGACATCCATGTCGGATTGGATCCAGAGAATCTTGCGTGGCGTCGCATGCGGCGTGGCAGACGAGGCCGAGACTTCGAGGATGGTCTCGCAATCGTAGAAATCGTGGCGGGTCAGCAGTTGGTCGAGGCGCAGGAAACTCTGCTGAAGCGAATCGACCTTGTGCCGGTAAAGGCGCTCGTAAAGCGGCGAGATTTGCGCCGCCTGGATCCATTGGCCGAGCTGCGGGAAGAGCGCCGGCAGCGAAGGATTGAGCGCGACGAGCCCATCCTGCGTATCGACCGCGCGCGGAACGCGCACGTGCAGGTCTAGGTCGAGCGTGTAGCTGGAGGGTTGCGAAAGCTCGGAGGTGGCCGCCCCGCCCGGCTCGGTGGAAAACGAGGTATGCAGCTCGATCCCGTTGAAGAGTTTACCGGTATCGAGCCGCTTGTAGGGAATGTAAAGCGGCGTCGGCGATGGGACGGGCGTGGGCTTCGGCGTCGGGGTCGGCGCCCCGGGAATCTCGACGTGGACCGGTGGGCGGCAGCCGGCAAGCAGCAGCGCGGCGGACGCGGCAACGGGCAGGAACCTGCGGATGGGGCCGCGCATCGAGGGCTTACTTGGGCAATAGCGCAAGGATCGTCAGCGCGATGCCCGCGAGGCTCAACAGCGCCATGAGCCCGCCGGGCATGAACGCTCTTTTGTGGACGAAATCCGGTACGAACTTTCCGGCCAGAAGCACCGATACGCAGAGGGCGATGACTCCGCCGAGGATCGGCCTCTCCGGCAGCACCAGGCTGGAAAGGATCAGGATGAAACCGGAAATGGAACCCGCGATGATCGAAGCCGTGCTCTTCGCTTTCACGAATCCTATGATGCCGCCGATGATCGTGAGGATGCCGAACACCATGTAGTAATCCTTCACAATGGCGACGGTGTGAGCCTTGCCCAACAACGCCGAACCGAGAATGGCAGGGGTGTCCGGGATGGAGACCATGGCTTTCCTTAGCGGACTGGACGCGGGCTGGCAATCTCCTCCCGCGCCTCTTCTTCATCGGCGCCCGCGACGCTGGCATTGAGGCCGAAGCGCAACAACGCCACCGGGATGAACGCCAGCAGGCTCACGCCCAGGAAGACGGCCCACCCCGGGATGACCCGCGCGCGGTCCCGCGCCACACCCAGCAGCGCCTCGTGCACCACGCGCTCGGCCGGTATTTTTACAAAATCGGGCGACATGAACCCGGGGCCGGACCGGCCGCTGTTTGCGACCTCGGCAAATTCCGTATCAACCGGCCCGGGACAGAGCGTTGTGACCGAGACGCCCGCGCCGCGCAGCTCCGCGCGCAACGCCTCGGAAAAGCTGGTGACGTATGCCTTGGTGGCGGCATAGACGGCCAGTTGCGGCAATGGCAGGAAGCCGGCCGAGGAGGAGACGTTGAGAATCGCGGCATCTTCAAAAGTGCGCAGCGTCGGGAGCAGCGTGTGGGTGAGCCGCGTCAGCGCGGTGATGTTCACATCGAGCATCGCCTTCACCTTCGGCCACTCGGAGCTTTGGAACAACCCGTGGTCGCCGAGCCCGGCGTTATTGACGAGGAAATTGATGCGAATGCCTTCGTCCCAGAGCCAGCGCGTGAAGCGGTCGAGCGCCTCGCCGTCGGTCAGGTCGAGGCTGTAGCAATAGACGCTCAGGTTCGGGTTGGCGCGCATCAGTTCCGCCTTGAGCATGTTCAGGCGCTCCTGCCGGCGCGCCGTCAGCACGAGCGCGTGCGCGTAGGGAGCGAGCTGCCGGGCAAATTCGACACCCAGCCCGGACGATGCCCCCGTGATGAGGGCTGTGCAACCGTGGAAGAATTTCATAGAGGGGATTATGACCGTGCTCAATCTGGCAGCGCAAACTCCGTTTGTGACCAAAGATGGTTCGCAAATCCGAAGCATCCTCGACCGCGCGAACGCGCCGGTGCAGAAACAAAGCCTCGCCGAGGCCGTGGTGCAAGCGGGCTGGGGCACGCAACGGCATTACCACCGGCTGAGCGAGGAATTTTATTTCATCCTCGAAGGCGGCGGCGTGATGGAGATCGACGGCCAGTCGCGCGGCGTGGGCCCCGGCGACGCGATCCTCATTCCCGCGGGCGCGTGGCACACCATCACCGCCGGGCGCGAACCGTTGCGCTTTCTCTGCTGCTGCGCGCCCCCGTACTCGCACGAGGACACCTACTTCGAGTGAGCGCTCAGGGATCGGTGAGCTGAAGCTGGAAGAATATCCTCGCGGCGCCGTTCATGGGCACCGAGTCCCGGACTGTCTGTATCGTCCCGTTGTCGCTGAGGATTTGCTCCGTGATGCCGCTGCCGCTCCATGGGCCGGCGGGGTTGGTCGCCCACTGGCATTGCACCGTGATCTCGCTCGCCGCGGCGTCGCTGCGGGTGTAGGTCAGTGTGAAGTTCGATCCCTGGACCGCGGGCGTGAATGTCGCAACCTGCGGCTCGTTCGGATTCAGGTTCAGCACGTATTTCTCGAGGTTCGAGAGGCCGTCACCCGCCGGGTCGGCGGTGTCCGCGGCGTTGCCGCTGTTGGAAGCGGTCCCGAAATACTCGAGCCGCCAGCTCTGGAGCGCCGACGGCGTGACCGCGACGTTGAAGCTGCTGTCCGCGATCTGCGAGCCGTTGCTGACCGTCACTGTCACCTGGGCCGTGCCGCTAAGGTTGGCCATCGGCGTGACGGTGACCGTCTGGGACGCGCCGGTGCCGCTGAAGGTGATTCCACCCGCCGGGACGAGGCCCGACGACGACGAGGTGGCGCTCAGCGACAGGCTGGAAATCGGCCCGTTGCCATCGCCGATCGTAAACGGTATCGCCCCGGTGCTCTCGTTCATGTTGATGCTTTGGTTCGCGATGCTCGAGATGCTCGGAGGATAGGGCGTGAAGTAAAACGCCGCCGCGGAGAGCCAGTAACCTGTCGCATCCGGATTCTCCCCGATCACGGTTTGCCGGACGAGGTGGTTCCCCGTCCCCGTGGCCATAATCGTGCCATAGTCGGTCATCCAGTAGGATTGGCCGGAAGTGTATTGGTCCAGGGAAGTGCTGCTGCTGTAAGTCGAAGAACCGCCGGAGAATTCATCGCTGCTGCCACTGAGCAGCGTACCGTCGAATGTCTCGTTCAGGATCCCGCGTTCGGTGTTCCCCTTCCATTCCATCTGGAAATCGTAACTGCCGGCAGGCAGGCCCGGGATGGTATATTGAATCCACTGGCCGGTGCCGGTCGCTTCGAGCGCCTCCCAGTTTCCAATGGTGTCGTCCGATTGCTCGACCTCCGAAGCCCCCTGCGTGGTGGCGGAGAGATCCACCGCCTCGTAAGTGGTCCCGGATGTTATAACATAAGCCGCGCTGGTCACGGTGCTGGCGGCAAAGGTGTTCGCGTAGGCGACGGCCTCGAGCGTGGTATTGTCATTGACCACGACGGGCTGCGAATAGAGCGTGCCGTTGCTCTGCGTGGGCGTGCTCCCGTTGGTCGTGTAATAGATGGATGCGTTCGGCGTCGTCGAATCCATCATCACCGACTGGCCCGTGCTATAAGTCCCACCGGGCGGATTGAAGACCGGCGCGGCGGCTGACAGGGCGACATTGTAAGTTGCCGAAACAATCGGGCTGTCGGTAAGGCCCGGTCCGTAGGCGATGGCCTGGATGGCGGTTGTCGAAGTGACGGTAATCGGGTTGACAAAGACCGTGCCGTTGGTCTCCGAGGGCGTGCTGCCGTCCGTGGTGTAGCGAATGGTCCCGCTCGTGGTCAGCGTGGCAAGCGAGGTGATCGTAACCGTCGGCGGGCTCGTGTAAGTGCCTCCGGCGGGCGTAAATGCCGGCGCCGGCGCGGCGGACGTGATCGCATAAATCGACGTGTTGACCGCGCTGTCGGTCATGCCGCTATCATACGCGATGGCCCTGATGGCCGCGTAATTGGTGACCGAAATCGGCCCCGTGTAAACGGTGCCGTGCGTCTCCGACGGCTCCGAGTCGTCGGTCGTATACCGGATGGTCGCTCCGGGCGTCTCGCAGGAAAGGCTGACGGTTTGCGGAGTGGAATAGTTGCCGGTAATCGGACTATACGTGGGCGGAAAGACAACCGTGCCGGCCGACGAGTCGGTGGCCGTGACCCGGAGCGCCATCGTGCCGGACATGGCCGGCTCCTCGAAAAGCGGCGTGGTGCCGGAACAACCGGTCATCTGGTAGCCGGTGGTGTTGTAATACTCGGCATCATAGACGCTGTTGTTGGTGCCGCTGGTGTTTACGTCGGCGACCAATCCGTCGAACTTGATGTTGGTGCCGTCGAGGTCATCCTGGATCGCCGGTCGCCCGTCGGGATTGTCCTCATGGGTCTGGCAGTTGGTGCTCGTGTAATCGGGTATAACTCCGCTCCACCCGGGCCACGTCCCCGAGATGCCGGGATAGCTGCCAGCCATCGCGGGAAAGGTTGGCGTCCATCCTGCAGTTGTTCCGGACGACCCGATCCACGCGACCCCATTGACGTGCCGCAAAAACCAGCCGTATGAGGGGTAGGGATCCAGATCCTGCGGGAGCCAGACATTGGAAATGTCATCACTGTCCACCGGAAAACTGTTTGCCTGCGAGGCGGGCGCCCCGCCCGTGTTCGTGACAATCACGTTGTCCATCACCACGTTCGTAATCGGAATGGCCGGACTGCCCGAGGTCGACGGATAGCCAAAGATCGCGCTCGCATGCGCGTAATTGAAGTAAGCAGCGTGGCTGGAGGTGGTGTCGAGGTAACTGATATTCTGGATTCGCCCAACGTGCGGGGTGGGTGAGCCGGGAGTGCCGTTTCGAAGGGAGAGCTTGAGAAAGATCGGCGCGGCGCAGTTGGTTTCAGTGATCCCGCAGAAAGTAACCCCGTCGATGATGGAGCCGTCATTCGACGTGATACCCATGCCGGCCTTGCCCGCGCCTGTCAGCAGGTCATTGGTAAACATGCAGTCCGTGAAGTTCCCCACCGTCTCGGAACCGAACTGGATGGCGTTGTTCTCCGTCGATAATATCCAGCAGTGATCCACCCGGATGTCGCTGCAATTCAGCGCATACCCCAGCGCGTAGGTGCTCTTCAGGCACATCGAATCGTCGCTGCCCTGAATAAGGGAGTTGGTAATAAGAACGTGCGAACATGCAATAAGATTGAACGCGTCGCGGTAGTTGCTCGACATGATATGAAAGTTATTCATGTAGAAGTTGGTACATCCCTGCGCCAAAATGCCAAAATGCCCCGAACTGGTAATGGTGCCATCCGTCAGCGTGACATTGCTGCACAAAACAAGGCACAAATCTTTGTCCCCCTCGCCCGGCGTGTATTGCGAGTCGCTGTTGACGGAGGTGGATAGATGCCCGTTGCCGGTGATTTCGCCCGGCCCCTCGATGCCGATGTTATTCAGGCCGGAACCGGTGATCAACGCGTCCTTGAAATAGGTATGCCCGTAATCCTGGTACTCGGCCCAAGGACTGTCGTTCGGGTAATATTCCCGCACGTCATAGCCGCCCGTGTTTCCTTTGATCACCGCTCCCGGCGCGAGGTAGAGGATCGCGTTGCTGCCCATGTGAATGGTCTCGGAGAGGTAGGTGCCCGCCGGAAAATAGACCAGTCCCGGTCCGGAGCCGCTGGCCGTCGCCGAGCCGCTGACCGCGGCGATCGCGTTGTTGATCGACGGAGAATCGAGGGTCGATCCGTTGCCCGCGGCCCCATAGCTCATCACATTGTCCGAGCACGATAGAATCGGCGGGCTTTGAGCGTGGCCCAGCGGCGCGAGGATAACGAAAAGCAAAAGGAACGCGGGTGCGCGCCAATGAAGTCTGCTCATGGGGATCTTGGGGGTAACCTTTCGGGATTTGGGCAGGTTTCTAAGAGGTAGACCCGAAGTTTTCCATGATTAACACACCATAAGAGGCTGTCAAGGAAGGCCCTCCATGAAAAAGGGGTTAGCCCGGATACGTATTTCGACGGAGCGCGCCCGCCGGCTCGTCACGGATCGGTGATCTGCAACTGGAAGAACAGACGCGCCGCCCCGTTCATCGGCACCGAGTCCTGCACCGTCTGCGTCGTCCCGTTGTCACTGAGGATTTGCTCCGTGATGCCGCTGCTGCTCCACGGGCCGCCGGGATTGGCCGCCCACTGGCATTGCACGGTCACCAGGCTCGCCGCCACATCGCTGCGCGTGTAAGTGAGCGTGAAGTTCGAGCCCTGGATGGCCGTGGCAAAGGATGCGATCTGGGGCATGGTTGGATTCAGGTTCAACACGAACTTCTCGAGGTTCGACAACCCGTCGCCGGCGGGGTCCGCCGTGTCCGCCGCGTTTCCGCTGTTCAATGCGGTGCCAAAGTATTGCAAACGCCAGCTCTGGAGGGCCGTGGGCGTCACCGTCACGTCAAAGCTGCTGTCGGCAATCAGCGCGCCGTTGCTGACCGTGACCGTGACCAGGGCCGTCCCGCTCACGTTTGCCGCGGGCGTCACCGTGACCGTTTGCGATGCCCCCGTTCCACTAAAGGTAATCCCGCCCGCCGGGATGAGGCCCGGGACCGATGAAGTGGCGCTCAGCGTGAGGCTGTTGACCGAGCCGCCGCTGCCGGCGCTGATGGTGAATGGGATCGCCCCGGTGCTCGCGTTCATGTCGATGCTCTGGTTTGCGATGCTCGAGATGCCCGGCGTGTACGGAATGAAATAGAATTGCGCCGCCGACAGCAAGTAGCCGTTCGAAGACGAGCCAACCACGATTTGCTCGATGATATGGTTGCCCGTTCCCGTCGCCGTAAGCGAGCCGTAATCCGTGATCCAGTAAGTATCGGTCGAGCTATATTGGTTCAGGGTATTGCTCCGGCTGTAAGTCGCCGAGCCGCCATCAATCTCGTAACTGCTTCCGCTCAGCAGCGTGCCGTCAAAAGTCTCC
Source organism: uncultured Verrucomicrobiae bacterium (assembly GCA_963756185.1). GTDB lineage: Bacteria > Verrucomicrobiota > Verrucomicrobiia > Chthoniobacterales > Chthoniobacteraceae > DATAXI01. Next base: position 140,165 of record CAVWMS010000005.1, read on the forward strand.
TGGAGTATCCCACGATCGGTGTTCCCCTTCCATTCCATCTGGAAGTCGTAGGTACCGGGAGGCAGGCCGGGAATGGTATATTGAATCCACTGACCCGTGCCAGTGGCCTCGAGCGCCTCCCAATTCCCGATGGTGCCGTCGCTTTGCTCGACCTCCGAGGCGCCCTGCGTCGTCGCGGAAAGATTGATGGCGGCGTAATCATAACTGTTATTGATCGTGTAAGTCGTGCTGCTGACCGCGCTATCCACGAAACCATTGCCGAATGCGATGGCCTCGAGCGTGGTATTGGCATTGACGACCAGCGGACCGGTGTAAAGCGTGCCGTTGGTTTCCGTCGGCGTGCTTCCATTGGTGGTGTAATTAATCGAGACGCCCGGGCTGGTCGATGTCATCGCCACCGACTGGCCGGAGGAATAGCTTCCGCCCGGCGGATTGAAGACGGGCGCGCCCGCCGATACGAGGATGTCAAAGGTCGCGGAAGTAACGGCGCTATCGACAAGGCCGGGCCCGTAGGCAATGGCCTGGATGATGGTCGTGCCCGAGCTCAGGGTGATTGGGTTGAAATAGACCGTCCCGTTGGTATGCGACGGGGTGCTGCCGTCGGTCGTGTAGCGGATGGTGCCGCTGGTGGTGAGCGTGGCCAGCGAGGTGATGTTGAAGGTTTGCGAGCCGGGATAAGTGCCGGAGGTGGGTGTAAAGGATGGGTTTGGCGCGACCGATGTGAGCGCATAAATCGAGGTATTGACCGCGCTGTCGCTCATCCCGCTCTTGTAGGCGATGGCCCGGATGGCCAAGTTGCTGCTCACCTCGATCGGCGATGTGTAAATGGTCCCATGGGTTTCCGTCGGGGTGGAATCATCGGTCGTGTAGCGGATCGTCACGCCGGGCGTTTGACAGGAAAGGGTCACGCTCTGAAAGCTCGAGTAGTTCCCGGTCACCGGATTGAATGTAGGCGGAAAGACGATCGAGCTGGTGGTCGAGTTCGAGGAGGATATCCGAAGGCTGCTGCCGCTGGTGGTGGCCGAGGTGCAATTGGTTTGATCGTACCCCGTGACGCTGAAGTAGCCGATATCGTACGGGCTCGGGTTGGCGCCTCCGGTGTTCACCGCGGCGGTCAATCCATTGAGCAAAAGGTTCTGGCCATCGTTATCATCCTTGACCGCCGGTCTTCCATCCGGGCTGTTCCACCATGCCTGGCAATTGGTGCCGGTCCATCCCGGCACGACGGTCGGCCATCCGGGAATGGTCCCGGAGAACTGCGGAAATACATTCGAGCCGATGAAGCTGACCCCGTTGACGTGCCGCATCCACCATCCGAACGCGGGGTAAGTGCCGCTCGTGTCGGCGGGCGTCCATCCGTTCGCCGGGTTCTCGGCCGTCGGATTTTCCGGGGCATAGGCCGTGCCTGAGGAAATGGGCGCGCCGCCGGTGTTCGAGACCAGCACGTTGTCCACGACGACGTTCTGGATCGGGATGCTCGGGCTGCCGGAAACCGACGGATAACCGAAGATGGTGCTCGAGTAGTGTTCGCCGCCATCCCATGAGTTGGTCGAGGTGACATCCAGGATGCTGATGTTCTTGATGCCCCCCGCCGGCGGGTCGCCCGGAGCGCTGCCCCGGTCCGACAGTTTCATGAAGATGGGGGCGGCGCAGTTGGTCTCCGTGATGCCGCAGTAAGTCACGCCGTCGATCACCGAGCCGTCGTTCGAGGTAATGCCTATTCCCGCCTTGCCTGCTTCCGTGAGGTAAAGGTTGGTGAACATGACGTCGGTAAAGTTCCCCGTCGTCTCGGAGCCGAATTGCGTGGCGTTATTGCCCGTCGAGAGAATCCAGCAATGGTCCACGCGAATGTCGCTGCAAGCCTGGGTGTAACCGAGCGCGTAATCGCTCTTCAGGCACATCGCGTCGTCGCTGCCCTGGATGACCGAGTTGTAGATGTAGCAATGCGAACTCTGGATAAGGTCGAAGGCGTCGCGCGAGCTGCTGGACATGATGTGATAATCGTTCATGTACAAGTTCGTGCATCCCTGCGCCAGAATGCCGAAGTGCCCCGAACTGGTAACGGTGCCACCTGACAAAATGATATTGGTGCATAAGACAAGGGTCACTGCCTTGTCCGCTTCGCCCAGCGCGTATTGGGACTCGTTGTTGACCGAGGTGGAAAGATTACCATTGCCGGTGATCTCGCCCGGCCCTTCGATTCCTATGTTGTTCAGGTTCTTGCCCACGACCAGCGAATCGTTGAAGTAAGTATGCCCAAAGTCCTGGTACGAAGTCCATGGGCTGTCGCCGGGATAATACTCCCGCGTGTCATAGCCGCCCGTGGCGCCCAGGATGACCGCTCCGCCGGCAAGATAGAGAATCACGTTGCTCTGCAGTTGAACGGTCTCCGAGAGATAGTTGCCAGGCGGAATATAAACCAACCCCGGCCCGGAACCGCTCGCCGTGGCCGAGCCGCTGACGGCGGCAATCGCGTTATTGATCGCGCCGCTGTCGATGGTCGACCCGTTTCCCGTCGCGCCGTAAGTCATGACATTGGCCGAGCAGGAAAGGATCGGCGGAGTGCTCTGGGCGCGGCAGGCCAGCGCAAATAGAAAGCAGAGCGCAAAGAATGGGAGCCCGCTCCTGGCTGGTGTTGTCATGGGGATGCGCGGGCGACCGATCGTCCTGGGTGCGATTTGGGCGGTGAACCCTGCGTAGAAACAGCCGTAACACGTGCAAACGGCCTGTCAAGTTAGCCACAGGGCTAATACCCGGCATACGTATGATGACGGAGCGCGACTCGCCGAGACTTATATTCCAGGCGCCGGCAGACGGTTTATTTAACCTAAACCTCGACCGCCTCCGCGACAGGCGCGGGATCGACCCATTTGCCATGCTCACGGATCAAGTCCTTGAGCCGCTCGACCGCCTCGGCCTCGGGAATGTTGAATTTCACCGGCGTCCGCCCGACGTACAGGTTCACTTTGCCCGGCGCGCCCCCGACATAACCAAAATCGGCATCCGCCATCTCTCCCGGACCATTGACGATGCAACCCATGATCGCGATTTTGACCCCCTTGAGGTGCACGGTGGCGGCCTTGATGCGGGCCGTGGTGCTCTGGAGGTCAAAGAGCGTGCGCCCGCACGATGGGCAGGCCACGTAGTCGGTCTTGAAAATGCGCGAGCCCGCGGCCTGGAGAACATTGTAGGAAAGCCGCAGCGCCTGGCCCGGCGCGGACTCGCCCTGCACGAGGATGGCGTCGCCAATGCCGTCGCAAAGCAGCGAACCGATATTCGTCGCCGCATGGAGCAGCGCGGCAAGAAAATCCCCCGAGGCCGCCCCCGGAACGAGCACGTCCTTGAGCAAAATGGGATGCCGCGGATCGACCCGCGCCGCCAGCAGCCGGTAGGCGGCAATGACCGGCAGATCGAGTCCATCGGGCAGCGTGACCAGCCTTGAATCCGGCGCGCCGTTGAGCGCGGCGACGGCCTGGTCGTCGCGCGGATCGATTTGGTGGATGCCGGCATCGCCCGCGATGAACTCCGGCTTGTAATCGCCCATGCGGGCGACCTTGTGCGCGACCTTCTCGAACTGCTCCTGCCGGGTGGCCACCCGGATCAAATCCTCGCCTCCGAGGCTGACCCGCTCGCCCGGCTCCGCCACGGAGTCGAACGAAAGCGTCTCCGATACGCGGCGGGCGTAGGAGAATGGATCGAACGAGAGCGGCGCATCCGAATCGATGCCGCCAATGGAAGCCCCGTCCACGTTGAACGGCGCCGCCAGCGCGCGCGCCACCGGAATCTCATGCACGCTATCCTCGGTGAGCGAGACGCGGATGGTATCGCCGATCCCGTCATGGAGCAGCGAGCCGATGCCGATGGCGCTCTTGATGCGCCCATCCTCGCCATCGCCCGCCTCGGTCACGCCGAGATGGATCGGATAATTCCAATCCGGTCCCAATTCCCGCAGCCGCGCGACCAGCAGCCGGTAGGCATTGATCATCACCTTGGGATTGCTCGCCTTCATCGAGAAGACAAACGCGTGGTAATCCATCTCCCGGGCGATGCGGGCAAATTCGAGCGCGCTCTCGACCATCCCCAGCGGCGTGTCGCCGTAGCGGTTCATGATGCGGTCGGAGAGCGAGCCGTGGTTGGTCCCGATGCGCATCGCCACGCCGCGCGCCTTGCACAGCGCCACCAGCGGCGCGAACCGCTCCCGGATGCGCTCGAGCTCGGCGAGGTATTGCTCGTCGGTGTACTCGACGATCTTGAATTTCTTCGAGTCGGCGTAATTGCCCGGATTGATGCGCACCTTCTCGACCCAGCGGGCCGCCTCGAGGGCCGCCTCCGGCTTAAAATGGATGTCCGCCACGATGGGGACGTCGCACCCCTCGCCGCGGAGGCGCCGGACGATCTGCTCGAGGTTGGCCGCGTCCCTTACCGTGGGCGCGGTGATGCGCACGATCTCGCAGCCCACCGCCACGAGCGCCAGCGTCTGGCTCACGCACGCCTCCGTGTCCATGGTATCGCACGTCAGCATGGACTGGAGCCGGATGGGATTGCTCCCGCCGACGCCCACCGGGCCGATCTTCACCTCACGGGTGGGCCGGCGCTGCCAGGCATAAGGGCTGTCGCAATAAGTCATCGTTGCGTTTGGGCAGGCGTGGCGTCGCTCTTCTGCTCGAACCGGAGCTGGTCCGGCTTCGGGCCGAAGTAATCCTGCACATCAAAGAACGTGATGTAGAGCATAAAACCGATGATGACCACCGCGCACCCCGTGGTGAGCGTCTGGAGCACGCGGACATCGACCGGCCGGCGGCGGATCGCCTCGACCAGCGCCAGCATGATGTGGCCGCCGTCGAGCACCGGGATGGGCAGGAGGTTGAGCAGCGCCAGGTTTACGTTCAGCACCACGCTGAACCAGAGCGCCAGCCGCCAGCCTTCGCGGCTCTGGAAGAACATATAGTAAATCCGCAGCATCATCGCCGGGCCGCCCATGTGCTGAAGCTTCACGTCGCTCTTGGGTGAGGCGACGGCGCCGATGGTGTTCACGATGGTCATCATGCCGAGCCGGATCTGCTCGACCGGACTGGGATGAAGCACCTGAAACTTGCCGTAGGCATCCTGGATGACGCCAAATTCCCCATCGTCCCATACCAGCCCGATGCGCGCTATATGATCGTCCTCCGGAATCAGCGGCGTGATGGTCACCTTGCACACCGCCCCCTTGTCGTCCTGCACGGTGAAAACGACGGGCTTGTTGCCGTGGGCGCGGATGTACTCCGTGGCGGCGATGCTGTCCAAAACCGGTTTGCCATCGAGCGCCACGATGACGTCGCCCGCGTTCAATCCACCGGCGGAGGCCGGGCTGTCCTTCTCCACGTCGCCCACGCGGGCGCCGGAGGGGCTGAAGGGCAGCTTCACGTCGCGGCCCTCCCGGTCGACATCGAGCGTGTAAGAGCCGGACGGATGATTGGCTACGTACTCGGCAACGGCCTCGAGCGTGTAGGCCGGGTAGCCGTCGATGCCGGTAATGAGGTCGTTGGGCTTGAGGCCCGCCTTCCCGGCTGCGCTGCCGGGCATGACATCGGCCACCATGGCCTGCTGGGCCGGCAGGATGCCGATCTCCCGAAGCGCCTTGCGTTCCCACGCCTTGGTCGGCTCGATCTCGGGTTTCGGGTAAAGGGTGAGCGTCTGAGGCGCGCCGTTGACCACCCGTTGGACGGTCACGGGAACGGTATCCCCTTCGCTGCGGATGATGCCCCAGGTGATGCTGTCCGATCCCATGCCGCTGAAGCGCTGCACCGGATGGCCATCCACAGAAAGGATCTTGTCGCCGGTCTTCAACCCGGCCTCGGCCGCGGGAGAATCGGGCTCGACGTAGCCGATGGTCGTGGTGGCCTCGGACTCGGTGACCGGCCGGCCCACGATCCAGACCAGCACCGCCAGCACTACGGCCAGCAGGAACGAAAAGAGCGGCCCGGCAAAGGCAACGATGATCTTGCTGAGCGCCGAGACCGGGGGAAGCGACTCGCGGGGTGTTTCCGTGCCCCCTTCGACGAATTCCATGGGCGCCATCTGAGGCAGGGCGACGAAGCCGCCCGCGGGAATCGAGCCCAGGGAATACTCAACGCCGTTGATTTTCTTCTTCCAGAGCGGTTTGCCGAACCAGATGCCGAATTTTTCGATCACCATCCCGCGCCATTTTCCGGCGAGGAAATGCCCCAGCTCGTGCACGATGATCATCAGGTTGAAAACAGCGAGCACCTCGAGGACGACCAGGGGATATTCAAGAATATGCAGGAACATGGGATGGAAATGCTGAGAACAGGACTGGCCGGAGGCCGGAAGCGTTCAAAAAAACAGGACGGGAATGCCGCGGGTCATGGATGAGTGGACACGAAGCCCTCAGCCGCGGCCCGGGCTTCGCAATCTGCCCCAAGTATATCATCGAGCCCCGGTTCCGCAACGACGGCATGCCGGCCCATGACATGGGCCACCGTCTCCCAGATGCGGGGGAATGGAATCCGTGATTGGAGAAAGGCGGCGACGGCAACCTCATTGGCGGCATTGAGTACGGCAGGAAGCGTGCCTCCGCGCTCGCCCGCCTCGCGGGCCAGCTCGAGCGCCGGGAAGTCCGCCCGGCGCGGCTCCTCGAAATCGAGCCGGGAGAGCTGGGCGAAATCGAGCGGGCGCAGGGAATTGGGGACCCGCTCCGGCCAGGTGACGGCATACTGGATGGGGAAGCACATGTCCGAATGCGAGAGCTGGGCCAGCACCGAGCCATCCACGAATTCGACCATCGAATGGATGATGCTCTGCGGGTGGACGATGACGTCGACGCGGCCCATCTCGACATCGAAGAGCCAGCGCGCCTCGATCATCTCGAGGCCCTTGTTGAAGAGTGTCGCGGAATCGATGGTGATCTTTTCCCCCATGTTCCACGTCGGATGCCGCAGCGCCTGTTCCCGGGTGACGTTCCGCAATTCGGCCGCCGGCAGCTTGCGGAAGGGGCCGCCGCTGGCCGTGAGGATGAGGCGGCGCACCTGGGCCGAGCCGCGCCCCTCGAGGCATTGGAAGATGGCGTTGTGCTCGCTGTCGACCGGCAGCACCTTCACCCCCTTGCGCCGGGCCGCTTCCATGACGGCCTCGCCGGCCATGACGAGGATTTCCTTGCTGGCGACGGCGATGTCCTTGCCGGCCTCGATGGCCGCCAGCGCCGGCTTCAGGCCGCCGGTGCCGACGATGGCGATGAGCACCAGGTCCGCCTCCGGCAGCGTGGCCAGCTCGACGAGGCCCCCCTCGCCGCGAAATTGCACCCGCGCGGCGAGGTCGGGGGGAATGGCCGTGTTTGGGCAGGTGGTGCAGACCGCCGCGCGTGGAAATTGCGAGGCCAGTTCGGCCAGCTTCGGGAGGTTGCGATTGCCGGACATGCCGACGATCTCCATGCGGTCCGGGATGTCGTGCGCGACCTTCGCGGCGCTCTGGCCGATGGAACCGGTGGCTCCCAGGACGACGACGCGGCGCTTTTTCATTGGCTGATCCCCACGCCCAGCACGAGCCGGGAATAAAAGAAGAGAAGCGGCGCGGTGAAGAGCAGGCTGTCGATGAGATCGAGCACACCGCCGATCCCCGGCAGCATGTTGCCCGAGTCCTTCGTATCGGTGCTCCGTTTGATGATGGATTCCGCCAGGTCGCCGATGATGGCGGCGAACCCGAGCAGCACGCCCAGGATGCCGGCGTGCAACGGGGTGAGCGCCGAGAGCCTGCTGCCTGCCAGGAAAAGCGTCCCGTAGCTGCCCACGACCGCGAACGCGATGGCGCCAAAAAATCCCTCCCACGTTTTCTTGGGCGAGATGTGCGGGATGAGCAGGTGTTTGCCGCAAATGCTGCCGACCACGTATGCGCCCATATCGGAGAACTTGGTCACGACGATGCAGTAGAGCACATAATACTGGCCGGTGAAATGATTGCCGCTGTGCGGGAAGAGATAGACCAGCTTTGTGATGAAATTAAAGAGCCAGACGACGTAAAGGAAGCCGAAGATCGTGTAGGCCATGGTCTCGAGCGGGCGCGTGTCGCGGGTGCGCTCGAACATCTGGCGGGCAAAGACCACGAGCAAAAAGAAGAGGATGACGGCGACCTCGAAGTCATAGGAATGGGCCAGGCCGATCTTGGAATAATAGAGGAAGCTGCCGGAAATGAAGACCACGCCGCAGATCAGCCCGAGCACCTTGAAATTGGGCAGGTGCTTATGGTCGAGCATCCGGTAAAACTCCCAGAGGCCGAGCAGCGCGATGGTGCCTACGAGCAGGAAAAAGCCGACCTCGAACCCGGCAAAGATGATCCAGAGCGCGACCGCCCAGAGAAGCACCGAACTGAAAAGACGGCGAATGAATACCAAGCGGGCGGAGGAGGTCATGAGCGGCCGGACGGCGGCAGAATGGAAAAACCGCCAGTGCGTGGCAAGCGCGCGGTTTTCGACCAGCGGCGATTCGCAAGGCCAGCAGACTCAATGAGTCAGAGATACCTGCTGGAGCAGCGCCGCTTCGCGCGAGGCGGCGAGGGCGTCGTCGGGCTGGTGAAGCTTGTAGAGGATCGCGGCCAGGGTGGTGTATTGGGCGGGATTGGCGGGACCGCGGGAGATGGCGGTGGACTCGGCCTCGAGGGCTTCGGGCAATTGGCCGGCCATGACGTCGGCCTTCGCGGCGGCTTCGAATGGGGCGGGGCTGTGAATGTCGAGCGTCGCGGCGTCGCGGCAATCGGCCTGGGCGGCGGCGAAATCGCCGGCGGCCAAGTGGAGGCGGGCCAGCATCAGGCGCGCGTCGAGATGCCACCAGTTACGATTCGCGAAATCGGCCACGGAAGCCAGCGCGGCGGCGGGCCCCTTGGTGGCCTGGAGAATCTCGGCGCGGTACTGGACGAGGTCCCAGACATCCGGGTAGCGGGCAACGGCGTCGTCGAGGATCGCCAGCGCGGCGTCGGGCTGGTGGGCGTTGTAGCGGATGGAGGAGAGATCGAGCGCCGCGTGCCAGCTTTGCGGCGTGGTGGCGGCGAGCGTGGCCGCGCCCTTTGCGCTAAAGGAGAGATAATGTTCGGCCTCGGCGTTGCGGCCCTGTTTGAGAAGATTCATCCCCAGCTCGATGCGGGCGGGCGGATAATCGGGGTATTTGGCCAATGCGTCGCGCAGAATGGACTCGGCCTCCTTGATGTTGCCCTTGGCGGCGACGGCGTCGGCCAGGTTGAGGCTGACCCGCTCGCCGAATCCGCCGGCGGCGATGGTCTGGCGGAAGAAAGTTTCCGGGTCGGACCAATCAGCCGCGCGATAAGCGGTGCGCACGCCCAGGGCGACAACGGCGAGCGCGAGCCCGGCGGCGATCCAGCGATGCCAGCGCATGGGCACGGCGCAGACGAAACCGGCCAGCATCACGAGGAAGCCGGCGCTGGCCATGTAAATCCAATGTTCGGCGACTTGCGCGTTGAGCGGGAAAAGATTCGAAATGGGCAAAAATCCGAGGATGAACCAGGCGACACCGAAGATGCGAATCTTGCGCCCGGGCAGCGGGCTCGAGCAGGCGAAGACAAAGCCGGCCAGCGTGACGAGGCCGATGAGCGAGAGATACTCGGCGCGCAGGTTTCGCTGCCACGCGGCGAGGCTTTCGTAATCGGGCGCGTTCCAGACCGTGCGCTCCATGTGGAGATTGCCGGGATAAAAGATGAGGCTCGCGTAATCGCCCAGCGCGCGGAACATGAGGATGACACGGTCGGCCATGGGGGGATAGACGACGCCTTCGCGCACGGGGCGGGTGCCAGGCAGATGGCGCAGCCAGATGTAAATGGCGAAGACCGCGAGCAGCGAACCGACGGCGGCCAGCTTGGCGCGGAGCGGGCGTTCCCTTTCAAACCCGAAGAGATAAACGGCGAAGAGGGCGATCCAGATCATGGCGATCTCCTTCGAGCACAACGCGGCCAGCATGCAGAGCGAGGCCGCGGTGAGCGCCACGCCATGCCGCCAGCCGTTGTGTTCGTCCAGGTAGAGCAACCAGCCGGCGAGCGCGAACATCATGGCGATGGAATCGGCGCGGCCGGCGACATAGGCGACCGCGGCATTGTGGATGGGATGCACGGCCCAGAGCAGGCCGACGAAAAGCGCGGCGAAATCGACAAAGTGGGGCGAGGCGGTTTCGGGCCGCAAGGCGCGCAGGCAGCGGCGAACGACCAGGAAGAGCAGGAAGGCGCTGGCGGCGTGGAAGAGAATGTTCGAGAGATGATAGCCGAAGGGGTCCTTGTTCCAGATGGCGTAATCGACGATGTACGAGAGGTTCTGGACGGGGCGGTAATAGAGGGAAAATGAGTCGAGGAAGAGCCAGTGGCGGAAAACCTCGAGAACAAAGCGGGGGCTCTTGAAGAAGGGATTGGAGCCGACGAGGTAAAGGTCGTCCCAGAGGAATTTGCCGTGGAGCACCGGGGCGTAAGCCAGGATGCAGGCAACAAGGATGAGCCCCCCTCCCAGCAGGGGGCCGGCAAGGGGCGAAGAACGAAGGACGGACTTCTTGGGCTGACACGTCACGGGTATTGGGAAAGCAGGAGACTTGCCAACCCGGGGGTGGAGAGAAGGAGGGTATGGCGGGGGGAGGGGGTGGAAATTGGGAGAAACGAAGGAACTGGCGCACCGGAGGGGTCGGTGGCGGGGGGTGAAAGTGGCTTGATTGACCTTGATTGACCTTGATTGGGCTTGATTGGGCTTGATTCTTTGGAAACTGCGCTGCGGGGCAGATTTAGTGGGGGCGGAGGGCTGGATTGGACCGCGAAACGGGGCCATCGAATTGCAATTTTGCCGGGAATGGCGGGAGCCATTCTGTGAGGGTAGCAAGATGGTTGTCGCGGTGGTTAGCGGTTTTTTCGGCGGTGGATTTGGCCGAGACGCCCCATCATCAAGTTTCAACGAGAATTGGTAGTGTATCAGTTTGGAGCCTTTTCAGGCCCGACCGAGCATTGACAGAATGAACCCGACAATCAGGGCGGCGATTAGGATGGCACCGAGTACCTGACCAAATGTGATTCTGGGACGCTCTCGAAGAATCGCTCCGCAATTGGGGCATTCGAAGGCGGTGCTCGACACCTGTTTTTCGCAGTCCGGGCAGCTTTGGAGGGCCATACTCCAGTCATCCTTTACAGATCGCCCTTCTTAGGTCAAGGTGAGGCATGCCAAAGCGCTCAGGCAAGAAACAAGACCTCAACGAAAAGGCGTTCTCCATCGTCCGGCAGTTGACCGGGGAGGAGCCGAAAGCGGCCAATGATGCTGGGAAGAACCCGGCCGCCGTCGCGCTGGGGCGGCTAGGAGGACTGAAGGGAGGAAGGGCGAGGGCGAAGAAATTGACGCCCGCGCAGCGCCGAGAGAGCGCCCAGAATGCGGCTGCGGCGCGATGGAGCAAGGAATCCTCCACCGGATATTAAATCACTTCGGTGCAACCTGCTGTTGCTTACACATTCCAACCGCGAGATGGTTTTCAATTATTTTGAACGCTGGTGTATTCATCAGAAAATGCATATAGCAATGATGAACAGTTAGAATCAAATCCTGAAATTCCTTCATATAATCAGGCCCCTTTACTTTATCGTCCTCTATTGATTTCACATTGAGACCAATGGCATTGCACTCATCGAAATGGATATGTCTATCGTGGGTTTTGTTCTTCGTATAATGCGTTAATTCCTTGACTATCTTCGCCGCCTTCTTTCTGGCGTCCGATTCCCCTCGAAACATAACAGATGCAAGCTGCTCCTTGACGAACCTATTTGATCCATCAATGGCGTTTTTGCATTTGCTCAAATAAGTCGGCCTATATTGTCCGACGATACTTTGCCATATCGGAACCTTGGAAGGGTCCACCTTCACTTCCTTACATGCAGTCTTAAATTCGCTGAGTACGCCGTAGGCGGGAACCCCGTTCACTTGCGGATCAATCGGGCCTAAATTTGAGTGCTTTGCCATCCAAATTTCCCGGCATGAACATGCTACCATTGTTCCGCCAGACATGGCTATTTGTGGGACGATCGCGCGAATATCTGGGGCTGAGCGCTTGTCCTTTCGGAACATACTGTGCAAATAATTTACAATCGACTGAGTGGCAGTTATACCGCCGCCAGGAGTATGCAAAATAAGATCAAGTCCCTTGCTTCTGTCTAGCTTATGAACGGCCATCATGAAGCCGTTCTTGTCTTCATCGTTTATTTCAATGCCCCATATTCCGGGCTTGGAAAGAAATCCTGAGTAATAAGCGATTATATTACGCCCGGTATGTTCATGTAGCTTTCCTAGATATTCCTTCTTAACGGCACTGATTGCACTCTGGGGCTGGGCTAGGTAGTTTTGTTGGTTCGCGGCAAGCTGACATTGCGCGATTCGTTGCTGAATCTCCTGTAATACCTCGCTCCAATTAGGCATTAGCCGCTAGGTCCCCGTAAATTGTCTCAGTCGGGATGTATTGAAGCGGCGACGGTTGCTCCAGTGAATAATTGTCGTTATCGTTGCGCCACAGCGGAGATGGAGCCGGAGTGAATACGTTCAAATACTGTCTCGGAAGAGACTGTTTCCGGCGCTTTCGGGGCGCGGTCATGCGTTTCGGGGCCTTGGATGACATAGGAGCGGTGGTTTACGAAATGCTCGCGCCGGATCAAAAATTGTCAATACAGAAAGCTGGCAAATGTCAATTTTGAAATGATGCAAAATTTCTGTTGACTATGCGAAACCGCTCACGTATAAAAGTCAGTATGAATAAACTGCAAACCGACAAACGGGCGCAAATCCTCCATTGCCTGTGCGAGGGCAACTCCATGCGTGCGACGGCACGTTTGACGGGGGTTTCGATCAACACGGTGGTCAAACTGCTGATCGACGCCGGGAATGCCTGCTCCCGTTATCAGGACGAGGTTTTCCGCAACCTGAAATGTCGCCGCTTGCAATGCGATGAAATCTGGGCGTTCTGCTATGCCAAGGAAAAGAATTGCACGGCGGAAATGAAGGCGAAGGGTGCCGGAGACATTTGGACATGGGCCGCAATCGACGCGGACACGAAACTGATTCCCTGCTGGTTCATCGGCAACCGGGACGCCAGTTGCGCCTATCATTTCATGCACGATCTGGCCGCGCGGCTCTCCCACCGCGTCCAGTTGACCACGGACGGCCACTCTGCCTATCTCAGCGCCGTGGAGGACGCCTTTGGCTGCGAAATTGACTACGCGCAGCTTGTGAAGATTTACGGGAACGTGTCAGAGGGCGGCGAGGTTCGCTACAGCCCCGCCGTTTGCATGGGAGCACGCAAGGCGCACATTACGGGTAAGCCGGACTTCAAACACGTCTCCACGAGCTTCGTGGAGCGCCAGAACCTCACCATGCGCATGAGCATGCGCCGGTTCACCCGGCTCACAAATGGCTTTTCAAAGAAGGTCGAAAACCACGAGCATTCCGTTGCCCTTCACTTCATGCACTACAACTTTTGCCGGATTCACAAGAGCCTCCGCGTCACGGCCGCGATGGAAGCGGGCATCACGGACCACGTTTGGGATATTTCCGAAATCGTGGCCGTGATCGAAAAATATTCAAACTGATACACCTCAACAAGAATTGGCCCTTTGCACTTTCCCATTCTCTTTCTACGGTAATCGGAGAATTCAGAATCCTCGCTGCATGCCCGGCAACCCTTCCCAGCCGAGATGGAAACCTGGCGCCATCTCTCTCGTCCTCGTTCTTCTCGTGCTCGCCGCATTCGGGCAGACCGTTCGCTTCGGCTACGTCAATGTTGACGATCCTGATTACGTCTATGCGAACCCGATGGTCTTAAAAGGAATCTCTCTCGGGGGGATTGGATGGGCGTTCACGCATGTTGTTTCGCACCACTGGCATCCGCTGACCATGATGTCCCTTATGCTGGATTGCCAGATCTTCGGCTCGTGGGCCGGGGGTCACCACCTTGTCAATATGCTGCTTCACGCGGCAAACGCGGCTTTATTGTTTCTGCTGCTGCTGCGAATGACAGGCGCCCTTTGGCGTAGCGCGTTCGTGGCGGCGGTGTTTGCCATTCATCCGCTTCGGGTCGAGTCGGTGGCCTGGGTATCGGAGCGCAAGGACGTATTGAGCGGCCTCTTCTTCATGCTGACACTTTGGGCCTATGTCCAATATGTGCGCTCTCCCAAATCCAAAACACGCTATTCGATGGTCCTGCTCTGGTTTGCCCTCGGTCTGATGAGCAAACCAATGCTCGTGACTACTCCCTTTGTTCTTCTCCTCCTTGATTATTGGCCGCTCGGGCGGTTAACGGCTCCGTCACAGTTTTTAGGATTACTGCGGGAAAAAATACCTCTGTTTATCCTCTCCGCCCTTTCCAGTGTTGCGGCTGTGCTCGCATTGAAGTCGGGAGGTCCTGGCGCCCACTCGTACCCGGCGAACGTTCCAGTTGCCTATGTAGCCTATTTGGGAAAGCTGTTTTACCCCAGTCGATTGGCGACCATCTATCCCCTTCCCAAGGGAGGGCGGGAGCTTTGGGAGGTATTCGACTCGCTGCTGTTACTGGCTGCAATTTCTGCCGGCGCCTGGCTTCTGCGCCGCAAGCAACCCTATGCCCTGATTGGCTGGCTCTGGTACCTGGGAATGCTCGTGCCGGTGACCGGCGTCATGCAACTTTTTGACCAGGCTTATGCGGACCGCTATACTTATCTCCCCCAGATCGGCGTTTGCGTTGCCATAACCTGGATGGCGGCGGATTGGGCCGGCCAGAAGCAATATCGCCGCGCCACGACAGGCGTGGCCGCCGGGCTCATTTTGAGCGCTCTGTTTATCGCCACCTGGCGTCAAACCGGATACTGGCGTGACAGCGAAACCCTGTGGACCCGCACCATTGAATGCACCCACGATAATTTCAATGCCCGCAACTACCTTGGCATGGCCATGCTCCAGCAAGGGCGCACGGAGGAAGCAATTGATCAGTTTCGCGAAAGCTTGCGGATCAATGCAGTGAATGAGTTTGCCGAAGACGGCCTTGGCGACGCCCTCCTCCAGCAAGGGCATACGGAGGAAGCCATCGTCCATTTTCGGGCGTCCTCGCAGATCGATCCCTCTCTCGTCGTAAACTATAGCAATCTTGGCGTGGCCTTGTTCCGGCAAGGACACACGGAGGAAGCTATCGCCGAATGGCGCAAAGCCCTGCAAATCGATCCCTCTTCCGCATCGGCTCATAACAACCTTGGCACAGCCTTCCTCCAGCAAGGGCATACGGAGGAAGCCATCGCCGAACACCAGGAGGCCCTGAGACTCAATCCCAACCTGATCTCAGCTCATAAAAACCTGGCGAAAGCGTTTCTCAGCCTGGGTGACACCAGCCAGGCTATCGCCGAGTATGAGCGGGCGCTTCAATTGAGCCCAAACGATCCTGTGGCACAATGCACCCTCGCCTGGCTACTGGCGACGGCCAGGGAGAGCAACCTCCGTGACGGAGCCAAAGCCCTGGAACTTGCGACGCGGGCAAATACGACTACAGGTGGCACCAATCCTTTGATCTTCAGGACACTTGCCGCCGCCTACGCGGCATGCGGCGATTTTTCGAACGCCGTCCAAATCGCGCAAAACGGGCTAAAGCTGGCCATCGCTCAATCCAATTCCATTGCTGTCGACTCCCTCCGCGGCGACATCAACCTCTACGAAAAAGGTCAACAAGTCGAAGATGGCCGGTGAGTAAAATGGAAATGAAAGCGTCGCTGGTACTTATAACCTTTGTGGTACGCTTTATGGCATGTGGCCGGACTAACCCTGGCGGGCATAGAGGCGGGCGGCGTAGAAAGGGATGAACTGAAGGATGCCGAGGAGGCTTAGAATAAAAAATAAGTGCTCGCGAGAGGAGTAGATGTAGATGCCCATGAAGGAGGTTGATTCGGCGAAGGCGATGCCGATGATGGCAGTCGCCAGGGCGGCCTGCGGAATCTTTACACGGGGAAGGATCAGCCAGCGGATGAGGATGCTGAATAGAAGCGGGATGAGACCCGCGATCCAGGCCGGGGAGTCTGCAACAGTCGAAGTCTGGTTAGCGTGCGGGAGGCAAAGGTAGGTGTGATAGTAGAATGGAGAGGTTTGAAACACAGCCCATAAGACCCACCAGACAGTCAGTTGCGATTTGACGTACTGCGGGTCCGAGCGGGATGTGCCAAATGGATCCGTGTTCATGGGCGGGACGGTTGCGGGTGAGGATTATCCGGCGGCGGAGCGGCTGGTCACAAGGAGATTTGGGCGCTTCTTCAGAGATCGATGAATGTTATGGGGATGGGACTCATGGGGCCTATGGGACTCATGGGACTTATTCGGGATTTCGCGGGGGGGCGGAAAAAACAAAAAACCCGGCAGGTAGACCCGGCCGGGTTTCATGTTTGGTTGTTTAGTTCAGGTCTTAGTTGTGATACGGGGACCAGAAGGTGTACGGGGCCACGTCGGAGAGAGTGGTCCAGGCGTTGGCCGGGATCAACGGCAGGGTGTCCACCGTGAAGCTGGGTCCGTAGGTGTCGCCGAAGATGTCCTGGCCGGTCGAGTAGAGGACCGTGCCGGTCTTGATGTAGTTCTTCAGGTCAGTGAAGTTGGCGCCGGCGCCGGTGGTCTTGTTGTTTTCGATGGCATACTGGTCGGTGCCGCTGTCAAGCATGCGGAGGTCTTCCAGGATGCGGGTGGCCTGCGAGCGTTTGCGGGCGCGCAGGAAGTTGGGGACCGCGATGGCGGCCAGAAGCGCGATGATGGCGACCACGATCATGATTTCCACGAGCGTGAAGCCTCCACGGCGGGTTTGAAGTTTCTGTAACATTTGAATGATTGCTGTTGTATGGTTTTTATTGCCAATGGCGTAATTGCTAGTGGCTACGGAGAATTAAGCAGGTCCAATGCCAACCTTTTCCGTTTTCATGCCTTGCGCATCGCCCCGGCTCACTTTTACCCCCGGCGGGCAGAGCGGCTGCTCTAAGGCTGACCGCCCATGAACAAACGCCAACTGAGCCCAGCGCACGGCCTTTTCCTGCTGACCTTCTGCGTACGCCTCTACGTGGTGCTGGGGCTGTGTTACATGCGTTTTTTCGTGCCGGACAGCGGGGATATGAAGTTCTACAGCGATTGGGGGCTGCGGATCGCGCACGGGGTGTGGACGGATCACCAGGCGTTTTACGGGTTGCCGGGGTACCCGTTCCTGCTGGGGCTGCTGTTCAAGACTCTCAATTTCGACCGATTCAGCGTGTCGGTGGTCGCAGGTTTGATTCAATCGCTGGCCGATGCTTTTACGGCGGTTTTGATCTGGAAGATCGGGGTCGAGGCGTTTTCCGAGGCGGGTGAGCGGGGGCAGCGTGTGGGAAAGGTGATCGGCGGGGCGGCAGCGGTGGGGTGGGCGCTGTATCAGCCGGCGCAGGCATTTTCGGTGGTGCTGATGCCGACGTCGCTGGCGGTGGTGGCGTACTGGTATTGTGTGTGGGTGGTGATGCGGCGGCGGGCGTTTTCGACGTGGAAGCCGTGGCTCGGGATAGGAGCGGTGATCGGGTTCAACGCGATGATTGTGGCGACGATCCTGTTTGCGGCGCCGCTGGCGCTGGCGGGGATCGTGGTGCGGTTCCTGGGGGAGACGGGGAAGCGGAACTGGCTGAAACCGGTGGCGGCGGCGGGGGTGCTGTTTGCCGGGGTGTACGCGGGGGCGTCGCCATGCTGGCTGCACAATACCCTGGTGGCGCACGAGCCGGTGACGCTGTCGGCGCACAGCGGGCTGAATTTTTACATCGGGAACAACCCGGTGGCGACGGGCTACCCGAAGATGCCGCACGGGATGAGCGCGGACCAGCAGGGGATGCTGAAGGATTCGATCACGCTGGCGGAAAAGGCGGAGGGCAGGCCGCTGAAGCATTACGAGGTGTCGCAGTATTGGGCGGGGCTGGCGCGGGCGTACATCGCGGGGCACCCGGTCGAGTGGCTGAAGCTGATGGGGCGGAAGTTCACGAATTTCTGGAACAGCTTCCAGTATGACGACCTGAGCCTAGTGACGCTGTTCAACGGGGCGGGGCTGCTGGCGCCGGGGCCGAGGTACGGCTGGGTGGCGGCGCTGGCGATACCGGGGCTGATCCTGGCGCTGGCGCGGCGGCGGCGGGCGTGGTGGATCGTGGCGGCGGTGCTGCTGCACATGGCGGCGCTCATGCCGGTGTTTGTGACGGAGCGCTACCGGCTGGCGGCGGTGCCGGGGATGCTGCTGCTGGGGGCGTACGGGCTGTGGGAGTTCTGGAGTTTCCTGAGCCGGGCGCGCTGGGCGCCGGCGCTGGGGTATGCGTGCGGCGGGGTGGTGGTGGCGCTTTGGGTGGCGGCGCCGCCGGCGGATGCGTCGCTGTGGTCGCTGGATTACTACAACACGGGGATCAAGGCGATCGACCAGCAGGATTACAAGATGGCGGAGTACGACCTGGAAACGGCGTACCGGTATGTGCCGGACAATGCGGGGGTGAATTTTTCGCTGGGCCTGCTGTGGCAATGCGAGGGGGATGCGAACCGGGCAAAGCTGTTTTATACGCGGGCGCTGGCGCTGAACCCGCGGCAGGCGAATGCGTGGAATAACCTGGGCATCCTGGCCATGAGCGAGAAGGCATGGCAGCCGGCGGTGAATTGCTTCCAAAAGGCGGTGGCGCTGGAGCCGACGGATGCCAAGGCGCTCTACCTGGAGGCGCAGGCCTACGCGCAGTTGGGGCAATGGGAGAGCGCGCAGACGAGCATCGGTGCGGCGCTGAGGCTGGCGCCGGAAGCAAAGCAGTTTCAATCGCTGGCGGGAATCATCGCCGCGCGGGGGCCGCTGGGAGATGGAGGGAATTGATAATTGCTAATCTAAAATTGCTAATTGGGGGAATTGCTGATTGCCCCGCCCGCAACGCTTCGCGTAGCGAGGCGGGCGGGTGATGTGAGATTGCTGATTGGGATGGCGGCACGGAGCCGCTACACAAAGTCATGAATTGCTGATTGCTGATGTGAGATTGCTGATTGGCACCCGGCTCGAGGCGGATACGCAAAAGGGGGAATTGAGGGAGAAATTGCTGATTGCCCCGCCCGCAACGCTTCGCGTAGCGAGGCGGGCGGGTGATTTGAGATTAACTCGCCTTTCCGGCTCGCCCCCGCGGCTGCGGGGGTCCGCCGCCGGCGGATTGTCTCGCTGCGGCTGCTGATTGAGCCTGGGCATGCGGGCTGCTTAGTATTACGGGCAGTGCATGTTTGTCCCTTAAATCTATGCCATTTAGCCCAGCCCAGATTTCACCGGCAGAATTACCCAAGACCCCGCTGACGGAGGCGGAGCCAAAAGGCGCCGGCCAGCCGGCGGCCATCGGCGGCTTTATGGGGTCGCACCGGCTGGAGCTGGCGGGTGCGCTGCTCATTTTGATCGTGGGCGTTGCGTTGCGGGTGCTGCCGTGGTTCGAGGTGCCGGACCGGCTGACAGAGGATGAGTTTCTCTACATCCACAATGTGAAGGCGGTCGAGCAGGTGGGGCCATTCGAGTATCCGGCGGTGATGCAGGATTACGTGGATGCGCAGAGTCATATGGACGAGGTCATCCTGCCGCCGACGCGCTGCATGTATATCCTGTCGGGATGGGCGTGGGACGCGCTGTTTCATACGGGGCCAAAGATGGCGCTGCGCCACGTATCGCAGACGTTCTCGATCCTGAGCCTGATGCTTTCGATGCTGTTCGCATTCCGGCTGGGCGGGAGCCGGTTTGCGCTGGTGGTGGGGGCGCTGATGGCGGTGTCGCCGATGGAGTTAATGATGGCGCACCGGGAATTGGTGGACGGGGTGTTTGCGTTTTGGACGATGCTTTGCCTCTGGCTGCTGTGGGAAAACCTGCAGCGTCCCGGGCGGCTGGGATGGCTGGCGGCGTACGCGGGGGCGATCGCCGCGACGGTGATGACGAAGGAGAACGCTTTCTTTACGGCGGCGGGCCTCGGTGGGGTCATCTGCGTGGCGGCGGCGGCGCCAAAGTTGCAGCTGGGCAAGTTCGCGTGGAGTACCGTGGCGGCTACGGTGGCCGGCGGCGTGCTGGGGGCGCTGGTGCTGGTGAGCCTGGCGGGGAGCGTGCACACGTTGATCGAGACTTACCGGCTGGTGGTGACGAAGGCGGAAAAGATGAGCTTTGCCTATGAGAGCGGGGGCGGCCCGTGGTTTCGTTACATCATCGATTTGATGCTGGTGAGCCCGGCGGTGACGCTGCCGGCGATCGGCGGGATTTTTGGGCTGCGGCGGGAAAACCGATCCGGGATATTTCTCTTCCTGTTCCTGCTGTTCAGTTGCGCGGTGATGGTCAACGTGCGCAACGGAATGAATCTGCGATACACGACGATGTGGGACATGCCGATGCGCTACCTGGCGGCGGGGCCGATCCTGCAGATCGCGGCAGGCGTCAAGAGGGCGCCCCTGGCGGCGGCGGTGGCGCTGCTGGCGCTAATGGCCGGAATGGAACTCTACCACTACGGGCTCTTTTTCGTGGAGCACGACATGGGCGAGCCGATTACCAAATATCTCAGTACGCGCTCGAGATCATCCGCAATAGCTCGCCGTAGCAGAGGCCGGAAAGTAGTCGAGGGTTGAGAGAGAGTCTGCCGGGCCGGAATGGCAGGGAATGGCTAGGCGGACTGAAATCTTCCCGTGGCCATGCGGCCGGAGGCAGCCGGCTGCGCGCCGATGCGGATACGGGCATTCAGGGATTCGGGGACGAAGCGATGGGTGTCTGCCAGCTCTCCGTGACTACGGGAGCGAACGGGCAACATTTCAAAAATTTTAACAATGTGGCATTGCCACGGAGCCCCGGTTGCCCAAAGACTGGCGGGTTCATGCATGAATACGCTGACTGACGCGCTTCCGATGGCGCCCCTCGAAGGGGAGACCAGCGGCACGATCCCCACCCCCACGGGGACGGCCGAGGTGGTGCGGTCTGCGCGGGCGATCTCGCCGCAGGTCTGGCGGGCGACCTTCGCGGACGAGGCGCGGGACGCGCGATATTACGAAGTGATCGAGGAGACGCTGCCGGAGAAGTTCGATTACCGGTACCTGATCCTGCGCAACAGCCAGACGGGCCAGACAGCGGTGCAGCCGTTCTTTTTCATCGCGCAGGACCTGACCGACGGGCTGCCGGGAAAAATCCAGCGGGTGGTGGGGCGGGTGCAGGAAAGGTTCCCGCGCTTCCTGGTGATGCGGATCCTGATGGTGGGGTGCGCGGTGGGAGAAGGCCAGGTGGCCAGCTCCGAGCCGTGGGCGGTGGAGGCGCTGCACGAGGCGCTGGCTGTAGTGGCGAAGCGGGAGCGGGTGTCGCTGATTGTGTTCAAGGATTACCCGTCGCGGCACCGGGAGACGCTGCAACCGTTCGCGAACAACGGTTACCGGCGGGTGCCGAGCATGCCGGGGGCGAAGGTGGAGCTGGATTACAAGGACTTTGACGATTACATGCAGCGGCGGCTGGGAAAGGTGTTCCGCAAGAATTTGCGGCGAAAGTTCCGGGCGTCGGAGGAAATCGGGCGGCCCGAGATGACGGTGTGCGAGGATGTGTCGGGGATGATCGATGAGATATACCCGCTCTATAAGCAGACGCTGTCGCGGGCGGAGTTTTCATTCGAGGAATTGACGCCGGAATTCCTGGCGCGGGTGGGGCGTGAGATGCCGGACAAGGCGCGGTTTTTCATCTGGCGGCTGAATGGGAAGATCGTCGCGTTCAATTTCTGCCTGCTGCACGGGGATGTGCTGTACGACATGGACATCGGGCTGGATTACACGGTGGCGCTGGAGCTGCACCTCTATTTCGTCACGTGGCGCGATGTGTTTTCGTGGGCGATCAAGAACGGGGTGCGCAGCTATTACACGGCGCCGCTCAATTACGATCCGAAGCTGCACCTGCGCCTGGATCTGGCGCCGCTGGACCTGTATATCTGCCATACGTCGAAATGGATCAACCCGGTCTTCCGCGCGGCGATGGGTTTCCTCCAGCCGGCGCGGCATCATCCGATCTTGCGGAAGTTTCCGAACGCGGATGAGCTGTGAGGATGGGAGTCATGGGCGGGGCGCGGTAATGGAATGAAGAATGGCGGGCGCGAGCCGGGTATTTTGCAATGATGCGGCAGGGCAATTGCGGCGAGGAAGAAATGGCGGGAGGGGAGCCCAATCGGGTAGGGTTTTCCGAATTGGCTAATGTAAAATGGTCCCACTAAAAACCTGGCTCGGAAAACCTTACCCGCTCGGCGCGACGTGGCAGGGCAATGGCACCAACTTCGCGGTGTATTCGGAAAACGCGACGGGAGTGGATCTCTGCCTTTTCGACAACATCAACGCGCCGGCGGAAACGATCCGGGTGCGGATGACCGAACAGTCCGACGAGGTGTGGCACGTGTTCCTGCCCGAGGTGAAGCCGGGGCAATTGTACGCCTACCGGGTGCACGGTCCGTATGAGCCGGAGGAGGGGCATCGCTTCAACGCGGCGAAGCTGCTGATCGACCCGTACGCGAAGGCGATTGCCGGCGAGGTGGACTGGAGCGACGAGATGTTCGGGTACGTGATGGCAGATGGGGATGACCTGAAGCGGGATTACCGCGATGACGGGTGGGGAATCCCGAAATGCGTGGTGGTGGACGCCGCATTCGACTGGGAGGATGACCGGCGGCCGGAGAGGCCGCTGGCGGAATCGGTGATCTACGAGATGCACGTCAAGGGGTTCAGCAAGTTGTGCCCGCACGTGCCGGAGGAAATCCGGGGCAAGTACGCGGCGGTGGCGAGCCCGTGGGCGATCGAGTATTTCAAAAGCCTGGGGGTTACGGCGGTCGAGCTGCTGCCGGTGCACCAGTTCATCAATGACAAGACGCTGGTGGACAAGGGGCTGGGCAATTACTGGGGTTACAACACGATTGGTTACTTCGCGCCGGAATGCCGGTACGCGATGGGATTCAGCGGGGAGCAGGTTAGGGAATTCAAGCAGATGGTCAAGGCGCTGCACGCGGCGGGGATCGAGGTCATCCTCGACGTGGTGTATAACCATACGGCGGAAGGAAATCACATGGGGCCGACGCTGAGTTTCAAGGGAGTGGATAACTACAATTACTACCGCCTGATACCGGATAACCTGCGCTATTACATGGATTACACGGGCACGGGCAACACGCTGAACGTCATGCACCCGCGCGTGCTGCAGCTCATCATGGACTCGCTGCGGCTATTGGGTGACGGAGATGCACGTGGACGGATTCCGGTTCGATCTTGCGGCCACGCTGGCGCGGGAGCTGCATGCCGTGAGCAAGCTGAGCGCGTTCTTCGACATCATCCACCAGGACCCGGTGGTCTCGCAGGTGAAGCTGATCGCCGAGCCGTGGGACGTGGGCGAGGGCGGTTACCAGGTGGGGAATTTTCCCGGTGCTATGGGCGGAGTGGAACGGGAAGTACCGGGATACGGTGCGCAGTTACTGGAAGGGCGACGAGGGGCAGATCGGCGAGATGGCCTACCGGCTGAGCGGAAGCCCCGACCTATACCAATTGAACGGCAAGCGCCCGTACGCGAGCATCAACTTCATCGTGGCGCACGATGGGTACACGCTGGCCGACCTGGTAAGTTACAACGAGAAACATAACGAGGCGAACGGCGAGGAGAACAAGGATGGCGACAATAACAACCACTCGTGGAATTGCGGGGCCGAGGGGCAGACGAAGGACGAGGAAATCAACAAGCTGCGCCGGCGCCAGCAGCGCAATTTCCTGGCGACGCTGCTCCTTTCCCAAGGGGTGCCGATGCTGTGCGGCGGCGACGAATGCGGACGGACCCAGGAGGGCAACAACAACGCCTACTGCCAGGACAACGAGATCAGTTGGACCCATTGGGACTGGGACAAACACCAAAAGAAGCTGCATGAGTTTGCGTCGCGGCTGATCCATTTCCGGCACGAGCATCCGATCTTCCGGCGGCCGAAATTTTTCCAGGGGCGGAAAATCCGCGGGTCGGAGATCAAGGACATTATGTGGTTCAATCCGGGCGGCACGGAAATGAACGACGAAGAATGGACGACGCATTTCGTGAGGGCGCTGGGGATGCTGCTGGGAGGCGACACCATCGACGTGCGGGACGCGTATGGCGAGCCGATCCGCGACGACACATTCCTGCTGCTGATCAATTCGCACCACGAGCCGCTGAACTTCGTGCTGCCTGGAGAGCAGGATGTGAAATGGGATTTGCTGATAGACACGCGGCTCGAGGAGGGATTTCTGGCGCAGCCGGAACCGCACGACGCCGGCGACGAATTCGCGCTGATGGAACGCTCGCTGAACCTGTTCCGGTTGAGCAAGGGCGAGCACGCGCATGCGCGGAGCGATTCATGGAAGAAGCGGGAGCCGCAGGCGCAAAAGCCGGCCAAAACGAGGACAAACCGTGAGAAGAGAACTTCTGCCGCAAGGCGCTGAATTGGTCACCGAGGGTGTGCGTTACCGTGTCTGGGCCCGCGAGGCGCAGCACGTCGACGCATTGGTCTGGAAGGATGACGGGCAAGCGCGCACGGCGCCGCTGGCGCGCGACGCGAGCGGTTACTTTCACGGGCTGGATCATCGCGGGGAGGCGGGCGACTTGTATAAGTTCCGGCTCGATGGAAGCCGGGAGTATCCGGACCCGGCATCCCGCTATCAACCGGAGGGAGTGCATGGGCGGTCGATGGTGATCGATCCGGGCGAGTACCAATGGCATGACGCGCGCTGGAACGCGCCGCCGCCGCGGGACCTGGTCATTTATGAATTGCATGTCGGGACCTTTACGCCAGGGGGAACGTTCCTCGATGCAATCGAGAGGCTGCCGCACGTGCGCGAGCTGGGAGCGACGGCAATCGAGATCATGCCGGTGGGGGATTTTCCGGGCGAGCGCAACTGGGGTTACGACGGCGTCTGCATTTACGCGCCGGCGCGCTGTTACGGCCACCCGGACGACCTGCGGGGGCTGGTGGATGCCGCGCACGAGCTGGGCCTGGCGGTGATCCTGGACGTGGTTTACAACCATTTGGGACCGGATGGGAATTACATGGGGGCCTACGCGCCGGGTTACATCGATGAAAAGCGCAAGACGCCGTGGGGCGGGGCGCTGCGCTTCGACGATTCCGAGTTTCGCCCGCTGCGCGCGCTC
This sequence comes from uncultured Verrucomicrobiae bacterium, assembly GCA_963756185.1. Classification (GTDB taxonomy): domain Bacteria; phylum Verrucomicrobiota; class Verrucomicrobiia; order Chthoniobacterales; family Chthoniobacteraceae; genus DATAXI01. The sequence goes on from CAVWMS010000005.1 coordinate 165,322, forward strand.
TTCGTGGCGAACGCGCCCTACTGGCGCAGGGAGTTTCACATCGACGGCTTCCGGTTCGATGCGACGCACGCCATCGTGGATAACTCGCCGCGGCCGATCCTCGAGGAAATGACGGGCGCCATCCATGAGCTTGGGGGATTCGCGATTGCCGAGGATTCGCGCAACGACTCGCAACTGATCCTGCCGGTCGAGGAGAACGGCATGGGGTTCGATGCGGTGTGGGCCGACGATTTTCATCACACGGTGCGCGTGTCGAACACGCACGAGGAGGAAGGTTACCTGGGAGATTACTCGGGCACGCCGGTCGAGTTGATCGAGACGCTGCGCAACGGCTGGTATTACCGGGGGCAGTTCTCGCAGGCGAAAGGGGGCCGGCGCGGGAGCGAGAGCCGGCACATCGCGCCGCGGAAATTCGTGCAATGCATCAGCAACCATGACCAGGTGGGCAACCGGGCGCTGGGCGAGCGGTTCAACCATTCCGTCAGCCGCGAGGCTTACCTGGCGGCATCGGCGCTGCTCTGCCTGACGCCGTACACGCCGATGCTGTTCATGGGGCAGGAATGGGCCGCGTCGACGCCGTTCCTGTTTTTCACGGATCATAACGAAAAGCTGGGGAAGCTGGTGACCAAGGGGCGCCGCGAGGAATTCAAGGATTTCGCCGCCTTCAACGCGCCGGGGGCGACCGAGCGCATTCCCGATCCGCAGGCGTTGAAAACGTTCACCGACTCGAAGCTGGTGTGGGATGAAATCGCGGATGAAAAGAAATCGCTCACGCTCGAGCTTTACCGCAAATGCCTCGCACTCCGGCGGCAGGAGGCGGTGTTCCGGCCGGTTTCGCGGGAGACGTGGCACGTCGAGGCGCTCGAGTGCGGCGCCGGCGCGCTGCGGCTGAAGGGGCCGGACGCTGACTGGCTGCTGCTCTTCGATCTGACGGGCGGGCACGCCGGCCCGCTGGCGGGCGAATGGATTTGCAAGCCGCGCGGCGCGTCGGGATGGACGGTCGTGCTGTCGACGAACGAGAAGCAATTTGGCGGTTCCGGCGGACGCGCGTTCGATGCGGCGGCCAACGAGGCGCGTTTCACGCAGCCGGAGTTGCTGGTGCTGCGATCATGAGCAACCCGAGCATCCCGAGCGCGACTTACCGGCTGCAATTCCACAAGGACTTTACCTTCGCGAAGGCGGCGGCACTTACCGACTATCTGCGCGAGCTGGGAATATCGCATGTCTATGCCTCGCCTTATTTCAAGGCGGCGCCGGGCAGCATGCATGGTTATGATGTCACCGATCACAACGCGCTGAACGCGGAGATCGGGAGCCAGGAGGAATTCAACGCCTACGTCGAAGCGCTGAAACGGAACGGCCTGGGGCAAATCCTCGATTTCGTGCCGAACCACATGGGGATAGGCCCGCTCAATCCCTACTGGATGGATGTTTTGGAAAACGGGCGCGGCTCGAAGTACGCGCGCTACTTCGATATCAACTGGCGTCCGCTCAAGGAGGAGCTGGCCAACAAGGTCCTGCTGCCGATCCTCGGGGAGCAATACGGACGCGTGCTGGAGAAAGGGGAGCTGAAACTCCACTTCGAGCAGGGCAGCTTCTATTTGACTTACTATGAAAAGCGGCTGCCGATCAATCCGCGCAGCTACGGAAAGGTGCTGAAGAAGGCGCTCGACCTGGGCGGGCTGCCCGCGGAGGAGGAAGGCGCGGTCGAACTGCAAAGCATCATCACCGCGACCGAGCATCTGCCGCATCGCTTCGAGACTGCCCCGGAGAAGGTTGCGGAGCGGGCGCGCGAAAAGGAGATCATCAAGAAACGCCTCGAACGGGTCTGCCAGGAACATCCGCGCATCCTCGAGGCCATCCAGGCGGCCCTGCAATTTTACAATGGCCAGGCCGGGGACTCGCACAGCTTTGACGCGCTGGACCTGCTCATCGGCGAACAGGCGTACCGGCTGAGTTTCTGGCGCGTGGCCGCGGAGGAAATCAATTACCGGCGGTTTTTCGACATCAACGACCTTGCGGCGATCAAGGTGGAATTGCCCGAGGTCTTCGAGGGGACGCACCGGCTCGTGTTCGAGCTGATCAAATCGGGCGCGGTCACAGGGCTGCGCATCGACCATGTGGACGGCCTGTGGAACCCGCGGGAGTATCTCGAACATCTGCAAGGGAAATTCGCCGAGGTGATGGGCGAGCCCGAAGCGGGGTGCGGCCTCTACCTATTGGTCGAGAAGATATTGCTCTCGAGCGAGAAACTGCACACGGATTGGCCGGTCCATGGCACCACCGGGTATGACTTCACCAACCAGGTCATCGAGATGCTGGTGGACCGCGGCTCGGAGAAATCGCTCACGGAGACTTACCAGCGTTTCATCGACGATAACCCGCGCTACGAGGACATGGTTTATCAAAAGAAGCAATTGATCATGGAGTTATCGCTGGCCAGCGAGTTGCACGTGCTGGCGCACATCCTCGACCAGCTCTCCGAGAAAAACCGGTGGTATCGCGATTTTACACTGAGCGTGCTGACGGTGGCCGTGCGGGAGGTGATCGCGTGCTTTCCGGTTTATCGCACTTACGCGGAACCGGGGCGGGAACTGGGCGATTACGACCGGCAGGTAATCGACCGGGCGGTGCGAGCGGCGCGCAGGCGCAATCCCGGGATGGAGGGATCGATCTTTCAATTCCTGCGGCAGACGCTGCAACTGAAGTTTCCCGAAAACATCGACGAAGCGGAGCGGCAGGAGCACATCCGGTTCGTGATGAAGTTCCAGCAATGCACGAGCCCCATTACGGCGAAGGGGATCGAGGATACGGCGTTCTATATTTACAACCGTCTGGTGGCGCTGAACGAGGTGGGAGGCGAGCCGAACCATTTCGGCGCCGCGCCGGAGATCTTGCACCGGCAAAACGCGGCGCGCCTGGTCGATTTTCCGCACGCGATGCTGGCAACGTCCACGCACGACACCAAACGCAGCGAGGACGTGCGGGCCCGGATGGCGGCCATATCGGAAATCCCCGACGCGTGGCGGCGCGCCGTGCACCGTTTCCGCACGGCGAACCGTAAGCACAAGCGCAACGTCGAGGGCGAGCAGGCGCCGGACGCAAACGAGGAGTATCTCATTTACCAGACGCTGGCGGGCGCATGGCCGCTGGATGGCGCCGTCACGGATGAATTCACCGGGCGCATCCAGGAGTACATGGCGAAGGCGATCAAGGAAGCGAAGGTCAACAGCAGTTGGATCCAGCCAAACGAATCGTGGGACGCCGCCGTGCGCGAATTCATCGCCGCCATCCTCGACACGAAGAAACGGAACCGGTTTCTCGGCCTGTTCGGCCCGGTGGCGGAGGAGATCGCGCAACTGGGCGCGATCAACTCGCTTTCGCAGGTGCTGGTCAAACTGACCGTCCCCGGCGTACCGGATATCTACCAGGGCAACGAGATGTGGGACTTGTCACTGGTCGATCCTGACAACCGCAGGCCGGTCGATTATGAAAGGCGCAAGGAGGCGCTTGCCGGCATCGGCCAGGCGGCGCCGAATGAGTTACTGGATAACTGGAGGGATGGCCGGATCAAACTCTATCTTACGCATAAGTTGCTCGAATTCCGGCGGCAGCATTTTGACTTATTCGCAAAGAGTGAATATCTGCCGGCGCAGGCGTCCGGGGCGTTCGCGGAATCGGTATTTGCCTTTGCGCGCCGGCATGAGGGATCGACCTTGCTGGTTGTCGCGCCGCGGCTCTCGTGCCGCGTCGGGTTCCCGCCGATCGGCGAGCGGTGGCGTGATACGGCGATCGATTTCCAGCCCGGCCAGCCGATGCGCGACCTGTTTACCGGGAGGGAATACTCCCCTCGCCTCGCGGAAATTTTTTCCGCGCTGCCGTTTGCGGCGTTCGTCACGGCGGGTTGAACCGCCGCTCGCCAAAGCTTTCGCGGTCGTCCAGCATCCGGGCATGCGCAGAACGAAAATCATCGCCACGCTGGGCCCCGCCACGGAATCGCCGGACATCCTGCGCCGGATGATCGAGGCCGGCACGGACATTTTCCGGCTGAACATGAGCCACGCGACGCATGATTGGGTGCGCAAGATCGTGGCGGTGATCCGGTCGCTGGCGGCTGAGATGGACTCGATGACGGCCATCCTCATGGACACGCAGGGACCGGCGATCCGAACCGGCGAAGTGAAGACGAAGATCGATCTCAAGCCGGGAGAAATCTTTGAATTCACCATCCATGGCGAGCGGAGCGTCGAGCAAGCCTCCATCGATGTGAATTACGAAGGGCTGGTGGACGACATTTCGCCGGGCGACGTCGTGCTGGTGGACAACGGGGTCATCCGCATGAAGGTGCTGGAAAAACTGCACAACCGCATCCGGTGCGAGGTACTGACCGACGGCGTGCTCGGGTCGCGGCGGCACATCAACCTGCCCGGCGTTCGCGTAAACCTGCCCGCGCTGACGGAAAAGGACCTCGAGGACGTCGCGCTCGGGTGCGAGCTGGGGGTCGATTTCATTGCGCTGAGCTTTTGCCGCGGACCGGAGGACATGGCGCTGTTGAAGGAGACCATCGCAGCGAACGGCGGCCGCGCGCGGGCCATTGCGAAGATCGAGCACCAACTGGCGGTCAATAACATCGACGCCATCATCGAGGCATCGGACGGCATCATGGTGGCGCGGGGCGATCTGGGAATCGAATGCCCGATGGAGGAATTGCCGATCATCCAGCGGCGGATCGTGAAGAAATGCCTGCGCGTGGACCGCCCGGTGATCGTGGCGACGCACATGCTCGAGTCGATGATCTCGAACCCGATCCCGACGCGGGCCGAGGTGACCGACGTGGCCAACGCGGTCTTCGAACAGGCCGACGCGGTGATGCTCAGCGGCGAGACGACCGTGGGCAAATACCCGGTGGAATGCGTGAGGACGCTCGATACCATCGCCCGGCGGATCGAGCGCAGCGGGGGCGCCGGCTTTGCCGCGGACGCGCTGCTCGAGGACGACCGGAGTAAGACCATCCACTCCGCCGTGGTGCTGGCGAACAGCCTGCCGCATTCGAAGATCGTCGTCTTCACGCGGGCAGGATTCATGGTGCGATTTACGGCAAACCTGCGTCCGCGCACCGCGCCCATTTTCGCATTCGCGCCGTCGGTTGAGATTTGCCGGCAATTGAAGCAGCTCTGGGGCGTGCATCCGCTGCTGCTGGACCTGGACCAGGACCCGGAGCGCACCATCGAGGCCGCCGAGGCCGAGCTGGTGCGCCGGAAGCTGGCCGAGCCGGGCGACCGGCTGGTAATCATCAGCGATTTGCTGGCGAGGAAGGAACGGTTTGCGTCGATTCAGTTGAGGGCGGTGGGCGCGGGGAAGGCGGGGTGAGGGGGGATGGGACTTATGGGACCGACGGGACGAATGGGACTTATGAGTCCGAGGACCGGTTCGCGGCACGGCCAATGCTTATCTGCCGGGCATGCACTGGAAACCGCTCGCCGACCGGGTCAGGAAGGCTGTCTGCCACCCTGACCGGGCGCTGCTCATCGAGCTGGCCACGGGCGCGCTGCTGCTGGCCTGGGTCACCCACTGGATGATCGAATAACCCGGATATTGCATATCCACCGGGCCGCTGCTACACAGCGCGGCTCCCATGAACCATCTCTCGACGCTCATCCTGGCCTGGGTCCAGGCGCACGTTTACCTCGGCACTTTCCTTTTCATGGCGATGGAGAGCTCGGTTTTGCCGGTGCCGAGCGAGCTGGTGATCCCGCCGGCGGCTTACCTGGTCACCATGAACGGCAACAGCATCGCGGGGGTGATCGTGGTGGGGACCGCGGGGTCGTGGTTTGGCAGCGCGATCATGTACTGGGTTTCGCGATGGCTGGGCCGCGTGTTCATCCTGGCGTTCGGCAAGTACGTCATGATCAGCGAGGAAAAGCTGGCGCGGGCCGAGCATTGGCTGCACCGGTACGAGGCGGGAGGGATTTTCTTCGCGCGGCTGCTGCCCGTGATTCGCCACCTGATCTCGATCCCGGCCGGCGTCGTCCGGATGAACTTCGGCGTATTCAGCGCCATGACCGTGCTAGGGTCGGCGATCTGGTGCACGGTGCTGGCCATTTACGGGGAGCACGTGCTGGGTGGTTACGCGCAGTCGCACCCGAATTGGGCGCAGAACCCACAGGGAGTGCGCGAGGCGATCAAATCGCAGTTCTACTGGATCGTCGGAGCCGTGCTGGTGCTGTGCGCGCTCTATTTTCTGTTCCTGAAGCTGACGACGAAAAAGGCGGCGCAGAGTTAAGTAATTACAACTCGATCTTCACGCCCGGCACCGGACAGACCACTTCGGAGCCTGGCAAATCGGCCCTGAGGTTTTCCGCAAACCACGCGACGGCGGGCGGGTCGCCGTGAACCAGGAGCACTTTTTTCGGCTTCAACCTACGGACATAATCGCGGATCGATTCGCGCGGGGCGTGGCCGCTGAAGTTGAATTGCTCGACCGTGCAGAGGATCGGCTGCGGTTTGGCGCCGGCATCGAGCGATAGTTTGTCGCCAGGGGCGGCGAGGCGGAGGCGGCCCGCGGGCGATTCGGGATCGGCGTAGCCGACGAAAAAGAGCGAGTGCTCCGGGCTGGAGAGGATGCGCTGGGCGAAGGTATTCGAGAGCGTTTTCTCGGTCATCATGCCGCTGGAGAGCGCGTAGATGCGGCCCGGGCGGATGGGCGCCTCGCGCGCGCCGCGGCCAGCCAGGACAAAGGGGGCGGTCGTGTCGAGGATTTGCATTTCGGGCCGCAGCCGCGGGGCCGAGTGGGCGAGGCTGTCATAGACCTCGGTCAATTTCGCGCCGAGGCCGCCGATGTAGATGGGGCATTTCGGGATTTGGCCGCGCCGGCGAAAATCGTGGAGCATCACCAGCAGCTCCTGCGTCTTGCCGAGCGCGAAAAGGGGCATCACCACCGCGCCGCCGCGCTCGAAGGCCGCGCAGATGGCGTCCGCGAGCCGTTTTTCCTCGCCGGCGCGCGTGAATTCCGGGGGCATGCCGCGGTCGCCCCGCGTGGTCTCGATGATGAGGACGTCGACGCCCTCCTCGGGAAATTGCGCCGCGCGCGAGATGGTCTGGTCGTTGAAATTTACGTCGCCGCTGTAAAAGACCGTGCGCCCCTCGGCGCGAAAGAGGATGCCCGCGGCGCCCAGGACATGGCCCGCGTCGAAAAACTCGAACGTCACCTCGGCGCCCCGCGCGGCGCGTTCCCCTTCGAGCGAGAATTCGCGGTGCAGCGGGGCCGTTTGCCAGCGGCGCGCCACCTGGTCCGCCTCGCGATGGGTGAAGAGCGGGTATTCGGTCAGGCCGATTTCCTCCCGCTGGCGGGTCATCACGTTGACGGAATTGTGAAGCATGATATCGGCGAGCGCGGCGGTGGCCTGGGTGACAAAAATGGGCGTGTCCGGCAGGATGCGCGCCAGGACCGGGAGCGAGCCGATGTGATCGTGGTGGGCGTGGGAAAGGAAGATGGCGTCCGCCGGTGGCCCGCCCTTGAGCAGGGCCATGTCAGGCAGCGCCTCGGCGCCCTCGCGCTTGGGATGCATGCCGCAGTCGAGAATGACGGTGCGCCCCGCCAGCGTGAGCGCATAGCAGTTCGCCCCGATCTCCACGTGCCGCGTCAGGTTAAGGAACTCCATGCGCTATTGTGCGAATTTGGTTTTCCACGGCTAAATCATACAGCCCCGCCACGCTCCGGACGAGAGGGGGACCTCCGGAACGCGGGACATCTGCCCGACCAGACCCGGTTTTGGCGAAACGGCGCGGGAAAGCAAGGCGAATTGGCGCGAATGCTCGCCGGCGCCAGGGATTGGTACGGCATTATCCTATAGCGCGCGCCCCGCCTGATACAGCGCCAAATCGCCGCGCAACTGGCCGGCCAGCTCCGCATCGGAGCGGGCTGTGGCTAGGTCGAGCGCCTTTTGGGCGGTTTGCCCGGCATTGGAAAAATCACCCGTCTGCGCGTAAGCGGCGGCGAGGGTGCGAAGGATTTGTGGGTCGCCCCCGCCGGTGGAGTGATTGGCGTCGGTGGCAAGTTCGAGGGCCTCGGGGCCGTCGCGCAGGCTGTGGTCGGAGACGGTCGCCAGGATCCAGGCGAGGGCGTTTTCGGCGCTTGTATCGGCGGGATTGATTCGCAGGACGGTCCGGTATTCGGCGACGGCTTCGCCGGCCCTTCCCAGCCTGATCAGAGAGTTTGCGAGATTTTTGTGTGTGACTGCGAGGCCGGGCGCCAATCGCAGGGCCTCGCGATACTCCGCGACAGCTTCCTGGTCGCGCCCCAGCCTGGCCAGCGCGGTGCCGAGGCTGTAATGGGTCTGGCCATTGGCGGGATCGATTTGAAGCGCCTGACGGTATTCGGCGATGGCTTCGGCGGTTCGGCCCTGCTGGTAGAGGCCGTAGCCGAGGTTGCCAATGGCGTCGGCATAATTCGGTCTCAATCGCAGCGCCTCGCGGCAACAAGCGATCCCCTCCTCGATGTGCCCCTGCTTCATCAAGGCATTGCCAAGGTTGTAATAGTTCTCCGCATCGGGATTGACTTGCACCGCTTCGCGGCCCTCGCTCACCGCCTCCTCGAGTCGGCCCTCGTTGAATAGTACGTCCTCGAGATTTTGATGCGCGACCGCGTTATCCCGCGTCGAGACAAGCGCGTGCCGCCAGAGCATTTCGCTGTCGTGCCAATAGGCGACCTGATGCCGGCCGGTTACCAACAAGGCGCCCAGGATCAAGGCGGAAACAGCTCCCGTCAATGCACGGCGCCATTTTAATTCGCCCGTCCAATCCGCCGCGAGCCACGCCGCGGCGATGCAAATGCCGATTTGTGGAAGATAAGTGTAGCGGTCCGCGTAAGCGTCGTTGCCCGTTTGCATGACGCCGGCCACGGGGACGAGCATGCCGAGATACCAAAGCCATCCCACCGGAAGATACGGATGCCTTCGCCGAAACCACCACGCGCAGATGGTCAGCGCCGCAAGAATGAGCACGTCATCGAATACCTGCCATATCGGCCAACCTCCCTTTGGCATGGGGTAGTATGCCGCCAGTCCCACCGGATAAATCAACTTTTCAAGATAGGTGATATAAGCAATCGGCGCGTTGGCCGGATAAGTCGAAATAGGCGGATTGCCAACCTTCAACGCAAGAATGGCCGCCAAGCTGGACAAGCCGGAAAGAATAAAGAGAGGCAGCTTTTCCAGAAACAGGCCGGGAAATTCGGATTGCATCCGCAAACGTCCCAATGGCCAATAATCAAGGAGCAGCAGCACGCACGGGACCGTCACCAGCATCGGCTTGCTCATCAATCCCAGCGCAAACCAGACCAACATCAGCGCGTATGTGACTTTTGATTTCGAGCGTGCGTACCGGACGTACGCCCATAAGGTCAGCATGAAAAACATCCCGCTCAACACATCCTTGCACTCGGATACCCTGGCCACCGATTCCGCGCGCAACGGATGTATCGCAAACACCGCGGCGACAAATGCGCTGCGCCACCGGGCGCCGGTCATTTCACTCAAAAACAGGAACAGGAACACCGCGGCTGCGGTGTGCAGAAGGAGGTTTGTGAGGTGATAACCGCCGGCCCATGAGCCGAATAACTGGTGGTCCCCCATGAGCACAATGACCGTAAGCGGATGCCAATGCCCCGCCACCTCATGAGTAAACGCCCACTCGACGCCGGAAAAGGTCAGCCCGCCAAGTACCGCAGGATTTTCGTAAACATAGCCATTGTCATCGTAATTGACGAAGCCGAAGCCCGCTGTCTGGCCAAATACGACGGCAACCATCGCCACCAGGAGCACACAGACGGCGACTTGTGTCCACTTGACCCGCGATTGGTCCGCCCCCCCGGTCGATATGTTCATTCGGGTTTCGTCCGCGTCGTTGATTTACCAATCATCTTATAGACCATGGCCCGATTGATATAGCTTCAAATCTCCACGAAGCGCGCCGGCAAGCGCCGGGTCGGAACCTCCCGCCGCGAGGTCGAGCGCCCTTTGGGCGGTTTGCTGGGCATTGGAATAATCGCCCGTCTGCGCGTAAGCAGCGGCGAGCGTGCGGAGAATCCCAGGATCCTTGCCGCCGGTGGATTGATTTGCCTTCGTGGCGAGTTTGACGGCTTCGGCGCCGTTGCGCATGCCTTTGTCCGACACCGTTGCCAGGATCCAGGCCATCGCGTTCTCGACGGCGGGATCCGAGGGATCGAGCCGCAGCGCCTCGCGGTATTCGCCGAGCGCTTCGCCGGCCCGTCCGAGGCGGACGAGTGTGTTGCCGAGATTTTTGTGGGCGACTTCCAGGTCGGGTTCATATCGCAGCGCCTCGCGATACTCCGGCACCGCCTCCGGGTCGCGCCCGAGCCGGGCCAGCGCGGTGGCAAGGTCATAGTGCGCCTCCGCATCGTCGGGATATTCATGCAATGCCGCGTGATATTCGGCGATGGCTTCCGTGATCCGCCCCTGTTGGTAGAGGCCGTAGCCCAGGTTTTCGTGAGCCTTGGCAAATTTGGAAGTCAATCGCAGCGCCGCTCGGCACTCGGCGATCCCTTCGTCGATGCGCCCCTCGGCGAGCAAAGCAATCCCAAGGTTCAGATGGGCGACCGGGTTATCCTCGGTGACGGCCAGCGTGTGCCGCCAGAGCGTTTCGTTGTCGCGCCAATACGCAACCTGGCGCCGGGCGGTTGCCAGCAAGGCGCAGAGGATCGCCGCGCAGGCGCCGCCGAGCAGCGCGCGGCGCCATGTTATCGCGCCCGCCCAATCCGCCGCGAGCCACGCCAGGGCGATGCAAATGCCGATTTGCGGAAGATAAGTGTAACGATCCGCGTAAGCGTCATTCTGCGTCTGAAGGACACCGGCCACCGGCACGAGCATGCCCAGGTACCAAAACCATCCCACGGGAAGCCAGGGATACCTTCGCCGGAATATCCACACGACAGCGGTCAGCGCGGCCAGGATAAGTAAGTCATCGAATATCTCCCACGCGGGCCAGCCTTCACGCGGCACGGGATAGAAAGCAGCCAATCCCACTGGATGGAACATTTTTTCAAGATAGAAGATGTAAGCAATCGGCGCATTTGCCGGATAAGTCGCGGCGTGCGGGTTGCCGGCCTTCAGCGCGACAATGGCCGCGATGCTCGACAATGCGGAGAGCGCGAAGAGAGGCAGCTTCTCCCGAAGCAGCGCCGGAAGTTGAACCGGCGTTCGCAAACGCCCCAGCGGCCAGTAATCGAGCAGGAGCAGCAGGCAGGGGACCGTCACCAGCATCGGCTTGCTCATCAGTCCCAATGCGAAGCAGAGGAGCATCAGGAAGTAACTGCGCTTTGACTTATGGCGCGCATAGCGCGCGTAAGCCCACAACGTCAGCATGAAAAAAATCCCGCTCAGCACATCCTTGCACTCCGAAATCCACGCCACCGATTCCGCCCGCAGCGGATGGATCGCGAACACCGCCGCCACAAAGGCGCTGCGCCAAAACGCGCCGGTCATTTCCACCAGCATGAGGAAGAGCAGCACCACGCCAACCGCGTGAAACGCCGCGTTGACCAAATGATAACCGCCCGGCCAGAGGCCGAAGAAGCCGTGCTCGATCATGAGCACGATCAGCGTCAAGGGGTGCCAATGCTGGGATACCTGGTGCGTGAACGCCCATTCGATATCCGCGAACGAGAGCCCGTTGAGCACCGCCGGATCCTGGGTGACGTATTGGTCGTCATCGAAAGTAAGAAAGCCGAAGCCCGCCGTCTGGCCAAAGACGGCAAACACCGTCACCACCAGCAGGATGCAGACGCCTGCCGTCTTCCACCAAGGCCGCGGTTGTGATGATGAGAGCATGCTGAAAAGGGCTCACCGCCTCCCGTCGCGTACATTTCGAGAACTCATCCGATTACTTGTAATCAGTAAAGCTCGCTTCCGGTTTCCGCGTCCCAGTTTTTGGAGCGCGGTCCAATCCGAAACTCCAGATCGAGAGCCGAGAGGATGGTCAGAAGCGTCTCGATCCTGGCTGCCGGGTTGCCATTCTCGACAATGGAAATGGTCTCCTGCCGTAACCCCGTCTTTTTGCCCAACTCCTGTTGGGTCAAAGCGCTCCTTTTGCGGGCGCGGCGAATGAGATTGCCGATTTGTTTTGGGCTCCTTGCCAGATCGATCATTTCGACGCTATGCGCCAAATCCGATAAAATGTCAATATCGGAAATGGCGCATAAAAGAGCGTTACGCGGCAGATCTCACAATACACGTTTATTGCGCCGAGCGCACAGGGCCTCCGCCAGTTCATCGGCATAAGCCTTGTCTCCAACGGGGCGCTCGGGCTGCGCTTCCAGTCCGGGGAAACCAAGCGCGCCCCTGCACCATTTTGGGGTTCGACGCGCCGGAGGGGCCGCCCGCCCCAACTCGGTCCGCCTTAGTGCGCGCGCCCCTGTTCCTTCCACCATTCCCAAACCACTAACTGTTTGAACTTGGCGCTGACCGCAGCTTCTTGCGCCGCGTATTTAGCTTTTAAGACGGCGAGACCGTCGCCATTTGCAGTGTAACGCTCGAAAAACTGAGCGGGAGTCCGGTTGCCAATAAACTCCTGGGCTCGCTGCCACGGTTCCGATTTAAGCTGATTCACCACCACGGTAGGATTTATGACCATTAGGCCGGCTGCGTCAATCGGCATAGCTGCATTTTCCCAATCGGGTTCCATGTCAAATCCCGGAACTGAAAACAGTTTCACGAAATTCGACAAAGTTGCGGGGTTCACCTCACCGTTATGCTGCTTTATGTAAGCCCCAGCGGCCATTATCAGAGGAAAGCCACAGTCATTCATTCGACCTTTAACTTCCTTCAATTCTTCGGCAGCGCCTTCGGTCTTGCCTCCCGTGAAAACGTCGACCATCAAAGGGATCATCGAAAAAGCATCCGCTTGCTTGTGGCTTAACGCCAACCGATGCAGGCTATCGCTCCACGCTTGGAGCTTGGGGTATAGTGGCGATTGTTTTCCATATTGGTCGTTCGGCGTGTCCGCCAACCACTTCGCCACTTCATCGTCATACTGCTGCAAGTCTTGAACGTCGTCCTGGCGGATTTCGCCCGCAGCCGCGCTTTGTAATTCCCTATCCGGGGATTCCTGAGGCCGCGCGCACAGTGGGCGAAGGGCGGCTGCACCAAGGAGCGCATAGACGGCAATGTACTTATTCATGGTCATGGACTTTCAACCTTGACTTTCAAACCGTGATAATACTTCAGGGTGTACTGAATCCGATTGCAATCGTTCCAGGTTTGGATTCCAATGCAACCCGCTGTGCCGTCGCATTCTCCATCGGGATGGATTGCTATCCCGTCCCGACCATGGTTGGTCGACGGGGGGATCGGATCTAAAAGGTACGCGAAATGTACTTCGTTGTTTCCCGACGCCCCGAAATTGCCATCAACGTCCGAATCATAGACGTACCTGTTGTACAGACCGGACTCGGAGAACGGCAATACCAGCTCTGCTAGATAGGTCCAGTTCAATGACTGTGTGCTTGTTCTTGCCGCGCCTCCCACCCCACTAATCCTTTGAACTCGGCGTCAATCATTGGCTGTTGCGCCGCGTATTTCGCCTTCAATACAGCGAGGCCATCACCTTTCGGACCATAGCCCGCAAAGAAGTCAGAAGGCGACGTGATTCCGCCAACAAAATGCTGTGCTTGCTGCCATGGACCAGTTTCAAGCTGTCCTACCACCGCCGTTGGATTTACGATCATTAAGTCAGCCGGACCAATAGGCTCTGTTTGATCTTCCCAGTCCGATTCCATAAAGAATCCATAAGTCGAAAACAGCTTCACGAGATTAGACAGAGTCGCGGCATCCACCTCGCCATTGTGCTGCTTTACGTAAGCTCCTGCTGCCATAATCATATACGGTCCGCAATCATACATTTGAGTTTCAAATAGCCTCAGAAAGTGCTCCGGGTGCTCGCCGCTCTTGTCTCGCGTAAAGTAATCGGCCATCGCCGGGATCATCTTAAAGACATCCTCCTGCTTGCCGCTTGAAATTGCCTGATCAAGGCCAGCCTTCCATGCCTGGAGCTTAGGATACCATTCTGATTGTTTTCCAGTGGAGTCGTCGGGAGCTTGGGCCAGCGACCTGGTTATTTGGACGTCGATTCTCCGTAAACCTTCAATATCAGCCCGACGAATCCTATCGGCTGGAAAATCTTGCAATTGACGATCCGCCGTTTCCTCGGACTGAGCGCACGTCAACTGCGTGGCGATTACGCCCAGCAGCGCACAAGCGATGATGTACTTATTCATAGTGCCTATTGGCTTTCAACCTTGATTTTCAAACCATGATAATTCTTCAGGGTGTATTGAACTCGGTTGCAATCCTTCCATGTCTGAATGCCGATGCAACCCGCTGTACCATCGCATTCCCCATCAGGATGAATAGCTATCCCAGTACGATTTTGCATCGTCGATGGGGGTATCGGATCTAAAAGATACTCAAAATGTAGTTCGCTGTTTCCCGGCGCCCCGAGACTGCCATCAACAGCCGGATCATAGACATAGCTGTCGTACTCGCTGGATTCGGGGAACGGCCAATCCTGCGCACCAGCATAGACTTGCAAACCGCTCTGCGCGGCGTCGGTGTTGTTATCTTGAGCCCAGCGAACCATTGCCCCTTGCAGGATTCTGGTGGACGACCCCTCGTATGGTTGATCGGGATCACTCGGCGGGGTCTTCACCTCATCTGTGAACCAGCCGAGCGGGGTATGACCCCCTCCGCTGTGATACTGATGTGGAGTATGAGGAATGTTATAAGCCTGCCCCCACGGCTTTCCACTTTTTACCAACCAGTTATAGAGCTGATTGCCATAATCCGTTGCATCGGAACCGTCCCCTGAAAACTCGTTCCCATAAAGTGGCGACCCTGCCTTGTTGTACACCCTTCCCTTGCCATCGTAGAAGTGGCATGTTCCCGTTGTCCCAGGGGCGTCAGGGGCTTCAAAATCGAGAAATCCCCCCCTGTAGACAAGCAGCCGCTCCGTCGTTGTCCCGCTGGAGGAAATGAACTGATATTTCATCATTGCCCCACCCATAAGTTGACCGGAGTCAGCCATAGATCCCTCGTACCCGAAGTTCTCGGTGCCCGAGATAAAGACAACGCATGAGCCGGTGGTCACGATCTGGTCCAGGTAGGAGGACGAGGACGGGGTCGAGGCTTGAAACTTGACAGAGTGGCATTGAACTCGGCTTGGAGGCGCGAGATTCGACCGGCGATGGTTGAATTGGCTGCCACCCTTGGCTCCAGCCGCTCGAGAACGAGATGCCGGTAACAATCGTCGAGGGGTCCGTTCATGGAATGAGACGGGGCCATTATCCATATTTTAAGCTGCCTGGAAAGGCCGACGCCCGATCCTCAGTTGAATCCTCCAAAGAAATCGCTAACCACCGCGACATCCGTCTTGCTACCGTTGCCGAATGCCTCCCGCCGTTCGCCACGAAACGCCAACTCCACGGCTCCCCGCCCGGCACGCCTGCACCGCCCCCCCAATCAAGCCCAATCAAGCCCAATCAAGCCCAATCAAGCCCAATCAAGCCCAATCAAGCCCAATCAAGCCCAATCAAGCCCAATGAAGCCCAATCAAGCCCAATCAAGCCATTTTCACCCCCTCCCGCTGCCACACCCCCTCCTCGCACCCGGGCTGGCAGAGGGTGTTCCGAGATTGATTTTGCGCTGCAGAGTAAAAGAACAGAAAAACCCGGCTTCGCGCCGAAAGGGCAGGCAGGGTACTTGCGCTTCCTTCTGGAAAACTTAGCGTCTTTGCGCCTTTGCGTGAGTCCCTCTTCCAGAAGGGATTAGCATCACGCAAAGCCGCAAAGGCGCAAAGAAAATCAGAGCGCGCGACTCTCGAAAAACCGCGAGATCGAAGATCAAAACGCAACCCCGCTGTTATTCCGGAGCAATTAATTCCAATCCAAATACTGACTCCGAATTTCGGAGCAGCCTCTGGCAAGCCCCCCGCATTCCCAATACCCGCCAGGTGTCAGCCCAGGAGGTCCGTCCCTCGTTCCTCGCCTCCTCCCGGCGTCCGCGCCGGCGGCCAAGGCCGTCTCGCGCGGGCAAATCCAGCGGTCTCATCTCCGGGGGGGCCAATTTTCCCGGTTTTTTGGTAACTCTTTTGCTCCTGCGGTGTGTATCCATATATGCTCACCCCGCTCCAGACCAAAGCGTGGACCCTTGAGAATGCGGCGCACCTGCTGAACCGGGCCGGTTTCGGCGGGACGCCGGATCAAATCAAGGCGTTTTATGACCTCGGCTTCGCCCGGGCGGTCCAGGCCGTGCTCGATGGCCCGGACGACTCGGCCCAATTCCCGAAGCCGGCCTGGGCCGATCCCCAGGACCTGCTGAAATTCCGCCAGGACATGATGCTGATGAGCCCCGAGGACCGGCAGACGGCCCAGCGGGACCGCCAGAAGCAATACAGCCAGGAGGGCCTGGACCTCATCACCTGGTGGATCAACCGGATGCGGTACACGGCCAACCCCTTCCGGGAGAAGATGACGCTTTTCTGGCATGGCCATTTTGCCACCAGCGTGCAGAAGGTGCGCGACAGCTACCTGATGTGGCAGCAGAACGAGATGCTGCGCCAGCACGCGTTCGGCAATTTCGGCCTCATGGTAAAGGCCATCTCGCGCGACCCGGCGATGCTGGTCTGGCTGGACACGCGCCAGAGCATGAAGGCGCATCCCAATGAGAATTTCGGCCGCGAACTGATGGAACTCTTCACGCTCGGCATCGGCAATTACACCGAGAACGATGTGCAGCAGGGGGCGCGCGCATTCACCGGCTACCGGATCGATCCGCGCGACGAGACATTCCGCTACGCGCCCATGCAGCACGATGACGGGCAGAAGACCTTCCTGGGCAAGACGGGCGCGTTCACCGGGGACGACGTCATCGACATCATCCTCGATCAGCCGGCCTGCGCGAAGTTCATCGCGAAGAAGCTCTGGACTTTTTACGCGTACGAGGACCCAAGCCCCGGGCTGGTCAACATCCTGGCCGATTCGTTCCGCGGCTCGAATTACGAGATTCGCCCGCTGATGAACGAAATCTTCAGCAGCGCGGAGTTTTACTCGCCCGATTCCGTGCGCACGCAGATCAAGTCGCCGGTGCAGTGGGTGATCCAAACCTCAAAGCTGCTCGAAACGAACCTGCCGCGTCCGCAGATCACAGTCAATGCGCTGCGGGAGCTGGGGCAAATCCCCTTCGCGCCGCCGAACGTCAAGGGCTGGGACGGCGGGCGCTCGTGGATCACCACCTCGACCTTGCTCTACCGCTACAACATGGCCAATTTCGCCGTGGGCAACGGCGCGCTGCACATCGAGCGCGTGCACAAGGTCGCCGGCAACAATAACAACAAGGGCAACGCCAACGGCGTGGACGTGCAGAATTACGACGGGCCGGATTTTACAAAAATCGTGCCGGCGGAGGTGCGGGGCGATCCGAACCGGCTGGTCGCCTATCTCTGCTTCCGCCTGTACCAGGACCCGCTGACGCCGCGGGACACCACCACTTTCGTCAAGTACGTCGCCGATCACGGCCCGAACCTGAGCGACGACGCGATGCGCGAACTTTTCCACCTGATGATGAGCACCCCCCAGTATCAATTGACCTGAACCCCGCACACCCATGAGCAACAACGACGACGACCACATTATTGAACCGCATACCTCGACGCTGCATACCCGGCGCGAATTCCTCCGTACGTCGATGCTCGGCGCGGCGGTCTCCTTCACCCTGCCGGTCTTCCTGCAAAGGACCTTCTTCACGCTCGATGCCATGGCGGCGGACTCGGCCATCCAGACGGCAACCGGCAAGGACAGCCCCATCCTGATCGTGCTGCAACTGGCCGGCGGCAACGACGGGCTGAACACGATCATCCCGTACGCGGATGACGCCTATTACAAGGCGCGCCCGGTCATCGGCGTGCCGGCGAACTCGGTCATCAAGCTGACCGATTACATCGGGCTGCACCCGAAGCTGCCGGGCCTGAAGGGGCTTTACGACGAGGGGCACCTGTCGATCCTCCAGGGGGTCGGCTACCCGAACCCGAACCGGTCCCACTTCCGTTCGACCGAAATCTGGCAGACGGCTTCCGACTCGAACGTGCTCGAGGCCTACGGCTGGCTGGGGCGCTATTTTGACAGTTGCTGCAAGGGAGCGGACCCGACCGTGGGCGTGGCAATCGGCAACCAGGAGCCGCAATCGTTTGTCGCGATGGACCCGACCGGCGTCTCCTTCTCGCGGCCCGAGCAGTACCGGTGGTTCGACGGGGACAAGACCGGCGCTTCGCAGGAGGTTTACCAGCAGATGAACGCAACCGATCCGACCGACATGCGGGCGCTGGATGAGAACGACGGGGGATCGATCGGCGACCTTTCCGGCACGCCGGAGACGGCGCCGCACAAGGATAGCACGCTGCAGTTCCTCGAGCGCACGGCGCTGGACGCGCAGATGAGCTCGGACAAGATCCTCGATATCGCCAAAAAATTCCCGGCCTCGGTCTCGTATCCGCGCACGGCGCTTGGGGACAGCCTCAGCCTCGTGGGCCGGATGATCGCCGGCGGGCTGGCGACGCGGGTTTACTACGTCAGCCAGGGGGGCTACGACACGCACAGCAACGAGGTCGCGACCCATACCCGGCTCATGGGCGAGTTGAACGACGCGCTGGTGGCCTTTGCCCAGGACTTGAAGGCCCAGGGCAACTTCAACCGCATCCTGCTGATGAGCTTCAGCGAGTTTGGCCGCCGGGTGACCCAGAACGCCAGCAACGGCACCGATCATGGCGCGGCCGCGCCGATGTTCGTCATGGGCGGGGCCATCAAGCCGGGGCTGCACGGGACATACCCGAGCCTCACGGCCTTGAACGCGGGCGACCTGGCCTACAACCTCGATTTCCGGAGCGTCTACGCCACGATCCTCGACCGCTGGCTGCGGGCGCCGAGCAAGGAAGTGCTGGGCAGGCAGTTCCCGCTGATCGGGCTGGTGTAATTCGAATTTCTCCTGGACGCCCGGGCCGGCATGGTCCGGGCGTTCATGCCTTAACCGCGCCGTCAGCCGCCGCCGCGCCCGGGCCGGCAGGCCGGGGCCGCGAGGAGGCAGGCGAAAGCATCCTGTGCAGAAAGACAAACGCCGTCAGGCCGAGCATGGGCGAAAGAGGCAGCGCCACGCGGGCGGACTCGAACACTGCGAGGCATGCCAGCAGGTAGGCGGCGACAAATCCGAGCGACAGCAGCGGCGCCCAGAACCTGCTTTTCCCATGCAAAGCCACGGCCAGCAGCACCCCCAGGAGCAGCACCGCCCCGTTGCCCCACCAGCCGGAAGGCCTGGCAAACGCCTGGGCCTCGGCGGTGGCCAGCGCGGCGGCAAAGAGGTCGCCGTCCGAACCCATGCGGCCCGTAGGCAGCCGCAAGGTGCGCGACGGGCCGTCGGTTCGTGCGAGGATCACCAGGCGGTCCTTCAGTTTTTCCAGCGGGATGACCGGGGTAAGCTTTTTTTCGAGCTGATCGACGGCCAGCTCGAGGTCGTCAAAGCCGGCCCGGTAGAAGGGCTGGCTCCAGTCGACCATCATGGCGCCGGCCTGGTTCACGGGGATGCTGAGCTTGTCCCCAAGGCGGACCTGCGAGCCGAGCGTCACCTCCACCTCGTCCGGCGTCACCCCATGCCAGAGCATGAGCGACTCGAGCACGAGAGAGGGGACCATCTCGCCCCGGTAACGGAAAACCAGGGGCGCGTGCTCGGCCGTCCCGGTCGGCTCGTTCTCGGGGACATTGGCGAAGCCGAGGGCCGCCGAGAGGCGCAGGTCCTCGGAGGGCTCGGCGGCGATTGCCGTGAATTCCGGCACGGCGTCCGTGGCGCCCCGGGACGTTCGGTGAGGACCGGCAGGGGCTGGATCGGCGGGAGGACATCGGGATCGTCCGGGAAGCCAAGCTGGGCGCCAAGGGCCAGCTTCGGCGTGCGCAAGATGCACTCGTGGAGGTACTTCTCGAATTGTGGCTGCTGGAGCAATTGCTCGGGCGGCATTTTTTCATTGTCCCAGGCAAGCACCGGCTCGATGACGGCGACGCGGGCCTGGTATTGGAGGACGCCATCGAGAAACAGCGCGTAATTGAGGGGCGACCAGGGCAGCGGGTACTCGAGCAGGCTGTCATCGTTAATTTCGACGAGGGCGACAGGGGCGGCGTTGTGGGCGGCGCTGCTGTTTGCGGCGAGCCAGTTGACGAAGCTTTGCTCGGTTCCCTCGAGGGGCGGGTCATGCGCCAGGCGGAGCAAAAGCAGGCCCACCACCGCCACGGAAAGGAGAAGCTGAGGGAGGCCGCGGCGCATGGAATGGAGCCCAATTAAGGCCCCGGGGAGGGCCGGGGCAAGCCATGGGATAAAAAATCCGCCAGAGAGCTACGGCAAAGGGGGTCAAACTGCCGTTGCTGCCTTCCGGCCCTGGCGGGGTTCGCTTGCCTCCAGTCCATAGTCCCTGGCGGAAGCTTGACTATCCGCTGGAAAAAACGCACAGGCAATGGAAAATCTTTCATCAATGCTCTTGCAATTGAGAAAAGCAGAGGGATAGAACTTAGCGCCCAAATCGGGGAAGAACCCGAATCCCCGATCCATTTCCCCTAGTAACCCCACTCTTTCCGCCTCCAGACATGGCCAAAATTGCCCTCATCATCGCCCTCGTATTTCTTCTTGCAGCCAGCACGTTTTCATTTTTGACACGGTCAAAGGTCAATGATCTGAGCGGGCAAGTCACCACTCTCACCAGCCAGCGGGACAACGCGCGCCAGGCTGAGGCCCGGGCCGAAGCCGACCTCAAGACGACCAAGGACGACCTGGCCAAGTCTAAGAAGGACCTCGACGACGCCAACACCCAGATCACCAGCATCCAGGGGCAATTGAGCACGGCGAACGACCAGATCACCGCCCTGACCGCTTCGAACACGGCATTGCAGACGGCGCTCAATAATGTGCCCAAGAACCCGATAGGTCAGGGACCGGTCAGCGTGATCACCCAGCCGCAGGTAGACGCGCTGAACAGCCAGATCACCGAGGACAAGACGGAGATTGCCGAGCTGAACCAGGTGAAGGAAACCCTCACCAACAAGGAAAAGGATGCCGAGGCCCGCGCTGACGATCTCGAGAATCAAGTGAAGCATTACAGGGATCACGTGCTGAAGAACGGCCTCGAGGGCGAGGTGCTGGCCTACAATCCTGCCTGGAACTTCGTTGTCATCAGCATCGGCGACCAGCAGGGCGCCGTGGCCAATGCCGAGATGATCCTGACTCGCGGGGACGAGCAGATCGGCAAGGTCCGCATCACTTCGGTCGAGCCGTCGACTTCCGTGGCCGACATCATCCCCGGTTCGCTGGCGCGCGGCGTGCGGGTGCAGCCGGGCGATCACGTAATCTACCCGGGAAGCTGATTTTCGGCCTGGGCATGCGGTCATGAATACGGCCCCTCCGGGTCCCGGGTTCCGTGCTTCAGGGAGAGCAGAGGCGGACCGGCAATCACGGGAACTTTCCAGGAAGCTGATTTGCTGCTTCATTGGCGGTCGATGAATACCGCTATCCGAGTCCTCGCAGCCGCCATCCTCGATACTTTGCGCCGCCGGCTGCGCGAACCGACGAGTCCACAGGCAGCAGAATCCCAACGCGAGTTCCATTCCGTGGAACCGCCCGCAACATGGGAGGGCCAGGGGATGCTTGGAGGCTTCATGCCGGGGCCAGCAGGGCTCGACCGGGCCACTGACCGGGTTCCCCGCGCCTTGGCGCGGGGTTTTTGCATGAAACCGCGCATCCTCGTCATCCGCGGCGGGGCGATTGGCGATTTTGTCCTGACGCTGCCGGCGATCCGGCTGCTGCGGGAGAATTTCGCCCACGGCCCACCTGGAAATCCTCGGTTACAAGCACATCGTGGCGCTGGCGGACGGGCGGTATTACGCGGATGCGACGCGGTCGATCGAGTACGGCGGGCTGTCGCGGTTTTTCATTCCCGGGCACGGAATTGCCGGAGGACCTGGTCGAGTACTTCGCCAGTTTTCAGCAGATCGTCAGTTACCTTTACGATCCCGGACGGGTACTTCGAGGGGAACATCCGGCGGGCAGGCGTCAAGCATTATCCTGCACGGATCGCCGGCAGATCGACGACAGCGCGCACGCGTCGCAGCAGCTTGCGCAGCCGCTCGAGAGCCTGGCGCTTTACCTCGAGGAAAAGGCGCCGGTGCTTTTCCCGAGCGAGGCGGACCGGCGCATTCGCGGCGGATTTCATCCAGCGGGCGTTTCCGGGCGATGGACGGTCCGCTCATCGCCGTGCATCCCGGCAGCGGCGGCGAGCGGAAGAACTGGCCGGTGGAGAGATGGGCCGCGCTGGGCGGCGCGCTCTTCCGGATTGCGCCGTTCCGGCGCGCGCGTGCTGCTGGTGGGCGGCGAGGCGGACTGCGCGCAGATCGCGCATCTGCGGGAGGCGTGGCGGGGCCGGGCCGATCGCGACGGCGCTGGATCTGCCGTTGCCGGAGCTGGCGGCCATTCTGCGCGCGGCCCGGCTCTTCCTGGCCACGACAGCGGCATCTCCCACATCGCGGCGGCGGCGGGCGCGCCGAGCCTGCTGCTCTTCGGCCCGACGGACCCGGACATCTGGGCGCCGCTCTCCCGCGCGGCGAAAATCATCCGCGCGCCGGAAGATGACCTGGCGCTGCTGCCCGCTCGAGACCGTTGTCGAGGCGCTCAATGAGGCACTGGAAAGGATTCATCCGCAGATTGACACAGATTCACGCAGATTTTTCTGAGAAATTCAGTTTTCCGATAATCTGCGGCCATGCGACTGCGGTTTAAAATCCCCGGAATTGACGCCGCTGGCCCGGCGTGAAAAGTTGATCCCCCGCCTCACGGAAACGGGAGATCCATGCAGCAGTTCGAGAATCTTCGCGCATCGAGCCTTTACTGCCAGAAATGCCAGGCCGCCATGCCGGTCCGGGAACGGCTGCTGCTGGTCCTGCCGGAAAAGGAAATTTACGATTACCTCTGCACCGGCTGCGCCTCCTCGCTGGGCCAGCGCGAGGTGACCATGGGCGAGAAACATCTCCAGCAGCTTGCCGCGCGCCGCAGCCGCGCCGGCGCCAGCCGGCAACTGTTGATTCCGCCTCGCGCGCCCGCATGCGCATCCTCTACATAGGCGCCGGCGATATTGGGCTGCCGGCTTGAACTGGCTTCTCGGCTCGGGCCACGAGATCGCCGCCGTGTTCACGCAGCCGGACAAACCCGCCGGCCGGAGGATGGAATTGCTGCCGTCGCCAATCAAGCAGCTTGCGCTGGCCCAAGGCGTCCCGGTTTTCCAGCCGGTAAAAATCCGCGCGGCGGATTCGGTGGCGCATATCCGCTCGCTGGGCGCCGATGTCATCATGGTGATGGCGTACGGCCAAATCCTGCCAAAAGGGCGTGCTCGATGCCGCGCGCCTCGCCTGCTTGAATCTGCACGCGTCGATCCTGCCGCGCCATCGCGGCGCGGCGCCGGTGCAAGCGGCGATCCTGTCCGGCGACAGCGGGACCGGGATCACGGTGATGTACATGGACGAGGGGCTGGATACCGGCGATATCCTGCTGATCCACAGGATGCCGATTCATCGTCACGAAACCGGCGGCACGTTGCACGATCGGCTGGCGGCGGCGGCGCCGGCGGCGCTGGCCGAGGCGATGGCATTGCTCGAGGCCGGCAAAGCGCCGCGCATCCCCCAGGACAAAGCGCTTGCGACCTACGCGAAGAAACTCGGGCGAGAGGACGGAGAAATTCGCTGGGATGCCCTCGGTCGAGGTTTGGCGGCATATCCGCGCCATGAATCCATGGCCGGGCGCCTTCACATTTTTACCGGACGGAGGGGATGCCCGGAAGGTCAAAATCTTCGACGCCTCGCCAAACCCGGACTCCTCCGGGCCGCCCGGCCAGGTGCTCTACGCCAGCGCGCATGGGATTCTCGTAGGGTGCGGGTCCGGCTCGGTGCTCTTGCGCGAAATCCAGATGGAAGGAGGCCGCCGCATGGCTGCCGGCGATTTTCTCCGCGGCAGGCCGGCGCCGCCCGGCACGATCCTCCCGGTCCGCCCATGATGGAAACCATCCTTAATCCCTACAATGGCGAAATGGCCGGCTATTATGCGCCCGCCGATGGGCCTGCCGTGCGCGAGGCGCTGGATTCGGCCCGCGCGGCGTTCGCGCATACGCGGCGCGTTGCCGCCGGCGAACGCGCGGCGCTGCTCGGGCGCGTGGCCGACTTGATTTCGCAGCGAATCGAGCCGCTGGCGCAACTCATCCGCGCGGAGGCCGGCAAGCCGATTGCCTATGCCCGGGTCGAGGCGGAGCGGGCGGTGCAGACATTCCGTTTCGCCTCGCAGGAAGCGGCGTCGTCGCATGACCGGGCGATTGCGATCGATGCGAGCGCGCCGGGAAAAAATCACACGGGAGTCGCGCGCCGGGCGCCCATTGGCGTCATCCTCGGGATCAGCCCGTTCAATTTTCCGCTCAACCTGGTCGCGCACAAAGTCGCCCCGTGCATCGCCACCGGCAATACGATGCTGCTCAAGCCATCGCCGCGGACGCCGCTGACCGCGCTGGCCCTTGCAAAAATCCTCTGCGAGGCGGGCATGCCGCCGGGACAAATTCGGATTATGCCGTTCGATCACCGGCTGGTTCCCGGCCTGCTCGAGGAGCCAGACGTGAAGATGCTGACATTTACCGGCAGCGCCGCGGTGGGATGGGAACTGAAGCGGCTCGCCGTAAAGCAGAAGGTCACGCTCGAACTGGGCGGCAACGCGGCGGTAATCGTCCATTCGGACGCGAATTGGGCCGAGGCGGCGCCGGTGATCGCCAACGCGGCATTTGGTTACGCGGGACAATCGTGCATCTCGGTGCAGCGGATTTTTGTCCAGTCGGGAATTTATGATGCGTTTCGCGAGGCATTTGTCCGCCACACCGAAAAGGCGATCAAAACGGGCGATCCCGCCGATCCGGCCACGGTCAACGGGCCGATGATCGACGGCGCCGCGCGCGACAGGGTGCTGGAGTGGACGCGCGAGGCGATGGAGCGCGGCGCCCGAAGCGCGCTGCCGCTGCGCCAGGAGGGCAATTGCCTTTGGCCGATCATCCTGGAAGATGTGCCGCCGGACGCGCGCATCGCGTGCGAGGAGGCGTTTGGGCCGGTTGCCGTTTTGAGCCGGTACGAGGAGTTTGACGCGGCGCTGGCCGGGGTGAATGCGTCGCGCTACGGCTTGCAGGCGGGAGTTTTCACAGCGAGGCTCGATCTGGCGGAACGGGCTTTTGAAACGATCGACGCCGGCGCGATCCTCATCAACCAGGTGCCGACCTTCCGGGTCGAGAACATGCCGTATGGAGGGATCAAGGAGAGCGGGGTTGGCCGCGAGGGAATCCGGTACGCCATGGAAGAAATGACCGAATGGAAGACGTTCATCGTGCGACTGCCGCCCGCCCCATGACCCGGGCGGCGCGCCAGCGGCTGCTCGAGGAGCACGTTGCCCGGCTGCTGAAGTGCCGGCTTTGCCCAAAAATGCAGCGGCCCGCGGTATCCGGAGGCCCGGTGTTGAGCCGGGTGCTGCTGGTGGGGCAGGCGCCGGGCGCGCGCGAGCCGGTGCTGGGGCGGCCGTTTGCCTGGACGGCGGGCAAGCGGCTGTTCAGTTGGTTCGAGCAATGGGCCGGGGTAAGCGAGCAGACGTTCCGCGCGCACATTTACATGGCGGCGGTCTGCCGCTGCTTCCCGGGCCGCGGCCCGAGCGGCGGCGACCGCGTGCCGAGCCCGGTGGAAGTGGACAACTGCGCGCGGTGGCTGGAGCGGGAAATCGAGCTGCTCGAGCCGCGCCTGGTGATCCCGGTGGGGCGGCTGGCCATCGAGCGTTTCATCCCCTGCCCGCGCATGGACGAAATCATCGGGCGCAAATTTCGCGCGCGGCTGCATGGCCGCGATTTCGACCTGATTCCCCTGCCCCACCCGTCGGGCGCGTCGCCATGGCCGCGCATCGAGCCAGGCAAGACGTTGCTGGCCCGCGCAATGACGCTCATCGCGCGGCATCCGGCGTTCGAATTCCCAAGTCAGGCAAAGGCGCCGCGCCAGAGGTGATCGAACATGGTCTCGAACTCGATCCGCTGGAGCGCCACCAGTTCCTTCTGCGCAACGTCGCCGCCGAAGCGCGCCTGCTCGCATTGGCCGACCAGCACGTAAGGGTCCCAATCCGCCTGCCGGCCCATCAACGGCGAGACCGGCGCGGCGAGGGCGTGCATCTCCGGAAAGATGGCCAGCCGCCCCGTGCGCCTGAACCAGTAGCGGGAGTTTTCGAAATCGCCGTCGCGCCGATGGAGCATCCCATGCCAGTAGGATGCCTGGTCGTTGGCGATTTGCTGGACGATGCGATGGCTCTCGTCGAGGGAGTCATGCGCGTAGAAGAGCCCGGCGCGAATCAGCCGCGAGTATGTCGCATCGGCCAGCACGACGCCGCCGGTCAAATCCTCCTCGGTGGCCGCGCGAATCTGCTGCAAAACATCCGCCGGTCCCGGCTCGGAAGGGATGAGCCGCAAAAGCAGGTCCTCGTCGTCCGAGAGAATCTCATTCACGAAGGTGGAATAGCTGTTCATTGCAAGAGGCGGTGCTCGTTGAAATGAGCAAGTTGAATGCTGGCGCCGATCAATTGCCCAAGGCATCCCTGAGGTGCTCGAGCCGGCAGCGGATGGAGGAGGGCGGCACGTAATTGGTCCGGATCCACCACCAGATGAGCGGAATGCCGCGCGGGAGCAGCAGCCGGTCGCGCAACGCATCGCGCAACCGTTTCTCGCAGCCGTAGGCATCGAGGAAACGCTGGGCCGACGGCAGCCAGGCGCCCTTGGGGGCACAGCCGAGCAGGTCCTGCAGAAACGAGAGCAGGTCCTCGACGTGCCGGGTCATCGCCGGCAACTGGGGCTGATGGACGACTTCGAAATCGATCAGCCGGGCATGTTTATCCTGGGTCGAGTAGAGGAAATTCGCGAGGTTCGGGTCGCCATGGGACCATGGGCCGCCGAAGAAGCCGGAATGAAAATTGTGCGCGCGGCGCAATTCGCAGCCGGCGGCATCGAGCATGGGGAGTTCGAACGTGCCGCGGACGAAATGCTCGGCGAGGCTGAGACCCGGTAGAATATCCGCGCAAACGGTCCTCGGACCGGCAGGGAAAGCGCAGAACTGCTTGGCGTGAAGCAGGTTAAATGAGCCGACCTCCCAGCGCTGCCATTGCCGGGCGTCCGACCAGACGAAGACCGGATGGCGCGCGGCGCGGAAGAAGAGGTTGGCGGTGCGGGCCAGCGGAGCGCTGACGAGCCGGCGGCGCTTGACCAGGAGGGCGCGGCCGTCGCGCACCTCGCGGGAGATGGCGTTGATGCGGATGGCATCGATGGCCGATCCCGCCTGTTTGCTCCACATTTGCGGGCCGTCGGTCCACAGGGGCTCCTCGACGATGAGAGGGGTATCGGCGGGGCGTTCGGGCTCGACGGTCAGAAGAGAATTCACAGGGATGCTCTTGGTTCGACTCAAAACGTGCATTTGGCCTTCCGTAAAGCAAGCAGGAACGGCGCGAAGGGGCAGACATCCCCCAGCCCGGGTGGGCCGGCGCCGGTCTCCCGGCCTCGAACGCTCAGACGGAAGTCCCCGGATTGAAATTCGAATTGGCGGTGGAAAAAAATCGGGGAACCCGGGATGTAATGCGCCGGAGCCGGCGGACGCCGCATGGCGGGCCTTGCCGGGAAGGTGATTTGAGTGTGAAATGATGGCTCACCCACTCCAGCCGTTTTGACCGCTCCCAAAGATATCTCCCGCAATATCCTGCCGCTGCGCAGCACGCTGCGCGAGGTGCTGGAGCGCCTCAATACAGGCGTGCAAGGGGTGATCCTGATGGTGGACGAGGATGGGCGGATGCAGGGGCTGTTTACCGACGGCGACTCGCGCCGGGCGCTGCTGGGGGGCGCGGCGCTGGATGCGCCGGCGGAACGGTACATGAACCGGCAGTTCACCGCGGGCAGCGCGAAGACGAGCCGGCAGGAGAACCTGAAGCTGCTGACGGAAAAAATCCGGCATCTGCCGGTGGTCGACGCGGCGGGGCGCCCGGTCGATTTGATTTCGTGGGCGGAATTGTGGCGGCTGCCGGTGATGGAGCCGTCGCTGGGGGGCAATGAGCTGAAGTATGTGAGCGATTGCATCGCATCGAACTGGATCTCCTCGCAGGGCAAGTATGTGACGAGCTTCGAGGAGGCATTCCGGAAGTATACCGGGAGCGAGCACGCGCTCTGCGTCTCGAGCGGGACGACGGCGCTGCACCTGGCGCTGGCGGCGCTCGATATCGGCGACGGGGACGAGGTCATCATGCCGGACCTGACCTTTGCGGCGACAGCGAACGTGGTGATCCATCTGGGGGGAGTGCCGGTGCTGGCGGACGTGACACGCGAGACGTGGACGCTGGACCCGCGGGAGATCGAGGGGAAAATCACGCCGCGGACGCGGGCGATCATGCCGGTGCATCTCTACGGGCACCCGTGCGACATGGAGCCTATTCTGGATATCGCATCGAGGTATGGATTGAAGGTGATCGAGGATTGCGCCGAGTCGCTGGGGGCGCGCTACAACGGCCGCCAGACGGGGACGATGGGGGATGTGGGCTGCTTTTCGTTTTTTGCGAACAAGGTGATAACGACGGGCGAGGGCGGGATGGTGACGACGGCGGACGGGGCGCTGCACCGCAAAATGGCGATCCTGCGCGACCACGGAATGTCGAAGGAGAAGCGGTATTGGCATATTTACGCGGGATACAATTACCGGATGACGAATCTGCAGGCGGCAATAGGGCTGGCGCAGATGGAGCGGATCGGGGATTTCCTGGGGCATCGCGCGCGGGTGGTGGCGCGTTACAACGAATTGCTGGGCGGGCTCCGGGGCATATTGCTGCCGCCGTGCGCGCCGTGGGCGTTCAACATTTACTGGCTCTACTCCGTGGTGATCGACGAGGCGGAGGCGGGCATCACGCGCGATGAACTGGCTGCGAAGCTGGCGGAACGGGGAATCGAGACGCGCCCGTTCTTTTACCCGGTGCACGCGCAGCCGCCCTACCTCGAGTACGCGAAGGGGGATTTTCCGGTGACGGACTGGCTGTCGGGGCGGGGCCTGAGCCTGCCGACGGCGAACGACATCCTGATCGAGGATGTCGAGAGGGTCTGCGCGGCGATTGAGGAAATCGTTTCACACCGGCGGGTGGTATCTGACCACCTGCAAGGAGCGGCGGCGGGCCAGGCGTGAAGAAGGTGGCGCAATGGCTGAAGCGGACGCTGCTGGAGGATACCTCGACCAGCGGGACGAAATTTGACGCGCTCGACGGGCTGCGCGGTATCGCGGTGCTGACGGTGTTTCTGTCGCATACGTCAGGCGCGGGACAGGCGATCACGCCATGGACGAATTTTCACGGCACGGGGCACCTGGGAGTCTACCTGTTCTTCGTGTTGAGCGGATTTTTGCTGGGGTACTCGCTGCTGCACCGGCCGATTCACTTTGGGCGATTTTACCTGCGGCGTTTTTTCCGGATCGCGCCGCTCTATTATGCGGTGGTGACGGCGGTCTACTGGGTGCAGCGGGTGACCAGGCACAAGGACACGACTTCGCTTTTCATCGGCAACAAGTGGCGCGGGTACGTGGCGCACCTGCTGTTTTACCAGGGCAACAGCGTGTTCTGGTCGGTGGCGGCGGAGTTCGAGTTCTATTTCGTCCTGCCGTTCTTCGTGCTGTTCCTCAACCGGAAGGGAAACCGCGCGGCATGGACGCTGGCGGCGCTGGCGGCGCTCTATTTTGGCTGGGCGGCGGCGGTGGTGATGAGATGGCTGCCGGCGGCGTACGCGCCGCGCCTGGCGAACATCGCGCAGCCGAGCCAGTACCTGGATGTTTTCCTGTGCGGCATCCTGGCGGCGTACGTTTTCACGAACAAGAAGGCGCACCATTGGTACACGGCGCACGAGCGGTGGCTGAACCCGGCCTCCGCGGCGGTGGCGGTGATGGTGGCGCTGGTTTCGGCCATTGGCGTGGGGGACAATTTTTTCGGCCTCGCGTCCGTACTGCCGATCCGCGTGGGGATGGATGCATCGGGACATCTGGCGCGCCTGACGGGCGGCGGTGGCGACGATATGTCCGGGGCGACACGGGGTGTGCCGATCCTCCATTTTTTCTCGCTGGGATACGGGGTGGCGTTTTCGCTGATCCTGCTGGCGACGCTTTACGGCAGCCCGTTTTTGACGCGGGTGCTGCGGTGGGTGCCGCTGCGCGTCATCGGCGTGACCGGCTTTAGCTGGTACCTGCTGCACCTGCCGCTGGTGAGATTGTCGGGATGGATTTACGGGAACAAGGCGCCGCAGCCGGTGATGTTCGCGACGAGTTTCCTGCTCGTAGCGACGGCGGCGATCGGCTCCTATCTGGCAATCGAGAAACCGTTCATGATGATGTCGCGAAGCTTTGGGAAGAAACCGGCGCCGGCAGCCGCGCCGATAGAATCCGCAGCGCCGCTATGAAGGCCATCGCGTTCATACCGGCCCGCGGGGGATCGAAGCGGGTGCCGCGCAAGAACCTGCTGCCACTGGGCGGCAGGCCGCTGATTGCCTATACCATCGAGGCGGCGAGGAGGGCGGGGATATTCGGCGAGAGAGTGGTCGTATCATCCGATGACCCCGAGATCCTGGAACTGGCGAAAAATGAAGGCGCGGCGACGGACGTACCGGCGGCGCTGGGGGGCGACCGTGTGCGATTCGTCGAGGTGCTGGAAGAATATCTCGAGCGCACGGCGGAGGATGCGGAACACGTGGCGGTGCTGCTGCCGACCTGCCCGTTTCGCACGGAAGAGGATATCCTCGCGGCGCACGGGATGCTGCTGGCAGCGGAGGCGCCCTCGTTCGTGGTGAGCGTGAGCGAGTATGATTTTCCGCCGGAGTTCGCGCTGGACCTGGATGGGGCGAAGGCCCGGCTGCGGCGCCCGGAGATTTACGCCTCGTCGACGCAGAGCCAGTCGGTGGGAAAATCGTACCATCCGAATGGCGCCATCTATTTTGCGCCGGTGAAATTGTTCTTGAAGGAGCGCAGTTTTTTCCGCGAGCCGCTGCTGGGCTACCTGATGCCGCCGGAGCGGTCGCTGGACATCGATAATTTCTACCAATTCGAGATCGCGGAGGCGATCATGAGGGCGCGCAAATGAATCCGGGAGTCAAAATAGGCAAAGTGCAAGTGGGCGGCGGAGCGCCGTGCGTGCTGATGGCGGAAATCGGGACTTTTTTCAACCAGGACATCGGGCTGGCGAAAGGGTACCTGGCGCGAATCGTTGAGGCCGGCGTGCCGCTGTTCAAGACGGAAATCCTACACGACGCGGATGTTTGCCTGCGCGGCAGCGGATTGGAGATCAAGTTCAACCACGCAACGGGGACACAGGTGGAGGAATATAGGCGGCTGATCGAGCGCAAGAAGGTGCCGCTGCGCGATTATGAGAAGCTGTTTGCAGCGGCGCGGGACGCGGACATTCCGTTTGTCGCGTCGGTGTACGATTTCGAGGGTGTGGATTTCTTCGTGAAGCAGGGGGGCGCGGCGCTGAAGATCGCGCGGCACAACATCACGCATCTGCCGCTGATCCGGCATTGCGCAGCAACGGGGCTGCCGGTGATTTTCGACGCGGGAATCGTCTACCTGCACGAGCTGGCGGCGGCGGTGCACGCGGCGCGGACGCATGGCGGGGGCGGGGTGATCGTAAATCATCATCCGGGGCCGAATCCAACGCCGGCGGAAGGGCAGAACCTGAGGGCGATCGCGACTTACAAGGAGATTTTCGATGCGCCGGTGGGATTGGCGTGCCATTACCGCGGCGACGAAATCCTCTACACGGCAATCGGGCTGGGAGCGGATTTGCTGGAAAAGGGGGTGGTGGACGACCCGGACCGGGTGGAGCAGGACGTAGTGTCCGCTACGCGGCTGAGCGAACTGCCGGAGGTGGTGCGCAAGGTGCGCGCCTGCGCCGCGGCGCTGGGCGAGCGGCTGCCGCCGATCAAGGAGCCGCGCGACCTGAATGCGCGCAAGGGGCTGGTGGCGCGAGAGACGTTGCCGGCAGGGGCGTTGCTGACGCTCGAGAATTGCGGATTTGCCTGGCCGCCGCTCGGAATCGCGGCGGAGCATTGGGACCTGGTCGAGAATCGGCGGGTGGCGCGGGATTTGAAGCAGGGCGAACCGATCCGGTGGGAAGACGTGCGGGGAGGCGCCTGAGGCGGCAGCCAGCGGATCAAACGGAGCGGCGCTGGAATCTTGCCCTTTGCTCGGCGAAAGCCGGGCGGGCAAAGGCGGGAGTCTCGAGCTGGGCAGGAGCTGGAGCGGATTTGGAGTCTTTCCCAGGAATTTTCGACACCAAATAGGGACGCACCGCGAGGAGACCGAGCCCCCAATAGACCAAGTTTAAGTTTGGGACAGTTCCCATGAAAGGACTGAAAACCAGGGCGCCGATCAAATTGATGAGGGAGAATTCACAAAGGGCGCGGGCGTCCGAACCATACGGCGTCCGGCGGGCGCCCTTGAAAAGCTTCCAAGCGAGAGTACCAAGAAATCCAGCGTACAGGATGAGGCCAACCAGGCCAAAGATGTTCGTGATCGAACTGAACATGTTTTCCGTAAGGCCCATCTCGATGGCGAGTTCGGCGATCCGTTCGCGGTCGGCCTCGTCCACGTCGCCTGACATATCGATGGTGGAATCCCATGATTTGTAGCCGTGCCCGAGGTAGAAACTGACACCGTCTTCGGTCCAGTAATCAATGCTGCGATTACGAAGGTCCTGGTGCCATTCATCGCTGCCGGCCAGGCCCGCCTGAATTTCGGTCTTTTGGGTCGAGAAATTGAGCGGAGCAAGGCCGCGCTGAACGGTCAGCGGCAGGTCGTAGAGAAGGTCCGGCTTGGTGGTGATGACAAGGGAGGTCAGGACGGCGAAAAGGATAAACGGCACGGACACCCATGCCTTCCTGCGAATAAAGGCAAAAAAGATGCCCGCCGCGATACACAAAGCGAGGGCAAGCCGGCCGCCGCTTACCAGGACGGCCACCGCCGAAAGCACGAGGCCAAAAACGAGACTCAACTTACCCAGTCTGTGGCGGATGGCCGGCCAGAATGCAAGACAGCCTATGAAAAGCAGCGATGCGGCGTAGCGAAGGATCGCTTCGGCTCCCGCTTGAGTCAGCCATCCGAGGGTAATGCGCAAATCCGTAAAGGACTCGACATCAATGCCGAAAATGACAGTCAGAAGGGAAACCCCGACCGTAAACACATTGACGAAAAAGAGAATCAGGACCGTGGGCCGGACGGTGCGCGGGTGGCAGTAGCGAACCAACAGTCCGAAAAATGCGAGCGGGACCAGGGCCGTGTAGTACGCCTTGACGATATTCTTAAGGACCGGCGTGCCCTCGATCTCATTGTAAATGAAAATGATAACGGCATGGGCGGCCACATAAGTGAAAAGCAGCCAATAGAATATGCCGGCGCCCATTTCCGGCTCCGCCTTGCGAAGGGTCTTCATCGCCATCTTGATCGGGAAGGTGATCAGGAGGATGATGACACCGATCTCCATGCCGCTCATGGGAAAGCCGAGCGCCGTGGTGCCGAAGGAGAAAGCCGTAATGACCAAAGCGGGCGACCACCAGTAGTCCTGAACGAAGATGATAATCATCGTCGCGCCAAACCAGACGGCGACCAGGATGACATTGGATATCTGGCCGCTGGCGGTCCAACTGCCCAGGAGCACCGCAAAGACCAGGGTAATGATGATCGTGAAGGTGCGGCTCAGCGCCCATGGCTCGCCGATGCGCTCCATTTGGGCACGGGTGGCCAACGGGGGCAGCGGCTGATTAAAGCGGGGGTCCATGGTTGGGTGCGAACGGGAGGGTAAACGGCGCGGGCACGGTATACCCGGGGGGCCGCAAATGCAACGGCTGCCTACCCCGTGCTTTTCACGGGCTGGCGTACCGCGTATTGGAGGCTACGCAGCCGGCAAAAGGCCGATATTTATATTGACGACGGAGCCCTTAGTTGAGCATCCCTTGCGCATGCGAAAAGGGTCCTCGTCACCTGCGCTATCCTCTTCTCGTTCGGGCCCCTTATACAGGGCGCCGTGCTATTGGTGGATGGGGTGCCCCCCACCATCTAAAGTCCAGGAGCCTACTTGCGCCGCCGAAATCGCCACCGCCGTCGGGTACCGATCCCAGTCTCTGAGGGCTAATCCGGCCGCTGCGATTTCTCTACGGGCCTAAAGGCGGGCTTCAAGCTGACGCAGTACCAATGAAACCGGACGTAGTGCGAGCATCTCTTTTGTCCGATAGAAAATTGACCGCCGCCTTCACGCTAACCGGGCTCGCGAGTTTGGCGCTTCTTATGCTTGGCTGGCACGGCGGTCCGACTGGCCTCCGGCACTATTCCTGCATAGCGGGCGGCACCCTCCTGGGCATGTCGCTGGGTCTGCTACTCGTCCGCTTGCGTGCCCTCGAACTTCCCCGCACGGACCGCCCCTGTCTGGTCGAAATTGGACTTGTAATGGCATGCGGCGCCTTTCTGGCGCTCCTGGCCTACCGGTGCGGCATGCATCAGTTCGGCGGCTTTGATGAAGGAATCGAAATTGACGTCGCCTGGAGGCTCATTAATGGCCAGAGGCCCTATGTCGATTTTCCTTGCACGCTCCCCGTCGGCTTCTACCTGGGGGCGGAGCTCGCCTTCCGGCTGTTTGGCGTTTATTTCCGTTCGATCATCGCCTTCAACTCCATTTGGACTTTTTTCTCCTTCCTCTGGCTCTATGCTCTCCTTCGGACCCTCATTCAGAATCGCCTCCTCGCCTTTTGGAGCGCCCTGACCTGCGTAGCCATCACAACGGTAGCGGTTTCTTTCTGGTGGTACAACCCCGTCACCAGCTTGTCGGGTGCGCTCTACGCCGCTTCCGTCGTGGCCGTCATTCTCGCGCCGCGTCAATGGTGGCGCTGGATCTCCCTCTGCCTCAGCTTGTTTCTGCTCGCCTTGATGAAGCCCAACGTAGCGGGCATGCTCATCCTGAGCGGCAGCGTCAGTCTGTTCGCCTTTCGCCCTACGCGCCGGCCCGTCTGCCTGGCCTCCCTTCTCGCGCTGTCGCTTTGGTTCCTCGCCATTCGCATCCACGGCTCTACGTTACAGCAAGTCATCACCAGTTATCTCTCGGTGGCCTCCAGAGGCATCACGCTCCATCAGCTATGGGATTTCTCCGCCAGCGGCTCAATGATTTGGCCCGAAAGAATTCTAACAATAATCCTCCTCTCCAGCCTTTTGTTTCCTTGGTTCGCAAAGTTTCGTTCTCGTCCTTCAGGCTCAGGTCCAGGCTGGCCCATAACCCTCTTTGGCTTTTTTTGCCTTCTCTCAGGCCTGCTCGGTTTCATTGCAAACAATGATATGTCAATTGTCGATTTTCCACTGCTCGTCCTCGCCGCGTTCTTGGTTGTCGCCGGCAGACTGAAGGATATCCCGCGTCTGACTTTCTCCCGTCGCTGGACCAGCTATCTCACCATCCTTTGCGTGTGGCTTGCCTGCACGGGTTTCTCGGAAGGGGTTGTCCGCAATCGCATAAAGCTCGTCAGGGATTTCTTTCAGTTCACGGAGACCAGCGAGCCCTTCACTGTCCCCTTGTTTCAGGGCCTGCACGCAGGGCCCCTATTCCATTCAGAGGTGGACTACATCGAGAAGCTGAACTCGACGCGGGATATGTCCCATGCCTTCTTCGGAGACACCCTCCAGTGGGCCTACGCGGCGTTCCACCTTCAGTCGCCCAAGGGCTTGCCCGTCTGGTGGCATCCCGGCGTCTCCTTTCCGGACGGGGACCAAACTTTTTATATTAAAGAGTGGGTCTCGCGTAAATTCAGTCCGGTTCTTCTCATCGGCCGCCTCTATATGGGTGATGAAATCCGACGTGCCATCAGCCTCAATTATGGCCTGCGCTCCGAGGAGAATTTCGATAATCCGAACAAATGGCCTCCGCCCCTCGAGGTTTTGGTCCTTCGCCAGCAGGGCGGCCCATTCCTCCCGCCGTTGGAATCGACGAATGGATCTTTCGATCGGTTAAACCGGTCGGCCGGGTTCGGTGCAGGGTACCTGGTCCCTGATTACACCTGCCTGGGCCGAGTGCAATGAAATAGACAATAGGATTTGCCAGGAGCGGGGGCGCTGAATTAGTGTGCGGCGAACCCAGACCCAAGGAATGTCCGCCCCCCTGCTGGATTGGAAAAATCGGCCCCGTCTCACCGGCATGCTTCGGCCGTGACAGAACAGTCGCACATCGCACGCGGCCGCGGATTCATGATCACCGCGGCCGTGGTGCTGACATTGCTGGGCGGAGCGCTGCGCCTGTACGGGCTCTCGAACCAATCGTTTTGGAACGACGAGGTTTATTCGATGATGGCCTGCCAGGCTCCTCTCGACAAGATCCAGGCACTCAGCGCCATGCCGAATAACTCTTTGCCCACTTATTTTCTTTTGTTGCGCGCCATCGTTGGGCAGTCGGATCAGGACATCGAATTCAAGGCCCGGCTGCTTTCAGCGGTGGCCGGCGCCGTGTCGATTCCGGTGATGGTGGGATTGATCTTTCTCTGGAGCCGCAGCGCCGTGGCCGCCCTTGCGGGCGGAGCGCTGCTCGCGATCAATCCGATGCATCTATGGTACTCGCAGGAAGCGCGGGCTTATGCGTTGATGCTGCTGTTTGGGCTGCTGTCGCTCCTGTTCTTCGAGATGGCGATGCGCAGGCATCGATGGGGTTGGTGGACCGGATATTTCCTGTCGGCGGTGATTGCAATCGCGTTGCACAAGACTGCGATCCTGTTTCCCGCCGTCTGCGGGCTCTGGCATGCCTGGCAAATCCGTCGGGAGTGGAGGCGCATGGGAATGCTCGCGATCCACGCTGTCATCCTGGCGCTCGCGGTGACGGTCCTTTCCCCGAAACGGTTGGTGCTGGTTATCAAATCGGCCCGGGCCCATTCCTGGATGACGCTGCCTTACACTGTCATCACTTATGTCGGTGGGTATTCGTTCGGTCCGTCGTTGAATCAAATTCAATCGCTTGGCCCGTGGGCGGCCCTGTTGCAAAACCGTCTCGAAGTGGCGATCCTGGCCGGAGTCCTCCTGGTCCTGGCCCTGGCATTCGCGCAAAACTGGCGGGCGCTGGCCCCGGGGATGGCGCCGGTCCTCTTCGTAACTGGAATCCTCGTCGTCGCAGCTTACGCAAAGGCGAGCGGCTATCCCTACAACGTTCGGTACACGCTGCCGGCACTCATGGGCTTTATCGCGATGGCCGGCCTGCTGGCGCCTCGCGCGGGGCGATCCCCGCTTGCCCGCACGGCCCTCGTCGCCCTTGCAGCCGTCTCGATTGTGGCCGATTGGCAATGGTTCAATTCTCCCGCCTACGGCAAGGAGGACTTGCGCGCCGTCGCGCAATGGCTCATCGATAACGAGAACCGCGAAAGATCCTGGACCGTGGTGCCGCAGTATACCGAGTGGCCCCTCAAGTGGTATCTCGGAGCGCTCGGGCACCCCGAAATTGTTTCGCGGCTCGAGGAGTCGAAGCAAAACGAGACCACGTCGTTTCCGCCGATTCCGGATGTCCTCATCATTGGCCGGCGCGACCACATTGTTCAACCCGACGCACTAATCGCCGCCTACCTCGCGGCGGCGCAAAACTCGAGCAAGGCGGAGTCCTTTGCTGGATTTGACTTATTCGCCCGGAAACAGGCGCCTTGACTTGCTAATTGCAGTTTAGCGACGGTTAGTCCGGTTTCGATTCCTTGTCCGTTTCTTCGTGATAATCCTGCTCGGTGTTCACGGCCCATATGTTTGACTTATCCGTGATGCCGGCAATGATATTATCCACGGCGGTCATGGCGGTGAGCATGGAATGGTCCTGGTTGTTGTAGCGGTGCATGCCGTTGCGTCCGATGAGGAATAGGTTTTCGATCGGGTCGAGATAGGCGCGCACCGTGTCAAACTGTTCATAGGCGCCAAAGTAGGCGGGATAAGTCTTCTCGGCGCGGATGACCGTGGAATCGAGCACCGCGCCATGCTCGATGATCCCGATGCGGCTCAATTCCTCGCGGCCGAGCGCGGCCAGTTCCTCATCGGTGCGGTTCCAGAGGGAATCGCCTTCGTTGCAGAAATATTCGAGGCCGACCCAGACCTTTGACGGATCGGCGACAAGGTAAGGGCTCCAGTTATTGAATATCTGAAGGCGGCCCACGAGGACATCGGGCTCCTGGATGTAAATCCAGTTATCCCGGATCAGCGCGCCGCCTTCGTGCGCGTCGGGCTTGACCTTTAAATCCGAGAGCAGCATGCCCACGGTGATGAAATCGCGGTAGGGCAGATCGCGCGCCGTCTCGCGCACCGGCGCCGGAATGTCCGCGCCGCCGGCGGTCAGCGCGGCCACGAGGTCGCGCACGGGCATGGTTGAGAAGAAGTAATCAGCCTCGATCCGTTCGGTCCTGCCGTCGCCGGGATGGACAACTTCCGCCGCGCGGATGCGGTTGCCCTCGAGGTGGAGCTTGCGGACATCGAGGCCGGTTCTCACCTCGCCGCCGAGCGCGCCGATCTTTTCGGCGCAGAGCTCCCACATTTGCCCGGGCCCGAACTTGGGATAAAGAAATTGCTCGATGAGCGAAGTCTCGACCTTCTTCTGCGCAATGTCGCGCTCGCGCGAAAATTGCGAACGGACGGCGTGGGCGATTGCCTTGGTAATGGAGAGCCCCTTGACGCGCTGCGCTCCCCATTCGGCGCTGATGCGCGCGCAGGGCAAGCCCCAGACCTTCTCGGTGTAGGACTCGAAGAAGGTGGCATAAAGTTCGCGGCCAAAGCGGTTGATGAAGAAGTCCTCAAGAGTAACCTCCGGGCGAATGGGGAAAAGCCGGGCGCGGATGTAACCGATGCCGATTCGCACCATGCGCGCGAGGCCGAGGTTCGCAATGGTATTACGACTGAGGGAAATCGGGTAATCGAAGAAGCGGCGCAAGAAGTAGATGCGGCTCCGGCGGCTGCGCAGCAACATCACGTCGTCGCGTTTCTCCGGGTCGGCGGAGTCAGTCATGCGGATTTCGCGGCTGGCGCCCTGGTAGTCGATCTTCTGGACCGCCGCGGCTGTCTGCTGGAAAGGCATCATGGCATGCCACCAGTCCATCACGCGGTCGGACTTTGAGAAGAAGCGGTGGCCGCCAATATCGATGCGATTGCCCTTGTAATTGACGGTGCGGGCGATGCCGCCGAGCAGGCCCAGTTTTTCGCAGACGAGCGGACGGACGCCCGCGCGCGTGATGAGTTCGTACGCCGCCGTCAGGCCCGCCGGTCCGCCGCCGATTATCAACGCCCGTTTGCCCGAACCGGACGGAGGAGGATTGGTCGGGGTCATGATTTGGAGTCAATCGCCGCGAAAGGGACCGAAAGGGGGGCAAAGGGGGCGCTGATCGTTCGACGAGGAGGGAGTGATACCCTCGCGGTGGTTGGCTCCATGGGAAAGTGTCGCTTTTAGTGTCAAATTTGCGGGATCGAAAGGATAATCCCCCGTGGCGTCCCGTCAGTGCAGGTTTCCGGCGCCGGCAGCCAGCCAGAGGACCACGAGCGCGGCAGCCGCCAGCAGGTAGCTGATCCAATCCTTGAGGGCGAAGACCACCGGGTCATCGTGCATTTCCCCGCGATGGGCGAGCATCCAGACGCGGCTGATCCAATACAACAGCAACGGGCAGATGAGCAGCAGCATGCCGGGATGGGAGTAGAGGATGGCGGCTTCCGGGCTCTTGGCGTAAAGGGCGAAAACGAGGACGGCGAGAAGCCCGTTGGCGAGGCCCAGGGAGGCCAAAAGCGAGGAATCCGCCGACCTGTAGCCGCGCCCATGGATGAGACCGGGCTGGGCCGGCAATGCGCTGATTTCCACGAAGCGCTTTGCCAGCGCCAGGCTCAGGAAGATGAACATCGAAAAGATGAACAGCCAGTTCGACAGCGCCACTTCGGTCGCATAATGCCCGGCGATCAGGCGAATGGTATAAAGCGCGGCCAGGATGAAGACATCGACCAACGGCACCTGCTTGGCCCAATGGGAATAGGCCGAGGAGAAAAGCATGTAGCAAAGCAGGACCAGGCGAAACGCGGGATTGAGCCCCAGCGAAATGCCGAACGCGATTGCGGCAAGCGCCGGCGCCATGATGAGGCCCCAGGAAATCGGCAGGTCGCCGGAGGCAAATGCGCGCCGGCATTTCCTCGCGTGCCGCCGGTCGGCGTCGAGGTCGAGCAGGTCATTGACCACATAGACAGCGGAGGCCGCCGCGCAGAAGGAGAAAAAAGCGCCGAGCGAGCTGAGCACGAGCGGCAACTGAGTGAACCGGTGGGAGGCCAGCAGCGGGACGAAAATGATGAGGTTCTTGCACCATTGATGCGGACGCATCGCCTTGAGGGCAGAGAGCCATTTCGGCGGACCTTCCGGCAGGGTCAGGGCGACATTGGTAATTTTTCCCGCGGCGTTTTCAAGGCTGCCGCCCGGCTTCGCGACAACGATGGCGGAACGCGAGTGTTGCCATACGGGCAGGTCCACCCTGGAATCGCCCGCGTAATCGAATCCGCGTTCGCCAAATTTTTTCGTCAACGCAGCCGCCTTGTTGGCGCCCCGCAGGTTCGTGTGCCCGTCGCTGCCAAGCACTTCCGAAAAAAGTCCCACGTGGTCGGCTACGCGCTTTGCCGACTCGCTGTCGGCGGCAGTCGCGAGGATGAGCGACCTGCCCGCGGCCTTCCAATCCTTCAGCCGGCTCATCAATTCCGCGCGATAGGGCAGCAGCGCTCACGTCCACCTCGACCCGCCGGGCGATCTGCCTCTTCAAATTTGCGCGGCCGCCTGCGAGCCAGTAGGGGAACAGCAAAGCGAAGGCCGGGTTGCGTTTGAGGAGCCGAACCATGGTCTCCCAAAGGAGGTCGCTCTTGATGAGCGTACCATCCAGGTCCACGCAGAGAGGAAAGGCCAAATCAGAAGCGCCGTTCACGGTGTCAATTCGCTGGGTGCACCGGGCGGTCCCACGCTTCGGGCAGAGTCGTGCGCCAATGGCGTCGGACCGGGCGGGGAAGGAAAATCCATGGTGTTCGTGGCAGCCTTGTGAATGGAAACTGATGCTACGGCGAAAATCCATTCCTTTCGGTCAGGATATCGGTCCCGCTGACGGCAGCAAGCGGCACAGGGGAAAGGCGACCGGCCGTGGCTGCCCGAATCGAGACCTTCATGTCGGGATTCGGAAAGCGTCAAATTCACGGTTCCGAAGGATAGTCCCAATCGCCGCGTCCCGCGCCACGGCGGGACGAAAACTCTCGCCCCCTGCAGAGGGCGGTATTCATACTCTGTTTTATTATGCCCAATGAAAACCTTGCCGCCGCCGGCCACATGGAAAGCCTTCGCAAGAGGGTGTGGACGGCGCTGGTGGTGACGCTGCCATGGGGCGTGCTTGCGGCGCGCGGTTACCCGTTCCCCTACGTAGATGACTTGTTCTATGTCGGGGCGGGACTGAACCTGGCCCACGGCGGCGGCCTGGTAAATCCGCTTCTCGAGAATTTTACCCATTTTTACCAGTATCCGCCGCTCTATTCCTTTCTCATAGCCGGATGGGAAAAGGTTTTTGGCACGAGCGCCGCGACCATGGTGGCGCTGTTCGTTGTCATGGCGTGGACTGGTACGCTGTGCGTCGTGCGCGGGTTTCAAATCCTGAACCGGGAATTCCTGGGTTGGATGTCGGCGATCAGCTTTCTCATTTACCTAACCTGCGTCGGGATGCGACCCGATGCGTTCGGTCTCTTTTTCGCAGCCCTTTCCTTTCGGTCGGGTGTATCGCAACGCCGCGGAGTCCGCTATCTCTCCCCGCTGTTGGCGTTTCTTGGGATGGCCTCGTTGCCGAGTGTGCTGGCACTCATGATTCCATGGTTGATTTATGTAACCGTTACCAACAGGAGAATGTGGATCGCCTCCCTCGCCGGGGGCGCCGCGGTGGCGCTGGTCTCGTGCTTTATGATCAAGTGGCAGATCGCCGAATTCCTGCGGGAACTGTCAGCCGCCAACGGCGTGGCCCGCAACATCCAAGTCAGTTGGGTAAAAGTCAATTGGTACAGGCCCATGGGTCTTGTGAAAATCGTCTATCCCATCGCCGGCGCCGGGGTGGCGATGACCATCGAGGGGCTTCGCAGGAAGCTTCGAATGGCAGACTATCTCATGTTCTTCAGCGTGCTGTTGGGGTTCTATGCCACTGTGCATAGTGTGTCGGGACACCGGATCATGGGACTTATCACAGTGATCGCGCTGGGCTGGTATATCGATACCCTTGTACCGGCCCGCCGTTTGAAACTGACTCTGACCGCGGTGAACTCGCTGCTGGTCATCGGGTCCGGACTGCGCCCGGTACTCCAGGGGGTCACGACGCAGCAAACCGGCAACGGACCGGCGCTCCTTCGGGAGGTCGAGAGCATCCATCCCTCCCGCATCCTGGTTGACGAATGGAGCTTCAGATATGTCTTCAATGAACAGATATGGCCCGGCATGGTGGGAGTCGGCTTCAGTAACCGGCCACAAGGACACTTAGCGACGCTGCCGGTAAAATACCCGGACGAGTGCTGGGTGCTTTCAGCTGAAACGGTAAAGAATTTCAAGCCACAGCCGGGGCACGGGCTTCCCAGTCCCGTCCATTTTACCGTAGGCGGAAAGGCCGTTGGCGACTGGCTTACGAATGCGGGGGAAGTGGGCGTATCTCCGCCCGGCCAATGAGCGCCAAGGCTGCCTGAAAATCCGTGGTGTTCGTGGCAGCCTTGTGAATGGAAACTGATGCTGCGGCGAAAATCCGTTCCTTTCGGTCAGGGTATCGGTCCCGCTGACGGCAGCGAGCGGCACAGGGGAAAGGTGGCCGACCGTGGCTCCCTGAATCGAGACCTTCGTACCGGGATTCGCAGGGACGAGAGCGGGCGCGGTGGAATTATCGACCAGGTTCTTCAATTTGATGCCGCCAATCTCGCCGCCGGTCTGCACGACAATGCCCGCGCCCGCATTGGTGCTCACGTTGGTGAAATTGAGTTCGTCCACGCGGCCGGCTTTCATCGACAGGAGAATGCCGCACCCGCCGGTCGCTATGGGCCTGGTTGTAGCGGGTCTGCGGGAACTGGCCGTTGCCGTTCACGGTCAATTTTTCGACCGCGATATTGGAATCGCCGCCCTGGAACTGGCTGCGGTTTGCGTTCGTGATGATCGGGCAGTTGGAAGAGCCCGCACGTTTGCTCGTTGGTCCCCGTAATCATCTCGTTGCTGCTCAGAGCGAGCGAGCCGGAGAGCAGCGAGCAGCCGGTCATCACGAGCGTTCCCCCGCCGGCCAGCGCAATTTCATCGAGCGCCGTCTGAAGG
This sequence comes from uncultured Verrucomicrobiae bacterium, assembly GCA_963756185.1. GTDB lineage: Bacteria > Verrucomicrobiota > Verrucomicrobiia > Chthoniobacterales > Chthoniobacteraceae > DATAXI01. The sequence goes on from CAVWMS010000005.1 coordinate 208,830, forward strand.
ACCAGCCGGTCGTCGGTCCCACCGCCATTCGAGAGGCTCGAATCCAGGTGGATGCCGGGCAATTGGTCCGCATAAATGATTTTCTTTTGAAACGCGGCCGAGTCGGCCACGTCCGCGTGGGCACGCGCTAAAAGGGGGCAAAAACAGAAGATAACGCGGGCAAACCGGGCGAGGCGGCGCAAACTCATAAGGTGGGGCGATGCACTCTGCCTCGCGCCGGGCGATGCGCAAGGGGCAAGCAGGGCAAAGAATGGCGCTTTTTATGCTGTGTAGGGAATAGCGTGACTTCCCATCTGCCTTACAATGCGAGCGTTATGGACGCGTCCCGGGCCGAAAAAACCGCCCGGATTCTCATCGCCGACGACCACGACGTCATCTGCGCGGGGCTCGAGCGGATGATTGCCGCGCAACGGGACATGGAGGTATGCGGCGTGGCCGCCAGCGGCACGGAGGCGGTCGAGAAAGCAAAGAACCTCGAACCGGACGTTGCAATTCTCGACGTGAACATGTCGGGATTGACGGGGATCGAATGCACGAGGCGCCTGCGCAGGGCATTGCCGCAGTGCGAGGTTTTGTTGTTTACCGGGATGGAGACCGACGCGCTGATGCGCGAGGCGTTTGCCAGCGGGGCGAAAAGCTTCATCCTCAAGTCCGACGCAGGCACCCACCTCATCGAGGCCATCCGCATGCTGGCCGCGCACAAGCCTTACTTCACCAACAAGGTATCGGAAGTCATCTTTGAGCACCTGCTGCGCCGCGACCGCGGGCACGAGGCCGAAACGGATATGAAGGGAAGGCTGACTTCGCACGAATTCGAGATCGTGCGGCGGCTGGCGCTGGGAGACAGCAACCGGGACCTGGCGCGGATGCTGGGCGTCACGCTGCGGACCGCCGAGGGACAGCGGGCCGCCGTCATGCGGAAGTTGAAGTTTGACTCGCTGGCGGACCTGGTGCGCTACGCGGTGCGCAACGGGATCATCACGATCTAGGGAAAATCGCGAGAAACGATTGGGACGGGCCGCGGTTAAGAAAGATATGAGAAATGCCGTATCCCCCACGCCGCAAGCAAAATGCCGGGCAAAGCCATTCGCCGTTCTCGCTTGCGCGGCGCTGACATCGCTCGGGTGGTTCAGCCTGGCGCCGGGAGCAAGGGCTCAAACCTACGACTCGAGTGCGGATTTCTCATCGACCACCAACCCGAACGGAGCATGGACCTACGGCTGGTCGAAGGAACTGACCAGCTTCCTCCACGTATTTGGCAATCCCTTTCTCTTCCACGGGATTCAAGGTTGGGCTGACAGCGCGATCCCGATGGCCGTGGCCCCGCAATTCTGCTTCAACCCCGGCCCCAGGGTGAACGGCGGCTACCCGCCCCAGACAACGGCCATGCGGCCCGGCCAGCACGGCGAGTTCTGCCATTGTCTCTGGACCGCGTCGGAAACCGGGGTTTACGAGGTCAAAGTCTCCTTGACCGCCCTCTCGAACGGCAGTCCGCACGCTTACGTTTTGAAAAACGGAGTCACCATCGACGACAGCGTCCTCGATATGGGCATCGCCCATTCCTTCGAGTCCGACTCGATGTCGCTCTGGGGGGGCGACAGGATCGAGGCCGTCGTCGGCCTTGGCAAAATCAAGAATTTCGCGGCTGACGACACGCAATTCTCGCTCGTCATCAGGAAGGTCCAGTAAGAACCGCTCAGTCGCCGAACTCGACCTCGACGGCGCGGGCGGTGTGCACCATCTGGCCCTCGGGCGATACGAGGCGCAGGCGGTTCACGGCCTCGGCGATGGGCACCTCGGTGACGAGGTAATTCTGGTAGGAGACCATGTAGCCGTATTTCCCTTCGGCGATCATCTTGACGGCGTGAATGCCAAAGCGGGTGCCGAGGATGCGGTCCAGCGTGGTAGGCGCGCCGCCGCGTTGCAGGTGGCCCAGGACGCAGACGCGGACCTCGCGGTCGGTCCTTGCGGCCACTTCGGCGGCGACCTCTCCGGCGATGCCGCCGAGCCTGTACTCACCGGAGGTGGTCGCCATGGTGCGGATGGAGCCATCCTTCGGGCAGCGCGCCTTCGGCCACGACGATCATGGTCGAGAGGCAGCCTTCCTCGGTGCGCTTGTTCACGGCGTCGACCACTTTCTGGTAATCGAACGGAATCTCCGGGCAGCAGGATGATATCCGCGCCACCCGCCAGGCCGCCGTAAAGGGCGATCCAGCCGGCATGGCGGCCCATGACTTCGATGACCATGACGCGCCGGTGGCTGGTGGCGGTGGTGTGGAGGCGGTCCAGCGCATCAGCCACGCAGGCCACGGCGGAATCGAAACCGAATGTCATCGCGGTGGCGGCCAGGTCGTTGTCGATGGTCTTCGGTACGCCGACGGTGGGAATGCCCGCTTCCTGCAATTGCAGCGCGGTGCTCAGCGAGCCGTCGCCGCCAATGACGATCAAGCCCTCGACACGCAGGCTTTTGAGCACCGAGCGGGCCTGCTCGATGATCTCCTCCGGCGACGACCGCCTTTGTCGCCGTGGGCGCCCGTCTTTGCGACGAAATGGCCCTTGTTGGTCGTGCCGAGGATGGTGCCGCCCAGCGGCATGATGCCGGCGGTCTTGTGGCGGTCGAGCATGATGAAGCGGCCCGGCGGCAGGAGGCCTTCAAAGCCATCCTTGAAGCCGACGACCTCCCAACCCAGTTTCAACGCCGCGCGCGTCGAGCCGCGCAGCACCGCGTTCAATCCGGGGCAATCTCCGCCGCTGTTGAGAATTCCGATTCTTCTGCGTTCCATTGTATTTGTCTTTGGTTTGCGTTGCGATTCGGGGGGAAAAGGAAATGGTCAGCCTCGCCGGCCTGGCCGCCCGGCGGCCTCCCAGCGGTCGTACTCCTGCCAGCCGCTGAGCAGCAACTGGTGACCGGCGCCAAACCGGTCCTGCGAGCCGAGCACCACCACCACCAGCCGCCGCGGCGTGATGATGTACTGGTCTCCCTGCTGCACCGACTCCGGCGCGCGCGCCGCGGAAAGGATGACGCACGGGCCGCTTCTTTGCGTGGTGCCGGTGCTCACGCCGTCAATCAAGTCGATGCCGAGCAGCTCGTTGGTGTTTTGCAGGGAGTACCCGGTGGGATTGGCGCCGGCGTGATCGATGGAGATTTCCCGCTGCTTCTGTGAAACGTAAAAGCGAAACTGCGAGCGCTCCATGGCGTAGCGGGCCAGCTTCGCCAGGTCCGCGGCGGTCGAATAGGGAAGGCGGCGCTCGTTGGGATCGAGGCCGCTGGGGTTGACGAAAATGGTGTTGCGCATGCCGAGCTTGCGCGCCAGCGCGTTCATCTGGGCGACAAAGCGCTGCACGGGGGTTTCGTCCGCCGATGGTCACCGGCAGATCCTGGCCCACGTAATCGGCCAGCGCGTAGGCGGCGATATCGTCGGATTGCATCAGGGAGGCGTAGAGCAGGTCGCGGATGCTGGCCTGGTCGCCGGGCTGGAAGCCGATGGGATTCTGCGGGAAGGGAACGGCGTCAGGCGGGATGGGGACCAACTCGTTGATGTCGCGCTTGCGCACGTCGAGCCAATCGAGCACCACCATGGCGGTGGCGATGTTGGTCAGGCTGCCGATGGCCATGCGTTTGTTGAGCCGTCCTTCGAGGAGGGTATGGCCGGTAAAGTTATCGACCACGGCGTAGGCGGCGGCGTCCTGCGCAAACGCGCCGGCGAGAGGGAGGAGGAAAAGTGAGGCCAGCAACAGGCCGGCGAGGAAGGAAAATCTGCGCGAATCAGGCATGCTCAATTCCAGGCGCGAAAGCGTAACCGCACGCGGACGCTTGGCAACAAAACAAAAGGGTGTCCGCCCGGAACGGAATATGCCGGGAGGAGCCCGGCAATATTAAAAAAAGGAAAGCCTGGCCGCGCGGCGAGGCCAGGCTCTCGATGGATTGGGGTGACGGATGGGAAAACTTACCGGATGGTGGGTGAGTCGCGCAGGCCGTAAGAGAATTCATCCGTGTCGAGCGCCTCGTAGATTCGCTCGGCGGCGTTGCGGTAGTCAAAGGTGACGGCGTAGCCGAGACCCGGGGCGGTGACGGAACCGAACTTGCCGGTCTCATGGCTGCCGCCGGCCACGTCAAATTCGTAAATGACATTGCCCTGGCCGTAGTTGGCTGCCTCGGTCTGGACCTCCTTGCCCCCGGTTACGTCCTTGCCCCCGGCCGTGACGCCGGAGCGGTGGTCCAAGTCGATGATGCGCACGTGAATGACGATATGGGAGGCGCCGTCGCCCCAGAGGTTGAGGGGCTCTGCCCGGGTGCCGGGATGCCCGGAATCGACGAGGTCAAGGCTGCCCTCGACCAGCCAGCCGCTATCCGGCACTTCCCCCTCCTTCAAGACCATGGCGGGAGCCATTTTCTCGAGCTCTTCCTTGAGGATTTCCGAAAACTCGGCGGGAGCGAGGGATTTGCGGATGGGAGCCTCGCCGGGGGAATGATGACGGCCCTTCCAGACGCAGTCGCTGACATCAAAGGGCTTGATATAGATGGCGCTCGGGTTGGTCGCCCCGGTGGCGATATCCGTATGGGTGACCCGCACACCGGCGCACGAGGTGAGCAGCAGGGCCAGGCAAAGGGCGAGCAGGCTGTTTTTCATAAGGTGGGTTCCCATGAGAGTGCAGAAATCGTGCCCGATACGGGGGGAAGCTGCGTAGGGGAAGGTTTTATATGCGCTGGGAGGGGGTCAAATCCCCATGGAGCCGGCAGATTTACACCGCTGAAACTTTTTTGAGAAATGCCTTCCATGCCGCTGCGCGGCTGCGTATGAGGACACACGATGCCGCCGCGCGGCAGGCGAAATGCCTGGCGCCCGGGTCTTTTTGACGCCTTGCATTTTGGAGCCCGGTCGCGCCGTTGAACGGGTCTTCGCCAGCCAAAAACGCCTTTTTCCATGTTTCGCCGGGTCCTCAATAAAATTCATCCCGCCGTATTCCTGCGGGCGGCAAAGGTGGCGTCGACGACCATTTCCGAGCATGAGAAGCGGTTGATCGAGATTTGCAAGCTGCCGGTGGACGAGGCGATGGCAAAGCTGGGCGTGACCGAAGCCGGGCTGAGCGACGAGCAAGCGGACGCCGCGCGCCGGGAATTCGGAGCCAACGACTTCGGGGCCAAACGGGAGGTTGGCTTTTTCATGGAAGTGGCGCAGCGATGCAAAAATCCGCTCGTCATCCAGCTTTTGCTGATCTGCATCGTATCGGCGGCGCCGCCCATCAGCGATCCGGTCACGGCCAGCATCGTGGGGGCGATGATCGTCCTGAGCGTGGCGCTGGGGTACGTGCAGGAGCATCGATCAAGCAAGGCGGTCGAAAAACTGCAGGCGATGGTGGAGACCAATTGCCTGGTCATTCGCAACGGCAAGGAAACAGATGTGCCGATCGTGGACATCGTGCCGGGGGATGTCGTGGTGCTGCAGGCCGGCGCGATCATTCCCGCGGATCTCCGGCTGATTACGGCCAAGGATTTCTTCGTCAGCCAGTCCTCGTTGACGGGAGAGTCGATGCCGGTGGAAAAAATGCCCGGACCGGCGGAAATCGCGGGCCGGGGCGTGATCGAGCTTCAAAACGCCTGCTTCCAGGGCAGCAACGTGCTGAGCGGCACGGCGCGCGGCGTGGTGGTCAATACGGGGCTGCGCACACATTTCGGCTCGATTTCCGAGAAGCTCTCCGGCGAACGCGTCGAGACGAGCTTTGACCGGGGCATCAAGGCGTTCACCTGGCTGATGGTGCGATTCATGGTGGTCATGACGGCGATGGTGCTGCTCCTGATGGGGCTGACCAAGCATGACTGGTTCATGGCGCTTCAATACGCGCTCTCGGTTTCGGTGGGACTGACGCCGGAGATGCTGCCGATGATCGTGACGGTGAACCTTTCGAAAGGAGCCATCGCGATGTCGCGCAAGAAGGTGATCGTGAAGCGGCTGAATTCGATCCAGAACTTCGGGGCGATCGACATCCTCTGCACGGACAAGACGGGCACGCTCACGCAGGATCGCGTGATCCTGGAAAAGGCGGTCGACGTGACCAACCGGGACAGCGAGGACGTGCTGCGGTATGCGTACATGAACAGTTACTACCAGACGGGGCTGCGGAACCTGCTGGACCGCTCGGTCCTTTCGCACAGCGAGTTCGACGTCCAGCGCGGCTGCCGGAAGGTCGACGAAATCCCGTTCGACTTCCAGCGCAAGCGGATGTCCGTGGTGGTGGATTACGAGGGCAACCACGTGCTGATCTGCAAGGGCGCCGTCGAGGATATCTACAAGGCGTGCGGGCAATACCAGGTGGACGACGAAGTCCATATGATGATCGACCTCATCAAGAATGACCTGCTGGAGGAGTACGAGGAACTGAGCCGCGACGGTTACCGGGTCCTGGGGATAGCCTACCGGGAGTTTCCGCAGACCAAGACGACCTTCTCCGTGGCGGACGAGAGCGACCTGATCCTGCTCGGTTACATCGCCTTCCTCGATCCGCCCAAGGGATCCGCCGCGAAGGCCATCGCGTCGCTCAAGCAATACGGCGTGGCCACCAAGATCCTCACCGGTGACAATGCGCTGGTCACGCGCAAGATCTGCAAGGATGTGGACCTCGATGTCCCGGAGGTGATTACCGGCGACCGCCTCGTCGGCCTCGATGACGCGCAACTCGCCGAAATTGCCGAGAACAACAATGTCTTTGCCCGGCTTTCGCCTGTGCAGAAGGAATCGATCATCATTGCGCTGCAAAAACGCGGGCATGTGGTCGGCTATATGGGCGACGGCATCAACGACGCGCCCTCGATGCGCGTCGCGGACGTGGGCATTTCGGTGGACACGGCGGTGGACGTGGCAAAGGAATCCGCCGACATCATCCTGCTCGAAAAGAGCCTGTTGGTGCTCGAGGACGGCATCATCGAGGGGCGCAAGGTATTCAATAACATCGTCAAATACATCCGGATGGGCGCCAGCTCGAACTTTGGCAATATGTTCAGCTATGTCGGCAGCGCCTATTTCCTCCCCTTTGCCCCGATGCTGCCCAAGCAGATACTGCTCAATAACCTCCTTTACGATTTCTCACAGATCGGAATCCCTTCCGACAACGTGGATCCGGAGTATCTGCTCACGCCGCGCAAATGGGATATCGCGAACATCCGGCGGTTCATGATCTATGTCGGGCCGATCAGCTCGCTCTTCGACTACGCCACCTTTTTCACGATGTTGTACTATTTCCACTGCCGTTTCTGGAAGATCGAGGGAGACGCCCACGAAGTGCTCTTCCAGACGGGCTGGTTTGTCGAATCGATCCTTACACAGACGATGATCGTCCATATCATCCGAACGCGAAGGATCCCGTTCTTCCAGAGTTGCGCCAGCCCGTTCATGATGTTCACCACCTGCATCATCATGGCGATCGGCGGCTGGCTGCCTTACTCGCCGTTCGCGAAGGCCTTTGGGCTGACGCCGTTGCCCGCCAGCTTCTGGGCTTTCATGCTGCTGTTCATTTTGACTTACTCGGTACTTACCCATGGGGTGAAGACCTGGTACTTCCGCAAGTTCGGCATTGACTAAGGCTTATGAAATGCATCCTCGATGCCCTGCAAAACGGGCGGTTGATCGAACTGCCGGATAACCACAAGGACCGCGCGCTCGAATACCTTGCGACCCTGATCGAGGCAATCCCGGACCTCGGCGTCGAGGGCGGCATCACCGAAAAGGTCCTGGCCCGCGAAGCGATGCACAACACCGGCATCGGCAAAGGCTGGGCCTGCCCGCACGCGCGCAGCCAGGTGCACGGGGAGATGGTCTGCTCGCTCGGCTGGAGCCCGGCGGGGATTGACTATGGAGCGCCCGACGGCCAGCCGGTCCACATGGTGGTGATGTATTTCGTGCCGGACTCGCAGAAGAATTCCTATTTGAAGGAAATCTCCTCGCTGGCGCGCGCGATCCAGAACCAACCTGCATTGCAGGACCTCAAGTCGCTGGATGATCTCAACGACGCGCGCCACAAGCTGCTCGACGCCATTTCCACCGCGCTCGAGTCATCGGGTCCGGAAGCCAAGGCGCGGATGATCCAGCTCGAGGTCCGCCATGCCGCGGCGGATGCGGCGGCACGGCGGGGCCGGTTCCCATCGACCTTGCGCGAGCGGTGGCCGCGGTGACCGTGGTGGCGATCCCGGGAAGCAAACCGATCGTCCTGGCGCAGGACCGCGACATCGTGCAGGGGCTCGAGGCCGCGCCGAATCTCACCGCGCAACTCGCGGAAAAGGGCCGCGCCGAGTACCAGGGAATGATTGTGCTGCTGCGCTCGTTTGCCAATTACCAGCCCGACCGCGTGGTCTACGAGTGTTTTGCGTTCAAGGCGGGCGGCGGAAATCCATAGCTGCCGATTCCATCCGCGAATCCGCCGGCGCGCGCGCCGAGTTGGCTCGACATCGGGGCAGACTGCTCCCAGGCGCGCCATGCACGTGCCGCGCTCACGCCCGATAAGTCATTTTCGACTGCCGATTCCTAGCGGCTCTTGTTCACGATGAAGATGCCGGCCAGGACGACCGCCAGGGCCTCGATCAGAGGCGCCTGGATGGGATCGGTAGTGGCGCGCGGCCAGATGTCGCGAAGATGCCAAAACCAATCAAGGCCGGCGAACATGACGATTAAGCCAATGGCCGAAAACCCTTTTTTCAGCCATGCAGGGATATTGGATAGCTCCTGTGCCATTCGCATTTTTGCAGCATTTTTCGTGCAAAGTTTGGCACGCTCTGATAGTGCCCGCTATTGTCATTGGTCTGACTTATATTATTAAGTAAGATCACGATTCGTAAACCTGCGAACACTTCGTAAAACCGCGAATGAAACCGAAATTTTGGGATAACATCCACTGGGGCAACGTGATGCTGGCCTTTGTAACCGCCGTCGCGACCCTATCCGCCATTTTTGGCGGGCGCGCCTTTCCGAGTTCCAACCAGAATACCAATCCGCCGGCGCAAGCGTCGCCCAGCCCCGCGCCTTCCGCCTCGCCGGGCAGTCACTAAGGCGGCAACCTATCCGTCAGGCATGATCGGCACTCCCGCGGACCGTTGATTGCCGCAACGATGATTGAACCGCCCCAGTTCGAAGAGCCGATCCGGATTTTGTCAGACCTCCACTTTGGCCATCCGGCCAGCATCATCGAAAGCGCGCGTCAACTGGCGCCGCTCTTTTCCGATGTGAAGACCGTCGTTTTCAACGGCGATACGGTCGAACTGCGATACCTGCGCGGACGCCGCATCGGGCTGCGCAACGCGAAGCTGGTGCGGGAAGCGTGCGAGGCGGCGGGCGCGCGCCCGGTTTTCATCAATGGAAATCATGACCCGATCCTGTCGGACTTGGGCCACCTGGACCTCGTCGGCGGCGCGGTGCTCGTGACGCACGGCGACCTGCTTTTTCACGACATCTCCCCATGGAGCCATGACGCCGATATCCTGGGCGCCGCGCATACGCGGGAATTGGCGGGGCTCGAGGGAGACGCGTTCCTGGATTTTGAGAAGCGGCTGAAGGCGAGCAAGCGGGCCGCGCTGGCAATCGAGCTGCACCGGCCGCCGCGGCTGCGCAACAATCTGTCGGCGATCCGCACCGTGCTGCGGGAGTGCTGGCCGCCGTGGCGCCCGTTCCAGGTCTTTCATTCCTGGGCGGTCACGCCGGCGCGCGCGGAGGCGCTGGCGCGGGTGTTTCGGCCGCGCGCGCGGTTTGTGCTGATCGGGCACACGCATTATTCCGGCTGCTGGAAACGCGGGGCGCGCACGATCGTCAACACCGGCAGCTTTCTGCCGATCAGCGGGCGAATGGCCATCGATGTGCGGGGAAATACGATCACGGTCCGGTCGATCCCGCTGAAGGACGGCCTCTTTGCGGCGGGTGCGCCGATCATGGAGTTTCAAGCGACCCAGCTTTCGGCGGAGGAGGCGGCGTGAACCGGGCCGGGCGCAACCTGACCCCTGGGACTTATCGCCGCAAAAAATGCGCAACGTTTTACCCTGATTTCCTCTAATATGGAGTGAAGGCCGGGGCAAATGACCAATCAGCAGTTCTTCCTCACGACCCGCTGGAGCGTTGTGCTTCAGGCGGCGCGCTCCGATACCACGCGTGCGCGGGCGGCGCTCGATGATTTGTGCCAGGCTTATTGGTATCCCCTCTACGCCTATGTGCGGCGCCGCGGCTATGACCCGCAGGACGCGGAGGATCTTACCCAGGGATTTTTTGCGCGAATCCTGAAGCTGAATTCGCTGGCCCGCGTCGGACGCGAGAAGGGGAAGTTCCGCGCGTTTTTGCTGGCGTCGATGAATCACTTTCTCGCGGATGAGCGCGACCGCGCCTCCGCGCTGAAGCGGGCCGCCGGGCGGACGATTTCGCTCGACGCGGAACTGGCCGAGAACCGCTATCGCAGCGAGCCGGCGGACAAGATGACGCCGGAGCATCTCTTCGAACGAAAGTGGGCGATGGAACTGCTCGAGAATGTGGTGCGCCGGCTTTGCCGCGAATACGAGGCGGAAGGCCGGCGGGAATTCTTCATGGAGGTTCGCTTCGCAATCACGGGAGACCGGAACGCCGCGCCATACGCCGAGCTGGCCCCGCGCCTCGGCATGACGGAGGAGGCGCTGCGCGTGGCCGTGCACCGGCTCCGCCGCCGTTACCGGCAGGCGCTGCACGAGGAAATCGCCCAGACGGTGCGGGATGAGTCTGAAGTGGCCGATGAATTGAATTATCTGCGGCGGATTCTTTCGAGTTAGAGTGTAACATCCCCGATTCAACCCCTCTGAACATAGGTAGAAAGCCATGCCTGCCGAAAAAACATGCCCGACCTGCGGGAAACCGGTCGCCGAGGACGCCCTGATGGGACTTTGCCCGGATTGCCTGCTGCGGGCGGGAACCGGCAGCCTGGACTCGAAGGGCGCGAGGGGCTTCCAGCCGCCGGCGCTCGAGGAGCTGGCGCGATTCTTCCCGGAGCTGGAGATCATCGAATTGCTGGGCCGGGGCGGCATGGGCGCGGTGTACAAGGCGCGCCAAAAGCGGCTCGACCGGGTGGTGGCGTTGAAGATTCTGCCGCCGGATGTCGGGCGCGAGCCCTCCTTTGCGGAGCGGTTCGAGCGGGAGGCGAAGGCGCTGGCGCAATTGCATCACCCGAACATCGTGACGCTGTACGACTCCGGGCAGGTAGAGGGGCTCTATTATTTCTTCATGGAATATGTGGATGGGATGACGCTGCGGCGATTGCTGGACGGGGGCTACATCCCGCCGCGCGAGGCGCTGGCGATCGTGCCGCAGATATGCGACGCGCTTCAATTCGCCCACGACCGGGGAATCATCCACCGCGATATCAAGCCGGAGAACATTCTGCTCAACAAAGCGGGGCAGGTAAAAATCGCGGACTTTGGAGTGGCAAAGATCGTCGCGCGCGAATTGCCCGGCGTCGCGGGCGGAGGCATAGCGCCGGGGGAAACGGGACGGACGGAGGCGGGCAAAGTAATCGGGACGCCGCATTACATGGCGCCGGAGCAACTGGCCAATCCGCTCGAAGTGGATCACCGAGCGGATATCTATGCGCTCGGCGTGGTCTTTTACCAAATGCTCACGGGCGAATTGCCGGCGGGGAGATTCGAACTGCCTTCGCACAAGGTGCACGTCGATGTGCGGCTGGATGAAGTGGTATTGCGCGCGCTCGAGAAGAAACCGGAGCGCCGCTACCAGCAGGCGAGCATCATGAAGACGCAGGTCGAGGCCATTGCGGCGACGCCGACGCAGGCCTATGCGGGATCGGCGACGGCAATCGCGGCAGGAAAAACTTCCACGAGCCAGACGGCATTCGCGTTTATCGCGCTGGGGCTCTTTGTCGTGGGATTGCTGGGGGCCATCCTGTTGGGTCGCGACGAGGTGACCTCGATGATGTTTGGCGGGGTAAGCCTGGTGCTTGCGCTGATATTCGGGATCGTCAGTTGGCGACGGTGGCTCGGCAGGTCAGTGGCAATTGCCGTACTTTTGATTCTATCCGCCTTTGGCGCCCTAACTTATCGTTATTACGCCTATCTATCGCCGGCAGCGCGCGCTGAAGCCAAGAAAGAGGCAGCGGAAGCCAGGTTCGCCGCGGATCAAGCCGTGATGCCAGGCCCTGTTCCCGTCGACGGGGTAACCGCATATAGAGGTGACATCGGCGTTTACCTGGACACATTGGGGCAGCTTTTGTCGCCTGCGGCAGTCTCCTTTGCGATACCTGAAGATCAGGCTCCCGAGGTGGTCAAAAAGTTCGAGGCTCACCAGCCCCTGGGAGTCGACCTCTATGACCACACTGACATCAATAAGATTGCCAAAGGCTCGGTGACCGCGGTGGACGATCAAATTGACCCGTCTACGGGAACCTTGCGATGCACGGCTGGAATAACACCGGAAGGAGATACATTGCTGTTGAAAGGTGAATTCGCAAACGTCCGATTGCTGCTCGAGATGAAACGCGGGGTTGTGCTGGCTCCGGTGTCAACGGTATTCGGGGGTGGTTCGAACGGTTATGTCTATGTCGTAAGACCGGATCAGACTGTAACCCAGCGTCATGTTACAGTGGGGACAATCGAAGCGGGGATGGCGGAAATTCAAAGTGGCTTGTCTCCGGGCGAGATCGTAGTGACGGACACCGGGAATTCGCCGGGCAGCTTGCGGGAAGGAATTTCTGTCATCTGCAAAATGCCGCCGAATTCAGGGGGGCAGAATGGCCGGAGCCCCGGCGGGTCGGCGACACCGGCTCCGGCCGAATCTGAAGATTCCGAGAAGGATCCGGCGGTCCTGAAAGTCGAACTTCAGCAAGCGGCAAAAGCGCTGTCTGCGCTGGAGCCGCAATATAAAGCCGGTATTGTTTCGTCCCAGGATTATTACGCCGCGCGGGACAAGGTCGCGTTATTGTGGGCGGAATTGCAGGGGGATCCGACGACAATTGTCTTTGTCAAACTCGATGCCGCTCAACGCCAATTGGAGATTCTGGAGCCCGAGTACAAAGCTGGTATTATCCCATCCCAGGAATACTTCGCAGCGCTGGATAAGGTGGAACTGCTACAGGCGGAATTGCACGGGACTCCGGTGGAAATTGCGAGAATTACTCTCGAGGCCGCGCAACGCCAGTTGCAAATTTTTGAGCCCGCGTACAAAAGTGGCCTTGTTCCGGAAGAGGATTACGATAAGGCGCAGGCTGCGGTCCAGATCGCGCAAGCGAAGCTCGATGAAGTCGAGGCCACCGGCACGGCGCAATAACCTCAAAATACAAATGGCACGCCCATCTTTTTGAAGACGGCTTTTTCATCGGACAAGTATTTGTCTCCCAACCGGTCGAAACCGCCTTTCGCGCGGTAATCGTCAAGGAAGGCGTTGACCGCGTCGCGCAGCGGCGTGTTGCCCCTGCGGATGCCGATGGCCCATGACTCGGCCTGGAATGGTTTCAGGATCGCGTGGGTGGTGTCCTGGTTTCTCACCCAATTCGCGTAAGTGGACATCTGATCGTAAATGAACGCGTCGGCCTTGCCCTGGATTACCTCGAGGACGCAACTGGTTTCCTTGTCCAGCACGAGGACCTGGGCGGATTTGAGATGATCGCTTGCGTAAGCCTGGCCGGTGGTGCCCTGTTTGACGACCACCCTTGCATTGGGCCGGTCCACGTCGGCGATGCCCTGGATGGAAGAATTCTTTCCGACCAGCAGGCAAAGGCCGGTGGCAAGATAGGGATCGAAAAATCAATCGATTGGGCGCGCTCGGGCGTCTCGGTCATCGAGGAGATGATGAGATCGATCTTGCCCGTCTTGAGCGCCGGGATGAGGCCGGCGAAGCCGATGTTCTCGACGGCGACGGGCCGTGCAGGTATGCGCCCAGGGCGTAGGCCAGATCGACACTGACGCCGGAGGGATTGCCCTGCGGGTCCTGCATTTCGAAGGGCGGGTAAGCCAGTTCCATCCCGACCCGCAGCGTGTCCGGGGCGTCCGCTTGCGCGCCGGTTTTCGAACAGGAGGTACTGAGCAACAGACCCGCCAGTGGCGGCCAGAACTGCCCGCGCCGGCGGAGAGAATTGATCGAAACATTTTCTTTCGAATGAATCTCAACCAGTTCAGTCTCATAGAGAAACCCTTACTTCATGAAAATCTTAAAACCCTCCCTTTTGTTTTCGCCGCCGCGGTGCTTCTGGCCTTTGGCCTGGTCCCGCCGTGCGCGGGCGCAGGTGTCCGTCAGCTTCTATTATGATCGCTGAGCCCGTACGGCGAGTGGGTCTCGGACCCGCAATACGGCTATTGCTGGCATCCCACGGGGGTGGCCGACAATTGGGCGCCTTACACGGATGGCTATTGGGCTTACACGGACAGCGGGTGGACCTGGGTCTCCTACGAGGACTACGGCGGAATCGTCTACCACTATGGCCGCTGGGCATCACATCCCGGGCGAGGGCTGGGTCTGGGTGCCGGGCTATACTGGGCGCCGGCGTGGGTATCGTGGCGCATGCAACGACTATTACGTGGGCTGGGCGCCGCTGCCGCCGGAGGCGCGCTGGAGCGCTGGGTCGGCTTTGGCGGTTGGGTGGATGCGCGTTTCGATATCGGGCCCGGATTTTATTCCTTCGTCACGGTCGGCAATTTTGGCGCGCCGGCGCTCGGCGCCGTGCATCATCGGGCCGCGACCAGAACGTGACATCATCAACAACACCACCAACATCACCAACATCACGATCAATAACTCGTCCGTCTATACCGGCGGCCCGAGCTACGCCAAGTATGCGAAGCTGAGCACCCGGCCGATCCCGACGCTGAAGTTGGTGCGCCAGACCAATGGTCGTGTAGAAACGCGGAGGCAAGTTCCTCTCGCAGCAGCAGGGCAATCAATTGATGGTCCTTGCGCCGAAGGTCACAGCGCCGCCCAGCGGCACCCATCCGACTCCGCCCAACGTGGCGAAGACGATGACAGATGTGAAGGCCGACAACGGCTGGGGAGTCGTCAAGGATCCGACCAGAGCGCGAGAAACTGCGAGGCGAAAATCAAGAAGCAGGCCGGGCTCGAATACTTCGTCGCCCGCCAAGCCAGTCAATCCCGCCGACTTGAAGCTGGTGAGCGCAAAAGGAACCCAAGACGCGGCGGGGACGCATCCGACCCACGACCGGCAAGGGCAAGAAAAACAAGAAGCTGAGCAACGCCGAGCTCGAGAATGCGCCGGCCACTCGAGCCCGGCGCCGGGCTCCAGCCCCGACACCAAAGAGCAAAGGCAAAAACCAGCGTCCGGCGAGAGGAAACCGGCCCGGCCGGCGATGAAACCCCGGCGCCGAAGAAGAGCAAGAAATCGAAGACACCCAGGAGTCCGAAAACGGCGCGACGGGCGACGAAACTCCGTCCAAGCGTTCGAAGTCGAACGCAAACCCGAACCTCGAAAGCTTCATGGGCAGCGGCGATGAAGGAAAAGGCAAAGGCGACGAGACCCCGGCCAAAGGCGGGGATTCGGGCAAGAGCGACGAAGGTGGAAAGTCGCAGTCGGGCGAGACGGGCAAAGGAAGCGCAAAGAGCAGCAAGAGCGACAAGAAGAAGGATGTGGAACAGGGCACTCCGCCGGGCCAGTAATTCCTTGTAATTCCAGCAATTATCAAAACCGGCGCGCCGGCTTTCTCACCGGCGCGCCGGTTTTATTTGGTTTTCCGGCGGCATCGCGGCTATTTTTTGCTTTCAAATTCCGGCCTCGTCCAGTTGAGTCGGGCGCCGTTCAAGCAAGTCAGCAGATGCCAAAAAAATCGCGCAAAAATGTCGGCCTTATTGGCCTTGGCATCATCGGTTCGCGCGTGGCCAACGCGCTGCGGCAGGGTGGATTTCATGTTTATGTGTGGAACCGCACCCCGCGCGCGGCCCCCAATTTCCTCGCCTCGCCGCGGCAGGTGGCGGAGCTGTGCGACGTTATCCAGATATTCGTGGCGGACGCGCAGGCGCTCTTCGACGTGCTGGACGCGATGAGCGGCTCGCTGACGCCCAGTCATATCGATTCTCTGCAACGCGACGGTGGGACCCGGAGGCCACGCTCGACGCGGCGCGGCTGGTGCAGGGCCGGGGCGCGCAATTCCTCGATGCGCCGTTCACCGGCAGCAAGGATGCGGCGCAAAAGCGGGAGCTGGTCTATTACATCGGCGGCGAGGAGCAGACGCTTCCGGGCGGTCGAGCCGGTGCTGAAGGCGAGCAGCAAGGCGATCGTGAAGATCGGAAAGATCGGCGATGCGGCGCTGATCAAGATCGCCACGAACAT
Source organism: uncultured Verrucomicrobiae bacterium (assembly GCA_963756185.1). Lineage (GTDB taxonomy): Bacteria > Verrucomicrobiota > Verrucomicrobiia > Chthoniobacterales > Chthoniobacteraceae > DATAXI01. Next base: position 225,111 of record CAVWMS010000005.1, read on the forward strand.
GATCTCGGCGGTCACGGTGCAGACGCTGGCGGAGGCTTACGCCATCGTGAAGGCGTCGGGCATTGATCCGCAAAGCGCTGGCCGACGCGCTGAAGAATCACGCGGTGCGCTCGGTGGTGTCCGATACGAAGCTCACGAAAATCCTCAGCCAGGATTACGAGCCGCATTTTTCGCTCAAGCACATGTTCAAGGATGTGCAGTTGGCCATCCATGTCGCCAACTCGCGCGAAATCGATCTGCCGGCGACCACCGCGACCGCCGGCGTGATGTACGGCGGGCTGACGCGGGGCTGGGCCGACGAGGATTTCTCCGTCCTGGCGCGCTATTACCAAAAGGAGCCGGAGCAGATCTTCCTCAACGTCCCCTCACCCGCCACGCCTGCCCCACAGCCGCTTGCCGAGCCGCCCACGGCCGCGCCGGAGTTGCCCAAGGAGCCGCCGCGGGAATCGACGGCGGCGGAATTGCGCGACGTGGGGATCAAGCTGCCCGACCTGCCGAGTCGCCGCAATTGCTCCGGAACCCGAGCCGCCGAAGCCGGAGGCCGCGCGCGAAACGGCGAAGCCCGAAACCGAACCGGCCAGCGGCAATGGCCAGCCCGAGCAGGCGCCGCCCGTACGGATCAAGCGCTGGTTTGGCAGCGGCTCGCGAGCTGAGCGCCGCGTGGCAATGCGAGGATTCCCCGGCCGCCATCTACGCACAGGCGCGCGACGCGTGGCGCGCTGTTTAACCTGAGCCGGCGGGCGAAATGGCAGCTCTCGGGCGCGGACCGGGTCCGCTATCTCAACGGCCAGGCGACCAATGACATTCGCCGGCTGCGGCCCGGCGAGGCCATGGCCGCCTGCGTGACCACGGCGAAGGGAAGACTCTCAGGTGTGATATTTGTCTCCGCGGCGGAGAATTTCCTGCGCATCGACGCGGAGCCGGAACTGCGCGAGCCGCTCGCGGCGCGCCTTGAGCAGTACATCATTTCCGATGACGCGGCGCTCGAGGATGTGACGGGCGAGGAATGCATGTTTCACGTCCTGTTCGCCGGCAGCGGCACTGCGTCGATTGGCCTTCCGACGGCCTGCAAAATCCGCGTCGCGAAACGATTCGCCCGCGCCGGCGTCGATATCATCGCACCGCACGCGCAGTACGAGGCGGTGCGCGGCAGCCTGGCTGAACTCCATACCTATACGCTCATTCCCGAGACGCTGGCCGAGTCGATGCGGATCGAAGCGGGCATCCCGCGCTGGGGCGCGGAGCTGGACGAGGAGACGCTGCCGCCCGAGGCCGGCCTGGACCAAACGGCCATCGACTACAACAAGGGCTGCTACATTGGCCAGGAGGTCATCTCGCGGATCAAGAGCGTGGGCCACGTCAACAGGCGCCTGGCAGGTTTCACCGCCGCGCAGCCGCTGGCCGCGGGCATGACGCTGCATCCGCCCGGTGAGCCGGAGAAAGCGGCGGGCCGAGATTACCAGCGCGGCGTGGAGTTTCGGCTTGGAATGCTGGGCCGCCCTTGGCTATCTCAGGCGCGGATTCGGCAGCGCCACCCTGGATGCCCGTTTGCCCGATGGCACGGCCGTCACGGTTCAGGTGCGCGATCTGCCACTTGTCCCATGAAAAAAATCGCCCTCTTCCTCCTCCTTGCCCTGGCCTGCGTGGCGCTCAATGCCGCGCGCGCGCAGGATACCGCCTATTTCGATTTCAGGATCGACCACGACCCGACGCTGCACCGGGTGGCCATCGCGCTCGATTCGAACGCCGCGCCCGGGACCGTCGCCAATTTCGAAAAGCTGATCCGCCATCATTTTTACAATGGCCTGAAGGTGCACCGGGTCATCCCGCACACGCTTTGTCCAGATGGGCGACCCGCTTTCGCGCCAGAAGGATCGCTCGAGGGTCGGCACCGGCGGCCCCGGCTACACGCTGCCGCCGGAGATTCGTCTCAAGCATACGGCGGGCGCCGTGGCCATGGCCCGTCTCTCCGATGCCATTGACCCGGCCCGGCGCTCGAACGGCAGCCAGTTTTACATCTGCCTCGAGCCAATGCCGAACCTGGACGGCAAATACACCGTCTTTGGCCACGTGACCCAGGGCATGGACGTGCTGGACGCCATCTCGACGCAGGAAGCCGATACAAACGACAACCCGGTCTCGCCGGTGGTCATCAAGGCGGCGTACCTCAACTCCGCGCCGGCGCCGGCCCACACCTTTGTCTTCCACGTCTGGCCCTTCTGACGGGCCGCAAAAATGCCTTTGCAATTTGCCGCCGGGTGTCGTACGAGACTGCGCTCGCGAGATTCCGGCCCCGCCCCCCACGCCAGGCCGGCTTCGCGCGGGACTGACCCAATCAGTAACGGGTAGGTTCCGGAGTGGCCAAACGGGGCAGACTGTAAATCTGCTGGCTTATGCCTTCGCTGGTTCGAATCCAGCCCTGCCCACTGGGTTTAGCATTTTAAAAACTATGTGGCCGTTGATTTGCGAGCACCGAGGGTTGGTGCGGTTGGGCTTCAAGCGCAGCGCCTGTACGAAACTCATACTGGCCAGGCTTGAGACCAATCACAACGGCCCTCGCCGTTAAATAGCGGCGGCCACAGAATTTTTAAACTGCCCTAATCGAGGAACCTTAGCAGCGCCTTGGCGTCAAAGGGGGTGTAAGGGTAGCCGCTGCCGACGTGAGGCCCCAATTCGGTGGGCGGATGGGGCGTGCCGATCGGGCAGTAGAGCCAGAAGTCCTCCTTGGTAAGTCCCCACGCCGCCTGCGGGCTGCTGTAGACCAGTTCGTAGCCGAACCGCTGGGGCGACGGAAAAACGAATGAAAAAAGGAGCCAGGGTTTGGCATTGGGGAAGTCATGCTGCACTCTCGCCATGACGATGCCGACGTTGTGGTATTCGGCGTCCCCATTGTGGAGGGTATAAGTCCCGAGCCGCCCTTCCTTCAGGTGCCATAACTTTTTACCCGGAAGATAGGCCAGGATACTCTCCGCCCTGTCGGCAGTGGATTCCGCGATCATGTCGCCGGGATCCACCATGGCCAGGTATCGCGCGGCATCCTTGCCGCCGGAAAAAGGCAGCCTCATCTCGAGCGCGATCGTCTGGACTGTTCCGATGATGGTCAATCCTTCCATAATAAAGAACATGCACGTGCCAATACGCCATTGCATGGAAATCCTCTTCGACGCCCGCCGGGAAGCGGAACCATCCTCCCTTGCAATCCAAAGCGCGGCCAGGACGATGTAGAACATCAGGCCGGTGTGATACACGCTGGGATCATTCTTGTATGTAAAGATATAAGTCCACCCCAGGTAAGTCAGAATGATCAATGCAAGTGCGCGCCAACTGTGCCGCAAGTCCCAGCACAACAAAAGAAATGCGCAGAGACAGAGCAGGATAACGGCCCAATTAAAATGCGGCGACCTGAAGAACGGTTCGTCGTAAATCCCAAACACAAACGGCGCACATAGCACCTCCAGGTACGCGGGGCCGTAGAAGTCCGGGATAAAGCCGCTGTTCGCTATGTCCGGGGACTCGATGAGAAGAAGGATTGCAAGCACGCTGAAGACCGCCATGACGCACCACGCAATTATTTCCCGGCGGGGAATCGTTTTGCCGCGGCGGCCGCGCACGCCGGTGAAGACAAATTCAGCAAAGAAGAGCAGGCTTACACCGAGCATTTGAACGCACGTATTGCCGAGCAGCGAAATGCACACCGCGTACAAGAGCGGCCGCCGGAAGCGCGCACGAAAAAGATATGCGGCCAGCAAAAGTAAGACGCCGGCGAGGGAATAGAGCCGCCAGACCATCCCGTACATGAATACCTGGTAGAGGGAAAAGGAGACCGCAACCTTCTGCCACATGGCGAACGGCGAGAGAAAGACAATGACCGCCACCGTCGCGATTGCCACGACCGCGTTGAGCACGCCCAGGCTGATATAAGGCAGCCCGGACTTGGCAAGCGCCATAACCATCAAATGGCGCAGGATGGGGCTGCCTTCGATTGCGGCCTGTTTGGTAATGAGCGAGCCCAACGACATATCGCGGCCAATCAGCCAGAAATGCGCCTCGTCGTGCCACGGATGGTGGAACGACAGCATGTCGAGGATGATTGCCGCATATATGAGGACGACTGTCCACGCTATCGCGGATCGTACCGGCGCGGCCTTCTCAGCGGGCATATCGAAAGGGGATCGGGAAAGCGGGCTCATGTCAGTTGAGAAACTCAAGGAAATATTTGGCGTCAAAGGGATGGTAGGGATAACCATTCAGCAATACATCCATGGGCAGCGGGCTGATTTCGACGGGAGGATGGTTTGCTCCGATCGGGCAATAAATCCAGTATGCTTCATTGTTAAGTCCCCATGCCGGCCGTGGGCTCTCGTATATCAATTCATAACCATAATACTTTGGCCATGGCATTTCGCCGGAGAGGAGGATCCATGGCGGCGGCGGCGGCAAATTCCTTGCAATAATCGACAGCAGGGTTGGGACATCGCCAATGGCCGCATAGTCCCGGGAAAATCCGACGGTTCCAAAATTCCTTCCCTCCACCCCCCAAAATCGCAAGTTCGGAAGATAAGGTAATATCGCTTCGTCCCGGCCTTGAGTATACTCGGCAATGACCGGGTTGCCCTGTATGCGCGATATGTACTCGGCGGCGTCCCCGGCGTTGGAAAACGGCTCCTTGATTTCAAGAGCGATGCTTTGCGCGGCCCCGATGATCGTCAGCGCCTGCGCCCCAAAGAATATCAAGGCCCCGATCCGCTTCAGCTTTCTGGCCCCGCGCCGCGCACCGGGCGCCGGTGCGGGATTCCACGAAATCCAAAGAGCCGCAAGCACAACATAAAACATAAGCCCCACGTGATAGACATTCGGCCGGTTCTTGAATGTAAATAAGTAACTCCAACCCAGCAAAGTCAGCAGGACCAGGCCGAGCGCGCGCCAGTTTCCACGCAATTCCCAGCATAGCAGCAGGAAGGCCGCAAGACAGGGAAGGGCGACGCTCAAATGCCAGGGAGAGTCCCTGTTAAAGGGATTATCGTAAATGCCGAAGACAAACGGCGCCGAGAAAAGCTCCAGGATCGCGCGCGGGTAGAAGATGGGGAATGCGCCGGGGAAGTTGATGTCGGCGGGCTGGATCAACACGCAAATGGCGGAGATGATGAAGATGGCCATGATCAGCCATGCCGCTTTCTCGCGGTTCGGAACAGACTTACCCGCCACGCCGGTCTGGTTGTTTTTTTCCGTACCGCGCACGCCGGTGTAAATGAACTCGCCGAACAACAGAAGGCTTACCCCAAGCATCTGGAGGCAGGAATTTGCCAGAAGGGCGACACAGGCGGCATATAGCAACGGCCTTTGAAAACGCGAACGGTATAAGTAAGCGACGAGCAAAAGCAGCAGGCCCGCGAGCGTGTACATGCGCCAGACCACGCCGTACATGTAGAGCTGGTAAATCGACAGCGAGACGACCGCCCTTTGCCACATAGCAAACGGCGAGAGAAAAAGTATGACGGCCGCCGTGGCTATTGCAGTCAGCGCGTTGAGCACCCCCAGGCTGATATACGGCAGGCCCGATTTGGCCAGCGCCATGACCATGAGATACCGCAACGGCGGGCTGCCTTCGTAGGCCATTTGATGCCCCAGCATCTGGCCGAGCGTCAAATCGCGTCCGATCAGCCAGAAATGCGCCTCGTCGTGCCATGGCTGATGGTACGGCAGGATGCTGAGCACAATCGCCGCGTAAACGAGCAATACGACCCAGGCAATTGCGGACCGGTACGGCTTGACCGTCATCGGAGCAGTAGCACCGGATTTTGCAGCAGCACGTTCCATCATTGGCGCGCCGCGAGGCGAAAAAGGGCTGTCATGAGAATGGAGGTAGCTTTGCAGGGCTCCCGGGGATCGGACAGTTTAAAAGAGAAAACCCGCCGCGCAATAGGTCATCCAAATCACGTTACAGCGTCTTCAAGAACTTTCTCAGCTCGCCCAGGCTCGGGCTTTTGGCGTGCCTGACATAATAGCCGGATGCAGCCACGCCGAGTTGCAAGCTCGACGCGAGGTCCATCTCGAGCAGCCGGCCGATACAGAAGCCGGCGTTGAAATGGTCGCCGGCGCCCGTGGTGATTTTCGGCCTCGGCGTGTAGGGGCCGAGAACGTGCGCCGACCCGGAGGCGTCCGCCCCCGCCGCGAAGCTGACCGGATGGATGACCACCGTGTGAATGCCCAGCGCGGCGCGAACCTCCGCCGCATGCATGGTCACATGCTCGAATGATTCTTCCCTGAGCGGGATGCCCAGCACGGCGCCGATTTGCCGGCCTTCCTGGAGGTTCAGCCCCAGGATGACGTTGAAATATTTCTCGAATTTCCTGACCAGTTTCAGCAGCGCCTCGATGTCTTCCGTCGTCCGCTTCGCCGGGTCCGCCAGGTCGAAAAACAGCAGGCGCCGCCGTCCGCCAAGCTTCGGCGCGATCCGCGTCAGCACCTTGCCCAGGATTTGGCTCATGAACGGCAGCATGGTCCAATTGACCAGCGCGACCAGCGACACGCCGGAGAAAATGCGCAGCATCTTTTGCTCGGGGATATGCCGGACCAGGTTCTGCCAGTTAACCTGCTTGAGGCTCTCGTGTTTGCCGCACATCAGCTTGCCGTCATCGAACTCGATGGCGTCGGTAAACCCCGGCTCGGCAATGCTGTGCACCGTCGCCTGTTTCGCAAACTCGCCGAACACGGGATGCACGTTGGGCGAGCCGAGCGAGCCGACGTACGTGACCGGCGAGCCGATCGCACGCAAGGCGTTTGCCATGATGGGGCCGTTGCCGCCGAGCTTCACCATTTGCGTGACGAACTCGAAGTTTGCGCTCAAGCCCGCGGCTTCCTGGATGCGCCGCGAATACGCCTCCATTTTTGACATGCGGGTGAATTTAAAGGCGGACTCGCGCTTGTCCACGACGTGGAGGATCGTATCGAGGAACCCGTCAAAGCCAACGAGCGCGTTCAGCTTTGCCAGCCGCTCCTGCGCGCCGGCCAGTTGTCGCGCCACATCCATTGGGAGGGAGTTGGTCATAAGTGCGGTGATTTTTAGGCACGGCGCCTGGAATTTCACGAAAAATGCGGCGCCGGACCCGCTCGACGCATTTGTCTCCAGTGGAACCGTGGAACAAGGCAAAATTGCATCAGACTATTCAGGAATAGCGGTTGAAACTCTAAAGGTCCTTCTTCCGGACCCCTTACGGATGCGATGCCAACGCCTCTTGAATCGTCTTTACCGGCAGGAACATTTCCAGTTCGTTGCTCGGCAGGGAGACGAATCCGAATTGCTCATAATAGCGTTTGGCATCCCGGTCTTTTGCATCCACGAAAAGACCTATCCCGCCCGCGGTGTTGAATATCTCCATGAATTTCCCCATCGCCGCCACCAGCAACATTTTGCCGATGCCCTGCCGCTGATTCGCCGTCGAGACGGCCAGCCGACCCAGCCTGACACCGGACACGTCACGCGGCAGTTTCTTTGCCTCCTGTGGTGTAAGAGACTCCGATTTTACCTGGCAAATATTGAGCGCGAAAAAACCCAGGATAGGTTTCGGCGCGACGGCAGTCTCATCCACCAGCACAAATGTCCGGGAAATTCCCCGCTGCGCGTGTTGCCGCGCGGTTTGCTTGAGAAACGAATTAAGCGGTTCGCTGCCGCAGTCGAATCCGTCCCGGTCGTGGGACTGCGACAGCAACTCGATTTTATTCACGCACCACGCCTTTGAACCCTCTTACCGCAGCCTTGAGACGCTTGTTGGGCTTGGGCGGATTGTCGAGCAGGGAAAGCACCTTGCGCGCGTCCTTCTGCGAAAGCCGGATTACCGATTCGCGTTCAATCACCCGCTGGGCTTCCACATAGGCGGTTTGGACCACGAACTGATTGACCGTCGCGCCTAAAAGCTCCGCCGCTTGTTCCAACGTGTTGCGAACGTTGTCCGAGACGCGCGCCGTAATCCGCTTGCGATGTTCTTCAATGGCCTGATCCATAATCGCATGGTGCCATTTTGGCACCGTCCTGTCAACGTCGATA
>CAVWMS010000006.1:0-123464 GCA_963756185.1 uncultured Verrucomicrobiae bacterium
GGATGGGCGACTTAGTTTGGAGGAACTTTCGCTGCGGGATGTATGGATCTATGAAGCAAAGTTAATCCTTTTCGCGTGATCGCGGCGGGCGCGGGGGACATAGACTCTCGATCACCCGAGCTTTAGACCTGTAGGGCGGGTCGTTTCTTTGGAGTACTTTTCGTCCAGCATTTCCGAACACAATCGGATGCGGGTTGAGCTATCCAAGTTGGCCCCTTAATACCGAATCGCCCGGCTGCGTTTGATGACGTGGGGTAATTTGTCCTGAATCTCCCTTGTCCTGAATCTCCCTGAATCTCCCGCTTTAAACGACGCGGGCATGTCCCTAACTCCCGTACTTCGCTTGTGAGCTTATATTGAAGCCGCGGACCAGGGCCCAGTACTTAGAGGGGATCACACGCCTCTCATTATGGAGTGTTAGCTAATGATATCCCTCCTTAAGACTTTAGTGGTACTCGACGACCACTATTGACCTCGGCCGGGGAAAGCATATTATTAGAGGGTTTTCGAGATGGAAATGCTATTCGGCGCAGACTTCTGCAACTAACGAAGTTCAGGTTGTCGAGACCTGTTTAGCTGTTCGTCATTCCGCCCGTGCTCCAAAGGAAGGATGTTCACCCAAGCCCGCCTGATGACTGTTCCCCATCCCATTCAACGGCGATACCTTGCCGAACAGCTCGTTCGTCTGCGGCGGGCGGATGAACAGCAGCGTTACGCCGCCGCGCAGCGGCAAGGCCGTATTGATCCAAATCCGCACCAGATCGATGCCGTGATCTTTGCTTTGAAGAGGATTCCCGAGGGCGGGTGTATCCTGGCGGACGAAGTTGGATTGGGCAAGACTATCGAAGCCGGTTTGTACTCGCGCAACTTCGCTCCGAGGGAGCAGCGTCGAGGGTGCTCCTGGTCGTGCCGAAGCCGTTGCTGGGCCAATGGCAGGACGAGCTTTATCGTTATTTGATATTCAGGCCGTAGAGGGACGCTTCGAAGCGGGAGGGTTTTCGGGCTGGTGTTTTTCTTGTCGGCCGCGAAGTGGCGGGTAGTGATCGGGGCGCTGAAGTTTTGCGGGAATGCGAGCCCTTCGACCTGTGCATTATCGACGAGGCACATGAAGTATTCGCCAATATATATCGCCGTTTCGACAAAGTGGTGACTACCGTCCCGATTCAACGGAGGCCCGAATAGCGGACAGGGTTCGAAGCTTCCTGCGAAAAGCTCCTGTGTTGCTATTGACCGCGACTCCCATTCAGAACAATCTGACCGAATTATGGGGACTGATCCAATACGTGGAGCCTACCGGGACATTGCTCGGTAGCCTCCGGACATTTCGCGATGTCTTCTGCGACGGCGACGATCGAACCTTGGTAGAGGGCCAGGATGATGAACTACGCCGGCGTATCGAAACAGTCGTTCAGCGAACGTTGCGCCGCCAAGCGCAGGACTTCCTTGAGCGCCCCTTCGTGGCGCGGCACGCGCAAATCTTTGAATACTCGATGACTGCAAAAGAGAAGTTGTTGTACGACCAGGTGACTGGATACCTGCTCGAACCTCAGCTTTTCGCTTTCCGAGGCAACCAGAGACGTCTTCTGTTGATCGGTTTCCACCGCCTGATGGGCTCCTCGATAGCAGGCTTTGACTGCGAGTTTGCGAAAAGTGGCGCAGCGCCTTGAACGAATGCTGAAAGGCGTCGTGCCGACGAACTCGAGATTTTCTGGACGATCTTGAGAGACGACGAACTGCAACTCGAACCGGTACCAGAGAGCGCGGCGTCGCCGAAGCGCGGTCGGTCGAATAAGAGCTTGAACGTGTTCGGTCCTTTGTATCGCTTGCCGAATCGCTCCGTCGTGACAGTAAGGCAGAGAAGCTGCTTGACGTCATTCGCGTGATAGCTGAACGGCCATCTGGGCGAAAGCGGCGGTGATTTTACTGAGTCGCTCGTTACCCAGGCTTATCTAGAGGAGCTGTTGGTTCAGAGGGGCGCTTCGCCCGCAAGACGTCACCCTATTCCGGGGAACAAACGATTCACCGCGCGCATGCAAGCGCTCAAACAGTGGCAAGCAGAAATCGGCGATTTCCTTCCTCCTCACCAACGCCCAAGCCGTTCTGTGGCGTACGGCTGGCATTGGTGCATGAATTCAGAACCCGTTCTCGTATATTCATTTCGACTGAGGCTGGTGCAAAGGGGCTCAACCTTCAGTTCTGCGACACGATTGTCAATTACGACCTGCCGTGGAATCCCAGCGAATCGAGCAGCGAATCGGCCGGTGTCATAGGTACGGTCAGGAGCACGACGTCACGGTATCAATTTTCTCGCTGCCGATAACGAGACGCAACGCGCTCACCTTCGAATCCTGAGCCGCAAGCTGGACTTATTCGGCAAGGTACTCGACGCGTCGGATGCAGTACTCCATGAGCCGACGACTGAGACGCCCGAGACATCGCGGGAGCCGTCGGTGGTGACTTTGAAGGGCGGTTGCGGCGTATCTATGAGCGGGCCCGAACAGTGGGCGAGATAGAAGCCGAACTGCGGCGTTTGCGCGAGCAAATGGAGCACGAAAGTAAACGCTTCGAAGAAACCTGGGCCCGCACAGCGGGACTGATTGAGACGCGTTTCGATAAGCGCGTCAGACAGGTCTTTCATCGATTGCAGGCTGACCTACCGCCAGGCTTGCACGCCTGGATGGCGAGATAGACCGTTTAATCACAGGTTTCTTGCTTGCTCTCGGCGTGCGCTACCGTCGTCTGGGTGATAGACGGGAACATTCGGTTCGAGCTATGGCCCTCGGAGCGATTGCCTGACGGCTGGCGCGAGCGGAGGAACGGCCGCTATAGGTGAACCCGGAATTGGTAGACGCCGAACCGTTGCATCTCGGCCACACTCTGGTCCAGGCCGCTGTAGCCGAAGCCCGCGACGCCACGGCTAACGGCTTGCGTTGCCTGGGCACTGGACGACGGCGCTCCACGAGAGCTCGTCGACCACAGAGGGCAACGGGGACGGCTGGTCCTGGTAAGAATCGGTACGACGGCTTCGAAAGGGTGGACCGGCTCGATAACGACTGCGATCCATGGAAGGAAAGGTTTCTCCGCTGGCGATCGACAGCGCTCAGTGGTTGTTAGATCACACACCCCACGACAGACCTGAGCTTCCGTCGCTATATTTCGAAAGCGGCGTGGTTGAGGATCTGTTGGATGAGCTTGTATTCGCCGACCAGATCGAGGTTGCGGCCGACGAGCAGCGACCGTTCGAACGTAGCTGGAACAGATGAGAGCGATACGTTGAGGATCAGTTGCTGGTCTTGCGTCGTCGCCTCGGCGTAGCCCGACAGTCTTTGCGGGCAGCTGAAGACCAGGCGGGAAGCCGCGTTGGGAGCGGACATTCGCGGACCCAGGCCGAATTGCGGGTGCGCGCGATACAGGAAGAGATCGATGGTATCGAAGGCGACGTAGCCCGTCTCGAAGCACGGGATGATGCGGAATATCAGCGATGGCACCAGCAGGTACAAAGGCGGCGCGAAAGAAAGCCACCGCAAGTTAACAAGGTACTCGATGTGGAGTTTATTCTCGAATGACAGCGGCGGAGGAGCAAGACGTGGCGCTGAAGATCCTGCATACGGCCGACTGGCATCTCGGCTTGCGCTTTCCATCCTTTGGTGAGGAGGACGGGACAAAGCTGACGCGAGCGCGCATTGAAGCGGTAGACAGGCTTCTAGGGGTCGCGGAGAGTTATTCGGTCAACGCCGTTCTTTGCGCTGGCGACCTTTTCGACAGTCCCGCGCCTGAAGAGCTTTGGTGGAAAGGCTTGATACAGCTTTTCCAGCGGCGCAACTGGAGCGACCGGCCAGTATTCCTGCTCCCGGGAAATCATGATCCTCTTCAGGCGAACTCGGTTTGGTCTGCGGACCATCCTTTCCGGCGAGCGCTGCCTGCCTGGGTGCATGTGGTTGATCGTGACAACTATGAGTACCCTCTTTCAGAAGAAGCAGTGTTATATGCAGAGCCTTGCCGCAGCCAGGCAGGTGCCGACGATCTGGCTTCGCGCCTTCCCCCTCGTGCGCCGGGAGATCAACGAATACGCATTGGGCTAGCGCATGGTCAAACCTTTGATATTGCCGGGTATCAGACGAACTTTCCTATCGGGTCCGACGCAGCGCAAAAGCAGGGCCTTAATTATCTGGCCATCGGCGACACTCACGCATTTCGGGAGTTGCCTCCGAAAGCCAGCCCGACCGTCTACCCGGGCGCTCCTGAAGTAACTAAGTTTGGGGAACTCGACGCCGGTTTTGTTGCCGTCGTCTTTTTTCCCCGGCATGGCAGGCCACCGATCGTTCAACGACAGCAAGTTGGCCGGTGGCGTTGGCGGGATGAGCGAATCGGGAGCCTCAACGACCTGGACCTTCTGCGTGCAGAAGAACTAAGGGATTGCGTCGTCAGGCTCACCTTTACACTTAACGTCAGCCTCGCCCAGCTCGAAAGGGTCGAGAAGATACTTGATGAACTCAAAGGCAACGAGGCCGCCCACGGCAGAGTAGGAGTGCTTCAGGTTCACCGTGGAGATCTAGGGATTGGACACGACGTGATGTTGCGGATCTGGAAGGCAGTCTCCCTGAAGTGTTGAAATCCGTAGTCCAACGACTTCAAGCGCGCGCTGGCGAAGAGAATGGTGCAGTCGCGCAACGGGCTCTTTATCATCTGTATAAAACCCATAAAACCGTGCGCGCCATATCCGGCAGCGCGGCGCCAAACGCGTCAGCGCAGACGGCAGAAGAGGGCCAATGAGACTGCTGGCGCTGAGTGTCGAGCATTTTCGAGGTGTCAGAAAATCGCGACTGGAGTTCGGGGCTGGCCTCAACGTTCTCCATGGACCAAACGATCTGGGCAAATCGACCCTGGCTGCGGCGATTCGGGCAGCGTTGCTGCTGCAGACCTCATCGTCGGAGTCTAAGGAATTTGTCAGTTGGAATAGCGGCGGCGATCCAAAGGTAGAACTCGTCTTCGAAAGCGAGCCGCAACGGATCTGGCGCATACGAAAGACTTTTGGAGATCGTCCGCAGGCGTTCCTCGAAGAATCCCGCGACGGCGTGGATTTTCATGTGGAAGCGCGGGGCCGCGATGTGGATGGCCGGCTGAGTGAAATATTGCGGTGGGGGCTGGCTCCGCCTGGTGGTAAGGGCCGGCCGAAGGGCATGCCCGTCACTTTTCTCTCGACGGCCCTGTTGGCGGAGCAAGACGAAGTTGCCGCAATATTGAGCAGGGCGTTTTCAGGGGATTCTGACGAATCCGGAAAGAAGCGGGTGATCGAGGCACTGCAGGCTGCAGCCGAAGACCCTCTTTTCAAATCCGTTCTTCACCTCGTTCAGGCCAAAGTCGACGAGGCATTTGCGTCTTCGGGTCAAAGACGGCGAAGCAAAGATTCGCCGTGGGTCGAGTGTAAGAGAACAGATCCGAGACGCGGAAGAAGACGAACGTGCGTGCAGGGAGCAATTACAGAACACCACTTCAATCGAGTGCGAACTTCAGGATCTTCTAGCGCGGCGACTGGACTGCGAAGCTGCGCTGGAGAGGTCCCTTACGCTCCTGTCGCAAGCCGAAAACGATCAGGCGGAAATCAAGCGACATCTCGAAATTCTTTCACGTCTTGAAGAGGATCGGAACCGGCTAGCGGGATCGTAGGAGAGATTAATAGATTTGCACATGTTAAGCAGCGGGTGGCGGACTTAGTGACAGACCGAAAAGTTGGCTGAGCAGGAAAAAGCTGCACAATTTGAACTAAACGAAACTGCTAGTCGCACCGAGACTACTCGGGAACAATTGCGGACTCAAAGTGCGGCCCAAGCGCAAGAACGTCAAAGAAGCGGAGCACGCTCGAGCAGAGCAAACTCAACTGCTATCTGCGCAGGCCAACAACAACGAAGCAGTCATGCGGCTGCCGGCGATCGAAGCGGTGAAAGGGCGAGTTTCCGCTATTAAAGCGGAAGCTGAAAGCCTGTCGAAGCGTGTGTCTGAACAAACGGCCCACCATGAAGAAGCCGTCAAGCAGCTGCGCGAATCTGAGAAGCATGAGCGCGAACTTGAAGGCGTTGCCGAGCTGATACGAGCTAATCTAGGGAGCGCTGCAATCGAAGAGGCGCAAAAGGGGTTGGCGCAAACAGAGAGATTGAGAGAGCAAGCCCGAGATTACCGAACTCAAGCTATCTGGCTCGAGAAAGCACTCAAGGAGATCTCTTTGCCTGCGCTGGAAGTGTTTGCTTCTCTTCGAGAGCTTGAGCGCCAGATCCAAATTGCACAGGCCAGAGTGGGCGTGGGGTTGCAACTGTCTCTACGTCCAAAGCAGGAATTACACATCTCGGCCCGGCGAGACGGCGGCGAAGCTGCTCGAGCCATCGTGAAGGACCTCGCTTTCGAGACTGGTGCCGTCGGCAAAATTCTCCTCGAAATTGAGGGAATCGCAGAAATTACGATAACGGGCGGCGAACAGAGCGCGCGAGATGAAGTTGCGCGCCTCCAGACACGATGGGCGATGGAGGCTGCCTGTGTCAAGGAAGCCGGCTTGGCTAGCCTCGACGAGATACTTGTGGCGATCCAAGCGCGGGAAAGGAAGGACGTCGAAATTCAACAATTGCTCCAGGGCGCTGACGCGATCGATGAGCGAATTAAATATCAGCAAAATCTGGATGCTGCTCTTGTTGAACGGAAACGCGACTTCGACGCTGGAAGCGAAATTGGCCGGAATTGATCGCAAGCCGTTGGAAGTACTCGCACTCGAATTGAGAATTGAAGACCCGTCTACCGCCAACTCCCTTTTGATGAAGCTCAAGGCGTTGCGACCAAAGCTGGTTGAGCGCGAGAGGTTTCTGGAGCGGGAGCTCACGGGGACCGGTGCCCTCATAACGGAGAAACAGAAGAATTTTAATGAAGCTAGCGAAGAGCTTCTGATGGTTCAAGCTGCATTTCCTGATCACTCTAGTGACCGTTTGGCTCATCGTTTAACTCAGCAATCACTGCTCAGCGAAAAATTCGAGTCCCATTAACGAAAGCCTAAAGAAACTGAATGCTAGCTCGACAGCGATCAAGAGAGCGCACGTAGGATTTTGGAAAAAGCGGAGGCTCAACACCGCAACGCTGCGAAGAACCATGCTTCAATTGCAAACGACCTGCGAATAACGGACAGCAACCGTGCGAGTGCGTACGGGGAGCTGAAGATTCTCTCAGAAGTAATGGCGAAGCTCGATGAGAATGCAGCTCGGGCCGCGGTCGCCTCGACTGAGACGGAACTGGCTGCTACTCCCAAGCCCAAACGAGAGGTTACTCAAGGTACACTCGACGCCCTTAGATCGACCGTCGATTCTTGTCAGGAAGAGCTTAAGCGTGTCCTCGGGGCCATCAAGGAGAAGCAGGGCGCCCTTAAGCACGTAGGGGGAGGGGTTGCAAAGGAGCGTCTAGAAGATGCTCAGGATGCTTTGTTGCTCCTGCGCGAAAAGGAGCATGACGTTGAAATCGACTACGACGGGTGGGCACTTCTTCGGGAAACGCTGTTGGAAGCTGAACAAGACGAAGGGGTTCACCTGGGCAAGGTGCTCGGGCCGCCGATCATACAGCGCTTTAACGAACTAACAGGGATTCACCACCGCGGACTCGACCTCGGGCCTGATCTTGAAACTACAGCAATTTCGGTCGCAGGAGAAGCCCGTTCTCTCGATGCACTGTCGATCGGCACGCGGGATCAGCTCTCCATCATCTTCCGCCTGACGCTGGCGGAGCAACTGGGTAGCGCGGTCGTGTTCGATGACCAACTCACGCAGAGCGATGCACTCAGGATGAAATGGATCCAAGATGCAATCAGGAAGAGCGCCGCAAGCACCCAGATTATAGTGTTCACCTGCCGGCCTTCCGATTACCTCGATCCTTCTGAGCTAAAAGTTCCCAATAGGAGCAAGCAATCGACCACATCGGTCCGGTCGCTCGATCTCGCAAAAATTATTGAAAGGCTATAAGTTGTGTCGGGAGCCTAGCCCCACTAGATGTGCGATTCGGAACGGACGTGATTGAATGCCTGATCCACGGGACTTACTAATCTGCCTTCTTGATTACATCAAGGAGCAGGCCAAGCAGATCAATCCGGCGGCATATCGACTGGCGAGCGCGAAGAGCTTCCAGCGCCAGCGCGGCGACATGGCCGGTTTACCCGGCGTCGAATTCGACATCAAGGTGGCTGGGGACCATATCTGGCTAAAAATTCCCCGATTGGTAGCCGAACCACCTCCTGCTCCCCAACCGGCACACAAATCGCTGCTCCGCTTCAGCTCCGATCCAATGGCCCACCTCCGTCAGTAGATGAGCCGGCGCTTGCCAGGCAAATCAATCAGCGCCTGCAATCGGCCAAGGCGCGAAACGAGCCGATCGATATAGCTCGGTCGAAGCTCAGGCGAGAGCGGCAGCAGCCGAAGCGCTTTCCTCATATTCGGCTTTGTGGACGAGGTGGGCCACGGGTGAGAGGCCGCGCCGTCGAACGATTGTGCTTTACGGGGACCTCTTCACGCTGATGCACCAAATGGAGGCAGAACAAACCAGCAAGCCGCAGGAGTTGATTTGGGGTATCGGGATCTCGTCCTGGCAACTGAAGACGGAGAAAGAAACCATAGCGTTTGAGTATCCTCTTCTGACCCAAGCGATGGAGCTTTCGATTGACGATCGATCGATGGCAATCGAGATCCGTCCGAGGGCGACGGAGACGTACGTTGAGCTCGATGCGTTCGTTGCCTGCCAGGTCCCGGGAACCATCGAAGTCGAACGAAATGCAATTGCCCAGTTGTCGAGGCAAAAGGACCGGCCGACGACGCCATTCGATCCCGGAAGCTACTCGGACGTGCTCAAGTTGATCGCCGCCAACCTAGACAGCGAGGGGCAGTACAAGGAAGTTCTGAACCAGAATGGCACGGCTCCGCCGGCGGGCCCGCACCTCGTCGTAACGGACGCCTGGGTATTGCTCTCTCGACCACGGACCATCAACTATCTCTTCGAGGATCTCAAACGTCTGCAGGAGAAGCTCGAAGGGGGCTGCACGATCCATGAAGGCCCGCTCGCACTCGTGACGCAACCGTCCGATGAGCCGATCAAATTTGAGGCGATCACGTTCCGTGGGCTGTCGGGACGTGGAACAACGACTGCGAGTGGCGAATTCGAGGAGTTGTATTTCCCCCTGCCTTATAACGACGAGCAGGTGACCATCGTGCAGAGGCTGAGGCGAGCTCCCGGTGTAACGGTTCAGGGGCCGCCAGGGACTGGCAAGACACACACCATCGCCAATGTCATCTGCCACTACCTCGCCAGTGGCAAACGCGTGCTCGTCACGTCCCGAGGTGAAGCAGCTCTCTCCGTCTTGCAAGACAAGATTCCCGACCAACAGCAGCACCTCCGCCCGCTGCTTCGAGGCGCCCAGTTTCCCCAGCCGCTCCAGGTTGTATTTGTAAATGTCGCGCGGCGGCTTGGTCAGCAGGTGCTCGTCCACGTCCGGCAGGTACGTGAGATAATCCGCAATCGGCCCGAACCCTCCCTCGATCCACCCCGCGCTCGCCCCGGAGATCTTGTCCATGCTGAAGCTGATCATCCCGAGGTGATTCAGTCTCAGCGCCAGCGGCCGGTTGGTCGTGTAGGGATCGACCCCGAATTTCGCCGCCCATTCGTTGCGCGCCGAGTTGTAGCCGATCGGGTCCTCGCGGCTCGGCGGCGGGTTCGTCGCTCCCGGCGTCCGCTCCGTCTTCCCGACGCCGGCAACTTTCCCGACCTCCTTGCCAGCCGAGACAAATCCGCCCAGCACTTCGCCCACCAGGTGCGCCGCACCGAGTGGCGCCTGCTCGAGCGAGGCCACCGGGCTCCTCGCGATATGCACCACCGCATCGACCGGTTCGCCAATCGCTCCCTTGGTAATCGCGCTCGCAAACGCCCTGGTCTTGCTCACCCGGTCGATCTGCTCGAGCGCCGCCAATTCCCGCAGCCGCAGGTAAAGCATCTCCCGCCCCTCGCACTCGTAATCGCCAAACCGCGTGTAAAGATCGAAGACACCCAAAAAGCCGTCCGTCTGAACCTGCGGGCCAATTCCATAATCAGTCCCGCTGAGCACCGCCGCCGGCAGCAATTGCGCCGCCGGCACCGTAGGCGGCGCCTCGGGAGAAACCTGGTCGCCACATGCCATTGTTGTGACACCCACCATCATCAGCACTGCAGAAAGTAACTTCATCGTCGTCCCATCAATATCGTGCCGCGACATCGCCTTACGTCTTTCTTGGCGTGGCCGCTCGAAAATCGTCGATCACGCTTAAAACCGCCGGCGCCTCGTCCGGCACAAAGTGCAGGCGTATGACCTTTGGCATCGGCCCGGGTTCGCCGTGCCCAAAATGGCAACGTACACCGTGGCGCACCATCTCCCGCAATTCATCGAGGGTTTCCCCCTAGGTCGCAACCGCATGCCCGAGCGCAACGGCGACGTACCTCCACCGACTTCATCCCCTGTGACTTCATAGATTATTTCGCTCACGCTTCCAGATGCGCAAGTGGAGTAGCGGTCTTGCAAATCCCAGGAAATCTTCCGCTGGCAAGCGCCGTGATTTTGACTCAGCCATCTTTCATTTTGCGGAAACGCGAGCAGGAGCCATAGCCTAAACGATACCTATCCAACCCCACTCATATTTCTGTGCGGTATCAGAGGGATCCAATTGATTCGTTTCTCGGATTCCGGAACGGCTATCTCACCACCAAGACGAATGACAGGAAGGGCTCCCTTGGACGGCCTAGAAGCAAGAATCGTTGTCAGTCCTAGGCCAAAACCACCTAGACCAAGGGTAAGGTCGAGTTGCGCATCATTTTCGACTGCAATGAGGCCAGCTCCGACGATGCGACAGAACCTTACGACCTCTCCGATAGCCGACGGGGCTACCTCGAACTCTCGCAATCTCATTTCTAGTTCAGAAACCTTGAGGCCGGTTGAGCCGACGTTCTCCAGAACAACGCATGTAGAAGTGTCCAAGTTTAGCCCTCCAAATTCTCGAAATCTTGAAAGAACTCGGGATACGCCAAACTTTGTTACGAAGACGGGTCTAACGATTACGCTCAACCGTTTCCTCGTGAGGTCCGCCTCTAATCCATTGAGTGCGCCAATTAGTTGCTCCCCGCTATGAATTGCATCCACAAAGAGCAAAATAGTCTCACCCCCGCCCGTGGCTTTAACGACTTCTGAAAGTTGACGACATTCAAAATCGTAGCCGTGTTTAGCCTGCCATCCCCGTAGGATGATCAAATCAGACCCCTGGACGTTCAATATGGCAAAATGTGACATTCCCGCAATGTCATCAAAACGCAATCTTTTGGCGATTTCAGAAGGAGCAAGATTTCGTAAGCACGGCAGAATCATTCTGGGAAAGGTGTCCCGGCCGGCATCTGAAAATTGGCGCTTCCATGAGGCTAGGTTAATCGATCCAATCTCTGGGCCAAGTTTCTCAAGCAATCGATATTCGCAATCCAGATGCAGCGCTCCTATCAACCTTCGCATTCTCTGCTCAAATTCTCCTCGGGTGGCAGTCGAGACTATCTTGGGCGATACGGCCCGATCTTGACGAGCGAGGAATTGGCCCAGTCGTTGCTTTCCAGACCAGCGGCTAAGAGATGGATCAAAGATTAAATGCAATAAATTAGGCGTGGATTCCTCCGAAAGCACCGTAAAAAGGGACTTGTCAAAATCTTCCGCAACATAGCAGACAACGATTTCGGGAATTCCGTCCCCTCGACCATTCCATTCCACTTCGCCAGTTTCAAGTCTGACAAAATAATTGATACGGTCAGCCGTCTCAATGCCCGCAAGGCAAATCACACGGGCCTGCTTAAAGGAGATTTCATCCAGCGTATGCAAAGCACCCACCTGAAGATGAATTGGCCAATCAGTCGCGCGGCTGAATCGAATCCCAGACGGCGCCGAGGGGAATTTTAATCTCGCGAAGGTCCGCTTCGGTCAGATGCGCTAGAGCGTCCTGAGCCAACTGCAAAATAGAAGATGCTTTCATTGCTTGCAGCCGTTTGTTTCCGCTGGGGAAGGCCGCGGGTTGACGATTGAAGCGAGCGGTTTTGAGCAATTGATCGAGGAGATCAGGGATTTGCTCTGGAGGAATTTCAGCTTTGGTTAATTTGTCCTCAATTAGTTCCGTTATTTTTTTCGAGCGAAAAGAATTCCAACGGGGAACGAGTCTGGCCCGTTGAACGAGCAAGAAAAATTTTTGCCAATAAAAGGGATCCTCGGGCTTTAGAGCCTCATCGATTCCCGCTAGCTCTTCTCGCCCCGTAAACATTTGCGCAAATTCGCTCATAATTGCGACCTGTTCAGAATGCGTTAGTCGTTCGATTATTCTGCAGGAGGAGTTCTCTGGATCGGGAGGCTCGGTGCCCCTCAATAACGTTTGTGATTGGCTATCGTAGAGGAGACAGCCGGACAATGTGGGGTTCCGAAAGAGTTCATAAAGGTCAGCACCGGGTGCAAAGACCACACCGCTTGACTCCGAAGAGTGAATGCCAGTGGGCGCGAGGGTGTAGATGTCGTCAGGCCCATTTTTGCCGACAATGCTGATCTCTCCGGGAAAAATCGAATTTAAAAACTGCTTCAGGCTCGGAAACCTCGTCCGATAGTCGAAGGTCGGAAACCGCGACTTTAGGATGGCCCCCAGTTGGGCACCGAGGATTCTAGGCCCTCTGTTTTCAAAGAGGGTGCGAACTTCGGTCTGGATTCTTTGGATTTCGTCCGCTTCAGGCATAAAAAAAGAGCCATAATACTGGCTCTCTTTTTGATAAGCTACACAAATTGTAGCTACCTCGGTTCTCTTTCACCCGATTTAACGGGCAAAGGCTGACGGGATGCGCTAACTCCGCCTTAATCAATCGAGGGTTTTAGCCTCGGCACTGCGCGTGCCATCCCCCAGTAGGGGGGAGCGATCAATTAGTAGAAGAAGTGTTGCAGATGCCATGCCGGCTTGCAAGCAATTCTTTTGCCGAATCCGTGCAATACGGTTCGTCACAGAAGATCTTTGGGTGCGACACTGCGCCCTCTGGGCCGTCCCACATGCGACGAGCGCGATAGGACAGTTTGGCTAAGCCGCATTGCTATGCGCCATCCCAGACGGAAGCGCGGGCAGCCTGCGCATGGGGCATGGCTGCAGCAAACACAGTCGGATATACCTCCCAAGAATTAGGAACCTGACTCAATCCTCGTACCCCTTCGGGTGCTTGATATGCCACGCCCAGGCGCTCTCGACGATTTTTTCGATCGACTCGAACTTCGGCGCCCAGCCCAGCTCGCGCTTGATTTTTTCTGACGCCGCGATCAGCCGCGGCGGGTCGCCCGGGCGGCGCGCTTTCTCGACCACCGGAATTACTTTCCCGGTCACCTTTTCGCACGCGGCGATGACCTCGCGCACGCTGGTACCGCCGCCGGTTCCCAGGTTGTAGAACGCGCTGTTCGCCACCCCCAGCGCCAGGATGTGCGCCTGCGCCAGGTCGACGATGTGGATGTAATCGCGGATGCAAGTCCCATCCGGCGTCTCGTAATCGGTCCCGTAAATCTCCGCGTGCTCCTTCTGGCCGAGCGCCACTCTCAGGATGTTCGGAATCAGATGCGTCTCGCACCGGTGATCCTCCCCATATTTGGCCGTCGCGCCGGCCGCGTTGAAATAGCGTAGCGAGACAAATTTCAACCCGTGGATCTGGTCATACCAGCGCAGGATTTTTTCGAAGAGCAGCTTCGATTCGCCGTACGGGTTGATCGGGCGCTGCGGCTGATCCTCGTCGATCGGGACGCGCTCCGGCGGCCCGAAAGTCGCGCAGGTCGAGGAGAAGACGAACCGTTTCACCCTGTTCTTCACCATCGCGTCCAGCAGGTTCAATCCGCCGCCGACGTTGTTGCGGAAATATTTCGACGGGTCCTGCATCGACTCGCCCACCAGCGCGTTCGCGGCGAAGTGCATCGCCGCCTCGGGCTTCACCTTTTCCATCGCGGCAAAAATCGAGTCGCGGTCCTGCAGGTCTCCCTCGATCAGCGGCGCGCGCGGATCGATGGCCCGCCGGTGCCCCTCGGTGAGGTTGTCGAAAACGGTGACCTGGTGTCCCTGGTCGAGCAGTTGCTCGACGCAAATGCTCCCAATATATCCGGCGCCGCCGGTAACGAGTAGTTTCATGAAAGAGGCCTACGACTGAATCCGATGAAATGTCGCGGGCGTACCCTCGGTTTGCTGCCGCAGGGCCGCGATCATCGGGCGCACCTGCCGGTTGCGTGCGCGCGGGGTGAGGATTTCCAGGCTGCGCCGCGGCGAACCCCACTCGATGATCGAGATGTGCACCATGCGCACGCCCCAGTCGCGCATATCGTGCCGCGTATCCTTGTACAAATCGATTGTATCCGTGCCGATCAGCGCCGAGCCGTAATCGTCGATCTCGCAAACCTCGCCCGTCTCGAGAATCTTGAAGCGGGTGCCCACCGGGTAGCGCGACCAATCCGCCGCGGCGCTGTGCACCGGGTCGCAATCGCTCAGGAGCGCCCCGCAGGCGTCATGCCGCCCCCCCGGTTCGGCGCTCGTGTACGCCGTGGTCCGCACCACCTTCGACATGCCGGCCACCCCGCCGGGCGCGGCGCAGCCTGCCAGCAGGGTGGCTGCAAGCAGGAGGCTGGCGTATAAGGCGTGCTTCATGTGACGGGAGGGGTATTCACTGCGCGAGCCGCCGGAGTTGTTAGCCGCTGGGGAGGGGATTTGGCAACGGGGAAAATTGGGGGTTCCCCGTATCCGGAGGTCAGGTTTCCCCTGATTCTAATATAAAAGCTGGAATGCGAAACTGGAAAATGAGGCCCCCATTCCCAACCGAACGGAGCAAATTCCGCAATCCGAAATCCGCAATCCGAAATCCGCAATGCCTCACTCCTCCCCGCCCCCCTCCTCCGGCCCGGAATCAGCCCCGGTGCGCGCCGATTCCAGCAAATCACAGATGCCGCGTCTGGTGGCCGAGCGCACGAAATCAAAGAATTCCATGGCATCGGCTCCCCAATCCATTTCCGTCGCGGCGGCCAGCGCCTGCGCGGTGTTGAGCCCGCTCTTGTAGAGCAGCTTGAACGCGCTCTTGATCTCCTGCCGGCGCGCGGTGTCGAAACCGGCCCGGCGCAGCCCCACGATGTTGAGCCCCGCCACCATGTTGCGCTCGGCGGCCAGCGTGAAGGGAGGGATGTCTTTGCTGAACGCGCTCGCCCCCTGCACGATCGCCAGCTGCCCGATGCGGATGTGCTGGTGAAACACGCACCCGCCGCCGATGAACACCCCGTCGCCCACCAGCACCAGGCCGCCCAGCAGCGCGTTGTTGGCAATGATGACGCGGTCGCCAAGCTGCACGTCGTGGGCCAGGTGCGAGCCGGCCATCAGGTAATTGTGGCTTCCGATGCGCGTCGCGCCCCCTTCGAGCGTCGAGCGGTGGATCGTGCTCAATTCGCGAATGGTATTGCCGGCGCCGATCTCGACCGCGCCGGGATGATCCGGCGGATGCGAAAGATGCTGCGATGCCGCTCCGATGATCGCCCCGTACCCGATCCGCGTATCCTCGCCGATCCGCACCCGGCCCGTCAGCACCACGTGCGCCTGCAACACGCAGCGCGCCCCGATTTGCGCCGGCCCCTCGATGCAGACGAACGGCCCGATATCGGCGTCCTGCGCGATTTGCGCCTCGGGATGGATGATGGCTGTGGGATGGATGGGCATGGTGAAAGAAATGACGCTAACCTCTCATAGCAGGCCCGCCTCCTTGAACGAGTAATAAGGCACACGGCCTTCCCCGGGCGCCCCGATGATCACATGGTCGAGCAGCCGGATTTGCAGCACCCGCGCCGCCTCGCTCATGCGCCGGCTCATCTGGATGTCAGCCGCGCTGGGCGACGGGTCGCCCGAGGGATGGTTGTGCGCAAGGATCACGGCGTAAGCGGAATGGATCAGCGCGGGCCGGAACACCTCGCGCGGATGCGCGATGCACTCCGAGATGCTCCCAAGCGCGATCTCCTCGACCCGCAGCAGCCGGAACCGCGTATCGAGCAGCACCGCCCGCAGCGATTCCTTGGAAAGCATCCGCATCTCCGGCCCCAGCAGCTCGTACACCAGCTCCGGCGTATCCACCTTCCCGCGCGCCGGCGATTCCTGCGAGAGCCGCTTGCCCAGCTCGAACGCCGCCGCCAACTGGAGCGCCTTGGCGATGCCGATCCCCTTGACCTGTGACAATTCCTTCGCGTTGCACCTCGAGAGCGCCGTCAGGCTTTGATACCGCAGCAACAGCTCGCGCGCCACGTCGACGGCATTGGCGCCCACCACCCCGGTTCGCAGCAGGATGGCGATCAATTCGCTCTCGCTCAGCGCGGGGGCCCCTTGCTTCAGCAATTTTTCCCGCGGCCGGTCCTCGTCCGGCAACTCCTGGATTCTCAGCGGCGCCATGGCCCCGGATGATGCGAATCCCCGCCGCCCGCGCCAAGTGAAAGATGCGGGGACGGGGCCGGAATCGCCGATTTTTCAGCCGGCGGGGGTCTGAAGCGGCGGCAGGAGAGGGGATTGGAACGCATCTACGAATCATGATATGATAATTTGTCATTGCCCATTCCCTGCTTTATCCTCTATCCTTCAACTCAATGATCCACCCCGCCGATACGTCCCATCCCCTGCGCTCGCTCCTCCGCGAGCGCATCGCCATCCTCGATGGCGCCATGGGGACCATGGTCCAGCAATACAAGCTGGCCGAGCGGGATTATCGCGGCTCCCAATTCGCCTCCCATCCCTCCGACCTCAAGGGCAACAACGACCTCCTCTGCATCACCAAGCCGGAGGTTATCCAGGAAATCCATGCCCGCTACCTCGACGCGGGCGCCGACATCATCGAGACCAACACCTTCAACGCCCAGGTCATTTCCCAGGCCGATTATGGCCTCGAATCCGCCGTGCGCGACCTGAACCTTGCCGCGGCCGCGTGCGCCCGGCAGGCGGTGGAAAAGTGCGGCCGCCAGGCGTTCGTCGCCGGGGCCATCGGGCCGATGAGCAAAACGCTCACCATCTCGCGCGATGTCAACGACCCCGCCCGCCGCGAAGTCACCTTCCTCCAGGTTGCGGACGCCTACCGCCAGCAGGTCGAGGCGCTGCTGGACGGCGGCGTCGACCTGCTGCTGGTCGAGACCATTTTCGACACGCTCAACGCGAAGGCCGCCCTCTTTGCCATCGCCGAGGTCTTCGAGGCGCGCAACACGCGCCTGCCGCTGATGGTCTCCGGCACCATCACCGACCTGAGCGGGCGCACTCTCACCGGCCAGACGGTCGAGGCGTTCTGGACCTCGGTTTCGCACGCGCCGCTGCTCAGCGTCGGCCTCAATTGCGCCCTCGGTCCGCGCGAGATGCGCCCCTATATCGAGGAAATCAGCCGCGTCGCGCCCGTCTTCGTCAGCGCCTATCCGAATGCCGGACTGCCCGACCCGCTCTCTCCCACTGGCTTCCCGGAGACGCCCGAGTCGCTCGCCCCACAAATCCGCGATTGGGCCGCGCAAGGCTGGCTCAACATCGTCGGCGGCTGCTGCGGCACCACGCCCGCCCATATCCGGGCCATTGCCGAGGCCGTGCGCGATTGCCCGCCCCGTCTCGTCGCCCCCGCCGCTCCGCCCGCGCCAGCCGCCCCGCTGCCGCTTTGCCTCAGCGGCCTCGAGCCCCTGCGCATCACGCCCGAGACCGGCTTCGTCATGATCGGCGAACGGACCAACATCACCGGCTCGCCCAAGTTCTCGAAGCTCATCCTCGCCGGCGATTTCGAAGCCGCGCTGGCCGTCGCCCGCCACCAGGTCGAGGGCGGCGCCAACATCCTCGACGTGAACATGGACGAGGGAATGATCGACTCCGAGGCCGCGATGACCCGCTTCCTCAATCTCATCGCCGCCGAGCCCGAGATTTCGCGCATCCCGCTCATGATCGACAGCTCGAAATGGAGCGTCATCGAGGCCGGGTTGCGATGCGTCCAGGGCAAATCGGTCGTCAACTCGATCAGCCTCAAGGCGGGCGAGGAGGAATTCTTGCGCCAGGCGCGGCTGGTGCGCCGCTACGGCGCCGCAGCTGTCGTCATGGCGTTCGACGAGCGCGGCCAGGCCGACAATTTCGAGCGCCGCACGGAGATTTGCTCGCGCGCCTACCGGCTCCTCATCGAGCAGGCCGGCTTCCCGCCGCAGGACATCATTTTCGATCCGAACATCCTCACCGTCGCCACCGGCCTCGAGGAGCACAACAATTACGCCGTCGATTTCATCCGCGCCACGCGCTGGATCAAGGAGAACCTGCCGCACGCGCGCGTGAGCGGCGGCGTCTCGAACATCTCCTTCTCCTTCCGCGGCAACAACGCGGTGCGCGAGGCGATGCACGCCGCCTTTCTCTATCACGCGATCCGCGCCGGCCTGGACATGGGCATCGTCAATGCCGGCCAGCTCGCCGTTTACGAGGAAATTCCCAAGGACCTGCTCGAGCTCGTCGAGGATGTCCTTCTCAACCGCCGCCCCGACGCCACCGAGCGCCTCGTCGAATTCGCGGAGACCGTCAAATCAAGCGGCAAGGCCGCCGTGAAAGACGAGGCCTGGCGCAACGAGCCGGTCGAGGCCCGTCTCTCCCACGCGATGGTCAAGGGAATCGTCGATTACATCGAGACAGACACCGAGGAGGCCCGGCGAAAATCCGCCAGGCCGCTCGACGTGATCGAAGGTCCGCTCATGGCCGGCATGTCGGTCGTTGGCGATCTCTTCGGCTCGGGCAAAATGTTTCTCCCGCAGGTGGTCAAGAGCGCGCGCGTAATGAAGAAAGCCGTCGCCTACCTGATGCCCTTCATGGAGGCCGCGAAGTCCGCCGGCTCGAAGCCCCAGGGCCGCATCGTCATGGCCACGGTCAAGGGCGACGTTCACGATATCGGCAAGAACATTGTCGGCGTCGTGCTTCAGTGCAACAACTACGAGGTAATCGACCTCGGCGTGATGGTGCCGGCGGAAAAAATCCTCGAGACCGCGCGTGAGAAGCAGGCCGATTTTATCGGCCTGAGCGGCCTCATTACGCCTTCGCTCGACGAAATGGTTCACGTCGCCGGCGAAATGGACCGGCTCGATTTCCACGTGCCGCTGCTCATCGGTGGCGCCACCACCAGCCGCGCGCACACGGCGGTCAAGATCGCGCCGCGCTATCGCAACTCCGTCGTCCACGTGGTCGATGCCTCGCGCGCCGTCGGCGTGGTCAGTTCGTTGCTCAGCGATCAACTGCGCCCCGGCTTCGAGGCGAATACCGCCGCCGATTACGAGCGGCTGCGCCGCGAGCACGTCGCCCGCAACAAGGACAGCAAGCTCATCCCCATCGACCAGGCCCGCGCAAATCGCACGCCCATCGACTGGACCGGCTACACGCCGCCGCGCCCTGATTTTACCGGCGTCCGCACCGTCGAGCCCGCGCTCGCCACGCTCGCCGGCTACATCGACTGGTCTCCGTTCTTTCACACCTGGGAATTGCGCGGGCGCTACCCCGCCATCTTCGACGATCCCGCGCACGGCAAACAGGCGCGCGAGCTTTTCGACGATGCGAAAGCCCTCCTCGACCGCATCATTCGCGAGCGACTCCTCCGCGCGCGCGGCGTCTTCGCCTTCTGGCCCGCCAATGCCGTGGGCGACGACGTGCGGCTCTTCACCGATGAATCGCGCTCGACCCCGCTCACCACGTTCCATTTCCTGCGCCAGCAAATGCAGAAGCCGCCCGGTCAGCACAATCAATCGCTCTCCGATTTCGTCGCTCCCACGGGCGCCGATTATCTCGGCGGCTTCGCCGTGGCCATCCACGGCGGCGACGAGCTGGCCAAATATTTCGAGAAAGAACTGGACGATTACTCCGCCATCATGGCAAAGGCCCTCGCCGACCGCCTGGCCGAAGCATTCGCCGAATACCTGCACGAGCAGGTCCGCGTCGCATGGGGCTTTGGCGAGCCGCTCACGCACGACCAGCTCATCCGCGAGGAATACCGCGGCATCCGCCCCGCCGCCGGCTATCCCGCCTGTCCCGATCACACCGAGAAAGCGACGCTCTTCGCATTGCTCGACGCCGAGTCGCGCGCCGGCATCCGCCTCACCGAGTCCTTCGCCATGCACCCCGGCTCCGCCGTCAGCGGCCTCTACTTCTCCCATCCCGATTCAAAATATTTCGGCGTAGGAAAAATCAACCGCGACCAAATCGCCGATTACGCCACCCGCAAAGCCGCCACGCCCGATTTCATAGAAAAATGGCTGGCCCCCAATTTGGGATATTGAAGAAATTGCTGATTGCTGATCTCGGATTGCTGATTGAAAAATTTGGGCCGCCGAAGGCGGCGTTTGTGAGGAATTGAAAATCCGGCCCGAAGCCGTCCCGCCGCGTCTAAACTGGATTCTGCCAATCAGCAATCTCACATCAGCAATCAGCAATTCGCGTTTTGCGTAGCGGCCCCGCGCCTCTGCCAATCAGCAATTCGCGTTTTGCGTAGCGGCCCCGCCCCTTTGCCAATCAGCAATTCGCGTTTTGCGTAGCGGCCCCGCGCCTCTGCCAATCAGCAATCTCACATCAGCAATCAGCAATTCGCGTTTTGCGTAGCGGCCCCGCCCCTTTGCCAATCAGCAATTCGCGTTTTGCGTAGCGGCCCCGCGCCGCCCCTCTGCCAATCAGCAATCTCACATCAGCAATCAGCAATTCGCGTTTTGCGTAGCGGCCCCGCCCCTTTGCCAATCAGCAATTCGCGTTTTGCGTAGCGGCCCCGCGCCTTTGCCAATCAGCAATCTCACATCAGCAATCAGCAATTCGCGTTTTGCGTAGCGGCCCCGCGCCTCTCCCCCAATCCGCAATCCGCAATCCGCAATCCGCAATCCGCAATCCGAAATCTCCCCCCTCACTGTCCCGGCAAAAAAATCCCCACCGTAAACCTCGCCTTCGGCGCCTTCTCCGTCATCTCTTCCGGCGGCGTCTCCGCCGGCAGCGATGCATCGTGACCGAGTCCTCCGGTATCCGGGGGAGGCGGTCCCGCGCCGGGGGTGGGCGTGGCCTCCGGGATCGTGCCGAGCGAATCTTCCCACACGATGAAATCGCCTCCCACCGCCGCCGCCTTGATCTTCGCCGCCTCGATGATTTCATCCGTGTCCTTCGCCTTCGAGCGGTCGACCAGGATCGTCCCGATCACCATCCCCTTCGGAATGTCATTGAGCACCTGGATGTGGTCCGGGTTGGTCGGCTCCAGGTTCACTCCCGCGCCGTTCGGGATGAAATCGCGCTGATGCGACGCGCACGACGCAAGGATGAGCAGGGCCGCGAAGGAGATCGGTAGGAGCGATTTGCGCATGAGAACGGCCAGACTATGCAAGAAACCGAAAATTCGAAAACCCGAAATTCGAATTTCCAATCGCCGCCACGTGGCGACGGACACAGAATTCTTTAAACTCCCTCAACCCGCCGCCGAACTTCCCGCTTCGAACCTGAACTCCTGGCCCGGCTCCACTTCGCCGGGCGCCAGCCGCGTCGAGCGCTGCCTGCCCCCTTTTGGCACCGGGTGCACAAACTTCTCATAGAGATCGTTTGCCTTTGCCAGTTCATCGCGCAGGAGGGTCGATTGCTCGACTTGATCGAGATGCGCCTCCTTGATGATGCGCCGCTCGCTCGACGGGCGCGACACCTGCATCTCGCATAGCTCGCCCTCGTTCGATTTCCGGTAATCCTCCTCCGTGATCTGGAAACACTTCGCCGCGTTTTCCAGCGTATGCTCGAACGGCACGTACAACGTTTTCCACCGCTCGTTGAAAGCCCGGATCACCGCGCCGAAATCGGTCGTCACCTCCTTGAAGCGGGCGATCAGCAACTCCTCGCGCACCGGCAGCAGCGTCTCGTAGTAATCGTTCCAGTACGCCACCGCTTCCTCGAGGCTTTGGTTTTGGTGGATGGCCCATGACACCGACGCATCCAGCGGCGTGCGGATCAGCACCAGGCCCGGCACCTTGCACCGCACCTGCTGCAGCACGAACGCCGGGATGTGCTGGTGCGTGTAAATCCGTGCCTTCGGATTGGCCGAAAGGAACGCGATGCGGGCAAATGAATTGCCGGAGCGCGGGTAGCCCCCCATGTACAGTTCCGCCGCGTGGTCGAAAACGTTGCCCCGCTTCCGCAGGATGCCGAACGGGTAGTAAATCCAGGGGTGCGGCCACAGGCGGCGGCGCACCGCCCGCCTCAGCCGGAACAGGGGGGCGGGGTTCTTCGTGGGAGGCGCGGATCGCATGTCAAAATTTCGGGTCGTGCCTCCCCGGTCCCGAGCGTTCGCCCTCGGAAAGGGAACGCAGCGTGGACAGTGTCGTATCGCCCGTATTCAGTCCGAAGACGATATAGTGAGGCCCTGCGGGGGACAAGGGACTTTTTTCGATTTCTAGTACTTCGTATCAGATTAACCCTGCGCCCGGCCCTCAGTTTCCCTCGAATTCATTTGCCCGGAACGATTTTTAATCGGTTCAAAAAAATGTCGCGCCGCCGACCTGTTTCCCCGTGAAAATCCCGAACCCGCTCGCTGGCGGAATCCTGGCTCCAGGATTGCGGCATTCCTCCTTGCCCATTTCTCGTGCACGCGCCCCCCGCCATGACCTGTCGCAAAATTCTTGAAATAACCATTGCATTGCCGGGCTGCGTCCGTAATTTCTTCCGCCTGATTTTTGGGCAGCCCCGAATCAACGAAATATGGCAGACGTCGCAAACAAATATCCCGAAAACGTGGCAGGCAAATTTTTTGTCGATGACCAGTGCATCGACTGCGATCTCTGCCGCGAGACCGCTCCCAGCAATTTCACCCGCAACGACGACGGCGGCCACTCCTACGTTTACAAGCAGCCTGAGTCTCCCGAGGAGGAAGCCCTCTGCAAGGAAGCCATGGAAGGCTGCCCCGTCGAGGCAATCGGCAGCGACGGCGCCTAGTTCCCGATTTTCCCGATTTGATTGTTGTTTGGTTCAGGCCTTCATCCGATCCGCGGATGAAGGCCTGTTTTTTGCCTCACGCAAAGACGCCAGGATGAAAAACCGCCGTCTCGCACAACCCCCGCCCGTCCCGCTGCCTCCAATTCGATCTCGCGGCCCCATCTCTCCTTCTTTGCGCCTTTGCGGCTTTGCGTGAGATTTTCTGCCAGGTCACATTGAGCCTTGAACTCGGGCCCCATTGGGCGAAACCTGCCTCTGCCCACCCATGAACGCCGACCTCCGCGCCCGAGTCCTCGCCGAATGGCGCGGCTACACCGAGCGCCCCCCCATCGCCGAAAGCGCCCAGCCCGTCGCCGTGACCCTCGAGAAAGTCATGCGCAAGCTCGGTCTCGAGGATCGCCTCACCGAGGGCCAGATTCTCGCCGCCTGGAGCGACATCGTCGGCGAATGGTTTGCCCTCCACACCTGTCCCGACCGCATCCGCGAAGGCATCCTTTACGTCCGCGTCGTCCAATCCAGCATCCACTGCGAGCTCGACCGCAACTGGAAACCGCAGATCGTCCGCAAACTCAAATCCCGCTTCGGCGCCGCCCGCATCCGTGACGTCCGTTTCCGCGTCGGCTGACTTGGCGGCGCGCACGCCCCCGAAAACGACCATGGAAGACGCGATCATCGTCAGCCAGATCGAGGTCCTCGCCCACGTCGGCGTCCCCCACGCCGAGCGCGGCGCCGCCCAGCGCCTCGCCATTTCCCTGCGCCTCATCCCCGCCCGCGGCCTTGCCGGCCTGGCCGACGACGTAAACGCAACGGTCGATTACTCCGTCGTCTGCTCCGTCGTCCGCCGCGAAGCCGAATCCCGCTCCCGCCACCTCATCGAGACGGTAGCCGAAGACATCGCCGCGCTCCTCCTGGCCCGCTTCCCCCTGAAAGCCGTCGAAGTCGAAATCCGAAAATTCATTCTCCCAAAAACAGAATACGTCGCCGTAAGCATCCGCCGCGAAAAGTCGGGATAGGGAAGCCGGAAATTCGAATTAATTCACAACCAGAACGGGTCGATTCCGATTCCGTTCGGATGCCAGTTCCTTAAACACCTCCGATGGTTCCGGCGCTTCTCCTTCACGCAATGCCGTTAGCACGTCGTCCCAAAGCGTGCAGATAACTCTCGGCTCGCCCAGCGTGTAGCCATTCGGACTCGCTCGGGTAAACGGATATGCCAGCCATGTAACTTCCGCGTTCCCCGCCGAGACAGTCTTCATTGGCGGCATCGCGTCAAAGAACATCTGATCCACGGCGACGAAAAACCGCTTTCCCCACCGGCGAAAGACAGGGACTTTCAACGTCAGTTGCGGCATGAGCCGCTTCTGCGCCGAGGACCGAAAGTCCGGTCGCCGGGAATCCGCCAGGGACAGTGCGCCGGTATTCAGAAATTCGTTGAACGCGGGCTTAATCGATTGGCCGGAGATATAGACCGATTGCACCTCCAGTGCGGCGAAATCAATCGGGGTCCCCTTTTCATCCAGTTGCCCCAGCAGATAGTCAATCTTGCCGATCTTACGCCCGGTGCCAGGAATCCGCAGCAGCCTGAACTCCGGTACCGCCACGATACGGGAGCCGCTGCCGAACGCCAGCCGTCCCACATCCAGGAAAAGTCGATCGCCTTCGCGAAATCTTACGGGGCAAACCGTCGTCGCGCGTTTGGAATCCCCGAATGAGCAAATGCCGAGTGGATCGTTCTTCCCACCTTTCGTGCACGCAGATCCCCGAAAGGGACACCATTTGGTATCCCGCTGTTCGCGCGGCAGCGTCAACGTCTTCGCAACGTCCTGCCCAAAGACTTCGGCGATTTGCAAAACGGATGCCATCCCGTCCTCGGTAGCCGGCGATCCGACGGCCGTCGAGACAGTTTCCCCAACGCAATACGCCCAAACGAACTTGTAACACGGAAATGCGCCCTGTTACAAGGGTTGACAGCCCAATGCGATTCTCCTACAAGACCACATGGCTCGCTCCTCGACCACCTTCCCCAGCAAATGGAATTCCGGGAAGACGACGGTCATCCGGGTGCCCGAGCAGTTAGCCGACGACCTGCTCGACATCGCCCGGCGTCTGGATCAGGCGGGCGGTTTCCGTCTGCGGGAGGAAGCGGACGGTCTCTTCCTCCAGGTATTGCCGGAGCGCTCCGTTCGCTACACGGCGGACCGGCCGGTGAACGTCGCCAGCGTACCCCAGCGAAGCCCGTTTCGTTATCCCGGCGGCAAAACCTGGCTTGTTCCCTATCTTCGCGACTGGCTTCGCCCCAAACAAAAGCTGCCGGCGCGATTTATCGAACCCTTCGCCGGCGGCGGTATCATCAGCCTTACCGTCGCCTTCGAGCGCCTTGCAAAGCACGTCATATTCGCCGAACTCGATTCCGGCGTCGCCGCCGTCTGGCGCGTCGTTTTGAACGGCCAGGCGGAATGGCTCGCAAGGGAAATCCTCGGATTCGAGGTCACGCTGAAGAATGTCCGCAGCCTCCTGGATGCTCCCGCCGAGTCCATCCGCGAGAAAGCTTTTCAAACGATCCTTCGCAACCGCGTCCAACGCGGAGGCATCATGGCTGCCGGCGCCGGGCTGGTCAAAACCGGCGAGAACGGGCGCGGACTCTTGTCTCGCTGGTATCCCGCCACGCTCGCCCGCCGGATTCGCGAGATCAATCACCTCAAGGATCGATTGACCTTCATCGAGGGCGAAGGGTTTGACCTCCTCGATGAACACAAGGCTGACCGGGACGCGGTCTTTTTTATCGATCCCCCCTACACGTTCGCCGCCCGTCGCCTCTACACGAGATGGCAAATAGATCATCGCCGTCTGTTCAAAGCCATGCAGGCTTGCAAGGGCGATTTTCTCATGACTTACGATAATACTCCCGAGATTGCCGATCTTGCCCGTGAATTCGGCTTCGAATCGCGCCCGGTCGCCATGAAGAACACCCATCATGCAAGGATGACCGAGTTATTGATTGGAAGAGACATCGAGTGGTTTAAATCCATCTAGCTAATTCTGCCGTTGACCTTGCGAGAGGATACGCATTCCTACGAAAGGCCGTGAAATTCGAAGAGTTTGGCGGCGTGAGAGGCCAAGATTAAGCGTGCGTCGGCGCAAAAATCGTATATCATCTGATTTGTTCAGAAACCATGCCGCGCGAAGGAATCGTGCCCTCGACCTTTTCTTTGTGAT
This sequence comes from uncultured Verrucomicrobiae bacterium, assembly GCA_963756185.1. Lineage (GTDB taxonomy): Bacteria > Verrucomicrobiota > Verrucomicrobiia > Chthoniobacterales > Chthoniobacteraceae > DATAXI01. The sequence continues at coordinate 26,235 of CAVWMS010000006.1, forward strand.
TCAACCTCCCCGATATGAATCACTTCCAGAACCCGCTCCGGTTTCTTGCCGTTTTGCTGCCCGCAATCCTGGCCATCTCTTTGCCCGCAAGGGCGATCATCGATCTCAACGGAAACGGCATCGACGATATTTGGGAACTCGAGTACGGGAGCGGCTATAACCCGAACGGCACGGACGGATCGGGACTCACTTATTTGCAGGAGAGCATCGCGGGCCTCGCCCCAGGGAATCCGAATTCGTATTTTCGAGCGGCGATCAGCGCCTCCGGCACGTCCGTGGTGGTGCAATGGCCAAGCGTCGCAGGGAAGGTTTACCAGATAGAGGCGCGGCAATCGCTCACAAGCGGCTCGTGGACCGCGGTCGGGAGCGCGACGCTCGGCACCGGCCTCACGATAAGCTCGACGATTGCGACATTGTCACCGGCGTACTTTTACCAGATCGAAGTCTCGGATACCAATTCGAGCGGCGATCAACTTACCGAGTGGGAGGCATTGCAACTCGGCCTCGATCCAAATAACCCGTACAGCAACGGCACGGTAAACGGCAGCGGGCAGCCGGTGAGCGATTATCAATATGTCGTCGCCGCTCTCACGGCGACCAACGTGGTGTCGATTACCGCAACCAAGCCGGGCGCCACGGTGCCCGACGCCGATCCGGCCTCCGATACCGCGACGATCACGATCACCCGGAGCGGGAATCTCAATTCCATCACGATTCCGTTGCGAGTCTCCGGCGTGGCAATACCGGGAAGCGATTATCAGGCGCTGCCCGCGTCGATCACGCTGCCCGTGGGGAAGAATTCGGCGACGCTAACCGTTGTCCCTCTGGCCGCGTCCCATCTTCTCTCCGGCGAGACGGTGACGGTGGCGCTCGGATCCTCCCATCAATACCTCATCGGCTCCTCCGCTACCGCAACGGCGGTCATCTATCCTTCCCAGACGCCCAACGGGACCGGCCTGACAGGTTATTACTATGCCAGCTCGAGCACCACTTACACCGCCACCGCCAATTTCAACCCCTCCACTTTGGAGGTTACCCGGACCGATCCCGAGGTGAATTTCTTCTGGGGCAGCGGCCAGCCTTACACGGCGGTGAACCGCAATAACTTTTCGGCCACGTGGCTGGGGCAGATCAAAGCGCCCAAGACGGGAAACTACATCTTCGCCCTCCAGGCCGATGCCGGCGCGCGGATGTACATCAATGGCCAGTTGGCAATCAATGCATGGACGGCCAATTCCGCGACAGCCGCGCCGATGCAGAGCGGGAGCATTCCGCTGGTCTCGGGCAGCTCCTATTCGGCGGAGGTCGATTACTGGGAGAATACGGACCCGGCCAGCATTTACCTCACGTGGGAAGAGCCGGCGAGCACGAGTTTCGCAAGTCTTCCGACGGCCGACGTTTTGCGTCCCGGCACTAGCGGGTCCACAGGGTGGAATGCCACTTACTATAATGATACCACGCTTGGCGGGAGCGCGGCTTATACGACGGTCGAGCACTCGCTCTACTGGGATTGGGGAACGGGCTCGCCCGATCCTTCCATCCCGACCACGCATTACTCGGCGCGCTGGCTCGGCCAGGTCCAGCCGCAATACTCCGAGCCGTATACCTTCGTCACGCACACTGATGACGGAGCGATGCTCTATGTAAATGGGCAATTGATCACCAGCGACTGGGTTGACCAAAGCGCCTCCGACATCCCGAGTGCGACGATCAACCTTCAGGCGGGCATACGCTATAACATCCAGATGGATTACTACAAGGATAAGTTGGGCAGCGGCCAGGCTTACCTTTCCTGGTATAGCCCCAGCCAGCCTCAAGAGATCATTCCGCAGAATATGCTTTATCCTGCGACCGCGCCGCCGGCCCCGCCGGCCATTACAAGCACGACCACCGCGGTGGCGCTCGTGGGAGGCAGTTTCAACTATGTCATCAGCGCCAGCAATGGAGGCGGCGGGTTCGTCGTTTCGGGCCTGCCGCCGGGTTTGACTTTCAATCCGGCGACCGGGGCGATCAGCGGAGTCCCGGCCCTGCCCGGGATTTATACCATCGTCATCACCGCGACAAACGGCGCCGGAATGGGTTCCTCGACATTGACTATCGATAGCATCCAGACCGGCGGCGCGATCACGCAGGAGCTATGGACCAACGTAAGCGGGACAGCGGTCTCCGACATCCCGCTCGCCACCACGCCGGATCTTACCGGCACCCTGACATCGCTCGAAGCGCCCTCCAATACCGGCACTAATTACGGCCAGGAACTCGTCGGTTATCTGACGGCGCCGGTTACCGGTAATTACTACTTCTGGCTCGCGGGCAGTACGACCGCGGAACTCTGGATATCCGACGATTCGGATCCGGTAAACAATTTGCAACGGGCAGCCGTGCTGAACCCGACAGGACCGGAGCAATGGTATGCGGAGCCGGGGCAGCAATCCCCATGGCTTTCGCTGGTCGCCGGTCAGAAATATTATATCCAGGTTCTGCAAAAAAATGGCACGGCTAGCGGCGATAACCTTTCGGTGGGCTGGCTGCGCCCGGATGAAACCGGGACAACGGTCAGCGAAGTGGTGCCCGGCTACGCGCTATCTCCATACACTCCGCCGGTGAATACTGCACCCGCTGGCACTCTTTATGGCGCGACGCTGCTGGCCTCCCCCTCTGTGTCGAGCGACGGCGTGGGCTCGGCCACGCTGGTCCTGAGCTCGGACCAGACAACTGCCACTCTGGCATTTAATTACTCAAATCTATCTTCGACCGTCACGGATACTCAATTGATGTCCGAGCCGTATCAGAATAATCCATCGCAGGTTATCGATGACATCACCAAGTTTTCGAAGCAAAACCCGGACGGCTCCTATACCTTTACCATTGGTGCGGTGGGATCACTTTCCGCCGCGGAAGTATTGGAGATTATCCAGGAGGGGCAATCGTTCCTGGTAGTCGGCACCTCCGATCATCCTTCGGGAGAAATCCAGGGGAACTTCACCCTCTCGAGCGGCGCCCAGAGTTTTACGCCTCCGCCCGCGCCGCCCACATGGACGGATGATTCTAATACCGACGCCGGCGCGTCGCGGTTCTTGACACAGGCGACGTTCGGACCGAGCCCTTCGGAAATCGCCCGGGTCGAGTCGATGGGATACAGCGCCTGGATCGACGACCAATTCACCCGGCCCGCCACGCATCAGATGACTTACGTGCTGGCAAACCCAAGCCCATCCCTGGAACCGATCTATCCCGACACGCTTACATTCAATTCCTGGTGGCTCAACTCCATTACGGCGCCGGATCAGTTGCGCCAGCGGGTCGCCTTTGCGCTGAGCGAGATCATGGTTGTCTCCGACGTAGGGGCGCTCAATAACAACGCGCTCTTGCTGACGAGTTACTATGACACCCTCCTGGATAATGCCTTCGGCAATTATTTCGACCTGCTAAAAGCCGTTACCCTGACTCCGGCGATGGGGAATTACCTTAATATGCGGGACAACGCGAAGGCGAATTACGCCGCCGGTTTGCACCCTGATGAGAATTACGCCAGGGAGGTCAATCAGTTGTTCTCCATCGGGCTCTATCGCCTCTGGCCGGACGGATCGCTGGTCGAGAATGCGACCGGCGATCTGGTGCCAACTTACCAGCAGGCCACTGTCGAGGGTTTCGCGGCGGTATTTACCGGGTGGAATTATAACCAGCCGCTCCAGGGGGATGGACGGCTGCCCACCAACTGGAATCCGCCGGCTGACTATACCGATCCAATGACCCTTGTGCCGACCTTCCACGACCTCGGGCCGAAATTGACCCTCGATAACGTGGTGCTTCCACCCGCGATCGGCGAGCAGGCGGACTCGTCGAATGTTGAATTCGACCAATACTGCTCGGGCGACCTGGACTCGGCGCTGGGAATCATCTTCAATCATTCGAATGTCGGACCGTTCATTTGCCGGGAGTTGATCCAGCGGCTCGTTACAAGCAACCCGAGCCGTGGCTATGTTTATCGCGTGGCGCAAGTCTTCGATGACGATGGCACGGGTGTGCGGGGCAATTTGCAGGCGGTGATCAAAGCCATTCTCCTTGACTACGAGGCCCGCAGCCCCGGCGCGGCTTCACAGCCGGGCTATGGGAAGCAAAAGGAGCCGCTGCTTCGCGTCACGGGGCCGGCTCGTTACTTTGCGCCGGCTTACTCGCTGAGCGGCAGTTACTCCCAGACGGGTGGGCAGACGATATTGATTACTTCCACCTCGGCCAATCGGATGACGAACGGAGATCACATCGTCCTGAACTTTACCTCGGGCACTCCTCTGCCATACAGCGGCTCCTACTCGGTAAGCAACGTTACGGGCAATACCTTCACTGTAAATGCCGCGGGATTGCTATCGGGCACTTACACCCAGAGCGGCCAGACCGTCATGCTCAGCATGACAAACAGCCTCTCCGTGAACGACCAGGTTTATCTCGCGTTCCCGGCGGCGCCAGTGCTGAGCGGCACTTACGCCGTTGCGTCGGTGGCGGATACGTCACATTTCAACGTAAGCGCGGCAAGCTCCGGCACTGGAACCGGGATTGTATTGATGGAGAAGCTCAGCGGAGGCTATGTCGTAACCACCAGCTCCACCGGCAATACCAATACCATCGATACCAGCGTGAATCACGGGCTGAACCCCGGGGATCCAGTTTGGATCGACTTCTTCTCCGGCTCGGCTGTCAGCGGCAGCTATGCGGTCCTCTCCGTGCCGGACCTGACGCATTTTACCATCAGCGCGGGCAGCGCCGGGGCGCAGACGCAGAACAAACTCGCGATTTACCCGCTGGCTCCGCCGCCGCTGGTAAGATCGGGGACGGTATCGGCATCGACCAGTACCTGGAACATCGGCGTGACCGACACCAGCCTGACTCAATCGCCACTTAATTCGCCGACCGTTTTCAATTACTATTATCCCGACTATCGCTATCCGGGCGCCCTGGCCTCCGCCGGCCTCACAACGCCTGAGTTTCAACTTACCAACGCCACCAATGTCATGGTCCAGACAAACTTTCTCGAGGGTGGGGTCCTCGGCGACAAGAACGTCAACGGCCTGATCAGCTTTGTAAATGGAAACGGCACCATCGAACTGGACCTCGGGCCGTATCTTGGCATGACGGCCGATGCCGGCATTCCGAGCCTGGTGGACCTTTTCAATGCTCAACTGATGGGTGGCAGCATGTCCGCCGGCATGCGTTCCGCGATCATTTCCTATGTCGCAAATACAACCAACTTCCCTTACAGTAATCCTCCCACCGTCACCCAGCAGAGCAATCGCGCGCGCGCCGTGGTGCATTTGATCATCACCTCGCCAGAATTCACCATCCAACAATAACTGCCATGGAGAAACCCAGTCCTCTAACTCGCCGGCAATTCATCCGGCAATCCTGCTGCGCGGCGGTCGGCACGTGGGCATTGACCAACGCCATCCGCGACCTGACCTTTATCAATGCGGCCGTGGCGCAGACAATGATCACTGATTACAAGGCGCTCGTTTGCATCTTCCTCCAGGGCGGCAACGATTCCAATAACCTGATCATCCCGATCGGCGCCGGCGACTACCTGAATTACGCCACCATTCGCAGCCCGATCCTTGCCATTCCGCAAGCCGCGGCGCTGCCAATCACCCCCGCGGTGAGCGACGGGCACGAATATGGCCTGCATCCGGCCTGCACGGGACTTCAGACGCTCTTTGGCGAGGGAAAACTGGCGATCCTCTTCAATACCGGGACGTTGCTCTACCCCACGACGCGCGCCGAATATGAATCCGGAAGCATCGCTGTGCCGCCGCAACTTTTTTCACATGCGGATCAGGTGACGCAGTGGCAGACCTCGATTCCCGATCAGCCGCCAACTACGGGCTGGGGCGGGCGCTGCGCGGATTTGCTGGCATCGGTGCAACCGTCGGCGGCCATCTCCCTGGCGATCACGCTGGCGGGGGCCAATACATTCGAGGTGGGCAACATCGTCTCGCAATACTCCGTTTCGACCAGCGGCGCCGTGTCACTCGCCGGCGTTACCGGGTCGCGATTGACTGCCTTCCAGCAAATCCTGGGACTCGACGGCACGCTCGCGAACTTACAGGCGCAGGCTTATGCCAATGTCACCAATCAGGCAATCGCCACCGGGTCCGTGCTGAACACTGCCATCGCGGCAACCGCCTCTTCGAAGTATTGGACGACTGCATTCCCAACGACCACGCTGGGCAGCCAATTGCAGATGGTCGCACGCCTCATCCAGGCCGCGCCGGCATTGCAGATGAAGCGGCAAATCTTCTTCTGCGAGATCGGCGGCTACGATCTGCACAGCGGCCAGACGCTCATCACCAACGGCGTCCCCGATCCCACCCAGGGCTCGCATGCCGTGCTCCTTGGCGAGGTGAGCGACGCCTTTCTCGCCTTCGAGCGCGCCATGGAGCAACTGAGCCTTTCCGATAGCGTGACCACCTTTACCGCCAGCGACTTCGGACGCACCTTCCCATGCAACGGCTACGGCAGCGACCACGGCTGGGGCAGCCATCACCTCATCATGGGCGGCGCGGTCAAGGGCGGGAACACTTACGGCACCTTCCCCGTGCTGACTGTGGGCGGACCGGACGATACGAGCACCGGGCGTTGGATTCCGACCGTGTCGGTCGATCAATATTCCGCGACGCTGGCCACATGGTTCGGCGTGGATTCCACCAATCTCTCGACTGTCTTCCCGAACCTCGGACGCTTCGCGACCTCCAATCTCGGTTTCGTGTAATCATGGACAGGCGCGCGCTCTGGACAGGCATTCTGGCAGCGCTCGCGGTCATGGTCGTCGCCTCGTTCTTCGAGCGTCCGCTCAAGATCATCACCGCGCCGCCGCGGGCCGCCGCATCCGCTGCGCCCGTTGCCGCCGAATCGGCCGCGCCGCCATCGCGCGGCGCTGCCGCGCCGTCCGCCCTGCCGGTGGCCATGTTCCCCGGCGGCCCGAACATGCTGCCGGCCGGTGCGCCGGTCCGGCCCGTCTCCACGCCGCTTTCCACCGACGAAGCGCCGCCGTCGAACGCCGACGCCGGTCCCGACGCATCTCCCTCTCCGGCAATCGATCCCCAAGCCGCGGTCGAAGCCGTGCGAGACGCCATCCAGAAGTATGGCTCGATGTTTAATGGCAACCCCGTCGGCACAAACGCGGAGATCACAAAGGCACTCAACGGAGATAACCCGGCCCACGCCCGGTTTCTCGACGGTGTTCCCGGACAAATCAATTCCAATGGCGAATTGGTGGACCCCTGGGGCACCCCCTATTTCTTTCATCAACTCTCAGGCCACGACATGGAAGTCCGTAGCGCCGGCCCGGACAGGATCATGTGGACCAGCGACGATATCCGAATTCCGTAATGACATTCCCCACGGCGATGCCGGGATGGCGGGAAATATTGTTACCTCGGAAGGTAAGATGGCGGCGAAATCCGGGTCGAGCCTCCGGCCAGTTCCGCCCCCTAATAAGTCTTCCCCGTCTGCCCCAATCACCGCATCCCGCCCCCAAGCCTCTTTTTAGCTTCCGCAAACCGCGGTTCTGGTTTCGAATTTCGAATTTCGAGTTTCGAATTTCCCCACATGCCCACCGCCAGCCTCATCGTCGCAGATAGCGAACGCTCCGCCGATATGCTCTACGCCACGCGCTTCTTCGCGCCCGACGCCTTCATCTTCCTCGAGGCCCGCGGGCGCACGACCGCCGTCTTCACCGACCTGGAAATCGACCGCGCCCGCCGCGATGCGCGCGTGGACGAAGTGATCGCCTTCACCGATATCAAGAGCCGCATCAAATCACGCGGCAAAGCCGAACCCGGCCCCGAGCAAATCCTGATCCAATTCCTGCGCGAAAAGAAAGTCCGCCGCGCCCGCGTCCCGTACGATTTTCCCACCGGCATCGCCGCCGCACTCGCCCGCGCGGGCATCCATCTCCAGCCGGTGAGGGGACTCTTCTGGCCCCGGCGCGAGCAAAAGCAGCCCGATGAAATCAAGGCAATCGGCAACGCCCTGCGCACCACCGAAGCCGGCCTCGCACGCGCCATCGAGGTATTGCGCGCCGCCCGCATCAGCCGGCGCGATCTCACCTGGGCCGGGCGAATACTCACCTCCGAAATCCTCCGCGCCGAGATCGACTCCGCCATCCTCCGCGCCGGCGGCGTGCCGGCCAATACCATCGTCGCCGGCGGCATTCAGGCTTGCGACCCGCACGAGCGCGGCACCGGCCCGCTGCGCCCGCACGAACTCATCATCCTCGACATCTTTCCCCGCGATGCCCGCACCGGTTACTTCGGCGACATGACCCGCACCGTCGTCCGCGGGCGCGCCAGCGATGCCCAGCGCCGCCTCTGGCAGACCGTCCAGCGCGGCCAGCGCATGGCCCTTCGCGGCATGCGCCCCGGCGTTTCCGGCGCCGCGCTTCACGAGCGCATCAAGGCATTCTTCGCAGACGAAGGCTATCCCACCCTCCAGCGCGCCGGGCGCTGGATCGGCTTTTTCCACGGCACCGGCCACGGCCTCGGCCTTGAAGTCCACGAAGAACCCCGCTTTGGCCGCACCATCTTCAAACCCGGCCAGGTCATCACCGTCGAGCCCGGCATCTACTGGCCCGGCGTCGGCGGTTGCCGCATCGAGGACGTCGCCCTCATCACCCCGGGCGGCGTGCGCAAGCTCTCCCGTTTCCCGCAACAGATCGAGGTCTGAACATCTGTCGGACTGCGACACTTTGTCCCGCTTCCCACGCTTGAACGAAACCCACCCCACCCTGTCTAATCAGTGCTAATATCACCCAATGGAACTTTGGATCTTCTATTTCATCATCCCCGTCATCCTGGCCATGTGGGCCCAGAGCAAGGTCACCTCGGCCTTCCGCCAATGGTCCCAGGTCCGCGCCTCCTCGGGCCTCACCGGCGCCGATGCCGCACGGGAAATTCTTAACGCCGCCCAGATTCACGACGTCGACATCGTCCAGATCAACGGCATGCTCGGCGACCACTACGACCCCACGCAAAAACGCCTCTGCCTCTCGACCGCCACCTACGGCAGCCCCTCGGTCGCCGCTCTCGGCATCGCCGCCCATGAGACCGGGCACGCCATCCAGCACGCCCGCGCCTACGTCCCCCTCCAGTTGCGGATGACCATCGTCCCGGTCACCCAATTCGCCTCGCGGATACTTCCCTTCGTCATTCTCGGCGGCATCTTCTTCTACAGCTTCAGGCTCATTGAAGTCGGCATCCTCTGCTACCTCGTCCTGATGGTGTTTCAATTGATCACCCTTCCCGTCGAGTACGACGCCTCGCGCCGCGCAAAGGTCATCCTCGGCCAGCTCGGCATCATCCAGCCCGGCCAGGAGGCCGCCGGCGTCAATGCCGTCCTCGATGCCGCCGCCCTGACCTACGTCGCCTCCTTCGTGGGCACCCTGGCCAACCTCCTCTGGCTCTTTACGATGGCCGGAGGCAGGCGCCGCTAACCCCCCTAACCCCCCTAACCCCCCTAACCCCCCTAACCCCCCTAACCCCCCTAACCCCCCTAACCCCCCTAACCCCCCTAACCCCCCTAACCCCCCTAACCCCCCTAACCCCCCCTCGGCTCATTCCCCCGAAGCATGACCGCCGCAGCCATTTCTTCTCAACCACTCGTGAAGCTGTTAGGAGCATCGGCGATGGCCGATGAGGCTCCAGTCAATCCCGATGTCGAACTCGTCGCCCGCACCCAGGCCGGCGAAGCCCGCGCCTTTGACGAGCTCGTCGTCAAATATTCGCCCCGCCTCTACGGCCTCATCTACAACATGACCTCCAACCACGAGGACACCAACGACCTGCTCCAGGACGTTTTCGCCAAGGCTTTCCGCTCCATCCGGGGTTTCCGCGGCAAATCCAGCTTCTACACCTGGATTCACTCCATCGCGGTCAACATGACCATCAATTTCCTCAAGAAGCGCGGCCGCCGCTTCCAGATGAGCCTCGACGACGTCGATCTCAATATCCAGAATGACCGCGAATTCATCGAGATGACGGCCACCTCATCCCCCGTGCGCGAGGCCGATTTGGGGGAATTACAACTCAAATTGAACGAAGCGATGCTCAAACTGTCTCCTGAACACAGGGCCGTTGTGACTATGTTCGATATTCAAGGCATGCCGCACGCGGAGATTTCCAAGATTCTTGGAGTCTCGGAAGGAACAATACGCTCCAGGCTCTTTTACGCGCATCGCCAGTTACAGGCCCACCTCGAGGAATTTCGGAAGAAGTAAAAGCCCCATAAAGCTCCACACAGCCCATAAGAAAAGCCCATGCAAGAAGATCCTGACGAAATTTCCAAGCTGTTGAGGCTCAAGCGCTTCGAGCAACCGCCCGCCGACTACTTCGAGGACTTCCTCCAGGAGTTCAAGGATCGCCAGCGCGCCCAGCTTCTGCGGGAGCCCGTATGGCGCATCGCATGGGATCGGCTCGAGGCCTTCTTTGGCGAACGGATGCCGGTCCGGCTCGGCTATGGCATGGCCTCGGCCGCCGTGCTGGTCGCCGCGGGCATCGCCTCCTTCGATATCCTCGAGTCCCGTCCGCTCGAGATGGCGCAAACCGCCGCCATCCAGCAGGTCCACCCGGCGCCCCAGGCTGCTTCGCTCGATCTCCTCAATGGGGGGCAGGTCCAGTTGCCCGACCTCCCGTCGATGTCCAGCCGCATGGCTCAAACGGCTGCCGTTTCCGCGCCTTACTATGTAATGGACGCGCGGCCCGTCTCCTTAAATGAGCCTCCTTCCAGTTTCTAGCGTCTCCAGGCTTGCGGCTCTCGCGGTCCTCGCCGCCATTCCTCTCTGTGCGGGCGGCCTGCGCGCCGATCCGCTTTCGGACGCCGTTCAGGGCGTCTTCCAGCGCAGTGCGAAGGCCGTCGTCAAAATCGAGGCCGAAGACGACAACGGGCGCCTCTTCGGCACCGGCTTTTTCGTCGATCCCAACGGCACCATCTACACCAATTACTCCGTCGGCGGCGAGTCGTGGAACATCGTCGTCACCGCCGGCGACTCCCGTTACCCCGCCTCCCGCATCCCCGGCGGCGCCGACCCGCGCACCGGCCTCGCCATCCTCAGAATCGACGCCCAGAAGACCCCCTTCCTGCCGCTCGGCAAATCCTCCGACCTCAACGTCGCCTCGCTGGTCATGACCATCGGCTACCCGCTCGATCTTCCCGTCACGCCCAATGTCGGCTGCGTCGGCGGCTTCAACATCGCCTACGATGGCCGCTTCTTCGCCGTCTCCCACATTCGCGCAAACGTCCCCGTCCAGCGCGGCGAAGCCGGCGCGCCCCTCTTGAACATGGACGGCCAGGTCGTCGGCATCCTCGAGAGCAGCATGGACTCCGGCAACGGTTGTTTCGTCCTTCCCATCGAGGCCGCTGAGAAAGTGCACAGCGACGCCATCCACTACGGCGGCCCGCATCCCGGCTGGCTCGGCATCCGGTTCAACGACGCCGCCGCCGGCGTCGATGCCCAGGAGTCGAAGATCCAGGTTCAGGGTTTTGTGGACGGCAGCCCTGCGGAAAAATCGGGCATGCGCCCCGGCGACGTCATCCTCAAGGTGGGCGACCGCAATGTATCGAACATCGAGGATGTGATGAACGCCGCCTTTTATCTCACCGCCGGCGAGCAAGTGCCGATCACCGTCCTGCGCAACGGCCAATCGATCTCCTTCAACATCACCCCCGCCGAGAACCCTTCCGTCCCCGAGGAAGATACTCCCACGCCCCCGCCCTCCATCTTCAGCCTCTCAGTCCGCTGGGGCACGGGCAATTAGCCCGCTTCAAATCGAAGTGCAGCCCCCGGCGCCACACCCGCGCGCCAGCGTCCACTTGAACGTGAACCTGAACTTGAACTTGAACTTACTCCTTCACCTTCACATGAACAACCTCCCGAAACTTCAAATCTAACGAGCTGAATAAGACACACGCCAAAGCGTCCCATTCCCATCATCCGTCACCAGCAACGCCCCATCATGTGCAACGGCCACACCGACAGGCCTGCCCCACACACTCCGGTCATCCACCACAAACCCCGTCAGAAAATCATCGTACTCGCCAGTCGGAACACCGTGATCAACCCGCACCCTCACCACTTTGTACCCGGTCCGCAAACTCCGGTTCCATGAACCGTGCGACGCCACGAAAGCATCCCCGCGATACTCCGCCGGAAATGCCGCCACACCCTTCGTGGCCGTATAAAACACCATCTCCAGCGGCGCCGAATGCGACTGCAACAACACGTCGGGAACGATTGCCTGACCTGCCAGGTCCGGTCGCTCGCCGGCATGGCGCGGGTCCTCGAAATTGCCCATGTAATACCACGGCCAGCCATAGAATCCCCCCTCCTTCACCCGCGTGACGTAATCGGGCACCAGATTATCCCCAAGCTCGTCGCGCTCGTTGGTCGAAGCCCATAAATCCCCCGTGACCGTATTGACGGCGATCCCCGAGGGGTTGCGAATCCCGGTAGCAAATGCATGGAGCGGCTGCCGGCCTTCCGGGTCGGTCACCAGAATGTCGGCGCGAAGCGTCTCGATATCCCACGCCGCGCCCCGTCCATATTGGGCTTCCCAGGCCTGTATCTCCGCGACGCTCTTTTTGCTCATGCCCTCGGCAATGTTCGATCCGGACCCGATCGAGAGGTACATCCGTTTGCCATCCAGGGAAAAGGCGATATCGCGCGTGGTATGATGCCCCGAGGTTGGACTCAGCCGCGGCACGATGACCTGCGCCGGGCCGCGTGCCGTGAGATCGCCGCTGTGATAAGGGATGCGAACGACCGAGTTATTGTTTGCCACGTAGATCCACTGCGGATTTTCTCCCAGCGGATAGAACGCGATGCCGAAGGGCCCTTTGAGGCCGGTCGCAAAAATCTGGTTCCCGGAGGGAGCATCCGCCCCGTCAGCCGCCCGTATCACCCGGATGCGATTCTCCCGTGTCTCCGCGATGAAAATGTCGCCGTTGGGCGCCACGCGCAGCAATCGCGGACCCGACAGCCCCGCGGCAAAAAGCCGCACCGTAAATCCCGGCGGAACCGACAATGCGGCATTCGCAGGCTTCTTGACCACGTGCGGACCGTTATCAGACGAACGGGTTGCGTGGGCCGGGGGCAAATCCGCGACGGTAATGTGATGTGTGACACCCGGCGCCGCGTTACGCCAGTAGCCCGGGTCGTTCTCGGCCGCGGAAGCGGATATGGGTACGACGTAAACCGTCGGGGTTACTCCAGCCGGAATCTTTAGAGTGGCAAGATAAGCAATCAAATCGCGGCGATCCGCGGCATTGGGAACTGGCATCGGCATCGAGGTGCCCGGAACCGCCAGCGACGGATTTGTCAGAAAACGGTCCAGGGTCCCCGAATCCCAAGTCAGCCCCGACCTGCTCAGGGCTTTCGTATAATTGAATCCTGAGCCCGAACCGGCAGCCCGGCCAAAAATACCCATCAGGCTTGGTCCCTGCCGTATCAGCAACGTGTTTCCCGGACCCAGGGTGTCCGAGTGACAAAGCGCGCAGCTTTGCTGAAAGAGCATCTTTCCATGGCTCGCATCGCCAGCCTGCAAATCCTGCGCCGCCGCCTCATGCCCCCCGCCGAGACCGGCGAAAATCAGGATGCCTGCCACCAGCGCGCGCCCGAATGATCGAATAAGCCGGAATTTCCAATTTGGTTTCATCTTCATGGGGAGTGGGGATGATTCTCCGCGATTCTCTCTCCGCCCAGCGCCTTGGCAAGCCCGTTTCGGTCTCCACTTTGCGAATTTGTAAAATCGCGGCGGAACGGCAAAGAAGTACCAGGCTCGCGAAATTCCAAGGAACCGCTAAAAGCTATGCGCAACCCACGCGACTACGAAATCCGAATCTCATACTCGGCTGAAAAGGCCGGCGAATGTTACAACGCCGAATTAATTGCTCCAAAAAAACAGTAGCATTGCGTTTTGATCTTCGATCGCGCGGTTATTCGAGAGTCACCTGCTCTGCTTTTCTTTGCGCCTTTGCGCCTTTGCGTGAGATTAATCCCTTCTGGAAGAGGGACTCACGCAAAGGCGCAAAGACGCAAAGTTGTCCGGAAGGGAGCGCAAGCGCCGTCCTCTCTCTCCGCGCAAGACCGGCTTTTCCGGCCTTTTACTCTTTAGCGCAAATCAATTTCGGAACACCTCTGTAAGGCCCTTGCCGCCCCCGGACGACTAAACCCTTAAATTCGCTTGTAGTAGAAGCAGCGAAAGGTTCACTATCACAAACCTATGAACATGAACATGCCCGCTCTCGGTTTCGAATGGTTTGCAATCATCGCCGCGCTCTGGGGATTCTTCATCGCGGTCCTCTGGTTGTTCATCGGCTGGAGAGCAATGAGGGCGCACGAGAAACTGGCCGATGCCGCCGAGGAATACACCAGGCGGCGCTCCAATTTGTAACAGCTCAAAGAAGATCCCAGTACCTTCGACTCAATAACCGACGTTTTAACGTCGGTGCGCACCCCGTCGTTCCACTGGAAATTCAACGCACAGGCGTCACATCTCTTTTCTCCGGGTCGAGGTTCCCGACGCTGGACCGTTCACACCATTTGAGCAGCGGGCCTCCTCCCTGCCAGGGAGGCAATTGACCGCCTGAGGGCCGGCAACGGCTGCAACTGGCTGCAAATGAAGCCACGGCGAAATCCCGGAATTCGCGCACGAGGCGTCTCCTCAACCGGGACAAAACGCGCTTCCGGACGGTATCAGCTTCCGCACCCTGCTGCAGCTCGGAAAAACCGGCGTTGCAAGTCGGGAAAGACCTTGCCAAACCGCTGATCGGAGCCAATATCCCGAAAATCCACCGGCTCACCATGAACATGAACCCAACCGGGAAATCTCGCATAACATGGCTGCACTGCGGAATGCACGGTCCTGCGAGGCTCTTACTTTGCGCCGCCCTCCTCTGGTTCGCATTCGCGATCTTCTCGCCGGCGACCGTCCTGGTGTATAAGGGAGTCGCTACAATTTACACGCCCACCCAAGCGGGATATGCCGCGTCGCAAGATTGCTATCTCATACTTGATCTCACCGGCGGCCAGATGACGCTTCTTTTATATGGTACCCTCAACCATAAGAAGACCCAATCACTCTTCATCAACCAGGGCGCCATGGACGACACCCCCGTCTCCGGCCCTGGCAATGCCACCTACGAAATCTTCTCCGAGTCAATCCGCGATACCTATGTTGCCCTATACGTCAACGTCGGCGCATTTTTCAGGGGCCGGGAGACGAACGTGAATATTGCCGGCGGTACTGGCGATTTCGCGTCCGCTTCCCATCCACGCTCGCTCTCGGGAGTTTTTCGCGACGTTGGCATTACCATCCTGGGTTCGGCTTACACGGAGATCAATGTCGGCGTGACATTCGATCAAACAGATACCGTGGATTCCAACAACAGCGATCTGGCAATCTCCCAGGTCCAGACCAATATCGAGAGTGAACTATCCGCCAAAGGTTACACGTACTGATCCCGGTTTATAGCTTCCGCGTTAATCTGCGCCAAAATCATCCTGCGTTGCGATGTGTAAATGGGGAGGTTCATCGCCTGGGGCGCCCGCCCTTGAATTTTTAAGTATCTGATCTCGAGGAGGTGCGTTGTGGTCCGGACAATGGCCTCTCCGGATTTGAGATCGCTCGTCCTCCCGGGCTCGCCCCACAGGACTGGCAACTCAACGGGTCCGCCATCCAGTTCCCAGGCCGAAAGAGGGTCATAGGTCCCATTCGTCCCATGAGTCCCATAGGTCCCATCTCCCCCAAGCAGCCTGGGAAGACCGCCTCCAGCCTCCCTAAGATCCACCCCGGAACCTCAGGTCGCGCCCCGCCAAAAAAACCCCTGACCACCGCGACCCCGCCTTGCTACCGTCACGGTATGCCACCCGCCATTTGCCGCGAAATCGCACCCCCCCTGCTCGCCATGAACATGAAGCCAGACGGCAAATCCCCGTCAAGCGCGGCCAGGTCTGATTACAGTCGGTTTTCCGGACGCCTCAGTTCCTCTTATCCGGTCGTCAGCAGCCTGATTCTGTTGTTTTTTGTATCGGTTGAAAAAATGACCGCTGCGACAGGCGACGAAGTCCATTTGACCGCAAAAGACGTGTTCAATTACCAGCAGCCGATACTCTTCGAGGAGGATTTCCAATCCAATCGATTCACGAAATGGAGTTTATCGGAAGACGATCACTATAATATCTCAAAGCCGGCGTCCGATAGGCTGGAAATCGTGAAGGCTCCCGAATGGAGCGATGGAAAGCAAGCCGTTCGGTTTTCCGTTCCACGCGGGCCGAATTCGTTTCGCGCGGAAATTTCCCTGCCTTCTGAAAAAGGATTTAACGAACGATGGTATGGCGAACGCATTTTCATTCCACACGATTGGGTGTTCGATCCAAATCCAGGCGTTGACATCGTGATGCAATGGCACGCTATCCCGGGTAACTGGCGTGCAACTTTTCCCAACCTTGAGATTTCGATCGGGGACACCAACTGGTTCATCCGGCAAAGCTATGGTGCCGCCCAGACCGGTCCAACGCGCACCAACCTGAAACTTGACGATACAGTGCGACGCGGCACATGGGTGTCGTGGGTGATTCACGCCAAATGGTCGCCCGACACCAACGGACTCATTCAAATCTGGAAAGACGGCAAACTTGTCATGGATAAGTCGGGGCCAAACGTCTACTCAACCATTGGCGTCCAATACACGCCTTACTTCAAGACCGGCATCTACCGTCCTGAATGGCACCTCGACCAGGACCGGAAACGTGAGGCTTTTGCCAGGGAAACACCGGCTGCCACCGACAAAGTCATTTACGCGACGGACATCAAGGTCGGCAGTAACCGCGCCACGTTTGAAGACGTCGTACCAAAACAATAGTCTCCGACAGCGTCATGGGATCCCCTCTGCAAAGCCCATCTCGCGGGCGATGTCCACTCCAGCCACAGCGTAATCCCAAACCCCGCCTCGGAATACATTCGGGCGCGACGGCGCGCGCGGACTGAAAGTCCGCCATGTTACAGCCCGGCGGTGGAGCGATCCCGCGAACGCGGGAGAGCGCAGCCCCCGGGAACACCACACGCCGTAGACTCAAGGCCTGTAAGGCCGTTTCAAACTATACCATAAGTGGAACTGCCTTCGTGTAGTAAGCCGCTGCTGCGCGCGTTCGCAGGCAACAATTCTCGACGGGACCCCTCCACGGAAATGGCAACTCAACGGCCCCATAATCCGAATTCTCCAGCCGAAACAGCCTCATAGGTCCCATTCGTCCCATGAGTCCCATACGTCCCATCTCCCCCTTCCGTCACCCTCCCGCCAAAAAAACCCCTAACCACCGCGACAACCGTCTTGCTACCCTCATGGAATGCCGCCGCCACTCCCGGCCAAATCGCAACGCCATCGCCCCTCAAATTCGCGCTCCAATCCGACCCCCGCCCATCCAATCTGCGCAATGACGCAGCCTCCAAGAATCAAGGTCAATCAAGCCCAATCAAGGTCAATCAAGGTGAATCAAGCCAATTTCACCCCCCGCACGCCCCAAAACTGTCCCTTCCCACCCCCCGAGCCGGGCCGATACGAACCCCCGCCCTTGGCAAGTCTCCTGCTTAACACCTATGCCCTTGGTGCGCTCCATTTACGCCCGATTTGTCTCCCTCAGCCCCGCTTTCCGGCGGTTCCTCGGTGCTGCCGTCATCCTCTTCCTCTGCCTGCTGGCCTATCTCCCCGCCATGCAGGGCAAATTCCTCTGGGACGACCTCTACCTCGTCGGCGCCAACCCCTTCTTCAAAAGCCCCCGCTTCATCTTCGAGGTCTTCCGCCATTACCTCTACGTCGATTCCTTCTCCGCCTATTACCGCCCGGTCCAGAATCTCTCCTACATCCTCGACTACTATTTCTGGAATCAGCAGGAATTCGGCTATCACCTCTCGAACGTCCTCTTTCACGCCGCCAGCGCCATCCTCCTCTACTTCGTTTTGCGCCGTTGCCTCCGCCGCCTCGGCGCTCCGTCAGCCGCCTTCGCCGAAGCCGCCGCCTTCTGCGTGGCCCTCATCTGGGCCGTCCACCCGGTCCACAACGCCGCGGTCGCCTACGTCGCCGGCCGGGCCGACAGCCTCGCCATGATGTTCGCGCTCGCCGGCTGGCTTCTGTTCACAGGGCAGGGGACCGGCTGGCGCCCGCTCGTCGCATCGCTCTTCGCCCCCATCTGCTTCCTCCTCGCCCTTTGCTCGAAAGAAATCGCCTTCGTCTGGATCGCGTTGTTCCTCATTTATCTTTTCGCCTTTGAAAAAGACCGCGCATGGCCCGCGAAACTCCGCATCACCGCGCTGCTCCTCGCCGCGCTCGCGGTTTACCTCGCGTTGCGCCACATGCTCGGCAATCGCGCGCCCCAGCAAAGCGCCATCGATCCATGGCCCGAGCGCCTCATCCTCATGTTCCGCGCCCTGGGCCAATACACCGCGCTCCTCTTCTACCCCGCCAATCTCCACATGGAGCGCACCCTCTGGACCGGTCCCGATTTCACCGCCCTGCCGCATTGGTTCGACGCCCTGCGCGGCGACTGGCTCTCGCTCCTCGGCCTGCTCACCGTCGCCCTTTTCGTCCTCGCCTGCGCAAGCCCGCTGCCTGGCCGCAAAATCCGCATCTTCGGCGTCGCATGGTTCGTCCTCGGCTTCCTGCCCATCTCGAATCTTTTCCCGCTCAATGCCCAGGTCGCCGAGCATTGGATTTACCTCGCCAGCGCCGGTTACATCCTCATGCTCGCCGGCTTCGCCTGCGCCCTGCCTGCGCCGCGTTTGCGCTGGCTCGCCGCCGCCATCCCCGTGGCAGTCCTCGCCCTCGGCATCCGCACCGCTTATCGCGCGGCAGATTGGGCCGACCCGGAAACCTTCTTCAGGCAGACCATCGCTGCCGGCGGCTCGAGCGACCGCGCCAGCCTCACCCTCGCCAAGCTTTACTCAGACCGCGGCGACTACAAACAATCCGAGGCCATCCTGCGCGATGCCCTCCGTCGCTTCCCCGGTTACGCCTCCGCCCGCATCAACCTCGGCATCAACCTCGTCAACCAGGGCCGCACGAAGGAAGCCAGCGCCCTGCTCAATTTCTCACCCGGCGCGGAATCGGAAATCGCCGCCCATGTCCCCAGCACCTGGACCGCCGCGCTCAACCTCGCCCACATCCAGTACAACCAGCATCATCCCGACGCCGCCCTCGCCATCCTCGACGGCGCCCTCGAGCGCTACCCCTCGACCTGGGACCTCATTTATTACCGCGCGCAGATTCTCTGGATCACCAAAGACGCCTCCGCCGCGCTCCCCGCCGTACGCCAATACGCCGCCGCCCACTGGTGGCATTACGACTCCCATCTCATGCTCGGCGAGCTCCTCTCCTCCTCCGGCGATTACTCCGGCGGCATCGCCCTCTCCCGCGACGCCGCCACGCTCGACATCCACA
Organism: uncultured Verrucomicrobiae bacterium; assembly: GCA_963756185.1. Classification (GTDB taxonomy): domain Bacteria; phylum Verrucomicrobiota; class Verrucomicrobiia; order Chthoniobacterales; family Chthoniobacteraceae; genus DATAXI01. Next base: position 45,711 of record CAVWMS010000006.1, read on the forward strand.
ACCCCGCCCCGTTCGAGGACATCGCCCGCGCCGCCCTGCGGGCCGACAAGCTCCCCGAGGCGCTCGAAGCCCAGGCCCAGGCCATCGAACGCAGCCCCTTCCAGCCCCACGAATATAAAATTTTCGCCTCGATCCTCAACGAGTTACATCGTCCCGCTGAGGCCGAAGCCGCCTTGCGCGAGGCGCAACTTTTGAGCGTAAGCTACACGCCGGGAAGCTAGTCGGGATCGGCACGTCCTTCCGGGGTTCAGTTTACGAAGTAACAATCAGTGAATGTTTGTTTGTTCAGCTTGCAAAATCCGCTGAACGGAATAGTATAAAATCTCCTTGGTGGATAGCTGTTCGGTCCGCCAGTTGCTGCAAATCAAATTATGGTCTACCCGCCATCCCGCCGACAGGGAGGTCCAGCCGATCGGAATTTCCGTTCAAACGAACGGAGCGGCTGAACGGAGTGGCGTGGCCTGTTCCCGCTGGACAGGGCATCGCCGGCTTCAATCTCTCCCACGCCGGGTCTCGAAACGAATCCACATGAAAACCCACTCCCTGCTAAACCGCATCCCCGCCCCCTGGCGCGTTGCTGCAATCCTCACACTGGCCGCCGGCGCGGCCATTGCCAAACCGCCGCCTCCGGCAGCTTATACCACCTACAATCTCGACTCCGATATCCCCGGTGTCGCCGCGCAGACCGATCCCGTCTGCATCGATCCTTGGGGCGTCGTCACGGGAATCGAGGGCAACCTCCACGTCTCCCAGGATGCCACCGGCGTCTCGACCTTATATAGCCCCACAGGCGGCTTGATCGACTTTACCGGCACGTTCCACGTGATCAGCATCCCATTTGTCACCGGCACCAGTGGCGCGCCCACCGGAGTCATTGACAATCAAATCTCCCTTCTGTCGGAGCCCCCGGATGACTTTCCCATCACCTCGGGCCCCACGACCGCGGATTCCAATTTCATCTATGTCACCGAGGATGGAGTCCTGGCCGGCTACAACAACACGGTGGACCCGGGTTCTGCCGTTACGGGCACCAGCATCGCCTTGACCGGCACTTATGTGGCCAGCACCGGGTTCACCGGCGGCTGCCTCTCCTGGACTGGCACCGCGGAAGACCTCTCAAACCTCCACCATTCGCTCTTCGTGGCGGACTTCGCCCAGGGCCAGGTGCTCCAGGTCAATAACCAGTGGCAGCAGGTCGCGCTCTCCGGCACCGCCTTTGTCGATCCCGATCTGCCGGGAGGTCTCCCGGTCGGCGAGGCCTATTCGCCGTTCAATGTCCATACGCTCGATTTTTACGGAAAGGCCACCCCGAGCGACGCGAAAGATTCCATTCGGCACCTGCTGCTGGTGACCTATGCCATTCACAACACGACCATAAATCCGCTCAATGACATCCCCGGTGCCGGCACCGGCCGCGTGGCCATATTCAGGACCGACGGGAGCTTTATCGCGGAATTGCCCGCGGGCGCGGGACTGAACTCGCCTTGGGGCATTTCCGTCGCCCATCATAAGATGCCCGGTTTCGGCTCCGCGCCGCTGGTGATCTTCGTTGCCAGCCATGGCGACGGGACCATTCACGCGTTCGGCATTTATCCGGAAAAGCCGGACAAAGGTTATGAGAATCTAGGCGTCGTCCTGAAGGATAAGGACAGCGATCCGCTGACCATCGATGGCCTTTGGGGCCTGCGATTCGCCTCGGTCCGGGAGTCGATAAAGGACTACATCGCAGACCAGGGCGCCGACCTGAAGGAAGACACCAACCATTGGTACTTCACTGCCGGACTGCTGGGCGAGACCCACGGCCTCGTCGGCGGCATCGCCACTCCTTGACGCCGCGATAGCACAAGTTCAACGAAAGAGCCCGCACCGATTTGCCGGTGCGGGCTCTTTTCGTTCACAAGAAATTCCGAAATCCGAAATCCGCATTCCGAAATCAAAACAGTTCCGCAGGCTGCCCCGTGTTTTCCACCACCGAGTGCCACAGCTCGCCCGCCGGGTCCACCTTGCGCCGGCCTTGCGTCACCACATCGAGCGGCAGGTGGATGAATGTCCCGTGCCACCGCCCCACCAGCATCCCCGTCTTGCCGGCCATCGCCGCGTGAACCGCGTTTTGCGCCAGCCGCGAGCAATACACATTGTCCTGCGGCGACGCCGGCACGCTGCGGATGATGTAACTCGGATCGATGTACTTCACGTTGCACTCCATCCGGCGCTCCTTGAAGAAGGCCGTGATCCGCTCCTTCAAATGCATCCCGACATCCCCGAGCCTCCGGTTGCCCGAGGCATCGGTGCCGATTTTGCTTCCATCGAACAAATGCTGCCCCGCCCCCTCCGCCACCACGATCACCGCGTGCTTGCGCCGCGATACCCGGTAGTAGAGCGATTCCAGGAATCCGCGCGGCCCCTCCAGGTCGAAGCGCACTTCCGGGATCAGCACGTAATTGACCACGTTTCCCGCCAGCGCCGCAAAGCAGGCGATGAACCCCGAGTCGCGCCCCATCAATTTCACCAGTCCAATGCCGTTGCGCGACCCGTTCGCCTCGATGTGCGCGCACGACACCGCCTTGACCGCCTCCGCAAACGCCGTCTCGAACCCGAAGCTCTTGTCCAGGCACATGATGTCGTTGTCGATCGTCTTCGGGATGCCGATCACGCTCTTGGCCTGTCCCAGTTTCCTCATCTGGATGCTGATCTCGTTCGCGCACCGCAGGCTGCCGTCGCCGCCGATCACAAACAGCAGATTCACCTCCATCTCCTCCAGGAAACTGATCATCTCGCCGATGTCCTGCTGCCCGCGCGAGGTGCCGAGAATCGTCCCGCCAAACGCGTGGATCGCGTCCATCGCATCCGGCTTCAACGGCCACGGCGTATGCCCGTAGCGCGGGATCAGCCCTTCGAACCCGTAGCGGAACCCGTATATCCGGCTGACGCCGTAGCGGTGGCTCAACTCCATCACCAGCCCGCGAATCACGTCGTTCAGGCCCGGGCAAAGCCCGCCGCAGGTGACGATGCCCGCCGTCGTGTGCGAGGGATCGAAGAAGATATTCTCCCGCGGCCCCGCCACCTCGAAGCACGTTTTGCCTCCGGGATCGCTCAGCGTCGTGGCGTCGGAAAATGTATCATCCATCAGCACCCGGTCCGCGTCCGTGCGGAACTTTGCGCTGGATGATCCGATATGGTGGAGGGGGGAACGAAATCTCGCTGCACCGAGGGATTCGATTTTTGTCTCCATCGGGGCCACAAGAAAACATCCGGGCCGGGGTGGGGCCAAGCGGAATTTCGAAAATCGGCCCCGCGACCGTCGGATGAACGATCACACCGCCGTGCGCCGTGCCTTCATCCCAGCCCTTACAGTTTCTCCTTTGCCGCCTCGGCTTCCTCCGGCGTGGCGAAGAAGACCTTTTTGTAAACGGTCACTTTTTGCCCATGGCCCATGTCCTCGATAAACGGCACCAGGATGAAATTCGGCTTGTCGTGCGCGTGCGCCATGACGTGCGCCGCGTACCCGTGGCTGCCGAAGAAGGGAATGGCCTCGCCGTGGGCGCTCGGCAGCACCGTGTTGTAGCTGCCGTGATTGTTCGGGACCAGCGCCGTGGCGCCGGGGCTGGAGGAGAAGATGGGAACGGTTTCGGGAAGCGCGCTGGGCGTTACAGTGTTGTAGCCGCCGTGGTTGTTGGGCACCAGCGCCGCGGCGCCGCTGTTGTTATTGTCCGCGCGGGCAGCGGCCAGGGCCGCCATGGTCAGGAGGGTCGCGATCAATGGAATTTTCATGGCTGGCCGCAACTATGGCGCAGCCGGCGGCCTTTGGATAGCCAAACCACGGGGTGCAACGGCCCGGGAGCCTCTCGTGAATCGACGCTTCTCGCGGGCCGCCTGTGATTTATTGCTTGCGCCCCAAGCCCTCCTTTCTGTTTCGATTGCGGTTCCACTCCATTTCTCCATGAACAAAGCTGTCGCCGCCGCCCTCGCCCTTGCTGCCGCCTTTTCCCTCGCGCCCGCCGCCGCGCACGCGGACGACGCAAAGACCATCCAGATTCAGGCCACCGACCAGATGAAGTTCGATGTCACCAGCATCGATGCCTCGCCCGGCGAAAAAATCACCATCACCCTCACCAATGTCGGCAAGTTGCCAAAGGTTGCCATGGCCCACAACTTTGTCCTGCTCAAGGCCGGCACCAACGTCAACGCATTCGCTGCCGCCGCGTTGACCCACCAGGATACCGGCTACCTGCCGCCCGAGCTCTCCGGCCAGGTCATTGCCGCCACCAAGCTCCTCGGTCCCGGCGAATCCGACACCATCACCTTCGTCGCCCCCGCCGCCGGCACCTACGATTACATCTGCTCCTTCCCCGGCCACGCCCTGGCCGGCATGCGCGGCACCCTGAATGTGAAGTGAACGGAATTGCTGATTGCTGATCTGAGATTGCTGATTGATTGAATTTGGCCGCCGGAGGCGGCATTGGGGAAGGATTGAAAATCCGGCCCAAAGCCGTCCTGCTGCATGTAAATTGCACTCTGCCAATCAGCAATCTCACATCAGCAATCAGCAATCCCCTCCATTCCGTCCGGCCAATTCCACCTACCGCACCCCAAACCTAAACACCGTCGTACTCCTAAACATCTCCCCCGGACGCAGCACCGTTGTCGGGAATTCGGGATGGTTCGGCGAATCGGGGAAATGCTGGGTCTCGACGCAAAACGCGTCGTGCTGGCGATAGACCTTGCCTCCCTTGCCCCGGATGGTTCCATCCAGGAAATTGCTCGTGTAAAGCTGCACGCCCGGCTGGTCGGTGTAGACATTCATCACCCGCCCGCTTTTCGGTTCCCGGACTTCCACCGCGAGGGCCGGCCGGCTCACCGGCCAGCGGTCCAGGACAAAATTATGGTCGTAGCCGACCGGATCGCCGCCCACCGCCTGGATGTTCGCGCCCAGCGTCGTCCATTCGCGCAAGTCCATCGGCGTGCCGGCCACATCCCTGGTCTCGCCGGTCACCAGGATATTCTTATCCACGGGATTGTAGCGGCTCGCGTGGATTTTGATCTCGTGTCCCAGGATGCTCCCGTTGCCGGCGCCGGCCAGATTGAAGAACGAGTGATTGCCCAGGTTCAGGACGGTTGGCTTGTCGGTCTGCGCGGTAAAGTTCAGGCGCAACTCGTTGCGCTCATTGAGCGTGTAGGTCACCGCGACCTTCAGGTTGCCGGGGTAACCCTCCTCGCCGTCCGGGCTCAGCCGCGAGAAGCGCACGCAGTTGGGTCCGCGCACCTCGGCGCTCCAAAGCCGCTTGTTGAAACCCTTCAGGCCGCCGTGGAGGGAGTTGGGCCCGCTGTTTTTCGCCAGCCGGTAGGTCTTGCCGTCCAGCGTAAAGCGCGCCTTGCCGATCCGGTTGCCGTAGCGGCCCAGGATCGCGCCAAAGTAGGGGCTCTTGTCAAAGTAAGGCTCGATGCTGCTGAACCCGAGCACCACGTCCCCCACGCGTCCGTCCCGGTCCGGCGTGTGCAGGCTTACGACGGTGGCGCCGTAGTCGGCGATGCGGACCTGGACGCCGTTGCGGTTGGCCAGGGTGTAGAGATGGATGCGGCTGCCATCCGGCATCTTGCCGAACGGTTTTGCTGCGACAGGGGCTGGTTTCGGGGCGCGGTCACGGGCGGTAGGCATGGATGTACTCAAAAAAAAGGAGGAGCACCGGCGTCGACGGGGGGATCTCGCGATGCTTTTTGCCGCCATGAAACGAAGGTTTGGGGCCGATATTTCGGCGGCGGCGCTTTTCTTAGTGGACCGTTCCGCAAATGGGAAGCGCATTTCATCAAAATTCGTCGGGGAAATTTGCGAGACGGCAAAAAGCCCGGTTCCAGGGCGCGGTTCCAGCCCGCGAGAGCCGCGCAATTGGCCATCCAGACTGGGCATTTTGCCCGGGGGCAATGGGCTGAATGCCGGAAATTCAGGCAAAAGAACGTTACAAAACGGCAATGTGTCTTAAAAAAGCCATACTCCCCGGGCTTTGGCGTTTTGTTAGCAGAAAGGACCGCTGGATCTCGCACGCCTTCCCTGTAGGCGGGGCTTTTTGAACCGTTTGGCATAGCGGTTGCTAAGGGCGGCGAGCCTCACGGCTTATTCTGAACCCACAATAAACACATGCTGTATGTCCAATAATCCACAACCTGTACTCACAGGTCAGGTGTCTCTACGTCGTTCCCGCGGGCTCGCGGGAATATCCACACGTACCCGCAGGCTCGCGGGAATGGCCCTGACCCTCAACCAACCGAACAAAATCCTTAGAAATATTATATGACCGAAGAACCAAAAACAGGCATGCAGCCCACCTTGGGGCTGACAGGTCTTACCGTCAACGGCATGGCGCTCATCGCGCCAGGCGCGTTCTTATGGCTCACCTTTCAGGAACAGGCGCTCTACGGCGCACCCTGGGCCGGGTCCACAATGTGGTTTGGCTTCCTGATGGCCTTGCTGCTTTGCTATGCCACAGCAGTATGCTATTCCGAACTATCCAAGCTATATCCTGGCGCGGGTTCTTCGTACTTATTCGCCGAGCAGGCGTTTCTGTCCAAGACGAAGAGTATGAAATGGGCCCGCCTGGTGAAGTTCTTCACCGGCTGGAACAGCCACTTGTACTACTGGGTGTATCCAGGAGTAATGGTGGGGGTCACCGCGATGCTTGCCGGGTACCTGATGGGTTACTTGTTTCCGAATACCTTCAGCAGCATCTACAACAGCCCGATATTCATGTACATGTTCTGCGTGGTTTTCGCGCTCGCGGTTTCCTTTATCGCCTACCAGGGCGTCAATGGGAGCACGGTCACGAACCTCATTGGGAACGTGATCCAGATCTGCGCGCTGGTGGTCTTCTCGATCATTGCCATCGCTTATCGCTCCGGGCACCCGCAAGGATCGGTCGGCTTCCACCTCTCGAACGGGATGGCGGTCAATTATCAGGTGGCCCAGACCCCGGTATTGGACGCCAATAACAAGCCGGTGCCGGTGCTCGATGCCAATGGCAAACCGACGTTTAATCCCGATAAAACGCCGATATACCAGATGCAGGACGCCCAGGATCCCAACGGCGTTCCCGTGCCCGCTGACGCCAAAGGCAATGCCACGACGACGGGGGCGGTTGACGACGCCGCAATTAAAAAGGGCGCGCCCTTCACCCTCGATTATACCCAGGGAATCGTGAAGGATGCCAACGGCAACCCGCAATTCCTCTTCCATGACAGTGCCACCTCCGTGGTTACTCCGCATGGCTTCGCTCCAATCATCATCCAGGCGGGTATCGCCATCCTGTGCCTCTGCGGATTCGAGTCCATCACCTCGCTCGGTGAAGAGGCCAAGAATCCCAAGAAGCACATCCCGTGGGCCGTTCTCATCGCACTCACGATCCAGGGCGGGTTCTGCTATCTGTTCGAGTATTTCGCCTCGAATTACTTCCTGAACAGCGGCTACCCGCTCACGAGCGCCGGCGCCTCGAGCGCGCCCATTGGCGACATGATGGTCATCACCGGCACCTGGCTCTTCGGCAGCTTTGCGGCCGGAAGGGCCTTCATGCTGATTGAAGCGGCCACCGTGTTTATCGCGCTCATCGGGACAACCCTTGCCTGCCTGAACACTGGCGCCCGCATCACCTACGCCATGGGCCGGGATGAGGAAGTCAGTTCCGGGTTTGGCCTGCTCCATCCCAAGAAGCTCACGCCGCACCGTTCCATTTGGGTGCTCTGCTTCCTCTCGATCATCATCGGCTGGATCACCGTGACGACCTACCTCGCCGCGTGGGGGTCGCCTCCGGCGGCGCTGGACAAGCATAACTTCTGGTACAGCTTCGGGATCTTCAGCCCGGCGGTCTATGGATGGATACCGAATTCCTTCCTCACCGTGTCGCTCATCAGCACGTTTGGAATGAACCTGCTCTACATGACGACCTGCTTCGTGACGATCGTCGCATTCCGCGAGCATCACATGTTCAATGGGTTCAAGCACATGGTGGTGCCCGTCCTCGGATTCCTGGCGAACTTCCTGGTCCTGCTCTATTATCTAGTAGGGCCGTTTAGCATCGCCGGCATGAGTTGGCACGAATCCTACATAGCGTTTGGCGTGGCCGTGGTCTGGGGCATCTGGGGCGCCATATACCTGGTGATGCGAAGTAAGAAGAACGAGAAGCCCATCTTTGTGCAAGGGGCAGCCGCCGCATAAGCGGTCCGCCTCGGTCCACCGAGAATCAAGCATGGGGCCGCACCCGCAAGGGTGCGGCCCTCTGTTTTTTAACCGATGGGGTCAACTCTTGACACTTGACAAAACGTGGTCGATTTCGCTTTCGAGCCGGGACATTCGCGCGGCAAGGGCGGGCTTGGATGCCGCCTCCGCTTGCAGGCGTTTGAGGATTTGGGTGACGGCACTGCCGTCCTTGTAGCCGTAAGCCCGGGCGACGTCGATCCGGCGTTCGCCGCCCAGGTGGACGCGAACCCATACCTGCCAGGAGCGCTCGGGCTGCCGGCGGGCCAGGGCGCCGGCTGCGGCGCTGCGGCGATCAGCTCGCTGCTCGGCCCGGGCGAGCCATCGCAGTTCGTCCGGGCCTTTTTTTTTGCGCAACAGGCTATCGACGCGCTTCTGCAATGCGGCGTTGCCCAGCGCCAGGCCCCCTCGCAATTGATCCCACGGGCTTTCGACCCGCCTGCCGAATGCCTCGCCAATCAGTTGCTCGTAGGCTCGCCGGGCCTGCGGGCCGGTTCTGCCGAAGAATGCCAGCCAGTCGGTGCAAAGCCACGGCGGCGCGGGCACCCGGCCCAGGTAGGCCAGATGGCTGCTCCAGCGCCATTGGCCAAGCGCGGCCCGCCGATCCGCCGGCACCAGCGCGTTTTTGTCCCTGGGCCGCACGGGGTTGAGGTGGACGTAGCAGAGCAACTGGCGCGCGTAGTCCTCGGCGCCGATGACCTGCGCCTTGAATCGGCCCTGGAAGAGATGGCCGCTGCGCCTGTGGCGGCGGTTGAAGCGGATGGTGTAAGTGGTCTGAAGCCAGCCGACGGCCCGGCTGAGGTTGCCCCTCGGGGTCTCGACGAGCAGGTGGTAGTGGTTGGGCATCAGGCAGTAGCCATGGATGCGCAGGCCGAAATCCTCGCAGGCTTGCGCCAGCGTGGCCAGCAACATGCGGCGGTCCTCGTCGTCGCGAAACACCGCGCGCCGCTCGTTCCCGCGCGCGGTGACATGGTAGAGAGCGCCGGGAAACTCGACGCGAAGCGGTCTGGCCATGGCGGGGTTCTAAACCGGGGGCTTTCATTTTGTCAAGTGTCAAGAGTTGACCCCAATTTGCCTTCGGGACACTGCTGTCCAAAATAATTCGATTTTTGGACGGACGCATTGATGGGGAGAGCTTTTGAGGGCCGTATTTTGACGGGGATAGGGGTCAACTCTTGACACTTGACAAAAAATAGTTGATTTCGCTTTCGAGGGGGGACATACGAGCGGCGAGGGCGGGCTTGGTTGCGGCCTCGGCTTGCAGGCGTTTGAGGATTTGGGTGATGGCACTGCCGTCTTTGTAGCCATAAGCCCGGGCAACGTCGATCCGGCGTTCGCCGCCCAGGTGGACGCGAAACCCATGCCCGCCGAGAGCGTTCGGCCTGCCGGCGGGCTAGGGCGCCGGCTGCGGCGCGGCGACGATCAGATCCCGATTCACCCCTGTTTTTTACCGGACCGGGTATTGTTCCAGGAGGCGGCCGTGCGAATCGGTGCGCCAGGCTTGTCCGAGCTGCCACGGCGCCTGGCTCGAGGGCCGCACCAGGGTGTAGTGATAGATCGAGGGATCGCCCTCCTTTGTCGCATAGAAGGTCCAGGAGAGCGGATAAGTTCCCAGCCTGGCCTTGTCCGACAGGTCGACTGACGCCGAGACGCTCCCATGATCGTTCTTCGCGATGCCCGGCAGGCGGTCCTGCTCTTTCAGGCTCGCGAAGAAATCCCTCGCTTCCATCAGGTCCCCGAAGAAATTCGCCGGGCCCAATGGCAGCGCATCGCTGCCGGCGAGCGGGTCGCGGCGCCGCAGGTAGAGAGTGCGCCCTGGAAAATCGAGCGTGACGAGGTGCCGCGCCATGAACCGCAGGCCGAGCAGGTTGTCGACGCGGGACTCGTTGAGGTAAAAATTGCGATAGAGTTGGCCGTCGAAAACGGCCTGCTGAAAGATGTATTGGCGCACCGGCCTCCCCGCGGCGGTCTTCGACGCCGCTTCGATGTCCGGCTCGGATTGCTGCTCGCGCAGCGCCGCCTGGGCCAGCCTCGGCGCCAGGACCGCGTCGCAAGTACAGCCGGTATCGATCTTGAGCCGGGTTTTGCCAAGGTCCAGGATGCCGCCGGAGATCGTGGCCGCGTCCTCCGAGAAGGAAATGGGATAGGCCGTTCCCAGGCTGCCGGGATCGAGCTGGGCGGGCTCGAGGAACTGGATCGTGCCGGCATCGAAATCCAACTGGATGCAATAGTGCCGCAGGCAATCGAGTCCGAGGATTCCCATCACCGGCTGGCCCAGCGACGCCAGCTTGCGCAGGTCATCGGTCAGGACGCGCCGCTCCAGCCGCAACGGCGTATCCCCCAGGTAGAGCTGCGGCGCCTCGTAGACGCTGGCCGATACCTTCCCGTACCAGGAATAATCCTCGCCCTCGGCGCCGAGCCGTTTGCCCAGCTTTGGCTCGAGCGATTTGTCCAGCGTGGTGAACGGCGCTCCCGTATCGACCAGGAAGGGCAGCACTTCGCCGTCCGCCATGCGAACGTTGACCGAGAGCACCTGGTTGCCGCCCGCGGCCTTGTCAAACGGCTGCGTGGCGGGCAGCGGCGGCGGGCTCGAGTCGGCGGACCATTCGGGAATCGAGGAGCAGGAGCAAAGCAGCGCCGACGCGGCGAGGAGGGCGAGCGTCGCGGGTCGCGCGCGGCAGGCTGGATTCGGAAAAGAGAGTGGCTGACGCAAGCCCCCATCGTAACCAGCGGCGGCGCGCTGAACAATGGCCGTTGCGAAGGCGGCGGCGCTCCCTTGTGACCGCACCCTCGCCAGCCGCACTTCGTTCTTTCCTCAATATCGGCAATCTGAGATCACTTCCCCGCCGCGCCCCCCGGGCCTGTCGAGTCGATGCGGGCGGGGCAATCAGCCATCCTTTTCATGGAACTCAAAGTATTCACCCTTTCCTCCAAGGGGCCGGTCCGGCCGAAGAACGAGGATTACGCCGGTTTTTGGGAGCCCGAGGACACGGATGAACGCCAGACCCGCGGCGCCATTGCCATCGTGGCCGACGGGGTGGGTGGCCATGGCAGGGGCGATATCGCCAGCAAGCTGGCGGTCGAGACCTCGATCCACAAGTTCCAGGAGTGCCACCCGGACATGCCCGCGAAGGCGATCCTGCGCGAGGTATTTCTCGCGGCGAACATGGCCCTGTATGATTCGCGGGCGAACGACAGCAAGGCGACGCGCATGGCCACCACCATGAACGTCTGCATTTTCAAGGGCCGCGACGTCCACGTGGGGCACGTCGGCGACAGCCGGCTTTACCTCGTGCGCCAGGAGGAAATCAAAAAACTGACCCACGACCACTCGATGACCGGCCTCCAGCTCAAGCTGCGCCTGATGACGGAAATGGAGGCGCGCGCCAGCCATCTGCGCTCGATGCTGACCCGCAGCGTGGGCGCCGAGCCAATCGTCCGGTTCGATTACAAGCGCGTCACGGCCATGCAGCACGACCGCTACCTGCAATGCACCGACGGCCTCTACTGCTTCATGAACGACGGCGAAATCTGCGAGGGGGTCGACCGCCTGAACCTCGACGAGATTTGCCCCTACCTGATCAACCTCGCCGAGCGCCGCGGCACCGATGACAACCTGACCGCGCAATTGATCCACGTGGACCGGGTCACGCCGCTGCGCAAGGAGAAGCCGCTCTCGATCCTCACCGCGGCCGGCCGGGCGCCCGAAGTTCAGGACCAAAACGAACTCACGGTCGGGCAGGTGATAGACGACCGTTACCGCATCGATTCAAAGATCAGCCGCAGCGGCATGGCCACCATCTACAAGGCATTCGATCTCAAGGACAATCACACCGTCGCCCTCAAGATCCCGCACATGCAGTACGAGTCCGACATCGGTTTCTTCTCGCGGTTCGAGCGCGAGGCGGGCATCGGCCAGCGGCTCAATCACCCGAACATCCTGAAGTTTTACCTGCCGCCGGAACATCAAAGCCGCCCCTATATCGTCATGGAGCTGCTCGAGGGCAAGACACTGGCGCAGGTGCTCAACGAGGTGAAGCCGATCCCGATCGACGACGCGCTGCAAATCGCCGCCCGCATCGCCGATGCGCTCTCGCATATGCACGAGAAGGGAGTGGTCCACCGCGACCTCAAGCCGCCGAACATCATGATCTGCAAGGATGGCTCGCTGCGGATCATGGACTTTGGCATCGCCCGCGCATCCGACATGCGCCGGCTGACCTTTGTCGGGTTCACCCCCGCCATGGGCACGCCCGATTACATGGCCCCCGAGCAGGTGAAGGGGAAACGCGGCGACGCCCGCACGGACATTTATTCCCTGGGCGCCATGCTCTACGAAATGGTGACCGGCGCCCTGCCGTTCGAGGCCGACAATCCTTTCATGGTAATGAACGCCCGCGTCACGGGCGACCCGAAGGCGCCCCGGCTGGTGAACCCGAAAGTTCCGCCCGAGGTCGAGGAGCTGATCCTCCACGCGATGGAGCGCGATCCGGCCAAGCGCATCCAGACCGCCAAGGAAATGAAGGCGATGCTCGAGGACACCTCATTGGTGAAATTGACCGGACGTTCCAACCACCTGCGCGTTCCGCGCGTCTGGTCCGCCCGCTGGCACGGCGCCCGCCTGACCGTTTTCTCCGCGATGATTCCCATCGTGGTGATCGGGCTGCTGTTCGTGTTCACGAAATGCCATGGGCCGCACCATTGAGGCAATAGCCCGCGTCAATCAGCCGACAGGCGAAAACTAAGTGGCGGGGTGGCGCGCAGGCGGGGGAACGAGGACCCATTTCATGCCGGCGGCTTCGGCCGCCCGGATTCCCGTTTTTGAGTCCTCAAACACCAGGCATTTCTCCGGCGCGACACCCAGGCGCCGCGCGGCAGTGAGAAACGGGTCGGGATACGGTTTGCCCCGGGCGTAATCTTCCGAGGAGATGATGGCATCGAAGAGATCGAGAATTCCCAGTTGCTCCAGGGTCCGCGTGACGATGCGCCTGTGACCGCCCGAGGCGACCGCCATCGGCAGCCTGCCGTGCATCTGCTTCACGATCGCCACCACGGGCTCGATGGGGGTAATCGTCGCGATGCCCTTGAGGTAAATCTCCTCCTTTTCGTGGGCCGTCTCCTTTACGGGCATCTGGCAGCCCTGGCGCTGGTTGAGGATTTCCACGATGTGCTCGGTGGGTGTGCCGCCCAATTCGTAGAAAAGCGCCTCGGAAAAGTCGCAATTTCGCGGCTTGAGCGCGGCGGTCCAGGCCGCGTAATGGAGCGGCATGGTGTCGCCCAGCGTGCCATCGCAATCGAAAATATAAGCGGAGAAATTGCCATCCGGGATAGTGAGGGTCATTCGGGGCGAGAATGGGCTCAAAATGAGGCCAAAATCCAGTCCCGAAGAGGCATTTCAAAGGTGTTTTACGTCCGTAGATGTACGTATTTTGGGCCGGGAGAACGGGATCCGTCGCAAGGGGCCGGAGCAAGGAAATACCATAAATTCCATAACTGTGCACGCAAACTGCTAAAAGGAATTCTCAACATGAGAGTCACTGAGTTTCCCACCCCTCCCTCGCAGGTTGACCATTCGCCGGAGCACGATGCCCCGGGCGATGGCACGACCTGCTACTCAGTCACCATTTTCACCAACCGCTGGAAGGAAATGCGCGATTTTTACGTCGAAATTTTAAACGCCGAGGTGGTCAGCGAGCGCCCGGACCGCTATTGCGAGATGCGGATCGGCGGCGTGCCGCTCTGCCTGCGCCGGTCCGAGTGCGGGGAGATGATGAGCTATTTTCACCTCTACCTCTCACTCAAGAATCGCGAGCCGATTCTCAACGAGCTGCGCAAGCGCGGCATCATCGTCACGAACGTGGGACCATATACAAATTTTCGCGACCCGGAGGGCCGCGTGATCAAAATCTCCGACAGCAGCACGATCCTGGCCTGAGGGAACCGTTACCACAGAACGGCCAAAGCCCCGGCGCCCACCCCGGCCCGTCGCTTTGGCCGTTGAGGCGCGCGCGGTCAGTCGTCGAGTCCCAATCTCCGGATCACGCCATCAACGTCGGCCAGGTCGTCGAACACAAAATCCGCGCCGGCCTTCTCGAGCTGCTCCCTGGAATACCTTCCCGTGGCCACGCCGACCGCGACCGCGCCGATGGCCTTCGCGCAATTCACGTCGTGCGGAGTATCACCGATGATATGGATGTCGCGCGCGTGAAATTCCGCGCCGTGGGCCTCGCGGGCACGGTCGCGTGCGAAAGCGCCGAGTTTGTTGCGGTCGTGGGAATCGTCGGCAAAGGCGCCGAAGGAGAAAAGCTCGAGGACGCCGTAGCGCCCGAGCTTCAGTTCCGCCCCGCGGCGCAGGTTGCCGGTGAGCAGGCCCATCGCCACATGGGGCCGGCGCGCAAGCGCGTGAAGGATGGCGGGAAACCCCGGCAGCAGCCGCCCGTGGGTGCGCGCCAGTTCCGGCCTCGAGGAAGTGCAGGTAGCTGTCGAGGAGCTTGCGGACATTTTCCTCGCCCGGCTCGATGCCGTGCGCCTCGAAAATGCGATGGGCGATCCAGACATCGGTCTTGCCCGCGATCTCGATGTTGACGAGGTCATCCTGCCTGCCGAACCGGTCGCGCAAGGCGAGGATGAGCGCCTTCTCGCCCGCGCCGCCGGAATGCAAAATCGTCTGATCGATATCGAAGAGGACGAGTTTGGTCTTCAACGGCCTTGCGTCCGGTTGTGTTGCTCCGCGAAACGCCAATCGACGATCCGCCCTCCTACTCGTCCTCTTGCGCCAGCAGCTCGTGTTCTTCCATCGGCAGGAAGCGCCGTTTGCGCTTTATCGCGGGGAGCGGCGCGAGCGTCATGCTGATGCTCTTGCCGACCAGCTTCGGTTCCATTTCGACGTGGGCCATGCCGGCGAGGTCGCTTTTCACCCGTGTCATCAGCGCCATGCCGAGTTCCTGGTGCGCCATTTCACGCCCGCGGAACTGGAGGTGAATCTTCAGTTTGTAACCCTTGTCGAGAAATTCCTCCGAGCGCCGGACCTTTGTCTGGTAGTCGTGGTCGTCGATGTTGACGCGGAACTTGATCTCCTTGAGTTTGCCCGCCGCGTTTTTCTTTTCCTTGTCCTGCTTGGAAAGCTCGTAGCGGTATTTGCCGAAATCCACGATGCGGCAAACAGGCGGTACCGCATTTGGCGCCACCTCCACGAGATTCAGGCCCAAGCTCTGTGCCTTCCGCAATGCATCCGGCAGCTTCATCACTCCAAGCTGCTCATTTGTGGCCCCCAGGATGACGCGCACCTCGCGCGCCCGGATACGGCCATCAACTCGAATCTGGTGTGTTTGGATAAACGGTGGTCTTTTGCGCCGCGCCCGCCGGAGTCAACGGAGGCAGCCGGTTTCTTCTGCGTTCAGGTTTTTCCGCCTCGATGCGCCCCGGTATTCCCGGCGCACACCACTCCATTTCATCGCCGCGCCGGCGGAGCGCGGTGACGAGCGTCCCAACATTCGGTACGCAAGCAGCCATCTAGGTCAGTTTTGCCGCGCCCGCAAGGGGAATCTTGCCGGAACCGGCCCCGGTGCAGGAATTGAGGAGGGCTCAAGGCGAACCGGATTCGATGGGCGAGGCGGCGCCCGCGGGAGCCGGGGTGCCAAAGGATGTCGACCTGAACTGCAGGACCGGCGGCGGGGTTGCAGGTGTGGCGGGCGTGGACTCCTGCGGCGAGGGACGAAAGAAGAACCAATAGATTACGGCCAAGTCCAGAATGGCCACGGCGATCAAGATAAGGATTTGGTAACGCTTCACACGCGGGGCTTCCGAGAATGAGTGAAAAACGCGGAATGCGGAATCGAAAATTCCGGCATTGGCAAAGAGGGCATAAGCGAGAGTAAGCAAACAGAGAGGAGGCGTCGCTTGTTAATTTACCGTAGTTCTACGTATTGCTAAAAGCTAGTACATTTGATTATTCTATCGGTTCGTGAGCGACCTTCACAAAGCGAGCGTTGGGCGAAAGCAGGTTGATGGATGAAGAGCCGCGTTTCCACGTTCGTTTTCTCACGCCCACTGTCACCGAGCGCCATCGCCGCGCGCCGAGCCGAAGATTTGCATGGATTCCCCCCGTCGATTAGTCGCGTTCTGCCTGGATGACCGGCGTTACGCGCTGCATCTCTCCGCCCCGGAACGCGTGGTCCCGGTGACGGAAGTAACTGCATTGCCACAAGCGAGTTGTCGGCGTGGCGCGAGATTGGAAAGGAGGCTGTCAAGGCCGCGCGGCTCCCATCGCCCGATGTCATAACGATGGACGTCCACATGCCCAAGATAGACGGTTACGAGGCGACGCGCAGAATCATGGGAACATGCCCGGCGCCGATCGTCATTGTAAGTGGAAGCACGAGCGTGGAGACGCAAGCGCCGATTCGGAGCGCATCGCCGCGGCGGTGGCGACCCTTTTGACAAAACGATGAAACCGGAAACTGCCACGAAAGGCGTCGAAATCCTCATTGTCGAGGAGAGCCCGACGCAGGCGGAGAAACTGAAGATCATCCTCGAGCAGCACGGCTACGCGCTTACCACGGTGCGGAATGGGCGCGAGGCGCTGGCGGCAATCGTGCGGCAGGCGCCGATGCTGGTCATCAGCGACGTGATGATGCCCGAGATGAACGGCTACGAGATGTGCCATGCGATCAAGCACGACGATAAAACGAAAAACATACCGGTCATCCTGCTGACTTCCCTCAGCGATCCCTCGGACGTGGTGAAGGGCCTCGAGTCGGGCGCGGACAGTTTCATCTTCAAGCCGTACGACGACCAGTACCTGCTCGCGCGCGTGGCCTACACGCTGGCGAACCAGGATTTGCGGGCAAGCGAGTATCCGCAAACGGGCGTCGAGATATTCTTCGCGAACAGGAAGTTCTTCATCACATCCGACCGCCTGCAAATCCTGAACCTGCTGCTCTCGACTTATGAGGCGGCGGTGCAAAAGAACCAGGAACTTACAGCGGCGCAGGATGAATTGCGGCAACTGAATGAGAACCTCGATGCCAAGGTGCGGGAGCACACGGCGGCGCTCGAGATGGAAATTGCCGAGCGCAAACAAATCGAGGTCAAGCTTCACGCGCAATTGGGCCGGCGGAATTTGCTGCACCAGATTACGCGCGCCATCGGCGAGCGGCTGGATATCCGAAGCATATTCCAGGTGGTGATCCGCAGCCTCGAGGACAACTTGCAGGTCGATTTCGCGTCCATCTCCCTGTATGACGCGCAAGCAAACGCGCTCACCGTCAGCAACGTGGGCGTCCGTTCGAGAATGTTTACGGAGGGGCTCGGCATGGCGGAGCAGGCGCGCATCGAGATCGATCAAAACGGCCTGGGCCGCTGCGTGCGCGGCCATTTGGTTTACGAGCCGGACATCGACGGCTCGGAATTTCCGTTTCCGCAAAGGCTTTCCCGATGCGGCCTGCGCTCGCTGGTGGCGGCGCCCTTGCTGGTCGAGAGCATGGTGTTCGGCGTGCTCGTCACCGCGCGGCGCGAACCAAACGCCTTCAGCAGCGGCGAGTGCGAGTTTCTGCGGCAATTGAGCGAGCACGTGGCGCTGGCGGCCCACCAAACGCAACTTTATAACTCATTGCAGCAGGCTTATGATGACTCGCATCGCACGCAGCAGGCGGTGATGCAGCAGGAGCGGCTGCGCTCGCTGGGGCAGATGGCCAGCGGCATCGCGCATGACATCAATAACGCGATCTCTCCCATCTCCCTCTACACCGAGTCGCTGCTCGAAAGGGAGCCGAATATCAGCGAGCGCGGGCGCGAGTATCTGCGCACCATCCAGCAGGCGATCGACGACGTGGCCGCGACGGTGGCGCGGATGCGCGAGTTTTACCGGCAACGCGAGCCGCAGATGGCGCTCGCGTCGGTCGATGTAAGCAAACTGGTCCGGCAGGTCATCGATTTGACGCGCGCCAGTTGGAAGGATTTGCCGCAGGAACGGGGCATTGTCATTGAATTCCAGGCGAATCTCGCGCCCGACCTTCCGCGGATCATGGGCGTCGAGAGCGAGATCCGCGACGCGCTGACCAACCTGGTGCTCAACGCCCTGGATGCCATGCCGAAGGGCGGCACGCTGACCATGCGCACCTGCGTGGTATCGATGCCCGGTAGTGCGTGCGAGGATCACCGCTACGTCTGCGCGGCGGTGGCGGATACCGGCGTGGGCATGGACGAAGATATCCGGCGGCGCTGCCTCGATCCATTTTTTACCACGAAAGGCGAGCGCGGCACGGGGCTGGGCCTCGCGATGGTTTATGGCATGGTCGAACGTCACGGCGGGGAAATCGATATCGATAGCGCGCCGGGGCGCGGCACCATCATGTCGCTGATGTTCCCGGTTTCCGATGCCGCCGCGGTCATGACGGGCCGCGCGGCGAATCCATCCACGTTGACCCAACGCCTGCGGATACTCATCGTCGATGACGATCCGCTCCTCATCCGGTCGCTGCGCGATGCGCTGGAAGGCGACAACCATTTTGTCATTGCCGCCGACGGCGGCGAGGCCGGCATCACCGCGTTTCTCGGGGCGCGGCAGGCGGGCAAGGAGTTTGCCGTGGTCATTACCGATTTGGGAATGCCGCGCGTCGACGGGCGCAAGGTCGCCGCCGCGGTGAAGGCCGCGAGCCCCGCGACGCCTGTAATTTTACTTACCGGGTGGGGCAAGCGCCTGATCGAGGAGAACGATACTCCAGCCCACGTGGACCGAGTGCTGAGCAAGCCGCCGAAGTTGCGCGAGTTGCGCGAGGCGCTCGCGACGCTGATGGCAAGTCCGGATCAGCGCTCATCTGCGTAAACTAGTTAGGGTCAAATGCCTCCCGCCGCAAGATTGCTGATTGTCGATGACGAAACGGCCCAGATGAAGGCGCTGTGCAACACGTTGCAGGATCACAATTATGTGACCGCGGGTTTTTCGACGCCGGAAGCGGGCCTGGCGGCGCTGCGGGAGCAGGAATTCGATTTGATTCTCTCTGACCTGATGATGCCCGGAATGGATGGAATCAGCTTGTTGCGCGAGGCGCGCAAGATCGAGCCGGAGCTGGTGGGCATCATCATGACCGGCGAGGGCACCATCGGCACCGCGGTCGAGGCGATGCAGGCCGGCGCGTTTGATTACATCCTCAAGCCTTTCAGACTCAGCGTCGTCCTGCCGGCGCTCTCCCGCGCGCTGGATATGCGGCGGCTGCGCCAGCGCAACGCGCAACTTCAAAAACGGGTGCGGAAACGTTCCGCCGAACTGGCGCGCGCGAACGGAGACCTGCGCGAGGCGAGCCGGCATAAGTCCGAATTTCTGGCGAACATGAGCCACGAGTTGCGGACGCCGCTCAATTCGATCATTGGTTTCACCGAATTCATCATCGATGGCAAATCCGGGCCGCTCAATGAGAAGCAGAAATCGCAGCTCGAGATGGTTCACAGTTCCGGCACTCATCTTTTGAATCTTATCAATGACCTGCTCGACTTATCGAAGATCGAAGCCGGCAAGGCCGAGGTATCGAAGGATTGGTTCTCGCTTGCATCGGTGGTCGAGCAGGTGCTGCGCACGGTCATGCCGATGGCTGCGCGCAAGAACCTCTCGCTGGAACGGAAACTGGATATTCCCGAGCGCATTTACTCCGATCGAAGGATGGTATTTCAGATCCTGCTCAACCTGGTGAACAACGCGTTGAAATTTACCGAGCACGGTGGAGTGACCATTCGCGGCTCGGTTGCGGGCGGCGAGTTACGGATGACCGTGGCTGATACGGGGATCGGCATGAAACCGGAAAGCGTGATGAAGCTCTTCGAGGCGTTCCGCCAGGTCGATTCCTCGGCCAACCGGCGGCATGAAGGCACCGGCCTGGGCCTCTACCTGTGCAAGCGCCTGCTCACGCTGCTGGGCGGCGACATTTCGGTGGAAAGCGAGCTGGGCAAAGGCTCCCGGTTCACGTTTACGCTACCCATCGGCCAACCGGCTGGCGCGGCGACCGAAAGCGGCATCGCCGAGAAGGAGCATGCGGCGCAATCGGGGCTCAAATGACGGCGCAGGCCGGCCCGGAGAATGGTCGCGCGAGGACTGTGGGATTTGGGCTTGCGCGGTGGGTGGCGAACCGGGATATTGCGCGGCTCTCGCAGGCAGAAAGACCCTATCGTCCAGTGGCCTAGGACACCGCCCTTTCACGGCGGTAACACGGGTTCGAATCCCGTTAGGGTCGCACCGTCGGGTGCGACCCGCCCGGAAACTACGCCGGAGGCGCTCGAAGGATGGTGGATGGGGCCGCGGCCACAATCCCGTTAGGGTCGGCAGCGCTGGCTGGCGATTCGCGAAGCGAAATTCGACGCAGTTCAACTGCCCACCGCGCGTCGCGGTCAACAAAGCGCGCGGAGCGCCCATCTGGCAGGATCATGGCGCCGTGGGATCAATCCCGTTGGGTTCGTATTTCAACAGCCTAAGTTAGACGCCTGAACGGCGGCGGATCCTGCGGAAGCCGATGAGCATGCCGAGGCCGCCCAGGAGCATGCCCCATGTTCCGGGCTCGGGGATGACGGTGAGGGTCAATTCAGTGGGGGTGTAGGTCGCGTAGAAGGTATTTGGTCCGTCATCGACCTGGGCGCCCTGGGCGAGGTCGCCAAATTCGCCCGACAGGCCGGACGGGGCGAGGATGACGGGGATGACCATGCCGCCGTTGAGGGTGCCGACGCCGGAGGCGATGTCTTGGAATGTGAATTGCGCGCTGCTGTTGAGGCTGACGGCGGCCGCGATCAACTCGGAGGCTCCGCTGCCGGCGCCTCCGCCGGTGCTGTTGATATCGAATATGAAATCGGCGTCTTCCATGAGGGAGACAGAGCTGCCGGTGGTCAATGTGCCGACGGCTCCGACTGCTCCGGGCTCGAGAATGGCGGTGTCCGGGCTATTGATTCCATTGCCAATGGTGACAGGCATGGCGATGTAGCCGGTGCCTTCCAATGCGGCGTCGGTGACTGTGACGCTGGAGGAGCCATTGAGGGAGCCGGTCACATCCAGCGTGCCCTTTGTAACGGAGGTGGATCCGGTATAGGTGGCGATCCCGGCGATTTTGGTGAGTCCGGCGCCGGCGGTGGTCAATGCGTAGCCGTTGCCGCCATCGCCGATGCTGCCGCTGAGGGTCAGCGTGCCGGTGTCCGTGGAGATGGTGGTATTGGCGCCGAGGGTGATCGGGCCCGAGTAACTGTTATTTCCGCTTACGCTCTCGAGCGCTCCAGTGGAACCGGCTGCGCCGACGCCGCCGATGGTGAGCGGCAGGCCGCCGCCCACGATTCCTCCCTGGACCTGAGCGGTCGCGCCGTTATCCGCCGTAATGGCGCTGCTGGTGCCAAAGGCGGCGCCGTTTTCGTAATCGACGATGCCTTCCTCGATGATCGTGGCGCCGGTGAAGCTGTCGGCCCCATTGAGCGTGATGGTCCCGAGGCCGGTCGTGATCAATTCGTAACCGTTGCCGCCGTCGCCGATAATTCCATCGAGGATAAGATCGCCGGAATTGGAGGAGATGGTGGAATTGGCGGTCATGGTGATGGCGCCGAGGTAGCTGTTAGTGCCACTTACACTCTCGAGGGCGCCGGTGGCACCCTGGCCTGCAGCTCCGTTGCCGGCGATGAGCATCAATTGACTGCCACCGGAAATGCCGCCCTGCACCTGGGCAGTAGCGTTCACCTCGACCGTGATGGCGCTGGAGACGCCAAAGGCGGTGCCGTTCTGGTAGTTGATAATGCCACCCTGGACGGTTGTGGGCCCGCTGAAGGTATCGGAGCCGGTCAGGACCAGGCTGCCGCTGACGACTTTGAGGGCGGTCTTCTGCGTACCGGCGGCGAGGATATCTTGAATAAGGCCGCCGAAGGTGCTGGAGACTCCCAGCGATCCGGCGAAGGTGAGCGTGCCGCTCGACGCCGTGCTGCTGTTGCCGATCACGCTGATGCCGGTGCCGGAATTGACAAGGCCGCCCACGGTTTGATTGAAGCCGTTGAGGTCGAGGGTGCCAGGTGCGCCTGCGACCAGGGCGCCCGCGCTCGCTCCGCTGTAACCCAAGGTCAAGGTGCCGGAGGTAGGCAAAGCATTGTTGGCTCCCAATTGCAGAGTGCCCTGATCGACCATCGTTCCCCCGCCGTAATTGTTGCCCGTATTGGTCAGGAGCAATGTCTGGCCGCCTGTCTTTAGCAATGTGTACCCGCTCCCGCTATCAGTAATCGCGCCGCTGATTGTGGTGGGCGCGCCAACGTCGAGCAAAATCGTGGAACCCAGGGTCACGGAACCCAAAATGGAGGTGGTGCCATCGATACGCAGCGTACCTTCGGGCGCCCCGCCGTCGCCGGCCCACTGGGTGCCGGAGAGAACCCAGCTGCCGTTGAAAATGGCATTGTCGCCGGTGTTGTCGATGAAGTACTGGCCGCCGGCCTGAACCGTGATGGTCGATGCATTGGAAAACTCGTCCGAGCCGGAATAACCGGTCACGTCGGCGGAAACCTGCAATCTGGCGTTGGGTCCGATGGTAAGCGAGCCGGTGAAGCCGGCGTTGCTGCCGTCAAACTTGATCGAGTAATCGGCGCTCCCCAGCGGGAGGGTGAGCGAGCCGTCGCCGCTGATGCCATTGAGGAAGCCATTTGCGGGACTGCCGTTGAAATCGAAGGTGAGAAGGCCGTTGTCGGTTACCTGGCTGGCAGAGCCGGGGACGGTGGCACCGCCAAGTTGCGCGGTTGCGTTGGATCCGTTGCCGACCTCGATGGCGGCCCCGGGATTGATGATCGTGGCGCCGGAATAGGCATTCGCTCCAAGCAATTGCAGCGTGCCCGATCCCAACACGGTGAGCGAATTGGTGCCGCTGATGACTCCGCCGACGGCCAATACGGCCCCTGGGTCGAGGATGGTAATGCCCGTGTTGGCCGCGAGCGTGGCCGGGCCGGCGCCGAGGTTCAAATTGTTCGAGCCAATGAAGGTAAAGTTCCCATTCCAGTTTAGAGAAGGATTGCCGGTCATGGTCACCGGGCCTCCGCTGGTATTGTCGACGGTACCGCTGGTGAACGTCACGAGGCCCGAGCCGATCGCTCCGTTGGCGTTGAGGAGCAACGTGCCGCTGGTGAGGGTCGTGGGGCCGGTGTAGCTGTTTGACTGTGAGAGGGTGACCGTGTTGTCGACGACGGCGAGACCCGCGGTTCCGCCTAACCCGTCAGTCGTGGGCTCATTGAAGATGGCGCCGGCGGGGATGGTGAGGATATTCTGGTTGATCGCGCCGGCGTTTGCGAGGGTGATGGTGCCGCCACTATTGACGGTGACGGGCGTATTGCCGAGAGCGCCGGTGATGTTCAACGTGGTGCCGTTGTTGACGGTGGTGGCGCCGGTGTAAGTGCTGGTGCCGCCCAATGTGAGCGTTCCCCCGGAGCCGGAAAGCGTCAGGCCAAGGCCGATGCCGCCAATGGCGCCGTCGACTTCCAAGGTCGAGCCATTGTCAATGGTGATGGTCGGGCTGGTTGCGCTGATGGTGACGGCGCCGGAGCCGAGGTTGAGGGGATTGGTCCCACCGAAGGTAAAGCTGGCGGCCCAGACTTGAGCATTGGTATTGGAGAGCGTCAGGCCGCTCCCGCTCGAGTTATCGATCGTGCCGCCATTGATCGTAAGGGCCCCCGTGCCAATCGCAATCGAGTTGCCCAGATACAATGTGCCGCCATTGAGGGTGGTGCCGCCGAAATAGCTATTCGCTTCATTGAGCGTGAGGGAGCCGCCGTTACTATCGGTAACGGTCAGGGAGCCGGGGCCGATAATGGAGCCGAGGTTGCCGATGGTGTAAGCGCCAGTGCCGGTCACCAGCATCGCACCGGGCGAGACGGTATTGAGGATGGTGACGGTATAGCGTCCGAGGTTGTTATCGTTGAAGGTGACATTGTCCCCATCGTAGAAGTAATCGGCGCTGCCGCCCCTGGTTACGTTGGTCCAGTTCTGTTCCAACTGCTGGTCTTCCCATGTCTGCCCATCGCCGCTGCCCGTGCTGGTGCCCCAGACGAGGTTATTCGCGCTGCCGGAGATATCGATCTGGAGGACATTGGAAGCAAGCTCGCCGGGATCGACGCTATAAGTAGTGCGTCCGATTGTCTCGAGGAAGCCCCCCGTGAGCCCGCTGATGCCGCCTGCCGCGTTGAAAATCTGGTACGATGAAAGGGTCGGGGCCATGAGCTGGATGATGCTGAGACTCATGTCGCTGGTAAAACTGGCGGAGCCAAGGAGCGTCATGGTGCTGGATGCAGTGCCGCTGAATACCAGGTCCAACAGACCGCCGGTGATCGATAGGTTGCCGCCAATGGCGACGCCCGACGCGGCGGCGATGGAGCCCGGTATCAATGTCCCGCCGTTGAGCGTTACCGTGCTGCTATAGCTCCCGGAGCCCTGCAATGTCTGGCCATTCGCCGCCACCGGTCCATTGACAACGCCGTTATTGGTCAATGTCTGCGAATGGTCCAGGGTAAAGGTACCCGATATATTTGTCACATCCAGCGTGGCGCCTGTCGCAACATTGATCGCCGAACTGTCGGAGATATTGTTGGTGGCGGTGGAACTGAGGAAAATGGTGCCGGCGCTCACCGTCGTCGCGCCGCTATAGCCATCGTTGCCGCTGAGAATGAGCCCACCCGAACCGGACATGGTCAGCCCCCCGGATCCATTGAGAGTTGCGCTAATGGAAGCCGTGCCGGTGTTGTAGCTTGCCGAATAGGATGATGCGGTGAGGCTGCCGTCCTGGAGAGAGCTATTGGGCGCGGTGATGCTGACCGATCCGATGGTCTGGGTGGTAGTCCCGAGATCGACCGTGCCGCCGCCCAGTTTCAATGCGCTGCTGCCGCCTCCCAGTATGCCGGCCCCGGTGATCGCCAGTGTGCCGCTGTTGACGGTCATCGATCCGCCATAGCTGTTGTTTCCCGTCAAGGTTTCGGTGCCCGTTCCGGTCTTGATGATACTGAGAGATTCCCCCTCAATGACGCCATTGAATGTGCCGGGGAAGCTGTTGTCTCCAATCGTCAACGTCGAGGGGTTCGAGGAACTGTCGTTCACAAAAGCATTGGCGCCCGACGCGGAGATCAGGGCGCCAATCGTATCGTTGAAACCATTCAAGTTGAATGTCACAGACCCGCTTGTGGTATCAATGAGGGTCATATTCCCGGCGGAAGTGCCGCCGGCGGCGCCGAACTGGTTGCTGGCGCCATCCTCGACAGTCACGGAGTCGCCACTGGCTGCGTTCTCCAGGATTTCGCCTCCGGTCCAGTTGTTTGCCGCATGGGCCGTATTATTGAGTTCAAATACAGAGGTCCCGGTCTCCCCGTTTAAATCGAGGGTCGCAGGCCCCGTGACCTGACAAGTCAACGTGATTTGGCCGCCGTTGTCGCCTTCCGTAATCCTGTCGCCTGGAGCGGCCGTGACAGGGGCGCCCTGCAGCGTAAGAGTGCCCGAAAGAGTGAAAGGGGCGTCGTCATCATCAATCGAGCCATCGTTGGCGCTTGCGGCGCCGCTGGTGCCGGGGTCACCCAACCCGGGAGATATAAAGATGTTGTTCGAGATGGTGCTGTTGCGGAGGGCCAGAGTGGCGCCGGAAGAAATATAGATGGGTCCCTTGCCAAAGCTGCTGGCGCCACCGGTATTTTGTTGCAACCACCCGTCTTCAAGGTAAGTGCCGCCACTATAAGTGTTACCGCCCTGGTTCAAATCCATGGAGCCGGGGCCGGTCTTGACAACGGTGACGACGCCTCCCTCGGGGTTGTTGGCGATGACGGAATTGATGGTCAGATTATTGCTGGTGTTGCCCGCGGTTGAGTCGATGCCAAAGACGATCTCGCTATTGGCGCTGGTAGTGCCGGAGGTGAGCACGCCTCCGCTCCAGGATAGGACGACGGCGCCTTCGTTGCCGGTGAGATAAATGCCGCCGATGCTACTGCCCGCGCTGCCAAGCGTGACCGTGCCGGTCACATCGAGGGTTCCTTCGGCCCCGGCGTTTATGTCGGTGACGGTATTGACCTGGGTGGCGCCGCTGGCGGTATAAGTGGTGGCGCCCTGGGCGGAGAGGATGACATTGCTGGTGGGAGAGGTTGTAATCGAGCCACCGGCGCCGACGTTGGCATAGGAGCTGGATCCCAATGCCACAACCTGGCCGCCAACGACCGTGGCAAGGGGCAGGGTGGCGAGGGTGCCCGTTACGCTGGTTTGTATGAGCCCCGCGCCGTCGAGACCGGCGATAAGACCGGTGGCGTCCGTGGCGAGGGGGCTGCCGCCGGAAGTAGTGACCCCGCCGCCGCTGGTGCCGAAGACGGCGACGCCGCCAGGATTGGCCGTGAGGCCGCCGTCGATGGCAATGGATCCAGACGAGGTGTTGTTAAACGAATATTCACCCCAGTCCAGTATGAGCGGGGCGGTGATGGTCTGAGCGGAAGTGGAAGCGTTGATGATCCCATTGTCGATGCCGCTGGGATTGATGGTATCATTGATCTGGCCGGAGAGCAGGATGTTGCTGCCGGTGAGAGTGAAGGCTCCAGCGCCACTGGCGAATGTAATGCCATCGACGGCGAAGCCGGTGTAGCCGGCGGTGGGCGCGAAATTGTTGGTGCTGGTCAGGCCGGCGGCGCCGGTGAAGATGAGCGAGTCGAAGCGGTTTGGAGCGGTGCTGGCGGCGTCTGACCAGTTACCGGAGGTGGTCCAGTTGCCATCGGCTCCCGTGCCGACCCAGGTATCGGTGGCGGCGCGAGCCGGCTGGAGGATCAGGCAGAATGTGAAAGCGGGGGCGATTAATAATGAACGAATAAAGAACTTATAACGAATAGTCAGTGCCGGGTGGGAGAGTGTGGTATTCATGGTTGGGGGCATGGATGGGAGTTAGATACGGGTATCCCCAAGCGACCTAGGTGACCTGGGCGCCCGGAGGTTGGATTTGCTGGGAGGCCATCGGGAATGCTGGCTGGAGAGATGATGCGGAGAAGGAGCGGGAGTAACGAGCAAGGGGTATGATAATAACGTTATTCAAGCGGCGGCGCATTCTCATGGAGAATTGGCGGTTGAATAGGGATACACTGCGCCTGGGCTTGGGAAGACCAAGGGCGAGTTGATCATAAGGAGGAACGGGGCGCTATGGACCATCCGGTCAGTTTTTAGCGGACTCGATGGAGCAGGGGTGTATCAGGAAACGAGTGAGCCGGCAAGTTATTTGCCGAGAAACTTCACGACGGCTTCGGTGCGGGATTGGCGTGAAGCTTTCCACAGATGGCGTGGAGATGCCCGTGGACGGTGCCAGGGCTGATCCTGAGACGGTCGGCGATCTGCTTGTAAGCGAGGCCTTTGGTCAATAACTCGAGAATCTCGAGTTCGCGTTTGCCGAGTTACCCGGCATTGGTCTCCGACTTGCGGATGTGGTGGAAGTGGGAGACTACTTTGCGGGCGATCTGCGTGGACATTGGGGCTAGGTGAGGACTGCGATGGCTGTGTCGGACGAGGCTTCCGTGCCGTTCGCGGTGGGATCGATCCAATGGCTGGCGGTGAAACTGGTGAGAGGCTTGAGCGAGCCGATTTTGACGCTGGTCAGAGCGAGCGATTCGATGGCGGAGAGTTCGATTCCGGTGGCGGGAGACCTGAATGGATTGGTGTCGCCGGCGGCGAGTGTGGCGGCGCCGAGGGTGATCGCGTCGATCTTGCTCTTGACGGTGACGCCGGCGAGCGACATGCCGATGGCGTCGTCGGTGGCGCCCCAGTGTTCGTCCGCGCCGGGGCTGACGCCGGCGACGATGGAGGAATCGGAGAATTGGCCGCCGACCTTGACGCTGGCGATGCTGGCGTTGTCGTTGAAGAAGTCGTCGGATGTGTAAACGACGCCGTCGGGTCCGGCGTTGAAGCCGGCGGCGAGGCTCATGTTGGTCATGCCGCCGCCGATGGAGACGGCGCCGATATCGCCGTATGCGCCGATGGTGGAAGTGAGCGAGGTGGGATCGCCGATCAGCGAACCGGTGAGGGTAATGGCGCCGATGCCTGCTTTTTTCAATTCGGCGTTGGTGGAAATGTTCGTGCTCTGGCCGGCAAGGATGATGGAGTCTGCGAGGCTGCCGTTTGCGGCGCTGCCGGCGGAGCTGATGGAGATGCCGGCAATGCCGCCGCCGGCGGTCATATTGAAGTCATCGGCCTGGGTTTGCGTGGCTTTTCCGGAAATCGCGACTTTTCCAATGCTGGTCGCCGCGACGATGTCGATATCCTCGGCGGCAAAGGCGGAGGAGGATCCGTTCTTTGCTTTACTGGCGCTCAAAGTGATGGCGCCGATGCTGGCGCCGGCGGTGAAATCAATCGGCGTGCCGGAGGCGCCATCGAGGGCGATGTTGGCGCCGCCGGAGCCGCTGGCGCTGGCCTTGACGCCGCCAATGCTGGCGCCGGCGGTAAAATCAACACTCCCATCGCCGTTGGCGATGGCGGTGGCGCTTCCGCCGGTGGGCGATTTGGCCGTGTCGGCAGCGGTGGCGCTGATGACGCCAATGCTGCCGGCGGCGGTGAAGGCGCTGCCGGAGATGGCGGTGAGAATGGCTGTGGGGTCGCTGGAATTGACGAGGACGGTGATGTTGCCAATGTCTCCCGCACCGGCTGTGAATGTGGAGTCGAGGATGCCCGTCGCGGAGGAAAGCGCGGCGGCGCCCTTGAGCGTGACGGAGATATTGCCGATGCCGGCGGCGGTGACGGTGGCGTCGTCGATGGCGGCCGCGGAGCCGGTCTGGTTCGACTCGTCGAGGGTGATCTTGCCGATGGCGCCGCCGGCGGTAAGTTGCGCATCCGGATTCAAGCCGCCGAGGGTGAGCGCGCCGACGCCGCCGGTCAGGTCGAGCGAGACCGAGCCGTCGTCCACGGGGCTGCCGAGGCTGACACCGGGTCCGAGGGTGATCGAGGCGAGGCTTTCGCTCGGATCACCAGTCATAATCTCCTCGATATTTGTCGTGCCGTTGCCGCCGCCGGCCTTTTTCACGGTGATGGTGAGGGCCGATTTTGACGTGGTGCCGCTGAGGGTAAGTGAGCGCAGGTCGGCGTCATTGGCGACGCCCCCTTGCAGCATGGCCACAGCACTGCCCGCCCCGGTAAGCTTTACGGTGACGATGTTGCCGTTTGCATCGGTAAACTTAAAGGAATGTTTGGAGTCGATGGTGACGAGGGCGGGCTGAGCAATGGTCGTGCTCGTATTCGCCGTGACGGGCGCGGCCTCGATGTTCCCCACATTATCAATGGCCACGCTGTAGAAGCTGTAAGTGTCGCCGATGACGCCGTTGAAGACGGCAGCCGTTTTGGCGGTATTGAGCAGGAAGGGAAGCCACGGGCCGTTATCTTCGGAGTAATAGATGTTGTAATCGGCGATGCCGGAGCCGACGTTGGCGCCGCCCCATTGAAGGGTAAATTGCGGCGCTTCGTTCGATGGAAGGGCCATGACGCTGCTCGTCGGCGCGGTGGCGTCCAGCGTATTGCTGACGAGAGGGGTGGCAATGGCGGCGTTGGCGTCGAATACGACCGAGGCCTGCGCGTCGATGACCGTGCCGGTGGGAAGGCCCGCATCGGGACTTACATTGTAAGTGACGAAACCCTCGCCGCTGCCGTTGACGTCCGGGGGCAGGAAGCCGGCGATGGGGTTGGCGGGAGTATCGCCGGTAGTGGGGTCGATGGTGGTGAACGTCCAGGTGACGGTGCGGGTCTGAACGTCGAGCGAAGCGGAGACCTGCACGTCCCAACCGCTGTTCGCGATGTCATCCACGAGGGTCGAGTAACTGGTGACCCCGGCGGGAACATCCACCGTAATGCCGCTGAAGCCGAAGTTCCCAAGGCTGAAGGTGCTGAGATCGAGGTTACTGCCGAGCACGTCGGTGATGGTAACGACGGCGGTGGGAGCCTCGGCGTTCGCTTCGTTTGTGAAGTCGATGGTGTAACCGAGCGGTTGATCGGCCTGGACATAGTTTTGCGGGCCGTAACCGGCGGGACCGGTCATGTCGTTCGGGTCGCTGCCGGTGCGGGAATTTGAACCGCCGCCGCTGATGGCGCCGTCGGTGCTGCCGGCGCCCTGGCCGCGATTGCCGCAGCTCATCGTGGCGTCATCGGTCGTGATGCTGCCGGAGTTCCCGCTCCGGCCGAGGCAGGTGGCATAGGCGGCGAGCGCGGTAACCGCCGCGGCCCTCAGCTTCTTGTATTGAGTGTAAAGCTTGTTGAAATTATTGTATTGCACCTGGAACTGGGGCGCCAGGCTTTGCGTGATCGAGTAGGAACTGATGATGCCAAGGGCGGCCGAACCGATCGCACTTACCACGGGTGGAATTAACGGGTTCGGGTTCGGGCCGCCGAAGTAGGTCTGCAAAGAACCGTAGAGCAGGAACGCGGGGATGCCCGCCATGCCTACCTTGGTCGCCTGCTGCTGAATGCCCTGCGCCCCCTGGACCTGCGCCATCGCGTTCACCAGCGAGACCACAGATTGGACTACGCCATTCATCGCCGAGGCCTCCTGGATGAGTGCAAGACTGGTCGCGGCGGCGCCGGAGCCCACGCCTCCGACAATGCCGGCATTGAGGGCGGTGACTATGAAGGGCAGATTGATGTAGATGATGTAGATTTGAGAAGCGACGGCCAGCGATTCGACACCGACCGTGAAGAGGAAGATGCCGGTCAGCTTGGCGAACGCCTTCGCGTCCGGCACCATGACATTGTCGTGAAAATTGTTGAACTGGTTGACTGCCTTGACGGCTGCGGCGAACTCATCCTGGCAATCCGGGCACAATGGCTGCGTCGGAACCTGCAGCTTATCGGGGAGGATGGCGGTGAGGACTCCGGAGATGATGGTCTGAATCTCCTTCAGGTAAGCCTGTGCGGCCACCTGGATGTTGGCGCCGACATCCTGGGGACTGAGCCCCGTGGCGCTGGCCGCCTGGACCAAAGCCACGGAGGAGAGCGACGCCTGGTTCTGCACCAATGCCAACGGCGTTAACGTCAAGGAGCCGAGGTTCTCGTTCTGGGCGCTGTTGACGGTGAGATTCGTTTCCACCAGCGGCGCGTAACCGTTGACCGTCACCGTCAACGTGAAGGCGGTCCCGGATAACATGCCGAGCGAGAAGGCGCCGTTATTCTGCAACGACACCTCATCGAGCACATCCCCCGCGCTGTCGGTGGCGGTCACGGTCCCGACCTGGATGTCGTTGCTATTCGAATCGACTACCGTGCCGGTCACTGTCCGGTCGGCATTGGCCAGGGTGAGGTTGGTTTGAGTATTGGCAGTGACGCTCACGCCGGATTGCACCAGCGTCTGGTAATTGGCCGCGGCGGCAACCACGGTGTAAGTGCCCGCCGCGAGAAGACCAAAGGAGTAATTGCCGTTTGCGTCGGCCGTGGCGTTGACGGTCAATCCCGTCGAGGAGGAGACCAGGCTCACCGTGGCCCCTGGGATTGCGCTGCTGCCGCTATTGCTCACCGTGCCGGTGAGCGTCAGGCCGGCCAGCAAGGTGACACTGGCTTGCGTTGCTCCGCTGACGCTTTGTGTAATCTGCCCGACGGTGGAACCGCTTTGCACGACGGCGAGATAGTTTCCGTTGATCAGGTTGCCGAAGGTGACGGTGCCGTCGCTCCCGACCTGTCCGAAGCCCGCGACCACGGGGCCGCCGGCGGTCTGAAGGTAAAGCGTCGCGTAATCGCCGACAACGGTCCCGGCGGAATCGCTGGCCGTGACCTGGAGCGAGGAGGAACCCGCCGTCAAGTTCTGCGTGAGCGTATCGCCGGTGGTAACATCGACTCCGGTCAGCGTCGCAAAGGAGCCGTTGGCGGAGATGACGGCCAGGCTGTAAGTGCCGCCCGCCTCGAGGAGGAAGCCGTAATCGCCGTTCGAGTCCGAGATCGCCTGGGCCACCACCTGGTTGTTCTGCTCGAGCATGACATCCGCATTGGTAATGGGGTTGCCGCTGGAGTCGAGCACCTCTCCATTCAGGCTTGTGTTGTCAGTGAGCGGGAAATCGAAACTGGCGGTCGCGCTCGTCTCTCCCGTCTGGTCGGTTACCGGCACGCTCTGCGTCTGGTTGGCCACGCCCTGCACGAAGACCTGGTAAGTGCCGGAGAGAAGCCCGGTGATGTCGTAGGCGCCGCTCCCGTTGGTCACGCCGGTGAAGAGCGAGCCGGCGGCGTTCTTCGCGAAGACCGTAATCCCGGCGATTCCGCTCTGGTTGGTGGAGTTATCCACGCTGCCGGCGATCGTTGCGCCCGGCTGCGCCACCAGGTTCTCGCCGGTCAAAGTTTGTCCCGCCGCGATGATAACGGGGATGTTAATTGGAATGACGGTGGAAGTAATCGGCTCGATGTTGTAACTGCCCGCGGCCAGGCCGCCGATGGTGTAGTTCCCGTTGGAATCCGTGACCGCGGTGCCGACGAGCGTGGCGCCCTGGTAAATGCCCAACTGAAAGCCGTCGGGCGAGACGTTCGGGTCATTGGAGGTGACTGTCCCGCTCACGCTGGCGGGAACTGCCATGGTTACCGTCCCGATATTTTGCGTGGCGCCGGTTGCGACGGTGACGTTGTCGACCTGGCTGTCGAGGTAACCGTCGAGCGTGATGGTTAGATCATAAGTTCCGGCGGGCAGGTCATCCAGGCTGAAGGTGCCGTCGCTGGCGGCCGGTCACATTGAAGATAAGATTCGGATCCGTGTTGCCGGGCGGTTGGGCGGAGATCAGCGGGACATCGCCGCCCGTGCCGGTGGCGGGGCTGACGGTGCCGTTGATGACCGAGGCCGGGCCGAGGCTCAGCGGGAGGACAAGCCCGTTGAGGCCGATGGTCACATTCTCCTCGAGTAACTGCGCGAACCCGTCCGCGGTGGCGATAATGCTGTAAGTGTCCGCCGGCAGGCCGGCGATTGAGTAATTGCCGTTGGCGTCGCTGATGGCCTGGTATAACGTGCCGTCGCTCCCGACGGCGGTGATGCTGGCCCCGGTGAGGACGCTTCCATTGAGCGCATCGGTGGTGGCGCCGATCAAGGTCGCGCCCGCCGTGGCAGTAAGTGCGATGCCCGTGACCTGCTGGTTATTCGCCACGGGCACAACGGAAGCGGCGCCGAGAATGGCGCCGTCGAGGGTAAACGTGTAATCCCCCGCGGTAAGTCCGGCGAGCGCAAAAGTGCCGTTGTTGAGCAACGGCACGGCGAAGGTATCGTCGGTATCGGTGTTGAAGGCGGTCAGCATCAAGCCGCCGAGTTGCAGACCGGGGCTGGTCGTGTTGACCTGGCCGCTGATCGAAGTGCTGACGATGGCCGCGGACTTCAGCACCTCGATCTGCATGACATCGATCGGGTTATCCGCATATCCCATGCTCGCGGGCAGCAGGCTCGCGTCCTGGCTCAGAGCGGCCAGGTAACCGGCCTGCGTCGTGCCAAGCCGCTGCTCGATATTCGCCCAGATCGCCGCCCATTCCGTGGCGCTGTAGTTAGTCGACTCGAGAAACGGCTCGAGCGCGCTGTAATTCATCGGGAGCGACGGATCGGCGACGGCGTAGGTGTAATCGAAATTGGTGTGATTCTGCACCACGGTCTGCTCGACCTGGACGGTGATGCTGCCCTGGTAGCCGGGCGGCAGGATTCCCGCCGGGCCGCCGCCGGTGTTGATGCCCAGGAACGCGATGAGGCCGGAGGCAAATACGTTGCTTTCCGCCAGCTTGAGCAATGCGTTGCTGGCGGTAAGTGTAATAAGCGGCGCCTCCGCGTCCTGGTCGCTGACATTTTGATAATTGACCTGGATCGTGTAATTCACGCCCGTGCGCACATATTCCGGCGCGGTAATGGTGATCAGCACCTGATTCGTTACCGTGCTCGAGCTCTGGCCCACGGTGAATGCGCCGGCGGCGGTGGAGGTTTGCGTCCCGTTGGCCACCTGCACGTCGTAAACCGTTCCGGCGGCGATGCCGGCGAGATTAAAGGTGGCGGCGATGGTCGTGTTATCCGTGAAATAGAAATTAGTCGGCGTGAGCGGCGTTCCTCCTGCATCGGGAATCAACGTCACGGTGTCGCCTGCGGCAAACTGCGAACCCTGGATGGTAATGGTAGTGGTTCCCGCGCCGCTCGAGGGAGTAAGGCCGGTGATGCCGAAAGTGGTTTGCTGCGCGGTGAGCGTATAGGCCGCACCGCTGCCGGAACTCTCGCGGCCATAGACAAGGATGTAATAGGGTCCCGGCTGGTTGCCGCTCAGGGTAAGCGTGGCGGTCGTTCCGCTGACATTGAATGCGGTCTGGTCGAAATCCGCCGGTGTCGGCACGGTGTCGTAACTGGCGTAGATCACCGCTCCCGCCGCCAGCGCGGTGGACAGCGAGATTTCCACCTGCGAGTTTCCCGTCAGGTCCAGTTCGTAGAGCTGACCATCCCCATTCGCGATGGTGCCGTTGACCGGAGTGCCCAGGGTAAGAATGGGGGCGGTAAAGGATACCGTGGATGCGGAGGCCGCCACGTTGTTGCTGCGATTCGAGTCCGAGATCTGCCCTTTGCTGTCGGTGATGACAATGACATAGTAAGTGCCCGGCTGTAACGCGGGAGCCGCGGCGGTGATGCTGCCATTGTAATTATCGCCGACCGCGAGGCCGCCTGTGTGTGTGACCTGTCCGAGCAGGACGGCGGTGGTGGCATCGAAAACGGTGCCGGGAGAAAGATAGATCGAGTCCGTCCAGCTTCCGCTCGCGTCCGCCTGGCCCATGTTGGTGACCGTGTAAGTCACGGTCATATTCGCGCCGGAGACCTGGGTGGAAGGCGCGCCCACATTGCCGCACGACAAATCCGGCACCTCGGTGTTCAGGCCGGTAAGGGTGAAACTCGTCGCGCCGGCATTGGATGAAAACGTCGGCGAGACATTTTGCAGCGTCCCGAATGCGCCGCTCATCGAGGCATAAGTCAATAGGGTATAGACATCGCCAATGCTGGGCGTGAAACTGTCGAGCACGACGTCCAGCGTGCCGGCCAGGTTGGCCGCGCCGGTGATTGCAACGCTGCCGAAGAGCGCGCTGGCCGATGTCCCGCCAATGTGAATGGTCAACGTGCCGCCGGAGGTCTGCGTGAATTCTCCCGGCACAGTCAGCGTCGAGCCATCGCCCAGTTCGAGTGTCCCGCTATTGGTAAAATTGTCCGAGACGGAGAGCTTCGCGCCGTTAAGGAGGCTCAGCGAGCCGGAGTTATCATTGAGATTCTGGAGAGCCGAAATGTTCGACCCGGTTCCGTCCACGATGATGGTGGCGGCGTTCGTGGTCAAATTATTGGCGTTTTCCAGATCCAGCGTGGCGCCGTCGCGCGCGATCCACGTGCCGCCCGAGAGAGTGCTGCCATTCGAGGTAAGCTGGGTCAGCGTACTGTAAATATAGACGGAAAGCGTGCCGCCGTCGATTTCGAGTGTTCCGGTGTTTGATAGTTTATCGATCTCAATGGAGGCGGAATAGGAGAGCGCCGGATTGCCGGTGATTGTGATGGAGCCCGCGTTGTTCAGCGTGCCCGTGCCATCGTCGGTGAAACCGGAGGTGGCTGCGACGCTGCCGAAATCGAGATTCACCGCGCCGTCCGACTCATTGTTGAACACCGCGTCGTTTTGCAGGACGATTTCGCCCTGCCCTTGCAAAGCGCTCGGGGCGCAGGTGATGACGCCGTCATTGGTCAGGGTCGTGCCGCTCAGCGTAACGTAGTCGATGGGGACTGTGGCCCCGTGCTGGATGGTGATTCCCCCCGTGCAGGATATGGTGCCGTATTCCCAATTAAAATTCGAAGCCGGAGTAACCGTAATGCTGCCGCTTCCGGTAATAGTGCTCTCCAACAGCATGTTCGCCGGAACGAGGTTTAACGAGGGATCGTTGAGCGTCAGGGTGCCGAGGATCTTGTAAAGGCCCGCCCCTTCGAACGATGCGCCGGGGTTGAGAATCTGGTCAATGTCGAACTCCATGGTCCCGCCGCTCTCGATGCTGAAGCTGCCGTCACTGGTACCCGCGCTGTTGCCTTCGTTTTGGAATGTTACCGAGCCATTGGTAACGGTGAAGCTCCCGTCATTATTCAACTGCGACTGGAAATCCAGCACCACGCCGGAGTCATCCATGGAAAAGGCGCCGCTGTTATTGAACGTGCCACCCGCGCCGCCCAGGACGTCATAGCCGTAAGTAATGCCGCTGCCGGTCTCGATGGAAAACGTGCCGTAGTTATTGATGACGGCGCCGTACTCCATGGCCATCGTTTGAGCCAGCATGTCCGCCGTGCCATAGTTATCGATTGTGAGGCCGCTCACGGTCATCGAATCGAGCTGGGTCGCTCCCACATCCATGCCGGCGTTGTCGGTGATCGTAATGCTCCCCGTGCCGCTCAAAATGTTGTCGCCGCTGCCGTCCAGATCGAACGTTCCGCCCGAGGGAATCGTCAGCGTGCCGTTCATTTCCAGGATGCCGAGTCCGCTAAATTCGAAATTCTCGACCGTCAGGTTGAGCCCGGAGGCGACGATGATGGGCGCGGAGCCGTAATTGGTGCTGACCTCGTAAAGGCCCGCGCCGCCCAATGTGGTGCCCGCGTTCAAGCCGTAGCCGTTGTAAAATCCAATGGTCGTGCCCGCATCCGCATTCCAGGCGGCGGTTCCGGATCCGCCTCCGTAGAGCCCGAGCCCTCCCAGCGTGGCATGGACCGTGCCGTAGTTATTGAAGGTCACGGCGATAATGTTTCCGTTGCCCGTGTTGTCGGAGGAAGTCACCAGGCCGTAATTGTTGACGATGCCAGTTTGGCCCAGCTGGGAATGGTCCAGGAGGTTGATGGTTGCGCCGGTCTCGTTGTTGAGGACGCCGTCATTTTGAAAGTTGAGGGTGACGCCGGCGCTGAAGTTCAGAACGCTGTAGTTATCCACCGTGCGCGTATCCATGTTTGAGTTGACGGTGAGGCTGACCGTCGCGCCGCTGTCAAAAGTGGTATTGCCCGTGCCCTGCATGGACCCGCCGGCCCAGTTGAACGCGCCGCCGTCCGGAGTCGTGAACGTTCCCGCGCCGGTTAGTGCCGAGTATGAGTCCAACTCCGCGTTCTGCACGGACAGGCTGGCGGTCGCATCCAGCGAGACGGTGCCGAAGCCGGTGATTTGGTAGAGCCCGGAGCCGTTCCATGCCGCGCCGGCGCCGGTGATGTCATAGGTGGCGTTGACGAATTGCAGCGTCGCGCCGGAATCGACATTGAAGATGGCGCTGCTGGTGCCGGCATTGTTCATGAGAAGCACCCCCTGGGTAACGTGGAGGGTGCCGGTGTTATTGAAGGTGCTGTCGAAGTAACCCTCGTTGCCGGTGCTGTTGGTGTAAGTAAATGTCCCGGCATTGGCAAAGACGCCGCTTCCCGTCATGGTGCCATTGGTGGTCAAGGAGGCGGTTGCGCCGCTGGAATTGGTGAAGGTGGCGCCGGAGCCTATGGTAAGGCTTCCACCCTGCCAGTCGAAGGCGCCGTTGTTGGTGAAGTTCGTGTTGGCGGTAAGTCCGTTGCTTACCGTGACGGTGCCGCCGTTTACAAAGCTGCCGGTGCCGGAGATGGCTCCGCCGTTGCTCAAGGTGGTGCCGTTGACGGTCAGCACGCCGTTGGTGGTGATGGTGGTATAATCCAGTTCGAGCGAGCCGCCGATGGTGGAAGCGGTCGCCAGCGTAAGTCCGCCGCCATTGATTACCAGGCCGCCGCTGCAACTCAGACTGTTGATCGACTGGCTGCCGGAGGAAATCGTCACCGTCACGCCGTTGGGAATCGTCACGTTGTTGTTCGAATTGGGGACGGCGTCGCCGCTCCAATTGGACTGCGTGTTCCAATCGCCGGTTGCGCCGCCGATCCAATTGACCGTGGTGATCGACGTATCCGGCTGGAGAGCGGCTTGCACCGCGACCGCCGTGGCGAGCGTACCCGGCGTTGCGGAGAGGAGAAGCCGCGGCTCGAGCGCATCGAGAGTGAAATGGCGGCGCGCTGCGGTTGATTTATTTCGACGGCGCTTGTGAGACTTCGCACCGTTTGTTGCTTCGCTAAGCATATTCTCGTGCTGCGACATTGGCCGTTAGCTATCTACGTTTTTCCGCGGAAGGCAATTCACTTTTTCCGCTGCTATTGACGCGAAAGCAACGAGGCCTTATTCCCACTCTGTTATTACCCAAATGGGCATGGACCCTCAAGATACCGGCGTCGAGGAGATACTCCCTAAGTTGGAGGGGGTTGCGCCGCCGGATGAATCGCCGTCAGGATTTTGGGCCTCCTATTTTGGCGAAGCGGCGCGGCAGACGGGGGCTTCGCGCATCGCGTTCATGGAACGTAAAAAGAATGGCCGCTGGGAGCCGAGGGAAAGCTGGCCGGCGGGCGCGGCGCTCTTTCCCGCCGGTCCGGAGGCGCGCGCGGAATTCGAAAGCCTGGCCGCCGAAGCGGAGGAAAGCGGGATGGCGCTGCGACGTTATCCGGCAGGCGCGGCCTGGGTGCACCTTGCCGCGGTCAAGGCCTCCGGGGCCGCTGGATTGATCGTATTGCGGCTGGACCGCGCAAGCGACGAAGAGGCGCTGGCTTCCGCCGCGCGCGCGGCGGCGCTGGCGGCATTGCCGGAGATTCACGGGCTGCGCCAATCGCGCGCGAAGCTGGCCGGGGTGCTGGATCTCACGCTGCAATTGGAAACTGCGGAATCCTTCGTCGCCGCCGCGATGCTGTTGTGCAACGAACTGGCCGCGCATCTGCATTGTGACCGGGTAAGCCTCGGATGGGTGCGCGGGCGGTACGCGCGGCTGCGCGCGGTCAGCCACGGGGAGCAGTTTCAAAAGAACACCGGCATCGTCGAGGCGCTCGAGCTGGCAATGGAGGAAGCGCTGGATCAGGACGACGAGGTCCTATGGCCGCCCGAAGCGGGCGCGACGACGGTTACGCGCGCACACGCCGATTTCGCCGCCCGCGAGCAGGCCCGCGCGCTGGCAACGCTGCCGCTCCGCGTGGACGACCGCCTCGCGGGCGCGCTTTGCCTCGAGCGCGACCGCGCATTCGACGCGGAAGAACTGACCCAGGCGCGGCTGATCGCGGACCAGGTGACCGCGCGGCTGGATATCCTCGAACTTCGCGGCCGGTGGTTCGGCGCGCGCTGGATGCATGGGCTGCGCAAGGCGGCGGGCGTATTGATCGGGCACGAGCACACGGGCGCGAAGCTGCTGGCGCTCGGCGCCGCGGTGGCGCTGGCGGCGCTTGCGTTCATTCATGTCACTTATCGCGTCCGGGCGCCGTTTCATCTGGAATGCGAAAAGCTGGCGCAGCTTCCGGCGCCGTTCGATGGCTACATTGAGGAAGTCCATTTCCGGTCGGGCGACGCCGTGCATGCGGGAGAGATCCTGGTATCGCTGGACAAGCGCGAATTGCTCCAGCAGGAGGCGGCGGCCACGGCCGAGATGCACCAGCACGTGGCCGAGAAGCAGATGGCGCAATCGGCGGATAAGGTGGCCGACGCGCAAATCGCCGAGGCCGCGGCAGAGCAGAGCCGGGCCAGCCTGGACCTTGCGGAATTGCGGTTGCAGGAGGCGGATATTCGCGCGCCGTTCGACGGTTTTGTGGTCGAGGGGGATTTGCGGGAGCGGATCGCGGCGCCGGTGAAACAGGGCGAGGTGCTGCTGAAGGTGGCGCAGGTGAGCGCGATTCATCCGGCGGTGGAAGTGTCCGAGCGCGACGTGCAGGAGATCAACGCCGGAGCGCGGGGCGAGCTGGCGTTCACCAGCCAGCCGCAATCGAAATTCGCCATCCGCGTCGAGCGGGTGCAGCCGGTCGCGCAGGATACGCCGCAGGGAAACATATTCATCGCCGACGCGCAGTTCGCCGGGCCGGCGCAGGCGTGGTGGCGGCCCGGCATGACCGGCGTGGCGAAGATCGACACGCAGCGGCGCAGCCTGCTCTGGATTTTGACGCATCGCACGGTCGATTACCTGCGGCTCAAGCTCTGGTGGTGATGGAAGCGGCCCAGACATTCAGCGAGTATTGGCACCGCGTCGCGGGCCAGCGCGTGGCGTTGCGGCCCGGGGTGCGCGTGCAGCCGCAATGGTTTCGCGGGGAAAAATGGTTCGTGCTGCATGAGCCCTTCAACAACCAGTTCTACCGTGTCAGCCCGGCCGCGTGGCATTTCATCGCGCGGCTGGACGCGCGGCGCACGGTCGAGGCCGTCTGGCAGGAATCGCTGGCGCTCGATGGCGATGATGCGCCCGGCCAGGAAGAGGCGATCCAATTGCTGGCACAGCTTTACCAGGTCAATTTTCTGCGCGGCGAGATCGCCGCGGACAGCGCGGCGCTTTTCCAGCGTTACCGCAGGCGGCGCCGGCGGGAGACGCGCTCGCTGCTGACGAACCTGATGTTCCCCCAGATACCGCTGTTCGATCCCGACCGGCTGCTGCGCCGGGCGCTGCCGCTGGCCCGCGCGATTTTCAGCAAGTGGGGCCTCTTCGTCTGGCTGCTGGTCGTGGGGTGGGCGGTGAAGATCGCGTGCGATCACGCCGCGCAATTCGCGGATCAAAGCGCAAATGTGCTGGGGCCGGGAAACCTGGCGCCGCTGTACGCCGCGCTGGTGCTCGTGAAGGCCATTCACGAGTCGGGCCACGCGCTGGCCTGCCGGCGATTCGGCGGCGAAGTGCATCGCATCGGCATCTCGCTGATTTTTCTCACGCCGCTGCCGTTCGTCGATGCGACGGCGAGCTGGTCCTTTCGCAACCGCTGGCAGCGCATCGCGGTCAGCGCCGCGGGGATGTGGACGGAATTTTTTGCCGCGGCGATCGCCGTATTCGTCTGGGCCGGCACCGCGCCGGGCGTGCTGCACGCAGTGGCATTCAACGCGATCTTCCTGGCCTCGGTGACGTCGCTTTTTTTCAACGCGAATCCGCTGCTGCGATACGACGGCTATTACATTCTCTCGGATTTGCTGGAGATACCGAACCTTGCGCAGCGCTCGGGCGCCCTGCTGCTGCACTTCATCCGGCATTATTTGCTGGGCGTGCGCCAGTCGATCTCGCCGGCGCGCAGTCGGAGCGAGGCGTGGCTGCTGGCGCTTTACGGCGTCGCCAGCGGGATTTACCGCGTGGTGCTCTGCTCGGCAATTGTCTGGGTGATCTCGGGAAGGCTGCTGTTGCTCGGATTGGTGGTTGCCGCGGGATGCGCGGTGCGATGGGTTCTCGTGCCGGTGGCAAAGAGCATCGGTTACTTGCTGCGGTCGCCGCAACTGGCGCGGTGCCGCCGCGGGCGCTGGCGGTTTCCCTGGGCCTGCCGGCAATATTGGTGGCGCTCCTTTGCATGGTGCCGTTTCCGGAGCATTTTCGCGCGCCGGGCATTTTGGAGGCGCAGCAATTCAGCGAGGTGTTCGCCGAGACTTCGGGCATCGTTGTGGATTTGCCGGTGGAATCCGGCGCGACGGTCCATGCGGGACAGGTGCTCGCGCGTCTCGAGAACAAGGAACTGGCTCTTCAACTCGCCGCCGCGCAAGCGGAGTGCGCGCAAGCCCTCGCGGAGCGGGAGCGTGCATTGAATGATTCCGCCGCGGAGGTCGCGCCGCTGCAACTTCAGGTCGAGGCCGGGCAAAAGGAAGTAACGCGGCTGAAGGGCGCCATGGCCGCGCTGGAAATCAAGGCCCCGCACGACGGGCTTTGGTTTGCGCCGCGGCTCGAGCACGCGGCGGGCCAGTGGCTGTTGCGCGGCGAATCGGCAGGCATGGTGATCGCGCCGGGGGCGTGGACGTTTCGCGCCGCCGTTCCGCAGGAGGAATCGCACGCGCTGTTCGATGCGCGCCTTGGCGGCGCCCAGGTGCGCCTGCCCGGCGCCGCGGGCGAAACGCTGAACGTAAATACACTGCATATCCTGCCGGCGCAGCAGCAGGTACTGCCGTCACCGGCTCTCGGCTGGCTGGGCGGCGGAAAAATCAAGGTGCTGCCGCAGCAGGACGGGGTGCACGCCGTCGAGCCGTTCTTCGAGGTGCGCGCCACGCTTGCCGCCGGCGGCGATGCGCTGCTGCGCCAGGGGCGCACCGTGTCATTCGCTTCGCGCTGCCGCCAAGCCCGATCGCCTTCCAGCTCTGGCGGTGGTTCTGCCAATTGATTCAGCAGCGCGCGCTTTTGTCATGACTCCTTCGGCAGAGTTGCGCCGCACTCATTTTGCCCGCAGGGCTGCATTGCCCGCGGGACTGGACGCGTTCGCATATGGACTGGCCGGCCGCATCGAATGCTGGAAATCCGCCGCGGGCCGGATGCGCGCGCGGGCGGAGCCGATCGCGGAAGAATGCCGGGAGCTTTCCGAACGGGCGCTCGATGCGCGCCTCGAGGCGGCTCGCGATGCGCTGCGCCGCCGGCATGCCGGCGCGGCGGCAATCGAGGCGGCCCTGGCGGCCGCTGTCGAAGCGGCGGCGCGCGAATGCGGCCTGCGCGCGCATCCCGGGCAGATCACGGCGGCGCTGGCGGTGCGGCGCGGATCGCTGATCGAAATGGCGACGGGCGAGGGGAAGACGCTCGCCGTGGGCCTCGCGGCCGCGCTGGCCGGCTGGACGGGCAGGCCTTGCCACGTCTTCACCGCGAACGATTACCTGGCATCGCGCGACGCGGAGTCGCTGCGGGCCTTTTACAGGCGTTGCGGATTGCAGGCGGGCTGCGTGACCGGCGAGATGAAAACGCCCGAGCGGCGCGAGAATTACTCCCGCGAAATCACTTACACAACGCCCCGCGAGGGAGCGGCGGATTTTTTGCGCGACCGGCTGGCGCTGGACCGCCTCTCGAATGGCCGCCGGCGCCTGCTGCACCGGCTGGAACATGGCGACGTGCCCGGCGAGATCGTGCAGCGCGGC
Organism: uncultured Verrucomicrobiae bacterium; assembly: GCA_963756185.1. Taxonomy (GTDB): domain Bacteria; phylum Verrucomicrobiota; class Verrucomicrobiia; order Chthoniobacterales; family Chthoniobacteraceae; genus DATAXI01. The sequence continues at coordinate 88,783 of CAVWMS010000006.1, forward strand.
TTGTACACGGCGATTGTGGACGAGGCGGACAACACCCTCATCGACGAAGCCGTGACGCCGCTGATCATCAGCCAGAAAGTGCGCAACCCCGTGCTCATCGACGCGGTGAAGACGGCGCACGGCATGGCCGCGGAGCTGCGGCGCGGCGCCGATTACACGGTTGACGAGTTGTTTCGCGAAATCAGGATCCCGCCGGCGACCACCGAACGCATCGAGGCCGGCGATCTGCCGGAGGTCTGGAGCGGACCGCACCGGCGCATGGAACTGCTGCGGCAGGCGCTGATGGCGCGCGAGTTTTTCATCAGGGACAAACATTACGTGGTCGACGAGGGCGAAATCGTGATTGTCGATGAATTCACGGGCCGGCTGATGCCGCAACGGATGTGGCAACAGGGATTGCACCAGGCCATCGAGACGAAGGAAGGACTCGATCCGCGCGAAGTCTCGCAAACGCTTGCGCGCCTCAGTTTCCAGCGGTTTTTCAGGCGTTACGAGCGGCTGGCCGGGCTCAGCGGCACCATCGCCGAAGCGGCGGGCGAGGTCTGGCAGGTGTACGGGCTGCCGGTGCTGCGCGTGCCGACGCATCGCCCCTGCATTCGCCGGCGCTGGCCGGACCGCTACTTCGCGACCGTCGCGGCGAAATGGGAAGCGCTCGCGCTCGAGGCGCGGCGATTGCACGCCGGGCGCAGGCCGCTGCTCATCGGCACGCGCACCATCGCGGCCAGTCAGGAAATCGCGCGACAGCTCGAGGCAATGGGACTGCCGTTCGATTTGCTCAACGCCACGCGGCATCGCGAGGAGGCGCGGATCGTGGCCGGCGCGGGCAGGGCCAGCCGCATCACGATCGCGACAAACATGGCCGGGCGCGGAACGGACATCGTGCTCGGCGCCGGCGTGCGCGAGCTGGGAGGGCTGCACGTAATCGCGGCGGAGCCGAACGACTCGCAGCGCATCGACCGCCAGCTCTTTGGCCGCAGCGGGCGGCAGGGGGACCCGGGCAGCGCGCAATTGTTTGCCTCCATGGAGGACGAGTTGTTTGTGCGTTATGCGCCCGATTTTCTGCGCAGGCGCGCCGCGGAAGCTCTGGCCCTGCGCGCGCCGGGAGCGCGGCTGCTGGCTGCCGGCCTCACCCGCCGCGCCCAGCGGACCTCGGAGCAAAAGGGATTCGAGCAGCGGCGCGAAGTGGTGCGCCTGGACGACTGGCTGAAGGAGTCGCTCTCCTTCGCAGGCGCCGCGCAATGACGGAACACCGCGCCAATACCCGCTCTGGAGAGTTCTTCAATTGTCCCGGAGGCGGCCGGCGCCCGGATATTTCTACAGGAAACAAGAGATGTTGATGCGGAGCCTGATTGTGGTACTTTTGTGTCATGGCCAAAACTTTAATTCTCCGTACCCGGGTTGATTTGGAAAAAAAACGGGCCGCGGAGGCCGTTCTTGCGAAGTTGGGAATTTCCGTCGGCGACGCCATCAATCTATTTCTGGGCCAGGTGAGCATTCAGAAAGGAATCCCATTCCCGGTGACGACCCTGCGCAGCTCGGACTTGAGCAATGCGACGCTGGCAGAAATTGAAAAGCGGTACGCGGCCCGGGTTCCCAATGCCAGGACGAAAGCCGCGTCGGCGGAGGACACTGGCAACGCTCCCCGGTACAAGTCCGCCTCCCAGTTGCTCAAGGCGCTAAAGGCCTAATGCGCGAGCTCGTCCACACCAGCCAGTTCAAACGGGACTACAGGAAGCGATTGCGACTCCATAATAAGTTTCTAAGTGCGTATTATTAGTGCCGCCAGAACTCCGCATAATTCCGTAAGATAATGTTCGAAGTCCCGCGAGACATCCGAAATCGAGAACTTGGCGTGAAGCGCTTCGTGTAAAAGAACACCAGCATAGGCATCAAGCCTATCCAATACAGATCGTCTGATGATGATCCAGCTACGTTGCGGGTCCCATAGGCCCAGCGTCTCCGATATAGCCCCCGCATCGCTCATCGATTCAGAAATACGGATATCCTTGACGACACCGGGGCGACCGCCAATGAAGCTCAATATTCGTTCTGTATGTTGCCAAACGGATGATTCGGCCGGCGAAAGATCGGACGGAAGCACCCAGCGAAATTCGAATGATTCGTTGTGTTGGCGGATAAATTCGTTCAAAGCATTCACCGGTTGCCCCGTCACGTCGGATATACCCTCAATCTTTTTCACCAGAGCTTCGGGAACTGTCAGAACCTGAAAACCGGTCGAGCGAGCCGTGTCCACGATATCCGGGCGCTGGAGAGCCTGTGTGCTGCTAAGGAAGAGAACCTTGCGCTTTGCGCTTAAAATGCGAACCGCATGCTCCTGCACGTCGAGCCAGGCCAACTCATCATGAACGTCGCCAAACAAGTACCTCTGAAGGTCGTCCGAAATTGCCTGAGCCACCGCCCCAGACTGACATGAAAGCAAAATTGAGCGAATGCGCTCTGAATAAGCCGACCTACCTAAGTTCTGCCTCTCTCGGTTGAGCGCCTTCCGGATCGTTGCATTCAAAGAAGTTATGTTGTAACTGAATAGGAAATTGGGCTCCTCTGCTATTTTCATGCCATTGATATAAATGCCGGCGATCTGCCGACGCAACGGATATACTGCGCCGTAGCGTGTCCCCTCGATCGGTCCGTCCGTCGAGAAGCACAAAAATAAGCTTTTTGCGGTTTCAACGACCGACTCGCTAATCCCATAAATACAGCAATCTGTCCCGACCATATCAGGTTGCGAGGGCTCGGCAACCGCAGCGTGAAGTGTAATTAAGTCGTCGAAGGAGTGCTTGCTGACTCGTGTTAGGCTAATATCGCCGTGTGGCGATCGGATAAGGACCTGAATGCCTGCGCGATCAAATGTTGCCAGGGCGTCCTTGAGGCCAATACCAAACTTGCCGATGAGGTGGGGATGTCCGATTTTTTCAGGATTTTCGCTCTGAATTAGATTTTGGTAAGAGAGGCCACGCCCATAGTCGCGAATATGCCACCAGCCTGCACTATCTCGGAAAGTTTCTGGCTTGGCGGTGTTCGTTAAAATCTGCTCGTCAATCGCGTTAGCGATCAGTTCCCGTACAGCATGGAACACCTCCCAATTCTCCAGGATTTTGTCGATATTGAGATCGAAGTTTTTCATCGGCGGCGACGGCTGAATCAGTTTGGGCCAAAACCGGGAGGACAAGGCATCATGACGATGAACATAAATGGCACGCGCCGACAAGGAGAATGCTGAGCGCGCTGGGGCGACTGATTTTCTCCGAAGGCGAGGTTTGCTGGCGCCCCCCTAGCATTGTTATTTCAACACGGCATGGGTCGGAAAGGCATTCCGGCCTCAACTGAGCGCCCTGGACCGGCTCAGGAAAGATCGACCAGAATTTCGCGCGGCCTCGCCCCCTCGCCCGGGGCGATGTAGCGCCGCTGTTCCAGGATATCCAGCATGCGCGATGCCCGCGAGTAACCGAGCCGCAGCCGCCGCTGGAAAAGCGAGGTGCTCGCCTTGCGCTCCTGGCGCATGATTTCGATGCACTTCTGCACCAGTTCCTCCTCCTCCTCGGTGATCTTCTTGATGGACGTCGAGCCCTGGAACTTCGCTGGGATAATGTCAGTTGCCGGCACTACGTCGGGATGCGAGGGCTTCTCCAACTCCTCGCGGAGGTAACGCGCCTGCTTCGCGAGGATAGCCTCCGGGGATGTGCCGTGATCCCTCGACCAAGCAAGCAGGAAAGCAAGGTCCTCATCCGGCAATGAGACGGTAATCGTGGACATTCGGAAAGTTTACCCACCTTCCGTCGGGAGCGCAACCGGGTTCCGGACGCTCCAGCCGCAGGCGCGATTATGAAATTGTCGTGCCCTACCGATGTGAGTATTCACGACCCATGCCTGAGATTTCCAGCTTTTACGGAATTCGGATCGAGATGTTCCTCAACGACCGCTGGAATAACCCATGAATATTCAACTGCAAAAAGCCGAACCGATGAACGGCGCAAGGGTCGCTCTGCTATACGCCGATGGATTGAACGCGGTGTTGGACCTGTCTCCGGTGTTGCATGGCCCGGTTTTCGAGCCGTTGAAAGACCCGGAATTCTTTTCCAAGCTTCAAATCGATTCCGACACGCTCCGCTGGCCGAACGGGGCGGACATCGATCCCGATGTTCTCAGGCTGTGGGCCGAGAGTGGCAAGGTCTTGAATCAGGAGGAAACCAATGCCTGGTTCGCCGTTCATCAAAAGCCTGCTGAAAGCATAGCGTGAACTACTCGGCCGCCTGGGGAAACGCACCAGACTACAGCTTTTCATGCTGGATGTTAACCGCCGCCAGCCCACGCTTGGCACCGCTATTTCTGCGGGGCAGGGGCCATAAAGACATCCCGCCTCAACTGGCCGCCCCGAACTGGCGCAGGAAATTCGCCCGCAGCATTGCTGGTACCTGAGAGCCTGAAAAACCGTCAATATCCCGGGTCACGATCAGGGACGATCCCGTTGCCTTTGCGACCGCTGCAACTGCCGCGTCCTCGAAGTCTCCAAGCGAAAGCGATCTCGCTTCCCGCCAGCCGGTCGCATCAAGGTTACCGATTCGAAAATGATCCAATACCCGGTCCAATGCGATTTCGGCGTCCCGTTTGCTCCCGTACTTTCGCACCATGTAGTAAAGCGTCGTCAGTCCGTGCGCCGGACAGACGCCAAAGACCGCCCCTGTCTCTACCAAGCTGACGACATGCGCCGAGGCTGCATAATGCGGCTGGCGGTTCTGGAACACATCCAAAAGGACGTTGATGTCTACCGTAACCGTCACGAGTACTTCTTATCGAGGTATTCGCGATAGGCCTTTTCGGCATCGACCTCCGGCGAGATGATGCCGGTGGCTGCAACCACGTCAGGATGCAACGGCCGTTCCAAGCGCTCCCTCAGGGCCTTGGCCTGTTCTGCAAGGAGAGCTTCCACCGAAGTACCATGCTCCTTCGACCATGCGCGAAGGAAAGCAAGGTCTTCGTCCGGCATCGGGACGGTAATAGTCGACATGGCAAAAGACTACGCACCCTTCGAGGGGAACGCAACCCGGTTGTCCGTGGAACGCGAGCCGCCCGCCTTACGAAACCGCCCTGCTGGCCTCGCCTACGCCGCCGCCGGAGCCGCGCTTCGGCAGGTCGGGATCGAGGAAGCCCAGCATGTGCGCGTGCTTGATGACGCGGACGCCTTCCTGTTTTTGCAACTCGACGATGCCCTGGCGGAACTGCTCCATCTTCGTCCAATGCACCTTGGGGCGGAAATGATGCTCGGCGTGGTAGCCGTTATAGAAGAAGAGCCAGTTATAAATTTTGCCGTAGGTGCTCACGCCCCATGCAATCGGCTTGTCCGGGTTTCCGCCGTAGTGCCGGTAGTAACCGTTGAGATAACTGAAGCTATGCCCCAGGTAGAAGAACGGCAGGAAAAAAACCATGTACCGCCAGTTGATGAATTGGATCGGCCTGGTCGGCACGATCACCGCCATCGTGATCAGCGTCGCGATGAACACCGCCAGCTCGATCCGGCCCCAGCGCGCCTCGCTTTCGCCGCGTTTCCGCAACTCCCGCTCGATCGCCGCCGGGTTGTCGCGGAAAAAGCTCAGGAAAATATAGCTCCACGGATTCTCCGCCTCGCCCTCGTGGCCATGGCGGTAAATGGAAATCCAGTCGATGGTTTCGCCCTGCTCGCCGGGCCGGTCGGAGTTGCCCTTGTGATGCTGCGTGTGCACCACGTCGTAGTAGGTTTGCGAGAAACAGCACGCGACAGACTCCACGACGCCGAACATGCGGTTCAGGAACTGCGGGCGGAAAAACGGGTTGTGGATGAAATTGTGCGAGACGCCGTTGATGTTGGCGTTGATCATGAGCGAATAGACGAACCCCATCGGCAGCATGATCCAGAGCGAGGTCCGCGGGAAAAGGAGGTACATCGCCACGAAATAGGCGAGGTGGAAAAGCCCGGCGAGCGCAGGGACGGCGTCCCAGCGCGTCAGCGCGAAGATTTTCGAGCTCGTCGCGGGACGCTCGACGTTGGGAATGTCGGCACTGGTCATTGCGAAACTGCCATTTTAGGGAATCGGCGCCGATTCGCAAGTCCCTCGTTGGGCTCCCGGATGAGGCAGCCTCGCAGGGTTAGGCTTCTCTAAAACCGATCGCCCCAATGATTCTATCGTCGTGCAGATGGCTGCAGCGGTATTGGGCGGTGGATCACCTGCCACCGAGCCCCGGCCAGAGCATCAGGGAGAGAGCGAAGAGCCGCGCCAGCGGTCCGTTCACGGCCCTGAGACGATTCCAGGCATCGATCGCATCCTTCACCTGGTCCGCCGCCGTCGTAGCATCCTGGCGGGTGAAGGGCCGGGCGAGATTGTAATCAGCGTCATGGCGGGCTTCCTGAAGCTCGATGAAGTTTTCCGCGATCGTCTCCAGATCAGCGTTTCCATGGACGCCTAATGTCGCCCAAAACGGCTTCAGCGCCTCGCTGTTCGGCATTGCCTTGATGAACTCGTTACAGACGGCCTTCATTTTGCCGTGGACGAAGGCGCGGCCCGCAAATTGGCGGAGCGCCACCCGGTTGTGCGCGGAACCCACCGTAAGCCGGGTGCCTTCCTCGATCAGGAAGTGAAACAGGGCATAGTACGACGCCGAAATCGACCGCCGGAGGCTGGCCTGCTTTGGGCGGCGGGGTTCCCGGCGAGCAAGAAGACCGGCTTGAGCAAGAAGCTCGCTACTGTAGCGGGACATCAGGAGAGGCCCGGGGGAAGGTCGGACCCACGGACGACACGCACGTACGGGAAGCGATCATCGCCGCTTGCCCTGCGAATTTCATTCCGCACCCAACGCACCATCGGTTTCACCTTGCCCCACGCCAACACGCTGTCAGGCGTGTCGTCTGAATAGACCGCGTAAACGTGGAATGCCTCTTCCCCGGCGTGATCGGTGCCGGGGATTACTAAAACACGCTCCGGGCGGAGAAAGCCCTGCTTCGCAAGCTTGTCCGGGTGAACAAGAGAGGCCAGCGCTTCAATATCCACGAGAGCGGAACCCATATCTACCTTCCAATGTACCGAGGCTGGCGGAAGGAGTCAACGGATGAAGCGTTCTCCCCTTGGACCCCCATCGGCGACGCCCCGCCCCGGACCTCCCACCCGGCCCCGCGCCCTGTTGCGCCCTCTTCATCCGTTGCGCCCACGTTCGCGGGGCCGGCAGGTCCCCCCTTGCGCGCAATTCCATCAAGCACCATGGGACAAATATTGTCTCACCCTCTCCGTTATTCCTTGTCTCCGCACTTTTTTTACCTATCACCGTGGGCTCATGACGCAGTCCACGCCGGGCAGGCCCGGCAAGCAGCTCTCCGGCCGTTTCTCGCGCCCGCCGCTCGAGCGCATGATGCGCCTCCATGAGCGCCTCAAGGCCGGCGTCTACCCCAATTGCCGCAAGCTCGCCTCCGAGCTCGAAGTCTCCGCCAAGACCATCCAGCGCGACATCGATTTCATGCGCGACCGCCTCGGCCTGCCCATCGAGTACGACCAGATCCAGTTCGGCTTTTATTACACCGAGCCGGTCGCCAATTTCCCCAGCATCGAGGTCTCGCAGGGAGAGATCATCGCGCTCTTCGTCGCCCGCAGGGCCATCGAGCAATACCGCGGCACCTCCTTCGAGCGCTCGCTGCGCACCGCGTTCCAGAAGATCAGCGACGGCCTGCGCGAGAAAATCGATTTCCAATGGAGCAACGTCGATGCCGCCGTCTCGTTTCGCGGCGTGGGCACCTCCGCGGGGGATATCGACCTGTTCGAGTGCGTGAGCAAGGCGGTCATCGAGTCGCGCGAAATCGAGTTCGAATACAAAAAGGCGAAGAGCGCCGCGTACGAGGCGCGCCGCGTGCGGCCATATCATCTCGCGTGCGTCTCGGACCAATGGTATCTCTTCGGCTTCGACCTTGCGCGCGCGCAAATCCGCACATTTGTCCTGCAGCGCATGCGGAAAGCGCGGCGCACCCCGGCGAAATTCCGCCGCCCGGCCGATTTCTCGATCAACAAACATCTCAGCGGCAGCTTTGGCGTTTTCTCGGGGCAGGGGCATTACGCGGTGCGCATCCGTTTCGATGCGCTCGCTGGGCAACTGGTCAGCGAGCGCCACTGGCATGCGTCGCAGAAGATCAAGCCGCTGCCCGGCGGCGGCGTCGAGATGCGGATGGAATTGGGCAGCCTCGAGGAGGTCGAGCGTTGGATCCTCAGTTGGGGCAAGCGCGCGAAAGTCATCGAGCCGCCGGAATTGGTCGAGCGCATCCGCGCCACCCTGCGCCTCCTCAACGGCGCGTATCTCGATCCGTGATTCCCCTTCGGCCCTTCGACAGGCCCACGGCGATGCCGTCGCTCCTATTGCAGCTTCGGCTTGTTCAACAAATCCCGCACCTCGTCGATATTCATCTGCGTCTGGCCCTTGTAGGTCTCGTCCAGGTGATTTTGGGAGGTCTTGCCCTTCAGCCCGGAAGTGAACGTGGCAAACGTGGTATTGGTAGTGGCAAAATTCTGGGTCGCCTCGCGGGCCTGCTTCACCTCATGTGCCTTGGTGCCGAAGGTTTTGTCCACGGTGTCGTCGGTTTTTACATTCGCCGGCTTCGTGGCGAACACGAAGTCTCCCGACCAATAGCCCTTCGAGTCGTAGTCCTTGGTTTCGAATGACTTGGGTGAGAATTTCTGCATAAAGTAAAAATCCTTCACCGGCGCATCCTTCGTGACATTGACGCTCCCGCTGCCCGCCCCGTAGTAGGTCGCGTTCTGCCCGCCGTAGGTGATGCTCCGGTCCGGGTTGAGCAGCCGTTGCAGCATCTTGCCTTCCTGGACCTGGGCGTGCAAAACCGCGCAGGATGCAAGGAGGAGAATGACGACGGCGAGGGAACGCATCGGCCCCGAGTATCGGGGAATCGCCGCGCCTTGTCCAGAGCAAGAAAGGTGGTATTGAGCGCGAGAGGAAATCGCGGGCAGAATGCGGCCAGTTCAAACAACCAAACCCGAAAACATCGGAGCAACCAATGAATACAAACAACACGAAAAAACTCGCCGGCAAATCGGCGCTGGTAACCGGCGGATCCCGCAGCATCGGCGCGGCCATTGCAAAACGCCTCGCCGCCGATGGCGCCGCGGTCGCCATCACATACACCGCCTCGCCGGACAAAGCCGACGAGGTCGTCCACGCAATTGAAGCCGCGGGCGGAAAGGCGCTGGCCATCAAGGCCGACGCGGCGAATCCCGAAGCCGTCCGCCTCGCGGTCGCGAAGACCGTCGGCGCATTCGGAGGGATCGATATCCTCGTCAACAACGCCGGCGTCTTTGCCGTCGCGCCCATCGAAGAGTTTTCCCTCGAAGATTTCGACAAACTGATCGCCGTCAATGTGCGTGGGCTCTTCGTCGCCACGCAGGAAGCCGCGCGGCAGATGCATGACGGAGGCCGCATCATTCACATCGGCAGCACCAACGGGGAGCGCATGACGTTTGCCGGCGGTTCTGTCTATGCCCTTACCAAGGGCGCCGTGGCCGCCTTCACCAAGGGCCTCGCGCGCGACCTGGGGCCGCGCGGCATTACCGTCAATAACGTGCAGCCCGGCCCCATTGATACAGACATGAACCCGGCGAGCGGCGATTTCGCCAAGGACGTCGCGGCTGCCACCGCCCTCCAGCGCTATGGCCATGTGGACGAGATCGCCAGTTTCGTCGCCTACCTCGCCAGCCCGGAAGCGAGTTACATCACCGGCGCCAATCTGCTGGCCGACGGCGGTTACGCTGCCTGAACCAACTTTCACAAAACACAACCCATGAAAACATTGATCGCATTATTGAAAACAAATGACAGTACCACGGCGCTCGTGGCCCGGCTGACGCTGGGAGTGGTCATGTACGCGCACGGCGCCCAGGAAGTCCTCGGCTGGTTTGGCGGCTACGGCTTCCGGGGCACCATGGGCGCCTTCACCGGCATGATGCACATCCCGGCGCTGCTCGCCTTCCTCTCGATCGCCGGGGAATTCGCCGGCTCCATCGGGCTCATCCTCGGTTTCTTCAGCCGCCTCTCGGCACTGGTCATCGGGGCAAACATGATCGTGGCCGTCTTCATGGTCCATCTCCGGAACGGCTTCTTCATGAACTGGTACGGCGCCCAGAAAGGCGAGGGATTCGAGTACCATGTCCTGGCCGTCGGCCTCGCCCTCGTCGTCCTCATCGCCGGCGGCGGCAAATGGTCCCTCGACCGCGCGCTGGCGTGCCGTCTCCATCCGGGATCAGTGCCCGCGACCGCATGAACGCTTGAATTTGCTTGAAAAGCAAATCCGCAGCGGGAAGATCATCCGGTTACCCCTCGCATATGAACAACGATCCGTTCGGGAGATCTCCGGTAGGCTGGCTCATTAACCCCTTGAAAAGGCATTTCATCATTTCCGCAATTGCTTTGATCGCGATTGGGGTATGCTGGCCGTGCATGGCGGGCTTCGAGGGGAAGCAAAGCGATCAGGAGGCAACGTCGCTGCTGACGAACGGTACGTGGAAGTTCAGTAACACGCTGAGGAGATTCCACCCGGACGGAACTTTTGATTCAAATAACCGCCGGGGATATGGCACGTGGAAGATCGGGTACGGGGAGTTGGATATTGCCTTTGCGGATAATACGCGGCACCGCTTCTATCTGCCCATCGACCCGGCCGGGACGCGAGGCGACGATTTTAATGGAAAGCCGGAGTTGCTCGTAAGGGTGAATCCGGCCCCGCCGCCGCCCAAGGTTCAAACAGATAAGGAAGTCATATTTCTCCTCACGACCGGTACGTGGAAGTTCAGTAAAACGCTGAGGGTTTTTAATCCCGACGGAACTTTTACCTCAAACAATCTGCGTGGGACGGGGACCTGGAGGATCAATAACGGCGAAGTGGACATTACCTTTGCGGATAACACGTGGCACCGCTTCTATTTGCCCATCGACCCGGCTGGGACGCGAGGCGACGACTTCAATGGCAAGCCGGAAATCCTCGAAAGAGTAAGCCCGCTGCCGCGATAGACGTGAACGGCAACAAGGACTTTTTCCTCCCAATCGGGTAGGGCTCCAGATTTTGAGTTGGGCTCGCAATTGGGCGGCCAGCGGTTATAATCGCGCCTTTGTTCCCTGCCCATGAAGCTCAAAACGTTCGTACAGCCGCTTCCAGCGCTGCTGATGATTTTGGCCTTCCTCCATTCGGCCCCGGCGTCACCCGCCACTGCGCAGGCAACAGCGCCGGCGGCAACGCCGGCCAGTGAACCGGGGGCGGGGCAGTCGATTCAGCAGGCAACCGACATGTTGACCAGCGGGAAGTGGAAATTTCACGGGAGCGAGAGGGTATTCAACAAAGACGGCACGTTTACATCACAGGGTGGCGCCAATGGAGTGTGGTCGATCTCGCAAGGAATGCTGGTGGTCACCATGAAGGTGCGGCGCTCCCAGTTCCCCCTCCCGCTCAATCCGAATGGGACGCCCGGAACGGATCAGTTGGGCGAAAAGCTGGTGTTAAAAAAAGTAGCCCCGGCAGCGCCAAAGAACGGCAAAGGGGCGCCGCAGCCGCAGGCAACGCCGGCGATTCCCGATGACGTCCAGGCGAAGGCGTCGGCGATTCTTCAGGATTATCCGGACAGCCTGGTATTCATCACCGGCAGCGAAGGCTCCGGCAGCGGCTTCATCGCAAATTTTCGCGGGCATAATTACCTGGTAACGAACGCCCATGTGGCCGCGGGGCTTCCGGATGCCACTTACACCACGCTCAATGGCGCGCAGCTTCAGCCCGGGCTGCTGGCGATCTCCGTGGGAGAAGACATCTTTGCGATGGCGATGCCGCCGGGCGGCAAGCCGTTCCAGATCGCCCAGGATGTGACGACCAACGCGAAGGTCGGAGACTGGGTGGTGGTGCTGGGAAACGCGTCGGGGGGCGGAGTGGCAAACACGATCATCGGAAAGGTCACGGGCCTGGGGCCGAAACTGGTCGAGGTGGATGCGCCGTTCGTCCCGGGAAACAGCGGCAGCCCCATCATCGACATCAATACGGGCGATGTGCTCGGTGTGGCCACTTACATGATGTTCAGCCAGTACGACAAGCAGACCTCGAAAATGCTCCGCATGCCATTGGTGCGCCGGTTCGGATATCGTCTGGATATTGCAAAGGATTGGCAGGTGGTGGACCGCCAGACGTTTGACCTCCAGGCGGCCCGCATGAAGTCGCTCGAGGATTTCACCAAGGACCTCGGAGAAGCTTATCTGGAACTGACGGCCGCCTCGATGGGCGGCTCGACGCCGCCGGTCGACAGCCGGGACATTCAGAGCCAGATCGACGCGTGGAAAAACGCGAGATCGAAGAAAACCGCGGGAATTGATCCCAATGGGCAGTTGATTTCTTATTTCGCGACCGCATGCCAGGCGGACATCAATCTGGCGGAGAAACAATTCACGTACGATTACTTTACCCGGCAGCTTACCATTCAGGAACGCGAGCGCGGGCAGATCGAGAAGGCCCTCGAAGCGCTGATTCGCGAAGCGGGCAAGTGAAGATTGGCGGGACGCCGTCGCCCTCGCCCCCGTCGGCGAATGGTCAATGGACCGGGTGTTGGCTTACTCTCCCCGAATGATGTCCAGCGCCGTGGTGATGTCTTGTAAAACTCGATCTCCCCTGCCACATCCCGCCCCCCTTCACTTTGAACCATTTCCATTTTGGAAATAGCTGCCCCTGGCCTCAATTCTCCACTCTCGAAGATATTCTTCAGGTGTTTGTTGATCGCCGGCACCTTGACGCCGAACAACTCTGCCATCGCCTTCTGTGTCAGCCAGAAGGTCTCACGAGCAAATCTCACGTTGACCGTCACCTTGCCGTCCGCGTTCTGATACAGCACGATCCTGGCGGATTCTGGATTCTCTTTGGACGGTTCGCTCATTCTCGGCGTCCGTCGTTCTACCGCTCCCGCCCCGGGGAAACAATCGGGAAACCGTCCCCGCACGGAACCCCTCCCGCGAGAGCCTGAAGAGCCCGCTCCTTAAATGAGAGTCCGCTCACGCCGACGGCACGTCGAGCGTGTTTGGACTCTCATCGCGGATGAGCACCTTCAGCGGCTTTTCCGAGATCATCACGTGCGTGCCGATCATCACCTTCTCGTACACCGACACCACGTCGCACGACCGCATCCGGATGCAGCCGTAACTGCACGGGTGCCCCAGGTTCCGACTCCACCGGCGTGCCATGGATATAGATGCATCGCTCGTACGCATGGTCGGCCCCGAACAATCCCTTCAGCCAGATGATGCGCGTCACGATCGGGTCGCGTCCCCTGGCATTCGCCGGGATGACCTCGCCCGTCGCCGACCGGTTCTTGATGACGGCGCCCAGCGGAAGATTGTCGCCGATCTTGTCGTACACCCATAGCGTGCCGAGCGGCGTCTTGTAACTGTTCGGTTCATCCCCCACGCCGAACCGCGAAGTCGAGATCGAGAATTTCGCCGACATCGTGCCATTTTCGAGAATCGCGATTTGCTGATCCCGAACCGAAATGACGATCTCCGGGCCAAAGTTTACCGCCCGCGCGCTGGAAGCGAACAGAAGGACGAGAAGACAGAACGAATTTCATCTTGCTTCCAGCTTCAGCCGCGGCGCTTTACCCGGCGTCCACGGATTCCTGTCCTCCTTCGCGATCCGCTCCGCCAGTGCCGTGCTCATATTCCAAACCCGCTCGACATCCAGCCGCAGATGCTGCGGCCGGTACGGCTCCAGATTATGCGCCGCCAGCTTGAAGAGCCGCGCTGCCGGACGCGCCCGGCCTGCGTCCTTTGGATGATCCGGCCGCTGGAATTGCTTTTGCAGGTGGACGAACGCCCCGGCGAACTGGATCAGCCCCTTATAAAAGGCGTGGTCGCCGCCGCGCGTTTGCAGCCACAGGTGCTCGAGCACGTCATGCGCCTCGTAATACCGCTGGTCGTTGAAGCAGGCGAAGTATCCCGTCGTAGCACGGGTCCAGGCCCGCCATTTCCTGGCCGGTGCTCAGCCCGCGCACCATTTGCTCGATTTTCTCGGCCTTTTTCATCGCCCTGCGCGCCAGACTTGGCCACCCAAAGCAAAATTGCAAATGGGAATAACGCCCATCATACTGGCCCCCGTTCATGCGACTCTGGGTGCTCGCCGTCATTCTGATCCTGCTCGCGGCGGCATCGGCCCTCTTTTCCGCCATCGAGACAGCTTTCTTTTCCTTGCAGCCGTTGCAATTGCGCCGGCTCCGCGAGACCCATGCCCGGCTGGCGGACTGCCTCAGCCGCCTGCTGGAGAATCCCCGCCGCGTCCTGAGCGCCCTGCTGCTGGCCGATGCCCTGGCAAATGTGCCGCTCATCGTCCTGAGCCTTTACACCCTGCGGGAGGTCGGCGCGGCTGCCCGTCCCCTTCGCCGTCGCCGCGGTCATCCTCTTTGGCCTCATCGCGATCGTTTGCGACCTGGCACCGAAGCTGCTCGCGCCTCGGCGAGCCCTATCGGCTCGCTAAAGTCGGCGCCCGCGTGATGGGGCCGGCTGCTGCCGATCCTCGATCCCTTCTCGCGCGTCTTGCAGCTCTGGAGCGAGCGCGTGGCCGATTTGATCACGCCCTCCCGCATCACGGCGCGCGCGCAGTTGAGCGACGAGGAGCTGGGCACCCTGGTCCAGCTTTCGGCGGAGGAGGGGATCCTCGAGGCCGCCGAGAGCGAGATGATCCAGGAAATCCTCAAGCTGGGCGAGAAGATGACGCGCGATTGCATGACGCCGCGCGTCGATATGTTCGCCATCGCCGGACAACCTGACCAACGAAGACGCCATCGAGCGATTGCGCGCGGGTCGGCATCGCCGCGTGCCGGTCTATGGCGAGACGCCCGACGACATGCTCGGCACGCTCGAGGTGATCCGGTTCCTCCTCAATCCCGGCGAGCATTACACCGAGCAGTTGAACCCGCCCTCGTTCGTGCCGGAGACGATGAAGGCGCTCGACCTGCTCAAGAGCTTCATCAATCACCCGCAGGACATGGCCATCATCGTCGATGAGTTCGGCGGCATCGAAGGGGTGGTGACGCTCAATGACATCATCGAGGAAATCATTTCCGACGCCGTCCCCAGCGGCGAACAGGAACTCTACATCGAGCCGGTGGGCGAGGGGAGGGTCATCGCCGGCGGGCGCACCCGGCTGGACGACCTCGCCGAACTTGGCTTCCACTTCGAAGCCGAGGGGGTCGATACCATCGGCGGCCTCATCTTCAACCGCACCGGCAGCATGCCGCGGGCCGGCACGTCGCATCGAGATCGACAACGTTCAGGTCCACGTCCGGCGCAGTCTCCCGCCGCGGCGTCGAGGAAGTGATGCTGGTCAAAATCCCGGATCCGCGAGGAGGCCGAGTCGCCATGACCTGCCTCTGCCTGCTCCTTTGCCTGGTGACCTCGTTCCTTTTTTCGGGCACGGAAGCCGGCATCCTTTCCCTCAACCGCGTCCGGCTCCGGCATCGGCTGAAGATCGAACGACCCGGCGGCCCGCAAGTTGCACCGCCTGGTCTCCCACCCGGAGCGGATGCTGGTGACGGTGCTCCTGGTCACCAACCTGATGAATATTTGCGCCCTGTTGCTGGTGCGCAAATTTGTGCGTCGCGGCCTGGGGCGTGTGCGGGATACGTGGTCACCGCCGCTATCTGCCTGCCGCTGTGGCAGTTCTGCCTCGAACTATTGCCGAAGTCGCTCTTCCGGCGCTTCCCCTACCGCTCGCTGGCCGCCCTCTCGGACGTGCTTCGGCTGGCCGACCTGATCCTCTCCCCCTGCTGGCCCTCGGCGGCCTCATTCTCCGGCTCGCCCCGCGCAAACCCGAGGAGCGCAAACTTTTCGCCGCGCGCGAGGACTTCAAGTACCTGACCATCGAGAGCGACGCAGCAGGGCGCCCTGCTGCCGGTCGAGCGCGAGATGATCCACAACGTCATGGACTTGGGCGCGGCCAAGGCCGCGGACGTCATGACCCCGGTCCGCGCGGGTCCGCTCGATTTCCGCCTCCGCCACCGTCCAGGAGCTGCTCGACCTGGCCCGCCGCACCGGCCTCGAGCGGTTCCCCATGGCCGACCCCGACGGCAACCTCGTGGGCCTGGTCAATGTCTTCGAGGTCCTCGTCGATGGGGCGAAAAAGCCGCAGGTCGCCGCCTACCAGCGCCGGATCGTGACCGTGCGGCCCGAGGAGGAGGCCTACAGCATCATGAAGAAGATGCGGGCTGCCCGGGCTACGCTGGCAGCGGTGGTGGCAGGGGGAAAACCGGTGGGATTGGTCGGATTTGAGAACCTGGTGGGGCTGCTGGTGAGGGTTGGGAGGGAAAAAAAGTGAGTGGGAAGCAAAAAAAGCTTGAAAAGTGGCACTCTTCTGCAAATATTGTTTTCATGAAAATGAGAATTTCCATAATCGCCGTGGGGGCTGCACTCCTGGTCAAAGCCGGGTGTTCTTCGGTCAAATCCGCCTACAACGGCGACGAGCAGTCTCGTTTCACCAATCCGGCCAAGGTAGCAGACATGAACAACCCCAACGCCCTGCCACCCGTGGCCGAGGGCCCGGTGACGCCTGATACCCATGCGGCCAACGTCAGCGGCCCCGGTCCCAGCTCGATGACTGGGATGAGCAGCCCGAACACCTGGGGTGGCAACCTCTCCGACCGGTAAGACGGAGGGGTCTTTGGCTTGTGTCCCGCGGGGCGGGAATAGATTGGCATAAGGCTCGCGGCGATTTTCTATCAATTTTGCGTCATTTTGGCGTCATTTCGGCGCGTTAAAGGGCGTATTTGCACCGCTTGAGTTGTGGGGATGGTGTGTTACCCTGCCTGCCTTCGGGCGGTTAACTCAGTGGTAGAGTAGGTCGTTTACACCGACCCTGTCGGGGGTTCGAGTCCCTCACCGCCCATGATTGCTTGAACGAGGATTGCCCAAACCATTGCGACCGCGCATCGCCTGCGGAACATTTACGGCGGCTGCGCCGGCTGCAAACGAAACGCGCGTGACTGGCTCGTGATCGTGTATAATCCTTTCGCCAATGTCCCGCTCCACGCAAAGGCCGTCGAAAAGATTCTCCTCGCGCGCGAACAGTGCCCGTCCGGCGGGGAGTAAACTTCCCGCTCCATGAGCGGCGGGTCGTTTTACAAAAAAATCATCCGGCCCGGGCTCTTCCGCTTCGATGCCGAGCGGGTGCACCATTTCGCCATCGGCGCGCTTCGCTGGTTTTCGTATCTGCCGGTGCATCCCGCGCCCGATCCGCGCCTCGCGCGCGATGTTTTCGGCATCCGCTTTCCCAATCCCGTCGGGCTCGCCGCCGGTTTCGACAAGAACGCGCTCGTCCTGCCCGCGTGGGAGAAACTCGGCTTCGGCTTTGTCGAAGCCGGCACCGTCACCGCCCGTGCGCAGCCCGGCAATCCCCAGCCGCGCATCTTTCGCCTGCCGGCGCAGCAGGCGATCATCAACCGGCTCGGATTCAACAACGACGGCGCCGAGGCGGTTGCCCTCCGGCTCGCGCGGCTCAAGGCGTCCGGGCCGCTGGCCCTGTATTCCCGTCGGCCTCAACATCGGCAAAAGCAAGGTTACTCCACTCGAGGAAGCAGCCGGCGATTACCTCTTTTCCTTCGAGAAACTTTTTCCCTTTGCCGATTACTTCGTCCTCAACGTCTCGTCGCCGAACACGCCCGGCCTGCGCGCATTGCAGGGCAAAGAGGCGCTCGACCAGCTTCTCGGCGCGGTCCAGCGGCGCAATGCCGAGCTAAGTCCCGCGCAGCGCCTGCGCCCCGTCCTGCTCAAGATCGCGCCCGACCTGGAGTTCGGGCAAATCGAGGAAATCATTGGCCTGGTTGAGCAACACGGCCTCGCCGGCATGGTCGCGACCAATACCACGCTTGACCATTCGGCGATTCCCGAGGCGCTTCGCACCGAGGGTGGCCTCAGCGGCGCTCCCTTGCGCGCCCGCTCGACGGAAATCGTCCGCTTCATCGCCTCCCACACCACCCGCCCGATCATCGCCGTCGGCGGCATAAATGACGCCGCTTCTGCCATGGAAAAACTCGATGCCGGCGCCGCGCTGGTGCAGCTTTATACCGGTTTCATCTACGAAGGCCCGGCGCTGATCCGCGGGATCAAAGAGGCGATTGCTTCGGCTCTGCCTTGAAGAATCCGAAATCCGAAACTCGAAATTCGAAGTATTTGGATGTTATCCGCGGATAAGCGCGGATGGCCGCGGATTTGCCGGAAGAACTGAAGTTCCTAAAATCTGCGTAAATCTGTGTCAATCTGCGGATAAACAAAAAAAATTAAGGAGCCGCTGGTTCCACTCAATTAACCAGCGGCTCCTACCCAACGGTGCGCTGTTCAAGCGCCCCCGAAATCAGTTGGTCTTTGGCTTGAGCACCAGGTACTCGCTCTTGCCATCGCTCCATACGTGGAGCAGCACGCGGTCGCTCTTGTCGATCTTATCGCTTTCGGTGACGGCCTCGTCCGCGCTGCTCAGCGCCGTGCGATTCATCTCGAGGATCACATCGCCCTTGCGCAGACCCGCGTCGTACCCGACCGAATTTTCATCGATATCAGTGACCACGACGCCTTTGACATCGTCCGGCACCTTCAATTCCGTGCGTGCGTCGTTGTCGAGGTTGCCGATGCTGATCCCGTCAAGGACATTGGGCCTGCCCTGCTCCGGCGCATTGCTGGTCTGGGCGACCTCATCCTGCGGCGATTCGGAGCCAAGGGTCGCATCGGTCGTTAGCGATTGTCCATTGCGCAGGTAAGTAATGTTCACCTTGTCGCCGGGCGCCATGCCGCCGACGGTCATCCGCAGCGAATGCGGATCGGTGATCTCCTTGCCATTGACCGTGGTAATGATATCTCCGTTCTTCAAGCCCGCCTTCTCCGCGGCGCTGCCGGGACTTACAGCGGCCACCAGCGCGCCCTGCTGGCCATCGGAAAGGTTGAACGCCTGGGCCAGCTCAGGAGTAAGTTCCTGCGGCTCGACGCCCAGCAGGCCGCGCGAGACCTTTCCATACTTGAGCAGGCTGTCGATGACATTGCGCGCAATGTTCGACGGCACCGCGAAGCCGATTCCCTCATTGCCGCCGCTCTGGGTGTAAATCATCGAGTTAATGCCGATCAGGCGTCCCTCGGAATCCACCAGCGCGCCGCCGGAGTTGCCCGGGTTGATCGACGCATCGGTCTGGATGAAGTTCTGGTAATCGCTGACTCCGCCGCGGCCCACCGCGCTCACGATGCCGTGCGTCACGGTATTGGTCAGGCCAAATGGATTGCCTACGGCCAGCACAATGTCGCCCACCTTCACCTGGTCGCTATCGGCGAAAGTAATGACCGGCAGGTCCTTCGCATCGATGCGGAGAAGCGCCAGGTCGCTCGTCGGATCGCTGCCGACCACCTTCGCGTCATATTGGCGGCCATGGTCGCCCAACTGGACCACGATCTTGTCTCCGGCTTCCGCCACATGGTTGTTAGTCAGGATAAGTCCGTCCGAACTTACAATGATTCCGGAGCCGAGCCCCTCGACTTTTTCCTGCCCGCCATTGCCGTCGGAATCATTCGGCATGCCGAAGAAACGGCGGAACATCGGGTTGCCCCGCAGCGGGTTTGAACTTTTGACCTCGCCGGTGGTGGAGACGGTTACGACGCTCGGCCCCACCTTCTCCACGATCGGGGCGAAACTGGAAATCATTTCCGTATTGCGATTCAGCGGCGAAGCATCGACCTGTAACTGCTCCGTCGATGCGCCTGTCGAGGCGCTCGTCGTCAGTCCTCCGGACTGGCTTTGCGCCTGGACCGGCACGGTCGCCAGCGGCAACGCAACGGTCAGGGCGAGAATGGCCTGCGTAATGCGAGATAAAAGTATTGGCTTGCTTCGAGAGAGTAAGACAGGCCGGGTTACGGTCCACCAAGGGATAAGCGAATTCATAAGTTGATTTGTATGTAGCTCCGACAAGGCCGCGCGCAATTCGTTCATTCAGGGCAAGGGAAAAATGGAAATGTTTTTGGGGGCGCGAGGCGAAATCTGAAAACGGAAATTCGAAATTCGGAATTCGAAATTCGAAGTTTCAGGCGCGCAGGATGCGCGCGTACGGGTACGGGTTCCCATGCCGTGTCGCGCCCCCCGCCCTTCAGCCTTTTCGAATTTCGAATTTCGAATTTTCCAACTATTTTTCCGGCACGAATTTGAGCGCCACCGAATTCATGCAATAGCGCTGCCCCGTCGGCGGCGGACCGTCGTCGAACACATGGCCCAGGTGCGAGTCGCACCGCGCGCAGCGCACTTCCTCGCGGACCATGCCGAAGCTGGTGTCCTCGTGCGTGGTCACGGAATTTTTCACCGGTTGAAAGAAGCTCGGCCAGCCCGTGCCGGAATCGAACTTGGTGGTCGAGTCAAAGATCAGGTTGTCACAGGCCGCGCAATGGTACTGCCCCTTGCCGTGGTTGTTCCAAAAGGCGTTGCAAAACGCGGCCTCGGTGCCCGCCTCGCGCATGACGCTGTATTGTTCGGGCGAAAGGATTTTCCGCCACTCGTCGTCGGTGAGTTTGACTTTCTGGTCCATAGGGATCGCTTTCAGTTTTGCGCGGATCTTGTCCGCCTCGGGGCCTTTCGGCTGTTGCTGATCGTCCTGCGAAAAGGCGCGCACGCCCACCGCGGCCCCCGCCGCGGTCACTGCGAGGATTTTCAAGGCATGGCGCCTGGTGAACTGCATGGTGTCTTTGATTATACGCGCGTTCATGGAATTCGGATGCGTCTATATGAGGCGCTGCCAGGCAACCTATTCCCAACAACCCCGCCGCGCCAGCCCGGTCGCGCCGTCAGTGAGACGCCGGCGGCATATCGCGGATTGACGCTGTTCCGACAATTGGCACAATGAATCCACGATGGACAGGGGAGCAAAGACGGCGCCCGCGAGGTTTTTGATACGGTAGATGGTCTGAAAGAGAGGATTGCTCATCGAAACCCCGGCGCGCCACGGAAGAGGAAAAAACCAGCATCGAAAAAGCCGAAGTAATGGCCTTGCTTTGGCGTTGGCTGCTCATCTCAGGGCAGCGTAGCCGTAATGCGTTTCCAACGCAAGACCGGAGGCCGGGCGGTGGTGTTGACTGGATGAAAAAGTAGATATATTTTCAAAGGAAGTCAATAGAAAAAGTAGATATTTTTTTCAAATGAAAGAAACGCAAACTCATCGAGGCGGAAAACGGGAGGGCGCTGGCCGGAAGCCGCAAGGCAAAGCACATTTCAACGTCACGCTCACGGAGGCGAATGTGAAGGCGGCCAAGAGCAGGGAATCCAACTTCTCCGGCCTTTTAGACACCCTCCTGGCACGATGGCTGCGAACAAAGGGTTGATTCCGTGCATACTAAATCGTATGCTCTGAAAAGAAAACGGGCCGGACGGGCTTAAATCACCGTCCGACCCGCCTGACTACCCAGCCCCGGCAGGAGCGTCCGCCAAGATCACACCTGCCGGGGCTGTTGCTTGCCACGGCCCAGCGGAGCGGTAGTCCCAGCCTCCGTGGGCCACGCTTTTAGGAGCATTGGATTCCTTTCATGGTTGATTGGCGAACGAAGGCACGATAAACGGCCAGGAAATGCGGGTCAAATACTTTTCGACATATTTTAATGTTTTTAATGGTTGCCGAGTTACCTGTGATATGGCACACTCCCCGCCATGAGTAAGGAAACCAAGCCAGCAAAAGAAACCACGCCAGCGAAGACCCGCACCCGCAGTCCAGCCTACCCGGTGATCCCGCTTGGCCAAGCGGTTGAACTTGCGCGAAAAATGTGGGATTCGCAGAGAAAGCATGAAGCCCATATCGACTCCACCCTCAAAGCCCTGGGCTACGCCCGCCACGGCGCATCGTTGCGCATCATTGCGGCACTCGGACACTATGGGCTGACGGAAGAGAGCGGGGCCGGAGACCAAAGAAAGATCCGGTTGTCCGAACGTGCCCAAGACATCGTGCATCTGCAAGAGTCCGATCCCAAACGTGCCGCAGCACTGAGGGAGGCTGCCCTCTCCCCTTCTATTCACGCCGCCCTTTGGGAAAGATACGGGGCGCACCTGCCGGACGACAGCGCCATTCGACCATTCCTGATTAGAGAGAAAGGCTTCAACGATGCGAGCGTCGAGGATGTTCTAAATAACTATCGCGGCAGCTTTGACCTTGCAAATTTGGGCAAAATCGAAGAGGATGATGCAA
Source organism: uncultured Verrucomicrobiae bacterium (assembly GCA_963756185.1). Classification (GTDB taxonomy): domain Bacteria; phylum Verrucomicrobiota; class Verrucomicrobiia; order Chthoniobacterales; family Chthoniobacteraceae; genus DATAXI01. The sequence goes on from CAVWMS010000006.1 coordinate 111,027, forward strand.
ATGAGCAGCATGACGCCCAAGACAAGCCCAGAGATTTCGCCGCTCGGCACCGGGAGGCCATGGACAAAATTGAAGACGCGAACAAGCGAAAGGCGGCTAGCCCCATGAATCCGGGAGCCCAAGAATTGCCGATTTTGGTGGGACCGAATCTCGTTGCGCGCATTCCGTTCCCAATGTCGGAGGACAATTTCGAATTGCTGCTAGGCACCCTGAATTTGTGGAAAAAGCAGATCGTGCAGCCCGCGCCTGCGACGAAACAGGACATCGAGACAAAGGATATCGACTCCTAAGGGACTACCTCTCACGAACTGAACCGGCGCGCTTTTTTGCCTCTTTATACTTCCGCTTTAATTCCGGGGAACCCAGCAGATCCTCACCCTTGCCGACTTGGCCCCCGTTACCTTCTCCACGGCCCTCAGGCCTTCTTGGCTTGCATCTAGCTGGCGCATTGACCAGAGTACGCACGAGACAGGACAGAACGGCCAGTCAATGTGCAAACGGACCCCCGAGGGAATGCCAAAAAAAGACCCGTTGACACACGGGTATCATTTGATACCTTGGGTCAGTGTATTGCGGATTTTCGATTGAATGGCCGGTGAGATTCCAATCCCGGAGGACTGGATTCGACCAGTCTGCGCAATTCTGCGGGAAGGCGGCCCGTACAAAATCGACTGGACTGTGCGGGCCTTCCAAGAATGGCAAGCCGCCACACTTTCGGCCTTCCATTATGAAGCCGAAGAAGCGATGGCTAAAGCTTTGTCTAAACCCGGCGTAGTTGGGGTCAAGGTGCCCCTGCCGGAGCCAGGGGAATCATATGCGTTCTGGTTCATATACTCCGAAATCAAGCTTTACGGGAAAATCTGCCTGCGCCCAAATAAATTAAATATCAAGGTCATCTCAGCGCACACTCCGACACGGGGAGACGAACTCTTTTGAGAAATTTACATCTGAGACCCATGCAATCCAATACCCAAGAAACTGAATTGATCGACTTCGGCGTGCTAATCCCGACGATGGATGGAACAAGAATCGCGGAAACTGTGACAATCCGGGTACCTGTTACTACGGATTCTGAAACCGGAGAGAAAATTCTCACCCCTGCGGCTCTTGAACAGATCGCGCAAACTCAATCGCGTCATATGGGGCTAATGCTGCCGGATGAAATAAGGCGGCTGCGCATGAGCTTGAATCTAACCCAAGCTCAGATCGGGGATTTGCTCCAAGCGGGAGAAAAAAGCTACACTAGGTGGGAGACAGGTCGGTCTCGGCCCTCTCGAAGTACGAATGTAGTGCTCTGCGCGCTCAGAGACGGGAAGATTACGATTCCGTATCTGAAGCGGTTGCAGGAACCATTCTCGAAGTGGTGCACCGCTTCGCTTCAAGAACCGATTAGGGTGAATTTTACGCCTGAAGCAGAAAAACCTGAAATTGTTGTAAGGGCTGCATGAGACCAGCACAAATTGCCCTCGATAATTATTTTGTGTCTGAGTTGCAATTCACTGCAAATCAGTCGTTTAATGCGGATCAGCCGCACCCAATCGACATAACCGATCTCCAAGTGACGCATGATGCGGTTTCAATCTCTGAAAACCGTCACAAGTGGCAAATTACCCTGCGGGTGGCACTAAATACCAAATCTGACCGCAACTTGCCGTATTGCTTTCTTGTGGAAATGGTCGGGTTCGTCGATGTGGCGGATTCGGTTTCAGAGGAGAACATCGAGCGATTCGTTGGCATCAACGGTACGTCACTCTTGTTTAGTGCGGCACGTGAAATTGTCCGGGCTGTAACGATGCGCGGACCGTTCAAACCAATCCTGCTGCCAACGGTTTCATTTTGGGAGCCAAAACCTGAACCGCCCCCGGAATCGACAGAGGCGACATCCGGCGAAGACGATCCGCCAGCCACACAGGAAAACCCGGTCTAGCTTTCGACTGCAACGCCGGAAGTTTCTACCCTATAATTCCCATACCGAACCGGCACTTTCCGATTTAATAAAACGTGGTGAAAAAACGAAAGTTATCCTGAGAAGAAGGTCTTCCGGGCGGCGAGACGCACGCTCGCATTCCTACCGAATCGCAGCGTCCATTCAGCCTGCCAAAGGCAGGCAGGTTAGGCATTTGGGACCACTTCCGTGAATTTCCATAATGAACCGGCACCGACACCCGGGCGGTCCATAATTCTCATACCTCCGATCGGAACCGACGCAGCTCAGTGAGACGCCGGCTGCCCGTTGAGCGCCTCCCGGTACAGCGCCTCGTACGCGGTGGCCATCGCCTCGGTGGAAAATCTCGACGCCGCCAGCGCCCGGGCCGCATTCGCGCGGCGGGCCAGTTCCGCGCGGTCGCCCAGCACTTCGATGCCCGCATTGTCCTCGGAGAGCCGCACCGAGTTGGTCTCGTCCAGGAAAGGCATCTCCCGGTGGATGCCCTCGGAGACGGCGCACGGCAGCCCGGCGGCCATTGCCTCGAGCACGGCAAAGGGCATTCCCTCGTACTCCGCCGTGTGCAGCAGCAGGTCGCCGCTGGCCAGCAGCGGCGTCACCTCTTCCCGCCAGCCCAGCCGCTGCGCTTGCGAGGAGATGCCCAGGGCGGCCGCCCGCGCATCCCATTCTCCCGCCAGCGGGCCGTCGCCGATCCAGAAGAACTTCGCCTCCGGCACCCGCGCCAGGATGCGGGCGGCGATCTCGAGAAAAAGCAGCGGGCGCTTCTGCGCCGTCATCCGGCCCACGGCGAAGATCGCCAGGTCGTCCGGGGCCAATCCCAGTTCCGCGCGCCTGCGGGCTCGCTCGGAATCGGGAAGGGGAGGGGGAATCGGAACACCGTTGGGAATCGCCGTGCACCGCGGCGCCGCAGTCGAGGAAATGCTCGAGGTCCGCCCGGCGCGGCTCCGAAACGGCGACCAGCCTTCCGCGATAACCCCGCAGCGCCCGGCGGGCGAGGCCATCGCGCAGCCATGCTCCCTTTGCGCCCAGGAAGCCGGCGTTTTGCGTGATATGGATGGTGCAAACGCTCGGGCGCGGGATCATTCCCGCCGCGTGGATTAAATCGAGCCCGTCCTCGAGATTCTGCTTGTTCACGTGAAGGATGTCCGGCCCGAGCGCCTGCCATTCCTCCGCCGCGCGCGATGGCGTTGCGCGGTCCAGCCATGCCCCCAGGGAGCGCCGCCGCCGGTCGTACGTGTTCGTGTACTTGGCGCGATGCACCTCGCCGAATCCGGCGAAGCGCGCCGCGATATCGTCCATGCGCGGATGGGCGGCGGTCCAGAGCATCAGTTCATGGCCGCGCCGGGCGAGCGCCTCGCCGAGATAGACCAGGAACGTCTCGCCGCCGCCGCGCGATCCCGAGCTGCTGCTGGCAAAGAGAATTTTCATCGCCCCAATACCTCGCGGAAGACATTCACCCATTTTGCCGCCCCTTTGGTCCGGTGTCCACTGCGGCCGCCTTGGCCCGCGAAGCGGCGCCCCATTGCTTTGCCAGCGCCGGGTCGGCGGCCAGCCGCTCCATGCAGCCGGCCAGCGCCGCCACGTCGCCGGCGGGAAATCGCAGCCCATTCACCTCCGGCTCGACCAGGTCATAACCCGCGCCGACCGCATCCGAACAGATCACGGGCAAGCCCGCGCCGATCGCCTGGTTGACCACCACGCCCCAGCCGTCGTACCGGCTCGGCAGGATGAAAACGTCGGCGCGCGCGAAGAGCCCCGGCAAATTCCTCCGGCGGCTGAAACCCGGCGTACTCGATGCGCCCGCGCACGGCTTCCGGCACGCGCGTCAGCAGTGCCGGCAATTCCGCCTCGCGCCCCGCCAGCAGCAGGCGCGCGCCCGGCTGCCGCGGCGGCGATTGCGGCAAACGCTTCGAGCAGATGGTCCAGTCCTTTTCGCGCGATCATTTGTCCGCAAAAGAGAAACACCGTTTCCTCCGGGTCGGCGAGCCGGACGTTCCGCCGCCAGAAACGGCGCGAGCTCGCAGTGGTACGGGATGCAAAAATGCCGCGGTTCCGGAAAGCGCGCGGCATATTGCCCTTCCGCCAGCGAGCCGATGCCCACGATGGCCGCGGCGCGATGCAGCGGCGCGGTCAGCCGGTCGTGCAGCGCTCCGCGGCGCTGTTTGTTCCGCGAGCCGCTCGCCCCAGAAGACCCACGGCTTGCCGCGCAGGCCAAATCGCATCAGCCATTGCGCCGTCACGGACATCATCGTGTTGAGCACGACGATTTCCCTGTCGCGAAAATCGGGCAGCGGCAGGTTCATATGGCAGCGCGCTGAGCCGATGGGAAACCAGAACCCGCGAGCATTCGCGAGTAATCGGGCAGCGGCTTCTCGGGCCAGGGCGAATCGGGCGCGGCGGCCTCGAGGTAATAGACGCGCAAATCAACATCGTCCCGCCGGGCCAGCGCGGCAAAGATGTCCCGCTGGTAAGGCGACGGGACCACGGAGAGGAACGCCACGCGGTATTTCATGACTCGGTCACGGATGCGGGCTTCGGCGCGCTGCCGGCCAGCCAGCGGTAGATGCCCGCCATTTCCGCGGCGATCACCGGCCACGCGAAACGCTCGAGCGACCAGCGCGCGGCCCCTCGCGCCCATCTCTTCCCGCTCCGCGTCGCTCATTGCCAGGAACCGTTTCAGCCCTTCGAGGATGCTTTCCTTCTCAGGCTCGATGCGCGACCGCCGCGCCGGCCTCGAATCCCTCCGGCAGATTGCACTGCGGCGTCATCAGCACCGGTTTGCCGCAGGCCCAGGCCTCGAGCACAACCATTGGCTGGCCTTCGCTCACCGATGGCAGGACGAATCCGTCGCAATACCAAAATGCGTCCTTCTTGTCCTTGCCAAAGAGCGGGCCGGGAAAAGTCACCGAGTCGTGGATATGATAGCCGGAGGAAACGCGCCGCAGCCCCATCTGGTGCCCGTGCTCGTCCCAGCCGGCGATGACGAGGCGCCAGTTCTTGCGAGTCTCCGCATCGAGCCGGCTCCAGGCTGAGAGCAGGTTGGGCAGGCTTTTCTTCGGGTGCAGCCGCCCGAGATAGAGCAGCGTCTTGACGCCGGGATTGGCCTTGGCCCACCACGGCGCCGCCGGCACGGGCTCCTCCGCGGGCGGCGCCTCGATCCCATTCGGAATCACGCAGACCGGTCCGGTAAATCCGTAGTCGCGGATCGCCTTCGCCTCGGCCGCGTTGAGCGCGTGGAGGCAGGCCGCGCCCTCGATGTTTGCTTTCTCGAACAGCTTTGCCGCCAGCCGTTTCTTCCAGCCGGAATTTCGCAGCGCCCACGGGTCCAGCATCCCGTGAGGGGAAATGATGCGCGGCTTGCCGGTGCGCCGGGTGAAGGCGTAGGCTGACCACCGAGGGATGCATCCAGAGCCCGTGGAGGTGCAGCACGTTCAGATCTGCGCCCAGCACCTTGCCCAGCAGGCCCGGCGCGTACGAGAAACGCCTTTGGCCCCACCGGCGCAGCCGTGCGCGGCAGCAGCGGGCTCCATTCCGCAAGTTCCCCTTCGGCCGCCGGCCCGAAAACTTCGACCTCGATGCCCGGCTGCGACTCGAGTTGCGCCGCCAATTGCCGCACACTGGTGAACACGCCGCCGCCCGCGCGAGTGAGATGGGCCGTGATCAGCCCCGCGCGCAACACCTGCCAGCGGGCCGGGACCGGGGTATCCATCAGCGTCGAGTGGGAGCGGGGCGCCGGGGAATCGGCCGCGGCGCCGGCGCGCGATTGCGCCTGTCACAGCAGGAAAATGTAGCCGAGCACGAGGCCGGCGAGCGGTCGGCAGCAGCGCGGTGCTGAGCCAATTCATCGAGCGCATGGTGATGACCGCCGAGAAAAATCCCGACGCGTACACCAAAATGCCAAATTCCGAATTCTTGGGCGAGGCAAGCAGATTCCACCATGCACAGCAGGCCCCGAGGAAAAGCGAGGTGAGAAAAACGGCGAGAAGCCCGTGCATGATGTATTCCTCGCCCACCACGCTGGTGGCGATGGTCCAGCCATTCGCGCCGAAAATATCCTCGACCGTCACGCTCATCCCTTCCGGCTTGCCCGGCCAAAAGACGCGCGGGATGGGATGGATCAGCGCCAGGTAGGGAATCTCGAAGTCCGTATAATCGTGGTGCCGCGGAAAGTAGTCCACCACGCGCGAGATGGCGTAGAGATTGTTATCCACCGCCAGCGACTCCTGCTCCGGCGTGGCGAGACCTGCTCGTAATATTTTCCCCGGATGTACTCCTGCAGGCCCACGTCCCGGAAATCGAGCATCAGCTTGGTTGCCGCCACCATCGCCACCATGCACAGCGCCGCCAGCACCACGATTTCCTTGGTCTGCCGGCGGTTGGCCGCGAAACTGTAGCCGATCAGGAACGTCACCAGGTACGAGGCGAAAATATTCCGCGTCCCGCTCGAGAAGCCGTAAAACAAGGTGAAGAGCACCCCGAGCGCCACGAAGAAAGTCTGGAACCAGCGATGCTGCCGGCGCCGCGCGATGAGGATGCCCCCCAGCGGCGGCACGAGGTAGAGGAGCATGCTCAGTCTCGTAGAGCATCGCCTTCCAGTCGCCCAGTTGCCCGCGCCCCCACGGTTGAACGAAGCGCGGCTGCATGAAATACTCGACCATGCCGACGAAATTGAAATGCACCGCGATGAGCATGTTCAGGTAGCCGACGATCACGCAGGCCCAGAAGATCGAGAACAGGACCGCAGCTGGGCACCGGCTGCTGGAAGACGCTCCTGGAACGGGTGCTTGCGCTTCGGCGGGACGAGATGGCGCCCGGCGACAATGCCGGCATAGGCCCAGATGCAGGCCAGGACGGCGGTGCGCGTGGAATTCATGCCGGCCAGGCTGTTGTAGCGCTGCTGTTTGCCCAGGAATTCCGCGAGCGTGAGGAAGTAGAGCGACACCAGGGCCATCAGGTCGGTGCGCAACACCACGTTGTGAATGCCGCGCCGCAGGTCGAAGCAGATGCTTCCCACCAGGCTCACCAGCACCCCCACCGCGCCGAAACGGGCCACGTCCTCGGGCGTCGACCCGCGCAGGCAAAACGCCGTGGCCGCGAGGCCGAGCAGGCAGAAAATGGTGCCCCTCAGGTCGGGCCGGGGTGCGTCGCTGTCCGCGGGCTCGGCTGGCGGGGCCGGCTGTGGCGGGCCGCGGCCTGGCGGGCGCCGGTAACCGGGGCGTGCGACGGCTCTATTCATGGGATCCCGCTGGGATTGTGATGAAATAGCCATGGGCTGAAGGTTTGTGGCGAGGCCTCCCATCGCATGCAGAGAGTAGGAGCATTATTTGCCTCGGATGCAAGTTTCCTGCCACGGGCATGGCTACCAATACGGCGGCGGCCTAGCGCAGGTCCAGCATGCGCTCCGGCTCGAGCCGGCCCCGGACGATATGCCATAGGGCGTAGAGATTCCCGGCGAATCGCTGGCGTCGCATGCGGGACTGCCCCGGGTGCAGGATCAGCACGAAATTGCGGCATGGACGCTTGAGAACGAACTCCCATAGCGCGTGCAGCCGCGGTACGGATCCTTTTCGGGCAAGATAGGCGGGGTTCATCACCTCGGCGAAACCGAGCATCCTGTCGCTGATCCGGCTGCCCGGCGCCCGAAGATGGACCGCCATGCTCCCATAATAGTATCCCACCTCTCCATGCCTCCGCGCGCGTGTGCCGAAATCGACATCCTCCATCACCGAATAAAGAGGAAGCCGCTCGTCGAATCGTTCCCGTTCGAGCACGGTCGACCGGACGCACATATTGCAGCCGTACACGGAACCCCACGTGGCATCCGACGGGTAGTATTTGCCCGCCTTTTCCCCAAGGCCCGGGGCGCGCTTGTCAGCTCCAGGGCCTGTTGGGCAGTCACGTTCCCATTCACCAGCAGATGGCCCATCACCAATGCGAGGTGGTCGTTCTTCACAAACAGCTCTTCCATGTTCTTCAGGTAATCGACATGGAAAACCATGTCGTCGTCCACGAACGCGACAAACAATGGGCTCGTCCTCAGCGAGTCAATTCCTCTGTTTCGCTGGACCGATGCCCCGCGCGGCGAAATCACGCGCGTGACGATTGGGGCGAACCACCCGGGTTCCGGAAAGTCGCTCTCGCTCGCCACGCTCACCACGACTTCATCCGGAAGCCGGCTTTGGCATAGCAGCGATTTCAACGTCTCCCGGAGAATTTCCGGACGGCCGTTCGAGGCGATTACCACCGCGAGACGGGGCTGGGGACGGTCCATGGCCTTATTCAAGGATGAATTCCGAAGGATGGAGGGTGAAGGGCGAATAGTGAAGAATGAAGCGAAGCGGCTTCATTTTCCCCGGGATGCAAGCTTCCTGCCACGGCCCCGCCCGGAAAACCTTTGATCCGGCTCCCCCACGCAATACCATGCCGCCCTCGTTCCCGCCGGCGGCTCGCCGATTGGCGGGCAGAGGTTATGAGTGAGAGCAAAGGCAACCCTCCCGGCTCTGGCCTTCGAAAGGCCGCCGCGTGCGCGACGCTCCTCTTCGCCCTGATGTCCGCGGCTTTCCTGGCCCGCGGCTTGCAGCAATTGCTCCCGGCAAACAGCGCCACCCAGGCCAAGGATTTGCGCACCAACTGGACCGAGACACACCTCGTCCTGCATCGCCAAAGCCCATATGGCGATGCCGCCCCTTCGCCCTATCCACCCTGGACTTTCGCCGCCGCCATCCTCTTTTACGGCCCCGGCTGGCCGGCGGTGAAGCTCTGGTTTCTGCTCATTAACATTGCCTGCCTGTTGCTTTTGGCGGCATGGGCGTGGCGGGCCGTCCCTCGCGGCGGCCCGTGGACTGCCCCGCTGGCTGCCGCATCGGTGATGGCCATCAGTTCCATCGCGACCGGCCTCGGCCTGGGTCAGAACGCGATCCTTTATACCGCGTTTCTCGCAGCCGCATTTCTTTCGTATGAACGCGGCTGGCGCATTCTCAGCGGCCTGTTGCTCGGCATCGCCATGTCAAAGATCAGCATCGCGCTGCCATTCGCCCTGCCGTTCCTTTTTCGAAAGGAAATCAGGGTGCTCGCCGCCGCCGCCGTTTACATCGCCGGCGCCACATTGCTGCTGGCGTGGTGGATTCATTCCACGCCATGGCAAATGCTCGAAGCCTGGATTCCCGCCGCCCAGCGCAACAACGGCATCGCCTACGGCCCCGCAAGCCTGCTGGTTTGGGCCGGAGCGCCCGCCGGCATCGCCACGCGCGGTTGCGCGGCGCTCTTCCTGGGCGCGGCGGTCGCGACGTTTGTTGCCTTGCAAAAACTGCCGATGCTCACGCTCTTCGGCCTCGCATCCGGCTTCGGGCGTTTATGGATCTACCATCGCGTGTACGACAACGTGATGCTGGCATTTCTGCTGGTGGCGCTGGCCGCAGTTTACCTCCGCACGAAATCCCGCGCCGCCGCCGCCGCGTGGCTGCTGGTGGGTTTTACGCTCTGGTATCCGATTCACGCGATGGATGTCCCCATCGTTCATTTGATCCACGTTTTGATCTGGCTCGCCGCCATGGTCATCCTGGCAATGGCGGATCGCCGGCCAGCGCCGCCCGGCTCGACTCGATAACCGCGCGCGCGTTTGCGTCCCAGCCGTGCGTCTCGCTCACCGGTTTCCAATGGCTTTCCCACCAGTGCAGCTCGGCGGCCAGCTCGGCGGCGTCGCCGCTCGGAAAGATCGACCCGTTCTCGCGATGCCGGATCAAATCCTTGCCCCCGACCCGGTCGCTCACGATGCACGGCAGCCCGCAATTGAGCGCCTGCGGAATCACCAGCCCAAAGCCCTCCTCGAGCGATGGCAACACCAGCACCGACGATTTCCGGAACGCCTCCGCCAGCACCGTTTGCGGCACCGCGCCGTGGAATTCGAGCGGAATGCGCAGGCCATCCGCCGAATGAATCCTGCGCCTCGAGCCGAGAGGCTGGGGGCGCGCAGCCCCAGCGCCGAGATCCCGCTCCGCCTCCGGCGCGACTCCGCCGTAAAAATCCATCGTCCAATCCGGCCGCGGTCCCAGCGTTTCCAATGCATCGAGCAACGTTTTGAGTCCCTTGCGCAAGCCGGCCTGTCCCGCGAAGACGATCCGGAATCCCTTTGGCGCTTCCCGGCCCGACGCGTTGAAAATCTCCGTGTCCGCGCCATACCCGGCCAGCCAGATACGGTCCGGCGTGATGCCGAGTCCGATCAATTGATCCCGCACCACCGTCGATGCCGCGCAGTGAAAATCCGCCAGCGCATACTCGCGCTCCTCGCGCGCGAACCACGCCTTGTCATACGGGCAGACCTCTTCGAGGCGCAGCCCCACGCGGCGGTATTCCGGCTCCATGATCCGCACCCATTCGCGAGCCGGCCCGGTCGCGTGATTGAGCACTGTGCGCGCGCCCAGCTTCCGCGCCCGCTCGAAGCCGCGGAGCGCCTGGCCCGGCATCGCGTGAAAGAAATCGCACGGCTCGAGCGCCCGGCCCACCCACGCGTCAAACCCATGGTCCTGCCAAAGAAAGAGCGCCCGCGCGCCGGGCCGCAACCGCTCCGGCAGATACTTCAGCGCGCCGTAAACGATGGTCGTCCGCAGCGAATGCGTGCGCACCGGCAGCCCCGCCGGCGTGCGAAGTTTCCAATCCGGATAACCCGAGTAATAGCAGCCGAGCGCGCCGGCCTTCGCCAATTCCCGCGCCAGCGGGTAGAGATGGCAGGGATTCGTCGCCGCGATCGAGATTTTCATTCGCGCCTCCCGAACGCCGCCTGCCATTCGTCGGCGCTGTGCATCGGGTGGCGCACCAGGTGCAGCCATTGCCGGTAAACGCGCGCCGGCGCTGGCTGGCGATGCCGCAGCGCCCACGGCAGCCCGCGCAGCGCCATCCACCACCAGCGCGGTTCGCGCACCACCCAGGCCACGCCGCGCTTGCGCGCGTAATTGAGCTGGCTCAGCGCGCGGTAGGCCGACACCCCGAGCACCATCGGAAACGGGCAGCGCCGCCACGCACACCATTGCTCGTTGCGCGCGTGCCGGTGGTGATTGTGGATTTCGTTCCGCTTCAGCCGGCTGAAATGATGCCGGATGACCGTGCTCGTGTCGTGATAGACCGCGTAGCCCGCGCTCAGGCATTGCAGCGTGTAATCGGTCTCGTCGTAGAGATGCTCGAATTCCGCCGGCCACCCCTCGAGCCTCATATAAACGTCCCGCCGGAACGCCGCCGCCGCGTTGATGTAATTGCCGATGTAACAACCCGGGCCGAAGTCTGAAATGTCCAGCGTCTCCGGAAACTCATCCGTACGCTGCGGGTACGACGCGACCGCGATGAGCGGATTTTTTTCGAACAGCTCGCGCACCCGCGCGACGAAATCGGCGTCGCTCGGGTAGCTGTCGTCGTCCAGGCTGATGACGATTTCGCACGTCGACGCCTTCATCAATTCGATTCGCGAGCGAATCGAGCCGCGCGATTTTTCATGCACGATGAAGAGCGCGTTCGGGAAATGTTCGCGCACATATTCCACCGTCCCGTCATCGCATCCGTCCGCGCAGAGCAGCAGCTCATCCGCCGGCGGCGAGAGCGCCGCGACCACGCCCAGCGTCCGCCGCAGTTCCGGCAGCCGGTTGTGCGTGGCGATGCTGATGGCGCAACGAAGTTGACTCATAACGGCTCGTAGATAGCCCGCATTTGATCCGCGCCGTCATAGGCATGGGTGCGGTCTGACGAGCGCCAGGCTTCCTCGAGGCATACCTCGATGAAATCGGCTTCGTTCCTGGTCAGGCAAATGCCGCGGATTTTCATCTCAAAACCATGTGCCCGCGATTCGCTGCCAAAGCCCGGGCTCGCGCCGCCGCAGAAGATAGATTGTCACGAAGAGCCGGTGAAGCAGGAGCTTCAGCTCGAATGCGGGCCCGGTGAAATTGAGGATTTCGCGCGCGACACGGCGCTGATTGCGGATGCGATTGCGCTCCATTTCCGCAAGATCGCGCTTCCAGGAGCTGGTGGCATCGTGGTGCTCGAACATTGCGGTGGTGTGAAAGTAGATCTGCTGCCGACGACCCACACGCGCGGAGAGATGCACGTCCTCCATGAAACTGTACCCGGGAAAATCGGGGAATTGTTCCCGCACGAACGATTCGGTGCGATAGAAAACGCAACACGAGTTCAGCCAGTCCGCGGAGATCAGGTCGCGCTCGGTGGGTTCGGTGTAGCTGGGAAAGCAATTGATCGCGGGGCCGAACAGCTTGCCGCCGTAGGTCGGGTGCGCGAATCCCGCCTGAATGCGGTAATACCACCAGAGCAGCTTGCCCGGCACGGGCCGGTCGCCGCCGGTGAGCCGCGCCGCGACGCCGCCGATGTGTTTTTCGGGATCGGCTTCGAACACGGCGCAGAGCTTCTCGCACACATCGCACTCGATGATGGCGTCGTCGTCGATGAAGGCCACGAGCGGCGTCGTGACGAGGCGCGCGCCCTGGTTGCGGCCCCAG
>CAVWMS010000007.1:0-61528 GCA_963756185.1 uncultured Verrucomicrobiae bacterium
ATGTATTGGAAGGCTCCGTGCGCAAAGCCGGCGGTCGCGTGCGCATCAACGCCCAGCTGATCGACGCGCTCGGCGGAGCGCATCTCTGGGCCGACCACTTCGACGGCTCTCTAGAGGATGTCTTCGCACTGCAGGACAGGGTAGCATCGAGCGTCGCCGGCGTCATCGAACCGGAGTTACAGGCCGCCGAAACTACCCGTTCCGTCGGCCGCCCGACGAACGATCTCACTGCCTACGATCTCTACCTGCGCGCCTACGCGAGGACGTTGTCATCGACAAGGCAAGTGCCCGAGGCGCTGCGCCTATTGGAGCAGGCGATATTGCGTGATCCGGGTTACGGGCCTGCGCTTGCCTACGCAGCGTTCTGTTGTGATCGGCTGGTTTTTGACGGTCGGAGCGAAGACACGGCGGTTGACCGCCTGAAAGGCGCCGGTTTCGCCAGGCGGGCCCTCGAAGTGGCCGGCGAAGACCCGGGCGTCCTGGCAAATGCGGCCTACACGCTGGCCGATTTCGGGGAGGACATCGGCGCGATGCTGGCGTTGGTTGACCGTGCCCTCGCTCTCAACACGAATTTCGCGCGTGCTTGGTACATTAGCGGGACATTAAGGGTCTGGGCGGGCCAGCCCGACATCGCGATCGAGCATGCCGAGACCGCGTTGCGCCTCAGTGTCCAAATCTTAATCGTATAGGTTGTAGGGCTTACCTGGGGTCGTGTAATAGTCAGGCTAATCGTCTGATCAGCAACTGCACAGAGGCGATGTAGACCCAAGCTTTGGCGCTCGAAATCGACGCCTCGAAATCCTTTGCCAGGCGGCGGTTTCGGTTGAGCCAAGCGAGAGTTCGTTCGACGACCCAGCGGCGTGGCAGCAGCTTAAAGCCAGCCGCGTCAGCCGCGCGTTTGACAATCTCAATGGTCCAGTTGCCGAACTTGGCGAGGGCGTCACCCAGGTTGGGGCCGTTGTAGACGCTATCGGCGAACAGGTGGCGCAACCAGGGAAACAGCTGGTGGATCGCCTCGATGACCAGAACCGCGCCATCGCGATCTTGGACATCGGCGGGGTGCACCTCGGCACCGACCAGCAGACCGCCGGTATCGGTCACAATGTGTCGCTTGCGCCCTTTGATCTTCTTGGCCGCATCGTAACCGCGCGGCCCGCCGCTTTCGGTCGTCTTGACCGATTGACTGTCGATCACTCCGGCCGACGGGCTCGCGTCGCGGCCCGCCGCTTCGCGCGCCTGCAGCAGCAAGTGAAAATTGATGTTCTCAAACAAGCCGTTGTCTCGCCAGTCATAGAAATAGCCTTGCACGGTCGTGAACGGCGGAAACTCCTTCGGCAGCATTCGCCACTGACAGCCGGTCCGCGCGATATACAAGATCGCGTCCAGTACGGCGCGCAACTCGGTCGCGCGCGGCCGGCCCAAACGCTTGGCCGCCGGCATGTGCGGCTCGATCAACGCCCATTCGGCGTCGGTCAGATCGCTTGCGTAGCGCTGTCCCTCTCGCTCATACTTCCGACGAGTGATTTCGGTCCACATCTTGTGCCTCGATGATTGCTTTGCCACAACCATCATGCCACAACCGACTGAAATCACTCAATTCATTTTCGGTCGGCCTCTCAGTCCCCACGCCCGCGCCGGCCCTTCGGTTATGCGATAGGCGCTGCACATTTCGTCGCTCGGCGGTTCGACGAGGCTGTGACTAAACTGCTCCTCGCGATCCAAGAGGATCCAAGTTCACCCGGGGGGATATCGCTGGCTCGCTTCCTGCTACGCTCATATGGGTCGGCTCGACGAGGCGCGAGAAGTCGTCGAGCGGCTGCGGGCCATCGCTCCTGACATGATACCGGACGTCAGTTTCTTGCGGAACCCAGAGCATCGCGAGCTTTCTGTTTCAGGCCTCCGGCTGGCGGCCGGCGAAGAGACATGAGCCAGACCCGCCGCCTTGCCGCGATCCTGGCCGCCGATGTGGCGGGCTATTCGCGGCTGATGGGCGCGGACGAGGAAGGCACGCTCGAACGCCTCAAAGCGCTGCGCCGCGAGCTGCTTGACCCGAAAATCGCCGAGCACAAGGGCCGCATCGTCAAGACCACCGGCGACGGGCTGCTGGTGGAGTTTGCCAGCGTCGTCGATGCGGTGCGCTGCGCGGTCGCGGTGCAGCAGGCGATGGCCGAGCGGAACACCGGCATCGGGGCGGACAGCCGCATCGAACTGCGCATCGGCATCAATCTCGGCGATGTGATCGTCGAGGGCGACGATCTCTATGGCGACGGCGTCAACATCGCGGCGCGCATCGAAGCCCTGGCCGATGCCGGCGGGGTGTTCGTCTCCAATACGGTTCACGATCAGGTCCGTGACCGGCTGCCCTTTGTCTTCGAGGATCTGGGCGAGCAGCAGGTCAAGAACATCGCCCGGCCGGTGCGGGTGTACCGTGTTGGACCGCGGGCCGGAGCCTGCCCCTGGCAGGGAACAGGGGGCCCGCATGCGGCCGGGACGGCCGCGGTCCAAGCGTCGCCGGCTCTGCCACTCCCCGACAAGCCGTCGATCGCCGTGTTGCCGTTTCAGAACATGAGCGGCGACCCCGAGCAGGAATATTTCGCCGACGGCATGGTCGAGGAAATCATCACCGCCTTGAGCCGCATCCACTGGCTGTTCGTGATCGCCCGCAACTCGAGCTTCACCTACAAGGGCCAGGCGGTCGATGTGAAACGGGTCGGCCGCGAGCTCGGCGTGCGCTATGTGCTTGAGGGCAGCGTGCGCAAGGGGGGCCGGCGGGTGCGGATCATCGGCCAGCTCATCGATGCCACTACCGGGGCGCATCTCTGGGCGGACCGCTTCGAAGGGACCCTCGAAGACATCTTCGATCTGCAGGATCAGGTGACGGCAAGCGTCGTCGGCGCCATCGCCCCGAAGCTGGAACAGGCCGAAATTACGCGGGCCAAGCGGAAGCCGACCGCGAGCCTCGACGCCTACGACAATTATTTGCGCGGCGTTGCCAGCCTACATTCGGTATTTGAGGGCAACAAAGAATCCGTCAGCGAGGCGCTGCGACTGTTCTACCGCGCCGTCGAACTCGACCCGGAGTACGCCGCGCCCTATGGCATGGCGGCGTGGTGCTACGTCCTGGGGCAGAACTACGGCTTTTTGGCCGATGACGCGCAGGTGGCCGCCGAACTGGAGCGCGTTGCGCGGCAGGCGACGCGGTTGGCCAAGGAGGATGCGGTCGCGCTCTATACCGGCGGGTTCGCGCTTACGCGGGTTGACCGCGACCTTGATACCAGCGCGGCGCTGATCGATCGCGCCCTGAAGCTCGATCCGAACCTGGCGGAAGCGTGGCACCTCAGCGGATGGGTCCAGCTGCTCCTCGGCGCGCCCGAGGCCGCGATTGCCCACATGGCGCGAGCCATGCGCCTCAACCCGCGCGATCCGCTGATCTTCGGCATGCAGAACGGGACCGCCGCCGCCCATTTCCTCGCTGGCCGGTATGACCAAGCAGCGTCATGGGCGGAAACCGCGTTGCGGATGCACGCGGGCTACGCTCCCGCGCTGCGCATGGCCGCGGCGAGCCACGCCCTCGCCGGGCGCCTCGCGGAAGCGACGAAATACATGGCGCAAATGCGCCAGATCGATCGCGAATTGCGGGCTGCGCATGTCGCCGATCTTGCCCCGTTCCGTCACCCTGAAGCCGTCGCCAGATACACGGAAGGTCTGCGCGGCGCGGGGTTGCCGACATAATGAGCACGGCCCGCAAACTCGCGGCGATTTTGGCGGCCGATGTCGTCGGCTATTCGCGCCTGATGGGTGCCGACGAGGAGGGCACGCTCGCGGCGCTGAAGGCGATCCGGCGCGAACTGGTCGACCCCAAGATCGCCGAGCACCGCGGCCGCATCGTCAAGACTACCGGCGACGGGCTGCTCGTAGAGTTTGCGAGCGTCGTCGACGCGGTGCGGGGCGCGGCCTAGGTGCAACGCGCGATGGCCGCGCGCAACGCCGGCGTGCCGGCGGACAAGCGCATCGAGTTCCGCATCGGCATCCACCAGGGCGACATCATCGTCGAAGACGGCGACATCTTTGGCGACGGAGTGAACATCGCGGCCCGGCTGGAAGGGCTCGCCGAGCCGGGCGGCATTTGCGTCAAGAATTCGAGCTTTATCTACAAGGGTCAAGCCGCGATCTTGGCCGCCGAAATGGGCGCGGCGCGGCTTGTGGTATTTCGCGTCACGGACTAGACTAACTGGCCTTAGTCCATATTCAGGCCTGACATGCTGACCGTCAATATCCACGAAGCCAAGACCCATCTTTCCCGGTTGGTCGAGCGCGCCGCCAAGGGCGAGCCGTTCGTGATCGCCAAGGCAGGCAAGCCGCTGGTGAAGGTCACGGCGCTGGAGACGCCGCCGGCCGGGCTGGCCCGGCGGCTGGGGTTCATGGCCGGACAGATCGCCGTGCCCGATGATTTCGATCGGATGGGCAGCGCGGAGATCGAGAAACTCTTTCGCGGCGACCGATGAGGTTGCTGCTCGACACGCATCTGCTGCTGTGGGCGGCTGGAAGTCCGGAGCGGCTGCCTTCTGTTGCGCGCGAGTTGCTCGACGACCCGCAAAACATTCCGGTCTTCAGTTCGGCGAGCTTGTGGGAGGTCGCGATCAAGCGCGGGCTCGGCCGCCGCGATTTTCGTGTCGATGCCCGGCTCCTGCGCCGCGGCCTGCTGGACAATGGTTATGACGAGTTGCCGATCACCGGTGAGCACGCCGTAGCACTCGACGGTCTGCCGCCGATACACAAGGACCCGTTTGACCGCATGCTGATCGTACAATCGATGGTCGAGGGCATCACCCTGCTGACCGCGGACCCGGTGATTGCACAATACCCTGCGCCGATTCGAAAGGTGTGAGACGACCCACCCCGTGTGAAGACCGGTGGATAATGAATGGAAAAAGCCTATTGCGTCTATATTCTGACCAACCAGCGCAACACGGTCCTCTATACCGGGGTCACCGGCGACCTCAGAGCCCGGGTTCATCAGCATCGGGAGAAGCTGCTGCCCGGATTTACGAACCGATATAACGTCTCAAAACTCGTCTGGTATGAGGCGGGACATGACCCGTCTGGTGCGATCGGGCGCGAGAAGCAGATAAAGGCGGGCTCGCGCCGCAAGAAAATCGAGCTGGTCAATAGGCTCAATCCCGAATGGCGCGATCTGGCGGACGAGCTGTAAACTCGGATCGAGATTGCTTCGCTGCGCTCGCAATGACAGCACTCGTCATTGCGAGGCGCGTAGCGACGAAGCAACCTCGTTCCGGTCAGCTCAATACCCCAATCTTTTTGCGTTCGATCAGCTCGAAATCGATGTTGGCGCCGAGGCCCGGCGCGGTGGGCGCGTGGACGAGGCCGTCGCGGTCGACGGTGATGTCCTCGGCGAGGCCGTATTTCTGCATTGCGTCGGGCAGCAATACCTCGAAGAACTCGGTGTTGCGGATCGCCATGATCACATGCAGGTTGGCCACATTGTTCAATGAATTGCCGCCGTGGTGCACCTCCAGGTTCATGCGGAAGGCTTCGGCAAGGTGGGCGGTCTTGACCAAGGTCGTGATCCCGCCCTTGACCGCGACATCGCCGCGCAGGAAGTCGGTCGCGCGTTCGAGGATCCAGGGGGCAAAGGAATCGAAACCGGCGATCGGAAACTCGGTGGCGAGGATTGGAATGTCGAGCTTCTGCTTGAGCTTGACGTAATTGTAGATGTCCTGCTCGGCGAGCGGGTCCTCGTACCAGTAGAACCCCATCTCCTCGATCGCGCGGCCGACCCGCAATGCTTCCTCGTAGCGGTAGCTCCAGGTCGAAATCGAGCATGACCGTGTAGTCGTCGCCGACCGCCTTGCGCACCGCCTCGCAGACCTTGATGTCCTCGCGCCAGGATTGCGGCGGGTGGATCTTGTAGGCAGCCCAGCCGGTCGATTGGTAATACCGGGCCTGCTCAACATATTCCTCGGGTGTGGCGTGGATCTCGGAGCTGGCATAGGCGGCGATATGGTCGCGCGTCGTGCCGATCAGTCGATGGATCGGCATATTAGCGGCCTTGCCGGCAATGTCCCACAATGCCACGTCGCAGGCGCCGATCGAACGCACCGTCGCGACCCGGGCGCGCGCCCACAGCGCGCGGTTGAGGCGTTCGCGGTCGAGCGGGTCTTGACCCATCAGCTGCGGTTTCAGAAAACGGATCAGGCCCGGCCCGTCGAGGCTCGCCGGGTTGGACGAGGTGCCGAGAAAGGCGTGGCCGGTGATCCCGCCGTCGGTCGCGATCGCGAGCAGGCCGAGATCGCTCTTGCCGGTCGGCCGGGCGGTGTGGTGACCGTAGATCGTCGCGGGGATGCTCTCCCAGGAGAACAGAGTCAGCGTGACATCGGTGATCTTCATGGGATTTCCTCCATTGGATCCGGTTGCCCCTCACCCTCCCGCTTCGCGGGTCCTCCCTCTCCCCGCACGCGGGGAGAGGGCGGGGTGAGGGGCTCTTTGCAGCCGCCAGGGACTTATCCGACGAGCACGACCTTGCCGATGACTTGGCGGTCGATCAGCGCCTCAATCGCCTCGGCCGCCTCGGCCAGCGGGAACCGTCGCCAGATGCGCGGCTTGAGCTTGCCTTGTGCGGCGAGACCGAGCAGCGTCCTGGTGTTGGCGGCGGCGATCTCGGGGTGGGCTTCGTTGAGCCCGCCGATCCGCACCCCGATCGCCTCGATCCCTTTGATCAACAGGTAATTGGTCCGGGCGAGCGCCGGCGCGCCGCCGAGAAACCCGAGGATCAGGATGCGCCCGGCCCAGGCGAGGCAGCGCAGCAATTCCTCGAAGGTCGGGCCGTTGACCGGGTCGTATATGATGTCAACTCCGCGGCCTCCAGTCAGCTCCATGACCTGGTCGCGGAAACCGCCCTGGTAATCGATCGCATGGTCGGCGCCTTCGGCCCGGCACACCGATCGCTTCTCCTCGGTGCTCGCGGTGGCGATGACCTGGGCGCCGTAGAGCTTGGCGATCTGGATCGCCGGGATGCCGATGCCGCCGGCGGCACCATGGATCAGCACCCGGTCGCCCTCCTTGAGCCGGCCTCGCTGCAGGAGCGCGTGGTAGGCGGTGCTGTAGGCGCCGCGGAACACCGCGGCCTCCTCGAGGCTGAGGCCCGCCGGAACGGGGTCGCAATTCTCCGCACCGGCATTGCCCAGCTCGGCGAAGGCGCCGAGCCGATGCCGGCTCATCACCCGGTCGCCGACCTTGAACCGGGTGACGTCGGGGCCGACCGCGATCACCTCGCCGGCGGCCTCGCTGCCCGGGACAAAGGGCGGTTCCGGGCGGAACTGATACTTGCCGGCCAACATCAGCACGTCGACATATTGCGCACCGCGCGCCCGGATCCTGACCTGCACCTCGCCGGCACCCGGTGCGGGCGGGTCGGGTACCTCGCGCAGGGCGAGCACCTCGGGACCGCCGAACGCCTCGCAGACGACCGCCTTCATCCGGCGGCTCCCTATTCGGCTGCCTCGGCCCGGACAGACGCCGGCTGCTCCAGGCGCAGCTTCTCCATGAAGCCCTTTTTCCAATGATGCAAGGATGCCCAGGTGCCGGTCTCGCGGCCGACCCAGAGCACCTGGAAAGCAGGTCTGATATCCTGGGGAAGCGGCATGGCTGCGTCCTCTGCGCTAAGGGGATCGATCGGGCACGATAAGCCGCCCAGGGATCGCGGGCAAGGCAAGCAGGGGGTGCTGTGCGCCCCCGGCGAGGGGTGAGGCTGCCGGACTGAACTGGCCGCGACTCGAACAGCTAACGAGTTCGAACGGGGTGCCTTGGTGTTATGGCCTGTTTCTTGCGCGTGGCCGTGGGGCATGCTGTGATGACCGGCCGGAATGCCGACCGGTGAGATGTTGGAGCGATCGCTCACCGGAGAGCCACCCGACGTGCCGCCGGCTCCATCCAGGGAGGAGATTTGCTATGACCCGGTTCCCGACAAGACGCAAAGTACTGGTTGCCGGCGCCGCAACGCTCGCGATGCCCTATGTGTCGTCGAGGCCGGCGCGCGCCGCCGGCCAGGTCGTCGTGCGCAATCCTGGCGGCGCCTATAGCGACACGCAAAAGCAGTATATCTATGACCCGTTCACCAAGGAGACCGGCATCGAGGTCGTCATCGTCCCGAGCACGCTGACCAAGATGCTGGCGATGGTGAAATCGGGCAATGCCGAGCTCGATGTCGCCGACGCCGGGTTCGATGGTCTGACGACACTCGACCGCACGGGGGCATTGGCGCCGATCGACTACTCCAGTTGGAAGTACACCAATGCCAAAGACATACCCGAAGAATACGTGACCCCGAGAACGGCCGGGCTCTGCCTCTACGCGACCGTGCTGGGCTACAACAAGGAGACTTTCCCGGACGGCAAGCAGCCGAAAAGCTGGGCCGAGTTCTGGGATGCCGCGACGTTCCCCGGTGCGCGCATGCTAGCGGACATGGCCTCCGGCTCGCCGAACCTCGAGTTCGCGTTGATCGCCGACGGCGTACCGATGGACAAGGTTTTCCCGATCGACATCGACCGGGCCTTCAAGTCGCTGTCGAGGATCAAGCCGCACATCAAGAAATTTTGGGACACCGGCGCGCTGTCGGCGCAAATGCTGGCCGACAGGGACGTGGTGCTCGGTTCGATCTGGAATGGCCGCCTGCAGGCGATCGCCGACCAGGGCGCGCCCGTCGCGATCGAGTGGAACCAGCACATGCTGGCGCTCCAGGGCTATGGCATCTTCAAGGATGCCAAGAACATGAAGGAAGCACAGCTCCTCGTCGATTATGCGATGAGCCCCAAATCGCAGCTCGGCCTTCCCAAGGAACTGGCCTATGGACCGACCAACCGCAAAACCTTCGGCATGCTGCCGCCCGAACGGCTCGCAATACTGCCCGGCAGCCCCGAGCAGATGAAGCGCTGCTTCATCCAGGATGCCGAGTGGTGGGACCAGAACCGCCCCAAGGTGAACGCGATATGGTCGAAATGGATTCTGTCCTAGCGCAGCGAGACCCGACGCCGCCAATCGTGGCCGAACCGGCGCCGCCCCCGCTGTTCGCGGGGGCGGGCGGTGGCGCGGTCGAGCTGCGCGGGCTGACCAAGCGTTACGGTGATGAAACCGTCGTCGACGCCATCACCGTGTCGATCGCTCCGGGTGAGTTCTTCTCGCTGCTGGGGCCTTCGGGCTCCGGCAAGACCACCACTTTGATGATGGTCGCCGGCTTTGTGCGCCCCGACGGCGGCATGGTTCTGCTCGACGGCGAAGACATCGCGGCACTGCCGCCGCAGAAGCGCGGTTTTGGCATGGTGTTTCAGAACTATGCGATCTTTCCTCATCTGAATGTCTTCGAAAACATCGCCTTTCCGCTGCGCGCTCGGCGCTGGGCGAAGGACGTGATCGGCGAGCGGGTCGAGCTGGGCGATCGAGCTGGTGCGGCTCGGCCGCTTCGCCGACCGCGATGCGCGCCAGCTCTCCGGCGGACAGCAACAGCGCGTCGCCCTGGCGCGCGCGATCGTCTTTCACCCGCCCGTCGTGCTGATGGACGAGCCGCTCGGCGCGCTCGACAAGAACCTGCGCTTCGAGATGCAGGTCGAGATCAAGGAAATCCAGCAGCGCCTAGGCATGACGGTGCTGTACGTCACGCACGACCAGGAAGAGGCGATGAGCATGTCCGACCGCATCGCCATCATGGACCATGGCCGGATCTACCAAGTCGGCTCGCCCGGAGAGGTGTATGAGCGCCCGGCCAATCCGTTTGTCGGCCGCTTTCTCGGCGAAGCAAACCTGATCGTAGGCACGGTGATGGCCGGGGCCGGTGACGTCGTGCGGCTGCGCCTGCCCTCCGGGCAGGAGTTGTGCGCGCCGCGCAGCCTCAGCTGCGGCACCGGGAGGGGGATGCTGTTCATCCGACCCGAGCGGGTCGAGATCGCGCCGGGCACGAGCACATCCGGCGACCCCAAGGCCAACATGCTCGCCGGAAAAGTCCGCCGCTGCTCGTTTCTGGGCAACATCCTGCGCTATGCCGTGGAGCTCGACGGCGCTCCGCCAATAACTGTCGATATGCAGAACACTTCGGGCGTCTCGCCATTGCCCGTCGGTGCGCCAGTAATGCTCCGCTGGCCGGTGGCAGACGGCCTGATCCTTGCTGGTGAGAACTGAGGCTCTAGCCGCCGCGCCAACCGCGCCGCGGGACCGCACCTTGCTGCTGATGCTGCCGGCATTGGCGGTGCTGGTCTTCATGTTTGTGCTGCCGCTGGCATTGTTTTTCGTCCGCTCGTTCACGGAATTCGACGGCACCACCGCCGCATTCATCGACCAGGCTCGGGATTTGCTGTTGTCGCAAGCGTATCTGACTGCGCTCGGCACGACCAACTGGATTTCCCTGATCGTTACCGTGACGACACTGCTGATCGGTTACCCAATCGCCTATTACCTGACGACCGGGACGGGTATCGGCGTCCGGATCGTGGTGCTGTCGATCGTGCTGCCATACTTCACCAGCATCATCGTGCGCACCTTCTCGTGGATGGTGCTGCTGGGCGAGCATGGCCTCGTCAACGACATTCTGCTGGCGGCAGGGCTGATTGGCGCGCCGCTGCCGCTGATCTACGACCGGTTGGGTGTGCTGATCGGCATGAGCTATGTGCTTCTGCCCTACATGGTGCTGACGCTTTACGCGGCGATGCGGGCGATCGACCCGTCTCTGCTGCGCGCCGCCGCCGGGCTGGGTGCCAGCGGCTTCTACACCTTCCGGCGGGTGTATCTTCCGCTAAGCCTGCACGGTGTGCTGTCGGGCGCGCTGATCGTCTACATTCTGTCGATCGGCTTCTTCATCACGCCGGCGCTGATGGGCGGCCAGCACGACATCATGATTGCGATGCTGATCGACCGCGCCCTCGAAGTCGCGGTCGATTGGCCGTCGGCCGCGTTGATGTCGCTGACCTTGCTGGTCGTGACCTTGGCGCTTTACGCAATCTATTATCGGGTCACCGACATTCGTCGCCTGATCGGAGCGCGCTGAGTCATGCCCCACTGGGCCGTGCGCCGCTGGCCCGCCGGATTGCTGCGCCTCTACGTCGCGGCGGTTTGCGTGTGGCTGATGGCGCCGATCGTCATCGTCGTCATTCTCGCTTTCAGCGGTGACGGCTATCTGCGCTTTCCGCCGACCTCGCTGTCGCTGCAGTGGTTCGCCCGTTTCTTTGGCAACATGCAATGGCAGCGTGCGCTGCTGTCGAGCTTGATCATCGGCGCCGTCGCCTGCATCACCTCTACGACGATCGGCTTCTTTGCCGCCTATGCGTTTTTGCGCAGCGAGTTCCGCGGCAAGAAACTGTTGCTGTCGCTGATGCTGACCCCGGTCATTGTGCCGAGTATCATCACCGCGATCGCAATGTACTATCTCGCCGGCAAGCTCGGGCTGATCGGCAATTTTCTGTGGCTCGGGCTGTGTCACGCGGTAATCGCGATGCCGGTCGTGCTGTTGATTCTGCTGTCGGCATTGCGCGCGGTCGACCCGGACCTGGAGCGCGCGGCACTCGGCCTCGGCGCCAGCCGGGTGCGCGTCTTCTGTCGCGTCGTGCTGCCGATTGCGCTGCCGGGCGTATTGTCCGCCGCGCTCTTCGGGTTTCTCGCCTCGTTCGACGAACTGCTGATCTCCTTGTTTCTCGCCGGGGTGCGCGTCCAGACGTTGCCGGTACGGATCTGGAACAGCCTCAACCTGCAGGTCGAGCCGACGATCGCCGCGGTCAGCGCGTTCCTGATCGCGGTGACGACGGTCATACTCGGCATCGAAGCCATCCTGCGCCCCCGACTGGGACAGCGGCGCGGGCGCGCGTCTTGATCGGAACCAACCGAAAGTCGTCATGCGCGGGCTTCACCCGCGCACCCACGTGGTTCCCGATGCCGCCAGCGCCCGTTGCAACGACGTGGTTGGCCGGATCAAGTCCGGCCATGACGACTTTGGGGCAGATCGCGGGGCAAGTAATCCACGTCGCTTTACTTGGCGCGGTCGTCGCCGTCGTATCATCAGTGCCGGAAGGGCGGGTCGCTATGAACGAGAGAGGTATTACGCGAGTATCCAAAGATCAGCTGGCCAAGATGATCGATGAGAAGGACTGGCCAGGGTCGCCGCGATGACGGAGGCCGATATCGAACGCGCCGCTGCCGAGGACCCGGACGCGTCAATGACCACCGCCGGCGACTGGGAGGACGCACGAGTCGTCTGGCCGCAGACTACGGAACCGGTCACGCTACGGCTCGACAAGGACGTTCTCGTTTGGTTTCGGCGGCAAGGACGGGGCTATCAGGCGCGCATCAATGCGGTGCTTCGAGCCTTCGTCCAGGCCCACAATCGCTAGCCGACCTGCGCCTTCACGCGCTGAGGATGCGCGCATCGGTGACGCAATGCTCGTCCTTAAGCGAGACCGCGCTCCGCTCTTAACCCTCAGCGATCACCAATTGGCGCGGTGTGTGGCTGATTGATCGGTTCGCAGCCGGCTTCGGTGATGGCCACGGTTTCGCCGAGAGACATGCTCAGCGCGGTGTCGCTTGGTCAGGACCTCGGCATGGGCCGCGAACACTTGGCCGACCGTGTTGCCGGGCCGCAACGCCGCCTCGCAGGCCTCGAGCGCCTCGGCGCAGGCCTCGAACATGTGGCGGTGGCGGGGGTCGGGCCCGCCTGTCAGGATCGCGTACATCAGCGCTGCATGATAGTGGCGGTAGGCGGCGGCGATCTCGAACTGCACCTGGTCGCGCGGCGCCACCGTGCCGTGGCCGGTATGGTAGCGGACGAGCAGGGCCTCCTCGCCCGCACCCATCGGCCAGTGGCTGGCGGAAGGGTCGCCGTCGCCGCGCATGATCGCGCTCATCATCTCGCCATAGACGGCGCCGACCGAGGCCCCCGGGACGGTCAGCCGCTGCGAGACCGCGCACGCCTCGTCGACCAGCCGTCCCGCTTGGCGTAAATAGGCGAGCTCAGCCGGGCTCTTGACCAGGCGCAGCAGGCGCACGAGGTCGGAAGCGTCGACCAGCTCGCAGAAGCCGGCGAACGCGGTGTCGACCATCTTCCCGCGCTGCGCGGTGAGGCCGTAGGCGTGGTATTCGACGCCGATCCGCTTGCCGCGCCCGCCGTAATCCGCGACCATGTCGCGCAGTTCGCCCGCCGGGTCCGCCCCTCGCGGTCGGTCCAGATGCGGATGTCCTCGATCATCGACGTGAGACGCGCCTGCCGCAGGTCGGCCGAGCGCGTCAGCAAAGCGAGCGCCGGGGGGGCCCCGCCTCCATGCGCAGGACGCTAAAATGAAGCCGCGCAAAAGCGAAGCCTTTATATTCAGGCAAACAGGCCGGCGGCTATGCCAGCGTCGCGCTGCGCCCGCTTCGCGCTTCCTGCCGCCGGGCCGCCAATGTGTCGCGCCGGGCGATTTCCGCCATCGAAATCCAGAGCGGATTCCCCTGCGCGGAGTCAGCCAGTTGCACCGCCACGATCTCGACCATCTCCCACAGTTTCAGCCCGTCAAAGATGGTCAGCTTCACCGCCAGCACCTCCGGCCAGTAGCGTGTCTGCGGGCTCATTTGCTCGAGCTCGCGGTTGGCCTGCGCGTACAGGCCCAGCGCCGCATAGCCCTGGGCGGCCTCGAGGAGGCGAAGATTGTCGAGCAGGCGGGGGCGCATGAGCGGTCCCTATTGCATAATCCGTTCCCAAACCCTGGGGAAAAGGGGCTACGCAGGGGCCAATTCGCGCGTTACTTTCGTTTCATCAGGGAAAGATCTATATGAAACTAACACTGATTTCTCTCATTCCCGCTGTGACGCTTCTCGTTTCTGCGTGTTCCAACGGACCCGCCGGCCCCGTCTATGGGTACGGCAATCCGGGATATAACGGAGGCAGCACCGTTTTCGTGAACGGCGGTTACGACCATGGCAACTATGCGGACAATAATTACAACGGCGGCAGCACCGTGAACGTGAACCGGACCACCTACAACCAGAGCTCCCGGAGCACCGTCAATCGCGCCAACGCCAGCACGCGCAGCAAGACCACCATCGCGCAGGCCGGCAAAAGCCGCGCGGTCAGCAAGCCGGCGCGAAAGAGCACCGATTCCCAATCGACGGATCAACGCCAGTAAGTGGGCGGACGAATTGCTGATTGCTGATGTGAGATTGCTGATTGGCAGAGTGCAAATCTCACGCGGCAGAATAGCTTCGAGCCGGATTTTCAGCTCGCCCTAAACGCCGCCTTCGGCGGCCAATATCTTTCAATCGGCAATCCGAGATCAGCAATCAGCAATTCGTCTTTTGCCTATCGGCTCCGCGCCGCTCTCCTCAATTAGCAATTTTAGATTATCAATCATCAATTCTACACAATCCACTTCGCCGCGGCGAAGTCCGGGCCGGGCACGGTCAACTGGATCGCCGCGGCCTCCGGATACTTCTCCGTCTCG
The DNA here is from genome assembly GCA_963756185.1 of uncultured Verrucomicrobiae bacterium. Lineage (GTDB taxonomy): Bacteria > Verrucomicrobiota > Verrucomicrobiia > Chthoniobacterales > Chthoniobacteraceae > DATAXI01. The sequence goes on from CAVWMS010000007.1 coordinate 14,469, forward strand.
ATGCCTCCATCGAGCACGCGCACCTGAAACGCCACCGGCGATCCCGGCTTGAGCGCCAGGTCCAGCAGCGAAACCTCCCATTCCACGATCTCGCGCTTCGCAATCGTCGTACGCCTCAATTCGACGCCGCCCGGCGTCGTCAGCGTGAACTCGCGCACGCCATCCGCGCCAAACGGACCCGCCTTCAGCACGAACCCGCGCGGCTCATAGAACACCACCTTCAGCGACACATCGGCATGCTTCAGAAAATCGAACCGCAGGTAGAGCGACTCCGCGCCGAAGCCGAACCGGATTCCATCCAGCACCCGTTCGGAGCGGAACATCGCCCCCTGCTCGCTGCCCGGCTGGTAAAAGCCGGCGCCCAGCCATTCAAAATAGGACGACAACGCGCCGTCTATCTCCGCCTCGATCAGGCTCTCCGGCATCCGGTAGACGCTTGCCGCGCGCGTCCGGGTGATCGGCGCCTCGAGCGCCGCCGGCGCCGGCTCGCCGCAGATCGCGTAGACATTTTTCAGGTGCTGGCGAAAGAGGTCGTCAAACAGGTCGTCGTTCTCGGTCGAGAAATCCGGCCCATACCACCAGAACCAGTCGCTGCCCTCCGCCGCGTAGATCTCCAGCAGCGCCCGCTCCCGGTCTTTGTCGCCCAGCTTTCCCGCGTCGATTTCCCTTTGCAAAAACGCGCGCGTCTCGCCCAGCAGGTCCCACGCGCGATTCTCCTCGTCCTCGCCGATCCAGATGTCGAAGTTGCCGCAAATCCACGATCCCGTGTGCAGCGTCGTCAGGCTTTTGCGCGGCGGATTGCGCTGGAAGTAATCCTCGATCGTGCAGCTTTGCAGCTTGTCCGCCGATTTCTCGATGCCCGCGTAGAGCGCGCGCAAAAACGCCTCGCCGCCGTCGCGGAATGTCTCCCAGGCGTTTTCGCCGTCGAGGATCAGCGGGATCAATCCCGTATCCCGCGGCACCAGGCTGGAGATGTGCGTGAGGTGATGCAGCAAATGCCGCGCGGCATCGTTCGCGTCGTTCTTCGACGCCGTGAACCCGATGAAGTCCGACAGCGGCCGCTCGCGGAACACCGCGTTCACCGCCGCGCCGTCATAATGGATGCGCCAACCCTGGAACAGCTCGAGATGGTCCACCTGCTTGCCCGCGTACGCCGGGTCGCGCTTGATCGAGTTGAACAGGTTCTCTTCGTCCGTACAGAAATATTCGATGCCCACCTTCTGCATCAGCGGGATCAGTTCCGGCGCGATCGACCCCTCGCTCGGCCAGAGCCCGCGCGGCTTTTTGCCAAAGAGCCGCTCGTGCTGCCCGACCGCCAGCGTCAATTGCGCCGCCGCGTCCTGCGGCCAGTGGAACCGCTTCGGAAATTGCCGGCCCGGCAGGCAGCGCTCCGCGAATTGCGAATCGTACACCAGTGGCAGGATCGGGTGGAAAAAGGGCGTCGTGGTCAACTCCGCCTGCCCGCGCGCCTCGGCCGCCGCGTAGCGCTCGAGCACGATTCGCAGGATATCAATGTGGATATCCAGCACCCGTTTCTTTTCCTCCTCGGTAAAGTCGCGCCCTTTCTCGCGCAGCCGCGCCAGCTCCGGGTAGAGCCGGTCCGCCGTGTACCCGCACCACGCCAGGTTGAACCAGACCTGGAGGTCGAGCAGCTCCTGCGCGCTGAAATAATTGAGCCCGCGCCGCACCTCGTCGCGGTAAAAAGTCAGCCCGCGCTTGTGCAGCAGCTCCCAGTAGCGCGGGTAGGGCTTCACCAGGTTGTCCCAGTTGATCTTGAAGAAATTCTCGAGCACCGCGAGCCGCTCCTCGCCGTTCAGCTCCGCGGCCGGCTTGCGCGACCATTCCAGCCACAGGTCCTTGATCTCCCCGTCGAGCAATTCCTTGATTTGCAGCAGCAGCACCGGCGTCAGGTTGAAGTTCACCCGCACGCCCGGGTAATCCTCGATGATCGACACCATGTCCAGGTAACCCTTCACCGCGTGAAGCCGCACCCATGGCATCATCGCCGTCCGCGCCACCGGGTTGACGTAGTACGGCTGGTGCATGTGCCAAAGGAAGACTACGTTTGCCATATTGGGTTGGAGGGTATGACCTAAAATTTGAAATTCGAAATCCGAAATTCGAAAAGTTTCGCTTCGCCGCGCTTAAGTTCCTCTCCGATTTCTTCGAATTTCGAATTTCGAATTTTCCACCTTGCCAGCCCACACCCTCCCTCGCGCCCGAATCCATATATAGATATGAACCCACCTGCCGAGGCCCAGCCTCGCTACCGGATTGTGATCGCCGACGATGATCCCCTCAGCCGTCGCTTTCTGGTCCGGGCGCTGGAAAATAATTACGAGGCCGTCTCCTGCCACGGCGGCCACGAGGCCGTCCGGCTGCTCGAGAGCGATGGCGCCGCGCTCGTTGTGCTCGATTACGAGATGCCCGACCTCAATGGCGCGCAGGTGTGCAAGATCATCCGCTCCTCGAAGAACACCGCGGTCGCGCAGTCTCCCATCATCATGCTCACCGCCCACTCGAACGCCGAGCATGAGATCGAGTGCCTCCGTTCCGGAGCCAACGATTTCGTGACCAAGCCGGTCAACACGGCCATCCTTCGCGCCCGCATCGAGACGCAGCTGCGCCTCCACTCCTTGCGCAAGCAATTGCTGGAACAAAACGCCGAGCTGGAAAAATGGCGCCGCCTCCACGAGGAGGACCTCGAGGCCGCGCGGCTCACCCAGCTCGCCATCCTTCCGCCGCGCCTTCCCGCGCTCGATGGCTGGACCTTCGGCGCCCATTACCATCCGCTTATGCAGATCGGCGGCGACATTTACGATTGGGCCAAGGCTCCCGACGGTTCGCTCCTGGTCTGGATTTCCGATGCCACCGGCCACGGCGCATCCGCCGCGCTGCTCACCACGTTGAGCAAGCTGCTCTTCCGCCACGCCGCGGCCGAGTGCACCGGCGCCGCAGACCTCATGGACCGCGTCGAGCATGAGTTTCAGGCCATCTTCAAGGGGCACTCCTTCATGACCGCCGCATGCCTCGTCTTTTCGCCGGGCAGCAGCCGCGTCAATTTTTGCGGCGCCGGCCAGCCGCCGCTGCTCATCGCGCGCCGGCGCGGCTGCGTGGAATCGATCCGCTCCGCGCGTCCGCCGCTGGGCCTGAACAAAGCCGAGTCGAGCGTCGAGGAGACCTGCGAACTCCTCGCCGGCGAGTCGCTGCTCCTCTACACCGACGGCCTTTACGAAGTGCAGAATTCATCCGGTGTCCGCCTCGGCCACGAGGCGCTCATCCGCCTGCTCCCGCCCCCGGGGACGGCTTCCGCCGAAGCATGGCTCGCCGCCATCGTGGACCAGGTGAAGCAATACGCCGGCGATGTCCCATACCCGGACGACATCGCCGCCTTCGCCGCCGTCCATATTCCCGGTTGATGCCAGGCATCAACCCAGTCGCGCGGGTCGCCTTCACGTGGACGATTGCGGACTTGCTTAGTTCATCCTTGTTAGCTAATCTGTACCCATGTCGGAGATCATCGTGAACATCCACGCTGCAAAGACTCAACTCTCCAGGCTCGTCGCCCGGGCCGAAACTGGAGAACGAGTCACGATCGCCCGTGCCGGCAAGCCGGTCGTTCGGCTCGTCGCCCTGCCAAAACGGACCTCCCGCAGGCTGCCACCGGACGATCCGCTCCTGAATCTCGACAAATTCGGATTCGACGGCCCCGGACGCAAACTTTCCAATGCGGAGATCGATCGCCTCATCTATGGCGCGTGAGATATTCGTCGATTCCTCGGGTCTGTACGCCCTCGCGGATCGTCGGGATCCGGTCCGATCCGAAGTGCAACGATGCATCTCCAGGCTCGCCAGGTCCCGGACCAATCTTGTCCTAAGCGACTACATCCTCGATGAGTCCTGCACTTTGGCAAAGGCGAGGGCGGGTAGCCACGCCGCGTTGCGCATGTTGGAAATTGTGGATCGCAGCGTCGCCTTTCAACTGATGTGGATCGGTCGGGAACGCTTCGAGGCGGCCAGGTCGTACTTCCAAAAACATGCGGATCACGGCTATTCCTTCACCGATTGCACCAGCTTCATCCTCATGCACGAACTCCGCATTGAGGAGGCGCTGACCACGGACCGCCACTTTCAGGAAGCCGGCTTTCGTCCGTTGCTCCCGATCTCATAAGCTTCCACCCATGCGCTACCTGGTCCTCTCCTGCAGCCTCAATCCCAAAAGCCGCAGTCGCATCCTTGCCCGCATCGTCCACAAGCACCTTGCCAATCGCCCCGGCGGCGCCGAATTCCTCGACCTCCAGGACTACAATCTGCCCATCTCCGACGGCGGCGCATGCTACGGCCATCCCGATGTCACCAAGGTCGCCCCGAAAATCGAGGAGGCCAAAGGCATCATCGTCGCCGCAGCCATTTACAATTACGACGTGAACTCCGCCGCCAAGAACCTCCTCGAGCTGACCGGCGACGCCTGGGAGGGGAAAGTGGTCGGCTTCATCTGCGCCGCCGGCGGCCACGGCAGTTATATGTCCGTCATGCCCTTCGCCAACAGCCTCATGCTCGATTACCGCTGTTTCGTCATCCCTCGATTCGTCTACGCCGCCCCGGCCCACATCGACGAAAGCACCTTCGGCGACAAAGTCCTCAACCAGCGCGTCGAGGAACTGGCCGCCGAAACCCAGCGCGTCACCGAGGCGCTCTTTCCATCAGGCAACTAGTTGTTTCCCGTGGTGGGCGTGCCGCCGGAGAACGGCGTCGTGCAGTTATCGGTGAGGTTGTTCAGATACTTGCCGGCGGATCCATTCGCAAAGTCCAGACCGAATTCCCATCCGGACACCACGTTGTCCCTGGCAAAGCTGTACCCCGACGAGCAAAAGATGGCGATCCCGAGGAAACCTTGTGTCGGGTTGATTGCCTGGTTGCCGATCATCGTGCAGGAGTAGATTGCCTCGGCCTGGATGCCCCGGCCCGAGCCCGGCCCTTGCGAGCCACCCGTGGTATTGAACGCCTCGTTCCCAATCATTGTCGCGTAGTTTGCCGAGTCGACGACCAGGCCGAAGACCCCACACGACTCCGCGCGGCAGTCGCGGACCTCCTCAACGTCGCCGGCAACGTTAAGGCCGGCTTCCGAGCAATTGTAAAACGTCACCTTCTCGACCTGCGTCACCCCGGGATCGGTTCCCGATGACGTATAAACGCCGTCATAGAATCCCGCGATGGTCCCGTTGCGCACCGTCAGGTTGTTGTGATTGAAGCTGTAGATGCAATACGCGCCCGTCGGATTGCCGCCGGCTGGCGGTTCATTGGTCAGCGTATGATCGTTCAGGTCGATAACAACGTCGTCCGCGTTCACGGTAATCGCATCGCCGGAAGTTCCCTTCAGCACAAGATTTTGCGCCAGCACATAGGCGCCCGGTTTTGAGATTACCGCGGGGAATTTGGTGATGGCCTTCGCCGGCTCGATCACGCCCGCCCTCGCGGCGGCCGCGACGATCAATAGGGAAATGAAGAGGAGGAATTTTCGCATGGTTTTAAGGGAATCGATCACCTATGCCCGCATTCGCACGGAATCTCGACGAAAATCATTCACAACCGTCGATCCACGTCCCCTTTTCCCGCACTTTCCTCTTGCAAGCACGGGTTTTCGTCCCTAGATTCTCCCTCCCGCGCGATGTGGTAGAACCGTATTCGCGCTCCAGAGAAATAACCGCTTGCGCGGCTGGTGGATTCGTTTACCTTCGCGCTCCCCGCATCCAGTGGGTTCCAAGAAAGACCCGCTTGAAGCGGGTTTTTCGTCCCGTGATTCCGACCAAGGGACGGCGGCTTCGCTGGGGCGCGAAGGCCGGTTGCCGGGTTGGGCAAAACTTTGAATCCCGAATTTTTAAATGCCAACGATCAATCAGCTTGTCCGCAAAGGGCGCAGAAAGGTCGCGGTGAAATCCAAGTCACCCGCCCTGGCCAATTGCCCCCAGCGCCGCGGCGTTTGCGTGCAGGTCATGACCCGCACCCCCAAGAAGCCGAACTCCGCCCTGCGCAAGGTCGCCAAGGTCCGCCTCACCAACGGCCAGGAAGTGATCGCCTACATCCCCGGCGAAGGCCACAACCTCCAGGAGCACTCGATCGTCCTCGTCCGTGGCGGCCGCGTGAAGGATCTCCCCGGCGTCCGCTACCATATCGTCCGCGGCACCCTGGACTCGCTCGGCGTGGATGGCCGCCGCCGCAGCCGCTCGAAGTACGGCGCCAAGCGCCCGAAGGCCGCGCCGAAGCCGGCGACGCCGCCGCCGCCAAGGGCAAAAAGAAATAACCGCGCGACCCTCCATTAATAATAGCTGAACCGAAGCTGAACCCATCTTTCTCCCATGTCCCGCCGCCGCAGAGTCATTAAACGCACGGAAAAACTGGATGCCCGCTACGGCAGCCCGCTGGTCGCCCAACTGATCAACACCATCATGCGCTCGCGGCAAGAAATCGCATCGCCGAGCGCATCGTTTACGAGGCCATCGAGAAATCCCGTCAGGGCAGCGACGTCGTCGATCCCCTCGAGACGCTCCACAAGGCCATCGACAACGTAAAGCCGCGCCTCGAGGCCAAATCCCGCCGCGTGGGTGGCGCCACCTACCAGGTCCCGATGGAAGTTCCCGCCCGCCGCCAGGTCGCCCTCGCCATGCGCTGGATCGTCGGCTACGCCAGCGCCCGCAAAGGCACCACCATGACCCAGGCCCTCGCCAATGAACTGCGCGACGCCGCCACCGGCCAGGGCCAGGCCATCAAGAAGCGCGACGACACGCACAAGATGGCTCAGGCCAACCGCGCCTTCGCCCATTTCCGCTTCTAGTCAGGACCCATGCCAATCCGCCACCCTCGAGAAACCCGTGTCCACGAATCCGAATTCGCCCAACCGCGCCTTCCCCTCGAGCGCACGCGCAACATTGGCATCGCCGCCCACATCGACGCCGGCAAAACCACCCTCACCGAGCGCATCCTTTTCTACACCGGCATGATCCACAAGATCGGCGAGGTGCACGAAGGCACCACCGTGACCGACTGGATGGAGCAGGAGCGCGAGCGCGGCATCACCATCACCTCCGCCGCCACCACCTGCTCCTGGACGCAGCGCAAGGAAGAGGGCGTCTACAAGATTTTCGAAGGCATCAAGCAGCGGGTCAACATCATCGACACCCCCGGCCACGTCGATTTCACCGCCGAGGTCGAGCGTTCCCTCCGCGTGCTGGACGGCGCCATCGCCGTGTTCGACGCCGTCGCCGGCGTGCAGCCGCAGTCCGAGACCGTCTGGCGCCAGGCCAACAAGTACGGCGTCCCGCGCATCGCTTTCATCAACAAGATGGACCGCGTCGGCGCGGATTTCAACGCCTCGATCGACTCGATGCGCAAGAAGCTCGACGCCAACGCCTGGCCCATCCTCATCCCGCTCGGCGCGGAGGATCACCTCACCGGCCAGCTCGACGTCATCAATCGCAAGGCCGTCATTTTTTCCGACGACGACCAGTTCGGCTCGGCTTACACAATCGAGGACATCCCAGCCGATCACAAGCAACTGGTCGATAACGCTTACAACGACCTCGTCGACGGCCATTTCCGATCTCGACGACGAAGTCGGCACCTGTTTCCTCGAAGAAAAGCCGATCACTCCCGAAATTCTCAAAGCAGGCATCCGCCGGCAAACCATCGCGAATAGATTCGTACCGGTTGTCGGCGGTTCGGCTTTTAAGAACAAGGGTGTCCAGTATCTCGTCGACGCCGTCGTCGATTATCTGCCGAGCCCGCTCGACATCGCGCCCGCCCGCGGCATGGAGCCCGACACCCACGAGCCGATGCAGGCTCCCACCGACGACAACGGCAAGTTCTGCTCGCTCGCGTTCAAGCTCTGGAGCGATCCCTTCGTCGGCAAGCTGGTCTTCTTCCGCGTCTACTCGGGCACCCTCAGCAAGGGTGACACCGTTTACAATCCGCGCACCAACAAGCGCGAGCGCATCTCCCGTCTCATCCAGATCCAGGCGGACAAGCGCGCGGACATCGACACCTGTTACTCCGGCGACATCGCCGCCATCGTCGGCATCAAGAACATCACCACCGGCGACACGCTTTGCGACGAGGATTACCCGATCCTCCTCGAGCCCCCCTCCTTCCCCGATCCCGTCATCTCGATGGCCGTCGAGCCGAAGACCAAGGTCGACCAGGAAAAAATGGCCATCGCCCTCCAGCGTCTGGCCGAAGAGGACCCGACCTTCCGCGTTTACACCAACGAGGACACCGGCCAGACCATCATGGCCGGCATGGGCGAGCTGCACCTGGAAATCCTCCGCGACCGCATGCTGCGCGAGTTCAAGGTCGACACCAACGCCGGCAAGCCGCAGATCGCTTACCGCGAGACCATCACCAAGGACGCCCACGGCGTCGGCAAGCTCATCAAGCAATCCGGCGGACGCGGCCAGTACGGCCACGTGGAAGTCGATGTCCGCCCCGCCGAGCGCGGCAAGGGCCTGACCATCGAGAGCAAGATCGTCGGCGGCATCATTCCCAAGGAATACATCCCCGCCGTGAAAAAGGGCATCGAGGAGGCCGTGCTCAATGGCGTGCTCGGCGGCTACCCGATCATCGACCTCGAAGTCGACATCGTCTTCGGCAGCTACCACGAAGTCGATTCCAACGAACTCGCCTTCAAGATGGCCGCGTATCTTCGCCCTCAAGGACGCGGTCAAGAACGCCAAGCCCGATCCTGCTCGAGCCGATCATGAAGGTCGAGAACATCACCCCGGACGAGTTCCAGGGCGACATCATGGGCGACCTCAACCGCCGCCGCGGCACGCATCAACTCGCTCGAGAGTCCAAGGGCGGCCTCACCACCATCCAGGCCGAGGTGCCGCTCGCTGAAATGTTCGGTTACGCCACCGCCATCCGCTCGCTCTCGAAGGGCCGCTCCTCCTACTCGATGGAGCCGTCGCACTTCGAGCAGGTCCCCGAGCAGGTTAAGAACGCTGTCCTCGAGCAGAAGAAGGATCCTGATTATATGACCGGCCAACGCATTCGCATCCGCCTCAAGGCATTCGACCACCGCATGCTCGACGCTTCCTCGGCGGAAATCGTCGAGACCGCCAAGCGCACCGGCGCCAAGGTGGCCGGCCCCATCCCGCTTCCCACCCGCATCGAGCGATTCACCGTGAACCGCTCCCCGCACGTGGACAAGAAGTCGATGGATCAATTCGAAATCCGCACCCACAAGCGCCTGCTCGACATCGTCGAGCCCACCGCCAAGACCGTCGATGAGCTCAAGAAGCTCAACCTGCCCGCCGGCGTGGATATCACCATCAAGATCTGAGCCCCCATTTTCGCCTCCATGAGAATCGGACTTTTAGGAAAAAAAATCGGCATGACCCGCGTCTATGACGACCGCGGCCGCGCTACCGCCGTCACCGTCATCGACGTGAGCGGCAACAGCGTGCTCCAGGTGAAGACTGTCGAGAACGACGGCTACAGCGCCGTCCAGTGCGGCTTCGGCGCGCAGAAGGAATCGCGCGTCCCCAACGCCGAGCTGGGCCATTTCAAGAAAGCCGGCTCCGAGCCGAAGCGCTTCGTGCGCGAGTTCCGCCTTGCCGACAACGAGACGCCGGCCGCCGGCCTCGCGCTCACCGCGGCGGACATTCAAGCAGGGCCAGTTGATCGACGTCATCGGCCACTCGAAGGGCAAGGGCTTCCAGGGCATCATGCGCAAGCACAACGCCGACGGCCAGGGCGCCTCCCACGGCTCGATGATGCACCGCCGCCCCGGCGCTATCGGCATGCGCTCCACTCCCGGACGCATCTGGAAAAACCAGAGCATGCCCGGCCACATGGGCGACGAGCAGGTCACCGTCCAGAATCTTCGCATCGTCCAGGTTCGCGAGGCCGACAGCGCCCTGCTGGTCGCCGGCGCGGTGCCCGGCCCCACCGGCAGCTACGTCATCGTCCGGCCCGCCATCAAGCATCCCATGGGCGCCATCGCCAAGGTTCGCACCGGCCAGGCTTCGGTCGCCAAGAGCGGCGCGAAGACAGCCGTCAAAAAGAAATAAGCCATGAGCGCCAAAGTACTTACCATCGCCGAGGCAAAGGCCGCCAAATTCGACCTCATCGAAAACGCCAAGGGCGGCCAGGCCGTCCACGAGACCGTCGATCGCCCTGCGCGCGGCGCGCCGCAGCGGCACCGCCAGCGTCAAGACCAAGGCCACCGTCAATCTCTCCGGCGCCAAGCCATGGCGCCAGAAAGGCACCGGCCGCGCCCGCGCCGGGTACAAGTCGTCGCCCGTCTGGGTCGGCGGCGGCGTCGTGTTCGGCCCGCATCCGCGCGACTATTCCAAGACCATCACCCGCCAGGTCCGCAGGCTCGCCCTGCGCAAGGCGCTCTCCGCGCGCATTGCGGCCGGCGACGTCCTGCTCGTGGACAGCTTTGCCGTCGCCGAGCCCAAGACCAAGAATTTCGTCAACCTCGTCAAGGCGAACGCCGCCGACGCGCGCGTGCTGGTGATCGCCGCCGCCTTCGACGACAAGACCTACCAGGCCGCCCGCAACGTGAAGCCGACTCAGCTCGTGACCGCGCGCGAGGTGAATACCGAGCAATTGCTCGCCTTTCGCAAGATCATCGTAACCAGCGACGCCCTGCCGCAATTGGCCGAAAGGACCGCGAAATCATGAACGAAGCTTTCGACATCGTTGAGAACATCCGCCTCACGGAAAAGGGCACGCTCCTCTCCGAGAAACACAACAAATACATCTTCCGCGTCCGGCCCCAGGCTACCAAGCACCAGATCAAGCGCGCCATCGAGCAGTTGTTCGGCAAGAAGGTGATCGCGGTGAACACCTGCAATTACGCCGGCAAGACCCGGCGCCAGGGCGCCGTCGGCGCCGGCCGCAAACCCCACTGGAAAAAAGCCATCGTCACCCTCAAGGAAGGCGACCGCATCGAAATCGCTTAGTTCCGGCAAAAAAACTTCGACCACCATGGCCCTCAAATCCTTCCGCCCCCTTACTCCCGTCCAGCGCACGCGCCAGACGCCCGCTTACGACGAGATCACCAAGGCCTCGCCCGAGCCCTCGCTCATCGAGGTGCTCAAGCGCACCGGCGGACGCAACAATCGCGGCCGCCTCACCTCCCGCCACATCGGCGGCGGCCACAAGCAGAAGTACCGCATCATCGACTTCAAGCGCCGCAAGCGCGACGTCGCCGCAGAGGTCATCGCCATCGAGTATGATCCCAACCGCAGCGCGCGCATCGCGCTCATCCAGTACACCGACGGCGAGAAAAGCTACATCCTCGCGCCAGTCGGCCTGGCCGTTGGCGCAAAGGTCATCGCCGGCGAGAACGTCCCGCCCGATGTCGGCAACGCGCTCCCCTTGCGCGCCATCCCGCTCGGCGCCGCCATTCACAACGTCGAAATCACCGCCGGACGCGGCGGCCAGATCGCCCGCAGCGCCGGCCAGCTCGTCGTCTTGAACAACCGCGAAGCCGGTTACGCGCTCGTCAAGATGCCCAGCGGCGAAATCCGCAAGATCCACGAGGCCTGCTACGCCACCATCGGCCAGGTCGGCAATATCGATCACATGAACGTCAAGAGCGGCAAGGCCGGCCGCACCCGCTGGCAGGGCCGCAGGCCGCATGTCCGCGGCATGGTCCATGAACCCGGTCGACCACCCCATGGGCGGCGGCCAGGGCAAGTCGAAGGGCGGCGGCGGACGGCATCATCCCGTGAGCCCCTGGGGCCAGTTGTCCAAGGGCTTCAAGACCCGGCGGAAGCACAAGTCCAGCGATGTCTTCATCATCGAGCGCTGCAACGCGAAGAAGAAGACCCAATCATGAGGATAAAATTCGAATTTCGAATTTCCAACCCCACCATTTGAAACCGTAATTCCCATGGCCAGATCACTGAAAAAAGGCCCCTTCGTCGAGCAACACCTGCTCGAGAAAATCGACAAGCTGAACGAGGCGGGCGTCAAGAAACCGATCAAGACCTGGTCGCGCCGCTCGACGATCACCCCGGACTTTGTCGGGCACACCTTTCTGGTGCACAACGGCAAGATTTTTAACCCCGTCTTTGTGACGGAAAACATGGTCGGACACAAGCTGGGCGAATTTTCGCCCACGCGCGTCTTCAAGAAACACGGATCCCATACCGCGAAAGTGACCAAGTAACAGAGCCCGTCGCGCCGAGGAAATTGATGGTGAGGCGGGTTCCCAACCCGATGAAACCATTAACCCCCGGACGATGGATGCGACTGGCAGTTTTGACAGTGGCAGGAATGCGCCTCGGCAGTATCGGGGCGGTGGCCGGACAGCAGAGTTCTTTGACAGATCAAGACATGGAATTAACCGAGGCAAAGTTGGCTCTCGAGAGCAGCGAGCATGAAAATGCCGCGCTGCGCCAGAAGCTCGCCCTTGCCCAGGAGCAGATCTCCGCGCTTGCCGACAGCCTGGCTCTCGCCAACAGCGAGAGCGAGGTCTTCAAGCGCGAAGCCGGCGACCTCAAGCTCAGGCTCGAGGCCCTGGGCCTCGATGCCGCCAGCCCGGACAGGGCCCTGCTCGAGCAACGCCTGCTCAAGGCCGTCAGCGATTTGAAGATCGTCGAGGACCAGAAGGAAAAGCTCAACGAGCAGGTGATCCGCCTCAACGAGGCGATCATCCGCTACCTCAAGGGCGCATCGAGCATCGATGGCGACGCCCGCATGGCGCTCGAGACCGAAATGCGCTCCTCCAATCAATTGCTCGGCATCACCGGCGCGGCCCAGCCCGCCGAGCCCGCCGCCACGCCCGCCGGCTCGCTCATGGACGCCCGCGTCATCAGCGTGAAGGATGAGCTGGCCCTCGTCGTCGCCAATCTGGGCCGCGAGCAGGGAGTGAAGATCGGCATGCCTTTCCAGGTGATTCGCAATGGCCGCCAGATCGGCGTCGTGCGCGTCGTGGACGTCCGCGAGAGCATCTCCGGAGCGGTAATTCAAAGTCTTGATCCGTCTGAAAAAGTAAAAGTAGGGGACACCTTGCGCGTGGATGCGCGCATGTGACCCGGCAAAATTTTAATATGAATGTGACATCGACATACAAGTATGCGCGCATCTCGCCCTTCAAGGCGCGGGAGGTGACCCGCGAGATTCAGGGCCTGCCCGTTTCGGCGGCGCTGGACCTGCTCGCCTTTACGCCCCGCAGGGCCGCGCTGTTGATCTCGAAGACTCTCAAGAGCGCAATCGCCAACGCCGAGAACAACAACAACCTCCGCGCCGATGCGCTCGTCGTCCGCGAGGCCGTGGTCGGCGAAGGCCCCACCCTCAAGCGCTTCCAGCCAAAGGCCCGCGGCAGCGCCGGCCCCATCCGCAAGCGCACCAGCCACATCCGCATCGTCGTCACCGACGAGATCGAGATCAAGCGGCGCGACGATAGGAAACCCGCTTCCCGCAAAAAAGCCGCCGGCCCTTCCAGGCCGAAAAAGGCCGCCCCTCCCGCCGCCACGGAAGAGCCCGCCGCCGAAACCAAAACTCCCGAAAGCACGACTCCCGAAACCCCAGAAGCCGCCGCCGCGCCCGAATCCCCCGCGGCCGCCGCCGAGACGCAAGAGACGAAAGAATAATCATGGGCCAAAAAGTAAATCCGATCGGCTTCCGCCTGGCCGTCAACCGCAACTGGCGCTCCCGCTGGTTCGCCACGAAAAAGGAGATGCCCGAGTTCCTGCTCTCGGACGTGAAGATTCGCGCCTACGTGAAAAAGAAGCTCGCCCTGGCCGCCGTGTCGAAGGTGGTCATCGAGCGCGCCTGGAACAGCCTGCGCGTCACCATTCACACCGCCCGTCCCGGCATCGTCATCGGGCGCAAGGGCGCCGAGATCGAGAAGATGACCGACGACATCAGCAAGATGTCCGGCGGCAAGCAGGTGAAGATCGACATCGTCGAGATCAAGACCCCCGAACTCGACGCCCAGTTGGTCGCCGAGAACGTCGCCCTCCAGATCGAGCGCCGCATCTCCTTCCGCCGCGCCATGAAGAAGGCCGTCCAGACCACCATGGATTTCGGCGCGCGCGGCATCAAGATCCGCTGCTCGGGCCGCCTGGGCGGCGCCGAGATTTCCCGCGCCGAATGGTATCGCGAGGGCAAGATTCCCCTTCAGACCCTCCGCCAGGAAATCGATTACGGCTTCGCCGAGGCCATGACCGTCTACGGCAAGATCGGCGTCAAATGCTGGGTCTGCCATCCCGAGGAAGGCGCCCCCGAACGCGAGCGCCCTCAGCGCGAACGCCGCGAACGCCCCGATCGTGCCTCCCGCCGCGGCCCCGCCGCACCCGCGCCCGAGGCTGCCGAGGCTCCCGAACCGGTCGAGCCCGCCGCCGAACCCGTCGAGCCCGCCGCACCGCGTAAATCCCATCTTTCCCATTAATCCCACCTTCAGGAACCGCACCATGCCATTAATGCCAAAACGCGTGAAATACCGGAAGACCCAGCGCGGCTCCCGCGCCGGCAAAGCCTCCCGGAACATCCGCATCGATTTCGGCGAATACGGCCTCCAGACCATGGATCGCGCCTGGATCACCAATATCCAGATCGAGGCCGCCCGCGTCGCGCTCACCCGCAACATGAAACGCAAAGGCAAACTCTGGATTCGCATTTTCCCGGACAAGTCCGTCACCGCCCGCCCGCCGGAGACCCGGATGGGCAAAGGCAAGGGCCAGCCCGAGTACTGGGTCGCCACCGTGCGCCCCGGCAACATCCTCTTCGAGCTCGACGGCGTTCCCGAGTCCGTCGCGCGCGAGTCCCTGCGCCTCGCCGCCACCAAGCTCCCCATCCGCACCAAATTCATCACCCGCCACCACGCGGTCGCCTGATCCATCCACACTTTAGCCTGAAATCCGCCACCCATGAAAATGAAAGAACTCCGCGAGCTCACCGACCAGGAATTGCAGGTCAAGCGCCGCGACCTCCGGCAGGAGCAGTTTCACCTCCGCATGCAGCAGCAGTCCGGCCAGCTCGAGAAAGCCAGCCAGCTCCGCTCCTTGCGCCGCGACGTTGCCCGCATCGAGACCATCGTTACCCAGCGCAAGACCGGCAAAGCCGCCCCCACTCCCGCTTCCTAAACCAGTATGACCGACATCGCCACAGAATCCTCCCCCGCCGCCGTCGCCGAGGCCGCACGCAACCTGCGCAAGAGCCGCGTGGGCGAAGTGACCTCGAGCAAGATGCAGAAGACCGTCATCGTGAAGACCGTCACCCGCGTTCCGCACGCCAAATTCGGCAAGATCGTCAAGCAGGTCAAAAAGTTTTACGTCCACGACGAGGAGGGCAAGGCCCAGGTCGGCGACGTCGTCCGCATCACTGAGACTCGCCCCATGTCCAAGCTCAAACGGTGGCGTTTGGTTGAAATCCTCAAACATTAGCGTACACTCCCACCCCCCTTTTTTTAGCGAAAGGACCCTCTTTTATGCTTCAAATCCGCTCCAGACTGGACGTTGCCGATAACACCGGCGCCCGCATGGCCAAGATGATCGGCGTCATCGGCAAGGCCTCCCGTGAGGCCGGCGTGGGCGACGTGATCACCGCGCACGTCCGCGAAGCCTCCTCCGGCGGCACCGTGAAGAAGGGCGAGGTCGTTCGCGCCGTCATCGTCCGCACCCGCCAGCCCATCCGCCGCGACGATGGCTCCTACCTGCGCTTCGACCGCAACGCCATCGTCATCATCGACAAGGACCTCAACCCGCGCGGCACCCGCATCTTCGGCCCCGTCGCCCGCGAACTGCGCGAGAAGAATTTCATGAAGATCGTCTCGCTCGCCCCGGAGGTGCTCTGACCATGGCCATGCCGTTCATTTCCACGTCAAGCGCGGCGACGTCGTCGAGGTCATCTCCGGCAACCACGACGGCGCCACCGGCAAGATCCTCCAGATCATCACCAAAAAGCAGCAGGTGCTCATCGAGGGCGTCCGCATGGTCAAGAAGCCACACCCGGCGCTCCCAGGACAACCCCCAGGGCGCCATCATCGAGCGCGAGGGCCCCATCCACATCTCGAACGTGAAGCTAGCCCCGGTCGGTGAAAAATCCAAGCCCTCGAAGGCCGCGAAGGCCTCGAAAGAAGCCAAATCCGCCGAAAAACCAAAGGCCGCCGAAAAGAAAGCCCCCGCAAAATCGAAGAAGAAATCCTAGCGGCTCCCAATCCGCAATCCGAGATCCGCAATCCGCAATCCGCAATCCGCAATCCGATATGGCCACTGAACTCTACGACTACTACAAATCCCACGTCGTTCCCGCGCTCAAGCAGCAGCGCGGCTTCAAGAACGTGCACGAGGTTCCGCGCGTCCATAAGGTGATCATCAACACCTGCGTGGGCTCCCAGGCCGACGTGAAGCAGGCGCTCGAGGACGCCAAGGAGGAACTGGCCCTCATCAGCGGCCAGAAACCCTCCGAGACCCGCTCGAAGAAGAGCATCGCCAATTTCAAGCTCCGCGAGGGCCAGCCCATCGGCGCAAAGGTCACCCTCCGCGGCGTGCGCATGTATGAGTTTCTCGAGCGTCTCATCAAGATGGCGCTTCCCCGCATCCGCGACTTCCGCGGCGTCTCCCCGCGCGCCTTCGACGGCCGCGGCAACTACACCCTCGGTGTCCCCGACCAATCCATCTTCCCCGAGGTCGAGCTCGACAAAGTCAAGCGTTCCATCGGCTTCGATGTCACCATCGTCACCACCGCCGCCAACAACGAGGACGCCAAGCTCCTGCTCACCGAGTTGGGAATGCCCTTCAGCGACCGCATCAAGAAAGCGACAGCCTGAGAAAATGATGAATAATCCAAAATTCGAAATCCGAAATCCGAAACATCGCGCGCGCGCGCTCCCTGTTTCGAACCTTCCCATCCCTTTCGAATTTCGAATTTCGAATTTCGAATTTTAAATCCCATGAGCCAGCTTTCCGATCCCATCGCCGATTTCCTCACCCGCCTGCGCAACGCCGGCGCCGCACTCAAGCCCGAGGTCCTCGTCCCGTACTCGAAGATCAAGGCCGAGATCGCCCGCATCCTCAAGCAGGAGGGCTACATCAGCGCCTTCGAACTGGACACCACCGGCGCCCATCCGCGCATCAAGATCACCACCAAGCTCGCCAACCGCAGTTCCGCCATCACCGGCCTGCGCCGCATCAGCCGCCCCGGCCTGCGCCGTTACGTCGCCGCGAAGCAAATCCCGCGCGTCCTCGGCGGCATGGGCGTAGCCATCCTCTCGACCCCGCGCGGCATCCTGACCGGCCACGAAGCCCAGCGCCAGAACATCGGCGGCGAGCTGGTCGCCTACGTCTGGTAACCCAGGACCACACCCATGTCTCGAATCGGAAAAAAACCCATCACTCTCCCTGACAAGGTCAAGCTCAACGTCAGCGGCGAAGGCGCCGTCCACGTCAAGGGCCCCAAGGGCAAGCTCTCATGGACCCTGCCGCCCGCCATCAAGGCCCGCGTCGAGGGCACGAACGTCATCTTCGACCGCAAGGACGAAACCCGCCAGGTGCGCGCCCTCCACGGCCTCTCCCGCGCCCTGGTCTCGAACATGGTCGCCGGCGTATCGAACGGGTTCGCCAAGGAATTGGAAATCCAGGGCGTCGGTTTCAAGGCCGCCGTCCAGGGGGACAAGCTCAACCTTTCCCTCGGCTTCTCCCACGCGATCCTCTTTTCCATTCCAAAGGGCATCAAGATCACCGTCACTGAAAACACCAAAATCCGGATCGAAGGCGCCGACAAGCAAGATGGTCGGGCAGGTCGCCGCCGATATCCGCGCCTATTACCCGCCGGAGCCTTACAAGGGCAAGGGCGTCCGCTACGCCGGCGAGCAGGTCCGCCGCAAGGAAGGCAAAACCGTCCAGTAACTCCCATGGCTGCTCTCAACCGCAAACAAAAGACCGCCGTCCGCCACACGCGCCTGCGCAAGACCGTTGTCGGCACCGCCGAGCGCCCCCGGCTCTCGGTCCATTTCTCCGCGAAGAATATTTACGCCCAGGTCATCGACGACTCCGGTGGCGTGACCATCGCCTCCGCCAATACCACCGAGGGCGACTTCAAGACGGACAAGAAGACCCGCGCCAACAAGGAGACCGCCGGCAAGGTGGGCCGCCTCGTTGCCGAGCGCACCAAGGCCAGGAAGGTCAGCCGCGTCGTCTTCGACCGCGGCGGCCTGCAATATCCATGGCAAGGTCAAGGCCCTGGCCGACGCCGCCCGCGAAGGAGGCCTCGAATTTTAACGCTACCGAACCCAAAGCCCTCTACAATAACTCCCTTTTCTTACCATGGCTGAACCCCGCAGAAAACGTGAATCCCAGTCCGACCGCTCCGGCGGCGGGGGGGGTGATAAATCCGATCTGACCGAGAAAGTCGTCTTCATCAACCGCTGCGCCAAGGTCGTCAAAGGCGGACGCCGCTTTTCCTTCAGCGCCCTCATCGTTGCCGGAGACCGCGCCGGCAAGGTCGGTTTCGGCTTCGGCAAGGCCAATGAGGTCTCCGAGGCCATCCGCAAGGCTTCCGATTCCGCCCGCAAGTCACTGGTCAAGGTCGCCGTGCGCGATAACACGATCCCGCACGAGGTGATCGGCGAGTTCGGCGGCGGGCGCGTCCTGCTCAAGCCCGCGTCGCCCGGCACCGGCGTCATCGCCGGCGGCGGCGTGCGCGCCGTGATCGAGGCCGCCGGCATTCGCGACGTCCTTGCCAAGTCGCTTGGCTCCAGCAACCATGCCAACGTCGTCAAGGCCACCATCACCGCCTTGCAGGCCCTCCGCCTGCGCGATGAAATCTACAAGGTCCGCGGCAAGAACCACCATGCCGCCCCCGCCCCGGCCCCCGCCGCGGCGGAACCCGCACTCGCTTGATCCATGAATCTCCACACTTTAAAACCCCGTCCCGGATCGAGGCATCGCGTGAAGCGCCTCGGCCACGGTGAAAGCTCCGGCAAGGGCAAAACCTCCGGCAAGGGCCACAAGGGCCAGAAGGCCCGCTCCGGCGGTTCGCATGCGCCTCGGTTTCGAAGGCGGCCAGATGCCCCTCATCCGCCGCCTGCCCAAGCGCGGCTTCAACAACGCCGCCTTCAAAAAGCAGTACGCCATCGTCAATCTCGCCGACCTCAACCAGTTCGAGGACGGCGCGACCGTCGATGAGGCAAGCTTCTCAAGGCGAAATTGATCCGCGGCAATTATCACGGCGTCAAAGATCCTCGGCGACGGCGATCTCTCGAAAAAGCTCACTATCTCCGTGGACAAGGTCAGCGCCGGCGCGCGCGAGAAAATCGAAAAGGCCGGCGGCGCGATCACCGGCAAGTAATGGCAATGCCGATAGCTGTCCGCACGGCAAACGTGGAAAAATTCGAAATTCGAAATTCGAATTTCGAAAGGCTTGGCGCGCGCCGCGCGCCCTTCTGCTTGGAAGCCCGTGTCTGCTTTTCCCCCTTCGAATTTCGAATTTCGAATTTCGAATTTTTCTCATGATTTCCGCCTTTACCAACACCTTCAAGGTCCCCGAGCTTCGCAATCGCGTCGTCTTCACCCTGCTGATGCTCGTGGTCGTTCGCATCGGCGCGGCCATCGCCTCGCCCGGCGTGAATGTCTCGGTGCTCCAGTATTACTTCACCTACGCTTCGAGCAAGAGCGGCAGCGGCGTGGCGGCTCTCTTCAATCTCTTCAGCGGCGGCGCGCTGGAGAATTGCGCGGTCTTCTCCCTCGGCGTGATGCCGTACATCTCCGCGCAGATCATGATGCAGATGCTCTCCGAGCGTCGTGCCGCAGCTCAATAAGATGCAAAAGGAGGATGGCGGCCGGCAGAAGATCAGCCAGTACACCCGTTACGCGACCATCATGCTCTGCGTATTCCAGGGCTACCTGCTGGCAAAGACGTTCGAGTTCCCGTCGAAAAATCCGTTCCTCCCCGGCATCGAAACCGCGATCGCCCACATGGGCATTCCGCTGGTCCAGACTACCGGTCTTCCCTTCGAGGCGCTGACGGTGCTCACGCTCACCTCCGGCACCCTTTTCCTCATGTGGATCGGCGACCAGATCACCGACCGCGGCGTCGGCAACGGCATGTCGATGATTATCTGCGTGGGCATCGCCGCGCGGCTGCCGGCGGCCCTGGTGCAGGCGTGGAAGACGTTCGTGCCCAGCGGCCCGAACCAGGGCAGCCAGGTCAACCCCATGGTGCTGGTTTTGATGATCGCCCTGCTGGTGATTGTCATCGCCTCGGTCATTGCCATGACCCAGGCCCAGCGCAAGATCCCGGTCCAATACGCCAAGCGCGTCGTCGGACGCAAGGTTTACCAGGGCGGTCTCCAGTACATGCCCATCAAGGTGAACTATCCCGGCGTGATGCCGATCATTCTCGCCCAGTCGCTCCTCCTCTTTCCCGCAAGCATCGGCCAGATGCTCCACCAGGGCTGGGCCCAGCAAGTGGCCGCGGCGATCTCCCCCAATGGCTCGGCCTATTACGTCGTCTACGGGCTGATGATCTTCTTCTTCAGCTATTTCTGGGTCGCCATCATGTTCCAGCCCGCCCAGATCGCCGACGACCTCAAAAAATACGGCGGCTACATTCCCGGTGTGCGTCCCGGCAAGCCGACGGCTGATTTTCTCGATTTCTCGATGACCCGCCTGACCTGTGCCGGCGCGGTGTTTCTCACCATCATCGCTGTGCTGCCCGGGTTGCTCTCGCGCCAGCTTGGCATCCCCTATCTCACCGCCTCCTTCTTCGGCGGCACCAGCCTGTTGATCCTCGTGGGCGTGATGCTCGATACGATGAAGCAGGTCGAGACGCACCTCATCCAGCGCCATTACGACGGCTTCCTGCGCAAGGGCCGGTTGCGTGGCGGCTTTGACCGCACCCCTTCGGGCCGGGGCGAGGCCACGCAGCAGGGCGTCCTGGTTTGGGCTTGCGTCGCGGCCGCGGTCCTCCTGGTTGTCGGCCTCAGCCTCTTCCTCGCCACCCATTTGCGGTAGGCGCTTTTTGTGGATTGCCAGCCACGGTTTATCGGCCTGATCGCTCCGGCGTAATACTTCATGGCGATCCCCATCAAAAGCCCGCACGAAGCCGAAAAAATGCGCGCCGCCTGCCGCGTCGCCAGCCAGGTCCTCGAGCGCACCACCGCCATCATCGAGCCGGGCGTCACCACGGGCGAGGTGGACCGCGCCGCCGCCTCCTTCATCGCAGAGTCTCGCGCCCGCAGCGCCTTCCTCAATTACCGCGGCTTCCCCGGCAACATCTGCATCTCCGTCAATGACGAAGTCGTCCACGGCATCGGCGGTACCCGCCGCATCCAGTACGGTGACATCGTGAAGCTCGACATCGGCGTCATCTACAATGGCTGGGTGGGCGACACCGCCGCCACCGTCCCGGTCGGGCGTCATCGATCCCGCGGTTCAGCGCCTCCTGGGGGTCACCGAGGCCGCCCTCGCGCTCGCCATCAGCTTTGCCACCGATGGCCGCCGTCTCGGCGATATGAGTTCGGCCATCGAGGACGAGGTCATCTCGAACGGCTACAGCGTCGTGCGGGAATTCGTCGGCCATGGCGTCGGCAAGAAGCTCCACGAAGAACCCGCAGGTGCCCAATTATGGCCGCAAAGGCACCGGCCCCAAGCTCAAGGCGGGCATGGTCCTGGCCATCGAGCCGATGGTCAACATGGGGACCGGCGCCGTGAAAATTTTGTCTGACGACTGGACAGTTGTCACTGCCGATGGCAAACCATCCGCGCATTTTGAACACACCGTACTTATCACCAACGGCCCACCTGAAATCCTGACATGGCGCGAAAAGACGTTATCGAGGTAGACGGAAAAGTCGTCGAGCTTCTGCCGAACACGATGTTTCGGGTGGAATTGCCGAATGGACACCGCATTTTGGCGCATATTTCGGGAAAAATGCGCCTCCACTTCATTCGGATCTTGCCAGGAGACAAAGTTATGGTAGAAATGTCCCCTTACGACTTGTCCAAAGGGCGAATAACCTTTAGACAAAAGTGAGATTTTGAATTGGACCGTGTCGCGCCGGTTACGGTGCAGCTCCGGTCTTTTCGTCGCCTCAAGGCGCCCTAAGGAGGTCGCCCCCGCGGCGCACAAACCGATTTTTAGCCACCGCTTTAACCACCGAAAACCATGAAAGTCAGAGCTTCAGTCAAGCGCCTCTGCGAGGATTGCAAGATCGTCAAGCGCAAGAACGTCGTGCGCGTTATCTGCAAGAACCCCAGGCACAAACAGCGCCAGGGCTAAGCCGCACCCCACACCCATGCCACGTCTATTAGGAGTCGAAATCCCCGGGGATAAGCGCATCGAAGCCTCCCTGCCTTACATTTACGGAATCGGCCACAGCACGGCCAAAAAGATCCTCGACCAGGCCAATATCGACCCCAATATCCGGGCGAAAAACCTGACCCCCGAGCAGCTCAACCAGCTCATTCACGCCATTACCGCCAGCAAACTGCCCATCGAGGGCGACCTGCGCCGGGAAATCCAGGCCAATCTCAAGCGCCTTCAGGCCATCAATTGCTACCGCGGCATCCGCCATCGGCGCGGCCTGCCCGTCCGCGGCCAGCGCACCAGCACCAACGCCCGCACCCGCAAGGGTCCCCGCAAGACCGTGGGCGTCCAGCGGGCCAAGGAGGCGCCGAAGTCCGGCCCCCCCAAGTAATTCAGAAAGATCCGAATCATGGCAGAGGAACAGCAGCAACCCATCAGCGAACAACCACCCGCCCCCGCCGCGCCGGCTGCCCCGGCCGCGCCCGCTCCGGCGCGCTCCAGCGGCGCAGGCGGCGCCAACGGCCGCTCCCGCCGCTCCCGCCACGGAAGCGCCCAAGGCTCCAAAGGCCAAGAAGGCTCCCAGGAAAGAGGCTGCCGGGGCAGCCGCTCCCGCCGCCGCCGCGGAAGCGCCCAAGGAAAACCTTTCACTCGATCCCAACGCCGCCCTCGAGCCGCTGAAGATCGTCCGCGCCAAGGGCAGCAAGAACGTCCACACCGGCATCGCCCACGTTCAGGCCAGCTTCAATAACACCATCGTCACCATCACCGATCAGGCCGGCTCGGTCATTGGCTGGTCCAGCTCAGGCAAATGCGGCTTCAAGGGCTCCCGCAAGAGCACCGCCTACGCCGCCCAGATGGTCGCCCAGGATGCCTGCCGCCAGGCCATGGGCCATGGGCTCAAGGAAGTCGAAGTCCGCGTCAAGGGCCCCGGCGCCGGCCGCGAATCGGCCGTGCGCGCCATCCAGGCCGTCGGCCTCGATATCACCGTCATCCGGGACGTGACCCCCGTCCCCCACAATGGCTGCCGCCCCCCCAAGGCGCGCCGCGTTTAATTCTCAACCCGATTCTATCAGATGGCTCGTTACACTGGTCCCAAGACGAAAATCAGCCGCCGCTTCGGCGTACCCATTTTTGGCCCCGCAAAGGCCATGGAACGCAAGAATTATCCTCCCGGCATGCACGGCCCCAAGGGCTCCCGCCGCAAGCAGAGCGACTACGCCATCGCCCTCGCCGAAAAACAGAAGCTGCGCTATCAATACGGCCTGCTCGAACGCCAGTTCCGCCGCTATTTCCAGACCGCTCTCACCCGGCGCGGCGTCACCGGCGAGACGCTGCTGCAATTGCTCGAAACCCGGCTCGACAACGTCGTTTTCCGCCTTGGCTTCGCCAATTCCCGCAACGCCGCCCGCCAGATGGTCTCCCATGGCCATGTCTCGGTGAATGGCAGGAAGGTCAACGTCTCCTCCTACACGCTGCGGCCCGGTGACGAAGTCGTGGTCAAGGACAAGCCCGGTTCCCGCCGCCTCGCCGCGCGCTACCTCGAGCTGACGCAGATTGCGCCGATTCCCGACTGGCTCGTGGTGGACAAGGAGAATTTCTCGGGCAAAGTGGCCCGCATCCCGACCCGGGACGAGATCGCTCCCATCGTCAACGAGCAACTGATCGTCGAGCTCTACTCACGCTAATCCGTCAGCCCCGCGGCCCTTATTTCTCGCTCCCGGTCAGGCCTTCGCTCTCGATCCACGCCAGCGCCTTGTCGTAGCTGCATCGCGTGAAATAATGCCGGAGCTGGGGATGGACGTTCGGCGGCAATTGCCGCTCGAGCGCCGCGATCCTCTCCGAGACCGCGCGCAACTGCTCAAGGTGCCGCTCCGGGTTCGCGGTCCGCAATTCCTGGTCGCCGATCACCGCCAGCCGTTTCCTCAGGGCCTCGGCAAGTTCAGCTTCCAGCGTGGACATACCTTTCGGCGGCTACTGCCGCTTCTTCGCGGGCGTCTTTTTTGCGGCCTTCTTTCTGGCCTCGGCGCGCAACTGCCGCTCCGCCTCGATCCAGTCCGAGTGCGAGTCGCCGTGGATGCCATGCCGGTGGCGATGCTCGGAAATAAAGTATGCCTTCAGGGCCACATCCTCGGTGGTGAACTTCGCGGTTTTCTTTGCGGGCGCCTTCGCTTTCGCGGGCGCGGCTGGCTTTTTCTTCGCCGCGGCCCTTGGGGCGGGTCCGTCGCCGTTGGCGGGCGCCGGGGCGGCGGGCTGAACTGCGGCCGGCGGGGTGGTGATCTTCTGTGCCGGGGGTGCCGCGCTCGCGGCCACCGGCTTGGCGGTGTCGTTTTTCTTTCCCATAATGATGTCCCGGGTCCGGGGTAAAAACGGCCCGGTCCGAGCCGCAAATTGTAGGCGAATGGACCGGGCAGTCCACGCTTTTTTCCCGGCCCTCGGGCGACCGCGCCTTCCGGCGGGCGGATTTGCATTGGCTCTCCCGCGCGGATTATAAATCCCGCGCGAGAAGCGCCCCAGAATGCCGAATACCCAGAGAGCAGCCCCGGCCATTGCCCCCGTCGGGGAGGTTCGGACCGCGGCTCGACCGCAAAAAATTGCCGTCATAGGCATCTTCCTGGTCCTTCTTGTATTCGCCGTGTTTGGCCAGACGGCGCGGTTTGGCTTCGTGAAGGGGTACGACGACCGGGAATACGTGTACAAAAACCCGGTGGTGCTGAAGGGGCTGACCTTGGACGGGGTCGGCTGGGCCTTTACCAATACGCTGGTGGGGCACTGGCATCCGCTGACGGTGATCGCCCTGATGGCGGAGAGCCAGCTCTTCGGGATGTGGGCCGGCGGCTTTCACCTGGTCGCCGTCTCGCTCCACGCGGTTTCGGTGCTGTTCCTGTTTCTCGTGCTGACCCGGATGACGGGCGCGCCCTGGCGCAGCGCGTTCGTGGCGGCGTTGTTCGCCATTCATCCGCTGCGCGCGGAGTCGGTGGCGTTTGTCGCCGAATGCAAGGATGTGCTCAGCGCGATGTTCTTCATGCTGACGCTCTGGGCTTACGCGCGGTACGCGGAGCGCAAATCGGCGGGCCGTTACGCATCGGTGCTGGTTCTGTTTGCGTTGGGGCTGTTGAGCAAGCCGATGCTCGTGACGCTGCCGTGCGTGCTGCTTCTCCTGGATTACTGGCCGCTCGGGCGGCTGCGGAACTGGTCCCAGCTTCGCGGTTTGATTCGGGAAAAGGCGCCGCTCTTTCTGATGTCGGCGCTTTCGTGCGTGGCCACGCTGTATGCGGTCAAAGCGGGAGATACTCCCACTTACAGTTACCCGGCAAACATATCCGTGGCTTACGTGGCTTACCTATGGAAGTTCATTTATCCCGTTCATCTTGCAGCGCTCTATCCGCTTCCACCCGAAGGGCGGCCCGCATGGCAGACATACGGCGCGCTGCTCCTTTTGGCGGGGATTACTTGGGCCGTCTATCGAGCGCGCCGAAAACAGCCTTATTTGATCACCGGATGGTTCTGGTATCTCGGCATGACCGTGCCGGTGGTGGGAGTTCTGCAGGCCGCGAATGAAGCTTACGCGGATCGCTATACTTATTTGCCGCAGATCGGACTTTGCTTCGCCGGGACATGGATGGCGGCGGAATGGGCCGGTGCGCGTCGGGAGCGGCGGGCGGCGCTGGGCGTCATCGCGGGGCTCATCTTATGCGCGCTTGCCGTCGCGTGTTGGCGCCAGGTGACTTACTGGCGCGACGCGAGCAGCCTTTGGAATCACACGATCCAGTACACACGAAACAATGATGTCGCCTATTACAAGCTCGGCACCGCTTTCATCGAGGAAGGGCGCATCGCCGAAGGCATCGCCGCGCTGCGCACCTCCGCGCGAATCAAGCCCTCCGAGGGCAGGACACACAGGGATTTGGCCAACGTGCTGATGCAGCAGGGCCGGCTCGACGAAGCCATCGCGGAGTATCGCGAGACGTTGCGAATCGCGCCGCACGACCCGGAGACTTACAATAACCTGGGCAACGCGCTCTACCGCGAGGGGCGCTTCGAGGAAGCCATCGCGAATTACGACGAAGCGCTGCGGTTGAAACAGGATTTTGGCGAGGCACACTTTGATCTGGGTGCCGTGCTTGAGCGGCAGGGGCAAACCGAGGAGGCCATCGCGCAGTTTCGCGAGGCCGCGCGATTCGATCCCGGCCTCGAACCAGTCTACCAAAGCCTTGGCGACGCCCTGGTCCGCCAGCGCCGTTTTGTCGAAGCCGTCGCGGAGTATCGCGTCGCGCTCACGCTCAACCCGAATGACCTCGGCGTCGAGGATCACCTGGCCTGGGTGCTGGCCACGGCGAGCGCCCCGGGCGTCCGCAACGGCGCCGAGGCGTTGAATCTGGCTGCCGGCGCCAATCGATCGTCCGGCGGCAATAACCCGGTCATCCTGCGCACGCTGGCAGCCGGTTATGCGGCGACGGGAGATTTTGCGAACGCGGTGCAAACAGCCCAACGCGCGCTCGCGCTGGCGCCATCCAACACGGCGCTCGCCGATGCCATCCGCGCAGACATCAAGTTATACCAGGCCGGGCAGGCAATCAGGGACTAAGGCGGGAACGGTCATCGGACCCTTGACCGGCGAATCCGCAACGGATAAATCTCAGCATTCAACCATGGAAGCCGCCTACCCTGAAAACGGCCTGTCGGACTCCGATTCCCGATTCACTTATGATGAGTAACAAACGCGTGTTGGTTATGGGCGGGATGACGGGCGGGAAATTCCAACTGGGCATCTTGCTTCTGGTCTTTGCCATGGCTGTTGCCGCGCAGGCAGCCGATCCAAAACCCACTGAAACGCACAAAGCCAGACCGATAGGAGGCGACGCGGCGCGCGTCGTCCAGGCTCTGCCGAACCAGGTCGTGCAGGCATTGCCGGGACAAATCGTGCGGGCGCTGCCGGGGCAAATTGTCGAGCCGCTGGCCGGCCAGGTTGTCCAGGCTCTGCCGAACCAGGTCGTACAGGCCCTTCCCGGCCAGATTGTCCCGGCGCTTCCGGGCCAGATCGTGCAATCGAGCCCATAGTGATCGCCCGGCACGGCCCGCGATCGGACGGCGCACCCCATTGCATTGCGGCGGCGCGCCGCATTGGTTAACGTGGTTGCGATGAAACCGTTCTTCATGCGCTGGGTGGTCACGGCCCTTTCGGTGTGGCTGGCCAATGCGCTTGGTGTGATCCACTTCAAGAGCTTCGAGTGCCTCATGGGCGCGTCGCTCATCCTCGGGATCATCAACGCGTTTGTGCGTCCCATTGTCGTCATTCTCAGCATGCCATTCATCATCCTGACCCTGGGCCTCGGCATCCTGGTGGTAAATGCCCTCTGCCTGATGGCGGTTTCCGGGCTGCTGCCCTGTTTTCACGTCGATTCGTTCGGCAAGGCATTCCTCGGCGCGATCATCATCTCGTTTGCCAGTTGGGTGCTCAGCGCCTTCATCCGTTCCGAGGATGGGCGCGTCCGGGTGGGCGTCATCACGCGCGATGAAGGCGGCATCAAGGAGGCCAAAGCGAGGGTGATCGAATGAACCCGCCCGTTCGCGTCAAGATTTGCGGCATCACCAATGCCGGCGATGCCATCGCGGCCATCGATGCGGGCGCCGACGCGCTCGGTTTCAATCTCTACCCTGGCTCGAAGCGCCACGTGCGCCTCGAGGAGGTGCGGCCGTGGGTCGAGTCGCTTGGGACCCGTGTCCTGCGCGTGGCGGTCATGGTCGATCCGTCGATGGCGCAGGTCCACGAGGCGCAGCAGGTCTTCGACGCGATCCAACTTCACGGGGACGAATCCGCGGCCTTTTGCGCGGAGGCGACAGTCGGGGGCAAAATCTGGAAGGCGTTTCCGCTGACGCCCTCGCTGGACCCCGCCGAGGCGGCGGCTTTTGAGGCGCATGCCATCCTGATCGATTCCTCGGACCCGGGGGGCTTCGGGGGAACGGGCACGCTCATCGACCTGGACGCGGCGGCGCGATTTGTCCGCGCCTGCGGGGATCGCGAGGTCTGGCTTTCGGGCGGCCTGAACCCGGAGAATGTGGCCGCGGCGGTCGAAAAAGTGCTTCCTTACGGCGTGGACGTGGCCAGCGGCGTCGAGGCCGCGGGGATTCCGCGGCGCAAAGATCCCGGCCTTGTCCGGGCCTTCATCAAGGCCGCAAAGGGCCTGTAAAAGGCGCGCGGAAAGAGAAGGCTGCGCGCCAATTTACGCGGAAATGCGCAGGGGAAAGTGAAAGAGTGGGCTCAAGAGAGGCCAGATGGTCTGCTTTCTGCTTTTTCAATCGCGTCAGACCCACCACGGCCCAATTATGCGCACAAAGTTTTTCCTCATCGTTTGCTCGGCTGGCATCCTCGCGGTTGCCAAAGCTGTCGCTCAACAGCCGGTAGTTTCGGCAACTCCCGACGTTTCGCCGGCGCCCGCAACCCAAGACATGAATCCGGCGGCGGCGGCGCCCGCCGGCAGCCCCGCTGCCGAAGCGCCCGCACCCATCGAGCCGATCACCGGGCCTACGGTGCCCGGCGCGCCAAGCCCCACGGAAGGAACCGAGCCGGTCCAGACCGCTCCCACCGGCACCGAAGCGGTCACCACGGGCAGCGCGGCCACCCTCGGCGATAACGGCGCCACGCCCGGCCACGCGCTCAACGAATTTGAAGGCGACGACGTTGCCCAGGTGCTGCGGCTGCTCGCCCGCCAGGCGCACATCAGCCTGGTGGTCAGCGACAAGATCAGCGACGCGCAGCCCCCGATGAAGGTCACGATGCGCCTCGAGGACAAGTCGCCCATGGAGGCCATCAACATCATCGTTTTCGACAAGGGCCTCATCATGATCGAGAAGGACGGCGTCTATTACGTTAAGACAAAGGAGGAAAAAGAGGCGGAGCCGACCGAGAGCGCCTATTACACCTTCTCCTACGCCAGCGCCGAGAAAGTCATGCCGCTGCTGGCCGCGGAGCTCGAAAGCAAGGTGCCCCCGCAATTCGACCCGCGCACCAACACGATTTTCTACCGCGAGGTCGGCTCGAACATCGATGCGATCAAGCAATTCCTGCAGACCGTCGACATGCCGACACAGCAGGTCGAGATCGAGGCGCGGCTCATTGAAGTCACCGCCAATCCCCAACAGAGCTACGGCTTCAACTGGGGCGGCGTATTCGGCAACTCGAGCACCCCGCAGACCTTCACTTACGGCGGCGCCTCGCCGGGCAGCTCGACCATCAATTTGCAGACCAATCCGAACACCGGCCAGGTCACGCCCATCGCGGTCCCCAGCAGCCTGCCGACCGTCAATACCAACAACGGAATCTTTTCACCCACCAACTTCCTGCTCAACGGGCAGACCGGCCTCGGCGGCCTGCTGCACGAGTTCGGCGGCCAGTTCGCCATTCTTTCAGTCCCGCAGATGACCCTTACCATGCGCTTCCTCAATGAGGATGCCGACGCGGAGTTGCTGGCCAGCCCCCGCATTGTGACCGCTAACAATCAGATGGCCACCATCAAGATCGTCCGCAATCAGCCGGTGCCGCAACTCAACTTCAACGAGCAAACCGCCCAGGCCGTCTTCAGCGGGTTCCAAACCGTCTCCTTCGGCAATACGCTGGTCGTGACCCCGTGCATCAACAAGGATAACTTCGTCACGCTTAACGTGAAGCCGGAGATTTCGGACATGGTGGGCGATCAGGTGTTCAACTTCGAGGGCGCGCAGGTCAGCAGCCCCATCATCGACACCCGCGACATCGAGTCCACGGTGCTCATCAAGAGCGGCGACACACTGGCCATCGGCGGCCTGTTGCAGGACCAGGTGAGCAAGACACACAGCAAGGTGCCCGTGCTCGGCGACATTCCGGGAATCGGTTACGCCTTCCAGGAGCACCTCAATGTCCGCACCAAGCGCAACCTTCTGATCTTCGTCACCCCCACCATCATCCAGCAAGGCTATGGCACGGGACTCGAGGACCAGGTCACGGGGCTGCATCACTCCGGCGAGGAATATGCCGACCCGAACGGCTGGCGCAACAACGCCAGCGGCGCCGTGCGCCTTGTGCCGACATCGCGGCGCGATCTCGCGGCGGATTACCCGAAGCCGGGAGTGCCGCGCGCTCCGCATGCTCCGGGCGAAGTGGATTACCGCGAGTCCGCGACCAATGCCGGCACCACCAATGGAGCGGGCATCCTGGGTGGCAACGCCGCGGTCGGTGCGAGCACCCCGTCAGCCAACGGTGGCGGAAGCACCGCGCCGGGCAACGGCGGCGGGAACTAAGCGGCCGCCGGACGGCAATCACCAGGTCGAAACCTGGCCCGCGAGCGCGGGCGCTGATTCAATTCGTATCCGGATTCGGGATTTGGATTGCCAAGCTTGAATCGATCATGGAAATGGGTCTTTCATTTTGACCCGGGTCCGTTGGTCCCATCAGCAATTCCACATTCCCCATGAGCCGTTTTAAAATCGCAGTTCTTGCAGGAGATGGGATCGGCCCTGAAGTGATGGAGCAATGCCTGCGCGTGCTCGAGGCGGTGGCGCGGAAATTTTCCCTCGGGTTCGATTACTCCGAGCGCCTCGTGGGCGGCGCGGCCATCGATGCGCGCGGGCAGGCGCTGCCCGGGGAGACGATCGAGGCCTGCCGCACGGCGGACGCGATTCTTTTCGGCTCCGTCGGCGGTCCCAAATGGGAAAGCCTTCCACCCGATGAGCAGCCGGAGCGCGCCGCGCTCCTGCCCCTGCGCAAGCACTTTTCGCTCTTCGCCAATTTGCGCCCGGCGGTTTGCCTGCCGGAGTTGACGCACGCGTCGCCGGTCAAGCAATCGCTCATCGAGGGCGGGTTCGACGTGCTTTGCGTCCGCGAGCTGACAGGCGGCCTTTACTTCGGCCAGCCCAAGGGCAGGCGCGAGGAAAACGGCGAGACCATCGCCGTGGACACGATGGTTTACCGCACCAGTGAGATCCAGCGCATCGCCCGCGTGGCCTTCCAGGCGGCGCGGACCCGCAAAAAGAGAGTCACTTCCATCGACAAGGCGAACGTGCTCGAAAATGGCGTGCTCTGGCGGCAGACGGTGATCGAGGTCGCGCGCGATTTTCCGGACGTGCAGCTCTCGCATTTGTATGTCGATAACGCCGCCATGCAGCTCATCCGCAATCCGCGCGGGTTTGACGTGGTCCTGGCGGAGAATCT
This sequence comes from uncultured Verrucomicrobiae bacterium, assembly GCA_963756185.1. Classification (GTDB taxonomy): domain Bacteria; phylum Verrucomicrobiota; class Verrucomicrobiia; order Chthoniobacterales; family Chthoniobacteraceae; genus DATAXI01. The sequence continues at coordinate 45,913 of CAVWMS010000007.1, forward strand.
TTTCGGCGACATCCTTTCCGATGAAATGGCGATGATCGCCGGCTCGCTCGGCATGTTGCCCAGCGCCAGCCTGGGCGTGCGCGAGACGGAATTCGGCAGGTTTGGGATGTACGAGCCCAGCGGCGGCACGGCGCCCGACATCGCGGGCAAGGGCATCGCCAACCCGATCGCGCAGATTCTTTCGGCGGCGATGATGCTGCGCTATTCGTTTTCGCAGGAAGCGGCGGCGGGCGCCATCGAGGGGGCCGTGCGCGCCGTGATCGGCAAGGGGTTGCGAACGGGGGATATCCACACCGGGGGGACGACGCGTGTGAACACGCGGGAGATGGCGGAGGCAATCGTAAGTGAGATAAGTTAAGTAAAGATGAGAATGGCGGGGAGGTAATGGCATTCATGGCTATTATGGTATGTATTACAAAATTGGATGCCGTTGACTAACTCCACGAAATCGAGGTTTCACATGCGTGTTAGCACGTAACCTGCTGAATTCGGGCCTCGATTATGAGACTTACCAAAGCCCTCCCCTTACTCGGCATCGCACTGTTGTTGCCTTCCCTGGCCTTTGGCTACGGAACCAGCATTGTCACGCAGGATGCCGAAGCCACGGCTCGCGGCAACGCCTTTGTCGCCACAGCGGATAATCCCGCGGCCATTTACTACAATCCCGCGGGACTTACCCAGCTTCAAGGTTTCGATGTCGAGGGAGGTTTCTATGGAATCTCGCTCGATGAGACTTACAAGCCGCTGCACGGCGAGGATGGACACGAGTCCTGGGGCCACGATCCCTTTGTGGCAGCGCCGCAATTCTTCATGACTTATCACCCGCACGGCGAGCCATTCGCGTTTGGCATCGGTGTTTACATGCCGTTCGGCGCGAAGACCGAGTGGCCTGACGATGCCACGTTCCGGCAGGCGGGCATCGACGGGTCGCTCGAGTTTCTTTCGATCAATCCAACCTTCGCCGTGCAGATTACCCGGACGCTCTCGTTTGGCTTGGGAATTTCCGCCGACTACCTGGATGCCTATCTCAAGGACGGGCTGACTTCCGAACCCGGAGATTACTTCAGCATCAAGGGAAATGGGCTTACCGTGGGAGGTGATGCGGGCCTCCTCTGGAAACCAACCCCCCGGCAGGCGGTGGGATTTTCCTATCATTCGCCGGTGAGCGGCAACCTGACCGGACATACGCAGGAGGGGCTCAGCGCCTCCGAGCGGACCGCGGCGGAAAACGGCAACGCGGAGATCGCCGCCGGAAAGCAGAAGCTCGAGGCCGGCATTGCGCAGATTGAATCGCTGCCGATTCCGGCCGCCGAGAAAGCGGCGCTGATCGCCCAGGCAAACTCGCAGTACCAGGCGCAGCTCGTGGCGGCGGGCGTGCCGGCCAGCGGCTCGTTCCCGACCAGCTTCCCGACGCTGCCGGCCAAGGGGACGATCGAAGTTCCCGCAGTCCGCGACCCTCGGCTACTCGTTCCGTCCCACGCCGGATTGGAATTTTGAGACGGATATCGATTGGACGAACTGGAACGAGTACGAGACCCTGAACATCAAGCAGTCGAACGGGAACACCATCGTCGTGCCGTTCCACTGGAAAAACTCATTCCTCTACGAGGTGGGCGCGACCCGCCTGATCGGTCCTTACCGCCTCAGCGCCGGGTACATCTACAGCGAGAACTCGGTGCCGTCCGCCAATTTCTCCCCGGTTATCCCGGACAGCGCCCGCCACCTCTTCTCGGTAGGCGTGGGGCGGAATTTTGGCAATTGCAGGGTGGACGTGAGCTACGAGTTGGGAATCGCTGCCGACCGCACAATCGTGAATGACTCCGCGGCGGATGGGCGCTATTCTTTCCTCTCGAATGCAGTCTCGCTCTCAGTCGGATATCACTTCTAAGCCAGTCGGAGACACTATTGTGACCGCTCCCATGCCCGCTGAAGGCGTGACATCGAAGCCGGTGCTCCTCGTCGTCGATGACGAGGAGGGGCCGAGGCAATCGGTCCGCATCATTTTCAAGGATGAATACCAGGTGCTCCTGGCCAACAGCGGCGAGCATGCCATCGACCTCGCCCGCCAGCACCGCACCTCGGTCGTGGTCTGCGATATCCTGATGACGGGCATGAGCGGCATCAACGTCCTCAAGCAACTCAAGGATATCGATCCGGCCATCGAGGTCATCATGCTCACGGCCTACGAGACCATCGAGACCGCGCGCCAGGCGCTGCGCTACGGCGCATGCGATTATCTGAACAAGCCCTTCGACGTGCAGACGATGCGCTCGGCGGTGGCGCGCGCTCGGCAAAAGCACGAGATGGCGCGCGAGTTTCACCGCAGCAACGATACGCTGCGTGCCCTCCAGCAGGAGATCCAGGACCAGCGCGTCAAGGAGGAGATGATGAAGACCAAGGGCGAGATTTACGCCAGCGTGCTGCACGACATCAACAGCCCGTTGACGGTCATCTCCGGGTTCGTTGACATGATCAACCGCTCGCTGGGCGATGGGCGCTCGGTCGAAGGGGAGAAGCTCGAGACCATCAAGGGCGATCTTGAACAAGCTGACGGGCCAGGTGGGCCGCTGCTTCGAGATTTCGCGCCGCTATCTCTCCTTCCTGCGCGACCGCGACCACGCCGGCTCCGACCTGGCGCGCGTCGGCCTCAACCAGATTTTGAGCGACCTCAAGGAGCTGCTGGTGCGGCATCCCAGCTCGAAGGGCAACCAGCTCGCGGTGCACCTGCTCCCGGAGGAGCGCGTTGCCGCGATCAACGGCACCGATCTTCTCCAGATATTGCTGAACCTGACCATCAACGCCCTGACCTGCACCGACCAGCCGCATCGCGTCGAGGTGAGCGCGCAGTTCTTCACCGATAAATTCGACGTGGACCAGTTCGTGGACGGCCCGGAGCAGCGATTCGTGAACCGCGAAGGTTTTCACAATCAGCCGCCGCTTCTGGCCATTTCCGTGCAGGACGACGGCCCGGGCATACCGTCGGAGGTGCTGGCCAAGATGTTCGAGACGAAATTCACGACGAAGGCGCCGGACAAGGGCACGGGCCTCGGGCTCTCAATCGTCAAGCGCCTGGTAAAAGCGGGGCAGGGTGCCATTCATCTGCGACACAGCAGTCGGCAGGGGTTCGACCTTCACCATCTGCCTGCCGAGCGAGGGCTGAGGCCTCTAAAGTCCCAGTACACCCGCCGGCGCGACACCCGCGCGCCAGCGTGTACATGCGCCTACTCTTTCACTTTCACATGACCCCGGCGTTGCCTCCCGGAACCCACGGCTAAACTATTCCCGCAGGATTTTCTCTTTCAGCTCACCCCGCGAGGAGTTCAGCGCTCTAACATCGCAATTTGCGATCTTAAAGATGGTGTTCCGAAATTGATTTTGCGCCACAGAGTAAAAGGCCGCAAAAACCGGTTTCGCGCCGAAAGGGCAGGTAGGGCAGTTGCGCTCCCCTCTGGACAACTTTGCGTCTCTGCGCCTTTGCGTGAGTCCCTCTTCCAGAAGGGTTTAGCCTCACGCAAAGACGCAAAGGCGCGAAGAAAATCAGAGCAGGCGACGCTCGAAAAACCGCGTAATCTGCCACTACGCCTCCGCGTTTATTAATCAGCCGCACCGCAAATTCGAATTTCGAATTTCGAATTTCGAATTTTGCTCCGTTCATCGTACAGTTGCGGCACCCTTCCCCCATGAATCCCGAAAAACCCGCCCCCCCCGCATGGGCCGAGGATGTCAGCGAACCCGCAAAAGCCGAAGAGACCGACGACTTGCAAGCCGTCGAGTATTTCAAGCAGGCGCGCCAGGCGCTGACGCATCAATTGGCAAAGGTGATCGTCGGGCAGGAAGAGGTTATCGAGCAGTTGCTGATCGCCCTATTCACCCGCAGCCACGCGCTGCTGGTGGGCGTGCCGGGGCTGGCCAAGACGCTGCTCATCTCGACGCTGGCGGAGACGATGAACCTCGCGTTCAAGCGCATCCAGTTTACGCCCGACCTGATGCCCAGCGACATCACCGGCACCGAGGTCATCCAGCAAAATCCGGCGACGGGCGAGCGGGCATTCCGGTTCATCCCCGGTCCGATTTTCGCCAACGTGGTGCTGGCGGACGAGATCAACCGGACGCCGCCGAAGACGCAGGCCGCCATGCTCGAGGCGATGCAGGAGCGGCGGGTCACGGTCGCCGGCGCCATGCACAAGCTCCCCGACCCCTTTTTCGTGCTGGCGACGCAAAACCCGATCGAGCAGGAAGGCACTTATCCGCTGCCCGAGGCGCAACTGGACCGGTTTCTCTTCATGATTACCATCGATTACCCGGACACGGCGGAGGAACTGCGAATCATGAAACGCGCCACCAGCGGCGAGAAGCCCGAGGTGAAGCGGATTGCGGGCGTCGAGCATCTGCTCTACCTGCAAGGGGCGGTGACCCGGATGCCGGTGGCCGACCACGTTTACAATTACGCGCAAAAGCTGGCCGCGGCCACGCGTCCGAAATCGCCGCAGGCGCTCGATTTTTGCAAAAGATGGCTGACGTGGGGCGCCGGGCCGCGGGCGAGCCTGGGTCTCATCATGGCCGCCAAGGCGCACGCGCTCCTCAAGGGCCAGGTCTATGTCGGATGCCAGAACGTCGCCGCCATGGCGCCTGCGATCATGCGGCACCGCATCGGGCTGAATTTCGCGGCCCAAAGCGAAGGCGTCACGGCGGACGCGGTGATCGAGAGAATTCTGAAGGCGATTCCGCAGACCTGATCTTGCTCTCGTTAGGCGGAGTCCTTGAAGGATGCCGGCAAATCCGTATGCTGTGAGCATGAACGCCGAATTTGCGCCGCTTTTTAGGTTGAGTCGAGCTGAACGGCTCCAACTCGTTGAAGACCTTTGGGATAGCATCGCTCAGGAAGACGCCAAGCTGCCGGTTTCCGACGCGAAGCGCGACGAATTGCGTCGGCGCAAAGAGCGATTCCTTCAGCATCCGGCTTCTGGCCGCACATGGGAGCAGGTCAAGCAGCGGGCGCGCGCGCAGCATGATTGAGCGCGTCATTTTTACGCCCGAGGCCGATGACGATTCGAAGGATTTGGCCCGCGCGGCGCGCGATGGGAGAGGGGGCGATATTCCGTGAAACACGAGGCGCGCCTGCTCGATCCGGCCGTGATTCAACGGGCGGAGGCTCTGGGCCTCACGGCGCGGCAGATCGTCGAAGGCTACATGGCCGGCGCCCACAAATCGCCGCTGCACGGGATGGCGGTCGAGTTCGCGCAGCACCGCGAGTACGCGGCGGGCGATGATTTGCGGCACCTCGATTACAAGGTGCTGGGCAGGACCGACCGGCATTACATCAAGCAGTACGAGCAGGAGACGAATTTCGTCGCGCACCTGCTGCTGGATGGGAGCGAGTCGATGCAATACGGCTCGGGCAAAACCACCAAGTTTGAGTATGCGCGCCAACTGGCGGCGACGCTGGCCTATCTCATATTGTCGCAGCGGGACGCGGTCGCGGTGAGCATCTTCGACTTGGCGGCGCGCGAGCGGCAGGCGCGCACGGACAGCATGGCCCGGCTGGGGGATATCCTGCTGAGACTCTCGGCATTCGATCCAACGGAACAGACCGACATCGCGCGCATCCTGCACGACCTGGCGGCGGAATTTAAGCGGAAGGGGATCGTGATCCTGATCTCGGATTTGCTCGACGAAGAGGAGCGGGTGCTCAACGGCATGCAGCATTTGCTCTTCCTCGGGCACGAAGTGCTGGTGTTCCACGTGATGGACCGCGCGGAGATTGAGTTTCCGTTTACCGGGTCAATTGAATTCGTGGGCCTCGAGATGGGGCCGCGCGTCAGGACCCAGCCGGCTGCCCTGCGCAAGAGCTATTGCGCCGAAGTTCAGGCATTCCGCGACCGGATGCGGCTGGCGTGCGAGCGCAACCGCTGCCATTACGTTTTCGTCGATACGAGCCAGCCCTTGGGGGAAGTGCTGGCCCGCTATTTGGCGTCGAGGCAGCACACGGGGTATTAGGGAAATCAACCACATGCATGACGTGCCGAAAACGCCGGGGCGCTCCCTTGCCCCGGCTGCCGCAGGCAACGCGGGGCTGGAGGGCTCGCAGATGGTCGAGCACCGGTCAGAAAATCCTTTCTGCTAGGGCACTTTCGCTTCAATTTGTCGCGCCAGCGACCGCATGGGGTTCTCAGGGGACTACGTCCCCTGAGTGGGGCGCGGGGCGAAGCCCCGCTTTCAAAAACAGGCACGGCGGCCTTAGAATTCCCGATCAAACCGGCCTGTAAAAAATGAGCCCGCGCCCCGCCGCCAAACAGCCGCCGTGCCAGCATCGAAACAGCGCAGCGCCTTTCGATGCCCATACTCCTCCGCTCCCACCCGAAACCCGACAAATTAAATAGAAACTGCTCTAGGCTGGCGATTTGGCGCGCGGGCCGCGCGCAGGCGAAGAGGAGGAACCTCCCGCCCCGATGCGCGCCGCAGGCGCGCCAAACCTTTCGAATTCCGAATTTCGAATTTAAAACGCGCCTCTCAGACCATGCTGTGGGAAGGCTGATAATATTAACACTTGACGCTGGCCGGGGGAACGACTACACGCGGCAGCAATCGCGTCACTCGAGGTTTCACCGAATCTTCAGCCGCAGTGAGATGTGTTGGGGGCTGGACTTTCTTCTGGGACACCGCTTTTCGCAATTTCCAGAACCAACCTAACCCCCGCATCCACAAAACCTGCCCCCCAGGAGAGACAATCGGCTATGAAACTTCGGAAAATCATCACCGCGGCGGCCTGTATTTCCGCGCTTCTTGCAACGGGGTCGGCGCTGCGGGCGCAGTCGATCAGCATGTCGTACGTGACGGTTGGGAACCCCGATAACGCGGCGGATTCCGCCACCGGGGACCTCTACGGCAGCGTCTCCTTCACCTACGACATCGGCGAATACGACGTGACCGATTCGCAGTATTGCACCTTTCTCAACGACGTTGACCCCACCGGGGCCAATACGCTCGATCTTTACTCACCGCAGGGGGATGCGGAATACGGGATCACCTTCAACTCGGGAGCGGCCAGCGGCTCGAAATATTCGGTGATCAACGGATACGGGAACATGCCGGTGGTGGACATCGACTATTGGAGCACGCTGCGCTTCGTGAACTGGATGAACAACGGGGAAGGGAGCGCGAGCACGGAGACCGGAGCCTATACCTTGCTGGGAGGGACGCCTACACCGAGCAATTCGGCGAGTTTGCTGGCAAATCCGCAACCCAACGCGGGAGCGACGGTATTTCTGCCGAACGAGAACGAGTGGTACAAGGCGGCGTATTATGATCCACAGTTGAACGCGGGGGCGGGCGGATACTACACGTACGCGACGCAAAGCGACACGGCGCCTGGAAACACGATTGGCAGCGGGGCGAACGAGGCGAATTACGAATACTACAACGGATCCCAATACATCTTTTCTGTGACGCAGAGCAGCAGCTACAATTCGAGCCAGAACTACCTGACGGCGGTGGGATCGTTCACGGACTCGTCGAGCTACTACGGGACCTACGACCAATCAGGGGATGTCTTCAATTGGATCGACACGACGGATGACTCTGATTATCCCGTGTTGCGCGGCGGCGGCTGGTACGACGGCTCGGGCGGCCTGTCGTCGTCCAACCGCGACTTCGACGATCCGACAGCCACGGACGTCGGCGTTGGGTTCCGTGTGGCAAGTATCCCTGAGCCAAACTCGTTTATGCTAATACTGGCGGGAGTTACAGGGTTGGCGGTGATGCGGCGTAAACCCTTTAAACTTTGACCCTTTTTCCCTTTGGACAGGTGAGCCTGGACAAGCCAGCCGCGTAGCGGCCGGCGAATTTCAGACCCCCACCCTCCCCGACGCCTGTCCGCGTGCTGGCCGTCCGCGGCGCGCCGGGCGCAAAAGCAAATTCCTAGAGCATTTTCTATTTAATCTGTCGCATATTGGGCATGGCGAAGGAAGTTGAGGCATTGGTCTGCGCCGAGAAGGTGTCCAGGGCGTGAGCGACGGCTTCCAGCAGTTCGGTCCAATGTCGGGCAGCCGCCTGGCGCAGCAGCGCCTTGAGTTTTGAAAATGCCATCTCGATGGGGTTGAGGTCCGGGCTGTAGGCGGGCAAATAACAAAGCTGCGCTCCACGGGCGGCAATGGCTTCGGCAACTCCATGCACCTTGTGGCAAGAGAGATTGTCGATGATCACCAGGTCCCCGCTCTGGAGTTCTGGGCAGAGAACCTCTCGGACATAGATCAAGAATGCTTCACCGTCCATTGGACCATCCAGCAGCCAGGGGGCGCTCAGGCGGTCATGACGCAGAGCCGCAATGAAGGTGGCCGTCTGCCAGTGGCCATAAGGCACTTTTGCCAGACAACGCTCCCCGATCTCCGAACGCCCATAAAGGCGTGTCATCTTGGTGTTGAGGCCGGTCTCATCGATAAAGACCAGCCTTTGAGCCGGCCAGTTTCTTTGTTGTTCTTGCCAGCTTTGGCGGGCGTCCCGGAGGTCCTCCCGGTCTTGCTCGGCAGCGCGCAGCGTTTTTTTTATAGCTGAGGCCCAGGCGTTCCAGACGGTGCCAGAGGGCGGTGTTGCCCACCTTGAGGCCCAGATCCCGGGCGATTCGCTCCCGCAACTCGGCCAAGGTCAGGTCCTTCTTCTCGCCAATCCAGGCGCGCAGGCGCCCGTCATGGCCTTCCAGGCAACTGCGCCGGTAACCGCCGCGCTGCTTGGGTTCCACCGCTCCGGTGGTTTGATAGGTTTTCCAGTACCGCTCCACACTGCGCCGGGAGACCCGAAAAAGCCGGGCCACTTCCTCGGCGCTGTGCCCATCCTCTCGCGCCGCAATGATCCGCTCCCGCAGATCACAACTATAGGTTAGCATCCCTCTTCTATACCATATCCAGCGACAGATTAAATAGAAAATGCTCTAGCAGTTCGGCTTGGCGTGTACAATGGACCTGCTTTCGGCGGCCTGGGTAATGCGCGCTCAGCCTTAGAGGTTTTCGTAGATCAGGCTCACCAGATGACTCCCTGGGCTGAAAATGCGCGCTTTCCTGTTCACGCCGGTCTTCCTCGCCAGTTGTGGACACCAGATGGCTGGGGATCAGATTGCAAATCTGCCGCAACACAGAAAACTGACTCCGGCTTGGAAGAGGTGATTTTTTCATTCCACCCGAGTGGGGTGTAAAAAGGGGCATCCCCCTGGCCGTTTTCCTGACGGTTCTCATTGCGTTAGCCCTCCCAGCCTGATAAAAATTCACATCGCAATGAAAATATCTTCTTTGGCAGGGGCCAGATTTCAGGGCGTGGCGGCGGCTGGTGTCTTGGCGCTGCTTTCGACGGGGTCGGCGCTGCGGGCGCAGTCGATCAGCATGTCCTACGTGACGGTCGGGAACCCCGATAACGCGGCGGATTCCGCCACCGGGGACCTCTACGGCAGCGTCTCCTTCACCTACGACATCGGGGAATACGACGTGACCGACTCGCAGTATTGCACCTTTCTCAACGACGTTGACCCCACCGGGGCCAATACGCTCGATCTTTACTCACCGCAGGGGGATGCGGAATACGGGATCACCTTCAACTCGGGAGCGGCCAGCGGCTCGAAATATTCGGTGATCAACGGATACGCGAACATGCCGGTGGTGGACATCGACTATTGGAGCACGTTGCGCTTCGTGAACTGGATGAACAACGGAGAGGGGAGCGCGAGCACGGAGACCGGAGCCTATACCTTGCTGGGAGGGACGCCTACACCGAGCAATTCGGCGAGTTTGCTGGCAAATCCGCAACCCAACGCGGGAGCGACCGTATTCTTGCCGAACGAGAACGAGTGGTACAAGGCGGCGTACTACGATCCGGCCAACGGGACTTATTCGACCTACGCGACCCAAAGCGACACGGCGCCTGGAAATATCGTCGGCAGCGGGGCGAACGAGGCGAATTACGAATACTACAACGGATCCCAATACATCTTTTCTGTGACGCAGAGCACCAGCTACAATTCGAGGCAGAATTACCTGACGGCGGTGGGATCTTTCACGGACTCGGCGAGCTACTACGGGACCTTTGACCAATCAGGGGATGTTTTTAATTGGATCGACACAACGGTTGACTCTGATTATCCCGTGTTGCGCGGCGGCGACTGGGACAACCTCTCGAACGCCCTGTCGTCGTCCTACCGCAACTTCGACCTCAATCCGACGCTCACGGTCAACTACCTTGGGTTCCGTGTGGCAAGTATCCCTGAGCCAAACTCGATTATGCTAATACTGGCGGGAGTTGCAGGGTTGGCGTTGATGCGGGGTAAACCCTTTAAACTTTGACCCTTTTTCCCTTTGGACAGGTGAGCCTGGACAAGCCAGCCGCGTAGCGGCCGGCGAAATTTTTTTGCGAAATTTGGGGACAGCAAATGGTGGAAGGAAAGCTCCCCGTGGTGTTGGTGAAATGGTACGATTACACGAACTGGCTGTTGGACCGGATTGACGCGTTCCCAAAGAATCAGCGGTTTATCTTCGGCCAGCGGATGGCAGACCTCGCCCTGGGCATCCTGGAAAAGCTGATCGAGGCGACCTACAGCAAGGAGAAGGCCGGATTGCTGCGCGAGGCGAACCGGAAAATGGAGGTGCTTCGCTGGCTGGTGCGGATGGCGAAAGACCGCCAGATTCTGACCGCGCGGCAGTATGAGTTCAGCAGCGAAAAGCTGGCCGAATGCGGCAAGATGATTGGCGGCTGGCGCAAGCAGGCCGGCACGTCATCCGCTCCTCCACAGCCGGCGCCATGAAGCGGCACAAGCATCTCTTCGAGCAGTTCTGCACGCTGGAGAATCTCTTCGCCGCGAGCCGCGAGGCGTTGAGAGGAAAGCGATGCAAGCCGGGCGTCGCCCGTTATTTCGCCGAGCAGGAAAAGGAGGTGGTCGCGCTTGCGGAGGCGTTGCGGGCTGGATCCTACCGGCATGGCCCGTATCGGTATTTCACAATCCATGAGCCGAAAGAGCGAATCGTCGCAGCCGCTCCCTTCCGGGACCGGGTGCTGCATCATGCGATAGTCCGGATCATCGAGCCATTTTTCGAGGGGCGCTTCATCGATGATTCCTTTGCGTGCCGCAAAGGCAAGGGGACGCACGCCGCCTTGCGACGCGCGGCGGATTTCGCCCGGCGTTACAGGTATGCTTTGAAATGCGACGTGACGAAGTATTTTCCCAGCATTGACCATTTGATGCTGCTGAGGCTGCTGCGCCGGGTGGTGGGTGACGAAGGGCTGATGCGGGTGATCGAGGAGGTGCTCGGGAGCCACCGCGACGGGATCGAGCGGGAATGGGCCGGTGATGATTTGCTTTCGGTAACGCTGCGCCCGCGCGGGCTGCCGATTGGCAACCTGACAAGCCAGTTCTTCGCGAATGTTTACCTCAACGAGGTGGACCAGTTCGTGAAACACACGCTGCGGGTACGCGGCTATGTCCGGTACGTGGACGATTTCATATTGTTTGGCGACGACCGGGGGCGCCTCCGGGAATGTGGATCGGCGGTGCGCGAGAAGCTGGCGGAGCTGCGGCTGCGGATCAACCCGGACAAGTACCGGCTCCTGCCAACGCGCCTGGGCGTGGATTTCGTTGGATTCGTTTCATTCAGCGATGGGCGGCGCAAGGTGCGGGCCACGAATGTGCGGGCGTTTCAAGTCCGTCTCCGCCGGCAGCTTTGGCGCGCCCGCCGGGGCAGGGTGCCCTTGGCGAAGGTTGGCGAGTCAGTGCGGTCCTGGGTGGCGCACGCCGCGCATGCGCAGAGTTGGCGCTTGCGACGGGACGTGTTTTCCAGCATATAGGCTGGCAGTGGGACACGGGGCCGAAATTGGATTATCCTGTGTTGCGCGGCGGCAACTGGAACAACAACTCGAACAACCTGGCGTCGTCCAACCGCAACAACAACAATCCGACGAACACGAACAACAACATTGGGTTCCGTGTGGCAAGCCCCTGTAATTTTCCCGGTTGGCCAGATCCGCCGCTGTGGGACAAAGCAACGGCGACCGCGCCAGGCTCAGGGACTACCCGCGTCCCCGGCGCATCCGCGCAGGCGCATGGGCGAATAGGGAAACGGCTGGCCATGGCGAGTAGCTGATGCGAAAGGCGTGGCCAGCTATCACCCGCCATGGGATGGCTGCGAATCTCATCCTCTCTTCTGCCTCGTTTCAGCCCTGTAGACCAGAGCCTCGACAACTCATGCCAGCTTGCTGCGCGATGAACGGGGAAATCGAACAGGTCCAAAGCCGAACTCCCCTGGAAAAATGACGTTCCTCAATCCGTGGCTGCTCGGGGGTGTGGCGGCGATTGGCGCGCCGATCATCATTCACATGATGATGCGCCGGCGGGTGCGGCGGATCAAATGGGCTGCGATGCGCTTCCTGAAAACGGCGGTGCAGCGCAATGAGCGGCGCCTGCGCATCGAGGATTGGCTGCTGCTTGCCGTGCGATGCCTGCTGCTGATCCTGCTGGCGCTCGCGCTCGCGCGGCCGGCGTTTCGCAATGCCGGCATGGGAATGGGCGGCGGCGCGCGCACGGCTGTGATCGCCCTCGACAACTCCTACAGTATGGGGCTGACCGACGGCGGCGCGTCGCGTTTCGACAACGGGAAAAAGGCGGCCGGACAGATCATCGATTCGCTGCCGGCGGGCTCGCGCGTCGCGGTGCTCTTCTTTTCGAACGTGATGCGCCCGGCAATTCCCGAGCCGGCGACGGATTTGAACCTGGTGCGAAGGACGATCGGCGAGGCGCAACTGACGGATCGCGGGACCGATGTTCATCCGGCGCTGCGTGAGGCGATGGATATCCTGAAGCGCCACGCCGCGGGCGGCGGCGACATTTTCCTCATCACCGACGGGCAGGCCACCGGATGGAGGGACCTCGCGGCGATGCGCGACGAAGTGACGAATGCGGGCGCGCACGTGGTGATCGTCGAGCCGGGACCGGGCGGGCAGCCGAACCTCGGCGTCAGCAGCCTCGCGCCCTCGAGCCCCATGGTTGCCGTTGGGGCCGGCGCGCGCTTCACCGCGCAAGTGACCAACTACGGACGCGACGAGGCGCGCAACGTGACGGTCGGCCTGAGCATCGACGGCGAAGCGCCGGGCGACCAGGCGGTGATCGAGTCGTTACCCGCGGGCGAAAGCCGCGCGGTCTCGCTCTTTGGAAAAATGCGCTCGGCCGGCTATCACGCCGTTACCGCGCAACTGCCCCCGGATCACCTCGCCGCGGACGACCGGCGCACCATCGTGGTGCGGGCCGTCGCCGAGGCGCGGGTGCTGCTGGCCGTGGGCGACGTGGGCGCCGAGCCGCGCGACGGCGACGCGTTTTTCCTCGAGCGCGCCCTCGCGCCGGTCGCGCCGGAGGATCGCGACAAATGCTTCATCAAGACGCAGACGGTCGCCGCATCGGACTTGCGCGGCGCGCAGCTTGCGAATTTCGACGCGGTGGCGCTGGTGAATGTGCCGAGCCTCGATGCGCAAACGGCGGCGAACCTCGAGACCTATGTGCGAAGCGGCGGCGGCCTGATGATTTTCCCGGGCGAAAAGACCGATGCCGCCGCTTACAACGACACGCTCGGCGGCGGCGTGGGTCTGCTGCCGGCGACGCTCGGAGACGCCTGGGGCGACGCGCAGGGGCAGGACAAATTCCGCACGCTGCAAGGCCCCCCCTACACGGACCCGATTGTCTCCCTCTGGCAGGATCCCGCCGCGGGCACACTGACGACGGCGCGCTTCTACAAAGGCCTCGCGCTCGAACTCCCGCCTCCGCCCGGGCCATTCGATGCTCCCAACCCCGACGCCGGTAAAACCGTGACCGTGCTCGATTACGCGGATGGATCGCCGGCAATCGTCGAGCGGACATTTGGCCGCGGCCTGGTGATTGAATTCTCGAGCAGCGGCAACGCGGCCTGGAACGATCTCCCCGCCCACCCGGCGTTCGTGCCGCTGATGCAGCGGGTGCTCGGCCGGCTGGTGACGCGGCGCGACGAAGGGCTGAACATCCCGGTGGGCAGCCCGTTTATATACAGCGCGCCGGCGGACTGGCTCTACAAGGACGTGGTCGTCTCCCGCGCGGGCGCCCCCGAAACCGCGACGACCCGCGTCGAGCTGTCCGGCGGCCAGCCGCTTCTGCGCTACGAGGACACGGACCACGCGGGCGCATACGATGTGACCATCGAGACGGAGCCGCCGGTAAAGATGCAATTCGCCGCGCAGGCCGATCCCGCGGAATCGAATCTCGATCCCGTCCCCGACATGGAACTCAAGACGCTCGGCCCGGGCACGGAAGTAATCCATTGGGATGCCGGTTCGCGCGCCGCGCCGGGATGGACGGAAAACGGGCGCGAAATCTGGGCGCTGTTCGCCGCGCTGGCGCTGGCCGCCGCGTGTTTCGAGAGTTACCTGGCCGGGAGGTTCAGCGCCGCGAAATGAACGATATCCTGGCGCGCATCCTTGGATTGAACGGCGTCGATTTGCGGCGCGTCTCGTCGATGACCCTGCAATTCCGCAACGCCGGGGCGCTCGGCTGGCTGGTATTCGCGGCAATCCTTCTCGGCGGCTTCGTCTGGTGGAGTTACTTCATGCAGGAGGGACACCGCGAACTGACGCCGTGGCGCAGGGGCGTGCTCGCCGCGTTGCGCATGACGCTGCTGGCCTTGATCCTCCTCATGCTGCTGCGGCCTGTGCTCGCGCTCGACCTCGAGGAGCAAATCCGCCGGACGGTCGTGCTCCTCGTCGATTCAACAAAGAGCATGGAAATTCGCGACCAGCGCGTCGACGAGGCGGACATCAAGCGCGCGGAAATCGCCATGGGCGCGATTCACGGCATGGCGCAGCCACTCGACGCATCCCGCGCAACCGGCGCGAAAACGATCTCGCGGCGCGACCTCGTGAAGGCGGTGCTGGAAAACGAGAGCCTCCATTTGCAGCAGGACCTCGCGAAGAACTTCAACCTCGAGACCTATCTCTTTGGCCGCACGGCCACAGCCGCGGAAGGCCCATACTGGCTCGTCGATTACCGCCCTTCCATTCCCGTCACCGCCATCGGCGACTCCGTGCGCGACGTGCTCGAGCGCAAGCGCGGCCAGCCTCTCGCTGGCATCATCCTGATGACCGATGGCGGCAACAACAGCGGCGGTTCGCCCGAGGAAGCCGCCGCGGAGGCGGCCCGCGAGGGCGTGCCGATTTATGCCTACGGCGCCGGCATCACTTCGCCGCGCGACATCATCGTCAGCCATCTCACCGCGCCCGAGATCGCGTTCGCCGGCGATGACCTGGACGTGACGGTGCAACTGCGCGGGCAGGGCTTGACCGGCGAGACTGGCCGGCTCTCGCTCAAGCTCGGCCCCGATGAAGTCGCCTCGCAGGACGTCGTCTTCACCGGGTCGGACCAGCCATCCCGATCACTTTCAAGCCGCGCGCAAAAGGCGATTTCGAGCTGACCGCCGACATTCCGCCGCGCGACGACGAAGCCTCGAAGGAAAACAATTCCGCGCGCCAGCGGGTGCGCGTGCTCGATTAAAAAATCAAGGTCCTCTACATCGAGCAATCGCCGCGCTGGGAATTTCGCTTCCTCGAGCAGGTCCTCCTGCGCGACCATCGC
>CAVWMS010000008.1:0-228881 GCA_963756185.1 uncultured Verrucomicrobiae bacterium
CTCGTAGAAAGCGATGAGATTCCCCCTCATTCTCGCCGCCGCCGCGGTCACGCTGTTTTCCGGCTGCACCCAGCACGGCGGCCAGGCTGCTGCTCCCGGCGGGAATCTGGTCCTGCGCATCGGCCACTTCCCAAACATCACCCATGTCCAGGCCCTCGTCGCCAACGCGCTCAGCCGCCAGGGAAAGGGATGGTTCGAGCAGCGCCTCGGCCCGGACGTGACCATCCAATGGTTCTCCTACAATGCCGGTCCCAGCGCGACCGAGGGCATCTTTGCCCGGACCGTCGATATGACTTACGTCGGCCCCAGCCCCGCGATCAATGGCTACGCCCGCTCGAACGGCCAGGAGATGCGCATCATTTGCGGCGCGGCCGATGGCGGCAGCGCGCTCGTGGTGCAGCCGGATGAAAACCTGAAGACGCCAGCCGATTTCCGCGGAAAGAAAATCGCCACGCCCCAGCTTGGCAACACCCAGGACATCGCCTGTCGCGCCTGGCTGACCGCGGGCGGATTGAAGATTACCCAGCTCGGCGGCGACGCCGAACTGTTGCCGACGCAAAACCCCGACCAGCTCGCCCTTTTCAAGCTCAAAAAAATCGACGCCGCCTGGACCGTCGAGCCGTGGGTCTCGCGCCTCGAAATGGATGCGGGCGGCAAGGTTCTCGTCGAGGACAGAACCTCGCCCGTCACGGTGCTGGTCAGCAGCGCAAAATTTCTCGCCGACCACCGGGACGTCGCCGTGAAATTCGTCGCCGCGGAGCGCGACCTGACCGCCTGGATCCGGCAAAACCCGGCCGAAGCCCAAAAGCTGGTCGAATACGAACTCGACGCGGAGACCCATGGCAAGATCGCGCCGGCGCTCATCGCCCATGCGTGGAACCGGATCGTCCTCACCGACGATGTCTCGCTCGAGTCGCTCCAAAGCTTCGTCACCAACGCCCAGGCGGCGGGCTTCCTCAAAAACGTCCCCGACCTCTCCCAACTCATCGTTCACCTATAAGGCAAAATGCGCGGCGAGCCGGCGGCCCGCCGATGGCCCATGTCGAATAATCCGATCCCCATGGCACTGCGAGAAGAGTTGCAACCCATCGCGCCCGCGAAACTGGCCGTCGACCACGTCTCGAAGGAGTTCCGCACAGGACACGGCACTGTACAGGCGCTTCAGGATATCTCGCTCAGCATCAGCGAGGGCGAATTCGTCTGCCTCGTCGGCCAGAGCGGTTGCGGAAAATCGACGCTCCTCAATATCATCGCCGGCCTCGAGCACCCCGACTCCGGCCACGTCTTCGCCGATGGCAAACCGATCACCGAACCGGGGCGGGACCGCATGGTGATGTTCCAGGAGCCCGCCCTCTTTCCCTGGCTGGACGTGACCAGCAACGTCCTCTTCGGCCTCAACCTCAAGCCAAACCTCACCCGCAGCGAACGCCGCGAGGTGGCCCGCTTCTACATCAAGCTCGTCGGCCTCGAACGCTTCGCCTCCTCCAATATCCACGAACTCTCCGGCGGCATGAAACAACGCGTCGCCCTCGCCCGCGCCCTCGCGCCAAATCCCCGCGTCCTTCTCATGGACGAGCCCTTCGCTGCGCTCGACGCCCTCACCCGCGAGCAGCTCTACGGCGACATCCAGACAATCTGGGAGGCGCGCAAGAAGACCATCATTTTCGTCACCCACAACGTCCGCGAGGCCGCCTGCCTCGGCAATCGCGTCCTGCTCTTTTCCCCGCACCCGGGGCGCATCCGCGATGAATTCAAGATCGCGCTGCCGCGCCCCCGCGACATCAACTCCGTCGAGCTCGCGGAGTATTCCACTGAGATCACCCGCGCGCTCAAGGGGTATGGCAACGGACCCGTAGCCGAATGAACCGCCAGCCGATCATCGCCATCCGCCGCGCCATCACCTGCGTCGCCTTCTTCGCGGCCCTCGTTTACATCTGGCATTGCCTCGTGCAACGCGGCGTCTGGAGCTCGGTCATGATTCCCGATCCCTCCGCCGTATGGCGCTACCTCGTCGGCGCCATCAAGGATGGCACACTCCTGCAGGCCTCGCTTGTGACCATCCGCCGGCTCCTCATCGGCTACGTCATCGGCATCGTGCTCGGCATTCCCACCGGCCTTCTCACCGCCCGCTTCAAGCTTTTCTCGGACACCATCGGCGTCCTCGCCCTCGGCCTTCAAACCCTCCCCAGCGTCTGCTGGGTGCCCCTCGCCCTCCTCGGCTTCGGCCAGACAGAGGGCGCCATGCTTTTCGTGGTCGTCATGGGCTCCCTCTGGTCGATCATCATCGCCACGGACAACGGCGTCCGCAACGTCCCCCCCATCTTCTCCCGCGCCGCTCGCACCATGGGCTCGAAGCCCATCCACACCCTCGTCTTCGTCATGCTGCCCGCCTCGCTGCCCTTCATCGTCAGCGGCATGAAACAAGGCTGGGCCTTCGCCTGGCGCTCGCTCATGGCCGCCGAGATTTACGTCCCCATCCTCACCGGCTTCGGCCTCGGCCAGCTCCTCGACAATGGCCGCTCCCTCGTCGCCATGGACCAGGTCATCGGCGTCATGATCGTCATCATCGTCATCGGCCTGCTTGCCGACAAAATCCTCTTCTCGCCCTGGGAACGCTTTCTCCATTCCCGCTGGGGTACGGGCAGGGCCTGACCGGAGCTATTTCTCGCAAATTGCCAATTTCCGGCTAGCAGTTATCAATCCATGGACCAGTTCGGCAAAGTGGCTGTCGCCTCAACCTTCTCGCCGCGCTTTCTTCCGATCCTGTCCGAGGCCAGGGCAATCGCCGCGCTGCTCGACCGTCCGCTCGAAGTCATCCACGCCGGCGCCGACACGCCGGAAAACCAGGACCGCTTCTCGCAGGCCTTTGCCGAGCTGCAATTCTCCGGCCCGATCCATTGGCGCCAGGCCGCCCAACCCTCCGCCGCCATCATCCAGGCCGCGCACGATGCCGGCATCGGCCTGCTCGTCGCCGGCGCCATGGAACGCGACATCGAAGGCCGCTTCTTTCTCGGCAAGGTTTCCCGCGTCCTCGTGCGCGAGGCCCCCTGCTCGCTCCTTCTCTTTGTCAGCCCAAACCGCGAGCCCACCCCGCTTCGCAAGCTCGCCGTCATCGTCGATCTCACCGACTCCTCGCGCGACGCCCTGCGCGCCACGCTTGACCTCGCCGCGCGCTCCAATTCCGAGGAGGTCCACGTCCTGCGCATCTTCACCATCTTCGCCCAGTTCCTCGCCGAGCCCCATGAATTCATCAAAGGCGAGGAAACCAGCGCCCTCGAAGCCGAGGAAACCCGCCTCAACGCCTTCGTCGAGCAATTCGACATCGCCGCCATCCCCGTCATCACCCGCTGCATCGAAGGCACCACCGGCTTCGCCGCCGCCGACTACGTCCAGTCCATCGGCGCCAACCTCCTCGTCGTCGCCGGCGAGGTCGCATCCGGCCACGCCCAATTCCCCGCCCGCATGGAATGGCTCGAAAACGTAATCCCCACCAACCTCCTCGTTGTTCGCCCCTCCATTCCCGTTTAGTGCGCATTCACAAATACTGTGGCCGCTTCAAGAGTCCCCGAAAGGGGACGGTAGACAATAGCCCTCCTCGTTGTTCGCCCCTCCATTCCCGTTTAGTGCACATTCACAAATACTGTGGCCGCTTCAAGAGTCCCCGAAGGGGACGGTAGACAATAGCCCTCCTCGTTGTTCGCCCCTCCATTCCCGTTTAGTGCACATTCACAAATACTGTGGCCGCTTCAAGAGTCCCCGAAGGGGACGGTAGACAATAGCCCTCCTCGTTGTTCGCCCCTCCATTCCCGTTTAGTGCACATTCACAAATACTGTGGCCGCTTCAAGAGTCCCCGAAGGGGACGGTAGACAATAGCCAGGGGCTTCAGCCCCTGGGTTCACGTGCAACGCGGTTAAGTCCCGCAGGGACGGCAGAGGCTACAGATTTTTTTAAACTGCTCCAATCCCGCCCGCTCCCTCACGCCCCGCTCGGTTTCGCCGACTCGATGATTTTCAGGTAAGGATCGTCGCCCGGTAACGAGGACATCATCAACTCCAGATGCGTGATGAAAGTTTTCGCGTCCTCCTGGTCGGCCGCCCCTACGAACGTCTGCAGCTCGGAAGCGAAATGGTTCCGCGCATCGTTCGAGTCCACCTTCGTCCCCGTGGATACATGCTCCTCGATCACGTGCTGCAGCTTCTTCTCCTCGCCCTCCGGCCCTTGCGCGGCCAGGAGGTACTTCATTTTTTGCACGTCGGAAAGTTGCGGCAGCGTCTTCACCACTTCATAAATCTTCTGCGCCGTCACTGCATCCTTGGGAACCGGCTCCTTTAGCAAGACCTCCGGTATCAGGTTGTCGATCATCATGTCCCAGTAATCGTGCGCCGAATCCGCGATCGGTTTCGGATACGTTACGATCGAGTCCCCGACCGCCAGTTGGATCAGGTCGATTCCGTCGCTCGCCGACTCCGTTTGCGCCTCGAGAAGATGCCACGGGGCGGGGTTGTACGGATTCCTTTGGATCGCCTGCATCAGCAATGTCCTTCCGACCCTCCTTTGTTCGGATTTCGGCAATTCATTATAGAGGTTTACCGCCAGCCGCGTATCGGTATACGAAGCCAGGCCCTGGGCCATGGCCATATCCTGTTCCGCGCGGGAATACTCCTTGGTCGGCCACACATGAGTGAGCCCCGACTCCATCGCCAGCGCCAGGCCGATTTGATAATCGGAGTGGGACCATGCCCGGCCGTTCTGTTCATCCAGCCCCGGCGCCTCGCCTATCTCGTTGAAAAGCCAGCTTCCCCACGTTTTCTTCGGGCCGCCCGCGAAGCCCTGCTCGATCACGGTATGAAAGTAACCCTGGTCAAACTGGTATGACATCAGATTCGAATGCCCGGGCTGTCCCGCCATCATCGCCGGAGCGCACAGCGCCACGTGGGTTTCGACGCTGATCGGCGCCATTATCGTGCAAATGCCCCCGTGCACGATCAGGTCAGGCCACGCGCTCCAATACCATGCCGAGGGTTGAAGCTCGCGCCTCCATTCATCCGCCCCGTCCGTGTACGGACCGTACTCGTGGTAGCGTTCGGAGCCATGGAGCCCCTGGTATTTCTCCCAAATATAAACCGCCTCCCAAATCGGATAGGCATGGTGCAGCGGCATCAAGAGAGGCCACGGCGCGCTGTCCATCGGAAATCGCGGCCATGGCGCTGCCGGCGAACTCTGCTTCGTCTCATAGATGGCCGCCAGGTAGCGCAGCCACGTCGCCGCATCCGGCGCTTCGTCCCGTTCGGGCGGCCTTTCTCCCAGCCAGACCAGCGCACTCTTGAGCAGATCGTGAAGTGCGCCCTGGTCGTTGATTTTTGCGATCTGGTCGTCATCGACATCGTGGGCCTTGAGGTAGGCCGCCAGCTTCGCCCTCACGATCTGATCCTGGAATATCTTTAGCGCGGTTGTTTTTGTCTCGTCCATGTAGTTCGCGATCTCGCGCACAAGCCGGTCCGCCTCCGGGCGCGGCTTCGCGCCATTCGATTCCTCCATCACTTTATCCGCAATTCCCACCCCCGGCGCATCCGTCGTCCCCTGGCCCAGCGCGGAGCACATCCTCACATAACTGATGATCTCCGCCAGCATCGGCTCCGGCGCGGACGCGCCCGGCGGTGGAAACCGGACGCCCAGGTCGGAGTCGGGCCGTTCCTTCGCGCCATTGGTTCGCTCCGCCACCGCGTCGGCGATAACCAGCGACCGGTATTTCGCGACGAACTCCCAACCCAGCTCGTCCCGAAGCCTCGCATAATTCTCCAAAATGCTCGGATCCGGCGGATCGAACTCCGCGAACATCGCGTCACGGAGCATCGGGTCCGCATCCACCTCCGTCAGGTACGAAAGGGCCGCGCTGTTCCCCGCTTTGCTGAGTTCCTGCGCCACCGTCCGCTCGGCCAGGCTCACATAGGCTGCCCTCATCGCGGGGTCAAGATTCCCGCCCGCCTGCTCGACCCGCTCGAGGATCGCCGCCAGGCCCGCCTTGAAATCCTGCCCCATCGCCACACCCAGCGGCGCGCAAAGCAATGCGCAAAGGAGGGCCGTAAAACAAATCCCCCTCCGCGCGCGCCAAGCCGGACTCTGCATAAGTTGAACAATATACGCGATCAAAGCCGCTATATGCCACGCGATCTTTTGAGGGGGCAACCCACCCGGCAAGGCGCCCTACCGACGCCAGATCCTTCGAATTTCGAGTTTCGAATTTCGAATTTCCCCCCTACCCTGTTCGCGCAATCATGAAGCTCGCCGACCTCCAGCGCATCTACGATTCCCCCTTCTTCGACCTCATTTCTCGCGCCCGCGCGGTTTATCTCGACCACTGGCCGCGCAATGAAGTCCAGCTCTGCACCCTCCTCTCCATCAAGACCGGCGGCTGCTCGGAGGATTGCGCCTACTGCGCCCAAAGCGCCCGCTACGACACCCCCGTCAAGCCCGCACCCTTGATGCCCGTCTCCGACGTCCTCGACGTCGCCCGCCGCGCCCGCGACAACGGCTCGACCCGCTTTTGCATGGGCGCGGCGTGGAAAGGCGTGCGCGAAGGCGACGCCCGTTTCGACCAGGTCCTAGACATCGTGCGCCAGGTCAGCCGGCTCGGCATGGAGGTTTGCGTCACCCTCGGCCAGCTTTCCCTCAACGAGGCCCGCCTCCTCAAGCAAGCCGGCGTCACCGCCTACAATCACAACATCGATACCTCGCCCGAGTTTTATCCCGAAGATCGTCTCGACCCACACCTTCCAGGATCGCCTCGATACCATCGCCGCCGTCCAGGCCTCCGGCATGGCCGTCTGCTGCGGCGGCATCATCGGCATGGGCGAGACCGAGCACGACCGTCTGCGCATGCTCGAGGTCCTCGCCAATTTCGATCCCGCGCCCGAGAGCGTGCCTATCAATTGCCTCATGGCCATGCCGGGCACGCCGCTCGAAGAGCAGCCGCCGGTGGATATTTTCCAGCTCGTCCGCCTCATCGCCGCCACGCGCATCGCGCTGCCCGCGCGCCAAGGTCCGGCTCTCCGCCGGGCCGCACCCGCCTGACACGCGAAGGCCAGGCGCTTTGCTTTTTCGCCGGCGCCAATTCGATTTTCTACGGCGACAAGCTGCTCACGGCCAAAAACCCCGGGACGGACCATGACCGCAAGCTCATGGAAGAGCTCGATCTTCTGCCGCAGGCGCCCTTCACCGACTGCGCCGCCGTGCCGCTGTGTGACAAGCACACACGTCCAGCGGCGGTCCGGTTCCGATATAGTGCGCATAGAGGAATATGGCTATCTCTTTCAAAGACCTCAGCGAACGCGACATGCTCGCCCTCGCCGTCAGCCTCGAGGAGGAGCACGGCCGCATCTATGCCGATTTCGCGGAGGGATTGCGCAAGAATTTCCCCGCGACGGCCCGCATCCTCGAGAAGATGCGCGAAGAGGAATCCGGGCATCGCCGCCGACTGCTGGATCAATACAAGGCCCGTTTCGGCGATCATATCCCGCTGATCCGTCGCACCGATTAAAGGGCTTCACCAATCACAAAGCCGTTCTGGCTCGCATCGCCCTCAACTCGAAGCCGTCCGCAACGCCGCCGCCGTCATGGAACTCGAGACCACCCGCTTTTACGAGGCCGCCGCCCAGCGGACCACCGACGTCGGCACCCGCAAGCTCCTGGGCGACCTCGCGGAATCGAGCGGCAGCACACCGAGCTGGCCGAATCGCTCGAAGACCAGGCCTCTCAGCCGGGCGAGCGCGCCGCCGAGGACCAGGCGCAGCGCCGCTTGTTCGTCCTGCAGATCGTGCAGCCAGGCCTCGCCGGCCTCATGGATGGCTCGGTATCCACCCTGGCGCCGATCTTCGCCGCCGCCTTCGCCACCCATCAAACCAAACCGACGCTCCTCGTCGGCCTCGCCGCATCCGTCGGCGCCGGCATCAGCATGGGTTTCGCCGAGGCGCTCTCGGACGACGGCGCCCTCAGCGGTCGTGGCCGTCCCTTTCTGCGCGGCGTCATTTGCGGCCTCATGACCGCCCTGGGCGGCCTCGGCCACAGCCTGCCCTTTCTTGCGAGATCGTTTGGTTTCGCCTTTGGCCTCGCCGTCTGCGTCGTCTTTGTCGAGCTGCTCGTGATCGCCTGGATTCGCCACCGCTACATGGACACGCCCCTGCTCGCCGCCGCGTTTCAAGTAGTGGTTGGCGGCGTCCTCGTATTCATCGCCGGCATCCTGATCGGCTCATCCTAGTAATACTGAGCCATGCAGGACATCGGAAAACTTCTCTTCATCGCCGGCCTCGCAATCGCCGCAATAGGTCTGCTGATCTGGAAAACCGGCGGCCTCGGCATCCTTGGCCGGCTGCCCGGTGACATATCCGTCCACCGCCCCGGCTTCTCATTCTACTTCCCCATCGCCACGTGCATCCTCGTCAGCCTCCTGCTCACGCTTCTCATGTGGCTCTTCCGCCGTTAGTCTAAAGTCTCTCTCTGCTTTCCTTTGCGCCTCTGCGCCTTTGCGTGAGGCATCAAACTAATGCCCGAAATTCCCCTGCTGGTCCTTGCTATCGAGGATCGTCTTGTGATTCGGGTCCCACATCCAGGAGCCCGGTTGCGCTGGTGCGGTGGTTTGCTGCTGCTTGGCCGTCTGCAACTGCTGCTCCAGGTTCGCGATCTGCGCGCTCATGTTGTTTAGCGTATCCTTGCTCACCATTTGCCACGGCATGAAATCTAGATGCAGCATGGCGAACGCCAACCCCACTCCAAAGAGCATTGCGATAAGTGTTTTCATACGGATGAAGCCAGTCTCTCATTTGCGCACCAAGGCGCGCAATGCTGTTGCTGCCCGCAAACTGCCATATCACCCGCAATAATCAAGCGCCGGCTACTGCTTGAGCACCTTCGAAAGGTTCAGCTCGTTGATCTGGATCGGCGTCTGCTCCAGCAGCTTCGACACATAGGCCTGGCTGTTCTGCCGCGCCTTCTCCGCCCGCATCCGCTCCACCAGCCGCGGCCGAATCTCCTCCAGGCTCGGCGTGTAAGGCTCCTTGATGTCAATCACCTTCAGGATGTGCCACCCATCGTCCAGCAGCAGCGGCTGCGTGACGCTCCCCTTCGCCAGCGGCCCCAGCTCCTTGAGGATTTCCGGCTGGATCCGGTTCTCGTACACCCACCCCAGTTCGCCCCCTTTCGCCGCCCCGTTCGCATCGTCGCTCTCCGCCCGCGCCACCGCCGCAAAATCCACCCCTTTCTTCGCCAGCGCCTTGCGAACCTCGTCCACCTTCACCTGTGCCCTCGCCGCTGTCTCCGCGTCCGCGCCCTTGGCCTTCTTCACAAAAATCTGCGCCAGCTCATACTGCCGCGGAACGACCAGTTGCGACTTGTTGGCGTCGTATGCCGCCTGCAATTCCGCGTCCGAAGGGTACGTGTCCGGCGGCTTCGACACCGACTCCAGGTAGGTCTGCGCAATGACACTGTCCTCGAGTAAGCCAGCGCCGCCGCAACCGATGGGTCCTGATCCCACTTCTTGTCCAGCGCCTCCTTGAGCACCACCCGCTGCGTCAGGATCAGCCGCACCACCTGGCTCAGCGTCGCCGGATTCTGCGCGATTGCCGCCTGCGTGTTCGGGTCCAGGTTTTCGATCACGCTGCGGATGTCATCGGCCGTCACATCCGTGTCGCCCACACGCGCAATGACGGTGGAATCGGGTTCCGTGGCCGCCTCCGTGCGCAAGGCCGGGGTCAGCAGCAGGCAAAGGGGGAGCAGCGCGGCGAGCGCGCGAGTTAAACGGCACATCATTGTTGTTTCGGTTTCTGATCCGGGGTTTTTTCGCTGGTGATCGTCTGGTCGGCCAGCTTGTCCTCGTAGTCCTGCACCAAGGTCTCGAACTTGGTGCGCGTGATTCCGACGAACGGTTCCTTGGCCGTCAGCGCCTCACCAAGCCCGAATTTCTCATATCGGTCCAGTATTTCCATCCCCAGCTTGTACATTTCCTGGTTCCTCACCTTCTGGTCGTCGACGACGCGCTGGAGCTGGATCGCCAGTTCCGCCAGCTTCGCACGTTTGTCCTCGGTCTGCGTGGCTATCGTCATCGCCTTTTGCTGCGACGCCTTCCATTGCTCGAGCGCCTGCTGCAAGGCGGCTATCGAATCCTGCTGGTCGGATACCTGCCCTTTGAGCACCTGGATTTCCTTGTTGGCGGAGTCCTGGTTCTCGGCGGCCTGTTTCGTCAGCGCATCCAGTTTGTCCTGCAGATCCTTGGTCTGGCTCTGCAAATCGGTGACCTGCGCCTGCAGGTCGTCCCGCTGCTCGGTCACGCTCCGCAATTGCAGCAGCGTGCTCTTGAGCGTCTCCCGCAGCCGCTCCTCGGGGCTGTTTTGGTCGTCGGCGCTTGCGGCAAGCGCACCCATGAGCAGGGCGCCCAGCGCCAGTGGAAGCAGGAAGCGTTTCATAAATCAGAATTTTCCGTTGATGCTGAATTGGACCGTATCTGTCTTGTACGGAGGGCCGGCGATGCTGTCGGCGCTCATCAGGTGCAGGCCCAGCCACACCCTGCCGCTCAGCGCCAGGTTCCCGCCCACCGTGTAGCCCTTCAGGTTGGTCCCGGTGAGCGGGTAACCGAAATCGGAGTCGGCAAACCCGTCGACGAGCGAGTCGCTTTCCACATACCGGTAGCCCAGATCGACGTTCCAATCCCACAGCTTTTGCAGCGCCGCGTCGCCCGCGCGCAGCGTCAGAATCCACGCGGTCGCCCCGCCCTGGAACGGCCCCAGCGCCCCCGACGCCGTGTTCGGGCCCCGGTTGTTCACCGCAACCGCGCTGATCTTCGACGCGTTGAATGCCAGGTTCTGCACGAGTTCGCCGATGAGCGATATCCGGATCGGCGCGAAGTGATCGTAATTCAACTGCCCGGTAAAATCGAGTTCATGGAACGGCGTCGCCAGCCCGTAGTATTGGAACTGGTCGATCGTCCCGAAATCATTCTGCGCCGTGGGAAGGATGTCGCGGATCGGGAAATACGTGTTGCCGTTTTGCGCAAACGCGGGACGGCTGTCGTCGGTGTTGCCCTGGTCGGATGTCGACAGCGGGACGAACGGAGTCGAAAGATGCCCCTCGATGTTGTCGAAGTAATAATACGCAACGGCCACCTTCGTGTTTATGTCCTTGTCGACGGTCCAGTCGGTGCCCAATTGCCCGGCGATAAGATATTTGTCCTCGCTGTCGTATTTCGACGGCTGGTTGGTCGAAAAATTGAAGTCCGTGTTGAACACCGGGTAGGCGCCCACGGTGAGGAAGGGCACCACCCCTTTCGCCACGGGGTAGCGGCCCTGCAGCGTCAGGCCGTCAAACCCGAGGTCGTTTGCCCATATCATGCTCGTCGAGAAATACGGATTGTCCATCCGCCCGATCGTCGCCGAGAAATACTTGTTCGGATTGTCGTCGGCCTCGTACTGCCACTCGAGGATACGAGCGATCGAGCCATATCTGGTACTTGCTGAAATCTCCTCCCTGCCCGTTGTTCGCCGCCCCGAGCGTCTGGTTTTCGGATACCGGCTGATCATCCTGGCCGGTGGCGACTCGGATGCCCATGGTGAAACCGTTGTCCAGGTCGATCGCCGCGCCCACACGCGTCCGTTCGCGGAAAAGTTCGCGGTCCTTGTTCACGTCCCACTGCGGCGAGAACTCGGTTCCCGCCACGTCGAACGGCGACCCGGTGTTGATCGCGTTGAAATCCGGGAACGCCCCCGTCGCATCGTTCGTATTCGGGAAGAAATCCCCCTGGTACATCGTCCGCACATCGGCCGTGAACCGCAGCCGCGGCACCCAATCGGGTATCGCCTGCGGGCTCGCCCAATTCTCCGCGCGCGCCTGCTGCATCACCTCCTCCTTCACCTCGTCGGTGATCTGTTGCTTGACGATGTCCGGCACGTACGGCACCCGCACCTCGTCGTCGCTTGGCGGCGGCGGCGTCATTTCGCTCACCTTCTGGTTGACCTCCGAGACAACCGTCTGCGATGCCGTCGCGGCGTCCGACTGCGATTGCGCCCGCGCCGCCGCCGCGTCGGCCTGCGCTTCCTGGCTCAATTGATCCGACTCCTGCTGCGTGAGAACCCCGCGCTTCACAAGGATTCTCAGCAGGTTCACCGCGAAGCTCGTCGACGGCTCCTCCGCGCCAGGCGCCGGGCCCGGGTTCGCCGTGCCATTCTCCAGCGGCACGCTGCTCGCAAAAAGCGACGGATCGCTGCCAGGCAGTTTCGCGGGAGGCGAGGAAGCCGGCGCCGCGCTCGTTCCGGTCGTCGCAGCCGGCGATGCCCCAAACGAGACAGAGGCCGCGCAAAGTAGGATGCAGGTCAGGAAGCGAAGGGTGAAAGTACGGAATCTCATTGATCGGGCGTAGGGCAAAAGGGGTTAGTGCGGGCGCGTTGCCGACAGGCGCATGACGATGGGAAGCGGCATGTCGGAGGGAGGCCCTTCGGTGAGTTGCAGGCCGTTCAGGACATCATTTTCGAGCGTGGAATCCAGCGCGGCATCCCCGGTGCTGCCCGCCAGGCGGACTTTGGTGATGCGCCCGGTCGAGTCGGGCCAGATGCTGACCACAATGTTCATGCTCGCCTTGCGCGTCCGCGCGTTATTGCGAATCGCCTCGGCCACGCGCGACTGCACCTCGCTCGCATACCAGCCAAATTTGCTCCCCCCTCCTCCACCGTTATAACCCCCGCTCCCGCCCAGCCCGCTGGTCAGGCCCATGTCGGGTCCGCCGGGTCCGGTGATGGACGTGCCAATGGCCGGCGGAGCCGGCGCCTTCGGCTGCGGCTTGCTCTCCTGCTTGACCGGCTGTTGTTCGATCATCTTTTGTTCCTGCTCGGGTGTCGGTTGTTGGTCGGGCGTCGGTGTCGGCTTCGGTTTTGGCGGCGGCGGCGGGGGCGGCAGCCGAATCATCACAATGTCTTCACGCGACGCGCTCGCATGGCTGCTGGATAATTTTCGGGCCGCGAAGTAGATGGCCGGCGCAACGACGAGGATAATGATGAGAAGGATCACGCCGGGGTGGCGCTGACCAAAACTTAGTTCCTCCTCGTCGTCATCACGGTACATCTGCGGGCTGCGGGGTTGGGTTCGATAATTGGGTTGGGTTTATTTGCTGTTGGCCGGTTTGGTGGCCAGGCCAACCTCGGAAATCCCCAGGTTGCCCACCACCGCCAGCGCATCCATCACCGCCTGGTAATGGGTCGCCTGGTCGCCGCGGATCACGACGTTGATGTCCGGATCGGCCGCTTTTGCGTCCGCCAGGTGCTGCCGGATCTGGTCCAGCGTCATCGGATCGGTATCGAGCGCGTAATTGCCTTCGTTGTTCACCGTGATCGACTTCGTGTGCGGCTGCGTCAGCGGTTTCGATGGCGTGTTGTTTGCGTGCGGCAGATCGACCTTGATCCCCTGCACCGACGCCGTGCACATGAGGATGAAGATCACCAGCAGCACGTACGCAAGGTCGAGCATCGGCGTGATATTGATGTCGTCGTAAGCTTTTTCTTCCTGGATTTGCATGGTTGTTAGAATTCGAAATTCGAAATTCGAAATTCGAAGGGTTTGAATTGTGAATGCGGCTCGAAAAGGCCCGCCCGATTAAAAGTCTTCCTCTCCTCCGCGCAGAAGGCGCCCAACATTTCGAATTTCGAATTCCGAATTTCGAATTTGTCTCCATTTCGAATACCGAATTTCGAATTTGTTTTCATTTCATCATTCCCTTCATTTCCGCGTCCTCACTGCTCCGCGGCCGATAGAACTCCGCCAGCTTCGTCACAAACTCATCCACAAACACATGCATGTCGCTGGTCGCCTCCTTGATCTGCGTAATCAAATAGTTGTACCCAAAGAGCGACGGGATCGCCACCGCCAGCCCCGCCACCGTCGCCAGCAGCGCGGCCGCAATGCCCGGCGCGATCGCGTTCACATTTACGTCCCCCGCCGCCGCGATCGCCGCGAACGTAATCATCACGCCCACAACCGTCCCCAGCAGCCCGAGAAACGGTCCGCCGGAAATCGCGATCGTCAGCAGCACCATCAGCTTGTTGAGCTTCTGCGTCTCCCTCACCATCACCCCGTCCAGCGTCGCGCGGATCGCCTGGATCGATTGCGCCGACAGCACCTTCTCGCCCTCCCCATTCGACATCCGATGCCGTATCTCCTCCACGCCCGTGTGATAAATGTGGTAGATGCACGCGTGCCGCACTGTCCGCTGCGCTTTCTTCGAGACCCGCCCCCCCAGGCTCTTTGCGTTGTCCAGGTCGCCCGAGTCCAGCGCCGTCAGGTCCGTCGCGACATGCCGCCATGCTTTCATGAACTGCTCGCTCCCCTTCGCGTTTTTGCGAAGGAATGACGCCTTGGAAAACATGACCATCCAACTGATCACGGCCATGATCGCCAGCAGGCAGATCACCGCCCATCCGTCCGGCGTCAGCGAGTGAATCAATATCCCAAACGTGCTGTTGCTCGCGAACCACGTGCTCGTCTGCTCATCCTGCCCCATCGTGATCAGCTTGTTGCTCAGGTCGCTCCCGCCCTGGTTCACCGACGCGAATTGCACCCACCCGTTCGAACGCGCGACCTTCGAGATCTGCATCTCATCAACGTCCCCAATGAACCCCGGCCTGCCCGACCCGGCCGCGTCCGCGCCGATCACCATGTCGCTCTTGAGCGCCGGCAGCGACACCGCGCTTGGCGCGCCCGAAACTACCCCATCCACAAACAGCGTAACCTCTCCCGGCCCGGCCACGACCGCCACTTGATGCCATGAGTTCACCGCGATTGCCGCCGCCCCATTCACCCGCCCGCTCCCGCCCGCCCCGCTCACTTCCACGAACGGAGTCCCGTTGTTCAGCCCGATCACCAGCGCCCCCGCTCCATCGTGCCGGCTGAACAGCACCGCATTCGCCGCCAGATGCGACGGCTTGATCCACGCCTGCCACGTCAGCGCTCCCCCTTGCGCCACATCGAGCGATGCCGTCGCCGGGATCGTCACCGGCGTATTCCCCATCAGCCGCAATCCCTTGCCGATCAGCGCGTCCACCGTCGGCGCCGCATTCTTCGAGCTGTTCCCGTTGCCCGACGAATCGCTGAACGGCGCGTTGTTCTCGTTGAAATGATAAACCAGAACCGTGCTCGAATCGTAAGTCCCCTTCGGATCGTCGATCTTCACCGCCTTCGGCCCGTTGTTGCCGTAGTACATGTAGATCGTCGTTTGCGCCCCCGGCTTCAGGTCGGGCACCTTGACCCACACGAACCCCTCCCCCATCAGCGAGTCGAAGTTGTCGATATGAAACGCCAGCGGCGTCTTGTCGTCCCCGGCGATGAACCGGATGTCGCTCCCGTCATCCTTCGCCGCTTCAAATTGAAAATCCCCGTCGAACAGCCGGATCAGCACCGGCGACGTCCCGATTGCATCGGTGATCGGCGCCCCCTGGCTCGACGTATCGATCACGATCTTTTTGCGTATGCTCCAGTCTCCATCCCACCACGCGCGGGCCGTGCCGGTGAATGATAGAATGGCCAGCGCGCCGAGCAGCATCAGGCGCGGGAGGGTCGGGGCGGGGCGGTGCATTTGCATGTTCTTCTTTAAAAGTCGGTCCAGAGCCGGAAGGTCAGGAAAGGGTTGTGAATCTTGGTGTTCGCCTGGCTGAAAAGCGGTACGGCAACGTCCAGCGAGCCGTTAAAATGATTCAGCAGCGTCATGCGCGTCCCGCCGCCGTAGCTCGCCAGCGAGTACCGCTCCGTCTGCTCGGGCAGCGCGTCCTGGATCGAACCCGTCGCCGCGTCCGTGAAGAAATAGAACCGCCAGTCGTCGCCCGTGCTGTGCATCCGGCTCAACAGCGAGGGGCTGCGAAACTCGAAATTGACCACCGCCGCGTCATCCGCCAGCACCTCCGACTCCAGGTATCCGCGCACCGTCCCCAGCCCGCCCAGGCTGTATTGCTCGCTGTTGATCAGCGGCGAATCCGACACCTGCCCCGACACCTTCCCAAACGCCTGCAAATCCAGCGGCAAATCCTCCGTCCGCGAAATCTCGCCCCGGAAATAGATGAAATTCCGGTCCGCATCGAATCGGTTGTTCTCGAATTGCGTCGCGTTGCTCCCGATTCCCCGCAGGTTCAACACCACCTGCAAATCCAGGTCCGTCAGCGATTTCTTGTCAACCCACGTCCCCGTGTAATCGAACGTCAGCGGCACATACACCGTCGGCGTCTCCGTCGCCGTCGTGTCCGCGCCCGCCCGCACCGATTGGTTGAAGTCCTTGTAATCGATCCCAACAATGAACGTCTCCAGGTAATCCCCCATCGTCGGCAGCTTGAACGTCGTCCGCAGCCCCAGCACATCTCCCCGCCCCGCCACGTCCAGCGCCCCCAGCGTCGACACGTTGCTGTCTTGCAGCGTCCCCTGTAGCGTGAACGAGAGCCAGTCGATGGTCGGGAACCGCACGGTATAAAAACCGGTGAAGACGTTGACCTTGTTGTAATTCTGCGGCGAGATCTGGACGCTGGCCCCGATGGAATGGCCCAGTTGCCACAGGTTGTCGTAGCTCAGCGCCCCGTTCAGCCGCAGCGACGGCGTATCCACGCTGTACCGGTTGTTCAACTCCAGGCTCCCATGCAGCGGCGGCGTGTCCTGCACATTCAAATCCACGTCCATCGTCCCCGGCACCACCCCGGCTTGCACCACCGGCGTCACCCGCCGGTCGGGCAATTGGTTCAGGCCCACCAGCTCCTTCTGCGCCTGGTTGAAATCGATCAGTTGCCCCTCCGCCATCGACGGCACCTCCCGCTTGATCTCGTTGATATCGAAATAGCGCGACCCGTGTACCCGCAACCGCCCCACCGTCAACTCCTCCACCTGGAGAAACACAATCCCCCCCGCCCCCGTTTGCGGCGGCACCGTCACTTCGACGGAAGAGTAATTCTTATCCTGGTACGCCTTCAGCAGCGCATCCCGCGCATTCTGCACATCCTGCACCGTCCGGCCCGGCCCCAGAAACGGATAAACCGCCGCCTCTATCTCGATCGGCGTCAGGTGATGCGCCCCCCGCACCCGGTACTCCCGAATATAAAACTCCGGCAGCGCCCCCGCCGCCATCCCACCCCCAGCCGCCCCCGCCGCCCCACCCCCACCCCCAGCCCCATTCGGCTCATAAGTCCCATGAGTCCCAGTAGTCCCATCGGTCCCATTTGCGGCGGCAGCGGCGGCCGCCCCCACATCCCCCCCGCCACCAGAACACAAAAAACCACCCCCCGCGCAAAGGCGCGGAAAGCGAAGGCGGCTGGGTTGGGCCGGGGCATGGGCTTTATTCTACCTGTTTAATAGACATTAATGCAAGGCCCACTGCCGCCCAAATGCATCTCGCGCCGGGTTGTCCCTCGCAGGCCGGACATTTCCGGGCCGATTGGGACCCCCCAAAACAGCCGCGAAGTGCGCTCGGTGTGCAGGAGCGTCCCCCTAAAGTAAAGGCGCTCTAAAGGGCCGGTCTTATTACCACTCCCCCATTCCGCCCCCCAAGCCGTTCATTGTTACATTTGGGTGACGCACCCCCGCAAAAAGCCCCCTCCCCACCCGACCCCGTCCATACGCGCCCCAGAACCCCAAGCCCCTAAGCCCGAAGTCCCTGAGCCGAAGTCCCTGAGCCGAAGTCCCTAAGCCGAAGGCCCTGAGCCTTCGAATGGGCCCGTCGAAGGGGTCAACCCCGCCAAAAAATCAGCCCGGAATACCGGCCACTCAAAGCCTCCATCGTTTACTGCGTATCCAGAAATACTGTAGCCGCCGCTTCAAGAGTCCCCGAAGGGGACCGAGGAGGCGGTAGGGACCCGGTGCGGACGGCAGGCGGGCGAGCCGGCAGACAATAGCGAGGGGCTTCAGCCCCTCGGTTCACGCGCAACGCGGTTGAGTCCCGCAGGGACGACAGAAGCCACAGTCTCTATCGACAAACTCTAATCTTCACCACCCTCCCCAGCAGAATGGCGTAATAGACATTCCCGCCCTTTCCATATCGCCCCAGCCCGCGAAACTCGACCAGCATTTCAGGCGCGTTTGCAGCATAGCCATCGCGGAAGAGGATGGTGTATCCGCCGCGCCAATCCCAAGGGCCGAGGCGGAGCAAGGGAACCGCGGCGGTCGGTGGGCGGGCGAGTAGAAGCGTATCGGAAAGGTACGCGGAGGCCCGCCTCAAGCCAGCCCGGGGCGAAGCGGCAGCGCGCAGCCCCGGGGTCCCCATCCCCAAACGCCCCAAGCGCCGGAGGCGCGCGTCAATCGCGACAAGATCAACAGAACGAAGAGAATGGGGTCAAGAGAATGGGGTCAGAAGAGAATGGGGTCAGTCAACATATCTTGACAAGAAGAGAATGGAGAATGGGGTCAGTCAACATATCTTGACAAGGGCAAGGGCTGGCCTGGGTCAGGCCACACCCGCATCAACTGCGCGCCCGCATTGGAACTCTCGGTAGATGTCATAGGTCATGACCATCCCACATCTACCATGCCCGCCGCCAGAGGCACCTGGCCGGACGCTTACGAATGGGAGGCAATCTTACAAAAACGCAGCCATTGCTTCCAAAAAGCTTCAATGGACCATTGTTTCGAATAGTGGGCATCTGCCTTGCTATGGTTGCCTCATGCAGTACGAGCCGCCATGTGGACAAGGTACCACAGATTCAGAAAGAGAATGGGGTCAGTCAACATATCTTGACAAGGGCAAGGGCTGGCCTGGGTCAGGCCACACCCGCATCAACTGCGCGCCCGCATTGGAACTCTCGGTAGATGTCATAGGTCATGACCATCCCACATCTACCATGCCCGCCGCCAGAGGCACCTGGCCGGACGCTTACGAATGGGAGGCAATCTTACAAAAACGCAGCCATTGCTTCCAAAAAGCTTCAATGGACCATTGTTTCGAATAGTGGGCATCTGCCTTGCTATGGTTGCCTCATGCAGTACGAGCCGCCATGTGGACAAGGTACCACAGATTCAGAAAGACCACTCCTGTAAATAGAATAAAGTATACCAACATTTCCACGAACCCGGGTGCCCTGCCGCCGAGAGCATTTGAGGTTATGAATATTCGATACGCGGCGGACAATCCAAATATAAAGCCGAATGCCGTGAAATATGTCACGGCGAAATAGGCTAACTGGGGCGACTGCGGCCGGAGCACGGCGACCCCGATCCCCCATCCAATGGAACCAATAGCAGCAGTTGCAATGGTGCATTGCATTACCAGCTTGGCGCAAAGCATAAACACCTGAATTCTATCGAATTTCATGGAGTAATAAGCAGAATGGGGTCAGTCAACATATCTTGACAAGGGCAAGGCCCTGGCCCGGCCCCGGCTCGCAGCCGTTTGAGGATTTGGAGAATGGCACTGCCCTGCTCGTAACCCTAAGCCCGCACATTGTCGATCTTCCATTCGCCACCCAGACCCCCCAGATGCCCGCGAGCCAGCTCCCTGGTTCCTGCGCCAGTTCCGGCAACTCTACGCCACCGAGGGGAACTTGAGGGAGAATGGGGTCAGTCAACATATTTTGACAAGGGCAAGAGCTGGCCTGGGTCCGGCCCCGGCTCGCAGCCGTTTGAGGATTTGGAGAATGGCACTCTCCTCCCTCGTAACCCTAAGCCCCTATGCCCGCACATTGTCGATCCTCCATTCGCCACCCAGACCACCCAGATGCTCGCGAACCAGCGCCCGCCAAGAGGCCACCGGCGGCAAAAAGCGCCTTCCCCAGACCTGGGACTCGCCGCCGCCTTGACCTTGAGCCCCGGTGGTGTTCCTTCTTTGGGGGTTGATGAAACACCTTTTCCCCCTCGCCCGAGCCCCGGAGGTTGTCACTGGTTTCGAAAGGCAGCGGTTCACCGGCAACCCCAGACTCCGCGCTTCGCGCTTGTCCGGCTTCCGCGCGTGGGCTACTCTCTGGCCATGAGCACCCTTGCCGAAATCGAGGACGCCGTCATGGCCCTGCCGCCTGAGGAGCAACAAGCCTTGCTTGACCTGCTCTCCAGCCGGCTTCGGAAAGACCCGCCCGCGACCAGCCGGCGCGGGTTGAAGGCCGCCTCGTATCCTCCTCTGACGGGATTCCCGCCCGATCTCTCCGAACGGACAGGGGAACGAGTGCGCGAGCTATTGGCCAAGCGTCATGCCGCAAATCGCTGATGCCGGATTTCTCGTCGCCTACTGGATCAAGGAGGACCACCATCACAGGTGGGCGCGCGATCTCGCATTCGATGTACCATTGCTGACCTGCGCTCCGGCTCTCACCGAGGCGGCTCACTTGATGCGAACTGCCGAGCCACTTCTGCAAATGATCCTGGACGGCGATTTGATCGCGGATTTCGACATCGGGCTGCATGCGCGATACCTGCAACTCTGGCTCAGAAAGTTCTGCGATCTCAGACCTGACTTTACGGACGCCTGCATCGTCGCCATGGCGGACCTTACGCTTCATTCGGAAATCTTGACGGTAGATCGTCGCGATTTCTCCGCCTATCGCACGCTTGCTGGTAGGCACCTCAATTGCCTCTTCCCACCCGTCCGGTAAACCGCGTCCATATCACCGCGTTCTTCGCCCAATACCAGGGGAGAATGGGGTCAGTCAACATATTTTGACAAGGGAGAATGGGGTCAGTCAACATATTTTGACAAGGGCAAGGGCTGGCCTGGGTCCGGCCCCGGCTCGCAGCCGTTTAAGGATTTGGAGAATGGCACTGCCCTCCTAAGCCCCTAAGCCCGCACATTGTCGATCCTCCATTCGCCACCCAGACCACCCGGATGGCTCGCGAACCAGCGCCCGCCAAGAGGCCACCGGCTGCAAAAAGCGCCTTCTCCAGACCTGGGACTCGCCGCTGCCTTGACCTAGAGCCCCGGTGGTGTTCCTTCTTTGGGGGTTGATGAAACACCTTTTCCCCCTTGCCCTTGCGCTCGCCCTTTGCGCCGCGCCCTGCCGGGCCGATGTCTCCCTGCCCTCCATCTTCGGCGACAACATGGTCATCCAGCAGCGGCAGAAGATCGACGTTTGGGGCAAGGCCGACCCCAATGAAACCGTGACGGTCCAGCTCGGGCCCGATACCGCGCAGGTCAATGCCGGCAAGGATGGCAATTGGTCGGTCAGGCTCGACCCGATCAAGTCCGGCGGCCCGTACGACATGACGGTCTACGGCAAGAACAGCCTCATCGTCCGCAACATCGCCATTGGCGAGGTCTGGGTCTGCGCGGGCGAATCGAACATGGAATTCAAGGTGGACGAAGCCCGCAACGGCCTCGAGGAAGCCTCCGACGGCGATCTCCCCATGGTCCGCGTCTTCAACGTCTGGCACAACGCCGCCGACCAGCCCCGCGCCGAGTGCGACGGCGCCTGGGTCGTTTGCGATCCTGACACCGCGAAGAATTTCTCCGCCGTCGCCTTCTTTTTTGCCCGCGAATTGAATCGCTCGATGCGCGTCCCGATCGGCCTGATCCAAACCACCTGGGCCGGCGCGCCGGCGGAATCCTGGACGCCCCTCGATGTCCTCCGGAAGGATCCCGATTTTCACGCCGCCCTGGACCGCTACAACAAGCTCGCCGCCGATTACCCGCAGGCCCAGGCCGCCTACCAGTCGAAGCTGCTCGCCTGGAAAACCGCGGCCGACGCCGCCAAGGTCTCCGGTTCACCCGCACCCCCAGCGCCGGTGCCGCCCGCCGAGCCGCAGGGGCCGCGCCAGCCCGCCGGCGCCTACAATGGCATGATCGCCCCTTTGACCCGCTTCGGCATTCGCGGCGTCCTCTGGTACCAGGGCGAATCGAACACCTACGAGCCGCTGGTTTATCGCAAGCTCTTCCCGGCCATGATCGAATCCTGGCGCAAGGCCTGGAATGAAGGCGATTTCCCCTTCCTTTACGCCCAACTCTCGACCTTCCTCGCCCCGCATCCCCAGCCGGTCGAAAGCCGCTGGGCCGACTTGCGCGAGGCCCAGGCCATGGCCCTCACCCTCCCCAAAACCGGCATGGCCGTGACCGTCGATATCGGCGAGGTCAACAACATGCATCCGCCCGACAAGCAGGATGTCGCCCACCGCCTCGCGCTGATCGCCGAGAACATGGTTTACGACAAGCCGGAAGTCGTCGACTCCGGCCCGGTCTATTCAGGAATGAAGATCGCCGACGGCAAGGCCACCATCTCCTTCACGCACGCGGATGGTTTGGCGGAGCGCAACGGCCCCCCGCTGAAGGGGTTCCAGATTGCCGGGGATGACCGCAAATTCGTATGGGCCGGCGCCGAAATCCACGGCAGCCAGGTCATCGTCCAAAGCAAGGAGGTCCCCAATCCGGTGGCCGTGCGCTACGCATGGGCCGATTACCCGGAATGCACCCTGGTCAACAAGGAGGACCTGCCCGCCGCGCCGTTCCGGACCGATAACTGGGGTCCCGGCGAATCCACGCCGACTCCAACGCCGAGCCCCTCACCTGCCCACAAGAGCAGACACCACTCGACGCCCGCGAACTAGAAAAACGCGCGTTTTCGCGCAAAAACCGCGTATAAAACGCGTATTATTCGCTGCGTTTTGGCAGCGCTTCCGGCGGCAATTCGACGATCTCGAACCAGTACCTTTCGAGCGTCTGGAGGATATCCACCAGCGCCTCGAACGTCACTGGCTTGACGATATAAGAGTTCACCCCCAGGTCGTACGAACGGAAAATGTCCTCGTCCGCCTTCGACGTAGTCAGCACAGTCACAGGGATTTGTCGAAGATCGGGGTCGGACTTCATCTCCTTCAGGGCCGTGCGCCCGTCCTTGCGGGGCATGTTCAAATCCAAAAGGATCAGTCCCGGCCGGGGGGCCTCTTCGGGATCGGAGTATTTGCCCTTGTTGCGCAGGTAATCGAGCAATTCCTCGCCATTCTCGACGAAACGCAAATCGTTCGCCAGGCGGCTCTCCTCCAACGCATCTCGGGTAAGTCGGCGGTCGTCGGCATCGTCGTCCGCCATGAGGATGGTTATGGGTTCACCGTGCTTCTTCATTGGAGTCACTCATGCGTTGTTTCACAGGTAATGTCACGATAAATGTAGCCCCCTGGCCCTCGGCACTTTTGGCCGTGATTGTGCCGCCGTGACGGTCGGCAATCTTGCGGCAAACGGCCAGCCCGATGCCGGTTCCTTCGTACTCG
This sequence comes from uncultured Verrucomicrobiae bacterium, assembly GCA_963756185.1. GTDB lineage: Bacteria > Verrucomicrobiota > Verrucomicrobiia > Chthoniobacterales > Chthoniobacteraceae > DATAXI01. The sequence continues at coordinate 23,177 of CAVWMS010000008.1, forward strand.
CTGCGGGAGTGGAGTCTCTGGAAAACCTGAAAAATGCGGTCGAGGTAAGTCTCGTCGAACCCGATGCCGTTGTCCGCGACCATGATCTGGGAGATTTCGTCCCCGGGCATCGAGCCGGCAAGCGATTCGGCGTTGTCGAGCGTCTTTGCGGAAATGCCGACGCGGGGCTGGGTGCCGTCGCGCTGGAACTTGATGGCGTTGGAAATGAGGTTCTGGAACAACTGGAGCATCTGGCCCTCGTCGGCCTCGATGACGGGAAGCTTGCCGATTTCGACTTTCGCGCCGGTCTGCTCGATCCGGACTTCGAGGTTCGAGACGACCTGCTCGATGACCCTTCGCAAATCGACGGCTTGGAAGGGCTGGGCCTTGCTGGTCACGCGCGAAAGCGTAAGCAGATCGTGCAGAAGGATTTGCATGCGGCGGGCGGCATCCTGCATCCGCTCCAGGTAATCGCGCCCGCTTTCGCCGAGGCCGGCCGAGCATTTCATCTTGAGCCGGTCGCCGAAGGCCTGGATTTTGCGCAGGGGTTCCTGGAGGTCGTGGGAGGCGATCGAGGCGAAATCCTGGAGGTCCATGTTGCTGCGGCGCAACTGCTCGGCGGCGAGGCGCAGGCGTTCCTCGGCTTCCTTGCGGATCGAGATATCGCTGCTGACGCCGACCAGGCCGACGCAGGCGCCTTCGACATCGTTGAGGGGGACCTTGGTGGTGGCCAGCCAGACCGTCTGACCATCGGCCCGGATGACCAGTTCCTCGTGATTGAGGACCGGCTCGCCGGTTTCCATGATGGACTCGTTGTCCTTCAACATCTCGGCGGCGATGGAGTGGGGGAAAAAATCGGCGGGGGTCTTCCCTTCCACGTCGCCCGAATTCCTCATGCCGAGGAAACGGCGGTGGGAAATGTTGTCGATGATGAAGCGCCCAGCACGGTCGGTGACGAAGACCAGTTCGGGCATGGCGTCCATGACGCTGCGCAGGAGGTTGTGCTCCTCGGCGAGAGCTTCCTCGGCGCGGCGGCGCACGGCGATGTCGCGCAGGATGGCCACGGCGGCCAGGGTGAGGATCATGGCGCTGAGGACAATGGCCATGAAGACGACAGCGTTCGACCAGCGGCCGATGTCGTCGGAGAGATTCGAGCGGGTCTTGAGCCGCAACTGCTCGCTGCCGCGCAACTGGAGGAGGAGGTTGCGCATGGAATTGGAAACCTGTTCGTCCTGACCGTTGCTGAGCATGAGGGCGGCGTTGTCGAGGCCCTGTTCCTGGCGGGCGGCGATGACGGCCTTGAGGATGGCGATTTTCTGGGAAAGGAGCGGGCGCAACTGCGAGACGAGGCCGGCTTCGTAATCATGGACGCTGGGCTCTTCGTATTGATCCCCGGCGATTGCCGCCTCGATGCCCTTCATGTCCTGGACCAATTGCTCGCGGGCCTGGTCGTAAGCGGGCAGGTATTGTTCGTTTGACGCGAGGAGGTAACCGCGCGCGGCGCTGTCGACCTCCGAGAGGTGGAGCTCGAAGGCATCGAGCATATCGAGAAAGCCGCGGCGCTCGGTGGCCCACTCGGCGCTTTCCTTGAGGGCGCGGTTCGAGCGGCTGGTGACAATGGCCACCATCGCCAGCATCACCAGCGCCAGGCCGAAGCCCGGGACGATCTTTTGCCAGATTTTCACGGAGAGGGAAAATCCCTCCGGGCCGGGCCGCCGGGAACCGTTCGAGCGGCTGGCGGAGGGGGTGGGAGGAGGTTTGCCTTTTTCCGGATGTATTTCGACAGATTTCTCATGCTGCGCCAGCGTAATCAGTCACTGTTTGGCGCAATCGGCAAGAACCCGCAACCGGGAGTTTGATCGAGAGTTCTCATGGCCGGATGCCCTCCACGCGGCCTTTAGCTCAGGCAGCAAAATGGCTGCGGTGGCTCTTTCGCAGGTCAAACGTCCCCGCTCCCTGCCCAAACCTGGCAGGTGCGCGCCACGGGTATCGACCCTGATTTTCTTGCGCTCGACCTGCACCTGCGTGGTCTCTATTCTTCGCACCATGGCCAACGATCCGAACGAATCCATGAGGGGAAGCCTATGCTAACAGACTATCGGGCCAGGCTGGCTCAATTATTTTTCGTGGGTATTACCATTTCCTGCCTACTGGCCGAAGTGAGGGCGAGTGATCAATCCGCCCAGCCTCCGAGTAATACAGACATCCTGACAACCGCGCGAAAACTCATGGAGGAGAACCAATGCGTTAAAAAGGGTGGCTTGGGAATTGTGGGGCCGAGAACTTACGTCGTTACTTCCTCTCAAAACAATGAGCTGATCCTGCCCGACGGCTCTCATTGGATTGGGCAAGAGGCTCAGGTAAAACAAATCTCCTATGTGCTGGATGGGAAGGTTTATTCCGCCCCAAAGGATGACGCCAATTTCTCGATCATGAACAGCCTTCTCGTCTCGTTTGAAGGTGCGCGGGTTTACTTCTTCGACTTTAAAACCTTCGAGGGCGGCTTCTATTTACGAAGCGCAAGTCCGCATTAGGCAAGTGCCGTTGCGGCATGGGACCGGAATGAAACCTTACTATCAGACGATCGCGCCGGATTATGCGCGGCATCGGCGGATTCACCCTGGGGTGTTGGAGGGGCTTGTCTCGAGGGCGGGGCTTGGTCCGGCTTCTTCGGTGCTCGAGATAGGCTGCGGTACGGGCAATTATCTGGCGGCGCTCGACGAAGCAACTGCCTGCCAGTGCTGGGGCATTGATCCCTCCGAAGCGATGCTGGCCGAGGCTCGGAAGAGTTGCCCGGAAGCGGAGTTCTCGTGCGCGGCGGCGGAGAGCATGGCTCTTCCCTCCGATCAGTTCGACCTTGTGTTTGCCGTGGACGTTGCTCACCACATTGCCGACCGTCCGCGAGCCTTTGCGGAATGCCGCCGTGTTTTGCGGGTAAACGGGGCGCTGTGCCTGGTAACGGATTCGCCGGAGATCATCCGGGCTCGCGAACCGCTCTCGACTTATTTCCCGGAGACGGTCGAAGCGGAGTTGGCGCGTTATCCGAGCATTGTCACGCTGGGCACGGAACTTCGCGCCGCCGGATTTTCGGATATTGCGGAGGTTGAGGTTGAATTTCGGCAGGAGCTTGCGGACATCGAGCCCTACCGTGCAAAAGTGTTTTCGAGTCTTCAACTGATTTCCCAGGAGGCATTTGAGCGCGGGTTGTTGCGATTGGAGCGCGATTTTAATTCGGGGCCAATCTCCTGTGTTTCGCGGTATGTGATGCTCTGGGGAAAGAATTCCGTGAACGGGTGACGGCATGGTAGCGCGGCGCGAGGCCCTCGGCTTTTCCTCTTCGCTTCGCCCCGCTGGCCCGCCGCTCTACTCCGCCGCAAGGCCGATGACTTTGCCGACCGCCTAGCGCAGACCGGCCAGGAAGATTGAATCGCAATTCCTGTTCACATCCAAACGAGGTTTAAGGAACTGAGCCGAATAGCCATCGCTTGTGGGCTCACGCCGTACTTTTTCGCAAGTGAAGCGATAGCTCTTTCATCATCTGCGAAAATGTGGCCAAGGGCAGCTAAGTCGGCCTCCAGAAAACGACGGGGCATTAAGACTTCAGCGGCGAATCTATTCGCCTCCATTTCCTCTTCGTCTGTCCCCTCACTGGCCCGCGCATCACGCATTTTAACGATGGCATAATCGACATGAACACCCGTTCGTATGTGTAAGAGAAGGTGAGCTAGTTCATGTGCGATCGTGAAACGTTTGCGAGTTGGCGGGTGGTTCGCATTGACGCCAATAATCGGGGGCGAGCCGACAGCCCGGAATAAAAATCCGGACGTTTGTTCGTCATTGGGGTCTTCTACGACGATGACGCCTTGTGCTTCGGCGAGCTTTTTGATGTTCACCGCCGGCTGGGTGATGCCGGCTGCGTTAAGGAGCGAGGTAACGGTATCGGAAATGAGTTTCCGTCGGATCATGGAGGAGGGGCTTGGGATCGGATGGCTTTTCTGACGCTCCGGTTTACCCAGGCAGCGGCGTCGTTGGCGGCGTCGATTGCTGGGATGTCGGAGGGGGAGGGTTGGAGAGGGGCGAGGAGCTCATTTGGGAGAATACTGAGAGCTTTGGAAATCTGGAAGAGATTGTAAACGAGGAGCTTCTGGCGACCGGACTCGATGTTGACGATCGAGGTTCGGCTGAGATTGGCGGCCTCGGCAAGTTGCTCTTGAGACAACCTGCCGGCCCGAATCTCTCGTATTCGAGCGCCCAACGCTTTGTAAAAGGTCTGCTGGGCTGGATCCCTCAAGCACCCTTAACTTTGTGAAATTTTTCACAAAGTGCAAGCAAAACTTTGCACGTTTGCATATCGGACATTGAAACGGCGTACGAAAAGCCTACTTGACAGACCCCGAGGAAATTGTTTTCCTGCCCGCACTTTCGCCAATCCGTGAATACCAACACCGACCAGACTCAGACGCCGCAAGGCACCAAGACTCTCCCCGGCGAGCCTTCGGGGCTGGCCCTGGACGTTTTGGGAACACTGGTCAATCGGGCGTATGACCGGGCAAAAACGTGGGCCGGCGTCGGGCTCTGCCTGCAAATCCTATTATTCGGCGCAGGCGTGGTCGCGATTTTCTGGCCGGCCGTAACGCTCTCCTACCCTTGGGTTGCCGTCCCCTTGGCCTTGATCGGGGCCGAAATTGCTCGGCGGGCCTCTAATTATAAAGGGATGGCGGAAGCAGCGAAGCGTCAGCATGAATACGTCGTCGGGTTCGGCCTCAAGCCGTCAACAGCGCAGTTGGCGGATCTGCGGCAGAGTCTTCAGAATGAACTCTCTCCGGAAATGGACCGGCTTTTGAAGCTTGGGATAACCTATGCGAGCACCGAACCCTACGGACCTCGCCGAGCGCTCGAGAACCTGTGCGAGAGTTCCTGGTATACGAAGCATCTGGCGAACCGCTGCATGATGTGGGTGGGAGCCACGGTGATGATTTCCATGACCGTGGCGATTTCCTTGCTCCTGTGGTCATCGAGCTCGCTGCCGGGGACGTTTGCGGGATTTGCTGCCGCCAAAAGCGTGGCGGCCACGTTTACTTTTCTGATTTCGGTTGGGGCGGTGCGGTCCTGGGTGGGATTCGCAAAATTGAGCCACAAGGCGAAAGACATCGACTCCGAAGCGTGCAAATTGCTGGCGGGAGGCGAGCCCGATGGAATCGAGGTGCAGCGGCTCTTGTCCGAGTACCAGATCGCGCGAGCATCAGCCGCGCTGATCCCCACACGGATGTGGAGGCTGCATCAGAATTCGATGAACGAAGATTGGAAGTTGAGGACCTGTAAAGCATGACAACAGAAACGTTTGATTTTTTAACTGCGGAAATCACGCAGAGCGACATCGTCCAGTTTGCCGAAGACAAGGTGAACCTTAAGCGCGAGCGGGCGCAGGAGTATCGTGAACAGGTGAATAATCTGCGGGAGAACCTGGACCGATACATCAGCGAGCACCCTGACATTGGTCTGGTGAAGATGCTTTTGTCGGGAAGTCTGGCAAAGGGAACGGCACTGCGCACGATCAATGACGTGGATGTCGCCCTGTATGTGGAAGGGGAATCGGCGCCGCAGGAGTTAGGCGACCTGCTGAACTGGCTCGTGGAAAAGTTGCGGAAGACATATTGGCAAATCGCGCCGGAGAATATCCGCGTGGATGGTCCCGCCGTCGTCATTTCATTCAGTGGGACCGGAATCGACGTCGATGTGGTTCCGATTTACTACTTGGGGGACCCCGATTGGAAAGGATATCTGTGGGACCGGTTCAGCGGCCAGAAGATCCTCACCAGTATCCCCCAGCACCTGGACTTTATACGGAATCGGAAGGACAAGCAGCCGACGCATTTCGCGCAGACAGCGCGGCTGGTGAAATGGTGGGCGAGGCAGCGGGAGCGCGAGGACGGCTCGGTGTCGATTCGCTCCTTCATCCTCGAGTCTTATACTGGCGAAGGTTTCCGACGCCGGGAGAATTTTTTCGGACTACCACGAGGGACTTGAGCACTTCTTCCTGTATATTCAGAAGAGCGGCCTGAAAGAGCGGATTTCATTCACGGATTACTACCCGGCGAGCAAATTGCCGAAGCAAAGCGTGGGTACGGTGGAGATTTTTGATCCGGTCAATCCCGAGAATAATGTAGCATCTGATATGAGCGAGGCGGCGCGCGGGAAGCTGGTCGATCTATCGGAAAAGGCGCTCGATGCCTTGAGTTACGCTAAGACCTGCCAGACCAAAAGGGAAGCCCTGGAGTGCTGGCAAGAACTGATGGGGGGCAGCTTCAACGCTTAAAAAAATATGAGTTTTACGATGACCCGCACTGTCGCCGAATCCTTCACGCTGACTCAGGCGAAATATTTAGCATCAAAAGTGACAGCGGACATGCGCCGCTGCCAGCAGCTTTACGGGGAGCCCAGCGACGCCGAAATCAACAACTATGGGACCGAGTTGGCTATATTGCTGCGCGATGGGTACGTTGCCAGCTACGAGTTCGGCTATGTTAGGATTGCCGATAATGAGCGCGTCCTCACCTGGCGCTATACGGTCAATACTTCCGGTGACCTCATCGCTGACGACCGGCCAGGGCGAATCTTGGCGGGTGTTGACATTTCCGGCGCGACCATGCGCAACCGCCTCTGCCATTCATCTGCGTGGTATAAGCTGACGCCGGAAGGGCGGAAGGCAATCGAGGATGGCTTGCCCATCCACCGGGAGGGCCGGCCCGATTATGGGTCGTCCTTGGGCGTATGGGTGAGTGATCTGTGCTACTCAGCAAGCGGGGTAGCCATGCCCCGGCAAACTTTCAAACGCTTCGGAACCTAATATGAGTGATGGATTATTTGAGACGGTCATCAATTTCCCCGACCCGGATGCCCGCGAGCGCTACCAGAGTTTAGTGGGCTTGGAGGCGACGAAGGAGCGGCTGGAGAAGGAGGCCGAGGCCATGCTGCGCCCGGACCTGTTGGAGAAGTGGAGCAAGGACAAGCATGGAAGCCGAATCGTTGCGCTCGACCTCCTGCTGAAACGGCCACCGCTCTTCATTTTTGCCGGGGATGTAGGCACGGGGAAAACGGAACTGGCGATGAATTTCGGAGATTGCTTGGCGCGGACAACGGGCATCGATGTTGAACTCTATAGCCTGAGCCTTCGCGCTCGCGGGACCGGGCATGTGGGAGAAATGACGACCCTTATCTCCGATGCAATCCGGATATTCCGCACGAAATGCCCAAAACTTCCGGCGCATGGAAAGAAGCCGACTGGTGCCGCAATTCTGCTAATTGACGAAGCGGACGCGATCGCGCAGTCGCGTGAGCTTGCGCAAATGCATCACGAGGATCGCGCTGGGGTCAATGCCTTGATCCGCGGGATAGATGACATCGCACAAAGTCGGCTGGCTGGCCTGATTATCATGTGCTCGAATCGGCTCGCAGCCCTCGATCCGGCAGTTCGTCGTAGGGCGGCGGCGGTATTCGAGTTCAAACGGCCAAATCTTGAATTGAGAGTGAAACTCATAAAGGATCGATTGGCGGGTTCCGGTCTTACCCCAGGCGATATTGCCGAGATTGCTGAGGCGATGGGTGAAAGCAAAAAGCGGGAGTACGGCTACACCTGTTCCGACATTACGCAACGATTCGTGCCATCCCTCGTCCTAGCAGCATATCCAAATCACAAAATATCGAAACCCTTGGCGCTGCGAATTGTTGAGGAAACCGAATACACGCCACCTTTCACGGCGGAGTGAGCCGCCCGGCTGCGGCGCCTGGTAACCGATCTGCCGCGCCACCGAGTAGCTCCTCAGGTGCATGTCGATCGCGATCTTGATTGATCCACTGTTTTCTTCGATATTCTCTTCGTTTGTTTTCATGTTGTGTAGCGCCGGGCTGACCCCGGCGCTACACGACCCATGCCATCTGACATGATTGCCTTTGCAAGGCGCCTATTTTACGGCGTAACGGGCTCCTCTGCCCTTACCCATCTGCTGCAAGTATTGCTGCCCGGTGAGTTTCCTGATGTGCAGCTTCATCGTGTTGCGGTTGGCGCCGGTGGCCGTCTCGATGTCTTTGATTGTGATTTCGCCGCGTGTCTTTCCAAGTTCCAGGATTTGATCGCCCAAAGGCAGCGAGAGATATCCATTTATACCCGTTTCTGCCCATTTGATACCCGATTAAGGTGCGTCTAGCAGGGCAGGACCGAATAGTCTAGGGAACACGTCTCTGTTCGCCGACGGCAATTCAAGGCATTCTTCGTTGATCAGCCGAGAGGCGGAAGGCGGCGGTTGATTTTGTCGCGATTGGCTCGCGCCGTTGGCGCTTGGCGCTCTGGTGATGGTGACCTGGGCCTGCGCGCCCCCGCATTCGCGGGATCGCTTCGACCCAGGCTGGCTTATGCCGGGCCTCCGGCCCTTGGGATCGGTGCGACAGGTTGAAGCAGTTTAAGAAATACTGTGGCCGTGGATTGCGGGAGGCAAGGGCGGGTTCACATGTTAAAGAGTAAGTACGCGGTGGCGCGCGGATGAGGCGCCAGCGGCTATGCTTCAACTTGAAAGGCTAATGGGGTCGTCCACCTATCCGTTACCGTGGGGATTGCAATAGGGGTGCGATCTTTGGGCCAAGTTGTGCAAAGTGCCCGATATTCCAGGTATAGAGGGTCGCTGCCCGGGATTTAAGGGCGCAGGCCGCCACCAGCGCATCATAAATTGCGCCGCCAACGATGCCTGATTCGGCGAAGGTTTGCAGCGAATCGGCGTGTTCCTGCGCAGTCAGGGCCACGAGGGTGAGACGGTCGCGGATATTTTTGATGAAGAGCATGGCTTGTTCGCTGCCGATGCGGTGTTTTCCCGGCATTCGGGTGAGGACCGAATAGACCTCGAAGAGAGTGTGCGCCGCGCAGGAGCCGTCCTTTTTGTGAAGCCGGGCAAAGAGGTTGAGGCTGGCAGCGTGGTGAACGTGATCGCCGTAAAAGACGGCCACCAATACCGAGGTATCAAGGAAGGCTTTCAATGCTTCGCACCGAGGTTTTGCCGGTCACGCTCAGCGCGAATGCGATCCAGAACATCGTCGATCGCCGGAGCATCAATGGGCTGGCCGGTGCGAAAGACCCAGACGCCCTTTTCCTTGGTGAGCGGAACCGCTGCGCGAGCCGGGCGCAAAGTGATGCTCTGACCGGCAGTCTGAAGTTCCAGCGTGTCGCCCGGGGCGAGGTCGAGTTCATCGCGCAAGGGTTTGGGAATCACGACGCGGCCGGCGCCGTCGATTGTAATTCGAGTCGTCATAATGGCATTATGGATTGGTAAAACCCATTTGTAAATGGCAGAACGGCGTTGGGACGACATTTGGCGTCTGCCGTTGAAAAATACCCAATTAGACCCGTTTCTGCCCGTTTGGTACCCGATTAGCGGCGGTTTCTATTTAATTTGCCGGGTTTTGGACGGAAGCGGAGGAATATGGGCCTCGAAAGGCGCTTCGCTTTTCGATGCAGCACGGCGGCTGTTTGGCGGCGGCGGGCGGATTCATTTTTACGGGGCCGGATTGAAGGGGATTCTTTTAGGCCGCCGTGCCCTTTTTTTGAAGGCGGGGCGTCGCCCCGGGCCCCACTCAAGGGACTTCGTCCCCTGAAAACCCCGCCCGCTCGCCCACCCGCCGACCTCCACTTTTCCCCGCCGCCGCCTCGGCGGTCGCTGACGCGACAAAATGAAGCGAAAGTGCTCTAGCGGCCTGCGCTGACGCCGATTGATGGAGTCGCCACGGCTAATTCCGCCTTTGGCGGGTCAGCATGATCTCGTTGCCCTCGGGGTCTGCGCACATGGCAAGATGCGCGGGTTCTTCCGGAGTGTCCTCCGGTTCTCGCAATACGCGACCTCCGGCTTTGCTCAGGAGATCGCAGGCTGCAATGAGATCGCTGACCTGAAAACTCAATCCAGTCCACGTTCGTTTGCCTTCACCGCCGCCATGGATGCATAGGAGCGACCCGGCAATCGCGAGCTCGGCCATGACATCCGACTGGCGCAGGATCTGTGCGTCGAAAACTTCCTGATAGAATCGCACGGCACGATCGAGTTCTTTTGCCCAAATGACATATTTCAGTTTTTCGACCTGCATGCAGCACCGGTAGCCGGGCTTCATCGCTTTGGCAATAGCGCCTGCTGCCCGCATCCCCGGGAACATGCAGGGCCGTTCGGGTTGGACTTCGGTAGAGCACCAGAGGTTGGGCAGTGTGGCGGTGTTGGCGCCGCGGAGTTTCGTCTTTGCAGGGGGAACAAGTGCGGACAAGTTTGGAGCAGCTTAGCAAATTCTGTGGCCGTGGTTTCCGGGGGGCAACTGCGGGTTCATGTGAATGTGAAAGAGTAGGTGCAGGTACATGCTGGCGCGCGGATGATGGCGGAGGGGGTGGGATTGACCCGTTCGACAGGCTCAGGGCCTTTGGCGCCGTTCGACGGGCTCAGGGCCGGCCGGCTCGGCTCGCCCAACCACCGGCCTCCACGGGTCCCTTTCCGCCTCCTCGGCCCTTCGGGCAACGCTTCGCGTTTGTCTGTCTCGGGGCGCCTTCGGCCCTCGGCTTGAACGATGTTCTCACCCCACGGAGAGGTTCAAGTTCAAGTTCGGGTTCGGGTTCGGGTTCAGGTTCGGGTTCGGGTTCGGGTTCAAGTTCAAGTTCAAGTTCAAGTTCAAGTTCAGGTTCAAGTTCAAGTTCAGGTTCAAGTTCAAGTTCAGGTTCAGGTTCAAGGGGTAAGTTTGAGTGGGGAGCGGAGGGGGTGGGATTCGAACCCACGATGCCTTGCGGCATTCCGGTTTTCAAGACCGGCGCATTCGACCGCTCTGCCACCCCTCCAGGCTACGGGCCGATAGGGAATTAAATCACGGATTTGGCGGATTGCACGGATGGAACGCGGGGGGGTGCGGTTATGGATTTCCCGAAGAAAGGGCTGGGTGAGGGAGGAGTTCAAGTGAAGGTTAAAGTGTAGGCACAAGAGTTATTTCTTCGGCTGGAAGGCGCGCTCGTAGCGGGGGTGGCGATACGCGGCGATGAGGAAGCAGGCGCCGATGAGGATGAGGAAGAGGGAGAGCAATTGGCCGTAGGTGAGGAAACCGAAGGCGAAGGCGAAGGGGGAATCGTTGCCGGGTTCGCGGAATTGCTCGCCGGCGATGCGGAGCAGGGCGTAGAGGATGAAAAATGCGCCGGTGATGGCGCCGCGCGGGGCCCTGACGCGGGTGCGCAGGAGCCAGAGGGCGCAGAAGAGGACGACGCCCTCGAGGGCGGCCTCGATCAATTGCGAGGGGTAGCGGGGGGTGAGAATGCCGCGCAGGACCTGGCGGACCTGCTCGCTGTGAGGGGCGGCGGCGATGATGGCCTCGGGGAAGGTCATTTTGCCGGCAAAGGCGAGGACGGCGGGGTTTTGGGCGAGGAGGGCGCCGGCGCGGTCGGCCAGCGTGGAGTTCTCGAGGAGTTCCTTGGGGAATTGCATGGCCCAACTGACGCCGGGGGCGGCGCGGCCGTAGAGCTCGCCGTTGATGAAATTGGCGATGCGCCCGAAGAAGAGGCCTATGGGGGCGACGACGCAAAGGCTGTCGCCGATGCCGGTCCAGGAGACGCGGTAGCGCCGGGCAAAGAGCCAGGTGGCGGCGGTGACGCCGAGGATGCCGCCATGGCTGGACATGCCACCCTGCCAGACTTTGAAGATCATGAGGGGGTCGTGAATCCATTGCTGCCAGCCGTAAAGGATCATGCTGCCGAGCCGGCCACCGATGAGGACGCCGAAGGCGGCCCAGGTAATGAAATCGCCGGCGCGCTCCGGGGGCAAGGCGGAGTAGCCGCGCTGGGAGAGCCGGCGGTAAACGACGTAGCCGACGAGGAATGCCATGACATAGGCGAGGCCGTACCATCGGGGGCCGAAGCCGGGCGTGATCTCCCAGATGAAGGGGCTGAGGGTGTTGAGATAATAGGCGAGGAACATCGGCGGGATGGCGGAGGGGGAGTTTCGGGAAAGGGGAAGAGCAAGTGCAAGCGGAAGTTGGGGGCTTCGCTTCGCTACGCCCGCCCAAGGGGGGGCGCTGGGCTATGCCTGGCCAAGAGTGGTTTCTATCGGAAGGCAGAGGAATATGGGCATCGAAATGCGCTGCGCTTTTCGATGCGGGCACGGCGGCTGTTTGGGAGCGGGGCGCGGACTCGTTTTTTACGGGCCGGTTTGATGGGAAATATTTGAGCCGCCGTGCTTGTTTTTTGAAGGCGGGGCTTCGCCCCGGGCCCCACTCAAGGGACTTCGTCCCCTGAAAACCCCGCCCGCTCGCCCACCCGCCGACCTCCACTTTTCCCCGCCGCCGCCTCGGCGGTCGCTTGCGCGAGAAATTGAAGCGAAAGTGCACTCGGATGACAAAAAAATGGGGCTGTCTCGTGTGGAGACAGCCCCTCAACCCAACCAAACGGGCATCAGCGGGTTCATGTCCCCGCCGGGCCCAAGTTTAAATTACGCCGGTTTTTCCGGGCCGCAACTTTCGGCGATAAGAAATCGAAAAAACGGCGAGGCCGGGGAGCAAAAGGAGGGCGGCGGAAGGCTCTGGAACGGGGGCGAAATTGAACGCGAGGGCATATGTGTCCTGGGCGCTTACGACAGTGCCGGAGCCGCTGTCGATGGGAGCGCCGCCGTCCTTCACGACGTCGAGGTCGTATTCGCCGGGAGGCAGGTCGGGGCAGTAAAGTTCCTGCACGTTGTCAACGGTGCTGATGCTGCAGGCGATGGTCTGGCCGGTGTCGGTATTGAAGAGGTAGAGGAAGAAATTGTTGATGGCGGTCTGGTCCAATTCGCGCCACCAGATGAGGGTGGCGGTGAGGGTGAAATCCGGGGCGGCGCCGGCGCTGAGGTCGAAGAGGTAATGGTTCGATTGGTCGATGTAGCCGCCGTCGGAGAAGGTGTTGGTGAGGGTGTTGAGGTCCCAGCCTTCGAGGGGCTCGGCGGAGCCGGAGGTGACATATCCGACGGGACCGGAGGTCGAGGTGGAAAACGTGTGCTGGCCGGCTATGAGGTTGAGATAGGAGTTATAGACGTTGAGGATGCCGGCGCCGGTGATGGGATCGAGGGGAGTGGTGTTGTAATTGCTGGATGAGACGGTGCTCTTCCAGCCGGCGGGCTTGGTGGCGCCGTTGAGAAGGAGGGCCTTGAGCACGCGGGCGTCGGAGGCGTCGGTTTCCACCTGGGGGCTGGAGCCGGCATCGCCGCGCTGGGCGGCCTGCAGGAGAATGGCGGCGGCGCCGGCGACGAGAGGGGTGGTGTAACTGGTGTCGCCGGCGGGGTTGTCGCTGACGGCGACGATGTCGGGCTTTGAGCGGCCATCGTAAGTGCCGGAGCTGGTGTCGCTGCCATTGTTGGCGGAGCCGACCGCGATGCCGTTGTAAGCGGAGGCTGGGGCGGAGACAAGGCCGCCGTTGCCGGCGCCGGAAATGAAGAGGGTGCCGTATAAGTCGGCGTAGTTATCGTAAGCCTGCTCGATGAGGGACTGGGTGCCGGTGTCGGTGACGGCGATGAAGCTCTGGTTGACTATCTCCGCGGGAAGCGGAGAAGTTGCGGGATCGATGATGTCATCATAGAAGTAATCGGCCTCGTAGTTATAGATTTGACTTACTCCAGGGGCGATGCCTTCGGGATCGGCGGTATTAACGTCGCCGTAGAAATTGTCGGCGACGTAATGGGCATGATTGGAGGAGACGCCGATGTCGTTTGGGTAAGTGGTCGCGGTGCCGCTCGAGTCGATGTAGATGAACTTATCGGCGGGCTGGCCGACGGAGGCGGGATCGACTTCCCAATCGTTGTTGCCGGTGGCCTGGGCCTCGGCCTGGATGACGGCGACGCCGGAGCCGGTGAGCGTGGGGTCGAGGGCGCGCAACTCGGGGATGCCGAGATCGTACTGCGCGTCCTGGGCGAGCGCGGCGGCAGAGGCGAGAAAGAGCGCCAGCGCCGGGAGCAGGAGCGGGAGACGATTCATCGCACGAAGCCGCCGGGGAGATGCGCGGCGGGCGTGATTACTTGACGCCCAATGTGTCGAGCGCCTTGCCAACGTCTGCGGCCTGCGCGGAGGTCGAGGCGTTGAGGTCGGACCAGACGATCTTTCCGTCCTGGACGATGAAGGACTGGCGCTTGGCGAATCCCTTGAGCGTGGGGACGCCGAAGGCCTTGGCGACGGCGCCGTCGTTGTCGGCGATGAGGGTGAATGGAAGGTTGTACTTGGCCTTGAAGTTCTTTTGGGCGTCCACTTTGTCCTCGCTGACGCCGAGGATCTGGAGGCCGCGGGCGGTCAAGGAGTCAAAGGAATCGCGCAGGCTGCATGCCTCCTTGGTGCAGCCCGGCGTGTCGGCCTTTGGGTAAAAATAGACGAGGGTGACGCCTTTCTTGTAGATATCGGCGAAGGCGACGTTGTTGCCGTCCTGATCGACGGCGGTAATCTGTGGGGCGGGGGCGCCGACATCGATGGCGCGCGAGGGAAGGAATCCAAGGAAGGTCAGCAGGCTCATGGAAAGGAGGATTTTGGCGAGGGGTTTCATCGGGGCAGAGGATATACCGGGAAATGCAGCGGGTCAGGCGAAATCTGGCCGGACCATCCCCGTCACCGAAATGTCACAGATAGCGCTGGGCGACCCACCAACCGGCATAGACGCCGAAGGCGCTGCCGATGCCACTGGCGATGAAAGCGGCCAGGAGGCCGAAGCGCTCCGCGAGAGCCCAGCCGATGGCGCCGCCGACATTAATGCCGATGAAGATCAGAAATTTCACTTATGCCAGAGAATAGCACAAATCGCGCCGGGGCATTTTCCCGATCTGGCAATAAGGCAATGCCTGAGGCGCGGCGCGAGCTCTCGTAAAATTCAAACCGGGCGGCGCCGCGGTTGCGATTGGTTATGTTACAGATGCGCGGAAAACATTCATTGACGAGCAGCGGGAGAGCGTGCGGAATGGGCCGCGGAGCGTGGCTGGAATGAACTCCACTCTGACATCACTGACTCCCGGGTCGTCGAACACACAGGAGATCGTTCACCTGTGGGCGATAGCCATCGCGATCTTCGGGCTGATTTTTTTCTCGGTGACCGGGCTGATCGCGTACAGCCTGATGAAGTACCGGTGGCGGGAGGGCGATCCGGATCCCGAGCAGAATGCGGGGAATAAAACGGTGGAACTGGTGTGGACCATCGTACCATTTTTGATCGTGGTGGCGCTCTTTGCGCTGACGGTCAAGACGATGGGGGAAGCGGATCCGCCGCCGGCGCCGAGTCCCGACCTGATCATCACGGGCCGGCAATGGTGGTGGGAGGCGAAGTATCCAAACAGCGGCGTGGTGACAGCGAACGAAATCCACATTCCGACGGGCAAGCAGTTGTCGATTGACCTGGAAAGCGCGGACGTGCTGCACGAATTCTGGGTGGCGCGACTGGCGCGGAAAATGATCACGGTGCCGGGGCACCCGAACCATATATGGCTGGAGGCTGACACGCCGGGGACTTACCTGGGAAGCTGCTCGGAGTTTTGCGGGACCGAGCATGCGTGGATGCGATTCAAGGTGATTGCGCAAACGCCGGCGGATTTCGAGGCGTGGGAAAAGGCGCAGTTGGCGCCCTCGACGCCGCCCACGAGCGGCGATGCGGCGGCCGGCGAACAGTTATTCATGCAAATGAGCTGCGTGAATTGCCACGACATCAACGGCACGGCGGCGACGGCGCGCGTGGGCCCGGACCTGACGCACCTGGAGAGCCGCACGCAGATCGGCGCGGGCATTCTCGATAACACGCCCGACAACCTGGAGACGTGGCTGAGCAACCCACAGGCGGTGAAGCCGGGAGTGGAAATGCCGAATTTTCAATTCACGAAAGACCAGGTCAACGAACTGGCGGCCTACCTGGAGACATTGCAATGAACGGCCCGGCTGAAGCAGTGATTGAAGAGGTGCTGACGCCGGACCTGCGCGCGCACCATCAACTGGTGTGGCTGTCGACGGTGGATCACAAGCGGATCGGGATCATGTACCTGATCACGGCGCTGGTGTTCTTCATCGTGGGCGGGCTGGAGGCGCTGACGATGCGGCTGCAACTGGCGGTGCCGAACAATCACCTGGTGGCGCCGGACACGTTCAACATGCTGTTCACGATGCACGGCACGACGATGATTTTCCTGGTGGCGATGCCGCTGGTGTTCGGGCTGGGGAATTATTTCGTGCCGCTGCAGATCGGGGCGCGGGACATGGCGTTCCCGCGGCTGAACGCGTTTTCCTTCTGGCTGCTGCCGCTGGGGGGAATCCTGCTGCATTTCAGCCTGCTGATAGGCCAGGGGCCGGCGGTGGGGTGGTTCGCGTACGCGCCGTTGAGCGAAACGCCGTATGCTTCGCAGATCGGAGTCGATTACTGGGCGGTATCGCTGCTGGTGCTGGGGATCGGATCGGTGGGCACGGCGATCAACTTTATCGCGACGGTCCTCTGCCTGCGAGCGCCGGGGATGACGCTGCGGCGGCTGCCGCTCTTTACCTGGATGAGTTTCATCAATTCGTTCCTGGTGCTGGCGGCGCTGCCGGTGCTGAACGCCGGGCTGGTGATGCTGCTGATCGACCGGAGGCTGAACGCGCATTTCTTCCTGCCGGCGGAAGGAGGTTCGCCGATTCTCTGGCAGCATATCTTTTGGGCATTCGGGCATCCGGAGGTGTACATCCTGGTGCTGCCGGCGTTCGGGATGGTTTCGGAGATCATCCCGGTATTCACGCGCAGGCCGATCTTCGGGTATGAGTTTGTGGCGGGCTCAACGGTTGCCATCGCGCTGCTGAGCTTTGGCGTGTGGGCGCATCACATGTTCACGGTGGGGATGGGGCGTCCGATGGATGTGTTCTTCGCCGGCGTCGACAATGCTAATCGCGATACCGACCGGGGTGAAGGTGCTCAACTGGAGCGCGACGCTGTACCGCGGGCGCATCCGGCTGAAGACTCCGATGCTCTACTGCATCGCGTTCCTGGTGCAATTTCTGTGCGCCGGCATCACGGGTGTGAGTCTCGCGATCGTGCCGCTGGATTGGCAGACCCATAACAGCTATTACCTGGTGGCGCATTTCCATTACGTGGCGGTGGGGGCGATCGTGTTCGCGGTGATCGGGGCCATCTATTATTGGTTTCCGAAAATGAGCGGGCGGATGCTGTCGGAGAGGCTGGGACGGTGGTCGTTCTGGCTGATGGTGATCGGGTTCAACGGGACGTTTATGATCCAGCATTTCCTGGGGCTGGCGGGAATGGGACGGCGGATTTACACTTATCCCGACCTGCCGGGCTGGGGATGGATGAACATGGTTTCGACGGTGAGCGCGTTTTTCATGGCTGCCGGGGCGCTCGTGATCGTCTGGAATATCGTTTACTCGCTGGCGCGCGGGGCGCCAGCCGGAGACAATCCGTGGCAGGCGTGGACGCTCGAGTGGGCGGGGGCCTCGCCGCCGCCGCTGGAGAATTTCGAGGCGCTGCCGCCGATCCGCAGCCGGCGGCCGCTGTGGGACGACGCGAATCCCGACCGGCCCGATCCGGTCGTGGGACCGGACAGCGAGGGGGCGGCGATGCCGAACAAGAACAAGGTCTGCGATGTTGACGTTCGTGTTTACCGAGGCCGTGTTCTTCGGCACGCTGCTGCTGGCGTTTCTCTATTTCAACATGCAGCCACCGGCGGGACCTTCACCGAAGATGCTGGACCTGGAGAAGACCGGTTTTTTCAGCCTTTGCCTGTTTGCGAGCAGCTTCACGATCTGGCGCTCTGAAACGGCGCTGCACCGGGGCAACAGCCGGGGAATGGCGTGGTGGCTGCTGCTGACGATCTTGCTGGGAGCGGTGTTCATCTGCGGGCAGGGATCGGAGTACTGGAAGCTGTTCCAGAGCGGGGTGTTCATCGACACGAACCTGTTTGCATCGACGTTTTTCACGCTGACCGGTTTCCATGGGATCCACGTGATCGTGGGACTGCTGGTGATGACGATCGTGCTGGGGACTGGCGCTGGCGGGGGATTACAAGAGCAAGCCGCCTGCGGGGCTGAAGATGGTGGCGATTTACTGGCACTTCGTTGACGTGGTCTGGGTCTTTGTGCTGACGGTGGTTTACATCCTGCCGCGCATTTTATGAATACGACGCAATTTCTTTTCTCCGCGTGGGTCTGGAACCCGTGGGCAATGGCCGGCGTGATCCTGGCGCCGGCAGGATATCTCTGGCGGTTTGGATGGAGCCGGCGGGCGTGGTGGATGATCGCGGCGGCGGTGGTGCTCGTGCTGACGCTGATGTCGCCGGTGGCGGTGCTGGCGCAGGGTTACCTGTTCAGCGCGCACATGACACAGCACATCCTGCTGCTGCTGGTGATCCCGGCGCTGGCGCTCCACTCGCTGCCGCCGACGGTGCAACTGCCGGCGCGCATGAGGCGGGTGCTGAATCCGGCGGTGTGCTGGCTGTGCGGCATCGGGGCGATGTGGTTCTGGCATGTGCCGGCGCTATGCGACGCGGCGGCGACTTCGCATTCGGTGTGGGCGATGCAGACCGTGTCACTGCTGACGCTGGGGACGGCGTTCTGGTGGCAGTTGATGGCGCCGGCGGAGCAGCAGCGGATGCACCCGCTGCAGGGGGTGTTGTACCTTTTCACGGCGTGCCTGGCATGCACGGCGATGGGAATCATCCTGACGTTCTCGCCGATCACCGTTTGCAAGGCTTATGTCCATCCGGCGGACCCGCTGGGAATCGCGTCACTGATCGTCGGGACGTGGGGCATGGCGCCGGCGCGCGATCAGCAGGTGGGCGGGCTGATCATGTGGGTGCCGATGTGCATGATTTACCTTGGGGCGATATTCGTCCAACTGGCGCGGTGGTACGGGGCGCCCGCGGAAACCGCGATGCGCGCATCCTGATACCATGGAACCGAAACCGAATTGGAAACCGCTCCCGCCCCAGCGCCTGCCGCGTCCGACCTATTTCCCGGCTGGGCTGGCGATGGGCGTGGCGTTTTTGTTTTGGGGATTGATCACATCGTGGGTCGTCCTCGCGGTTGGCGCCGCGCTCTTCATTGCCGCGCTGGCCGGCTGGATCACCGACATTCGCCATGAACGAAAATAACATCGAGCCGGAAAAGAGCAGCCAGCCCGAGGCGGATCCGCCGCACGGCAGGTTGCAGATGGAGATTCACCAACTGGGGACGCCGCTGGCCGAGGAGATATCGCGGCGCAATTTTTTCGAAAGGCTCTGCATTGGGCTGAGCGGGCGTTTGCGCGCTGGTCCTGGGGGTGCCGCTGGTCGGTTTCGTGCTGGCGCCGCTTTTCCGGAAGACGCCGCAGAAGTGGATCAATATCGGGAAAGTCGATGGGTTCGAGATCGGAAAGACGGTGAGCGTGAGTTTCACCGATCCGTCGTCGCTGCCGTGGGCGGGGATCACGGCGAAGAGCGCGGCGTGGCTGCGGCGTGATTCGGCGACGGAGTTCATCGCGTTTTCGGTGAATTGCACGCACCTGGGCTGCCCCGTGCGATGGCTGCCCGACGCGGAGCTATTCATGTGCCCGTGCCACGGGGGCGTCTATTACAAGGATGGGACGGTGGCGGCGGGGCCGCCGCCGCGACCGCTGATCCGGTATGACGTGCGGATCAACGGGGACGAGGTGCAGCTTCTCTCGGCGGCGATCCCGATCACCACGACGCTATGAAGCGGCTGGCGATGGCTGTATGGAAATGGGTGGACGACCGGATCGGGATCTCCGACCTGATGGGGCCGGCGATGAAGCACCTGGTGCCGCGGGACTCGAAATGGTGGTACGTGTTCGGCAGCGCCACGATGCTGGCGTTCATCGTGCAGGTGGTGACGGGAGTGGCGCTGGCGTTTTCGTATGTCTCCTCGTCGTCGCAGGCGTATGAGACGCTGCAATTCATCACCAACGACGCGCCATTCGGGAGGCTGCTGCGGGGGATGCATTACTACGGGGCGTCGGCGATGGTGCTGATGGTGGGGGCCCACCTGGCGCAAACGTTTTTGTTCGGCGCGTACAAATACCCGCGGGAGATGAACTGGACGACCGGCGTGGTGCTGCTGGCGATGACGATCGTCATGGGATTCACGGGCCAATTGCTGAGGTGGGACCAGACGGCGGCGTGGTCGGTGGTGGTGGCGGCGGAGCAGGCGGGCCGGGTGCCGCTGATCGGCGATTGGCTGGCGCGATTCATCCTGGGAGGCAACACGATTGGCGGCGCGACGCTGAGCCGGTTCTTCGCGATTCACGTCTTCCTCGTGCCGGCGATGATTTTCATCTTCATCGGGATTCACCTCTGGCTGGTGCTTCGCCACGGCATCTCCGAGCCGCCGGTACCCGGGCAGCCGGTGGATCCGAAGACTTACCGGCACCGGTACCATGAGTACCTGGAGAAGAGTGGACATCCCTTCTGGCCGGAGGGAGCGTGGCGCGATTTTGTGTTCGGCACCGGGCTGATCATCGCCATCGCGCTGCTGGCGTACTTCGTCGGGCCGCCGGCGATCGACCGGCCGCCGGATCCGAGCATGCTGAACGCCAACCCGCGACCGGATTGGTACCTGCTCTGGTACTTTGCGCTGCTGGCGCTGATCCCGCCGCGGGTGGAGGGGTGGGTGATGATCCTGATACCGCTGGTGATCGGGGCGCTGCTGCTGATGGTGCCGCTGCTGAACAACCGCGGGGAGCGTGCGCCGAGCCGGCGGCCATGGTCGATCGCGGTGGTGCTGCTGAGCGTCATCACGATCGGGTCGCTGTGGGTGGTGGGGATCGCCTCGCCCTGGTCGCCGAATTTTTCGCCGGGCCAGATACCGGTTTCGGTGATCGGCACGGACACGGGGCCGATTTTCCAGGGAGCGGTGATCTTTGACGAAAGAGGCTGCCTGAATTGCCACCTGATCAGCGGCTACGGGGGACGGCGCGGGCCGGACCTGACTTACATCGGCGATGAATTGACGCAGGACAACATGGTCATCCGCATCGTGAACGGCGGCGTGAACATGCCGGCATTTGGCAACATGCTGAAGCCGGCGGATATCGACGCGCTGGTGGCGTTTCTCTCGTCGCGCCGGCATCCGGCGACGACGGCCACCGCGCATTGAGAGGCAACGGCGGGTTCAAGCGAAAATTAATGAGTAAGTGCAGGTACACGCTGGCGCGCGGGTGGGGCGCCAGCGGCTACACTTCAACTTGATGCGCCCTGCTAAGCAGCGCGGGCCTTTTTGTAGAGGTCGGAGGCGAAGTCCCAATTGACCACGTTCCACCATGCGTCGATGTAATCGGCGCGGCGGTTCTGGTTCTTGAGGTAATAGGCATGCTCCCAGACGTCGATGCCGAGGATGGGAGATTTGCCGGTCTCGATGGGGGTGTCCTGGTTGGGGGTCGAGTCGAGGGCAAGTTGCTTGCCATCGAGGACGAGCCAGGCCCAGCCGCTGCCGAACACTTCCATGGCCTCCTTGGCGAACTTGGTCTTGAAATCGGCGAAGCTGCCGAAATTTTTGGCAATAGCGGCGGCGAGGTCGCCCTGGGGCTCGCCGCCGCCCTGGGGCTTCATCATTTGCCAAAAGAGGCTGTGGTTATAATGGCCGCCGCCGTTGTTGTGAACGGTCCTGCGGATGGCTTCATGGACCTTGCCGGGATTTTTCAAGATGACCTCGATGGAGAGCTGGCCGAGCGCCGGCTGCAAGGCGATTGCCTCGTTGAGTTTCTTCACGTAGGCCGCGTGGTGCTTCTCATGGTGAATCTGCATCGTCTTGGTGTCGATGTAGGGCTCGAGAGCGTCGTAGCTGTAGGGCAGCGGGGGGAGCTTGAACGGCCCTTCGGGCTCGGCAGAGGGCTCGGCAGAGGGCTCGGCGGAGGGTTGAGCCGCGGGAGCGGGCGACTGCGCGCGAAGGGTGCGCAGGACGGGGGTTGCGATGATGCTCCCGGCGAGGAGGGTGGTCTTGATGGCCTGGCGTCTACTGATCACGGTGGAGGTTCCTTTCAGATTGGAGGGTTGACTGACCTGTTTTGGAGAGAATCGGGCTCGACCCCATTCCCGGCTGCAAGGAAATGAGGCGCAAGCGCCTCTGCCAAAGAAGGTAAGGAACAGCCCGCGAGGAGGGAGGCGAATCAGGCCCTGCGGCGGCGCCCGCGCATGCGCTGGATGCCGACCAGCATGCCGCATCCCGAGAGGAGGAGGCCCCAGGTTTCCGGTTCGGGTACGACGGTGAGGGTCAGGTCGTTGCCGGTGTAGACTGCCTCGTAAATATTGGGTCCGAGTGTGAACTGAGCGCCATTTGGCAGGTTCGCGAAGACGCCGTCGATGCCATTGGTGGTGGCGATGGCGGTAAAGGATGTGCCGAGAGTGAGGGCCTGCTGGGGCTCGCCAATGTCCAGATAAACGAACTGGCCACCGGCAGTGAGATTCACGGCGCTGGCCAGCAGTTCGGAGGATCCGGATCCCGCGCCGCCGCCGAAGCTATTGAGCGCAAAGAGGTACTCTCCGTCCGAATAGAACGATACGGTGCCGGTGACGGTCATGACGCCGAGGCCGAGGGTGAGGGTGTTGCCGGAGACCGTCGGCGTTGCCGGACGGAAGATGGCTGAGTCCGGCTCGCCGGACCCGTTGCCGATCGAGACGTCGCTGTTAACAACGCCCGTGCCGGAAAACTCGGCTGTGGTGCCAGTGAGATTTGCCACGGAGACGCCGGAAGTGCCCTCGAGCGAACCACTGAGCACGAGGTTGCCGGAGGAGACGGTGGTGGGACCGGTGTAAGTGCTGTTGCTGGCGATGACGAGGGCGCCGCCGCCGACGCTGTCCTGGACCGAGAGTGAGCCGCCGCTGCTGGAGAGGGGGGTGGCAAAGGTGACCACCTGTCCGGCGGTGTCGATATTGTATTGCTGATTGGCAGAGGTGCTGAAGCGGCCCGAGTAGTCGAATTGGTTCGCGCTCGAATATTGCAGCGTGCCGCCGGTCAGGACGATCGAGCCCGGATTGGATGCGGCAGAATCACCCAGCGGGCCCGACGCGCCCGGATTTGCCGCGCTGCCGACATTGAGAATGCCATTTTCGAGCGTGGTCACTCCCGAGTAAGTGCTCTCGCCGGACAGGGTCTCCTTGCCGGTGCCAACCTTTGTAAATGCGCCAATACCGCCAAGGTTGCCGGAGTAAGTGTTGGTGCTGTTATTACCGCCTACGCTCAAGGTCACCGCCCCGCCCCCGGTATCCGCCAGCGAATCCGCGCCGGTGCCGCTCAACGAACCGACGTTGACCGTCCCAATGCCGGAGGTGAATGTCATGCCGTTGGTCATATCGATAATGACGGTCGTATTCTGGGCTGCGTTGACATTGCCCAACTGCATGATGCAGGAGGCGATGGTCGTCGGCCCGCTGTAAGTATTCGCCGCATTAAAGACCAGGCTGCTGGCGGAGCCGTTTCCTTCGAGCAGCAGGGTCTCGCCGCCGCCATTGTCCACAATGGGTCCGTTGATGGTTCCCTGGTGTCCATCGGCGCCAAGCTCGGTATTGCCCAGCAACGTGATCGTTCCCGAGGTAGTCGCAGTGCCATAACGGATCTGGCCAAATGTCTCGCCGATGGCGCCGCCATCGAGATTGATATTGGCAGCGATGGGCGCGCCGTTTTGGAAGAGGGTGGCGCCGCTGAGTACGTTGATGGTGGCGCTGCCGGATATTGCCTGGCCGGCCACTTGCGCCAGTTGCAGCTTGCCGCCGGTCGGACCGATGTTGAGCGTGCCGGTGAAACCGCTCAAATTGCTGTTACTGGTGGTATTGGCGCCGCCGGTGCCGATGGTGTTGTAATTAATGGTGCCCGGTCCACTGATTGTGTTACCGACCATCAGCGTCGAAAATTCAACGTCGAGCGCGCCGTTTTGCGCGATATAAACGGAACTGGTCCCCAGCGGGGTCATGGTTTCGGCCGTGGCGGTTATGATCAAGGTGCCGGAGGTAATCGTAGTGGGGCCTGCGTAAGTATTCGAGGCGGAAAGCGTGAGCGTGCCCGGGCCAATCTCGGTGACACCGGTTACATTCGAGCCAATGGCGCTGCTGATGAGCGCGGAGCCCGAGCCGCTGTTGGTGATGAGACCGATGTTATTGACCGGGTTTGTCGAGACGGTAATGCCGTTGGCTATCGCACTGTTATTTTCCAGGGTAAGACTGCCGGTGCCAACGACGCCGCCGCTTGCAGTCAGCAGTTGAGTGCCGCCGCCGTTCTCATTGAGAAGGGTGGTGCCGGCGGTGCCGCTGTTGACGGTAAGCGGGGTTGCGCCAATGGTGAGCGGGGAGGTCTGAGAATCCTCGACAATGGAAGTAACATTCGAGCCGACGCCGCCATCGATGGTCACCGCGCCGCTGCCGGCGCTGTTATTGGTGACGGCGCCGTTGTTATTAACGCTGTTACCGGAGAAAGTAATGGTTCCGTTGCCGCTGGATTGGCTTTGCAGGAAGAGGTTTGCCGTGCCTGTGACGCCGCCGGTGAGAGTGAGGGAACCGGCATCGGATGAGATGACGGAGTCGGCCGCGAGGACGATGGGATTGGAGGAAGAATTGCCGCCGCTGACACTCTCGAGGACACCCGTGGCATTTGCCGCGCCGGAGCCGGAGAGCGTGATGGATTGAGTGCCCGTGCTGGCGATGCCGCCCTGCACCTGCGCGGTGGCGCCCGAGAGGACGGTAATGGCGCTGTCGACGCCAAAAGCGGCGCCGTTCTGGTAATTGACGATGCCGGCATTGAGCGTTGTGGCGCCGGTAAAAGTGTTGTTAGTCTCTATGATGACCGTGCCGGTGCCATCCTTGACCAGGGTGCCGGCTCCGGCGATTCCGTAAGTGCCGCTGCTGGTGAGGGTGTAAGTGAGCGAGTTATTGTCAAATGTGGTAATCGCGGGAACTACGTTGGCCGAGAGGATATTGACTGTGCCGGTAACCGCCGAGTCGTCGAAGAGGACCATGTCGTCGGTCATGAAATCGGTCAGGGACCCTGAGAAGATCAGTTCCCAGTTGTGAAGGGGGCCGGTCGGGCCGACGACCCAGTTGTCACTGTCGAAGCCGGTCCACTTGGGGGAATCACCGAGGACAGTCATCACGATATCATCGCCGACGATTCCGAAGGACCCGCTCTGGCGCGGTCCAAGGCCGGCAATGGCGCCCAGGGCGATATCCGCCGAACCAATGCCGGCAAGGCTGCCAAAGCTGGCAAGGTCGTAGGTGGTATTGTTGGCCCAGGCAGGGGCCGTGGCGTCGATGGTAACCAACCCGCTGTTGTTTACGGCGCCGGTGGTCAGCGCGCCCGTGACGATCAGGTCGGGCGTTGTCGCATTTACAGCGAGGCCGGTGTTGCTCAGGTCGATGGTAGCCGCGCCATTGAATGTCAGGGCGCCGATGGTCAGCATCGAGGAGGAGTTCTCGTTTTCGATTACATTGCCGGCGGAGTCCGCCACCACGACGCTGTTAATGACCGTCGTGCCTTCGACGGTGCCCTGCGTTAGCGTGACGGTGGGCGACACCGCGACCGAACTTGCCTGAATGAACGTTGCCGCGCTGCCGCTGACGGTGATGCCGCTGCTGTTATTGACCGAGCCGGCTCCGCTCAGGATCAGTTCGCCGTTTTGCACGAGCGTTGTCCCGGAGTAGGAATTCGCGCCGTTCAACGTCAGGGAGCCGGAGCCGTGCTGCGTCACGCCGCCGGTGCCGCCGATGCCGCCGGCGGTAAAGTCAGTGCCCTGGACAACCGCGTTCGACCGGTTGAACTGGAGGGTGCCGTCGTCGACGATGGTGCTGGCAATCGGAAGCGCGCCGGTGGTCCCGCCGTTGCCGAGCCGCAGGGCGCCGCTGTTGATGGTGGTGGTGCCGCCATAAGTATTCGACGCGGTAAGCACGACGATGCCCGCGCCGGCAGTGGTGAGCGAGTTGGCGCCGCCGATAACTCCGGTCAAAGTAAGGCTGCCCGCATCGGCGGAGATGGTCGTGTTGCTGTCGAGCGCAATGGGGCCGGCATAGCTGTTGCTGCCGCTTACATTTTCGAGCGCGCCTGTGGCGTTTGCGGCGCCGGCGCCGGAAAGGGAGAGGAGCTGGCTGCCGCCGGCGATGTTGCCCTGGACCTGGATGGTCGCGTTCGAGCCGGTGGCGATGGTGATGGGGCTGTCGGTGCCGAAGGCGGTGCCGTTCTGGTAATTGACGATGCCGGAGTTGATCGTCGTGGCGCCGGTGAAAGTATTGGGCGCCTCGATGGTAACCTTGCCCGTGCCGCTCACATTCATCGTGGCCGTGCCTGCGATTCCAAAGCCGCCGCCGCTGATGAGGACGTAATTGAGGGCGTTGTTGACGAAATTGACCGTGGTGGGGGTGACGTTCGCGGCGGAGATATTCACGGTGCCGCTGGTGGCGGTGTCACCGAAAAAGACGTCGTCACCCTGGATGTAATTGGTGGGCGAGCCGGCGCTGATCAGTTTCCAGTTGTCATTCGGCCCGGTCGAGCCGACGACCCAGTCCTGGTTATCGAGGCCGGTCCACTCGGGATTGTCGCCGCTGATGGTGAGTATAATACTGGTGCCGGTGAAACCGAGCAGCGCGCTTTGGCGGACGCCCAGGTCGGCGATTGTACCCTGGATGATGTTTGCGGAACCCATCCCGGCCAGGCCGACAAAACTGACCAGGTCGTAAGTCGTGCCGTTGACCCATTGTCCCGTGGGCGTGGCATTGACGGAGACAAGGCCGGCGGTGTTGATGGCTCCCGTGGCCAATGCGCCGGTAACATTGATCCCGGGAACGGAGGCAACTCCGCTGTCATTGATATTGACGGTACCCGCTCCGTTGAAGATGAGGTTTCCGATAGTGAGTGTGGCCGTGGTGCCGTAACCGTTCTGGACGATGTTGCCGGCGGCATCGGCCACCACGACCGAATCGATCGTGCCGGTGCCGTCGACGATGCCTTGCGACAACGTCACTGGCGGGCCGACCGGGACGCCGCTGGCCTGAACGAACTTTGCGTTGCTGGCGTTTACTGAGATTCCGGCGCCGTTGATGGAACCATTGCCGCTGAGCAGCAGCGTGCCGGCCTGGACAACGGTCGAGCCGGCGTAAGTGCTGGATCCGGTGAGGTTGACGATGCCCGTGCCGGTCGTGGTAAGAACATAACCGATGCCGCCATCGCCGATCGCTCCGCTCAAGGTAAGCTCACCGGAGTTGGCGGAGATGGTCGAATTGGCGTTGAGGGTGATCGACCCGGCGTAGCTGTTGGCTCCATTGACGCTCTCGAGGGCGCCTGTGGCGTTCGAGGCGCCGGTGCCGGAGAGGGCCATGGCGCTCGCGCCGCCGGTGATGCCGCCCTGCACCTGGGCGGTCGCGCCCGGGGCGATAGTGATGGCGCTGAAGCCGCCGAAGGCGGTGCCGTTCTGATAGTTAAGGATACCCTGGTTGATATTGGTGGCGCCGGTGTAGTTATCGGTGCCTTCGAGAACCATGGTGCCCAAGCCGGTCTTGGTGAGTCCGGCGGAAGCTTTAGCAAAATCGCTCGAGGAATTCTCCAAAAACGTATCGATGATCAGGTCGCCACCCACGGCGCCCGTTTGTCCCACATTAAATGTCGTCCCCGTGGTGCCGGTCAGGTTGACGCCGATAGTGGGAATGTCGCTCGAAATAACCGAAGCGGAAGAGCCGGCCACGGTAACTGTGCCGAGTAGCTGATATTCCTGATAAGTGAGGTTGCCCGCCGGATAGGATCCGGTCACGGTGGCGCCGTTGAGGAAGAGATTACCGAGCGGGTTGTAATTATTCGTAAAGAGAGTGCCGCTGTTGATGGTAATGGAGGGGAAGTTCACATAACCGGTTCCCTGGCCGCTTCCGAAGGAGTTATTCTGGCCAAGGTAAAGCATGGCCCCGGGGTTCACGGTGATGGTCCGCCCGCCGACTGCCTCGCTGCCGTAGACCGAATCGACCCCGCCCACGCTGGTGGCGCTGGTTGTGTTCTCGAGGATGCCGGCGTTGACGGTAATGCTTCCCGTGAACGTGCTCGCGCTGCCGGTGAGAATCTGCGTGCCCGAGCCGGTCTTGATGAGGCTGAGCGCGCCGCCGCCGGTATTTTCGATGATGCCGCTGAATGTTCCGCCACCTCCGTTGTCGCCAATGGTGAGCGTCCCCGAAGTGGCCGAGGTGTTATTGACGAAGACACCCGAAGTGTTTGCCACGCCGTTGGTGATCAAAGCTCCCACGGTGTCGCTGAAGCCGTTCAGGTTAAAGGTCACTGCCCCGGTGCCGGCACTGGCGGCGGTGAATGTCATGTTACCGGCGGCAGTGCCGCCGTTGGGGCCGAACTGGTTGTTGGCGCCGTCCTGGACAACCAGCCGGTCAGAACCGCCGTTGCTCTCGATGATAGTGCCGCCGGTCCAGTTGTTGGCATTTGCGGTAGTGTTATCCAGGACGAATGTTGTCGTCCCGGCGCCATTGGTAACCTGAGTGTCAAAATCCAGAGTAGCGGGGCCGGTGACCTGGTTGGAAAAGGTAATAACACCTGCCGCCAGGAGCAACGAGACCCTGTCGCCAGGGGAGCTGGTGACCGGTGAGCCCTGCAGAGTAAGTGTGCCGGACAAAAGCTGGGCGTTGTTGTTACACTTGATCGAGCCGATGTTGCCGGAGTCTCCCACGCCGGGCGAAATGAAGATATTGTTCGGCTGGCTGGACTCGAGGTAGAGCGACGCACCGCCGGCCACGTAAATGGGTCCCGTTCCGAAGATGCCAAACTCATTGTTGCCTTGCAGGTAGCCCTCATCGATGTAGGTGCCTCCGCTGTAACTGTCGAGGGCCGCGCCCTGGCTGGCGTTGTTGAAATACATCGAGCCCGGGCCGACCTTGATCACCGTCACCACACCACCGGCGGCGTTGTTCTCGATCCGCGCGTTCATTTCAAACTGGTTGGCCGTATTCCCGGCCACCGAGTTATCGCCAAACACCAGGGTGCTGGGGGAACTGGTGGTGCCGGCCGTAACGGCGTTGCCGCCGGTCGCAGTGAGGGTGAATACCTGGTGGGTGGTGCCGCCGGTGATGTAGATGCCGCCCACGCTGTTGGCCGCGCCTGCGCCGAGAACCATCGTGCCGGTGACAGTAAGCACGTCGGTACCGGTCGATTGGATGGCAGTCAGGGTATTAATATAAGTGATGCCGCCGCTGGTGGAACCCACTGCGGTATAGTTGGTGGTCGAGGGCGAGCCGATGGCCGGTGAATCGGTGAGCAGGACATTGCTGTCCGGGCCGGCCTGGGTCGAAATTTCGCCGCCGCCTGCAAGGCTCACGTAGGAACTGGAGCCGAGCGCGACAATCTGACCGTTGGTAGAGGTGGCCAGGGGAAGGAGGGCCAGGGCGTTGGTGGTCGAGCTGTTCTCGATGAGCCCCGCGCCGTTGAGGCTGGCGACGAGGCCGGTGTTCGGATCCTGAGCCAGGGCCGCAGGCCCCGAGGTGGTAATGTCTCCGCTGCCGCTGAAAAGCGCGGCGCCGCCGGTATTAGGGGTCAGCCCGCCATTTAGGGCAATCTGGCCGCCGGCGCTATCGACGAAGGTGTAAATGCCCCAATCCAGCGTAATCGGGACGTTGATGGTCTGGATGCTGGCCGAATTGTTGACGATGCCGGGCGTGGCCGACTGGGTGGGGGTGAAAATCTTTCCCGAAAGGATAACGCCGGTTCCATCGAGGGTAAACGCCCCGGCGGTCGCGTTAAAATAAATACCGTCAAAAGGCATCACGGAGCTAAAGTTATTATTATTAATCAGCCCGTTGGTGCCGGCGAATACCAGAGTATCAAACGGGCTCGGCGCCGCATTGGCGGCATCGGACCAATTGGTGGCCGTGGCCCAATTGGTGTCGCCCGTCCCGTTATTATCCGTCCAGGTATCGGTCGCGGAATGGGCTCTGGCAAGGGCCAGCAGAGCGATAATAATTAAACAGAACGCCCTGGGAAGGTGAGGGCATTTGTGCGTGAAGAGACCACTGGGAATTGGTTTAGGGAACATGGGGGTCGCGCTGGGTTACGACAGTTGGGATTGGTCAAACCGACTTAGATAACATTATTACCTTTGCCGGAACTTACTTTGCTGCTCTGCGCGCATTGTAATGATGGCAACTGCAAGCGCAAGAAAACTCTGTGATTACCTTGAGTTTTTTCTTTTTGGAGAAAAGGATGCCGCTTCCGCGCCAGTGGAGCGGCGAAATCGCCTCCTTGGTTCGGCGTCGCGGGCCGCGGATAACCTCCCGTTTATCTGAAATGTCTTCCTACTACGCGAGCTGCTCCTCCGGTCCCCCAATGAACCGGAGGAAGCATCTGCTCGCGGTTGCGCTACGGCGTATGCGTCAATGCCGCTCAGTGTTTGAATGCCGGTGCCGCTCTTGCTGAGCCCGCCCAGGCCGCTAAGGTTGCCCGAGTAAGTGTTGGTGGTGTTATTGCCGCCGATGAAGAGCGTAACCGGGGCTGCGCCGTTATCCGTCAGGACGTCGGCCCCTGTGCCGCTCGGCCCACCAATATTGAAGTTACCGATGCCGGCGTCGTAAGGCAGGCCGTTGGTTATGTTGATGACGGCCGCGCTGTTTACGAGGGCATTGGTGTTGGCAAGCTCGAGGTAACAGGAATTGACGGTGGGGGGGCTGACGTTGCCTGTGGAAATATTTACCGCTCCGGTGGAAGCGGTGTCATCAAACAGTACATCGTCACCGTCGATGTAACGCTTTACTTTGCCTGGTAATGCCGCGGGAAAAGCCTCCCGCCAACCGGCGGTCGAGCCCCGATCGAATGCTGCCGCATGATATGAGCAGCCCGGGGCAAACCGGAGAAACCCTTACCCGTTCGTCAGGGCGATGGTTGGCCGGCAGCCGGAGCGGCGAGGCTCGGCGAAACCGATACCGCCATGCGCCTGGCGCGTTTATTGTAGTTATCAAGCAGTTGCTGAACATCCGGCGGGGCGGACAGGGAAGCGGGCGGGCGCTGATATTGATAAATCCGCGTCATCGT
Organism: uncultured Verrucomicrobiae bacterium; assembly: GCA_963756185.1. GTDB lineage: Bacteria > Verrucomicrobiota > Verrucomicrobiia > Chthoniobacterales > Chthoniobacteraceae > DATAXI01. Next base: position 54,161 of record CAVWMS010000008.1, read on the forward strand.
CCCCCCTTCCTGGAGCGCATAGACCAGGACAATCGGCAGCCGGGTTTCGTCGTCGATGTAGGCCGTCACATCGACACTGAATTGGGAAAGATCAAGGGGGCTGGTGTCCACGGGCGGCCCTTTGCCATGGGTTCCCTTGCGGGCCAGTATTGCATCCGCGATTTCATTTTCCCGCATCGTGGTCCTGACGGCGATCTCGCCGGGATCCATCGTCACGGTCTTGTCCTTGAAGACAAGACAATGCCTTCCCATGGCATCCTGCGCTCCCGTAAAGTTTTTCAGCGAAATCCAACCGAATCCGGCAAAGTCGTCCGACGAATAATCGGGAGCATCGAAGGTATTTCCCGGGCTGCCTGTGAGAACCCAGTTTTTGCCGTTCATTCCAGTTACGACAACGCCCGAGGCATGCCACTTCTGGACATTCTGTCCATTCGCATCCGTCGTGTTCTCAAACACCAGCCCGCCGCCCTTGGTCACAACCGTCACCTTTGGCGGCGCCGCTGCGGGCGTCCCTCCGCCGAGGACGAGGAGGTGGCGGCTGCCTCCGCCGATTTATATGTGATCACCCATTGAGAAGGGGCTGGCGCTCGCTTGAGGAAAGGAGGTTGCGGTGGCGTGGCCGAGGGTTGGGGAGCCTGCGCCAGCACCGAGGAGGGGAGTGCCGCCAGGAAAATGAGAGCGAGGAGCTTTTTCATTCTTTTACCACTTCGATTTGCTTGTCCAGGACCTGGCCCGTGTAACGGTCAATCGCCACATGCACCCAGTACCGCTGCTCGCCTTCCACGAGAAAATTGGCGGGCGTCTTCGCGGACTGCGTATACCTTCCCGTTTGCGCGATTACATCGATGAGGAGATTCCACACGCGGGTCTGGCCCACGCTTGCAAGAGCCCTGACGGGAGCCTCGCGAAAACCCTGGATATAACCGGCCATCTGCTGTGAGCCGTTGTCGGCAGTGCCGCTGGTGAACGCGCCGGAATCCATATACGCGGAATAAATATCCTCCGCCGTACCCGTGGACTTGGGCGCCCCTGTTGAAAAATTCTCCACGCTATTAACGGCGGGCCCAAGTGAATTGCTGGCAAGGTTGCCGTTGCTGACGTTGTTCCACACTCCCCCACTGAACCCGGCATAAGAGATCTTCCCGTCGTAGAAAGAATTTGCGGAAGAAAGCGTGGTGCCGCCAATCTGTGACCCTCCGACCGTCGATCCTGAATTCGCCGTCGCCGAGTAGAGCTGGTCCGGATAATTGCCGACAGGCAGTTGAATGATGGCCTCATTTGTCACCCATTTACCCACCAGTTCGCTTACATTTTCCAATGGCCCGGTCCCGTTGAGGATATTATTGGTATCCGAAGTGCGGGCGATCAGGGCGTTGGCAACCGCGCGCGCCACGGCGGCGTTGAGGCTCGACGTGCTCCCGGTGAAAGTAACATTTGGGAGAGGCGCGGTTTGAGCGGAATCGAGGTATGCCCCCGCCAGCACTGCTTGCAGGACCGGCGCCTGGCGGGTATTGAGATTCACCTTCCCGGCCACCAGGCCGTTGGCATCGCTGGTGTCATCATTGATGCAGAATACATCCAGCAGCGCCGCGTTGCCGCTTTCGGCGGTGGAGAAATCGAGATTCCGCCACGGAGTGTCGGAGAAGACGTATCCCAGCTCCGCCACTGAACAGAAAGGACGATGAAGGAAATAGGGCCGGCTTGCCGCCTGGCTCGTCCCCGACATCAATGTGGTCGATGGCGTGTAGGGGTTGATTGTCGGATCGGGTTGCGTGGGCACAAGGTTGCCGTTGTTCAGGGGGTTCCAGCCGAAAACCCTGGCCATCGGCAGGCCGACAGCGGTGTCGGAAGAGGCCATCCATGTGCTGGCGCCGGGGTCATTGCCCGGGGAGAACGGGGTAAGTGTCGCGGTGGGGACGAAAGCGCCCATCCCCCGACGGACCATTCCATCCGGATCGGCAAAATAATTCCCCGTGCTGTTGTAATTGCCTTGTGAGGTTCCGTACCAGCGACGGGCATCGGAGAATACGTCGGTGTTATTCTGGGAAAGAAGTCCCGGGGTGATGCCTGGGTAGGTGAAGGTATTTGTCGATACCCAGGCCATCCATCCTTCTTTCTGCCCGTCATCGTTCGCCGACTTGTTAAACGTAGTATTGTAAGGCCAGCCGGCATCGGCGGTTTTGGCAGCGATCCTTAAACCGGAGTCGGGATCCTGCCGAACGGTCATGGACAGGATTCCATTGGCAACATCCAGCCAACCGGGGTTATGTTGTTCTCCAGAACCGGGCCAATCCTTATTTACCTCTTCAAATTCCGACCCTGTCAATGCGCCGGCAAGATAACCATCCTCGGAATTCTCTGTGTTCGTGGCCGCCCAAAAAATGCCGAAACGACTTGTCCTCGGATCGGTCACAGTGGCCCAGTAGCCCCCCATGCCCCATTTATCAATTTGTGTTGGCGCCGGTGTTGTCGATTCCCAGCCCTCGCCGCAAAGCAGGCTGGGATAGCCGATGCCAAGCTCGATGGTGCTATTGGTTAGCTTGCCATATTTCGTATCGTAAGTGATCCAATTCCCATTGACATCCTTGTATTGCATTCGGTAGGTCATGTAGCAGGCGCCCAAAGAAGGCACCGTCGAAGGCGCAGGTGAACCGGTATACAGTCCCAGGTAACAACCCACCGCCCCCACCGAAACCGGCAACGTCGCCCCTGAAGCCGTGTATTTCCACGCAAGGGGAAAGGCGCCCATGTAAAAACCAATGTAGGGTTGCTGGGCCGAATCCGGCTCCGCCTCCCCCGGCATCAGGTTGAGGGGGTTGCTGTTCTCGGCGCCGGCGCCGTCGTTGGCGCTGGCGGCGCTCGAGAGGGTACCGTTGAAGTAATTGGGCAGGCCCCCGTAATTCTTGTAAAAGCCCGACACCGCACTATCCTGCCCCATCAATGCAGTCGCCGGGACGGTGACGTTAACGGTGTTGCCGTTGAGATCGTGGATGGAGCCCGGTCTCAGCAACATCGCCGGCTGAGGGAAAAGCGTGTTGGAGCCGGTCACGGTCGAATTGAAATCTATTTCTGCCGACGGCCCGGTCGCGGTTACGAACTTGTGGCCCTGAGCGCCAAGCCACCAGGCATTGCCAGTAGGTCCTGGACTGAGAGCAGGCGGCGAAGCTGCAGCGGCGTTGTAAGAATATTCAAAGGTACTCGTACTCGCGTTGCTGTATGAGGCGCCATAAACCATAAATGCACTGTAGTCGCCGGTATTTCCCGATAGCACTTCATCGGGCGTTGCGCTGTCGGCTACAACACGGAACGAAGTAGGAGTAACCCCGACGGCATTTGTCGTCGGGCTGAGTGGGTCGTGGGGGTTCCAAATCACCGGAATCTCCATCAGTGCGCCAATGCCACTGGCGGTAAGATTATCCGTTCCCGTGGATGACACGTAGCCCTCATAGCCGGCGACGCCGGATCCGGCGGGGCCGGTGAAGGTAGGAGGATTGCCGGGGCCTGTGGTGCCCTGGGTGGCAATGCGCGGCAAAGGAGCGGGCGCCTGTATTTGCAGGACACCGGCAAGCACGTTGTAAAAATAGGGCAGGTTGACAACGCCTACAATGGTTCGCGGATTGTATAGGTTGCCGGAACCGTCATCGAAGACAATGCGCGGCGGATAATTCGCCGGCTGGAACTGGCTGATGATATTGGCTCCAATCTGGATGACCTGAAAATCCACCGAGTTTTCCGGGTAAAAATTGTAATTATAGGGCTGATCGATCTGAGAGAGCGCCCCGCTATCTTCCGCCATGCCCTGGTTCGAAGTGAGAAGCGACTTGCCGAGCGAGCCCACATTGACGGTGGCCTTGAGCAATTCGAAAAAGTCCGGCTCCCGCGGGGCAGCGAGGCCGGCAAGCCCAGGGCCGGCGGCTCCGCTTCCGGTCAGCATGATGGGGCCGGACGTTCCGGTTCCGGTTGGGCCATTGTGTACGTTGTATTCCCATCCGCTGCCGACGTCGGGGCTGGGGAGGCTCGCAACCCAGGTGAGACCAAAGTATTTCTGGATATTGGCATCGGTGCCCTGTTCCAGGTAGGACAATGGAATGCCGTATCTGATAAGCGCCTGGATGTTGGCGTCGCTGGTGCCCGAGGCTGCGATCACATCGGCGCTCGGACCGTTGTAAGTAACCCATGCCAGGCGATTGAGCGCAAACCTGCCCTTCACCAACGGCTCTCCAACAATGGCCTGGGTGCCATCGTTACGCGTAAAGCCCTTGAGAACTCTGACGCCCGGAAAACTCGGGTTGATTTGATCATCCATATTCAAACCTCCCAGGTTATTGCTGCCCCCCTTGCCGTAGCTATTGCCGCCTGCCGTGACAGCGAGCAATTTTGGCACGCTCGCATTGTAATCAAGAGTCTTGTTTGAGTTTGTGGATTGCAGCCGGATATAGGATGGCTGGTTGAGGTCGCGACTGAACGTGCCGAGGTACTGGAGAGCGTTGAGGGTGCTCAGATAACTCGATTGGTTGTTGGTCGAAGTCGTATCGAGCAGGAATGCGATCAACTGCTGCCGCGTGGCAAACGCCCGGTCGGTCTGCCCGGGGGACGATTGGCTGCCGTTGCCCGTATCCAGAGTCCCGCTGACCCCGAGAAACCCGTTATTATTGGAAACGACGTAGTTATAGTAGTTGGTCCCGTAGGCTGACGGAAAAGTGTCGTTATTGTAATTGGGAAACGAGCCGGAACTCAGTTGCATCGAGGCGTAGTTGCGCCAGCCTACGACTGCATCCACCTGCTGCTGGGTAAGTCCCACCTGGGTAAGATCGGCATAGGAAAGCCCGGGCTTCAGTTGCGCGAACTGGTTGGTGCTGGTGGTGGAAGGAGAAACGGGGTACCCGGCTACGTTCATATCCAGCAGGCCGCCCTCGTCGTAAACATTGTACGCGTAGCGCCCCACCACGGTGCTCGAGCCCGTGCCGGACCATTGCAGGTTGCCCCCGATTGCCTGATTGGTGGATGTGATGATGGGGTTGCTGCCGCTGCGCGTCACCAAAATCCAGTCCGGCGCCGTATAAACGTAGGGAGTGGTGCCCGAAGCGGCCGAAGGCGTGTAGTCCGTCGAGGTCGTGATCGGCATCAGCAGCGGCTTGTTCCAGCGCTCGAGGGAAATCGAGCGGCCATTGAACGACACCGCCTTGTCCGAGGGAATGTTCGAGGCGCGGGCCGAAGGCGGGTAGTTGGTGCTGGCGCCGTACGCATTGGTCCCATTGATGGTTGCCGACGCAGGATAAAACGGAACCGCCGCGCCATTCTGGAATATGCTCTCCTTGACCAGGTTGACGCAGTTGGGATTGGACTGCGCCGCCAGGCCCGTGCGCCACGGCACCATGGTGAGGGGAACAGTTGGCTTGTAGATCACACCCGACTGTGGCGACGGGCTGGGCGTGACCCCCACCGAGCCCGCGGCAATTTCCTGCTGCAAGTCGCCGACGATCGTATCGACCGCGCCTTGGGTGAACAAATCCACCTTCGTCTGGCTGGCGCTGCCGGTGGAAACCTGGGTCTCGGTGATGGCGCGCGTGAAATAGGCCACGATCACCACCGTGACCATGACGACAAAGGCAAGCGTAATGACAAGCGCCACGCCACGGCGCTTTCGGGAGCGCAACGAAAAGAACTGGGGCCGTATTCGCATTACATCACCGGATTTCTTCCCGGGCAAAACGATGCAACTGCCGCCGCGCCGGTGGAGCAGTGAAATCGGTTCCACAGCTCGGCGTCACGGCCGCGCTTTCCGGGGAGTTTTGGGATCAAATAAATTTGGGGCTTTAGCAACAGCCGGACACAATGGACCTCCATTGGGGGTCGAAGGGCACTGCATCCGGGCTGGGATTCATATCCTTGAAAACGCCTCGATTGACTATCCATCAAACAAACGATGCCGCGCATGCCTGTTTCTGCCTTGCGCCGTCTTTGGCCCCCGGGGTGACAACGCTTTACCCGTTGATGCCGTGGGAAAAGCTTCTCGCCAACCGGCGGTCGAGCCCCTATCGAATGCTGCCGCATGATAAGAGCAGCCCGGGGGCCATCGGAGAATCCCTTACCCGTCTGTCAGGGCAATGGATGGCGGGCAGCCGGCGCGGCGAGGCTCGATGAAATCGATCTCCTAAAGGGCTGGTCGATCCTCGGAGTCATCTTCATCCATATGTCGTTCGGCGGCCGCTTTTCGGACAATGCATTGGCCGCGGTGGCCGCGCTGCGGCATATCTTTGCGTGGGCCGTCGTCGGATTTTTCTTCTGTGCCGGGTATCTGCTTGCCCGGTCTTCCGGCGCCTCGCAGCCGCTGGCGGAGTACATCGTGAAACGGGCCAGGCGGCTGCTGCTGCCGTGGGTGGCTTTCTCGGTGCTCTATAAAGTGCTGCTTCTGGCGGGCCACCGGTTTCACCTCATTACTTCCCCGCTTCCCATTGGTGTGCACGAATCAATCTGGCATCAAATGATCGATTTTATCGTCTGGCCGGGCGGACCACAGCTCTATTTCCTGCCGGCGTTATTCGTCATTTCCATTCTTTGCCATATCCTGTGCACGGTGATGCGGCGGGAATGGACGCTATGGATCGTCGCACTGCTGCTGACCGCCACTTATCTGCGGCTGCCGCCGCGAGCCGCATGGGGGGGAATTCGTCCATTACCCGGCGTACATGGCGGCCTACCTCGGCGGCCTGCTGCTGGCGCGGCCGGCGTTTCTCGATCCGGTCCGCCGCCGGCTCCCGTTTCTGGCGGCAGTTGCGCTATGTTTTGTGGGGCTTTGCATCGCCCGCCCGGCGCTGTGCTATCTCGCGGCGCCGGCAGTGTTGTTTCCGTTGCAGCGGATCGTCATCGGACCACCGGGATCGCTGGTGCGATTTCTGGGAATAAACGCCGGCCCCATCTATGTCTGGCACACGCCAATCATCATGCCCTTCGTCAGCATCATCCTGGCAAAGTATCTCTCCTCCCCGTGGCTGCTCATTCCCGCGCTCACAGCGCTGACCATCGCCATCTCGATTGCCGTGGCGCAGACGGTGAGGCTCTTCGACCGCTACGGGGTGCTGGTGATGTAGGAAGGCTGGGATTGACGCGATTCCCGGGCCGGGCTGTAATGAGCGCCTTCCCATCATGTCCAAAGAAGGCGTCGCGAGAATCAGCGCGAAGCTCTTCAAGACGCGCTAATCCGAAGCGTAATCGACCAGCCTGGCGCCGTCGTCGAAAGCATGATCCGGCGGGGAAGCCTCTATCTCCTTGTAGCCCCCGCGCCAAACAATCAGGTGCATATCGAGGTCAGGCGAAAATTCCCGGGCGCAAACGTATTGCCTGTAATTATGCACCCGGATTCCCTCCACCGCGACGATCACGTCCCCCTTGCTTAGCCCAAACTCCCGGGTAGCGTCGCTCCCGGCGGCAATCAGAACTCCGTCCGGCGGCGCAGCTTGAAAGTCGCTGAGCCCTTTCTTCTCGAGGCCGCGTGGAAAGAGAAGCGTCAGATCCGTCATTAGTTCCACATCATAGCGGTCATCCCCTGTCTTCGCCTTGTAGCGATAGCAGAATCCGGCCAGCGGCCCCGGATTGTCGTAACGCTCCTTCAGTTTCAAATACCAGTCATACGCGCCCGCATAATCTCCCGTTTGCTCCAGGAATTCAGCCTTCGCCTTCAGGCCATACTCCGAATAGACCGCGCCGGCGTTATCGGCCACGGCGGCCGCCATCTTCGTATCGCCCTTCCGCAAGTAGTAATGCACCTGCCATTCCGCATATTGAGTTGCTGTAACCTCGTCCGCCGTCTCGCGGCCCGTTTCGTAATATTTGGCGGCCAGATCATCCTGGTGCCGGCGGCGGAAGTAATCTCCGATGACGAAATTGAACGACGGCTGCAAGTCCGCGGCCTTTGACATAAGGGCCTCATAGCGGGCCGGGTCGTCTGGGACCGAGTCGGCAAGCCGGGCCATTGCGGCGGTGTTAAAAGGTAGTAAACCATGAAACAATGCTTCCGTTTCCGCATAGGTGCCCTCGTTATGATAATATCTCCGATAAATATAGGCGCCCAGTTCGGCATCGTAGGGAGCAAGATCGTGAAGGCTGTCCAGCAATGCGCGAGAATCATCCCGCCTGATGAGGCTTGGATGATTGAGCCGGGGCAGGATGTTGTAAACAGTCCCCGGCGGGGGATTGTGCTTGTGCCACTCGTTTATGTGCGGATTCGGATTTGGGCTGTATAGCCCGGCAAACAACGTCTCGTAACAGAGGTAATTCCAGCATTCCGCCGGGACCAATTGCGGAGTTTCGACTGTCACCTTGAAGCCATCGTCCACCGAGGCGTGATAGGAATCGACATCCGAACAATTGAATCGCTTTCACAGTCGTCCCATAGCTTTTCCCGTATTTGATTAAGCTGCTTAGTTCAGCGATTACGTCATCGACTCTTCGTAATCGTAAAAGATTCAAAATCTGGGTGTGGCTTTGCAACCAGTGGACTGGCTAGAAATAGCGAAATGACTCTGTCCAGTGATTCTTCTTTCTGGGCTGACATCCAGCCGTGACCACCTCTTCGTAGCATGAGTGAATGCCCGACACGCTGGAAAAATAAATAAGCTTCTTCCATCTTCTTGTCGGCCTCAAAGCAACAAATCTCGCAGCCATCGGGCAATGCAGAGAAAAGGCTACGTGCTGCATCCGGAGAAAAATCGTTAGCGACCCGATAATACCATTGCGTGGCGACGGGTTCCAACTCTCGCTTTCGCAGGAATTGCACTCCATCAATTTGTGACGCGTAGTCGCCAGTCTTCATTTTCTGTTGAACGATTAAGCGCTCCGGACCGCGAGCGCAAGACTTGTAAGGAAAAAGGCTTGGAAAAGTCGGTTTGCCCTGCCACTCGGCAGGGATGAATAAATCAACGATTCCAAGCCGTAGCCAGTTTGCCGTGTTGCGGCAGATTTGCAATCTCATTCCCTGCCACATGGTGCCGAAACTGGCGAGGGAGACCGGCGTGAACAAGAAAGCGCGCACCTTCAGCCCATGGAGTCATCTGGTGAGCCTGATCTACGCCCAACTCACCCATGCCATCGGACTCAACGACATTTGCGATGGGTTGCGGCTTCACAACGGGTTGCTGGTGACATTACGCGGCGCAACCCCGCCCAGTCGCAATAATCTTTCCCACGCCAACAAGAGACGCGACACCAGCTTGGCGGAAAAGATTTTCTGGTCGGTGCTCGGTCACCTGCAAACCCTTGAGCCTGGCTTTGCCCGTGGCAACCGTGGCAAGGGAGTCGCGCGGCGTTTCCGGCGCGTCATTCATGTGGTTGATTCCACTACTATCCAACTGGTTGCCTCCTGCATGGACTGGGCCAAACACCGCCGGCGCAAGGCGGCAGCCAAGTGTCATTTGCGACTGGACCTCCACAGCTTTCTGCCCCGCTTCGCCATCATCGACACAGCCCGGGAAAACGACGGCAAACGCTCCCGCGAACTCTGCGCCGCCATCCGCGCCGGGGAGATTGTTGTCTTCGACAAGGCTTATCTGGACTTTGCTCATCTCTTCGATCTTCTCCAGCGCGGCGTCTTCTGGGTGACACGCGCCAAAAACAACATGGCCTATCGGGTCATCGCCACCCTGCCGGTGCCCGGCGGCAATATCCTTCGCGACGAACTGATCGTGCTCTCTACCCCCGCAGCCGCGAAGGATTATCCGGATGTGCTGCGCCGCATCACGGCCCTGGTGGAGATCGACGGGCGCGAAGAGGAAATGGTTTTCCTCACCAATAACATGGAATGGAGTCCGGCCAGTGTCGCCGATCTTTACCGGTGCCGCTGGTCGATTGAAGCCTTCTTCAAACAAATCAAGCAGACCTTGCAACTGGCCGATTTTCTAGGCCATAGCGCCAACGCCGTCCGCTGGCAGATATGGACGGCTTTGCTGGTCTATGTCCTCCTGCGCTTCCTGGCCTTTACTCATGGATGGAATCATAGCTTTACCCGCCTCTTCACCCTGGTGCGTTGCGCCCTCTGGCGTCGATGGGATCTGTCCAGCCTCCTTCAATCCTATGGGACAGCATCGGGTGCCTTTCGGTTCATAGCTACCCCACAACAGCCGTGTTTTCAGGGGTTCTGAACATTCCTGTGGGACAGCCACATTCATGATCGTACCAGCGGTCATCCCAAAATCCTAAATCTCACTTTCTCTTCCGCCTCGTTCAGCCCTGTAAATCAGAGGCTCGACAACTCATGCCCGCGTGTTGTGGGATGGGTCTGAATCGCTTTACAAAGGGATAGAGACGCATGCCGCCAAACTTGACGTTGAGCAGCGCGGTGAATTTCGCCGCCTCGTCGGGAACGCCCCACTCAAATGAGAGAAAACTGTAGTTCGTCCTCATTGTGTTCCCCAGGTGACGCTGGAAGAACATGGCCCACTGCCCCCAATCGATTATCCTGACCTCCGGTTTCCCATTTTCATCCAGGTCCACGCAGCGCCCCGGCAGGACATTCATTTCCCGGATGAAGTTCATCCCTTGCAGCTGCTTCCCGTGTGAGAGTTGATAAATCGCGCCGATCTCGGAAAGTTCGAGGCGCAGCGAGTAACCGAGGAGTATATGACCGATCTCGACTGAGTATATATTTTCATCGGCCACGCGATTGAAATCGACCGTCTGCTTTTCCGGTGCGCTGAGTTCATCCCATGCTGTGTCCAAATCCGCCGAAAGGCAGCAGGCCCGGAACCACGCGACCCGCTCGATGGGAGTAGCGTCGGACTGGGAAGCGATGGGCCGGTAGTCCGTGGTATTGTAAGCCTGCAAGGTGCGCGTCCAGGCGGCTATCGCCGGGTCTTCCGTTCGGAAGTTGTGCAGACTTTCCAGGGCGGGAACCTCGTCGTTCATCAAGGTCAGCAGAATGGCCCTGGCCATTTGCCCGTTGATCCCCGGCGGCTTCCCGCCGGCGAGAAGCTGGCTCATGCACAGGTGTGCGGTGATGCCGCATAGCGGAGAGCGGATGTCGTAGAACTCTCCCGAGTGCTCTCTCAGGGCAAATGCACCCAGCAGCAGCGCAGCCTTTTCATGGAGCAGGGAATTGTTGAAATCGGCTTCAAGCGCCTTCGACAGGGATTGATTCTCGGTCTCGATGGTTTGCGCCGTGCTGTCCGTGAGCGATTTCAGAAGCGAGCTATCTTCATTATCCACTGCGCCGCCCGGCTGCGACAAACCAATTTCCCGAGCAAGAGCCGAGGCAACACCCGCATAAACCTCAGGCGACCATATTGGACCGTCAATCTTCAGGTCGGTCTCCAGCGGGGCATAGCCAGCGCCCAGGTTGACCTGTAAGTCATAAGTCGGCTGCTCGTAAGTGGAATTGGGGCGCTCGTCGGCCTGCACGGATAAACTTTGCGGATCCGGAAGGCGATGTTGTTTCGCGTAAAAAATCTGTTCGGCCAGGTCGCTGACGATTGTCTCAACGATAAATTGCGACTCGTCCTGGAACGGTGTTTTGAAATAGCCGGGCGGCGGCTGGTGATGGTGAACCACCGGCGCGTCTCCGGCGGAACTCGACTGATGACAACCCGTGAGAAACTGGGACGTTCAAAAGCGCGGCCACTCCCATCCATGCGACTCGGGTCGCCTGGATGAAGGCGGGCCTGCAAAACGTCGGATCGGCGTCTTTCATGGGGCTGCTCTCTGGTACTACTTGGGCGCGAGGCCCTTTCGTTGCCGGCTATCTTCAAGCAAACCCCGTTCCACCCCCCCTGGATTCCAGGCCAATATCCGGTTAAATCTCAAAGGCCAGCGCGTGGCCCACGTCCATTTTCGCCAGGTCCTCGATGCTCCTTGCGTCCAGCAGCGCGTTCATCTCCCGGTGCACCTGCGTCATGAAAATGCGCAGCGGGCACGTGCGCGGATCGGGGCAGGAACACGGCACGTCGTTGCCCGTGGTGGCCGCGCACGGCAGCGGCGCCAGCGGCCCATCGAGCGCTCGCACCACCTTGCCCACCGGGATTTTATCCGCCGGCTGGCGCAGCGCGTAACCGCCCCCCACGCCCCGTTTGCTCGCGAGGAATCCATGGTTCCGCAATGCCAGCAGGATTTGCTCGAGAAATTTCACAGGAATATTTTCCACCCGCGACAGCTCGCCGATCTGCAGCGGCCGCCCATGCCGCGCCAGCGCCACCAGCGCCCGCAGCGCGTACTCCGCCTTTCGCGAGATTCGCACCGCTCAGCGCCTCCACCCCGTTTGCCGCCTGGCCCCGGCGCGCACTAGTCGTGAACCTCCTCGACATCGGCCCGTTGTGCATCCGCGCGGAATGTCGGGTCCTTGTCCGGATCGGTGAACTCCTTGTCGAACGATTTCGGCTTGTGGTCGTGGTGCCAGGCGCAGCCCGCCAGCGACAAAGCTCCCCCCAGCATCGCCACTTGCAGAATTTGAAGAAAAAGACGTTGCATCCCCTTCCTCTACCACGCCCCGCCCCTGCATGCCAATCCCGCGCGATGGCATGTTTCTTCTACGCCTCCGCCCGTTTCCAGGGCATAATGGCGGCATGCGCCGATGCTTCATCCTCCTGCTCTTGCTGCCGCTGCTGGGCGCCTGCCAGAACAGCGATTCCGGCCAAAATCCCACCGGCGCCAACAAGAACTTCGACCCGAACAGCCGCCAGACCTACAACATCCAGACCGGCGATTTCCAGCAGCAGCCTCCCTTTGGCGCCCGGTTCAACCAGGGCGGCTGACGCCCCGGTTTTTCCGCAACCCCTTGCAAACCGCGCATGGGCAGGGCATATTTGGGTTCTTCCCGCAAAACGGGGGCGTACTGGCTTCGACCTGGTGTTGAAAGCGCAGGCGGCATGCAGAGGACGATCCGTTGGCCTCTTTAAAAACTCGGGTCAAAAAAATAACTGCCAATTACGAAGATCTGGCTCTCGCGGCTTAATTGACCGCGACGTTCCCGGCCGGACGCCTGCTAAGGCCGGGAGCGACGACAGCAGGCTGGCCTGTCCGGCGGGGCGACCGCGCCGGCAGGTGAGATTCGACCACGTGGCCGCTAGGGTGGAAGTACTGCGCCGGCCCGGCGCTGAAGCCCGAAACCTCACGGCCGGCTAAGCATGGAGTCGCTTGAGTGGAAGAGACCGGGGACAGGGGTTCGACTCCCCTCGCCTCCAAATTTCCTTCGATTGCGCTCGGGGGTCAATTCGCTCAATCCACCCACTTGCCGCCGGGGCTGCAGAGCAGGACCTGCTGATCGTTTGAGTAATCGGTGCGCCCGATCGCGCCCCACATCCGCGTGCCGGTGGCGGCGCGCCAGTAGCTGCTCATCTCCTCGCCGGTGTGGCAGCCCCAGCTTTTCACAAACGCCCCGTGCATGAAATCGACCCGCCGGATCTGGGTCAGCTCCGTCTCGTGCAGCCAGCACTTGGAGGCGCTGTCCAGTTCGCAACTGTAATCGAACAGGAAACATGCCTTGTTCGAGTGGCCGAAATATTCCAGGTCGGCGATCTTCACCTTCGTGCGATCCTGGCCGAAGTTGAGGTAATCGACCATGTCCGATGTCTTGTCGAACCAGACGAGGTTCAGATTATAGGCATCGCGCACCGACTCGATCATCGGGATGAGGTCGCGCCCCTCCTGCACGCTGCGCTTCATGTAGGCGGGCTTGTAAATCAGCCACGTGATGCGGGCGTCGGGCCCGTACTGCTGGCGCAACTGGTCGAAGCGGTTCCGCGAGGCGTGGACGAAATTGGCCCACCAGTGATCGTGCGGCTGCGCCTTGAATTTCTCCCATTCGTAAAGCGAAACGCCGCCGGTGATGACGACGTATTCCTTTTCAAAATTGTCCGCGGCGCGGGCGGCGCCACAGAAGAGGCAGGCGAGGACGACCAGGAGAAGGCAGCGATGCTTCATAAACCGGCAACGATGCGCCATTTTTGCCTGCTGACAAATGGTTTTCTTGGCGCTCACCCTTCGAGCGGCGCCTCGTTCTCGAGGATCTGGTCGAGCGTCTGCCGGCGGCGGATGAGCGCAAGCTCGCCATTTTCCCGCAGCAGCACCTCCGGCGCCTCGGGGAAGGAGTTGTAGTTCTTAGCCGGCATGGCGGAGCAATAGGCGCCGGCGCCCTCGACTACGCAGAGGTCGCCCGGCTGCGCCTCGGGCAGCTCGCGCGCGCTGAGCACGTCGTGATGCTCGGGCGCCGGCGTGAGCAGGTCGCCCGATTCACAGCAATGCCCGACCACGACATACGGCAGGCAGGCGCCGGAGCGGGCCCGGGGAAGCACGACGATGGGATGCTGCGACGCGTAAAGGCAGGGCCGAAGAATCTCCGTCATGCCGGTGTCGAGCTTCAGGAAAAAATGGCCGTCGTCGCCTGTGTCGACGATGTCCTGGATGGTGGCGACGAGCGAGCAGGCGTTGGCGACCAGGTAAGTGCCCGGTTCGATCTCCAGATGGATGCGCCGCCCGGTCTCGCGCGCCAGTTCCTCGAATGCCTGGCGGATCGGCCCGCCGATTTCCTGGAAATCGGTCGTCTGCTCGTAACTCATCCGGCCCACCTTGAAACCGCCGCCGAGGTTGAGCGTCGTCACCCCGGGAAACTCGCGCACCATCCCGAGGCTCAGACACGCCACGTGCTGCCAGACGGCGGGATCGCTGCCGGAGCCGATGTGGGTGTGGATGCGGACGACGCGCAGGCCGTGCTCCTCGACGATTGCGCGCGCCTCGCCGCGGTGCTCGTGCCAGATGCCGAAGCTCGATGCCGGCCCGCCGACGTTCGTCTTCACCGTGCCGCCGGAGCCGAGGCCGGGATTGATCCGCAGGCCCAACTCGCCGCCGGGAAACTGCTCGCCGAAACGGCGCAGTTGGTTGAGCGAACAGGCGTTGAACCGGATGCCGGCCTCGAAGAGCCGGCGAAAATCGCCGGGAAATTCCTGCGTGCTGAGCGAGATGTGATCGGCGGCGACGCCCGCGCGCGTGGCCCGCTCGCATTCGTACCCGGAGCTGGCGTCGATATGCAGGCCGCAGGCGTCGAAGATACGGATGAGCGCCGCATTCGGGCTGGCCTTCATCGCGTAGCGGACGGTGAGGCCGAAGGAATTTGGGAATGCGAGCGCCGCGCGCGCCTGCGCCTTGAGCGTGCGCTCGTCATAGACATAGACAGGCGTGCCGAAACGGCTGCGCACAGCCTCGGCTTGCTCGGGCGTGAGGAATTTGAGCGTCTCCATGGGGAGCCGGACAGAATGATCGTTCGCCCCGCCGGTTGCGAAGAAATTTTGCGGAATGGACCCGTTGGACGGTTGCGGTTGAACCCCGAGCATCCAGTTGCTATGCTGCTCACGTGATCCTCGACCGTCATCCTGACATTCAGCGTCTGTCTCCCTCCGACAAGCTCACTTTGGTGACGGAGTTGTGGGATGAACTGGCGGCCCATCCCTCAAGCGTCCCTGTGAGCCCCGAGCAAATTGCGGAACTGGACCGCCGCCTCGGGGAGTACCGAAAGCATCCGACGCGGGTCACAACCTGGGAGGCGATCAAGGAGCGTGTTCTCGGGCGGCCGGAATGAGCCAACTCGTCTTTCTGCTGTCGGCAGATGTAGACATCCAACAGGCATTCGCTGCTTACGAGGAGAGCCGGGAATGACGCGGTAGGATATTCATGCATCATCTCGACGCCGCCTTTACCAACTTGCGCGCATTTCCCGAAATCGGGCCAATATTTCACGGCTGTTATCGGCGGCTGCTCGTTCCACGGTTTCCATATGGGATTTTCTACATCATCGAGCCCGACCGGATTATCATTGCCGGCGTCTTGCATCTGCGCCAAAACCCGGCGGCAATAAGACGGCACATCGAGGGCTGAGCCATCGATTCCTACTCGGACAGCCGGCTACCCAGCGTATGACCCGCTCCAAACAATCAAGAGCCCGGTCAAGATTTGTTGCCTGCCCCTATATTCGGGAGCGGCCTTTCGAATGAGCGCCACAATCCCGGGGCGCACGAGGCGTTAATCAGTACCATTTGAAATTCAGCAACGCCGAGCGACCGTGGTCCATGCCCAATTATAATTCAACGCTTCGGAAAATATTCATCTCACATTCGTCCCAGAGCAAAAGAGTCTTGATTTGCTCAATCACGTCAGCCGCGGTCATGGAATAATGGTTACTCCGTTGGATTGACTTTGTCATGCTCCGGTTTTCCGCTGGGCGGGTCACGGCGTGGATGCGCCGCCGGGAGAAAAATCGGAGCTGCACCGGCGCTCGCTCAAGCGCCTTCGAACAGCCGCTGCCCGATGTATTCGCCCGGGGCGGCGCCGGCGGGACAGACGAAGACCGCGCTGCCCGTGTGGGTCACGAACTGGTTCATCATGTCGAACCTCGACATCTTGTCGAAGAGCTTGATGAAACCGGTGCGCGGGTCGCGCTGGTAGCAGACGAATAGAAGGCCGGCGTCGTATTCCATGTCCTGCCGCCATGGAGGCCAGCGCTCGGCCGTGAAATTCGCGCCGTTATTGTACGAATAGGGGCGGCGCAAAATCTTCGCGCCATCGTTGTTGACCGCGGAGGCCAGGCGGATGTGGGCGTTCTCGGCGATAACGGGGTTGCCATCCTTGTCGGTGGCATCGTAATCGGGCTCGTCGAACTCGTCCTTCCCGCCAATGGGAGCGCCGGAATATTTGCACCGGCCGATCGTTTGCTGCTGGAACGCGAGATTCATGTGGTCCCAATGCTCGAGCGCAATGCGAATACGGCGCACAACGACGTAGGTGCCACCACGCAGCCACGCGGGCGCTTCGTCACCCGCCCAAATGAATTTGTTCATCGCCGAGGCGTCGCCTATCGAGGGATTGTTGGTGCCGTCCTTGAAGCCCATCAAATTACGCGGCGTCTCGCCCGGCTTGGAATTGGGCAGGAAACCACTCTGCACCCAGCGGACCGTGGCGACGTCGCCGCCGAGACGGGCCAACTGGCGAACGGCGTAAAATGCGACCTGCGGATCATCGGCGCATGCCTGCACGGAAAGATCGCCCCCGGCAAAGGCGTCGACCAATTGATCGCCATTGAACCTGGGAAGATCAACCAGCGCATCCGGACGCAACCCGGCAAGGCCATAGGCCGCGGTGAACAATTTGGCGCCGAAACCGAAGGTGAGCGTCAGGCGCGCGGGCGAAAGCCCCAGGGCCTCGCCGCTGTCCGGGCAGGGAACCGAGCCGTCGCTGCCCAACGGCGCCGCGGTATCTCCCACGGTCAGGCGCGCGGCAACGGCGGTCCAGATTTTCAAAAGCGCGATCACCTTGTCGCGATTGGCCGCGGTGAGATCGAACGCCGCGAAGTAAGTGTTGCGCTGTGCCGGCGTCACGATGCCGCCCTGATGCGTGCCCCAAAACGGCTCCCTGTCGCCGGCGGCGGGAGGCGGAGCTTCCACTGCGGGCGCGGCAGGCGCGGCGGCCCGCGCGGAGACGCCGGCGGCGGCAGCCAGCAGGCCGCTGGAGAGAAAGCGCCGGCGCGAAAGGCCGGATGGCTCCCCGGAATTCATCGGATCGCCTCCATGATGGTGTTCATGTCATCTTCAACATAATAGAATCCGCGTCCATCGGGAATCATGGCGAGGCCAAAGAGATCGCCGTTGCCGGGCGGCGATTGCGCCTGATCGGTGTCAACCCACTGGGCATAAAGCTGCCTGCCGCCGGCGGGATCGATTTCCACCACCTGGCCGTTCAGCGCATTGGTGACCAGCAGATGCCCGTTCGGCGTCATGACCAGCGCCAGCGGCCGCCGCAACAGGCCGCCTTGTGTCACCACCCGCCCGGTGCCGGCGCTGTCGGCGCGGGTCAGCGCGTTCGGGATGGCGACAATCTGGTCGCCCACCGCGTCCGAGACGTAAAGGGTTCCGTCGGCGCCGAGCGCGAGGCCCGTCGGCCCCACCAGGAACGCATCCTTATCCGCGCGCTGCCCAAACCCATTTGCCACCACGGTCTGGCCGGTGATGACGGGCGGTTTGCCGGGCGGAATCGACAGGTTGATGCGCAGCACCGTCGCCTTTTTCACGGTGACAGGGAAACCGGTTTTCGGATCGCGCACGTCGGGGCCCGGCACGTCAAAGCCGGCCATGCTCACGAAAAGCGTGGCGGTGGTTCCGTTGTCGACCAACGCGACATTCCCCCACGGATCGTTGATCTTCCCATTGGTCCAGACGGCGACCACGCGGCCGTTGGCATCGAGCACCAGGAGGCCGCCCGGTCCCTTCGTGCGCGTCGTGCCGTCGGAGCTGGGCGTGCTCCCGACAATGATCCACCCGCTCCTGAGCATCGCCATGGCCGTGCTCAGCCCGACGCCGCCGGGGCATTGCGCGAGATGGCGCGGCAATTCGGCAATGAGCGTGGTGCTTCTGTTCGAGGGATTGAAATCGACAATCGTCGTCCCCGTCCCCTGGAGGTTGGAAACCTGGTTGAAATTGTCGATGAGCACGTCGCCCTGCCGGATGCGGCCCGCGGATACCGGCGCGACGACGACCGCGTAGGGATTGAGGTCGCCGTTGCTGGCGACAGTCGACGCGAGGGTTACGTGCCGGTGAATGCTCTCGAGGCAAACCCGCGGCTCCGGCGGGAGGGCTCAGCGGCAGGAGCAACGCAAGGGTGAAAACAGGGATGCGCATGATTTAGAAAAGGGCGTTGATCCGCATGCCGAGGACGGCCTCGTCTTTGACCCTGGCGCCGGAGGAAGAATTCGGATTGGGAATCCCGCCGCCCGGATTGAACACATATTGGAAGTCCGGTTGTAACTGGCACCACGGAGTAAGTTGATATTGGTAAGTCAATTCAATGAAAGTCTCACCGCTACGCACCGGGTAAGCCGACTGCGAATAATAACCGGTATCCTTGTCCAGGTTCGAGGCGCGGTTGCTCACCTGGGCGTAACCCATCCCGATGCCCATGGTATCGTCGCTGCGGCGGGGGATCGGTTCGTGAAAGGTGAATCCCGCGTTCATGCTGAAATCGATCAGGTTGCGGTCCTGATTCCGGCGCGCCCATCACCCGCGTGAAGAAATTGATGGCCCGGTCGCCATCGGGATCGTTCGGATCGCTCCAGAGCATTTGATCCACCACCGCGTAGATCGAGTAATCGCCCGGGTGCTCGCGCGGATTGCCGCCGCTGGCGGGATTGGCAAGCGAGAGGCCCTCGTCATCGTATTGCTGGTCCGCGAAATTCTCCGTGTCATACCAGAAGCCGATCTTATAGACGCCCGAAAGCGGCTGCGCGCCGCCCTGGTAGACCATCGCGCCCAGCGAGGGGTAGGCGAATTGCAGCTCCGCGATGGCCAGCGTCCCGCCATGCAACGGGAAGCTCGCACCCGAGGCATTTTGCTCCTGCGGATCGCCGTTATCATTCGAGACCGGCGAACCATTGAAGACGCCGGCGAGCAACGTCAGTGAATTGGTGGGCCGGAAACGCACCCGAATGCCGAGCGCGGAAAGCGGATAAGCCGGCCCGCCTCCCGGCAAATCGGCCGAGGGGAGCATCGGCCAGCCGAACATCGTGTTGACGAAGAGCAGCGCGTTCTGGCTGACGATAAATTCCTGGTCGAGGCTCTGCTGGCCCACCTTCACATCCAGCCGGTCCTCATCGAGGAATTTCTGGTCGTACCAAAGTTCCCACAGCCGCGTCGAGCAGTCGGCTTCGATGCCGCTGACCGTCTGGAGGGTATCCAGGTTGTCGGCACTCAAATTGCGCCCATGGACCTGCAAGGCGCTTACATTGAAGGTGCCGCCGTACAAACCGAACGCGCGATCCGTGTCCAACTGAAGCACCGCCTCGGTCAGTCCCTCGTAATCGGCGCCGCGCCGCGAGCCGCCCGTGACGTTGCCCAGCACCTCGCTCGTCTCGAGAATGGAAAGCGTGACGCCAAACCGGCTCAGGAAGGGACGAATCCCGCCCATGTCTCCCAGCATGAATTGGCTTCGGCCCAAGTCGGTAAAGAAGTTCGTCTCGGGAGCGGGCGCGTTGGTATTGGAAGGGGACTCATTCTCTTCGGTTTCCTCCGGGGCTGCCAACGCAGGCGGCGTGGCGAAGGCGCGATCGGCGAACAGCAGAAGAGCTGCCGCCGCCACTATCGAGAGCGAGCAGTCGCGGTACGAAACCGGCCAGAATCGAAGGCGGCAAAGCGCAGGAGCGAAGTTTTGAAACATGGGAGCGAGATAATTGCAATTGAGACTCAGTCGCAATAAATGATCCAACTCCGTTTTGCCAAGCATATTCTTCTGCATCTTCCGTAACCTATTCCAAATCAGATAGAAAGGCCTGCCAATAAGCTGCCCATCTGCTCAAGAGAGGAAGGACCAACTTGACCAAAATCACCCCACCGCCAGCGCCATCTCGCGGCACGCTTTCAAGTCCAGCTTGCCGGACGCGAGCATCGGGATCGCTTCCACGCGCTGGATGCGCTTCGGTACCCAAAGATTCGGGATGCCCATGGCGTTGAGTCCCGCGCGCAACGCGGCTGCGTCGATCTCCCGGGTCGAGAGCAGGACCAGTGCCTCGCCCTTCGCCTCGTCCGGCACGCCGGTAACGGCGACGCAAGGGTCATCGGGCGAAAGCTTCAGCACCTCGGCGATTTTGCTCTCGATGGTCTCGTGCGGCACCATCTCGCCGCCGATCTTCGAGAAACGGGAGAGCCGCCCTTCAATGAAGAGAAACCCGTCCTCGTCAAAGCGGCCGAGGTCGCCGGTCTTGAACCATCCATCCTGCACCACCGCCGCGGTGCGCGCGGGATCGTTCAGGTAACCCTCGAAGATATTCGGGCCGCGCAGCCAGAGCATGCCGGTCTCGTGCAGCGGCAGCGGCGCGCCGGTGTCGGGATCGCGAATCTGCCCCGCCATGCCGGGCGCCAGTTTGCCCACGGAGCCAAACCGGCTCGCGGGCTGCACGGAGTCCGCCGGATTCGACTTCCTCGGGTCGGGCAGGTTGGAGCTCACCACGGGCGATGTTTCGGTGAGGCCGTAGCCTTGCTCGATCGGCTTGCCGAAGCGCTCCTCGAACGCCTTTGCCAGTTCCGACGGCAGTTTCTCCGCGCCGCTGATGATCAGCTTGAGCGTCGCGATCTGCTCCGGCTCGGCCTTGCGCAGGTAGCCGCGCAAAAAAGTGGGCGTGGAAATCAGCAGCGTGACCCGGTGTTTGCGGATCAGCTCGACGTTCTTCGCCGTGTCGAGCGGGCTCGGGTAGGTGACCAGCCGGATGCCGTCGATGAGCGGATACCAGAGCGTCACCGTGCAGCCGAACGAATGGAAGAAAGGCAGGCAGCCGAGCACCGCGTCCTCGCGCGTCAAATCCAGCATGCTCGAGAACTGCGAGACGTTGCCAAGGATGTTGCGATGGCTCAGCACCACGCCCTTCGGCTCGCCGGCGCTGCCGCTGGTGAAAAGGATCACCGCCTCGTCGCGGTCGCCCTTCGACGGCGTGCCGAGGATCGCCGCCAGGATGCGCCATGGCAAAAGGAACACCAGCGCGCGCCAGAAGATGATCCTGCCTTTGAGCGGCGGCAGGATTTCCTCCATCTTCAGCGTGTGCTCCGACCAGGGAAATTCCGGCAGCCGCTTCACCACGGGGCCGGCGGTCACCAGTTCCTTGATGTCCGCGATGCGGATTGCCGATTCGATCGCCGCCCGGCCCGCGGTGAAATTGAGGTTGACCGGCACCTTGCCGGCCAGCGTGATCGCGGCATTGGCCACGACCGCCGCGCGGCCCGGCGGCAGCACCACGGCCACCCGTTTGCCGGGGCAATGCTCGCGAAGGTACCGGCTCAAGACGATCGACGCCGCCAGCACCGTGCCGCGCGACGTGACACTGCCATCCATGCCGTCGGTGACGGCCGGATCGAACTGCCGCCGCTTCAGCCCGCGCAGGCACGCCTCCGCCAGGTGCCCGCTCAGTATCTTCCTCCGTTGATACGCTTCCTCGCCGAGGATCAGCAGCCGCTCGCGCACCAGCGCGACCGTCGCCTCGTCCGGCGGGATCGGCTCGCCGAAGGAAACCGTGACCGGATACGGGACCTGGCGCGGAATTTTCCTGAAATATTTCCCGCCGTGGAATGAAAAGACCGAGCCCCAAAGCTGGTCCATCCACACCGGCACCACCGGCGCGCCGGCCTGTTTGGCGATCAACTCGAAGCCGCGTTGCAGCTTCAGCAGCGTCCCGGAGCGCGTCAATTGCCCCTCGGGAAAAATGCAGACCACATCCCCTTCCCGGATGCGCTCGACCGCGGCGCGGATGGCGTCCTTCGCGTGCCGCGAGGAAATCGGGATCGCGTTGAAGATGCGGAAAATCCAATTGAGCGCGGGCTTCTTGTAAATCTCCTCGTACACCATGAAGCGCACCGGGCGCGGGCAGGCCAGTTGCAGGACGATGGAATCGATCCAGGTGATATGGTTGGGAACCAGGAGGAACCCGCCATCGGGCAGCCGCTCCGCGTTGAAAGCCTCGACGCTATAGGCAAGGCGGGCCAAAGTTTCGGCGATCCGCAAAAGGAGGCTTTTGTTCTTCTCTGCCATGGGGAAGGCGGGCACAAGAGCAGAATGCAGTCCGATTCTCAAGCACGCACCGGGGCGCGGGCCGCCCTGGGCTTGCTGCTGACGGTCAACCTCTTCTGTTACGTCGACCGCTATATTCTGGCATCGGTCCTGCCGGAGATCAAAAGCACCTTCCTCAAGGGTGACCCGAACGCGGATGCCAAGGGCGGACTGCTGGCGTTCGCGTTCCTGGTCAGTTACATGGTGATGGCGCCGGTGTTCGGATGGATGGCCGACCGCTATTCGCGCTGGATCATTATTGGCGGGAGCGTGGCCTTCTGGAGCCTGGCCAGCGGCGCTTCGGGCCTCGCGGCGACGTTTACCGCGCTGCTGGTGACGCGGGTATTCATGGGCGTGGGCGAGGCCGGCTACGGTCCCGCTGCGCCGACCATCATCAGCGACCTTTACCCGGTCGAGCGGCGTGGCCGCGTGCTCTCCTGGTTTTACATGGCCATGCCCGTGGGCAGCGCCATCGGATACGCCTTCGGCGGATGGATGACAAAGGTGCTGACCTGGCGCTGGGCCTTTTACCTGGTCACTCCGCCGGGGCTGCTGCTGGCGCTCCTCTGCTTCCTGATGCGCGATCCGCGCAAGCTGGCGGCCAATACCGGCGCCGCGAGCACTCCGGCAGCCATTCCGAAGGCGAAACTGTCCGATTACCAGAACCTGGTCCGGATTCGCTCGCTGGTGGCGAACATCCTCGCCCAGACCGCTTTTACGTTTTCGATCGGCGGCCTCTCCTTTTACGCGCCCACCTATATCAGCGAAGGGCGCGGCCAGCCGCTGGCCAAAACCGATTTCATTTTCGGCCTTATCTCCGCGACGGCCGGTTTCAGCGCAACGCTGTTTGGCGGCTGGCTGGGCGACCGGCTCAGGCGGCGTTTCCCGGGCTCCTACTTCATCGTTTCCGGCACGGGGATGCTGCTCGCGTTTCCCTCGACCATCGCGATCCTCTACACCCCCTTCCCCGCCGCCTGGGTATTCATCTTTCTGGCGATCTTCTTTTTGATGATGAACACCGGCCCGTCGAACACCGCAATTGCCAACGTGACCCCTCCGTCCATGCGCGCCACCGCGTTCGCCATGAACATCCTCATCATCCATCTCTTCGGCGACGCCTCCTCGCCGGCGTTGATCGGCTGGATCAGGGATCACAGCTCGTGGAATGCCGCGTTCATCACGGTATCGGCAGTGATGCTGGTGGCCGGCGTCATCTGGCTGACCAACGCCCGCTCGCTCGCCCACGACACCGAGGCCGCCGAGCGGGAAATATCCACAAATTTTTAGAATGGCCTGACACGAAGGCGAACAACTCGGGCGAAACTCGAATTCAGGGACATTCCGCATTCCAAAATCCGAAATCCGAAATCAAAATCCCCCGGGCTTGCCTTGCCCTCCCCGCCGTTCTATCGTCCCGCGCAAATGGCGGACACGCTCTCCCCGATGATGCAGCAGTATCAGGGGATTCGCCGCACGCTTCCCCCGGATACGCTGTTGCTCTTCCGGCTCGGCGATTTCTACGAGATGTTCTTCGAGGATGCGAAGGAGGCGGCGGGCATCCTCAACGTGGCGCTGACCAAGCGCAACGGCGTCCCGATGTGCGGCGTCCCCTACCACGCCGCCGAGGCCTATCTCGCGAAGCTCATCAAGGCCGGCAGGCGCGCCGCGATCTGCGACCAGGTCAGCGAGCCGGTGCCGGGCAGGATCGTCCAGCGCGAGGTGACCCAGATCATCAGCCCAGGCACCGTGAGCGACATCAATTTGCTCGAGGCGAAACGGAACAATTACCTGGCGGCGATTTTTGAAAAGGAGGAGCGCTACGGATTCGCCTATGTCGATCTGAGCACCGGCGAGTTCCGGCTCACCGAGGCGGATACGCTGGCGCAACTCGAGGACGAGCTGGCCCGCGTCTGCCCGGCGGAGGTGCTCGTGAGCGACGAGCAGGCGGAGCAATTCGGCGTGCCGGGCGCGGCCCTCGCCACGCGGTGCGACGCCTACACCTTTGCGCTCGATCAGGCCGACTTCGCGCTGCGCACCCATTTCCAGGTCCAATCGCTCGACGGCTTCGGCTGCGGCGACATGCCGGCCGCCGTCGGCGCCGCGGGGGCCATCCTGCATTACCTCAAGAACGGGCTGCGCCGGCAGATCGGCCACGTGACGCGCATGACCTGCTACCGCAACTCGCAATTCATGATCGTCGATGCCGCGACGCAGGCCAACCTCGAGCTGGTGACCTCGCGCGGCTCGCGCGACACCAGCCTGCTGGCCGCGCTCGACCACACCGTGACCCCCATGGGCGCCCGCCGGCTGCGCGATTGGATCCTGCATCCGCTGCGCGCCATCGAACCGTTGCGGGAGCGGCTCGATTTCGTGGCGGAACTGCTCGCCGAATCGTTTCTGCTGAACCAGATCCGCGACTCGCTCAAGGGCGTGCGCGACATCGAGCGCACCATCGCGCGGCTCAACCAGGCCGGCGGCAACGCGCGCGATTTGATGGTCCTGCAAAACTCGCTCAAGCGCCTGCCCGACCTCAAGGGCCACCTGCTCGCGCTGGGCGAACGCGTCGATTTCGGCGCGAACGGCGCCGCGCCCGGCCTGCGCGCGCGCACCCTGCGCGAGCTGCACGAGTTTCCCGATCTCGTCTCGCTGCTCGAGTCCGCGCTGCTTGACGAGCCGCCGCTGGCGGTCAAGGAGGGCGGCATTTTTCGCGACGGTTATTCCGAGCCGCTCGATGAGCTGCGCGCCGCGGGCGCCGAAGGCAAGGAATGGATCGCCCAGTTGCAGCAGCGCGAGATCGACCGCACCGGCATCAAGTCGCTGAAGGTGCGCTACACCAGCGTCTTCGGTTATTTCATCGAGGTCACAAAGGCGAACCTCGGCAGCGTGCCGGCGGATTACCATCGCAAGCAGACCACGGTCAGCGGCGAACGCTTCATCACCCCCGAGCTCAAGGAGATGGAAAACAAAATCCTCGGCGCCGACGAGCGCGCCCAGGCGCTCGAGTACGAGCTCTTCCAGCAATTGCGCGCGGAGGCGCTCGGTTATCTCGCGGAGTTGCAGGCAACGGCCTCGGCCATCGCGACGCTCGATGTCATTTCCTCATTCGCGGAAACGGCGCGGCTTTACAGTTATTGCCGGCCGGAATTGACCGATGGCGGGCGGCTTTCCATTGCCGACGGGCGGCATCCGGTGCTGGACCAAAGCCTGGTCGAGGAGAAATTCGTCCCGAACGATGTGGAATTGGACGGCGGCCCGAACCGCCTGCTCATCATCACCGGCCCGAACATGGCGGGCAAAAGCACCTTCATCCGCCAGGTGGCGCTGATCACGCTCATGGCGCAGATCGGCAGCTACGTGCCGGCCACGCAGGCGGAGATCGGCATCGCCGACCGCATCTTCACGCGCGTCGGCGCCAGCGACGACCTTTCCCGCGGCCAGTCGACCTTCATGGTCGAGATGAATGAGACGGCCAACATCCTCAACAACGCGACCGAGAGGAGCCTTGTCATTCTCGACGAAATCGGCCGCGGCACCTCGACCTTCGACGGACTTTCGATTGCCTGGAGCATCGCCGAGTTTCTCCACGACCAGACCAGGGCGCGCACCCTGTTTGCCACGCATTACCATGAGTTGACGGAACTCGAAATGACGCGCCCGGGCGTGAAGAATTACAACGTTGCGGTCCGGGAATGGAACGAGCAGATCATTTTCCTGCGCAAGATCATCCGCGGCGGCGCGGACAAGAGTTACGGCATCCAGGTGGCGCGCCTGGCCGGCCTTCCGCCGGAGGTCATCGCGCGCGCAAAGGAGGTGCTGGGCAATCTCGAACTGGCCGAGCTGAACGCCGATGGCAAACCGAAGCTGGCCGAAAAGCCGCCCGCCTATCCCACCCGCAAGCGGAAAAAGCCCGCCGAACCGCAGCCTCCCGCTGAGCGTCCGCAGTTATCATTGTTCTAGAGCATTTTAAATAAAACTATAGCCACAAGAAGCAAACCAACCCATGGCATCTTTGGGTGTGACGCGCTGGAGTGCCGCGGCGATGGCGTGGAGCAGATCGGGGTGGGTGCGGGCCTCGGCACTGCGGAGCAGTTGTTTGATTTTGCTCCACATCTTTTCGATCGGATTGAGGTCCGGGGAGTAGGCTGGGAGGAAAAGCGCTTCGGCTCCGGCCTCTTTGATCAGGGCAAGAGTCTCTTCGCTCTTATGGGGAGTGAGGTTATCCATCACCACGATGTCTCCTGGGCGCAGAGTGGGACAAAGGACCTGGCGGACGTACTCTCGGAACACCTCCGCATCGGTGGCTCCTTCAACGGTCATACAGGCGCTGGAGCCATCCAGGCGGATCGATCCCAGGATGGTGGTGGTGTTCCAATGGCCATGAGGGGTGCTGGCGTGGACGCGCTTGCCGCGCGGGGCGCGGCCCCGCAGCCGGGTCATGTTGGTTTTGGCTCCCGACTCGTCCAGGAAGATCAGCCGCGTCGGGTCGAAGCCCCCTTGACGCCGCCGCCACGCCCGGCGGGCCTGCGCGATGTCGGGACGGTCTTGCTCGCTGGCTCTGAGCGTCTTTTTTTTAAAGTCAGCCCCATCTTCTCCAAGGCGTAATGAATGGCTTGGAGGGTGCAGTCCACTGAGAGGGCTTCACGCATCTCCCTTAAGGTCATGTCCGTCTTCCTGGCCAGAAGCGCGCGCAATTCCCGGCGATGAGCCGGCAGGATCAAGGGCTTGCGGCCGCTGTTTTGATGAAGCGGAGCGATCTGCCCCAAGCGTCGGCGCTGCTGAAGCAGCTTCTTAACCATGCCTAAAGAAACCCGGTACCTGCGGGCAATCTCGGGCCGGGTGCCCTCGTCATTGTCATAGGAGACCAGAATCCGTTCACGCAAATCCAGAGAGATGGTTTTTCGCATGCCAAAAAGCATACCAAAACCATCCCGGAATGGCTACAGTTTTATTTAAAATGCTCTAGGCGTTGCAAGTTAAAGTTCAGCCGCTGGCGCCTCACCCGCGCGCCAGCGTGTACTTGCACTTACTCCTTAATTTTCACATGAACCCGCCGTCGCCTCCCACAATCCACGGATACACAATTCCTTAACCCGCCCCAGGATTCTTTTGATCGATAGATCAGCGCCGATCTCCGCAGTTTTTTTCAATCATCAATCCGACATCAGCAATCAGCAATTCTCCCCCAATCCGCGGATTTAGACCTTCTCTAATCCAACACCCTACGGCGTCGGGTTATATACCTTCTTCGTCGTTGTAAATGCGCCGATCAATTCCCCCTGCAAGGGTTCGCTCTGCGCCGTGCCGCCGGTAAAATGTCCGGCTATCGAATCCACATTGGTGCCGGTCAGCGTTGTCTGCACCTGCAGGTCGCTAAATACAACTTCACCCGCCAACACGAAGATATGATAGTCGCTCTGGACGCGGCTCTCGATCAATTTCGTCCTGGTGGCATGCTCGATGGGGCCAAGGATCACCGTGCCGGTGCCGCTTACTCCCAGGGGAAAGAGGATATGCCCCGTATCCTTCACAATGACATCCATGTTATAGTTCGTGTCATCGACCGCGATATCGCATTTCGAGACATCCTTCGCGATCTCAGCCACCGAAGTGCCGTCGGCAAACAGAACCGCCTTGATGATCTTTGGATTGGTGAAAGGCAGCGTCGCGATCACCGGACTTGCGGGATTCGGCTGGTAATAGATGGTGCCCGAGACATTTGCCCCGTGCGAGGATGCGTAACAAAGCTTGGTAAGCGCGGCGGCAAGCACCAGGAAGCATATGAATAATGTGCGCATAAGCGTATGAATGACGGTTTCTGCTTCGATTGTCAATAGCGCGCGGGAAGTCCGAATTTAAATATGAATGCGAAACCTTCTTTGCCGTCTCTACTCGACCATGAATATCCAGCGAATGTTTCTGCTCATCCTGGCTTGCATCGCAGGCGCCTCCGCCTCCTTCGCGCAAGTCTCCCAAGTTCAAACCCTTGCCGTGACATCGTTCGTCGCGGGAGGTTACAGGGGATTACTTACAGGCACCTCGGGGCCCGGCGGCATCGCGGGAGAGTTGACCGTCCGCGTCGAGCAAAGCGGCGAATTTACCGCCGCCTTGAACCTGGAAGGAAGGGATTTTCCATTGATCGGAAAGTTTGCCGCCGGCAATTACTCCGGTTCGATCAACACGGGGAGCAATGAGCAAATAGGAGTATCTCTTAGTTTCACTGGCACCGCGAGCCTCAGCGGCACCGTCAACGGCGCAGGCCAAAGCCTGGCCTATGCCGGCGCGCACATTGTGAATAACGGCTCGGCCGGGAACAATTACCGCTTCATCATCAGCCCGGGCGAGCTCATCGGCTCGGGATCGGGGCCCGAAGGAACCGGCTACGGCGATATGTATGTCCGCGAGAGCGGCGTGGTGTCCATTGCCGGCAGGCTGCCGGATGGCCAAAGATTCAGCACCGAATCGTTCGTCACATCGGGAACCTCCGTTCCCGTTTATGCGCACCTGCACGGCGGGCCCGCGGCGGGCATTGCCGGCGTCCTGGTATTTCAGGATGTGCCGAACGTGAGCGATTGCCATGGCACGCTCTACTGGTACGAACCACCGCAGGCAACGGCGCATTACCCCGATGGATTCGAACTGGCCACGCAGTATGTCTCCACCCAGTACAACCGCGTCATCGGCGGCCTTTACCATAACGTCGTCACCTTCACCGCCAGCGGCGCCGACCTCCAATCCACCTTCTCGACGAACATCACGCTCATACCCTACGGCAACCTCTATTACGGCGACGCCGATACGGTCCATCTGGTCCTGGCGCGCTCCCGGGACCGATTCTACGGACATTTCGAGGATCCCACGACCCACCTGCGGCATACGTTCGACGGCGTGCTGCTGGTCAAAAGCCGCACCGGCGCCGGGCTCTTCGTCTCGCAGGGCCTCGGCGGCACGGTCTCGATCCAATACTAGTGCATTTTAAGAAATACCATGGCCCTCGAGCGCCGGATTGCGCGCGAGCGTGGACTTGAACTTGCTCTTGAACGTGAACGTGAACCCACACTCACGGGTTTCAACGCGGCTACACATTTTTTTTAACCGCCCTACGGGCAGTTTTTCCCTTTCCATCGCGCGGGCCATTTAAGAAATACCATGGCCCTCGAGCGCCGGATTGCGCGCCAGCGTGGACTTGAACTTGCTCTTGAACGTGAACGTGAACCCACACTCACGGGTTTCAACGCGGCTACACATTTTTTTTAACCGCCCTACGGGCAGTTTTTCCCTTTCCATCGCGCGGGCCATTGAGTTTCATCTCCGATGAGATGTCCCAGCCGCGCCCGAAATATAAACGGATTGTCCTCAAGCTGAGCGGTGAAGCATTGCGCGAACCGGGCAGTAACGACAACATTTCGCCCCATCTCGTCCACGCGATCGCGAAGCAAATCGGCGAAATCCACGCGCTGGGCGTGCAAGTCGCCCTCGTGGTGGGCGGCGGCAACATCTGGCGCGGCCAGCCCGCCAGCGAGCGCGGCATGGACCGGGCGACCGCCGATTACATGGGGATGCTGGCCACGGTGATGAATGGCCTCGCGCTCCAGGGCGAACTCGAGGCGCTCGAGGTGCCGACGCGCGTCCAGACCGCCATCGAGATGAAGAACGTGGCCGAGCCCTTCATCCGCCGGCGCGCGATGCGCCATCTCGAGCGCGGGCGGGTCGTGATCTTCGTGGCGGGAACGGGCAATCCGTTTTTCTCGACCGACACCACGGCTGCCCTGCGCGCCAGCGAGATCGGCGCCGAAGTCATCTTCAAGGCCACCAAGGTGGACGGCGTGTACGACAGCGACCCGAAGAAGAACCCCGCCGCCAAACGCTATACGACGCTGACCTTCAGCGAGGCGCTCAGCAAGCGGCTCAAGGTCATGGATTCCACCGCTTTCTCCCTTTGCATGGATAACAAAGTGCCCATCATTGTCTTCGACATGATGCAGCCCGAGAATATTCGCAACGCGGTGCTTGGCGAGGCCGTCGGGACCATTGTCTCCGGCGAGTGAGCCGGCGCCGCCGCCAGCCATCCTTTTTATGAGCCCAGATGAAATTATCTTCGAAGCCGAGGCGGCCATGGAAAAGACCGTCGATTACATGACCCACGAGTTTTCCGGCGTGCGCACCGGAAAGGCTTCCCCCGCCCTGGTCGAGAACATCGACGTCGAGGCATACGGCGCGCAGATGAAGCTCAAGCAACTCGCCGTCATCTCCGCGCCGGAGCCGCGCATGCTGGTCATCCAGCCTTTCGACGCTCATACCACCAAAGACATCGAGCGCGCCATCAAGGAATCGAAGCTCGGCATCAACCCCCACACCGAGGGCAAGGTGATCCGCCTGCCGATGCCCGAGCTCTCCGAGGAACGCCGGCGCGACCTGGTCAAGACCGTCAAACAGATGTCCGAGGAGGCCCGCGTCCGCATCCGCGGCCACCGGCGCGACGGCATTGACGAGGTGAAAAAGGCGCTCAAGGAAAGCGAGATCACCGAGGACGACGTGCGCTCGCTCGAAAAAGAGGTGCAGGAACTGACCGACAAATACGTGAAGAAAATCGACGACGCCCTCGCCGCGAAGGAAGCGGAGATCATGAAGGTATGAAGACGCTCTGGCGCGCGGCGCTCCTCCTTTCGCTTTGCGCGGCGGCCCGCGCCGAAGTCGTGCGGCCGGCGCCCGACTTTGCCCTCGCGGGAATGGGCAGATCGGCGAGCCTGCGCGCTTTCCGCGGCCAGCCGGTCGTGCTGGTCATCGCCCGCGGCGCCCGTGACGGAAATTTGCGCAAGCAGCTCGCCTGGCTGAGGGCGAGATACCAGGAATTTGCGACCGAGAAAGTGGTCTTCGTCGCCGCGCTCGAGAACGGGGACGACGTGCGCTCCGACATTCCCTTTATTCTGGCCGCCAATCCCGACCAGGTCGCGGCCGATTACGACGCCGGCCGCCGATTCTGCATCGCGGTCATCGGCGTGGACGGCAACCTCGACCTGATTACCGACAAGCCGATCCCCGCTTCCCGCGTGCGCGACGCCATCTTCAACAACTTCGAGCTCCAGCAATCCGCGCGCAAACAGACCGGATTCTGAGGCGTTTCAAGCCGAAGTGCATCCGCTGGCGCCTCACCCGCGCGCCAGCGTGTACCTGCACTTACTCCTTAACTTTCACATGAACCCGCCGTCGCCTTCCAAAACCCACCGCTGCACTATTTCCTAATCCGCCCTGGATCATCAGCCCGGCCTGCCCAGTTCCTCCAGCACCGCCGCAGTCACTTCCTCGACGCTGATTCCGCGCATGCAGCGAAAGTCCAGCGGGCACTCGCGCAGGAAACAGGGGCTGCACACCACGTGATGCCGCAGCACCCGGCTCGATTTTCCGAGCGGACCCGTCAGCCGGTCCTCCGTGGAACCGAAAATCGCGATCACCGGCACGCCGAGATGGGCCGCCAGATGCATCGCGCCGGTATCGTTGGTCAGCACCAGCCGGCATCCGCGCAATTGCTCGATCAACTCCGCCAGCGTCGTCTTTCCCGCCAGGTTCTCGCAATGGCCGTTCAACTGCGACGCGATCACCTCCGCCGCCGGCAAATCCCCTTTGACGCCAAAGATGCGCCAGCGCGCCCCCGTCTGCTCGTGGATGCGCCGCGCCACTTCCGCGTAGCTCTCCGGCATCCATCGCTTTGCCGGGCCGTATTCCGCGCCCGGCACCAGGCCCAGGTTGACAGCGCCGCCGGACGCCGCGGGGCGCGCCGGAGGCTCGGCGAAATCGGCGGGAATGCTCGCCCCCGCGTGGCGCGCCATCTCGAGATATTGATGAACCTCGTGGACCATGGGCCCGAGCGCCGGCTCCGGGATGATCTCATTGATCGCGCGCCCGCGCCACGGGCGCTTGTAACCGATGCGCCGCGGAACGCCCGCCAGCCGCACCTCGAGCCCGGTGCGCACCGAATTGGGAAAGACGAAAGCGACGTCGAACCGTGACCCGATCTTGCGCGCCACGGAGAAGACTCCCTCGCCTCGCTCGATGGACAAAACCTCGTCAACCTCGGGCATCGATTTCCAAAAGTCCGCGATGCGCGCCGGCGTCAGCACCGTGACGCGCGCGTCGGGCCGGCCCGCCTTGATGGCGCGCACCGCCGGCGCGCTCATGACGGCGTCGCCCAGCCAGTTGGCCGAGCGGATGAGAATCCGGAACGGCTTCAGATTTGAAGCGGAGAAACCCTCCGGCAGGGAGACGCCGCGCTTGTAATGGACGAGCAAAAACTCGGGCGACGGCGTCTTCCAGCGGGCATGCACCCAGAACCAATCGGCGGAGAAACGCGCACCTCCTGCTCGACCGCCAGATTGATCTGCGCCGTCAATTGCTCCGGGCTCGACGCCTGAGGCGGCAGCGGATCGGAAACGACGAGCCGCCACCGCGCGCGCCCGACGGTATAAACCGCGATCGGCACCAGCGGCGCGCCGGTGCGCATCGCCATCGTCGCCGCGAGCGGCGAAGTCGATGCCAGCCGGCCAAAGAACGGCGCCCATACGCCGCCGTCGCCGGCGTGCTGATCGACCAAGACCCCCGCGATGCCGCCCCGCCGCAAAAACGTAATCACCTCCTGGAAACCGCGCCGGCGGTCGAACGGCACCAGCCCGTGCCGGATGCGGACGCCCTTGAGGTGCTTGTCGAAATGGCGATTGCCGAGCGGCTGATAAACCGTGCCGACGCGCCGGCCCGGCGGCCCGTGCGGCACCAATTGCGCGAGCAGTTCCCAATTGCCCAGGTGCGAAAGCACCATCACCACTCCCTTGCCCGGCTCGCGCCGCCTTGTGCAGCGCCTCCATGTTCCGGATGTCGACGCGCGCCGAGACCGCCTTGGCCTCCATGGTCGCCAGCTTGAACGAGGCGAAAAGATTCGCTCCCATCGTGGCAAAATGCCTGCGCGCCAGCCGGCGCAGTTGCGCGGGCGTTTTCTCCCCTTCGAACGCGATGCGCAGATTGCCCAGCACCAGCCGCCGATACGGCGCCGCCACATAATAGGCAATCGTCCCAAACAGCCTCCCCAGGTCAAACGCCACGCCAAGCGGCAGCAGCGAAACGGCGCCGGACACAAGGAGATAGAGGAGGTACGCGAGGTAACTCATGCGACAAAAAATTCGAAATTCGAAATTCGAAATTCGAAAAAACGCCATCTCGGGCCGCACCGGCCCGAACAGCGGAGCATTGAAAACAAACGTCCCATATAGCGCCACGCTTCCGGCAATTCGAATTTCGAATTTCGAATTTCGAATTTCCTCTTCATTTCTTCCAATACATCCGCTGCAGCGGATGCTCGTCCAGCAGGTTCGCCGACATGCCGCCCAGCCTCTCTCCATTGTAGAACTGGATGCCCACCCAGAAATAGAGCGGGCAGATCGGCGTCTGCTCGGAGATCAGCATGTGCTCGGCCTTTTGGAAAATCGCGAACCGCTTCGCCTGGTCCACTTCCTTTTTCGCCGCCTCGATGTATTGGTCATACTGTCGGACTCGAAAAGCCGCAGTCGTTGTTGCCGCCGCCGGTCACGAACATATCAAGGAAGGTATTCGGATCGTCGTAGTCGCCGACCCACGTCGAGCGGCATAAGTCAAAGTCGAGGTTATTCATCGAGTTGAGATAGACCTTCCACTCCTGGCGCTCGAGGGCGATGTTGATGCCCAGTTCGTGGCTCAGCATGCTTTGCAATTCGACAGCGATGGCCTCGTTCAATTCCCCCTCGCTATATAAGTAAGTGACCAGCGGGAATCCTTTGCCGCCCGGGTAACCGGCCTCCGCCAGCAGCCGCCGCGCTTCCTGCGGATTGTAACTCGAGCCCCGGCGGCGGCTGGTAACCGGCGCAGCCCGGCGGCACCAGGCTGCCCGCGGGCACCTCGCCGGCCCGCGTGATCTTGTCGACAATCAACTCCTTGTTGATCGCCAGCGCGAACGCCTGGCGCACCCGCACATCCTTGAACGCAGGCCGCGTGACGTTGAACCGGATGAAGTAATTCCCCAAAAACGGCGCCGAATGAAAATCGGGCCGCTTCCGCAAATCGCCGATCAGCGCCAGCGGCGTGAGCCCCTTGTCCATGATCAGATCGGCCTCGCCCGCCGCATAAAAATTGAACGCCGTCGTCGCGCGGCTGATCGGCAGCGCGTCGATGCTCGTCATCGCCACGTGCGCCGTGTCCCAGTAATACGGGTTTTTCACCATCCGCACGCGGTCGTTGATGCGCCACTCGGCCAGCTCATACGGCGCCGTTGCTCACCAGGTGGCCCGGCTTGATCCATTCGTCGCCCCATTTTTCCACCGATGGCATGTGCACCGGGATAAAGCGGGCGGCGTGGCGCAAAGATCGAGAAAAAAGGGCGTCGGATTTTCCAGCGTGACCTCGAGCGTGCGGTCGTCGGGCGCCACGACGCCAACCTGCGAAAAATCGGTGATCTTCCCCTCGTTGAACGGCTCCCCGTTGCGCACGTAAAAAAGCTGGTAGGCGTACTCCGCGCCGGTATCGGGCGCGAGCGTGCGCCGCCATGAGTCGCGAAAGTCGCGCGCGGTGACCGGGTCGCCGTTGCTCCAGCGTGCGTCGGCGCGAAGGTGAAACGTGTAAACCCTTTTGTCCGGCGAGATGTCCCATTTCTCCGCCACGCCCGGCACGACCTCGCCGTGCTCGTCGAAATTGGTCAGCCCCTCGAACAGCGCGCCCGCGATCCGCCCCTCGGGTTGGCCCACGATCAACGACGGATCGAGCGTCTCCGGCTCCGCGCCGTTGAGGAACACAAAGTCCGCGCGATCCATCGCCCGCTGGCATCCCGCGAGCACAACCACCGCGGCAACCGCCAGCAACGAGGCCCGAAGCTTTGTCATCGCGCCGGATTCGCTCCGGCGCTTACTGGCCGGTTTTTGCGCCCGAGCCGGATTTCGCGGCACTCGGCGCGGCGAGCGTCTGCGACGTTGCGCTTGCGGGCGCCGCCGGCGCGGTCATGGTCGAATTTGCGGCCGTGCCACTCAGCGGTAGGGCGGTCCCGGTCGCAGCCGCGGGAGCAGCCCCAGGCGCGGCCGATGACGATGGAGTGGCCTCGGCGGCGGCCTTGATCGCCGCGGCCTGGATGGCGCTGTGCTGCGAGGATTGCTTTGCGTAAAGTATCGACAGCATCAGCGTCAGCAAAAAGAAAATGCCGCCCAGCCAGCGGGTCCCATTGGCCAGCACGTTGGTGGCGTCCGCGCTCCACAGGTGCTCGACCATGTCGCCCGCGAATGCAGCTCCAAGTCCCTCGCTCTTAGGCCTTTGCATAAGAACTAGGAGAATGATCAGCAGCGACACCACCACGTGGGTCACGAGCAGGCAATTGATGAGCAGCGATTGCATGGGGCGGGGAATATGGTGGAACCCGTGTGGGTTGTCCAGTGCGGGTTAAGCGGGCAAATACGGGCCAAATCGAGCCCTTTACCTCCCGAGACAATCCGGGCGTCCCCGGCCCGGCGCAAGTGAAAATTCCCGCAGCCCGCCTCAATTCCCCGCGCTCGCCAGCCCCGCCTGCTTGTGCACCTGCGCATCGGAGGCCAGCCCCGCCGTTTCGCCCGCGGAATGCGCAAACTGCGCGTCGAGATAATTCGCCGCCTGATGCGCCGCGCGCCCCAGGTCGCTGGTGCCGCCAAACTCGCGCTCCAGTTCCCGCAAAATCGGCACCGCTTCCGGCCTGCCCGTCTGCGCCAACGCCTCGACTGCCGACATCCGGTAAACCGGGCTCAGCGACTCCGTGCGCGCCCATTTCGGCAGCATTTGCAGCGCGACACCGGGATAGTAACGCGCGATTCCGTACAGGGCGTAATGCCGTGTCGAAGGATCGCCCGCGAGCAACTGGTTCTTCCAATACGACCACTCGTTGGTGATCCCGTAATAACTCACCGCGGTCCCGTGCGCGCTTGGGTCGATCATCGCCTCGACCTCCAGCTGCGGGTCGATGGTCACGGCCAGCGGACGGTCAATCCCGATGTCCTTCATGATTTCCAGCGCACGGACAATGTCCACCGTGTCGGCCTTGAAAGCCTCGTTCTCCTGGATTTTCTCCTGGCCAGCGCTGATTTCGTTGAACTTCGCAAACGCGGACAGCGGCAGGTTTTCGGTCAAAATCAGCGTGGCCGTCTGGATCGACGCCGGGCTCGCCTCGGGATGCGCCGCGACGTACGCGAACAGCTTGTCCAGGTCAGGCAGCGTGCCGGAGGAGAGATGATATTCCGCGCCGGCGATCCGGTTGACCGAGGAGGTCGCCACGGTCGCAAATTCATCGTGGAGGTCTGCCCCCGGGGCGAAATCGAGCGTCTGCGACTTGAGCACGACAACGGTGGAATCTTCCGATGCCAGGATTTGCCCGGCGCCCAGATGCAGCCGCAGCGGATGATCGCTCCCATTGCGCGCATCGAGCACCAGCCGGTCCTTGCCATTGCCGCGCCAGAGGCACTCGACGAGGCCCTGCTGGACCGCCGTCGGCAGGTTCAATTCGATCAAAACAGGGGGCAACGGAGCCGTTTTTTGCGGCGCCGGGGCCTGCGCGGCGACCGCCGCGGGCTTTATCTGGGTCGGGATGGCGGCAGCCGCCGTCCTTCGGCTCCCGTGCGGCAGAGCCAGCAGGCAGACAATGGCCGCCAGCAGCACCGCGCCCAGGGCGATCATCACTCCCCGATGGCGCTTCGCAATTGCAAGTAGCTGGGAAACAGATACTTGTGACGATGGTCCACCGGCTTCCGGGGTGATGTCGATCACCTTGTGGACTACGGCCGATTTGGTGTAACGCGCCAGGGCGCGGGAATCATTCATGGGCATAACCCCCAACCAAAAGCAAAATCCGGTCCATATAAGGGCCGATGAGAGATTTGCGCGCCCTCACCCCGCGCAAGGAATGCCCTTCCCATTCGAATAGCCCTTCCATAAATAGTACCCCGGATGAAAATCGTTGTCGCGTATTCCGGGGGGCTCGATACCTCCGTGCTGCTCTCCTGGCTCAAGGAAACCTACCAGGCGGAGATCATCGCCTTCTGCGCCGACGTGGGCCAGGAGGAGGAACTCGACGGCCTCGACGCCAAGGCGCTGCGCACCGGCGCCGCCAAGTGCTACATCGAGGACCTGCGCGAGGAATTCGCGCGCGATTTCATTTTTCCCATGATCCAGGCCGGCGCCATCTACGAGGGCCAATATTTTCTCGGCACCAGCATCGCCCGCCCGCTCATCGCCAAGCGCATGGTCGAGATCGCCCGCGCGGAAAAAGCCGACGCCATCGCCCACGGCGCCACCGGCAAGGGCAACGACCAGGTCCGCTTCGAACTCACCGCCGCCGCGCTCGCGCCCGAGCTGCAGGTCATCGCCCCGTGGCGGCAGGAGCGTTTCCGCAACCAATTTCCCGGCCGCTCCGAGATGATCGCCTACGCGGAGAAAAACGGCATCCCCATCAAGGCCACGGCCAAAAAGCCCTACTCGATGGACCGCAATCTCCTGCACATCTCATTCGAGAGCGGCATCCTCGAGGATCCATGGTTCGACGCCAGCGCCGAAAAAGCCCGCGAGATGTACATCCTCAGCGTCTCGCCCGAGGAAGCGCCCGACAAGGCGGAGTATGTCGAACTCGATTTCGAGCGCGGCAATTGCGTCGCCATCGGCTACCACGAACTCGACGCCCTGCTCGGCGATCTGGGAATCGGCGGCGTCACTTACACAAAGGACAACCACGCGCGCCTGACACCGCTCGATATCATGCGCGTCCTCAACAAGCTCGGCGGAAGCCACGGCATCGGCCGCGTCGATCTCGTCGAGAACCGCTTTGTCGGCATGAAATCACGCGGCGTTTACGAGACGCCCGGCGGCGCTATTCTGCATTTCGCCCACCGGCAGGTGGAATCGATCACCATGGACCGCGAAGTGATGCACCTGCGCGACTCGCTGATCCCGAAATACGCGGAACTGGTCTATTACGGCTTCTGGTTTTCGCCCGAGCGCGATGCCCTCCAGGCCTTTGTCACCGAGTCACAGAAAAACGTGACCGGCACCGTGCGGCTGAAGCTTTACAAGGGCAACATCATCACTGCGGGCCGCAAATCGCCGGTAAGCCTCTACAATCCCCACATCGCCACCATGGAAGCCGATCCCACGCAGGCATTCGACCAGGGCGACGCCACCGGCTTCATCAACCTCAACGCGCTCCGCCTCAAAGTCGCCGCCCGCGTCCACGGCACACCCGATCAATAACCAGCGCGCTCCGGCGGTTCAAAGACGTTCTATCAAAAACTGGAGCGCTTCCCCTTCCTTTCGTCGCGTCAGCAACTGCATGGGGTTCTCAGGGGACCACGTCCACTGAGTGGGGTGCGGGGCGACGCCCCGCCTTCAAAAAACAGCACGGCGGACTAAAAACTTTCTATCAAAAACGGCCCGTAAACAATGAGTCCGCACATCGCTCCAAAATAGCCGCCGTGCCCGCATCGAAAAGCGTAGCGCCTTTCGATGCCCATATTCCTCCGCTCCCGGCCAAAGCCCGACAAAAATGGAAACTACTCTAACGGCTGGAATGATGCTGCTGCTGACAAGGTGGCTCGAGTAATTGAACTACAGGTTGCTCCTTTCCATTTTACTTTCGAATCGACCATGGTAAACTGACTTTGTGAAAGCAGACGTGGTCGGCCTCTTGAAAACTCTCAGCGACGAACGGCCGATTTTCCATTCGGAGGCCGATTTCCAGCACGCACTCGCATGGAAACTCCACTCGACGATTCCAACCGCTTCTATACGAATGGAAATCAATTCACCTGCAATAAATCGGTCCCCTCAACAAAAAGCGAAATCAAAAGGACGCATGCGGTTGGACATAAGAGCGCAAATCGACAAATTATATGTAGGCTTGGAACTTAAATATCGCACCAACGAGCTTAGTACGACGATGGACGGCGAGCTATTTAAGCTCTCCAAGCACAGTGCCTACCCAATTGGCCGGCGTGCATTTCTCGATGATCTTCGGCGCTTAGAGTATTTCGTGGATCACGAGTGGATAGATATTGGATACGCTATTCTATTAACTAATGCTTATACTTACTGGAATCCTTCGCAAGGTGAGTATAATTGCGACAAAGCGTACGAGATATTTCATGAAAGGTCAATTACTCCAGGAAGTTTTGACTGGGCTGCGCACACAGGGAGCGGGACGAAAGGCAAGGCCACAACGCCTATAACACTGCGCAGTGCGTACCGTTTTCAATGGCATCACTACAGCACCATACCTTCCACGATGAATTGTCAGTTCAAATTCTTGGTGGTCGAAGTAAATTCCCGCAACGACTCCACGAACGGATGAGGCCGGAATTGAACCTCTACAACCCCTTGTTTTCCATCGCCAAGCTGATAACCCTATTTTATGCTTCCGATGACTGTCGCTCGGAGTTCGAACGGATCAGCCGAGATTGGACCCTCGTACCCGCACCAAGCCGCTACGAGGGTCATGAACGCGCACCCTAGTCGCGGGTAATCGGCAAAATAGTCCCCAACGTCATCGCTTTCCTCCAGCGTCCACAGCCAGCCGTGAGCGAGGGAGTTTCGGTGCCGTTTCCAAAGCCCGAAGATGCCCTCCGTCCACTTCTGCCAATTGATACCAAGGGTGTTGCTCGCGTTTTTCCAAATCTTGTGGGCGGCCATTTTCGACTTGGGAGCGTGATCGGCGACTAGCTTTACGAGTCCCTCCAATGCGGCGCATAAGATCAGCATCTTCGTGGTGCCGGGCAAATCGCTAAGCGCAGAAGAACGAACATGCCAGATAAGTGTCTCCAAGCGGTCCTGTTTAGCCTTCGGAAGGGCGCCAAGGCCGTCCGTGATAGTTGGGATTATAGCATGAAGGGGGTTGAGCGTATCCAGTCGGAATGAGGACCAAAGGGATCCTGAAACAGGGGCGAGGTACGTCTGTTTCAAGTTTAGGCGGGGACTGATCCAACGCTCGATGACTGGATGATCAACGCGGATTTCGCGGTATGCGGGCCAGGGGTGAAAACCTCCCACGAAAGCCGCCGCGCGCATCACACGGTCTACGAGGTCGATCGCGTTCGCCTTCTCAAAGCTGGAATGCTCCTTCGACCGGATATGTAGATGTAGCTCTTCGTCCTTTTGAATCAGAGCTCCCTCGTAGTCTGTGCCGGAGAAAACCTGCGTGTCCATCGAAGATCCTGCGGCTTCACCCAAAAAGTCATTCTTCGTTCTGCGCTCGGTCCCGGCATTGGGCATCCGAAGTTCCGGACCGTGAAATATCAAGTGAGCGTGGAATCCGGCGACTTGTCCCTCGGTCGGCTGAGGCGGCAATCCGACGAGAGCCCGCAACTGCGAAGCGGTTAAAGTGTCATCGCCCTCCGGCGTCAAATCCATTCGAGACGATGAAACCGTTATCGTCGAGGTGCCTCGGCTTCGGCCCGTGCTACCAGCGGGAGGAAAAACATCATTGCACTGAAATGCGATTTCTCCTTCGATCTGGCCACGGACCTTCAATTGATCGTCTTTGGTCAGAACCTTTTTCTCCAAGCGGCCGAGACCAGCGGGCGGCCGGGAATCCATAAAGTGGAGCGTGAACGTAAAGTCACCGTCCTCGGAGGTAAGGCGAGCGGGAGCGACAATCTGTTTCCCGGAAAGTTCTACTATGAAATCCGGCACGATTGCGCTCAGTGTTTCTCTGACGAGTGGCTGGAACAGCAGATTGCGAACTTTGTCCTCCATTCCCATCCAGTTTACTCGGGGCGGAGAATATCGCCAGCCATCTGACAGCATCGGCTAGCCGGAGACTCTGTGAATTGTAGTCCTCTCAGGACGGCGAGAAGTAAATTTCCTCGGAGCAAGCTCCGAGGCATTTGTATCGTGTGGGCGGCATGTATCCCCGCAGCAAGCTGCGAGGAATTATGCCGTCCGTTTGTTAAAGGACCACTAGGTGCCCCTCCCCGTCGAGGTTGCAAGAAGTGGCGGAAGCCGCTAGGCTTGA
The DNA here is from genome assembly GCA_963756185.1 of uncultured Verrucomicrobiae bacterium. Classification (GTDB taxonomy): domain Bacteria; phylum Verrucomicrobiota; class Verrucomicrobiia; order Chthoniobacterales; family Chthoniobacteraceae; genus DATAXI01. Next base: position 95,733 of record CAVWMS010000008.1, read on the forward strand.
ATGATGAGCACCGCTGCTGAGATCGAGTCTGCCATCGAAAAGCTGGCTCCAGGGGAATTGCGCGAACTGCTGGCATGTTTGGATGAGTATCAGGCGTTGATTGGCGCCTCGGAGGCAATTTTTGCAATGTACGATCAGGAGGAGAATAAGGTCCAGTCATGACCCAGGCCGTCGCCCATATTTTGTCGGAGGTTGAGCAGCTTTCGCCGCCGGAGCGCGTCGAGTTGCGTCGGGCCATTGTCGAGCGGGTTCCAATGTCCGAAGACCTGACGGACGAAGACTTTGCCGCGCTGGCCTCCGATATGTTCAGGCGATTGGACAAGGAGGAGGACGCCAAAGGTGCCTGACCGGGGCGACCCCCTCGCGTCTCTTGCCTTCGGAATCGTGATGCGGAAGCCTGTCACCATGACCGACAAACAAGCCGTAATCGACGCGCTGGGCAGGCTCCCGGAAGGGGCCTCCCTTGAAGAGATCACCGCGGAGCTGCATATCATGGCGTCTATTCGACGCGGGCGCGCCGGCATCGCGGCGGGACGTTCGAAGAGCCATGAGGAGGTCGAGCGGATGGTCGAGTCGTGGGCGACGGCATGGGCTTCAAGGCCGTAAAGGGCAATCCTCGCAGGCGCAACGACCGCCCGCATAAATATCCATTGAGTTTTCCACGGATCAAGGGCAAAGTGGGAAATCCCACGGAGGAAGTCTATGCCGGCTGTCATCAAAAAAGAATACGTCGCCCACCTTGACGGTAAGAATCGGTTTACGCTGCGCGGGGCCAAGGCCAGGTTGTACACGGTCAGGGTCTTCGAGGACGGCCACCTGTTGTTGTCGCCGCAAAAGCTGGTCGAGGATCCGCCGATCTCCCGCGAGACAATGCGCCAGATCGAGCGCTCGGTTGGGAATCTCAAGGCAGGAAAAGCCGCGGGGCCGGTCTATATCAAGGCCGCTCGCAAACTGTTTAAATCGTGAATTTTGAGGTGTTCATGGGCGAGCCGGAAATGCTTGCCCTATGGAATGACCTTTTACAGCGCGGGCGGAGGAAGGAATTGTCGAGGGACGAAATCGAGTTTTTCGAAAAGTGGAGCAAGTCGGTCGAGCTTTTGAGTGCTAATCCACGGCATCCGGGCCTCCAAACTCATGAGATCGACGACCTTTCCCGCAAGTTCGGCATCAAGATTTGGCAAAGCTACCTGGAGAATCGGACATCGGGAGCCCGGCGCATGTTCTGGGCATACGGTCCTGGCAAAAAGCAAATCACCATTCTTGCAGTGGAGCGCCATCCCGAATCAGGCAAACGAAAGGCCTACGAACGCATCAAACTTTCCCATTTTCCAGCCGGCGGGAAATAAGGGACGTGATTGCCACGGATTCCAAGCATCAAGGGGCGCAAGATTTCCCGGTGATTTCCCGCGCCTGATCTCAAACCCAGCCGCGTCCTCAAAAACCTTGTCGCCCCGGCGCGCACAACCCGCTAGCGTCGCCATATGGCCCTCCCGGTTCGCATGCTCCTGCTGCGCCTCCTCCTCGCGCTCGATGCCGTCGTCCTGCTCGGCCTTGGCGCGATCTTCATGCTGGCCCCGGTGAAAGTCGGGGCCGCGTTCGGCTTCGTCGGGCTGCCTCCGGCCGTTTGCTACATGATCGGCCTTTGGGGATGCGCCCTCATCAGCCTCGGGGTTGGCTACGCCCACGCCGTCGCCGATCCTGTGCGCGACGTCATGTGGGTCCGCGCCGGCATCGTACGCGGCGCGCTCGAGTGCGTTTTCGGTTTCCTCGTCGTGCGTCAGCACATGGTCACCTGGAATCAGGCGGCCTTCGGCACCATTGTCGCGGCCGCCATCGCGGTCGGCTACATCATCCTTTATCCCACGGGGAAAATGGGCGAGCCACCGGACTCATGACGAATGATCATCTTCGCCGTCATCGCCATCTGTATAGCTTTCTGCATGGCCGGAACCGCAATCGCGCGCACCTTTTGCAAGAACAAGGGAATCCGGGTGCTGGTCGGGATTCTTTTGGGCATGGGATTTATCTTCGTTCTCGGCGCGGTCATCTTTGCCGGCTGCGCCGCCTCAATGAGAAACTTGTGACGCCTTGGGAAAAATCAATGACCCAATGCTCCACCAATAACGCAGCCTTTTACCCCGCGGAGGCGGTCCGGTAATGGCGGGGACGATTTTCGGCATCATCCCGGTGCTCATCCTGCTGGCCCTTTCCGGCGGCATCGTGCTGGCCGGCAAATTCTGCAAAAACGGTGTCGCGCAATTCTTCGTGGGGATCCTGCTCGGCCTCGGGATCATTTGCGTGGTCGCCGGCGTTGCCTTCGCGGGATGCTGCGTCCTGCTCAGCCAGTCAGGCCCCAACCGATGAGCTGGGACAAGCCAAAGAACGCGCGCCAATGGCTGGTGCTCTTCATTCCCCCGGGCATCTGCGTCCTCTCGACCATCTGCGGCGCGATTTTCGGCCGCAGGATGGCGACTGGATGGCCTGGTCGCTGGTTGGACTTCTCGCCGCGACCATCGCCGCCGCGGTTCTGAGTTTCTACCTCGCGCGCGTCAATCACACAATCCCGGGGAAAATTGGCGCGGCGGCGCTTTGCTTCACTATCTTTTTCTTCGTCAATTGCGCGGTCTGCTTCGCCGGCTGCGCGGTCGGCTCGACCATGTTGCCGGGGCTTGATTTCAAATAAAAATGCTCCTGCAACTTTCAACCGAAACACTTCTCAAGCGCACCACCAGCCGCTGCCCGGTCTGCCGCGCCTCCGTGCCGGCGGAGGTCCTGCGCGTCACGCAAGGCAGGGAATCGAAAGTGTTTCTCAAGAAATCGTGCCCCGAGCACGGCGCCTCCGCCGCCTGCATCGCCTCGGACGCCCGCTTCTATTGGCTGGCAAGCGGCGACCCGCAAAATGCCTGCTGCGGCGGCGCGGCCTGCTGCGCCTCGGACGAAGGCCGGCCCGGCACCCTCGGACGCAATGCCGCCGGCCATGGCGCCGCACCGTTCGAGACGCTCTCGACCTGCCTGGCCTTGATCGAGATCGTCAACTCCTGCGACCTCGCCTGCCCGACCTGCTTCGCCGATTCCCCCATCGGCTCGATCGGCCCGAAGCTCGACGCGATTCCCCTCCCCGATCTCCAGCGCCGCATTGACGGCGTCATCGCCCGCAAGGGCCCCATCGAAATCCTCCAGTTGTCCGGCGGCGAACCTACCCTCCATCCGCAATTCTTCGAGCTGCTCGCCTGGACCCAGGCGCATCCCGGCATCGGCTACGTGCTGCTCAACACCAACGGCGTCCGCATCGCCAAAGATGCCGGGTTCGCCCGCCAACTCGAGGAAACCTTCGTCCAGAAACGCTTCCAGCTTTACCTGCAATTCGACGGCCCGCAGCAAGCCGGCCAGCGCGAATTGCGCGCCGCCGACCTGCGCGCCATCCGCGAAAAGGCGATCCGCCGCTGCCAGCAAATGGCCCTGCCCGTCACGCTCGCCATGACCGTCACACCCGCGAATCTGCCGCATGTCTGGGAAACGATTGAGTACGGTTTGCAGTTCCCAAACGTGCGCGGCGTGGCCTTTCAGCCGATGTTTTTAAGCGGAAGGACGTTCGTGGATTCCGCGAAATCGAGCCCGCCGTTGAACGGAGCGCGCAACGGAATCCTGAAAGCCCCGGCGAGCCGGCTCAACACGGCCAACGTCATTCTCGCCGCCGTCGGACAATCGAACGGCAAATTGCGCTTCGAGGATTTCACGCCGCTGCCCTGCGGCGATCCCAATTGCGCCACCATCGGCTACCTGCTCAAGACCCCGGGCGGCATACGCTCGGTCAGCGATTTCATCGACTTCGCGGCGATGCAAGGTTTCCTGCACGACAAGATCAATTACTCGCTCGAAGATCTCTCGCAATGCGGCTGCGAGAATCAGCCGCTCGCGGAATTGCTCCACGCTATCGAGATGAAGGAATCGGATACCTTCAGGCTCTTCATCAAGCCCTTCATGGACGCCTGGACCTGGGACCAGGACCGCATCGACCGCTGTTGCACGCACGTCATCCGCCCGGACGGCCAGCTCGATTCCTTTTGCCGTTATTATTCCGGGTTTGCGAACGCATGAAATGGTCTCCCTATCCCTTCCTGATGCTCGCCGGCATCGTCGGCAGCGCCATTGCCTGGTCGCGCCTCGCGCGCAGGGACGAGCGGCTCGTCTTCATCTACGCGGCGGCGCTGGGCGGCGCGTTTGCCGGCGCGAAGCTCGCCTACATCCTGGCCGAGGGATGGTTTTATTTTGGCCGCGCCGGCATGTGGCTCGAACTGGCCACCGGCAAGAGCATCGTCGGTGCGCTGCTGGCCGGTTATCTTTGCGTCGAGCTCGCGAAAAAATATTGCGGCTACCGTGAGGCCACGGGCGATTTCTTTGCCGCCATCGTCCCGCTCGCCGTCGCACTCGGGCGCGTAGGCTGCCTGTTGCACGGCTGCTGCCTCGGCATTGCGTGCCGGCCCGCGTGGTACACCATCCGCGATCCCTTCGGCCAGGCCCGCTGGCCCGCCGTTCCCGTCGAAATGGGATTCAACCTTTTGTGCGCCGCGGTCTTTTGGGTAATGCGCCGCAAGCGCATCCTGCCCGGCCAGCATTTTCACATTTACCTCATGGCCTACGGCGTCTTCCGCTTCTTCCACGAATACCTGCGCGACACGCCCCGCATCCTCGCCGGCCTCACCGGCTACCAGATCATGGCCGCCGCCTGCGCCCTCCTCGGTTTCATAGGCTTCCAGCGCCGCCGCCGCGTCAGCCTGGAGTTCATGGGCGAGACAGCCTTGTCCTAAAGCACTTTCGCTTATATCTGTCGCGCCAGCGACCGCACGGGGTTCTCAGGGGACGAAGTCCCATGAGTCGGGTGCGGGGCGACGCCCCGCTTTAAAAAACAGGCATGGCGGCCTAAAAATTACTAATCAAACCGGCCCGTAAAAAACGAGTCCGCGCCTCGTTACCAAACAGCCGCCGTGCATGCATCGAAAAAGCGGAGCGCATTTCGATGCCCATACTCCTCCGCTCCCGGCCCGAAACCCGACATATTAAACAGAAACATCACATCTAAAGCCCCTTTAACCCGAACTCCGATGTTGGAGGGGATGAGATGGTGCAAGATGCTGAGTCGCGATGACATGAGGAGGGCCGAAGCGTATCTGAAAGATACGGTGAGGCCCGACGAATGGCACTCGCGGCCAGCAGATTGCGCCAGATCGCCCCGATCAACTTCGGAATTCGGGTTTAATCTCTCAGCTTTCCTTTGCGGCTTTGCGCCCGCCCGCCTCGCTACGCGAAGCGTCGCGGGCAGGCCTTTGCGTGAGGCATCAAACACCTTCACAGTCCCCTTCGGCGCCTCGTCAAAATATATAAACATTGCCGCTTAGAACGAGGGCCGAAGCTGGCCCACGGGGTACTCTTCGTGAGCAGGATCACTCCAGTAATTCCTAAGCACGCAGTACATCTGGAAAAAAATAATGAGGATGCCCGCGAGGACCATCAGGAGTGAAGCGTGGCTTGAACCGTAGCCTTCCGTCACGGTTGTGCTTGTCGAACTGTCGCTGATGGAAAGCGAGTAATCGAATCTGAAAAGGAGCGGCAGGAGGAAAAACAACGGCCCCCAGGAGAATAGCTTCACCTCGCGCGGTACACGAACTTGCCGATCCAGCAACGATCGGAGCAACCGAAAAAAGCGCCAGGCAAGGAACATGAGGAGAATCGCGCACAGCAGACCGGCGATGGTGCCTCCATCCAGGACGACCGAAGTAGTGACATTTCCGCTTTGCACCGTGCGGTCCCAGTGCCAATTGATAGCCAGCAACACGAATGCAAACAACGTACACCGGAATTTCCCAGATGGATCATTCTTCATAGGCGGAAGGGCTTGTACGCGGCATTCTCCTTCGGGCGCACCTTCCGGTCAATGGCATTCGGCCATCTTCGCAAGTCGCTTTCCGGCATTCTTCCGAAGGGCTTTTTATCACGGGTCCCCGTCATAGTGCACCCCCAGCCACACCGCATCATCCGATACCGCCTCCACCCGGTGCTTCACGTGCGCCTCGATCACCAGATAATCGCCAGCCTCCAAATTCACCGTCGCACCGTCCTCAAATTTCAACATGGCCGACCCGCGAACCAGCATCACCCATTCCGGCAGGTCTTGATCATACCAAGAATCAGCCGGCGATGGATGTCCATTGGAAATGATCCGCTCGATGCGGACGCGCGCCGAGTCAAGAATCGGGAGAATATCCTCCTGCTCGGGCAAAGCAGGGAAGTCGGCGAAAAGGTTTTTGACGGTTCCTTTTAACATGATTCAAGCCCTCTTCCCAGCCTCTTCAATTATTCGTTCAATACGATTCCACGCTTGTGCCATGAATCCAGCGTCTCTCATTTCCGAGGGCGTCTTGAATAAATCCATTTTGAGAATTGGCTGAGTTTCATGATATAGGCGGGTGTTTGGATCTATCAATCCTTCGGCACTGCCGTCTTCACGCTCCCAGAACGTCAGCTCAAACGTGTATCGCATCAAGGCCGCGTGATTTTTGTATCCGAGCATCTGCCGGGGATCATACCCGCTGTAGCTCTCCACAACAGGTGTTGAGTGAATCACATCGAAACACTTGCACACTTCCGCGACGATGTGCTCTCCGCCTTTCCCCTCGTACACAACATTTCCAGTCGTGAAACAACGGGTAAGTTCCACCCCCTGCACCACTATCCAGAAGTCTTCCCGCTTCTTTTTAATTACTGTTGCGAAGCACATAGTTGCGATTTGTCATTGCCTTTCCTCATCCTCCCGCGGGATCGCGCGGCTGCGCCGCCGGAGCGTGACGCGGTTGATCTGCAACTCGCGCGCGAGGACCGTCGGCTTGCCGCCGTAGCGCGCCAGCAGATGCCGCAACGCCATCGCCTCGAGTTCATCGTGAATCTGCCGGTAGGTGGCGCCCGCGCCCGCCTTTTGATCCAGCCACGCGGCCAGCGCGCGATCCAGATCGCCGGTGGCCGATTCCGGCGACGGGGGCGCGTCGCGAAATTCGCGCGGCAGATGCCGGGGCAGGACAACCGGGCCGCCGGCCACCGCGGCGGCGTGCTCGAGGGCGTTGCGCAACTGGCGGACATTCCCCGGCCAGGCATGGGCCTGGAAAATCTCCAATACCGCGGGCGAAAGCTGCAACGAACGCCCCGGTGAAATCGCGCCGAGCAGGAACGCGGCGAGCGCGGGCACGTCGGACTTGCGCTCGGAGAGCGGCGGCAGGTTGATCTCGAGAACGTGCAGCCGGTAGTAGAGGTCCTCGCGGAAACGGCCCGCCCGCACCTCGTCGCGCAACGATTTGTGCGTCGCCGTCACGAGCCGCAAATCGACTTTCAAATCCTCGCGGCCGCCCACGCGCGTAAAAGTTTTCTCCTCGACCACGCGCAGCAGCCGGGCCTGCACCGCCAGCGGGATGTCGCCGATTTCATCCAGGAAAAGCGTGCCGCCGTTCGCGCGCTCGATGTGCCCGGGCCGCTCGCTCACCGCGCCGGTGAACGCCCCTTTTTCGTGGCCGAAAAGCTCCGCCTCGAGCAGTCCCTCCGGCAGCGCCGCGCAATGCAGCGCGACGAACGGCCCGCCGCGCCGCGCGCCATTGGCATGGATGAGCCGGGCCGTGCGCGTCTTGCCCGAGCCGGTCGGGCCGGTGATGAGGACCGGCGCCTCGCTCGAGCAGGCGTGGGCGATTTCCACAAAGCAGCGCTGCATCGCCGGCGCGGCGCCGATCAGCAGCGAGATCGGCTCATCGGCGGCCGTGGCCGGCGCTGGCGCGGCGGCAAGGACCTCGGCAAAGGTCTGCTCGACCTCGGGCAAATCGAGCGGCTTGACCATGAATCCGTAGACACCGAGCTGTTTGGCCGCCATCGCGTTCTCGAGGTTGCCGTGCGCGGTGACGACGAGGATCGGCATCGCGGGATGCAGCGCGCGCAGCCGTTTGAGCACCTCGAGGCCGCTCATGTCCGGCAGCCCGATATCCAGCACCGCCAGCGCGTACGGCCCGGCCTCCGCCTCGTCCAGGCCGCGCGCGCCGGTGGCGCACACGACGGCGGGCCGGCCCATGCGGCGCGCCACCGTGGCCAGCGCCGAGGCCAGCGCGTGTTCGTCTTCGATGATGAGGATGGCTTCGTTCATGCGGCGGGAAGGTAAAAAATGACGAGCGCCCCGCCGGCGGGGGCGTTCGAGACTTCGAGCCGGCCATGGTGCGCCTCGAGGATATCCGCGGTGACGCTCAACCCGATGCCCATGCCGCCCTCCTTTTCCGAAAAGAAAAGCTCGCGATATCGCTCGAGCGCCTCCGGCGAAAAGCCGATGCCATTGTCGTGAAATCGGAGCGCGACAAATTCGCCGGAGCGCGCCGCGGAAATCTCGAGCAGGCCCCCGCGCGGCATCGCCTGAAACGCGTTCACCATCGCGTTCGAGATCGCCTGGAAAAGCCGGCGCTTGTCCGCTCTTACGGCGAGATCGCTCGGGACGTTGGCTTCGATTTTCACCGCCGCGTGGGCTGCGGCGGCCGCGTGGGCGCGCAGCGCCTTGCCCAGCACTTCTTCGATGTTCACCGTCGAGACCGACGGCGGCTCGGGCCGGGCGATGAACATCCATTGATTGACCAGGCTCTCGATGCGCGCCGCTTCATCCAGCAGCATGGGAACGAATGCGGTCACCGCCTGCGGCATCTCGCCGGCCGGCGCCGATTGGACGATCTGCGCCTGCATGCGAATCGAGGAAAGCGGGTTGTGAATCTCGTGCGCCAAGCTGGTGGTCATGCGCCCCAGCAGCGCCATGCGCTCCGACTGCCTGCGTTTCTCACGCTCCGTTACAATTTGTTCGCGCGCAGCGAGATACGCACGCGCCAGCTCGCCGAGTTCGTCGGGCCGTTCCGCGCCGGGGAGCGTTGCCGCCGGATCGGATTCAATATGAGGTAAGCGGCTCGCCAGCAGGCGGATAGGCTTTACGACGCCGCGCGCGATCATCCACGCCAGCGCCACGGAGAGCAGCCAGAAACAGCCGAGCACCAGCAACGTCTCCGGCCTCCAAAGCGCTGCCAGCGAGGGCTCTACCGAACGCACCAGTAGCAAATCGAGTCCCGGGTGCACCGGCATCGCGACCGCTTCCTGGCCGTCGCCCACGGGCGCAACGCCGCGGTCCGGGGCCAGGGTGAGCAGCCCCGGCGCGGCATCCTCCGGCGCGGGGACCAGGCTGCCGCCGGTGCGTAAGTAGGCGTGCATGTTCAACATACGACCCAGGTAATTCATCATCTGTGGCGTGGCAGGCAGGTGCGCGTCTTCGAGGAAACTGGCGTTGGTCCGGGCCAGGGCGGTGAAGACGGCGTCCGATTCGCGGCGGGCGGCGGCTTGCATCCAGAGGATCAGAACCATGGAGCCGAGAACCGCAAAGAGGAGAAAAGGCCCGGCGATCGAGAGCCAAAGCCTGGGTGGGCGGGAACGGAACATGGGTTGGCGATGGAGGATACAATTTAACCATTCTGGCGCAAGTGGGATAAATTATATCCACTGTTGGTGGCTTCCCGTCCGTCAAACGCATCCGAAATTACTAATTTTTGAGGGCTTTTTGATTCGAAAAATCGCTGTTTTGGTGCGGTTTTCATCTCATTTGGGGGACTTGGGGGCGTGTGCAGGTCGCCGCAATGGCATCCCCGCTGCTATGCCGCGCCAACGATGTCCCAACCCAAACCCGATCCCCTCACCGACCAAATTTCCGGCCCCGCGACGCTCCGCTCCGGGCCCAGCCTGCTGGCCAAGGGGGCGTTGACGGCCGCGGCGCTGGCGGTGGTCAATTCCATGATTCCCGGCGCGGCGCACGCGCAATCGTCATCGGCGCCGCAGGCTTCGCCGACGCCGTCGCTTCGCGCGCAATCACCGCCCGGCCCAAAGGCGTCGCCCGGGCCGTCGCTTCCAGAGATCGACGTTACCGGTGAAAGTTTGTACCAGGCCGACGCGCTATCGTCGCCGAAATATACCGGGTCGCTGCTGACGACGCCGCAGAGCGCGCAAATCATTACTCCGCAGGTGCGGGAGGATGAAGACGACACTTCGCTCCGCGACTCGCTTCGCAATGTCTCGGGCATCAGCATCGGCGCGGGCGAAGGAAGTTACCAGGGGGATAACTTCTCGATCCGCGGCTTCAACGCGCGATCGGATATCTTCGTCGATAGCATGCGGGATTTTGGCAGTTACTTCCGCGACCCCTTCAACACGGAGAACATCGAGGTATTGAAGGGACCCTCTTCGACGGAGTTCGGGCGCGGTTCGACGGGCGGGGCGGTGAACATGGTAAGCAAAACGCCCGAGCTCGAGGGATTCACCGCGGGTTCGGTGGCTTATGGGACCGACAACACGCATCGTGGCACACTGGACATCGATCAGCCGATCCCGGAGCTGCAGGGATCGGCGTTCCGGCTCAACCTGATGGGCGATCAATCGAACGTCACGGACCGGAACGATGTTTCTTACAGCCGCTGGGGCATCGCGCCGTCGCTTGCGTTCGGGCTGGATACGCCCACGCGCATCATTCTTTCCTACTTTCACCAGGAAGAGGACGATAACCCGGACTACGGGATCCCGTGGGTGAACGACCGTCCGGCGCCGGTGGCGCGCAATACGTTCTACGGGTTTACGAACGATTACTTCAAAGCAAATGTGAACGTAGGGACGATTATCTTCGAGCACGACTTCAATGACGACGTGACGCTGCATGAGCAATTGCGGCTCGGCAGTTATCATCGCGACCTGCGAGTGACGCAGGGCCAATTGGCCGGCGACGGCGATCTGCCGCCGGGAACGCCGCTGGACGACGTGGAGGTCGAGCGGGTTGAGATCGACGGGATCAGCACCGAGCGCGACGTTGACAACGACATCAATCTCCAGTGGAAGGCGAGCACGGGCATTTTTGACAACAAGCTGGTTGCCGGCTTTGAGTATATGCATCAAAGCGCCGATCCACGCCGGATCGAGCCGAGCTGGACCGGCGTGCCGTCGACGAGCCTGCTGCACCCGGATACGGGCGACTTATTCAGCGGGTGGGGAACGACGTCAATCCTGGTGAACGGGCACGTCGATACTTACTCCGGCTATCTCATCGATACTTTGAGCATCGGCAAGCAATGGACGCTCATCGGCGGGCTGCGCTACGACAGCGTTGGATCGCTCTACAATGAGAGCCTGCCGCCGGCGACGAACTTTACCGCGAATAATTCACGCCCTAGCTGGCGCGGCGCCGTGGTTTACCAGCCGGCGCCCAATGGGAGCATTTATTTCGCGGCGGGCACGTCGTTTCATCCGAATGTGCAGCAGGTTTCGCTCGATAACGAATCGGTGCTGCCGGAGAATTTCAAGGACCTGCCTGTGGGAGAAAATCTGAACCTGGAGCTGGGAACAAAATGGGATCTGTTCAAGGACAGGCTTTCGGTTAGCAGCGCGCTGTTTTGGGATGAGGAGACGAACCCGGCCACGGAGGACGCGGATGACGACCTGCTGTACGTGGTCAACGGCAAGGAGCGGGTCGTGGGAGTGGAGCTGGATGCGGCGGGCAATATCACGAAGGAGTGGCAGGTGCTGGGCAGCTTCACTTATAACCGGGGGGTGGTAACCTCGTCGAGCGATCCCAGTATGATCGGGAGGCCGATCCTGAACGACCCGCGGTGCACGTTCTCGCTTTGGACCACTTACGACCTGCCGTGGAAATTTGAGGCGGGCTTTGGCGTGGATGGCGTTGGGGCGCGGGCCGGGTCGGAGACGCCGGACCCGGTCAACGGCCTGACCATGGAAGCGCCGGGGTATGTGCTGCTGAGCGCGATGTTGAAGTACGAGATCAATTCGCACGTTGAAATCCAGGCGAACGTGACGAATCTTACCGACCAGGCCTATTACGACGCCGTGCATCCGGGGCATGTCGTGCCCGGCGAGGGGCGGACGTTTTATATCAGCACGAATTTCAAATTCTGACTTATGCTACTCACCATTCCCGACGTACTCAACGCTTCGGACCTCGTGCAGGCGCGGCAGATTCTTGACAAGGCAGAATGGGTGGATGGGAAGGTGACGGCGGGCCATCAGTCGGCGAAGGCGAAGGAGAACATGCAAATCCCGGAGGGGCATCCGGCGGCGCAGCAGTTGGGGAAGATGATTCTCTCGGCGCTGGGCGGCAACGCGCTCTTCGTCTCGGCGGCGCTGCCGCTGCAGATTTTTCCGCCGCTCTTCAACCGTTACTCGGGCGGCCAGTCGTTCGGCACGCACGTGGATAACTCGATTCGCCAAATCACTGGGACGCCGCACCGCATTCGCACGGATATTTCGGCGACGTTGTTTTTCGCCGGGCCGGAGGAGTACGACGGGGGCGAGCTGTGCGTCGAGGATACCTATGGCGTCCAGAAGGTGAAGCTGCCGGCGGGCCACATGGTGCTTTATCCGGCCACGAGCCTGCATCATGTGCGGCCTGTGACGCGCGGGGCGCGCGTCTGCTCTTTTTTCTGGATTCAGAGCATGGTGCGGGATGATACGCGCCGGTCGATCCTGTTTGATTTGGATTTGGGGATTCAGCGTCTTAACCGGGAGTCGCCGAATCATCCGGTCGCGGTGCAGTTTACGGGGGTGTACCATAACCTGCTAAGGCAGTGGGCGGAGCTTTGAGACGGGCGAAAATTCGAAACTCGAAATTCGAAATTCGAAAATTGAGACCGCCGTAACGGCGGGGGGGAAATTCGACAGGGAGGGCAAGAAATGGTTAGCCGATGCCAATTTATGCAAAGAGTATCGTCAGGGCGTGGCAAGCAACCGGCTTTGGATAGGGGAATGCACGGACAGAAAGAAGGTCGCCCGCCAGCCCGTAGCACCATGCCAACAGGAGCGACCGCCTCCCAAATCATTTGCGTCAAACCAACCGCGGTCGCAACTGCAGAAGATTTGCTCGCGATGCGTGACGAGCGACTTCGCGAGAGCGAAGAACGTTTTCGGCTGCTGGTGGAAAACTGCAGCGATGTGCTGTGCGAAGTCGATGGCGAGAGATGTTTCCAGTATTTGAGCCCGAACTTCTCGGCGGTTTTCGGATACGAGCCCGCCGAACTGCTGGGCACGTGCGCCCTGGACTTGATGCATCCTGAAGACGCCGCCGGGATGATGGCCAATCGTCCGGCCGGCGGCGACATCGACGGCCTGGTGTTTCGCCATCGTCACAAGGACGGTTCGTGGCGCTGGGTCGAAATGAACGCCCGGTGGTTCATCTCCTCGCGGGGAGAGCGGCGCGGCGTGGGGATCATGCGCGATATCACAAAGCTCCATGCGGCGGACGAACGCCTCCGGCAATTGTCACGGGCGGTCGAGCAAAGTCCGGCATCGGTGATTATCACGGATACGAAAGGCAGCATCGAATATGTGAATCCGAAGTTCACGGAAGCGACCGGTTACACGTTCCAGGAAGTAATCGGGAGAAATCCGCGTTTCTTAAAATCGGGCGAGCTTAACGCCGCCGGGTACCATGCGCTTTGGAAGACCATCACTTCCGGCGAGAAGTGGGTTGGGGAGTTTCACAACAGGAAGAAGAACGGTGAACTCTATTGGGAACTGGCCTCGATCTCGCCGATTTTCGATGATCACGGCGTACTCACGCATTTCGTGGCAGTGAAGGAAGACATCACCGAACGCAAAAAAATCGAACAAGCATTGAAGGAGAGGGAAGAGACCTTTCGCGCATTATTTGAAAATTCGGCCGATGCCCTCCTGATCGCCGACGAGAATGGATTTCTGGATTGCAACGACGCCGCGGTTCGACTTTTCGGATGTCCTCGAGGGACCCTCATTTCAAAGGACCCCGCCGAATTTTCCCCGCCGTGCCAGCCGGATGGACGGGATTCAGCCGGGGATGCCAGGGAACATGTCGCAACCGCGCGCGTGGAGGGCAGCCTGTTCTTCGAATGGATGCACAAACGGCAGGATGGCACGGTCTTTCCGGCTGAGGTTCAGTTGAGCAGTTTCAAAATGAACGGCAGGACGGTGCAACATTTCCTGGTGCGCGATATCACGGAGCGCAAACAAAGAGCGGACGAGCTGTGCTGGAAAACGGCTTTTCTCGAGGCCCAGGTGGATTCCGCGCTCGATGGCATTTTGGTGGTGGACGACCAGGCAAAGCGGATACTTCAAAATCAGCGATTGTTCGAGTTGTTCAAGGTTCCGGCGCACATCATCGAGGATGAAGACGACGCCGAATTATTTCAGCACGTAGTCCATCAGATGAAGGATCCCGAACGTTTCACCGAACGGGTGGTTTATCTTTATGCGCATCCAGCCGAGACCGGGCAGGATGAAATCGAGCTGGCGGACGGACGGATCCTGGATCGGTATTCGGCGCCGGTTCGTGACAGAGCGGGAAAATATTACGGGCGGATCTGGACTTTTCACGATATCACCGAACGGAAGCGAATGGACGAGCAACTGCTGCGCGCCCAGCGCATGGAAAGCATCGGCACGCTTGCCAGCGGAGTCGCGCATGATTTGAACAACATCCTCGCCCCGATCCTCATGGCGGCTCCGATGCTCCGTGACCTGGTTCCGGCGGAAGAGCGCGCCTTGATGACGACCATCGAAGAAGCCGCACAGCGGGGCGCCGACATCGTGAAGCAAGTGCTCACCTTCGCCCGCGGAATCGAAGGCGAACGCGTCAACTTACAACTGCGTCATTTGATCAAAGAGGTGGAGGAAATCGCCCGGGAGACATTTCCGAAATCGATCGCCATCCGAAACGGCGTGCCGAAGGATTTATGGACGGTCATTGGGGATTCGACGCAGGTGCACCAGATTTTGCTGAATTTGTCCATCAACGCGCGCGACGCGATGCCCGAAGGCGGCACGTTGACGATAGCGGCGAAAAACGTGACCGTGGACGAAATCGAAGCGGCGATGGACCCCGATGCAAAACCGGGGCACTACGTGGCAATCAGTGTTGCGGATACAGGCGCGGGGATTTCGCCAAAAATCATCGGCAAAATTTTCGACCCATTCTTTACCACCAAGGAAGCCGGCAAAGGCACCGGTCTGGGACTATCCACCGTGATCGGCATCGTCAAGAGCCACCGGGGATTTGTCCGGGTTCATTCGGAGCAGGGAAGAGGGTCGACGTTTAAGGTGTATCTGCCGGCAAGTCCCGGGGAAGAGCCGGACGCTCAGCCGAAGGATGGGCCAGTGCCACCGCCTGGAAATGGCGAATGGATTCTCCTTGTGGACGATGAACAGGCCGTCCGGGAGGTTACCGAAACAATGCTCAAGCGCAGCGGCTACAATGTTCTCATCGCCAGGGACGGAATCGAGGCGCTGATCGTATATGCCCGGCGCATGAGCGAGATAAAAGTGGTATTAATGGACGTGATGATGCCGCTGATGGACGGGATGAAGGTGAGCCGTGCATTGAAGAAAATGAATGAGAAGGTCGCGATCATCGCCTCGACAGGGCAGGCGGATGAATCCCGGCAATTGGAATTGCGGAGGCTCGGCGTCAAAACAATTTTGTTAAAGCCGTACCGGACGGATAGGCTGCTGGCAGCTTTGCATGAAGCGATCTGTGGGGGCGGAGAATTCGAAATTCGAAAATAGACGAGCGCTATTTGTGGTAAGATTCTGGCGCCCCTGCCGGGGGCTTGGCCGCCAGGGGCGGCCCAACTCCGGGTTTACACCCGGAGCGCGGCCTGAGCAAAATGGCCGTGATCTGCGCCCTCATCCACAAGCTGCTTCGCACCGCCTTCGCCATCCTCAAAAACCAATCCGCCTATGATCCCTCCCACCGTTCCGTCATTCATAACCCTCCTCCAAATCCTGCTTGACCAAGACGGTATCTACTTTCGCGCAGGGCTCGCCCGCCCGCCGACCTCCACGGGTCCCACCCGCCTCCTCGGCCCTCCGGGCCTACCGCCAAACGTTACCCACTGAAAACAGCGAGGAACCAAATAAGTGGGGCTGCGCTTTGATCTTCGATCGCGCGGTTTTTCGAGAGTCGCCTGCTCCGTTTTTCTTTGCGCCTTTGCGCCTTCGCGCCTTCGCGTGAGGCTAATCCCTTCTGGAAGAGGGACTCACGCAAAGGCGCAAAGACGCAAAGTTGTCCAGAAGGGAGCGCAACCACCCCACCTGCCCTTTCGGCACGAAACCGGTTTTTAAGAAATGGTGCGGCTGTGGATTCCGGGAGGAGACAAAGGGTTCAGGTGAATGTTAAAGGAGTAAGTGCAGGTACACGCTGGCGCGCGGGTGGGGGGCCAGCGGTTACGCTTCAATTTTCAAGGCTCTAAGGTTGCGGCTGCTGCTGGGGGGGTGGCTGGAGCAGCGGTCTTACGAGGTCGAGGGCTTCCTGGAGGTTGAAGCTGCAACTGCCGGTTGCGGCGGGATTGGCGAAATTGACTCCCTTGAAACGGAGAGCCTGGAGCAAGTCCTTTCGGCCCTGGTCCATGTTCGGGTCGGCCTTGACGCTCTGCATGAAATAGTTGATCGCGTCGTCCACCTTTCCTTCCTGCATGAGGGCGAAACCGAGGTTGCAAAGGGCGGAGGCGTTGTTCGGGTTCAGATCGAGGGCGTGCTTGTAAGTCTTGATCGCGTCGTCGTACTGATGGGTCTGCTCGTAAGCGTTGCCGAGGTTGGTATCCATGGCCGAGTCATCCTTGATCTGCACGGCAATCTTGAATTGATTGATGGCGTCGGCCATTTTTTCCGGCTCGCCGTTTTGGGCGAGGAGGGAGTAATAGAGCCCCAGGTTGTTGTGGCTCTCGGGATTCTCCATCTTCAATTGGGTCGCGGCGAGGAAGTGCGGGCCGGCGGCGCGCCAGTTGCCCTCCATGTAAAGGGCGGCGCCCATGTGGTTGTGGGCCTGCCATGAGAACGGATTCTTTTTGAGCGTGGCGCCCCAGAGCGTCTTTTCGCTGTAGTAAAGGCCCGATTGCGCATAGCTGACGACGCTGAAGCAGACGAGCACGCCGGCCATGACGGTCCACCAAACGCCTTTCCATACCTCAGGCGCCGCGGACGCGGCGGCGAGCGCCAGCGGGATGAAAAACCAGAGCACGATCTCGATGTGATTGTCGCCGGTCGAGGGATCACCGGTCTGTTTCCAATTGAGCCATCCGATGAGGGCAAAGCAGGCGGCGGCAAGGCAGAGCCATGGGGGCTTCATCGCGAGGGTGGTGCCAGCGGCGACGACCAGGGCGATCACGGCGATGATCGAGACATATTGAAAATGGTCCGCCACGAGCGTGAGGCGCATGTAAGACATGTAGGTGAGGCCGAGGGCGGGGAGGATGGCGATAAAGTAACAGCCGAGCCCCACCAGCAGCGCGCGGGCCCACGTGCGCGCACGGAATTTCCAGCAGATGGCGAAGACGGCCGCGATGACGACCCCGGGAACGGCCTGGAGCCAGTAGGGAATGCTCTCCGGGGCCGGCGGCTGGATGTGCGGGTAGGGCTGAAGCACCTTCTCGCTGAAGGCGCGGTGCCATTGGGGATAAATCTCGATGATATTGAAGGGCCAGAGGGCGCTGTAGAGATAGAAGCCCGCGGCGAAACAGGCGCTCGCGATGCGCTGCCACCAGCTGCCGATGGGGATTTCCTCGCCGCCGATCGCGCGCCCGTTCTGGAAAAAGACCGTCACCGCCCCGAGCACCAGCGCAAGCAGGAAAAATGGCACGCAGCGCATGATCTCAAAGGCGGCAAAATTGTTCCAAATGCGCAGCTTACTCAATTGCAGGCCCAACGTGGTACCTACCGCGCTGCCGACCCCGAGGCCGAAAACCAAAGAGGCCCAAAGTATGTAGACCGCGTAGTGCGCCGCCTGGTCCGAGCCCGCCTTTGTGGTTACCCAGGCGATAAAAAGCCCCACCCCGCCCCAGAACACCGCCATACCGATGACGCAACTCCAGAACAGGATTGATTGTTGGTAAGGATTCTCCTCGAATTGATAGCTGGCCCGCGCGGCCTGGATCTTCTCCTTGCGCCACCACGCCAGCAGCAAGAGGATGAAGGGCAGCGGCACGACGGAGGTCTTGGCCAGCAGCGAGAGCAGGAAAAAGACAACGGCCCAGATGTAGGCGCCCAGGCGTCCCTTTTCCTCGGAGTCGACGTACTTGATGATGGAAAGCAGGAGAAAAATCTGTGCGACGCTGTTTTTTCGCTCGGAAATCCAGGCCACCGACTCGACGCAAACCGGGTGGACGGCGAAGATGGCGGCGGCGAGCCAGGCGCCGGGGACATTGAGGCGCTTGAGCATCCGCCAGGTGAGCACGACAGCGATGCCGTGGAAGATCACATTCATGATGTGATAGCCGTTGAGGGGGTTGTCCAACGGATGCATGTGGGCCATGGCCTGGAGGTAGTCCACGTTCCAAAGCTGCGCGAGGGCCGGGCCGATGACGTTGGGTATCTGCCCCAGGTGATATTCCAGCCAAAGCGTGGTGGACATGAGGGGGAAGTAGTCGGCCGTAGCCGGACTGGCCCAGAGGGTGAGCCACCCCCAGTTGTCATGAACCTGCGGGTTGGCGGTGAGCAGTTGGTCATCGTCCCAGATGAAACCGGCATGATAGGCGGGTGCAAAGACGAAGAGGACCAGGAGGAAGAGGGCGAGCCCCAGGGCTATGGCGACGAGCGGATCTTCCCTGAGCGCGGTCGATTTCCTGGTCCTGGTCTGAGCCACCGTTCGTTTACGGGCGGGCGAGGAATAACTGATTTTGCGTGCCATCGGGTAACAGGGTATGCGGGAGGGAGGGGAGGAACTTACGCGGGGGAGCCCGGTTTTCTATTTCTATTTTGCCCGTCCATCAAGGATTGATCCGATTTGTGGCGACAATATGGCGTGTTGCGGGCCGGGGCGCAATTCCGCGGAACGGGCTGGAAGTTGCCGGGTTTGGGCGGGGAGCGGAGGAGTATGGGCATCGAAAGGCGCTGCGCTATTTCGATGCTCGCCCGCCCTCCAGCCGCCGCTGTTCCCTTCCGCCGCCTCGGCAGGCACGGCGGCTGTTTCGCAGCGGGGCGCGGACTCATTTTTTCGGGCCGGTTTGATGGGGATTCTTTGGCCGCCGTGCCTGTTTCTCTGAAGGCGGGGTTTCACCCCGCGCCCCACTCAGGGGACTCGTCCCCTGAGAACCCCGTGCGGTCGCTAGAGCGTCTTCTATTTAATTTGTCGCAACTCGTCTCGCGCCGATGGCGCTTGGCGCCTGCCGGCAAGGCAACCCAGCCCCAGTTGCCTGCGCAACTGCGACTGGGCTGTTGAATGAGGGGCCGTTGGCCCCGGCGAATCTGCGGCAGATTAAACGAAAACCGCTTTAGCGCGACGAATTGAACCGCCGCGCGCGGCTTTCCAAGCTACGCCGATATTTGGGCGATGAGTTCTACTGCGGCAATGGGGCCAACTGGGCGCCCGGGGCGAGCCTCAGGAGGGCGACTGCCTGTTTCACGTCGAAATTGCAGTTCGGCAACTGGACGGGGGCATTGAGATTGACCCCCTTTGACATCAGCAGCGCGTAGAGCGCCCTGCGGGAGTCATCCATGTAGGGGTCGATCTCGAGGACTTTCATGAACTCGTTGATGGCTTCGTCCGTCTTGCCCTGCTGGATCAGGACAAAGCCAAGGCCGCGGTGGGGCATGGGGATGCCCTCATTCAACGAGATGGCGTGCCGGTAGGTCCGTTCGGCGTCATCGTAGCGCTTCATCTCCATGTAGGCGTTGCCGAGGTTGGTCTCCATCGAGGGGTCATCCTTGATTTGGACCGAGATTTTGAACTGCGCGAGGGCGTCGTCCATGCGGCCCATGAGCATATAGACGAGGCCGAGGTTGTTGTGGCTCTCGGGGTTCTCGGGCTTGAGTTCGGTCGCGGCCTTGAAATGGGGGTAGGCCTCCTGCCATTTCTGGTCGAGGTAGAGCGCGGCGCCCATGTGATTGTGGGCCTGCCAGGAATTTGGATTTTTCTGGAGCGTGGTGCCCCAGAGGGTCAGCTCGCTGTGGTAAATGCCCGCCTGGTACCAACTGACGATGCAGAAAGCGATCAATACCGCGGCGACGAAGCCGCCCCAGGCGTATTTCCAGTACTGCGGCAGTGCGGCAGCGGCGGCGAGCACCAGCATGCCGGCAATCCAGAGGATCTCCTCGAAGTGATTGTTGGCCGTCTGTTTCCAGTTGAGCCATGAGATCGCGGCGAAAATGAGCGCGGCGGCGCAGAGCCAGAGCGGTTTCATGGAACGCGTGGTTCCCGCCGCGACGACCAGGGCGATGACTGCGACGATGGAGATATATTGAAAATGGTCCGCCACCAGCGTGAGGCGCATGTAAGACATGTAGGTGAGGCCGAGCGCGGGCAGGATCGCGAGGAAGTAGCATCCCAGCCCCACGAGCAGCGCGCGCGCCCATGGGCGCCCACGGAATATCCAGCAGATCACGAAAACCGCCGCGATGATGAGCCCGGGAACCGCCTGGAGCCAATAGGGGATGCTTTCCGGCGCGGGCGGCTGGATGTGCGGGTAGGGTTGATGCACAAACTCGCTGAAGGCCCGGTGCCATTGCGGATAAATCTCGATGATGTTGAAGGGCCAGAGGGCGCTGTAGAGATAGAAGCCGGACGCGAAACTGGCGCTGGCGATGCGCTGCCACCAGTTGCCGATGGGGATTTCCTCGGTGCCGATGGCGCGCCCGTTCTGGAAAAAGACCGTGATCGCCCCCAGCACCAGCGCAAGCAGGAAAAATGGGGCGCAGCGGATGAGTTCGAATCCCATCAAGCTGTTCCAGCGCCGGTCTCGATTCAGGTTGGGCGCCAGGCCAAAATAGGCGACAAGTCCGCCGACGAGCGCGGCGCCGATCATCAGCACGGGCACGCTGAGCCGCAGCTTGAGCGCGACCGGGAGGGCCACCTGGAGCGCCAGCAGCGGGGAGGCGCCGAGGAGAACCGCGCAGACGGCCACGCAGCTCCAGAAGAGGATGGCGGTTTCGATGGGGCTGTCCTCGAGGTTGTAGCTCCTGCGCATCTGGAGGAGGCGCGGTTGCCGCCACCATGCGAGAAGCAGGAGCATAAACGGGAGCATGACCACCGATGTCTTAGCCAGCAGCGCGAGGGTGAAGCTGATGAGCGCGAGAATGTAAAAACGGAGGCGGCCCCTTTCCTCGAAACGGACATAGCCGATGATGGCGAGGACGAAGAAAATCTGGGAGAGGGTGTTTTTGCGCTCGGAAATCCAGGCCACGGATTCCACGCAGACCGGATGAACGGCGAAGATGGCGGCGGCGACCCATGCTCCCGGCACGCGCAGGCGCTTGAGGGCGCGCCAGGTGAGGACCACGGCCGTCGAGTGAAAGAGGACGTTCATCACGTGGTAGCCGTTGATGGGGCCGGCCATGGGGTCCAGTTGGTCCAGGTTGGACTGCGTCGAGAGGTAGTCGATGTTCCAAAGCTGGGTGAGCCACGCGCCGAGGTGCTGCATCTGGCCGAGGTGGTACTCGATCCAGAGCGTGGTCGAGGTGAGCGGGAAGTAGTCGGCGGTCAGCGGGTGCGTCCAGAGGGTCCACCAGCCCCAAATGTCGTGGACTTGCGGGTTTTGCGTGAGCAACTGGTCATCGTCCCAGATGAAGCCGGCATGGAAGGCGGGGATGAAGACGATGACCGGGAGGATGAAAAGGACCAGGCCGAGGAGGAAATTGATGACCATCTCCTCGTCGCCACGGGCGGAGGAGCCGCGTTGCGAGGAGCTGCGGCCTGAGGGACGGCGGGATCTGCTTGCCATTATCTAAAGGGGGAAAATGCGGGAGGGCGTGGCGAAGGCCGGTTTTCTATTTGTAATTTGCCCGGCCTTCAATCATGCAATTTCTCCCATGAGAAGTATGACCGGTTACGGTCGCGGTCAAAACAGCTTTGACGGCTCGAAGTTCTCCGTAGAACTGAATTCCGTCAACCGCAAGCAAAGCGATGTCACCGTTTCGCTGCCGCGCGAATTCAGCGAACTGGAGCCGAGGGTTCGCGATTTGATCAACAGCCGCGTGTCGCGCGGGCGGCTGAACGTGGTGGTGACGTTCCAGAACGGGGCGGCGCCGTCGCCCAAGCTGGTGATCGATTCGGCGCTGGCGGCGTCGTACTACCAGGCGATGCTCGAGCTACGCAAGCAGTTGGGGGCCTCGGGCGAAGTCACCATCGAGACCATCCTTCGCTCGCCCGGCGTGCTGCGGGCGCCCGAGGAATCGCTGGCGATCGACAACGCGTGGCCGCATCTGGAGGCGGCGCTCAGCTCGGCGCTGGATGATTTGATCCACATGCGCGAGCGGGAGGGCAAGCACCTGGCCAAGGATATGATCAAGCGGCTGAAGCTGGTGCGGCAGTGCCTTCGCAAGATCCGCCAGATTCATCCGGCGGTCTGCAAAAAGTACCGGCAGACGCTTCATGAGCGCATCGCGCGCGCGGGGCTGGACCTGCCGCTGGACGACGAGCGGCTGGTGCGCGAGGTCATCCTGTTCGCGGACAAGTCGGACATCTCCGAGGAATTGATCCGGCTGGACAGCCACCTGGCGCAGTTTGCGCATTCGCTGCGCAAGACCGAGCCGGTGGGCCGGACGCTCGACTTCATCACGCAGGAGATTTACCGTGAGTTCAACACGCTGGGCGCAAAGGCCAACGATGCCGAAATCTCCCAGCTCGTGGTCACCTGCAAAGCCGAGATGGAAAAAATTCGCGAACAAATCCAGAACATCGAGTAGGAGCGCGAAGCCGCCCCCCGCGGAATGCGCTTTGCCATCTATTTCCCATGACCACCCGCCGCGGCATTCTTTTCGTCGTCTCCGCTCCCTCTGGCGCGGGAAAGACCACGCTCTGCAACGCGCTGCGCCAGACGTCCGATTTCGTGTACTCGGTCTCCTGCACCACGCGGGCGCCGCGGCACGGGGAGATTGACGGGGAGGATTACCATTTTGTGAGCAAGGAGGAGTTCGCCCGGCTGGTCGAGGTGGGGGAATTCCTCGAGCACGCGACGGTTTACGGGCAGTCGTACGGGACGCTGCGCAGCACGGTGCTGAAGCATCTGAACGATGGGGTGGACGTGCTGCTCGATATCGACATCCAGGGGGCGGCGTCGATCCGCGCATGCACGGACCCGCAGATCGTCGAGGCGCTTGCCAACGTCTTCATCATGCCGCCGAGCCTCGATGAATTGCGCCGCCGGCTGCTCAAGCGCGCCACCGAGACACCCGAGCAACTGGAAGCGCGCCTGCGCAACGCCGTGGCGGAGATGAAGAGCTGGCCTCTTTACCGGTACGTGATCATCAGCGGCTCGGTCGAGGAGGACCTGAATAAATTCCGCGCGATCATGCGCGCGGAGCGCTACCTGAGCCGGCGGCTCAGCATCGATCTATGAGCGAGCCGCGCACCGTTGTTGTCGGCGTCACCGGGTCGATTGCCGCGTTCAAGTCCGCCGACCTGGTGAGCAAGCTGGTCAAGCGCGGGCTCGATGTCCACGTGGTGATGACCGCGGCAGCGCGGCGCTTCATCACGCCGCTGACGCTCCAGACGCTCTCGCGCAATCCGGTGATCGAGGAGGTCTTTGACGAGGCGGCCGGCTGGCGTCCCGGGCACATCGAACTGGCCGACCGCGCCGACCTGCTGCTGGTGGCGCCGGCCACCGCGAACATCATCGCCGCGCTCGCGCACGGCCTGGCCGGCGACGCGCTCACGGAGATCGCCCTGGCCATCGAGGCGCCGGTCCTCATCGCGCCGGCGATGAACGGGAAAATGTGGAAACACCCGGCCACGCAGGCGAACGTCAAGCTGCTGGAAAGCCGCGGCGTCCATTTCATCGGGCCCGAGGAAGGGCTGCTGGCCTGCGGCTACGAGGGCATGGGCCGGCTCTGGAACATCGACGAAGTCATCACCCGCGCCGAACAACTGCTGCGCTGAAGCGCCCTTTTTCCCCATTCGAACTTCGATTTATCGGAATTCGAATCTCCCATGCGATTCCTCATCACCGCCGGACCGACGCGCGAACCGATCGACCCCGTGCGCTACATCAGCAACCGCTCGTCGGGCAAAATGGGTTACGCGCTGGCGGCGGCGGCGCTCGAGGCCGGGCACGAAGTGGCGCTCGTCAGCGGGCCGGTGTGCATCGATCCGCCCCGCGGCGCGGCGTTCACGCGCGTGACCACGGCGGATGAAATGGCGGGCGCGGTGCAGGCCGGCATCGACGCCGGATGCGACGCGCTCATCATGGCGGCGGCGGTCGCCGACTTCAAACCGCGCGAGGCGCGCGCGCGGAAGATCGGCAAGCGCGACGGATTGGACCGGATCGAACTCGTTTCGACGCGCGATATCCTGTCGACAATCTCGCTGCCGCGCGCGCCGCGCACAATTATTTGTGGATTCGCCGCGGAGTCGGATTCGCTCGCGGAAAACGCGCAAAGGAAATTGCGGGAGAAGAGATGCGACTTGATTTGCGCAAACGATATTACCCGCATGGATACAGGGTTTGATGCGGATGAGAACGAACTCGAATTGTTCTTTCGCGACGGTTCGCGGCGTCATTTGGCGCGCGATTCGAAGCTCGCGCTGGCGCGAGTGATCGTGAAAATCTGCACTGAACTTGCAGAAAATCGTTGACCAAACGCGCAATGTTTACTAGTCAAGCTTAATCAGATCGCATGCTGATCACAAATTTCTTACCCTCCGCTGCTGCGGATGAAAGGGGGGATTTTTAATGCCCAAAGAAAAAGAAGGCCCCGAAAAAGCTCGCCGCCAAAAAGCCGGCCGGCAAGAAAAAGGCTGCTAAGAAAAAGCCTGCCAAGAAGAAAAAGTAAGCGTTGATTCGCTTGCGGCGCCGGGGTAGTTGACCGCGCTTCTTCAAAGCAGATCCTGGAATGGGAGGGGAATTCATTTTCTCCTCCCATTTTTTTTGTATTCATCTCGAACATCCCCAAATGGAACCTCTCGACCTCGCCACCGCCGCCGCGCGCGCCGCCGGCTCGCTCCTCCGCTCGAGCTTCGGCTCGCCCCTGAACGTCAATGCCCTGGAAGCCCACGACATCAAGCTGGAACTCGATGTAAAGACCCAGGCCCTCATCACCCACATGGTCCTGGACCAGTTCCCCGATCACGCGATCTACGGCGAGGAGGGCATCGCCGGCAACCAATCCAGCGCCTTCCAGTGGATCATCGACCCGATCGACGGGACGGTGAATTACTTTTACGGCATCCCTCACTTCTGCATCTCGATCGCGCTGCGCGAGGCGTCGGACATCCTCCTCGGGGTGATCTACGATCCCATCCGCGACGAGATGTGGCAGGCGCGCAAGGGGGGCGCACGCTCCTGAACTCGCATCCGTGCGCCGTCAGCACCAGGGCGACCATCGCCGAGTCCATCCTTTCGGTCGGATTTTCGAAGTCGAAGAACAGCATCGACGGCGGGCTGCCGCTTTTCTCCGACATGGTCTACCGCGCCCGCAAATGCCGGCTGATGGGCAGCGCCGCGCTGGACATGGCCTACGTCGCGACCGGCCGGCTGGACGCCTACATCGAGCAATCGGTCAGCCTTTGGGACATCGCCGCCGGCATCCTGCTGATCGAGTGCGCGGGCGGCTCGGTCAAAGTCAGCACCCGGCCCGACAATCCCGACAAATTGTCCGTTGTCGCCACCAACGGCCTCCTGCCTCTATAAGGAGGAGCGCGCCGGCGCGTCCGGCCTTCTCCAATTTGCAATTTCAGATTATCCATTAGCGATTCCCACATGCTCCTCCTCGGCATCGGTTACGACGTTCACCGGCTCGTCCGCGGCCGGAAGCTCATCCTCGGCGGCGTCGATATCCCGCATGACACCGGCCTCGACGGCCATTCGGACGCCGACGCGCTTTGCCACGCGATTGCCGACGCGGCGCTGGGGGCAATCGGCGAGCGTGACATCGGCTTTCATTTCCCGAATTCGGACGAATCGATCCGCGGCATCAGCAGCCTGGAAATTCTCCGGCGCGTCGGCCTGATCCTGGCCGAGCGGCACGCGCGGATCGTCAACATCGATTCCACCATCGTCGCCGAGGCGCCGAAAATGGCGCCGCACATTCCCGCCATGCGGGAGAACATCGCGTCCGCGCTCGGCCTGCCGCCGAGGCGGATCGGCGTGAAGGCCACCACCAACGAGACGCTGGGCTTCGCGGGGCGCGGCGAAGGGATTGCCGCGCTGGCCATTGCCGGCGTCGAGCAGGACGAGCCGCCTGCCCCGGGGCAACAGGCCATGATCTGACCGGCGCCATGTCCATCCGCCTATTCAACACATATTCCCGGGAGGTCGAGGAGTTCGTCCCGATCCAGCCGCCGCTGGTGAAAATGTACACGTGCGGCCCGACGGTCTACGGGTTTGCCCACATCGGCAATTTTCGCGCGTTTGTCTTCGAGGATTTGCTCCAGCGGCACCTCGAGGCGCGCGGCTTCCAGGTCCATCGCGTGATGAACATCACGGACGTCGACGACAAGACGATCCGCAACAGCCGCGGCGTCGAAATGCCGCTGGATCAATTCACGCGCCAGTTCAAGGCGGCGTTCTTCGAGGACCTGCGCACGCTGCGCATCCAGCCGGCGGCCGATTTTCCCGCCGCGACCGAGCCGCGCTACATCGAGCGGATGATCGAGATGATCCGCGAGCTGGAAAACCATGGCATCGCCTACCAGGCGGAGGATGGCTCGGTTTATTTTCGGCTGAGCCGCTTCCCCGAGTACGGGCGGCTGGCGCACCTGAATCTCGACGAGCTGCGGCCCACCGGGCGCATCCGGAACGATGAGTACGAGAAGGAGAGCATCGGGGACTTCGCGCTTTGGAAGGCGTGGGACGAGGCGGACGGCGACGTGGGCTGGGATTCGCCGTGGGGACGCGGACGGCCCGGGTGGCACATCGAGTGCAGCGCCATGGCCATCGCGCTGCTGGGGCCGGAAATCGACATCCATTGCGGCGGCGTGGACAACATTTTTCCGCACCACGAGGCGGAGATTGCGCAATCGGAATCGTGCACGGGCAAAAAATTCGTCCGCTACTGGATGCATTGCGCGCACTTGATGGTCGAGGGGCAGAAAATGGCGAAATCGGTCGGCAATTTTTACACGCTGCGCGATCTGACGGCGAAAGGCTGGACCGGGCGCGAAATCCGTTACGCGCTGATTTCGGTCAATTACCGGCTGCCGCTCAATTTCACATTCGAGGGGCTGGAAGGGGCGCGGAGCGCCCTGTCGCGCATCGACGAATGGGTGGCAAGGCTCGAGGCGCTGGCGGGTTCGGAGAATCGCGCGTCGGCGCATCCGCTTTCGCGGCAAACCAGGTTCCAGGAGGCGCTGGACGATGACCTGAACATCTCCGGCGCGCTCGGCCACCTGTTCGATACGATCCGCGAATCGAACAAGTTGATGGATCAGGGCCAGTTCACGCCTGGCGACGCGCGCGCGCTGCTGAGCAGTTGGAGCAAGATCAACCAGGTCCTGGCGTTCGAGGCAGAGGCGGCTGCGGTGCCGGCGGAGGTCCAGTCAATCGTCGATGCCCGCGAGGCCGCCCGCAAACGCAAGGATTGGGGCGAAAGCGACCGCCTCCGCGACGAACTGGCCGGCCTTGGCTGGGAAGTGAAGGATGGGAAGGATGGGGTGAGGTTGAGCCGGAGGACGAGATGAGCGTTCTTATGAAAGCGAGAAACCAATACCGAAAATTCGAAATTCGAAATTCGAAATTCGAAAGGTTGGGCGCCTGCGGCGCTGGGGGTGCGGTTTGCCGATACCGAAAATTCGAAAGCTTTGACGCCTGCGGCACACAGGATATGGCTCACCAATATTTCGAATTTCGAATTTCGAATTTCGAATTTTTTTCCCATGTTCGCCCCTGAATCACTCCTCGACCTCGATCACACGGATCATCGCAAGCTCTTCGAGAACGCGGTGCATGCGTGGGATGCGCTCAAGCAGATCAGCAGCTACCTGCAATTTCGGCTTCAGCCGGCCATTCATGGGCGGCTCATCGGCAAGCCGTTCATTTCCGGCGCGGTCTTCATCGGCAAGGGGACAGTCATTGAGCATGGGGCGATGATCAAAGGCCCGGCGTGGATCGGCGAGAATTGCGAAATCCGCAACGGCTGCTACATCCGCGAGAATGTCATCGCGGGAAACGGCGTGGTGATGGGCAACTCGAGCGAGTTCAAGAACTGCATCGTCTTCGACGAGGCACAGATTCCCCATTTCAATTACGTCGGCGATTCCATCGTCGGCTACAAGGGCCACCTGGCCGCCGGAGTGGTGCTCTCGAATGTCCGGCTCGACCACGCGGAGATCGTCGTGACGCACGGCGGGGGGCTGATTCCCACCGGCCTGCGCAAATTCGGGGCGATCATCGGCGACCGGACCGAAATCGGCTGCCACACCGTGCTTTCGCCCGGGTCGATCATCGGGCGCAATTGC
The DNA here is from genome assembly GCA_963756185.1 of uncultured Verrucomicrobiae bacterium. Classification (GTDB taxonomy): domain Bacteria; phylum Verrucomicrobiota; class Verrucomicrobiia; order Chthoniobacterales; family Chthoniobacteraceae; genus DATAXI01. The sequence continues at coordinate 124,189 of CAVWMS010000008.1, forward strand.
CTGATGTATCCGGGGACGCAATGGCGCGGGGTGGCGCCGGAGAACAGCATTATCAAGCATCGGCAGGCGGTGGAGATTGTGCCGCGGCACACGGATTGAAGCGATGAAGGGGCGACGAAATTCGAAATTCGAAATTCGAAATTCGAAAACAAATAACCGGGAGGGCCGGTGAGCATGGGAGGTCCGGAGGGGAAGGGGGCGGCGGAAGCGATTCAGGCTTCGCCCGGGAGGCGCGGGGGTGGGATTTACCCGCTGTTTCAGCTTTTGCGGCCGCCGAACCTTTTTACCGTTCCGGGCGATCCGCTTTGCGGGGCGCTGCTGGCCAGTCAAGGGGCCTGGTCGTGGCGCGTTGTGCCGCCCGTCGTGGCCAGCCTGGCCTGTTATTGCGCCGGGCTGATCCTGAACGACCTCGCCGATCTCAAGGAAGACCTGCGGGACCGGCCTGGGCGTCCGCTGCCGAGCGGCGCCGTCTCGCGCCGGGCGGCGATTGCGCTGGCCGCGGTCTTCATCGCCGTGGCGCTGGCCGCGGCGTCGCTGATAAACACGATCCTGCTGCTCCTGACCGGCCTGCTGCTGGTGGAGATTCTCTGGTACGATTTCATGGCGAAAAGGAACGCGATCACCGGCCCCATCGCCATGGGGATTTGCCGTGGCCTCAGCGTGCTGCTGGGCGCGGCGGCAATCGCTCCCCCGCCGCCGCTCGCCGTCGGCGCGGCGGCTGCGGTCGCTCTTTATATTGGCGCCGTCACGGCGCTTGCCCGCAACGAGACCCGCAGTCCCCGCATCCCGCGGCTCATCGGCGTGCTCATCAGCGCCCTGATCTTCATCCAGGCCGGTTTTTGCCTCCTAGCGGGGGGGACGGGCCGGATTGCCGCCGTTGTCCTGCTTGCCCTTTGGCCAATCAGCCGCTTAGTTGCCTCCCGCTTCTACGCCAGTTGATATTTTCCCCCCGTGGCCACCAAACTCCTCGTCGTCCAGGTCGCTGCCCTTGGCTGGGACCTCGTCAAGAATAACGCCGCGTTCCACCCGGCCGAGTCCTTTTTCCCGGCGGTGACCTGCACGGCGCAGGCCGGTTTTCGCACCGCGTCACTGCCGCGCGACCACGGGATGGTCTCGAATGGCGTCTGCCTTCCTCATCTGCGCAAGATTCTCTTCTGGGAACAATCTTCCGCGCTTGTCCACGGCCAGCGCATCTGGTCGCGTTATGGCGCGGCAGGGCGCAAGGTGGGCATGATGTTCTGGCAGCAAAGCCTGGGAGACGATGATCTCGATCTCGTCTTCTCACCTGCTCCCATCCACAAGCATTCCGGCGGCATGATCCAGGATTGCTACGCCAAACCCGACCGGCTTTCGCCATGGCTGAGATCGAGGGTCGGCCGCCCGTTCAACCTGATGCACTATTGGGGTCCCCTCGCCTCGAGCAAATCCAGCGCGTGGATCACCGACGCCACCTGCTCCATTCTGAGCGATGCCGAATTGGCCCCCGACCTTCTCTTCTCCTATCTCCCGCATCTCGATTACGACCTTCAACGTTTCGGGCCCGGCAGCTCGCAAGCGCAAAAGTCGCTCGAATTTACCCTGGAGTGCATCGCGCGGCTGAAACGCGAGGCCGAGGCCCATGATTACCATTGGCTCTTCTACGGCGATTACGCCATCCAGTCCGTTTCCGGCGCCGTTTTCCCAAATCGCCGCCTGCGCGAAGCCGGTCTTCTGGCCACGCGCCGCATCAAGCAGATGCTCTACGCCGATTTCTTCTCGAGCCCTCGCCTTTGCGATGGTCGATCACCAGATCGCCCATGTTTTCGCCCGCGATGCCCGATACTCCGACGCGGCGCGCGGCGCGCTCGCCAGCCTGGAAGGCATCGAATCCATTCTCGACCGCGAACAACAAGCCGCGCTCGGTCTCGATCACCCGCGTAGCGGCGACCTGCTGCTCATCGCGAAGCCCGGGAATTGGTTCGCCTACCCATGGTGGACTGAAAGGAAAAATGCGCCCGACTACGCCACGCACGTCGACATTCACAACAAACCGGGGTATGATCCGTGCGAGTTGTTCTTCGGCTGGCCGCCCCCATCGGTCAGCATGGATACGTCGCGCATCCGCGGCTCGCATGGCCGGCCCGGCGATACCGTCGCGTGGAGCACGTCGCTCGATTTTGCCGCCCGGCCGGCGACGATGCTGGACGTGGCGCGCCTGACCCAGGCCTGGCTCGACTCGCAAACATGAATCCCCGCATCGATCAGCGCCTCGCCGTCCCCTTCGAGTTCCCGGTCATTTTCACCGACCACGTTTTTTCCGCGGACAATCCGGCGCTTCACAGCGCGCTGGTCCGGCTGAACGAGCCGGGCCCGCCGCGCGCGGTATTCTACGTGGACGAGGGAGTTCGTGCCGCCGCATCGGAAGCCGCGGCATGGTGCGGCAAATGGAACGTCGCGCTCGCCGCGCCACCGCGCACGGTGCAGGGGGGTGAGGCGGTGAAGAATGATTGGCCGGGCGTGCAGCGCTTCGTCACGGAGATGCTCGAGCTGCGCCTCGACCGCCATGCGTTCGTTATTATCGTGGGTGGCGGCGCGCTGCTCGATGCCGCGGGCTTCGCGGCGTCGCTGGTGCATCGCGGACTGCGCGTGGTGCGCATTCCCACGACGGCGCTGGCCCAATGCGACGGCGGCGTCGGCGTGAAGACCGCGGTCAATTTCGCGGGCGGAAAGAACGCCATCGGCACTTTTGCGCCGCCGTTCGCCGTGCTCAACGATTTCCAATTTCTCAAGACGCTGGCCGATCGCGAATGGCGCGGCGGCGTCGCGGAGGCATTCAAGGTCGCCATCATCCGCGAGCGCGCCTTTTTTGATTTTCTTTGCGAAAACACCGCCGCCTTTCACGGGCGCCGCGAGGGCTCGATGCGGCACCTGGTCCAGCGTTGCGCGGAGTTGCACCTCGATCATATCCGAGCCGGGGGCGATCCCTTCGAAATGGGACGCGCGCGCCCGCTTGATTTCGGCCATTGGTCGGCGCACAAGCTCGAGTTGCTCTCGCATTTCCGCATCGGCCACGGCGATGCCGTGGCGGCGGGCATCGCGCTCGATTCCGCGTACGCCGCCGGCGAAGGCTGGCTGGCGCAAGAGGATTTTCCGCGCATTCACCGGGCGCTCACCGAGGCCGGTTTCCCGCTGTGGCACGCGGAATTGGAAAGTCCGGCCTTGCTCGAGGGCCTGCGCGAGTTCCAGGAGCATCTCGGCGGCGAGTTGTGCCTGACCTTCCCAGACGGTCTTGGCCGGCGCCGCGAGGAGAGCCATGTCGACCCCGCCAGGATCCGCGCTGCCATCGCGCGCTTGAAACATCTCGCTTCCGCGCGCTGATTCTTCGAATTTCGAATTTCGAATTTTCCCCTCCCGTGCCGCTGACCTATTGCCTCAACGTCCACCCGGGCGAGACGTGGCCCGAGAATTTCGCCACGCTGCACACCAGCGTCCCGGAAGTGCGCGACCTGGTCTCACCGGGCGAACCTTTCGGCCTCGGACTCCGCCTCAGCGCGGCGGCCGCGGCGGAATTGGATGATCCGGCGCAGCTTGACGTGCTGGCGCGCCATCTTCGGGAGAACGGCCTGTACGTTTTTACGATCAACGGCTTTCCGTTTGGCCGCTTCCATGGCGGGCCGGTGAAGGAGAATGTCTACGCGCCCGACTGGCGTTCCCCGGAGCGCCGTGATTACACCAACCGGCTCGCGAACATTCTTGCCGCGCTCATTCCGGAGAACTCGACGGGCAGCATTTCGACCGTCCCGTGTTCGTGGAAACCGTGGATTCAAACCCGGGCCGATCTCGAATCGATCCTGGATCATCTCACCGATTGCGTGGCCCATTGCGCCGGCATCGCGGAACGCGGGCGCGGCGACATCCTCCTTGCGCTCGAGCCGGAGCCGGGTTGTCTGCTCGAGACCACGCCCGAGACAATCCGCTTTTTCAACGAACATCTATTCACGACCGGCGCGGCGATGCTGGCCGCGAAGACCAATTCCTCGCGCGATTCCGCGCGTGAATTGCTCCGCCATCACCTTGGCGTCTGCATCGATACCTGCCACGCGGCGCTTCAATTCGAGGATCCATTCGAGTCGCTGCGTCGATACGAAGCCGGGAACATTCGCGTCCCGAAAATTCAAATCTCGTCGGCGATTCGTATCGACGCCTCCGCCGCGGAAGCATTGCGACCCTTCGTTGAGCCGGTCTATCTCCACCAGGTCAAGGCGCGAACCTCGAGCGGAGATATCCTTGGGTGGGCCGATCTCCCCCAGGCCCTCGACGAAATTCCTACGGCCGACGCGCGCGAGGTGCGCGTGCATTTCCATGTTCCCCTTCATTTTCAGGAAGATGGTCCGCTTCGCTCGACATCAAACCTTCTAACTCCCGGTTTGCTGACTTACATAAGTCGCGACCCGCTCGCGCACCTTGAGATAGAAACTTACACTTGGGACGTTCTTCCGCCATCGCTCCGGTCCACATCGCTGGAAACCAGCATCGCTCGCGAGTTCCAATGGTTGCGGGATATTGCATCCATTTAGAGCGCTTCAACAATATTTGTGGCCTCTGCCGTCCCTCCGGGACTTGACCACGTTTGGGCGTGAATGCAGGGGTTCAAACCCCTGCCTATTATATGTCGTCCCCTTCGGGGACTCTTCAGGCGGCTTGCGCGGCTCAACAAGACCTATGGCCGATGGCTTCCCGGCGCATTTGAGCCTCTTACTTTTGATCCGTCCTTTTCAGTGTGCCTACAAAGGGAAGGTTTCTGTAGCGCTCCTGGTAATCGAGTCCATATCCCACCACGAACTCGTCTTCTATCTCGAAGCCGACATACTCCGCCTCCACCTGTCTGCGGCGCGTTTTGCGTTTGCTGAGCAGCACACATATCTTCACGCTCAGCGGTCCGCATTCATCGACAAACCTTTTCGTAATTGCATCCAGGGTAAGTCCGCTGTCCAGGATATCATCCACGATCAATACATGCCGCCCCTTGATGTCCGGAAGCGATAACTGTCCAAATACAACGTTCCCGCTTGTCCCGGTTTCGCCGTGGTAACTGGCCACGGAAACGCAATCCAGTTTCAACGGCAGCGGGATGCGGCGCAGCAAATCCGCGGTGAACATCAGCGCGCCGGTCAGTACGGCCACGACCGTCAGCTCGGCGCCCCGGTAATCCTCCGTGATTCGAGCGGCCAGTTCGTCAATGCGCGCCTGGATCGTGGCCGTGTGAAAGAGGATGCGCTCGATGTCTTCGTCCATGTCCGGCGGGCGGATGCTGGCCGAGGCGGTAGTTGAAGTCCATCGCGTTCTTCGGGCGCCGGCGGGTATAGTACTTGGTATTATCTTCTATGCCGCAAAGTGCATTCGCGGTGGTTAGTTGGAATTAGACGGTTCAAGTACGTCATTTACCCCATTCCATGCTTGCTCTCCATTTTCTGACCTGCTTAATCTCAACATAGCGAGTGAGATTCACCCGCTTCAGATGCAGATAACCCCCTCTCTGAAACTCCGGTATCGTGAGTTTTTCGACAGTATGCCGGTGGGGTTCTTTGCTATTTCCCTGGACGGCCGCGTGCTCGATGCAAACCCCGCGATGGTTGCCATGCTGCGCTACCCGAGCCGCGATCAATTGCTCGAGGCCAATATCGCCGACTTCCAACTGGATCCCGCCGATGCCCGCCGCGTCGCGGCGAAATTGCGGCAGGGCGGTGAGATCGACGGACTGGAAGTCCAGATGGGCCGCACCGACGGCACCACCATCTGGCTCTCCGCCAGCGCGCGTCCCGCGCGCGACGAGCATGGACGGCTCCTCTATTATCAAGGGGCCGTCGAGGACATCACCGAGCGCAAACTGGCCGAGGAGGCCGCGCGCGAAAGCGAGCGCCGCTTCGAGACCTTCATGGATCACACACCGGTCGTCGCTTTCATCAAGGACGAAGAGGGCCGCTACGAATACGCGAACAAGCCGTGCCTGCGTTTTTTCAACAAGCAGCGGCACGAACTCTACGGCCGCACCGATCACGAACTGCTGCCCGCGGACGTGGCCGATTCGTTGCGCGCGCACGACCTCGCCGTGATTCGCAAGCACCACAGCCTCGAAGCCATCGAAAAACTCACCGGCTCCGACGGCGAGACCCGCACCTTCATGGTCGTCAAGTTTCCCATTTCCGACCTGTCGAACCGCAACTTCGTCGGCGGTTTTGCCGTCGATATCACCGACCGGCGCCGTGCCGAGGAAGCGGAGCGCCGCATCGCCCGACGATTCTGCGACCTGTTTGAAAGCTCCCCGGATGCCATCTTCGTCCAGGACCTCGAGGGCAATATCCTCGACGCGAATCCCGAGGCCTGCACCCTGTGCGGGCGCGTCCGCGAAAATCTGGTGGGCGGCAGCATGAACGATCTCATCCCGCCGGAAAACCTGGCCGAGCTTCTCAAGGCCGTGCCGCGCCTGGCCCGCGGCGAAATTTCGCACGCCGAAACCGTCGTCCGCTCCGCCGATGGCCGCGTGACACCGGTGGCCATCTCGTGCAGCCGCATCGAGTTCACCGGGCGGCCCGCGCTGCTGATGCACGCGCGCGACACGAGCGATCAAAAGCGCCTCCAGGAGCTATTCCATCAGGCCCAGAAAATGGAGGCCGTGGGGCGCCTGGCCGGCGGCATCGCGCATGACTTCAACAACCTGCTGACCGCCATCCTGGCTACAACGAGCTGGTCTTCGGCGGCCTGAATGCCCACGACCCGCTGCGCCGCAGCAGCGAGGAGGTGCGCAAGGCCGCCGAGCGCGGCGCGGGCCTCACCAGACAGTTGCTCGCGGTCAGCCGCAACCAGAGTCTCCAGCCGCGCGTGGTCGACCTCAATTCCTCGGTGGCCGATATCGAAAGAATGCTCCGCCGGCTGATCGGCGACGAAATCGAACTCTCCGTGATCCCGTGCCCGAAGAGCGCATGCGTAAAGGCCGACCCGAGCCAGATCGAGCAGGTCCTCATCAATCTCGCCGTCAACGCCCGCGACGCCATGCACTCCGGCGGCCAGCTTTTCATCCGCATCTCGAGCACGACCCTCTCGACGCCACTGGATGTCGCTCCGGATTTGCCGGCGGGCGATTACGTGGTGCTGCGCGTCACCGACACCGGCGCGGGCATGACCGACGAGGTGCGCGCCCGCATCTTCGAGCCCTTCTTCACGACCAAGGCTCCCGGCAAGGGCACGGGCCTGGGCCTCGCCACCTGCTACGGCATCGTCAAGCAAAGCGGCGGACGCATCCTGTGCGACAGCTCGCCCCATCGCGGCACCACGTTTTCCATTTATCTGCCGCAGGTCGTCGGCAAGGCCGATCCCGCCAGCGTCGAGTCCATGGCGCCGCTGCCGCGCGGCGCGGGCACCATCCTGGTGGTCGAGGATGCCGCCGGTGTCCGTTCGCTCACCGTTCGCGTGCTGCGCTCGCTCGGCTACGATTTGCTCGAGGCGGAAAACGGTTTCGACGCATTGACCGTCATCTCCGGCTGCGGCATCCGGAAGATCGACCTCATCCTCACCGATGTGACGATGCCGAAAATGGGCGGGCGCGAATTGATCGAGCGCATCCGCGCGGACCGTCCCGATATGCGCGTTGTTTTCACCTCCGGCGCTCCCGGAGCCGACACGGCGCTCAAAGCCCTCTTCAACCATCCCGGCACGGCTTTCCTGCACAAACCCTTCAGCCCCGCCGAACTCGCCCGCACGGTCCGCGACGTCATCACCTCCGAATCCTTCTCGCACCTCAACGGTTCCTCGACTCCCGTTCCCGTTCCGATTTTGGTGGAAACGTAATCCGCCTCGGCGATCAGGTCGCGAAATCCAGCGCGGCGCCCAAGTCCACCGCCGGCGCCTCATGCCTCGAGGACATCCAGATCGCCTGGCGCGCCGGGACGAATCGCGCATGCCCAAAATTCCGCCAGCCCGCCTCATGCGCGAGGTCGCCCAATTCCTGGTATGAAAACGACCGCTCGACCGAGAGCTTCGCGTCGTGCCGCGTCATCGCGTCGCGCGCGGCGACCTTGGTGACGGCCTGCACGCATGCCCATGTGAACCAGGTCCGCTCGAGGTCCGCGACCAGCACCTTGTCATGCGACAGCTCGCACGCGCGGCGCAGCACCTTCATCGCGTCGAGCTCGGAAAAATGGTGCAGCGCCAGCGAGCAGCAGACGACGTCGTAAGTCATCGCGTCGCAATAATTGCGCGCGTCTCCACGGACGAAATGAATCTCCGGGTAGCCGGTGCTGGCGCGCCGCGCGATCTCGAGCGTCGCGGGTTGCAGGTCCACCGCGTCGATTTGCACCGATACGCCGTGCCGCCGCGCCCAATTGACGATCATTCGCGGGATGTCGCCGAATCCCGTGGCCAGGTCCAGCAGCCGGTAGCTGCGCCCGGTCTGGAGCCAGCGGCGCATGAAATGACGCACCAGGCTGTAGGCGCCGAAGTATTGGTTGAGGACACGGAGGTTCCGCAGGCTCGCCTCGAGCTGTGGGTTCACCGGCTGCCGGACATCGAGCAATTCTGTTTTTGCCTCGTTGTAAACGCGCCTCATGTGAAAGCAGAATATCGCTCATTTTGGCCCGGCTGCGAAGCAGAAAAAGTCCTACGCCCCGATCTCGAGCAGCGCCAGCAGCCGGCCGGTGCGCCCTTTCTCCACCCGATAAGAGTAATACCTATCCAGGTCCGCGCCCGTATTTGCGCCGCAATCGGCCACCTGTCCCACCCCCGCATGCCGCAATTGCCGCGCGATTTCCGCCGCGAAATCCACTTCATATAGTGGTGGGCGAATGCACGGGCTCAACTGGGCTACGATGTTTTGCGGATCGCTGCCGTACTCGCGCATCATGGTTTCGACGGCCCGCGGCGCGATTCCCAGTTCCGTCCCCTTTTTGCCGGAATGGAGGAGCCCGATCGCCCGCGCCACCGGGTCCACGAGGTAGATCGCGCAGCAATCGGCCACGTAAATGCCCAGGCAGAGCCCCGGCACATTCGTCACCAGGCCATCCGTCCCTGCGGCCTCGGAGGTGGCCGCCTCCTTCAGGACCGCGACCCGGTTCCCATGCACCTGCCGCGCGATGGCAAAGGGATCGACCGCCATTCCCAGATCGCGCCGCGCCGCCGCGTGATGCCGCGCCAGCAGGTCGAGGGCCTCCGCCCGGTCCGCGCGCACATCCAACCCAGGCACACGGCACAGGAAAGCATGCCGGAATCCCGGCAGCCGCGCGAGCGCGTCGAAGGTCTCAACCGGTGGTTTCATTCCACCCGGCGAAATCACGGCCTGGCCGAAACGGGCCGCGATGTCGGCAAGCCCTCCTGCGCCCGCTGCCGGTCCACGAGCGGATCGTGAAACAACTCCTGCCATTGCGTGTTGGCCGCCGTTACGCGGTCGAACTGCGCCATGGCGATGTTGTAGTTGTATTGCGCCTGCACCATGGTGGTGCGCGCCTGTGTGAGCGCCACCTGGGCGCTCAGCACGTTCAACTGCGTCCCGGCGCCCGCGGCCAGTTGCTCCTGCGCCAGCCGCAGCGCCTCCTGCGCTTCCGCGATCGTCTCCTGCTGGCTGACGATTGTCTCCTCGGACTCGATCACCTCGTCGTACGCCTGCTGCACCTCAACGTCCACCTGCCGCACGGCGTCGTCGTAACTGGTCTTGGCTTCCTCGAGTTGCGCCTTTGCCTGCTTGACCTCGCCGTAGGTCGCCCCGCCGTCGAAGACATTCCAGGTTCCGGTGAAACCGAAAAACCATCCCTGCACCGTGTTGTCCAGGGACTTCGAAAGCTCATTGTTGCGCACCTCGTATCCTCCGTCCGCCGTCAGCTTCGGCTGGTAACCGGCCAGCGCCACCTTGATATTCTCCGCCTGGATGAGGATTTGCTCGCGTTGCCCCTTTAGGAAAGGCCGGCGCTCGAGGGCCAGCTCCATGGCCTGCGCGAGGTCCTCGGGTTTTTCATCCGTGGTGAGCACGCCCACGGCGCTTACCGGGGCGACCGTGCTGCCGAGCTCATCCGTGTTGATGCCGAGGGTCCGCGCCAGGTTGAGCCCGGCGACGTTGTAATCATTGCGCGCCTGGATGAGTTGCGGCTGGGCGTTGGCCAGCGCCACCTGCGCCTGCAGCACGTTGAAACGCGGCACGGTCCCGGCCTCGAACCGGTTCTGCTGATCCTTCAACTGGCTCCCGAGCAGGTTGATGTTCTCCTCCTGCACGTTGATGATCGCCCGGTCCAGCAGGACCGCGTAAAACTGCGAGCGCACATTGGCAACGGTCGTATCGACAATGTCCCGCAGGCTGTAGATCGTCGCGTCCTCCGCGTACTTTGCGATGTGGATGGCCGCGGCCACCTGGCCGCCGGAATAGATCAACTGGCTGGCCGTCACCGTGACGTACCAACTCTGCGTCATCGGGCTGCTGGATGACGAGGAGCCACCGCTCGACCCCATGGAGCCGCCCTCGGCGCTCGATTGCCCGCCGCTGGACTGGCTGCTGGTGGAACTGGCGCCGCCCGTCAGCAGCGATTTGTCCACCTGCAAGAAATTGTTCGCGACCGTGAGCTGCGGCATTGCCTGCGCCGCCACCTCCAGCACCACGCCGCGTGTCCGCTTGATCTCCTGCTCCGCGGTGAGGATATCCGGGTTTTGTTTCAGGGCCAGTTGCACTGCCTCGTCCAGCGTAATGTCCCGCGGCTCCATGATCGGCGCCGGGGCGGGCTCGGTTTTCGCCAGGGAAAGCGCCCCGGCCGCCAGCAGCAATACGGCGAGAATGGTCTTCTTCTTCATCGATTCTGTTGCATCACACATGCAAATATTTTCTCGTAGACTTGCACCCATGCCCGCTGCTCCTCGGGCGAGAGCAGCAGCATCATCTCCCCGAGGCTGGTCACCATGTCCTCGCGAATCTGCTCGACGAGGCTCTGGCCCGTGGGCGTGATTTGCACCTCGATTTTTCTCCGGTCATCGCTCGCGTGCATCCGGCCTACATAACCAAGTTTTTCCAACCGGTCCACCAATCCGGTGGCCGCCGCCGTGGTGTGCCCCATTTTCGCGGCGATCTCCGACATCGTCAGGTGCTTCTGCTGAGCCAGGTAGCCGAGCAGGAAATACTGCGGGAACGAGACCTTGCCCCGCGCCAGTTCCTTCGACAGGTTCATGAGGAAACAGCGCTGCAAAACCGTGAAAATATCGGCCAGCTTCTCGCAATCCCGACGGATTTGGCTGTCACTGCGGGTGGTCGGCATGGTTATTTGGTGGGCGCAACTCCGATGAAACCGAACGCGTACAGCCAGGTTCCGTTCCGACTCGAGCGGCTTTACTTAAGGGCCTTAATCGTAAATCCACCTTAGAGGCTGTCAAACCACTTTCTCCGATACAATCGTCCTCCATCCAAAAAACAGCTTCTCCAGCCATGCCTACGGAATTTCTTCGCGATGTCTCCATTTTCAAGGACCTTTCCGGCGCCGAACTCGACGCCATGAAAAGCCTCTGGACCGTGCGCACCGTGCCGCCGCGCGAGCGCATCGTCGAGGAGGGCGAGCTGATGCATGAATTCTTCGTCGTCTGCAACGGCGTGGTCCACGTCCGCCGCATGTCGCAGGACCACGAAGTCCTGCTGGCGCGCATCGGGCGCGGCGGATTCTTCGGCGAGATCAACCTTTTCACCGAGGCCACGGCCACCGCCAGCGTCTATGCCATGGATGAGGTCCAGGTCGCCGTGGTTTCGAACAACGCCTTCCGCAGCTTCATGGCCAGCCATACCGATATCGGCTACAAAGTCACCGCCCGCCTGCTGAACGAGGTCTCCCTGCGGCTGCGGCAAACCAACGAGCGGCTGGTGCACTCGATGTTCTGGTCCACGACGCATCTGGGATGAGCCGCGGAGATTGCTGATGTGTGATTGCTGATTGAAAAATTTGGCCGCCGGAGGCGGCGTTTACGACGAATGAAAATTGCGGCCCGAAGCCGTCCTACGGCGTGTAAATTGCGGTCTGCCAATCAGCAATCTCACATCAGCAGCCGAGCGGAGCGAGACGATCCGCCGAAGGCGGACCCGCAGGGCGAGCCGGAAGGGCGAGTCAATCAGCAATTCGTGACCTTGTGTAGCCGCGCCGAACCGCTCTCCCAATCAGCAATCCGAGATCAGCAATCAGCAATTATCTCCCTCCCCTACTCCTCGACCTGATCCCCCACCTTCGGCTCGCCTTTGACGATATCGGCCACGATGAATGGGCCCCGCTTTTCCGGATCGACCGCCAGGATGCCGCTCTCGGTTTCGCCCGTGAAACTCTTTAGCGCCGTTCCGGCCGATGGCATGTAAAGCGTCCCCACGTCCAGCAGCACGTAACCCAACTCCTGATTCACCAGCGCCACCGTCCCCACCCGGCGCGGCGCCGGCAGGGCGGCCGCATCCGGCTGTGGCTTCTTCTTTTTGCTGTGCGTGGCGCATCCGCCGAGCAGAACGCTGCCGCAAACGGCCAGCGCCGTTATTCGGAAGAACCAAAGCCGCTCGAGTCGCATACTGGGCAGGGATGCTTTTGCGAATGCCCCTGAAACGCGAGCCCAAAACCAATCGACACCCCGTCCCTCCCGGCGCCGTCCAACCTGCCGGATCGTCGCTCTCTTATCTGCGGACCTTCCGCACCCGGGCCGCGACCCTGGCCGGAGCCAGCCGCGCCACCGAGAGGCGGATATAGGCAACCGCGAAAGTCGCCGCCATGGTGAGCAATGAAATTTGCATGAGCCGAAATAAAGCACGGAGGGTGCCAAGGCCGGCAGGAATCATCGAGCCCCGCGATGCGCCGGCGCGCGGCCCCTTTCCATGGCCCTTCGGAAGCCGCGGGGAAGCTCACTTTACCACGAAATCCTTCAGCCTCGCATAGTAGTATTCGACAGCCGGCATCCGATACCATTCTCCGACCGGATTTGTGAGGAGGAAGCAGAAATTCGGATCGTCGATCGACTTCTTCGGGACAGTGAAGGTGCAGGTTACCGTCGTGTCCGTCTTCACCGGCTTGATGGAACTCACGCCGTCTATCTCCTCCGAGGAGTCAGTAAACTTCACCATGGACAGGGAAACGTCCGGATCCGCAAAGTCCTCTTTTCCTCCGGTGACCACTACACGGAATTCGACCTGATCCGCAGAAACGGGCTTGCCCTTGATATCGAACCGGAAGTTCACAGCTCGCGAGTATGCCGGGGTCACTTCGTACCATTCGCTCGAAGCCCGCGCCGAATAACCGGAGGCCAAAGTAATCCCGCGAGAAGGCATGTGAGACGTTCGTTTCATAGGCCCCGGATATTGCACGAGCCAGGCGCGCCCCGCCAAGACAAGTCTCGAGCCCGTGGAAGGCAGTAGCGCCGCACGCGAAGAGACGAAGCTGAAATTGCGAATAAACGAAACGGACACCGCGCCGTGCGTCACGCACGGCCCTCCAGCATCTCGTCATACCAGTCACCACGCGTGCCCAGCGGTTCGAGAATCCTGCCCACGCTTGCCGGCTCGATGTCGCGCAGGCTGGGTCTTTGTGCGCGCTCCTTCTCGCGCCGCGCATTGCGGATAAACTGCTCGAGCTCCGCCAGTTCATCCGCGGAAAGGTGCGGGACAGCCATCTCAATCTCGGCAAGCGTGCTCATCAGCGGAAACGTAGCACGGGTGCAAACGGGACCGCAAGCAAGGGATGACCCTGCCAGAACGCGTTTAAGTAACCTGATTGTTTCAGAGCCGCGTGCAGCGCCCCGCCTCGTAATCAGCTTTCGCACGTTCGCCGGCGGCCTTGAAGCGCCCGGCGCGGGCGTCCGCCTCAATCTGCCGGTCCCACTCGTCGGCAACGTACTCCTCAAACCACTGCGAGAGCGCCGCCAACTCCTCGCTGGAGAGGCGCCTGATAGCTGTTTCGATTTCCTGGATGCTCACGGCGCCAGCCTATCGGGTTTCCCCCAGCTTTCCAAGGTCCCCCCCGTAGGCGGCTGACCGGCCAGGCTGGCATTCATCGCTTCCGGCGTCACCGGCCACAAATCGCTTTGACGCCGCCCGTTCGCCTGCATACCGTTTCCCGCGACTTTGGTGAGGTGGCTGAGAGGTCGAAAGCAACGCTTTGCTAAAGCGTCATACCCCTAAAGGGTATCGAGGGTTCGAATCCCTCCCTCACCGTCGCTTTGAGGGCCTCCTCATTCAGGTCCTGACGCTATTGCCGGGAAGACTGCCCGCGCAGCCCGCCGCTGCCCGGCGCGCCTCGGAGAAGAAATAGAAATACGGCTCGCCTAAATCAAGCTGGCCCGAGGCCGCGTATTAACGGAGATTCGCAAGAAATGCCCCCGAAATATGTCATCGTCGCCAATAACCTGGTGAAGACATTCAAAGACTTTCGCGCCGTGGACGATATCTCGTTCGAGGTTGAAGCGGGAAAGATCTTCGGATTTCTCGGCCCCAACGGAGCGGGCAAGACAACAACCATCAAGATGCTGACGACAACGCTCGCCCCTTCCCAAGGGACGATTCTGCTCGATGGCAATGACCCGCAGAAAGCGCCGCTGGCGGCGCGCCGCTCATTCGGCATCGTATTTCAAGACCCGAGCCTGGACGGCGAAATGACGGCAGGCGAGAACATGAAACTCCACGCCGTGCTTTACAGCGTGCCCCGGAAGGAGCAGCCCGGGCGCATCGAGGCGGCTCTGAAATTCGTGGGGCTCTGGGACCGGAAGGACAGCTTTGCCAAGACGTTCTCGGGCGGCATGAAGCGCAGGCTGGAGATCGCGCGCTCGCTTCTCCACACGCCAAGGATTCTCTTCCTGGACGAGCCGACGCTCGGTCTGGATCCGCAGACCAGAAATCACGTCTGGGAATATATTCGAACCATGGCCCGGGACAGAGAGATGACTGTGTTCTTTACGACCCATTACATGGACGAAGCCGATCGCGTGGCCGACGAAATCGCGATTATCGACCGCGGCAAGATTGTCACGCGAGGTTCGCCGCGAGCCATCAAGGAGAGCACGAGTTCCCCGACGCTCGAAGAGGCATTCATCTCGCTCACCGGTCACGCCATCCGGGACGAAGAGGCTTCCCCGCAGGATCGCATGAGGACGATGGGCCGCATCTGGGGGAGACGATGAGCATCATCCACATTCTTTGGCTCCGGCAGGTGAAACGCTACAGCCGCTCCCGCGCCCGGATGATCGGCTCGCTGGCCCAGCCGCTCCTCTTTCTCTTTGCGATGGGATTTGGTTTCGGCCCGACTTATCAGAAGGCGGGCAATGGGAATTATATCCAGTTCCTCGCGCCGGGCATCGTTGCGATGGCCATTCTGTTTTCGGCCGTATTTTCCGGCATCGAGATACTTTGGGATAAGCAATTCGGATTTTTGAAGGAAACGCTCGTGGCGCCTGTCGCCCGCATGCAGATCGTACTTGGCCGGACGCTCGGCGGCGCGACGGTGGCAATGATCCAGGGGCTCATTGTGTTCTGCTTCTGCCTGGCTGCCGGCTTTCGGATTCAAAACTATGAGCTATTGCCGGCAGCGGCACTCTTCATGTTCTTGATCGCGATGCTCTTCACGGCAATCGGCACGACGGTCGGTTCACTCATTGAGGACATGCAGGCATTTCCCCTCATCATGAACTTCCTGGTGATGCCGATGTTTTTCCTTTCCGGAGCGTTGTTTCCCGTGAGTAATCTCAAAGGCATCCTCAATGGTATTCTTCGCCTCAATCCATTGACTTATGGAGTCGACGGACTGCGAGGCGCGCTCTCCCACGGGTTCGCTTTCGGCATCGGCCCCGACCTTGTGTTGCTCGGGTCGGCGACGCTGGCGCTGATGCTGGTTGGTAATTATTTCTTCTCCAGGATCGAAGTTTGAATCGCCGGGGGCGAAGAGGCAGATGCCCGGGCGAGCTGAGGGGCTTGATGCCGGCTTCGGTACGGTTGGACGCCATGGGGCTTGCCCTGCGTCACGATGTCGCCACCGGAGCGCATGACGGGTTTCCGGCGCGCAACGGGCCGGCGACCTCCGATTGAATAAAAGAGGACCTTTGCCGGTCCGACTTTGCAGGCGCACGATAAGCGCCGCGGCGATGACCGCCGCCCTGAGTCGATTCTGCAATCATCCCATCAAAAAAATGAAAACAACCCATAAAATCGTCCTGGGATCGTTGGCTGCAGTGGTTTTGGCCATGGCCACGCCCGCGAATGCCTACGTCCATCACGGAAGATACGTCTATCACCGCGGCCACTACGGCTACTATTACGGACATGTGTTTTACCCGTACAATGGCGGTCCTCATCCATACTATTATGGGCCGTACAGTGGTCCGGCCGTAGTTGTCGCAGCGCCGGCGCCCGTTGTCGTGGTCGCACCTCGCCGGCATCGCTTCTTCTTCTTCTTTTAAGAGCTGAAAGAGTTCCCGGGTTCGGTCGGGCGGGTCATCTCCGAAGCCGGAAAGATATCGAGGTTCAAAACCCCTCCCTCACCGCCGGCCCATCCATTGATCGCCTACCATTGCTGGGCGCCCAGGCCGGCGGCGGTGCCGGAAAGACGCGCGGTGCCGTCGATGTCCAATTCGCCGGGGGCCGCGACGAAGGCGGGGTCGGCCGCGCCGATGGCGGGCGAACCAGCCTCGATGTGAAGATTCGGCTTCGAGGTGGCCGAGATGTAATCGGGGTTGGCAAGGGAGGAGTGCTGGTCCCGGCCGGAAACGGTCTGCCAGGCGGCCAGCGTGGCGGCGGATTCATTATTCCAGACCCATTGGAGGCTCCGCGCGGTGGAGTAATAGAGATTGTAATCGAGCAGGTTATTGACGTTGTTGGCGGCGGATACGGGCACCGTGACCAGGCAGCCATCGGGGCTGCCATAGAGGATGTTCTGGTCAATGACGCAATTGGATGTGCGCCAGCGGAGCTGGATTTCCCCATTGTCCCACCCGAGGCGGTCGTCGTCGAAGAAGCTGTTGTTGAGGATGGCGCATCCCTCGGTGCCGCCGGTGCCGTTGGCGGCGTAACCGCCCAGGAGGAGGCCGCCCTGGCGGGATCGGTAGATGAAATTGTCGCGCAGGGTGATCTGGCTGGTGAACTTGCCGGCGTGCTCGCTGGCCAGTTCGACGCCGATGTCGTTGTCGTGCAAAATATTGCAATCGATGAGGATATCGGCGCCGCCATCGACGTAGATGCCGTCGGCGCTGAAATCGCCGGGCGGATAGGCTTGGTTGCCCTGGCTGGTGATGTTCCAGACGGTGTTGCCGCGGCATTCGCCCTGGCGGGCCTGATCCTGGGAGGGGTCGGGGCAGGTACCTTCGAAGCCGATGAAGTCGATGCCGATGTTGTTGTTATCGTAGATGATATTGTCTGCCACGAGGAAATCGGTGACGTTGCCATTGAGGGTGAGCGTCTCGCTGCTGCCTGTGCGGCAGTGGTCAATTTCGTTACCCTGGATGACGATGCCGGTGGCCGGGGTAGTGTCGCTGCCGTAGACGGCAATCGCAAAGGCGTTGCCGCTATTGGAGGGGTTGCCGCCCAGGTTGCGGATGCCGGTGATGTGGCATTGGCTGATCTGGATGCCGCCGCACGCGCCGCGAAGGAAAATGCCGGCGGGGACGGCGTTGATGTTCGAGCTCGAGTAATTGCGAAGCTCGAAGCCGGTAATGGTGATGTTGCTCTTCTCCGTGATGAGGAAGAGCGCCGTGTCCACATCGGGCGGAATGCGCAGCCCGGAACCGTCGATGACGGGCGTTTCGCCGGGGTAATTGGAAAAGGTGATCGTTCCTCCCGAGCCCGGGGAGCCGGTGACGTTGAGCGTGACGGCCTCGTGGTAAACGCCGCGGCGGACATAGACGGTGTCGCCGGGCGCCAGGGTATCCGCGGCCTTCTGGATGGTCCTCCAGGGATGGGCGATGGTGCCGGGGTTGGAATTGGCGCCGGACGGGGCCACGTAGTATACGGCAGCCCGGCAGGAGAATCCGATCAGGAAGAGCAGCAGGAACTGTTTCATGGGATCGGCCGGAAGTCAGCGCCCGGCTAATGTAGCCGATTCCGGAGTAACTTCGACTTAAACCGATGCGTTGCTGAAAAGCATCAAAGTGCGCTCATCTTCGAGCATCCGCGCCGGCGAGCTGATTTCAGGACCGCGCAGGCGGCTGCCTTATCTCGCCGCGATCATCCCGCTCTGGCGGGCGTAATTGAACAGGCCGCCGGCGTCGATAACCGGGCGCACTTCCCCGAGCGGCTTCAATTGGTAAATCTCGCCGTTGATGGTCAGCGTGTCGTGGTCGAAATCGAGCGTCGCTTCATCGCCCGTCTTCACCTTGTCGCAGAGGCGGACCGGTGAATCGTACGGGTAGAGCTCGCCCGTCGCCACGCAGTTGCGGAAGAAGATGCGCGCGAAGGACTCCGCCACCACCGCGTGCACACCCGCGGCGCCCAGCGCGATGGGCGCGTGCTCACGCGACGAGCCGCAACCGAAATTCCGCCCGCCAATGACGATGCCGTACGACGATTTCATCCCGCCCTCGGGGATGAGCCGGACCGGGTAGGAAGACTCGGGCAGGCCCGCCATGGCGTAGCTGCCGAGCTTCTCGTATTCCTCGGCAATGGTCGGCACGAGCGTCAGGTATTGCGCGGGAATGATCTGGTCCGTGTCGATATTGTCGCGGACGACATAGACCCTGGTGGTGACGGTTTTCGGCATGGGACGGAAAAGCTAATGCCAAATGGCGGATTGTGAAACCGGAATTTCAATACCGGAACGGCGGCGACCCGGCAGGCGGCGCCGCCTCCGGAAACGCGGGCAACGGCACCTGCGACTCCTCCTCGGGGGTGGGCGCGCGCGACAGGCCAAGCCGATGCCGCACCGCGGCGGACTGCGGGCTGGACTGCGCCGCGGCGGGCGCCGGCGCGACGTTGTCCGTTGGGATGTAGCCGGTCTCGCCCGAGCCCTGGATCACGATATGGCTGTAGCCGAACTGGTAACTGAGCATCGTGAGCAGCGTGCCTTTGTTCAGCGCGAAGTCAGCCCCGCCGGCTGCGACGGCCCGTAGCTGTAAAACAGCGCGTGGTCGGTCTTCACGATATACGTCTCGCCCGCGTGGGCCCCCGGACCGGCATCGGTCGAGGCGCAACCGGCCATGATCATCGCGCAGAGGGCAAGGGCAACGGGGCGCACACTGGGTGATTCGCGCGGCATAACGGCGCCGCGACTTTAGCTGAGATATTCGCGCGGGTCGGTGATTTTTCCCGTCAGGGCCGATGCGGCGACGGTGTAGGGGCTCGCCAGGTAGACCTGCGACTCCTTGTTGCCCATGCGGCCCGGGAAATTCCGGTTGGTGGCGCTGATGCATGTCATCGGCGTGTTCAGGCGGCCGAATGAATCGATCGGCCCGCCCAGGCAGGCGGCGCACGAGGCGTTTTCGGTCATTCGCACGCCGGCGCTCTCGAGCACCTCCCAGACGCTCTGGCCGTTCCAGCGGGTCGCCTTCAATTCCTCGACCACCTTGGTCGTGGCGGGGACGCCGTAGGTATCGATCTTCACGCTGCGCCCGCGCACGATTTCCGCGAACGCCAGGAAATCCGAGGTCTTGCCGCCGGTGCACGAGCCGATGTAAGCGCGGTCGAGCGCCACGCCGCCCAATTCCCGCGCGAGCTTGCGATTGCCCGGGTCGGGATGGCACGCGACCGTGGGCTCGATCTTCGAAAGGTCGAACACCTTGTCGTAAACGAAAGACTGGTCGGCATCGATTTCCACCGGGGTGAAATCCGAGCGGGTCCCGTTTTCCCGCACGCGCTCGTTCACATAGTCAAGCGTCTTCTGGTCGCACGGAAAAATGCCGTTCTTGCCGCCGGCCTCGATGGCCATGTTTGCGATGGTCATGCGGTCATCGATGCTGAGCGAGGAAGTGCCGGGGCCTTCCCATTGCATGGCGCGATAAGTCGCGCCGTCGAACCCGATGTCGCCGATGGCATGCAGGATCAGGTCCTTTGCCATCACGCCCGGCGGCAGTTTCCCTTCCAGGTAAAAGCGCATCGTCTCCGGCACCTTGATGAGCAGTTTGCCCGGTGCCGAGGATGAAGCCCGCGTCCGTATTGCCGATGCCGGTGGCAAACTGGTTGAACGCGCCCGCCATGCAGGTGTGCGAATCCGTGCCGAACAGGACCTCGCCGGGACGCAGATGCCCTTTCCACGGCAGCGCGGTGTGGCAGACGCCGGCGTAATGCGAGCCAAATTGCCGGTTCTTCTGTCCCCTGGCCGGATCGAATTTCCAATGCCCGTTCGGGTCATCGATCACATCGTAAAAATAGGGGATGTCCTGCTCCTTGACGAAGTCGCGCAGGATATCGACGTTGCGGTTGGACATCGAGTCCGCGGTAAAAATGTAATGGTCCGGGATGATGACGACCTTGTTGCGGTCCCAAACCTTCGCGTCCTTGCCGAACTCCCGCTTGAAAACGCCGATGGTGCCCGGCCCGCAGACGTCGTGGGTCATGAGCACGTCCACTTTGACCCACACGTTGTCGCCCGGCTCGACGCGGGCCTTCCCGCTGGCGCGGGCGAGCAGTTTTTCGGTCAAAGTCATAGAACCTTAAAACTCTCACCCGTTTGCACAGGTTTCAACCGGGAATTTCGGGGCAGGGTGGCGCCGGGCGCCGGGTTCCAAAAGAACGCTCCGGGCGCTGCGCCACCTCGCCAACGCGCGCCCAGCGCACCAATCCCTTCGAATTTCGAATTTCCCCCCCCCATCCGCCTTGCCCTCCCACCTCCAAGCTGCTAGAAAACCCGCAATTTTCCTCTCCCAAATCAGCAATCTCACATCAGCAATCATCAATTTCTCTCTCCATGGCCCTCACACCCCGCCAAGTCATCACCTCCCTCAACCGCGACGGCTCGAACCTGCTCGGCACCAAGCGCCTCGCCATCCGCATCGCCGATGAGTCGATCGTCTCCGGCTCATTGCTCACCGTCGAAAGCAACGAATTCTGCGTCCTCAAATCCCGCGGCGCCGTCCTCAACGTTTACGAGACCGGCCAGTATGCCCTCACCACGCCGGACAAGCCGCTGCTCGGCTCGATCGCGCAAGGCTTCTTCGGCGGCAATTCGCCGTGGGTCTATGAGACCATTTACATCAATCGCTCCAAGCTCCTGATCCGCAGCCAGGGCATGGCCACCAGCGCCGAGATGGCCGAGATGGCCTACCAGGTCGATTACTACATCCATGTCGATTCCCGCGACGCCGCGCTCGCGCTCATCACCCATCTCCCCTTCAACGGCAACGTCATCGATTCCTCCGAGGTCGCCGACTACGCCGGGCCGGCAATCGAGCAGGCGATCAACCAGATCGTCCAGGTGACCCAGATGGAGCACATCAACGAGCGCATCAATGACATCCGCGAGGCGGTCAAGGGCCATCTCTCCGATTTTCTCGCGACGTTCGGCATCCTGCTCAACGACCTGAAGGTGCTCATCGTTCCCAAGGATGAGCGCATGCGCGAATTGATTTCGCTCCAGGCAATCGGCCTCTCGCCCATCGAATCGGTCCGCTACTATCTCGCGCTGAAAATGGCCGAGCGCGGCCTCGTCTCCGCGCCCAATGCGGCCGCCGGCGTTCCGTTCATCATCGGCGGCCAGCCGTCGGGATTCTATCCGCTGGGCGATGAAACCGGGCTCACCCCCGGCGCCGCGCCGCCGCCAATACCGGAGAAATAGCCCGCGCCTTTCCGTGCCCCGCCCGGGATGCGCCAGACACCAATCCCATGTCAGAATCCCCGTTCTACCAGGTTGGCGAGATCGAGCAGATCGCCGTCAATCTTTTCTACGGCTGGGGCTACAACTTCTACCGCAAGGAGAACCAGCTCCGCGCCGACGATCTGCTCATCCGCAGCAAGGTCACCGCGCTGCTCGGCTCCGCCCGCAACAGCGTGGAAAGCGCGCAGGGCGATTACCGACGCGAGTTTCTGCCGCCGCCCACGCGCGAGAAACCGATTCCCGACGCGAAGGCGGTGGCCGGCGCGCAATCCATCGAACGCTTCTCGAAGTCCATCGGCTCGCTGCTCAGCCTCATCACGGCGCAGCCTGTTCCCGAGAACGACCGCATGACCCAGCGCTACCGGCAGGAAGCCGAGACACTCGAAAAACTGATCTCGAGCGACCAGAAACTGGCCGGCCAGGCCGAGTTGCTCCGTTCGATGCTCGATAACAAGGACGGAACCTGGCTCCTCGAAAACATGCCCACGCTCCAGCAGGGCATCGCCGCCATCGGCGAGACGTTGAGAGCGCGGCAAATGCTGCTGTTTCCCGCCGTTTCTACGACACTCCCGGCTGGCGCGAAAGTGAGGCCGCCAAGCGGCGGTTCCTCTCGATAATGTATGGAAAAACCGCATCCTACGCCCGCGCGCGAAGAATTCTGCCCCTGATCGAAGAGTGGGCGGATGCCTTCCGCCCCAATGATTCCGCCGCGGACATCGTGATGGATTTTCGAAATTATCGAAAAACGAGATTCAAGACCGCGGATATACACCGGCGGATCATCCAGCAAACCTTGAAGGACAAGCTGATCAATCCGGACTTCGTATATCTCTCGCGGACGGATATGGGGTTCTGGCATTTGGTAGGTGAAATCGGCGCCACCGTGAACCTGAGTGAAATCTTCCGCCGCGTTGCCGCGGCCCCTCCGGCCGCGCGGTGACATAAAGGGACCATGGACGAGCAATTGGAGAATCGGCTTCGCTTTCTGCGCAAAGCGAGCACCGAACAAATGCCGCATCCATCTGAGGTTGGTTTGTTAGATCACCTGCTTGGCACGCGGCGGTTGTTGGTCGAGTGGGGGGCGCGGCCCGCGCTCTGTGATGCGGGCCTGTTCCATTCCATTTATAGCACGGAACATTATGGATTAAAGGCCGTCCCGCTTGCCATGCGGGATGAGGTGCGGCAATTGATCGGAGACGAGGCTGAGTCATTGGTCTGGCTGTTCTGTATGATGCGTCGAAAGACTTTTGATCAGAATCTGCACCGGGACAAAGATCTCTCAGTTCAGCACCGTTTGACCGGCGAGTGGATTCCACTTATCGAAGGCCAGTTTCAAGATTTGATAACGATGACGTTTGCCAATTCTCTGGAAGCGTTTCCGCGGTGTTCGTGGAAGGTGCGCCGGGGCATTCGCCGGTATTTCCGTCGTTTTCGGCATATCGCCATTGGTCCCGCCCAAATCGCGTTTGATGGAATTGAAGTCCGCTGGTGGGAGTTTTGGAAATGAGTACGAACTGGATCATTATCGCCGCCGGATGAATGAGCGATTTTCGATTGCTCTACCGCTATGCCCTCTCAAAAGGAACAATCATCCAGGCATTCACCCATGGCGGCTTTGTTGTTCGGCCTCATCTGGATTGCCTTTTTGCCAATCGTGTTGGTCGTCTGGATCGCTTACATCGCGCACTCTGTTTTACGGAGTCGCAAGCTGGCGGTCTCGTACACGGCGCTGGGCCCAATGTCAACGCGGTGGGTGCAACATCAACTTGGGCTAAGACATGATGAGGCTTGCGCAAGATTAATAAGAGCACTGCCAAACCATTGCTACGCTGGATTGTATGCCTGCTCGTTTCCCATGTTACTGGGGCATCGGTTGACGAGGTACGTTCCAAAGATGCTCCGCTATCCGTATAAAGGAGTTCCCCCTGTCCAGCATCAAACCGCTGTACGGTCGACGTTTGGTGACGCTGCGATTGAAAAATATCTGCCGGGCGTCCAACAAATTGTCGAGTTGGGCGCGGGTTACAACACGCGAACTATGCAACTGCAACGCGACCAGCGAATCCGCTGTTTCGAAATTGACCTGCCCGGCACCCAACAATTCAAGCGCAAGCTCCTGCATCAATGTGGAGTGGACACAAGCGGCGTCACATTCGTCACTGCGGATTTTTTGACGGAGAATTGGCTCGATAATCTGATCAAGGCGGGATTTGATCCTGCCCAGCCCACGCTTTTTCTTTGGGAAGGTGTGACCTACTACTTGAGCCGCGAGGCGATGGAAGAAACCTTTCGCACCATTGCCATGAACGCGCCTGGAAGCGTGGTGGTGTTCGATTACGCCACCGATGCTGTCATCAAGTTGCACCGCACCCCCCTCGGTCGCTTGCACAAAGCCATTTTGAAAGCCGTCCGTGAATCCCAAACATTTTGGATTTCCAGCGAACCGCCCGTGAAGGGAACCCTGGCAACGCTCATGGACTCGTACGGTTTATCGTTGTGCGAACACCTAAGCTGGGGCCGCGAAACAAAGCGCAAACACTCGTGCGGCGGCCTCGCTGTTGCAATATTAAAAACCGTCGCATAGACGGGAGTGGAAGTATTGTGAGCGCACGACCTATTTGCCATGCCGCCTGACGAATGATCGCGCCCCTGGCAAAATTTATTAATTGGTATTTTCTTCAAGTCGTCTGGATGCTTCCGTCTTTTCGAAAATGCGCCGGGGGCGATTCAAAATTGACGGAAGCCATTGACTTTCTAAATGGACCGAATTTCATCCCTCCGAAAGCGGACCCGCCGAACTGGAATTGAAATCGAAAATTCAGAGCACGCCCTTGCGCTTCAACGCTTCTTCCATCGCGCGGTCGATCAGCATTGTCGCCATCGGTTGCGTGGCTTCGTCCAGCGCGGCGATTGCCTTTTTCAGCCGTTGCGCCTCGCGGGATTCGAGCGCGGATTCCACCTCGGCCATCAGGCGCGTGATGGCTTCGCGCGATTGCGCGTCGACCGCGCCGCCCAATTGATCGAGCGCGGACCGGACGGCGGGCAGCATCTCCCCGGCTTTCAGCTTCGCTTCGGTGAAGACGCGCTCGCCCATGTCCTCAAATGCGTGCTCGACGCTCGACGCGATCATTTCCTCGACCGCCTCGTCGGTGACATCGACCGCGCTTCGGATCTCGACGATCTTTTCGACGCCCGTTTTCACGTCGCGCGCCAGCACGTGCAGCAGCCCGTTGGCGTCGATCTCGAATTGCACGCCGACGCGCGCCTGCCCCTTGGGGGCCGGCTCGAACTCGAGCTCGAACCCGCCCAGCTCCCAATTGTCGCGCGCCATCTCCCGCTCGCCCTGGAGCACGCGGATGCGCATCGAGCGCTGGCCGGCCATCGCGTTGGTGAACATCTCGCCCGCCTTCGCGGGAATGGTCGTGTTCCGCGGGATGATGACATTCATCAACCCGCCGAACGTCTCGATGCCGAGCGAAAGCGGCGTGACATCCAGCAACACCACGTTCTGGACGGCGCCGGAAAGGATGCCCGCCTGGATCGTCGCCCCGAGCGCGACCGCTTCGTCCGGATTCTGCGAGAGATCGGGCTCGCGCCCGAAAATCTCCGCGACCAACCGCCGGATCAGCGGCATGCGCGTCTGTCCGCCCACCAGGATGACTGCGTCGAGATTACCCGGCCCGAGCCGCGCATCGGCCAGCGACCGCAGGCAATGCCCGCGGGTCCGCTCGACGATGGGCCGCGCGATTTTATCGAGTTCGGCGCGCGTCAGGGCGAAGCTCCGGCTCGCGCCAGCCTGTGCGAATGGAATGTCGATCCGCACTTCCTCTTCGGTTGAAAGCCGGTGCTTCGCCTCGATGGCAATCTCGCGCAGCCGGTAATCGGCCACGGGCAACTGGCATTGGGCGACGATCGCCTGATCGATGTCGTCGCCGCCGAGCCGCGTATTGCCGTTGGTCGAAAGGACCTGAAAAACGCCTTCGTTCAATTCCAGGATCGAAATATCGAATGTGCCCCCGCCGAAATCATACACGGCCACCTTCGATTTTTCGCCGAGCCGCTCGAGCCCGTAGGCGAGCGCCGCCGCCGTCGGCTCGTTGACGATCCGCTCGACGGCAAACCCCGCCAGCTCGCCCGCGGCCTTGGTCGCCGCGCGTTGCGCATCGTTGAAGTAAGCCGGTACGGTAATGACGGCGCGCGTGACCGGCGTTTCGAGCGCGGCCTCGGCCTGGCGCTTGAGCCAGCCCAGGATCAGCGCCGAAATTTGTTCCGGCGAATATTCGCGCCCGCGAATCGATGCCCGCAGCGGCGCGCCGGACCGCCCGGTCAGCCGGTAGGAAACGTCCGACGGCTCCTCGCCCGCGCGCCGGCCCATGAACCGTTTGATGGAATAAACCGTGTTCTCCGCATCGATGGCGCGCATCCGGGCGGCGGCGGCGCCGATCAATGGCTCGCCCTCGACCGGAAAATGGACCACGGAGGGAAGCAGGCGGCTGCCATCCCGGTCCGCGAGCAGGATGGGAAAACCGGCCTCCATGACGCCGATGAGCGAGTTGGTGGTGCCGAGGTCGATTCCGACGATCATGGAGGCAGGGTAAATTCGAAATTCGAAATTCGAAATTCGAAAAGCGGACGGCCGAACCGGCGGCCGCGCTGGACTTGCGCCCGGCAGCATTCTCTTTTGAAATCCGAATTTTTCCCTACTCTGACCCCATGCCGCCCAGCCCGCCCGCCGTGCCTTTCCTCACCCCCGGCCGCTGCTATGTCATCGCCGAGGCGGGTGTGAATCATAATGGCGACGCGGAAATGGCCCGGGAGCTGGTCCGGGCCGCCCGGCGCGCCGGCGCGGACGCGGTGAAATTCCAGACCTTTCGCGCCGAGGCGCTGGTGGTGCGGGACGCCGCAAAGGCGCAATATCAATTGCAAACCACCGATCCCGGCGAATCGCAGTTCGAGATGCTTCGCAAGCTCGAGCTGCCCCGCGAAACGCAGGCCGAACTCGCCGCGCTCGCCGCGCGCGAGGGAATCGAGTTTCTCTCGACGCCGTACAATTTCGAGGATGTCGATTTCCTGGATTCGCTGGGCGTGCGCGTTTTCAAGCTCGCCTCGATCCATCTGGTCGAGCCCCCGTTCCTCGAATACGTGGCGCGCAAGGGCAGGACGATCATCCTTTCGACCGGCATGGGCTCGCTCGATGATGTCGCGCAGGCGCTCGCCGTCATCCGCCGCGCCGCGGACGTGCCGGTGGTGCTGCTCCAATGCACCACCAATTATCCCTCGCCGGCGGAGGACGCGAATTTGCGGGCGCTCGTGACGATGGGCGAGACTTTCGGCATGCCGGTCGGTTACTCGGACCATACGCAAACCGATACCTGCTGCGTCGCAGCCGTCGCGCTGGGCGCGGTGATGATCGAGAAACATTTCACACTTGATACACGTCTGCCCGGGCCCGACCATTCCTCCGCCGCCGCGCCGGAGGAATTTGCCCGGCTGGTGGCGCGCATCCGCGAGACCGAGCGCGCCCTCGGCAGCGGCCGCAAGGTGCCGTGCGCCGCCGAAGCGGCAAACGCCCCCGCCATGCGCCGCAGCATCGTCTCGAGGCGCAAAATCGCCGAAGGCGAAACGATCACCGCCGATGCGCTGACGCTGAAGCGTCCCGGCACCGGTCTCGCGCCGCGCGAGTGGGACACCATCGTCGGCATGAAGGCGCCGCGGGACATCGCACCTGATGAACCGCTGAATTTTCTCGTACCACAGTCTCCGTCTTCATCCGGCACTTATCTTTTTTCGGCCACGACGATGCCATTGACGGCGGAGAACGCCGCCGAACTCTCGGCAATGCTCACGCGCGAACGGCCCGAATACGCGGCGCATTTTCATCCGTTCGCCTTCGATGAAAAGACGGTGCGCTCGCAATTGGAGAAGGCGCGGAAGGATCGATTCATCGGAATCAGGAACGGCGCCGGCGAGCTGGCGGGCTTCTTCATGCTGCGCGGCCTCGATGACGGTTACAGGCGCCCGGCCTTCGGCGTATTCATCGCGGAGGCATTCGCGGGAGGCGGGTTTGCGACGTTCGCGCTGAACGCGGCCATCGATTGGTGCCGGAGACAGGGCTTCGATGAATTGATGCTGACGGTCGAGCCGGAGAACGCGGCGGCGCGGCGCGTTTACGAGCAGGCCGGCTTCGCGGTGGAAGCAGTCGAGGAAAAGCGCGTCATCATGGCGAAGAAATTGGACGCATGAGCGGGATTTACGTTTCCACGGGGGCGTTCAGCAAAGAGTGGCTGCTGGTCCAGATGGCGGAAGCATGCGAGGCGATGGGCGCGGGACTGGAATTGAGTTCGGGGATGCCCTGGTCACCGACGCTGGAATGGGAGATCGAATCGCTGGCCGCGCGAAAGTCGCCGGTGCTGGTCCACAATTATTTTCCGCCGCCGCGCGAACCCTTTGTGCTGAACCTCGCGGCGGCGAATCGCCAAACGCTCGAACGAAGCAGGCAGCATGTGCGGACGGCCATCGACCTCAGCGCGCGTTTGGGCGCGCCGTTTTACTCGGTCCACAGCGGCTTCGCGATTGAGCTGAAGGCGGAGCACCTTGGGAACCCGGAAGAGCAGGCGCAAATGAAAGCCATACCCTACGAATACGCGTGCGCGGATTTCCAGGTCTCGCTGCGCGGGCTGGCCGCGTATGGAAGGGGGCAACGCGTCCGCCTGCTCATCGAAAACAATGTCCTCGCCCGCGAGCAGACTGGCGGCCCATCCCCGCTGCTGATGACAGAGCCGGGAGAGATCGCGCAATTTTTGCGGAAGCTCGAAGATGCCAGCATCGGTCTTCTGCTCGACGCCGGCCACGCGAAGGTGACGGCCAATGCGCTCGGCATCGAACCTGCGAGCTACTTCGAGGAACTCGCCCCATGGATCGGCGCGCTCCACCTCAGCGACAACGACGGAATCCGCGATACCAACCGGCCCTTCGGGGAAGATGCGTGGTTCGCGAAATACTGCACGGGCGATGTGCCGGTGGTCATCGAGTCATACGGCGTCGGGGCCGAAGGAGCCGCAAAAATGGTGGACGTGGTCAAACGATGGACCGGGGCGAAATAGATGGGCTCGATGTCGATTCCCCGTCCCGCCGCGCTGGCGCTCCTTTGCGCCGCCGTGCTCCTGACGCGTCTGCCCTTTCTCGGCGCCGGCTACGGCCTTCACGCCGATAACTGGCGCACGGCGCTGGCCGCCCGGCACTTCGCGCAGACCGGCGTTTACGAGGCCTCGCGTCTCCCCGGCTACCCTGTCCAGGACTATGTCTGCGCGCTCCTCTGGAAGACGGGGCCGTTGGGTTTCAATTTTCTCGACGCCTTCTTTTGCACTGCCGCGGCGTTCTTCTTCGCGCTCATCTGCATCGAGTACGGCGTTGCCGATTGGTGGCTCGCCGCGCTCGCGCTCGCCTTTGTCCCGGTGCTCTATGTCAACAGCGTCTCGTCAAAAGATTTTCCGTGGGCACTGGCCTTTTTGCTGGCGAGCTGGTGGTTCGCGCTACGCAAACGGCCCATCCTCACCGGCATCCTCCTCGGCCTCGCCATGGGCACCCGCATCACCTCCGGCGCGGCGGCGCTGCCCATCGCGCTCATCCTCATCGATGGCGCCGGCAACCGCGCCGCGCTCCGCCGCGTGCTGGCCGCGGGCGTGATCGCCGCTGTCATTTGCATCGGTGCATTCCTGCCCGTCTACATGCGTTACGGATGGTCCTTTCTCAGCTTTTACGCCAATCACGCCTTTCCCGATTGGCTCGGGATCGTCGCCCGCATGACCGTCGAAGTCTGGGGCGTTCTGGGAATGGCCGGCATTCTCCTGGCGTTGGCGGCTGCCCCGTTTGCCCGGGCGCGCCCATCACTTTCCGGACGCCAGTCGCTCGCCTGGGCGAGCATGCTCGTCATTTTCGCCATTGCATTCATCTGCCTGCCCGATGAAGCCGCGTACCTCATCCCCGCCGTCCCGTTCGTACTGCTGCTCCTCTGGCGCGCTGCGCCGCGATGGGCCTTCGCCGCCTGCTGCCTGTTCGTCATCGCGAGCCCGTTCCTTTCGTTCAGCGGCTTCCGGCCCGTCGCCGGCCTCATCGTCCAGGATCATCGCGACCGCGTCGCCACGGATGCGAGCATCGGCCGCCTCCTTCAATTCACCGCGCTCGCAACCGGCAGCAACGCCTACATCGTCGGCGGCTGGCAGCCGCCGATTGCCGTCCTGACCGCCGACGCGCCGCCGCCGAACACAAAATTCCTCTACCAGATCACAGAGCCGGACCTCGACCAGATGATCGCCGCGGGCTGGCACGTCTGGTACCTGCCAAACATGCGCCAGTTCAACTACCGCGACTACCATTTCGACATCGCCCAGCATGGCGCCCGCGACATCGCTCAGTTGCGCGTACCCCGCCCCGCGCCGGGCGGCCGGTAGTCCAAATGGACAAACCGCCCGCGCTTCATGCGCCCCCCGCAGCCTTGCTGCCCCGCCCGACTCCGGCTAGAATTTGACCCTTGCCCAATCCCGACATCCGCCAGGTCAATTTTTCCCGCATCCTGCTCATCAAGCCCTCTGCCGTGGGGGACGTGGTCCACACCCTGCCCGTCCTCGACAAATTGCGCCGCCGCTACCCGCGCGCCCGCATCGACTGGCTCCTCACCCCCGACAATGCGGAAATCGTCCGCGGCAACCCGGCCATTTCAAACGTCCTGCTCTTCGCCCGGCGCGAGTTCCGCAAGGATGGCCGCCCGCTCGGCGCAGTCGGCAGCGTGCTGCGGCTCATCGGCCAAATCCGCGCCGCGCGGTACGAGATGGTCATCGATCTGCACGGCCAGTTCCGCTCCGCACTCTTCGCGGTCGCGAGCGAGGCGCCGATGCGCATCGGCTTTGGCAGCCCGGTGCGGCGCACGGCCAGCACCTTCCAGGGCCGGCAGTTGGGAAACATCCCCGATCGCGGCTGGGCCGGCGCGCGCGAGGGCTCGTGGTTCGCCTACACGCATCGCATTCCCATTCCCACGCTCGAGGTCCACGCCGTCGAGCGCTACCTCTGGGTCGGCAATCTCCTCGGCTTCGACAACGACCCGCCCGTCGTTCAATCTCCCGGTCAACCCGGAGGCCGAGGCGCGCATCGCCGGCCACCTCGCCGAAGCACGCGGCCCCCGGGCCGCCCGCTCGCCATCCTGGCCCCCGGCACCATGTGGGAGACCAAACATTGGACGCCCGAAGGCTTCGCCGGAATCGCCCGCCGGCTCGCCGCTGACGGCTTCGCCCCCATCCTCGTCGGCCCGAAAGGCGAGGAGGCGCTCAACCGCTCGATCCAGGCCCGGGCGCCCGGCTCGACCGATTTCACCGGCCAGACCAGCGTCGCCGACCTCATCGCCCTCATCCGCCGCGCGGCCCTCGTCGTCACCAACGACTCCGGCGCCACGCACATCGCCGCCGCGCTCGGCAGGCCCGCGGTCAGCATCTTCGGCCCCACCAACCCGGTCCACGTCGGGCCCTATGGCCATCCGGAATCTGTCGTTAGGCTCGATCTTCCCTGTTCCCCGTGCAATTATCGCCGGCTGAGCCAATGCCCGAACGGCCACGCTTGCATGCGCGACCTCACTGTTGACATGGTCATGGAACGCATCCGGGCGGTGCTCGCGCCGGCGCAACATCTCACACAATGCTAAGCATCCACACAGGCCAGCCCGCCTCCACCGCGCCGAAGCTCCCCATCTTCGCCGCGCTCGCGCAGGGGTTTTTCTGCATCGTGATCGGCCTCTGGGCCGTCGTCGATTTTTCGGCATTCGTCAATGTAACCGCGCAAAAGCCCGACCAATGGCTGGTCACGCTCGCCGGCCTGCTCCTCGCTTCCATCGGCGCCTCGATGATTATTTCCGCCTTCCGCCGCGACATCGCCTTCGAGGTCTTTTTCATCGGCCTCGCCGCCGCGCTCTCGCTCGCGGCAACTGACATTTTCTTCGTGATCAAGGGCGTCTGCCGCTGCGCTTCCTGCTCGATGCCGTGGCGGAGTTGCTCTTCGTCACGCTTTGGATTTTCGCAATCCGCGCCTGCTGGCCCACACGCCCGCCGCGCGCGGAAACGGCTCCCCCCGCCGTTGAAAAAATCGCAGAACCGAGGGGGACCGATGCAGCAGGATGAACCTGTAAGCCGCGATTACATCGCGCTCGGCTTCGAGAAAATAGAGCGCGACCTGCATTTCCTGATCCATTGCCTCGAGGAAGTCCTCACCAGCCTCGGCCACGGCGACCTGGCCGCGCTGCTGCCATGGACGGGCAGGGAATTGCCGGCCGACATCGATCGGCTCCCTCCCAGACCGGCCTCGTCTTCTCGATCGCCTTCCAGCTCCTGAACCTCGTCGAGGAAAATGCCGCCGCGCAGATGCGCGCGCTTGCGCGAGGGCGAGCTGCGGCATCGCCGCCGAGCCGGGATTGTGGGGCCAGGCGCTCGCCAATTTGCGCGAGCGCGGCTTCGCCGGCGAGGACATCGCCGCGCGCCTGCATTCGGCATCCGCATCGAGCCGGTCCTCACGGCCCATCCCACCGAGGCGAAACGGCTCTCCGTCCTCGACCAGCACCGCGCGATCTACCAGCTGATCCAGGAGCGCGAGCGCGCGCTGCTGACGCCCACCGATTCCAAGCGCCTCCACGCCCAAACCAAGGCCGCGCTCGAACGCCTCTGGCGCACCGGCGAAATCCTCCTCACCAAACCCGACATCTCCGACGAGCGCCGAAACGTCCTCTATTATCTGCGCGACGTTTTCCCCTCCGTGCTGCCCGCGCCTCGAGACCCGGCTCCGCTCCGCCTGGGAATCCGCCGGGTTCGATCCCGCGCTCATCAACGCCCCGGGGCGCATGCCGCGAATCTGCTTCGGCACATGGGTGGGCGGGCGACCGCGACGGCCATCCCGGCGTAACGCCGGAGGTCACCGCCGAGACGCTCGAGCGCCTTCGCGTCAACGCCCTCATCGTCCTGCACCGCGCTCTCGCGAAGCTGATGGAAACGCTCACGCTCTCGGGCTGGATGCAGCCGCTCCCGCCCGCGATGGCCGCCGCGCAAAAGGAAATGATCGACGCGCTCGGCGGCCTCAAACCATCGACCCTGCCGGCCCACTCCGACGAGCCATGGCGCGATTTCGTCGGGCCTGATGATCGCCCGCCTCCCGGTCCACATGGCGCCCAATCAGCTGGCCACCTTGCGCGAGGAGCCGGGCGCCTACACTCACCCCTCGCAGCTCGAAGCCCATTTGCGGCTGCTCCACGATTCGCTCGTCGAAATCGGCGCCGGGCGGCTCGCCGCGCTCGACGTGCGCCCGGTGCTGCGGCCGGTCGAGACCTTCGGCTTTCACCTCGCCGATCTCGATATCCGCCAGAACAGCGCCTATCACGACAAGGCCATCGGCCAATTGCTCTGCGCTGCGGGCCTCGATGGCGAGGACTTCGGCGATTGGCCGGAAAATGACCGGCTCAGTTTCCTCGAGCGCGAATTGCGTTCGCCCCGTCCGTTCCTCCATGCGACGGCCTCAGCCGGCCCGGAAGCCGACTCGGTGCTGCGCTGCTACCGCGTGCTCGCGCGGCACATCGAACGGTACGGACCCGAAGGCATCGGCGCTCTCATCGTCAGCATGACGCGGCGCCGCTCGGACTTGCTGGCGGTTTATATGCTGGCGCGCGAGGCCGGGCTGACGCGTCTCTTGCCAGAGGGCCTCACCTGCATGCTGCCCATCGTGCCGCTCTTCGAGACCATCGCCGATCTCGAGCGCGCGCCGGTGATCATGCGCGGTTTCCTCGATCATCCCGCGACCCGGAGCAGCCTCCGTTTTCAGCAGCGCGGCGCGAAGGAGATCGATCCAGCAGGTCATGGTCGGCTACAGCGACAGCAACAAGGATGCGGGCATCATGGCCAGCCAATGGGCCGTTCACGAAGGCCAGGCGGAAATCGTAGCCGTGGGCGAGGAGGCGGCGTGAAGATCCAGCTTTTTCCACGGGCGTGGCGGCACCGTCAGCCGCGGCGCGGGACCGACCAACCGATTCCTCGAGGCGCTGCCGCCGGGCTCGCTCTGAGCGGCGATATTCGCCTCACCGAGCAGGGCGAAAGCATCGCGCAAAAATATGGCACGCTCTCGACCGCCACTTACAATCTCGAGTTGCTCGGCGCCGGCGTGACCGCCGCGACGTTCAGCCCGGCGGGCAGCGCCGAGGGCGAAGCCGCGCTCGGCAAAATCTGCCCCGCGCTCGCCGAGGCCAGCCAGATCGCCTATCGCAAGCTGCTCGAGGCGCCCGGCTTTATCGAGTTTTTCCGCGAGGCCACGCCCATCGACGCCCTCGAGCACGCCCGCATCGGTTCGCGCCCCTCGCGCCGCACCGGCCAGGCCAGCCTCGCCGACCTGCGCGCCATTCCCTGGGTGTTCAGTTGGAACCAGTCGCGCTTTTATATTCCCGGCTGGTTCGGCGTCGGCTCGGGCCTCCAGCATCTCGCGGATCATGACCCCGCCGGTTTCCGCACCATGTGCGACAATCTCCGCTCCTGGCCCTTCCTCTATTACGTGCTGACCAATGTGGAATCGAGCATCGCCAGCACCGACCTCGATTTGATGCGCGCCTACGCCGGCCTCGTCGAAAACGAGGAAGTCCGCACCCGCATTTTCCATATCATCTGGGAGGAATGGACCCGCACCCGCGCAATGCTCCAGGAGGTGCGCGGCCAGCCCACCGCCCAGCGCCGCCCGCGCATGCTCAGGACCCTCCAGCTCCGCGCCGAAGCCCTACACCTCCTCCATCACGACCAGATTCGCCTCCTCAGCCGCTGGCGCGCCGCCCGCAAACAAGGCCGCGACGCCGAAGCCGAATCAATGCTCCCCGAGCTATTCCTCTCCGTAAATGCCATAGCCAGCGGCCTCCGGACAACCGGCTAAGCTTTCAATCAGGCGTTGGAAGGCGGCGCGATGCCACTACACAAAACGAGAATTGCTGATTGCTGATGTGAGATTGCTGATTGGCAGAATGCAAATTACACGCCGATGGAACGCTTCGGGGTGGAATTCCAATTCCTCGTCAACGCCGCCTCCGGCGGCCATTTTTTCAATCAGCAATCTCACATCAGCAATCAGCAATTCGCCGTTTCCGTAGCGGCCCCGCGCCCCTCTTTCTCCCAATCCGCAATCCGAGATCACCCGCCCGCCTCGCTACGCGAAGCGTTGCGGGCGGGGCAATCAGCAATTCTCCTTTTCCGTACCGGCCCCGCGCCTGCATTCTGCCAATCAGCAATCTCACATCAGCAATCAGCAATTCGTGACTTTTCGTAGCCGCGCCGAACGTCTCTCCCAATTAGCAATTTCAGATTATCAATTAGCAATTCTCCCCTCCCTCCTTTTCGCCAGCCGCCGGCCTTCCGCGTCGCGCACCAATTCACAATGGTACCACGCCGGCTCCGCGCAACCGAGCGCGCGGTAAAGCAGGATTTGCCGGAATGTCGACTGCACCAGGTCCTCGCCGCGCACCACTTCGGTCATTGCCATTGCCGCGTCATCGGCTACCACCGCCAGTCGATATGACGGAATGTTGTCCTTCCGCCAGACGATGAAATCCCCAAAGTCGCGCCCGGCCACCGCCCGCAATGGCCCCATTCGTCCGTCGCAAAAGCTGATCTCCTCCCCGTCCGGCACGCAAAATCTCCAGTTCACCCCCGCCGGACCCTCGATGCCGCGCGCCTCCGCCAGCCGATGCCGGCACGTCCCCGGGTAAACCGGCTCGTCCCCCTGCTCCTCCGGATGCGGCGCGGAGAGCGCCGAGAGCACGTCCCGCCTCGAACAGGTGCATGGATAAATGAGCCCCGCGTCCCGCAGCCGCCGCCAGACAGGCAGATAATCACGCTCGCTCTGGACGTACGGCGCAAACGGACCGCCCATCTCCGGCCCTTCCTCCCACTCGATGCCGAACCATCGCAACTCCTCCGCCATCGCCGCGCGGAACTCCGGCCGGCACCGGCTCGAATCCAGGTCCTCGATGCGCAGCACCAGCACACCACCCGCCGCGCGAGCCCGCTCGAACGCCGTCCGGAACGTGCGCGCGTGGCCCAGGTGCAGGTAGCCGGTCGGCGAAGGCGCAATGCGCCCGCGGTAGGAAGCCGGGATATCTTGCGGAGCCATTGCGTGTGGATGGGATTTCCACTAAAACGCCCGTCAGGAATGAGCAAGCGGCAAGAACGTCGATCCCCTTCGCGACCGCCTCGTTGAATTCGCGCGTTCGCTCACCCTCACCCGCCAGGAACAGGCCATGGTCGCCGCCATCCTCCTCTCCATGCTCGTTGGCGCGCTGGTCATGCATTACCGCCGCGAGTACCGCATCCACCACCCCATCGCGCCCTCGCCCACGCCCCATCGCACAGCCAACTCCTCCGCGGACGAATCACCTGCGCCTTAAGTTCGCTGATCAGCAATTTCTTTCCCCTTCGGTCCCTTCTCTTTAAACAGGACCGATGGACCTCTCCTACGACCATCTCGCCGGCGGCAACAAGGAGCGGCTGGCGGCAATCAGTGACGGCATTTTCGGCGTCGCGATCGACGCTGCTGCTGCTCGATCTGCATACGCCCGCGGCCGCCGCCGCGCACGGCGAGTGGGACCTCCTCCACGCGGTAAGGGGAATGGCGCCCGCGTTTCTCGTTTATTTGTTGAGCTTCACGACGCTCGGCATTTTCTGGATCGGCCAGCAGACGCAATTGAATCACCTCGACCGCTCCAACCGGCACCTCACCTGGATGCACCTGGCCTTTCTCTTCGCCGTCACCATCCAGCCCTTCTCCACGCGCCTGCTCACCGATTTCGTGCAATACCGCGTCGCGCTCATTGTCTATTGGCTCAATATCGTCATGCTCGGCGGCATGCTCTGGGTCTGCTGGCGCTACACGTTGGCCGCCCATCTCGAAGCCAAAAATCTGCCGGACGCCGTAAAGGCGGCCATCTGCCACCGCATTGTCGCCGCCCAAAAACTCTATGCCATCGGCGCTCTCCTTTGCCTGGTGAATACCTATTGGAGCATCGGCTTCATCCTGCTGGTTCAGCTCAATTACGTCGTCGCACCCCGCACGTGGCGCTCGCTCAAGCCGGACCCGGCACACTAGGGAATATCGATCCCAGGTCATTCCCGGCATTGCCCATTGCCTGCCTCACGCCGTACATTTTCGCCTTTGCCCCCCCAAAAATCCGTCTTCATGAGCAGAATTCTTCTTCGCTTTCCCTCGCTTTTCCTCTTGCCGGCCCTTGCGTGTTTCATCGCCGCATCGGCGCCCGCCCACGCTCAATTCCCGCTCGCCCGGCGGAAAATCCTCTTTGACCGCGGCTGGCGTTTCCATCTCGGCGACGCTCCCGGCGCGGACAATCCATCCTTCGATGACTCGACCTGGCGCCAGTTGAACCTGCCCCATGATTGGATGATCGAGGGCGTCCAGGGCGCGAATCCCGGGGACATGGATGGCCCGTTTGACAAGGGCTCGCCCGCCGGCCCGGGTGGCGCATACATGGATGGCGGCATCGGCTGGTACCGCAAAACCTTCACCATGCCCCCCGCCGACCAGGGCAATTCCATCACCTTGCTTTTCGACGGCGCCTATATGAACGCCGACGTATGGCTCAACGGCCGGCGCCTCGGCGCGCATCCCTACGGATTCACCAGCTTCTATTATGATATCGGCAACGCGCTCAAATACGGCGCCGGTCAAAACGTCCTCGCCGTAAAGCTCGATGTCCAGCAACCCTCCTGCCGCTGGTACTCGGGAGCCGGCATTTACCGCGACGTTTGGCTTGTCGAGGCCGCCCCGGTTCACGTGCCCGTTTGGGGCACTTACATCACCACGCCGCAAGTTACCCCGGAATCGGCCCGCGTCCGCGTCCAGACCATTGTCGAAAATGACGGCGCGCTCCCGCAACAAGCCACGCTCACGACCTTCCTCCTCGCTCAGGACGGCGCCCGTGCCGGTGCCGCCACCCAATCCCTGCAAATCCCCGCCAATGGCAGGGCAACCTTCGACCAGCCAATCAACGTCGCCACCCCGCAGCTCTGGTCGCCCGATTCACCCATCCTCTATCGCGCGATGACCGTTGTCGCCGTGGGCGGAAAGCCCGTGGACTCCATCAACACTCCATTCGGCATCAGGACCTTTGTGTTCACAAAGGACAAAGGCTTTTTCATCAACGGCACGCACGTTCCAATCCAGGGCGTGTGCGACCATCACGACCTCGGCGCGCTCGGCGCCGCTGTTTATCCGCGCGGGTTGCAGCGCCAGCTCGAAATCCTCAAGACCATGGGCTGCAATGCCATTCGCACCAGCCACAACCCTCCCGACCCCGAGCTGCTCGACCTCTGCGACCAGATGGGCTTCCTCGTCATGGATGAAGCCTTTGACGAGTGGAAACTGGACAAACGCAAGTTCGGTTACGGCCAGTTCTTCGACCAATGGAGCCAGCCCGACCTGCTCAGCATGATCGACCGCGACCGCAACCATCCCAGCATCATCCTCTGGAGCATCGGCAATGAAGTCGTCGAGGGCGTCAAGGGCCTGCCCCAGGCCGGACCCATGGCACAGCGCCTCGTCGCCATTTGCCACAACGAAGATCCCACGCGCCCGGTGACTTCGGCCTGCCCGAACCCCTCCAACG
The DNA here is from genome assembly GCA_963756185.1 of uncultured Verrucomicrobiae bacterium. Taxonomy (GTDB): domain Bacteria; phylum Verrucomicrobiota; class Verrucomicrobiia; order Chthoniobacterales; family Chthoniobacteraceae; genus DATAXI01. The sequence goes on from CAVWMS010000008.1 coordinate 162,607, forward strand.
CCTGGAAAAGCGGCCTCGCCAGGGCTCTCAACGTCTTCGGCATCAACTACAGCTCCGCTTTCTACCAGACCAATTCTCCTCAATCACAAGCCAATTCATCCGGCAATCCCAACACTTACTCCGGCCAGCTCCCCATGGTCGCCAGCGAAACGCAAAGCCAGGTCGATACCCGCGGCGAGTACGGCATCACCCTCGACGCCACCGGCGGCGTCCAGATCGCCATGGAGGACACTGCCATTACCCAGGTATCTTCCTACGACAGCTTCCGCCCCGGTTGGACTTCCACACCGGATGAAAGCTTCCTCGCCCTCGAACATGCCCCGTGGGTTGCCGGCGAGTTCGTCTGGACCGGCTTCGATTATCTCGGCGAACCCACCCCTTATAAGTGGCCCGCGCGCAGTTCCTACTTCGGCATCATCGACCTCGCCGGCTTTCCAAAGGACCGTTACTACCAATTCAAGGCCCATTGGACCAATCAGCCCGTTGTCCATCTCCTGCCGCATTGGACCTGGCCCGGCTTCGAAGGAAAGGCCATTCCCGTCCACGTTTATACCAATGCCGATTCGGTCGAACTCTTCCTCAATGGCAACTCGCTCGGCTCGAAAAACTTCCCGCCGATTGCGAAACGGTCGTCACCGCGAGGAAACACGAGGTCGTGCCCGGCCTTCATCTCGCATGGTCAGTCGTCTATCAGCCCGGCGTTTTGCAAGCCGTCGCGAGAAAAGACGGCCGCATCGTTGCCACCGATGTCGAAAGGACCGCCGGCCCGCCCGTGAAGATTCTCGCCGTCGCCGACCGCACCGCCATCCAGCCCGGAGACCGCGACCTCTCCTATATCAAGGTCGGCATTTTCGACAGCGCGGGCAACTTATGTCCTGACGCCGATCCGGAATTGACCTTTTCCCTCAGTGGCGACGCCGCCACCATCGCCGGCCTCGATAACGGCGATCCCACCAATCACGAGTCCTTCCAGGGGACCCGGCACAAGGCCTTTCACGGCCTCGCTCTCGCCATCCTTAAATCGCACCAGGACCTCACCGGCCCCGTCACCCTCACCGTCAGCGCCGAAGGCCTCGCCCCGGCCACGGTCCAGGTCAACGTGACCCCGTCCGCCCGCGGTCTCTAGCGCACTTTTGCTTCAATTAGTCGCGCCAGCGACCGCATGGGGTTCTCAGGGGACCGCGTCCCCTGAGTGGGGCGCGGGGTGAAACCCCGCCTTCAGAAAACAGGCACGGCGGCCCAAAAAATTCCCGATCAAACCGGCCCGTAAGAGAAATCAGTCCGCGCCTCGTTGCCAAACAGCCGCCGTGCCCGCATCGAAATAGCGCAGCGCATTTCGATGCCCATACCCCTCCGATTCCCGCCGAAACCCGTCAAATCAAACAGAAACCGCGCCAGGCCAGTCCCCTCCCCATCAGTTCGGGACTTGAAGCCCGGGCCGGTCCCATTAAAGTTAGCGTGACCAGCGGTTGTCCCTCTGCGCCAGTGCCGCAGCCGGGGAACAGCCGCTTTCAACAGCCCCGCCCATGCCTCCGTCCGCCGGAAGACGATTCAAGATGGCCTCGCCCAGCGATGCCATCGGGCGGCTACTTCGCTTTATCACAGAGGGCAAGGTGGTCCCCATCATCGGCCCCGCCCTCTCGATCGTCGAGGTGGATGGCCAGCGCAAGACCGTCGAGCAGGTCCTCGCAAAATCGCTCGCCGACATGCTCGAGTCCACCCTCGGCGGCGACGAGACCTCCAAACTTCACCTTCCCGACAACTACACGCTCAACAACGTCGTCTGCTCCTACCCCGATTTCTCGAACGACCTCTACAGCATTTGCGCCGACCTGAGTAACATCATGGTCACTTCGCATTTCGCGGTGCCCGAGCCGCTGAAGAAACTGGCGCGCATTTCCGCTTTCCGCCTCTACGTCACCACCTCCTTCGATGGCTTGCTCGACCGCGCCCTGCGCGATGAGTCCTCCTGGCGCGGCGAAATCGAAACCCTGACTTACTATCTCAACTCGAAGACCGATCTCGCCGACTTTGTCGCGGAAGACGACCGTCACACCATCCTCTTCGAGTTATTCGGCCGCGTCAGCTCCTCCGCGCTTGATCAATTCACCCTCACCGAGGACGACCTCCTGGAATTCGCGCACAACCTGCAATCCAAGCCCCCTGAATCCCCTCATCGCCTCCTCCAGAAAACCCACGACGCCCACCTGCTCTTCATAGGCAACGGCTTTCCCGACTGGCTCTCGCGCTTCTTCCTGCGCACCATCAAGCACCAGCGCAACCGCTCCCCGCGCAATTTCACCGAATACATCGCCGACGCCCGCGTCCGCCAGGACGAGACGCTCATGCGCTTCATCAACAATTTCTCCCGCCCCACCACCGTCGTCGATACCGAGGACATCATCGGTTTCGTTGACGAACTTTATGACCGCTGGGCAAAGGAGCATCCCGAAGGCGCCGCCGCGACGCCCTCCTCGCAACCGCAGGCCCGCGACATCCCGGCCTCCCAAAGCGACCAGCAGAAGGCGATGATCTTTCTCAGTTACGTCCGCGAGGACGCAAAGTCCGCTCTCAATATCAAGCATTCCCTCGAGCAGATCGGCTGGACCGTCTGGATGGACACCGATGAATCCATCGGCCTCGAGCGCGGCGACGAATGGCGCCAGCGCATCCAGAAGGAAATCAAGCGCTGCGACATTTTCATGCCCATCCTCTCACGCAACACCGACTCCACTCTGCCCGGCGAAAAAGCCGGCTTCCGCCACGAATGGAAATGGGCGCTCGATGAAAGCGGCGGCAACTTCGGCATGGATTGGCAATTCATCACGCCGGTCCGCATCGATGACATCAGCGTCAGCGCCGCCCGCGTCCCGGAGGAATTTCGCAAGCTCAACTGGGGCCCAGCCGCCCCCAACGGCGTCCTCAACGAGAGCTCGCTGGTCAGCTTCAAAAACAGGCTGCGCGAGCTCCGCAGCCGCCGCACGAAACTCGATTCCTGAGCCTCCCGCAAGTCATGAGCTCTGCTTCCACCCTGGACCCGCAAAACCCATGGCCAGGCCTCAAGCCCTTCGGTGTCGAGGATGCCGCCTTCTTCCAGGGCCGCGCCACCAAGATCAACGAGATGCTCTCCTGGGTGAAGCATTCTTCGCTCACCGTCTTCTATGGCCATTCCGGCCTCGGCAAAACCTCGCTCCTTCAGGCCGGCCTTTTCCCAAAGCTCAAGCAATCCGACTACCTCCCCATCCTCATTCGCCTCGATCATGGCTCCGCCGATCAGGCCACGCCCGCCCTCGCCGACCAGGTCAAGCAGGCCATCGCCAAGGCGCTCACCGCCGCAAAGGTGGACGCGCCGGTTCCCGAGCCGGGTGAGTCCCTTTGGGCCTACTTCCACCGCAAGAGCCTCGAGTTTTGGGACGAGAGCAACCGCCTCGTCGAACCGGTGCTCATCTTCGACCAGTACGAGGAAATCTATACCCGCGGCAGGGAGACGCCCGCCGCGCGCGCCCGCAGCGAGCAGTTTCTCATCGAGCTCGAGGCTCTCACCGAAAATCATCCCCCTCCCTCCGTCCGCCAGGCCGTCGAGGCCAATCCTCAAAAGGCCCGCGACTACGATTTCGACAGCGAATCGGTGCGCGTGGTGCTCGCCCTGCGCGAGGATTTTCTGCCCCTGCTCCTGAAACAACGCCGCCGTTTCGCCGGGGTCAGTTACAACCAATGCCGCATCGAGCCGATGACAGGCGAGGAGGCGTGGCAGGCCCTCATTCAGCCCGGCGGCGCCAATCTCGTCGACGAATCGACCGGCCTGCGCATTCTCGAGGCCATCAGCTCCGCCCGCGACGAGGTGGGCCACCAGCACCCGCCCCTCACCAACGCTGATTTGCCGGAGCTCGAAGTCGATCCCGTTCTCCTGAGCGTTGTCTGCCGCGGCTTGAACCAGGCCCGCCAGCAGCGCGGTCTTCCAAAGATCACCACCGCTCTGGTCGAGGAGTTCCACGGCAGCATCCTCGACCAATTCTACGAGACCGCCATGGCCGACACCCCGGCCCAGGCTCGCAATTTCATCGAGGATCGTCTCATCAGCGCCTCCGGCGGTTACCGCCAGGCCATTGCCATGGACGAAGCCTGCCAATCCGGCGTCATCACCACCGCCCAGATTGCCCAGTTGGTTGATAGCCGCGTCCTCCACACCGAGGACCGCCACGGCGTCACTTACATCGAGCTGGCCCACGACCGCCTCACGCAGGTTGCCAGAAAGAGCCGCGAAAACCGCATCCGCAAGGCCCAGGCCCGCCGCCGCGCCCGCCGCATCCTGGCCACTGCAAGCGCCGCCGCGCTGGTCGTCCTCGCCGGCGCGGCTGCCCTTCTCTATTATTATTGGAATTACGCCCGCGAGACCGACTTGTATTTCGGCAGCTTCACCAAGCAATGGGGCACTTACCACGGCCTTCAGGCGCTTACCGCCGGCCAGGTGAGTCATCGCGCCGTATCCTTCAAGTTCATTTACAAGGGCACTCCCGAAAAAGGCATCCTCCAAAGCGTCCAGGCCGTCGATTCCCACGGCCAGTTGACCACCCATCACTGGATCGCCACTTATCTCCGCCGCACCTCCGATATTCCCGATACGCCCCGCCGTGAGTGCCAGTGGCAATTCCAGGTCGATAACACCAACAAGAGCATCGTCGCCGAAACCGCTCTCGACAAGAATGGCAACGTCGTCTGGCGATTCATTTACGGCCCCTATGAAAAGGACATGAGCGGCAACTCCAGCCGCACCGGCTGCTATCTCAGCGGCGGCGGCGCCAGCGGACGGCAGGGCTCCTCCTCGAGCGGCCAGGGCGCCGCGGGCGGCGCCACGACTGGCGCCGGCGCGGCAAGCGGCGGCGGCGGCGCTGCCGCTTCCACCACCGGCGGAGCGAACGTGAACCAAATGCCGTTGAGTTCCAACGCCCAGTATGTCCGCATCACTTATAATGGCGACGGTTACGAGACCGAGTTTCACTACGAAAACGTTGCCGGCGCTCCCGAGACCGGCCCTGACGGCGCCTTCGGCCAGCGGCTTACATACGACAGCCAGGGTCGCGTCACGGAGGAGACCTCGCTCGATGCCGAGGGCAATCCGGTCAATGACGATTCCTGGAACGCCACGATGGATTACCAGTACGATGACAACGGAAACGTCGCCTCGACGACCTCCTTCGATGGCAGCGGCAAGCCCACCTTGACCAAGTACCTCGTCTATCGCACCACCTCCCAATACGATTCCGCGGGCAACGAGACCGCCACCCAATACTTCGGCGTCGATGGCAAGCCCTGCATCAGCAGCCGGGGCTACGCCGGATGGCTCAGCGACTACGACGCGGACGGCAATGTCATCCACCGCACTTTCCTCGGACTCGACGGCAAACCGTGCATCATGAGCGACGGCGTGGCCACCTCGGAAAGACAGTACGACGACCATGGCAACGAGTTGAAAGTCTCCCTCTACGACACCAATCACAAGCCTTGCCTGAATACCGACTATATCGCCGGTTGGATAAACCAATACGATGACAGAGGCTACCTGGTCCGGTGCACTTACGTCGGCCTGGACGGCACTTCTCCATGCCCCTGCAAGGATGGCTTTGCCGGCTGGACGAGCGAGTTCGATGCCGACGGAAACGAAACCAAGCTGACCTACCTCGGTGTCGATGGAAAACCGTGTTACAATAAGGATAAGATCGCCGGCTGGAACGGCGGCTACGATCAGGGCCGCATGATCCACAAGGCCTACTTCGACATCAACGGCAAGCCATGTTTCGACAGCGATCAGATCGCCGGCATCGATTGGAAATACAATGAACTCGGCTACAAGACCCGCGAGAGTTACTTTGACATCAACGGAAAGCCCTGCCTGGACAATGAAATGGTCGCCGGCTGGGACTACGAGTACAACGAGGACGGCAAGCTCTCCAAGGAAACCACCTTCGGCGTCCTGAAGGCCGCCGATGGCAGCGACCTGCCCGCGCTCGACAAGGTCACCCAGGTCGCCGGCGAGACTTACGATTACTACGGCTCGAGCGGCTTGCGCCGCAAGAAGAGCATGAGCTGCTTCGGCCTCGACGGAAAACCTCGCGCCCGCTCGGCGGATAATATCTGCACTTTCGATTACAGCTACGACGATCGCGGCCTCGAAACCAAACGGGCTTTTTTCGATACCAATGGCAAGCCCGTCAACTACGAGGGATACGCCGGTTGGACGGTCCAGTACGATGACCATGGCCGCGAGGCCCAGGTGAAATATTTCGACGCAAAGGGCAGCCCCGCCGTTGACACAGAAGCAGGCGTGGGCGGCTGGACCAATACCTATGACGACTGGGGCCGCGAGACCTCCGAGAGCTACTTTGACAGGGACGGCAAGCCCTGCCTCTCGAGCGATGGCATCACCTCCACAGTCGAGACCTACGATGCCGCAGGCCACATGATCGAAAGCCGCTTTTACGGCGATGACGGCAAACCGCGCTTCAGCAACGGCGGCGTCGCCGGCTGGCTTTCGACTTACGATCAATACGGCAACGAAGTCGAACGCAAGTTCGTCGATCTCAACGGCAACTTCCCTCCTCCCATGAAACAGGGCTCTCGCGCCGGCTGGATCAGGCAGCTCGATTCCCGCGGCGACCTGGTCATGGAGGCCGATATCGATGCCCAGGCAAAACCGCAAATGGAGGGCGGTTGCGCTATCACCAGGTTCTCCTACGATTCCCTCGACCGCCAGATTCTCTGCCTCTACAGCGATACGAACGATATACCGTGCCTCGCCGACGACCAGGTCGCCGGCCTCAAAACCACCTACGTCACCGATCCCGCAACCGAGGAAACCTCCGAAATCTGGACCTGCCTCGGACTCAATAAAGAGGTCCGCAAAAATTCCAGCGGCCTCGCCGGCTGGGAAAATGTCACCGACGAACACGCGAACCTGGTCGAATCCATCGCGGCGCTGGATGAAAACGGCCGCCCCGTCACCCAGACCGGCGGCTACGCCGTCATTGAGTATTCCTACGACGATGAGGACCGCCCCATCAAGATGCTCTTCGAGGACGCCAACGGCCATCCCTGCCTTTACAAGAATCTCTATGCCGGATGGCAGCAGACCTTCAATTCCCTCGGGCAGCTCGTCTCGAAGCGCTGGATCGGCGTCGACGGCACCTCTCCCAGCGTCAACGAACTGGCCATCTCCACCATTCAGAGGGCTTATAATGACCAGGGCAGCCTCCGGCTCATCCAATTCTACGGCGTCGACGGCAAACCCTCCCTCTCCTCCGAAAAAATCGCCGGTTGGACCAGCGATTACGACGAATCCGGCTACGAGGAAATCAAGCGCGCCTTTTTCGATACCAATGGCCTCCCATGCCTCGATGTGGACAATATCGCCGGCTGGCGAATCGAATTCGACGGCGCCGACGAAACCTACAGGGTCGCCTTCGGCACCCAGGACGAGACCCTCAGCTACCTTGGCGTCTCGATGATCACCGTCGATTCGATCATCGACAACTCCGAAGCCCAGCAGCTCGGCCTCCAGCCCGGCGATCTCATCGTCAAATGCGGCAACTGGTCCGTCGCCCGCAATGACACCCATCTCCCCGCCTCGCCCGCCACCCACGCCGTCCAGCAGGAACTGGTTGCCGCCATCCATGCCCCCGGCCCCGACCGCCGGCTCACCGTGCTGCGCCAGGTCCGCGACCAGAACAACAACCTGGATTGGCAGCCGCAGACATTCACCATCAAGGCGGGAGACCTCGGCATCCGCTTCGATTCGAAAATGACCGACCTCGACCAGATCAGCGCCTGGCTCCTGAAAGTGGCCCAGGAATCCCCCTGAATCACCCGGAAAACGGCAAAAAGTCGGGGCGACAGGATTTGAACCTGCGAGACGCTCCTGATTCTCAGGCACTTACGGTTTCAGCCCCACAACTGGCCCCACAAGGTCCAGATTGGCCCGAGGAAGTAGAGGAAATAGCTCGTTCCTGGGCTTTGCTGCCTGAGGCATTGAAGGCCGCCGTGCTGGGGATTGTGCGGTCAGTTGGAAAGGAGGGCAAATGAACCGTGCGCAATTGCTGCGTGAGGTCCTCCTGGGCCGGCTGCTGATCGTCGGGGAGTTCCGCGGCGCTCATGCGGCCATGGACGGCTATGTGGACAGGACGACAGGGGAAAAGGTCGGCTACGTGAAAGCCATCGTCCTGGCCGAGTGTCAGGTCAGAGGGAATCTCGCCCGCGCCATGTTCTATCAGCGGCTGCCGGAGAGCATTGAGAAGCCAGAGGAGGCCGTTTTCCCGTATCAGAAGGGCAAACTGTACGTCTTCTTTCTCACCAGCTTGAAGAATGACAACGGGCAGGTGATTGGCTCCTTGTCGGACCGCCCCCCTGAATTGCTCCAGGATCAGCCCGAGGAAGAGGGGACAGTGGGTGCCCCTTCAGGGGCACCCATGGGCACCCCTAATCTTGTTAATATAAAGAACAACTCCACGGAGATGATATGACCAAGAGTAAATCCGCCTTCCTGTTCTCCTCCCGCAAGCTCGCGAAAGACAGACTGTTCATGTGGACCTTCACGTTCAAGGAACTCCTAGGCGTCAAGGATACCCGCAAGCGCTGGAACCGCCTCCTGACCGCCATGAAGCGAACCTGGCCCGAGCTGCAAGGCATCCGGGTCTTTGAAATGCACAAGCGCCACGGGCTGCACGTCCACATGGTGACGAATGAGAGGATTGATGTCGTCCAGGCGCGCGCCCTTGCAGAAAAGGCCGGCTGGGGCCGAATCCACGTCACGGTGATGCCGGCAGAGCATGCCCGCTACCTCGCCAAGTATTTGAGCAAGGACCGGCCACCCTGCCTCAAGCGCTGGCGGCTGTGGGCCGCGTTTGGCGAGGGCTGGGAGCCCACCAAGGTGAAGGACATCATCAAGGAATCCTTATTCGGCACCGTCTATCGGGCTTGCAAGGAGTGGCAGGGTTGGACCGGAAAGGGCAATTTTCTCGATCGGCTGGATTTCGCCCGCCGCATGGTGTTCATGACTATAGAGCAGGGCTGGAAAGCCGGCTTGGGGCCATCGGACAAGCCCTACTGGATGTGCTATGAAGGGGAGTTGTGCTTTGGAGACGTGGCATTCAGCGGCACGGTGCCCGCCCCGTTCTGAGCCGGTGTCGTCGAAACCAGTGACAAACCCGCACCTCTCCTGTATATTTCCTCCATGCCAGCCAACGGTTATCGTCCAATCATCCGCCCGAAAAATCTGCGGACCACTGTGCCGAAGAAGAACTTTCGCAAGGCCGTGCGGGAGGTAAGGGAGTTGAAGAAGAATGATCCGGCCGCCTACGAGGCGATGGTGAAGCGGTACGCCAATACGATCGTTCGTATCGTGCCTGGGTGATGGCGGCGCCCCAATATCAGAGCAGCGTCTTCATCAATTGCCCGTTTGACGGTGAATATTTGCCCATTTTCCGGGCCATCGTTTTCACCGTTTCCGTATGCGGGTTCGTTCCTCGCTGCACACTGGAGCATGACGACGCCAGCCAGGTGAGGCTTGAAAAAATCTATCGGCTCATTGGCTCCTCCGCGTTCGGCATTCACGATATTTCCCGGACGGAACTCGATGAGGAGAATCAGTTGCCGCGGTTCAATATGCCTCTGGAGCTTGGATTCTTTCTTGGGGCAAAGCAGTTCGGGGCAGGCCGGCATCGCTCAAAGCGGTGCCTCGTGCTGGACCGGGAGCGTTACCGGTTTCAGAAATTCATTTCCGACATTGGCGGCCAGGACATCAAGGCTCATGGCAACAGCCCGGAAGCAGTGGTTCGCACCGTGCGTGATTGGCTCCGCAATGCAGTCGGCCAAGGGAAGATGCCGGGCGGATCGCATCTTTGGAATAGATATCAGGAGTTTACAGCGGACCTGCCTCGGATGTGCGAGACGGCGCAACTCACGCCCGCGCACCTTACATTTCGTGACTTCTACCAGTTGGTGCTCGACTGGATTTCCCCCGCCGCCTGAGGCTGCGAGTCTCAACCCGCTACCTTCCTGTCCGGGTGACGAGCAGCCGAACTCGAATCAGGCGGGTGGTGGGTCAGCAGGAAGCCTGACGCGCGAAGCGGGGCGGGATTTCTGCCCGGTGCGCGGGATGGCTTCCTAGTGTAGTGTGTCGTAAATGGCTTTCACTTTTTCGAGTTTGACCATAATGGTCTCAACCGAGGCGGTCCAGACGAAGGGTTTTGCATCGCCATTGTAACTAGTCAAAAAGCCCTCGATGGCGGCTTCCAAGTCAGCGACGCTGACGAAGGCGCCACGCCGGATGGCCTTCTCAGTCAACTCCCGGAACCAGCGTTCGACCAAGTTGGTCCAGGAGGCACTGGTGGGAGTAAAGTGTAACTTGAACCGGGGATGCTTCTGAAGCCAGCGCTGTACTTTGGGGTGCTTATGAGTGCCGTAGTTATCCAGGATTAGGTGCAGGTCCAGGCTCTCCGGGAACTCCGCATCCACCTTCCGCAGGAACTTCAAAAATTCCTGATGTCGGTGGCGCGGCAGGCATTGGCCGATCACCTTTCCATCAAGAATATTCAATGCCGCGAATAAGGTGGTGGTGCCGTGACGCACATAGTCGTGAGTGTGAGTGCCGCAGCGGCCCTTTTTCAGCGGGAGTCCCGGCTGGGTGCGGTCGAGCGCCTGAATCTGACTCTTCTCATCTACGCATAGCACAACCGCTTTGTCCGGAGGGTTGAGATAGACCCCGACCACGTCGGTCAGCTTTTCCACAAAGTGCTTGTCCCGCGAGAGCTTGAAAGTCCTGCTCTGATGCGGCTTGAGTCCGTGCAAATTCCAGATTCTTTGCACAGTCTTGAAACTGACTCCCTTGGCCTTGGCCATCGAGCGACAACTCCAATGCGTCTGCCCCAGCGGCTTGGAATGCTGGGTCGCACGCACGAGCGCCGCTACCTTTTGCTGGCTGATCTTCACCTTACGCCCTCTGCCAGGGGCTATTTCGGTCAAAGCCTCTGGTCCTCCTTCCTTGAAGCGCTGCTTCCAGAGACGAATCGTAGGTTGGCTGACCTTCAGGCCCTGGCCAATGGCTTTGCTAGTTTCGCCCCGGTGGGATTCGAGAATAATCATGCTCCGTAACACGACACTCTGCGGAGTGCTGGCCGCTCTGACCCAGCGTTCCAGTTGCTCGATTTCAGACTCGCTCGCATGGATTTCTAACATTTCCGCATTCCATCACAATCAACTCCAATATGAAAGCTATTTGAGACACACTACACTAGGGAAGGTTAAAGCGTCGGAGCCTGCGGAGCGCTTTAATCTTCGGGGTGAGCTTCCTGGCGGGTCGGTGGCGAAGGCTTCGGCGTTTGGAGTGCAGCGGAGTCGTGGGCCAGCGGGACGAAGCGGAGCGGAAAAGGCCGAAGTCTTTGTGGGGCGGCTGGATGCTCTTCAACTGGGATTTCCCAGTTGGCGTTTGAAATCCCGGTTAAAGGAGTAATCTCCCAGACACGAAGATATCTTCCGATACATTCGCTTTCGAGCACCGATAGCTTAGTCTGCGTAAACCGCGACCTCCCTCGTTTATTTCGATAACTATCTCGTCGTCGCCCCGGCGTCCAACAGCGGAGTTGGAACCGCTCTGTGCGAAAGTGTAACCGGCGGCATGGAGCCTTTGAGGCAGGGAATCTCCCGATCTGTCTCTTTCAATCATCTGTTTGAGTTCCTGCAGGCCTGGTGTCGTCGTCGTTTTACGACCTACGTTGCCGGGGACTTCACCCTTTGTTGGTTCCTTGATTCCAAATAGTTTCTTCCAGAAGCTCATTTTAAGTTATTTAAATGATTGTTAACGGGTCACAATGCAAATCGAGCACCTCTGGCTGACTGAAGTGTCCAACCAGCGGGGTCAGGCCAAGGAGACTCGTGCAAAAACTATATTCAGAACTCATAAATTCCATCTATATCCTTTCCAACCGAGCCCTCTGGCGTCTCAATTTCAATGTAGAAGTACATTTCATTTATCTTTTGGTTCTTTAAGAATTCAACAGCAGCGGGTTTCATTGTCGCTTTATAGATCATCTTCGATCCGATACCACCGGACTTCGACAAATCCTGGCGATGACTAAAACTTACTGTGCCTTCGGCGGCCGCCGAAACATCACTGGCCGAGGCTTTTTGAGGAACCCGATTTGCAAGCTCTTTGCCGCCGTGTTTCAGAAACACGCGAACGGCCTCTTCGTGAGCTTCCTTCGTAAGGCCCTTTCCGTGGACTACAGCGACCCAGCCATCGCTCAAAAATACTCCATAATCAATAGTAAGCAGTGAAATCGGATTTCCCGTGTCTTGTGCAGTCTTAATGTAAGAGAGTTCGTTTAGGGCTTGTTGTGCAATCCCTTGATCCGGAAAACTGAACGCAGCAACACCAGGGTTTTCCGCTTGCGTTTTCATAACCGAGAGGAGGAGTCCCTGATAATGGCCATAGTCATGAATTATGGTACCGACGTTGTCCTGTGTGGTGTACAGGTCTTTTGGTTTTATGGATGTTGCCGTCTTCGATTTCTTGCCGAAGAGTTTTGTCCAAATGCTCATATTTTTTTGCTGTTGGCTGTATCAATGCGCTTCTTTTAAGTAGATGTATTTGATACTCTCTTAGCGACTGGAATTGAGTTGACGTTGGTAGCCACAAAGCATTTTTTTTGATTCAGGTCCAATGTATTCCTCGCTTGGTGCTTTCTCATCATTCACCATAATGAAGACCCCAGATTCGAAAACCACCTTTGGACCGACTCTGGTACGGTCTTGAACCAGAACGCGGCGCGTTGGCAACTTTTCGAGTGCGCGCAGGGTAGGCTCGCAAAGGCCCATTAGCTCGGCCAACCGGCCATAGGAGGGCTGGAAGTCTTTATTCCAGGACCAGATACCGATGAAACTCATTTCTTCGTCAAATATAGGGACTACGTTTGGCATATTCTCCGGGATTTCGCATTTGTTTTCAGGTTGATGGTGAGTGGGGCGGTTTCCTGCGATTTTGCGTGCGCCAGTTCTTGGGGACAGGTTGAGTAGCAACTGCGATATCTTCAGTTTCCAGATTTCTCTGCGTTCGCGCCACGATGGGCGCAGCCTTTGGCCGAATCGCAAATCTGTGCGTTGTTCCTCCTGCACGTTAAAATTTCCATAATTTACGGTGATTTGAATCTGGCGTCTTGCGTACGGGCTTTCGCGAATTGAGTCCAGAAGAAAAAAGCGACAATGCGTCCGCTCCAAAGGCGGTCTGATTGTCGCATTTTTTGTGGGTGCCTCTTCCACCCCGTGTCATTTTGGGCCGAAATGTCTGCCGCCTCCGGCAGCAAATCCAATTGACACAAGAGGAATTGGCGGAAGCCGCCGATATTGATCGGCGGTACGTCCAACGCATCGAGGCGGGAACCGGCAATCCGGGTTTCGAGATCGTGGCGAGACTTCGGTCTGCCCTTGGATGCAGTTGGGAGGAATTGCTTCGAGGTATCTGACAGAAGGGGCGCGTCGAATTGCGCTTCGTGATGGGGTCGCATCCATGTAGCCGTGATGCTGGCGGAGTACGCCCGCTACCTCGGTAAGTACCTGAGCAAGGAGCGCCTTCGTTGTCTCAAGCGCCGGAGTCCCCTGTCCGACCAGGGCGGAAATTGTTGTCGCCTGTAAAGAATGCGAATTATGTTTGCATTCATATGCGAACTCCGTAAACTTTGAGAATGACTCAAGAAATCAACCTCCATGATGTGGGGCTGGAACTCTTGCATAGCTCGAAGAACGGTGAGTTCAGTGCGCGCGGAGTTTTGCCAGCCCTTTTCCCTTATATCAAAAGTGCATCAAAACGCATGAGTACGCGGGCAATCAGCCGGTGGCTGCAAGAGACTCAGGGAATCAAGCTGAGCGCCGTTTCTATCGCCAAAGCGCTTCGGAATCCAGAGAAGTACTGGGAAGCGTTCGCGGATCAAATCGAGCCGACGGCGCGGGCCGTCCAGGAAGCAACCGGAGTGGCGATGGAGTCATTTCTTTTTGACGAAGACGTTTTCCGGCATGTGGTGGAAGAGAAAAAGGATGGTTTGGTGCTGGACGCTGCGGACGGGGACCCTCGGGAAGCGCTTCTGGAGCATGAAGCCAATTTGGATTTTCTCCGGTCTCACTGGTGGGCGGTCGAGGAAAGCGCGCGGGACGGCTGCCGGCGCTACTTCAAGGAAACTGCGGAGCCTGGGACGGAAACTGAGGAGGAGGCGTAGAACAATGTTTGCAGGCAATATGGACAGCCCCTTTCGGACATTTGAGACCGTCGCAAAGATGTTCGGCAAGTCGGTCAAGACTGTCGGGCGCTGGGTGCAGACGATACCTGGGTTTCCCCAGCCCGTTCGGGTCGGTTGCGCCAAGCTATTCATTGCGACGGAAATCGAGGAATTCGTTCAGAAACTCAAAGAGAAACGCGACAGAAAGAAAAATAGACCATGATCCGACACGTTTATAAACCGAGCAAGAGAGAGGGCGGCAAGCGGGTGTTTGATCGCCTTTATCGGGGCCGTTACCGCCTCGATGGCGAGGAGAGAATTCGGGAAGTGCCTCTCAAGACTCCAGACAGGCAGATTGCCGAGCAGCGTCTAAACAAGATTATCCTGGACGAGCAGCGCGAGCAGGAGGGATTGCTTGCGCCAAAAGCCGAGCGGGACGCGGCGCGACGGCGTTTCGTGGATCACGTCGAGGATTTCATCCAGACGCGGCGGTCCGTCGGAAGGGATACCCGATATGTAAACCAGCTTCGCGAAAAACTGCTGCGGCTGGGACGTGAATGCGAGTGGTCCACCGTGAAGGACGTAACGGCGCAATCGTTCGAAACGTGGCGGGCTCGACAATTGAGGACGCCAAAGACGTTGAACGAATATTATGCGTCAATTTCCGGGCTGATGAAATGGCTTGAACCGCGGCTGGGCGTGAACCCGCTTCGGTGCGTTCAAAAGGTGGAGAGTCGGGGAAGCCAGAAGCGGGAACTTAGAGCGTTCACAGTGGATGAGCTTCAGAGGCTCTTTGCCGTGTCCGGGCCTCGGGGAGTCGTCTATCTGACGGCGGCTCTAACGGGCCTGCGTCGTGGCGAGCTCCTGCAATTGGAATGGCGGGATTTGCACATGGACGCGGAAAAGCCGTTTGTAAACGTCCGGGCCTCGATCTCCAAGAACCACAAGCAAGCCATGTTGCCCCTTGCATAGCGATCTCGTGGCGGCATTAGGCCGGCTGCATGCGGATGGGGCGTCGCCAACGGGCTTTGTCTTCCAAGGCCGGGTACCGCGCATGAGGGTCGTTCAGAAGGACTTGAAGGCTGCCGGGATTCCCTACGTCGATGCCAAGGGCGAATACGCTGACTTCCATTCTCTGCGAAAGACGTTCGGCACCATGCTGACGCTTGCCGGCGTGCCTCAGCGGGTCGTGATGGAATTGATGCGGCACAGCGATATGCGGCTCACAGCGAAAACCTACACGGATGCAGGGATGCTCCCCGTCGATGCCACGATTACAAAGCTGCCTTCGCTGAATGGTGCCGTGAATCCAGCCCCACAACTGGCCCCACAAAGTTTAGTCCAGGCACGTCCAGCGTTGTCCAACGGTGTCCACGAATCGGAAGTTTCCAATTTTGCTGGAACCGGCATGAATACAGGGTTTGAGGGCGATTTAACCCTCCATGTCCAACCATGGCCGATGCTGTCCAGAAACGGCAAAAAGTCGGGGCGACAGGATTTGAACCTGCGACCTCTTGGTCCCAAACCAAGCGCTCTACCAAGCTAAGCTACGCCCCGTCGTCCTTTCACTATGCCCGCATTCTCCCACTGGGCAAGGAAATCTCCCCAAGCCGCAGGCACGCAGCCGCGCGGCCCCGTGGAGCGGCAAGCAATAGTCTCTCTCCCCTATCTCCTTACGAGCCGTTCGCCAGTTGCGCTAGATCCTGCAACGCCCCAAAGAACTTCGTTCCGGGCCCGCTTCCTTCGCGCCTCAATGCGCCCGGATGCCTCTTGATCCAATCCCGGATTCTCGTGGGACTCTGGTTCAGTTGTTGTGCAATCGATTTCGCGTTTATCCCTTCCTCCCCTTGCTTCTGCACTACGAACAGAATCTGCACTTCCAACTGCTCGTCGGTCAGCGGCGCAAATCCCGCCGCAGCCTTGATCTGGCTCGCAGTCGGCCTTCCCGTTATCTCCGACAATTGCATCTCCAATTCGGCTACCACGGCTCGGGCGTCTTTTAGTCTTTGTCGCAGTTCGTTCTCTGCCTGTTCACTCAGGCTCGATAGGCGGCGGTTCAGTTGATTGATCTCCTCCTGAACGGATGGATAGGCTGTCATATTTTCTCGGTTGTGGCAACGTGCCGGCGAGAAGCTTTCTCGCCGCACTGGCTTATCAATGGCGTGGCATCTTTCTGGCAATTCCTGTCACGCGCTGCAACATCAATTTTTCTTTGCCAATTTTCAATAGTCTTTTTTGACTAAAGCAACTTAATCCTCGATAAAAAGTTTTGCTCCGTAATTCTCCTTAATTCTCCCCATAATTTCTGATATTCCTGATCTCTGGAATATTCACCCCTCTAAAATTTCCGAACTGCCTGCAACCCGCCATAGCCCGTCCCGGGTCGCACGATCTCCAACCCCGCCTTCTCTACACAGCCCCGGCGCGCGCGACACGCGCCATGCCGTTTTTTTCGATCGGTCTTCCTCTGCTTGCGGCTGAAATCGATTGTCTCGGAGAGCAGATGCTCGACTGAGGGCTTCGCCGCCGCGCGGATATAGATCTGGTAGGAAAAAAGCCCGCGGCTCACCGCGATCAATCCCATGTTGATCGTGATCAGCAGCCGCCCCAGCCAGTTATCACCCACCGCCTTCGGATACGGCGCCGGAATCCCTCTGGCTTCGATTACCTCGTATCCAGCCTGTTCAAACAGTTCCCGCAACGACGCAAAGGTGAACAGCCGCGTATGCGTCCGGTCCAGGATGCCCTTGCGCCCGTAATTGAAATGCCCCAGCAGCAGCATGAAGCGCGTGACAAAAAATCCTATGTTCGCCGTGGTCAGGATGATCTCCGGCCGGCGCCGCACCGCCGCGTGCCGCAGCCGCTCCATGAATTCATCCGGCTCCTTCAGGTGCTCGATGATATCCAGCAGAAAGACCTGCTCGAACTCCGATAGATCCACGGGAAACTCCTCGCGATCCAGGTTCCATTGATAGTAAGTCACCTTCGGGTCGTCCGAATGGTCCGGCACATACTGGTCCACCCCGGTAACATGGTTCGCCACCTTCGCCAGTTCGCGCGCGATGTAGCCGCGACCGCACCCGATATCGATCACATTCGCCCCGGGCCGCACCGCCTCGATCGCCAGCGTGTGCGACGAGACGAACCCGAGCTTCATGTCGTAATTTTCCTCGACCGGCCCTATGTCAAACTTCCGGTCATAAAGCAGGTTCCGCTCGTGGCATTTCGCACGCACCATCGTGCGGAAGACGTCCCACGCGTACTTGATCCCGTTGACGTAACATATCTCGTCCCCGTAGTAAGTCGGGATCGGCAGCTCGACGATGGTCACCTTCGCCATCATCAACTGGATGATGATTTCCGTATCGAAATGAAAGTCGTTCGAGTTCCTCTCGAATGGAATCTTCCTCAGCGCCTCCGTCGAGTAGATCCGGTAGCCGGAATGAAACTCCGACAGGCGCGACCCCAGCATCGCATTCTGGAATCCGGTCAGGATTTTGTTCCCCGTGTATTTATAGAGCGGCATTCCCCCGCGCAGCGCCCCGCCCTTGTCCATCATGCGCGAGCCAAACACCGCGCCCGCCTCCCCGCGCACCAGCGGCTCCAGCAGCCCGGGCAATTTCTCCGGCGCATACTGCCCGTCGCCGTGCACCAGCGCCACGTAATCGAACCCGTTCTCAATCGCGTATCGGTAACCGAGTTTCTGGTTGCCCCCGTACCCCTGGTTGAGCGGCGTCCGCAGCACGGTGATCTTCAGTCCCGCGATGGCCTCCTCATGCGAGAGGCCGGCGGCGAAAGTGTCGTCCTTTGACGAATCGTCGATGACCAGTACCTCGACGTTCCCCTGCCGCAATTCCTGCGGGATTCGATGCAGCACGCTCCCGATCGTCTTCTCGGCATTGTAAGCGACGATGAAGATCAGAATGCGCTTCTTGGATAATTCTGGACTCATTGGGCTTTCGCGCCGGAATTCGGGGGCCGTTTCAGCGTCCCCTCGCACACAAGGCGCTTCGCGGCAGGGAATAATGCAAGACCCGTGCCCAACAGCCCCATTTTCATCCGGCCCGAGGTCATACGGCGAAGCGTAGGAGCCTCGGCCTCTGGCGTCAATGACTGCCATCCGGCCCAGCACCCGGCCATCCCCGGAGTGCGGAGCCCTTTTTCGGACGGGCGCGCCAACGCGCGCCAAAATTTTTCGAATTTCGAATTTCGAATTTTCCTTGGCTCAGTCAGCCAACACCGGCCCGGACCCGCTTCGCTCAGTTTTCGGAGGCTTCCGGTCTTTCATAGTCTAGCTGCATCCCTGGCTGGTGCCGCACTCGGTGCAGCAGCCGCACGCGCCCGCGCGGATGACCTTCGTGCTTCCGCAATTCGAGCACGTGATATCCATGTACATCGATCCCAGCGCCTCCTGCACGCGGTCGGCGTGGCGCCTGGCCATCCCATTCATCGCCGGCTCCCCTTCGGACAACGCCCGGTTGGTCACCACGTCGATGATTTCCTTGTCCGCCGTCCGCGACAGCTCGGCCACCGGACGGTTCACGGCCCGCTTTTCCATTTCGCCGATGCCCTTCATCGGCAGGTCCGGCTGCGTGACGTGCGGCGCGGTCGCCTCCTTGTATCCCTTGATGAACTGGCAGCCCAGCCAGCGGAAGACGTAATCGGTGATCGACGTCGCATTGCGGATATCCGGGTTCTTGGTGAACCCGCTCGGCTCAAACCGCTGATACGCGAATTTCTTCAGCAGGCTCTCGAGCGGCACGCCGTATTGCAGCGCGATGGAAGTCAGCGTCGCCACGGTGTCCATGAGTCCGCCGATGGTGCTGCCCTCCTTGCTCATCTGGATGAAGATTTCGCCCGGCTGGCCATCCTCGAACAGGCCGACGGTCAGGTAGCCTTCGTGGCCGGCGATATCGAACTTGTGCGTAAGTGACACGCGCGTGTCCGGCATGCGGTGGCGCACCGGCTGGCTCGCCTGCGCCCGCAGCGCCTCGATCTCGCTTTCCAGCTCGACGATGCGCGCCGGCCAATTGCTCGACTTCCGCCGGCGCCGCGGCCGTTTCGCCATTGCCGTTGCCGTTCCCGTTGCCGGTGCCGTGGCGCTTCTTGTCGGTCGCCAGCGGCGCGGAGCGCTTCGAGCCGTCGCGATAAATCGCAATCGCCTTGAGCCCCAGCTTCCAGCCCTCGATGTAAGTGTTCATGATGTCCTCGACCGTCGCGCTCTCCGGCAGGTTCACCGTCTTCGAGATCGCCCCGCTGAGGAACGGCTGCGCCGCCGCCATCATCTTGATATGCCCGCGGTAATGCAGGCTGCGCTCGCCCTTCGACGGGCTTGAACGCGCAATCGAACACCGGCAGATTGCTCGGGCTTCAACCCGCTGCGGATCGTCTCGCCGGTCTTCTCGTCGCGCACGTCCTCGATGGTGTCGTGCGTATCGATGTGCTTGATGATCGCCTCGATCTCCTGCCGCGCTGTAGCCGAGGTTGATCAGCGCCGATCGCACCGTCTGGTTGACGATCTTCAGCATCCCGCCGCCGGCCAGCAGCTTGTATTTCACCAGCGCGATGTCCGGCTCGATGCCCGTGGTGTCGCAATCCATGAGGAACCCGATGGTCCCCGTCGGCGCCAGCACCGTGACCTGCGCGTTGCGGTAGCCGTGCTTGCGGCCCAGCTCGAGCGCCGCGTCCCAGCACCGCTGCGCCTCTTCCTTGAGAAGGCGAACCGCTCGGAGGCCTGGATGCTCGCCACGCTCGTCGCGGTGCAAGCTCGATCACCTCGAGCATCGGCTCGACGTTGTCCTTCGCCAGCGGCTTCTCGACGCCGCAGGCCCGCGCATCCTTGTAGCCCGGAAACGGCCCCATGTGCGCGCGCCATCCGCGCGCTCTGCTCATAGGCGTGGCCGGTCATGATCGCCGGTGATGGCGCCAGCCAGCGCGCGGCCTTCGTCCGAGTCATAGCCCAGCCCGTAGCTCATAATCAGCGCGCCCAGGTTCGCGTAGCCAAGCCCGAGCGTCCGGAAGATGTGCGAGTTCTCCGCGATCTCCTTGACCGGGTAGCTCGCGTTATCCACAAGGATCTCCTGCGCCGTGATGAATATCCGCACCGCCGCCTTGAACCGCTGCACGTCGAACGAGCCGTCCGCCTTCTTGAACTTCAGCAGGTTCAGCGACGCCAGGTTGCACGCCGTGTTGTCCAGGAAGAGATACTCCGAGCACGGATTGGTCGAGTTCTGCCGCTCGGTCCCCTTGCACGTGTGCCACTTGTGGATGGTCGTGTCGAATTGCATGCCGGGATCGCCGCAGACCCACGTCCCCTCGGCGACTTTCTTCAGCAGCGTCCGCGCGTCCTTCTTCTCGCACGGCTTGCTCGTCGCGCACCGTGCGCGTCCACCATTCCCGCCCTTCGATGGCCGCATTCATGAACTCGTCGCTCACGCGCACCGAAAGATTCTCGTTCTGGTACATGATCGAGCCGTACGCGTCGCCATTGTACGAGCCGTCGTAGCCCTGCTCGATCAGCGCCCACGCCTTCTTCTCCTCCTTCGGTCTTCGCCTCGATGAATTCCTCGATGTCCGGGTGCCAATCCTTCAGCGTGTTCATCTTCGCCGCGCGCCGCGTCTTGCCGCCGCTCTTCACCACGTTGGCCACCTGGTCATACACCTTCAGGAACGAAAGCGGACCGCTCGGCCTCCCGCCGCCCGGAGAGCTTCTCCCGCGTCGAGCGCAGCGTCGAGAGGTCCGAGCCCGTCCCGCTGCCGTATTTGAAGAGCATCGCCTCGCTCGTGGCCAGCCGCATGATGTCCTCCATCGAGTCATCCACGCTCTGGATGAAGCACGCGCTGCCCTGCGGGTATTCGTACTGCGTCGGCGCCCGCTCGGCCTTGCCGGTCTCGCGGTTGTAGAAATAGTTGCCCGCGCCGGCATTCTTGCCGATCCCGTACTGGTGCCACAGCCCCACGTTGAACCAGACCGGCGAATTGAACGCGCCGTACTGGTTCACGCACAGCCACGTCAGGTCGTCATAAAACACCGCCGCGTCCTCGCTCGCTCGCAAAATACCCGTCCGCCTCGCCCCAATCCGCGATCGTCCGCGTGACCCGGTGCACCAATTGCCGGATCGACGACTCCCGCCCGCCCTTCCACGGGTTGGTCCCGTGCGCGATGTCGCCGTAGAAATACTTCGAGACCGCGATTTTCGTCGCCAGCTCGCTCCAGCCCTTCGGCACCTCCACATCCTTTTGCTCGAAGATCACCTTGCCGCCGTCGTCGGTGATCTTCGCGGTCCGTTTCTCCCACTCGATCTGGTCGAACGGGGAGAAGTTTTCACTCGAAAATGCACGCTCGAACTTCAGCCCTTTGGAGGCTGCTTTTGCGCGCGATGCAGGCCGGGGCGCGCTCTTGCCCAGCCGATTGGCGCGGACACCATTGCTCATTTTGATCTTCATGACGTTTAGACTCCGGGGAACTACTACGGGGGTTGAACATGCCCCATCAGGCACACCACACGTTATTCCAGGGTTATTCACGGCCTATCCCCCAGTTGTTGTGGCCATCAAAGGCAACGGGCACTATACCTTGTGGTCAGCCTCCCATGCAAGAGATTTTGCATGCCAATCCCAGGTAATTTTTTCGGAAATTTTCAACCCAAAACATCGCCCCGCCGGCACCCCCAGGCAATCCCCAAAAAGCCCGGTTTCCGTCCCTCTCCCGGAAGCGCCATGTACCCGATTGTGTGAACACGCCCCGGGAGAGAGAGCCTTGATTCACCTTGATTGACCTTGATTGGGCTTGATTGACCTTGATTGGGGTGGGGGTTTGGAGTCGGGTGGGGGGAGTTCTTTGACGCCGTATTCCCGCTGCATTTGGAGGATGAAGTCGGCTGCTTTTTCTCCGTCGGGGCCGCCGCCGTATGCGGCTACCAGGACTGGACGCATGGAGGCCTGCCGGAGTGGCTGCATGACTTCATCGTAGGCGTCGCTCACTGCCTGGGCCTGCTTTTCCTTTTCGCGCTCCTCGCATTCGATCTGCCAGCGGGCTTCCTCGATGCGGGTACGAGCGGCCCGAGAGTCGGCCCTGCGGAGCAGGTGGAGTTGGCGGAGGGCCTGGCGAAGGCGGACCCAGCGTTCGGAGGGATCGGTGGCGTCTTCGAGGAGTTGGAGGGTGTGGGCGGCCAGTTCGGCGGCGAGGATGCCGGCGAGAATTTCGGGAATGGGCTGGTCGGCGGGGCCTCGCGCAAGGTCTTGTGAGCGCTCGACGAGGGATGCGAGGCGGTCGGCGACTTCGCGGTGGCGTTGCCATTCGCGAAAGCCGCCCTGCTTCCAGTCGGAGAGGTTTTGCGCATTGATGGGCCGGCCGTCAAACTCGCGGGAGAGCAGTTCGGTGACTTCCTTGAGGCCATTGAGCCATGGGAGGATGGTGTTTGCCTGCTCGGCGTCGTCGAGGCGCCGGTTGATGTCTTCGCGGATATTCCGCGGAAGCCTGGCGATTTTTCCGTTTCTGGTCATGAGACGAGCCTTGCAGGAAAAATGTCGCCTCAGTTAGTGATTTTTTTTGGGGGGGACCGGGGTTAGGGTTCCGCAGATTGGCAGATGAACGCAGTTCCTTGATTATTCGGGCAAATTCTCTGGCTCATCTTTCGACTTCTCGATCCGCTTTGGCGTAGTGTGAACAGCCCCGCCCCACGCGCCAGCGTTCTCCAAATCCGCACTCCGCAATCCGAAATCCGCAATTCTCTTTCTCCTCGCCCCTCCCGCTCCACGCCGCTACATCACTTTTCGTGCGCTCCCCCCTTCCATTCTGTATAGCCATCCTTTGCCTCGGCGCCCTGAACATGCCCGCTTCTCCCATCGACATCCCATGCTCCGATGGCGCTTCGCTCACCGCCACCGTATCCGATGGCCGGCTCCAGTTCGATTACACCGCCCCGGCCATCGATCAGCCGGGCCATCGCATCTTCCTCGCCCTGGAAAGCGGCTCCGGCGCCGGCTCCTCCCTTGTCCCCTATGGCCGCGAGCTCGAAGGCTCGACCGTCTTTCTCCCTTTCACCGCCGGCCGGCTCTTCATGCTCGTCAATCTCCCCGGCGGCCCCAACATCACCGCGCGCACCTGGCATGGCACGGAGTGGTCCCCCTGGGATAGCACCACGCAGCTCTCCGGCACCTACTCCGCAAATCATTGCTCGATCAGCGTCGCCCTGGGCGATCTCGCCGCCCGCAAGTTCGGCTTCGCCCTTTACGCCCGCGACCTCACCCAAAACGACGGCTGGGGCCGGCTCTATGCCGCCAGCGATTCCGCGTTCCGCTCCGGCATCGGCGACCAATACCTCACCGGTTACCCGCAGATTTCTCCCGGCAACAACGACACCGCCGAGTATCGCACCCGGCTCGAGACCGCCAACCGCGTCCGCATTTACCAGCTTTTCGTCCGCCTCTTCAGCAATACCAACGAAACCCGCAAGATGGACGGCACCCTCGCGCAAAACGGCGTCGGCAAATTCAACGACATCAACGACACCGCTCTCGACGCCATTCGCGACCTCGGCTGCACCCACATCTGGCTCACCGGCGTCCTGCGCCAGGCCACCTCGACCGATTACTCGAAGATCGGCCTGCCCGCCGATTGCACCGATCTCCTCAAGGGCCTCGCCGGCAGCCCATACGCCATCAAGGATTACTTCGACGTCTGCCCCGATTACGCCGTCGACCCCGCCAGGCGCCTCGAGGAATTCAGGGCGCTGCTCGACCGCATCCACGAACACGGCCTCAAGGCCATCATCGATCTGGTCCCAAACCACGTCGCCCGCAGCTACGCCTCGACCATTCATCCCGAGCTCTCCTTCGGCCAAAACGACGACACCTCCGCCTTCTTCGCCCCCAACAATAACTTCTTCTATCTCCGTCCCACCGATCCCGGCGGCGGCCCGCCGCTCAAGTTGCCCACCTTCAAGGATGGCCAGCCGGTCAGCCCCACCTGCAAGGTCCTCGGCGGTTGCGACGGCCTCTTCGCGCCGGAAAAAATCCATGGCCGTGTCACCGGCAACAACGTCGTCAGTTGGGCGCCCAGCATCAATGATTGGTACGAAACGGTGAAACTGAACTACGGCGAGGATTTCACGCATCCCGCCACGCGCGGTTTCCCCACCACCGCGCAGCCCGCTCTGCCCATCCCGGACACGTGGCAAAAAATGGACCGGATCATCGCCTACTGGCAGGAGATGGGCGTTGACGGTTTCCGCTGCGATATGTCGCACATGATCCCGCCGGAATTCTGGGCGTGGGCCATCGCCCGCGCCCGCGCGCGCAACCCCGATGTCTGGTTCATGGGCGAAGCCTACAACAACGATCCCGCCAAGCTCCCACCGGCCGATCCGCTCGCCGCCTCGCTCAACAACGTGATGTACTCGCTGCTCAATGCCGGCTTCAACGCCGTCTATGACGATCCCTCTTACAAGGCGCTCAAATCCATTTACGACGGCAACGGCTGGGCCAACGACATCGACCACGCCATCACCTCCGATTTCATCTACGACAACAGCCTGCGCTATGCCGAGAACCACGACGAAGTGCGCCTCGCCGGCAAAGGCCAGTGGGGCGGCATCGGCATGGAAGTGGGCCGGCCCGTCGCCGGCATCCTCTACGGCATCGGACGCGGCCCGCTGATGCTTTACAACGGTCAGGAAGTCGGCGAACCCGCGGATGGCGCCGAAGGGTTCGGCGGCGACGATGCGCGCACCACGATCTTCGATTACTGGTCCATGCCGGAGATGGTCAAATGGGTCGACGGCCATAAGTACGACGGCGCCAAACTCAGCCGGCCGCAGAAAGGCCTGCGGACTTATTACTCCCATCTTCTCAACCTCGTCGGCAGTCCCGGGTTTCGCTTTGGCGGCTTCTATCCCTTGAATCCTGCCAACGTGAAAACTGCGAATTTCGGCGACATCGAAGGCGACCCCGGCTCCGGCCATTGGATGTACGCCTTCCTCCGCTACGACGCCCACAGCCAGGAACGCTGGCTCGTCGTCACCAACCTGCATCGCACCACCGCATTCACCGACGTCCACGTCCACCTCCCCGCCGAGGCCCTCCAATGGCTCGACCTCCCCGCGACGTCCGACCCGGTAACCTTCACCGATCACCTCAGCACGCAAACGGTCCTAACCGTCCCGACTGCCAACCTCCCCACCAACGGCCTCGTCCTCGCCAAGATCGCCCCGCTCACCTCGATGTATTTCGAAATCACCAAGGGCCTCCCACCCGCCAAGCCCGGCAAACCCGCCAAATCCCCGAAGGCGAAATAAAAGACCCATCTTGTGTAGCGGCACGCCACCGCGCTGTCTTTTAGAGCAGTTTAAAAAAATCTGTAGCCTCTGCCGTCCCTGCGGGACTTAACCGCGTTGCACGTGAACCCAGGGGCTGAAGCCCCTGGCTATTGTCTACCGTCCCCTTCGGGGACTCTTGAAGCGGCCACAGTATTTGTGAATGTGCACTAGGGCGGTTAAACCCGAACTCCGATGTTGGAGGGGATGAGATGGTGCAAGATGCTGAGTCGCGATGACATGAGGAGGGCCGAAGCGTATCTGAAAGATACGGTGAGGCCCGACGAATGGCACTCGCGGCCAGCAGATTGCGCCAGATCGCCCCGATCAACTTCGGGATTCGGGTTAAAAAAAATGTGTAGCCGCTTTGAAACCCGTGAGTGTGGGGTTCACGTTCACGTTCAAGAGCAAGTTCAAGTCCACGCTGGCGCGCAATCCGGCGCTCGAGGGCCATAGTATTTCTTAAAATGCGCAGTTGGTCGCGCTGGCGGGCTTTCGCCCGCCGGGCTTCTTCCTCCGGACTCGGAACCCGCACGATGCTCAAGGCATGCCGCTCGCCGCAAAGGTAGTCGCTCAGGCGCCGGCACATGACCCGCGCGTCGAACTTGTCGTTGACCTGCCTCTTTTTCCGCTCGTCCCAATCCTCCGGCGCGATGACGTAAACCTGCGCTCCCATCCTCTCAAACCGCCGCGCCGGTTCGTAGCCGAAGCATCCCGCCTCGTAGCAAACCGCCACCGGTTCGCCCTGGGTCACCTGCTTTTGCAGCCACTGCTTGAAGTCTTGCGGCGTGAAGCGTTGCGCCGGCTGCGGCGCCTGGTAGCCGATCTGCCGCACCACCGAATAGCTCCTCAGGTGCATGTCGATCGCGATCTTGATTGATCCACTGTTTTCTTCGAGATTCTCTTTGTTTGTTCTCATGTTGTGTAGCGTCCGGCTGATCCCGGCGCTACACAACCCATGCCATCTAAACGGGAATGGAGGGGCGAACAACGAGGAGGGCTATTGTCTACCGTCCCCTTTCGGGGACTCTTGAAGCGGCCACAGTATTTGTGAATGCGCACTAATCAGCAATCTCAGATCACCCGCCCGCCTCGCTACGCGAAGCGTTGCGGGCGGGGCAATCGCAATTCGTGCCATTGTGTAGCCGCGCCGAACCTCTCTCCCAATTAGCAATTTCAGATTAGCAATTATCAATCTCCCCCCTATCCCACCTTCCGCTCGCTGGCCAGTTCATCCCCTTTCCCAAAACTCTCCGCAATACTCGGCACCGGCGCCGGATTCGATGTCCCCATGATATCCTCGCGCTCGCTCGATTCCTCGCGCCGCGCAAACCGCACGCCGACCAGCTTCGATACGCCGTGCTCTTCCATCGTCACCCCATAGAGCGTATCCGCGCGCGAGATGGTCCGCTTGCTGTGCGTCATCACCACGAACTGGCTCTGCCCCACGAACCGGTCCAGGATCTTCACGAACCGCATGATGTTCGATTCGTCCAGCGGAGCATCCATTTCATCCAGCACGCAGAACGGACTCGGCTTGACCATGTAAATCGCGAAGAGCAGCGACACCGCCGTCATCGCACGCTCGCCGCCGGAGAGCAGGCTCACCGATTGCAATTGCTTGCCCGGCGGACGCGCGATGATCTCGATCCCGCTCTCGAGCGGGTCGCTCTCGTCCGAAAGCACCAGGTTCGCCTTGCCGCCGCCGAACAGCTCGCAGAACATCTCCTGAAAATTCACGCGGATTTGCTCGAAGGTCTCCGCGAACAGTTTCCGCGTCGTCTCGTTGATCTTCACGATCACATCCATCAATTCGACCTTCGACTTGTTCAGGTCGTTGAGCTGCTGCTCGAGGAATTGGTGGCGCTGCTCCAGTTCGTCGTATTCCTGGATCGCTTCGATGTTGATCGGCCCCATCGCGTCGACACGTTGCTCGAGTTCCTTCACCAGCGCCTCGATGCGCGCCCAATCGATTCGCTGCTCCCCTTCGCCCGCCGAAAGCTCCGCCGCCGCTTCCTCGGCCGCCGGCGGTTCCGGCGCCGCCCCTTCGCCGCCCTCGTCCGAAACCTTCCGCTTCTTGTTCAATTCCCGCAGGCTCGTCAGCAGCAGGTAAGTGTCCGGCTGGAACTCGCGCAATTCGATCTGGTAGCGCCGCTGGATGTGTTCGCCCAGGTTGTCGATGCGCAATTGCAACCGCGTGCGCAGCACGTCCTGCTGGCCGCGCTGCTCCGCGCACTCGCCCATTTGCCGCCGCAGGATTCGCAGCGTCGCCTCGATTTCCTCAGCCTCGCCCGCCATCGACGCCCGCTGCTCGCTCAGCCGCGCCACTTCCTGCTCCGCCTCGGACAGCCGCTCCTTGGCCGTCTCGATGTCCTGCCGTATCCGCTCCGTCTCGCTCTCCAGTCCTTCGATCTTCGCCCGGTATCCGTCGATGTCCCGTTTCCGGTGCTGGATCAACTCCCGCAATTCATTGAGCCGCGCGGTCATCGGCGCGCGCTGGTTGTAAAGGCTGTCGTGACGCTGCTTCTCGGTCGCCGCCTTGATCCGCAATTCGTTCAGCTCCGCGATGAGCGCCCCTTCCCGCGCCCGCAATTCATCCAGCTCCGCCGCCGCCTGCCGCTGCCGGCCCTGGAATTCCGCAAGTTGCCCGCTCAATTCCCCGGTTTCTCCCTCGCACTGGCCGATCTTCTCAACCGCCTCGTCGTGGCGCTTGCGCACGTTCTCCTGCTCCCATGTCAGCGACTCGATGCTCTTCGCCTTCTCGCGCTCCTCGCGTTCGAGTTGCTGCAGCTCCCCGCGCAATGCGGACACCGTCACCGTCAGCTTCTGCGCTTCTTCGCGCGATTCCCCCAGCCGGCTGCGCGCCGCCTCGAGCCGTCCCGCCGCCGCTTCGCGCGCCGCGTTCGCTTCGGCAATCTTCGCGCGAACTCCCGCCGCCTGCTCTTCGAGTCCCGCAATCTGGTTCTTGCGATGCAGCACCGATGCGCCCGCGCTCCCGCCGCTCGCCCGTCCGCCGGTCAAAATGCCATGCCGCGTCACCACTTCGCCCGCGACCGTGACGAAATCGCATCGCCGTTCGATGGGCATCCGCAATTGCTCCCGCCCCAGCCGCAGCGCCGCCTCCAGGTCCGCCACCATCGCGAACCGCCCCAGCAGCAATCCCGTCAAGGGGGCCAGCGCCGCATCGCCTTTGACCCGGTCGCGCACCCACCCCAGCGTCCCTTCGGGCGCCGGCTCCGATTCCGCCGCCGCCGCCCCCTGCCACTCGCGCAGGATCAATTGCGCCCGTCCCCATTGCCTTTCCGAAAGCGTCTTCACCACCGCCTCCGCGACCATCGCGTCCTTCATCACGATCGATTGCAGGTTCTGCCCGAATGCCGCCTCGACCGCCGCCACGTCCTCCGTGGCCGCCTGGATGTGCGACGCCAGCATCCCGTCGATGGCCGGCTTGAAAAATTCCGCCTGATCCAGCCCGCGCAGCACCGCCTGCGTCCCTTCGCCGAAGCCTTCGCCCGAATCGATCATCTGCCGCAGCGCCTCCGCGCGCGATTCCTTTTCCGCCAGTTGTCCGTTGAGGCCGCGCAATTCGCGGTCCATCCCATCCATCTCGGCGGTAACCGCCCGCGCCTCGACCTCCGCGTCGCGCGCCTGCTGATTGCGCGCCTCGAGTTCGCGCGATTGCTCCTCGAGCCGCGCCCGCACCGCCTCGAGCCGCTCGCGCACCTGCGTCGCGCCGCTGCCCAGTTGCTCGATCTCGCTTTGCAAAATCGTCATGCGCGCCTCGCTTCCGTCGCGTTGACCCGACAGCGCGCCCACCGCGCTGCGCAGCGCGCTCAGCCGGTTCTCGATGCCGGCAATCGACGAAAACACGGACTGCAACCCTCGCTCCGTCTCGACCCGCCTGCCGCTCAGCGCGTTCACTTTTCCAGTCTGTTCGGTCAGCCGTTCCTGCTCGTGCCTGAGGGTCTCGGCGATTTCCGCCAGCTCCTGGTCATTGTGCTCGATCTGGCTCTGCTGGATGGCCAGCTTTTCCTCCGCCGCCGCGATGTCGCGCCCATAACGCTCCATCAATCCTCCGAATTCCTCGGACCGCTCGGCGTTGAACCCGATTCGGTTTTCGGCGTTTTGCACGTGGCTCTTTACATCCTGCACCGCTTGCCGCGCCCCGGTCAGCGTCTCCTCGAGTTCCTCGATTTTCGTCCGGCGCGCCGCGACGTGCGTCTCCTGCGCTTCGATCTCCTCCTCCTGCTGCGCGTGCGCCTTTTGCAGCCGCTCGATTTCCTCGCCCGCCGCGTCGATCTCGGCGCTGATCGCCTGGTATTGCCGGTGCGCATGGTGCGTCTCGAATGTCCGCAGATCCGCAATCATCGCCTGGTAGCGCCGCGCCTTGCCCGCCTGCCGCTGCAGCGAGCCGATCTGCCGTTTCACCTCGCGGATGATGTCCGTCGCCCGCAGCAGATTCGCCTCCGTGGCCTCCAGCTTCCGCAGCGCCTCCTTCTTCTGCGTCTTGAATTTCATGATCCCCGCCGCTTCCTCGAAAATGGACCTCCGGTCCTCGGGACGCGACGAAAGGATCTGGTCGATCTTCCCCTGCTCCATGATCGAGTAGGCGCTCCGTCCGATGCCCGTATCCATGAACAATTGCTGGATGTCCTTCAGCCGGCACGGCGTCTTGTTCAGTTGATATTCCGAATTGCCGTCCCGGAAGACGCGCCGCGTGACGCACACCTCGTTCCATTCGACGCCCAGCTCCTTCTCGCAATCGGCGAACGTCAGCGACACCTCCGCCATCCCCAGCGCCGCCCGCGAGTCCGTCCCGGAGAAAATCACATCCGCCATCTCCCCGCCCCGCAGCGCCTTGGCCGATTGCTCGCCCAGCACCCAGCGGATTGCGTCCAGCACGTTCGATTTACCGCACCCGTTCGGCCCCACCACGGCCGTCACCCCCTGGTCGAAATTCATCACCGTCTTCACCGCGAACGACTTAAAACCAAGCATTTCGAGCGATTGGAGATACATAAAATAGGGTTTTCTAAGGGGTTCGGAACTCAACCCTAGTACCCCAAAAACGGAGTGGCAAGCACGATCTGCTGTGGATAACGAATTTTAGACCACTACATATTGTGGGTGGCAAACACCTCTGACTGGAACCCCTTTCACCCGGGGCTGAGCAGCGGAATGGCCTTGCGCCCGTTCTTCCGATAGATCGAAAAATCGCTGTCGGTGGTGAAAACGAGCGCCTGCCGATGGACCTCCGCCATCCGGACCAGGCAGGCGTCAGCAAAACTCATTGGCAAATCCCCGTAACGCCGCATGAGGTCAATGCACTCTTCGACGTGCCGCTCCCAAGAGAATCCGATCTTTATGACCCCCCGCTGAAGCAGGTTGCAAAGCCGTTCGCCACCGCCGCCCTCACGTTCGAGGAGGAAGAAACTTTCCGACAGGACCGCTTCGCAACTCAAACATGGCTCAATAATTGCCTCAAATTGGGATTTCGCCCAGACATGGTGCTGGTCGCGGCGATTTAGCAGCGCGACGATAACCCCACTATCGATCAGAACGGTTCTTGCCATAGTGCCGCAAGTACTCCTTGTTCGACGACAAATCGCGCGGCAAGGAATCGCTGTCGATCACCAGGTCCTCTATGCGACTCCAAAGCGAGGTTTTCACATTTGTGCCCCGCTCGAGACGCTCACGCACAACTTCGGACTTGCTGACCTTGCGCGCACGGGCGGCCTGCTCAATCTCGGCAAAGAGCGGCTCGGGAAGCTTTACGGTGAGCGTCTTCATGAACTGAAGGTAATACGCTCCGCACAAAATCGCAATACCGATTCTCTCCCTTCGAATTTCGAATTTCGAATTTCGAATTTCCAACCGATGATTCCCTCATGGACTCCGACTCTTCCCACCTCGCCCAGCTCTTCGACTTCCTCCGTTTCCCCAGCGTCTCGACCGACCCGGCGGCGCGCGACGACGTCTCGGCCTGCGGCCAGTGGCTTTACGAAAAATTCGTGAGCATGGGCCTGTTTGCCGAGGTGCATGGCACTCGCGGCCATCCGGTGATCTTCGCCCGCAGCCAGCCGCGCGCCGGGAAACCGACCGTCCTCATCTACGGCCATTATGACGTGCAGCCGCCGGACCCGCTCGATCTCTGGACATCGCCGCCCTTCGATCCGCGGCTGGCCGACGGCATCATCTACGCGCGCGGCGCGGCCGATAACAAAGGCCAGATCATGGCCCACGTCCTCGGCGTCGAGGCGGCGCTCGCGGCGGGGGAGTTGCCGGTGAATGTGCTGTTCGTCGTCGAAGGCGAGGAGGAGATCGGCAGCCCGAACCTGGCCGCGTTCCTTTCCGAACATGCGGAGCAATTGCGCTGCGACGTGGTGGTGGTCTCCGACTCGACGATGATCGCGCCCGGCGTGCCGACGCTCACTTACGGCTTGCGCGGCATCGGTTGCATCGAGGTTCGCGTCACCGGGCCCGCGATCGATTTGCATTCCGGCATTTACGGCGGCGCGGTGCAAAACCCCATCACCGCGCTGGCGCGCCTGCTCGCGACATTGCACGACGCGGAGGGCCGCGTTGCGGTGGCAAAATTTGGCGATGCCGTCCAGCCGATGCGCGATTGGGAGCGGGCCGCATGGGCGGCGCTGCCGCTCACCGAGGCGCGCCTGCTCGAGATCACCGGCGCGCCGTCGCTGGCCGGCGAGCCCGGCTACACGCCGCTCGAGCGCATGTGGGCGCGGCCCACCGTCGAGATCAACGGCATTGGCGGCGGCTACCAGGGCGAGGGGACCAAGACCATCATCCCGCACGCCGCGTTTGCGAAGCTCACCTTCCGCCTCGTCCCGGACCAGCGCTCGCTCGAGGCCATCGCGCAGGTCGCCGATCATCTTCGCAAGCATGCGCCGCCGGGGGTCAACCTCGAAGTCATCGAAGGCCACCACGGCGACCCGTACATCACCGACCCGCATTCCCGTTTCGGCAAGGCCGCGCAACGCGCGCTCGCCGCGACATTCCAGCGCGAGCCCGCACTCATCCGCGAAGGCGGATCGATCCCCATCGTGCAAAGCTTCGCCGATATTCTCCATGTCGATACGCTCCTCCTCGGCCTCGCCCTTCCCGATTGCCGCGCCCATTCCCCCAACGAGAATTTCCCCGTCGCCAACTTCGAAGCCGGCATCCGCCTCAACCAGGCGCTGCTGCACGAATTGGCCGGCTGATCTGGCGCGATCCCATGGGTCGTATAGGTCCCATAGGTCTCATGGGACCCATGGGCCTTTGACCCATCACACTAACCCGCAGTTTCCGGTTCGCCCTCGACTTCCTCTTCCTGGCTGACCACCGGGGCGATGCTCTGCAATTTCTCCCCGGTCCTCAGCCGGATGAGAATGACTCCCATGGTGTTTCTTCCCGCCTCGCGAATTTCGCTGACGCGCGTCCTCACCATCTGGCCTTTGGTCGTAATCAACATCAATTCATCCTGCTGCCGCACCGCCAGGGCGCCGACAACGTCGCCGGTCTTGTCCCCGGTCTTCATGGTGATGATCCCTTTTCCGCCGCGCGATTGGCTGCGGTAATCGTCGAAGGGCGTCCGTTTCCCGACGCCGTTCTCGCCCGCCACCAGCAACGTGGCGTCCGCATTGACAATCGCCATGTCGACCACGAGATCGCCTGGCTCCGGGCGAATCCCCCAGACGCCCACCGTGTCGCGGCCCTGGTCGCGCAATTGTTCCTCCGAAAATCGCAGGCTCATTCCATCCTTGGTGATCAGCACGATCTCGTTCTGGCCGGTCGTCAGCTTCGCGTTGATCAGGCAATCGTCCTTCTCGATCTGGATCGCGATGATCCCGCCTTTGCGGATGTTTTTGAACGCCAACAGGTTCGACTTCTTCACGATCCCCGTGCGCGTCGCGAATACGATGTGCAGCTCGTTCGACCACGTCTCCTCGTCCGTCTTCTTTCCCTGGATGCGGATGGTCGCCGCGATTTTTTCGCCCGGCTTCAACTCGAGGAAATTCGCGATCGACCGCCCCTTGGCCGCGCGCCCCATCTCCGGGATCTCGTAGACCTTCTCGACGTAGCAGCGCCCTTCCTGCGTGAAGAACATCAGATAATCGTGCGCCGTCGCGGTGAAGAGATGCTCGACGAAATCATCCTGCTCCTCCTCGCCCATCCCCTCGCGCGTCTGCATGCCGATGACGCCCTTGCCGCCGCGCCGCTGCGCGCGGTAGGCGCTGACCGCGGTGCGCTTGATGAACCCCTGGTGCGTGATCGTGATGATCGTCCCCTCGTTGGCGATCAGGTCCTCCATGTTGATCTCGCCCTCGTCCTGGACGAACTGCGTCAGCCGCGGGCTGCCGTGCTTTTTCTCGATCGCGCGCAGCTCATCCTTGATGATCGAAAAGACGCGCTCCTCCCTGTCGAGAATGTCCAGCAGGTCCTTGATCGTATTCATCAGGCTCGTGTACTCCTGGACGATCTTTTCCCGCTCGAGCCCGGTCAATTGATACAGGCGCATGTTCAGGATTTCATCGGTCTGCTTCTCGCCGAAGGCGTAAATCCCATCTCGCAGCCTTGCTTCCGAGCGAATTACGATGCCGATCTGCTCGACCTGCCGGCGGGTGAATTCATACGCCAGCAGCCGCACCCGCGCTTCCTCGCGATTGGCCGATTCCCGGATGATCTGGATGAAATCATCCATGTGCTCGAGGGCGATGAGGTAGCCCTCGAGCGTCTCCGCGCGTTCCTCGGCCTCGCGCAGCAAAAAGCGCGTCCGGCGCAGCACGACCTCGCGCCGATGCTCGATGTAGCAGGCAATCGCCTCCGTCATCGAGAGCAGCTTTGGCCGCCCGTGGTCGATCGCCAGCATCGTGATCGCAAACGACGACTCGAGCGCCGTGTGCTTGTACAAATTGTTGATGATGATCTGCGGCATCGCGTCGCGCTTCAGCTCGATCACGACGCGCGTGTTCTCGTCCGACTCATCCCGGATCGCCGAAATCTCCGTGAGCCCCGGCGTCTTCTCGTTGACCAAATCCGCGATGCGCTCGACCAGGGTCGCCCGGTTTACGTTGTACGGGATTTCCGTGATGACGATTTGCTCCTTGCCGCCTTTCAATTCCTCGACTCCGGCGCGTCCGCGCACCTTCACGCTGCCCCGCCCGGTCTCGAAATATTGCCGGATGCCTCCCCTGCCGCAGATCACGCAGCCGGTGGGAAAGTCCGGCCCCTTGATCAACTGCAGCAACTGGTCGACCGTGATGTCCGGATTGTCGATCTGCGCGCAAATGCCATCGACGACTTCCCTGAGATTGTGCGGCGGCATGTTGGTCGCCATGCCGACGGCGATGCCGGTGCCGCCGTTTACCAGCAGGTTCGGCCACGCGGCCGGGAATACGGTGGGCTCCGTGCGCGTTTCGTCGTAATTCGCCACGAAGGTCACCGTGTCCTTCTCCATGTCCTCCATCAGGAGCGCGCCCAGGTGGGTCAGCCGCGCCTCGGTGTAACGCATGGCCGCCGGAGGATCGCCTTCGACGCTGCCGAAATTGCCCTGGCCGTCGACCAGCACCTCGCGCATCGCCCATGGCTGCGCCATGTGCACCAGCGTCGGGTAAATCACCGCCTCGCCGTGCGGATGGTAGTTGCCGGAGGTATCGCCGCAGATTTTCGCGCATTTGCGGTGCTGGCGCCCCGGGAAAAGCGAGAGGTCGTGCATCGCGTAGAGGATGCGCCGCTGCGACGGCTTGAGCCCGTCCCTCGCGTCCGGCAACGCCCGCGAGACGATGACGGACATGGAATAATCCAGGAAGGAGGTCGATACCTCGTGGGCGATATCGACCTTTTCGATTTTTTCGTTCTGCGTGTACACAGCGGGGAGGGAGAAGGCGGCCGCCCGGCGGACGCCTGCTTGAACTTGCGCTTAGGCTTGCACTGGAGCTTTCCGGAAAATTACGGGCGCCTTCAATGGCGCCGGACGGCTTTTACGATGACGGCAGGCGACCTTTACGATGACGCCAGGCGGCTCATACGACGAATTAAGCGGCGGCGGCAGCCGGTGTTTCCGCCTTCTTGGCGGGGGTGGGGCGGGTTTTCGCCCGTCCGCCGGCCTTGCGCGCCGCCTTGGCGGCCTCCTTGAGGCGTTCTTTATAGGCCCGGAGGCGGCGGCGTTTTTCGACTTTGTTGTATTGCTTTCCCATATGATGAGCCCTCCTTTATAAGGTGGTTGCCACCCCCCCGGCAACGGTTTTAGCCGCCCAATTGGAAAAAAAGTTGTCATACCGCCGGACCTCTGAAACCTTACCTCCCCTTTCATTTTCCCCTTATGGACGAACCAGAAGAAGACCAAGAGCCCGATCTCCTCGAGGAAGAGCAGGAGATTATCGAGGCCGGGTTTGATCCCTTGCAGTTTTGGGATCAATACCACAAGTCCATCCTGGCAGCGGTCGCCCTCATCGTCCTGGGCCTCGTCGGTTATGGTATTTACAGGTACAACCAGGCCCGCCAGACCGCTGCCGCAGGCGCAGCCCTGGCCCAGGCTACCACCGAGGACGAGCTGCGGCAGGTGATCGACAATTATCCCGGGTCGATTGCGGCCGGCGACGCCTCGCTCCTGCTGGCCGGCAAATTGCGCGACAACGACCAGAAGTACGACGACGCGCTGCAGGTTCTCCAGGATTTCATGGATAAGAATCCCACCAATCCGCTGGTGGCAGGCGCGGACCTGAGCTACGCCGAAACCCTCGAGGCCGAGGGCAAACTGGACGACGCCATTGCCCGCTACGAGGAAGTGAACGCGAAATATTCCGACAGCTACGCCGCCCCGCTGGCCGTGATGGCCGAGGCCAATATTCTCAAGTCCCAGGGCAAGCTCGATGAAGCCCGCCGGCTCTACGATACCTTCATCACCCAATTCCCGGACAGCTTGCTCGGCCCTGCCGCCCAGGCGGAGAAGACCCTGCTGCGTGCTCCCGCCGCGTCCGCCGCCTCTTCGGCGCCAGGCGAAAACAGCGGCGGCCTGCCAAATATCCCCAATCTCCAGAACCCCGCAGTTCCCGCGGTTTCCGCGGCTTCCGCGGCTCCAGCGGCGCCGTCGGCGCCCGCGGTCCCCTCAGCCTCAGCCGCGCCGGTCTCCATTCCCGCCCCCTCGTCCGCGCCCCACTAGAGCGGTTTCTCTTCACTTTAATTTGTCGGGCTTTGGACGGGAGCGGGAGAATATGGGCATCGAAATGCGCTGCGCTTTTTCGATGCGAGCACGGCGGCTGGTTGGCGGCGGGGGGCGGACTCATTATTCACGGGCCGGTTTGATCGCGGATTTTTTGGGCCGCCGTGCCTTTTTTTGAAGGCGGGCGTCGCCCGCGCCCACTCAGGGGACAATGGTCCCCTGAGAACCCCGCCCGCTCGCCCACCCGCCGACCTCCACTTTTCCCCGCCGCCGCCTCGGCGGTCGCTGACGCGACAAAATGAAGCGGAGGTGCTTTGATCAAAGCGAAGTCGCTCTGAATTACGTCGCCGGCCTCAGCATCATCCCGCCGCCGCCCAGATTATCCCGCTTCTTTCGCGCGCGCGCCTGCTCGGAGAGGGCCAGCTCCTGCTGCTCCTCCTTATGCTGCCCGATCACCAGGTCGCCGTGAAATATCCCGCCGCGCTCGATCTTGATCGACTTGGCCGTCACGGCCCCCTCGAGGGCGCCATGCTTGTTGATCACCACCGAATCGGCAAAAAAGCGGGCCGAGATTTTTCCATTGATCTCGACGGCGCCCACATGCAGCGGCCTGAGGAACTCGACATCCGCCCCCTTGTCGATGAACAACTGGCGCGCCGTGATCGATCCCATCAGCCGGCCCTTGGTCTTCACGTGAGCGGTGGTCGAGCAAACCAGGTTGCCGTTGAGTTTCCCCATCACCACCGCGGCCGCGCATGACACCTTTGGGCTGGCCAGTTCCCCGTTCTTGGTAACCGTGATGGTCCCGTGCGTCTCGATGGTTTTGCTGAAATTCGCGTCGATCCTGATGTCGCGAAAATCAAGGTAATGCCCGCATTGGGAGCAACTGCCCGACTTGGCCAGCGAGCTGACCTTGAGCGGCGCGTTGCAATGCAGGCAATTGACCTGCCGCACTTTCTCGCGCTGGAACATCCGGCCCAGCCGGTCCATCAAGCCCGGGCCTTCCGAAGTCCTGGCGGCGGGAGACGCCGCTCGCTTCTCCAGCTCGATGTGCTTGCCGCACTTGCGGCAAAACGTGCTTTTGGCGTGCTCGGATTCCAGCTGCGTCGCGCCACAGAATGGGCAGGCGACGGTTATTTTAGCGGGGCCCTTCGCCATCGGACGACTCGGTGGCGCCGTTAGCGCACCGCCGCCACCGCCTTAGGCTGCTGGTCGGGTTGCCGGTGCATCTCCGGCTTCATCTGTGTGACTTTGTTGGGGGTCACCTCGGACTTGCCGACAAAGGTCGCACCCTCCTCGATCACGAGCCGCGCCGCCTTCAGGTCGCCGTGCAGTTGCGCGTTCGCCTTCAGCTCGCAGCGCTCGTCCACGGTGATGTTACCGTGCACGCGCCCGTAGACGGTCACCGACTTGGTCTTGATCTCGCCCTTGAGTTCGGCGTTCTGGCCGACAATCAGCATGCCGTTGGGCGAGGAGATTTCGCCCTCGACCTTGCCATCGACACTGAGGTCTTGCTGAAACTTG
The DNA here is from genome assembly GCA_963756185.1 of uncultured Verrucomicrobiae bacterium. GTDB lineage: Bacteria > Verrucomicrobiota > Verrucomicrobiia > Chthoniobacterales > Chthoniobacteraceae > DATAXI01. Next base: position 200,865 of record CAVWMS010000008.1, read on the forward strand.
ATCGACCCCTTGATGTCGACGTCGCTTGCGAGGGAATTCTTTGAAGCCGTAGGGATTGCATCTGGCATAAATGGTTCGTTGGTGGCGCCGGGGTCGCCGGCTGGGTTCTCGTTGGTTGGAACCGCCTGCGGAGCCGGCGGCTGGCTGGGTTTGTTGAACACCCGCCACTATTAAACCGCCGTCCCGCGGTGTCAACGCCTCTTCCCGCGGCTGTCCCGCGGCCTATGGCTCGGCAGTGACCAATTCCTCCGCCGGATAGGTCCAGATTTCGCTCAAAGTCGGGTGATAATGCGGGATTTGGAGCAAATCCCGCGCGGTTGCCCGGAAATACATCGCCGCGGAGAGCTCATGGATCAATTCGCTGGCGCCCGGCCCCACCGCCGCCGCCCCCAGGATTTCGCAATTCGCCCATGCTGGCGATCAATTTCACGAATCCCGCGGTCTCGCCGATGACCTCCGCCTTGCCAAGGTCGGCGAAGGCGTGCCGGGCCACCGCGTACGGGGCGCCGGCGGTCATCAATTCCCGCTCGGTGAAGCCGATCGCCGCCACCTGCGGTTCCATGAAAACGACGAACAATTTCAGCCGGTAATCCGTATCCTCGAGCGGCTCCGTGCCGCCGCGCAGCAGCCGGTGCGCGTTCCGGGCTGCGACCTCCCCCTGCTGGATCGCGATATGGACGATCTCGTGCGGCCCGGCGGCATCTCCCGCCGCGAAGATATGCGGCACGTTCGTCTGCTGTTTCGTCGTCACCGCCAGCCGGCCATGCGTCCGTCCTTACCCCGGCGGCGCCCAGCGAGAGGCGTTCGATGTTCGCCGTCCGCCCGAGCGCGTAGACGATCTCCTCCGCCTCGACCGCCCGTTCCTCGCCCCCCTGCTGAAAAATGACCCGTTTGGCCGCGCCGCCCCTCTCGACGCGCTTCAGCGTGGTCCCGAGAAAAATCTTCACTCCGCGCTGCTCGAGCAGCGGCCCCGGCGGCCATGGCGACATCGCCATCCATGTCCCGCAACACCTGTTTGCCGCGCTGGACCACGGCGACCTCCGTACCGAGACCCGAGTAATAATGCGCGAACTCAATGGCGACCGCCCCCCCCCAGGATGATGACCGATGTCGGGAATATGCACGCTGTCCAGCACCGCATCGCTGTCCATGAATCCGGTCTCCTTCAGCCCCGGCACATCGACCATTTTCACCGACGAGCCTGTCGCAATCAGGAAGCTCTTTCGCGCGCAGCCGCCGCGCGCCCTCGCCTTCCACCTCGATCGTGTGCGCGTCCAGGAATCTCGCCCATCCGCGCACCAACTCGAAGCGTCCCGACTCGAGCTGCCGGCGCCGGCGACTCCACGAACTCGCCAATCAGCTTCCGCTTCCTCTCGATGATCTCCTCGCCGCTCACCGCGATGTTTTCCGCGCGCAGCCCAAACTCCCTGGCCCGCCGCAGCGTGATGTTGCGGTTGGCCGATTCGATCAGCGTCTTGCTTGGCATGCAGCCCGCCCAGGATGCAAAGACCGCCCATCACTCGGGCTCCTTCGACCACCGCCGTCTTCAGCCCCAGTTGCGCCGCCGCGCCCGCGCCCGCGTAGCCGGCGCTTCCGCCGCCGATCACCACAAAGTCAAAGTCAAACTCCTGTTCGCTCATTTGTAACTGACCGACCCGCGGTTTACCTCGAATACCTTGATCACGGTGTTATCGAACACCTTGTGCAGGAACATCGGCGGGCTGCTGGGCCTGATCCAGAGAATATCCGCCATCGTATCGTCCTTTTGCGGCAGCGGACGCCCCAGGATTTTGCACGACTGCTCGATGATCGGCAACGGCTGGCCCGATACCACGGTCTCGACCTGCCGGTCATCGACGATCTGCTGGGCCTCCTTCGGGTCGGTCGCGATGAAAAACCGCGCCGTATCGACGATGCCCGGCAGGCTCTCGTGCGAGCTGCCCGCCACCGCCGGCTGGCCCGACCAGTACGCCAGTTGCGGCGACCACCACCACGGCGCGAGGATGCCGCCCGGCGCGTAATCCCTGATGAAGCCCGCCGCCTCGCGCAGCCGGCGCTGGTCGTTCAACTGCGCCTGGCATAATGCCTTGTAATCCTGCTGAAGAGCACGATGTCCCACTCGCGCGCGACCGGCCAGAGGCTCAGCAGGAACAGCGTCCAGACCAGCCATCTCCTCTTAAAGAGCGAGAGCTGCCACGGCAGGCTGATCGCGTAAACCAACGCGAAAAAGATACCCCACCGCAATTCCGAAAGCGTAAAAATGAAGGTCGTCACCAGCAGCGCCAGCAGCAGCAGTGTGCGTTTCGTGTCCCGCAACCGCGCGATCAACAACAGCGGCGCCACCAGCAGCCCCCAGCCCACCCAGCGGAAAAGCATCATCGAAAATATGTTCTCGCCGGCGGGATTCACCCACGCCGTCCGGATGCTCGCCATTTCCCCGATGGTCGAGAGCCAGTTCCCCATGTAAACCCGCATTTGATTGCCGTCCGCCGCCGGCGTATTGCCGAAAAGGGTGTTCAGGTCGCCAGCCACATTCCTCACAATGAATTTCCCCTCGAGAAAATACGCCACGCAGAGAATCGCCAGCAATACGCCGAATCCCCGCAGCCGCTCCTTCACGAACAGTTTCGGCCGGTAGAAAATCAGCTTGGTCAGGTAAATGACGAGGAAAAGCACCAGCGGCTCGTACAGCGACACCCACAGCGCAATGCCCCACGCGGCGCCGCTGACGATTCCCCAACTGATGCACGGCGCGCGCGCCATGATGAGTTCCGCGCCGATCCCCACCGCAATCAGGAAAACTTGCAGTGGATGATGATCGGGCCGCCCCAGCGCGGTCGCATGCACCAGGATGGGGCTCAACGAGACGATCAACAGCATCGAGCGACGGTATTGCTGGTTCAATTCCCGCGCCCAGAGCGCCAGGAACGCCGTCGTCATCACTCCCAGCACCGGCGCCACGATCGCTCCCGCCATGTCCACGTAATCGGTCATGAACGGCTTGAGCAGCAGCGCCAGCAGCACGATGAAATAGTCCATCGGCGCCGTCGTGTGCGGGACTATCCCCTGGGGAAAATTCTCGAACGCGTGGTAGTGCACCACGCCCCAATGTGCCAGCACCTCGCGCACCCGCGTCATCCGCGAATAGCAATCGCCATCCTCGAAAAAAATCTGCCGCGGTTCCCCCGGCGCCTGGACGATGACGCTGGGGTAATTGGCCACGCGCGCCGCCGCCGTGAGGACCAGGAAAAAGAGCACCCACAGAATGCTCTTGGGCGTAATGGGCGTGTGATGCGCAAAAAAGGCGGTCTTCTGCGAACTGTGCCTGTGCTCCGCCCGCGGGGCCGGTTGGGCGCCCTCGGCCGGCGGCTCCGCCGGCGACGATTTATCGATTGGGCTGCTTTGCTCCTCCATCAGTCCAACGAGGCTAGAGGCTGTGTGCGCCCCTTGCACAGCCGAAAAAGGCCGCTCCTTCGGATTGAATAGCGGGTTTGCATCAGTGTGGCCCCGGCGCGCCCGCCCGGCAGTCCGCTTCATCGGCAAATGCAAATCATCAACCCTGGAACGATCCAAACCCTTTCACTTGCGCGTCCTTACATATGCCTGTATGCGGAAAGCTCAACCCCAACGCGGCACCCTGACCCCGTGCCTCCGCCGAGGCCATGACTGAAGCCCAAGTCGTACAGATCATGCGTGAGCACCTGGAAGGGCAATTCCCGAAGGAATGCCCCAACTGCCACCGACGCTTCGAGTCACTGCTCGATTATGCGCGGCAAACCAGGCCCATTGAGCCGAACATTTGCTATGACGCGGAAATGGGTAATTGGAATCCTATAAGGCCCGTGGGCACTGTGACTTACTCGAATTGCCCCTGCGGCACCACGCTCGCCCTCAGCTCCCAGGGCATGCCCGTCTTCCGGCTCTGGACCCTTTACAATTGGGCGAGGACCGAAACACGCAAGCGCGGCGTCTCCATGCAGGAATTGCTTGCCTATCTGCGAGTGGAAATCCGCAAAACTCTCTTTGTAGACGAGCCTGATCCCCTTCTAATGGACAAGCCTCCGGATCCCGGGCAACCCGATAGGACTTAAACCCGAATTCCGAAGTTGATCGGGGCGATCTGGCGCAATCTGCTGGCCGCGAGTGCCATTCGTCGGACCTCACCGTATCTTTCAGATACGCTTCGGTTCGCCCGCCCGCCGACCACCGCGGTTCCCTTCCTCCTCCTCGGTCCTCCTCATGTCATCGCGACTCAGCATCTTGCACCATCTCATCCCCTCCAACATCGGAGTTCGGGTTAAACGGGAGCGGCGCGAAACTTCTTTCGAATTTGGAATTTCGAGTTCCGAATTTTTCCTGTTTTTTCCCGTTTTTTTCGTACCGGAAAGGCTTGTGACAAAGGGCAATCCAATCTACTTTATTCGCTTTCTCTCTTTGCACGATTTTTATGCCCAAAACCAATCCGGGTTCCGAGCAGCCCGAAGACCTTTTTACCAGTATCAATAACCCCGAAGACTCCAAAAAACCGACCGATCCCTCCGCGCCCAAACCGGAAAAAACCAAGGCCCAAAAAGAGCCCAAGGCGCCCAACGCGCCCGAGGCGCCAAAAACTCCCACAGCCTCCGCCCCACCCGAACCGAAGGCAGACTCCTCGCCCGCAAAGCCCGATTCCACCGGCGCCGGCCAGCCCGACCCCTCCGCCGCGAAACCGGACAGCCCCAAACCGGACAGCCCGCTCGGCAACTACGACGCCTCGAAGATCGACAAGCTCGAGGGCCTGGCCGGCGTACGCCAGCGCCCCGGCATGTACATCGGCCCCACGGATGAACGCGGCCTGCACCATTGCGTCTTCGAGGTGCTCGACAATTCCATCGACGAACATCTCGCCGGCTATTGCGACCGCATCGACGTGACCATCCACGTCGACGGCTCCTGCTCGATCAAGGACAACGGTCGCGGCATCCCCGTCGACATCCATCCGAAATTCAAGATTCCCGCCATCGAGCTGGTGCTGACCAATCTCCACGCCGGCGGCAAGTTCGGCCAGGGCGCTTACAAATACTCCGGCGGCCTCCACGGCGTCGGCGCGAAATGCGTCAACGCCCTCTCGGACTGGTTCAAGGCGAGGTCTCGCGCGACGGCAAGGTCTATCACATGGCGTTTGAGCGCGGCGTCACCACGCAAAAACTCCAGGTCATCGGCGAGGTCAAAAACAAAAAGCACACCGGCACGCTCATCACCTTCATGCCCGATCCCACCATCTTCACCATCACCACCGAGTTCGAGTTCGCAAAGCTCGCCGCCCGCCTGCGCGAGCTCGCGTTCCTCAATCCCGGCCTCGAGATCCGCCTCGGCGACGAGCGCGTCGAGCCGGTCAGGCGCGAGACCTATCTCTACAAGCTCGGCATCGAGGAATTCGTCCGCCAGCTTGGCGAAAACAAGCAATTGCTGCATCCCAAGGCCATCATCCTCGCCGGGCGGCGCAAAGTGAACTTCAAGAGCAAGGACGGCGTCGAAGTCGAGGACGACATGATCCTCGATTGCGTGCTCCAGTACAACGACAGCTACAACGATCAGCTCCTCTTTTTCACCAACGCCATTCCCAATCCCGACGGCGGCACCCACTCGACCGGTTTCCGCACCGCGCTCACCCGCGCGATCAATCAATACGCCAAGCAGAATAATCTGGTGAAGGAAAAGGATCCGTCGCTGAGCGGCGATGACGTGCGCGAGGGGCTCATCGCGGTCGTCTCCGTGAAGCATCCCAACCCCAGCTTCGAGTCGCAGACGAAGGTGAAACTCGTCACGCCCGAGGTGGAAGGCATCGTCTCGTCGATTGTTTACGAAGGCCTGATGAACCACTTCGACCAAAACCCGCCCGTGGCCAGGCGCGTGGTCGAGAAAAGCCTCAACGCCGCCCGCGCCCGCGAGGCCGCCCGCAAGGCCCGCGAGACCGTGCGCAAGAGCGGCCTCACCGGCGGGGGCCTGCCCGGCAAGCTGGCCGATTGCTCGGAGCGCGATCCCGAGCTCACCGAGCTTTACATCGTCGAGGGCGATTCCGCCGGCGGCTCCGCCAAGCAGGGACGGGACCGCCGTTTCCAGGCGATCCTCCCCATTCGCGGCAAGCTCATCAACGTCGAGAAAGCGCGCCTGGACAAGGTGCTGCACAACACGGAAATCCAGACCATGATCACCGCCATCGGCACCGGCATCGGCGGCGGCGACATGGAAGGCTCGTTCAACATCGCGCGCCTCCGCTATGGCCGCATCATCATCATGACCGATGCCGACGTGGACGGCTCGCACATCCGCACCTTGCTGCTCACTTTCTTTTACCGCCAGATGCCGGAGCTGGTCCGCGGCGGGCGCATCTTCATCGCCCAGCCGCCGCTCTACCAGATCAAGCGCAAGAAGCGCGAGGAATACGTCGATGACGACGTCGCGCTCAACCGCATCCTCATCGGCCTGGGCGCCGACGAGGCGCGCCTGAAAAATCTCGCCGATGGCCGCGAGCTGACCGCCGCACAATTGAAGGACATCCTCGATCTGCTCGAAAAGCTGGCCAAGTATTCCGAATCGATCCGGCGTCACGGCGGCGATTTCGAGGCCTACCTCGGCAAGCGCTCGAACTCCGGCTCGCTGCCGACTTACCTCGTCAAGGTCCGCGAGGGCAACGAAGAGTTTGTCCATTATTTCAATGCCGAGGAGGAGGTCCGCGAGTTCGACGCGCAGAATCTCGACCTCAACCTGTTCGAGAACGAGCTGGACGCCGCGGCCGCTTCCGCCGCGCGCAAGGAAGGCCCACGGCGCCGCGGCAAGCTGGTTGAAATCCACGAGCACGGCGCCGTCCAGAAGCTCATCACCGAGCTGGCGCGCAAGGGCCTGAAGATCGAGCATTACTCCGACAGCGACAAACCGATCTTCGAGCTGGTCGAGGGCGAGGGCGATTCCGCGCGCGTCCATCCCATTTTCTCGATCCCGCGCATCCTCGAACTCATCAAGGAAATCGGCCGCCGCGGCGTGCAGATCAAGCGATTCAAGGGCCTCGGCGAAATGAACGCCAAGGAGTTGTTTGAAACCACGATGAATCCTGATCGCCGCAAATTCCTCAAGGTCGATCTGAACGACCAGAACGTTGTCGAGGCCGACCGGATGTTCACCATTTTGATGGGCGACGTCGTTGAGCCGCGGCGGCAATTCATCGAGGATAATGCCCTGAACGTTCGGAATCTGGATGTGTGAGCGCGCGCAAGGCGCGCGCGAAATTCGAAGTCTGAAATTCGAAGTTCGAAGGGTTTGGCGCCTTCGGCGCGTGTTTGGCGGAAGACTTCTCCTCCCAACGCGCGCGCCGCGCGCCCAATATTTCGAATTTCGAATTTCGAATTTCCCGTCCGCCCGGCAGTATTCGGCCTCCGAATCCTCCACCAACCCCGCCTCGCCCCCATGCGCGTCCTCATCGTCGATGGCCACAGCATCATCTTCGCGTGGCCGAAGATGCGCGCCCTGCACGCCCGCCGCACCGCGCTGGCCCGCGATGCCCTTGTCAAGGCGCTGACCGCTTACCAGGATAACTCCGGCGTCCACGTCGTCGCCGTATTCGACGGCAAGGGCTCGCGCGCCAGCGAAGCCACCGAGCCCGGCGGCATCCAGATTTTCTACTCCGGGGCCGACCAGACCGCCGACGACATCATCGAGCGCCTCGTCGCAAAATACGCCGGCCGCCACGAAATCACCGTCGTCACCTCCGATCGTCTCGAGCAAACGACCGTCAACGCATTCGGCGCCTCCTTTCTATCCGCCGAAACCCTCCCCACCCTGCTCGGCGAAGCCCGCGAATCGCTGGACAGGGAACTGAAAAAGCTCAAAAAGCGCTGAAAATCTGCCAGACTCCGGAATTATCACGAAACACAAGTGAGGATCGGCATCCCATCCTTGATGAACTTGAGAAAGTTCGCGCTGTCGGCATTGATCGCCATACCCTTCGCGGCGCGGGCCGCCGATGACCTGCCATTGAAAGAGCAACTGGAACAAATCCGGGCGGCGCATCACCTGCCCGCGCTGGCAATCCTGATGGAGCAGGACGGCAAGGTCGTTGCGCGCGCGAGCACCGGGGTGCGCAAGCTCGGTTCGGACGTGCCGGTGACCGATGACGACCAGTGGCACATCGGCTCCTGCACCAAATCGATGACGGCCACGCTCGCGGCCATGCTGGTTCAGCAGGGCAAATTGAAATGGGATACAACAGTGCTGGATGTTTTTCCGGAGTGGGGCAACGAGATGAGTCCCGAGTGGCGCGGTGTGACCCTCGAGGAATTGCTCACCCATCGCTCCGGAGTTTCGAAAATTGTCCCGCCGGAACTCTGGGCGGAGGCATGGAAGGAAATCGGGACGCCAACCCAGCAGCGGCTGGTGTTCGTGCACGGCCTTGTCACCCGGCCCGTCGAAGCGCCGCCGGGAACCGAGTTCATCTACTCGAACCAGAACTACGCCATCGCCGGGGCAATGATCGAGCGCGTAACCGGCAGGCCATGGGAGGAATTGATCCGGACCATGCTCTTCGAGCCGCTCGGGATGAAATCCGCGGGCTTCGGCGCCCCGGCGACGCCGGGACAAATCGACCAGCCATGGGGACATACGACGGATTTGAAGCCGGTCCCGCCGGGAAAAAATGCCGACAACCCGCCGGCCATTGCTCCGGCAGCGGCGGTGCATTGCTCGCTTGAGGATCTGGCAACCTACTGTCTCATGCATGCCCGGGGCGAAGTAAGCGGCGCGCCATTTCTCAACGCAGCCTACTTTGTAAAACTGCACACGCCGCCGGCGGGGCAAGATTACGCGATGGGTTGGATTGTGACCAAGCGCGACTGGGCGGGCGGCACGGCATTGAACCACGTAGGTTCCAATACCATGTTCCTGACAGACATCTGGATCGCCCCGCAAAAGGACGCGGTACTTATCGCGGCGACCAACACCGCCGGCGACGAAGCGTCGCAGGCCGCCGATCAGGCGATCGGCATGATGATCCAGAGGTATCTGGCAGCGCCGAACTAAATTCGAAACTCGAAATTCGAAATTCGAAATGATTGGGCGCGCGTGGCGCGCAAGCTTGGAGAAGGACTTTTCCGCCCAACGTGCGCCGGAAGCGCACCAAGCCCTTCGAATTTCGAATTTCGAATTTCGAATTTCCTAATGCACACTTTCCCCGCGCGCCTCGATCTTCTCCGGCGCTTCGTCCACCCCAATATTCGGCGCTCCATCGATCCACTTGCTCCCTTCGGGGCGGGCCCAGCGCACGGCGTTCTTTATCACCAGCTTCACATGCTTGTTGTGATAAGTCGGGTAAGTCTCGTGCCCAGGCCGGAAATAGACCACTTTCCCGTTCCCGCGTTTCCAGGTGCAGCCCGACCGGAATACCTCGCCTCCTTTGAACCATGAAATGAAAATCTGTTCGTCCGGCGCCGGGATTCCGAACGGCTCGCCGTACATCTCCTCCTCCTCGATCTCGAAGTAACGGTCGATGCCCTGCGTGATCGGATGCCCCGGATTGCAGACCCAAACCCGCTCGAGTTCGCCCGCCTCGCGCCAGCAGAGGCTGCAACTGCTCCCCATCAGCGCCTTGAAAATCTTCGAGTAATGCCCCGAGTGCAGCACCAGCAGCCCCATCCCCTCCCACACCCGCCCCTGCACCCGCGCCACGATTTCATCCCGCACCTCCTCGTGCGCGCAATGTCCCCACCAGGTCAGCACGTCGGTGCGCTCGAGCGCCGCAACCGTCAGCCCGTGCTCCGGCTCCTGCAGCGTCGCCGTGCGCGCCTCGATGTCCGGCGCCTCGTTGAGCCCATCGGCGATGCACTGGTGCATGCCGCGCGGGTAATGCCGCCGCACGATCTCATGCTTCCACTCGTGCACATTTTCGCCCCAGACCAGGACCTGCAATTTGTTGCTCATAGAATACGATTCGCCCCCGCATTTCATCCGGGCCTGCCAAAACGTCAACCACCGTCCTTCCATAAAAGACCGAAGGCCGGCGAGTCGAACCCGCTCGCCCGCCCGCCCGTGGGCCTCTTCACACAAACCCAAAATCAACCCTATAACGGAGAGATGGACGAAGTTTATCCGCAGATTGACACAGATTGACGCAGATTTTGAAAAGACCTTGCCTGAATTCTTAAAGAATCTGCGTTCATCGGCGCCAATCTGCGGATTCTCTGCGTCGCTTTTCGACTCCTCAATCCGCTTTGGCGGAGTGTGAACAGGCCCTAAACAAATTGACCTCCTCATCGCGCCGCCCGTAACGTTTCCCGCAATCCCCACCAATGGCCAAAGTCTCCGTCCAGCACGTCTCCAAGATTTACACGGCTGAAAAGGGCCGCGAAGTCACCGCCGTCGACGATTTCAACCTCGAGGTCAACGACCGCGAGTTCGTCGTTTTCGTAGGGCCATCGGGCTGCGGGAAATCGACGATGCTGCGGATGATCGCCGGGCTCGAGGAAATCTCGAAGGGGGACATCCACATCGGCAACAAGCGCGTGAACGACGTTGCGCCGAAGGACCGGGACATCGCGATGGTCTTCCAGAATTACGCGCTCTACCCGCACATGACCGTGTACGAAAACCTGGCGTTCGGCCTGAAGCTGCGGAAATTCCCGAAGGCCGAAATCAAGAAGCGCGTCACCGAGGCGGCGGGCATCCTGGGCATCGAAAAATATCTCGACCGCAAGCCAAAGGCGCTCTCCGGCGGCGAGCGCCAGCGCGTGGCCGTGGGCCGCGCCATCGTGCGCCAGCCGAAGGTGTTCCTCTTCGACGAGCCGCTCTCGAACCTCGACGCGAAGATGCGCGTCCAGATGCGCGCGGAGATCATCAAGCTCCACCAGCGCCTCCAGGCCACGATGATTTACGTCACGCACGACCAGGTCGAGGCGATGACCATGGGCGACCGCATCGTCGTGATGAAGGATGGCGTCGATCCAGCAGACCGACGCGCCCGCTGGCGATTTATCGCGAGCCGGAAAATCTTTTTGTAGCCGGTTTCCTCGGCAGCCCGCCGATGAATTTCATCCATGGCAACCTGCGCCAGCCGGGCGATACCCTCGTTTTCAAGGAAGTGCAGGACGGGGTTATCGAGTTCAAACTGGCCGGCCGCCCCGAGCTGAAGCCCTATGCCGGGCGCGAGATCATCGCCGGCATCCGGCCCGAGGATGTCGACATCGTCACCGGGACGGCGGGCCCGAGCGGACTGCGTTTCCAATGCCTGGTCGATATCGTCGAACAGATGGGCGCGGAGACCAACGTCTATCTCCAGACCGGCGCGCACACGCTGGTCTCCCGCACCGAGAGGGCAATCGGCAACGAAGAGGCCGGACATCGCATCCAATTCGAAATTGATCCGGCGAAGATGCATTTTTTCGATCCCGAAACGGGGAAGCGAATCGTCGCGTAACCCGCATTCCCATGCTGAGGACAATCCTCCTCATGACCCGCGGCATCATGCTGGACCCGCGCGTCCGGCGCTGGGCGATGTTCATCCTGATGCTGACGGCGCTGGCGATGGTCTTTGCCGGCTGGATCTTCCTGCGCCGACAGGCTTTCGATCCCATGGGGCTTCATGATTTATTGGGGTGTTTGCATCTGGTTCACGCTCGCGGCGATGCTGCTCGCCCTCTGGGATATGTGCTGATGCGCGTGGCGGCGCGGAAGGAGCGCCGCAAGCTCGAGAAGCAAATATTCGGACGCCCGCCCGATGACAAACCGTGATGCGACCCCCATCCGCGGGCGCGAGGCGCTCGAAGTCGCTGGAGCTGGCGACGCTCGCGCCCTATGCGCAGAAATCCTACGAAAGCGCCGGGCGCAAATACCGCGAGCCGCGCCATCCCTTCCGCACCGAGTACCAGCGCGACCGCGCCCGCATCATTCATTCGCGCGCATTCCGCCGGCTCGAGCACAAGACGCAGGTCTTCCTGAGCGGCACGTCCGACCATCTTCGCACGCGGCTCACGCACACCATCGAGGTCGCCTCGATCGCGCGCTCGATTGCCCGCGCGCTCGCGCTCAATGAGGATCTGGCCGAGACCATCGCGCTGGCCCACGACCTGGGGCACGCGCCCTTCGGCCATTCCGGCGAATCCGAGCTCAACCGCCTCATGCGCCGCCATGGAGGGTTCGACCACAACCAGCAGAGCCTGCGCGTCGTCGAGTTGATCGAGACGAAGTACCCCGGATTTTCCCGGGCTCAATTTGTCATTCGAAGTGCTCGAGGGCCTGCACAAGCATGGCGCGCCGCCGAAGCCACCCGGGCGCCGCGGCGCCTCCGCCAGGCATTTCCGCCCATCGCTCGAGGCCCAGATCGCCAATCTTGCCGACGAAATCGCCTACTACTCGCACGATCTCGACGACGGCCTGGACGCCGGCCTCATCAACCCCGAGCAGCTCGCCGGCCTCGAAGTCTGGCGGCACAGCTTCGACGAGGTGCGCCGCGATTTCCCGAAGCTGGCCGGCCCCGAGCTGCATGGTTACGTGATTCGCTGCATCATCGACCGCGAGGTCCAGGATGTGATCTCGACCAGCGCCCGCGCCATCGCCTCGAGCCGCGTGCAAAGCGCCGAGGAGGTGCGGCGGCGGCGCGCCGCGCTCATCTCCTATGGGCCGAAATTGCGCGCCGCAAACCGCGAGCTGCGCAAATTTCTCTACGCCAATCTCTACTACCATCCGGACGTTGCAGGCATCAACCGCCGCGCCTGCCGCATGTTGCGCGCCCTCTTTCAGGCCTGCGTCGCCAAGCCGGCGTTGCTGGGCGGTGGCGCCATGCGCCGGGTTCGCCGTGAAGGCCTCGAGCGCACCGTCTGCGATTATATCTCCGGCATGACCGACGGCTATCTGCTGGATCAATACGCGCGCATCTGCGGCCCGGAGACCGCGGCCTCAGGCCTGGAGAAACCGGATTAAGAGGCGCATCCGCCCGCTCACTGACACTTCCTCGAGCAGGCGCTGCTGATGCGCCGGGTCGCGCACGAACGTCTGCGTCACCAGATCGGCGAGCAATTCCGGGTTGGTCACGTGCCGCAGCTTTTCCACCAGCGCCGCCGGCAGCGAGCGCCCCAGGTCGTGCGTTTTCGCGCAAATCTCGATCACCTTCGCCGCGAGCGCCTCCGCCTCGATCAGGTTCGGGCAATCCGACGGCACCTCGCTGATCTCCGCGATGCGAAACGGCTTCCTTTGCAGTAGCTTGCCGAACTTCACCCGCGCCAGCCCCTGCAATATCAAGTTCGATGTCCCATCGCCCGTGCCGACGCAGGCCCGCACCAGGCCGGCCCCGCCCACCCGCAGGAAATTTTCCGCGCCCCCGCTCTCCGCGCGCATCGCCAGGCAGAAAATCCGGTCATGCTCGAGGCACCATTGCAGCATCGCGCGGTATTGCGGCTCGAAAATGTGCAGCGGCAGCAGCGCGTTGGGGATCAGCACCACGTTGGGCAGCACCATGACCGGCGCTTCGCCCGGCAGGCTGAGAGTTTCTGGTTCGTAGGGTTCCACTGTTCAGAAGTTGCGTCGCGGCATTCTCCAACCTGCCATTTTTCCCAAAATGCAAAAGCCGATTTTTCGCGCGCCGGTCACGCCCCGCCGAACAACTCCGGCTCGCTCCGCTTCGCCGGCGGCTTCAGCCCCAGCTTCTGGTAGGCGCGCGACATCGCCACGCGGCCCTGCGCCGTTCGCGCAATGTAGCCCTGCATGATGAGATACGGCTCATGCACGTCCTCGAGCGTCCCCGCATCCTCGCCCACGGCCACCGCCAGCGAACTCAATCCCACCGGCCCGCCGTTGAATTTCGAAATCAGCGCCTCGACGATGCGCTTGTCCATTTCGTCAAAACCATCCGCGTCAATCTCCAGCATCGCCAGCGCGCTGTCGGCGACCGCGCGTCCGATGGTCTTGAATCCCTTCACCTGCGCGTAGTCGCGGACCCACTTCAACAGGTTGTTCGACACGCGCGGCGTCCCGCGCGAGCGCTCCGCGATCTCCTGCGCCCCTTCCGCGTCAACCTCGATCCCCAGCAGCCCCGCGCTCCGCTGCAATATCTGCCGCAGCTCGTCCGCCGTGTAATAATCGAGCCGGCTCGTCATCCCGAAGCGCGACCGCAGCGGCGACGAAATCATCCCGGAGCGAGTCGTCGCGCCCATGAGCGTGAACTTCGGCAAATTCAGCCGCAGGCTGCGCGCGTTCGGACCCTGGTCGATGATGATGTCCAGCTTGAAGTCCTCCATCGCCGGGTAGAGATACTCTTCAATCGCCGGCTGCAGCCGGTGAATCTCATCGATGAAAAGGATGTCGCCGCGCTCGATGGTCGTCAGCAACCCCGCCAGGTCGCCGGCCTTTTCGATCGTCGGCCCGCTGGTGGTCTTGATGTTCACGCCCATCGCGTGCGCCACGATGTAGGCCAGCGTCGTCTTTCCCAGCCCCGGCGGTCCGCTCAACAAGATGTGATCCAGCACGTCCTCGCGCTGCTTCGCCGCCGCCACCATCAGTTCCAGCCGCTCCCGCACCTTTGCCTGCCCGCTGAACTCGCTGAACACCGGCGGCCTCAGCGACACGTCGAACGGCGTGTCCGGCGCCTCCGCGGTTTCCCGGGCAAAAGATGATTGCGGCACGCCTTATTCGTCCGCGTCCGGGCCCCGCTTGGCAAACCCGAAAAGAGCCATCAGAGGTTTTCTTCCAAATCCTCTTCCCGCACTCGCGAGGCCTCGAGCATCTGGTCGTGAACCGCCTCGTCCATCCCCTCGGCAACCAATTCCTCGACCACGTTGTCCTCGCCCCCGACCATGTTTTCGACGTGATGGCCCGAGTCCGTGGCCGTCATGTCCCGCTCGGAAATCGATTGCGCCATCTGGTCCTCCTCGTCGTCCCAACTGCTCGGTTGTCCCCCATGCAACTCCTGCCTTGCCCGCTGCCAATCCAGCTCGTTGTACTCGGCCCGTCCGTCGATCTGCGCCAGCTCCCGCGCCCGCTGCCTTACCACCTCCGGCGAGGGCACCCCCATGCCGTCCGCGTGAATCAAGATCTTCGCGTACGGCGGCCGGCTCGTATTCATACCAATACCTTAAGGCCTTGCCCGCCGCATTCAAGCCGGATTTCGGCACGAAAGCTGCATCCCTTTGCACACTTGATGAAGATGATGAAATTCAGCGGCCGGGAGGCCTCCGTCCTCCGTGCCATCGATTTTGCCACCGGCACGATCGGCGCGGAAATCCTCGTCAAGACCCGCATCGACGCCCAGGACGCCCTGGATATCCTCAACGCTCTGCTGGATGCCGGTTATATCGAGACAAACCCCCCTCAACTCGGCCACGTCGAACTCAAGGCGTTCTACCACACGAACTTCGAGGTCAACCCCGCCTACGCGCACGAACTCAAGAAGTCGTTCATCCGCTCGTGACCGCGGCGTTCAGGGAATTCCCTGACCCTCCCCGAACATCTGCCGGATGACCTCGTCGATCGGAGGCTCCTGCACGCTGATGTCCTGCACCCGGCAGCGCGCAAGGATTTCGCGGCAGGTCGCGGCCACCTGCGCCCGCGGCACTTTCAGTTGCACGCTCTCGGGCGTCGATTCCACCACCTCGCCGAATTGGCTGAGGTCACGCCCGTCGATCCGCTCCTCGAAGACCAGGCTCACCAACTTATAAGTCGCAAACCGATCTATGATCGCCTCCAGCGGCCCGTCATACCGGATTCGCCCGTGGTCGATGATGATGACCCGCTCGCAAAGCTCCTCGATGTCCCGCATGTAATGGCTCGTCAGCATCGTGGTGATGCGATGCTCGCCGTTGTATTGCCGCAGGAAATCGCGCACTTTTTTCTGGCTGGTCACGTCCAGTCCGATGGTCGGTTCATCCAGGAAAAGCACGCGCGGGCTGTGCAGCAGCGCGGCGATCAGTTCCATCTTCATTCGCTCGCCCAGCGATAGTTCCCGCACCATCACGTTCAACTTGTCGGTCACCTCCAGCAGTTCGGACATTCCCCCCACGATCCGCTCGAATTGCGCCCGCTCGATCCCGTAAATCGCCCGGTTCAGCTCGAGCGATTCCCGCGCCGGCAAATCCCACCAGAGGGCGTTTTTCTGCCCCATCAGCAGGGCAAATTGCCGCTTCATCTCATCTTTGCGCTCCCAGGGTGTGAAACCGAGCACGGTGGCCTTCCCGCTGGTGGGATTCAGCAGACCGGAGAGCATCTTCAAAACCGTCGTCTTGCCCGCGCCGTTCGGCCCCAGGAAACCGACGAATTCCCCCTCCTCGATATTGAAGCTGACCCCGTCCGCGGCCCGGGTCTCGTCATACCTGCGCGCCGCCAGGCCCTTGACCGCCCCCCAGAGCCCCGGCTCCTTGCGGTAAGTGCGATAGATTTTCGTCAGCTTTTCGGCAACGACCATGGGGCACCATTCCATAGGGAATCCGCCGATGCCATGGAAGGGGCAATTTTACGTACCCAGATTTGAGAGGGGCTCGATTCCTGCTCCCAGATTTCATGTAGAAATTGCGAAGCCGCATGCAGTTGCCCTTCTTTCAGCCTCGCCGCTGCCGGATGCCGGAAACACCGGATGAAAGATGCCGCATGCCCAAATCGGCTCGCCCCGCAAACCAAGTTATTTTACGTATACCGGCGCCGGCTTTCCCCTCCCGGCCCACAGCCCCCCCGCGCCAGCATTCATGAGCCGCCGTATCATCCGCTCGTGCGCCCTATTGGCCATCGGCGCGCTGCTCCTGGCCGCCCCGCTGGCCTCGGCCATGGCCGCGCCGGATGATGGCGACATCCAGGAGGGCGACGAGTACCAGACGAAGGCGACCTACCTTTTTAGCTTTGCGAAATTCGTCGACTGGCCCTCGCGCAAATTCACCGAACCAGACTCGCCCCTGGTCATCGGCATCGTGGGGGAGGATCCCTTCGGCGGCTTGCTCGACGAGATCGTCCAGGACAAGCGGGTCAACGACCGCACCGTGATCGTCCGCCACATCGGCAGCATGGAGGAGCTGCGCAAATGCCACATCCTTTTCGTCTGCCGTTCGGAGGTCTCGCGCCTCGGGCCGATCCTGGGCGAGGTCCACGGAGACAACGTCCTGACCGTGGGCGATAACGACAAGTTCATCTCCCGCGGCGGCATGATCAATTTCGTCATGGACGGCAATACCGTGCGATTCCAGATCAACGACGCCGCGGCGCGCCACGCCGGGCTGCGGATCAGCTCAAAACTCCAACAACTGGCCGTCCGATGATTCTCTTCCCACGCAACATCCCCATTGGGCGAAAGCTGACGCTGGTCGTGCTCGTCTCCTCGACCGCGGCGCTGCTGGCGGCCAGCGCGGCGCTCTTCGCCTTCCAGGTTTACACCTTCCGGCAAGGTTTTATGCGCGACCTAACCTCGCTGGCACAGGTCATCGCCACCAGCAGCACCGCCTCGGTCACGTTCAAAGATTCGGACGACGCCCGTGACATCCTCGGTCACTTGAGCGCGAAGCAGGAGATCGAGGGCGCATTCATTCTCCTGCCCAATGGCCGTACCCTCGCCTCCTTTGGCGCAGACCCGGGCGCGGTCGCGGTCGGCGATTACCCTGCCCAAAACGGCTTTCGATTCGTGGGCGGCGATGCCCTGCAGACGCAGGAGATCGTGCTCGACAATGAAAAGATCGCGACGCTCTACCTGCGCGCCGGCTACGGGCAGGTTTACGGAGAGCTGCTGCATCTCTACCTCGTCGCCCTCGCCGCGGTGCTGGCCCTTTCCTCCGGCATCGCATTCGCCATTTCCTCGCAACTCCAGCGCGTGATTTCCGTGCCGATCCAGAAGCTGGCAGAAACCGCCCGCGTCATCGCCGCGAAGACCGATTACTCGCTGCGCGCCGAGAAGGTCGAGGCCGACGAGATCGGCGCCTTTACCGACACCTTCAATCACATGCTCGAGCAAATCCAGGGACAGGACGCCACGCTGCAAGCGGTCCAGGACACGCTCGAGCACCAGGTCAAGGAGCTTCGGCATGAGATCGCCGAGCGCAAACGCGCCGAGGAGGAAGTCGAGATCCTGCACAACCAGCTCGTCGAAGCCTCCCGCCACGCCGGCATGGCCGAGGTTGCCACCGGCGTGCTGCACAACGTCGGCAACGTCCTCAACAGCGTGAACGTCTCCTCGACGCTGCTTGCCGACCGGCTGCGCAAATCCAAGGCCCCAAACGTCGCGCGCGCCGCCGAACTGCTGCTCGACAAGAACGGCGACCTGGCGGTCTGGCTTACGCAGGATGAGAAAGGCCGGATGCTCCCCTCCTACCTCGCCGAATTGGGCAAACATCTCTCCGCCGAGCACGCCGAGATGACCGCCGAACTCGAGCTGCTGGTCAAAAACGTCGAGCACATCAAGGAAATCGTCGCCATGCAGCAAAACTACGCGCGGGTCTCCGGCTTCACCGAGTCGCTCCCGCTCGAGAAGCTGGTTGAGGATGCCGTCCAGATGAACGCCGCCGCTTTCGAGCGCCACCGCGTGCGCGTGGTTCGCAATTACGAGAGCGTGCCCAACGTTCGCGTGGACAAGCACAAGGTGTTGCAAATCCTGGTCAACCTCATTCGCAACGCGAAGTACGCCATGGAGGGCTGCCCCGAGCGCCGGCTCGATCTGCGCATCCACCAATTGGGCGAAACGATGGTCCGCATGACCGTCCGCGACACCGGCTGCGGCATCCCGCAGGAAAACCTGACGCGGATTTTCTCCCACGGCTTCACCACCAAGAACGACGGGCACGGCTTCGGGCTCCACAGCGGCGCCCTGGCGGCACGGGAAATGGGTGGAATCCTCGCCGCCGAAAGCGAAGGCCCGGGCCGCGGCGCAACTTTTATTCTCGATCTTCCAATAGCCGAAACCCTTCCGACATGAACTCCAAGATCAACAACCGAATCCTCCTCGTGGACGACAACCTCGCCATCCACGTCGACTTCAAGAAAATCCTCCACGAAGGCGCGAGCCGCAGCGAGCATCTCGACTCCGCCGAGGCGATCCTCTTTGGCGACGCCAAAGGCGGACCGAGCGGGGTCCAGGAATTCCAGATCGACTCCGCGATGCAGGGCCGCGAAGGCCTGGCGATGGTCAAGCAGGCCATCGATGCGGGCCAGCCCTACGCCATGGCCTTTGTCGACGTGCGCATGCCGCCCGGCTGGGACGGCATCGAGACGGTGGCGCGCATGTGGGAAACGCAGCCGGACCTCCAGATCGTCATTTGCACCGCTTACTCGGATTACTCCTGGGATGACATGATCCAGCGGTTCGGCCGCTCGGACAATCTGCTGATCCTCAAGAAACCATTCGACAACGTCGAGGTGCTCCAACTGGCCCACGCGCTGACCAAGAAATGGCAGGTCACCAGGCAGGCGGCGCTGCGCATCGAGGAAATGGACGTGATGGTGCGCCAGCGCACCGAGGAATTGCAAACCGCGCACAACCGGCTGCGCAGCTCCGAGGAGCGGTTCTCGAAGGCTTTTCACGCCAGCCCCATCCCGATGGCCATCCAGACGCTCGATGAAGGCCGCTTCGCCGACGCCAACGAGGCATTCCACGTCATGACCGGTTACACCCGCGAGCACATCATGGGACGCACGGCCGGAGAATTGAACCTCTGCGCGGACCTCGAAACCCGCGTCTGGCCGCTGCTCCGCGCACAAAAAAGCGTACGCAACATCGAATGCCAGGTGATCTCGAAAGCGGGCGAATTGCGCCAGGCGCTCATCTCCCTCGAACAATTCTCCCTCGCAGGCCAGGCCCACGTGCTCATGATCGCCGAGGACTTCACCGAAAAGCGCAAGCTCGAGGCGGAACTGCGCCAGGCGCAAAAAATGGAGGCCGTCGGCCAACTGGCCGCGGGCGTCGCCCACGATTTCAATAACATCCTGACCATCATCCAGGGCCACGCCAGTCTCCAGCTCTCGACGGCCGAGCTGGACCCCGAGGTCGTCGATTCCTTCGAGCACATCGGCTCCGCCGCGGAGCGCGCCGCCAATCTCACCCGCCAGCTCCTCGCCTTCAGCCGCAAGCAGGTGATGAAACAGAGGCGGCTCGACCTCAACGGCCTCGTCCGCCAGATCTCCACCGTCCTGCCGCGGCTCATCGGCGAGCACATCCGCCTCGTCACCGATTTCGCATCCGAATTGTCCGCCGTCTTCGCCGACGATTGCAACATGGAGCAAATCGTCCTCAATCTCTCCGTCAACGCGCGCGACGCCATGCCCTCAGGCGGCGTGCTCACCGTGCGCACCCGCGATGTAAACGTCGACGACGCCCATCTGGGCGCGGTGCCCGAGGCAATTGCCGGCCATTACGTCTGCCTGAGCGTCGGCGACACGGGCATCGGCATGGACTTGCAAACGCGGACCCGCATCTTCGAGCCCTTCTTCACCACCAAGGAGGTCGGCAAAGGCACGGGCATGGGCCTCGCCACCGTCTATGGAATCGTCAAGCAGCACGACGGATGGATCGAGGTCGAGAGCGAGCCCGGCCGGGGTTCAACCTTCAAGATTTACCTGCCCGTCTGCACCGTGGCCGCTGAGCCGGATTTGCACGTGGTCAATTTTTCCCAGAATCAGCGGCATGGAGAGGGGCGGACGGTCCTGGTAGTCGAGGACGACCCGTCCGTGCGCGGCCTGGTGAAGGAAATCCTGGTCTACCATAAATACCGCGTCATCGAGGCCGGCGACGGCGAGGAAGCATTGGCGCTGGCTCATCAACATGGCAGGGAAATCGTCCTGCTGCTGACCGACATGGTGATGCCGCGCGGCATATCGGGCCGCGAACTCGCCCGGCGCCTGGTCGCGGAAAACCCCGACCTGAAAGTCATCTACACCAGCGGCTACAGCCCCGAATTGTTCGACGGCAACCTGGCCTTGGAAGAGGGCGTCAATTACCTGCCCAAGCCATACACCTCCGCCATGCTCGCCCAAATCCTCGGCGGAGCCCTCGACACAACCCTCCCCAGGCAACAAGGTTCCGCGGCGACCTAAAAGGCATCGGTTCTGCAACCGCCGCCGCCCCACCCGCGCGCCAGCGTGTACTCGCACTTACTCCTTAACTTTCACTTGAACTCGCCGGCGCCTCCCGGAAATCCACGGCCACACCATTTTCTAAACCGCCCCAGCCCTCTAATTCTTCATCTCCCGCGAAACCGCCAGCGCCACGGCATCGGGAACCGGGTAAGCCCCGGTCGACGGCAACGGCGCCTCGGTGATCTCTTTTTTGCGCGGCACCACGAGGCCGGCGGATACGATCAGCTTGGTGGCTTCCTCGACTGTAAGGGAACTGTCCATCACTCGCGACGATTCCACGACAATGACCAGGCCGGTCATCGGATTCGGCGCGGTGGGAATCACGACGCTGGTCATCTCCATCTTCAGCCGCTCGTCGTAGAACTGGCCGGTCACGAACCCGATCAGCTTGCACCCGGGGCTCGGGTATTCGACGTACGCCACGCGCTTGAATTGCGAGCCGCTGTTGAATGCCTTCACCGAATCGATGATCTGTTTGACCCCGGCATACACCGTGGCGGCCAGCGGGATTCGCAGCACCAGTTTTTCAAACCAGAGCAGCATCCGCTGCCCCAGCACGTTGGTGGCCATGAAGCCCAGGCCCATCAGCATCACCAGCGTCACGGCGAAACCGAGCCCGGGTATCGGCCCAAAGATTCTTTCGAGCGCCGGCCCGCTGATGCCGTCGATGACGCTGTAAACGATCCTCAGCACGTCGAAGGTGACGATCAGCGGAATGGCCGCGACGATGCCCGCAATCAGCTTGTTGCGCAGGACGACGAGAACGGACCGCCATTTGACGGCGGGCCATTTGAAGCGGCTCGGCCGGCTCGGATCAGGGGACATGCTCCCGGCAACTTAGAATCGCATTGCAAAAAAGAAAAGCGCCCGTTGCAGGCGCTTTTCATGCCGCCGGCTCTACATCTGGGACGTATTCGAGCCGGTGGTCTGCGATTGCGGCTTCTTCACGCCGTGGCCCGTCAGGGCCATCTGCTGATGGGGCAGCGGCTCGCCGCGGATGGCATCGTAGGCCATCATGGGCGAATCGACGATCGCCCACGCGACCGTTTTGACCCCAATCCAGGTCCTGCCGGCAAAGCTCTTGCTGCCGCTCCACGTCTCCCGGGCGATTCTCTTCCCGCCCCTGTACGTCTCCGTTGCGACGCGGGAAGTCCCGTTCTCGACCTTTTGCACGGTCGTGGGCTGACCCGACGAAGCGGATGGATCGGCGTAAGCGGCGCTGCCCGCCACGACCAACATGATGGCGATGGTTTTGATAATGCTGTTTTTCATGGCACCTCCTTTACAAAGGATGGTTTCGGAAGCCGCGGGCTTCCGGGTCTCAGTACTTGCGCGTAGCCCCCGGCTTCGAGGCGCCCCGCACCCCTCCCGCTCCCCTTGCATTCCCGCCCGTTTCCGTATTCGCTAACACCGATGTCCGTATACCGCCGAGCCCTGCGATATTTCCGGCCCTTCCTGCCGCAAACCCTCCTCGGCGCGGTACTGACACTGGCCGGCATCGGGTTCAACCTGCTGAAGCCCTGGCCGTTCAAGCTCATCATCGACCAGATCCTGACGCCCCACATCCTCGGGCGGCCCGTCGGCCCGGAGCTTGCCCGTTGGTTCGGCCCGATGTCCGAGCCGCGGATGATCCTCTGCCTCTGCCTGGCGATTGTGGTCATCAATTTACTGAGCGGCCTGCTGAGCCTCGTCACGAACTTGATTTTCGTCCGCGTGGGCCTGCAATCGCTGCTCAAGTTGCGCACGGAATTGTACGCCTGCCTCCAGGCGCTGCCGCTCAAATACCACGACGCCCGCCGCAGCGCCGACTCGAGCTTCCGCGTCGCCTACGATTCCCAGGCCATCCAGAGCATTTACAGCAAGGGCACCTTCATTTTCAGCTCGCTCATCACCATCGTCAGCACACTGCTGCTCATGTGGCCGCTCGACTGGGAATTGACGCTCGTGGCGCTCGGCGTCATGCCGCTGGTGGTCCTCGCCATTTATATTTTCGCGCGGCGCATCCGCGGCGAGTCGACCACCATCCAGGAGCGCGAGAGCGACGTGCTGGCCGTGGCGCAGGAGGGGCTCAGCTCGATCCGGATGGTCCACGCCTTCGGGCGCGAGGACTACGAGGTGGCGCAATTCGGCGTGCGCGCCCGCCATTCGCTCGACGCGAACATGCGCTTCACCGGCACGCAGATGAAAAGCTCGCTCATCATCGGCACCCTCATGGCCCTGGGCACGGCCGCGATGTACTGGCTCGGCTCGCTGCACGTCCTCGATTCGCAGCTCTCCCTCGGCACGCTGCTGGTTCTCTCGACCTATCTGCTCATGCTCTACCAGCCGCTCGAGGCCCTCACTTACACCACCTGGGCGCTCGAGGGCGCCGCCGCGGGCGCCCAACGCTGCTTCGAGGTGCTCGACCATGAGGATAACGTGCAGGACTCGCCGGATGCGAAGGAGATCACCGGCACTCGCGGCCAGCTCGTTTTTGAAAACGTCGATTTCGGTTACGACTCCTCGCGGCTCATCCTTCAGGATATCAACCTCGATGTCGGTTCGGGCCAGACGGTGGGGTTTGTCGGCGGCACGGGCGCGGGAAAGAGCACCCTGCTTTCGCTCGCCCCGCGTTTTTACGATCCCACCCGCGGGCCGCGTCCTGCTCGACGGCCAGGACCTGCGCGCCATCACCAAAAAATCATTGCGCCGCCAAATCTCCATCGTGCTCCAGGACACGCTGCTCTTCTCCACGACCATCCGCGAGAACATCGCCTACGGAAAGCCCGAGGCAACCGAGGAGGAAATCATCGAGGCCGCGCGGCGCGCCCAGGCCCACGACTTCATCATGCAGATGAAGGGCGGTTACTCCGCCCAGGTCGGCGAGCGCGGCGGCCATTTGAGCGTCGGCCAGCGTCAGCGCATCGGCATCGCTCGCGCCTTTCTGAAGAACGCGCCAATCCTCCTGCTGGACGAACCGACCAGCGCGCTCGACTCCACGACCGAGGCCGCGATCATGGAAACCATCAACGAGCTGATGAAAGGCCGCACAACCCTCCTCATCACGCATCGCATCGCCACCGTCCACGGCGTGGCCAAGATCGTCGTAATGCGCCACGGCCGCATCGCCGAAGTAGGCGCCGGCCCCGAATTAGTCGCCCGCAACGGCGCCTACGCCGAGCTATACCACGCCGCAAACCTCGGATAGCATTCCTACCTTTCGTTGACGTACCGTTTTGAGCCGCTGCCGTCGAAACGAGTGACAACCCTGGACCCGTCCTGTATATTCCCCCCATGCCAGCCAAAGTTTCAGCCAATGGCTATCGTCCAATCATCCGCCCAAAAAATCTTCGGACCACTGTGCCGCTGAAGAATATTCGCGAAGCAGTCAGGGAGGTGGTCGAGATGCGCGAAAATGATCCGGTCGGCTACGCGGCGATGCTGAAGAAGTACGAGAATACCGTCGTCCGTATCGTCCCCGGCTGATGGCGGCGCCCCAATATCAGGAGAATGGGGTCAGTCAACATATCTTGACATAAGCTGAGGATTGGCGCGTGGCTCGGCGGAGGATTTGGCTCACGTTGGCGGCGCTTTTCATCTTCAGATGGTCAGCGATCCAGGATTGGCTCACGGCGGTGTTTTCCCATAGCCGGCAGGCGATTTCCACTTTGCCAGGGTCGGCGCCGGGCAGGCTCTCGAGGTCTGCGGGGGTCAGGGCGTGCCGGCGCAAACCTTCCTCCAAAAGGAGGCGTGCGACGCGCTCACCATGCTCTTTATGCTGGGCGGAGGAGCGGTAGGTGCGGTTTGTGCCGGCTGTGGGATGGCGTTCAAGCAAGGCGTGTAGTTTCTCTTCGAAGAGCTGGCCGCCCCAATACCAGCCACGCCGCAGATGGCTGGCTCGCCCATCGTCGCTGGGCGGCCGGGGCACGCCGCAGCGGGTGCGGGGCTCGGCGCGGGCTCGCTTTTCCAGTTGATCCAGGTAGCGCCGGCGGCCTGCGGCGGTGTCGGCGTAATTCATCAGGCCGAGGCCTTGCGCGGCGGCCAGCCACGGGGCTCGTTTGCGCGGGGGCAGAGCGTAGCCTGAGGCGAGGCTGCTCCAGCGGTAGCCGAGGATGCCTTTGCCGCGGCCAGGCTCGGCGAGGCCCGCCCGCACGGGGTTGAGGTGAATGTAATCGACGAGGCTGCCATAGTAGAAGTCGGAGCCTTCTTCGACTGGGACGGCTTTGTAGCGGTCGCCAAAGAGACGACCCCAGAGGCGGTGGCGGGTGTTGAAGCGGCGGGTGTAGGTGTTCTGGAGCCATTTCATGCCCTCGACGAGATTGGGCTCCGGGGTCTGGATGAGCAAATGGTAATGGTTGCCCATCAGGACCCAGGCGTGGACGCGCCATCCCGTGCGCCCGCAGGCCTGGCTCAGGGTGTTGAGGAAGAAGCGCCGGTCATCGTCATCCAAAAAGATGGGCTGGCGGCGATTGCCGCGCGCCATGACGTGGTAGTGGGCTCCGGGCCATTGCAATCGAACGCTGCGGGGCATGGCGGCGGAGAATGGCCGCCCGGCGTGGTCTTGTCAAGATATGTTGACTGACCCCATTCTCCTCGGCGTGGTCTTGTCAAGATATGTTGACTGACCCCATTCTCCTATTCATCGGAGAAACTCTGAGGAGATCTCATTTGAAAAAGCCCCCCGTTTCGTAAAGTTTGATCTCCGCTTGAAGTGTGCCTGCAAGCGCGGCGTTCGAGCCACAGAACTGCAGCGCCCGTTGAGCCGCTTCGATGGCGCTGCGAGAATCACCTGCCTGAGCATACGCCGCCGCAAGCGTTCGGAGGACGTTGGGATTATTGCCACCCAGCGCCCGATTTGCCTTTGTGGCGAGTTCGAGCGCCTTGCGCCCGTCGCGAAGAGCCGGCTGCGGAGCCGTGGCCAGAACCCATGCAAGGTTGCCCTCCACGTCGACATTGCCAGGCTCAATGGCGAGCGCCTGCTCCAGACTTGCAATCGCGTCGGCCGTTTGCCCCTGCTGGAAGAGACTAATCCCGAGGTTATCAAAAGCGTCAACATAATTGCGGTCCAATCGCACCGCCTCCCGATATTGCGCCACCGCCCCGGCAATATCGCCCCGCTGAAGCAAAGCATTCCCCAGATCGTAATACGCGACGGCATTCTGCGGGTTGGCCTGTAACAAGGCCCTGAATTGGGCAATCGCTTCATTCACTTCACCCTTCTGGGAAAGAGCCACGCCAAGGTGAAACCGCGCCACCTTATAGCCCGGATCGATCCGCAGAGCATCGCGAAATTCAGAGATCGCATCGTCAATCCGTCCCTGCTGCAGAAATGCATTTCCAAGGTTATAATAGGGCTCTGCGACCCATGGTTCGGTCTTCAAGGCTTCGCGATACTCCGCCACAGCGTCCTCGGTCCGCCCTTGCTGAAGCAGAGCGTTCCCTAGGTTATTTTGAACCTCGGCGGAAGTGGGATCGGCCTCAAGAACCGTGCGGAATTGAGCGATCGCCTCTTCGACTTGCCCCTTTTGCAGCATGGCATTGCCAAGGTTGTTGCGGGCGACCACATAGTCGGGATTGGCCTGCAATGCGGCGCGAAACTCGGCGATGGCTTCGTCGGCATGCCCTTGCTGCAATAGGGCATTGCCAAGGTCAGCGTGCGCTTCCGGATGAGCAGGATTGATCAGCAAGGCTTCGCGAAACTGGGCGATGGCCTCCTCGGTTCGCCCGGCCCGGAGCAGGGCATCACCGAGGTCTGTGTGGGCAATAAAATTGTCGTCGGTGACCGCAAGTGTATGAGTCCAGAGTGTAGCGCTATCGCGCCAATAACTGGTCTGGCGGCGGGCGACAACCAGCAGGGCGCAAAGAATTGCCACGGCGGCGCCCGCTAGGATTGTACGGCGAAATGGCCGCTGCGCGGCCCAATCTGTAGCCAGCCAGGTTCCCGCGAGGCAAAGGCCAATCTGGGGCAAATAAGTGTACCGATCCGCATAGGCCTGATCTCCGGTTTGCAAAATTCCGATCACCGGCACGAGCATTCCGATGTACCAGAGCCATCCTGCTAGCAAATACGGCTTTTTGCGGCGCAGAAGCCAGGCACCCGCAGTCAACGCCACGAAAATCAAGCTCGCGTCGAACACTTGCCATCCCTGCCATCCCTCCTTCGGAATTGGATATAACGCCGCCAAATGGCTGGGATAAACCAGCTTTCCGATATAGGCCACATAAGCAATAGGGGCATTCGCGGGATAGGTCGAAAGTGAAGAATTGCGGGGGGCCACCCGAAGCGCAAAAACAGTCGCGGCGCAAGAAAGGGCGCAAAGGATAAAGAGGGGTATCTTCTCCCGCAGCACTCCCGGGAACTGGGATAAGCTCCGCAGCCGCCCAAGCGGCCAGTAATCCAAAAGAAGCAGCAGGCAAGGCACCGTCACAAGCATGGGCTTGCTCATGAGCCCGAGGGCAAACCAAAGCAGAACCAATGCGTAGCGAGCCTTGGATTCCGGCTGCCGTATATACCGAACATAGGCCCAAAGGGTCAGCATGAAAAATACCCCACTTAGAACGTCTTTGCTCTCGGAAATCCAGGCGACTGACTCAACCCGAAGCGGATGAATTGCAAACACGGCAGCCACAAATGCGCTACGCCAAAAGGCACCCGTCATTTCCAGCAACAGGAGGAACAGGAGGACGGCGCAAGCGGCGTGGAGAATGACGTTGGTAAGGTGGTGCCCGCCGGCCCACAAACCATAAATCTGACAATCCAGCATGTGGAACATCACGGTCAAAGGCTGCCAGTGTCCAACGACTATGTGCGTGAATGCCCATCCAACACCCGCCGTTGAGAGTCCCTTCGAAACTATCGAGTTCTCATAGACGTAGTCGGCATCGTCAAAATTGACGAAATCGAAGCGGACCGTCTGCCCGAAGACGGCGAGGACGAGAAGAACGAGGGCGAGCGAGATGGCGCCAAGTTTCCATTTTGGCTGG
>CAVWMS010000009.1:0-20714 GCA_963756185.1 uncultured Verrucomicrobiae bacterium
CTTTTCCGCTCGAGTGGCCTTTTGGCGGGAGCCCTTTTTCTCCGGCATCGGCATGGGAACGGGAACGTGAATGACGCCCAGGAAAGGCAGCGGGACCCGGTCGCGGCGCATCTTGCGGAGGGTGATTTCCACGGTGTCGGCGAGGGTGTAGCGGTCGAGGATGTTGGCGATCGAGTTTCGGACATCGAGCATGAGCATGTGGAGGCCGCAATGCTCTTCGTCGGGGCAGGTGCAGGGCTCGTAGGCGGTCTGGCTGACGCAGGCGATGGGGGCAAGGGGGCCGTCGATGAGGCGGATGACACTGCCGAAGCGGATGCGGTCCGGCTGCATTTTGAGGTAATAACCGCCATATTTTCCACGCTTGCTGTCCACGTAGCCGCCTTCCTTGAGCTGGGTGAGGATTTGCTCGAGGAACTTGACCGGGAGACGCTCCTGGGAGGCCAATTCGCCAATCTGGACCAGGTCGCGCCCGAGTTCCTTCGCGATGCCAATATCGATGAGTGCGCGCAGGGCGTATTCGCCGCGTTTGGAAATCTTCATGGGTTAAACTCTACGGAACCAGTAAGGTAGAGCAAGGCCGCCTCGCGGCAAGCCAAAGTTCCCTTGGGCGCGGGTCAGATATCAGCCGCGTAGGAGATGAATTCGCGGTATTGGGCGAAGATCGATTCCAGGGCGAGGACGAAGGCCTGGCGCTGAAGGTCCATCGGCGCGTGCTGCGGGGTCTCGATGACGATTTCGAAGGGCTCGGGCAATGAATCGGGCGGGGCCGAGAGGATGCCGCCGTAGCCGGAGTGGATGATGCCTTCGACGGCGTGAAAGCCGTCGATGAGGCTGCGCTTGTTGCGCGGCAGAGCGGCCTCGGCGGCGGCAAGGGCGGGCTCCATGAGGTGCTTGGTGAGCGTGTGGCCGCGGACGAAGCCGTACATGCCATCGCTGGTATCGTCGGAGTGGAGCGAGATGATGCCGTTGAACGCCTGGCTGCGAAGCTCGGCTTCGAGCAACTGGATCTCGGGCTCCGGGCAATCGCGCCAGAAATGGCGGTTCAGGTCCAGGCCGCTGCGGGCGTGGCGGGTATTGTCGATGTAACCCGAGGGGTTGCAGAGGGGATAAATCCAGAGCTGGAATTCCTTACCGAGCAGCGGATTGGCGTCGAGGCGCCGGACGAAGTCGATCAGACCGAGGATGCCGGCCGGCTCGTCGCCATGGATGCCTGCGAAGAGGCCAACCTTGATGCGCGACTTGACGACGAGGTGCGCTGGAAGACGAAGCGCGGCAGCCAGAACCGATCTTCACCCGAGCGCCAGAAGCCGAGCGAATCGGCGCGGAGGGTATCGGAGGCGCCGACCTGGATGAAGAGAGGGAGGAGAAGCTCCTTGATCGAGCGGGGCATGGAGGAATTGCCGGTTGAATTCAGGTCCGCGGGAGGCGGGGCGCTTTTTTCAATCAGCAAGTCCACTTTATCAATGAGTAATTCAGCCAGGGTGGTGAGGGAATGGGACCAATGGGGCCTATGGGACTAATGGGACCTATTCAGTGACTCACTGCGCTAGAATTTCAGGTTCAAATCGACCTGGACGACGTCGGTGGACTTGGCGTTGCCGAGATCCGCGCCGCCGGTCGCCTCGCCGCCGAGGATGCCGTGGCGGAGGAGATCGGAATGATAGTAAGTCAGCGCGCCGACGAGAGCGTCGGTGAGGTTATAAGCAAAACCGACGTTTGGGCCCTCGGAGTTGAGGTCGCCGATGGCGAAGTAGGGGTTGTTGAGGTTGGGATCGATGGAATCCATGCCGACCTGGCGGTAATTGGCGAAGAAGGACCAGTCGCCGGCGTGTTCATTTTTTCCGAACTGGACACCGGCAAGCCAGGCGAAGTCATCCTGGGAGGAGTGGCTGGTGAGGAAGTACTCATTGACGGCGCGGGCGCGGCCCTCGGTGTTATAGGCAAAGTCCCAGTAAACCTTGGTGTTGATGCCGCCGATCTTGAAGGAGACGTCGCCGGGGGCGGTGATGAGGAAGAGATCCTTGGTTTCCTGCGCGGGAGACTGGCCGGTGGGGCTGGTGACCGTGGTGGTGCCGCCGCCCAGCGTCTTGGTGCTGACAAAGGTATCGTTTGCCAGCTTGGCATTCTGTTTCAGCGTGTTGCCCTTGGCGCCGAAGGGAATCGTAACCTGGGTCTGGTTGTTGGTGGTCTGCGTGGTGACGTTTCGGACGGCGCCGGTGGCGGGATTGGTCGTGGTGACGGTGGTGGTGACGTTGACCGGGGTGAACGTGATCGAGGGCTTGCCGGTCGAGTCATACTTGATGGTCTCGGTCTGCGTGTCGGTAGTGGTGGTTTGGGTCTGGACGCCGAGGGGCGCGGTCAGGACGTCGTTGGGCTTGCTGAAAGGAGCGGTATTCTGCAAGCCACTGAGCGAGGCCGCGGTGTAAGTCATAAAGCCTGGGGCGAAGGTGACGCTCGTATCCTTGTTGAACTGGTAAGTGCCCTTGAGTTGCTCGACGAACTGGAAGGCGGTGTCGGCGCCGGTGCTGAAGTTCGAGCCGTTCTCGAAGACGCCTTGAAGCGAGATGAGCTGGAGCGAAAGCCGGCTCTGGTCGGGCATGAACGCCTTGGATAGGTCAAGCTCTTCCACGACGCCGGTCGGGTTGATTGCCGGGTCCCAGACCAGCTCGGTTGTGTAGAAGGGATTCGCCTGTTTGCCCACGATCACGCTCAGCCAGTCGTTGGGGGTCCAGCCGGCGAAAGCCTTGTCGATGTAGATGCTGTAGTTGTCGTAACCCTCGGTATAGGTGACCGAGTTGCTGTCGGCAGGCTGGCCGGTGGCAAGCGTGACGCCGGCAAAGAATTGATCGCCGAGCTGGACATCGGCGCCGATGCGGAGCCGGAAGCGATAACGGTTGCGGTCGTCGGTGAGCTGCGGCGGGATATCGACCAGGGGATGGAACTGGTCGTACTGGTAGCGGAAGCGGAGGTCGCCAAAGAGCTTCAGCTCCGTGACGCCGGAACTGAGCAGAATCTTGTTCTGCTGGATCTGGGCCGAATTGGCGGCGCTGCCGCTGTAGTTGATGGTCGAGTCGGCCTGCTCCTGCTGGAGCTTGTCGACCTTCGTCTGGAGCTCCTGGATTTGCTTCTCGAGCGCCTGGAAATCAGCGGCGGATTGGGCAAAAGCGGGCGCGGCGGCCAGGATCGAGCCGAGGATCGCGAGGCGGATGAGTTTGGAAATCGAGCGCAAGGTGGGTGGGATGGGTTGGGAGGTGGATGGAACGGGCCACACTGGGCGCAAAGCCGGCAATCAATACTAAAAGAGTAGAGTATTGCAAGAGTTTTCTTTTGGGGGCATTTTTGTGATAAATGCCACGCCGTCGCTTAAACCGACCCGCGCCTATCCGCCGGCGTGCTGGGCGGCCTCGCTCGGGACGATGAGCACCGGGCAGCGGGCGTGCTTGAGGATGGCCGTGGTCACGCTGCCTGCCAGGAGGTGATAGAGGGCGCCATGGCCGTGAGAACCGATGACGATGAGGGTGGCCCTGTGCTCGCCCGCGAGCCGGAGGATCTCATCGGGAATGGACCCTTCGACATCGAATGCCTGCACGTCCGGCACGCCGAATTTCTGCTTCAGCGCCTCGAGGCGCCGGCGGTCGGCCTGGATGTCGCGCGCCACTTCCACCCGGACGCTGAGCGGCCCGGGATCGTATCCGACGAATTGCGGTTCCGGCTCGGCGACGTGGACGAGGATCACGCTGCTGGAGAAGGCGCCGGCCAGCGAGGCGGCCATCTCGACGACGTTGTCGGTGACATCCGAGAAGTCGACCGGAACGAGAATCGTTTTCATATTCCGCGGGTGAGAATTTCCACCACGCGGGCCATCTCGTCCAGCGTGTTATAGAAGTGGGGAGAGAGGCGGATGTATCGCCGTCCGGCCCGGTCAAAACGGAGCGAGGCGACAACGTCGCGCTCCTCGAGGGCGCGGAAGAGGTCCGCCGCGTCGCGGGCCGGATGATGGAAGGTGGTGATGGGCGAGGCCGCCGGCCCGTCGATGGGGCCAAGGAACTGGAAGCCGGCGGCGAGGAGCGGCTGGGTCAGCGCGCGCTTCAGTTCAAGGATGCGGGCGTGGATGCGGTCGAGCCCGGCGGCGGCGAGGAGGTCGAGCGCGGCGCGCATCCCGTATATGCCGGCGGCGTTGAGGACGCCGGGCTCGTAACGGCGGGCGGTGGGGTAGAAGGCGATATCGGGCTGGGTGATGAAATTGGGCGAACGGACGTTCCATGCGCCGATGAGCGTGGGGCGCAGGCGCTCGAAATGTTCACGCCGGACAAAGACGATGCCGATGGCCATGGGCCCGAGCATCCATTTGTGGGCGTCCGCCGCGAGGAAATCGACGTGATCGACGCGCAGCGGCGCGGCGCCGAGCGTCTGGATGGCGTCGAGGGAGAAGAGGACGCCGCGCGAGCGCAGGAGGCTTCCGATGGCATCAACGTCGATGCGGTAACCGCTCAGGAAATTGCAGGAGGCGAGGGCGACCAGGCGGGTGCGTTCGGTGAGCGCGGCCTCGACCAGTTGCGGGGTGATTTCGCCCGGACGTTCCGGTTCCAGGTAGCGCACGTTCACGCCACGGCGGGCGAGTTCCATCCATGGATAAACGTTCGCCGGATAATCGTCCGCGTAGCAGAGCAGCTCATCGCCGTCGCGCCATTCGAGGCCATTGGCAAAGAGGCTCAGGCCGAGCGAGGTCGGCCCGAGGAGCGCGATTTCATCGGCCTGCGCGCCGATGAAATCAGCCGAGACGCGGCGGCAATCGTCGATATCGGCGGCGACCTGGCCGAACTCCTGATGGCGCTCGCAACTGCGGCGGGTGTATTCGATGACCGCGTCGGCGACGGCGCGCGGCAGCACGGTGACGCCGGCGTGGGCGACAAAAATCTGCGACTTGCAAACGGGAAAAGCCTCCCGCCGCGCCGCCTCGTCCAGGACGAGCGATGCAATGGGGTCTGTCATTGGGCCGGGGAAACGCCGGGGGCGACGCGCGAGCTGACGGTGAACTCCTGGTAGAGCATTTTCTCGTGGGTCGCGGGATCGGTGAATTCTGCGGCGCCGGCGGTGAAATCGGCCGGCGGGACGTAGGGGACTTTCGGCAGCGGGTTCGTGCCGGCGAGAAAATAGAAGACGGCGGCGTGCGCGGCGGCGACCGCGGCGGCAATGAACAGGATGGTTGTGCGTCTCATCGCTGGCGGGCCTCCTTTCCTTCCTCGATCAGCTTCCAGAAATCATTGGCCTTGCCGAGCTGCTCATCCTCGGCCATGGGCAGCTTGGTGCGGAAGAGGAAATCGCGGATGGTGTTCTTGTGGAGGACGCGATGGATGGTGATGCCCTCGGGGCTGCGCTCGAAGTAGATGCGGTAGTCCGTGGTGCGATAGCGGTAGAGTTTTTTCCCCTCGCGCTCGATGAGGCCGAATTTGGCGGGATCGAGGTGGTCCATGTCCTCGGGCATCACCTCGAATTCCGAGAGGAGGTCCAGTTGCAAATCCTGCGGCAGGCGCGCCATCTCCGCGGCGGAGATTTTGTTGAAAACGATTTGAAACATGGACGGGGCGTCATTCTGCCCGCTCCAAGAGAAAATATCAATTCAGGGATGGATGCGGCGGTGGCAGAGTTTGCGTGGACAATTATTTTCCGGCCACCGATTCGCAGATGGCCACGACCAACTCCATAATGGATCCGCTGGGCTGAAGGATGTTCAGGTCGATTGGAACAAGTTCGCCCGATGTGACCCGAATTACATTCCCCTCGTGGGCATCGGCGACCAAGAGATTTTCGGCCTTCCGGTACCAGGCGATGCGTTGGTCGATTTCCAGGCGGCAAAATCCCAGTTGGTGGAACCATTCCTGGATTTCTTGAAAGGTGGCCGCACGGCCAGCGATGTGGGACTGCGAGGTCAGTATCCTCAATCTGCGGTCGCAATTCAGGAGCGCAACGAGTTCGATATCATCGAAAAAATAGGTGTTCTGCAAAATCAGACGCGAGAGATATTCGCGCGCCGTCGCGGTACCCTCCGCCCCCAAGCCAGTCCAAAACGATTCGGATAGGTTGCCTTGTACCAGCGATTCAAGGGTTCATAGAACCATGCCTCATGCTCATCGCCGTGAGCATCCGGTGGCCGGTTAAAAAACGGGAAATCCGCCTCAACGCGGATCAATTCTTTCGCGATGCCCCAGTCGAGGAGGGCCGAAATCGAAGCGGAGAATGCTTCGCTGCCTCCATGACCCGGAGTGCCTGTGCCTGGGCTTCCTGCAACGTAACTCTCGGCTGATTCGAGCGCACCTGGCGCAACGAACCTGTGATCGTCCTGAGTTGGGTGGTCTTCCGATTCATCGTGGTCGCAATCTTTTTGCAAATTGTAGTACGCATTGGGGTAAACATCCAGGATTCACAAAACAACCATTTTCCATGGAGTGTCTTATTTCTGACACTTCGGCATGGGGTTTGCTCAAAGTTTTTCCTTTAGTGGTCCAGGAGGAAAATTGTCCCTTCCAGGCTCCAAACATGACAGGAAACGCCTGCCTCGATGGCTGGCGTGACGCGAGACTTTCACCCGCGCCGTTCAAACTGCGCCACTGCCATAGATGCGCGCGACGCGGGGGCCGATGGAAGTGAAGATTTCCCAGGCGATGGTGCCGGCTTTTTCCGCGAGTTCGCCGGCGAGGATCTGCTCGGCGCCCGAGGAGCCGATGAGGACCGCCTCGTCGCCGATGGCCGCGCCGGCAATGTGCGAAACGTCCACCATGACCTGGTCCATGGTGACGCGGCCCAGGAGCGGGCAGCGGTGGCTCCGGATCAGGACGTCGGCGCCGGAGTTCGAGAGATGGCGGTCGTAGCCGTCGGCGTAGCCGATGGCGAGCGTGGCGACGCGCATGGGGCGCGGGGTGATGAAGGTGCGCCCGTAGCTGATGCCGTGGCCGGCGGGCATGTCGCGCACGAGGGTGATGCGGCTCTTGAGGGCCATGGCGGGGCGGAGTTGGGCCTGGAACTCGGGTAGCGAGGAGCTGCCGTAAAGCATGAGCCCGGCGCGGACGAGCGTGGCCGCGTGATGTGGGAAACGGAACAGGCCGGCGGAGTTCAGCGAGTGAACGAGCGGCGCGTCGACGCCCATTTCGCGAATCCGGGCGACGAGCGTCTCAAACCGGTCCAGTTGGTCGCGGGTGAATTGTTCGTCGCCGTCGGCGACCGGGAGATGGGTGGCGATGCCGGCGATCTCGATGCCCGGCAGCGCGAGCATTTTCCGCAGGGTGCCGGGAGCCTCGGCCTCGGTGACGCCGATGCGGCCCATGCCGGTGTCGAGGGCCACGTGGATCGGCACGGGCTTTCCGCGGCCCAAGTCCGAGTAGGCGGCGGCTTCCTCGAGCGTCGAGACGGCGGGGATGAAGCCTCCGGCGACAATCGCGGCGCGCTCATCCGGCAGGGCGGGGCCCAGGATGAAGATTCCCTGATTGCCGCCGGCCAGCGCGGCGCGGACGGCCTCGGCCTCGTGGAAATTGGCGACGCCGTACATGGCAACGAGGTCGCGCAGGGCCTGCGTGACCTCCGCGAGGCCGTGACCGTAGGCGTTGGCCTTGACGATGGCCATGATGCCCGCGGCCGGACCGGCGAGGCGCGCGGCGACGGCGGCGTTGTGCCGGATGGCGGAGAGATCGATTTCCGCCCAGCAACGAAGGTTCGCGCTCATCCAACCGGTTCGAGCACCGGGGCGGTCGTCTCCGCGAGCCTGCGGAGGTTTGTGAGGCCGGCGGAAAAATCGCGCCCGATCCACCACATCATCATGAGGTCGCAGTAGCGCGCCCATGGGAACGCGGAGCTCTGCCAGCGGGCGATCCAGAGGACGCGGGTCTGGTGCGGGGCGACTTCCTCGAGGGAGATGGCGCCCTCGAGCAGCCAGCGGTCATCCATCATGATGGTGTAGGCGAGGCGCTCGTTGTCGTGGCTCTGCGTCATGT
The DNA here is from genome assembly GCA_963756185.1 of uncultured Verrucomicrobiae bacterium. Lineage (GTDB taxonomy): Bacteria > Verrucomicrobiota > Verrucomicrobiia > Chthoniobacterales > Chthoniobacteraceae > DATAXI01. The sequence goes on from CAVWMS010000009.1 coordinate 7,986, forward strand.
GCAGCACGCCGCTGTGGCTGGGGCTGCGCCAATGCTGCATGGCGCCGGCGCCGGCGGGCGGGCCTTCGTAATGGTATTCGATTTCGCGCCGCTGGTTCCAGGCGGTCCAGCGGGGCCAGTTGCGCAGGTCATTGACCAACGGGAAAATGTGCGAGCGGTCCGCGCGGATGAGGATGCGGCGCGCGATGCGGGGCCGGCGCGGCAGGAAAAAGGGAAAAATGCCGGCAAAAAGGGCAAGGAGCGCGAGCCGGAGGCGGATGCGTTTCATCAATTGTTGCTCGATGGTGAGGAATCGATTGCGGGCGCGGCTTTGCGCGCGGGTAATTCTTCCATGATCCGCAGCCGGGCGGAAGCAGAAAGGCTGGTCCAGGAGGCGATCTCAGTAAGGGTGCGGGCGCAGCCGGCGCAGCGGCCGGAGGGATCCATGGTGCATATGCGCACACACGGGGTGGGGATGCCGGAGCCGGCGGCGCAGGACGAGGCGATCATTATTGGGTGTTTGATTTCGTCAGAAAACATGGCAAACCACAAGCCGTAGCCGATTCCCCGATGAAGACCTTCCTCGTTTCGCTTCCAGCTTTTATTTGCTTCTCGACCGCCCTTGTGGCCCAGGCGCCATCACCCGCTCCGGCGGCCGACGCAACGGCAACGCCGGCGGATTCTCCGGCGGCCGCCGCTTCCCCGAGCCCGGTCCATCATTACCATCACAGTACGCCGACGCCCACGCCGAGCCCTTCCGCGAAGCCGAAGAAATCGCATTGGTGGCCGCCCGAGCCGCGGCGGACGGCGGCGCCTACTGCCGCGCCGACGGCCACCCCGCGCAAGCATCGCAGCGAGCCGACGCCCACGGCGGCGCCGAGCGCCACGCCTTCGGCGACCCCCGAGCCGCCAAAGAAAGCCGCCGACAGCACACCATCGCCCTCGCCGACCGCCGAGCCGCATAGGCGCCACGCGGAGCCGACGGCGAGCCCGTCGGGATCGGCAAAGCCGGAGAAGAAGCCGTGGTTCGAAGAGATTTTCCAGCACAAGCCGAAGTATCAGCACAGCCCCGTGGCGACGGAGACGCCGGCTGCGCGCAAGCATCGGCCCGCCAGCACGGCATCGCCTTCGCCCAGCGCGTCGCCAACGCCTGCCGGGAAATCGGCCGAAGCGAAGCCTACGCCGGCCGTGAAGCAGGCGAAAGCGACACCGACGCCGGCGGAAACGCCCAAGCCCAAGCCGACGCCGAAGCCGACTCCAGAGTCCACACCCACACCTGGCAATGGCGGCATGACTTCGCAGATTCCGTTTGTGCCGACCCCGTCGCCGGAACAGTCCGCGACGCCGGCCATCGATACCAAGTCGCCCGAGCAGGAGGACGCGGACGAGACGGCGCATTTCGACGCGGCGAAGACCAAGGCGCTCGCGGATCCGCATGTGCAGGCGCTGCAGGCGAAGGCCGATACGGCCACGGGCGATGACGCAAAGCCGGCGCTCAAACGCTACTACCGCGCGCTGTACGGGAAGATGGAGGAGATCGATCCGAGCGTGAAGGAGAGGATTGATCGGGCCGAGGCGGCGACGCTGAAGCGGGTGGACGCGGAGACGGAGTAGGGGGGAAGGGGAAAATTCGAAATTCGAAATTCGAGTTTATTGCGCGGGGCCGCCCAGGCGGGTGTGGATGATCGCCTGCGCGATCTTTGTTGCCACGGCCTCGCGGAATTGGGGCGTGGCGCAGCGGGCGGCCTCGGCGCGATTGCTGATGAAGCCGCACTCGACCAGGACCGCCGGGTAACGGTTTTTTCGCAGCACGCGGAACCTCTCCCACATGATGCCCCGATTGAAGGTGATGGCGCCGAGGTTGTTGACGATGGCCTGCGCCATGGGGATGGCCGCGGGCATGAAATAATAGACGGTCGCGCCGTGGATCGAGCGGTTGGGGGAATCGTTGTAGTGGATGCTGATGAAGAAGACCTGCGAGTGGGCGTTTGAGATCGCGGCGCGCTTCTCGAGCGGGATGAAGACGTCGGTCGTCCGCGTCATGACGACGTTGAATCCGGCGGCTTGGAGCTTTGGCCGCAGGCGCAGGGCGGTGTCGAGCGTGAGGTTCTTTTCCTGGAGATGATTGCGAGCCACGCCGCTGTCCATGCCTCCATGCCCGGGATCGACGATCACCGTATGGAAGGTGCGGCTGGTATCGACGGGGCCGGAGGCGCAGCCCGCGATGAAGAGGATTGAAGCGGCGATGAGCAGCCGCGCGATTTTGCGATCCATCGTTAAAAGGGGGCGATTTTGGCGAATTAAAGGGTTGCGTCAATCTTGCAGGCCGGGCCGGGCGGCAGTGCGCGTCCGATAACCAATTGCCTTCCCATTTCATCCTGATGGGGGAATGCTTTGCATACCGTGTCCGCGCAACATGCCAACCGCCTCGCCGACGAGAAATCGCCCTATCTCCTGCAGCACGCGCACAACCCGGTGGACTGGCACGCTTGGAACACGGAGGCATTTGAAAAGGCGCGCCGCGAAGACAAACCGATCTTTCTCTCGATCGGGTATTCGACCTGCCACTGGTGCCACGTCATGGAGAGGGAATCCTTCGAGGACGCGGAGACGGCGCGGGTGCTGAACGAAAACTTTGTGCCGATCAAGGTGGATCGCGAGGAGCGGCCCGACGTGGACCTGATCTACATGACGTTTGTGCAGGCCACGACCGGCAGCGGCGGCTGGCCGATGAGCGTGTGGCTGACGCCGGAACGCGAGCCCTTCGCGGGTGGGACCTATTTTCCGCCCGAGGATCGCTATGGCCGGCCCGGGTTCAAGACGGTGCTGCTGCGGCTGGCGGAAATCTGGCGCGCCGACCGGGCGCGGGTGATCGCGCAGGGCGCGGAGGTTACGTCGCGGTTGCGGGAGTACGCGGCGGGGCGCCGGGAGGAGGGCGGCGGGGAATTGGGCATCGAGAGCGCGCGGGCGGCGTTCCAGCAGGCCCGGGAGATGTTCGACGAGGAAGAGGGCGGTTTCGGCGGGGCGCCGAAATTTCCGCGGCCGGTCCTGCTCGATTTCCTGCTGGCATGGTACCGGCGCGACCCGTCCGGGGCGGATGCGCAGCGGGCGCGGGAGATGGTTTTTCACACGCTGCGAAAGATGGCCGCGGGCGGGATGCACGATCATCTCGGCGGCGGGTTTCACCGATACTCCGTGGACCGGCACTGGCACGTGCCGCATTACGAAAAGATGCTGTACGATCAGGCGCAACTGGCGGTGACGTACCTGCGGGCGTGGCAGATCAACGGCGAGGCGCTGTTCGCGGAGACGGTGCGGGGGATTTTGGATTACGTGGGGCGCGACTTGAGCGATGCGGGGGGCGGTTTTTATTCCGCCGAGGACGCGGACAGCGTGATGCCGGGCAGCGACGAGAAAGGGGAGGGGGCGTTTTATGTGTGGAAAAAGGAGGAGATCGACGGGGCGCTGGGGGATGACGCGGCGATGTTCGAGCGGGTGTACGGGGTCGAAGCGGATGGGAATTCGCCGGAGGGGAGCGATCCGCATGGGGAGCTGGTGGGGCTCAATACGCTAATCCGGCGTCTGACGGATGAGCAGGCGGCGAAGCTGTTCAAGAGGGAGGCGAAGGACGTGGCGGAAACGCTCGCGCGCTGCCGGGCGAAGCTTTTTGCGCTGCGGGAGAAGCGCCCGAGGCCGCACCTGGATGACAAGATCGTCTCGGCATGGAATGGGATGATGATCTCGGCGTTTGCATGCGCGGGGATGGCTCTTGGGGAAAGCGGGTACATCGATGCGGCGCGGCGGGCGGCGCGATTCGTGCGGGAATCGATGTGGCGGGAGGGGCGGTTATTGCGCAGCTACCGGCAGGGGGAGGGGCCGGAGGGGTTTGCGGAGGATTACGCGGCGATGGCGGGTGGAGCGTTGGATTTGTATGAGGCGACGGGGGAAATCGCGTGGCTGCAATGGGCGGTCGAGCTTCAGGAAAAACTGGATGCGCTGTTCCTGGACGGGGAGAGCGGCGGCTATTTTTCGGCGAGGGCGGGGGATGAGTCGATCGTGGTGCGGATGAAGGAGGATCACGACGGGGCGGAGCCGGCGGCCAGCTCGCTGGCGGCGCGCAACGCGTTGCGGCTGGCGCGGATGCTGGATTCGAAGCAGTTCGAGGGGCTCGGTTTCATGACCATCCGCGCGTTCGCGGGGCATTTGCGCGCAATGCCGACGTCGATGCCTGCGATGTTGTCGGCGCTGCTTTATTCCGTGAGCCCGCCGCGGCAGATCGTCATTGCGGGGGCGCCGGAAGAAGCGGAGGCGCTGGCGCGCGTGGCGCGTGAAATGGCCACGCCCGAGACGGTGCTGCTCTATGCCGACGGCGGGCCGGGCCAGGCGTGGCTGGCGGAGCGGGTCGGGTTACCGGCGCTCTCGGAAAAAGCCGCGGCCTACGTGTGCGAGAATTTCGCCTGCAAGCTGCCCATCGCCAATCCGGAGGAACTGCGCGCGACGCTGAAATGAGGGGCACTTAACGGCAGCTTAGGGTTGCGGGCGGCCCGGAAGGGGCGGCTGCGTGCTGGCGGGCGCAGTGGGCGGTTGGGGTTGGGGTTGCTGGGTCTGACGCGCGGCTTCTTCGCGGGCTGCGCGGTCGGCTTCGGCTTGCGCGGCGGCGGCGCGCTCGGCATCGGCGCGGGCTTGTTCCTCGGCGCGGCGTTCGTCCTCGGCCTGGCGTGCCTGTTCCGCCTGGCGCTCGTCCTCGGCGCGTTGCTCTTCCTCGCGCTGGCGCTCGAGTTCGGCGGCCTGGTCGCTCGCCTTTTGCTGATCGGCAGTGGATGGATTCTGGGGCGGGTTGTTCTGCGGAAGCGGGGCCGGCGGGTTGCCATTGGCAGGAGTTGCGTAGGTTTGCGGGGCCGGCGCCGGTTTGAATTGGGAAGGGTATTGCATCCTGCCGCCGCCGGCGGGAGCAGTGTTCACCGCCTGCGGCGGCTCATAAGCCGGCGCGCCCGTTGCGGGAGGAGTGTTCGGGGCGCTGATGTAGCGCGTGTCGGCGACGCGCGCTTCGATGGTCCTGGGAGCGGGCGGATGCGGATCGCGGACGATGCGCGGCGCGGTGACGCGCAGTTTATTGCCAGAGACGAAAGAACCGTTTTGCCCATTTGCCCTGAAACCGGTGCGGCTGATGGCTAGCTCCGGCAACATCGACCGGCGCACTTTTGTGCGCATGAAATCGTAATTGGGCCCGTAGCAGATGATCCCGTCCAGACCGGCATCGTAATAGATGTTGGTGACGTTGGTGCTCGCGTCGTAGATCGGCTCCTCCTGGTCGGGGGAAGCTTCGACGTCGGCCATGCTGTCGTCGGCGAATTCGCTGGCCGGGACGAAGACGTAATCGGAAGCGCCGAGGTCATACTGCTGATCGGCCCATTGCTGGATGCCGGTGGCGCCGTCGAATTGCGCCTCGGGCGGAAGCGGCGCCCAGCCGACGAAGTTGTTGCCATAGCGCCACGAGACCCAGGCCGGCGCCCATTGGTCGCCGGGAACCCAGACCCAGTCAGCTGCCGGGTGCGCATCCAGCGTCCGTAATGATAGGTGATCCAGCCGAAGGGCTCATCCGAAGCCCAGCTCCAGCCGAAATTCGTGTAGAGCCAGCGCCCGATTGTATAGGGACGCCAGTTCAGGTCCTGGAGGGTCGCGGCGGGCTGCCAGACGTAACCGTAATTGGGCAACTGGATCCAATTGCCGAAAGGGGAAAGATAATCGAAAAAGGATTGGTATGAGGCGTCTTCGGCGGCGGGTGGATTCTGTGATTCCGCGGACGGGGCTTCCTGCGCCGGGGGTGATTGCGGTGCGACGGGCGCTGCCGGGGTGGCGGCGCTCAACTGCTGTTCGCGCTGATCGAGCAGGCGTTGGCGTTCATCGAGGGCGGCTTCCTGCTCGTGCAATTGCCGTTGCTCCTGGGCCAGCTTTTCCTCGGTTTGCTCCGGCGTTTCCTGGCTCTGGGGGGCCTGCTGCAGGCGCCCGCAGGAGACGAGCAATGCCGCGGAGGCAAGGAGGGCGGCCGGGAAGAACTTCACATTCATTAGGATGCGGGGGGACGCAGATTAATTCAAAGAATATAGCACTGCCGCCGCATGGGCGCGGCGGAAATTCGAAATTCGGAATTCGAAATTCGAAGGGTTTGCGGCTGGCGCCGCCTCGATGGATGCGCGCCTTTGGCGCGCCAAACACTTCGAATTTCGAGTTTCGAATTTTCCTTAGCACACCGCGCTTCCCGCCACCTTGACGGCCAACCCGTACCTCCCATTTGCCCGCCGCAGTTTTACGGGGGCGCCGAACGTTTCGGCGAGCGGGCGGGGGGCGAGCACCTTCTCGCGGGGGCCGGTGGCGAGGACGCGTCCCGTTTTCAGCAAGAGCACGTGGGAGAAGATCGGCATGATCTCCTCGACGTGATGGGTGACGAGGATGAGCGCGGGCGAATTGCGGCGGCGGCCCAGGCGCTGGATGAATCGCAGGAAATGCTCGCGCGCGACGGGGTCCAGGCCGGCGCACGGCTCATCCAGAATGAGCAGGCGCGGACTGGCCATGAGCGCGCGGCCAATCAGCACGCGCTGGCGTTCCCCTTGCGAAAGCACCTGCCATGGCCGCGCGGCCAGGTGGGCGCACTCGATCCGGCCCAGGATGTCGAGCGCGCGCCCGCGATCGGCGGTGCCGGCTTTCCCCCAAAAATCGATCATCGCGAACTTGCCGCTGATGACGCTGTCGAGCGCCGGTTCGTCGTCGTGCATCATCTGGCGGACCGACGAGGAGACGATGCCGATGGCGCGGCGCAACTCCCGCCAATCGCTCGAGCCATAGCGCTGCCCGAGGACCTCGACTTCGCCCGAGGTGGGCGTGAGATAACCCGAGAGCGCGGAGAGCAGCGACGTTTTGCCCGAGCCGTTCGCGCCGAGGATGACCCAATGTTCGCCCTTGCGCACCGTCCAGGAAATGCCGTCGATAATTCTCGTGCGCCCGCGCGTGACGCAGAGCGAGGCGACGTGGAGGATGTTTGGTTTCGTTCGCGGCACTCCGGAAAATAGGCTTGGAGCGGGGCCCGCGAAAAGGCTTTCATTGGCGGATGAAAAAGCCGGCGGCTGCGGGCCACCCGATCAATGAATTGATGCGCGAACGCTGGAGTCCGCGGGCGTTCCAGGACAAGGGAGTGGAACCGTCAAAACTTTTGAGTTTGTTCGAGGCCGCGCGCTGGGCGCCCTCCTCCTCGAACGAACAGCCATGGTCTTTCATCATCGCGCAAAGGGAAGACCCCGAGGAGTTCGCGAAACTGCTGGGCTGCCTGGTCGAGGGGAACCAGGCTTGGGCAAAGGCCGCGCCCGTGCTGATGATTTCGGTTGCGCGGCGGACTTTCGACAAAAACGGCAAACCGAACCGATGCGCCGTGCACGACGTGGGGCTGGCGAGCGAGAACATGGTGCTCGAAGCGGTTCAGCAGGGGCTTGCGGCGCATGGCATGGGCGGAATCGAGCTCGAGAAAATCCGCGAGACCTACGGGCTGCCTGAGAATGTCGAGCCGGTTGCCGGCTGGGCGATTGGGTATCCGGGCGAACCGGGAATGCTGCAAGGGGCATTGAGGGAGCGGGAGCTGGCGCCGAGGACGCGGAAGCAACTGTCGAGCTTCGTGTTCGGGGGCAAGTGGGGTACGCCGGCGAAGATTGTGGCGGATTGAGCGCGCGGCAATCGGGCACATGCGGCGGTGCGCGCCTACCGTGGAGTTGTGGACGCCTTCGCGCTCACATCGAGGCGAGACGGAATAATGATTCGCGCAGCATGCCGAGCCATTTCGCGATGTAGACCAGGGACTGCCAGGTGCGCGGCAACTCATCGAGTGCGGCGGACCGATTCGAATCCCATAGCGCGTCCAGCTTGCGCAGGCCGGCGAGGAGTTCTTCCTCCTCCTGTTGGAGTTTCGCGATCATCTCTTCCAGTTGCTCCTGCACTTGGTATTGCTCGCCGGCCAGCAATGCCTTCGCCACGGGCGATGCCGCGGCGTCGTGTTTTTTGAAAAACGCGTCGGCCTCGTGGCGCACGTGCGCGATGGAAGTGAAATATTCCGCGATTTCAACGGGCGCTTCCGTTTTTCGCGCGAGCGCCTCGGGCGCTTCCAGTTCGAGCAGGTGCCGAAGGCGGGCCACCGGATCGGACAAGACCTGGTAAGCGCGGTTGATCTCCGCGAACTGAGTCGATCCGCCCGCGATATCGGGGTGCTGTTGCGCGGTGATGCGGTGGTACTTCTCCTTGAGCGCCTCCGCGTCCAGCCACGGGCGCGGCGACTCATCGAAAACGCGGAAGCAGTTGGTCATTCGCCAGGAGCCGTCCGCGCAACCTAGGCGGCGAAGCTTTCCCCGCACGAGCAATGGGCGGCGGCATTGGGATTGGTGACTTTGAATCCGCCCTTTTGCAGGTCGTCGCTGTAATCGAGCACCGAGCCGCTGACGAAGAGGGCGCTCTTCGGGTCGACCACCACGCGGACGCTTTGGGACTCGACCATGATGTCGCGGTTGGCCGGGCCGTCCACGAGGTCCATCTTGTATTGGAGGCCCGAACAGCCGCCGCCGATGACGGCCACGCGCAGCGCGCCGGATTCGCGCCCCTGTTTGCGCAGCAGGGAGGCCAGCCGGGCGCCGGCCTGCTCGGTCAGCTTCACCAGCTTCTCGTTTCCGATCTTGAAATTGACCGCGCCGGGTTGATTCACAGGCAAAAGGTGGAGGCTGTGGCCGGTCAGGTCAATAGCGCCAGGCCGGCATCCGCGTGGGCTTCGAGGTGCGCGGAGGCGATGGCGTCGAGCCCGGCGAGCGACGAGACGCTGGAGAATTGTTCGCGCAATTGTTTGGCCGCCGGCATCCCGCGCGAGTAAGCCATGAGCCGCGAGCGCATGGCTGCCATCGTGTGCGGCTGCTCGTTCTCGTGCGCCACGGACAGGGCGCAATGGCGCCGGATGAAGGCCCACTGCTCCGCCAGCGGCATCGGCGCGGGCAGGACGCCGGTGTCGAGATAATCGCGAATCTCGCGGAAAATCCATGGCGCGGACATGGCGCCGCGGCCCAGCATCACGCCAGCCACGCCGGTCTGCTCGCGCCGCATGCGCACGGCCGCGGCGCCGGTGAGGTCGCCATTGCCGATGACCGGCAGATTCACCGCCGCAGCCACCTGGGCGATGACCTCCCAGTCGGCCTCGCCGCTGTACCCCTGCTCGCGCGTGCGGCCATGGACCGCGATGGCCTGGATGCCGGCCTGCTCGAGGAGTCGCGCCGTCGTGACCGCGTTGACCGATTGGCTGTCCCAGCCGATGCGAATCTTTGCCGTGACCGGGCACGGGGCCACGGCGGCCACCACTGCGCGCGCCACGCGCTCGAGCAGCGGGCAATCGCGCAGCAGCGATGAGCCGCCACTCTTGCAGACGACCTTGTTGACCGGGCAGCCGAAATTGAGATCGATGAAATCGGGCTGTTTCCAATCGACCGCCATGCGCGCCGCTTCGGCGAGGTGATCGGGGTTGCCGCCGAAAAGCTGGATGCCGATGGGCCGCTCGACGTCGTCGAATTCGAGATACTCGAGGGTGCGTGCGTTGCGCCGGAAAATGCCCTCCGCCGAGACGAATTCCGTGACCACGACGTCCGCCCCCTGCTCCTTGCAGAGCTTGCGAAAAACGGTGTCCGTGACCCCGGCCATGGGCGCGAGGTAAAGCGGAAAACGATCCTGGAACCAGTGAAGCATGCGAACCGCGATAGTAGCATGCCCGGCGCCGAGGGGAAAGGCCGGGTTCCGGGCTGGCCCTTATTGGAGCAGGGCGGCAACCTCGTTCTGCACCGATTCAAGCTGGTCCAGCCGAAGGCCCGGGTCGGGCACGACAAATACCTCGCCGGTTTTTACGTGTTCATAGACCAGCGTGCGACCGTGCAGGTCGTCCTTTGCCTCGATTTGTTTGAGCAGCCGTTTGCGCTCGAGCATGACCGCAAGGATGTAGCGGGCATTCGCATGGCCTTCGTCCCGCTCGCTCATGTAGCTGCGCAACAGATCCTCGGCGGTTTCCTTTTTCAACGGCTCGGGGGCGGCTGGCGGCGGAGGCTCGTACTTCGAGCGCCAGAAGGAGTAAGGCTCGAGCGCGCCCGGAAGGGACTGGCGCTCCCTCCAGGCCTGCTCGGAGAGATCTTCGCGCCGGAAGCCGTCGCGCTCGCGAAAGAGCAGGGTGTAAAAGAATTCGCCGTCGGCGAACTCGCGTCCCGTGGCGGCGCAATGGCCCGAGCGGCTTTGGATGGTCCAGTCAGTCTGCATGCTGGAACGTCAACCTATCGCGCCCATGGCAGCCTTAGTTTCGGCAGTTCCCGGTTGTTCGACCGGAGATAGAGCAGAAAACAGCCGATCAAGGCGAAGACGATGTCCGAGGTCCATGCCGCGGCAAAAGCCGGAATGCGGTCGCCCTTGCCCAGCGCGAGGAAAAACTTATCGCTAAAATCCATTGCCGCGAAGATGAAGACGCAGCTCGCCACGCCCGCGAGCACGCCGCGCCTGGAATAGACGATGCCCAGCGGCGCGGCGATGAAGATGACGACCAGGCATTGGAGCGGGACCGACCAGCGATACTGCGCGTGCGTGCGGAAGGGCGCCAGCCGGGCCTCGGAAAAGTCCGCATTGTTGGTCAGATACTCCCTGAGTTCCGGCACGGAGAGGTCCTGCGGATCTTCATTGGTGCTGGTGATTCGCCATATCGTCTCCGACCAGCCGGTGATCTTCGTCGAGCGGCGAATCCAACTGAGGTCCCGGTGGATGATGTTGCCCTGCTTGTCAAAATCGACCCGCATGCCGCGTGTAAAGGTCCAGGACTTGTCGGCGGGAGTGAAGACGGCGCGGTCGGCATACCATTTGGTGAGGATGTTGCCCGCGGCGTCCTGCTGCGTGATATCGACGCCGCGCAACGTGTTCTCTTTTTCCTCGATGGCCTCGACGTACCAGGTCCGGTAATCCTGCCGGTTGCGGAAAAGCTGCTGAGGAATCTCGTCGCTGCGCTGCCTGCCCCTGGCGATCTCGTCGAGGAGGATCTTGCGCATCTGGTCGGAATGGGGAGCCATCCGGTAGTTGAGGGCCAGGCTGGCGCAGGTGACGACAATGCCGGCGATGAAAAGTGGAAAGATGACGCGCGTCATGCTCTGGCCGGCGGTGAGCATCGAGATGATCTCGTTGGACCGCGACATGCGGCTGAGCGAATAAAGGAGCGCGAGGAGCAAACCGACGGGCAGGCAAATGACCAGGATTTGCGGAAACTGGGTGAGATAGAAATAAGCGAGCGTCGAAAGCCTTACGTGCGCGTCGATGAATTCATGCCCATTGTCGCTTAGATCGAACACGAGCCAGATCGCGAGAAAACCGCACGTCGAGTAGAGGAACGGCACGATAAAATTTTGCAGGACGTAACGGTCAAGCAGACGCATGGAACGGGCAGGATAATGTGTGGAGACGGCTTTGACAGGGGAAAAAGGGGAAAAATTCGAAATTTGGGAAACGAAATTCGAAAGGCTTGCGGCTTGCGGCGCCGAAGGAGTGCGCGCGGGCGTGGGTCAAATTCCTTCGAAATTCGAATTTCGGATTTGGATTTTTTTCTGTCAGATTGCCCTGCGTGAAAATTTGCTTCGTCGAAACCGAGAGCAGCGAGCAGGAATATTTCCAGTCGACCCTCGACAGCGGGCACGAGTTGAAATTCGTCCAGGGCCTGGATGAGGCGCCGGCGGACACGCAGATATTATCGGTCTTCGTGCATTCGCGGGTCACGGCGGAATTCATGGCGGCGCATCCGGAGGTCAGGCTGATCGTTACGCGGTCGAGCGGCTGGGATCATATCGCGGTGGCGGAGGCGCGGGCGCGGGGCATCAGGGTGAGCCATGTGCCGAGCTATGGCGAAAACACGGTCGCGGAGCATTCCTTCGCGCTGCTGCTGGCGCTGTCGCGGCGGCTGCGCGAGTCGATCGCGGCCTACGCGAGCGGTCGTTTTTCCTACCAGGCGCTGCGCGGGTTTGACCTGAAGGACAAGACCTTCGGCATCATCGGCACGGGGCGCATCGGGTTGCACGCGGTGAGGATGGCGCGCGGATTCCAGATGGAAGTGCTGGCGTACGACGTGAAGACGCAGCCATTGGTCGCGGCGACGATGGATTTCGAGTATGTGAGCTTCGAGGAGTTGCTGGCGCGCTCGGATGTCGTCTCGCTCTACGTCCCGCTGCTGCCTCGGACGCACCATTTGATCAATCGCGAGACGCTGGCGCTCTGCAAGCGAGGGGTCGTGCTCATCAACACGGCGCGCGGGGCGCTGGTTGACACGGATGCGCTGCTCGAGGCGCTCGAGAGCGGGCAGGTTTCCGGGGCCGGCCTGGATGTCCTCGAGGATGAACGGGCGCTCCAGCAGCCCAGCACCCGCATCATTGGCGAGGAAATCATCAGCAACATCCACCACTCCGATTCCCCCGAGGAGACGGTGGCGCTTGGGGAGCGCGTGGAGGAATTGCGCGGCCTGATGCGCAACAGCCGGCTGCTGGACCGCCCGAATGTGATCTTCACGCCGCACTCGGCGTTCAATTCCGCCGAGGCCGTCGCCCGCATCGATGAGCAGACCGTTCGCGCGATCCGGCAATTCCTCACAGGGAAGCCGGTCAACCTGGTCCCGCCGGGCTGATTCGTCGCGATCGACCCGGGCTGGCCGATGACGAGCCGTTGACA
>CAVWMS010000010.1:0-41717 GCA_963756185.1 uncultured Verrucomicrobiae bacterium
TCAGTCACTAGCGAGCCCGGCGGTTCCATCGGGGCCGTTGACCCTCCCGCTACCTTCCGCGGAGCGGGGCCTCTGGACCCTCGTCAATACCAGTGACAACGCTTCGCGCGTCTATAACGAGTCGATACCCTCTCGCTGCGCGGCCCGCTGACCTGGACGCGCTGCGGCAGTCGCTCCAGTTCCTCGTGGATCGCCACGAGGGGTTGCGCGCCTGGATTTCGCCGGACGGCGATTTCCAGGAAATTCTTTCCGAGTGCCCGATCCAGCTCGATCTGCGCGATTTCACCGGGCGCAACGGGACCCGCGAGGCCGGCATGCGCGGATTTTTCGCCGAGCGCGAGGCGGCGCTGTTCGATTTCGCGAATCCGCCGCTGTTGCGCGCCTCGCTTGGCCACGCTGGGCTCCGAGCACTGTTGCTGCTCACGTTCCATCACCTCACCGGGAACGGCCCGTCTTACACGATGTTGCTGGACGAGCTCGCCGCCGCGTACGACGCGTTTGCCGGCGGATCGACGCCGCAACTGCCGCCGGCGCTCCAGCTTCACGATTTCGTCGCCTGGCGCACGGAGCAGGACGCGAACCAGGAGGAATCCACGCAATTCTGGCTCGCACAATTCCAGGATTCGGTTCCCGTGCTCGATCTCCCCGTGGATCATCCGCGCCCCGCCATGCAGACTTTCCGCGGCGGGCGGCAAATCCTCGTGCTCGATGAGCCGCTGATGAAATCGATTAAGGCGGCCGCGGCAAAACAGCGCTGCTCGCTTTTCATGCTGCTCTTTGGCGCTTACGGCGTGCTGCTCCATCGGCTCACCGGCCAGGTCGAACGTCGTCATCGGCGTCGCCGCGGACGCGGAAATCCGCACCGAAGAAGGGGGGCGGCATCTTTTCGCGAATACCACGCACATGATGCCGCTGCGCTGCCGCATCGATCGCCGACCATTCCCGACCAGATCCGCGCGAGCAAGCGTTGATCCTGGACGCCTCGGAGCATCAGCAATATTTCTTCGGCGACCTGGTGAAGCGCCTGCGGCTGCCGCGCGACCTCAGCCGCTCGCCGCTGTTCTCCGTGACGTTCAATCTCGAGACCGGCGAGTTCCACAAGAGCGCCGGCGGCGTCGAATTCGATTGGGCGACCGATCCGCAGCCGTATCGCGCCCCGCCGGGCTACTGCGATGTTCGAATTATACATGAACGTCGCGGAACGCAAAGGCGGGGTTGCTCTGCGAAGTTGACTACTCGGCAATTTTCGATTCGGGGACGGTGCGCCGGTGGCTGGCGCAGTTCCGCACTCTCCTCGAGCAGATTGCGCAGAATCCAACCACGCCCATCTCCTCCTCAGTCTGCTGAGCGCGGCGGAAAAGGCCCTCGTCACATCGGAATGGAACGAGACGGCGCGGCCTTATCCCGCCGATGCGCTCCTGCACCGGCTCGTCGAACAACAGGCCGCGCGTACGCCGAATGCCGTGGCCGTCGGTTTACGGAGCCGGGTCGCTTACGTACGCCAACTGAATGATTCGCGCCAACCGGATCGCGCGCGTCGCTGCGATCGCTCGGCGTGCGACCGGACATTCCCGTGGCGGTGTGCCTCGAGCGTTCGCTCGATTTGCCGGTGGCGCTGCTGGCCGTGTTGAAGGCGGGAGGCGGCTTACGTTCCCATCGACCCGGGCTACCCGCGGAGCGCGTGCAATTCATGCTGCGCGATTGCGCGGCGCCATCGTGATCGCAATCGGATGACATCGCCGCGCGCTTCGGCGCGGGGGAGCGGGCCGCGCTTCCTCACGCCGGATCGGCTTGCCGGGGGCTCCGCGGCGAACCCGCGACCTTCGAAATGCAGCCTTCCACCTGGCCTACATCCTTTACACCTCCGGGAGCACCGGCGCGCCGAAGGGCGCGATGATTTCCCATGGCGCAATTTGCAATCACACGTTCTGGATGCAGGAGGAATTTCCGCTCACCGAAGCCGACCGCGTATTGCAAAAAACGCCGATCCCTTCGACGCGTCGGTTTGGGAATTCTGGGCGCCGCTCGCCGCCGGGGCGCGGCTGGTCATGGCCCCGCCCGCGGCCCATCGCGACAGCCGCGAAATGGCCGGGCTGGTCCGGCAGGAGGGCATCACGATTCTGCAACTGGTTCCCTCGATGGCCGCGCTCTTCGCGGACGAGCCGGCGCTCTCCCAATGCGTTCGACACTCCGCCGGCTCTTCTGCGGCGGCGAGCCGCTGACGCCGGAACTTTGCGAAAAACTCTTCGCTCGCCTGCCCGGCTGCGAGGTGATGAATCTCTACGGCCCCACCGAGTGCGCCATCGACACGGTGTTTCATCGCTGCCGCAACGGCGAGCGCAGCATCCCGATTGGACGCGCGGTTGCCGAATACGCGGCTCCTCGTGCTGGACGCCAGCGGCGCGCTGGTGCTGCCGGGCGCGCGCGGGCGAGTTGTACATCGCCGGCGCGCAACTGGGGCGCGGCTATTGGAACAATCCCGAACTGACCGCGCGCAGCTTCGTCCAGCTTCACGGCGAGCGCCTTTACAAGACCGGCGACGTTGTCCGGTGGGATGACACGGGCGAACTCGAATATCTGGGCCGCACCGACGACCAGTTGAAGATTCGCGGGCAGCGCATCGAGCCGGCGAGAAATCGAGGCGGCGTTGAGGCACCAGCCAGGCGTGCGCGATTGCGCGGTCGTGGCGCGCGAGGATGTGCCGGGCGCGAAACGGTTGGTGGCTTACGTGACGCCGGACCGCGCGAGCCAGATGGAGCTTTGGCCCTCGTCGCCCAGCGCGGGCGGCCAGCAATTCTTCGACGAGGCGCTCTACCGCGCAATGACCAACGACCATGCCCGCAACGAGCGGTTCCGCGAGGCGTTTGGCCGGACTGTACGCGGCCAAGGTGGTGGTCGATATAGGCAGCGGCAAGGATGCGATCCTGTCGCGGCTCTGCGCGGAGGCCGGCGCCCGCAAGGTTTACGCAATCGAGCTGACTGGAAAGCGCCGCCGGACAGGCGCGCGCGTTGATCGAAAAAATGCGCCTCACCGAGCGGATCGTGGTCATCCAGGGCGACGTGCGGACGCTCGAGCCTTCCCGGAGCTTGCCGACATCTGCGTTTCGGAAAATATCGGCCACATCGGCGGCGCCGAGGGCTGGGACCTGGTCCTCGCGAAAGCCGCGCATCTGCTCAAGCCGGGCGCGCCGATGATCCCGGCTCGCTGTGAAACGCTGGCCGCCGCGGTTTCGCTGCCGGAGGATTTCATGCGCGAGCCGAAATTCTCCGAGCTGGCCGCCTATTACACGGAGAACCTGTTCACGCAGGCCGGTTACCAATTCGATCTCCGCCTATCGATCACCGGCGTTGGCCGTTCGAATCTCCGCTCGACCATCGGCCTTTTCGAGGAGATCGATTTCCAGGCGCCGCGCCCGTGGTACACCTGCCCGCTTCATCTCATCGTCGAGCAGGCCTCGCGCATCCATGGGTTCCTGCTTTGGGTCCGCATCGAGATGGCGCCGGGCATCGTGCTCGATACCGATCGATCACCAAGCCTCATGGCTGCCGGTGTTCCTGCCGGTTTTTCCCGCGGGCTTCGACGTGCGCGAGGGGGATGTGATCGAGGGGACGATCACCAGCGCGCTCGCCGAAAATGGCCTGAACCGAGATTATGCCCTCCATGGCTCGATCCTGCGCGATGGCGCGCCGATCCATTCGTTCGATTTCACCTCCTGGCACTACAAGCAGGTCTTCAAGGCCACGCCGTTCTACAAGACGCTCTTCGCCTCGGGCAAACTCCCCGTCGCCACCGCCTCGCCTGCGCTTTCCGTCGCGGCGCTCGCGCCGGCACTGGCCGTCAGCGCTGCCGCCGGCGATGGTGCCTTCCTCCTTCGTGGTGCTGCCGGAGCTCCCGCTGCTGCCGAACGGCAAACTCGACCGCAAATCGCTTCCCGCACCCGAGACGCGCACCGAAACCGCGGGCGAATTCGCCGCACCGGTCACGGACGTGCAAAAACAGGTCGCGCAAATCTGGCAGCGCGTGCTTGGCATCGAGCGGATCGGGCTGCGCGACAATTTTTTTGAGATCGGTGGAGATTCATTGATGGGGTTGCGCGTCGTCAACCGGCTGCGCGAAGCCCTCAACGAACATGTCTCGCTGGTTGTCATCTTCGAGGCGCCGACGGTCGAGCGCCTTTGCGAGGTGCTCGAGCGCAATTACGCTGAGGCCGTCCAGCGCTGGCTGGGCGTCGAGGCCGGCGGAGCGGCGGCGCAAGCGGCGGCGCGCATTACCGAGGCGGACGTGCTCGACGCTGCGGGCGCTGGTGACGCCGATGCGGAAATACGCCGGCTCGAGCCCGAAGAATCCTCCCGCGATTTTCATCCTCAGCCCGATGCGCTCCGGCTCGACGCTGATGCGCATCATGCTCGCGGGTAATCCGCGCCTCTTCGCTCCGCCCGAGTTGCTTCTGCTTTGTTTCGAAAGCCTGGCCGAGCGCCAGGCCGCCTTCTCCGGCTACGACAAATACATTTACGAAGGGCTCATCCGCGCGTTCATGGAGATCCGCCGCTGCGACGCCGTGGAGGCGGAGTCGATCATCGCCGGTTTCCAGCGCGAAGGCCGCGACATGGCGCATTTCTACGGCCAATTGCAAACATGGATCGCGCCGCGCCTGCTGGTGGACAAGACGCCGGACTACGCCATGGATATCGAGGTGCTGCGCCGCGCGGAGGATATTTTCGAGGAGCCGCTCTACATCCATCTCACGCGGCATCCGCTCGGGATGATCCGTTCCTACGAAAAGGGCCGCTTCATCCTCGAGTCGCTTTTCCGGGGCAGGCACAATTTCACCGCGCGCCAGATGGCAGAGCTGACCTGGCTGATTTCACACCGGAATATCACGGAATTTCTCGGCGGCGTTCCGGCGCATCGCCAGCATCGCGTCCGTTTCGAGGACCTCGTCGCAACGCCGGAGCCGGTGCTGCGCGCGGTTTGCCAGTGGCTCGAGATTCCCTTCGTTTCCGCAATGGCCGATCCCTACCAGGGTGGCTCCGAGCGGATGACCGACGGTATTCACCCAATGTCGCCGCAGGTCGGAGACGCCAATTTCTATCGGCATGGCGGGCTCAATCCCGAAGTGGCCGATACCTGGAAGCAGGCTTATGCGGAGGATTTTCTGAGCCCAATGACCTGGGAACTGGCCCTGGCGTTCGGCTACACGAATCCCTTCCCCGGGCAGCCGCCGGGACTCAACCAACCCATAGCCCGCCTCTCGCGCGATCAGCGCCGCGTGGTGAAGAGCCGCTGATCCCATGAGCCTGGCGAATCCAAAGGAAGCATTCGGCGCACGTCCCGCGGGACCGGTGAATCCGTCCGCCGGCGAGTTTGACGTGGTCACCGACGCTCCGGATAGCTGGACGTTTCCGACCTCCTTCGCGCAACGCCGGCTCTGGTTTATCGATCAGGTCGAGCCGGGCACCACTCTTTATAATGTCCCCGCCGCGTTCCGCATCCGCGGGCGGCTAAAGGCGGAAACGCTCGAGCGCGCGTTCGTCGAAATCATCGCGCGCCACGAAATTCTTCGCACCACATTCCGGGCCGTGGACGGCGAGCCGATGCAGATCGTTTCGCCGCATTGCGAGTTTCATCTGCCGGTTGTCGATTTGCGCGGTCTGGCCGCACCGGTGCGCGACGCCGAAGTCGAGCGCATCGTCCACGATGAATCCGAGCGGCCGTTCGATCTCGCCGCCGGCCCGCTGATGCGCGCGACGCTGCTCGAGACGGGGCCGGCGGAACAGGCGCTGGTGCTCGGCCTGCATCACATCATCACCGACGCGTGGTCCCAGGAGGTGCTGATTCGCGAGCTGGCTTGCGCCTACTCGGCGCTCGCCAGGGGCAACCCGCCTCCCCTGCCGGAACTGCCGATCCAGTATGCCGACTTCGCCGCATGGCAGCGCAACGCAATCGAGAACGAGACCGAGGAAAAGGCCTATTGGCGAAAGAAGCTGGCCGGCATGGTCCCGCTCGAACTTCCCGGCGCCTCGAATCCATCGCGTGCTCCCGAGGGCGCCACATTCGCATTCGAGCTCCCCGAGCCGCTCACCGCAGCGTTGCGCGCGCTGGCCCAGCGCGAAGGAGCCACGCTCTTCATGGCGCTGCTGGCCGGGTGGAAAATGTTTCTCGCACGCTATACGGGGCAGACCGATGTCTCGGTCGGCTCCCCCATTTCCAACCGCACCCGAACCGAAACCGAGGGCCTCATCGGCTTTTTCCTGAACACGTTGATCCTGCGCACCGACCTCTCGGACAGTCCCACCGCGCGCGAGGCGCTGCGCCACGTCCGCAATACTTCGCTCGAAGCGTTTGCCCACCAGAATCTCCCGTTCGACATGATGGTCGAGGAGCTTCAGCCTTCGCGGCACGATGGCAGGAACCCGCTGCTGCGCGTGATGTTTGTGCTGGTCAGCGGGACGGAGAAATCATGGGCCACGCCCGACGGCGAAATCGAATCGCTGCCCGTCGAGGAATCGAAAGCGAAGTTCGACCTGATGCTTCACCTGCGCGACCTGGGCGGCAAGGTCCGGGGCGCGCTCGTCTATGACAAGGCGATCTTCGATGCCGCGGCTGTGGCGCGGATCGCGGGCCATTACCAGACGTTGCTCGGCGCCGTCGCGGCCAACCCGGATACCCGCATCCATTCGCTCCCGCTCATCCTGCCCGGCGAGCGCGCGCGCATCCTCGAGGCCTCGTGCGGCCCGGCCAATCCATTTCCCGCCGATCGCACGGTCCACGATCTCTTTCGCGAACAAGCCGCGCGAAATCCCAAAGCGGTCGCCATCGAGGATGGGAGCGCGCAACTGACCTATCAGGAGCTAGATCGCCAGTCCGATGGCATCGCCGCGCTCCTCGCGCAAAACGGCGTGAAGCCCGGCGACGCCGTCGCGATCAACCTGCCCCGTTCCGCTCCGTTGATCGCCGGCATTCTCGGCATCCTGAAAGCCGGCGCGGCCTACGTCCCGCTCGACCCCTCGTATCCCGCCGGGCGCATCAACGTCATGCTTCGCGAATCCGGCGCGCGAATCCTGCTCTGCGCGGAGCCGCCCGCCGTGCCGCCCCAGGGCGTCACCTGCCTCGCGCTTCCTCCGGCCTCGGCACTTTCCGGCGCTCCCACCCGGCGGCAACCGGTCGCCGCGCAACCGCCGGTTGCCTACCTGATGTTCACCTCCGGCTCGACCGGCGTGCCCAAGGGCGTCCGCGTTCTCCATCGCGGCATCACGCGGCTGGTCATCAATACGAATTACGTCCAGTTCACGCCCGAGGACGTGGTTGCCCATGCTTCGAATACTTCGTTCGACGCGTCGACTTTTGAAATCTGGGGCGCGCTACTCAACGGCGCGCAGTTGGTCATCGTGCCGAAGGAGATTCTCCTTTCCCCGCACGACCTCGCCATGTTTCTGGGCCAGCACAAAGTCTCGATCCTCTTTCTCACGACGCCGCTCTTTCATCATATCACGCGCGAGCTGCCCACGGCTTTCGGTTCGCTGCGCTACCTGGTCGTGGGTGGCGACGCGCTCCAGCCGAATCCCGCGTACGCCGTGCTCGAGACCGCGCCACCCGCGCACCTGGTCAACGGATATGGCCCCACGGAGGTCACCACTTTCGCCGTGTGTCACGAGGTTACCCACGTGCCCGCCGGCGCGTCGAGCATCCCCATCGGCCGCCCGATCGCCAACACGCGCGCCTATATCCTGGATGCGGCGCTCGAGCCCGTCCCGGCTGGCATCGCGGGCGAGCTCTACCTCGGCGGCCCCGGTGTCGCCGCCGGATACCTGAACAATCCCGAGGCCACCGCCGCGGCTTTCATCCGCGATCCTTTTTCCGGCGATCCCTCGGGCCGCCTTTACAAGACCGGCGACCTCGCGCGCTGGCTCGAGGACGGCGCCATCGATTTCCTGGGCCGCGCCGACAATCAACTGAAGATCCGCGGCTTCCGCGTCGAGCCGGGCGAAATCGAGGCCGCGCTGCTGCGACATCCGCGCGTGCGCCAGGCGGTCATCATTCCGCGCCCTGACTCCGCCGGCCAGAAACAGCTCGCCGCGTACATCGTCCCGCAGCCCGGCGCCGCGCCCACCACCGCCGAGTTGCGCGAGCACCTCCTCGGCTCGCTGCCCGATTATATGGCGCCCGCCGCGTTCGCCTTTCTCGATGCGCTGCCGCTCAACGCCAACGGCAAGGTCGACCTCGCGGCGCTCGCCGCCATCCCGCTCGTCGCAGCCGAACGCATCCACGAGGAGCCCGCGACATGGATGGAAGCGTCGCTCGTTGAAATTTGGGAGGAAATGCTCGGCCACAGGCCAATCGGTGTGACGGAGGATTTCTTCGAGCTGGGCGGCCATTCGCTCCTCGCGGTCCGCATGCTCTCCGAGGTGGAAAAACGCACCGGCATTCGCGTTTCGCCGAAGGTGCTCTTCGACGGCACGGCGACCATCCGGCATCTGGCGGCTGTCATTTCCGAGGAAAGGGAGACGTCGTCGCCATTGGTGAAGGTCAAGCCCGACGGCGCAAAACCGCCCCTCATTTTCTTCCATGGCGACCTGCAATTCGGCGGGCTCTATCTCGCCAACCTCGCGCGCTACCTGCCGCCGGACCGCCCCTGCTACTCCGTCGAGCCGCACAGATTCGACGGCTCCGCGACGCCTCCCACCATCGAGGAAATGGCAGCCTCGCGCCTCGAAACCATCCTCGAAGTCCAGCCGGACGAACCCTATTACCTGGGCGGATTCTGCAATGGCGGCCTCGTCGCGTTTCAGACCGCGCAATTGCTGCGCGCGCGCGGCAAGGTAGTCGCCTGCGTGGTGCTCCTCGGCGCAAACGGCATCAACTCCCGCTTCCGCCTGCTCAAACGGCTGGTCGCCGCCGTCGCGCGCATGCGCGGCCTCGACCAGGCGGCCGAGCGCGAGCTTTTCCTTCAGTGGCGCCGGCGTTTTCTTTTCGGGGCGGTCCTGGTGCGCCATCATTTCAACGAACTCAAGGGCGGCAGCGGCTCCCCGCCGATCACCCGGGTCTGGGCAAAGATGAAGAGCTTTACCGGATGGCTGCTCCGCCGCGCCGGCGTCAAGTCCACCCGTCCTTCCGCGAACAACCCGGCGGAGCCGGTGGGAAAAGCCATCGAGAACCTCGATGGCCCGACGTGGGACCTTCACACAAACGCCGTCAGTTGTTTCGTGCCCGGCCGTTACGATGGCAAAGTGTTCCTTTTCAAGGAAACCGATTTGCCTCCCGACCTGGCCTGGATAAAATCCGACCTGGGCTGGAGAAAGGTCGTCAAAGATTTGTCCATCCATGACCTCCCTGGCAACCACCTCACCATCACCGCCCGCTCGAACATTGGCATCTTCGCCGAACAGCTCAAGGTTTGCCTCGACCAGGCTGAGGCGGCCACGTCCTCTCACCCCCAGGTTGGGTCTGCCGCATCATAGCGGAGTCGGATTTCCTGACCGGCGCTCAAAGTCCCATCGGGTTCATACCGCATGATGAACCAGCTTCCAGTCTCGCTCGGACGCGCGCCGGAAAGTTACATCCTGCGCTCGGGCGAGGTTCATGTCTGGAGAGTCCCCCTCGATTCAACCGCCGCCGCCGCCGAAAAATTCAGCAATGTCCTCTCCGCCGCCGAGCGCGACCGCGCCGCGCAATTCAATTTCGAGAAGGATCGCGCCCGTTTCGCATCGTGCCGCGCCGGTCTGCGGCTGCTTCTCAGCCGCTACACGGGGACCCCTCCGGAAAAGATCATTTTCCGATATGGCCGCGAGGGCAAACCCGCGCTGGGCGGCTACGGCGGCTGGCAATTCAACGTCTCCCACTCACGCGATCTCGCCGCAATCGCCATCTCCGGCGGCGAATCGCTCGGCGTCGACATCGAGCTGATCGATCCCGATTTCCCGCGCGCCGAGGTCGCCCCGGACATCCTTTCGGCGGATGAATTGAGCGATCTCGCCGCCTTCGCGCCCGAAGACCAGCCCGCTTACTTTTTCCATCTCTGGACCTTGAAGGAAGCACTGCTCAAGGCCTCCGGCACCGGCCTCTCCCGGGAGCCGAATACCATCCGCATCCGGCTCGATAAAGATCAGAACCCCGCAATCGTCTCCGCTCCGCCCGAATTCAACAACGCCGTCCTCCATAGCTTCTCCTTTCAACCAGGTTACACCGCCGCGCTCGCCGTACTGGCCCCGGTATCGTCCCTTTCCTTCTTCTCGATGTAGTATCTGCCCGACTTACCCCAATTCTTCGAATTTCGAATTTCGAATTTTTCGGCCCGTTCTGGCATCGCGTCTGGGTGCCCGCGCACTATATCCCGGCTTGAGCCGGGTCTGAGGGGCGGGGAAACGCCCCGATATCTTTGCGCCGATCCGGAGGCCGCGCCGCCTCGATCAATGGGTTTTGCCCCGGCTTGGGCGGTACTCCCGTCGCGCTTACTTCCCGCGGCACATCGCATCCGGCTCCTATCAACGGGCTCCCCGCTGCCGGATGGTAATCGCCCGTGCTGGCGTCCACGAATTCCGGGTCCTCCCCGCGAATCACCTTCCAGCCGGCCGGTACGTTGACGGCATCGCTCGGCGCCCAATTGCCCGCGCCCTGCACAATCGGCGCCGGCGCCCGCTCCTGCCGCACCATGGTCAGCGGTCCCGCTTCGCTCCAGAAGACGTTATTCCACGCCATCACCGAATCGACTTCCCCCTCGAGCCAGAACGCGCCGAATTTCGCCTCATCCTTCGACTGCACGATCACCGTGTTGTTTGCCAGCCGATAGCGTCCGCGGCTCGCCGCCGTCCCGTCGGTCCCCATGCGCGCCACCGTCCCTTTCGCCGTCGCCGTCACCACCAGCACGTTGCCCACAATGTCGGCGTCGCAATGCGCGTCGGCGGGTATCTTCTGCGCCTTCGGGTCTGGGCCCACAAGGTCCAGCTCGTGATACATCGCCCCTTCGATCCAGTTATACTCGATCTCGTTGCGGGTGACGCGCGACTTCACATTGTTGCCGCCCCACCCATCGTGGACGTAGCAATATTGCATCCGAAAAAGCGCGCCCGGATACTTCGCGAGGCTCGATCCCACATAGATCTGGTGCGCGTACAGCCCCGAGCCGCAATGATACACCTCGACGCGATCCAGCGTCAGCGACCCCGACGCATCCGCGCCCGCGATTCCCGTGAAATTGCAATCGTGCACCACGCTGTCACGCAGGGTCACATCATCGCCCACATTGTAAAAACAGCGCGCCGCGCGCGAATCGCCCCCGGCGGTCAGGTCGAATCCCTCGATCACATAATGGTCTCCGAACACCCGCAGCACCGTTCCGCCTTGCGCCGTGACACCCGATAACACAGGCCGCGCGCCATTTACCCGCAGTCCCTTCACGGTAATTACACCGTTTCCCTCGAGGCCCTTCGCCGCGAGCGTGACGCCTCCCGGGTAAGTCGTTCCTCCGTCCACCGTCACGACATCCCCCGGCTTCAGCAATCGCGAAACCGCCTGCAGGTTCTTGTATTGCTTTGCCGGCCCCACTTCGTACCGGGCTCCCCACGCTCCGCTGCACGACACCACAAGGCACGCCAACAATAATGCTCGAATCACGGCGCACTCTAGAGGCTGACCCACTTCGATTCCACCAAAAATGCCGCCATTTCAACGCATGTACGCACTTGCCATTGCGCCTGGCCGCCAAGATCAACCACTAACTTTCCCTTGAACTTTCGCGGAAAAAAATGGTCACAATATCATCGAAGTTCTCCCCAATGTACCAGAAGGCACAGGTCATCCTCCTCACCATGGTCGCCGCGATCGCCTATGGCGTCCTTCACGATGAAGTTACCGCCCATCTCTGCATCGAGTATTTCACGGCCGGCCATC
The DNA here is from genome assembly GCA_963756185.1 of uncultured Verrucomicrobiae bacterium. Taxonomy (GTDB): domain Bacteria; phylum Verrucomicrobiota; class Verrucomicrobiia; order Chthoniobacterales; family Chthoniobacteraceae; genus DATAXI01. Next base: position 11,888 of record CAVWMS010000010.1, read on the forward strand.
CCCGCATTTTCAATACCCAATCGCCGGCCCTTCTTGGCTTTTGCTGGGGCGTCGTGGCCACATTCCCGCTCGGCGCGGTGATCGGCGCCATTTTTGCCGATGTCAGCCAGGCCGGCGGCGCCGCTCCCCATCCCATCGGAGCGCTTGCGCGCTCTCTCCTCCTGCTCTTGAGCTTCATGGCGCTCTGCGCGCTCCTGGCGGGCATCCTTGGGTTCGAACTGGCGCGCCATTCCATTCTCTCCTTGCCTGCTTCTTTCGATTCACTCGTCGCCCCGTCGCGCCGCGCACGCTTCATGGCCGTCTGGTTTGCCCATGCCGCGAGTTACCTCGCCGGTTTTGCCGGCAGCGCGTGGCTGGCCGCCCGCATCTGGCGCCGGCGCGGCAAGCCGCCCGTCTTCGCGTTGTTTCCCACCACTCCCGCCGGCATTATCCGCGCCCTGCTCCTCCTGCTTATCATTGGCCTCATCCTCTTCATCCGGTACAGGATTCCCGCGACGCCCGCCACACCATAGGTTACTTACTTCAAATCCACCTCGGCAACATCCACGAGCGTGGTTCTTTTGGCAGCCGGCAGCTTGATGCTGAGTGTCCCATTTGTATAACTCCATTCGAGCTTGCTCCCATCCCCGAGCAGCTTGACTCCGGCGGGTTGTCGAACTCCGCCCAATGTCAGCGTCTCGTCTTGCGCCGGCACTATGTCCTCCGCGTAAACCTGGTTATTCTGCCCGCCATCCTTGAATTGCGGCAGCGCGAATAAATAGCGCGTCGAACCCGACGACGTACCCGGCACGGAGGCTGTTTCGTCCGCCGGCAAAGGCTGCGTCCCCTTTACTGACGCCCCGTTTGCCTTCATCCAACTCCCAACGATTGCCAGGTTCTCGTAGACATCGTCCGGCATTTCTCCATTGGCCATCGGCCCCACGCTCGGCAGGTAGTTGATGTGCAGCGACCGGCAGGTCACATACTGCCCGATGATATACCCCGGCGCCCGAAATTTCTGCCCCTTCGTGTAGGGCCACGCCGACGTCCACGTATTGCAATACTCCGCCCAGCCCGTCGCGACTTTGTTGGTCGTCAGTTTCCGTTCGTAATTGATGAAATCTCCATGTCCGTGGAATCGCCCGTTGATGACGATCCCCGGTTGCAATTGCCGGATGCGCTCGATCGGCATTACCTCTTCGCCTGTCGATCCCGGAATCTTTCCGTCGAACCAGAGCAGATCGATTTTCCCGTACCTGGTCAGCAATTCCTCGAGCTGTCCGCGCACCATCGCCGCGTATTCCTTGTTATGCTCGGCGATTTCCTCCGGCGTTTTCCTGTCCGTGCGCGGCTTCAGGTCGGGCCCCTCCGGCGGCGACTTCCCGCCCATGGCGAAGTTATGAAAGTCGCGGTCGAAATACCAATTCGGCGGCGAATAATAGAGGCCGACCTTCAACCCGTTGGCCCGGCATGCATCGACGTATTCCTTCACCAGGTCGCGCCCGCCCATGTAATTCTTCGTGCTGAAATCGCCGTAATTGCTCGGCCATAGCGCGAATCCCTCGTGATGCCGCGTGGTCAGAACCGCGTAGGTGAAACCCGCGTCCTTTGCCGCCTTCAGCCATTTGTTCGGGTCACACTTGTCCGGGTTGAAGCTCTTTGCCATGGCCCAATAATCATTCGGCGTGATCTGCGCCGGTTTTCCACCGAGCCCGTCAATCATCGACCATGAGATATTCAGCCCCTTGACCGAGGCGATTCCCCAATGGATGAACAATCCCAATCCCGCATCCGGGAACCATTGAGCGCCGGGATCCTGCGTGTGACCCGCGGCGGCTACCGGCGCGTTGCCGATCGCGCCATGCTCCGCCTGCACATCTTCGGTTGAGGTTCCGCTCGTCGCGGCCCCTTGCGCCAAGGCCGCGCCGAGGCAAACCAATACAATGCAAAGCGAGGTCTTGAACATTCCGGAAGGTGTCTACAGTTCCCTGTAAACCATCTCCAGTGTCAATACGGAATAAGCCGTCGCAAGGACCGGGTCCTTCTCCATCCAGCGCCCGCTTTCATTGGCCCATGAGCCGTCATCCTGCTGCAAATTGATCAGCTTTAACCCAAGTTCCTTCGACCAGTTCACCTTCTGGCCGTTGTCGAGCGGTAACTCGGGCGCGCCATAAGTCGTGAGCGCCTTTGCCATCACCTGGTAATAATAGAACAATCCATCGATCCCCATCCCGGGATTCTCATCGACGGAGTAATGTTTTTTCAGCCAATCGACCGCCGCGGTCACGCGCGCATCGTTCTTCTCAAGCCTGGCATAGATATAACTCAGCAACCCCGCGTAAGACATGCTGCCGTAGGAGCGCGCCCCACCCTGGCCGGTCTCCCCCGCGCTGCTGTCGCCCGGAAAGTAAATGAATCCGCCGCGGTCATCGGCGTCTTTGCTTACATAAGATTCCTTGTTCACCGAGGGCAGGTTCTGGCAACGCTGGATGAATTGGATCGCTGCGTCCCAATCCAGCTTCGGACCATTGGGCCGCTCCTTGTCCGCGATTGCCTCGCTGGCCCGGATCGCCTCGAGCGCGATCACTGTGTTCGACAGGTCCGGGTGCGCCCGCGCCGCGCCGGTCGGCCCGTAACCAATGCCCCCGTCCATGCTCGGGTCCGCAAGCCCCCTCGCCTGCTGGCCGATCACAAAATCGTGCGCCGCGCGAATGAGAGCGTCGTATTTCTCATCGCGCGCCAGGACCAGCGCCATCAATGAGATCGACGTGTTGTAATTGGCCAGCCCCTTGCGATAGATGCCCCCGTCCGGACGCGCCGAAGCCACGATGAAATCATATCCCTTTTCTATGTAAGCCGGCTTTGGCGCCGTGGGATCGGAGGTCGGGTCGTTCACATAAGCCCAAAGCGGCAGCGCGGTAAGCGCCGGGTAATCGTCGAGCGACCATGAGCCATCGGAATTTTGATGCTGCTCGAGCCACTTCAATCCCTTCTCGATCGCAATACCCACCTCATTCCGCACCGACAAGTCCTCCTGCGTCCGGGGGAGGAGCTCGTCGCCGCGCGCTCCCTGGGCGGCCAAAACCAAAAACGCCAGCGCGCCAGTGATAATTCGACGCATGTTCATGGGCAACGATAGCACAGCCCTCAGCCCCGGCGCATCAAACTTCGCGGGCTTGCCCGCCCCTTCGTTTTCCCGGCCTCGGCGGCCCATTTCACCTGGCGGCTGCGTCCTGGATCTCTATCGTCACATCCACCGGCGTGTCCTTTGGCGGCGTCGCTTTCGTATACGCCTCCCATATCTGGTCGTCATCGTCGCCCGGGCGCGGATTATTCAATAGCGCTCCCGAATCGCGCACCAACGCGGCCACCGAACCGTCGATCTGCGCGAGAAATTGCCCGTCGTACATCACCGACCCGTTGTAAGTCCACGGCCCCTCCGTCATTGCCGCGTTCTGCTGCAGGTTCCAGATCATATCCTCCGCGCGCATGCGATGCGGGCCCGCTGCATCTTTCCACGAAACGAATACCCCGACTTTGTCACCGGTCAGTTGCGGCGCGGTCGAAAGGTAAGCCTTGTTGATTTGCGCCGGCGGTTCGGAGTCCGCCTTTCCCGCCGGCTTGATTCCCAGCAGCAGCATCGCCACCTGGATGTCGTAAGGCTGGATTTTTGTCGAAAGCAGGCTCTCGTGCGTCTTACCCGTCTCGGCCACGATCAAGTACTCGAGCATCCCCTCGGTCATGTTGATCTCCGCCGGGAAAGTCACCGTGCGCTTCACCTTGTCGATGGTGATGCCGCGAAACTCGATCGTCTGCTTGTTGTCCGTCTGCGCGTTCAGCGTCCGCGCCGCGCAACAGATCAGCAACCCCGCCACGAACGCCTTCCAAGCCCCCGAAAATCCCCCGCCGTTCGCGGCCCGCATGCCTTACTTCTGCGCCAGCCGGTCGATCTCCATCGCCACCAGGCAGACATCGTCCCCGAATTCCTTTTGCCCGGAGAACTGGCACACCTTGTTCACCACGCTCTCGCACAGGTCGGCGGCTTTCAGTTCGCTCAATTCCCCCACCGCCGCGCGGAAAGCCTTGTAATCATAGAGGCTGCCATCCTGTGCCTCGACCTCGAAGAGGCCGTCGGTGAAAAAGAGCACCGTCTCAGGCATGACGATCTCCGTGCGGATCGACGGATACTGCGGCTCGTCCAGCAGACCCAGCGCCGGCCCCAGCTTGCAGCCGTCCAGACGCTCGATGCCAGTCGGCCCCGTCTTCCTGTGCACCCGCAGCGGGCAGGGATGCCCGGCATTCGTATGCACCAGCGAGCCGTTGGTCAAATCGGCGGTTACGTAGAAAGCCGATGCGAACAGCGGTACCCGCGTGTGCTTCAAAATCCGCCGCAGCGCCCGGTTCAATTCTCCCATGAACTTCGACGGATCCTTCCAGAGCGGCTCGAGCTCATTGACCAGCGCGCGCAAAATCGAGGCTACCAGCGCCGCCCGCACCCCGTGCCCCATCACGTCGCAAATGAACAGGCCCGCCATGTTCTCATCGATCTCGAACACGTCGAAAAAGTCGCCGCTCACCGCCGTGGATGGCCGGTAAAAATGGTGGAAATGGATCGCGCTGTCCGCCTCGTTCGAGCCGCGCGGAAAACAGGGGAACTGCTGCGGCAGCAGCGCGTTCTGCAATTCGCGCGCCATCCCCAGGTCCTCCTCGAGCGCCTGGTTCTTCGTCCGCAGCTCCGCCGCCACGCGCGCCAGCTCCTGCTCGGCCCGCTTGCGCAGCGTAATGTCGCGCGACACGCCAAACGTCCCGATGACCCGCCCGCGCGGATCGCATAGCGGCATCTTCGTGCTCGAGACCCAGGTCACACGGCCATCCGGCCAGGTCTCGCGCTCCTCGAGGTTTACCACCGGCTCGCTCGTCTCGATGATCCGCCGCTCATCCTCCATCGCCCGGAAAGCATGATCCGCGCTGAAGACATCCAGGTCGGTCTTGCCGAGCAATTCCGATGGGTCCGTCTTGCCGCAGCAGCGCGCCATCGCCCGGTTGACCGCGATGAACCGGCTCTCCTTGTCCTTGAAATAGATGTTGTCCGGGATGTGATCCATCAGCGTCGTCAGCAGGTGCCGGTCGCGCGCGTAGGCCTCCTCCGAGGCCCGCCGGTTCGACACATCCCATGCCACGCCCAGGATGCGCGATGGCTTGCCATCCCGCCGGCAAAATACCCGGCAGCGCACCCGGATGGTCCTCACCTCGCCGTCCGGCAGCACCGCACGGAACTCGCTGTCATGGCCCGGTTCAGGCCGGCTGGAAAAATGCAATGCCTGCGCCAGCTGATCCCGGTCTCCCGGATGGACTATGCGCCAGGAAATCCTCGAATTTGCCCCCGAAACTCCCCCGGCTCCAGCCCGAAGAGCTGATGCATCCGCGCGTCCCACTCCATGTGATTTGCCGGCACATCCCACTCCCAGGTGCCCATGCCGACCGCCTTCAGGGCAAGGCTCAACCGGGCTTCATTTTTGCGGCTGGCCAGTGAGGCGGGCTCTCCCTCTGGACTGAGGTCGATGGGTTGCACCAACAATTGCGGATTTTCGGATTTCAATCTAAACCGTTCAATAGGGGTGAGCAAGGCCTGGGCGCCAGGTTCTCCAACACATGGGAGCATATTACATGCTCACGGCACGCACGCAATCCTCCAATCGTCAGCTAATAAGCACAATAACGCATATCCATCCCATATCCCTCATGAATTCCACAGCCAAACCCCCATTGCTCTTCCGATTCTTCCCAGTATCATCCGCCTGAAATAATGCCCTCTCACCCCGCTCCCACCGTCCGCAAGGCCGTCCTCCTTGCCGCGGGCCGTGGCACGCGGATGCGCGAACTGACCGATGATTTGCCCAAGCCGATGCTCCAGGTGCGCGGCAAACCGATCCTGCTTCACATCATCGAGGGGCTCGGGAGGCCGGCATCGAGCGGTTTTTGATCGTCGTCGGTTACCGCGCGGACGCGTGCGGGGATTCTTCGGCGACGGCGGCCATTTCGGCACGCGCATCGAGTATGTCACGCAGGTCGTGCAGGATGGCACCGGCCGCGTCGTCGAACTGGCGCGTCATTTCACCGGGAGCGATCCGTTCGTCCTCAGTTACGGCGACATCCTCGTGAACCCGGCCAACTACAGGCGCCTGGTTGCCCCGCCGCGGACCAGGAAGCCATCGTCAGCGTGAAGCGAAACGAGGATGTCATCCAAAGGCGGCGCCGTTTTCGTGAACGAGCGATTCGAGCTGACCGACCTGCGCGAAAAACCGAAACCGGGCGAACCGACGAGCCCATGGTACAACGCCGGCATTTACACCTTCCGCCCGGGCATCTTCGATTACACCGCCCGCCTCGACGCTCGCCCCGCGGCGAATACGAATTGACCGACGCGATCCGGGCGCTCGCGCAGAGCGGCAAAAAAGTGCAGGCCATCGAACTCGAGGGCCGAATGGGCTGACGTCCGCGACCCGGAAGTCCTGGCCGAACTCAACAAGTAAGCCCGCGCGCTTACTGCGGCGGCTGCGGGGTGTTCTCGGACAAATCCTCGTCCCGGTGCAGCGGCACGGTGATGTTCTGGTTCTGCCAGCGGAGGATCACGCGGCCATCCTCCACCGCCATCAATTGAATCATCACGTTCTGCCCGTTGACCGGCAGCGTGGCGATCTCGCCTTCGGCGAGTCCTTGCCGTTGATCACGGCCAGCCGCGGCTCGTTCAAGAGGATGCTGCTGACCAGGAAGTCATCGGACTTCGGGATCATCGGCGCCTCGTCGCTCACGTTGGATTCCTCGACCTTCACCCAGCCAATGGGCCAGAAGGGATTGTGATCGTTCGTCGTGCCGCTGAACGCGGATTTCTTCTCCACGACGTAGCTGCCCGCGGGCGCGGCGGCCGGGTTCGATCCGGCTTTGGCCTTGGCGCCGCCATCGGCAAATACCGGCTGGCAGGCCAGCGCCAGAAAGAGTAGGGACATTAGCTTTTTCATGATTTGACCAGGGTAGAAATGATCAGCGTCGCGTGCTGGTACTGTGCGTCCTCACGCGTCGCGTCGATGGAAATATTGGTGATGCTGAGTCAGCGGCTCGTTGTTCTCGAGGTTCGCGATCGCCATGCCGAGCGTCGTGAATTCAACCCTCGGCACATCGACGCTCCAGGTGATCCGCTTGAATCCGGGCAATCTCGTCGTCTCCCTCGGACACCAGGCGCGTGGTGCACTTCTCGATGCCCTGGCTCTTGAAGAAATCGGCCATCTTCGGCGGGAACCACGCAATGGGCGCGCCGTCCGGGATGTTGCTCTTCAGGTCGCTCAAAAAGGCGGTCGCCTGCGGTGCTTTCTTTTCCAGGTCGGCGGTCTTGCCGATCTGGTCCTTGGCGTCGGCAATCTGCGGCGTCAGCGAAGCGATACCCGCGTTGGCCTTGCTCTCGTCGACCTGCAACGGGTCGAGCAGGTAGGCAAAATATCCGTACAGGAGGACCGCCAGAACCCCGAGGGCCACGCCGATTTTCTTTATTTGTTCTTGTTCGAGTTTCATTCGTCGCTGGATCCTCTTGATTTGTGAGGCGGACGGGGTGGCTTCGACCACGGGGTCGCGCACCTGAAGTTGGAATTCCATCGTGAAGGAGGCGGTCGGCAGGCGCTGGCCATCCAGCATCACGAACTGGTCGCTGTCATCCAGCGTCTTGAAGACGGAGGTGACATTCTTAAACTGCGTGCTCAGCCTTGCGTTGAGCGCCGTGCGCACGATCTCCGCCTCCTTGCGCGGCTCGGGGGCGCTCGAGATGCCGCTGACGTCGATCGTGCTGTAAAGCGATTTCTCGTCGCCGGGCAGCCTGGGCGCCCACGTGCGTCAATTGCACCGAGCGCGGCACCGCCTTGAGAATCTGGTCGAGCACCGGCGCCCAGTAATCGCGGCTGTTGACATTCTTGACCATGTCGTCGCTGGCCTGGATCTCCGCGTTCAGCTCGTCCTGCCGGGCCTTCGCCTTGTCGGCCTGCGGCTCGAATCTTGTCCCACGCATCCTGCAGGTTCGTGTAACGGATGGCGATGGTGTGGGAGCGCTCGAGCACGACAAAATAATACGCGACGAATCCGATGGCGATTACGAGGATGGCGAGCATGCCCAGGCGCAATGGGTCGCGCTGGCGGGCCAGTTCCTGGCGCTGGACTTCGTGGTAGAGATTTACATGGAGTGGCATGGCGTTATTTCCGCAAGGCTTCCGCGGCTGCGCCGCAGGCTACGTTTAGGCTGACAAAGTCTTGGGCGAGCGTCTCCTTCCGGCCCGCGGGCAGCGCAATCTCGCAGGTCCGCTGAACGGGTCCCAGGCATCGCACGGGAATGTGCAATTCCTGGCCGAGGATGGTCAGCAACGTCTTGAACCGCGCGCCGCCTCCGGAGACATAAACCCGGGTGATGTTCTCCTCGCGCCGCCCTTCGAAGAACCCGATCGAACTGGCGATCTCGCGGGTGAGCGCCGCCAGCGAGAGCCGCGCGTTGTCCACGGTCACCTCGTCGCCGGACTCGAGCGAGCTTGAACGCCTCCTCGGCGTTCGCCGCGCCGTTCGAGACCAGGAATTCGCGCAGGTTGTTTGCGCCGTATTCAATGGCCCGCACGATGACCAGTTCCTTCTTCACCCCGACGGTCACGGTGGAGTTCTGGTGGCCGATATCGACGAGCAGGAACGCCTCCTTGGCGAACGCCTCGGGATTGGCGAACTCGAAAGCATTGAACGTGCAGACCGAAGCGAGCTGGATGTTGTGGATGCCCGGCTTGCGGAATTGCTGGAAAGCCTGGTCGATCATCTGCACCCGGGAACGCGGCATGCCCGCCACCAGGTACTTGACCGGCGCGGCTGGCGCGGCAGCGGGAGCCGGCGTCGTGGGCGCGCCTTTTTTCAATTTGGGCTCCTTCTTGGGTTTGGCCTGCTTGTTCGCGGCGGTGGGAGTGACGATTTCGCAATCGAGCACGAACTCCTTGACCTCCTGGTTCAGCAGGCTCAGGCCGTTGAGCCGGATGGCGTCACGCAGGATTTCCCGCGGAGTCTCAGGCTGCTCGATGATGCGGATCAGCGAGTCGTTGCTGGATACCGCGACGGCGCAGATTTTGGCGCCCGAGCCGACTTCCCTCAAGGCCGCCTTCAATTCTGTGGCCAATTGCTCGGCAGTCTGTGGGGCGGTCTCCATGACGTGGACGCCGTAGTTGCTGACCACGAAGCGGTTGCCGCCGCGGCGCTGGAGCGCCACTGTCTTGATCGAGTGCCGACCGAGATCGACCCCGATGACGGCTATTTGGAATTTTCTTTCGCATTCGAGGAATGGAAAGAGCAGGAGCGGTGCCGGGAGGGGCGAATTTTCTGAAAATTGATGTAATTTCCTGTAGTTATGGAAATTATATCATCTCAAAAACTGGACTGACCCTTCACTCCAGGCGTCGGACTCGCATTTTTGCCAACCAATGCCGCCGGTATTGCTGGCTTGAGACCCGTATCGAACGTCTGCCCCGGCTTGGGCAGTTGCGAGATGATGTATTCCATCAGCCAGACCGAGCCGAGGGTGAACACCACGATGACGATCAGGCTGCCGTAACGGAATGAGGTCCCCTGCAAGGCCCTGGGCATGAGCGCCCGGCGCTCCCGCTGGGCCGCCGTCTGCAGGTCGATCAGTTTTATCAACTGCGCGACATCAGGCGTTGGCGGCTCGGGGTTCGGCTTGGTAGTGTCGGCGCTTTCGTCCATGCGCAGGCAGACTATAGCTTACACCGCGCCATTTATCATATTCCTGGCGTTCACCGGCCTGATGCAGGTAATGGACATGGCCCACCTCATGCCCTGGGGGCTGCCGGCGCGCTATGCCCTCTACCCGGTGCAAACGCTGGTCTGCGCAGGGGTGCTGGCCTGGTTCTGGCGCGAATACCGCCTGACGGCCCCGCGGCTGGCCTGGTTTGCCGTCCTGGCGGCCCTGGTCTCCGCGGCGCTCTGGGTTTCGGTTTTCCCGCTGCTGATCGCCCGGACCCTGCCCCATCAGCCGCCGCGCGTGGATGGCTTTGACCCGAACGTCTTCGCGGCGAATCCGGCTCTCTATTGGACCGAGCTGGTGCTGCGGTTCACGCGGCTGGTAGTGGTGGTGCCGATCCTCGAGGAGATTTTCTGGCGCGGCTTCCTCCTGCGGTGGGTGATCGATGAGAATTTCACCGCCGTTTCATTCGGAACCTACCGCCGGACGGCGAACTTCCTCGTCGCCGTGGGATTCATGCTCGAACATTCGCTGCCCGATTACCCCGCCGCGCTGGTGACCGGCCTGCTTTACAACATGGTCGCCTTCCGCACCCGCAGCCTCTCGTCGTGCATCCTGGCCCACGCGGTGACCAACGCGCTGCTCGGATGCTTCATCATGGCCACCAGGCAATGGGGCTTTTGGTGATTTACGCGGCACGCCTTCCGCTTATATACATGGTCCATGCACGCTACCTTCCTCCAGAAAGTGGGCATCACCATCGTTGCCGCGCTTTTTGCCGGCCGTCCTGATCCGGTGCTGGAAATGGACGCTTCAAGCCAACGACGAGATCAACGCTCCCAGCAGTTGGCAGCAGAGCGCCCACCAGTAATTCCCCCCGGCAGCCGGCTGTCGGTCCCGCGCGCCGTCCCCTTCGAATTTCGAATTTCGAATTTCGAATTTCCAGCCTAACCTCCGATTTCGCCCTTCTCTCATGCGAATCGGTCTCGCACAACTCAACACCACCGTCGGCGATCTGCCCGGCAATTACGCGAAGATCATCAACGCCTACCACGAGGCCGTGGCGGCGGGCGCGCAAATCGTGCTGACGCCGGAACTGGCGGTCACCGGCTATCCGCCGCAGGATCTGGTCTTCAAGTCCCGCTTCGTCCCTTTGAACCTCGAGATGCTCGACCGCCTACACGCCGAGGTAGGCCCGACGCCGCTGGTAACGGGCTTCGTCGACCGCAACGACGGCTCGGGCGCTCCCTTTCGCAACGCCGCCGCCGTTTTGGAAAAAGGGAAGCCGCTGCGCAAGATGTACAAGTCGCTGCTGCCCACTTACGACGTGTTCGACGAGGACCGCTATTTCGAGCCGGCGGCGGAAATCAAGCCGTTCCTCCTCGCCGGGAGCACCTGCGGGCTGACCATCTGCGAAGATGTATGGGTCTATCCATTCCTGCCGCGCCGGCTTTATTTGCGCGAGCCTCTGCGCAGCCTGATGGATCGGGGGGCGCAAATCATCCTGAACATATCCGCCTCGCCCTTCAGCCTGGACAAGCCCCGCCAGCGGCTCGAGATGCTCTCCAAGCTCGCGGCGCAGTACTCCTGCCCGCTCCTCTATTGCAACTCCGTCGGCGGAAATGACCAGTTGGTGTTCGACGGAAATTCCCTCGCGTTCAATGCGCGCGGCCATTGTGTGGCGCAGTTGCCGGCGTTTCAGGAATGCGTCCGCGTAGTGGACACCGACGCGCCGGAAATCGAGCCCATTTACCAGGTCGAGCCCGAGGAATTGTACGCCGCGCTGGCACTGGGTCTGCGGGATTACGCCGGCAAGTGCGGTTTCAAATCCGTTGTGCTGGGATTGAGCGGCGGCATCGACTCCGCGGTCACCGCCGTCATCGCCGCGGAGGCGCTGGGACCTGGCGCCGTACACGGCGTGACGATGCCGACGCAGTTTTCATCCGCCGGCAGCATCGAGGATTCCCGCCTGCTCGCAAAGAGCCTCGGCATCCATTATTACAACATCCCGATCCAGCATGCGTTCGAGGTGTTCAAGGCGCAGTTCCGGGAGCTATTCGCCGGCCTGCCGGAAGACACCACCGAAGAAAACATGCAGCCGCGCCTGCGCGCGATGACCTTGATGGCGATGTCGAACAAGTTCGGCCACCTCCTGCTCACCACGGGCAACAAGAGCGAGCTGGCCGTCGGCTATTGCACCATCTACGGCGACATGGCCGGCGGTCTCGCCGTCATCAGCGACGTGCCGAAGACGAAGATTTACGAGCTCGCCCGCTGGATCAACCGCGAGCGCGAGATCATCCCCTCGGACACTATCACCAAGCCGCCAAGCGCCGAGCTCAAGCCGAACCAGCGCGACCAGGACACGCTGCCGCCTTACGAGTTACTCGACGAAATCCTGCAGCTCTACGTCGAGGAAGCGATGACCGCACGCGACATCATCGCCCGTGGCTACGATGAAAAGACCGTCCGCTGGGTCGCCCGCCGGGTCGATCTCAACGAATGGAAACGCGAGCAGGCCGCGCCCGGCCTCAAGGTTACCGGCAAGGCCTTCGGCCGCGGCCGCCGCATGCCCCTTGCGCAGCGCTTCGTCGATTGACCTATCTCCCCATCCAGCCGCCGTCGACTACCAGGATCTGGCCGGTCACATAGTCCGATGCCGCGCTTGCCAGAAAAACCACCGCTCCTTTGAAGTCCGCGGGTTCGCCCCAGCGTCCCGCGGGAATCCTCTCCATGATCGCCCGGCTGCGGACAGGATCGTTCCTCAGCGCCTCCGTATTGTCCGTATCGACATAGCCCGGCGCGATGGCATTGACGCAGACTCCCTTCCCCGCCCATTCGTTCGAGAGCGCCATCGTCAATTGCCCAATGCCCCCCTTGCTCGCCGCGTAGCCGGGCACGGTGATTCCTCCCTGGAACGTCAGCAGCGACGCCGTGAAAATGATCTTTCCCGCGCCGCGCGCCACCATATCCCTGCCGATCTCCCGGCTCAGGATAAACTGCGCGTTCAGGTTCACCTCGATGACCTTGTCCCAATCCTCGTCCGGATATTCCGCCGCCGGCTTGCGCCGAATCGTCCCCGCGTTATTGACCAATATGTCGATGCGCGGATGGCCCGCTTTCACCTTCTCGATAAAATCGTAAAGTGATTTCCGGTCCGCGAAGTTACATTGGTATGCCTGGAACTTGCGCCCTGCGCCCTCGACCGCTTTCCTCGCCGCGCTTTCACCCGGCTTCAGCGAAGCGCTCACACCAATGACATCCGCGCCCGCCTCCGCCAGCGCCTGCGCCATCGCAAGGCCGATTCCCCTGCTGCACCCCGTCACCAGTGCAATTTTTCCATCCAGCTTGAACAGGTCAGCAGCCTTCATTTCCCGTTGGTTCCCTGCTTCGACAGTAATATCTCCGACCCGGCGAGCAGAACCGGCCCGCGCCCATGCATTTCATCAATGGGCCGGGGACGATTCACATAATAATCCAGCGTCTGGCCGATGTTGGTCCCCTGGCAGGCGTTCAGCACCACCCCGTCGGCGGTGATATTGCGGCTGATGCCGGTAAACGCCCTGCGCGCCATCTCCATATAGGATGGATCGATCCAGCCGCGATTGACCGCGCGCGCAATCCCGTAGGCAAACATTCCCGTGCACGAGGTCTCCTCCCAGAGCTGCGGCTGGTCGAGCACCTGCCTCCACATTCCATCCGGCGCCTGCACCTTTTTCAATCCGTCGATCTGTTTCCTGAGGATATCGAGCAACTGGCCGCGCGCGGGATCATCCTGCGGCAGCGCCGAGAGCACCTCCACCGTCGTCACCATCGCCCACCCGTTGCCCCGGCCCCACTTATACGGCGAGTGCATCTTCTTCTCCGAGGAATAACCATGGAACCAAAGGCCGTCGGCGTCCTGCTCGAGCTTCGATTGGTTGATAACCTGGCGCGCCGCGTCGTCGAGATACTTCTTGTTTCCCGTGTACCTCGACCAGCGAACGAGGAACGGGCAACCCATATAAAGATCGTCCGGCCACACCATGCCGCCTTTGCGGCACAGCGTCCCGTCGGGCAGCCGCATTTGTTTGTTCGCAATCCAGTCGGCGATGACCGCGACCACATTCTTCTCCGCGGGCGTCACCTTGTCGGGATATTCGAACATGCTCTCGAGCATCTGGGTCCCCATCGCTCCGCAACTATCCAGGCTTCCCAGCTTGATCAAATTGCCAATGGCCGTATGCCCCTCGAAATCGGCAAACTGATCGTTGTAACCAGGCAGCTTCTGCAGGCCGGTCAGCCACTGGTAATAGTCGGCGCAGATCAGGTTATGCTCGCACACAAACGCCGACGCGTTCGTGCCGCCGGTGGCCGCGTCGGAGCGAAGCAACCCATACAGCATCACTCCCCACGGGTATTTCCACGCGATTCCTGCCGGCGGCTTCGCCTTCTGGGCGCCGGCCAAATCCTGCACCGCGGGATAATCCCCTTCAGCCAGCGGCACGATCTCGTGGTTCGTCACCCGGGTGAGAACATCGCGAATCTGGGCATCGGTTAAATCCTGTCCCGATCCCAAACGCCCATTGGTCAAAATCAACAGCGCAACAAGCGCCGCCTGAATACTTGTTTTCAATTGAGGCGACCTATTTTGCCGAGACTGTGACTTCGATGGGGGACAAAGCGCCCGTAAGCCTTGAAGTCATCCTTCACGTACACCTGCTTCTTGCCGCTGGTAACCGTGAATGTCTTGGTCTCACCCGGCGCGAAATTAGCCTGGAAGATCACCTCGCTTGGCTTTCGAAGCTCATTGTAGTCGGTAACCACGGGCTGGCAGAGCACTTCCTTGCCCGTCGAATCAAGGATGTGGACCTTCCTCAAATCCGGCTGGCCGAGCGGGGCCAGTTCGCTTCCGGTAAGTTCGATGGTAATTGCCGGCGCGATCCAGCCGAGAGCGACTAACAAGGTACGATTGGGGGTTATCATAAGTTATGGTTTCTATCTTAGGTAAGTCATTGGCACGGCATCCATGTCGTTGAAAGCCTGGTTCTCCCCGCCCATGCCCCAGCAGAACGCATACGCTCCCGTCCCGACACCCGAATGGATTGACCAGCTCGGCGAGACCACCGCCTGCCGGTCCGCGACGATCACGTGCCGCGTCTCGTCGGGCTCTCCCATCAAATGAACGATCCGCGTCTCCGGTTGCATTCCAAAGTAAAGATATATCTCCGAGCGCCTGTCGTGCGTATGGCACGGCATCGTGTTCCACACGCTGCCCTCCTCGAGCAGCGTGACGCCCATCACCAACTGACAGCTTCTGATCCCGGCCGGATGGATATACTTGTAAATGGTCCGCCGGTTGCACGCGGCTTGTTCCCCCAGTTTGATCGCCTCCGTCTCCGCGTTCCTGGCCTGGGTGGTCGGGTAGGTGGCATGTGCCGGGTAACTCAACAGGTAAAAAGCCGCCGGCTCATCCCGCGAGATCGATTCAAACACGACCTCCCGGTTTTCCCGCCCCACGTATAGCCCGTCCAGCCGCGCCATCGCATACGCAACACCCCCCACGTTGATTCGTCCCGGCCCGCCGATATTGACGACGCCCAGTTCCCGGCGCTCGAGGAAATAGGCCGACCTCAATTCATCCTCGGCTGCGAGCGCCAGCGGCTTGTCCAGCGGCACTGCCGAGCCGGCCACCGCCCGGTCCGCGTTCGTGTAAACAAGGTCGATCTTCCCCGCCGTAAAAAGGCCGAGCAAAAAATGCCCGCGCAATTCCTCGGTGGTCATGCGCCGGTAGCGGATGCTGTCGGCGGCGTTCAACTTTTGCATCATGGGGATCAGGGGGAAACGCGTCGTGGGGGACCCGATGACTAGCCGATGGAGACTTGAATTGCAAGGGGTTGTCCGGCTTCGCCACGCCATGCCCGGACCAGTCCCCTGTCATCCGGCGAAAGTCATGGCGCGCGGGGCCGGACGCGCTATGTTTCACGTAGAAATGTTCAAGTCAGACGATTTTCAGTACGCGATGGAAAACACACAGGTCATCGTGGCGCCCGAGCGCCGCATCGAGACCTTTGGCAACGTCAGTTTCCACTTCTATCTCGTCTCCGAATTGATGGACCACGCCAATCGTGTCCGCGTCCGCGATGGCCAGATACAGGCCGAGCGCCCGCAAATCCTCACCGCGGAAAACTGCGCGCGCCTGCTGCTCGAAGGTTTCGGGGAGCCGGCGCGGTCGTTCGCGTCGTTGATGGAGAAACAGCGGGAAAACCTGGCCCTGCTCAAGTACGGCTTTGAGTTCCGCAAATCGGGCGTTGTCGAAAGCATTGTCCACAGCCCGCTCGGTGAAGTGATTGACCGCGTCCGCGAGCAGGTCACCGCCGGCGGCCACCCTTCGTCCGCCATCATCCAGGGCGTCGATGATGCATGGGAGGTTTGCCTGCTGAAGTTCACCATGGAGTTGGTCCAGCAATCCGCCGGCAAAAATATGGGCGATTTCCGCAAGCGCGGCCTGATCTGATCGCCACCGCTTCCGCGATGGTTCCCGAAGCTCCCATTCCCGTAACTGTCCGTTCGCGTTTCGCCCAGGGGCGGCGGGCTCCGAATTATCGTCGCGCGCAACGGGGCAACATCTTCCTGAAGGGGCTCTTCATCCTCGCGCTCACGGCCGCCGTATTCGGGGGCGGCGCCTATTTTACCTACAAGCTCTTCATCGAGCCGCAGCAAAACCTCAAGGATGAGACGATGGCCAGCGCCTCGATGACGCCGCCGCCTGACCTGACCATCCCGGAGTATGAGAAGTGCCTCGAATTGAAGAATAATCATCAATGGGTCGACGCCCGCGCCGCCTACGAGCATTTCATCGAGACCTATCCCGCCTCGACCAAGCTCGATGCCGCCAAGGATGACCTGGGCGAGGTCAATGTCGCCATTTACTTCTCCGGCGGCCCGTCGCCGGACAAGGACGCCTATGTCATCAAGCCCGGCGACACCCTCGCCCGCATCGAGCGCATCATGAAGATCCCGGGCGACGTCATCATGCGCTCGAACAACATCACCGATCCCCGCCGGCTGACCATCGGCGACACGCTCTATGTCCCCCACCCCGATCTCACCCTCGTCATCGACCGCCAGGCCAAAATGGTGACCCTTTACAACCATGCCCGCTACTTCAAGCAATACCACCCCACCGCCTGGAATGCCCCCTCCCCCAAGGGCAGCCCGCCCCCCATCCTGGGCAAGGTCGAGGAGGTCGTCTCCATGCGCGACGGTGTGCGCGTCGCCTTCGGCAGCCGCGATTATGATGACAGCATTCACCAGGTCGCCATTTCGCCGCCCGCCTACTCCCTCTACACCGATCCGTCCGAAGGAGGGCAAAAATCCGGCGCCGGCATCACCTTCAGCGACTCCGATATGGACGAACTTTCCGCTTTGCTTACCCGCGGGGTTCCGGTCACGATTCGCTGAAAGCACCGCGTCCCGGGCTTCCGCATGAAAATTCAGCCGTTGGACTTTGAAAAACCGATCGCCGAACTGGAGAAAAAGCTCGATGAGCTTCGCCGCCACTCCCGCGTCCAGGACATCAATTTCGACCCCGAGGTGCAGCGGATTCAGGCAAAGATCGAAGAAATGAAGCGGGAGGTGTACAGTCGCCTCAGTGCCTGGCAGCGGGTGCAGATCGCCCGCCATCCCCAGCGCCCGTTCATGCTGGATTACATCACACTCGCCTTCTCGGATTTCATCGAGCTGCACGGAGACCGTCTTTTCTCCGATGACAAGGCGATGCCATGCGGGCTGGCGAAGATCGACGGCATCCGCTGCATGGTCATCGGCCACCAAAAGGGGCGTGACCTGAAGGAAAACCTGAAGCGGAATTTCGGAAGCGCCCACCCCGAGGGCTACCGCAAGGCGCTGCGCCTCATGCGCCTCGCGGAAAAATTCAACCTGCCCGTTGTCGCCCTGGTGGACACTCCGGGCGCCTTTCCGGGCGTCGGCGCCGAGGAGCGCCACATTTCCGAGGCCATCGCCGTCAACCTGCGCGAGATGATGATGCTGAAGGTGCCGATCATCTCGGTGATCATCGGCGAGGGCGGCTCCGGCGGAGCGCTTGGCATCGCCGTGGCCGACCGGCTGCTGATGCTCGAAAATTCCTATTACTCGGTTATCTCGCCGGAGGGCTGCGCCGCCATTCTCTGGAAGCACCGTTCCCACGCGCAGGAAGCGGCCGAGGCAATGAAGCTGACCGCGCGCGATTTGCATGAGTTGAAGCTGATCGACGAGGTCATTCCCGAGCCGCTCGGCGGCGCCCATCGCAGCCATGAGGAATCGGCTGCCGCGGTCAAGGCCGCCATCGTCAAGCATCTGCGCGAGCTGCTTGCGACGCCCCAGGAAAGGATGCTCGGCGACCGGTACTGCAAGTTTCGCCGGATCGGCGCATTTGGCGGCTCAAATAACGGCGCATAGCCATGAGTTATCGCCACCGGCGCCACCACGGCAACGCCGTAGTCGGTCGGATTATAGTGGCTGCCGGCTGTCTGCTGTTGCTCGCCGCGGATTTATTTGTCTGCAAGGCGGCGATTTTCCCTTCGCATCCGCTGGACCATGATGCGGCTATAAAGATGCACTACGCTGTCGCCAGATTCCTGGTGACGCTCATTTGGGTCTATGCCGGGGCCATCGCGATGTGCCTGCGCCAGCCCTGGGGCCGCTACCTGATGTTGACCATTGTCTACATCGGCGCGCTCGACTTTTTTTTCACGGTGGTCGTCTCGCTCAATTACGAACATCCCTCGACCGGACTCACCGGACCAATGATCGTCGCAACGATCGTTTACGTCGTCGTCAGCCTGGTGATTACCAAATCGAGGCATGTTCGCCGCCTCACCAGCAGGGAATGGGAGTGAGTGCGGTCTCGCACCGGCTGGAGGGTTTCAGCCGCTGCCGCCTCACCCGCGCGCCAGCGTCCCCTTGCACTTACTCCTTAACTTTCACATGAACCTGCCGTTGCCTCCCGAAATCCGAGCTGCACTATTTCTTAAAAACCGCTCTGCTTCCGTGCTTCAATCCACCTCGGCGTCCTGAATCCTCCGCCGGAATGCGCCAATCGCCGCACGGATATCGCCGGCCACGTCGGCCTCAGGCTTCGCGAAGCGTGGTCGAAACCATGGAAACAGCCCAATCAGGTCGTGCGTGACGAGAATCTGCCCGTCGCACGCCGGGCCCGAGCCGATCCCGATGGTGGGAATCTGCAGCGCCTCGGTGATGCGGCGCGCGGTGTCGTGCTGCACCAGCTCCAGCACCACGGCGAACGCCCCCGCCGCCTCGACGGCCCGCGCCTGCTCGATCAACACCGCCGCTTCCTCCGGCGTCCTGCCCTTGACGTGGTAACCGCCCTCCTCGCGCACGCGCTGCGGCAGCATCCCAAGGTGCCCCATCAGCGGGATTCCCGCCGCCACAATCGCCTTGATTTCCGCCGAGAGCGCCCCTTCGATCTTCACCCCCGCCGCTCCCGCCGCGACCAGCCGCCGGCTGTTCTCGAGCGCCGCCTCGGGCGTCTTGCAACTGCCGATTGGCAGATCGGCTACCACCAGGGCGTGCTTCACCCCGCGGCTCGCCGCCGCGCAATGATGGACCATCGCCTCCATCGTCACCGACGTGGTATCCTCATAACCCAGGACCACCATCCCCAGCGAATCTCCGACGAGCACGACGTCCACGCCCCCTTCGTCCAGCAGGCGCGCCATCGGGTAGTCGTACGCCGTCAGCGCCGCGATCTTCTGCTTCGCCGGTTTCATCGCGCGCAGGCGCTCTATTTTTTCGTTCACCATGTTTCGTCGAGCGCTTCAGCGGTATCTCCCGGCGGCAATTTTTCAAGCATTTGCGCGATCGGTCTCGATATATCCGGGCAGGATCAGCCCGGGCCGGATTTCCGCCAGCGGCGCCAGCACGAAGCGCCTCTCCGCGATGCGCGGATGCGGCAGGACCAGGTCCTCCGTCTCGACCCGGAAATCGCCCGCGTAAAGCAGGTCCAGGTCGATGACCCGCGGCGCGTTTCGTTTCACGCGGGCCGGGCGCCCCAGGCCCTCCTCGCACGCGCGCAGGTCGCGCAGCAGCGCCGCCGGCGTGCCGGTCAGTTCGGCCTCGATGACCGCGTTGAGAAACGGCTCCGAGCCGGGCGGGCAATCGACCGGGCTGGTCAGGTAGACCCGCGAGGCGATGACCGGCGGAGCCAGCAGCGCGCTGGCCAGCAGGCAGGCGCGCGCCCTGCGCAGAGTCGCCAGCCGGTCTCCAAGGTTCGAGCCAAACGCGATCCCGGCTCTCATAGGTCAAATTTCCAATCAGCGAAGCCCGAGGACATCCTGCATGTCGTAGAGTCCTGGCTTCCGCCCCCGCGCCCATTTTGCGGCGCGAAGCGCCCCGCGCGCAAACGTCTCGCGGCTGGACGCCCTGTGCGTCAATTCGATCCGCTCTCCCTGCGCCGCGAAAATCACCGTGTGATCCCCCACCACGTCGCCGCCGCGCAACGCGTGCATGCCGATCTCCCGCGCCCCGCGCTCGCCGGTGATGCCCTCGCGCCCATGCCGCACGTCGCCCAGGTATTGCAGGCCCCGCACCGACGCCAGGATCTCCGCCAGCCGCCGCGCCGTCCCGCTGGGGGCGTCCTTTTTGAGCCGGTGATGCATCTCGACGACCTCGAGGTCGAAATCCGGCCCCAGAATTTCCGCCGCCTTTTTCGTGAGCCAGAATAGCGCGTTCACGCCCACGCTGAAATTCGGCGCGAACACCAGCGGGATCAACCTCGATTCGCGAATCTCCATCGACCTCGAGTTCCGTGTGCCCCGTCGTCCCGATCACCAGCATCTTGCGCGCCGCCGCGCACGCCCGCGCGACCTGCACCGTCACGGTGTGATGGGAAAACTCGATCACCGCGTCGGCCAGCGCCAGGCCCGCGGTGAAATCGTCCCCCGCATCCACTTCCGCCACGACCTCGATTTCCGGGTCCTCGAGCTTCGCGCATGCGATGACCGTCCGGCCCATGCGGCCCTTCGACGCCATTGACCAGGAGGCGCAGCGGCGTTTTGTCGCTGGCAGCCAAGTTATTTGACGAGGTTGAGATTGCGCAGCGTGGCCAGCAGCTTCGCCGCGTTGCGCCGGCGCCATCTCGCAGAGCGGCAGCCGGAACTCCGCCGGCGATTCGCCCCGCGAGCCCAAGCGCGGTCTTGATCGGGATCGGGTTCGACTCGATGAACAAATCCCGGAATAGCGGATAAAACCGCGCGTGCGTCTCGCGCGCCTCCGCCGGGCGCCCATCGAGGAAAGCCTGCACCATCCGCACCATTCCCGGGGAATGATGTTCGACGCAACCGAGATGACTCCTTCCGCGCCCACGGACATGAACGGGAGCGTCAGCGAATCGTCGCCCGAAAAATGCTGAACTCCGCGGGCAGCGCCGCGCGAAACTGGCTCACCCGCTCGACGCTTCCGCCGGCTTCCTTGATCGAGACGATGTTCGGGCATTCGCGCGCCAGCCGCACCGCCGTATCGACGGCGATCTCGATGCCGCACCGCCCGGGTATGCTGTAAAGGATGATCGGCAGTTTCGTCTCCGCGGCGATTGCCTTGTAATGCCGGAACAGCCCCTCCTGCGTCGGCTTGTTGTAATACGGCGTCACGAGCAGGATCGCGTCGGCGCCCGCTTTTTCCGCCTCGACCGTCAGCGAGATCGCCTCGTCCGTCGAGTTCGAGCCGGTTCCCCCGATAACCTTGCAACGCCCGCGCGCGATCTGCGCCGCCAGCTCGATGACCCGCGTGTGCTCGGCGTGATCGAGCGTCGCCGATTCCCCGGTCGTCCCGGCAGGAACGATCCCGGTGATGCCGCTCTCGATTTGCCACTCGATCAATTGCGCGAAAGCGGCTTCGTCGATCGCGCCATCCCGGAACGGGGTGACAATCGCTGTGTAAGTGCCTCGAAACATGGGCCGCCAAGTTTCCGACCGGGTCAGCCCCGTGTCAAATCCCGATCTCTCCTTCGAAAACGAAGTCCGCCGGCCCGGTGAGGCTCACGTCGCGGTAATGGCCGCCTTCTTTTTCAAACGAAACCAGCAGCGTGTCGCCGCCCCGCACCCGCACGGAGACGGGAGGCGCCGCGCCATGCTTCTCATGCAGGATGATCGCCGTGGCCACCACGCCGGTGCCGCATGCCAGCGTCTCATCCTCGACCCCGCGCTCGTAGGTGCGCACGGCCACCGCGCCCGGACCCGTGATCTGCGCAAAATTCGCGTTGGTCCCCTTCGGCGCGAAATGCGGATGGTGTCGCAACGCCGCTCCCAGACCGCGCACATCCACCTTTTCCGAGGTCGTCGACAAACACAACCGCGTGCGGCACGCCGGTGTTGATCGAATGTGCGATCACTTCCACGCCGCCTGCGTTGATCTTCTGGTCGAGCGCCAGGCCATGCGGCTCGCTCATCGCCATCCGGACGTCGTCCCCGGCGCATTCCGCGCGGATCACGCCCGCGGGCGTCTCGAAGCTCACCCCGCCCGTCCGGCCCGTGACCCGGCTCGCGAACCGGGCAAAGCAGCGCGCCCCATTGCCGCACATCTCCGCCTCGCCGCCATCGGCGTTGTAATAGCGCATGCGAAAATCCGCGCCGTTGGCCGGTCGCTCGACGACCAGCACCCCGTCGGCGCCGACGCCGCGATGCCGGTCGCATATCCGCGCGATCTGCGCGGCGCCCAGCTCGAGCCGGCCATCAAGATTGTCGAACACGACAAAATCGTTGCCCGCCCCATTCATCTTCGTGAACTTCAGCATCCTCCCTCTTTAGCACGGACCGAAACGCTTGTCAGCAGCGCGTAAAGCGGTTGCGCGAATCGCGATCTGGGCGAAGAATATTGGGTGCCGACTCTGCGAGCCCTCACCCTGGCCCTCATCCTCGCCCTCATCCTCGCGATACCCATCTCCGCCCGTGCCATCGATTGCAACGCGATCATCCTCCGCGAAATAGCCGAGATGCCCCAGGGCGGCGAATACGGGACGACCCACGTCGCCACCATTGCCCTCGTGCGCGCCGCCCATTTCGAATCCGGCAAATTCTTCGTCCTCCCGCCGCCGGATTCCCCCAGCTTCTGCTCCGGCGCGACCTATCTCGTTTTCCTGAAAACCATCGAGGAATTGCGCGAGGAGAAGCGCCTCGACCTCGACCCAGATACCCTCGAGGCACTCGTCATCCGCGACGGCCAGCGTGACGGCGAGGGCATCTGGGGACGCTGGAATGCCAACGGGCCCGGTACCGCCCGCCTCTTCCATGAGCTGAGCCTCGGCGCCAATTCAACCGACTTCGACTCCGCGAAACCCGGCGATTTCATGAAGATTTTCTGGACCCCGGAGGTCGGCAGCGATGAGCACGGCCATTCTGTCATTTACCTCGGCACCGAATTCCGCAACGGCGAGCCCTACATCCGTTTCTGGTCCAGCAACATCCCCGCCGGCTACGGCGAAAAGAGCGTCCCACGCCGCACCATTGCGCAGGCCATCTTCTCCCGGCTCGAGACTCCCGGCAATCTCGTCCAGATCAAGTCCGTTCCCGAAACCGACCCCTACCTGGCCAGCCTGGTCAATCGCCGCTCGACCTTCACCGAGGCGCGCGAAAAATCCGGTCTCTAAGGCGTTTCAAATCGAAGCGCAGCCGCCGGCGCCCCACCCGCGCGCCAGCGTGGACTTGAACTTACTCTTGAACTTGCTCTTGAACTTCCACATGAACCCCCCATCGCCTCCCGGCTCCCCGCAGCCTTTTCTCACCCCTGGTCCTTGAACTTCACTCCCTCGGCCTCCAGCACTGCGAATACGCGGCCCAGGACTTCCAGCGCATGCCGGCGCACCACTTCGCTGGGCGACTCCCGGCCAATCGCCGTGTAATCGGCGAAATCCTCCTTCAGTTTCAGCCCCAGCAGCGTCTTGAACTGCTCGAGCGTGTCGCTGATCTCGATAATCGCCGCGCGATCCTCGTGGTCGCTCGCCAGCTCCTCGAACCGCCGCCGCAGCTCCTCATTCTGTTCCTCGAGCTGCTGGTTGTACCGGCGCAACTCATCCATATCCTCGACCGGCTCCGCGGGCCGCCCCCGCTGGCGTCCCGCGCCCGGCTCGCGCCGCCGCGCCGCGACCTGCGCCTGCTGCAGCTCGGACCGCAGCCGCGCCACGTACGTCTCGATCTCCCGCAGCGTCCGGCCCAAATCGAACGTGCCGCCCTGCTGGCGCTCCCGCCTCGAGCGCCGACCCGGCCGCGGCTCGGGGGCAACATCCTCCTCCTCATCTTCCTCCTCGTCCTCCTCGTCCTCGGTATCGTGGTCGCTTTCGCCCTCCTCGTCCGTATCGGGTTCCTCCGCGGCAGCCTCGCCTTCCGGCTGTATCGCAGCCGGCGCGGCCACCGTGGAACCGCCCAGCGCCGCCTCCAGCGACTCGGGCAGTTTCGAAATGATCTTTCGCAATTCCTTCCGCCAACGCGGCTGCCAGCGATTGATCGATTTGGCGATCGACTCGATATGCTCCGGCGGCAGCGCGTCAAACTTCTCCGCGTCGCAAATCCAGCGCAGCACCCAGATTTGCGTGAAAATCGGGGCCAGGCCGCACGATTCGAGCGCCGGGGTCATGATCGTCAGGGCTTGGCCCGGCGTCATTTCAGCCATCGAGATATTCATCAGCCACGGCTTCGCCTTCCCCAGCAGCACGCTGGCAAATATCTGCCGGTCCTTGGTCGTCGAGCCCCCGCCCGCCCCGCCCATTGCCTCGCACACGCTCGTCACCAGCCCCAGGGCCGATTCCGCGTCCTGGGGATGCAAAGCCCGGGCCAGGCTCAACCGGATGCGCCTCGAGACCTCCGTATCGATACCCGCCAGGCCCGCGATGAGCCCGCCGCGTCCCTCGGGCTCCAGCCCCGGCCACGCCTCGGTCACCGCCCTGACCCCGATACTCCACGGCAATGCCAGCAGCGCCTCGAGCGCCCCGGCCTGGGCCTCCGGCCCGCCCGTAATTGCCTCCTTGAGCAAATTCACCGCACGGTCCTCCATCGCCGACGGAAGCCGCGAGGCCCTCGCCTTTTCGATGATTTCCGGCAATCCCTGGCTGGTTTCCGTGGGGGTTTCCCCGGGCTCCTGTTCGCCCTGGGGGTTGTCTTCGGTTTCTTCAGTCGTCATTGGCTGCGGGTCTAATACATTGCTGGGTGGGGAGGCTCAACCATCCTTGCTGCTTAATTTCGTCGCAAAAATCTGGAATGGCCTTGCCGCGCCGGTCCGCCGGGTCCTGGCATGGCTGCTCAACGCCAAGTTTATCCACGGCGTCTCCGGTGTCATTCTCGATAATCAGGGCCGCGTCCTGCTTCTCAAGCACCGTTTCTGGAAAAAACAACAGTGGGGCCTCCCGGGCGGCCATGCCCGCCACGGCGAGACGCTCGCTCAAACCCTCCGCCGCGAGCTGCTCGAGGAGACCGGCCTCGATGTCCAACCCACCCGCCTCCTGCGCGCCGGCGCCAATCATGGCCGGCTCACGCAATTCGTCCTCCTCGCCGAATGCGACGGGCAGCCGCGGGTCAATTCGCCCGAAATCCTCGAAGCCCGTTTCTGGGATCGTGCAAACCTCCCCGGCGATCTCCTCCCGTCCCACCGGCAAATCCTCGACGACCTTTTCGCCAGCGAAAATTGGCCAGGTCTCCCGATCAGCTAGAGCATTTTAAGATGAAGTGTAGCCGCTGGCCCTTCACCCGCGCGCCAGCGTGTACTCGCACTTACTCTTTCACTTTCACATGAACCCGCCGCCGCTTCCCGGAATTCACGTCTGCACGATCTCTTAATCCGCCCTAATTGAAAAATGCCGCCCCCGGCCTGTACTCTGCCAATCAGCAGCCGAGCGGAGCGAGACAATCCGCCGAAGGCGGACCCCCGCAGCCGCGGGGGCGAGCCGGAAAGGCGAGTTAATCTCACATCAGCAATCAGCAATTCATCACTCCGTGTAGCGGCCCAATACTCTCCTCAACAAATCCCACCCTTCACTCACCCCACCGCGGCGCATCCGCGGCCGGCAGGCCCAGGTGATCCAGGATCCGGTAAACCACCGTATCCGCCACCGCGTTCACATCCGCCGGCCGGCTGTAAAAGGAGGGGCACGCCGGAATCAGAATCGCTCCGGCCTCGATCACCGTCACCGCGTTGCGCGCGTGGATCAAATTCCACGGCGTCTCCCGCGGCACGAGGATCAATTTGCGCCGCTCCTTCAGAAACACATCCGCCGCGCGCAGCATCGTGCTTTCGCTCGCGCCCGATGCGATCCGCCCCAGCGTCCCCATCGAGCACGGCACGATCACCATCGCGTCGAACCGCGCCGACCCGCTCACGAACGGCACCCGCATCCCAGCCCCGTCGGCATGCTCCGTGACCCCCTCTGGCACGCGCAGCGAGCCCAGTTCCTCCGCGATCACCTGCCGCGCGTGCGCGCTCAATACCAGGTGCACTTCATGCGCCCGCGCATCCAGCCGATCCAGCAGCCGTTGCAGGTAGATGGCGCCGCTCGCGCCTGTGCCGCCGATGACCAGCTTCACGTTAAACCAGTTTCACTGCTCGTTGGCGGTCTTGAGGTATTGATCGACCGCCGTCTGCCACTTGCCCCAATCGGTCCCGTAATCGTCGCCCACATAGATTTGCAGGTCGCTCAACGCCTCGTCGTGAAACGGATGATTCGGTATCTGCGCGATATCCAGGAACGCGTTCAGCTTCGTCGTATCGTCCCGGTTCATCAGGTCGGTAAAGAATACCGAGAGCACCGATTCCGGCAGGTTCGCGTTCAGCAGCAGCGGGCGTACCGAGTTATAATTCGAATCCGGCAAAAGGTTTGCGATGTGATTCGCCGCCTCGATCTGCCCATCCTCCGGCAGCGTCGGCAGGATATTGATCAACATCTGCGCCATCTGCTCCTCGCTCACGTTCGAACGCAAAATCTGGTCAATCGTCGATTCCCACGCCGGCACGCTATCCTCCTCGCTTGGCGTGCCCGCCGGCCCCGCATCCGCCGGCCCGGACGCCGGCGCCTTCACCGCCATGGCCTCGCTGTCATCCGGCGCCGGAGTCGGCGTCGAGGTAACGACGGCAACCAGCGCGGGAGCGGGCGGCTGCTTCAAAAGCGCGTAAGCCACCACGCCAGCCACGGCCACCACCGCCAGCACGACAATCGTCATCCGTCTGTTGTTCGAGTCCCCGGGCATTCGCCCCAATCTCCGCCCTGCGGCCCCCTCCCGTCAAGAGCGCGGCTTGAACTCGGCTCGGATGCAGCCATAATCGCAAAGTCCTTCCACTGGACGCGTCGCGGCAGGCAAAACCCATTACCCATGATCAAGCGCACGGGCACTTCCCTCCTTGCCGCCCTTCTCCTCGTTGCGGTCTGGCTCGCGTCCGCGACCCCTCTCCACGCGCAGACCCAGGCGCAAACCCAGACCGAGCAGGAGGCCGCCGACATACTCACCACCGGCCAATGGCGCGTTCGCGGCATACCAAGGACCTTCAATACCGACGGTACCTTTTCAACCGGCAACGGCACCAAAGGCACCTGGACCATCACCGACGGCAATCTGATCATCAAGCCCGCCAGGGGAAAATGGATGATGGTCGTTCCCCTGCCCATCGATCCACAAGGCTCCATTGGCACGGACGAAAATGGCAACCAGGTGAAACTGAGCAAGGTGCCCGACAGAAAAGCCGCATCCGGCAATGACGATAACGAAAACCCGGCTTCATCCCCACGGCCCGCGCCGCCTCCCACCGCCGATGCCCAGCAGCGGGCCGGTGAAATCGTCCAGACCCACCGGGGCGCCCTCGTTTTCGTCACCGGCTCCGATGCCGCCGGCAGCGGCTTCTTCGCAAAGATTGGCGGCGGGACTTTTCTCGTGACCAATGTCCACGTCGCCGCCGGCATTCGCGATGCCGCATTCAGGACCATGGACGGCTCCCCGGTCCAGGGCGGCGCCGCTTCGATGGCCGTGGGCGAGGATATCTTTTGCATGGCGATTCCATCCTCCGACTCGGCCGGCGCCTTCGAAATCATGCAAAATGTGGACGCCAACGCCGCAATCGGCGACGACGTGGTGGTGCTCGGCAACGCGGAAGGCGCGGGCGTCGTCAATACCATCACGGGAAAGATCGTCGGCATCGGTCCCAACCTTGTCGAAGTAAACGCCCCGTTTGTCCCCGGAAACAGCGGCAGCCCCATCATCGACCTCAAGACCGGGACCGTCGTCGGCGTGGCCACTTATCTCGTCACCAACCAATACGACCTCTCGACCAACCAGCGGCTCAAACAACCCGTCGTCCGCCGCTTTGGTTACAGGCTCGACAGCATCAAGAAATGGCAGCCCGTCTACATGCCGGCTTTCTACTCCCAGGCGGCCACCATGGATTCCATCGAAAACCTTACGGACGATCTTTACGCCTTCTTCCAGGACGTGGCCGTCCATAACGGCCGCGTGACTCCCGAGCTGCACACCAACCCGGTCATCAAGGAGCGCATCAACGACTGGCTCGCCGCCAAATCCAATCATCCCAGCGCGCAGGATGCCGCCGATGCCGATGCCAGTTTCCTCTCCTTCCTCAAGATCGCCTGCCAGTCGGATATTAACGCCGCCCAACGTCAGATCACTTATGATTACTTCGTCCGCGACCTGGCGGATCAGGAGCGAATCCGCAACCAGATGTCCAAGGCTTTCGAGGAACTTATCCAGGACGTGAGTCAATAACTTACAACCCCAACCTAACCATGCTCGCCAGAAGCGCCAGATTCAACCTCGCTCTCATTCTCGTTTTGCTCCTCGCCCTGCGCCTTCACGCCCAGCAATCCGCTCCCGCGGTCATCCAGGCGCACCCTGACAGCCTCCTCTTCGTGACCGGCTCCGAGGGCGAAGGCAGCGGTTTCATCGCGCTCATCGGCACCTCCAGCTTTCTGGTTACCAACGTGCATGTCACCGCGGACATTCACCATGCCACCTTCAAGACGCTCGCCGGCAAGCGGATTCGCGCCGGCGTAGCATCCATGGCCGTCGGCGAAGATATCATGTGCATGTCATATCCCTCCGGCACTGAGCCCTTCACTATCATGCAGAACGTGAGCACCGGCGCCGCGGTGGGCGATCCCGTCGTGGTGCTCGGCAATGCCCAGGGCGCCGGCGTCGCAAATACCATCACGGGAAAGATCGTCGGCATCGGCCCCAATCTCGTCGAGGTCGATGCTCCCTTCGTTCCCGGCAACAGCGGCAGCCCCATTATTGACCTCAACACCGGCACGGTCGTCGGCGTGGCCACTTATACCGTCACCAATCAATACGACCTGACCACCGACCAGAAGCTCGCCCAGCCCATCGTCCGCCGTTTCGGTTACCGGCTCGATACGATCAGGAAATGGCAGCCAGTTTCCTGGAAGTCCTTTTACGCGCAGGACACCGAGATATCCAACATCGAGGATCTCACCAACGACCTTTACACTTTCTATCATGACCTTGCCAACAAGACCCCCATCACGAGGGGACAATTTACCAATCCCGCGATGAAACCCGCCGTCGACGGCTGGCTCGCCGCGATGAGGAACAATCCCAGCAGGGATGACGCCTCCACGGCCAACAAAACCCTCCTCTACAACCTCAAAGCCGTGTGCGAGGCCGATATCACGGCGGGCCAAAAGGATATCACTTACAATTACTTCGTCCGCGAACTATCCGACCAGAAAACAACGCGCGGTCAATTGGAAGACGCCTTCCAAAAACTCCTCAAAGGCGCTCACGGCTGACCCATTGCCCTGGCCAGAGGCAGGGAATCACACCTTTACCTGTTATCATCATTGACGGACTTGAAGAGCACTCTGTTGAGGCCAAATTTACTCGACGCCACCCTCTGGGGCTCCGTCCTCACCCGATGGATGCTGGGCCGCCTCATGGATTTCCGAGGAGCACTCCTCGCCACCATAATTATGATGCTGCTAATTAGAGTAATACTTCTCTGCATTCCCGGCGTTGGAGATGAAGCTATCCTTCTGCCTCGTTGGCCAAAAAGCATCGCTTTGGCATGGTTCCAACTCTATCA
>CAVWMS010000011.1:0-324233 GCA_963756185.1 uncultured Verrucomicrobiae bacterium
GTTGTGCAACGGTGGCGCGGCCAGGACGAGATACCCACGGACTGGGGCCGATGCGTGCTCACCATCGGGGTGTTCGACGGTCTGCACCGCGGGCACGCCGAGCTGATCGAGCACGCGGTGAAATCGGGCCGCGCGCGGGGAGTGCCCACCGTGCTGATGACGTTCGACCCGCACCCGATGGAAGTGGTCTTCCCGGGCAGTCACCCCGCTCAGTTGACGACGCTGACCCGACGTGCCGAGCTGGCCGAGGAGTTCGGCATCGATGTGTTTCTGGTGATGCCGTTCACCACGAATTTCATGAAGCTCACGCCGGAGCGCTACGTCCACGAATTGCTCGTCGAAGACCTGCACGTAGTGGAAGTCGTGGTGGGTGAGAACTTCACCTTCGGCAAAAAGGCCGCCGGCACCGTCGACACGCTGCGCCGCGCCGGCGAGCGGTTCGGGTTCGCGGTGGAATCGATGTCACTGGTTTCCGAGCACCACGACACCGAAACCGTGACGTTCTCGTCGACCTATATCCGGTCCTGTGTCGACGCCGGAGACGTGGTTGCCGCCGCCGAAGCGCTGGGCCGTCCACACCGCGTCGAAGGCGTGGTGGTGCGCGGCGACGGACGCGGCACCGAGATGGGTTTCCCCACCGCCAACGTGGCGCCGCCGATGTACTCGGCCATCCCGGCCGACGGCGTCTACGCCGCCTGGTTCACCGTTCTCGGGCACGGGCCGATGACCGGCACGGTGGTGCCGGGCGAGCGCTACCAGGCCGCGGTTTCGGTGGGCACTAATCCGACCTTCTCCGGGCGCACCCGCACCGTCGAGGCGTTTGTGCTCGACACCGCCGCTGACTTGTACGGACAGCACGTGGCGCTGGACTTCGTCGCGCGGATCCGCGGGCAGAAGAAGTTCGGATCGGTGAAGGATCTGGTCGCCGCGATGGGCACCGACACCGAGCGTGCCCGTGCTCTGCTGTCCGCCGGCTGACCTGGGGTTTCAGGTCCACCGGTTCGCCGCTGTTAGACTTCCCGACGACACGGCGCGTGCTGCAGTTCGCGGTGGCCGCGCCTGGATCGACGATCGCGGACCGATTGATGGAGATATTTCGTGGCGCTGACTGCCGAGCAAAAAAAGGAAATCCTGGGCTCTTACG
Source organism: uncultured Verrucomicrobiae bacterium (assembly GCA_963756185.1). Lineage (GTDB taxonomy): Bacteria > Verrucomicrobiota > Verrucomicrobiia > Chthoniobacterales > Chthoniobacteraceae > DATAXI01. The sequence goes on from CAVWMS010000011.1 coordinate 1,145, forward strand.
GCCTGCATGAGACCGACACCGGATCCCCTGAGGCGCAGGTCGCCCTGCTGACCAGGCGGATCGCCGACCTGACCGAGCACCTCAAGGTGCACAAGCACGACCACCACTCACGGCGCGGTCTGCTGCTGCTGGTGGGACGGCGGCGCCGGCTGCTGAAGTACGTCGCGCAGATCGACGTGGAGCGCTACCGCTCACTGATTGACCGGCTGGGTCTGCGTCGCTGACTCCGCCCGCACGCGCGGGTAGGAATCGCCAGGTCGGCGTGTAGAGTAAGGGCGTTCTGGGCCGGATCGGCCCGAGCAGGTGCGGCGCGCGCGATCCGCGCGCACCGTCCCAGCGAGTCACAACGGGACCTGCATCGCGCGGTCTTCGGTAGTGGCTGCCGGGCTCCCGAATCGGGGCAGGTCGGCAGCTTCGATCGACGGCCGTAGCCGCATCCAGGCTCTCCGGGACCTCCGGGTTTAGCGTGACCACGCAAAACAGCTGAATAAATCCAGAGAGGCCATACGGACACCTATGTCTGTAGCTGAAATTGACGAAGGCGTGTTCGAGTCGACCGCCATCATCGACAACGGGAGCTTCGGCACCCGCACCATCCGTTTCGAGACCGGCCGGTTGGCCCTGCAAGCCGCCGGCGCCGTCGCCGCCTACCTCGACGACGAGACCATGCTGCTGTCGGCGACCACCGCCAGCAAGAGCCCCAAAGAGCAATTCGACTTCTTTCCGCTGACCGTCGACGTCGAGGAGCGGATGTACGCCGCCGGTCGCATCCCCGGCTCGTTCTTCCGTCGCGAAGGCCGGCCGTCCACCGACGCGATCCTGACCTGCCGACTCATCGACCGGCCGCTGCGCCCGTCGTTCGTCGACGGCCTGCGCAACGAGATCCAGGTCGTGGTGACGATCCTGAGCCTGGATCCCAACGAGCTCTACGACGTGCTGGCCATCAACGCCGCGTCCGCTTCCACCCAGCTGGCCGGCCTGCCGTTCTCCGGCCCGGTCGGCGGCGTGCGGGTGGCGCTGATCGACGGCACCTGGGTCGCGTTCCCGACGGTCGAGCAGACCGAGCGGGCGGTCTTCGACATGGTGGTGGCCGGGCGGGTGGTCTCCGGCAGTCGTGCGAGCAACGCCGACGTGGCCATCATGATGGTCGAGGCCGAGGCCACCGAGAACGTCATCGAACTCGTCGCAGGCGGCGCCCAGGCGCCGACCGAAACCGTTGTGGCGCAAGGCCTGGAGGCCGCCAAGCCGTTCATCGCCGCGTTGTGCACCGCGCAGCAGGAGCTGGCCGACGCCGGCGGCGAAACCGACCGGCGAGTACCCGGTGTTCCCGGACTACGGCGACGACGTGTACTACTCGGTGTCCTCGGTGGCCACCGACGAGCTGTCCGCCGCGCTGACCATCTCCGGCAAGAACGAGCGCAACACCCGCACCGACGAGATCAAGGCCGAGGTGCTCGAGCGGCTGGCCGACACCTACGCCGGCCGGGAGAAAGAGGTCGGGGCGGCGTTCCGCGCGCTGACCAAAAAGCTTGTGCGCCAGCGCATCCTGAGCGACCACTTCCGCATCGACGGCCGCGGTATCACCGACATCCGCGCGCTGTCGGCCGAAGTCGCGGTGGTGCCGCGGGCGCACGGCAGCGCGCTGTTCGAGCGCGGCGAAACGCAGATCATGGGTGTGACCACGCTCGACATGGTCAAGATGGCTCAGCAGATCGACTCGCTGGGGCCGGAGACGTCGAAGCGCTACATGCACCACTACAACTTCCCGCCGTTCTCCACCGGGGAAACCGGTCGGGTCGGCTCGCCCAAGCGGCGCGAGATCGGCCACGGCGCACTGGCCGAGCGGGCGCTGGTGCCGGTGCTGCCCAGCGTCGAGGAGTTCCCCTACGCGATCCGCCAGGTCTCGGAAGCCTTGAGCTCCAACGGTTCCACCTCGATGGGCTCGGTGTGCGCCTCGACGCTGTCGCTGCTGAACGCCGGGGTTCCGCTGAAGGCGCCGGTCGCCGGCATCGCGATGGGTCTGGTGTCCGACGACGTCGAGGTGGACGGCGGCGGCACCGAGCGCCGCTTCGTCACCCTGACCGACATCCTGGGTGCCGAAGACGCATTCGGCGACATGGACTTCAAGGTCGCCGGCACCAAGGACTTCGTCACCGCGCTGCAGCTGGACACCAAGCTCGACGGGATTCCGTCGCAGGTGCTGGCCGGCGCGTTAGAGCAGGCCAAAGATGCCCGGCTGACCATCCTGGAGGTGATGGCCGAGGCCATCGACGCACCCGACGAGATGAGCCCGTATGCGCCGCGGGTCACCACGATCAAGGTGCCGGTGGACAAGATCGGCGAGGTCATCGGCCCCAAGGGCAAGATCATCAACGCCATCACCGAGGAGACCGGCGCGCAGATCTCCATCGAGGACGACGGCACCGTGTTCGTCGGTGCCACCGACGGACCTTCGGCGCAGGCCGCGATCGACCGGATCAACGCGATCGCCAACCCGCAGCTGCCCAAGACCGGCGAGCGATTCCTCGGAACGGTGGTCAAGACCACCGACTTCGGTGCGTTCGTGTCGCTGCTGCCCGGCCGCGACGGGCTGGTGCACATCTCCAAGCTCGGCAGGGGCAAGCGCATCGCGAAGGTCGAGGACGTCGTCAACGTCGGCGACAAGTTGCGCGTGGAAATCGCCGACATCGACAAGCGCGGCAAGATCTCGCTGGTGCTCGTCGACGAAGAAGCCGGAGAATCCGGCGACGGTGACGCAGCAGCCTGCCCCGGGATCGCCGACCGCGAGACCGCGCCCGCCGATGCCGCGACGGCCAGCAGTTAGCCCGGGGACGCAGCCGCTGCGACGCGGCCGGCACAGCGCCGAGCCGTCTTCCGCGTTCCGCCGCACCACCCTGCCCGGGGGATTGCGGGTCGTCACCGAATACCTGCCCGGGGTGCACTCCGCGTCGGTCGGGGTGTGGGTGGGCGTCGGATCGCGCGACGAGGGCGCGACCGTGGCCGGCGCCGCGCACTTCCTGGAGCATCTGCTGTTCAAGTCCACCCCGACGCGCACAGCTGTCGACATCGCGCAGGCGATGGATGCGGTCGGCGGTGAGCTGAACGCGTTCACCGCCAAGGAGCACACCTGCTACTACGCGCACGTGCTCGACAGCGATCTGGAGTTGGGCGTCGACCTGGTCGCTGACGTGGTGCTCAACGGACGCTGCGCCACCGACGATGTCGAGCTCGAGCGCGACGTCGTGCTCGAGGAGATCGCCATGCGCGACGACGACCCCGAGGACGCACTGGGCGACATGTTCCTGGCGGCGCTCTTCGGTGACCATCCGGTGGGCCGTCCGGTAATCGGCAGCGCGGCAATCGGTATCGGCGATGACGCGCGCTCAACTGCATTCGTTTCACATGCGGCGCTACACACCCGAGCGGATGGTCGTCGCGGTGGCCGGCAATGTCGATCACGATGACGTGGTGGCGTTGGTCCGCGAGCACTTCGGGCCGCGCTTGGTCAGGGGTCGGCGGCCGGTGCCGCCGCGCAAGGGCACCGGCCGGATCACCGGTCGTCCGCAGTTGACGTTGGCCAATCGCAATGCCGAGCAGACCCACGTCTGTCTGGGAGTGCGCACGCCTGGCCGGCATTGGAAGCATCGCTGGGCGCTCTCGGTGCTCAACACCGCACTCGGCGGTGGCTTGAGTTCGCGTCTGTTCCAACAGGTTCGGGAATCCCGCGGGCTGGCGTACTCGGTCTACTCGTCGGTGGACATGTTCTCCGACAGCGGTGCGCTGTCGGTCTACGCCGCGTGCCTGCCCGAGCGTTTCGCCGAAGTTGCGCGGGTGACCACCGAGGTGCTCGAGACGGTGGCACGCGATGGCATCACCGAGGCGGAATGCCGGATCGCCAAGGGTTCGCTGCGCGGCGGGCTGGTGCTCGGCCTGGAGGACTCCAGTTCGCGGATGAACCGCATCGGCCGCAGCGAACTCAACTACGCTGAGCATCGAAGTATCGACCGCACGCTGCAGGAGCTCGACGAGGTCACCGTGGACGAGGTTAATGCTGCGGCCCACCGACTGCTGGGCAAGCCGTACGGCGTGGCCGTTCTTGGTCCGCATCAGTCGAAAAAGTCGCTACCCCAACAGCTTCGAGCGATAGCAGGGTAGCGCCAGTGGTACTGGGGTTCTGGGATCTCGACGTGCCAATCGTGGGAGCGCCGATGTCGGGTGGCCCGGGTACGCCGGCGCTGGCGGCGGCGGTGTCCAACGCCGGCGGCCTTGGTTTTTTGGCCAGCGGCTATGTGAGTGCGGAGCGCCTCGCCGACGACATCGCGGCCGCGCGCGCCGCGACCACCGGCCCGCTGGGCGTCAATCTGTTTGTGCCGCAACCCAGCGTCGCCGACGTCCATGGCGCTGGACCACTACGCGGATGCGCTCGACGAGATTGCCGAGCATTACGGAGTCGAGATAGGTTACCCCCGGTTCGGTGACGACGACGGCTGGCAGCAAAAACTCGAGGTGGTGGCCGATCTGCGGCCCGAGATGGTGTCGTTCACCTTCGGCGCCCCGCCACCGGACGTCTTGCGGTGGTTCGGCGCGCTGGGAATTCTGCTTTTCATCACGGTGACGTCGGCCTACGAGGCCGGAGTGGCGCTCGCTGCCGGTGCGGACGGTCTGGTCGTCCAGGGCCCGGACGCCGGCGGGCACCGCGGCACCTTCGCGCCGGACATGGACCCCGGTAAAGAGTCGTTGCACGAGTTGCTTGCCCGGATCCGCAGCGCGCACGATGTCCCGCTGATCGCAGCCGGCGGACTCGGCACTCCCGAGGACGTCGCCGCCGTAATGAACAGGGGAGCGGTCGCCGCCCAAATCGGCACCGCGCTGCTGCTCAGCGACGAAGCGGGTACCAACGCCGCACACCGCTCCGCGCTGCAACATCCGGAGTTCATCAGAACCATTGTCACGCGGGCATTTTCGGGCCGGTACGCGCGCGGTTTGGAGAACGACTTCACTCGGCTGCTCGACGAAGTGGCGCCGCTGGGTTATCCCGAGGTCAACCAGATGACCTCACCGATCCGCAAGGCCTCGGTCGCGCTGGAGGACCCGCACGGCACCAACCTCTGGGCGGGAACGGCTTACCGGGCCGCCCGCACCGGGCCGGCGAAGGACATCATCAAGACGCTCGGCGACGTGTAAGGCAGCGGTCAGGCGCCGCTCGCCCTCGAGCGGGTGGGCTCCTCTGGGGGCGTGCCCCCACCTCATCGCTCATTTCTCTATCGTCGTCGGGCACTTACACCTCGGGCTTGCGCTGCGCCCACGGCTTAGCGACTTCCAGTTGGCTGGCCACTCGGAGCAGGACGTCCTCGCGTCCATAGGCGGCCACCAACTGGACGCCGACCGGCAGCCCGCCGTCGGTCCACTCGACCGGCACGTTGATCGCGGGCTGGCCACTCATGTTGTACGGCGGGGTGAATGGAATGAACTGGCCCGAGCGTTCCATGCCATCCATCGGGTGATCGGGGTTGTTGACGATGGTGCCCAGCGGCAGCGGAAGCTCGGCCACCGTCGGTGTGAGCAACAGATCCCAGCCGTCGGCCCACCAGGCCTGCAGCGCGCGGCGGAAGTGGGTGGTGGCCGATAGCGCAAGCGCATAGTCGACGGCGGTGAGGTGTGCGCCGTACTCGGCCTGCATGCGGTTCATCGGTTCGAATTCGTCCTCGGCGAGGGGGCGTCCGAGCTGTTCTTCGAACCGCCGCAGGCTGACACCCATGTTCGTGCTCCACATGGCCCCGAAGCGGGAGATGAACGTCGTATCCTCGAGCGCTGCGGGCCATGCTTGTTCGACCGCATGGCCAAAGGATTCCAGCAACGTCGCGACTGACCGTGCGGCGGCCGTGCACTCGGGTGCGACGGCTCCTCCTTGCGGATGGTGGTCGAGCAGGCCGATGCGTAACCGGCCCGGTTCGGCGCCAACCTCGTCGACATACGGGCGCGACAGGAGCAGGCGCGATCACCGTGTCGCCGATGCCGGGTCCTCGAACAGCGTCGAGCAGCGTCGCCGTGTCGCGCACCGTACGGCTCACGCAAAGCTCGACCGACAGCGCGGTTTCGTCGCGGATCGGGCCAAGCGTGATCCTGCCCTGGCTGGGCTTCAGGCCGACCAGCCCGCAACACGAAGCGGGAATGCGGATGGAGCCGCCGCCGTCGCTGGCGTGCGCGAACGGGACCATGCCGCTGGCGACCGCGGCCGCTGCGCCACCGCTCGATCCGCCGGGCGAACGGCTGGTGTCCCACGGGTTGTGGGTCGCGCCCCAGGCGAGCGGTTCGGTGGTCGGCACGCTGCCGAGTTCGGGACTGTTGGTCCGGCCGGCGATCACCAAACCGGCAGTCGCGGTAGCGGCTGACCAAAGTGGTGTCGGCGTCCGAGATCACCTTCTCGTTCTTGAGCGCGACGTTGCCGTTGCTGATGGGCTGACCGGCATAGCCGGCGAACAGGTCTTTGATGAGGAACGGCACGCCACGGAACGGCCCGTCGGGCAGCTCAGCCCGGGCTGTGTCGCGGGCATGGTCGAACCAGCGGATCACCACGGCGTTGAGCACGGGGTCGATGCGCTCGATGCGCTCGATGCCGCTTCGAGCAGCTCGAGCGGCGTCACCTCGCCTTTTTTCACCAAGGCGGCTTGGTCGACCGCATCCATCCAGCGGGTGTCATCGGCAAGTGAACTCACGCGGTCTGTGTAGCACGTGCCCGTGGTCAGGTCAGCAGGTCCGCCGGTTCGGTGAACGGCAGCGCCAGGTCGGCGGCCACCCGCTGGGACAGCAGCGCTCCGTCGTGCGTCGAAAGTCCTTTGGCGAGTGCAGGATTCGACCGGCAGGCCGCTTGCCAGCCGTGGTCGGCGAGTTCGATCACATAGGGCATGGTGGCGTTGGTCAACGCGAACGTCGACGTTTTTGGCACCGAAGCCGGCATGTTCGCCACGCAGTAGAACAGCGTGTCGTAGACGGCGAACGTCGGGTCGTCGTGGGTGGTCGGATGTGAGTCTTCGAAGCAGCCGCCCTGGTCGATGGCGATGTCGACCAGCACTGCGCCTGGCTTCATATGCGCGACAAGAGAATTGGACACCAACGTTGGGCGCCTTGGCGCCCGGCAACAGCACAGCGCCGATGACCAGGTCGGCGACTTTTACGGCTTGCTCGAGTTCCAAGGCGGTCGAGTAGCGGGTCTGCACCCGTCCGCCGAACACCGTGTCGAGGTCGCGCAGTTTGTTGATGTTGACGTCGAGCACCGTGACCGCTGCGCCCATCCCGTCGGCGACGCGGGCGGCGTTGTAGCCGGCGGTGCCGCCGCCGATCACGACGACCTTGGCCGGCTCGACACCTGGTACGCCGCCCATCAGCACGCCGCGGCCGCCGTGGGTGCGCATCAGGTGATAGGCGCCGACCTGGGCCGACAGCCGCCCGGCGACCTCGCTCATCGGGGCCAGCAGTGGCAACGAGCCGTCGGCGGCCTGGACGGTCTCATAGGCGATCGATGTGGTGGCCGAAGCCAATAGCGCCTCGGTGCAGGCACGGGAGGCAGCCAAGTGCAGGTAGGTGAATAGGGTCTGCCCGCGCCGCATCCGGGCGTACTCGATCGGTGTCGGTTCCTTGACCTTGAGCACCAGATCGGCTTCGGCCCACACTTCGTCTGCGGTGGCGATCAGTTGCGCGCCCGCGGCCTTGAAGTCGCTGTCGGCGATTGCGGAGCCCTCTCCGGCGCCGGCCTGGATCAAGACCTCGTGGCCACGGCGGGTCAGCTCCGTTACGCCGGACGGGGTGATGGCCACCCGGAACTCGTTGTTCTTGGTCTCGGTTGGAATTCCAACGCTGCATCATCCTCAATTGTGAAGAAAGTTCGATAGAGCATGGCAAAGATCACGAAGACAAATCTGTAGAATCGGTGATGCCCGTAGAAACAACGGAAGACCGGCGTCAGCTCCGGGGCTGTCGGCGAAGGATCTTCGGCCCGCCGATCTCGACGACGTGGACCGCAGAATATTGAGCCTGCTGCATGCGGACGCCCGCATCACCAATAGCGCACTGGCCGCCGAACTCGACATCGCCGCGTCGACCTGTCATGGCCGCGTTCGGCGGCTGGTGGACATGGGTGTCATTCGTGGCTTCTACGCCGACATCGACCCGGTTGCGGTCGGATTGCCGCTGCAGGCGATGATCTCGGTCAGCCTGCAGTCCCACGCCCGCGGCAAGATCCGCGACTTCATCGCGCAGATTCGTCGCAGACCCCAGGTGATGGATGTCTACTTCCTGGCCGGTGCCGACGATTTCATCCTGCACGTCGCTGCCCGCGACACCGAGGACCTGCGCTCATTCGTCGTCGAAAACCTCAACGCCGACGCCGACGTTGCGGGTACCCAGACGTCGCTGATCTTCGAGCACCTGCGGGGCGCGGCGCCCATCTAGAATATTTCCCGATACCGGGGGTACCGGGTATGCTGCTGAGCGAACGGAGCTTAGACATTAGGCTCGATTTGTAAAGCAACCTGAAGGCAGGGATGCATGATGTTCACCGTCAACGACGAGGCGGTCGGTCCGCATCTGCCACGTCACGGGGTGTCGGCCGATCACGAACGACTCGTCCTCGAGGCGCGCGACGTCGAGTTCGACTGGGCGAAGTTGCCGTTCCATTACGTGCCGGGCGAGCCCTTCACCACCCATGTCTTCAATGTGCTGCACCTGCTGCTGCCTGCCGGCGAAGAGTTCTTCGTCGACGTGTTCAAGCAGACATTGCCGCTGATCAAGGACGACCAATTGCGGCTTGATGTTCAGGGATTCATCGGCCAGGAGGCGATGCATTCCCAAGCGCATTCCGCGTGTGCTGGACTACTTCGCGGCCAACGATGTTGACGTGACACCGTTCACCGACCAGATCGCCTGGCTGTTCGGAAAGCTGATGGGCGACCGGCCCCGGTGGAGTCTGCGACGACGGCACAGCTGGTTGCTCGAGCAGGTGTCGATCGTGGCGGCCATCGAGCACTACACCGCGATCCTGGGCGAGTGGATTCTGGACACTCCGCAGCTTGACGCGATCGGCACCGACCCGGTGATGCTGGACATGCTGCGCTGGCATGGCGCCGAGGAAGTCGAGCATAAGGCCGTCGCCTTCGACGTGATGAAGCATCTACGGGCCGGGTACTGGCGGCAGGTGCGCACCCAGCTGGTGGTCACGCCGATGATGCTGCTGATGTGGGTGCGCGGGGTTCGGTTCATGTACTCGGTGGATCCGCAGCTGAGCGCCGGGAGCTAAACCGCGTTGGCGGTACTACTTCATGGCGGCGCGGCGTGGGTTGGTACCCGGGCCGTTGCGGTTCGTACGGGTGATCGGCGCTTACTACATGCCGAATTTCCATCCGTCGCAGCTGGGCGGGGTCGAGCGGGCGGTCGACTACCTCGCCATCTCGCCTGCCGCCCGCGCCTCCCATTGAGTCACGAGGAATCGATGACCATACCGTAACCGCCTCGGATGGCGTCACTTTGGCCGTCCACGCCTACACCGAGATCGACCCGCAGCGGCCGACCATATTGGCGATTCACGGTTATCCAGATAACCACCACCTGTGGGACGGGGTGGCCGCGACACTATGGACCGCCGGATACAACTTCGTGGCGTACGACGTGCGTGGCGCCGGCGAATCGGCGCGGCCGGCGGGCCGGTCCGGTTACCGCTTCCCCCAACTGATCTCCGACGTCGGCGCGGTAATCGATAGCCTGGGCGTCGACCGGGTGCACTTACTGGCCCACGACTGGGGTTCGATTCAGGGCTGGGCCGCGGTCACCGATGAGACGGTGATGAGCAAAGTCGCATCGTTCACGTCGATCTCGGGGCCGCACTTGAACTATGCGGGCAAGTTCTTGCGGTCTGCGCGCACTCCGCGCGGCGTCTTTGACGTGGTCAGGCAATTCCTGGCGTCGGGATACATCTGGTTTTTTCTGTGCCCAGGTCTGCCGGAGTTGATGATTCGGTCCGGATTGGGCGTGAAAGTCATTGACGCCTTTGGGCGTATCGGCAACTCGAGCACCCGGACCCAAGCTCCCACGGCAGTACGGTCAACCGGCGACTACATCAACGGCCTCAATCTGTACCGGGCCAACATGCCCGCGCCGTTTCTGGCCCCCGGCGCGCAACTGCCGCCGACCAACGTTCCGGTCCAGGTGTTGGTGCCGCGGATGGACATCTTCGTCACGCCTGCGCTGCAGCGGTTCACTGGCTCAATCCCGTTGGGTAGCAGGGTTGTTCCGATCGAGGGCGGCCACTGGGTGGTGACCTCGCGTCCTGACGTCATCGCCAGGCTGACTAGCGAATGGATCGACCGAGTCGTCAGCGGTGCGGCGTCGTCGAGCGAATCCGTCGTGCGGGCCGGGCGGCGTGACGTGCGGGGCAAACTCGCTCTGGTCACCGGGGCGGGCGCCGGGATAGGCCGGGCCACCGCGATCGAACTGGCCCGCAAAGGTGCCCGCACCGTGGTGATCGTCGACCGCGATCTCGCCGCAGCAGAAAAGACCGCGGCAGCGGTTCGGGACGCCGGTGCCGATGCCGCGGTGTATCAGGCCGACGTCAGCGACGAAGCGGCGATGAACGAGCTTGCCGGACAAGTCAACGACGAGCACGGCGTGGTGGACATCCTGGTGAACAACGCCGGCATCGGGATGGCGGGTCGGTTCCTGGAGACGACGCCGGCGCATTGGGACAACATCTTGGCGGTGAATCTGCGCGGCGTGCTCAACGGAAGCCGGGCGTTCGGCACGCAGATGGTCGACCGCGGCGAAGGCGGCACCATCATCAATGTGTCGTCGGCCGCGGCGTTTTTACCGTCGAAGTCGATGATCGCCTATGGCACGACAAAGGCTGCGGTGCTGGCGTTCAGCGAATCACTGCGCGCCGACCTGGCCGATGAAGGCATCACCGTCACCGCGGTGTGCCCGGGGTTCGTCAATACGAATATCGCGAAAAGCACCGTCTACGCCGGGATGTCGGCCGACGAGCAGGAGCGCGCCCGCCACAAGGCCGACGCCGCTTACCGGCGGCGCAACTACACGCCGGAAGCCACCGCCAAGGCGATCGTCAAGGCCGTCAAGACGGGTCGACCGGTGCTGCCGATCGCGGCCGAGTCCAGGGTCGGCTACGCGATGCGCCGTATCAGTCCCTCGTTGGTCCGGCTGTTGGCGCGCTACGACATCCGGCAGAACTAAGAGCGATGTGACGCAATCGATCTGGGCCAGCAGGCCCGCCGACATCTACGGTCGCCGTAAGCGAGACCGTCTCTACACGGCGTTGTGGGGATTGGGCGTGGTACTCGGCGGGTTCGCCTCGGCGACCCGATGGAAACCGTCGCGGGTCGTGCCGGTGGGGCGGACGCATACCGCCTCGTCACCAAACGGGAGCTGCTCACCCCGGATGTGGTCGCGTTGACGCTTGGCCGACGCCGGATGGCGGATTGCTTCCGTCGTGGACGCCCGGCGGGCACATCGACGTCCAGCTGCCGTCGGGCCGTCGTCGCCAGTACTCGCTGTGCGGTCCGCCCGGGCCGGCGGACCGACTACCGCATCGCGGTACGCCGGATCGCCGACGGCGGCGGCGGTTCGATCGAGATGCACGAAGCATTCGACGTGGGTGATTCGCTGGTGTTCGAAGGTCCGCGCAATGCGTTCTATCTCGGCGGCCACGAGCATGACGTGCTGTTCGTGATCGGTGGAATCGGAGTGACGCCCATCCTGCCGATGCTGCGCGCAGCGCAACAGCGCGGAATCGATTGGCGCGCAGTCTATGCCGGCAGCAGTCGGGAATACATGCCGCTGCTCGATGAGGTGATGTCGGTGGCTCCGGAGCGGGTCACCGTGTGGGCCGACGACGAGCGTGGCCGATTCGCCACCGCCGACGAATTGCTCCTCGGCGCCGGACCGGAGACTGCGGTGTACGTGTGCGGGCCGACGGCGATGCTTGAATCGGTGCGCATCGCGCGTGACGAGCATGCGAACGCGCCGCTGCACTACGAACGGTTCAGCCCGCCTCCCGTCGTCGATGGCATTCCGTTCGAGCTGGAACTCGCGCGCTCCCAGCGGGTGCTCGACGTTCCTGCCAACCGTTCGGCGCTCGACGTCATGCTCGACGATGACCCGACAACCGCATACTCCTGCCGGCAAGGATTCTGCGGCACTTGCAAAGTCAAGGTGCTTAGCGGGACAGATCGAGCGCCGCGGCCGCACCGCAGAGGACGACGGCGAGATGCTGGTCTGCGTCTCGCGCGCTACCGGCGGTCGTGTGGTGATCGACGCCTGAAAATTCTTCCCGCGGATGGGAGCGATGCGGCATAGTTGGGCAATGACGCCACCGCAATACCCCTACTTCCCCCGCCGCAGTATCAGGCGACACCAGCCTTGGTCGTTCGCGCACCGCACTCAACTCGACATAGTGATCACGTCCGTTGTGTCCGCGCTCGCTGCGGCGGCAGGTTATGTTCATTTTATTATTCATTGTTTTTCCCGATGGCGACCGATGCGTGTGAAAGCCAGCACTCGACGCGGCCCTCGACCGGGCCTACTTTTTGGTGTTCGGTGGCATCGCGATCGCGGTGATGATGGCCGCGGGCTTGATCATCGCGGCCGTCCGCGGCTGGGTCATGTGGATATGGCCAACGCTGGCATTAGGGCTGATCGTCATCACCCTCGTGATAGGTGTGCACACCATCAGTTCGGCGTCGTGCACCGGTTAACCCTCGGACTGGTGCGGCGCTATTCCTCGTGCTCGTCGAGGCGCGTCAAATACCGCTCCGGGTGGTGATAGTCGTTGGTCTGGCTTGGCCGTGATCTAAGTGCGGCGGCGGAATCCATTGCGTGTCACCGTTGCCGAGTTTGATTGTTCGCCAGCCTTTATCGAGGAGCTTGTGTTCCGGGATGCAGGCTAGGGCCATCTTGTCGACATCGGTGCGGCCGCCGCGCGCCCATTCGTGGTGGACTTCCGTCCAGTATCCCGGCACGTCGCAACCGGCGCTCCCTCCTGGCGTGGAGGACCAGTCGCTGATCTGCTGAAGCGATGCGCCGGGAGCGGCCCAAATACAATGGGCGGCTTTGGTGCTCGTCGAACACAGCCAGGTAGTGGTATGCGTGGCTGGCCATGCGAATCAGGTCACGCATGGGCAGCAATGTTCCGCCGCCGGTCACCGCTTGCCCGGTGCCTGCGGTGAGTTCCTGCAGCGTCGTTGAGACGATCACCGTTACCGGCAATCCGTTGTGCACTCCGAGTTTCGGGTCGCCCAACTGACCGCGGACCAACGCATTCAGCGCGTCGTCCCCCCATCAGGCGGCGATAGGGCTGGAGGACCCGGCTGTCCCGGCGGCACGAGAGCGGCGATGATGACGCCGATCACCCCTAGGAAGAAGCCAAGGGCGAAAAAACCACCAGGGCTTAGGTCCTTCTTCTTGGCTATCGAAGAAGCCCAGAAGCCAAGACCCACCTCGATCGCAATCCCGACAAGCACGATGAGGATGATGGATACCGTCATGACGACACCTTCTCCCGCCCACCTGGTTTATGTTTTGACTGAAGGTAGCTGATCGCAATGCATTGTGGAGTCGTTCGGGATTTTGCCGTGAGCTGCCTGCTCATGCCGGTACTGCCCACCCGCGAACAGCGCCATATTTAGCATCCTGCATCGAGCGCGTCGTCATGGCTGCACCGCGAACGGCCCTCGGGTGATCGGGGGCCGTTTGTTTGTCCGCACCGTCCTACCGCTTCTTCACGCGGTTCAACCATTCACGGGTGTCCTCCGGGCCGTCAAGCCCCCGGTTGTGGCTTGGGGGGTTGCTTCCGCTGCACCGCGACGATCAGGATGCCGATCACCCCGAGGAATACCCCGAGCAGGAATGATCTACGGATGCTGTGGTTTTTCGCGGAGCCAATCACAGCGGCGATGCCGCCGCAAATTAGAAGGGCGATGCCGAAGCAAATTAGGAACGCGATGATCTGCAGCCATGGTTGAACATAATGAATTGTGAAGCTAGCCATAGTCCCACGCTCCTTGTCGGTTGCTCTGGGTCCGTTGCTCCGGTGAGACTCTGCTGGAAATGTTGCCACGCGACTGTCCTGAGAGCGTCTGATCTGCGAAAGCGGGCGCGACCAAAGGGGTAGGTGGGTGACCCGGCCCAAACGCTTAGCTGTGCCATTTCTCATATCCCGCATTCAGCGCGTCATGGCTGCGCCGCTAACGCCACCCTGAAGTGTTGACCAGGGTGGCGTTCGTCGTATCCATGGGTCTGCATCGTCACGACAAGCTCAATTCTTTGAGCCACCGGGCGACTTTAAGCTGCCGAGACTGCCCCAGGAGTATGCGTCAGGGTGCCTGCGTGAGTTGGAGGTTGTTGGTTTGTGTGTACCCGGCCGGTTCGCCGCAGAAGGCATTCGTGGTCGTGGCTTGAGCTGTGCCTGCGAGGGTGTTTGGATCCCACGTGAAGTGGGTGGGTTGGCCGGCGTCAATGCTCGTACCGTCCTGACATTTGGCATCCATAGCGATATCCATTGTCCATTGACCATTCACCAACATCGCCCGGCTGGTGCCACCTCTCGCCGGGTCCGACATGTCGGCGCATCCGTCACCGCAGGGAGTGAAATACCAATCGTTGGTAGCGGTTTGGCCGGTTGGGTTGGTTTCGGATTCGACGTAGGTGGCCGCTCATCACGGTAGCGGCGGACGCGGGACTAGCTGCTCCCACCGCCACAGCGGCGAAGGTGGTGGCTGCGGGCAAGACCTCGGTGCGACGTTCATTTCGGATCCTCCTAACGAGCTCCGCAACGAGGGTCAGCAAGTATTGCAATACCACAGTCAGCAACAGCAATGTCAGATAATCGCAGGAAAATGCGCCCAGGCAGCGGAAAAGCTGACTGTAGCTGTGAACTCACCGGCAAACCACAGCGAACCGTGGTGGCCGCGCCATCGGCAAAGTTGTGCACGGGGAAGTCCCCTACCCTGGGGGCGTGAGGACTGGCCGAGAACTCCAGATGTGCCAGATTTAATATCCCGCATTGAGCGCGTCGTGTTGACGCTGGGCATGACTGCGCAAATCCTTACTCGCCAGATCCTGGTCGGGGTCGCCAGTGACGCAAGGGCTTTCATCATCGGGGTGACACATGCCCGGCACGGCGAACCGGGCCAGCCAGGCGTCGAGGTTGGCGCGCAGCTCCGGAGAGGCGACCAGCTTGCCGATGCTCATCCCATCAGGCCGCTGCGCTGACCAGGTAAAGCCGCGGTGACGGGCGCGGTCAATGTCCGAGAACTTCCCGTCGGGATTGATCAGCACCGCACACCGGTTCGCGACCTTCTCGAGCTGGTCGGGCCGCAGCTTGGCCGCGTGCTGGGCCAGGAAGCGCTCCGCGCACTCAAGCGTGTCGATCGGGGTATCCGCCGGCAGGTCACGCACGAACGTCTGAATCACCCGCAAGCGCTGCTGGTCGAGCATGCCGGCCCGCCAGGCCTCGGCAGTCGACGGCAACTCCGGCGGCAACGTTTCGCCGGTAATCGTGGTCCGCGGTATAAGCTGCTCGGCGTCGCGCATCCGGCGGCGCGCTTCGGCGCAGCTGATCCGCAGCCAGTCGGCGATCACCTTATGCACCGGGCCGCCGACGTCGGCCGGATCCTCTGTAGCTACTTCGACCTGAAAAATGGTTGATGGTCTGAGGGCTGTCGAGTGTGACGGCCGAGGTTGGTCGATCGGGCTGCTGGTCTGCGGTCTTCATGCGGCCAGGGCGCTGATCTTGACGAGGTTGTGGGCGAAGACTCCGTGTCCGCACCAGGTTCGAGCCCCCGTGAGGGTGGTCAACTCGGTGCGGTTCCAACCGTAGCTGCGTTTGAGGTGGTTGATCCGGCCTTCACATCCGGTTCGCCATTTGATCTTGGCGCGGAATGCTCTTCGGTGTTCGAACTCCCGGCGGGTCGGCACTGGGCGTGCTGGCACGCGGGATCGCGACGCGGCGAACCCCGAGGTCGTGCAGTTCGGTTTCCACCGACGCGTATCCGTAGCCGCGATCAGCGGTCACCGCTGTTGGTGCACCACCGGTGCGTTCTGTTATGCGTGCGATGGCCGGCGCCAATTGCGGTGCATCAGTAGGGTTTCCGATCTCGACGGTGTGGTCGAGGATGACCCCGTCGGCGTTGTCTGCGACCTGGGCTTTGTAACCGAACTCCACCGGCTTACCGAGCCGACCCTTGCGGATGGGGCGGGCATCGACGTCATGGAAACTGACCATCCGGGTCGCTGAATCAGGCATCACTCCGGCCAGCCGGCTGCGGGTCTGAGCCACCACTCGACCGGTGCGTTGCAGCAGCGTATCGAGGTCGTTGATCGCTCGGCGCAATTGGCCGCAACGCCGACCGGTCGCGGTGCGCAGACTGCGTCGGGCGTTGCGCAGCACCGCCTGGGCATCACGCACAGTCGATTCGGCGATACCGGCCAGATCCCCGGTGATCCGCAGCACCGCAGCCTGGCCCTCCTCGCGCGCCGCTGCGCCGCGCAGACGCAGCTTGGCCGCGGTCGAACGGGCCCGCTGCCCTGCGGAGCGACTGCGGTCGCGCACCTGGGTGTGCGTCGCTCCGCCGGCGGCTTGAATACGCGTGATCGTGCCAGCGATGCTGCCCACGGCCTTGGCCAACAAACCCGAGTCGGTCGGATAGGCCACCGCCGCTGGCACCACGGTGGTATCCGCGCGGACCTTGTCGGTTCGCAGCAATTTGCGCTCGGTGGCTTTGGCCAACAACGCATCGTTGAGCCCGGCCACCGCAGCATCGCCGCACCGGCGGGTCAGCTTCATCAACGTGGTCGGATGCGGGACCCGCGTGCCGAACGGGATTCGGCAGAACCGTTGCCAGGAAATCGAATCACCCACCTCGCGACACAGCGACTCGTAGCCCAGCCCGTAACGGAACTTCAGGAACATCATCCGCAGATAGGTCTCCATCGGTACCGACGGACGCCCCATTCGTGCGTCGAAAAACGGCACGAAAGGCGCGAAGAACGCTGGGTCGTCGAGCAGTCTGTCCACCCGCGCCAATTCGTCGGGCAACACCAGCAGCTCCGACGGCAGTATCGCGTCCCACAACGACGGCCGGTCATTTAAAGTTCTCAGCACGATGGCCTCGATCCCTTCTTGCCCAAGGGTTCGAGGCCATCATCTCGTCAAACAAGGGCCAGTTCAGCCACCGCCACGCCCCGACTTTTTCAGGTCGAAGTAGCTAGGCCCGCGATCAGATCGTGGCCGGGCACCAGCTGCTGACGTCGGGCGGTCTCCAACCGCTCAAGTGCATGCAACCGGACGCCAGGCGCGTAGTTATCGAGGTTCAACTCGCTGATCGTCGTCACGGCTGCGTCCAGCGCATCGAAGGCGGCAGCCGCCTCGGGCGGCATGACGCAAGTCGAACCCATGTTCGAAAGGCTACCCGCGCAAAACCGACACTGACCGCCGCCGCAACGTCCGCTGTGGAGAAAGGCGCAACTGTGGACAACTTCCGCCACTACGGTTCGGCCGAGGCTCGTGCCCCCCTCGTTACCGTTGTCCTATGAGCAAGTGGGATGCGGACGCGGTGAAGGCGCTTCGTGCGGCGGTGTTCAAGCAGGACGGGTCGGTCGTGGAAGTGCTGCGCGGACGGCTGACCGATGACGTTCTGCAGCTAGCGGGTGATGGACTACTCCGCGCCGTCGCCCAGGACGTGGAGAACGCGGACGAACTGGCCGCGCAATGTGCGGCGGCGTTGAGGGAGCGGGGCTGGAGTGGGGACGAAGAGCTCGCCGGCCAGCTTCAGGCAGCACTCGACACCGGTGCGACGCCGCTACTTCGCCCGCTCCCAGTCGATCTGGAGGAGCTGGCGTCATTACTGGAAGGTGGTTCGCTCTGCGGCGGCGGCCGGATTGACCTGAAGACCGGCGGCTGCTGGCCGGACAACCTGGAGTACGACGAGGACGACGCCGACGAGGCCGACGAGGATCAGGACCGCTGGCTCTACGTAGAGCCCGTCGGTTCGCGCGAGGCCTACCAGGACATGGAGTTGTTCATCGCCACGGCGAAAGATTCAGCAATCGCCGACCGGCTCAAGATCGCGATCAACGGAAAGGGTGCGTTTCGTCGGTTCAAAGACGTGCTCGCGCGGTGGCCCGACGAGCTGCAGCGCTACTACGTGCTGTCCGATGAGCGCAAGCGCGGCCGCGCCCGCGCCTGGCTCGCTGTCGAAGGCTATCGACCAGCAACATGACGCGAGGGTGCGCAGAATGCCGTTCGCACCGGCGCGTCGGCGTGCAAACGCGCACGCTCGCGTGGGAGCGGCCCCGTCTAGGGTGAAGCCATGCGGGTAGGAGTGCTGGGATCGAAGGGCAAAGTCGGCGCGACAATGGCGCAGGCGGTGCAGGCCGCCGAGGATTTGACCCTGTCCGCCGAGGTCGACGCCGGTGATGCACTGAGCCTGCTGACCGACAACAAAACCGAGGTCGTCATCGACTTCACCCATCCCGATGTCGTGATGGACAATCTGAAGTTCTTGATCGACAACGGGATTCATGGCGTCGTCGGAACTACCGGCTTCACCGACGAACGGCTGCAAAAGGTCCGGGCGTGGCTGGCCGCCAAACCGGGCGTCGCTGCGCTCATCGCGCCCAACTTCGCGATCGGAGCGGTGCTGTCCATGCATTTCGCCAGGCAGGCTGCGCCCTTCTACGAGTCGGTCGAGGTCATCGAACTGCATCACCCGCACAAGGCGGACGCCCCATCGGGAACCGCGGCCCGGACTGCCACGCTGATCGCCGAGGCACGAAAGGAGCTGCCGCCCAACCCCGATGCCACCACTACGAGCTTGCCGGGCGCCCGCGGCGCCGATGTCGACGGCATCCCGGTGCACTCGGTGCGGCTGGCCGGGCTGGTGGCTCATCAGGAAGTGTTGTTCGGCACCGCGGGGGAGACCCTGACGATCCGGCACGACAGCATGGACCGCACCTCGTTCGTGCCTGGCGTGCTGTTGGCGGTACGCCGGGTCGCCGAACATCCGGGCCTGACGGTAGGAATTGAATCTCTACTGAACCTGCAATGACCGGGGCGTCGCGCAGTGTGCGCATCCAACTGATGATCGCGTTCATGTGCGCGGCGCTGCTGGTGTACATCGTGTTGCTCGGCCGGACCGCGATCCTGATGATTGCCTCCGGGCGTGCCGTCGCCGTCGTTTTGGGTATTTCCCTGTTGATCCTGCCGGCCATCGGTTGCTGGGCGATGATTGCCACTTTGCGCGCCGGCTTCGCCCATCAGAAGCTGGCCCGGCTCGTCGCCGAAGACGGGATGGAGCTCGACGTGAGCGCGTTGCCGCGACGGCCTTCCGGGCGCATCGAGCGCGACGCCGCCGACGCCCTGTTCGACACGGTCCGTGCTGAACTGGACGGCGACCCGCACAACTGGCGGCGCTGGTATCGGCTGGCGCGCGCCTACGACTACGCCGGAGACCGCGGCCGCGCGCGGGAAGCCATGAGGAAAGCCGTCGAACTGCAGGGTCGCGAATGAGCAAGACGCTGTTGATAATTCACCACACTCCGTCGCCGTATATGCAGCGAGATGTTCGAGGCGGTGGTCTCCGGGGCAACCGATCCCGAGATCGAGGGTGTGGAGGTCGTGCGGCGACCGGCGCTGGCGGTCGCGCCGGTCGACATGCTTGAGGCTGACGGCTACCTGCTGCGCAGCCCACCCCGTCTGGCTGTTGATTGTCAGCGGCTTGCTGTTGGCTCGCGCAGGCTGGCTCTCCATGGCCGGTGCTGCAATCGTCACCGTCCCGCTTGCCGTCCTCGGCGGTCGTCGGTGGCATCGCGCTGGCGTTCCTCGGCGGCTCATCGCAGCCACGGTCAGCTCCCTTGCGGGCAAGTTCGTCTGCATCGGCGAATGACGGCGCAAATGGGCAACTCGTCTGTGATTTCTGGGCCGATGTATCGGCTGGCTGCGGCTGGTCGAGGTAACTAAAGCCCGCCTGCCGCGCAAGCCCGATGACAGGATGACACTATGACAACGGCGTCTCAGCCCAGCCTTCGCCTATTGACGACACCCCGTGCGGCCGCACTGGCCGGTGTGTTGTTCGCTCTGCTGTTTGGTGCCGTGCTGATCTTAATCCGAACTAAAATGCCCGAGGGCGTGCAGGGTTCGACTGAGTGGCTGACAAGTCGCCGCAGCGGGATCGCGACCGCAACGGTGCTGATGCCATTTGCCGGCATCAGCTTTCTTTGGTTCATCGGCGTGGTGCGCGACGGCTTGGGGCGTTACGAAGACCGCTTCTTCTCGACTGTCTTCCTGGGTAGCGGTTTGCTGTTTCTGGCGATGATGTTCGTTTCAATGTCGGTGGCCGCCGGTCTGGTGGCGACAAACACAGGCGTGACGGACCCGGCCGCTCATGCTGAGATGATCGATCTCGGGAAGATGGTTG
The DNA here is from genome assembly GCA_963756185.1 of uncultured Verrucomicrobiae bacterium. GTDB lineage: Bacteria > Verrucomicrobiota > Verrucomicrobiia > Chthoniobacterales > Chthoniobacteraceae > DATAXI01. The sequence goes on from CAVWMS010000011.1 coordinate 21,619, forward strand.
TGTTGTCGTCCACCAAGACCTATGCGGTCCGGATGGCCGCGGTGTTCATGATGTCGCTCGCGACGATCTGGTTGAGGACGGGCTTGATGCCACGCTGGCTCGTTGGCCTCAGCTATTTTGCTGCAGTCGCCGTGCTTCTCGCAAGCGACCTCAGCATGTGGGTAACGATGACGTTTCCCGCATGGGTGCTGGTGGTTAGCGGCTTGTTATTGGTCCGCGCTGGGCCGTTCGAGGAACTCAGGGCTGGCGACCATTGACCGACTGGTACCGGCAGATGAACAGCGACGAAATGATCGTTGGCTAGCCAATTTGTCGTCGGCGAAAGCGGGATCTGGGCGATGCCCGGGGAGTAGTGTTCGCGCACACCGGAGCAAGTGGATGGGGAACGAAGATGCCGGCGAGAAATCACGACTGGAGCAAGCCCGCGGCGATGGCCATTCCTAAGGAGGGGTACTTCGAGCTCGAGCGAGGCAGGTACGGTCCGGTCTATCCAAGAACTCCTGCCTGCTATGGCTTTTCGATCATCGCGAAGGTCAAAGAGGGGCGCGAAGAGGCCGTCCGCGCGTACGGCAAGCAGATCGAGGAAGCGATTGCAGGGAGTCCCGACGTGCTCGCCCCGTTGCGGCTGCACTATTTGCGGTGGGTACTGTTCGATGTCGGTTCGGGATTGCATTTTCAGTACCAGGGCATCTTCGACACCGATTTCGACAAGTACACCGAGGATGCGGTGCGATGTTCAGCGCGACCGGGATCACCACGGTGTTCACCAACCTCGAGGGATTCCCGGAGGACTGGAAAGAGAATCCAGACGCCTTCATGAAGTTCGTTCGTGAGCACCAGTGCCCTAGTTTCCTGGAGTACGGGGAGTACCCGTACGTCACCGCCGACGAGATCAAAAAGGCCCTGCGGCTCAAAGCGGCGTTCTCCGACATGCTCGACCAAATGCAATGATCCGCACCGAAACGTGCACCGATGCTTGAGTTGGAGGACATACAGCATATTCTGCTGACCCGCACGCCGGCGATGACCGGGCCGCTACGAGTTCCTGTCATTCGACGACCCGGCCGGCGGCCGGGCGTGGCTGTCCGAGCTGATCGCCAGGGTCGACTCGGCGGCGACGGCGCAAGCCTCGATGGACAGCACCAAGCGGTGGATCACGCTGGCGTTCACGTGGAACGGCTTGCGGGCCCTCGGAGTGCCCGAGGAATCCCTGGCAACTTTCCCGGAGGAGTTTCGCCAGGGCATGGCGGCTCGGGCAGACATCTTCGGCGATACCGGGGCTAACCACCCTGACAACTGGGTGGGCGGACTGGCAGGCGGTGACTTGCACGCGATCGCGATCCTGTTCGCTCGCGATGACGCCGAACATGCGCGGGCCACGGGGGTACACGACAAGCTTGTGGCCCGGTGCGACGGTGTGCGCAGTCTGTCGGTGTTGGATTTGAACGCGACGCCGCCATTCAATTACGCACATGATCACTTCGGGTTCCGGGACAGGTTGTCGCAGCCGGTGATCGAGGGCTCGGGTGAAGAGCCGACGCCGGGGTCGGGCGCGCCGCTGAAGCCGGGCGAGTTCATCCTCGGCTATCCCGACGAGCACGGGTCGCCCGATCTGCCGCAGCCAGAAGTCCTGTGCCGCAATGGAAGCTACATGGCCTACCGGCGGTTGCAGGAGCACGTTGGACTGTTCCGCGACTATCTGCAGGAGCACGCCGACACGCCGGACGATCAGGAATTGCTCGCCGCGAAGTTCATGGGCCGCTGGCGCAGCGGTGCCCCACTGGTGTTGGCACCGGACAAGGACGATCCCGAGCTGGGCGCGGACCCTATGCGCAACAACGACTTCAACTATAAGGAGATGGATCCGCACGGGTATGCTTGCCCGCTGGGATCGCATGCGCGACGCCTCAACCCGCGCGACACTGCGCACAACATGAACCGGCACAGGATAATTCGCCGCGGTGCTACCTACGGTCCGGCATTGCCCGAGGGCGCGCCCGACGACGGTGTGGATCGCGGCATCGCCGCGTTCATCATCTGCGCCAGCCTGGTCCGTCAGTTCGAGAACTTGTACCGTCGGTCACCGACCATGTAGGGCGGGAAGGTCTTGGCGGGATTTATAACGATTTGCTTCACGACGAGCTGGAGCAGTGACCGTCGCCAGCTGGTTGGGTTGGCCTCCCATGCCGATCGAAGCGTCTGGCCAACATCCAGTTTGACCGACGTAGAGGCCGTCAAAGCGGCGATCTCGCTATCGATGCGTAATAACTCAGCTTCGCCCGTTTGCTTCGCCCTGGCGAGCTGTGAGCGGTCGAGGAGGCCACTGGCGTAGTCATCGAGCAGACCCTCGATGCGTAGGCGCTGATGCTGGCGTTGGCTGAGCAATTCAGCAAGACCGTGTCGCGATCCGCGACCTAATCGACGCCCGGGCACATTGCGCCGATCGACGACTGCCCCGAGATCAAGCGGAGTTATTCACCCCTGATGGCACCGTCACTGTGTACACAGGCGACCCCGCAAGCCACGAACCCGCTCAGGAATTCCGCGCTCGCCGAAGCGTTCAAAGTCCTCGACAATTATGACGCCACCACCCACTTCAACGGTCAGAGCACCATCAGCCTCGACGGCGACCTCGCCACTGGCAAGACGTATTGCCTGGCCCACCACCTTTGGACCGAGAACGGGCAGCGAATCCTCATGGTCATGTTCATTCGTTACCTGGACACCTTCGTTCGCCAAAACGGCGACTGGCGTTTCGCCAAACGGCAACTAGTCATCGACTGGACCGACAAGCGCCCCCTCCGACCCTCAATAACCTCTAACCCCCCGTCGACCCACACACGAGGTATCTCAAGCGGGCTCCCGACCCCCGCCAGTCACCCCTACCACCTTCGGCCCTGACCCTCCCTCGAGCAGCCCCCCTCACCCCCTCGAGCTCTGCTTTTGAGCTCGCTAGGCCACCGTCTCGGGCCGCTCAGGCCGCCTCCTGCGCCACGTAGGCTCGCTGGGGCCAGCAACTAGCTCCAGGCGGCCGTCCAGACGCTGAAACGCGCCTGTCCCACCCCCGGTCGCGGCCCGGTTGTCAGAGCTGTGGTCCGAGCCGGTCAGGGTGGCCCGAAACCGGTGGTACACATGGCCGGCCGGACCGTACAGTCGCATATGGCACCGTTCGACTTTGACGCTGTCTTCGGCGAGGACTACCTGCATTTCTACCTGCCGCTGCTCGACGAGGACCGCAACCGGGCCGAGGCCGAGGAGGTAGTCGAGACCCTGGGCCTGCGCCCCGGTGACCGGGTCCTCGACGCCCCTTGCGGGCACGGGCGGATCTCCAACCTCCTGGCCGCCCGAGGGATCGTCGTCGTAGGCGTGGACACTTCGGGCTTGTTCTTGCAAAAAGCCAAAACAGATGCGGCAAATGCCGGGGTTTCGGTCGACTACCGGGCTGGCGACTTGCGGGACTTGCCCCTCGGCCCCAACGAAGGCTTCGACGCCGTCCTCAACTGGTTCACTTCCTTCGGCTACTTCGACGACGACGGCAACCAGCGGGTGCTGCGTGAGTTCCACCGAGCGTTGCGCCCAGGCGGGCAGCTGCTGCTGGAGACCATCCATCGTGACGCCTTTGTCCGGGGCTTCACCCCTGCTCCCTTTGCCCACATGACTACCGCCGGGCCGGACGGTCGCGACTTGCAGGCCGACAGGTCGACTTTCGAAGCCGAGACTGGGCTTCTGCAAACCGAGCGTACCGTTGTACGCGATGGGAAAGTGTCCCGATCGTTTTTCAGCGTTCGTCTCCTGGCGATCACCGAGCTTCGTGAGTGGCTGCGGGACGCTGGCTTTGGGCGAGTCGGTTTCCAGTCGCGCCATGGCCAGCCCCTAACCCTGGACACCCGACGGCTCGTGGTCCTGGCAGAAGCCTGACCGCCCGAAGGACACCAGCGTTGCACAACGGGATGAAGTGACTCGAAGCTCCGATGACGCCCGTCCTTGAGGTCAGCGTGACGGTCACCATTTCGTTGTTGCGCGTGCTCCTGCCGGCAGTGGCTTGACGACGATTAAAAACGTGGGGTCGGACGGCGCCTGGGCGGTGGGCCCGATCGGCCGTGGTGTCGGTGCGCGTATTCCGTTAGCCGTCGGTGGCATTACTCGATCGCTGAAGCGGCATTCAAGATGGCGGAAGTGGGGCTATTTGAGGTGCGGCGTGCCAAGTGTCGTTGCCCACGGTGGCACCGGCTGCGAGGGCAACCCGCAGATCCGGGAAAGGAGAGGACGCACCGATGCCCAAACAAACGAGCGAGCGCGACCGAGCGATCGAGGTCCAAGGCCACCGTGAGACGGAGCTCCGGCCGGGATCAGCGTGGCCCGGAGCGCAGCGTCTGCCTGCCCCAAGTCCCCAGCGCCACACGCTCGCCAGCGGCGGGTGTCAGAGCGGGCTCGTGCTCGGCGATGTCTGCTCCGGCGGGCCTTCTGATCGGCCCTTGTGGCCGGGTTGCTGTGGCCGGCCTCGAGAGGGGCCGTCGTCAGCCGTAAAGTCACCAGTCAGACCGCCAGCACGTCCTTTCGTATTTTGCGTCTGCCGGCCACCTGGTTTGCGTGCGTCTATGTTGGGGTCATGGGCAATGGGCGGACGGCTCCGCCCGGTCATCGGGGAGCCAGCGAGGGGACATCGGCCATGCGGGCACCGGTGGCCGAGCGGCAACTGGGCTCTGACAGGCCCGCTAGCGCTCATATCGTCAATAACCAACAAACCAGCGCCGTGGCCCTGGGCGACGCCAGCTTGCTACTGCGGCGCAGCGCGCCGCGGGCAACCGCGCCGTCGTCTCGTTGCTCCGCAGCCGGACGTCGCCCCGTTCAGTCAGCCTGCTGGGCGCGGGGCGGCTAGACGCCGGCCGGCTGAGACTCCAGCGCCAGATCAATGGGGCCTTGAACGCCGTCCCGCTAAATGCTCTTGCAGCGGAGCCTTTCCCTGACAACAGCGTGTTGTCAGCGCCGTTCTGTAACACCCTCCCGCTCATCATCGCCAAGGTCAACGCCCTGGGTCGCCTCATCGTCCAGTACAACGGCTTGGGCACCCTCCAGCTCCAGTTGAAGTTAGAGTTTCTCGGTGGCCGTCAGGGACAGGCCACGGCGCCCAAGCAGTCCAGAGCCATCATCCCCCGCATCCAGGGGCTACTGAGCAAATCGACGAGTCGATGGAAAACCTCTACGACCCGACGGGCGACGCCGACCGGGCCGCGTACAGCGCACTTGTCAACCTGAAGGAGCAGGCTATAGCGCTCGCTGCCGACGTCAACCGCGAGGCGGCGACGTTGAAAGGAGTCGGCCGTGCCGGTGCCGGCGGCCGTCCCGACGCTAACGCCGAGAACGCCATAAACCAAAGCGTCGGGGGGCTGGGGTTGACCCAACAGGAATCGGACTTCAGCGCCGCCTTCGTCCAAAACCAGGGGGGTGGGTGGAAGGAACAGCGAGAGGCGCTCTCAGCCATCTGGGCAAAGCGGGCCGGTCTGTTCCAGAACCTCACACCGGGCAAACAGCAGGGCGGTCCGGACATCGAGTACCGCACGACGGACGTGGGCGAGCCCCGGTACTGGGACCAAAAGACTATGTACACGGGCCACGAAGGCTTCGACGGACGCCTGATGGAGACCCACGGAAAGGCGACGGACCAGAACGGCAGGGGAGTGGGGCTCCTCCTGGACAGCACCTTCGAGAGCCCTCATAACTACGAAAAGAACTGGCTCGGCATCAATATGCTCATCCTCTCTGGACAGCTGCCACCGGAAGCGGTCAAGGAGGTCCGCGCCCCCAACCCGGCCGCCTTACGGTCAGAGATCCACGTCGTAATGACCCAGCAGTACCCCAATGGCGTCGAAAAAAATGTGAAGTGGGCCGAAGGTAAGTCCAACGGCCAGCAGGGCAACTTCTTGCAGATCCCCGCCCAGCAGCTGGGTGCGACGAACTACCAGGCGGTGAAGGCCGGTCAAGAGAATTCTTGGAGCCGTTACTCGAATAACCGGCAATGGTTGCCGGCCGGCGTTTACCACGAGTACCCCGTGAAGTGCGCGCAGCTCAGCGAAGGCTCGTGCCGGTTCGTATTGAGCGAAGACCGGGCGACCGTCTACCTGAGCGTGACCCACTACAAGGGCTATTCCGTGCAGCCCGCCCAGGGCGCCATGCAGGTCCGTAACCCGTTCTACTTGGTCGCATGACTTGGCTGGCCGGCCAGCGCGGCGGCTGGGACCTTCGCTCGAGGGCCTCCGCTTCTACGACCTGCGCTCGGTAGCGGCGTCAGCGATGGTGGCCGCTGGCGTGGACGTGAAGCAGCCGACCCCAATGGCGCCACGTTGGACTGCTATACGCCGACCGGCGGTATGTAGTCTCTCAGGCTTATACCGAACCCTGTGCCATAATGTCTGACCAACCCCCCGCATATCGGTCTTTCTTTGGACCTTTGACGGGACCGCATTAAGTGGTCCACATGATCTGTCGCCCAATCGCCGCCCTCTTCTGAGAATGACGGCCATCCCTCAAGGAGGAAGATGCCGCACTCGTACCGACCTGATTTAAGGGTAATGGTCATAGCAGCGCGTCCGGTTGGGCGGTGCGGAATGCGCAAGGTAGCGTAATCCGGCGGAAAACGAACACCGGTTCCGACGCAAAGCGGACAGCGTTCCGGACTTATCCGGACAAGGTTCCGGCTGAAAGCGGACACCTCACCTAAGCCTCATCGGGGGGGCGGCGCCCTGGTCCACCCAGGAGGGGCAGGTGGCCCTCTTGACTAGTTACAGCCGTGTAACTAAAGGAGGGCCACTTGCCCAGAAAGAGGCTAACCATGAGGAAGATCCGCGAGGTCCTGCGGCTGAAGGCCGCCGGGCTAAATATCAGGGAGGTCGCCGAGGGCACCGGGTCGGCGCGCACCACCGTGTACGAGTACCTGGTGCGGGCCGAGGGCGCCGGGCTGTCGTGGCCGTTGCCTGAGGACCTAGACGACGAGGCCCTAGAGGCCCGCCTGTTCCCACCGGCCACCGCCGAGCTGGCCCGGCGCCGGCCCGTGCCCGACTGGCGGGAGGTGCACCGCGAGCTGCGGGCCACCAAGCACGTGACGCTGCGGTTGTTGTGGCTGGAGTGGAAAGAAGCCCACCCAGACGGCTGGGGTTACAGCCAGTTCTGCGCCTACTACGAGCGCTGGCTCGGTGGTCAGGACGTCGTCATGCGGCTCAGTTACCCGGCCGGGGAAAGGATGTTCGTCGACTTCAGTGGCGACAAAGTAGCGCTCACCGACCCCCAGACGGGGGAGGTCGCCCAGGCCGAGGTCTTCGTAGCCGTGCTCGGCTGCTCGGGGCTGCTCTACGTCGAGGCCACGGCGGACCAGGGGCTACAGAGCTGGCTCATGGCCCACGTGCACGCCTTTGAGGCCTATGGCGGCGCCCCGGTGGCGACCACCCCCGATAATTTGAAGTCGGGCGTAACCAAGGCCTGTTATTACGACCCGGAAATAAATGCCAGTTATGCCGACCTGGCCCGTCATTACAGCACGGTCATATTGCCCACGAGGACCTACCGGCCCCGGGACAAAGCTGCCGTCGAGGCCGGTGTCTTGGTCGTCGAGCGCTGGGTGCTGGCCCCGCTGCGCAAGTGGCAGTTCTTCAGCTTGGCCGAAGCTTAACAAAGCCATTAGGCAGAAAGTGGCCGAGCTCAACGAGCGGGCCTTCCGAGGCGAGCCGGCTTCGCGCCGGGAGCTGTTCGAGGAACTGGAACGCCCGGCGCTAAAGCCGTTGCCGGCCCAGCGTTACGAGCTGGCCGAGTGGAAAAAAGTTACGGTCAATATCGATTACCACGTTGATTACCACGACAGTTACGGCCGTCATTATTACTCGGTCCCCTATACGCTCGTGCACCAAAAGCTTGAGCTACGGGCCACCCAAGCCACGGTCGAGGTCTATAAGGGTGGCCGCCGGGTGGCGAGCCACGCCCGCGAGCACGGCCGGCGACGTTACATAACCGACCCGGCCCACATGCCGCCCAGCCACCGCGCCCACCTGGAGTGGACGCCCTCACGGCTGGTCGACTGGGCCCGGTCGGTGAGCCCACACGCCGCTGCCCTGGCCGAGAAGATGCTCGCCTCCCGGCCTCACCCCGAGCACTCCTACCGGGCTTGCCTCGGGCTCATGGCCTTAGCCAAGCGTTACGGCAACGAACGTCTCGGGGCGGCGTGCCAGCGGGCACTGGCCTCGGGGGCTATTTCCTACACCTCGGTCAAGTCCATCCTGGCCCAGAACCTCGACCGGGCCCCGCTGCCGGTGGCGTCGGCGGCCCCGGCGCCGGCCGAGCACGAGAACCTGCGCGGGGCGGGTTACTACGCCGACGCCGACACCGAAAAGGAGGCGTAAAAGCCATGTTCGCCAACCAGACCATCGAGAAACTAGAGGCCCTCGGGCTGCATGCCATGGCCGCCGGCCTGTCCGAGCAATTGTCGGCAGCGGGCACCTACGACGAAGCTGCCCTTCGCCGACCGGTTAGGCCTGCTGGTCGACAAAGAGGCCGACGCCCGCGACAGCCGGCGCCTCGCCGCCCGGTTGAAAGCAGCCAAATTGCGTTACCCGGCGGCCGTCGAGGACATCGACTTCCGCTCGCCCCGGGGCCTCGACCGCTCGGTGATATTGGCGTTGGCCCAGGGGGCATGGGTGAGAGAGCACCACAACGTGCTCGTCACCGGCCCGACCGGCTGCGGCAAGAGCTTCCTCGCCTGCGCGCTGGCTAATTCCGCAATTCGCCAGGGCCATACCGCGCTTTACCTGCGCACGCCGAGGTTATTGGACGACCTGGCCCTCGGGCGGGCCGACGGCCGCTACGCCCGCACCCTGTCCCAGACGGCGCGCGTCGGCGTCCTCGTGCTCGACGACTTCTTGTTGAGCCCCGGCCCCGGTCGAGGCCTGCCGAGACCTGTTGGAGGTGGTGGAGGACCGCTCCGGGCTGCGCTCGACCGTCGTGGCCAGCCAGCTGCCGGTCGACAAGTGGCACCCTTCGATGGCCGACCCTACGTTGGCCGACGTTCTCTTGTACTCGTAAGGAGATCTCCAGCACATCCATAAGGGGGGGTCTAGCTGTGTGGCGGAAAGCATCTCTTGAAGTAGCGGTCACACTCAGCACGTATGTTCGGTGGGCGTGGAGTTCTGGGCTGAGCGGACCGTCTCACCTGTTGACGGTCGGGTCGGATGGACTGTCGTCGACGACACCTATGTCGAGCATGAGCGAGCGGCCGCCTGGCTGCGGGTGCTGCTCGACGCGCAAGGACGCTCGGTGGGGACGGCCCGTGCTTATGCAGGCCGACTGGCGCTCTACCTGACTTGGGCCAGCGCCACCGGCACCGACCCGGTGGCGCCGAGCGTCGAGCAGCTTGCCTCTTTCGCCCGGTGGCTGGAGCGCACCCCTTCGCGCAAGCACCGCCGCGGCCGCGAACGCCGACGCTCGCCGGGCCAAAAGACCGTGCTGCTCAGCTCGGAACGTTCCCCGGCCACGGTCGAGGGCATTTTGACGGCTGTTGTCGAGTTCGTGCGCTTCGCAGCCTTCAGAGGCTGGTGCGGCCCGGACGTGGCTTCCCGGTTGAGCGTGCGGACAGACCTCGCCTTCAGCCCACCGGGCTGGGACCGGGGCGAGCGCGCCGACCGCCCGGTTGTCGAGCGACGATTGGTCCGTCGGCGCCGGGCCGAGCGGCCCCCGGAGACCCTGAGCGCCGGGCAAGTCAGCGTTTTGGCCGACGAATGCTCGAACATTCGGGACCTCTTTATCGTGGAAGCCCTTTACGCCACTGGCCTCCGGGTGGCTGAACTGTGCGGGCTGCACCTCGCTGACTTGCACTTCCTGCCCTCTGCCGCCCACCTCGGCTGCCAGGTGGCCGGTGCCCACCTGCACGTAGTACGCCGACCGGACAACGATAACGGGGCACTGGCCAAGTCAGCTTGGCCCCGGGTGGTGCCGGTGACCAGGTCGCTGGTGGCCTGCCATGATGCTTATCGCTTCGAGCGCGACGCCGTCGCCGAGGCGGCCCAAAGCGACTACCTGCTCGTCAACTTGTGGCGGGAGCCAGGGGCCGCGCTCTTTCGCTGGACGTGTTGAGCGCCTCTTCGTCCGCCTCTCGGCCAAGGTGGGGTTCAGCCCGCGGCCCCACATGCTGCGCCACAATGCCCCGTTTGCTTTTCTCGAGCTGATTGATGATCTGCATGGCGCGGACCTTGGGCGAGCCGCTGACCGTTCCCGCGGGAAAGGTGGCGCGCATCACGTCGTAGGCGTTTTTCTCCGGATGCAACTGGCCGATGACGTTCGAGACGATGTGCATGACGTGGCTGTAGCGCTCGATGGTCATGAAATCGGTCACGCTGACGCTGCCGAAATTCGCGATGCGCCCGACGTCGTTGCGCGCGAGGTCCACCAGCATGAGATGCTCGGCGCGCTCCTTCGGGTCGGCGAGCAAATCTTTCGCGTTTGCGTCGTCCTGCTCGGGTGAGTTTCCGCGGCGGCGCGTGCCGGCGATTGGCCGAATCTCGACCTTCCCGTTCATGGCGCGCACGTGCACCTCGGGAGACGAGCCGACGAGTGCGAATTCGCCGCCGAATTTCAGGCAAAAGAGATAGGGCGACGGGTTCACAAACCGCAGGCAGCGGTAGAGCGTAAGCGGGTCGCCCGTGTAATCGGTCTCGAAGCGCTGGGACAGCACCACCTGGAAAATATCGCCCGCGTGGATGAACTCGTGCGCCTGCCCGACCATGCGGCGGAATTCCGCCTCGGTCGTGTTCGACGCGGGACAGACCTGCGGCGGCTGGCCGTGAACGTTGAGCAGCGGAAGGCGCGCCGGCTTGTCCAGTTGCGCCAGCACGCAGTGGATGCGCCGCACGGCGGCGTCGTATGCGGCGTCGGCGTCGCCATTTTCCACCAGGGCATTGGCCAGCACGCGCAGCCGGCGCATCTGGTGATCGAAAATGAGGAGCGTCTCGGCGATCATGAAGAGCGATTCCGGCAGGTGCAGGTCGTCCTCAGGCGGCTCGCCGGCGGTCGGCTCGAAGAAGCGCACCATGTCATAGCCCAGATAACCGACGGCGCCGCCGGAGAAGCGCGGCAGGTTCGCCAGCGGCACCGGGATGTAACAGGCCATCAGCTTTTGCAATTCCGCGAGCGGATCGCCGGCGGTCTCGAATTCGCGCTCGATGCCCTGCTCGATGATCGTCACGCGGCGCCCGCGGCTCTTGAAGATGACGCGGGGATTGCTGCCGAGGAATGAGTAGCGCCCGCCATGGTCGATATGTTCCGCGCTCTCGAGCAGGAACGAGCAGCCGCCGTCGTCGATCTTTGAAAATGCCGAGACCGGCGTCTCCGCGTCGGCCACCAGCTCGATGGATACGGGAATCAGGTTCCCGTATTTCGCCATCTTGCGAAATTCATCCCGCGTGGGCTTAAATTCCGTGGTCGTTGTCATTCAGTTATTGTAAGTCGTTGCCGGATCGAAAACTTTTTGCTCCTCGATTTGGCCGGGCGATCCGTCCCGGTTGAGAGGCTGGAAAAAACAACTGTGGTAACCGGTGTGGCACGCGCCGCCGGTCTGCTCGACCTCGAAGAGGAGCGTGTCCCGGTCGCAATCGGCGTACCATCGCACCACCCGCTGCGTGTGCCCGCTGGTCTCGCCCTTGAGCCACGATTTCTGCCGGGAGCGGCTCCAGTAATTCATGAGCCCGGTCTCGAGCGTCTTCTCGATGGCGGCACGATTCATCCAGGCCATCATCAGCACGCGGTGCGTCCCTCTCTCCTGGACGATTGCCGGGATGAGGCCGTCCGCGTTGTATTTGAAGTCGAGATTCATGGGTTATAAGATTCGGGGGATATTGGGGTTTTTGGCAGGTTTTACGTCGGGATTGGGTTAAAAACAAAAACCCGATGATTCGCGAGAGCGGATATCATCGGGCTGTAAATCGGACGCAATGGTGCGACGACCGCTCCGGTTGCCCGGAGCGAGCCCGTCTAGCGCCACCAATGCGGGGTAATCACGGGTTGACGTTAGCATTGGGATGGGCCGGTTGGCAAGTGGATTTGAGGCGGCCAGTCGCGGCGTAGGGTCGGGGTTTTGCCATTTGCGGGAACGAATTGCCGAGATTCGCCGGCAAATTTTGGTTTGGCTGCGCTGGAAGCTGTCATAGCCTCTTCGTCGATGACGCGCGCCGTGCTTGATACCAGCGTGATCGTCGCCGCACTCCTCTCAAGGCGCGGCGCCGCGTTCGAGCTTCTCCAGCGGCTGCGGCGGGGCGAATGGCGCCTTGTCCTTGGCAATCACCTGCTGCTCGAATACGAGGAGGTCCTGAAGCGGAACGCCACCGCTCTCGGGCTCACCCTCGAAGAAGCGGATCGGTTTCTCGACGCGATCTGCCAGGGTGCCGATCTGGTCGAGCTTCCCGCACCTCAACCGCCGCGGCTGCCAGACCCGGATGACGAGCCCCTCGTGCGGCTCGCCGAGGCCTCCGGGGCGCGCCTTATCTGTACGAACAACCTCCGCCATCTCGCGCCGGCGAGGGCGCACGGGATCGCCGTGTTGCCACCGGGCGAGTTTTTGCACATATTGTCCGCACAAACATGACAACGCTCAAAGCGGCAATCCCCGACGACGTGCACGAGGCGGTGGTCGCGCAGGCAGCGCGCGAGCATATCAGTGTGGATGCGCTCATTTTGCGCGCCCTGCGCGCCGCAGTGGCGCTTCCGCTGCTCGGCTTGAGCGTGCAAGAACGGGCCGCACGGGGCAACTGGGAAGATTTCGATCGTATCATGGCTCGCGTCCCGGATGCTCCGCCCGTGGCCGGAGATGAGCGCTAAAGGCGCCGGGCTGTCACTCGATCTTGTCCTCCTCTCCACGGGTGCTTTCGCGCTTCCTGGCAGCCTTCGGGATTTCTAAGCGCTTGCTCCGGCGTTCCCGGTCTGCACAATTCCCGGCATGGGCTGGAAGAAGAGAAAAAACCTGCATGTCGTCACGGCGCTCAAGGAGCACTTTGGCGAAGAGCCGCTGCATACGCTGGTGACCGCCTCGCGGGAGTTCCCGGCCACGGCCCGGCTGGATGTGCAAACGGGGGTCGAGGGACTTTTGAAGGGACCGCTGGAACCGCGCAGGATTCTGGGTGTGCATGCGGTTTTTTCCCATCAAACCCCGACTTTCGCGGACCTCATCGTGGAGGGTCCCAACGCCTTTCTCATTGCGCCGCTTCAATATGATGAAATCGACACCGGCGAAGCAATGCCGGTCCGGTGCCTGCGGACGGCGCTCTGGCTCTGCGGCGGCGATGGCGATTTGCCCGTCGCCTTGTTCATCAGCCGAGTGCAGAATTACGGCAGGGTGGCCGGCCTCCATATCGAAATAGCCGTTCCGCCGGGAGAGGCGGGCCTCAAGCTCAGCCAGCAGCTCTTCCTGGATCTCGAACGCAAAGTCACGGAAGCCGGTTCCTATCGCGGCAAGGTTCTCTCGCTCGAGATGTCCGACAATTACCGCGGCGGCATCTCCGGCGTGAAGGTTCACCGGCTGAAGATGGTCGAGCGCGACCAGGTGATTCTTTCGGAGAAAACCCTGGCGCTCCTCGACCGCAACGTCATCGCCTTTGCCAGCCAACGGCAACGGCTGCGGGAGATGCGCATGGGCGTCAAGAAAGGCCTCCTCTTTTACGGGCCGCCGGGCACGGGAAAAACCCATACGATTCATTACCTCGCCAACTCCCTGAAGGATCACACGACCCTGCTCATCACCGCGGAGCAGGTCGGGGCGTTGGATCAATACATGCAGCTCGCCCGCTTCCTCCAGCCGTCCATCGTGGTGATCGAGGATGTGGATTTGATCGCGCGCGCGCGCACCGACATGCGCAGCCCGTGCGAGGAGAGCCTCCTGAACAAGCTGCTGAATGAAATGGACGGACTGCGCGAGGACGCGATGATCCTTTTCATCCTGACCACCAACCACCCCGAGCACCTGGAGGCGGCGCTGACCTCGCGTCCGGGCAGGGTCGACCAGGCGATCGAATTCAGTCTTCCCGACGATGATGGCCGGCGAAAGCTGCTGCGGCTCTACAGCCGCGACATGGAGGTCAGCGACGACCTGATGGGCCATCTGGTGGGAAAGACGGCCGGCGGCAGCGGAGCATTCATCAAGGAATTGATGCGGCGCTCGGCGCAATACCTCCTGGAATCCGGCGGCCAAACGTTGGAGGTCCGGCATGTGGACGATGCGCTGGGCGAAATGCTCTTCATGGGCGGAAGCCTGAACGCGAAGATACTGGGCTTTGCGAACGGGGAGAAGAGTTAGAGGCTGGGCGTAATCGAACGCACTTTCAATGCCCCGGCGGAATTGGTCTGGAAGGCCATCACCGAAAAAGAGCCAGTTATACGGGAGTCGTATCGCCGGCTCCCACCAGGTCGACGAAAGGCAGCCAGGTCACGGTACTTGGTTCCACGGGTTTGCCCGCCGGCTCCGTGCCGGTTGAGTTATAGGCCTGGTATTCGAGAATATCGTAAATCTGGGTATTGGCGTTGTAGAGGTAGGAGAGGAAGACGCTGTCAACCTTGGTCGGCGAAGCGTCGATTCCCGTGCCGGTGATGGGCAGCCCATCGGAGTCAAAGAGCCCTTCGAATACCTTTCCGGGCTTGCCGATCGGGGTGGAGCTGTTGCCTATCACCGCCGTGCCTTCAAGCGGTGCATAGAGTTGCGTGCTGCCGACTCCCTTGAAGATGTGATCGGTCACGCCCGCGCCTCCCGGGCCGCCATAAATTTCCGAGGTCTCATCGTTGATGCTCTTTCCATCGACCGTCACCCTCTTGTTGGTCGAGGCGTGAATGATGTCGCTGCCTTGGGAGCCGATGAAGTAACGGTAGGAGCCGGTCAGCGCGAGGGTGCCGGAATTGGCGTCGGTCCCATCGAGGTTCTGGACCTGGCCGGCGCCATCGCCCAGGTTCACGTTCACTCCGCTGGTTGCGTTCTCGTAATCAAGTAAGTTGTAAATGGTGTCCGAAGTGATTGTATCCGCAACGTCCGGGCCGGTGGTGAGCACATAGGTGTTGACCTGTTTGCCGCCGTTGATGATGTCCGCGCCCGCGTCGGCGACGAACAGATTTCTGAGGCTCGCGCTGCCGGTCATCTGGATGGAGCCGGTGCCGAACCCGGACGCGTTGATCATCCATCCGGCCAGCGGCTTGCCAATCACGGTGGCTGTGCCTTCGCCCACGATGGCGGCGGAGGCGGCGTTGTTGAAATTGACCAATTGCATGGCCATGTCTCCCAGCGACGAGGCCGTGTTGCTCGACATGATGGCGTCGGTGGTCAGCTTGATCTCGCCGGAGACCGATGCCACCTGCCTGAGCACGGTGTCGCCGCCGCCGGTGGCGCCGGTGAGCGTTCCGGAGGTGGCGTAGGAGGCCGATTCACCGGCCGCGCCAAAGCCGTAAGTCCAGCCGTTAATATCAAAGGTGCCTCCGGCAGCGTTGTCGGTCAGGTTTGCCGTCATGAAGTTGTTGGTCGCGCCGGCGCCGTTGAACGTCACGCTCATGCCGTCGTTGGAAGTTACTCCGGTGTCGGTGAGCACATAGGCGTAGTTGTTCTCCGCCTGGTCGGCGACCGACTTGACCACGTTGACTGTCCCCTCGCCTTGCGCGCCTCCATCGGCCAAAATCGCCGCCAGGCCGGTCCAATCATTCGCGCCGGAGCCGGTTCCCGTGCCAAAGGTAAACGTGGCCGCCCCGGTCCCGGTCAGCGTGGCCCTGGCGATGCCAGATATAGCCATGTCGAGGCCATCGGACGTGGTCAGGTTGCTGTTGGTCAATGTGAAGCCCGTTGCACTCTTGACCGCGACCACCGTGTCAGTCGTGCCGCCGGTATTGGTCAAAGAACCGCCGCCCGTCCAGCCGCTCACGACGAAGCTGTTGCCGCCGGCAGTGTCTGTCAGTTGCGCTTTCCCGATGCCGGAGAGCGTGAGGCTCATCGTGTCGCCGGTGTCGGTCAGGGAAGTATTGGTAAGGGTAAATCCGCCGGCCTTGCTTGCGATGACGGTGTCCATGAACGGGCCAGTCAATGTGCCGGTGCCGGTCCAGCCAGTTACCGTGAAGCCGTTGCCGAGCAGTGGCTCCGCAATGATCGCTTTGGAAACCACTGAGCCGCCCCAGCCAGTAAAAATAATGACGCCGCCGGTATCCGTGAGGTCCGCAATACCGACGCCCGACAACGTGAGGCTCATGTTGTCGGTGCTGCTCAGCGACGTGTTGGTCAATGTATAGCCGGCGTACTTGCTGGCGATCACCGTATCGGTTGAGCCGCCGCTGTTGGTCAGCGAACCGCTCCCTGTCCAACCGCTGACCGTGAAGCTATCGCCGCCGGCGGTATCGGTCAGTTGCGCTATCCCGATACCCGCCAATGTCAGGCTCATCGCATCAGCACTGTCAGCGAGGGAGGTGTTGGTCAGCGTGAATCCGCCGGCCTTGCTGGCAGTGACGGTGTCCGTCACGACCCCGGTTAAGGTCCCGCCGTGCGTCCAGCCAGTTACCGTGAAGCTGTTATCGCCGCCGGTGTCGGTGAGGTCCGCAATGGCGGGACCGGAGAGTGTGAGACTCACCCCGTCGGTGCTGGTCAACGACGTGTTGGTCAGTGTGTAGCTGGCGCTCTTGCTGGCGATTACCGTGTCGGTTGCCGGGCCAGTCAACGTGCCGGCGCCGGTCCAGCCACTTACCGTGAAGCTATTGCTGCCGCCTGTATCGGTCAGGCTGGCAATCGTGATGCCGGACAGCGTAAGGCTCATCCCATCGGTGCTGCTTAAGGAGGAATTGCTCAATATGTAGCTCGCGCTCTTGACGGCGACGATCGTGTCAGTCGGGCTGCCGGTATTGCCCAGCGATCCGCTGCCGGTCCAGCCGCTCACCGTGAAGCTATTGCCACCCGCGGTATCGGTCAGGTCGGCGATGCCAATGCCCGAGAGCGCGAGGCTCATCGCGTCGGCGGTGTCCGCGAGTGAAGTATCGCCGAGCGTGAATCCTCCGGCCTTGCTTGCAATAACGGTATCCGTCGCCAGGCCGGTCAATGTGCCGCTGCCGGTCCAGCCGGTTACGGTGAAGCTATCGCCGCCGCCGGTGTCCGTCAGCTCGGCAATCGTGATGCCCGACAACATCAGGTCCATACCGTCACTGGTCATCAGGTTTACATTGGTCAGCGTGAAGCTCGCGCTCTTACTCGCGATGATCGTGTCGGTTGTCCCACCGGTGTTGGTCAGGGATCCGGCTCCCGTCCATCCCGACACCGTGAAGCTATTCCCTCCGCCTGTATCCGTCAGGTCCGCAATCCCGATTCCCGAAAGCGCCAGGCTCATTCCATCCCCAGAGTCCGAAAGCGACGTATCCGTCAGCGTAAAGCTTCCGTTCTTCGAAGCCACCACTGTGTCATTCACACTCCCCGCCAATGTTCCAAAATGCGTCCATCCGGTCACGGTGTAGCTGTGGCCTCCGCCGATGCCAAAGAGGTCGGCGTCTGTGATGCCGGTGAGTCCAAGACTCATGCCATCGCTCGCCGACAACGAGTTGTCGGTCAGGGTGAAACTTGCGTTCTTGGCCGCGTAAACCCCATCAGCGCCACCGGTATCGTCCAGCGTCCCCGTACCGGTCCAACCGCTCACCATGAAGCTATTGGCGCTCCCCGTATCCGTGAGATCGGCAATCCCGATCCCCGATAACCCCATGGTCATCCCGTCCGTTGTGTCCGCAAGCTCGGTGTTCGTCAGTATAAAATTTCCGTTCTTCGTAGCCACTACCGTATCAGTCAAGGTCCCCGTTAGCGTTCCGAAATGCGTCCACCCGGTTACCGTGAAGCTATGACTTCCACCCGTGTCCGTCAGGTCCGCATTCGTCATGCCCGAGAGCGTGAGGCTCATGCCATCGGTGCTGGTCAGCGATGTGTTGGTCAGCGTGTAGCTGGCGCTTTTGCTGGCTGCCACCGTGTCACTCACCGTGCCAGTCAATATGCCAGTGCCGGTCCAGCCGCTTACGGTGAAGGTGTTACTGCTGCCAGTGTCGGTTAAATCGGCAACCGTGATGCCAGAGAGCGTGAGGCTCATGCCATCGCTGCTGGTCAAGGACGTGTTGGTCAGCGTAAAGCTGGCGTTCTTGCTGGCGACCACCGTGTCGGTCGTGCCGCCGCTATCGGTCAGCGACCCGTTGCCGGTCCAGCCGCTCACAGTGAAACTATTGCCGCCCGCGGTATCGGTAAGCTCGGCGATCCCAAGTCCCGACAATACCAGGCTCATGTTATCGGTGCTGCTCAGTGATGTGTTGGTCAGCGTGAAGCCGGTGCTCTTGCTGGCGATGACCGTGTCGGTCGCGGCGCCGGTGAGCGTGCCCATCCCGGTCCAGCCGCTCACAGTGAACGTGTGGCTGCTGCCAGTGTCGGTCAAATCTGCGATGCCAATGCTGGACAGTGTGAGACTCATTCCATCGCTGCTGCTCAGCGACGTATTGGTCAGCGTGAAGCTGGCGTTCTTGCTGGCGATCACCGTGTCCGACGCTGTTCCCGTCAGAGTTCCCGTCCCCGTCCAGCCGCTCACAGTGAGGCTGTTGTCGCCCGCGGTGTCAGTCAGTTGCGCAATCTGAATGCCCGCCAGCGTGAGACTCATGCCATCGCTGCTGCTCAACGACGCGTTGGTAAGTGTGAAGCTCGCGCTCTTGGTGGCAATGACGGTATCGGTGGTGCCGCCCGTATTCGTCAGCGACCCGCCGCCCGTCCAGCCACTTACTGTAAAGCTGTTGCCGCCCGCCGTATCCGTAAGCTGCGCAAACCCAAGCTCCACCAGCGTCATATGCATCGCATCCGCCGTGTCGGTAAGTGACGTGTTGGTCAGCGTAAAGCCGCCTGCCTTGCTGGCAATCACCGTGTCGGTGAAGCCGATCGCACCTGTCAGCATCCCGGTTCCGGTCCAGCCGCTCACCGTAAAGCTGTGGGCGGCGCCTGTATCTGTAAGGTCGGCGATGGTAATCCCCGAAAGCGTCAGGCTCAGCCCGTTGGTGCAGGTCAACGAGGTATTGGTCAGCGTAAAGCTCCCGTCCTCGTTGACAAACACCGTATCCGATGCCGCGCCAGTAAGTGCTCCGCCGCCGGCCCAGCCATCTATCGAGAACTGGTGGCTGCTGCCGGTGTCCGTAAGATCAGCAATGCCAATACCCGAAAGCGTCAGGTTCATCCCGTCGCTGCTGCCCAGCGAATTGGCGGTTAGCGTGAAGTCGCCGTCCTTGCCGGCGATCACCGTATCGGTCGCCGCACCGCTCAAAGTTCCGCTGCCGGTCCAGCCGCTTACCGTGAAGATATTACCGGTACCAGTGTCCGTCAGATCGGCAATCGTGATGCCTGACAACACGACGCTCAACCCATCGCTGCTGCTCAGTAACGTGTTGGTCAGTGTAAAGCTGGCGTTCTTGCTGGCGATGATGGTGTCCGTCGCTGCGCCAGTCAGAGCGCCGGCGCCGGTCCAACCGCTTATCGTGAAGCTATTGCCACTGCCGGTGTCGGTCAGATCGGCAATCGTGATGCCCGACAGCTCGAGGCTCAACCCATCGCTGCTGCTCAGCAACGTGTTGGTCAGCGTGAAGCTCGCATTCTTGCTGACCACCACCGTGTCGGTCGCCGCGCCAGTCGAGGTTCCGCTGCCGGTCCAACCGCTTACGGTGAAGCTATTGCCGCCGCCTGTGTCTGTCAGATCGGCAATCGTGATGCCTGATAGCGCGAGGCTCATTCCGTCGGTGCTGCTCAGCAACGTGTTGGTCAGCGTGAAACTGGCATTTTTGCTGGCGATCACCGTGTCGATCGCCGCGCCAGCCAAGGTTCCACCGCCGGTCCAACCGCTTACCGTGAAGCTATTGCCGCTGCCGGTGTCGGTCAGATCGGCAATCGTGATGCCTGACAACGCGAGGCTCATTCCGTCGCTGCTGCTCAAAGAGGTATTGGTCAGCGTGAAGCTGGCGCTCTTGCTGGCAATGACCGTGTCGGTCGTGCCGCCGGTGTCGGCCAGCGACCCGCCGCCTGTCCAGCCGCTCACCGTGAAACTATTGCTGCCCGCGGTGTCGGCCAATTGCGCTATCCCAATACCCGACAAGGTCATGCTCATTGAATCGGCCGTGTCCGCAAGCGACGTGTTGGTAAGTGAAAACCCGCCACCCTTGCTCGCGACGACCTTATCTGTAGCGGCGCCGGTCAACGTGCCACTGCCAGTCCAGCCAGTTATCGTGAAAGTGTGGCCGCTGCCGGTATCCGTCAGGTCGGCCACGCTGATTCCCGAAAGAGTCAGACTCATCCCATCGGTGCTGGTCAAAGAGGTATTGGTCAACGTGAAACTGGCGTTCTTGCTGGCAACCACCGTGTCTGTCGTCCCCCCGCTGTCTGTCAACAGTGCGCCGCCCGTCCACCCGCCGACGGTGAAACTGTGACCCGCTCCGGTATCGGTTAGTTGCGCTTCCCCAATTCGCGACAAGGCCAGGCTCATCCCGTCGCTGCTGCTTAGCAAACTATTGGTCAGTGTGAAGCTGGCATTCTTACTCGCCACCACTGTGTCAGATGTCCCTCCGCTGTCAGTCAACGACCCGCCCCCGGTCCATCCGCTCACCGTAAAGCTATGACCCGCGCCGGCATCGGTCAGTTGCACTTTTCCAATGCCGGACAACGTAATGTTCATTGAATCCGCAGTGTCGGTAAGCGACGTGTTGCTCAGCGTAAAGCTGCCGTTCTTTGCGGCAATCACGGTATCCGTCGCCGCTCCGGTCAGTGTCCCGCCGTGGGTCCAACTGCTTACCGTGAAACTGTTGCCGCTGCCGGTATCGGTCAGGTCGGCCAAGGTGATACCCGATAGCGACATGCTCATGCCATCGCTGCTGGTCACTGACGTATTTGTGAGCGTAAAGCTGGCGTTCTTGGCGGCCACCACCGTGTCCGACGACCCTCCAGTGTCTGTGAATGAGCCGCCGCCCGTCCATCCGCTCACGGTAAGGCTATCACCCGTGCCAGCGTCAGTTAGTTGAACTTTTCCAATGCCGGACAACGTCAGGTTCATGTTATCCCCCGTATCCGTAAGCGACGTATTGGTCAGCGTGAAGCTCCCATTCTTGGCGGCGATCACCGTATCCGTTGACAAGCCGCTCAGCGTGCCGCTGCCGGTCCAACTGCTTACCGTAAAGGTGTGGCTGCCACCGGTATCGGTCAGATCCGCTATGCCGACGCCAGACAATGTCATGCTCATCCCGTCGCTGCTGCTCAGCGATCCGTTGTTCAGTGTAAAGCTCGCGCTCTTGCTGGCGATGACAGTATCCGACGACAGTCCAGTCAGCGTGCCGCTGCCAGTCCAGCCGCTCACGGTGAAGTTGTTGCCGCCCCCGGTGTCAGTTAGATTCGCTGTGCCAATGCCAGACAGCGCCATGCTCATCCCGTCGCTGCTGCTCAAGGCTGTGTTGCTCAGCGTAAAGCTGGCGCTCTTATTGGCGATCACCGTATCGGCCGGGCTGCCGGGATCGCTCAGCGTGCCCTTGCCAGTCCAGCCGCTTACGTTAAAGCTATAGCCCCCTTGAGGGTCCGTCAGGTCGGCTATCCCAATCCCCGACAACGTCAAATCCAAATATTGATCCTGCGAGGAGGTAAGTGACGTATTTGTTAACGTAAAATCGCCGCCCGATATGACAATCGAATCCGTCGCGGTTCCTGTCAACGTTGCGGTCCCGTTCCAACCGGAGTCCGTAAAACTGTGGTTTCCGCCGGTATCAGTCAGGTAGAATGGCGAAAAGCCCGTCGTATCCAAAGTCATACCGTCGCTGGACGAAATCTCCGGTGAGAACGGTTCGGCCAGTGTGAAACTAGCCGACTTGACCGCGGTCAATGTGTCGAAACTGCCAGGGGTGGGGCTCGCGGCGGAATCCGTAAGATTTCCGCCTGCGGTCCACCCCGACACGTCAAAGTTATGCCCCCCGCCCGTATCGGTTATCTCAGCATCCGAGAATCCATCGGCGCCCGCCAATGTCAGGGACATCCCGGCGGTGTCGCTCAATGAGGTATTGGTGAGGGTAAACCCAGCGTTAGCCTGCGCGTCGATCTCCTCCGGCGATGGTTCATTATTAGTCAGGGTTCCCGAGCCCTTCCAATTATCGACGGAGAAGCCGTTTGCGCCTCCGGAACCCGCGTCTGTCAGATTTGCAATACCTATGCCGGAAAGCGTCATGTCCATTCCGTCGTTCGGGGTCGACAGCGACGTTGCAGATAGGTCGAATGCGCTGGCCTTGGTCGCCACCACGGCGTCTGTACTGGTCCCCGTCAATTTTCCAGCACCTGTCCAGGCGCTGACTGTAAAGTGATGATTGCCGCCGGTGTCAGTGAGATTCGCCTTCCCGAGGCCCGACAACGTCAGGCTCATTCCGTCCGTGCTGGATAATGAAGTATTGGTCAGCGTAAAGCTTGCGTTCTTGCTGGCGGTGACAGTGTCGCTCGATGCCCCGGTAAGCGCGCCGCCGCCAGTCCAGCCACTTACAGTGAAGGTGTGACTGCTGCCGGTATCCTTAAGATTCGCCGTCCCCACGCCGCTGATGCCAAGGGACATCCCGTCGCTTGCCGAGAGCGTGGTATTGGTCAGTGTGAAATTGGCCGACTTGGTGGCCGTGATCGTGTCGGCGGCGCCGGAGTTTGAGAAACTGCCCACTCCCGTGAATCCAGAAAAGTCGAAGGCGTTGCCGCCTGTCGAGTCAGTGAACGAAGCGCCGGTTATCGACGAGGAGGATGTGTTGACGTGAAAACCTCCGGACAAGGCAAACGCCACCGAGTCGGTGGCGCCGACAGACTGGCTGCCGGCGTCATAATTCAACTGGATCGAGGAAACACTCGCAAACTGAGTGGCCGCAAGTCCCGTCCCGCTCACCTGGATGGTGCTGTCGACCGTTACGGTGGAAATCGACGCCGAATCGCTGGCCGCGCCGAGGATTATCGTCAAAACTCCGCCGCTCAGGGATGCGGTAACGGCCGGCGCGATTCGCGATTCCAACGGCTCTATCAACGGGTGCGCCGGTCTGCCGGGAGCCGCAAACCTTTTGGGCGTTTTCATGGATAAGGGATCTTCAGTGCAGATATGTTCTTGGGGACGCTCCTCGCCTGCCATTCCACCCCGCGCGAACTACGATTTGGTTAGGGTCGTCTGTTCAACGATAAAATCCCCATTTTCCGCCTTGGTTGCAAGGTTTTCGTCTTTATTGTTATTAATAGGTTCAAGGCGTTGAACGCGGTGCTTTTTTACCGTTGAACGGGTGTTCAATTGGATTCGGGCATATTGGGGGTCGGTTTCTGGCGGCTCTCCGGTGTATGTAGCCGCGCGCCAGTCCCTTGCGGCTCCCGTTATATTCGGCCCGCATTAACCCGGCAGTTCATTTGGAAAATCCCGGGCTCATTCCTCGAACAACTGCCATTCGCTGATGCCCGGCTGGCCTTTGGCGTCGGTGATATTCAGGCGAAATAGCTGCGCGTCAACGGGATCGAAACTCTTCTGGTCGCCGGCGCCCCTGGTCTTTCCTTCCGCGATTGTCTTCCAGTCGTTGCCGTCCTTGTATTGGAGTTGATAAGTGATCCCGCGCTGTTCCTTTGGTTTGTCCGGCTCGGAAAACACGCTGGCCGCGATCTTCATCGGCTTGCCCAGGTCCACCTGCAACCAGCCGGTCTTCTGGTCCGGCGCCGCGGACCAATGCGTCTTTGGGTCGCCGTCAAACGCGTTCGCCGCCTTGTTGGCGCCATCCTCGCTCGATGCCAGGCCGGTTTTGTTCAGGGTTGCCGGCGGGGCGATGTCCGGTTCGCCCTTGATCTGGAGCATTACTACCGAGTCGATGTTATCCGGAGCCTGCTTCGGCAGGGAAATCTCGACGTGCCCATCCGCGGATTGCACATCGAGATCATTCGTCCCGCCGGCGAGCAACCGCGCGGAATCGACCTCGGCGGTCATCGGCACCCGCAGGGTGCCATCCTGCGGCCAGTTGAAAACGTGCAGATACAAGGTGTCTCCCTTCCGCGTGCAGCGACCCCAGGCAAGATATGGGAAAGGACTCGCGGTCGTGCCGTAAATGGAATCGCCATTTACCTTCATCCATTGGCCGATTTGCTGGAGCCTTTCGACGGAAGGTTGCGGGATCACCCCTTCGCTATCCGGACCCACGTTCAGCAGGTAATTGCCTCCCTTGCTCGCGATGTCCACCAGGTTGCGCAGCAGCGTCTCGGTCGATTTCCAGTTATTGTCATCCTTCTTGAATCCCCACGTTCCATTCATCGTCATGCACGTTTCCCAATCGCGCCCCGGGTAACCCGTCGCCGGGATGAATTGCTCCGGCGTCTCGGTATCTCCCGGGAAACCGCCGCCGAGGCGGTTGTTCTGGATGATCTGCGGTTGAAGCTTCTCGACCGCGTCATATAACTTCTGCGCGCGGTCATGGTTCATGTCGATCGGCGTATCCCACCAAAGCACCGCGAGCGGCCCGTAGTTACTAAGTAACTCGCGTACCTGCGGCACGGCGACGTTGTTGATATAGGCATCCATGTCGGTCCCCTGAGCCTTGTCCCATTTGCCGCCGGCAGCCGCGCCGCCGTTATTCCAATCCTGCGCCTGCGAGTAATAAAAGCCGAGTTTCATCCCCTGCCGCTGGCACGCCGCGGCCAGTTCCTTCAAGGGATCGCGCCCGAACGGCGTCGCCTTGTAGATGTTCCAGTTGCTGTACTCCGTATTGAACATCGCGAACCCGTCGTGATGTTTCGCCGTGATGACCATGTATTTCATCCCGGCGTCCTTCGCGATTCGCACGAATGTATCCGCGTCGAATTTCGTCGGGTTGAACTGCGTCGCGAATGCCTCGTACTCCGCGCACGGAATTTTCGCATGGTTCATGATCCACTCGCCGATGCCCCCCACCGGCTGGCCATGGTAATAACCCGCCGGCACCGAATAAACGCCCCAATGGATGAACATTCCAAACTTCGCCTGCCGCCACCATTCCATCCGCGCGTCGTGCTGCTCCTTGGTTTCGGTTTGGGCATTCATGACGCCGGCGGTGAAGAGGAGAACAATGAGCGCGGCGGAGATTTTTCGGGACATACGGTCTTTTCGGGGGTGTCCATCGATAAACCCGCCCCGGGAAAAAAGTCGCTAAGATTCTGCGCTCCCGCCGGCTTGAAAATTACCTCGCGGAAAGCAACTCGACATAGAGTAGGTAATCACTTTCCGAGAAACAGCAGAAGATCACTTCCCGGATGGAGCGGGGCGTCCGGGTGAATTCCCTCACCGTCGAAATTGCAACCTCGGCGGCGGGACCGAGAGGATAGCCGTAAACACCGGTGCTGATCGCCGGAAAAGCAATCGACGCGAGCCCCCGCCCGGCTGCAATCTCAGCGACCTGCGATAACACGACGCCAGCAAGGCATCCTCGCCCCGCGAGCCGCCGTGCCACACCGGCCCCACCGCGTGAATCACAAACTTCGCCGGCAGCCCGTATCCGCGGGTCAGCTTCGCGTCGCCGGTTTTGCAGCCGCCCAGCGCGCGGCATTCCTCGAGCAGCCCCGGCCCCGCGGCGCGGTGGATCGCCCCGTCGACCCCGCCCCCGCCCAGCAGCGTGGAATTGGCCGCATTGACGATTGCGTCCACGGCCAGCTTCGTGATGTCGCCCCGGTGTGCCTTCAGCTCCGTCATTTCAGCCCATCTTCAAAAACCCCCGGACGCGCCAAAGTCAATTCCCGCCCGCGATTTTTGCGGTTGAAAATCCGCGGCTCCATTTCCAAAGTGCCTCCCCCAATATGCCCCTGGATCAATATCTCAAGGAACGCTCGGCGCTGGTGGACAAGGCCCTGGGCCGCTACCTGCCAAAAGCCGCGGCCAAGCCCCCGACCATCCACAAGGCGATGCGTTACAGCCTCTTTGCCGGCGGCAAGCGCCTGCGCCCCATCCTGACCCTCGCGGCGGCCGAGGCTTGCGGCGGCGCCATCCGCGCCGCGCTTCCCCACGCCTGCGCAGTCGAGTGCATCCATACTTACTCGCTCATCCATGACGATCTCCCCTGCATGGACGACGACGATTTGCGCCGCGGGCGGCCCACCAATCACAAGGTTTTCGGCGAAGGCGTGGCCGTGCTGGCGGGCGACGCGCTGCTGACCATCGCGTTTGAAATCCTCAGCCATGCGAAACCGACACGGCGCCACGACATGACCACGCTCGTCCGCGAGCTGGCCGTTGCCGCCGGCAGCCGCTGGCTCATCGCCGGCCAGGTGCTCGACCTGGAAGGCGAAGGCAGGCCGACCTCGCCAAAGGACCTCAAATTCATTCACCAATCGAAAACCGCGGCGCTGCTCACGACGTCGATCCGCCTCGGCGCCATGAGCGCCGATGCGCCCGAGGCAAAACTGCGCGCGCTCTCCGATTTCGGCCAGTCCCTCGGCCTCGCGTTCCAGGTCATCGACGACATCCTCGACGTGACGCAGACCAGCGAGAAGCTCGGCAAGAGCGCCGGCAAGGACATCGCCGCGCAAAAGGCCACCTACCCCGCCGTCTTCGGCCTCGAGCGGTCGCGCGCCGAGGCCCAGCGCCTCACCCGGCGCGCCCGCGAAGCGGTGAAGCCGCTCGGTAAAAACGCCGCGCCGCTGCTGGCCCTCGCGGACTACCTTTTAAACCGGGATTATTAATCCACAGATTCATGCCACGCCCGCAACGCCTGAGCGTAGCGATGCGGGCAGGCAGATTCCCGCAGATTAAAAAGGCCATCTGCATCAAAAAATCTGCGTAAATCTGTGTTAATCTGCGGATCTACTCGATCGGCTCCAAGCGCAGGTTCGGCGCAATTTCGGCGGTAAGCGGCGACAATTCCCCGCGCGCGAGCCGGCCCGCCGCCACGAAGGCGATCATCGCCGCGTTATCGGTGCAGAGCGCCGGCTCGGCGAGGCGCAGCTCGAATCCATCTGCCGCGCACGCTTCGCGGAAACGCTCGCGCAGACGCGCGTTGCAGCTCACACCGCCGCTCACCGTCACCAGCTTGCGGCCGCTGCGTTGCGCCGCTGCCATCGTCTTCGCCACCAGCACGTCGACCACCGCCTCCTGGAAAGACGCGCACAGATCGGCCAGCGAGCGCGCCTCATCGAGGTCCACCTTCGGCAAAAGATAGCGCACCGCCGTCTTCAGCCCGCTGAATGAAAACTCCGCGTCGCCGGAATCGATCATGCTGCGCGGCAACACAAAACGCCCCGCGTCGCCACCGCGCGCGCGCTGCTCGATTGCCGGCCCGCCGGGGTATGGCAGGCCCAGCAGCTTCGCCACTTTGTCGAAGGCCTCGCCTGCCGCGTCGTCGCGCGTCTGCCCCAGGACGCGGTATTTCCCCGCCGCCAGCACTTCCGCCAGGATCGTGTGCCCCCCGCTTGCCACCAGCGCCACGCAAGGCTCGACCTCGCCTCCAAAAAACGGCGAGAGCAAATGCCCCTCGATGTGATTGATCGCGAAAAACGGCTTGCGCATCCCTACCGCCAGCCCCTTCGCCGCGGAAAGCCCGATCATCAGCGAAGTCGCCAGCCCCGGCCCCGCGGTCGCGGCAAACGCCGCCACTTCCACGATCCCCAGGTCCGCAGTCCCGAGCGCCCGGTCGATCAATGGCCGCAGCGCGAGCAGGTGATTGCGCGAAGCCACCTCCGGCACCACGCCGCCGAAGCGATTGTGCACCTCGATTTGCGACGCCACCTCAGCCGCCAGCAATTGGCCCGGCGCGCGCAGCACCGCCACGGCGGTCTCGTCGCAGGAGGTCTCGATGGCCAGGACCACCGCCCCGCCGGTCATTGCAGCGACTCGGTGTCCTGCTTGCGGTTCTTCAGCAGCGCGTCCTTCTGGCCGGTCCGCTCGGCATAGATCATCACTCCCTTGAGCGCGTCAACCGCCCGGTCCAGTTGCGGATCGCGAAAGCCGGCGAGGTCCTTTTTCTCATCGTCGGTCAGGATGTCCTCCTGGCGCGAAAGCAGCAGCAGCCGCTCCTCGTCCGCCGTGAGCGTGGCGTGAATGTTCGGCGTGACGCCATGCTCGTGGATGACCTGGTGGCTCGGCGTGTAATATTTCGCCGTCGTCAGCCGCAGCGCCGAGCCATCCGGCAATTGGATCACGCTTTGGACCGACCCCTTGCCGAAGCTCGTCTCGCCGACGAGGATCGCCCGGCCCAAATCCTTCAGCGCGCCCGCGACGATTTCCGCTCCGCTGGCGCTGCTGTTATTGATGAGGATGGCAATGGGATAATCCGGATGCTGTTTGCCCGTATCCGATGTCCAGTAGTTGCGCTTCTGCGAAGGCATGCGCCCCTCGGTGGACACCACCATCGTGTGCGGCGGCAGGAATTGCCCGCAAACGTCCACCGCGCTGTTGAGCAGTCCGCCCGGGTTGTACCGCAGATCGATCACGAGCGCCTGCATCCCCTGCGCCTCGAGCTCGTCCAGCTTCTTGCCCAGATCCTCGGCCGTCGGCTCGTTGAATTGCGTGATGCGCACGTAGCCCACCTTGTAGTCGCCCGCGATTTCCGGCCCCAGGATGTGGGCGTCCTTCACGCTGGGCACCTTGATGATCGCCCGCTCCATCGTGTAATCCTTGATCTCCTTGGTGTTGGGACGGAAGATCGTCAACGTCACCTTTTGCCCGGGGTCGCCGCGCAGTTTCGCGATCGCGTCACCCAGGTCCATCTTCTCGGCAGCCATCCCGTCGATTTTCAAAATCTCGTCGCCCGGCAGCAGCCCGGCCTTGAAACCCGGGGTATCCTCCATGGGCGTTACGACGACCAGGTTCCCATCCTTGACCGAAACCACGATGCCCAGCCCGCCGAACTGGCTCTTCGTGTCGTCCTCCATCCCCTTGAAATCATCGGGGTCCATGAATTGGCTGTGCGGGTCCAGCTCCGAGAGCATCCCGCGCATCGCCCCGTACGTCAGGTCGTGGAGCGACACCTTCTTCTCGTCGACATAATCCTGGCGGATCAACTCGAGCGCCCGGGTGAATACCGAGATCGCCTCGTAATCGGCGCTGTCCTCCGTTTGGACCGCCTGTTGTTGCTCGGCTGATGCCGGCGCCGCGGGCGCCACCGGGTCCGCGGCCCTCACAAAGCCCGGCGCAAGACCGGCCGCGAAGAGCAAAACGCCGGCAAGGCGCGCCAAAAACCGCATCGTCATGAGGCGGACAGTAGCACCGCCTGACTGTTTTGCATTCTGAAATTTATTGCCCGGCCGCCGGGCTCGATTTGCCGCGGCCGGGGCTGCCTTTTGAGCCTCAATCAATATCCAGCGCGTTCAGCAACCGGGGATTGATGGTTCCGGTGACATGCAACCCGTTATCGTGCTGGTAACTCGAGATGGCCGCCTGGCTGGCCGGCCCGATGATTCCATCGATGGGCCCCTGGTAATAGCCGAGCTTGGATAGCGCCTGCTGCACCGCAACGCCCTCGGATTGCCCGCCCCCGTCGCTGTCGTACGACGGCCCGTAGACCGTGTTGGTTGGCCCCGAGTAGTACCCATAGTACGGGTAGGGATAATAGTAGTACGGGTAAGGATCGACGATGAACCAGCCGTTGCCATACCAGCGGTAATGATTCCCGCGCCAGTAGTAGGTCCGCCCATAGCTCCAGCCCGGATGCGAGGCGAAGGCGTAGCTGTAATGGTTGCTCGCGCCGTATCTGCCCCCGCCGCCGTACTTGCTGCCGCCATAGGCGATGCTCGGCGCCCCGGACGAATAGCGCGCGAAACTGTACGACCGCGCTCCGCCGCCGCCACCACGCGCGTAACCCCCCCCGCCTCGCCCTCCTGCTCCACCCCCGTGGCTATATCCAAACGCCGGCCCGCCAACACAGAGCGCCGCGGCAAGGGCCAGCCCCGCAAAAAGTTTTGTGTTCATAAATGTCTCTCTTCTTTCATTCGACGGTGAATACGTAAAAGGATTCACGTTCGGTCTCAAGGAATTCGAATTCTGGCATTGAAGGACTACTGAACAATCGGGAGCCGACCAATGCCTCGTCAGGCGCCCTGCGCCGCCTCCATCAGCGCGGGCCATGCCCGCAACAGCCGCCCGTATTCCAGGAACAGCCGCTGAATCAGCCCGCGTGCGTCGCTGGCGGACCATCTGGCGCGCATGTCGAAGGGAATGTCGAAATCCGGGTCCGCCAGCGCCAGGCGGGTCTGCTCGATGTAGGCTTCGACATCCCTGCGCCAGAACTCGGGCGCATCGCTCTCCTCCTCGAGGCATTCCTCCATGTAGCCGATTTTGTCGCTCTCGTGCCCGACGACGAACCAGCGCAGGTACTCGTGAAAATCCCCGGCCGGCGCCGCCGCGATTTCGCAAAGATGGCGTCCCAGCGATTCCATGCGCGCCGCGCTGTCCAGCATGCCGGGCGGCGGCATCCAGGCGAGCAGCACACCGCGCAGCAGATGCGCGAACTCCCACATCGCGACGGGCCGTTCGTCCTTGAGCGGCGGCACGATGAGGCCCCGCCCGATTCCTGGATCGTGCCGCAGCGCGACCGGCAGATGGCCCGCAAAACCGGCGGCGCGGCTTTGCCAGAGCGCGGCGCCCCAGACGAAATCCTCCGCGTGCAGGACCGGTGGGAAGGGCGGGATCAGCTCGCGCGCGTCGATGCCGATGGCCATGCCCGGGCTCAGGCTTGCGTCGGCAATCGCCATGCGCGGCACCAGCGCGCAGACACCGCCGCTGGCCAGGCAGGCGCGGTATTGCTTCTCCCCTCCGCCAGTGAGCCGCGCCAGCGTGCCGCGCCGGTAAGTCAGATAGTAGTAGGAAGTCGGGATGCCCGGATGGCCGAAGTGCCCGCTGAACGTCGCCACGATCCGCCCATCGGTCTCCTGCAGCCGCCGCAGCATCTCGTCGCTCAGGCCGATGAAATCCGGCTTCACGCCCGGCGCGAAAAATTCGGCCACGCCGCGTCCCAGCATTTGCTCGTGCAGGCCCAGGTAATCGCAATCGAGCGGCTTCCGCCCCTCGAACGCCTGTGCGTACTCGGGATAAAACCATCGCTCGAACGCGTCGCGCGATGAAAACACCGCCAGCCCGCCCTGTTGTCCGCGCGGCCCTGCGGTCATCTCGCACGCCACGTCGTCATCGATGCTCAGGAACGCGCGGCCCGCGTGGCTCAACAACACCGCGTTCCGATTTGCCCCGCAGGCAAACCCGGTCCCGAGCGGGTCAGATACGGCAAACGCGGCGATGGCCGGGTCGAGATCCGCGCGCGCCGCCAGCCGGGCGGCAAGCGCCAGCCGCTCCGACTCCCCGAGCAGCCTGATCTTCACCTGTTCCTGTACACCAATGCTCCCGACCAGCGCCGCGATTGCTTCCGCCGGTCCGTTGGCCGCCACGGTGAATTCCGGCGCGCGCCCATGGTCGCGGGCATTGCGCGCAAAGCTCCCGATCACCAGGCGCAGCCGCGCCTCGTCGCCCGCGGTTGGAATCCCGATGGCGTCAATGCGCACCGGTTGCCGCCTGCCCGCGCCCGCCGCGGCGCAGCGCCCAGCCAGCGCGCCCGCGCTCACCATCAATCCCGCCTCGCTCATCTTCCGCGCCCAATGCGATATCTCCGCCAGCTCCGTCTCCTCGATCGAATGCTGCCGCGCGTAATGCCGCACGTGCTCGTCCAGCGGCTTGAACTCCGCGCATGCCGCCAGGAAATCCACCGCGAACGAAGGCCAGATCGTCGTCTCGAGCGCGCCGCGCAGACTCACCGCCTGCCAGCCCGCGCCCGCCGGCGCCGCCGTCATATCGGCGCGGCGCACCGCCTCCGGCTCCGTGCCGCGCGAAGCCGGGCCTGGTTCCGTCTTTTTGGATGATGAGAAGATACCCACTCGCGGCGGCAGGATGCGTCGTTGCAAAAAAATCCGCCGTCCATTTAATGGAGCGGCCGGCATGACAACAGCCAATAAAATCACCGTCGCGCGCATCCTTCTCATTCCGTGCTTCGTGATGATGGCCATTTACTATGGCCGCGGCGTCCAGGCATTGCATCCGCGCGACTGGCAGCGCGTCCTGGCCATCTTTCTCTTCCTGGTCGCGGCTGCCAGCGACGGTCTGGATGGCTACGTGGCGCGCCGTTACAACCAGCGCAGCCGCCTCGGCGTGGTGCTCGATCCCATCGCGGATAAGGGCCTGCTGCTCTCCGCCATCATCACGCTGAGCTTCAGCAACTGGACTTACGAATTCCCGCTCTGGTTCCCGGTGCTCGTCATCACGCGCGATGCCGTCATCCTCATCGGCACCGCGCTGCTGCATTACCTCATCGGCGACGTCCAGGTCCGGCCGAGCTGGATGGGTAAGACCGCGACGGCGCTCCAGATGGTGGCGATCTCGCTGGTCCTGGTGATCCCCGGCGATCTCTGGCAGCGCACGATCCACGCCGCCGGCCAGGATCTCGACGTCAACTTCCTCGACATCCCCGTGACGCTGGCCGGCATCTTCACGTTCATCTCCGGCATCGGCTACGTCATGAGGGGCATCCGGCAATTCCAGGCGCACGGCCACGCCAATTGATGCCGCCCGATACGCCGGGCTTGCAACCGGGGTGCGCCGCGCGATGCTTGCGGGCTCCCGATGCGACCTGATCCCGAAACATCCGCCGCCGCCGCCACGCGCACCGCCGCGATCGTGGGCCGGCCCAATGTGGGCAAGTCGGCCCTGTTCAACCGGCTCGCCGGACGGAAGATCTCGATCGTGCACGATCAACCCGGCGTGACGCGCGACCGCATCGTGGCCGAGTGCCGGCTGGGCGCGCACCCGTTTACCATCATCGATACCGGCGGCATCGGCGCGGACTTCGATGCCGATTTCACGCAGCAGGTGCGCGCGGAGGTGGAACTGGCGTTGCAGGCCGCGGAGGCGATCCTCTTCGTCGTGGACGGCCAGGATGGCCTCACGCCCGTCGATTCGGACCTTGCGCGCCGGCTGCGCCGCGTGAGCAAACCGGTGATCCTCGTCATCAACAAGGTCGACGTCGAAAAGCATTCCGACTACAACGTCGAATTCACCCGGCTCGGATTCGAGCATGCGATCCGCATCAGCGCCGAGCACAACCGCAACATTTCGCAGCTCGTCGAATTGACGGAATCGCTCCTTCCGCCCCCCTCGCCCGACCAGCCGCCGCCGCGCACGCCCATCCAACTGGCCGTCGTCGGCCGGCCCGAATGTCGGCAAATCGTCGCTGATCAACGCCATCCTCGAGGACAGCCGCACCATGGTCAGCCCCATCTCCGGCACCACGCGCGACGCGGTCGATATTCCCTACGAACTCGGCGGCCAGCCGTACATCCTCATCGACACCGCCGGCATCCGCCCGCGCGGCAAGGTCGATAACTCGGTCGAGGTCTTCAGCGTGATGCGGTCGGAAAAGAGCATCCGGCGCGCCGATCTCTGCGTGCTGGTCATCGACGCCACCATGGGCGTCACCGCGCAGGACAAAAAAATTGCCGGCCTCATCCAGGAGGCGCGCAAAGCGTGCATAGTCGCGGTGAACAAGTGGGACCTGGTCGAAATCGAGGGCGACCGGAAGGAATTCCTGCATGAATTCATGCAAGAGATCCGCGCCGAGCTTTTCTTTCTCGATTACGCCCCGCTCACGCTCGTCTCCGCGAAAACCGGAGACAATATGACGCGGCTGTTCAAGACCATCGAGGAAGTGCGCCATTGCTCGCGCCAGCGCATCACCACCGGGCCGCTCAACCGCCTCATGCAAGCCGTCCTCAGCGCGAATCCCCCGCCCATCCGCAGCGGGCGCCGGTTCAAGATCCTCTACGCCACGCAGTTGGACACGGGTGGCGCGCCGATCCCGGTTCCCCATTTTGTCCTTTTCGTCAACTCGTCCGAAATCCTCGCGCCCGCCTACAAAAAATATCTCGAGGCCCGCATCCGGGAGGAATCTTCGTTCACCGGCCTGCCTGTGCTCATCACCCTGCGCGGCCGCCCGCCGCGCGGCGGCGCGAAGCGCTAAGCCCGCGCAGTGCGACTGCTGAAAAATTTTCTTGCAACGATCTACTTTGCCGTACAAAGTAGACTCATGAACGAACAGGAGCGCGCCGAGGAACACCTCAAGACCATCCGCCGCCTGATGGAGCACGCCACCATCTACCGCGCCATCTCCGCTCCCACCGCTCTTGTCGGCGGCATGCTTTCCATCGCCGCCTGCTGGTTTCTCCTGTTTTTCCCGGTCAAGGAAGAGGGGCGCACCGGCCATTTCGCGCTTTGCTGGCTGGTCGTCCTGGTTCTCACCGCCGGCAGCAACACCCTCTTCATCGTCTCTGGCGCGAAAAAACGCAACGAGCCGGCATTTTCCGCATCGATGAAAACCGCGCTCACCGCGCTGGCGCCTCCGTTTATGGTCGCGGCGGTCCTCACGCTGGTGTTTTCCCACATGGACCTGCACTTCGACTTTTTTTACGCCGTGGTCTGGGCCATCTGCTATGGACTGGGGCTTCTCGCCACCAGCCATTTTGCGCCGCGTTCGCTCGTGCTGCTGGGCTGGGCCTTTCTGCTCACAGGCCTTCTCGCGGTGTTCCTTATCGGCTTTCCAAATTCCCTGACCGACAGCCTTTTCGAGCAATTGAAAGATGGCGTCAACCTGCTCTTTATGGCTTTGACCTTCGGCCTCTACCACCTCATCTACGCTCTCTGCGTCTGGCCGCGCAAAGGGGAGGAAACGTGAGCCGATGCTCGATTTCGACAAACTCGACAGGACAATCCATGAAAAAGGACGGCTGGCGATCATGACTCTACTTGCCACCAGGCCCGTGTGGGCGTTTCAGGATTTGAAGGCGGAGCTGAAAATGAGCGACGGCAACCTGGTCACGCACCTGCGCACGCTCCACCAGGGCGGCTATGTCTCCGTCACCAAGGCCGTGCTCGACCGTCCGCAAACCACCTATGCCCTCACCGAAAAAGGCCGCGCGGCATTTCAGGATTACCTGCGCGTCCTCGAGCAAATCGTAAAAGCCGGGAAAGGCTGAGTTTTTTGCCCACTTACTTTGTATCACAAAGAACCGTCGCTCAAATCCCATGATCGTTCATATTGCTGAACACTTCGGCGTTTGCTTCGGCGTGCGCGACGCCCTCGCGCTGGCCGAACGCATCGCCAAAACCGAGCCGCTGACCATCCTGGGGCAGCTCGTCCACAATCCCATCGCGCGGGAGCGTCTCGACGCGCTCGGCGTGAAACAGGGTGCCCTCGACGACGCGCCAGGCGCCACCACGCACCGCGTCATGATTACGGCCCACGGCAGTTCCGACGCTGATCGCGCGCGCTGGCGCGAATCGGGCCACACCGTCGAGGATGCCACCTGTCCCCTGGTCCGGCACGCGCATGAGCAACTCCGCCGCCTCGTGCAGGAAGGCTGTTTTCCCATTGTCATCGGCAAACATGGCCACGTCGAAGTGCTCGGCCTGACGGGCGATTTCCCCAACGCCGCCGTCCTCGAGACCGAAGCGGATCTTTCCGGCATCCCCGAACATCCTCTCTACGGCGTCGTTTCGCAAACCACCCAGCCTATCGACCGCGTCCTGCGCCTCGTTGTCGCGCTGCGCGAACATCGCCCCCATTCCCGCGTCCGGTTCCGGGATACGGTTTGCAGGCCCACAAAGGACCGGCAGTTGGCGCTGCGAAAATTGCTGCGCGAGGTGCAGGTGGTGATCGTTGTCGGCGGGCGCAACAGCAACAACACGCGCGAATTGGTGGAGACCGTTCGCGCCGCCGGCCTTCCCGCTCATCACATCGAGCGCGCCGAGGAACTGCAATGGGCATGGTTCGAGGGCATCGAACACGTCGGCATCACCGGCGGCACTTCGACGCTGCCCGAAACCGTCGCGCAGGTCCGCGACCGCCTGGCGGAACTGGCTGCGCAACACGAACGGAAGAAAGTCGTGAATGAGAACTAAGTTCATCATTTATCGCGCGGTTGTCCTCTTTTTCGCCGCCTATGCGTTTTGGTTGGCAATCGAAATGCAAATCGCGTCGCGCGCCGCGCAGGGACCCGTGGGAATCGCCTGGCTACTAATTCCATATACTGCCGGCGCTTTGCTGGCGGTGGAAGGAATACTCGTACCGGTTCGCGGATTATTCGAGAGACTGAAAGTCAAGTTCGTCATTTATCGCGTGGTTGCCCTCCCTTTCGCTGGGTATGCGTTTTGGATGGGATGGTGGGAGCAAGCGCAGCGTTCGTTCGCAGCGCAAAGGCCGGCGCATGACCTGCCGTTGCCGGGCGTCGGATGGATGTTAATTCCGTACGCCCTTTGCGCATTGCTGCTTTTGGAAGCGATATTTGTGCCGGTTCGCCGGATGTTGGAGAGAAAGAATGTCAGATTCACCGTATATCGCGAGGTTGTCCTCCTGCTCGCCGCAGTTGCATTTTGGTTCGGACTCGAGGAGCAATGGTCCCGCTGGGAAATGTTGCATGTGTCACCGAAAATGCCGGCATTGGCGCCGGGCGTCGGCTGGATATTAATTCCCTATGCCATATGCGTATTGCTGCTGGCGGAACTAATATTCGTGCGGCTCCCCAAGATGGGAATCAAATTTATCACTTATCGCCTGGTTCTGCTGTTCATCGCCGGGATTGCATTCAGTTGGGCGCTCACCATGCAGCCCTTGGGGCAATTGTCGCTGAAGGACATCGAGAGCGACTGGGCTACGTTCGTCTTTTGGGTGTTGATTCCCTATGTCGTTTGCGCACTGCTGCTGGTGGAAGGGATATTCGTACCCGTTCGCCGGATATTTAGTTCACTGTCCGGGGACAGACTGATCCGGCTGTATTGGTGCGCCTCAACCTCATTTGGGATAGTGTCCGGCTTATTCATTCTCTGGACCTACCTTCGGAACATACCCGATCCGCCGGATCCGGATGCAGGTGAGATGTTTGCCTGGAACTTGTCATTCTACTTTCCCTGCGTAGGGCTGTCCCTTGTCTTCTGGCTGGGGGCAACTTACTTTTATATCAGGTATCTATGCCAGAAGAGGTTGGGCAATTGGTTTGCAGTCGCGCTGCCGCCTCTGCTCTTGCTCCCGTTTCTTTACGAGCTGATGGTAATCGTGAGGTCCCAGTTGGCTCTTTGGGCCTACCTTTCACAGCTAAACGGGGTTTCGAAATGATATATCCATGAAGCCAATCAGCCGCCGCCATTTTCTCAAACGCACCTCGCTCTGGGTACTCGGCGCCGCCGCCGGTGTGACTTACGGGCTCATCGAAGCGAAGTGGCTCACGGTGAACCGGGTCACGCTTGAAATTCCCAAACTTCCGCAAGCCTTTAAGGGTAGGACCGTCGCTTTCCTCTCCGATATTCACCACGGCCCGTACGTGCCGCTCTCCTATGTCCGGCACGCGGTGGATATGACGAACGCGCTCAACCCGGACTTGATCGTGCTCGGCGGCGATTACCCGCACGAGGGTGTCGAATATATCGCCCCGTGCATCGAGGAACTGGGCCGGTTGCGCGCCCCGCTTGGCGTTTACGCCGTGCTTGGAAATCACGACCACTATCATGGCGGGGCGCCGCATGCCAGCGCCGCGCTGCGGCGGCCGGCATCCCGGAATTGACCAATCGCGGCCTTTGGATCGAGGCCGGCGGCGCGCGCATCTGGCTCTGCGGCGTGGGCGATTACTGGACGGGCTGGCAGGACCTGCCCGCGGCGCTCGGCCCCGCGTCCGTGGACGACGCCGTGATCCTTCTTTCCCATAACCCCGATTATGTCGAAAAAATCGAGGACCCGCGCGTCGGCATCGTGCTCGCCGGCCACACCCATGGCGGCCAGGTCGATATCCCCGTCATCGGCCCGCCGATCATCCCCTCTCTCTACGGCCAAAAGTACGCGCAAGGCCTCGTCCAGGGACCGGTGGCGCGCGTCTTCGTCACCCGCGGCATTGGCACCATTTCGCCGCCCATCCGGCTCAATTGCGCGCCCGAAATTGTACTCTTCACATTGGCGTAGAAATTTCGGATTTCGGATCTCGGATTTCGGAAGTAACGATCCTCGCAGCGAGCCGTGAGGAACTCTGGATGGGCGCAGGGGAACCTGCCTCAAAAGGTTCGGCGTCAGAGACATTCCGAAATCCGCATTCCGAAATCCGAAATGTTCAGGGCACTTTGGAATGCCGCGGCCAGTTCAGCGTGTCCCTGTCCACCTGGGGCGCGACCTTGTCCGGCCAGGTGAACTGGCAATCTTCGCAGTAATACTCCCGCGGGATCAGGTGCGCCGCCGATAGCAGCGCGAAAAACATGCTGCCCGCCGTCCGCCTCGAGAATTGCGGGTACTCGATGCGCGAGGAGCCGCATTGCGGGCAGCGGACCGCTTCCAGCATGACCCCATCCTTCTCCCATTCGCGCACCAATTCCTTCGCCTTCTCGTATTCCTCCTTGCGCACACGGACCAGCATGTTGGCGCGAGGATGTTTGTTTAGAAAGAAGATCGCCTGCGCGCCGGAATCGTCGTGAAGCTCCGCGTGAAAGCCCGCGTCGTGCAGGCGATCCTTGAGCTTCTCGGCGGGCGCAGCGTCGTTAAATGTGGCCAGGGTAATTACTTGCTCCATACTGGTTTATCGTTTGTTGAACACTATTTTGCCGTGTTTTTCTCCCACTTCGACGCGGTCCCCCTCCTTGAACCGCCCCTGTAAAATCTCGAGCGAAAGCGGATCGAGGATTTCCCGCTGGATGGCCCGCTTGAGCGGACGCGCCCCGTACACGGGGTCGTAACCCTCCTTTGCCACGAGCGCCCGCGCCGCCGGGGTGACTTCGATGCTGATGTTTTGCGCCCCCAGCCGCTTCGCCAGCCGGGTGATCTGGAGGCCAACGATGTGCTTGATTTCCTCGTCGCCAAGCCGGTCGAAAATGATGATCTCGTCGACGCGATTCAGGAACTCCGGCCGGAAATGCGCCCGCAGCGCCTCGAGCACCCGGCGGTCGCGCTCCTTCGCGTCGAGCGATTCCTCCATGATGAACTGGCTGCCGATGTTCGAGGTCATGATGATGACCGTGTTCTTGAAATCGACCGTCCGCCCCTGGCCATCGGTGATCCGCCCGTCGTCCAGCACCTGGAGCAGCACGTTAAAGACATCCTGGTGCGCCTTCTCGATCTCGTCGAAAAGCACCACGCTGTATGGCTTGCGCCGCACCGCCTCGGAAAGCTGCCCGCCTTCCTCGTAGCCGACGTAGCCCGGCGGCGCGCCGATCAACCGCGCGACGGCGTGTTTCTCCATGTATTCGCTCATGTCGATGCGGATCAGGTTGTTCTCGTCGTCGAAAAGGAACTCCGCCAGCGCGCGCGCCAGCTCCGTCTTGCCGACGCCGGTCGGGCCCAGGAAGATGAAGGAACCGATGGGCCGGTTCGGGTCCTGCAAGCCGCTGCGCGCGCGGCGCACCGCGTTGGCCACGGCCTTGATGGCCTGCTTCTGCCCGACCACGCGCTCGGCCAGGCGCTCCTCCATTTTCACCAGTTTCTCGCGCTCGCCTTCCTGCAGCCGCGAAACGGGGATGCCGGTCCAGCTCGAGACCACTTCGGCAATGTCCTCCTCGGTCACCTCCTCCTTGAGCATCTGCCGGCCGCCCTTCTGAAGCTCCGCCAGCTTGACGTTGTGCTCCTCGATCTGCCGCTGCAACTGCGGGATGCGCCCATATTGGATTTCGCTCGCCTTGCCCAGTTCGCCCCGCCGCTGCGCCTGCTCGAGTTCGGTCTTCAGCGCGTCGAGTTGCTCCTGCAATTTTCTGCTGCGCTCGATCTCCGCCTTCTCGTTCTGCCATTGCGTCTTGCGCTGCGAGCTTTTCTCGCGCAGGTCCGCCAGGTCCTTCTCGATGCGCCCCAGACGTTCCCGGCTCGCGGCGTCCTTCTCCTTCTTGAGCGCCTGCCGCTCCATCTCGAACTGCATGACCTGGCGCTCGATTTCGTCGATCTCCGTCGGCATCGAATCGAGCTCGATCTTCAGCCGCGACGCCGCCTCGTCCATCAGATCCACCGCCTTGTCCGGCAAAAACCGGTCCGAAATATAGCGATGCGAAAGAACCGCCGCCGCCACCAGCGCAGCGTCCTGGATGCGCACGCCGTGGTGCACCTCGTAGCGCTCCTTGAGCCCGCGCAGGATCGCGATGGTCTCCTCGACGCTCGGCTCATCGACCATCACCGGCTGGAAACGCCGCTCGAGCGCCGCGTCCTTTTCGATGTACTTGCGGTACTCGTCCAGCGTGGTCGCGCCGATGGTGCGCAATTCGCCGCGCGCAAGCTGCGGCTTGAGCATGTTCGACGCATCAACCGCCCCTTCCGCCGCGCCGGCGCCGACGATGGTGTGCAGCTCGTCAATGAACAGGATGACCTCGCCCTGCGGCGGTAACCTCTTTCAGGAACGCCTTGAGCCGGTCCTCGAATTCGCCGCGAAACTTCGCGCCGGCCAGCATCGAGCCGATGTCCATCGCCACGATCCGCTTGTTCTTGAGCGATTCCGGCACGTCCCCGCTCACGATGCGCCGCGCCAGCCCTTCGACGATCGCCGTCTTGCCGACGCCCGGGATCGCCGATCAGCACCGGGTTATTCTTCGTCCGGCGCGATAGCACCTGCATCACGCGGCGGATTTCGTCGTCGCGCCCGATGACCGGGTCAATCTTCCCGCGCCGCGCCGCCTCGGTGAGGTCGCGCCCATATTTTTCCAGCGTCTGGTATTTGCCCTCGGGATTCTGGTCGGTGACGCGCTGGTTGCCGCGCACCTGCTGCAGCGCCTGCAACAGCCGGGCGTGCGTGACCCCGGAATCCTTCAGCAGCCGCGACGCCGGCGAGTGGGCCTCGCTGAGCGCCAGCAGGTAATGCTCCGCGCTCACGTACTCGTCCTTCAGGCTCTTCATCTGCTTTTCCGCGGCGTCCAGCACCGCGCGCAAATCCGTGCCGAGATAAACCTGCCCCGCCGCCCCGCTCACCCGCGGCCGCTTCTCGAGGTCTTCCCGCAGCCGGCCCTCGAGGGCCGGCACGGAAACGCCCAGCTTCTCGAGCAGCGGCACGGCCACGCCATCCTGCTGCGTCAGCAGCGCGAGCAGGAAGTGCTCGTTGGTGATCTCCTGGTGCGAAAACTCCGCGGCCACATCCTGGGCGCTTTGCAGCGCCTCCTGCATCTTCTGGGTGAACCGGTCAGGACGCATATTTTCAATTTAATCGCATGCCGGGCCGGGGCAAGCCGTTCAAGTCTTTCTGGATGGCGTTTTCGTCCGGTTCGGGCCGGATTTTCCTCCCGGAACGACCTCGGCCTTCCGCGGCAGGGCCTTCCGAAAAACGACCTGAACCTTCGACTGGCTGTAGCCCAGCTTTTCGTAGAAATGGTGCGCCTCGGTCCGGGTCGACCGGCTCCGGATTATGATGTGCGTCGCTCCGCGCTCCAGCGCCCAATTTTCAACGCGCTCCATCAACGCCCGTCCGATTCCCTTCCGGTGAAGCCGCTCGTCAACGACAAGGCCGCCGACCTCCAGCCGATACTCCGATTCCAAAAACTGCGAGAGCACGCCGTGAACCCAGCCAATCAATCCGCCGTCATCGGACTCGGCCACGAAAATGGCGTCGCCGGGACTGTCGAGCAACCGCTCGAGCCGGCCGCGCATGGCCTCTTCCGGCGTCGGGTAGCCAAGCTGCCCGGCCAGCCGCGCCAAATCGGCGCAATCCCGTTCATCTGCCCGGCGTATCGAGTAGCGCAACATTCTTCGCGGCAGGTGACAGGCTACCCGCATCCCGCCGGCCATGACAACCGGGATCGCTCCGGGTCCGCCCGGGGGGTAAAAGGGGCTTGATTGACCTTGATTGACCTTGATTGACCTTGATTGGGCTTGATTCTGGAGAGTGCGGAATGAGGCAGATTCGGCGGGCGGGGTGAGTGGTTGCACCGCGAAAAGAGGCGCCGGTTTGGCCATTTTGCCGGAGATAACGGGCGACATTCCGCAAGGCTAGCAAGATGGATGTCGCGGTGGTTAGGGATTTTTTTCGGCAAAGTTCAAACGCGGGCGCAGGCGTGAACCTTCGCGGGGCCTAGCCTCTGTTTAGTTTGTCGCAGTTAACCCGCGCCTCCGGCGCTTGGCGCTTTGGAGACGGTGACCTGGGGCTTCGCTCGTGCCTCGCTACGCCCCAGGCTGGCCTAACCCGGGCCTCCGGCCCTTCAAATTGGTGCGACAGACTGAAGCGAAGATGCTCTAACAATTGGTACGACAGACTGAAGCGAAGATGCTCTAACAATTGGTGCGACAGACTGAAGCGAAGATGCTCTAACAATTGGTACGACAGACTGAAGCGAAGATGCTCTAACGCTTGCGCTTTTTCTGAGCGCCGGTACCGCGTGCGGCTTCCGTTGCCTGGCGCTTGAGGAGGTTAGGCCGTAATGGGAAAGGGATGTATTTTGGGGAAAGTTGGGCACGAGCTTCACCCATGTCGCTCCGAATGCTCTTGCCGAAAGCTTCACCCGCGGATTACACGGATTTCACGGACCTCCCTGATGGCGCACCTCCAACATCAGCGCCATCCTTGGTCCAACGATTATGCAAGTTCCCGGCCTCAGAAGTTGTTACGATCAAGTTGGCGGCATCTA
This sequence comes from uncultured Verrucomicrobiae bacterium, assembly GCA_963756185.1. GTDB lineage: Bacteria > Verrucomicrobiota > Verrucomicrobiia > Chthoniobacterales > Chthoniobacteraceae > DATAXI01. The sequence goes on from CAVWMS010000011.1 coordinate 64,239, forward strand.
TTACGTGGGCCGCATGTTCGACAAAATCCGCCTCCATGCGCAGGGCAAGCTCCCCGAGGAGTACCACGCCAATCTGGGCAAGGGATTCGACGCCCGCGCCCTTTCATTTCTCGGCATTGATTATTCGTCGCTCGTCGAGCGGGTAAAACTGGGCAGCACGGATGCCGAAATCCTCGAGTGGTGTTTCGAGAGTGGACGCCATCCCACCGATGAACAGATCGAGATTTGGAACGAGTTCATGCGCAAACGCGGCTGGAACGACGACGGCACGCCCATGGTGCTCAAACGTCTCAAGGAGATCGGCTGCGAAAACCGCACCGACATCCAGACCTCGTTCGATTTCATCGACCTGGACGAAGGCCGCGACCCGGGCAAGAGCCCGCCCGTTCTTTAATCTGGATATTTCCATCTCCCGCTTGAAATACGCACCATGGCAGTGCCCATCCGGGTCTGCCCGACAGCAGCCCATGCACGGGCACCCCAACCCATCCAGGCAGATTTGCGCTCTTGCTTGAATCGAGCGCATGGAGGATTATCGACCGATGGATTTGCCGCTGAAAATCGTCGTCGAGAAGCATTCCGATGGCTACGTCGCTTATCCCTTGGGCCTTGCCCGTGGGGTGGTCGTCGGCCAGGGGGACACCTACGAGGCCGCGCTGTCCAACGTCCGTTCGGCAATCGGGTTCCATGTCGAAACGTTCGGGATTGGCGCTTTGGCGCAGGCCGACGAGGACCCGGTCTTGGAAGCGTTCGTTGCCGAGACGGCTGTTCCCGCCTGAAAACCCCTGGCTGTTGACACGCCATGGCCAAGTTTCCGGTGGATGCGCCCCAGGATCGAGTATTGCGGGCGATGAGGGCGCTTGGTTTCGATGTTGTTCGCACGGGCAACCACATCGCGCTTGCTCGAACCGAATCGGACGGGACAGTAACCCCAATGACGTTGCCGGGGCACAGGACGATAAAGGGGTCCACACTGCGAACGGTGCTGACTCAGAGTGGGATCGCCCGCGATGACTTCGTCCGGGCCTACGAGCAGGCGTAAGACATCACCCCAGCAGCCGCCCCAACCCATCCAGGCAAATCTGCGACCATGTCTCCATTTGCTCGCGGCGTTCCGCCAATTCCTCCGGCGAGAGAAACGCCAGGTTCGTGATCATGGCCTCGTTTTTCTCGACCTTGGGCTCGTCCAGTTCGAATACGTGCACCACACCCATGTGGACCTGGCCCACCTCGTTTGAATCGTCATTGAGCAACGCCACCACGCGGTTGCGATACTTTGTGCCGATCTTCAATTCCTCCGCGATCTCCCGCCGCACGCCCTGCATGTAAGCAGCCTCGTCCATCGCGAAAAGGCCCTCGTCCATGTCGTTCATGTGGCCGCCGATCCCGATCGACCCCTTGCTCACCAGCCGCTGCTCGCCCGCTTTTTTTCCCCGCACGTAGTGCAGCACCTTGCCGCCGTGCACCAGCAGCACATAAGGGATGATTTGCTTGAACGCCGGGTCGGTCTCGGCGGCGGAGCGGGGCATGAAAAGATTGTTCCCGCGCGCGAGCAGCACGGGCAGATAACGCTCGACCTCGAAATTGAGCCCGTGCCACATGCCGAGCTTCTCGATGGTCGCCCGGGGCACGACCAGGATCATTTCTTCTTTCATCGCGCGAAAGTTTCCCGCACCGCCCGGGCAGTGTCGAGCCCGCTCAGTGGTGATTCTCGCTGCCCTGCGGCTGATCCAGCACCTGCGCGCCGGGCGACGGCGCCGTGCCGGTGGCCTGCGCGCCCTGCTGGCCGGCGCCCGGACTTGGAGCCAGCTCGGTCGAGAGACGCGCCACTTCCTCCCTCAACTGGTCCCGCTCGACCGTGAGCCCCTGGATTTCCGTTTGCATCTGCTCCGCGCTCTGCTTATCCGCCGCCGCCTCCGCCTGCCATGCGCTCACCGCGTTCCGCTTCGACAAGTCGTCCAGCGCCAGGTAGGCAAGCACCGCGACGGAAAGTAAGATTGGCAGCCATTTCATCGGCAAGATGGACAGTGCATCACTTGATATATGCGTAAGCAAACATTTCGTTGCCGCCGCCTCAATGCATCACCTGGTCGTCCGCTTCATCCGTGTTGAGCAGGCGTTCGAATTCCTTTTTCAGGAAGTCGCGGGCGGCGATTTCATCCTTCAACTCCTGCCAGTGAAACCAGGTGAAATCTTCCTCGCGCAAGTTGGCGACATCCTCGTGCGTCTCGAAGATGAGCGCCCGCTCGAATTCCATGCGGGCCTCGACCGACGCGGCGCTGCTCTTGTCCCGGTTTGTGTTTGCCTGCATGAACTCCGTGACGATGTCCCTGAGCCGGTTATCCGGCGCCTGATGCTTGCTCAGGTCGATCTTTCCCGCGTAGATGTCCTGCCCCAGCCGGAACAAATCCTCCGTCTGCTTCTGGACCGCCTCGACCGTCCTGGCCTCGGACGCGAATTCCTCCGGCGCGACGTGCTGCCAGGCGCGCACCGTGTCGAGCCGGTAGCCGAACCGCCTCCATTCCGAGCCGAACTGGGAGTCCTTCGAGAGCGAATCCATTTTTCGCTGCTCGGCGTAGGTGGCGATGCCGATCACCTTGCCCGTCTTGACCTGGATGATCGGGCTGCCGCTGTTGCCTTCGACAAATTTCGCGTCCACCTCGACCAGGTCCGGCCCAATTCCCTTCACCTGCCCCTTGATCTCGGTGATCACGTCCGAGCCGAGGCTGTTTCCCAGCACCACCACGTCGTCGCCGATGTTCACCTCCTTGCTCACGTCGGCAACCTCGAGGCCGTCCCTGGCAGTGCTCTGGTCCGCCGCGGCCAGGTCGGCCCCATACGCATAGCTGAATGGGCCGGTCTGAACCTGGGTCGAGTTCATCTCCTGGAAGTGGACGTTGTCGTTTCCACTCAGGACATGGGAGTTGGTTATCACGCGGACCCGTCCCTGGTATTTCACCAGGCAGGCGCTGCCGTTACCCTGGTCCCCATCCGCGATGAGCAGGTAGCGCGAGTATTGCGAAAAATCCGAGAGCGTCCCTCCGGCCGAGGGCGTGCCGCTCACCAATGCCGCAGGATGATCGGCGGGATGGATCGGCAGCGACGGTTTCGGCGCCGGGGCCAGCGCCAGGGATTCCTGAGGTTGCGAGGCTTTGCCGCCGGCCGCCGGCGACGTGCCACCCAGGGGCAGCGGCATAAGCCCGAGCGGCGTCGGGTTTGACAGCGCGGCGGTCTTGAGCAGCCCGGGCGTCCCGAAGGCCCATCGAGGGCGGCGGGGTATCCGCCAGCAGGGCTTTCGACGTGCCGGGCGTCCACATGGCCGAGGCGAGGCTGTCCGTCACCATGTCCGGCGAGACGGTAAAGGCATACAACTCCCTCTCAACGACATACCTGTCCTCCTGCTGACCGAGGTAGCGCAGCAGCGTGCCCCGCTGGTAGGTGATATATCCGTATTTATTCGGCACCTCGACCGCCATGGTCAGGTAGCAAAAGCCGGAATCCGGCGGCCCGGGCATTGGAGCCGGGGCGGCGGCGCTTCCCTGCCCGCCGGACGATCCGAAGAAACGCGACAGGCCGGGAATCTCCGAAGCCGAAGGGAGATTGGCGGGCAGCGCGGGGGAATTGCCCGACTGAGTCGTCAGGCGCCAGCCCACGTGGGGGATGGCGGGAAGACGGTGAAAATAGATCAGCAGCGCGACGGCGCAGATGCCCACCAAAAGGATATAATGCCAGCCTTTCATGCGTTAGAGCAGTTTAAAAAATTCTGTGGCCGTCGCTATGTGGCGGCGAGGATCGTTGCGGTTGGTTTCAAGCTTGGCCAGTATGAATTTCATACAGGCGCTGCGCTTGAAGCCCAACCGCACCAACCCTCGGCGCTCCCATATCAACGGCCACATAATTTTTTAAAATGCTCTGGTATCGCGGCGGCGCGACCATAGCCCAGGACCGGGCCGAATGGTAGGAATATTCATTGGGCCGCGAAGGCCTACAGGCCCAGCTTCTTCACCTGGTCCATCTGAGCCTTGAGCGCCGCCATTTCAACGTCCGCCTCGGCCTTGATCGTCTTGTCCTGCGACGTGGTTCCGGCCTCGAGGATTGCTTCGAGCTGATCCTGCGCGTCGCTGAGCGCATCGAGATAGGATTTGTCGAATTTCACCCCCTTGAGCGCCGCAATCGCCTTCAGTTGCCTCTTCCCCTTCGGGTCCGGGTCCTGCGAAGCGGGCATCTGGTACGTTGCCGCCAGCTTCTTCAGACTTTCCGCGGCGGCGGTCTGCTGGTTGAAAATGCCGGCGGCCAGGTCCCGCACTTCCGGCGTGACGGCGTGCTTTTTCGCCAGCGCGGACAATTCGACCACCAGCGCCACTTCCGGCGGAGCCTCCGTGAGGAAGGCCAGGTCGGCGCCGCTCATGTCCGTGCTCAGGATCGGCGCGGGGGTCGGGGTCGCGTATTCATTGGTGGCCGCCCGCGCGCCGGCCCATGCGATCAAAATCGCGGCTGTCAGGAGGGTCTGCTTCATGCGGCGAGTTTTCGTGCGAGTACCTCGCCGACAATGTTCGGGTTTGCCTTGCCCTGCGTAAGCTTCATGACCTGGCCCTTGAGGAAATTGACCGATGCGGCCTTGCCCGCCTTGTATTCCGCGACCGCCTTCGGGTTTGCCGCGATGACCTGGTCGCAAATCTGCTCGATGGCCCCCGTGTCGCTCTCCTGCTTGAGCCCCTTTTCCCCGGCGATTTCCGCCGCCGATTTTCCCGGCGCGGCAAACATCCCGGCAAACACCTCGCGCGCCTGGGTGCTGCTGATCTTGCCCGCCTCGACCAGGCCCACCAGTCCGTTGAGCGCCTCCGGCACAATGGGGCATTGCGCGATGCCCAGGTCCGCGTTCTTGAGCGCGCTCTGCAAATCGTTGAGCACCCAGTTGGCCACCTGCTTGGGCTTCGCCGCGCCTTTGGCCGCCCGCTCAAAGTATTCCGCCAGCGCCAGGTCGCTCGCCAGCACGCCCGCGTCATACGCGCTCACGCCATAGTCGCGCGCGAAACGCTCGCGCTTTTGCACCGGCAGCTCCGGCACCCGGCTGCGGACCTCGTCCATGAAATCGGCCGTGCGCACCGGCATCAGGTCGGGATCGGGAAAATAACGGTAATCATGCGCGAGCTCCTTGGTCCGCATGGCGAAGGTCTGGCCCGCGGCCTCGTCCCAGCGCCGGGTCTCCTGCTGCAATTTGCCGCCGCCGGTGAGCACGGCGGTCTGGCGCTCGATCTCGTACGCGAGCGCCCGCCGCACGCCGGAGATGGTGTTCATGTTCTTGATCTCGATCTTGGTGCCCAGTTCCACCTGGCCATCGGGCCGCACCGAGACGTTGCAATCGCATCGCAACTGCCCCTTTTCCATGTCCGCGAAGCTCACGCCGCCGTATTCGAGGATTTGCTTGAGCGACGAGAGATAGGCGAACGCCTCCTCGGGCGAGTCGATCTCCGGCTCCGAGACGATCTCCATCAAGGGCGTGCCGGCGCGATTGAAATCGATGCCGGTGCTGGTCTCGAAATGGAACGACTTTGCCACGTCCTCCTCGAGGTGAATCCGCACCAGCGGCACCAGCTTGTCCGGCTTCGCGATGTTTTTCTGCGCGTCCTTGGGATACGCCATGTCCGGGAGCGGCACGCCGCCGCTCAGGCAGATCGGCAGGTCGTACTGCGAGATCTGATAATTCTTCGGCATGTCCGGGTAGAAATAATTTTTCCGGTCGAACTTGCACACCTCGGCGACCTGGCAGCCGAGCATCAGCCCCGTGAGCGCCGTCATTTTGAGCGCTTCGCCGTTCATCACCGGCAGGGAGCCCGGCAACCCGAGGCAGACCGGGCAGGTGTGCGCGTTTGGCTCCGCGCCATACTCGACCGGGCAGGTGCAAAACATCTTGCTGCGCGTCTTCAATTGCACGTGCACTTCCAGGCCGATGGTCGCTCGGTACGGCATTTGAGGGAATTGATAATTGCTAATCTGAGATTGCTGATTGAACGGCACCCAGATCAAGCGCCAATCGTGAATTCCGCGCCTTGGCGCGCACTCCAGCAATCGATAAGGCGTATATTCCTAACTATCAGCAACTTCTGACTTATCAATTCTTTTCGTTCCCGCTGTCCGCCAGGGCGTAATCCAGCGCCTTTTCGAGCTCGAAACTCCTCACCATTTCCTCGACCCCGGGATCGTTGAGGGCGGCCACGATCTTCGGGTTGCCCATCAGCGCCATGAAATTGCGGCCGAGGATCTGCCGCGAGATTTCCGGGTCCTGCTCGAGGGCCACGATGCGCGGATTGGCGCTGAGCACCCTGGTGCCGGGATAGGAAACGAACCGCTGCATCGAGTTCACGCTCGAGATCACCTGCGCCATCTTGTCGAGGATCAGGTAAACGCGGTCCGGCATCGGGTCCGCCTCGTGCAGCATCGCGCCGGTCGGGCCGGAATCGAGCGAGCGCTTCCACTGCGCAAGCGCGACAGCCATCGGGTCCACGGTGATGCCGGCGCGGCGCGCCTCGGGTGAATTCGCGAGCTTTACTTCGGCTTCCGCCACGGTGCCCATGCAGCGGATGGCGAATACGGAAAGCCACACCGTCACCAGGGCGCCGACAAACCCGAGCGCCGACCCGCCCGCGCCATATCCCAGCCTTGCCAGCCTCGGCTTCTGCTCGTTCGTCGACCGAAACATCCCCCCCGCCAATTTCGTGACCGCCGCATAGACGCCCACGCCGAAGAACGATCCGGCGATCGCCGACATCAGGATATCCGGGTAACCGAGCGGATGCAGGAGCGGCGCGCACATGCGCCCGCAAAAAATGGCCACTGCGTAAGCCAGCACGAGCGCACAGAAGTTTACCATTTGCCGGGCGACGCCAACCCTCCATCCGCGAATGCTCTGCACGAGCACCAGCAGCGCCGAACCGCACAGAAACAGGAGTTGAAACCGGTCCATGGCTCCTGAGCAGCCATGTTCTCACAGAAGGGGGTGAAATGCAAATCGGTGATCGAAAATTCGAAACTCGAAATTCGAAATTCGAAGAATTTGCGCGCTGCCGCGCGAGAGGCGTCCGGAGTCAGGCTTTCTGATTTCGAATTTCGAATTTCGGATTTCGAATTTCCCCACCCACTTTCTGTCGCAGGCCGTGATCGCAGAGCACCAGCGCCGCCATCGCTTCCACCATTGGGACCGCGCGCGGGAGCACGCACGGGTCGTGCCGGCCTCGCGCGGCCAGTTCCGCCGCTTCGTGCTCGCGGGTCACGGTCTGCTGCGGCTTGGCGATGGTCGCCGTCGGCTTGAACGCCACGCGGAAGAAAATCGGTTCCCCGTTGGAAATGCCGCCCTGCACGCCGCCGGAGCGGTTGGTCACTGTGCGCACTGCGCCTTCGCGCATCTCGAACGCGTCGTTGTGCCGCGAGCCGGTCAGCAGCGTGCCGGCAAAACCGCTGCCGATCTCGAACCCCTTGGTGGCCGGCAAACTGAGCATTGCCTTCGCCAGGTCGGCCTCGAGCTTGTCGAAGACCGGCTCGCCCCATCCGGCGGGAACGTTGCGCGCCACGCATTCGATGGTCCCGCCAACCGAATCCCCCTGCGAGCGCACCTCCTGGATCAATGCGATCATTTGCTCCGCCGCCTTTGCGTCCGGGCAGCGCACGATGTTCGCCTCGACCTCCTCGAGCCGCACCGACGCCGGATCGATCTCCGCCAGCAGGTCGCGGATGCTTTTCACGTAGGCGACGATTTCCAGGCCGGGCGCCAGCCGCTCGAGGACCTTCCTGGCGACGGCTGCCGCCGCCACGCGCCCGATGGTCTCGCGCGCCGATGCGCGCCCGCCGCCGCGATGGTCGCGAATGCCGTACTTGGCATCGTAGGTGTAATCCGCGTGCGAGGGCCGGTATGCCGACGCCATCTCGGCGTATGCCTCGGGCCGCGCATCCTTGTTCCAGACCAAAATGCTGATGGGCGTCCCGGTCGTCACCCCCTCGTAAACCCCCGACAAAATCTCGCAGGTGTCCGCTTCCTTGCGCGGGGTCACGATTTCGCTCTGCCCGGGGCGGCGCCGGTCCAGGTCCTTCTGGATGTCACTCTCTTCGAGCGGGATCAGCGGCGGGCATCCATCAATGACCACCCCCACGGCGCGCCCGTGCGATTCGCCCCAGGTGGCGATGCGAAAGATTTGGCCAAGCTGGCTGGACATGGAAACAATGAATCAAAGCCGGGAGGAACTTCCAACGCAATCTTCCTTCCGGATGCCATCGCCAGCCGGGGCGCACCCGTTATTATACGACCATGAAGATCACCTACCTGAGCCATTCCTGCTTCCTCATCGAGACTTCTTCACACACGCTTATCATCGATCCCTTTCTCACCGGCAATCCGCTGGCAAAGGTGAAAGCCGAGTCGATTCGATGCGATTACGTCCTGGTCACGCACGGCCATGGCGACCACGTGGGCGACGCGCTGGACATCGCGAAGCGAAACGACGCGAAGGTCATCAGTTCCTATGAGGTGGCCGATTGGCTCGGGCGCCAGGGGGCGAAGATCCATCCTCTTGGCCTCGGCGGCGGGTTCGATTTTCCCTTTGGCCGCGTGAAGCTGACCATCGCCTTCCACTCCGCCGGCTATCCGCCGCCGGAAGGCAGCACGGACGGGTTCATTTACCTGGGCACGCCAGCCGGGATGCTCATCTACGCGGACGGCCGGACGGTATACCATGCCGGCGATACGGCCCTGACACTCGAGATGCAACTGATCGGCCAGCGCAACCACATCGACGTTGCGATGCTCCCCATCGGCGACAATTTCACCATGGGCCCCGAGGACGCCGTGACCGCGGCCGAATTCCTAAAAGCCCGCCTCGTGCTCCCGATGCACTACAATACCTTCGATTTCATCAGGCAGGACCCGAATGCCTTCGTAAAACAGCTCGCCACCAAAAAGATCGAAGGGAGCGCGATCAAGATCGGCGAAACGATCAGCGTGTAGGCCGGTTCATCCGGCTGCCTACCCGGGATGGCGCCGGCGCTTCACGTGGAGTTGCGCCAGGGATTTTTGCAACGCCGCCTGGACCGACGCGACTTCCTCCGCGCCAATATCCGCGCCACGCTTGAGGGCCTCCTGCGCCCGCCGCACCGCCTCTTCCGCCGCGCTTTCATCGATGGCCTGCTCCTCGACCGCCATGTCGGTGAGCACCGTCACGCTCTCGCCGGTGACTTCGACAAATCCCTCGCCCACGGCCATGAATGTGTCGCGCCCGCCGCTGCTCACGCGCAGCTCGCCCGGCTTGATCATCGTCATCAGCGGGATGTGCCTGGGCAGGATGCCCAATTCGCCCTCGACGCCGGGCACATAGACCACGTCCACGTCCTGCGAGAATATCTTCGCCTCGGGCGTGACGATTTCGAGCTTGAGCGTGGCCATGAAATCTTACTGCTGGATCTGGTCGATCCCGCCTTTCATATAGAAATTCGTTTCTCCCACGTCGTCGTGCTTGCCTTCCAGGATTTCTTTGAAGCCCCGGATCGTCTCCGCGGTGCTTACGTATTGCCCCGGCGTGCCGGTAAACACTTCGGCCACGTGGAACGGCTGCGAGAGGAACCGCTGGATCTTGCGCGCGCGATAGACGGCCAGCTTGTCCTCGGGCGAAAGCTCGTCCATGCCCAGGATCGAGATGATGTCCTGCAAATCCTTGTACCGTTGCAGCACCCGCTGCACGCCGCGCGCCACGCCGTAATGCTCCTCGCCGACGATTTCCGGCGTCAGCGCCTTCGAGGTCGAGGCCAGCGGGTCGACCGCCGGATAAATGCCCAACTCGGCGATGGAGCGCTCGAGCACGATGGTCGAATCGAGGTGCGCGAAGGTGTTCGCCGGCGCCGGGTCGGTCAGGTCGTCCGCGGGCACATACACCGCCTGGAACGAGGTGATCGAGCCCTTCTTGGTCGAGGTGATCCGCTCCTGGAGGTCGCCCATTTCCGCGGCCAGCGTCGGCTGGTAACCGACCGCCGACGGCGTGCGCCCCAGCAACGCCGAGACCTCCGAGCCCGCCTGCGAAAAGCGGAAAATGTTGTCGATGAAGAGCAGCACGTCCTGGTTTTTCTCGTCGCGGAAATATTCGGCCATCGACGAGCGCCGAGAGCGCCACGCGCAGACGCGCGCCGGGCGGCTCGTTCATCTGGCCGTAGACCAGCGCCACCTTGGACTCGCCGATGTTCCCCTGGTTGATGACGCCGGCCTCGCTCATTTCGTGGTAAAGATCGTTGCCTTCGCGCGTCCGCTCGCCCACGCCGGCGAATACCGAGTAGCCGCCGTGCCCCTTGGCGATGTTGTTGATCAATTCCATGATGACGACGGTCTTGCCCACGCCCGCGCCGCCGAACGCGCCCACCTTGCCGCCTTTGGTGAAGGGGCAGATCAGGTCGATGACCTTGATGCCGGTCTCGAGGATTTGCGCCTTGGTGTCCTGGTCCACCAGCGGCGGCGCCGGACGATGGATCGGGTAACGCTTTGTCGCGTTCACCGGGCCGCGCTCGTCCACCGGATCGCCGGTCACGTTGAAGACGCGGCCCAGGACGCCCTCGCCCACCGGCACGGAAATCGGCGCGCCGGTGTTGATGACGGTCATGCCGCGCTTGAGGCCCTCGGTCGAGGACATGGCGATGGCGCGCACCCAGTTTTCGCCCAGGTGCTGCTGCACCTCGAGCGTGAGCTTCACATCGGGTGCCGCTGACCTCGAAGTCGATCTCGAGTGCGTCGTAAATTTTCGGCAATTTCGCGCCGGTGAAGTCCGCGTCGATGACGGGACCGATCACCTGCACGACGGTGCCGGTCGTTTTGTTGGCAGTTTCAGTGGGCATGGTGTGTGAATGGTCGGAGTTTTGGGAGTTAGCCAAGCGCCATCTGGGCGGTGGTGATTTCGAGCAATTCGGTGGTGATGCTCGCCTGGCGAATCTTGTTGTACTCGAGCGTCAGGTCCTTGATGAGTTGCTTCGCGTTGTCGGTGGCGTTCTTCATCGCCACCATGCGCGCGCTGTGCTCGGAGGCCCGCGCATCGAGCACCATCTGGTAGACCTGGAAATGGACGTAATGCGGCAGGATGCCCGCCAGCACTTCCGCCGGGTTCGGCTCGTAGAGTGAATTCGACGCCGGGATCGACGCGCTTCCTCGCCCGCCGGCGGTTTCGGCAGGTCCCGGGCGAAATCGGCAGGATGGTCTGGAGCGTCGGCTTCAGCGTCAGCGTGTTGATGAAACGGGTGAAGAGCACGCTCACCCTGTCGACCTCGTGCGCGAGAAATTTGTCGATCAGGAATTTCGAGATCGGCTTCGTATCGACCAGCCTCGGCGAGTCCTTCAACGCAAAATCCGCCAGCAATTCCTTCTTCGTCCGCGCCAGGTATTGCACCGCCTTGCGGCCCGGTGGCCACATACGCCGGCCGGCGTGCTTGTCAAACTGCCGCGTCTCGCGCAGCAGGTTGGTGTTCAGCGCGCCGCAAAGCCCCTTGTCCGTGCTGACGACCAGCACCAGCTCCTTCTTCACCTCCCGCACCTCGAGCAGCGGGCTCAGTTCCGGGTTCGTCCGCCGGCTCAGCGCCACCAGCACGCGATTCATCAGGTCCGCATAAGGCCGCCCGGCCAGCGCCGCCGCCTGCGCCTTGCGCATCTTCGACGCGGCGACCATCTGCATCGCCTTCGTGATCTGCGCCGTGTTCTTGATCGATTTGATCCGGCGCCGGATGTCTCGCGTATTGGCTGCCATCGCTTATCGCCAGGTCGATTTGAATTCGTCCAGCGCCCCGACGCAGCAGGCCCTTCGACGTCCTTGTCGATCTGCTTCTTGTCCCGGATCGCCTTGAGCACCGCTTCCTTCCGCGTGGTCAAAAACTCCATCAGCTTGGTCTGGTATTCCTTCACCCGATCGACCGGCACCTCGTCAAAGTAGCCGTTCTGCATCGCCCAGAGCACCGCGACCTGCTGCTCGACCGGCAGCGGGTTGTATTGCGTCTGCTTGAAGAGCTCGACGATGCGCTGCCCGCGGTCGAGTTGCGCCTTGGTCTTCGCGTCCAGGTCCGAACCGAACTGCGCGAATGCCGCCAGCTCGCGGAACTGCGCAAGGTCGCCCTTGATCTTGCCGGCGACCTGCTTGATCGCCTTGATCTGCGCGGCCGAGCCGACGCGGCTGACCGAGAGGCCCACCGAAATGGCCGGGCGCACGCCCTGGTAGAAGAGGTCGGTCTCGAGATAGATCTGGCCGTCGGTAATGGAAATGACGTTGGTCGGGATGTACGCCGAGACGTCGCCGGCCTGGGTCTCGATGATCGGCAGCGCCGTCAGCGAGCCGTTGCCGTTCTTCTCATTCACGCGCGCGCTGCGCTCGAGCAGGCGGCGAGTGGAGGTAAAACACGTCGCCCGGATAAGCCTCGCGCCCCGAGGGCCGCTTGAGCACCAGCGACACCTGCCGGTAGGCCACGGCGTGCTTCGAGAGATCGTCGAAAACGATCAGCGCGTCCATGCCGTTGTCCATGAACCACTCGCCCATCGCCGCGCCGGCAAACGGCGCCAGGTATTGGTTGGTCGCGCTCTCGGCCGCGGGCGCGGTGACGATGATCGTGTACGGCATCGCCCCATGCTCTTCGAGCACGGCAAGGTTCCGCGCGACGTTCGAGTTCTTCTGCCCGATCGCCACGTAAATGCTGTAGATCGGGCGGAAATCCGGTTTGCCCTCGTGGTCGCGGTTGATGTTCGCGTTGTTGATGATGGTGTCGATGGCGATGGTCGTCTTGCCCGTCGAGCGGTCGCCGATGATCAGCTCGCGCTGCCCGCGCCCGATCGGGAATCATCGCGTCGATGGCCATGATGCCGGTCTGCACCGGCTGGCTGACCGGGCGCCGCTTGATGATGCCGGGAGCGATTTTCTCGACCGGATAATTCGTGTCCGCATTGATTGGCCCCTTGCCATCGACCGGCTGGCCCAGCACGTTTACCACGCGGCCCAGCAGGCCCTTGCCGACCGGCACCTGGAGCAGCCGGCCCGTGGTCTTGACTTCGGTGCCCTCGGTGACTTCCGTGAAATCGCCCAGCAGAATGCAGCCCACCTCGGTTTCCTCGAGGTTGAGCGCCAGGCCGATAGAGGCCGCCGGGAAACTCGATCATCTCGTTGAGCATGACGTCGCTGAGGCCCTCGATCTTCGCCACGCCGTCGCCCACCTCGCGCACGACTCCCGTATTCGACTTGGTCGCCGCCGTCTTCAGCCCGCTGATTTGCGATTCAAGTTCTTGCAGAATGGTGCTCATGGAATTTCCAGTTGGGTTATACCGTGGCCAGCTCCTGCTCCAGCCGGTCCAGCCGTCCGCGGACGCTGCCGTCCCAAACGTCGCTGCCGACGCGGATGCGCAGGCCGCCGATCAAGTTCGGGTTGACGCGGAAATCCGTGGTCAATCCGTCGCCATATTTGCTGCGCAGGTCCCGCAGCACCTGCTCGCTGGTCGATCCTGGCTCAGCGGCGAGGCGCTCTCGATCACCGCGTGCCGCTTGTCGAGCTCCAGCCGGATCAGCCGGTGATAATTCTTGAGGATATCGACATAATGCCGCGGCTTGCCTGCGACAATTCTGTCACGAAGCCGCGCACCCTTGCCGGCGTCGAGTTGTCTGCCGGTAAAGCTGGCCTGGAACATGTCCTTCGAGAATTTGCGCACTTCCTTGGTCAATTTCATAAGAAGGGGATTCGTAGAAGGGGGGAATTCGGTTTTGAAAAAATCAGGCCGCGGCCAACTGGCTGGCGGTCTCCTCGTTGATCCGCTGCTGGTCCGCCGGGGTCAAGATCTTGCCGGTCACCCTGGTGGTGGTCTCGATGACCAGGTGGCCCACCTCGCGCTTGAGGTCGGCCAGCATCCGGTCGTGGTCGAGCTGCGTCGCTTCGCGCGCCTTGGCGATGATCTGCTCGGCCTCGGCAATCGCCTGCTGCGTCTGCTTTTCCGCCACCGCCGCCGCGCTGGCCCGCGCCTCCTCGATCATCCGTTGCGCCTCGGTGTTGGCCTGCGCCAGGATGTCGGCCTTTTTCTTCTCGGCGTCCGCCAGCTCGGCCTTGATTTTTTCAGCATTCCTGAGGCCCTCCGCGATCTTTTCCCGCCGCGCCTCGAGCACGGTCACGATCGGCTTGTAGGCAAATTTCTGGAGCAGGATGCAGACGATGATGAAGGAGACGCAATTGGAGAGGAACGAGAGCCAGGTGAATCCAAACGCCTTTCCGGTATCGACCGCCGATTGCAGGATGGAATTGTCGGCCAGAAGAATGATGGTGCTCATATATGGAGAAGAAGTGACCCGGGAGAAGCGGAGTCAGGCGCGAGGCCGGAAGAACCGGCCCCGCGCCGGTGAATCAGTGGGCCAGGTAGATTGCGTAGAATACGATGGCTTCCGCGAAAGCCGTAATCAGGATCGACTGGACCAGGATCTGGGTGGAAGCCCCCGGATTGCGGCCGACCGCCTCCGACGACTTCATCCCGATGAGTCCCACGCCAAGGCCCGAGCCCATTGCGGCAAGACCGACGGTGAGATTACCGCCGAGATTACCCGATAGTTCCGCTAACATTGGTGTTATCATTTTATTTCGAGTTTGTTTGTTGGTTTCTTCGGCCCCCGCAGGTTGCCCACGGTCAGACCGAAAAATCTAATGAGGATGGGCGCCGTGGCCTTTCTCGTCATGCTGGCAGATCAGCAGCGTGAAGACCGCCGTCAGCAACATGAAAACCATGGCCTGCACAATGCCGGTAAGCAGTTCCATGAAATAGAAGGGAATCGGGATCACGATCCCGCACAGCACCTTCAGCCAATAAGGGTTCTGGACCAGGTTGCCCATTGCTTCCATCATGTTCTCCCCCGCGAATATGTTTCCGTAGAGACGAAAGCTGAGCGAGATGGGACGGAAGAGAATCGAAAGAATCTCGAGGAAGCCGACGGCGATGAAGATGACGATCATCAACACCTTCAGCAATCCCTTGGTCTCACCCTTCGGCCCGAAGAGATGCATGATGAAGCCGCCAATGCCGTTGGCCTGCAATGCCCAGAAGATCCATAACGCGAAGAAAACCATCGCCATCGCGAACGTCATGTTGAAATCCGCGTTCGCGCCGCGAAAGAGCGGCTCGCTGATGGAAGAGACACTCAACGTGCCCGTGGGCGGCCCCCATCCCATCGTCCCAATGCCGGGGAGCAGGCCGAACCAGTTGGAAAAGACGATCAGGATGAAGATCGTGGCAAAAAACCAGAATGTCTTCTTCACCAGGTCGTGGCCGATGATCCCCTCGAGCAGATTCCAAAGGCCCTCGACCATCCATTCCCAGAAATTCTGCGCTCCATCCGGCACCTCCTTCATGTTCCGCGTTGCGAATTGAGCGAATACGATAATTCCAATCGCCACGATCCAGGTCACAATCATCGAGCTGGTTACCACCAGGTGCACGTTGGGCGTCCCAATCTGAAACAGGGGCGGCGAGTAGAGCGGCAGTCCCTCTCCCTGCGCCTCCTGCGCGTGCGCGGCCAGCGGCATCCCGGCGGTTATCGCCAGGATGACGAGCGGAAAAAAGTGGCGGCAAAGCCTTTTCATCTATGAGTCACGAGGGGTCGGCGGAGCCTCAACAAAGGGCGCGGGGGAACCGCAGAGTACCGCAGAGCGTGCGGGATAGAACAACACGAAAAAATAGTTGGCAAGAGCTATTTGTGAAAAATTTCACAAGCGCCCAAAAGCGACCGGAAATCACGACCGAAATATCGGTAAGTGATGCTTTTATTACCCAAAAAGAGCCGCTCTGCTTATCGCTGACCCTCAACCCCCAATTCCCCGCGCAGCGCGAGCTGCGATCCCTCCCCGGCACGGCCAGCCGGGGCCCGTTAAGGCGTGGGCGAGGCAGCAGCCGCGCTGGTCGCATTTGCATCCTCCATCTCAACCGGAAGGGCCCTGAGGATCGGCTCGTTGTCGTCCTGGTAGGCGTCCGTGTAGAGCTTGCCGTCGATCACCTCGCTGTTCTGGTCCGTGCGCCCGTAGGTGCTCTTCTGGTTCGAGGTCTGTCCGTGCTCGTTGGCGACGTAGAATCCTCCCTTGCCGCCAGGAATCATTACGATGCCCGCCAGGCTGCCGTCCCGGTTGTTCCCGTATGGCGCCAGTTCGAGTTCCTCCCACGGCACCGACAGATTTCCCGTCACCACCATGTCCATGGTCACCAGCGCGATCTGCCGCTCAGTCCCCAGCGTGATCAGCGCCGTGTCGTCATAAAACGCAATCGCCATCGGCGTCTCGACTTTCACCGAGGTCAGGTTCGATCCATCCTTGTCCACGCGATAGACGAGGTTCCCCTCGTCGTCGGCGATCCAGATTCGCCCCTGCGGGTCCACCCCCAGCCCGCGCAGGCTCTTCGCTCCGGGAATGGCCATGATCCCATTGCCGCCCAGGCCAGCCAGCGTCGCCTGGCAGCCGTTGCTGCCGAAACGCGTGTCGATCAGGTAACGGTGCAATTCCCCGCGCATCCGGTCGGTCGCATAGAGCACCGTCTCGCCTCCCTCGCGCGTGGTCGCGACGCCCTCGCATTCATCCATCGGAATGCTCGCCAGTTGATTGCGCAGGTCCGCATCGTAAATGTCGATGGTCGGGCCGTCGGCGAGATAGACGCGATTCTCATCGTCCACGGCGATCGACTTGGCGCGGTGATATTGCAGCACATATTTGGTCGCGTCCTCGTAATCGGAAATCCTCAGGTCGATCTTGCGCACCTCGCCCGAGTTGGTCATCCGGCTGTTCTTCGAGCTGAAGTTCCGGCCCGTTGTTGAAGCTTTGCACGAAGCCGGCGTATAAATAATTTCCATCCGGCGAAATCGCCAGGCCGCGGTTGGCGCGCGGATAAACCTCCTGAGACCGCCCGAAGACCGGCTGGCTGTTGTCTATCAAGTACTGCACCGACCATTTGTAGGCCTGGGGCGCGCCGGCTCGCGCCGGAAGAATTCCGGCCAGCAGCGCGGCGATGACGACGGCGGAAGGATTGCGTGGGAACAACATTCGCAACGGAACGAAGAGAAGGGTGGGATTAAGTTGCTGATCTCCGGTGCATGCGCCCCGGAAGAATGTGGCGCAGGATGGATGAATTTTCCCCGGCAAGTCAATGGCAAGAAAGAAACAAAATGGAACAAACTCGGATAAAGCTATTTTCAATCACCTAATTCATCTACTTATCACTCAACTAATTTAATTCTCAGTTACCTCTCCTCACGCCAGCGTAACCTTCACCTCGACCGTCATCTTCTTCGAACCGGCGCCGCGATAAAATCCCTGCACCGGCATGATGTCGGCGTAATCGCGCCCGACGGCCACCTTGACATAGTGGTCGTCGGCCTGCCTGTTGTTGGTCGGATCCAATCCCAGCCAGCCAAAATCGGGCACATAGACCTCGCACCATGCATGGCTGGCCTGGGCGCCCTGCAATTCATCCAGCGGCCCGTTGTAAAGATAGCCGCTCACATAGCGCGCCGGTATTTTCAGGCTGCGGCACATGCCCAGCATCACATGGGCAAAATCCTGGCAAACTCCCTTTCGCTTTTCGATGACCTCGGCCACCGGCGTCTGCACCGTCGTCGCCTCCGGTTCGTATTCGAAACCCTCGTGGATGAATCGCATCACCTTGAGGGCGGCCTGCCAGGTATCCTTTTCATCCACCGTCGCGTCCACTGCCAGCCGCCAGAGCACGGGATCGATCTCGACATGCTTGCTCCCCTGCAAAAAGTCGTAGCACTGCTCCATGGAAAAGCACTCGCGCAGCCGGCTCATCGGCGCCGTTGCCTGGTCCGGCAGCAGCGGATTGGAATTGGTGCTGACCACGGAGCTGCTCTCGATGCTCAGGGTGTTGTGCGGCTCCGGTATCTCGAAGAAGTGGACGCAGTTGAGGTAAAAATCGAGGTAATGCGAGAGCTTTGTCGATGGCAGCACCTTCAACAGGAACGCATGGCATAGCTGTCCGCCGTCCGAGGTCGGTTGAAGCCGCGTCTCGTTGAAGCTCTCGATGACATTGGACTGATATTCGTACCGGGTCCGATGGACGACGTGCAGCTTCATGGCGCCGGATACCCGGGATTGGAATTCCGCGCAGCCCCTGCAGGGAAAGCGCCCTCGCGGATTCCGGTTTCGATTTTCGAATTTCGATTTTCGAATTTCATCATCTCTACTGCTGCTGTTGCTGCTGCTGGTCCGAGAATCCCTCGTGAAACGGATGATAGATATAGATCGAGAAAAGCGCTTCGCCGATTTCGTTCAACTGCAATTGCAGGTCATCCAGGTACTCGTGCAGCCCATTGGCGAATATCTCGCCGATGTCGCTGAATTGCAGCTCGGCCAGCAGCCGCCCGGAACGCTTTTCCGCGTCGTTCCAAAACCGCCCGACCGGCGCGCCCGAGAGCTGGCGCAGCGTCGAGTCGAGCTCCGACACGCAAAAGCGCACCGAGCGCGGAAACTCGGGCGAAAGCAGCAGCAACTGGCTCACGCGCCGCGGCCCGACGTCCACTCCATGGATGTGCCGGTAGGCGTCCCACGCGCTGCAGGAGCGCAGGATTGCCGACCACTCGAGCGCGTCGGTCTGGTTGACCTGCGCCGGCACTCCCTTGGCCGGCAGCGCCTGGTTGCGCAGGTCCAGGATGCGCGTCGTCTTGTCCGCACGCTCGATGTACTTGCCGGCCTGCAAAAAATACCAGCCCTCGTTGCGCGGAATGGTCGAGCTGATCAGTCCCTGGAGATCGCACGAGCTGGCGCGGATTTCGTGAAAAAATTCCGCCGGGCTCGAATGCCACATGTCCTGCGCACGCTCCGACCGCAGGAATAGGTGGATGCGATTGATCTCCTCCCACATCTCGATCGTGATCTGGTCGCGCACCATCCGCGCGTTTTCCCGCGCCTGCGCGATTGAACAGACGATCGAGTTCGCGTTTTCCCGGTTAAAGACGAAATACTCCGTCACCGTCCTGCCGTTCGCCTCCTCGTACAATTCGAAGAAATGATCTTCGTCACCCGTGGTCTGCACGATGGGGGTCCAATGCCGCATCAGGTGCTCGTCGTCCAGCCGGCGATAATCGAGCAACAACTGGAGGTTCACGTCGAGGATGCGCGCGACATTGTCGGCCCGCTCGATGTAGCGGCTCATCCAGTAAAGGGAATTGGCAACGCGCGAGAGCATCAGGAAAAATTCGAAATTCGAAAATCGAAAATCGAAATTCGAAAACCTGGATTTGGGGTTTGAAAAACATCGGGCAGCCCGCCCGCCAGCCCGCAGCCAGACCTCAAGTTAGCGCCCGCACCCGGCGGTAAGCCCTTCGAATTTCGAATTTCGAATTTCGAATTTTTAATCATAAAGCACCCACGTATCCTTGCTTCCGCCGCCCTGGCTCGAGTTGACGACCAGCGACCCTTTGACCAATGCCACGCGCGTCAGCCCTCCCGGCATGATCGTGGTCCGTTCCCCATACAGGATGAACGGCCGCAAATCGACGTGCCGGCCCTCGAACCCCGCCTCCTCGCACCACGTCGGGTGCCGCGACAGCGATATCATCGGCTGCCCGATGTAATTGCGCGGGTCGGCCTCGATCAGGTCGCGGAATTTCTCGATCTCCGCCTTGCTCGCCCGCGGTCCCATCAGCATCCCGTAGCCGCCCGATTCATTCGCCGCCTTGACCACCAGCTCGCCCAGGTGCTCGAGGATGTACTGCCTGTCGCTCTCCTCCGAGGCGAGATAAGTCGGCACGTTCTGCAGGATCGGCTCCTGGTCCAGGTAGTATTTGATGATTTTCGGCACGAAATAATAGACCACCTTGTCATCCGCCACGCCGGTGCCGATCGAGTTCGCCAGTGACACGTTCCCCTCCCGGTACGCGTTGATGAGGCCGGGGACCCCGAGCACCGAATCCTTCCGGAACACGGTGGGATCCAGGAAATCATCGTCGATGCGCCGGTAAATGACGTGCACCGGCTGGAGGCCGCGCGTGGTGCGCATGTAAACGTGCGAGTTGCGCACCACCAGGTCGCGCCCCTCGACGATCTCGATCCCCATCTGCCGCGCAAGGTAGGTGTGCTCGAAGTAGGCCGAGTTGTACGCGCCCGGCGTCAGCAGCACCACCGTCGGATTCGCGACGCCCGCGGGCGCGATATGCTGCATCGTCTTCAGCAAATCCGTCGAGTAGGAATCCACGGGCCGTACGCCCACCGACTCGAACATGCCCGGAAAGCTCCGCTTCATCGCCCGCCGATTCTCGAGCACGTAGGAGACCCCCGAGGGCGAGCGGCAGTTGTCCTCGAGCACCAGGTAGGTGCCGTCCTTGTCCCGGATCAAATCGGTGCCGCATATGTGGACGTAGATGTCCTTCGGCACCTGGAAATTGACGAACTCCCGCCGGAAATGCTTCGCCGAAAGCACATAGTATGGCGGCACGACGCCATCCTTGAGGATGCGCTGCTCGTGGTAAACGTCGTGGAGGAAGAGGTTCAGCGCGGTGATCCGCTGCTCGAGGCCCCTCTCGATATGCTCCCACTCATCGGCCGGGATGATCCGCGGGATCAGGTCGAAGGGAAAAATCCGCTCCGTTCCCTGTGAGTCCCCGTAGACGTTGAACGTGATCCCTTGCCGCAGGAACGCCAGGTCCACCGCCCGCCGCTTCGCCTCGAACTCGTCCCTTTCCACGCCCCCGAACCGCTCGACGAATCCCCGGTAGTGCGCGCGGACCCCGTTGTCCAGCGACATCATTTCGTCAAAAAAATCGCCGGGATCGTAATTAGTGAGCAAAGACATGCGGAAAAATTCGAAATTCGAAATTCGAAATTCGAAACCAGAAGTCCCGAGCCCGGGCGCCCGTCGCGCGGGAGCGCGGAAATCCTTCGGATTTCGAATTTCGATTTTCGAATTTCATACGCTTTTGGCACGAAAAAGGGGCCACGCCGATCAGTTCACAGCGTGGCCCCTGAACTTTCAACTCATCCCTTACAGGTCGAAGTACATGGCGTACTCGTACGGATGCGGGCGCAGCCGAAGCGCATCGTGCTCCTTCAGCTTCATCTCGCACCAGTTGTCGATGAAGTCCTTGGTGAACACGTCGCCCTTGAGCAGGAATTCGTGGTCCGCCTGCAACGCGCCGATGGCCGCCTGCAGCGAATCGGGAGCCTGCGGGACCTTCGCCAGTTCCTCCGGGGGCAGGTCGTAGAGGTTCTTGTCGAGCGGATCGCCCGGGTCGATGCGGTTCTGGATGCCGTCCAGGCCGGCCATGAGCATGGCCGAGCAGGCCAGGTAGATATTCGCCGCGGGGTCGGGCGTGCGGAACTCGATGCGTTTGGCCTTCGGATTCGGCGAGTAAGTCGGGATGCGGATCGTCGCCGAGCGGTTGCGCGCGCTGTAGGCAAAGCTGACGGGCGCCTCGAAACCGGGCACCAGGCGCTTGTAGGAGTTGGTGGTCGGGTTGGTGATCGCCGTCAGCGCCCGCGCATGCTTGATGATGCCGCCGATGTAGTGCAGCGCCATCTCGCTGAGGCCCGCGTACAGGTTGCCGGCGAAGAGCGGCTTGCCCCCTTTCCAGAGCGACTGGTGGGTGTGCATGCCCGAGCCGTTGTCTCCGAAGAGCGGCTTCGGCATGAAGGTGACCGTCTTGTTGTGGCGGCGGGCGACGTTTTTGGTGATGTATTTGTAGTACATCATGATGTCGCCCATCTCCTTGAGCGGGGCGAACCGCACGTCGATCTCCGCCTGGCCCGCGGTCGCGACCTCATGGTGCTGGCGCTCGATGGGGACGCCGGCCTTTTCCATCTCGAGGCACATCTCGTTGCGGATGTCCTGCTGCGAGTCGGTCGGCGCCACGGGAAAGTACCCTTCCTTGTGCCGGATCTTGTAGCCCAGGTTCGGGAACTCCTCGCGGCCGCTGTTCCAGATGCCCTCGCTGCTGTCCACCGAGTGGAAGGAGGAATTGGCCGTATAGTCGAACCGCACGTCGTCGAAGATGAAGAACTCCGCCTCCGGCCCGAAGAAGGCCGTGTCGGCGATGCCGGTCGATTTCAGGTACGCCTCGGCCTTCTCGGCGACGCCGCGCGGGTCGCGGTCATAAGGCTCGCGGGTGATGGGATCGACGATGGTGCAGATGAGCGAGAGCGTCGGCTCCGCGTTGAATACGTCCACCCAGGCCGTTGTCGGGTCCGGGATCACGAGCATGTCCGAGGAATTGATGGCTTTCCAGCCGCGGATCGACGAGCCGTCGAAGCCGAGGCCATCCTCGAAAATGCCGTCGCTGTATTCGTTCAGCGTCGTTGTGAAATGCTGCCAGGTTCCGAGCAGGTCGCAGAACTTGAAATCGACCAATTTGATTCCCTGGTCCTTGACCAGCTTTGTTACGTCGGAGGGTTTGAAATCTTTGGGCATGAGATGTTTGATTTCTGGTTGAGGTTGCTTGCTGCCTTCCCGGACAATCCGGGGGACAGTGAGTCGAGCGTCTTAATATCAGGACTTCACAGTGGCAATGGAATTATTGCCCCCGCGAATTGCCCCGGCGGGCAAGGGGCGCGGGCCGGAAATACTTCGAGGGGCGATTTTCGCTGGCCAGCCGCAGCAGAGCATGTGCCAAAGTACTATCCCTTCTGCCCCTCCCAGAGCGGATTTCTTCACCCTCCGGCCATGCCCATTTCCGCCTGTCCACATTTCAACATTTCCGGCCCCCGGAATTGTCAAAAACTCCACACTCCCGGCTCCGCCTCCAGGCGGCCCGGCGGGGGCGCCCCTGAGAGAGGGCTCGACATCTCCCTGGGATTCAAGTACCTTTCGCACCCTTTTTCCGCCGTCCCACATCCAATTCATGAGTGCAGCACTTTTCTTCAAGAGGTTCCTTCAACGGCCCATGCAGGTCGCTTCCATCGTGCCGAGTTCAAAGGTCCTCATCAACCGGGTCGCCGGCAAATTCGATTTTTCAGCACCCCGCGTCATCGCGGAATTCGGCCCCGGCGAAGGCTGTCACACCCGCGAAATCATCCGCCGAATGCACCCCGATTCCCAGTTGCTCCTCTTTGAGCTGGACCCCGAGCTGGCCAGTCATCTGCGCCATTGTTTCCGCGACGATCCCGCGCATCTCCGTGCTCAACACCGACGCCGCCAATCTGCCCGGCGAACTCCACTCCCGCGGCTTCCAGTATTGCGATTACGTGGTCTCCGGCATCCCCTTCTCGACCATGGAGATCGGCAAGAAGCGGCTCATCCTCCAGCGCATCCACCAGGCGCTGGCCCCGGACTCCCACTCCGCCTTCATCATCTACCAGGTCACCAACGAGCTGCGCGGCCATGCAAAGGACTTCCCGCGCGTGAAAAGCGAATATTGCCTCCAGAACATCCCGCCCATGTTCGTCACCGTTTTCTTCAAGCAGGCGCTCAACGGCGCGAACGGTTCCAACGGCTCCTCCCACAACGGCAACGGGAAGCACTGACGGCATGGCAGATACACGCCTCGAAAAGGATTCGATGGGCGAGATGGAGGTCCCCGTCTCCGCCCTCTACGGCGCATCGACCCAGCGGGCGGTCCTCAATTTTCCCATCAGCGGCTACAGGTTCCCGCGCGAGTTCATCCGCGCGCTGGGCCTCATCAAGATGGCCGCCGCCCGCGCCAACCAGCAGCTCGGCAAGCTCGACGATGAGCGCGCTGATTTGATCGTCAGGGCCGCCGGCGAAGTCCGTGACGGCGCGCTGGACGAGCATTTCCCGGTCGACATTTTCCAGACCGGCTCCGGCACGAGCACGAACATGAACGCGAACGAGGTGATCGCGAACCGCTGCTCGCAGCTCGCCGGCAAGCCCATCGGCTCGCGCGACCCGGTCCACCCGAACGACCACGTGAACATGGGGCAATCGAGCAACGACGTGATCCCCTCCGCCATTCACGTGGCCACGGCCGAGTCGATCAAGACGCTGCTTTTTCCCGCGCTCGAGCGCCTGGAAACGGCCTTGCGCGCCAAATCCGCCGAATTCTGGGACATCATCAAGATTGGGCGCACGCATTTGATGGACGCCACCCCGGTGCGCCTGGGCCAGGAATTTGCCGGCTACGCCAAGCAGGCCGAGTACGCCCGCCTGCGCGCCGGCAATGCCATCGGCGCCCTCGAGGAATTGGCGCTCGGCGGCACCGCCGTCGGCACCGGCCTCAACGCGCACCCTGAATTCGCCGGGCGCGCCATCGCCATCGTCGCGAAGGAGACCGGCATCGCCTTCCGCGAGGCCGCGGATCATTTCGAGGCGCAGGGAGCCAAGGATGGCCTTGTCCAGGCCAGCGGCCAGTTGAAGACAATTGCCGTGAGCCTTTTCAAGCTCGCCAACGACCTTCGCTGGCTCAGCAGCGGCCCGCGCTGCGGCATCGGCGAGATTCAGCTTCCCGCCACGCAGCCCGGCTCATCGATCATGCCCGGCAAGGTCAACCCCGTGATGTGCGAGGCGCTCATGCAGGTTTGCGCGCAGGTCATCGGCAATGACGCCACCATTTCCTGGTGCGGCGCCAACGGCAACTTCGAGCTCAACGTGATGATGCCCGTCCTGGCTCATGACATCCTCGAGTCCATTCGCCTCCTGGCCAACGCCATCAACGTCTTCGCCACCCGCTGCGTCGATGGCATCGTCGCAAACAAAGCCCGCTGCGAAGAACTGGTCGAATACTCGATGGCCATGGTCACCTCCCTCGCGCCGATCATCGGCTACGACCGCGCCGCGCAAATCGCCAAGGAAAGCGCCAAAACCGGCCGCACCGTCCGCGCCATTTGCGAAGAACAAAAAGTCCTCCCCATCGAACAACTCGCCCTGGCTCTCGACCCCGTCGAAATGACCAAACCCGGCGGCGAAGGCAGCGCCGGGGGCTAACAGAATCGTTGATGGCCGCCAGAGGCGGCATTTTTTTCAATCAGCAATCTCACATCAGCAATCAGCAATTCTTGTTTTGTGTACCGGCTCCGCGCCACCCTCCCCAATTAGCAATTTCAGATTAGCAATTATCAATTCAGCAACTCCTTCACCATCTCCCTCTCCTCCTTCAGCTCCTTCACGCTCTCATCGATCTTCGTCCGCGAATACTCCGGAATACTCACCCATTTCGCGACTTCCAGTCCCGACCCGTCGCTGCGCACCGGGAATGATGAAATCAGCCCCGCGTCAACGTCGTATTCGCCCGTCGAACAAATCGACACGCTGTGCCAGTCGCCCTGCGGCGTCGGTTCGACAATCGACCGCACCGTATCGACCACCGCATTGGCCGCCGAGGCCGCGCTCGAAAGGCCGCGCGACTTGATGATCGCCGCGCCGCGCTGCTGCACCGTGGGAATGAACGTGCTCTTGAGCCACTCCTCGTCCCCGATCACCTCGGGCGCGCGCTTGCCGCCGATGCGCGCGTTGTAAAAATCCGGGTATTGCGTGGCCGAATGGTTGCCCCAGATCGCCATGTTCGTCACCTCGGTCACATCCATGCCGGCGCGCAAGGCTAGCTGCGACTTCGCCCGGTTCTCATCCAGGCGCGTCATGCCAAACCATCGGTCGCGCGGGATCTCCTTCGCGTTGTTCATCGCGATCAGGCAATTGGTGTTGCACGGGTTACCCACCACCAGCACCCGCACCGTGCTCGCCGCCGCGCGCTGGATCGCCTGTCCCTGCCCGACGAAAATCTTTCCGTTGATCCCCAGCAAATCCTTGCGCTCCATGCCCGCCTTGCGCGGCACGCTCCCCACCAGCAGCGCCCATTCCACACCGCGAAATCCCTCATCGAGATCCGCCGTCGCCGTGATCCCTTTCAAAAGCGGGAACGCGCAATCCTGCAACTCCATCACCACGCCGTCGAGCGCCTGCAACGCGGGCGGAATCTCGATCAATTGCAAATGCACCGTCTGCTCCGGCCCGAACATCGCCCCCGAGGCGATGCGAAACAG
Source organism: uncultured Verrucomicrobiae bacterium (assembly GCA_963756185.1). Lineage (GTDB taxonomy): Bacteria > Verrucomicrobiota > Verrucomicrobiia > Chthoniobacterales > Chthoniobacteraceae > DATAXI01. The sequence continues at coordinate 90,192 of CAVWMS010000011.1, forward strand.
CAGCGAATATCCGATCTGGCCGGCCGCGCCGGTCACAGCAACTTTGATGGGAGTGGTCATGGCGGTAAAGAAATGGGGGTTAAGCAAAACAAGAACATGGCGCGGGAGCGAGAGGGAAAATTCGAAATTCCAACCGGTCCGTAGAATTGCTAATTGCTAATCTGAAATTGCTAATTGGGGAGAGCGGCGCCGGGCGGCTACGTAAAATGCGAATTGCTGATTGCTGATGTGAGATTGCTGATTGGCAGAATGCAGTTTACACGCCGCAGAACGGCTACGGGCCGGAGTTTTTGTTCGTCCAACCGCGCCGCCTCCGGCGGCCAATATTTTTAAATTAGCAATTTTAGATTAGCAATTATCAATTCCCCGCCCTCCCCGTCTCCCTCAGCATCGCCCTCACCCCATCCCCCAGCTCCCTCGACTCCGCTCCCCTCGCCCAGCGCTCGACCTCGTATGGCAGCCGCTCGCTCCAGTTCGATTCCGCGATCGCGCCGGGCACGTTGAACCGCTGGGCGCTCCCAAAAAAATCGGTGATCATGCAGACGGCAATCCATGAGTTGCTGCGGAAGAGCGCCCAGAGCAGCGCCCGATGCAATCGCGCGCTCCACGGCTCCGGCTCGCGCATGTGCAGGTGCGCGAAGGCGGTCAGCTTCACCATCTGGTCCCATGCCCACGCGCGTTCGGGGCCCTCGCCGCGGGTCGCCGCGTAACGGCGATCCCACCACGCGCGCAACGGCTCGTGGTCGTGCGTCGCGTAGGTCGCCACCGAGAGCCTTTGGTAATCGGCGCCATCGGTCAGCCAGCCGTCCCATTTCGGTTCCCAGATCGGGATTTTGAACCCGGCAATGCCCAGCGACGTGAGGCTCGGCCTCACATATGGCGGCACCGTTCCCAGGTCCTCGCCGATCAGCCGGAACTCCCCGACTTCCCGCAGCAATGCGCGCAGATATTCCTCTCCCTCCCTGCGGTTCTGGCGCCGGTGATCCTCCGTATCGTCGTCGTGGGCAAAAAATCGCGGCAGCCTCCCGCCCGTGCGCGCATGCGCTTCCTCGCGCGTCAGCGGCAGGAACTCCCCGTTCTTCTCCGGCCGCCAGGGAAACCCGTACATCCGGTAGAACCCGAGCACGTGATCGATCCGGAAGAGGTGAAAAAATTTGCGCGTCAGCCGCACCCGCTGCCGCCACCAGCGGAAATCGCTCTGCCGGTGCCGGTCCCAGCGATAAAGCGGCACGCCCCAGTTCTGCCCCCATTTCGCGACGAACGGATCGTCGCGGAAGGCCGGCTCCGGCGGCGCGCCGCCGCTCCATTCCAGGTCGAACAGCTCCGGATGCGCGAAGACGTCCGCCGAGTAATAGGAAATGCCGAACGGCACATCGCCCATCAGCGCCACGCCGCGCTCCTCCGCGTATTTCTTCATCTCCTCCCATTGGGTGAACGCGACCCATTGCACCCATTTGTAAAAGCGCATTCGCCGCTCGATGCGCTTCCGCGTCCCGCCCGGCTGGCGCTCGAGCCAGCCCCGCGCCCCGGCCAGCGTCCGCTGCTCCGCCGGCCACAGGTCCCATTGCTCGCCCACCTTGTTTTCATCCATCAACACCCGAAACAGCGCGTATCCCTCGATCCACTCCGCCTGCGCCGCCACCCACGCGCGCAACGCCCGCGCCCGCCGCGTATTGCGCGCCAGGTCGGTCTTCGAAAATTCATCGAACGCCTGCTCGAGCAGTCCCAGCTTCAGCGGCTTGACCACCGAATAGGCCACCGGCCCCGCCCGCAGTTTTTTCAAATCCACCTTCGCAAGCGCCTGCTTCATCGCCTCGGCCGTCAGCCCGGGCACACGCTCCGGCGAAATCTCGAGCGTCCCCGGCTCGATGGCCGATGAGCTGACCGCCATGTAAGGCGAGTGATCCGCCCCCGTCTCGTTGATCGGCAGCAGTTGAACCAGCCGGAACCCGGTCTTCGCCGCCCAATCGACCAACTCCCGCAGGCAACCCACGTCGCCCACCCCCAGGTCCAGCCTTGACCGCAAGGCGAACAACGGCGCGAGCACACCGGCAATTCGGACATCGGGGGTGACAGTCAAGGCAGGCACAAGCCGCGCAGTTTTCTTTTTCTTCTTCGAATTGCAATCCTCTTCCGCACCGATCCCGATTCGCGCGAGCGTGTACCCGCACTTACTCCTTTGACTTTCACATGAACCCCCCACGGCCTCCCGGAATCCACGGCCACACTATTTCTTCAACTGTTCCAAACCGCTCACTCCAGCGCCACCATCCCGCGCCCCGCGGCGTATCGGGTCAGCGTCGCAACATCGTGCATGTTCAACTTGGCCATCAGGTTCGCCCGGTGGTTCTCGACCGTCTTTACCGCCACGTCCAGCAGCCCGGAGATTTGCTTGCTGCTTCTTCCCTCGGCGATCATTTGCAGGACCTCCCGTTCTCGCGGCGACAACCCATCCTGGCGCGGCTTCGTTCCCGCCGACTCGGACAATACCTGCCGGGCCTCGAGGCTGAAATAACAGCCGCCGCGCGTCACCGCCGCTATCGCCTCCCGCAACACAGTCAATCCCTCGAGCTTCTCCACAAAGCCGTGCGGGCGTTCCCGCAGCGCCTCGTCCCGCAGGGCCCCGTTCGTGGTGCCTGAGTACACCAGGATGCGCGTCCCCGGCGTCTCCCTTCGCACGCGGCGCAAGACTTCGACGCCGGAGATGCACGGCAGGATCAGGTCCAGGATCACCAAATCGGGGCGGCACGCCGCGCATATTTTGATCGCTTCAATGCCCGAGCCCGCCTCGCCAATTACGTTATAACAAATCTCCCTGGCCAATATCCACCGGAGCATGTCCCTAATCGAGACATGGTCGTCCACAATCACAATGTTCTTTTTCATCCGCTATCCTCGGGGGCCTCGCGATCCCGCACCTAGCCAGCCAATACACCGATGGCCATGCGACGACCTCTTGGCTAAAGCGCATGCATATCAGCCCTCTGCCGCTGATTGCAACACCAATATACGTAAAATTCCTGTTACGTTCCGCTCAGGCCGCCATCGACAGCCGCCGCAGCTTGCCGATTACCCCTTTGAGTATCTCGATCCCCCGCTCGACCTCATCCTTTGTATTATATCGGCTAAAGGAAAACCGCAGGCTCGACCGCGCCCGCTCGTTCGAGAATCCCATCGCTTTCAATACATGCGACGGGTGCACCGAGCCGGTCGTGCACGCCGAGCCCGCCGAGCAGCACATCCCCGCCTGGTCCAGCAGCAGCAGCACCGCCTCGGAATCGATTCCCTCGAACGCGATGCTGGTCGTGTTCGGCAGCCGGTGCTCCCGGTCGCCGTTGACCTGCGTGTCGGGGATCGTCTCGAGCACCCGCCGCTCGAATTCATCCCGCAGCCCGCGCACGGTCTCATTCTCAAACGCCATGTGCCGGCCGGCCAGCTCCGCCGCCTCGCCCAGCCCCACGCAATACGCCACGTTCTCCGTCCCGGCCCGCTTCCCATGCTCCTGGCCCCCGCCGATCAGGTATGGCGTAAACCGTGTCCGCCGGTTCACATAGAGGACGCCGACCCCCTTGGGGCAATGCAGCTTGTGCCCGGCGACGGAGAGAAAATTGATGTGCGAATGCGCGTGCGCCAGGTTGATCGGCACCTTGCCCACCGCCTGCACCGCGTCGGTGTGAAAAAGGACCCGCTTCTTGTGCACGATGGCCGCGATTTCCTCGACCGGGTAAACCACCCCGGTCTCGTTATTGGCCCACATCGTCGAGACAATCGCCGTCTCCGGCCGGATCGCCTCCTCGAGTTCCTTCAAATCGATCTGCCCCTTCTCGTCCACGCCCAGCCACGTGACCTCGTGCCCGCGCTTTGCCAGCCATTCGCAATGCTTGGTGATCCCGCTGTGCTCGACCCGCGTCGTCACCACGTGCTGCCTGTCCGGGTCCAGCGTCAGCGCGGAACTGATCGCCGCGTTGTTCGACTCCGTGCCGCAACTGGTAAAAATCACCTCTTTCGGCTCGCACCCCAGCAGATTTGCCACCTGCTCGCGCGCCCGCTCGATCGCCTCCGCGGACCGTTTTCCGAACCGGTAGGCGCTCGACGGGTTCCCATATTCCTCCGCCAGGTACGGCATCATCGCCGCGAGCACAGCCGGGTCGGTCTTGGTCGTGGCGTTGTTGTCAAAATAGAGGAGCGCGTCAGACATGGAATCGCCCATATTACCGAATCCCCACGCACCGCGCCACAGGAACTTCCCGGGCAGCCTGACCGACCGGGCGGGCTTCACTGCCCGCCCATCAATCCAATCTTTTTAAGAAGGGTCTCCAAATCAGGGTCCGCCTTTGCTACTCGCGACAGATCATCAATTGAGAATCGCCGTCCAAGCGTATGAGCGTTTACCGGCTTCTGATAACCTGGCCACCGGCTCTTCAATTTTGTCTCTGCAGACGCCGCGTCTGAAATCTCATGCACCATGCCACGTATTATTCTCAGCAACAAACCTTCGTGGTTTGGTCTTTGCACAAACACAATGATTTTATGTTTCGCCGCCTCGCGCCGTAATTTTTCAATTGACCAGTCACCTCGCTCTGCGCGGTCCTCATCCACAATCAGAAAACGGGCTTGGTACTCGCCTCGGGTTTTGCATCGCCGCGTATGCTGGCGCACGGCCCCCTCGAGCATTGATTTGAACCCACCACCACCCAGTGACACGCCATCCAGGTGAATGTGCATTTCCTTTTCTGACAGCACTTGCAGCCATTTAACGAAGGACTGCTCGCTCTCCCCTTCAACGGCCAGAAAGAATCGTGTTCTGATGACCGGTGCTGGCATGCGTCAGCCGATATGCGGCACGGCGCCAAGTTCGCCGGAGAGGTATTTTTTCATCAGGCTCGGCTCACGGCGAAGACCTTTGATTTCGCCTGCGCCATATATTCGCGTTGGTTTGCCGCTCGGCTTCTCGGAGAAAAACACCTGCTCTTTTTCCAATTCATCCAGAATCGCCGGATTATGAGCCGTGAACAGAAGTTGCGCGCCCTTTGGATTACGCCGCTTGTCATAAAACCAGCGGAATAGTTCAGGGATAAGCAGAGGGTGAACATCAGTGTCCAATTCATCGATCATAGCTACTCCGCCGACATCCAGAACAAATTGGAGGAGTGGAAATATCTCGATAAATCGCCGTGTTCCCGCCGATTCCTGTGCAAGCACAATGTCGCAATCGAGTCCAAAGTGCTTGAATGTCGCAATGGGGCCGGTGTTGCCGGGGTGAATCTTCATTTCTTCAAGCCCCAAATCAAGGCGGCTCAGTTCGTTGTTCAAACGGTTGAGATAGTGGGTACTTTGTGCGTAGAAAGTCAGCGCGTTATCAAGCCCGCCATTTGCTTTGTCCAGCCCGATGATATTGGTTTGCAGTTCCCGAAGTGACAAAATGAAATCGCTGGAAAGCTTGTGATTCAACTGCGCCAGCGTACTGATGACGCTGGCATTCGGGCGGATGCTCTGAATCCGTGAATCACCGTTTGTTATGCCGAACTCGCGGCCAAAAACGAATTTTTGCTGATGCCGTTCAAAAATCCTGCGGAATTTTCCATGCGGCGCGTAGGAAAGCGATTCATAGCTTACCTCACTGCCGAATTTGTTTGGCTCATGGCCAACGTGCAACTCATAGCGAAACACGGCGGCGGGCGCGTCTGCTTCAAGCCGCCCCTCATATTCGATGGTAATTTTTGTGGGGCGATTCCACCAATTGTTGTGCGCATACGGATTAAAAAGTGGGATGGCATTGCTGGGCGGCAAGGTAAAACTATGCTGCACAAACGATGCAGTAGTCGTAATCGCGCGTAACACGGTGGATTTGCCCGATGCGTTTGGCCCGTAAAGGCCGATGATCAATGGCAACCGCTGGCCCGGAACGGCCCGCGAATCCCTGAAGCAGCCCAAATCCGGGGCATTTGCGGGAACCGAAAAATCCATTTCCTGCCTGTCGGCAACGGAAAAGAAGTTTTCAATGATGATTTTGTTTATCACAAAACCATTGTTTGCATATTTTGTGTTGAAAGGCAATCATAAAATCGAGATAAATTGAGAATTAAAGCGAAGTATGACATAAAACTGTCGTATAATGCCATTTCAGGACACCACGGTCTTGCCCCGCCTACCGCGCCGGCAATGCCTCCAATGCCCGCCGCGCCAGCACCGCCGCCCACTGCGCAAACTCCTGCGCATGCCGCATCCATTCCACCCCAAACCCGCGCCAGGTCACATGCGGCGAGGCGATGATCAGAAGGACCGTCAGCACCGCCAGGTTCATGATGTAGATGATCACCAGCGAAAAGAAGGTCCCGTAATAGGTCAGGTCCGTCTGCCCCTTGGGAATCATCCACAGCGTAAACGAAACGTGGAACGCCCACGTCGCCCCGATCAGCGCGTACAACAACCGGTTGTACGGCTCCATATTCCAAAAAAGCGCTCCCGCCCCGTACAGCCCGATCACCACGATGGAATAAATCGGGAAAAAATAAGGCGCCAGCGCGATCCAGAAATTGTGCTTGTCGCTGACGATGTGCCCGCCCGCGCGCGACACATGGAAACGCGACACCCGCCCTCCCATGACCCACACCCAGAGCGCGTGCGTCAATTCATGCCCGAACACATAAACCACCAGCGGCCGCGGCAACCCGAAAAACGTAATCGCCCAAAGCACAATCCCCAGCCCGAAATACCAAAACTCCTCGTTGACCCAGCGATACTGCACCGTCGCATGCCGCACGCAGGTGAAGAAGGTCTCGGTCGAAATCCACGCAGGCCCGAGCAGGAAGAACGCAATCACCGTGCTCAGCCACACCAGCGGGATGGTCACAGGCGCGCGCGCCGCTCCCCCGACGGCCCGCAACTCGGACCGCCGCGTACGGCTGTTCTTCCCGCGTCTATTGCTCATTCGGCATCACTTCGCCCGGCACCATAACGCAAACCCCCGCCCCATTTCGAGCACGGAATCATGCATCGTGCGAACATTTGCAGATCGAAACTCCCCCTTCGATCACAGCCCGCTGGCGGGCTGCGGAGATTCCGCCGGAGGCGGAGCCGCGGCAGGGTCCAGAACCCATTCACATGAATCCGCCAGTTCTTTCTGGCCTGACGATGCCATCGCCTTGATCTCGTTCCTGCCGGGTTGAAGGGTTACATTTGCCCACCGAAATACTTTGACCTGGTCCGGCGATGCCGACCCGAGAGATTTCCCGTTTACAGTAAGTTCGACCTTGTCGCAATTCGAGAAGACCTCGACGCCGGTGACCGCAAGCCGGCGCGGCGTCATGCGACTCGAGACGATATGAACCATCGGCTCGTCGCTCCAGTTGGCCTGGTAAAAGTAATAGGCGTCCTTCCTGGTCCTTCGATCCTCGGTAACAAGTCCTTTGTCATTAAAATGCGGCTGGCTCCCCTCGTGGCGCAACGCGCTTTGAAAGTCAAACATCACCCAGATAAAGGTTCCCCATAACAGCGGATTATCTTTCATGCCCGCCCAGTCCCTTTCATGGACGTAAGTCTGCCATTCCTCCGGATGGAATGGTCCGCCTGCTTTGGGTTGGGTGAGCAACCCCTCCTCGTGTTGCCCGATATTCGAACCCGCCCCGAACTCACTCAGCGCGATCCGTTTCCCAACCTCCTTCTCGTCCTTCTCGATTGTAGATTCCAGCGTGCCATCTTTCTGGTACCAACTGGGATACCGATTGAAACAGGGATAATCCGGAATCTTGTTGTAACTCCTGTTGGATTTGGCGATGGCCGCAACGATCAGCCGGGTTTGGTCCAATTCCTGGATGACCGCTTTGAGCCGCTTCAACAGCGCGTCGGGCGGCGGCGATGTCTTGACGAGACCCAATTCATTGAAGAGCCCCCAAAAGGCCACGCAAGGATGGTTATAGCGCTGGAGAATCAACTCGCGGAGTTGCTGCTCCGCGTTGGCGCTGAACTCGGGAGTATCACGGATTTCGTTCACCAGGGAGACTTCATTCCAAAGAAGCAGGCCGTTGTGGTCGCACAGGTCGTGCCAGTAATCGCTCTGCGGGTAGTGCGTGAGCCGGATGGCTGTCGCGCCCATGTCCAGGATCAGTTTCGCATCCTCGTCATCGTCGGCGCGAGTCGCCGCCCATCCCTGATCGCCCCAGTCCTGGTGGCGGTTGACGCCGTGAATCGGATACGGCTTGCCATTGAGCAAAAACCCCTGGGTCTCGCTGATCGCCACCGTCCGCAAACCCAGCGGCTGCTCGATGGAATCGGTCGTATCCTTGCCGCGCATCAGCGAAACGATTGCCGTGTACAGATACGGATCCTTGCGGCCGTTCCAGCGGTGCGGCGAAGGTACTTCGACCGTGGAAATAACCTCCGCGGTCGTCCCCGATTTGATCGATGCCGGTTGCATCCCCGATGCGACAATCTTTCCACCGGCATCGGCGATTTCCGTTTTGACTTCGATATCCGCGGGCGCCGCCGCTCCGTTCGAGACAAGCGTTTTGACTTCAACCTCCGCAACGGAATCAGTCAGCGATTTCGTCGTCAAATAAACCCCCGGCGAAGCCATGTTCAAAGGTGAAATGCAGACCGGATCGGTCACGATCAGGTGGACGGGCCGGTAAATGCCGCCGTCGATATTGAAATCGCCCGAGAGCGGCGCAACGTCCTCCTGATGCGAGTTATCCACTTGCACGCGCAACTCATTGGCCGCTCCGAATCGAAGGAAAGAGGTCAGCTCATAACAGAACGCCGTGAAGCCCCCGCGGTGTTCGCCCAGCAATTGGCCGTTCAGATAAGTTTTCGCAACCATCGACGCGGCCTCGAAACGGATGAAGACCCGTTTGCCTCGCCAGGACGCCGGTATATCGAGCGACCTGGCATACCAGCAGGCGCCCCGGTAGTAACCCGATTTGAAATGAGGATCCGAATGATGATCCCCCGCGTCCGCGCTCACCGTGTTCCAGGTATGGGGGATGGTCACACTCTGCCAGCCATCGGTCCCGGCGCTCAGCCCCACGTCGTCCCGAATAAATTTCCAGCCATCGGCCAGCATTTCATCCTGTCGCGTGGCGCCGAAGCCGCACGCCATCGACAAAGCCAAAAAAAGAGCCGTAAGGGAGAGGGTGCGCGTCAAGGTATGCGACGCGAGATTGGATGTCCGGGGGAGCAAAGGCCAGCCCGATATTGGAGACGCTGACAATTTGCCCGGCGGACCTGCAAGGCGGCGATTATCCGCCCCGCAGTCCGCTGATGATCCGCCAGCAACACCCCTGCTTCCTCAGACGGCCTCTTTCACCTGCAGCACAATCTTCCCGCGGGCGCGTCCGCTCTGGCTCAGCTCCTGCGCCCGGCGCGCCTCGGCCAGCGGCACGATCTTGTCCATGAGCAACCTCAGCTTGCCCGAATCGATCAGCGCCGCGATTTCCGCCAGTTGGCCCGAATCCGGGTGACTGGAATGGAATATGGTCCGGACCCCGTGCGCCTGGGCATTTTCGGCCGAAGGCGGCGCGGTAAGTGAAACCAGGATGCCGCCCTTCCTCAGCGTTTGCCACGATCGCTCCTGCGTCTCGCCTCCTATCGTGTCCAGGACAACGTCCATATCCCGCGCAATATCTTCAAAACGCTGCGTCATGTAGTCGACCGGTTCGTCTGCGCCAAATTCGCGCAGCAACCCCTGGTTCTGCGTCGATGCTGTCGCCGTCACACGCGCGCCTTTCCATTTCGCAAGTTGCACCGCGAGGTGTCCCACCCCGCCCGTCCCGGCGTGGATCAAAACGCGCTGGCCGGCCCGCAGTTGCCCCGACTCAAACAGCCCCTGCCACGCCGTCAGCGCCGCCATCGGCACGCCCGCCGCGTGCGTGTAATCCAGCGACTTCGGCTTGAGCGCAATCTCCGATTCCCGCGCCACCATGTACTCCGCATAGGCTCCATCGCGCGAGACGTCCGCCATGCCGTAAACTTCATCGCCCTCTTTGAGCCGCGATACTCCGGGGCCGGTCTCCTCCACCAGCCCCGACACATCCCACCCCGGAATCACCGGCAGCGAATACCGCAGGAAATCCTTCAGGTAACCTTCCCGCACCTTCCAGTCCAGCGGGTTCACCCCCGCCGCGTGGATGCGGATCAGAATCTCGCCAGCGCCCGGCCGGGGCCGCGGCGCATCTTCGTAGCGCAAGACTTCCGGCCCGCCGTAGTTGTGGATTCGAACGGCTTTCATCGTTTCCGAAGCCGCGCCCCTGGATTGCCCCGCGGCCGAACGGCTCTTCTCGAGCCCCTGCATTTCGACAGTTGTTGTGCTCATGGCTTTGCTATTTCGAATATCGCACGCCGGCCGCGCGCCTCCACTTTTCCGCCCATGCACGCCTTGAGCGGGCGAAGCGCAGCGAAGCCCCTCCCGGCATGTTGGCGCGCCATTGCCGTGGTGGTTTCCATGTCATTGGAAGAATGGTGGTTGCGCGTGCAAACTTTCTCCATGACACATGACCGAATGAACAAACGCCTTGCGTTCATCGACCTCGACGGCACCCTGCTGGGACCTGACAAGCAGGTGAGCCGGGCCAACCTTGAGGCTGTGCGACTCCTTTTCAGTGCGGGATTTACGGCCGTTCCTGCGTCCGGCAGGCACCATCTCAACATTCTCCCATTTCAGGAGCGCATGGGAGACCTCCAGTGGAGCATCTCCTCGCAGGGAGCGGTGGTGAAGCACGCCACAACGGGCGAGCAACTGTGTGAAGTCAATATCCCGGAGGTGGATGCGCTGGCTCTCTACGAAGCGGCTCGTCAGGCTGGCCTCGCCTTGATCGTCTATCACCGGGATGGCGCTTTCATCGAAGCCGAATCCGAGTGGACGCGCCTCTATGCGAAGAACGCGAATTGGACACCGCGACGCGCGGACCTGTCCCGGCTTGCGGCGGAAGGCGTGCAGAAAATCATACTGAGCAATGCACCCGAAATAGTGGAGAAGATGTGTGGGGAATTGGTGCGCGTATTTGGCGGGCGCCTCCACGCAGTGGTGAGCGACGACGAGTTGCTCGAATTCGTTTCTCCATGCGTGAACAAAGCGCGTGGCGCCGAAACCCTGGCAAACCATCTCGGCGTTGCACGAGAGGACACGATGGCCTTCGGCGACGGCAACAATGACGTTGAGATTCTGCGCTGGGCCGCAATATCCGTGGCGATGGATCACGGCAGGCCCGCTGCCCGGGAAAGCGCGAGGTGGATCAGCCCTCCGGGGACACCGGAGACCGCTTTCGCGCGAGCAGTCAAACTGGCCCTCGAATATGTCCAAGGTTGAGTCATCGAGCCTTTGTTCCAAGCCCAGAATGTTAAGGCCCGGGCTGGAGCAATCCCGCGAAAGCGGGAGAGCAAAGGCCCGGGTCCCACCTACATCTTTCGCCGACGGCGGATGAGGAAAACGGCGGCGCCGGCGAGCGCCACGGTTGCTCGCAGCCAACGAAGCAGAAGCGGTCGCGCTTTATGCTCAACATCGCGAGCCAATCGCCATCGTACTTACGGACATGCCCATGCCCGTGATGGATGGGCCAGCGACGATCGTCGCCTTGACCTCAATGAATCCGAACTTAAAAATCATCGGTTCCAGCGGTCTGCCCTCTGATGCGGATTTTGCGGGGGCGGCGGGAGGAGGCTTTAACCCGAACTCCGATGTTGGAGGGGATGAGATGGTGCAAGATGCTGAGTCGCGATGACATGAGGAGGACCGAGGAGGAGGAAGGGAACCGTGGTGGTCGGCGGGCGGGCGAACCGAAGCGTATCTGAAAGATACGGTGAGGTCCGACGAATGGCACTCGCGGCCAGCAGATTGCGCCAGATCGCCCCGATCAACTTCGGAGTTCGGGTTTAAGTGTTTTATTTCGAAACCTTATACGGCTGAGCCTTTGTTTTTTCTTCTGGATTTCCGCGCCTCTTGCAAGCGCCGGAAAAAAATCACAAAAACGCATTCCTTGCGACGCGAGCCACTTGCGACAGCCGCTCCAGCAGAGGTGGTTTTCTCCCGCGCGACGGCACCGGAAGAAACGTCGGGCAGGTGGAATTGATCTCCAGCAGAGGTGATTTTCTCCCGCGCGACGGCACTGTCTGATGCGATTTCTAGGCTAGTCGAGCGTTCACCTGGACCTGCGGCCCGGACTGACAGACGAACGTTGCGCGCTCGAAGAAAGCCAAACCTGGTAAGCGAAAAAACGTAATGAGCGAATCCTGCACAATCGCTGGAAGACCGGACAAGGCTCTCCAGCTTTACGAGCCTCGTCCTCGGATGGCCTACACCATCGAGGCCACGGCCCGAATCACGGCCCTGCCAAGGCATACGATCCTTGTTTACTACAAACGCGGCCTCGTATCACCCATGGCCGACCCGCAGGGAGGCGGCTATCGCTTCAATGACGAGGCGATCCGCACGCTACGGCGCATCGAAGAGTTGCGCACAACACACGGCATTGGCCTGCGAGGCATCAAGATGATGCTGGAACTCATGAGCGAGGTGGAGCGGCTCCATGCCGAGCTTCGCGACTTGCGGGGCTGATCGACCCAAGGAAACAACAAAAGAAACGAAGAATCGAAAAAATGAATACAATGAGTGAATTCAACGCTCCCGAAGAACTGGTGGCCGACATGTTCAATCGAAACTGGTGGCTGCTCGCGATCCGAGGCCTGGCTGCCATTCTCTTTGGCCTGCTGGCATTCGTATGGCCGGGATTGACCCTGCTGACCCTGGTCTTTCTCTTCGGGTTTTACGCCATCGCGAACGGAGTGCTTGCGCTAGCCGTCGCTTTCAAAGCTCCGAAAGGCTATCGCAGATATGGACTCCTGATTGTCGAAGGAATCCTGAGCATCATCGCGGGCATTATTGCCTTTGTGATGCCGGGCGTCACCGCCCTGTCGCTGCTGATACTGATCGCGGCATGGGCGATCGTGACAGGAGTGTTCGAGATCATCGCCGCCATCCGCCTGCGGAAGGTAGTCGATCACGAATGGCTCCTGATCATTGCGGGGATCGCCTCGCTGGCGTTCGGGATCATTGTGATGATCTTGCCGGGCGCCGGGGCATTGGCGCTGGTGTGGTGGATAGGCGCCTACACGTTTGCCTTTGGCGTCCTGCTGATGATGCTGGCATTTCGGATGCGGCACTGGAGCCGCCTGGCTTCCGGCGCGATGCGTCCGGTTTGAACCGGGCGGGCCAGACCGGGGGGGAAACACGCACTGGGGCGTGAGAGCGCCCCGGCGTGGGGTGTGGTCAGCCGTCCGGGCGCGGCGGGGGTTCGTTCTACCTTCCGGGGAGATTCACGACGACGGTTTTGCATACGTGAAATCGACGCCTTGCGCCATCGCCTCTACGACAATCTGAACCATAGTCCCTATGTATTCCGCCGTCCGCGGTCCGGCCTCGGCAAAAATCATTCGCGCTGATCGGCCAGACATTTGGGTGGACCGTAGAACCGTTGGGAGGCGACGGCAATCTCGGCAGGTGCCGGTCCGGAAATACGCTGACGATATTTCTGCACTGCATTGGTGGCCGCACCTGCATTCCCGCCGAAGGTCCCCATAGTATCCACACGGGCAGGGGTTCGTTGCCATTGGGAACCGCACTCTACAGGAAAAAGGGAATACCACGCCATTCAGGGAAAACAGGGGGTCAGCCGACGATCGGCCTCCTGCCCAAATGCTCAAGCGCGGAAACCGCGTTTCCGCAACTTCCCGATGCCGATCAGAATTCCAGCGCCCGATATTGCCAATCCCCATGTGGATGGCTCCGGAACGACGGTGAAAGTCAGATCGTCCGGAGAATAAACCGCTTCATACGTGTTTGGCCCGATTGTGAATATGGAGTCATTCGCCACATTCCCAAAGACGCCGGTGAACCCGTCCGCGGTCTGAAAGGCTATGAATTCGTCCCCAGGAGTCAGCTTGCCCGGAGTCGCGGCAATGTCATCGAATGTCAATTGACAACCGGCGTCCAGAGTCGCCGAGGCGGCGATGAGCTCGGACGATCCGTCCCCCGCGCCCCCGCCCGTACTGTTCAGATTGAATGCGTATTCGGCATTGGAACCGAGCGTCAACGCGTCGCTGATCGTCAGCGTGCCGGTCATGCCGGCCGCTCCCGGCTCGATGACCGCAAACGAATTCAACTGCACCGGGGCGCTGATCGTGCCGAAGCCAAATATCTCGCTGCCACTGTCACTCACGAGGCTCGTTGCGCCAAAGGTCCCGCCACCGAGTTGCAGCGTGCCGCTGTTGGTTAGACTGCTCGCGGCGGTAAAGTTTGCGTCTCCCAGGATCCGCAACGCGCCGCCATTGGCCGTGATGGAATCGATCGCCGCAAATACCGCGGTGGGTCCGCCCAGGGTGACGTCGCCGTTGTTTGTCGTGATCGCCGATCCGCCGTCATTGAAAAGGAGCGTCGATCCGTTGAAAACATCCCATGTCCCGCCAGTCAGTTCGCTCCCGGAATGCTGGGTAATCGTGCCGCTCAACTCCAGCGTCCCGCTGATTACGTTCACGCTCCCGGTGTTATTAAAAGCGATGTTGCTGCCCACCGAACTCGTCATCCCAGCCCCGGACACGTTCCACACCCCCGAGTTATTGATCGCATCCCCGGCGTGGCCGTAACTCTCCGTAAAGCTGTCCCCGGCAGTCACGTTGAACGTGCCGCTGTTATTCAGAACCCCGGGTGTCGCGTCGTCGTTGTCGAAATTAAAATTGGCGCCGGTCTGGCTGTCGGTGATCGTCCCCATGTTGTTTAACACCCGATCCAGCCCAATGCCGCCGTTCCCGCTGATGGTCGAGACCGGGTCCAGCACGCTCGTCGTCCCTGTCCCTTCCATGTTTCCACCGGTCCAGTTCAGGCTGGGCGTGCTCACCAGGCCGCTTCCACTCAAAACGCCGCCGGATAGGTCGAGCCAGGTCGTGCTTGCCGCACTGTTGAAGTTAATCGTGCCGGCGGTAATCGAAGTCGTTCCAGTTACGCTGTAAGTGCCGGCATTGAAGTTCCAGGTCAGGCCGCCGTTGCCTTCGAAGAGTACCGTACCCGCCCCGCTCACGCTCGATGCGCCGCTCAACGTATAGATGGTTCCTCCCCCTCCCCCAAAATTCAGCCCCGCGCCTGCGCTGACCAAAAATATCCCCCCCGTGCTCGTTCCCCCGCCGTCCAACTCCAGCGTCCCGCTCGTCACGTTCACACTCCCGGTGTTGTTAAAGGCGATGTTGCTGCCCACCAAACTCGTTATCCCCGCCCCGGACACGTTCCACACCCCCGAGTTATTGATCGCATCGGCGCCGGTGCTGTAGGACTCATAATACCCGCCCCCGGCAGTCACGTTGAACGTGCCGCTGTTGTTCAAAACCCCGGGTGTCGCGTCGTCATTGTCAAAGTTAATATCGGCGCCCGTTTGGCTGTCGGTCATCGTCCCGAGATTGTCCAACACACGATCCAACCCTACGTTCGCACCCCCGCTGATCGTCGACACCGTCCCCGTCACGCTCGTCGTCCCAGTCCCTTCCATGTATCCACCGCTCCAGTTCAGGTTGGGCGTGCTCACCAGTCCGCTTCCACCAAGCGCACCGCCGGAGATCTTGAGCGATGATGTGCTTGCCGCACTGTTGAAATTGGCCGTGCCGGCGTTGACCCAGGTCGTTCCAGTTACGCTGTAAGTGCCGGCGTTGAAGTTCCAGGTCAGGCCACCGCCTTCGAAGAGCACGGTCCCAAGCCCACTCACGCTCGATGCGCCGCTCAATGTATAGATGGTCCCCTCCCCCTCCCCCAAAGTTCAGCCCCGCGCCTGCGCTCACCAAAAATATCCCGGCCGTGCTCGTCCCCCCGCCGTCCAGTTCCAGCGTCCCGCTCGTCACGTTCACACTCCCGGTGTTGTTAAAGGCGACGTTACTGCCCACCGTACTCGTCGCGCCCGCCCCGGACACGTTCCACACCCCCGAGTTATTGATCGCATCCGCGCCGGTGCTGTAGGACTCATAAAACCCGCCCCCGGCAGTCACGTTGAATGTGCCGCTGTTGTTCAAAACCCCGGGTGTTAGGTTGTCATTATCCAGGTTAATATCGGCGCCCGTTTGGCTGTCGGTCATCGTCCCGAGGTTGTCCAACACGCGATCCAACCCTACGTTCGCACCCCCGCTGATCGTCGAGACCGTCCCCGTCACGCTCGTCGTCCCAGTCCCTTCCATGTATCCACCGCTCCAGTTCAGGTTGGGCGTGCTCACCAGTCCGCTTCCACCAAGCGCACCGCCGGAGATCTTGAGCGATGATGTGCTTGCCGCACTGTTGAAATTGGCCGTGCCGGCGCTGACCCAGGTCGTTCCAGTTACGCTGTAAGTGCCGGCGTTGAAGTCCCAGGTCAGACCACCGCCTTCGAAGAGCACCGTGCCCGCCCCGCTCACGCTCGATGCGCCGCCCAGCGTATAGATGGTTCCTCCCGGCCCCCCAAAGTTCAGCCCAGCACCGCCGCTCACCAAAAATATCCCGCCCGTGCTCGTCCCCCCGCCGTCCAGTTCCAGCGTCCCGCTCGTCACGTTCACACTCCCGGTGTTGTTAAAGGCGACGTTGCCGGCCACCGTACTCGTCGCGCCCGCCCCGGACACGTTCCACACCCCCGAGTTATTGATCGCATCGGCGCCCGTGCTGTAGGACTCAAAAAATCCGCCCCCGGCAGTCACGTTGAACGTGCCGCTGTTGTTCAAAACCCCGGGTGTTAAGTTGTCACTATCCAGGTTAATATCGGCGCCCGTTTGGCTGTCGGTCATCGTCCCGAGATTGTCCAACACGCGATCCAACCCTACGTTCGCGCCCCCGCTGATCGTCGAGACCGTCCCCGTCACGCTCGTCGTTCCCGTTCCTTCCATACTTCCACCCGTCCAGTTCAGGCTCGGCGTACTCACCAGGCCGCTTCCACCCAAAATGCCATTGGAGATTTCGAGCGTGCTCGTGTTTGCCGCACTGTTGAAGTTAACCGTGCCGGCGGTAACCGAAGTCGTTCCAGTTACGCTGTAAGTGCCGGCATTGAAGTCCCAGACGAAGCCGCCGCCTTCGAAAAGCACGGTCCCAAGCCCGCTCACGCTCGATGCGCCGCTCAACGTATAGATGGTCCCTCCTCCGCCCCCAAAATTCAGCCCCGCGCCGCCGCTCACCAAAAATATCCCGCCCGTGCACGTCCCCCCGCCGTCCAGCTCCAGCGTCCCGCTCGTCACGTTCACACTCCCGCTGTTGTTAAAGGCGACGTTGCCGGCCACCGTACTCGTCGCGCCCGCCCCGGACACGTTCCACACCCCCGAGTTATTGATCGCGTCCGTGCCGGTGCTGTAGGACTCAAAAAACCCGCCCCCGGCAGTCACGTTGAAGGTGCCGCTGTTGTTCAAAAACCCGGGTGTTAAGTTGTCACTGTCCAGGTTAATATCGGCGCCCGTTTGGCTGTCGGTCATCGTCCCGAGATTGTCCAACACGCGATCCAACCCTACGTTCGCACCCCCGCTGATCGTCGACACCGTCCCCGTCACGCTGGTGGTTCCCGTTCCTTCCATATTTCCACCCGTCCAGTTCAGGCTCGGCGTACTTACCAGTCCGCTTCCACCCAAAATGCCGCCGGAGATGTTCAGTGACGAAGTGCTTGCCGCACTGTTGAAATTGGCCGTGCCGGCGGCCACCCAGGTCGTTCCAGTTACACTGTAAGTGCCGGCATTGAAGTTCCACATCAAGCCGCCGCCGTCAAAAAGCACCGTTCCTGCCCCGCTCACGCTCGATGCGCCGCCCAACGTATAGATGGTCCCTCCTCCGCCCCCAAAGTTCAGCCCAGCACCGCCGCTCACCAAAAATATCCCGCCCGTGCTCGTCCCCCCACCGTCCAACTCCAGCGTCCCACTGGTCACATTCACATTCCCGGTGTTGTTAAAGGCAATGTTGCTGCCCACCGAACTCGTAGCCCCAGCTCCGGACACGTTCCACACCCCCGAATTATTGATCGCATCCGTACCGGTCGAGTAACTCTCCGCAAAGTCGCCCCCGC
Source organism: uncultured Verrucomicrobiae bacterium (assembly GCA_963756185.1). GTDB lineage: Bacteria > Verrucomicrobiota > Verrucomicrobiia > Chthoniobacterales > Chthoniobacteraceae > DATAXI01. Next base: position 108,224 of record CAVWMS010000011.1, read on the forward strand.
CAGTCACATTGAACGTGCCGCTGTTATTCAAAACCCCGGGCGTCGCGTCGTCATTGTCAAAGTTAATATAGCCGCCGCCCGTCTGGCTGTCGGTCATCGTCCCGAGGTTGTCCAAAACCCGGTCCAACCCCACGGCGCCGTTCCCGCTGATGGTCGATGCCGTTCCCGATACGCTGGTCGTCCCCGTCCCTTCCAGGTTTCCACCGCTCCAGATCAGGTTGGCGTCCATGTCAAGATCGAAGCTCCCGGTCACGATCCCGCTCGATAGCGTGAAGCTGTCAATCGAGATATTCTGGTCCAATGTGATCGTTCCTCCGTTCGCGAGCGTCACATCGTAGTCATTGCCTCCGTTCCCGTTATCCGGATAATTCGCCGGACCCGAGCTATTGGCCCAATTCCCGGCGACACTCCAATCCCCGCTGGTTCCGTCCCATGTGGACGTGATTTCCGCCGCCGGAGCAACGGTCCCCCAACCGATCATTGCGCCCGCAACCAATAACCCTAGCCATGATCTACTCATAAAACGTGCGTTCATGCGAAGATGCGCAGAGGTTGCCAGAACGCCTCTATGGTCTCAAATGATATTAAAATTCGTATCCTGCGCTTAACGAAGTATCGGGAAACTATCCCTCGGTCCCATCAACTTGATAATAACATTCCCCCCCGCCGCACCGGACGGTTGACTCATTGTAACTCACCGCGGCACTTCTCAGTGCGAATCAATCCTGTCTAATAATGGCTCGCGGACCCGCTGCCTGCCGGTACTTCCGCGCGAAAGACGAGCCGCACCCGCGCCAAGGATCCCCAAAAATATCCGCACGGGCACGGACCGCCCCCGCTACGCCCGCCCCATATACGCACCCGTCCGCGAATCCACCTTGATCTTCTCCCCCTCCTTGATGAACAGCGGCACCTGCACCTGCAATCCCGTCTCGAGCACCGCCGGCTTTTGCACGTTGTTCGCGCTGTCGCCGCGCACACCCTCCGCGCTCTCCACCACCTTCATCACCACCGACGACGGCATTTCCACCTGCACCGGACGCCCCTCGATCGACAGCACCTCGACCTTCAGGTTCTCGACCAGGTAATTCTTCGCCTCCTTCAGCAAATCCTCGTTCAGCGAGATCGTCTCGTACGTCTCCGGGTCCATGAAATGGTACCCCTGGTGATCCTTGTACGAGAACTCGAGCTGCGACCGGCTCACATCCACCGTGTCCACCTTGTCCGTCGACCCAAACCGCACGTCGGCGCTCTTGCCCGTGTTGATGTAGCGGATGATGGCCTGCACGAACGCCCGCAGGTTGCCCGGCGTGCGATGCTGGACTTCAAGGACGATCGCAGGGTTGCCGTTGTAACGGATGGCCATGCCTTTGCGGAGATCATTTGCGAGTGCCATGGGAAAAAAGAGGGATTTGGAGCCGGCCACTATCCACGCCAGAGCCCCCTCAGGCAAGGGGAAGATTGGCCCCGCAAAATCACCGCTGCACCCGCCCGCTCGCGTCCCCCCCGGCCAGCGCCTCCACCTCCGCCAGCGTCACCCGGTTGTAATCGCCGCAAACCGAATGCTTCAGGCAGCTCGCCGCCACCGCGAACTCGATGGCCCTTTCCGGCCCATCCCCGCGCAGCAGCGCGTAAATCAGCCCGCCCGCGAACGAATCGCCCCCGCCCACGCGATCGATGATCGTGATGTCATACCGGCGCGAAAACCAGCTCCTTCCCCCCGTATGCAGCATGGCGCTCCAGCCATTGTGGCTAGCCGAAAAACTCTCCCGCAGCGTGATCGCCACCTGCTTGAAATGGAACCGCTCCGTCAATTGCCGCGCCACATCCTCGTATTGCCCCTGCTCGATCTGCCCCGTCTCCACCGCCGCCCCCTTGATCCCGAACACGCTCTCCGCGTCCTCCTCGTTCGCGATGCAAATATCCACGTACTCCATCAGCCCCCCCATCACCTCCGACGCTTTCTCGCGCGACCACAGCTTCTTGCGATAATTCAGGTCCGCCGAAATCGTCAGCCCCTGCTTCCTCGCCGCCTCGCACGCCTCCCGCGTCACCGCCGCGGCCGATTCACTCAGCGCCGGCGTGATCCCGGTCCAGTGAAACCATTTCGCCCCCGCGAACACCTTCTCCCAATCCACCTCGCCCGGCCTGATCTCCGCGATGGCCGAATGCGCCCGGTCATACGTCACCTTCGACGCCCGCTGGCTCGCCCCGCTTTCCAAAAAATAAACGCCCATCCGCTCTCCGCCCCGCACGATATGCCTCGTCCCCACGCCCAGCCCCCGCAGCTCGTTGATCGCCCGCTGCGCCATATCGTTCTTCGGCAGCCGCGTCACGAATTCCGTCTCGACCCCGTAATTGGCCAGCGAGACCGCCACGTTCGCCTCGCCCCCGCCGTAGGTCAGTTCCAGGTGGGGCGCCTGGGAAAAGCGCAGGAAGCCGGGCGTAGCCAGCCGCATCATGATTTCGCCAAAGGTAACAACCATCAACGCCAAGCATTTAGAATTTGCCCGCCCTTTTGAAGCAAATCTTTGCGCCGGGGTTCCCAGGGGATAATATCCCCTGGGTGGGGTGCGGGGAGACGCCCCGCCTTCAAATAAAGGCACGGCGGCCCAAAAAGTACAAATCAAGCCGGCCCGCAAAAAATGATTCCGCACCCCGCTGCCAATCAACCGCCGTGCCCACATCGAAAAGCGCAGCGCATTTCGATGCCCATATTCTTCCCCTCCCCGCCAAAACCCGGCAAACTGAAGAGAAACTGTTTTAATTTGCCGCGCCGGCGGCGGCCGGGTGCGGCCAGGGAGCGCCGCCGGCGGCAATGCCGCCTCACGCTCACTTCGTTCGCGCCGGCGGCGGCGAGAAAGAGACCTAACGATGGACAAAACCTACGCACCGCCTCACGCTCACTTCGTTCGCGCCGGCGGCGGCAAACGTGTCATGCGGCGGCAGCTTGTCCCAGTTGTCCCGCCTCACGCTCACTTCGTTCGCGCCGGCGGCGGCTACGCCGAAACCCAAGGCCAACCGGCCTTCGACTGCCGCCTCACGCTCACTTCGTTCGCGCCGGCGGCGGCCGCACGTTATCACCAGGTCTATGCCGAGCGCGCGAACCGCCTCACGCTCACTTCGTTCGCGCCGGCGGCGGCCCGACGCCCTGACGGATGACCGCAACGAGTTCCTCCGCCTCACGCTCACTTCGTTCGCGCCGGCGGCGGCGGCTTCCAAGGCGTCCATGCCCTCCTTGCCACCCTCCGCCTCACGCTCACTTCGTTCGCGCCGGCGGCGGCGCCAAGCAGTTGATGGATGTCCTGCACCTGGAACCGCCTCACGCTCACTTCGTTCGCGCCGGCGGCGGCCGTACGACGCTCTGGCTCGAGCCTCCATACGTTGCTGCCGCCTCACGCTCACTTCGTTCGCGCCGGCGGCGGCAACACGGCGCTGGAATTTTCCCGCAACTCGGCGCTGCCGCCTCACGCTCACTTCGTTCGCGCCGGCGGCGGCGTTTGCCGCGGAGGTGGGTTTGCGCTCGCAGGAAGTACCTAAAAACCAAGAACTTCAGCAGCCTCCAGCGAGTGCCATCGCATATTCCACGAAATAATTGCCGCGTCGCTGCGTTGCACTGCCCGGGAAGGCCCGTCAGCACAGGCGCGCGAGCACAAGCACAAGGCGTGTCTCGCACCGCTGCACTCGCGAAGTCAAAGAGCATGCTTCTCCAATGGCGGAAGAGAGGTGGTCGTTGGCAGAGCCTTACGGTTGCCAGAAGTCATCGCACACCCGAAGCCTTGCTCAACGCAAGCCCAAATTCAAACCACAACCACTCGCGAGCGCTGCGTGTATGGACGACCGATCGCATCGATCCTTAAGGAGGCATCCCCAGATTCCGGTCCCAAGGTAACAAAAAGCACCTGGTCTTCGTCTCGATTAATCAGCGATTCGAGCGAAGCCCTCAACTGCTGAAATCTCGTTTCATCGAGCGGACACCTCGATCCCTTCGCCCGTGCCTTCGCAAACATCGATCTTCCCCACAAGGCCCAGTGTTTCACTTTCGAGCTGGAGGCTCCGCAACCGCGCGCCCTCCGGCAGCTCCAATTCTTTCGGGTCTTCTGGCAATGCGGACGGCTTGTCCACCTGCCGATGCACCGCCGAGCCTTCCACGGTATCGGCGTTTTCGAGGAAAACATTTTCGACCCACTGGAAATAAAACTGTCGTGGACAAAAGGCGTAGTTTTGCAAGCGCCGAACCGGCATCAGCGGCGGCGGCTCCTCGCTGGAAGGCATCGTGACGTCGATGCCTTCCCCGGACACGACGGGCACAGGCACGGACGGCGACTCGCCCGCCAACCCTCTCCCTCTTGTCCCAACCTCTGCCTCTTGCATCGACTGCACGATGCCCTCTACTCTCGGCTTAAACGCCACTTCCACTGCCGCCGCAATCTTCTCCTTCATTGCAGCCAATGGCAGTTCCGCTTGGTTGGTATCTGTCTTTGCCACAGGACGCGGACGGGAACGGGATGAACGGTGGATTCGCATATTGGTGGGTAGGTTAAGGAATGTTGTCGTCTTCGCGATTCTGATTTTGAAAGCGAGCGCGGTTAATTTCCTTGATGCGGTCTCCGCAAAGCTGCTCCACCCGCTTGAGATAGGCTCCTTGCGGAAAGGCGCGCAACGGCTTTCCATACTGCTCAAATTGGTAAGCCGACATTGCCAGCCAATCCCCATCTTGCAATCGGGGAAAATCAGGATGCTCGATAAAAAATGGCGGATACTCTGACGACTGGCTCGATTGGGAATCCGTCTGTTCCGCGGCATCAGCGATTTTCGCAGACTCGGGCGAATCACCCGCCGCCGCAATCTCCCGCATCCTTCGCTCGTCCGCGTCTTTCGCGAACTTCCCGAACCAACCTCGCCAGTTTGTGACACGAACTTCCATCTCGGAAATCTTTGTGGTGCGGAGGCGCGGAAAGACATCCCATCGCTGCGGGTCGGCAATACCACGAAGCCCGATGTTCCCAGCGGCGCAAATGTCCGCGTTGATCGGGCCATCGTTGCCGGATGGAGGAGCGGCCACTGGCACGAACTCCTTCCCTCCTTCCACCGCCAGAACCAACTCGCCTTTGTATTCGGGGTGCTCCGCGAAAGTCTTCGCGAGCGCCTTGATGTCCTTCGCAAGCTGCGTTTCCCCACCCGCTTTGGTCTTCCCCTCGATCCACCGATTGTAGGGATACTCGTTCTCAAAACCTGGAGAGATTTGATTCACCCGCACGCCCGGCAGCCCGGTGCGCGAGTCGAAGTGCGAGGAGAACGCTGGATCCACGAGCATCAGCGTGATGCCGAAAGGCCGGCACATATCCTCCAGCTTCTCGATGATGGCTCGATGCGCCCACTTCATCAGGCGCGAGTTTTCCATCTTCGTCCGTTCCTGGCTCGTTTGGTATCGCTCCAAGTTCTCCAGCACGATGACGGAGCAGCGGGGATACGCCTTCCCGTTCTTGTCCTTCCTCCGCTGATACTCACCGTGCAAATCCACTTCAGCCTTGCGCGTTTTCTTGTCCGCGACCTCCGCCGGATTCTTCAACTCCATTCCGAGAGCTTCCGCGAGGATGAGATGCGCCGTCTGATCCACCCGCTGCTCGCGGATGCGATTGCTGCGTTCCAGCAACAGCGGGCAGCAGTCCGCCAATTCGTCGCGGGTTGAATCCGGCGGGTTGAAGTCCCCAGCTTTGTAAGGCCCGTGGTAGCGGGTTTCCAGCTTCGCAAAACTCTGGCATCGCTGGCGGAGATTGAGGATTTGCTCCAGCCGCTTCATGGAAAGCCCGCGCATCCCCATGATGTTCGGTTTCCAGTCTGGAGCCGAATCGCGATCCGTCCACGAAAGGCGTTCGCCATTCGGGACATAATTCCACCGCCAGTGCCGCCCGCGCAGCGGCATGCAAAACTCGATGACCGCAACGAGCAATTTGTCGAGAGCGTCCTCTCCTTCCATGGAATCGCCAATCTGCTTCTTCACCGCGTCAGCAAGCGCATCCCATTTCCAAATCTCGGCATCCTTAAACGCGGCTTCCAAGTCCGTCCTCCGCTTATTCTCCGCAGCGCCTTTGAGGCTGCCCAGCAACCCGCTGTCTTTCAGCCTTTGCCACTGCTCACCTGTCGCAAGCGCGGTGCGGAGACTCTTGTCGCCGGGTTCCTCTTCCTCGCCCGGTTGTCGTGGACGTTTCGGGAACGCCGAGCGCGCCAGCGTCTCGACGCCCATCCGCCGGTGGAAAGCCCAGTCCTTTTCAGTGCGCGGTTTGTCGTGCTTGCCGGTGGGGTTGTCTCTCTCGTGCTTTCCGCACAGCCGCCATACGAGATTGAACAGCGTGCGAAGCCGACCAATGCGCCGCTTCAGGCGAAAGCCGAGGTGATCGCCCAGTTCGGGATACGTCTGCTTCTCAGTCCCGGCGAGAGAGAGCGATGTCGCCGGCACGAGGCGAGTGGCAAGGTCTTTGAATATCTCATACTCACCGAGCTTGGGATTCGGATACCGCCCGCGCCCCTGATTTCCATACGGCTCATCCATGAGTTCGTATGCTCCGATGACGGTACCGCGCTCAACTTTTCGCTTCTGCAATTTTTCTGCGATATATTTTTGATTCTTCTCCGTCACTATCTGCCAGGCGTCGGCGTCCTCGCCCTGCAATCGCAGCGTCCCTTCACGAGTCAACTCCGCCTTGATGACGGGGCCGTCGGCGGAAATGACACGTCCCCCGCCGCTCGCCTCGGCATGAACCCGCAGGCGCGTGAACGCCGCTGCGAAGCGATTGCCGAGATCAATCGAGAGAACGTGGAAGTCGGGCACGCGCTTCGTCTTCTCCGCTTTGCTGTAGCGGCTTTCCTTGACCAGAAAACCGCCGTCAACCGCGCACCACAGCTTGCCCGGCGCAACATCGACTTTCTTATCGGGCTTCTTCGCGGTAGTCTCGCCCTTTTCCCTGGCTTCCCGCTTCGCCTTCTCCGCTGCGTCCTTCGCCGCCTGCTTGTCGCTCTCGATGTCCACCGGCCAGCGGAGGAACTTCCGTTTCTCGTCTTCCTCATCAACACCCTTCGTGGACCCACCCGCAAAATGGACGCCTTCGTTTTGAAGCGTGGCGAGCGCGTTTGCTTCGATCTTGAATGAGACGGTGAGATGGACGGGCTCCGCCACCGGCGCTGTGGCAAACGAATCGCCAGCAAAGCTCATCCATAGGTCGTCTTTGAGTGGCGAAGCAATGAGCGAGAAGCTGACCTCTGCGTCCTTATTCTCCGCCCACGTTTTCTTTTTCGCGTCGTCGTATTTCCCTGCCCTCGGACGGTCCTGCGCTGTTGGCGTTTCCTCTCCGGCTAGAATCAACGGCGGACACCAGAGCGCATCCACACTGTTTCCCGTGTCTTTATTGATAATCTTGTCCCGTTTCAACCGCCGGGCCGCGAGCGTGACCTTGGCTGCGTCACCAGTGAGCTTTTCGTATCGTTCAATGACATGCGTCGCCTTCCCGTCCTTGTCCTTTGCACAGATGCGGCGAAAGAGGCTCTTGAACTCGAATGCTATATTCAGTTCACCCGCGAAATCGTAGTAGCGGTAGCTCGGCTCCTTGTGGCGGTTCAAAAGGCCGGGCCAAGTGTAGCATATGGCTTTCTTGGCCAGCCTCGCCATCTCCTCAGCGGACAGAGTGCTTTCCCGCTCCAATTCACTGCCGTCCTCCTTGATGAACAAGCCGACCAATTCTTCACGCCATTCGCAGTAGCTGACGTAGTGCGGGATGAAGTCTCTCACTCCGTGGGATTCGTATTTCCGAATGACCTTACCGTCTTTGTCTTTTTGATCGTCCAGCCACAGATGCCAGTAAGCGGGTTCGCATAGCTCGTGGAAAAAATCGGCGCTCCCAAACCCCTGCCGATTCGCCTCCATCTCTTTGTCAACGGCATCGGTCAGCTTCGCTACCAAGTCGCTTTCGTCCGGCACTTCACCGTTTTCCCCACGTGCTTTCCGATGCAACGACAGAAAACTTTTCCTCACCTCCGCCCACCCGCCGATGGTGCCCTCACGCAAGCCGTAGCTGTTGATCGTCTTGTCGCCGCTCATCCCCGCGAGCAGCTGCACGATGCCCTTTTTGTTTTCCTCCTCGCACTTCCACCTCAGATCGCCAACCATCCCGCGAATAGTCAACTTCTTTCCTGTAGGGCTTTCCTCTGCCGGAAATGAGTTTCCGCCGGTCTCGTATGCCTGAACAACGCCGAGAAGCCTCATCACTCGCGCCTTCCGAGCATCGGTGCGGATTTTGTATTTGAATACGTCCTCCGCTGCCGTTGCGAAGGCCGTCTTGTCGAAATCCCAATCGGGCGAACTATGGATGGTTTCGATGCCAAGGCATTTTTTTCCGAATAGCGGAAACGCGAAGTTCACGTCTTTATCTTTGTCGTCGGACCGAAACGGCATCCTGGCAATGTGGACGCCATCGAGTGTCGGCTCTGCGTCCGGTTTGTCCTCCTTGATGAACTTGCGGAAGTCGGCGAGAGCCGCACACCGCACCATCTCGTCCTCGTGGTCCCGCAAGAGCCAGTAACGAAACATCGCCTTTTCAAACAGTCCGGGATTCCCGCCTTTGTAGTGGAGCCGGATGTGGGGCTTCGCAGTCGTCTCCGCAGTGTTGGCGAGCGCAGCGATTTCAGTCTTGGCGGTCTCGAATTGCTCCTCTGTCAATCCGACATCCGAGGCATTTCCCGATGCGAATGGCTTTGCCAGCGCCGAATTCACAGCGCGCACGAGGCTTTTGCGGCGATTGGCAAAAAACTCAGTCTCAAACTTCACCTTTCCTTTTTCGTGTTTCTCCAAGGCGGCACTCGCCTTTTTCAAATTTGCCGCGCGATCTGGATTCGATCCATCAGCATTGGCCGCATCGGCCACTGCCGTTTTCAGCGCCTCAAGTTCCTCTAAATACTTTTGCTCGCAGTCCGCCTTGTTCCGTTCCTCGGCCTTCGTGGAATACCGCAAGAGTGTTTCCTCCAAAATTGACCCCGCTTCCTCGGCGCCGAGTTCGTCTTTGAGCGTTTGCTTCAATTCCCGACAAACGCGGTCGTAAGCGAGGTTGCCCGGAATCTCCGTGTCGCTTTCGGGCTTCGATGTAAGCCCCGCCCAAGTATTGGCAAACGCCGACATATCCGCGCACTCCTGCCTGCCGCCTTCCTTCGCCGGCGCGCCGAACATCTCCAAGATGCGGTAGCACTTCGCCCGCAATGCTAGGACCGCCTGCCGCTCCGCGTCCTTCATGCCCTCGTGGATTTGCAGCGGCGCGGAATACACGCAGTTCAAGAATTCTTCCGCCGTCTTCACGTCTTTGAGCGGCGCGTAGTGCGTGGCGAGCCGGCGAATCACCCGCTCCGTCTCCTCGTTGATGCCGCCCTTCGCCGCTGGCGTCGTGAGATGTTCCCAAAGCGGATTGAGCAATTCGCCCTTCCGATCGCCGCTCCTTTGTTGTTCCATTCCCGCCAACCCCGCGAAGCAAAGCGTGTTGTAGCACACCGCATCCTGAAAAATCATGTGCGTGTCCCGCAACGCGCCATCAATCTCCTTGTTGAAACGCGACGGCTTGGTCGTCTTGCCCTTCGCCCGCTTTTGGTGGTCGGGATGAATACTCTCCTCAACGAGGACCTCGTAAGTGCGATAGAGTTCGCTCGCCATATTTTTTCCTCAGTTGAAATTCACCGCTCCTTAAACAACTCGCGGTGCCGCCTAGCGTTCGGGAGTTCCACGCGCGTGACGCGGCCTTGATAGATGCGATTCATTTTCGAGAACACCCTCGGGACTTGGGAAGGATTGAGTTTATACAGCATCGACCTGGCAGCGTAAACTCAAGAATGATCGGTATCGAGCAGCCCATGCTTCTGCAGCAAACACTGAAACCGCGCCAGCCCGGCCTTTTCATCCGGCCCGAGGTCGAATCTTACATGGTTCGTCAGATATTGCTCGGCAAACGCCGGGTCGAAATCCTTTTGCAGCCGACCGATCTCCCGGACCCGGCCCACCCCGGCCTGCTTGACCGCCCGCAGCGCGTCGGCCACCGCCTCCCCTATTTTTCGCGTTCATGCGCTCCCCCATTCTTGCAATCGCCCCGATGAAAGGCTTAAATTGCTCCCCGTGAGCACGCTGGCCGAGATCGAAGAAGCCATCGCGAAACTCCCGCCTCCGGAGTTTCGCCAGTTGCTGCACAAGCTGAACGAACGGGACGCAACGCAGTGGGATCGCCAAATCGAAGAGGACGCCCAGAACGGCAATCTGGATCGCCTTTATTCGCGGTTGATACGCGAGGAGGGCGATCAGCCGAAGGCGCCGCTCGATGAAGTCCTCGACAACCCCGAGCTTTCGTAGGCGGCTGCGCAAGCTCCCGCCGCCAATTCGCCGGCTCGCGCGCGAGCGATTCCAGCTTTGGCTGCGCGACCCAAACCATCCGCGTCTGCACTTCAAGAAGGTGGGCGCGTTTTGGTCGGTTCGTGTCGGCGACGGCTTCCGCGCGCTGGCCAGGGTCCACGGCGACGAGGCCGAGTGGTTTTGGATCGGGCCGCACGACGAATATGACCGGCTGCTCGGGTGCTAGCACCTCCTCTTACACGAAATGCGGCGTCCCCGCCCCGCCCTCGAGCAGCCCGTGCTTCTCCAGCAGGCACTGAAACCGCGCCAGCCCGGCCTTTTCATCCGGCCCGAGGTCGAACCTTACATGGTTCGTCAGGTATTGCTCGGCGAATGCCGGGTCGAAATCCTTTTGCAGCCGCCCGATCTCCCGGACCCGGCCCACACCGGCCTGCTTGACCGCCCGTAGCGCGTCGGCCACCGCCTCGCGATGCGCGATCTCCGGACGCAACTGCCAGACCGCATACACAAACGGCAACCCGGTATGCGCCAGCCATTCCTGGCCGAGGTCCAGGTATTCGATGTCCCCGTGCGGATGTTCGCGAAAGCGCATTGCCTGGTTGCCGATCAGCAGCAGCCCGTGCTCGTTGGCGACGGTGCATTCCTCGGCGAACTTGTACGCCGGATGCATCCCGTGGAATTCCGCCAGCATGCATCGCAGCAGGTTGTTCGAAGTCCGCGAGGCCGGGTCGAGCGCGACGGTGCGCACATCCTTGAGCAACCCGCGGTAAGCCATGAATACCGAATACACCGCCCCGCGCGACGCGATGGAAACGCCGTCCACGATGGGAAAACCCGGCTGCCGCAGCGCCTGGTACGCAGGCACCAGCGCCACGTCGATCTCCCCGTCCGCCAGCATGTCCGCAAGGTGGGCCGGATGTTTGAAGATCACCTCCCCATCGTACGGAACGATGAGCGGCAATGCGTTGAGGTACTGCACGCAGCCTACGCGCAGCCCGTGAAGGGCGGCAAAGGGACTCACGCGCAGGCTAGTTCGCGCGCGGCTCCGGGCCGGACGACTTTGTGGGTGCCGGGTACGACACGTTCATAATAGGTGTTCCGCTGCATCGGCTCCCGGCCGGCTTCGCGAATCGCCTTCTCCAACGTTTCGACGTACTGGCGCTGGGGGGTTCTGGCTCCTGCCATGTGGAAAATCTTTTCGACGACAATGGTGCCGTGCAGGTCATCGACGCCGTAGTTGAGCGCGATGGCCGCCAGCGGCAGCCCGAGCGCAACCCAATAACCGGTAATATGGTCGATGTTATCGAGGTAAATGCGGGAGACGGCAAGGTTGCGCAACTCCTCGAATGCCGAGGCCGGCCTGATGTGCGCCATCTCGGTGGTCTCCGGCACGAACGCGAAAGGGATGAACCCGGTAAAGCCGCCCGTCTCGTCCTGCAACTCGCGCAGCCGGCGCAGGTGATCGACCCGCTGCTCGACCGTCTCGACGTGTCCGTAGAGCATGGTGCAGGTGCTCCGCTGGCCCATCCGATGCCAGGTGCGGTGAACGTCCAGCCATTCCTCCGCGTTCTCCTTGCCGCGGCAAATCCTGTCCCGGACCCCCTGGTCAAAAATCTCGGCGCCGCCGCCGGTAATGGCGTCGAGCCCCGCGGCCCGCAGAGTCTCGAGCGTCTCCTGGATGGGGAGCTTGAAAACCCGCTCGGCCAGGTGGCGAACTTCAATCGCGGTAAAGGCCTTGATCTTCAGCGCCGGGTCGAGCGCCCGCAGCGAAGTCAGCAATTCGATGTACCAATCCTTCGTCAGCGTCGGGTGCAGCCCGCCGACCATGTGGACCTCCGTGATTCCCTCCTCGAGCCCCTCGCGAACCGCCTGGACTATTTCCGGGATGGCATATTCGAACGCGTGCGGGTCGCGTTTGCGCGCGCCAAACGCGCAAAACTGGCAGGTGAGAATGCAGATGTTGGAATAATTGATGTACCGGTTGAGGATGTAGGTCGCCACGTTGCCGTTCTTGCGCTCCCGGATGATGTTGGCGATGGCCCCGACGGCATTGAGGTCGTTCGAGCGATAAAGCTGGACGGCGTCCTCATCGGAGATGCGCCCGCCCGCCTCGACTTTCTCTGCAATCGGGCGAAGGGCGGACGGGATGAGGGCTGGATGGAACGGCATTTTTTGGAATCTGGAATTTATGGCGGTGCTGTCAGATTAAGCAGCGGCGACCCCGGGCGCAAACTGGAAAACGAGGGGTAAACCCCTGATCCGGGCTCAAAAAACCGCCGAAAAAGGCCCATTTCCTGCGCCTTTTTAGCCCAAATGCACCGTTATTTGCCCCTTTTTCTCGCCCTTTTCCTGGCGTTTCCCGGCCTGCTGGCCGCCCAGGATGACCCCGGCGCCCTCACCGAGGTCCCCCTTTCCCAGCTCAGCCAGCCGGACAATACCGCGCTGGGCCAGGCGGCCCTGGCGGTTCGGCCCACGGAATGGAAACACGCGGAGACGCAGCATTTCATCCTCCATTTCTTCCACAATTTCGTCGCGGCGCGCGCGGCGGCGGAACTCGAGTTTTATTACAATGCGATCTCGGGGGAATTGCACCGGGATCCCTCGGCTTGGGAGGGGAAGTCGAATGTCTATATCTTTGAGAACGCGGATGACTGGCATGCCTTCCAGGGCAAGGCGCAGCTCGATCCGTGGACGGGCGGCATCCATTCGCAGGGGAACCTCTTCATCGTGCGCAACCCGGCGTTCAAATTCGAGGGGCGCTCGCTGGGGCACGAGACGGCGCACCTGGTCCTGTACCGGTTTTTCGGCGCGGCGATCCCGCTGTGGCTCAACGAAGGGTACGCCGAGAATTCGTCGATTCGGTTTTACGCTGGTTTGGAGCGGACGCAGGGTTATAATTCGAAGCCCCATTCGGCGGTGCTGACGGCGTCCAATTATATGCCGATTGCGAGCCTCACTTCCGCCGTGACCTACCCCGATGATGTCGTCCAGGTTTCAATTTTTTACGAGGAATCGGAGAAGCTGGTGGCGTATTTGCGCGCCCAGAGCGAGGAGGGATTCATCACCTTCCTGGATGCGATGTCGCGCGGGAGCACGTTCCAGGCGGCGCTCGATAAGGGATTCCCGAACCGGTTCTCGAGCATGGATGACCTGGATCACGATTTTGCGCAGTACGCCGAAAGCGCGTTTCAGCCGCTGGCCGGCAGCAATTAGCCTGGCGCTGGCGGCGCTGCTGACGTCTGTGGGGCGCGCGCAATGGCCGTTTGCCTCGCCCGCGCCGCCACCGGCCCCACGGACCGCGGCGACTCCGTTCCAGGGCTTCGACGACCTGGACAATCCGAATGCCACGCCCAATGGCCAGCCGCCGGATGACATCCCGCTGGTGGAGAAACCGTTCAACCAACTCTCCGACCAGACTTATGACGCGCTGGGACAGGCGGCGCTCGCGATCCGCCCGGAGGAATGGAAGCACGCCGAGACGGAGAATTTCATCCTCCACTACCGGCGCGTCACCGAGGCGAAGAAAGTGGCGCGCGAGGTCGAGTACGACCTTTGGTTCGTGGCGCATTCGCTCGGGGCGACCAAGGAGCAGTACAGCCGCAAGTCGCACGTCTTTATCTTTGAGGACCAGAACGACTGGAAGAATTTCCTGTCGCAGGCGCCGAATATCCCGCAGTGGGCCGCGAGCTTCGCGCACGGGGACAATCTTTTCCTCAGCCTGCGCAACACGGAAACGGGCGTGCCATTCGACTCGCGCGTGCTGGCGCACGAAACCACGCACGCGGTGGTGGCGCGGCTCTACCCGAACGTACGATGGCCGCTGTGGCTGAATGAGGGTTTCGCCGAATACATGGGGGCGGCGAGCGTGTCGGCGCGGATGGGGCAACCGATCCAGGCGCACGAGCACACGCTGACTTTCGCGGGGTTGTCGCTCGACCAGTTGCAGCAGATGAAGGTTTATCCGCAGGACCCGGTGCAGGTGGCGCAGCTTTACGAGACTTCGGAAAAACTGATCCGCTTCATCATGACCGAACTGCCAAAGGATCGCTTTACACAATTCACCGCCGCGGTCACCAATGGCGCGTCGCTCAAGGATGCGCTGCTATCGGTTTACCCGGACAAGCTGGCATCGTATGACGATTTTTTGCGAAGATTCGCGATATTCAGCAAATAGCAGTTTAAAAAGTTTTCCAGCCATGCCCGCCCCGAAAAAAACGAAAGCCGCTCCCGCCGCCGGAAAGAAGTCCGTCATCCGCGTGGTGGCCGGTTCCGACGAGGCCGAGGTGAAACGGCGCGCGACGGAACTGGCGGGCGAAATGGCCGGGCCGGACGCGGGGGAGTTTGGGCGCGACATCATCGACGGCACGGCGGACAACGCGGGCGACGCGGCGGCGCGCATCGATGAAACGCGCCAGACGCTGCTGACGCTGCCATTTTTCGGCGGGGAAAAGCTGGTCTGGTTGAAGAGCGCAAACTTCCTCGCGGATACCGTGCAGGGGCGCTCGGCGGCGGTGACGGAGGCGCTGGAACGGCTCCAGGAGACGCTTTCGGAGGGGCTGCCGGACGGGGTGAAATTTTTGCTGAGCGCAATCGAACCGGACAAGCGGCGGTCGTTTTACAAGGCGCTGGGAAAGCTGGGGGAAGTCGAGGTTTTCGACAAACCGGATGCGACGCGGAGCGGATGGGAGGAAGCGGCGGGCGGGATGATCCAGGCGCGGGCGCGGGCGCGCGGGCTGCGGATGAGCGCGGAGGCGGTTGAGTTACTGGCGATGCAGACGGGGCCGGATTCGCGGCAGGTGGAGAATGAATTGGAGAAGATCGATTTGTTTCTCGGGAAGGGGCGGCGGGAGGCGACCGTCGAAGATGTGCGGGGGCTGGTTTCGTCGAGCCGGGCGAGTGTGATTTTTGAGTTGGGAAATGCGATGGCTGCGCGCGAGACAGGGCGCTGTTTTGCGCTCATCGAACAATTGCTCAAGCAAGGGGAAACCGGCGTCGGGATTTTGCTGGTGGCGATTGTGCCGACGGTGAGAAGCCTGTTGCTGGTGAAGGATTTGATGGAGCGGCATCGGCTGCGTCCGCCGCAGCAGCCGTGGTTTTTCAACAGTGCGCTCAATAGCCTGCCGCCGGAGGCGACCGAGCATCTGCCGCGAAAGAAGGATGGGACGATCAATGCCTACGCGCTGGGACTGGCGGCGGTGCACGCGAAGAAGTTTGAGACGCGGGAGTTGCGGGAGTTGCTGGAGGCGTGCCTGGCGGCAAATGTGCGCCTGGTGACTACGGGGTTGGATGAGCGGGTGGTGCTGGCGGAGTTGATTGGGCGGGTGGGGGGGGAAGAATTGATGATTGCTGATGTGAGATTGCTGATTGAGAAAGCGTCATTCGGCTCGAAATAACGTGGACGAAAACGATTCTTTTGGACAAAGCAGGGCGTGAGCAAGCGAGATGTCGATGCCGATTACCATGGGGAGGTCGACTGAAATTGCCGCGCTCACGCCCACCGGCCTATGAACAGCGATCTATCTGGGAATTCCCGATTGAAACCATTAACCGGCTCGGTTATTTAAAAGAAAATCGCTTCGGAGCCATGACTTCGGATTTCATTCGCACCAACCCTACTATCCACCATCCATCACACTCATCGGACAGTTCAGCAAAAAACCAGATAAAACATTCATGAAAACTACACGCCCAGTCGTCCTTGTTTGCCTGATTATCGGCGCTGCATTTATCGCGCCCGTTTGTGACGCGGCTCCTCCGGCACTAAGATATGCCGGCGTTTATTCGCCTGATGCCAGGTACGGTGCAGGCGATATTGTCAACTTCCAGGGAAATCTCTATGAGGCGCTTTCCGACCGGGCAGACCGGTTGACGCCATCAACTAATCCTGATCACTGGACGGAGATTCTCTACAGCGGGGGATCATCCGATGTGGCCATTGGTTCAGACGCAATTTCCGCCGATTACAGCGATGACGATGGGAATACGGCTGTTGGTTACGAGGCGCTTCAGACAGTGTCTCAGTATCCTGGACCTGACAGTGCCTCCTCCGATCAAGGGTACGACGTGGCTGTAGGCTATGACGCACTAGAGACAGAAAATTCCGTAAATGGTTGGGACACCGCGGTCGGCGCCGGTGCGATGGTATCGGATAGCTCGGGGGGGTTCAATGTTGCCATTGGGGATCTTGCCCTTGTCCATGTCTACGGCGGAGACATACTCGACGGAGGAGGAGGTAACACGGCGGTTGGCTATAGCGCCCTTGGTAATGATCGGGGCCTTACTGGCGAGAACAATATCGCGATCGGAGAATACGCCGGATCCACCCTTACTAGTGGCGATAACAACATATACGTCGGCGGCGGTCCGAGTGGCGACACAGAGAATGCGACAACACGAATCGGTGGTCAAGGCATACAAACGCGGGCGTTCGTAGCCGGCATTAGTGGCACCGGAGCCATCATCTCCGGGGGCGCGGCCGTGTATGTGCTTAGCGATGGCCAACTCGGCACGGAAACGTCTTCCCGCCGTTTCAAAACCGATATCGCTCCGATGGGCGACTCGAGCAGCGTATTGCTGGAACTCAAGCCGGTAATCTTCAAATACAAGCCGCAATACGATCCCAAGGGCATCCAGCAGTTTGGCCTGGTTGCCGAAGATGTGGATAAAGTCTGTCCCAGCCTCGTGGTCCGCGACGAAAAGGGACAAATCCAAACGGTCCGCTATGAGCAGGTGAACGCCATGCTGCTGAACGAATTCCTCAAGGAGCATCAGCGGGTGCTCGAGCAGGCTACGGCACTTACCGCTCAGGGCGAGAGAATTGCCGGTCAGGAAAAGCGGTTTGCGGCGCAGGATCAGACCATTGCCGATCAGCAGAAGCAAATTGAGGCGCTGACGACGCACCTGGCTGAGGTGGCGGGTCAGATGCAGGAGATCGCGAAGCGGATAGGAGGAAGCAGCGCTTATCAGCCCGTCGCAAATGTGAATATCCGGTGATGGAAATCGCGACGGCGGGTTCACATGTTAAAGAGTAAGCGCGAGTACACGCTGGCGCGCGGGTAAGGCGGCAGCGGCTAAGCTTCAACTTGAAACGCCCTAGATGCATCTTCTATTTGATTTGACGCAACTGGTTTCGCGCCGATGGCGCTTGGCGTCTGCTGGCAAGGCTACCCAGCCCCAGTTGCCTGCGCAACTGTGGCTGGGCTGTTGAATGAGGGGCCGTTGGCCCCGGCGAATCTGCGGCAGATTAAACGAAAACCGTTTTAACGCTCTATGGGGAAGTGATGAATACCTGGTCGGGGCCGTTGACCGTGCCGAGGTCGCTTTTTGCGACGATGCGATAGTGGTATTCGGTGTCCGGGGAGAGGCCGGTGATGTTGAATGTAAGTGGATAGGCGACTATGCCATTGCCGATTTTCACCTTGGGTGATTTGCTGCCGTAAGAGATCGTGGGGCCGTATTCAAAGTAAGCGGTGGTTGAGTGGGCGCGAGGGTTGACTTCTCCATTGACGGTTGCACTCTGGGAGGTAACGGAGGTGGGCGTGCCGTAAACGATGGTGGGCCGACCGGGCGTACTGAAAGCGGGCCCGGGGGAGTTATAGAAGTAATCATTCACGTTCGACGTATCCAACTGGAAGTAGTAAGTCGTGGACTCCTGAAGGCCGGTGAATCTCGCCTTGAAAAGGAATCCCCGGTGGCCGTTGCCAACGTCGATGTCATTGGAGTAGACGGCGCCGACATAGTGGCCGGCGTTTTGCGAGTCGTCGGTGCTTATTTCAAATTGCGCATCGGTATCCACGGTGTTGGGGTTGATAATGCCTTCGACGGTGGCGGTGTGCCCGGTCACATTGACAGCCCGGACGGCGGCAATGGACATGAAAGGGTACTGCTGCGTGAAATCGGCCATGTCGACCAGCTTTACTTTTTTGCCGGTCACCGCGAGGTCGAAGATGTCGCCGCCGCCCGTGGCTCCGGCCCCATAGTCAATGCCATAGAAGGTGTGGTCGAGTCCCTCGATGAGCGGGCCGGCGGCCCAAATCTCGCCGGTGGTGGGACTGAAGCTGTGCAGGGTGGTGAGTTTGCCGGCCGGAGTCATCGTGAAAAAGGTGCCTCCGTTGGCCGGGCCGCCGACGGATGTGGTACCGTAGAAATTGCCGTCGCTTCCCAGGATGAGGCAGTTGGGTTCCGCGCCGTTGGCGCCATCGAATGCGAAGAGCGTGGTCAACTGGCCGGCAGGGGTCACCGTAAAGATGGTACCGAAGCCGTGGGGCCCGCCCGCGCCGGTGACGCCGTAATAGTTGCCTCCCGGCCCGGCAATGAGCGAGCCCGGCGAGGAGCCATTGTAGCCGTTGAAGGTGGCGAGGGTGGTGAGCGTAGGTTGCGGGCCGGTGGTGGTTAGCTGGAAAAAGGTGCCGAATCCGCCGGGGCCGTTGTTGGTGGTGAGGCCGTAGAAGGTTCCGCTGCCGGCCAAGGTGAGGGACTCGGGACTGGCCCCATCCGCGGCGCCGGAGAAGGTCCAGAGCGGAGTAAGTTGGGAGCTCACGCCATTGGGGACGAGTTTGAAGACTACGCCGTAGTTGTTCTGGCCTCCGTAGTCGGTCGTGCCGTAGAAATTGCCATCGGCGCCGAGAACCAAGCTGCCCGCGGGATTTGCGCCATCGCTGCCGCTGGTGAAGGACCAGAGGGTGTTAAAGTTCGCGCCGTTGGCGCCGATCATGAAGATGGTGCCGTAGCCGGTAAAGGCGCTGTCCGTATAACCGTTGGCGCCGTAATAGGTGGTGCCATAAAGGTTGCCGTCAGTGCCGAAGACCAGCGCCGCATGGGGTGACATCCCGTCGTACCCATCGAATACCGTGAGCGCGGTGACATTGCCACCGGAGTCCATATGAAAGACCGAACCGAAGTTGCCCGAGTTGAAATCCTCGAAGTTTGTCGTGCCGTAAAACGTGCCGTCGGTGGATGAAAGCAGGGCGCCATCGGGGTTGGAGCCGGCGTCTGCCGGGGCGGTGATGAATGGCGCGATGCCGCCCGCGCCGGTAGCCGGGCCGGCAGGGTTGCGCCCCGCGGAGGCAAGCAGCATTTGCCCATGGAGGGCGGCCATGAGGAGGAGGACGCCGAGAATTCCGCGGACAGATGGAGGAACCAACGGAAGCCGGATTTTGCCAGACGAATCGCTGTTCATGGGACGGAGTGGTTGTGTGGGATGATATTCCCGGTGCGGATGCAAAGGGCAAGCGGATTCGGGTAATACGAAGGGGATATCGGCAGGAACTTGATGAATACGGAGACCAATAACCTGCTATTACGAACGCGCCTCAGCATCGGATCCGAACCGCCTCTCAAAGGGCGCTCATCCCGAAGTGGGGAAAGAGGTCCTTCTTCAAACCTGCCGACATGGCGTCGCTCATCATGGATGTAAAGTCAGGATACCAGACGGGAGGTGGAGTGCCGGGCAGCGATACGCCGGGTAACTGCGCTGGGCTGCCAAAGCAGAGAACAAATCCCCATTGGTTATCGAGGTAATTAAAATCGAGCACACTCGCGGCGTCATTGATCAGTCCGCCTTTTTGACCATAGTAACTTCCCCCGGAATAAGCCAAAACCGCATCCAGTCCGTATCCGGCCCGCGCATCGTTCGCGTTGTTGTAGAGGCCGTCATAGGTAACATCGTGCCAGAGCGTGGCCGCCTTGCCGAGCATGGTGTCGAGCGTGGAGCGTTTGAGGGCCGGATTGTCGTTCAGGTCTATCATGATCGCGACGAGGCGCGCGAGGTCGGTGGTGGCCGCGGACATGCCGGCACAGCCCTGGTTTAGCGCGAGGTCGTAGTCACCATAGCCGGATGCGACGAGCGGCTGCGCGACAGACTGATCACTGGTCCCAAGTTCCAGATCCGGCGCCCAGGGGGCGTTCCCGTTGTTATTCGCGGCTTGATAGCGTGCCTCATTCGGCAATTGGCCGGAGATGAGATCGACCGCGCTGCGGATGCGCCGTATCCCCAGGGGCTTGAACAGATTCGGCACATAGGCATCCACCGGCGTCGCCGTTCCGTATAACTCCGCCACCACGCGGCCAAGCAGGTAGTAACCGGTATTGTTATAAGTTTGCTGGGTATTCGGAGTATTCGCCAGCGGGAGGCTGGCGATGTAACTATCCATCATCTGCTGGGTCGCCGGCAGCGTGAGAGGATTGCCGGTGGCCGCGGCTATCGCCTCCGCCGCCGCGATTCCACCCCCCAGTGAGACATCCTGAACCCCGCTGGTATCCTCGAGAAGTTCCTGGATGGTTATTTCCGCGAACTCGGCCGACGGGGCGCCACCGGTTGGCGTCTGTAAATTAAGTATGCCTTGCAGCGTATCGCCCAGGCTTAGTTTCCCGGCCTCGATTAGTTGGAATATCGCCAGGGCCGCGATCGTCTTCGACCCGCTCGCCAGCCGAAAGTAGGTCGTCGGCTTCGCAATCGGCCAATTCGGCTCCGCAAGCGTATAACCGCATGCGTAGACGAGTTTGGTTCCATTCACGATTGAAAGCGACGCGTGGCGCGCCACCGGATAGGACTGCATGATTTCCCGCACCAGCGTATCGATTGGCGCATTCTTGACCGGTCCCGTCACCGTGAATCTTTTCTTCACGATCGTGCTGCTCTTGACAAAGAGCGCCGCAAACTGAGCCGCCGCCGCCGTGTCGCCTGACGCCTGGACGCGATAAGGAAAATAATCGGCCGAAGACATCGTCGCCAACTCGTGCTCGTACTCCGTGGTCGTCAAATCATAGTGCAGGCGCCATGGACCTATCTCGTCCGCCGTAAAGAGGGACATATAGGTGTTGAAATTCGATAGTGTCACAAACGCGGGCCTGCACCATGCCGCCGTTTCGGCGTCGGCCACCGCGTCGAATTGGACCACGTCGTCGAGCACATTATCATTGGTCCACAACGTATTCCCCGTATTGGGCACCCATATGCCTGCAAACATCGGGCTGCCCGCCGCCCCATAACTGGCGGCCCAGCTTAGAATGAGCCCCTGCGACTTCGCGACGCTGTTTGCGTATTGAATCGAGCCCGTCTCGCCCAGACCGTCGTTCGTGAGGCCCCACTGCGCCATGGACGGGACTGCTTGAGGCTCGTATACCGCCGCGAAGAGCGGATCGTCCCCGGTCGCCGCCAGCATGACCAACCCGTTTCCTGCCGAAAGCTGCCCGTCATAATTGAATGCAAGCTCGTCCAGAGTCAGGTTGCTGAACAGCGTCTGGGCCAGGTCGCCCGGCGACTTTGCGCGCATCACGGCGGCGTAAAGCGGCGAACTCGTCTGGCCGTAAATGCTAATCGATATCAATTGGTAGCCTTTTTCGGACCATACGTTGTAGGCCATCGTGTGATCCGCCAGTGACAGGTTATGCCATTCGATGTATTTCGAGCGTGGCGGCAACGGAACGGCATTCGCCCGGCTCGTGAGAAATCTGGGCAATACAGCGGCCGCCGCGGTCGCGCTCGAGAGACGAAGAAAACGCCGCCGGGTCAATTCCTGCCGCGTCAAGGAATCCGTGAAAGAGAGTTTCACGGAGCGGAATTCAATGAAGAATCCGGGGCGAAGACAAGCTATTCAACCGCGGGGTGCGCTGGTTATGATCATCAGCCAAGCTCCGCGAGCTTTTCCCATAGCTTGCGCTGGTCGGGGGTTACGGTTTCGGGGATGTCGATGCCGATGGCGACGTAGAGGTCGCCTCGCTCGCCGCCGGGGCGCGGGAGGCCGCGCTGCTTGAGGCGGAATCGCTGGCCGTTCTGGGTGCCGGGGGGGATTTTCAGCTTGGCGGAGCCTTCGAGTGTGGGCACGCGGACCTCGCCGCCGAGCACGGCGACCCACGGTTTGAGTTCGTGGTCGTGGACGAGGTCGTGCCCCTCGACGCGGAAATCGGGGTTCTGGGCCAGGCGGACCCGCAGATAGAGATCGCCGGCCTTGCCGCCGCGGCCGGCCTTTTCACCCTGACCGGCGAGCCGGATGCGCTGGCCCTCGTGTACGCCGGGGGGAATGCGCACGCTGTATGTCCCGACCTTTTCGGTGTCCGAGCGGCGGAGGGAGACCTGGCGCTTCGAGCCGTTGATGGCCTCGTCAAGCGTTACCATGATGTCGGCCTCAACGTCGTGACCGCGCAGGGGACCGGCAAAATCCTCCTGCTCCTCGCCGAATCCGCCAAACGGGCTGCCGCCGCGGTGTCCGCGCCCGCCAAAGAAGGTCTCGAAGAAATCGCTGAAGCCGGTGCCGCCGAAGTGGAACTCGACGCCGCCCTCGCGCCCGGCTCCCTGCTGGGCGAAGTCCTGCCAGTTGGGCGGCGGCTGGGCCCCGCCGCGTTCCCAATCGGCGCCGAGCGTGTCGTACTTCTTCCGTTTTTCCGGGTCGCTGAGGACTTCGTAGGCCTCGTTGATCTCCTTGAATTTGTCCTCGGCGGCTTTTTTGTCGCGCTCCTTGGCCATGTCCGGGTGATGCTGCCGGGCCAGCTTGCGGAAGGCTTTCTTGATGTCGGTCTCGGAGGCGGTTTTGTCGACGCCGAGTGTTTGGTAGTAGTCCTTGAACTGCACGGGGGGGAGCGTAACCCGCGCCGGGGGCGCGGGGAAATCTGAATTTCGGATTGCGGAATTCGGATTGCGGATTTTCCCGGGGTCAGGGTGGGCCGGTTGCTTCCTCGAATCGGTAGCCTACGTCGCGGATTGTGTGGATGAAGATGGGGGCGTGGGGGTTTGGCTCGATCTTTGAGCGGAGCGTGGTGACGCAACGGTCCACGCTTCGGCCGGTTACGATCATGGCGTTTCCCCAAACGGCCTGCATGATGGTGTCGCGCGTCAAGGCGCGGCCGCGGCGCTGCAGAAGGAACTCGAGGAGCCGGAATTCCTTGCTCGTCAGCGCGACTTCGCGGCCACTCCGGAACAAGCGGTGGGCGGCGAGATCGAGGCGGCAATCGCCGAACTCATATACCGGCTCCCGGAGGGCGTGGCGGCGCAAAAGTGCGCGGGCGCGCGCCATCAATTCACGCATGCCGAAGGGCTTGGTGATGTAATCGTCGGCGCCCAGCTCGAGGCCGCGGACGATGTCCTCCTCCTGGGACTTCGCGGTCAGCATGAGGATGGGCATCTCGAGTTTTTCGGCGCGCACGGCGCGGCAAATCTCGAAGCCGTTGGCCCTTGGCAGCATGATGTCGAGAATGATGAGGTCGGGCCCTTCGTTGAGGGCCGCGTCGAGTCCCTTCTCGCCGTCGCGCGCGGTGAGCACGCGATGGCCGGCGGCGGCGAAGTTATCCTTGAGCGCGCGCAGGATCGCGACGTCATCCTCGATGACAAGGACGGTGGCGAGATTCATGGCGACGGCTCCGGGATGGATGGGATTTCCATGGTGAAGGTGCTGCCGCGCCCGGGCTCGCTGGCGACGCGCACGGAGCCATGGTGCGCCTGGACAATCGATTGGACAATGCTCAAGCCGAGGCCGCAGCCGCCGGCGTTGCGCGCCAGCAGTTGATCGCCCTGGTAGAAGCGGGCGAAGACGCGCCGGGTCTCGCGCGGGCTGAGGCCGACGCCGTTGTCCGCCACGTCGAAACAGACGGTGCCGTTGCACGATTTTGCGTGGACGGCGATGCGCTTTTGGTCGCCGGAGTATTTCCAGGCGTTGTCGAGGAGGTTGAGGAGCGCGGTGGCGAGCGCATCGGGATCGGCGCGGATGGCGGGGAGGTTCGCGTCGGCGGCGGACTCGAACGCGCAGCCGCCGGCGTGGGCGCGTTCGCCGAAAGCGGCAACCGCGGCGTCGAGAATTTTCTCCGGGCGCACGGGCTTGAAATCGAATTTCATCTTATTGCGCTCGAGGCGCGAGAAGGTGAGGAAGTTCTCGATCAAGCGGCTGAGGCGCGCGTTTTCCGTGGCGATCAATTCGAGGTACTCGCGGGTTGTTTTTTCGTCGAGGCGCGGGCTGTCGATGAGGGTCTCGACCAGGGCGCGCATGGCGGTGAGCGGCGTCTTCAATTCATGCGAGACGGTGGCGACGAGATCATTCTTGAGCCGGGCGAGCCTGACCTGCCTGCCGAAGCCGCGGGCAAAGAGGATGGAGAAGGCGGTGACGAGGGCGATCATCGCGCAGGCCAGAAGGATCAGCATTTTTTCCCTGCGCACGGCATCGGTATCGAAGAGGGCGCTCTCGTCCGCTGTCAGGTAAAGCTGCCAACCTGGAAAGGGGAGGCCGGCCGGGGCGACGGCGAGCGGCGTGGCGCGCCGCCACGCGGGGCTGAAATCGGAAGGACAATAGACGGCGAGATGAATGCCGGGAGGCAGCGCGGGGTCGCGGGCGAGTTCGGAAATCTTGTCTCTCAATCCATTAGTGGTGAAGAGGAGCAGCGCCTGCTTTCCCGGGGAGGGCCCGGCCCAGAGATCGGGTACGTTCGTCGCGGTTACCTGAAAATCGCGTGGGACGGAGGCGTTCGCATCGATGAACTGCGCGGCCATATCCTCCGCGTTGAGAAATGGAAATTTCCTGCCGGGGTCCATTTGCTGCAAGGCGTGGAGCACGAAGCGCCGCTGGGCCGAGGGCATGGTGGATTTCGTGTAATCGCCGGCGCGGGCGGCAAGGCGGTCGGCAATGCGCTGAAAATCCGGATCGTCTTTGTTTCCCAACTGTTCCAGAGCCAGCAGCTCGGCGTTAGCGGCGACGGACCTTCCCTGGGCATCGACGGGTGAGTCGCCGGCTGAAAAATTTCCGAGCACGAATTTCGCCAGCGCGCTTGGATTGCCGGCACGGGCGAGCGCGCGGACCTGCTGCTGGAGGGCCGTCGCCTGCGGGGATTCGCCTGCGGGCGGAGGTTGGGCGGGAGCGGGATACGCAACCTGCCCGGCGTCGTCATAGATAATCACGCTTTCGGCGATCCCGTCGCGCACGCATTGCGCGAAGCGCGCTTGCGCGGACTCTTTTCCATCGAGCGGGGCGAGCTGGGCCCTCCATCGGCTCTCCATTTGCGACTGGATCAGCCAAAGTTGCTCTTCGTAAACCTGGGCCAGCCGGTCCCGCATGGCGGTGTGCTCGTAGTGCATCGCCTCGCGCAGGGACCAGAGGACGAATCCGACCGCGCCCAGGACCATGGCTAGCAACAACACCAGAACGGGCCACGCGCGTTCTTCGCGGCCCATCCGGTGTTTGAAAACGGGGAAGTTCACTTCCTTTGGTAAGAGGCTATAATGGTGTCGAAACTGTTCATGAGGGCGTCGAATTTGTCCGCGTCGCTATCGAACAGGAAGCGGGTTGCATCCTTGGGCCCATTGGAGCTGAGCACAAACATCGTCTTGGGTTTTCCATTGACCTTGTAGTCGGCGATGAAACTGAGCGCCGGCTGCCCCGCAAGGGTGCTGTCCTTCCAACTATCGGGGCGAACGGTGACGTCGGCGCCCATTTTCATGATATCCTTGGTCGCGTTCTGCGCCCATATCTTCAAGGACGTTTTCTCATCGTCGGGCAGTTTGCTCATGTCGATATAAAGGATCGCGCCGTTCTGCATATCGGCGTTGGGGTCATAAATCCTGACCTGCGCATTTTCTTCCGGCTGGTCCGGCGTGAGGCGGCAGACGAGCCAGTCCGAGGGGGCCTGGAGCGAGACGCCGAGATCGTCGTCGTGGAATGAGACGAGCTGGTTTGGTTTTTGCTGGGTGATGGAAATGAGCTTCGCGACTGTCGATCCGGCGGCGATCTGGACCAGGTAGCGATGGGGATCGTCGGAAATCCAGAAACTCTGACCCACCACGTCGAGATTGATTTTGAAACAGGTGAACTGCCCCGCCGGGGTCTGCACGGACTCGATGCCGGCGACCTTGAACTTGATATTGATCGGCTCGCCGCCAATGGTTGAAAAGATGGGCACCGTCGTTTCAAAGCCCTCCTTGAGCGGCAGCCGCCGCATATATTGGATGGCCTCCTCATTATCGATGACGCTTTCGAACGTCTTGACCTTGGTCGAGCCGCTCTGTCCGTCCCGCCATAGCTCAACCTCGCCGGGACGATAGACGGCGCGCACATGCCCGAAGAGCGATAACTTCCAATCGCTCGACAAAGGCGAGAAGCTGTCCGCGTCCACATCGACGGTGCTCGCGGATCTATGGTCGAGAAGGTATTGGATCCTGCCGACGCGCCAGATCGATTGCGTGCCGGATTGGACGAGGTCTTCGTGCTCACGCTCGATGCCGATATCCGAGCCATCGGCAGCGGTAAACTTCAGGACGAGGCGTTCGCCATCCACCCATGGGGCTGGATCGAGCCTGACGGCGCTGCCGAGAGCCGCTTTCGCCTTTGCAACCCACTGCTTTTCGTTCGGATATTTTTCGACCAGCCTATTGAATTCGGCGGTGGCCTGGTCCTTGTCGCCTTGCTTGAGATAACATTGAGCGAGGCGGAATTCGGCCTCGGCGGCGAGGGCGTCATTGGCGGAGGCCTGGACGATCAATTGCTTGTAAACGGCGATTGCGCCCGGGATGTCGCCCTTGGTTTCCTCGGTGTATATTCCCTTCTCGAGCAATTCGGAGATGGAGGGAGTTGGGGAAGCCTGGGCCGCGGCGATGCGCGGCAGCCAGCCGGTGGAAGCGGCGAGGATGAGGGCAAGGAGGATGCCGCGGATGCGTTGGAACAATGAAGTTTTCATGCACGCAGGCTGAGGCCTGAATGTTACCGGCTTGTTACCTCGATGGGATGATTTTACCCGCGCCCGGGGGCAGGGGGAAATCCGATTTTTGATTTCGGATTGCGGATTGCGGATTGCGGAATTTTCAACCCGCGTGCGGGTTGACCATGTCGGCCTGGGCTTTTTCAAAGCGGCCGGCTTCGATTTCGGCCTGGACGTTCTCGGGCACCTCGAAGCCGCATTCGCGGAAGGCTTTGGCGGCGCATTCGGGGCAATAGCCGTGGCTGAGCGAGGCGTTGGTATGGGCGTGAATGTAAGTGTCGATCTGGTTCCAGTAGCCGGTGTCGTCGCGGACGCGCTTGCACGAGGAGCAGATGGGCAGAAGGCCCTGGAGGGTCTTCACGTTGTCGAGCGCCTCCTGCAAGGCGGCGTTGGTGCGGGCGATCTCCGCGGTGTGGCGCGAGGCGCGCTGGCCGAGGAAACAGAGGACGCCGAGCAGCAGGGAACCGAGCGTGCCAAAGCCAAGGACGACCAAGGGCAGCGGCGACCAGAGGCGCGAGGCAAACTCTTGCGTGGGCCATACGGTCATGGCCCAGGTGGCGCCGGGCAGCTCGACTTTTTCCTTTACCGCCCAATCGGGCCGCAGCGGCGGGCTCGACGCGTCACGCTCGTAGAAAGTCTGCCGGCTTTCCGCGATACGGATCGCCTCGCCGTCGGCGACGGCGGGCGGCAGGTAGCGGTCGAGGCAGGGCTGCGCCTTGAAGACGGCGCCGACAATGCCGGCCATCCTGCCATCGATCATGACGGGCACATAGATGACAAAGCCGAGGCCGCCGTGAAACAGGGTGACGATACCGGTGATGGCGGGATTGTGGTCCTGCTCGACACGGTCGACGGCTGCCTTGCGGTTCGGCTCGATGGTCAAATCCTGGTTCAATTTCCCTTCGTTGCCGGCCAGCGGGAGGACCCATTTGATGCGATGAGTATTGTCCATCCACTCGAGCGCCTGGACCTCCGGGAAGTCGTGAAGGTAAGTGGCGGCGTCATCCCGCCATGCGGCCTCGGATGCGGCGCCGCCAATCTCCCACTGCCTGGCCATGCGCACGAACGAGCGGATGCGGGCGTCCATTCTCAAAGCGACCTGATCGCGCGCGGCATCGGCCCCGGCGCGGATGGTGCGCATGGCGTCCTCCTGCTGATTGCCCTCGAGCGCGAAGTAGAGGACCAGCGAAGCGGCGAAGATGCCGAGCGTGACCGGCACAGGCAGCCATCGCGGCGTGATCTCGCCGGGGCGCAGGGCCAGGTTCCATGCAATGACAAAGAGGATGGCGCCGGCGAGTCCCAGGCCCGCGGCGGTGTGCGCGGCAATGCGCGTGAGATGCTCGCCTCCGTGTGCTCCCGGCAACCCGATGATGTAGCCCAGCAGCGCCATGCCGGCAATGTTGATGATGACCGAGGCGAGCAAGCCGACGGCAAGCGCCTGCCCGCGCCATGTCTTCCGGGTGCTGAGCGCGATCAAGGCCAGGCCAATCAGCACGAAACAGAAGGCGGAAATGGGCGACATGCGGCCAGCGTCCGGGACTTCCGCAACGAAGCGGGAATGGAAAAAGAGTTCGTCGATGCCGAGATCGGTGCGGAAAAGGTATTCGGCCATTGTGACCGAGCCCAGGAACACGATGACACCCCCAAAAATGGCCACGGCTTCCGATGTCCCTCTGCGGGCCCAGAAGCAGAGGCCGATGCCGGCCAGGACGTAGCAGATCGCGGCATTGTAATTCATCGGGGCAAACGCTCCCCGGGCCCCGAGTATGACCTGCCAATTCAAGTGCCACGAGATCAACACTATGCATCCAAACAATGCGAGTATGCCGCCGCCTACGGCGACGTTGCAGCGGAGCGACGCGGCGCCGGCCGCGGGGCAATTTCGGGACGAATCATGCATCTGTCCCATGCTCTATGAGCAGTCCCAGTGCCTCGGCAGGCGGGAAAATGCGGGCTGCGCGGAACTGTTCAACCCGGCGTGCTCGCCCCAGCGCGATTTAACCCGAATTCCGAAGTTGATCGGGGCGATCTGGCGCAATCTGCTGGCCGCGAGTGCCATTCGTCGGGCCTCACCGTATCTTTCAGATACGCTTCGGCCCTCCTCATGTCATCGCGACTCAGCATCTTGCACCATCTCATCCCCTCCAACATCGGAGTTCGGGTTTAAAAGAGAGTGCAGCCGTGGAGTTCAGGAGGCAACGGCGGGTTCATGCGAAAGTGAAAGAGTAGGCGCAAGGACACGCTGGCGCGCGGGTGAGGCGCAAGCGAATACACTTGAACTTGAAACGCACTACAGGCCGACCGGGTGGCGCGCCTCGTAGCCCCAGGTGTCGCGGCCATCGGCGTGCCAGCGGGGGCCCTCTGTCCCATAGTATCCCGTCGTGTCCAGCCGGAGGCCGGCGATGACGGCGAAGGTGTGGCCGTTGCGGGAGTAGACGGTGATCCAGCGGCCGCGGCCCCTTTCGCCATAGCTGAGAAAGTCCGATGAGGGCATCGGGGAATCGAGTACGCCGGCGTAGTGGAGCGCGTAGGAGACGGTGCCGGAGCAGTCGTAGCCGTTGTCGTAAAATGAGCCGTGGCCGCCGCCCCATTTGTAGGGCTTGTGGCGGAGGTCATTGGTGGCCCAGATGGCGCGCTTGACCGATTCGGGCGCTTCCTCGGGGGCGTAGGCGACGCCATGCCGGACGATTGCCCTGCTGCCGCGCACCATGGGCTGGCTGCCGCCCTGGATCACATCGGCGCCGGCGGAATCATCCTCATCCGCGGCGGCGGCAGAGCGGTAGTAGGGGGTGGGCTGCTGGTAGTAGGCGTAATAGTAAAAGCCCTGGGCGCGCGCGGAGGCGGCGGCGCATAGAAGGGCTGAGAAAAGAAGGAGGGTACTTCTGGACGGCATTCGGTCAGGGAAAGCTGGAATCGGGCCATTCGGCGGCGGGACTCGCGGCATCATCGCGGCGCGCGAATGGAAATTTCCGCTGGTTCTAGCGGCAGATTTCTTTAAATCAACCAAAACCGCCGCAGACTTTGAAATTCCCTCCCAAGAAAACCTCAAGGCAAGGCCGCCCTGAATGATCACGTTCATCATACGGCGGCTGGTCTCTTTAGTGTTCGTGCTCTTCTGCGTGGTGAGCATCACCTTCATCCTGATGCGGATCACGCCGGGCGGGCCGTTTGACCGGGAGCGGAAGATTCCGCCGCAGATCGAGAAGGAGCTGCTGGCGAAGTACAAGCTGGATGGCCCGCTGTGGGTGCAATACCGCAGCTACATGTGGGACCTGCTGCACGGGGACCTGCGGCTCTCGACGAAATACCGGAACCGGTCGGTGAATGAATTGCTGGCGCAAACGCTGCCGGTTTCCGGGACGCTGGGGGCGATCGCGTTTCTCATCGCGACCGCGGGTGGAATCTGGATCGGGTCGTTTGCGGCGGTGCGCCACAATTCGGCGGCGGACACCGGGGCGATGCTGGGGGCGCTGCTGGCGATATCGATACCGACGTTCGTGATCGGGCCGCTGCTGATATTGGTGTTCGCGCTGAAGCTCGGTTGGCTGCCGGTGGGGGGCTGGGGCAGCATCCAATGCCTGATCCTGCCGGCGATCACGCTCGCGAGCCCGTACGTCGCGTACATCGCGCGGCTGATGCGCACGAGCATGCTCGAGGTGCTCGGGCTCGATTTTATCCGGACCGCGCGTGCGAAGGGGCTGGCCGAGCGGCGCATCGTTTACAAGCACGCGCTGAAGGTCGCCATCCTGCCGGTGGTCTCGTTCCTGGGGCCGCTGGCGGCGAATCTGCTGACCGGGTCGATCGTGGTCGAGACCATCTTCAATATTCCCGGCGCGGGTCCGTTCTTCGTGAACTCGATCTTGAACAAGGATTCGTTCCTGCTGGGCGGGCTGGTGATCGTCTATTGCGCGCTGCTGGTGGTGATGAACCTGATCGTGGACCTTGTTTACATGCGGCTGGACCGCCGCATCCGCTTCTATGATTGAACGGCCCGGCATCTGGGAGCGGCTTTGGCGGCGGCGGGTGACGCGCGTGGCGATGGCGGTGCTGGCCGGCATGGCGCTGGCGGCGATCTTTGGCCCGATGCTGATGCCGGCAGGCGCGGGCGACGTGACGGGCAATCAATTCAGCCCGCCGGCATGGAGCCATCCCTTCGGCACGGACCTGGACGGACGCGATTTGTTGTACCGGGTGCTCGAGGGAGCGCGCGTGTCGTTGATCGTGGGCATTTCGGGAGCGGTGGTTTCGTTTTTCGTGGGCACGGCTTACGGGTTGGTGGCGGGCTATGTGGGAGGGCGTCCGGATGAGATCATGATGCGGGCGGTGGAGATCCTTTACTCGGTGCCGCGGCTCGTCATCGTACTGGCGCTGATCAGCACTTTTGCGCTGCGGCTCGAGAAATGGATGGCGGCAAAGAATTTCGATGCACTGGTGCCGGATTCGCGCATCATCATCCTGGTCCTCTGCTTGGGACTCATCGAATGGCTGCCGATGGCGCGGATCGTGCGCGGGCAGGTGCTGTCGCTGAAGGCGCAACAATTCGTGGCGGCGGCGCGGGCGCTGGGGCAGAGCCATTTGAAGATTCTCACGCGGCATCTGTTGCCGAATCTTCTCGGGATCATCGTCGTGTATCTGACGTTGACGGTGCCGGCGGTGATCCTGGATGAATCGTTTCTTAGTTTTCTCGGGCTGGGGATTCAGTCGCCGCAGGCGAGCTGGGGGTCATTGCTGGCGGACGGGGCTTCGGTTATCAATCCGGTGCGGAGTAACTGGTGGCTGCTGGTGTTTCCGGCAGTGGCGATGTGTGTGACGTTGCTGGCGCTTAATTTCCTCGGGGATGCGATACGGGAGGCGGCGGACCCGAGGGGGGAGAGTTAATTGCTGATTGCTGATGTGAGATTGCTGATTGGGAGAAGGGTGCGGGCCGCTACGCAAAGTCATGAATTGCTGATTTGAATCTTTGACTTGAACTCGATAGCATCGCATTTCGGCTCGAATGTATACTTCCTATTCCGGCAAACCGGCGACTCCGCTGCAGAAAGCAATCGGATATCTGCTTCTCGCCGGGATCGCTTGTTTTATCTACCTGCATTGGACCCAATTGAGCACGCCGGCCAAGTCCGCCTGGGCGACGGAGCAAGGCGCGTACGCCATCCGAATAACGTCGCGTACCAGGACCAGCGAGCCGTTCGATGTTGAGGTTGATATGGCCAGCGGCAATCGCTGGCGGGTTGAAAGGAAGGAACATCAATCGGGCGCCATTCTGGTGGCGCTATGCGATGGGACCAACACCGTATCGAACGTGCCGGGAATTTCCACCGTTCTCATGGAGTCGTCTTACCACACCCAGGGAATCCTCAGAGCAACGACTATCAACGTCTCTGGCTCAGTCGCCTTGTCAGGCATTAAGGGAACGAAGCGGATTGATGGGCATACCTGCGTACAGGTTGGTCTTGGGCGCAGGGGACAGAATTACTCCGCCTGGGTTGATTTTACCACAGGCTTTCCCGTTGCAATACTGGCATTCGGGTCGGGGCATTCATTGCAATTGGAGTCACACTGGTCGCGGCTGCCCGTGGACTTTACGCAGCCGGATACCGAAAAGTTCTTTGACACGGCCTATACCGCCCCTTTCTTTACAAGTTACTTGAATCCCTGAGGAGGCATATCCCGGCCCGGCTTCATGATCAGCCCCGCGAAGACGGTTACATCCTCGTTCTCGACTGAGCCCGCCCATCAGCACCCATCAGGACCCGCTGCCGAAATAATGCTTGGCAACGCGGAACGGAGGATCATCCTCACAAACGATGATTGAGCCGCATGAATCCCTCCGCGACCGCATCCTGCCGCAAAAATCCTCCTCCATGGAGCGGCGTCAATGGCGCCTGTCCGTCTTTTCGTGCTCCTCTCTCCCCCCGGACCCCCTCTCACCTCGACGCTCGCCCGCATGCCGGCCGTCCACGGTGCGCCCGGCGCAAAAGCAAATTCCTAGCAGTAATTGTGACGGTGATCCAGTAAAGGTCGATACTAGTATTAGGACGAGATTGGGGGCATATGGACCCGAACCGGCATTTGCTAGGTGGTGGAGCGGAACCGACGTGGATCCCTCTGTATTGCGGCAGCTTTACGTGCAGGATGCCAGAGTTACTTACGACTGCGTCCCTTGTTTTCGCTACCAGCCCAATCTACGTTGATGAAAAAGCACCGCATGATGTCTGTTCGCTCTTTTTGGATTAGTGCAATCATTGCTGTTATTTGGTGTTTTGCTTCTGGGACTGTAATATTGATGCATGCATTTGCTGAAGACGCAATGCCTCCAAATCCTGTGCCGTTGTGGCTTAAATTAGGCGATCGCGTAGCATGGTTTCCGATGAATTGCTTAATAGATATGAATAATGGAAGTGGCGCGAGCTTTCCATTATTAATAATGATCAATTCATTGTTCTGGGGGTTATTGCTCGTGCTTCTTTATAAGCTCGTGGTTCAATATTGCATTAAATAGTGCAACCATAGCAAGGGGAGAATGGGGTCAGTCAACATATCTTGACAAGACCGAGCCGGACCCCCTCTCACCTCGACGCTCGCCCGCACGCCGGCCGTCCACGGTGCGCCGGGCGCAAAAGCAAATTCCTAGCACTAGCAGTCCTAGCAGTCAGTCAGTAGCAGTAGTCAGTCAGTAATGATATCTGCAGCCTCTGTCGTCCCTTGCGGGACTTAACCGCATTGCGCGTAAACCGAGGGGCTCAAGCCCCTCGCTATTGTCTGTCGTCCCCTTCGGGACTCTTGAAGCGGCTACAGGGAGAATGGGGTCAGTCAACATATCTTGACAAGACCGAGCCGGACCCCCTCTCACCTCGACGCTCGCCCGCACGCCGGCCGTCCACGGTGCGCCGGGCGCAAAAGCAAATTCCTAGCACTAGAGCATTTTCTATTTAATCTGTCGCAGGATGTGGTATAGTGAGGGATGCGAACCTATAGTCATGATCTGCGAGAGCGGATCATTGCAGCCAGAGAGGGGGAGAATGGGGTCAGTCAACATATCTTGACAAGACCGAGCCGGACCCCCTCTCACCTCGACGCTCGCCCGCACGCCGGCCGTCCACGGTGCGCCGGGCGCAAAAGCAAATTCCTAGCACTAGCAGTCCTAGCAGTCAGTCAGTAGCAGTAGTCAGTCAGTAATGATATCTGCAGCCTCTGTCGTCCCTTGCGGGACTTAACCGCATTGCGCGTAAACCGAGGGGCTGAAGCCCCTCGCTATTGTCTGTCGTCTCGCCCGTCCGCCATCCGCCACGGGTCCCTACCGCCTCCTCGGTCCCCTTCGGGACTCTTGAAGCGGCTACAGTATTTGTGAGCATGCTGTAAATCAGCAGTTATCAATTTCTTTCACCAGTTCGACAAACGCCCGGCCGAACTCGGCGAGCTTGCGGGCGCCTACTCCGGGGATGGCGCTGAATTCTTCGAGCGTTACGGGTTTGCGCGCGGCTATCTCGCGCAGGGTGACGTCAGAAAAGACGATGAAGGCGGCTACGCCGCGCTCGTCGGCGAGTTTGCGGCGGAGTTTTCTCAGGCGTTCGAAGAGGGCCTCGTCGCATGGGATCGCGGCGGCGGCGCGGCGCGGTTCTTTGGCGGGCTTTGCGGAAACGTGGCGGGTCAGGGTGATGGGGCGGCGGGAGCGGAGGGCTTCGAGGCCATGGGGTGAAAGATCGACGGTGACGAATTTGCCAGGATTTTGCTCGAGCAAGCCCATCCGGATCAATTCGCGGCCGTAGGCCTGCCACTCGGCGCGTTTGCCTTCGCGCCCGATGCCGTAGGCGGAAATCGCGTTGTGTCCCCATTTGCGGATGGCCTCGGAATCGCCGCCCAAGAGGACTTCGACCACGTGATTCAATCCAAAGCCAAATCCGCTCTTCTGCCGGATGCGATAGACGCATGAGAGAAGTTTCTGCGCGTGGAGAGTGCCGTCGAAGGTCTCGCGCGGGCTCAGGCAATTGTCGCAGGCCTGGCAATTGGCGGGCTCGAATTTTTCGCCGAAGTATTCGAGCATCCAGCGCCGGCGGCAGCCGGAGTTTTCGGCAAAATGCACCATTTGCCGGAGTTGCTCGCCGGCGATCTGGCGCTCATGCGGATCGGTCTTTTCCTCGATGAAGGCGATCTGCTTGGCGACATCGCCCGCGGAAAAGAGCAGGAGACACTCGGCGGGGAGGCCGTCGCGTCCGGCGCGCCCGGTCTCCTGGTAGTAACCCTCCGGATTTTTTGGAAGGTCATGGTGAATGACATAGCGGACATTCGGTTTGTTGATGCCCATGCCGAAGGCGATGGTGGCGCAGATGACCTGGACCTCCTCGCGCAGGAAGAGGTCCTGGTTTTTTGAGCGTTGCTCCGCGGCGAGGCCAGCATGATAGGGGCGCGCGCGGATGTTATCGGCACTTAGTTTTTCCGCTAGCAATTCGGTGGACTTGCGGCTCGAGCAATAGATGATCCCGCCTTCGCCCGGGCGCGATTGAAGGAAAGTGAGTATCTGCTTGTAGGGCTTGTCCTTCGGGATAACCCGGTAAGTCAAATTCTCGCGGTTAAAGCTGCCGACGACCACCGCGGGATCACGCAGGTGGAGATGCTCGATGATATCCTGGCGGACCCGGTCGGTGGCCGTGGCGGTAAGGGCCATGATCGGAATCTTCGGGAAGCGCTCGCGCAAGCCGCCCAACTGGCGGTACTCGGGACGAAAATCGTGGCCCCACTCCGAGATGCAATGGGCCTCGTCGACCACGATGCGGCGCACGTTCCATGAGCCGGCGCGATCGAGGAACCCCGGAAGCATGAGTCGCTCGGGGGCGGCATAGAGGAGGTTGACCTTGCCATCGTAGAGCGAGCGCAGCCGCGATTTCGCCTCCGCGGAATCGAGCGTGGAATTGAGAAAGGTCGCGGAAATGCCGGCGAGCTGAAGCGCGTCCACCTGGTCTTTCATCAGGGCAATGAGGGGAGAAACGACGATGGAAAGCCCCTCCTCGATGACCGCCGGAAGCTGGAAGCAAAGCGACTTGCCGCCGCCGGTCGGCAGAAGAGCGAAGACGTCGCGCCCCGCGAGAGCGGCCTGAATGATCTCCTCCTGCCGCGGCTTGAAGGAATCGAAGCCGAAGTGCTGTTTCAGGCCGGAAAGAAGGGACATGGGAAGCGCCGAAAATCGGTCCGGAGAATTGATCCGTCAATCACCGGGCCTTCTCTTTTTCGCGATGGACGATTCGAGAGGCTGTTCCGAAATTCGGAGTAGGTATTTGGATTGGAAATAATTGCTCCAGAAAAACAGCAGGGTTGCGTTTTGATCTTCGATCGCGCGGCTTTTCCAGAGTCGCCTGCTCTGATTTTCTTTGCGCCTTTGCGCCTTTGCGTGAGGCTAATCCCTTCGGGAAGAGGGACTCACGCAAAGGCGCAAAGACGCAAAGTTGTCCAGAGGGGAGAGCAAGTGCCCTATCTGCCCTTTCGGCGCGAAACCGGTTTTTCCGGCCTTTTACTCCGTAGTGCAAAATCAATTTCGAAACACGCTCTTCGAGGCCTATTGCGTTCCTTGCATCCCGCTTATGATCGAGGAAATCGGCGTCATGAGGGCGTTCCATTGCACGAGGATTGCAATCGCTATGACGATCATCATCAATCCGAAGAGATAAAAGGAGCGGGCCATGCCGCCAAAAAAGACGAGCAATACACCGGCGACCGGCAGCAGAATCCCAAACAGGACGAACGAAGTCTGGTTGGCAATGACGAATGCCGTCATGAACGGCAGCGGCTTGTTGCCGAGCATATCGTGGAATAACCGCGCGTAACCCCCGATGCTCAGCGCGAGACGCACATTCGGAACGGAAACTGAAATAACCGTAGCCGCCGCGAAGAAACGCATCGCGCGGACAAGAGATTCGAAACGCGGAGAGGCCTCTGGTGGATCAGGGGACATTATCGGAGGATTTTTTTCCTACCGCCGCCGCCGTTTCCCCCCGGAACGCCGGATGGGGCTGCGCGGTGTGCTGTCGTGCATGGCAGTATACAGGTAATTGAAACCCTCCACTTTCATCCGCGCGATCTTCTGGCCAATGAAATGCTCGATCTTGGTCACCTCCTGGACATCTTCGCCGGTCATGATGGTAAAGGCGTCGCCGACGTGCTGCGCGCGGCCGGTGCGTCCGATGCGGTGGACGTAATCCTCGGGATGCTGGGGCACGTCGTAATTGATGACGTGACTGACGCCTGCGATATCGATGCCGCGGCTGGCGATGTCCGTGGCGACCATCAGCTCGTACTTGCCGCTCTTGAAACCTTCGAGCGCGTCCATGCGCTCGCGCTGGGTGCGATTGGAGTGCAGGACGGCGACGGAGTGCCTGGCCTCCTTCAATTGATGCGCGATGCGGTCGGCGCCATCCTTGGTGCGGCAAAAGATGAGGACGCTGTAGAAATCGGTCTTCTCGAGCAGCGCGAGCAGCAGGGCGAACTTTTGTTCACGCGCCACGGGAAAGAGCGCGTGGCTGACGGTCTCGGCGGGCGAGCGACGCACGCCGATCTCGATTATCTCCGGGGTTTTCAGCACCCAACCGGTGAGGTGCTCGATCTCGGGCGGCATGGTGGCGGAGAAAAGCATGGTCTGGCGCTCCTTCGGGCAGCGCTCGACGATCTTGCGGACCTGCGGCATGAAACCCATGTCGAGCATGCGGTCCATTTCATCGAGCACCAGGTGACGCAGGCCGGAGAGATCGATTTCGCGGCTCGAGAAAATCGATCAACCGCCCCGGGGTGGCCACGATCACGTCGGCCCCTTTGCGGATCATCTCGCGCTGGGCGCCGAAACCGACGCCGCCATAGACCACGCCGATGTTGAGGTCGGTGAAGCGGGCGTAATCGCGAAAGGCAGTCTCGACCTGGGCGGCGAGTTCGCGCGTTGGCTCGAGCACCAGGGCCCGGACGCCGCGTTGATGCTTGCCCAGGCGGGTCAGGAGCGGCAGGGCGAAGGCGGCGGTCTTGCCGGTGCCCGTCTGGGCGGAGCCGATGAGATCGCCGCCCGCCGAGGATGCGGGGAATCGCGCGCAACTGGATGGGGGTGGGGTCGATGTAGCCCATCGATTGCACACCTTGAAGAACCTCCTCGGAGAGGGCGAGATCGCGAAAAGACATAGGGAGGGAGCGTATGGGGTGGAGGGGGAAGGCGCAAGGGGGGAGAAATTGCGGATTTCGGATTGCGGATTGCGGATTTAGCCGGCGGGGCTCAGGACTTCAGATTGCTCGAGGTGGGCGAAGCACTCCTGGGCGATGCGAAAGCCGAAATGGCCCTGCTCGACGGCCAGGTAGGCGGAGCCGGGCCAGGCGCGGTGGAGGGCGGCAACGTCATCGGCGAGGACGATTTGGTCCCACAGGCCCGCGGCGAGGACCACGCGCCCGGGTCCGCAGGCGGGACGCACCTGCATGGGAAAGGTCAGGTGCTGATGGCGGCGGACCATTTCCCGGGTGATGCCGTTGCGGGCCAGCTCGGACCGGAGATGGCGCGCGACCGGGCTTTCCCAAATGGCGTGATCGACATTGGCGACCGGCGTCTGGAGCACGGCGAACCGGAAGTCGCTCTCGACTCCCAGCAACAGCGCGCCGATCCAGCCGCCGTAGCTGGTCGCCCAGAGGCCGAATTCGCGCACCCCGCGCCCGCGCAGCCAAGCCATCAATTGCCGCGGCCTCGACGACGCCCTGGCGCAGCCCCTGCCCCGTGCGGACCAGGTCCGCCGTCACGGCCAGCTCGCCATTGTGGCAGCCGGGCGGCACGCGCGAGTAATGATAGGGCAAATGGACGAAGCAAGCGTTCCAGCCGGCGGCGTTGAAGCGGCGCGCCCATTCGCGATAGCCCTTGTCGCTGGCGGAGGCCAGCGCGTGCAGCATCAGCACCGTCGGCGCGCCCGGGATGCGGCGTGAAGAGCAGCACGTGGGTCCGGTCATTGGCGGGGCAGCCGCTGGGGCAGGGTGTATCCCAATGCAGCACCGGGAGGCCGCTGCCGGGCTCGTCTTCCGTGCGCGCCTCGATGGCCGGCGCGGCGAAGAATTGCGCGGGGTCAGATTTTCGCATTCGTCAAAGTAAGCCTCGAGCGCGGCGCGGCTGCCGCCATCGAGCCGGTGCCGCCGCTGGATGCGATTGACGACCATGCACATCGCGAAATCCAGCGTCCGCGCGATCTGGCGCCGGATCGGTTTCATCCACCGAGGCCCGCCTCCTGACGGGCGATTGGGGCAGATCATCCTCGATGAGCTGAAAATGGGCGCGCATTTCGAGCGCAAGTTTTTGAAAGGCCTCGCCGAGCCTTGCCTCGAAGGCAGCGCGTTCGGCGCGGCCGCCCGGCAACAGGGGCTCGCCGAACGCGATCCAGACGGGGATGCGCCGCCAGGGACGCCAAAGCCGGGGAAGGATGTAACAGCGGTCGCTGCCCATAATGGCGCACGGAATTACCGGAGCGCCGGTCATTTCGGCAAGCCCGGCGACGCCGGGCCGCAGCGGCGCCCCTTCGAGCGCCGAGCGGGCGCCGTCACGGATGCCGCCCTCGGGAAAGAGGCCGATGGCGTGGCCGGCGCGCAACCGCTCGAGGGAGGTGCGCACGGCCTGGCGGTCGAGGTGGACCCGGTCCACCGGGTAGGCGTCGATCGCCCGGAGCCACGCGGCCAGGAGCGGCAGCCGGAAAAGCTCGACCATCCCCATCCAGTCGATCTTGCGGCGGGCGCAGATGCCGATGAGCGGCGGATCGAAATGGCTGATGTGATTCGCGGCGAGGATCCATGCCCCTTTGCGCCGGGCGATTTCCGGGCGCAGCACATGGATTTTCAAAAACGGCGCCACGAGGATTTTCACGGTCAGCCGCGAGACGTGGTAAAGGAAAACCCGCACGGGCGGGAGGCTAAAGGCTGCCCGAAAAGGAGGCAAGGGTTGCGCGAGAGCGGGCCGGGGGAAATCGAAAAGGCTGCTTGCGGTATTTGAAATTCGCGGCAACCGTTGGGCGCACGAGGAGTTAACCCCGTAGAGTCATGAATTCGCCGTTGATGGAGTTTTTCAGGAAAGCGCTCAAGCGCGAGCCGGCGCTGCATCCCATCGACAGGAGCATGGCGAAGCAATGGGTCAAGAAGCGCCTTGTGGTCATCTATCCCGAGCTGCGCAACGACCCGAAGGCGCTCGAGGCGGCGTACCGCACGCTCTCGCTCGAGCCGCGCCTGGGCACCGAGGAGGGGAGCACAGGGGACGTACTTCGAGATGACGTTGCCAGGTTAGGCGCCGCGTTCGATCCCCATTGGAGAAAACACGCCGGAATCCGGGTGGGCTACGTCCCTGTGTCCAGGCGGTTCATCAAGGAATACGGCCTCTTTGTCCCAAAGCGTTGGCGAGCATGGTTCGGCGTACGTATTTTCTCTTTGAAGGAGAGAATGTAAATGCCAACCAACCATGCTGAGAATCGGGCCGCCCAGGTGCGTCCCAAACGTTCCCGGTACCGGATCATCAACCACCAGGAGGCGGGCGTCTTCGAGTCGATGACCGGCGCAACCCTGTGGGCCCTCAAGAATTTGAACGACTGGGACTGGCGCATTGAGCCGGTCGCGGGGTCGATCCCGATGTAAGAAAGCCCGATCCGAGGAACCCAATAACCCTAGGCATTTATCAACAATTGCTGCAAAGTATTCCCTAGGAATGCCAGCGGCGCCCGAACATGCACCGAGTGACCATCCGCCTGACCCGGAGCCCGCTCACCCCCGATGAAAACGTGGAGCGCAACGAGGAAACATCCTTGGTACCGCCTGTCGCCCCTGGCGAGAGCCTGGATCCTCAGTTTCGCATGCTGGGGGATCGTGGCGTGCTCGCTGGGGATCGAAGCCGTCTCGAGGACCCAAAACCTGTGGCTCAGCGCGATCCGGCCGGGAATAGCCGATTGGCTGCCCTGGGCGCTGCTGAGCCCATTGATCTTTCTGCTTGTAAAGCGCCTGCCCATCGACCGTCAGAGATGGCGGCTGGCCCTGCCCGTCCACATCCTGTGCGGAATAGCAACGGTGCTGCTGCTCCAGCAGTGGAGAGAACTGGTGGACAGCGGACTCGGAGAAAGTCCCCCAAGCTTCCTGAGTCCTCTGCTGGGAAGGATGCCTCCGGCAGGGCATGGTGGGCAGGCGCTGGAGCCGGCATTTTCGGGATCGGAGGGGGCCTTTGACATGCTGCGGATGGCAACTGTCCAGTTGCCGATCTACCTCATGCTCGTCAGCGGCGCGCACACGTTGATCTTCTACCGCAGAACGCAGGAACGGGAATCGAGCCTCGCGATCGCGCGGAGCGAGGCTCAAAAAATGCAATTGCAGCCGCACTTTCTCTTCAACACGCTGAACATGATCGCCGAGCTGGTACACGAGGAGCCGGACAAGGCGGACGCGATGCTGATCGCGCTGAGCGGCCTGCTGCGGCTGACGATGGAAACCGCGGGCGAGCAGGAATTGCCGCTTCGGCGTGAACTCGAGTTCATCGAGCGCTATCTTACGATCATGCACGCGCGCTTCGAGGAGCGGCTGAAGTTCCAGCTCGGCATCGACCCGGCCACCAATGCGGCCATGGTGCCGACTTTCCTGCTGCAGCCGCTGGTGGAAAACGCCATCGAGCACGGGCTGGGCCCGCGCATGGCCGGCGGCATCATCTCGATCCGGGCCCGGCGCGTGGGCGACCTGCTGCACCTCTGCGTGGCCGACAACGGCATGGGGCTCAATGGGAAGAAACTTGGAATCGAGGGCATCGGCCTGGGCAATACGCGCAACCGCCTGCGGGAATTGTATGGCGACGCGGCGCAGCTTGACGTGCAGGATGCGAGCGGATTGATCGTTGAAATACGAATCCCTTTTCACCTGGCATGAAACTCCGCGTAATCATAGTCGATGACGAGCGCATGGCGCGCTCGCGCCTGCGCCGGATGCTGGAAAAGGACCCGGAGCGTCGAGGTGGTGGCCGAATGCGAGAACGGCCCGGCGGCCGTCAGCGCGGTGCGGGCGGAGTCGCCCGACCTGATGCTGCTGGACATCCAGATGCCGGAGATGGACGGCTTCGAGGTGCTCGATGCGCTGGGCCCGGAGCGCACGCCGGAAGTGGTGTTCGTCACCGCGTACGACGAATACGCAATTCGCGCATTCGACGAGCATGCGCTCGATTACCTGATGAAGCCGGTTTCGCCCGAGCGCTTCTCGAAGATGCTGGCGCGCGTGCGGGAGCGCCGGACGCACTCGCATCGCGGCCAGGAATCGCTCTTCGAGATGCTGGCCCAGCACAAGGCCGAGGCGCGCACGCGCCTGATGGTGCGCAGCGGCGAGCGCACCACCTTCGTCTCACCCGAGGAAATCGATTGGGTCGAGGCGGCGGGCAATTATGCGATCTTGCATTTGGGCAAGAGGACGCATATTTTACGAGAGACCATGAACGCCCTGGAATCACAATTGCCAGGCGACATTTTTTGCCGCGTCAGCCGTTCGGCTATCTTGAATTTGAAGCGGGTGGGCGAGCTGCAATTGCTTTCACCCGGCGAGCACGTGGCAATCCTCACCGATGGCCAGCGGATTAGCATCAGCAGGAGCCTGCGCGAAGTAGAAGAAAGGCTGAAACATGTATAAGAAATATCAAAAAATCGGCGCCGCGTTCGCGGCGTGCGTCATGGTTGCCGCCGCTCCCGTGGCCAAGGCGGC
The DNA here is from genome assembly GCA_963756185.1 of uncultured Verrucomicrobiae bacterium. Classification (GTDB taxonomy): domain Bacteria; phylum Verrucomicrobiota; class Verrucomicrobiia; order Chthoniobacterales; family Chthoniobacteraceae; genus DATAXI01. The sequence goes on from CAVWMS010000011.1 coordinate 150,981, forward strand.
GGCCAACGACGGATCCGCCGATGCGCAGCCTGGCGCGCAAAACCAGGACCAGGTGACGGCCGACCAGGTAAACCAATACATCGACACGCATCGTCCGATGATTACCGCGCTGATCAAGATGTTCCTCGGCTACATCCAGCAGATCGAGGCGCTGACGAATGACGGCGGGTCAGGCGGTTCTTCGTCCGGGTCGCAATTGTCCGTGGACGACATCCAGAACCAGATCGCCTCCGGCGCCCCGCAGAATACAAGCCAGAGCCAGCAGCCGGCGGGATTGCAACCCTCGAGCGGGCTGCAACCCTCGAGCGGGGTCGAAGGGTCGGGACCGGTCGTATCGGCGCATCTAGCCGGCTATCCCGCGCTGCCCGATCTCGTTCCGCTGACTTCGGTGAGGGAGCCGACCGCCGCGCAATTGCATTACGCCGCGCAGGTTCAGGAGGAAATGAAGGAGCGGAAGAAAGTGCTGATGTCCCAGCCGGATAACCAAAACGGCTACAATCAGTAGAGGGGATTACTCCGCATCAACGCGTAGATATCAGGTTGGGCTTCGGATAGCACGTCGTTGTGTCCCGCGCCGGCGACCGGGTGAAAGGTGATCATTTGCGGGAACATTCCTGCCAATTCGCGTCCCATGAAAAAGGGAATCGTCCCGTCGGCATCGCCGTGGAAGATATCGACGCGGGGCGGATGCGGGCGGGCGGCCAACTGGCGAAGGCGGGCGCGGTTATCGTAGTTGTGCCTTAGCAGGAGGCAGAGCGGCCAGCCCACGAGCCGCCGCGCCATGTCGTGCATGCTGGTGAAGGGGGCAATGAGGATCATGCGCTCGACCGGGTGATTCACGGCGAAGTTCAGCCCCGTGGCGCAGCCGAGCGAAAGGCCCATGACATTCAAATGTTGATCGAGCGCCGCGGGCTCCGTGTGGAGGGATTGGGCAAGCTGATTGAAGGCGGCCTCGGATGATTCTTCGATGCTGGCGGGCGACGGAGTACCCTTGCAATCGCCATAGCCCGGGTAGTCGATGAGAAGGAATCCATCGTGCGAATCCGGATGCGGCTTGACGAAGCCAAGCCATTGCAGCGCGAGCGATCCGTTGCCCGGAAACAAGACCCACAAACGCCGCAGGGGCAGCGCGCGGGGCGGCAGGTAAAATGCCTTCTGGGCTCCCTGCCGCGTGGTGTATTCGAGCGAAACGATTGCCGGATTGCGCTCGACGACCCCCGGTCCATATGGCCGGGGGTGATAGATCAGCTTGGACTGGAAGAATAGAAGGAGCAGCACGATCACAACGGTGGTGGCAACAAAGATGCGAAGAAGGCTCCAACAAATTCTTTTGGCGAACTTAACGAATCCCGCAGGCATCTGGTATTCAGAATAGCCGTGCGGCAATCACTGCGGAAGTGACAAATGCCGACCCCGCAGCCGCCCTTGCGTCACCCGCGCATATTGCGTAAACTCAGTTAAGATGACTGCTGACATTCGTCAATTCCTTGAAGCGCGCCCGTTTGTACCGTTCTCGATTATCACGAGCAGCGGCAAGAATTATCGCGTGGCGACTCCCGATCACGTCAGCATCAATCCGAAAGGCACCCGTGTAATCGTCTATTTCGACGATGACAGCCACGTGGCAATCACTCCGCTGCATATTTCCTCTCTGGAACAGGGGACTGCCGCCGGCTGAGCGCGCCGGCAAAATTGAAAAAGGGAACGCGTTTTCATTGATCTATTCAATGGGCGAACCCCGGCCTGGCGATTCCAAGCCACACATTACAGTTCACGCTCAGCTTCGATTATCTCCGGAATTCTTAAGGCGAGCGCCGGCGCATGATTCGTCAGAACATCCCATAAAATCTCATAATCCGTAGCGTCGTAGCCGTGAATCAGCCGATTACGCATGCCTATGATTTCGCGCCCGGGACATCCTTGTGCCGCTCACGAAGATCTTGCGGAAGTCGTGTCGCAGCCTCTCCAATCAGTTCGACGGCACGTTCGGCGGCCAACCGGTATTGCCAGTCACTTTGCAGCCGCTCTCGATTCCCTTCAATGCCCAGTCTTTTCGCCTTTTGGGCAACGTCCTCAATCTGTTTGAGCGTCACGACTACGTCATGCTTGCTCATAAATCGGAAGCATCTGAGCCAGGACCTCGTCTCGGAAGTATTGGCTCAGCGAATCCGGTGTATGCAGATCGACCGGGCGATGAAACAAACGGGCCAATTCATCCTGCTGCCGAAGTAGCATTAGTCCCGGATGCCGGCCGGGCATGTACTCGACCAGCACATCCAGATCGCTTGACTGAGTAAAATCTCCCCGCAATACCGAGCCAAACAACCCAAGACACCGAATCCCGCGATCAAGGCAAAACCGCGCGATTTCGTGGCGCTCAACTCGGATCGGCAAATCCTCCAGTAACATGAACCCATCTTGCGGCTTCCTACGCTGAAAAGCAACCTGGACAAAAATGGAAGCCGGAGCCCCCCATTTTGCGCAAATCAGAACGGAATATCGTCTTCCTCGGGCTCGAGGTCGGGGTCGGCGCGGGGGCTTTTGCTGCGCGGGGCGGGCGGGACGCGACTGCTGGCGCGGCCTGCGCCGGATTCGGAGCCGCCACCGCCGCCACCTTCTCCGCCGCCCGCCGCCGCGGGAGCCGATGAGTTGCATGGCCTCGCCGACGACCTTCAGCTTGCTGCGCTTCTGGCCGGTCTGTTTGTCATCCCAGGTATCGAGCTGGAGGCGGCCCTCGATGAAGACGGGGCGGCCCTTTTTCAGGTATTCGCCCGCGATCTCCGCGGTGCGGCCCCAGAGCGTCACGTCGACAAAGGTGGTCTCCTCGCGCTTCTCGCCGTTCTCCGCGCTGTAATAGCGGTTGATGGCCAGGCCCAATTCGGCCACGGCGGTGCCCTTGGGGGTGTAACGGACTTCGGGGTCCCGGGTGAGGTTCCCCATGAGCATGACTTTGTTCAGGTTGGCCATAGGGGAGTCAGAGCTATCCGGCTCAGGCGGCTTTTGCAGCCGCTTTTTTGCGAGCTGGGCCGGAATCTTCTGGTAATGGGCGCGGTAAATGTCGGCGTCGAGCTTGAACCGCGACTTGATCTTGTCGATGAGCTGCGGCTCCGCGGCGAAGACGAAATTGACGAAATAGCCGGAGTCGAGCGGACCGGCGACATAGGAGAAATGACGGCGGTCCAGCCGCTGGACCTGCTCGATTTCGGCGCCTTCTTTTTTGAATTCGCCTTCGAGGCGGTCGATGATCTTGTTTGCGCCTTCTTCGTTGCCCTTGGTGTTGAGGACGAGGAGCGCTTCGTATTTTTTTTTCATGGTGGTTTGGTAAAAATGGGCGCATCGCCCCGTTGTTCAATTGAATTGGTTCATCGCGGCGTCGATGCCCTGCGCGCTGGAGGCAATCGACGGCCTCGACGGCGCGGTCGATGGCCTCGGTCGAGGATGGGGCGCTCGTCGGGCGAGGAATTTCCCGAGGACATGGTCGACCATCGGGCGGCCATCCGCGGCGCCGATGCCGACGCGCAGGCGCGGGATGTCGCCGACGTGCTCGAGGATGGATTCCATGCCGTTGTGGCCGCCGGAGGAGCCGTCGGGGCGGATGCGGATGCGGCCGAGCGGCAGCGCGACGTCATCGAATATGGCGAGGATTTGCGCGGGCTGGAATTTTGTAAAAGCGGGCGACGGCGGCGATGGGCTCGCCGCTGAGGTTCATGTAGCTCTGCGGCTTGCAAAGGATCACGCCGTCCACGGAGGCGACGGCGGCGTTCCATTTCGGCTCGGGCGCGAAAGGGCATGCCGGCGCGCTGGGCCAGCCGATCGAGAATCATAAAGCCGACATTGTGGCGCGTGTCCTCGTATTCGCGGCCGGGATTGCCCAGGCCGGCGATGAGGCGAAAGAGAGGTTCATGCGAGGAGGGCACGCCATTGGCAAGGGGTGGATTATTTCTGCCGGCGCGTTCTTTCGGTCGGTTCTGTCTCCGCGGCGGCGGGCTCTTCCTTCTTCTCCTTGATGACCTCCGGCTGCGCGGCGGGCGGCAGCTGCGGCGGCGGCGGGCGCGACCACCTCGACGACGGCGGGCGCGGCCACGAGGAAGACGGTGAGATCGGCGTCGTCGAGCGGCCTTGACGCCCGTCGGGGAGCTGGATGTGCCTGACATGGATGGAATCGCCGATGTTGAGCCCGGAAACGTCGACGTAGATGACCTCGGGCAGATCCTTGGGCAGACACTCGATCTCCAGCGAGCGCAGGCTCTGCTCGAGGATGCCGCCGAAGCTCTTGACGCCGACGGGCTCGCCGCGCGGGCTCGATCGGGACGGAGGTGTGCAGGAGCTCGTTCATGTTGATGGCGTGGAAATCAACGTGGACGATGCTGCCGGAGAGCGGTGGCGTGCTGGACCTCCTGGATGAGCGCCATGCGGCTGGTGGTCTTGCCGCCGTTCTCGATTTCGAGCTCGACGAGGATGTTCTCGCCCAGGGCGTGGGAGAGGACGTTGCTGATGTCGCGGGCGCCGACCTGGAGGGGCAGGGTGCCTTCCTTGCCGCCGTAGATGACGGCGGGGACGAGGCCTTCGCGCTTGAGTTTGTTGGCGACGGAGCCGCCGACGTGGGTGCGGGCGCGGGCGGAGAGTTTGACTTGTTTTGCCATGAGTGATGGAGTGCCGGCGGGGCGCGGCTGCTCAGGTTTTTGTGACCGTTGATTTCGAAGAGGGAGCTTACAGATTCGTCGTTATGGATGCGCTTGATGCCCTCGCCGAGCAGTTCCGCGATGTGGAGCACCCGGATGCGGCAGTCGTCGCTCGAGCGGACAGGCACGCTGTTGGTGGTAATGAGTTCCTCGATTTGAGAGGTCTTCAGCCGCTCGATGGCCAGATCCGAGAGCACCGCGTGGGAGACACCGGCGTAGATGCTTAACGCGCCGTGTTTCTTAAGGATGTTGGCCGCGCTTGTCAAGGTGCCGGCGGTCTCGGTGAGGTCATCGACGAGGAGGACGTTTTTGCCCTCGACCTCGCCGATGACGTAGAGGGACTCGGTCTCGATGGCGCTCTTGCGGCGCTTGGCGACGATGGCCAGGTTGGCCCCGAGGGCCTGGGAATAGGCGCTCGCCATCTTCAGGCCGCCCACGTCCGGCGAGACGACCGTGACCGGGGTATCGCGCGAAGCGCGGTGCGGATGTAGCGGATGAGGACCGGGGCGGCGAAAAGGTGATCGACGGGGATATCGAAGAAGCCGGCGACCTGCTGGGCGTGGAGGTCCATGGTGAGCACGCGATTGACGCCGGCGGCGGTGAGCAGATTGGCGACGAGCTTGGCGGTGATCGGGACGCGGGGCTTGTCCTTGCGATCCTGCCGGGCGTAGCCGAAGAACGGGATGACGGCCGTGATGCGGTCCGCGCTGGCGCGCCGGGCGGCATCCACCATGATGAGCAGCTCCATCAGGTTCTGATTCGTGGGCGGGCAGGTGGGCTGGACGATGAAGACGTCGCGGCCCGCGGACGTTCTCGTTGATGTTCACGAAAGTCTCGCCGTCCGGGAAGGAGCTGACCGTGGCATCGCCCAGCGGGACCCCGATAAAATCGGCGATCTCCTGGGCCAGCGAAATGTGGGCGGAGCCGGAGAAGATCTTTAACTCGGGATTGGAATGAGCCATGGCTGGCTGCGCGAGAGGGAGGGTGACTTTAAGGCGGTCGCGCCCGAAAGCAATGTGAAAAACAGCCCGACGCCCGGGAAACGGGCCGCCGGGAAGAGAGCGCCGCGGGCGATGCAAATCCCCACGGCGGAAGAGGAAAAGGCCTACGGGGTATCAGGGGGTTCCCCTACCCGGGCGGCAGATTTTTCCTTTACAGGCTCCGCCAAGCGACTCCTTACGACTCGAATCACGATTGTTTGTCAGTCGTACCAACAAACTAACCAAAGGAGAAACCAACATGAAAAAACTCGTATGCGGGCTCGCGGCCCTGGTCGCGATCTCTGGCTACTGCTCTCGCCGGAACTGAAACGGCACGGGCACCGAAGCCAAGGGGAGTGTCGAAGTGCCGAGCTGCTTTTCTGACAAGGAATGGCAGATCGATACGTTCGGCGCCTATCAGGTGGGCAATGGCCCGACCCACGCCGGTCCCATCAGGATCACGGCTGGGGCGGCGGCATCGCGGTCAATACTTCTTCGCCCGGTACTTCGGCCTGAGCGCGGAAGGGAGCTGGCTCAGGGCCATGATAACGCCGCGGCTGGCACAGGCCGGATCGACCGAGTTCCAGAGCGTCAGCCGGAAACCTGATCTTCCGCTACCCGATCGATTCCTGGTGCATCGCGCCCTACCTATTCACGGGCGGCGGGGCGACCATGGACGGCTCGGCCTGGGCTGTGTATGACATCGGCACCGGCCTCGAGTACCGCCTGATCCCGAACAAGGTCGGCCTGTTTGTCGATGGCCGCTGGAACTACTACGGCGACCGTTACGGACATGACACGCAGAACAACTTCATGATCCGCGCGGGCGCACGCCTGGTGTTCTAATTCAACGAGTTCGCTCGAACGAACTTGCCAGAAACGCCGGAGCCAAAAGCTCCGGCGTTTTTCTTTTGCCGCATGCTCAAGGGGTGACGAGCCACTCGCCGAGGCGGGATTGGAGGTCGGGGGAAATCGACGCCGTATTGCGCGCCGAGCTTCATCAGCGACTTTTTCTCCCTGGCCGTTGACGAACTCGACGTGGACGGGGCGCGTGCCGGGATGATGGGCGAGGGCCTCCTTCAATTCGACAGCTGCGCGCTCGGTCGTGCGCGGGCGCTGGAAGCGGAGAAGCAGCGGCGCGGCGTGGGGCATGCCGTTGCCGTTGGCCGAGCTGTTGGATGCAAGCGGGCGGATCTCGCGCGGCCTGAGCCGGATGGCCTCGTCGCGCTTATCCACGCGGGCGGTGATGACGACGACCTTGCCGAGCTCGAGGTGGCGCTGGCATCTTCACGAAAGGTCTCGCTCCAGACCATCACCTCGACGCTGCCGGTGAGGTCCTCGAGCACGACGATGGCGAAGGGCTTCGAGTCTTTCTTCGTAAATTTTTTCTCGACGCTGATGAGCGCGCCGGCCACCTGCACGGTGCCGCTGTCTTCGGCTTCGCCCAGCGCGATCACCGCGGTGTATTTGCCGCTTTCGAGTTCCGGCGGTATTCGTCCAGCGGATGGCCGGTCACGTAGAAACCGAGCAGTTCCTTCTCGAACGCCGAGCTTCTCGGCCTTCGGCCAGGGCGGCACGCGGATGGCGGCGCGCTTCGGGCGGCGTGGCGGCGGCGAACGCATCGAAGAGGGCGGCCTGGCCGCTGGCCTTGTCGCGCTGCGAGGAGGCGGAGGCGGCGAGCACGGAGTCGATCTCCGGCGGCGAGCGCGGCGCGCTCGAGGCCGGTCCAATCGAACGCGCCGCATTTGACGAGGCTCTCGACGACTTTCTTGTTCACCTTGCGGGAATCGAGCCGGGCGCAGAAATCCTCGAGCGACTTGAACGGGCCGTGCCGGCTGCGCTCCGTCGACGGCGGCCTCCATGGCGGCTTCGCCGACGTTCTTGATCGCGGCGAGCCCGTAGCGGATGCCCGGCGTGTCGCCCGGCCATCTCCGGGAGTGAACTTGAGGCGCGCTGCGGTTCACATCCGGCGGCAGGATGCGGATGCCCATGCGTTTGCACTCGCCGACGAAGATCGGAAATCTTGTCGGTGTTGCTGATTTCGTTGCTGAGCACGGCGGCCATGAATTCGACGGGGTAATTCGCCTTGAGGAAGGCGGTCTGGTAGCTGATCCAGCCGTAGGCGACGCTGTGGCACTTGTTGAAGCCGTAGCCGGCGAATTTTTCGAGCAGGTCGAAAATCTCGTTCGCCTTTTTCGCGTCGATCTTGTTGAGCGCGCGCGCAGCCGGCGACGAATTTGTCGCGCTCCTCGGCCATCTTTTTCTTGTCCTTCTTGCCCATGGCGCGGCGGAGGATTATCGGCGCCGCCGAGCGTGTAGCCGGCGAGCACGCGGGCGGCGGCCATGACCTGCTCCTGGTAAATCATGATGCCGTAGGTGTCGGCGCAGACCTTCTCCAGGAGCTGGTGGGCGTATTTGATTTTGGTGGCCCTTTCTTGCGCTTGATGTAGTCGGGGATCAGCTCCATCGGCCCCGGGCGGTAAAGGGCGATGAGGGCGATGATGTCGTCGATGGATCTTGAAGTCGAACTGCTTGCACCAGCTCGCCATGCCGCCGTCCAACTGGAAGAGGCCGACGGTTTCCGCGCGGTTGAGCAGCTCGAAGACTTTCGGGTCGTCGAGCGGGATTTTGTCCACGTCGAAATCCGGCTGCCGCTCGCGGATGAGCTTCTCGGCGTCGCGGATGACGGTGAGCGTCTTGAGGCCGAGGAAATCCATCTTCAGCATTCCCAGGTCGCCGAGCGGCGCCATTGGGTATTGGCTGACGATGCTGCCGTCGTTTGCGCGAAAGAGCGGCACGTACTCGGAAAGATCGCGGTCGCTGATGACGATGCCCGCGGCGTGCACGCCGCTGTTGCGCTTGAGGCCCTTCGAGAATCGTGGCATATTGCCAGAGCTGGCCTGTGGCCGGTCTCGGTCTCGACCGCTTTCTTCAGGTCGGGGTTTTTGTCGATTGCGCCGGGGACATGCTCGACCTGGCCGGTCTCCTTGTTCTTTTTCTCCTCGCCCGCGAGCGTGATGTTCAACTCGTTCGGGATCATCTTGGCGATGCGGTCGGCGTCGCCGTAGCTGAGGCCCATCACGCGCCCCACGTCGCGCACGACGCTCTTCGCGCCCATGGTTCCGAACGTCGCGATCTGCGCGACGGCGCGCTCGCCATATTTCTGGCGGACATAATCGATGACCTCGCCGCGGCGGTTCTGGCAGAAATCGACATCGATATCCGGCGGGCTGACGCGCTCCGGGATTGAGGAAGCGCTCGAAGAGCAGCTTGTAATGGATCGGGTCGATGTCGGTGATGGCGATGACGTAGGCGACCATCGAGCCCGCGGCCGAGCCGCGGCCCGGGCCCGACCGGAATGCCATGCTCGCGCGCCCAGTGGATGAAATCCCAGACGATGAGGAAATAATTGACGAAGCCCTGCTTCTCGAGGACGCTCGAGCTCCCGTTCGAGCCGCTCGCGAATCTCCGGCGAATCGGCGCGCGGCGCCGTAGCGGCGCCGCAGCCCCTCCTCGCAGAGCGAGCGGAGGAATTGGGCCTGGGTCTGGCCCTCCGGCGGGCTGTAATTGGGGTATTTCGGCTTGCCGAATTCCAGCTTCAGGTCGCACCGCTCGGCGATGCGCAGCGTGTTTTCGACCGCCTCGGGATGATTGCGAAACAGCTCGCGCATCTCCGCGGGAGATTTGAAATAAAGCTCCGGCACGTAACGCATCCGGCGCTCGTCGGCCACATTCGAGCCGGTGCCGATGCAGATCATCACGTCGTGCGCCTCGTGATGGCTCGCGCTCGAGGAAATGCACGTCGTTCGCGGCGACGAGGCCGACGCCGAACTCCCGGGCGAGGCCGGGCAGGACGGCATTGCAGCGCTGCTGCGCCTCGATGCCGTGATCGTGCAGCTCGAGGAAGAAGTTTTCGCGCCCGAGGATTTGCACGAAGGAATCGAGCGCCTCGGCGCGCCTTTTGCGGCTGGTCGTCGAGGATGGCCTGGTTGATTTCCCCCTTGAGGCAGGCGCTCATGCCGATGAGACCGGCGCTGTATTGGGCGAGGTCCTCCTTGTCGATGCGCGGCTTGTAATACATCCCATCTACGTTCGCGATGGTAGACCAGCTTCACCAGGTTGCGGTAGCCGGTCTCATCGCGTGCCAGCAGGGTGAAATGATAGGCCGCGTCTCGTGCCGAGGAGGCCTGCTTGTCCATGCGTTTGCCCAGCGCCATGTACATCTCGCAGCCGATGATCGGCTTGACGCCCGCCTTGAGCGCCTCCTGGTAGAACTCGATGGCGCCGAACAGGTTGCCGTGATCGGTCATGGCCACGGCGGGCATGCCGAATTCCTTCGCCTTCTTCATGATGTCCGGAATGCGATTGGCGCCGTCCAGCATGGAATACTCAGTGTGCAGGTGCAGGTGGACGAAGGAATCGGAGGACATCGGGAGGCACTATAAACCCGCCGGTTCGATGCGGGAATTTGAAATGAGAAAAATCGACGCCACTGCGAAGTGGGGAACGCCTATTGTCCTCCTGACTGAACCAGCGAGTTTTGGACTGACTGCCGGAACTTCCTCTTGAAAAAGGTCGAGGTCAGGGCGCCATCCTGAATCCGGCGGAGGACGGCGTCCCCGAGTTTCTCCCGAGGAATGATACGGCCTTTCGCGAGCAACGTGTCATAGCCGAGTGCTCCATCCGTCCACCATTCTCGTGCATCGATGTAATAAACTACAGAGTCGTGGTCAACACACGGGTGATCACCCAACCGCAGAATACACGAGGTATCCTCCACGTGCCCGCGCAACGTCGTCATATTGACCATCACGAAGCTGTGGTCGGGTCCAGTGGGAGTGGTGATGATCATCCAGAGATGACCACCCTCAACCCGCAGACGGAAGGTGTCGCCAAGATTAGGCATCTGATCACGAACCGGCATGCCCGGTCGGCCCTCGTCAACAAAAAAGCGTCGCCGCGACCAGGCATCCCGTCACCGGGGGTCGATGATGGAATCCATTGTCTCGATTTCCTTCAATTCCTCGATGACGGCGACGATCTCGTCCCCCGATTTGCCGACGTGATGAAGGATTTCGTCAATTCCGATGGGGATGGCGCTTCCATGCGGATCAGTCCACTCCCCGAATTCGTGCGTGAGGTCTCGCAACTCCCATTTGTTGAGGCGCCCGTATTTGTCGAAAATTTGGTCCACCAATTGAACCTCCGCCTCCGACAACTCGTCGTCACCCGCCGGTTTGAGCAAACCCATTTCATTGCCGTTTTTTGTGAGGTGCTCCGTCCAGATCGATGGATCGTCCCATCCTTCGATTCTCTGCATCAGGTTCAACACGGGGCTGATCGCGGTGCCATGAGGCAGCGAGAAGTAGCGGCCCCCAATGACGGGCCGCCCCCACCGCGCGAGAGCTTCCCGGTCGACGATATAGAGCAGTTTGACCAGTGCCAGGTGACTCATCCTCCCCCCATTGCGCTCGACGAGCCGAGCCGCAACCTGCGTCGCCTTAGCTTCGTCGAATTTGAATTGAACGCGACGTGTCTGCATTTGGGAATCACTCCATTGAAAAACATAAATACCATAGCCCATTGCCGCTGTATAGCGCCTTTCGGACCGCTGGACTTTAACGGAGAAGAATCTCGGGCAACGGCAGTCGCAGAACGGTTTGCACCCGATCGCCGGGCGCGGTATCCTCCCGGCCATGAAAACTTCCCTCCGAGGTTTGTTTGCTGCCGGATTGTTGTTCACGATCCCGGCTTTGGCGGATTCGCAATGGGTCACCGATTACGCAAAGGCGCTCGATCAGGCTAAGGCGGATAACAAGGCGGTGCTGCTCGATTTCACCGGCTCCGATTGGTGCCCCTGGTGTATGAAAATGAAAGACGAGGCGCTGGATACGCGGCAGTTCAAGGATTTCGCCGGCAAGAGCCTGGTGCTCGTCGAGGTCGATTTCCCGCACAAGAAACCGCAATCGGACGAGCTCAAGGCGCAGAATCAGCAGCTCGCCAGGAAGTTCCAGGTCAACGGGTTTCCGGACTTCATCATTGTGAGCAAGCACGGGACGCTTTTGGGACGGATCGACGGATATGAGCCGGGCGGGCCTTCGGCGTTTATCGCCAGCATCAAGAAGTTCTACAGGCCCCCGTCAGCCAGCGCGGGCGCCGATGCCGGCGCGCAGGACGATTTCGATTCGTTTTTCAAGAAACCGGCGGCCAGCGCGTCGCAATAGCGGGAAGAGAAAATGTAAAGGAAGCTTGACATCGGCGTAAAATGGCCAAAAATGACAAGCAAACTTTACACCTACCCATGAAAGAATTCAGCAATCACGAACGAAAAATATTTCGCCGGTACAACGCGGAACTTCTCGGGGCGATGTTCCTCTATGTCGTGGTCCTGACGATCGCCATGGGCGTCGGATACCCGATGAAGAAGGGCCTTGAGAAGACGCTGATCCTGATCGCCCCAATGGGACCGTTTCTGCTGGCGATTTGGGCCATTGTCCGGCTGCTTCGACGGGTGGACGAATATGTGCGGCTGAGAATTCTCGAGACGGTCTCGATTGCGGCAGCCGTGACTGCGGCCACGACCTTCACTTATGGATTCATGGAAGTCGCCGGATATCCGCGGATCAGCATGTTTGCCGTATGGCCTGTGATGGGAATTGCCTGGATCCTTGTGGCCATCATCCGCGGCGTACTGGATCGATGAAGAACATCCTGCGGGAGCTTCGCGCGGAGCGCGGCTGGAGCCAGGCGGAACTGGCGGATCAATTGAAGGTCTCGCGGCAGACGATCAATGCCATCGAGACGGGCCGCTACGATCCGAGCCTGCCGCTGGCATTTGCAATTGCGAAGTTGTTCGGAAAGCCGATCGAGGAATTGTTCACGCCGGACGAGCCGTCGTGACGGTCTTCAGCGGCCGAAGAAGCTGGTGATGTCGAAATAAAACGTCTTCTGCTTTCCGCCGCCGGTAATGATGTCGATTCGATCATACTGCCTGCCGTTCGATTCGATCAGCGCCTGGCCCACCTTTTCGTAGCCGGGGAAGCTCTTCTGCAAGTAGTAGTCTTCGTCGTCGATTCCGGTGAATTCGGTCCGGGCATCGATGACGATGGCCTGCTCGATGGAAGAACCATCGCGCCCCGAATCCTTGGCGGCAGTCACCGCGGCAGGGGGCGGGCCGGGCATCTCGGCGCACGATGCGAGCAGGAGGAGGACAAGGAGAGCGGGGACCAGGCGCATGGCGGCGAATGAGAAATCGCAAATGGATGCGGCAAAGATCAAGTCAGAGTGCGTGTTTGGCTTGAGAAAAAGGCGTTTGAGGCCGGTGATGGGCCGGAGTCGACAATTGGGGCGCGAATACGTACGTTTGCACCCATGAGAGTCCCCCTTCCCGCCTGCGTTGCAGCGGCGATTTTTTGCCTGGCTCTTCCGGCGTATTCCGAGGGAGTGCATTGGGTCACGAGTTTTCAACAGGCGGTCGCGCAGGCAAAGGTCCAGGACAAGGGAATCCTGCTCGATTTCACGGGCTCCGACTGGTGCCCGTGGTGCCAGAAGCTGGACCGGGACGTCCTCGAGAGGCAGGCCTTTGCGGATTTCGCAGGCACGCGCCTGGTGCTGGAGGTGGTCGATTTTCCCAACAGCAAATACCAGTCACCCCAGCTCAAGGCGCAGAACCAACGGCTGGCCAAAAGATTTAACGTCGCGGGTTACCCGACGATCATCGTGCTGGATAAAAACGAAAAGGTATTGGGAAGGATCGGGGGGTACGTGGTGGGTGGGGAGCCGGCATTCATGAACGCATTGAGGGGCATCTACAGGGCCGGTCCGGGCAACAACAACCCTGTGCCTTCCGCCGAGCCGGGGTCCACGCCGGACGATTTCGATTCATTCTTCAAGCAGGCGGCAAGTCCGACGCCGGCGGGGCCACCGGTCGAGGAGGTTTTCGTAGCCGGAACCCAGAATACGACGCCACCCCAGACAGCGGCCACTCCCGCAGCCACCCCGGCGGCCGCGCCTGCGGCGCCGGCTCAGCCTGCGAAGCATTCCGTCCCGAGCAAAGGCGACCAGGAAGCCATCGCCATGCTGGAGGATGGGAAATGGGAATTCCACGGTGTGAAGAGAAAGTTCAACCCCGACGGAACCATCACCTCGGACAACCCGACCAAGGGGACGTGGAAGGTGGCCGATGGTGTCCTGACGGTCACTTTTGCAAAAGTGGTCGTGCATTACCTGCTGCCGATCGATCCCAAGGGAACGGATGGCGAGACGACCGCGGGGAAAAAGATGCCGTTGCACAAGGTTCCCTGAGCCGGAAATATGGGGGGCGCCCTGTTGCGGGTCCCCTGCCCCGGTAAAAAATGTCTTTGACGCTGGTGCGGAGGCCTGCTTAATTTGCGGGCACTCTTATCGAGAGTGGCTGAGGGACTGGCCCGTTGAAGCCACGGCAACCGCCCGGTGTTTTGCTAGCAAAGCGCTGGGGACCAGGTGCCAAATCCAGCTGGATGCCCCAGAACAGGGCGTCCGGAAAGATGAGAGGGAACAGCGGTTTTGCCGTCGTTTCAGATCGCACTGGATTTTTCTCGGTCGGGGCAACTGACAGCAGACATGGACAAAAATCTGAGCCCTTATTTCACGCACCTGAGGTGCCGCGAATGCGGCCGCAAGTACCCAAAGGAGGCCGTGCACGTGTGCGACTTCGACTTCGGCCCGCTGGAGGCGGCCTACGATTACGACGCGGTCCGTGCGACGCTGACCCGCGAAGTCATCGAGAGCCCGGGCGGAATCGATGTGGCGTTACCGGGAGCTGCTGCCGATCGACGGCGAGCCGACGGTCGGCACGCAGGTGGGCTTTACGCCGCTGGTGAAGGCGGACCGGCTCGCGAAGCGGCTGGGCATCCGTGAGCTTTATGTCAAGAACGACACGGTCAATTACCCGACGCTCTCCTTCAAGGACCGGGTCGTCTCGGTGGCGCTGAGCCGGGCGCGGGAGATGGGTTTCAAGGTGGTGGCGTGCGCCTCGACGGGCAACCTGGCCAACTCCGTGGCGGCAAACGCGGCAAGCGCGGGCATGAAGAGTTACGTGCTGATCCCCGCCGACCTGGAACAGGGCAAGGTGCTCGGCTCGCTGGTTTACGGGACCAATGTCATCGGCATCCACGGCGCCTACGACCAGGTGAACCGGCTTTGCTCGGAGATCGCCGGAAAATATGGCTGGGGCTTCGTGAACGTGAACTTGCGGCCCTATTACGCCGAGGGGTCGAAGTCGATGGGCTTCGAGATCGCGGAGCAACTGGGTTGGAAATTGCCGCGCCACACGGTGGTGCCGATGGCCAGCGGCTCGCTGCTCACGAAGATCAGCAAGGCTTACACGGAATTTCAGAAGCTCGGGCTGGTCGATGCCAGCGACGCCCTACACGATCCACGGCGCGCAGGCCGCGGGGTGCGCGCCGATCTCCGCGCGCGTTCAAGCGCGGCACGGACATCGTCAAGCCGGTGCAGAAGCCGGATACCATCGCGAAGTCGCTGGCCATCGGCACGCCGGCGGACGGCTATTACGCCATCCACGTGATGAAGCAGACCGGCGGCGCGGCGGAGGATTGCACCGACGAGGAGATCGTCGAGGGTATCCGCGTGCTGGCGGAGAGCGAGGGCATCTTTGCGGAGACGGCCGGCGGCGTGACCGTGGCGTGCGCGAGAAAATTGATCGAGTCCGGCAAGATTCCCGCGCGACGAGAGCGCGGTGCTCTGCATCACCGGCAACGGGCTCAAGACGCAGGAGGCGATCCTGGGCAAATGCGGCGAGGCGCGCCTGATCAAGCCGAGCCTGCGGGAATTCGAGGAATTGATCGCGGCGGAAACCGCCGTGGCGGCAAGCTAATCAACAGACCTATGCCAAACACCATCCGTATCCCAACCCCCATGCGCAAGCTGACCAATGACCAGGAATTGGTCCAGGCGGCACGGCGCCAACATCGGCGAACTGATCGATGACCTCGACAAGAGCCTATCCCGGCATGAAGGAGCGCCTGTGCGACGAAAACGGGAATGTCCGCCGTTTCGTGAATATTTTCCTCAATGACGAGGACATCCGCTTCCTCGAAGACAAGGCGACCGCAGTCAAGGAGGGCGACGAAATCTCGATTGTACCCGCGATTGCCGGCGGATAGAGACACCGGATAACCGAAAACCTTATGGCTCAGGAAAAATCGCGCCTCTGGCTCATGTATCCGTCCCGGCTCATCACCCGCCCGGTGATTTACGAGCTGGGGAAGAAATTCGAGGTGATCACGAGTGTCCGGCAGGCGAGCGTCACGCCGGAAGTGGGGATCGTCTCGCTGGAACTCGACGGGGACCGCGAGGAGATCAAGAGCGCCATCGAGTGGCTCGAGGAACTCGGCATCAAGGTCGAGCCGGTGGAGATCAATACGATCGAAGGGTAGACGCCGATCCGCGCGTCCCTGTGTCAATCCGCGGAAGCTTTCCGCGGATTACGCGGCGGCCATGTGCAGGGCGCGGGCGACGGCGGCGGTGCGGGTCTTGACGGCCAGTTTGTCGAAGATGTGCTCGACGTGCTTGTCGACGGTGCGGGTGGCGGCGCCAATGGCTTCGCCGATTTCCGCGTTGGACTTGCCCTCGGCGATGCGGCAGAGGACTTCGAATTCGCGCCGGGTCAGGCCGAATTGCCGCGCGGCTTCCTCGGAGATGCGCGGGATGGCGCCGACCGCCGAGCCGGAGCTCGAGCATGGACTGCAATTTGCGCTCGGCCTCGAGCTGATGCTCCCATTGGGTGAGGGCGATGGCGATCGAGGCGCGCAATTGCTCCTTGCGAAATGGCTTGGTCAGGAAAGCCTGGACGGGGATCTGCGCGCGCGGCCTCAATGGTCACGTCATCGGTTACGCCGGTGCTGATGATAATGGGCAACGGTTTCTCCGCGGCGATGACCGTGCGGCCTCGATGCCATCCATGACGGGCATGGAAATGTCGAGAACCAGGAAGTCCGCGGGAATGGTGCGAACCATTTCAACGGCTTCAGCGCCGTCGCGGGCGGTGCCTACGACCGTGTAGCCAAGGCGCGTGAGGACGGTGGTGAGGGCTTCCAGCACCGTGGCCTCATCGTCTGCGATGAGGACGGATAAAGATTTAGCTTCCATACGGGTGTTAACGTGCGAGGAGAGCGTCATGGTCGCCAAAGATTGGCTATTTTCACCGCGCCGCGCTACCGCAGATTTGGAACATAGTAGCAAGAAGCCTGCTAGGCAAATGGTTATGTGTCAGACCGTTTACGCAAATGCCGACATATCAGGTTCTTCCGAGCCAAAGCAGCCATATGCGCCATGAGACTCAGGAGTGCCATAAGTACTGGATTGTATTCCGGCAAATTCGGCTCGCAGGAGCCGATATTATCCTCCCGCCGGCAATTCTGACCTAAAACTTGATCGGCGCCGGCGGGTCGAGGTGAATGGTCGAGTCGTCCTGGGTGTGCTGTCGAGCGCGCCTGCGGGCTGGGCGCGCATCACGCGCACGGTCCCATCGGTGGCGGGGCGCCGGACGAGCCGGGCAGGCTGGCGGCTCCCGACTGGCCGTCGGCATTAACGGGTGTGATGGTGGTGTCGGTAACGGCGCCGGGGGCGGGAGCGTTATCGCCGACCCGGGTGGCGGCCATGACGATGTTGGACTTCATCGAGTGGTAAGGATCGTCGCCGATGACCGTCGGGCCCATCATGGGAACCGGGCTGACCTTGGACAAATCGACGGCGATGGTGGCGCGGGGATATTGCGAGGGCGGCAGCGAGGTATCGAGCGGGCTCTCGCCGATGGGGCCGGGGCCGGAGGCGACCCTGAGCCGGTGTGGACGGTGCAGGCCACCTTCGGGACCTGGTCCTCGGTCGCGTATTCGTAATAAGTGGTGCGCCGGCGGCTCACTGCGCCGGTCACCTTGTCGACGACGGTCTCGTAGCACTGGTCGGTGGCCAGCTGGCCCGAGGCCATGCAAATCTCGTACTTGCGCAGGCCGGGCGGCTGTGGAATATCCGCGGCCGGATATTTGTCGAACGAGTTGTTCATGATATCGACCCAGACCGGGAGGACAACGTCGCTGGAGAAGGCGCCGTGGTAAATGGCGGAGGGTTTGTCGAAGCCGGCCCACACGCCGCAGGTGATTGCGCTCGAGTATCCGATGAACCAGTCGTCGGTGAAATTGTACGCGGTGCCGGTTTTGCCGGCCAATGGGAACTTCTTGAGCCCATCGATGGTATAGGATTTGTCGCCGGTGCCCCAATCGAGCACATCGGAGAGGCAGGAATGGACCTCGTAGGCGGTGGTGTCCTTCATGACGAATTTCGCTCGGGATGGGACTCGAAGATGAGGTTGCCGTCCTTGTCCAGGATGCGCTCGATGATGTAAGGCTCCGAGGGCCGCGAGCCGCCGTCGGGAAAGATGGTGTAGGCTAGCGTGGCATCCATAAGCGTCATCTCGCTCGAGCCAAGGAAGGTGGCGGGGAAGCGGCGAAGGTTCAGGACATCCTGGCCTTTGTCGTCCTTGCCGATCACGCGGGCGAGGCCGGCGTTTTTGGCGAGCGCGATGACATTGTCGATGCCGGTCTGCATGCCCATGCGCACGGTGGCGGCGTTCTTGGATTTGACGAGGGCCATGCGGGCGGGAATCGGGCCTTCGTACTGGTTGTCGATGCGCTCCGGTCCCCATTCGCCCAAAATGCCCTCGACGCCGCCGATCATGACCTGGCGGTTGTCCATGAGCGTGTCCTCGACGAGTGTGCCCGGGAACATTCCCTTCTCAAAGGCCGCCGCGTACACGAACGGGATAAACGCGGTGCCGAGGGGCACGCGGCGAAGCAATGGCGCGGTCGAACTGGCTCTCGCTGAAGTCGCGGCCACCGACGAGCGCCAGGATGCCGCCGTCGGCATTGTTCAGGACGACGACTGAGCCCTGGAGATACTCGGGCGCGGGCGGCTCCTTTTCATCCTCGTCGGCGTGATACTGGCGCAGGATGGTCTGGTAATCGGAGAGGGTCTGGTGGTTGTAGCCGGGGTGCTGCTCAGTCTGCGGCAAGATGGTCGCGCAGCGATTGCTCGGCGCGCTTCTGCAAATCGGGATCGATGGTGGTGTAAATCTGGTATCCGTCGGCGATTGCGCGGTCGCGCCCGACGATGTCATCGACCTGCTGGCGGATCAGGTCGACCGCGTAGGAGTCGGTGTGGACTGGCTTGCGGTTTTTTACGGCGAGGTTCGAGGCGATTTCCGAGTTGTAGGTGTCCTGCGAGATCATCTTGAGATCGAGCATGCGCCCGAGGACGAAATTGCGGCTGTCGACGCAGGCCTGGCGATTGCTCCAGGGGGAGAGTCCGTTGGGATTCTTGAGGAGGCCGGCCAGCGTGGCGCACTCGGAAAGATTGAGGTCGGCGACATCCTTGCCGAAATAGCCGCGCGATGCCGCCTGTGCGCCGTAGAACCCGGAGCCGAAGTAAACGCGGTTCAGGTAGAGGTCCATGATCTGCTGCTTCGAGAAGCGCTTCTCGATTTCGAGGGCCAAAAAGATCTCGGTCAATTTCCGGTCGTAGGTGCGCTCGTGGAGCGAGAAGGTATTGCGGGCGAGCTGCTGGGTGATGGTGCTGGCGCCCTGGCGGATGTGGCCGGCGCGCCAGTTCTTGAGCGCGGCGCGGATCATGCCGTAGAGGTCGATGCCGTGGTGCTGGTAGAAACGGTTGTCCTCGGCTGCGACGACCGCTTGGGTGAGCTGGTAGGGGAAATCGGCGACGGTATCGCGATTTTCAAGGAAAATTCGGCTCAAAACGTTGCCATTTCGGTCATAAATCGTGCTCGCGGACTCCATTTCCGAGAGCTGGGAAAAGTCGAACGCGGCGGCGCGCGGGCCGTAGATGCTCTTGAGCTTGAGCCAGTAGCAATAGCCGCCGATGGCCGGCACGACGAAAAGGAGCACCAGGATGATGAACCAGGCGCGGCGGTAAAAGGGCTTTCTGGGCGGCATATATGCCGCGTAGGGATCGTCAGGGTCCCATTTCATGGGAAACCGGGATATGTACCACCGCTTCCCCCTGCCTCAAAACTGTTTTGTGTCCCCTCGCCTTCCGCCGGAAGTTGGGCTTGAACTGGCGAGGAACCTTGGTCCCCTCGTTCATGCCCGCGCCGAATCCCATCCAGGCGCTCCTCGCCGAGCGGGGGGTGGTGCGATTTCGCGATTTCATGGAGCTGGCGCTCTACCATCCCCGGCATGGGTATTACGGGTCGAGCCGCGCGGCGGTCGGGCGCCATGGGGATTATTTTACCAATGTCAGCGTGGGGCCCATCTTCGGGCAGTTGCTCGGGTTCCAGTTTCGCGAGATGTGGGAGCGGGTCGGGCGGCCGGCGGACTTTGCCATCGTGGAGCAGGGGGCGAATGACGGGACGTTCGCCGCCGACGTGCTGGAATGGGCGCAAGCGGAGGGGCCCGATTTTTTCGAGGCGGCGCGCTATGAGATCGTGGAGAGCCTGGAGGTTTTGCGCTCGAGGCAGGAGGAACGCCTCCGGGCGTTCCCGGGTAAAATCAGGTGGCGGGGTTCGCTCGATGAGTTGCCGGCCTTCACCGGGGTCCATTTTTCGAATGAATTGCTCGACGCGTTTCCGGTGCACCTCGTCCGGTTTCGCGAGGGCCAATGGCGGGAGGCGCATGTGACGCCGGGCTCTCGAGTGGACGGAAGTACCGATCGAGGAGGGGGCGCTGAAATGGCAATTGGGCGGCATTCCCCGAATCGAGGGGTATTCCACGGAGGTGAACCTGGAGGCGGCGCGATGGGCGGCGACACTGGCATCGAAGGTCTCGCGGGGTTGGGCGCTGACGGTCGATTACGGTTACCCGCGCGACGTTTATTATGCGCCCGAACGCAGGAACGGGACGCTGCAAAGCTACGCGGGCCATGCGAGAAATCCCGACCCGCTGGCGAATCCCGGTTTTTGCGATCTCACGGCGCATGTCGAGTTCACAAGCGTGGCGCGCGCCTTTCTCGACGCCGGCATGCAATTGGCGGGTTATACCGATCAGCATCATTTTCTCACCGGGCTCACAAGCCGCATTTTCGCCGGACGCGCGCCGTCGCCGCAGGAAACCCGGGCGCTCAAGACGCTGCTGCACCCGAAATGCTCGGCACGTCATTCCAGGTGCTGGCGGTTTCCCGCGGGGTCGGGCCTGAGCCGCTCTGCGGATTCCAGTTTGCGCGGGACGCCAGGAAGGCGCTCGGCCTGAGTCCTTAAAATTGCGCGTTGAGGGACATCTGGCCGTAGGCGGCGCCGTCGTTGTTGCTGAAGTGGACGTTCCGCGCGGTGAAAATCGAATTCGCGATAAGGGAGATAGCCGGCCTCGAGTTCGAAGGTGAGGCTTTTCGAGGCTTTCCAAGTGAAGCCGGCGCCGACGCGCACCTCGTCATATTCCAGATAAGAGCCGCTCAGGTGCTCGGCCTCGGTGTTCGGCATGCGATGGTAAACGGTGACGGGCACCTCCTCGTAGATGGGACCAGGCGCACCAGGCGGATGGACCCTGTAGCCCACCAACTGCGATTCATTGACGGTGGAGCGGGTGGTGACGGAATAGGTGCTGTCGTACCCGGAACCGAAGCCGGGCTCGACCCTGTAGGTATCGTCGTCCACGTCGCCGCCGATGTAGAGGGTGAGAGCCTTGCTCCACTCGTATTCGAGGCGCGGCGTCGGCAGAATGGCATCGAGCACCCATTGGTCGTGAAAGGCCCAGCGAAAACCGACCGCGGGAAAGACGGGAATTTGCCGGTGGATATCGACTTCGAGGCCGGCGACCCATTGCAAATCCTCGCCCGCGATATAAGAACCGCCGATGGTGAAAGGGACGTTGAAATCCCTGAAACCTACGTCGCGCCCGTCGCTGTAAAAGCCGGGATCGGCCTCGACCCGGACGACCCAGGAATTAAAAAGGGTAAAGTCCACACCCACGACGGCGTTCTCCGCTTCGAGAAGGTTCGGCATGGGCGCAGCCTGCGAAAAGCCGAAGGAGTAGCGCTGGTAGGCGAGGCCGAAGCGGTAAATGGGGCCGCCGTTATCCTGCGCGCCGAGCACCAGCCGCGCGTCGGTGCGATTTTCCGAGACATTGCCGCTGATGCCCGCCCCGTAATCGGTCTTTGCCGCGCCAACGTACGAGGTATCGCCGTCGAACTCGTAAGAGGTGGTCCAGTTACTTGGGGCGGGCGTGTTATCGACGGGCGTGGAAGCGGTCGAAGGATCCGAGGCGCCCGCCT
Organism: uncultured Verrucomicrobiae bacterium; assembly: GCA_963756185.1. Classification (GTDB taxonomy): domain Bacteria; phylum Verrucomicrobiota; class Verrucomicrobiia; order Chthoniobacterales; family Chthoniobacteraceae; genus DATAXI01. The sequence continues at coordinate 172,915 of CAVWMS010000011.1, forward strand.
CGCCGGCGTGAAGGGCCATCCACGGCGCGAGGAGCAGCCCGGCGGCGATGAGGAGTGCGCGGCTGGCCATGGATCACCTCATATCCTTCTCAAAAAAGCCGATAATGCGCTGGATGTCCTTCATCATGGCGGCGCCGGAGGCCATGCGGTCGAACGGACCGAGGTCGGAAAGGGAAAGCGACGAAATGCAATCGACGCGCCAGACGAGGGTCGCGGGCTTGCCGCCGACGGTGACGGGCCACATCTGGTAAAGGCTGAAAAAGGCGTAATAGCCGCCGCTGGCGTAGTATTGCAAATCGAGCAACTGGGCGGAATCGGTGGATTCCAGGGTGTAGGAAGCTCCAAGCGAATAGGCGCCTTCGGCCTCGACATCGAACAATTCCCAATAAGAGGCGGGAGGCAGCGAACCCACACCGCCTCCAAGGGGAGTCTTGTCGATGAGGGGACGAAAAGCGGCGCGCAGTTTTGGCTGCTCGCCGAGCAGGCGGCTTACTTCCTCGGAGACCCGGGCGCTGCCGTCGCTGGAATCATACGGCGGTTCGCCGCCGAGGCCCTGCGGGAGGAAGGCGGTCGAGCGGTGCAAGAGGACCTGGCTCCAGAAATCGCGCACGCCTTGCGGGAGGGCGCCGCCGCCGGAGTTCTTGTAGGCTGCGGCCTCGGCTTTGCTGAGCTGCAGGTCGCCCATGCTTGGGAGCTTCTCGGTTGCGGCCACCAGCTTGCGCACCGCGGAGTTATCGGGAATCGACAGGGAAAAGTCGGCGATTGTGGGATGGGAGGAAAAATCGTGATGCAGGTAAACCTTCAGCTCCGGGTGGCGGGTGGAGTCCCAATCCTTGTGCATTTGCACGGTACGCGGCAGCGGCTGGTGGATGAGATAAAGGGCCTGGACGGTGAGGTCGCGCGGATTGCCCAGGGTGGGGCCGCGAGCCGCGAGGATTTTCCCGCCGGCGAGGCTCGAGGGATCGACATTCGAGAAGACGGAGTATTTGGCCAAATCCCCCGCGGCATCCCCGCGGGCGCGCGGAGCAACCGCCAAAATGATGCACAAAAGAACGACGTGGAGACGAATGCTGCCCATGGCGGCACGCACGCTACGAAGGCGGGGCGTCCCTTGTCAATGCACCCTCGCTGTCCGCAAGGGCGCAAACAGAGGGGCGCCCGGCCCGCCATTGCATTCGCCAACGAGCCAAGCCAAAATGCCCCTTCCGCATGTCCGAACCAATCATTGTCCTCGACCAGCTCCGCAAAAGTTTCGGCGCCACGCTGGCCGTGGACCGGGTGTCGATGACCATTCCGAAGGGGGAGATTTTCGGCTTCCTGGGGGCGAACGGGGCGGGAAAGACGACAACCATGCGAATGCTCTGCGGGCTGACGCGGGCGACGGATGGGACGGGAAAGATCGATGGGCGCGACATCTGGCATGACCGGTATGCGATCAGGCCGAAATTCGGCTACGTGGCGCAAAAATTCAGCCTTTACCCGGACCTTACGGTGCTCGAGAACCTGCGCTTCTTTGGCGGGGCGTACCGCGTGCCGCGCGAGGGCATGGAGCGGCGAATCGACCGGCTGCTGCGCGAGACCGACATCGAGGCGAAACGCAGCGCGCGCGCGGGGAGCCTGTCCGGCGGAATGAAGCAATTGCTGGCGGTGGCGTGCGCGCTCATCCATGAGCCGCTGCTGCTTTTCCTGGATGAACCGACCTCTGGGCTGGACCCTGTGCACCGGCAGCAGATGTGGGACCTGCTCTATGACCTGAGCAGCAAGGGGACGACGATTTTTGTGACGACGCATTACATGGACGAGGCGGAGCGGTGCACGGAGGTGGGCTTTTTGGATAACGGGCGGCTGCTGGTGAAAAATTCGCCGCAGGGATTGAAGGAGAGCTTTACGGGGAAGCTGCTCGAGCTGGAGGTCGATCCGGTGATGCCTGCGCTGGCGGCGCTGCGCGGCGCGCCCGGGGTGCTGGGCGTGGCGCTGCGCAGCGGGCGGGCGCGCATTTACGCGGGAGACGCCGAGGAATTGCTGCGTCAATGGCAAACGACGTGGCCGTTCCCCGAGATCGCGCTGCTGGGCCATCGCTGGGTCGAGCCGGACATGGAGGATGTCTTCAAGGCTTACTCGCAAGGTTACAAGGCGATGCTGCGCACGCCTGCCGGGGAGGCCGCGACTTATGCGTAGTCTGTCAGGCATCCTGAGCGTCGCTTACAAGGAGGCGCTCCATATCTTGCGCGACCGGCGCATCCTGATCCTGGTAATCGTGCTGCCGCCCCTGCTGACGCTGATTTTTGGTTACGCGTTCGATTCGAGCTCGGTCACGGACGTCCCGGTGTCGTTCGAGGATCGCGACCATAGCGACGCGAGCCAGGCTTTCTGGCAAACGATCCAGAACGACAAGACCTTCGAGTGGCACGCACGGCCCGCAAACGGGCCGGAGACGCCTGACCTGGTGCGCGAGCGCGTTGAGGGCAGCCTCATCATCCCGCATGGCTGGGGAGACGGCCTGAAGAACGGCAAGCCGATCGCGCTCGAGCTTTGGGTGGATGGAAGCGACACGAATACCGGGGATGTATTGAGCGGGAAGGTCCAGGAGGCGCTGGGCGATTACCAATTGAAGTCGCGGGAGGATATGCTCGACCAACTGCCGGTCGAGGTTTTCGACATGGCGCAGAACCTGCCGCAGGATGTGCTGAATGGGTTCAAATCCGCGATGGAGCAGTGGTCGCTGAAGACGACGATCCTCTATAACCCGCAGGAGCGGTTCATCGACTATGTCATCCCGGGGATCATCGGACTTATCCTGCAATTGCTCACGGTAACCTTGATGGCTTGCACGATCGCGCGGGAACGGGAATCAGGGACGCTCTATCAACTAATGGTAACTTCGCTGCGGCGTACCGAGATCGTCATTGGGAAGGTGCTGCCGTATCTTTGCCTGTCGATCCTGCTGATTATCGCCGCGGTGTTGGTTGCGCGGTATAACTTCGGGACGCAATTTCAACGCATCGGCGTCCTGAGCCTAATTTGTTTTCTATTCCTCTGCTGTTCGCTCGGGCTCGGGTTGCTGATTTCGTCGTTTTGCCAGACACAGACGCAGTCCATTCAATTCTCCGTGTTTTACCTGTTGCCGGTGCTGATGCTTTCCGGGGCGTTCTCGCCGCTCGAGCAGCTTCCGCCGGCGATCCAGATGATCTCGCAAACCTTTCCGCTGACCCATTTCTGCCACGCGTTCCGGCTCATCAACATGCGGAACGCGGATTTTAGTTTCATCACGGGGGATCTGCTGTTCATGCTGTTTGGGGCGATTGTTTCGTGCGCGGGGGCGGCGTTTTTGCTTCAGCGGATTCAGGAGTAGGATGAGAGATTGCGGATTTCGGATTTCGGATTTTGAAGTGTGGCCGCCGGAGGCGGCGCTTATTCAAGTCGGCAGCTTCCCTTTTTCGAAATATTCTTCTATCTCCTCGAGGCTGCGGCCTCTGGTTTCGGGGAGGAAGAAGGCCGCGGTGATGAAGTAAATAACGGTGCAGGCGGCCCAGAATAGGAACATGGCGGCGTAACCGTAATTGCCCACGGTGGGAAGAAATACCGCGGCGATGCCCGTGGAGACGCCCTGATTGATGAGCAGCGCGATGCCCATGCCGGTCGCGCGAATCCGGGTGGGCATCAATTCGGTGAGGGCAAGCCAGACACAGACGCCCGGGCCGACTGCAAATGAAGCAATGAAGAGACTTAGAAAGGCGGTTACCAGCCAGCCGGTGGATTGGGATGGCACGGGGCCGTATTGCGCGCGCTTGATAAGAAGTGAATCGGAATTACTTTCATCCGGAGTTATTGCGAGGACCGGAGTTTTATCGCTGCTCAGCACGGTCGCTACCTTGTCGCCGTCGCCATAACTGTAGAGCACCGAGAGGCACATGGGCCGTCTTGATGTCCCCGGGATTTCGCCAAGCCGGGTAATGGGAAAATCGAGGGAGTTACCTCTTATGGAGGCCTGGACTTTGTCGCGCACGTCCACGCGTTTGGATTCGAAGGAGCGGAACGCCAGGGCGCAGCAGACGAGGGCGATAATGATGCCGCCCGTGCCGATTTTGAGAAGGAATTTGCGGCCCTTGCGGTCCACCAGGGCGACGGCCACCAGTGTCATCAGGCAATTGAGTATCTTTACCGCAACGTCGCCCTGCGTGGCGACGCCCGGGCTCAATCCGGCCTGTTTCAGGATAATTACGAGAAACTGGAGGATGGAGTTGATGCCGGTGGCCTGATTGCAGCCGAGAATGATGCACGCGAGGATAAACGGAATGACATACTTGCGGCGGAGCAACGTGCCGCCGGCGGCTTTGTCACGGGTGTTTGCGGTCCCGGCCGAAGCTTCCATTTCGCGTATCTCGGTTTCGGCTTCCTCGCTCGAGCAGGAGCGGCGAAGGGCCGCGAGCGCCTGCTCGATTTTGCCGCGGCGGAAGAGCCAGCGGGGTGATTCGCTGAGGAAAAATGCCCCGAAAAAGAAGATAAGTCCCGGGTAAATGACCGAGAGAAACATACCGCGCCAGGCGTGGTTCTCGGCCTGGCTGACCAGCGCGGCGTTGCCCGCGGCGGCGGCGATGGCGGATTCCGCGTGGCTGGTGTAGTAGAGGCCGGCGAGCGAGGCGATGACGATGCCGAAGGTCAGCATGAATTGAAAAATCGCGGTCCCCTTGCCGCGATTGTCCGCACCGAGGCACTCCGCCAGGTAGAGTGGCACGACGACGGCGATGACGCCGCCGCTCATGCCTTGCAGCAGCCGGCCGGCGAAGAGCGGGAGAAAGCTCCGCGAGAGGACGATGAGGCCGACGCTGGCAACGAACATGAAGCCGCTGACGATCATCATTTTTTTGCGGCCAAATTGATCGGCCAGGATGCCGGCGACCAGCGATGAGACCATGCTGCCGCCAAGCACGGCGGCGACGATGAGCGATGTTTGCTGCTCGGTGAGATTGACCGTCTTGTTCAGGTAAAGCAGCGCCGCGGCGATGATGCCGACATCGATGCCGTACAGCAGGCCGCCCATTCCGGCGACAAAGAGAAGAAAGCGGCTGTAGGGGGAAGACCGGGTTGAGGGCATCTGGGGATTGCGCGCGGATGCTACATGGCCCCGGCCCGGCAGCGCACGCAGTTTTGCTAACGGAGGGAATCGAGGATGCGCTCGAGAATCAGGCCCGGGAAGAAACCGGCGGCGAGCACGAGCGCGCCGAGACACAGGATCGAGACGCGGTCGAGCAACCCCAGCGAAATGCGCGCAGGCGGTCCATCGTCGATAAGCGCGGCCTTCAATACCGCGAGATAGTAATAAAGCGAAACAAGGCTTCCCGCGAACGCGAGAACGACAAGCCAGAGCATGCCTGCCGCGCTTCCCTGGCGCAGGATGGCCATGAAGAGATAGAACTTGCCGAAGAAACCGGGCAGCGGCGGAAGACCGGCGAGCGATAACATGAAGACGGCCATGCAGCCCGCGAGAAGCGGCGAGCGGGCGCGCAGGCCGGCGAAATCAGCAAGCGAGGCGCCGAGGCCATGGCGTTTCATCGCGGCGACGATGCTGAAGGCCCCGGCAAGCGTGAACGCGTAGGTCACCGTGTAAAAGAGCGTGGCGCTGAAGCCTTCGCTTCCGCCCGCGAGGAGCCCCAGCAAGGTATAGCCGGCGTGCGAGACGGCCGAGTAACCGAGCAGGCGGCGGACGTTGGTCTGCGCGAGCGCGGCGAGATTGCCGGCCACGATGGAGGCGGCGGAGAGCACTGCTACCAGCGGCGCCCATCCCGCCGAGAAGTTGTGCCACGCGGCGCTGCCCCGGACCGAACCGAAACCGAACAGCAAGACTTTTCCCAATATCACGAAGGCCGCGACCTTCGATGCCGAGGAGATGAAGAGAGCCGAGGAAGGCGGCGCGGCCTCATAAACGTCCGGCGCCCAAAGATGGATGGGCGCGGCGGCGATCTTGAAGGCGAAGCCGATCAACGCCAGCACCAGGCCAGCGGCCAGCAGCGGCTGCATGCCGTGCGCGCCAATGGCTGCCGCGATCTCGCGCAGCCCGGTGACGCCGGTCATGCCATAGATCAGGCTGATGCCGAAGAGCGTGAACGCGGCCGCAGTGCTGCCGAGCAGGAAATACTTGAGGCCGGCTTCCGCGGCGCGCGCACTGGCTTTGTCAAACGCGCAGAGCACGTAGAGCGAGAGGCCGATCAACTCGAGGCCGATGAAGATCATCAGCAGCTCCCCGGCGCCGACGAGGATCAGCAGCCCGATGGTAGCGAGAAGCAGCATCGCGAAGTATTCGCCGGAATTCGGCGCGGCGGAATCTTCCCACGCGGAGAGGACCGCGAAAAATGCAAGCGCGAGGCAGACGATCTTCACCATCGAGGTCAGCGGGTCGATAACCAGGAATCCGTGAGGCAGGGAGGCGTGGGCCGGCAGCGCGAAGATGGCCGCGGTGGCGCCGATCAATCCGGCGGCGGCCACGGCGGGACAAAGCGCGCGGATGCCCGGCTTTGAAAGACCGAGACTGAGCGTGAGCAGCGCGGTGAACGCCAGGATGGCCTCCGGAGAGACAAGATCGAGCAGGTTCAGGTAGTTCATTGCTTCAAAAATCGCATCGCCGCCACGCATGGTATGATGCGGTCAAGCAGGACATTTGGAAAAAGTCCCACGGCCAGTGTCGCGGCCATGAGAAGGACCGCGCCGCATTTTTCGGCCAGCGTGATGGGCGGGCATTGCAGCGGCTTGACGGGCGTTTTGTCGCCGAAGAATGATTGGCGCAAGGCGCGCAGCGTAAACGCTGCCGTGAGGACCATGCCGGCGCCCGCCGCGGCCACCAATGCCGGATAGGAGCGCCAGAGGCCGATGAGAATCGTGATTTCCGCGGCGAATCCGCTGAAGCCGGGTATCCCCATCGAGGCCGCGGAGGCGACCACGAAGGTGAAGGCGGCGAAAGGAATCACGCGGTTGAGCCGCATCGCCGAGAGCGCATCGAGATTGCGCGTGTGCGTCCGGTCATAGACCATGCGCCCGGCGACGGCGAAGAGCAGGCCAGCGATGATGCCGTGCGAAAACATTTGAAGGACCGCGCCGGCCACACCGAGCTGCTGCGCGGTGGCGAGGCCGAGCAGGACAAATCCCATGTGGCTCACGCTCGAGTAACCGATGACGAATTTCAGATCGCGCTGCTTGAGCGCAACGGAGGCGGCGTAGCAGATGCCGATGATGGCCAGGATGGCGATGACACCGCGCCACGCCCTGAGGCCGTCCGGAAAAAGATTCATCGCCACGCGCAGCGCGCCGTAAGCGCCCAGCTTCATCACCACGCCGGCGAGGAGCATCGAGCCCGCGGTCGGCGCGGCGACGTGCCCGGTCGGCGCCCAGGTGTGAAACGGCCAGATGGCGGCCAGCACGGCGAACCCGAGAAACATGACCGGGAAGGCCCACGCCTGGAACGCGCGCGGAAAATCATGGAGGGAAAGGTGCTGTAAATCGAACGAACCGGCGCCGACGCAGGCCGAAATCAGCGCAATGAGCACCAGCGCGCCGCCGAAGAACGAGTAGAGCGTCAACTTCATCGCGCCATAGCTCTTGTTGGTCGATCCCCACGTCGCGATGAGGAAATATTTCGGGATGATGACCAGTTCGTAAAACACGATCAGCAAAAAAACGTCGGCGCTCAGGAAAACGCCGTAGGAACCGCCGATGACCAAAAGCAGCCAGAAGAAAAACTCATTCTCGCGCCGGTCGACGTTCCATGAAAAAAGCACCGCGCTGACGGCGGTCAATCCCGTTACGGCGGCCATCGTGAGGCTGATGCCATCGGCGGCCAGGTGAAAGGTGATGCCGAGCGGCGGAATCCACGGGACCTGGAGGATCGTTTGAAAGGCGCCCGGATTCGGCGCGGTAAAAAATGCGAAGCAGGAAATCGCCAGCCCCGCGATGGCCGTGACGAGCGCGAGCCAGCGCGCCGCGCTTCGCGGGGATGCCAGCGCCAGGACTGCTCCGGCAAAAGTGACGAAGATGGTCCAGGCGATCATCGGTTCAGGCAAAGAGCTGCGAGAGGTGCGCCACCGTGGAGTTGAAGATGTTGAATAAAAACTGGGGAGCGACGCCGGCCCAGAGCATCAGCGCGCAGACGGGCGCGACCACCGCCAGCTCGCCCGCGGTCAATTCCGCGAAGGCGCCGGTCCGTTCGTTGAGCGGGCCGGAGAAGAGCGCCTGCATGGCGCGCATGAAAGCAACCGCCGTGAAGAGCAGGCCGAGCGCCGCCACGCTGCCGGCAATGGCCGCGAGGCTGAACGCGCCTTTGAAAATGAGGAATTCCCCGATGAATCCATTGAGCCCCGGCAGGCCGAGCGACGAGAACATCGCGACGCTCATCAGCGCGCAAAAGAGCGGCGCGCGCTGCGCCAGGCCGCCGAAATCATCGAGCCCGCGCGCGCCGAAGCGCTTCTCGAGCAGGCCGGCAAAGTAGAAGAGCGCGGCGGCGGTGATGCCGTGATTGAACACCTGCATGAAGACGCCGCCGAAGGCCGCGTTCACATCCACCGCGGAGCGCCCGGCGCCGGCGGCGGCCACCGCGAAGAACCCGAGCATGCAATAGCCGAGATGATTGATGGAGAGATACGCGATCATCCGCTTGAGGTCGCTTTGGGCCCACGCCGCAAGCGAGGCGAAGACAATCGAGCAGACCGCGAGCGCCAGGAGCCACGGCCCGGCGATGTGCAATTGATCCGGAAAAAGCGGCAGGACAAGCCGGGCAAAGCCGTAAACACCCATCTTTGAAAGGACGCCGGTCAGAATCATCGTCACGCCGGTGGGCGCGCTCGTGTAAGCGTCCGGCAGCCATGTGTGCAGCGGGAAGAGCGGGACCTTCACCGCGAGCCCGAAGCAGATGCCGGTAAACGCGATCCACGCGACCGGCCCGGAGAGAACGCCGTGCGGACTTAGCGCGGCCAGCTTTTCGAAATCAAAAGTTCCCGCGTGAAGATAAACGGCGAGGAATCCCAGGAGCATCGCCACGCTGCCCAGGAACGTGAACAGGAAAAATTTCGTCGCCGCGCGCGCGCTACCGCCATCGCCCCAGTTCCGGATGAGCAGAAATGCCGGGACGAGGCTCATTTCGTAAAAGAGAAACCAGAGGACGAAATTCTCCGCGGTGAATGTCCCGAACAGGGCCGATTGCAGCAGCAGCATGAGCGCGCAATAGGCGCGGCCGCCGCCGCCCGCGAGGAGGCCGAACGGGACGATGATCGCGGTGAGCAGGAGCAGGAGGAGGCTGATGCCATCGATGCCGACGAAGTATTCGGCGCCGATTGCCGGGATCCACGAATGCCGCTCGATCAACTCGAGGCCGCCCGCGCCTGAATCGAACCGGCTCCAAAGCACGGCCACCCACGCGGCGGCGGCCAGCATCGAGCAAAATGCGAGCGGGCGCGAGGCCTTGGACGGCGCGAGGGCCACGAGGAGCGCGCCGGCGAGCGGCGTGAGAATGAGGAGGGTAATCATGCCAGCCACGCGTAAAGGATGAGCAGCGCGAGTATTGCGATGCCCGCGGTGCGAAGATAGGTCTGGATCTGACCGGAGCTCCACCGGCCCACGTCGCGCCCGATTTCGCGCGTCGCCTCGCATCCGAGATCGACGCTTTCATTGATCCCGCCTTCGTCGAAGCCCGCTGTCATCGCCCCCAGAAGCCGCGCGAAACCGCCAATCGCACGGGCAATTCCATCCCAGACGCATCGATCCAGCCAGTCGGAAGCGCGAGCGGCGAACCAGCTCCATTTCAGAATCGTCGCGGCATAAAGTTCGTCAAACCACAACTTGCGTTCCATCGCCTTGTAAAGAGCGGGCGCGGCCATTTCGAGCGGGTCGGCCCTGCCGGCGCGCCGGTAAAACCACGCCCCGGCGGCGATGCCGGCAGCCACGAGGACCACCGAGGTGAACAAGGCCGGCTGGATCAGACTGCCGGGATTCAATTGCGCGGTTTCGCCGGTGAGATATTTCTCGAGCCATGGCCATGCCGGCGTGAGGATGCCGCTGAGCAGGACCGTGCAACCGGCCAGAACGATCAGCGGCAGCGTCATCACCAGCGGGCTTTCGCGCGCATACTCCGCCGCTTCGCGCGGCTCGCCGAAGAAGACGTAAATCATCTGGCGCGTCATGTAGAGCGCCGTCAGGAAAACGCCGGCCAGCACAAGGTAATAGGGCGCCTGCGACACCGGCCAATGATAGGCGGCATCGACAATGGCCTCCTTTGTCCATGCGCCGGCAAAGAGCAACGGCACGCCGCTGAGCGCCATCATGCCGATGGCGTAAACGGCGAACGTCAGCGGCATTTTTCGCCGCAAGCCTCCCATCCGCCGCACGTCCTGTTCGTGATGGCATCCGTGGATCACCGAGCCGGAACCGAGAAAGAGCAACGCTTTGAAAAACCCGTGCGATAACAGGTGCATCGCGCCCGCGGCGACTCCGCCTACGCCGAGTGAAACCATCATCAAGCCAAGTTGCGAGACGGTCGAATACGCGAGGATGCGTTTGATGTCGGATTGACCAAGCGCGATGAAGGCGGCCATGAGCGAAGTGACTACGCCGATCCAAACGACCGTAACCAGCGCGGGAGTCACGCCGTTTGCACCGCCATGAGCGAAGAGCGGGTACATCCGCGCAACCAGGAAGACGCCTGCCGCCACCATTGTCGCGGCATGGATCAACGCGCTGACCGGCGTCGGGCCTTCCATCGCATCAGGCAGCCAGACATGGAGCGGAAACTGGCCCGATTTTCCCATGGCCCCGCAGAAGATGAGCAGCGCGATAAACGTGCCCGCCGCTCCCACGGCGGCCAGCCCGCCCGGCTCGATGCACCCGTGCCCGCCGTCGTAAAAGAGAAGCGTCCCGGCGCGTCCATAAAGCCAGAGCATCCCGAGAAAAAGCCCGGTGTCGCCAATGCGCGTGGTGATGAAGGCTTTCTTCGCGGCTGCCGCCGCGGCCGGCTTATGAATCCAGAATCCAATGAGGAGATAGGAGGCCAGGCCGACCAACTCCCAGCAGACAAACAGCGTGAGAAGACTATTGGCAATCACCACGCCGAGCATGGCCGCGGAAAAAAACGAGAGCCGCGCGAAGAAGCCGGCGAAGTTCGAGTCGCCGGCCATGTAACCGACGCTGAAGACGAAGATGCAGAGGCCGACGAGCAGGATCATCAGCATCATCGCCGCGGCCAGCGGGTCGAGCAGCCAGCCGATCCGCAGCGGCACGTTGCCAAAGGTGAACCACGCAAAATTGTGAAAGGCGCGCCAGCCCGGAGTGCGGAGCGTGGGGAGAAATGCGCACACCGCGAGGCAAAGCGCGGCGATCTGTCCAAGGATGGCGACGGCTGCCGCCGCGCCGCGCCCGGAGCGGCCCAGACCCAGAATGACCGCCGATGCCGCCAGCGGGACGGCGGGGACCAGCCAGAGATTGGGAACGATCCAGGGGGTCATCCTTTGAGCGAATCCATCTTTTCAACCTGCGTCGTGCGCCGGTGCCGGTAGACGGCCAGGACCAGCGCGAGCCCCACTGCCGTTTCGCCCGCGGCAATCGCCATCGCAAAGATGGCCATCATCGCGCCGGTCAATTGCTGCGGATGCGGCCCGTACCACCAGAACGCCACGAGATTGAGATTGCCCGCCGCGAGCATGATCTCGATGCCGATCAGCATGAAAATGGCGTCGCGGCGGCTCAAGGCGGCCAGCAGCCCGAATGAAAAGAGAACGGTCGAGACGACGATGCAGCACCTCAAAGGTTCCATCATCGCTTCTCCTCCATCACGAGCACCACCGCACCGACGAGCGCAGCGGTGAGCGCCACGCCCACCGCCTGCAAGGGCCAGACGTAGTCCGTCATCAAGGTCCGCCCGATTTCCTTCACGGTGAGCGCGCTTGCCAGGCCGGGCGGCGCGGCGGGAAGCTGCGTATGCGCCAGCGCCCACAGCAACCCTACCATGACCGCAAGCGCCACGGGGACGCCCATCCAGTTCAAGTCACCCCGGTGCCCGGCCGCGGGGCGCGTCAGGAGAATCGTAAAAACGATCAGCACCGCGACCGCGCCGACATAGACGAGCACCTGCGCCAGGCCGATGAACTCCGCGCCGAGCAGGAAAAAGAACGCCGCCACGCCGAGAAACGCCACCACCAGGCACAGCGCCGCGTGCACGAGATTCGGCAGCGTGGCCGCGGCCAATGCGCCGGCAAGCGTGAGCGCGGCGATGATCGCAAAGGGAATCAGAAAGTTCATTCGGCGAATCGATACGTGCGCACGGAGAGATTCTTTCGCGCTTCGAGAATGCGGGAGAGCCCCATGTATGCGGCCCCCACAATGAGCAGCGACACGCCCCAGCCCATCGCCCCGCCCGCGCTGTAATGCCACCCCGCCGCGGCCAGCACGCAGGCAAACGCCATCGGCATCATGAAGGTCCACGCCAGTCTCATCACGTGGTCGATCCGCACGCGCGGCAGCGTGCCGCGAATCCAGATGAACGTAAAGAGCAGGACGGAAAGCTTCAGGAAAAACCAGAGCCACGAAGGAACGAATTCGAGAAAGGGGAACGGCGCGTGCCATCCGCCCAGGAAAAGCGTCACCGCCAGCCCGCTCACGGCGAACATCCCAAAATATTCCGCCATGAAAAATATCGCGTACTTGAATCCCGAATACTCGGTCATGTGCCCCGCCACGAGTTCCGATTCGCCCTCGGGCAAATCGAACGGCGTTCGGTTCGATTCGACCAGCCCGGCGGTGAAGAAGAGAATGAATCCCGCCGCGCCCCACGGTGTCAGCACGAACCATTTCGGCAGAAACCCGAACAGATAGCCGCTTTGCGCCTCGACGATCCGGTCCGGCGCGAGCGAGCCGGCGATCATCACCACCGGGAGCGTCGAGAGAATCAGCGGCAATTCGTAGCTCACCATTTGCGCGATGGCCCGCATCGCGCCGAGCATCGAGAATTTGTTATTGCTGGACCAGCCGGCCATAAAGACGGCGAGTTCGTTCGACGAGCCGGCGGCGAAGAAAAACAGGATGCCGCCATCGATGGAAAACGGGGTCATGTTCCGGCCGTACGGCACGATGCCGAGCGCGAGAATCGTCGGCGCCAGCATGGCGACAGGCGCGAGGAAGTGGACCACCTTGTCGGCATCGCGCGGCACAATGTCCTCCTTGATGAGCATCTTGATGCCGTCGGCCACGGGCTGAAACAGGCCGAATGGGCCGACCCGGTTCGGCCCGTAACGGTTCTGAATTCGCGCGAGAATTTTTCGCTCGATCACCGAAATCAGCGCAAAAAGGACGAGGAAAACCGCAAGGAGCGCGCAGATATTGATGAGGCTGGAACTGATCCGCACCACCCATTCCGGCGCCCAGGTGAGAAGCGAAAGCAGATAATGCTTCGCGATGACGAAAACCTGGTCCAACGCGGTAATCATGGCGTTTTCGCCTTCTTTTTGGCGGCAGCCGCGAGCGCCGCGTCGACCTCCGCGGCCTCGGTGGGCCGGATTTCATGGTAGTAGGCGTTTGATTTCGCGAGGTCGGATTTGCGCAGCAGCAATGCGCCGAAGCGGTCGGCGCCGCTGAGTTCGAAAGTATTGTCCATCTTGATCGCGTCGAACGGGCATACCTCGACGCAAATCTGGCAGCTCATGCAGGCCGAGATGTCGATGTCGAAGACCTTGGGACGCTTGAGCAGTTTCCCGTTTTCATCGCGGTCCTGCGTGATGAAGATGACCTGCGGCGGACAATCCTTTTCGCAAATCTTGCACGAGACGCAGCGCAGGCCCGCGCCGTCGGGTTCATGGCCGTCGTAGACGAGGAATGGAAAGTTCCGGTAGTTCTCCTCGAGTTTCTCGCGCTGCTCCGGGTATTGGACGGTCGTGAGCCGGTCCTTCTCGAAATAGCTCCCGATCAGGTTCCGCGCGGTCACGGCCATGCCCTTGATGATGCCCGCGCCGATCATCGGTCCACCTCCCCCATCACGATGTCGATGCTGCCGAGGATCACCATCACGTCCGCCACGAGGTGGCCGAGGCACATCTCCTCGATCAGCGTCAGGTTGATCAGGCTGGGCGGCCGGACCCGGTAGCGGAAAGGATTTGGGCCGCCGTCGCTAACCAGGTAAAATCCAAGCTCGCCCTTCGGCCCCTCGATGCGCCCGTAGGCCTCGCCGACCGGCGGGCGAAAGGCGCGAATCTTGACCTTGGGATTCACCACCGAGCCCTCGGGAATCGTCGTCGAGCGCCTGCTTGAGAATCGCGACGCTCTCCCGCATCTCGAGCGAGCGCATCATGAGGCGGTCGTAGCAGTCGCCGTGGTCGCCCAGCGGCACGCGGAATTTGAAGCGCGGATAAATTCCGTAGCCGTCCACTTTCCGGATGTCGTAATTCACGCCCGCCGCGCGAAGAATGGGCCCCGTCAGGCCCGCGTCGATCGCGCGCGCGGGCGTCACCTTCCCGATTTCCTGCGTGCGCGCGATCAGGATTTCATTGCCCAGCAGCAGCGCGTCCATCTCGTCGAGAAACGCGGGAAAACCGCCGACCAGTTGCCGGACGCGGTCCAGCCATCCCGGCGGCGCATCGCAGCGGCAACCGCCGAAGCGCATGAAATTGCACATCATGCGCGCGCCGGAAATGGCCTCGAAGAGATCGAGGATTTTTTCGCGCTCGCGGAACGCGTACATCAGCGGCGTGCCCCACGCGCCCGTGTCGCTGAGCAGGAAACCAAGCAGCGACGCGTGATTTTGCAGCCGCGTCAATTCCGCCAGGATGACGCGCAGATACTCGGCGCGCTCCGGCACGTCGACGCCGGCCAGCTTCTCGACCGAGAGCGCGTAGGCCCAGTTGTTCGTCATCGAGCAGAAATAATCGAGCCGGTCCGTGTACGGCATTGAGTCGAGATAAGTGGTGGTCTCCGCGATTTTCTCGTGGTTGCGGTGCAGGTAGCCGAATACCGGCTTGAGCTTCACCACCACCTCGCCGTCGAGCGCCACGTTCATCCGAAAGACACCGTGCGTCGACGGATGCTGCGGCCCCATGGACACTTCGAGGATGTCCCCCTCGATGCGCGAGGTCATCGCCGGAGGCATGGGGGAGGCGGCCTGGCTCATGGATCAGGCCCCGGCAAATGGCCGCGCCTCCGTCCGCCCGTGACGCGCCGCCTTCTCGACGATCTCATCGTGCGGCGTCGGCTCGTACTCGTAATCATCCGGCGCCTGGTAATCCTTGCGCATCGGGAAATCCTGAAACTCATCCCACATCAGGATGCGCCGGAGATCGGGGTGGCCGTCAAACCGGATGCCGTACAGGTCAAAGGCTTCGCGCTCCTGGAATTCCGCGCTCTTCCAGACCGGCGTGAGCGATGGCACGTGCGTCGCTTCGGCGCGATCCGCGGTGCGCATGCGAATGACGACAGGCCCGTGCTTCAGGCTCATGGAATAAAGGTGATAGACCGCCTCGAGAAAACCCGGCTGCACTTCCTCGTGATTGATGGTCACTTCCTTTTCAATTCCATCGACAATTTGTTTCTCCTTCGTGGTCGTCTTGATTTTCCGCTCCGGCCAATCGATCCCGGTGACATTCGAGCAAAAGTCCAGCGCCAGCGCCGCGTCATCGCGGAGAAATCGCGCCACAGCCACCGCGTGCTCGTGTCCCAGCAGGAGCGATGATTGCCCGGGCGCCGCCGCGTTCGGAACAATCGTGAGCTTTGCCCCGGGAATGTCCGTCGCGATCCGGGTGGCGATTTGCTCGAGCGTCTCCATGGTCAGTCACGCTCGATCACGGGTGGGTGAAAAACGGCGGGGTTCGCCGGAGGCTCCAGGTCGTGGGCGCCAAATGCCGGCACCGGGAATTCGCTCGGCGTTTCCGCGTCGAGGAACGGGGCTTTCTCCGGGCCGGTCAGCTTCTGCTGATCAATCCTGCGCTGCAGCTCCATGAATCCATGCAGCAGCGCCTCGGGCCGGGGCGGGCATCCCGGGATGTAAATATCCACCGGAATATAGCGGTCGATTCCCTTCAGCACGTTGTAGCCCTCCTTGAATGGGCCGCCCGAAATGGCGCACGCACCCATGGCGATGACGTATTTCGGATCGGGCATCTGGTTGTACAGCCGCACCACCTGCGGCGCCATTTTCTTGGTCACCGTGCCGGCCACGATCATCAGGTCCGCCTGGCGCGGCGAAGGCCGGAAGACTTCGCCGCCGAACCGCGCGAGGTCATAACGCGCCGCCGCCGTCGCGATCATCTCGATGGCGCAACAGGCCAGCCCAAATTGCAGCGGCCAGAGCGAATTGCGCCGGCCCCAATTATAAATCTCCTGGAGCGTGGTCGCGACGACGCCCTGGCGGCGCAGGTCATTTTTCAGTGCCTCGTCGATCATTTCCACTCGAGGCCTCCTTTGAACCAGACCCACACGAGACCCTCCACCAGCAGGGCCATGAATATGAGAATGGCCACAAATGCGCCCACCGGCAGACCGGTGAAGGCCACCGCAAATGGAAGAAGAAAAATGGCTTCCACGTCGAAGATCAGAAACATAATGCAGAACAGGTAGTACTGCGACTTGAACTGCACCCGCGCCTCACCCTGCGCCTCCATGCCGCATTCATACGCCGAGTTTTTGTCGCGGCCCGGCTTCGGAGGCTGGTAGCAGCGGCGCCACAGCCACGCCAGCGCCAGCGGCACGAGCGGGAAAACCACTGCCACTCCGCCCGCAATCACCAGATACAGGTAGGAATCAGGGATGGTCTTCGGCAATTTTCGCTCCTTTCGGCGAAACTAAAATTGGCTGCCTCACTATGCGACATTATTCGCCCGTTTCACAAGCGCCCAAATGCGCGATCTGCCGGGCGTCCTCACCCCCATCCACGCAAATTCCGCTTGCCAAAGGAGCCGTCCCGCGCAAAGTGACGCTCCCCCGGCCCTTGCCCTGTTTGCGTCCCGCTGGAATTCCGGATACAAATCGGGGTTGGAAATGGTGGGACCCGTCCGCGAAGAGCGGGCCGGTTTCCAGCGCAACCGCCAATGTAGCTCAGCTGGTAGAGCAGCTGATTCGTAATCAGCAGGTCACGGGTTCGAATCCCGTCGTTGGCTCCAGACCCAAGCCTCTGAAGACAAGCATATTAACAGAGAATGTTTACAATAAATCTCTCGAAGAAAAATCCTGCTTGGACGTTTCTTGGACACTTTTCAAGTTCCATCACCCGTATCCAGCGGTTTCACGGATGCGGGTCTAACCGCTCAATCACACGCCAAAGCGGACTTTCTTCGCCAGCCGTTACAGAGAGCGAGTGATTGCGTCGTGTGATTGCATCCGCAACGGCCATCATGCGGTAATCCGACAAACAGGACAACAGGAGGTAGCCGGATGAACCCAGCAGCCCCAGCTAGGCGTCGTAGGCTCCGCTCATTGATACTGAGAGAACTGTTCGGACATCTCAAACCGAAAGCCGCGTGGAATCGCGAGCCAAGATGTTCCATTGTTGTTTTGTTTGACATGAAAGATGGTCGCGCAATGCGTGTCGCCGCGGTTGCAGAAGCATGGCGGAACAAAGAAGCATTCAATTTCGCCGTCACCCTCCCAACCAGCGGCGCGAAATAGCTCAGAGAGTTCGGCGCGAAGCTCCGCCTCCTGCTGCCGCTTCTCTTCTTCTGGTGTTTCCGTGAACAAATCGCCGTCGATCTCGCTGCTGAGTGGACGAAAGCAACGGTAATCGTCGATATGCTCAAAAGATACGACTCGATAAGGTCTCTTGAATTGGTGTGGCATATTTTGGACGCGTTAACGGGATCGTGCTGGGTGGAGAGAGGAGGTAACTCGCCGCCAATCGCCCCAGTGTCGCGGACGCCGGGCCTCCGGTTCTGGCACCACTGTCTTTGGCGGGAAATTTGGTTTAGGGGACACTGGGGGTGCCGGGTGGGCCGATGTAACGGGGACAGCGGGGGTGGGCGTAGAGCTTTTAGTGAAGCCGCTTGCTGCCTTTTGGGTCCGCTGGCGCTGGCGGCAGTAATGGCTCAAAACTGTTCCTGCCGGTAGGTCGAAAATACGGGCCACCGTTCGCAGGCTCGCCCCTCGCAAGTGAGCGTCCAAAATCCGGTCCCACGTTCCCTTGTCAATGTGCCGTTTCATTTGCGGAGTCTATTGGCAGAGGCCACTTGCGTCAACACAAGCGGGGTGCTTCCTGTTTTCGCTACATCAAGCGCCATCCGTTCCTTGCGCGTGCTATCAAATCGGCTTACGGTTCAATCAGTTCTTTGACCTTCAGCGGGTTCACGGCAGCAATGCTGTCGCCGCAACTTGCTTTCGTTTTAGTCTGTTTTGGGCTGCTCCTCCTATTGGCGACTGGTCTTTACTGGTCGATACTGAGTGCGACGAAAACACCTCAACAATTAGAAAGGAATGAGCCTATGAGAAAAAAACATACCGTCAGGAAAAAACTGCCGCTTTGGGCGGAGTCGTTTGGAATGACAGTCTGGGCAGTCTCAACCAGCTATACCGCGAGCTTGTTGCCGTGAGCACGTTTGTTCGGCATGGGAACAAAGAGCGCGGGCTCAATGAGCTTCGATCTCATTGCAAATTGTTTCGAAGGACTTTCGATCTCCGTTTTCGTAGAAAACATCAATTGCTTGCCGCCGAAAAGCAACACGCGCCAGATGGTAGTAGAGCATTTGGTTATTTTCGCGCCAATGCTGCGGACCTAATCCGCGTCCCGTTTGAGCTTCTCTGGTAAGGAATGAATTAAGGCAAAATTCAGGAGCGCCAGACAAAAAGATAAACCTCACGACGTTGCCACATGCGGCGACGTGCTCCGGGGTGATCGCACTAATTAGGTTGCCGGGAAACGAAAGCACTACGCCGTTTGAATTCGCATTCGCGCAGCGAACGGCGAGAGTTTCTGTCAGGGGTGCGTGGTCTCTGTGGTTGTAAAACTGGTTCCATTCCGGTCTGAGATGATGCTCGTCGATGCCGTCTAATGGGTGGAGATCAATTTCCAAATGGAGCCAATGCCGCTCCACTGCAAGGTAATTTGAAAGCGCCGACTTTCCAGCACCCGACAGACCGAACATGAACCATATTGGAGGCATATCAATACCCCTTGCCTTACCGCTGTGTTGATCTTGCGTCAACGCAAAGCCGCGCGGATTACGGCATGAGCTTGTTCCAGTCGCATTGAAGCGCCCGCTGAAACCGGCAAGCTGTCGTAATGAGGACGTTGATTTCGCCCCCTTCGACTTTTTGAACAGTCCGAATGTTCAGGTCCACCATTTCAGCCAACTTTTCCTGGGTGAGCTTTCGTGCCGTCCGTTCCCGGCGCACGTTCGCGCCAAACGTGGAAACGTCTGAGGCTATCTCATTCTTGGGTGGCACTCCCCATTAAGCCGTGAAACGGGGCTTGACATGAACGGCGCATTGGGGCGTAAAATTTCCCTCAAATCCCACCATGAGAACCTCTGTCTTTTTCGTCGCCATTCTCCTTTTCTGCTGGCCGAAATTGGGCTGGAGTCAGACCCCGATTTGGTCCTACCCCGTCCCTCCTTCGCCAAATGCGGGCTGGTCGATGGGCGTTGTGGAGGGAACTGTACCCGGATACGGATACACAGTTTTTCTAAATCGCTTTGCCCCCGATGGCACTGGAGGTGGCGCTTTCCTTGTCGATGAATTCTACGGAAACTCTCCCTGCCAGAGCATTCGAGTTCTCTGGCTGAATCGGCGGGGGAAGCTGATCCTCGATAGCGATGCAAGCGCCAGCACAACCTACATCCCAAGCACCCCGCTATCGGATTTCAATTTGTCGGCGATGGTTCTTCGGGTGACTCCCGCTGAAGTCGTCCTTTTTGTTACAAATACATATACTGGCAGTCAATACTTCAGTACCTTTGTAGCGAGAGCGGGCAAGGTTACTCGCACGGATATTCCTGCAAGCGAGACTGCCAACGCTGTACCTGAAAAACCAATCAACGATACCACCGGCTTCTTTCTTCTGGAACAAGGCGGCATAAATGGTCCGTTGACAAAGATTTCCCGTTATAGCTTTGCACCTCCGGCACTATAGCCAGATGCGCTCGCCCTTTCGGCCTGCGCTGATATTTATCCGTCGAATCTTTTCTATTTGCCCTCCCTGTGTCCCTCCCAAAAATCCTCATTCTTTGGATCGTAGCTGCGCTTCTATCCGTTGCCCTCTTGTTCCCGCCATTCGGATACACCGGGTATGAAGTTCAATCAATGAACCCTAAAATAGTTGCGATAGCGCCGCCAACGAAATTCTCGTGTCCCTGGACATATCTAGCGCACAGGTTCATCTTCGAAAAACCTCCGTATATTGACACAGGGTTTATGGAAAAGATGGAGCAGGACAATGAAATGGCTCAATGCTTTAGGGTGAGCATCAGTTGGCGATCTCTTTGGTTTTGCCATGCCAAAGCTGGTGCCGTCAAAAAAGGCTAGACGGTTGACGGATGAGCTTTTAGGCTTTGCTTCCTATGGCCGAAAATAGAAGCGATTCCGTTTATCACGCTCACATGAAATCCGCTGAGCAATTCGATTATTTCATGCTAGCGATAATTAGTGCAATCGTAGCCTACCTTGCGCAAAACGTGGTGGTGAGCAGATTTACGTCCCCATCTTATGATGTTTACCTCGCATCTATAACGTGTCTGCTCTTGTCCATGTATTTTGGATTCATAAGGATTGAAAAATCAATAACCTGTAAACAGCTTAATGCAAAATATCTCCACTTTGCAGAAAAGAGAGGGAAGCTCATGGTTGCACTAAATGAAATGGGAAGTGGTACAATGGTTAATGCAGAAACAGGCGGGGTGTTGACAAAAGAAGGTGCTATCAATGAAATCACATACCTAACGGAAGAACTACCAAAAGGGAACGCCGTAATTAATCAGACGCAAGCGGAATCATTGAAATACTACAAACTACGCAACCGATTTTTTCTTTTTGGATTTGTGGGAGTATTTCTTGCCAAGATAGCAAGCCCATATATCAACTAAGAGCAAAAAACCACGCTCTCAAAAACGGTGTCGTGCCTTTACGCCGTCACCCTGTCATTGCATCGCCGATGTGACGGGCGCATTCATTCTTTTTGGCAGAACAGATTGCTGCCGATGGTGCCTAGAAATGTTTGCTAAGTGTCCATATTATTGTATTGCCGGGTAGTCCGCCAGGGGTCTTATCCGCGTAGTTGTTTCAAGATTCGTCTATGCCTATAGCTGGCTCGCAACCTTGCAAACCAGCCCTGCTTTTTGACTTCTACACCTAGCATTGCTCTAAACTCGTCTTTGACACAATCCAGTAGTATGTCTATGGCTTGTTCTAACGCCGTAATTTGTTGGATATGCCTAAGACCCATTTTTTCTGGCTTCCCTCTTTCTAATCCCACTGACTGAACGGCACGAAATCCCTCTGTGATTCCGTCTAGCTGCTGCATCAATTCCTTTTCGAAGAAAATATCATTGGAGCGGCAGAAAATACGCAGGTCTGCGAGGGTGTCCATAGCCTTCACAAATGTTTCTAGCGCCCGGTCTTCCTTTTCCGGATTTACAAAATCGTGAATCATCAAACCCTGATGCGCGAGTGTGAAAATGTCCCGTGCTGAAAGCAGCTTTCTGTATAGGGTTTCGATAAGCTCTGCTCGTTTCCCATGCAAACGGGTATAGGCTATTTCCTGCTTCTTTCCTAAAATTTGTAGTGCGCCCGTAATCTTAGCGAGTTGGACGCTATAGCGGAAATGAATCAGTGAAGCCCACAGAAAAGCCAACGCGGCCACAAGGGAGCCATACCCGCCGATTGCTTTTATGAAAATGTTCCACGTCATTCCCGGAGAATGGGCGACGGCGAATACCAGAGCAAGCCGGTTCCGATCTGCGTGGCGGGCGGGAGAGCCAATGCCAGAAGCAGGCAAAAGCCGCTCTACGGGCGTTATGCACCACTAGGGACAGGGTTCGAGCCTCATTGCCATCCCCCCGGCCACCGAGTATGCTGCCTCCAATGAGCGACCCTACAAAAGCAGTGGAGGAAACCGCCAAGGCTGCTGCTGAAATCGCAAAGACAGCCGACACAGCCCTAGAGCTTGCGGGCAAGGCGGGTTCGTTCGTGGCAAAGGTGTTTGGGGATACGGCTGCGCAGCTTGGCGGAATGGCAACAGACCAAGTTAAAATGTGGCGCTATCAGCGTTTGCTTTCGATCCAGGACAAGGTGAACGAAATTCATAGGCGGCGGGGCATTGAGGGGAAGACGATTCCCGTCTTGTACAAAATAGGATTGCCGATGTTAGAGGCTGCGTCTTTGGAGGATGAAGAGACTTTGCAAAGTATGTGGGCCAGACTCATTGCGAATGCGATGGACCCCGCATATTCAGAGACAATTCATCCTGCATACGCCGAGGTTTTAAAGCAACTCTCTGCCGATGAGGCATTAATAATAGAAACTCTCGCTACTTCTCCGGGCCGAAGCCACGTCTTTTTTTGCGATGAGCGTACTCTAGGCGAGCGACGCGAACACTTTTCCCGCACGAAACAGCAGTATGCAGATTTCTTTCGAGTATTTCCAGGAATGAAGCAACCGGAAAGCCGCATGCGGTATTTAGAGAATCTTTTGCGTTTGCAAATTCTTGCCCTTGTTAGTCAAGATGAGCCCGTCAAGGCGGACCTTAACATAACGGTTATTGATGGTGGAACATTTGCCGAGCCCCGCCACGAGGAAACCGACTCCAGAAATAGCGTCACTGTTAACATGAAGACAAGAGAGGCTATAAAGCTCACTGCATTCGGGCGCGCATTTATCGAAGCGTGTCTCGGCGATCCGAGTCAAAAAGGCCGGAACCTTTAATAATGCCAGGCTGTGAGATTCGACTTTTAATCCCCTGCGAATGAATCCGCCAATGTTACGAAATTAACGAATTAAACGAAACAAGACGCGTAGTCCTGCTTAATTCGTTTGGTTCGTTTATTTCGTACTCCCATCGGTTGTGAACCAGCGTTCAACGGGAGCCCCGCCGGTCCCACCTTTCTTCCTCGAAACCACATTTCCAGCCAACCGGAGCGTTTCCAGGGCATCGTTGATAACCGCGCTGGAAAGATTTTTTTGGAAAAGCGCACTGATCTCAGTCCGCGTCAATCCCTTGTCCCCAGCCGCACCTAGGGCCGTTGCTATCCGGTCGGCATGAGGATTGCCGGTATTCGAGCCGAATATCCAACGGGCGGACCGCTCGCAGTAGTCCCAAACAGCCATTGCCGCCGCGTGATGCTCTGGCCCGATAATAAAAGTCGCATCAAGGAGCGCGAAAAGCGCACTGAGGCGCAAAACCTGAGCCTCTGCCCGCGCTGTGACCGCACCGGACATTCCCGGCTTGCCTTCCGAAAGCTCAGGGTAAACTTTTGCCCAGAGTTCCCGCGCTTTCTCGTCGCGCCTTATCTCACCTGCATTGATCGCAAATTCAATGGCCTTGCTCAATTTCTCGATTTGCTCTGAGAAATCCACGGCATCGATCGCTCCACCCTCCGGTAAACATTTGCTTCTCCGAACGGCGGGCCACAAAAAACGATTTGCAAAACCATTTGCGGCTTCCGTTGCATTGAGCAATCTCCGGGCTTCTTCGCGCGTAATATGTCCGATAATGGAGATGTGCGCGCCGGTCGCCTGCGCCGGAGAGTTTTTTGTCAGAATGCTTAAAATGTCGCCGTCCCATGCCCTCCTAATTACTGGCGACAGGGTATTTCCCTCCCGTGTCATCACTTTGAGCGTATTTGCGAATTCGCCTTCAACGATCATCAGACGCTTATCCGCCCCGCCCGGGTCTGTAATTTCGATGATGCCCTCTTTGTTCGCCTTCTCGATTGCATCTCTTACATCCCAAATCAGCCCCTCGCCGGTGGATAAGCCGCTCTTCTTTCGCCCGACGATCCAGGCACCACCATCTGGCAGCTTATCGAAAACTTTTTGAATTTGCTTCTCAGCCGTCCCTTTTCGGCCCTTCGAGGTTAGGCCGACTAACACGGCAAACAGGTTCATATAATGCCTTGCGCCATCGGCCACGATGAACGCGCCTCGTCCAATGAGATTTCCGAAGCACACGAGGAATTGAATCAGAAGTGCAACCGGGTCCGCTTCCGTGTGTGGTTCGATCAAATGGACAATCTCCCCGGCCAGCCCATAAAATGCTGCTTCCGCCATCGGCCTAGGAAAATCAGAGGACTGCGAGTTTTCGACTGGTCGAACACCTGTTTTTCCCTCCCATCCACACTCATTGGCCATTCTGAGCAGAGTGCGAATGGTAATAGGGTCCCTCCCGACTGGCGTTTGCTTCAAGCTACTCCATAGCTTCCGTGTTTCGTTCTTGCCCTCGTATTTCGCCCCTTGGCTGCTCCACTCATCGAACAGTGTGTAAGCCTCAGTATCTTGTTGCGGTGCAAAATTATGCTTGAGAGCCATAGCGCAATCGAGCCACTCACCGCGCACGCAGTCAGGGTCAATTTTGCTTAGAGCATCTTCCGCGATTGTGAGGGTAACTTCCGGCATCGGAGCTTCGAGAAACTCCAGTGCATCCGCCCCCACATCCCCAATAGGCTTTGATTCCGTATGGGCGGGCACGGTATCGGAAATATCCGATTGCTCAAAAGGCCGGCCATTCAGCCAATCTGCGATCAAAGGTTGTTCATTTTCCCCGCTGTCACTAAAGAGCGTGGGAACAAGCATCGGTTGGACAGCCACTTTAGATTCAGTCGTCAACTTGGTTAATCCGAGCAGGGAGCCTATCGTCGCAACTGCTTTTGAGTAGAACGAAACCGGAATCTGGTTGGCTTCAACCACGATTCGCATTCGAGGTTTTTCCCGGGTTGAGGATGCCGTGACATACGCGGCGAAGTTGTATTCCCCCAACGCCGCGTAGAGGCTTCCAGGGTCGTTATAGAAGGGGACTGCCGGGCAGGTGCCATCCTCCTCTACATCAATATCTATGAAGATCAGGTTGCAGTGTGTGGCTTCAGTGTAGACCCGCTGGCTGGGGGATTTCTTGAAGCAGGCGGGGACAAAGTAAGCAACTCGCTTTTTCTCGTTGCGCTTTGGCTTGTCGAGAGCCAGGAATGCTTTGCGAGTAATACTGAGAACAGGACAAATGCGGAGCTGCTTCACCACATCTTGAAAGGTCCGGGCGTCACTTGCCCGCACGGGGCCGGTAACGGTGGAACCTTGGAAGTATCGCGGTGGCATCCCTTGCGCCCCCTCGTTCTTGAACATTGACACCGTAGGACCATCAGCATACCCTGAGTCTGCACTTGAGCTTTGCCCTCCGTTGGTTTTGCCACCAGCGGGGGGTGTTTCTTTTTTGGGCGGACTCTCGTGAGTGGCCGTGTTCATTATAGGGCTCCTCCGGCTTGGGCTTCGATTGCCTCAATGTCTGACAGCTTGAACCGGACGGCTCGCTCGCCCAGGTAATAGGGATAGAGAAGTCCGGCCCGAACCTTTCGCTTAATGGTTTCGATGGAGACGGCCCACCGCGCGGCCAGTTGTTTGCGAGTTAGGAACCGCTCGCTTTGCGGCTGTTCAACAGTCTTAGATTCGCGCCCCCTCTTGGCTGGCGCAGCAATGGATATAGGCATTTGAATAGGTGGCTGAAGGTTTGGTTTAAGGCATGGCGGAATTGCCTGCCTTGTCCGGGGCGCGACACCCAGCGTAACGACCCACCATTCGGGAATGCGACACCCGGCTCTTTAACGCATTTGAGAGTCCCTTGCTGAAGGGGTACGACCAGCTTTCGAGATGCTTACTTCGTCACCCAGTAATCGTCAAACACTATTTTCCGATGTGACTGCTCTTGCGCCCATTTGTCCGAAAGTGTCCCCTTATGCTTGTTAGTGTGCATCTCGGAGAATCCGATTATTTCGCCGCGAATGGAGCCGCGCCCGCGCCATCGCTTGACAACTGACACCCGCCCCCACTAGTCCCCAGCCCCCCTCGTTCTGCCGCTAATGGATTGTTTGTGTCACCCTCCCCCCTCATACCGCCGCCTCCATCGGTGTTACGTTCTCCGGCACGGGCAGCAAACCTCCCATGCCCAGCGTCACCCGCTCCTTGTGGTCAAGGTAGTGCGCGGCAGTCAGGGCAATATCTGCATGGCGCAATGCCCGTGAAGCCGCATAGATGCCGTATTTCGCGCAGAGTTGGCTCCCATACTCTTTTCGCATCTCATGCAATGGCTTGGGAGCCTCCACACCTTTCGTTCTCAGCCAAGCCGTTAATGTGCCGAAATGCTTCTCTGCCCGGTAGTGGGTGTACCGTGACGCCATGCGCGTTTCGCCGTCCGCCTCGATAACAAACTCGCCTTTGGCCTTTGCCCGCCACCCCCGGAACATTGCCACAAGCTCAGCGTCGAGCGATACGTCCCCGGCTGAGTCCTCCGTCTTGGGAGTGAAGTGTTCTGTTGCCTCGATACGGAGAACACCGTCGTTCCACCGGAAAGCATTCCAGCAAAGTTTGTCGATCTCGTTTCGCCGCAAGCCCGCCATCGTTGCCAACAGGAAGATTTTCAGCGGCTCCTGTTCCAGTTCCTTCACGGCATCCCCGATGATGCTTTCGACGTTCACCGTGCCGTGGTAGCGCATGCTCTGGCGTTCATAGAACGGCACTCCCTCGAAGGGCCATTTCTCCGGTTTCTGGATTGTCGCATGCCGCAGCAGGTCCGGCGCGAATAAGCTCTTGCTCTGGCGCATGAGGCTGTTGCAGGTAATCTTCGCCCGCCTCTCCTTCACCGGGTTCCCGCCCGCTTTCTTCACGAATGCGATGCGCCACTTGTTCACCTTTTCGGGGGTGACATCCGCCAACTTAATGCCATCAATCTTCTCAACCCATTTCTTCCGCCCGCCATTCACGTAATCAAATTTATCCGTGCCGCCTTCAAAGTGGAAAATCTGAGAGAGAATGGTTCGAAAACTTCGGCAGTAATCCTCAAAGGTTTTGGGTCTGCCAGACCAATGCCCGCGCAGTTCTTCCAAAAACTCGCCCACGGTCACAATAGCCTTTCGCGCCATCTCCGGCTTGAACCGCGTCAACGCCGCCTCCCAACCCGCTCCCAAGAGCGTTGTGTGTATTTCCTTCGCCTTCGCCGCCGCCGCCGCCTTGTTGCTCGTGCCCAGGTTGAATGTCTCCCGCCGTCCGCGCCATTGAATCTTCACAACCCAATCCGAAAGGAAATGCGTCTGGCCGTCCCGTGTATAGGAGGGCTGAAACACCTTCCCCTGCCAGTAACGAACGTCCCCTTTCGGGAAACGCCCCGAATTTTGCTTGGACACTTCTTGGACACTTTTTCCGTTCACGTATGCACCAGAATGTTCCGTTATTTTCATCTTTATCTGTTTCTAAGTTCCTTATTACAAGCGCTGTAACAGGAACACGGGAGAACATAGCAAAACGTAACGGGTCACGGGAAGGACAAAATTCGTAATCAGCAGGTCACGGGTTCGAATCCCGTCGTTGGCTCCATACAAAGAGCGAAGAGATCGACGCTCGATTTTTTGTGCTGGGAGCGTGGGGAGCGTTCATTAGCGCGAGGGAGCCCTTCGGGCTTCGAACATCCCATCCCACAAGGGACATTCTGTCCTAGTGGTTTCCACCCATTGCGACGCCGCCCGCCATCGGGCTATCAGTTGCCTCACCTTCGAAGGGTTGCCGAAAGGCGTAGAAAATGGCTTCCAGGGAGGAGGGCTCATGCAACCACATCCAACGGATCACCTCGGCCTGCTCCGCATTCCCGGACCGGGCCTCAACAGTATCGCGATTCGATACTCTCTCCTTTCGAACCGCCCCGATTTCAATCCCACCGCCTGGCCGCAACATCCGCTGGCGCCCAGCACCACATTCCCAAACTGGTGGGAAGTCGATCTCGACACGCTCGGGCTCGCTGATGGCGTTTACGAGTACGATTTCCTCGTAAATGGAACCACGGTGGTCCCTGACCCCTATGCCGACTGGCTGACCCGCTTCGGCGGCTACCGCGGCCTTCTTACCATCACGGGTGGCAAGCGCCAGCCACAGGCGTTTGACTGGACCGGCGAGATGGTCAGCGGCGTTAACCTGCCGCAGAACAACCAGATCGTCATCTATGAAATGCCCGTCAAATGGATGGCCTCCGATCCCAAGGAATACGCGCAGCTTGTGGAACTCGGGACGATCGACAAAGTCATCTTCGAACATCTGAGTGATCTTGCGGCGATGGGAATCAACTGCATAGAATTGCTTCCCATCGAGGACTCGCCCCAAACCTTGAACTGGGGTTATGGCACCCGATTCTTTTTTGCGCCCGACTACGATATTGCCCACCCCGTCGATACGAAGATTTTTGTAAAGCAATGCCACCAGCGCGGCATTCGTGTCTTCCTGGATGTGGTCATGGATATGTTCGCGCCGCAGTGCCCTCTCGCGACCCTTGCGAAGCTATGGTATTACACACCCGCAACGCCAGACCGGCAGGACTGGGGCCAGGACCTCTTTCTTTACAACACCCCGGCGTATGGCGACTACTACGCCGCGCAGGAGTTCCTATGTGAGATGGCCGAATTCTGGGTGACCAATTACCATATCGACGGCTACCGCATTGACGATTTTGCCGACATCAACAACTGGGATTTCATTCAGACATTCTACAATCGCGCGACTGCCCAGAGTCAGACATCGTTTCCGGGCAAGCCTTTTCTCGTGATTGCGGAGGACTCCGACGGCCGCTTCGTGACCACGGAGCCTGATCCTGGCAATCCCAATGGGCAAAAGGTCGTCGATGCGATCTGGAACTTCAGGTATCGGGATGAAATCCGGCTGCTCGCCACCGATTCCATCAACACCGTCCTGGGCCAGCCCTCGCGCACCCTCCGCGTGCAGCACCTCATTTCGATGGAGGGTACCTGGAATGGATTGAGTCAGCAGTTCGATCCCGGTTATTGGGACATGGCTTGTTCGGTCGATTACGTAACCTCGCACGACGTTGCCGACGCCCCGCGGTTGATGAACACGCTTCTCGGCCCCATGTTGCAGGCCGCCGGATTCGGGAATGGCGATGTCCAAAACGTTCAGATGGCCATGGATGCCCAATACACTACCAATGCTGACGCCATCGCGGCCCTGGTCGCGGCGGCCTTGCAGCGGGCATTTGGTGTTTACGCCATTTTGATGACGTTGGTCGGAATGCCGATGTTCCTCGCCGGCGAGGAATTCGGCGATGTGCATGACACCAGTTACCAGGATCTCCTCGCCAAGGTGCAACAGCCCGGCGCCGCGGAAAACCTAAGTATCTCGGACGTCAATGCGAAGCAGCAGGATCCAGTTCAATGGGTGCGCGCCCAATACCCGGCCAACGCGCTTCTCAAGGCCAACGTGGCAAAACTGATCCAGTTGCGCACTGCCCACCCGGCGCTCGAACGCAACGAAATCCAGTTCTTCTACTTCCACCCGCAATTTGACGATAACGCTTCGCCGCGCGTCTTCTCCTACTGCCGGACCGCCGGACAGCCCCTCGGCGGCGGCGGCCAGGTCATCGTCATCGCCAACATGGGAGCCGAGTCATTTCCCACTTATAACATCCCCGGATGGCCATGGGCCGGCATGCCGTTGACGGAAGTGGGCTATGCCGTCGCCCCTCCAGCCACATCCCCGGCTTATGACGCGACAGATGGCTCGTTGTCCCTCTCCCTGAATGCCTTTAGCGCTCGCGTGTTCACCACCTGAAAATCTGCGCTGATCCGGAAATGCACCATGAACATTTACTTAGCCTAACGGCCCTCTGCCGGCGGCTGTTTGTCCTGCCAACGGGTATCTTCAAACGTATGGCCTGATTGGTAGAGTTTGATTTCCCGGGGCAGTTTACCGGCAACGGCGCCGTCCGACTGAGCCCCGGCCATTTGCAGCGCGCTTTGCGCGGTTTTTCGCGCGTTGGAAAAGTCGCCCGTCTCGGCATAGGCGGCGGCCAATGTGCGAAGGAAATCCGGGTTCGTGCCACTGGATTGCTGACAGGCCTTCATGGCCAGTTCGAGCGCCTTCGGTCCGTTGCGAAGTGCGGCCTGCGGAGCGGTGGCCAGCATCCACGCGAGTCTCTCTTCAATGTCCGAATTGGCCGGTTGAAGGTCGAGAGCCTTCTCCAAACTGGAGATGGCTTCCCTCGAGAGCCCTTGCTCGAACAGGGTTTCGCCAAGGTTGACCTGCGCGACCACGAAGGTCGGATCGATCCGCACCGCTTCGCGATACTGGGCCACCGCCTCCGCCTCGCGCCCCTGTTCATCCAGCGCGTTGCCAAGATTGTTCAACGCCTCCGTAAAGGCGGGGTTGCTCCGCACGGCTTCGCGATACTCGGCGATGGCTTCGGCCACGCGCCCCTCCTGAAAGAGGGCGGTGCCAAGGTTGTCGTGCGCATCCGCGTAGTCGGGATTGATCCGCACGGCATCGCGATAAAGGGCGACGGCTTCAACGACGCGGCCCTGCTGATAGAGGGCGTTGCCAAGGTTGTAGCAGGCGTCGGCGTAATTGGGATTAAGCCGCAGCGCTTCGCGATATTCGGCGATGGCTTCGGCGGTGTGCCCTTGATGATCCAGGGCATTGCCAAGGTTATAATGGGCATCCGCATAATCGGGATTGAGCCGCAGCGCTTCCCGACACTCGGCAATGGCTTCATCGACGCGGCCCTCGTCATACAAGGCGCAGCCCAGGTTGTAATGGGCGAGGAAATTATCCGGGGTGATTGCAATGGTGTGCCTCCAGAGGGTTTCGCTATCGCGCCAATAAGCGGCCTGGACCCGCGCGGCCCCAAGCAGGGCGCCCAGGATCACCGCCGCGACGCCTCCCAAAATGGCGCGACGATACCATTGCAGTCCGGCCCACTCCGCCACGGCCCATGTTGCGGCAATGCAAAGGCCAATCTGCGGCAGGTAAGTATAGCGATCCGCATAAGCCTGATCGCCGGTTTGCATTAGTCCGGATACCGGGACAAGCATCCCGATGTACCAAAGCCATCCGGTCAACAAAAAGGGCCGCTTCCGGCGCAGGAGCCACGCGCCGGCGGTCAACACCGGCAGCAGCAGGAGCGCGCCGTACAATTGCCACGGCGCCCAACCACCCCTGGGAATGGGATAATCCACCGCCAGATGGGCTGGGTAAATCAGCTTTTCCAAATAGGCAACATAAGCAATCGGCGCATTGGCTGGATAAGTCGAAACCGGGTCGCCTCCCGATCCGAGCGCCAAAATCGCCGCCACACTGGAGAGGGCCGAGAGCACAAACAGAGGCGCCTTCTCCCACAACAAGCCCGGGAATTGGGAGAGGGTCCGCAGTCGTCCAAGCGGCCAGTAATCGAGAAGAAGAAGAACGCAGGGGAGAGTTACCAGCATCGGCTTGCTCATGAGTCCGAGCGCGAACCAGAACAGGATAAATGCGTACCTTCCCGCGGACGGGCGGCGCGCATACCGCACATAGGCCCAGAGGGAAAGCATAAAAAAGATCCCACTCAGCACGTCCTTGCACTCCGAAACCCAGGCCACGGACTCCACCCGAAGCGGATGGATGGCAAATACTGCCGCGACAAAAGCGCTGCGCCGTAAGGCCCCTGTCATTTCCGATAGCATGAGAAACAGAAAGACGACGCAGGCCGCGTGAAGCGACACATTGACAAGGTGAAAACCGCCGGGCGACGAGCCAAAGAACTTACTCTCCAGCATAAGTAGAATCACAGTCAAAGGATGCCAGTGCCAGGAGACGGCATGAGTAAATGCCCATCCAACGCCCGCAAGCGAAAGGCCCTTCGAGACCATCGGGTTTGAATAGACATATTCGGGATCGTCATAGTTGACGAAACCGAAATGCATGGTCTGGCCAAAGACGACGAACACCAGAGCCGCCAGCAGAATGCAAATACCGGCCGCTTTCCAGGCGCGCCGAGGCGGATCGAGCGTCATCCCATCCGCAGCTCGCGGCGAATCATTTTCATCGCGTGCTGCCTTGCTCATACTGGGCGACGCCTGCCACCTCCTTCTGAGCCTGGTCTCGCAGCGGACCGGCCGGAAATTGCCGCACCCAGGAGCTGGCTCCGGCGAGGTCCTGCACGGCCCATTGATGCACTACAGCCATCACGGCGCCGTCTTGCGCCGACCCCGGCTCCATTTGCTGCATTACATATTGCGCGGCGGCAGCCGGCTGGGTCTGTGACCAGATGTAAGCCATTCCTGCAGCCATGGCATTGTGGTTGTCGCCGGCGGGCTGGGCCGTGATCCAATTGCGCGCGGCCGTCAAATCCTGTTGCGACCACTGCTGTGCGAGGTTTTGCAACACCGCGGTTTTGCTCAACCGATAACCCTCGGCCAGCAGCAACGCCCGCTTCGGATCGGTTTGGGCGATCTTGAAACAGGCATCGATCCGCGCCTCCGTTCGCGCGTCATCGTTATTAGGTTGCCGATCCGCCCACGCCAGGGCCGCTTCCGGGTCTTTTCTCGCCCATTCACGAATTTCCCCAAAAAAATTCTTCTCGGTTTCAACGCCGCGATCCACTGAAAAATTTTCTGCAGCGGGAGATTTCTGTTTAGGTCCGGTTTCCTCCGGATTATTGCCGCCCTGGGAGCCCGGCGCAGGCGAAGGCGCCGACGGCTTCCACGGGGAGAGGGCGATAAGCAGCGCGCCAACGGCCACAATATTGGAGAGAAACAGGATAATTAGGAATCTCGTCTTCCTGTCACTCATGAGAACGCGTCCGCTCCAATTTCCATGATTCACGAGGGAATGCCAGGAAATTCCGGTAACCCGGGCAACGCAACCTGCCGGGCTTAACCCTTCGTCCTGATCACATCACGTGCAGGATGATCTCGGAAGTCACCCGGTGTTTGATGGAGGGCGATTTCACCTCGAATGTGATAAACGCGACGGAAGGACCCGTAATGTCTTTCGGCGTAAACTTTACGCGGTAACGCTGGCCTTCGACTTCGGGCGACACGTCCACGACCCAGTTGACGTTCGTGCCCGACTGGACAAGTTGCATCGCTTTTATCCCGGGACCTGCCTCCACGACGGTCGCCTTGGATGTCGGCTTTTGCCCATGCTGCCAATACAGTTCATCGGGGGTCGTTGTCACGCCCACGGGAATATGCACCCACAACTCAAGCTGCGTTGGCGAGCCGGGCGAATCGCTCGTGGCAACCGAGATCGTTCGGAATGCCAGCGGGGTGGGTTTGTCTCGCAACACATTGTAGATGACCGTCATCGTGCCGCTCTCGCCGGGATCATAATCGGATTTTGCCAGCTTGGGCGCCACGCAGTTGCAGCTTGGAGTTACGGAAGTTATCACAATCGGAGTCGTCCCCGTGTTCGTGAAGGTGTACGCTGCGTGAACCCTCGGCGCTCCGACTTCGGCAGTAACTTCAAGTTTCTTCTTATCCCAGGTCAAACCTGCCCAGGAATGCGCCACGGCGGCAAGAAAGAGAATACCGGCCAGCAACCTTCTGGGCGGCAGTTTGTTCTTCCGCGAGCATATAGGTATCATAACGAATTGAACTTAGGCGATTTCCTTCGGGATTCGGCCGCTGTGAACTCCCGGCGCCAATCAAGGCGCCGAGAATGTCCACTGCTGGTTGGCGCCGCCGGTGGCGTCGTTTTGATCTATCGGCTGCCCGGCATTCGTTCCCGAGCTTTCAACTTCCATCAGCAACCCGCTGTTTGCCGCCTGAACCGTGTATTGCCCGGACCCGTTTGCCTTGATCACAAACTCCCGGTTGAGATTCGAGCCACCGCTGGGATAGATATCGAAGAACGCCCCGGGGGCTGAGGAACCACCCTCGACGTCCAGTTCGAGCCCGCTCGCCGTTTCGGTGAGACTATACTGGCCGCCTCCCAGGTAATCCAGGACCCATTTCTGGGTGCTCGCGCCCGTGTAGCTTTCCTGCTCAACGGCCGACTCGCTGCTCGTGCCGCTGGCTGTCAGCGCGAGGCCGCTGTTCAGGTTGACGACCCGGTAGGTCCCGTCACTTATCGGGGGCGCGTCATCCGTCAGCGGTGCATAGACATTCACCGTATCCGACCAGGTTGCCATATAGACCTTTCCATTGACCGGCACGGGAGGCACGTATTTCGCAAAATTGCCATAACTGTCACGCGATGAGTCCTGGTTGCTGTCCCAATACTCAGTGCCAAGGTTGTTGGCGTTATAGGCGCGGAGGATGCCCGGCACAATGTCACTGTCGGCATCGCCGGTATACACGCAGTTCGCCCATAGAATGCCCCCAGTGCTTCCGCTCGCCGATACCGCCAGGATGGCCCCGGGGGAGCCGCATCCCGTGGTCGGCGAGGTGGCCGTTGTCGTGGAAGATGCGGTCGTGGTAAAGGTCGAGCCATTGAATTTGTATGCTCTCCCGCAGTCATTGTCGCCCCATACATAAATGGTCTCCCCATTACTGGCGCTATCCCAAAACACCGGGGTCCCGTGAATCTCGTATGACTGTCCGCTGCACGAACCTATGTGAACCGCCTGGAAAACCTGATGCACGGCGGTATCACCCGTGCTCAGATGGCCCATGCCGGTATTCTTATCGAGCACGAATATTCGTCCATCCTTTCCGCCCGTGATGACATATTCCGTGGACGGATAGACGTTGGTTCCAGATGGGATGAGAAGATTGCCCCCGCAGCCGTAGTCCTCGTCGCCCGAATTCAATGACTGATAATCGGCCGGCGTTTGCCAATCCAGCACGCCGAAGGTCGAGGATAATTTTAGGCAGGTTTCCGACCATTGGTTGGTGAAATTATCGTCGCCGTTGGCCGTCGTGATGTACAAATCCCCGCTTTTGTCAGTCGCCGGCGCCTGTCCGGAATTCCACACCGCCCCCTGGCTGCCCCCCGAAGTAAGGTTGACAACGTTCACTTGCGCCAGCGTGCTGGCGCTGTAGGACATCACGTACGCGTTGTAGGGGGTGATATCCTGGTACGATCCAAAGGCTACGTAAATGTCGCCGTTGGCCTCGACCAATCCAGGACGTTGATTCTGCATCTTGGTGTTGAAACCAGAGGTGCTGATGGTTGCTGGTCCGCCAAATTTCTCGGTTCCCGACGTCAGGC
The DNA here is from genome assembly GCA_963756185.1 of uncultured Verrucomicrobiae bacterium. Taxonomy (GTDB): domain Bacteria; phylum Verrucomicrobiota; class Verrucomicrobiia; order Chthoniobacterales; family Chthoniobacteraceae; genus DATAXI01. The sequence continues at coordinate 208,012 of CAVWMS010000011.1, forward strand.
TAAGCGCGTGCAACCTGTGGTAGTAAGTGCTGCTCGAGGTATTCAGCGAGGCCGCCACCACGTAGATCGTTGACGTGGTCGAATCGATCACCGGGGTGCTCTCGATGCCGACGTCCCCATGGATATTCTCGTCGTCGCTGCCGGTGATGTTCTGGATGGGGACCGGAGTCTCGCCGGATCCCGTCACGACAGTGTGCCAATAGAGGACGTTCGTGTCCGCGTCAAATGCGTAAACCGAGTCCTCCATCGTCGCCACAAAGAGGACATTGTGCGTCGTGCCGCCGATAGTCAGGTTGGGCACATAGAGCGGCTGCGCGAAGACGTAACCGTCCACCGCATAACTGTACAGTTTGCCGAACGAACCGGAGTTCACGATATTGCTGCCGGTCAATACGGTTTCATTCGTATTGGCTCCCGTGCGGAATTGATTGAAGTGGTGCTCGAGAATACTCACCTGAGCCCGTCCAGCGTGCGGCAAAGCCAGCAAGCCAATACAGAGGGCTACAGCCCCCGCGAATGCGCGTAAAGTACGCGACAACCCGGATAAATTACGATGCGTTATATTTGACATAGTTACTGTCCTTTCTGGAGCGTTACGGGATTTTACGCGCCCGACAATTCACCATTTGCCGCTTTATTTGAGATTATTGGGGGTCGATGGGGATCGTTGAGCGCGTTTAACGCTGCCTGATCGTCTATCAATTTTTTGCCGCCACGATCAAGAAAAAAAAGCAGGCCGACTGCATTTTATTCGGAATATTACTTTATTTAGCTACGCTTTCCGCTCGGTTGTTTGGCTACGTCTGTTTTTGCTCAGAGCCCAGAGTCACTATCGTTACAACGGTTCAAATCGATGCCGCCGATTCTTTATTCTCCGCCCGTCGTGAAAATCCTTTGCTACCCTCTGCGGGCTACGAGAAATATGCGCGCGAGTAAGTCAATGTTGTAGCCCGGCGCTAAGTAATTCTCCGGGGTCGACTTTCTCGATGGCCGATGCTCACCGACCACGACCTTCCACGGGCGAGCCCGAATCGGAAATTCGCCCGAGGTTTTTGCGCACTTCGCCTTCGTCGGTGATTGCGACCGGGTAACCAATCGCCGCACCTAGGTCAGCGGGGGCGGCGCCACCACCGACCGGAAGACGTCGTACTCCTCCCCATATTGAGCCAGGTAATAGAGCGGATAAGAGCGCTGGAATACGGAGACAGGCAGGCGCACCACGGCGCCAATGAAGGGAATAATGAGCAGGATCCCGCCAATGCAGCACGTGCCAAGCACAAATGCGATCACCAGAAAGCCAATGCCCATGGAAAGCACGATCTGAAACAATATATAGAGGGTAAACCGCCCGGCATTCCCCTCCAGAAGCGGTATCAGAATGCGCCAGCCTTCCACGCAGGTGCATCCCCTCATATACGTGATCGGCGCGACGAAGTGCCGGGTGAACACATTGATGATCATCAGCGGCACCCAAATGCAAAACCAAGCGAGAATCAGCGCAACGAGCAGGACCACTTTGCTCGCGTCAAAATTCGCCCCATTCTGGCGGACCATATCGTAGATAATCCAGGCGCCTCCCAGGATGATCGGCACCAGCAGCGCAAGCCCGGCGAATGCCAGCATCAGGTTGAACTTAAAAAAGCTCCACCCTTCGCGCGCGTACTTGCGCCAGGGGACCTTTACTTCGGCTCGGTCGAGCGCCACGCAGTGCAGGAACATGAAGGTGCCGCGGCTGTGCAGCCAGATAATCACCACCACCAAGGCGATGAAAATAATAACGATCACGACACCCAGCGGGATGATCCATGAAAGATTACTCATCACGAAGTCGTGCGCGTGCACCGTATTGAAATTAGTCGAAGGGGTCGATTTGCCCCCGGAGAAACCGTTGTTGAAATTGAAACTGCCGCCACCCTGGCCCAGGTTGGCCAACCACGCGCAAAATCCTATCGTGATCCATTTTTCAATGCTGAACGGGCGAAACAGCATTTGCTTCACGCGCTCAATGGCGCGATCTACCGGCTTCGAGACGCTGATTTCGGGCGGAGTGGGGTCCATGGTTGAGTGGTTGAAACGCGCCGCAGAGTAAGCCGCCCGCCGTCCTCTTTTTCAAGCCCGATTCTTCCCCCCTCTTCCAAACCCATGCCCGCGACGAATTTTCTCTTCGCGCACCTGGACGCGGCCCGACCCGGGAATCCTCCCTGCAATTGCAGCCGGCGGAGTCGCCCTAAGTCATTTCTTCGGCCCCTCGAGAGCCGGCGAATCCCGGATAACCAACCCCTTCACATCCGGAGCGAAGATCGCCGCGGCCACTCCTTCCGCGACTTGCGGCTGCACATTGTCGATCACCAGGCCGTCCACGTCAGTAAAATATCCCGCCGGCCTCAATTCACTCGACTTATAACTAAAGTTGATATTCGCCAGTTCCAGCCCCTGCACGTGCCGCGCAAAGATCCCGTAAGCCGGCATCGTATGGAGCCCGCTCGGCTCCGGATAGCCCGTGCCCAGCTCCTTCGGCTGCAAGGCCGCATCCGCCTGCGTTCCCCCGCCGTTGCTGATGAGCCGGATGTTATCGAGCCGGACACCCTGCACGGGCAAACCCGGCATGCCCATCACCTGGATGCCGCTCATCTTCCCCACGCCGTCCGCAATCACATTGGAAATCAATATATTGCGCGCGATGCTTTGGGTTTTCAGGTCCGGCGTCCGGTCCCGCTTCCCGGTGGTGATATAGATGGCGTAACTCGGAACATCCACCATTGTGATGTTATTGACCGTGATATCCTCCATCACTCCCCCGTCCACCTCCTCGAGCGCAAGACCGCGGCAGCTCCGGAAGGTACAGTTCGATATGGTGCAATTCCGATACCCGCCGCTCGATTCCGTGCCGAACTTGATGCGTCCGTTCTCGTTCTTGTCCGGTTTCATCGTCCCGTCCAGCAACGAACCCACCGCGAAACCCGACACCTGGCAGTTGGTGATGGTCAGGTTCTCCGTCAACCGCGGCTCGCCCAGCGCGTAAGTGCTCTTGGGGCAAATTCCATCGTCATTCGGCGAATTAACCAGGCAATTCGACACCGTCGTGTTGCGGCAGCAGTCGATATCCATGCCATCGCGATTCGTATCGATGGTAACATGGTCTATCGCCGTGTTGTCGCACCCGGTAACAAGGATTGCAAAATGTCCGCCCTTAAAAATCGTCACGTCGCGGATCAGCACATTCCGGCAAAGCTTCAATGCGATCGCTTTGTTCCCTATGCGCAGCGCGTCCGCCGGAGGCGGTGAGGCCAGCGGCGCGGAGAATCCGTCGATGTGATCCTGCGGCCCGTCGCCGGTCACCAGCCCGCCGCCGCTGATCATCCCGTGGCCGCTGATGGTTACGTTGACCAGGTTCTCGCCCCAGATCAGGCTGTTGTGAAAGAAGGTATGCCCCCCGTCCTGGTATGCCTTGCCCTGAAATGCCTCCACCGGATCATACGCTTTCATCGACTGCGGCGCGCCGAGGATGGTCGCCCCCGCGTCGATCATCAGGTTGATGTTACTCTTGAGATGAATCGAGCCGCTCAAGTAAGTCCCCGCCGGCAGGATCACCGTACCCCCACCCGCCTGCGAAGCCGCGTCGATCGCCTTGTCTATCGCCGGGCTATCCAGGTTCTTGCCGTCGCCGACCGCGCCGAAATCGCGCACGTTAAAGTAGCTCGAACTGGACGGCTCGCCCGCGTTCAATTTTCCACAAACAAGGAGCGCCAGGAGGCAAAACAACCCGGCCCACGGGGTATGATAGGGGGATCTATTCATCGGGGAGCAGCCGTTATCGGCGGAGGATTCGCTCGAGTCAAGGTTCTCTCCATACAAAGTGCATCACAACCCGCCTCCAAATATCATCCGGCTCCCGATAATAGGGTGAGGCAACCGCCTCGACTTATGAAATCGACAGCGCTCGTTGGAATCATCCTCATCGTCCTCGGTATTGCCGCCCTCGCTTACCAGGGCATTACCTACACGCAACGGGAGACCGCCTTCAAAGCCGGCCCGATCCACATCGAGGCCGACCGCGAACACTTCGTCCCCCTGCCTCCCATCATCGGCGCCGCCGCCGTCATTGGCGGCATCGTCCTGGTGGTGTTCGGCGCCCGGCGGGCTGAGGCTTAATCCAGCCCCAGCAGCGCCAGCAGGTTGGCGTCAATCACGCCCGTCACCGGCAGGTTATTGTCCCGCTGGAAAGCCTCGATCGCCGACTGCGTCACCGGCCCGATGGTCCCGCTGGCCACTCCGTGGTAATACCCTCGCTGCGTCAGCGCCTGCTGCACAGCCGTGTTCACCGCGGTGGCATTGTCAGGAGTGGCGTTGTCGGCCGCGGCATTTTGATCACTCTCATCCGGGTAGTCGTACCCGTAGTAGTACGGATAAGAGTCGTAGTAATAATACGGGTAACCCCCATAAAAATACCCGCGCCCGCCCCCTGCCCCGGTGTTAAAACGTGTCCCTCCAAACGCAAATCCGGGCCGCGATACGAACGCGCCACCGCGAAACCCTCCTCCTGTCGCCACTCCGCCCGCCCCGACCGCCCGCCCGTAGCCGCCCCCGTTCGCAATCGCCTGCCCACTGGCCAGCAGCGCGACCGCTGCGACCAGGGCTCCAAAGTATCGAATTTTCATAGGCATCACCTGCCACACCATTGGACACGCACCGCGGAAAAATATTCACTCCGGCCCTTTCAGTGCGTAATTTTGCCCATGAAAGTCCTGAATGAACGCCGGCCGATCCAACGTACTTGCCTCTAAATGAATATCTCCATCCGCGCCCTGTTCACCGCAGCCCTCGCGGCAGCCTGCCTCCTTGCGCCTCGTCTCGATGCGCAGGACCAGCCCCAGGACTGGCTTTACGCCGCAAAGAAACAGACGGACAACCGCCCTTGCAAAGTCGATGCGTTAATCCAAGGCGGGGAGAATATGAGAATCCGCGGCATGCTCTCCGGCAGCGACTTTGACGTTACCGTCCAGACACCGGCCAAGAACTTCCGCCAGATCCAGGTAGGCAGTTCTTACTGGATTTCTTCCGATTCCGGCAAGACCTGGCGCAAAGCTGACTCCCCGGACCTTCGCTACTTCTACCTCGCCCACACGCCCATCAGATTCATTCCCGGCGAGAAAATTCCGCCATTTGAAGCCCTCAAAACCCTGCCGGAAAATGGCGAAACGCTCCAGCATATCCGGTTTATATCGCCGGAGCCGGAGCAATACGACCAGGACCGGCCCAATTATTGGATCAGAATGGACGGTGACAAGCCCGGCACGATCAAAAGATTCGCCGGTCCGCTCGTCTTCGATAACGATTATGTCCCCACCCTCATCGAATACACCATGCTGAGTGCTACTTCGGCCATCCTGCCGCCGCCCGGCAATCCGGAAGCGGCGCCGAAGCCAGGTCCGGAGGACCTTCTCATTGGCGCGTTGAATAACATGGATGCGGGAGGCCCCATCGAGGTACACGCGACACTAACTTACAAGAAGGTGGCCACCTTTCACGGCATCATCTTTCACAGGGATTTTGACTTGGTCCAGGAAGGAACCGTCCCTGTGCATTCCATCGCCATCAAAGACCGGGCCTGGGGGAGTTTTGATAATGGAAAGACTTGGAGAAAAGAGGATCCGGATGACAGGCTGGCTTACGGCTTGCTTTACGCGCCCATTGTTCCGGGCCATATGCAAATGACATTCGAAGTGCTGGGCAAGGAACAACATGACGGCCAAACCTGGCTTCACATTGCGGGGAAGCGGGACTCAGAGGACCAGTCACTTGACGAGGTCCCCCAGTACTGGATCCAAATCGACGGGAATGGGAATCCCGTGTATGTCAGGCGTTATCAGGGCGCGGTGCTCACCCAAGGCCAAATGATCAAATCTGTCGAAGCGTTCGAGCCCGCTCCACCCGATACTGCCATTAATCCGCCGGTCAAATAACCTCTGGCGGCGCAGGCCCCGCTGCAAATCCGTGCCGCAGCAGATTCTCACTGATTGCGCGCGGCAGCAGAAAATTTTGCAGGTAATCGCTCCCGCCCGCCTTGGTCCCCCCGCCCGACATCCGGAACCCGCCAAACGGATGCCGCCCCACCAATGCCCCTGTAATTCCACGGTTGATATACAAATTACCCACTTCGAAATCCCGCTTCACCCGCTCGATATTGCGCGGGCTGCGCGAAAAGAATCCGCCGGTAAGTGCAAACTCCGTGCCGTTTGCGATCTTCAACGCTTCATCCAGATCCCGCGCGCGAATCACTCCCAACACCGGCCCGAATATCTCCTCCTGCGCCAGCGGCGAATCCGGTGGAACATCACAAAAGATCGTCGGCCCGATAAAGTAACCTTCGCCCGTCGGAACCGGCGCCGCGGAAGCAAGCCGCGCATAACTCCTCGCCCCTTCAATGTAACCCTTGATACGTTGAAAAGCCGCCTTGTCGATCACCGGACCGATCACATTCGCCGGCTCTTCCGGCGGCCCGATGCGCAGGCTCGAAGCCGCATCCACCAGCCGCGCCAGCAGTTTCTCGTACGTCGACTCCAGCACGATAAGCCGCGACGCCGCCGAACATTTTTGCCCCTGGTATCCAAATGCCGATGCCAGGATCGCCGGCGTCGCCTCGTCCAGGTCCGCGTCGGAATCCACGATGATGGCGTTCTTCCCCCCCATTTCGCACACGACCTTCTTCAATTGCATCTGACCCGGCGCCGTCCGTCCCGCCGTTTCCCAAATCCTCAAGCCGACCTCCTTCGATCCCGTAAATGCGATCACCGCCACGTCCGGATGCGCCACCAGCCACGCGCCCACCGCCGCGCCCGGTCCCGGCAGGAATTGCAGCGACCCCGCCGGCGCGCCCGCATCGCGAAATATCCGCGCAAGCCGCGCGCCGATTACCGCCGATTGCTCCGAGGGCTTCATAATCACGCAGTTTCCCGCCACCAGCGCCGCCGCCGTCATCCCGCAAAGAATCGCCAGCGGAAAATTCCACGGCGCAATGACCACGGCGACGCCCCGCGCCATGTAATGATGGATATTCAGCTCCCCCGGCACCGGGCACACCGCCGACGCGATCCGCCGCATCTCGCCCGCGTAGAACCTGCAAAAATCAATCGCCTCCGCGACATCCGCATCCGCCTCCTCCCAATTCTTTCCCGTCTCGAATACCTCGATCGCCGCTATCTCAAAGCGCGCGTCACTTATCAACCCCGCGGCCCGATCCAATACCGCCGCGCGCGCGTCCACGCTTAGCCGGCTCCAATGCGGCAACTCCGCCTTTGCCTCCGCAATCGCCGCGGCCGCCTCCTCGACGCCCGCCTGCGCGACCCTTCCAATCACTTCCGACGGCCTCGCCGGATTCGCGGACACCAGTTCCTCCTTCGTCCGCACCTCCTTGTTTCCAATCAGCAACGGATGATACCCGCCCATCCTCGCCCGCGCATCCAGCAGCGCCCCGCGCATCCGCTCCCGCGCCTCCGCGCGCGTAAAGTCCGTATGCGGCTCGTTATGAAACGGCGGCTCCGGCCATGCCCCCGTTGCCGCGGCCCGGCTCTTCTTCGGATCGCCGAGCAGCGCCTCGACCGGCGCGTCCTCTTCAAAGGTCGCGCGCAGAAATCCCTCGTTCGAAGTATTCTCGAGCAGCCGCCGCACGAGATAACTCATCCCCGGCAACACTTCGCCGATCGGACAATACTCGCGCACCCGGTGCCCCATCTCGATCAGCGCTTGTTTGATAGGCTCGGCCATCCCGTATAGCATTTGTATCTCGTAACTTCGCCGGTCGCGCCCCAGCGCCTCCGCCCGTGCCATGCACGCCGCCATGGTTCGCACGTTATGCGTGCCGAACGCGCATTCGATTGCCTCCGGATGCTCGAGCATCATCGCCGCCAGCTCCTCGTAGTTCGCATCCGTCTCATTCTTGTTATCAAACACCGGCGACGGCCAGCCCCGCTGCCGCGAAACGATGCTTTCCGTATCCCAGTAAGCTCCCTTCACCAGCCGCACCGTCACCCGCCGCCTTTGCGCCGACGCCCATTCGATCAACTCCCGCAGGTCGCGCCCGGAATCGCGCAGGTAAGCCTGCATCGCCAATCCAAGCCGCCCCGGCTCCGGGAACTCGTCCATCATCCGCTTGAATAAGTCAATCGTAACATCCTTCAGCGAGTAATGCTCCATGTCGAAGTTGATGAATACTCCCCGCTCCCTCGCCAGTTTCAGGATTGGCCGCAGCCGCGCCGCCAGATGCCCGATCGCATCCTCCGGCGCCGCCGGGCGTATTTGGGAATAGAGCGCCGATATCTTGATCGACACATTGACCTTCGGCATATCCCCGCTCTCATTCGCGTCGATCTGCTCGACGCGCGGCCACTTATCCGCCGCATTCGCCAGTTTTTCGATCAATCGCAAGTAACGTCCCTGGTATTGCTCGGCCTCCCTTTCACTTACCACGGTCTCCCCCAGGATGTCCGCCGTGAACGCCAGCCGCCTCCCGCGCAGCGCCCTCAGCTTCGCAGCCGCCCCGTCCGCGTCCGCCGCCAGAATGAAGTTGCTCGCCATTTGCCGCACCCCCTGCCGCGCGGCAAATGCCAGCAGCCCCGGCGCCTTCGTTCCCACCTCGATCCCCGCGCGCAGCGCCCACGGCAGCAGGTTGCCATCCAGGTAGTCCCGCGTATGCCGCGCCACATCCCCCGCCCCGTCCAGCGCCGGCAGCACGTCGATAAGCCGGAAAAGCTGCACCTTCAGTTTCTCCTCCCTCATCGACCAATCCAGCAACTTCCCCGTCACCCCGTGCCGGCTGAAGACGCGCGGCTTCTTCCCCGCCATTCGCGCGAAAATCTCGCGCCCTTTTTTCTCGATCAACTCCTCTTCGTCTCGCGCTCGTTCGCTCATGTTCCCAGCCTTTGCAGCAGCAGGCTCAAAAACAGCCCAACGTCGGTTACCACTCCCACGGATTCCAGCGAGCCGCGGTCCGCCAGCTTCGTCACCACCGCCGGATTAATGTCCACGCACACCAGCCGCACACCCGCGGGCGTCATGTTCCCCACCCCGATGGAATGCAGCATCGATCCCAGCATCAGGATCATGTCCGCACCGCGCGCCAGCCGCGTGTATTCATCCTGCGCGCGGATCAAATTCATTTCCGTGTCCGGCAGCGGCCCGTCGTCGCGGATCGATCCCGCCAGCGAGAAAGGCACGCCCGCTCGCACGCATTCGTAAAACACTCCGCGCGTCAGCACTCCCTGCTCGACCGCCTTGCGAATCCCGCCACACCGCCGGATCGTATTGATCGCCGCCAGATGGTGCCGGTGCCCGTGTGCCACCGGCTGCCCGCGCACCAGGTCCACTCCCAGCGACGTCCCCAGCAGCGCCTGCTCGATGTCGTGTACCGCTATCGCGTTGCCTCCCAGCAGCGCCTGCACATAGCCGTTGCGCGCCAGCCGCGCCAGATGTTCGCCGCCGCCGGTGTGTATCACCACCGGCCCTGCCACCACCACGATCTTCCCCTTCTGCTCCCGCCACCGCCGCATCTCCCACGCGATTCGCTCGACCACCAAATCCACACGCCGCTCGCTCGACACCCCTTCCCCCATGAACGCAAATTCCCCGTTCCCCGCCGGCTTCCCCGCTTTCCGCCGCGTTCGCAGCCCGCTGCTCCCCGTCACCACCAGGTCCCCTTTTCTCAGCGCGCGAAAGAGCACGCATCGCGCCGTCGCCTTCCCTCCCGTTTCCACCGCCACCACGCCATCCATCCGCTGGTTGCGAACCGCGATCCATTTTCCTCCCACCCGCACTTCCGTCGGATAAATGGTCGACGCATAAAAATCCTCCGGCGCCACGCCGTCCATCGGCGCGGCCTCCAGCGCCGCGTCGCTCTCCTCCTCGGACACGCGCTTGCCCCCCAGTTCCATCAGCCGGCTCAGGATATTGTTGAGCCGCGTCTCCGACGCCGCCACCACCCGCATCTTCGCCCGCGAAGTGCTCGTCGATTGCCTCCCCAGCTCGAATTGCACCACTCGAAACGTCCCGCCGTTTTCCACCACCGCGTCGCCCGCTTTCTCCAGCAATCCCTCGTGCAGCAGATGCCCCTCCAGCGTGACAATTCCCTCGCGCACGCTCGTCGATGCCGCCCCGCTGGCCGGCGCGCGGTTCGCCAGCCGCAGCACCAGGCATTTCGCCGCCCCGCCCGCCTTCATGAATTCACCCAGCGGCGTTTCGATCACCTTGAATCCCGCCTCTGTCAGCCGCTCGCCCAGCTCCTTCCCAACCTTGTTCACGATGAGATAATCCCGAATGTTGATCGCGTTGCACGCGAAGGCCGCCGCGTCGTCGTTTCCCACCGTGATCCGTTTCTCCGCCGGCACCAGTTGCTCGATCTGCAAAAGCGAATCCGCGTCGAACGCTCGCGGAAAATACATCACATACCCGCGCTCGAGCGGGCAGAGGCATGTGTCCAGATGATAGAATCGTTCGTCCGCCAGCCGCAGCGACACCACCCGCATCTCGAGCGCTTCCGCCAGCGCCGGGTGCGCCCCCAGGTCCGTGCGCATCCCATAGCCCACCCAAATCAATCCCCGCTCATTATCCAGCAGCGCGTCCCCCTCCCCCTCGAACGGGACATCGCCGGCCAGTTCGATCACCTCGAACCCCGCCCGCTCGAACCATTGCCTGAAATGCTCCATCTCCCCCTGCCGTTCGCGATACGCAAAGCGGCTCAGCACCGCCTTTTTTTCCACGATCAATCCGCCGTTAGCCGTGAATACCATGTCCGGCAGCCCCTGCACCGGCTCCGCAAGCTCGACCTCGGCCAATTCCTCGATGGTTCCCCGCAGCCGCTCCCACTCCAGGATCGCCGCCTCATGGTTCACGCGACGGATATTCCCCGCCATCCACGGGTTGATTACATATTCCACCCCGTAATGCGCCGGCGCACACATCAGAAATCGCCCTCCACGATCCATTTCCAACCATAACCGCGCCGCCCCACCGATGCAATCCGCCTCGGCGCTCTATTTCTTCCCGCCCGGTCCCGCGCCGGGAAACCATTCCGTGTGCTGGTCGCCGTTCCGGCCCCAGTAAGTCACCCGTTTCCCGCGCAGGAACGCAAAGTAACCCTGCACTCCCGCCGCGATTGCGCGTTCCGTGAACTGCCGGTACTTCTGCCCGTTCTGCTGGCTGTCCAGGATCGCCGCTCGCAGCGCCTTCGCGTCAAAATCCGCCGCAACCCTCCGCAATCCCTCGTAGGTGATCGGCGTCGTCACCGTATCCCCTCCCGCTCCGTAAAACGTCTTCCGCATTGCCACGTAATCCACGTGGTAATACTCGACTCCGGCATCCATCAGCCGCCCCACCACTTCGGGAAAAGACATCGTCCCGTCCAGCGTCGCGCGAGCCGTCCCGAAAATGACCTCGGTATTCATGCGATTTCAATTTGTCCCCGTCGCCGCCGCGCCGGTCCCGCTCGCCGCGGGAGTGGGCAGCGCCGCCGGCGTCGGGTAGGCATGCGGAGTCTTTCCATAAAAGTGCAAATCCGCAAAGTCCAAAAAGCGGTCCCAGTCCGCCGGCAAAATGTCGTGCTTGCCCGTATGCGTCTGGAAGCCGACGTCGTTCATGATCGGCACATCCAGCGGCGGCGGCGTAAATGACTCCTCGAAGTCCGATTTCAGCACCTCCCCGCTCCCCGTGCCCAGTTTGCGCGGCGGCAAATTGGTCACGACGCTCTTTTCCCCGAACAATTCATACACCGGCGCCGCCGCAATGGCCGCCTCGAATTCCCCGCGCGGATCGCCCCAGAGATCGAGGCTCCCCGTGCTCAGATAGAGTGGGCGCGGCGCGATCAGCGAAATCAGCATGTGAGAATCGACCGGCATTCCCGGGATGTAATGCGCGTACTTCAGGAAATTTGGGCAAAATTGATAGGGAAAACTTTTGCACATGCTCGTCACCGTCTCGCCGAAATTCCGCCGCGAGAGCGACGCTCCCATTTCGCCCGAGCAACTCGCCACCACCATCGCGAACCGCGGATCCTGCGCGCTTGCCCACAGCGCCGTCTTTCCCAGCCGGGAGTGCCCCGTCATGATGACCCGCTTCGCATCCACGTCCTTGTCGGTCTCGAGGTAATCCATGACCCGGCTCGCGCCCCACGCCCACGCTGAAATGGCGCCCCAGGCGTCCGGAGCCCGGCTGGTGTCGCCCGGTTTCTGATAAAGCCAGCGCACGCCGCCGTGCAGCCAGCCGGTGCCGTCGGCCAGGTCCGGCTCGATGTCGTTGTAATCCACCACCGCAACGCCGTAGCCGCGCGCCAGCGTATCGGCGATTCTCCAACTGTGCGAGCTGCCCCGCACGACCGTCTGCGGCATTTCCAGGGTATCGGTCTTCTTGTTCCATGTCGGGTAAATGATAACGTTCGTGTCGCCGATCACCGCGTAATTGCCCGAGAACGAGAGGCAGAGAAAGACTGGCGACGGTTTCGCCGCATCCGCCGGCGTGTAAAGCAGCACGTGCAGCACCACCTTTTTGCCCAGGTTCTTGTTGTCCATCTCCAGGTCCACCTGCTTCCGCACGGCCTTGCCGTCGAGCGCCTCCCGGTCCGTCTCCCGCACATGGACGATCATCTTCGGCGGCGCAGGGCTGCGCCCGTAGATATGCTCCCGGTAGAGTTCGAGAATTTCAGGTCGCCGCAGCGCCATCCAGCCCTTTGCCGTCCGGACAGGCCTCCCATTTTCCAAAATCAGCGGGTCGGGCAATGTGTAAGTCCCCACCTTCGCTTCGTCATAATTGGCCCCCGGGTGCGGGTTGACCGTCGGCTGCGCCGACACAGCCGCCTGCGCATCGGCCGCCGCGCGTGCAGCCGCGCCGGTCATGAACATTGCGATCACAAGACAGGCGAGTTGCTTGGAGGGATTGGGGATCATTGGGGGAGACCTTTCTATGGACTTACAGTTGCGCTTGAACTTCACCTCGCCGCAATTCAATTCTTCCTCGTCCACTAATAATCATAAGTGAACTCCGTCGCTCTCCTCTTGAGCGCCTTCATCACCATCCCGGTCCCAAGCATTCTGCCCATTCGTCCTTGATTCTGGTGGAATTCAGCCAGGCACGCCCGCACCTCCTCCTCGGACGGATCCAGCGGCCGCAGCGCAGTTACCAGCGCGTCGAATCCCCGCTCGAACCGATGATCGTCATAATACCCGGATGCCAATTTGAACGTTTCCATCATTGCCTTCGCGCGGGTCTCCGCATCCAGTGCATGCGGATCGGCCGCTATTTGCCTCTCGAGCGCGAGCCGCTCCGCCATGTCCTGGTAAATTGAGGGAGAGGTTTCCGCCGCCAGTTGCTCGATCGACGAACCCGGTTTTTCCGCGAGTTTCGAGAATCGCTCCGGCATCGACCCGAATTCATTCTGGCACGTCATGCACAGTTGCGAGTACCCCGCGAATTTGCCCGGATCCAGATCGAGGGAGTAAACGTGCCCCACTCCCAGGCGATATATCCGGAACTCCGATATCTTCCGACACACGGGACAAAAATCAGCCGCATACCCGAGCTGAGTCCGTGCCGTATTCTCGCTCGCGCAAATAGCTGCTGCGCGCAAAAGTAAGGAAAGATACATGGCAGATATCCCGGCTCAGTAATTGTATTTATCCTCCTGGCCCCGCGGCAGGCCGGGCCGTGCCTTCCCCGGCATCTTTTCGTACTCGGGGTTTTTGCCGGCGAAAAACGCGTTGGACCGCGGAGTGATCAGCAGGATGACCGCCAGGAAACCGAACGTCAGCCCCAGCCAGCCGATGAATTCAACGTCGAGCCAGAATACGAACATCACGATCGGATAGAACAGGTACAGCCCCATGGAGGCGAACCGCGCCCAGTTCTTCTCCCTCGGGATATACCACGCGCATACGCACAATGCCGCCGCGTGGACCACCTCAATCCAGAGCAACACCGGCGGCAGCGGCATCATTTGCAATTCCGGCTTCGGATAGAACTTCAACAGCAACCCGTGGAGCACCTGGATCGCCGCGATGCCGAATAGGATGTAACTGCCCACATTGACTCGGGCGGGCGGATCGTAACGCGTGGGCATGGGCTTTGGCGTTCAGCGCGGCGCGTTGTCCCGGCGAATGCCCATTGCCATTCCTCAGCCGGAAAAGTCGCCCAGCCCCGACTCATCCTCGGGCAGGAACACCTTGAACCGGTTCTTGTCGATCGCCTTCATGTAAGCTTCGCGCGGCGACACCATCCCCTTGAGCAACACGTCCCAGATCGCGTCGTCCATGAATTGCATCCCCTCGCCCTTGCCGCCAACGATCACGTCCTGCAGCTTCTGCGTCGCCCCTTCGCGGATGATCGCGGACACCGCGTTGTTCACCACCAGGATTTCATTGACCGCCAGCCGCCCCGGCACGTCCGAGCGCTTGAGCAGCAATTGCGCCACCACCCCGCGCAGCGATGCCGCCAGCATCGTGCGCACCTGCGCCTGCTCGTCCGCCGGAAACACGTCGATCATGCGGTCCACCGTCTTGCGCGAGTTATTCGTGTGCAGCGTGCCAAACACCAGCAGGCCCGTCTCCGAGGCCGTCAGCGCCAGTTGGATCGTCTCCAGGTCGCGCATTTCGCCCACCAGCACGATGTCCGCGTCCTCGCGCAGTGCCGCCTTCAGTCCCACGGGGAAACTTGTCGCGTGGTCGGGCACTTCCCGCTGCGTGATGACCGAGCCCTTGTTCGAATGCACGAACTCGATCGGCTCCTCGATCGTGATGATGTGCCGGTGAAAATTCACGTTGATGTAATCGATCAGCGCCGCCAGCGTCGTCGATTTTCCCGAGCCGGTCGGCCCCGTCACCAGCACCAACCCCGAGCGCAAATGCCCAAACTCCTTGACCACAGGCGGGATGCCCAATTGCTCGAGGCGTCGCGATCTTCGTCGGGATCAACCGGAACACCGCCCCGTACCCGTTCGTCTGCTTGAAATAATTGCAGCGGAACCTCGACTCCTCGTTCATCTCGTACGCCATGTCCAGGTCGCCCAATCCCTCGAATCTCTGCCACCGCTCCGGCCCGGATATCTCGCTCAGCATGTACGCCATCTCCTCGTGCGTCAGCGGCGTCTCCCGGATCGGCACGATATCGCCGTGCCTGCGCACCTTCGGCGGCTGCCCCTCGCCCAGGTGCAGGTCCGACGCGCCCGCGTTGATCAGAACGTCGAAAAATTGGTCGATGTATGCCATGTCGGGTACCGGTTATTCGCGGAAATGCCCACGCATCAGCGCCTTTTGATCGGCCCGGTCGTAAGCTTCCTCCTGCGTGATCAGGCCCGCCGCGTAGAGCTCGACCAACGAGTCGTCCATCAGCTTCATCCCCAGCTTGCGGCCTGTCTGGATGATGCCCGGCAGCATGAATGTCTTGCCGTCCCGGATCGTCGCCCCGACCGCCGGCGTATTCATCAGGATCTCGAGCGCCAGCACGCGCCCGTGTCCATCCTGCCGCGGCACCAGTTGCTGCGAGATGATGCCCCGCAGCGATTCGCTGACCATCACCCGGATCTGGTCGCGCTGGTCCACGGGGAACACGTCCAGCACCCGGTCCAGCGTTCGCGCCGCGTTGCCGGTGTGCAATGTCGCCAGCACCAGGTGGCCCGTTTCCGACGCGGTGATCGCCAGTTGAATCGTTTCCAGGTCGCGCATTTCACCCACCATGATGACATCCGGGTCCTCGCGCAGCGCGCCGCGTAGCGCCGCCGCAAACGATTCCGTGTGCGTATGAACCTCCCGCTGGCTTACGTGGCACCCCTTGGACTCGAACACATATTCGATCGGATCCTCGAGCGTGATGATGTGGTCGTGCCGGGTCTGGTTGACCTCGTCCACCAGCGCCGCCAGCGTCGTTGATTTGCCGGAGCCCACCGACCCCGTCACCAGCACCAGCCCGTTCTGGTATTGCGTCAGCAGCTTCATGTGCGACGGCAGGCCCAGCTCATCCATCGACCGGATCTTGGTGTTGATGATTCGAAATACGATATCGGTGCCCAGCCGGTGCCGTACCACGCTGGTGCGGTAGCGGCCCGTTGCGTTCGCATAGGCAAAATCCACGTCGCCCCGTTCCGCCAGTTGCTTCTTTTGCCCCTCGCTCAGGAAGCCCATCGCCAGCCGCTCCGTATCCGCCGCCGTCAACTTCGGCGCCTGCACCCAGATCGGCTCGAATACGCCATACCGCCGCCACATCGGCGGCGCGTTTACTCCCAGGTGGACGTCCGAGGCGTCGGACTCTTTTCCAATCTGGACATACTGGTCAACGTGATCCAGGACGGGGATTTCCTGGCTCATTTGCTCGTGTGCCGCCTGGGGTAATACTGCCGGTTGCGAGGACATGAATTCTCCAACGGACTACAGCCTCCGCTCATTTTCAATAGGAAAATCTCCCGCGCGGATATTTCATCGCTCCTCCCCGCCCGCCCCGCGCGATTTCACGTAATTGATCACCTGCTTCTTCACCAGCCCCATCAGCACCGGCTGCACCGTCTTGAAGATAAATTGCAGCGCCAGCAGCCAAAACCCGGCCTTCTCCGCCTCCTTCATCCCCTTCCTCGCCTTCTGCTCGACGTAAATCTTCTTCTTCCGCCCCGGCACCTTCGCCAGCAGCAGGCCCAGCACCGCCGCCCCGCCCAGGTAGGCCGGCTTGTGCTCGTGAAACGATTGCTTCAAATTCCGCCCCACGTCCATGTCCTGCCGCAACTCGCCAAAGTTGCGCGCCATCCGCCCACGCGCCTTCTCCAGTTCCCTTGCCAGTTCTAGTTTGTCGGTCGATTCAGCCATTGCCGGTCTTTCTTTAGTTCCGCCAGCGTCTCGGTGAAGACCGATGTCTTCAGCCGCAACACGGCCACAAGGGCGCAACCTGCTCCCACCACGAAATGCAGCGCCGCCAGCGCCAGGATCACCCATCCCTGCGATATCCCCACCCACCGCGCGATCAGCACCGTCGCCGCGATGCACAAAAACAGGTACCCAAAGATGCACACCGCCGCCGCCGCCGCCAGCAGCGCCACGATGATCGCAAAATGCAGCAGCGCCTCCTTCGCCTCGATCCCCGCCAGCGCCAGCCGCGCCTGGAGATAATCCAGGCTCGACGCGAGCAATTCGCGCAAATGGTCCAGCAATCCCCCGGTCCGGCCCGCTCCCGGGCCCCCGTGGCCGCTGGCTGGCTGATCGCCGGTCATCCGCGCACTACTTGCGGAACATCAGGCCCAGCAGGAATCCCACGCCGATCGCCGTCATGACGGCGCGCGTCGGGTTCTCGCGGATCCACTGTTCGCTCTCGCTTCGCAGGCTTTGCGCCCGGTTGCGGGCGTCGCTGTAGGCGTGCTCCGCCTTGCCGCGCAGCTCGCTCACCTTTTCCTCGGCCGTCGCTCGCAGCTCCGCCGCCTTCGCCTCGGCTGCCGCTCGCAGGTCGTGCACTGCCTGGGTCGCGTGTTGTTTGCCGTCGCTGAACCGCGCGGCTGCCCCCTGCGGGGAGGCGTTCTCGGGAATGCTTTCTTCTGACATGGTTTTGGTATCCTTCTTGGTGCGGGCGCTCTCGCCACTGCTCTTAACGTTTGATACGGGCCGTCTGCGCTTGCCGGGCTTCTCTGGATTCATGATTCTCTGAATATGATCCGTGCTTTGGTAAGGTCGTACGGCGATAACTCGACCTCCACTCTGTCACCGGGGACGATTCGAATAAAGTGCTTTCGCATCTTTCCGGAGATGTGCGCAAGGACGTTACGCCCGTTCGGCAGGTCCACCCGGAACATCGTTCCTGGCAGCACCGCCGTTACGACTCCTTCCAGTTTGATCGCATCTTCCTTGGCCACAAGCCGTATTTTGGGCGTGTCTCACCCTTCAGGCAACCCCCAACTTTCCCCGCTCCAAGCCCCATAACCCCCATGATTCCCGTAAAATCCCCCGCGATCTTCACTCCCTTTCCCTTTGCCCAAGCCGGGTAAAAGGCTACCTTCCCACCCACTTTGCCTTATCACCGTCCCATGCAGATTTCCCCAAGGAAAGGCGGCCGCCCGTGACCCGCGCCTTTGTCCTCGGCGCCGGCCTCGGCACCCGCCTCAAGTCCCTTGTCGACCGCTGCCCCAAGCCGCTGATCCCCATCTACGGCCAACCCCTGATCACTTTCGCCTTCGCCCAGCTTGCCGCCGCCGGCATCCGGGAACTGGTCGTCAACACCCACCATTGCCACGAGGCCTACGACGCCGCTTTTCCCTCCCCCGACTACGCGGGCGCCCGTCTCACCTTCGAATTCGAGCCTGTCCTCCTCGAGACCGCCGGCGGCATGAAGAACGTCGAGCGTTACCTCGGCGGCCAGCCCTTCATCGTCTACAATGGCGACATCCTCACCGACATCCCGCCCGCCAGGCTGATCGCCCATCACAAGGCCAGCGGCAACGAGGTCACCATGGTCCTCCGCTCGAAGGGCGAGCCGCTCCACGTAGCCCTCGACAATGGCCGCGTGGTCGATATCGCCGGCCGCCTCGGTGTCACGGGCGTTCCCAGCTACCTCTTCACCGGCATCTACGCCGTCGAGCCCGCCTTCCTCAACCGCATCCCGGCGCACACCAAGCTCTCCGTGATCCCCCTCTTCATGGAAATGATCAAGCAGGGCGCAAAACTCGGCGGCATGGTATTCGACGAGGGCTCCTGGTGGGACCTGGGCTCACGCGAGAAATATCTCGATGTCCACGCCGCGCTCGCCCCGCGCCACGCCAATGGCCGCTTCGTTCATCCCACCGCCCGCGTCGCCCCGGACGCGCGCATCACCGGATTCCTCTCCGCCGGCGAGGACGTGGTCATCGAATCGGGCGCCCATCTCACCGATTGCGTTCTCTGGGAGGGCGCTCGCGTCTCCGCCGGCAGCCGCCTCAACCGCTGCGTCGTGACCGCCGGTCGCACCGCCGCCGGCTCCCACACGGACATCGACTTTTAATCCTTTTTCAGCGAAACTGCGCGGCACTAGCACAGTATCCGCTTCTCTCATCTCCTACTCCTGATGTTGCCCGAAAACCTGATCGCACAAACCGTCACCCGCTTCCCCCGCTACGCGAAGGGCAAGATCCACATCGACGAATTGGAAAAGGGCGGCTCCGACCGCAAGTACTACCGCATCCGCGTCACCGACGACCACTCCCTCATCCTCGTCCGCTATGGCGAAAGCCGCGAGGAAAACCGCCATTACTGCGACATCGCCCGCTTCCTCGCCGCCCTCGGCATCCACGTCCCGGAGATTTTTCACCACGACGAGCAGGAACGCCTCATCTGGATGGAAGATCTCGGCGAATCCGATCTCTGGTCCTTCCGCGATTCCGGCTGGCAGACGCTTCGCGCCTATTACAGCCTCGCCCTCGATGAAATGGCCGCGCTTCACGCGTGCGGCATGCGCGCCCTCGGCGAATCCTCGCTCCAGCTCCAGGCGGAGTTCAACGAGGAGCTCTACCTCTGGGAGCAGAATTATTTTTTCGATAACTGCGCCGCCCGCCTTTTCGGCATCACCGATGGACCCGGCGCCGATGCCGCACAACTCCACGCCATCGCCCGTCTGCTGGCTGAAAAACCGCGCGTCCTCGTGCACCGCGATTTCCAATCCCAGAACGTCCTCATGGATCGCGGCGAAGCCTGGCTCATCGATTTCCAGGGCCTCCGTCCCGGCCTCCCGCATTACGACCTCGCCTCGCTCGTTTACGATCCCTACATGCCGCTGACCGCCGCGCAGCGCGAGGAATTGATCAACGCCTACATCGGCAAGGTCCTCGACACCGGCGGCGACATCGACGCCCGGCTTCCGCCAGACACTCTGCCTCTGCGCCATGCAGCGCCTCATGCAGGCCCTCGGCGCTTACGGTTTCCTCGGCCTCGTCAAGGAGCGGACCGCCTTCCTCGAGCATGTCCCCGCCGCGCTCAAATCGCTGCGCGAGGTGCTCGACGACCTCCCCGAACTGGCCGCAACACGCAACCTCGTGGGCCGTCTGGCGTGAAGAAGCCCCGCCCACGCGCCGCCAAACGCGCCGCGGCGGCTGCTCCCCAGCCCCCGCCAGTCCTCGCCGATGTCCCCCGCCCCGGCTCGTCTCCGTCACCATTGAAAACCTCGCTCCGCTCGTCGATGGCGGTCGCTACCCGGTCAAGCGCACCGTCGGCCAGGACCTCACCGTGGAGGCCGACATCTACATGGCCGGACACGACCTCGTCTCCGCCGTCCTCAAGTGGCGCGTCCGCGGCCACGCGCGCTGGAGCGAAAACGCCATGGCGCCCATCCCAAACGGGCAGGATCGCTGGCGCGGCACTCTCTCCGTTTTCGAAAACGCCGACTACGAATTCACCATCGAGGCGTGGATCGATCCCTTCCGCTCTTGGCAGCATGAGTTCCGCAAAAAATTCGACGGCGGCCTGCGCGATCTTTCGAGCGAGACCATCGAGGGCGTCCACATCGTCGAATCCGCCGCCGCCCGCGCCGCCGCCTCCCCGCACGGCGCCCCCGACGCCGCGCGCCTCCGCGAAATCGCCAAACGCATCGAGGCCGCCGAGCCGAAGGATGTCAACGAAATCGCCCAATGGGCCGAGCTTGCCGGCTTGATGGCCGCATGGCCCGACCGTTCCCTCGCCACCGAATACCGCCTCGCCACCGCCGCCGTCCCATCCGATTATCCGCGCGTCCTGGTCGACCGCGAGCGCGCTCTCTTCGCCGCGTGGTACGAATTTTTCCCCGCTCCGCCGAGGGCCTCGCCGACCGCGGCTCCACTTTCCGCGATTGCCTCCATCGCATCGACGACGCAAAGGCCATGGGGTTCGACGTAATCTATTTTCCGCCCGATCCATCCCATCGGCGTCACCAAGCGCAAGGGCCGCAATAACTCCGTCGACTCCCAGCCCGGCGATCCCGGCGTCCCATACGCCATCGGCAATCGCCTCGCCGGCTGCCCCAATGGCGGCGGCCACAAGGACATCGAGCCCGCCCTCGGCACCTTCGAGGATTTCGACTGGCTCATCGGCGAACTCGACAAACGCGGCATGGAGCTCGCCCTCGACTTCGCCCTCAATTGCTCGCCCGGACCACCCCTACGTCCACGATAAGCCCACTGGTTCTTCAAGCGCCCCGACGGCACCATCAAATACGCCGAAAATCCGCCCAAGAAATACGAGGACGTCTATCCCCTCAACTTCTTCTGCGAGGATTGGCGCGCGCTCTGGGAGGAGATGGTCGATATCATCCTTTTCTGGGCCGCTCGCCGCGTCCGCATTTTCCGCGTCGATAATCCCCACACCAAACCAGTCGCATTCTGGGAATATCTCATCGCCAAAGTCCGCGCCGCTTACCCCGACGTCATCTTCCTTTCCGAGGCATTTACCCGCCCGAAAATGATGAAGCTCCTCGGCAAAGCCGGGTTCCAGCAAAGTTACACTTACTTCACCTGGCGCAATTTCAAGCACGAGTTGACCGAGTATTTCACCGAGCTGACGCAATCGGACATGAAGGAGTATTTCCGCGGCAATCTCTTCGCTAACACGCCCGACATCCTCCCTACTTTCTCCAGCAGGGCGGCCGCCCGGCCTTTATCATCCGCGCCGTTCTCGCCGCCACGCTCTCGAGCGTCTACGGCATCTATTCCGGGTTCGAGTTATGCGAGAACGCCGCCATGCCCAACAGGGAGGAGTATCTCGATTCAGAAAAATACCAATTCAAGCAGCGCGACTGGAATGCCCCCGGCAACATCAAGGACATCATCACCCGCCTCAACCGCATCCGCCGCGACAATCGCGCCCTGCAGGAATACGACAACCTCCGCTTTTACCGTTCCGAAAACGACAACATCCTCTTTTACGGGAAGGCGACCGGATCGCGCGACGACATCGTCCTCGTCGCCGTGAACCTCGATCCTTATCAATCCCACGACGGCTACATTTACGTCCCCGTCGAGGAATTCGGCTGGATGGACAGTGATACCTACCAGGTTCACGACCTGCTCACGGACGAGCGCTACCTCTGGCGCGGCAGCCGCAACTACGTCCTCCTCCATCCCCAGTCCAAGCCCGCCCACGTCTTCCGCGTCCGCCGCTGGCTCAGCCGCGAACAGGATTTCGACTATTATTTATAACGTCCCATGGGTCCCATGAGTCCCATAGGCCCCATCGAGTACATCCCCGAGGACTATTTCCGCCCCCTGGAAATCGCCGCGGTATTTCCCCGCGAAGCCCCCCTCGAAATCGATCTCGGCTGCGGCGACGGCTCATTCCTGGTGGCCATGGCCCGGCAGCATCCCAGCCGCAACTTCCTCGGCACCGAGCGCCTGATCGGCCGCCTCCGCTCCACCGCCCGCAAAGCCGCCCATGCCGGCGTGACCAACATCCGCCTCCTGCGCGTCGAAAGCGCCTACGCCGTAACCCACCTTCTCCCCCGCTCCTCCATAACCCGCGCCTACATCCTCTTCCCCGATCCCTGGCCAAAGCGCCGCCACTGGCCCCGCCGCCTCATCCAGCCGCAATTCCTCACCGCCGCCGCCCTCGCGCTCACCCCCGGCGGCCAGTTATGCATCAAGACCGACGACTCGAATTACTTCTCCCACATCCAAAAGACGGCCGCCGCCTGTCCCGAACTAATTAGTTCTGATTGGACCCAACCTCTCCCCCAAACCGACTTCGAACGCCACTACACCGCCCAAGCCCGCCCCATTTACTCCCTTTGCCTGACATGCAACCCAAAATCTCCGCGAACGGCTTCGCACACCAGGGGCCAACCCGCTTAGAATATCCTCGTTCTAATTCGTCACTCCGGAAGATTCTCCGTCACTTACTTCCCCCGTCCTTCCCAATCTCCACCCGCTCCCCATTTAAATATCCAGACACCCGCGCATCCGCCTCACCCAGTTCCACCGTAACCGCTCCCGTATTCGTTTGCAGAAACGGCCTCACCCCATGCCTGAACATATCCCCGGCCCAGTGCCGTTCTTCCGTGATCGACCCGCCATATCCCAACTGCCCGCGCACCACCGCCCCTGGGCGCACCGCCGAGACAAACTCATCCGTCCCGGCGAAATCACTCGATAACCCGCCCAGCACCAACACCGACGCCTCCAGGTCGCGCGAATGATCCAGCAACCAATGTTCTCCGGTAAATCCGCTGTCCGACATCAATAGCACGCTCTGCGATCCCTCCCTGATCCGCAGCGCCAATGACTTATCCGCCGACCGCCCCGCGTCAAATGCCTCCGGCGGAAACAACACGTCACAACTTACCCCCGGACTGATCTGCAATTCATTCCCCGTTTCCAACGGCTTCTTCGGCTTCCCCTCCTTCTCCAGCGTCGCATGCAACGCCCGGTGCGCCGGGCTCCGGTCCGTCGCGCTCGATTCATAAATATCCCGCGGCGCAAAGTCATCGATTACATCCTCCGCCGCCCCCATGCTTGCCGCCGCGCCATGGGTAATCACAAACGCATCCAGCCTGTTCACCCCGCGCGATTGCAGGAACGGACGCACCACCCGGTAATAACTCGACGCGTTCCCGCAGTCCACCAGCCACGTCGCCCCCTGGCTTTCGATCACGATTGCCTGCCCGGGGCTCAAATCCAGGATCGTCACCCGGCATTGCGGCCGGCTTGGCGAAGTCGACACAAAGAAATATCCCCCCGGCAGATACGCAAAGAAATGGACGATCCCCAGCATCGCCGACGCCAGCAGCCAGTTCGCGTTGTTAAATAACAGCGCCATTCGGCCTGCCCATGCGGCCAGCAACGAAAACACTCCCTCCGCCAGCATGCAAAACGCCACCGGCACCAACAGCAGGTTCGCCACGAAACCCGATGGAGTAACCACGTTGAAATAACCCGCGCTGAACGGAAACGCCCCGAGCGACGCCGCGATCGATACCGCTGCAAGCCCCGAAACCTGGCGCCACGAATACTCCTGCACCCAATGCCGCCGCGTCCATAGCATCCGCGGCAGGTACGCGTCCGGAAGACCGACCGGCAGAAGCATCCTCTGGATGAGATCCGCTGCCAGGATGATCGCCGTAACTACTCCAAATGAAAATTGGAACCCTTCCATGAATAACTCGTTCGTATCCCAGAGCAAAAGAATCAGCGCCGCGGCCGCCAGCGTATTGAAGGAAAACGGCCTGCGCTCGGCAAAGCTCGCCCCAAATATCACAGCGGCCATGATCGCCGCGCGCACGCTCCCCGGGCTCAACCCCGTCACCAGCGCATAGCCAAAAAGAATGGGAATGATCACCAGCGCAAAAGCGCGCCGTCGCACCCGAAACGGCTTCAACAAAAAAGAAAGGATCCCCGCCAGCAGCGCGATATGCAGCCCGTTGACGACGAACAGGTGCAGCGCCCCCACATGCTGGAAGAGTTCGCGGTCGGTCGTCGACGTCTCATCCTTCAGCCCCAGCGTGATCGTTTCGATAAGTCCCGCGATTTCCGGATCGTCCTCGATCCCCATGCGTTAGCCGCCGCTGTAGCCACGCCCGGCTGTTTCGCGCCCATGCAAGCAGCCAATTCCCCTTCCCATGCGCCACGATCTGTTCGTCTGCCGGATAGTCGCTCGATAACTCCGCAAAAATTCCCTGCCGCGCAAGGTAACCGGAAAAATCGAATTCACCCGGATTGCGCGGGCCCGGCACGGGACTGATCGCCGCGGTAAAGGTAACTTCATCCCCCCACGCGGGAGGCGGCCCCGTCCAATAAAGCTCCGCTGGAAACCCCGCCCGGATGCTTCGGCCCCCGGCCTTAACGCCATTCACTTGAACTTCAAATCGAAAGTGTTCCTCATGCTCCGCATAACCCGACGCAGCCGGATCGCTTGTCACAATGCCCGTGGCCTGAACGATTGGATTATCCTGTTTCGCCAGCTCGAGCGGCAACCGCCCCACATTCTCCCGCCAGTCCAACTCATGCCGGATCAGAAAGACGCTGAACACCAACAGCCAGAACCCCGCGCGCGACCGGCCAAACATCGCGGCGACGCCGAATAACAACGCCGCAACGGATGCGACTGCGACGTTGCAGGCAATCCACTCGGAAACCAATATCCCGGGCGCCGCGCACAACAAAACCCCAAGGCAGGGCTTGCGAGTCATTCGCGGTCGCATGGCAGATTAATCAAGCGCCCCGCCGTGCCGCGCAAGCTTCTTATTTGACAAAGGGCCGTGCCGTCCGCCCCGCGCCACATCACTTCGCCAGCCGCGTACTATCCTTCACCTGGTACTCCGGGTACTTTGTCTCCAGCTCATTCAGCAGCTTCGCCGCATCGTCCGTCTTGCCCAATTGGTTCAGGCAATCAATGGCCTTTTCCATTGCCTTTGGAGTAAGTTGCGGATCATCGATAATCACCGCGATGCTCTGGTATATCTTCCCCGCCTCCTCGACATTCCCGCGCGCCATCTGGATATCCCCGCTCAGCATCCGCCCCTGCGCGTTCGCCGCCCCCTCGGGCTCGAGCGTACACGCCTTGTCCGCGGAAGCCTGCGCGTCGTCCAGCTTGCCCGCCTCCAATTGCGCGCGCCCCAGCACCAGCAACCCCTTCGTCTGCATGGCCGGGTCATTCTGCGGCGCCAGGTACCTGTTGATCGAACTGATCGCGTCGTCGTACTTTTGCGCCCCCAGTTGCGCCTTCCCAAGGTTCAACCAATCGTCCGCGCTCACTTCGGGCCGGGTTGTCAATTCCGTAAGATACTTCTCCGCGTTCGCATCGTCGTTCGAATCGAGATACGAATCGCCCAGCCACCTCAGCGCGTCCGCCGGCACCTTGTCCTTCGGGTTGTTCTGCTCGTACAAATCCACCTCGCCCGCCAGCGCATCCCGATCCCCCAGCGTGTAATAAGCCGCGATGATCCGCACCGTGGCCCGCTCGAAATACTGCGCCTTGTTCAGCTTGCGCGCCGCGTCCAGGGGCTCGATGCACGCCTTGTAATCCTTCGCCGAAAAGGCCGCGTCGCCGATCCGGTAATTCGCCTCCGCCGCGTAACTGCTGTGCGGGTACTCCTTCAGCAATTCCTGGAACGCATCCGCCATCCCGGCCTTGTCATCCTGCTCGCCCAGGATCAGCGCCTTCTTGTCGAGCGCCAGCTCGTGGTCCTTGTCACGCACTTCCGGGTAGTCGGTCAGCAGTTGGTTGAAATCCTTGAGCGCCGCATCCAGGTCTCCGGTCTTCAGATTCGCCACGCCCCGCGTGGCCAGCGCCGACGGCACCAGCTTGTCATCCGGGTAATCGTTCATGAACTTGGTCAACGCGGTCACCGCGTTGGCCCCCTGGTTGCTCTCGAGGTAACAGAATCCCAGCTTGTAAATGGCCTGGGAAAGGTACCCCTGGGCCAGCGTAGAATCCTCGAGCGACGCGTACACCGGCGCGGCCGCGGCGTAACTGCCGGAGCTATAAAGTGCCTCAGCCTTCAGCAGCGTGACCTTGTCGCGCCGGCTCACCTCGGGATTGGTCGCCAGGTACAGGTCAATCGCGCTCAGCAGGCTCGGGTCTTTCGCGTAATATAAGTTGACCAGCTTATCCACGTTCGCCTCGTCAGAATAGACGGTATTGGGATAATCCTTGAGGATCTGGTCATACAGCGCTCCTGCTCCCGCGTAATCGTTCAACTGGTGCTTCGCGTCCGCCGCAAGGCTCAGCACCTGCGGTTTCTCGTCCGCACCGACCGCGTCCAGCGCGGTCTGGTATTGGTCGAGCAACTGCTTGTATTTCCCCTCCTTCGCCAGCACCCGCAGCAAGCCCATTGCCGCCAGCGGCTTTTCATCCCCCAGTTCCGGATAGGAGAGCGCCTTGTTCAAATCGACGGCTCCCTTTTCCGGCTCGTCCAGGTCATTGACATCGAGCAGCCCGGCTTCGAGGTAAGACTCCGCCTTTACCACCGGCTGCTTCGCCTCCTTCGCCAGCGCCAGGAATTGATCCAGCGCGTCGGACTTGCGCCCGTAAGTCGAAAGAATTTCCGCCAGCGCCAGCCGGCTCGGGTCCCGGTAGGGATTGTCCCCGGACGTCGACACGATGTCCTCGTACGCCATTCGCGCGTCGGTCGGCAGCTTCAGCGCCTCGAGGCAGCGCGCCGCGTAAAACTTCGACGCCAGCACCATCAGCGGATCGTCGAGCCTCACCGACGCCTTGCGATAGTAATCCAGCGCCCCGTCGTAATCCTTGTCCGCATAATCCATATCCGCCAGCCGGTAGGCTGCCGGCCCCACGAATTGCCCAATCGCGAAATTCAGCAGCAGGTTTTGATACGCGTTCTTCGCCGCGTTCGTATTGCCCATCTTCCGGTAACAATCGCCCAGATAAAAATAAGCCGATTCGCGGTCGAGCATCTCCGCGTCGGGATATAACTGGAGATATTTTTCATACTCCGGCGCCGCCATGTCCGGCTGGCCCTGCGAGTAGAGGCTGTTCGCAAAATCGAGCTGGACCTGGTCCGCCGATTCCTGCGCCGCCGGCGCAGGCGCGGGTTGACGCGCCTATCTCCGGGAGCCACCGGCATCGGCGTCGGCTTGGGCCGCGGCGTTGGGCTCACAAACGACTCGAACGGCACCGCGCGCGCCGTCGGGATATTCTGGTCATTGTCATCCTGCGTCACCGGCTCCGCCCGCCTCACCTCCTGCCCCCAGGCCACCGAACCCAGCACCAATCCCATCCCCAAAAAGCAGAGCAAAACCCTCGCCCCACGGCTTGTCCCGGCGTAGTCCCACGAAGCTGGACTCGTCCCGGCGTAGTCCCACGGAGCCGGACTCGTCCCGGCGTAGTCCCACGGAGCCGGACTTGTCCCGGCGTAGTCCCGCAACCACAACCACCAAAGGCATCCCTAGCCCCCTTAAATCACCTTGATTGACCTTGATTGACCTTGATTGACCTTGATTCACCTTGATTTGCCCGCTCACGTTCCCTCGGGTGGCGCGGCCGCGAAGGCGACGTTCCATATATTCGCCTGCGCGCAGATATCGAGCACGTTCATGATCGATTATGAACCCGGCATTCTGGTCGCCACGCAGGATCACGGCCTGATCCGGATACAGCTTCGCAAGCTCCCTCAGCTTTGCCAGCAGCTCGTCTCCCGAAATCTCCTGGCGGTTGAACACAATCGACCCGTCCGTCTTCACATTTACCACCACCTGCCCCACATACGGATCCGTATCCTTCGAGTGCGTGGCCGACGGTATCTTCACATCCAGCTCCCTCTCGCTCAGTGAGAAATTCCACGTGATGATAAAGAACACCAGCAGCACCAGCAGGATGTCCACCATGGGCGCGATCTGGAAGCCGAAGACCTCGGGCCTGGCGTGACGGCGAAAATTCATGCTCCTAAAAGTCGTCCTCCACGCCCACGCGCGATTTTTCCGCGCGCTTGTTATTATAATTGAGCGCCAGCAGCCCCATGATGTGCGTCGAGGCGATCTCCAGGTCCGAGATCAGCCGCTGCACCCGCCCGCGAAACAGCGCGTAAAAAGCCATCGACGTAATCCCCAGGATCAACCCGCCCGCCGTCGCCACCAGCGCCTCCGAGACTCCGCCCGCCAGCAGCACGCGCGCGACGCCTCCGCCGTCTGCTTGTTCGCCAGCACGCCGAAGGATTTGATGATCCCGACCACCGTCCCCAGCAGCCCGATCATCGGCGCGAGCATCCCGATATCCGCCAGGTAAATGATCCGCTGTTGCATCGATGCCGCCTGCGTCGAGCCCTCCGTCTCCGCGATCTCCCGCACCACCGTAAAGTCCGCATTCGGGTTACGCGTCGCAAAATCGAGCGTCCGCTGCACGATCCGCGCCACGATCTCGCTATGCCGCGCGGAGATCGCCAGCAGCCCGTGGTAATCCCGCTTCTTCAGCAGCACATCCGCCGTATTCATGAAATGCGCCGATACCACCGCCCCGCGCCGCAGCGTCAACAGATAAGTCAGCACCAGCATCACCATGATGACCGAAAGCGCCGCCAGCGGGTAAATCGCCCAGCCCCCGCTGCTCACCAGGTCCCAGAGCGTGGTCTGGCCGCCATCGTCGCGAATTGCACCAGCGGCGCCGGCGTCGGATTGCCCGTGGGCGCGACGGTTGTGATCTGGGCAATTGCCGCGCCCGGGCCGAGCAGAAAGCCGGTAAGCGAGCAAAAAGCGATTTCATCAGGTAAAGGAGCGATATACTAAGGCCCCGCACACGGGCGTTGCAACTGTATGGGAGGCCGCGCGAAGGGGCATCCATTGCTCTCTCAGACGCGCCCCGCCCGCTTCCCTTTCAAAAGAAAATCCGCCTCCCGCGCCCGCTTGCCCCGCGGCCCCGCTGCGCGGATACTCTCCCCTGCAAAGATGACCGCCGCCGCAAAACCCGACCTCACCGCAAAAAGTCCACGACCTGCCCGCACAAGCCCGGCGTCTATCTCATGCGCGACCGGCTCAACCGCGTCATCTACGTCGGCAAGGCCCGCGACCTCCGCAAGCGCGTCGGCTCCTACTTCCTCCCCTCCCGCCTCGGCAACGCCGACCTCAAGACCCGCGCCATGCTCGAAAGCGTCTGGGACTTCGAGTTCCACACCGTCCGCACCGAGCCCGAGGCCCTGCTCCTCGAGGGCCGCCTCATCAAGGAATTCCGCCCCCGCTACAACGTCTCCTTCCGCGACGACAAACGCTTCCTCCTCGTCAAGGTCGACCTCGCCGACGAATGGCCCCGCTTCCGCCTCACCCGTTTCAAGAAGGACGACCAGGCCCGCTACTTCGGCCCGTTTGCCAATGCCGGCGCGCTGCGCCAGACCCTCGCCTTCATGCGCAAGCGCTTTGGCGTCCTCACCTTCGGCCGCGGCGTCCCCACCGAACGCGAATTGAAAAGCTCCACTTACCAGGTGCCCATGAAACTCGCGGACACCACCGCCGAACAATACCGCGAGCGCGTCGAGGCCGCCTGCGACTTCCTCGCCGGCAAATCCCGCGAGGCCCTCGACGCCCTCGAGGAGGAAATGCGCAAGGCCGCCCAGGAACTCAACTTCGAGCGCGCCGCACAGTTGCGCGACATGGTCGGCAATCTGCGCGAGACCACCAAGCCGATGCGCCGTTTCACCCGCCATTCCCTCCCCACCTCGATCGATCCCGCCGCCGATCTCCGCGCCCTGCGCGATGCCCTGGGCCTCAAGGACGCCCCCGCCGTCATCGAGTGCTTCGACATCTCGAACATCTCCGCCACCCACATCGTCGCCTCGATGGTCGCCTTCAAGGACGGCGTCCCCGACCGCTCGAATTACCGCCGCTACCGCGTCAAAACCGTCGAGGGCCAGAACGACTTCGCCAGCATGGCCGAGGTCATCCGCCGCCGTTACTCGCGCATCCTCCTGGAGGCCCGTGACCGCAACCCGAACGCCGCCGAATTCTCCCAGGAACCGCCCGGCGAAGCCCTCGCCCGCCTCGCCATCGAGCCCGAGGTGGTAGCCCTCGATGAAAACGGCGACGAATCCCCGCGCGCCTTCGCTCCCGTTCGCCTCCCCGATCTCATCATCGTCGATGGCGGCAAAGGCCAGCTCTCCGCCGCTTGCAAGGAACTCCAGCGCCTCGGCCTTCACGATCTCCCCATCATCGGCCTCGCCAAGGAATTCGAGGAAATCTACCGCCCCGCTCACCCGCTCCCGCTCAGTCTCCCCGAGGATTCCGGCGCCCTCCGCCTCCTCCAACGCATCCGCGATGAGGCGCACCGCGTCGCAAACGGCTACCACCAGCTCCTCATGAAAAAGCGCATCGCCGAGAGCATCCTCGATGATTGCCGCGGCGTCAGCCAGGCGCGCAAACAGGCCCTTCTCCGCCATTTCGGCTCTGTGGACCGCCTTCGCAAGGCCACTGCCGAAGAAATCGCCACCGTCGAAGGCATCGGCCCAAAGCTGGCTCAATCAATCCTCGATTTCCTCCGGGAAAGGTGAAGGAATCTCCCGCTCACCTCGTCCTTCATTCCCGCATGCCTTCCCGGCTCCTGAAAACCCTCCTCTGGCTCGCCCTTCCCTCCGCCGCAGCCCTCGCCCAGGCCCCCGTCACCACCGTCCAGCCTCCCGGCGCCCCCAGCCCCACCCCCGATTACCCCTCCGGGCCCTTCTTCGCCCCACCCTCATCTTCCCCCTCGCCCACCCCCGATCAATCCCTATCTCCCCCCGTAACCCTCGCTCCCGACACCACCCCGGACGACACCGGCAACTCCCTCGCCCCCAGTTGGGACACCCAGCGCCAGGCCCGCACCTACGTCCTCCAGGTTCCCGCCCCGCGCGGCCAGATCACCGATCCCAGGGCCGCCCCCTCGCCCAGACCCGCGTCGGTTACGATCTCGTCCTCAATTTCCCCATCTCGCCCGCCCATGAGCGATCCCGAGACCCTCGACTTCGCCCACAGCAGCTCAACCTCGCCCAGATCCTCCTCGGCCGCGCCATCACCGTCCCCGACGAATGCGATCCTCAAGCATTACCACAACCGCGGCCTGCTTCCGCTCGACATCGCCCTGGACCTCATCCCCACCGAGATCGACACCGTCAAACAGCAGCCGCTCGATCATCTCTCCCTCCAGCCGGTTTACGAGCGCTTTTACCCGAACGGCCCCATGGCCGGCCAAATCCTCGGCTACGTGGGCCGTAGCGGTCGCACCGCCGATGGCCCCGTCATCCCCAACGAAGAACTCTGGCCCGTCTCCGAAGGCCGCGAAGGCCTCGAACTCACCTTCAACGCCCAGCTCACCGGCAAGAACGGCCAGCTCAACCTCACCTTCGATACTGCCGGCCAGAAGGCCTCCGAAAAAATCGTCATCCCGCCGCAGCCCGGCGCCAATGTCGTCACCACCCTCGATGCGGACATCCAGCGCATCACCGAGGCCGCCCTCGATAAAGGCGCAAAACGCGGCGCCATCGTCATCGTCGATGCCACCAACGGCGACATCGTCGCCATGGCATCCAAGCCCTGCTACAACCCCAACGACTGGGTCCCCACCATCTCCCCGGAGGTCTACAACGCGCTCAAGGACGACCCGGATATTCCCCTCTTCCCACGCGCCTTCCGCTCCTCTTATCCCCCCGGCTCCACGTTCAAGGTCCCCGTCGGCATCGCCGCCCTCGAAAGCGGCGCCATCAAGCTGAGCGATGTTTTCCCCGGCCCGCCCTCCATCCAGATCGGCGGCCTCACCTTCCACAACTGGAAAAAAACCGACGCCGGCATGCTCGATTTCGTCGATGCCCTCACCCAGAGCTGCGACACCTGGTTTTACCAGGTCGGCATCAAGACCGGCGCCGACCCCATCATCGGCTGGGCCCAAAAAATGGGCTTCGGCCAGAAAACCGGCATCCCCCTGGCCGCCGAGGCCGAAGGCCGCGTCCCCACGCAGGATTACATGCAGCGCGTCTACGGGCGCAAATTCTCGGATGGCGACATGGCCAACTTCTCCATCGGCCAGGGCGACCTCCTGGTCACCCCGCTCCAGATGGCCGAAGCCATGGCCGCCGTCGGCAACGGTGGCACCCTTTACCGAGCCCGGCTCGTCCAGCAGGTCGAGACCTACAACAGCCAGCTCCTCACCGCCTACAACGTCGAGGTAAAACAATTCCTCGGCATCGACCCGCACATCCTCGACGCCGTCAGGCAGGGCATGATTAACGTCGTCGAAAGCCCCGCCGGCACAGCAGGCAAAGCCGCCATCGACGAAGTCCAGATCGCCGGCAAGACCGGCACGGCCCAATGGGGCTCGAAAGCCCGCGAGCGCGACGCCGCATGGTTCGTCGGCTTCTGCCCCGCCGACCATCCCAAGTACGCCTTCGCCGCCCTTTATGAAGGCGAGATCGGCGAAAGCACCCACGGCGGCACCTACGCCGCCCCCATGATCGCCGACATCATGAAACAGCTCTTCAAACCCCCACCCGCCGTCAAAAAATCGGCAACCACAACCAGCCACCACCGCGCCCAACCCGCGCAAACGGAAACGAACGACTGAAGCCGTGGCACCTTCGACCCGAAATATCGCCGCCTCCGGCGGCCATTTTTTCAATCAGCAATCCGAGATCAGCAATCAGCAATTCCCACCACTGCCTGCCCACCCCCACCTTCCCTCTTGCCCTCCATTGCCCGACCATCTACCTTTCACCCCATCGACGGGCCGTAGCACAGCTTGGTAGTGCGCTTGAATGGGGTTCAAGAGGTCGCTGGTTCGAATCCAGTCGGCCCGACTCCTCCTTCCCCCGGCGAACATGAAAGAACCAAAATTCGGTCCGACATCCAGGTATGTCTCCCGGTTGTTGCTTCTGTTGTCCAAGGCAGACTCGGCGGAGATGACAATCAGAGAATCGCAAGGGTTGCCGGAGGACCCCGACTTCGACGTTTCCACGACCGGCGGCTACCGTCGTGTGAGCAATCGGCTCAAGCTGATGGCGAGGATTACACCAATGCAGTACCCGACGCCCATTGCCGGTCAGATCATGTTCGGCGTCGGCCGCCATGGGTACACTGCCGATGTGGAGTTTCACGACTACGGGAGTGACCCGTGGCTCCGGCTTCGCTGCAAGTCCGAAGAGCATTTCTTCGGAAGCGTGCACTTGCCGGCGAAGTAAGTTGTCCCATTGACTCCTTGCCGACTGTCCACTGATGAGAAAGTCATTGAAGCAGCGGATGCTGCGAAGCACGTCGGGGAGACATCGCTGCCGCATGAGGCCCTAAAATATCGTGACCACCCGAATTCCCCGTTGGAAGTGCTTCTGGCTCTACCTGGCCCTTTGCCTCTTCACAAACTTTCTCTTTTGCTCTTTCAGTCTGCACCACTTACTGCATACGGACCCGGGCTACGAACTCGATCCACCCTCCTGGATTTCCATCGCAACCAATCTGCTGCTATCGCCATTCTTCCCGGCGCCCATAACGATCGCACTTAGCCTTGCCGCCCTCGGCTCCGCGCCGCTCTTCTATTCGGCGATGTTATTCTTTTTCGCCGAGCCTTTCTTTTCATTGGGTTCGGCCGCCGCTGGCTGCTCGCCCTCCTCGCCTCCATTCACATCCTCCTCGTCATTTCAGCAATCATCGGCTTCCACCACCTCCGCCTATAGTGGACCATGCCGCCACAAACACGGTCGTGTCCGCTACTCAAGCGCCGCCGCCACCGCTTGAAGATACTCATTAGGATTCACTCCATGAGCTTCGGCAAGTTTCTCCGCCGCGTTTGAAGTAAGTCGACACTCTCCACGTTCTATCCGTCGAAGCTGCTTTTCGCTGATTTCCGGGACTTGGGAAAGTGCGATTCCCTTTTGCTCACGGACTTTTCGGATCGCCGCGCCGTAACGCTCGTTAAACTCGCGGCTCTTTCGCTTCGCCTTCTGAAATGCAACCGGATCGACGACCTGCTGAAGCTGGTCCCACCCCAAATGTACGTCCAGATTGGGCCAGTAAATGTAAGAACCATCCTCGTCAACCTCGAAGTTCCTCAACGACTGCTCATTGGCCTTGGCCAATGATTCAATTTTGAAAATTGGAACCTCGAGCCGTCTGAAATCCGCGGAGACAACGTGCAAAGTACCATCTTCGAGACGCGCATCAAGGATTCTGCCGTCACTCTCCTTTGACTCCAATGCCGCGGTCAGACGCCCAAGAAACGAACGAATTAAATCATCCCACTGCTTCTCATTGGTCCGGGCGAACGGCGGATCGGCTACATAAAATCGGTGCGGGGATCGGATTTGCAAATCGACAATACGCGAGAGAAGCCTGTCACTGGATCGGCTGTCATTGAGAACCAGCAATCTTGTCTCTGCCGTCGCCCTTTCCCTGAATGTTTGCACAAAATCATCGTCCAACTCATCGGAGAACGCGATTAGAAGATGCCAAAGTTCATGCGTTTTCTGAAATGGCTTCCATGTCTTCGACACACAAAGAGGATATTTCACAGTCCATGCTCCTCGAGCCGGCATCCGGTCGACGAGCCGGCCATACGGAATTACCCTGACTGTTTTGGAATCGCTTTTCATTGCTGCTTTACTTTGAGTTCCCACTCTTTGAGAAGGTCATCGCGATGATCGGCCACCATTTTCTCCAATAGATTCGTGATTCTCCTCGGAACTTCCTTCCCCTTCGGCCAAACAACCTGAAACATTTCGGTCGATGACGATGCGAGAAAATTCACCCTCACTTCCCATTGCCCTTTGCGTTTCGCGTGAAAATGCGGCGGCGAATGGTCGTTCGAGAAAAACCACATCTCGACGCCATTGATGCTGAAGCAATCCAATTTTCCCATGGTTCATGGTCCCGGAAGATACCTGAGGGATGGACAGATTGCAAGAAGTACTTCATGAAATATGTCCAAGCACTCAAGCCCCTCATCCAAAGGCAGATATCCAATTCGCACTATGAAATCGGGATTCCCCGTTTGATCGAGGTCATCCAATCATGAGTCCACCATAATTTCGAGTTTCGAATTTCGCATTTCGAATTCATTTCACGTTCCCACCCCCATTCTTAGAGACGCAAAAATATCTT
This sequence comes from uncultured Verrucomicrobiae bacterium, assembly GCA_963756185.1. GTDB lineage: Bacteria > Verrucomicrobiota > Verrucomicrobiia > Chthoniobacterales > Chthoniobacteraceae > DATAXI01. The sequence goes on from CAVWMS010000011.1 coordinate 243,503, forward strand.
CCTCTTATACATAAACTCCGCCAGCCAGACCGCCATTCCCAACCCCGCCGCCGTCACCACCAAATCCCCGCTCCCCTGCGCCACGTGGTTCTCGAAGAATATCCTCACGTTCCCTTCGCACAGCTTCAGCGCGATGTTATCGAAAACCCCGATCGAACTCAGCATATACAACGTAATCGCATTCATCCCCACCCAGACGAATGGCTGGCACCACCCCTGGTGGCCCCGAATGTCGATAAACCAATAAAACAACCCCAACATCAACGCCCCATATCCCGCCGCCACCAGCACATAGGATAACGTCCATATCTTCTTGACGACCGGAAACTCGATTCCCCAAAGCCACCCCAGCAGAATCGCCCCGATCCCGCACACGATCAGCCAGCCCACCTTATGTTCGTCGGCCACATTCCTGTTCCGCAATAGCATCCCGGCAAACACACCCAGCAGGCACGTCGCCACCGCCGGCAATGTGCTCAGGTAACCCTCCGGATCATAGAACGTGTCGTATTTGCTCCCCGGCAGGTATTGGAAATCGATCTGGTTGGTCAGGTTGAACCCCTGCTCATACTTCCCCGTCGTGTAAGCGGTGGTCGCGTAAAAATACTTCCGCGCCGCCGCCTGCATTTGCGGATTCCCGCCCCGGCCCCTGATGAACAGTCGCGCCGTGCCCGGGTCGCCCGCCTTCAGCGCCGCGTTTGCCAGGCTCATCCTAGTCAATGCGATGTCCCGAACCGGCACAAGTCCCAGCAGCCCCCAGTAACCGAGCAGCAGCCCCGCGCATATCGCCGCCATCGTGCGCGGCTTGAGATAGCAATAGAACAATCCCGAAAAGAAGTAACCAAACGCGATCCGTTGCAGCACCCCCGCCAGCCGCACCTGCGGCCAGGCATGCGCGAACCCTCCATTGTAAATGACGCCGAAGAGAAACAGCAAAATGCTCCGCCGGAAGATCCGCTTCACCGCCTCGCCCCGACCCTTGGTCGCAATCGTCTTGTCCAGCGAAAGCACCAGCGAGACGCCCACGATGAATACGAACGTCGGAAAGATCAGGTCATACAAGTGCAGCCCGTCCCACTCCGCGTGATCCAGCTCATAGGCGAGATACCCCACCACCGGGTTCTGGTACATCCTGTGCAGCGCCACCGCGACCGAATCCACTCCCAGGATCCAAATCATGTCGAACCCCCGCAACGCGTCCACCGACATGAGCCGGCGCCCCACCCCCGGGGCATTTTCCGCGCCGGCGATTTGGGGAAGCTTATTCTCCGTCATGGGTTCAGGCGTCCGCGATCATGCCCCGCCACGCACCAACTGCATAGCCCAAAACTTAATGAGCGCGGATTTTCGCAGATTCCCCGAGATCACAGCCGCTGCCCCAGCCGCTCCGTCAAACGATCCAGCGCCGGCGAATGATCCGCCGGATCCAACTGCACATCCAGCAGGCAAAAGCTTTCCTTGTGCCCCGCCGCAAAAACCAGCGCCTCCTCGAGCTCCCCCTCCGTCTCCACCCGGAAACCCCGCCCGGCTCCAAAAATCTCCGGCAACCGATGATAATTCCAGTTCAGGATATCGTTGTAAGTCCCATCCTGCATCCCCCGCTCGGTCCCGTACCCGCCATTGTTTAGCACCACCACGATCGGGTTCAGCCCATACCGCACCGACGTCGACAATTCCATCCCCGTCATCTGGAACGCCCCGTCGCCCACCAGCACCAGCGGCCGCAACGACCCGTCGGCCATCTGCGCGCCGATGCTCGCCGGCACCGCGAAACCCATCGACGTATAATACGCCGGCCCGAGAAACTCCGTGTGATGCCGGATCAACAAATCCGCCGCGCCAAACAACGCGTCGCCCACGTCCGCGATCACCACCATCTCCGCCGTCAGGAACGCATTGATCCGCTGGAACAGCCGGCGCACGCTCACTTTCCTCGCGCCCTCGGGCGCGAAACCGATGGCCTGCTCGGGCCGCGGAAAATCCCCCGGCTCATGCCTGCCCAGCGGCCCCTCGTTCAATCCCTTCAAGAAATCCTCGAGCATCACATTTTCGTAAGTGTGAAACCGGATCGTCAGTTTCTCGCTCGTCGCGTAAATGGACCGTCCCAGTTCCAGCCGCGCGGTGTAAATCCCCAGGTTCACATCCGTCATGAACACCCCCAGCAGCAGCGCGCAATCGCTCTCCTCGACATACCGGCGCACCTCCTCGCGCCCCATCGCCCCTTCATACACACCCATATACAACGGATGCTCCTCGCCGATGACCGATTTGCCCAGGATCGTTGATGCGATCGGGATGTTCGCGCGCTCCGCCAGCCGCAGCAGCAGCTCCTGGAAACCGAATCGCTGCACCTCGACATCCGCCAGGATCACCGGCTGGCGCGCCGCGTCCAGCATCGCCCGCGCTTCCGCCAGCGCCTCGCGCAACGCGTCCGCGTCGCTCTCGCTCCGGCGCGGCGCCGCCTGGTGATGCCCAACGCATCGCGCCGCCACCATGTCGCGCGGAATCTCGATATAGACCGGCCGCTTGAAACAGAGCGCCGCATCGAGCACGCGGTCGATCTCCCTTTGCGCCGTCTGCGCGTCGGAGAGCACCGTCGACGCCGCCGTGATCTGCTCGAAGATTTTCAACTGCGTATCGAACTCGCGAATCTTGTGATGGAGCAGTGGATTCTTCGCGCGCTCCTTTGTTCCCGGCGCTCCGCTGATGACCACCACCGGCGATTTCTCGGCGAACGCCTCCGCCGTAGTATTGGTCACCTTCAGGCCGCCCACGCAGTAAGTCACGCAAACCACCCCCAGCCCGCGCATCCGCGCGTACGCATCCGCCGCGAAACCCGCCCCCTGTTCGTCGCAGGTATTGACGATCACCATCTCCGAGTTTTCCAGCAGCGCGTAAAACCCCAGCGCGTAATCCCCCGGCACGCCAAACACATGCCGCACCCCCAGTTCCCGCAGCCGGTCGATCAAATACTCCCCAACCGTCAATTCATTCTGCATCTCCCAACTGACTACCCGCCCCCGCCCCATTCATCAACGCCTTCCTTTTCCCTCTACAACCCCAACTCCCCCTGCACCTCCCCCCGCTCCTCCCCCGCCTTCCCCAACCTCACCTCCATCCCCTCCATCTCCTCGCCAGCATACGGCCCCGTCACCCGCGCAAACGCCGCGTCCTCCAATTCCCCACCCGACCACCATTCCTCCCAATCCTCCTTGCGCACGATCACCGGCATCCGGTCGTGAACCGGCAGCAGCAGCGCATTCGCCGCCGTCGTCAGCAGGCAGCACCGGTTCCCTTCCGCGCTCGATTCCCATATCCCTCCCATCGCGAACGGCCCGCCTCCGCGCACGGTAAAAATGTGCGGTCGCCGCCCGATCCTCGACCATTCATAAAAACCATCCGCCGGCACCAGGCATCGCCGTTTCCGATCGCGCTCTTGAACGTCCGTTTCTCGCGCACCGTCTCCGACCGCGCGTTGAAGAGCGCCTTCGGTCCCTTCTCGACCTCCTTCGCCCATCGCGGCACGATTCCCCAAGTCATCTCCTCGATCCCGTGCCGCCCCGTCACCACCGCCACCCGTTGCGTCGGCGCGATATTCAGCCGCGGCACAAACGGAAACGCCGGCTCGACCTCCATCCAGTCAAACGCCGCCTTCGGATCCTTCAATCTGTACCGGTTGCACATTTTCGAAATGCTACAGCAGCGGTGAGCCGCGCCGCCACCGCCTATTTCAACGTACCCGTCTGGAAGTCCAGTGCCCGCCGGCGCATTTGATAATCGAACCGGGAAGTGGCCGCGGTAATCTCGGCCTGGATTTCCTGGAGGTCAGCCTGGCTTAGCTCGACAATCGAACTGAGGCCGGCCTGGTAGCGGCTCTGGGCCAGCGTGAAGGCCTCGCGGGCGCTCGCGAGCAATTGATCGCTGACGGCGATGGCCTGATAAGCGGTGCGCGCGTCCATCCATGCATCGTAAACCTCGCGCGCGGTCTCCGTTTCCATACCGGCCAGATCGCGCTCCGCGGCCGCGGCGCGGAGATTCGCCTCGCGGGCGCGCGCGGAGAGCAGGCCGCCGGTGAAAACGGGCACGCTGACGTTCAGACCGACGGCGCCGTAGTCGGGCGGCAGATCGTGTCTTTCCGTGCCGGGCGAAACGCCAATCGCGCCTTGCGCGGTCACCAGCGGCAGGCGCGCGGCCGTTTCCGCCTTGGCAAAACGGAGCGCCGCGTCCAGGTCGGCGCGCGCGGAGAGAAGGTCCGGGCGATGAGCCCACGCGTCGGCAATCAGCGGGCCGGCGTCGTCCGGCGGGACGGGATCGAGGTCGATCGGCGCGAGGGTGAAGCTGGCTTTTTCCCCCAGGCCGAGTGCGGCGGAGAGGTCGGCAAAAGCCTCGCCGAGCCGCGCTTGCGCCTGGAGTTGAAGCAATTGAGCCTGCGCGAGATTCACTTGCTGGAAGCTCAGGTCGAGCGTGGATTTCAGATTGGCGCGCATCATGGCCTGGACGCGCTTGAGGAGCACCTGGTTCGTCGATACGGTTTGGTTCGCGACTTCGAGCAGCGCCTGCGCGCCTTGCGCGGTGAAGTAGGCTTGATCGACGCGGAAGAGCAGGCTCTGGCGCGCCAGCTCCGTGCGGTCCGCCGCGGAGAGGGCGCTCGCGCGGGCGCTGGTGGTGAGGAAATAGGTGCGGCCAAAATCGGTGATGAGCTGGCTGATCATGCCGCCGTCCGACTGGCGGGTGAGGATTGTGGGATTGGTGATGCCTTCATTCGCGGCGATGCGCGAGTCATCGTCGCGCGCCTTCACGGCGACGGCGTTCGCCTCGATTTGCGGGAAAAACTGGGAGCGCGCTTCGTATACCGTCTGGGTCACGGCCTCGGCGCGAAGCTGGCTGGCGGCCAGCTCCGGCTGATGCGCGAGGGCGTAATCCTCCGCCTCGCGCAGCGTGAGGCGCGTGGGGAGCGGAGGCAGACGGACGAATGAGGCATCCGACGGAGGCGGCACGGCGCGAATTTCCTGCGCGGCGCCAGGGCGGGCCGCCGCGAGCAGCACTGCCCAGAGAAGGAGTGTCGCGCGGCGCGGCCTCATGACGCTCCGCCCGGCTGAAGGCGGCCGATGGGCGACTCCGCGCTCTTTCGCCGCGCGCGGCGCTCATAGATGAGGAGGAAAGCGGCGGGCACGATGAAAACGGTGAGTACGACGCTCACCGCCAGCCCGCCAATGATCGAGCGCGCGAGCGGCGCGTAAGCCTCGCTGCCCTCGCCGAGCTTGAGCGCCAGTGGGATCAGGCCGATGAGCGTCGCCAGCGAAGTCATCAGCACCGGACGCAGCCGGACCCGCGCCGCCTGGCTTACCGCGCGCCGCAGCGGCACGCCTTCCGCGATGAGGCGATGCGTAAACTCGACGATGAGTATACTGTTCGAGGCGACGATGCCAACCAGCATCACCACCCCCATCAGCGACATGATGTTGAGCGTCGTGCCGGAGAGGGCGAGCATCACCAGCACGCCCGCGAGGCCCGGCGGCACGGCGAGCAGGATCAGCAGCGGATCCACGAACGAACGGAACTGCGCGACGAGAATCAGATAGACGAGCACAATCGCCAGCAGCAGCCCGCCGCCGAACGAGCTGAAGGAGGAGCGCATCGCCTGCACCGAGCCGCGGATCGTGATGGTCGTATTCGGCGGCAATTGCGTGTGATCGACGATGGCTTGCACTGCTGTATATACGCGGCTCAGGTCTTCGCCGGAGGGCGAAACATAGACGTCGATCGTGCGGCGGATTTGATAATGATCGACCTCCGTGGGCGTGAGGATATGCGAGAAATGGACGATGGAATCGAGGCGCGTCGGCTCCTTGAGATTCGGCGCGCGAAGCGGCATCGCGCCGAGGCTGTCGATGCTATCGACCTGGTTCTCCGGGTATTGGACCGTCAGCAGGTAATTATTGCCGGTTTTCGGATCGATCCAGTAACTCGGCGCGATCATTCCGTTGGAGGTCAGCGCGGTGATGAGGCTGTCCACCAATTCCCGCGCGGAGAGCCCCAGCTCGCTCGCGCGTTCGCGGTCGATATCTACCTTGAGCGACGGGTAATCAACGTCCTGCGGCACCAGCACGTCGCTTACATCCGGCAACGCCCGCGCCTGGCCGGCGATCCTTGCGGCGATGGCGTGATCGCTCTCGATGTCCATGCCGCTCACCTGCACGTCGAGCGGCGCGGGCGCGCCCTGGTTGAGGATCGCATCGACGAGGCCGCCGGTCTGGAAATAGGCCGACACCTGCGGCACTTCGCGCTTCAGCCGCGCGCGCACGAGGTCCATGTATTCGAAGCTCGAGAGCTTGTGGCCGGGGTTGAGGCCGACCTGGACGAACGCGGTGTGCGGCGCGGAATTGGGAGTGAGGATCGATGAGAACCCGGGCGTGATGCCGATATTCGAGACGATGATTTTCAGGTCGCCGGGCGGAACGCATTCGCGCACGACCTGCTCGACCTGCCCGACGAGCTGGTCGGTCAATTCAATGCGCGTGCCCGAGGGCGCCTTGACGTTGATCACGAATTGGCCGGGATCGGTCCGCGGGAAGTAGGATTTGCCGATCATCGGATAGAGCAACAGGCTGAGCAGACAGAGGCCGGTGATCACCACGACGGTCAGCGCCGGGCGGCGCAGGCAGGGATCGAGCAACGCTTCGAACCGGTCGAGCATCGCGTGGAAACCGCGATTGAACCCCGCGTTGAAACGGGCGCCCCAGCCTGGCTTTGAAGCCGGCGCGGTTTGCGCCACGTACGGCCCCGTCTCGTGGCCCTGGTGTCCCTTGATCAACTTCGCGCAAAAAAGCGGCACGACCGTCATCGCGACGAAGTAGGAGGCGAAGAGCGAAAGCACCACCGAGAGCGCCAGCGCGGAGAAAAGAAACCGGCTCACGCCGTAAAGAAACGTCACGGGAAAAAAGACCACCGCCGTCGCAAGCGTCGCCGCGAGCACGGGCAGGGAGACTTCCTCGCCGCCCGTCTCCGCCGCGACGGCGGGCGGTTCGCCCAATTCCAGATGGCGAAAGATGTTTTCGAGGACGACGACTGAATTATCGATAAGGCGCGAGAACGCGAGCGCGAGGCCGCCGAGGATCATCGTATTCACGCTGCTCCCGCCAAGGCCCAGCGCGATGAACGCCGCCAGCGCGGAAAGCGGGATCGAGAGGAAGACCGCGAGCGTCGCGCGCATGCTGCCGAGGAAGATGAGGATCATCAGGCCGGTGAGAAGCATGCCGATGGCGCCTTCGTGGATCAGGTTGTCGATCGCCGACTTCACGAACACCGACTGGTCGAATACGACCTGCGTGATCAATTGCTTCGGGACGTCCAGCAGGTGCGAGACGACGCGTTTGACGCCATCGACGACCGCAATCGTGTTCGCATCGCCGCCCTGTTTCAGGACCGGCAGATAGACCGAGGCCTGCCCATTGACGCGAACTTTGTTGACCTGGATTTGCGACGCGTCCTGGGCATGGCCCACGTCCGAGACGAGCACCGAGGCGTCGTTCACCGTCTTGAGCGGCAGCATGTTGATGTCCTGCATCGCGTTGATCTGGCTGTTCGCGTAGACGTTGTAATCAATACGGCCCAATCTTCACATCGCCGGCGGGCAGGATGAGGTTGGATTCATTCACGTTCCGGACCACGTCCATCACGCTCGAGATCGTGCGCCTCGAGCTTCTGCGGATCGACATAAACCATGATCTGGCGATAGCGCCCGCCGAACGCCGGCGGCACCGATGCGCCGGGCACGCCGGCCATCTGGTTGCGAATGGTGAACTGGCCGTAATCGCGCAGTTGGGCCTCGGTGAGGCCCTGGCCCTTCAGCGTCACCAGGCAGACCGGCAGGCTCGACGCGTCGAATTGCATCACGATGGGCGGCAGCGTGCCCGAAGGGAGATAGCGCAGGCTGGCCATGGCCAGATTTGCGACGTTGGTGACATCGGAGTCGGGATTCGAGCCGGGCTGGAAATAAACCTTGATGAGGCTGACGCCGGTGAGCGAGCGCGACTCCATGTGGTCGATGCCGGAGGCGAGCGTGAACATCCGCTCAAATTGCCCGGTAATGTCGTTCTCGATCTGCTCCGGCGGCATGCCGGCGTAAAAAGTGGCGACGACCACCACGGGAATCTTGATCGGTGGGAAAAGATCGACCGGCATCCGTACGAGGCTTGTCACGCCGACCACGCAGATCATCAGGCAGACAACGACGATGAAGTAAGGATAGCGGATGGCGAATCGCGACATGAAATCCTAATCCTCGCTCCGAACGGCTGCGCGCAGTTTTTCGATCGAGAAATCCGCGGACTGGCACGCCTCGATGATCGTCTCTTCCTTTTTCCTGATACGCGCCGCGATGGCCGGGATTTCGCGCGCGTGATCGAGCGGGATCGTCAGAAAGCCATGCTGGTCGCCGTGAATGAGATTGCCGGATTCGATCTTCAGGCCGGCGATTTCGACCGGCGCGCCGAATTCGACGATGTGCACATACGCGTGCGAGACGGAGGAGCCGCCGCTGAAGAGGGGAAAGCCGAGATTCCGCGCGGCCGGCAGATCGCGAACGGAGCCGTTGGTAATGGCGCCGACGCAGCCGAGCGCCTTGAGAATGTTGACGTGCACCGCGCCGAGCAGCGACCCGAGGCCGATGCGCGTCGCCACGTCCTGCACGACGACCACGCGCGGAGCGGGAACCGAGAGGATGTAATCCCACCAATCTGTCCGGTCGGAGTATGCGCCGCCGGTCATCGGGGGCGCGGAGCCGCGGATTTTCAGCGTGACCGCGTAGCCGACCATCGGCGGAAACTCGGGAAAGAGACAGCGCACGCCGCCGTCGGCGAAGCCCTCGTTGCGCAGGCGCTCGCGCAGCGTTTCGACGGCGTCGGCTATCTGGCAGGAGTCGAGCGTTCGCAGGCGTTGCAATTCAGTTGGAGTCAGCGGGGCGTTCATGGAAGCGAGGGCGGATCGATGAGCTTCGGCTCGACCCTTTCGCCGGGATGCACCTGGGATTCGCCGGCGACCATGACGAGATCGCCCTGCCGCAGGCCGGCGATGACCTCGTATTGATCGGGCATTTCCACGCCCAGCGTCACGGTCCGCGCTTCGATCTGGTGATCGGCATCGACCACGTCGACCACCGGGTTCTTCGGATCGACGACGGCTTGAGTCGGAATCGAGAGCGCGTTGGGATGGCGGTCGAATTTGAAGAGCGCCACCGCGTACATCCCCGGCACGATTTCGAGATTCGGGTTATCAACCTCCATCTCGGTGATCATCGTGCGCGTCTCATCGTTCACTTCGTCGGTGAAGCGCGTAATTCTGCCAGTGTAGGTTTTTCCGCCGAGCGAATCGACGCGCACGGTCACCAGGTCGCCGATCTTGACCTCCTTCACGTAATCGACCGAAACGGGAAAATCGAGGCGCAGACGGTAATTGTCCGAGATGCGCAACAGCGGCATCGACCGGTCGGAACTCGTCCCGGCTTGAACCAGCGCGCCCGGGTCGGCCGAGCGCTGTGTAATGACGCCGTCGAACGGCGCGATGATCTTCGTATAACCGATGAGCGTCTGGTATTTCTCGACATCGGCCTTTGCGGCGGCGATGGCGGCCTCGGTGCTTGCGTCCTTGGACTGGGCGGTGTCGATGTCCTGCTGCGCGACGAGGTGGGGCGACTGGCGATTCACATCGAGCAGCCGCGTGTAGATCAAATGGGCGTTTGCGTGGTCCGCCTCGGCCTGCTGCTCGGCGGCCTGGGCGTTGCGAAGCTCATCGGTCAGCTCCGGCACTTCGAGCGTCGCGAGGACCTGGCCTTGCTTCACTTTGTCGCCGAAATCGACGTTCATCTGCTGCACGTAACCGGTGACCATCGCGTGCAGCTCGGACTCGACGTAAGGCCGGAACTCCGCGGGGATCGGGACTTCGTTGTACACGTCATGCCGCGCGACCTTCGCGACCGCGACGGTGGGAACCGTGACCGGGAGCGGCTGGGAATTGCTCCCCGCTTTCCACATCATGTAGACGGCGGCTGCCAAAACAACCGCGCCCACGCAGAACCAGATGGCTTTCACGCGGCCGGATCGCCGCCTGGCCGGCTTCGGCTCGAACGGCCGGCCCTGCGCGGCGAGTTCGGGACGGGGGAGTTTCAGGCTGTCGGTTTCCATGTTACGGATGGTTGAATTTCACTCGACGCCGCGTTGGATTGATTCGCGCCGCCGGCCTCGGCGGTCCGCGGCAGCTGCGCCGGCGCATTTTGCAGCGACGGCAGGCTCACAGTGATTCGGCAGCCGCCCACGGGCCGGTTGGCCGCCGTGACGGAGCCGCCGTGAGCCGTGCAGATCGAGCGCACGATTGCGAGCCCCAGTCCCGCGCCGTTCACGCTGTGCGTGCGCACGGAATCCGCCCGAAAGAAGCGTTCGAAGATGTGCGGCAGCGCTTCCGCCGGGATGCCCGGACCGCTGTCCTTGATTTCGAATATCGCATTGCGTCCCTCGGAGCGCGTTTCGAGCACGATTTCGCCGCCGGGCGGCGTGTATTTGATGGCGTTGTCCAGCAAGTTGACGATCACCTGCTGGATGCGCAGCCGGTCGCCGGCAATCTCGACCGGCCCGGACGAGTTGCATTGCACGGCGATCTCTTTCTCGGCAGCCAGCGGAGCGATCTGCTCGGAGGTTGCCGCGACGAGCCTCGATAGATCCAGCCGGCTTACGTTGATCACGGCTTCGCCGGTATCGAGCCGGGAAATGGCGAGCAGGCCCTCGACCATCTTTCCCATGCGGTCGGTTTCCTCGAGGATGCTCGCGAGCTTTTCGCGGATGGCCGGGTCGAGCTTTTTCTCCTGGCTGATGCTCTCGAGCTCGACTCGCATGATCGTGAGCGGCGTCCGCAACTCATGCGAGGCGTCTGCCGAGAAGCGTTGGGAATGCTGGAAGGCTTCTTCGAGCCGCCCGATCATCTCGTTGAGCACGACGGAGAGATGCTCGATCTCGTCCGAGGTTTGGGCGACCGGGAGCCGGTGGCCAAGATTCGATGAGGTAATCACCTTGGCGGCGTCGATAATGCGGCGGACCGGTTGCAGCGCCTGCCGCACCAGGACGGCGCCACCGGCGACCGCGACCAGCAGAATGAGCGGCACGCCAATCGCGAGCACGGTGAGAAAACCGCGCAATACCTGCGCGTCGGGACGGATCGACGCGCCGCAATCCACGGCATAACGCCTGCCATCGACCATCGCGGAGCTTTGAACCAGCAGGAAATCGCCGAGCGCGATCACGCGGCTTGCGTCCCCACCCGCGGAAGGCGGTCCCAGCGGGATCGACGCAGGATCGAAGGCCCTGTCCGTGGGCTGCCCGGAAACATAGAGCAGCGAGCCGTCCGGCCTGCGGATGCGGATGAAGCGGTCGTTGTTTTCCGGCGCGTAACTGGTCTTGATCAGGTCGATGGCGTACGACTCGCCCTCGCGCGGCGCGTGCGCGGCGAGAATCGCCGCCACCTCCGCCGCGCGGCGCTTGAGAGTATCGGCCTGCGCCTGGCGCAGAAAGTAACTCAATCCAAAGTAAGTGTATAATCCGAAGCCGACGCAAACGAGCAGGGATACCGCGGCGTGCCACGCCACCAGCCGAAAGGTGATTGACCGCGAATTCATAGGTCGCATTCGCTCATGTAATAGCCGGAGCCGCGCGCGGTGCGGATCAGCGGCAACGAGAAAGGCTCATCGATCTTTGTCCGCAACTGGCGAATATAGACATCGACGATGTTGGTGAGCCCCTCGAAGCTCTGGTCCCAGACATGGTCCACGATCATGGACCGCGAAAGGGTGCGCCCGGCGTTGAGCGCCAGATACTCGAGCAGCGAGTACTCCTTCGCGGTCAGCTTGATCCCGGCCCCGTTGCGCCGCACCCGATGATGGACGCGGTCGATCTCGAGGTCCGCGATGCGAATGACATTTTCGCGCTTCGTCGCGCCCCGGCGCAGCAACGCCTTGACCCGCACAATCAACTCCGCGAACGCGAATGGCTTTGTCAGGTAATCGTCCGCGCCGGCTTCGAAGTTTGCGATCTTGTCGGTGACCGCATCCCTCGCCGTGAGGATCAGGACCGGCGCCTCCAAATTGACCAGGCGCAGGCGCTTGAGCAATTCCGTGCCGCTGAGGCCCGGGAGCATCAGGTCAAGGATGATCAGGTCGTAAGTGCCTAAACGCGCAGTATCCAGACCTTCCGGCCCATCGCTCACCCAATCCACGGCAAACCGCTCCGCTTCCAGACCCGTGGAAACGGCTCTCGCAACCTTCTGGTCATCTTCTATCAGGAGAATTTTCATCGCCCGCGAATGTAAACGTTGCACACCGAGATTAGGATCGCATGAAGATTGCATTAAGATTCCCTAATATTGGGCGTGCCCGGGGACGAAATCGCAAACATCGCCGTCCGCGCTCCCTTCGTGATACAACCCGTCTCGCAGATCCAAAATCCCCCAATGCTCTCGCTCGCCACCGCAGCCATGAACGTCCGTCTCGTCGCCGGGATCCTCAGGGATATCTGGTTGATCTGGCTCATCTACTGGATCGCGTTTGCCTTCGGCAACAAGAAGGCAAAGATCAAACAGAGCATCGCTTCGCGCCTGGTCTTCGTCGTCATCTTTCTCTATACTTATTTCGCCATCGTCTCCCACCGGGGCCGGCTCTCAGTCCCGCTCTTTCGCGTCAATGCCGAAACTCAGACCGCCGGCATTCTCCTGTGCGTGTCCGGCCTGATCTTCGCCGTCTGGGCCCGCAATATTCTGGGCCGAAACTGGAGCGGATTCGTCACGATCAAACAGGACCACGAACTCATCCAGACCGGCCCGTACGCAATCGTCCGCCATCCCATTTACACCGGCATCATCGTCGGGTTCATCGGAACTTTCATCGCCTTGTTTCCCACCGTCGAGGGTTGCCTTCTTGCCCTGCTTTGGATCGTTGCATTTTTTATCAAATCCCAATTCGAGGAGCGTATTCTCACCAAAGAGTTCGGAGATGGTTACCGCGAATACAAAAAACGCGTGAAATACGCGTTATTTCCCTTCGTTTTTTGAATCAAATCCCGCGCAAATCGCCGCCGTTTTCGCTTTTAAGCCGCGCCCCGGGCCGCTAGATTCACCCATGCTCAAACAAGGGGGTGCCCGCCCATGCCGCTGCTGAATGAAGAAAAGCGGGAGCTGGATGAAATGTTCGGCGCTCCCAAAGCCGCGCAGTTACTCGTTGGCGGAGAGGAACTTTTCGAAGCCGAGGAAGCCCATCTTTACGTCATCGGCAGGTTCCTGGTGACGGTCGGCTTTCATGACGGCGTCTCGCGTTACGCCTGTTTTTCCAAGGAACAGCGCGATGACCCGCTCTTCGACGACCGCAACGTCGAGGTCTCGCTCGCCCTCATCGCCCCCGACGCGCGTTGGGGCGTTTCCGCAAAGGAGGAGAATGAACCGCAAGGGGATGGACAACAGATGGAAACACTGCTCGGCATCATCGCCCAATATGAAACGGTGATAAGGGATGCCGAGGGAAGTACCGTTCGCCTCACCGCCGCGCATCGCAGCTTCAAGCCCTATCTGCTGGCCTACACAGTAAAACCCCCGCCCGCCGAGGCCGCGCCGACAATCAGCAGGAAACTGGAAAAATTGGTCAGAGAGATGAACGCCTCGGAGAGTCAGGCGGGGAAAATCAATGCGGTGATCGCGGTAATCAACGAGTTACTGGCCGAGCGAAAAAAATAGACGGCCAGCCGGACCCCGCGGTTCGATAGGAAGGGCGTGCGTGTGCAAGGCATAGACTTGGTGAAGATTTTCAGGGGAAGTCCTCCGGACCAGCCGGCCCGCTTCTACAAACTCACGCGCGAGGGCCAGTGGCTGCGCGGTTCCCATGGCTGGATCTTTCAGGCGGTGAAAACCGCTTCGGGCCGCATACGGCTTCCCGACGACGGACGCCGGTGATTTACGTCTTCTCACGTACTTGAGTCGTTCGTTTTCGGGAGATTGACCGGCTCGGTTCGATTTGGGTTCAAGTAAAGCGCGGCCATGATCGCCTGGACTGCCGACCGAATTCCCTCCTCGTAGTTTCCTGCGTTGAAATCCGGGGTGATAAATTCATCCACGATTTTTTTGCGATCCTGATCGGGCAACGCGCGCTGCACCGCCTGCCCGACGGAAATCTTTACCACGCGCTCATTCGCAAAGACGAAGAGCACCACGCCGTGATTCTGCCCCTTGTGTCCGACGCCCCAGTGCTCGATCACCTGGGAGCAATAATCGTCAAAGGATGCGGGGGATTGCTTCTGCTTGAGAATGGCGACCACCAGTTGGTCCTTCGTCAATCCCTTCAGGTCAGCGAGCTGCTTGTCCATGGACGTCTGGAACTGCGGCGAGGTGAGCCCCGCATAGTCGTTATAGAAATGGGAGGGCGGCGGCGGATACCATGGTTGCGGCGTGGCGGAAGGCGCGACCTGAGCGGCGGCGCGGAAGTTGGAAAAGAGTGAAATCAGGCAAAAAGCAGAGAGAAAACCTGGTACGGATTGCATGGGAGGGGAAATGCTTATCACAGTCGCAATTCAAGGAAAAGAGTCTGTTTATTTCAATTAGCTACATATCTATATTATTCATAATGAGCAACTTATCCAATTATCAGCGATCCGCGACCGCCACTCCGCCGGACGAAAGCCGGCCCACTTTTTCCAAAAATCCTTTTCGCCTTTCGCCTCCGCGTAACTAGAGTACCCCCCGAACCACCCACGCCGTGAGCTACCAGGTCTTTGCACGCAAGTACCGCCCGCAAACGTTCGACGAAATCGTCGGCCAGGGGCACATCACGCAGACGCTCAAGAACGCCATCGAGCAGCGGCGGCTGGCGCATGCTTATCTCTTCGTCGGGCCGCGCGGCACCGGGAAGACATCGACCGCGCGCATCCTGGCGAAGGCGCTCAACTGCGTGCATGGGCCGACAACCAAGCCATGCGGCGTATGCACGCAATGCCGGGAAATCGCCGAGGGACGCAGCCTCAACGTGCTGGAATTTGACGCGGCATCGAACACGCAGGTGGACAAGGTGCGCGAGCTGATCATCGACAACGTGAAGTACGCGCCGTCCAGCGGGCAGTACAAGCTCTACATCGTGGACGAGGTACACATGCTCTCGCCGTCGAGCTTCAACGCGTTGTTAAAGACGCTCGAGGAACCGCCCGCGCACGTCATCTTCATCTTCGCGACCACCGACCCCCAAAAGCTGCCGCTGACCATTGTGAGCCGCTGCCAGCGATTCGACCTGGGGCGCATCCCCGCGCCGCTCATCGAGAAGCACCTACAATACATCGCGGGAAACGAGAAGATCAAACTGGCGCCGGCGGCGGCGCAGGCGATCGCGCGCGGCGCCGAGGGCGGGCTGCGGGATGCCGAATCGATGCTGGATCAACTGGTCGCCTTTTGCGGCGCGGAGATTTCCGAGGAGGATGTGCTGAATATCTTCGGTTTTACGGCTCAGGAGACCGTGTCGTCACTGTGCGGTTCGATCCTGGCCGGGCGCTGCGGCGAGGCGCTGGGCGCATTGCAGGGACAGGCGGAGAAGGGGAAGGACCTGAGCCGGCTCATGGCCGATTTGATCACGCATTTGCGCGATTTGCTCGTGATGAAAGCCGATCCTGAGGGGCTGCGCGGCGACGTGAGCGCGGAGCATTTCGCGGCGCTGGAGGAGCAGGCGCAGGCGCTGTCGACCGACCGGCTGCTTGAACTGATCGAGCAGTTCGCGGCCGCGGAAAACCGCATGAAATGGGCTCCGAACAAGAAACTGCACTTTGAAATCGCGATCATCAAGGCGGTGCAGACGCTCGAACAGGCCACGCTGTCGGAAATCCTCGATGCGCTGGCGGCGATCCGCTCCGGCGGGGAATTGCCCGCGCGCCCGGCGCCGGGAAAAATCGGCCCGGCGGAAAAGCGCACGCCCGCGCGGGCGCCCGAGCCAAAACCGCGCACTGAAAATCCGCCCGCCCACGCGAGCACTCCGGTCGCGCCGGCGGAGACCGCGGCCACCGTCAAGGAGACGCCCGAGCCTGAGCCTGCCCCGGCGGCGGCAGCGGCGCCGCTGGATGCCAGCGCTCTCTGGACTGAGGCCCTCGTCGCCGTGCGGCACGACCGCCCGCTGATCTCGACGTGGCTGGAAGCGGGCACGCTGCTCGAAGTTTCCGGAAATACCGTCCGGCTCGGTTTTCCACCCGGGCAAAAGATGGCGATGGAGTCGTTGCTGCGCGCGAACAACCGGACGTTTCTCGAGAAACTTTTCACGCAACTCGCCGGCGAGCCGCGCCAGGTCGAGTGCGAGATGCGCGAGGGCCTGATCGTGCAGCCTATCAATCTGCCGGCGCCCGAGGCCGCGGCGCCCGACCCGGCGGAGGAATTCCGGAACGATCCGCTGATCCGCAAGGCGCTCGAGATATTCCAGGCCGAAATCCAACCGGCGTAACCGCCTCCCTTTCCCCAAAAATCCCCTCCCCGTGAATCCCACCGCCCAGGTCATTCCCGCAAAGCCGGCGCCGCCGCCGGATTTGGAAATCAAGGACGCGCAATTGATTTTCAACGGGGTCTGGAAGGAACTTGAACAGGATTATGGCCGGGAGAACCTGCGATTTCCGAAGGAGTTGATCCTGCTCGGCGGCGCGCCTGGCGCGGGCAAGGGGACGAACACCGATTTCATCCGGGAGCTGCGCGACATCAGCGCGCCGCCGATCGTGGTCAGCTCGCTGCTGGACAGCACTGACGCGCGCGATATCAAGTCGCGCGGCGGCATGGTGGGCGACCGCGAGGTGATCGGCGTCCTGTTCCGGAAGCTGCTCGAGCCGGCGCAGCAGAATGGCGCGGTCATGGATGGTTTTCCGCGCACGAAGGTGCAGGTGGAATGCCTGAAGATGCTCTATGACGAGATGGTGGCGCTGCGCCGCGATTACGCCGACACGCCGCTGGCGATTCATTTTCGGCAGCCGATGTTTCATATCATGGTGCTCTTCGTGGAAGAACCGGAGAGCATCGCGCGGCAATTGAAGCGGGGGCGCCAGGTCATTGCGCACAACGAGGAGGTGAAACGGTCGGGGATCGGCGAGTTATGGGAGGAGCGGCCGACCGATTTCAGCGAGGCGCTGGCGCGGAACCGGTACCGCGTGTTCAAGGAACAGACTTACGATGCGCTGGTTTCGCTGAAGGAAATCTTCCACTACCATTTCATCAACGCGCAGGCGCCGCTCGAGGTGGTGCGAAAGAACATCGTGCGCGAGCTGGAGTACCAAAGCTCGCTCGAACTGGAGCCGCGAACCTATGACTTGCTGCGGCGGCTGCCGCTGGCGAGCGAGATCGTGCGCAACGCGCGGCAGGAGCTGGTCAACCGGCTCGATGGGTACGCGACGGATAACGCGCCGTTGTTTGGGCGGGTCATCGAGTTCATCGAGCAGAAGGTCATGCCGATCGTGATGCGGCATGCGATCTCGGGCCGGGCCAATATCAATTCAGAGGATCCGCTCTTCGAGGATCCGGCGGCGCTGGCGATGTTGATCGACGTTTTTTCCGAGCGGGGGTTCCAGGCGACGGTGGATGTGCAACGGCTCGAGGTGCCTTATTGCATGGACCTTCAGACGGGTGAGATACAGTCGCGGAACAAGAAGGTTTATCGGTTTAGTGTGCGTTTCCGGGGGTCGCAGATTCGGAGAGGGTAGGGCATTTTCTGTTGATCTTGTCGTAATTAACCCGCGCCGTTGGCGCTTGGCGCATTGGTGATGGTAACCTGGGCCTCCGCTCGCGAAGCTCGCTTCGACCCAGGCTTGCTTATTCCGGGCCTCCGGCCCTTGGGATTGGTGCGACAGAGTAAATTTCCTCGGAGCAAGCTCCGAGGCATTTGTATCGTGTGGGCGGCATGTATCCCCGCAGCAAGCTGCGAGGAATTATGCCGTCCGTTTGTTAAAGGGACGGCGCCCAAAACCGCGGCATTTCAACGGACAAGGGCCAAAGGCCCGTCGGAGGCCAGCCTGGGGCGGAGCGAGGCACGAGCGCAGCCCCAGGCCCCGATCCCCGCAGGCGCCCAGCCCCAACGGGGTCAATCCCACGCATACCTCTCGTCGATTTCAATCCCGTGCTTTCGGCACAGCGCTCGAAACTCGTCCTGGAAGGAAATACGACGATGATGCTCCTGCTGCCCGGAGATATAATCGCGAAACTGGTCGACATTCGACTGGCTGACCGAAAATGCCCCATAGCCGCGCTGCCAATAGAATTCCTCATACGCAGGCCCCTGTTGCTTGATCCATTTTGAAGGTCCAGACTTCAGTGCTTCGAGCAATTGGGCGATCGTGATAGTCCGCGAGAAATTACAAAGGACATGCACGTGATCCTCGACGCCATTGATCAAAATGGGTTCACACCCGATGTCTTGTAACACGGCCGCCATATAGGCGAAGAGGCGGCTGCGGACTTGAGGGTCCTTGAGGAAGGGGACCCGGTGCTTTGTGCCAAATGTGATGTGGAGAATAATGCGGGCCTGTGAGTCTGGCATGATTGCCAATAAGATAACCCGCCCCGCCGGGGCTTGGCACGCTTCGCTTTTCCTACCTGGGGCTGCGCTCGTGCCTCGCTTCACCCCAGGCTGGCTTCAGGCCGGGCCTCCGGCCCTGAGCCTCCCTTTCGGATGGCGGCTAGAGCAATTTTTGTTTAACCCGAATTCCGAAGTTGATCGGGGCGATCTGGCGCAATCTGCTGGCCGCGAGTGCCATTCGTCGGGCCTCACCGTATCTTTCAGATACGCTTCGGCCCTCCTCATGTCATCGCGACTCAGCATCTGGCACCATCTCATCCCCTCCAACATCGGAGTTCGGGTTTAATCTGACGCACCGATTTGCGAGCCAGCCTTGTAGGCATGGGCCGTTGGCCCATGCGGGGAGGCGCTTCCAACGTCAGATTGACTCGAAACTGCTCTAATACAACGCCATTCGCTCTTGGGCTTGCAGTTTGGGGGCGGGTGGTTCCTTATTTGGGGTTCATTGCTGATCCCCAACCCCAATCCCCAGATGAAAAGACGTATTCCTGTCCTGCTCGGCGGCTTGCTGTTTGCCTGCTCCGCCATTGGCCAATCCCCATCGCCGGCTTCGGGCGGGGCTCCTGCATCGCCCGCAGCGCCGACCGCGGCGGCGCCGGAGGAATCGGCTTCGCCTAGCGCGACGCCTGACTACACGAGCGCGATTCGTACGCCGCCCGTGCCGGCGACTCCGCGCATCAATGGACCACGGGTGTATGGGGAACGGCCCGGGCATCCGTTTTTCTATCATTTGCCGGTGACCGGGCAGCGCCCGATTACCATCACCGCCAAAAACCTGCCCGACGGGTTGGTGCTCGATCCGTCGACAGGCAATATTACCGGGACGCTGGCCCGGGCGGGGGCGCGCACGGTGACGTTTACAGCGACCAATTCGCTGGGGAAGGACACGGCTACGCTGCGGATCATCGGGGGACAGACCATCTGCCTGACGCCGCCGCTGGGGTGGAATAGCTGGAACTGTTTCCATCGCAACATCGACGAGACGAAAATCCGCGGGGCGGCGGATGCGATGGTCTCGACGGGCCTGATCGATCACGGGTGGACTTACATCAACATGGATGACCGGTGGGAGGGGCAGCGCGACGCGAACGGCAACATCCAGGCGAGCGCCATGTTCCCGGACATGAAAGGGCTCTCGGATTACATCCATGGCAAGGGATTGAAATTCGGACTCTATTCATCGCCGGGACCGACGACATGCGCCGGGGCGGTGGCATCGTATCAACATGAGGACCAGGATGCGGCGACTTATGCGTCATGGAACATGGACTATCTCAAATATGATTGGTGCTCGTACGGCGGCATTGCCGATAAGTTGCGGTTAAAGGCTTATCAAGGCGTGCTGCCGGCCGATCAGGAGGCTCAATTCGAGTCGCTGACGGCGGAAGGCACGGTGCTCAACGCGCTGAGGCATAACTTTGACCTATCGACGCTGCCGAACACCGATGCGATCAAGGCGGCGGAAACGAAGTACGCCAATCTCCCGATCGACCAGGTCATTGCCGATCAAAAGGATGTTCGCACGAGCGTTGACGCGCTGATCGCAAACGCGAAGAAGGCCGAGCCGGACAAGGTCGGGGCGATCGAGCGGGATATTCTCAGCGAGCCGTATGCGAAGATGCGGGCCTCGCTGGACAAGGTGAATCGGGACATTGTCTTCAGCTTTTGCCAATATGGCCGGGGCGATGTCTGGAAGTGGGGCGAGGCGACGGGAGGCAATCTCTGGCGGACCACCGGGGACATCGGCGCGACTTGGAAGAGCGTCGAAAGCCATGGGTTTAACCAGAACGGGCTGGAGCAATGGGCCGGGCCGGGGCATTGGAACGATCCGGACATGCTGGAGGTGGGCAACGGGAAGCTGACTCCGGACGAGAATTACACGCACATGACGCTGTGGTGCATGCTCTCGGCGCCGCTGCTGATCGGGTGCGACATGCCGAAGATGAGCCCGTTTATCATCAGCCTGTTCAGTAATGACGAGGTGCTGGCGGTGAGCCAGGACGCGCTTGGCAAGCAGGGCTGGCGGGCGAAACAGGATGGCACGACCGAGGTCTGGATGAAGCCGCTGGCGGATGGGAGCCTCGCGGTCGCGTTCTTCAATCGGGGCGAGGCTGCGGCGGATGTGTCGGTGAAGTGGCCGGACCTGAAGTTGAGCGGGCCGCAACATTTGCGGGATCTGTGGCGGCAGAAGAATGTCGGGGTGCAGGAGAGCGGGTATACGGTGAATGTGGCGCCGCACGGGGCGGAGTTGTTCAAGGTGGCGCCGGGGAAAACGGTGGCGGAGAGGTGAAGGGGGAATTGCTGATTGCCCCGCCCGCCACGCTTCGCGCAGCGAGGCGGGCGGGTGATCTCGGATTAACTCGCCTTTCCGGCTCGCCCCCGCGGCTGCGGGGGTCCGCCTTCGGCGGATTGTCTCGCTCGGCTGCTGATTGGCAGAGTGCAGGCCGGGAGCGGGTCTTTTCAATTAGGGCGGTTAAAAAAAATGTGTAGCCGCTTTGAAACCCGTGAGTGTGGGGTTCACGTTCACGTTCAAGAGCAAGTTCAAGTCCACGCTGGCGCGCAATCCGGCACTCGAGGGCCATAGTATTTCTTAAACCCGAACTCCGAAGTTGATCGGGGCGATCTGGCGCAATCTGCTGGCCGTGAGTGCCATTCGTCGGGCCTCACCGTATCTTTCAGATACGCTTCGACCCTCCTCATGTCATCGCGACTCAGCATTTTGCACCATCTTATCCCCTCCAACATCGGAGTTCGGGTTAAAATGCTCTAGCCGTGGATTTTGGGAGGAAGCGGCGGGTTCAGGTGAAAGTTAAGGTGTAGGTGCAAGTACACGCTGGCGCGCGGGTTGGGGGCCAGGGGCTGCCACTTCAATTTGAAACGGGCTATATGCCCTCGCCGCTGGCGGGGGCGGGGCGGGTGTCCTCGGCCAGCTCGTGCTCGGGGAGGATGTATTTGCCGGTGATTCTGCGGATTACCTTGTAGAATACGGGGGTGAAGAAAATTCCGAAGAAGGTGACACCGAGCATCCCTGAGAATACGGCGGTGCCGAGGGCCTGACGCATCTCAGCGCCGGCGCCGGTGGCGAATACCAGCGGCAGGACGCCGAAGATGAAGGTGAAGCTGGTCATGAGGATGGGACGCAGGCGCAGGAAGGCGGCTTCGACGGCGGCGTCCGCGGCGTTCATTCCCTTGTGGTGCTCCTGCTGCTGCTTGGCGAATTCGACGATCAATACGGCGTTTTTTACGCTCATGCCCGCGAGGACGACGAAGCCGATTTGCGTGAAGATGTTGTCATCAAATCCCGGCGTGAATCGACCGCGAATCCAAACGCCGGCGATGCCGCAGAGCAGGCACATCGGAACGATGAGGATGATCGCGGTGGAAAGCGCAAAGCTTTCGTATTCCGCGGAATGGGTAAGCCAAACGAAGAGGATACAAAGCGGAAAGATGAAAAGGGCGGTATTGCCTGCCAGCTCCTGCTGGTAGGCGAGATCGGTCCACTCGAAGCTGTACTGGCGGGGCAGAACCTGGCTGGCAACCTGCTTCATCGCCTCGAGGGCCTGGCCGCTGCTGTAACCGGGGGCGGAGTCACCATTGATATCGGCGGTATTATAGAGGTTGTAGCGCTGAATGCGGTCGGGGCCGGTGGTGTCTTTGATGTCCATGACAGCGCCAAGCGGGACCATCTGACCGACGGAATTGCGGGTCTCGAATCGCGCCACATCCTGCACCGAGGCGCGAAAGGGCGCATCGGCCTGGGCTACGACACGCCAGGTGCGGCCGAGGTAATTGAAGTCGTTGATATAGAGGCCGCCGAGAAAGACCTGGAGAGCCTGGAAGATATCGGTCACGGCGACGTTCTGCTGCTTGGCTTTCACGCGGTCGATGTTCCCGTAGAGTTGCGGGAAGGAAGCGCGGAAGGTGCTCAAGAGGTCGGTCACCTCGGCCGTTTCCTGGCCGCGGCCACGACCTCCTGGGTCACGGCCTGCAACTGCGCGGGCGTCGCGGTGCCAGCGCGATCCTCAATTTGCATCTTGAATCCACCCGCCGTCCCAATGCCGCGCACGGGCGGCGGCTGGACCACGAAAATGACCGCGTCCTGAATTTTGCTGAACTGCGCCATGAGCCGTCCCTTGATCGCATCGGCCGAGAGATCGGGATTGCCGGCGCGTTTGCTGAAATCATCGAGGGGGCAAAACATGACGCCGGCGGCGGAGGAATTGGCATTGGCAAGGATCGAGAGGCCGGCGACGGTAAAGACGCCCTGGACGCCCCTGGTGTGCAGGCCGATGTCACCGACGCGGCGCATCACCTCCTCGGTGCGGTCGATGGAGGCGGCGTCGGGCAATTGCACGGGGACGATGAGATAGCCCTGATCCTGCGGTGGAATGAAGCCGGTAGGCACGGCCTGAAAACCGAAGTAGGCCAGCAGCACGAGCCCCGCATAGACGACGAGCGCGAAAACGGCGAAGCGAACCACGCGGCGCAGGACGCAAACGTAGCCGGCCTGCGTTTTATTGAACGCAAAGTTGAAACCGCGGAAGAACCAACCGAACAGGAAATTCATGCCGCGCGTGAAGCCGGTCCGGTTTCGCGTCGCGCGGCTTTAGCAACAGCGCGGCGAGCGCGGGGCTGAGCGTGAGGGAATTGAAGGCGGAGAGAAGCGTCGAAAAGGCGATGGTGAGCGCGAATTGCCGGTAGAATTGCCCCGTGATGCCGCTGATGAACGCAACGGGGATGAAAACGGCGGAAAGACCGAACGCGATGGCGATAATCGCGGGCGTGACCTCGTTCATCGCGCGATAGGCCGCCTCGCGCGGCGTGAGGCCGTGCTCGATCCATCGCTCGACATTTTCGACGACAACGATGGCGTCATCGACCACGATGCCGATGGCGAGCACGAGGCCGAAGAGCGTGAGCAGGTTCATCGAGAAATGGGCCACGAACATGACGGCGAATGTGCCGACGAGCGAAACGGGGATGGCGAGCAGCGGCACGAGCGCCGCGCGCCAGTTTTGCAGGAAGATGAGCACCACGAGGGCGACGAGGCCGACGCCTTCGAAGAGCGTCTTTACCACGTCGCGCATGCTGTCGCGGACAAAGAGCGTGGTGTCATATGGGATGCTGTATGCGACACCCTGCGGGAAATGCTGCGCGAGCGCCTTCATGCGGGCGTAAATGGCATTCGCGGTCTGGATGGCGTTGGCGCCGGGCAGCTCGAACACGGCGATGGCGACGGCAGGTTTGCCATCGTAAGTCATGGCGGTGCTGTAGTCCGCGGCGGCGAGCTCCGCGCGGCCAATGTCCTTGAACTGCGTGATGCGTCCATCGGCGCCGACGTTGACGACCATGTTCGCGAATTGCGACGGGTCGATGAGCCGCCCCTGGACGTTCATCGTGTATTGAAACTGGCTGGAATTCGCGCGCAAAGGCGGGCCGCCAATGAGGCCGGCGGCGACCTGGACGTTCTGCTCCTGCACGGCGGTGACGACATCGCCGACGGTGATGCTGCGCGAGGCCATCTTGTCCGGATCGAGCCAGAGGCGCATGGAGTAATCGCGCGCGCCGAAGACCGTGATGTCGCCGACACCTGGGAGGCGGGCAATTTCATCGCGCAATTGGAGCGTGGCGTAGTTGCTCATGAAGAGCGTGTCGTGCGAGTTGTCCGGCGAGTAGAGCGCGACTACCAGCGTGATGTCGGGCGAGGCCTTCTTGATGGTGATGCCGATCTGCTGCACCTCGGGCGGCAATTGCGGCTGCGCGATGGCGACACGGTTCTGCACCTGCACCTGGGCAACGTCCAGATTGGTGCCAACCTTGAAGGTGATGGTCAGCTTCATGGCGCCGTCGTTGGTCGCCTGGCTGGACATGTAGAGCATGTTCTCGACGCCATTGACCTGCTCCTCGATGGGCGTGGCGACGGTCTCCGCGACGGTCTGCGCATTGGCGCCGGGATAGCTGGCCGTGACGGTGACCGTGGGCGGCGCGATCTCGGGATATTGCGAAACGGGCAGGCCGAGGATGGCGAGCGCGCCGGCAATGACGGTGACAATGGAAAGCACCGCCGCGAAAACCGGGCGCGTGATGAAAAAGTGCGCGATCTTCACGAACCGCCTCCGCTGTTGGCGACGCCTTCACCCGTGGGCGTCTGCTGCAACGGCTGCAACGGCGCACCCTTCTCGGGATTGACCTTCGCGCCCGGGTTGGCCATTTGCAGGCCGTTAATGACGACCCAGTCATCCGGCTTCACGCCCTCCTCGATGACGCGCAGATCGCCAAAGAGCCGGCCCAGCGTGACGGGCTGGGTGTGGACGACATTGTCCGGGCCCACCAGCGTGAGGTAGCGCTCGTTTTGGTTCGTGCCCACCGCGATGTCCGGCACCAGCAGCGCGTCGTAGGCGCCCCCCTCGATGCGCATGCGCGCGAAAAGGCCGGGCGTCAAAAAATCGTCGGGATTCGGGAATACGCCGCGCACCTGGATGGTGCCGGTGCTCGGGTCGACGCTATTGTCATAGAAATCGATGGTTCCCCGGTGAGGAAAGCCGGTCTCGTTTACCAACTGGATGGAACATCCAATCTTCACGTCGCGGACGGTCTTCCCCATTTTGCGCGCGTAAACCTGCGACTGCAGGTACATGCGCTCCGGCACCGGAACGTAGCAATAGAGCGGATCCACGGAGACGAGTGTGGTGAGGGGCGTGCCGTTGCCGACGCCGCCGGTGATGAGATTGCCGACGGTGACGTCGATCTTGCTGACGAGGCCGGTGATGGGCGCGCGCACGCGGGTCCATTCGAAGTTCAGCTCGGATGCCTCCTGCGCGGCCTTGTCGGCCTCGAGCTGAGCCTGGGCCTGGCGGTAATTGGCCTGGGCGATGTCGAAGTCCTGCTGGTCGATGACATGGGTCTGGAGCAGCTTTTGGTTGCGCGCCAGCTCCGCGGCGGTCAAATCGACCTGCGCGAGGTCCTTCGAGACCGTGGCCTTTTTGTTGTCGAGATCGGCTTTGAACGGACTGTCATCGATGACGAAGAGGACGTCGCCCTGGTGCACCAACTGCCCTTCCTTGAACGGGGCCTGTGTGATGATGCCGGAGACTCGCGCCTGGATAGTGGTGATATTCGGGCGATTGCAGGCGGCCCGGGAAGTCCTCCCAATCGGCGACCTTTTGCTCGAGCGGGTGAACGACGGTCACTGTGGGGGTGGGTCCCTGCGGGGGGCCTCCACCTTTGCCACAGCCGGCCGAGGAGCGAAAAGAGCCCGAGCGCGCACCCCGTGGCGGCGCGCCGAAACATCGCGGATACCGGGATGGGCCGACCGAACGCAAAAATCATCGGTAGATGATATAGAGCGGCGCGACCTCCGCAACGAAACACAAAAAATATTTCGGGCGGGGATGGAGGCGCCGCGCGGCGAGGCGGCAACCCCAATCACTGCCAGGGCGTGCTGATTTGGTAAAATCTTCGACCCGCGTTCCCGGAGGTGTCGGTGTAAGTGCAGGAAGTGCCCGAGGCGGTGACGGTGCCGGAGAGGGCGACGTATCCGGAGGTGACATTGGAGGAATCCTGGACCAGGTAAGTCCTGCCCGGGACGCTGGTCCATGTGATCTGCGTGCCGCCGGCGCCGGGGCGGATGGAGGTGATATGGAAATAGTTGTTGGTCAAAAGCGGGTTGAAGCCGGCCGCGTCCTCCTGTGAGTTGGTCAGGCCGGCGCCGTTGTAGTCTCCGTTCGGGTCAAGCAGGATGGCGCCCGAGCCGCTGACCGAGGAGCCGTTGCTGTTGATGCCGGCGTTATTGATGGTGGTGACCGTGGCGTAAAGGGTCTGACCATAAGTGCCGGTGACGGTTATGGAATTGGTCGGCGTGGTGCCGGTGAAGACTACGGCGCCGCCTCCATTGGGCGCGGTGGTTACCGTGACCTGGTAACCGGCGATGCCGCCCTCGGGGTCCGAAGCGGCGTTCCAGGTAAAGGTGGCGGAGCTGCCAATGGCGTAGGGATTGGCGGTCGATGGGGCGCCGGGATTGGGCGGGGGCGTCACGTCGTAGAGCTTAAGGTACTGCGCCTCGTAGGGGGCGGTGACCCAGGCGTTGGTGTCGCCCGGCACGGGGTTGAGCAAGACATAGACGCCGTTGTTCAGCACGTTCGAGCCGCTAATGCCGGCACCCCAGAGCCATTGATTGTTGCGGGTGGAAACATACTCCGTGTCCGCCGCGATGTTTTTGACGTTGTAAGTGCGGGCGGGATCGATTCCGAACAGGTTCGAGCCGTTCTGCGTGATGTTGACGTTGAAGCTGTCCGATTGCCCGTTGGTCTCCGTCAAATTCACGAAGGCGAACACAACGTCGCTCAGGTTCGGCGAAACGTTGGCATTGGCGTACTTTGCCACGCCGAAGATATTCGCCGGGACGTTGTTGCTCATGTCGTTGAGGTAATAGCGGTTCGAGCTTTGAAGCGCGGCGCTCGAGAGGCGGGCCTGGCCGATCGCGGCATACACGGGGTAAAGCTGGGCCTGGCCGTAGGCGTCCGGCCCGAGGGCGTCCCACGCGGGGGCCAGCGAGTTGAAGCACATGAAGTTGGGGATGGGCTTGCCGAAATTGACCTGGTAACCGGTGAACGCTCCGCCGCTCGAGCCGGTAGTAAAGCCGAAGGGCTGGCCGAAGTTATTCGAATTCGGCGGCGTGACCGCGCCGGAGATGCCGATCTCCTGGCCGTAAAAGATATCCGGGACACCATCGATGCTGCTGTCCGCAGCGTAACGGATCAGCGCCTGATAGGGATCGCTGTAGCCGGCTTCGTCATGGGACTCCGTATCCCAAAGGACAAGTCCCTGGCCGTACGAGTCGCGGCGCGCGTCATAAGTGGAGCGAAAGTCGGAATTCTGGAGATCGCCGTAGAGGTCGAAAAGCACGTTGTCATTCACAACATCGAAGTGGCGGTTCGACCTGTAAGTCACGTTGCCGCCGTCGAGCGACTCCGCCAGGAATACCAGGTCCCACTTATATGATCGCGCGTAATTCATGAGATACTCCCAGCATTGCGGCGGCAGGCCTTGCGCGAAGTCGGCGCGAATGCCGGCGATGCCCGTATCGTCCGCCGCGCGGCGCGCCACCGGGTCGGGATTGGTGCTGTTGCCGACCAGGTTGCCGTTGCTGTCCGTGTGGCCGGTCATTTGCAGCCAGTAGGGAATGTACCAGGCAAAGAATCTCCACGAATTCTGGGCGATGGTGTCGAAGTGCCCGTTGCCGGAATTGGTCGAAGCGTCGAGCGCGTCGTTGGACACGCCGTTGGCGCCGATGCTGTAATCGAACCAATCCGCCTCGCTCAGGTAGTTATCCTCCTCCTGGGAGTCGTTCAGATCGACCAGGGCCGCGTAATTGCCGAAATAGACGTCGTGGACGTCGATAAACTTGGCGAAATCGAACCGGTCGGCGGCCAGCGCGATGCTCCCCGCGTCATAGGCGCGCGCGCCGTAATCGAAGTATTGGTCATAGTTTCCGGAAGTCTGGTCGGCCCCCGGCACATCTTCGCCGTTCCATCGCGAGTAGAAATTGGCCACGGCGTTCTGGAACTGCGTTGTGGCGGAGGTCGAGGCATTCCCATATAACTGCTGCCCCATTGCGCCGAACTCGCAGTCGAACGAGGTGTGATTGAAGGGGACATCCAGCATGATGTTGACACCCGCGGTGTTGGCGGCCTTCACAAAACGCTGGAACTCGATCATCGCGTTGGATTCCCCCGTTGCCACGGAAGTCGATCCGGGAACGTAACTTTTCGAGAAAAGCGGGCTGATCTGGAAGAAATCCTGGACCGAGTAGGGGCTGCCCACCGAGAAGGGGGCATTGTTTTCATTCGGGTCCAGTTGCCGGCCCTGGACGCCGACGGGATGCACCGGCTGGAGCCAGAGCCAGTTAACCCCGAGGCTGGCGACGTAATTCAAATTGAACGGGCGGACGGTCGTGTGATTCGGACCGCCGTCAAGGTCGTCAAAGGTGCTTCGCTGCGTGTAATCGTTGTCATTGGCCGGCGCCTCGGCGTCGATATTGAGCACGTCCACTTCGTACATGACCATCTGCCGCGCCTTGCTGGGGGATACGACGATGGCCGCGTCGCGGTAACTCAATCCCGAGCCATCGGTGAAATCGGAGTACCAATGGAAAGTCGTCGGCGGATCGCCCTGGAGGTGGTAGCGGGCGGTAATCCGGTAGGCGCCGGTCTTGTTTACGTTAAGGACAAGGTTGAACGGCCCGGAGCCATTCATCTTGTAAGCCTGATAATAAGTGCTCGCGGTGCTGGATGAGAGAATGTTATTTCCATCAGGAGGAACAATGCCGTCCGGAATGCCGTCGCCGCTCGACGATACATTGGCGAGGTCTCGGTTGTTCAGGTTCGTATATACGTCGGCTTCGTCCACCGGCACCGTGCCCGACGCCTGGGGGTCGAAATAGATATAGATGGGAATGGTGTCGCCATTGATCTCGTCAATGAAAAGATGGGTCGAGGAATAATCGGCCTCGAACGGATTCGAGCTTACGGTCGAGTTCGGGCTCAATTGCAACGTGATGGCGCGCGCCGAAGCGGCCACCAGCAGCACGGCGGTGAATAAACCAAAAAGGGGAAGGCGAACGGTCTTCATGTCATACGACTTACGGCGGCAGGCTGACCTGCAGCCTGTAGAAGCGGCGCTGCGAGGAAGCCGGCGTTCCGCCGGTTTCCGAGCCGTTGTCCGTCCATTGCATTTGCTGCCCGTTGCCGGCAAATGTAGCGCCGGCCTGCGTCCAGGTCGCGTTTGGCCCGAGCGCTGAGGTGTAATCAATCGAGTAATTTCGGTCCGGCAGAGTCGGGAAAGTGAGCACCGGCAGCCCTTGCGCGTTGTAAGTGACCTTTACCGACGGCAAGCCGCCCGGCTCCGCCACCAGCGGATTCAGCATCAGGATATACTTCTCCATGTTGGTCAGCCCGTCGCCCGTTGGATCGTTACCGGCCTCCGATTGGTCGGAGGCTTCGCCGTCCGGATGACCGAAGTATTTCAATCTCCACCAATCCGGAATGCCGTCCGTGCCGGTCGTGAGCGTATCGGTCCAGTTGGTCTCGAAACCGACGCCGATGTTCATCGTGCCCGATCCGAACAACTCGGCCTGCTGCGTCTGCGCCTGGTTCCGCATGTTTACCGTATTGAAATCGCCGCTCTGGTCCACCGCAGTCGCGTTCAGGTTGCCATTGAAGGAAGTCCCCGTGCCGCCGAATTTCACAAACGAGCGCACCGACCGGGCAGGCGTGGCGTCGACCACGCTGAACTCGCCGGTATTGGTGCTCGTCACCGCCACGAGGTTGGCCTGGCCGTTGATGAGCAGGTCGGCGAGGTTCGGGGACAACCCGAAGCGCACATAGAGATCGTTGATAGACGAGTTGATTTTGTAACTCGCGCTGAACAAGCTGCTCGACGGCGCCAGCGTGACCGTCTTGACGATCAACCCGTCGCTGCTCGTAAAGGTCCACCCGGTGCCGGAGGCCGCCGGGGCGACGGTGTAAATGTTATTCACGTAATTGTTATTGCCGACGCCCGCTCCGCCCGTCTGCGCGAACAAATCCTTGAACCCGGAAGTCCTGTAGGCGGCGGTGCCACTGGTAGATACCACGTCGAGGTTCAGTTGTCCCTCCTCCTCGGTTTCCGAGCCGGCATAACCCACTGGATTCCCCAGCGCCTGAAATACGTCGCCTGTAACAATGTCGCGCACCCACGCATTGACCATGCGTCCGCCGATTGCCTTGAATTCGCCGAACACGCGGTCGTTGTAAACGAGATACTCGGGCACGCCGTCCTGGTCTATGTCGACGGCCTGCGCCACGACCTTCGAGCCATAGGCGCCGGCGGCGGCCTGGTTGGCCCAGGCGTCAACGGCGTCGTAAATGGAGGTGAAGCGCGTCTGCGACTGGGCCCAGGTCGAAAGCGTCGCCAGGGATTCGAAATCAGCGTTTGGGCTGACGAACGCGCCGGTGCTGAACTGCGCCAGGTCGTCGTTATCCTCGTCGTGGAAGGCCGTCTCGAAAACCGAGGCGTGGAGCGTCGATTCCGCCAGGAGGGTGAGCCCCGGGTTGCTTCCGCTCAGGCTCGTGAGAGCGTTCCACGAGGAGGCGGAGATGCCGGTCCCGGTATTGATGCCCCAGGCCGAGGGCACCGGTGAGCCGGGCCATGTATTGAACTGCTCGCTATAAAGGCTCTGGTAAAGGCTGCCGCCATTGTACCAGTTATCGTAACTGCCGTTCGAGGCGTGGTTGATCCATTGCGTCGATACGGTCGGCAGGCTCAGGCCGGTGCCACGGTTGACAGTGCCCCAGTGCGTGCCCGAGCCGTTGGGAGGCACCGAGGTATCGACCTGGTTGTTGACGATCTGGTCCGGAGTTACTATCTGGATCCACGGGCGGCTGGCCATCCACGCGATGTTGGTGTCATAAGCGTCCGCGTTTGCCTTGGTGGCAAAGCTTTCCCAATCAGTCTCGAAAATGAGCACCTGGTCCTGCTCGCTGTCGCGCGCCTTATCATTCAGCAATTGCCGAAGGTAAGTCGACGGCCCGCCATCCTGCGTCTGGAAAAGGTATTGCCCCAGGTTGTCATTGATGACGAACACGTTCATCCCGTTGATCGAGTTGATCCGGTAGGCGTCGTCGTTCAGCGATTCCGCCCAGCCGAACCAATCGAAGATATGCTGGCTCTGATCGACGAAGGTATAATTGTATCCGAGGTTCTGCACCTGCGCCAGGACGGAGTCGTTGCAGACCTGCTCCGGCAGCCAGAATACATTGGGCGAGGGACTCGCCCCGTAAATGTTCTGAAGGTATTGGTTGGCCAGCGCGACGTTGTTCGCGTTGAAGCCGCTGCCGAAATACTTGAGGATGTGGTCCGAGAACGTGCTCGAAATCAAATCGATTTGTCCGCTCGCCACCATCGATGCGATCCGTTTGTTCAGCGTTGGCCCGTCCTGGTACGCCTGCGGGGAACCCGCCGGCACACTGGCCCATTGAATGGCCGATGCAAGCGTCGGGGTAATGTGCATCGTCAGCGGCACATTGTAGGCCTGGTGCACATCGAGCGGACGATAGAAACCGGCGCCCGAACCGGTGTTGATCAGATTCTGGATATAACTTCCCGGCTGGATCGCCTCGTTCCCGTGGATGATCGAGATTACCTTCACCTTCTTGCCGTTGTCATTGCGCGCCTGCATGCCCGCCCATTGGTAGAGCACGCTCTTGGCGCCATCGATGTTCACCTGATCCGGCCCGTAATCCGAAGCGATCCAATCGTCGTAGAAGGTATCATGAATGTTCGAGCGGACCACGAGGTCGCCGGCGCCGCCGGCCTGCGTCCCGTCATGGGTGGTGAATATCTCGTAAGTGAGCTTCGAGGGATCGAGCCCATCCCAGCCGGCATCGAGCAGCGCCTGCCTGCTGATCGAGAAATCGCACGAGGACATCGGCGCGTTGAAGTAAGCCAGCTCGAAGCCGTTCGGCTTGCCCGAGGCATCGACGGAAGTCTGGTCGCGCGAGGTCACCCCAAACTGCGTAAGGTCCTGCCCGATGCCGGTCGAGTGCGTCGGTGAATTCGGGTCCCAGAGATAGACGGCGCCCTGGTTGCTTTGATAGCAGGCCACGACCGCCTGCCACCCCATCGTCGTGCCGGTGCGCATGTTATCCGGGAGATTGTATTCACCGGTGCCCGGCTGGCCGAAATTGATCGCCACGTAAACGTCCAGGTTACCCTCCTCGGCGTAAGGCAGGAGGTCCTCGAAATCGACGCGGAAATAGAAATTGCCGTCGCCGCCCTGGGTCGGAGCGCCGCCATCGTGCGCGTAAAACGCCACCATGTCGCGCGACGAGTCGAAACCATCGCCATAGTAATACTCGTCCTCGCCGTCGTAGTTCACACCGCCCCCGTCGTAATAATCGAGCGCGATCAGGTCGCTTGCGGTCCATCCCGAGAACGCCTGGTTATTGGTAACTGCCCCATAAGTCACCGTGTTGCCCGGGACCGGACCAATGGCGATCTGTCCGGGGGCGGGCGCCGTGGGCGTGCCGGGAACGTTCGGGTTGTCGCCGTTGATGTACTTTTGCAGGTTGGTGATGCCGTCACCGGTGGGGTCTCCATTGGGCCCGTTGTTGGTATTGGTAATGATCTTGCCGGTATGCAGATTGTAGTCCCCGACAACGCCGTCATCGAACGGGTCGAGGCCATACTCGACCTTCCAGCCGTCCGGCAAGCCGTCGCCCGTGGTGCTGAACCGGCGCGGATCGGTCTCCTGCCAGATGACATCGAGGCCATCCGAGCGGAATTGGCCATTCGGCCTGAACACCGCGTTGAGGCGGTTCTTGTCCAGGCAGGAGGAGTAATAGAGATTGCCGTTGGTCGGCTCGATGTAGGGATAGCAGAAATCGAGATAGTAGAAGGTTTGCGAGGTCGATCCCCCCGCGGAGCCTTTCACCGTCAGCGGAGCGGTCGCGCTGCTGAATGTCCCCAGCACCACAAAGTTCCCGTTCGAGTCCACCTGATTCCTGTCGATGATGCTCAGGTCCACGAACCCGTTGTGGTTCGCGTCCTTTTCGCCGTCGGTCAGGCCGCATCCGGTGGTATCGGCGTTATTCGGGTCCGTCTCAAGCCATTGCGCATTGGGCGATATGGCGAGAATCGCGGCGCGGTTTATCGTCGACGTATTGTAAATGGTGGGCGGGTGCGCGATGACCGTCTGGGTGCCGGTGATGTCCGGGATGATATCGAGACGCCCGTTGTGGACGGGGCTGTAAGTAATATGGCCGTTCGCATCCCGTACCGGGCTGCCGTTGCTGCCGGTCACCACCGCCCAGGTCAAATCCTCGAGGCCGTCCGGCAACCCATCGTCGTCCGTGTCGGCGCTATTGGGATTGGTCATGGTCCCCGCGATCTGGTCCGTGCGCGAGTTGTTCTCATTGAACGGCCACGGGTTGTAGTAACTGTAATCCTGGCCCGCGGGCGGACTGGTGTTGTCATCCGTATTATAGATGGGCGGGTCGAGGTCGGGCTGGAAGTTGGGCGATACTCCGTTCGTGCTCACGGAGGTATTGGTATCGGCAGGCTGCGTGCCTGAGAGCGCCATCGGCGCCGTGAGACCGAGCTCGAGGCCGTCCGGCAGACCGTCGCCATCGGTGTCGGGGCTCAACGGATTGGTCTTGCCGGAAATGGCCCATCGATGCACCTGGTCATCCGTCCACAAATCGGAATCGCCCGATGGCAAAGCCACCTGCGTGGTCTCGATCGCATCGGGAATGCCGTCGTCGTCGCTGTCGAGTTTCCCGGGCACCGCCGTGACCAACTCCTCGTACTCGACGGTCGCCGTCCAGGTCGTCGTCGCGCTTCCGCCGCCATTTTCCGTGACGACGGAATTGAAGTTATAAGTTCCCGGCTGGACATTATTCCACGCAAAGGTCCATTGCAGGTCGCCATTGACCAAGGCCGTCCCCTGGAGCACCACGTTGGTGCTGCTCACCGCCGGGCCGCCGGTAAATACAATCGCCGCCGACTGGGCGTTGGTGTCCGTCTGCACGACAATGGGCGTCGAACGCTGCGCAGGCGTGGGGTTGGCAACCTCCGGGAGCACGATGATGTAGGGACTCCCGTTCGCGGCCGTTTGCGGCGGCGTCAGGACGTTGTCCATGATGGTCGCGACCGGGTATGCCTTGACCAGCCGTGTGGCCGTGAGGGTAAGGGCGCTCGAGGTCGTCGAAGTCACGGTAATGGTGTCCTCGAAGTTCGGATCCCCATTGTAGAGATTGGGCAGCGAGTAAGCCAGTTCATCATACTGGTTGTTGGGGCCGACGCCGAACGCATCCACATACATCCCGCTCTTTGGCTGGGCCACCGGGTTGGCCGGGCTGCCGGATTCCGTGCTCGCAATCGAGATGACGGTGTTATTGATGAAATTGGCCGTGCCGCTTTGCGTCCAATGTATTGCTGAACCAAACCTTCATCACGTAGCCCGGACCGACGACCTGGCCATCCGTCTGCGGATAGGCCACGTACATATTCTCCGCCGGCGCCTGCGTGTTCACGGCGCAGGTGAGCGTGGTGTAATGGCCGGCGGTGTCGGAGAGCGTATCGTTGCTCGATGAAGTCAGCTTCTTGAGCCGCACCTGGATCGTCGCCGGGCCGCTCGACGGGATATTGACATAGTTGAACCGCCATTCGTTGGGATAGGTGCTCTGCACCGCCGGGTTGGCCGGCAATTCGGTCGCCTGCACCCACGCGTTGTTGCCATTGGCCACGCCGGTGACGGAGTCATCGTTGCTCGGGTTGCTGTCCTGGATGTTATACTCGACCGATGTCACGCTGTCGTCCGTGCGCACGACCACGCCGTACTGGCTCGATGTGAGCGTAGAGCCGTTGGAAGGAAAGACGATCTGCCCCTGCGGCAATTCGGTGTCGTAATAAAATGTCTGCACCGCGGTATTGTAAATCGACGAGCGCCCGGCCCGGTTGAGGAACTCGCGCGTCCGCACCACATGGAAACCCTGGCTCAAACCGGTCTGGGTGACGCCGTAATCATTGTTCGGATAGACCAGCGCCGTCGCCGGGTTGAACCCGGTGATATGGAACGTGGTCATCATATTCAGCTTTTGCGAGACCGCGCTCGCGTTCGTTGGAAACACCGACGCCACAGGGGAGCCGCTCACGGAGTCATTGTAAGTGGAGATCTTGTAAGTCAGCGTCGATCCGCTCGTGATGGCGGGGATGGTCCCGGTCCACCAGTTATTTCCATCGGTGCCATTGCTTACATAAGTCATCGGCGCCACCTGGGTCGTCCCGATCCCAGAGCCGCCGGCCCCTTCGGGATAACTGCCGTCCATCGTATAATAGACGAACATGTTAAACCCGGGGCCGACCGGATTGGTCTTCGCCCAGACCGTCGCGCTCCCGTTGCTCTCGCTGTATTGGAGCGGAAGCGTGCCGCTTACCATTACGCCGCCGGTCGCCGTTGGACTATGATAGACGAACGCAGCCTGCGTGCCGCCGTTGGTGTTGTAGTTATTCGCGCCCGTCGGCCCGTCGTTGATCGTGAACTGGCCGCTCCCCACCGTGGTGATGTAAGTCTCCGCCCCGGTCGAGCCGATCTGGCATCGCGTCGTATCCACCGCGGCGAACAGCTCGGGGTTCTCGCGATCCACGAATCCCATCTGCTCGTAGCCGAGGAACACATCGGTCGCGGTCGCCGGCGGATTGTCGCGCAACTCGGTGGCCGGCGGCTGCGGCCCCAGGCCCATCTGCGAGTTGATGTCGATGCCGCCGTCCAATTCCATCAGCATGTTTTCCGTCGAACCGTCCGCGCGCGTAATGAAGGAGATATTGCTGCCCGAGGTGATGCAGGGAATGGTCCAGGGATAGGAGTAACTCCCGGGCACCGCGTTCGGCACGCCGTAGGGGTTGAAGTTCGGGTCGCCGTTCGGCCCGTCCGTGCGCAGGTAGGTCACGGTCGGCGTCGGCTGTCCATTTTGCAGGACGGTGATTTGCGGGCCTCCGCCATTTTTCCAGAGGTTCGACTGCTCCGGCGTGCGCCAGGAAAAGGCGAAGTAACCATCCTTCGGGATGATCAAGTCGGAGACCGTCTGGTTACCGGTATTGGCGCCGACGGTGTAATAGAAACCGTTCATCTGGTCGCCCACGTCGGTGGTGCCCTCGGCGTACTGCCAGAGGTAGGCGCCCATGGAGAAGTCAGTCGTGAAGCCGCTGTTCGGGTTCTCCCCCTGCGCCCCGTTGCCGTTCATGAGGAAGAGAAGCACGGTCGCGTCCGCGGTGGACATGCCCGTGTTCTCGCGGTTGTCCTGCCGCTCGAAGGCGACCGTCGAATTGTCGCTCCACTTTCCCACCTGGGTGCCGCGCGCAAACTGGTTGTGCACGTAGAGCATCGATACCAACGACGGATCGCTATTCTGGCCCAGGTAGTTGTTGTAGGAGTTTGCCGGGAACGGCTTGCCGTCGGAGCCGAGCACCGGCGCGTAGTTGTAGCCATCCGTGTAGACCGCCGGCAGCCCCGCGCGCGCCAGGATGAACGCGTATTGCAACTGCTGCTTGGCCGCGTAGCCGTAATCGGCGCTCTGCACGTAGGCCACCGTGCAGTCCTCCGGGTCCGCGCCGCCCGTCTGGATGCCCTGGCCGCCGGGCGAGTCGAATCCGTTGAGCGGCCCATACGGGAAATCGCCATTCATGGCGCCGCTCAGGTCGTTATCGAGAAGCCGCATGCCGGCGTTGATGTACGGGAGTTGCGGCGGCGGGGCGCCCAGGTGCTCGCCAAAGACAATGGCGTTGGTGCGCGGGATTTCCGTGTTGAAGTTGCTCGCCCGCAGGTTCGAGGGATTGACCCCGTGCGTGAGGTTGTACTGGAGCTGGATTTGCCCCGTGTACCCGTAGGTGCTCGTGTTCATGTCCGAGCCTTCCGAGCCAAAGAAGTTGTCCTGCACCGACTTGACCGCATCCAGGCGGATGCCGTCGGCCTTGGTGGTATCGATCTCCCAGCGCACCGCGCGATTCTCGAAGTCCTCGACATACTCCGAGTAGGCGGAGGGATTTGCCGCAATGATCGCCGTGGTCAGGCCGTTGTTCGGGCCGAAGCCGACATACTGGCCGCTGGGCGTGTAGCAATAAAAATCCGGGCGGGTCGGATTCCGCACGAATGTGATTTTCGGAAACTGATCGCCGATGGCGGCGCCAAAGTTCAGGTTGGGCGAGCCGGGCTCGTTGGCGATGTCCATGAGCCCCTCGAGCGACTCGTTGATGACATCCCATGAGTTGTTCCAATCGGCGATCTGCCAGGTGTTTTGGTAATACCCGCTCGGGGTGGTCAGCAGATGAAAGTCCTCCGGCAACATGCCGGGGTAATAGGTGATGGGCGTGTTGGCGTCGTAGCCCGGCACGGTGAACCCGCGATGGTTCACCACGTTGTCCAGGTAGACGCGCAGCCCGAACCGGTGCGCCACCTGGACCAGGTTCAGCAGGTCCGCCTGGGTGCCGTAGTTGGTGCTGTTGCTCGGGGCCGAGCCGCTCTCATTGTCGCCCAGGTCGAAGGCATCAAAGCAGTCGTACCCCACGGAGAGCCCGCTTCCCGCCTTGGTGGGGGGCGGCAGCCAGAGAGAATCGTAACCGGCCTCCGCCAGCTCGGGCATCTTTTGCGCGATGGCGTCCCAACTGTTGTTGAAAAACTGGAGCATTGCCTCGCCGTTGGAGCTTTCGGGCAAAAGCAACAGCGCCACCCCGCAAAGGGCGTAGCGCAGAAGAAACGTGGCAAGGTTGGGGGATTTGCTCACGGCAGACCGCCGCAGTATACACCGGAAGAAGCCCCTGAGAAAGCCGAATGAACCCGCGGCGCGACCTGGCAA
This sequence comes from uncultured Verrucomicrobiae bacterium, assembly GCA_963756185.1. Lineage (GTDB taxonomy): Bacteria > Verrucomicrobiota > Verrucomicrobiia > Chthoniobacterales > Chthoniobacteraceae > DATAXI01. The sequence continues at coordinate 281,498 of CAVWMS010000011.1, forward strand.
AGGGCGGCGTTCAAAGGATCTGGGAGGGAGCATATCGGAGCCCAATTGATCCCTGGAAAAAACCCCGGCGGCGGCACGGTTGTAGACCCGGTGGACTTCTCTCGAGAAAAAGAGGCTTCCGGCAGCTAACCACAGGGGGGAAAAGTCTCAAAGCAACGCATGTTGAACAGTTTAAACTCGACAAGATTAACCCTTTTTGGTACAAGGGGCTAGTACGTGGTTTTATCCACTGCCCACCCTTCCTCTGCCATGCCCCCGGAAGAAGCCCCCGCATCCGCCCCGACGATGCACGAAATCGCCGAACGCGCCGGCGTCGGCAAAGCCACCGTCTCGCTCGCCCTGCGCGACGATCCGCGGCTGCGGCCGGAAACCCGCCGGCGGATCCAGAAGCTTGCCGCGAAAATGGGCTACCGCACCAACGCCACGGTGGCCAACCTCATGGCCCAGCTTCGCGCCAGCCGCACCCCGAAGTACCAGGCCACGCTCGGCCTGCTGAACGTCTCCTCCGATCCCAAAACCCTCACCGGCCTCTGCACCTTCCGCGAATGGGTGAAGGGCTGCCACGAGCGCGCCGTGCAGCTAGGCTACGGCCTGGACCCATTCTGGCTGCACGAACCGGGCATCAGCGCCGCGCGCCTGACAAAGATCCTGGAATCGCGCAACATCCGCGGCATCATCGTCGCCGCGCTGCTGGACCGGACGGGACTGCCCGATGAATTCAGCCTGATCTGGAACCGTTTCGCCTGCGTGGTCGTGGGTGTCCATCCCGCGTCGCCTCCGCTCAATTTTTCCTCGAACGACCAGTTTTCCACCGCGCTGCATGCCGTGCAGCGCCTGCGCGGCTACGGGTATCGCCGCATGGGACTGGTCCTGAGTCCGGAGGTCGATGCGATGGTCGAGCGCCGTTTCTCCGCCGGATTCTGGGCGGGACTGGAATCGTGCGAGGGCTGCGAGCGCATCCCGACATTCCCGTTTCATCATGGGCGTGAAATCTCCTTCCGGGCCTGGTACGCGCAGCATCGCCCCGAAGTCATCCTCTGCGTCCATCACGAAGTGAAGAAGTGGATCCACGACATGGGGATCAAGGTTCCGGAGGAACTGGGTCTCGCCCACCTCGACCGGCACGAGGAGCTGTCCGACTGGTCCGGCATGCACCAGAACAACACGCTGGTGGGCGCCGCCGCGGTCGACATGCTGGTGGGCCAGCTCCATCGCAACGAAGTGGGCATGCCGGAATTCCCGAAAGCGAGTTTCATCCAGAGCACATGGATCGACGGCCCGACGATCCTGCGCCGTTCCGCGCGCTCGAAGCCCGCGCGCACGGCCAAGCCGGCCGAAGCGGGCGAGCCTGCGTCATAACCGCTGCCGGCGGTCAGGCGTGATTCGAAATTCGAATCCCGGCAGGCCGCGCGCCAGGGCGGTTAAAAAAATGTGTAGCTGCTTTGAAACCCGTGAGTGTGGGGTTCACGTTCACGTTCAAGAGCAAGTTCAAGTCCACGCTGGCGCGCAATCCGACACTCGAGGGCCATGGTATTTCTTAGAATGCGCTGAAACCCGTGAGTGTGGGGTTCACGTTCACGTTCAAGAGCAAGTTCAAGTCCACGCTGGCGCGCAATCCGACGCTCGAGGGCCATGGTATTTCTTAGAATGCGCTGAAACCCGTGAGTGTGGGGTTCACGTTCACGTTCAAGAGCAAGTTCAAGTCCACGCTGGCGCGCAATCCGACGCTCGAGGGCCATGGTATTTCTTAGAATGCGCTGAAACCCGTGAGTGTGGGGTTCACGTTCACGTTCAAGAGCAAGTTCAAGTCCACGCTGGCGCGCAATCCGGCACTCGAGGGCCATAGTATTTCTTAAAATGCGCTAATTAGCCGGGGACGTATCCTGATCGGGAGGCGAAAGCAGATGCGTGTCCTCCGGCACTGAACCGTCCGCGGCGCGCGCCTTCACCCAGCCCATGCCGGCCAGCGAGTCATAAAACGACATCGACGGCTGCGAGCCAAAAATCTTGAGGGCCGCCTTCACGTAGTAATCGCCCTGACTCTGGTCCTTGTGCGCGTACTCCCATGAGGCGTGCGCGAAGTAATAAGCGGGGGTGTCGCAGGGGAATTTCATCGCGTCGAGCACCGGCTTGGCCTGGTCCGGTTTGCCCGCGAGCAGGTAGGAAAAGACGATCTTGAACTGGAGCAGCTCATCGTGCCCCTGGTAGACCGCTAGCCGCTGAAACGCGTCGGCCGCCTGCGCGTACTTTTTCTCCATCAGCAGCAGTTGGGCGAGATTGTACGGGGGCCAGAAATCGCCGGGATTGAGCTTCTGCGCCTTTTCAAACGCGTCTCCGGCCTTCTCGTAAGCGTGCTGCTCCGCGTAGATGGCGCCGCGCATGTTCCAGGTGTCCGGGACGTCGGGATGAATCTTGTCCGCGAGGTCGAGGTGATCGAGCGCCTGCGTGAAATCGCGGTGCGAATAGGCGGCGGCGGCGGTCTCGAGCTCCCGCAGGTAGGGCCGTCCGGCTTCCATCGCGGCCTGCGACGGCCCGGACTCCTGGACTGCATGACAGGCGCTGGCAGCCGCGAAGACTCCAGCGCAAATTAGAAAAAGGCGAAAAAGACGGTTCAGATGCACGGTCCGCTTTTAGGACCGAAAACGGCGCACTGCCAGCGGGAAATATGGCGCTAGGCCCGCCGCAACCATTTTCGGCGCCTTAGCAGCAGCAATGCCGCCGCGCCGCAGGCCAGCATCCCGGCCGTGGAGCCCTCCGGCACAGTTTCCAGCGTGAAGGTATTGACGCTCTCCACGTACTGCACGTTGCCCCAGCCGGGGCTGCCCGAGAAATCGACGGTCCCTTCGTTCGAACTGTAACCGGTCTCGGATACTTCGATGGCGGCAAAGGTCAGCGTGTCGCCCGAAAACGAACTGAGCCCAAAATCGACCGCGGGAATGTCAATCGTCGCGGTGCTGCCGGATATGTTGTAAGTCAAGCCAGTCCCGTTCGTGCTGTTGTCGCCGGGCGCGGCGCCGTCGATGAATACCGGACTGGTACCCGAGTCGATCGCGTACACCTGGCCATAACCGCCGAAGCCACTCAAAAAGTCGATGGCATACTGCGGGGCCATCAAGCCGTTGAAATTGAGAATCGACTGGCCGGACGGACCGGATCCATTGTTTTCCGTAACTGCCTCCTGGCCGTTATCCAGGTTGGCGGCGGTCAACAACGCGGTGTTCCCGATGCCGCCGCCCTGGCCGTTGTCCACGTAAATGACGAGGTCGTTGGCGGTGGCGCCTTCCGTCGCGAGCGAGCTAAAAGGCATGCCATTGCCCAACGTGAAGGTAAAGTCCACTCCGCCCGATCCATCATCCGAGACGGTCATGGTGCCGCTGCCCACGGCCTCGTCGCTGAAGCTGTTGTTGCCGTTGCCGTCGTAAGTCTCGATGGCGGCGAGCGCGGGACGCGTTGACAAACCAAGCAAACAGAGGAAGAGGAGCGATGCGAGGTTGCGAAATACGAATGAATTCATGGCGGAGGAAACTTTCTTTCCAGCTACTCCCGCGGCGTATCCCGGTCAACGGACAAAAACTCGACGAGCCGCTTCCTTTTCAGAAAGCGGCTCGTGGAAAGTTCGATTGCCGGCGCGACGGTTACTTACGCCGACGCCTCATGAGATAAAAACTTCCGAACAGTCCCGCACTTAGCATCATGGTGACGGTTGAAGGTTCCGGCACGACGGTAAAGCTATCCACGCCGGTGAGAGTTTGTCCGCCGCTGGTTTGATATCCGTCGTTGCCCGTGAGTTGCTCGGTGCCTTCGTTCGAACTATAACCGCTGGCGGAAACTTCCAACGAGGCAAGGTTGATCGTCGTCGGCGGGAAGTTTCCGGTCAGGCCGAAGTCGGAATCGGGAATATTGATGGAAGCCGTGCTGCCGGAGACCAGGAACGAGAGGCCGCCCACAGTGGTGTCGCCCGAACTGGCGCCATCAATCTCGGTGGGAACGCCGCCGGTATCCGAATAGATCTGGCCGAAATTGAATTGGTCCAACTCGATGGCGTATTGGGGCGCCATCAGGCCGCCGAAATTGAGGATCGAGAAATTGCCCGAACCGCTGTTCTGCGTCACGGCGCTCTCCCCGCCGTCGCCTGGCGACGTAACATAAGATGAAGTCGAGCTGGTGATGCCGCCGCCCTTGCCATTGTCCAGATAGATGACCAGGTTGTTGCCGAGGCTGCCCGCGGAGAGCGTGGCGCCGTTGGCCAGCGAAATGGAAAAATCGACGTAGCCGAACCCGGGGCTGAAGTCCAAACCGTCATTGGTGACGGACATTGAGCCGCCGCCGAAGTCGCCGCCGAAGCCGTTGTTACCGTTGCCGTTGAACGTGGTGGCGTAGGATTGTGGAGTATAAGCCGCTACCAGGGAGAGGGCGGCCAGGATGATTGGGTGGAGACGATGAGTGGATGGGTTCATGGCAGGGAAATCGAACGATTGACCTGCCGTACTCCGCCGCCCTGAAACGGTCAACAGGGAAAAAGCAAACGGGCCGCCCCTTTTCAGAAGGAACGGCCCGTTAAATTTTACGCGCTTCGGGGGGTCTTATTTCCGCTTGCGGCGAATCAAATAAAAACTTCCGAAGAGCCCGGAACTCAGGATCATCATGACCGAGGAGGGCTCGGGAATCACCTGGAAGGTGTCCACGCTCGTAAGCGTCTGGCCGCCGCTGGGTTGGTAGCCGGCATTGCCGGTCACGCTCTCGGTTCCCTCATTGGAGCTGTACCCGGAAGCGGAGACCTCCATCGAGGCCAGATTGATGGTTGCCGGGATGCCCGCGGTCAGGCCGAAGTCGGAGACGGGAATGTTGATCGAGGCGGTGCTGCCGGAGATCAGGAACGAGAGGCCGCCCGCGGTGGTGTTGCCCGAAGAGGCACCATCAAGCTGGGTGGGGACGCCGCCGGTGTCCGAGTAGATCTGGCCGAAGTTGAACTGGTCCAACTCGATGGCGTATTGCGGCGCCATGAGGCCGCCGAAATTGAGGATCGAGAATGAGCCATTCCCGGCGTTCTGAGTCACGGCGCTCTCGCCGCCATCTCCCGGGGAGGTGACATAGCTCGCGGTGGTGCTTGCGATACCGCCGCCCAACCCGTTGTCCAGGTAGATGACCAAGTTGTTGTTCAAACTTCCCGCGCCGCCGTTCGAGAGGTTCGCGCCATTGGCCAGCGAGATGGTGAAGTCCACGTAGCCGTAGGTGCCGCTCGCGAAGTCATAACCGTCGTTAGTAACGGTCATCAGTCCGCCGCCCAAGGCGCCGCCAAAGCTGCTGTTGCCATTGCCATTATAGACGGTTTGCGCCGCTGCCGGGCGCCCGAAAGCGAGCATGCAACAAGCAGCCGCTGCGGCTGGGAGGAGTTTAGCAATTCTGTTCATAGTGTTTCAGGGGTAAGGGCCGGGTTAGACCCAATTGGTGGGAAATGTTTCGGAAAGATGACAAATGTCGGAAGGGAAGGCAAATTGTATTATCAAACTGATAATATTCCCCTTCATAATGGTGTTCGGGGCGGCATTTTGCCGGCATGCCTAATCAATTTATTATCAACAGTTTGCGATTCCTTCGATTCCCGATATTTCGCCGTTGAACGGATCAATGTTCCATCCGCTTCCACACCCACTTTCCGCCCCCTTTAGCCCAATGCCTTTTCGATTTCCTCCGGCTGCACGCTCCGATAAGAGGCCGCCTGGCGCGTGTTCCTGTCCAGAATCGCTGCTTCAATCACGGCCTGGCCCAACCGTTCCTTCTTGGCCGCTTCGATTGCCTCGGGGGTTGGCTGCGCGTCCTCCTCGCGCGAGAGTTGCCCGATGGTCCATGCGTGAAACGCGGTGCGAATCGCCTCATCCAGCTCCATCCCGCCGCAGTTCAATTGCGCGAGATGCCGCTCCATCGCCGCCGCCTGAATGGCGGTGCCGGCGAGCACGCCGTAGTGCTCGAAGTTGCGCAGGTGCGGGCCGCCGCTGGTGTGGATGGTGCCGTCGTAATCGATGCGCGAGAACAATCGCGCCGTCGCGCCCAAGTTCCGCGAAGAGCATCCGGGCGAGATAAGGCGGGCCGTAGATTTGCTCGAAGGCGGCCTTGAGCGCCGGGCTCAATGAAAACGAGGCGAGCCTTCGCAGCGAGACATCCTGGGTCGAGCGCGTGAAACCTTCCGTGCTTGCCACCTCGATGGCCGCCATGCGCAGGCGCTCGATGTCGCCGGGATGGCCGATGGCGCCCATGGCGATGCGGTCGTAAATCTCAAAAATCTTCTGCCGCTCGCGGCTGAGCGTGAGAAAGAGGACGCCATCTTTGTACGCGAGCGCCACGATGGGGCTGCCTCCGGCGAGTTGATGCTCGATGTATTCGCGGCGATTGGCGATCGCCTCGACCCAGCGATAAGGTTCCTCGGTCATTTCACCTCCGTGTTGAAAGTGTTCGCGAGATCCTCCTCGGTCAGCGTCTCGATTCCCACCCCGCTGACGATCTTCACGACCGGAAAAACCTTTCCGCGGCGGTCGACGCCGCCGGTCGCCGTGTCGGTCTCCGCCGCGGTATCCAGGGCGCGCAGCGCCAGCACCACCGCCTCCGCGCGCGGGATCTCCCTGAGCGGCTTCTTTCCCCAGGTGTTTGCGTAATAGAGGATGCTCCGGACCGCGGGCGAGCCGGAGCCGCTGACCGCGTAATCGGCCGCCTCGAACTGCGCGCCCATGGCGTCATAGAAATAGAGGCGGGCGCAATGGGCATCGGTGTCGTAAGTGGCGAAGATGGGCACCACGACGCCGACGCCCTGCATCACGAACCCGAAATTGTCGCGCAAAAGTTTCGAGAGCGCGCGCACTTTGCCATCGAGGCTCATCTCCTGGAGCTGTGTGCGCCGGTAAAACTGGAAGGAATGCTCGAGCACGCGCGCCATTTCCCAAGCGGTGGCCGGCACGCCCGCGATGGCCATGAGCGAGTGGCGGTCGATCTCGAGCACTTTGTCCGCGCGGTCATAGACGACGGTGTTTCCCGCGGTGGCGCGCCGGTCGCCCGCCATGAGCACGCCATCGGCAAATTTGAAGGCAAGGATCGTGGTCGCCTGCGTCTGCTCGAAACCCTCCGCCGCCCCGGGCTGAAGCGGGGCGCCGGTCGCGGGGTAAAGTCCCTGGCGTTTGAGGAGCGCGGCAAAATCCGGCTGCCCCGATGCGCCCAACATCCCGCCCGAGCCTGCCGTCGTCCCCTCCATCATTCCCCGGTGCGCTGCCTGTAACGTTTCGATTGGTTCGGGTCCACCTTGCGCATCCGTTTCAGCAGATCGCGCGTATCCGGCTTTGAGATATCGGGAGCCTTCGGCCCGCCGCCGCTGTCACCCTCCTTCGGGCTCCAAGGGGCCGGCCCCACGGGTCGTTGCGTCCTGTCAGGCATGAGAAAAGTCTAGTTTCGTTTCCGAAAAGCGCAAGCACGGGCAACGCGGCGCCGCCCGGGGCCAGGCTCAGTTCCCCTTTTCAAGGCTCGCGAAGCGATCTTTATCCCATCCCCCTTGCCACTGCGCCCGAGACATGCCATTTCTTCCCACCATGCCACGTCCACCGAGAGCCCTCGCATTCCTCTTTTGCCTTGGCCTGAGCGCCATGCCGCTCCTCGCCCAGGACTCGGAAACATCGGCGGAGGAAATCAAGACGATGAAGGAGGTCGAGGCTGAACTCGAGCGGGTGGCCAAGCCCCAGCCCTCGGCAGACGACATCAAACGGCTCGAGGACAAGATCGACGATCAATCGAAGCAGATTGACGTGCTGGCCCAGGAAATCGCCCGCCTCAACCTGCTGCTCGAAGGGAAGACGCCCGCGGCGGTCAGCACCGCGCCAGTCGAGGCCACCGAGGAGGCCCAGGAGGCTCCCAAGGCCGTTGCCGCGGAATCGGCTCCCGCCGGGCCGGTGCACATCGTGGCCAAAGGCGAAACTTTGACGGCCATAGCCAAACGCTATAAGGTGACGGTGCCCGAATTATTAAAGATGAACAAAATCACCGACGCCCGTCGGCTCCAGATCGGCGAGACCCTGCTGCTGCCTCCGAACGCAAAGTTGCAGGAATCGCCCTCCCCGCAGTCCAGCCCCCAATAACCATCCCCTAGACATGGAAGAAAACAATCAGTGGTTCCTTATGAAGCACGATGACGGGTCCGTATTCGGACCGGTCTCATTCGAGCAATTGCGGCAGTGGGCCGAAGACGCCCAGATTTCACCCCTCGACAAGATTTCCCCCGACGAATCGACCTGGATCAAGGCTCCCATGGTCCCCGAGTTGGGCATGGATTACCTGGTTGAAGTCTCGACCGATCAATACTACGGCCCCACCACCCTGGGGGCAGTGCGCGAGTTCCTGATGATGGGCGAGATCAGCATCGAGACCTCGCTGACCAACTGCAAGGATGGCCTCCAGCAACGCGTCGCCGATTTTCCCGAGCTGCAGCCGAAGCGGGAGGAAGAGCAGCCGGTCCGCACCAGCATCCGGCTCTCGCTCCAGAAACGGATTCGCGAACTGGAAGAGGCGCTCATGGACGAGCGCCGCGCGCTGGAGGCCTCCGAGTTGCGCTGCGAGCGCCTCGAGGCGCGCCTGGCCGAAAACGCCTCGAAGCATTACTGAGGCGTGCCGCTGGGCCTTTTCCGCAGTGGCTCTCAGTTGTCGATTTCCACCGGCGTCCCGAGCTCGACGTTGCGGAAAAACGCCTGCGCCATGAAGCCCGGCATCCGGATGCAGCCATGCGAGGCGGGATAGCCCGGCAGGAAGCCCTCGTGCATGCCCGTTCCGCCCACGATCCTCATGAAATAGGGCATCTTCGCCCCGTCGTACTTCGCTCCGGGGGGCATCGGGTCCTTTTCGCGGTCGATGTTTTTCATGAGCACATGCCCGCTGGCGTCGTCGTAATCCCCGTACCGCGAGGAGACGTGGTCCTTGTCCTTCTGGATGATGTGGAAATGCCCGGTCGGGGTGTCGTAGCCTTCGCGTCCGGTGGAAAGAGTCGAAATCCCAACCAGGGTGTCGCCCTTGTAAAAATAAGCCCGCTGCTCGCCCAGCTTGATTACGACGTGCGGGGCACCCGGCACTCCATCGCCCTCCCAGTAGGAGACATCGTCGTATGGCGCCCGGCCCGGCTCCTGGCTGGAACCGCCGCCCAGGTACTCGGTGTGCGAATCAAACCGCGGATCGCCCGCGCATCCACCCAGGAGCGCTGCCCCCGCGAGGCAAATGAAAAGAAAGGCAAACTGTGCTCGCATTATTCCGTAAAAGGGTTGGGCAATAAAGCGTCCCCCTAGGTTTACGTCAAGCCCCCGTCACCCGGCCGCCTCGGGCGGGCGCGGCCCGCTTTTCCATTTGAACCCGCCCTCGCCGGCGATTATTCAAGTTCCGGTTTTCCGCTTTCGTGCTATAGGAAGCATCCATTCTTTTCGGCTAAAGCCATGCCCACCTACGAGTACCACTGCGAAAAGTGCAAAAAAGATTTCGAACTCTTCCAGTCCATGAAGGACGCCCCGGTCACCACCTGCCCAAAGGAGAAGTGCCGCCAGAAAACCTGGGGCAAGGGGAAGGTCCGCCGGTTGCTCGGCACCGGCGCCGGACTTATCTTCAAGGGGTCCGGATTTTACATTACCGACTACCGGAGCGAAGGGTACAAGCAGGCGGCGAAAAGTGAGGCTCCCGCCACCGGCGATGGCGGCAAGAGCGCCGATTCCAAGCCCGCCGAGCCGGCCAAGAGCGAGCCGAAGGCCGCCCCGAAGGCCGCCCCCGCCCCCGCCTCCGAATCCCGTAAACCGAAGAAAAAGGAATAGATGCCCGCGACCCCCACGATCACCTGCAAACAGTGTAATTACGCGAACGAGCCGGAGCGCGTTTATTGCCACAATTGTGGCGCCAAGCTGGACCGCTCGATCCTTCCCAAGGAGCCGGCCAAGGCCGTCAAGGATTCCCAGGAAAAGGCGGCGCGCCGCGTCCGGAAGATGGTCAGCCCGAAGAGCGGATTTTTCACGCACTGGAAGGGTTCCCTGTTGAATGTCCTTTGCTCGGCGTTGTGCATCGCCACCCTTATCCAGATGGCGCGTCCGCCGGCCGGCGTGCCGCCGACGGCTTCCAAGGACGACCTGCTGAACGCGCCGCCGCTGGTCGAGCAAATCGAGGACGCCCAGATGTCCCCGACGCCGGCGCGCTACCAACTGACCGAACAGGCCATCAACTTCTATCTCGCCTCAGCCATCAAGACCCGGGGCGACAGCTCGGGCGACTATTTCAAATTCGACCGGGCATTCGTCAACCTGGGCAACGGGGTCATCAAGATCACCGCGCAGGAATCCGCGTTTGGCTACCCGATCTACGCCGGGGCCTCCTACAAGCTCTCGATTGCCGGCGGCAAGCTGGTCTCGACCAACGTCGGCGGCAACCTGGGCCGCATCCCGATCCACCCGATGGTCATGGAGTATTGCGGGTTCGCCTTCCATCAGCTTTGGGACGCGCTCGGGCGGGAACGCGCGCTGATGGACAAGATGCAGAGTGTCACGGTCCTGCCGGGGGTGTTTATTTTTGTCACGGCGCCTCACGCGTGAGGAGGGGGAGACTGAAATGAACGGAAATTCGAAATTCGAAATTCGAAATTCGAAGCCGGAATCCCGATCCGGCGCTCGATTGAGAGACGCGCGCGCAGGACGCGCCAAATATTTCGGATTTCGGATTTCGGATTTCGGATTTCTCCTCCTCTTCCTGCTTCTCGTTCCCCCGTTGGCGCAGGCAGCTTCGGCGGCCGCCTCTTCCACGGCGCCCTGGGCGCTTCTCTCGCACCGTTCGGTAAGCCGCTCGCAACAATTCATCGTTTATGCGGAAGACGCGAACGCGCGCGCCAACATTGCCATGGCGGCCGAGGATGCGAAGGAGAAACTCCTTAAGCTGCTGGGCGCCAATGACAACTGGAGGCGGCCAATCGTTATCCTGCTGAGGACCGCCGACACGGCCGACCCGAATGAACCGCCATCTAACGTCCGAATCATCGACACCGCGGATGGATTCAAGGTCGAGTTCAACATCGTGCTGGGCGACGACCCGCGGCAGGCGCATTTCCCGCAGCAGCTCATGCGGGCTCTGCTGCTCGAGTATGCCTACCGCACGCAGCCGGCGCTGGTGAGCGCCGGCGCGACCTACACCGACCCGCCCGCGTGGCTGGTGGACGGATTCGCCAACCTGGCGGCCGATCCCGATCCCGAGGCAAATTCGGATCTCTTCCGCAGCCTCATGGAGAACGGGAAGACTCCCACACTCGCCGATTTTCTGGCGGAGAATCCCGCCTCGATCGACGATACGCCGTCGCGCCGGCTCTACTCCGCGTGCGCGATGAGCCTGGTGAGGCTGCTGCTCGACCTGCCCGATGGCGGCATCTGCATGCAGGCTTTCATCCGCCATTGGCCCGGCCCGAACGACGATCCCGAGGCCGAACTGCTCAACGCCTTCCCGGTGCTCCACGCCTCCGGCGGGGAGAGCCTCGATAAATGGTGGTCGCTCGGCCTTGCCTCGCTATCGGCCGCCGATCGTTACCAGGGGCTGTCGCTCGACGATACCTCGCGGCAATTGGATGCGCTCCTGACCTTTGACGTGGCGATGGACAAGACCGGGAAGACCAAGTCGTTCACGCTGGATCAATATGCAAAGTTCCGGAACGCCCCGGGCGCCGCCGACGCGTTGAATACGCTCTCGATTCGCCTGGTCGGCCTCGAGGCGCAAGGCAGCCCGATGATGCGCGAGGTGATGGCCGGATACGAGGCCGTCGCCGTCGAGCTTTTGCGCCATCATAGCACCCATCTGCAGGCGCATCTCAACGCGCTGGCCGATTACCGCCGTCAGCTCGCCAAACGGATGGACGATATCGCCGATTACCTGAACTGGTACGAGGCGACGCAGCGCACGGAGGCCAGCGGCTCGTTCGACGAATATGTGCGCACCGCGGACGACCTGGATGGCAGCGCCCCCACGCGCAACGACCCAATCACCAAATACATGGATTCGGTCGAGCAGCAGCTCTCGCAGTAGAGGCTGGCAACGTCAGGGTCAGGTTCTGATTCCGACCGGCTCGCCTGCCTGGAGCTTGGCCATGCAGGTGGGGCAGATGCCGTGGGAGAAATCGGTGCCGGTCTCCTGGTGGATATAGGTGTCGATCGAGTGCCAGTAGTCCTGGTCGTCCCGGACCGACTTGCAATACATGCAGATGGGCAGCAGCGATTTGAGTTTTCGGACGTCCGCCAGGGCCGCCTCGAGGTCCTCGACCTTGCGCGCGAGCGCCCGCTCGAGGGCCACCACCCGCTGGCCGACCGTCAGCCGGGCGCGCAGTTCGTCCGGATCGAAAGGTTTGATCACGTAATCGTCCGCGCCGGCCTGTAACCCGGCGGCAATCTCCTCCTTCTGGCTCTTGGCGGTGAGCAGGACCAAGTAAACATACGGCCTGTTGGCATGCTCGCGCACCCGCGGCGCAGACCTCCAGGCCATCCATCTTCGGCATCATCCAGTCCAGAATGGCCAGCGGCGGCGCCTCTTTGCTTTCCAGGATCGAGAGGGCCTCCTCGCCATCCTGAGCGGTCACCACGTTGAAACCCCAATTCATCAGGTTCCGCTCCAGGAGATGCCGTGACACGTAGTGATCTTCGGCCACAAGTACTCGCTCGGCTTCAGTCGCCATAACACTGATGATCAGGATGCTCTATTCCTCCTAATCTTCGCAAGCAGGCCCGCGGCGCGGTCTGCCGGGTAACATTATTTTTTCAAATTTCGATATTCCGAATTTCGAATTTCTGCCCCAATCTGCTTCAATGCACTCGTTTCTCCTCAATGAAAGTCTCCGACCTCCGCGGCATCCTGCAATACGTCCCCAGGTTCCGGGAGAAGATTTTCGTCGTGGCCATCGACGGGGACATCATCGCCTCGGACAATTTCGCCAACATCCTGCTGGATATCGCCGTGCTGCGGTCGCTCTCGATCAAGGTCATCCTGGTGCACGGGGCGAGCGCGCAAATCCAGAAGCTGGCCGCGGAGCGCTCCGTGGCGATCTCGAATTCCGACGGCACCGGCATCACCGACGAGCCGACTCTCAAGCTCTCGATCGAAGCGGCGACGCAAATCCTCAACGACGTCATGCAGGGACTGACCTCCGTGGATCTGCGGGCGGCGTACGCAAATTCGATCATCGCCCATCCGGCGGGATCCTGGGCGGAGTCGATTTCCTGAACACCGGGCGGGTCGAGCGCGTGGATACCAAGGCGCTGCATCTGTTTCTCAACGAGGGAATCATCCCGGTCATCCCGCCCATCGGGCTTCGACGGCGAGGGCAAGACCTTCCGCGTCAACTCCGACGGCATCGCGGTCGAGGTGGCCGAGGCGATGCACGCGATGAAGCTGATCTTTCTCTCCTCGGCGGAAAATCTGCGGCTCAACGGGGTCGAGGTTCGCCAGCTCTCGATCGCCGAGACCGAGGACATCCTGAAGAAACGGAAGGCGAAGAGCAGCGGCTATGAATTCGATCCGCGGCTGGCCTCGAAGCTCGAGCATGCGGCGCGCGCCTGCCGGCAGGGCGTGCCGCGGGCGCACCTGCTCAATGGGAACGTCGACGAGGCGCTGCTGGCGGAGGTTTTCAGCCACCACGGAGTCGGGGCGATGATCTACTCGAACGAGTACCAGCAATTCCGCCGCGTCTATAAGAAGGACATCCGCGCGGTCATGGCGCTGATCCGCGCAATCGGTCGAGAGCGACGAATTGATCCGCCGCACGCGGGCCGACATCATCGCCCACATCGAGGATTATCACGTCATCGAGGTGGACCGGACGCTGGTGGGCTGCGTGGCGCTCCATATTTTTCCCGAGACCAAGCAGGCCGAAATGGCCTGCCTCTACGTCAGCAAGAACCACAGCGGCGAAGGCTACGGCAGGAAACTGATGGCCTTCGCCGAGCAGCTCGCCGCGCAAAAAGGGGTGAAGGAAATCTTTGCCCTCTCGACGCAGGCGTTCGCTTATTTCCAGCAAAAGGGCGGCTTCCAGGAAACCAGCCCGGACATCCTCCCGCCCGCGCGCCGCGAGAAGTACGACCAGAGCGGGCGCAACTCGAAGGTGCTCGATCAAGAGCGTGGTCGCCGGCGCGTCACGGGCGTGCAGCGCCTGGGGTGGGAATATGGGGAAATTCGAAATTCGAAATTCGAAATTCGAAGGGCCCGGCGTTGAATTCGCGCGGCTGTGGGGGGTGGCTGTGCGGCGGCTTGCCGGACGCGCAGGGCGCGCATGATATTTCGAGTTTCGAATTTCGAATTTCGAATTTCTCCTGATGGTCCTCGATTCTTTCGTCATCCTGCCTACTTCGCGGTCATCATTTCGATCGGGCTCTACAAGGGGCGCGGGCGACCGGACGCATGGAAGGGTTCGCGGTGGGCAACCGCAGCATCCCGTGGTGGGCGGTGCTGGCCTCGATCCTCGCGGCGGAAATTTCCGCGGCCACATTCCTCGGCGCGCCGGGCGAAGGCTACGAGTACCGCAATTATTTTTACGCCCAGCTCGCCATCGGCACCATTATCGCGCGGCTGCTGGTCTCGATGATCTTCATCAAGCCGTACTACGATTACCGCGTCATCTCGATTTACGATTTCCTCCGCATCCGCTTTGGGGAGACGACGAAGAACGGCGCGTCCATCGTGTTCCTGATCACGCGGGCGCTGGCGAGCGGCTCGCGCCTCTACGTCGCCGCCATCGTCCTGGTGCTCGGCTGGGAGAAGATCAGCACGTCCAGCTCTCCGCGGCGAGCCAGGTCTGGATTTACATCGGCGCGCTCGTCGGTGCTCACGGCATTCACCGCTGTTTATACGGCGCTGGGCGGCATCAAGGCGGTCGTCTGGACCGATCTCATCCAGGCGTCGCTCATGTTTGGCGCGCTCGGCTTTGCGATCTACAGTCCTCCTGCATCTCATCCCGGGCGGCTGGGCGACGGTGGTGCAGCGCTCGCCACGATGTGATTCCCGAACCCGCCGATGTCGCAGCGATCGGCCAGGCCGGCGCGCTGAAAAGGCGCGGCAGACCGCAAGCCATGCGCTCGGCTTCTGGAACAGCGGCATCACGCCAGGCGCCGGCTTCTGGCCGAATGTCGCGCAACGTCCTCGAGACCGAATACACGGTCTGGGCGGCATTTTTCGCCTCGACCTTCACCACCATGGCCACGCACGGCACCGACCAGGACATGGTCCAGCGGATGCTCACGGCGAAGAATTACGTCCGCAGCCGGCTCTCGCTGGTGCTCTCCGGGCTCGTGGACCTGCCGCTGACGCTTTGCTTCCTGACCGTCGGCATTCTGCTCTGGGCCTTTTACCAGAAGCGCCGGACATGGAGAATCCGTTCGCCTATTATATAATAGACGAGCTGCCGCCCGGCGTCCGCGGCATCCTGGTGGCCGGGCTGTTCGCCACGGCGATGGGCTCGCTCTCGACCGCGCTCAATGCGCTGGCCACCAGTTTCACCGAGGATTGGTACATTCCCTACATCAATCCCGGCGCCACCCCGGAGCGCGTCGTGCGGGCGGCGCGCATCAGCACGGTCTTCTTCTCGGTCCTGCTGGTCGTCATCGGCGCGCTGACCGCGCTGGCCGTGCTCAAGATCCCGGATCTGCGCGTCATCCCGATCGTGCTCGGCATCTTCGGCTACACCTACGGCTCGCTGCTCGGCGTATTCCTGGCCGGGATGCTGACGAAAACGCGCGGCAGCAATATCGGCAACATCATCGCGATGATCGTCGGCTTCATCGCCGTCGCCATCCTGAGCGGCCTTCACAACACGGTCTGGCAGATCTTTCTTCGGCAGCCACGGCGGTTCTTTGGAAGCCGGCGTGGCTGCCGGAGATCGGCTTTCCCTGGCGCATCGCCTTCGGCAGCGTCATCACTTTCTCGATCGCGATCCTTTTCCCCACTCCGCCCGCGCAACAGGAAATCGCCCGCGCCCACGTCGAAAAAGCGGCGTGAATTTTCGCGTTCAGGGTTTTGGCCGAAGCGTTTGGAATCCGGATTCGATGCGATGATGAGTTTCGCAGAGTGACCGATAGTAAACATTGCCCGTGCCAATCGCGAATTTTTTACCGCGCGGCCTCATTTTGCTTGTCTGATTGGCACCGGATTTTTACCCTCCACCCGCTCCGGGCGGATGAAAAAGGGGCCTGTGAATAAGTTGTGAATAATACCGAGCAATTTTTTGACATTTTCCGGGTGCAAGGCATGCAAGCGCATTCGCGCCCGCGATTGATGCCGAAATCCCGCATCCATCAGTGTTCCACAACTGGCATGCTTGCAAGATGCCTCGCATCGAGCGACTTTCATTTATATGATTTTTGCCGAAAATTCGTTTACTTCATCCGGCTTCCCTCTGAACGCGCCTGAAAAAACGCCGCGTCCGCGCACTCTGGAATTGTGACAATTGGGTGCATTTTCTCTCGTGGATAAATCCTATGCAGACCAAGTTTCCCTCGAATCTTCAGACCATCTGGCAGGCGATCGCCGAGCACATTTCCGCGCAGGTCTCCAAGGACACTTACCAGCGCTGGTTCAAGGCCATTTCCATGACCGCCGCGGACGAAAATGAGATCACGCTGACGGTCCCGAACAACATCTATCAGCTCTGGATCGAATCGAACTACTTGAGCCTGCTCCAATCGCTCGGTCGCCTCGGTGCTCGGCGGCCCTCGCTCGATCCATTTCCTGACGGCCACCGAGAGTCGATCTCCCGCTCCGAAGATCCAATGGCCGATGCACCGAAGACCGGGGAATGGCGCGAGAGCCGGGAGTCCGGCGCGAGACCGGCTCGCGCGCATCACGAAATCGCGCGCGCATCCGCGAGGCCGCCAATGCGGCGCGCGGCCCAACGCCGCACGGGCGGAATGAACCCGCGCAACACGTTTGACACGTTCGTCGTGGGCGCGAACAACCAGTTTGCGCACGCGGCGTCGCTCGCCGTCTCGCAGGCGCCGGCGCGCACCTACAATCCGCTCTTCATTTACGGCGGCGTGGGCCTGGGCAAGACGCACCTCATGCAGGCGATCGGCCAGCACGTCGGTCGAGCGCGGCCACAACGATCAAGGTGATGTATCTCTCGTCCGAGAAATTCACCAACGAGTTCATCGACGCGATCCAGAACAATTCGCTGGTCAAGTTCCGCAAGCGATACCGCCAGGCGGACATGCTGCTGATCGACGATATCCAGTTCTTCTCCGGCAAGGAGCGCTCGCAGGAGGAATTTTTCCACACGTTCAACACGCTCTTCGACGGGCACAAGCAGATCGTGCTCTCCAGCGACCGTCCGCCGGCGGAAATCCAGAACCTCGAGCAGCGCCTCGTCTCGCGCTTCGAATGGGGTCTCACCGCCGAGCTGCAGCCGCCGGACATCGAGACGCGGCTGGCCATTCTTCGCAAGAAAGCCGAGTCGCTGGCCATCAAGCTCGACTCGAGCATCCTCGAGTTCCTCGCCCAGCGCATCCGCACCAACGTCCGCCGGCTCGAGGGCGCGCTGATGCGCGTCGCGTCGTTCGCCTCGCTGAGCGGAACACCCATCGGCACCGAGGCGATCGAGCACCTGCTCAAGGACATCCTTCACGAGGAAGGCCGGCGCACGATCACCATCGACCTCATCCAGCGGAAGGTGGCCGAGCACTTCGACGTCCGCGTCGCGGACATGACCAGCAAGCGCCGCCCGCAGAACATCGCCTTCCCGCGCCAGATCGCCATGTACCTGGCGCGCGAACTGACCAAGTCCTCGCTGGCCGAGATCGGCGACGCCTTCGGCGGGCGCGACCACGGCACGGTGCTGCACGCGCACCGGCTGGTGCAGGAGCGGATGCGCGAACGAGGAGAAAATCCGCCAGGCCGTGTCGTTCCTCGACGGCGCAGTCTGAATCGGTGACGCGCAAATTTTCGGATTCGAATCGCGAGATTCGCCTGTCGCCGCCGGGAGTTGCTTCGGTCTATTCGTCCGAGCGGCGGCGGGCGGGAATTTCGATTTTTTCCTCCTTGGTTCCCATTGACATACCCCTCCAATCCTTCATCATGCGATTTTCCTCCTGATCCATGAAGCTAAGCGTCAGCAAAGAAAAGCTCCTTGAAGGATTGCAAACTGTTCAGAACGTAGTCAGCACCCGCACAACGCTGCCGATCCTGTCCAACGTCTTGCTCGAAGCCGAGGATGGCCGGTTGCATTTACCACCACCGACCTGGATGTCGGCGTGCGCGGCAGCGTCGAGGCGGCGATCGAAAAACCGGGCGCGGCCACGCTTCCCGCGCGCAGGCTTTTCTCGATCATCCACGCGCTTCCGTCCGCCGAGGTCCTCATCGAGGTGGATTCCAAGAGCGTCGCGTCGATCCGCTGCGGCCCGAGCTTTTTCAAAATCCTCGGCCTGCCGCAGGAGGAATTTCCGCCGCTGCCGAATTTCGAAGGGGCGAAGACCTTCACGCTTCGCCAGAAGGACCTGAAGGACGGGCTTCGCAAGACCGCCTACGCCATCTCGACGGACGAGACCCGCTACGTCCTCAACGGCATTCTGTTTTCCTTCAAGGACAACAAGCTTACCCTGGTGGCCACCGACGGCCGCCGGCTCGCGCTGGTGGATATCGAACTGGAATTTCCCGCGCAGCCACGAGGTCGATCTCATCCTTCCCACCAAGGCCGTGACCGAACTGGCCCGCCTCGTCTCCGAGGAAGGCGACGTGAAGATGAGCGTCTCGGAAAACCAGGTCGCGTTCGAAGTGGACGGCACGCTGCTGGTCTCGAAACTCGATCGAGGGCAATTATCCCGAACTATCGCCAGGTCATCCCGCCCGAGGCCAAGGAGCGGATCACCCTCGAGCGCGAGAGCTTTCTGAACACGGTGCACCGCGTCTCGCTGCTCTCGAGCGAGAAATCGAACTCGGTGAAGCTCGTTTTCTCGAAGAACAACATCGACATCATGGCGAACACGCCGGAGGTCGGCGAAGCGCGCGAGTCGCTGCCGGTGGCGTACAAGGGGCGCGAATTTTCGATTGCGTTCAATCCCGAGTTCCTCATGGCCCCGCTTCGCAACCTGCCGAACGACGAGGTGTTCCTGGATTTGATCGACGAGATGAGCCCGGGCGTCATCAAGGTGCAGAGCCCCTTCCTCTACGTCCTGATGCCGATGCGCATCTCGTAGAGCGTCTTGAGTTTCTCCGTAGCCGTGGTGCGTGGCTCGCGCGATAGCGTGTACTTGAACATACACTTGAACGTGAACCACTTCCCCTCAGCCTCCCGCGCCGGCCACGCGGTAACTTAAACCGCCCTGGCCGCGGACGTTTCCCCCAAAAAAAACTCGCGCAATGACCGCGCGCTCCCTGATCGCCGCAACGCTGCTCGCCGGCATCTGGGCCATGCCGCGGATGGCCGCGGCAGAGGATGGGTACGCGCTGTGGTTGCGCTACGTCAAAGTCCAGGACCCCGCGCTGCTGGCGCAATACCGCGCGTCGATCACGGAAATCGTCACCGGTTCCGGTACGGAATCAACCGCCCTGCAACGCGCCGCGGATGAAATGCAAAGCGGTCTGTCAGGTTTGCTGGGGCGGCCTATTCCCATAGTTCCCGCGCCTGACCGCGACGGTGCGGTGATTCTTTCCAAATCCCCGGGGGATTCATTCGACGACTCCGACCCCACGGACCGTCCGGCCTATCCTGTGGACCAGGAAGGATACGTCATCCAGTCAATTCCGGTAAATCATCTTGCCGCGACTCTCATCACTGGAAAGACGCCCGTCGGCGTCCTCTACGGCGTGTTCCATTTTCTCCGCCTCGTCCAAACCGAGAAGCCAGTCACCGGGATCTACATTAATGAATCGCCGAAAATCCAGCGGCGAATCCTGAGCCATTGGGACACGCCGGGCGGACCCATCGAGCGCGGCTACGCGGGGCAATCGCTTTGGCAATGGAACGATCTGCCGGGCAAACTCGACCCGCGCTACACCGATTACGCCCGCGCCTGCGCTTCACTCGGCATCAACGGCGCCATCCTCAACAACGTCAACACCACGTCGCAACTGATCGAGCCCGAGGCGCTGAAGAAGTTCGCCGCGCTGGCGGACGTTCTTTCGCCCTTACGGCATCCGCGTTTACCTGACGGCGAAATTCAGCGCGCCGATGGATATCGGCGGGCTGACGACGTGCGACCCGCTCGATCCCGCCGTCCGGGCGTTCTGGAAGGAGAAGGCGGACGAAATCTACCGGTACATCCCCGATTTCGGGGGATTTCAGGTCAAGGCCGACTCGGAGGGCCAGCCGGGGCCGCGCCGGTACAAGCGCACCGAGGCCGACGGCGCGAACGTCATCGCCGACGCGCTGGCGCCGCACGGGGGCATCGTCATCTGGCGCGCGTTCATCTACGGCTCGAATCCCGACCGCGCGCCCGATTCCTACAATGCCTTCGCGCCGCTCGACGGAAAATTCGCCGGGAACGCGGTGATCTCGGTCAAGAACGGCCCGATCGATTTCCAGCCGCGCGAGCCGTTTCATCCGCTCTTTGGCGCGATGCCGCGCACGAGCACGTTTCCCGAGCTGCAAATCACGCAGGAATACATGGGGCACGACTGGCACCTGGTTTACCTGGGCGAGGAGTGGCAGCAGTTCTTCGGTTCGGACACGTTCGCGCGAGGCGAGGGCTCGACCGTCGCGCGCGTGGCGGATGGCTCGCTCTTTCACCAGCGCTTGACCGGCATTCTCGGCGTCGCCAATACCGGATTGGACCGCAACTGGTGCGGCTCGGACTTCGCGCAGGCGAACTGGTACGCCTGGGGCCGGCTGGCGTGGGACCCGGATCAATCGGCGGGGCAAATCGCCGACGACTGGATCCGCATGACCTGGAGCAACGATCCCGGCGCCGTGCGCGCGATCAAGGAGATGATGATGGGGTCGTGGGAAACCTTCGTCCGGTACGACCTTCCGCTGGGGATCACCTTCCTGCCGCAGAAGATCAGCCATTACGCGCCGGACCCGCAATCGCGGACCCGGTCGTACGGCCTGGATGCCGGGGGAATCGGCATCGACCGCATGGGGACGGGCGACAGGGACATCCTGCAATATTTCCCGCGCGCTCGCGCGCAATTCAGCCAGCCGGCATACCTGCTCTGGTTTCACCGCGTCCCATGGGCACAAAAGGTCCGGAGCGGCCGCACGCTATGGGAGGAATTGTGCGCCCAATACTCCCAAGGCGCCAGCGAGGCCGAAGCCCAGATCGCCCGATGGTCGTCGGTGGGGCCGATGATCGATCCCGAGCGCCACGCGGCGGTGGGCGCGCGTCTCGAGCGGCAGGCCGCGGACGCAAAGGCGTGGCGCGACTATTGCCTGAGATTCTTCCACAGCGTCAATCATCTCCCGCTTCCACCCGATATTCCCGAGGCCGGCCCGCTCGGTCCGGCGCCGGCGACGCGCGACCAGGAGCCGTAGAGGCTTTCCGACGCAATTTCCCTTTGCGATTTGCGCGAGGCTCACTATCCTTCACACCCCCTTGCACGCTCTCGTGGCGAAACTGGCAGACGCGTACGGCTCAGGACCGTATGGGGCAACCCATGGAGGTTCAAATCCTCTCGAGAGCACCACTTTTTGGCGGCAGCCGGCGGCATCGAATGAGCGTTTTTTTCGATTTTTGCCCGGGGACGGGTTGATAAATTTTAGTCATCAATCCGAAAATATTGTCGGCTGCCTATACGCAAAACATCGTATTTTTATTATCATTTGACGGTACATTCCTTGACGGGTTGACTGAACAAACATCCCCGCCAACTCCCTCCCGCAGCATGTCCTGGCTTTCATTTCTTCAGAGCTTTCTCGTCGCTCTCTCCGTCCTCACCGCCATCTGCCTCGCGTTTTTGATTCGCGTCATCTGGCCGCGCAAGTAGCTCACGCCTCTGCAAGAGCCCAAGTTCGTCCACTCTCTCTTTTCGTCCATCGCCAGACGGTACGATCTGGCCAATCATCTGCTCTCCGGCGGCCTTGATTTTCTCTGGCGCCGTCGCGCGACAGCGATTGTGGCCTCGTGGAAGCCGGCGTCGGTCCTCGATCTCGCCACCGGCAGCGGCGACCTGGCGCTCGCCATCGAGCGGCGCTGCCCGCAAGCCGCCGTCACCGGCGCCGATTTTTGCGAGCCGATGCTCGAACGCGCCCGGGCCAAGGGACTGCGCCAGACTGTCCTCGCCGACGCAATGCGCCTGCCGTTTCCCGATTGCTCGTTTGACGCCGTCACCGTCGCGTTTGGCCTGCGCAACATGGAATCGTGGGCCGGCGCGCTGCGCGAGATGGCGCGCGTGCTGAACCCGGGCGGCCATCTGCTGGTGCTCGAATTTTCCCTCCCGCGCCCGCCCTTTCGCGCGCCCTACCGATTTTATCTTCATCATGTCCTGCCGATCATCGCCGCCATCGTGACGCGCGAGAAATACGCCTACGAATATCTCGGCGATTCGATCGAAGGCATTCCTGCCGGAAAGGAGATGCTCTCCCTCATCGAGGAGAACGGCCTCGCCTCACCGGCGTGCCAGCGGCTGACGCTGGGCGTTGTCTCCCTCTACACCGCGGCCCGGGGCGGCCCGCCGTAGCCAGCAAAGCCCCTTATTTCGCCTCGACCGGCGAGGTCGTGACTTCCACGCCGCCGGGACCGTTGTCCGCGGAGGGCGTGCTGCCTGGGGAGGGAACGGGCGGCGTCGCAGCCGGTATCGCCGTGGGCAATACATCGGCGGTCAGGGCGTCGTGATCGGGCTTGTTGATGAGGAAGACGCCGTCCGCTCCGGTGGCGGTGGCATTCCAGTAATCGCCCGACGGCGCGCCGATTTTCAAGGTGTTCGATGTCTTGTCCGCCATCGTAAAGGTAATGGTCTCCGCGGGGGCATCGAGGCCCTGCGCCGGCTTCTGGGCGCCGGCCCATTGCACGGCACGCAACGTCGAGAGGGTGTTGGCTATCGATTCGATATTCACGGTATCGAGGGCGATGTCGCCCTTGGCCAGCTTCCAGCCTGCCTTGCTGTCCTTGACCAGCGACAGGGTCGCCTGGCCCTGCCTGGTCACATCCATGCCCACGATGTTCTCCGGCTTCAAATTATAGATGGCAAGGTCCTGCCATTGGAGCGGATCGGTGTGAATACCGTCCAGCACGCTCTTGGGCACGGATACGATGAACGGCTCGTCGTCCAGCTTCGCGTAAACATTGTTTCCATCCTCCTCGCCGAAGAGAATCGTCTCGATCGGCTCCTCGCCGGCCTTCGTCTCGGCGGTGTTCTCACTGGCGTAGGAGGAGAAGGTCACCTTGAGCTGCGGCTGATCGAGCCCGTACTTCGCCAGGTCCGTCGCCACGTCGGAGACGAATGAGGTGACGAGCTGATCCTGCAGCGTCGAGGCCATTTTCTGCACGTCGCCGCTGTTCGCCGGCTTGTCATTCATGCTCTTGATCGTCCAATCCTCTCCCTTGCGCGAAAGCAGGATCTCAGGCACGCCCGCCGGCGCGATGTGGATGCGGTCGACGACATCGAGGTTGAGCCGGATCAGATGGCGGTCGCGCACGTCGTTCGGCCTGGTGTCAAAGATCGCGGCGGCGGCCTTGGGCATGAGGAAGAGGGCGTCGCGGGTCGAGAGTTTCGCGTAGACTTTCTGCGGATCCTTTTCCGTGGGCTTCGAGAATTCGAGCACCACCGGCTTGTCGACTCCCTCGGCCGCGAGCGTCACCGACTGCTGCGCGTCGTTGAGCGCGGTGTTGGCCGCGCCCACCTGGTCCGCAGGCACGAAGGAATCGATCTTCGTTTCGAGCATCTGGGAGACGAGGTCGGAGATTTTCCCGTCATCGCCGCGTGCCTTGATCGGCTTGTCGATCTCCCAATGGTCCTGGTCCCTGGCGAGCTCGATCTCACCGGCAGCCGTCTTGATGTTGACCTTGTCAACCTGCGTGGCAGGCACGTCCGAGAGCTGGTGGCTGCGGAAATCGTCCGCCGACTTCGCCACCTCGGCCCGCAGCACACCGGGCGCAACGATGACCTCGTTCGAACTCGCCAGCTTGAGATATTCCTTGTTCTCGATGTCGGTGTCCTTGCCGAACAAAATCTCGCGCGGCGCGCCATCGCCCTCCAATTGCAGCGTCACATTCGGCTTCTCGAGCCCATAGTCGCGAATATTTTCCTTGCCCGGGTCCGGCGTCCAGGAGGTCTCCTTCTCGAGCGAAGCCGCGGTCGAAAGCAATTGCGCCACCACGTCGTCGGCGGCGCGATCCTGGACGGGCGCCTCCATGGCCCATTCGCCGCTGGGCTGCTTGCTCAGCACGATCTTCGTATCGTTGTTGGTGATCGTAATCCCGTTGATCTTGCTCTCGTCGAACTGGACGACGTACCTGCCCTGGGACTCGGCCTCGGTGGTGGTCGGCTGCTTGCTCTCGTGCAGTATCAGGTAGGCGCAGAGCGCGCCGGCGACGACGAGGAGAATGAGGGTATTTCGAAATTTCATGTCAAAACCAACGCGGCTGGGTCAATGACGCCGGCGCATCCAGACGAATGTCCCGATCATGAAGACGGCCAGGGGCATGACGCCCATCACCAGCATCTCGACCCGGAACATCTGCTGGTCGGTGAGCTCGAGGGTGAATTGCTGCTCATCCTTCGGCACAATGCCGACCAGTTCCTGCCGGTTAATCAGCCAGTTCACCCCCGCGAGCACAAAATCGACATTCTGCGGGTACTGCTGGAGCGCCGAACTGGTGAAGAAGTCCGCGTTCCCCGTGACGATCATCCGCGCCGTCTCGACATTGACGGAAGCGTCCGGCACCGCGCCTTTCTCCGCCGAGGCGGCAATGACCAGCGGGGCCGATATGTCCGTCTTCGGATCGAATATGGCGCCGGTGGTCTCCATGTCCTGGTACTTCGTCTCACCCCAGTAGCCCTCGCCGGCGGTGATGAGCGGATCGGTGCGGACCAGCGGCAATTGCGAAAGGGCCAGCGATTGCGTCTGCCCCGCGATCACCGTCTCGACGCCCTTGAGCCGGCTGGTAATCGGGCTGGTATCCGCGAACGTGCCCGCCACGTCGCGCACCAGCGCGGTCATCGGTCCGATGGCCATGGTCCGCAGCACGCGATCATCCTCCGGGTTGATGCCGCATTCGCGCAGAAAAGCGGTCAGGTGCGGCGCGTTCGCGGTCGGGTCCAGCGCGATGAAGAGCCGTCCCTGTTTATCCCAGTAATCGCGCACCAGCTTGATTTCCCGGTCGGTCAGGTCGTACTTGGCGCCGATGATCATGACCGCCTTGGCATCGTCCGGGATGGCGGTGCTGTTCATCAGCTCGATCGGGATCAGCTTCAGATTCTGGCGCTCGAGGTAGAGCTTGATCATCGCGAGGTCGTCCGAGTCGAGTTCCGGGCCGCCCTTGCCGCCGACGAGGTAAATATTGTTCGTCGTGCCCTCGGTGACCTCGATGAGCGCGCTGGTGATCGCCTGTTCGCCCTTGAAATCCCTGATCGTGGGCTGCTGGGTCTCCTCCTCATCGTCCGGGGTCTCGTCGTAATCGGCCATGTCGGTGAAATTCACCAGTTTGCTGTGGTCGCCGCAAACGATGACCAGCACGTTCTCGAACCCGAATTTGTACTGCGTCATCAGAGCCTTGGCGCGGCTGAGGTTCTTGAAGGGATCGACGTACTCGAGGTCGACCTTTCCGTGCGCCGCGTACTGGTACTCGCGCAGCAGCGCATCCACATCCTCGGCCACGTCCGCGCCGGGCACGCGCGGATCGCGAATGAAGAGTTCGTAGATCTTCACCGGCTGCTTGAGGCTGGCCAGCAACTGTTTGGTCTGGTCCGAGAGGACGTACTTCTGGTTCTGCGAGAGATCGAGCCGCCGGAAATGCTTGAAGGAAAAGTAATTGACCGCCGCCAGGATGAAGAGGAGCGCGAGGATCTGCACCAGCACGTTCAAGCCGATGGCAAACCGGTGAATGCGGAATACTTTCTTGGGAGCGGGTTCTGGACTGTCTGTGGCCATGGCTGCTTACATCTTCCACTTGCGGGTCTGGAATACCTGGTAGGTCAATACCAGCATGAGCAGCGTCATCGTCAGGTACCATGTCACCGGCCGGGAATCGATGACGCCGCTGGCAAAGGAATCGAAATGGTCCAGCGCCGAAAAATAACCGAAGGCGTCCCGCATCGAGCCGGTGACGTTGAGCATGATGTACTGCATGAGGCCGCCGAAGAGCAGCACCAGGATCCCCACCAGGCTCATGACCGCCGCGATGATCTGGTTGCTGGTCAGCGCCGATGCGAGGCAGCCCACGGCGCAATAGAACATCCCCATCAGGAGCAGGAGCAGGTAGATGGCAATGTATGCCCCGGGCGCATGCGAGGCGGGCGAACCGCTGGTCCAACTATAGACCCAGAAGTAAATCGCCGTCGGGATCCAGAGGATCACGTAAAAAAAGACGCAGCCAAGCCATTTCGAGATGACCACCTGCCAGTCCCGCACCGGCGCGGTCATGAGCGTCTCGATGGTCCCGCTCTTGAACTCCTCGGAGAAGGATCGCATCGTGATCAGCGGGAAGATGAGCAGGAAGGTGAAGAGGAAAAAGGGAGAGTTGAAATATTCCCACAGCAGCGTGCGCGAAGTCGGCCCGACCCGCTCCATGATCCAGATGCCCCAGCAGAAATCGAATCCGGCAAGGAACAGGACGAAGCACATGACCATGTACGCCACGGGCGAATAGAAGATCGATTTGATCTCGCGTCCCAGGAGTGTGAATAGCTTGGTCATAGGAAATGTCTCTTTGCCGGGGCCGGCTGCCGGCTCTTTAGCCGTCGGTGTGGGTCATCTCGACGAAGACGTCCTCGAGCGTGGCGCCGCGCTGCGAAAGCTCCCGCACGCCCCATTTGCGGTCCGCCGCCAGGCGGAACACCTCCTCGCGCAAATCCGAGTTCGCCTCCGCCCGTATGAGAAAGAGCTTCCACTCGCCATCCCCCTGGAGCGTCACATCCTTGACGCCGGCGATCTTTTGCAGCTCCGCCACGCCATCGTCCGGGCCGGTATTCGCCTCGAGCCGGATGCCGCCCGCGCCGCGCAATTGCCGCCGCAGGTTGTCGGGGGTATCGGAAGCCTCGATGCGGCCGCGGTTGATGATGATGACGCGCGAGCAGGTCGCCTCGACCTCGGGCAGGATATGGGTGGAAAGCAGGATCGTGTGGTGCTTGCCCAGGTTCTTGATCAACTCGCGCACCTGCCGGATCTGGTTCGGGTCCAGCCCGATGGTCGGCTCGTCGAGGATGAGCAGGTCGGGCTCGTGCACGAGCGCGTCTGCCAGGCCCACGCGCTGGCGGTAGCCTTTGGAAAGCGTGTTGATGAGCCGGTTCTCGACCTCCTTGAGCCCGCAGAGTTCCTTGACGTCGCCCACGCGTTCCTTGAGCCGCCGGCCGGTCACACCCTTGAGTTCCGCGCGATAGACCAGGTATTCCGTCACGCGCATGTCTGTATAGAGCGGCACGTTTTCCGGCATGTAGCCAAGATGGGCGCGCGCCTCGAGCGACTTCTCGAAAACGTCAAACCCCGCGACCGAGGCACGGCCCGAGGTGGCCGGCATGAAGCTCGACAGGATGCGCATGGTCGTACTCTTGCCCGCCCCGTTGGGCCCGAGGAATCCGACAATCTCGCCGTTTCCTACTTCAAACGATATGTTGTTGATCGCGGTGACGCCCGCGTATTTCTTGGTCAGGTTTTCGACTTTGATCACAGCTTGTCAAAGGGAGTGCAAAGCATTTTTGCGGTGGGGGATTGTTTAGACAACATACCCCCTCCCCTGTTCAAGAGTTTTATTGGAGCCCGGCTCCCGCGATCCCGGCGTGCAACCTTCGCCTACCTCGCCCGCACCGTGACCGTTTGCTCGGATTGCAGCGCCTGCCGCCCCACGCGCTGCGTCACCAACACCGTCAAATCGGCATCGTCCCCGCTGGCGGCTTTCGAGAAGAGCGACTCCGCTTCGCCCACGCTGTTCACGTCGTAACGCCCGATCTTCTCGATGACCATGCCCGGCCGAAGCCCCACCTGGTATGCAGAACTGCCGACGTCCACGTCGGCAACCAGAACCCCTTCGCCGTTGGTCACGCCCAGCGCATCGCTGAGGTCCGCCGTCAAATCCTGCAATTGCAGCCCGAAACGTCTCCGAGCGGCCGACGATTCCCCGCCGCCGGCCTGCTGGATGCCGCCCGGGCCATTGGCCTGTTTCATGAATTCGCGCACCGTGTCCCGAACCTCGGACCCGGGAATGGCGAAACCGATCCCCTGCGTCGGCACGCCCTGGGGCGTGAAGGACATCTTGACCGAATTCACGCCGACCAGTTTCCCGCTGATGTCAATGAGCGGGCCGCCGGAATTGCCCGGGTTGATGGCCGCGTCGGTCTGGATCAAATCGTCGTACTCGACTTCATCCACCGTCACGCTGCGCTTGAGCGCGCTGACGATTCCCCGGCTCACCGAGAGGCCGTAGCCGAGCGGATTGCCCACGGCGAGCGCTGTTTCGCCGAGCAAATCGGGCGACAAATCATCGAGCGAGATGTACGGGAACGGCTTGGTCCCATCGACCTTGAGCAAAGCGATATCCTTCGAGGGGTCGCCGGTGACGTATTTGGCCTCGTAGACTTTTCCATCGGACATGGTGACGTGGATCTTCATGTCGGCGGCGCGCTCGACCACGTGCTCATTGGTGACGATGTAACCCGCCGGATCGACCAGGAAACCGCTCCCGAGGCTCTGCTGTTTCTGCGCCAGCTCCCGCGGGGGCCGCATTTCGCGCCCGAAAAACTGGTTGAACAACTGGTCGTACGGGTCCTCGTAGAGCCGCTTGACGATCCGCTCCGTGTTCACGTTGACCACCGCGGGCCATACCTTGCCTACGGCGATGACCGCCGGCTCGGAGGCGGGATCGCCGCCGGTTTGCGCCCGGGAGGCGGCGGTGATGCCAATCCAACCCGCCAAAAAACTGCCAAAAATGCGTCCAAATACGGTTCTGCTCATCAAAATCTACGCCCTGTAGACACTCGCCGCGCCGTTTCGCTCAATCGGCGGCCGGTTTGGCAATCCCGCCGGCTAATTTTTCCATTTTGCCTTTCCCCCCACCGCTTTACATTGGCCGACTGCAATGAGCACCGCTGTCGCCACTCGGATCGACCCGAAACTTCTCGAAGACCAATACTCGCGCTGGAAGCAGAACCCCGAGGGTGTCGAGGCGACGTGGGCCGCCTTTTTCCAGGGTTTCGAACTCGGCCTGGCCGAAAACCCGGACGGGGCCGCGTCGCCGACGCCGAACCTCGCCGAATTGCCGCTGCAGACGCGCGTGGAAGGCCTGATCTATGCCTACCGGACAATCGGCCACACCGTCGCAAAGCTGGACCCGCTGGCCCACGCGCGGCCCGAGCAGCCGCTGCTCGCGCTTTCCGAACTGGGCATCCAGGAAAACGACCTCGATACGCCGGTCTCCTCGCGCTTCTACCTGGGCGGCCGCACGATGCTGCTGCGGGAGATGATCGAATCGCTGCGGACCATCTACGCGGGGCCCATCGGGTTCGAGTACATGCACATTCAGAATATCCGTGTGCGCGGCTGGCTTCGCGAGCGGATTGAATCGCGCCCGTTCGATGCGCCGCCGGGCAATGATTTTCAGATCGCGCTGCTGCGCGAATTGCTCGAGGCGGAAAGCTTCGAGCATTTCCTGCACACGAAATACCAGGGTCAGAAGCGCTTTTCGCTCGAGGGAGGCGAATCGCTGATGGCGGGGCTGTATACGATCCTCGAGGATTGCCACAAGCGCGGCATCCACGAAATCGTGATGGGGATGTCCCACCGCGGCCGGCTCAACGTTCTGACCAATTTTCTGGCGAAATCGTTTTCCATGCTCTTCGCCGAGTTCTCGGAAAATTACATCCCGAACATGGTCGGCGGCGACGGCGACGTGAAATATCACCTGGGTTACACGACGACGCGCAAGACCTCCGGGGGCCATGAAGTCACCATCCAACTCGCGTCGAATCCGAGCCACCTCGAGGCGGAGAACCCGGTGGTGGAAGGGATGGCGCGCGCGCGCCAGCGCATCCTCAGGGACACCGAGGAGCGGCGCAAGGTGCTGCCGCTGCTGCTCCATGGCGACGCGGCCTTTGCCGGACAGGGAATCGTGGCCGAGGTGCTCAACATGTCGCAACTGCCGGGCTACCGCACGGGCGGCACGCTCCACATCATCATCAACAACCAGATCGGTTTCACGACGCTGCCGGCGGACGCGCGCTCCTCGCCCTACGCGACCGACGTCGCGAAAATGATCGAGGCGCCGGTCTTTCACGTGAATGGCGACGATCCGCTGGCGGTGGCGTGGTGCGCGCGGGTGGCGCTCGAGTTTCGCCAGCATTTCAAGCGCGACGTGGTGGTCGATATTTATTGCTACCGCCGGCATGGCCACAACGAAACCGACGAGCCGCTTTTCACGCAGCCGAGCCTTTACGCGGAAATATCGACGCATCCATCGGTCGGGACCATTTTTCGCGATCGCCTGATCCAGACCGGCATTCTCACCGCCGAGCAGGCGGACAGCCTCGAGGAGGAATTCGAGTCGCGGCTCGAGAACGCGCTCGAGGCCGTGAAAAAGGCCGAGGAGCAGCGGGATAAATCGAGCTTCGCCGGCTCGACCGCGGTCTTTCAGCCGAGTTACTCGCACGAGCCGGTTCCCACGAACGTCCCGCTGGAGCTGCTCGAGCATGTGGCGAGGGCGCTCACGACGGTACCCGAGAGTTTTCACGTCCTGCCGAAGGTGAAGCGGACGGTGCTGGACCGGCGCGCGCAGGCATTCAAGGCGGGCGGCCCGTTCGATTGGGCGTTCGCCGAGGCGCTCGCGTTCGGCACGCTGCTGGCCGAGAAAACGCCGGTCCGCCTCAGCGGGCAGGATTCGCGCCGCGGCACATTTTCGCAGCGCCACTCAGTGCTGTACGACGCCGAGACGCGCGAACGTTACATCCCGCTGATGCACATCAGCCCGGACCAGGCGCGCTTCTGCGTTTACAACTCGCTGCTGAGCGAGGCGGGCGTGCTGGGGTTCGATTACGGTTACTCGCTCGATTTTCCCGAGATGCTCTGCCTCTGGGAGGCGCAGTTCGGCGATTTCGCCAACGGCGCGCAGGTCATCATCGACCAGTTCATCGCCTCGGCGGAATCGAAATGGCAGCGCCCGAGCGGCATCGTGCTGCTGCTGCCGCATGGATACGAGGGCCAGGGTCCGGAGCACTCGAGCGCGCGGCTCGAACGGTACCTTCAGCTTTGCGCCGAGGAGAACCTGCAGGTCTGCAACGCGACCACGCCGGCGCAGTATTTCCACCTGCTCCGCCGGCAGGTGCGGCGCAGTTTCCGCAAACCGCTGGTCATCATGACGCCCAAGAGCCTGCTGCGCTCGGACCAATGCGTCTCGCACCTGGCCGATTTCACCGGGGGACATTTCCGCGAGCTGCTGGTGACCGCGCCCCTTTCCAACAATCCGGGCGCAGTCGACCGCGTGATCCTTTGCAGCGGCAAGGTTTACTACGACCTGCTGAATTACCGCGACGCCAACAAGATCGCGAATACGGCGCTGATCCGCATCGAGCAGCTCTATCCGCTCGACGAAAAACGGCTCAACGCGATGCTGGAGCAGTTTCCCGCGAACACGAAACTGATCTGGTGCCAGGAGGAGCCGCAAAACATGGGGGCGTGGACCTATATCTATATGTGCCTCGACCGGTTTTACGGGCATGACCGGCAGATTTGGTATGCGGGTCGGGGAGCGAGCGCCAGCCCGGCGGTCGGTGCGCTGGCCGCGCACAAGCGCGAACAAAAAGCATTGGTCCACGACGCGTTTACCCTGTAAAGCTGGCCGGCGATGGATGTCAAAATTCCAACGGTCGGGGAGTCGATCACCAGCGGCCTCATCTCGAAATGGCACAAGAAGGATGGCGAAGCGGTTCAGGCCGGCGATATCCTGCTCACGCTCGAGACGGACAAGGTTTCGACCGATATCCCGGCTGAAAAAGCGGGCACGCTGCGCATCAAATCGCCCGAGGGAGAGGAAGTGAAAATCGGGCAGGTGGTGGCCGTGATCGAGGAAGGCGTTGCCGCTCCAGCCGCGAAACCGGCTCCCGCGGCTCCGGTTGCTCCGGTTGTACCGGTGGAACCGCCCGCACCCGCGCCGGCCGCACCTCCGGCTCCGCCCGTTTCAGCAACCCCACCCCCACCTCCCAAGAAAAAAGCCGCGAAGCCGCAAGCCCAGCCCGCCGCGCCACTGCCCGAGCCGGAACCCACCACATCCCCCGCTTCCTCCAATGAGCGCGTCACGCGGAAACGTCTTTCGCCACTGCGCCGCAAAATCGCCACGCAGTTGGTCATGGCGCAGCAGACGGCGGCCATCCTCACCACCTTCAACGAGTGCGACATGACCGCGCTGATGGCGCTGCGCAAGCAGGTGCAGGAAAGTTTCCAGCAAAAGCATGGCGTGAAACTGGGGCTCATGTCGTTCTTCGTGAAGGCGACCGTCGCTGCGTTGAAGGCCGTGCCGCAGGTCAACTCGCGCATCGAGGGCGACGACCTGGTTACGAACAATTATTACGACATCGGCGTCGCCGTCGGCACCGACCGCGGGCTGATCGTCCCTGTCATCCGCGATGCGGATACGAAGAGTTTTGCGGAGATCGAACAGGCGATCATCGATTACGCCGCCAAGGCGCGCGAAGGCAAAATCAAGATCGAGGACCTGCAAGGCGGCGTCTTCACGATCTCGAACGGCGGCGTCTACGGCTCGCTCCTCTCGACGCCGATCCTCAACCCGCCACAGAGCGGCATCCTGGGCCTGCACAAGATGCAGGACCGGCCGGTTGCGATTGATGGCGAGGTCGGCGATCCGCTCGATGATGTACCTGGCCTTGAGTTACGATCACCGCGTCGTCGATGGCAAGGAAGCGGTCACCTTCCTGATCCAGATCAAGGAAGCCATCGAAGCGCCGGCCCGGCTGCTGCTGCAATCCTAGGGCCCGGCGCTATTTCACAAAACTGAAATAAGGAATCCCGTTATTTCAGTTTTTGGCCACAAACTGAAATAAGCGCGTTTCTTATTTCAGTCGCGCCACCATGAAAATCCGCCCCGCCGCCGGGCCGCAACCCATTGGGCCGGACTGAAATAAGGATTCCCGTTATTTCATTTTTTCACTTGAAATTGAAATAAGCGTGTTCTTTATTTCAGTCATGCATCGCGCATCGTCCAAACAAAAATCCGCCGCGCCCCCCGGGCGATGGATGAGGACCCTCGAGGGCTATCGTGCCTTCCATCCCGATCCGTTGCCGCCGAAAATCGAGTGGACGCAACCGCTGGCCCTGGCCCTGGCGAACGCATCGAACCTTGTCGGACGGCTGGCCGCCGAGGGCAGGCGGCTGCCCAATCCCCATGTCCTGATCCGCCCTTTTGTGCGGCGCGAGGCAGTTTTCTCGAGCCGCATCGAAGGCACGCAATCCACCCTGGGCGAACTCCTGGCCGCGGAGGCAGGGGCTGCCGTCGAACGCAGCCCCGCCGATCTGCGGGAAGTGGGCAATTACGTCGCGGCGCTCGAGCACGGCATCAAGCGCCTGAACACCCTGCCGCTCTGCACGCGGCTGGTGCTCGAACTCCATGAAAGGCTGATGACCGGCGTCCGCGGCGGGTATGCCGCGCCCGGCGAATTCCGCCGCAGCCAGAATTGGATTGGCCGCGCGGGCGCCACGCTCGCGCAGGCGTCATACGTGCCCCCTCCGCCCGATGCGCTGGGCCAGTGCCTGTCATCATGGGAGAAATTCCTGCATGACCGCGTGCTGCCGCCGCTCATCCACGTGGCGCTGGCCCATTATCAATTTGAAGCCATTCATCCCTTCCTCGATGGAAACGGGCGCGTCGGACGCCTGATGATAACCCTCGAGTTATGCGAGCGAAAGATCCTGCCGGCTCCGCTGCTCTATCTCTCGGCCTTTTTCGACGCAACCCGCGCGGACTATTATGACGGGCTTCGCGGCGTTTCGGAAAAGGGCGATTGGTCCGGCTGGATCGAGTATTTCCTCAACGGCGTCGCCCGTCAGGCCGAAGATGCCATCAGCCGGGCCGAACGCATCAATGCGCTCCTGGCCCGGTGGCGGCAAAAGGTCTCCGCCGGACACATCGCGAAGACCGCCCTGCGAATCGTCGATATGCTGGGAGCCAACCCGTACTTTATTCCTCGCGGGGCGCAAAAGCGTCTCCGGGTCGCATACAACACTGTTATGCGAGCCGTTGGACAGCTCGAGGAGCTTCGTATTATCCGCGAAGTCAGCGGC
The DNA here is from genome assembly GCA_963756185.1 of uncultured Verrucomicrobiae bacterium. Lineage (GTDB taxonomy): Bacteria > Verrucomicrobiota > Verrucomicrobiia > Chthoniobacterales > Chthoniobacteraceae > DATAXI01. The sequence continues at coordinate 315,879 of CAVWMS010000011.1, forward strand.
GGAAAGCGCGACCGGGTGTATTGCGCCGGGAAGATACTGGCCGTTCTCGAAGAGCCCGCGTTGCTCGTGCCGGCCGGGAACTTCTGACCATTCGGTCCCTAGTTGCCTTCGCTCCTGGGAATCGGATATCCGTGCTTCAGTAACTCGCGCGCGTACCATATCTCGAAGGCCGGAAGCGCCCATGGCACTTCGTATACTGTCAGGATATGACGGCGCCCGTCAAAACCGACATATTCGACGTTAATGGAATCCAGAACCTTTTTTGCCTGCGCCCCCGTCGCCAGGATCGTGCGCGGCACTATATAGCTGCGCCTAATCGCCTCGTATGGTCCGGAGGTTGCCGCCGGTTCAAGCCGAACTTCGTTCGGGTCGATGTGTAGCTTTTTATTCGACAACTCTGTGACATACATGATTGCTTCCATAACTGTCACATCCGTCAGTGCAAGTGTGATGGTCTGCCGGCCGGGTGGTATTAGTTTTGGCGGCACCGGCTCCAACGCCGTGCCATCGACTATGACATACGAAGTGCTGTCGACGACGAGGTGATTCGGCGCGGAAGCGACCGGCCATGAATCGGGCGGTTTGGAGATTGCCGGATCAATCGTTACGATTGGAATCTTATACGCGCCAGGTTCCCGATTGTGAGCGAGAATGACTTTGTTTATCCGGTCAATTGCTTCCTTCATGGTCGCATCTCGCAACTTGAACTCCGGAATCTTCATGGTGTCCAACTCCCCGGAAAGTCGATCTACCAGCCTCTCGCACGCGCGCGCCCGGTCCAGCTCAGCCTGCATCCGCCTGAGAAAGAGCGACGGCGGTTCCGGCTGAAGGGATGGCTCGATCATGAATTTATCCGGAACCAGCGAGGCGTAAGCCGAAACGTCGATATGGGAAGCGTCCCTCAGTTCAGAGAGTGTGCGGACCGCATCGGACTGCCCGGACAGGGTGGCCGTCCCCATCAGGAAGATAGCGGCCACCGGCGCCAGCGCGCGAAAAATGCGCCTCCGTGCTGTCGGGAATGACCTCATGCCATGACATTCATAGTCCCGACCGCCCGAATTGTCATAGTTTTGTCATATCTCGAGCCGGCTGCTTCGCCCTCTCAAACGGAATTGCATTCACGCCGGCATCCGACCACAATTCAGCCATGAGGATGTTGCTTCCCCTCGCGGCCATGCTGCTGCTTTCGGCCTGCACCAATGTCCACCTGAAAAAACCGCTTTCCTCGCCGCGCGCCGCCGTGCCCGACCGCCGGCTCGTGGGCCTTTGGACGGACGGAGGCCGCAGTCCGACCTATTACGATGCCATTTGCAAGGCTAACGGCATGGGCAATCTCGTGATTTTCTCGAGGAGTGGCGGCGACACGGATGTTACTTCCTATGACTTCTTCGTCACCCACGGAGCGCGGATTAACTACATTAATGTGACGGCATACCGCCATCTCAATGACGGCGACATCAATCCGAGTTACCGCAAGATGTATGATTTCGCGGCGTACCGTTTTTCCTGGACAGGCCGGCTGATTGTCTGGCAGCCCAATCCTAAAACCTTCGCAGCCGCCGTCCAACAGGGGAAACTTCACGGCAAAGTGGATAATTCCGGTAAAGTACCCGATGTAACTTTGTCCGATGCGCCGCCCCGCGTTCTCAACTTTCTCGAGTCCTCAAAATTCAAGGACGTTTTCGGCTCCCCCATGAGTTTATCCAGGCTGGGGCCTCCCTAAGCGCTTCTCTCCGCCGTGCAACATATCCATGATCCAGAATGGTGAATAGAGCACCAGGTAAAAGGCCAGCTCGAGCAGGTGCAGCTCGACCAGGTACATCAAATGATTCGAGGATAAATAGTCGAGCAATGACTTACCCGCAGGCAGGTAATTGAGAAATCCATAATTGGCGCCGGTAAGATAATTGACGACCAGCGCGGTTACAAAATAGACCTCGGACCAAATCAGCGCGGTCACGATCGACCATGGCCGGGGGCGCAACCCCTCGACCAGCGTCAGGAACATCACGCCGACGACCACGCCGCAATGCCCGATGAAAAAGTCGAAAAAGCGCGGGCTGGGAAAACCGGCCTGCAGGTTGGGCGTGATGATCGCCTGCAACGTGCCCGAAAGCCCCCAAAAATAGCAGACCTCCGCGATGCCGCGCCTGCGCGTGACCAGGGCGGCGATCATCGCCAGCGTTGCCCAATCGCATAGCTGCATCGGCAGCGCCTGCGCCGGGGTGAATAGCCCGTCGGCAGCCCGGATCACGTTGTAGCCGATCCAGTTCAGCAGCAGCAGGGCCGCCAGGGCGAATCGGACCCCCTTCCGATACCCCTCCCTGCCCGGTCCGCGCGCCGTCGCCCAAAAGAAGACCGGCAGCCCCACCGTCAGCCCCATCACCACCAGATGCGCGGGACCATAGGGGTGAAAGGGGGGAGAATTGCTCACCGGGCCAGCTAAGGAGCCCGGCTGGGAAAAAGCCAGCAGGAAGGGATTCCGCCTGGGAATGGACCGCATCCAGGATAATACATTCCCTTAATCCTATGGCTGGAAATTTGCTACTTCCCGCGCTATACACAGGGGCGCTGTGCTCGCCCGCAAAGCTCTTGGATGACCCAGGCCCAAAATATGTCCGGCGCATTGCCTCCTGCCTCATGGCTGGGAGGCCCAGCAATTTACCCTCGCGATACCCCCGTCCACCGGCTTTTTGAGGCCCAGGCGCCGGAGGGTGTCGCCCTTGTCTCCGAATCCGGCCCGGTCACGTACGGCCAGCTCAACGTCCAGGCCAATCGTCTGGCCCATCTCCTCGCCCGTAAGGCCCCGCCCGGCTCGCCCGTCGCCGTCTGTCTCGAGCGTTCGCCGGACCTGATCGCCGCGCTGCTGGCCATCCTGAAGGCGGGCGGCTGCTACGTCCCGCTCGACCCGGCTTATCCGGCGGAGCGGCTCGCCGTCATGGCGCGCGAATCCCGCGCTTCGCTCGTGGTTACCACCCGCGCGCTGGCTGCGTCGCTGCCGATGCTGCCCGCGCTTTTCCTGGACGAAGCGCCCGCCTCCGCCGAATCCCCCGAAAATCCCGCCATCGACATCCCGGCGGAGAGCCCGGCCTACATCATGTTCACCTCGGGCTCGACCGGCCGGCCCAAGGGTGTCGCCGTTCCGCACCGCGCGATTGTGCGGCTCGTCCGCGGCCAGGATTACGTGAGCCTTGGCCCGGAGGAGACTTTCCTGCAATTCGCCCCCGTCTCCTTCGACGCCTCGACGCTGGAAATCTGGGGACCGCTGCTCAACGGCGGCCGGGTCGCCATCGCCCCTTCGGGCGCGCTCTCGCTCGAGCAAATCGCGGACTCCATCTGCGCACTGGACGTGACCTCGATGTGGCTGACCTCCGGCCTGTTCAATCTCATGGCCGACGAGCAGCCCGGCGCGTTCGCCCCGCTGCGCCAGCTCCTGGCCGGCGGCGACATTCTCTCGATGCCACACATCCGCAAGACGCTGGCCTCCCACCCCCGGCTGCGCCTCATCAACGGCTACGGGCCCACCGAAAGCACCACCTTTGCCTGCTGCCACACCATCACCGCCGCCGACCTCGATCTCCCCTCGATCCCGATCGGCAAACCGATCGCCAATACCACGGTGCGCATCCTTGACGGCGATCTGGCGCCCGTGCCCGTCGGCACGCCGGGGGAGCTGTTCATCGGTGGCGACGGCCTTGCCATCGGTTACTGGAACCAGCCGGTGTTGACGGCGGAAAAGTTTCCCCTCATCGGCGGCGAGCGCTTCTACCGCACGGGCGACCGCGTCCGCTGGCTCGAGACCGGCGTCATCCAGTTCCTCGGGCGCCAGGATCACCAGGTAAAGGTCCGTGGCTACCGCATCGAGCTGGGGGAAATCGAGGCCACCCTTTCCGAACAGCCCGGCGTCCTGCGCTGCGCGGTCATCGCCTCGGGCGAGGGCGCCGACAAGCAGCTTGCCGCCTACCATACTGGGACCGCCGAACCCGCCACCCTGCGCGAGGCGCTGCGTGCGCGGCTGCCCGATTACATGGTGCCCGCCCATTTCACCCGGCTCGACTCCCTGCCGCTCACGGAAAACGGCAAACTGGACCGGGCCCGTCTCCCCGCTCCGGCAGCGCCGGCTGCGCCGGAAGGCGAGCAGCCCCGCAGCGACCTGGAAAAGACCCTGGCCGCCCTCTGGAGCGAGTCGCTTTCCGCGCCCAACCCCGGCCTGAACACCAACTTCTTCGATGTCGGTGGCACCTCGCTGAAACTGGTCGAAGTCCACTCCCGGCTGGTCCGCATTTTGCGCCGTCCCATACCGGTCACGGCCCTCTTCCAATACCCCACGATTGCCAGCCTTGCTGCACACCTTGGCATAGAGTCCCCGGAGCCCGCGAATCGCCTCGCCGCGGCGGCGGACCGAGCCCGCGCGCAACGGGCCGCTTTGGCCCGAAAACTGCACTCTCAGAAGGTTCCATGAGCCAAGGCGTCGAATTCCATCCGGAGGGCATTGCAATTGTCGGTTTCGCGGGCCGTTTTCCGGGCGCGCGCAATACGGCGCAATTCTGGAAGAATCTCTCGGGCGGGGTGGAGTCGATCCGGTTCTTTTCGGACGAAGATTTTCGCCGGGCGGGGCTGGATCCCGCCGATCTGGCAAAGGATGCCGACTTCGTTCCGGCCCGCTCGATCCTGGATGAAGTCGACCTGTTCGATGCGCCGTTTTTCGGCATCGATGCGCGCGAGGCGGAATTGATGGACCCGCAGCACCGCGTCTTCCTGGAGGTGGCGTGGGAGGCGCTAGAGGATGCCGGATGCGACCCCGGGCAGTACGGCGGCGCCATCGGGCTTTTCGCCGGGTTGAGCCTCAATACCTACCTGCTGGCCAATCTCTGCACGGACCGCCAGTACGTGGAGAATCTCGCCCGGTCGTACCAGCTTGGCGAATTCCAGACCATCCTTGGCAACGACAAGGACTTCCTGACCACGCGCGTCGCCTACAAGCTGAACCTGCGCGGGCCGGTGATGACGGTGCAAACGGCGTGCTCGACCTCGCTCGTCGCCGTGGCGCAGGCGTGCCAAAGCCTGCAGAATTTCCAATGCGACGCCGCGCTGGCCGGCGCGCGTCTCGATCACTTTCCCGCAAATCCGCGGCTACCGTTACCAGGAGGGGGCAATGGGCAGCGGCGACGGCCATTGCCGCACGTTCGACGCGGAGGCGCGCGGCACGGTCTTCGGCGATGGCTGCGGCATCGTCGTGCTCAAGCGGCTGGCCGATGCGATCGCGGACGGCGATTGCATCCGCGCGGTCATCAAAGGCGCGGCGATCAACAACGACGGCTCCGGCAAGGTCGAGCTACACCGCGCCGAGCGTGGAAGGCCAGGCCGAGGTCATCGCCGCGGCGCAGGCGCTGGCCGGCGTCGAGCCGCGAGAGCATCAGCTACATCGAGGCGCACGGCACCGCGACGCCGCTCGGCGATCCCATCGAGATTGCCGCGCTGACGCAGGCGTTCCGCGCGGGACGGACAAGAAGCAGTTCTGCGCCATCGGTTCGGCGAAGACGAATTTCGGGCATCTCGACGTCGGCGTCGGGCGTCACGGGGCTCATCAAGACCGCGCTCGCGCTCGAACACCGGCATCCTGCCGCCTTCGCTTCATTTCACGCGGCCCAACCCTCAAATCGATTTCGAGAACAGCCCGTTTTTCGTCAATACGGAGAGCGCGCCCTGGCCGCGGAACGCCGACGCCGCGCCGCGCCGGCGTCAGCTCGTTCGGCGTGGGCGGCACCAACGCCCACGTCATCGTCGAGGAGGCTCCCGCGCCGCCGGCGCGCCCCGCGAAGGCCGGACCGCAAATCCTCGTGCTCTCGACGCGCACGCGCGAGGCGCTCGATCTCGCCACGGAAAATCTCGCCGCGCATCTCGAGGCCCACCCGGATGTCGATCTGCGGGACGTCGCTTTCACTTTGCAAATGGGCCGCCGCGCTTTCGACTACCGCCGCTTCGTTCTTTGCGAGAGCGTCGCGGAGGCCGTCCGTTTTTTGCGCTCGCCCGATTCCGCGCATGTCTTCACACGCGGCGGGCGGTTGCCGGCGGAGGATTCCCCGCTTCATATCGCCGGGCGCAACTGGCTCATGGGCCGGCAGGTCGATTGGCGGGCGCTGCATGGCGACACGCAGCCGCGCCGCATCCCGCTGCCGACTCATCCCTTCGAGCGCCAGCGCTATTGGATAGAGCCGCCTCACCGGAAGCTCACCGTCTCCGACGCGCCGCCGGCAGCGGCTGCCGCGCTCGCCCCCGCCGTTCCACGGCGCGAGGCGATCCTCGCCGAGATAAAATCGGTCTTTACTGAATTGAGCGGTGAGAACCTCGCAGCCGCCGACCTCGCCACGAGCTTCTTCGATCTCGGCCTCGATTCGCTTTTCCTCACGCAGGCGGCGCAGGCGCTCCGGAAAAAATTCAACGTCAAGGTCACCTTCCGCCAATTGCTGGACAATCTTTCAACATTCGGCGCGCTGCTCGATTACATCGACAAGGAACTCCCCGCCGACAAATTCGCTTCGACCGTCGCTGTGGCTGCGGCTCCCGCCGCGGCTGCGCCTTCGGCGAGCCCGCTGGACCGGATGACCCAGCAACTGGCCGAGATCGCGAAGCAAATCGAGGCGCTCCGCTCCGGCGCGCCGGCCACCGCTGCCGCACCCGCCCCGCCGGCTCTTGCCGAGCCGAAACGCTTCGGCCCATACAAGCCAATCGACCGCTCGATTCCCGCCGGCTTCACGCCCGCGCAACAGGCGCATCTCGACGCCCTGGTTGCCCGGTACACGGCGCGCACGCCAAAATCGAAGGCGTTCACGCAGCAGCATCGCGCCCGGTTTGCCGATCCGCGCGCCATCGCCGGCTTCCGCCCGTTTTGGAAGGAGATGGTTTATCCCATCGTCGCGCAGCGCTCGAAGGGCGCGCGCATCTGGGACATTGACGGCAACGAGTATGTCGACGTCACCATGGGTTTCGGCACGAACCTCTTCGGCCATTCGCCCGATTTCGTCACCGAAGCTGTCCGCAAACAACTCGATGAGGGCGTGGAAGTCGGCCCGAGCTCGAAGCTGGCGGGCGAAGTCGCGGAGTTGTTCTGCGATTTGACCGGCAACGAGCGCGTGACCTTTTGCAGCACGGGGTCGGAAGCGGTGCTGGGGGCGATCCGCCTCGCGCGCACCGTGACGGGCCGCACGAAAATCGCCACCACGTCCGAGGCATACCACGGCATTTGCGACGAAGTGCTCGTCCGCGCCGCGGGCGGCAAGCCACAGCCCATCGCGCCCGGCATTCCGCCGCACGCGGTGAGCGAGGTGCTGGTGCTCGATTGGGGCAACCCGGCCGCGCTCGACGTGCTGCGCGCGCACGCACACGAGCTGGCGGCGGTGCTCGTTGAATCGGTCCAGAGCCGCCGCCCGGAAATCCAGCCTGTCGAATTCATCCGCGAGATCCGCCGCATCACGCAGCAGTCCGGCACGGCGCTGATTCTCGACGAAGTCATCACCGGTTTCCGCGCGCATCCCGGCGGCGCGCAGGCGCTCTGGAATATCCGGGCGGACATGGCCACTTACGGCAAGATCATCGGCGGCGGAATGCCCATCGGCGCCATCGGCGGGCGCGCCGAATACATGGACGCGCTCGACGGCGGCGCGTGGCAATACGGCGACGCCTCGTTTCCCGAGATCGGCGTCACATTCTTCGCGGGCACTTACGTGCGCCATCCGCTTGCGATGGCCGCGGCCAAAGCGGTGCTCGAGCGCATTCGCGAAGCCGGGCCGGCGCTCCAGGTGGAATTGGCCGGGCGCACCGAACGTTTCACCGCGGAACTGAATTCAATGTTCGAGGCAGAAGGCGCGCCAATCCGCGCGACGCGCTTCACCTCGATGATGTATTTCCAATTTGGCGAAGCGTTCCGGTATCCGGGCTGCTCTTCTTCCATTTGCGCGAGAAGGGGCTGCATATCTGGGAGGGGCGGCCATGGTTTCTCTCGACCGCGCACACGGAGGCCGACGTGCAGTTCATCCTGCGCGTTTTCCGCGAGACGATTCACGAATTGAAGCAAGGCGGCTTCATCGGCGAGCCGCGCGCCAAAGGTCCCGCTGCGGCGGCCGGACCCTTTTTTTTTTTTTTTTTTTTTTTTTTTTTTTTTTTTTTTTTTTTTTTTTTTTTTTTTTTTTTTTTTTTTTTTTTTTTTTTTTTTTTTTTTTTTTTTTTTTTTTTTTTTTTTTTTTTTTTTTTTTTTTTTTTTTTTTTTTTTTTTTTTTTTTTTTTTTTTTTTTTTTTTTTTTTTTTTTTTTTTTTTTTTTTTTTTTTTTTTTTTTTTTTTTTTTTTTTTTTTTTTTT
>CAVWMS010000012.1:0-79131 GCA_963756185.1 uncultured Verrucomicrobiae bacterium
AGGTTGCGCGCCTCCGTCTCGTCAAAGCCGCCCGTGATCTCCGCGGTGCCCTCCCAGATGCCCCCCTGCTGGTTCACGGTCGGAGCGCAAACGATGACCCCGTCGAGCAGGATCGCCAGTTCCGTGTCCTCCTCATTTGCCATCTTCGACAATTGCCCGAACTGCTGCGTGCCCACCGAATCGAACGAGAGCGATACTCCCCATTGCGTCGCATAGGTCGCGTATGCCCGCGTCACGTGCTCACCGCTGATATCCGTGGTCTTCTTCACAAGGAATCTGCCCTCCAACGTCTTTTTGCCGTCGGGACCGGTCACCACGTAGTCCTTGATCTCGCATCCGGGCGGGATCGGCCTCTTGCCGGCAGTGATCTCCTCGATGGTTTGCGAGCTGCCCGGGATCACCAGCCTGAATTCGAGCTTTGCCACCTGCTGCAACTGCTTGCGCACCTGCTCGACCTTTGCCGGGTCCAGCCCCGGGATTTGCACCAGGATGCGGTCCTCGCCTTCCGGGGTGATGACCGGCTCGCTCACGCCAAACTGGTCGACCCGTTTGCGGATGACCTCGACCGCCTGGCTGACCGCATCCTTGTCCAGAGTGCCGGACTCCGGCTTGTCCAGCCGGATCAGGAACGACGTGCCTCCCTGCAGGTCGAGGCCAAGGTGAATCCGTCCATATTTAATAATGGCGCCCTGTGCATCCTTTACGTTGAACGGCGGGTTCAGCAGCACGAGGCAAAAGGCCACCATCAGCACCGTCAGCACGGTGCCCAGGATGCGTTTGCGATCCTGCGACTCGGCGACGAAATACCAGCCCAGGAGAATCAGCAGCGTCAGGCCCCAGAGGAACGTAACCATCGGGTTCATGCCTTGCTGCGCCGCGGCGGCAGCGGCAGCGGCATTTGCAGCCGGGGAGGCTGCGGCAGTGGCCACCGGCGAAGCCGAGGGGAGTTGGGCAAGCAGCCCGCCAAAGAGGATTGTATGATTCATGACGCTCGGGTGGGAATGGGGGGAGGGCCGCTTACGAAGCCGATGATGCGGAGGCCGTTTCCGCCTGGTCGCGTTTGACCACGGTTCCGATGCTCGATTTTTCCATCTCGATCTTCACGTTGTCCGCGATTTTCAAAATTACGGTCGTTTCCTTCACGTTCGATACCATTCCGTGGATGCCGCTGCTGGTGATGACCTTGTCGCCGGTCTTGACGCTCTTGACCAGGGCATCCAACTGCTTTTGCCGCTGCGTTTGCGGGCGGATGAGCAGGAAGTAAAAGATGACGCACAGGCCGACCATCATGATCATTGAGGTCGGGTCGTAAGGCTTTGCGGCTGTGCCGCCTGCGGGGGCTTGCGCCAGCAGAGTCAAAATGGAGTTGAACATGTCGGGAAAGTGGTTTCCGCCCACGGCCGGTTGCAGCCTCTGGAAAAAGCGGGAGGGTAAATTTGCAGGGAAAGCGCCTGTTGTCCAAGGTTTTCAGGCCACCCCGGCATGGAATCCGTTTTTGGATCCCTCCGCGGCGCCCCTTTGCCGCCATCCGCCGGGCGCGCCCAGGTGTCACAATCCGGCCCGTTGGATTCCCGCGCAACCCCCGACTGCCTTGCGAATAACCCTTAGCCAAAAATAATCACTTTTTTTCGCTCAAAGTGATTCGACATCTGCCCCACTCGCGCTAATTTTTTGGCCATGGGCTCGCCGCGTATTTACGCCTTTCGTCCCGCGCTGGGCCACGGGCGTCGATCCGTGGTGACGCTGCTGGTGGTTTTCAGCGTGCTGGCGTTCGTCGCCCAGACTTTTGCGGACCTCACCGTGCCCGGTTTCGTCAGCCAATGGCTCTGCCTGAGCCGGCAGGGCATCCTGCAGGGCCGTGTCTGGCAGTTATTCACTTATCTTTTCATCCACGGCTCGCCGAGCGTGATCGATAACGGGAAGGTCATCGCCGGTTCTCCCGCGCTCGGGGTTGTCCATCTGCTGGTCAATATGCTGACGCTCTACTTCGTGGGGCGCGAGGTCGAGGCCATCGCCGGGCCCAGGCATGTGCTGCTCATGTATTTTATCGGCGGCGTCGTTGGCGGGCTGGCGCAAATCCTGGCATTCCCGGACGGCTCCGTCGCCGGCGCTTCGGCGGGCGTTTGCGCCGTGCTGCTCGCCTTTACGACCATCCTTCCCGAGTTCGAGTTGACGCTGCTGCTCTTCTTCATCATTCCGATTCGGCTGCGGGCGAAATATGTCGCATGGCTGGTGGTCCTCAGTTCGATCGGGATGGCCGCGTTTCACGTGATGACGAATGTGGCCCACGCCGCCCATCTTGGCGGCTGCCTCGTGGGCTGGATGTATGCGCGGCAGCTCGGGTTCGGCAGGCCATGGTGGTTCCAGCGCCGCATGGCCGAGAAGCGCCAGCGCGAGGAGCGCCTCGCCCGCATGGCCCCAGACCAATACATGACCGAGGAGATCGACCCGATCCTCGACAAGATTTCCCGCGAGGGCATCCGCTCACTCACCCGTCATGAGCGCCGGATTCTCGAACGCGGCCGCGACAAGATTTCGCAAAAGGATACGCGCATCTCCGTCCGGTGAGCTGGATCGCCCGCGCCGCGGCCAGCGCCCTGGACCCGGACCGCGTCCAAAACGCCCTGGCCCGCATCGAGCAGGCATGGCCCGCCGATTTCCCGCCGCTCGAAGCCGCTGCTCGATGCCTTCCCCGCCGGGCCGCGCGCGCTGCCCGACCTGCTCTCCGTCTCTCCCGTATCGGCGGAAAAGATTGTCCATGATCCCGGCGCGCTCCTTTGGCTGAGCCAGCCGGAGATTTGCTCGAGCGCCCGCGGCCCGCGCCGCATCCGGCACGATCTCGACCTCGAGCGCCCGCCGGGCGCCGCGTTCGATCCCGAGTTCCGCGCCCTGCGCCGGGTGAAAAACCGCGAGATGCTCCGCATCGCGCTGCGCGACGTCGCCCGGCTCTCGACGCTCGAGCAGACCACGTTCGAGATCAGTTGCGCCGCCCAGCTTTGCATCACGGAGATTTGCGACGGCTGGCTGGGTGAGATGAGCCGCCGCTGGGGCGCGCCGGCCACCGGCTTCTGCGTCATTGGCATGGGCAAGCTTGGCGGCGAGGAGCTGAATTACTCTTCCGACATCGATGTCATTTTTCTCTATGGCGAGGATGGGGCGCTCAATCCCACCTTCAGCTACCACGAGTTCTTCACGCGCCTGGCCGAAAAAATCTCCGCTTCCTTCGCCGCGCCCAGCCCGGACGGCCCGCTCTTTCGCATCGATATCCGGCTCCGGCCCGAGGGCGGGTCCGGCCCGCTCGTCCGCTCGCTCGAGAGCATGGAAAATTACTACGCGGGCTTCGGCGAGACCTGGGAACGCATGGCGCTCGGCAAGGCCCGCGCCGTGGCCGGCAGCGACGAACTTTTCTATGAGTTTTCCCATCGGCTCCAGCCGTTCATTTATCCCCGCTCCCTCTCGACCGATGTCTTCGAGGAAATCGCTTCGATCAAGCGCCGCATCGAGCGCGACATCGTCGGCGAGGCCGGCCTCGCCCGCAATGTGAAGCTGGGCCGCGGCGGCATCCGCGAGATCGAGTTTGTGGCCCAGGCGCTCCAGCTCATCCACGGCGCGCGCCACGCCTTTCTCCAGGAACGCAACACGCTCAAGGCCCTGCGCGCGTTGCGCCAGCTCGAGTTTGTCGACGCCGGCGAAATGAAATCGCTCTCGGCCGCCTACCAGTTCCTGCGCGACGTCGAGCACCGGCTCCAGATCGAGCACGAAAAACAGACGCACACCCTGCCTGGGCCCGGGTCCGCGCGGCTGCTGCTCGCGCGCAGCCTCGGCTTTGCCGGCGAGGCCGCGTTCGATGCCGCGCTCGCCGGCCACACTTCGGCTGTGCGCGCCATTTTCGACAAGTTCCTACAATCAAACGGCGAGCGCCAGCCCGCCGCCGCGCGCGACCTCGCCTTTTTTCGCGATCCCGCCGCCGCGGAAAAGGAACTCGGCGAGCTGGGCCGCGCCGGCTCACCGGGCCACGTCGCGCCGCGCACGCGCAATCTTTATTCGCGGCTCGAGCCGCTGCTGCTGGCCGATTTGCGCGGCCTCGCCGATCCCGATATCGCGCTGCACCGGTTTGTCCGGTTCGTCGGGCGGTACGGCATCCGCGGCCTGCTCTTCGAGACGCTGGTCACGCATCCGCGTCTGCTCGACCTGCTCCTGCGTCTGTTCGATGCCAGCCGGTTCCTCACCGACATCGTTCTGCGCCGGCCCCAGCTCATCGAGGAGACCGCGCGCACCGGCGCGTTGAGCCGCGAGCTCGATCTCAATGCCCACCTCGGCGGGCTCGCCCGGCGCGAGGAGGATCTGACTCCCGGCGATTGGGTGCGCGTTTATCGCCGCGAACAGATTTTGCGCATCGCCTTGCGCGACATCCTCGGTCTCGCCGGCGCCGCCGAGGTCATGCGCGAATACTCCGCGCTGGCCGAGGCCTGCCTGCTGCATGTGCACCGCATGCTCGGCCTCGAGGAGACTCTGACCGTGGTCGCCATGGGAAAATTCGGCGGCGCGGAATTGAGTTACGGGTGCGACCTGGATGTTGTTTTCGTCGGCGCCGAGCCTGCCCGCGCCGTGGAACTGGTCAAGGCCATGACGGCGCAGACGGCCGAGGGGATCGTTTTTCCCGTCGATGCGCGGCTCCGGCCCGAGGGGGAATCGGGTGTGCTCGCCGTTCCGATCGAGAGTTACCGCCAATATTTCCAGGGCCGCGCGCAGCTTTGGGAAGCCCAGGCGCTGACCAGGGCGCGCCCCATCGCCGGGCCGGGCCAGGCGGAGTTTGCGAACTGGGCGCGCGAGACCTGGGCCGAGTTTGCGCGGCGCGAGGATGTCGTGCCCGGCATCCGGCGCATGCTCGAGCGCGTCGTCCACGAGCGCGCCGGCCGCGAGGGAGCGATTGCGTTCAAGACCGGCATCGGCGGCCTGATGGAACTCGAGTTTCATCTCCAGGCGCTCCAGATGCGCCATGCCGTTTGGGAGCCGAACACGCTTCGCGCCCTCGACGCGCTGGCCGCCGCTGGAGTCCTCGGCGCGGGCGACGCAGCCGCACGACGGGACGATTACCTTTTCCTGCGCCGGTGCGAAGCCGTGGTCCGCCGCGTCGAGAACTCGAGCGTCTCGACCCTCCCCTCCGATCCCGCCGGCCAGCGCCAGGTCGCCATCCGCCTCGGCTTCGCCAGCCGCGAAGAATTTCTTGCCCGTTTCGAATCCGTCCGCGCCGCCATCCACACATGGTGCTCGATCATCGCGTGACCCGTCACTCCCCGTCCTGCCGCAGTACGTGCTGCGCCGTCCTCAACCCCGCGATCTCGGCCTCCGCGGTCTCCTTCTGAAATTCCGCAAACGGCTCGAGCTGCGGCGCGGTCAGGACCGACTTCGCCCGCTCGTACACGCGCTGGTTCATCGCGTCCAACTGCTGCGAGTATTGATCGACCTGGTCCGGGTTCATATTCATCACCTGGCGCGGGTCCGCGCCGCCCGGCGCGAGCCTCGGCAGTTTCGCCTGCTCCTCGCTCATGATCTGGATCAGCGCCTCGGCCTGCGAATCATTGAGCGGCATGCCGAGCGTCGCCAGCTCCTGGCCCAGCCGCCGCACCTGGACGCGTTGCGCCAGCGTTTTCTCGAACGCACGGTACCGCGGGTAGCGCTCCGGCCCCAGTAATTCGCTGATCGCCTCGTCGGTTGCGTTCATCGCCGCCGTCGCCGATTTCATGTCCACGGTCCCGCCCGACATTACCGCCGAGGTCGAATCGGCAAGCGCCATCTGCCGGTCATCGAGCAGTTGGTAAAATTTTTCAGTCTCGTCCGGCGTCAGGTTCGCCTCCTGCACAAATGGCCCGTAAAATTCCCGCAGCGTCGCCGCCTGCTGTTGCTCGAGCATTTTTCGCATCGTGGGATCTTTGACCAATTTCGTGAAAAACGAGCCGCCGGTCCCGTTGGAAGTTTGCGCCGGTGTTTCCGCGGCCTGCGCCGGCGGCAACGTCAGCCGTGCGCTCCCCAGCACCCGTGCCGCTTGCACCTGCGCCAGTTCGGTGTCGAGCGTCCGCGTTTTATCCGCCGCCTCGTCCAGCGCCTGTTTCAATTGGGCCTCGTCCGCCTCGAGCCGCTCCGAGCGTTTCCATTCGATCACCGAGACGCCGATTCCCGCCGCCGCCAATAAAAGCAACAGCACGATGACGAGGGTTTTCATGGAGGGGCAGGGGCGCGCACGCGGATTCAGGAAGATCATCGGTCAAAAATTCGAAATTCGAAATTCGAAATTCGAAATTCGAAATTCGAAGGATTTGCGGCTGGCGCCGCATCCTTGTGCCGCATCGCGGCGCCAATAAGTTCGAATTTCGAGTTTCGAATTTTTGACCGTTTCTCATTGCCCATCGCCACCCCTTCGCGCCATGCTCTCCCATGCTCGCAGTGACCATCCTCGGCTCGGGCAGCGCCGGTAATTGCGCCCTGGTCGAGACCCCCGCCTGCCGCCTGCTTGTCGATGGCGGCCTCAGCGCCCGGCAGATTTGCGCCCGGCTCGCGGAGGCATCGGTCGATCCCGCCGCCGTCGACGCCATCCTGCTCACTCACGAGCACATCGATCACGTCGGCGGCCTCGAAGTTTTCTGCAAAAAATTCGGCACGCCCATCTATTGCAACGCGGGCACGGCCGATGCCGTCCGGCATTTTGGCCGGGGCGATGCGCGCAAGGATTTCCGCATTTTTCTCACCGGCTCGGAATTCACCGTGGGCGATATCATCGTCCAGACTTTCGCCGTGCCGCACGATGCCGCCGATCCCGTCGGGTTCGTCCTGCATCATGGCCGCGCCGGGATCGGCTTTTGCACCGACCTCGGTTTTGCCACGAAGCTGGTCCACGAGCGGTTGCGCAATGTGGCGACGGTCATCATCGAGACCAATCACGACGAAAAAATGCTCCAGGAGGACAGCCGCCGCCCCTGGCCGGTGAAGCAGCGCATCATGTCCCGCCACGGCCATCTCTCGAACGCCGCCGCCGCGGATCTGCTCGCCGCGCTGGCCGGCCACGGCCTGCGTCGCGCGATCCTCGGCCATCTCTCGCGCGACTGCAACACGCCCAAGCTCGCCCTTGGCGCCGTTCACGCCCGTCTCGCCGCCGACGGCATCACCGGTCCCTCGATCGAACTCTTCTGCGCTTCGCAGCGCGAAATCTCACCGCGTTTCTCCATCCCCCCGGACCTCCTCGCATCCTGAGCGACGCGGAACCGTTCTTTATCCGCGGATTGCCCTATCCTTCCGACAATTCCCACAGCGCCGCCTTCTGCGCGTGCAGCCTGTTCTCTGCCTCGTCAAAGATCGTCCCGGCATTTTTCTCGAACGCCTCATCGGTGATTTCCTTTTCGCGGTAGGCCGGCAGGCAATGCATCACCAGCGCGCCCGGCGCGGCCGCGGCCACCAGTTTCCGGTTGATCTGGTACTCGGCCAGTTGCGCCTCACGGTATTCGGCTTCCTCTTCCTTGCCCATGCTCACCCAAACATCGGTGTAGAGCACTTCCGCGTTGCGCGCCGCTTCCACCGGGTCCGAGGTGACATGCACCTTGCCGCCCTTGTTCGCCGCGGCCAGCAGTCCCGCGTCCGGTTGGAACGGCGGCGGCGACGCGATGGTCAGCTCGAAGCCGCACTTCGCCGCCGCCCAGATCCATGAGCGCGCCACGTTGCAGGCGCCGTCGCCCACGAAACAAACCTTTCGCCCGGCGTAATCGCCCAGTTTCTCCTTGATCGTCTGGAGGTCGGCCAGGATCTGGCACGGATGCTCGTCGTCGGTCAGCGCGTTGATGGTAGGGATGCCCGAGTATTGCGCGAATTCCTCGACATCCTTCTGCGCGAATGTCCGGATCACCGCGCCCCCGAGCATCCGGCCCATGACGCGCGCCGTGTCGCGGATCGGTTCGCCGCGCCCCAGTTGGATATCGTTTGCCGAAAGGAACATAACGTCGCCGCCCAGCTCGCGGATGCCGACCTCGAAGCTCACGCGGGTCCGAGTCGATGCCTTGGAAAAAATCAGCGCCCAGCTTTGGCCCGCGAGGGGCTGCGCCGCGTGCCGGCCCCGCTCGGCCTTCAGCCGAATGGCCAGCGTCACGATCCGCGAAATCTCATCGGCGCCCAGCGCCTCGATCGAGAGCAGATGCTTCATACGGCCTTTTCCAGAACCGCGGCCAAAATGTCAATCGCTTGCTCGACTTCCTCGCGTGTCACATTCAGCGGTGGCAGCCACCGGATCGCGTTTGCTCCCGCCGGAATGGACAGCATGCCGGCCTCGTGCAGCCGGTCCATCAGCCAGAGGCTCGGCGGACGCGATCCCGAGCCGGTCTTCTCCGCGAAATCCGCGGACAACTCGATGCCGATCATCAGCCCCAGGCCGCGCACCTGGGCGATGAGCGGCGAGCCCAGCGCCTCGATGCCCTCTTTGGCGAAAGCGCCCAGAGTCCGCGCATTCTCCAGCAGTCCCTCGTCCTCGATGATCGAGAGCACCTCGAGCGCCCCGGCGCACACCAGCGGCGTGCCGCCAAAGGTCGAGCCGTGCGTTCCCGGCCCCAGCAGGTTGGCCAGCGAAATTGTCCCGCCCATGTTCAGGCAGAATGTTCGGTCGCGCACCCAGATGGCGCCGAGCGGGAAGCCCCCGGCGATCCCCTTTGCCCAACTGATCGCATCCGGCACGACTTCCGGCGCGATCGACCTCCAGCCGCACCATTCGCCCGTCCGGCCCAGCCCGCATTGCACCTCGTCAAACATCAGCAGCGCCCCGTAGTCGTCGCAAATGGCCCGCGCCGTATGCAAAAAATGCGCGTCCGCCGGGTGAATGCCGCTCTCACCCTGCACCGGCTCGAGCAGCACCGCCGCCACGTCGCCATCCATCGCCGCCAGCAGCGCGGGCCCGTCGTTGAAAGTCACATGCTCGAAACCCGCGACCATCGGCTCGAACCCTTTTTTCACCTTCTCCTGGCCCGTCGCGGAAATGCCCCCGAGCGTCCGCCCATGGAACGAGCCGGTGAACGTCAGGATCTTGTAACGATCCTGCTGCATCTCGCCCAATTCCCCCACCGTGTGCGGCAGCGGCGGGCGCGTGGTGTCGTGCCCGAATTTGCGCGCCAGCTTGTAGAGCGCCTCGTTTGCCTCCGCGCCGCTGTTGCAAAAGAAAATTTTCCCGGCAAGCCCGACCAGCTCGACCAGTTTGGCCGCCAGCAATCCCTGCGGCCGCGTGTAATAGAGGTTCGACGTGTGGACGAGCCTGCCCACCTGCCGCGACAGCACCTCGACCACGCGCGGATGGCAGTGCCCGATCGAGCAGACCGCGATGCCCGCGCCGAAATCGAGATATTTCCGCCCCTCTTCATCCCAGACCCACGTTCCCTGCCCCCGCTCGAGCACGAGCGGAAACCGCCCGTAAGTCGGAATGACATAGCGGTCGAACAACTCGATGGTTGGCGTCGCGTCTGGATTCATGGAGCCGGCAACTTTGCGCAATAACAGGCCCGTGTGAAATTAAAATCGGCTGCGAACCGCCGTTCCCGGAGCCGATTGCCGCTTACGCCACGATCTCCGTCCCGATGCCTGCGTTGGTGAAAATCTCGATCAGCAGCGAGTGCGGCACGCGGCCGTCGATCAAGTGCACCTTCCCGACGCCGTTCTCGATCGCCGCGAGCGCCGACTTGACCTTCGGCAGCATCCCGCCCTCGATGATCTCCTCCTCGATCAATTTTTCGCTCATCTCGCTGTTCACCGATGGAATCAGCGAATCCTTCTCGCCCGGCGTCCGCATGATGCCCGGTACGTCGCTCAGGTAAATCAGCTTCATCGCCTTGAGCGCGCCGGCAATCGCCCCCGCGGCCACGTCGGCGTTCACGTTGTACGGCTGCCCGGTTTCATCCTGCGAGATCGGCGAGATCACCGGCACCTTTTCTTCCTTGAGCGCCTGGCGCACCAGTTCGGTCTTCAATCCGATTACCTCCCCGGTGAATCCCAGGTCCGCCGCCACGTTGTGCGCATCGCTCTGCGGCGGCAACTTTTTCGCGACGAACACCTTCCGGCCCGAGATGCTCACGCCGCTTCCGCCGAAATCGGCCATGCGCGCCACCAGCCCCGGATTGATGACGGTGTCGAGCACCTCCTCGACGATCTTGATCGTGCTCGCGTCCGTCACCCGCAGGCCGTTGACGAATTTCGGCTTCAGCCCGGCCTCCCGCATCCGGTCGGTGATCGCCCGCCCGCCCCCGTGGACCAGCACCGGGTTGATCCCGACCGCCTCGAGGAAAACGATGTCCCGCAGCAGCCGCTCGATCACGTGCTCGTCCTCCATCGCGCTTCCCCCGTATTTGATGACAAAGGTCTGCGCCCGGAATTTCTGGATGTACGGCAGCGCCTCGATCAGCGCCTCCGCACGATGCACCGGCGACGTTTGCGACATCGCGACTTTTCTTTCAAACGTGCTGCGTTCGGTCATGCGGCTTGTTGACTTCGTTCGTGGCGAATCGGGCATCTGGATTCAAAAATATCCGGTTGCTCCTCATTCGCCCATGTTAAATTCGACGTATTCGGTCGTCAGGTCCGTGGTCCAGATGGCGTATCCGGCATTTCCAACGCCCAGGTCCACGTTGATCACAAATTCCTTTTTTCCCGCCACCGCGCGCAGCTTTGCCATCGGCGTCGCCGCGGGCATCCCGCCTTCCACCGCGGGCAATCCATTGTAGGCGATCCGGATGCGTTCCTGCCGGACCCGCGCGCCGGAGTAGCCGACGGCGTCCATGATCCGGCCCCAATTCGGGTCGCCGCCATACCACGCGGATTTTACGAGCATCGAATTGGCCACCGCCCGCGCCGCCAGCCGCGCCTCGCGCTCGGTGCGCGCCCCGGTCAGGCGCAGATCGATGAAACGGCTCACTCCTTCGCCATCCTTGACGATCTTGCGCGCCAGCGCCGCAGTCACCATGTCGAGCGCCCCCTGAAAAATAGGGAACTCCCCGCCGGCCCGCTTCAGCGGCGCGTTGCCCGCGCGCCCGTTGGCCAGCGCCAGCACCGTGTCGTTGGTGCTCATGTCGCCGTCGACCGTGATGCGGTTGAACGATTGCGCCACGCTTGCCCGCAGCGCCGCCTGAAAGTCCGCCTTTTCGATCGCCGCGTCCGTCGTGATGAAACAGAGCATCGTCGCCATGTTTGGGTCGATCATCCCCGCTCCCTTGGCGATGCCGCCGATCCTCACCGGCTTCCCGCCGATCCGGCATTCGACGGCGATTTCCTTGGGAAAAGTGTCGCTGGTCATGATCGCACGGGCCGCCCGGCCGCTGTACCTGCCGAGTTTTGCCGGCATTTTCGCAATCGACGCCTCCATTTTCTCGATGGGCAATTGCACCCCGATCCGCCCCGTCGAGCAGACCAGCACCTCGCGCCCGGCCAGCCCCAGCGCGCCTGCGGCGGCGCCGCACATCCGCCGTGCGGATTCGAGCCCTTGCGGCCCGGTGCAGGCGTTCGCGTTGCCGCTGTTGGCGATGATCGCGCGCGCATGGCCCGCGCGCACCCGTGGCGCCGAAACGAGCACCGGCGCTGCCTTGACCTTGTTCGTCGTGAACGTCCCCGCCGCAACGGCCGGCCATTCGGAAAAAATCAGCGCCATATCCTCCTTCCCATTCGTGTCGCCCCCCTTGATGCCGCAATGGATGCTTGCCGCGAGAAAACCCGCGGGCGCCGTGATTCCCCCCTTGATTTCGACCGGTCCGTTCACAGCGCAGTCGATTCCGCCCAACTGTACATCGCGTTCAGGTTTTGCACCGCCTGGCCCGCCGCGCCCTTGACCAGGTTGTCCTCGGCGCTCATCAGCACGATGCGCCCCGTGCGCGGGTCGTGCCGCCATGCGATGTCCAGGAAGTTCGAGTGCGCCACGTTCTTCAATTCGACCGTCCCCTTGTCGCCCTCGAGCCGGATGAAAATCTCGCTGCCGTACGCCGACTCGAGCGCCTGCGAGATCGCCTCCGCGGCCACGCCGGGCCGCGGCATCGCGTAAATGGTCGACAGGATTCCGCGCGTCACGGGGATGAGGTGTGGGGTAAAGCTGATCCGCACCGGCTCGCCCGCGGCCACGCTCAGCTCCTGCTCGATCTCCCCGAGGTGCCGGTGCTTCGGCACGCCGTACGGGCGCGCGTTCTCGTTGCACTCGACGAACAAAAATTCCGCCGCCACGTTGCGCCCCGCGCCGCTTATGCCGCTCAGGCTCGTGGCCACGATGCTCGCCGGATCGATCAGCCGCGCCTTCAGCAGCGGATGCAGCGGCAGGATGATGCTCGTCGGGTAGCACCCCGCGGAGGCCACCAGTTGCGCCGTCCGCAGTTGCGCCCGGTAAAGCTCCGGGATGCCGTAAACACTTTCCTTCAACAGCTCCGGCGCGGGATGATCGTGTCCGTAAAATTCACGGTAAACCTCGGGATCCTTCAACCGGAAATCCGCCGACAAATCGATCACCCGAAGCCCCGCCTCGAGCAGCGCCCGCGCAAACGGCGCCGCGGCCCCGTGCGGCAGCGCCAGGAAGGCCGCCTGCGCGCCCGACCGCACAATCGCGTCCACCTCGGACGGGGCAAACTGCAATTCCGAATACTTGTGCCCCTGGAATTTGGGGAAGACCTTGTCCAGCCGCTGCCCGGCGTCGCCGCGCGAGGTGACGCATACCAGCTCGATTCCCGGATGCCGCGTGAGCAGCCGGATCAATTCTTCGCCGGAATAACCGGTCGCGCCGGCAATGGCGACATTGAGCAGGTTCATCGCGCGTTGCGCCGGCGCGCTATTGACCGCCCGGAGCCGGGCCGGGGCCGCTATCGGCCGCGCCGGGCTGCTTGATTCCCAGCAGCTCAACGTCGAAAAGCAGCACGGAGTTCGGCTCGATGCCCGGCGGCGGGCTCGCGCCGTAGGCGAGGTCGGCCGGGATTGCCAGTTGCCATTTCGAACCCGCCGGCATCAACTGCAACGCCTCGCTCCAGCCGGGGATCACGTTTGCCAGCGAAATCTCCATCGGCTGGTTGCGCTTGTAGGAGCTGTCAAATTCGGTGCCGTCGATGGTGGTCCCGCGGTAGTTCACCACCACCGTGTCGGTCGACTTCGGCTTGTCTCCGGTGCCGCTGGTGATGACCTTGTATTCCAGCCCGCTGGCGGTGGTCTTCCAGCCATCCTTCTTGCCGTTATCGACCAGGTATTTTTCTCCCGCGGCCTTGTTCTCGGTCAGGACCTTGTCGTGCAATTCCTGCCCCAGCGCCTGCATCGTTTCCTCGACCTCCGCGTCGGTCATCTTCGCCGGGCCTTTGCCCAGTCCATCCTTCAAACCCTGCATGATCGCGTCCGGATCGACGGTGAACCCGTGCTTTTGCAATTCCTGGATGTTTCGCGCCGTTTCCACTCCCATCGAGTAGCCGATTTTTTGCGAATCGATTTCGGGCGGAGGGGAACCGGCGGGGGCGGTGTCCTGGGCCCGCGAAAGGCTTGGCAGCGCCAGGAGGAGAGCCGCTACGGCGGCGGGCAAATGGCTTTTCATGAGTGTGAACGCTCCTTGTAACTCATTCCGGACAGCGCGCAACCGGTTTTAGAGCTTTTCAAATGGGAGCGCGGGGCGGGTTCGCCGCGCGCGCTTCCTGATCGGACGCTTATGCTGCGCATACGCGCAAATTTCCTCTCGCCAACCTCGATTCATTCTGGATCAATCCCGGCTCATGCGTTTCAAGATCGTTTTTCCCCTGCTCCTTCCCCTGTTCCTTGCCGTCTTGCTGGCCGGTTGCGTGACCGAAGACATCAAGGAGACCGGCATCTCCCGCGGCACCGCCATCGGCATCGCCGAGCGGCATTGCCCAGAATATCCCGACACCTACAGCCTGGACCGCGCCGAGTGGGACCCCGATGGCAAGTTCTGGCTGGTCGTGCTCGATGATCGCGACGGCGACCGCGGCCGCGCCTTCAAGATCAGCCGGGGTGGCGATATCATCGATGCCCACAAGTTCGATCATTCAGACCAGGACCGCGACTACGGTCCCGGCCATTACTACGGCTGGGGCTATTACTGGTAAGCCCGGTTGCGGCCTGTCAATGGGGGTGTAAACCCGGGCGGATGGTGTATTGTCGAGAATGCCCGGCAGGCAGCATTCGCCTTCGTTCCGCCTACCGGCGTGGCTCGCGGCCGCTTTCGTGTTTTGGCTTGCAACGGCCCTTTGCGCGCAGCCCGCCCTGCCGCATCTGGCCCCGCAGGATGGGGTGGGCGTGAACATTCACTTCACGCATCCGCAGTCCGGCGAACTCGAGATGATGGCCCAAGCCGGCATCAAGTGGGTGCGCATGGATTTAACCTGGAGCGAGACGGAGAAGCAGAGAGGAAAATATGATTTCTCCGCTTACGATGATCTGCTGGATGCTCTCGACAGGCAGAACATGCACGCGCTTTTCATTCTTTGTTACGGCAACCCGCTCTACGCCGGCCCCGGCGACACCACCCCGTTCACCAGCCAGGCCGGCAGCGATGAATTCCGAAACGCCTATGCAAAATGGGCCGCGGCCGCCGTCTCGCACTTCGCCCACAGGGCTTGCATTTGGGAAATCTGGAACGAACCAAACATCAGCCACTTCTGGGGGCCTTCGCCCAATGTGGGCCAATACATCGCTCTAGCAAAGGCCACCGCCGCCGCCGTCCACAAGGTCGCTCCCGACGAGCCCCTGATCGGTCCGGCCTCCTCGACCATCGACTTTTCCTTTATCGAGGCGTGCTGCAAGGCGGGCTTGCTGGAAGACTGGTCCGCGGTCTCCGTCCATCCCTATCGGCAGGGCGATCCGTCGACAGTCGTGCCTGAGTACCGCCAGTTGCGCAAGCTGATCGACAGATATGCGCCACAGGGGAAAACCATCCCGATCATTTGCAGCGAGTGGGGATACTCGACCGCGTGGCAGGGTTTCGAGGAGGACAAACAGGCGACCTCTCTGACGGCGGAATTCTCAGCCAACATCTCCGCG
The DNA here is from genome assembly GCA_963756185.1 of uncultured Verrucomicrobiae bacterium. Taxonomy (GTDB): domain Bacteria; phylum Verrucomicrobiota; class Verrucomicrobiia; order Chthoniobacterales; family Chthoniobacteraceae; genus DATAXI01. The sequence goes on from CAVWMS010000012.1 coordinate 15,025, forward strand.
GGCATTCCCATCACCATCTGGTACGATTGGCGTGACGATGGCGACGATCCCGGGAACTCCGAGCATCATTTCGGCCTCGTCCATCGCGCGTATCACACGGGCCGCACTCCGGTATACGATCCCAAGCCGGCGTATGAGGCCATCAAGGAATTCGCCGACCGGATGTTTCTTCAATGAGCGCGGACCGCGGGTTTTCCGGGGAGGTCAACTCCCGCCGGCGCCCAGCAGCCTCATCAATACGTCGCCGAGCAGGCGGGGATCCTTGCGCGTTGCGCCCAGGGGCGGCCAGACCGCCGCGCGCCGCGTGAGCAGATGCTTTAGTACGTTCGTTGTCCGTTCCGTCGCAAACTTCCGGCCGGCCAGCTCGCGCCCGGCCGCGCCGCTCCGGCGCGCCATTTCCGGGTCGCGCAGCAGCCCCTCGAGCGCCGAGGCGATTCCCGCCACGTCGTGCTCGTCGAGCAGGCGCCCCGTCCTGCCATCCTCAATCATCTCCGGCACGCCGGCCACGCGCGTCGAGACCACCGGCAATCCCGCCGCCATCGCTTCCATGATGACCGTCGGCAGGTTGTCGCTGCTGCCGTCCGCGTCGCGCGTGCACGCCAGCGCGAACACCCGCGCCCGCCGCAGGTATCCGATCACCTCCCCTTCCGGCCGCGCACCTTCGAGCGTGACCCGCTCGCCGAGGCCCGCCTGCGCGATCTGCCCGCGCAGCGCCTCCTCGAGCGGTCCCGAGCCGACGATCCTGCACCGGAACTCGACCCTGCGCCGCGCCAGCAGCGCGCATGCCTCGATTAATTCCCCGAATCCCTTTTTCCCGATCAATCTTCCCACCGACACGATCTCCGGCGGCTCCGCCGAAAAATCCGCGCGCGCGAATTCGTCCATGTGGATCCCGTTGTAGACGCGCTCGATTTTTCCCGCCGAATCCGGGAACCGCTTCCGCAGCCAGTCGCGCGAGTAATCCGCCACCGTGACCACCAGCCGCGCCTCCTTCACCAATTCATCCAGGCTCACCGGAAAATCGGTCTCACAAAATATATCGTTCGCATGCCCGGTGAATGAGTACCCGATCCCGTAAAATTGCCTGATCCAGTACGCCGTCCGCGCCGCCATCCCCGCGAAATGCGCGTGCACGTGCCGGATGCCCCGCTTCTTCATCTCGAGCCCGAGCCACGCCGCCTCGTAGAGGCGCGTTTTGTCGCCCCGGTCGCCCCAGCCGGAAAACACGTCCCACACATCGGAGTGGATCCGGTGCGCCTCCCGCGCGTCGCGCACCGCCTTGTTCAATGCCTCGTCCGTCGGCAGATAGCGCACCCGGTCGAGCAGCGACGCGTCCGCCGCGCTCCATTCCTCCGCCTCGCGGATCGAGTATATCGCCGGCGCCATCCCCTGGCGCGCCATCTCCTCGGCCTCGCGAAAACAGAACGTCTGCGTGAACGACGGGAACCGCTCGAACAAATAGGCGAACGGCGCGCCGCCGTCGCGGACGGGCGCGGGAACCTTGCGGGAAACATGGGCCGGCTGCGATTTCCGCGGCTCGCCCGCGGCGATGGCCACCGCCGTCTCGGGCACCGGCTCCGGCGCGCCGATCTCGAGCGCCTCGTCGTAATAGCTCTCCAGTTTCTCGATCTGCTTTGCCTGTCCGAACTCCTGCCGCACGCTTTCGCTCCCCGCGCGGCCCATGGCAAACGCCCGCTGCGGCGCCGCCGCCAGGTCCAGCATCGCCTTCAGCAGCGCCGCGTCGTCCCGTTCCGCCACCAGCAATCCCGTGCGCCCGTTTTCGACCGCCTCCGGGATGCCGCCGTGAAGCGTCGCCAGCACCGGCAGGCCGGTCGCCATCGCCTCGAGCATTGAATTCGGCACGCCCTCCTGGTTCATGTCCGCCGTCATTTCGCTCGGGTGCACAAAGAAATGCGCCTCGCCGTACAGCCGCGCCAGGTCGGCCTGCGCGAGGAATCCGCGCAGCTCGACCGCCTCCTCGATTCCCAAATCCCGCGCCAGCGCCTCGATCTCCTTTTTCATCGGCCCCTCGCCCGCCAGCGTGAAGCGCGCCCGCGGGTAGCGCTTGCGAAATTCCGCGAACGCCAGCAGCGCCGTCGCGATTCCCTTTTTCGGGATCAACCGGCAGGCCTGCACGAAGTGCCATTCTCCGTTCGGCGGAGTCCGCCGTTCGCGCAGCGGATAATCATCCAGCGGAATGCCGGTCCGGTTCAGCCTGATTTTCTCTTCCGGGCAGCCCAGTTCCTTGAGCCGGTCCGCCAGCGACATCGAGCGCACCAGCACCAGCGGCGTCACGCGCAGCAGCTCGCGCAGGTTCCCCTCGTATTCCGGTTGATGCTCGCGCGGCATCACGTCCGCCCCGTGGAACGACACCACGCACGGGTGGCCCCACCCCTTGACGAACGGCAGCAGGTGCACCCCGGTATGCCCAAAATAAATGTGCATCAGGTCCGCCTCGCGCCGCCGAAAAATCTTCATCATCCCCTGCATCTCCCCGCGGTAATAGAGCGCCGGCAGTTTCCGCACATGCTTCAGCCAGAAGCGCCGGATGAAATTCTTGCGCGGCTTGCGCGGCACCATCTCGATGTCCGGAAACGGGAACCGCTCCGCCGAAGTCCGCTCCCTGGCCACGATGAACGTCTTGTACTTCCGCAGCCCGGTCACCTGCCGGTAGATGTGGAGCATCTCCGGCTTCAAAAACGTGGTGCAATAACTGGCTACTGTTGGCACGGGGCGAAAAAGGGAAACTACAATCTGCCCCGGCCCGGCCCGAAAAGCGAAATCTTGATCCAGATTCAGCTTTCCGCGGCGCTCTTCTGTTCCTTATCGAGTCCCTCATCCCCGATTTCCTCCGCCTCCTTGACCGGCAGTTGAATCACAATCGTCGTCCCTTTGCCAAACGTGCTTTCCGCGCGCACTTCGCCTCCGTGCAATCCGACAATGTGCTTGACGATCGAGAGCCCCAGGCCGGTCCCGCCCGCCTCGCGGCTGCGCGCCTTTTCCACGCGGTAAAACCGCTCGAACACATGCGGCAAATCCCCCGGCGGAATCCCGGCGCCCGTATCCTCGATCCGCAGCTCGACCCGTTCGCCCGCCGGCAGCGCGCGCATGGCGATCTCCGCTCCCTTCGGCGAATACTTGATCGCGTTATCGAGCAAATTTCCGATCACCTGCTCGAGCCGGAACGGGTCCGCGGGGATCGTTCCCACCGCCGGGTCCACCTCGAGCGACACCTTTTTTTCCTTGAGGCGCGGCGCCCATTCATCGAGCACCTGCCGCAGGAACAACTCGAGTGACAACGGCTGGATGTCGAGCGGGTCCGTGCGCGCTTCGAGCCGCGCCAGGATCAGCAGATCGTCCAGCAGCAATTGCAGACGCCGCGAGTGCTTGCTCATGATTTTCAGGTAGCCCGCCGCGTCCTCGCTCGAGATATCCCTCATGTCCATCAGCGTCTCGAGGTACCCGTGAAAAATCGACAGCGGCGTCCGCAGCTCGTGCGAGACGTTTGCCACAAATTGCCGCCGCACCTCCTCGAGCTGCTTGACCCGCGACACGTCGTGCAGCACCGCGACCACGCCCGTCACCGCGCCCGCCTCGTCGCGCATCGGCACCGCGTTCACGCTCAGGAACCGCTCCGCCACCGGCGACCCCGGGTTGGCCACGGCGATTTCCCGCGCCTCGACCGATTGTCCCTTCGCCGCCGCGCGGATCAATTCGCTCAGCGCCGCCTGCCGCGTGGCCCGCACCACCGTCTGCCCGATCGGCTCGGTCTCGAGCGCGAACATCGTGCGGAACGAATCGTTCATCGAACGAATCACCTGGTTTTCATCCATCACCACCACCCCCTCGACCATGCTCGCCAGGATCGCGTGGAGATTGAACCGCTGCTGCTGGATGTCGCTCTTGAGCGACTGCTGCTCGCGCCAGAGCCGCTCGATGTCCTGCGCCAGTTGGCTGAATTCGTTCATCCCCTGCGTCAATTCCATGCGCGGCTGCCGCCCGTTCACCGCCGCGCGCGCCATTTCCCCGGTTTTTCGCAGCCCGGAGAGGAAACGGCCCCGCGTGACGATCAGGGTCCCGAGCGCCGCCAGGACGGCGCCCAGCAAAAACCATAACAGGGCTGGCACGGAGCCCTACTCCTCCGTGACCCGGTACCCAAAGCCGCGGATCGTCTCGATGCAATCGGCTCCCGGGCCCAGTTTTTCCCGGAGCCGCCGCACGTGGGTGTCCACCGTGCGGGTATCGATCACGCTCTCGTAGCCCCACACCTCGTTCAGCAGGCCGTCGCGGCTTTGCACCCGGCCCCGCCGCTCGATGAGCAGGCTCAGCAGCTTGAATTCCGTGGCCGTCAGTCCCACCTGTTTGCCCCGCACCCGCACCGCGTGACGCTCCCGGTCCACCGTGATGTGCCCCGCCTTCAACTGCGAGTCGACGTGGTTCGACGCGGGTTGACTGCGCCGCAGCACCGACTTCACCCGCAGCACCAGCTCCCGCGGGCTGAACGGCTTGGTCATGTAATCGTCCGCGCCCAACTCGAGGCCCGTGATCCGGTCCGGCTCCTCGGCCTTCGCCGTCAGCATGATGAGCGGGATGCGGGTGGTCGCCGCGTCCGCCTTCAAAAGTTTGCACACCTCCAGCCCGCTCATGCCCGCCAGCATGATATCGAGGACTATCAGGCTCGGCGAATCCTCCCGGGCGCACCGCATCGCCTCGGGACCGTTCTCCGCGTTCACAGGCACGAAACCGGCGTTCCGCAGGTGAAGGCTCACCAGCTCCTGCACATCCGCTTCATCCTCGGCGATTAATATTTTTTCGCCGTGAGTCATGCACGGTCCCTTACCGCACCCACCCCGTTTTGGCAAGCATCAGCCGGTTCCCTCCTCGGAAGATTCTGCGCCGCACCCCGGACCGCTCGCGCGTTTCAATATAAAATCATTAAAAAAGTGCATTGCCTCTCCCTGTCCAGCCATTATCATCCGCCGCTTTTCTCTTCGCGCGCTATCCCCTTATGGTTTTTGGTCAGATGATCCTCGATCACGGCATTTTCATGTCGCTCGGTTGCGCTGTCGTCGCTCTTTTCTTCGCCGGCTGGCTCATCCGCGGCATCCTGCTCCTCTCCCCCGGCAATGACCGCATGCGGGCTGTCGCCGCCGCCATCGAGGAAGGGGCCAAGGCTTATCTTCGCCGCCAGGTCATCACCATTTCCGGCATCGCGCTCATCATCTTCCTGCTCCTCTTCGTCTTCAAGGATCATTTCCTGCGCGAAGGGGCCGCTTCGCTCGGGTTCGTCGTCGGCGCGGTTTGTTCGCTGGCCGCGGGGTTCATTGGCATGCGCATTGCCGTGCTCGCCAATGTCCGCACCGCGCAGGCGGCGACCAAGGGCCGGCCCGACGCGCTCAAGGCCGCGTTCAACGGCGGCGCCGTCACGGGCCTGCTCGTGGTCGGCCTCGCCCTGCTTGCCGTCGGCGTCTTTTACAACGTCGCCGTCAAATACACTTCAACCAGCACGAGGCCATCAAAAGCCTCGTCGGCCTCGCCCTCGGCTCGTCGCTCATCTCCGTTTTCGCCCGGCTGGGCGGCGGCATTTATACAAAGGCGGCCGACGTCGGCGCCGATCTCGTCGGCAAGATCGAGAGCAACCTCGACGAGGATGATCCGCGCAATCCCGCCACCATCGCCGATAACGTGGGCGACAATGTCGGCGATTGCGCCGGAATGGCCGCCGACGTCTTCGAGACCTACGCGGTCAGCCTCATCGGCGCGGTCCTGCTCGGCCATTTGACGCTTCGCTGACAATCCCGGCCGCCGTCGTCTTCCCCTTCGTCCTCGGCGGCATCTCCGTCGATCAGCGCCATCGTCGGCATCCTTTATGTAAATTTGCGTCGCGGCAATCCCGGCACCATCCTCATGGAAGCGGTCGCCGCCAGCGCGGTGGTCTCCGCGCATCCTTTTCTGGCCCGCGACCATCGGCTCTTTCCCAGCATCGACAGCGCCATCGTCAGCGGCTCGACCGAGGCGCACCCGCCCGAGCACTTACTATTTTGCCGCGCTGGTGGGCCTCGTCATGACCGGCGTCGTGGTCATCATCACCAATTACTACACCTCGACCGCGTTCGCGCCCGTGCGCCGCATCGCCAAGGCTTCCGAGACCGGCCACGCCACCAACATCATTGCCGGTCTGGCCATCGGGCAGCATGCCACCGCGCTGCCGGTCGGCTTTATCGGCATCGCCATTCTTCTTTCGTTCCATTTCGGCGGCCTTTACGGCATCGCCGTGGCGGTGATGGCCATGCTCTCGATGGCCGGCATCATCATCTCGCTGGATGCCTTCGGCCCGATCACCGACAACGCCGGCGGCATCGCCGTCATGAGCGACCTGCCGAAGGACGTGCGCGTCATTACCGACGAACTCGACGCCGTCGGCAACACGATGAAGGCCGTGACCAAAGGCTACGCCATCGCTTCCGCCGGCCTCGCCGCGCTGGTGCTCTTCGGCTCGTATGTCGAGGAATTGCGCGCGGCCATTGGAGCGCCGCGTCCGCACAGGCCGGGCCGTTCCTCATCGAGTTTTCGCTCCAGGATCCGAAGGTGATCATCGGCCTCTTCATCGGCGGCCTGCTGCCGTTCATTTTCACCGCGTTCAGCATGGATGCCGTTGGCCAGGCGGCGGGGGCGGTCGTCGAGGAAGTGCGCCGCCAGCTCAAGATCAAGCCCGGCATTCTCCAGGGCACCGATACGCCCGATTACGGCGCGTGTGTCGACATCGTAACCAGGGCCGCGCTTGCGCAAAATGATCGTCCCGGCGCTGCTGCCGGTCGTCGTGGTCGTGGCGGTTGTCGCGGCATCCTCGCGCTCGGCCCGATTGTCCTGGGCGGCGTGCCTCGTCGGCACCATCGTCACCGGCTTGTTCGTCGCCATCGCGATGACCTCGAGCGGCGGCGCGTGGGACAACGCCAAGAAATACATCGAGGAAGGCCACTACGGCGGCAAAGGCTCGCCCGCCCACCAGGCCTCGGTCACCGGCGACACCGTGGGCGATCCCTACAAGGACACCGCCGGCCCCGCCATCAATCCCATGATCAAGGTGGTCAACATCCTGGCGATCCTCATCATCCCGATTTTCCTCAAGATCTGGCTCAAGGGATAGCTTCCTCTGCCTTCTCCGGCCCGCCAAAAAGAATTGGGCATTGGCGCGCCGGCCCCTCTATCGTGCCTTCCGCATCGGATGTTCCGCGCATGAAATCGCTCTTCCTCACCAACGAATATCCTCCCAACGTTTACGGCGGCGCCGGGGTTCACGTAGATTATCTCTCCCGCGAACTCGCGAAACTCATGGACGTCGAGGTCCGCTGTTTCGGCAGCCAGGATGAAACGCTCGATCACCTGCGCGTCCGCGGCTTCGGCCTCGATCCTCCGGATGGACCGCGCCGAAGAATCTCCACTCCGTCTTTGGCGCCGTCCGCCGGTGCACCGATTTCAACACCACCGCCATCGATGCCGACGTGGTCCATTGCCACACCTGGTACACCCATTTCGGCGGCATCCTCGCAAAGCTCAATTACGGCATCCCGCTCGTCATCACCAGCGCACTCGCTCGAGCCGCTGCGCCCGTGGAAACGCGAGCAGCTCGGCGGCGGCTACGATTTTTCCTGCTGGGTCGAGCGCACCGCCATGCAAATGGCCGACGCGGTCATCGCCGTCTCGAAGGAATCGAAGGCCGACGTGCTGCGCCTCTTCGACATTCCCGCCGAGCGCATCCACATCATTTACAACGGCATCGACACCGGCGAATACCGGCGCACCACGGAAGGAGGCCGCGCTGCGCCGTTACGGCATCGATCCGGCGGCGCCGTTCGTTCTCTTCGTCGGGCCGCATCGCGCGGCAAAAAGGAATCATCCATCTCGTCAACGCCATCCAGTACATGGACCCCGGCTTCCAGGTCGTCCTTTGCGCCGGCGCGCCCGATACGCCGGAGATCGCCGCGGAAATGAAGGCCGCCGTCGCCGCCGCCCAGGCCCGAGCGCAAGGGGTCATCTGGGTTCGCGAGATGGTCGAACAAGGCCGAGCGTCATCCAGCTTTACTCCCATGCCGCCGCATTTTGCTGCCCCTCCATTTACGAGCCCTTCGGCATCATCAACCTCGAGGCCATGGCGTGCGAGACCCCGGTCGTCGCCAGCGCCGTCGGTGGCATCAAGGAAGTTGTTGTCGATGGTGAGACCGGATTCCTCGTCCCGCTCGATCAATTGAACGAGAGCCCGTTCGAGCCGGTCGATCCCGGCCAATTCGCGCGCGATCTCGCCGCAAAGATCAACCTCCTCATGTCCGATGCCGACTTGCGCGCCCGCTTTCGGCAAAGCCGGCCGCCGCCGCGCCGAGGAATTGTTTTCATGGAAAGCGATCGCCGGCCCAAACGCGAGACCTTTACGTGTCACTCATCAAGAAAAAATGAAGACAAATTCGAAATGACGGGACGAAATTCGAAATTCGAAATTCGAAATTCGAAGGATTTGGCGCGCTCCGCGCGCACGGATTTTTCTGTTGGGTCGTTCCACCTCCCGCCGCGCCACCCGCGCTGCCGCCCATTCGAATTTCGAATTTCGAATTTCGAATTTTCCAACCATGTTCGTTGACCAGATCAAAGTTCACGCAATAGCGGGCGAAGGCGGCGACGGCTGCGTTTCGTTCCGGCGTGAGAAATTCGTCCCGAAGGGCGGTCCCAATGGCGGCGACGGCGGGCGCGGCGGCGACATCATCCTGCTGGCCGACACCCAGACCGATAACCTGGCCGCTTTTTTCTACGAGCCCATCATCCGCGGCGGCGAGGGCGAGAATGGCATGGGCAAAAATCTCTACGGCCGCGGCGCGAAACCGAAATATGTCCGCGTGCCCCTCGGCACCCTCGTTTACCGCATCCATCACGACGCCCCGGCTGCCGCACCTCCGCCAAAGCGGAGCGCCACATATTACAACCTCGGATCGGAAGCGCCCGAGCCCGAGGCGCCGCCCAAAAAAGGGATCGATATTCACGCGCCCGGCATCGAGTTGATCGCCGATCTCGATCAGCCCGGCCAGGAATTCCTGCTTTGCAAGGGAGGCGACGGCGGCAAAGGCAACGTCCATTTCAAGAGCTCGACCAACCGCATCCCGCGCGAGTCCACTCCGGGCCAGCCCGGCGAGGAAGGCGATTTCATCTTCGAGCTGCGCACCATCGCCGATGCCGGCCTCGTCGGTTATCCCAATGCCGGCAAATCCACGCTCCTCAGCCGCATCTCATCGGCCCATCCAAAGGTCGCGCCGTATCCCTTCACCACGCTCCATCCCATCATCGGCGTCGTCGAGTTTCCCGGCTATGCCCGCGCCACCGTTGCAGATATTCCCGGCCTCATCGAGGGCGCTCATCTCAACGTCGGCCTCGGCCACGAATTCCTCCGCCACATCGTCCGCTGCAAGGCCCTGCTCTTCGTCCTCGACATGGCCGGCAGCGAGGGCCGCAGCCCCATCGCCGATCTCGCCACGCTGCGCGAGGAGCTGAAGCTCCACGATCCGACCCTTGCCAAAAAGCCGTGGATCGTGATCGCAAACAAAATGGACCTCCCCGGCGCCGCCGAAAATCTGAAGGCCTTCAGGCGCCGCTTCCGCAAACGCGAAGTCATCCCCATCTCCGCCGCCGGTGGCGAGGGCATTGAAACATTGAAAGCGCGCCTGAGCGAATTGCTGACCCAGCCGGCCGGCTCCGCGTAGTTGCGGCGTCAGTTCCACCGGTGCCGCGTGACGAAGTCAACCTGCCTCAGTTTTCCCTCATGCCCGCCCATCGCGGATAGATCGCGGCAGCCGTGGATGTGCTCGATCCACGTCCGTAATTCTACGAGGTCGAATGGCTTTTCCATGATCCCGGCGACTTCCAGCCTCCGGTATTCCTCTTCGTCGATTCTCCCGGCATAGGCCGTGACTACGACGATTTCCCCCAGGAATCCGCGCTCCCGCAGCCTCCGAACCAGATCCACTCCCGATACCCGCACCATCAAATGATCGGTGATGACGAGGTCGAACCGGACGTCTCCCCTCTCGAACATGCCGAGCGCCTCCTCGCCGTCGCTCGCCAGGTAGCCGCGATGCCCGGCCAGGCTCAGGACGGCATTGAGCGCCGACCTGCTCGCCGCTTCGTCGTCGACAACCAGGATGTTCAGGTGCTTGTTGCTGGGCTGCGTCAAATTCACAATTCTGGTATAGCATAGCCCATTCCAACCCCCGCCGCATCTCCTCCGCGACAGTTGACGCTCCTCTGCCGCGCGCATACGGTTGAGCCGCAACTTTCACCCAATACCGCATGCAAAAAATAGGCTTTTCGGAGGCCGTTGACCACATCCTGCAGGAAGATCCGCGATTTCATCGCGACGTTTACGCCTTCGTCCGGGACGCGCTCGATTTCACTGTCAAGCAGCAGAAGAGAAACAAGGAGGGTGTCTCGCATCATGTCTCGCCGGGCCAGCTCCTGGACGGCATACGCGTTTTTGCCCTCAAGGAGTTTGGCCCCATGGTTCCCACCGTTTTCGGTTACTGGAACGTCCATTCCTGCGAGGACCTGGGCCACATCGTCTTCAACATGATTCGCAAGGAAATCCTCGGCAAAAACGATTCCGATACGATCGATCAATTCCGCAACGGGTACGATTTCCACCAGGCGTTCGTGGTCCCGTACCTGCCCGGCGCAGCCGCGCCGGCAAAGCCCGCGTCCCAGCCCGCCGGGACCGGCTCATAACCTCCGTCTCACTTCCGTCTCACGCCGCCATGCTCTTATCGGGCTCGCCATCCAAATCGTCTCATCATCAGCCCAGCGGGCCAAATGGCTCGCCGCGCGCCCACGCGCCGTCGCGCCCGGCCGGCAAATCGGAGATGCACATTCCCCCGGTGACCGCGCAATCCTGGACGCTCGGCAACGGCCTCACCGTCATCGTTCAGGAGGATCACTCCGCGCCCGTCGCCAGCCTCCAGGCATGGTGCGGCACCGGCAGCATCCATGAGGATGAGCGGCTCGGCTCCGGGCTCTCGCACATCCTCGAGCACATGCTCTTCAAAGGCACCGCCACGCGCGGCTCGAGCGAGTTTGCCCTCAAGATCCAGGACCAGGGCGGCTATATCAACGCCTACACCTCCTACGACCGCACGGTTTATTGGATCGACATCCCATCAAAGGGTGTCGCCGCCGCGCTCGACCTCCTCGCCGACGCGATGATGAACTCGACGCTGCCGCTGGAGGAGTTCGACAAGGAGCAGGAGGTCATCCGGCGCGAATTCGCTATGGGCTTCGACGACCCCGATCGCATGGCCGCGCTCCAGCTCATGGCCGCCGCCTACCAGGTCCATCCCTACCGCCTCCCGGTCATCGGCTACCTCGATATTCACGACCAGCTCCGGCGTGACGATGTGATGGCGTACTACAAGCGCCGCTACGTCCCGAACAACCTCTTCTTCGTCGTGGCCGGCGACGTTGACGCCGGCGCCATCCGCGCCCAGCTCGAACAATATTTTTCGAAGTACCCGCGCAAGAGCCTGCCTCCCGTCTTCATCCCGCAGGAGCCGCCGCAGCTCGGTAAACGCCGGTGCGACACCGAGTTCGCCACGGAGCTGACCCGGCTCAACCTCGCCTGGCACATCCCCTCGGTCACCAGCCCGGACACGCCCGCGCTCGATCTCCTCTCGACCATCCTCGGCGATGGCGCCAGCTCCCGCCTCAACCAGCGCATCCGCGAGCAACTCGGCCTCGTCAGCTCGATTTCCGCTTCCTGTTACATCCCCGGCGATCCCGGCCTCTTCGGCATCGACGCCATCCTCGAACCCGGCAATCGCGAGGCGGTCGAAAAGGCCATCGCAGCCGTCATCGCGGAGCTCAAGGCGCGCGGCGTCACCGCGGCGGAAATCAAAAAGGCGAAGCGCCGCGCCGTCAGCATTCATTTCAATTCGCTCACCACCATGCGCGGCATCGCCTCGGACCTCGGCTCGAACTGGCTGCTGACGCGCAACCTCGGATTTCTCGGGCGAGTACCTGGCCGCCCTCCGGCGCGTCACCGCGGCCGATATCCGGCGCGTCCTCGGGACTCACCTCGTCGAGGCAAATCTCACCGTCTCCTCGCTCAATCCTCGAGGCTCGCTCAGGAAATCCGCCGCCAAAAATGACGCTTCCGCCGCGGGCGAAATCCAGAAATTTGTCCTCCCGAATGGCCTTCGCCTGCTCGTTCGTGAGGATTCCCGCCTGCCGCTCGTCTCGATGGTCGCCACGTTCAGGGCCGGCATCCTGGCCGAGACACCGGCGAACAACGGCATCACCAGGCTCTGCTCGCGCGTCCTCCTCAAGGGGACCAGGACGCGCACCGCGGCGAAAATCGCCGGCCAGATCGAATCGCTCGGCGGCTCGTTCGGCGCCGATTCCGGCAACAACTCCATGAGCGTCGCCCTGCGCGTGCTCGAGCCCGACGTCGCCACCGGCATCGAAATTCTCTCCGACATCCTGCTTAACCCTCTCTTTCCGGAAAGGGAGATCGCACTCGAAAAGCAATCGCAAATTACCGCGATCAAGGCCGAGGACGAAGCCGTCACCACCACCGCGCGCAACATCATGCGCCACGCCCTTTTTGCCGGCCATCCTTACAGCCTGCGCTCCAATGGCTCTCCCGAAACCGTAGCCGCGCTCACCCGCGACGCCATTGCCCGCTTCCACCGCCAGAACGTCGTTGGGAAAAACGGCGTCATCGCCATTTTCGGCAACGTGAAAGCCGCTGCCGTGAAGGCCCTCGCCACCCGGCTCTTCGCTTCCATGCCCGCCGGCAGGGACGCCCTCGCTTCGCCGCCGCGGCCTGCCCCTTTCACCAGGTCGAAGACCGTCCGAGGAGCGGCGCAAAAAAGCGCAGGCTGTCCTCATGGTCGCCTATCGCGGCGCCGATATCTTCAGCCCGGACCGCCCGGCGCTCGAGCTGATCGACGAGGCATGCAGCGACCTCGGCTCCCGTTTCTTCATGCGAATCCGTGAAAAGATGGGCCTCGCCTATTTCGTTGGCGCCTCGCAGTTGGTCGGGCCTCGTCCCCGGTCCGTTCGCCTTTTACCTCGGCACCGCCCCGCAAAAGCTCGAAGCGGTCCAGGCGGAGATGCTCGACGAAATCGACCGCCTCGCCGCAGGCGGTCTCACGGCGGAGGAGCTCGCCCGCGCGAAGCAAAAGGCCATCGGCCAGGAGGAGATCCGCAACCAGAGCCAGGACGCTCTTGCCTATTCCTGCGCGCTCGATGAACTCTACGGCATCGGCTACGACTACTTTAAAGGCGAGCGGGCGCGCATCGAGGCCGTCACCCTTGGCGAAATAAAACGCGTCGCGCGCAAATACTTTTTGAATAAGCCGCGCGTGATAGCCGTCGTCTCGCCCGACCCTTCTTCCACTCCCAACCCCTGACCAAAACCAAAGCAAGGACCCAGAGATTATGGCTGAACTGCAAGATGCTCCCGAATCGGGCGAAATGGCCCAGCGCTTCATCGAATTGGTGATGATGCAAGCGCAAAACGCCGCATATGCCCTCGGGCAGATCCCTCACCCGGAAACCAACGAAGCTCCCGTCAACATCGAACTGGCCCGCCTCTTCATCGATCAACTCCTCGTTCTCAGGAACAAGACCCGCAACAACCTGAGCGCCGAGGAACAGGCAATCCTCAACAACACCATCTCGAACCTCCAGATGCTTTTCGTCGAGGTCTCCCAGGGCCAGGGCGCCGCCGGCAATGGCGATGCCGAGGCGGCCGCCGTGGAGCCCGCTCCAGCTCCCGAGGCCGAGGCCGCGCCCGCGCCTCCCGCGGCCGCCGAACCCGCCGCGCCGCCCGCCGAGGAGTCGCGCAAGAAATTCACCAAGAGTTACGGCGCCTGAGGCCCGGGGGCGAAAAGCATCAACCCGCAGATTGACACCGATTCCCGCAGCTTTGCCGCAGGCGGACGCAGGCCAACAAATGCTGAATTGCCGGCAATTTTCGCCCGGACGCGGCGGTTTCGTCCGTTTAATTTGCCTTTTTCCGCGCCAATGCGTGGATCCATGACCGCCGCTCCATCCGTACCGTGAAGCGCAAGCCGCTCAAAATCCAATCCTGCACGCTGGGCGGCCCCGATCCGCTTTTCATTCTCGGCCCCTGCGTCATCGAGTCCGAGGCGTTCCTGCGCCGCATCGCCCGCAAGCTCAAGCGCATCGCTGGCGACGCCGGCGTCCAGTTCGTCCTCAAGGCCTCGTACGACAAGGCAAACCGCACCTCGGTCAAATCCTTTCGCGGTCCCGGCGTCGAGCGCGGCTGCGCCCTCCTGGCCGAGGTCGGCGCGGAGATCGGCGTCCCCGTCACCACCGACGTCCATTCGCCCGCCGAGGCGGAAATCGCGGGCAAATACATCGATATTCTGCAAATTCCCGCGTTTTTATGCCGCCAGACCGACCTGCTCCTCGCCGCCGCCGCCACCGGGCGCGTAGTCAACGTGAAGAAAGGCCAGTTTCTCGCCCCGTGGGACCTTTCGAACATCGCCGAAAAAATCGAATCTGCCGGGAGTCGCCGTTACTTTTTCACCGAGCGCGGTGTCACATTCGGGTACAACAATCTCGTGGCGGACATGCGCGCTCTCTATTGGATTCGCGAGGCCGGTTATCACGTCGTTTTCGATGCCACCCATTCCGTCCAGCGGCCAGGCGGCGCGGGCAGTTCCACCTCCGGCGACGGCGTCCTGGCGCCTGTGCTGGCCCGTGCGGCGGTGGCTGCTGGTTGCGACGGAGTTTTCATCGAAACCCACGAAAATCCGGCGCGGGCGCTTTCCGATGGACCGAACCAGGTTCCATTGGCAAAACTGGCCGCGCTATTGACAACTTTGCGCATATTGCATGAAACCGTCCGGTAAGAAGTATGGGATATTCAAAAGCGCGCTCACGACAGGCGTTTTCCTGGCCGCGCTCGCGGCCATGGGCCCGCGCGGATGGGCCGGCGACCAACCGGGCGCCTCCCCGTCGGCGGCTGCTTCGGCTTCTCCCAGCCCGCGCCGGTTTAAGATACCGATTCCGATCAACCATGACGCGAAAGGTGTGCGCTTTCCGATTTTCGACACGCGCGGCAGGCTCCAGATGTACTTCATCATCTCCAAGGGCTTCCGGGTCGATGCAGACCATCTCGATATGAAAAACGCCTACATGCAGACCTATGATGAGCACCAGACGCCCGATGCCACGATTTTCATGACCCGCTCCCTGCTGAACCTGAATACCCGGATCGTCACCAGCGATGTCCCGGTGATCATCCGCCGCTCCGACTTCGAGATCACCGGCCAGAAAATGGTCTTCAACACGCAGACCCACAAGGGAGAGATGACCGGGCACGTCCACATGGTCATCTATAACCGCCAGCCCGCCACGGCGCCCGCCGCCGCGCCCAGCCCCACCACCAACCCGTCGCCCATCGCCGCAACGTCTCCCCGGCCCGGCGCATCTCCTCATTGACTAATGAAGACTTTTTTTTGCGGCCTACTTCTCGCGCTCCTCTCCGGGTATCCGCTTTTCGCCCAGACATTTGTGTCCGAAAGCCAGTCCGGTTTCGCCCCAGCCTCACCCAGCCCTTCGCTGGAGGGGAAAAAGCCTGCCGTTGCCGCGCCGCAGGGTCCCACCATCATCGACTCCCAGGCCATGGATTACGATGAAAAGACCCGCATCGCCATCTTCACCGGAGACGATTACGGGGTTTACGTCCAGGATCCGCAGTTCAAGATTTACTGCGACAAGCTGACCGCTTTCATGCGCAAAGGCGCCGGCTCGGCCCCGCTCAAGGGAAGCACCCGTGCCCAAGCCGAGCCCCGGGGACAAAGCCGACGCCGCCACCCAGAAGGCCAGCGGCCTCCAGCGGGCCATTGCCGAAGGGAACGCGGACCAGCCGGTCGTCATCGTCCAGGACAAACCGGCGGCAAATGGCGAACAACCGCAGCACAATGTTGGCATCGCGCAAAAAGCCGACTACAATTCGGACACAGGTGACATCATCTTGAGCGGCTGGCCCCGCGTGTCCCAGGGGATCAACACCCAAATCGCCACCTCTGGGACGACCGTCATGATCATGAACAAGTCGCCCACACCATCGCGACCAATCGGTCCCAGCCGCACGCGTGATCCAGGAGTCAGCCCAAGGAAACCGGAACCAACTCCGCGGCGGCGGCGGATCAAACTCCAGCCTCTCCACCACAGTGATGACCCAGACACTGGAATCTTCCAAGCCTTCCCCGCCCGGCGACACCTCCGGGCGGATTCTCCAGACGGAGAAACTCGTCAAGATTTACGGCGGACGCGCCGTGGTCAACGGCGTGGATATCGGCCTCAAGCGCGGTGAAATCGTCGGTTTGCTCGGCCCGAACGGCGCCGGCAAGACCACCAGCTTCTACATGATCGTCGGCCTCGTGCGGCCGAACGGCGGCAAGGTCATCTTCGAGGGCAACGACGTGACCGATTACCCCATGTTCAGGCGCGCCCGCATGGGCATGGGCTACCTGCCGCAGGAGGAATCGATTTTTCGCAAGCTGACCGTCGAGCAGAACCTCCTGGCCATCCTCGAGACGCTCAAGATGACCAAAAAGGAGCGCAAGGCCCGCTGCGATGAGCTTCTCACCCAATTCGGCATCGAGCACGTGGCCCGCCAGCAGGCGCTGACTCTCTCCGGCGGCGAGAAACGCCGCCTGACCATCGCCCGCTCGCTGGTTACCAAGCCGAGCATGCTGATGCTCGACGAGCCCTTCAGCGGGGTCGATCCCATCGCCGTCTACGACGTGCAGCAGATCATCGCCAACCTGCGCGACTCCGGCCTCGCCATCCTCATTACCGATCACAACGTCCGCGAGACGCTGTCGATCGTGGATCGCGCCTACCTCATTTTCGAGGGCCGCGTCGAGAGCCAGGGAACCAAAGACTTTCTGATCAACGATCCAATCAGCAGACAGCTTTACCTTGGGGAACGCTTCAAAATGTAATCCGGAGGAACCATGCAAGTCGCAAACGCAAACCCGAAATCAAAGTCACGGGCCGCCACGTGGCCGTCACCGATCCCATTGTGGATTACGCCCGCAAGAAAGTCGAAAGTCTCCACCTCGACTATCCCCGAATCATCGATGCCCAGGTGATCCTCGACGTCGAGAAGTACCGGCACATCGCCGAAGTGGTTCTCCATTGCAGCAACCACATCACCATCGACGCCAGCGCGGAGACCAGCGACCTGTACGCGTCCATTGACGAGGCGATGGGCAAGATCGCCCAGCAGATGCGCAAGCATAAGACCAAGATCATGCGCCAGCACCGCCCGCGCCGCACCGAGGTGCGCCACATCGAGGAGCGCATCATTGCCGACGAAATTGACGACGCCGAATACGACAACGGCTCGGAACCCCTGGTGGTCCGCACCGAGAAATACCCGGTCAAGCCGATGTTCGTGGACGAGGCCGTCCTGCAATTGCAGATGAATACCGCCCAGCAATTCGTCGTTTTCCTCAACGCCAAGTCCGAGAAGGTCAACGTCCTCTACCGCCGCAAACAGGGGAACTTCGGCGTCATCGAGCCGATGTTTTCATAGGCTCGCCTGGCCTCGAATGGAAGGGAGTTGCCGGTGACCCGGCGAACCGGATAGCCGGTTCAGGACTCTACCTGTCAGTTCATGCTGGCGCCGGGGCGTTTGTGCGGCTAATTGTCATTCCACCGCCCGTGTACCGTATGAGCAAAGGACCAGCCCCGGAGGCCGCCCGTTGAAGGCAAAGGGCGCTTCCATCACCCCGCTCACCGTGGGCGAGTGGTACACCCGCCATTCCGAGGCTTTGCAACTGCGGCTGCTGGGCCCGGCGGTCGGCTTTGACCGGGTCATCCGCGAGCCCACCATCAATCGCCCCGGCCTGGCGCTGTCCGGCTTTTTCGCCTACTTTGCCTTTAAGCGCATCCAGGTTCTCGGCAGCGCCGAGCATTCCTACCTCAAAGCCTCACCAGGGAGGAGGTCCGCAAGCGCGCCCGGGAGCTTTTTTCCCATTCCATCCCCTGCCTGGTCATTTCCAGGGCGGCAAAACCGCCTCCCGCGCTCCTGGAGGAGGCCGGCGCGGCGGGCGTGGCCGTATTCAGGACGCCGATGATCACCATGCGTTTCATCAACGCCGCCACCATCCTGCTCGAGTCTGACTTTGCCCCCTCGATGACCGAGTACGGCAGCATGGTCGATATCCTGGGAATCGGGGTCATGATCCGGGGCTCGAGCGGCATCGGCAAGAGCGAGTGCGTCCTGGGGCTCATCGAGCGCGGCTACAGCCTGGTGAGCGACGATATGACCCGCATGCGGGCGATCGAGGGCCGGGACCTCATCGGCACGGCCCCGGAGCTGACCCGCCACCACATGGAGGTCCGGGGCATCGGCATCATCAACGTGGCGTCGATTTTCGGCATTTCCTCGACCCGGCTCGAAAAACGCCTTGACCTGGTTGTAACATTAAAGGATTGGCAGGAGCTGGAAGAGGTGGATAGGATTGGCTTGGAACAGGAGTTCTATGAGATACTTGGAATTCTTGTTCCCCATGTGACGATCCCGGTGCGCACAGGCCGCGATCTGGCCCGCCTCATCGAAGTGGCGGCCCTGGATCAAAAGCTGAAGAGCATGGGGCAGAACAGCGCCGTGGAATTTAACGAACGCCTGCTGAGAAAAATGCAGAAACAGAGTACCGATTGATGAGCATCCTGAGCCGCAAAACCGCATCCGCCTCCGCCCAGAAGGTGTCCAAAGAAATCACCATTCTGAACCGGCTCGGTTTGCACGCCCGCCCGTCGGCCATGTTCGTCAAGGTCTGCAATCGTCACAAATGCGACATTTGGGTCGAAAAGGATGGGGAACAGGTCAACGGGAAGAGCATCATGGGCCTCATGATGCTGGCGGCGGGCCAGGGCTCGAAGCTGCGCATCACCTGCGAAGGGCCCGATGCGGAAAGCGCCGTCCAGGAGATCGAAGAACTCATCCAGCGGCGCTTCGATGAGGATTGAGCGGCCATTTAACTCTCCCCTTGCAAGGCGCCCGCGCAGCCGCGTTGCGCCGTTAAAACCCTCCCCTCCACCCGCCGGTGACCCATGAGCGAACCGGCAGATGGTTCCGAAAAACGCTACCACGGAGTCGGGGTCTCCCCCGGCATCGCCCGGGGCACCGTGTTCGTTTACCGGACCGATGACGACGAGGAGCCGCCCGTGCGGCGCATTCCCGAGTCGGAAATCCCCGCGGAGATCGCCCGGTTCGAAGCGGCGCTGATCAAGACGCGCGCCCAGATCCTCGAGATGCAGGAACGCATCGCCGAGGCCATCGGCGCGAAGGATGCCGGCATCTTCGACGCCCACCTGCTGGTGGTCGAGGACCGCACTCTCATCGACGAGGTGCTGCGCACGCTCACGCGGGAGCGGAGCAACATCGAGCACGTATTCCAGCAGGTCGCCAACCGGTACTCGAAAACCCTCAGCGAAATCGACGACCCCTACCTCCGCGAGCGCGCGCTGGACATCCACGACGTCGCCCGGCGCGTCCTGCACAACCTGCTGGGCAAGCAGACACGGCCGCTTTCGTCCATCGAGACCCCGCATGTCCTGGTCGCGCACAACCTGACCCCGTCCGACACCGCGCAGCTCAATCGCCAGCTCGTCCTCGGTTTCGCCACCGACGTCGGCAGCCGCACCTCGCATACGGCCATCATGGCGCGCTCGATCAACATTCCCGCCGTGGTCGGGCTGCACAACCTGAGCGAGGTCATGGAGAGCGGCCGGCATGTGCTGCTGGATGGATACAACGGCCTGCTGATCCTCAATCCCAACGATCAGACCCTCTGGGAGTACGGCGAACTCGAAATCAAGAAAACCAAGGTCGAGGAGAAGCTCACCGAGCTGCGCGAGACCACGTCGACCACCCTCGACGGGCGCCACGTGGTCCTTTCGGCAAACATCGAGCTGCCCGACGAGGTGCCCGTCGTCAAGAAGAACGGCGCCGAGGGGATCGGCCTCTATCGCACCGAGTTTTTCTACATCAACAAGACTGAGCTGCCCAGCGAGGAGGAGCAATTCGCCGTTTACAAGCAGGTTGCCGACGAAGTGCAGCCGCACAGCGTCATCATTCGCACGCTCGACCTCGGCGGCGACAAGTTCATGAGCGCGCTCGATTTGCCCGAGGAACTCAATCCCTTCCTCGGCTGGCGCGCCATCCGCTTCTGCCTCGAGCGGCCGGAAATATTCAAGGTTCAGTTGCGCGCCATCCTGCGCGCGAGCGTCGGCGGCAACGTGCGGATGATGTACCCGATGATCTCCGGCGTGGATGAACTGCGCCGCGCCAACGCACTGCTCGAGGAGTGCAAGGAGGAGCTGCGCGCGGAGGGCAAGCCATTCAGCGACGGGATGGAGGTCGGCGCGATGATCGAGATTCCCAGCGCCGCCGTCAGCGCCGATCTGCTCGCGCGCGAGGTGAGCTTTTTCTCGATCGGCACCAACGACCTGATCCAGTACTCGATTGCCGTCGACCGCGTGAACGAGCGCGTGGCGCATCTTTACGAGCCGACGCATCCCGCGATCATCCGCCTCATCAAGAACGTGGTCGACGCCGGGCACGCGCATAACCTCTGGGTCGGCGTCTGCGGGGAGATGGCGGGCGAAATCGTGCTGACCCCGCTGCTCATCGGCCTGGGCCTCGACGAGCTTTCCACCGGCGCGGCCCTGGTGCCGCGCGTCAAGCGCGCCGTCCAGAGCCTGGATGTCGGTTTTTGCCTCCAGCTCGTCGACGAGGTCTCGAAAATGGACAGCCCCGCCCAAATCCTCGAGCGTTGCGAGGCCGCCGCCCGCGAGCATTATCCCGAGCTGCTGACTTGATCGCGCACGCGGTTCGCGGCGATAATTGAGTTTCACCGGCCCGCACCTGCCGCAAGTCCCATGACTCAGCATCCGCTCATCATCGCCCCATCGGTCCTCGCCAGCGATTTCCGCCGTCTTTGCGACGAGGTCTCCCGCGCGGAAGCGGCCGGCGCCGATTGGCTGCACATGGACATCATGGATGGACATTTCGTCGATAACATCAGCTTCGGCCCCGACTTTGTCGCCGCGGCTCGCAAGTGCGCGAAGGATCCGTTCGATGTCCACCTCATGGTGACGCGGCCGGATCATTACTTCCCGCGCTTTGTGGCGAATGCCCACAACATCACGGTCCACGTCGAGGCCGAGCACGACGTAAGCGCCACGCTCGCCGGCATCCGCGCCGTGGGATGCACCGCCGGGCTTGCCATCCGGCCCGTGACGCCGTTCGAACGCGTCGTGCCTTTTCTCGGGCAGATCGACCTGCTGCTGGTGATGACCGTCGAGCCCGGTTTTGGCGGCCAGCATTTCATGCCCGACATGCTGCCGAAAGTGGAAGCCGCGTCCCGCTTCCGCGCCGAGCATCACCTGGATTTCCGCATCGAGGTGGACGGCGGCATCAATGCCGAGACCGCGCCGCTCACCGTCTCCCGCGGCGCCGATACGCTCGTGGCCGGCACCTCCGTCTTCCACGCTGCGAAAATGGACGAAGCTATCACCGAACTGCGCAAGGCGGCGGAGGCGGTGATGTAGAATTGACATCACCCGCCCGCTGATGTAATATTTACATTATGACTCGCACGCAGATTCAGCTACCCGACGAACTCTACAAGCGCGCCAAGCGCGTCGCTGCCCAGCGCGAGATTTCCCTCGCTGAAATGACCCGTCGCGGTCTCGAACTCTTCCTTGCCCGCGTTCCGGAAAACTCGGCTTCCAAGGGCCGCTGGAGATTACCCCGAGTAGATGGCGGAGGCATCAAAGTGCCGTTGAAGAAATTGCACGAAATATCCGCGGAGGACGAGGAAATGCGCAGCTTTCGATAGTGATGCTCTCTATTGACACGAACATCCTTCTGCCCGCTGTCGAAACGCGAAATCCGCGCCATCAAGTCGCCGCCGCGTTTGTTGAATCCCTCGAGGATCGTACGGACGTCGCCATTTCGGAATTTGTTCTGCTGGAATTATATATCCTGTTGAGAAATCCGGCGGTTCTGCAAAGGCCCTTCGCCTCTCCGGTTGCTGCCGGGATTTGTGAGGCCTTTCGACAGCATCCTCGCTGGCAGTTAATTGGATTTACGCCGGACAGTAGGATTCTTCACGACAGGCTCTGGAAGTATCTTCGTGAACAGAATTTCGCCAGGCGCCGCATCTTCGATTTGCGTATGGCGCTTTCGATGCTGGAGAACGGCATTACGGAACTCGCCACGGAAAACACCAAGGACTTCGAGGGACTTGGCTTCCGGCGAGTGTGGAACCCTCTCACCCTCGCCGCACGCTAGACGAATCGTCGCCAAGAAACGGATTTCGCATCCGAATCCCGCCCGCAACGCCGGTCCTCCCGGTTCGAAGCAATCCAGTTGTCTCCATTTGCGAACTAAGCCACTTCCTTCCCATGGACTTGAATTATCTTTTGCTCTGGTTTGCGGGGTCTTCCGCGGCTATATCCCTGGTCCAGTACTTCCGCGTGGGAATGTCGGGGATGACCGGACGGAAGATCGCCTGCTTCTTCGTTTTGGCGGCGGTGGGCGCCGGTGCTTTCCTGATGCCAAACGTGGGCGGCTATGTCGCCAGTGCATTCTGGGTCATCGTGATTCTCGTGCCCTCGCTCGCCGTGCTCCGGATGAGGCGGCTGGTTGCCGCGGAGGAGTTTGCGAAGTCCGCAACGCTGGCTCGCTGGTTGAGCTGGATTACGCCATGGGACGATTGGGGCGTCGTCGCCCGCATATACACCGCGTCGAGCTTGACCCAGGCGGGCTCGATTGACGCCGCAGAGGAAATCCTGGAACGCTACCGGCATCTCAAGACACCGCAGGCCCGGACCGCCGTCGCCCAACTCTATAAGTTGCAAAAGCGGTGGGATGAATACCTCGCATGGCTGGACGAGAACGTTTCTTCACGCGAAATCGGGACAACGCCGGGCCTTTCCCTGATCAGGCTAAGGGCGTGGGGTGAGACCGGGCAACTCGACCGCCTGCTGGCCGGTTTTCAGGCCTTTGACGAGCACTATCACAGAATCCCGCACTTGCGCGACGTGGCGCGCATTTATCTTCTGACATTTTTTGGCAGGGTGGACCTGCTCACCGCATTGTTCGACGGGCCCCTGGCAAGCTACACGCCGGCGGTCCGGGAACGCTGGCTCACCACGGCCCGGGCGGCCGCGGATCGCGCCGCCGGCCCGGTTGCGGATGCCGGGCAGGAGGTGTTCACCAGGATCGAGGGGGAAATCGTCCATGAAAAACGCTACGGCGGGGCGGCTCCCTCGGCCCTGGCCCGCCCGCTCGTTACCTATGCCCTTATCGCGCTCAATGTCCTCGCATTCGGAGTGGAAACGACGCTGGGCGGTGGCACGGACGGTCAGGTTCTCACCAAGCTCGGAGCTTTGTTGCCGGCCTATTTTTCGTTCGCTCAATCCTGGCGGTTGCTTGCTGCCACGTTCCTCCACTTTGGATACCTCCATCTCACCATGAACATGCTTGCCCTTCTGATCCTCGGACCGTTTGTCGAGCGCATCCTGCGCTGGTGGCGTTACCTCGTGTGCTACCTGGGTGCGGGCATCGGTTCGATGGCGGGAGTCGTCCTGGCGAATCATTTTGGCCTTCTCCATTACGAAATGGCTGGGGTTGTCGGCGCCTCCGGCTCGATCATGGGACTGGTTGGCGCGACCGCGGCGATATGCCTGCGGGACTCGCGAGTTCTCAAGACCCGCGCCTCCGTGGCCCGGCTTCAGCGGGCGGGTGCCATCATCCTGATTCAATTTGTCTTTGACGCGATGACGCCGCAGGTCAGCATGACGGCGCACCTTTTGGGAGCAATGTCCGGCTTTCTGCTGGCGTTGATCCTCGGTATCGGGGCTTGAGCTACTGCGCGCTGATTTCCTGTTCGCCCTCGACGAGGCCCAGGATGCCGAGTGCTTCGCCCACCAGGAATAACGAACCGGCGATCAGGGCCGGCGTTTCGCCGCGCGGCGTCGCGGTCATTGCCTCCTCGAGCGAACCGAAGGCGCTCGCGGGCCTGTATGCCTGCGCGATTGCCACCAATTCCTCGACAGGGCCCTCGCGCGGGCTGCGGACCGGCACGATCCTGAAGCGATCCGCGGTGGCCGACAGTTCCGCGCAAATCCCGCTGGCATCCTTGTCGCGTACAACGCCGAGGATCACCTCGGTGCGCCGCGCGCCGAATTCCTCCCGCCATGTCTGCGCCAGGCTCCGCGCCGCTTCCGGGTTATGCGCGCCGTCCAGAATGAACCCGCGCCCCGTATCCTGGAACCGGCCCGGCCAGCTCACCGAGCGCAACCCTTGCTCCCAATGCGCGGGCGCGATCCTCATCCCCGCGGCGTCGAGCGTCCGCAATGCCACCGCCGCGTTGATCCGCTGTTGCAATCCCTTCAGGCCGACCTCGAAGCCCTGCAACGGCTCGCGCATTTCGATCAAAGGCGCGCCGCGCTCCGCCGCGACTCCTGGCAATCACCGTGACCGCTTCCGGCGGCAACGCACCGATCACCACCGGCGTGCCCGGCTTGATGATGCCCGCTTTCTCCCACGCGATTTCCTCCAGCGTCGCGCCCAGGTATTGCATGTGATCGAGTCCAATCGACGTAATCACCGCGGCCCGCGGTTGCACCACGTTCGTCGCGTCGAGCCTGCCGCCCATTCCCGTCTCGAGCGCCACCACCTCGATCCCCGCGCGCTGGAACAGCATCAGCGCCAGCCCGGTCGTGATTTCAAAAAAAGTCGGCTCCGATTCCATTCGCTCGCACACCGCGCGGATGTGAGTCAGCCCGGCCGCGATTTCCTCCTTCGCCGCCATTTCTCCGTTCATCCGGATTCGCTCGCGAAAGGTCACCAGGTGCGGCGATGTAAACAGCCCCGTCCGCATTCCCGCCGCGCGGCAGACCGAATCGAGCATCGCGCACACCGACCCTTTTCCGTTCGTGCCCGCCACATGCAGGAATTGCGTGCCGGCGCCGCTCCATTCCAGTTCCGAAAAAAAACGCCTGACCCGATCCAGGCCGAGTTTGATCCCGCGATTCTGCGTCCCGTAAAGCCACGCAAGCGATTCGCCGTAAGTCATGGGCGCATCAGCCGATCCCGCGACCGCTGCCTAATTTCCCGACAGATAATTCAATATCTCCGCGATGGTGCCGCGCATCTTTTTCCGATGCACGATCATGTCCACCAGCCCATGATCCTCGAGGAACTCGGCCGTCTGGAATCCCGGCGGCAAATCCTGGTGCGTCGTCTCGCGGATCACGCGCGGCCCGGCGAAACCGACCATGCATTTCGGCTCCGCGAGGATCAAATCCCCCAGCGTCGCGAAGCTGGCGGAGACGCCGCCCGTCGTCGGGTTGGTCAAAATCGGGATGTACGGCAGGCCGGCCTGCGAGTGCCGCGCCAGCGCGCCGCTGGTCTTCGCCATCTGCATGAGGCCGAACAATCCCTCGTGCACCCGCGCGCCGCCCGCCGCGGTGAAAATAATCACCGGCAGGCGCTGCTCGGTCCCGTATTCGATCATCCGCGTGATTTTTTCACCGACCACCGAGCCCATGCTCGCCGCCAGGAACCGGAAATCCATCGCCGCGATCGCGATCTGCCGCCCTTCGGATTTTCCGTGCCCGAGATCACCGCGTCGGGCATGCCGGTGTTTTTCTGGTATTTGTCGAGGCTTTCGCGGTAGGTCTTCGGCCCGCGGAAATTCGAGGATGTCGATGGGCCGCATGTCGGCGTCGAATTCCTCGAACGTCCCCGCGTCGATGAAGGCATCGAGGCGCGCCCGCGCCTCGATGGTAAAATGATAATCGCACTTCGGGCAGACGTGCAGGTTTTCCGCGAGGGTCAACTGATGGATCATCTCGCCGCAATCGGTGCATTTTTGCCAGAGTCCCTCGGGCATGTCGCGTTTCTTGCCGCCGGAGTTAAAGGGAGGTTTTTTGAAAATGGACATCGTTGTTGGCTTGTTGCGGGCTAGCCGCGCGCGACTGTGATGGCGCGGACGGAGGCCGCGCCGGCTCGAGCAGCAGCACGCGGCGCGCATTCATCCAGGGTTGACCCGGTTGTCAGCACATCGTCCACGAGCACAAGATGGCGGCCACGCACTTCGATATTGTGCCTCATCGCGGAAGGCATTCCGCAAGTTTTCCATGCGCCCCTGGCGGTCGTGGGTCAACTGGCTGGATGTGTTCCGCGTCCGCAGAAGGCAATCGCAGCACGGGGATGCCGGCGCCTTTTTCCACCAGCCGCGCCAGCTCCGCCGCCTGGTTGAACTCGCGGTGCCGCTCGCGCGCGATGAAGAGCGGCACGGGCACCAGCGCGTCCGGCCTTCTCTTTGCGGATGCGCTCGTCCTCGAGCCCTCGGCCGCCCAGCCGCCAGGGGATGCCGCAACTGGAATTCGCGCCAATATTTGAACCGATGGATGAAATCGCGCACGATGCCCTCGCTCCGGTACGCGCGCCGCGCATGCGTGAAATGGAAATTCCGGCCGGCGCAATTCCGCAGGTGAAGGCGCCGCTGATCGCCCGCTGAAAGGCTCCGAGCAGACCTGGCAAAAGGGCGCCTCGATGCGCACCGCGCCCGCCGCGCAGCTCTCGCACAGATAGCGCGGCTGGCCGACCCTCGCGCCGCAGCTCTCGCAGCAGGGCGGATAGAGGAGCGAAAGCAACGCCCGCGCCCGCTCGCTGCCGTTTTCATGGCGCTTCCCTCAGCATCAGCCAGACGATTGCCCACGTTGCCAGCAGCGTCAAAAGCGGCGCCAGGCCGACCAGGATATCCGGGCCGAGCCACGGCCATGCCTCGGAGGGCCAGAGCCACGTCGAGCAGTCCCATTTTTCCCAGGATCCATCCCGCGTGCAGGCCGATGGGCATCCAGAGCGATTGCGTCCGGTCGCGCGCGTAGCCGAGGATCAGCCCCGCCAGCAGCAGCGTCGTGAATCCGCCGAGCAACAGCGCCGGTTCGTGGAATTGCGAAAACGCCTCCGGCAGCAGCGCCAGCCCCGACCACCAATGGATTGCGGCCGGGCGAGCGCGCCCGCCGGCTTCACGAAATGCACCGCCGCGTAGAGAACTGCCACGGCGACCATCGCAAAGCCGTCGGTCGCGGTCTTGCGGACCGCTCCCTGCAAGGCGCCGCGAAAGAGAATTTCCTCGAGCACGGCCACGGTCAGCCGCGGTCACCGGCAGCCATGCGAGCTTCCCATAGGCCAATGCACGTGCAGCCGGCAGACATGCGCAAAAATCAGGATGCCGCCCGAGCAGGGCCAGAAGCGTGACGAACGCCAGCAGCGAACCCCGCCGCCAGCCGCCGCCAGCCGCGCCGGTCCCGCCGCAGTCCCAGGTCGTGCCGAAATTCCTGATCCGCAGCGCGCGCAACAGCGGCCACAGCAGCGCGAGCGCCACGAGTCATGATCGCCCGGTCGAAATACCGCGAAAATCCGTCTTTGCCAGGAAACCGGCCAGCCACGCGCTGTGCAGATGGGCCCCGCCGCCCATGCGCCACCCAGATAAAGCAGCGGCGCCAGCAGCGCGCCGACGCAGGACGGTGGCCGCACAATAGAGGAGTATCTGCGCGAGCGCTTTCAAAAGTTGCTCCCCTTTAACGGCAACTCGCCCGCCTTGTCGAAGCATCTCTGGCGCCGGTTTTCAACACCCACATCAGCAATCTGCGGACCCCCGCATGCGCAACGAACACACCTGGAAGGAAACCACCGCCGATGGCGACAGACGCGAGGTCCGCGCATCGAAATTCGGCGGCAAATGGCGCATCCAGTCCCGCCTCAAAGGCGAGGAATCGTGGACCTATTACGACCACCCGCGCCTCGAGGACCTGCGGCAGTTGCGCGATATCCTCTTCCGCAAATACCAGCGCCGCCGTGTGACGCACGAGGACGTGGCCGGCCTCGATGCGTGGATCAAGCGGATCGAGAACGCAATGACGCCGGAATTTGCCGCGCGAATTCGCCGCGCTCGACAAGCGCCATGCTCTGGCATCCCTTCACCCCATGCGCGAATGGTGCGCGCCGGACCACGAGCCGCTCATTCTCGTCTCCGGCCACGGAGCCATGCTCCGCGACAGCGCGGGCGCGAGTACATCGATGGCAACTCCTCGATTTGGACCAATATCCACGGCCACAATCATCCCGCCATCAACCGCGCCATCCGCGCGCAGCTCGAGCGAGGTCGCGCATACTTCGTTTCTTGGTTTCACCAACCCGCGCGCCATCGAGCTGGCGCAGGAGCTGGTGCGAATTGCCGCGCCGGATGTCCTAACCCGCGTCTTTTTTTCCGACGACGGATCGACCGCCATCGAGGTCGCGATCAAGATGACGCTGCAATATTTCCAGATGATCGCGCAGCCGGGGCGGACGCGCTTCGTCGCGTTCGCCAACGGTTACCATGGCGACACGCTCGGCGCCGCCAGCCTTGGCGGGATCGGCCTGTTTCAGGGGCGAATTTCGCGGCCATCATTTTCCGGTTGAGCATGTCGCATCCGTGGTTGATTTGGATGCGCTGCGCGATCCGGAAACCATCGCCGCCGTGGTCATCGAGCCGCTGATCCAGGGCGCTGCCGGCATGCGGCCCTGGCCCGCCGGCCTGCTCGCCGCCGTCCGGCGGTGGTGCGACGCGCATGGCGCGCTGCTCATCGCCGACGAAGTGATGACCGGCTTCGGGCGCACCGGGACGATGTTCGCCTTTCAGCAGGAGGAGGCGGTTCCGGATTTTCTCGCGCTCGGCAAGGGCCTCACGGGCGGCTTCATGCCGCTCGCCGCCACGCTCACGACGAACGGGTCTTCGAGGCGTTCCTCGGCGAGACTTTCTATTACGGCCATAGTTATTGCGGCAATCCGCTCGGCCTGCGCCGCCGCGCTGGCCAGTCTGAGGATTTTCGAGGATGAGCAGGTGCTCGGCAATTTGCAGCCGAAGATCAGGCAGCTCGCCGCGCTTTTGGAAAAACTTGCGCGCGAATCCGCGCGTCCGCGAGATCCGCCAATGCGGCTTCATTACCGGCATCGAGCTGGACGCTTCCGACCCCAGCCGGCGCACCGGCGCCCGCATCTGCCTGGCCGCCCGCAATCACGGGCTGCTGACGCGTCCCATCCTGGACACCATCGTCCTCATGCTGCCGCTGTGCGTCACCGCGACCCAGATCGAAACGGCCTGCGACGCCATCGAGATGGCGATTGCGGACGCCATGCCGGCGTGAGAAAGTAAGTCAATGCCTTCGAGCACCGACACTTTCCCGTGGCGGCAGACGACCGGCGTCGCATTGAAGAATCTCGGCTCGCTGGTTCGGACACTGCTCGTTTATCAATTCCCCTAATTCTTCGTAAACACCGCCGCGAACACTCCATCCATCTTGTCCCGGAACGGCAGCGTCCGGCGCGATTTGCGAAACTTCAGTTCCGGCGCCTCGCCTTCCGCGCGCCGCACCACTTCCTCGTTTTCCTCGGGCTCGACGCTGCACGTGCTGTACACCAGCGTGCCGCCCGGCTTCAGCATCCGCGCCAGGTTCCTGATCAGTCCGATTTGCACCTCGGGCATCCGCTCGAAGTCATCGCCCTTCAGCCGCCAGCGCACGTCCACCCGCCGCCGGATCACCCCGGTGTTGCTGCACGGCGCATCGAGCAGGATGCGGTCATATTTTTCCTGCTCCGTCGGCGGCGCGTGCAGCCAGTCCGCCTTCCTCACCTCGACATTCGAGACGCTCAACCGCTCGAGGTTCTCGCGCATCCGCGTCAGGCGCTCGGCGGAGACGTCGCACGCCACGATGCGCCCTTCGTTTTTCATCATTTGCGCCAGGTAACTCGTCTTCCCGCCAGGCGCGGCGCACGCATCGAGCACGCGGTCGCCCGGCTGCGGCGCCAGCATCTCGCAGGCCATCAGCGTGCTCGGGTCCTGCACGTAGCAGAGCCCGTTTACCAGCCAGGAGATCGGCAGCTTCTCCATTTTCAGGATCAGCGGATGAATCCCCGCCTCCACGGCGCCGCCCGCGCGCATCAATTCCCCGACCGACACCTTCAATTCATTGACCCGCACCAGGATATCCGCCGGATGATTGTTCCATTCGCACAGCCTTGCCGTGTCGCTCTCGCCAAATTGCCCCGTCCAGCGCGTGACCAGCATCTCGGGGTGCGACAACCGCACGCCGACCGGCGCCTTCTCGAGGCTCTCGACCAGTTCCCTCTCCTCGCGCAGGAATCGCCGCAGCACCGCGTTGACCACCGAGCGCCCGCGCCCCGCCGCCTCCACTGTCTCGTTTACCGCCGCGTGCCGGGGGATGCGCGTTCGCAGCAATTGGTAGAGCCCCATCCGCAGCGCCTGGAGCGTGCGCGCGTCCGGCTGTTCGTTGCGCAGCCTGCCGATCAAAAAATCGAGCGCGCGCCGGAACCGGATCACGCCGTAGAAAATCTCCATGAACAGCGTCCGGTCGAGCGTCGTAAACTGGTTCTCGCGGGTCGTCCGGTGAAGGATCGCGTCGGCGAACTCCGTCCCTCTCTCCCAGCGCACGAGCGCCTCGACGCATGCAGCCCTGGGATTCGCGTTAGCCATGGTTTTCGTGCGGCGCTCAGCCCGGCCCGCTCATGCGGAACCTGCCTCGCGCACTTTAGACTTCTTCGTTTCGCACTCCTCGGTCAGCCGCCGCGCATCCGCCGCCAATTGTTTGCGCAACGATTCCACCTCATCCGGCTTGCCCGCCGCCAGCGCCTTCGCGATTTCGTCGTTGAGCAAAAGCTCCCGCTCCGCGATTTTCGCCCGGCAGATCGATTCGATCTCGGCGATCTCGCTTTTTTGCCTGTCGCTCAATTGCTTGCCCGGCGACTGTTTTTCCAGCCGCTCCATCGCCAGTTCGTAAGCCGATTTCATAATACGGATTTTTGCCCGTTGCATGCGGGCCTTCAATTCCTAATGTATCGCACTCCCGCCTTTTGCACCATGATCAAACTTCTCTCGATGGACTTCGACGGCACGCTCGTGAATCATTTCGAGCAGCCGCCGTCGCGCCCGGTTTGATCGCGCTGCTGCGCAGGTTGAGCCAGGCAGGCGTCCTCTGGGCCATCAACACGGGCCGCGACCTCGGGCACATTGTCCATGGCCTCGATGAATTCAACATCCCCATCGAGCCCGATTTCGTTCTCACCAGCGAGCGCGACCTCTTTCACAAGCGCAACAGCGGCGGCTGGCAGCCCTACGGCGATTGGAACGAGCGCTGCGCCGAGGCCCACGACGAGCTTTTTGCCCAGGCGCAGCCCATCCTTGATCGCATTCTCTGTTTCCTCGAGCGCGAGACCAGCGCCCAGGCCATCTGGGATCACTCGCGGCCCGTCGGACTCGTGGCCGAAAGCGAAACCGAGATGGACCGCATCGTCGCGTTCATCGAGGCCGCGCGTGAGGAGATGCCGCTCTTCGCCTTCCAGCGAAACACCCGCTACGTCCGGTTTTGCCACATCGATTATTCGAAGGGCGCCGTGCTGGGCGAGCTGAGCCGGCTCATCGGCATCACGCCCGAGGAGATTTTCGCCTGCGGAGATCATCACAACGACATCCCGATGCTCGACGGCAAATTCGCCCGCTGGGTGTCGTGCCCCGGCAATTCCGACGCAGGCCACCAAGGAAGCGGTGCTCCACGCCGGCGGCTACGTCGCACGCGGCATCGCCAGCGAGGGCGTCATGGAAGGCCTGAACTATTTTTTGGAAGACCGCGGCCTCGGCCCGAAGCAGTGAGCCGGGGCGGCCCGGTTCCTTCGAACCCGGGGTTTGCCTGATATTTTTCCCGACGGGAATTCTCGCAATCTTCGAGGCGGGTCCGCATCATTCCATCGCCATGACTTCCGGCAATATTCGTTCCATCGAGCAGCGCACCCTGGCCATCATCATGGGCGGCGGCGCCGGGACGCGGCTCTTCCCCCTGACCAAGGACCGGTCAAAGCCCGCCGTGCCGCTTGCCGGCAAGTACCGCATCGTCGATATCCCGATCTCGAACTGCATTAACTCCGGGTTGCGGCAGATGTACGTGCTGACGCAATTCAACAGCACCTCGCTCATTCGGCACATCTCCTCGGCGTACAAGTTCGACCAGTTCTCGCGCTCGTTCGTCGAGGTGCTGGCCGCGCAGCAGACGCCGACCGGCGCCCATTGGTACCAGGGCACCGCGGATGCCGTGCGGCGCAACATGCGCGACTTCCTCCAGCGGCCCTACGATTATTTCATCATCCTGAGCGGCGACCAGCTTTACCGGATGGATTACCGCGATGTGATCCGGCAGCACATCGAGAAAAAATCGGAGATCACCATCGCCACCATCCCCGTCTCGCGCGAGGCGGCGTCCGATTTCGGCATCATGCACACCGATGCCGACCGGCGGATCACCCGCTTCGACGAAAAGCCGAAGGAAGCGTCGCTGCTGGATGAATTGAAGATTCCGGCCCCGCTGCTGCGGGAACTGGGCAAGGATCCGGCGAGGAACTTTACCAGGCGTCGATGGGCATTTACGTGTTCAACCGCGACACGCTCATCGAGGCGCTGGACAACGATTGCGTCGATTTCGGCAAGCACATCATCCCCGCCTCGATCAAGGGGCTGACCGTGCACGCCTACATCTTCCAGGGTTACTGGGAGGATATCGGCACCATTCGCGCCTTCTTCGACGCGAACCTGAACCTGACCAACCCGGAACCCGAGTTCAGCTTCTTCGACAGCACCTGCCCCATCTACACGCACGCCCGTTTCCTGCCGGCCTCCAAGATCAACGGCGCGACCATCAAGCAGGCGATCATCTCCGATGGCTGCAAAATCTCCGAGGCGCATATCGAGCGCTCGGTCATTGGCATCCGCTCGTACATCGGCAGCGGGACCAGCATCCGCAATTCCATCGTCATGGGCGCGGACTTTTACGACCACGACATGTCGGCAAAGGAAAAGGCGGGCCAGGTGCCCTACGGAATCGGCAAGAACTGCGTCATCGACCACACCATCATGGACAAAAACGCCCGGATCGGCGACGGCGCGGTCATTTCGCCCGAGGGCAAGCCAGAGACCGTGGACGGCGAGAATTATTACATCCGCGACGGCATCGTCATCGTCCCCAAGAGCGCAGTAATCCCGCCCGGGGCGTGGATATAGCCTGAAATCTCAGGGTCAGCCCGGTTATTTCAAACCGCATTCGCGGCTGCCGTGGGTCCCTTTGGCGCCCAACGCCAACCCACGTAGCGCCGGGCGGACCTCTGAAATCAGCGCACTTCAATGAGCCGGTCCCCACTTTCGATGCGCGCCAGAATCGCCGGAAACAGCGGCATCAACCAACTCAGCAAAACGGGGTTTGTGGCATTGCCGATCCGCAACCAAACGACCACCGGCGGATTTTGGCTCCGAAGGCATCGCTCGGCGAAATCTTCATCCTTTGTCAAAATCACTGCATTGTTTTGCCTGGCATATTCCCAAAGCGCGGCATCCTTTGCCTCCCGCAACCCGATCTCCCGCACCGCTACCGCGTCATGTCCGGCCTGGCGCAATACAGCGGCAAGAGAAGGCGGAAGCTGGGCATCAACAATGAACTTCACGCGACGTGCAGGACGGCGTGATCGGCTTGCGCCGCAGCGTATTGCAGACAGGCCCGAATATCTTCAGCCTGGAGGTCCGGGAAGTCCTGCAGGATTTGCACCTCACTCGCCCCCCCTGCAAGCATCTCGAGCACATCCTTCACCCGGATGCGCATCCCTCGAATGCAGGGACGCCCCCCACACTGTTCGGGATCGAAGGTAATTCGCTCAAGGTAACTCATCGCCCGATAATACTCCCTCTCACTGCGCTGCACAACTCTCGTTCGAACTGCCTCCGGCATGGAAAAGCCCGCCTCCGAAGCGCCAATCATCGCCCAATATTCATCCAGCCGTGCCAGCAGTTCACGCAATTCGCCTCGAGTCCTTGCCACGCCCCACCAAATTGGGCACATTTGAGCATGGCCTCCGACACGACATTATTTCGCGCCCGCGTCCCGGCACGACGGCTCAAGAAAGCCGAAAAGATTCTCGGTCAACTCGGAATAAAGCCAGGCGATGCCTTTAACATGCTCCTGGCCCAGATTGAACTCCACAAAGGATTGCCGTTCGAGGTCTCAACCGCGATAACGCCAATACTCTCAAGCGACGAACAGGCTGCGGCGTGGACGGAGGCGTTGGGTGCCTACTGAGGCGAAGTCTCGCTCTCCATGAGTGAAAAGGCTGCAAATTGCGGCTTGCCCCCCTCGCCGCGAATCCAGATACTATCCGGCTGCCATGATAGTCACCACCGCTGAACTCTACAAAGTCGCCTACGGGAAGTTCGCGCTGGGCGCGTACAACATCAACAACCTCGAGCAGACGAACGGCCTCTTCGAAGGCTGCAAGCAGAGCGAGGCGCCGTTCATCATCCAGATCTCGAACGGGGCGCGCTCGTATGCCCACAAGCAGATGCTCGAAGTCATGATCCGCGCCGCCGAGGAAATCTGGCCGGACTCGATTTTTGCCGTGCACCTGGACCATGGAGACGAGGAGAGCTGCTACGATTGCATCGAGTCGGGCTTTTACAGCTCGGTCATGATCGACGCGTCGCACGAGCCGTTCGAAAAGAACGTCGAGATCACCAGGCGCGTCGTTGAGCGCGCCCACGCCGGCGGGCGTCTCCGTCGAGGCGGAGCTGGGCATGCTCGGCGGCGTCGAGGAGGACATCGCCGTCGATGAGCATCATTCCTGCCTGACCGATCCGGTCGAGGCCGTGGAATTCATCAAGCAGACCGGGTGCGACGCGCTGGCGGCGGCGATCGGCACCAGCCACGGCGCTTACAAATTCAAGGGGCAGCAGAGCCTGCATTTCGATGTCATCAAGGGAATCCGCGACAACGTGGCCGCGGCGGGCCTGCCGCCAACTCCCATCGTCATGCACGGTTCGTCGAGCGTGCCGAAGGATGAGGTGCTGCGCATCAACGCGGCCGGCGGCAAGCTGGACCCGAGCGCCTGCGGCGTGAACATCGACGAGTATCTGCCCGCGGCGAAGCTCGGCGTGACCAAGATCAACATCGACACCGATGGCCGGCTGGTCTGGACCCGCGTCCACCGCGAATATTTCCGCGATCATCCCGAACAGTTCGATTTCCGTCCGCCGGGCAAGATCTTCATGAAGGAATACGCGAACTTCATCGCGGGCCGGAATGAAAAGCTCGGCTCGGCCGGCCAATTGAACGCCGTACGCGAATTCCTCGCCGCCGCGGTCTGACCGCGACGAAACGCAGAGTTTATATCCGCAGATTATCGCCGATTTACGCAGATTATTTGGATGCTTTCAGATCCGAATAAAATTACGTCGTTGAAGGCTTCCCGATAGAATCTGCGTAAATCTGCGTTCATCTGCGGATACTCCTCCGAGCGAGAACGGGGGGATAAGCCTCGGTCACATGCCTGCGCGGGATGCCTGGATTTCGTCGAGCGCGCGGACGCGGGCGAGCACCGGCGGGTGAGAGTGATAGAGCACCACGTGCAGCGGATGCGGGGAGAGATTGCCGAGATTGTTGCGCGAAAGTTTCTTCAGCGCCTCGCCCAGTGCGTGCGGCATGCCCGTGCTTTCCGCGGCGAAACGATCCGCGGCGAATTCGTGCCGCCTGCTTTGCGCGGAGCGGATGATGCCGAGAAGCCGGCTCAGCGGACCATACAAAACCAGGAACAGCGCGAGGCCGGAGTAAATCGAGGGCTGCCGCACACCGAATGCTTCGTACAGCGCCGGATTGTGGATCAGCCATTGCGCGAGAAAGAGGAAGATGCCGATGTTCAGGATGGCTGCCGCGATGTGCAGGACGATGTGCCGCAGCTTGTAATGGCCGATCTCGTGCGCGAGCACGGCCACCAGTTCATCGCTGGTGTGATTGTTCACCAGCGTGTCGAAGAGCACCACGCGCTTGGTGCGGCCAAACCCGGTGAAAAACGCGTTCGCCTTCGTGGATCGGCGCGAGCCGTCCATCACGGAAATTTCCGCGAGCGGAAACCGCAGCCGCTCGGCGCACGCCAGGATCGCGCGGCGCAATTCGCCATCCTCGAGCGGCGTCAGCTTGTTGAAGAGCGGCAGGATCAGCGCCGGCGCGGCATAGACCATGGCGATCAGCAGCACCGCCGCTGCAGCCCATGCGTACAGCCACGCCGCGGCGCCGCCATGTTGCAGGATCGCAAGAATCAACGCCAGCACCGCGCCGCCCAGCACGGCGCTCAGCAGCAGCGATTTGGCCTGGTCTCCGGCGAATGTCGCGGGCGTGGTCTTGTTAAACCCGAACCGCGCCTCGATGCGGAAGGTCTCGTAAATCTCGAGCGGCAATCCCAGCAGCCAACTGCCAACAAAGAGGGCGCCGAGATAGAGCAGGCCGGTGAAGATAAAACCGAAATTCAACGAACGCACCGCGCCGTCCAGCCAGTCGTAGCCGCCCAGCAGCCAGAACGCGAGCAGCGCCGCCATGTCCCATGTCGCCTCGATGCGCTCGAATTTTGCCGTCGCCGCCGTGTACCCGAGGAACCGCCGGTATTCCTCCCTGTCATAGACGCCCTCGAATTCGCGCGGCAGCTCCGGCTTCAACGCGCGCAGGTTCAGCCGGTTGGCCACCGTATCGAGCAGGTACATCCCCACGTTTGCGGCAAGGATGGCCCAGAAAAGCGCGTTCGTTTTCACACCAATTCCGCCAGGATGCGTTCGGCCGCCTCGCGAGGATCCGCCTGACCGGTGATGGGCCGGCCAATGACCAGGAAATTCGCCCCGGCCATCACCGCGGCCTTCGGCGTCATGGTGCGCTGCTGGTCGTTGGCTTCCGACCCCTCGGGCCGCACGCCCGGCGTCACGATGGTCAGTCCGCTGCCGAAAACCTGCCGCAGGAGCGATACTTCCAGCGGGCTGGCTACAAGCCCTGTCACGCCGTTCTCAACCGCCAGCCGCGCCAGGCGCAGCACCTGGTCCTCGACCGGCGTGTCCGTGCCGACCTCGCGCAGCGTCTCGCGGCTGCTGCTGGTCAGCACCGTCACGCCCAGCAGCGTCGTCGCGCCCCCCGCGCCCTCGGCTGCCGCGCGGATCATCGCGCCGCCGCCGCTCAAATGGATGGTCAGCATATCGACGCCGAGCGCGCACGCCGACTCGACCGCATGCCGCACGGTATTGGGGATATCGTGAATTTTCAGGTCGAGGAAAATTTTTGCGCCGGTTGCCTTGACCGCCGCCACCACGCCCGGCCCGCAGCGGGTAAAGAGTTGCAGGCCGACCTTATAAAACCGCACCGCCGGCCCAATGCGCTCGACGAGCCGCAGCGCCGCGTCCTGGTCCGGCACATCCAGTGCCACGATGAGGGGGTTGTTCATGGTGATGACAATTTTTGAATGGGGCGCGGGGGCGAGGCAATGGAATTGATAATCCAAAATTGCTGATTGCTGATGTGAGATTGCTGGTTTTGCCGAAAGGCCAGCCACCGGGGGTTTTCAATCAGCAATCTGACTTCAGAAATCAGCAATTCGTAAATTTGGGTAGCTGCGCCGAAGTTGTTTCAATTAGCAATTTTAGATTATCAATTATAATTCTCCCCATGGACTCCATTCAACACGCCTCACAGGAACAATTTCAGAAACAGAGCCGGCGATATGCCAGGGGCATATTCTCGAGGATACGCGCGATGTCGCGGCGGCGCTCGAGGGCATCGATATTCCGGCAGGAGCGGAGGCGCTGGATGTGGCGACCGGGGCGGGACATACCGCGTTTTTGCTGGCCGGCACGGGGTTTTGCGTGACGGCCTCGGATTTGACGCCGGCAATGCTCGAACGGGTGCGGGAAGGGGCCGCGGAGCGCGGGCTGGAAATCCGGACGCGGCAGCATTCCGCGGAAGCGCTCCCGTACCCGGATGGGACATTCGATCCTGGTGACCTGCCGCGTGGCGCCGCATCATTTTTCCTCGCCGGGCGATTTCGTCCGCGAGAGCGCCCGGGTGCTGAAGCCGGGCGGCTGGCTCGTGGTCATCGATGGCACGGTGCCGGACGATTCCCCGGGGCCGAGGAATGGCTTGCACCAGGTGGAAAAACTTCGCGACCCGAGCCACAACCGGCTGATCCCGCCACGCGAGTGGCGCTCGCTTTGCGAGCAGAGCGGACTGGTGGTCGAGAAACTCGAGGTGGCTTCCGCAAGCAGCCGGACCTCGAGTGGTATTTCGAGACGGCCGCCACCTCCGCCGGAAAACCGGGAAAAAGTCCGTGCGCTGGTCGCAGAGCGCCGCCGCATCGATCCGCGAGCAGTACCGGCTTGGCGAGGAAGAGGGCAAGACCGTCTGGTGGTGGCCCATGCTCACCACTGGTGGCCCGAAAGCGGAATCCAGCCTCACGGCTGATAGTCCGACTTCCCCTTCTTCGCCCATCAGCCGCGTGACCAGCAAAACGGCTGCAAGCGATAACAGCAAAGTGAATGGCCAGCCGGTCAACGCCGACCACCACCACGCAGAACAGCCACGCGAGCAGCAACAATACGAATAGAGTCCAGAGCATAGGGCAATGCGGCCCCAATTCGGATCAGGGGACCGATTTGCCCGTATCCCGGAGCAAAAAATTTTGTCTAAAGCAGTTTCTCCGCCGCCTGGGAGACGTCCTTGTCCCCGCGGCCTGAAAGATTCGCGATGATGATGCCATCCATTTCCGGGGCCACTTTCATCACGTGGGCGATGGCGTGGGCGGATTCCAGGGCCGGGATGATGCCCTCGATGCGCGAGAGCATCTGGAAGGCCTCGAGCGCCTCGGTCGTCGGTCGCGTAGTCGTATTGCACGCGGCCCAGGTCGCGCAGCAGGCAATGCTCGGGGCCCACCGCGGCGTAATCGAGCCCGGCGGAGACGGAATGGGTCAACTGGATCTGGCCGTTTTCATCCGCCAGCACCCAGGACTGCGCCCCTTGCAACACGCCGAGCCTGCCTCCCTGGAAACGCGCCGCGTGCTTGCCGGAGACGATCCCCTCGCCTCCCGCCTCGACGCCGACCATCTTCACGCTTTCATCCTCGAGGAACGGGTGAAAGAGGCCGATGGCGTTGCTGCCGCCGCCGACGCAGGCGACCAGCAGGTCGGGCAGGCGCTCTTCCTTTTCCAGAATTTGCCGGCGCGCCTCGATGCCGATGACGCGGTGGAAATCGCGCACCATCATCGGGTAGGGATGCGAGCCGTAAGCGGTGCCGAGGATGTAATGGGTGGTGCGGACGTTGGTCACCCAATCGCGCATGGCCTCGTTGATCGCCTCCTTCAGCGTGGCCTGGCCGGCGGTGACGGGCACGACCGTCGCGCCGAGGAATTTCATACGCGCGACGTTGAGCGCCTGGCGCTCCATATCGACCGCGCCCATGTAGACCACGCACTCGAAGCCGAACCGCGCCGCGACGGTGGCCGTGGCGACGCCGTGCTGGCCCGCGCCGGTCTCGGCGATGATCCGCGTTTTGCCCATGCGCTTGGCCAGGAGGATCTGGCCAAGGGCGTTGTTGATCTTGTGCGCGCCGGTGTGCAGCAGGTCCTCGCGCTTGAGGTAAATTTTCGCGCCGCCCAGTTTTTCGGTCAGCCGCTCGGCGAAATAGAGCGGCGTGGGCCGGCCCGGCGAAATCGCGCAGCAGGTCGTCGAGCTCCGCGGCAAAGCTTTTGTCCGTGCACGGGCCCGGGCGTATTCGGCGGTCAGTTCGTGCAGGGCCGTCATCAGCGTCTCGGGCACGAACATGCCGCCGTACGGGCCGAAATGGCCGGTGGCGTCAGGCTGCGTGGCGGTGGGGGCGGCGGAGTTCATATGCGGGCGCAACACAAAGCTAATTCCGAAATCCGAAATCCGAAATCCGAAATTTGCCGGTTCCGCGAAGACGGTTACGTCCTCGTTCTCGACTGATCTCGCCCATCAGCACCCATCAGGATCCGCTGCCGAAATAATGCTTGGCAACGCGGAACGGAGGATCACCCTCACAAATGATGAGTGAGCCGCATGAATCCCTCCGCGACC
The DNA here is from genome assembly GCA_963756185.1 of uncultured Verrucomicrobiae bacterium. Taxonomy (GTDB): domain Bacteria; phylum Verrucomicrobiota; class Verrucomicrobiia; order Chthoniobacterales; family Chthoniobacteraceae; genus DATAXI01. The sequence continues at coordinate 55,117 of CAVWMS010000012.1, forward strand.
ACATCCTGCCGCAAAAATTCTCCTCCACGGAGCGGCGTAAATGGCGCCTGTTCCTCTTTTCCTGCTCCTCTCTCCCCCCGGACCCCCTCTCACCTCAACGCTCGCCCGCATGTCAGTTGGTCGTAGTCGCGGGGCCTCATTGATGAACGTGCAAACGGCCGGGAATGCCCATTTGCGGTGAATGAAGCCTGTATTCACCGCATAAGTTGCGGAGAATATTGCGTTTGCGGCGAATACCTGCTATAATCGCCGCAAAAATGCGGAGAATGCTTAAATGACGTACATTCATCAACGCCCGGACTGGCCTCATCTCAAATGGGACGACGCCCGGCTTCTGCCTCTGCTGGCGGATATTCGCCATCGGCAAGGCCGGTTGCTGGGGCAAATGGAAGGGCTTGGCTTCACCCTTCGCAGCGAAGCGAGCCTCACGACGTTGACGAGCGATGTGGTGGGCTCAAGCGCCATTGAGGGAGAGAAACTCAACGCGGAAGAAGTCCGCTCATCCATTGCACGGCGGCTCGGGATTGAATATGCGGGCGCTGCTGCCGCCAGCCGCAATGTTGAGGGTGTAGTTGAAATGATGCTGGATGCGACGCGCCGCTTTGCGGAGCCGCTCACGGTAGAACGTCTGTTTGGATGGCATTCCTCGCTTTTCCCGACGGGCCGCACCGGAATGCGGCGTATCACGGTGGGCGCTTGGCGACCGGCTGAGGTCGGCGCAATGCAAGTCGTGTCCGGGCCGATGGGCCATGAGAGGGTGCATTTTGAAGCGCCGAAAGCCCAGCGCCTCGAAGCAGAAATGATCCGTTTTCTGGGATGGTTCGAGAGCGCAACCGGCGTTGATCCGGTGCTCAAGGCGGGCACTGCCCATTTCTGGTTCGTGACTATCCATCCGTTCCAGGACGGCAATGGAAGGATCGCCCGCGCGATCGCGGACATGGCGCTTGCGCGGGCAGACGGTACGGCTGATCGCTTCTACAGCATGTCGGCGCAAATCGAAACCGAGCGCAAGGATTACTACGCGCATTTGGAGCGGAGCCAGCGCGGGGGGCTCGACATTACGCCATGGCTGGAATGGTTCCTCGGCTGCCTGGGACGGGCTATCGACAAGGCGCAAAAAAGCCTGGCCGGGACTCTGCGCAAGGCGCGGCTGTGGGAATGGATCAACCGTTCTCACGTAAACGAGCGCCAGCGCAGGGTAATTAACCGTCTGCTCGATGGGTTTGAGGGCAAGCTGTCCTCTTCGAAATACGCGAAACTTGCGAAGTGCTCCGCAGATACCGCGCTACGTGACATCAAGGAATTGCTGGAACGCAGCATCCTCGTGCAGGATGAGGCGGGAGGTCGCAGCACGAGCTATCATCTGGCCGAGCTTGATGAAGACCCTGAGAAATAGGCTGCGCTCGATGGCAAAAGTGGCAACAAACTGGCAACGATTCGTCGCTTCTCAGGTAAAACCAGGCCCCCTCTCACCTCGACGCTCGCCCGCATGCCGGCCGTCCACGATGCGCCCGGCGCAAAAGCAAATTCCTAGCAGTCAACTTGGGATGAGGTACAGAGACGATATGAATCCTGGTAAAAATCAAAGTCGAATTTCAATTGTTGCCTTATTGGCTATATTGGTAGCCGTTAGTGCATGTAATCGTAGCCGCAATGATGCGCCTAAAACGGAGGCAACCGTTGTGCAAGCATTCAAAGCGATACATACAAAAAGTGAGGTAATAAAGACCTTTGGCGATCCAATATACATATCAAAGGATGGAAATCGCGATTTGATGATTTATGATCTGTTGAACAATACTGTTCCGAAATCAGGGGAGACGCATGTCTTTTCCGGATTTGAAGTGCGCGTGGAAGGCGAAAAGGTAATTGATTGGCGGCCAACATACGCAAATATCTACATTAATAGGCAATCGGACAACTAAAAACAGGGCAGCAATAGGACGGCGAATGCCCATTATTAAAAGACAGCACCGCAGCAGCTTTTTGGAAGCGGTGGTTGGTTCATGCAAGCTTGCCCCGTATTCATTCGAGCGCGTCGCACACGCTCGCCCGTCTATCTTCCCTCTTCGCTCCCTTGCGCCACCTCGGTCCCCGTCGACCAAGTTCCCTATTGCGGTATCTTTCAGCCGGCAAGGCTCTCAAAGCGGGTCAGACGCAGGACTTCGACGACTATGTCGCTCTTCCTTTCGCCCAGGGGCAGTGCCATTCGCAAGAGCAAATTGAATTGCGCGCCACGCTCGCAATTCTCTAAAATCACCGCCATGGAATTGAATCCAGAGAAAAACATCAACGAGTAGCGCACGATGAAATTGCTACCGGACCCCCTCTCACCTCGACGCTCGCCCGCATGCCGGCCGTCCACGGTGCGCCCGGCGCAAAAGCAAATTCCTAGCAGTAAGCTGAGTATAACATCTGCGGCAAACAGCCGGAACCCTATCGCAGTAAATGCGAGAAAGATGCTTCAACTGCTCTTGATCATTGTCTCCGCAAATGCCGAGGCAGTTGGTATTAGTTGTAAAACCAGATGGCCGGAAACCCCATCGCGTTACAGCTTATTCATTTAGCCCATTTATCCCAATGACTGCAAACACAGTTCTTCAGGTGATGCTCGATAAATACTCCAGGATGCAAACATATCAAGACCGAGGCGTTGTACTGATTGAATGGCCGGACAAAAACGAAACAGATACGATTATTTTTTCCACTTTTTTCCGCCGTCCAAATTATTTCCGCTTCGATTGGACGTTGCATCATCCGTATCCCGCTCTTCGTCATTTGAAGACGCACCGCGTCGTCTGGTCCGATGGCAACGACTCATTTCTATACACCGAAGGCGATGAAACCAGAAGTGTAAAGCCCCAGGAGAGTCTTTTTATGGCTGTCGCCGGTGCTACCGGAGTTTCGAAGGGCTCCGCTCTAACCGTTTTTAATATGCTTATGCCTGAAATGGGAGCGGTGTCAGTCACCAGCATGCAAAACATGGAATTGTCTGAAACCCGTTTTGAAGGGGTACTTTGCTACTTGATTCGCGGGATCGATCTTCAAGGACATCAAGAGGAAATTTACGCTAGTATCGACGATTATTTGCTCCGAAGTGCCTGTACTACTACTCCGCGTGGGATCATTTTGCGTGAGATAAGGAGAGATATACAGGTCGATGCAGTTATTGCTGAGGATGTATTTCAGTTTAACCCCAATATGTGACCGAAACCTTTCGACGCCATAAAACATAGCACAACAAATGCCTGCTGTTCTGAGAATCGGCCGCCGTTGAAGCTTCTTGGGAGCAGTGGCCGCGTTATCGCGAGCTTGCCTTGTATTTATCCGAATGCGTCGCAAAAGCTCCGCCCTCTGCAAGTGCTTTGCCCGGCAACTGGGCTTCCATTTCATTGGGCATTTTCACCCAGAGGAGTATTTCGAAACGGGTAAGACGCGCGACTTCAACGTAAGCCTCCGGCCAGGTGCCTCTTGACAACGGCGAGAAGCGGGGTGCTTTGGAGGATTTTGTAGAGTTGGTAGGTGGGGAACCTACGACTTCTACGCAGCGACTTGAAGCATGGCGGCGCGCCGTAGGGCGGCCCAGGCTTTGGGCGTGATGGTGTGGATCTGCTGGTTGTTCATCTTGGGCAGGCGCGTGAACACATCCCGCAGGTAGGCGTACGGGTCAATGCCGCGCCGCCGGCAGTTCTCGATGATGGTGTAGAGGATGGCGCCGCGTTCGCCGGCTTGCGCTTGGCCGATGAAGAGCCAGTTTTTCTTGCCCACGGCGGTGGGGCGAATGGCGTTTTCGATGAGGTTATTGTCGATCTCCAGCCGGCCGTCGTCGAGATAGACCAGGAGCGTGGGCCATTGCGCCAGGGCATGATCGATGGCGCTCCCCATGAGGGGAGAATGGGGTCAGTCAACATATCTTGACAAGACCGCGCCGGGCGGCCATTCTCCGCCGCCATGCCCCGCAGCTGTCGGACCCCCTCTCACCTCGATGCTCGCCCGCATGCCGGCCATCCACGGTGCGCCCGGCGCAAAAGCAAATTCCTAGCAGTAGCAGTCAGTAGCGGTTCCTAGCAGTCGATTTTCCCGCAACATTACTCACCTTCACGGACGCACTTCATCAGAAGGCCGCTATGGAGAAAGCCAGCGACGAACAAAAGAACCTCAGCGGCTTTTAATTAATCACTGGCACCGGCGCCAGTCACCCGGGGCGCCCGGCATCGCACCATTCCGTCAGGATCGAAGGGATACTCGCCCCAGCCTCCCTGCGCGCCTTTTCCTTTCGCGCGGCGGCAACGAGCCGCACGGGGAGCATGACGGCCATTTTTGGTTCCCCCGGCTTTCTGCCGGCGCCCTTCCGTGCGCCGCCGTGAGTCTTCGGCTTTGCTCTAGGCATGAGTCAGCGATGGAGCCGGAGGCTCTACGCCGGACTCATGGGCAAATTCAAGCGCGCCTTCCAGAGCCACTTGGATTTCTCGCGCCGCTTCCTCGCGGGTGTCGCCATGGGCCATGATGCCGGGCCACTCTACGACCTGGGCAATATAGCAGTCGTCACCGGGTACGGCTGAGTACCAGATGCGGATTTCGTAATCTCGCGGATCATTCATCGTTTCCATTATGGTCTAAGGTTGAGGTTTTGCAAGGCTTCGCGGACCTGCCGCACTTGGTACGGCTTCGCCTTCCCGCCATTGCCTTCCTGTAAATTTAGGAAGGTGGTCCCGTGCCGGAATTTCCGGTGACTGGTGCCGTGCTGGCGGGAGATGAATCCAAGCCGCTCCAAAAGCGAGCAAAGATCGTCGTAAGAGATACTGGCGTCTGTGTGCCCGCTCATCACTTTTTCGAAAGTCTTGTCTGCCTTGCTCATGGCAAAAAGAGTAGGCTTTCTCCTCTTGAAATGAAACAAGGTTTTTCAAACATCTTTGGCAGCCCTTCCATGCGCCCACAGAGCATAATCGAGTCCAGGCATCGGACCCCCTCCCACCTCGACGCTCGCCCGCATGCCGGCCGTCCACGATGCGGCCCCCGCAAAAGCAAATTCCTAGCAGTAGTTGATTAGCAGCCGCTCGATGACACGCCGGTGGGCGGCGGCAATGGGAACGTCGGCCAGGCGTTCGATGGCGTGCCATTGGCAGCCCTGCTTCACCATTCGCGGCGCGCCGCGCCGGTACACGGCAAGCGTAACTTTGTGATGGGTGAAGGGATATTCGATGACCAGATCCGGCGGAATTTCCGGGATGCGGGCGAGCGCGGGCAATTTCCAAAGGCCCCGCCAGCGCGAGCCGTTCTGGTGCTCGAGCAGGACGCGCCGTTCCGCGTCATGACAGCGCGCATGGCTCGGTCAGATGCACGGTGCGGCGGCGCGGTTTTTTCACGGGAAGCGTCTCCTGCAATCCGGCGGCGCGGCAGCGCAGAATACTCCGCCACAGGGCAGACGCCGCATCGCGGGGCGCGCGGGGTGCAGATCAGCGCGCCGATTTCCATGAGGCCCGCATTGAATGCGCGGCCGCCGGGCTCCTCGGGCCGGCTGGAGCGCCTCGGCCTGCTCCCAGACTCGCGCCAAGCCCGGGGGCCATCGATGGCCTCCCGCATCGCGAAGAGGCGGGCGAGAACCCGCGCGATATTCGCATCCACCAGCGCCGCCGGCTCGTCATAGGCAAATGCCGCGATGGCCCCCGCCGTGTAACGCCCCACGCCCGGCAGCGCCCGGAATTGCCTCGAGATCCGCTGGGAAACTCCCCCGCCGCGGCCACGGACTTCGCCGCCGCGTGCAGGTTTCGCGCCCGGGAGTAATAGCCGAGGCCCTGCCATAGCGACATCACCTCGTGCTCCGTTGCCGCCGCCAGCGTCTCGGCAATCCGGGAACCGCCACATCCATCGCTCGAAATACGGCAGGACCGTCCCAACCTGCGTCTGCTGGCACATGATTTCCGAAACGAGGATCGCATAAGGGTCCGCGGTCCGCCGCCAGGGCAGGTCCCGCCCATTCGCGCGCAAACCAGGCCGTGACCCGCTCCCGAAATTCCTCCTCCCATCCCCCTTTGCGCCTTTGCGTCCTTGGTGAGTGCCCCTTCTGCTGTTTCCTCTTTCCCTTCATCGTGTCGGACAAGCCCATCACCCTCTATACCTCCCCGCTCACCGCGCCGCAGGCGGACCGAAGCTCAAATCCATCCTCGAACGGGAGGACTGGATATTCACGCCCAAGCCCTACACCCTTTTCTACGCCCAGAAAAACAAACTCACTATCGCCGTTTACGAAAAGGGCCCAAAAGTCGTGATCCAGGGCAAAGGGACGGACGAATTTGTCCAATTCACCCTCGAACCCGAAGTCCTTGGCGAGGCCCGGCTCGGCTACGAGGAAGTCCACAACCCCGAGCGTTTCGAGCCGCACTTCGGCATCGACGAGAGCGGCAAGGGAGATTCTTCGGCCCGCTGGTCATCGCCGGCGTCTATACGATGCCGGGCATCGCCCGCCATTTCATGGAAATCGGCGTCCAGGACAGCAAAAACATCAAGTCCGACAAAAAAATCCGCGACCTGGCCACCGCCATCCGCAACACCCCTGGCGCGGTCAACAAGGTGCTCCTCTCAGTCCCGCCGACGTACAACGAGCTGGTCGGCGAAATTCGGCAACCTCAACCGGCTCCTCGCCTGGGGCCACGCCCGCGCCATCGAGGACCTGCTCGCGCTGCGCCCCGATTGCCCGCGCGCCCTTTCCGATCAATTTGCCCGGCCGCAGCTCATCGAGCGGGCCAGCTCATGGAGAAGGGCCGGGCATCGTCCTCGAGCAGCGCACGAAGGCCGAATCCGACCCCGCGGTGGCCGCGGCCTCCATTCTGGCCCGGGAGGCCTTTATCGACTGGATGGACAAAACCGGGCGCCGGTTACGGCAAGGCCTTCCTCCGGGGAGCCTCGGCGCAGGTCAAGAAGATGGCCACCGACCTGGTTGCGGCCCACGGGGCCGGAAATTCTACGTAAAATTGCGAAAACCCATTTCAAGACCGCCTAGCGAAATCGCCCCGGAGACCTATCCGCCAAAGCCAAAAATTCACTAATCTCTTTTGAGAAAGGCACTTGCGAGGGCTTCGAGCTTCGATAATTTGAAAAATGGCAACGCTCACGAAACGAGACCTGGTGGTGAAAATCTCGAACGAAACCGGCATGGTCCAGCATCAGGTCTATGACGTAATCCAGAAGACGCTCGACTTTGTCACGGACTCCCTTTCGGAGAACGACGTCGTCGAGCTCCGCAACTTCGGCATTTTCGAGGTCAAGCTGACCAAGCCCCGAGTCGGCCGCAACCCGAACGTGCCCGGCAGCGAATTCAAGATTCCCGAGCGGGCGACCGTTAAGTTCAAGATGGGCAAGATCATGCGCCAGCGCGTCGGCAAGCTTTCCGCGACGTTGAAGAGAAAATAGGGGCGAATCGCAGGTCGCCCCATCCCAGGTGGCTATCCCGGCAAATGCGCGGGCGATATGCCGGGGTGTCTTGATTCCCGCATCAGAGGGGTCCAGCATCGCACTGTGAAAACCGTCTGGGCGCTGGTCTGTCTTCTTTGCATTGGCTTCGCGATACATGCCGGGGAACCAGAGCCAAATTGGCCTTCTGAGGTGGACTTCACGCGTGATTTCGGGGGCGCCGGAATTTTTGGCGTTATACGCAATGCGCCGAATGTCCGGGCAGTGCGCCTGAAGGAGGAGCCTTGGCTCGGCCGCGTCCCCGTAGCCGAACTGGGTAAACCGTTCGAGCTCGATCCGAAAATCGTGCAGCAGGCGAAGACCCTCCTGACAGACCGCAGAACCTATGTCGATAACGTTGACGAGTGCACCATCGAGCCCGGCGTGGAGTTGACGTTCGACGATCCTCCCCAGGGGAAGGTGACGCTCTTAATCTGTTACCGCTGCGGCGATGTCGCCGTATTACAGTCCGGGAAGGAAGTCGGCAGCGCCCACTTCGATACCGGCGACACCCGCCTGCTCGATCTGGCGCTATCGATTTTTCCCAAGGACAAAGAGTTGCATGCCTTGAAGGACGAAACGGAAGCGCGGATAAAGGCCAACTCGACCGCAAATTGAAGAAAACCGCGAATTCACGCCCGGTTCAGGGCGTTTGCCGAAACGAAAATGTTCCGCTCACGGAAGGCGGGCGGGCTCTCGATGAGCATGCACATACGGCCCCCATGCGACTTCATGGCAAACCATGGATTTGCAAGGATGCGGTTCGGGCCGGCGATCCAGGCCGGCGGGCTGAATTTGTATTGCCGGGAAAGATGATCGGCGATGCCGGCCAGGTAGGCGTCGGCCAGGCCGTCATCATGCAGCGTCGTGGTCAGCGAACGCGGCTCCTCTTCCAGCCGCTCCGGCAGCGGCTCGGCATAAAATTCGTCCAGGAATTCGCGAATCGCGAAACTGAGCCTCTCCTCGTCGCGGCCAATGGCAGCGACTTCCGCGAGGGTCTTCGGCCTGGGCGACTCTCTCATGGACGTGAGGTTCCCTGGTCGAGCAGTTCCTGGATCAGGAAGTAGGTCTTCGGCAGAATGTGATCCCGGGAGTAAAACTTCTCAACGATGGCGAAAACGCCTTCGGAATTCTGGAGGCCGAGGTGATTCAGCAAAAAGAGGATGTCGTCCCGGTCGCCCTTGGTCGCATAGGAAGCAGAACGGGATGCCATGCATTTCATCGCCAGCAGATATTCGGCGGTGGGGCGGATGACGCGCAGATTCGGCATCTGGGGCAGGCCGTCGCTCGTGTATTGCGGACTGGCCGAGACATAACCCTTCACGCTGTCATTGAGCCAATCGGCGGACAGATTCATCTCCCCGGCAATTTCCCGGGCCTTGCTGCGAATTACCTCCGGGGGCTGGAAGACCGCGTCGACGTTGCGGGTGGACAGGCGGGCATTGAAGGCGAGGATCATGGCGGTCCCGCCAAACAGGCAGATCTCGCCTATTACACCCTCCGCATGAAGCTTTTCGCTCAGAACGGAAAGCGCCTTGAGAATCGTCTCCCTGTCGAGAGCGGCGGCGTTTTGGGAATGATCCATCCTTTGAGGAGTTTACAGTACGGACGGCGGTGGGGAAATCACGTTTCGGCATATCCCGAAAAATGCGCTGTCTGAGCCGTTGCGGGTGAGGGAGATGCGCCTATCCGCTTGCGGATGCTTGAAAAGGGGCTTCACGTGCGCGAGCTTTGCCGTCCCTTGAAAACGCCCGAGCCCTTCCCAGCCGAGAGCGATTCCATCCGGATTCGCGGTGCCCGCCAGAATAACCTGAAGGGATTCGACCTGGATATTCCATTGGGGAAACTGAACGTCGTCTCCGGGCCGAGCGGGAGCGGAAAATCGAGCCTGGCCTTCGACACGATCTACGCGGAGGGCCAGCGGCGCTACGTCGAGACATTCAGCCCCTACACGCGGCAATTCATGGAGCGGATGGACAAGCCGAAGGTGGACGCCATTTACGGCATCCCGCCGGCCATCGCCATCGAGCAGGCCAACCATGTCAAATCGACCCGCTCGACCGTCGGGACCATCACGGAGATCAACGATTACCTCAAAATCCTGATGCCGCGGCTGGCCAAGGGGTCCTGCCCGGAGTGCGGGCGGGAAATCCGCATCGAGACGGCCCGGTCGATTGCCGAGCAGGTGACCGCATCGGCCAAACCCTCGAAGAAAAAGAATGGCGACGCCCCGGCGGTGCTCATCACCTTCGGCGTGCCGGTGCCGGCAAAGACGAAGCCGGCGGACTTCTTCGATTTTCTCTGCTCGCAAGGCTACCTGCGGGTCTGGCTCGACGGCGCGGCGCATCGCACCGACCAGCCGCCGGAGGTGACACGGCTGCCTGCCATCGTCCGGGTCATCCAGGACCGCGTGACGATCTCCGAGGGAAACGGGACGCGGCTCTTCGAGGCCATCGAAGCGGCCCTGCGGCTGGGGCGGGGCCAGCTTGCGGTGATTCCGGCGGATGCGAGGCAGGCATCTTCCGATTACACGGAGATTTTGCCCTTCTCGACCGGCTGGCATTGCCCTCATTGCGACATCGAGATCGCACCGCCCACACCCGGGCTTTTTTCCTTCAACAATGCACTGGGCGCCTGCCCGACCTGCCGCGGCTTCGGGCGCAGCATCGGCATCGACCTGGACCGGGCGATCCCCGACCGCGCGGTGTCGATTGCCGACGGCGCCATCAAGCCGTTCCAGACCGAGAACGGCGCGCAATGCCAGCACGACCTGCTGCGCGCCTGCCGGCAGCGCGAGATCGATATTCACGCGCCGTTCGAGGAGTTGCCGCCGGCGGACCAGGATTTTGTCATCTTCGGCGAAAAACGGGCGGGCGGCGTGAACGCCGAGGAATTGGCGGACGACGGGCGCTGGTATGGCGTGAAGGGTTTTTTCGACTGGCTGGAAACCAAGACTTACAAGATGCACGTACGGGTGCTCCTGAGCCGGTACCGCAGCTACACACTTTGCGCGGATTGCCACGGCGGGCGCTACCAGCCGGCGACGCTCAATTTCCGCGTGGGCGGCAAGACGCTGCCGGAGCTTGCGGCGATGCCGGCGGAAAAGCTGGCGGACTCGATCGCGATGCTGAAGCCGTCCATCCCGAAGGAGGACCCGAACACCGAGATGCTGCGCGCCGAAGTCGAGACGCGGCTGCGCTACCTCGTCGAGGTGGGTCTGGGCTATCTCACGCTCGACCGCGCCACCAAAACGCTGAGCGGCGGCGAGGTGGAGCGGGTGAACCTCACGACATGCCTCGGCGCGTCGCTGGTGAATGCGCTCTTCGTCATGGACGAGCCGAGCGTCGGGCTGCACCAGCGGGACATCGGGCGGCTGGTGCGCGTGATGAAAAGCCTGCGCGACAAAGGCAACACGCTGCTGGTGGTCGAGCACGAGGAAACGGTGATTCGCGCGGCGGACAACCTGATCGAGTTGGGGCCGGGACGCGGCGAGGCGGGCGGCGGCCTGGTATTCAACGGGCCTGTGGCCCGGGTGGGGCGCGTGGCGGAATCGCTGACGGGCGATTACCTGACGGGCCGCAAATCGATTCCGGTGCCGAAAAACCGGCGCGCGCCGAAGCACTGGCTCGAGGTCAAAGGCGCGGCGGAGCACAACCTGCGAAAGATCGACGTACGGTTTCCGCTGGGGCTTTTCACGTGCGTGACGGGCGTGTCCGGCTCGGGCAAGAGCACGCTGGTCAACGATGTGCTCTACGCGAATTTCCAGGCGCAGCGCGGAGTGGGCGCGGACGACGCGCTGGTGGGGCTCTGCTCGAAGCTGATCGGCACGCAGCGGATCGAAAGCATGGTGCTGGTGGATCAATCGCCGCTCTCGCGCAGCCCGCGGTCGAGCCCGGCGCTCTATCTCGGCGCATTCGACCAGATCCGCGAAATCTTCGCGCAGCAGCCGGAGGCGGCCGAGGCCGGGTTGAGTGCCGGCTCGTTTTCATTCAACTCGGGCAAGGGACGCTGCGACCGGTGCGCGGGCAACGGCTTCGAGAAGGTGGAGATGCAGTTCCTGAGCGACGTTTTTGTCCGCTGCCCGGAGTGCGACGGCAAGCGCTACCAGCCGCACGTGCTGAAGATCAAGGTGAACGGCAAGTCGATCCACGACGTGCTCGAAAGCACCGTCACGGAGGCGATCCAATTTTTCTCGGAACTGGGGGCGCAGGCGCATAAGCTGGGCGGCGCGGGGGCGGCCCAGGCGCGGCATTGCCAGAAAGTGGTCGAGCCGCTGCGCGTCCTCGAGGAAGTGGGGCTCGGTTATTTGCGGCTGGGGCAGCCGCTCAATGTGCTCTCGGGCGGCGAATCGCAACGGCTGAAGCTGGTGGGCCATCTTACCAACCAGGCGTCGACGGATAGTCTTTTGATTTTCGACGAGCCGACGACCGGGCTGCATTTCGATGACATCGCGCTGCTGGTGAAGGTGTTCGACCGGCTGGTGGCGCAGGGAAATACGCTGGTGGTCATCGAGCACAACCTCGATGTCATCAAGTGCGCCGACCATGTGATCGATCTCGGCCCGGAGGCGGGCGAGGCGGGCGGATTGGTGGTGGCCAGCGGCACGCCGGAGCAAATCGCGGCGAACGAGAGTTCGCATACCGGACGCTATCTGCGCCATACGCTGGCTGCGCCGGGGCAAAAGAACGGCGTGGTTTACGCGGACGAGGAGGAAGAGCTTTTGATGGTGGCCGAGGCGCCGGCGCCGCGCGTGGCGCGCTCGACGGGAATCGAGGTTCGCGGCGCGCGCGAGCACAACCTCAAGAACATTTCGCTGACGATCCCGCGCGACCAGTTGGTCGTGGTCACGGGGTTGAGCGGCTCCGGCAAATCGACCCTGGCATTCGACATCCTGTTCGCGGAGGGTCAGCGGCGTTTCCTCGACAGCATGTCGCCGTACGCGCGGCAATTCGTCGAGCAACTCGAGAAACCGGATGTCGACTTGATCACCGGCCTGCCGCCGAGCGTCGCCATCGAGCAGCGCGTCACGCGCGGCGGCGGAAAATCGACCGTCGCGACCGTGACGGAGGTTTATCATTTCCTGCGGCTGCTCTTCGCGAAACTGGGGACGCAATGGTGCCCGAAATGCAAGGCGCCGGTCGAGGGGCGGAGCACGGCGTCGATCGTGGCGCAGGCGGAGGGGCTGGCCGGCGCGGGCCGTGTGAAGGTGCTGGCGACGCTGGTCAAGGCGCGCAAGGGATTTCACACCGAGGTGGCGCAATGGGCGGTGCGGCACGGCTTCGAGACGCTGCTGGTGGATGGGCATTTCGTGGAAGCGGACGGGTTCCAGAAGCTCGAGCGCTTCCGCGAGCACACCATCGACGTGCTGATCGGCGAGGCGAAGGACGAGGCGCAGGCGCGCCCGCTGGTCGAGCGCGCGCTCGAAATCGGCAAGGGCACGGCGCGGCTCCTGGACGCGAAGGGCCGCTCGACCATCCTGAGCACGGAAATGAATTGTCCGAAGTGCGGCGAGGCGTTCGAGGAACTCGATCCACGCCTCTTCTCATTCAATTCCCCGCATGGCTGGTGCACGGTCTGCCGCGGCTTCGGCGAGGTCTGGGACGCGGCGGAAACCCCGGAGCGCGAGAGCGCGCTCGAGGCGGAACTGGACGAGGAGCGCCAGCACGAATGGCTGGACGAAGGCGAGGCGGTGACCTGCCCATCGTGCAAGGGCTCGCGGCTGAACGCCGTGGCGCGCAACGTGCGCATCGGCAACTGGACCATCGACGACATCACGTCGAAATCGGTCCGAAACGCGCGGACGCTGCTGGGGCAGCTTCGCTTTGAAAACAATCAGGGCCTCATCGCCGCGGACATTTTGCCGGAGATCGGCCAACGGCTGGAATTCATGGCGCGGGTCGGGCTCGATTACCTGGCGCTGAGCCGCTCGGCCAAGACGCTGAGCGGGGGTGAATCGCAGCGCATCCGCCTCGCGGCGCAGTTGGGATCGAATCTGCGCGGCGTCCTCTATGTATTGGACGAGCCAACCATCGGGCTGCACCCGCGCGACAACCAGGCGCTGCTCGACACGCTCGATACTTTGAAGGCAAAGGGCAATTCGCTGGTCGTAGTCGAGCACGACGAGGATACGATGCGCCGCGCGGATACCATCGTGGACCTGGGCCCGCGCGCCGGTTGCCACGGCGGCGAGGTCGTCGGCGTCGGCCCGATGTCGGCGATTTTGAAAAACCCGCGTTCCGCGACCGGGCGCTGCCTGCGCGAGCCGCTGGCGCACCCACGCGCGGCGAGCGCCGCCCGCTCAAGAATGTGCGGCAATGGATCGAGGTCACCGGCGCTTGCGTAAACAACCTCAAGGGCATCGACGTGCAATTTCCCGTCGGGCGATTTACGGTGATTACCGGCATCTCCGGCTCGGGCAAGAGCACCTTGATGCGCTCGGTGCTGCAGCCGGCGGTCAAGCAGGCGCTCAGCCGGCGCAAGAACGGCGCGCCGGTGCGCGGGTACGAGGAGCTCAAGGGCGCGGAGCATCTGGCGAACGTATACGAGGTGGACCAGAGCCCCATCGGGAAGACCTCGCGCTCGACGCCGGCCACTTACATCGGGTTCTTCGACGAAATCCGGAAACAATTCGCGCAGGTGCCCGCGGCGCGCATGCGCGGCTACACGGCGTCGCGTTTTTCATTCAACAACGAAGGCGGGCGCTGCGAGACGTGCGGCGGCCAGGGGGTCATCAAGATCGAGATGAATTTCCTGCCGGCGAGTTACATTCCGTGCGGTGACTGCCACGGCAAACGTTACAACGCGCCGACGCTCGAGGTCCTCTACAACGGAAAGAGCATCGGCGACGTGCTCGACCTGACCTTCGAGGAGGCGGCGGAGTTTTTCCGCGCGAATCCGCGGATTCATCGCCCGCTTGCGCTGCTGGTCGAGACGGGGCTCGGATATTTGAAGCTGGGGCAGCCGAGCCCGACCCTGAGCGGCGGCGAAGCCCAGCGGCTGAAGCTGGTGACGGAATTGACGCGCGGCATCGGCGTGGCGGAGACGACGCGCATCCGCAAGCAGCGGACGCCGAAATCGACGCTCTATTTGCTCGAGGAGCCGACCATCGGGCTCCACATGGCCGACGTGCAGGATTTGCTGAAGGTGCTGCACCGGCTGGTGGACGACGGCAACACGGTCGTCGTAATCGAGCATAACATCAGCCTGATCGCCGACGCCGATTACGTGATCGACATCGGGCCCGAGGCCGGTGACGCGGGGGGCAACGTGGTTGCCGCCGGAACGCCCGAGCAGGTCGCAAGGAGCAAGGCAAGCCATACCGCGCCCTTCCTGCGCGACGCCTTGCGCGGCGCCGCGCCGGAAGTGGAACCGGAAAAAGTGGACGGGGTTTTGACGGCGGCGTAGGCCGATTACGCCTGCATCAACCCGCCATCCACGAATATCTCGGCGCCAGTTACGAACGAACTGTCATCGGAGGCAAGATAGGCGGCCGCCTTTGCCACTTCGGACGCCTCGCCAAAGCGGCCGAGCGGAATCTTTGCCTGGAATTCGACGGCCAGTTGATCGATCGCCTCCTTCGTCATCCCCATTTTATCGAAGATCGGAGTGGAAATGGGTCCGGGGCTGACGATGTTCACGCGAATCTTGCGCGGGGCGAGTTCGACCGAGAGCACCTTCGCGAGGCTATTCATGCCGCCCTTGGTGAGAGAATAGACGCTCGCGCCGGGGACCGCGACATGCGCGGCCACGGACGAGGTGAAGATGATCGACGCCCCCTCGGACAAAAGCGGCAGCGCGCTCCGCACGGTGAAAAACGCCCCCTTTAGGTTGATATCGGTTATCTCGTCGTAGAATTCCTCCGTGGAATCGGCCACCGGCACGAATTTGGCGATGCCGGCGTTGACGAAGAGAACGTCGACGCGCCCCGCCTGCTCGCGAATGCCGTCGAACGCGCGGGCGATATCCGCGACGCGCGCGACGTCGGCGGTGAATCCCAGCGTGTCGCCGCCGACTTCCGCCACAGCCTTCGACACGGCTTCGGCGTTGCGCCCAATAATGACGACCCGCGCGCCCTGGGCCTTGAATTCCACCGCCGCGGCCAGGCCGATGCCGCTGTTGCCGCCGGTGATGACCGCGATTTTATTTTGGAGTTTCATGATCTCATTCATTAACCGCGCCGCAACCCGATGGCAAAGCCGGAGTCGCGTCGCGACCGGCGGCATGCGAGGAAGCAAGCCCTTTCCCTTGGACAAACGCGTACGTTGCTGATAGGCAATCGGCTTGTTCGGAGTTGCTCGAGGGGTAACCAATAGCGCGCTCCGGCAGGCCGTGATACGATGACAACCCCTCTTCCCCAACACCCGGCCAGGAGCGCACGGTAATGCAACATTCCGACTCCTACATGCTGGGCATTCTCCTCGGAAGGATCCTTTTCATTGTCGGGCCGATCCTTGTCCTGGTCTTGACCGCGCCCGGTTTCAAGCGGCGCAGCGCGAACAAGAAATGCCTGCTCGCCTTCGACCTGTTTCTCTTGTCGATCCTCCTCGGTCAGCTCAGCACATTCGTTTCCCAGTCGGAGGTTATGGACCGGGCCGCGTTCTTATTTTTGTGCCTGATCATGTTCGGCTTGATGCTTGCGAGCGTCGTGCTCGCAATCATCGGATTGGTCGAGTACCGGCGCCGGCATTATCGGCACGGACGGAAGCGGGCTATCGCGACGCTGATCCTTATCGGATTATTGATGATCCTGGCAGTGCCGGCTTTTCTCGCGGCGCGAAACCGGGCGCTTCTGGTGAAGGCCCGGTTGCAGGCGAGTCAGACACCGTTCGTTTCCGAGGATCTGAATTTCCGTTTTTCCGCCCCGCCGCCCTGGGTGCGCGTCCCGGACGCTGCGAAATTCAATCCCGGCGCGGCGCTGATGATGACGCGGGCAAATCCGGCGATGTTTTTCGCAATCGTCGCCGAGAAACCGGGCATGGAATCGACAATGACCCTCGATTCGATGCTCGCACTGGCGAAGGCGCACACGCAGAGCGCCGCCTCGTCCGTGAATTTCCTGGGCCAGGCGCCGATCCTGGTTAATGGGATCAACGGCGTCCGCCTCGATTACGACGCGGGGGTCCTGGGCAAAAATTTTTCCTACGTGCAATGGATCGGCCTCCGCAACGGATTTGTCTATCAATTGACGGCATGGGCGGAGAGCGGCAACCGGTTGCAACTCGACAGTGAGGCGATGCCGCTTTTCCAGAATCTCCAGCTCATCGATCCGCAACGGCAGGCGCACGCGGCCGGCTTCGGCGCGGTTGGTAATTATCGCTCGATGGCCAATGGCTTCGGCTTAAGGCTTGCCGGCAGCCCGTGGACGCGCCCGATTTCCAACCTGGCGACGATCGCGCCGGATGCCGAATTCGGGGTCCAGAATTATTCCGGTGATTTCTTGGAAATCGTGCCGCTGGCGCTCGGCAACCACGATCCCGACCTCGACACCCTGACATCGGCGTTCCTGGCGCATTTTGCCACGGTATATCCCGGTGATTCGGTCCTCGACCAGAAGGATGTCCGCCACGGCCCGCTCGCAGGCTACGAATTAACCCTTGCGCGCACCAGCACGAGTGGCCGCGAACTGCGCAGCCGCGCCCAGGTGCTAAAGGGGCATGGATTCGCTTACCTGCTGATCGCAACAACGACACGGACGGACGGTAGCGCCGATGCCACGCTCGACGACATCATCGGCCGCGTGGATTTCGATGAGGCGCCGATGCCGCCGGACCTCACCCTGATGACGACGCGCGAAAGATACGCCCGGGCCGGCCTTCTCAATTCGATCGGCATCGTATACAGCCAGGCAAACCGGCCCGAAGATGCGCTCGAGTATTTCAAGGAAGCGCGTGGGTCCAACAAATATGACTCCACTTATGCGCTCAATGTAACCGACACATTCATCGCGACGGGGCGCTTCAAGGCAGCCCTGGATGACCTGCGCGCGTATCTCGGCAATTCGGAGCCGACCGATAAGTTGAAGGCCCGGCTGGCTTTCCTCGAATCGAAGACCGGCGCCGTAAACGATGCGCTGTCAACTTATGGCGCGCTCTTTGACGGCGGATTCCGCGACGACGAATACTTCACCTCATATATCGACCTTCTCATGGAGACCAGGCAGTACGACGCCGCCACGGACCAGATACGGAAATATCTCGAACAGGAAGACTCGGTGTCGATTCGCGTGCTGCTGGCAAACGTTTACCAGAAAGCGGGAAATACCGCGCAGGCCCTCGATACGCTCCACGAGCAACAACAGAAGTATCCGGAAGACCGGCAACTGGGGGTCGCCCTCGCGCAAATTTTGGTCAATGCCGGCCGGTACGCCGAAGCGCTCGATCAATGCGCCAGGCTGTGTGAGAACGGGCAGGGTACATCCGTAACTTACTATTTGGAGGGACGCGCGGAATTTGGACTGAAGCATTTTCGCGAAGCGAAGGCGGCCCTCGAATCCGCGCAGAAACTCGAACCCGGAAACGCGAGCCTCAAGGAGTTTCTCGACCAGGTCTCCGGCATGCTGGGCGAGGGCAGCAACACCGCGCTCGAAACTCCCATCGATCCGGTGGCAATTCCCTCGAGCCTTCTCGCAACCGCATCCGGGTCGAATCCGAAGCTGGCCGCCGGATACGGCGCCTACTACGAGGTTTGCACCACGGGCATCGAGTACGCGCCGGGAAAGGAATTCAAGACGACAGAAACGCGTGTGATAAAGGTCCTGAACGAATCCGGAGTAACCGCATTCAGCTCATTCGAAATCCCGTTCGATCCTCTGAGCCAGGAAATCTATGTCAACGAACTTACCGTGAAGGATGACAAAGGCGCCCTGTTGTCCACTGGCACGGTGTCGGATTACTACGTCATTGACGACGTTGCCGGCGGCGAGGCGAGCCAGCACAAGATAGCCCATGTCCCCGTCTCGGGAGTACAGCCGGGTTGCGAGGTTACTTTGACTTACACCCTCAGGGATATCGGAGACCCGGATGAATTCCACTTTTCTTCGCATACGTTTTCCAAGCCTTTCCCCGTGGTCCGCGGCATCTTATTTGTTCGCGCGCCGCGCGACTCATTCAAATCGGAGACGCTTGGCAAACTTACCGAACAGAATATCGAGGATGGTGTCTGGTGGTCGATCGAGCAGCCGGCCATCTACCGATGGGAGCCGCTGCAGGCGGGCTTCGACACATACCTGCCCGGCATCTGGTTGAGCGATCGGGCGGCGACGTGGAAGAGCGTCGGGAAGGATTACCTCGACTCGATTCGCGACCGGCTGGCGCCCGATGACGACGTGCGCAAGGCGGCAGCCGAAGAAACAGCCAATCTGAAGAGTCCGGCGGACAAGATCGAGGCGCTCGCGCGGTTTATGCAAAAGGATTTCACTTATACCGCCATTGAATTTGGCCGGCGCGCACGCATCCCGAACAAACCTTCGACGACGCTGCAGAACCGTTACGGCGATTGCAAGGACCACGCGGTGCTGCTGCGGGCGCTGCTCGATGCCGAGGGCATTCCGGCGCAACTGGCGCTGGTGAATGCGAAGGGGGAATTGCGGACGGATATGCCGTCGCTGGACCAGTTCGACCATGTCGTCGTCTACGTGCCTTCCGTGCGCGGAGGGACATTCATCGATTGCACTCAGAAAGATGCGCCGGTGGACGGCGGGATACCCTTCGGCCTTGGAAAGAAGCAGGCCTTTGTCCTCGATGACGCTCAGCCGCACCTGGTTGCGATTCCCGATTATCCGCCGGACAGCAACCTGATTGCGGTCACACGCAACGTCGAGATTCTCAACGAGTCGGACGCCTCGGTGCGCGAAGACGTGAAGTTCGGCGGGGCTACCGCCACTTACTTGCGGGTGCTGCTCCGGCACTCGGATCCTGGGAACCGCGAGGCCATCATGCAACAGGCAATGTCAGTGAGCGCGCCGGCGCTCGAGATTCGCGACTTCAAATGCGACAACCTGGATGATCCGAATGTGCCGCTCGCCATCCAGGCCGAGTATGTCATCCGGGGCCAGTTTCGCCGGGTCGGCAATGATTTGATCGGGCAATTACCGGCGGTATGGGAGCAAATGTTGATTGGTTGCACGCCGGTTGAGAATCGCGAGACACCATTCATGATTTCTTTTCCCGCAAATCTTCAAACCAAAGTGGCGCTGGCGGTTCCGGCGGGTTACGAGGCGGAGTCAATTCCGCCGGCCGATATTCACAACGAATTCGCCACCTGGTCGACGACGGCGCATGATAAGCCGGCGTCCGTCGAGATTGATTGCAACTTCCGTGAGCTGGCCGGCCACTTTGAGCCGTCGCAATACGCCGCGTATCACGACGCGATGAGCAGCGCCCTGGGCGCCATCGAGCCCAATGTGGTGCTGCGAGCTGCGGCGAAATAGGACGCCGCAAACTACTGACATCGTGGCGACGCCGCGCCTCGCCGGCCAATGCGCCCCAACTGGAGAAGAATCGACGCTTGACCCTGCATCGGCAACATGCCGTCATCAGCAGCCGTCCCCCTATGGAGATTTATTTGTTGCGCGATGGCCGGCAGGACGGTCCCTACGACGAATCCGCCGTCACGGAGATGCTGGGCCGCGGCGAAGTCCCCCCGAACACCCTCGCGTGGCACGAAGGCCTGGCCGCGTGGAAACCGGTGGGCTCTCTCTTTTCACCACCGCCCCCGGACCAGGTTGAAACCGCGACCGCCTCGCCGCCTCCGCCACCGCAAACAGCATTGGCCGGAGATACGATTCTCTGGGAGGGCCGTCCCTCGAATCTCAACTATTTCGGCACGTGGGTGCTCGGATTGCTGTTCATCGCGGGCGGCGGCGTGGCATTGGTATGGGGCAATCCCACCGTGACACTGGCCGCGCTGATTGCCGGCGGCATCGGGCTCGTGATCCTGGTGATGATCTCGATCAGCCGCAGCCGCCTGCGTTACACGGTGACCGACCGGATGGTGCTCATCGAAGTGGGCCTGCTCATCAAGAACTCGGACGAAATCCGGATCAAAGACATCCGGAGCATTTTCGTCCGCAAGCAGGGCATCTCCGGGCTGTTTGGCGTGGGCAACATCGAGTTCAGTTCCGCCGCGACGGACAAGGGAGAGATCGTTTTCTCAGGCGTGGCGCGGGCCAATCACGTGCGCGATTTGGTGCGCGCGCATCAGGCGGAATAGCAGTCAGTTCTTCCCGCCGGTCGCCGCGATCCCTTCGATGAACGAGCGCTGGGTGAAGAAAAACAAAACGACGACCGGCAGCACCACCAGCGTCGAGGCGGCCATCAGGTAATGCCATTCGGTGCCGCCGTTCTGGCTCTGGAAACTTTGCAGGCCAAGCGCGAGCGTGAAGTTACGCTGCCGGGTAAGATAGATGAGCGGGCCGAGAAAATCATTCCAGGTAAACATGAACTGGAAGAGTGCGACGACCAGCAGTGCCGGCTTGCACAGCGGCAGAATAATCCGCAGGAATATTTGCAACTCCGAGCAGCCGTCGATGCGCGCCGCCTCGGAAATATCTTTCGGAATGCCGAGGAAAAACTGGCGTAGAAGGAAGATATTGAACGCGCCGCCGAAAAAGCAAGGCGCCCACAGCGGCTTGAAGGAACCGATCCAGCCAAGGTGCTTGAACAAGCTGAAGATGGGCACCATGACGACGGGAAACGGGATCATCATCGTGCCGAGCAACACCAGGAAAACCTTGTCGCGGCCCTTCCACTCGATGCGCGAGAAACCGTAAGCCGCCAGCGCGCTGCTGGCCACGGTGCCAATCACGCTAAGGACGCAGAGATACAACGTGTTGGCCGTGTATTGCCAGAAATCCCCCATGCCGGCGATGGCCTCCGGATAGTTCCGCCATTGCGGCGAGCTCGGCAGCCAGCGCGGCGGCAGCGTCATCGTTTCGTTGAGCGGCTTGAGCGAAGTCGACACCATCCACGCGAAGGGAGCAAGGAAGGCTATTGACGCCAGCAGGAGCAGCAGCAGCGCCAGCGGCGTAACCCAGCGTTGATTTTTTCCAATGGTCATTTTCCGGCGTAATAGATGTGTTTCCGCGAGAGCCTGGTCGCCGCATAAGTCAATGCGACGATGATGAGGAACAGCAAAACGCCGATCGCGCAGGCATAACCCATGTTCCAATAGTCAAACGCGTTTTGGTAAAGATAAGTGGCTATGAACAGCAGGGACCGGTCGGGACCGTCCCCGCCATTGGTCATCACATAGGGTATCGCAAAGACCTGAAGCGAACCGATCAACGAAATAATGACATTGAAGTAGATGACCGGAGACAGGATGGGCAGCGTCACATGCCACGTCTTGCTCCAGAAACCGGCGCCGTCGATATCCGCGGATTCATAAAGGTATCTCGGCACATCCTGCAACCCGGCGAGATAGATGACCACGGCGTTCCCCACCCCCCACAGCCCGGTGAATATGATGCCCCATTTCGCGTAGCGCGCGTCCTGGAGCCAGTCGGGCGGGACCGGTGGCTGCCAAAGAGTTCATTGACGCAATGCAGCAGGGGCTCGATTGAGTTATTGATAAGTCCCAGCTCGCCGTTGAGCATCCATTGCCAGAGCACTGCCAGACAGACCATCGGCACCAGCGACGGCAGGAAAATGATCGTGCGAAAGATGCCTCGCGCGGGGATGTTAAAATTGAGAAGGATGGCCAGCGTAAGGGAGACGAGCAGGTTGAGCGGAATCGAGAAAGCGGCAAAGTAAGCGGTATTGTAGAGCGACTTCCAGAAAACCGGATCGGAGACCAGGTATCGATAATTCTCCCCGCCGGTATATACCGCGGGCGCAAGCACGGAGTAATCGCACATCGAGTAATAGAGCGACATCACCACCGGATAAACGCTGAACGCGAGGAATCCTATGATCCACGGGCTGATGAACAGCAGGCCGGTCCTGAATTCGCGTTGTTCCTTGCGCGTCATTGGCTGTTCCATTGGGCGGTGAGCGCCGGCCCCAGCCGCCGCCACCGGTCGAGGCTCCGCTCGAATTCCGGTTGCTCACGCCGCTGCACTTCGTCGAGCGCCTCGACGGCGGTCGCCTTCCCGGTCCAGATGCGGTTCACCGCGTCGCTCATGTCATTCGCGTACTCGGTCCAGGTGGCCAGCGGCGGCACGCAGCAGGCGTTCGGGCTTTTGGCCAGCGCGAGAAACTCGGAGATATAGGGATTGGGATGGTCCCGGATGAAGTCCGGGCTGCACTCCCGCAGCGGGCTGAACTTTCGCTGGCCCAGGCAAAGCTTCTCCATCGGCCCCTGCGAGTTCACATATTTGATGAATTCGAATGCCTCCCTGGGATGTTTGGCGCCGGCGGGAATGGCCAGCGCGTCCAGTTCGCAAATCGCCACGTCCTTGAGCCGCTGCGGGTCGGCCGTGGGGAACGGCGCAACACCCCATTCGAAGCCGGGCGGCGCGTAGTTCTTGATGAAATTGTAAATCCACACGCCGTTCATCTCCATCGCGACGCGCCCCGTGAAGAATGGATTTTGCGGCGAAGCGAGATTGCCGAAACCGTCGGTGAACGTCAGCAAATCGTGCACGCCGAAACGCTTCGGATAGGACTCGATCCATTGATAGGCCGCGATGTTCGCCGGGGCGTTGGCGGTGATGGCGTTGCTCCCGTTCCAGGGCGCGCCGCCGAAGAAATAGCCCCAAAGCGGATCCCAGTAACCGGGCAATTGCGGGATAAAACCAACCGAGTCAAGGCTGCCGTCCGCACGACGCCTGGTCAGCTTGCGGTTGTCTTCCTCGAGCTCGGCGATCGATTGCGGCGGCTTGTCCGGGTCGAGGCCGGCCTCGCGGAATAGTTTCTTGTTCCAGACGAGCGCGATGCTCGCAGGCGTGGCCGGCAGCGCCCAGAGATGGCCGCGATGCATGCACATGCGCCAGAAAATATCGATGTACTTGTCCCGCGTGATGCCGGCGTCGGCGGCCATGCGGTCGAGCGGCATCAGCGCGTTGTTCTCGGCGTAAACCGGGATCAGCTTGGCGTAAACGCCGGTCACATCGGGCGGCACGCCGCCTGCCGTCGCCAGCATCAGCTTGTGGTCGATCTGGCTAATGCTGCTGTAATCGACGTAAATGCGGTCCTGGCTCGCGTTGAAATCGTCCACGACCGCCCGCATCGCGTCGGCCTCGAAGCCGTTCCATTTTTCCCAATACTCAATGACCACGCGGTTGCCGGGCGGCGCGGGAGATTTCGCGCAGCCGCAAAGGGCCAGCAACAGGGCGGCAAGGCCGCTGAAAAGAGCGTAAGGGCGCAAGGGGATCTTTGGCATTAAACCGCAGATTTACGCAAATGGCCGCAGAATTTTGCAGGGCGCAGCCGGGGGGCGTCCGCCCGCGGCCAGGGAAAGCCCCGGGCCGCGGGCAAATCGTTGCGCCTCCTCAGGCGAGGCTGCGGTTCACGGCGCTCAGCAGGGCCTTGATCGGCGCCAGCTCGATATTGGTATCCACCGCGGCGCCCCAGAACTTGCGCCCGTCGGCCAGCTTGATCTGGACATAGGCGATTGCACTCGCTTCCG
>CAVWMS010000013.1:0-15447 GCA_963756185.1 uncultured Verrucomicrobiae bacterium
AGAGGGGCGGCGGCCGGGCCGGCTTTCGATCCGGCAGCCGGCTGCGGCGGTTCGATGGCCGCGGCGACGGGCGCAGGCTGGGGTGGGGCGGAAGGGCGACGGCGGCAGGCCTTCCCGCGGCGGGATTGGGGCCGGCGGGATTTGGGATTGAGCGGCCGCGCTCGCCGCCGGCTCTTTCCACGCCGGCGCCGCGGCTAGAGGCCGCTGCGGCGCCGCGGATTGAACGGGGGCGCTCAGCGACGGCCGCGGCGGGCTTTGCGGCGCGGGGGCCGGGAAGCGCTGGGAAGCGGCGGATTGGGACGGCGCGCCTGCCGCGGCCGGCTTCGGCGGAGGCGCGATCGCGGCGCCGTTGCCCGCCGGCGGCGGGCTAGGCGTTCTCGCCGCCTGGGTCGGCGGAGCGGAGGCGGGAGTTGCTCCTTGCGATCCGAGCCCAACTCGATCTGGGCGATCGCTGCGTCCAGCGCGTTCTCCTCCCGGGCGATGTCGCTCTCGGGCAGCGGAGGTTTCAGCGACCGCAGTTGCCCGATCAAAGCCTTGCGTGCGCGGTCATAGATCGCTCGTCGCGCCGAAGCCGGGCTCGACTTGGGCAAATTTGAAACCGCGCGGGACAACAGCGAATAGTAGTCAGCCATGAAACGCACCACATCCACGCCGGCTCGGCCGAGCCCCAGGGGTGAATTAGTCTTGAAAAGGATCATGAACGAGAATCGTATCGTCTCTCTCCGGGCTAGTCGATAGCAACGCAACAGGCGCCCCTATTAATTCCTCGATCCTGCGCACGTATTTTATCGCCTGGGCCGGCAAGTCAGCCCAGGATCGCGCGCCCACGGTCGCGCCCTCCCAGCCTTCGATGGTCTCATAGATCGGCTCGACGCGCGCCTGAGCGGCCTGAGACGCGGGCAGATAGTCGATCTCCTTGCCGTCCAATCGATAACGCGACGCCACCTTTATCTCGTCGAAGCCATCCAGGATGTCCAGCTTGGTCAACGCGATGCCGTCGATCCCGGATATCCTGACGCTCTGCCGCGTCAGCACGGCGTCGAACCAGCCGCAGCGGCGAGGCCGGCCCGTATTCGTGCCGAATTCGTTGCCGCGCTTGCCGATACGCGCCCCGACCTCGTCATGCAACTCGGTCGGGAAGGGCCCCCGCCGACCCGGGTCGTGTACGCTTTGACGATGCCGAGGACGTAACCGATCGCGCGCGGTCCGAGACCCGAACCGGTCGCCGCGTTGGCGGCGACGGTGTTCGAGGAAGTGACATAGGGGTAAGTGCCGTGATCGACATCCAGCAGCGCGCCCTGAGCGCCCTCGAACAGGATGCGCTTGCCCGCGCGCCGTTCGCGATCGAGCAGATCGAACGTCGGCGCCATGAACGGCAGAACTCGTGGCGCGATTTCGAGCAATTCGCGCTTGATGTCCGCCGCGGCAGGCGGCTTCAAGCCCAGCCCTCGCCAGAGCGGATCGTGATGAGCGAGCAGGCGGGCGATCTTGCCGTCGAGAAATTCCGGCTCGGCCAAATCCATCAGGCGTATCGCGCGCCGGCCGATCTTGTCTTCGTAGGCGGGCCCGATGCCGCGCTTGGTGGTCCCGATGGCCACGCCGCCGACCTCGCCCAATTCCCGGTGCGCGTCGAGATCGCGATAGAAGGACAGAATCAGCGGGACGTTCTCGGCGATCTTGAGGTTTTGCGGAGAGACCGGCACGCCCTGGGCGCGAATGGCGTCGATCTCGCGGATGAGGTGATAGGGGTCGAGCACCACGCCGTTGCCGATGATCGACACCTTCCCGGGGCGCACGATGCCGGAGGGCAGCAACGCCAGCTTGAAGACCTTATTGCCGATCACCAGCGTATGGCCGGCGTTGTGTCCGCCCTGGAAACGCACGATCACGTCGGCCGACACCGACAGCCAATCGACGATCTTGCCCTTGCCTTCGTCGCCCCATTGAGCGCCGACCACCACGACATTCGCCATCGCCGACCCTCCTCCGCGCGACATCAAACAAAACCCCGATCGCAGCACCCAATGCGCTGGTCCGGGGCTGACATTGCGCAAATGACCTACGCGAAAGACGCGTTGGAAGTAAAGACGTCGATGCGGTGCGAATATTCCTGATGCCCCGTCTTGGAACGGCCGCGTTGTGAACCCATATGCCGCGGCGCGGGCCCGATGGCCCGAAGGGAGACCCCTATGAGCCCGGAAGAACGCCAAATGCTCGCCGACCTGTTCGAGCGCATCCGCGCCAACGCGGCGACCCCACGCGACCCGCAGGCGGACGCCTTCATCAACGACGCCGTACGCCAGCAGCCCTTCGCGCCCTACATTCTCGCCCAGACCGTATTGGTGCAGCAGCAGGCTCTCGAAGGCGCCGCCCACCGTATCTCCGAACTCGAGGCGCAGACGCGCGCATCCGCGCCCGCGCAGGAGACCAGTTTTCTCGGCAGCCTCGGGCGAAGCCTGTTCGGCGGCGGCGCGGCGCCTCCGCCGCCGCCGCCGCCGCAACGCCCGAGCGGATACGATGCGAGCGCGTATCAGCGCGGCGCGCCGCAAGCCCCGCCGAGCTACGCGCCCCCGCCCCCCGGCTACGGGCCACCGCCGCAACCCGGTCCCTGGGGCGCGGCGGCCGCGCCGGCAGGCGGCGGCTTCCTTTCGGGCGCGCTCCGTACGGCGGCCGGCGTCGCCGGCGGCGTGGTGCTCGGCAACGCGCTCGAGAACATGATCGGCGGTCGTGGCGGCGGCTTGTTCGGCGGCGGCAGCGCTTTGGCGGCGCCGGGTTGTTCGGCGGCGGCGGCGCTGCTCCGGAGGTTACCGAGACGGTCAATAATTACTACGAGAGCCCGTCCGACCGCGGCGACGCGGCCTTCCAGCAGTCTGATCCGGGCGCGCCGGGCGTCGAGGACGCCAACTTCGATCGGCAGGACGACTCGAACTTCGACGGCTCGGACGGCTCGTCCTTTGACGACGGCGGCGGCGGCTACGACAACGTCTGACGCTTCCAGCGCCGTCGGCGAGCGGTGGCTGCGTCGCGGGCAGGAGAACCGCGCGTGAAGAAGGAGCGTCCCCTCTCCGAGGATCGCAGACCCTGGAACTTTCACCTCGCCGGTTCGGAGGACGGGGCCCAACTGTAGACACCGCCGCTGGCCGCGTCGGCTGCGCTCGAGGCGAGCGCAGCGACAGTGGCGGACTCCTCGGCGCGCCGCCCGGCGACCACGTCGCGGCCAGGGATCGGCGTCCCGGGCGCGGTCGCGAGGGCGCAGGTCATCAATCCGGTCGGCAGCGATGAGGCGGGTCAGGCTGCGAGACAGACGGGCCAGCACGGTGAGGGCCGTCGAACTTATTCGTATTTCCAGCACCTTATAACTTTTTTTGAAAATCTCTTGCTAAAAAAAGGAATCCTCATTATAATGGGCATTGGGATGAGTGACCTGAGCCAGATCGGACGACCCGGCGCCAACGAGGAGCGCGCAGTGCGCGTGCGCCCCGGGCATATCCCTTTGGAGTTCGGTGCACTGAAGACGCAGAAGGGGTAGACAATTATTTCGGGCCGGGGGGTCCGCGCAACCCTTGAAAACGCTCAATTCGGACAAGGAAATGGTGATAATCGCCAAGGAAATCCAAGGGTTTTCCTTTGATCGTCTTTGTCCGGGCTTGGCCAGGCTTGGCTGGATTTGGGCAGATTTGGATTCGGCTTGGATTGGGCTTGGCCTAATTTTACCATTGGAAATAAGTATAATCAGGGGCGGCGGTGCTGCCCATTGCGCGCCGCGGCGCGAGCGTCTATACCCCGCCGACCCTCGAGCGGTCAGGCTTGCTCGAGGCCTTCGGAGATGGGCGCTTAGCTCAGCGGTAGAGCACTACCTTGACATGGTAGGGGTCAGAGGTTCAATCCCTCTAGCGCCCACCATCTCCCGCTCCGCCGCCTCATTTTTGCGCCCGTTTTCGGCGATAGGGGCAATCGGCGCCGCGGCTGTCGCGAGCCAACCCATCGACGGATTTGCATCCTTGTCATTGTGGACGACGGCCTTCGCCGACGCTAAACGATCGAAGGGCGACCGGGCGCTCTTGCGCATTCTTGCCGGTTTGCCCTCATCCTCGCCGGCGCCCACGCTCCGGCGGCCGCGGCCGAGTCCGAGGGCGCGGTCAAGGACAAGCACGGCGACTGGGTGACGCGCTGCGAAACGCCGCCCGGCGCCGCTCATGAACAATGTGCGATCGTAGAGAGCGTCGTCGACCAGGAGCGGCCGAATTTGGTTCTGGTCATCATCGTGCTCAACACCGCCGACCGCAAGGCGCGCCTCATGCGGGTCATCGCGCCGCTCGGGGTGTTGCTGCCTCCAGGAGTCGGCTTGCGGATCGACGACGCCGACGCCGGGCGTTTAAGCTTCCTGCAGTGCCTGCCCAACGGGTGCATCGCCCAGATCGCCATGGACGACAGCCTCATCGACAAGCTTAAGAACGGGAAGACCGCGACGCTGGGAATTTTCCAGACGCCCGAGCAGGGCGTCGGCATGCAGGCGCCGCTAGCCGGTTTCAAGGAAGCCTACGAGCAATTGCCTTGACGGCGCCCGCGGCGTAAGCACGGGCTCGATCCCTCAAACGAATCCCGACCGCTCAATTGTCAAAGCCTTCCGCAATGATCATTCGCGCAACGCTTCTTCGCATCGCGCTTCTTTCGACCGCGCTCGGCGTCCCTGCGGGCTGCAGCACCGTCGGCGGCTTTTTCGCCAATCGGGACCCGAACGTCGACGCCCTCAACTTGGGGGCGAACCCGCGGCCGACCGCGGGGCAGCCCGCGGCCAATCCAAGCGAAAAGCCAATCCTCTTGCCGGTCGCCTCTCAGGACATCAATTGCCCGGAAGTGGATATCGCCGACGGCGGCGCTGCGCTGCGCGTCGGCGGGCCGGAGAACGCCAAGGTGCGCTATCAGTTCAACATCGGCGACACGGCGCGCGAATGCGATCCCGCCGGGCAGGGGCAAGCCGGTCTCAAAATCGGAGTGTCAGGCGAGGTGGTGATCGGACCTGCCGGTTCGGCCGGAACCTTCAGCGCGCCCTTGAAGATCACGGTGACGCGCGACAGCGACAAGACGCAGGTCTTCTCGCAGACCTATCAGGTCGCAGGCGACGACGGACGGGGTCGCCGCCGGGCCTTTTCGCGTTGTGACCGATCCGATCCCGCTGCCGCTTACGACCCTTCAGCTGGCGGACCTCTATTCCATCAGCGTCGGCTTCGAAGGCGGGACTGGCGGCCCGTCGCCGACGCGCCACAAGCAGAAGAAGCAGAAGACGTCGGGCTAGGCGAACGCACGCGAGTACGCATCTCCGTTGACAACGCGCGGTCGGTCAGGCTACCTCGCATCGTCAGTCGAAGACACTTCGCGGAAGAGTCCGGCGTTTCGTCGCCGGCGCCGAAGGCGCAACCGCCCCGGAAACGCTCAGGCCAAGGGACCGCTCGGGTGATGACGCTCTGGAAAGCGGCGCGCGCCGTCAAGGCGTTCGCCCACCGACGGGGGTAACCGCTCGCGAAGCGGGAAATCTCTCAGGTCATCGGACAGAGGGGGCGTCCGCGAGCGCCAAAGCCGCAATCCCGCGGCGTGGCGTTGCGGCGGGCGCTTGTTCACGACCGGCGGGCCCATGAACGAAGCCTCGAACCAGAAGACCCCGCTCCACGCCCTGCACGTCGAGCTCGGCGCGCGCATCGCGCCGTTCGCCGGCTACGACATGCCGATCCAATATCCTGCGGGCGTCCTCGCCGAGCACCTCCACACCCGCAAATCTGCTGGGCTGTTCGACGTCTCGCACATGGGCCAGGCGCTGATCGAGGGCCCCGATCATGCAACCGTCGCGGCCTTTCTCGAAACGCTCTGCCCCGCCGACATCCTCAGTCTCGCTCCCGGCCGCCAGCGCTATACCCAATTGCTCAACGACGACGGCGGCATCGTCGACGACCTGATGGTGACCCGCCCGCCCGGCGCGGACGGCGCGCTGAGGCTCGTCGTCAACGCCGCGCGAAAGGCCGTCGACTTCGCGCTTATTCGCGCGGCCTTGCCCGCGCAGCGTCCGCCTGACGCCGCTCGCCGACGCCGCGCTGATCGCGCTGCAGGGCCCCTTGGCGGCCGCGACGTTGGCGCGCCTCGCTCCCGGAGAGGGGCTCGAGACCATGGCGTTCATGAGCGCGCGGCCGGCGCGGCTCGCGGAATTCGAGACCTTCGTCTCGCGCTCCGGCTACACCGGCGAGGACGGTTACGAGATTTCGCTCGCCTCGACGCAGGCGGAAGGTTTCGCGCGCCTGCTGCTGGCCGAGCCCGAGGTCGCGCCGATCGGCCTCGGCGCGCGCGACTCGCTGAGGCTCGAGGCCGGCCTCTGCCTCTACGGCCACGAACTCGACGAGACGGTCGATCCGATCGAGGCGGGGCTCACCTGGTCGATCCAGAAGCGCCGGCGCGCCGAGGGCGGCTTTCCCGGCGCGCAAGCGCATTCAGGCCGCGCTCGCGAATGGGCCGCCCCGCCAGCGCGTCGGCTTGCGGCCGGACGGCCGCGCGCCCGCGCGCGAAGGGCGCCGAGATCGCTCGCCGACGGCGCGCCGATCGGCGTCGTCACCTCGGGCGGCTTCGGTCCCAGCGTCGGCGCGCCGATCGCGATGGGCTATGTCGCGCGCGCATGCGCGGCGGTCGGAACGCCGGTCGGTCTCGTCGTGCGCGGCAAGCCGTTGAGCGCGCGCGTCGTCGCGCTGCCCTTTCATCCCCACGCCTATTATCGCGGCTAAGCCAAGGGAGACGCATGATGACGCAGATGCGCTACACCAAGGATCACGAATACGTCCGCGTCGAGGGCGGCGAAGGCGTCGTCGGCATCAGCGACTACGCGCAGCAGCAACTGGGCGACGTCGTGTTCGTCGAGATGCCGCCGGTCGGCAAGGCGCTGAAGCGAGGGCGATGCGGCGGCGGTGGTCGAGAGCGTCAAGGCGGCGAGCGACGTGTTCGCGCCGGCTTCGGGCGAGGTCGTCGCCGTCAATTCCGAAGTCGAGTCGACGCCGGGCCTCATCAACGAGGACGCGCTCGGGCGCGGCTGGCTGTTTCGCATCAAGCTCGCCGACCCGAGCCGAGGTCGACGGCCTGATGGACGAGGCCGCTTACGCCGAATATCGTCAAGACGTCTGGGCTGAGCCATGCGCTATCTGCCGCTCGACGCAAGCGAACGCGAGGCGATGCTGGCCCGCATCGGCGTCGCGGACATCGACGCGCTGTTCGCCGACATTCCCGCCGACAAGCGGATTCGCGGCCTGCTCGACATGCCGCTGGCGAAGAGCGAAATGGCGGTCGAGCGGGCGATGGCCGCGATCGCCGATCGCAACGTCGCCGCCGGATCGGGCCGTTCTTTCTCGGCGCGGGCGCCTATCGCCACCACATCCCCGCGACCGTCGATCATCTGATCCAGCGCTCGGAATTTCTGACCAGCTACACGCCCTATCAGCCGGAAATCGCGCAAGGCACGCTGCAGGTCCTGTTCGAGTTTCAGACCCAGGTCGCGGCGCTGACCGGCATGGAGGTCGCCAACGCCTCGATGTACGACGGCTCGACCGCCTGCGGCGAGGCGATGCTGATGGCGCATCGCCTGACGCGGCGCAAAAAGGCGGTGCTCTCCGGCGGCCTGCATCCGCAATACGCCGACGTCGCCGCGACGCTGGCGCATATGGCGGGCGACAGGATCGTGCGCCTGCCGCCGGACCTCGAAGGCGAGCGAAGACATCGCCGCGGCGATCGACGACGAGACGAGCTGCGTGATCGTGCAGACGCCCGACTTCTTCGGCAACCGCGCGATCTGACGCCGCATCGCCGCCGCCGCCCATGCGCACGGCGCGCTGCTGATCGCGGTCTTCACCGAGGCGGTCTCGCTCGGCGCTGCTGCGCTCGCCCGGCGAGATGGACGCCGACATCGCCGTCGGCGAGGGCCAGTCGATCGGCAACGCGCTGAATTTCGGCGGCCCTTACGTCGGCCTGTTCGCGACGCGCGCCAAGAACGTGCGCCAGATGCCGGGACGGCTCGCCGGCGAGACGGTCGACGCCGAGGGGCGGCGCGGCTTCGTGCTGACGCTGTCGACGCGCGAGCAGCATATTCGCCGCGAGAAGGCGACGAGCAACATCTGCACCAATTCCGGCCTCTGCGCGCTGGCGTTCTCGATCCATCTGACTCTGCTCGGCGAGGCGGGGCTCGGCGCCTGGCGGCAGTCAATCACGCCAACGCGGTGCAGCTCGCTGACCGGCTCTCCGCAATTCCGGCGGTCGAGATGGTCAACGCGCATTTCTTCAACGAGTTCACCATGCGCACGCCCCGGCCGGCCGCCGAGCTGGTCGAGGCTTTGGCTCGGCGCGGGGTGATCGGCGGCTTGCCGGTTTCGCGGCTCGTGCCCGGGGCCGGGCTCGACGATTGCATCATCGTCGCGAGCACGGAAACCAATACCGACGACGACCGCGCGGCTTACGCGCAGGCGCTCGCCGATTGCCTGCGATGAAGGCCTGAGCAGAGACGACCTCCATGAACGTTCAAGGCCGCCCGACCCGCCCCGAAACGCCGCCGCGCCGGCGCGCGGAACCTTCACCGGCAATCGCGGGCTTGGACATGGAGGAGGCGCTGATCTTCGAGAGCGGGCGCTTCGACGCGACCGGCGTCGACATCGACGAGCCGCCGCCTTTCCAGTCGAGGCTGGGCCCGCACGCGCGCACAAGCGCGATCGGCCTGCCCGGCCTGACCGAGCCGGAGGCGATCCGCCACTACGTGCGGCTGTCGCGCAAGAATTACGCGATCGACGCCGGGATCTATCCGCTGGGCTCCTGCACGATGAAGCACAATCCCCGCCTGAACGAGAAGATGGCGCGCCTGCCCGGCTTCGCCGACGTGCATCCGCTGCAGCCGGTCTCGACGGCGCAGGGCGCGCTCGAGATTATCGAAGCGCTGGCCAACGCGCTTGCTGACGATGACCGGCATGGCCGCGGTCGCGATGTCGCCCAAGGCCGGCGCGCACGGCGAACTCTGCGGCATGATGGCGATCAAGGCGGCGATCGAGGCGCGCGGCGAGGGAGCGACGCGGCGCGTCGTGCTGGTTCCCGATTCCGCGCACGGCACCAATCCCGCGACCGCCGCGCTGATCGGCTTTTCCGTGCGCTCCGTGCCCGCCGGGCGAGGACGGAATCGTCGGCGTCGAAGCGGTGCGCGCCGCGCTCGCGCCCGACGTCGCGGCGATCATGCTGACCAATCCCAACACCTGCGGCCTGTTCGAGCGCGAGATCGTCGGAATCGCCGACGCGGTGCACGAGGCGGGCGCCTATTTCTATTGCGACGGCGCCAATTTCAACGCCATCGTCGGCAAGACGCGTCCGGGCGATCTCGGCGTCGACGCCATGCACATCAACCTGCACAAGACCTTCTCGACCCCGCATGGCGGCGGCGGCCCCGGCGCGGGGCCGGTCGTGCTGTCGTCGCGGCTCGCGCCCTTCGCGCCGGTTCCCTTCGTCGTGCGCGAGGGCGGGACGCTTCGGCTGGTCGAGCATGCCGAGGGCAGCGCAGTCCTTCGGCCGCATGTGCGCGTTCCACGGCCAGATGGGCATGTTCGTGCGCGCGCTCGCTTCATGCTGTCGCCACGGCGCGGACGGCCTGCGGCAGGCGTCGGAGGATGCGGTGCTGTCCGCCAACTACATCCGCGCCTCGCTCAACGATGTGATGAGCGCGCCGTTCGGCGAGCGGCCCTGCATGCACGAGGCGCTGTTCGACGACCGCTGGCTGAAGGACACCGGCGCTCACGACGCTCGATTTCGCCAAGGCGATGATCGACGAGGGCTATCACCCGATGACCATGTATTTCCCGCTGGTCGTGCACGGCGCGATGCTGATCGAGCCGACGAAGTCCGAATCCAAGGCGAGCCTCGACCTGCTTCATCATGACGCTGCGCGATCTCGCGATGGCGGCGAAGGCGGCGAGCGCGAGCGGTTCCAGGCGGCGCCGGTCCACGCGCCGCGCCGGCGGCTCGACGAGACCCGCGCCGCGCGCCAGCCGGTGCTGCGCTGGACGAAGCCGCCGGCCGGCGAACTGAGGATGAAATCCGTGCTACGAGCGCATGGCGAAACTTATCCAAGGAAAATCCAAGCCGAATCCAAATTTAGCCAAATTGAGCCAAATCCAGCCAAGCCCGGCCAAATCCAACCAAGGGAAAAGCTTGGATTTCCTTGTCCGAATCGAGCCTTATCAAGGACTTGCGCGGACCCCCCAGGGCGTTTTTTCTTTTGCCTGCCCGGTTCGCCCGCATCGCCTCGCACGCGTCGGACCGCCGCTTCGGCCGGGAGCCTTCCTGTTTTCCATGTCTGCCTCGTTTAACTGCGCCCGCTCGGCGGCCTTGTCATTCTTAGAAGGCATTATGACACAGATTCCGAGAATCCGCAAGGAAAATGTCGATAAATCGCCAAAACGCCCGGAATTCCGGGCGTTTGGAGACGGTCGCTGCGTCCGCGGCTTCGTCGACCCGACCGCCGCTCCGGCTGGGCCGCGCGCAGCGGGCCGGCGCCGCCGGCGGCGAACTCAGGACGCAGGGCGCTCTTCCTTGTGACGCCGATATCGCTCTAAACTGCGTGCGGGCGATTCCGCGCCTGCCTGCCAGAGGACTGAGCCGCCATGTCATCCGGTCTAATTCGTTTCGCTGTCGCGAGCATGATCGCCGCGGCGGCCGCGGCCGCTCCCTGCAGGGGTTTCGCTCAAGAGGCGCCGGCGACGCCCCCGCGGCCCAAGCGCCGGCGGCTCCATCGCCTGCGCCAGCCGCCAATCCCGCCGGAACGCCTCCTGCGACGAACCCTCCGCCCGCCGCGCCGGAGGCCGCAAAGCCCGCCGAGGCCGCCCCCTCGGGCGAAGGCTCGACGGGCGAAACGGTCGATCTCCCGGCGCGGCCTTTCGCCTATGTCGAGGGCAAGGCGGACCGGGACGAAATCTACAGCGCAATTCTCGGCTCGCTCGGGGTCGTCAAGCGCGAGATGGACAAGGCCGGCCTCGTTTCGAAGGGGCGCCGCTCGCCGTATTTGTCGAGTCCGACGACACCGGCTTCAAATATCACGCGGGATATCCGCTGGCGGCGGCGCCGGAGGGAAAATCAAGCCTGTCCGACGCCGTGAAGATCGGTCAAACCCCCAGCGGCAAAGCGATGCGCTTCGAGCACCAAGGCGCATACGCCGACATAGACGCGACCTATGACGCGATTACCGCCTATCTCGACGAGAAGGGGGTCGATGCGCAGGATTCCTTCGTCGAGGAATATGCGAACGACGTGAAGGATGGCCGGATGATCCGACCCTGCAAGTCAATATCTACGTGCTGCTGAAGTGACGCGAATTCGAATTCCCTAGGTGGCGTTCCGGCGTCTGGCGGGTTTCCCCACCCTCATCGTGAGGCGCCCGGAAGGCGCGCTATGGAAAAGCCTCTGGCCTTATGTTTCGGCCAATGGTGACAGACGGCGCGGATCAAGAGCGGTCCGCGGTCGGTGTAATAGACATGATGGCTAAACGAAACCGGCGAAGGCCCGGCTGAGTTCGCCGGCAAGTTGGGGGTGCGGGGAAAGTCGGCAAGAAGCCACGGGTGCGTCCAACGCCGACGTTATAAGCTTAGCCTGATAGCTGCCGAAGTTGCGGCGCTGTAGTCGTAGATTTCGTGAACCTGTGCGCGAGCACGCGCCGAAAGCCGAAGGCTACCCACGCCGACGCGCGGCAACTCGGGCTTGCGCCTCGGCTAAAATCTCCGCCATCGTCGTTTCGGTCACAATGTCACAATCGGGATGCGAAAGCGCCTCGCGATAGCGGTTAACCTGTTCCTCGCGGAAAGCGCATTCCACTCCGCAAGCTCCGCCTCGGTCGGCGGCAAGGGCGAGGGCATGGCGCGGGTCTTCGCGTCGGTCATGGCGCCGATCATAGCTCATCCGGTCGGCTCCGGCGAGAGCGGCAGCGAAGGCCGCCAAGCCTGTCGTTCTGCCGACGCTTCGACAAGCTCAGCGGGAGAGGGGACGCGCTCGCACGCCTGAAGCGATAGTTTTAAAAACCGCCTTCCCGAGCCGGCGTCTGAAGGCCCATTATTTGCCGGATGAATCCAATGAAAAAGACGCTGAAATCGGTCGGCATCTTGATGACGAGGAGAAGGCGCTCGTTCAAGCCTTCAAGACCAGCGATGCGCCGGTCAAAAGCGGGCTAACGCCCGCGCGCAAGCGCGAGATCGAAGCGATGGCGCGCGCGACGATGACCGACGAGCGCGCCAAAATCTCGCTGCGCGTCCCCAAACGCGATCTCACCCGCCTGAAGTCGCGCGCGCTCCGAGAAGGGATCCCCTATCAGACGCTGATCAATGCGCTGATCCATCGGTACGTATCCGATTGAGCGGCCCCCCCCCCCCCCCCCCCCCCCCCCCCCCCCCCCCCCCGCGCAGCAAGCGGCTGTCGACTCTTCGCCGCCCTGCGCGGCCGGCTCGCCGTTGGAGCGGGAGGCGGCGGCCTTCTTGGGCGATCTTGTCCGGCCGGCCGAACGAGCCAGTCGCGCGCAATCCAGGCGCGGTCGCCGAAAATGCCGTTAACCAGCGCGGGGACATAGAGATGGACGTCCAGCGACGGCCAGCGCAGGTTGAATCCGGCGCCGTCGACTCCGATTTTGGCCAGATCCTCGCCGCTTGCATCGTGAAGATCCTGGATGTGGCGGACGGGAAAGCATAGGCGCAGCCGTTGGCCAAATCCACGACGACGCGCCCGGCAGCGGCGTCGTAGTGGGCGGCGGCGGCCCGCGGCTCCGTTTCGAGCATTTTGCGACCGCGCGCCTCAGCCCGTTTCAGCTACTCCTCGCGCAGATCAGCCATGGATCGTAATGCGCGCTACTCGAAAAGCTCCGGCCTTATGTCTCGCGAATGGTGATAGACGGCGCGGATCACGATGCGGTCGCCGTCCTCGTTGTAATAGACATGATGCGCTTGAAACCGAAACCGGCGAAGGCCCGGCGCGAGTTCGCCGGCAAGTTGGCCGATGCGGGGAAAGTCGGCGAGCAAGCCGAGAGGTCCGTTCAAGGCCGGCGTGATAGGCGTTAGCCTGATAGCTGCCGAAAGTTGCGGCGCTGTAGTCGTAGATTTCGTGAACCTGTGCGCGAGCACGCCGAAAGCCGAAAGCTACCCACGCCGACGCGCGGCGACTCGGGCTTGCGCCTCGGCCAAAATCTCGGCCATCGTCGTTTCAGTCACAATGTCGCAATCGGGATGCGAAAGCGCCTCGCGATAGCGGCTAACCTGTTCCTCGCGGGAAAGCGCATTCCACTCCGCAAGCTCCGCCTCGGTCGGCGGCAAGGGCGAGGGCATGGCGCGGGTCTTCGCGTGGGTCATGGCGCCATCATAGCTCATCCGGCCGGCTCCGGCGAGAGCGGCGGCGAAGGCGCGCGCGAGCAAAGCCTGTCCTTCCGCCGACGCTTTGACAAGCTCAGCGGGAGAGGGGACGCGCTCGCGCCTGAAGTGATAGTATTAAAAACCGCCTTTCCAAGCCGGCGTCTGAAGGCCCATTATATAGCGGACGGTTTGATGAAGAAGACGCCTGAAAAAGGTCGGAGCTCGAAGACGAGAGAAGGCGTGGTTAAGCGTTCGAGACCAGCGATGCGCCGGTCGAGCCGGCTACATGCACGCGAAGCGCGAGATCGAATCGATGGCGCGTGCAACCATGACCGACGAGCGCGCCAAAAACCTTTGCGTGTCCCCAAGCGCGATCTCATGCGCCTGAAGTCCCGCGCGCTCCAAGAAGGGATACCTTATCAGACGCTGATCAATGCGCCGATCCATCGTATGTGTCCGATTCGAGCGCGCGCGATCATTCCTGCGTGCGATGACACAACCCGCGCTGCCCACCAGGTCAGCCTCCATAGCGGCGTACCGAGCGGCTGTCAGCCTCTTCGCCGCCCTGCGTGGCCGGCCGCCTTTGGCCCGTTGGAGCGGGAGCGGCCGCCTTCTTGGGCGATT
Organism: uncultured Verrucomicrobiae bacterium; assembly: GCA_963756185.1. Taxonomy (GTDB): domain Bacteria; phylum Verrucomicrobiota; class Verrucomicrobiia; order Chthoniobacterales; family Chthoniobacteraceae; genus DATAXI01. The sequence goes on from CAVWMS010000013.1 coordinate 14,007, forward strand.
TGTCCGGCCGGCAAGACAGCCAGCTCGCGCGCCATCCAGGCGCGGTTGCCGAAAATGCCGGCTGACCAGCGCCGGGGACATAGAGGTCGACGTCCAGAGACGGCCAGCAGGTTGAGTTCGGCGGGGTCGACTTCGATTTTGGCAGATCCTCGCCGCTCGCGTCGTGAAGATCCTGGATGTGCCGGGTGGGAAAGGCGTAGGCGCAGCCGTTGGCCAAATCCACGACGACGCGGCCGGTGGCGGCGTCGTAGTGGGCGGCGGCGGCCCGCGGCTCGGTCTCGAGCGTCTTGCGACCGCGAGCTTCCGCGCGTTTCAGCCTGCCCCTCGTTCAGATCAGCCATGTATCCGCTCCCATTCCATCAAGAACGCGTCTCGGCGCTCGATCGTTAGTCTGCAATTCTTGACGGATGTCCGACAATTCAACCCAATACACCAGAACGAAGCCGGTCTTAAGGTCTGGGGACTGCAATGGCGTCAATCCGGCCTGCTCTGGTAGTCGCGTGCCTCCCATTGCTCGGCGGGTGCGCGGCGGCCGCACAGGCGCAGCGCATGACGGGGGCGCTTGATCCTTACATTGGCGGGTCAAATTGCCAAACTACGTTGCGGATCATGGCGAGCCCACGTCGTCGGTAAATCTCGGCAACCACGAAAGCGCGTTCCGATGGGTTATAACTGGACAAGGCGCGGGCGGAGTTGTGCCGATAGGAAGTGCGCTGGTAGTCGTTCCGCCGCGTGAGCTCGTCGGCACGGTATCACTCACTGCAACAACAACCGCTGACGTGCCGGAATACAAAGACTGGATTGTAAATGGCTATAAGTGGCAGGGCGCGTGTTAAGGTGCGGACGGTTAGGCCTTTGCAGTGTAGTACGCTTCTTTAATGTCAAAGCGCACCTCTAGGCGTGGTGTTGAGATTATTCGCTATGAATTTATTGAATTTGCTACCAATTACCGTGTCTAGCTATATTCATGGATTTGATCATACAAAAAATTAACGATGATTATATGCTATCCTGCTCTTCGTGTCCAGTGCTCGTATTGTTGGCTTGCGTCTGCGCCATCGCTATACTTCAACGACGATGCAAGCTTATGTGAAAAAAGCTTTCAGGCAAACAGGTCCGTGGAGCCCACCAACACCGCCGCTGTGGAAGACGGCTTGCCTCGTCCTTTGAAACATTGATTGTCTTCACCTCGCAGAGCACCTGTTGGCCTTGCAACAACGCTTCCAAGTCGGGCGTGCGCTGGCCTTTTTTATTGGATTCCGGAATGAAACGAACGCCGGTGCAGCCAATACAGACGAGATAATTGTACGCCTTAGCCTGATTTAATTTGTCGAAGAGTTGCTGCCAACCGCGTGTTTCGTGTTTCGCAGCGAGCAAGGGCACGAGTTCAGCTTTCAAATATGTCCAAGCTGCCGCATCAAGACCTTGCAGGTCGCTTTCA
>CAVWMS010000014.1:0-11067 GCA_963756185.1 uncultured Verrucomicrobiae bacterium
GAAAAGAAGCAAGCGGGGCACTTACGCGGGCGCGGTCGGATATTTCGGGTTCGATGGGAATTCGGACTCGTGCATCGCGCTGCGGACCATCGCGCTCAAGGATGGCAGGGCGTATGTCCAGGCCGGCGCCGGCATCGTCGCCGACTCGACCCCTGAAGGCGAATACCAGGAAACCGCGAACAAGGCGATGGGAATGATGCGCGCCATCGAACGCGCAAAGGAAAGCTGCCAGTCGAAACAAGTCCCATAAGTCACATAAGTCGAATTGGTCCCATAACTCCCACTTACTTATGCTCCTGGTCCTGGATAACTACGATTCCTTCACTTACAACCTCGTCCAGTACTTTGGCGAGCTGGGCGCGGAACTAATCGTGAAGCGAAACGACGAAATCACCATCGAGGAAATCGCCGCAATGAAGCCCGAGAGGATCTGTATTTCGCCGGGGCCATGCACGCCGCGCGAGGCCGGGATATCGGGCGAGGTCATTCGCGCTTTCGGCGCCACGACGCCGGTCCTCGGCGTCTGCCTCGGGCACCAATGCATTGGCGACGTATTCGGCGCGGAGGTGGTGCGGGCGGACCGGCTCATGCACGGCAAGACCTCGCCCATCCTCCACGATGGCAAGGGCGTATTCGCCGGCCTGCCCTCGCCCTTCGAGGCGACCCGCTATCATTCGCTCATCGTCCGGCGCGACTCCGTGCCGGAGGTCCTCGAGATCACGGCCGAGACTGCGGAAAAGGAGATCATGGGGCTGCGCCACCGCCAGTACCCGATCCATGGAGTGCAATTTCATCCGGAATCGATCCTGACGCCGGAGGGCAAGCAGTTGCTGCAAGAATTTCCTCAAGTTGTAGAGCATTCTGCAGCACATTCAAAAATACTGTAGCCGCTTCAAGAGTCCCCGAAGGGGACGGCAGACAATAGCGAGGGGCTTCAGCCCCTTGGTTCAGGCACAAGGCGATTAAGTCCCGCAGGGACGAAAGAGGCTGCAGAATGTTTCAGACTACCCTAAGCACGGGAAAGCAGCCGGGGAAAAGCTGGCCGGCCGCCATGGCGGCTTTCTCGACGCTGATTTTGCGGCCCGATTCGATTTCCAGGCTGGTCATCGTAGACACCCGCGATGCCGCACGGTGTAATCTCATAAAACGGCGCCAGGTCCCCGCGGACATTCAACGCGAAGCCGTGCATGGAAATCCACTGCCGCACCCCGACGCCGATCGACGCAATCTTCCTCTCATCGACCCACGCGCCGGTAAGTCCCTCGCGCCGCCGCGCCGCCACGCCGAATTCTGCGCAGACAAGAATCACCAATTCCTCGAGCGCCCGCAGGTACTGATGCAAATCCTGGCCGTGATTGCGCAAATCGAGAATGGGATAGCCGATCAATTGCCCGGGTCCGTGATAAGTGGCCTGCCCGCCGCGATTGATCTGCACGACCGGATGCGGAAGATGCCCCCCGCCGCGCAGGCTCGATTGGTCGGGCGCGCGGCCAATCGTATAGACCGGGTCGTGTTCGAGCAGCAGAAACTGATCGCCGATCGCCCCGGCGGCCCGTTCCGCGGCGAGGCGGTTTTGCATCTCGAGCGCTTTTTCGTAATCCATCCGGCCCAGCCATTGGACGGAAACGCCCGCGCTCATACCCGGCTCAAGGTTGCCACGCCGCGCCCCGCGGAATCCTGCGCCTGGAAATGCGTGAGGCCGATCGCCAGCGCATCGGCGGCATCCGGCGGCGGATTTTCCGTGAGGCCCAGCATCGCCCGGATCATGAAACCCACCTGTTGCTTCGCCGCGCCTCCCTTGCCGACCACCGCCTGTTTCACCCGCCTCGGCGCGTACTCGAAAACCGGCAGGCCCCGCTCGGCCATGGCTATGATCGCCGCCCCGCGCACCGCCCCCAGCGCGATGGCCGTCTTGTAGCTCTGCACGAAAATGGTCGACTCGATGGCGCCCGAGTCGGGCTCATGCTCCCGGATCACGTCGGCCAGCCGGTTGCGAATCGCCACCAGGCATGCCGAGCCGGGAATCTCAGGGCGATTGCGGATCACGCCATACTCCACCGCCCGCACCTTGCCGTTCAGCTTTTCCAGGACCGCAAATCCGGTGCAGCGAAGCGAGGGGTCGATTGCCAGGACGCGCATAGTTTCGACATTCTTCGCCGCTTTCCGCGCACGGCGCAACCTCTCTTACTTTTCGGACAACCTCTATTGATCCCGTCATTCGGACCCGTTACCGTGTCGTGCCTTGCCATGAAAATTCTCCCTCTCATCGCCGCCGTCGCGGTTTCTTTTTCCGCCTTTGCCGCCGACCCGGGCGGGTCGCCCTCGCCCGCGGAGTCCAAGCCGGGCGCCGAAAAATCGCCCGAGCCCGGCCAGCCGAAACTCTCCGTCACCGAGCACAGCATCACGGTCAACGGACAGGTGCTTAAATACAAGGCGACGGCCGGCTACATCATCCTCAGCGACGAAAAGGATACGACAAGGATGACGACGCGAAACCGGACGACTCGGCCCACGGCGCCCCATCACCGGTGCCGGACACCGGCAAGCCGAAGGCCAGGATATTTTTCATTGCTTACACAAAGGAGGGCGTCGACTCGGACTCGCGTCCCATTACTTACGCGTTCAACGGCGGGCCGGGCGCGGCCTCCGTGTGGCTGCACCTTGGCGAGCTCGGTCCGCGCCGCGTGAAGCTCGACCAACTCACGCCCAACCAGGGTCCGCCTTACTCGCTGGTCGACAATGACCAGACCTGGCTCACCGATACCGACCTGGTATTCATCGATCCCGTCTCGACCGGTTACAGCCGGCCCGAGCCGGGCGTCAACGCCGGGGAATTCCACGGGTACGAGGAAGATATCAAGTCGGTGGGCGAATTCATCCGGCTCTACACCACGGAGAACAACCGGTGGCTTTCGCCCAAGTTCATCGTGGGCGAGAGTTACGGCGGCGCCCGCGCCGCGGGGCTGTGCGATTATCTCCAGCACGAGGAGAATATGTATCTCAACGGGGTCATCGTCGTTTCCGGCGTGCTGAGTTGGGAGAACATGGATTACAGCCCGGGAAACGACATTGCCTTCTGCCTCGGGCTTCCCTCCTATGCCAGCACCGCGTGGTATTACAAGAAGGAGGCGCCGGAGTACCAGGCGCAGGATGTCAACACCGTGCGCCAGGAGGCTGAACAATTCGCGATGAACGATTACTTTTTGGCGCTCAGCAAGGGTGACCTGCTGACCGACGCCGAGCGGGACAAAATCGCCGACCAGATCAATAAGTTCACCGGCGTGCCGAAGGATTACATCCTCCAGCACCATTTGAAGGTGGACATTTATGGGTTCCGCAAGGAATTGCTCAAGAGCGAGGGCCGCGCGCCGGGACGGTTCGACAGCCGCTACAGCGGCCTTGTCTATGACCCGGACGACGACATCGGCGATCCCAGTTACAACGCGGTCACCGGCGCATTTACCGCGACGATCAATTCCTACCTGCGGTCGGAACTCAAGTTTCAGTCCGACCTGCCTTACAACGTCCTGACCAACGTCGGCCCGTGGCATTTCAAGAGCGAGAACGGATACACCGACCTCGCGGGGCCGCTGGCAAAGTGCATGACCGAGGATCCGCGGATGAAGCTCTGGGTGCTCACCGGCGGGTACGACCTGGCGATTCCCTATTACTCGACTGTTTACACGCTCGACCACATGCACATCGATCCGTCGATCCGGCAAAACATCACCTTCAGCAGGTACGAGAGCGGCCACATGGTTTACACCGACCAGCTTGCGATGAAGGCGATGCGCCAGGATTTCTCGAAGTTCCTGCAATCGGCAATCGGCGGCAAATAGCGCACTTTCGCTTCAATTTGTCGCGCCAGCGACTGCACGGGGTTCTCAGGGGACAAGTCCCCTGAGTCGGGTGTGGGGCGAAGCCCCACCTTCAAAAAACAGGCACGGCGGCCTAAAAATCCCCACCAGACCGGCCCGCAAAAAATGAGTCCGCACGTCGCCACCAAACAGCCGCCGTGCCCGCATCGAAACAGCAAAGCGCATTTCGATGCCCATATTCCGCCGCCTCCGTCCAAAACCCGACAAATTGAAGCATCTTCATAAGTACTATAGCCGCTTCAAGAGTCCCCGAAGGGGACCGAGGGGGCGGTAGGGACCCGTGGTGGATGGCGGACGGGCGAGACGGCGGACAATAGCGAGGGGCTTCAGCCCCTCGGTTTACGCGCAACGCGGTTAAGTCCCGCAGGGACGACAGAGGTTACAGATTCCACTAATAAGCTCTGAATCCTGCGCGTTCAATCCACCGGAATAGCAACCGCCCGTCCCTCCCGCGCATTCACCATCACCGCATGCGTCGAAAAAATCGCCTTCCCATCCGCCGCCGAGAACCCGCTCACCTCGACCCGCACCGATGAACTCCCTTTTGAGAGCACCCGCGCGTCAATCCGCACAATCGACCCGGCCGCCGGCCCACGGATGAAATCGAATTTCTCGAACACCTTCGTCACGAAACTGCATCCAGGGTAGGTCAGCGACGCCGCGATGAACGCCAACTCATCCGCCCACGCCATCATCCTCCCTCCAAAAAGTGTCCCCCCATGGTTGAGGTCCTGCTGGCGGACCAGGAAGTGGTTCGAGAAAACGCGCGGCTCGTCGGGCATGGCACTGAAATGGATAATCTGAAGCCGTCGTCGGTAAAAGCCGGATCACGCGGCTCCAGCCCCGAAAATCGCTTGACCGCCCCGGCATGAGGCTCCACTTTATCCGCCCTTCGCAGGAGAAAGCCTATGTCCAGAGTTTGCGCAATTACCAATGCCCGGCCCGTCAAAGGCCACGTCATCCATCGCCACGGCATGGCCAAGAAAAAGGGCGGCGTCGGACGTCACGTCACGGCAAACACCCCGCGGCAATTTATCCCAAACCTGAAGACGCGGCGTATCTGGGTGCCAGAGCTGAAGCGGTTTGTAACCGTAAAGCTCTCGGCGCGAGCCATTAAAACCGTCACGAAGAACGGCGCGTACGCCACCCTGAAAAAGGCCGGCGTGATCTGAGAACATAGGGCAACAGGGACTACGCCATGGCCTTCACGGTGACCAAATCGGGCCAGACCTACCACCTCCACGAGCGCAGGGAAACGGTCAAAGGGGGCCAGGAAGTGACCCTCTACTTTTTCTTCACGGAGCCGTGCGAAGGCGCCATCGACGCCGTCCCCTCCGGCTACGAAGTCCATCTCGACACCCCGGCCGCCGCCCCCGTCCTAAGGCAGGGCTGAGGGAACCCAAACTTGAACTTGAACCTGAACCTGAACCTGAACCTGAACTTGAACTTGAACTTGAACTTGAACTTGAACCTGAACTTGAACTTGGCCGGCCGCCCCTCCGTCCTCAGGCAGCGCTGAAAACTTCTTCACTGGCGCGCTAGCCCATTTCGAACGAATCTTGCCGCAGCCCGGTCGAATGACCCGGACCGATTCTCATGCAAGACAACGTTAAACCGATTCCCGCGACCATCCTCACCGGCTTCCTCGGCGCCGGCAAGACCACCCTCCTCAACTACATCCTCAAGCAGCAGAACACCTACAAGTTCGGCGTCATCGTCAACGAGGTGGGCGAAATCGGCATCGACGGCCAACTGGTCGAAAACGCCTCCGAGGAGATGATCCAGCTCAACAACGGCTGCGTCTGCTGCACCGTGCGCAAGGACCTGGTCAAGGGCGTCCAGCGCCTCATCCAGCGCGGCGGATTCGATTACCTGCTGGTCGAGACCACCGGCATCGCCGATCCCGCTCCCGTGGCCCAGACCTTTCTCAACATCCCGCAGCTCACCAAGTACGTCCGGCTCGACTCGATCATCACCGTCGTCGACACCGAACAGATCGCCCGCCAGATGAAGGAGACCGAGACCGCCCGCGAGCAGATCGCCATGGCCGATTTCGTACTGCTCAACAAAATCGACCTCGTGGACGAGGCCGGCCTTAAGGCGACCGAGGACCTCATCCGCGACCTGAATCCGCACGCGGAAATCTTCCGCACCGATCATTCCAGCGTGAACCTGGCCCAGTTGCTCGACATGAACGCCTTCGACGTCGACCGCAAACTGGCCGCCGATCCGCGGTTCCTCGACGAGCTCGAGCACCGGCATCACAGCGACATCGCATCGATGGCCTTCAAGTTCGACCGCCCGTTCATCATCGAGCGGTTCGAGCGTTTCGTGCAGGAGCTATCGTCGAAGGAAAAAGTCTACCGCTCGAAGGGAATCATCTCCATCGAGGGCAATCCGCGCCGCGCCGTTTTTCACGGCGTCAACAACCGGTTCACGATTTTCTGGGACCGCCTCTGGGAAAAAGCGGAGAACCGCGAGAGCCAGCTCGTCTTCATCGGCAAAGGCCTGCGCCGCGACCAGGTAGAGCAATCGCTCGCCGCGTGCTTGGGATAATCCGGCTTTTGGGAAAGCAGAGCATTTTAGCAGGGCGTTTTCAGAAATTCTGTAGCCGCTCAAAGAGTCCCCGGAGGGGACGACAGACAATAGGCAGGGGTTTTAACCCCTGCATCCGCGCCCCAGAGCCGTGAAGTCCCGCAGGGACGACAGAAGCAATAGAATTTTCTAAGCTGCTCTACCCCTCCACCCGCGCAGGCGCCAGGATCGCATCCTTCATCCCGTGCAGCAGTTTCTTGTCCGCGGGACAAATCGTCGCCAGCGCGCCGCGCAGGCTCGCCTTTCCATCAATGATGAAATAATACGGGCAGAGCCGCACGCGCCCCTGCATGGTTTGCATTTCGCCGTTGTAGTCGCGGTAGCGATGCGCGATGAGGCGCCCCTTGTGGAATTTCTGGAGGATATGCGGATGCGCGCCGAAATCCTCGAGCGCATGCTGAATCACCGCTGCCCATTCGCCCTGCGGCAGGTCGGTGCCCAGCTTCACCCCGCGGCTGCCCCAGGCGGTCTCGGAAAATCCGCTGATCTTTACGAGCAGCTCCCGTTGTTTCTGGCTGAAATGCTTCAGCTCCTCCCAATCGTTGATCTCGAGCAGCGGAATCACCGCATGCTGCGGCAACGGCGCCGGATCCAGCAGCCACGTGTAGGGAATCACCTCCTGCAGCTTCAGGAAATGCCGCTCGCTCAATTCCCGCCGCCAGAACTCCCGCAGTGGGCGCAGCCAGAAAAGGGCGAACCACATTTTCTCCTCGAGGTATGCCTTGTACGGCGGCGTCACCTGGATCGCACCCTCCCGCGCGCGCCGCATCAGATCCGCCGAGCCCGGAATGTTCGGCAAATCGAAAAGTTCAAAAAACCGGTAAACGTTCCGCTGCGTCGCCCCTTCCGACGCGTCGCGCACCGCGTACCCCTCCCCCAACTGGCGCGCCAGCCATTGCATCTCGGGCCGATAGGTCGCCGCCTCCCGGGACACCAGGATGTCCGCGCCTCCCGGCAGGATCGCGCGGAAACCCTCGATCATCCCCGTCGCGCCGCCGATCACATCCTCGCCCAGCTTCGAGTAAGTCTGGTTCAACCATCCGGTCAATCCGATGCCCCCCGGGACATTGTCCAATTCCGCGATCGTGTAGCCATTCTCCGTGAGCACCAGGTCGGGCCGCAGCACGCGCGGCAGGTCGTCGCGAAACTCGCCCGCCCGCGCCATCTCCCGCAGTTCCTCCGGCTTGCCGCGGTCCAGGTACTCCGCGATCCACGCCGGCTGTTTCCCCTTTACGCTTTGCTGGTAGAGCTGGTTGCACGCCCGGATGAAGAGCCAGAGCCGGTACCCGAGATGCTCGAGCTCCTCGGCAAATCTTCCCGGCAACGGCAGCGCCGTCGGCGCGATGAGCCACTCCTTCTGGGCGAAAAGCCCCTCCGGCGGCATCGCTTGCTCGACCGCGGCAACCCGTTCCAATTCAGTCTGCACGTCGAATATCAAATCAGCGTTTTGAGCGCTCGTCTCACCAATTCCTCCGCCGATTTGATCCCCGGCTCGGTTTCGAGCACCGATTTTACCGCCTTGTGCGCGTCCACCTGCTTGTACCCCAGCGAGATCAGCGCCAGCACCGCATCGTTCGCTTCCGCGCTTCCCGGCGGCTGCTTGCTGCCGGCCGCCTCCCACGCCGCGGCGATGCCCACCTTGTCCTTCAGTTCCAGCACGATTCGCTCCGCTGTCTTTTTGCCCAGCCCCTTGAGCCGCGAAATTTCCGCGACCGCGCCGTTGACCACCGCCGCCTTGAACGTTGCCACCGGCATCCCGCTCAACACCGCCAGCGCCAGCTTCGGGCCGATGCCAGAGACATGCTCGACCAGCAGCCGGAACAGGTCGCGCTCCTCCGTCGTCATGAAACCGTAGAGAATATGCGCATCCTCGCGCACCTGCAGGTGCGTCAGGATTTTGATCCGCGCCCCTGCGCCGGCAGCCGGTCGAAACTCGACAGCGGAATCTGCACCTGATAGCCCACCCCCTGCACCGCGACGACGATGTGTGTCGGCAGCGCCTCAACCAGAGTTCCCTCGAGAAATGTGATCATGACCGGCAACGGGATTTTCTTTGTCTGCCTGCGGATGGGAAGAACATTCGCGCTGCTGGCCCTCGCCTTTTGCGCCGCGCGCGCCGGCGCCCAGCAGGACCCGAAGACCTGGCACATCCTGATCGAGCCCACATTCATGCAACCACAGGTCTCGTTTCCCATCGCCGGCGCCAAGGACACCGTCCTGGTCCCGGGTTACCTCGATGAAGGCGGGCCCGAGTATTTCACAAAGGAGCAATGGAACGCCGCGGGGTTGACCTGGGACAAATTCAAGGCCCGGGCCACCCAGAACGCCATCGAGAAAAAGGTCACTGGCGAAGCTGGTCCGCAACGATAAAAAGGTGGTGCTCTATGCCGCCCTCAACTCGGACGACCCGCTGACTGGGACGATGATCCTCTCGCCCGATTTCCTGAAGCGGTTCAAGGATATCTTCGGCTCGACCATCATCGTCGCCATTCCGAACCGGTTCACTGTGTACGTCTTCCCCGGTCTCGCCTCGGACTACAAGGACTACTCGACCCTGGTGATGCAGGCCTATTACAACAGCACCTATCCGGTCAGTCTCGAGCTGTTCCAGATTTCCCCCGCGGGGATCAAGGCGATTGGCGAATACCGGGAAGACGACGACGCGGCGCAGTGACCCTGCTCCATCCTACTGCGTGCCGGGAATCGGGGTCGCGGTCGGCACGGGCGTGTCGTTGGCCGGCGCCGGCAGCCCATGCCGGGTCGGATCGTCGCCATATTTGTTCGTGCAGCCCGCGCAAAACATGCAGGCCAGAAGGGAGAGAAAAAGGAGCGCTCTCATGGAATGGAGCGGTGACCGTGAACAACCCCGCCCGGTTTGTAAAATGAAAAACAAGGGCGCCTCCGGAGTTTCGAGGAACGAAACCGCGATCTGCGTCAAGGGCGCCACGCGGTCCTTGGCGCCCTTGCCCCATTGATGCGCAGCAGGCCGCCTTCCAGGTTCTGGGTTGGCACTTCCGTGCCAATGCCAGTCAGCCCCGCCATTGACCCGGACCATGCTTCCGGCTATGCACGCACACTCGTGAAAGCCAAGAGTGCGCGCCAATGGACAACGATGCTGGGAGAATTAGAAGCGTTTTACGAGGCTTACGGGCACTTTTGGGTGGAAGAACACAAGGGGCGTTATCCAGCCTTGGCCGTTTGGTGGCTGCGCATTCGGGGACGATTGGAAACACTCACCTACGACCAGGTTCTCGGCCTCGACAACCTTGGCTTTTTCGGCCAGATCGATCAGCAGTGGCTCAATCGATATGCCCAACTTCGACGGTTTAAAAAGAAACACGGCCACTGCAAGGTCCCCTCCCTCTGGCCAGACAATCCGTCCTTGGGATTTTGGGTTAGCAATCAGCGCCAAAAGGCGGCGGAGTTGGTCATGCCCGCATGGCGACGGAAGCTCTTGACCGATTTGGGGTTTTGCTTTCGCGTCCCTCGCACAGGGCCTCTCGCGCAATGGGACGAATTCATAAAATGCCTCAAGCGGTACAAAAAGCGCTTTGGCAATTGCAATATCCCGCGCAATTGGAGCGAAGACAAAAGGCTCAACCCTTGGATATCCCAACTGCGCGCCCTCAGAAAGTCACTGGATCGCGATAAAGTCAAACAGCTCGATTCCCTGGGATTTGACTGGAACCCCTTTGCCAGCACTTGGGAGAAAAGGTTTCGCGAATTGGAGAAATTCAAAAAGCAGCATGGACACTACCGGGTTCCGAGGACCGCTCGAAAGTTGGGAAACTGGGTGATGAGCATCCGGCACCGGAATAACTCAAAGGCGGATGATTTTCTATACATTGACACGACAAAGGGGCAGGTCATTATTAAGCTACGACCAGACTTGGCGCCCAACCACGTCACACGACTACTTACCCTTGCAAGTGGACAGCTTCTACGACAACGTGCCGTTCCACCGCGTCATCACCGGCTTCATGGCGCAGACTGGGGACGGGGCCGACCACAACGGCACTGGAGGCCGAAATATCCCCCTCTGCGTGCGGAGTTTTCGAACGTCTCAATTCAGGCGCGGAGTCGTCGGCATGGCGCGCACTTCCGATCCCAATTCAGCCAACAGCCAGTTTTTCATCATGTACGGGGATGGATCGTTGCTTGAATGGGCAGTATACTGTCATCGGTGAAGTAGTCTCCGGTATGGAGAATGTCGATAAACTTAAGAAAGGAGAGCCGGTTCAGAACCCCGATCGCATGATTACCGTTCAGGTATCTAGCAGCCCCGTGCCTACTCCCCCGGCTAGTCCACCGGCCTCGGTTGGCGGGACAGCCTGCCAGCGGTTTCCCAATCTTTGCTGAGGGCCAAGCTAATGATTACGCGCCGAGATATGTTTTTTGGCGGCCTTCTTACAGTTTGCTGGATCGCGTCTAATTCGAGCAGTGATGGACAATTTAGCCAGGAAAATTCAATCGGGTGCATGTTGTCATCTGACGATGCCGAACGTATTTTTGCACGTGGCTCCGAGCAGCAGGTCTTCTATTCCGGCAACGAGCCAGTTATCGCGAGTTCTGGCAATCGAGACTTTGATTATGC
>CAVWMS010000015.1:0-776516 GCA_963756185.1 uncultured Verrucomicrobiae bacterium
AGCGTAAATGAACCGAATCCGCCTTCGTCAAGAAATTGCGGCGAGAGCAGGAGCACGTCGGCGGCGGCCGTCTCCCCGCCAATCTGGATCCTCGGCGCCTGAATGGTCAGCGACCCGCCCTTGCTGCCCGAGTAACCCTGAACAGTCGCGTTGAACTCCAGGTGACCACCCACGATGGACGACAGCTCCGGGTCATCGCCGGCAAGAATGGAGATGCTTCCGGCAGCGCCATAAGTCGGCGTGCCGCCGTGTTCAATGCCACGCCACCGGGAACGTCGATGCTGCCGCCCGCCTCGAGATCGGCGTTGTAACTCGCAATGTCGACCGTTCCACCCGCGATATCCATCGGCTGCGTATCCGCGCCCGGCGCCCTGTCGCGGTTATCGATTACCAGGCCGGCGACATCCAGTGACGCATCGCTGCCGAGCGTGAAGTTGCCGCGCGAAGCGTTCGCGGGCGGGGTAACCGGCGATTGTTCGTTGACCAGCACCTGGTAACTGTAAGGCGAGTAATCATAGACGGTGAGATCGATGGCGCCGCCCGGGGCATCGATCGCCCCATCGATGGTCATGTTCGCGGCATCGAGCGTCACGGAGCCGTCCGGGCCCGCGTCCAGCGTCACACCCGAGGGCACGGTGATGGAACCATCTCCGTTCCTTACCGTCAGGTTGCCAAAGCCATCGCTTGTGAATAAGTCAGGAGACAATACCGCTTTGTCCGTAAGTTCCGTGCTCAGCGGCGCGGGATTGCCCGCCGCATCCACGCTGAATGGGCCGCCGCGGGCAGGTTGTCCTGTGTTGAGAAGACCACCGATGGCGGAGCCGGCGCATAGACAGGGTAAAGCGTCGGGTCGGGCTGGTAATCCCCATTTTGCCCCTCGAAGGCCAGCGTAAATGCGCTGGGCAGGGCCTGGACGGAATCGGGTCCCACCTGCCGCGGACCGTCGACGGTCAATCCCAGCAAGGTCCCTTGCAGCGCCGTCGAGGGAGCCGTGATCGACACCGATCCGCCGTAGCCGCCATATACATAGCCGTCTTCATAGTGGCTCTCCGTGATCAGCTCGTCGCTGTAAGTCGCCGAGTAACCCCATTTCGAGTCGGAAACCGTAAACTGCGGCAGAAAGCTGTTATATAAAAGGTCCGGCGTGGCTTCGTCGATCGGGTAGATATAGCCGCCCGATATCAGGTCCGAGGTGGTTACAACCCCTCCCTGGTAATTGATCCAGCCTCCGGACACATTGACCTGCGAGCCCGGCTGCATCACCACCGATCCGCCCGCCTGCATCGTCACTGTGCCGCCGTTGGTGGTCAACTCGCCCACGGTGTATTGAACCAGGTCCGCGTAGCCGTATGCGTCCGCCAGCGGCGTGCCAATCCATGACTCTCCGTCGTAAGTCCCCTGGTCCCTGATATCGACGTAAATGGTCTGGCCCTCGAGGAAGCTGTTTCGCTCGAGCGGCGAATCCGCCAATTCCGGCCCCAGCAATTGCACCGCCACGATGTTCTGCGTCACCGGCTCGCTCACGTCCTCGCTTCCCGCCACGTTGATCAACGCGCCCGAATCCAGGTAAATCTGTCCGGCTGTGTACTCGAATCCATAATCCCCACTGCCCGTCGGCTCCCATTTGCCCGCCTGCATGGTCACCGCGGCGTTCGGCGCAAGCAATTCCGCGTTGCCCGCCATGTGAATGGTGTCGCCTTGCACGTTGACTTGCGAGGCGAGCTCGAGCGACTGGTTCGGCGGCGGCTCCGCGCTGGTGATCGTCGCGCTGCTGTCCCACTCCGGCAGAATCTCCGTGAGACTCGACGCTCCAAAGGTCACGTCGCCCGACTCCGTGGTCACCAATTCGTTCTCCGACCCGCTGGGATTTTGAATCACCTCCGTCCCCCAATCCGCCTTTAAATCGATGCGCCCGTTCAAAGAGACGGAGGTCGTGCTCTCGATCTCCCCCAATTGATCCACGGCCGCGCCCACCATGGTCACGTCGGCCTCCGGCGCCAGAATCGCGCCTGTATTGGTGGCCGTTCCTCCGCCCTGGCCCACATATACGTCCAGCCCGCGCAGGCTGGGATCGGATTCCGCATGCGGCAGAAACGCGACCTGCTGGCCCGCGGCCAGAATGGCCTGCCCGTCCGGAGTGAAGATGGTTCCCGCGTTCGTCACCTCCGGGCCGATCAGCGCGATCCTTCCGCCTACCCCATCCGCATTGGCGGGGCTCTCCAATTGCGCGCCGGCCTGCACGATGACCGCTCCATCCTGGCCGTTTGGCGTATTGGGCGCGGGAGGCGGCGTAAAGGTGGGAGCCGTTGGGTTACTCGCGAGCACCGGGATGGCGAGCGAGGAAAAGAGAAACTGATCGTCCGGGTTATTCACCAGGCCTACGCCGATCAAATAAGTATTAATGGGCAGCGACGAGGCCACCAGCGTGTGCACGTTCACCTGGGACGCGCCGCCGAAAATGATCCCGTTTTGGTTGATGACGTAGACCTGCCCGGGGGCCTGGATCGATCCCAGGATTTGCGACGGAACGCCGCTCGGATCGTCGACCATGTTGAATGCGATGGAATCCTCCGGGTCCGTGCCGGTCTTGTTTTGGTCAAATTTCAGCGTCGTGTCGCTGCCGATGTTGAATGTGGTCCACGTGAGCGTCGCGTCGGGGCTCGTCTGGTCGATGGTCACCACCGTGCGTCCATTGACGGTGGTCTCCGTGGGCTGGCCGGCCCCCGTCCAGGTCTGGCCCGTGGCCGGATTCAAAGCGCCCGTGCCGAGGCCGTTCGGCACATTGGGCAATGGCTGGGACGGATTGTTCGGATTGAGTCCCAAGTTGTTCGCGCCGGAGCTCACGGCGATGCTTCGGGCCGCAACCTGCATCTTTTGCACCGATTGGATGGCGAGCGTCGCCCGGGCCAGCGCGTCCTGCATATTCGCCCGCGCCTGCGTCACCGACGGCGGAGTGAACGATACCGGGTTCGCCCCCTGGGGCGCGTTCGGCGTGTATCCCCCCCGCAACAAATCACCCGCCAGCGCCCTGGCCCCAGTGCCGCCGAGCACCAGCACAGGGAGCGCCACCCTGCGAAGGAACCTCAAAAAGTGAAATCGCAAGCGGAACGAATGGCGCGTGAGTGCGGACATGGCAGATTGCGCGAACGGAATCGAGTGGGCTCCAAACCGTGTGCGACCTGCTTATTTATACTATTTTGATAGACATTCAATGCATTTTTGAAACACTCCGTAGATTGTTCTAAATAAGCATCTTGCGTCCATAATATTCATGCCGTTTCACGCATATCGATACATTGCCTACCATTTCACTTCACATTTAAAGCGCCAGCTTCCCGTGAAGTTCGCGGTTTCAACTTAGCCGTCGGTCTGCCGGTCTCCTCGGGGGCAAAGGAAGGGCGAAGCGGGCGAAAAAACTCACTCTTCTCGTTGCGCGGTTGGGAAGGCTGCACTATCTAGTGGGAGGCCACCGGATTCCCCACCTTCGCATGCGTTTTTCTTTCTTCCTTGGGATTGTGGTGGCGATGCTGGCGGCGGCCATGGCGGGGCATGCGCAAACCGTTTATGTGGCGGGAAATGCGGGGACGGTGGGGGATTACGACGCGACGACGGGGACGGCGATCGATGCGCAATTGATCACCGGGTTGCAGGAGCCGGCGGCGATGACTATCTCGAACGGCGACCTTTATGTGGCCAATTCCGGCAACGGGAGCGTGGGGCTGTACACGGGCACGTCGTCGAACCAGGCGAACGAGCCATCGTTCATCACAGGGCTGGAATCGCCGGGCGGGCTGGCCATTTCAGGCAGCGACCTCTATGTGACCAATTTTGGGACGCACGCGGTGGATGAATATAACGCGACGACCGGGGTGCAAATCAGCGCGCCATTCATCAGCGGGCTGAATTCGCCGATCGGGCTGGCGGTTTCCGGGACGAATCTCTATGTGAGCAACGTGGTGAACGGGACCGTGGAGGAGTACAACGCGGCGACGGGCGCGGCGGAAGACACTACATTCATCACGGGGTTAAGTTCTCCGGTGGCGCTGGCGGTTTCCGGAACGGACCTGTACGTGGTCGATTCCGGCAATGGGACGGTGGGTGAGTATGACGCGGGATCGGGCGCGCCGGTGAATGCGTCGCTGGTCAGCGGACTAAGTTCGCCCGCGAGCGTGGCGGTGATGAGCGGGACGCTGTTCGTGGCGAATTCCGGCAGTAATATCGTGGGCACTTATGACGCGGCATTGGGCACGCCGATCAATGCGGCGTTGATAACCGGGAGCGGGGCGAATTACCCCGTGGCGCTGGCAGTGGCGCCGCCGCTGCCGGTGATTACGAGCACGTTGAGCGTCATGGGGGAGACGGCGACGCCGTTCAGTTACCAGATCATGGCGAGCAATAACCCGTCGGTATATGGGGCGACGGATTTGCCGTCCGGGTTGAGCGTGAGCACATCGAGCGGGGTGATCTCGGGCACGCCGACGTTCAGCGGCTCGTTCTCGGCGATCATCAGCGCGGGAAACACGGCGGGGGTTACAACGGGGACACTGTCGATTGAGATCACGCAGTATCCGATTCCGATGATATCGGGGACGTTCCGCGTCACGGGGACGGCGGGCTACGCGTTCAGCTATCAAATCAATGCAAATAACGGCCCGACGAGTTACGGGGCAAACGACCTGCCGACCGGCCTCGAGGTGGATGGGTCGACGGGGCTGATCTCGGGGACGCCGACGGTCACGGGATCGTTCGGCGTCACGCTGAGCGCGGGAAACCAGGGCGGGACGGGAACGGCGGGCCTGGAGTTGGTGGTGGTGTCGCCGCCGGCGCCGGTGATTGAAAGCTCGACGACGGCCACGGCCTCGGCGGACGAGCCGTTCACCTACCAGATCGCGGCAACGAACAATCCAACGAGTTACGGAGGGGCGGGATTGCCGATCGGTTTGACGGTGAGTTCATCCACCGGGCTGATTTCCGGGACGCCGGCAATCACGGGGACATTCGCGCCGATCATCACCGCTGTGAACCTGGGAGGGACGGGAACGGCAACCTTGTCACTGATCGTGGGGTTGCCCGACGCCCCTGTAATTTCCGGGAGCTTGAGCGTAACGGGGACGGGGGATTTCCCGTTCAGTTACACGATAATGGCGAGTAATAACCCGACGAGTTATCAGCAAAGCGGGCTGCCGCCGGGGCTGTCGCTGGGCGGAGCTACGGGCCTGATCCTGGGTTCGCCCACGGCGACCGGGACATTCAATTCGACGATAGAAGCAATCAACCTGGGAGGGACGGGAACTGCAACGCTGACCATTGTGGTCCTGACGCCGCCGGCGCCGATGGTGACCGGGAGCGCGAGCGTCACGGGAACGAGCGCGGTTCCGTTCGATTATTTAATATCGGCGGGGAATTATCCGGGGACGTTCCAGGCAACGGGTCTGCCACCGGGACTTACCACAGGTTCGTCAACGGGATTGATCAGCGGAACGCCGACGGTAAACGGGACATTCACGGCGGACATTACGGCGATCAACCTGGGTGGAACGTCGACCGGGATATTGACGGTGACCATCGTGCCGTCGCCGCCTCAAATCACGAGCGACTTATCGGTCGCGGCGACGACGGGGACGGCATTCAGTTACCAGATCGAAGCGACGGAAAGCCCTACGACTTACTCCGCGACGGGGCTGCCGGCTGGATTGATGGTAAGTTCGTCGACCGGGCTGATCTCCGGCACGCCGGAAGTGGCGGGGCTGTTCGAGACGAGCCTTGTCGCGGGCAACGTGGCGGGGAGCGGCTCTGCCACGATGTGGCTGACGGTAAGCGTGAATTACACGGGCCTGGCCGGTTCCTATGAGGGCCTGGGGGCGGTGGGAGGGACAAACGACGCGCTCTTTACGCTGTCGCTGACATCGAAGGGGGCATTTACCGGGAAGCTGAAAACGGCAGGGGCGAGTTATCCGCTGAGCGGGAGTTTTTCGAGCGACGGGACTTACAGCAGCGTCAAGACATCGGGCGCGAATGTCACCGTGGTGCAACTGGCGGCGAACGCGGCGCCGCCTGGAATCAGCGGGACCATCACGGCGATTACCTCGACGGCGAGCAATAGTTACAGCGTGCAGGGGAATCCGCTGGGTAAATTCACGGCAAGCACGATCCCGGCGGGGCGGAAGGGCGCTTATACGGCGATGATACCGGGCGTGAGCGGCACCGATCCCACCGTGCCGGGGGCGCCAGGTTATGGGTTGATGACGGTCAGCAACAGCGGCGCGGTGCATATCGCCGGAAAACTGGGGGATGGCACTCCGTTCAGCGCGAACAGCCAACTGCAGGCGGATGGAAAGACATGGACGTTCTTCGACGCACTGTACGCGGGGAAGAATCCGGGCAGCATTGCGGGTAACATCGTGTTCGAGAGTTCGACGACGAGCGATTGCGACGGAGAAGTGGATTGGGTCAAGCCGCCGCAAACGAGCGGGAGTTATTACGCGACCGGATTTTCGGCGCAGGCGGATTTGCAGGCGGCGACTTATGCTGCGCCGCCGCTGGCCACGGGAACGGCGGGGATCACGTTGACGGGCGGCAACCTCACCGGCATGGGCATCAGCGACAACTTATCGATCATGAGCAGCAGCAAGGCCACAATCGTGGGGACCAATAACGGAAGCGTGTCACTTACCTTGACGCCGGGCACGGGGGCGTTCAGCGGACATTTCCTCGATCCGGTTACCAGCAAGCAGACTTCGTTCGGCGGGGTGATTTACCAGGACCCGGCGGCGGAGGGATTGGGCGTATTCATCGGCACGACGCAGAGCGGGACGGTCGAGATCACGCAGTAGAGGTAACCGGCGGCCGAATAAGCGATTCGATAATGCAATGTTCGGGGAATATTTTCCTCGATTCTCCTTTTGGTTTTGCACGCGGCGTGGCACGCTCGGCGGACCGATGAAAGCGATCAAGTCCTCTCCCCGCCCCGCAACCCGTCCTCAATTGAATGGCCGACTTTACAGTTTCATCGAACCGCTCGAGGCGCGCATCGCGCCGGCGGCGGTGACAATCATCAGTCCCCACAAAGCCACGTATCCCGATACAAATGGCGATACGGTGACCGTGTCCGTCACCGCGGGCACGCTGACATCGGGCGATTTCACCACGACCGCGTCCGGCGCCGGGCTCATCTTGACGGAACTCAACCTGAGCGCCGCCACCTTCAACGGCGCGAGCCTCACCATCACCGTCGCTCCGGCGGCTCACAGCACAGGCTTGATGGGTATCGGCTACATCGACGGCGGCTCGAATAATTTCGGAACCATCACGGTAAAAGGCGACCTCGCGGAACTCGACGCGGGCGATAATGGCAGCGTACCCGCGGTCAAGACGTTGAACGTCAATTCGGCGGGCATCTATGGCACCGCCACCGGCGGCGACCTCTATTTTGGCATCGATGGCAAACTCGGCGCGCTGAACGTGGCGCACGATGTCAACGCTGTCGAAATCGAAGTGTACGGCTCGACCGGCTCCATCGGCTCGGTCCACATCGGCGGCTCTCTCATCGGCGGCTCCTCCAGCGACAGCGGCTTGATCTACAGCGACGACGGCGGCATCGGCAGCGTCGTGATCGGACAGAACATCGTCGGCGGGACGGGCAGCTATGCCGGCGGCATCTATGCGGACGGCAACCTCGGGTCCGTGACGGTGGGCTGGAGCATGATCGGCGGCAAAGGAAGCAGCAGCGGCGGCATCTACGTCGACGGCAACCTCGGGCCGGTAAACATCGGGCACAACGTCATTGGCGGCGCCGGCGGCGACAGCGCAATCATCGAGGCAGACGTCATCGCTTCCGTGAAAATCGGGGGCAACCTCACCGGCGGCTCCGGAAGCTATTCGGCCTCGATCTACGGCGATACAAGTCCCACGGCCAATGCCATCGGGCCGGTGAAGGTCGCCGGAAATATCACCGGAGGCGTCGGCGCCGAGAGCGGCTCGATCTACGCGGACGATGGCAGCATCGTCTCGGTAACCGTCGGCGGCTCGATCATAGGCGGCGATGGCGGCTACAGCGGCGCTATTTATGCCGATAACAACACCGGCCCGGTCAAGATCGCCAATGATCTCATCGGCGGTTCGGGCACCGAATACAGCGGCGCTGTTTATGCCGGCAACATCGTCGGCCCGGTAACCATTGGCGGCAGTTTGATCGGTGGCGACGACACCTACAGCGGTATCATCTATGCCTCTACCGGCAACATTACCATGGTGACCATTGCCGGCAACATGGTAGGCGGCTACGGCGAATACAGTGGCGATATTCTTGCCGACTCCACCAATAACATCGGCCCGGTGAAAATCGGCGGCAGCCTCATTGGCAACTTTGGCGAGTACAGCGCCGATATTCTTGCGGAAGAAGGAAATATCGGCCCGGTAACAATCGCCCACGACCTCACGGGTAGCTACGGGTATTTTAGCGGCTCTATCTACGCCTATGACGCTGGCAGCATTGCTTCCGTCCAGGTGGGCGGCGATGTGACCGGCGGCTACGGCGAATATAGCGGCAGTATCTACGCCGGCGATAACAGCATCACCGGCCCGGTAAAGATCGGCGGCAGCGTGATCGGCGGCTATTACTACTACTCTGGATTCATTTATGCCGATGGTAACATCGGCCCGGTAACCATCGGCCACAACCTCACCGGCGGCAACTCAACCACCCTCACCACCGCGTACGAGGCCGGGACCATCGAGTGCGATACGCTGGCCTCTCTCACCATTGGTGGCGATGTGACCGGCGGCGACGGCGAACTCTCCGGCGCAATCTACGTCGGTACGATTACCAGCCCGGTGAAGATCGGCGGCAACATCACCGGCGGCGCGGGCGAATATAGCGGCAGCATTTATGCAGATTCAGTTCCCGGCATGGTGAAGATCGGCGGCAACATGACCGGCGGCTCGGGCGAAATTAGCGGCAGTATTTATGTCGAATCCACCATCGGCGCCGTTTCCATCGGCGGCAGCCTCGTCGGTGGCGATGGCGAGTATGACGCCACCATCTATTCGGTTGACGGGGGGAACATCGGCGCAGTGACCATCGGCCATAACATCGTGGGCGGTTCCAACTATTTCAGCGGCGCCATTTATGCCTATGACGGCGGCAATCTGGCTTCCCTGACCGTGGGCGGCAGCATTTACGGCGGCTACGGCGAATACAGCGGCAACGCCTATATCGAGGATGGCAGCATCACTGGCGCGGTAAAGATCGGCGGCAGCGTGACCGGCGGCTACGATGACTACAGCGCCTTGATCTACGCCGATGGCAGCATCGGCCCGGTCACAATCGGCAAAGACCTTACCGGCGGCTCTTATTACGGGGCCGGCCTCATCGAATGCACCACTCTTGCCTCGCTCTCCATCGCCGGCAATATCACCGGCGGCGACGCGGAATTCGCCGGCGCCATCTACGTGGACTCCATCCCGGGTGCGACGAAAATCGGCGGCAGCGTGACCGGTGGCGGCGGCGAATACAGCGGCGCCATCTGGACCGATGGCGCCGTCGCCGGCGTTTCGATTGGCGGCAGCCTCACTGGAAGCGACGGCGAATACAGCGGCATGGTCTATGATGACGGCGGCACCATCGCCAGCGTTTCCATCGGCAAAAGCGTCATCGGCGGCCAGGGCGAGTACAGCGGATACATCTACGCCGATGTCAATTTGCCATCGGTCACCATTGGCGGCGACCTGGTTGGCGGCAGCTACACCGGCGCGACAACCCTCAGCGACACCGGCGCGATAGGGACGGAACAGCATCTCGGCAGCGTCCTGATCAAAGGCTCCGTCATCGCGGGCTTCAACGGCGGCACCGGCACCTTGACCCAAAGCGGCGCCATCTTCAGCGACTCGGCGGACATCGGCTCGATCACCGTCATGCACGATATCATCGGCAACTCGACCAACCCCGTGCAAATCTCCGCCGTCGGCGAGGCCGTAAAGCCGCTCAGCGGCCTCGATACCGCCATCGGCTCGGTGACCATCGGCGGCAATGTTGCCTTCCTGAACATCCTTGCCGGATTCAACGAGGCACTGGCCAACGCAAACGCCGACGCCTCCATAGGCTCGGTCTCCGTCGCCGGCAACTTCGCCGATAGCAACATTGTCGCCGGCGCGCACCAGCATTCGGCGCCGAGCTGGGGCGTCAGCGACACGTTGCAGACCGTCGGCAACACCAGCCTCGTCGCCACCATCAGCTCCATCAAGATCGGCGGCATCCTCACCGGCGCACCCGAGACCGGCGTCAATTTCGGTTTCGTCACCCAAGCCTTCGGCACGATCTCAGTCGATGGCCAGGCAGTGGCCATCACGCCCGGCCTGCTGCCGCAGGGTCTCAGCGGCAATGTCTACCTCGAGGAAGTGTAGCCGCTAACGCCTCACCCCTGCGCCAGCGTCTTGCACTTACCCTTTCACCTTCACAGGAACCCGCCGTTGCCACCCGCAATCCACGGCCACGGAATTATTTTGATCTGCTAGAATAAGCCATTCTACGATGCAATATTCGGGGAATATCTTCCTCGATTTTCCTTCTGGTTTTAGGCGCGGCGTGGCACACTCGGCGCACCGATGAATGCGATCAAGTCCTCTCGCCGCCACGCAGCCCGTCCCCAGTCCAAAGTCCGACTTTACAGTCTCGTCGAACCGCTCGAGGCGCGCATCGCGCCCGCGGCGGTCACAATCATCAGTCCCCACAAAGCCACATATCCCGACACCAATGGCGACACCGTGACCGTGTCCGTGACCGCGGGCACGTTGACGCTCGGCGATTTCACCACCGTGGCGTCCGGCTCCGGGCTCGTCCTGACCGAGCTCAACCTGACCAATTCCGGCTTCAACGGCGCGAGCGTCGACATCACGGTCACAAAGGCGGCGCATAGCACAGGCCTGATGGGGATCGGCGACATCGACGGCGCCTCGAATAATTTTGGCAAGATCAGCGTGCAGGGAGACCTGGGCGAACTGGAAGCGGGGTTCGGCAGCGCCACAATTCCGGCGGTCCAGACCCTGACGCTGAATTCCGCCGGCCTCTATGCCACGTCAACCGGAGGCGACCTCGTATTCACCATCGACGGAAAGCTGGGCGCGCTGAACGTGATGCACGACGTGACGGGTGTGGAGATCGAGGCTTCCACAATCGGGACCGTAAAAATCGGCGGGTCCTTGATCGGCGGCCCGGGAAGCGACGCCGGTCTGCTGTATGCAACTGCCGGTAATATCGCATCCGTTACAATTGCCGGAGACATGGTTGGGGCCGCGGGCTATTTCAGCGCGGGCATCTATGCGGATGGTTCGATTGGCCCGGTGAAGGTGGCCGGGAGCATGATTGGCGGCGGCGGGGAATACAGCGCCGCGATCTACGGGGAGGAGGGAGTCGGGGCGGTGACGGTGGGTCACAACATGATCGGCGGAGCCGGAGAGTATAGCGCCGCGATTTACGCCAGTGTAAACGGCATTACCTCCGCCAGTGTGCTCGGGGACGTCGTGGGGGGCGGCGGCGAATATTCGGGGCTAATTTATGCGGACTTGAACATTGGCCCCGTAAAGATCGCCGGCAACGTCACGGGCGGTTACGGCGAATACAGCGGCGGAGTTTACTCAGACGGCGGCGCGCTCACCTCCGTGACGATTGGCGGCTCGCTCGTGGGCGGCAGCGGCTACTGGGATGCGGTCCTTTACGCCAGTGGAACCTTGGGACCAGTGAACATCACCGGCAGCCTGATCGGAGGCTCGGACACTTACTCCGGCTCGATCTACTCCGATGGCGGGAGCATCAGCGCGATCAAAATTGGCGGGAACGTAAAGGGCGGCGAGGGGGAATATAGCGCGATGATCTTCGCGGATCAGAATCTCGGGCCGATTACCATCGGCGGCAGTCTCTCCGGCGACACCGGGGAGTTCAGCGGCAGTCTCTATGCCTATAAAAACATCGGCGCGGTGACCGTGGGCCATGACATCGTCGGCGGCTCCGGAGAGTACAGCGGCCTGGTCTATGCCGAAGGCGTCGGCAACCTGGCCTCCCTGAAAGTGGGCGGCAGCATCAATGGAGGGGACGATTCATACGCCGGCGGCCTCTATCTGGACGACGGCAACGTCACCGGCGCCGTGACCATCGGCGGCAGCATCGTTGGCGGATACGGCGAGTACAGCGGGTCGCTCTATATCTCCTCGGGCAGTTTCATGGGAAACATTACCGTCGGAGGCAGCGTGGTCGGCGGCAGTTACGAGGACTACAGCGGCTCCATTTACGCCGATTCCGGCAGCATCGTCGGCTCGGTGAAGATCGGCGGCAGCATCGTTGGCGGGTACAGCGAATACGGGGGCCTGGTCTATGCCGATGAAAATATCGGACCGGTTTCCGTGGGAGGCAGCATCATCGGCGGCTCGGAGGAATACTGCGGATTGATTTACGCCTATTACGGAAATATCGGCCCTGTGATGATCGCCCATGACATCGCGGGCGGCGAAGGCGAGTACACCGGAATGGTGCTGGCCTACGACGGCGGCACTCTCTCCTCGGTGAAAGTGGGCGGCAACGTCTATGGCGGATACGGCTATGGCAGCGGCGGCATCTGGTCCGACGACAAGAGCATCACCGGCGCAGTGACCATCGGCGGCAGCCTGATCGGCAATTATGGCGAATACAGCGGCTCGGTCTATGCCGACGCAAACATTGCCTCGGTCAGCATCGGCAAGAATATCGTCGGGGGCGGGTATGAAGATTACACGGGAATCGTCTATTGCACGACGCTTGGCGCGATAACCGTCGGCGGCAACCTGGTCGGTGGTTACGCCTCGGATTACGCCGGCATGATCTACGTCAGTTACATAACCACTTCCGCGAAGATAGCGGGCAGCATCGAGGGAGGCACGGGGTCATACTCCGGCGCGATCTATGTGGACGACAGCGCGCCATGGATTTCCATCGGCGGCAGCCTTATCGGCAACTCAGGCGGGGAAAGCGGGTACGTGTACGCCGACGAACTCGGGTCGGCCACGGTGGGAGGCCACCTGCAGGGTGGCTCGGGCGGGGATAGCGCGCTGTTCGAGTTCGGCACCCTCAGCGGTTCACTTACCATCGCCGGGAGCGCAATCGGCGGGTACGGCTCTTACAGCGGGGGCATCTATGGCGCTGGTACTGCCGGGAACATCTCGGTCGGCGGTAGTTTGATCGGCGGCCAGGGCGAATACAGCGGCTCGATTTATAACGATGCCGGAAGCCTCGCTTCCGTTTCCATTGGCAAAAGCGTGACGGGCGGGCAGGCGGCTTACACGGGCCTCATTTACGCCGACACCAGCATTGCCTCCGTAACCATCGGCGGCAATTTGACCGGCAGCAGCGTCAGCTCGACCACCAGCATCGCCGGGACCGGGACGATATGGGCGGAGGATCACCTGGGGTCCGTGTTGATCAAAGGCTCGATCATCGGCGGGGCCACCAACGGCTCGGGCACGGACACCTTGAGCGGCGCCATCCTCAGCGACACGCAGGACATCGGCTCGATCACCGTCATGCATAACGTGATTGGCAGCGCCGCCACCCCGGTGCAGATCTCCGCCGTGGGCCAGGCCAGCAAGCCTGCCAGCGGTCTCGATCTCGCCATCGGCTCGGTGACGGTGGACGGCTACGTCTCCTTCCTCAACATCCTTGCCGGATTCAACAACAGCCTCACCAACGCAAACGCCGACGCCTCCATAGGCTCGGTCTCCGTCGCCGGCAACTTCGCCGATAGCAACATCGTCGCCGGCGCGCACCAGCATTCCGCGCCGAGCTGGGGCGTCAGCGACACGTTGCAGACCGTCGGCAACACCAGCCTCGTCGCCACCATCAGCGACATCAAGATCGGCGGCACGCTCACGGGCGCGTCCGAGACCACTGTCGACTTCGGTTTCGTCACCCAAGCCTTCGGCACGATCTCGATCGATGGCCAGGCGGTGGCCATCACGCCCGGCGTGCTGCCGCAGGGCCTGAGCGGCAATGTTTACCTGGAAGAAGTTTGACCGCCTGGCGGACGTGACCTCCGCTTAATGGTACGCCGGACGGCAAAAATAGTCCGCGGGATTTGGGGGTGGCGGGCGTGTTGGGGATGAGCAGTTTCGCTCGATCCATCGCCCTTTATGAAAATCCTCAGACTCATCCCATCGTTGATCTTCAGTCTCGCCATTGCGGCCACCATTCCGCGCGCCTCGATGGCTCAGAATTTCCCGGCGCCGGCCAGTTCGGGCCGCAAAGCTCCTTCCACGCAATCGAAAAATCCCAAGATCAATTTCCTGAATGCGCCGCTGGATGAGGTTGTGGGCGCACTTCGCGTGGATTTTCCAGACTGGAACTTTGTCGTGGCGCCATCGCTCGCCAAGGTACAACTACCCAGTCTCGAACTCCATGACGCGGATCTCAATCAAGTGCTCACTGCGCTGAAAATCGCGACCAATGGAAGGGTGGAATGTGAACTGTCAAACGTAAGCGAAAACCTGGTTTCGCTTACTGACAACCTGCCAAATCCGGTCGGCGCGAACGACGACGATCCGCGCGTCGAGGCGTTCAGCCTCAACGGTTACATCGATCCGGGTGAGATGCGTCAAGCCAAGGAGACCAAAATGGCCGAGCTCAAGTCCATCATCGATGACACGGTGAACACAATGGCGCAGGAGAGTTCGAACCCTGACCCCGCCCAGTGCACGAGCCGACTGGAGTATTATCCGAGTGCAAATCTTGCCGTTGTGGTCGGAGGCAGGGTATATATTGAAACAGCGGCGAAAATCCTGTGCGCGGTGGCCAATCATCCGAGCCCGATAGCCGGCGGGACGGGCACGCTGCCGGCGCAGCCCCAACCACCCGGACCGCCCCCGCCTCCCGGCTCCACCCCATAGACAAACACGTGTCAGCGGCTTCGATCCCAATCCCCCTGATTTTGCAACGTGCCGAAGACCAGCGCACACCGGAGGAGGCGGCGACGGTCGCAAAGCTGACCCGCGCGCTGGCGGCGGGGGACGAGGAAGCCTTTGCGCGGTTTCACGAGCTCTATTTCGACCGGCTCTATCGTTTTCTGCTCTCGGTCGCGCAAGGCGATGAACCCGAGGCCAGGGAGGCAATGCAGGAGACGCTGCTGCGGGTGGTGCGCCACGCGCGCCAATTCGACAGCGAGGAAGTGTTTTGGTGCTGGCTCAAGAACCTGGCGCGCAGCGCGGCGCGCGACGGGGGGCGCAAGCGGCGCCGCTATCTCTCGCTGTTGCGCGACTTCGCCGCAGGCCGGCGCGAGCCGGCCTCGGATGACAGCGTCGAAGAGGAGCGCCTCGGCGCGTTGCTCGAGGAAAGTCTGGGCGAACTCGACCCGGAGGATCGCCGGATGATCGAGGATAAGTACATCGAAGGGATGACGATCAGGGAACTCTCGGGGCGGGCGGGCTTGACGGAAAGAGCCGTGGAATCGCGGCTGCTGCGGTTGCGGCGGGGGCTGCGGGAGCGCATGTTGAAAAAACTCCGCACGCCATGAATGACAAGAGTCCATTATTGGGCGAGATCATGACCGGCGAAGAGCTGGATCAATTTCGCCGGGAGTCTCTCGAACGCGGGCTGGATTCGATTCGGAGAATTCGCAGGCGGCGGCGCGCTGTAAGGGCCTGCATGCTTGCGCTGCCGTTGCTGGCGGCGCTTGGGATTTTCGCGGTGCGGGAGGCGAGGCTGAATGCGGACCGGCTCGCAGCGTCGCAGCCGGCGCCGGTCGCGAGCGATTCGCAAGGCGTGAAGATCATCGACGAGCAGGAGCTGTTCGCGCTGTTTCCGAACCGCCCGATTGCGCTGATTGGGAAGCCGGGGCACGAGCAGATTTATTTCCTGGATGCGATGGCGGGAAACAAAGGCGGGGGGCACGAGGAATAGGGGCGGCGTTTCATTTTTCATAGACAAATTCCAGCGGCGGGGGCGTCTTTTGAGCGGCGGGGTGTTTTTTCCCGCTTTTACGCATGGCGGACCCCCTCGAACGCATTTACGACGAACACGCGCAGGCGCTGTTTTCGTTTTTGCTGGGGCTGCTGAGGGACGAAGCCGAGACGCGGGACGTGCTGCAGGAGGTGTTTTGGAAAATCGCGGCGAGGCCCGGGCTGCTGGAGGGTGCGCGCGACGAGCGGGCATTCCTGCTGCGGCTGGCCCACAACGCGGCGGTGGACCAGATGCGGCGGCGGTCGAGGCGGCAGGAAAACGCGGAGGCGTTCGCGAAGGAGCGGCTGAACCTGTTCGCGCCGAGCACGGACGCGGACCAGGTGCGTCTGCGCGAGGTGATCAGCGGGGCGCTGATGGAGCTGCCGCCGGAGCAGCGCGCGGTGGCGCACCTGAAGTTGTGGGAGGGGGCGACTTTCGAGGAAATCGGGCAGGCGCTGAGCATCTCCCCGAGCACGGCGGCGAGCCGGTACCGCTATGCGTTAGATAAATTGCAGCGGCAATTACGTCCTGTTTACGAAGAGATCAAATCATGAACGAGGAGTTTGAAAAGTTTCTATCGAAGCAGCCACCGAGGGGGGTGCCACCGGAGTGGCGGGCGCAGATATTGGAATCCGCGCGGGCGCGGGTGCGGGGCGAGGCGGAGACGCGGGTGCCATGGTGGCGCTTGTTGCCGTGGCCGTCGCCTGTCGCGTGGGCGGGCGTGGGGTGCGCGTGGGTGCTCATTATCGGGATGAACTTCGCCGCGCGTTCGCCGGCGGAGGAAACGACGAGCGCGCCGGCCGCGATACCGGCAGGAGATTTCATGGCGCTGATCGCGCCGGAGCGCGAACTGGTCATCGAGCTTTCGCAACCGGAGCAGCAGCCCGCTGAACCGCCACGCCAACGCCCGCAGCCCGGCGCGTGCAACGAGCGGCGCGAACCAGACGCAGTGGAGACAGCGTGATGCACCCCGCGTTCCGCATATTGATCCGCTGGTTGGTTTTTCCGCTGGTCTGCCTCGTTACGCTGGCCGCGCTGTTTGTCGCGGAGGAAAATCTGCGCGGGAAACTGGCATGGGATGGGTACAAGCGGGAGCTCGAAGCGCGGGGTGAGCACCTTGATTTCAACTGGTACATTCCGCCGCCGGTGCCGGACGATGAGAATTTCGCGATTGCGCCGCCGTTCAACCTGATCAACATGGATCCGGGTCCGGGGTACCCCGGGCCAACCGACAAGGAAGAAGTACAATGGAGGGACAAACTGATTCTTTACGGAGGCCGCGGGTCCGACAAGCACCCGCAGCTTAAACCGGGATTAAACTGGCAGGAGGGCAACCCGGCCGACCTCGACGGATGGCAGCAATATTATGAAGGGGCGCTCCCGGACTTCACGCCGACGCAATCGGCGGCGGCGGATGTCGTCGCGGCAACAAACCGGCTCGATGATATGTTCGCGGAATTGCGCGAGGCGGCGAAGACGCGGCCGCAATCGCGCTTCGACGTGCAGTACCAAAAGGGAGTCGCGACGCCCCTACCCCATTACGTATTTTTGATGGGCCTTGTCTCCATTCTCAGGATTCGCGCGACGGCCGAGTTGAGGCTGAACCGAACGGCAGACGCCTTCGACGATCTGGAGCTGGCCTTTCGTCTCATGGACTCGGTCCGCGACGAGCCGCTTCTCATCAGCGGCCTGGTTCGCATCGGCGGATTTGCCACGTTGATGCAGCCGGTCTGGGAGGGAATAACGGCGCATCGCTGGTCGGACAGCCAACTGGCCGCGCTGGAAGCCGAAATGCAAGGGATGGATTGGCTGAGCGAGTATCTGCGCGCGCTCCGCAGCGAAAGGGCGAATTTTTTCCAGGTGATCCAGTGGGCCATTGACAAGCCGGGCATGTTGCAGGGCATGAGCGACCAGCAAGTGGATTGGAGGATGGGAGCGCTCCTGGGTAGCATGCGCATTTTTCGAGGCTGGGCCTATCAAAACATGGTAGCTGAAAGCCGGTGGGTCGAGGAGAACCGCGATTGCATCGATCCCGCCAGGCAAACCGTGGACCTGCCGCGGCTGACCCGCGAGGAGGAGGCGCTCAATGGCGGGTTCGCGCCGTACCATTTCGTGGCGAGAATGATGACCGATGCGATCGGGGGAGCATTGCAAAGATTCGCCATCGCGCAAACGTGGGCAAACGAAGGCGTCATCGCCTGCGAGATCGAGCGGTACCGGCTGGCGCATGGGAAGCTGCCGGCTTCGCTGGAGGATTTGCACATGGCGAATCTGCCGCACGATGTGATGAACGGGCAGCCGCTGCATTACGCGCCGAAGGGCGGCGGTGATTATGTCCTCTACTCGACAGGCTGGAATGGAATCGATAACGGCGGAAAGGTGGTTTTCAAACCCAATAGCAGCGCACTTGATTTTTCAAAGGGTGATTGGGTCTGGTCTACTGTGCCGGTCGAGGTTGAGAAATCACTCGAGAATCCATCTGATAGAACCGGAATTCTCTGCTTCTGCGACCCCTCCGGGGTCGGGCGTGTTTTTGACGGTACCGGGGGTATCGTCCTTCGACAAGCTCAGGACTCAACGCCCCGGCTACCGCTCTTTGAACCCTGCGGGTTCATGGCTACCGCTCTTTGAACCCTGCGGGTTCATGGCTACCGTTCTTTGAACCCCGCGGGTTCATGGCTACCGTTCTTTGAACCCCGCGGGTTCATGGCTACCGTTCTTTGAACCCTGCGGGTTCGTGGCTTCCGTTCTTTGAGCCCCGCGGGTTCATGGCTACCGCTCTTTGAACCCTGCGGGTTCATGCGCTTCGCGCGGGCGTCGGTCGATGGATGGGAGCCGTGGGACCAATGGGACTTATGGAGGCCGCTTGACGCTTGGGCGGGGAGCGGCAGAATGGGGCGATGGCACCAGCGCAGCCTGTCGATTTCGCGGCGTACAAGGCGGTCCGGGACGAGATCGCGCACGAGGATAATCTCGCGGGGACGCGGCTGAATTGGTTTATCGCGTCGCAGGCGTTTTTGTTGTCGGCGCTGGCGATCGGCCACACGGGCAAAGATGCGACCACGCCAAGCATGCACAACGATTTTTATTTTCCGCTGATCCCGCTGCTGGCGATTGCGTCGTGCGTGCTGATCCTCATGGGGATCATCAGCGGCGCGGTTGCGATCCGGCGCTGGAGGCGGCTGCTCAATCAAATGCTGCGGCAGGATCCGACGCTGCCGGCAATCGGGCGGGACCCCTGGATCATGCGG
The DNA here is from genome assembly GCA_963756185.1 of uncultured Verrucomicrobiae bacterium. Classification (GTDB taxonomy): domain Bacteria; phylum Verrucomicrobiota; class Verrucomicrobiia; order Chthoniobacterales; family Chthoniobacteraceae; genus DATAXI01. Next base: position 19,204 of record CAVWMS010000015.1, read on the forward strand.
TTTGGATGGAGCGCGCCGGTACTGCTGCCGGTGGTGTTCCTGCTGGCGTGGGGTTATTTGCTGGTGGTGGGCTTGACGGGCTGAAGCCAGCCCGTCATTTCGGATTGCGGATTGCGGATTGCGGATTTTTCAATCGCTCGCTTCACTCTTTGGCCTTGCCGGCGCGGTAGTGAAGGATTTCGACCTTCTCGAGGGTTACCAAGCCCTCGGAGACCATCTCGTCCAGGATCGGGACGAAGGCGGCGATTTTTTGCGGAGTATCGACGATCTCGATGACTACAGGGAGGTCCATCGAGAGGCGCAGAATCTTCGCGGTATGCAGATGGCTGCTGGCGCCAAAGCCCATGGCGCCGCGCAGGACGGTGGCGCCGGCGAGGCCTTTCTCGCGGGCCTTGAGGACGATGGCTTCGTAGAGGGGCTGGTGATGCCAGCGGTCGCTTTCGCCGATGAAGATGCGGAGCAGTTGTCCGGAGGAAGGCAGAGTCATAGGCATGTCACAGGCCGCGGTTGAGCGCCTCGCCGGCGATGAAGCCGAGCCAGACGCCGCCGAGACAGAGGAGCAGTGAGAGGCCGACGTTGGCGGCAGCATAACCCCATTGGCCATCGCGCGCCAGGTTGAGCGTTTGGAGGCTGAAGGAGGAAAAGGTGGTGTACCCGCCGCAGATGCCAATCATAAAAAACTGCCGGCCGAGCGGCTTCACCATGAGCCGGCCTTCGGGCCCGGTCATGGCGGCGAAGAAACCGATGACCAGCGAGCCGGTGACATTGATGAGCAGCGTGCCGGTGGGAAAGCGCTCGCCGTAGGCCTGCGCGACCACGCCGGAAATCCAATAGCGCAGGATGGTGCCGATGGCCCCGCCGAGGCCGACACAGAGAGTGTTCCAGAATTGGCTAAACATAGGTCCTATCGTCGTACGTGTACGGCGGCAGGAGTCATCAGCGCTGGCTGGCAGGCGGTTTTTCCCGCGGCGCGGGACGGGCAAACTCCATTGCCCGGTTCGGGTTTGACCCAGAGAATAGGAAATTTCGGCGGCGTGGCAAGGATCAAACCCAGTGCTTGATGGGATTGCCGGCGCCATCCTTGAATTTGTTGGCCGCCAGGAGCGCGCAATCGAGCAGCGCCCAGAGGACGGGGACGGCCAGCATGAATACCGGCAGGGGATGCATGGGATAGTCGGCGCTGAATTCGATCATATCATCCAGGGTGTGCAGCGACGGCAGGGCGTAGTAAATGCGGACGAGGTCGGGCCACATCATGACGGCGCCGGCAACGAAGAGCCCCATTTGCAGCAGGCCGGTGATGTATTTGCCGACGTAGAGCCTGTGGAGGCCGAGGAAGCCGAAGGTGCCGGCAAGCAGCAGGGCCACGAGGATCCGCTTGCGGCTCATCGCGGCATCAGTAGGCGGCTTGCGCGCCGCGGATGTTCTTGCGCTGGATCCAGGGCATCAAGGCGCGGAGACGCTGGCCGACTTTTTCGATGGGATGAGTCTCGCCTGCTTTCAACAGCTTGGTGTAACGCTTGCGGCCGGTTTTGGTTTCCGCGATCCAATCCTTCGCGAACTTGCCGTTCTGGATATTCTTGAGCGCCTCTTTCATGTGCTTGCGCACGGATTTGTCGATGATCTTGGGCCCCACGGTGACGTCGCCCCATTTGGCGGTCTCGGAGATGGAGAAGCGCATGCCGCTGATGCCGGCCTCGTTGATGAGATCGACGATGAGCTTCAGCTCGTGGAGGCACTCGAAGTAGGCCATCTCCGGCTGGTAACCGGCCGCGACGAGCGTTTCGTAGCCGGCCTGGATGAGGGCGGAAACGCCGCCGCAAAGGACGGTCTGCTCGCCGAAGAGATCGGTCTCGGTCTCTTCCTTGAAGGTGGTCTCGATGACGCCGCCGCGCGTGCCGCCGATGCCCTTGGCCCACGCGAGCGCGGTCTTTTTCGCCTGCTTGCTGGGGTTTTGGTAGATGGCGATGAGCGACGGGACGCCTTTGCCTTCGGTGAACTGGCGCCGGACGATGTGGCCGGGGCCCTTCGGCGCGACCATGATGACGTCGACGTCCTTCGGCGGGACGACGGTTTTGAAATGAATGGCGAAGCCGTGCGAGAAGAGCAGGGTCTTGCCCTTGGTGAGGTGCGGGGCGATGTCGGCCTCGTAGACCGCGGCGATGCGCGTATCCGGCACGGCCATGAAGATCACGTCGCCGCGTTTGACCGCCTCGGCGGTGTCGAGGACCTCGAAGCCCTTCTCGGTTGCCACTTCGCGCGATTTGCTGCCGGGATAAAGGCCGATGATCACGTTGACGCCGCTGTCCTTGAGGTTGAGCGCGTGAGCATGGCCCTGGGAGCCAAAGCCGATGATGGCGCAGGTCTTGCCTTTGAGCGGTTCGAGGGAGGCGTCTTTGTCAGTGTAGATTTTTGCAGGCATAGGGAAAAGGGAGGAGGATGGTAGGGGGGGGAATTGATAATTGCTAATCTAAAATTGCTGATTGGGAGGGAGGAGTGGGGCGGCTACGCAAAAAGCAAATTGCCCCGCCCGCAACGCTTCGCGTAGCGAGGCGGGCGGGTGATCTCAGATTGGCAATTGGAACTTCGGCCCGAAGCAGTACCGCAGCGTGTAAATTGCAGTCTTCAATTAGCAATTTTAGATTAGCAATTAGCAATCCCATCACTCTTTCCGCGCGAGGGCTACTCGGCCGGTGCGGGTGAGGTCGCGGACGCCGAAGGGCTCCATGAGCATCAGGAATTTGTCGATCTTGCTTCCGTCGCCGGTGACCTCGATGGAGACGTTGCGGTGCTGCACGTCGATGATCTTTGCGCGGAAGATGTCGCAAATCTGCATGATCTCGGCGCGTGTCTTCGAGTCGACCCTCACGCGCAGGAGCAGGAGCTCGCGGTCCACGAACTCGCCCTCGCGAAAATCCTGGATTTCGATGACCTCGACGAGCTTGTTGAGCTGCTTGACCACCTGGTCGAGCACGGTGTCGTCGCCGCGGACGACGATGGTCATGCGGGAGGTCACGGGATCGAGGGTCGGGCCGACGTTGAGGGTGTCGATATTGAAGCCGCGACCGCTGAACATGCCGGCGATGCGGGTGAGGACGCCGAACTTGTTTTCGACCAGCACGGAGATGGTGTGACGCATGGGAAGGGGGGCGAAGTGTTCGCCGAAGGGAAAAATACGTCAAACGGAAAAAAAGCGATTGACGCCCTATGTGTACTAGGCATACTAGTACACACGTGCTGCCGTTCCAGCTCCAGTTCAAACCCGGCCTGCCCGCCTACGGCCAGGTCGTTTACGCAGTCAAGAAGGCCATCATCTCCGGCGCCCTCAAGCCCGGCGACCGCTTCCCCTCGGTACGCGTCCTGAGCCAGGAGCTGCGCATCAACCCGAACACGGCGCACAAGGTGGTCGCGGCGCTGGTCAACGAGAAGCTGCTCGAGGTCAAGCCCGGCATCGGCACCGTCGTCGCCGACGCGCGGCCCTCAACGCGCGAGCAGCGGCGGGACCTGCTGGGCGGGGAAGTCGAGCGCCTGGTGGTCGAGGCGAAGAAACTGCAACTCGAGATCGAGGACGTGACCGAGGCGCTGCGGCAGCATTGGAACCGCCTGTCATGACACACAAATGAATAACGCCATTGAAACCAACAACCTGTCGCGGCGGTTCGGCAAAACCGACGCGGTCGACAATCTGACGCTCGCGGCGCCGGAAGGAAGCATCTTCGCTTTCCTCGGGCCAAACGGCGCGGGCAAGACCACCACCATCAAGATGCTTTTGAATATCCTGGCGCCGAGCTCAGGGAGCGCGCGCGTCCTGGGGGTGGACTCCGCGCGGCTCGGCCCAGGAGATTTTGCGCGGATTGGTTACGTATCCGAGAACCAGAAAATGCCGGAGTGGATGACGGTGGGGCAACTGATCGATTACTGCCGACCCATGTACCCGGAATGGGACGAGGCGTTTTGCAAGAAACTGCGAGGGGAATTCGAGCTGCCGCTCGACCGGAAGCTAAAGCATCTCTCGCGCGGGATGAAGGTAAAGGCGGCGCTGCTGGTATCGCTGGCTTACCGGCCGCGGCTGCTGGTGCTCGACGAGCCGTTTACCGGGCTGGACCCGCTGGTGCGCGATGAATTGATCCGCGGCATCCTCGAGCTTTCGGAGGAGGGGAACTGGACGGTGTTCGTCTCCTCGCATGACATCGACGAGGTCGAGCGGCTGGCCGATTGGGTGGGGATCATCAACAACGGGCGGCTGAAGCTGGCGGAGCCCGCGAGCGAACTTCAGGGGCGATTCCGGCGGGTCGAGTGCATGGTTGGGACGCGGGATAAGCTGCCCGCGGGGCTGCCAGAATCATGGCTGGTCCCGGAAATGGCGGGCCGCACGGTTCGGTTTGTGGACAACCAATACCAGCCGGGGCCGAGCGAGGAACAATTGACGCGGGTGCTGCCGGATGCCTCGCAAGTCTCCGTAACCGCGATGTCGCTGCGGGAGATCTTCATGTCGCTTGCGCGGACTTACAGACTCGACAAATCCCAGGAGGAAAAACCATGAACCTTGCAACGCTCATCCTCAGGAAAGATATCCGCCATACGCGCCTTTTGCTGGTGGTCTGGGGATTATTGGTAATTCTGCAACTTACGCTGGTCGGCTGGGGAATGAGCCCTGGCGACAGGCAGGTTCAAGATTATTTTGCCTTGGTTTGCAGGTTGGTGCCTTACCTCGAAATCCTCCTGCTGATCGTAATCATTCCATACTTGATCCAGGACGACCCGCTGGTTGGGACAACGGGGTTCTGGTTTACGCGGCCCATTTCCGGCGGTGCGCTGCTGCGAAGCAAAATCCTGTACGTGGCGCTCTTACTGATGCTTCCACCGCTGCTGGCCGAACTTGCCGCGATGACGGCCAACGGCGCCGGCGTTCACCAATTGTTCCTGGCGGCGCCGCAGATCCTTTTGGGCCAACTCGAGGTCGTGATACCGATCACGATCCTGGCCGTCGTTTGCGAGAACTTCGGACGCTATGCCATCACTGGAGTCGTGGGGATGATCGCCATTGAACTCTTCGAGCTTTTGCTATCATGGATTCGTTCCAAGTTTGGAATATACTTTGGCCGCCCGGGCTATAGCCCGGATGCCGCCACCTTTTTGAACGCGTCCCGGTCCGTGGCATGGGGCCTGGTGATCGTCATCGCGGGCGGCGCGGCAATTGCACACCAATACATGGCGCGCAGGACCCGGCGCACGGTCGTGCTTATCGCCGCCGGCTTTGCGCTCTATTCCGTGGCGCTGAATTTCTGGCCGTGGATGTTCATCAAGCCGGCGCCGCTACCATCGAGCACCGCCGGTTTCGACCCCTCATCTGTTGAGATCTCGATAAGCGGCGGAAAATGGGAAAGCTCTTTCTCCGATTTGGAAGTGACCTCATCAATCTCGATCGCCAACCGAGGCGTCCCGAACGGTTACCTGCTTGCGTTCCGGTATATCGAGTCGCAAATAACTTCGCCCGACGGGAAGTTGAATCTCCACACATCGCGAAGCGATTTTAAAGTCCTCGAGCGTTCGTACCCCGATGCCATGGAGTACGCGCTCGGGGGGATCGGCGTTGTAAATCCCAACAGCCTTACCTTCGAGGGCAGCCCCAGCGTTCCGGTGCTGACGCTCGACCCCAATACTTATCAACGTTACGCAGGCGTACCGCTCAAACTCAACGCAACCGCGTCGTTTTTGGCTTCAATATATGTACCGGCCTGGGAACTCCCTTTGGACACAGGCGCCCGCTACGACAACGGATCGAGCCACGCAATCATCACCAAGGTGGATACCATGGGCGACCAGGTTGAAGTCGCATTTCGCGTTCGCGATATCAAGCTTCTGTTTCAACCCACATGGATGGGCACCGACGAATCCAGGGTCGGAACCGTCTATCTTCTTGTCAACAGGGCACGGCGCCAGGCGCTCCTGCCATCCGGTATCAATTTGCAATTTGCTTCCAACATCATGACCAATACGGCGTTTGATCTCTTTTTCGGGGTGCCTCATCACCACATGGATTTCATCCCCGATCTGACCTCGGATTGGCTCGCCCATGCGACGCTGGTGCGGCTGGACCTGGTCCCGCAGGCGGCCTTTTCCAAGGAAATCACTTCGGACAACTTTGTATTGAACGCGCCGCCGCCGCCTTACAAAAGGGGGCGGCCGGATATCGAGGCGCTGCATAACATCACGCTGCCAGCCAATGCGACAAAGAAGCAGGTCAGGGAATATGTGACCGATATTTTGGTCGCATCGCGCAATCAGGATTCATGGCTCGGCGAGGATCCACAGGTCGGTATGCTCGAGAAGGTCGGCCCGGAAAATCTCGACGTGCTCATCGAATTCACCAGGAGAGAGCGTTACAATGCCGAATCCTATGTCACCCGGGCGATTGAACGGCTTGCGCGGCCCCAGGACAAGGAGTTGATCCTGGAAGCGCTGCCCAGCGACGCCGACCTCGCCGACGTGGTCGTCGAGTACGGCTGGCAGGCGGACGCGCGCAAGATTCTGATTAGGTTTCTTGAAAAGGATAAGAGCGGCGATTTACCGGATTCAGTCATCCAGGCGGTGGCATCCTTTCGGGATCCATCCACTTATCCCTTGCTGGAAAAGTATCTGCTGATTACCAGCAATCCGCAATGGGCCTTCGATGAAATCAAGGGGCTGCCGGGCATCGATTTGTCGAAGACTGTCGATGCATTGTGGCAGGAAAAGGAAAACGCGGCGGTATCCGTCGAGGAAGTGCTCGCGGCCGCTCCGATCGCAGCCGAATACGGGCACGCCGACGCCATCGAGGAAGCCGCGCATGTGCTGGAGACGGCGGATAACGAATACTTACTGAGTCAGGCGCGCAAGGTCATCACCACCTACACGCCGGTGACCGGAGAGGACAAGGTATTGGCCGCGTGGGTCGAGGAGAACAAGGGGAAGCTGGTGTTCAACAAGCAGACGATGAAGTTTGAAGTGAAGGACTGACTTTATCCGCAGATTTACACAGATGGCCGCAGATTAAGGGAACAAAGGCCGACCTCCGCAACTCGACCGCCGAAGGCGGCCAAATTTTCAATCAGCAATCTCACATCAGCAATCAGCAATCTTCACTTCGCTTCTTCGGCCTGTGGCCGCGGTGGGCGAGCATGGTTGCGAGGCGCTCCATGGGGAGACCGATGACATTGGTGCGTGAACCTTCGATTTTGGTGATGAATTTGTCCGGGTCATCCTGGGCGGCGTAGGCGCCCGCCTTGTCGAGGACGTCCATCTTTTTGAGATAGTCGTCGATTTCTTTGGCCGTCAGCTTGCGAAAGGTCACGTGCGAAACCTCGATGAAGGCGGCGAGGCTGCCGGTCGAGCGCTGCTCGATCCATACTCCTGAAAAGACCTGGTGGGTGCGACCGCTCAGCTTTGCCAGCATGCGGCGCGCGGCGGCGCGGCTCGCCGGCTTGCCGAGCGGGCGGCCCTCGACGGCGACCAGCGTGTCCGCGGCGACGACGCAGGCGGCGGGATGCAGCGCGGCGACAGCAGCGCCTTTGCGGCGCGCATTGAGCAGGACCGTCTCGCGGACGGTCAGGTGCGGGGGAAGCTTCTCCTCGACGGATGCGGTAGCCACCGTGAAAGCGTAGCCGTGTTTCGCGAGCAACTCCCTGCGGCGCGGCGAAGCGGAAGCGAGGATGAGCGGCATGTCGATTTTCCAGGATTTAACCCGTCCGCGGCTCGACGCGCCCGCGGACAAGACGGATTCTACTGGCCCCCCATGCCCGAGGGCATGGGTGGCGTGGGCAACAGCGTGTAGGAGGCCGGCGCCTGGTATTCGCCGGGGTCCACGTTCTGATCGGTGGCGGAAACCAGGTCGGTGACGATTTTCTGGCCGTTGAGCGTCACCTCGGTGCGCACGGGCACCCCGGGGATGGAACTCATATCCGGCGCGAAACCCTTGGTGGCATCGGCGAGGCTGCCCTTGCGAAACTTGGCCAGCGCATCGTTGACGGCCTTGGCGTTCGGGAATTCCGTGGACATCCAGAAAGTGGCGGTCATGGCGCCGTTGGAGAAGGTGTACTCGGCGGCGTTGTAGCCGTCGATCTTGTCTGTCTTGCCGGTGGGCTTGGGCGCGGCGGGAGTGGTCGAGGGCGAAATGCCATCCTGCTGCATTGCGGCGTTGGCCGCCCCGGCCATCATGGCCTTTACCTCGGCGGCCGGCACGATCATGTAAGCCTTCTGCGCGTGAAGCAGCGTGATGACGCTGCCGGTCGAGGCGTCCGTGATGGTGCTGACCATGGGCGAGATATCGGCGCGAACCCTGTCGCCGTTGACCTTCACGGTCATCTGGGTGGATTGCGCGCCGTTGCCCACCGATTCGACAATGACAATATCGGCGCGCGCGAGGCCGGCCATGAGGAGCAGCAAGGTTGTATTGAAGAGTAACTTCATAATGTCATGTCGGATTGGATTGGCGGGAATGACTTACTCGGCAAGGAGCTTTTGCACCTGGTCCTCGAGCCCATCCTCGGCGTCGGTGCTGACGACGTAGCCTTTCTTGTTGACCAGCCACATCGCGGGAATTGCTTCGATGCCATAGGATGAACTAATCGAGTTATCCCAACCCTTGCCGTCAAAGAATTGCGGCCAGACCATGCCGTTTTGCCTGGTGAAGGTCAAAAGGGCGTCCTTGTCCTGGTCGAGCGAAATGCCGATGACTTCAAATCCCTTGTCGTGCAGCTTTTTGTAGGCGCTGACGACATTGGGCGCCTCCTCGCAACAGGGGCCGCACCAGGTCGCCCAAAAGTCGACGAGGACCACCTTGCCGCGCATCTTCGAGATATCCACCTGCGTGCCGTCCACGGCGGTGAAATGCAGGTCGAGCGGGTTCTTCAGCTTCGCGGCCACTTCCGGCGGCACCTGGGAATCATCCTGCGCGCTGCCGGCGTCCCCGGCCGTGGGCATCTTCACTTCGGTGTAACCGGCAGGAATCTTGAAAACGCCGGGGTCCACATTCTCGAAGGTCGCGGAGACCAGGTCGGACTGGGCCGATTGGCCGCTGCCCACGAGCGTCTCCTCGGTCCTGACAGGAACGCCGGGCAGGCCGCTCAGATCCGGCGCCAGTTGCGAGGTGGGATCGAGCGCGCTGCTCTCCCTTCGCACCTGCTCGAGCGCGGCATTGACGGCCTTCGCGTTGGGAAAATCGGTGGACATCCAGTAAGTCGCCTTGAACATCGGGCTGCTGTAAGTGTACTCGGCGGCATTGTATCCGTTGATCTTTTGCGTCTGGCCCGTCGCCTTCAGCGGCTGGGAAGCGGCAGCCGCGCCGCTGCCCGACTGTTGCAGCATGCTCAGCATTTGCTTGACCATCGTCTGCGTGGTCGAGCCCGAGATGAGCATGTACGATTTTTGCGCGTGCATGATCACGGTCGTGTCGCCGGTGGCGGCATCGACGATTGCGCTGACCTCCGAGTCCATGTCGACGCGGACATTGTCGCCCGAGAGCTTGATGGTCATCGGCGTGGTTTGATCGCCCTGTTTGAGCGATTGAACAACGACGAGATCGGCGCGCGCCAGGCCCGCGGCGAGGAGGAGAGCCAAAAAAGCCACGAGGGATTTCATGGAGTGTTCATAATGCGAATAGAGGCATTACACAAACGCAAATGGGATTCAGGATGGAGCCGCGTGGCGCCGCCAGACCGAGGCTTGGGAAACGCCCCATTGATATTTGCGCGCGTGCTCGCGGATGAGGAAAGGCATGTCGAGGGTGCGATCAAGGGTGAAATCGGGTTCGAGGAATCTGCGCAGGATGTCGAATGTCTCGTAGCGGCAGCCGTCGTCCTCGTAGCCGCCCAGCCATTTCTGCTGTGGGGTAAAATCGCGGTTCCAACTGTAGGGCGAGGCGAGGATCAACTGGCCGCCCGGGCGCACCAGTTCCGGCAGCTTCAGCACGAGCTGGATGGGATCCTCGAGGCGGCAAAGCAGATTTGCCGCGAGCACCACGTCGAAATCCTTGAACGTCGACCGCAACTTGAGCGCGTCGCCTATTTCGAAATGGACGCGCCCGCGGTCGATCTCCGGCGGCACCGTCGCCAGGCAGCGGGAGGTCAGCAGCCCTTCCACCGGCCGGTCAAAGTAGATTTTGCCCTCCTTGCGAAGCCGCAGGGCCGCGCCGATGAACGACTTTGACGCATCGACGCCGATGACATGCTCGCAGTGACGCGCCAGCTCGAAGCTCGAGCGCCCCACGGCGCAGCCGAGATCCAGAGCGCGCGCGGACGGCGGCAGAGCGCCCGCATCGATGCACTCGCTCACGCAGCGCGCCGGGAAACCCACCGCTTCCTTCGGCCCAAACTCCCAGGGCAGCACGTCCGAGGCGTCGCCGTAATGAAACAGCAGGTATTGCTCGAGAAGCTCGTCGGATTCGTAGGACTGCGCCAAATTTCGGATTTCGGATTTCGGATTTCGGATTTCGGATTTTTCCCAGGTGCGGCCGCTCTGAATTTCGAATTTCGAGTTTTCTCGAGGTGCGCCCGCTCAGGCCTCCAGCAGCTCGCGCATATGGATCGGCACAAAGTCCTCGATCAGCACCTTGATCTCGCCGTTGCGGCTCATCCGCGCCTGGGCGACGTTGATTTCGGGAGTTTTGCTTGGCGAAAAGAGGATGTCGTCGTGTGTCGCGTTTTTGGCGTCGGCGAATTTATCCGGCGTCAGGTGGCCGCCGAGGTGATCGCTGCGCCCCGTGGCGACATGGATGGTGCCGAGGATTTTTTCGTCCTGGATGTCGCGTCCGGAGACCGGCAGCTCCTGCGTGCCGAAACCAAGCTCGCCCAGCTCCCCGGTGACGGGATCGGAGGCGAGCTTCCGCTGGTGGGCGGCGATCACATCCTCGTCCCCGCTGATCAGCGACGTCTTGACGATGCGCCCGCCGGACACGGTCATGAGGCCCAGCGTGCCATCCTCGTAACGCATCGGGAATTCCCCTTCGGCGCCCGTGGGCACGTAGTAGATTTCGCCGGCTGGCAGGTTGGCGACGTCCGGGCCGCCGCGGCAGAGGCCGTGGCTCTTCTGGGCTTCCTGTTTGCCGAGATCGAGGCGGAGGGTGTGCTTGCGGCCTTCCACCACGAAATCGATTTCGACCCAATCGGCCCGGGTCATGCCGAGGCGCAGTTTTTCGGCCTGGCGGCTGACCTCATTGTAATCCACGGCAAGGCCGGAATTGAGGATGATGTCATTGAGGCCGTGCAGCGTGGCGCCGCGGAAGCCGAATTTTTTCGCAAAGGCCGTCAGCGGCGCGGTGGCGGAGAAGGTCGAGATGCAGAGGATGATGTTGTACGCGGGATAAATGTCGCGCGTGAGGGAGACCTGGGCGCCGTCGGTGGACCAGGCTTCGTCGGGCAGGTCGAGGTTGCTGCCGCCGGTGATCTGGTAGGCGTACATCTCGCCGCCGTTGAGGCCCAGCTCGGCCATCGTCCCTTCGCGCAGGGCGCGGTAGAAATGATTGTAGGCGTTGCGCTGGATCGAGAACTCCGGGTGATCCAGGAAGCCGAAGTCCTTCACCAGCCGGGGGTCGGGCAGGTCGATGAGGATGCAAACGCGCTCGCCCTTCGGGGGCGCAAATACGGTGCGGAGCAGCCGGGGAAGGCTGAAGGGCGGGAAGGCGGTTTGGGTGGGGGGTGGATTGAGGGTGGTTTGCATGGGCGTTTTATTCTTTACGTCTGCCGCGGAGAAGCGGCTGTTGTTTGCAACGAGAAATGTATTGGCGCACCAAAAACAGGCGATTCGACCTCGCACGGAAACCGCTTGTGATGGGAATCGTGAACGTGACGGTAGATTCCTTTTCCGACGGGGGCAAGTGCCTTGAAGCACCTGCCGCCGTGGCGCATGCGCTGCGGCTGGAGGCCGAAGGGGCCGATATCCTGGACATCGGCGGCGAATCCACGCGGCCCGGCGCGCAACCCGTTGCCGCCGAGGAGGAAATGGCGCGCGTGCTCCCTGTGATCCGCGCGCTGGCGGGGCGAACCCGGTGCGCCATCTCCGTGGACACGTACAAGGCCCGGGTGGCCGCCGCGGCGCTCGATGCGGGCGCGGAGATCATCAACGACGTGGGCGGCCTGCGCGACCCGGCGATGGCGGAGGTGGCCGCTTTGGCGGGTGCCGGGGTGGTCATCATGCACATGCGGGGCGAGCCCCGCTCCATGCAGAAGGACCCGGTGTATGAGGATGTTGTGCGGGAAATCCGGGAATTTTTTAGACAATCGTATGCCCGGGCGATAACCTGCGGCATGAAGCCGGAGCAAATCGCCTTTGACCCGGGGATCGGGTTCGGCAAAACGGCGGCGCACAACCTCACCCTCATCAACCACATGGAAGAGCTGCGGGTCGAGGACCGGCCGCTCGTCCTCGGGGCGTCGCGCAAGAGCTTCATCGAGAAGGTGATAGGGGCCGTGGAAATGGCCGAGCGGCTGGCGCCGACGGTGGCCCTGACGGTGGCGGGCCGGCTGCGCGGAGTGAATATATTCCGGGTCCATGACGTCGTGGAGAACGTGAGGGCTTTGAAAATTACAGAAAGTCTATCGGGCGCATAGTCATGATGAACTTCCTGCGCGACAACTGGCGCAACGCCATCGAGATCGGCATCCTCTGGGTGGTCATTTACAATGGCTACCTCTACTTCCGCGGGACGCGCGGGGCAAAGGTGCTGAGCGGGCTGGCCCTGGCGCTGCTGACGCTGCTCTTCGTGGCGCGGCTGCTGGACCTCGAGGTCATCATGTGGCTGATCCAGAGCGTCACGGCCTTCCTGGCCATTGCGCTGGTGGTCATATTCCAGCCGGAGCTGCGCCGGGCGCTGGCGGCGCTGGGCAGCCATCATTTTTTTAGCGGCACGCCGCAGAACCGCGAGACCATCGAGGTCATCTCCGACATGGTCTTCGAGCTGTCGAACCGCCAGTTTGGCGCGCTCATCGCCATCGAGGGGGAGATCAACATCGGGCCGTTCGCCGAAAGCGGCGTCGCGATCGACTGCGAACTCTCGCCGGAGCTGGTGGTCACCATTTTCCAGCCGAAAACCCCGCTCCACGACGGCGGCATGATCCTGCGCAATGACCGCATCCTTGCCGCGGCGTGCATTTTCCCCGTCTCGCAGCGGGAGGACCTGGACCGCAACCTGGGCCTCCGGCACCGGGCGGCCCTGGGGCTGAGCGAGGAATCCGACGCCGTGATGCTGGTGGTTTCGGAAGAAACAGGGATTGTCTCCATCTGCCATCGCGGTAAGATTGAGCGCAACTTCGATCCGGTCAGCCTGAAGCTGCGCCTGAGCGAACTTTTCCTCCAGGAACGTGATGAAAACGCTGATACTGAACAATTGGGTGGCGAAACTCGCCTCGCTGGTGCTCGCGAGCGCCCTCTGGTTTCTCATCAAGAAGAACATTGAGCCGCCGCAGGCCGACGAGAACCAGGCGCCCGTGGTAGTCATGCCACGGGGCCAATAACCATAATCCCGATAGAGACGCACCTTTGCCGTATTATCCATGGACACTGTCAAGATTCCCGCTGCCGCCGCCAATCACCGGAAGTCCCCTGCCCCGTCGCCCGACAAGCGCCGGCTCTTCGGCACCGACGGCGTGCGCGGGACCGCGAATATCGAGCCGGTCACGGCCGAAACGGCGCTGAAACTGGGGCGCGCGGCGGCCCACGTGGTGACGCAACTGGCCGGCGGCGCCCGCTCCGGGCACCGGGCGAAGATCGTGCTGGGCAAGGACACCCGGCTCTCCGGCTACATGCTCGAGAACGCGCTGGCCTCCGGCATCATGTCGCTGGGCGTCGACGTGCTGCTCATCGGCCCGCTGCCCACGCCCGGCACCGCGTACATCACCCGGTCGCTGCGGGCGGACGCGGGCATCGTGCTTTCGGCATCGCATAACCCGTATGAGGACAATGGGATCAAATTCTTCCGCCGGGATGGATATAAATTGGACGACGAGATCGAGATGCAGATCGAGAACCTGGTCTTCAGCGGGGAAATCGAGAACATCCGCCCCACGGCCTCGCGCATCGGCAAGGCCACGCGCGTGGACGATGCGCTGGGACGCTACATCGAGTTCGCAAAGGCGAGCTTCCCGCGGGGATTGAACCTCGAGGGCCTGCGCGTGGCGGTCGATGTCGCCAACGGCGCAAGCTACAAATCGACCCCGTGCATCCTGCGGGAGCTGGGGGCGAACACCATCGTCGCCCACAACACCCCCAACGGGCGCAACATCAACAAGGATTGCGGCAGCACGCACCCGGAGGAAATCCAGCGCATCGTCAAGGAAACCGGCGCGCAGGTCGGCATCACGCTCGACGGCGACGCCGACCGCGCCCTGCTCTGCGACGAGAAAGGGGAACTGGTCGACGGCGACGAGATCATGGCCATGGCCGCCATCGATTTCCTGAAGGCGGGCCGGCTGGCCCAGCAGACCCTGGTGGCCACGGTGATGAGCAATTTCGGCCTCGAAGAGGCGCTGCTCGCGCACGGCGGCAAGGTCATCCGCACCACCGTCGGCGACCGTTACGTCATCGAGGAGATGATGAAACGCGGCCTCAACCTCGGCGGCGAACAGAGCGGCCACATGATTTTCCACGATTACACGACAACGGGCGACGGCATCATCTCCGCGCTCCAAATCCTGCGGATCATGACCGAGACCGGCAAACCGCTGAGCGAATTGAAGAAATGCCTGCGCAAATACCCGCAGGCCCAGCGCAACATCCAGGTCACCAGCAAACCGCCGATCGAGGAATTGCACGAAGCCGCAAAGCTGAAGAGCGAAACCGAAAAACAACTGGCCGGCAAAGGCCGCGTGCTGCTGCGTTACTCCGGCACCGAACCAAAGATCCGCCTGCTGATCGAAGGCCCCGACGCCGAATCCATCAACACCCAAGCCGACAAAATCGCGGCAGCAATCAAACAGGAGATAGGGGAGGGGTAGGGTGCAAACTGCCGATTGCTGATCTGGGATTGCCGATTCGAAAGTCATAGATTGTGACTCCAAAATAATGTAAGCTGCCCAACAATAGTCACTTGCGATAACATGGTCACGATCTGTGACCAATTCAAAACGGCAGCTACGAGCGGCCTGCCGATCGAATGCGCAAGCGGTTGAATTAGGCTTTCACGGGGAAAAGCGGGATGTTATCCTGTATCGATGCAAAGTGGAAGAGCGTAGGCTGCGGCCTGGCTTCCGGAATCATTTATCGAATAAGCAAGGAGTCATCCCCCATGAGCACCATCTGGTCTTTTGGATCTGCATCCAATCAAGGAAAAAAGAAGGGGCGTGCGAAACGCCCCGTGCCGGAGTTGCGGTTTGCTTCAGGCTTGCTCTCCAGCCGACAAGTTAATCCTGAACCGCAGGTTTTGATCTCAGGGCGATAAATAACTCTTCCCAAAGGAGTGTCAACCATGGAATACAAGCTTTCTTCCCCGTCGTGCGCCAATGATTGGGCGAACGATCCGTTTTATACGAGCGCCATCGTATTGGGCATCGACATCGGCATTGAAGGAATCGGTGTCTGGCTGCGGAAGGGCCGCCCCTACATTTACGCGAGGACGTTTCGCTTCCAAACACCCGAGGCCGCGCCGCTAAGGGGTCGGCGCTTATTGCGCGGTGGCCGACGTTGCCGGCAGAGCGAGCGCCATCGCCAAAGCCGGCTCAAACATTTCTGCGCCGACTTCGATCTACCATGGACAGACCTTCAGGACAAAAAAGACGGGGATGGCCCCTTCAAACTTCGCTTACGCGCTGTGCGCTCAAAACTGGCGAGCAAAGAAGCCCTGGTTGTTTGTTTGCGCCACATCATTAGACACCGCGGATACGATTATCACGAAACCGACGAGGGCTCTTTTCCGTGGGGCGATGAATTAAAGGCGAATGTCGCCACCAGCTGGGCGAGGGCGGCATATTGCTCGCCCGAAGATGCGGCACAGATTCTACACGAGGTCTCTGACTGCGGATGGAAGGACAATCAACTGACGTTTTTCCGGCAGGCGTTGGACGCGCCGTCGAGCGCCATAAGCAGGGAATTGAGGCCGCGCTGGAAAAACACTTCGCGCAGGGCAAAAACAACCTTCGCGTTCCTGCCCGCAGACATAATTTCCCTCGCAGCCTTGTTTGGAAACACATGGAAAGAATCTGCAGGAACCATCCCGGGTTTTTTGGCGGCGAATCGCGATTGTCCGAGGCGTTGATCAAGCTCAAACCGATTCTCAACTTTCATCGAAAGGAACCGGGAGCTTTAGCCGAACGCAAGGTCAACCCCTGCCCAGTCGCAAGCTATCTTTTTGGAGGCGCCGCTCCGAAGTGTGATCCAAACAGCGATCCTCGCGTCCGCCGGTTCAAATTGCTCGAATTCCTTGCCACGCGTACGTTTGTATCAGACGATGGCACACGGCTGCTTGCCAATGCAGGATTGATGAAGTGGCTCATACGCGAGGTATTGAACGAGGACATCCGCATAGTCGAATCCAACAAGACCAAGGGCGGAGAGAAACAGGAACGGCTCAAGTTTAGCGGCTTTCGCCAAGAATTCATCAAGCGATTTGACCCGGAAGAAAAGATTAAATTGGCCGGTGACAAAGTCTCACACAACAAAGATTTCTTCGGACAGCTTGATGACCTGCTTCGGCCGAAACTCTCCGTTCTGAAGGCCCGCGCTTCGCTTTGCGGAAAGAGCGCCGAAGAGCTCTTTAGCCGCGCCACCAAAGACGGCTGGGATGCCGCGCTGATTAGCCGCAATCTAAAAGAGAGACAATTCGATGGACATAGCTTTTATACCCTGCGCCAGGCTGCCGCCGCTGGCTTTGGCATCTATCCGCAGGTGGAGTTTCTCCTGGGGCGCCGGCGAAAAAACGCAAAGGCGAACGAGGAACCCGCCGTGCTGGGCAAACTTCACAGGATTTTCATGCTCCCAGAGGTGATCGCCAAGCTGGACGGCAAAAAGGCTCCCGATTACGTAATCATTGAAACAATCGGCGATATGCCGCGCAACTTGGATCAGGCCAAGGAAATTCAGGACGAACAGAAGCGCCGTCGCAAATTCAAGGACGAACTGTTTGAGAAATTTGGCATTCACGACCAGCAACAGAATTCCGAAGCTCGCAAGCGCGTCCTTCTTTACGACCAGCAGGGCGGCAGCCGGGGCGAGGCGATTTGCCCTTACACGGGCGATCCTCTGGGCGGTCACCCACTGAGCCCTGAGCTGCAGATCGACCACATTTTTCCTAAATCAAGAGGGGGTATTAGCGAGATGGTGAACCTTGTGCTGACTCATGGGAAAACGAATAACCATGAAAAAGGGGAACGTACGCCCTATGAAGCTTTCGGCGGCCAGCAGAATACGTCGAGATGGCAGGAAATCGTCGCGCGCGTCCAAAAGATGGGATGGAACAAGCAAAAACGCGAACTGGTGCTGCGCGAAGAATCACGCTGCCCCGAGTGGGACAACGTGACCCGCACGGCGCAACTTGCCCGTCAGCTCCGTGAAGAAGCCGCTCGCTGGCTCGGCGTCTTTGGCGACGATGCCAAAGTGCGCCAGAGAATCGGTACTCCGACTGGTTTTCAGACATCCGTATGCCGCGAATCATGGAGCGAAGCCCTACCGAAGAAAAATCGCAGCAACCTACGCCACCATCTCTGGGACGCCGCCGTCATTTCCCATATTCCTCCAGGAAAGGGGCTCCAGTTGTCACGCTACGGGGGTATCTTCTTTCATGCCGGTGAAACGGAGGTTGGTAATATCATCATGCGGGCGCTGCCGGGTCTTGGCCCGGATTTAGATTCCTTCGAGAAGGCCACAATGGATCAGTGCCTTGTCGAAGAACGCCGGTCGAGCAAATCGAAGAGGCAGCGCTTTGATCAAACCATTTACAGCCTGCCAGACAAGGACGGGGTTATGTGGGCGCGGGATCCGCTGGAAAGCCTAGCCATGAAGAAAGGCCAGAGCGCGGAAGGATTGCTGCAAATGCTACGCCACGCAGGCATCGACGAAAAGCAGCTTCCGTCCAACCGGTTTGAGAAATGGTGGAGCGATGTGCAAGCACAATGGTTCACGCGGGGTGAGGCCCAGGACTTATTTGAAACGCTCGAAATCCCATCACCGAAAACCATTAGCGAAGATGTCCTCGACAAGTGGTGGGGAAATGTCGAGAGGAAGAAGATCAATTACGGATCGCTCCGGCGTCTGCTCAAGGATTCCGGGATTACGGTCGCTGAGGCTCCCGATTTGCGGCTGCAAAACGCCTTGGAAGGACACGGCGAACCCAGTTCACTCACGCGTAAAGATGGCACGCCCATTCGAGGCGTCAGCGGCACCGCGAAGCAAATGACCCCGGTGGCCGTGATACCGCACCGAAACCATAGAGGGGAGACCATCGGATTCAAACTCGCCAAGGAAACTTTTGCGCGAGCGGAAATCTGGCTTTCGGAGAAAACGGCAGAAGATGGAAGGGTTGACTGCGAATACCATCGTCGTCTCATTCCGCATCCGCGCGGACTGGCGAACTTGCGGCTACGGGTAATGAAATGCACCGGCAAACGTTTGACTTGGAAAAGACGCTTAGCGGATGAAGAGCTACGCGAGCTGGGCCTGGTAAAGCATCTGGCGACCCTGATTCGGGAGCGAGAAAGCATTTCCGCCGCACATGCCAAAGCAATCCGGAGATGGAAAAAGGATCAGGAAAGACAGGCAAAGGCAGACACTCTTGGCTTGGGCTCGCCCCGGCTGGATGAACCCGTCGCGCAGCGAATTCCGTGGCACTCGCTCCGCTCGATCTACACGAAGTTACCGCCTCACTCCAAACGCCTGACCGATTCAAACGGGAGAGATATTAGCCGCTTTGCGAAAGGCGATCTTTTGCGGGTGCCGCTGACGCAAGACGGCAAGATTTGTACAGCAGAAGAAACGCCTTATCGAATTCTTTGGTACCGAATCACAGCGTTGAACGCCAACGGGCAAGTGGAAATGCAACTGGCGGAGCGAAAGCAAATAAAGGAACTTTCAGAGAAGGACCGAAAGGAGGGGAAGCGTCTTTCGGCAGATGAGGACTGGCTGCGGAAAGTGTTTCAGCAGCAGCCGCGCAGTGATGAAAAAATGGCTTTTCTGCTGCGTTTCACGAACGGCGATGATCAACCATCTCATCCTCCTCAGTGAAAGTCAGGACCTCCACGTCACCGATGGCAAGTTGATATCCGGTCATCGTAAGCTCGCAGTGGAGACGCTGGGCAGCGTCCAATGTCTTTCAGCGCAATGTCACTGGTCACAAACGGCGCTTGAATGCCTTTCCGGCCAATGTCCCACCGTCATGGCGCGATGGGATAAGCAGCAAAAGAAATGGAAGACGTTCAATCTCACACCTCGCGCCCGCTATGTGAATCCCACTGCACTCTGGAAGCTTTGCCGTCTTTCGCCCCAGCGTGCCACGCATTTGGCGAGCGGGCTTCTTTGGACAAAAGTCTGCAATCAGCACGAAATGCTTCGCATTTTCGATCCTCGTCTTTCGGATAAACCGCAACTCAGAGAGAATTCATTTAGCCGAATCTTGCGTTTAGAAGCCAGCTATGCGCGGTTTTTTTGGCCGCGCTACTTCGCGGCATTGGCCAGTGATTTATTTGAGCGCGAGCGCCGTAAGCCGGAGCATGCCCTCAACGTTTCGCTCAACTACGGGTATGGATTCCTCTATCACGCCATTGAATGGCAGTGCCTGGCCTCTGGCCTTGATCCATCGATAGGCATCATCCACAAGCTCCGGCGGAGTCGGCCAAGTCTGGCTTGCGATTTGATCGAACCATTCCGGTGCGCCGTAGAATTGACGGTTGTCCGACACATCAACGATATGGTGGAGCCCAAGCGAATGGCTGGCCATTTTGCAGAGATGCTGGAGACTCAGTTCTTTTACCGCGGGGGCACGTATCGGCTCCGTTCGATCATCCGATTGACGATTGAATCCTTTGTGCGGGCGCTCGATGGTAAAGAGGTCTTCCACCCGTTTCTTCTCCATGCTCGTGATGCTTGCGTATGACACGCCGGAGCAGCGGCACCAGAACTTTCTGCGCAAGGAGTTCGAGCGTATCGGCGGGACACGCATCCAATACTCGATCTATCTTTTCGCCGGGGAACCACATGAGTGCGAGCGCGTCATCAGGTACATGCGCCGCGTCGCACGGGGCATTCCCGGCGACATTCGGCTTTTGCCAATGGAAGAATCGACATGGGAGGCCCAGATTGTGATTTCGGAGGTTGTGGAAAACACGAAGCGAATCGTGGAATTACGCGAGTTCGTAAAAATCTGGTAGCCGCAAGCCCCTCCAGCGGAGGGACCTGCGACCGAGTGTTACCAGAATGCCCCGGAGGGGGCGAGATCAAAACGATGGCGTTAAACCAGAGATTCGAAAGGCTGGGTTACCAGAATGCCCCGGAGGGGGCGAGATCAAAACGCCCGTTCCCCTGCCCCCTGCCCCTGTTTTAAGTTACCAGAATGCCCCGGAGGGGGCGAGATCAAAACTCCCTTGGTCCAACCCCCATTACATCCGGCCAGTTACCAGAATGCCCCGGAGGGGGCGAGATCAAAACCATTGCCCGGCCAGGATCAAAGACAGGTCGCGGTTACCAGAATGCCCCGGAGGGGGCGAGATCAAAACCCATGTGGCTTTACGCGCACGGACGATGGTATGTTACCAGAATGCCCCGGAGGGGGCGAGATCAAAACGGTCTGACCCAGCTTGCCCTGGCCCACGCGAGGTTACCAGAATGCCCCGGAGGGGGCGAGATCAAAACGCGCCGGTTATAAAACCAACGGTGGGAATTTTGTTACCAGAATGCCCCGGAGGGGGCGAGATCAAAACGTGCTCACCCTGGCGCCGTCCAAGTCACCGGGGTTACCAGAATGCCCCGGAGGGGGCGAGATCAAAACAAATCGTGATCAACGATGGTTTGCGAAGTCGCGTTACCAGAATGCCCCGGAGGGGGCGAGATCAAAACGCTATGGCCTTCCTGATCGCTCTGATGGCCGTGTTACCAGAATGCCCCGGAGGGGGCGAGATCAAAACGCAATGGCCTTCCTGATCGCTCTGAGGGCCGTGTTACCAGAATGCCCCGGAGGGGGCGAGATCAAAACCTCAAGAGCGGGCGCGCCGATCGCTACTACGGGTTACCAGAATGCCCCGGAGGGGGCGAGATCAAAACGAAACGTAGCTAAACGAATTTGCGATCTTCGCGTTACCAGAATGCCCCGGAGGGGGCGAGATCAAAACGGTTGTTGGATGCTGAAATTCACGAAGGATACGTTACCAGAATGCCCCGGAGGGGGCGAGATCAAAACGGCGCATCGAACGCATGCCTGGCGGATGGCTGGTTACCAGAATGCCCCGGAGGGGGCGAGATCAAAACATGGCCAATCGACAAGCACGCTCTCGTTGACTGTTACCAGAATGCCCCGGAGGGGGCGAGATCAAAACGAGATTACTGGGTTCAAATTCACTGCCAGAGGTTACCAGAATGCCCCGGAGGGGGCGAGATCAAAACGGATCGCGCTGAAGGGATTTGACCACCTTGGCGTTACCAGAATGCCCCGGAGGGGGCGAGATCAATGGCGCTCCTGCGGAGCGGTTGGTAACCGGAATTTGCGGCTTCGCCGCATTTAGTCTTGAGGATGCATTTCAGACGCCGCAAGCCGTTCCAACGGATAAGCAACCGCGCTTTATCTTGAACCGCCGGCCCCCGGGGCGGAATCTCGGGGCGACTCATGAGCGATTTCCCGACGGGCACGGTCACGGGAGTGGACAAAACCATTGTGCCGGCGGTGATGATCCGCGGGCCGCGACGGCGGGACTCGATGCCGTTACGCGACCCGGACCGCGAGTTGACGCAACGCCACGCCACCCGTCTCAATCCTCCCTCGCAAGACTCTCCGGCAGGGCCATGAGTTCACTTGCGTGACCGTCCGGGCGCCAGGCCACCCGTCCGTCCTCCGCGATCCGCACAATCACCCCGTGCAAGGTGCCTCGCAGCGTCCGCACCCGGTCTCCCGGCGACAATTGCGAAGTCCGCGTGCAACTGGCGATCATCGCCACCATGGCATCGCGCTCCAGCACGCCTGTAATGAAATGAGCCACGGATGATGCCACCTCCTTGCGCCGCAGAAACGGCAGATCGTTGAACAGCGCGTTGGCCAGCGCGCGCCCGATTTCGGCGAATGTATTGCCGTTAAAGAAAAGAAACGGCGCTCGCCGGTGACAGGACCTGAGGAATTCGATGGTTTCTTCCAGCGTCAATTCCCGCGAGCGGACTTCTTCCCATTCTTTCGCAACCGCTTCGTGAGTTTCTCTCCCAATGCCCGACTGCGCTCCGCCTCGCGCGCAGAGTCCTCGGTTGATCTCGGTGACAGATGCCCAGCGCCAGTTTTGCAGAAAGTGGGCTCGGCTTTGTAGCGGTGCTGGTTCGCCGCCGCCTCCTCGAGGATGTCCCCGGCCGTCAGCTCCTTGAGCAGGTCTGTCCTCAATTTCATCGCTCATAACTTTAACGCACGCGTCTCACCTTGCAAGGACCGTATTGAATAGCCCATTCTTAATGTGATGGAAATCCAAATGTGTTGTCTCCATCATCCAACGCACATCCACCCCCCCATGTCCCCACGCCGCCCCCTCCTCCTCTCCCTCGTCTGCGCCCTTGCGCTTTGCCTTCATTCCCTGGCCCTCGCCCAGGATGCCGGCGCGCCGGCGGCGGCCGGTTCCGTCCCGCAAAAGCTCAGCGACTTCCTCCAGCCCGCCGTCAAGCACGGCGGCTTTGCCATGGACGGTTACATACTGTGGTGCTCCTCCGTCATCAAAGTCGATGGCACCTACAATATGTTCGCCTCGCGCTGGCCCGGCAGCTCCGGGATGGGCGGGTGGACTACGCAATCCGAATGCGTGCGCGCCACCTCGACCAATCTTTTGGGGCCTTACCAGTTCCAGGAAGTGGTCATGCAGAAACGCCCGGACCATTGGGACAAATCGCGCGTCCACAATGTCAAAATCGTCAAGGCCGGCGATAAATACGTCATCTTCTACATCAACAGCGCCAACGAAACCGGCTACGCCGCCTCCGATTCCATCACCGGCCCCTGGACGCGCTCGGACGCCCCGGTCATCCGCGCCAGCAATCCCGCTCCCCTGGTGCGCGCCGATGGCAGCCTTTATGTATTTTGCCGCTTGCGCGACGCACAGCAGGTGAATCGCGGCGTCGCCTTCACCGCCCCTTCTTACGAAGGGCCTTACACGCCCGTTGCCAACGGAGAAAACCTCTTGCCCGGCGGCGGCGAACTCGAAGACCCGACGATCTGGTGGGCGAACAACCAATACAATATCGTCCTCAACGATTGGAAGGGTCACGCCACCGGCGTGATGAAGAACGGCGCCCAATATTTCTCGAAGGATGGCATCCAGTACACCCTCGTCTCGCACGATCCGGTGTTTACCAAGTCGATCGTCTTTGACGATGGCAGCAAGGAAACCGTTCTGCGGCGCGAGCGCCCTTTCGTTTACGTGGACGATAAGGGCGTGGCCCTGGCGCTCTTCACCGCGTGCCTGGAGACGCCCAACGAATCGCGCATCGTGGTCCAGCCGATCAACCATTATTATCCGGACAACCATTGATGCCAATCCGCGGAGGCCGCGGAATTGTCACAAACCGTCGCGCTGAATTGATGGCTCACGGGCGGTACAAAAGGGGAAGCTTATGTCTCTTTTAATGGACATTCCAGACAGTTGTGTCTATTTTACTGCACATTATGCGAACCATACCGCCATTGCCGCTGCCGGTGAAGAGGGCGCTTGCCAGGCTGGGCGCCGATATCCGCGCGGCGCGGCTGCGCCGGCGCATATCCACGGTGCTCATGGCGCGGCGCGCATTCATCACGCGAACGACGCTGGGGAAGGTCGAGAAGGGCAACCCGGGAGTTTCGCTGGGGATCTATGCAACGGTGCTGTTCATCCTGGGCCTGGCCTCGCGGCTCGAGGAATTGGCGGATGCGCGGAACGACGCGCTGGGCCTTCAATTGGAGGAGGAGCGATTGCCGAAACGCATCGGCAGCCCGCGGCGCTCGAAAACCAGGTCGCGCTAAATGGAACAGGCCATTCATGTCTGCGTGGACCTGGACGGCGTGCCGCACCCGGCGGGCCGCCTCTGGACGCATCGCGGCGGCAGGCGGGAGAGCGCGAGTTTTGAGTACGAAAAGAGCTGGCTTGCCAATCCGCGGCGATTTGCCCTCGAGCCGGCGTTGACGCTGGACCCTGGGGCGCATCACACGGCTGAGGGCCGCGCGTTGTTCGGAGCAATCGGAGATTCCGCGCCGGACCGCTGGGGGAGGATGTTGATGCAGCGTGAGGAGCGGCGCGCGGCCCGGGCGGAACATCGCGCCCCGCGCAGCCTGGGGGAAGCGGACTACCTGCTGGGAGTCGGGGACTTGACACGATTGGGAGCGCTGCGTTTTGCGCTCGAGCAGGGCGGCGAATTCCTCGCGTCGCGAAAAGCGGCCTCCGCGCCGCGGCTGGTTGAACTGGGGAAGCTTCTCAATGCCGCCAGGCGCGTCGAAGCGAACAAGGAGACGGACCCCGATCTGCAACTGCTGCTCGCTCCCGGCACCTCACTGGGAGGCGCCCGCCCGAAGGCATCGGTCATCGACAAGGATGGGCGGCTGTCGATTGCGAAGTTTCCGCGAGGGGACGACGCGTGGCCGGTCTCGCTTTGGGAAGGTGTCGCGCTCGATCTCGCGGCGCGATCCGGAATTCCGGTTCCGAATTGGCGCATCGAACGCATCAGGTCGCGAAGCGTGCTGTTGCTCGGCCGGTTTGACCGTGCCGGGGCGGCGCGTGTGCCTTTCCTCTCCGCGATGAGCATGCTGGGAGCGCTGGATCACGAGCAGCATAGTTACCTGGAATTAGTGGATGCGCTGCGCCGTCATGGCGTCCGGCCGCAGGAGGACGCGCGGGAACTCTGGCGGCGAATCGTCTTTAATATCCTGATCTCGAACACGGACGATCACCTGCGGAATCACGGCTTCCTCTATGACCAGGCCGGCGGCTGGCAGCTTTCCCCCGCGTACGACATGAATCCGGTGCCGGCCGATGTGAGACCGCGAGTGCTGAGCCTTGCGATCGACGAGACGGACGCCACAGCCTCGCTGGAGCTGGCGCTCGGCGTGGCCGGGCGGTTTGGATTGAAGGCGAAGGAGGCGCGGAGAATGGCTGCGAAGATCGGGAAGGCCGTATCCGGCTGGGGCGCATCGGCGGCAAAGCTGGGCCTGTCGAAAAAAGAGATCGAGCGGATGGAATCCGCGTTCGAGCATGACGACCTGAGGCTGGCATGCGACGAAGGCAGGAAAGCATGAACTATTTCCTCACGGGCACGGATACCGGGGTGGGCAAGACTTACGTGGCGGCGCTGCTGGTGCGCGGGTTGCGGAAGGCGGGGTTCGATACCGTGGGGCTCAAGCCGATCTGCTGCGGGGGACGCGAGGATGCGGAGAAGCTGCGCAACGCGGCGGACGATGAACTGACCCTGGATGACGTGAACCCGGTCTGGTTCCGGTTTCCGGCGGCGCCTTACGCGGCGGCCATGGCCGAGGAGCGGATGCCGGACCTGGACCAAATCCGGGACCGGTTCAAGCGCATCAGGCGGATGCGGAGGTCGGTGATCGTCGAGGGGGTGGGAGGGTGGCTGGTGCCGATCACGCGGGATTACTTCGTGGCGGACCTGGCGGCGGAGCTGGGGCTGCCGGTGGTGGTGGTCGCGGCGAACCGGCTGGGGGTGCTGAATCATACGCTGCTGACGGTGCGGGCCATCCGGGAGCGGGGGCTGCCGTGCGCGGGGGTCATTTTGAACAATGCAACGGAAACCCCGGACGCGGCTGCATCCACGAACGGCCCGGTGCTCGAAGACTTACTGGAAGTTCCCGTCCTGCACGAGGTGGCGTATGGACAAGGGGCGCTGGAGTTGCGTGTCGCCTGAGTGAGGCGAAATCCTTACACAAGTGTCATGATATTGACACAAGGGAGGGGCAGATTTCCCCTGCTCCCCTGTAGGCCAGGCGATGGCACCGGCATTGCTAAAAGAGCCGAACCTTAACTCGGGAGAATTGCCCATGTTTATCGACAAGATTTTTCATTTGCGCCAGCCGGTCGCCGAGGCGCGCAGACGGCTGCGGGAACTGGATATGTGGACTGCCTGGGTGGAGGATGCGGAGGTGCGCTGCTGGATGAGCGGCGAAGGAGTGGGGCGGGTCGAGTTCGGGACGAACGGGGACCGGATGTCAGCGGATATCGAGGAGCTGGCGGGGGAGGATCCGAACCAAATCCTGTTTCGGTCGGTGCGGGGCGACCTGGAGTTGGCGGGAATACTGGAACTGGTTGCGATCCGGCCCGACCTCACGGAAGTAACGCTGACGCTGGATTATGAGCCAGCGCGGGGAGTGAGGAGGGTGGTGGTGGCGGTCGATGCGTTCCTCGATCGGCAATTGGCGAGGATCGAGCGAAGCTTCAGGGCCTAAGGCGGCAATTATTTCGGATTTCGGATTTCGGATTTCGGATTTCGGAATTTCCCCTGGCCCGTATTCGAATACGAAACGTCCGGGTCAGGAAATCCGCACTCCGAAATCCGCACTCCGAAATATGGCCGCTTCGCGCCCCAGCAGGGACTTCAGGGCCGTTGATCGGGCCTGGTTTTCCTGGTCGGTGAGTACCGGCAGCAATGCCGTGCCATCCGGCGGGTTGGGAATGGCAACCCATGAGCGGCATCCGCCGTATTTGGGTTCGTCCGGGAAGGACCAGGGCGGGACGCAGCGGTGGATGCGCAGGAAGGCAAGGTGCAGGCCGGGCGCTTCGTCGTAGTGGAAACGCTCGCGGACCACTTCCTCGTTCCAGACATGGAAAGCGCCGAGCTTCAGGGCGATTTCCAGGCTGGTAATCGTCGCGGTCCATTCCAGCCGGGCAAAATGGGCGATCTCGACCTGGCCGGCTGCCGGCTTGGGTATCGGCGTCGAGGGCGGGAGGCTGGTCCTGGCGATTTGCTCGTGAAATAGCGTAGGGAAGAGGAAAAATTCGGCATGTTTGAAGGAGAATCCGTCGCGGCCCTCGTGGATGCCGCCCTTGCGCAGGATGATCGATTGGCGCCCGGCGCCCAGGGTGTCGCAGATGATGGCCCATTCCTTGAAAGCAATGCTCATTTGCCTGACAGATTCCTCCGGGCAGGGGCGCGGCGCAATCGCCGATTCTTCGCTTCATAAACGGGGCGGGCTGCCTCATAA
Organism: uncultured Verrucomicrobiae bacterium; assembly: GCA_963756185.1. Taxonomy (GTDB): domain Bacteria; phylum Verrucomicrobiota; class Verrucomicrobiia; order Chthoniobacterales; family Chthoniobacteraceae; genus DATAXI01. Next base: position 46,514 of record CAVWMS010000015.1, read on the forward strand.
TTACGGGGACATGGCCTGGAATATTGATTTGCATTGCCATTCATTTTTCTCCGGGGACGGCGTGAGCAGCCCGGAGGACATGATCGCCAGCGCGCGGGCCAAGGGGCTCCACGGCTTCGCGCTCACGGACCATAATACCTGCGACGGGAACCATTACCTTTTGGACAAGGGGCTGATGCGCGACGACGGGCAGCCCGTCGACGGGTTCCTGATCATACCCGGGGTGGAAATGACAACGGCGGAGGGACATCTGCTCTGCCTGGGGGTGGATTTGCCGAACCTCAAGGGGACGCCGGCGGCGGAGATTTGCGCGATGGTGCACGAGCAGGGAGGGCTGGCCATTCCGCCGCATCCCTACGATTTATTCCGGGCGGGCATCCGGCAATCGACGCTGGATACGCTCGAGGTCGATGCGCTGGAGGTGTTCAACGCGGCGACGACGTTGAAGCGGTACAACCGGCAGGCATACGAGTACGCACAGATGCGCGGGCTGCCCATGACGGCGGGCAGCGACGCGCACCACGAGGCGGCGCTGGGCACGGCGTACACCATCCTGGATACGGCGGATTTTTCACTGAAGGGCTTGCTGGCGCAGATCGTGAAGAGCAACGAGCTAAGCCAGAAATACATGAGCCCGAAGGATACGCTGAGGAAGACGTGGAATAACTGGCTGCGGCTCAGGAAGAGACGCAAGCATGTGCCGCAGAAAGTGGGAGCTGAGAAGTGAGAGAATTGCTGATTGCTGATGTCAGATTGCTGATTTTCTGATCAGAACAGAATGTTCTCGATGAAACGCGTGATGTGGGGCGTGGCGATGCGGGATTTGCGGACGAGGACCACGATTTCGCGGGAAAAGCGGGCAGGCAATGGGATGCGGCGCACCTGGCGGCGGCGCGCGTAAAGCGCGAGGGAACGTTGGGGGACGACTTCGAGCCGAGGCCGAGGGCGACGAGGTTGATGATCAGGTCGAAGTTGTCCATCTCATGGGATGAACGAACGGGCCAGCCATGCGTTTTCATCCATTCGCGGAGCCGGGCGCCCGTGTTCGAGGTCCTGCTGATGAGCAGCCAGGTTTGGGCGGCGAGGCTCTTCCTGAGCGCGGCAGGCTTTTCGCCAATGCCCGGCATGTCACGCGGCGCGATGAGCGCGAAGGCATCGTTGAATCGATAGGGTCACGGCCAGGCCGCGGGGCAGCCGGCGCGGCGGACAAATGATGCCGAGGTCGAGTTCGTCGCTCTCCAACTGGCGCAGGATCGAGGTGCTCGATTCGTGGCTGACCATAAGGTTGATACCCGGCTGCCGGCGCTGGTTCGCGAAGAGGAAGCCGGGCAGATAGGCCAGGCTGATCCTCGAGGAAACGCCGAGGCGGATTTGTTTGGGGCCTTCGACGAAATCCTCGCGCAGCCGCCGCAGTGACGAGTCGATATCGCCGAGGATGTGCCGGGTTTGGTCGATGAGATACTGGCCTGCGGGCGTGACTGTCACCTTGCGCGTGGTGCGCTCGAAGAGGGCGACACCGAGTCTTGTCTCGATGCCCTGGACCTGGCGGGTGACGGCGCTCTGGGTCAGACCGGCCTCGGCCGCGGCGCGGGTGAAGGAGCCGCGGCGGGCGAGCAAATGGAGCAGGTGAAGCTCGGTAAGGCCGAAGGGGGAAGTGGGGAGGAACTCATTCCTGGCATTCATCAATTCATAATAATAATGAATTTCTCCAATTTTGGCCAGCGCCATATTCTCGGTGCATGGCAAATCCACTTGAACGAAATCCCGAAAACGTGCCGGGAAGGTTTTACGTCGACGGTACGTGCACCGACTGCGACTTGTGCCGCAGCTACGCCCCGGATGTCTTCCGGCGTCACGACGGGCGTGGGTATTCTTACGTCCACCGTCAGCCGGTCACGCCCGAGGAAATTGCGCTGGCGGAGGAAGCGCTAAGGGACTGCCCGACCGAGTCGATTGGAGAAATTGATAATTGATAATCTTAAATTGAAAATTGGAGGAAGGCCGCAGCAATGGCCGCAAAGCTCGATTTTAATGGCGCGCCTTCAGCAGCAGCACGGGCACGTTTACCCGATGCCGAACGGTGTCCGCGGTGCTTCCGTAGAACAGATCGCTGACGAAGCGGTGCCCGTGCGTGGACATCGCAACCAGGTCGCACCCGCGCTTTTCCACCCACTTCACAATCTCGTCCGCCGGTTCGCCGTAGGCCAATTCCGCCTGAACCTTCAACCCCTCCGCGGCCAGCCGCTCCCGCACCTTCTCGAGGTAGGCCTTGTCCTCGTCGATTTCCCGGCTCACCGCATCCGCGCCAAACCATCGCGCGGCCCAGCCGTCGGCCACGTGGAGGATCACGATCTCGCTGTTGAAGGTGCGAGCCAGCGCCGACACGTGATCCAGGATCGTCTTATCCGCGTCCGTGGCATCCAGCGCGATCAATATCTTGAGGTACATGGGCTTCTTAATGATGCACAAAGACCGCCATCGCGTCATGGAGCGCGTCCGGGCAGCCCGTAGATGTCCAAAGCCGTGATGAGAACAGCGCGAAGACCAGCCGGTCGCAAGCAGAAACCAGCCGTTGCGATGCGTGCCCATGACCGCTTGCGAGCTGGTAAACCAGAGCAAGCGGAAACATCGCCAGGGGCAACTGGATCGCCAGCACGAACTGGCTCAGGTTCAGCAGATCGTTCACGCTGCCCTCTCCGCGCACGCCAATCAGAATGATGGCCGGAGTGATCGCCGCGGCGCGGGTTATCAAGCCGGCGCACCCACGGACGGATTCTCCAGTGCATGAAACCTTCCATCACCACCTGGCCGGCCAGCGTGCCGGTGATGGTGCTGCTCTGGCCGCTGGCCAGCAGCGCCAGCGCAAAGAGCAGGCTCGCCACCGCCGACCCCCAGCAGCGGCGTCAGCGTCAGATACGCGACCTGAATCCAATCGGCATCCGCGTTAAACTGAAGCACCTGACCCCCGCGAAGCGTGTAACTGTCCTTGCCAAAGAAAACCACCGCCGCCAGCACCAGGATCGCCGCGTTCACGAAGAAGGCGATCGTCAGGGCAATGACCGAGTCGAGGGTGTTAAACCGGATCGCCCGCCGCACCGACGGTTCGTCCGATTGCAACTGCCGGGACTGCACCAGGGCGGAGTGCAGATACAAATTATGCGGCATGACCGTCGCGCCAACGATGCCGATGGCGATGTAGACCATGTCCTTGCTGCGAAAGAAACCGGGCAGGTCCGGAGCGACCGCGGCGCGGGCCATCTCCATCAGGTTCGGGCTCGTTTGCGGGAAGACGAAAATCTCGATGAAATAGCAGATGCCAATGGTCGAGATGAGCATGATGATCAGCGCCTCGATGAACCGCATCCCAAACGCTGAAGCGACAGCAGAAGCAGCACGTCAAATGCGGTGATGATGACCGCGCAGAGCAGCGGGATGCGTGGAAAGAGGAGATGAATGGCCACGGCGCTGCCAAGCACTTCGGCAAGGTCGCACGCGGCGATGGCGACCTCACAACTCAGGTAATTGGGCCAGAGCGTCCACCTGGGCATGTGATCCCGGCAGCACTGGGCCAGGTCCTTGCCGGTCACCACGCCCAGCCGCGCCGAGATTACCTGCAGGAAAATCGCCATCAGGCTCGAGAGCCCCACGATCCATAGGAGCCCATAGCGGAACCCGGCCCCGGCGCTCAGGTCCGTGGACCAATTGCCCGGGTCCATATAACCCACGCTCACCAGCATTGCCGGGCCGGCAAACGCGAGGTATTGCCGCCACGGATGCGCGGACGCCGCGGGGACTTTCACTGTCCCGTGCAGTCCTTCCAGGGAGCGGTGACCCTCCTTGGGGTCCGGCGGCTTGGTCATCGTTTCCATGAGATCAGGCAAAGGCGGAATGGGCGGAAGAGATCAGGACCGGGTTGTTGAAAAGTTTTCCGGCTGCCGGCTGTCGGCAGGCAGATCGATGAAAATATGGTTTTTTCTGCTCTCATCTTGTTAGGTTTGACTAAATTTGTTGTTCAAGGACGACATTCTGTCAACATCCAATTTATCGCTTTTGACTTTTCCCGCTTTTTATCGCCCTCGCGTGGCGGGAAGGCATTCCACCTCCGCATTCGCCTCAAGACCTTGACCGGCCGCTGCGACTACCCGTATTCAGCGATTCACCCGATCCTCACGGCGTGCGTTTTATCAAGGCGCAGGGTGTCGCCGGGGTGCATGGGCGGCTCGGCCTTGGGATCGAGCAGCTTTTCGCCGTTTAGCTGGATGCTGCCCTGCTGGATAAGGCGGCGGATGTCGCCGCGGGTGCGGGGCTTGCCGAGGAGTTGGAAGGCGGCTTCGACGATCCCGAGGAGATCGGGCGGGAGGCCGGCCAGAGTGAGGGCGGGAAGATCGGCGTGGTCGAGGTCGCGCTTCGAGAAACGGGTGTTGAAGTCGTCGAGCGCGGCCTGGGCGGCCTGGGCGGAGTGATAACGCTGGACGATTTCGAATGCCAGGTGTTTCTTGGCGTCCATAGGATGGATGTCGGGCATCTCCTTGCCGAGGAGCAGCAGGTAGTAGCGTTTCATCAACACGTCGGAGATGCTCATGAGCTTGCCGAACATCTCGACGGGCGGTTCGCTGACGCCAACGTAATTGCCAAGGCTCTTGCTCATCTTTTGCACGCCATCGAGGCCCTCGAGCAGCGGCATCATGAGCGCCACCTGCTGCGGCAGGCCCTCCTCGCGCTGCAATTCGCGGCCCACGAGGATGTTGAAAAGCTGGTCGGTGCCCCCGATCTCGACGTCTGCGCAGACCTTGACGGAATCCCAGCCCTGGATGAGCGGGTACATGATTTCGTGCATGCGCACGGGGGCGCCCTGATCGATGCGGTTCTTGAAGTCCTCGCGCTGAAGGATCTGCTGGAGGGTGACGCGGGCGGTGAGCTTGATGATGTCCTCGAAGTGCATCACCTCGAGCCATTCGCCGTTGAAAACGGTGCGGGTGTGCTGTTTGTCGAGGATTTTGAAGGCCTGCTCCTGGAAGGTGCGGGCGTTGGCCATGACCTGGTCGTGGCTAAGCTGGGGACGCGTGGCGGAGCGCCCGCTGGGGTCGCCGATCATGGCGGTGAAATCGCCGATGATGAGCACGGCCTGGTGGCCGAAGTCCTGGAACTGGCGCAGCTTTTGCAAGGCCACGGTGAAGCCGAGATGGATGTCGGGCGCGGTGGGATCGACGCCAAGCTTCACATTGAGCGGGCGTCCGAGGCGCAGCTTGGCCAGCAATTCCTCCTCGCTGATAACCTGCGCGGCGCCGCGGCAGAGATGCGCCAGTTGTTCTTCAGGGGAGCATTGCATGAGGACAAATGGATTGTTAAGTGCAGCGGGATTGAATCGCAACCGCGATTTGGGCGGCTTTTTCGAGCGGATTGGTGGAAAATGAGTCCCCTGCCCCGCCGATTTCGGCTAAATGGCACGGTCATGGACGAGGAACCGGTCATCGACCTGAACAGCGACGCCTATTTCATGGGCGAGGCGCTGCGGCAGGCGCGCAAGGCGCAAAAGGCGGACGAGGTGCCGATCGGCGCGGTTATTGCGCGGAATGGCCTGGTCATCGCGCGGGCGTACAACCAGGTCGAGACGCTCAAGGATGCGACGGCCCACGCGGAGATGCTGGCGATCACGCAGGCGGAAAGCGTCGTGGGCGACTGGCGGCTGACCGATTGCGACCTCTACGTGACAAAGGAGCCGTGCCCCATGTGCGCGGGGGCGATCGTGCACGCGCGGCTGCGCCGGGTGATTTACGGCTGCCCGGACCCGAAGAGCGGCGGCGCGGGCGGGCTGTTGAACATCCTGCAAAACCCGGGGCTGAATCATCAGTGCGACGTGACCAGCGGCGTGAAGCTCGAAGAATGCAGGGAGATGCTGAGGGAATTTTTCAGGGAAAGGCGCGCGGCGGGCGAGGAGAAGACGCGGAAGGAGTGAAGGCGCGCCGCTTCTTCGAATTTCGATTTTCGAATTTCGAATTTCGCCGCCGCGGCGGGCAATCACGGCAGGATCAGCATGCAATCGCCGTAAGAGAAGAACCGGTATCGCTCCCGAACGGCGGCGCCGTACGCTTCGAGGATGAATTCGCGGCCGGCAAAGGCGGAAACCAGCATGAGGAGGGTCGATTTTGGAAGGTGAAAATTGGTGAGAAGGGCGTGGACGGCGCGGAATCGATAAGGGGGATGAATGAAAATGTCCGTCGAGCCGGATTGGGCGGCGATGGGGCCGCGCGCCGCGCAGCTTTCCAGGACGCGAACGGTGGTGGTGCCGACGGCGACGAGGCGCGCGGCGCCGCCGATGGCGGCGGCGGCGGCAGCGGTGATTTCGAAACGCTCGCGGTGCATCGTGTGATCGCTGATGCGCTCAGTCTGGACCGGCTTGAAGGTGCCTGCGCCGACGTGGAGGGTGATGAACGCATGAGGAATCCGCGCGAGGATTTGCGGCGTGAAATGCAGGCCGGCCGTCGGCGCGGCCACGGCGCCGGGATGGCGCGCGTATACGGTCTGGTAGCGTTCGGAGTCGGAGGGCTCGGCTTTGCGTCCGAGGTAGGGAGGGACCGGCATCTGGCCGACTCGGTCCAGATCGACGGAGGCGGAGAACTGGATCACGCGTTCGCCGGTGGGAAGCACTTCCTGGACAACGCCTGAGACGCCGCCAACGGACGTCGTAGCGCCAACGGGTAGTTTGCGGCCCGGTTTTACCATGCAAAGCCAGCGATCTGCGCCGGCGGGCTCGAGGAAGAGGAACTCGATCCGGGAATCGTCGGAAAAAGCGCGGGCGGGGATGACCTTTGTGTCGTTGAGAACGGCGAGGTCGCCCGGCTGGAGAAATGCGGGAAAGTCGGAAAAGCCCCGGTGCTCGATCTCCCGCGAGCCGCGATGCAGGACCATCATGCGCGAAGCGGCGCGCTCCGGCAGCGGATGCGCGGCAATGAGCGACTCCGGCAGAGGATAATCGTAGTCGGCGAGGAGAAGGCTCATGGAGGCTGAGTGGACTTGGAGCGAGCCGGGCCGCCGGCTCCGCGGGAGGCAAGCCGTGCGGGCCGGATCACGCCGCCGCCGCCGGGGCGGCCGGCGCGGGAGCGGGTTTGCTCTTGTCGCCAAAGACGCGGACGAGGCCCACGCGGTTGGCGGCGGCGACGACAAGTTCGGCGACGCGACGCTTGAGGCGGCCGGCGCGGAAGTACGTCGAGAAGAGAAAAATGACGTACGCGACCTTCAGCACAATGCCAGTGAGGCCCATGTCGAAGTTCGAGCTCAAGGCGGCGCGATAGAGCAGAATGGCAAGGATGACGACGTTGACGAGCACCGTGGTGACCACCGGTTTGGCGCAGAGCTGGACGCGGGTGAGGCATTTCGGCCCGCCATGGTACTCGGTCACCGTGCGGGCGGTGACGCTCCAGAATTGGGTGCCGTAAATCTGCACGTCCCAATCCTTCCAGCCCGTGTCGGCGGAGTATCGCCATCCCTCGGTCTCGAGCAGCTCGAAAATCCCGGCAAGCAATTGCTCGCGGCCCGCTCCCTTTTCATTCCAAAAATCGAGGCGCGAGATGCTGCCGCGGCTCGACGCGGGCGTGATACCCTCCTCGCGGGCGGCGATGACCGCGGTGGGCGTGTTCTTGTATTTGAGCCAGGTGAAATAGCGCGCCCAGCCGCGCCCCCATGGCTGGACGAGCGCGAGGAACGCGACCAGCAGCCGGGCAAAGATGGTATCGAACTTCGCCTCGATGCGGGCGTGCATCATGTAGGAAAGGGCGACCAGGAAAGTGCCGCCGAACATGAGATAGGGCACGATTCGCAACGGCGGAATGACCACCGAGATGACAAAGATGAAGGCCGTCAGCACCAGCCATTCGATGCTCGAGAGGTAGGCGGCGACGTCCGATTGCGGCGTGGGATAGATCGATTGGAAGAGGCCGTGGCCGAAGACGCCGTGATAGATCACCGGGCGATTGAGCAGCCACGTGAACCGGGGCGCGCCGTAAATCTGGCCCTTCCATTTGATGGTGCCGGTCGGGCCGAAAAAGATGAGATGCTTGAAGCGGAGCATCGATTCCGCCTCGCCGTAGCCCTCCTGCTGCCGGCGGAACCCGTTGAGCGTGAACCGGCGATAATGCCAGACGATGGCCGCCGGGCTGAAGGCGATGACCTGGCCGCTGGTTTGCAGGCGCCAGCAAAAATCGACGTCGTCGCCCGCCTTGCGGTATTCGGTATCGAAACCGCCCAGGGACTCGAACGCCCAGCGGTAGAAGGCCATGTTGCAGCCGGGGATGTGCTCGGCGACCACGTCGGAGAGCAGGACATGGCTCGGCCCGCCCGGCGCGGCGGCAACGGACGCCTGGACCCAATCGACGGCGGACGGCGAGATATTCGGTCCGCCGACACCGGCGTAATCACCCGAAAGCAGCGTGCCGATGAGGTAGAAGAGCCAGTCGGGATCCGCCATGCAATCGGAGTCCGTGTACGCGAAGACCGCGCCGGTGGCCTTGGCCGCGCCGGTGTTGCGCGCAAAGCTCAGACCCATGTTCCGCTGGACGATGGGCACGAAATCGGGGAGCGCCCCGCCCGTTGCCGCGGCCTTCGCGGCGCGGACCGCCTGGAAATCCTTCACAATTTCCGCCGTGTTATCCTTCGAGCCGTCATCGACGAGGATGACCTCGTAATCGGGATAATTGAGCTGGTCCAGCGACTCGAGGCAGTCCTTGAGCGTCTTGCCGCCGTTATACGAACAGACGATAATGCTGACGCGCGGATAACTCCCGAGACCGACGCGGCGCGTGATGGGCCCCGGGCCGAGCAGTTTTCTGCGCAGCGCGTCGCACGCCAGCTTCGGCTTGCGGTCCCGGGTGACAAGGCCGAACGCCCAGTCGGTGATGTCGAAGCCGCCGGTAAACCATTCGTCCGTCCAGGAAAAGAAAATCGTTCCGGCTGCCCCGCCGCGCACGACGCAATCAAGGTGCCAGTCGAGCACGGCGGCCTGCATCGATTCGCCCTTGCGGATGGTGTCGAGGCCGAATTCGCCCATGATGAGCGGCTTGTCCTCGGCGAGATTTTGCAGCCGCGCGAGGTAGCGCTCGAAATCGAGCTGACGCTCGAGATAGACGTTGAACGAGAAAAAATCGACGTTCGACGGGAGGAGAAATTCGGTGGGCGGATAACTCGCGTAGGAGTAGAGCGGGCGCGGATCGGCCTGGCGGGCGATATTGATCAGGTGCTCGACAAACTGGATGACGCGGCGCGCCCCGAGCCAGCGCACCATGGTGGTGGGGATTTCGTTGCCGACGAAATACCCAAAAATGGCTTCGTGGCCGCGGTTCTTGAGCACGGCGTCGCGGACGGTCTGGACGATCTGCCGGCGCATGCGGCGCTGGTTGAGAAACTCGACGTGCTCGGCCCACGGGATCGAAATGAGCGCGCGAATCCGGAATTCGCGACAGAGATCGAGGAACCATGCGGGCGGGACGTGATAGAGGCGCACCAGGTTGATGCCGAGCCCCTGCATCAGCTCCAGGTCGCGGCGGGCCTGCGCGGGGTTGCCCACGAAACACCCCTCGGCATCGGGCGCAAACGGCCCATAGGTCACCCCCTTGAGGAAGAATTTCTCCTCGCCCTCGACGAAGAACTTCGCCCGGACCCGGACGGGCGGCAGCGGCCGCGGCGGGGCGGCGAGGCGGGGTTCTTCCAGGATGGCGGACATGGTTATAGGGCGGAGGTCAAATCAAGCAGGGAAGTGATGAGAGGCAAAGGGATTGTTGCAACTCGCGGGGGCAGGGATGACGCTCGGAGGGATTCTATCTGGACAAAGGGCTTGTGATGCAATATTATGTATCACATGAAAACCGCGACAGTCCGTGATCTGCGCTATAGTTTCCCGCAAGTTGAAGCCTGGATCTCGAACGGCGAGGAAGTCCAACTGACCAAACGCGGCCACGTTCTGGGCAAGATCGTTCCCGCTCCCGCAAAGGCGCGCAAACGAAAAAGGCCGGATTTTGCAGGGCGGTTGAAGGCGATTTTTGGCGACAAAAAAGTCAATATGACTCCCATCCTGGATTACAACAAGGGACCGTATTGAAGCCTTACGCGGATAGCAGCTTCCTCGTCTCGGTTTATACTTCCCAGGGCCATACTGCCCGTGCGCTCGCGTGGATGAGACGCCACGCGGAACCCCTCCCCTTCACCCAATTGCATCGTCATGAGGTGCGCAATGCAATTCGGTTGGCCGTGTGGCGCCAGGCATTCGACACCGCAAAACGACGGGAAGTTCTTCGCCTGATCGAAGAAGATTTGAGCGATGGCATTTTGGTCCATCAGCCGGTCAATTGGACCAAGGCATTTCGCGAAGCGGATCGCATCGGAGAATCCCAAACCGAACTGACCGGTCTGCGCTCCGCCGACCTGCTCCATCTCGGCATCGCCACTCTCATGGGAGCCGACGAGTTCCTGACCTTTGACGCCATCCAGCGCAAGGCGGCTATTGGAATGGGGATAAGGTGTAAATTGCGATAACCTTGCAGGCTGTTGCCAGGCGCCTCTCGGATTAACTCTACAGTTGCGGAGACGGTGTCGCTGTAAGACATCCCCTATCAATAAATCCACCCGAACCCAAGCCGCCCGCCCAGCGCGTTGACACCAACATTGCGGGCGGCGGTGTCGCCGTTCGAGATGTGCTGGAACGTCCCTTCCGCCAGCAGCGACCAGCGGTCATTGAGCAGGAAGCGGAAGCCGAGATCGGCCTCCAGGAGGAACTCGAAATCGCTGCCGATGATGCGCTGCGAGGGGATTTCGGCGGCGTCGCTATGCAGGCCGCCCCCGCCCGCCTGCAAATACGGGATCAGGCGGCTGCCGGGCTGGACAAAATTGTAGCGGAACAGGATCGACCCGCCCACGAGATAATTGCCGGGCCCATAGGTCACGCCATCGGCCAGGAAATCGCCCAGGAACTCGACGTTGCCGCGCCAAAACCGGGATTTATCGAAGAGAATCGAGGTGAATATTGACGCCGAGGCGCAGGTCGCCGCCGGCGTAATCGAATTGCGGGCGCGTAAAGCCGCCGGTGTTGAACGGCGAATGGAGAAAGCCGCCCAGGACTTCAATTTCGGTCACGCCCTTGGCAAACGGGTCCGGGATTTCGACCGGCGCGACAATCGATTTACCGGTATCCGTCCCGGCCATGGCGGAGGCTGCAAGAAAGGAAATGAAGAGGAATGACAGCAAACGGCGCGAAAACATGGCCGGGAAGCTATTAGGAATGGCCGCCCAAAGGGAAGGGAGAAAACTTTTCAGGAGGCCCGCAGCGAGTGGCCCATGATTTCGGCGGTCCGATCGATGTCGGCCCGGGTGTGAGCCAGGGAGATGAAGCCGGTCTCGAATTGGGAGGGAGCGAGGTAGAGGCCGGCATCGAGGCAGCGATGGAAGAAACGGGCGAAGGCCTCGCGGTCGGAGCGCTGCGCCTCGGCCAGGTTCCAAACCGGGCCGCCGGTGAAGAAGAGGCAAAACATCGAGCCCACCCGGTGGAAGGTGAAGCTGTATTCGCGGCCCTGGAGAGCGTGGCGGATGCCCGCTTCGAGCGCGGCGCCCAGCTCCTCGAGCCGGCGCCAGCCGTCGAGGCGGTCCAGTTCGCGCAATTGGGCGAGGCCGGCCGCCATGGCCAGGGGATTGCCGGAAAGCGTGCCCGCCTGGTAAACGGGGCCGACGGGCGAAAGGTGGTCCATGATTTCCGCCCGGCCGCCGAAAGCGCCCACCGGCAGCCCGCCGCCAATGACCTTGCCCAGCGCCGTCAGGTCCGGGGCTCACGCCGTAAAGCTCGCTGCGCGCCGCCACGCGCGACGCGGAAACCGGTCATGACCTCGTCGAAAATAAGGACCGCGCCATATTCCGAGCATTGCTGGCGGAGCAGCTCGAGGAAGCCGGTCTGCGGGAAATAGAGGCCGGCGTTGGCGGGGATCGGTTCGACGATGACGGCGGCGATGCTGCCGCCCTGGGCCATGAAGAGCGACCGGAGGGCGCCGGCGTCGTTGAACGGGAGTGTGATGGTGAGGTTGGCGAAGGCAGCGGGGACGCCGGCGCTGTCGGGCTCGCCGTGGGTCAGGGCGCCGCTGCCGGCCTTGACCAGCAGCGAATCGACGTGCCCGTGATAGCAGCCTTCGAACTTCACGATCTTTTCGCGGCCCGTGAACCCGCGCGCCAGCCGGATGCAGGACATCGTCGCCTCGGTGCCACTGTTGACCATGCGGACTTTCTCGATGCTCGGGACCCAATCACAGATGAGCGCTGCCATTTCCGCCTCGAGCGGGTTCGGAATGCCGAAGCTCACGCCGCGCGCCGCCGGCTCGCGAATGGCCTCGATAACCACCGCCGGCGCATGGCCGAGGATGGCCGGGCCCCAGGTGCCGACGTAATCGATGTATTCATTCCCATCGACATCCCAGACGCGCGCGCCCGCGGCCCGCTCGACGAAAAACGGCTCCCCCCCACGGCCCGAAATGCGCGGACGGGCGAATTGACGCCGCCGGGGATGAGGGTCAGGCATCGGGAGAAGAGCGAACGGGAGCGAGAGTGGTCCACGGGAAGAAAATTAAATCCGAAATCCGAAATCCGAAATCCGAAATTGAAACGTCGTTCTCCCTTCAGAAAATTCACCCGAACCCAGAGACCAGGACCGTCAAGCACCCATCAAGACCCGCTGCCCGGAAATATACTTGGCAACGCGGAGCGGATGCCCAAACTCGAAAAAACGTTAGAACGCATGAATCCCGCCGCGAGCGCGACCTCTTGCCGGATGCTCGAGGAAATCAAAGACCAGGCCGGCCTCAGCGGCCACCGCGTGAGACCTCCGGGCGCCGAAGGCTCTGCCAGTCCGCAATCCGCAATCCGAAATCCCCTGCCCGCATCGCTACGCTCAGGCGTTGTGGGCGCGGCGCAATTCTCCCGCTCCCAATCAGCAATCTCACATCAGCAATCGTCAATTCGCATTTTGCGTAGCGACCCCGCTCCACGCTCTCTCCCAATCAGCAATCTCACATCAGCAATCAGCAATTCGCATTCTGCGTAGCGACCCCGCTCCACGCTCTCTCCCAATCAGCAATCTCACATCAGCAATCAGCATAAAACAATGGCATAAAACAATGGGGTCATATCTTAACATTGAACATTCTCCTTTCCAGCGTTTCCATCTCACTCCGCAGTGTCGCGTCCTCGTTGACCTTTGCTTCAAATCGCCTTGGAGCCATCGCAACCGCCGCAGCGTCATCCCGGTTTGGCGCCTCGCCAGCCACCGCGTGAGACCTCCGGGCGCCGAAGGCTCTGCCAATCCGAAATCCGCAATCCGCAATCCGCAATAAAACATTCGGGTCATATCTTAACATTGAACATTCTCCTTTCCAGCGTTTCCATCTCACTCCGCAGTGTCGCGTCCTCTTTGACCTTTGCTTCAATTCGCCTTGGAGCCATCGCAACCGCCGCAGCGTTATCCCGGTTTGGCGCCTCGCCAGCCACCGCGTGAGACCTCCAGGCGCCGAAGGCTCTGCCAATCCGCAATCCGCAATCCGCAATCCGCAATTGCAAGCCCCGGAAAACATTCGGGTCATATCTTAACATTGAACATTCTCCTTTCCAGCGTTTCCATCTCACTCCGCAGTGTCGCGTCCTCTTTGACCTTTGCTTCAAATCGCCTTGGAGCCATCGCAACCGCCGCAGCGTCATCCCGGTTTGGCGCCTCGCCAGCCACCGCGTGAGACCTCCGGGCGCCGAAGGCTCTGCCAATCCGAAATCCGCAATCCGCAATCCGCAATTGGTAAAACAATGGGGTCATATCTTAACATTGAACATTCTCCTTTCCAGCGTTTCCATCCCACTCCGCAGTGTCGCGTCCTCGTTGACCTTTGCTTCACGTAAAACAATGGGGTCATATCTTAACATTGAACATTCTCCTTTCCAGCGTTTCCATCCCACTCCGCAGTGTCGCGTCCTCGTTGACCTTTGCTTCAAATCGCCTTGGAGCCATCGCAACCGCCGCAGCGTCATCCCGGTTTGGCGCCTCGCCAGCCACCGCGTCAGACCTCCGGGCAGTAAAACAATGGGGTCATATCTTAACATTGAACATTCTCCTTTCCAGCGTTTCCATCTCACTCCGCAGTGTCGCGTCCTCTTTGACCTTTGCTTCAAATCGCCTTGGAGCCATCGCAACCGCCGCAGCGTCATCCCGGTTTGGCGCCTCGCCAGCCACCGCGTGAGACCTCCGGGCGCCGAAGGCTCTGCCAATCCGAAATCCGAAATCCGCAATCCGCAATCCGCAATCCGCAATAAAACATTCGCAATAAAACAATGGGGTCATATCTTAACATTGAACATTCTCCTTTCCAGCGTTTCCATCTCACTCCGCAGTGTCGCGTCCTCTTTGACCTTTGCTTCAAATCGCCTTGGAGCCATCGCAACCGCCGCAGCGTCATCCCGGTTTGGCGCCTCGCCAGCCACCGCGTGAGACCTCCGGGCGCCGAAGGCTCTGCCAATCCGAAATCCGAAATCCGCAATCCGCAATCCGCAATAAAACATTCGCAATAAAACATTCGGGTCATATCTTAACATTGAACATTCTCCTTTCCAGCGTTTCCATCCCACTCCGCAGTGTCGCGTCCTCGTTGACCTTTGCTTCAAATCGCCTTGGAGCCATCGCAACCGCCGCAGCGTCATCCCGGTTTGGCGCCTCGCCAGCCACCGCGTCAGACCTCCGGGCGCCGAAGGCTCTGCCAATCCGAAATCCGCAATCCGCAATCCGCAATTGCAAGCCCCGGCACCGGACCGAGTTCCGGCAGTCCACGATGCGGCAGGCGCAAAAGCAAATTCCTTGCAGGAAAGGCTTCCGCAGCTTCCACGCGAGACCTCCGGGCGCCGAAGGCGGCTCTGCCAATCAGCAATCTCACATCAGCAATCAGCAATTCTGATCAGACCCCCTCACTGATCTGTGACGCACTTAGCCGGTTGGATACATCGCTTGGTTAGGCGATTTCATGTGTGGGACACAGGCGGAGCAACTGGGCCAACGAACGCTTCAACTCTAATCGCCCCGGGTAAGAATCGAATAAAACGTGCACAGTAAGTCACTCTCTTTGTTTCGCCAGCAGCAAGCGGAAATCGCACTGAATTCCTGCCACACTCGCTTATGATCCACGGATACGACGCAGCTACTTCATAGTCGCCAGGCGGTAGACTGAACGAGTGAGTGCCCCACGGCTTGCGCTCCTTTTTGCCATTGATGGTGATCGTGGGCGTGAATGCGTTGTAGAAAAACGCAAGACGATTATGGGTAACCGTTACCTCAATGTTCCCAGATGGTTCGCTGCTCATGGCTTCAAGAAGGTCAAAGGGACGATTTTCTCGCTTTGGGCTCGGAATCCAAGCGAAATCGGGCATGATTGTCCGATACTCGGGGCCAGAAATTGAACGCCGCAGTCCCGCACGCATTATGCGGACGCCGCAGGACTAACTCACAAAACCCGGCGTCAGACCCGTAGCGCAATCTTGCCGCGCATATTGCCACGCACCGCGCGGGCGTAGGCTTCGCGCGCCTGATCGAGGGGATAAACGGCTTCCACGAACGCGCGAATTGCACCCGAATCCAGCAACCGCGCAATCTCGGTGAGCTGCGAAGGGTTGGGCTCGACGATGAAGAATTCCGCCTTCGTCCGCGCGTCCGTGGCTTCGGCGCTCTGTGACGCGATGGTCACAGCCCTGCCACCCGGCCGAAGCACCTTCCATGAGCGTTCAAGGGTTTCGCCGCCGATCGAATCGAGCACCAAGTCAATGTTCCGGGCCACCTCCTCAAATCGAGTCGTCTTGTAATCGATCGCCTCATCCGCGCCCAATTCGCGCACGAATCCCAGTCGCTCCGCGGACGCGGTGGCGACCACTTCTGCGCCGCGCCACCGAGCCAATTGCACCGCAAATACACCCACCCCGCCCGATCCGCCATGGATCAGAACGCGCTCGCCTGCCTTCAGGCCACCGTGATCGAACAGTCCCTGCCAGGCAGTCAGCGCGGAGATCGGCACCACGGCTGCCTCCGCGAAGTCGAGCGTTGCCGGCTTCGGCGCCACCGCCACGGCCGGAGCGGTGCAAAATTCCGCCTGCGCGCCGTTCGCGAACCAATCGTTCATCCCGTAGACCGCATCTCCCGCCTTGAACTCCGTGACGCCGCTCCCGATGTCCGCAACGACCCCGGACAACTCATGGCTCAATATGACCGGGAATGGCCGCGGTTCACCACCACGCGTATTGAACGTGGGATACCATTGCAGCTCCGTTGGCGTTACCGCTGTCGCGCGGACATGAATCAATAATTCGCCCGCGTCCGGGGATGGCTTCGGCACATCACCAATCACCAGGCCCTCTGCCCCCGTCTTTTCCGTCAGGTAAGCCGCACGCATATTGCCGGTACACTTTCTCCGCGGCGCCGGATGACAGTCAAG
Source organism: uncultured Verrucomicrobiae bacterium (assembly GCA_963756185.1). Classification (GTDB taxonomy): domain Bacteria; phylum Verrucomicrobiota; class Verrucomicrobiia; order Chthoniobacterales; family Chthoniobacteraceae; genus DATAXI01. The sequence goes on from CAVWMS010000015.1 coordinate 62,995, forward strand.
AAGTCCAAACAAAAACGCCGTGCGAATTACCAGACCCCCTCACCCCCCCGGCGCCGGTCCCAGCTCTGGCAGTCCACGATGCGCCAGGCGCAAAATCAAATTCCTTGCAGGCAGCAGGAAGACGCGCAGCCCTTCGCGCAAACGCTTCAATCTCTCTGCTTTCCTTTGCGTCTCCGCGCCTTTGCGTGAGTCCCTCTTTCCACCCCACCAATCCAGACGTGGTACATCGCACAGACCATCACCTTCGCAATCTCCCAACCTCACTGTCCACTGGCACACCGAAGCGGGACATTTGTGTCAACGGCGATCAGCATTCGCCGGCTGGCCGTAAATCGTTACCATTGCCTGAGCAAGAAGCCGCTCCCGCTCCGCGTCCGTCAACCCGTTCATCGTGGCGAAGCGCCTTGAACTCAGGGGAATGCCGTGCCATGCATGTCAGGCCATGCACGCTGTAACGCTCGAAGAAGCCCAGGCGCGCCTGCCCGAGTTGATCGCCGAAACCCAGGGCGGCGGGGAAATCGTCATCACGCGCGACGACAAGCCTGTGGCAAAGCTTACGGCTGCCGTGGCCGGCGCGGTCCAATCCGGCCTTTCACTTCTCGGCCTGCTGAAGGGAAAGATCATTTTCCATCAGGGCTGGGAGGAGACTCCCGAGGAATTCAAGCCGTACATGGAATGAGGGTGTTGCTGGACACCCACGCGCTGCTTTGGATCGTCGCGGACTCGCCGCGCCTCTCGCTTGCCGTGCGCGGAATCGCCAGTGATCCGGCGACTGAAAATTCGTAAGCATCGCCTCCCTCTGGGAAATCGCGATTAAAGTCCAGTTGAAGTAGCTCGAACTCGGGATGGATTTCGACGCATTCGTAGACTTGATCGAAGGTCAGAGGCTGGCGGTCCTCCTGCCGATAACTCCCGCTCACGTAAAACGTCTGCGCCGGTTGGAATTTCACCATCGCGACCCGTTTGACCGATTGCTCGTGGCGCAGGCGCTGACAGAGGACCTCACCTTGGCCAGCGCCGACGCCTCGCTTGACGCCTACGGGGTGCAAAGACTCCGGTAGCCCGTCTCCAATCACTCCCCGCCCAAAAAATCTCTAACCACCGCGACATCCGTCTTGCTACCGTCATGGAATGGCGCCCGTCATCCACCGCGAAATCGCCGCCCCATCGCCCCGTCTTCCAAAGCAGCCAAACAGCGCATCCGGCATATCCGCGCCACTTCGCAATCAAGGTCAATCAAGCCCAATCAAGGTCAATCAAGGTGAATCAAGGTAATTTCACCCCCCGCCGCACTCCCGCGCAGGTCAAACTATGCGCAGATCTACGTACAACTGCCCGCCCGCCTCGCTACGCTCAGGCGTTGCGGGCGTGGCATGCCCACGCCCTCACCGGCCAAAAAGCCCCGCAACCGCAAAAATCCGCAATCCGAAATCCGAAATCCGCAATTGCAAGCGGCGCCCGTCCGGGCTCCGGCAGTCCACGATGCGGCAGGCGCAAAAGCAAATCCCTTGCAGGGGGCGTCCACAATCGCCCCTTGAATCCCACCGCCCGAGGATTCACTCTTCCCAGATGAAAGCCAAAGTGACCGTGATGCCGAAGAAGAGCGTGCTCGATCCGCAGGGAATCGCCGTGCGCGATGCGATGCGCCATCACGGGCTGCCGGGGGTCAAAAGCGTGCGGATCGGGAAATTCATGGAAATCGAGGTCGAGCAGGCGGACGAAGCGCGGCTGCATGAGATTTGCCGCGATTTACTGTCGAACCCGGTCATCGAGGATTACGATCTGCGAGTCGAATCGTGATGAAAGCGGCTGTCATCCGGTTTCCCGGTTCCAATTGCGACCAGGATTGCCATTACGTCCTGAAGAACGATTTCGCGCTCGACGTCGACTATGTCTGGCACAAGGAGGCGTCGGTCGAGCAGTTCGACGTCATCGTGCTGCCGGGCGGCTTTTCCTACGGCGATTACTTGCGGTGCGGCGCCATTGCGCGCTACTCGCCGGTGATGCGCAGCGTGGCGGCGGAGGCGGAGCGGGGGAAACTGGTCATCGGGATTTGCAATGGGTTCCAGATCCTGTGCGAGGCGCGGCTGCTGCCCGGCGCGCTGATCCGCAACCGGTCGCTGCATTTCGTGTGCGAGCACATTTACGCGCGCATCGAGAACATGGAGACGGCGTTCAGCCACGCGGAGGTGGCTAGGAGCGACGGAAAACTGCTGACGGCGCGCACGGGGCTGCTGCTGCGGATGCCGGTCGCGCACGGCGAGGGCAATTACACCGCGGACCCGGAGACGCTGCGGGATTTGAACCGGAACAACCAGATCGTGCTGCGCTACGCGGACATGCGCGGCGCCATCGGCGACGAGGCGAACCCGAACGGCTCGGCGGAGAATATCGCGGGAATCGTGAATCGCGCCGGGAACGTCTTCGGGCTGATGCCGCACCCGGAACGGGCCTGCGACCCGCTGCTCGGGAGCGAGGACGGGAAACTGATCTTTCAATCCCTGATCGAGAGCGCCGGAAAAAAGAGCGGGCCCAGTTCAAGAAGCAGATGAACCAGCAAGTCACGCCGGAACTGGTGGAAAAGCACGGCATCACGCCGGAGGAATACGAGCGCATTCGCTCGATCCTGGGCCGGGAGCCGAATTTTACGGAGCTTGGGATTTTCTCGGTCATGTGGAGCGAGCATTGCTCGTACAAGAACTCGAAGCCCGAGCTGCGGAAATTTCCGACGACGGGCGCGGGCGTGCTGGTGAAAGCGGGCGAGGAAAACGCGGGCGTGATCGACATCGGCGACGGCTGGGCGGTCGCGTTCAAGATGGAGAGCCACAATCACCCGAGCGCGATCGAGCCGTTCCAGGGCGCCGCGACGGGCGTGGGCGGGATCATCCGCGATATCTTCACGATGGGTGCGCGTCCGGTGTTTTCGCTGAATTCGCTGCGATTTGGGCCGATCCGCGGGGAGAAGAGCGAGGCGGTCGAGAAAAACCGGCGGCTGTTCGCCGGCGTGGTCGCGGGAATCGCGCATTACGGCAATTGCATCGGGATACCGACCATCGGCGGGGAGATTTATTTCGACGAAAGCTACGAGGGCAATCCGCTCGTCAATGTGTTTTGCCTCGGCGTGTTGCGCAGCGAGGAGATCGCGCGCGGCGGCGCCGTGGGAATCGGCAACCCTGTCTTTTACGTGGGCGCGGAGACGGGGCGCGACGGGCTGGCGGGCGCGGCATTCGCCTCGCGCGACCTGACGGAGGAATCGAAACAGGACCGGCCCGCGGTGCAGGTTGGCGATCCGTTTCGCGAGAAGCTGCTGCTCGAGGCCTGCCTCGAATTGCTGGCGAGCGGGGCGGTCGCGGGCATCCAGGACATGGGAGCGGCCGGGCTGACCTGCTCGACGTGCGAAACGGCGAGCCGCGCGGGCACGGGCGTCGAGATCGACCTCGATCAGGTGCCAAAGCGGGAACCGGGGATGACGCCCTACGAGATCATGCTCAGCGAATCGCAGGAGCGGATGCTTATCATCGTGAAAAAAGGCCAGGAACAGACGGTGCGCGATGTTTTTGAAAAGTGGGACCTGCCTTACGCCGAGGTGGGCGTGGTGAAGGATGACGGAATGATGCGGGTGCGCGTGGGACCGGAAGTGGTCGCGGAAATCCCGGCGCGGAAACTGGCCGAGGACGCGCCGATTTACAATCGCGAGGCGGCGCCGCGCCCGACGCCGGAGCCGCTCGGCACGCTGCCGGAGACCGACGCCCACGAGGCGCTGCCGGCGCTGCTGGCGCACCCGAGCATCGCTTCGAAGAACTGGGTGTACCGGCAGTACGATCACATGGTGCGCGCGGGGACTTGCGTCCTGCCGGGATCGGACGCGGCGGTGTTCCTGGTGCGCGAGGCGGGAAAAATCCTGGCGGCGACGAGCGATTGCAACGCGCTCTACTGCGCGCTCGACCCGCGCGAAGGGGCGAAGATGGCCGTGGCCGAAGCGGCGCGGAACCTGGCGTGCAGCGGCGCGCGCCCGCTGGCGGTGACGGACAACCTGAATTTCGGAAATCCATACAAGCCGGAAAATTTCTGGCAGTTGCGCGAGTGCGTCGAGGGACTGGCGGAGGCGTGCCGGGAATTTGGCACGCCGGTCACGGGCGGGAACGTGAGCCTCTACAACCAAAGCCCGGCGGGTGCAATCGACCCGACGCCAACGGTAGCAATGGTGGGATTGATCGATGACCCGGCCCATATCACGACGCAGGCTTTCAAGCATGCGGGCGACGCGATCCTGCTGCTGGGGGAAATCGGCAGCGGACTGGGCGGATCGCATTACGCGAAGGTGATCCACGGGCGCAAGGCGGGATCGCCCCCGCGGCTCGATTACGCGAAGGAGAAGGGGGTGCAAAACGCGGTGCGCGCGCTGATCCGGATGGGCATGGTGCGGAGCGCGCACGATTGCTCGGAAGGCGGCCTGGCAGTCGCGCTGGCGGAGTCCTGCTTCAGCGGCCTCGAGACCTTCGGCGCGGAAATCGACCTATCCTCTTTCGCCACCATGCCCCCGGACGATCTGTTATTCAACGAAGCTCAATCGCGAATCATCATCTCCGTCCGGCGCGAAAATGCGTCGGCCGCATTAACCCTTGCGGAGTTACAAGGCATTCCAGCCCGCCGGCTCGGCTTCACCGGCGGACAGGAGTTAAGAATCAAGTCCGGCGAACGCGAATGGACCTGGCCGGTAAGTCAATTGCGGGATAAGTGGTGGAACGCGATCCGCGACTGCATGGAAGGCGAGCAAATTGATAATTGAAAGAAGCCGCCTCCGGCGGCCAAATTTAAAAAATCCGCAATCCGCAATCCGCAATTCCCCACCTGCCAATCGACGGCAACCACCATCTAATACCCTTCCGGCTCCCCATCGTAATGCTGGAGAATAACTCCCTTCTTTTGCGCCTGATGGATCAATGGGCTCGACATGATCGCGCCACACAAGCAGAAGTTCTCGCCCGCGTGGTTCAGCTTCACCGCGACCCACATATTACACACGTAAGGAAAGTAGAATATCTCGTGGCTGGCGTAAAAGCGACCCGCCGTATAATCGCCGCGGCCCAAGTAAATGAGCCGATGACCCCGGGTATAAGTGAACGAGCCGGCGATCTCGCGAACGAGGATTGCGAAGTTCGCCGGTGTCAGCCGGAGCTCGACGATGTCGCTGTGCGGAAACGACCGCGTAAGCGGCCCCGAGGCGGGCACGACATGAATGACGGAAGGCCCGGGAAAAATCGCCCTGATCATTTTCCATGTGGACGCCGGCCCCCGATAATAATCCGACGCGCCCCACCCGATTACCAACTCATCCGATTTACCCGGCGCAACCTCGCTGCGGAACGGAATGTCGCGCGTGCGGAACGCAATCGAGGTGTGAAAGTCGTTGCCGAGGAGCCACACCGGTTTGTCCCCGTTTGCCGCGAACGCAACGCTCGAACCAAAGAATAGTATGGCAAGGATGAGCCCCAATCCTATCCGGAAAAGGGATGGAAAGAATCTGTAAGTCACCTTGTGCCGAGAACCTTCGATTACGCCAGCGTCTTGCGGTGCACCCAGACGCTATTGATAAGTCCGAGCGCGAACATAATCATCAGGACAAACGAGCCGCTGTAGGAGATAAGTGGGAGCGGGACGCCGGTGATGGGAAGGATGCCGATCATCATCCCGATGTTTTGGAATACGTGGGTAAAGATGAGCGCGGCAAAGCCGACGCATAACAAGAGGCCGATGTCATCGGCGGCGCGATAGGCGACGATGAGGCAGGTGACCAGCAGCAAAGCGAAGGCGCAGATGACAGTCACACCGGTGATAAAGCCGCCCTGGTTCGCGATAACCGGGAAGATATAGTCGTTTTGCACGGCGGTTTGGGGGAGCGATTCGATCTCGATCACGGCGGTGGGAGACTTGAAGCCGAGGCCGGCCCAGCCGCCGGAACCGACGGCGTTGAGCGCCTGGTTGATGCCGTAGGCGGAACTGAGGGGATCGATGTCGGGATGGATGAACGCGGTGATGCGGCTCCGCTGGTAACCCTTCAGGCCGAAGTTGACCATGAGCGGGATGAAGGCGATGCCAAGCAGGGTGATGGCAATCAGATAGCGCTTCGGCAATCCGCCAATGAAAAGCATCGCCAGGACGACGGGGATCCAGACAATGGCCTCGCCCAGGTCCGGCTGGAGCAGGATGAGGAGCATGGGCGCGCCGCAGATAATGCCGCAGAGCAAAAGGCGGACGGCGGCATGCAGGTTGCGGAACTGGCTCAGGAGAATGGCGAGAACCATGATGCCGGCGATGACCGCGAGCTGGGCCGGCTGGAAATTGATGGGGCCGATGTTGATCCAACTGCGCGCGCCGTTGACCCTGGTGCCGATGAATCGGGCGAGGACAAGAAAAGCGATGCCGCCAAGGTACATCGGGAGAGCGCCCCACTTGACCCAGCGATAATCGACGAGGCTGGCCACAAAGAAGGCGGCCAGGCCGATGCCCACCCACATCGCCTGCCTGCGCCAGAAATTCTGCGCAAAGTACTCATCGCGATACCAGGTGGCCGTGTGGATGATGAAGACGCCGAAAAACGCAAGCGCGATCATGATGGCGAAGATGAGCCAGTTCATGCCGAGAAACTTGCGAAGGAGGGGGGTCATGGGGAATTGATAATTGCTAATCTAAAATTGCCAATTGAAGAGAGACGGTATCGGCAGGGGCTCAACTTATCCCATTAGTGCGGGCGAAGCGCGCCAAATATTTCGAATTTCGAATTTCGAGCTTCGAATTTTCGTCCATGGTCTCACGCAAAAGTCGGAATTGCCGCCAACAGCTTCCTCGTGTACTCATGCTGCGGGTTCGAGTAAATGGCTTCGGCGCTGGCGGATTCCACGATCTTCCCCCTGTACATCACGAGCACCTGGTCGCTGATGTGCTCGATGACGGCGAGATCGTGGGCGATGAAGAGATAAGTCAGGCCGAACTGCTCCTGGAGGTCCTGGAGAAGGTTGACGATCTGCGCCTGGACGCTGACATCCAGGGCGCTCACCGGCTCGTCGCACACGATGAAGCGCGGTTTCACGGCCAGCGCGCGCGCGATGCCGATGCGCTGCCGCTGGCCGCCACTGAACTCGTGCGGGTAGCGGTTCATCATGTCGGGCTGGAGGTCGACCTGGGTCAGCAACTCCGCCACGCGGGCGCGGCGCTCTTCGCGCGTCATTTCCGGGAAATGAATCTCGAGCGCCTCGCCGACGATGCTGAAGATTGTCATGCGGGGATTGAGCGAGCCGAAGGGGTCCTGGAAAATCATCTGCAATTGGCGGCGCAGTGGCCGGAATTCCCCCTCGCTCATCGGCACGATGTCGCGGCCTTCGAAGAATATCTGCCCGGCAGTCGCGGCTGCGAGCTTGAGGATGGTGCGCCCGATGGTGGTCTTTCCGCTGCCGCTTTCACCGACGAGCCCGACGGTCGAGCCGGCCTCGACGCTGAAGCTGACGTCATCGACGGCTTTCACGTCATCGACGTGGCGGCGCAGCACGCCGCCGTAAACCGGGAAATAGGTCTTGAGATTTTTTACTTCGAGTAAAGGCATGAAACAGGTCAGCCGAGGAAGGCGGTGAGCGGACTGGTGGCCGACGCGGTGATGGACGGGGCGGGCAGGCCGATCTCCCAGGCGTCGCGGCCGGCCTCGACGGCCTTGCGGAAGGCGCGGGCCATGCGGACGGGGTCCGCCGCGATGGCGATTGCCGTATTGACCAGCACGGCGGACGCGCCCATCTCCATGGCAAGCGCGGCGTGGCTGGGGACGCCGAGTCCTGCATCGACGACGACCGGGACGCGGGCCTGCTCGATGATGATTTCGATCTGCGCGCGCGTCTCGATGCCGCGGTTGCTGCCGATGGGCGAGCCGAGCGGCATGACGGTCGCGGCGCCGGCATCCTCGAGCCGCTTGGCCAGCACCGGGTCGGCATTGATATAGGGAAGTACTACAAAGCCCTCGGCGGCAAGGATTTCCGTTGCCTTGAGGGTCTCGACCGGATCGGGCAGCAGGTAGCGGGGGTCCGGGTGAATCTCGAGCTTCACCCAGCGCGGCAGACCGGCGGCCGCGGCCAGACGGGCGAGACGGACGGCCTCGGCGGCGTCCATGGCGCCGCTGGTATTCGGAAGCAGCAGGTATTTGGAGGGGTCGATGAAATCGAGGATATCAGCCGAAGGATCGTGCCGGCCCGAGAGATCGGCCCGGCGCAGGGCCACGGTGACGATCTCCGCGCCGCTGGCCTCGAGGGCGGCGGCCATCATCTGGTTCGAGCCAAATTTGCCCGTGCCCACCATGAGACGGGAGGCGAATTCCCGCCCGGCGATCTTCAGTTTGTCCGGTTTATCGGCCATGGAAAGAGGTACACGGTAGCAAATCGGCGGCGCGTTTCCAGAGCGGCGTTTTTTTGGGACGGCGGGACGCGCCCCGGCGCACGCGGAATATCCGGGTGAAACCCGACGAAATGGCCTTCCCATTTCCCCGGTGGTCTCTTAAGTTGCACCGATGATCTTGAGCCGGTGGATCTTGACAATGGCGCTGGCGCTGGCCGGCATCCATGCCTGGGCGGCGGCCGGGCCCGTGGGGCAATTGTCCCCGGATGCCCTCTCCCACGCGGTGCAGCAGGACAACCTGACCGTGCCCACGCCCGGTGAATTGCTGGCCGCTCTCAATAAGGTGGGCAAACCGAATTGGCAGGCCCAGTACCGCGCGCCGATCCCAACGACCTACACCAGCCGGCCCCAGATCGCCCTGAACCTCGGCGGCCTCATCGCGGACGGCTACATTGCCGTGGAGGCCGAGGACAGCCAGCAGGTAAAGAATATCGGCAAGGACATCATGACACTCTCGAAGACGCTCGGCATCAACGAGAACATCCTGAGGCGGGGCAAGAGCATCGAGGACTTTGCTGAAAACAACGAGTGGAGCACATTGAAGGAGGAACTGGACGCCGTGCAAAACGAGGTGAAGCTGGCGATGGACGAGCAGGACGACCAGGAATTGACGACGCTGGTGACCCTGGGCGGGTGGATTCGCGGCACCGAGGCCGTAAGCGGCTGGATCTCGAACAATTACAGCGGGCCGGCGGCAAAGCTGCTGCGCCAGCCGGCGATCGTCGAGCTGCTCCGGGCAAAGCTGGCGGCGCTCCCGGCGCGCACCCAGGAGGATGACGTGGTCAAGGGCCTGGACCCGCGGCTCAAGGCGATCCAGGACATGGTCTCCTTCCCTCCCGACCAGACGCCGACCCAGGCCGACGTGAAGAAACTCAACGACGCGGCAGCCGATTTGATCACTGAAATCACCAAGCGATGAAATCCCTTTTCCTGCGCGCACTGCTGGCCGCGGCCCTGGCGATGGGGCCGGTCGCGGCCCACGGCGAGACCGATGACCAGGTGGCGGCGCACCGCGCGGTGCTGGACCTGGCCGGCGCATTTACCAATGACGGCTTCAAGCTGCGCGACGGCGATTTCACCGGCACGCTGAAGGGCGGCGAATCGGCGATCATCCAGGTGAATCTTTACGCGGGCAACCAGTATTGGTTTTCCGTGGCGACATCGGACACCAACACGGCGGTGACGATCGACCTGTATGACGAAACCGGCAAGCTGCTGAAAACCGATCCGTATTCGAATGCGAATCGCGCCGCGGCGGGCTTGGCGCCCGACTCGAGCGGGCCGTACTATGTAAGAATCGAGAATCCCGGGGCGACCCCCGCAACGTACAGCCTCATTTACTCATACAAATAATGGCTGAGAAATCGAAGACCGCCGAAAAGACCGAAGGGCCACGAGTCCAGCAGTTTTCCATATTCCTGAAGAACAAGGTGGGCGCATTGCTCGACGTGGTGAAGATGCTCAACGAGCACGCCGTCGATGTGCTGGCGCTGAATGTGCAGGATTCCGCGGATGCCGCGATCGTGCGGATCGTGGTGAGCGACCCGGAGGCGGTGCTGGACCTGTTCGCCGCGCAGGACATCGGCTGCTCGACGTGCCACCTGGTGGTTGCGGAATTGCGCGAGGGCGCAAGCGAACTGAGCAAGCTGCTGACGGCGCTGTTGATGGCGGAGGTGAACATTCATGGCTGCTACTCGCTGCTGAGCCGGCCGCGCGGCAACACGGCGCTGGCGCTGCACGTCGAGGACAATGAGTGCGCCACGGCGGTGCTGCGCAGCCATGGGTTCCGGCTGCTGGACCAGACGGATATCTCGCGGTGAGCGGGGCCGCTTTTTGAAAAAAGAGGGAGAAGAATTGGCTGGCGTCTTGCGCCGCGCGTACGTTGCGGATAGCATGCGCGCCGTGCGCCGTTATCTCGTGCTGCCCGCCGCCGCCATGGCATTGCTGCTGGCCGCGCTGCCGTGCTTGCGGGCGCTCACCGATGACGAGTTGAAGCAGGAGTTCCTCCAGGCGCGCGGCCAAATGGCGGATACGCCCACATCTTCGCCAACCGCTTCCCCCACCTCTTCGCCAACCGCATCGCCGCATCACAGGCGCACCGGGGAGGAGGCGGCGACCCCGCATCACCGGCGCTCTCCGGAACCGGAGAGCGAGGAGACGCCGCGGCATCATGAATCCGCCGAGCCGGCCGTGACGCCGCGCCAGCATCCGCACGAGGAGCAAACACCGCAGCCCTACCAGGCCGCCGTGGCCCCCTCCCCCATTCCGCGCGCCGTCCCCTCACCCACGCCACCGCCGCCCGGTTCGTCGGATGCGCAACTGAACATCGAGAAGCAAGGCATCGAGGAGCAGGGCGAATACCTGCCGCCGCCCCCGCCGCCGCCGACGCGGCATCATTGGTGGCAGTTTTTCGGCGGCGAGGATGAAACCCAATATCATTACCTCACGAAGGCGATCCGCGACGCGATCGACCGCGCGCCGGTCGCGCGGCGCCGGTGGCGTTACATCGTGGTGCACAACTCCGGGACGCGGCAGGGCAACGCGCGCATTTTCGACTACTATCACCGCTACGTGCGCCACATGCCCAACGGGCTGGCCTATCATTTCGTGATCGGCAACGGCACCTCCTCGGGCGACGGACAAATCGAGATCGGCAACCGCTGGACCAAGCAATTGCAGGGCGGCCACGTCCACAGCGATTACCTCAACAACATCTCGCTGGGCATCTGCCTGGTGGGCGATTTCAACCGCGACGTGCCGACCAAGGCGCAGCTCGAGGCGCTCGATGAATTGATCCGCTACCTGCGCGTGCGCGTCGGAAAAATCGACCGCAAATGGGCAATCGTAAAGGCGCACAAGGAAATCAATCCGCCGCAATGGCCGACCGATTGCCCCGGCGACCGCTTCCCCTACGCGTGGCTGCACAGCAGGTTTGACTGAGCGATCCAATCCCATTTGCTGGACACGCGGGCTTTGCCCAACGAATCTGCGGGGCAGATGCAGAAGAAGTTCCAGCACGTCCATTTCCTGGGAATTTGCGGCACCGCCATGGGCGCCACGGCGGCCGCGTTGCGCGAGCGCGGGTTCACCGTGACCGGGTCGGATGAAAATGTGTATCCGCCGATGTCCACCTTCCTCGAGGAAAGAGGCGTCACCATCGCGTCCGGTTACCGCGAGGAGAATCTGCCGGCGGGAGCGGACCTGATCGTGATCGGCAACGCGATGAAGCGCGGCAACCCCGAGGTCGAGGCCGTGTTGAACCGGAAGCTCTACTACCTTTCGCTGCCGGATACGCTGCGGGAATTTTTTCTGCGCGGGCGGCATAACCTGGTGGTCACGGGCACGCACGGCAAGACCACCACCACGTCGCTGCTCGCCTGGATCCTCGAGCGCGCGGGCTTCGAACCCGGATATTTGATCGGCGGCATCCCGAAAAACATGGGTCAGGGCGCCTGCCTGCGGGACTCGAAGTATTTCGTGATCGAGGGGGATGAGTATGACACGGCGTTTTTCGACAAGCGCTCGAAGTTCGTCCATTACCTGCCGGAATTGGTGATCGTGAATAACATCGAGTTCGATCACGCGGATATTTTCAATAACATCGACGAGATAAAGCTCTCCTTCCGGAGGCTGCTCAACATCGTGCCCGGAAACGGCATGGTGCTTCTGAATTCGGACGACCCGAATTGCATCGACGTGGGCCGGACCTGCCCCGCGCCGATCGTCGAGGTCGGGTTCTCCGAAAACGCGGCAAATCGCATCGAGGATGTGCACGGCGAGGCGAACGGATCGCGGTTTCGATTGTTCGGGACGGAGTTTCACATCGGGCTGCCGGGCAACTTCAATGTCCGCAACGCGGCAATGGCGATATCCGCGGCCCATTTCTACGGCGCGCCGATGCCGCTCATCCAGGAGGCGCTGGCAAGTTTTGAAGGAGTGAAGCGCCGGCAGGAGGTGCGCGGGGAGAAGCACGGAATCAAGGTGATTGACGATTTCGGCCATCATCCGACCGCCATCCGCGAGACGCTCTCCGGTTTGCGCCGGCAATACCCGCACGGGCGAATCTGGGCGGTCTTCGAGCCGCGCTCGAACACGACGCGGCGCGCGGTCTTTCAGCACGAGCTGCCGGCGGCCTTCGCGCTGGCGGACGGCACCATCCTGGCGAAGGTGGCGAAGCTCGATCAAATCCCCGAGGCCGAACGGCTGCGGCCCGAGCAGGTGGTCGCGGACATTGCGGCAACGGGCAAGCCGGCTTATTACGAGCCGGACGTCGAGCAGATCATCGGGCGGGTGAAGGAGCTGGCGCGCGAGGGCGACATTGTCGCGGTATTTAGCAACGGCGGATTCGAGAACATTCACACACGGCTGCTCGCGGCGCTGTGATCACGAAGGATTACCTGCAGCATCACCGGGCGCATGATTACAAGCGCCTCATCCAGCGCTGGCGCGCGGTGGCAAAACGGGCAAACCTGTTGATGCGGCGATTTTCAAAGGAACCGGATGCCTATCTGGTGCGAAGCAAGAGGCTGCCGCGGCAAGGGGCAATCTATATCTCGGCGGGCATCCATGGCGACGAGCCCGGGGGAACCGAAGCGCTGATCGCGTGGGCGGAGAAACACATAAGGCTGCTGCGGCGCCGCCCGTTTTTCCTGGTTCCGTGCATCAACCCGTGGGGATTGCGGAATAACTTGCGCGTGGACGCGCGCGGACGGGATTTGAACAGAGTGTTCCAGAATGACGAGGTCCCGGTGATTGCCGCGCTGAAGCGGGCGATGGGACAGTTCGACTTCTCGCTGGTCATCACACTGCACGAAGACTACGACGCGCAGGGAATTTACATCTACGAACTGGAGGATCCCAAATGCCATTGGGGAGAAGTTCTGCTGAAGGCTGCGCGTCCATCCATCCCGCCGGACATGCGCGAACTGATCGAGGGCCGGCGCGCGGTAAACGGCCTGGTGCGCCGGCCGCTCGATATGAAATTGTTCAAGCGGATGGGCGTGCCCGAGGCAATTTACTTTTACCTGCGCGGCTGCCGGCGTGTCTTTACCATTGAAACACCCTCTGAGTACTCTCTCGAGCGGCGCGTCCGCGCGCACGTGGCGGTGATCGAAAAATGCATCGCCCTCAATTACAGAAGGGCTTGTTTTTAGGGCGTTTCACTGACCGGCTTCATACGGCCGGCCCGCCTGATACAACTTGATCTCGGCGCGCAGCGCATTGGCGAGCGGTGTGCCGGGAGGAATCGATTGCAAGGCGCGCCCCGCATTCTCCACGGCATCCTCATAATCGCCGGCGGCAGCATTGGAGGCCGCGAGTGTGCGCAGTATGGCCGGATTACTGCCGCCGGTCGCGGCGTTCGCGGCGCCGGCGAGTTCGCGAGCCCTCGATCCGTCGCGAAGCGTTTGTTCCGGAGCCGTGGCAAGCATCCATGCCAGCGCATTCTGCACCGCGGGATTCGCAGGTTGGAGATCGAGGGCTTTTTGCACCGCCGCAATCCCCTCGGCCGAATCTCCCTGTTGGAACAAGGCGTTGCCAAGGTTGAGCAGCGTCGGAATGGAGGCGGGGTCCGACTTTCGAGCCTCGCGGTATTCGGCAATCGCATCGGCGGGGCGCCCCTGCGCGAGCAACGTATTTCCGAGATCCGTATGGGCCTTGGCGTCGCCGGGATCGATCTCCAAAGCGTTGCGAAATTGAGCCATCGCTTCGTCGATACGGCCCCGCCCGGCAAGCGCCACGCCAAGATTGTCGAACGCCTCGACGTTGGAAGGATCGAGCCGGAGGGCCTCGCGATACTCGGCGATGGCTTCGTCGATCCTGCCCAACTGAGAGAGCGCGTAACCCAGATTATTGTGGGCCTCGCCGAACTGCGGATCGATTCCGATGGCCTTGCGGTATTCGGCGATGGCCTCGTTCACGCGGCCCTCCTGGAACAGCGCGTAACCCAGGTTATTATGGGCGTGCGGATAATCCGGCCGCAGGCGCAGGACGTCGAGATACTCGGCGATACCCTGTTGGGTTTGGCCCCGCTGAATCAGCGCCTCGCCAAGGCTGTCCTCGGCGATGAAGTTATCGCGCGTAAACTGAAGCGTATGACTCCATAGAGCCACGCTATCTCCCCAGTAAGTCACTTGATGCAAGCAAGCGGCGGATAACATGCAAACAATTACCGCGCCGGCTATCGACAGCCCAACGCGGCGCGCGCGCTTTGCACCCGCCCAATCCGCCGCGAGCCATGTAATGCCGAAGCAAAGGCCGATCTGGGGGAGATAAGTATAACGGTCGGCGTACGCCTGATCGCCGGCCTGCATGACGCCCGCAACCGGGACGAGCATGCCAAGATACCAAAGCCAGCCCGTAATGAGGTACGGATACTTTCGCCGAAGAACCCACGCCCCCGCGCTCAAGATCGCCAGGATAAGGACGGCGTTGAATATTCCCCATGGCGGGAATCCATCGAGCGGGAGTGGATAGAATGCCACGAGATGGCGGGGATAGATCAGCTTCGCAAGATAGACGGCGATTCCAATGGGAGCACTTGCCGGGTAGGAATGAACCGGCGTATCTCCCGCGGTCACCGCGAAAACGGTTGCAACACTCGACAGAGCGGAAAGCAGAAGCAACGGCGCCTTCTCCCACAGGAGCCGCGGAAACTGCGAAAAGGATTGCAGGCGTCCGAGCGGCCAGTAATCGAGCAGGAGCAGCACGCAAGGGAGGGTAACGAGCATCGGCTTGCTCATCAGGCCGAGGGCGAACCAGAGCAGCACCATTGCGTAGCGGCCCTTCGCCCGCGGTTGCCTCACATAGCGGACGTACTCCAGGAGGGTGAGCATGAAAAAGAGTCCGCTCAATACATCCTTGGTTTCAGCAACCCATGCGACCGACTCCGCGCGCAGCGGATGAATGGCAAACAGGGCGGCGGCAAACGCGCTCCGCCACGGCGCGCGTGTCATTTCCAATAAAACGAGAAACAGGAAAACCACGCTCGAGGCATGGAGCAGCACGTCAACCAGGTGATAACCGCCGGCGGACAAACCAAAGAGCTGCCGATCGAGCATCAATAAAATCACGGTCAAAGGCTGCCAATGGCCGACGATGGAATGAGTAAATGCCCATTCGATCCCAGAAAGCGTAAGTCCCCCCGATACAACGGGATTTTTATAGACATACCCGGGATCGTCAAAGTTGACGAAGCCAAAACCCAACGCCTGCCCAAATACAACAAAGACCAGCGCCACCAGCACCACGCAGATACCCGCCTTCCGCCACTTATGCTGTTGGGTATCGTCAATCATCGTCCAGTATCTTCCATGGCGCGACCCGCCTTGTAGAGGTCAATATCCGCGCGCAACGCGTCCGCCATCGAGGGTTTGGACTGCTCCGTGGCCAATTGCTGCGCCCGCTGCGCGGTGCCTACGGCGTTGACCAGGTCGCCGGCCGCGGCATAGGAGGCGGCCAGGGTGCGAAGGATATCAAGATTGTAACCACCGGTTGCCCGGTTCACACTCAAGGCGAGTTCGAGCGCTTTCGGGCCGTTGCGAAGCGATGGGTCCGTCGTCGTCGCAAGGATCCACGCAAGACGTTTCCCCGCCTCGACGTTGCCGGGATCGATCCGCAAGGCGGCCTCAAACTCGGCAACCGCCTCGCCGTTGCGGCCCAGCCGGCTCAATGCGGTGCCGAGGTTGATATGAGCGGGAACGATGTTGGCGTTGATCTCGAGCGCATTGCGAAAGGCCGCGGCGGCATCCTCCGTTTTCCCTCCCTGAAGCAGCGCATAGCCCAGGTTATTGAATGTTTGATAACTGGCGGGATTCAATTTCGCGGCCTCGCGATACGCATCGATTGCTTCGTCGACGCGTCCTCGCCCGGCGAGAGCGCCGCCAAGATTGTAGTAAGCGTCGCCATAAGCAGGGTCCAGTTGCACCGCCTTGCGAAACTCGGCGATGGCTTCGTCACGCCGGCCTTGCTGGTAAAGGGCGTTGCCAAGGTTGTAATGCGCATTGGGAATGTCCGGGTCAATCCGCAGCGCCTCGCGGGCCATGGCAACAGCCTCATCGGTTCGCCCCTTTTGCAGCAGGGCATTGCTCAGGTTGCTGTAAGCGTCCGCGTAGTCGGGCTTGATGCGCAACGCCTCGTGAAACTCGGCAATGGCCTGGTCGATGCGCCGCTCCTGAAGCAGCGCGTTTGCCAGATTGAGATGAACGTCGGCATTGTTATAGGCCACATTGATGGCCGCCCGGAATTGGTCAATGGATTCATCCGTCCTGCCTTCGTCAAAGAGGGCCATCCCATAACTATTGTGGGCGATGTAGTTAGCCCCGGTGCAATCGAGAGTGTGTATCCACAGCGTGTTGCTGTCGCGCCAGTAATTGGTCTGATGCCTCGTAACAAGCAGGAGCGCCAGGAGAATTGGCGCCGCAAGACACCCGAGCAGGATGCGCCGCGCCCATACACGTCCCGCCCAATCGGCGGCGAGCCAGGTGATCGCGATGCAAATACCTATCTGCGGGAGATAAGTATAACGGTCCGCATACGCCTGGTTGCCGGTCTGCAAGACTCCCACCACCGGCACGAGCATGCCGAGATACCAAAGCCAGCCGGTAATCACACACGGCTCCCTTTTCCGCAGATACCAGGCCACCGCGGATAGGAAGGCCAGAATAAGAATGGCATCCATGACCTGCCACGGCGGCGAACCATCCTTCGGCAGCGGATAGATAACAGCCAGATTTACGGGATAGATGAATTTCCCAAGATAGGCCACATAGGCAATCGGCGCGTTGGCCGGATAGGATCCCGTCGGATTCTCGTCGGACTTCAGCGCAAGGACCGCCGCCAGGCTGGAAAGTGCGGACAAGGCAAACATCGGAAGCTTTTCCCAAAACAACGCGCGGAATTGCGCAAAGTCGCGCATCCGCCCCAGCGGCCAGTAATCCAAAAGCAGAAGCACGCACGGCACGGTGACGAGCATCGGCTTCGACAGGAGCCCGAGCGCGAGGAAAAGCAAAACGAGCGCGTAACGACCCTTCGATCCGGGATGCCGCGCATAACCCACATACGCCCAAAGCGTGAGCATGAAAAAGAGCCCGCTCAGGACATCCTTGATCTCCGAAACCCAAACCACCGACTCGACCCGAAGCGGATGAATGGCAAAGAGCGCGGCCACAAACGCCGAGCGCCACATGGCCGCGGTCATATCCCGCAACAGCAGGAAAAGCAGGACCGCGGAGGCCGCGTGCAGGATGATATTGACCAGGTGATGCCCGCCGGCCCAGACGCCGAATATCCGGCAATCGAGCATCAGCAGCATGATGGTCAGCGGATGCCAGTGCCCGACCAGCACATGCGTAAACGCCCACCGGATGCCGCCGAGCGTCAGACCGCGCGTGATCATCGGGTTCTTGTAGACATACTGGGCGTCGTCGTAATTGATGAACGGAAAGCCGGCCGCCTGCCCGAAGGCGATGAAGACCAGCGCGACGAGCACGAGCGAAACGGCGGCCGGTGGGAGGATTTTTCTGACTTTCGTCATTATTGACTTTGCATGCGCTGTCTTAAGATACTCGCGCTAACCCGACGATTAAATTCGAAATTTTTCGCCCAAGCGACGCCCGGATTTCGACAGTGGCTCGCAAGTCATCGAGCCGCCCCGGAAACGCATTATTCACAAATTCTCGGTGGATTTACTTGAGGTTTGATCCCGAGCGCCCCCTGGCGTCTCATCGACCCACCGGATACAACATCCACGCATGAAAAGCCGTTCCTTTCGGCCGCATCGGTTACACGTGCGCCGATCCTCATCCCGGCCATGCCAGGTCCATCGGTGAAATCCCACCCTGCATAGAAATCTTTGAAATTTTGTCATAAAATCATCCTCTCAACTTCGTCCGCCGCAGCCGCAGCGCGTTTCCAATGACAATCACATCCGACAAACCCATTGCCGCCGCACAGAGGACCGGACTCATGAATCCCGCTGCCGCCAATGGCACGGCCGATAAGTTATAAAAAAACGCCCAAAACAGGTTCTGTCTGATAGTCCGCAATGTCGCCCGCGCCAGTCCAAGCGCCTCCGGCACAGCCTCGATTTCCGATTTTAGCAGGATGATATCCGCTGCCTCGCGGGCTATGTCGCTGGCGCGGCTCACGGCAATCCCAAGATCGGCTTGCTCCAAAGCCGGCGCGTCGTTGATGCCATCCCCGACAAACGCCACTTTTTGGCCCTGCTGTTGAATCCTTTTTACAAACTCTGCCTTCTGCTCCGGTCGAACTTCAGCAAAAACGCTCGCGGGTGGGATGCCGACTTGTTTCGCAATGCTCGATGCAGTTAGCGCGTTGTCTCCGGTTAACAAATACGTTTTCAGCCCTTGCCGTTGAAGTTCTCCAACCACCTGCGCCGCTCCAGCTTTTACAGTGTCCTTCACGGCAAATAGCCCTTGCAGCGATTTGTCAGATGCCAGGCCCACGATGGTTGCTCCCTGCGCTGACCATTCATTGATGATACTCCCGCCCGCGGACATTTCCACACCCGATTCCCGCAACCAACGCAACGAACCCAACCGCACCAATGAGTTTGCAACAGTTGCCTGCACTCCCGCCCCACGCACTTCCCGCCAATCACTAAACCGGGTATCGTCGGATGACGTTTTCGCAATCGCCTGGCTGATTGGATGTGTCGAGTGCCGGGCGAGCGAAGCGGCGATGGAAACATCCGGCGCGGATTTCCATGTATGAACCACCACAGGCTTGCCGGTCGTAAGTGTGCCTGTCTTATCAAATATTACAGCCGTAACTCGGCCGGCTCTTTCCAGCGCCACACCATCACGAATCAAAATGCCGCGCCTCGCAGCGGCATTCGCTCCCGCCATGATGGCGGCTGGTGTTGCCAGCCCCATCGCGCAAGGACAGGCGACAATGAGCACACCGGCAGCGATGATGAACCCCGCGGCTGAACCGGCCGGTGGATGCGCATGCCAGAGATATTGTCCCAGCCAATTATGGACCCGCATCGCCGACTCAGGCGCGAAACCCCACCAAAGCCCGGCGGCCACGGCGATAATGACAATTACCGGCACAAATACACTGCTGATCCGATCAGCGAGCCGCTGGATATTCGCCCGACTCGTCTGCGCACGCTGCACGGCGGCGATGATGTTTGCCAGTGCGGTGGATTCGCCAGTCGCGGTGACACGCATCACCAGCGGGCCATTTACATTCACCGTGCCACCATAAAGTTCACTTTTCACCATCTTGTCCACCGGGACGGATTCGCCGGTGAGCATCGATTCGTCCACGGCTGAATCGCCTTCTGCAACCTCACCATCGGTCGGCACACGGTCGCCCGGTTTAAGGACCACTTGGTCGCCCGGCCTAAGCTCGGCTACGTTGATTTCAATTTCACCGCCATTGGCCCGGCGCAGGCGGGCAGTTGGCGGGGCTAGGTTCAGCAGCGATTTCAATGCGCTGGACGCGCGCGCGCCCATGCGGGCTTCGAGCCAATGCCCGATGCTTATCAGCGTGATAATAGCCGCGGCCTCCATAAAATAGAGATGTCCAGGCGATCCGGAGAACAACGCCCACGCGCTATAGCCGAAGGCCGTTGTTGAACCGAGCGCGACGAGAGTATCCATGTTCGAACTGCCAACTTTGAGCTGCCGCCATGCTCCCCGATAAAACTGCGCTCCCGCAAAAACCTGCACAATACCAGCCAGCACAAAGGAGAACCAACGATACCAACCTTGTGTCATTAGATCAAAAATCCATTCGCCGGCCATCAGCGGCAAAGTGCCCAGCACGCCAATCCACAAGTTGAATTGCCACCCGGCCAGTTTGGGTTGGCCACGCACCTGCGCGCCCCCGGTATCAACGGTCTTTGCCCCGTAACCGGCGGCTTCGACAGCGTGAATGATCGCCGGAACGTTCCTCGCGGCGCCAGACGACCAGCGGATGGTCGCTTGCTGCGCGCCCAGGTCCACGCTTGCACTTTGGACGCCCGGCACACTTTGAATCGCGTCAGTGACATGCCGGGCGCAGTTGTTGCAAGTCATGCCACTAATCGCCAGTCGGACCGAAGAATGTTCTATTGCGCCAACTTGGTTATCCTTGCCCTCGCCATCGCCACAAGAACAACAACCATTCCCGGGGCTGACCGCGGCGAGCGGGACGCCTTTTGCCAGGAATTCCTGCCGGCAGCCATCACAACAGAAATAAAACGTCTGCCGGTCGCGTTCGGCGTGAATGCCCGTCGCTTCGTCCACCGTCATTCCGCATACAGGGTCAATAGCCATGGCTTTATCTTAAAAATCCTCCCAGGATCGCTTGCACTTCGGCCAAAAGCTCTTTCTTGGTCATCGGCTTGGCGCATTTGTGTTCGGTTTCCGTGCCATGCCCCAGAACGCAGGATTCCAAATGAGACGTCAGAAATTCCACCCCGAGCGCGTCCAACGCCGAACGAACGGCCGCAATCTGGGTCAGGATATCGACACAATAGCGGCCTTCCGCGGCCATGCGCTGAATTCCGGCGATTTGTCCGGCGATCCGATTCAGTCTCGCGTTTACCCGCTTCTGAGTCTTCTCATTCATCACCGCCTATATATACCCCTGGAGGGTATGTGTCAAACCATAAAGAAATTTGACCGATTCTCAGAAACCGGTCGAATATTGGATTCGGTATGACCAACGAATTGAACACGTATGACATGGTCGTGATCGGGGGCGGTCCCGCGGGCATTACAGCAGCGGCCACAGCCTCGGAGTCCGGCAAAAGCGTGGCGCTGATTGACAACCATCAGGAAATCGGAGGCGCCGGCATCAACACGGGGACGGTTCCCAGCAAGACATTGCGCGAAACGGCTCTGGCCTTGTCGGGCATTCGATCGCGCAACCTCTACGGCGTGGACCTTTCGCTTCGGAGGGAAGTGACCGTCGCCGATTTTCTTGGCCGCGAAATCCATGTGAGAGACGCTTTTCACCAGAGCATCACGCAGAGGCTTCAGCACTCCAATGCAAAGATTTATTGCGGCACTTGCACCTTTCTCGACACCCATGCGGTCCGTGTGGGCGCGGGTTTGGAAGATCCGCGGAAAGTCCCCCCGGGCGGCGAGATCGTCTTGCGCGGGGAAAACATCGTCATCGCCACCGGCTCGTCGCCGGTCCATCCCGAACTTTTTCCTTTTGGACATGGCGAAGTCTACGATTCCGATACCATCCTGAAACTGGCGCGCATTCCCAGAACGCTGGCGGTAGTCGGTGCGGGCGTGATTGGCGCTGAATACGCCTGCACCTTCCGTGCGCTCGGCGCCGAGGTCCACATCATCGATGGCCGCGATGTCCTGCTCCCATTTTTGGATGCGGAACTTTCCCAGGCGCTCGTCGCCGCGCTCGAACGCAGTGGAATCATTTTTCACTGGAAGGAAACCGTGCAGAAATGCACTGCGCAGGATTCCGGCGGCGTTCGACTCGAATTTTCCTCCGGTGCCGGGTTGAGCAGCGACGCCGTGCTGGTGGCTGCCGGAAGACAAAGCAATACGGCGAATCTGGGACTCGATAAGGCAGGGGTGCAAACCGGCAAGCGGGGGATTATTCCCGTGAACGAGCATTTTCAGACAAATATCCCAAATATTTACGCCGCGGGAGATGTCATAGGCTTTCCCGCACTCGCTTCGACAAGCATGGAGCAGGCCCGCAGGGCGGCGCGCCACGCATTGGGACTTGGCGAAAGGACGCTTTCCCCGCTCCTGCCAAACGGAATCTATACCATTCCCGACGTCGGCACGGTCGGCGAGACGGAGCAATCCCTCAAAAAGAACGGCGTCGCTTACTTCGTGGGACGGGCCAGCTATTGGGATAATGCGCGCGGCCGGATCATTGGCGACCAGGACGGTTTCCTGAAGCTCCTCTTTCGCCAGGGAGATCAAAAGCTGCTCGGCGTCCATATCATGGGCGACCGCGCCACGGATCTCGTCCACGTCGGCCTCGTGGCCATGCTGTGCGACGCCTCCGCGACTCTCTTCATTGACGCCTGCTTCAATATGCCGACTCTCGGAGCACTCTACAAGACAGCAACTCTCGATGCCCTCCGAAGTCTCGCTCCTCCTGAGAAGCACGCCTGATCCCAACCAAATCCAAAACGTCCCGGCAAATGGCGCCCCACCGTCCACTCGCACTTACTCTTTAACTTTCGCATGAACCCGCCGTTGCCTCCCGCGATCCACAGCAACACCGTTTCCTAAACCGCCCTACGCTACGGAATATTCACAAATACTGTAGCCGCTTCTGGAGGATTGAGTCAAGCATACTCACCAATAAGCCTACAGCTTTGGCCCGACGGAGATCTCAGTGACGTAGCTGCGAGTGCTGTCGAATCTGATATGGTAAATCCATCTGACTTTGCCAACTAAACCTCCACCAGAACCGCCAAGTATCGGCTCCTTGAAAATGGCCGGATATTTCTCATGTAGAATGGAATAGGAGTCGCCTACCCTAACGCGGGCAAATATCTCGTATTCCGCTCGCCAACGTGATTCTTCGTCTCCAAGGCGATATGCCGTGTACGGACTGAGTTCAATAACTGAGGGCCAAACAAAAAATTCGCAAGCGGCGAATATAACAAAGGGAAGTAGATACAACGTGGCGACTGCAACGGGATGCAAACGCGATACGAGCCGGGTAACCGCTGATGTGCCGAGCAGCCAATAAGTAAAGCCTCCAGCAATTCCAAGGATAAAAGGAAACCAAGGGAGCCAGTAAAGTCTCCATGCATCTGGAAACCAGGTACAAATAAGGAGCAAATACGCGACAACACAAATCGAGCCGCCCACAACAATACAGATGTACCAACGTGAGGCGAATCGCTGAGGAGTAAAATACACGACCGGCAATCCCAATAGGAGCCATCCCAATATTACAAAAAAGGCATGAACCCCAGAAAGGAAAAGCGTCTCCCCAACACCACCCACAGATAGAAGCTGGCGGAGGTAATCCCAGGTGCAAGCCGCCGACCAGCCAACAAATAGGGCAAAAAAGGATTTGGCTGCTCTCATGATTCGAACGGTTTCCATATCACCCACCGCCGCCAGGCGCACCACAAAACCCTCCAGGCAGTCCCCTATCAAAAAAGCGGGAAGACATCGAGCACCAGCCACTCCCAGATAAGAAGCAGGACCGTCATATAGCGCGTCTTTCGTCTCCCATCACTTCCCAGGCAGCTCGTTCACCGCCTGCTCGCGCACATCCGCCGTGAACCTCCCACAGGAAGCTTTTCAGCCATCCCTCCGGTCAATTTCAGGGGAACGGAAATGTCGTTGACACGGCTTGCGATATGGGAGCATCCTCCCGTCCCAACAGGTCAATTATGTCAAACAAGCTATACGTTGGAAATCTCGCCTTTAATACCACCGAAAACGAGCTGCAGGATCTTTTTGCATCGGCCGGCACCGTGCAGGAAGTGATTTTGATCCAGGACAGAACAACTGGTAAATCCAAGGGATTCGGCTTTGTCACGATGGCGACGGAGGAGGATGCGAAGAAGGCCATCAGTCAAATGAATGGCAAAACCATCGGCGGAAGGGCATTGACCGTTAACGAAGCGCGTCCAAAAGAAGATCGTCCATCGGGCGGACCAAGACGGGATTTTGGCGGTGGGAAGGGACGAGGCCAATATTGAGGCTGCATGGCCGAGAACTGGTTTTCGTGAAGTAATGGCGCGTCCCCAGCCGGAAGCCGCTGTTGCAAGTGATGCGCCAATGTTTCCATGGTGTTCTCTGGCAGTGGGAGCATCCCTGATCCTGACCGAATCCAAAACGTCCCGGCAAATCGCTCCCGACCCGCGCGCCGGCGTCTACTTGCAGTTACTCCTTAAAACATTTTCACGAATGTCGTAGCGCGATGGCGCGCGCGGGCTGAAAGCCCGCAATGTTATAGCCTGGGCTGGAGCGATCCCGCGAACGCGGGAGAGCGAAGGCCCAGGTACCGGCGCCCAATTGACTCAAGGCCTGTAAGGCCGCTTCAAGCTACATTACAACTGGAAATCCATTTCCTCTTGCCTTCCCCCGGTCAATATCATTGATTCCACCCATGCCTACCACCAATTCCTTCTGGGAACTTCCCATCGCCACCATCGAAAAAGCCCTCAACGTCCGCAAACAGATCGAAGCCCTGCGAAAATCGGTGGAAGAGATTATGGGGGGATCATCTCCGGTGGCTAAACGCAGAGGAAGACCCCCGAAGTCGGCTGCTGTCGAACCAGTCACCGCGAAGGTCGATGGACGCAAGGGTAAACGCAGCGCCGCCGCCCGCGCAAAAATGGCCGCTGCCCAGAAAGCCAGATGGGCCAAAATTCGCGGCGAATCAGCTCCCGCCGCCAAATCACCCAAAAAGAAGAAGCGCACCATGTCACCGGAAGCACGCGCTAAAATCGCGGCGGCTCAGCGGGCCAGATGGGCAAAGCTCAAGGCCTAGCCCGGCTTTGTATCTGCGGCGTTACCTTGCCAGCCGCGCCCGATCATCCCTTATCGCGATGGACTACGCGACGTATAAAATCATCCACCTCACCGGCATCGCCGCGCTGGTTTTGGGTATTGGCGGCATGATGGCCGGTGGCCCCAATCGAAAGATGTTCTCCATCTTGCAGGGCATCGGCTTGCTCGTGATGCTCGTTTCCGGATTTGGTTTGCTTGCCAAACTCCACCTGGGATTTCCACATTTCGCCATCGCCAAGGTGGTACTGTGGGTTGTCATCGGGATGACGCCATTGCTTTTGCGCAAGCTTCGTGTTCCAATTGTCGCGGGAATGTTGATCGTCGTGACGCTTGTTGGCGTCATGGCGTGGCTGGGTGTAGTGAAGCCTGCGTTGTGGTGACGAGATGGTCCTGCAATCACTCCGGGAGCCCGTTGATGATTCTGAAACGCCATTTATTGGAACGAATATTGTTTCGCCCTGGTAACACATGTGCCATGCACCACTTCCGATGGAGCCGTAAGATTAAGCGCTTCAGTTTCTCCCGCAATGAAATGGATGCTATCGGAAGTGACCGCACCAGAGGAGTTATATTTGATCAACGACCAGGCAGTCCCGCCGCCATAATAAGGCCCAAGATTCAGGGAGATGCTTGCGGTAATGTACTGTTCTGTATTTTCCCCATTTTCCACTGACGCGAAGATTCCTTCCTCCATGACGGTCGCCACAAAGCCACTCGTTTTTGAAATCACATCAATTTCATCGGTTGATTTGTTAATCGCAACGTCGTACAGGTGAACATCCTTCTGGGAAACGGAAGCGAGCAACTGGATGAGATAGCTGTTGTTGACAACAACCGTTTTAACCTTTCCTCCGGTTGAATTCACATAAAGGACACCGCTAAAGGTTATCGCTTGGTACAGGGTTGCGCCAAACGATGCACAACACACGAGGAACAACGAGCAAATGACTGCGATGAACGTTTTCATTTCTGAACACTATTCTTCAGTTCACGGACAAGCAAGCTCATGGCGGATGGGAGAAACCCTTGAAACTCTCCTCGAAACATCCCGATGCATCACAAAACTCTCCACCCACCCGCACCTCCATTCGGCTCCAGAGGCTGCGGCAAAGTTTTACATGAAGTGGGAGGTTAATCTTCCTGGCAAGCTCGACAGTTGGATAGTCGGGTGAGTGCTGGAACTTTGATGTGCCGGCAAAGCGCGGAACGCGTAGATTGACGCGAGATTTTCGCGGAGTTCTTTCCTTCATCAGGTGCCTCGCCTAAGAGCCCGGCACTTTTTAGCTGGCGGTGCTCGGCCTTCCGTTCCCTCAGCTTAACAGCTCTCCCCTACCCTTCCCGGTCGCGGCTGAAGCCGAACCGGCTGCTCTGCTGGCCGGGGCCGGGCTCCGTCTCTCCTTCGCGTCTCTGCGTCTTTGCGTGAGACTGAACATTCTCAGGTTTACTGAGCCGTCGAAACCGGAGGACGTGTTTGGACCGGCGTCGAGGTTTGATAAGATTGGTGGGGAATGAATGGGCTGGCAGACCACTCGCTCCCAGCATCGGGGATCCGGCGAAATGCCTTGCTACTTCAACGTGGACAGCCCGCGTCGAGCGGTCTCGATGGCGACCGTTCCGCAGTTGTCGCAGTAATGTGCTGGCAAGACATCCGAGGTGTCCTGAACCACATGATTTGCCCACTCAGGAGCCTTGAATGTGAGGTTTCCAAAGGAAAGGCCGTGTCCAACCAGGAGAGTAGTCATCCCGCCGCCAATGTGCGTCTTTCCTTCGACCATCTCACTGCTGCATTTGGAACATTTCATAAGGGCCGATTAGCATATCCCATTGCTGGCAGCCCTCCCAGCTAAATCGAGATTTCCCAGTCGGCTCAATGCTTATAGGCTGGGCCATATACGGCCTTGGAATTCCCCAAAGAAACCGACACTTTTCAGTTGGCGGTGCTCGGCCTTCCGTTGTCTTGGCGTAGCAACTCTCCCCTACCCCTCCCGGTCCGCCATCAGCACCTGCGCGCGCAACACATCGTGCAGCGTCACGATGCCGAGGACCTTGCCATCCGGTTTGTCACTGAGCAGCACCGTCTCGGTAGGTGAATCGATCAGTTTTGTCTGGCATTCGCGAATGGTCTCGCCGGGCCGGCACGTCGAAGCCGGCTCGAGCTTCACCTCATGATGATTCGCAAGGGCCGCCTCGATCTCACTCCGCGAGACCATCCCGCGCAACGTGTCGTCGATGACCACTGGGAAGTGACGGTAAGGGTGCTTCTCGATCGCCTCCTTGAGCCCCGGCTCCGAGAGATCGGTAATGACCGACGGCTTGAAGGTCGCAATCGCCGAGATGGGAAGATTGTGCCAACTGCGCAGGTCGCGCGGCGGGATCAGATGCTCCATTTCGTGGCCATCCTGCTCGAGGGCTTCCTCGTAGAAATTGACGGGATTGATCGAGCGCGCGATCAACTGGCTGACCAGCCCGGCCAGCATCAGCCCCGGCACCAGGGCGAATTGGTGGGTCATTTCGAAGATGATCAAAATGGCGGTCACCGGCGCCTGCACGGCGGCGCCCAGGCAGGCGCTCATCGCGCCGACCACCAGCAAAATACTGTCGGCCTTGTTCAACGGAATGAAATGTCCGCCAATGCCGGCGACGACGAGCCCGCACATGCCGCCGAAGAAAAGATTCGGCGAAAAAATGCCGCCGCATCCGCCCAGGCCGTAGCAGGCTACGGTCGCGATGAATTTGCCGACCAGCAGCACCGCCGCCAGCTTCCAGAGCATTCCATTGGCAAGCGCGTCGGAAAGATCGTCATAGCCGAGCGCGAAGACGCCGAGGCGCCCGGTGCACTTGAAAATCGTAACCCCGATCACCCAGGTGATGAGGCCGCCGGCCAGCGGATGGAGCCACTTTGGAATGACGGGCCGCTTCTTTGCGAGCGCCCGCAAGTCCAGCGTCGCCCGCTGGTAAAGGGCGCCGACGACCGCCCCAAAGGCCGCGGAAATCGGCATCAGCACATAAGCGCGCCAGGAGGGCTCGTCGATGGTCGGCAATTGAAAGGCCGGCTGCGGGCTGATGCAGGCGTGGACGACCAGCGCGCCAACGACCGCGGCCAGCAGCACGGTGCCAAGCGAGCGGCTGTTCAGATCGCCGATGATCTCCTCGAGCACGAATGCGACCGAAGCCAGGGGCGCGTTGAATGCCGCGGCCAGACCCGCCGCCGCGCCGGCCGCGCTCGCGGCCCGCCGGTTCTGCTTCGAGACGCCGAGCGCCCCGGCCAGGCTCGATGCGAGATTGCCCCCGATCTGCACCGTCGGACCTTCGCGGCCCAGGCTCTGGCCCCCGCCTATGCTCACTACGCCGGCAATCGCCTTAATCCAGGCAATCCTCCGCGGCGCGTACCCGAACTCCTTCCAGTACGCCAGCTTCACCTGCGGAATGCCGCTGCCGGCCGCCTCCGGGCAGAACGAAGTCAGCAGCCAGCCGGCCAGAAGCGACGAGGCCACGATGGCCGCGAAACTGATCCACACGAAATGGGAAAAATTGCCCTTCGCGGGAATCGCGTAGCAGTAATGGTAAATCCAATTGATGGCCAACTCGAAGCCCACGGCGGCAAAGCTGGCAACCAGCCCATAAAGGCATGTGCCGAGCACGGGGCGGATTTTGGCATGAATTTGTTGAAATCTTTCGGCCAGTGTTTTCACGGAAAAAGGGGCACTTTATATCGGTAAGCGACGCAATCTAGCAAGAACCTTCTCGCTGCGCAATTGCTCACTTTCGCATTTCAGGCCGCCGATTCGCCCTGCACGGGACACTTCCGCGCCACCAGCACGATCAGTTCCTCGGCCTCTTCCGTGACTCCGCGAGACCGTTTTGGGAACGATTTTAGCTCGATTTCGAAGTGATTTTCCTCAAGAAAACGGCACAATTGGCGGTTATCCTTGAGGCCCTGCTCGGAAAAAAGCCTCTCGTTGCCCCGGGAGGGCATATTGACGACCACCAGCCGGCCCCCGGCCTTCAAATAGTTCGAAAATCCGCGCAAAGTCTTGCGAAAATCGACGTAATTCAGCACATCGGAGAACAGAATCATGTCCGCGCGGGCCGGATTCGCCTCCCCGTTCAATGCAAGAAACTTGCGCACCCTCAACAAAGCCTTGCGGCAGCTCAACGCCCCCGGCTCGGCCACTTTTTCCAAATCGAGCCGAATCTTCTGCTCGTCCACCGCGGTGGTGTTGTCGGCGGCGATGTCGATGAGGATGCGCTTGCGGCCCGGTTTCGGCCGCAGGAAGCGGGTGACGGACTCGGCGCCGCTGCCGGCATCGACGATGATGTCGCCGAGTTTGCCCTCGGTTTCCAGCCGCTCGAAAACGGGCTTGAGCAGCCATTGCTTCAGCTCGATGCCGTAGGTACCGCCCCAATAACGCTGCCACGGGGTGCTGATGGGCATGGGAGGCGATTCCCAATGCTCGTGCCAATGGGCGATGAAAGCCCGGCGAATGCGAGAGAGTCGTCCTGTGAGGGCGCCCCGGAGAGCTCTCCATGATGAAAGACCGCTGGGCGTCCCTGCCTGCATCGTGGATATAGTATCGGGGACGGCGCGATCCAATCAAGCACAAGCCGCCGCTGGACGTCTCGGGCCTGGTGGAAGGCGCCGCCCCCTTTTGGGTCTACGGGAATGTTGTATGCCGGAAGGAGGGCGGCTGTCTAGGAGAAAGTTGTAGAGAAATCGCCTGCCTGCTATCGCAGAATCCTGGTGTCCATCCCATGCGGCCTCCTGGCGACATCCCCTTCCGAGGGCAATTGCGACCTGTCCCAGCCGCCACCCAGGGCCTCGATCAAGTTCACGGTGCCGGTCATCTGCTGGATCTGGACGTCGATGACCGCCTGCTGGTCGGTAAGCAACGTCGTCTGCGCGGTAACAACGTCCACATAGGGGTCGATGCCGGTCTTGTACCTGTCCATTTCGAGGCTGAGATATTTTTCCGCGGATTTCTCGGCATCGCGCTGCTGGAGGATCTGCTTGGAAAGGATGCGAACCTGGGCGAGGTAATCCTCGACCTGCTGGAAGGCGGTAAGGACCGTCTGGCGGTAGGCGGCGAGGTCGGAGTTATAATTGGCCACATACTGACGGATGGTGGCCTGGCGCAGGCCGCCATCGATTACTTGCTCGGAGACATCGGGGCCGGTGGACCGAAAAACGATTGTGGAAATCGAAGAGCCGGGGGAAGGAATTTGCGGTAAATCCGCCATCGCCGGTCAAGGTGACCGTGGGATAGTAAGCGGCGTAAGCAATGCCTATCTGGGCGTTGGCGGCGGCCATGGCGCGCTCGGCGGCGGCGACATCGGGCCGGCGCTCGAGTAACTGCGAGGGCATGCCGATGGGCAACTCAGGGGGCGAGCTGGTCAAATATTCGACGGGCATCGAGAAATTGGAGGGCAGATCGCCGACGAGGACGGCGATGGCATGCTCAAACTGGGCGCGGGCGATCTGGAGGTTGGTGGCCGTGGCCTCGGCATTCTGCAAGGTGTTGGTGGCCTCGACGACGGCGATCTGGTCGGTGAGGCCTGTAGCGTATTGGTTCTCGGTGTATTGGAGGGCGGCCTTGTCCGCGACAATGGTATCCTGGAAAAGCTTCTCGAGGGCATCCTGACCCTGAAGCTGGAAGTAAATCATGGCGAGGCTGGATTGCTCGATGAGGCGCTCGTTCTCGAGGTCGGCGGCGCTCAGTTGCGCGTTGTAAGTGGACGAGCGCACGGCGTTGCGAACCTTGCCCCAGATATCTGGCACCCATGAGAAATCGAGTGCGGTCATGATCGAGGTGACGGGATTGAGGGGCAGGGTGCGCGAGCGGGTGTAACTGCCGTTGGCGGTAAGGTTGGGATAGAACTGCGCGGTCTGCTCGCCAATGATGGCGCGCGCGGCGAGATAGTTCTGATAAAACTCCTTGATGTTCTGGTTATTGATATTGAGGCGGTCTTCCAGCGCGTTGAGCTGAGGATCCCCGAACACTTTCCACCAGGGGCCGCGCAACATGTCATCGGACGGCCTGGCCACCTTCCAATTGCCGGTGTTCCGGAAGTGCTCGGGGCTCTCCTTGTAAGTGTCCGGGATGGCGTTGGTGGTCGCCGCCGGCACGCGATACCCCGGGCCGACGAGAAGGCAGCCTGATTGCAGGCAAAGAATCGCGCAGAGGGAGAATGTAATGGCTTGCCTGAGGATCATTGAAGTCGCGGTGTGAAATTTACGCGCCGGCGGGGGAGGGCCGGTCCTTGGGGTGAAACACGTCGTGGCTCTCGCCCTTGAACCAGAGCCGCATGCGGTCAAAGGTAAGATAGAGGACCGGGGTGGTATAGAGCGTCAAGGCCTGGCTGACAATGAGGCCCCCGACGATGCAAATGCCGAGGGGGCGGCGGAGTTCCGAACCGGTGCCGGTGCCGAGGGCGAGCGGGAGCGCGCCGAACATGGCAGCCATGGTGGTCATCATGATGGGGCGGAAGCGCAGGAGGCAGGCCTCGAAGATGGCATCGGCCGGGCCCTTACCCTCCTCGCGCTCGGCCTGGAGGGCAAAATCGATCATCATGATGCCATTCTTTTTGACGATGCCAATGAGCAGGACGATGCCGATGATCGAGATGATATTGAGGTCCACCCCGAAGAGGATCATCGCGAGCATCGCGCCGACGGTGGCCGGGAGCACGGTGAGGATGATGGTGATGGGATGCACCAGGTTTTCGTACAGAATGCCAAGCACGATGTATACGGCAAGAAGCGCGGTGAGGACAAGGATCGGTTCCGTCTTGAGCGAATCCTGGTAAGCCTGGGCGGTGCCGGCGAAGAAGGTGCGGATATTCGGGGGCAGGTTGAGCCGCTTCTCCATCGCGTCGATACTTGTGGTGGCCTGGCTAAGGGAAACGTTCGGCGCGAGGTTGAACGACATGGTGACGGAGGGAAACAAGCCGGTGTGATTGATGGCCAGGGGAATGGTGTTGCTTTGATCGGTGGCCATGGCAAAGAGGGGGATGTGGCTCGAACTCTGGGAGGCGAGGTAAGTGTAATTGAAACCTTCCGGCCCCTGGTAGAACTGGGGGGCGACCTCGAGGACCACGTAGTATTGGTTCAACTGCGTGTAAATGACGGAGACCTCGGATTGGCCGAACGCGCTGTAAAGAGCGGCGTCCAGGTTCTGGGTAGTAAGTCCCAGTTTGGCGGCAGTGACGCGGTCATAAGTCAGTAATTCGTCGCGGCCGCCGTTTTGCTGGTCGGTGTTGACATCGACGACACCGGGCACCTTCTTCATCTCCTTGAGGGCGACCGGCCCCCACTTGGCAAGGTCACGCGCGCTGTCCGACTGCATGGTGTACTGGTAGGTCGCCGCGCTGCCGCGCCCGCCGATGCGAATATCCTGCGGGGCCTGAAGAAATACGGAAGCGGCGGGAAGACGGTTCAGCTTGGGCCGCAGGCGATTGATGATTTCCGACGCGCTGGCTTTCCGCTCGGAGAGCGGCTTGAGCGAGACATAGACAAAACCCGAGTTGGTGGCGCCCTGGCCTCCCGTGAACATAATGACATTGGCCACGCCGGGATCGGCGCCGATGACCTTGCCGATGGCCTGGATGGATTGGTTCATCGCCTGATAGGAGGAATCCTGCGGGCCCTGCACCTGGCCGGCGATCGAGCCGGTATCCTGCGTAGGAAAGTAACCCTTGGGCATTTCCCAGACGAGCACCACGTTCATGACGATGGTGAGAACGAGAACGATGAGAGTGATGATAGGATTTTCCAAAACCCATTCGAGGCTGTGCCGGTAGACGACCAGCATCCCGTCGAAGACCCGCTCGCTGGCATTGAAAATCCGTCCATGCTTCACCTCATGCACGGGCTTGAGCAGATGAGCGCACATCATCGGCGTGGTGGTCAGCGAGATAACCATGGAAATGAGGATGGCGGTCGAAAGGGTGATGGCGAACTCGCGGAAGAGGCGGCCGACGATTCCACCCATCATCAGGATGGGAATGAACACGGCAATGAGCGAAACGCTGATGGAGACAACGGTGAATCCAATTTCCTTTCCTCCCCTGAGGGCGGCCGCGAGGGGAGCCATGCCGGCCTCGAGATGCCGGGTGATATTCTCCATGACCACGATGGCGTCATCGACCACGAAGCCCGTGGAGACGGTGAGCGCCATCAATGAGAGGTTGTCGATGCTGTAGCCGAAGAGATACATGACGGCGCAGGTGCCAAGGAGCGAGACCGGCACGGCGACGCCCGGGATGAGGGTCGCGCGGGTGTTGCGCAGGAAGAGAAAGACGACCGCGATGACGAGGACGATGGATATGATGAGGGTCCACTCGACGTCGTTGATCGAGGCGCGAATGGTGGTGGTGCGGTCCAGGACGATGGTGACATTGATGCCGGTGGGGATCGCCGCCTTGATAATATCGAGCGCCGCGCGCAGGCGGTCGACGGTCTGGATGATATTCGCGCCCGGCTGGCGAAAGATAATCAAGGTAACCGCGCGCTGGCCATTGAGATAGCCGCCGGCGCGGAGGTTCTGGACCGAGTCGGTAACATCGGCAACGTCGGACAAGCGGATGGCCGCGCCATTGCTATAGCCGACGATAAGCGGCTGATAATCCGCCGCGTGCGAAATCTGGCCGTTGGAAAGGATGTCCTCGGTCCTGTTGCCGTTGGTGATCTGCCCCTTGGCGAGGTCGGAATTCTGCAGGCTGAGCACGGACTGCACGCTCGACATGCCCAGCCCGAAGCTCGCGAGTTTGGCCGGATTCACATCGACGCGCACCGCGGGTGAGGCGCCGCCGCTGACATTGACCTGTCCGACGCCGGCGATTTGCGACAACTTTTGCTCGATGACGGTGGAAGCGACGTCGTATAGCTCGCTCGACCCGTATTTAGCCGATGTCAGGCCGATGATCATGATGGGCGAGTCGGCCGGGTTGACCTTTCTGTAACTGGGATTGGAGGGAAGGTTGGCGGGCAGGTAAGTGCGTGCGGCGTTGATGGCCGACTCAACGTCACGGGCCGCACCGTCGATGTTGCGGCTAAGGTCGAACTGAAGGGTAATGGAAGTGGTGCCGAGGGAGCTTTGGGAAGTCATCTCGGTGACGCCGGCGATGTGCCCCAACTGGCGCTCGAGGGGTGTGGCCACCGAGGAAGCCATGATCTCCGCGCTGCCACCGGGCAGGCTGGCGCCGACCGAGATGGTGGGAAAATCAACCTGGGGCAGGGGCGAAACCGGCAGTACGCGATAGGCAACGACGCCGGCCAGCGCGATCGCGATGGTGATGAGCGTGGTCCCAATGGGCCGGTTAATGAACAGTGCGGAAAAATTCATGCGGGCGCCGCGTCTTCGAGCTGGTTCCGGGACTCGGCGGTCTTCCTCGAGAAGCGATGCGAGAGATTATCGAAGAAGATATAGATGACCGGCGTGGTATAGAGCGTGAGCAACTGGCTGAAGATAAGTCCGCCCACCATGGTGATGCCGAGCGGCCGGCGCAATTCCGAGCCGATGCCGGTGCCGCAGGCGAGCGGCAAGCCGGCCAGCAGGGCGGCCATGGTGGTCATCATGATGGGACGAAACCGAAGGAGGCAGGCGTCGTAGACCGCATCGGCGGCGTTCTTGCCCTGGTCGCGCTCGCCCTGGAGCGCGAAATCGACGATCATGATGCCGTTCTTTTTCACGATGCCGATGAGGAGGATGAGGCCGATAATGGCGACGACGCTCAAATCCTGGTGAAACAGGATCAATGCGATAAATGCGCCGACGCCCGCGGAGGGAAGCGTCGAGAGGATGGTGATGGGGTGAACGAAGTTTTCGTAAAGGACGCCGAGCACGATGTAAACGGTCACCAAGGCCGCGAGAATGAGGATCGGCTCATTGGAAAGCGACGCCTGGAAGGAAGCCGCGGTGCCCTGGAACCCGGCCTGGATGCTGGCCGGCATGTGCATGTCCTTCTGCAATTTTTCGACGGTCGTGAGGGCGGCGCCCAATGAGGCATCGGGGGAGAGATTGAAGGAAATGGTCGAGGCGGGGAACTGGCCCTGGTGAGTGATCGAAAGGGGCTCCGAGGTCTGTTCGAAATGGCAGAACGCACTGAGCGGGATTTCCGTGGCCGCGGACGAGGTGGGGGAACCGACGCCGGAGGCGACCTTTGTCGAAAGGGCATTGGTGGGAGCCACCAGGGAAGTGGAGGAGGCGGTATACGGGACACCGGTAGTCAGGGCGTTCGAGCCGGCCGAGGAGGATGCGGAGGAGGCGAAGGAGGCCGTCGAACCCGCGCCGGTGGCGCCGGAGGAGGCGTTGGAGACGAGGTAAATCTTGTTGAGACTGTCCGGTGTCTCCTTGAAGAAGGGCAGCACCTCGAGCACCACGTGATACTGATTGGTCTGGGTGTACATCGTGTTGATCTGCCGCTGGCCGAAGGCGTCATACAACGTGTTGTCGATGGTGGTGGGAGCGATGCCCAGGCGCGACGCGGTAACGCGGTCGATCACCAGGTTTACGGCGCGTCCCCCGGGCTGCTGGTCCGAGGCGACCTCCTCGAACCCGGGCAATTGCTGGAGCCGCGCGACGAAACGGTTGGTCCAGGTATTGAGTTCATCCTCGTCCGGGTCCTCGAGGGTGTATTGGTATTGCGCGCGGCTCACCCGGTCATCGACCGTGATATTCTGCACGGGCAGCATGTACAAGTGGATGCCATGCACTTTGCGCAGGGCGATGCTCAACCTGTGGATCACGTCCGATGCGCTCATATTCCGCACATTGAGCGGCTTCAGGTTGATCGACATCCTGCCGGTGTTCGGGGTCGTATTGGTGGCGTCGGCGCCGGTAAAGGAGGAGAGGCTCTCGACCGCCGGATCCTGGAGAATGACTTTGGCGAGCGCCTGCTGCCGCTGGGCCATGGCTGCGGAGCCGATGTCCGGCGGCGCCTCTGAAATGCCCTGGATGACTCCGGTATCCTGCAGCGGGAAGAATCCCTTAGGGATGACGACGTAGAGATAAATGGTGAGGATGAGAGTGCCCAGCGCGATCAACAAGGTAACTCCCTGGAATCGGAGGACGACTTTGAGCGTTCGTCCGTAAAAGCCGATCATGCCGTCAAATGCGCGCTCCGACCCGTGCATCACCGGGTTGAGAACGCGCTGCAAGGGGTCCAGGAAGCCTTTCTGGCCCTTGGCTTTCACCATGCGCGCGGTCATCATGGGCGTGAGGGTGAGCGAAACGACGGCTGAAACCACGATGGTCACCGCGAGGGTCACGGCGAACTCCCTGAAGAGCCGGCCCACGACGTCGCCCATGAAGAGCAGCGGGATGAGCACCGCTATCAAGGAAACGGTGAGCGACATGATCGTGAAGCCGATTTGCTCGGCGCCCTTGAGGGCGGCCTCGAGCGGGGGATCGCCCTCCTCGATGAATCGGGAAATGTTCTCGATCATCACGATGGCGTCATCGACGACGAAGCCGGTGGCGATGGTGAGCGCCATGAGCGAGAGGTTATCGATGCTGAAACCGAGGGCGAACATGGCGCCGAAGGTGCCGACGAGAGACAACGGCACCGCGACGCTGGGAATGATAGTCGCGTAGATATTCCGGAGAAAGAGCAGGATCACCAGCACCACGAGGCCCACGCTCAAAAGGAGCTCGAACCCGGCATCGTCGATCGACGCGTTAATGGGAATGGTAAGATCGGTAAGCGTCGTGACCTGGATGCTGGCGGGGAGGGTGGCCTCGAGGGTCGGGAGCAGGTTCTTGATGTTCTTGACGACGGTGATGGTGTTGGCCCCCGGCTGGCGCTGAACGTTCACGATAACCGCCGGTGTCTCATTCATCCAGGCGGCCTGGGTCTCGTTCTCGACGCCGTCGATGATCTGGGCCACGTTGCTGAGCATCACCGGCGCGCCGTTGCGGTAGGCGACGACGACGTTGTGGTAATCCGTGCTGGTGACCAATTGGTCGTTGGCGTCAATTTGAAAATCCTGGCGTGGCCCGTCGAAGTTGCCCTTCGCGGCGTTGACGCTGGCACTGGTGACCGCGGTACGGAGGTCCTCGAGGGTGATGCCGTAAGATAAAAGCGCTGTGGGATTGACCTGGATGCGCACAGCCGGCTTCTGGCCTCCGCTGATGGATACCAGGCCGACTCCGGCAATCTGCGATATCTTCGGCGCGAGCCGGGTGTCGACCAGATCTTCGACCTGCGAAAGCGGAAGCGCCTTGGAAGTGATGGCCAGCGTCAGTACCGGCGCATCGGCGGGATTGGTCTTGCTGTAAATCGGGGGCGCGGGAAGATTCGACGGAAGGACGCTTTGCGCGGCATTGACGCCGGATTGCACCTCCTCCTCGGCCACGTCGATATCGAGGTTGAGGTCGAATTGCAAAACGATGACCGAAGTGGCGCCGGAACTGATGGAGGTCATCTGGTTGAGACCCGGCAATTGGCCAAACTGGCGCTCGAGGGGGGCCGTCACGGTCGTGGCAACGACGTCAGGACTGGCGCCCGGATAATAGGTGACGATCTGGATGGTGGGATAATCCACCTGCGGCAGCGCGGAGATGGGAAGCTGGAAGAAGGCGACAGCGCCGACCAGGAAGATTGCCACCATCAGCAACGAGGTCGCAACCGGCCGCAATATAAATGGACGAGACGGGCTCATGAGCGGCAGGCCGGCTCGCTAATCGGCGGACGCGGCCGCGTCCGGGGAATGGCTGCCATGAGGCGAGTGCCCCGCATGCGGGGAGCCGCCCGCGTGGGGAGACGCGCCGGCATGCGCGCCCGCGGTGCCGCCGGCGGTGGCGATGGTGACCTTGTCATTGTCCTGGAGCTTGTCGAAGCTGCTGTTGGCTACGACGTCTCCGGGATTGATGCCCTGGACCTGGGTTTGTCCGTTGTCACTTACCCCCGGCGTCAAGTCGCGCACGTGGACGACGCCGTCGGTGACGACATAAACAAAGGAGGTCTGGCCATCCTGCTGGATGGTGGCGGTGGGGATGAGGGTGACCCCCTCGAGCTCCTGCACCAGCAGCCGTGTATTGACGAACTGGTTGGGGAAGAGGGCGAAGTCGTCGTTTTTGAAAATGGCGCGCACCTTGACCGTGCCGGTGGTGGTGTCGATCTGGTTGTCCAAAGCGAGCACCTGTCCCTCGGCGAGTTTGGTCTGGCCGGAGCGGTCATAAGCCTCGACCGAAAGCGTGGCGCCCTTGCGAAGCTGGGCCTCGACGGGGCTCAAACTGTCTTCGGGGATGGTGAAGACCACCGTGATCGGCTGCCTTTGCAGCAGCACCAGCAGCGGGTTTGAGCTGCTGCTTCCACCCGCGCCGCCGGTGACGAGGTTGCCCGGATCCACCAGCCGCAGCCCCACGATTCCGGCAAAGGGAGCGGTGATGTGGCAGTAGTCCACCTGCACCTGGTCGTATTGCACGACGCCCTGGTCGAATCTCACGGTGCCCTGGTCCTGGGCGACGATCTTTTGCTGATCGTCGAGCGTCTGCTTGGCCACGGCGTTGCGCGACCAGGCGTCCTGGTAGCGAGTCAGGTCCATCTGCGCCTGCGCGAGCACGTTTTCATCGCGCTCGAGGGTGCCCTGGGCCTGCTCGAGGGTCGCTTCATACTGACGCGAATCGATATCGACCAGCGGGTCTCCCTTGTTCACGGACTGGCCTTCGGTGAAAGCCACGTTTGTGACAACACCGGTCACCTGGCTGGTGATCGAGGCCGTATATATGGGCGTGACGGTGCCAATGGCATCGAGATAGACGCCGATGTTCCCCTTTTTTGCCGTGGTGGTGACGATGGTCACCGGGGCGGTTTGACGCCCGCCGGCCGCCTTCTTGGGGCCAAGGACGAGATACAATCCTGCGGCACAGAGCAGAATGATTACCAATACAACGAACCACGGCAACCATGAGTGCCGTTTTCGGGTTCGGTAGGAGTATGGGGTGGGGGCAACGGGGCTGGACTTGGGTTCGGTATCGATAGCGTAACTTCTGCCGCAAGAATTTTCAGAGTCAACGGGAAAAGCGGCGGTGTTCTCTATTGGCTGACCTAAGTATAATTGCTTATTCTGGAGTGGTTTGCGCGCATCTGATACATTGTAGTACGGTGAATTGCGGAGATCGGAGCTAGGTTCGTCCATGGCGGCGCAAAAGCAGACGGAGGAGCGCCGATTTTTAATCGAAATAACTGCATCCGATTTGGTCGCTTAGCGTGGTGAATTTTTTGGCTATGCGGGATTGGTTTTTGCGAATGGGCGAGGAGCGTGGGGACATGCGTTTTATCGGCCAGGCGATGCCTCGGCGAGGCGAGATATCCGTTATAGCCGTTTACAGCCATTCGATACCGGGTTCCGAGCTTCCTGCATCAGGGAGCGAAGCCGATCCGAACGCCGCCTCTGCCGCACTGCTCGTCGGAATGAACGGGAAAAGGGGCCCTGCTCGCCCTACACATTTTTGTATAGGTAATTCTACGTATTATGGCGTTCTCCCCTCCCAGGGAGCCGGAACCGGCGGCGTCCCGTGCGCCCCTTCCAGCCTGCTGCCCCCCCTCTCTCGTTGACACCCCCTATTGCACCGGCGAAGGTCCGGTTTTACGGACCCCCTCTTGAACCTCTCGAAGACACGCTTCATTTTGCTCTTTTTTGCCATGGCTGCGACCAGCCACGGAACCGTTTACTTCCAGAATACGGGCAATCTGATCGGCTGGAGCAACACGTCGACCCAGGCAAATTGCTACCTCTCGGTCGTCAGCACCCCTTCCTATTCGGGGACCGACGGGTCGATTCAGGCGCAGTGCAACTACACGGTCTCGGGTGTCCGATACCATGCGGAGCCGACGATCTATGGCACATGGAACCAGGGGACCACTTACTTTGGTTACGCCCTCTATCTCCCGACCACCTGGGATTTCAGCGGCTCGCAACGCAATGTAACCGAGCAATACGGCACCGAGATGAATAACT
Source organism: uncultured Verrucomicrobiae bacterium (assembly GCA_963756185.1). GTDB lineage: Bacteria > Verrucomicrobiota > Verrucomicrobiia > Chthoniobacterales > Chthoniobacteraceae > DATAXI01. The sequence goes on from CAVWMS010000015.1 coordinate 102,865, forward strand.
CGGTGATCAATCCCGATTACTATCAGGCGTGGGTCGGCGGCGGCAATGCGAGCGGTTACCAATTCAGCGCGATCACCAGCGCCGGGGATGAAAACAGCGGCACCATGACATCCGGGGCGTGGCATACGATTGTCACAGCCGTCACTTATGGCGCGGGAGGCAATGTCACCGTGTGGTTTGACGGCAGTCTGGCATGGTCCGTGGATGGCAACATCAGTGGCGGCGGCGGAGGTAATCCTTACGGGCTCTGGGCGGTCGGACTGTATGAAGCCGATTGGGATGGTGGGAACGAAGGTCCGCAAGCGCAGCGGACGCTCTACGATGCCGCCATGACGATCGCTTCCAGCTATGACGAGGCAAATCCGATCCCGGCGCAATTCATCCTTACCAGCACCACTACAGCTCAAAGCGTCCTTGCCGGTACCGCAGCCGGCGCGAACCTCAATATCGCCGCCCAGAATGGCTTTACGGGCGCCGTCGGGTTTTCGACCCTGGGTCTTCCGTTGAACACGAGCGCCTCGTTCACCCCGTCGACGGTCACGACCAACGGCACGACGGCCATGGCCCTGACCACCGGCACTGCCACCCCCAGCGGGCCGTACACGGTCCTGGTCTCCGCCACGAGCAGTTCATTTAACGATAACTACTTCTTCAATATCATCGTCAATACGTTGCCGGATATCCTGGTGACCGAGAATCAGAGCGCCACCCAGACTTTTTCGCTTGGAAATCTCGGCTCGACTCCCGCCGCTTCATTGCAAGTCACGGCTACTTCGTCGAATCTGACCCTCGTCCCCGCCACCGGGCTGGCGGTGAGCGGCACCGGCTTGAGCCGCACTGTCACCATCACCCCTGCCGCGAGCCAGAGCGGCACATCGAGGATCACCGTCAACGTCAGCAATGGCTCGACCTCGACCGCCCAACGTTTCTATTTCGCCGTTAACCCCTCCTATACTCCGCCCAGTATCTCGCCGATCGCCAATCAGATCGTTGACGAAGGCAGCTCGCCTAATCCGCTAACCATTTCTGTTAGCGATTTGCAAACTACGGGGACGCTGGCCGTATCAGCGACTTCTTCAAACACCTCGCTTCTTCCAAACTCCGGCGTCTCCCTTTCTTACGTCTCCAGTCCCTGGACGAGCGCGGATCTGGGCACTGTGACCGTCAATGGCACGACCGATATGGGCGAGAGTGTCACCGTCCAAGCCAGCGGCACCGATATCTGGAATACCACCGACTCGGGACGCGTCGTTTACGATTCGATGAGCGGCGACGGGCAGATCCAGGCCCGCGTCGATAGCGTCCAGCCCGTGAATGTCTGGTCCAAGGCCGGCGTGATGATGCGCACCAGCGGCAGCGACGCCTCGTGCCCCAATGCCTACATGCTTGTGAGCGCCAGCAATGGTGTTGCGTTCCAGATCCGCTCCTCGGAAAACGCGTCCACGGTGCAAGTGGGCGGCGTCTCCGGAATCACCGCTCCCTGCTGGGTGCGCGTCGTCAAGAGCGGGGGCACATTCTCCGGTTATTACGCGGAGGACGATGGCGGCCAGCCCGGCACATGGATCCAGGTCGGCACATCCGGCACCGCAAACCTCGGCTCCTCCTTCGTCACGGGTCTGGCCTCGACCGCGCACACCACCGGCGCACTTTGCACCACCGTCTACGATCACATCAGCGGCGAGCCGAATTACACTCTCTCGATCACCCCCAATACAAATGTCACCGGCACTTCCACTGTCACCGTGTCGGCCAATGACGGGACGGGAAGCAGCACCGAATCCTTCGTGCTTGCGGTCAATCCTCCTCCGCAGATTTCCTCCTTCGATGATTACACCGTCGCTCTTGGCGGCACTGCCGGACCGCTCGCATTCACCGTGCTCCCGTCCGCGGACGCTTACGATCCGCTGACCGTCACCGTCAGCTCCTCGAATACCGCGCTGGTGCCGCTCGGCGACATCGTTGTCTCCTCCGCATCCGATCCGTGGTTCAACATGGACCTCGGTCAGCCGGGCTATACCGGCAGTAGTTTGCCGGGTGATATCTTCACCATCGTTGGGAGCGGCTCCGACTTCTACAATACGCAGGACCAGGGCCAGTATATTTACCAGCCGGCCACCGGCAATGGCGAGATCATGGCGCGCGTCACGAGCTTGCAGCCGGTTAATGTCTGGTCCAAGGCGGCCCTTATGATGCGCTCAGGCACCGCCGCCAATGCCAGCGACGTCTATGTTCTCGTGAGCGCCAGCAACGGAGTGGCCCTCCAGTACCGCTCCACCACAGGCGGCTCTGCCGCGCAGAATGCCCAAATCACCGGCATTGCCGCGCCGTGCTGGCTGCAATTGGTCAAGAGCGGCACCGATTTTACCGGCTATTACGCGGAGGATGATAACGGCGTCCCCGGGACGTGGGTCGAAGTCGGGGGCACGCTCGGCATCAATCTCGGCCTCGAGTTACTACGCGGGCCTCGGCGTGACTTCGCACGATTATGGCGTCCCCTGCACCGCGACCTTCGACAATGTCAGCGGCCCAGCGAACGTCGGCGGCAACGAATCCCTGACCATTTACACCGTCCCGAACATAACTGGCTCCTCCGCCATCACCCTCACCGTCAGCGACGGCGTCGAGACCGCCAGCAGCCTCTTCAACATCTTCACCACCCCGAGCGCCGTCCAATCCTGGCGCATCCAATACTTCGGCACATCCCTCGATTCCGGCTCCGCCGCAGATACGGCCAATCCCGCCGGTGATGGCGTTTGCAATCTGGTCAAATACGCCCTGGGAATGAATCCCGATGTCAATTCCGTAGCGGGCCTGCCCGTGATGTCGGTTTCCGGCGGGCATCTTGGATTGCAATTCGACCGCAACTTATCCGCCACTGATGTCACTTACACTGTCGAAGCCTCGACCAATCTGACCAGTTGGACTCCCATTGCAACCCGATCCGCCGGCTCCTCGACGTGGACCCAGTCCGGCGCGACCGTCACCGATAACAACGGCGACGTCACTGTCCTCGACAGCACCGCAATCTCATCCCAACCGATCCTTTTCCTCGAGCTGGTCGTCACGGGGCCTTAACCGCGTTTGTCGCGTTAATTGCGCCGCCCGTATCGTTCCCCGGGATCGCCTCTTCCATCGCCTTCTCGTCGATTGCCACCGGGTGAGCGCTGCGCAGCCCTTGCAGATATTGCGCCCGCACATGTTCCCGCAAATCGTCCACATAATTATTCTCGATCCTCTGGTACGCGGTTGCATACGGCACCACCTGTTCCTTCCCGTTTGCATCCTTGTAAGTATAACGATCCTTCAAATGCTGCTGGTACCATTGCTTCACCCGCCCTTCCTCACCCGGCTCCCTTGCCAACTGCGCCGCCTGCGCCGCTATCTCATTCAGCACATACATCCGGCAGAGTTTGTTCCTGTTCAATTGCAGCTTCTCGATCACGATTGGCGCATCCTCCAATCCGCGCGCCTGCGCCTCCTCGTTCAATAGCCGATCTTCGAGCATTTGCTCGAGCATTTGCTCCACCCCGTCATGCGTTAGCAAATTTGGACGCCGCTCCTGCGGCAATTTCATATAGAACGCCAATAGGTCCCCGGTAGTCACAACCCCACCCTTCCACTCCGCAAAGACCGCACCACCCACCCCCGGCGGCAGCTTCGACAAATCCGGATTCGACGGACCCTTCAGCAACTCTTTGACCTGGCCATAAGCCTCATTCGACACCGTAATATCCGTTTGATTGAAAAGCCGATCGCACAACTCCTTGTAAATTCGATCAAAGTCCGCCGCCGTCTTCGCCTTCCCCTTCACCGTCTCATTCACCAGCGTCTCCCGCATCAGCATCCCCTTCGTGATCTCCAACAAATGCGCGATGAAAGGCGTCTGATCCGCCTTCTGCTGATACCCCTCCCACATCAACAAATGTTCATCGACGAGCCTGTCCAGGTTCGCCCGCTTCTGTTCCGTCGTCAATGTTCTCGGCCGCTTGCTTTCATCCCCGTTTGGCGGCGGCATGGCTTGCACAAAAGCCCGAAACTCGCTTGCCGGAATCTCGATCCCACAATCCTTAACCGATGCCACCACCGGATTGGTCCCCGACACCGGCGTAAAATCATACAACCGGTAAACCCCGCCACCGCCCTCCGCCCCCCAACAGCAACCCAGCCCCGTCAAAAGCAGCACAACGACACAAATAAACCGCCTCGGCCTTCGCGACTTACTCATTGTACCGTGGTTATGGGTTGGAACCCCGGAATTGCCCCATACCCTATGAATTGCGGCGCTGCGCGCCCTGAGGACGGACTTGCCGGCGGCGCAGCCTTGAAATCAAAGACACTTACTCCCCAACGCCGGAGCCCGTGATAAGTCCTGCCGTCCGAAGATCCAACCATCACGCGATTGCCGGTCTCCTTTTCGCGCCCCAGATAAATCATCGTATGGGTGACGGGCGGATCACGATCCGATTCATAGGTGTTGCTCCAGAACAGCAGATCTCCCGGCTTCAACTCATCCATCTCAAACCCATCCAGGCTCCGGCTAATCACGGCCCGGAACAGCTCGGCCTTCCGTAGCCACGCATACTGCCCGCCGGCGTCGCGCGGCACGTCCTTCAGCCCCGCCTGCGTCAGGACGTAGTAAACGAACCCCGAGCAATCCATTCCACCATTCGCCGGATCTGCCGAGGAATAAGTATAAGTCAGGTTTTGCCGTGTAAGTGCCAGCGAGGCCTTAATCAAAGCCTGGATTTTCGCGGGCTGCTGCGAAAAATCCTCTAATTGATCGGTATCGAGAGTGGCATCCGGTGCGACAGAGGGTCGGGGCTTCGGGGTTTCCAAACCGAGGGCCGTCCCGTCCGTTTGCCCGGGCGAAGGAGTTGGTTTCCCGGCCGGACTCGCGTCGGAAGAGTCCTCCGAATCCCCGAAACGATGATGTTTCCTTCCCGCGGGCGTGGCATCCGCTTCGGACTCCTCTTTGCCGGCGCTCGGCGTTGGCGAAGCTGTTGGAGAGCCCTTCGCATGGTGGTGATGGTGCGCGGGAGAGGGACTCGGGGTGGCAGAGACCTCGGCGGCTCCGGAATCATCGGCCGCGTTGCTCCGTTCGGCCGGCAGCGCCCACGCCAACGCGGCGAGCGCTCCAGTCACGGCCATAAATCGAATAAAATGTCTCACAAATCAGGCTTCGCGTTGCCGCCCGGCGATGGATGCTGACGACACCGCTGCAAGGCCCAACGGCGCCCCGCGCGGAAGGGGTGGCATTCGAATCCCGGTTGGTTTAACCCAATTCTAGATTTCGAGTCGAGCGCCTAAATCCGGATTCAGCCCCCTGGAGCTATTCCTTTACTTCCCTCCCTTACGGGACGAGCGTTCGGTCAAATGAGCGATAAACTCGATTCGTTGCTGGCGAAGATGCGGGACCTGGAGGGTGACATGAGGCGCGAGCTTCAACTGAAGGAAGCGGATTTTCATTACAAGGTGCGGGCAAAAAAGGTGAGGTTTACAGAGGAGGCGATTGCCCGGCACCAAAAGCTGAGCAAGCGCATGGACCGTTACTTTCTGAACTCCACCTTTTTGGTGCTTTTAACCGCGCCGGTGATCTGGTCCTGCCTGCTGCCATTTCTGCTTCTGGATCTCTTTGTCTCACTTTACCAGGCCGCATGTTTCGGTATCTATGGCATCCCAAAAGTGCATCGGGGCGACTACCTGCTGCTCGACCGCAATCGGCTGTCGTATCTGAACTTTATCGAAAAGCTCAATTGCCAGTATTGCGCCTACGGCAACGGAGTGCTGGCCTATGTATCGGAAGTGGCCGGACGGACGGAGCAATATTGGTGCCCCATCAAGCACGCGCTCCGGATGAAATCGATGCACAACCGCTACAAATTCTTCTTCGATTACGGCGATGCGGAACATTACCGGGAGCAAATTGAAACGGTGCGCCGCTCGTTTGAGGACATTCCCGAGGAAAGCCATGCCGAGGCTCCGAGTTCGAATTCATCCACCTAGAGCGGTTTACGCCATCATTCGGCATGCAACTGCGTTTCATGTCAGTTCGTCACCGGGACATAGCCCTGCCACAGCCATTCGAGAGCTTCGGGCAGGGTTTGTTGTTTCACGGCGCGGTCCGTGTGACCGGCGTTGCGGGCAAAGACGAACTGGTAATGATAGCCAGCCGCGGCCAGCACCTTCGCCATGTTCTCATTCGCGGCCACCCAATCGTGCATGTTATCGCGCATGATATTTGGATTGTAATTGTCCCGGTCGCCGACTTCGAACCAGATGCGGATGGGTTTGGCCGGGTTGTCCGGGATGAGGTGTTCATGAAATTCCCACGCGCCGTGCGGGGTTGCGGCGTCATACGGCCATTGCTGGTTCACATAGGTGCCCGAATAAGTCAGGACGCGGTGGTAGAGTTCCGGATGATACCACGCCATGATCATCGCGCACGCGCCGCCGGAACTGCCTCCCATCGTCGCCCTGCCCTCCGGGTCGCGGGTCAATTTCACGCCGTATTGCTTTTCCACGAGCGGGAGCACTTCCCGCTCGACAAACTCCGCATATTGGCCGGACATGGTGTCGTATTCCAGGCCGCGCTCGCTGCCCTGTGCGTCACCGCCGCCATTGCCGATGGAAATGGCAATCATCACGGGCGCCTTCTTTTCGGCAATTAGATTGTCCAGGGCTGTGAACAACATCGGGTCGGGTCCGTCCTGCCCGATGATGAAGGGCGCGACCGTGCCGCGGACGTATTGTTGGGGAATATAAACCGCCACGCGGCGGGTGTAGGGAGCAGGATGGCTGGTGGTCACCACCAATTTGGCGGGATCAACGGGGTCAACCTTGCCCAAAGGACCGGGCTCCCGCGCGATGCCGGGATAAATCCTGCTGTCCGCCGAACTCATGGTGAAGTAATAAACTGTTCCGTGCGGCACATTCTTCTGCACGGTCATTTCCGGCGCGCGGTTGTGAGTCGGGCCGATAATGAAATCTCCATCGGTGTCCGGTGATGGAACGGCGCCGTCGGGCAGTTCCCTGGCCGTGACATAGCCCGGCGTGTTCGGATCGCGGACAGGCGCCCTTGGGCGCGCCGGGCGCGCCGTCGCTGAAGGCGCCGGACTTGTTTGTTGGGCCATCGCCGGAACTGCGACGACCAGTAAATTCAACAGCGCGCAAAGCAACGCGGCGTCACGGGTTATTTTAACAAGTCTCATGGCTTCGGGGATTCCGCGCCCGGCAGCGGCTCAATGAAGATGTTGCGGAACTCGACGGGTTTTCCCTCGGCCTGCAATGCAATCGCCCCGGAACTCGCCGACGTGCCGGTGATGTTATTTTGCAAAACGCCGTTGACGCGGACGGAAATCGTATTGCCGCGGCAAATGATGTCGAAGGCATTCCATTCGCCCGCGGGCTTTTCCGAACTCGGCTGCTGGCGCGGGACGCTTTTGGGATATTGCGCCGTCAATCCATCCGCCTTCGAGCCGCCGTTCATGCGCACTTCGCCCGCAACCCCGGCCAGCGTATTTGCCTCAAAGCAATACGGCCAGACCTTGTCGGGGGGATTGACGTGGACGAAAACGCCGCTGTTGCCCGGCCCGGAAGGCCAGCGCCACTCGGCGTGAAGTTCGTAATCGCGATAGAACTGCAACGTGCGCGCGTAGCCGTTTGGCCGGCCAAGGCAATAAATCACACCGTTCGTCGCGGACCAGATGGACGCGGCGGGCGTGTTCGCGTCCTTGGAAACAAATGTCCAGCCGTCAAAATTTTTGCCGTCGAACAATTCAATCCGAGTTGCCGGCGTGATGGCAGGTCCGTTGGATTGGGCAAACAACGATGAAGCCGTCACCGCAAAGAAAAACGCAAACGCCAGTTTGGTGGGGGAAAAAAGCATGGCGCCAGGATGCAAAAAAGTTCAGTGCGTTTTCAAGGTTAATAGACACTATCAGGCGCAGTGAAGTTCCAGGCATTTGAGCTTTTTTCCACCTTCTTCGGGCTCCACTCTCCATTTCCGTCTTCGGCGGAGGTGTGACGTCGGAAGGGGTGGGTATCAGCCGCTCCGAAATCAAGCGTACGCCGGAATGCTGGACGTTAATTGCCGGGGCGCTTAAACATTGCCATGCTCTGATGCCGATGAATTTCACCGTTAAACACACGTCTCGATACAGTTACAGCAAACCGGTGTTGCTACAGCCACACATTATCCGGTTGCGGCCCCGGTGCGATGGCACGGTGCGGCTGGTGCGTCTTGAAACTGAAATCGAGCCGGATCCGATTACGCTCTGCGAATGCCTGGATGTCGAAGGGAACTCGGTGCTCCATGCGTGGTTTGGTGATGCTACGTCGCGGCTTACGATCCAGACCTCGTTTGAGGTGGAAACCGCTCGCAGCAATCCATTTGACTATCTCCTCGCGGCGGCGGCTGACACCTTGCCAATCGTGTATGGCGACGAGTTGAACCGCTCCCTTGCCGGGTACCTGCAGCGCGTCGACGATGAGGACACGGTCGCAAATTTCGGACGTTTCATTGCGGAAGCAGCCGGCGGGGGCACGCTCGATTTTCTCAACGCCCTCAACAGCGAGATCTACGAAACATGTCCCATATCAATTCGGGAAAGAGGTGCGCCTCATCCCCCCGCGCACACCCTCGAGCATAGAGAGGGCTCGTGCCGTGACGTCGCGATGCTCTTTATCGATGCATGCCGCGCAGTGGGCATCGCGGCGCGATTCGTCAGCGGCTATCGGCCCGGCAGCACAGGCCGGCAGCGGCGTTACATGCACGCCTGGCCAGAGGTCTACCTGCCCGGCGGAGGCTGGCGTGGCTATGATCCGACACACGATATGGCGGTCAACGACGAGTACATCGCGGTCGCGGCTTGTCGCGAGCCGCTCGGTGCGACGCCCATCGAGGGTGGCTTCCGTGGCACCGGCGCGACATCGACGCTGGAAGCACACATCGAATTCCATTAGGATTCCGCGAGGATTCCTCCGCGGTTGGAACTTCAACCGCATCCCTGGTTCAGCATTCCGCACGAAATGATGCCGTGATTCAGGGATACGTGCGATATTGTCGTTATGCCAAACGCACGCAATACACCCACCCACGATGAAATCGCCGTCGGCGCGTATCACGTTTGGGAGCGAGAGAGCCGCCCTTTAGGCAGGCAAAAACAGAATTGGACCGAGGCCCAAACCGAGCTCATGTCCTTCCCTCAGAGGCTCGAGGCGAATCCGTCCATGGGCGAAAACAGCATTTTTGCCCAAAATAGGGGCGGAACGACGGCTCACAAGGCGTTGATGACGCCCAGACGCGGCAAGAGGAGAAAGGCGCGTCAACCTCGCGTATTGGTCGTTGACGACGAACATCCTGCAACCCACATGCTGGGGGGGTTGCTGAGAAGGCACGGGTATATATCGGCCGAGGAGAATGAATCGACCAAGGCGGTCGAAATGGCCCATAGATTCAAGCCGGACATCGTCCTTCTGGATATGGATATGCCCTGGAAGGATGGACACCAAGTGGCGGAAGCTTTTGCATTGGATAAAATCCTGTGTTGCGTGCCGCTCATTTTCATAACCCATGACGCCCAGGACCGAAATACATCGACGGATTCCATTCAGATACTCGTCAAGCCGTTTTCCATTGAGGATCTCTTTTCCCGCCTCGAAGAAGGGCTCGCCAGGAAACCAGTGATCAAATCATTTCCTGGAGAAGTGTAATCGTCGATCCTACTTTCTTTCGCCGGGTTCGTCCGAAGTGGTGGGATGGCTGGGTGTAGCCGCGTGACCGGAGGTGGGATGGTGTTGGGCTTCCGCGTTTTCCAACTTCGAACGCGCTCCGGCGTCAGTCTTTGCATGCTTTTGAACGTCTTTTTTATGCGTTTCTTTTGGTGATCTATCGCCCATATATTCCACACTGTAATGCAGATGCTCCCATTGTAAACAGCACCCGGCCAACTTCCGGGTATTTTACAGAATCGCATTCGATTGAAGCGCACTTGGGCGTCGAGAACCGATTAAATTCAAGACGCCTATGTTTCATATAATTTGGTATATTCTCATTGGGTTAATCGCCGGGGTCATTTCGAAATCAGTGATGCACGTACACATGACGCTTTTCTGGACGATTGTGCTGGGCATCGTTGGGTCAATTGTTGGCGGGGCGGTTACTCACATATTCTCTCGCCCGGCAAACGAGCGATACCATCCCGCCGGTCTGATATTCTCCACACTGGGGGCAATCCTCGTTCTCTACGTTTGCTTTAAGCTGAAGATTCACTTTCCAGAGGTGTCTTTACCGCAGAACTAGAGCATTTTAAATAAAACTATAGCCACAAGAAGCAAACCAACCCATGGCATCTTTGGGTGTGACGCGCTGGAGTGCCGCGGCGATGGCGTGGAGCAGATCGGGGTGGGTGCGGGCCTCGGCACTGCGGAGCAGTTGTTTGATTTTGCTCCACATCTTTTCGATCGGATTGAGGTCCGGGGAGTAGGCTGGGAGGAAAAGCGCTTCGGCTCCGGCCTCTTTGATCAGGGCAAGAGTCTCTTCGCTCTTATGGGGAGTGAGGTTATCCATCACCACGATGTCTCCTGGGCGCAGAGTGGGACAAAGGACCTGGCGGACGTACTCTCGGAACACCTCCGCATCGGTGGCTCCTTCAACGGTCATACAGGCGCTGGAGCCATCCAGGCGGATCGATCCCAGGATGGTGGTGGTGTTCCAATGGCCATGAGGGGTGCTGGCGTGGACGCGCTTGCCGCGCGGGGCGCGGCCCCGCAGCCGGGTCATGTTGGTTTTGGCTCCCGACTCGTCCAGGAAGATCAGCCGCGTCGGGTCGAAGCCCCCTTGACGCCGCCGCCACGCCCGGCGGGCCTGCGCGATGTCGGGACGGTCTTGCTCGCTGGCTCTGAGCGTCTTTTTTTTAAAGTCAGCCCCATCTTCTCCAAGGCGTAATGAATGGCTTGGAGGGTGCAGTCCACTGAGAGGGCTTCACGCATCTCCCTTAAGGTCATGTCCGTCTTCCTGGCCAGAAGCGCGCGCAATTCCCGGCGATGAGCCGGCAGGATCAAGGGCTTGCGGCCGCTGTTTTGATGAAGCGGAGCGATCTGCCCCAAGCGTCGGCGCTGCTGAAGCAGCTTCTTAACCATGCCTAAAGAAACCCGGTACCTGCGGGCAATCTCGGGCCGGGTGCCCTCGTCATTGTCATAGGAGACCAGAATCCGTTCACGCAAATCCAGAGAGATGGTTTTTCGCATGCCAAAAAGCATACCAAAACCATCCCGGAATGGCTACAGTTTTATTTAAAATGCTCTAGATGTTGGAATCCCGTCGGCGCCTAACAGGCATGGAACGCGGAAGGGGTGGGATTGACAAATGAGCCAGCCGGCTCATTTGCCCTTCGGGCAAACGCTTCGCGTTTGTCTGTCTCGGGCCGCCTTCGGCCCTCGGCTCGAACCTTTTATTGAGCGTGGGTTCGAATCCCGTCGGCGCGTAACAGGCATGGAACGCGGAAGGGGTGGGATTGACAAATGAGCCAGCCGGCTCATTTGCCCTTCGGGCAAACGCTTCGCGTTTGTCTGTCTCGGGCCGCCTTCGGCCCTCGGCTCGAACCTTTTATTGAGCGTGGGTTCGAATCCCGTCGGCGCGTAACAGGCATGGAACGCGGAAGGGGTGGGATTGACAAATGAGCCAGCCGGCTCATTTGCCCTTCGGGCAAACGCTTCGCGTTTGTCTGTCTCGGGCCGCCTTCGGCCCTCGGCTCGAACCTTTTATTGAGCGTGGGTTCGAATCCCGTCGGCGCGTAACAGGCATGGAACGCGGAAGGGGTGGGATTGACAAATGAGCCAGCCGGCTCATTTGCCCTTCGGGCAAACGCTTCGCGTTTGTCTGTCTCGGGCCGCCTTCGGCCCTCGGCTCGAACCTTTTATTGAGCGTGGGTTCGAATCCCGTCGGCGCGTAACAGGCATGGAACGCGGAAGGGGTGGGATTCGAACCCACGGTTTCACAGAGCACTCTGGACGATGATGAATCGCTTGTATTTGTCAGCCTCCCAGCGCTTCTTTGAAACCATTGACACGGGCGGACTGTTATGACTATTGTTATGGCCATGGCGAGTATTCACAAAGACCCCCGGGGCAAAAGCCCATACTGGTACGCTTCCTTCACCCTTCCGAACGGCAGGCGGACCCTTCGCAGCACTAAGGCGACCGATTCGAGGAAGGCACAGCAAGTCGCCGACAAGTGGGCCTACGCTTCGAAATTAGGGCGGAGAGGCCGGCTAACCGAGAGCGTATTCCGGAAGGGGATGGCCGATATTTACGAGATGGCAAACGGCGAATCGCTGCCATCATCCACCGCCGAGAAGTATTTCGATAACTGGATTGCGACACGCGGCACGGAAATCTCGGAATCGACGCTGGCCGCGTACAAGGGCATCAAGGTTCAGTTCCTAGCCCACCTGGGGGACCGGAAGGGGAAGGACGTGGCCTTTATACGGAAGTCAGATATTGCCGGATTTCGGGACTCGATTCGCAAGCGGGGCCTCAGCCCTGCCACGGCAAACCTTGCGCTCAAAGTAATTCGTAGCGCTCTAAAGCAAGCTCAGATGGATGGCATTATTTCTGAAAATCCAGCGGAGCGGGTGGGAAACGTCAAGGGTGCGCAGGCAGATTCGAAGCGGCGGGCCTTCACGGTCAAGGAATTGGAAAATATATTCGGCTGCGCGACCGACGAATGGCGGGGAATGATCCTCTTTGGACTTTACACCGGCCAGCGGCTCGGGGACATCGCGGGTCTGACCTGGGCCAACGTAGACTTGACACGGGAAGAGTTGAAGCTTGTGACCGGCAAGACGGGCCGGCGGCAAATTATCCCCCTCGCCGTCCCATTGCTCACCTTCATTGAAGAATCCCTGCCGGCCTCAGACGATCCAAGGCAGCCCCTATTCCCCAAAGCGGCGGCGAGGAAGGAACGAACCAAAGGGCGGGTAGCGGCGCTATCGAATCAGTTTCACGAGATACTTGAGACCGCAGGGCTGGCAAAGGCCCGAAGCCATCAAAAGGAAGGCGAGGGACGCAGCGCGAAGCGGGAGACAAGCGACCTTAGCTTTCATTGCTTGCGACATACGGCCACAAGCCTTTTGAAGAATGCCGGCATCAGCCCGGCAATCGTGCAAGAGTTTGTGGGACACGATTCGAAAGCCGTTTCACAGAACTACACGCATATCGACACGGAGACATTGAGGAAGGCAGCGAGAAAATTCCCGGATATTACTTCTAACCTCGCAGGAAAGGCTGCGAAGTGAAAAGGGGCACATAAGCCCGGGTTGCGATCATTCTCGACAATGGTGCCAAACATTGCGCTTGATAAATCAGGGCAGCAGAATCCTCAGAAGCCGCTCAGCCACGCCTGCGGAGTTGCGAAGCTAGGCCCTGCGGGAAGAGGTCATCCACTTGTACGCCAAGGACTTTGGCGATAACAAACAGTTCGAGGTCCGTCACACCTCGCACTTGCGCTTCGATCTTTGCAAGGGTTCCTCTCGTGATTTCATGACCAGCCACCGTACATCTCGCTGCAAGCTCCTCTTGCGCAAGGGCGTGTGAGGAACGAAGTCGCCGGATGGTCGGTCCGACGGCGTTCCGGCGTATGCGTGGCTTTGACGACATTTGCCTCTTGACCGTAAAGAATTCCGTGCGGCAAAGTGCTCTCTTATGGAGCAACCTGAAGTGGCATATTTCCTCCTAAAGAACGGCCAACAGATGGGGCCGTATTCCGCAGCCGAAATTGAGGCGCGAATCGCGAACGGATCAGCAAGCACTGCTGACCTCGCATGGTGCGAGGGCCTTACCGATTGGAAGCCCATTTTCGAGATTTCATTCTTCAGGCAAACCACAGAGCGGCCTCCTCTACCGCCCACTCCCGCGCCGCCCCCATCAACGTCGCCACCGATTCAATCCGTTTCAATTCCGGAATTCGTCCAGCGTCTGAAAAAGCGACCTAAATGGGCTGTTAGAGTGGGAGCGGTAATACTTATCGCCGCTTTGTCGTCTTTAATTTGGATATTCTGGCCGTCCGGACCGCCAAACACTCTAATTAAAGATGCGCTCGGCGGCAATGTCATTAATTATGCCGTCACTGACACCTATACGCGGAAGGAAGATGGGGAAAAAGTCTACATATATCACCTCAATGTAATATATTCGTCAAACGATGGCCCGAGACTCCTTTCCTTAAACCAAAAACAAGTAACACTTGGATTTGTCAAGCGCGGAAAGGAATGGTATTGGGGACAGCGCAACGACGATCGGAAATCCAACGACCAGACAGAAAGTGCCAACCAACTAGAAGGCGTTTATTCCTATACCGGCCCCCTCCTCGACGAGACTACTGGTCTTCAGGTCCAAACGAGTGAGAACGGTTTTCAACCCCAACCGAGTGAGGTGACTGTTTCTTACGACGTTCGTTCGGATGGTTCATTCATTTTCCAGAAGGATACCGGCCTTGGCCCCTACGCAGGCCCGTTCGCCGATGTGCATTACCAAGGAACTTGGACCATACAGGGAGACGAAATCGTATTTGTCATCGACGGAAAAGAGTTCAATAGAATGAAGCAAGAAGGAACAGACCTCATTGGAAAGGACGACACACGGTATGTCCGCGTCCACTAAGCACTTCAAGTGCGCGCAATACTCCGCTGTACGACTCGCCCCTTTGCTTGCAAGCGTCCTTTTGTTGTCCGGTTGCCTGCCGCCCAGCTTGTCCTCGAAGCCATCAGGCCAGGATATACAGGAAGTCTTGCAATCGGACTTGACGGCCTTGGGCGTACAAGACCAATTGGATCGCTACCTGATTACCAATGAATATTTCCGTACGGTCTACGGGCACAAATACTATTGCTGCGATTTGACTCTGTATGTTTACAAAGGAGATGCGCCGGTCGCACAAAATGGATCATTGAATGTTACCGGAGCATGGGCGGGAAGCCTTATGTTTGTGGAAAAGGAAAAGCAATGGTACGCGACCATCAATGAACCATTCAAACCCTCCACCGAGCAATATCAACCAACCGACGATGAAACTCGTCAGATTCAGCAAGGCCATCAGTGGGCGAGGTCCATGCTCCATCAAGCGGAAGGCTTTGTCAGCGATAAGATCAAAAGTGCAGGCGATTCCGACAGCCCAGAAAAGCTCCGTGATACGACGGCTTCAATCTTTCAAGAGTGGGACGAGAAATACGGAACACTTTTGGAAGGTTACAAAGCCGACGAACCCGAGGTGTTGCGTTTACAAACTCTTGGAGCTAAACTCGAAAGCGGACTGAACGAGGCGCGAGACCATGTAGTTCAGCGGCAGCAAATGGTTTTGCTGGCGAAATTGAAACAAACGACCGATCAGTGTACATCTGCCATTAACTCAGCCATCAGCCAGGTTACCTTGGCGACCTCCGCCGACGCTCTGGATGCAATTTATGTGAAGGCCAATAACGCTCTGGCAAGCACTAACAAGGCCGTGCAAGACCTAGTAACCGCGCTCGAAAGCAGCGGCTATTATGGTTATAGCCAAGACGAAACATTTAAAGCAGAGGCTATTAAGCTTGAAACATTGCTAACGAAAAAGCGGCATGAACTCCTCATCGGCGAGCTGTCAGCATCATTAGTGGAAACAAAGCAACTGGTTGCACTGCGAAACAAAAAACTTGAAGAGACTACGAGCGATCAAGAAGTAGACGATTTGGAAAGCTATATTACAAGCGCTTCCGAAAAGCCAAAAGCGGTTTGCTGTGATTTCTCAAAAAACATGGCTCTCGACGGAATCGGGGTCATAAAATCGCCAAAAATAGCCTATGAACGTTTAACTGAAAATAAGGACGTATATCCAGAGGAGCAACAATTAAGGGATGCCATCGCCGATTTATGTGGTCCCGCTTACGGTGAGCGAAAAACAGAACTAACAACCTTGGCATATCTTGACGAAGCCAGGGGCCTTATACTTCGGATAAAGCAAAGCTTTTATGCCGACCTAGGCGATGGTCTGGGCGGGTCTGCTAGGATTATGGGCGCTTTGACTCAGCCATATCTGGCAACAAGCGACGCTAGTCCTTCCAGCACTTACAATGTGTTTTTTCTGGCAGGAAAAAAGTATTGTGACTTTGTTCACGATTATCCGTTGAACAATAGTGACGAAAAGCAGTTAGGCGAAATCGGGAATGCATTTCTTAACCATAGCTTTGAAAAAGAGCTTGCCATAGAGCACGCATCGCAGATTCAGACGCATTTTGGTGCCAGCCAGGCTTCCTATTTTGAGCAATGGAAAGAAGAATTAAGGGATGGCACGGTGGCCAAGCTGCTTGCTGGAATGTCGGCTGGTGGTGAGCCAGACAAGAATATCAACGAATTTACGCCGCTTACACAAGAGTCTCAATCGCAACGATTGCAGCCGTCGGAACAAACCGCAATTGCTAACTTTGTGGGGTCCTTTATTACGGCTTTTTCCGACGGGGATATAAAGACGGTTCTGAGCTTTTACGACACTAGGGTAAATTACCTGGACGCGGGTTCAGTGGGATTGAACGAGGTTTCAAAGGAATACGGCCAATTCCTAGAGCGATGGCCCGCGCACAAATGGACACTTGTTGGTCCAATTGAGGCGGAGGCGCTGAATGCCACTGATACACAGTTGCGGTTCCAGATAATCTTCACTGTTTCAAATCCAGTCAACGGGCGGGAGCGCGAGGGTAGTGCCACGGAGGAGTGGATTATTCGCAGCAATGATTCGAATATGACATTTAAAATTGTTGCTCAAAAGGAACAAACAGTAAATAGGAGGGCTGGACAGGAGGCACATGGTGCCTACTGACAGGCACGAATCAGAGACCCGAAACCGCTAACCACACGCTCCAGTGGAAAAATCAACTTGAATGCCCAATATTGACGGTGCTCGCACGCTCCACCTCGCGCAATGCTCGGATGTACGCTGCGGTATTATGTTGTATTTAGTGCGTGCCCGCATCCCCTATTTATATCGTACCCGCAGCCGCTAGAATATTGGTCGAATATCTCTTAGGGGAGGATAACGACAGCAAGTTTTTTTCTGCGCAGGTAAAACGACGACAGGCTGCGGAGAAGCGGTTCCGCGAGAAGCAGTCCCTAAAGCAAAGTCAAGAAGCTCGAAATTATCGGGAATGGCAGGCATTGCAGAAGCAGCAAAGAGCTTCATCCTCGCCGACGGGTATACAACAGGCTGCGTCGGCGGCCTAACGATTTTGATGACAAATCAACGCCGCTTCAGTGACAAATGACTAAACACCCTTTCACCCCTTCAGTTTTGCCACCGCCTGAAAGGCTGAAGGGGTGTTTTTCGATTGTTCAGAAATCCGACGGATGGATCGTCCATCGGTTGCCTGTCGGGGTGTGCTCGCGCAGAAAGCGCTTGGGGTGACGTTTCGCCAGCCGCCCCAGATACACGCCGCAGGCGGTTGGGTAGGTAAAGAGCCTTTGGGCCTCCCGTCCGCAACCGCTGGTATCACCGGTCAACACCCGCTCCAGGTGCTCTGCGGTTCCTTCCCACGCCTCCGCCTCATCGCTTCTAAAAAGCGCGTCGTCGATTAAGCGCATCAGACGGAATTCCGGCGCGAAATTGTCTATCTCCTGCAAGATTTCCGGGTGATGGAAATGTGTGATTCCAAAGCGTTCGCTCACGAGGGCGGCGGGTATCTCCCACTCTGTAAGGAATCGCAGGAACACTGGAAGCTCGCTTTCGAGTTGCCGCCAGAACGCCTTGCGCTGTTCCAGCGTCGCCGTGGGCATTGGCATGGCTGTCTTGTGCGCCCGCAAGATAATCAGCTTGTCCTCTATACTGGGGTCAATCGGCGGCAGGACCATGAGGTTCTCGGGTTCATCGTTGACCGTGATGGACAGCCGCCAGAACGGAGTAAGACTTATCGGAATTCGGTTCTTGGCGTGACAACGCTGCCAATCGTTGACGGTGAGATTTTTGAGCAGGGCTCCAAAGTTTCGCCGCGCCCGGATGTCTGTTGAGGCTTGTTCATCCTCAATCATCAAATGCTCGGCCTCGAACAGGTCGGAATTGAACTGCGTCAACCCGCTCATGAATTGGTATGGCCGCGCCGATCTTCCACCCAGGATTAGGGTAATGAGGTTTTGCAACAGAGATTTTCCGCAACCGTGTGGGCCGGCCAGCGCAAGACCCTGCCCGGGGCGTTTCTCTCCCGCGAGCAATGTTTCATAGCTGATCTTCAACCAACCAAAGAGGTAGGGCCGTTGGTCGAATTGGAATTGTGAATCGGTTAGCAGTCCATCAATGACGGCGCTTACCGTAAGCCATTCCCCGGGCTTGTGCTCGATGATGCGCGGTGATTCCGTTACCAGAATCCTGCGCTCTCCCATATCATACACGCCCGTCGCATGCCCAGCCAGCGCACCCGCATAATGCACGTCGCAGTTTTGTTGAATCTCAATTAGCCTTTCCTCCAATGGGGAGACGTAAGAACCTTCCGGGGTTTTCGGAGAGATTCCCTGCTTTTTTAGAATTCGCTTAAATTGTGTCTCGTTTATCAAAATCCAGTTGCCCCGCTGATTGCGAATCCAGTAGCCGTTTCGACCACTGTCAAAAAATGCATCTTGAACGGGTATGGACGAGATATCGTTGTCTTCTGCGCGTACCGTAGGCGCGGCCACGTCCTCTTCGTCGGGTACGGTGTCCTTCCTTACACGGCTTGCGCCAGGATACCCCGCACCGTTGCTAGATTGCCCGCTGTGGATCGCGTCCGTATCGGGCTGAGCGTCCGCCCGCGCTCCGGGCTTGTAAATTCGGCTCATGGCATTATCCCCCACGTTTCCCGCTCCTCCGCCGCGAAGTCATCCGGGGAGATATAGGCCAGGTCGTTCAGGTCGCCCACGGGTGCGCCATCCATTTGATGAAGGCCGGCAAAGTCGAATGCGTCCACGTCCGCGCCCACGGCTTCAAGTTGCCGCGTCCACCGTTTCGCCGCTTCCTGCCCCGCGCTGTCAAGGTGTGGAAAAAGGCGAATGGTTTTGCCCGCCAGCAACGGCAAGGCATCTTGATGGATGCGCTGTCCCGCCCCCAACATTGCCACGGGAGCAATGTCCGGTTCCCGATCTTCACAAATGGCGAAATGAAAAGCCGCGAGTGAGTCCGGGCCTCCTTCCACAAAGGCAATCTTTTTGAAGGGCTGGGCCTCCTTCACGCCGATGGGCCAGGAGGCCCACGAGCCGGGCAAGGTCCATGCCTTCGGGCTTCCCGGTAAGTGCTCCCATGTCCTACCGTCCATGCGGCGCGCCTGTGCGTTGAGCCGCGCGCTATCGCTGGCAATCCAGCAATTGACGCCCCGTAACTTTGCGAACCACAAAAGGCCGCGTTCACTGGCAAGCTGTATCCCTTCGCGGCTAAGATTGCGAAGCCGGGCCAGCCGGTGGAAGTCGGGTGCAGTCCCGTGCCTAATCATCGGCAGGGATGGCTTGGGGCGTACCTGCGGGTGCGCTGGCGGGGTTCGTTTTACTGGCAAGGGTGAAGAAACTGCCCCACCCACCAGTTCGATGAATCGCTTGCAGGCCGCCTTACGGTCAAGCCCGGTTGCCAATGCCAGGAAATCTATGGCATCCCCTGCCTCTCCGGTCGCAAAGTCCTTGAACAGCAAGCCGTCTTTGAACACGGAGAAGCTTGGGTTCCGATCTTCGCGGAATGGACTACTGCAAGACACTTTCGGAGTGCCCGGTAGTTCGAGCCGGTGCCATAGGTCAGGGATGGAAAGCCGCGCCTTTGCTTCTACTAGGTCCATTAGTTCCGGGTCTCCATTTGCGAGCGCAAAAATGCGCGCACCGAGTCCACCGCGAACAATCGCTTGCCGCGCACCTGTCCACGCCGCCGCAGGCTCACACCCCGAATAGAGCCATCTGCGAGCAAGACATAAGCCAGGCTCCTTTTGATCCCGAAGCGGGCTTGCAGCCCCGTCGCGTCGAGAAACTCGGGGTCCGCGTCATTGACCGGCGACGCGGTAGCCGGGGCAATTGTAAAGGCATTGTCGTCCTTTGTTTTTATTGGCATCACCGGAAGAACAGAATTTCTTTGGATCACCGTCCCGCGAGTGGAGTACTCGTCGCAACAGCCTGTTCTTCAACGAGTTGCGCAACTCGATTATTTTCGCGATACCCTCCCTAATTAGGGTAATAGCCTTCTGGGAACTGGTATTAAGGACGCGGCCAGCAGATTCTGACATCGCTGGACACCGGCGAACACCCCTGCGCAGGGTGGTGATGTTATGACAAAATGTTATGACTTTCAGGCACTAATTCATAAGTACCTTATAATCATGGTGGCGGAAGGGGTGGGATTCGAACCCACGGTTGGTTTAACCCAACGCTCGATTTCGAGTCGAGTGCCTTAAACCGGACTCAGCCACCCTTCCAAAAATGGGAGACCAATATGGCCCCGCGGCGGCGTTCGGCAAGTAAAAGCGAAGAGCCAGACGGGGGCGGACGGCACGCGCGAGCGGAGCACGACATGGGGGCACGGTGCCCGAAATGAAGCTGCCTCTCCGGCCCCAACGACCGGAGAGGCAATTAACTCCCTGCGCCAGTCATCGGATTCCCGTCAGACGCTTGCGCAGCTTTTGGGCACCGATGAGCAACCCAAAACTCGATAGCATCAACGCCCAGGTCTCGGGCTCCGGCACGACGACCAGCGTGAGGCTGTCCGAACCGTAGTCGGCGACGAATTGGTTGGGGCCGGACGTAAGCTCCGCGCCCTGGGCGAGGTTGCCGAATGTGCCGGAAAGCCCGCTGGTGGTCGAGATGACCGTGAACGCGGTGCCCGGGGTGAGCGCGCCCTGCGTGCCCGCCAGGTCCAGCAGCGAGAATTGCGAAAGCGGATCGAGCGAGACCGCCGAAGCGAGCAACTCAGAGGCGCCGGCGCCGCTGCCGCCGCCGGTGCTGTTGAGCGTGAAGACGAACTCGCCGTCGGAGAAGATGGATACGTTGCCGGTGACCGTCATCACGCCGGTGCCCAGAGTCAGCGAGTTGGAGGTGACACTGGGCGTTCCCGGGCGGATGATGGAAGAATTCGCCAGCCCGGCCTCATCGCCAATCTGGACGTTGCTGTTAATGTAGCCGTCGCCGGAAAGCTCGGCGGTGCCGCTGGTCAGGTTGCCGAGGGCGACGCCCGAGGTGCCGTTGAGCGACCCGCTGAGCACCAGATTGCCGGAGGTGACCGTGGTGGGACCGGTGTAGGTGCTGTTGCTGGCGATGACGAGGGCGCCGCCGCCGTGGCTGTCATTGACGGAAAGCGCGCCGCCGCTGCTGGAGAGGGGGGTGGCAAAGGTGACCACCTGTCCGTTGGGATCGATATAGTAATCCTGGTCGGCAGCGGTGCTGAACCGGCCCGAGTAGTCGAACTGGTTGGCGCTTGAAAATTGCAGCGTGCCGCCGGCAAGGACGATCGAGCCCGGATTGGATGCCGCGGAATCACCCAGCGGGCCGGACGTGCCCGGGTTCGCAGCGCTGCCGACGTTGAGAATGCCGTTCTCAAGCGTGGTGATGCCGGAGTAAGTGCTCTCGCCGGAGAGGGTCAATGTCCCCGTGCCGACCTTTGTAATCGCGCCAATTCCACTAAGGGTGCCGGAGTAAACGGTGCTGGCATTATCCATGCCGACATCGAGAGTCACGGCGGCGGCCCCGGTATCGACAAGCGCGACCGGGCTGGGGCCGGTCAGTCCACCGAGATTGAAGGTCCCGATGCCGGCGAGGAAAGTGAGGTCACTGGCCGTATTCGGGCCGGGAGTGCCGGGTTGCACCGTGCTGTTCTGCACCGCGTTCGCGTTGCCCAGCTCGAGGGAGCCGGTGGTGATCAATGTCTGGCCGCTGTAAGTGTTCGGCGCGGTATACTCGATCAGACCACCGCCCTCGATGGTGATACCATATCCGTTTCCGTTATCCACAACAGGTCCGGCGACGATACCGGTGTGGCCGCCGGTATTTCCGAACGAGGAACTGCCAAACAATGTAATGGTTCCGGAGGTAGTCGCGTTGCCGTAGCGAATCTGGCCAAATCCCTCGCCGATGGTGCCCCCATACAAATTGATGGGGCCGGCTATCGGCGCGCCGTTCTGGAAGAGGGTGGCGCCGCTGAAGACATTGATCGTGGCGCTGCCGGAAATCTGCATGCCGGCCACCGTTTGTCCCAGTTGCAGTTTGCCGCCGCCGGGGCCGAGGTTGAGCGTGCCGGTGAATCCGCTCAAGTTGCTGCTATTGGTGGTGTTGGCGCCGCCGGTGCCGAGGGTGTTGTAGTTAATGGTACCCGGGCCGCTGATCGTGTTGCCAATGGTCAGCGAGGTAAATCCCACGTTGAGTGCGCCGCCTGACCCAACGTAGACGGAACTGGTCCCCAGCGGGGTCATGGTGCCAGCAGTGGCGGTCACAAGCAATGTGCCGGAGGTAATCGTGGTGTTGCCCGCATAAGTATTCGAGGCGGAGAGGGTCAATGTATCGGGGCCGTTTTGAGTAATGCCGGTCACACTCGGACCGACGACGGCGCTAATAAGCACGGGGCCGGTGCCGGCTCCATCATTGGTGATCGTGCCGGCATTGTTAACGGACGAGCCTGAGAGCGTGATGGCGCCGTCGCCGCTGGCTTCGCTGGCCAGCGTGAGATTGAACGGGCCCGTTACCCCGCCGGAGAGCGTCAGCAAGCCCGAGTCGGAGGATACCGTCGAATTTGCGGCCAGAACAATGGGGGAGCTCGAGCTGTTGCTGCCACTCACGTTTTCCAGAGCGCCGGTGGCGTTCAACGCGCCCGAGCCGGAGAGCGTGACAGTTTGAGTGCCCGCGGAGGTGATATTGCCTTGTACTTGAGCGGTCGCGCCGGCCGCCACTGTGATGGCGCTGTTGACGCCGAATGCCGTGCCGTTTTGGTAATTGATGATGCCGGAGTTGATCGAGGTCACACCGGTATATGTGTTGGCCGTCTCCATGAAGAGAGTGCCGGTGCCGTTCATGGCCAATGAGCCGCCGGAGATGCCGTAGACGTTGGTGCTGGTGATCACATAATTGTAGGCGTTGTTGCTGAATATCGTGCTGACGGGCGCCACGTTTCCGGCCGCGATGTTGACCGTGATGGTGCCGCTGGTGGCCACGCTAGAGGCGCTGTCATCGAAGATCACAGCGTCACCCTGGGTGAAGTTCACGGGCGAGGAGGGAGAAGTCCGCTCCCAGTTGTCGCTCGGTCCTGTAGGGCCAACCACCCATTGGTTGCTGTCCAGGCCGGTCCACTTCTCTGAGCTGCCGCCGCTGGTGCTGATAGCGATCTCGGTGCCCGTGATCACGAGCTGTGCCGTCTGGCCATTAATGAGATTGTTGACGGTGCCCAGAGCCAGATTGTCATTCGGCTCAATGCCGTCCGCGACGAGGCTGGCGAAGCTGATGAGGTCGTAATCGGTACCGTTGATCCATCCCAGGGCGTTGCTTACGTTGATGGTGACGATTCCGCTTGTGTTGACCGCGCCGGTGGTCAATGCGCCGGTGACATTGATGTCCGGCACGTTGGCATTGCTATCGATCAGGTTGAAGGCGCCGGCGCCGTTGAAGGTCAGGTTGCCAATGGTGAGGGTCGAGCTGGTGCCGTTGCCGTTCTGGACGGCCGCGCTGGCGGAATCGGCCACATTGACGGTATTGATGGTGCCGGTGCCATCGACCGCGCCTTGCAGCACAGTGACCGTGGGCGTGACGGCCACCGAGCCGGCGGCGATGAACCTGGCGCCGCTTCCATTGACGTTGATGCCCACGCTGTTATTGATGCTGCCCGCGCCACTCGTTTGGAGGTTGCCGGAGAGTACGGTGGTGGTGCCGGTATAACCGGTGCTATTTCCGGTGAGCGAGACGGTGCCCGCACCGGCTGTGGACAAATTGGCGGCGCCGGAGATGGCCCCGCTCAAGGTCAGCGTGTTCGCGTCCGAGGAGATGGTGGAATTGCTGCCGAGCGAAATCCCGCCCGGATAAGTGTTGTTTCCGCTCGAGTTATCGAGCGCGCCGGTGGCATTGGAGGCGCCGGACCCATTGAGCGTCAGCGTCAGGTTGCCGCCGGTGATCGCGCCGCTCACCTGCACCGTGCCACCATTGACGGTGATGGCGCTGTTGGTGCCGAAGGCGGTGCCATTGGTGTACTTGAGGATGCCCGCGTTGACCGTGGTCGAGCCGGTAAAGGTGTTGGGGCCGGCAAAGGTCTGCGTGCCCGTGCCGGTCTTGACGATGTTCAGGGCCGAGCTGGTGTTTTCGATGATGCCCGCGAAAGAGCCGGTACCATTGTTGTCACCGATGGTGAGAGTCGAAGCGGTTGCGCCGGAATTATTGACGAAAACACCGGAGGTGTTCGCGACACCGTTGGTAATCAAGGCGCCGAGTGTGTCGCTGAATCCGTTGAGGTTATAGGTCAGCGCGCCGGAGGTGGTGCTGGCCGCGGTGAAGGTCATGTTCCCAGCGGAAGTGCCGCCGTTTGCCGCGAACTGGTTGCTGGCGCCGTCCTCGACAACCAACCGGTCCGAGCCACCGTTGCTATCGAGAATCGTGCCGCCGGTCCAGTTGTTGGCGTTGGCGGTTGTGTTATCGAGCAAAACCGATGTGCCCGCGTTGGTGGCCTGGGTTTGCAAATCCAGCGTGCCTGCGCCGGTGACCTGGTTGGTAAAGGTAAGAACGCCTCCCGCGAGCTGTTGGGAAATCCTATCACCAGGGGCACTGGTTACCGGCGCGCCCTGCACCGTCAAAACGCCGGACTGAACCTGGGAGTTGTTGGCAATCTTGATCGAGCCCTCATTGGCCACGTCGCCAACTCCGGGCGAAATGTAGATAGCGTTCGACTGGCTGGTCTCGAGATACAGGGTCGCGCCGCCAGCGACATAGATCGGCCCCGTGCCGAGCACGCTGGTTGCGTTGGCCTGCAACAGGCCCTGATCCACATAAGTGCCGCCGCTGTAATTGGCATCACCAGCACCCTCGAGGTGGAAGTTCATAGAACCGGGGCCGGTCTTCACGATCGACACCGCGCCGCCCTCCGGGTTGTTGATGATCGGCGCGTTCTCATTGATTTCGTTGCTCGCGTCGCCGTTCTTCGAATTGATGCCAAAGACAATCGTACCGCCCGAGCTGGTGGTGCCGGAAGTCAGCCAGCCGGTGGGATTGGAGGCCCCGATGGTGGTGCCGCTGATCACCATCACACCGTTGGCCGCCGCGGTCGGCTGAGTCTGATAGAAGCCTCCCACGCTGTTCGAGGCGCCAGCACCCACGACCAACGTGCCCGTAATCACAATGGTATCGGTGCCGCTCTCCTGGGTGATGGTGTTGACCAGCGTGACCCCGGCGTTGCCGGTGTCGTTGGCGGTATAGGTCACGCCCGAGGCCGCGGGATTCAGCAGCACGTTGCTGGTTCCAGTGGCGACCGCCGATATTTCCCCACCATTGGCCACGGGAACGTAGTTGCCCACCGGCAAGGCCACGATGTTCGTCCCGCTCAATGCAGCCAAAGGCAGCGTCGCCAGCACTGCATTTTCGGGTCCGGTGCCTGTGGTTTCAATCAGAGCCGCACCATCCAGCCCGGTGATCAACCCGGCGGAATCGACAGTCATCTCAGTACTGCTGATCGCAGCGTTCGAAAGGTTAAATCCCGCGATGCCGCCGGCGTTGACGGTGACACCTCCATTGAGCGCATCTGCGCCAGTCGAAGCGTTGCTAAAGAGGTAGGTGCCCCAATCCAACGCCACCGGCAGGTTGACGGTCTGATTGCTGGTCGAATTGTTCATGATGCCCGTGGGAACCGTATCCATCGCGCCGTTAATCTGGCCGGAAATCAGGATGCCGTTGCCGTTGAGGGTAAATGCGCCGGCCGTGCTGCTGAATATGATGCCGTCGAACGCCGTGCCCGAGGAGAAGTTGTTGGTATTGGTCAGCCCGTTGGTCCCCGTGAACACGAGCTGGTCGTATGCGCTCGGCGCCGCGTTGGCGGCATCCGACCAATTGGTGCCAGTAGCCCAATTGGCATCGCCCGTGCCGTTGTTATCGGTCCATGTATCGGTCGCGGCGCGGGCGGGCAGTGCGACCAGGATCGGGACGAGCAGCGTAGCCAGTAAACAGGGTACTGAAATGCTACGGCAGCGGGAGATAATAATTTCTTGCAGCGAGTGTGGGGTGTTCATCGGGGATCAATGGGGATAATGCAACATTACGACCGCCTGACTGCTGAAGCATCAGCGGCTGACGCGAAGTGAATTTGGGTTTCACGCCGATTGGGGAGGCGAGGCTTCCGACTGGGAAATCTCTGCCGATGTGAAGGGTTCATAAAATAATGAGGGAATTCAAGATTCTCGCGATTCATATCGTTGAATAATTGTAGAATATGTGCCCCGCCAGTTGGAGATGACACTCACTTACTCCCTTAACCTATAGCCCTTCATAACCCTTTCCTAACCCTTTTATAGCCCTTTCGTAACCCTTTTCTGATACTATTATAACCCTCTCCACTTACTACGGGACTGTCCGAGAAACAGCGAGAGGGTTGCGCCTACCTCTCAAACGGCCTTTACGGTTCAAGCTTTACCACCACCGCGCTTGCCGCGGGCACTGCCATGACAAATCTGCCGTTGCTGCCGGCCACGCTCGTCCAGTTTCCCTCCCAGGCGCCGTCATCCTTGATGGAAGCCCCGCCCAGGGTGATGCCCGTCTTTGCGGCAACATCGGAGCCGGGCGCGGTGAGGAAAATGGTCTTCGCGCTGCCGTAGCCGGGCATGTCGATGGTGACCCGCGCATCGCGTGAGCCGGCGGGATTGGGGGCGGCCGCGGCATCGGGCGTGCCCGGGGCGAGTTCTTTGTTGATGAGCGTGACGCAGAGGCTCCGGTCATCGTTGAGCACAGCGTACGCGGTCAGGTTCAAGCCGCCGGCGTTTTCGATTTTCACCGGGGCGATGCGGCCATGCGCTCCGAGGTCGAACGCCTTGATGCCGTAACCGAGCGGATGCACATCGTACCCCGCTCCGCCCGGGGCGGTCATGTAGGCGGTGTATTTGCAGGGATTGAGTTTCTGCCCTGCGGAAACGAAGTCGCCCGTGTGGAAATTGAGCCCCTCACAGCCGTGCGATGCCCACCAGTACATGAAATCGAGCCCCCAAAGGGCCGAGGCGAAGGTGTCGCTGACATCCTTGGCGCCGCCGTTGAAGAAGTTGTTCTCCTCCTCGATCCTGTATTTGAGCGAGGCGGCCAGCGCCGCGGGCACGAAACCGTCGTAAAAGTCCTGGTCGGTGTTCTCGATGCTGGCCGAAAGCAGCTTGGCCCGGCCTGCGACGGGGTCGGTCACCTTGTTGCCGGCGCCGCCGGGGTAGGCGTGCTGCGTGACAAAGGCGATGTGGCCGGTCGGGCCGAACTGGGCTGCGAAGCTGCGCACCCAGGCGCCCTTGCCGGGCGTGGTGCTGGGGCCGCAAAACATGGCGTTTGGCACCTGGGCGACGATGGCGTCGTAGAACGTCTTCCAGGCGGCGCTGTAAGCGTCGTAGGTGTATCCGTGGGCGAAGACGTTCGGCTCGTTGCCGATGGCGTAGCAGAGGACCTGGAGCGCGTAACGGTCCGCGATGTACTTGATCGTCTGGGCGTCGGCCTGCGGGTCGCCATTCTTCAAGCGCACGGTGTAGATCACGTTCACGCCCGCGGCTTTTGCGAAACCGAACAGGGCGTCGATGTCGGAATCGTCCGGCGCCTTGAGGTCGGCGCGGTCAGCCGTGTTGCCGCCGACGCGCAGGTTCCTGATGCCGAGCGTGCGGAAAAGCGTCACGAGCGGCTTGTTGTCGGCTGAGAAGTAGCGCTTTCCATCGTCGCCCGGCCGCTCGAGCGATGTCTCGAAGCTGAGCCCGCTGAAGTAGGGCGAGATGGCGGCGCCCAGGTGATCCAGGTCAACCGTGACGGTGACCGGCGCCGGGGCGGCCTGGGAGGATGAGGCAGGCAAATGCATTGCGGAAAGGATTACTGCAAACAGGACGAGCCTGGGGGATTTGCGATTCATAAACCAAAGAACCCCGCGCGAGGCGGAGAATTACTGGAAGTTGAGCTTGTCGAAAAGGGCCGCCTACTCCGGCGAAAGTTTGACG
This sequence comes from uncultured Verrucomicrobiae bacterium, assembly GCA_963756185.1. Taxonomy (GTDB): domain Bacteria; phylum Verrucomicrobiota; class Verrucomicrobiia; order Chthoniobacterales; family Chthoniobacteraceae; genus DATAXI01. The sequence goes on from CAVWMS010000015.1 coordinate 131,007, forward strand.
ATCATCGCGCTGGCAGCCGGGACCGTGACGGTGAATTTGCCATCCGCGCCTGGCATTTTTGCGCTCCAGGTCCCGTTCCAGGTTCCATCGCCATTAATAGGAGCGCCGCCGAGCGTCAGGCCGGTTTTTACCGAGAGATCGCCATTCGGCGCAGTCAGGGAAATGGTTGCTGCCGAGGCGTAATCGGCGCCAGCGGCGATGGTCACCTGAGCGTCATGCGACCCCTGGAGAGGCGCGGCCGCGGGAGCGGGTGATGCGGATGTGCCGGTAGCGGCGGGGCCCGCGGCATCCGGCGTGCCCGGGGCTGGCTCCTTGTTGACCAGCGTCACGTAGAGGGTCCGGTCGTCGCCCAGCACGGCGTAAGCGGTCAGGTCCACGTTGTTCGCATTGGAAATGTTCACGGGAACCATGCGCCCGTGCGCGCCCAGGTCGAACGCCTTGATCCCATACGCGAGAGGACGGATCGCAAATCCTCCCGGCTCCGGCGTGTAAGCGGAATAGGGAGCCGTCTGGACCGTGTGAAAATTGATGCCCGCGGCATTGTGCTCGCTCCACCAATGCAGATAGTCCACTCCCCAGAGCGCCGAGGCATAACTGTCGCTGACATCCTTCGCACCGCCGTTGAAATAGTTGTTCGCCTCCTCGAGGCGGTATTGCAGCTTTTGTGCAACCACCTGCGGCACGAAGTTATTCGCGAGGTGCTGGTACGTCGACAGCATATTCGCCGAAAGGAGCTTTGCGCGGCCCGTCACCGGATCGGGTACCTTGTTGCCCGCACCGCCGGGATAGGAATGATAAGTGGCGAAGGCGATGTGGCCCGCGGGACCGTACTCGGCGACGAATTCGCGGACCCAGTCCGGTTTTCCGGGAGTGGTGCTCGGCCCGCAGAACATCGCGTTCGGCACCTGGTCGACGATGGCAGCTTCGATCTTCTTCCAGTCGGCGCTGTACTGCTGATAAGTGTAGGTGTGGGAGAAGGCGTTCGGCTCGTTGCCGATGGCGAAACAGGAAAGATCGGCCAGGTAATGGTCGGCGATATACTTTGCGATGCGGGCGTCGTCCTGGGCATCGCCCTGCTTGAGCCGCACGGTATAGATCACCTTCGCGCCCGCGGCTTTTGCAAAGGCAAAAACCGAATCGATGTCCGCGTTGCCTGGAATCTTCACCGTGGCGCGGTCGGAGGTATTGCCGCCGAAGCGAATGTTCCCGATGCCGAGCGTCCGAAACAGCGTTACCAGCGGCCTGTTCTGCGGCGAGAAGAGATAGCTGCCATCGGGCCGCGGCAGCTCCTGCGCTGACTCGAAGCTCAATCCGCTGAATTCCGGCGGGATAGCCGCGCCGGCTTTCGCGACGTTCGGCGTGACCGTGACCGGCACGGCGTCCGCCCACGACGCGCGGTCCACGAAGAGCAGTGCGGGAAAAAGCAGGCCCAGGAGGGCGCGGGATGGGTAACTTAGGTACATCAGTTCAGTTAGTTTGGCGAAAGCTTGACAATCGCGGCGCTGGCGGCGGGAACCGTAACCACGAAGCTGCCTGCGCCGTTGGCAGCGTTCGGCATGGGGCTCCAGCCGCCGGCCCAGGTGCCATCGCCCTTGATGGGCGCGCCGCCGAGCGTGACGCCGGTCTTTGCCGCCACGTCGCCTCCCGGGGCGGTTAGTGTCATGACTTGCGCGCCGGTGAATCCCGGGCCTGTTGCGATGGTGACCTGCGCATCGCGCCCCGCGGCTTGCTCCTTGTTAATGAGCGTCACGTAAAGACTCCTGTCGTCGCCCAACACGGCGTGGGCGGTCAGATTGACGTTGCCGCCGTTCTCGACTTGCGGCGCCACCAGCCGCCCGTGCGAGCCGATGTCGAATGCCTTGATGCCGTAAGCGAGCGGATGGGCCTCGAACCCGTCCGGGCCGGTAACATAGGGCGTGTAGATGGTCGGCTTTGCCCGCTGCATCGCGGAGATATCGTCACCGGTGTGGAAATTGACCCCGGCAAGCCCATGTTCCGCCCACCAATACATGTAATCCAATCCCCAAAGCGCCGAGGCGAACGTTTCGCTGACATTCGCGGCGCCGCCGATCGAGAAGCTATTGGTTTCCTCGAGGCGAATCTTCAAATGATGCCCGAGCACGTCCGGCATGAAACCACTCGCGAATTTCTCGTAGGAATTCCATATATCGGCGGAGAGCAGCTTCGCGCGGCCTGCCACGGGATCCGTCACGTGCGTGCCACCCCCGCCACCGCAATAGTAATGATGCGTGACAAAGGCAATATGGCCCGTCGGTCCCATCTGTTCGGCGAATTGCCGCACCCACTCCGACCTGCCGGGGGCAGTGCTCGGCCCGCAGAACATCGCGTTCGGCACCTGCGCGACGATCGCGGTCATGAATTTCATCCAGTCGGGCTGATACGTCTGAAAGGTATATCCTTTGCCATACAGGTCCGGCTCGTTGCCGATGGCGTAACAGGATAAATTCGCCGCGTAGTTATCCGCGATGTATTTTGCGATCCGCACATCGTCCTGAACATCGCCGTTTTTCAGGCGGACGGTATAGATTACCTTCAGGCCCGCCGCCTTGGCGAAATTGAAGAGCGAATCGATATCGGCGTTATTAGGGATGTTTACCGTGGGACGATCTGCCTGGTTACCGCCGATCCGCAGGTTTTTGATTCCGAGCGTCCGGTAGAAGGTGATCAGCGGCGGGTTCTCCTGGACCGAGAAATAGTGCTTCCCGTTGTCCCCGGGCAGCGCCTGCGAAGTTTCGAAGCTGAGCCCGCTAAAATCCGGCGGCACGGCGGCGCCGGGACTGCCGGGGTTGAGCGTGACTTTGACCGGCAGCGCGTCGGCGAGTGAGATTCGGACAAAGCCTGTATATCCAAGCAGGATAAGTATGAGCCAGGCGAACCTGGAGGGAATACGATTCATAAGTCAGGGAAACCGCCTAGGCGTGCTTCCACATTTTGATGTTCTTTATATAGACTTCCATTTTCGGGCTGGCGCCATTTTGCGAGTAAACGCCATCCTTCATGTAGAAGTCGGGGGAATCATTGGTTTTGTGGACGGTAATTTGCTTGCCATCGACCCACGCGGTGACGGTCTTCGCGCCCACGTCGTGCAACACATCGAGATGAAACCATTTGTCATAAAGATTTCCCGCGAGCACGGGCTTGCTGCTGTACATGTGAAGCGAACCCGCCTGGTCGCCCATGAAAAAGAGCATGAACGTGGTTGCTCCAAAATCGTGCGATTGCTCGTTGCCGGTGTGGATTTGCATCACGCAAACGTTGCTCGTTCCCTGGGGCACCTTGAAATCGGCGGCGTACCAAACCTTGCCGGACGTATAGTCGGGGTTGAAGCGCTGCTCGGTGCGCGGCCTGTGTTCGTTGCCTTTCGCAAACGATTCGTCGTTGTTCATCACGAGCATGTGATAGACGCCGTTATCGACGGTATAACGCTGGCTCTGCGGCAGGTTGTAGGGGCTCTGGACCTTGAAATCCACTTTCAAAGTATCCCATCCATCCTGGCCCGCCACGGGCTCGCTGAAGCCGGGGGCAAGCTGGGGAGTCGAGGATGAAATATCGGAATCGTCAGGCGAGAGGTCCGAATAACCGGTGGATATCGCCGCGCAAGCGCCGAGGGCGAAACAGGAGTAACGGATGAATTTCAGCATAAACTTAGGATTGGATATTATGATTTTGACTTACTGGATATTCCCCGCCGGCGCGACGGCCGCGCTTCCCGGCGTGGCGGTGACCGGCGCGGCATTGGCTCCGGCTCCGGCGGCGTTCACAGCGGCCACCGCGAATGTATATTGGGTGCCGTTTTGCAGGCCGTCTATCACGCCAAACGTCGCGTGTTTGGCAGCGAGCACCAGGTAGGGGCGGCCCGTTAGCTTTACTTGGCGGCCGCCCGGATTAATGGTGCATAGATAGCCTAGGACCGGGCTGCCGCCCAATTTATCCGGCGCCTGGAAATGGAGGCTGACCATGCCGTTGCCCGGATAGACGCTCACGCTGTTCGGCGCGGACGGCGCGTCGGACGGGTTGCCGGAAACGGTGATTGGTTCCGACGACAGCGATGGCGTGCTGCTTCCGTTTGCGTTATTGGCGGTGACGGTGAACGAGCAGCTTGTGCCGTCGGCCAGCCCGGGCACCACGGCATAGGCGTTGGTGCGAAAATCGGCGCGGCTGATGGTGGTCCTGGCGCCATTGGAACCGATGACGGTATAGGACTGGACCGGCGCGCCGCCTTCGAACGGCGCCTGGTTCCAGGCCACGTAGGCGCATCCGGCTCCGCTCGCGGCGGAGACGTGCACCGGCGGTTCCGGCGCGGCGGGCGCGCCGAAGTGCTCGGCCAGGATCGCATTGTACTCCGGCCGTATTCCGGCGCCGTGAATGATCGTCCCCGGCACCTGGCTGAGCGAGCTGATAATCTGGTTGTCCTTCAGCGTGACGTTATCGCGCGAGCCATCCGGCTCGCCTTGCTGCCAGTAATTCCCCTCAAAATCAAACGCGTCGAACCCGGTCGCGCCCGCCTCGTAATGGTCGCGATGCCTCCCGCCCCAGTTATCGTGGTCCGTGTGGAAAATCACGTTTCCCTTCGCGGTGACGTTTTTGCAGCCGTTGTCGGTATAAATTCCATGGCCGGTGCCGAACTGGTTGAAAATAACGTTGCCGATCAGTTTCTCGCCATTGGCAAGGTCGGGTCCGGTGAGTCCCTGGGTGTAAATGCCGCCACCGTCCGCGAGCAGCATCATGTGGTCGAAAATCAGGTTATTCGCGACCATGTTATTCTGGGAGATATTCGCAATGCCCGCCCTGTCGATCTTATCCATCCAGCCGCCCCACCCCAGCGAGATGCCGCTGTAGGGAAGATGGTCGAGCTGATTGTACTGGATCAACGTGCGCTGCGTATAACCGACGCAGATGCCGATGCCGCCGCGGAATTCCGCCGCGACATTATAGATATGGTTGTTCAGGACACGGTTGTCCCGTGTGACCTGGTCGGCATTTCCCTCGGGCAGATCGACGTTGCCTATTTCTATGCCGTTGGCCGATATGTCGGTAAAGACGCAACCCTGGACGGTGTCCGATTGCGAGCCGTTGCCGAGAGCGAGACCCGCGCCGCCCAGGTGGACAAAGGCGTCCCCGGTGAATTGGATGTCGTGATCGTAGCTGAAAGTGACGTTGGCCGAAGCCGGGGTCCATGCGCCAAACGGGCATTGGCCATTCGGTGCAAGGTCGCACAATCCCTGCGTCGCGTAACCATCGGACCCGGTAACCATATAATTGGCTTGTATCTCCGAGAAACCCTCCGGGCTGCTGGGATAGAGCCACGTGGCATAGGAAAACTGGAGGCCGCGGAAGATGATGTTATGAACGGGATTGCCCTCGGTACCGTTCCCGGACACAAGCGTTTCCAACGCAGGAATCTCGACATCCGCCGTCGCCAGGTTCTCGCCCCGACGCGGCACGTAATAAATGGTCCCTCCCTTGCGGTCGAAATACCATTCGCCGGGCCGTCCCAGCAACTCATAGGCGTTCTCGACATAGCTCGGCTCCTTGCCGATCGAAGCCGGCCCCACGAGGTTCGCCGGACGCTTGAACTTCGAATCTTTCGGCAGCATCACCCGCTTCGTCGAGTTATCCCAGCATGGCTGCGCCATCGTGATCGTCGTGCCGTCGATGCTTCCCACCGGGCAGCGCGGCTCCGTCCAGGCCCCGAGCGCCACGGAACGAAATCCCCACAATGAATTGCCACCGGTATAAATGAACTCCATGTCCGACGGATTGCGCCACCCGTCCATGGCCGGCGCGCTTGCCGTGTAACCGGTGTCCGTTTCGGTCACGGTCACCGGCAGAAATCCCCTCGCCCGCGGCGCGCGCACTCCGTTGACATAGAGTTGCCGGCTGTTTACGAGACCCGCGGGAGCGGGAGCGGACCAAAGATTCTTCGATGGGTCGATCAGTTTCCAGCCAGTCACCTGGAGACCGCCGCTGATGACCGGATGCTGGCCCTGGACGGCGGCATAAATGATGTTATGCCCGTTTTGTCCCGAGTCCGCCGGCTCGAGCGCAAGCGGCTGCGACAACCGGTAAGTTCCACCCATCAAATAAACAATGATATCTCCGGCCATTCTCGCGTTGACGGAACGCACCAGGTCGCGCGCGTGCTGTAGCGTTTGGATCGGTTTTTGTGGGGTTCCCGGGTTTGAGTCGCTTCCCGAAGGAGATACATAGACCGCCTGGTCCGCTTGCAGCACGCAAGGCGCCAGAACCAGTGCAGCGGTGAAAGCGACGACCACCGCCCATTGTTTTCCGCGCGAGAGATTATTAGTCATATTATTGCCGGGGGGTCAGCTTTACCAACTCCGCGCCGTGCGGCGCAACCGTCATCTGGAATTGATCCTGGACGGAGCCCAAATCCTTCTCGCGCCAGAGATCGCGCACATTCTGCGCGCCGGAGAGCTTCAACTCCGCCCACGTGGCCACCACGCTGGCGGGAGATTCTCCCAGATTGAAAAGGCCGACCGCCTTCGAGCCGTCCGCCAGGTTTTTCTCATAGACGCGCAGCGGCCCGTTCTCGACCACACGCACGGCCTGCTGGCCCAGTTCATCCTGGTCCACGGCGAGGACCTCGTCATTGGTGATGAGGTTGAGCGTGAAATCATCCAGGTGCTGGAGGTCGCAGCCGAGCAGCAACGGCGCGGAGAGCATGCACCAGATGGTGATGTGCGTATATTGCTCATCCGGGGTCAGGTGCGTCATGTGGGGCGATTTGCCAAACCGGATGTAACCAATCTCGAGCATGTCGGGATCGTTCCAATGCCCGGGGCTCGCGTAAGGCTGCCACTTGAGGATGCTATCGCCCTTGTCCGGGTCGTTGCCAAATCCGTGCATCCGCACCGAGGGCCAGTTTTCGCCTATATCACCGCAGATGCGCCAGCAATTGGCGATCTTTGACAACGCCTCGATGTTCTTGAACGGGGTGCTGTTGGAAAGGCTGAACACGATATCCCGTCCGCTGGCGCGCAGGGCATCGTACATTTCCTGAGTCTCCGGCACTTCGTTCGGGTTCCAGTCATACTTCAAGTAATCAAATCCCCAGGCGGCCCATTGCTGCGCGTCATTTTTGGCAAAGTGGTATTGACCGATCGCCCAGGGAAGAATGTTCCTGTTCACCTTGCCTTGTTTCGAAACGGTCGGCTTCGACCAAGTTCCGTCCGGATTGGTCGAGGAGCCGCCGGGATATTGCGCGTAAGAGGTGGTCCAGGGCGTCGAATAAATGCCCGCCTTCAATCCCAGCGCGTGGATTTGATCGCAGAGCCCCTTCATGTCCGCAAATTTCTCGTTTCCCTGCAGGCCGTTGAATTGCCCGCCGCGCTTGCCCTGCCAGGTGTCGTCGATGTTCACGTAAGTCCACCCGTGATCGATCAATCCCGACGAAGCCATGCCTTTCGCGGTGTCGAGCACATCCTGCGCATCGATTTGCGTGCGCCAGCAGTTCCAACTGTTCCAGCCTAATGGCGGCGTCAGACAAATGGTCTCGCCGACCACGATCTTGAATTTCTTCGCGTCCTGGCCCATGTCATTGCGCGCGCGCAGCACCACATTATAAGCGCCCGGCGTGGCGATCGAGCCACTGATGTTACCCTTTACCGTGTCCAGCATGAGGCCGAGCGGCAACCCGTCGATCGAGAACTCCATCGGGCGCTCCCCCGTCGCCGGGATATGATAGAGAAAGGGAGCCCCCGGGCGAACGCCAAAAATCGCCGGTCCATTGATGCGCGGAGTGGGCGGCGGTTTCGGCGTGCGAATGGCCGATTGGTTCTGGCCCTGAGTCGTGTTCTGGTTGTTCAGTTGATCCAGGTCATCCTGCGCGCGGGCCGGCCATGGCATGACCGCACAGGCAAGCGGCACAACGGCCAGCGCGGCGAAAAATCGACGCAATCGAGGAAAGTTGGGGATGTTGGGGTATTTTGTCATAAATGGAGTTAGGGGATGAAGGCCACGGTCAATTCAGCCAGAGCAGCGGCTGAGTGACGGCGATGTTGCGCCGCACCTCGAGATCGGCGGGATCCGCCGGAAGGCTCTTCCAGAGATCGAGATACTTCTGCCCGGCAAACCGGAGGCCGGCGAAGAGCAGGCAAGGCTGCCGGGCGGGCAAATGCTCCCATGCCTGCACGTCTGGCTCACGCGGCCACTTTGACTTATCGGCAAGGTAGGGGAAGAGAAACTCGACGGCCCGCCGGATGCCGCGCCCATCGGGCAATTGAAACGCCCAGAGATCGTCGCCGGCCGTCGAAAGGAACTGGCAAAGCGTCACCATGTTATCGAGCTGGAAAATGGAATAGCCGTAAGGTTTGGTGCGCCCGAGCTCGCGGGGGAAACTGCCGTCAGGCGCCATCTGGTTGGGAACGAAGACCTCCTTGAAACGGCGGCGGCATTCGGAAAGGAGCGCTCCATCCCCGATAAACCCCGCATAGACTGAAAGTTGCAGTTGATAGGCGACGCTGTGGTTGTTTTCGGTGGCAGCTTCCTCGAGGCCGTTTTTGCTGGTCACCATCCAATGGACCATTTCGCCGAACCATTCGTTCAACCCATCGAGAATCTGCGCCGGAAAAGCGGCGCATTTTCGCATTGCCTCGACTGCCTGCGGCACCTCGATGAGGTGCAACCCGTCGATGATGCCAATGCCGCGTCCCGGGGCGATTCCGGGAATCGCCTGGGCGAACTGGAAGTGGGGGTTCATCCGTGTCGAAGGATTGAGAAAGAAAACGCTCAGGAATTCAATAGCCTTTGTGGCCCATACCGGGTCGCCGGTCAGTTTGTAAGCCGCACCCAGCGCCGTGACGGCGTCCCGCATCTCCCGCAGCGCCAGCCGATGGGCGGAAAATATGTCCGGATTCGACTCCCCATCCCTCCGGATGTACGGCAGGCCGGCGGGCTGCTGCGGATCGGGCCACCAGTAATCCCCCTCCGAATAGAAATCATGCGGCCCGCCCCCACTGCGAGACGCGGTAAAGGCGGTAATGCCGACCGGCGCGGCCGAAAGCGCCCGCGTGGCGGCGGCGAGGACCCGCCGCGCTCGAGCGCCGCAACGTCGATGGAAACGCCGTTCATGCCGGGGAAAGGCTGAGGATCGCCGATTCGATGCCGGGGCTGGCGACGGCAATGGCGGCGCTCGGGCCCGTCAGCTTTACCCGAATGGCGGCGCGGCCATTGGCAAGATGCACCTCGCGCGAACCGAGCGCGGTGCCGAGATTGTCCAGCAGCCTCCCATCCCCCGCGAAGCTGAAGCGGACCGGGTTGGCCGCATCCGGGCAAAGAACGCCCCCGGCGTCCAGCAGCAGCGCCTGGACCGTGGCGACCTCCCCTTCCCTCGCGATTTCCTCGAGCAGAAGCCGCCGGGGCGCACCCCAGCGCGTTGTCTGGTAGATAAAGGTGATTTCGTCCGTCACTTCGATCCCATCGGCGCTACCCACGGCTCGCACGCTGTTCACCCCCTCGCGCAGCGGCGCCGTCCAGCGCAGGCCGGCCGCGGGGAAATCCCGGATGTCGCGCTCTTTTACGCCAAGCGACTGGCCGTTCAGGAACAACTCCGCCCGGGCGCAATTTGAATAGACCTTCAAAACCTTCGGCTCGGACGGCTGGCCCCAGCGCACCGGCCAACTGTGGCCGTAAATGTGAATCATCGGCTTCCGCGCCCAGTAGGACTGGAAGACGTAGTATGCCTCCTTCGGCGTGAGGTCGCGCTGCACCACCCCCTTTTGGTTTACGTAGGGAATCGGGTTCTCCGGGCGCAGCGGGGTCGCGAAATCCTTGAACGGCCAATGCGCGCTGCCGGTGAACCAATCGAGCCGGGCCTGCTCCTTCAAATGCCAGTCGATCAAGTCGCAGCAATAGGTCTCCGACCAATCGCCGTCGCGGGATACCCGTTCGTCGCCACCCTGCTGGAGAAAATCGCCGCCCTGCTCGGCCGCCAGGTCCGTGCGCGATACGGCCCGGATGCACGCATAGGGATCCTCGGAATGGCGCCCGGCATGGCAGTCGGCGCCCCATTCGGCATGAAAAAACGCCGGTGTATCGTATCGCGCGCGGGCCAGTTCGGCTTCGTATTGCTCGTACCTGCCGCGATACCAGCCGGCCCAGATCGACGGTGAATAAACGTCGGGGATGTCCTTGCAAAAATCGCACCGGCGGATGGCCGTGAGCCGGTCCGGGTCGAGTTGCCTCGCCAGTTGGTGAAGCCCGGCCATGAACGCGCGGATGGCATCGGGGTCGAATTGCTCGGTGTCGCCCGGCCAGTCGTTCTCATTGCCCAAACCCCAAAGGATGATCGAGGGATGATGAGCGTGCTGGGTGATCATGTTTCTCAACATGCGGCGCGCCATCTCGCGGTAAGCCTCGCCGCCGAGCCCTCCCCGGCACCACGGAATCTCCTCCCAAACGAGCAGCCCCAGCTCGTCGCACAAATCGAGCACCGCCTCGGCCTGCTGGTAATGGCCGAGCCGGATAAAATTCACGCCCATCTCCTTCATCATCGTCATTTCCTTGCGCAGCAAGGCATCGCTCATCGCGGGGCCGACACCGGCGTGATCCTCGTGCCGATGGGTGCCGTTGAGCAGCAGGCGCGCTCCGTTGAGCTTGAACGGGCCGTGGCGCACGAATTCGAAGGCGCGGAAGCCGCCGCGTTTCACCACCACCGTCCGGCCATGCGCCGATGCGAGCGCGACCTCGATGGTATGGAGCGCCGGGGTTTCGGTGGACCAAAGGGACGGATTTTCAATTTCAAGCGAGTCGATGACGCGCCTGCCATTCCACGTGCCGAGCAGTTGCAGCGAAGTCGCCACCGTTTCGCCCGTGGGCGAAAAAATGGTGATCTGAAGCTCGAATTCGGTCTCAATGCCGGCGGGGTTGCGCAATTCGGCCGAGATTTCCGCCACGCCCCTGCCGCCAATGATGGAGAGCTGCGGAGCCGTATCCGCCAGCGAAATGGCCGGGACGTAGAGGAGATCGAGGGGCCGGTAGATGCCGCCGTGCAGCGTAAAATCGCTGAGATTTGACGGGATGCGGTCGAAGCTGCGTCCGTTATTGCAGCAAATGGCAATCGGAACCGGAGCATCCGCCGGTGCGTGCCGGGCTATCGCCTCGGTGAGATCAATTTCAAAAGCGTCGTAACCGCCAACGTGTTCACCGGCCTTTGTCGTATGGACGAAAACCTCGGCGCTCTGGCCGACGCCGCCAAACTTCAGCAACGTCCGGCCGCCCGGAAAGGGATTGGAGATTCCAACGCGGGAGCGGTACCACGCGTCTCCCTGGTAGTAAGGACCATCCGGCGCGACGCAATCCCATGCGGTGTAGCAATGGGGAAGCTGAATTCGCTGCCATGAAACGGCGACGCCCACCACGCCGGCTTCCTCGCGCCATGCTTCCCATGGGCCCGCCAATCCCTGGCGGACAAACTCCCAGTTTTCAGAAAGCGGCGTTGAAATCATTTCCTGCGCGCAATTTCCATCATGGCGCCGCACCCTCCGTCAAGACCACCCGCCGAACCGGAGCAGCGAGGAGGCGGTGGAATTTGCATAGGGAATGGCGGGAAAAAAAGATGCCTCTCCGGCCCGCGATGGCCGAAGAGGCATGACTTTTTTTCAGGCCGCCGATCAGGAGACCGACTTGCGCTTGCGCATTTTCTGCAACCCGATGAGCATGCCGAGCCCGGAAATCATCAGGCCCCAGGTTGCCGGTTCGGGCACCACCGTCAGCGTCAACTCGTCGGAGGTGTAGGTCGCGAGATAGTCGTTCTGGCCGTACGTGAAGAGGTCGTTATTAGGCAGGTTTCCGAAGGTGCCGCTGATCCCGTTGGCAGTGTTGATAACCGTGAATACGGTGCCCTGGGTGATCGATGCCGGGGTCGCGGCAATGTCGTTCATCGTGAATTCGGAAGCCGGATCCAGGCTGACAGCCTGGGCGATCAACTGAGAGGCGACGCTGCTCGTGCTGTTCAAGCTGAAGACATAATTGCCATCGGAGAGCATCGTCATCGTGCCGCTGGTCAGCGTCAGAGTGCCGGTGGTGCTGAACGAGCCTGGTATGAGGACAGCCGTACCGGCCCCATCCGTCCCGTTGCCGATGTTGACGGCATTGGTGATGGCGCCGTTGCCTTCGAACGTGCCGTTGGTCACAGTGACGCTGGCCGAACCGTTCAGGCTGCCGGTGAGATTCAGTGCGCCCTGAGTCACGGCGGTGGCGCCCGTGTAGGTGTTTGCTCCGCTCAAGGTAAAGACGCCCGTGCCGCTCTTGCTCAGGCTGCCGATGCCGCTCAGGATGCCGGAGTAGGTGGTCGACTGGTTATTGCCACCGGCGTTCACCGCAACCGCGCCAGAGGTGGTGTCCTCGAGCAAGTCCGAGCCCGTGCCGCTCAATGCACCCACATTAACCGAACCGATGCCGGAGGTGTATTGCAGGCCGTTGATCATATCGATAGTGACGGTCGTATTCTGGGCTGCGTTGAGATTGCCCAACTGCATGATGCCGGAGAAGATAGTCGTCGGCCCGCTGTAAGTATCCGCGGCGTTGAATTGCAAGTAGTTCGAGCCGCTGTTGGCAGTGTTGTTTCCCAGGATCTCCAGACTCTCTCCGCCGCCGTTGTCCACAACGGGACCATCGATGACCCCTTGTTTCCCATCGGTGCCCAATGAGGTATTAGCCAGCAGAGTTATCGTACCCGAGGTAGTTGAACTGCCGTAACGAATCTGGCCGTAAGCTTCACCGGTCGTGCCGCCGTACAGGTTGATGTTCGCGCCGGTGGTGGCGCCGTTCTGGAACAACGTCGCGCCGTTCAACACGTTGATCGTACCGCTTGCCATACCCTGGCCGGGGGATTGGTCAAGCTGCAGCTTGCCGCCGACGGGGCCGATATTCAGAATGCCAGTGAAGCCGCTCAAGTTGCTGGTGTTGCTGGTATTGGCGCCGCCCGTACCCGCGCTGTAATTGATCGTGCCGGCGCCGCTGATCGTGTTGCTCACGGATTGCGTCGGGAACTCGAAGTTCACATAGGCGCCCGAGCTGATTGTGATGCTGCCGACGCCCTGCGGTTCGGCATTCTGCGCGGTGGGATCGATCGCCAGCGTGCCTGATTCCACCGCCACCGAGCCGGCGAAGACGTTATTCGAAGCCGTCAGCGTCAACGTGTCCGGCGCGTTCTGCGTGAGCGAGGTCACGTTTGCGCCGATGCTGCCGCTGATCAGCACCGAGCCGATGCCCGTGCCGCCATTGGTGATCGAGCCGGTGTTGTTGATATTGGTCCCGGAGAGCGTGATGCCGTTGGAAACAGCGCTGTTATTGTTCAGCTCGAGGTTGCCCGAGCCGATGATTTGGCTGGAGACCGTCAAGGTGGCGCTGCCCGCGGTGTTATTATTGGCAAGCGTGATGCCACTGTTGTTGACCGTCAGGCCGGTGCCGCCGCTGATCGTCAGCGAGGAGCCGGTGCTGCTTTCCGTGATGCCGGTCACGTTCGAGCCGACGCCGCCCGTGATGCTCACCGCGCCGGGACCCGTGCCATCGTTGGTCAGGCCGCCGGCGTTATTGATCGGGTTGGTCTGGACGGTGATCGTGCCGTTATTGGTTGCCAGGAAGAGGTCTGCCGAGCCAGTCACGCCACCGGAGATGGTCAGCGAACCCGCGTCCGAGGAAATGACCGGGTCCGCGGCAAGGACGATGGGCATGGCCAGCGTATTGGCCCCGCTGACGTTCTCCACCGTGCCAGTCGCGCCGGAAGCGCCGGTACCGGAGAGGGTGAGCGTTTGCGCGCCGCTGGTGATGCCACCCTGAATCTGGATGGCCGCGCCACTGGCGACAGTGATCGCGCTGTTGGTCCCGAGGGCCGTGCCGTTCTGATAGTTGAGGATGCCGGCGCTGACGTTTGTCGGGCCGGTGAACGTATTCGCCCCCTTGAAGGTCAACGTGCCGGTACCCACCTTGTTGACACCGTAACCAAGACCGCCGTCGCCGATGGCGCCGCTGAGGGTCAGGCTGCCGGCATCGATTGCGATGGTCGAGGTGGCGCTCATCGTGATGGCACCAGCATAGCTGTTGGCGCCGCTTACGTTTTCAAGTGCGCCATTGGCTCCCACCGCCCCGCTGCCTCCGATACCCAGCGGCTCGCTGCCGCCGGTGATCCCACCCTGCACCTGCACCGTCGCCCCGCTGGCAGAGGTAATGGCGCTGTCGGTGCCGAAAGCCGTTCCATTCTGGTAGTTGATGATGCCGGCATTGACCGTCGTGGCGCCGGTGAAGTTGTCCGCGCCGCTCAAGGTCAGGGTGTCGCTCCCGGTCTTCAACAGGCCTGTCGCGCCCGAAATCGGGTTGCCGCCGATGCTGTAGTTGACGGTATTGGCGCTGACCGTGACCCCGCCAGGCAACACGGAGGTCTCCCCGTTGGTGCCGGGCTGGACGGTGATGTTGCCGTTGCTTCCCGTGTCGTCGAAAGTAACCGAGTCCCCATCGAAGAACTGGCCTGTCGGAGTAGAAGCCGAGCTGTCATTCCAGTTTTTCGTGGTGGCCACATCCCAAATCGCGTTGCCGCCGCTGCCATTGCTGCCGCTCCAGATGATCGAGGCTGCGCCTCCCGTAACGTCCAGTTGCAGAGAATTGCCCGAGAACACCGGCGTGTAAATAGCGGGACGCACCAGGGGATCGCTCCCTGGAACGTTAATTGTGGGCACCCCGGCGCCGGCGCCGATATTCGAGGTGCCGCCGGTCAATACCGTATAAACGCCGGCGTCAGCCCCCGGTGAAGGCGTCACAGACCAGGAACTGGGGAGGGTCAGCGAGCCGGTTACGTTGACGAAGCTGTAAGTCACACCCGGCGTGGTCGCATTGGTGAGAGCCAGCACCAGTTGTCCGCCGTTCATGGTCAGGCTGGACATGGTCAGTTCGCCAATCGCGTTGTTGGTCCCGGTGATGCCCGGGGCAATGCTCGATATAATCGAGCCATTGTTTGCCGGCACCGTGACATTACCCATGACCCCGGAGCTCACGCCGTTGCCGGTCCCCGCCAGCACCGAACCCACCGTGGCGTTGGAAAGTACCACATTGCCCGCTTCGTTGAGCGAGCCGGTGACGATGAGAAGGCTGTTCCCAACATTGGTATTTCCAAGGTAAGTGCTGCTGCCGCTCAGAGTGATCGTGCCCGCGCCCGCCGTGGTCACTGCGTAACCGCTGCCTCCATCGCCGATCGACCCGCTCAAGGTCAACGAGCCGGCGTCGGCCGCGATTGTCGCATTGCCGGCCAGAATGATGGGGCCCGCGTAGCTATTGGCGCCGCTGACGCTTTCAAGAGCGCCAGTCGCGTTCGACGCGCCGGTGCCAATGATGCTCAATGTCCCGCTGCCGCCAACGGCGTTATTCTGCACCTGTGCGGTTGCGTTATTGGCCACCGTGATCGCGCTGCTGCCGCCAAAGGCCTGGCCATTCTGGTAATTGATAATGCCTGCATTGATATTGGTCGCGCCGGTGTAGTTATTGGTCCCCTCGAATACCAGCGTGCCCAAGCCGGTCTTGGTGAGTCCGGCAGGGGCTTGGGCAAAATCGTTCGAGGCATTCTGCAAATGCGTGGTGATGATCAGGTCGCCGCCCACGGCGCCCGTTTGTCCCACATTGAATGTCGTCCCCGTGGTGCCGGTCAGGTTGACGCCGACATTCGCATTGCTCTCGGAGATGGTTGACGCCGCGGTGCCGGCAACTGTAACCGTCCCCAGCAACTGGTACGCCTGATAACTGCTGTTGCCAGCGAAGTTGCCCGTCATGGTCGCTCCATTGAGGTTCAATGCGCCCAGCGGGGTGTAATTGCCGGCAAAGAGCGTTCCACCGGTATTATTCGTCGCGCCCACGGTGACCGACGGAATGTTCGCAGCGCCCGCCTGGCCGCTGCCGAAGGCGTTGTTGTTTCCAAAATCCAGCGTGGCGCCGGTGTCCACCGTGACCGTGCGGCCAGCGCTCGCGTCGCTACCCAGTGAGGTGTTGCCACTGTTGGTGCCTTGGCCGGACTCCGTCAGCGTGCCCGATTGAACGGTCACATTGCCGGTGAAGGAACTGGCGCCATTGGTCAACGTCTGCGTGCCGGTCCCGGTCTTGATGAGAGTCAGCGCGCCGCCGCCGATCTGCTCGATGACACCGCCAAACGACCCGGTGCCACCGTTGTCGCCAATCGTCAGCGTGACCGCACCGGACTGGCTATTGTTAACGAAAGCACCGGAGGTGTCCGCGGCGCCGTTGGTGATCAGCGCACCCACCGTGTCACTATTGCCGTGCAGGTCAAAGGTCAGCGAGCCGGTGTTGGTGCTGGCGTCCGTAAAGGTCATGTTGCCCGCGGAGGTGCCGTTGTTGGCGCCAATCTGGTTGTTGGCGCCATCCTCCAGGATCACCCGGTCCGAGCCACCGTTGCTCTCGATAATGGTGCCGCCGGTCCAGTTGTTGGCATTGCCGGTCGTGTTATCGAGCTCGAATATCGTCGTAGCACTGGTAACCTGCGTGGCTACATCCAGGGTACCGGGACCGGTAATCTGGTTGGTAAGATCGATCGTCGCGCCCGCATCGGTCAGCCCCACCCTGTCACCCGGAGCGCTCGTTACCGGCGCACCCTGCAAGGTCCAGATACCCGACTGAACCTGGCTGTTATTGCCAAACTTGATATTGCCAACGTTGCCGTTGTCTCCCAAACCAGGCGAAAGGTAGATGGCATTCGACTGGCTGGTCTCAATGTAAAGTGACGCGCCGCCGGCCACATAGATGGGGCCCGTGCCAAAGACGCCGGTCGCATTGCCCTGCAGCCAACCCTGGTCCACGTAGGTGCCGCCGCTGTAACTGTTGATATCCGGACCCTGGGTTGCGTTGTTGAAATACATCGAACCGGGGCCGGTCTTGATCAACGTCACCGGGCCGCCCGCGGCGTTGTTCTGGATCTGCTCGTTGTTTTCCACCTCGTTGCTCGTCTGGGCCGGCACCGAGTTAACGGCAATCACAATGGTGCCGCCCGCGGCCGTGGTACCTGCGGTGACGGCGTTGGTCGCGCCCGTGGCGTTGAAGGTGAAGACCTGGTGGTTCGAGCCGCCGGTCACATAAAGGCCGCCCACGCTGTCTGCCGCGCCCGCGCCGAAGACCAGCGTGCCAGAGACCGTCAGCGTGTTGGTGCCGGTCGCCGCGGTGATCGTGTTGACATCGGTAACGCTACCGGCCGCCGTCGTATAGGTCGTGCTTGTGGAATTTCCGTTCAGCAGAACGTTGTTGTCGGCGCCATTCGGAATCGTCGTCGTGCCGGCGTTGAGGCTGTCATACGAACTGGACCCGTAAGCCACGACCTGCCCGCCGCTGACTGTTGCCAGAGGCAACAGCGCAAATAGGTTCCCGGTCCCGCTGCTGCCGAGGAGGCCCGCGCCGTTCAAGTTATTAATCAGGCCGGTATTGGGATCGACCGTCAGGGTGGTGTTAATCAAACCGGAGCCAGCCGTGGTGGTGATCGGCGAGCCGGTGCCGCCAAAGACGGCCACGCCGCCCGTATTTGCAGTCAATCCACCATCGATGGCAATGCTCCCCGTCAAGTTGGTATTGGCAAACGCATAGTTGCCCCAATCCAGCGTCAGCGGGACGTTGATGGTCACCGCGGAGGTGGAATTGTTGATGACGCCCGGCGTCCAGGAGTTGGTGCCCGAAGTGACCCAGTTGTTGACCTGCCCGGAGAGCAGGATGCCGTTGCCCATCAGGTTGAAGGTGCCCGAACCGGCCAAAAACGTAATCCCGTCAAACGCCGTGCCAGCCGTAAAGTTGTTGGTGTTGGTCAATTCGGTTGTGCCTTGAAAGACCAGGCTGTCGGAGGCGCTCACCGTGCTCACGCCGGGAGAAAAGGTCCAGTTGCCGCTTGTTTGCCAGTTGCCGTCCACTCCACTTCCGCTCCAGGAGTCGGTGGCGGCGCGGGCAATTTGCAGTGTGGAGACGAGCGCCAGAGCGGTGCCAAGGAGCCCGAGCATTCGGATACTTGAAATGCCCCGGAGCTTGGGAGTCATCGCGGAACGAGAGGAGGAGGGAGTTTTCATGGGAGTGAATACTAGGGAATCCATGTGTGTGTTGGGGCGCGCCGATTGACGCGGCTGGGCTGGGGAATGCTGGGGTTTTTTGGGGGGGCTGGGTGTTGGGGCTGAGAGCTTGGGGTCAGGGAAAATTCGCGGCGGCGGGGATCTGATTACCGTCAGACGATGCAATTTTTATTATCCCGTTGAGAAGGATTCAATGATCTTGTTATTCATATCGTTGAACATGCGTTCCCCCAACAAACAATGCCGAGCAAACTTTATAGAGCCCTCAATCCACCGATCGAGTTCCTCATGGCGGACCTCGGGGGAGCCGGTTCCCACTTGCCGTTTATCCCCTGGAAAGCCAGACGGTCTGCCGGGAGGCAACCGCATCGCCATTCGCTGCCTTGGCACGGCGGCGCCCACCACACCGGCCTCCTCGCGCCATGCTTCCCATGGGTCCGCCAATCCCTGGCGCACGAATTCCCAGTTTTCAGAAAGCGGCGTGGAAATCATTCCTGCGCGGAATATCCATGGCGCCGCGCCGTACGTCAAGCCCGCCCGTAGAACCGGGGGAGCGAGAGGGCGGTGGAATTTGCATCGGGTATCGCCGGAAAAAAAGATGCCTCTCCGGCCCGCGATGGCCGAAGAGGCATGACTTTTTTCAGGCAGCCGATCAGGAGATCGACTTGCGCTTGCGCATTCTCTGCAACCCGATGAGCATGCCGAGCCCGGAAATCATCAGGCCCCATGTGGCCGGTTCGGGCACCACCGTCAGCGTCAACTGGTTGCCGTTGTAGTTCGCCAGGTAGTCGTTCTGGTTGTAGCTGAAGAGGTCGCCGTTGGGCAGGTTGCCGAAGGTGCCGGTAATGCCGTTGGCGGTATCGATAACGGTGAACACAGTGCCCGGCGTCGCCCCGCCCGGAGCGGCAAGGTCGTTCATCGTGAATTCGGAATCCGGATCCAGGCTGACACCCTGGGCGATCAACTGAGAGCCGACGCCGGTCGTGCTGTTCAGGGTGAAGACGTAATCGCCATCGGAGAGGATCGACACCGTCCCGCTGGTCAGCGTGAACGTGCCGGTGAGGCTCAACGAACCGGGGACGAAGACGGCGCTGCCGGCCGCATTCGAGCCGTTCCCGATGGTCACTCCGTTGGCAATGGAACCGGTGCCTTCCAGCGTGGCATCGGTTACCGTGGTGCTGGATGAGCCGTTCAACGCGCCGGTGACATTCAATGCGCCTGCCGTCACATCGGTGGCGCCAGTGTAGTTCTCGGTGGCGCCAAGGGTCAGCGTGCCGCTGCCGGCTTTGGTCAGGCCGCCGGTATTGCTCGATGCCAGGCTCGATGCGTAGGTGACATTCTGGCCGTTCGTATCAATCGAAATGGCGCTGGTGCTGTTAAGAATGTGCGACGAGTAGTCGACCTGATTGGTGGAGCTGTACTGAAGCGTGCCGCCGCCAAACGTAATGTTCCCGCCGGTGGGTATGGCGGTTGCGTTGCCAAGCGTCAGATCGCCTCCATTGATGCTGGTCAGACCTGAATAAGTATTGGCGCCGTCCAGCACTTCGGTGCCGGAACCAATCTTGGTGAGGCTGAGGATGCCCGCCCCGTTGGTGCCGTTCTCGATGATGCCGGCGTAGGTCCCGCCTGCGTCGTTATCCCCAACGCTCAGCGTGGATGCGCCCGCACCGTTATCGGTGACAATATCCTGGCCCGTGGAGCCGGCGGATATCAGGCCGTTGATGGTCAGGTTGAAGGCGGCGAGGTTGAGCACGGAGTTAAAGGGGTCGCTAAGGCTGTCGCCGCCGTTGATGGTGACGTTGCCGGCGCCGGCGCCGTGCGGAATGACGCCCGACGAAGCGGTGCTGCTGGCGCCAACGCTGACGGTACCCGAACTGACGATGGTGCCGCCGCCCCAGAAGTTGTTGGTGTTGGAGAGCGTGATCTGGCCGGTACTGGTGGTCGAGTTTCCGAACTCGATGGAGTAGCCGTCACTGTTATCCGTGATTGGGCCACTGATCGTGCCATTGCCGCCACGGGCGGTGACGCGCGTGTTGCCATCCAGCGTCACTGTCCCCCCGAGGACGACACCGCTGGTCGCTATCCGCAGCGCGCCGTTATAGCCGGTGCCGGTGATGGCGGCGGTGGAGGATGTCTCGAGCTCAGCAACGCCGCTGCCGGAAAGTGAGATGTTGTTATTGTAAGTGCCAGCCACGTCCAGATAGAGCTGGCCGCTGGTATCGACGGTCACCGGGCCAGAGCCCAGGGCGGCAACGAATGAATTGATCCTCACCCGGCCTTGCTCGATGGTCATGCCGCCGCTAAAGCTATTGTTGCCGCTAAGAGCCCAGGCGTTGTCTCCGGTTTTTACGATGGAAGTGGGCGCGGTGCCGTCATCGGTAATGGTGCTGGAAAGGGTCTGGCCGGTGGGATTCAAGTCGTATGCATCCGAGCCGGTCAGGGTCAGCGTGGCCGGGCCGCCATTGCCGGCGAAAGCAATGGCTCCGCTAAACGCGATGGAGGTGCTGGAGCCCGAGATGAGGCCAATCGTGCCGCCGTTTTGCGTGAGCGTAAATCCGCGGTTGGTGGTGATGGTCTGGCTGGCGGCGGTATCGGTGAAGACCAGTTCGCCGCCGTCGAGTTCGAGATTGGCCGCGGCCGAACTCGCCGAGCCGATGCCGCTATTGGTACCCCCGGAGGCCAGGGACGAAATGTTCAGGACAGCGCCATCGCCGATGTAGGTCGCGCCGGTGTAGCTGTTGGAGACCGTGAAGGTGGTGACTCCGGCGTCGATGTCCAGGGCCGCGGACCCGGCGATGCCGTTGGCAACATTATCGTTCAGAACGCCGCCATCGACAGTGAGGGTGTTCTGGCTGATGGCGCTGGCGTTCTGGAGGTTCAAGATGCCGCCGGTAAGATTCACAGCGGTATTGCCGAGCGCGCCGGTGATCGTAAGCGTGCCGCTGTTGATCGCGGTGTTGCCGGTATAAGTACTGTTGCCGCCAAGGGTCCACAGCCCGGTGCTATTCATTGTCAGGCCTCCCCCGCTCGTGCCAATGCCGCCTCCAATGCTACCGCTGCCGGCTCCGACCAGCGTGAGGGTATTGCCGGCGCCCGTGATCGAACCAGCCAGGGCAAGCGTTCCGGCGTCGGAGGAGATGGTGGTATTGCCCGTCAGGCTAATCGGGCCGGCATAGCTGTTGGCGCCACTGACGTTCTCGAGGGCGCCGGTGCCGCCGGGGGCTCCCGCGCCTGTGAGGGTAAGAGTCTGGCTGCCGCCAGAGACGCCACCCTGAACCTGAATGGTCGCACTCGATCCGGTGGCGATGGTAATCGCGCTGTCCGTGCCGAAGCCCGTGCCGTTCTGGTAATTGATGATGCCGGCGTAAAGGGTGGTCGCGCCGGTGAATGTGTTGGCGCCGGTGAGGGTGAGGGTGTCGCTGCCCGACTTGAGGAGGCCGGTCGCGCCGCTGATCGGGTTGCCGCCGATGGTGTAATTGACGGTGTTGGCGCTTACAGTAATCGCGCTGGGTATGACGGTAGTTTCGCCGTTGGTGCCGGGCTGGATGGTGATGTTGGTATTGCTTCCCGTGTCGTCAAAAGTGACCGCGTCCCCATCGAAGAACTGGCCTGTCGGAGCAGAAGCCGAGCTGTCATTCCAGTTTTGCGTGGTGGCCACATCCCAGATCGCGTTGCCGCCGCTGCCGTTGCTGCCGCTCCAGATGATCGAGGCGGCGCCTCCCGTAACGTCCAGTTGCAGAGAATTGCCCGAGAACATCGGCGTGTAAATAGCGGGACGCACCAGGGGACCGCCCGGTGGATTGTTAATTGAGGGCAGGGCGGCGCCGGCGCCGATATTCGAGGTGCCGCCAGTCAATACCGTATAGACGCCAGCCTCAGCCCCCAGTGAAGGCGACACAGACCAGGTAGTGGGCAGGGTCAGCGAGCCGGTTACGTTGATGAAACTGTAAGTCACACCCGGCGTGGTCGCATTGGTGAGAGCCAGCACCAGTTGTCCGCCGTTCATGGTCAGGCTGGACATGGTCAGTTCGCCAATCGAGTTGTTGGTCCCGGTGATGCCGGGGGCGATCCTCGAGATAATCGAGCCATTGTTTGCCGGCACCGTGACATTACCCATCACCCCGGAGCTTGTGCCATTGCCGGTCCCCGCCAGCACCGAACCCACAGTGGCGTTGGAAAGTACCACATTGCCCGCTTCGTTGAGCGAGCCGGTGACGATGAGGAGGCTGTTCCCAACATTGGTATTTCCAAGGTAAGTGCTGCTGCCGCTCAGAGTGATCGTGCCCGCGCCCGCCGTGGTCACAGCGTAACCGCTGCCTCCGTCGCCGATTGGCCCGCTCAAGGCAAGCGAGCCGGCATCCGCGGCGATTGTGCTGTTTCCACTCAGTGTAACCGGCCCGGCGTAACTATTGGCCCCGCTCACGCTTTCCACCACGCCGGTGGCCCCCAGCGCCGTATCGCCCGCCCCGCCGATGGTCAACGCCTTGCTGCCGCCAGTAATGTTCCCCTGCACCTGCAGCGTAGCCGTGCTGCTGACCGTGATCGCGCCATCAGTCCCGAAGGCCGTGGAATTCTGGTAATTGACGATGCCGTTCTGTATCTGTGTCAGGCTGGTAAATGTGTTGGCCCCCGACATCACCGTGATGCCACCGTTGCCGCTGCCCGTGATGATCAGGCCGTTGGTTCCGCCGCCGGCAGTATAGTTGGAAATTGCTCCCGAAATGGTCAAATCCGGCGAGAATCCCGCCACATCGGTGCCGCGCGAAACCGAGAATATCTGCGTCACGCTGGATTGCACCGCCGTTGCCGCGCTGATCACCGCCGGATTGCCGCTCGCGTCCGAGGTGGCATTGAGCAGATTGCCGCTCTGCGCGTCCCAAGAATAGGCCCCGCCGGAATTGCCCGCGCCGGCGGCACTGATGGTGCCTCCGTTCATGGTCACGAGATTTTGAAACGTATCGCGGTCGGTCGAGGTGGTTACCATAACCGTGCCGTCATTGATGGTCAGCACGTTCCTGCCAACGGTATAGCCCAGGGTGTCGTTGTTGCCGAGAACCAATGTCGCCCCGGAATTGACTGTGACTGAGGGCGAGGCAAGCGCGCCATTGCCGCCGTTGGCCGCTGTCAATGCCAGCGTGCCGCTGTTGATGGTGGTGTTGCCGGTGTAGGTGTTCACTCCACCCAGCGTCTGCGTGCCGGTCCCGGTCTTGATGATACTTAGGGCCGAGCTGGTGTTCTCGATAATGCCATTGAAGGTTCCTGTGCCCCCGTTGTCGCCAATGGTCAGCGTTGCCGTGGTTCCGGCGCTGTTGTTAACGTAAACACCGGAGGTGTTCGCGACGCCGTTGGTAATCAGCGCGCCCACCGTGTCATTATGACCGTCCAGGTCAAAGGTCAGCGAGCCGGTGTTGGTGCTGGCCGCGGTGAAGGTCATGTTGCCCGCGGAAGTGCCGTTGTTGGCGCCAATCTGGTTGTTGAAGCCATCCTGCAAGATCACCCGGTCCGAGCCACCGGCACTCTCGATAATTGTGCCGCCGGTCCAGTTGTTTGCATTGCCGGTCGTGTTATCGAGCTCGAATATCGTCGTAGCACTGGTAACCTGCGTGGCTACGTCCAGGGTGCCGGCGCCGGTAACCTGGTTGGTAAAATTGATCGTCGCGCCCGCATCGTTCAGCGACATCCTGTCACCCGGAGCGCTCGTCACCGGCGCACCTAGCAGCGTAAGCACGCCCGACTGGACCTGGCTGTTATTGGCAAACTTGATGGAACCTTGGTTGGTGTTGTCTCCCAATCCGGGCGAGAGGTAGAGGGCATTCGACTGGCTGGTCTCAAGGTAAAGTGTCGCGCCGCCAGCCACGTAGATGGGGCCCGTGCCAAAGACGCCGGTCGCATTGCCCTGCAGCCAACCCTGGTCCACGTAGGTGCCGCCGCTGTAACTGTTGATATCCGGACCCTGGGTTGCGTTGTTGAAATACATCGAACCGGGGCCGGTCTTGATCAACGTCACCGGGCCGCCCGCGGCGTTGTTCTGGATCTGCTCGTTGTTTTCCACCTCGTTGCTCGTCTGGGCCGGCACCGAGTTAACGGCAATCACAATGGTGCCGCCCGCGGCCGTGGTACCTGCGGTGACGGCGTTGGTCGCGCCCGTGGCGTTGAAGGTGAAGACCTGGTGGTTCGAGCCGCCGGTCACATAAAGGCCGCCCACGCTGTCTGCCGCGCCCGCGCCGAAGACCAGCGTGCCAGAGACCGTCAGCGTGTTGGTGCCGGTCGCCGCGGTGATCGTGTTGACATCGGTAACGCTACTGGCCGCCGTCGTATAGGTCGTGCTTGTGGAATTTCCGTTCAGCAGAACGTTGTTGTCGGCGCCATTCGGAATCGTCGTCGTGCCGGCGTTGAGGCTGTCATACGAACTGGACCCGTAAGCCACGACCTGCCCGCCGCTGACTGTTGCCAGAGGCAACAGCGCAAATAGGTTCCCGGTCCCGCTGCTGCCGAGGAGGCCCGCGCCGTTCAAGTTATTAATCAGGCCGGTATTGGGATCGACCGTCAGGGTGGTGTTAATCAAACCGGAGCCAGCCGTGGTGGTGATCGGCGAGCCGGTGCCGCCAAAGACGGCCACGCCGCCCGTATTTGCAGTCAATCCACCGTCGATGGCAATGCTCCCCGTCAAGTTGGTATTGGCAAACGCATAGTTGCCCCAATCCAGCGTCAGCGGGACGTTGATGGTCACCGCGGAGGTGGAATTGTTGATGACGCCCGGCGTCCAGGAACTGGTGCCCGAAGTGACCCAGTTGTTGATCTGCCCTGAGAGCAGGATGCCGTTGCCCATCAGGTTGAAGGTGCCCGAACCGGCCAAAAACGTAATCCCGTCAAACGCCGTGCCAGCCGTAAAGTTGTTGGTGTTGGTCAACTCGGTTGTGCCTTGAAAGACCAGGCTGTCGTAGGCGCTCACCGTGCTCACGTTGGGAGAAAAGGTCCAGTTGCCGTTGGTGGTCCAATTGCCGCCCGATCCACTTCCGCTCCAGGTGTCGGTGGCGGCGTGCGCCATTTGCAGTGTGGAGACGAGCGCCAGAGCAGTGCCAAGGAGCCCGAGCATTCGGATACTTGAAATGCCCCGGAGCTTGGGAGCCGACTTGGAACGAGAGGAAGAGGGAGTCTTCATGGGAGTAAATATTTGGGAATCCATGTACGTGTTGGGGCGCGCCGATTGACGCGGCTGGGCTGGGAATGCTGGGTTGTTGGGGGGCGGCTGGGTGTTGGGACTGGGAATCCGACGGCCCTCAGATAATACAATTTTTATTATCCGGTGGAGGACAATTCAATGATCTTGCAATTCATATCGTTGAACATGCGCTCCCCAATCCCCTCATTCGCTTGTTCCAATGCCGATATTATCTCACAAGATGCTTCCTGCCGCCTGCATGAATACAGGCCATTTCGCACTCGAGATCTTTTAGGGGAGAACACTTGGGGTGTCAGGACTTGTTGAACGATTTATCAAAAAAAATTGAACGGCGCGGGACCCTACACCGCGAATTTGGTTTATGCCTGCGTTTTTTTCAGGTTTTTCCAATTCCAAGAAACCATTTGGGTTTCCCCAGCTCGAACGGCCTCTAACGTGCCGGCCCCGGCCCAGCGGGTTCAATCTTGAAGTTTGCAAACTGGGCCGCCCGGTAACCGACAACCCCAAGGCCCGCCATGCCGTGCTGAACGCTGGAATCCGACGCGGTTCCCACCGTGGCATTGTCGATCTGCGCGGTCAGGGTGCCGCCGTCGCAGGTCAAGGCGAGGTTGTGCCACTCATTGTTGCCCAGCGCGGGCGCCGTGCCGGAGGCCAGCTTGGTTTCCCTGCCCTTGCTCGCGGCCTTGATGATGGCCCATTCGCCACTGTCCGAAACACGCAGGACGTACGACTTCCCCGTATCCCGGTCGTCCAGTTTTCCAAGACGGGCAATGATGTCCACGGAGCCCGGCGTCTCCTCGAGGACATCGCATGAGACCTTGTAATCCTTCCACGCCAAATCCCCGATCATGGTGAAGGGCCGGCTGGCGGTGTTTTTCCACGATATCGGTTTGGCCGGGGCCATCTGCCGCAGCGCCTTGCCCGGCCTGCCGCCGCCGGCCGGCACGATCTCGAAGGAGCCATACATATCGGAGAAGTACTTCGGCATCCGGCCCAGGGCGTAGTTCTGGAAATCGTCCGCGTAGGGAAAAGGGAACGGGGCCGCGGCGGCGGGAGCGGCATCGCCCCTGCCCTGGCCGGTAGTGGTGGTCAGGCTGTACACGGAGCCCGGTTGCAGCGTCACCGAATACGAGCCGCCGGCGGGACCGCATCGGGCTGATGGACGAACCAGTCGGACGGTTTGTCCGAATTGAGGTTGGTCGCCCAGACGTGAAGCGGCGCTGCGGGCAGATTCGACACAACGAAGGAAACGGTCTGCGGCGCGGTGGCGTCCACCGTCTCGGCGATGACGCTGTAGGCCGAGCCGTCCGGGGATTTGAGGGTCACATAGCTGCCGTGATTGCCGGTGGTGTCGCCGGCCAGGAAGCCGCAGCCGCTGTCAACGTACTGCCAGCCGGGCCGGGTGAACTGGGCCGTGTGAGCCATGACCCAGAGAGAGGGCGTGACGGTATAGTTGCCCGACCATGGCTGGTTGCATTTGATGAGGCCAATGTTGTCGTACGGCAGATTGTCGTACATGGCGCTGACGATGGGCCAGTAGATGCTCGAGGTGACCTTGCCGCAGACATAATTGCGGATGAGGCTGCGGGCCATTTCCTTGCAGCCGGGATTATTGTCGAAGTGATCTTCGCCGGCCCAGAGCGGCTTGCCCAGGGAAAGGGCGTCGGCGGTGGGATAGCCCCCCTCGTGCGGAGTGTGGAAGGTCACGCAATCGATCGCGGCGCCGAACGCGGGATCCTTTCTCATATCGGTGGCGACGCCCCATTTGTTGTTCCAGTCGTCCGAGGCGACGACCCTGATCGAGGAGAGGCCGGCGGCTTGCAAGGCATCCTTGAATTGCTTGTACCACCCCATGTCGTAGCCGCGCTCGTTGCGTCCGCCCACGTTATCGATGGTCAGCCCGTGATCGGACCGGGCGTGCTGGAGCCATTTGATGATGTAATCGATCATCGGGCGCGACCAGTACTGGCCAATCCATCCCGGCGCGCCCCACGACAGCGCCGCGAGCTTGATGGCGGGGTCCCGGGCGACGGCCTGCTCCATCATCCACCATTCGTAGCCGCGATTGTAATTCTCATCGTTGGCGGTGTGCATGTGGCTCGCCTCGGAGCCATCGGTCGAATCCATGTCGGCGCCGATCTCGACCTTGAAGCATTGCAGGCTGGCGCCGTAGCCGGGTTTGAAAAGGTAATCGAGAATCTGGCTGCGATACGGTTCGGGGTAATCGATGAGGAGCCTCGAGTTCCCCCTCCGCCACTGATCATGCCCACGCCATCGAACGTTCTCCCGGCCTGTTTCCCGTCGATGGAAATGGTCTGGCCGCGCGCCAACCGCCCCGTAATAAAACAAGCGAAAACCAGCGCGATAAAACAGGATTTAGTTCGAAAAAGAGCCATTCCCGGCGATAATTTCACGGTCGAGTCCGCACAAGGAAATTGCCCGGCGCCGGCGTCGCATGTTCATGCTTTGCCGATGGCATGTTTCTGGCGGGGGAAACGACCGGCGCGCGCCGGCGAACGAACGCGAACCGGCCCGCGCACAGCTTGGAACTTAAAGAGGAGGACCCGCCACGGCCTCGGCGCGCTGGGAGGTTTGGTAGTCCTTCAGCAGACCCAGAATTTCCGGCGGCACGGTAAGCGGCTGTGGAGTGGGACGGTATTGATAGATTCGCGCCAGCGTGCGCTCGTCTCCCCTGACTTTGTATACCACGACAATGGGCAGGCGCGTCTGGTCGTCAATGTATGCGGTGACCGGCTCCTCACCCCTTTGCGGGTGCTCCTCACTCTCGCCCGGCCCTTGCTTCGAGGTCTGCGAAGTCACAGCCTTGCCTTTGAAAATGAGGCAGTGAAATCCCATGACATCCTGTTTGCCGGCCCAGTTGCTCGCGGAGAGCCAGTCGAGCCCCGAAAAATCCTCCTTGGAATAGTCGGGCGTCTCGAAACTGCCGCCCAAACCGGGCACTAAATTCCACGGTCCGGTGCCGGCTTTCACCGCCGTGGCTCCCCCGAAATGCCAGATGTCAAATCTTCCACCCATCTCCGTAGTCTGGATCTCAAAAACCACATCCTTGTCCTTGGTTACCAGCGTCAACACCGGCGGAGCACTCGGTTGTGCCTGGGCCTGCGAATCGCTCCCGGAAGTGCCGGCTCCCGAGTTATCGGAGTCGTCGCCAGAAGATTGATCGGAGCCCGATATGTTCGCGGTAGCGCTAGCTTTGATGGTAATCAACCATTGGGATAATGCCGGAGCCCGATTCAAAAATGGCGGTGAGGGCGGCGTCGGACTCGCCTTGGGCGACTGCGCCAGCAAAGAAAGGGGGATTGCCCCGAGGAGGATGGGGATGAGGAACCTTTTCACCGTGGTCACTCCTTTACTACTTCCACCTGCTTGTCAAGAACCTGTCCGGTGAAGCGGTCGATCGCCACGTGGACCCAGTAGCGCTGTTCGCCCTCGACAATGAAGCTGGCCGGGTTGGTCGTCGATCGCGAATAACGGCCCGTTTGCGCAATGACATCGATCAGCAGGTTCCAGACCCGGGTCTGACCCACACTCGACAGCGCGCGGATGGGCGCCTCGCGGAAACGCTCGATAGTGCCCGCGGTTTGCAGCCCTCCATTCAAGTTGCTTGGATTGCTAAACTGACCATAGTCGGAATACGCGGAATACACGTCCTCCGGCAGGTTGCTGCCGGTGCTTACCACTGCGCCATTTGAGCTCGAGAAATTCTCGATACTATTTGCAACCGGCCCGTGCATCAAACTGATGCTCTCGCCTTGGTTATTCCACACCCCTCCGCTGAAGCCGGCATATGATAGCTTGCCATCAAAAAATATATTACTCGCTAGCACACCCTGGCTGTTCTGAAGCCCGCTTAGGGGAACGATGGCCTTGCTTGCAACCCATTTCCCTATCAGGTCGCTCATGTTTTCAAGCGGCCCCGTGCCGTTGATGATATTGTTTGTGTCCGAAGTGCGGGCGACAAGCGCCTCGGCAAGCGTGCCGGACAGGGAAGCCGTCAAGCCGACCTGGGTGCCGCCGGTCAACAATGTCAGGCCCGGCTGCGCCGGGTCCATATAGGCCCCGGCGAAAATGGCCTGGAGCACCGGTTGCTGGCGGGTATTGAGATTGACCTTGCCGGCCACCAGGCCGCTGGGCTCTCCCGTCTCGTCATTGACGCAGAATACATCCAGGAGAGCAGAATAGCCGCTTTCCGCCGTAAAGAGGTCCATGTTTCGCCACGGGGTATCGGAGAAAACATACCCTATGTCGGCTACCGAGCGGAACGGACGATGCAGGAAGTAAGGGCGGCTTTGCGCCTGGTTCGTGACCGTCAGTGTCGGCGGCTGGCTCTGGTTATTAGCCAGAACCCGCGGCGACAACGGATTGATCGTGGGATCCGCCGCGCCGGTTGGACCGGCGCTGTCGTTGGGATTCCAGGAAAATACCCGGGCCGTTGGCAGGCCCACGGTGGTCGCCGCGGAGGGATAGACTGATCCGGACAAGGTCTTATCAGTGCTGGGTGAAGTTTTGATGCCGCTTGGAACGAAGGCGCCCATGGCGCGCCGGACAATACCATCCGGATCGGCAAAGTAATTGGGAGTGCTGGCATTGGCATCGCCGTTGTCCGCGCCAGTCAATGCGCCATAGAAACGGACGGGCTCGAAAAAGATGTCGGTATTATTCTGCTCGAGAAGCTCTGGAGCCAGCCCGGTGTAAGCACCGTTAAATGTGCTGGTGGTGCCATTGTGGTTATCCGAATAGACGAAAGCCATCCAACCATTGTTTTGCCCAGTGGCGTTGGTCTCTGGCTGCAGCGTGACACCCTGGCCGGTCGGATTTCCCGGATTGTAGTAAGGCCAGCCGTCGTCATTGTCATTGGACTGTGCACAGAAAAAATGACCAGCCTGGGCATCCGGCCGCATCGTGTAGAGAATCGCATTGCCAGGATCGATCCAGCCCTGGGCCACCGAATCCTCCTGTGCCCAGGCGTAACCTCCATTCTGTCCCCAAACTAATTCCATTTCCGGACCGGGCGGCGGGGTCGCGGTGTTGCCGTTGCTGTCAATGGAGGCATTCTGACTGCTGCCTATATTGGTGTTCCCCTGGGTGCTCGACCAGAAAAAGCCGAACCGGCTTGTCCTCGGATCGGTGCAGCCGGCCCAATAACCCTCCTCCCCACCCTGGTTGTTTTCAAAGCCGCAAAGCAAGGTGGACTCGTTGCCGGCGGTGGTCGTCAGGGCTGTCCCAAGGCCGTTCTGGACCTGGTCATTGCTGACCTTCCCATACTTCATATCGTAGGTAATCCAGTTTTGGGTACCGGGATCGAGATACTGCATCCGGTAAGTCATGTACCCGTCGGTATCGTTGCCCGGAGGGTTATACTGGCCGCTTAGCACACACCGCGTGCAATAGCCGGAAGACTGCTGCGCCGACACGCCTTCGATCGTGCCACTGTATACGGTATTTAGATTCGCAGGACAATACCATGCGTAGGGGAAGGCCCCCAGCTCGAGGCCAATGTAGATGCCGTTGGCTGGCGCGCTTCCTCCTTTTTCCTGCGGTTCACTTGACCCCATATTTGGCGCATTCGACTGAGGACCCTGAACGGATTTGTAAATATACGGCAACCCGGAACCACTCAACGCGAAAAAGCCTTTCGTCGCGGGGTCGCTGGCCATTAAAGTGTAACTGGGAACCGAGATTCTATATGCATTGCCATTGAGATCGCTGAAATTGGCATTTATCGGGTTGCCCGCCGAATTTGTCGGACTCGACTTATACAGCAACACCGGCTCGGGACACCAGGTATAACCGCTGCCGGATTTGAGGGTCATGTCGATTTCGTCGATACCGTAGGTTGTTGGAATACTCGTGGGACTGCTGCCGGGCGGGGTCCAGAGATAATGCTGGATGTTCGCTCCCGACATCGTTGAACTGGTATCGCGAAACCAGGTGTTCCCTGATGATGTCCCCCCGTTGCTATCACCGGGCGAGGTCGGATCGGCGTTGCACGAATACTCGCCATAGCCTCCGCCCGCCGTCGTACCTTTGGAACGCCCATAGCCGAAGAACCCCCAGACGCTGTTTGCATTGATCGTGCTGCCAAAGGTCTGCGTCTTCACATAGTCACTCGTCTGATCGGGTACGCAACTGTCCGCAACGACCCGGACTTCGATGGGAGTCGCGCCGAATTTGCCATTGCTGGCGCCCTCGACCGTCGTGTTCGCGCCGGTGGCCGTGGTGGTGGGACACGCGGGGTCCGTGGGATTCCATACCACCGGTAATTGCAAGCAGGCCGCAAGGCCGCTGTTTGTAATGGTTGATGATATATTGCCGTTGGCGTTCGCCGCCGTTGGATAGCCCGAGTTGCCGGGTGTTCCCGAACCTGCCGAGTTGTTATAAGTGTTCCTCCCATTCGAAGGAAGAGGAGATGGTTGATCCACCTGAAGATTCCCCGCCAGCAATTCGTAAAGATAGGGAAGATTGGCAACACCGGCAAAGGTGTGGCCGACGCTCGATGTCGTTCCCATCCAGGCCGCGGGTGAACCGTCGTTGAAATTGACCCGAATCGGGAAATTTGCCGGCTGATATTGGGTAATCATGTTGACGCCGATCTGGATGACCTGGGCGTCCAGATCGAATTCCAGATAGTAATTATAGTTGTATGGCTGCGGTCCCTGTGTTCCCCCTGCCGGCGGTGTCGGATTGTCCGCGCCCATGAACCCGTTGTAGGGGATCAGCGACTTGCCAAGGCAGCCGGCATTGATGCTTGCCTTCAGCAACTCGAAGAAATCGGGCTCCCGCGGACTGGTCACCGCGGCGAGGCTGCCTGTCAGCATGATGGGACCGGTGGTTGAGTTTCCGGTGGGACCGTTGTGGACATTGTAATGCCACTCGCTGTTGGTATCAGTGGGATCCGGCGCCCAGGTCAGTCCAAAATACTTCTGGATATTCAGAGGAGTGCCTTGTTCGAGATAAGACAACGGGATGCCATAATTGACAAGCGCCTGAATATTGGCGTCATTGGTGCCGCTAGTCTGGATCACAGTTGCGCTCGGTCCCTCGTAGGTTACCCATGCGAGGCGCTCGAGAGGAAAGCGGCTCTTTACGAGAGGCTCCCCCACCACGGCCGTGCTGCCGTCGTTCCTGGTAAACGGAGTGATTACCCTTAAGCCTGGAAAACTCGGGTTGATCTGGTCATCCCTATTCAGGCCTCCGTAGCTGTTGCCCCCCTGCGAGGCGGTATTTACGGTGCCCCCCGCGGTCTGGCCGCCTGGCAGCAGCTTTGGCACGCTCGCATTGTAATCAAGAGTCTTGTTTGAGTTTGTGGATTGCAACCGGATATAGGATGGTTGGTTGAGGCCGCGGCTGAACGTGCCGAGGTACTGGAGCGCGTTTAGGGTGCTCAGATAACTCGGTTGGTTGCTGGTCGAAGTCGTATCGAGCAGGAATGCGATCAACTGCTGGCGTGTGGCGAATGCCCGGTCGGTCTGCCCGGCGGACGATTGGGAGCCGTTGCCTGTATCCAGAGTCCCGCTGACCCCAAGGAACCCGTTATTATTGGAAACGACGTAGTTATAGTAGTTGGTCCCGTAAGCTGCCGGAAAAGTATCGTTATTGTAATTGGGGAACGAACCGGAACTCAGTTGCATCGAGGAGTAGTTGCGCCAGCCCACGACGGCATCCACCTGCTGCTGGGTAAGTCCCACCTGAGTAAGGTCGGCATAGGAAAGCCCGGGCTTCAGTTGCGCGAACTGGTTGGTGCTGGTGGTGGAAGGAGAAACGGGGTAGCCGGCCACGTTCATATCCAGCAACCCACCCTCGTCGTAAACATTGTACGCGTAGCGACCCACCACCGTGCTCGAGCCCGTGCCGGACCATTGCAGGTTGCCCCCGATTGTCTGATTGGTGGATGTGATGATGGGGTTGCTGCCGCTCCGCGTCACCAAAATCCAGTCCGGCGCCGTATAAACATTCGGTGTGGTGCCCGAAGCGGCCGAAGGCGTGTAGTCCGTCGAGGTCGTGATCGGCATCAGCAGCGGCTTGTTCCAGCGCTCGAGGGAAATCGAGCGGCCATTGAACGACAGCGCCTTGTCCGAGGGAATGTTCGAGGCGCGCGACGGAGGCGGGTAATTGGTGCTGGCGCCGTACGCATTGGTTGAATTGATTAATACCGAGCTGGGATAAAACGGAACCGACGCGCCGTTTTGAAACAGGCTTTCTTTCACCAGGTTGACGCAGTTGGGATTGGACTGCGCCGCCAGGCCCGTGCGCCATGGCACCATGGTGAGGGGAACAGTTGGCTTGTAGATCACACCCGACTGTGGCGACGGGCTGGGCGTGACCCCCACCGAGCCCGCGGCAATTTCCTGCTGCAAGTCGCCGACGATTGTATCGACCGCGCCCTGGGTGAACAAATCGACCTTGGTCTGGCCGGCGCTGTTCGTCGAAAGCTGGGTCTCGCTGATGGTGCGCGTGAAATAGGCCACGATCACCACCGTGACCATGACGACAAAGGCAAGAGTGATGACGAGCGCAACACCCCGCCGATCCTTCGAGTAAAGGAATGAACGAAAACGCTTTTTCATGGGGATTTCCTCCGACTACGGATTGTTGTTGAGGTAAAAGTATCGCTGGTAGACGCGCACGTTTTTCGCCGCGGTGGGCGGCATGCCAAAGTTCTCGCCGGCATTGGCTGTGAACGTTCCGGAGTTGATGACGCTGGACCAGGCTGGCGACATCAGATCGGAGGCATTCATCGCCCCTGTGGCGGGCTGCACGGGATCGGCCAGCGAGTCGGCCAGTTTCACGTAGGGATTTGATTCGGATGTGCCGACGTTGCCTTGCAAATGGATCAGCTTGTGGCTGTTCTCATCGAGCACTGCGATGGCGACGATAACGGCCGCGACATCCTGGATGCCGATGTTATTCCACTGCGCGACTGTCGTGCCGTTGACCGAACCGAGGCTCGAGCTGGTGCAGATGAACCCGCGGCTGTTGACGGTGTCGAACCAACGGGAACCGTTGCCGTAACTCGGAGCGTGATTGCTCGACGTGGGCATCGACGGATTGGGTGTGAACGGGCCATGCCCCGGAGCCGCCGTCCCGCTGACCTGGACTCCCGAAGGGGTGATCTGCGGGTTGATGACCGGCATCGTGGAAATGGTCCCGTCATTGAGCAGGAACGCGAGTTCGAACCGGAGCACCCGGTCGCTCAGCACATGGTAATCCGGGTCGCTCCCGTTGCTGTAGGGCGGCTGCGCGGTATACGAACCGATGGTTGTGGCCCAGTTTTGGTCCAGCCATGTCTGCTGAAATGGCGTGCCGGCCCCGCTGCCGGTCAGAAATATCGGCCCGCCCGGCGCGCTGCCTCCACCGACACTGGCCGCGCCGTCCCAGGTCAGTCCCTTGCTCAACCGTTCGAGCACCGGGTAGCCGCTCGGGTAGTAAGTGCTGTTATAATTGATCCGGTAACCGACCAGCGCCGTCGTATTCTGCGAGCTGCTGCTGACATCCGCCGAGCTGTCGTAGTACGCCGGCACCTCCGCGTAAAAGTACATCGCGTCGTTGACAGCCGTGGCCTGCGCTTGGAGGGTGGCCGCCGTCGCGTAAAAAATGTAATCCACGTCCGAGCGCCGGAACATGCCGTTGAAATCGTTTGCCATCCGGTCAAATATCAGCCGCGCCTGCGTGTCCTCGTCCATGCGCGCGCGGCCCTCCCCGGTCGCCATCGTGGCTCCGTTCAGCAGCTCGGCGATCATCGCCACCATGAGGATCAGCACCGCGCACGAGACCAGCATCTCGACGATCGTGAAGCCGGCGGCGCCTCCCGGATTTGGCAATCTCTTTTTCACTTAGTTTCTATTGAGTGCTGTCTCGATTTCGTACGAGCCCGAGAAATTGACCGGCGGGTCGGCCCCGATCGGGTCCGCGAGCGCCGGCCAGGTGAGCAGCACCCATACCGTCGTGGCGCTCTTGCTGGGATTAGCCGCGCCTCCCTTGTTGTACGGCGGGAAAAAGGTAAGCGTCGCCCGGTAGTACGGATTTTCCGATGCCAGCACGCGGCTGCTATCGTTGATCTGCACGGTGCTCCCCGAACGTCGTGACCACCGATCCATCCTCGCGGAAGTAGAGGGACTCCGTAGTGCCCGTGGTGGACATAGACAGTGTAGCGGTGGGCGACGGAATAGGAATCTGGAAGAGATAGCTGGTGACCGAGCCGGTGCCCGAGGCCGAGGGCGTCGCCCGCAGATCCGCAACAATGCCCCGCGCCAAATTCGCCGCGCCAGTCTGTTCGAGCGAGTTATGGTTGCTGTTTACGCCAATGGGCAGCAGCCCAAACACGCTGAGCAGGCAAAACGCCACAACCCCAAGCGCCAGCACCACCTCCACGAGGGTGAATGCGGAATAACTGCGGCTCTGGGTATTGCTCACGGGCGGTAGATATGGTTGACCCCGGTCAGTCCATCGATCTGGATGGCCGCGCAATTCGAGCTGCTCGCGACCACCGTCCCGTTCGCGGGCACGACGCACATCTCGAGGTATTGAAACCGGGTGTTATCGCCGTTGACTCCCACGCCGCTCGATGCCGAGGGCTGGTACCAAACGCCCCCTTCGGGATCGAATTCGATAACCTGGGTGAAATTGTAGACGTAACCGGAGCTGGCCCCGCTGGTGCCGGTGCCCAGCGGCCAGGAATAGCCGGTGTAGGAATCGAATTGCGGAGAGCCTATTTGCAAGGTACCGCTCACGTAGGGCCTCTCTGTAGTACCCAGGACCATCCCATCATTCGCGCCCGTCACCCCCACAGCCGATCCCGTGATGTGAATATTGTCAAAGGTTTGCACCGAAGTGATCCCGACCAGCCGGCTGATCGCCAGCGTCCCGCTGGTGAGGCTGCCCCAATTCGACGGATTCGTGCCGTAAATGTTCGTCCCATCTTTCGAGGCCACCACCCCGATTGCCACCCGGCCCGTGCCGCTGGTCTCCGCTAGGGCGCCCGGGGAATTGAGGGCGCTCACTTCCTCGATCCCGACAAAGACATGCGTGTCATTCGCCATCGCGTAAGTGCGGGCCTGATCGAACAACCCGGCGATGTTCTCACTGGCCGAGGTCAAATCCTGGGCGCCCTTGATGCCCCTCATGGCGGGGATGATCAGCGCCATCATCAGCCCCATGACCGCCACCACCACCAGCAGTTCGGTCAGTGTAAACGCCCTCAGGATTCGGGGGAGGCGTCCGCCGGAAATGCGGGCCGATTTCGATTTGCAGGGGGAGTGCATTTGCGATTATTGTTTAGGCTACGGTTGTATTTACTATGTAAAGTCGGTGAGCGCAACTTAAAAATGTCAAATTTTCCATGGGCTGCGACCGGGCGCCCATGGGCAATCCCTCTGGAAAAGGAGGGCGTCCCGGCCTGGCATGGATCTTCGGCCATTCATTGGGGAAGTCCACTTTCCCCCCAGAGGACGCCCAGGTTCAATCGCGGCCCGATTCATATCGTTGCGCAATCTCCGCATCCACCACTTCAGGCCAGCACGCGAACCGCTTCGGCCGGCGCAGGTTCCGCTTCCTCGCCCGCCCGCACCGTTTTGCCCGGGTTCCACATTCCATTGAGCGAGAATGTCATCGGGTGATCGGGAATGCCCGTTTCATTGAGCATCGTCTTGCGCACCAGGAGCTCGCCCGCCTGCGCCCCCAGCAGCATGGGAAACTGGAATATTCCGCTCAGTTCGTCATTGCGCGCCTGACAACTGAGAATCACGACGCCTACATCGCCGGGGACTGATTTTCCCAGGTGCTTGTTCAGCAGCTCGACCAGCCGCAGGCCGTCGCGCCGCGATACCGTGAGAATCAGGTCCGGATTGTATTTCGCAAACCAGGCGCGAAATTTTTCAACCGCCGCGGGGTCGTGAATGGAATCGGTGAAGACTTCGCAGGTTTCGCGTCCGTTTTCCGCCGCGTTGACCAGGTAACCCGCCAGCCAGCGGCGCTCGAACCGCTCGATGAGCACCTGCTCGATGGCCAGGCCCATCACTTTGTAACCCAAACGCTTGCATTGCCGGATGGCCGTGGTGATGCCCTCGAAGTGCGCGGCGTCCACGCGGTCCAGCGCGGGGTTGCGCAGGCTGCGCCCGATGGTCGTGGCCGAAAAGCGGTCCCAGTCCAGTTGCAACTCGGGATCGTCCGAGGGCGTCGGCGCGACGATCAATCCGGTAATGCCGCGCGCCAGCAGGATGTCGCTGAATCGCGCGGGTGTGATCGATTTTTTGTCGAACCAGAAATGCTCGAGCTTGAATCCATGCTCGCCCAGCCGTCCAGCCGCCCCATCGAAGAACGCCTTGTATATGGGGCCGCCCGAGAGCCAGCCGTCCCGCGTGGGCCAGCTCGAGACCCAGGCCATGACCGATGAGCCCCCCGGCTTGTAGCGCTTGCGCCGGTTCCGCATCAGGGCCGAGACCAGCGGGTTGGGCCGGTAACCCATTTCCTCGGCCAGCTTTTGGATTTTCCGGCGCATCGCCATCGAGATGCGGGCGCTGTTGCGCAATGCGAGCGAGACGGTCGATTGATCCACGCCCGCGCGCCGCGCGATCTCGGACATGGTTACCGTGAGCATGATTTGGGGGCTGGCGTGGATGAAACCTGGGACGCCATCTGGGGTCACTCCAGCATCCACCAGAAATGGCGGCGCTGTCAACCAAACGTAACAAAACCGAAATGCCGCCGCCTATTCCGGAGGCACGTAATTCTTGACGCCACCCAGCTCCGTGAACCGCCGGCAAAGCAGGATGTTGCAAATGAGCCCGGATATGGCGAGGCCGGCTCCCACGTAATAGGCGTACCGGTAAACGTGGTGGGTGTAGTCGAGCAGCTTCCCTGTGAGGGCGCTAACTCCGGCCCAGGAGAGCGAGAGCACGACGAATTGAGCCGAGGCAAACTGCCCGAACTTCTCATGCGGCAGCAGGCGCTGGGATATGGATGCCGCCATGGTAAGCCAGCTCCCTGAGAAAACCCCATGCGCCAGAAGCGCAATGCCGAAGGTGGTCGCGGTCCTTGCGTAATAACCTCCCCACAGCGCGGCCATCGCGTAGAGGCTCATCGAAATCAGCGCCATGCGCACCGGGTGAAACTTGTCGGCCAGCCAGCCATATACATAGGATAGCAAGATGGATATGATATAAGTCATCGCAAGATAGTCGCCATATGCCTTGTCGCTCATGTGCACGCTCGTGGCAAAGGGAACATTGAAGTTGTTCGCCGGCACCCAGGCAATGGTGGACAAGGATACCGTCGCAAATACCAACAGGTAATAAGGCCGCGAGAAACATTCCTTCAGGTAAGTTTGTGTAACCTTGAAGACCGAAGGATGACTGCCCGCGGCCACCGGCGGCGGAGGCGGATACTCGCCTTCCTTTACCATCAGGCACATCAGCATAAGTCCGACGCCGTATAATATCCCAATGCCGAGGAAGAGCGCGAAGTAATGCACCTTTGTCTCCTGAAAGAGCCAGAAATAATAAATCGCCCCCGCCGAAAGGCTGAAGATGCGGAATACGCCGAAGAAACGTCCGATGATCTCGCGCGGCACCACGTCGTTGATCAGCGCCTGGAAGAGGACGTTTACGAAGATGGTCGAGAACTCGAAGACGGCCCAGAACCCCGCAAGCACCCAGAGCACCGATTCATCCGGCCCCGGTGAATGGGGCCCGAGCGCATGATGCAAACGCGTCCCCATCCCCGGCCCGAATGCCAGGCCGACCATCGCAAGAGCCGCCAGCGGCGCGGGAATCAGGATGAATGGTATCCGCCGTCCCCATTTGCCGCGGTGGTGATCCGAGCGGAAGCTGACAATGGGGACGATGAGCACCGCCACCAGTTGCGGAATCGCCCCAATGAGAAACCCATTCAGCGTGTCCGAAGCGTGATAAATCTGGATTACCTTCTGGAGGACCGCCTGCGCGGCGCGCTCCTTCATCGACCACGCAAAATCTCCAAATAACAGCCAGAAAAACAGGGGTACCAGCGCTCCCGTCGTATACACCAGCGTGCCCGCGCGCCAGAGTTTCTGGCGCGGCGCCGCCACTGCTTCGGCGCCGGCCTCTCCGGTGGGTGGGCTCGTCATTGTCGGCGGATACCGATTCTACTTCGGAGGGTAAAGGAGATTGCTTCGGTCCACCGCCGCCTGGTTCTGCGGGAAGTTCGCGATAACGTCCGTGTACGCCTTGGCGTTATATATCAGCGCCGCCTGTCTCAGGATCGCCACGAAAATGCCCGGCTGCCAAGGGTCGATATCCTTGTAGGGCCATTTGGCGCCCGGTTTCATGTACGGCATCGCGAAGTCGAGCGCCTTTTGCATGCTGCGCCCGTCGTCCGTCTTGTAATGAAACATATCCACTCCCACGCGATCCGCGAGCGTCGCCAGCGCAAACAGCGCCTCGAGGTTGAATTCCGTATAATGCCAGGGGCGCGTCCGCTTCAATTCGTCCGGCTGGCTGCCGTCCGGCGCGATCTGCTCCGCGATCCGTCGCTTGCCCATCTTGTCGATAAGC
Organism: uncultured Verrucomicrobiae bacterium; assembly: GCA_963756185.1. GTDB lineage: Bacteria > Verrucomicrobiota > Verrucomicrobiia > Chthoniobacterales > Chthoniobacteraceae > DATAXI01. The sequence goes on from CAVWMS010000015.1 coordinate 170,822, forward strand.
TTCCTGGCCTCGTCTTTCTTTCCTATATACATCGCCAGCGCCGCGTATTGCGCGTCATAGTAAGTGCCGTGATTGTTCGCTGCGTTTGACTCGTCCTTGCCCAGCGGGCTCGCGGCCATCCAATCCATGAACTTGCCGGCCCATTGTTTCATCTTTGCGTCGTCGTCCGCCGTCCACGCCTTCGACTTCGAGAGCAGCCCGATCGAGTCGAACATGTCGATAAAGTATCTTGTCTCGATCAGGCCGTTGCCGCGTCCGCTGATCCCGCCCTTGACCGCCTGCCCGAAATTGAGGTTCGGGTTCATCGCCGTCTTCGGTTCCAGAAAGAATGTGCGCAGAATTTGCGCGTCGCGGTCCGCGTACTTTTCATCGCCGGTAAAATAATAGGCCAGCGCCATGTCCTCGACGTGCTGCGCCATCCGCAGAAATCGCGTGCTGTCCGAGTAACGGTCGTCGTTGACTTCGGGATTTCGCTGGCCGTCCCTCGAGATATAGGGAAGCCCGTCCGGCTTCGTGGGATCGGGCCAGGAATAGGGCGCGAGACTCATGTAATCATGCTTGTCCCCGCTCGGCGGCGTGCTCAGCTTGTCGACCACGCTGTCCAGCGGCGCCGCCAGCGCCTCGTCCGCCTTCTTGATCAGCGCTTCATACGCCGGCATCACGGAAGGGTCGTGCGCCGCCACCAACGCCTTCGCCCGCGCCAGGTTTGCCGGATCGAGCAGGCACGGATGCAGGCTCTCGGGGGCCGGCCCGGCGGCAAAGCCGTTCGCGGTTAAAAACCCCGCGGCCGCGCAAATGGTGGCAATCAATTGCGAGACGGCCCGGGGAGGACGGGAGGAAGTCGAGAGGGAGAATGTGGCGTGGCGCATGTAGCTGGCGGGGAATGAAAAAGACCGGGGTGCAGAGGTCGCATCGTGGCGGAAACGAAGCAACCCGGGAGGGATTCATATCGTTGAATCACCGAGTTCGCTAGCCATTTTTACAACTTGCGCCCCCTTGGACAAATGGAATGATGCTCCCATTGCGTCCTCGCAAAATCCGATCCGACGCCCAAATTATGATCCCCAATTTCTCCGCCACTGGCAAGCTGCTTTGCCAATCCCTCGTCCTGGTTTGCCTTGCCGCCGCATCCGGCGCCGCGTCGGCTCAAACCACGGTTACAACCCAATCCATCGCTTCCCCGTCCGACGGTTTTGCCCCGCCAAACTTTCCCATCCCGGTCTTCAATCAGTCGAGCAAGTATAATGTGAAGGATTTCGGCGCGACCGGCGGCGGCAGCGCCAATGATACGCCCGGCATTAACAGTGCGATTCAAAAGTGCAATTCGGAAGGCGGCGGCGTGGTTTACTTTCCCGCGGGCACTTACATGGTGGCCTCCATCCATATCATGAGCAATGTCGAGCTGTTGCTCGACAAGGACGCCGTCATCAAGGGCATGCAGACAGGTTACGACGCGCTCGAACCGAATCCGTATGACAAATACCAGGATATCGGCCACAGCCATTTCCACGACGCAGTGATGTGGGGCGAGAATATCGAGAACTTTGCCGTGGTCGGCGGGACCATCGACGGCGGCGGCATCACTCATGGCGACCCGAAGGGGGACGGCGGCGACAAGCAAATCGCCATCAAGGTCGGCAAGAACCTCCTCTTCCAGGGAATCCATCACGACAACGGCGGCCACTTCGCCTATCTGCTGAATGACTGCCAGAACATCACCATCGCGAACGATGTGATCCATGGCTCGCGCGACGCCATCGACCTCATGGGATGCAGCAATGTCCAGATTCACGATTGCAATTATACCGGCTGCTCGGATGACACCATCGGCATCAAGTCCGATTACGCGCTCGGCAAAAGGATCAACAGCTCGAACATCTACGCGTGGAATTGCTATTTCGAAACCGGCTGCAACGGCCTGCAATTTGGCTCGGAAACCGCGGGCGATTTCAATAACGTCTACATCTGGAACATCAAGATAGGCAAGGCGGGCAAGTCCGGCATCAGCATTACTTCGTGCGACAGCGCCGTGGTAACCAACGTCAATTACCGCGACATCGAAATCAAAGGCGCCGTGAATCCGATTTTCATGCTCGTAAACGACAGGCTCAGGACGGGCGAGCAAGGCGTCAAGGCCGGCGAGATCAAGAACGTGACGCTTACCAATATCACGATCAGCGACGAGGCCAGCAGGGGAAAGGAAGCGGGAGGCAACCCGGTCACTTTGTCGGGCTTGCCGAACGGCTTGATCGAGAATGTGACCTTCAACAACGTCAAGATCACCAACAAAGGCGGCGGCACCCAGCAGGAAGCCCAGCGGCCATTCCCCTATCTCAAGAAATATTCCCCGGGCGATTTCGGCGCGCGTCCCGCCGCGGACATGTATGTGCGCAACGCCAATAACCTCCAATTCCACAACGTGCAATTCTTCACGGAAGCGGACGACCAGCGTCCCGCGCTCGATTTCGAGAATGTGACCGGCATCGTTCTGGATAACGTCAGCGCCCAAAAGCCCGAGAGCGTCCCACTGCTCAAGCTCGACCAGGTCAAAAGCCTGACCATCCACGACTGCCCCGGCCTGCAGGATGGCCTGACCGCGTCGATCGACAACTCGACGCAATAGCATCCGGGATCGACCGATGGTCAGTCGGACCCGAATAATCTGACCAAGTAGAAACTCGCCCAGGTTCCCTTTTCGAGTCCCGTCACGCGGATGCGAACGTAGCGGACGCCGCGGGCGTCAAACTTCAGCTCCTGGACCTGCGACGTGCTTGTGGAACTGCTCTGATCGCTCAATGTTTGCCAGGTCCGGCCATCGGCGGACCCCTCGACAACGTACCGGTAATTCTTGCCGTCCCGCTCCCATTTGATCTCGGCGCCGGTCAAGCGCGCGGCCTTTTGAAGGTCCACCTGCCACCATTGCGGAACATCGCCGTTTGCGGCGCACCAGCGGGTGGCCCCGTTGCCGTCATTGGCCTTGGCCGCCGTTTCATCGTCATTTTCCTGGGAAGACGCGGTGGCCGGCTTATTCAGGGCCAGGTCCTCGGGCAAATCGGATTGTGGCGCCGGAAGCGGGCCATAGCCGCCCACTTTGTCATAAACACGCACATAATCGACAAGCATCTCCTGGGGAAAAACCGTCTCGGCGCTGGGATTCCCAGGGAACTTGCCGCCCACGGCAAGGTTCATGACGATGTAAAATGGCTTGTCGAACGGCGCCGGCCAGGGGTTCAGGTCCGCTGCGGCGGGATGTTGCAGCGGCTGATGATGGGCGTCCGTTTTGCTGCAACTCCACCAGTGCCGCTTGACCGAATAGAGTTGTCCGTCCACGTACCAGCGCATCACGCCCGGCTCCCACTCAAGGTCATAGACATGGAAATCGGAAATCGTGCCTTTACCGGGAAGGACCGTGTCGGCCTCCGTGAAATCATTCATCGGCCATCTCGATCCGTAATGGATCGTGCCTAGAATCTGGAAAGGCTCCTGCCCGCGAGCCTCCAGAATGTCGATTTCTCCCGAGGCCGCCCATACTCCGTAGGCATTATCGGACGGCAGGAGCCACAACGCCGGCCACATACCCTGCCCACTCGGCAGTTTGGCCCTGAATTCAAAGCGTCCGTAAGCCTTGCTGAACAAACCGCGAGTAACCAGGCGCGCGGAGGTATACTCGCATCCCTTGTAAGACTCCTTCACGGCCCGGATATGCAGCAGCCCGTCTTTCACATACACGTTGTCCGGGCGGTCGGTATAGTATTCCAGTTCGTCATTGCCCCATCCCCATATCCAGGCCGTCGGGTCGTCGGGCGGGTGAAAACCGTTGCCCATGTCGAAGCCCCACTTGGTCGTATCGAGGGTGGTCCCGTTGAATTCATCGCTCCAAACGAGCTTCCATGAAGAGTCTCGCGAAACAGCGGGCGAATCGGTTTGGGCGACAAGGCCGACCGATGAAGAAATGATCACCGCGACGGCGAGAATAGGTTTGAACATGGGCGAAAGTATCAGCCCACTTTTATAGGCCGCCTGCCTCTGCGCCAGCCGTATTTCCCACGGTGGTGCAATTCGAAGTGACCCGTGAGGCCGGAGTTCGTGCTTGTATCCTGCTTTGCCCGGTTCACCATCGCTTTCATGGTCAAGTTCCTTTCCCTCCGGAAGTTTACTCTTGTTTCCCTCGGTCTTTGCGCGCTCGCTTTTACCGGGTGCCCAAGTCCGACGAATAACGGCTCTGCTCCCGCCAATGCCCCGGCGCCGCAGGCCGCCGCTTCGCCGGCCTTCAAATCCGCCACGCCCAACAGCTTCGACAACGTCACCGCCCAGCTCGATCCCGGCGGCGATCTCTATTTTTACCTCAGCACCGAACAGTGGCTCGGCAAGCTGTCCGACAGCATGGACTCGATCCACGACTTGATCTTTTCCAATCTGGACACACAGGGTGATGACCGCGCCAACGCGGAGAAGGCCTTCGCGATGGCCAAGGACATTGTCCAAAAGAGCGGCCTCCAGGACATCAGCGGCGTAGGCGCCAGTTCCATCAACCTCTCGCCCGGGCTCTACCGGAACAAGCTCTTCGTTCACCACTACCCGGACAAAGGCTCCGGCATCCTCTGGTCCCTCTTCGGCACGACGCCCCACGATCTGACCGGCCTCGACCTCCTCCCGCCGGATACGGCGATGGCCAGCGTGGGCGACTTCGATCTTGCCAAGCTCATCAATTTCCTTCGCCAGGAGGCCAGCCAGTCCGGCATCCCCGACCTGCAGACCGAGGTCACTCAATTGCAGACGCTATTCGCCGGCAACACCGGCGGCCTCCAGTTGGACGACGTGCTGGCCTCGCTGAGCGGCACCATGGGCGCCATCGTGACGCTCGATGCCACCGGCACCGTCACCATCCCGGTCACCAATCCACCCCAGACCATTCCCACGCCGCGCCTCGCCATCCTCCTCAGCGTCACCAACGATCTCATCTTCAAGCAAGTGGACCAGATGACCGCGAGCATGCCCAACGTCATCAAGGTGGACGAGCCCGACCTGCGGATGCGCACCATGCCCCAGGGGTCGCCCATCCCCGGCTTCGATTTCCGGCCCTCGCTCGCCCAGTGGAACGGCTTCCTCATTCTTGCCTCCGACGACAAGCTGATCCGCGACATCGTCGCGACGCAGAAGAACGGCGGCGGCTTCAAGACGAGCGCCGAATTCGCCGCGCTCTCCGCAAACATGCCGCAGCAGGGCAACGCATTCGCCCTCGCGACCCAGCGCTTCGTCGATACGCTGCGCCAATTGCAGGCCCAAATGATCGCCAATACTCCGAATCATCCATCTGCCGCGATGCAACAGTACTTCTCGAAATTCCAGACCACGGGCCACGCATACACCGTCAATGCCCTGGCGCCCAACGGCTGGCTCTCGGTCAACCAGGGCGCGCAAGGCGCCGCTCAGATGCTCGTCCCGCTGCTCATCATTCCGGCTACCGCCATTCCATTGTATTTTCAGTCCACTCAGTTTAGGTAGCCGCGCCTATTTCTTATCCTTCAGCAGGTCTTCCATCTGATCGCTCGTTCCGCGGAAGGTCGCCATGAAGCAATAATCCTCGTGCTGCGTCAGCGCGGCCACCCAGTCGCCGTCGGTGAAGACGTGCCACTGGTCACTCGCAGGCAGCGCCACTCCCAGGTCGTCCGCCTTGAAGCTGAAAAAAATCATGTTGTTCTCCTCGATAGCCACCTGCGCCACCGGCGCATCCGTTTCCTTGTCCCTGAAAACGCGCGCCCCCACCGTGTGGTAATTCTCGAAGCCCGGCGGCAGGTAATAATCCTCGAAACCCTTCTCGAAAAACCAATCGTTGAGCGAGCCGGCCAGCCCGCTCTTCACCTCCATGTCCAGCGGCGTCGTGGCGTCGTTCACCTCGACGATCCGCATCGCCGCTTCCTTGCCGGTGAAGGAATGCTCGTGGTTCCACCAGGTCAACCCGCCCAGCACCAAAAGCACCGCGGCGCCGATGAGGATCGAAAGCACCACCGGTTGCAAAAGCGCCCCTTTGCCGGAAATGTGCCGCACACGCGGCGCCTCCGCCGCGGCCAGCCTGCCGAGAACCGCCGGCGGCACGCTGATTTGCTCGAGCGCGGCCAACTGCCGCTCGTCCAGCGCCCGCTGGCGCGCCAGCCCCGCTTGCAGCACCGGGTCCTTTTCCGCCGCCCGCACGGCCTTGGCGATGCGCGGGTCCTCGGTGCCCGGCAATCCCGGGCAACTGCATTGCGCCAGCAGTCCCGCCTCCTCGTTTTTCACAGCGCCTTCTCCAGGCTCGGCTCGCCAAGCGCGAGGTCGTCGCGCTCGAGGCGTTCCCGCGCGCTCTTCAGCAGCCGGGCCAACTGCTCGAGCGGCATCTTGTAGGCCTCGGCCAGCCCTCGCGCCGGCAACAGGCCGGCATAGAGTCCCGCCAGCGCCGCCCGCTCCTCCTCCGGCAGCGCCGCGAACGCGCGGGCGATGCCACGTCCCTCGCCTGCCGGCGCCGCCTTGGCTCTTTGCCGCAGGTTGCCGAGCATGCAGGCCATCCGTCCCTCGACGTTGCGGTAGCCGCCCAGCCGCGCCGCGCTGTCCACGCATGCGTCGTACAATATCTGGGCGGCCGTGCCTTCATCCCCGGTCATCAGCAGGGCGAATCGGTACAGCCGTGTCAGATCCTCTGGGGTAAGCGGGAGGTCCAAGCCTTTAACTTTAAAATCAGCCCGACCCCTTCACAAGGGCGAAACGCTCGAAAATACGCCGGCGCCCGCATGCAATCCGGGCGCGTCCCGCGCCCCACTTCCTTCGAATTCCGAATTTCGAATTTCGAATTTCACACCCCCCTCTCTGCCTCCCCGTTCCAAGACTTGATTACCCACACCTTTCCATGCACTTTGCAGCCCTCTTCAATGGCAGACCACCCGAAAAACCGTCCTGTTCATTTGCACGGGAAACATCTGCCGCAGCCCCATGGCGGAGGCCCTTTTCCGCCGGCTGCTCGGCGGGCGCAAGGATATCACCGTCTCCAGCGCCGGAGTCAGCGCCATCTGCGCGGCCAGCCCGCCAGCATTCATACCGTCGAGGTCCTCCGCCGTCTCGGCATCGACATCTCGCAGTTCCGCAGCCAGCCGCTCACCGAGGAACTGGTCGCCGACTCCGATTGGATTTTCGCCATGACCCGGTCGCACCTTGATACCATCCACCTCCTCTTCCCCGAGGCGATGGACAAGGCTTTCCTCACCTGCGAATTCGACCGCGAGCTCGCCGCCACGACCCTCGACATCCCCGACCCCATCGGTCTCGGCATAGACGCCTACGAGCGCACGCGCGATATTCTCAACCACGCCCTGCCCAGCGTCCTCAAGTTCATCAACCAGCACCCCGACTCCATGAACACCCCGCCCACTTCCGCCCCCTTCGTCTCCGCCTCGGCCAGTCCCTCGCTGGCCCAGGTCGATCCCGAAATCGCCGAGGCCATCCGCAACGAGGCCCGGCGCCAGTTCGAGAACATCGAACTCATCGCCTCGGAAAATTTCACCTCGCCGCGCCGTCATGGAGGCCCAGGGCTCCTGCCTCACCAACAAGTACGCCGAGGGCTACCCGGGCCGCCGCTGGTACGGCGGCTGCGAGTACATGGATGTCGTCGAGCAACTGGCCATCGACCGCGCACAGCGGATTTTCGGCGCCGAGCACGTCAACGTCCAGCCCCACTCCGGCAGCCAGGCAAACATGGCCGTCTATTTCTCCGTCCTCCAGCCGCGGCGACCGCATCCTGACCATGGACCTCTCCCACGGCGGCCATCTCACCCACGGCAACAAGGCCAATTTCTCCGGCCATTTCTTCGAGGTCCTGCACTACGGCGTCCGCCACGGACACCGAGGTCATCGACTACGATCAGCTGGAAAAACAGGCGCTCGAATTCCGCCCGAAGATGATCACCGCCGGCGCCTCCGCTTATCCCGCGCGTCATCGATTTTCCCCGCATGCGCGAGATCGCCGACAAATCCGGGGCCCTCCTCTTCGTCGACATGGCCCACATCGCCGGCCTGGTCGCCGCCGGCGTCCATCCCAGCCCCGTCCCGTACTGCCGATTTTGTCACCACGACCACGCACAAGAGCCTTCGCGGCCCGCGCGGCGGCATCATCCTTTGCCGCGAGCAATATTTCAAAGGCGATCGCCGCGCAGGTTTTCCCCGGCATCCAGGGCGGCCCGCTCATGCACGTCATCGCGGCAAAGGCCGTCTGCTTCCACGAGGCGCTCCAGCCCGGCTTCCGCGATTACCAGCGCCAGATCGTCGTCAATGCGAAGGCGCTGGCCGCTCAGCTCATCCATCACGGCTACCGCCTCATCAGCGGCGGCACCGACAATCACCTCATGCTCGTCGACCTGCGCCCGCTCGGCATCACCGGCAAGGACGCCTCGGAAATCCTCGACCGCGCCGGCATCACCATCAACAAGAGCACCATTCCCTTCGATACCGTCTCCGTTTTCAAGGGCGGCGGCATCCGCATCGGCACACCCGCCGTCACCACGCGCGGCATGCTCGAGGAGGAGATGATGGAGATCGCCGATTACATCCACGAGGCGCTCCGGAGCGCCGGCGACGAGGCCAAACTCACCGCCCTCCGCGGAAAAGTCCGCAAGCTCACCCGCCGTTTTCCCATTCCCGGATGAGCGATCCCTTTATCCAGCCGCCCAAAATCCGGTTGCATCCGCCCCTGATTCGCGCTGAGGTTCCCTACTTTCACCATGGCCACTGAACGCAGAGTCGTCATCACCGGTCTGGGGGTCATCACCCCCGTGGGGATCGATCTGGACACTTTCTGGGGCAACCTCAAGTCCGGCGTCAGCGGCATCGGCCCCATTACCGCGTTCGACGCCACGGAGTACGATTGCCGCATCGCCGGCGAGGTCAAGGACTTCGATCCCGTCCGCTATTTCAAAGTCGCCAAGGACGTCCGGCGCGCCGATCGCTACACCCAATTATCGCATCGCCGCCGCCAGGAATGCCCTGGCCGACGCCCGGCTCGATCCCGAGACCATCCCCGACCCCGCCCGCTTCGGCTGCATCATCGGCAGCGGCATCGGCGGCCTCAAGTCGCTCTCCGAGCAGCACACGCATCCTCCTGAACAAAGGCCCGGGCCGCGTCTCGCCGTTCATGATCCCGATGATGATCTCCAACATGGCCAGCGGCATGGTCTCGATGGAATACGGCCTCCAGGGCCCCAATTTCGCCACCGTCTCCGCCTGCGCCACCGCCTGCCACGCCATCGGCGAGGCCTGGCGCATGATTCGCTCCGACGAAGCCGACGCCTTCCTCGCCGGCGGCTCCGAGGCCGCGGTGATGCCGCTCGGCGTCGGCGGTTTCGCCGCGATGAAGGCCCTGTCCACCCGCAACGACGATCCGACCCGCGCCTCCCGGCCGTTCGACAGGGACCGCGACGGCTTCGTCATGGGCGAAGGCGCGGGCGTCATCCTCATCGAGGAACTCGAGCACGCCCGCCGCCGCAACGCCCCCATCTATTGCGAGATCGCCGGCTACGGCCTCAGCGCCGACGCCTACCACATGACCTCGCCGCTTCCCGATGGCGAAGGCGCCGTCCGCTGCATGCAGCATGGCCATGGAGAAAGCCGGCATCACATCCCACCGACGTCGATTACGTCAACGCCCACGGCACCTCCACCGGCCTCGGCGACATTTGCGAGACCAAGGCGATCAAGGCCGTCTTCGGCGATTACGCAAAAAACGGGCTCATCAGTCAGTTCCACCAAATCCATGACCGGCCATCTCCTCGGCGCCGCCGGCTCGGTCGAGACCGCCGTCTGCGCGCTCGCCATCCGCGATTCCGTCATTCCCCCGACCATCAATCTCGATAATCCCGACCCCGAGTGCGACCTCGACTACGTCCCTCACGTAGCCCGCGAAAAGAAAGTCCGCGTCGCCCTGAACAACTCCTTCGGTTTCGGCGGGCACAATGCGACGATTATTGTGAGGGAGTACATCGGCTGAGGTCGCTCACTGACGGAGGGCCGGAGGTCGGCTACACCGTCCCCACGGATCAAGAGCGATGTTGACAGCGAGACTGACTTCCCGTCCTTTGGTTATTTTGAACTCTTCAATGTCCTGACCCCCTCGGGGAAATGAGAACAAGAGAATGAGAAAGCAAATCACTATAGCTTTTGTTCTCGGTCTTCTTTTTCTAGACACGGGCAATGCGGATAGCCCATTCGAGGAAACAATCCGGTCGCCCGACGGCCAAAAACTGCTCACCAGCCGCTACGTGCCCGGAGGGATTGCCCCGGAAGTCGACATCACCATAACAGAAAACGGGAAGGAACTTTTTCGGACCGTCGTTCCGCCGGCGAAGGAAGCTCATTATACAAAAGCGTCTTGGGACCCCACTTCCAGTTCGGTGCTCGTGGCAATAAATTACAAATGTTCGGAGGATTGGATTTTCATCCATCTAAAAGCCGGCAAGGGATTTCCGACATATTTCGACGGAGACGATTTGGTGGACGCCAAGCTCCTCGATGTGCTCCCATTCCGACACAGTATCAATGTCGCTCCCGTAGCCCGCGTGCCGTGGAAGACGGTGCAATGGCACGGCCTCGATAAGTGCACCATGCTTTATATATTTCGGGGGATTGGTTACGAGGGGACTGCGCATTTGCTAATACAGGGCGGCGACAAGCCAACGCTGGCGGTTACCTCCATAGTGCCAGCGGTGGATAAAACATTGTGGGACCAGTATTGAATATGCCGTGACGTGGCGACTTCTTATGGCACGTCTATTGCGCGGACCGCAGGTCTATCCATTCGTATGAAATTGCTCATTCCGCTACTGGCGATGGTTCTTTCCATACCCTCGTTTGCCGCTGATAACGATTGGCGCATCGTACCAGGCAAGCGGATTGGGCGGATCGCCATCGGCATGGAACGCGCCCAGGTGCTCCGGCTGCTGGGCGCGCCGAATCGCGAGGATGATCTCGATTACCTGAACGATAACGGGCAGAAGCTCGAATATTTGAATGAGAAAAGGGAGGGTGAGTACGCGGGCATTCTGCGCGACGATTGGACCCAGCCGCTTCCGCTCACGAAGGGGGAGGATGCTTCGAGGACAATGGCGGATTTTGTAAGCGTCTACTTCCGCAATCTACGCGTTGTGCAGATTGACGAGGACGTGCCGCGATTCAAGACCACGGACGGCCTCTCTTGCATCAACACCGGCATTCAATGGCGGAAGCGTTGCCCGAAGTACGCGGAATCGTTCCATAAGTTCTATCATCAAAGCCAGTACGGATGGCCCGCGGCAAAGATATTTACCGATTACGACGATGTTGTAAGCGATGGGGTCGCGTGGTATTTCAGCGTAATGGGCGATTTAGCGCCCGATCCCGACCCGCATTCCAGCGTCGCCGTGGTCGTACACGAGCCAGGCAAGCCGGTGATCATCGATCCGGACGGCGGAGGCCGCTATATTTACAAGGTCCGCCCCAATCAGTTGAGCACGGACCAATGAAGGGCTGCAAGGCGTGGTGCAATTCTTCCCACTTCGTCACCTGCCTGACCCCGCAAATGCCATACCTGTAAGTGGCAAGTTCCTCGAGCGCCATTGGGCCGCGTGCGTGGCCAGCAGTTTGCGCAAAGGCCTCGGCACACATTCGTCGAAGAAGATTTTCACCCCCTGGCTTCGGCCAAAGCTTCCTCTTTGCAGTGATCCAGGATCGCTTGCGCGTCCTCGTCCTTCACCGTCGGAAAACATTCCAGGAATTCGCTCAAACTCGACCCTTTCTTCAGGTAATCAAACAGCGTCTCCACCGGCACCCGCGTCCCGGCAAATACCGGTGCGCCGCTCATGATTTCCGGATCAACCTCGATTGGCAAAGTGGTCTTCACGAAGAAAGTTTCTCACAAATGCGCCGGAGATGCAACTCTCCTCACTTCTTGATCTGCCCCGTCCCTCGGATGAGATATTTGTAAGTTGTAAGTTCCTCCAGCGCCATCGGGCCGCGGGCGTGCAACTTATCCGTCGATATCCCTATCTCCGCGCCGAAACCGAATTCCGCGCCGTCGGTAAATCGCGTCGACGCGTTCCAATACACCGTCGCCGAATCGACGGCATTCAAAAACTTCTCCGCCGTCGCCTCGTTTTTCGTGACGATGCAATCGGAATGATGCGACCCATATTTCTCGATGTGTTCGACCGCCTCGTCGTCGGAATCGACCACCTTCGCGGCCATGATGTAATCGAGATACTCCGTCGTGTAATCCTCCTCCGTCACCGCGCGCGTCCAGGGATAATCCTTCAATAATCCCCTCACCCTCTCGTCGCCGCGGATTTCGACCTTCTTCTCCTCGAGCGCTCCGGCCGCCTTCGCGAAAAAGGCGCCGGCCACGTCGCGATGCACCAGCGCCGTCTCGAGCGCGTTGCACACGCCCGGCCGCTGCGTCTTCGCGTTGACCACAATCTCCGCCGCCATATCGATATCGGCATCCTTGTCCACGTAAGTGATGCAGACGCCGTGGTAATGCTTGATGACCGGCATCCGCGCGTGCGCCATCACCGCCTCGATCAATGCATGCCCGCCACGCGGCACGATCAGGTCGATATACTTGTCCATTTCCGCCATGTATTTCACCGCGTCCCGGTCCGTGCGCGGGATCAGCAGCACGCTATCCGCCGGCAGCCCTGCTTCCGCCGCGCCAGCCTGCAGCGCCCCGGCAATTGCAAGGTTCGAATGGATCGACTCCGAGCCGCCGCGCAGAATGGTCGCGTTGCCCGTCTTCGTGCAGAGCACCGCCGCGTCGCTGGTCACATTGGGACGCGATTCATAAATGATCCCTACGACGCCGATCGGCACGCGCACCTTCGAAATCCGCAACCCGTTGGGCCGGGTCCATTCCGAAATCACCTTGCCGACCGGGTCCTCGAGCGCCGCCACCTGCCGCACCCCCTCGGCCATTGCCTGCACCCGCTTCGGATTGAGCGTCAGCCGCTCGAGCATCGCTCCCGCCAGCCCATCCTTGCCCGCCTTCTCCAAGTCCTCGCGGTTCGCCTCGAGAATCCCCTCCATCCCGCTCTCGAGCCGGTCCGCCATCGCCCGCAGCGCCGCGTTCTTCTGCTCCGTGCCCATCCGCGACAACGCACGCGCCGCCTGCCGCGCGCGCTGCCCATATTCCAAAACGAGGCTCTTCAAATCGGTCATGGGCGCACTATACGTGCGAAAATTCGAAATTCGAAATTCGAAATTCGAAGGAAGTGTGAGGGGAAAAAATCGGAGTTCGATCCCGCCCGGCGGCCGGGAAGGAAAAAGTGTAGCAGCCGTAAGATGCGCGCGGCTCCAGCGCGCGCGCCAAATATTTCGAATTTGGAATTCCGAATTTCGAATTTCAACCCCAGGCGTCGATCATCGCTGCCGGTCGGCTTCAAATCTCGTTCCACCAGCCCTGCCAGCCACGATCCCCCCCACCTGCCCCGGTTTGCGTCCGTTCGCGATCACCGTCGTAATCCCCGCCGCCAGCGCCAGCCGCACCGCTTCCAATTTCGTCACCATTCCACCCACCGACAGCTTCCCCTTGTCCTGCCGCACCAATCCCCCCACCGATTTCAGGTCGCGCACCAGCGGCACCACCTTGCCCTTCGCATCCATCAGCCCGTCCACGCTCGTCAGGATGATCAGCAGGTCGGCCTTCGCCAGCGTCGCCACTTCGGCGGAAAGATGATCGTTGTCGCCAAAGCGCAGCTCCTCGACCGCCACCGAGTCGTTTTCATTTACGATCGGCACCACCCTGCCGCTTTCCAGCAGCCGCTCCAGCGTGTTGCCCGCGTTCTTGCGCCTCGTCTGGCTGTCCAGGTCCCCGTGCGTCAGGAGCAATTGCGCCACCGCCAGCCCATGCGCCCCCAACGTCTCCGAGTACATCCCCATCAGCCGCGATTGCCCCGCCGCCGCGCATGCCTGCCGCATGATCAAATCCGCGGGCCGCTCCTTCAGCCCCAGCACCGGCATCCCCGCGGCCACCGCGCCGCTCGACACGACGATGCATTGCGCCCCGCTCTTCACCAGTCCGGACACCGCCTCCGCCAGCTTCCGGAATTGACCCGCGTCCAGCGCATTGCCTTTCGGCGGGTCAAAATGCCGGAGCCGAATTTGAGTACGATACGTCGCGCGGTCATGCGGGGGCTGTAAAGAAAGCGAAAACCACCCCTTCACAAAAGAAGTAATTTTCAGCCCGGAAAGGCGAATTTCGGATTTCGGAATGCGGATTTCGGAATTTTTCCGGCTTCGAATTTCTTTGAGGCGCCCCACGAATCCGTTCGGACTGCCTCACAGCTTGCTGTCAGGCCCCAATTCCGAAATCCGAAATCCGAAATCCGAAATCCCACGCGGCTCGGGCCGCTTTTGCAGCAAAAACCACGACGCGCCCCGGCAGCAGAGCAGCGCGATGAAAGTCCCCCACGCCAGCACCGTCCACGGCGCCCAATACGGCACCTCCGGCCCATGCGCCACCGCCTGGTTCCACGGAAAATGATACCCCGCCGTCGAATGGTAAAAGCGCGCCATGTAAATGACCGAACCCGCCGTCAGCGCCAGCCACCATCTCGCCGAGAGCAGCAGCACGAACGGCGCGTACCACACCATGTATTGCACCCCGGCCCCTGGCGCGAAGACAAAGATCCAGGTAAACACCGCCCCCAGCGTGGTGAAAAATTCCAGCCCGCCCAGCTTTCGCCGCCGCCAGCTCAGCGCCAGCACGCCCGCCATCGTGATGATCTTCAAAACCGTAATCACATGTTCCTGCGCTGCGCTCAGGCCGGTAAAGCTGACCAGCTTCAGGTCCTGCACCCCAATCCGCGTCAGCCAGTAGGTCAATCCCCACGTCCCCCAATAGCTCGCGTAACCGAAAAGGTTCCGGATGAATTCCGCCGGGCAATTCACCAATCCATAGGCCCCGCCCGCCAGCATCAACGCGCCCGCCGTCCCCATGAAGGCCAGCGCCGGCCGCCACCCGCGCCCGATCCAGTAAAAAATAAACGCCGGCGCCACCAGTACCGGCGCGATCTTCACATTGCACGCGATGGCGAACATCAACCCGCACAGCGCCGGGCGATCCTTCAGCACCGCCACTGCCGCGAAGAAAAGAAACATCACCATGATCGGGTCGACGTTCCCATGAAATCCCGACACCATGATCGAGACCGGGCTCGCGGCGAAAATCGCGAGCGCCCACCAAGGCGGCTGCCCGGTCAACTTCCGCACATACAACAGCCCCAGCACCAGCCCGATGTCCGCGACGATGGAAAACAGCCGCAGGATTTCCGCGAACATCCGGTAATAGCCGCCGGTCGCCATATACAACTGATAGATCAGCCAGCCCGTCAGCGGCGTGTGATTGAAAATGGTGGTCCCGGTGTACATGCGCACCAGGCCATGCCGCTGGATTGCCCTGGCAAAATAAAAAAACAACTCCGAGTCTGAAGTTCCCAGGCTGCTGAAATCCCACAGCGCCTTCAGGGCCGTCGCCACGCCCAGCAGCGCCAGCACGATCACGCCGGGGGAGATGCGTTGGGACAATTTGGGATGCATTAGCCCCATTTTTATAGCCAGTACCGTGCCCCGGGAGCGCAGAGGACATTCCGATTATGTCAATATGCGCCAGCAAGCACTCTTCCGTATCCCTATTTGCTTGCGAAATGACTATCTGCGCCCAAGAACAGTTTCCGAAAATCGCTCAAAATGAAGCTCAAACGTTCCGCAACTCCCAGGCAGTGCCGCCGCAGCCACTGTGACATCGAACCGCTGGAAGCGCGCATCGCACCCGCGGCATTCGTTGTAACCAACCTTAGTGACACCGCGTCATCGGGCACGCTAAGGGAGGCAATCGCCGCGGCAAACTTGGCCTCTGGAGCCAGCACCATCGCTTTCAAGCCGGGACTTCACGGCACGCTGAACCTCTCCTCCGGAGCCCTCGTCATCACGGCGGACGTGACGATCAAGGGACCGGGCTCCGGCGCGGTGAAGGTGAACGCCGGAAAAAATTCGCAAGTGTTTGAAACCGGCCCGGGCGCCGTCAGCATCAGCGGCCTGACGATCACCGGCGGCAAGACCGGCGGCTCTGGCGGGGACATTTCGAGCACCGGTTCGCTCACGCTCGACAAATGCGTGATCACCGGAGGCACGGCGACATCTGGCGGCGGGCTCTATTTTAATTCGAGTTCGGGAGTATTGGTTGTGACGGACTCGGTGGTGAGCGGAAACAGTGCGCCCACCCAGTTCGAGTCGATAGGTGGAGGCATCGATATCCACCAGGCCGGAGGGGGGCGCAGATAACCTCCACCAGGATCACGGACAACAGCTCGGTAGGGACCCCGGCCGGCCTGCAGATCAGCTTCATTACCGGTCAAACCGCACCGATTACTGTCACGGATACGGTAATCTCCGGCAACTCCGGCTACGGAGGACTCGAGGTAAATGGAACCAGCGGCGCGACGCTGGAAATCAGCAAAACAACCTTAAGCGACAATAACTCCATTGTCGGCGGGGCGGGATATATCTACGCACCCAGCGGAATGCAGGTCACGATTTCCAATTCCACGATTTCCAAAAACAAAGCCACCGAAATAGGAGGCCTGCAATTGAACGGCGCGGGTTCTTTTACGCTCTCGGGCTGCGTCCTCTCCGGGAACACCGCACCGGATAATGGTGGTGCCCTCAGCATCGACCAGGGTGCGTCGCTCACCCTCGAGAATTGCAAATTGACCGGAAACAAATCCCAGGGAGTCGGCGGGGCTGTTTATTTCGGAACCGCGGCATCTTCGCTGACCGTGCAGAACTCGACCTTCTCCGGGAACAAAGCCACGGACGCCGGCGGTGCAATCGGCGGGGCGGGCAGCCTCAACCTCACCGTCACCGGCTCGCATTTTACGAAGAATGTGGCCGCCCCCGGAGGCGCCATCGGAATCAATTTGACCGGGACCACCTCAATCACTGGCAGCACTTTTTCTGACAACGAATCGACGACGCTCGGCGGCGCGGCCTATCTTGCCGGAAGTGGCAACGTGACCATCCAGCAATCGACGTTTAGCGGCAACAAAGCGTTGGCCTACGGCGGGGGTGGCATCGCGATCAACTCCAGCGCCGCCAGCGTGATGCTCACCTCGAACATCATCACGGGCAATAAAGCTTTAAGCAACCGATACGGCGGCGGGCTCTACATCGAGGGAAGCCTGGCTTTTACGATCTCCGGCGGTAAGATCGAGGGCAACTTTGCCGGCGGTCAAGGGGGAGGAATCGCTATCGAAGGCGACGCCTCTGGTACGATTACGCTGCCGGGCATTACTATCACCGGCAATCATTCCTCAGGGTACGGCGGCGGAGTGGCCAACGAATCGACCGGCACGGTCACGATGAATGCCTCTCTTGTAACCGGCAACTTCGGAATTCCGGGACCCGGCGGCAAATACAGGAACACCTACGGTACCTTTGCGTAACCCCGTCCGGGGCCTGCCTGCGGTCTACCCCTTCTGCGCCCAGCAGGCCTTCAGGTATTGCTCGCCTGTGAAATCGGGCGGCATCTTTCGCGACGAGATTTTCCACGCGCCCGGCCTCTCCAGGCCTTGGTCAATCAGCCGGCGGAAAGATTCCACGGAAAGCGTCCGCTGATTGGTCGAGCAAAAGAGCGCGCCTTGCCCGGTCAGCAACGATTCGGCCGTGCGGATCAGGTCCGGGAAGTTTTTTTCCACCGTAAAGACGCGTCCCTCCTTGCCGCGCGAAAAGGTGGGCGGGTCGAGGATGACGAGGTCGAACCGCCGGCCTTTGCGCGCGAATCGTTCGAGCCAGTTTTGGGCGTCGCCATAGATGAATTCGTGCCCGGCCGCGTCGATGCCGTTCAATTCATAATTGCGCCGGCCCCAATCGAGATACCGCTTTGACAGGTCGACGTTCACCGTTTCCGCGCCCCCCAGCGCCGCCGCCACGCCGAACGCGCACGTGTAGGCGAAGCAATTGAGCACGCGCAGGCCGCCCGCCCGCTTCCGCACCTCCAGCCGGTTGTCCCGCTGGTCCAGGAAAATCCCCTGCGAATAGCCCGCCGTAAAATCGATCCAGATACTCATCTCGGCCTGCTCCGCCACGACGAACGGCTCGCGCGCCTCCTCGCCCTGTATCCGCACCGGCGCCCCCTTCTGCTCGCCCAATTGCTTCCAGTAGATCGCGCGAAACGTGTCCGCCCCGCGCAGCCATTGCGGAAACTCCCCTTCCCACGTCTGCACCAGCGCCCGTCCCGCGTAATCGTCAATCTCGATCCCCTTCAATCCATCGCCTTCGCCATCCACCAGCCGCAGCGCGGTAGTCCCGCCGGCCCGCAGCCTGTCGCGGGCGCGCATGGAGCGGTAAAGGGTCTCGATCACGGCAACGGTATTAGAGCCCAAACTGAGAATTCGAAATTCGAAACTCGAAATTCGAAAATTTTGGCGCTTCGCGCCTTTGCCGGAGGCGCCGCGTCGTTTACTCGACCGGGCTCTTGAGCATCGACCTGAACTTCACCCGCCGCCACGCCGCCACACCAATAATCCCCAGTCCCACCAACCCAGGAATCAAGCCCGACGGCTCCGGCACCGGGACAATGACGAGCCCAACCGGGTCTCCCAAGTCCTCGGCCGGGGACGCTAGTACCTGTCCGCTCGTCCCTCCTTCCGCTATCGAATAGTCCGTGATCGCATCCCCGCCCGAGACGTAAAGAAGTCCGTCGTAAGCAGCCAGCCCCACGGGACGCTCCACTCCGTCAAACTCGTCTGCGAACAAAGACTCGCTCGAATTTCCCCCCGCCAGCGTGTAATCCACGATAGAACTGTTGCTAAAGTTGGCCGCGTAGAGCACGCCGTTGGAGATCGCCATTGAATTGCAGTTGTCCAATCCGGTCGACGCAAACCCCGTTACACTAGAGCTTCCGGTGGTCAGCGAATAATCCACGATCGTGTTATTCCCCGCGTTCGATACGTAAAGAATGTTCCCGCAGATCGCCAGCGCCGCCGGTCCGTCTAAGCCACTCGACGAACTCGCGAACTCGCTCAGGCTCCCCGTGGTCAGTGAATATTCCTCGATGGAGTCAGTCGCAATGTACGACAGGTAAAGGTCATCGCCTGAAATTGCCACCCCAGAGGGCGTCGGGCTCGTCGGATTCGTCGGGCCCGTGACGAAGAATGATCCCTGCCCTCCCGAGAGCGGAAGCTCTGCAATCCAGCCGTAAGTCAATGTCACATAAAGATTTCCATTCGCGATCGCCGCGGCAGTCGGGCTGGGTGGCAGGCTATTATAGAATGTCGATGGGGAACCGCCTGGCAGCGTGAGCTCGTCGACAACCCCGTTTCCGGGATTCTCACAATACAAAGTCTGCGCACCGACACGTCCGCCACCCCCAACCACCAGCGCAAAGGCCGCCAATAGTGCGCCCGCTGGCCACAACCCGGAGCGTAAGTGGAATACCGGGGCTTCCCCCTTTTGTTGTCGCACGGCTGCTACAGGCTAGCGACTAATCTCGAAGATACAATTTCGAATTTCGAATTTCGAATTTCGAATTTTTTCCCTTTAATGATCCTTCGTCGTCTCGAAACCACCGCCCACTCATGCCCGATCTCTCCGCTTCCCTCGACGCCGCCGTAGCCTCCGGCCATCTGCTCGACAGCAGCGCCCGGAACATCCGCCAATTGCTCGCCCGCACCAGCTCCCCCGTCGATCACGCCAGCATCCTCGAGCTGGCCGATCTCGCCGCCTGGCCCGAGTTCAACGACCGCTTCTTCCGCACGCTCGCCTTCGGCACTGGCGGGCTGCGCGGCCGCACCATCGGCAAAATCGTCACCAGGGCCGAGGCCGGCGCGCCGCAGCCGCTCGGCAGGCCCCAGTTCCCGTGCGTCGGCACCAACGCGATGAATTACTTCAACATCTCGCGCGCCACCCAGGGCCTCGTCGCCTACCTGAAGGATTACCTCGCCACCGAGGGCCGGTCCGGCAGGCCGAAACTCTGCATTGCCCATGACACCCGCCATTTCTCCCGCCAATTCGCCGAGCTTTGCGCAAATGTCGCCGTCGAGAACGGCTGCGATGCCTTCCTCTTCGAGGGACCGCGCTCCACCCCCGAGCTCTCCTTCGCCGTCCGCCACACCCGCTCCGATGCCGGCGTGGTCATCACCGCCAGCCACAATCCCCTGCACGACAACGGCTTCAAATGTTACTTCGCCGACGGCGCCCAGGTGGTCGAGCCGCACGCCACGGGCATCATCAATAAAGTCAACGCCATCGAATCCGACGCCTACACCCCGCTGCCGGAAAAGGGCGTGCTCGAATCCCTCGGCCGCGACCTGGACCAGGCCTACATGGCCCGGCTCGAAACCCTCGTCCTCGATCCCGCCACGGTCCGCGCGCAATCCAGCCTGCGCATCGTCTATTCCTCCATCCATGGCACCGGCGGCGTCATCATCCGGCCAATGCTCGAGCGTCTCGGCTTCCACGCCTCGACCGTGCCCCAGCAGGACGAAATGGATGGCCGTTTCCCCACCGTGAAATCGCCCAACCCGGAGAACGCCGAGGCGCTCCGCATGGCCATGGAACTGGCCGACAACGAGCAGGCCGACCTCGTCATCGGCACCGACCCGGATTGCGACCGCATGGGCGTCGCCGCGCGCGGCCCGGATGGCAAACTCCAGCTCCTCACCGGCAACCAGATCGGCTCGCTCATGGCCTGGTATCGCGCCCGCACCTTTTTCGAGCAGCGCATCCTCGACGCCTCGAATGCATCCCGCGCCGTCATCATCAAGACCCTCGTCACCACCGATCTTCAAAAAACCATCGCCCGGCGTTTCGGCCTTCGCTGCGTCGAGACGCTCACCGGCTTCAAATACATCGGCGAAAAGCTGGGCAAATACGAAAACGCCATCCCGCCCGCCCTGCGCGTCAATTACCGCTCGCTGCCCGAAACCGAAACCCGCCGGCTGCGCCTCGAGTATTCCACCTTCTATGTCTTCGGCGGCGAGGAAAGCTACGGCTACAGCGGCGCCGATTTCGTCCGCGACAAGGATGCCAACGGCGCGGCGGTGATGTTTGCCGAGGTGGCAGCCTACGCAAAATCGCGCAGCCTCACCCTCCCCGGACTGCTCGATGAAATATATTCCGAGTTCGGTTTTTACACCGAAATGGGCCAATCGATCACCATGGAAGGCGCCGAAGGCGCCGCGCAAATCCAGCTCCTGGCCGATTCCTTCGCCGCCAGCCCGCCGGACTCTCTGGACGGCTCAAAGGTTGTCTCCACCATCAATTTCGCAAACCAGGAGATCTTCGATTCCGAAGGCGACCGGCTTCCATCCGAAAAAATGCTGATGATCGAACTGGCCGATGGCCGCCGCGCCGCCGTCCGGCCCTCCGGCACGGAGCCAAAGATCAAGTTTTACCTCTTTGGCCATCGCGCACCGCCCGCTGGCGCGAAGTTTGCTCCATGAAGAATTGCGAATGGTGAAGCAGGAAGTCATATCGTCCGTGGAAATGCTCTGGACGGCCATCAAGGCCGATGTCCAGCGGCGCATCGCGGCGTAACCCCATTTTTATGGAAATTAACCTGGATGGCGGCGAAAAAGAGATTCTGAAGGCCATCGGCCTCGGCGGCACCAACACGACCGGCATCCAGTTGCTCGAGCGCGTCCCAGGGATGGACGAGGCCGAGTTCGTTTCCACCCTCCGCGGCCTGATGACGATGGGCTATATCCTCGCCGACAAACAATCCTTCCACGATTTCGACAACGTCGAGCACGCGGAATTTCACGTCAACTCCGGCTACGCGCGCGACCTGAAGGAAGCGATGGACCCCCGCTTCCGTCAGGAGCGCAGGGAGCGGCGCAACCGCCGCGTCCGGCGGCAGTAGCGGCTGCCCGGCGGGCATCCAAAAGACACCCTCTCGCGCACCGGCCAGATTTGCTCTGTCCCCCGGGCCTCTTCCGGGTAATCCTTTTGGGCAAAGCAATCCGCGCAATTGGCCACTCCATCCGCTGAACGTCATCACCGAGTCCTGGGCCTCTGGCCGTGGGTCTGCGCCGCCGCAAGCGGGTTTCTCCTCGCGCTTTGCTATCCCGGATGGGACCAGGGCTGGCTTGTTTGGATCGCGCTGACCCCGCTCATCGCCGCCGTCTGGTTTTCCCCGCGTCCCGCGCGCCGGGCGTGGCGGCGCGATGCGCTGCTCGGCTACGTGGCCGGCTTCGTTTTCTTTGCGACGACGTTTTCATGGCTGGGCCAGCCGCTCGCCAGCCTCTTCCAGAACCAGTGGCTGATCTGTCTGCCGATCCTGCTCGCCGGCTATCTCGCCCTGTTCATCGCCTGCTGGAGCTGGTTCATCGGCCTGCTGCCGCGCGGCGACACCGCCTTCCTGACTTCGGGCCGCAATCTGCTCATCGCCGTTTTCGCCGCATCGGCCTGGACGGCCCTCGAATGGACGCGCGGCTGGCTCTTCGGCGGGTTCGGATGGAACGGCCTCGGCGTCGCGCTTCACCGCAACTTGGCGATGGCCCAGATCGTCGATATCACCGGCGTCTTCGGCCTGACCTTCCTCGTCGCCTTTTCCAACATCATCGCGCTCGTCACCGTCCGGCGTTTCATCGCGGAGGTCGGGCGGGCCCGCATCCGGCCGCACTGGGATTTCTCAGTCATGATGGCCGCGGTCGTAGGCGTTTGGGCTTACGGGCTTCACGCCCTCTTTCATCCGGTCGATCTCCCGCCCGCCCGCGGCGGCGATACCCTCCCGCTGCGCATCGCCGCCATCCAGCCGGATATCCGGGAATCCGACAAATGGAGCGACAGCACCATACCGCAAATTTACGAGCGCTACGACGGCCTGACGGAAACCGCGCTCGCCTGGCAGCCGCAACTCATGCTCTGGCCCGAGGCCGCGACGCTGACCGATCTCTACGACCCGTATACCTTCCCCGGGCTCAAGGCTTTCATCGCAAAGAGCGACACCGCCTTCCTGCTCGGCACGTTCCTTGCGCCGCCGGACCAGGGCGAATTCAACGTCGCCGCCTGCCTCACGGATCACGGGCAGCACGTGCAGATTTACCGCAAGATGCACCTCGTCCCCTTTGGTGAATACATCCCGCTGCGCCATTCGTTCCCGCTCTTCGCGGCCATCGCCGGCCAGCTCGTTCCCGCCGATCTCGTCCCCGGCAAGGAGTACACCGTGTTTCACCTCGATTCGCCGCCGGTCCGTCTCGGGCCGTTGATCTGCTTCGAGGACACCGACGGCGATCACACGCGGCGTTTCGTCAACCAGGGCGCCGGCGGGGCGCAACTCCTGGTCAATATCACCAACGATTCCTGGTTCGGCCGCTCGCCCGGCGCCGAGGCGCATCTCGCCAACGCCTTGTTCCGCGCCATCGAAAACCGGCGCCCGCTCGTGCGCGACTCGAACACCGGCGTCACCTGCTTCATCGACGCCCAGGGCAATGTCACGCACGCCTTGCTCGACGCCGGCGGCGCCCCCTTCATGGAAGGGATCCTCTTCGGCACGGTTTTCGTCCCGCGCAACGGCCCCCTGACGTTTTACGCGCGCTTCGGCGATTGGGTGGCGTGGCTCTCCGTCGCGCTGTCGGTCGCGGCGCTCGGCTGTCGTTTCGTCCGCAAATGAGGGCGCTGGCTGTCAGCATTCACGACGTGTCGCCGTTCACGCGCGAGGCGGTCACGGCGGTCCTTGCCGGCCTTGCCCGCGCCGGCGTCGCCCGGGTTTCGCTCCTCGTGGTGCCTGATTATCATCATCGCGGCAATATCACCGCCGATCCCGCATTCGGCGCGTGGCTGCGCGAACTGACCGCCGCCGGCCACGAACCTGTGCTCCACGGCTATCATCACCAGCGCGTGCGCCGGCCGGGCGAATCGCCGCGCACCCGATTCTTCACCCGCTTCTACACGGCGGACGAAGGCGAGTTCTTCGACATCGGCCGCGATGCCGCGCGCGAGCTGCTCCTGCGCGGGCGCGCGGAAGTCGCCCGATGCGCGGGCGCCGAGCCGGCGGGATTTATCGCGCCGGCATGGCTGCTGAGCCCCGAAGGCGAAGCCGCCGCCCGCGAACTCGGCTTTGCCTACACCACCCGGCTCGAGTCGATGATCGAACTCGCTTCCGGCCGCGTGCATCTCTCTCAATCCCTCTGCTGGAGCACCCGCGCGGCCTGGCGGCGCGCCTCGAGCCTGCTATGGAACGCCCTGCTCTTTCGCCGCTTGCGCCAGAATCCGCTGCTGCGCATCTCGATTCATCCTCCCGACGTCGCGCATGAAAAAATCTGGGCCCAAATCATTTCGCTGGTCCGGCGCGCGTTGACGGATCGCGAGCCGTTCGTTTATTGCGATCTGATTGGCCTCGAGGATGGCGCGAAACAAAAATCTGCGTGAATCGCGCCTCAACCGGGGAGTAGTCTTCCCTCATCCCCGCCGGCATGACCTCCAAGGTTGATCTCCACATTCACTCCCGCTTCAGCAATCGCTCCGCCGAGTGGCTGCTGCGCCGGTTTGACGTGCCGGATAGCTACACCGATCCGCACAAGCTCCACGCGCTGCTGAGCGAGCGCGGCATGGACTTCGTGACCATCACCGATCACGACCGCATCGACGGCTGCCTCGAGATCGCCGATCTCCCCGGCGTCTTCATCTCCGAGCAGGTCACCACCTGGTTTCCCGAGGACCGCTGCCAGGTCCACATCCTCGTCTGGGGCCTCGGCGAAGCGCAGCACCGCGACATCAGCCGGCTGCGCGAGAATATTTACGACCTCCAAAAATATCTCGCCGCCGAAAATCTCGCGCACGCGGTCGCCCATCCCTTTTACCGCCTCGATGAAAAACTCGCCCGCCGGCACATCGAGCGGCTCCTGCTGCTCTTCCGGCATTTCGAGGGCCTCAACGGCCTGCGCGACGCCCTGCTGAGCGAGCTCTTCCAATATCTCGCCGTCGGTCTCGATCCCGCGAAGCTCGCGGAAATGTCCGCCGCGCAGGGCCTGGCGCCAACCCATCCCGAGCCGTGGAAAAAAGTGCTCACCGCCGGCTCGGACGATCACGGCGGCTTCTACCCCGCCAAGGCCTGGAGCGAAGTCCCCCACTCGCGCAACGCCGCGGAATTGCTCGATCACCTGCGCGCCGGCCGCGTGACCATCCACGGCCAGGGAGGCACGCCGCTCGCCCTCTCGCACGGCGTTTACAAGGTGCTTTACTCGTTCATCCGCGAAAAATTCTCGCGCGGCTCTAGCGAGAGCAGCGACCTCCTCGAAAAGGTCTTCTCCCGCTTCATGGAAGGACGCGATCCCACCGAGTTTTCGTTCCCCGAAAAACTCTCCTTCCTCGCGCAGGGAATCGTCACGGGCAAAATCTTCGAGCTGGCGAAGCCGATGAACGCCTCGCTCTGGAAACAGTTCGCCACCATCTTTTCCAATTCCGACTTCAAGGGCTCGCTCTCCCGCGAGACCGTCGGCGTGGCCGAGCCGGAGCGGCGCGCCTTCATCATGGCCAACAGCCTCGCCAACCGCGTGGCCTACCGCGTCTTCACCCAGTTCGTGCGGGAACTCTCGACCGGCAACTTGATGGAGAGCATCCAGGACATCAGCGCCTTCACCCCCATTCTCATCGCGCTCGCCCCGTATCTCTACGCCTTCCACAGCCAGACGCCCGACCGCCGCTGGCTCAAGGGCGTCATCGAGCCGCTCGCCGGAAACCTTCCCCCGGCGCTCCAAAACCACAAGCGCGCCTGGTTCACCGATACCCTCGAGGATGTCAACGGCGTCGCCAACACCATTGGCAGGATGACCGCCGCGGGCGTGCGCGCCGGCAGGGACATTGTCGTCGTCACCTCGCGTTTCGAGTTCGTCCCGCGCGGCGTCCCGATCAAGAATTTCCAACCCATCGGCGAGTTCGAGTTGCCCGAGTACGAACTCCAGAAACTCTCCTTCCCGCCGGTGCTCGAGATCGTCGATTACATTCAGCGCGAAAAATTCACCGAGGTCATCATCTCGACGCCCGGCCCCGTCGGCCTCGCCGCGCTGCTCGCCGCGAAGACGCTCGGCCTGCGCACCAGCGGCATTTATCACACCGATTTTCCGCAATACGTCGGCATCCTCACCGACGACCGCTCGCTCGAGACCCTCACCTGGACCTACATGCACTGGTTCTACTCGCAGATGGATATCCTCTACGTGAACTCGGAGCATTACCGCCGCTGCTGGATCGACCGCGGCATTGCCGCCGGCAGACTGAAGATCCTCCCGCGCGGCCTCGACACGATGCTCTTCAATCCCGCGCGCCGCAGCGGCGACCTGCGCCGGAAATTCGGCGCGAGCAACGGCGAGGCGGTCCTGCTCTACGTGGGCCGCATCTCGAAGGAAAAGGACCTCGACGTCCTGGCCGCCGCATGGCGCAAGCTGCTCGAGCGCCATCCGGCCACGCGCCTCGTCTTTGTCGGCGACGGCCCGTATCTCAAGGAACTGCGCGAGACGCTGCCGAACGCGATCTTTACCGGCTACCTCACCGGCGCGGACCTCGCCGGCGCATTCGCATCGGCCGATGTCTTCGTCTTTCCCAGCACCACCGACACCTTCGGCAACGTGGTGCTCGAGGCAATGGCCTCCGGCCTGCCCGCCGTCGTATCGGACACCGGCGGCCCGCGCGAGCTCGTCCGCAACGGCGTGACCGGCTATGTCACGCGCAGCCTCGACGTTGACGATTTCACCCTCGCCGCCGAGCGCCTCGTTACCGATCCCGCGCTGCGCGAAACCATGCGCGCCAACGCCCTGGCCGCCGTCCGCGACAGGGATTGGTCAGAAGCCTTTGCCCAGTTCTGGGCAAATTCGGAGTAGGAAGCGTGAATAAATTCGAAATTCCAGGGATTGGCGTGTCGCAAAAGGACGCCGAAAGTCGCCTCCTTCGATGAGACTCGAGGGGACGGCCGGCAAAATCATTCGATGTCCCCGTGTGCGCCCCCCCGGCGTACGCCCTTCGAATTTCGAATTTCGAATTCCCCCCCATTTCGAATTCGCAGCATGTTTTCCGAGAAGCATTTTAACCCGAACTCCGATGTTGGAGGGGATGAGATGGTGCAAGATGCTGAGTCGCGATGACATGAGGAGGGTCGAAGCGTATCTGAAAGATACGGTGAGGCCCGACGAATGGCACTCACGGCCAGCAGATTGCGCCAGATTGCCCCGATCAACTTCGGAATTCGGGTTTAAACAAAACTGTACCCACACTTCCGGAGGGCCAAAGGCCCGGCTTCATAATAGCCTGGGGCAACGCCCCAGGATAACCCCGCCCAAGTCAGCCAGCCCTGTTAGGGGCGAATGCCCGGTCGGTCAGCACCGAGATTCCAGTGCAGCTTCGGCGAGAAGATCGCTGATACCTAAGCTTGTTCCGGAGGTTGGGACTTTTTTCCTACGTCCCGGTCAGCTTCGGCGATGCCGCATCAGTGCCGATACTTTTGATCGCGTACCGCAGATTCTCCTTTGCAGTCGGATCAGTTTCTTTCGCAAACATCGTTTGCAGGAGAGGAATGTAGGATTGAGCCTCGCTTCCCGCTTGTTGCATTGCCTCGCCCAAAAAAGCTCGTTCAGCCGGCTCCGGGGAATTTGCGTACCGATTAGCCAAAATGGCCAGAACCTCCGGCGGAATTGGCTTTATATTAGCCACCACGGACGCTCCGACGTCGTAGGTATACGCCGGATCATTCAACTCTCCAATTACAAACCTCATGGTACTCGGAGTACACGAATTGGATATAAGCAAAGCCCTCAGTATGCCCTTTTTAACATCCATGTTCGCCTCTGACGAAAATGCCCTGATCCACGCTTCTTGAACATCAGGCGGCGTCCCAAAGCACTCCGCATATAACATGTATACGCCCGACCGGAGCGTCGGATCAGCTTCGGACATGCCGTCAGTAATGCCTGTCTTCAGAGGCGCATAAACATCCTTGTCGTGTCCAAATCCCTTCCAAGCACCTCTCGTTGTGGCGATCACGCCCAGAGCATGCAGCGACGCCTCCCTCACGCCCTCATTTTTATCTGACATCCCTCTTGCGATCACCGGAAAGAAATTCGTGGCAATGTCGTCAAAGGTTGCCTCAGTCGGATGCTTCCAGGGCGGTAATATTTTCTTTATTTCACGCGTCAGGTTGTCAATAGCGCCCGCTCGAACGGAAGGATCCGTGTTTTCCAGTTGCTGCAT
Organism: uncultured Verrucomicrobiae bacterium; assembly: GCA_963756185.1. Classification (GTDB taxonomy): domain Bacteria; phylum Verrucomicrobiota; class Verrucomicrobiia; order Chthoniobacterales; family Chthoniobacteraceae; genus DATAXI01. The sequence goes on from CAVWMS010000015.1 coordinate 199,046, forward strand.
ATACGCAGCTGCCTGATCGGCCAAACCAATGGCGAATCCCGAGGCTAGAACCGAGACGATTCCGAGAACACTAAAAGCGAATTTCTTCATGGCGGTAATGGTTGAGCACCTGTGTTAAATTGGTGGTGTTGAGCGGGAGAATGGGGTCAGTCAACATATCTTGACATGATCTGAGGATTGGCGCGTGGCGCGTGGCTCGGGAGAATGGGGTCAGTCAACATATCTTGACATGATCTGAGGATTGGCGCGTGGCGCGTGGCTCGGGGAGAATGGGGTCAGTCAAGAATGGCACTAAGATAAGGCGGGTTTAGGTTCATTGAACTGGGGTCGATTGCGTCGCGGGAGTGGGAGAAGGGAGAATGGGGTCAGTCAACATATCTTGACATGATCTGAGGATTGGCGCGTGGCGCGTGGCTCGGGGAGAATGGGGTCAGTCAAGAATGGCACTAAGATAAGGCGGGTTTAGGTTCACTGAACCGTTGGAAGAACACACGGGTCGCATCTTGACATTTAACTTTAGCGACAAGCGTCACAAGAAGAACATTTCCCAGGAAACGCTCGCCCGGCTGGCCGGAATGAGTCGCGGAGGAATTCGGCACGTCAAAAGCGGTCAATTCCGGCCCACCCTCCACACCCTGCTAAGAATGGCTGACGCTCTCGGCCTCGATTTTCTGGCAGTTTTCAAGAAGGCTCGAATCGAGATTTCCCAAAGCCGGCAAAGCTCCTGACCGTTGAGGCAACCTCTGCACCTGAGCAGCCGGCCACCCGACCCACGCTTCAGGCGTCGCACGCTGGAGCATCTGCTCTCGAAGCTCCCAGTCAGGCTGGCGGAAGCCTTCCCAACAGCATATTTTAGCTAATACCAGCCAAACCCGGCGAGTCCCCGCTTTCCAATTTTCGAATTTTTCCCACATTTCGAATGTTTTCCCCATGATTCCCCAGGAGACCCTCGAGCAAATCGCCGCCGCCAACGACATCGTCGACGTCATCGGCGCCCATGTCCAACTCAAGCGCGCCGGCGCCACGTTCAAGGCCCTCTGCCCGTTTCACCAGGAAAAGAGCCCCTCCTTCACCGTCAATCCGCAACGCCAGCGCTACCACTGCTTCGGCTGCGGCGAGGACGGCACCGTGTTCGACTTCGTCATCAAGTACGAGAACGTCGATTTTCCCACCGCCGCCCGGCGCCTAGCCGAGCGCGCCGGCATCCGCATCGTCGAGGAGGAGCGTTCCCCCGGCGAGGCCCGCGAGTTCCAGCTTCGCAAGCGGCTGCTGGCGCTGCACCAGGAGGCGGCCGAATGGTTTCATCAATTGCTGCTCACCGCGCCCGAGGCGAAGGAGGCGCGCGATTATCTCAAGAAACGCGGCATGACCGGCGAGGTCGCCAAACGCTGGAAAATCGGCTACGCCCCCGAGGGTTGGGATGCCTTCTCGAAATGGGCCACTGCCCAGGGCTACAAGCGCGAGGAAATCCTCCAGAGCGGCCTCGTCACCCCGCGCGACGCCGATAAGCCCGAGGGCGACTTCTACGACCGCTTCCGCGACCGGGTAATGTTCCCCATCTGCAACGACCTGGGCGAGGTGATCGCCTTCAGCGGGCGCGTGCTGGATCCGGAGGCAAAGGCCGCAAAGTACATCAATTCGCCCGAAACCCCGCTCTTCAAAAAAGGCAACGTCCTCTTCGGCCTCCACAAGTCGAAGCGGGCGCTCCTCGACAAAAAATGCGCCATCATCCTCGAGGGCCAGATGGACCTCATCACCGCCTTCGAGGCCGGCGTCCAGAACGTCGTCGCCCCGCAGGGCACGGCTTTTACAGAAAAACAGGCGGGCACGCTCAAGCATTACGCCGATGAGGTGATCCTCTGCTTCGACGCGGACCAGGCGGGCCGCAAAGCCGCCGAGCGCCTGCTACCGGCCCTGCTCGGGCTCGATTTCAGTGTCCGCGTCATGGAACTGCCGCCCGGCGAGGACCCCGACTCGCTGATTCGCAAGGAGGGGGCGGAAGCCTTTACCGCGCGCGTCGAGGCGGCGCGCGATTACTTCGATTTCCAGATCGACGCCCAGGCTTCGACGCCCGAGTTCGCGACGCCGCGCGGCAAGGTCAATTTCGCCCGCTCGATTGGCGCCGTGATCGAACTGATCAAGGACCCCTTCCTGCGGGAGGCGGTGCTCGGCAAGGTGGCTGTCCGCATCGGCGTGCCGGTCGCCGAGTTCTGGCGGCTGGTTCGCCGCACGGGCAAAACCCCACATGCCAAAGGCCCAGCCGCGCCACCCCCGCGCCAGGATCGGGCGGCGGAGTCCAACGAGCCCATCGGCGGGCTCACTCTGCTTGCGTTGCGCGACCCCGATATCCGCCGCTGGATTTCCGCTCAGCCCTGGAGCGCCCGGCTCTTCGAGATGGAGGGAGCCGAGCTGCTGGTCAAAATCCTCGACAGCGACCTTTCCCAGGATGACCCCTCCTCGCTGGCCGCTTTTTCCGCCGCGCTCGATCCCCCCTCCCAGGCCCTCCTCGGCGCCCTCCTGCGCGAGCGCCTCCCCCAGGACCGCCTGACCGCCGCCCGGGATTGCTGGCGGGCTCTCGAAACGCGCGAATTGATCCACCGGCGCGACGTGCTCAAATCCCGGATGCGGGCTCCCGGTTTATCGCACGGCGAGATTACGGAAATTCAAAAACAAATCCTTGACCTGCAAAAACTCCTCACTGATATTTCGCGGCCCTTGTCCCCGTCGCAGCCTGAGTAGTTTTACCGAGGCGTGGCGGGGGTTCGGTCTCTGAACATCTCCACCGGCCAGGTATGTCCAGCAAATCAGTTCCTAAACCCGCACCGCTCAACAGTCACAGGACAGGGACCCACGCCTCTGTGAAACCCAGTTCCACACGGACCCCAAAAGTCATCAAAGCTTCCACCAAAAATCACTCGAATCCCGCCGAGCCCGATCTCGCCGCGAAACCCGCCAAGCCCGCCAAAATCCAGAAGGCCGTCAAGACCAACGGCTCTCATCCAGCCTCGAAGCCAGGCGCCAACGGACGCCACACCCAGGCCACCGTCCAGAATGCCGACGGCGAGACGATCGTCATCTCCGTGCCGGATGCCGCAACGCTCAACCGGATCGAGTCGCCGGAAATCCAGGAAAAGCTGCGCGAGCTGGTCAAGCTGGCCAAGGAGCAGGGCTACATCACTTTCGACGACCTGAGCGAAATCCTGCCCGACAGCGTCAACGAGCCCGAGGAAATGGACGCCATCATGACCCGGCTGCGGGCCATGGAGATCGACATCATCGATTCCTCGGAGGTCGACCGCTACAAGGACGGCCAGAAGGCCCACGACGAGGAGGAGGAAGACAAGACCGACACGAAACTCGATGTCCTCGACGACCCCGTGCGCATGTACCTGAAGCAAATGGGCCAGGTCCCGCTGCTCACCCGCGAGCAGGAGGTCGAAATCTCCAAGCGCATCGAGGATGCGGAGATCATGGTCCAGAAGCACCTTTACCGGTTTCGGGTTTACCGCGCGCGCCCACCTCGAGCTCGCCCAAAAACTCGTCGAGCAGCGCGAACGCTTCGACCGCGTCATCCTCGACAAGAAGATCGAAAGCCGCGAACGCTACATGAAGGCGCTGCCCCGCCTTTGCGACCAGCTCGAAAAATCCGCCGACCGAAGTGGCCCGGCGCTACAAGAGCGTGATGGCGCTCAGCACCCCCAATCCGCTCGACCAAGACCTGCAAGGAATTCAAGAAAGCCCACGAGTCGCTCCAGAAGCTTTATCCCAAGTTTTACTTCAAGCAGAAGGTGGTCGAGGAATTCGTCCACATCGCCGACGAGACCTACCGGCGCATCGTCAACATGCAGCACGAGGCCGCGCACCGCAAAAAGCCGGCCAAGTCCGACGGCAAGAATGACTGCTGCGCCCGCCTGCGCGAGGAGCAGACCCGCATGTGGCTCTCCCCCGAGGAGATGATCCAGGAGTACAACGACCTGAAATCCTGGTTCCGCAAGGCGCTCAAGGCCAAGACCGAGATGGTCGAGGCGAACCTGCGCCTGGTCATCTCCATCGCCAAGAAATACACCAACCGCGGCCTCTCCTTCCTCGACCTGATCCAGGAAGGCAACATGGGCCTGATGAAGGCGGTCGAAAAATTCGAGTATCGCCGCGGCTACAAGTTCTCCACTTACGCGACCTGGTGGATTCGCCAGGCGATCACCCGCTCGATTGCCGACCAGGCCCGCACCATCCGCATCCCGGTCCACATGATCGAGACCATCAACAAGCTGATGCGGGTGCAGAAGCAGCTCGTCCAGGAGTATGGCCGCGAGCCCAGCCCCGAGGAAGTGGCCGAGGAAATCCAGCTCCCGGTCGAGCGCGTCCGGGCCGTCCTGAAGATGGCCCAGCAGCCCATTTCCCTCCAATCCCCCGTGGGCGACAGCGACGACACCAGCTTCGGCGATTTCATCGAGGACAAGGGCGCCGAAAACCCCTCCGACATGACCGCCGCCGTGCTGCTCAAGGAGAAGATCGGCGACGTGCTCAAGACCCTGACCGAACGCGAGCGCCAGGTGCTCGAGCAGCGCTTCGGACTGGTGGACGGCTACAGCCGCACGCTCGAGGAAGTGGGCACGCCAGTTCAAGGTCACCCGCGAACGCATCCGGCAGATCGAGGCCAAGGCGCTGCGCAAGATGCGCCACCCGACCCGCATCCGCCAGCTCGAGGGCTTCCTCGAAGCGACCGAGGTATAGGCCCTCCCTGCGCAGGCCGTAGGCCCGTGGGCATGCCGGAACAATGTCCGGCTGCCGTGGCAACCCCCGGCTGGCCAGCGCGGCATCGCAAATTCGGCGTCCGGACCGAAATTCCCGCAACTTGCCTTTCTCCCCCGTGTTCCATATTCAGTCACCCATGAAACCGGACGAACAAGACAAGCTTTGGGAGTTGCTCGGGAAAACCCGGCAGCCCTCCGTTTCGCCCTTTTTCGCCCGCAATGTCCTCCGGGCCGTCCGCCAGGAAGTTCAGGAGGGCGGGCAAAAGCGGCCCCTCCTGGCACGTCTAACGCGTGCGCTGCATCGCTGGAGTTGGCAGATCGCCGCGGCGGGCGTTTGCGCCATCGCCGTGCTCGTCACCGTGTCACCCACCGCTTTCGTCCGGCATCATCACAGCGCCCCCGCCCAGCCCAGCCTGGACACCCAGATCGTCGCCAACCCTGATTACGAGGTCATCGTTCACCTGGACGAACTCGCGGCGGACGAGGAAAGTTCGCTATGGCTCGACGATCCCGCCCACTCCGTCAACTGATCCGACTGACCCGACTGATCCGGGCCGCCTTCTCCATTCCGGCCCTGCTCCTTCTTGCTCCGGCCTGGCATTGCGCCTGCGCCGATCCCTCGCCCACCCCGGCCGCCCAAGCCGCCCAGTTGCGGCCAAAAGTCTCGCCCAGGCCCGATGTCTGGAACGATGCCCGCAAACTCTTCGACCAGATGTCGCCCGAGCAGCAGCAAAAGTTCTTCGATAACCTGGCCCAGTGGAAGGCGATGTCGCCCGAGGAGCAGGCCCTTCTCCGCGACCAGCAAATGATCCGCAGCGAGAAGATGGCGCAGGAAATCCAGGATGCCATCAGCAAGTCCGGCCTCCAGTTGGACGACGACCGGCGCGAAGTCTACGCTCTCCGTTACACTCAGGAGCGCCGCAAGATCGAGGAAACGCTGCGCAAGGAAACCCAGGCGAAGCGCCAGGCCATGGTCGCCGACATGCTCACACGCCTGAAGGTCGAGTTCTCCTCCCCAAGCCCCGACATTTCCCCCGCGCACTGATTTTGGGGGGAAATTCGCTCAAAAAACACGCGAAAAACGCGTAAAAACCTCAGTTTTTCGCACCGGGCGGCGGCTTGAACACCGGATTTGGAAACGATTGCGCAAGCGCCGCGGTCACCAGGGCGTCCCCTCTCATCTTCAGCTTGTCCGGGTTGTCCTTGAGGTACTGGTAGACCGCCCGCTCGATCTGGTCGTTATTCACGTCGTCCGGCAGGAAAAACGGCAGGGCCGTCGCGTCGTAATGCGCGGCCATCGACGACGCCTCGGCGAAGCCCGCGAAATAGCCGAGCAACAGGCAGACCGCGTTCGTCTGGTAGTCAGTCAACTTTTGGCCCGCGTCGTGCGCCTCGAGGTCGTAGCCGATGACTTCGTACAGCGTGCTCCCGGTCGCCCAGACCGGATCGGCGTCACAGCGCGCGGCGGCAAATCCCAGCAGGGCAATTCCAATCAAAATATGGGCCGTTGTCTTCATAAATGGCGGTCCCCCTGCATACCAGAGTCGGTCCCAGGACGGAGACACAATTTCTTTGTGCCCATGCGGGCCTTGCGATATAGTCGCGGCCTGACGGGTCTACACAATTCGACCACCCCGGCAAATTGAAGCCATCCCCACCCGTTTGCGGCCCCTCCCGGACTTCCTCGTCGGCAGTTTTCCTGCTCGCCGCGGCCTGCATGTTCGTTTTCTCGATGTCCGCGGGCGCCCAGACCATCCTCACGCCGCCCGCGCCGGCCTATCCCGTCATCAATGGGGCGAACGTCTTCGGCGTGCGGCCGGGGAACCATTTCTTCTACCGCATCCCGGTCTCCGGCTCGACGCCCATCCTTTACGGCGTCGACTCGCTGCCGGCCGGCCTCACCGTCAGCTCGAGCACAGGCATCATCACCGGCACCATCAGCGCCGCCGGCACTTACATGACCACGCTCACCGCCTCGAACAGCTACGGCACGGCGCAAAAGGCATTCCGCATCGTCGCGGGGGAGACCATCGCGATGACGCCGGCCATGGGCTGGAACGGTTACAACGCGTATGGCGGCGGCGACAATGAAACCGATGTATTGACGGTCGCGAACGCCTTCATCTCAAACAATCTCCCCGCGTACGGCTGGATTTACGTCAACCTGGATGGCGGCTGGCAGGGCCAGAGGGGCGGCACTTACGACGCGATCCAGCCCAATTCTTCCGAGTTTCCGTCCATCGCCTCGATGTATTCGCAGATACAAGGCCTGGGCCTCAAGTGCGGCATTTACTCGTCGCCATGGGAACAGGGCTACGGCGGCGGGGCCGCGGGCGAGACCTCGCAAAATCCCACGGGCACATATACCGCCGACCCGGATGCGATCATCCCAAACGTGAACCTCGTCCCCTGGGCCGTGTGCGATTATGAATTTGACCAGGACGACGTGAACCAATGGGTAGCCTGGGGCATCGACTATCTCAAATACGATTGGAACCCGTCGGAATTGCCCGAAACCACGTTGATGTACAACACGCTCCGCAACAGCGGGCGCGACATCAATTTCAGCCTGTCGAACAGCATCCCGTTCAGCAACGCCACGCCCATCGGCATGGTGTCGAACTCCTACCGCACCGACGGCGACATCAGCGACAGTTGGTCGAGCGTGACCAGCGAAATATCCAAGGCGGCCGAATGGGCGCCCTACGCGGGGCCCGGGCACTGGAGCGATCCCGACATGCTCGAAATCGGCAACGGCGGCCTGAACTCGGACCAGGAAACGGTTCATTTCAGCATGTGGTGCATGCTCGAGGCTCCGCTGATCCTCGGCTGCAAGTTGGGCAGTATCAGCCAATTCGACCTGAGTCTCATCACCAACCACGAGGTCATCGCGCTCGACCAGGATGCGCTCGGCTACCAGGCCGTGCCGGTCTCCGGAGGCATCACCACGAGCACCAATGCGATTTTCGAAAAACATCTCGAGGATGGCTCGATTGCCGTGGGCATGGTCAACACCAGCAGCGGCACATCGACGCTCACCGTAAGCTGGTCCACGCTCGGCATTACCGGCACGCAGGATGTCCGCGACCTCTGGCGGGAGCAGGATCTCGGGCCGTACAGCGGGTCATTCTCCTCCTCCGTGGACCCGGACGGCATCGAGCTGGTGCGGATCATCCCGCCGCTGATGATCTCGACCGTGGTCAGCCAGGAAATTGCGCCGGGCACTTCCACCGTGCCGCTCTATCTCACCGTCACCGATTCGCAAGCGGCGCTCAGTACCGAGGTGGTTACGGCCACGTCATCCAATCCCACGCTGGTGCCGCAAAGCGGTCTTTCACTCTCCGGCAGCGGCGCCAACTGGATACTTACCGTAACCCCGAATCCCAGCCTCACGGGCACCGCCAAAATCACCATGGCCGTCAATGACGGCATCAGCACCGCGACCAACTCCTTCAAGCTCACAGTAAATACTCCGCCCGTCATTTCGTCGTTCACCAGTCCGCAGATCGTCAACGTAAATACCGTCCTGGGCCCGCTTCCATTTACGGTAAGTGACGCCGAAACCGCCGCCGGCTCGCTGGTGGTGACGGCCACTTCCACCAATAATACCATGGTCCCGGTAAGCAGCATCTCGCTGGGCGGCAGCGGATCGAACCGGACCGTCACGGTAACTCCGGCGAATAATACCGGCGGTACGGCGACCATCATGCTTGCCGTCACCGACGGCATCGATACCAGGTGGAGCGCATTTACCATCCTTATTTATTATCCCACCATCAGCACGCCCACGTCCCAGAGCATCCTTGTCAATGGCACCGATTCGGTCACTTACACCATCGGCGATGCCAGGGTCGAGCCCGGCTTGCTCGCCATGAGCGCCACTTCGTCCAATCCCACATTGCTGCCCGCCAGCAGCCTCGTCTGGAGCGGGACCGGCACGGCGCGCACGCTCACCATGAAGCCGGCCTCGGGCCAGAGCGGAACCGCAACGGTGACCACCACCGTCAGCGACGGCGTCAACACGGGCTCGAGCAGCTTTTCGGTTGACGTAAGCGGCAGCGGCATACTGAACCCGAACCTGGTGTTGTCGCCGGTCGATAATCGCACGATCGATGAGAACGGCTCGACCGGTCCGATTGCGTTATACACGAGTGGAACGAGCCCGCTGGTGTTGAGCGCGAGCAGCTCGAATCCCACCCTGGTGCCGGTGGACAACATCGTGTTCGCGGGGGCGACCAATCCCTGGGCGACCACGGATCTTGGCAGCGTGGACGTTGCCGGATCCACGATTCCCGGCGATATATTTACCCAGCAGGCGAGCGGCGCCGATCTCTGGGGAACGGCGGACGGCGGGCAGATGATTTACCAGCCGATGAGCGATGATTGCGAGATCACGGCGCGCGTGACGGAGGTGGGCACGGTCAACGCATGGTCCAAGGCATCCGTCATGATGCGCTCGGGCACCGCTGACAACGCGGCGGACGCCTATGTGCTGATTAGTAATACCGAGGGCGTCTCGTTGCAGTACCGGACCAGCGCCGGGTCAAGCGCGGCGCAATTGGTGAACGTGCCAACGCCAAGGGTGCCGGTCTGGCTGAGCCTGGTCAAAAATGGCTCGACCTTTACGGGGTATTACGCGCCGGATAACAGTGGAACGCCGGGAACATGGGTGCTCCTGACCAGCACCACCGGCATTAGTTCAGTGACGGCGAACGTCGGATCGAGTTACATCGCGGGGCTGGCCTCGACGGCGCACGATAACGCTGTGGGTGTGGTGGGGATATCCTCCTACGACATGCTGAGCGGCACCGACCTGGATACCGACGAGCCAATGAATCTGGGCGCCAATAACACCGTGACCGTAACTCCGGCGGCCGGCCAGAGCGGGTCTTCGACAATCACGCTGACGCTCTCGGGAACGAACGGGTTCACCACCGACACTTCGTTCCTGCTGACAGTGCTCAGCCCGGTCCAGAGCTGGCGGGAGCAGTATTTCGGGACAACTCAAAACAGCGGAAATGCCGCCGACCTGGCGAACCCGGCTGGCGACGGAATCGTCAACCTCGTGAAGTACGCGCTGGGGATGAACCCGGATGTAAATTCGCAGGCCGGGCTGCCGGTGATGTCAGTGAGCGGCGGGAAGTTGCAAATCCAGTTCAATCGCAACACCGCGGCGACGGATGTGACCTATTACATCCAGGCGTCGGAGGATTTGGTGAACTGGACGACGATTGCGACGTGGGCGGCGGGAGGATCCTCATGGACGCAGAGCGGAGCCACGGTCACCGATAACAACGGCGCAGTGACGGCGGTGGATAACACGCCGGCGGAGACGCGGCAGTTTTTGCAGGTGGTGGTTTCCGGGCCGTAAACTTCCCGCGATGAAAGCCATCCCGTGCATCCTCCTGGGCGCGGTTTGCATGTTTGCAGCGGCGGCGAGCGCGCAGGTCATCCTTACACCACCGGCGCCGGCTTACCCGGTCATCAACGGGCCAAACGTGTTCGGGGTGCGGCCGGGCAATCTGTTTCTTTACTATATCCCGGTGACAGGTTCGGCGCCGATGACTTACGGGGTCAACTCGCTTCCTGCCGGGCTGATGGTGAGCGCAAGCACGGGGATGATTACGGGAACGATCAGCACGCCGGGGACTTACATGACGACATTGACGGCGTCGAACAGCTATGGGACGGCGCAGAAGAGATTCCGGATCGTGGCCGGCGACACAATCTCACTGACGCCGGCAATGGGTTGGAACAGTTACAACGCATTTGGAAGCGGGGCGACCGAGGCGGAGGTATTGGCGGCGGGAACGGCGTTCGTCCAGGATGGATTGACAGAGTACGGCTGGACTTATGTCAACGTGGACGACGTTTGGCAGACGGTGCGCAGCGGCACCTACGACGCGCTGCAAGGGAACACGACGTTTGCGACCATTGGGACGTTGTACTCGCAGCTTCGGGCAATGGGATTGAAGTGCGGAATCTATTCGTCGCCGTGGGCGCAGACTTACGAAAGCCGCCGGCGGAAACGGCGGAAAACCCGGCGGGATCGTGGGTGCAGGACAACAACCCGAAGCTGACGAACGATAACCTGGTGCCGTGGGCGGTGTGCCGTTACAGCTTTGACCAGGACGATGTAAATCAATGGGCGGCGTGGGGTGTGGATTATCTCAAATACGATTGGAACCCGTCGGAATTGCCCGAGACCACCGAGATGTACAACGCGCTCCGCAACAGCGGGCGCGACATTATTTTCAGCCTGTCGAACAGCATCCCGTTCAGCAATGCCGCGCCCATCGGCATGGTATCGAACTCCTACCGCACCGACGGGGATATCAGCGACAGTTGGTCGAGCGTGACGAGCGAGATATCGAAGGCGAACCAATGGGCGCCCTACGCGGGGCCCGGGCATTGGAGCGACCCCGACATGATGGAGATCGGCAATGGCGGGTTGACCCCGGACGAGGAGACGACGCACTTCAGCATGTGGTGCCTGCTCGAGGCGCCGCTGATCCTCGGTACGAATATGACGACAATCAGCGCGTTCGACCTGAGTCTCGCGATGAACGCGGAGGTCATCGCGATCGACCAGGATGCGCTGGGAATCCAGGCGGTGCCGGTGGCGGGAAGCATCACGAGCGGGTCTGCGGTGATCTATGAAAAGAGCCTCGAAGATGGATCGAAAGCTGTCGGCCTGATCAATACGAGCGGAACCTCCGCGACCATCAGTGTCAGTTGGGGAACTCTCGGCATCTCGGGAAACCAGACGGTTCGCGACCTCTGGCGGCAGGAGAACCTTGGGACTTACAACGGCTCATTCTCCTCGGTGGTGGACTCGGATGGGATCGAGCTGGTGCGAATTATTCCGCCGCTGATGATCTCGACGGTGGTAAATCAGGAGATCGCGCCGGGGACATCCACGGCGCCGCTCTACCTGACGGTCACCGATACGCAGGCATCGGTGAGCGCGGCTGTGGTGACGGCGACATCGTCGAATCCCGGGCTGGCGCCGCAAAGCGGGCTGGCGCTCAGCGGCAGCGGGGCGAACTGGATTCTCACGGCGACTCCGACGGCGGGATTGACGGGATCGGCGAATATTACGTTGAGCGTGAACGACGGGATCAGTACGGCGACCAATTCGTTTGCCGTGGTGGTCAATACCCCGCCAGCAATCTCATCGATCCCGACGCAGTTGGTAAATGAAAATACGACGGTGGGACCGCTCTCGTTCACGGTAAGCGATGCGGAGACACCGGCAAATTCGCTGGTGGTAACGGCGACATCGACAAACAACACATTCGTGCCAACGGGAAATATCACGCTCGGCGGCTCCGGAACCAACAGGACCATCACCGTCACGCCGGCCAATTACTCCGGCGGAACGACGACGATCATCCTTTCGGTAAGTGACGGGATTGACACGCGTTGGAGCGCGTTTTCCATCTGGACTTACCTGCCCAGCATCTCATCGGGCACGTCGCAGAACATCACGACCAATTCCCAGAGCGGCGCGCTGCCGTTTACGATTGGGGATTCGCGCGTCGAGCCCTACATCCTGGCCATGAGCGCCTCTTCGTCTAACACAATGCTGATCCCCGCGAGCGGGCTGGCCTGGAGCGGGACGGGAACGATCCGAAGCCTGACGATCACACCCGCTTCGAACCAGAACGGGACGGCAATCGTGACGGCCTATGTCAGCGACGGGGTGAACGCGGCGCCAAGCAGCATCCTTGTGACCGTGAGCGGAAGCGGGGGAAATCCAAACCTGTTTATCTCGCCGGTGGACACACAATATGTGGAGGAAGGTGGGACGCTGGGCCCGATAGCGCTGATGGCGAGCGGGACGGGTACGCTGGTAATTACGGCGAGCTCGTCGAATCCCGCGCTAATCCCAAGCGAAAACGTCATCATCCAAAGTGCGAGTAATCCATGGCTGAATACGGACGTGGGAACGGTGTCGACGGCTGGAAATACTATTCCCGGCGACGTTTTCACGCAGTGGGCGAGCGGGGCCGATATCTCGGGGACGGCGGATGGGGGGCAGCTTATCTATCAGCCGGTAAGTGGGGATGGCGAAATCATCGCGCGAGTCACGAGCGTGGGAAACACCAACGTGGCGGCGAAGGCGGGAGTGATGATGCGGGCGAGCACGGCATCGAACGCGGCGTTTGCGGATGCGATTGCGACTCCCGGCCAGGGAGTGAAATTCGAATACCGGAGCACGGCGGGCGCGTCATCGACCATCGCCGACACGGTGGCGGGGATCGAGCCGCCGATCTGGCTCAGTCTTGTGAAGTCGGGGACGAGTTTTACGGCATTCTACGCGCAGGATAATAATGGCGCGCCGGGAACATGGGTGGAAATGGGAGGGACGGATGCTGTCGGGCTAAGTGGCACTTACCTCGAGGGGATGATGTCGACGGCGCATAATAATACGGCGGGAGTATTGGGTATCTCGACTTATGACATGGTCAGCGGAAGCAATGGGAGCGGTGTGTTGAATACAGGGGCAAACCAGTCGATGACTATTGTCCCCTCGCCCGGCACGACCGGAACGGCGAACGTGACGGTAACGGTATCGAGCGGGGCGAGCAGCGATGCGACATCATTTCAGGTGGTGGTGAACGCGGCGCCGTTGAGCCCGGTCGAGAGCTGGCGCGAGCAGTATTTTGGGACTACACAGAACAGCGGCAACGCGGCGGACCTGGCGAACCCGGCGGGCGATGGAATCGTCAATCTCGTGAAGTACGCGCTGGGAATGAACCCGGATGTAAATTCACAATCGGGGCTGCCGGTGATGTCCGTGAACGGGGGGACGATGGAAATTCAGTTCAATCGTAACACGGCGGCGACGGATGTGACCTATTACATCCAGGCATCGGATGATTTGGTGAATTGGACGACGATTGCCACATGGGCGGCGGGAGGATCCTCGTGGGCACAGAGCGGAGCGACGGTGACGGATAATAGCGGCGCGGTGACGGCAGCGGATAATACGCCGGTGGGAGCCCAGACGCATCGCTTTTTGCAGGTGGTCGTCTCCGGCCCCTGACCGGGCTTATGTTATCCGCAGATTAACGCAGATTACGCAGATTCTACCAGAACCCCCTGGGCTAACTTGGTCAAAATAATCCGCGCTAATCGGTGTTAATCCGCGGATATAATAACTAATCCTTCCGCTTCGGCAGCGGCTTGTAGCGCGAGATCAGCTGAAAAAACCGGATCGTGTCGCGCACCGGGTGTATCTTGCTTTTCTCCTCCCCGTACACGGTGCTGACCGGGACTGCGGCAACCTTGAAACCCTCCCGCGACGCGATGAGCAGCATCTCCGTCTCGTAATCGAAATTATTGCTGTCGCAAAACAGGTGCGGGATCACGTCCCGGTGCATCATCCGGAAACCGCATTGCGAATCGGGCACGGGCTGCCCGCATAGCCGGCTGATCTGTGCCGACATGAACCGATTGGTCATCTTTCGCATGAGCGGCATCTTGCGCAGATCGGCCATGCGGTTGCCGACGACGAATGGCGAGCCGGTCCGGTGTTGCCACCTCCATAAAATCGGGAATCTCCTCGGGCAAATGCTGCCCGTCTCCATCGAGCACCAGGACATAGAGAAAACCGCGTCCCGTCAGCTCTCTCATGCCGGTCTTGATCGCCGCGCCTTTGCCCTTATTTTTCTCGTGCCGGACACCTCGGCGCCCCCTTGCGCGCCTCGTCGGCGTGCGGTCGGTCGAGCCGTCATCGAGCACCAGAACATGGTCCAATTGCGCCAGGGTGCGGCGAGCAACTTCCTGGATTTGCGCTTCCTCGAAATACGCGGGGATCAGCGCCGCGACGTTGGTCCTGTCAGCGCGATCGGTCGTCATTACGTCGCCGCCGGATGATAATCGCCCGCGTGATAGGAGCTGCGCACCAGCGGCCCGGCCGAGACATGCTCGAAGCCCTTTGCTAGCGCGATCTGCCGGTAGGCCGCGAACTGGTCGGGATGGATGTAGCTGACCACGGGCAGATGCGCGGGGGTCGGCCGGAGGTATTGCCCGAGCGTCAGCACCCGCACGCCGGCGCCGCGCAAATCATCCAGCGCCTGGAAAAGCTCCGGCTCCTCCTCGCCGAGGCCGAGCATGATCCCGCTCTTGGTCGACCATGCGCGGCGCCGAGCTCGCGGACCCGCGCCAGCACCTGGAGCGAGAGCCGGTACTTTGCCCGCGAGCGCACCAGCGGGGTCAGCCGCTCCACCGTCTCGAGATTGTGGTTGAAAATCTCCGGCTCGGCATCGAGCACGGCGCGCATGCGATTCCTCGCGCCCGTTGAAGTCCGGGCGTCAGGACCTCGATCACCACGCGTGGCGTCCATCTCGCGGATCGCCTGGATGGTCCGCGCGAAATGTTCCGCACCGCCGTCCTGGAGATCGTCCCGCGCGACGGCAGTGACGACCACGTGCTTGAGCTTCATCCGCCGCACGGCCTCGGCCACGCGCTCCGGTTCATCGGCTTCCAGCGCGAACGGTCTGGCGGTGGTGACCGCGCAAAAGCCGCATGCCCGGGTGCAGCGCTCGCCGGCGATCATGAAAGTGGCCGTGCCCTGGCTCCAGCATTCCCAGCGGTTGGGGCATTGCGCCTCCTCGCAGACCGTGTGCAATCGGAGGTCCGCAACGACCTCCTTGGTGGACCAGAAGACGGGATTCGACGGCAACCGCACCTTGATCCACTCCGGCTTGCGGGCCTGATGGAGGGAGGGGTCGATTTTGATGCAGGACATGGAAAACGCCATCTACGGGAACCGGTTGGCAAAAGCAACGGCGGCAAGCGGCGGGCGGCGTCCTAATCTCAAGCTTATAACGATTACCGCGCGAGATCCAAAAGGCCCTTAGCTATTCCGCAACTGATCATGAGCCAGCCCACCCATTCCATCTTCTTGATTCTTTTCAATTCTGGTCCGGCTGCTGCCCGGATTTGTTCTTGCGGCGGATGGCCCGTGGGTACAGCCAGATCATGTAGGCGCCGGAAAATATAAGAAGGAGTGTGTCGCACCACATCCCTATTGTTTGGGCATTGAGTTGCATTCAACACTCAATCCGGCGCCGGGAGTGACGCCATCCAGCATCCTCAAATCCGCGTCCACCATCAGCCGCACGAGGTCATGGAATCTCGTCTTAGGCTCCCAGCCGAGCTGCTTCTTCGCCTTGGCAGCATCGCCGATGAGCAGGTCCACTTCCGCGGGCCGTTCATAGCGCGCGTCGTGTTTCACGTATTGCTCCCAATCGAGCCCCGCATGCGCGAAGGCCTCCTGGCAAAACTCCCGCACGGTGTGCGTCTCATTCGTCGCCATCACGTAATCATCCGGTTGCTCCTGCTGGAGCATCCGCCACATTCCCTCGACGTATTCCTTCGCGTAACCCCAGTCGCGCCGCGCCTCGAGGTTGCCCAGGTAAAGCTCCTTTTGCAGCCCGCGCTTGATCCGCGCGACCGCCCGCGTGATCTTGCGCGTGACGAACGTCTCGCCGCGGCGGGGGCTCTCGTGGTTGAACAGGATGCCGTTGCTCGCGTGCAACCCGTAGCTCTCGCGGTAATTCACCGTCGCCCAATAGGCGAACACCTTCGCCACGCCATACGGGCTGCGCGGCCAGAAGGGGGTCGTCTCGGTCTGCGGCACCGATTGCACCTTGCCGTACATTTCGCTGCTGGATGCCTGGTAAAACCGCGTCCGGACCCCGCTCTCCCGCACCGCCTCGAGGATGCGGATGGTTCCCACGCCCGTGATGTCGGAGGTGTATTCCGGGATGTCAAAGCTGACCCGGACGTGGCTTTGCGCCGCCAGATGGTAAATCTCATCCGGCTCCAGGCTATAGAGCAATTTCACCAGGTTCACCGAGTCCGACAAATCGCCGTAATGCAGGAAAAGCCGCACACCGTGGACATGCGGATCCTGGTAAAGGTGATCGATCCGGCTCGGTGTTGAACGTGCTCGCGCGGCGGATGATGCCGTGGACTTCGTAGCCTTTTTCAAGCAGCAGGTCGGCAAGGTATGAGCCGTCCTGGCCGGTGATGCCGGTGATGAGCGCTTCTTCATTTCACGTCGTTGCCTCCTGGATGGCCGCGCGCTGGAGGGCAATCAAATCGGCGACACCCTTTTTGCCGAGCTCGAGCATCGCCTGGAATTCCGCGTCGGAGAAGGTCGACTCCTCGCCCGAGCCCTGGACTTCGACGAATTGCCCATCCTCGGTCAGCACCAGGTTGAAATCGACCGCGGCATCCTTGTCCTCCGAGTAATCGAGATCGAGCAACTCCGCGCCGGCGACGATGCCGACGCTGATCGCCGCGAGCAGCTTGTGAATGGGCGAGGCCGCCAGCTTGCCGGCGGCAATGAGCTTGCGGCTGGCCAGTTCCATGGCCACGCAGGCGCCGGTGATCGAGGCCGTGCGCGTCCCGCCGTCTGCCTGGAGCACGTCGCAATCGATCCAAAGCGTGCGCGGCCCGAGCGCCTTCAAATCGACCGCCGCCCGCAGCGACCGGCCCATGAGCCGCTGGATTTCAATGCCGCGCCCGTCGGGCTTGCCCCTGGAGATGTCGCGCGGCTTCCGGTCGAGCGTGGAATAGGGCAGCATCGAGTATTCCGCCGTGATCCAGCCGCCCGGCACGCCTTGCTCCTTCATCCAGCGCGGGACCCCGTCCTCGATGGTAGCCGCGCAGATGACGCGCGTATTGCCAAACCCGACCAGCACCGACCCCGTCGCGTGCGGGGCGATGCCGGGAGTGAAAGAGATGGGGCGAAGCTGGTCTGGGAGGCGGCCGTCGGCTCGGGTCATGTGGTAAAAACCGGCACTCTGAAGCAGGATGCCCGCCCGGAGGAAGGATTTTCGTCAGGCGTTGACGGCATCCCCCGCTCTTTACCTTCTTCCCATCTGGTGATTTCCTCGGCACAAATCCCTCTATGCAGGATGCCGTAACGATCCAGATTCCAGCCACTACCGCCAACCTCGGTCCCGGCTTTGATTGCCTCGGGGTCGCGCTCGCGCTTTACAACCGCGTGACCGTCGAACGCTCGAACGATTCCGCCCGGGAATTGACGCCGATGGCCAACGAAGCCGCCGCGGCATTTTTCCACACCGCCGGCATCGCGCCGTTTCCGTTTCATTGCCATATCGATGGCGAGGTTCCCCGGTCGCGCGGGCTGGGCAGCAGCGTGACGGTGCGGCTGGGCCTGCTTCACGGCCTCAATGAACTCAATGGCAAACCGCTGACCCAGCGCCGCATGTTCGAGATTTGCGCCGCGCTCGAGGGCCATCCCGACAACGCCGCGCCCGGCGCGTTCGGCGGCTTCGTCGTCTCGGGGCCGGGCAGCTACGAGCGCTTCGAGGTCGACCCGGCGCTGCAATTCATCCTCCTGGTGCCGCCCTTCGAGGTCTCGACGCCCGCGGCCCGGCGCGTGCTGCCGGCGCACGTCGACCGGCTGGCGGCGGTGCGCAGTTGCGGAAACGCCTGCCGCATCACGGCCGCGTTCGCCACGCGCCATTACGATGGGTTGCGCGGCGCATTCGGCGACGGGCTGCACCAGCCCTTTCGCGAGGCCTTTGTCCCCTTCCTGCCAAAGGTCATCGCCGCGGGCGAGAAAGCCGGCGCGCTCGGCGGATTCCTGAGCGGCTCCGGCTCGACCATCTGCTGCGTGACGCTCGGAAACACCGACGAAGTGGCCACCGCCATGCAGCGCGCCTGCGGCGACAAGGACGCCTACACCGTCCGCACGCATGCGGACAATCGCGGCGCCGCGCCGGCTGAATAGCCCATGCGGCGCTGGTTTGAGCAACTCGAGCAGTTCGCGATCGAGGTCATCCTCGAGGATCGCAAGGGAAAGCGCGCCACGCTGCTGCGCGCCCTGCTTTACGCGCTCTCCCATCTTTACCTCGGCATCGTCCAGTTGCGCATCTGGCTTTATCGCCACCGGCTCATGCGCGACCGCACCCTCGGCTGCCTCGTCATTTCCATCGGCAACCTCACCGTCGGCGGCACCGGCAAGACCCCCGTCGTGGAGAAATTCGCGCGCGCATTGCAGGCGGGCGGGCGCCGCGTGGCCATCCTGAGCCGCGGCTACAAGAGCAAGAAACTGCCCTTGCTCAGGCGCCTCTGGCATTCCCTCACCAACCGCGCGCCGTACAAGCCCCGCATCGTCAGCGACGGCCGCTCGATCCTGCTCGATTCGCGCATGGCCGGCGACGAGCCCTACATGCTGGCCGTCAATCTCAAGGATGTGATCGTCCTGGTGGACAAAAACCGCGTCTCGAGCGGACGCTATGCCATCGAGGAAATGGGCTGCGACACCCTGCTGCTCGATGACGGCATGCAATTTCTGCGGCTCAAGCACCGGCTCGAGATCGTCCTCATCGACCGCCAGGCGCCCTTCGGCAATGAGCACCTGCTGCCCCGCGGGACGCTGCGCGAGCCCCCCGCCAACCTGCGCCGCGCCAGCTACATCTTCATCACCAAGAGCACCACGCAGGGCAATGAGGACCTCATCAAGCGCATCCGCAAATACAATCGCACCGCCGAAATCATCGAGTGCACCCACCAGCCCCAATACCTCGAACACGTCCTCACCGGCGACCGCCTCCCGCTCGATTGGCTGCGCGGCAAGCATGTCGGCGCGCTCTCCGCCATCGCCGCGCCCAGGAGCTTCGAGGAGGGCCTCAAGCGCCTCGGCGCCAGGGTCGAATTGAGCCGCCAGTTCGCCGATCACCACCGCTTCACCGAGCGCGAGATCACCGGCTTCCTCAAGCGCTGCGGCAACCGCGCCCTCGACGCCGTCATCACCACGGAAAAGGATTATGTCCGCATTCCCCGCATCCCCTCGCCGGAAGTGCCCATCTATTTCCTGCGCGTCGAAATCGAAATCCTCAGCGGCGCCGAAAGCTGGCAAAGCTGCGTCGACCGCCTTTGCAAACAACAGACCATGATGGCGCCCCAGCGGTTTTTCGGGTAATCGCGGATTCAACCCGAACAGGCTGAACCACGACAACATCCCGGCTCGCGTACGCAGCGGCAGGCGAATACCGCCAGCCCGGAACCGAGAACGGGAGCGCTGAGGTAAATCCAAAGCCAGGCGAGATGGCCGCTCACCAGGGCCGGCCCCAAGGAGCGAGCCGGATTCATGGACGCCCCACAGATGGGGCCGGCAAAGAGGGCCTCGAGGGCGATCACCGAACCGACGGCGATGCCGGCGGTGATGCCTTTTTCACGCGCCCCGGTCGAGACCCCGAGGATCACGAACATGAGAATGGCGGTCAAAACCAGTTCAAGGATGAACGACTGCGAAGCGGGGCCCGCGGGGAACGTCGCGCCGAGCGTGGCATCAGCCGGGAATAGAAAGCGAAGCAAGAGGCTTGCCGCGATGGCGCCCAGGACTTGAGCGCCCATGTAGGGAGCGACTTGCCTGCCGGGAAGCCGCCTCGCAAACCAGAAGCCGAATGTCACGGCGGGGTTCAGATGCGCGCCGGAGATGTCTCCAACCGTGTAAATCATCGCCAGTATGACCAGGCCAAAGGTGAGCGCCACGCCCACGTGGGTGACCGCGCCGTGAGTCACGTCGTCTATGACAATCGCCCCCGTGCCCGCAAAGACCAGGGCGAACGCGCCAAAAAATTCGGCGGCCAGGTTTTTCATGAGGCCACCGCGCAATGCTCTTCGCAAAAAGACTCAACCTTTCGCCGGATGTCGTCGCGGATTTCGCGGACGCGCGCCAGCTTTTGCTCATGGGAGCCCGTGAGCTTCGACGGATCCGGAAAAGGCCAGTGCAGACGCTGCGCCGAACCGGGGAAGATCGGGCAGCCTTCGGCGTCGGCCTCGCTGCAAACGGTGACCACATGGGAAAAACGCTGCCCGGACTCTATGACGTTGCCGACGGATCGTGTCTCCTTGCCGGAAATGTCGATCTCCACCTCCCGCAATGCCTCGACGACAATGGGGTTGAGCGAGCCGGGGTGCAGCCCGGCGCTTTGGGCCTCGAACTCGCCGCCGCACAATTGGTTGACGAATGCCTCGGCCATCTGGCTGCGGGCGCTGTTGTGGACGCAAATGAAGAGGATTCGGTTTTTCATGGGCTGTTTCGGCGGGCAATACAGGTTCAAACCCGAATATCGGCTTAACTTCAAGTTTCCATTTTCCCTCGGCCAGCTTACAGAAGGAGGGTTTTCACCATGGATTTACTCGCCAACGCAGCCCTCGACTACTTCTCGGACAGCCTCTAAAGTCATTGGAAAATCAGCGAACGAATGGGACACGATGTCATCGATCAGCGAAGCCTTGCGATGGCGAAGATTATCGCCAATCGCATTCTGGAAAATCCCGGCCTTCTCAATGCGGCAAAGAAAAACCTCGACCGGTGGCTGGTCACATGCGCCCCAAATTCACGTGCCACCTTGATGGAATGGAAGGCGATCCTGGAATCCGGCGTGGGATCCACGATTGAAGTCCTTGGAGGTCAAGACGAACGTTCCACCCGTCTACGCCAATCAAGTCCGTTTGCCGGCGAGGAGTTCATTACCCGCGCCGAGCGAAGCGATCTCATCTTGCGGTTTTCAGCTCAGAAGACCGTATGACCCGCGCCGACCTGGAGCACATCATCCGCGCGGCGGCGGCTAATGCGGACACGGATGAAATCGTGATTGTCGGAAGCCAGGCGATATTGGGATCGATTCCCAATCCTCCGGATGAGATTTGCCAGTCGATCGAGGCCGACGTGTATCCGAAGGATCGGCCGGAAACCTCGATTTTGATCGACGGAGCCATTGGGGAGCATTCGGTCTTTCACAAAACATTCGGATACTATGCTCACGGCGTTGCTCCGGACACGGCCATGCTGCCCAAGGGGGCTCTGGAGCGGCTGATTGCGCTTCGAAATGAAAACACGAAGTACAAAACGGGCTGGTGCCTGGAGCCTCACGACCTCGCTGCCAGCAAGCTGATCGCCGGCAGAGACAAGGATATTGGTTTTGTCAGGGCGATGCTAAAGCACAACCTGATCGAAGCGGAATTGGTACGTGAACGGCTGAAGACGGTCGCCGATGACGGAAGGGTGGCGACTGCCGTCCAACGGCTCGACAGAATCATTCGGGCCAGCGGTCACTAGCCAAGCTGAGGCCTCACCAGGGCCGGCCCGGGTCGTTTACCCCCGAATATCCGCTTAACTTCAAGTTTCCATTTTCCCTCCGCCAGCTTACAGAAGGAGGGTTTTCACCATGGATTTACTCGAAGTTCTTCAGGATCAGGTCGTCCCGGGCGACGGCGCCATGGGGACCATGATCCTCGAAGCCGGCGTCCCGCTCGAACGCTGTTTCGAGGAGCTTTGCGTCAGCCAGGCCGATTTGATCCGCGGCATCCATGAAAAATACGTCGCCGCCGGCGCGCGGGTGATCGAGACCAACAGCTTCGGCGCGAACGCCGCGCGGCTGGCCAAATACGGCTTCGAGCGCCGGGTCAACGAGATCAACTGGACCGCGGCGAAACTCGCCGTCGAAACGGCCCGCGGCAAGGACGTGTGCGTGGCCGGCAGCGTCGGCCCGCTGGGGCTCACGGCGGGACAGTCGCTCGAGGCAGGGCATCGACCGCAAGGCCGTATTCCAGGAGCAGATCGGCGCGCTGCTCGACGGCGGGGTGCAGGCGGTTTTTTTCGAGACCTTCACCGACCTCGACGAATTGCTGCTCGCCCTCGAGGTCAAGCAATCGCTCCATCATTGCCCGGCCATTTGCTCGATGGCCTGCTCCGAGGAGGGCCGCCTGCCGGACGGCATGCCGCTCCACGAGGCATTCGAGAAACTCCGCGCCGCGGACGCTGAAATCGTCGGCGCCAATTGCCTCAACGGCCCGCACGCCATGCTGCGGCTTTTCCAGCGGCTGCCCATCCAGGGCCTGCTCTCCGCGTATCCGAACGCCGGCTACCCGAAATACCACGACGGGCGCTACCTCTATTTCACCTCGCCGGAATACTTCGCCAACGCCGCCCGCGACCTGGCCGCCGAAGGCGCGCGGCTCATCGGCGGCTGCTGCGGCATCGGCCCGCAGCACATCGCCGCGATGGTCGAGGCGCTCAGGGGATTCGAACCCGTGCGCACCAAGATTGTCGTCGAGGAAACGCTTCCGGCCATCGCCGCGCCTGTCGTCCCCGAAAGCAAGAACATCCTCGATATGGTCAGGAGCGGCAAAACCGTCGTGATGACCGAACTCGACCCGCCGAAGACGCTCGACCTCGAAAAATATTTCGAAGGCGCGAAGGCGCTCGCCGCCGCCGGCAGCGATTTCATTACGCTCGCCGACAATTCGCTCGCCATCCTGCGCGTGAGCAACCTCGCCGTCGGCGCCATGCTCAAGGAGCGCCACCGCATCGAGCCGCTGCTGCACCTGAGCTGCCGCGACCGCAATTTGATCGGCCTGCAAAGCGAACTCATGGGCATGTCCGCCCTCGGCATCCACCACGTCCTGCCGCTCACGGGCGACCCGGCGAAAACCGGCGACCACCCCGGCGCCTCGTCGGTTTACGATGTCACTTCCATTGAATTGATCGGCATCATCAAGCGGATGAACGAGGGGGTCAATTACACCGGCAAATCGATCAAGATCGCCTCGCCGTTCATCATCGGCTGCACCTTCAATCCCAACGCGAAAAACATGGACGCCCAGGTCTCGCGCCTCGAGCGCAAGGTCGCCGCCGGCGCGCAATACGTGATGACCCAGCCCCTCTTCGAGACGCGGCTGGTCGAGGAAATGCATCGCCGGACCAAACATTTCGGCATCCCGATTTTCACCGGCGTCTGGCCGCTGCTCAACGGGCGCCAGGCGGAGTTCCTGCACAACGAAGTCCCCGGCATCGTGATCCCCGAGCGCGTCCGCGCCGGGATGGCCGGCAAGGAGGGCGCCGAAGGCCGCAAAAAGGGAATCGAACTCGCCAGGGAAATCTGCCGCGCCGCGCTGGACCTTTTCCCGGGGGTCTATCTCATCACCCCTTTTCTGCACTACGATACCACCGTTGAGCTGTCCCACTTTGCCCGAAACCGCTGATTTTTGATCCGCAGATTGACACAGATTAACGCAGATTAGGAGAGACCGACCGATCTTCGCAACTTGACCGCCGAAGGCGGCACTTTTTCGATCAGCAGCCGAGCGGAGCGAGACAATCCGCCGAAGGCGGACCCGAAGGGCGAGCCGGAAAGGCGAGTTCATCTCACATCAGCAATCAGCAATTTCCCTCCCTCCCCGAATGACCAAATTTTCCCGAGCGGTCGCTTTGCAGTTGGCCGGGTTTCTCCTGGTCATCGGCGTCGCGATCTTTCTCGCGCATTATTTCGACCTGATCCAAGTGCTCGGCCGGATGCAGCAGCGCATGGGCCAGATGCAATGGTGGGGCGCGCTCCTCTATCCGCTCCTGGTCGCCGCGTGCAACCTGCTGCTGCTTCCCGGCAGCGTGCTGACGCTCGGCAGCGGGCTCTTCTTCGGCCTTTGGTGGGGTTCGTTCCTCGTGCTTTGCGGCAACGTGCTCGGCGCCGCCATCGCCTTCGGCATCGGCCGCATGCTCGGGCCGCACCTGGGTCGAGAAGCGCATCCTGCGCAAGGACAAATGGGCGCGCCTCGACGAAGCCATATCGCGCGAGGGCTGGAAGATCATCTTCCTCAGCCAGGTCCACCCTTTTTTCCCCACCAGCCTGCTCAATTACTTTTACGGCATCACCCGCATCCGTTTCCGCACCTGCATGCTCTGGATCGCCATCGCGCAATTCCCCGGCATTTTTTTCTACGCCTACCTCGGCACGCTCGCGCAGCTCGGCATCAAGCTCTACGAGCACAAAAACCATCCCCGTCCCCACGAATACGTCGTCTGGTTCTCCGGCCTCCTCCTCTCGGCCATCGTAACCGCCGCCATTGGCCGCATCGCCCTGCGCATGCTCGGCGAAGCGGGCGCCATCGAATCAAAAAGCACTCCCTCCGACCCCCTCCCGCTCAACAGCGAACAACCCACGCTGGAAAAGCGCACATAAATCTGCGCGAATCCGCGATAATCTGCGGATAACTCCTACTCCCGCCTTACGCCGCGTCCTTGTCCTGTTTCTTCCGGATAATCGGCGGCCTCTTCCCCTCGATCACCGCGCGGTTCAGCGTGACGTTGGCAATATCCTCGCGGCTCGGGATGTCATACATCACCTCGAGCATGATGCGCTCCAGCGTCGGTCGCAAGCAGGCCCCGACCGGCGGCCAACGTCCGAATCCTCCATGTTATCGGGCAAGAATCTCAGCGATAAATTGCCTTAATGCTGACTTTATCCTATCCCAATCTCCTGGCGAAAGCTGTCCCAGTTTTTTGACGGTTGTTGACTTCCCGACAGTCGCCAGCTTTTCGAGCCGGACAACGGAGGGAAGCCGAAGACCGGCGCGCTGCCATTCGACAACAGTCACATCCCGGGAAGAGCGCACCGCCTGACTTGTCACCGGAGCAACGAGCAAATCCGCATCACCACCATCGTGGATAATCAACACGGGGCGCCTTTTGCTTCCGCTGCCGTCGCTGAACACGACGGGCACGAGCAGAATATCTCCGGGGGAAAAGTTCACACCGGGTTATTCTTCATCGTACACGGCATCCTCCGGCGAATACTGCCGGCCCAACTGCGTGGCGGAGAACTGGCCCCACTCCTTCCCCTCCCTCTCGGCGGCGCCGCGAGCCAAAAGAAAATCCACATAATGCAACGCCTCCGCCTGCAGATCCTCCGGCAGATGTTTCGCCTTCTCGTAAAGCTTTTCAGCCGTGCTCATGACACGGGAATACCATGGTGTCCCAATCAACTCAAATCAAGTCCGGATAGGAGCACCCTACGCCGCGTCCTTGTCCTGCTTTTTCCGGATAATTGGCGGGCGTCTTCCCCTCGATCACCGCCCGGTTCAGCGTGACGTCGGCGATATCTTCGCGGCTCGGGATGTCATACATCACCTCGAGCATGATGCGTCTCGAGCATCGACCGCAGCGCACGCGCCCCGGTCTCCTTCTTCACCGCCTGCTGCGCCAGGGCACGCAAGGCATCCTTGGTGACCGTCAAATTGACTCCCTCCATGGCCAGCAGCTTCGAGTACTGCTTGATCATCGCGTTCTTGGTGTCCGTCAGGATCATCACCAGCTCGTCCTCGGTCAGCGCATCCAGCGCCGATACCACGGGCAGCCGGCCGACAAACTCCGGGATCATCCCAAAGCTCAGCAAATCCTCGGGCTCCGTCAGCTTGATCGCCTCGTGCGTCAGCACCTCCATGGACTGCGCGTCCGCCTCGCCGGTGCTGAACCCGAGCGTCCGCCGGCCCACGCGCCGCTGAACGATCTTGTCCAGCCCCACGAAAGCGCCGCCGCAGATGAACAAGATTTTCTCCGTGTTGATCTGGATGTATTCCTGATGCGGATGCTTGCGCCCGCCCTGCGGCGGCACGTTGCAAACACTTCCCTCGAGAATTTTCAGCAGCGCCTGCTGCACGCCCTCGCCGCTCACGTCGCGCGTGATCGAGACGTTGTCGGTCTTGCGCCCGATCTTGTCGATCTCATCAATGTACACGATCCCGATCTCCGCCCGCTTCACGTCGTAATCGGCGTTCTGCAACAGCCGCAGCACGATGTTCTCGACATCCTCGCCCACGTAGCCCGCCTCGGTCAGCGTCGTGGCGTCGGCGATGCAGAACGGCACATCCAGGATGCGCGCCAGCGTCCGGGCCAGCAGCGTCTTGCCGGAGCCGGTCGGCCCGATGAGCAGGATGTTGCTCTTCTCGATCTCGACGTCGGCGTACGGATCGATGCGACATCGTCCCCGACTGGGTCGACTGCATGATCCGCTTGAAATGGTTGTGCACGGCCACCGAGAGCACCTTCTTCGCCCGGTCCTGGCCGATGACGTACTGGTCGAGCTGGCGGCGGATGTCCGCCGGTTTGGGCACCTGCAAGGTCGCCGATTGCCGCCGCGCGTCCTCGTTCAGTTCCTTGTCCAGGATGCCCTTGCAGACATTGATGCAACTGTCGCAGATGTAGACCCCAGGCCCCGCAATGAGCTTGCGCACCTCTGCGTGGCTTTTGCCGCAGAAGGAGCACATGGTAAGGTTCGAGGCTCGGGCCATTTTTCGTCAGTGGTTACGTTGCTCATCCCAGACCCCGTCATTATAGCATTTCGGGTGCCCATGGCCCGGCGAAAAGCCGCTTATGCGCCGGGCGCCTCCGCCGCTTTTGGCTCCTTCGGCTCCTTTGGCTCCGGGTCCACTGCGGTCGCCCCCGGCGGCTCAACCCTGATCTCCTTCCGGGACTGCACCACCTGGTCCACCAGCCCGTAATCCTTGGCCTCGAACGAGGTCATGTAATAGTCCCGGTCCGAGTCCCGCTGCACGATCTCCTCATCCTTGCCGGTGTGGCCGCCAGGATTCTGATGAGCCGTTTCTTCAGCTTGAACATGTACTCGACCGTCCGCTCGACGTCGCTGGCCGTGCCCTGCGCCCCGCCCGAGACCTGGTGGATCATGATGTCCGCGTTGGGCAGCGCGTAACGCTTGCCCTTGGTCCCGGCGGCCAGCAGCACCGCCCCCATGCTGGCGGCCATGCCCAGGCAATAGGTGGTCACGTCGCACGTCAGGAACTGCATCGTGTCGTAGATGGCCAGACCCGCCGTCACAGAGCCGCCCGGCGAATTGATGTAAAGGTTCACGTCCTTCTTCGGGTCCTCCATCTGCAGGAAGAGCAACTGGGCGATGATGACGTTCGCCACCTGGTCGTCGATCGGCGTGCCCAGGAAGATGATGCGGTCGTTCAGCAGCCTCGAGTAAATGTCGTGCAGGTACTCGCCGCGCCCGCTCTTTTCCAGCACGGTTGGGATCGGCACATACGCGTTGTTCACGGTAGGGAGGAGATGGCTGCTATGGGTCGGCATGGGATTGAAAGATAGCGCAAGACCGTAATCCGCGCCCGGATTCCTGCAAGCGTGTTTGTGTAACGAGAGCCAATTTTGCCCCGGGGCGCCCTCAGGCCGCCGCGGGCGCCGTCGTCACCTGGGCGTTGGCCACCAGGTAATCGATCACCTTTGCCGTCAGGATGTCCTGGGCCACCCGGTCCATCGCGTCGCGCTTTTCCAGCTCCCGGCTCGCCTTTTCCGGGGTCATCCCGTACCGGGCGGCCATCGCGGCGACCCGCCCGCGGATTTCCGCCTGGCTCACCGTCACCTTTTCCGCCTCCGCGATGCGCTGGATGATGAATGCGCTCTTGACCTTCTCCTTTGCGCCGCGCGAGGCCACTTCCACCAGCTTTTGCTCCTCCTGCCTGAGGGCCTCGTCGGGCACGCCGCGCGCCTGCTCCTGCTGCACGATCTCCCCCAGCAGCCGCCGCGTCTCGCCCGCCACCATGCTCTGCGGCAGCTCGCATTCCACCCTCTTGACGAGGTAGCCGATCACCTGGTCGCGCTTCCTCGACTCGTTCTCCAGCTTCTTCTCCCGCAAAAGCTCTCCCCTGGCTATTTCGCGAATCTCCTCGAGCGTCTTTCCCTCGACCACGCCCGAGGCAAACGCGTCGTCCAATTCCGGCAGTTTCTTCGCCTTCAGGCCCCGGACCGTGACGACGTAGTGAATCTTTGCCCCGCGCATCTCCTCGAGCACGAAGTCCCCCGGCACCGCGAGGTCGAACTCCCGCTTCTCGTCCACGACCGCCCCCATCAGCGCGTCGCTGAAGCCCGGCAGGAACGACTCCGGCGTCATCCGCACCCAAAAGCTGCTGTTGGCCGTCAGCGGCTTGCCCGCCTTCGGATACATCTCGGAAACCGGCTTGCCGTCGATGGTCCCGTCGTAATCCACCACCGCGTAATCGTCCATTTGCAGCCCCCGCCCCTCGATGTCCTCGAACGTCGCCGCCTGGTTGCGCGCGCTCTCGATCGCCGCGTCCACCTCCGCGTCGGACACCTCGTCGGGCGGCACCGTCACCGGGATGTTCCGGTACTCCGGCAGGTCAAAATCCGGCATCGTGATCACCGTGGCCGTGAAATGCAGCGATTGATCGGGCGAAAACTCGACATCCTCGACATTCTGCACCTCGAGGACGCGCAGGTTCTTCTCGCTGATCGCCGCGCGCGTGCTCTCGCTCAGCAGCTTGCGCTCGAGGTCCTCGTGGATTTGCTTCTGGAACCGCCGCTCGACCACCGCCAGCGGCGCCTTCCCCGGCCGGTAGCCGGGCAGCTTCGCGTTCGCCGCGTAATCGCGCGTGATATCCTGGCGCGCCGCGTTCACCGCCTCCGCCGGCAATTCGACCTTCAGGGTCGCCAGGCAATTGGGTAGGGCTTCAACTTGGACATTCATGGATTTCTGCCGCGCCACTCGCGCGGAGCGAAAGTTCTAAACGGACGGGGAGGAATTGCAAATTGCTAATCTAAAATTGCTAATTGATGCGATTTGCACGCTGCAGGACAGTGCCGGGCCGGATTTTCAATTCGTCCCCAACGCCGCCTTCGGCGGCCAAATTCTTCAATCAGCAATCTGTAATTCGCATTTTGTGTAGCGGCTCCGCGCCGCTCCCTCAATTAGCAATTTCAGATTGGCAATTTGCAATTCCCTAAAGCACCCATCTCCGTATCTCCGCCTCGTTCTTGAACGGTCCCACCACCGCCAGGCCCAGACGGCCACGGTCCAGGCAATGGCACGCCACCTTGCGCACCTCCTCGGGTGTCACCGACATCAGCCGCTTCTCGATTCCCGCAGGATTGAGCACCTTGCCGTAGCCGAGGATCGATTCCCCCATGAACATCATCTGGTTGGTCGTGCTCTCGAGGCCCAGCAGCGTCTGGCCGATTGTGTAATCCTGCGCCTTTTTCAGCTCCTGTTTCCCAGGCGCCTTGTGGCAGATCCTCTCGATCTCCCGGAAGATCATCCGGACCGCCTTTTGCAGCTTTGCCGTGTCCAGTCCGGCGTAAATGTTGATCACGCCGGCATCGGCCAGCGCCACCATGCCGGTCTGGACCGAATAACAAAAACCGTGCTGTTCCCGCAGCCTCTGGAAGAGCCGCGAGCTCATGTTCTCCCCCAGGATGACCGAGAGCAGCTTGAGCGCGAAGCGCCGCTCGTCCGACCGCCCAAACGCGTAGAAGCCCATCGCCAGGTGCGTCTGCTCGATCGCCTGCTGCACCAGCGACACCTTCGGCGCGCCGCGCCGGAAACGCCCCCGCACGTAGCGCGGCGCCCTGCCCGCCGGCAACCGGCCCAGGCGCCCCTCCATCTCCCTCACCAGGTCGGCATGCAGCACGTTGCCCGCCGCCGTGACGATGGTGGTCCGCCCGTTGTAATTCTTCGTCATGAAATCCCTCAGAATCGGCCGGGTGAACTTCGAGATCGTCTTGACCGTCCCGGTCAGCGGCTGGCCGAGCGGATGCTGCGGCCACATCGTCTCCGAGAGCAGCTCCTGCGCGTGCTGCGCCGGGTTGTCCCGGTACATCATGATCTCCTCGCGGATGACCTCCCGCTCCTTCTCGATCTCCACCTGGTCAAAGGTCGAATGCAGGTACATGTCCCCCAGCACGTCGCAGAGCGTGCCAAAGTGCGGGCCGCCCGCCTTCGAGTAATAGCAGGTGTGATCCTCCGTGGTGAACGCGTTCAGGTAGCCGCCCAGCCCCTCGACCTCCTCGGTGATCTGCTTCGCGTTGCGCCGCTTGGTCCCCTTGAACATGAGGTGCTCGATGAAATGCGAGATGCCGCTCTGCCGTTTCGCCTCGAAGCGCCCTCCGACCCCCGCCCAGATTCCCAGCGCCACACTCTGCATGTGGGGCATTTCACAAGTTGCCAGTCGTGTTCCGTTCCTGAGTGTCGAAAGTTGGTACTGCATCAATGGGCCCGCCTCGATGCGAGCACGTGCTCTGCCAGGTCGAGGTCTTGAGGGATGGTTACCTTAAAGTTCCATTCGTCATTGCGCAACAAGGCGATATTCACCCCCATCCGCTGCACCGCCGATACCTCGTCGGTCACGACCTCGCCCGCCGCCACGACCGCCGCGTACGCCTGGAGGATGACCGGCGTGGAAAAGATTTGCGGGGTCTGCATCGCCCACAGCCCGGCGCGCTCGACGCTTTCGACCACCATGCCGTCCTCCGAGGCACGCTTGACCGTGTCCGGGACCGGCGCCGCCACGCAGGCCGCGCCGGATTTCCGCGCCAGCTCGAGGCAGCCGCGGATCACCGCCGGCGTGGTCAATGGCCGCGCCCCGTCGTGGATCGCCACGTAATTCGCCCCCGCGCTCACAGACTGCAATCCGTTCCAGACCGAAAAATGCCGCTCGGAACCCCCGCCGATGATCCGCTTCACCTTCTTCCACTTCCCGGCCGCGACCAGATCCCCCATCGCCTCCCGCTGATCCTCGCGGGTCACCAGGATGATCTCGGTTATCTCCCGCGTCCGTTCGAACGCATCGATCGAGTGCGCGACCACCGGCTTGCCGCGCAGCTCGGCAAAGAGCTTGTCGAAGCCCATCCGGCGGCTGCTGCCCGCCGCTACGATGACTGCGGAGACCATTAGGGCCTGTTAAGATAATATGGGTGCATTGCGCGAGGCTCTGGCGGGCCGGATGATTATCTTCACAGGCCCTAGGGCAATTGCCGCTGCACTTCCTGGCTCAGCGTCTTGCCATCCGCGCGGCCCGCTGCTTTTGCCTGCACGAGTTTCATCACCGCCCCCATCTGCGCCTTCGAGGTCGCGCCGGCTTCGGCAATCGCCTCCGCGACCAGCTTCGCGATCTCCTCGCCGCTCAGTTGCTTCGGCAGGTATTCGGATAAAATCGCCAGCTCCTCCTTCTCCTTGTCCGCCAGATCGGACCGGTTCCCCTTCACAAACCCCTCGATCGAGTCCTGCCGCTGTTTTGCCTGCTTGCGCAACACCGCCGCCGCCTCCGCGTCGTCCAGTTGCCCCGTGACGCCATATTTCTCGATGGCGGTGTTCTTGAGCGCGGACTTGAGCATGCGCAGCACTCCCAGCCTGGTGGCCTCCCTGGCCTTCATGGCCTCCTTGAGGTCGGAATCAATGCGTTCCTGAAAAGTCATGGGGCGCAATGTAGGGGAAAAATGGAAATGGGAAACTGGAAATTCGATCTTGATGGGGTGCTGCCTGCCCGTGGGACACTCCCCTCTCGGCGGATTGATCTTAAAAGGTTCGCCGCATTCGACTTGACATACTTTTTCTGTTATGTATTACTTTATTCCATGATTCCGACTCAAAAGCTTGAGACCGTCCATTTCGGCTCCAAGGGCCAGGTGGTCATCCCCCGCCGTTTGCGCCGGGAGTTTGAAATTGAGGAAGGCACGAAAGCGACGGTTGTCGCCACGCCGGAAGGCATCCTGCTCAAACCAATCACCCGCACCTTTATCGAAAGCCTGCGCGGTTCTCTCAAGGGCACCAAAGCCATGGATGTGTTCCTCAAAGAGCGAATACAGGAACGGCAACTGTAATGGCCCTTAAAATACTCGATAGCTGGGCGCTGATGGCGCTCTTCTACGGGGAACCTGCCGCCGATCAGGTGGAATCGCTGCTCATGCAGGCGCTCGCCGACCGGCACGAACTGCTGATGAGCGTGGTTAATTGGGGCGAGATCTACTATTCGGTGATGCGCGGCGCATCACGGCAGGCGGCGGAACAAAAGATCCGCGAGATCGCCGCCATGCCCATCGAGATTGTCCCGGCCGATGTGCAACAGACTCATCAAGCCGCCATTTTCAAGGCGGCGAAGAAAATGTCTTACGCCGACTGCTTTGGCGCGGCGCTGGCAAAAATCAAAAACGCGGAACTGGTCACGGGCGACCCGGAGTTCAAGGAAGTCGAATCGGAGATCAAAATAACCTGGTTGAAATGAAGCGGGACACAGAATTGAGGATGCCGTCGCGGAGATAATAGCGGGCCTGCGGGAGCAAAGCAGGCAGGCGCCAAAAATCCCGCCGGGATGGCGAGAAAAGGGCTTGCCATCGTGTATTAATACATTTAATACACTCACGTGCTTCCGTTTCCCATCCAGGTCCTCCCCGGGCAGCCCATCTACGACCAAATCGTCCATGCCGTGAAGCGGGCCCTAGCCAGCGGTCAGCTCAAGCCGGGCGACCGCTTTCCCGCCGTGCGCGCGATCAGCGCGGAGCTGGGGGTCAACCCCAATACCGTGCAGCGAGCCGCCACGGTGCTCATCAAGCTGGGCATCCTCGAGGTTCGCTTTGGGCAGGGAAGCTTCGTCGCGGAGCAGATGCCCGCGGCGGACGAGCCGACCCGCTCCCGGGCGCTCAGGCCCCTGGTGGAGAATCTTCTCATCGAGGCCGCCCGCCTGGGAGTGGGCGAGGAAGAACTTCTGGCCCTCATCCAAACCGAATCCCGCAAACTCAAAACCCCATGAACACCATAGCCGCCACGAAGCAGGTCTCCTTCTCCTATGGCAGGACGCCGGCGCTTCATAACATCAACATCGATATCCATACCGGCTCTTTCTTCGGCCTGGTGGGCCGCAATGGCGCCGGCAAGACGACCCTGCTCAAGGTCCTGACCGGCCTGCTCCTTCCGCAAACCGGCTCCGCCGAGGCCCTGGGCCGCGACGCCCGCCGGCTCGAGCCCCGCGATTGGGCGCAGATCGGCTACGTTTCCGAAAGCCAGCCGATGTACGACTGGCTGACTGGGCTGGAACTGATCGCATTCCTCAAGCCGCTCTACACCACCTGGGACGACGCATTCTGCGAACAACTGGGAAAATTGCTGCGGCTGCCGCTCGAGCGAAAGGTGCGCGGCTATTCAAAAGGCGAGCGGATGAAAATGGCGCTGCTCCTCGCCATGTCGTTTCACCCGCAACTGCTGGTGCTCGATGAGCCCTTCAGCGGCCTGGACGTGCTCGCAAAGGAACAACTGATCAAATGCCTGCTCGAAGTGACCGGCCAGGAGCGATGGTCAGTGGTGCTCGCCTCGCACGACCTCGCCGAGGTCGAACGCCTCGCCGATTCCATCGGCGTGCTCGACGGCGGCCATCTCGTGATCAGCGAGCCAATCGAATCCCTGCAAAATCGCTTCCGCCGCGTGCAAGTCTTCGAACCCAACGGCGCGACGCTGAACGAAAGCTCGGTTCTCAACGCCGAGCGCTCGGCAACCGGCCTCACTTTCGTCGAGACAGCCTTCTCACCCGAGCGCGAAACAACCCTGCGCCAAAGCCTCGGTGCAAAGATCGAAATCACGCCGCTCTCGCTGCGCGAAATCGTCCTCGCCCTCCTCTCCGCGGACACCAGGTCCCCATGAACACATCATCGTTGACCCTGCATCTACTTCGAAAGGATCTGCGGCGGGATTGGCTCTGGCTCGGCGCTTACTGGCTCATGGCTCTTCTCCTGCCACCGCTGCTTCCGATTTTTGGCGACGACGAAGGCGTCGGCTCTATCCTCAGGATAGATGCCGCGTTGTTACCCTTTTACGGATTGGCCTTCCTAATCCTGGCCCGCACCATCCGGCTCGACTCTCCCGAGCGCAACCTTCACTTCCTCTCCACCCGCCCGGTCCCGTGGCAAAGCCTGCTGTCCGGCAAGATTCTCTTCATCGCGCTCTTTCTCCTCGCGCCGGCATTGATCCTGAAAATCGCCGCCATCTGGATTGCGAAGATTCCCGTGACCGGATTTGACGTCCTCCTGCTTTCCTTTGAGACGCTCATCCTGACGGGTGCGGCTCTCGCCGCGGTGCTGGTGATCTCCCTCTTCGCCAGGAACCTCGCCGCGGTCTTCGCCTCGATTTTCCTGGCCCTCATGGTGGCCGAATGGGGGCCAGGATTCCTCAATCAGATTTACTATTGGAAGCACGGCTCTGTACCTGACGGGGGGGACAGCGGATTCCGACTGCTGGTCTTCTGCCTGATCGTCCTGTCAACCACCGCCCTCGTCGTCCTCCGCATTTTTCGGCGGGATCCACGAACACCCACCGTTTGCATTCTCGTCACCGGATTGGCCTGCGGCGTGGCCGCGTTCGAAACCTGGCCTCACGCGCTGGTCGTTTCCTTTCCTGACAAGCCGGCTGCCCCGATGCCGCCGATGCCCGCTCGCATCGCTTTCTCCATAGTCAACGGCAATGGTCACTCCCGTTACCAAAATGGCGACTCAGTCGGTGTCACCTTCGACGGAGACGACTGGGGCGACATCACGGAAACGGGTGTGGCGCACCAGGCGCGGCTGGATGGAGTCGAACCGCCCTACTTTGCCACTCTCGTTGATTACCGCGCGGTAGCCACATTAAAATCGGGCAGCACGATCTCCTGCTCTTACGGCGATATCCACAGCCACGGCGACGTGGGAGGATACACCTATCTGTGCAAACTCTACCTCTGCGGATTGCCGTTTCCCGACAACCCTCCCGACTACGGTCAGAAAGATTACTTCGAACTATTCAACTATCTTCCCGATCGCCACGTCAATGACGACCTCACCGGCGTGACTATCAAGGGAGTGGCAACATTCGAGATTTCCCGGCTCGAACTGTTGAAAACATTCCCGCTCGAGAGGAGAGCAACAATTGAGTTTCCGCGCAGGCGCCTGACTATCGACAATGTCACCTTTCAGCGCAGCGGAATCGATGTGGAGTTCGGCATCAGGGCCGTAACCTCCGCCCTGCGCCCGAACTCATCGCCGTCGGATTTTTTCGAGAGCCTTTCCCCCCTCGTTTACAATCCCGCGAAAGGAGAGTTCATGGAGGCTTCTTCGAGCAGCAGCGGTGACGGGGCGGACAGCCTCTATGCCAGCTACGAGAACCAAGTCACTTATGGCCGGGATCCGAGCAACGAGCCGGATTTCCTAAACCACCCGGACAAACCGCTCGCTCCCGATTGGAACCGCGACGCCAGGATCAGCTTTTTCAAGTCCGTCCCGTGCGGGCGAATCAGCTTTCCGTACGAGATCAGCAACGTGGACCTGGACCATTGACCCCATGAACCCCTCCTCACTTACCTTCCACTTACTGCGCAAGGATTTGCGCCGGCAATGGCCATGGTTGGCGCTCTATTGGATCGTCGCGCTTCTGCTTCCCTTCCTCTGCAGAACCTACGCAAGTCGGGAATGGGTTCCCGGTTGGACGAGTCTCTGGCTCACATTCACCGGCTGCACCGCGCTCGGTTTTCTCATCATCGCGCGCATCATCCAGTTGGATGCTCCCGGCACGCGGCTTCATTTCCTCTCAACCCGGCCCGTCTCCCGCACGTCGCTCTTATCGAGCAAGCTTTGGTTCATCGCCCTGTTTCTCATTACCGCGACATGGGCGACCAACCTCGGCATCGTCTATCTGCTAAAGATCCCGGTAAGTGGGACCGACATCGCTTTGATCCTTTTCGAGTCGGCAGTCCGGATGGGAGCCTTGTTCGCGGCAGTTATCGTGGCATCAATGCTTGCGCAAAATCTCGCCGTGGCATTTGCATTGATCGGCGCAGCCTGTATCGCCTTCCCCTGGCTCGATGCCCACCTGACTTCATTCCTACTCGCACATCCATTTATCGGATGGGGCCCGGCAGCCACCATTCGGCTCGCCTATTGGAGATCGCTCGTATTCTTCCTCGGCATCCTGCTTACCTCGCTGGCGGCCATCATTTGCCGGTTTCGCGCGCGCAGGCTTGCGCCGGTGCTCTCGGTTTTGGCCCTCGGCTTTATCGCGAGCCTCGTGGCGCTGGAATGTTGGCCTGCGCGGTTCGCCTTCACTCTCGGCGCGCAGCATACGACCGGCCACGCCGCGATGCCGGATCATATCAAGATCAACTTTACCGGAAAATTCAGTAATGAACCCTTTTCAGAGAACGCTTTGTCCGTGGGACGCGATATTAGCGTCATCGGCGTCGATCCTCCATACTTTGCCGGCGCCGCCGGTTTCCGAACCGTCGCCACCCTCAAATCCGGAAGAAAGCTCGAGTCCATTGACGACCGGGACGAGCAGACCGGCATTGTCGGAGATCCATTGCCGGCAAAGCTCAGTCTCTGCGGCGTGCCCACCCGCAGGACCCTGGACCTGGAGGACAACGCTCTATTCAACTACATCCCGCAAGATTATCCCGACGAAGATTTCCATGGCGCGCGATTGACGGGCGTCCTGATCGTCCAGATATCGCGCCTCGAGCTCTACGAAGACCATGCCTCTCGAAAAAGGCGCCAGCGCCATTGCCGGTCCGCGGGAAAGCGTGACTGTCACCGACGTGGGTGTTTATCCCCCGCGAGTCAAGCTTTCCCTCGAGGTCAGCCGCCTTGCGCTCCCGATGCGCCGCGACAACGATTGGAGCCTGACCGAGTCCGGATTCCTCGTTTATAATCCCGCCGCGGGCACTTATTTGTCCCCCGGGTCTTGGGGAACCGGCGCGGGCTGGCGCGGAGGCCAGGGCGTTACCTTCACTACTTACTTCTCAAACTACAATCTTGTCGCCGACCCGTACGATGAGCAGGACATAACTCCGGCCCAGAACTGGAAGAAAGAAGGAAGAATCACCTTCTTCAATGTCATCCCCTGCGGCCGCATCGAAGTCCCCTTTGACTTCAACAACGTCGATTTGACGCCTTCCGATCCCTGAACGCCTCAAACGTCGGGGAATTCAATCGGGTAAAGGGATTGAAGGTACTTCCCTGGAAAAGCCGCTAATCCCTGAACACGACCGTCTTCTTTCCGTGGATCAGCACCCGGTCGTGCAGGTGGTAGCGCACGCCGCGCGCCAGCGCCAGCCGCTCGCAATCCCGCCCCAGCCGCAGCATGTCGTCGGGCGAATGGAAATGCTCCACCCGCACCACTTCCTGGTCGATGATCGGCCCTTCGTCCAGCACCTCGGTGATGTAATGGCAGGTCGCCCCGATGAGCTTCACCCCGCGGTCATACGCCCGCCGGTAGGGGTTCGCCCCGACAAATGACGGCAAAAACGAGTGGTGGATGTTGATCATCCGCCCCTGCCACGCCGCGCATATCTCCGGCGGGATGATCTGCATGTAGCGCGCAAGCACCACCAGATCGGCCCGGTGTTCCTCGAGCAGCGCGGCGGTGCGCTCAAGCCCTTCGGCCTTCTTCCCGGCCTCGACCGGCACGTATTCGAAACGCAGCCCCTCCCGCTCGACCATCCCGCGAAAATCCTCGTGGTTGGAAATCACGACCGGGATTTCCATCGGCAACTCGCCCGCCCGCCAGCGCCAGAGCAGATCGGCGAGGCAATGCCCCAGCTTGCTCACCAGGATCGCCGTCCGCAGCCGGGCGTTCTCCTCGCGAATGCTCCAGTCGGCCTCCAGTTCCGTCGCCAGCGGCGTAAAAGCCTTGCGCAGCCCCGCCGTATCCAGCGCCAGCGTGCCGCTGTCGATGGCCATCCGCGCGAAGAACCAGCCGCTGATCGGGTCGGTGAACTGGTGCACCTCGAGCAGGTTCCCCCCGTGAAACGCGACAAAAGCCGTGAGCCGGGCCAGCAGGCCAACGCGATCCGGGCAGGCGAGTTTCAGGAGGGTTACGGGCACGCTGGCTCCGTCTCTACCGCGCCGGCCGCCGGCGTGCAAGTGCCGCGCTCCGTTATTGAAAAAGATGCGCAGCCTGAATTTTCCCCGTTCATTCCGCCGTCCGGTTGCTTATAATCCCAATTCATGGCTCTCTCATCCTCGATGCTCGCTCTTGGGACCGCGGCGCCGAATTTCTCGCTGCCCGAGGTTTCGACCGGTTGTACCGTATCGCTCGACGACTTCTCGACCAAGGAGGCGCTGCTGGTGATGTTCATCTGCAGGCATTGCCCCTACGTGGTCCATGTTCGTTGCGAACTGGCACGCATCGGGCTCGATTACCAGGACTCCTCACTCGGCGTCGTCGCCATTTCCTCGAATGACCCGGTCACCTATCCCGACGATTCCCCTGAGAACCTCAAGGAGATGGTCCACGAAGCCGGCTTTGTCTTCCCGCTCCTCTTCGACGAAAGCCAGGATGTCGCCCGCGCCTACAAGGCCATCTGCACACCCGACTTTTTCCTCTTCGATCGCGACCGCAAACTGGTCTACCGCGGCCAATTGGACGACACCCGCCCCAACCGGGGCACCGCCAACGGCAAAGACCTGCGCGCCGCCATCGAAGCGGTCCTTTGCGGCCGCCCGGTAAACCCGACCCAGGTCCCCAGCACCGGCTGCGGGATCAAGTGGAGATAGGACCGGCGCCTCCCGCAAGGTTGCAAATATCGCGTTGACCGGGCGTTGAACGGCGCCGTATAGTGTTCTTATGAACACTCAAGCGCCTCCCGCTCGCGGCGCTTCCTCCAATCCAAAAAATCGCTTCGAGCGCCTCGAATATATCCCCGATCCCGCGGACCCCGACAGCGACCCGTCGCCGCTGCTTCGCACCCAGTTCCTGCGCGACGACAGCCGCTCGATCATCACTCGCAACGATAGCCCGGACGTTCCCTTCACCCATTCCTTCAATCCCTACCGCGGCTGCGAGCACGGCTGCGCCTATTGTTTCGCCCGGCCCACCCACGAATACCTCGGCTTCTCCGCCGGGCTCGATTTCGAGTCGAAAATCGTCGTCAAAGCCCGCGCGCCGGAGCTTCTGCGCGAGGAGTTGTCCTCCCCAAAATGGCGCCCGCGGACCCTGGCGCTCAGCGGCGTGACCGATTGCTACCAGCCCATCGAGCGCAAGCTGGAACTGACCCGCCGCTGCGTGGCTGTCCTCGCGGAATTCCTCAACCCGGTCTCGGTCATCACCAAGAACCACCTCGTCACCCGCGACATCGATCTCTACCGCCTGCTGGCCGCGCACGATGCCGTCTGCGTCCACATCTCGATCACCACGCTCAACGCCCGCCTGGCCAAAAAGCTCGAGCCCCGCGCCTCGCCTCCTTTGCGCCGGCTCAAGGCGGTCGAGCAACTCGCCGCGGCCGGCATCCCCGTCTGCGTCCTGATGGCCCCCAGCATCCCCGGCCTCAACGACCACGAAATGCTCAACATCTTCACCGCCGCCGCCAACGCCGGCGCGCGGGACGCCGGCTTTACCCCGTTGCGTCTGCCGGGCGCCGTCGCGGGCATATTCACCCAGTGGCTCGAGACCCATTACCCCGACCGCAAGGAGAAAATCCTCAACCGCGTCCGGGAAATGCGCGGCGGCAGGCTCAACGATCCCCGTTTCGGCAACCGCATGCGCGGCAGCGGCTTCTACGCCGAGCAGATGTCCGCGATGTACCAGGTGGCCCGCAAAGCCGCGGGGTTCACCCAGACCCACGGCTTCGAGCTCTCGACCGCCGGTTTCCGCGCCCCCAGGCAGCAATTGCAGCTCCTTTGAGCCTCCGCTCCAGCCAGTCGCGGGATCAGGGGCCAATTCAGTCCCCATGCGGCATTCGGGACTCGCCTCGCGCTCGTATATGGTATGCATTACCTTCCCTTGCATACCTTGGCAGAGCCGCAGCCCAGACAGACCGCCCGCCAGCGCCGCCGCAAACGCGGGGGGCTTTTTGTTCTTTTCCTGGTCGTCGCCGGGCTGACCGGGGCGATTGCCTATCCGTCCAGCTACCTTTTCATCGTGCGGGAGTTGCTCGGGTTCGAAGCCTGGCGCTACGGCTTCCATCTCTCGATCGGCAGGATGGAGGGCAGCGTCACCGGCCCCATCTGGCTCTACAATGCGAAGCTCAGCCACAGCTCCGAAGGAGGCACCTCGACCAACCTCCAGATCGACACGGCGCGCACCAGCTTCGCCTGGAAACATCTCGTCTGGAAACGCGATGCCCGAATCTGGAGCGACCTGTGGCTCGATGGCGTCCAGGGCAGCATCGACCTGCCGCGCGCCTCCCAGCCGCAGCCGGCCGCCGGGACCTCGCCCTTCCGCCTCATCGGCTCGGCCAGGCAGCCTCGCCTGCTGCTCCCCTCCTCGCTCGCCATCAGCCGCTCGAGCATCGTCATCCGCGAAAGCGGCGGCTCGTTGAGCCTCGAGGACATCGACCTTCAGGCCAGCGACGTGCAGTCAGGCCACCTCGTCATTGGGGCCCTCTCGATCCAGGAGCCGTGGATGAGCAGCGTCTTCTCGAATTGCCGCGGCACCCTGCTGCTCCAGGACTCGAAGCTGATGCTCGCCAACATGAAGCTGACCGACTCGCTCACGATTGCCTCGGCCTCGGCGGACCTCCCCGCGCTGCTTCGCGGCGAGTTGCAAATGCAATTCGCCCTCGATGCCTTCAGCGGCAGCATCCAGGGCGAATTGAAGAGCAGCACACACGATGAGAGCCTCGTCTTCGACGGCAGCGGCACCTTCTCGAACATCTCCGTCGCTCAATTGGCCGCGTTCCTCGGCGAGGACGCCGACGGCTCGATCACCAAGGGCAAATTCACCTTTCACGGTTCCCCGCACGATTTGCAGAAGGCCACCTTCACCACCTACTTCGAGGCCGGCAATTTCCGCTGGGGCGAGCGCCGGTGGAATTCGCTGGTCGCCGGCGCCACCTATGTCGATCACCGGCTGCAGCACCTCGATTTCCGCCTCACCCAGGCGAACAACACCCTCACCATCACCGGCAACATGAGCGTGCCGAACAGTTGGAAGCAATGGTGGAAGACTGACTTCAGTTTCGATGTTGCGGCGAAAATCGACGACCTGAGCGAACTCTCCGCGCTGCTCGGCCCGAGCTTTGGCGATATCTTCGGCAAATTGACCATCGACGGATCGGTGCGCGGCGACAACGCCTCTTTCAACGGCCAGCTCATCGTCTCCGGCTCGCATCTCTCTTTCCGCAAGGCGCCGCTGGATGAACTCCAGGCCGCCATCAAGCTCGACGGCAACGAAATCCAGGTGACCAATGCCGAGTTCACCCACGGCGACGATTACCTGCGAGCGCAGGGCGTGGTGAACATCCTGGGCGAAAAACGCTACTGGGGCGAGGTCAAGGCCTCGATTGCCGACCTCTCGCTCTATGCCTCCTTCCTCCAGCCGCCCATCGCGCCGGAGGCCTTTGGCGGCGGTCTCGTGCTCGATTGGTCCGGCGACGGCGTGCAGTCCGCGCATTCCGGCGCCTTCACCCTGCGGCTCAACCGCCTGCGCCCGCTCGTGACCGGCAGCGGCGAGGCGCCGGCCTGGCAGCCCATCGACCTCAACGCCGCAGCCACCTACTCGCCCGACAGCATCTTTTTCAGCAACCTGATGCTCGGCAACAGTGACACCTCGCTCGCCTCGCAGGTGGTGGCGACGCCCCGCTCGCTCACGCTGAACACCCTCAAGCTGGTGCATGGAAAATCGGTCTGGCTCACCGGCAACGCGCAAATCCCGCTCAATGTCTGGGCGGCATGGCAGAACCCGGGCGCCGCCTCGTGGTGGAACTTCGAGAGCCCCTGCAAGCTGGACCTGAAGCTCGACAAGCTCTCCGTGCGCGACACGCTGGCGCTTTCCGGCCGCCAGCATCCTTTCGACGGCGAATTGACCGGTACCATCTCCAGCCAGGGCACGCTGGCGAATTTGACCGCCAACGGCCATCTCGTCATCAAGAACGCCGCCGCCACGGTGCGCGCCGGCACGCTCAAGGGCGCGGGCGCGACGCTTGATTTCAACGGCGATCACCTCGGCGTAACCGCGGCCCAGGGTGATTGGAACGGCCTCGCCTGGACCGCCTCGGGCGGTATCACCGCCGGCGACGTCCGCACGCCCGCGCTCGACCTCACCCTGAAGCTTCCCTCCGCGCCGCTCTCCCTCGGCAACGGCATCGACGCCACCACCGCGCTGGACCTGCACGCCACGGGCCTGCCTGGCGCGCTCACCCTCTCAGGCTCGGCGCAATTGCAGAACATGAAGCTCGACCGGCGCGCGGATATCGAGAGCCTGGTCGCGCCCGGCGGCTCCGGCCTCGAGCCTCCGCTGCCGGCAATCGCCATCGCCGGCCCGGCGGGCTGGAAGCTCGAGGGCGTGCAAATCGGCGGCAACGCCATGGTGGACCTCGAAAACACCTTCGGTAAAATTTCGCCCGCGCTGGAGATCAGCGGACCGATCTCCCATCCGGTCCTGAACGGAAAAATCGACGTTCAGGGCTTCCAGGTCACCGAAGGCCCGGACAGCCTCGCCATCGCGGGCGGCGCGTTCTTCCTCAGCCCGGCTTCTCCCACGGCGCTCGCGCTGCGCGCGACCGGCGTCACCGGTGGCAACCCGTTTGACGGCTACATCTACGGCACGCTGGCGGACAAGCATTTCACCTGGCCTGCAAATATCACCTCGATCCTCGCCGGCAACGCCGCTCCCTCGCCCATCCCTTCGGCGCCCGCCCAGCCGCTCTCGCTCGGGGCCGGCGTGACTCCCGCCCCGGCCCATGCGCTTGATCCCGCGCCCTCGCCGCCTCCCGCCAAGCCATGAATGGGCGTTCGCGGTACGGCCTTTTCATCGGCCGTTATTTCGGGATCAAATTCTATCTCGATTTCAGTTGGTTCCTCATCGCCGCGATGGTGACCTACATACTGGCCGCCGACATTTTCCCCGCGAAACTGGCCGGCCATTCGCATTTTGCCTATTTCCTCATGGGGCTCTCGGCGGCGCTCGCCTATTTCTTCAGCATCCTCCTGCATGAGCTGGGTCACAGCCTCGTGAGCCAGCGCTGCGGCATTCCCGTGCCGCGCATCACGCTGCTTTTCATCGGCGGCATCGCCGAAATCTCCCGCGAGCCCGATACCGCGCGCGCGGAACTGAAGATAGCCGCGGGCGGCCCCGCGGTCAGCATCCTGCTGGCGGTGCTTTACGCGATCGGCGCCATCCTCTGCGCCCATTTCGGCTGGGAGGCCCCGGCGCTCATCCTCGCCTGGCTGGCCGCGGTCAATATCATCCTCGTGCTTTTCAACGCGATCCCCGGTTACCCGCTCGACGGCGGGCGCATCCTGCGCGCGATCATCTGGGAGCGCACCGGCAACCTTCGCAAGGCCACTTACATTACCACCCGCATCGGCGTCATTTTCAGTTGGTTCCTCATGCTGCTTGGCGCGTACCTGCTTTTCAAGGGCGTCTGGGACGCGTTCGTCTTTTTCATCATCGGCATCTTCCTCAAGAGCGCCGCGGAAAGCGGTTACACCAACACCCTCTATCGCCAGGTGCTCGCCGGCGTCCGCGTCTCCGACATCATGACTCGCGACCCCGTTTGCATCCCCGATTCCACGCCGCTCAACTTCGCCGTGGACGATTTTTTCCTGGCGAAACATCACGTCGCCTATCCGGTCGTCGGCGCCGACAACGATTTTCGCGGGCTGCTGCGGCTCGAACATCTCAAGGCTGTGCCACGCGAGAAGTGGCCCTACATCAGCGCCGGCGACCTCGCCGCCCAGCACCAGACCACCGGCGCCAGCATCCCCGCCGGCGCCTCCGCCGAGCAAGCCATGCGCCGCCTGCTCGCCGCCGGCGAGGGCCGCCTGGCGGTGACCGACGCCGGCAAGGTAACCGGCATCATCACCCGTCACGACGTCCTCTCCTTCATCACCATTCACACCGAATTGGAGCCGGGGGATATGGTTAAGTAGGCAGCCTTTTTATATCCACAGATTAACGCAGATTTCCGCAGATTATTCTGACTAACTAAGTCAAATCCCCGGTAAAATCTGTGTAAATCCGTTAAATTTGTGGATACTCCTCTGCCGCATGTCTGCGGGGTGAAATCCCCGATCTCCAGTCAATCCCTGTGATATGGCAGGCCGCCCTTGATGGTATAGGCGCGGTAGAGCTGCTCGAGCGTGAGCACCAGCGCCAGTTCGTGCTGGAACGTCAGCCGGCCCAGCGACCAGAGTAACTCGGCGCGTTTCCGCAATTCCGCGCTGTGACCCTCCG
Source organism: uncultured Verrucomicrobiae bacterium (assembly GCA_963756185.1). Classification (GTDB taxonomy): domain Bacteria; phylum Verrucomicrobiota; class Verrucomicrobiia; order Chthoniobacterales; family Chthoniobacteraceae; genus DATAXI01. The sequence goes on from CAVWMS010000015.1 coordinate 243,570, forward strand.
CGCCGCCGATTAGCAGCGCAATCGATTTCCGCCGCTCCTGCTCCCATTGCCCCACGCGCGCCGCGAATTCCCGGCTCGTCCATTGTTCGCCGCGCTCATCCAGCGCGATGCGGTACATCCCCTCGCTGCGGCGCAGCAGCGCGGCGCCTTCCTCCTCGCCGCTCTCGGGCTTGAGATACTCGATGGTCACGCCCGCCAGCGGCCGCAATCGCTTCGCGTATTCCGCGGCGCCCTCGCGCGCGAAACCAAGCTTCGGTTTGCCGATTGCAAAGATGTGCCAGGTCATGGGTGGTGCGGTATTTCAATACTATGCCATTCGCGCGGCATGGTCTGCGCCATTTTTTCTCTCCATCCCGGAGCAATCGCCCTCGCACACGCAATCCCCTTGAAAAATGGGAATGTCGGACGAAAATTATCCGAACTGCCCCTCCAGCCAATCAACACCGCCTTGCTCGAATGGAAAGCTCCACCTGCCTGAACCGGTTCTACGTCGGCTTGATCGTGCTCGCGACGGTCGCAATGGCCTGTTTTATTGGGTGTATTCTTGCAGGGCTCATCGAGATCGCGCCATGGCGCTTCCTCGCCTTCATGCTGGCGCTGGTAATCATTTTCCTCCCGACAATGGTCTGCGCGATACTGGCATCGCGCATGTGCAAGCGGATAAACGCCGGTTTCCTTTTCCGATGGTTTGTCGCGAGCGCCTGCGCGACGATCCTGATATTCGACTCAACTATTGAGGGCTTCGCCAATTCTGACTACCACGACGAACCCCCGATGAAAATTCCAGGCGGAGACTTTGTGGATAGATGGGTTTGCGATCCCTTTGCCTCACTCGGGTACTCGGTTGCACTCTCACCCGGCAAAAATTTCATAAAGGCGCTTCCGCATCCGGTGCGCACACCGGCGGCCCTGGCTATTTTTCTGGTGATGCCGGTATTGTGTTGGGGACTTATCATCGAAGCCCTTCTCAATGCAAACCGCATACCAAGAGTTTTGATCCTTCCAGGGATCATCGCCTGGGCGATATGGATCGCCTTTCCGTTGTCGCCCAGCGGCACCTTGCCGGCGACCTATCCGGAAACCCGCGCGTTTTGGGAAATTGTCGAAAAATGGACGGCACTGATGCTATTCGTACTGCTCCTGACCCGCTGGAGCCGGAGCACAATCGTCCGATCCAGGCTGGTTCCGGCGCTAGTTTAGCTGGAAGCAGATCGCAGGACCTTCTTGCCTGGGGAACCCCAGTCCGCTAGATTGCGCCATGCCGGAAACCACAGTCACGCCGCACATCCGGATGGACGAGCAGGGCCGCGCCTGGATTGACGATGCCAACGTCAAAGTCATCGAGATCGTCCTCGATCACATCGCCTACGGCTGGACCGCTGAAGCCATCCAGGAGAACCATCCAGCCCTTACCCTCGCACAAGTTTATGCTGCCTTGGCCTGGTATTACGATCATCAGGCCGAACTCGACGCGGAGATTGAAGCGCAAAGTGTGCAGCTCGAGGCACTGCGCGCCGCCGTGAAACCGTCGCTGCTTGCCAGGCGCGCGCTGCTCCGCCGGGCTTCGTGAGCCTGGGCCTCTGCATGGATGTTCATGTGCCGTTGCCGATCACGCGCGGCCTGCGCCGTCGCGGTGTGGATGTGCTGACCGCGCAGGAAGACAGCGCCCAGCGTCTGCCCGACCCGCAATTGCTCGACCGTGTCACGGGTTTGGGCCGGCTGCTCTTTTCGGAGGACTCGGATCTTGTTGCCGAAGCAGTGCGTCGCCAGCGGGAGGGCGTACCGTTCGCCACGGTGATCTACGCCCGCCAACTCGACGTTTCAATTGGCCGTTGCATCGCCGACCTCGAGGCTCTGGCGAAAGCTGCCGGCCCTGAGGACGCCCAAGGCCAGGTCATTTTCTTGTAACCCTGATTTTTAGTACAGCATTCCCCCCCAAGCGCCGTCACCCCTGGCCAGTTGACAAACCTGAAATAGGCAACCAAACTGGGGTTGGTGAGCCAAAAACAACCGATGCCGCCGGTCATCCGGGCAAGCCCGAAACTCCGGAAGACAATGCAGTGGCTTTCCGAACAGCCGCCAAGGAGTTACGAAGAGCGCAAGCGGCAGGTGGAGGAGAGCCTGCGGACCCGCACGGAATCCTCCCGTGAGTAATTGAATCCTCGTTGGCGCGAATCCGCCGCACTCACCCCAAAATCAGCTTGAACGTCACAATCTCAAACGGCTTCACGCTGAATGAAATCCTGCCGCCCTCGCATTCGACCGGCGCGCCGGTGCGCTCCATCAAATCAGCCCGGAATGCGTGCTTGACCGGCAGCGTCGTGATCAGCGTCACCGGGCCGCGCGAGCCGTTCGCCTCGTAAAGGCGCACGATCACCGATTCGTCGCGCTCGGCGTGCTTCACCGCCTCGATCAACACGCCGGGCCGGTCCACCTCGAAAAAGCTCCCGCTCGCCGGCAGCGCCCCCGTGCGCGGCTCCGTCGGGATCACGTGCAGCGGCATGTTGAGCGCGCACGCCTGCTCGATGACGCCCCCCTTGCGGAAATCGCCGACGTGCGGCAGCAGCGCGTAGACGAACTCGTGATGGCCGCGATCCGCCTCGCGGTCGGGCGCGGTGGGCGCGCGCAGCAGGCTCAGCCGCATCACGTTTCCGCGGATGTCGTAGCCGTACTTGCAATCGTTGAGCAGCGCCACGCCGTAATCGCCCTCGCTCAGGTCGGCCCATTTTTGCGCGCAAACCTCGAATCGCGCCATGTCCCAACTCGTGTTGCAATGGGTCGGGCGCTCGATGTGGCCGAACTGGATTTCGTACGTCGCGCGCGGCGCGCGCACATTGACCGGGAAGGCCACCTTCAAAAACTTGTGCTCTTCCTGCCATTGGATATCGGTGTCGAAATCGATCCGCGCCGACCCGGCGCAAAGCGCGATGCGCTGGATGATCCGCGACGCCCTGAATTGCCGCTCGATGCGCACCACGCCGCGCAATTCCGTCTCCTGCGCCACGCTGACCTTGTGGTGCCCGCACGGTTCCTCGCACGTCTCGGCGTGGAACGGGTCCACGTCCCAAGCGTCGTAATTGTTCGGCAGGTCGCGGTGCAATTGGAACACGTTTCCCTCGCACCCCGGCTCGAGCACCTCGCGCCCGTGCCGATGGTCCCGAATGCTCCGGATGTTGCCGGTCGCACGGTCGATGATGACCCGCAGCATCCCGTTATCGAGCGCGATGAGCCGCTTGCGCTCGATGACCTCGACCGGGTGGGCGTACGACGCCACGGGCCGATGCTCGGCGGCGTCGGCGACCGCGTAGCCGCATGCGGGCGCCTCGACGTGCATCGGCGTCCCTCCCCCGAGCGAAACCACCTCGCTGCGCGCAAAGCCGCTCGTATTGAAGACAACCACCGGCCGCACCGCGCCGCTCGTGTCGATCCGCTCGACCACCGCCCGCCGCGCAGGCTCGATCACCGCGCGGGTCAGTTGGAAAATCGCCGCGTAATCGTCAATGCTGTCCTTGTAGACGCGCCCGATGGACGAGCCCGGAATGATGTCGTGAAATTGATTCAGAAGCAGAAGCTTCCACGCGCGCTCGAGGTAGCCGGCGCCGGTCGTCGCGTGGCGCGCCACCAGGTCGTACGGCGCGCGGTGATCCTCGACAACGCCCGGGCGCACCTGGTAATTCGCGCGGCCCGCCAGCACGTCGAACAGTTCCGCCTCGCGCAGGAGGAATTCGCATTTGCGGTTCCCCTTTTTGTTGCGCGCCTGGGTCGTGTAAGTGCCGCGGTGCAGCTCGAGGTAAAGCTCGCCCTGCCACACCGGCAGGTCGTGCGCGTCCGCCTTCGCTTTCTCCAGGAAATCGGAAAGCTTCCCAAGCTCGACCCTCGGCATCCCCTCGAAATCCTTCAGCCGCGCCGCCGCGGCCAGCATCTCGCGCGTCGGCCCGCCGCCGCCGTCCCCGTAGCCGTATAAATAAAGCGAGCGGTTCGCCCGGTCGTGCTCCTTGAAATTGCGTTCGCTGAATGCCAGTTCCTTCGGCGAAAAATCCCCCGTGTAAGTTTCCGACGGCGGAAAGTGGGAGAAAATGCGCGTCCCGTCGAGCCCCTCCCAGAGAAACGTGTGATGCGGGAATTCGTTGAACTGGTTCCAGCACATTTTTTGCGTGACGAAGGAGTCGATCCCGGCCTTTTGCAGCAACTGCGGCAGCGCCGCGTTGAATCCGAACGCATCCGGCAGAAAACAGTCGCGCGGTTCGATGCCGAATTCATCCAGGAAGAAATTCTTGCCGTGCAAAATCTGGCGGATCAGCGATTCGCCCGACGGGATATTGCAATCCGCCTCGACCCACATCGCGCCCGCCGGCTCGAATTGCCCCCGCTTCACCGCCTCGCGGATGCCTTCGAAAATCTCCGGGTAATATCCCTTCATCCACGCGTACTGCTGCGCCTGCGAACAGCAAAAGACGAATTCCGGGTGCTCCTGCATGTACGCCAGTTGCGTGGAAAATGTGCGCGCGCATTTGCGCATCGTCTCGCGCAGCGGCCACAGCCAGGCCGTGTCGATGTGCGCGTGGCCCACCGCCGTGACGATGTGCGCCGTGTCGCCGTTCCTCTTTGCCAGCGCGCCGCGCAGCGCCTTGCGCGCGTGCGGGAAGGTCGCGTGGATGGCCGGGTCGAGAATGTTCACCGCGTCGTTGCAGGCGCGCAGCAACTGGCCGCGCCGCGGCGAGTCCTCGTCCAGCTCGAGCATGGCGCCGTAGGCAACCGCGAGGTCCTGGTGCAGCTCGAAGGCTTCCCTGTCGAAACAGGCCAGCTCCGCTTGCTCGAGCGTGAACAGCGGCGCGCCGGGCGGCGGCTCCGGATCGCCATAGGGCAGCCATGTGCGCGGGCTGGGATTTGCCGCGGCCTCCACGAGAAAGGAAACCTGCTCGCCGCCGTTCGCCGGGGCGGCCACGGGCACGTCGGCCCGATTCACATTCAGCGCGCGCACCGGATGCCCCTGCTGCCATACCAGGCCCTCGGCCGTAAATCCCTCCCCTTCGCCCGCGCGCCGGCCCAGCCGCACCAGCGCGCGCACGTCGCGCCCGCTCCATTCCGCCGGCACGGAGCCCGTGAATCGAAACCAGACCGTGCTCCAGGCCGGCCCCCAGCTCTGGCCCGCATGGAATGGCTCAAACCCGCTCGCCGGAATGCGCGTCGGAAACGCCGGCTCTCCCGGCGCCTCGAGCGCTTCCACCGTCATCGGCGCCCGCTCGGGATAAATGCGCTCATGGATCAGCGAAATCGCGCGCTCGATGCGAGTCTCGGTCAACCGGGGATGTTTGAGCATGGCAAAACCGGCTCATTTATTTCCCCAACCGCCATTTCTGTCGAGCGCAACGCCCTGAGTCCAAGAATCTCATATCCGCCCTGACTGGGATCGTGGTCAAGTGCAGCGGCAAGATAAACCGGTGAAGTCTGGCACCGCTCCACTGGCAGCAGCGAGCGGCCCCCCAATGACTTGGAATCAGTCCGTGTACCATTTAACTCCCAACGATGCCCCAAAACGGCTTGACCGGCGAGCCACCAGCGAGAAGATCGAGACCCTCACCCCTCTGACCGATGAACGGCAATCCATGCGAAGATTCCGGGGCTGCAAAGGGAGGCTGCTCGGCGAAATCCACCTTGTAATGGAGGGCGATACATTCTCACAATGATTGGAAAGCTGAATCCATCGAGAGCATATACACTCTTGTTGCTGCTGCTTGTACCTGCGACGAACCTTGCTCAAACGGCTGAGCAGGCCACCACCTTAAGTCCGAAGGACATAGGCGCCGAAAAATATGTCTTTCGGTCGCGCGCACCGAAGGGCTCGGTAGTGGTCTTCCGGATCGATGAGTACTCAAACGACAAGCTTCAAAATCGATCCGAGACGGTCAGCAATACTCCGACTGATGATTTCGTCAAAACGGTGATGATGGTGAATTTATTGCTTTTTCGCGGGAAGCAGGGCTGGGCCCTATATACGGACGAGCCAAGCGATATCCTGACAAGCGATGAAATGCATGCGGAACGTCAAATCCATGAGCTTTACGGAAAAACCACCCGAACTCAGATTCGTGTTCAAAGACCGGGCCGCGACGAGCTATGTGTTCACGATTTTCAATGAGCCGATCGCGCAGGTTCGGCAGCGGAATCCCCATCTTCCCGCCGATCTTTCCCACCAGTGGACCATCAGCGAACCGATTCCGTTTTAGGACGTGGCTTTGACAGAACCTGAACGCGCCGTCGAGCGTCGATAATACCGCAGGCCGTCGATGCGCGGGGTGATGTCGCGTAGCGGGTAGAGGCCTTTGCTCCAGCCGGCGCCCGGATCGAGAATGAGGTAGTCGAACCCGCGCTTGCCGGCGATGACGACGAAATGCATGCCGCCATTGGGGAAATGGAGGCGCACGATCACCGGGTTGCCCTTCATCAATTGATGATCGATCCGCCAGTACGACGGCAAATCTTCGTAGGCCTTCTTCACGTGGTCGCCCAGCTTGGCCGCCTTTTCCCAGATGATGTAGCCGGTGCCCTCGTAGCCGTGATGGCCGGTCAGGTAATTGTTGAGCCGCTGCGGATCGGTGTCGGCGCCGTACCACTTGAGCACCATCGCCGCCGAGGTCACGGCGCAACCGGCGGAGCCGAGCGTGTCCGTGGTGTCGCCCAGCGGGTCGTCGTGCCAGCGCGGATCGCCCTGCCGGAAAGTGGGGACATGGATGGCAACCGCGTGGATGAAATAGAGCCCGCCGCTCGATCCGATGACCCGTTTGGCCGTGAGCCACCAGGTGAACCACGCCGCCGCCGCGGCCAGCAATAGCACCAACAGCGCCACGATCCACGGCCATAAGCGGCGCTGGCGCTTCGGGAAGAGACGCTCGAACGGGGTGATGCGCTGGTTGGGCATGGTCGTGGGGATTATAGCATCGGTCGCCCGGGGGATCGCACGCACCCACCTCATGAGACCTGTGGCGACGGCCAGGCACGGTATTGCAAATCCGTCCCGGTTCACTCAATTTCGCCCCCATGGAAATCCTCGTTGCGGCACTTTGCGATTCGGCGGCGGATTACGAAGGAAAGCTCTGCCTGCTGGGCGCCTTCGACACCATCGTCACCGGCTCGCTGCCGGCGATTCATCCCCAATGCTCGGTCGCGCTGCGCATCCTCTTTCGCAAGGAGGAAGAGGGGTTCCACAACGTCAGCGTTCTTTTTGTCGACGAGGATGGCCGCGCCATTGTGCCGCCGATGGAGACCTCGTTCGACATCGAGTTGCCCGACGACCTCTTTTTCTCGACCCGAAACCTGATCCTCAATTTGCAGCAATTGCCCTTTGCCCGCCACGGCGCCTATTCCATCGATATCCAGGTCGACAAGCGCCAGATGGCCAGCATCCCCCTCCAGGTCCGCCTCGTCCAGGGCCCGCCCGCGGGGTGATCCGCCTTGCCGCGCTCGATCGAGGCTGCAAACTCCGGCGTCATTTCCATTTGGTCCTCGAGCCATTGCTCCAGCCATTCCCGCAGCTCTTAGGCATCTTTCACCGGGAGCCGTGTGATTGCGGCTTCGATTTCTGCGACCGTGCTCACGGACGGCACTCTGGTTTTGGTGAGATCGATTTTGCAAGGGAGGCGGTGGGCTTCAAAGGCTCGCAGCGGTGGGTAGTGGGTTTCGGCGCGATTCAGTACCGATCTTGAGGCTACCGCCTTCGAAAGGGGTGACAGAATCGAACCCCTCAATTATATTCCCTGCATGCCAGCCAAAGCCTACCGTCCGATCATCCGCCCAAAGGGTCTGCGTGGAACCGTGCCCGTCGAGGAAATTCGGAGGGCTGTAAGGGAGGTCAGGGAGATGGAGAAGAATGATCCGGCCGCCTACGCGGCGATGGTGAAGAGGAACGCCCATCGAAAAATCATCATCGTGCCCGACCGGGGATGATTTCGCCGAGCAAGCCTTATCGGGACAGTGTGTTCATCAACTGTCCGTTTGATGAGGAATACGTGCCCATTTTCCGGGCGATCGTTTTCACAGTGACCCTTTGCGGGTTCGTGCCGCGGAGCACCCTCGAGCATGACGACGCAAGTCAGGTGCGCATCGAGAAAATCTACCGCCTCATCGGCTCGTCGGCGTTGGGAATCCACGATGTTTCCCGGACGGAACTCGATGCCGAAAACGAACTGCCGCGTTTCAATATGCCGCTGGAGCTTGGAGTCTTTCTCGGCGCGAAACGGTTCGGCGCCGGTCCGCACCGGTCGAAGCGATGCCTCGTCCTGGATCGAGATCGCTATCGGTTCCAAAAATTCATTTCCGACATCGCCGGCCAGGACATCAAGGCGCATGGCAACAGCCCGGAAACCGTGATCCGCGTCGTGCGCGATTGGCTCCGCGACGCCGCCGGCCACGGCAGCATGCCAGGTGGGTCGCATCTCTGGGCAAGATACCAGAAATTCACCACAGGACTTGCTGATATGTGTGCCAGGGTGCAACTCACGCCCGAGCATCTGACATTCACCGATTTCTACCAGTTGGTGCTCGAATGGATTTCCCCGATTCGCTGAGAAACGTCGCGCGACGCAGGCTTCGCCCCCGCACAGTTTCCGCGAGTTCCGCGCTTACCATAAAAACCCCCTCCCGCTATAATTTGAGTAGGGGGATTTCGCGGATGATTTTTCAGGCAAAATTTGCGAAAAAACCTTTTGCCATTCGATTCAAAGGAGCGTTTCATAGCCCGTTCAAGATGAGCGAGGTTTTACCCCGGTTAGGGTCCGGACAAGGTCGGATCCGCGTTGCATCACTGTCTCAACTCGATGCCCTTGTGGCCGAGCATGTTACCGGGGACCAGCCGCAGATCGCCTACCAGGATTCCCATGGCCTCTTCCGCTTCGGCACGCGGTCCGAGGCCGAGGAGGCGATCAGCAATTCCTACTACCGCCTTTTCCGGCCCGATCTGGATTGGGAATCGGCCACCATTCGCGAGGTGCGGCTTTTCCCGCCTTACTCGACCGATCTCATGTGCGCCTGGGAGGTCGTGGAAATCTTCAACGCCGAGGAGCAGCCCACCGAAATCCGCCGCCAGGGCGAATACTGGCGCGCCGCGCTTGCCGGCGCCGAGGCCTTCGGCCCGACCCCCGCCATGGCCATCTGCCTCGCCGCCCTCCGCTCGAAGGGCGTTGACCCGGTCTTTTGCGATACATTGCTCGATGAGCGCCCATCCTCAATTGACTCCGGGCACGAATCCGAGACCGTGGAGATGATATGACTTCAGCAAAAGACCTCACTAAAGAACCGCCCCGCAGCCCCCGCGTCCGCCTCGGCGGTTACGTTATTCTGTCCAGGACCACCGATAAATGCCGCGCCTTCCTCGCAGGCAAAATCGGCGAGTATCACTTCGATTGCCCGCTGGACAACATGCTCTTCGGCTTCAAGGGCGTGACCGGAAACGATTTCAAGGCGCAGGTGCAATCCGGCGCGACGGACGACCAACTGGCGGCATGGATCAATTCCCACGGAACGCCAAAGACGCCCGAGGAAATCAAGGAGTGGAGCGACGGGATGGAAGCGGTCAACCCATACAACGACCCCGAACGGCGCGACTGGTACGCCGAGCAGACCAGGGCGCTCGGGTTGGATCCGGCAAAGACGACATTGTTCGAATGGCTCGAGGCGGACGACAAAGCCAGCTTCAAGAAATAACGTTCTTCGGCGAGCCAGCAGCCGTAGCGCCGTCATTCCGCAATCCGCAATCCGCAATCCGCAATCCGACTTTCACGGCGCCAGCGACCATAACGCAGTCGCCGCCAGGATGCCGGCAACCACCAGCAGCGACACCACCGTGGGAATGGGAAAAACGCCCGCGAGCAGCATCTTCGCGCCGATGAATACCAGGATGGCCGCAAGCCCGTAGTGCAGCCGCTTGAAGCGGCCCGCGATGCCGGCAACCAGGAAGTAGAGGCTGCGCAGCCCGAGGATGGCACAGATATTCGACGTGTAGACGATGAACGGGTCGGTCGTAACGGCGAAGACAGCGGGAATGGAATCGACCGCGAAAATCAGGTCCATCACATCGACGACCACCAGCGCCAGCGCCAGGGGCGTCAGCATCCAGCCCAGCTCGGTCATGACGACGAACTTCGCGCCATGGTAGTCCGGCGTCACGCGCGGCATTTTCCGGCAGAGCCGGATCACCGGGTTGTCGCCGGGGGCCTCTTCGGCGCGTTTGAAGAACATCCGCAGTCCGATCAGCACCAGGAAGACGCCGAAACCGTAAAGGATCCATTCGAAGCGCCGCACGAGCTGGACCCCCAGCGCGATGACCGCCCCGCGCATCGCCAGCGCGCCCAGGATGCCCCAGAGCAGCACGCGATGCTGGTGCTCCGCCGGCACCTTGAAGTAGGCAAAGATCATGATGAACACGAACAGGTTGTCCATGCTCAGCGAGTATTCGATCACGTAGCCGGTCACGAACTCGAAGCCCTTGGCCGGGCCAGCCCGCAACCAGATATAGCCCGCGAACGCGAGCGAGAGGGCGACCCAAATGACGCTCCAGAGCGCCGCCTCCTTGAGCGAGATGACGCGCTCCTTGCACCGGAGCAAAAACAGATCGACCGCCAGCAGCAGAATCACCGCGACGTGGAACCCAATCCAGAATGAAAGCCCGGTGTGCATGCGGGGGCCGGAATAGATGGCAGGAAAGGGCAGGCGCGTGCAAGCGCGGCTTCTAGGAGATTCACCTATAAGCTGGAGCATGGGGAGAATTCGAAACTCGAAATTCGAAATTCGAAATTCGAAATTCGAAAAATCAGGCGGGCTCCGCCCGCGCCGCCGAGTGTAACCATGACGACCCTCCCATCGGTCGCATCGTCCCACCCAACTCGCGAGCACCGCGAGCCTTCCCCTTCGAATTCCGAATTTCGAATTTCGAATTTAGGCGCGGCAGCCGCGACCTCACTGGCCCTCGCCCCCCACCCGCCAATATGCCCCCGCAGCCACGCGCCCCCTCCGCCGCGCCCAAATTTTTTCCATGGCCAACCCCCCACCCCTCACCTATCTTCTCGGGCTCCAAATGGACGCAGAAATTCAAAATGCAGTTGATGGCGGAAAGCTCACCCCGCAGGCCGGCAAGGCGCTTCAAAAACTTCTCCCGGGCAGCTATTGCCTCCACAAGAGCTGGGGCTTTGGCCGCGTGGACTCGATCAATTTCCTCGTCAGCCAGTTGACGGTCGATTTTCACTCGAAAAAAGGCCATTCGATGCAGCTTCAGTACGCCGCCGAATCGCTCCAGCCGATCCCGCCCGGCCACATCCTCGCGCTCAAGGCGTCCGATCTCCCGGGCCTCAAGGCGAAGGCAAAGGAAGATCCCGTGGGCATGATGCGGACCATCCTCAACAGCTTCGGCGGCAAGGCCACCCAGGACCAGGTGGCGCAGTCGCTGATGCCGGAAGTGTTCAATGAGACCGAGTGGAAACGCTGGTGGGACAGCGCCAAGAAGGCGCTCAAGAAGGATGGCCATTTTGCCCTGCCGGCTAAAAAGGGCGAGCCGATCCTCCTGCGCGAGCAGGCCGTCTCGCGCGGCGATGAGCTGGTCGAGCAATTCGACAACGCGCGGCAATTGAAGGACCAGCTCCAGGCGCTCGACGGGATCATCAAGAACCTCGACAGTTTCTCCGATCCCGCGCCGCTCAAACCGATCGTCGTGGCCGCCGAGGAGGCCGCGCGCAAGAATCTCAAGCTGCGTCCGCCGCTGCGTTCGAGTTGCTGCTGGCGCGCAATGAAATTTGCGAAAAGACGAATCTCGAGCCCACCCCGGGCTCCCCGACGCTGGTCCAGATGCTCCGCGACGTCGAGAAGGACCTCCTCGAAATCCTGCCCGAGATCGGCGCGGCCAAGCAGAAGCGCATCCTGGCCGCGTTTCCCGAGGCCTTCGGCGACGACTGGCCGCAAAAAGCGATCCGCCTGCTGCTGCGCAGCCCGGGACGCGTGGTCGCGGAGATCGCGCGGCTGATGCTGGACCAGCAGCGCCATATCGACCTGAAGCGGGAAATCGACCGCTCGATCCGCGATCATTCATTGAGCACCGACGTGCTCTACTGGCTCTGCAAGGAGCGCAACACCTCCCTTTTCAACGACCTCATCACGCCCGATGTCTTTAGTGCCATCCTCACCGCGCTCGAGCGCGAGCAGCTCGCCTCTTCGCGCCCGGGCGGCAGGCTCCACGACCTCGCTCCTCGAGGACCGCGAACTGGTCCCAGACCTGCTGGCCAGCGCGGAATTGGGCATCGTCCGCGAGACGATGCGCAAGCTGATGCTCACCCCGGTTTTCGAGGAACTGAACAAGCGCTCGCTCTTCGGGCGCATCGTCCGCGTTTATCCCGAGATGCAGTCGATGCTCGAAGGCGAAGGCGGCGAACGCCAGGAGGCCCTCATCGTCTCATGGGAAAGCCTCGAACGCCGCAAGGAGGAATACGAGGACCTCGTGAAAAAGAAGATTCCCGAGAACACGCGCGAAATCGCCGTCGCCCGCTCCTACGGAGACCTGCGCGAAAACTTCGAGTTCAAGGCCGCCAAGGAAATGCAGCGCGTGCTCCAGCGCCGCCAGGCGGAAATGGAAGTGGCCCTCTCCCTCGCCCGCGGCACAGATTTCGCGAACGCGGACACCTCGATCGTATCGATCGGCACCGTCGTCACCTACCGCAACCTCGACTCCGGCGAGACGCAGACCTACACGATCCTCGGAGCCTGGGACGGCAAGCCGGAAAGGGCCATCCTCTCCTACCAAAGCGGAATCAGCCAGGCGCTGCTCGGCAAAAGGGTGGGCGACCAGATCGATCTGCCCACCGAGCACGGCACCGAGAAGGTCGAGATCGTTTCGATCGAGGCATACAACGGCGCCGCCGTTTCCGCCGCGTAATTTTCGGCGGCACTTGACGAACCGCACGCGATTGCGTACGCTTGCGGCATGACTTCGCTCCCGGTGACTCAGGCTCGCGCCAGGCTTTACCAGCTCCTCGATCAAACCGCCGAATCGCACGAGCCCATCCAGATCACAGGCAAGCGCTCGAACGCCGTTCTCGTGTCGGAAGCGGACTGGCGCGATATCCAGGAGACGCTTTACCTGCTTTCCATTCCCGGGATGCGCGACTCCATCCGAAAGGGCCTCGCCACGCCGCTGAGCAAGACATTCGAGACCCCGGGCTGGTGAACTGGACCGTCGTGTTCACGCGCCAGGCCCGCAAGGATGCAAAGAGGATCGCGGCCTCGAATCTCAAGCCGCAGACGCAACGGTTGCTTGAAATCCTTGCGAAAAATCCGTTCCAGAATCCGCCGCCCTTCGAAAAGCTCGTCGGCGATCTGGCCGGCGCCTGGTCGCGCCGAATCAACATCCAGCACAGGCTCGTGTATCAAGTTCTCGACAAGGAGCGCACCGTCAAAGTCATCCGGATGTGGACGCACTACGAATGAGTGGGCGCCGCCCCGCTCCACGTTTTTGTTTGCCTCGCTCCCGCGGTGTCTTTAGGCAATTACCCGCCTTTTTACCAAACCACTCGAACCATGTCACTGACCACCATTTCCGATATTCGCGCCCGGCAGATTCTCGATTCCCGGGGCAATCCCACTGTCGAAGCCGATGTTGAACTCGCCGGCGGCGCCATCGGCCGCGCCGCCGTGCCCAGCGGCGCCAGCACGGGCGAACACGAAGCCTGGGAGCTGCGCGACGGCGTGAAGGACCGCTACCTGGGCAAGGGCGTCACCAAGGCCGTCTCGAACATCGAGAAGGTCATCGCCGAGGAACTCGCCGGCCTCGATGCCCTCGATCAGGTCACCATCGACCGCACAATGATCGCCCTCGACGGCACGCCCAACAAATCGAAGCTCGGCGCCAACGCGCTGCTCGCCGTCTCGCTCGCCACCGCGCATGCCGCCGCCGGCCAGGTCGGCCTCCCGCTTTTCAAATACCTCGGCGGACCCAACGCCAAGGTCCTCCCGGTCCCGATGATGAACATCCTCAACGGCGGCGCCCACTCCGACGCGCCCGTCGATTTCCAGGAATTCATGATCGTCCCGAAGGGCGCCCCCACTTTCGCCGAAGGCCTGCGCTACGGCGTCGAGGTGTTTCACGCCCTCAAATCGGTCGTCAAGGAGCGCGGCCTATCGACCGCCATCGGCGACGAAGGCGGCTTCGCCCCGCAGCTCAAGTCCGCCGAGGACGCGCTCGAGACCATCGCCACCGCCGTGAAAAAAGCCGGCTACAAGCTGGGCAAGGATATCTTCATCGCCCTCGACCCGGCATCGAGCGAGTTCTACGACGCCAAGTCGAAGAAATACGTCTTCAAGAAGTCCGACGGCTCGAAGAAGAGCGTCGACGAACATGATCGCCTATTACAAGGGTCTCCAGGCAAAGTACCCGATCATCTCCATCGAGGATGGTCTCGCCGAAAACGATTGGGCCGGCTGGAAGAAACTGACCGACGCAATGGGCGCCGATACGCAACTGGTCGGCGACGATATCTTCGTCACGAACGTCAGCTTCCTGCGCCGCGGCATCCAGGAAGGCGTCGCCAATTCCATTCTCGTAAAGGTCAACCAGATCGGCACGCTGACCGAAACCCTCGATGCCATCGAGCTGGCAAAGGAGCACGCCTACACCGCCGTCATCTCGCATCGCTCTGGCGAAACCGAGGACACCACCATCGCCGACATCGCGGTGGCCACCAACGCCGGACAGATCAAGACCGGTTCGCTATGCCGCACCGATCGCGTGGCGAAGTACAATCAACTGCTTAGAATTGAAGAAGAACTTGGTGACAACGCCATTTATGGCGGTAAGATGCGGTAGTGCGCGCCAGGCGCCCCCGGTGTCAGCCGGCTGCCCCCGGAGCCGCTTTCCCTGCCCGCGCCACCCGCGTCATCCATGGACGATACATACGGCGATTTCAGAGTCCGCCGCCAGAATACGGTCTGGCATTCGCTCAATCGTCTCCTCATCACGCTCATCGCCTTCACCATCATTGCATTGATCGCCTGCGCCTTCGTGCCATTGATGAAGAGCGCCCGCGAGCAATGGGATCACCTTGACGACCTGCGCGCGCAATTCGCCCGCGAGCGCGACCTCCTGGCCGAGCACAACCGTGAAGTCGACCTGCTCAAGAACGACCCGGAATACATCGAAACCATCGCACGCGACCGGCTCGATATGATGAAGGAGGGCGAGACGATCTATAGAATCGATGGTCCCTCTCCCACGCCCGATCAGTCCTACATGCGGCTGAACCAGTGATGGGGAGTATTGCTGATTGCTGAAGTAAGATTGCTGATTGAAATAAATGCCGCCTCCGGCGGCCAAATTAAAAAATCCGCAATCCGCAATCCGCAATCCGCAATTTCCATTAGCAAATCCCCACCCCTCGGCCTACTTTTACCCTCCATGTCTCTCGATCTCTCCTCCATCGATCTTCCGGCTTTGCAGGCCCGCGTCGCTGAGCTGCGGAGGTATCTTTGACGTCCCGAAGCTTCAGGCGCGCCTGGCCGAACTCGAGGAGGCGATGGCGGCGCCGGATTTTTGGAACAACAAGGAACGCGCCCAAACCTCCGTCGAGGAGATTTCGACCCTCCGAGGCAAGATCAACCCGCTCCTGGCCCTCGAACGCCAGGTCGACGACCTCGGCATCCTCAAGGAACTCGCGCTCGGCGAGACCGACCCCGATTCCCGCGCCGCCGCCGCCCAGGAAGTCCTCAACGAAAACGCCGACGCCCTTAAAGAACCTCGAGGACATCGAGCTCCGCAGCCTGCTCGGCGGCGAGTTTGACCGCTCGAACGCTTTCGTCACCATCCACTCCGGCGCCGGTGGCACCGAATCGTGCGACTGGGCCGAAATGCTCCTGCGCATGTACCAGCGCTGGATCGAGCGCCATGGCTTCACCTCCCAGATCGTTGACATCCAGCCCGGCGACGAAGCGGGCATCAAATCCGTGACACTGCTGGTCCGGGGCGATTACGCCTACGGCAACCTCCAGACAGAGCGTGGCGTCCATCGCCTGGTGCGCATCTCCCCCTTCGACGCCAATAAGCGCCGCCACACCTCCTTCGCCAGCCTCGACGCCACGCCCGAGATGGCCGACGACACCCCCATCGACATCAACCCCGCCGACATCGAACTCGACACCTTCCGCAGCGGCGGCAAGGGCGGCCAGAACGTCAACAAAGTCGAGACCGCCGTCCGCATCATCCACAAGCCCACGGGCATCGTCGTCGCCTGCCAGGCCGAGCGCAGCCAGGGCCGCAACCGCGAACTGGCGATGAAAATGCTGAAGGCAAAACTCTACCAGATCGAGCAGGACAAAAAACGCGCCGAAGTCGAGCGCCAGTACGGCGAGAAAGGCGACATCGCATGGGGCAGCCAGATTCGCTCCTACGTCTTCCAGCCCTACCAGATGGTCAAGGATCACCGCACCGGCGTCGAGACCAGCAACGTACAGGCCGTCATGGACGGCGACATCGACGCCTTCATCCACGGCAAGCTGCGCGGCCTCAAAAACAAAAAAGGCGCCGCCGAGGAGGAAGTCTAGCCCGGTCGGGAAGGCAAATGGGACCTCATTACAGCGTTGCGCAAGCGTTCGTAATGCTCGCGCCGGAAAAGGGTGGTTCCGGAAGCGAAAAGAAATCGACCAGGGAAGGAAAATCTGGTAATCTAAACCCGAAAAATGAGCAAATTGGCTCCCCTTTCCGAAAGACAGCGCAAGATCGCGCGGGACGATTCGCAGGCGCGGAAAAGCTCACCCGTGATGAGCTTAAAAGAATTGCGCGCCCAGACTCCGGCATTCCACCGGAGTTCGAAATTCAAAGCCGGTACTGGCGTGAAGTCGATGCCCTCGGCCGCCTGAGGGAAAGCGATCCGCGCCTTGCAATCGAGCCCAATCCCGACCGGGAAATAGGCGGAGGGAGCGAACACCTCGTCGAGCATTTGGCGACGGACCCAGCGCGGGTGCTCAAGCATACGCGCGACCCCGAACCGAATGCGCCGCCGGCGGCAGATTTTGGTTATACGCTGGATTCTTCTTATTTGCTGATTGGTACGGGGGACTACAGAGGCATGCTCACGTTGCGCCCTGCCACGCCTTCCGAATATCTCGAACGGATGGACGCGGAAAATGAGGTTTTTGGCGGAGACGCCAAGATCGTGGGGATTACAAGGGTAAACGGACGCATCGGTTTGGCGGTCTCCCAAACGGCTGTGAAGGGAGGCGAGCCATCCCCCGGCAAGCTCAAAGTCATGATGGAGGCGCGTGGTTTTCGGAAGGTGAGTGATTCAAAAATGGAACACGATCAGCTTATGGGGAAGACCTGGTACGATGCGAAATCGCGCACCCTGGTTGCGGATGTGAAGCCCGAAAATTTCAAGATGACTCCCGAAGGCAGAATACTGGCTGTGGACGTGATCGTGCGCCGTCTCTCGGAGGGCAGCGACCTCCATGACATATTGATGGCAACCTGACACTGCCAGGCACCCGCCCGAAATCGGCGGAAGCTCCCCCCTCACCCCCCATTCCCCCGCCGCGTCCGCTCCCCTTCGCCGGTCCAGGCGATCGCGAATCGCATCAACTCCGCGCTGTTGGCCAGGTTCAGTTTTTCCCGGATGCGCATCCGGTGCGTCTCGACGGTCTTGACGCTGATGCCCAGTTGCGTGGCGATCTCCCGCGGCGTCTGTCCTTGCCCGCTCAGTTGCAGCACCTCCAACTCCCGGTCCGAAAGCATGTCGATGGGCGAGCGCCCCGGCGACTGCCCGTTGGCCAGGTTCGCCAGCACCTGCTGGCGCAACGTGTCGCTCAGGAAAATGCCGCCCCCCATCACCGTGCGCACCGCCTCCATGACGCGCGTCAGCACCTCATCCTTCATCAGGTAGCCCTGCGCCCCGGCCCGCAGCGCCCGCAGCGCGTAGATCGATTCATCGTGCATCGACAGCACCAGGATGCGCGATTTCTCCAGGTGCGCCCGGATGTTTTTCACGAACTCGATGCCGTTGGCGCTATCGTTCAGCGAAATATCCACCGTAATCAGGTCCGGGCTGGCTTTCAGCGCCTCGTCCAATCCGGCCACGGCATCCTGCGCCTCCCCGCATACCGTCATGTCATGCTGCGAGTCGATCAGCCGCCTCAGGCCGAACCGGAAGAGCGGGTGGTCATCCAGGATGAAGACCCTGCATCTATTGCCATTGCCCAAAGGCGGCGCGCCGGAGCCGCTATCGAGCGCCGCTTCCGTGGCGGGCTCCTCCGAGGGTGGAACGGCATCTGGATGGTAGGGTGCGTTCATCAAGCATTTCCGGGGGCGGCCCTGGCCGCGGGGGCCCGGATCGGTGTTCTTGGCTTCTAAATTCAACTTTCGAGTCCTGCCGCCATTGTGCGCCTATCCCCTCCCTCTATTGGGCCTTGGGGCTCTCCGAAGAGCGGTCCGGCGGTTGCCCCCGCCTTCGGGCTGCCTCCGGGCAGCCCGTGCCGGGGGATTGCCGCTCTTTTTGGGCTAAAACACCGCTTGACCTTTCCCCGGGCTTTCCCTCATCTATGGCCCGTTTTCCGCCCGGCTGCCATTACCCGCGGCCGCGCGGCTATTTCCTTTATGAGAAACCCGTTCCGGCTGACGCCCTTCCTCGCGATCCTCGCGGCCCTGCACTTTTGCGCCCCCGCGGCGCGTGCTCAAACGTCGGCGCTTCCTCCCGCCGCGCCCGAGGCGCCCATCGTCCGCCAGATCGATATTCAATACGCCGGCCCGGCCACGCTCTCCCGCGAGAAAATCCTCGCCAATATGCGCACCGCGGTCGGCAAGCCCTATTCCGAGCAGGCCGTCGAGGACGACATCCGCTCCCTCTATGCCACCGGCAGCGTGACCAACGTCCGCATCTTCGGCGAGCCCGTGGCCGATGGCGTGCGCGTGGTCGTGGTGATCCAGTCAAAGGCGAACATCGCGGCGGTAAACATCGTCGGCAATACCGCCATCACCACCAGGAAACTGCGCAAGGATATCTCCACCAAGCCGGGCCAAACCCTCAACGAAGCCAACCTCGAGGCGGATCGCCAGAAGATCCTCGATGATTACGCAAACAAAGGTTACTCGGAAACCCAGGTCACTTACGCGACCGATGTCGATAGACCAGACCGGCGCGGCCACCGTGACCTTCACCATCGTCGAGGGCAACCGGACCGTCGTAAAATCGATCCAGTTCGAGGGCAACACCGTCTTTACCGCAAAGCAGTTGCGCAAAGTCATCAAGACCAAGCCTTCCAACGTCCTCTCCTTCCTCACCAAGACCGGCCGCGTCAACAACGACCAGTTGGACCAGGACGTGACCGCCCTGCGCGAGTATTACCAGAACCACGGCTACGAGGACGTTGTCGTTGATCAGCCCCGCATCGAACCGGTGGGCAATGGCAAGGTCTCCCTCGTCTACGCCATCACCGAAGGCGAGCAATACCATGTCGGCGGCGTGGACATCGCGGGCGAGATGGTCTTCACCGAGGCCCAGGTCGCCGGCCATCTCAAGACGAGGCCGGGCAATGTCTTTTCGCCGCAGGATTTGCGCGATGACACCAAGGCCATCGGCGATCTCTACGGCGAGCGCGGCTACATCGACATGACCGTCACCGCCGAGACCACCGCCGCTCCCAACCGCGTCATCAACGTCAACTACAAGATCGACGAAGGCACCCAATCCTACATCGAGCACATCAACATCGAGGGCAACACCCGCACCAAGGACAAGGTCATCCGCCGCGAGCTGGCCGTCGCCCCGGGCGAGGTCTACAACACCACCCTCATCGACGTCAGCAAGCAGCGCCTCGAAAACCTCGGCTATTTCAACAAGGACCGCGGCGTCCAGATTTATCCCAGCGATACCGACATCCCGGGCCGCAAGGATGTCAACGTGCTCGTCCAGGAGGCCCGCACCGGTTCCTTCAATTTCGGCGCCGGCTTCTCCTCCATCGACAGCCTGCTCGGCTTCGTCGAGGTTCAGCAGACCAACTTCGACCTCCTCAACTGGCCCGACTTCACCGGCGGCGGCGAGCGCTTCCACGCCCGCTTCCAGC
Organism: uncultured Verrucomicrobiae bacterium; assembly: GCA_963756185.1. GTDB lineage: Bacteria > Verrucomicrobiota > Verrucomicrobiia > Chthoniobacterales > Chthoniobacteraceae > DATAXI01. The sequence goes on from CAVWMS010000015.1 coordinate 263,649, forward strand.
TCGGCACGGAGCGCACCGACGCCGACGTTCTCCCTTACAGAGCCTTACTTCCTCGATTACCAGCTCTCCGTCGGCGACGAGCTCTTCTACAGCACCGCCGATTACGTCTCCGACGTTTACGAGCAAAAGAACTACGGTGACGAAGTCGACATCCGCAAACCGATCGACGCCTTCAGTTCCGTGCGGCTCAGTTACCGCCTCGAGGACATCAAGATTTACGACATCAGCAGCGGCGTCTCGGAAAACATCCTGCGCGACGCCGGCAATCACACCAAGAGCTCCATCACCGGCGGCTATACCTATGACACGCGCGACAGCGTCTTCCTCACCCGCCACGGCGAGCGCGTGGACTTCAGCGCCTTCGTCGCCGGCGGCCCGATCGGCGGCAACGTGAACGATTGGGGCTTCGACCTCAACGCCGCCAAGTACTGGGCTCTGCCCTCCGACGGGATCTTCCTGCTCAATGCCGAGGTGGCCGAGGTCGAAAACTTCGACCCCAGCGACCACGTCCCGATCTTCGACGCCCTCTACCTCGGCGGCCCGAACAGCCTGCGCGGTTTCCGCTTCCGCGCGATGTCGCCTCATGACGACAAAGGCCAGCCCATCGGCGGCGACAGCCTCGCCCGCATCACCGGGGAGTACACCTTCCCCATCATCGACCGCGTCCGCGGCGCCACCTTCTACGATACCGGCTTCGTCAATAAAGGCGCCTTCGACATGGGCCTCGGCCACCTGGCCTCGGACGTCGGCATCGGCCTGCGGCTCGATCTGCCCATCGGCCCCGTCCGCCTCGACTACGGCATCCCGATCCAAAACCCGGTCCACAGCAGCTCCACCGGCCAGTTCAATTTCAGCATCGGCTACCAGTTCTAATTGCCTGGACCCAAGAGAGATACCGCCGGCAAGGCAACCCATGCCGGATGAGATGAATGTACCGGCGCCCGAGCCGGGCGGCACGGTGGAAAGCCCACGGGCGAACATGCGCGCAATGACCCGCCTGGATTGAGATGCCCCCTTTCGATTGATCGTTATACGATGTAACGTCTTTTCCCCCGCTTCCCGCCCAAAAAGAAATTGAACGAAAACCTCTTTACGAAGTCTCAGCTAAACCCAACACTCTCCGCACTTTTTTTATGAAGAAATCGCTCCCATGCATCCTCCTTTGCCTCGGCCTGCTCGGCTTTGCGGCGACCGGCCACGCGCAGGTGAAAATCGGCACAGTGGACATGAACAGAATTTTCAGCAGCTACTACAAGACCAAGGATGCTGAAGCCCGCATCAATGAGGCCCGCGCCGCCGCCAAGCAGCAGCTCGACGAGATGATGGATCACTACAAGCAGAATCTCGACGACATCAACAAGCTCAACGACGACATCAACAAGCCGGAACTGAGCAAGGAGGCCAAGGACGCCAAGACCAAGGAGCGCGACGACAAAATCCAGGAGACCAAGAACCTCGAGCGCGAGATCACCGAGTTCCGCGATACGCGCGAGAAGCAGCTCCAGGAGCAGGCCGTCCGCATGCGCAACGGCATCGTCGATGAAATCACCAAGCTGGTCGATGACAAGGTGAAGGTTGAGAACTACGACATCGTCATGGATCGCTCCGGCCTCAGCCTCAACGGCGTGCCGATCCTCGTCTTCGCCAAGGATGGGCTCGATTTCTCCGACGACATCATCACCGAGCTCAACAAGAACAAGCCCAAGGATGACACCACCGGCGCCGAGTCCACCGAACCGCTGCCCGATACCTCGCCCAATCCGGAGACGCCTGGCGAGAGCCTGCCTTCGGATACGCCTTCCATCCCCTGATTTTTGTTATCGATTAACCAAAGAGCGCGCCGGTAAAATCCCGGCGCGCTTTTTTGTGCCCATACTCTCTTGAGCATCACCCTTGCAAAACTGGCCGCTCTCACCGGCGGCATCCTCGAAAACGGCAGCCCGGAGTCGCCCATCTCCGGCGCCGCCGCCATCGCGGAAGCCACCGGCGAACATGTGACCTTCTTCGGCAACGCCCGCTACCTGCCCGCCCTCAAGCAGTCCCAGGCCGCGGCCGCGTTCGTCCCGCTCGACTTCGCCGAACAAATCCGCCCGGCGCTCATCAAGGTGGCCAATCCATCGATCGCCTTTGCCCAAGCGGTGGAACTCTTCGCCCCGCCCCCGGTCGAGTACGCGCCGGGCGTCCATCCCACCGCCGTCATCGGCCCCAATGTCACACTCGGCGAATCGGTTTCCGTCCAGCCCTACGCCGTCATCGAGCGCGGCGCATCGATTGGCGCCGGCTCGGTCATCGGCGCCCATGTCTTCATCGGCCAGGAGACGGTCATCGGCCCGCAATGTCTTTTTCATCCCCATGTCACCATCCGCGAGCGCACCGTCATCGGCGCGCGCGTCATCATTCACTCCGGCGCCGTGGTGGGCAGCGACGGCTTCGGCTACGAGTTCGCGCAGGGACAACACGTCAAGATTCCCCAGATCGGCATCGTCCAGATCGACGACGATGTCGAAATCGGCGCCAACGTGGCCATCGACAGAGCCCGCTTCGGGCGCACCTGGATCCAGCAAGGCACCAAGATCGACAACCTCGTCCAGATTGCCCATAACGTCATCGTCGGCAGCCACTCGATTCTCGTTTCCCAGGTGGGAATTTCCGGCAGTTCCAAACTGGGACACTATGTCACACTTGCCGGCCAGGTCGGCCTGGTGGGCCATATTGAAATCGGCGACCGCGTGACTGTTGGCGCGAAGTCCGGCGTAAGCAAAAGTATCCCAGCCGGAGAGACTTGGTACGGAATCCCGGCCGCCCCGGCGGGCAAATTCAAGGAGCGCCTGGCCTATATCAACCGGCTCGAAAAACTCTACGAACGGGTCCGCAGATTAGAGCAAGTTTTGGACGCAAAGGGCATTTCTTCAACGGACGAAACTTAAAGTTTGCCCCCCCCGTTGCTCCACCTAGTTTGGAGCCCGTTCATGGCCCGAAATCGCAAAGTGACAGCCCGGCGCGGGAAGCGGCAGCCGAAGAGAAAGGCCTCGACACCCCTGCTGCCGATGCAGCGGTCAATTTGCCTTTCCCGGCGAGGGCCGGCACCACGATCTGCGGGTGATTTTCCATAAGCTGAACGCGCGCTATTTCCGCAACGCGCTGCGCGGTTACACCATCAAATGGGGCCGCAAACGGCGGCAGCGGCCCAAGGCCTATTTCATTTTCGCGACGATCCAGGAGGAGGACCGCGTCATCCGCATCCATCCGCTGCTCGATGCGCTTTGGGTCCCGCGCTGGTTCCTCGAGTTCGTCATTTACCACGAGATGCTGCACTCGGTCGTCCCGGACATTTACGACCGCAAGCGCCGCCGCCGCATCGTGCACACGCCGGAATTCATGAAGCGCGAGCGCCGTTTCCCGCACTACACCCGCGCACAGCGCTGGGAAGCCGACAACCTCGCCCGGTTCCTGAGATAGGGCGCCTTCGCCCGGACTGAATTTGTCGCGTCAGCGACCTCATGGGGTTCTTAGGGGAAAACTTCCCCTAAGTGGGGCGCGGGGTGAAACCCCGCCTTTTAAAGAAAGGCACGGCGGCCTAAAACTTCCTAATCAAACCGGCCCCGTAAATAATCAGCCCGCGCCCCGCCTCCAAGCCAGCCGCCGTGCCAGCATCGAAAAAGCGCAGCGCATTTCGATGCCCATATTCTTCTGCTCCCGCCCACAAAACCCGACAAATTAGCTTCAGGTCCGATCTCCAGCCCCCAAAAGAGCCGCATGGTTCGCGGCCATATAAGTTTGCTTCCCCGGCCTTGGATTGGGAATCCTTCTTCCTCCAATGGAACTCAGAGTATGGCCAAACAGATATGGAGCGGGAAGATGGATGACGTGGTCAAGTCAATCGAACACAACGTCAGGCTGGTTTGAAAGATCCAAACGCCAAACCTTAAGTCATCGTTAAGACTTGACCCTGTTTTTCCTGCACCAATGCACCATCACTTATACACTTTGCGGATCGTGGATTCGTTAATCCTTGTGAAGCCATCGGAAGTAATCGCCTTCGAAACAGGTTTCTCTTTTTGCTCTGGCTTTTGAATTGTCACCCGCTTTGCCGGAGGCCTCATGTAGGACTTCATTTGTTTCATTGAATGGGTAGGCGTAATTATGTCGTCGCGGGAACGACTGCCGGAACAAACGGCATAAATGTCGCCAGAGAGGCGAGACCCTTATAAAACTTTCCAGCTTTCGTGACGGTTTTCTTCACCATCCCCTGGCTCACGAGACCCTGAAGCTTTTCATATGCGCGAAGGCGCAGCATCTCCTCACCTCCACTGGCGGACTTTCGGGCACGAAGATTCTCATGAACGATGTCGAACAACGGCTTGAATTCAAATGACGCGCTTCCCAGCAGGACTGCAACCAGTTCCTCGGTGACGACATCAGGACCGCGTTTTGAACGAGTTAGAAATGTTTTATCCATTACTCAACAATAGCACATAATTGGGAAATAACCTGACTTGTTGTTGGAGGGGATCAGATGGTGCAAGATGCTGAGTCGCGATGACATGAGGCGAGCCGAGGCAGAGGAAGGGACCCGTGGCGGCCGGCGGCCGGGCGAGCCGAGCCGTATCTGAAAGATATGGTGAGGCCCGACGAATGGCACTCGCGGCCAGCGGATTGCGCTAGATCGCCCCGATCAAATTCGAAATTCGGGTTTAACAATTGACTGCTCATGGTTTCCATCTCCCGCCCCCGGAACCACCCATTCTTCCGCAATCCGCAATCCATGCGGCAGCGGGCTCCGGCGAGCCGCCATCGTCGAACGTTTCATCCTTCGCATAGCGCGCGACCGCGCCGGCCCTCCGGGCCGCGCCCAGGTTTTCATGATATGGGCATATGTCCCCATTGTCCCCATTATGTCCCCATTCCGCGGAAGGCGATGTCATGTCCCCATTGTCCCCTTTTTTGTCCCTTTTACCGGCGAGCATATAGTGAACGCCAGGTCCACGGTCTCCGCGCTGCTCGACGACGCCCTTCTCCCTCAGGTCGCCGAGGTCGCGCGTGGCTGTCTTCTTCGTCGTCTTCGTCAGCTTCTGATACTCGGGGTTGGAAATGCGGCGATGCGCTTTCAGGAAGCCTAAAGCCAGCGTCTGGCGTTCATTTAGCTGCAACTCGGCCAGCGCCTCGCCAGTAAGCCAGTCGCGCCAGAGGGTGAGGACAAAAGAGCCCTGGCGCTGCCCGAAGTCGGGCGCGGGCAAGCCCGCTTCGCGGCAGAAATCGATCATCCGCTGGGTACCGGAGCCAGCCTTCTCGATATAGCGGGTGAGGAAGAGGGACTCGGCGATCAACGGGTTGTTCGGCACCGACGGATGATCGTGACGAAGATCTTCGAGTGTCAGTGTGCCGGGCAGCGTCCCAGGGTTCCAAACTTCCAACCGGTCGGAGAAGAGGCGGACTTCCACGGAGGCCTGGCTATTGTAATCGCGGTGGGCAATCGCGTTGACGATCGCTTCGCCGACAGCATCGGACGGTAGTTCGTAGGTGGCGGGGGCTGTGATGCTGAGAGCCGCGCGTGCCGACGGCACGGTTGATTTTCGCAAGAACAAAGTCTCACGCCTGATCGGCCTGTTCGAAAAGGTCGCCGCCGTAAATCTGTTGCGAGGCGAAGGGCCGGCGGTATTCGGAGCCGTGGCAGGACACGCACTTGGTTTCAGCGGTGCGATGGAAGCGATGCGGGGCGGAGCCGAAAAGCAGGAGGGCGGCGTTCGTGGGCCGGGCATCAGCCAAAAGGTTCAGGTGTTTCAGCAGGGCTTCCGGAGCGGATTTGGGCTTGAGAGGGAAGCCGCGCTCGCGACGGGCGGTCTCAAACCACTCGATGCGCTTGATCGACAGGTCGGCGACCGTGGCGCCGTCACAGGGGGAGGTGTCGAAAGGCGGAACTCGCAATGCACCGTGCCGCTCCAGGTAGTCTACCAAGCTGCGTAAACTTCGGAGTTAAGGGCGTTTGTGTCATCCACGCGGCGGCGAACCAACTCGGCGCTGGCACGTCGAATAAGTTTCTTCATCTTCGGCGACCGGCGCGTTTCATCTGTGCCCCAGACGTAAATTAGGCGGGTCTTCCGGTGGGTCGTGGCGCAGACGTATTCATGTTCAGTCGGCGAAATGCCCTCTATATCCTCGTTGCCATATTCCTACCCAAAGATGCCCAAGTAGATGTCGCAGCGCCTGACTTCGGAGAGATAAACCTCATCGGCGCGCTGATCACTGGCCGGCAATTCCTCGAAGAGGAAAACCTCGGCCACGAATCGCCGAAGCGCTGCGTCACCCAATAGAAAAGCCTTCAGATTATGCCGTAGCGTCTCAAATTCCTTCTGGACGCTGCTGATGAAGATTCTGAGGCGGGTGGCAGCCATGGCGCTTTACCTCGCGAGGTAAAGAGAAGTTTTCATTGAAGGCCCTGAGCCTGTCGAAGAGCAATCACAGATTGGTCACCATCGTCTCCTGCGGACTGATGGCGCCGACCACGGGGTAGGCGCGGTAGGCGTCGTTCTCAAAGACCGCTTTGACATCGGCGCGCACCGCCCCGTTGGTGTCGGCGGCGACATCCGTCTCGATCGCGGCGAGGATCGCGTTTTGGACGTTCGGCTCGAGATTCAACTCGGCAACCGTCGTCGCGACGGAATCGGCCAGCGTGCCGGCGAGATAGACGGCAGCGGGCTCGGGTGAGCCGCCATCGTCGAACGTTTCATCCTTCACATAGCGCGCGACATCCCCGGCCATCGAGCCGATTTCCGACGCGGTGCTGCGAAGCCCGGACGCGGTGCCCAGCGAGAAGTGATTCGCGATGATGACCCCGCTGGCCAGCAGATCGACAATCGAGGCCAGGTCAGTCGCCGTCTCGGCATCGATCCCGGCGCCGACGTTCAAGTCGCCGCCTCCGCCCCCAAACGCGGCGCCGGAGAACTGCGAACCGGGCACCCTCCCCTTCACCGCCCCGCTGATGAGCGCCGTGGCATACGTGGCCGCATCCGAGACCGGCAGATCGTCATTGGCGATGTATTGGCTGAAGATATCGGCCACCTGCGTGAGGGCGTCTCCATCCTGGCCCAGGATCGCGCCGGCGCCCGTGGCGATCCTTGGCGCGTCCGAGACCAGCAGCCGCGAGCCGTTCGGCTGCGAGAGCAGGGTGCTGAATACTCCCTGTGTGAACGGCCCGGCGTTATAGGGATCGACGAAGAGCGCCCCTTGCAGGATGGGCACCGCATCGCGCGTTTGCGCCGCGGTGAGCTGCTGGATGAACGAGACCCGCGCGCTCTCGGTCGCGTCGCTGGCCGGAAGGACCGCCGAGAGCCCCTGGGTCACTTTGGCGATGGCGGAGGGGTAGCTGGTGTAGAGCGCGGAGGCCAGCGCGGCCAGGCTGGCCGTCGTGGCGTTGTCGGCGAGGCCAACCTGGTAGGCGACCAGTTCATCCACGCTGGTATTGGACGAGACTTTCTTGAGGGCGCCCACGGCAAAGGCCGGGTAGCCGATGTTGTCCGGCACCGTGCCGGAGATCGAGAGCAGTCCCTGGACGAATTCCTCGGCTGCCTCCGGGCCTGCGGCTTGGGATTTGCCTTTCGAGCCGTCGATGCCGGCCATGGCGGTCTGGATGATCGTGATGAGGGCCGAGGCCGGCAGCGTCTCGAGGTAGGTATCGCCGGCAAGGGTCTGGCCGATGGCCTCGTCGGTCCCGAGGATCGAGGCGTTCGTGAGCCCGGCATCCGAGACTGCCCCCAGGGCCGCCTTGACCACGGCCCCCTGTCCGGCCGTGCTCAGGTCCTCCGGGCTGTCATTGGGGTTGATATCGAGCAGTGAATCGGTGATCGAGGCAACGTCCGCGCTGAAATTCGGATCGTGAATGAAGAGCAGCGCCCCGATGGCCGAGCCGGTCACAATGGCAGCCGAGGTGTTGCGATCGGCCCGGAACGTCGCCGTTGATCGGCGCAAAGGCGGCGGTGACGAAGTCGGCGGGGGTGATCGAGGGGTCCGTATTGGTGGAAATTGCACTTGCTACCGCCATCGCCAGGGTCCGGGCCGGCGCGCTGAGGATGGTTTCACCCGTCGGCAGCTTCGTGACGATGATCTCCTGGACGTTGGCCCGCAGCGGGAAAACCGGAATGGCCACCAGGACGCAGATGGCCAGGAGGGTGCAGGCGGCGCCGCGGGCGAACGGTTTCATAAACGCAGAAAGGACCGGACTCTCGTCCGGTCCTTTCAGATTCTTTCCCAAGCGGGAAAAGTTGGTTGATTACAGATTGGTGACCGTCGTTTCAGAAACGGTAATGGCGCCGACGATCGGGTAGTTCGAAAAATCGGTGGTAACAGTAGTCTCGAGCGTGGGGTCGTTGGTTCTGCCCACGACGCTCTTGAGATCCTTGTCAACCGCATCCTCGACGGCGCTGTCAATAGCGGTCGTTTCCGTGACCCCGAGGCTCAGAGCGTTCACGCTCGCGGTGACTTCGTCCACCAAGGTGCCAGCCAGGAAAATACCGACCACATCCGACTGATTTGCGGCATTTGCGTCGGTATCCGTGAAGGTGGCGGATTTGGAGAAGCTGGCAATATCCTTGATAAGCGCTCCAATTTCCGAGGCGTCCGTCTTGGCAGCCGTCGTGCCGCCTCCGTTGTTGTCGATGATCGTGACTGCAAACAAATCCGCGATGGAAGCCATGTCTTGGACCGTCTCAGTTGCCGGCGCGCTCAGGTTCAGGGTGCCGCCGCCCAAGCCGAATGCGCCGCTGGACACGCTGAATTCTGTCACTGGAATCTTGCTCTTCTCGGCGCCGGTGAGGAGGTCCTTGGCGTAAGTGGCCGCGTTGCTGGCCAGCAGGTCGCCGGCCGTAATCAAGCTGGCGAAAGTGCCGGCCACGTTGGCCAGTTCGTCACCATCCTGACCGAGAACATTGCCCTCGTCCGTGGCGATGGTCGCCGCGTACTTGGCGGCCAGCTTCTCTCCCTTCACTCCGCCGCCGCCGGCTGCGTACAGCGTCGTAAGGGTGCTATCCGTGAAGGCGTAGGCGTAACGGGGATCGACGAAGGTCGCGCCCTGGTCGATGGTCGCGGCGTCCTTGTTCGCCGAGGCAACGATGCTGGAGACAACCCCCTGCCGTGCGGTCTCGTTATTGAAGTCCTGCGGCGCGGCCGCAATGATGCCCTGGGTGATCTTGCTGATGTCAGCGGAATACTTCGAGTAGAGGCCGGCGGCGAGGGCGGTCCAGTTGGACGTACCGGCATCCTTCAGCGCGATCTGGTAGGTAACCAACTCATCCACGCTCGCGTTCTTCGAGACATTCTTGAGGATGGCCTCGGCGAAGGTGGTGAAGGTGGCGCTCTGCGAGGCGTCGGGCACATTGCCGGAGGAAACGATGCCCTCAACAAGGTCCTCGGCGGCCACGGGAGCGACGCTCTGCGAGTGGCCCTTGGCGCCGTTGATTCCCTTGATCGCATCCGCGAGGATGGTGGTCAGGCCATCCTTGGGGAGGCCCTGCAGATAGACATCGGCGGCCAGCGTGGTGCCGATATTTTCGTCCACGGCCAGGAGGTTGTTATTGGTCTCGGCATTGTCGGAAACCGCGGCAACCGCTCCATCCGCAACTGCACCCTGATCGGCAACGCTCAACTCCTTCGTGGTGCTTGCGTTCACGTCGGCGACGGCATCCACGATCGCGGCGATCTCGGTGCCATCAGTCAATACCGTGTTGCTGTTGTTCGTGAGGATCGCTGTAGAAAGCAAATTGACCACGTCGCCGGCCGTCGAACCCGAGCGGGCTTCAACTTTGCTGCCGGTCGTCGCGGTGAACGCCTGCCCCGCGAGCACGGCAATCGAGATGGTGGGGTTGTTCGTATTCACCGTAATGATGGCCCCCTCGAGGGCCGCCGGCGTGGCGTTAAGAATTGTCTTGGGCGCCAGCGCCGTGTTCAGCAGCGCCTGGGTGCCCGAAAATGTTTGAGCCCACAGCGAATGGCCCGACAGGGCCAGGGCTGCGAGGGCGGCTAATGCGGCGCGAAGCGCGAGCGAGGCGCTGCCGCGGGATATAGTTCTGCCGGCAAGAGGTTGGGTGCTCATAAAAAAACGAGGAGGAGGAATAGGGATTACTGACTTTACTGACTACGGATGCTCTGTTTTGTGGTGTTTTGCCCCGTGCGTACACACACACGTGACAGGGCGACTATCTATAAGTCCCCGAACCCCTTCAAGCTATTTTCTTGCCAACTAGCAGAAAATTTCTTAATCAGACGATTTTTTTTATTATTGAAGCTCGTCGTCCGCCCGCTTCTCCGCATCCACCTCGCCATAGTCCAGGTCGTGCTCGACCTTTGATGCCGCAGCCGCCTCTGCCGCCTTACCCTCTAATTGCGAGTGAGTTGCGTAAAACCCGTACAGGATTCCAAGGTGCGGATCGACCTTGAAAGCCTGCTGATAAACTTCCTCAGCAGTTTGATAGTCCCCCAGCCCATCGTAGCATTGAGCCATCCTCACAAGGGCGTTCTCATCCTGGGGGAAAATCTTCAACCCCTCCTGAAATGCCTCAATTCCGGCTGAAAAGAAGTGTTTTTTGAGAAGAAAAAGCTTCATTCTGGTGCCGAAAGCGCGGTTTGCCTCGCCCATGTAGAAGTACATGTCGGGGTTTTTCGGGTTCGGCCCGAAGCGCTGGACGAGGCTCGAGATGCCCCCGAACCACATGGTCCAGGGCCGGCCCGCGATGACGTATTCGTCGGGCGGCGGATCGATGTCGTGGAGCATCGGTTTGCCGAGGCCGAGTTTGGCGTAATCGATGGCGGTGAAGTATTTGTTTTCGCGCAGGGCGACGCGGGCGCGCTCGGCGCACAGTTCGGAGGGAAGCAGCGGGAGGCCGCTGACAATCATCCAAACGCCGAGCGCCGGCAGGAGGAGACGCCCCCAGGGGAGCACGGTGCGTTCGATGACGTTCGGCATGCGCTCGATGCCGGGATTGGCGAGCATGCCGAAGATGAACGCGAAGAGCAGGGCGTTGCCCGGGATGTGCATGTTGAAATCGACGACGGAATGGACAGCGAGACCGGCGACGGCGCAGAGGCAGCCGAGGTTGAGTGCGAAGCTGTTGCTGCGGGCGATGCCGGAGGCGAGGAGGCGCCGTTCGAGAATTTCGAAAAAGGCTTTCACGCCGTTCCAGACATGGGAAACGACGAAGAGGAGCATGCAGACGCCGCCGACGGCGCCGTACTCGGCGATGAGCTCGAGGTAATCGCAATGGGCGTGGACGGGATCGGCCTGGATCTGCATGCGGCGGAAGAGCCGACCGTAAATGAGGTGGGTGCCGGCGCCGGTGCCGATCCACGGAGAGACGCGGATGTGATCGACGGCAGCCTCCCAATTGTAGATGCGCACATCCTTGACGACCATGGTGCTCATGCGATGGGTGAGCAATTGGCTGTGGCTCATGAGAAAGGCGGCCGTGACCACCATAAGAGCGACGGCGGCCAGGAAACCGGAAATCGCGAAAAGGAATTTTTGCGGGTCGAGCCTGCGAATGGCGTAGATGCTGCCGACGCTGAAGACGATGAGGGTGAAAACGGTGGAGAAATAGCCGCCGCGGCTGCCGCTGATGGCGACGCCGATCCAGCAGGAGACGGCGATGTATGCGCCGAGGATTTTTGACCAGACGGGCCAGCGGGACCAGACGACCATGCTGAGGGAAATGATGGCAACGGTCTCGAGGAAGCCGGCGAAATGATTGGCGCTGATGAACATGCCGCTGGGGCGCTCGAGCCCCTGGCCGCGAATGAAGCCAAAGAGCATGAAGTGCGGATCCTTGATGAACTGGATGAGGGCGAACCAGACCTCGACCGCGGCCAAGGCCCAGAGGACGCCGACGAGAACGGTGCGATCCCGCAGACTGGTGAGGTAGTACGCCGTCAGGAGGTAAACCATGAGGCAGCCCATCATCATGTAGAAGTCGGGCAGGGCGAGGTACTGGATGGGAGAATGCGAGGAGCGGTAAAGGACCCAGCCGCCGAGGAGCAATGTAGCAAGCACACACCAGAGGCGGGGAGGGATGCGCCGGGCGCGAATGGCGGGCAGCGAGAGGAGGGCGGCGACGGCGAGCAGGCCGTATGCGGGGAGGCTGAAGAGAAGGCGGGTACCGCCGATGAGGCCTTGAATCACCACCCAGGCCGCGGCGATAAAGAACAGGTAAACAAAATTCACTGGCTGGCGGAAGCGATGGAAAAGGGTTCAAGCCCGCCCGTCCACGATGATCGGGCATGGCGGGCTGCGGTAATGTTCAAAATGCACTCATCAAGACGCTGCCGGAGTGCTCTCGATCCATGCCTTCGAGCCGCCGGTACTTAGGGTGAAAAAACAAACAGCCCTTGCATCAAAAATGCAAGGGCTGTTCGATGAGAGGCCGCAGTCTTGGGGTACCGCAGGCCAGGATCAGGAATTGGTGATTCCGGTTTCCGGTCGAGTGACCGGTCCGACGTCGAAGGAGTTCGCGTTACCATTGTACGCGGCAATGGCGTCAGAGACTTCCGACTGGACGGCGGCGGTTGCGGCGTCCATCAGGGTCGTTACGTCGCCCTCGAAGGTGGTGACATTGACGCCCAATTCGGCAATCGTCGCGATCGAGGCTCCGATTACTTCGTAGGCGGTGCCGGCCTTGACGCCAGCGACATCGGCGGCGATTTCCGCATATCCCTGAGCAATGAGCGGGGTGCTGAGCGTGCTGCCGGCAAGGATTGCCTCACTGGCGATTGAGCCCATTTGCTCGGCCAGATTTGCCTTGGGCAGGACGGTGTCAACCGCGCCAGCAACGCCCTTGGCGAGCAAGGCGAGACTGTTATCGGTGCCGGAGACATCCACATATTGCAGACCGACGTTATAGACGATGTCGGGGGCATCGGCGGGAACGGCCTTGGCGACATCCACGGCAATGGTGGTGCGGTCGGCGTTATCGGTGTCAGCGAGCTTGTCGAGGGCCGTAGTGTTTGGATTGATGACGGTGGGCACGGTGGCGGCGACGGTGGTGGCAACGAGCGGGGCCTGGGTGGTATCGGCCGTGGCGACACCCTCGGCGATGTAGCCCTTTGCGGTCACCAAGGCGGAGGCGGTGCCGGTGAGGGTCGCGGCGCTGCCCGAGAAGGCGACATCGGCGGTGGCCGGGATGAATTCCGCGAAGCCCTGGGCGATATAGATCATCGAGGTAGCGGCCTTGGAGGCCATGGCGGCGACGAAGGCATCCATGGAGGCAGAGTCAGTGCTGCTGGAGAACCCGTAACCGCTGACCATGTCGCCGGCAACGGCATCGGCGAAGAGATCGCCGCTTTTGGTGGTCGCGGCACCGGCCCCGGCTTCGAGGAAGGTGGCGATGTTGCCCGTGCCGGAGTTGATGATGGTGGTATTGACGTCATCGGTGGTGTCGCTCATGGTCAGCGAGACAATCGAGCTAATATATGTCAAACGCGTGGCGGCCGGCAGGGTGGTTGGGATGACCTTCGTGATGTCGCCGTCCGAGGCACCGATGTCCTTGTAGCCGGTTGCATCGCCGCCGAGCGTTGCGGCGACGTCCTGTGCGTCCCCCCCGGCGGAGGCCGGAACGGAAGCAGTCACGTCCTCGGCCACCGTGTCTTTGTCGGTCAAGGCGGTGAGCAGAGTGAGAGAGCCGTCACCGGAGAGCATGTCCGCCACGAGGGTGGAAGCCTGGCTGGTCTGAGCGAAGGCGACGGCAGCCGCGATCTTGCCGCGAATGGCGGCGGAGGCGGTGGAGCCGGACTCGGCAATGGTCACGTCGATGGAGAGGCCGGCTGAGTCCGACGGAACAGTCAGGGCCGCGGCGACACCGCCGGCGACTTCGTAACCCAGAGTGGCATGGCTCGTCGGGTCGCCAGCGAGGGTAGTTTCAAAGTTGGTGGCGAAGGTCTCGAGGCTCGAATCGTTGCCGCCACCAGCGACAATAGCGCCGGCGAGGCCCTGGCTGATGGCCTGGGTCTGGGTCGATTGCGTGCTGCCCACGACGTCGTTGGCAAACGTTACGTAGTCAGCCGGCGTGGAATCATTGGCAATCACGGGAGCCGCGGCAGCCTGGACGACTGCGGCAGAGAGACCTGCGTTCTTAATCGTGGTGAGGGAAATCACATCCTGGGCAATGGCTGCATCGTTGGTGAAGGATGTGGATCCGGAGGAACTGGGCACGCCGGCCTGGCCTGTCGCCGCGGCGGTGACGACGGTGGTCGCGGAGGTCAGGTATGCGGAAGGCAGCAGCTTGACGACGTCCTCCGCGGCAGCTTGGACACTGGTGAAGTAATTGCTGTTGGTGGAGCTGCTGAAGGAGGTATCGACAACGGTATTGAAGTCCGAGGCGCCGAGGAACGCGTCCGCAACCGTGCCGACGAATGTGGCCCTTGCTGTATCGGTGGTGCTGGTGGTGTTATCGAGAATCTGAGTATACGCGTAGGCATCGGAGCCCGAGGCGACCGAAATCTCGTTGAGAAGGCCGATGGCAACCTGAGCGCGAGAAACGTCGGTGGATTGATCAGCCGTCGAGGCGATGTCGCTGTTCTTCGCGACGCTGACGGCGTAGTTAATGATGGCCGTGGTCGAGGTGGCAGTGGGATCGTTTGCGATGATGCCCTGGAAGGCGGCATAGCCGGTGGTGCCCGAGTCCTTGATAGCGAGAGCGCCGAAGGTATTGCTGAGGCTGGGCAGCGATATGACATACGCGTGACCAACCGGGTCATTGCCCAGAAGGTCAGCCATCAGGGCCTCTTCGTCGGAGGGCGAAGTGGAAACCGCCTTTGCGGAGTCGGCGACGAGGGTCAGGTAATCGCCCGCGAAGGTCTTGTTTTCGAGGAAACTGGTACCGGTAAGGATGGTGCCGCCAGTGACAGTGCTGCTGGAGAGAACGTCATTGATGACCGAGGTGGTGGGCGCCGCGGCGAGGATGCCGCTGACGAAGCTGATGCGATTGGCATCGGTATCGAGGGGCGCAGTGGTGTTGACCGTTGTCCAGAGGCCGGAACTGGTAATAATCGAGGGCGCCTGGCCCTGGTTCGCGGCGATGACGCCGCCGAGGACGTCACCATCGAGTGCTGCAGTGTTCTTGTTGTCGCTCTGGAGCTGAGTGACCACATCGGAGGCATAGGCCCCCTGGCCGGTAGCGGTGCTGATAAAGGAGGAGACGGCTTGAGCGACGCCGGCGACATTCGCGGCGGTGACATCCTGAATGATGGGAGTCGAGTAGGTGGCAGCGGTGCCAGGCGAAGTGGGAACCGTGCTGGCGATGCCTTCACCGGAACTCATCAGGGCATAGGCCATGCCGCCAACCGTGGTGGGAGCAGCCTTGATGGCGGCGATGATGTAGCTCGAGTTGGCGCTGGTGCCGTTGGAGACAATGGTTGTGCTGGTGAAATTGAAGTTGGTGCCCAGCGTGACAAGCGCGTACTGAGCCACGCCGGTCGCGCTCTGCAGGGGATTGGCCGCAATCACGGCCTTCTCGGTCGCAAAAATCGCGTCCACGGCCTCGGTCTGGGTCAAGGAGGTGCCCGACAGGGAGAGGCTACTGCCCGTGGTCACGGTGCCCGAGAGAACCAAGCTGGCCGGCGGGTTTTTAATCTGAGCGGCAACAGCGTTCAGGATTCCGCTCCAGTCGCTCGGGTCGAGCGCAATACCATCGGCAATCACCGTGTCAATGTCCCCGGCAACGGTGGTTTGGCTGGTGGTGGTCAAACGATTGGCAATAATGGAGGCCGCGCCGGCAACGATGTTCTCGATGGCCTTGTTGGTGGCCAGGCCGGGCTCGGGAGTGTAGGTGAAATAAGGGTTGCTTCCTTGATAGACCTCTGAACCGGCCTGCAGCGTCTCTGATCGCATCCTTGACCACGGCGGAAGAAACACTACCCAGGCTGCCCGTCCCGGTTGCGGCGAGGATGTAATTGCTGAGGTCCGCGGGCTGGAACCCGGTGCCCGAATCGAGCACGCCATAGCCCGAGGTACCAGTGGAATCCGGATTGTCCGCCGTGTTAATCGGGTTATAACCGGGGAATTGATTGAGGGCCGCGATCATCGCATTCTCGATGTTCGTGGCACTGTTGCCACTGAAGTCGACCTGAATCGAGCTGCTGGAGCCGTAGAGAGCCTGCAGCTCATTGTCGATAATGACCGCCGGAGTGCTGTTGCCAGCCGTGCCGGTGACCGACACGCCGCTCTGGGCGTGCGCGGAACGCACGGCGCCGGAGAGGAGCAGTCCTATCGCCAGGAGGGATGCGATTACCGGTTTGGTCCAGCGGGAATGCCGGAGGCCGATCGAAGGGAGGGGCTGATGTTGAGTGATCATAGGATACATCGATTTCGAGGGTTTCAACGAGGGAGGGTATGGTCTGCCTGAACTGCGGCTTGCGTCATTTCTCCACGATCTGCGGTCCCGCGTCAATAATTATTTGATCGTTTTTGCTAAAGTCTTCAATTTGTTACGTGAGACCGTTAAACAGTTGCTGAAACCAATGACACTCGATCCCATACCCGGAACAAAACCGAGCAATCCCCATGCCTCGTGGAGCTGGATCCACTGGGGGCGCCGGTTCCGGCGGCTGGTAACGGGGCTGATCATTGGCTACACGATCGCGCTGAGCATCCTCTTCATCGCCATGGAGTTCGTAGGGGAACGCTGGTGGCCGCTGGCGATCCTGCTCTACCTGCCCCAGCAGATATTCTTGCTACCGCTGATCGTGCTGGTGCCTGCGGCGCTGCTGGCGGAGGTGCCATTGACGGCCTACGCGACGCTGGGAATCAGCGCGATAATATTCTTCTGGCATGTGCCGTTCTATCCGGGCATCCCCGGGGGGCCTGGCCGGGTGCAATTGAAGATCATGACAAATAATTACGGGCAAAGCCACGGGACGACCCTTAAGCCGTTCATCGACGCAAAGGACCCGGATTTCGTGGCGCTGGAGGACGCGGGAGGGCAGGGACCGATCTACCAGCGCAACTATCCGCAAAGAACGGTGCTGGTGGAGGGCCAATTCGTTTTCATCAGCAAGACGCCGGTCAAGAGCGGGGAGCAAATCTGGTGGCCGTTGTGGCATGGGCTGCCGATTGTGGCGGTGTTCGACGTGCCGTGGCAGGGGCAGGACATTGCGATTTATACCGTTCACCTGCCGACGCCGCGGAGCGATTTTGCGAAGCTGACGGGGCTGGGCCTGGTGAAGGAACTGACGGGACGCAACCGGCGGCTTTCCGACGGGATGTCGTTCGGGGAATCGATGACGGCGCGGGTGCAACTGGCGCGCGACTTCGCATCGGTGCTGGCGCGGGAGAAGCGGCCCTTCGTACTGGCGGGGGATTTCAACATGCCGCCGAACGGCTACGTGCACCGGGTGATCACCTGGGGCCTGACGGATTCCTTCGAGCAGGCGGGGAGCGGATTCGGCTTCACTTTCCCGGGGGATACGGGCAACCCGCTCTCGATGGGCCAGCCGTGGCTGCGAATCGATTACGTGATCGGCGGGCCGGGGTGGCACGCGGAGCACAGCGAGGTGGAACCGGCGAGGCGGTCGCAGCACCGGGCGGTGGTGGCGACGCTGGGGAGGGATTAGCCTGGCGCCGGCGGCGCCGATTCACTGCTTGCGTTTCATCAATGCGCCAGCCGGGTACTTCGTCATCACGTCGTATTCGGCCGCGATCCGTCGCATGATTTCGTAATCCGACTGAAAGAGCGGATGCACCGGCGCCATCGATACCGGGAATAACAGCAGCTTTGACATCATTTCCGCGTCCGCTTCGCCCTGGATCTTTGCCAGCTCACCCGGAGTGGTTTGAAGGTAATCGAGCTCATCCCGCGGGACAAAGATGTATTCCATCTTATCGAGGTCAGCGAATTTGCGGGGCAATTGCGCAGCGTCAAAGATATCCTGGTACGGCGCGATGTGATAATCCCGCACGTTGCGCCCGGTCAACACCAGGTGGCACTCGAGCCGCTCCTGATCGCCAACGGGAAGTCCCGTTGGCACCTGGGGCAATTCGATCACCCAGCCCGTATCCGGCAGCAGCTTGCTGTAATGCACCCTCGGCATTGGCGCACCCGGGGCGAGGCCGTTGAAGTTATCCGATTCATAAGGATGGGCGGCCCGGTACTCGCGCACCTTGCCCACGCTCTGCATCGCCGATTGGTAGCTGTTCCAGAACGATACCTCCCCGATAACCGGAAAGATGATGATATAGATTCCCCACGCCACGTTGCGCCATCCCGGTCGCAGCCATGTGGCCGCCCCCAAGGCCACAATGAACAACCCCATACTATTGATCCAGACATGCCCCGGGTCACAGCGCCCGAGCGCCGGCAGCAGCATCAAGCCACAGAGAACCGCCAGCCCCGCGCAGAATGCGGCGCCGGGCGATTTGTCCCGCATGGCAATGACTCCCATCCGCGGCAGTACCAGGATGGCCGCCATGAGCAGCGCCAAAATATAGAAGGTGGGAAATACCGGAAAATTCCCACCGCCCTGTCCAAACTGAAATACCGAATCCAGGTATGGCCGGGGGAAGACCGCAGCCGCCGCCGCAAGGCCCGCCAGCACGGCAAAGATGAGCAGCGCAAGCCGCCGGGTACCGCAAAGCAAATACCACGCGAAGCAGGCGCCGAGGCTTACCGCCGTTGCCAGACCCATCTCCGGGGAAATCGCAAAGTTCAGGATGGGCAGAATGAATCCGGCTGCCGCCAACGCGGCGATCCGCCACGGGCCTTGCAAAGCCCGTTCCAGGTGCCGCACGGCGAAGATCGACGCGACCGGCAGCATGAATCGGAGCGGCGTGTACTGCAAACCCATGGTCAGGTTGATCCATTGTATCCCAACCAAGACCATCATCGGCGTCTTCCATCCGGCATTGAGCTGGCTGATAACATAAGCCGCCAGGCCCAATCCGATTATATAAAAGATTACGAGAGCGGACGCATACGCAGCCTCGACGGATACCGCGGCATGAAAAAGATGATATATCCACACCGGCAGCCCAAGCATTACCGGTCCATAATCGAAACTGAAGTCCATGTACGGCTTCTGTCCGAGGATCGCGGCTTCCAGTCTCTGAATAAAGTAAGTCATTTCTCCGTAATGACTGATCGGCAGATATCGATACCATGCAATGAGCACGGCGCCGGCAATTACCTGGAGGATCGCCATCGCCGCCAGCAGCCCCCGTGGCGATTGAGCCGATGGCGTCTCGATCAGTGTTTTGGCCAGCGGGTCCGGTTCCGCCTTTGAATTGCCGCGCAGGAGCTGCCACGCAAACAGGCATAGCAGCAGCAGCCCCACGGCCGCCTGCGCGACCCCGTTGTTGAAGCCAAACTCCCAGCTCTGCGAATCCATCGGCGTTTTCTGCGGGACCCAAAAGGGCACCAGGAATATCCCCGGCAAAAATGCGCCCGTAATCAAGACTGGCGCCAGCCAGCGTTTCGATCCGCCCCTGATCTGCGTGCGTGCCGGACGGGATATCTGCGCGGCCTTCTTTGCCTTGGATCGGGTTCGGGATCGGGACATTGGCGATGTTAGCGCTATCAGTTTCCCATCCGCCCATACAATGGAAAAGGGGTGCAGGGCTGCCGGGTTTGTGAATTCTGCCGCCCTTGCCGGGGCGTGACGCGTGGTTATTCCCAACCGGGGGCTTACGTCCCCGGCTACTTTCGGGCCGGCCCTCCGGGCCTGAGGCAGCCATAGACTTATTTGAAGGTGTTTTGATGACACCACAGCAGATTCCGGGAGGGGACGGCGGGTTCATGTGAATGTTAAGGTGTAAGTGCAGGTACACGCTGGCGCGCTGGTGAGAGGCCAGCGGCTACGCTTCGACTTGGAACGCGGGGAAAACGTGGGCGTGACATTGGCGGGCGCTTCAAGTTCAAGTTGTGGGGTCTTCTGTCGTATTTCTCCATGCCGGACGCTCCCCTGCCCCCTGCCGAATCTGCCAGCCGCAAACCTGGAGTGCCGGGAATGGCCGCGGTGTGCGCATTGGCGGCGGCGCTGGCGCTGATATTTCATTTTGCCAGCGGCTCGGCTTCGAGCGAGCTGGGGGCGCACCCGGACGAGGCGGCGCATTTTGTGACGGGGCTGATGGTGCGCGATTACATCGCGAGCGGGCTGCACGGGTCGCCGCTGCATTATGCGGACGAGTATTACAAGCATTACCCGAAGATCGGGCTGGGGGTGTGGCCGCCGTTTTTTTACGTGGTGCAAGCGGCGTGGACGCTAATTTTTCCGGCGAAGTCGGGATGGGTATTGTGGCTGATGTGCGTGCTGGGAGCGGCCCTGGGAGCGGTGACGGGATGGCGGCTGTGGCGGGAGTTTGGCTGGGCGGAGGGGCTGGGAGGAACGGCGCTGCTGATGGGGCTGCCGCTGGTGCAGCAGTACTCGAACATGGTGATGGCGGAGGTGCTGAGCGCGCTGCTGATGTTTGGAGCGGCGGGTTGTTTTGCGAGTTACCTGGAGGGGGCGGAGTGGCGAGGGGCGCTGGGGTTCGGGTTGTGCGCGGGGCTGGCGATCATGACGAAGGGGACGGGGCTGGCGCTGGTGTTCGTGCCGCCGCTGGCGATCGTGCTGACGGGGCGGTTTGATTTGCTGAGGCGGCGCTCGCTGTGGGTGGCGGCGCTGCTGGTGGTGGTGATCGCCGGGCCGTGGACGTGGCATTTCCGGAAGGAGGGCCAGGGGGGATGGGAGGAGCCGAAGCCGTCGCTGCATTTTACGCAGATGGCGATGGGGTATTACGGGCGGGAGTTGTGCGTGGCGGCGGGGGGAATGCTGGCGGTGCTGGCGGCGGTGGGAGCGGTGTCGATTTTTTTGCCGAAGGGGAAACGGCCGGCGATGGTGGTTTGCTCGCTGGCGCTGGTGGCGGGGGTGTGGTTTTTCCAATGCCTGGCGCCGGTGGGCCTGGAGGCGCGGCATCTGACGCCGGCGATGCCGGCCCTGATGGTGCTGGCGATGGCGGGGCTGCGGGCGCTGGCGGGACGATGCTGCCCGCGGATGGGCGCGGTGTGCGTGGCGGGGGTGTGCGCGGTGTTTTTTTGCCGGCCGCTGGTGTTTCACCGGGCCGGGGCGGAGCCCGGGTATGGATCGATCGGGAATGGGATTTCGCTATCGCCATTCCGGGTGCCGGTGAAGCAGTGGGGCGGATTCGAGCCGGAAGCGGAGCGGGTGGCGGCGGATGGGCCGCAGACGGTGGTGATGGTGGCTTCGGATGCGCGGGGCGAAGGGATGTTCATCGCGGACGTGGCGCAACTGGATGAGCGCCGGCCGAGCTTTACGGTGAAGCGGGCAAGCAAGGACCTGGCGGAGAGCACGTGGAGCGGGAGCGGGTATGAATCGCTCTACCGGACGCCGGAGGAGGTGGGTGACGCGGTGAGGAAGGATGGGGTGAAGGAGGTGGTGACGGATGAGTCGCTGGCGGCGCCCAACGAGCATGAAAAACTGCTGCTGCAATGGCTGAGCGGTGCGCCGGTGGTGGTTTCGAGCACGGCGGTGCGGGACGGGGAGCAGACGGGCCTGGGGATTAAATTGAGGGGGGTGGCGGGGCGGTGAGTGGGGGGACGGAGGGCACTTGCGACCAGCCGCTCAGGCTTGGACGGCATATCAACGTGAGTAGCCTCTGTCGTCCCTGCGGGGCTTAACCGCGTTTCGCCTGAACCGAGGGGCTGAAGCCCCTCGCTATTGTCTCGCCGTCCCCTTCGGGGACTCTTGAAGCGGCTACAGCGTGAATGTGCTGTAATCAAAGCGCTGTGCTAAAACAGCGTGTAGATGAAGGGGGCGGCGGAGGAGGCGCCGAGGATGATGAGGAGGCCGAAGAAGAGCAGGACGATGATGACCGGGATCATCCAGTATTTTTTGTTCTGCTTGAGCATCGCGAAGAGCTCTCCGAGCAGACTGGCGTTTTTTTGGGCTCCCGCTTCTTCAAACTGAGGGGTGGTCGGTTCCTGGTCGCTCATGGCTGATAAAATTATCGGGGCAGCAATGTATGGCTGGGCGGGGGGGCTGTCCAGCGGAAATCTCGCCGGAAGAACGCGGCAGATTGCGGCTCGCAAGAAGCCTTGATAATTGGGCCAGTCTCGATTCCATTCCCCTCCTCGTTTGCCCCAACCCATGCGTCTGCCCCGCCAGAAGTTCGCCCATTTTGTCGCCGGACTGTTTTTCTTTTCCGGATTTTCCGCGCTGATCTACCAGGTGACGTGGGCGCGGCACCTGTCGCTGTTTTTCGGCAGCGATGTGTACTCGGCGGCGATCACGCTGAGCGCGTTCATGGGAGGATTGTCGCTGGGGAGTTATATCGCGGAGAAGGTGGTGGACCGGCTGGAGGGGCACCTGAAATATTACGGATGCATCGAGCTGGCGATCGGGATTTACGCGCTCTGTTTTCACTGGTTCCTGTACGCGTTCACGCCGCAACTGCGGGAGATCTATCAATCGTCGTTTGAAAGGGCGCCGCTGATTTATCAATCGGCGCGGGTGCTGGTGGCGGCGCTGGTGCTGCTGCCGCCGACGACGCTGATGGGGGCGACGCTGCCGCTGGTGGTGAAGACGTTTGTGCGGAGTAACTCGGAGATGGGAAGGTTCGGCGGTTACTTTTACTCGACCAATACGATGGGGGCGCTGGCCGGGGTGGTGGTGTCGGCGTTCATCCTGATCCCGTACCTGGGGATCGGGGCGACCACGTGGATCGCGGCGGCGATCAACGGGGTGGTGGGGATGACGGTGATCATCGCGTCGAATGTGAAAGTGGAAGAGGAGGCAGAGGCGGGAAACGCGGCGCCGGGAGCGGGGCCGGCGTTTCGATACAACGCGGGCTACGCGAAACGGGCGGTGGTGGCGATCGGATTGTCCGGGCTGGCGGCGCTGGCGCTGGAGGTGGTGTGGACGCGCATCCTGACGCTGTCGTTCAGCGCGACGGCTTATTCGCTATCGGTGATGCTGGTTTGTTTTTTGTTCGGGATCTATCTCGGGAGCAAGCTGGTGTCGGTGCGGGTGGATTCGCTTCCGAATCCGCTGCGTGATTTTGGAGTGATCGAGACATGGCTGGGGGGAAGCGTGGCGCTTCTGGGGGTGGTGGCGTACGTGGTGCCGCCGTTGTTTGGGAAACTGGTGTGGACGATGGCGAACTTGCATATCGATTTCGGTTTCGCGAGCAACATCGCGGAATTCCTGGTGGCGGGGATATTCATCATGGGGCCGACGATGATGCTGGGAGCGACGTTTCCCATCGCGGTGAAAATCTGCACGCCGGATGCGCGGCGGGCGGGATATGGGACGGGACGTGTTTACGCGTCGAATACGGCGGGGGCGATATTGGGGGCGCTGGTGGCGGGATTCGTATTGATACCGGCGATGGGGAGCTACAAGAGCCTGTTGGTGATCGCGGCGTTGTTCTTCGCAAATGGGCTGATGCTGCTGCGGCCGGCGGCGGCGCTGGGCGCGGCGACTTATCCCGGGGCGCTGCTGATACTGGCGTCGCTGGGGACGATCCTGCTGCCGAGGGAGACGGTCATCAATTACAACCAGCAAAGCAATACGAAGCCGCAGGTGATCTATCATGGCGAAGGGATATCGCACAGTGTGGATATCGTGCGCGCGGCCAATAACGACGTGATCATGATGGTGGATGGGAACATCGAGGCGGATACGAGTTATATCCAGAGGCGGCATTTCATCCTGAAGGCGGACCTGCCGCTGCTGCTGCACCCGCACCCGGAGCAGGTGGCGGTGGTGGGGCTGGGATTGGGAATCACGCTGGCAGCGACGGCGCGGAACCCGGATGTGAAGAGTATCCAGGTAATCGAGTTGAGCCGTGAGATGGTGAAGGCGCACCAATATCTGAAGGAAGTGGATGATGGAGTGCTGAATAACCCGAAGGTGTCGGTAAGGATAGACGATGGACGGAATTTCTTCGCGATGACAGACCGGACGTTTGACATGATAACGGCGGACCCGATTCATCCGCGAATCACCGGGGTAGGTTACCTGTACACGCTGGAGTATTACTGGAGCATCCAGAAGCGGTTGAAGCCGGGCGGCGTGGTGTGCCAATGGATGCCGATGTATAACATATCGAAGCGGTCGTTTGACGTTGCATTCAGGACATTTGCCACCGTGTTCGAGAACGCGAGTTTCTGGTATGTGCGGGGGCATGGGTTGTTCGTGGCGACGCAGGGGCCGTTCAAGATCGATTTTGCGGATCTGAGCCGGAGGATCAGCCAGCACCCGGTGAGCGACGACATGGCGTCGATCGGGATTCACAACGCGGCGGAATTCACGGCGCATCTGTTGATGGGGCCGCGGCAAATCCGGGAGTATCTGGCATCGAATTGGGACGATACATTGAACACGGACTCGAACGCGTACCTCGAGTATCATACGCCGTCGGAGTTTCTCGATCCCACGAAGGATATCGTGAAGATGCTGGTGGATTACGCGGGGTTTGACCCGGATATCATTTACAACGCGACTCCCGAGGATCGGGCGAAGATCAACGCGGCGTGGGCGCAGCGGCGGGCGCAAATATTGCCGGAACTGGACGAGCCGCTGAGATAGTGAATCAGTCAGAACTGGCGGTAGTAGCGGGCGAGGTCAGTTACTTTTGGTACATCCTGCCAGTAAGTGGCGGATTTTTTGTCGAAGACCATGCTCTTGGAAAACTTGCCGCGGCGGCGCATGACGAGGCCGATGGGAGTGAAGATGAGGAAGAAGAAGATTCCAAAGAGAAGGTTGCCGATGACAAAGCCCATGCAGCAGGCGATGAAATACCAGACGAGATAGAATGGTTTCGCAATGGCGGGCAAAAGCCAGAGGATGACGCCGATGGCAAAGCCGATAACGCCAAGCCAGAGGAAGAAGGGTTTCCATGTGTGCCTGGCGAGCCAGTTGACGAGGGAGAAGAAGAGGGCGATGGCGGGGAAGCCGATGACGAGGCTTTTGGCGAAGGAGCGCTTTTCCCTGGGGCCGGGCTTCCAGTTGACCTCTGTAAATGGATTCATCATGGCGAGTTAGTCGAGGCTGAAGCTGCGGAGATACTTATCGCGTTCCTTTTCAGCAAGCTGCGGCTGGTCCTCCTTGAGGAGGAGAAAGTTTTCGAGAACCAGGACATCCATGTTCGACGCCATAAAACAGCGGTAGGCGTCCTGCGGGGTGCAAACGATGGGCTCGCCGCGGATGTTGAAGCTGGTGTTGATGATGACGCCGCAGCCGGTGCGGCGCTTGAACTCGCGGATGAGGCGGTAGTAGCGCCCGTTGCGCTCCTCGGTGACGGTCTGGATGCGGGCGGACATATCGACGTGCGTGATGGCCGGTAATTCGGAGCGTTTGACGTTCACGCGCTTTCGCAAGTCGGGATCTTTCATGGCGAGACGCTGTTCGCCGGTCAAATCGCATAACTTATCCTTGCGCACGCCGGCGACGAGAAGCATGTAGGGCGATTCGCGGTCGAGTTCGAACCATTCAGCGGTGTCTTCGTAAAGCGCGCTCGGGGCGAAGGGGCGGAAGCTTTCGCGGAATTTGATGCGAAGGTTCATTTGCGATTGCATCTCCTGGCTGCGGGCGTCGCCGATGATGCTGCGAGCGCCGAGGGCGCGAGGACCGAATTCCATGCGGTCCTGGAACCAGCCGACGACTTTGCCGGCGGTCATGGCGTCGACGGTGGCCTGGAGCAAATCGGTTTCGTCTTCGAAAAATTTGTAGCGGATCGACCTGGCGTCGAGAAATGCGCGGATTTGGTCGTTGGAATACTTTGGGCCGAGGAGCGAGCCGTGCATGCCGTCCTTGCCGCCGGGGGCGCGCACGCCGCCGAGCAGATGATAGCTCACAAACAACGCGGCGCCGAGCGCGCCGCCGGCGTCGCCGGCGGGAGGTGGAATCCAGATATCGTCGAATATTTTCTCGCGGAGCAGGACGCCGTTGGCGACGCAGTTGAGCGCGACGCCGCCGGCGAGGCAGAGATAGCGGGCGCCGGTGAGTTTTTTCGCGGTACGCGCCATGCGGAGGACGATTTCCTCGGTGACTTTCTGGATGGAGGCGGCCATGTCCATCTCGCGCTGGGTGATCATGGACTCGGGATCGCGGGGCGGGCCGCCGAAGAGGCGTGCGAACTCGCCATTGGTCATGGTAAGTCCCTGGCAGTAATTGAAATAGCGCATGTCCATGGCGAGCGA
Organism: uncultured Verrucomicrobiae bacterium; assembly: GCA_963756185.1. Classification (GTDB taxonomy): domain Bacteria; phylum Verrucomicrobiota; class Verrucomicrobiia; order Chthoniobacterales; family Chthoniobacteraceae; genus DATAXI01. The sequence goes on from CAVWMS010000015.1 coordinate 289,817, forward strand.
GCCGTCTTCCTTGAGGTCGACGAGCTTGTCGAGGATGAGGTCCGCGTATTTCGGCTCGCCGTAAGGGGCGAGGCCCATGAGCTTGTACTCGCCGGAATTGACGCGGAAGCCGGTGAAGTAAGTGAAGGCGCTGTAAAGGAGACCGGCGGAGTGGGGAAACTCGAGGGTCTTGAGGAGTTCGATCTTATTGCCGCGCCCCATGCCGATGCTGGCGGTATCCCATTCGCCGACGCCGTCCATGGTGAGGATGGCGGCCTCGTCGAAGGGCGAGGGATAGAAGGCGCTGGCGGCGTGGGCCTCGTGATGGCCGGTGAAGACGATGCGTTTTTTGAAGCGGCCATCGAGGGATTTGCGAATCTCGCGCGGCAAATGAAGCTTCGTTTTGAGCCAGAGGGGCATGGCCATGAGGAACGAGGCGAGGCCCTGCGGGGCAAAGGCGAGGTAAGTTTCGATGAGGCGCTCGAACTTCAGGAACGGTTTCTCGTAGAAGACGACGTAATCGAGGTCCGCCGCGCAGATACCGGCCTCGCGCAGGCAGTAATCGACCGCGTGGGAGGGGAAATTGTGGTCGTGTTTCTTGCGCGTAAAGCGCTCCTCCTGCGCGGCTGCGACAATATCGCCATCGACGACGAGGGCAGCGGCGCTGTCGTGATAATAGGCGGAAACGCCGAGAATTCTCCGGGACATGAGGGGCAGGCGGAAGCGAGGGACATGTCTTCTTCCATCGACGCGAACCCGTTGCAAGATCAAATTTGACAGGGGTGGACTGCTCCACTATTTACCGCTTCCCCACCCGTCGTAATTCCGTGAACCGCACTCAAAAGATCGCGCTACTGGCGAAAATCATCCCGGTGATTTGTTCGCTTCTCGTCTGCGCGGTGGCATTGGAACTCATTGCGCGATGGGAGTATGGCCGGCCCGGCATGAATTTTTCCACCGAGATGTGGAAGTATGCGAAGTTCCTGAAAATGCGGGCGCCGGACCCGGAGATGTCGCATCAGCACCGGCCCAACACGCAGGCGTTTTTGATGGGCCACGAAGTGCGGATCAACTCGGTCGGATTTCGCGACCGGGAATACAGCTTGCAGAAGCCGCCGGGGACTTACCGGATCGTGGCGCTGGGGGATTCGACGACGTTCGGCTGGGGCGTGGCATACGAGGAGACTTACCCGAAGCTGCTCGAGGCGGCGCTGAATGCGAACCCGCCGTCGCCGAAATGGAACCATTACGAGGTCATCAATACGGGAATCGGCAATTACAACACGGCGCAGGAACTGGCGATGCTGAAGGATTACGGCATGCAATTCAACCCGGACATGGTGACGATCGGCTGGTATATCAACGACGCGGAGCCGACGCCGGTGCCGAGCCGCAACTGGATCGCGTATCATTCCTATGGATATATCTGGCTGACATCGAGTTTTGACTATGTGCTGCGCAACGTTGGAGCGCGGCAGACTTATAGCCAGTATTACAACGGGCTTTACGAGGGATTGAGCAAACCGGGCTACCTGAAGATGAAGAATGCGTTCGCGGAGCTGGCGGCGCTTTGCAAGGAACGCAACATCGCGCTGCACATCCTGCTGATCCCGGAGCTGCACACGCTCTCCGGCAATTACGAGTTCACGAAGATCGACGACATCATCCGGGAGATAGGAAAGGAAAACGGAGTGTCCGTGCTGGACCTGATCAACGCGTATCCGCCCGAAGGGGATCCGAAGCAATACTGGGCTTCGCCGGAGGACGACCATCCGAACGGGAAGGCCAACGAACTCGAGACAAAGCTCATTCTGGATACGATGCGGCGTGACCAGTGGATCAAATAGGAAAGCGGCGCGATGAGAAGTATCGGGCCGAAGCTCCTGCTGTCGCTGATATCGGCATTGCTCTGCCTCGTGGCGCTCGAGGGAGCGATGCGGGTGATGACCAGGCGCGACGCCGACGGGGACCTGATTTTCCGCTCGCTGCGGCTGCCGCCGCTCCATGCGCCGGTGAAGAAAGCGCAGGCGCTGCTGGACGCGTACCAATCGAAGATTTCGCAGGCGAGCATGACTTACGATGCCGACCTGGGCTGGCGCCCGACGCCGCTGGCCTCGGGCGGCAATACCGACGGATTTGCCTCGAGCGAGCCGAACCCGCCGAAGACTCCGCAGCCCGGGAAGCTGCGGATTGCATTATTCGGCGGATCTTACACGCGCGGCGGCGGCGAAGGGACATGGTGGAGAGTGTTCGACGAGGGACTGGCAAAACGCGGAGTCAAGGCGGAGGTGCTGAACTTTGGTGTGGGAGGATTTGCGATGGACCAGGCGTTGCTGCGCTGGAGAAAGGATGGAATCGCCTATCATCCAGACGTGGTGATATTCGGATTCAGCGTCGGCAACTCGATGGACAACATGAACATCGTCAGGTTGCTGCAGAACCCGGACACGGGCATCCCGTTTACGAAACCGCGCTTCATCCTGGATAACGGCGACCTGGAATTGATCAACTCGCCGACGGTGCCGCCGGACCAGATCGTGGGGCATCTGGAGAACATGGCCGATTGGCCGCTGCTCAAGTACGATCATTACTATGATCCGGCCAATTACGAGCGGCATTGGTGGGAGGCGAGCCGGCTGCTGTCATTCGTGGTGGCGAAGAACGAGGCGATGGCGGAGCGGCGGAGACGGGATAGCTATTACCAGATGGATGCGGAAGCGGCGCAGGTGGCGCTGAAAATCGTCCAGCAATTCAAAAGGGACGTGGAAGCGGCAGGGGCGAAGTTTTTGGTGATTCACCTGCCGGCGGAGCCGGAACTGGTCGAGTACCAGGCGAAGGGAGCGTTCCCCTACGCGGAGCTTTACCAGGATGTGCAGGAGGCGGCGCCGGTGATTCAAACCGAGCAAAGTTTGATGAAGGTCATCGGGAAGGGGAACGTCTACTCGTTTTTCAACGACGGGCACTACGGCGATGCGCTGCACGAGGCGGTGGGCGAAACCGCCGCGGATTACATCGCGGCGCACGCGGCCGCGTTGCAGCCGGGCGGCGCCAAATGAAACGGGCAATGGAGTTGCCGCGGAGCGGGGTTGAGAGTATTATATTTATCAGCAGGACTTGTCTTTGTTCCCAGGGTGTGAAAGAAGCCGTCCTGTTTTTTCCGCCCTTCCTTTTCCGCCGATCATGAGCCTGAACCCCGCGCCAGCAAGCAGCGCCGCCCCCCCATTGGCCGCCGCGCCGCGCCCCGCGCATGAGGAGCGCCCCGCGAGGTGGATTCGCCCGCGGAAGGGGTGGGCCGGGCTGCAACTGGGCGAGCTTTGGCGGTACCGGGAGCTGTTCGGGTTCCTGGTGTGGCGCGACATCCTGGTGAGGTACAAGCAGACCTACCTGGGCGTGGCGTGGGCGGTGATCCAGCCGCTGCTTTACATGGTGGTGCTCACAGGGATCGGGCGCGCGGCGAAATTCCCGACCTACGGGGTGCCGTACGCGCTCATCACGCTAACCGGGCTGCTGCCATGGCAGTTTTTCTCGATTGCGCTGACGGACAGCAGCAACTCGCTGCTGGCATCGTCGAACATGATTTCGAAGGTCTATTTCCCGCGGCTGATCGTCCCCGCCAGCGCGGTGCTGAGCGGGACGGTCGATTTCCTGATCAGCTTCGTGCTCTTCCTCATCATCGCGGCGTGCTACAGGATACCGTTCCGGGTCGAGATCCTGTTGATGCCGTTTTTCTTCGCGTACACGGTGCTGGCGGCGTTCGCGGTGGGGGTTTGGTTCAGCGCGCTGAGCGTGAGGTATCGGGACGTGAAGTATATCGTGCCGTTTTTGACGCGCATCGGGCTGATCGGCTGCCCGATTGCGTTTGTCTCGGCGGTGACGGGGCGCTGGCATTTCTGGTACAGCCTGAATCCGCTGGTGGGGATCATCGACGGCTTCCGCTGGTGCGCGTTCGGGTCGAAGTTTGCGCCGGACACGACGGGGCTGTGGCTTGGATTTCTGATTACCCTGGCCGTGGCCGGAAGCGGCCTGGCTTATTTCCGCGGCACCGAGCGGCGCTTTGCGGACCTGATCTGACATGTCTGCACCGGCCATTGCAGTCCAGAAGCTGTCAAAGCGCTACCACCTGGGAGCGATGGGCCACGACACGCTGCGTGATCACCTGGCCCACGGGGCGAAGGCGCTGCTGGGCGGATTTCGATCCGAAAAGAAGGTAAACGGAACCGAGACGGAGGGATTTTGGGCGCTGAAGGATGTGTCATTCGACGTGCCCGAGGGTGAAGTGCTGGGCGTGGTGGGCAGGAACGGGGCTGGAAAATCGACGCTGCTGAAAATCCTGAGCCAGATCACGGAGCCGACCGAAGGGGAAATCTGCGTGCGGGGCCGGGTGGCGAGCCTGCTGGAGGTGGGGACGGGATTTCACCCGGAATTGACGGGGCGCGAGAATGTTTACCTGAACGGGGCGGTGCTGGGGATGACGCGGCGGGAAATCCGGGCGCGGTTCGACGAGATCGTAGCGTTCGCGGAAGTGGAGAAGTTTCTCGATACGCCGGTGAAGCGCTACTCGAGCGGGATGTATGTGCGGCTGGCATTTGCGGTGGCGGCGCACCTGGAGCCGGAAATCCTGGTGGTGGACGAAGTGCTGGCGGTGGGCGATGCGGCGTTTCAAAGGAAATGCCTGGGCAAGATGTCGTCGGTGGCGAAGAACGGACGGACGGTGCTCTTCGTGAGCCACAACCTGGGGGCGGTGCAGCGGCTGTGCACGATGGGGCTGCTGCTCGAGCGCGGGCGGCTGGAGTGCGCGGGGCCGATGGAGAAGGTGCTGGATGCGTACCAGCGGTCGATCGAGGCGTTTTCGGGGAACGAGGCGGTGGCGTGCGTCGAAGGGATGGATTACAGTTTCCTGAATTGGGAATTGCGCGGCGCGGAAGCGGTGGACGAGCACGCATGCTACACGCGCTCGACCTGCACGATGGCGATTCGCCTGCACATCAAGCGCGCGGTGCCGGATGCGCTGATCGGGTTCGTGCTATGGGATGGGGCGGGGGAATTGATCATCGCGGCGCAAAGCCAGGAGGAGGATTCGCCGCTCTACCATCTGGAGCCGGGCCTGCACGAATTGCTGGTGACGGTGCGGCTGCCGGTGAAGGCGGGGCTTTACCAGATAGACGTGAGCCTCAACAGCATCACCGAGGGGCAGCTCGAGCGCGCCTACCTGGAGCCGAAGCTACACATCCTGCCGCGCCTGAATACGAGCCTGCCCGAGAAATGGCATGGCGTCCTCACGGAGAAAGTCGATTTTGTAATGAACCAGTTGTCCAATTCACAGTCCGGCCCGTCCTCCCCATGATCAGGAAAACCATCGATAAAATCAGGCGAAGCGCGCGCCCGGATGTCGCGCCGGCGGAACGTCCGCATTACAAGTCCGCCGAGGCGTTCGACCTGCCGCATTACTCGCGGCTGACGGAGACGCAATTGCGGCACCTGGAATCGCTGGGCCTGGAGATCGCGGGCAAGAGCGTGATCGACGTGGGATGCGGCATCGGGCGGTTGTCGGAGTTTTTTGACAAAAAATCATGCGAGGTCTGCTGCGCGGACGGCCGCGCGTCGAACATCGAGCAACTGAAGCAGCTCTATCCGTGGCGGCGCGCGGAAGTGGTGGACGTGGAGAAGGAGGGCCTCGAGGAGCTGGGCGAGTTCGACATCGTGTTTTGTTACGGGTTGCTCTATCACGTGGTGGACGTGGATGGGCTCATCGCGAAATGCGCGGCGGTTTGCAAAGGGCTGCTGCTGCTCGAGACCTGCATTACTCCCGTGCATGATAACATGGTGCGACTGGTGTGGGAGAACCCGAAGGATGTTACCCAGGCGCTGCATGCGTGGGGCAGCCGGCCGAGTCCGCTGTATGTGGAAACCTGCCTGCGGCTGGCGGGCTTCGAGCATCTCTACGCGCCGCGCGAGCTGCCGGATCATCCGCAATATCAATATAGATATGTGAAGGAGCTTTCGAAGTTCGAACCCACCAGCCTGGCGCGGGATATCTTCATTGCTTCACGCTCGGCATTGAATAATCCCAACCTGACACCGCGCGGCGTCGAGAAGAAATGAGCCTGCTGCTCAAGAAGGTGAAACGAAAAGTGGAGCGCCTGATGGGCCGCGAGGCGGATTGGCGCGAGGAGGTGCCGGGGGCGATCCTGCGGCGCTTCCCGGAAGGCGGCACGCTGTCGGTGATCGATGTGGGAGCGAACGAAGGAAACTTTACGCGCGCGCTTTTGAATTATTACCAGATCAGGCGCGCGATCCTGGCGGAGCCGCTGCCGCAACTGGCGAAGAAACTGAGGGAAGAATTCACCGCACCGACATTTACAGTGGTGGATTGCGCGGTCTCTGACAGGGAGGGGACGGTCGAATTCGAAATGAACGAAGCGGCCGAAACGTCATCGATGCTGAAGATGGACCGGGAGCATTACTCGCTGGCGCAAACGCCGCGCGGATTGCAGGAAAAGATCGTCGTCCGCACGCGGACGCTGGATGACATCGTGAAGGAGGCCGGATGGGATGGCGTCGACCTGCTGAAGATCGACGTGCAGGGTGTCGAGGACAAGGTATTGGCCGGCGCCGCGGAAACGCTGCCGCGCACACGAGGGATATGGGTGGAAGTCTCCTGGAAGCCGCTTTACGAGGGCTCAGCCATTTACTCGGATATCTACGAGACGCTCGATTCGCGTTTTCGTTTGCTGGATATTCAGCCGGCATTTCGCGCGCCCGACGGCGAGATGCTGCAATCCGACATGTTCTTTTTGCGCAGGTAAGTCTCAAGGCCCGGGCCAAGTCAAAACTGCTTCGCCGACCTTTCCAACATGCAATGCCCCACGCTCGCGGAACTGCCCCCTCCCCCGCCCGGCAAAAGCGGCTGGCCTTGGACTGACGCGCCGGCGCCGGCGGGTGGAAACCTCCCGCGAATTACCATTGTAACTCCGAGTTACATGCAGGGGGAGTTTCTCGAAGAGACCATTCGCTCCGTGTTGCTCCAGGGTTACCCGGATATCGAATACATGGTCATCGACGGAGGGAGCCGCGATAACTCGAGGGCCATCATCGAGAAGTACTCGCGCTGGCTGGCCCATTGGCGCAGCGAGAAGGATGACGGGCAGCCCGACGCCATCAACAAGGGCCTCGAGCGCGCGACAGGGCAAATCATCGCCTATATCAACAGCGACGACTGGTATTTTCCCGGCGCCTTCCATTGCATCGCGGCGAGATCGCAAACGGGCGGGAACGAGGATTGGTGGGTTGGGACGGTCGAGGTGAACGACGGCGAGAAGCGCGACCCGAAGAAATCCGGTTTTACCACGATGTGGCGTTTCATGGGCCGCGCGGAGACGCTTTATCAACCGGCTGTTTTCTGGAGCGCGCGACTGCTGAAGGCGGTGCCGCGATTTGATGCCGGCCTGCATTATGTGTTCGATCACGAGTACTGGGTGCGGGCGCTCGAACTGGGCTTCCGGCCCGTTGTCATCGATGCGCCCATCGCGCATTTTCGCATTCATGGCCGCAGCAAGACTTTCATGAAACAGCGTTACTTCATGCAGGAGTTATGGGAGGTGGCCCGGCGGCATCGCGGGGGCTTGTCGGCCACGGAGTGGGATGCGACCCGGCAAAGCCTGCGGACTTATGAAGCCGATTACCTGCTGACTTCGATTTACGGCCTGCTCGCGGCGGGCCAGCGCGCGGCCGCCGCGGCTTACCTGCTGCGCAGCGCGCCGCTTTACCGGCATGTTACTCCCGCGAAATTGATCGCGGGCGCATATTACCGAACCTTCATTACCGGCGCGCCGCCGAGGTGGTTCTACCAGGCATGAGGCATTGACGTGACGCTCTGTTTTGTAACTGACAGTTACCCGACGCTTCCCTCCTTTGGAGGCATCGCGGTCTATACCCAGCGGGTGGCGCGGGCGCTGGCGGCGCGCGGACATATCGTCCACGTCATAGTAACTCTCGGACGGCAGGATGCAGACATCGAGGATGAAGGCGTTCACGTGCACCTGCGGCAATTGAGGTGGCTGCCCGTCATCGGGAATTGGGTTCCCGGCCTGGGCGAAAGCCTCTCCGTGGCGCGGATGCTGAGGCAGATGAATCGCCAGCACGGGCTGGACATTGTCGAAATTCCGAACTGGGAAGGAATCGGGCTGGCAAGCACCTGGGAGGCCGGGTTCAAAGTAGTGATCCGGCTTCATACTTCGCTGGCCGAATCGATCAAGGTCTCCGGACGCAAACCGAACCTATCCGAACGATTCATGATCTGGGCCGAGAAAACATCCACGCGGCGCGCGTTGGCGGTGGTCACTCACAGCGAGTCGCATCGCAAACTGATGGCTGCCGCCTACGGGCGGGAAGATATCGCAATGATACCGCATGGAATCAATATACCCGAAGAGTGCGCTCCGCCCGCCGGCAAATGTGTGCTCGCGATTGGCCGGATGAGCGCGCGCAAGGGGATCGAGACTTTGATTGAGGCGATTCCGCTCGTGCTCGAACAGGCGCCCGGCGCCAGCTTCAAAATCGTGGGGACTGAGGAAAGTCATGCTCGCGTGCGGCAATTCCGAAGCGAGCATCCCGGCTTGAACCAAGTTGAGTTTCTTGGCGTGACCGACGCGCAAACGCTCGACCGGCTATACGACTCCTGCGCGTTGTATGTCTCGCCGTCGGTCTATGAATCCTTCGGATTCACCTTTGCCGAGGCGATGGCGCACGGTCGTCCGGTGGTCGGCTGCAACGTGAGCGCGGTGCCGGAGATCGTGCGCAACGGCATCGATGGCATCCTGGTGCCGCCGAACAATCACGAGGCGCTGGCGCGGGCGATCATCACGCTGCTCTCCGAGGAGACTTTGCTGCGCCGGATGGGCGCCAATGGGCGGCAAAGGGCCGTGGCGGAATACTCCATCGAAACCGCCGTGACGCGCATCGAGAATTATTTCATGAATTTGGCCGGCAAGGGGGATTCACTTCCCAAGGCAACGCCACCGGGTTAGAAAGGCATGACCATGTTATTCGCCGAACTGGCCCGCGACTTATCCGAGACTCCCGCTTCCTATATCAAGGCGGCGGGGCGCATCGACGCCGGGGAAATCGCGGGGCTGCTGCCGGCGCGCGTCGCCGTGCTGGCGAGTTACACCGCGCAATTGCTCGCGCCCTATCTGAAGGTCGAGGGAGCGGCGCGCGGTTTGGCCATAAAGCCATGGTTCGGGCCGTATGGCCAGTTTGAGCAGGCCGTGCTCGACGAAACCGGTCCGCTGTACGCGCACGAGCCGGATGCAATCGTGCTGCTGATGCGGCTCGATGATGTCTGTCCGGAGCTGGCGGAGCGTTTTCTGACGCAAAGCGCCGCGACAGTCAAAGAAGCAGTGGATGCGCTGCGGGCCCGCGTGGAATCGTTGATTGCCGGCATCCGAAGGCGCTCGCGGGCGGCGATCTACCTATCGAATTTCGCGGCGCCGGCGCGGAAATCAGCGGGGCTGGCGGATGCGGGGCTTGAGTTATCGCAAAGTGATGCGGTCGCGGATGCCAATGCAATGTTGGGAGCGATCAGCCGGAAATTGCCGGATGTATATGTGTTCGATTTTGCGCAAGTCGCGGCGGAGTGCGGCTCGAAACGGTGGCGCGATCCAAAGCTGCTCTACGTGGCGCGGGTTCCGTTTGGAGTCGCCGGGCAGATTGCCGTGGCGGGCGCGCTGGCACGCGCGATGCGGCCTTTGTTTATCGCGCCGCTCAAGTGTCTCGCACTCGATCTCGATAACACGATCTGGGGCGGTATCCTGGGCGAGGATGGGCCGGGTGGAATCGCGTTGGGTGAAGATTATCCGGGCAACGTTTACAAGGCGTTTCAACGGTATCTGCTCGAACTCAAGGACCGTGGCATTCTTTTGGCCATTGCCAGCAAGAATAACGAAGCCGAGGCGCTGGACGTGATTTCGACGCATGCGGACATGGTGCTTCGGCGCGGCGATTTCGCGGCAGTTCGAATCAATTGGGAGGAGAAAAGTTCCAACCTTCGCGAGATCGCCGGGGAACTGAATATCGGCCTCGATGCCATTGCCTTCTTCGACGATAACCCCGCCGAGGGGGCGGAAGTGATGGGGCGTTTGCCGCAAGTCAGCGTGATCGCCGCGCCGGCGGACCCGATGGGTTACATCGATGCCATCGAGGAGAGCGGCCTGTTCGACCGGCTGACGATTTCCACCGAGGATCGCCGGCGCACGGAGCTTTACGCGGCGCAGCAGGAACGGCGCAGGGCAGACGCGCAATTCGAAACGAAGGAGGATTTTTTGCGCAGCCTGGAGATGGTCGCGACGATCGGGGATATAAATGAGCAGAGTCTCAAGCGCGTCGCGCAACTGGTGACGAAGACGAATCAATTCAATCTCACCACCCGCCGGCACTCCGAGGCGGAGATAGCCGCGATGCTACGGACCGGCGTCGGCCTTTGGCTGCGGCTGGTGGATCGCTTTGGAGACAATGGCATTACCGGCGTGGCGCTTGCGGCGTCGGAGAAGGATGGGGTGTGGCGCATCGATACTTTCCTGCTTAGTTGCCGCATAATCTCACGGGGCGCGGAGACGGCGCTGCTGGCGCGATTGCTCGCACGCATCCGCGAGCGCGGGGCGACGGGGGTTATTGGCGAGTATCTGCCTACCGCAAAGAATGCGCCCTGCGCGAATTTCTATCCTTCGCATGGCTTTAAGCCGGCGGGAGAGAATCTCTGGATGATGGACCTCACGGCGCAAAAAGTAAGTGAGCCGCCGTTCATTACTATTCAATCGCCATGAAAGAACGACTTATCCAGATACTGGCGGATACGCTCGGGATTCCGGCGACGCAGATTCCGGCGGACGCGTCGATGGAAACCATTGCGGCGTGGGATTCGGTTGCGCACCTGAATATCATGCTGAGCCTCGAGCAGGAATTTCACGTTGAGTTCGGCGCGGATGAGTTCATCGCCCTTAACAGCCTGGCCGGCATCGAGCAGGCGCTGGCCCGGCGCGGCATCGCATGATCCGCATCGAACGCGCCACACCCGGGGATTTCGAGCGGGTTTTGCCGCTCCTCGAGCGCTTCAACAATCTGCGGATCACACCGGAGCGCTGGCGCTCGCTCTTTCATTATTCCTGGCCATGCGATGATGAAACGCGGGGATTCATCCTCCTCGATGAAGAGCGCGTGGTCGGTTACTTCGGAGTAATCCTTTCGGAACGGACCATAGCCGGGCGGACCGAGAAATTCGCCAACCTGACGAGCTGGATCACGTTGCCCGAATACCGGAATCATTCCCTCAAGCTTTTCAAGGCGGTCGCGACCATGGAAGGCCGCACGATCACCTGCGTCTCCCCGAGCAAGGAGGTGCTGCCGCTCTATCTCAAATTCGGTTTCCGCGAGCTCGAAAGCAAAGCGGGCATCCTTTATCCCCTCCCCTCGCCCAGCGCTCCGTCGGCGTGGTTTGGTTATGCCGCCACCACAAATCCCGCCAAGATTCGCGCGCGCCTGGATGCGCCGGACCGCGCGATATTCGACCATCATCGGCCTCATCCGTGCGGACACCTGCTTATCCATAACAAGCAAGAGTATTGCTATGCTGTATTTACCCGGACGATGGGCCTGCGCTATCATTTTGCCAAGGTTCATTACATCAGCAATCCACCGGTATTCGTGCGCAACCTGGATCGCGCGCGACTGCACCTCGGTCTGGCGGCGAAGGCGCTTTTGGTCATGATCGAGTCGCGCCTGCTGCCGCAGGATGGGTTTACATTCAACCGCGTGACCCCGCTGGCCCATCCGCAGGTGTATAAGTCGGACCACCTTACCCCGGCGCAAATTGACGGCCTTTATACCGAGGGAATCCTGCTCGACCTCTAGGACCGCCCCGGCTATGCATTCACTCCCCGCGTTCTCGAAAAGCTTATGATCCGCAATTTATTCCGTGCCCTGGCGGGATGCAGTCCCGCCGCGCTTTGGGCGCTTGCCACACGCGGCCCCGGCGCCGCGCGCAAGGTCATTGGCGGGGCGCTCGCCACGTATTGGCCAAACCCGGGCCCGCCGACGATGAGTTTTTGGGATATCGTCCGCGCCTTTCCCGCGAACGACGACCTCATCATCAATGCGGGGAGCTGGCAGGATGGCTGCACTGCGCCGCTGGAACGCTTCATCCTTGCGCAATTGGTGCGCCACTTCAAGCCGCGGACGATTGTCGAGGTGGGCACTTACAGGGGTGTCACGACGCGTTTGCTTCTGGATAATATCCCCTCCGGTTCCCGCATTTATACCATCGACCTTCCCCTCGAAACGGACGCCGGCGGCTTGCAGGCGGTGTCGGACGAACGGCTGATTACTCACCGGGTCGTCGGAGCTGATTATTTGCAACATCCAAATCGTGCCGCTGTTACTCAAATACTGGGTGATACATTTGACCCGCTTACATGGAAGCAGGTGCCGGATAATGTTGAGTTCGCATTCATCGATGCGAGCCATTCTTATGAGGCCGTGCGCAACGATACGGAGAAACTATGGCCGAAGCTTTCGAAGGGGGCGGTGATTTTATGGCATGATTATACCGAAACCGTAAGTCCCGAGCGGGGCGTCGGGCGTTACATTCGCGAGTTAATGCGGAAGCATGAGGATGTGTTCGTCTGTTCGGGGACGGACATGGCGGCGCGGATTCCGCAACCACTGCTTCTCGAGGGGGCGAAACGCGTCCCCGGCTGGCATCCCGCGGGTGATTATTTTCAGCGCAATCCGCGGGGGCCGTTGCCGTGGCAAACTACCGCAACTGGCGGCCGCTGAGCTGGCTGCGCGGCGCGAAGCATTATGTTGAGAACCTTCTTTATTCGCGCGGCGATGCTGGCCGCGAGGCCGGTTTACGGGGGGATTGGTTCGATTCATGTGTTGCACCGGGTTACGCCGAAATCGTCGCGGCCGCGCATCGAGAACCAGGCGCTCGAACTTACTCCCGGCGATCTCGATGCGATTCTCGGCTGGATGAAAGCGCGCTCATATGAATTTATCAAACTGGACGAACTTCCCTCGAAAGTGCGAAATCCGGGTCGCCATAAGTTTACATGTTTCACTTTTGACGACGGTTACCGGGATAATCTTGTTCATTCGCTGCCCGTATTTGAAAGGCATGGAGTTCCGTTTGCGGTAAATATCACAACCGCGTTCATCGACCAATCGATGGCGGTCTGGTGGTATGCGCTCGAGGAGTTACTGATTGCGAAGGAGCACCTCGTTTTCCAATATGCCGGCCAAAGGTGGGAATTTGCCCTTGGCGCCATGGCGGATAAAGTCCGCGCGTTTGGGGCGATTTCAAAACTGATCCGCGAATGCGGCAGCCTCGATCAACATAACGGCGTCGTCTCAGCCTTATTTGAAGCGGCATCGTTTGATCCGCTCGAGACGACCCGCGAGTTGATGCTGAATTGGGACGAGGTCGCGCGCCTGGATTCGAGTCCGCTGGTGACCATCGGGGCGCATGGGATGCATCATCTTACTTCCAACCGGCTGGATAGCGCCGCGCTACGCGAGGAACTGGCGGGGGCGAAGTCCGTGCTCGAAGAGCGCCTTGGCCATCCCGTGCGGCACCTGGCTTATCCCTACGGCGGCGCCAACGCAGTGGGGGCGCGGGAATTCCAATGCGCCCGTGAGTGCGGCTATGCGACCGCCGCAACCACGCGCGGCGCGAATCTTTTCCACGCTCACGCGGCTGCGCTGGACCGCCTGCCGCGCCTCGGCGTGAGCGGGAATTACGATGCGATTCCCCGCCTGGAGCGGCTCGAAAGCGGCCTGGTACCGGCCCGCGAAAACCATTGGAAGCGCATCGTCATGGAATAATAACGCGGTTGACCGGCGCCCGCATGTGTCACATGTTCGGGTCATTGAGCTTTCCCGGATTCCGGCAACATTCAAGGGAAGCTCCGCCGCCACCGATGCTCCCCCACCGCTTACTCGCCTGCCTGCTTTTTGCCCTGGCGTCCCTGCCAATGGCGGCACATGCGCAGAGCACTCCTGTTTTTCAACAAAATGGGAACGTGCTGAACATGTCTAACGGCAACGCGCAGGTGCAGTATAACCTGACGAGCGGGACGGCCAGTTATTCCTGGCAGGGGGTAGAGAAAATCTCCGGGTTTTACAGCAGCGCGGTCCTGACGACGGGGACCTACCAGAGCACCAATTACAGCAACCGGGCGTGGTCCCAGCTCAGCTCGGACGAGATCGTGGTGACCTCGACCCAAACCGGGATGCCGACGATGAAGCAGTATTTCACGCTCAGCCAGACCAATGGTTTCCTTACCAGCCTGGAAATGGACGGCTCTTCGGTAAAGTCAAACTGGATGGCGCCGATCATTGTCAGCGGCAGCGGCGGCGTGGATATCGGCAGTTACAGTAATGACATAGCGCTTTTTGTGCCTTATGATAACGATCATTTTATCTCTTATAATGCGAATTCGATCAACACGACCGGCACCAGCTTCGAGGTTTCCGCATTTTACGACAATACCAGCCGCAATGGGCTGGTGGTAGGATCGATCACGCACGATACATGGAAGACCGGCATTTACCATTCCGGGTCGAACAACAAGCTCAATGCCCTGCAGGTTTACGGCGGGGCCACGTCCGCCACGGTGACATGGGACACGCAGCCTCACGGTTTTATCAGCGGCACGGCCATCTCGTCGCCGACGATGTTCGTGGAGTTCAACACCGACTGGAGGAGCGGGATGAACGATTTCGCCGCCGCGAACACCGCGGTCGTGCCGATGATGACATGGGGCAGCGGGGTGCCGTTCGGCTGGAACAGTTGGGGCGTCATCCAATCGTCGCTGACTTACAGCGATGCCATCACCGTCTCGAATTTCATCGCGAGCAACCTGCAACCGAACGGTTTTTCGAATAACGGCACGGCCTACGTGAACCTGGACTCGTATTGGAACAACCTGTCCAACTCGCAACTGGCCTCGTTCGTCGCCAATTGCCATGCGAACGGGCAGAAGGCCGGCGTTTATTGGGCGCCATTCGTTTATTGGGGAACCGCCTCCCAGGCGACAACGGCTTACATCCCGCCGGACTATGTTTATACTTACAGCGATATCATGCTGACGGATACGAACGGGAATTATCTCTCGAATGACGGCGCCTACGCGGTTGATCCGACAAACCCGGCGACGCTGGCGATGATCGATTACTGGGCCAACTATTACCTCGGCCTCGGGTTCGATTACATCAAGGTCGATTTCCTCTCGCACGGTTCGCTCGAGGGAGTCCACTACGATCCAACCATTACCACGGGGATCCAGGCCTTCAACGAGGGGATGCAGCGGATCATCAACGACCTGGATGGAAAGGTGTTCATCGCCGAGTCCATCTCGCCGCTCTTTCCCTACCAATACGGAAACAGCCGCCGGATAGCCTGCGACGCCTTTTATTCCATCGGCAACACGCAATACACGATGAATTCCGTGACTTATGGCTGGTGGATGAGCAACCGAATCCATCAGTTCAACGATCCGGACCAACTGGTCTTCCAGGGCGCGAGCGCCAATGCGAACCAGAGCCGGCTCCTGAGCGGCGCGGTGACGGGAAACTTCATCGACGGAGACAACCTGACAACGGGCACGGACCAGGCCCTGGCGCAAAAATGCCTGACCAACGCCGCCATCAACGCCGTGGCGCGCGTCGGCGTGACGTTTACGCCGGTCGAAGGCGACACAGGTACCAATGCGTGCACAACCTATGTGCGCCAGGATGGAGGAGTCTGGCACCTGGCGCAGTTCAATTACAGCTCGAGCACCGTCACGGGCACGGTGAGCTTCGCGCGCGCCGGCATCCCCGCGGGCAATTACATCGCGACGGACTTGTGGAACGGCACCTCGATTCCCGTCTCGGGCACGATGGCCGTCGGGCTGGGCTCGCAGGAGTCGAAGATTTTCTCACTTACCCCCGTCACGGGGATGACCGGCATTTACGAAGCGATCAACCAGAGCAGCGGCCTCGCCCTCGAAGTGGAAGGGGCGTCGGTGCAAGGCGGGGCGAGCATCGACCAATCGACATTTACCGGGGGGACGAACCAATACTGGGAGTTCTCGCAGAATGGCGACGGCTCGTTCACCGTTCTCAATTTAAACAGCGGCATGGCAATGGAGGACCCCGGTTTTTCGACCTCGAACGGAACATTGCTCGACCAAGCGACCGTCACGGGAAGCTCAAACCAGTACTGGGTCATCAACCAACAGGGCAATGGAACGGTCGAGATGGTCAATGTCTACAGCGGCAAGGCGCTCGACGACCCGGATTTCTCAACCACGGTGGGCAAGGTGCAGGACCAGTGGAGCGTGAACGGCGGCAGCAACCAGAATTGGTATCTCACCCTTGCGGACCTGCCGCCCGTCATTTCGCCGATCGCCAACCAATCGATCTGTTGCAACGAATCCGCCGGCCCGCTTTCCTTTACCATCGGCGGCACGATGATGCCGGCCAGTTCATTGGTGGTCACGGCAACTTCCTCGAATCCCACCGCTGGCGCCGGCGACGGGAATTTTCATCGGAGGCAGCGGGACAAACGAAACCATCACCGTTACTCCGGCTTTGAACCAGACCGGTTCCACGACCATCACTCTCGTGGCAAGCGACGGGCTGCTGACCGGCACCACGACTTTCAACGTCACCGTCACAGCCACGCCGAGCCAAAGCTGGCGGCTTCAGTACTTCGGGTCGGCGAGCAACTCCGGCAATGGGGCGGACACCGCCAACCCGGCCGGCGACGGCGTGCCGAACCTGATGAAGTACGCGCTCGGGATGAATCCGCTGGTCGATTCCGTGCAGGGGCTGCCGGTACTTTCGGTATCATCGGGCGCATTGCAGTTGCAATTCAGCCGGAACTTATCCGCGACGGACGTAAGTTATAACGTCATCGCATCGAACGATCTCGAGAATTGGATCACCATCGCCTCATTGGCGGCCGGTTCGTCCGACTGGTCGCTCGCCGGGGCGACGGTGAACGACAATGACGGCGCGGTCACCGTCTTTGACGGAACCCCGCTGGCATCGCAGCCGCGCCGTTTTCTGGAGCTGGAAGTGAGCGGGCCGTGAAGCATCCTTGATCGCGGGCCAGCCGGAGTTATTGTGCCGGCATGGTAAAAGTAACTGTCGAATACAAGGGCGGCCTGCATTGCAGCGCCAGACATGGCCCCTCCGGGGCAATCGTCGAGACCGACGCGCCGGTGGACAACCAGGGCAAGGGCGAATCGTTTTCGCCGACCGATCTCGTCGCGACCGCGCTCGGCAGTTGCATGGCCACCATCATGGGCATTTATGCGCGCCAAAAGGGAATCGCGCTCGAGGGGATGCGGCTCGATGTAACCAAGGAGATGACGCAATCGGCGCCGCGCAAGATCGCGCGGCTGACCACGGATATCCGGATGCCCGCCGGCATGGCGCGCAATCCGGCGCTCGAGCACGCCGCGCTCACCTGCCCGGTCCATCAATCGCTGCATCCCGACGTGGAGAAGCCGGTCAACTTTCACTGGACCTGACGTTCGTGGAAGGGCCTTACTCAGATTTCGGGGAGAAGCTGTCGGCTCATTCCGGTATTTATGACTTGATGGTGGACCTGGGACAGGCCTTGAGCGCCGGCGGCATGATCATGATGGGCGGCGGCAATCCCGCGCACATTCCCGCGGTCGAGCAGGTCTGGCGGCGGCGGCTCGAGGAAATCCTGGCGACGCCCGGCGCGATGGAGAGCATGCTGGGCGATTACGATACGCCGCGCGGCCGGCCCGATTTTCTCGAGGCGTTCGCCGCGTTTCTCCGGACGCGGCTCGGCTGGCCGGTCGGCCCGGAAAACATCGCGATCACCACCGGCAGCCAGACGGCGAACTTTCTCCTGTTCAACCTTCTCGCCGGGCCATCGAGCGGCGGAACATTCCGCCGAATCCTGTTTCCCCTGCTGCCGGAATATATTGGTTACTCGGACCAGGGAATCGCGCCGGATATGTTCCGCGCGTGGAGGCCCGAGATCGAGCGGCGCGGCCCGGATAAGTTCAAGTACCGGCCCGTGTTTGGCGAGATAACGCCGGATATCGCGGCGATGTGCGTCTCGCGCCCGACCAACCCGAGTTCCAACGTCATTACAGACGAGGAGTTATCCACACTAAGCCGGCTGGCCGCCAACGCGGGCGCGCACCTTATCATCGATCACGCGTACGGGCAGCCTTTTCCAGCAGTCATCTTCACCGAGACGAAGCCGCCGGCGTGGGAGGAGCATGTCATCCACACGTTTTCGCTTTCGAAGCTGGGCCTGCCAACGACGCGCACCGGCATCATCGTGGCAAAGGCGGATATCATCGACCGCGTTGCCCGGATGAACGCGCAGGTGGTGCTGGCCACGGGCACGATCGGCCAGGCGATCACGCAGCCGCTTTTTGCCTCCGGCGAACTCGATCGCATGTGCGCCGAGATCGTGCGGCCGTTCTACAGGAAACGGAGCGAGGCCGCGCTCGATGCGCTGCGGGAGAGCTTTGCCGGATACGAGCATTGGCGGGTGCATGAATGCGAGGGAGCGTTCTTTCTCTGGATCTGGTTTTCGCGGCTGCGAGTCACGGACCGGGAGTTATACGCCCGGCTGAAACGGCGCGGGTTGCTGGTCGTGCCGGGAAGTTACTTTTTCCCCGGACTGCGCGAGCGATGGGAACACGCCTCGCAATGCATCCGGGTGACTTACAGCGCGAATCCCGATGCCGTTCGCCGGGGAATGGCAATCCTGGCGGATGAGGTACGGGAAGTTACCCTACAATAGCCCGAACGTCTCTCCTATCTCCGTTGCCGCGATCCGTTCCGGAGTCGAACGCAGCGCGGCGCGAAAGCGGGCGATGGGCTCGTCCATCGGCTCGGAGCTAAGTTGGAAAGTCGAGTGATGAATGGGCAGCAACATGCGCGCACGCGCCTCGTTGGCCATCGCGATTGCCTCCTCGGGATTGCAATGCGAAGTGATCCACGGGTTGTAAGCGCCAATGGGGAGCGCCATCAGGTCAATCCCTTTGTCATCGCTCCAATGGCTGAAATCGGTGAGCGCCGTGTCGCCGGCGAAACCGAACCTGCGTCCGCCGCGCTCGAGGACAAAGCCGCAATAACTCCGCCAATCGTCCGTGCGCACCCGCGCGCCCCAGTGGCGGACCTCGCGCGCGGTAACATGGATGGCGCCGCGCGGCGTTTCGATGGATGTTGATTGATCCCACGCCAGCTCGGTCACGCCCGAAAAAGGCATGCCCGCCAGTAAATCGCGAAGGCCCGCCGCGGTCACGGCGTGAGGCCGCCCCGGAATCCGCTTCAAGGTCCACGTGTCGAGGTGGTCCATGTGCCCGTGCGAGAGCACGACCAGGTCGATGTCCGGAAGCTCGCGCACATCAAGCGCGGGTTTGATCCGCCGGCGCGGCCCGATGACGAAAGGCCCGAAGCGAATCCCGCAGCGCGCGGCGAGCACCGGATCGGTCAGCACGCGGACACCGAAGAAATTCAGCAGCACGGTGGAATGGCCGAGCCACGCGCCGGTGATCGCGTCATCGGGCCATTGGTCCGGCTCCGGATGATGCGGCGCGGGAGCGATGGGCCGCAGGCCCTCGAGTAAAAATCGCAGCAATAACCGGACAATACGCAGCGGAAACATTGGAGCGTCTAAATGAAACTTTGCGGGCTTTGTCGTCCCTGCGGGACTTGTTCGCTTTGGGACGTGAATGCTGTCGTCCCCTCCGGGGACTTTTGAAGAGGCTGTGCCACTTATAAAATACTTTGACTGTCGCGGCGCGGTGTTTGGAAAAATGCTCCAGCCGCCCTTAGGGCAGTTTAGGAAACAGCGTGGTCGGGAAATCGGGCCGGCCGGAAGGGTTCACGTTCACGTTCAAGAGTAAGTTCAAGTACACGCTGGCGCGCGGGTCGAGCACCGCAGCCATGGAATGATCTAAAGTGCCCTAATCCGCGTTTGACTTATACTTAGTCAGGCAACTCGAGACCAAAGTAGTCGCGGGCGTTCCCGAAGCAAATATCGCGTACCATCGAGCCTACGGCATCGAGGTCGTGCGGGATGAGGCCCTGCTCGATGTCGGCGCCGAGGAGGTTGCAAAGCACGCGGCGAAAATATTCGTGGCGCGGATAGGAAAGGAAGCTGCGCGAATCCGTCAGCATGCCGACGAAACGGCTGAGCAGCCCGAGGTTCGAGAGGGCGTTGATCTGCCATTCCATCGCCTCCTTTTGATCGAGGAACCACCAGCCGCTGCCGAACTGAAGCTTCCCGGGAATGGTACCATCCTGGAAATTGCCAAGCAGCGTGCAGATGGCGTAGTTATCGGCGGGGTTGAGATTGTAGACGATGACTTTCGGCAGCGCGCCGGCGCTGTCGAGCCGGTCGAGATAATGCGCGAGCGGCATCACCTGCGGCCAGTCGCCGATGGAATCAAATCCCGTGTCGGGCCCGAGCTGGCGGAACATGCGCGTGTTGCCGTTGCGCAGCGCGCCGATGTGAAGCTGCTTGGTCCAGTTCCCTTCGGCGTCCAACTGGCCGAAGTAGAGCATCATGCGTGTCCGGAATTTCTCGGCATCCTCGGGGCAAAACCTCGCGTCCCATGCGGGCATTGTCGAAGATGCGCGCGGCTTCGGCATCGGAGCACTCGGCATCCGGCAGCACGTTGAGGCCATGGTCGGAAATGCGCGCGCCCAACTCGTGAAACGCATCGTGGCGCCGGCGCAGCGCATCGAGAAAGCCGCTGAAGTTGCCGCAGTCCACGCCCGATGCGCCGGCGAGCCGCTCGACCCACACATTGAAAACACCCGGCTGATCCACCGTCAGCGCCTTGTCCGGACGGAAAGTAGGATAAACGCGGGTGCCGAGCGACTTATCGGCGCGCATCTGCTTGTGATGCTCGAGCGTGTCGGCGGGATCGTCCGTGGTGCAGACGGCCTTGACCTTGCTCGAGCGCAGGATGCCGCGCGTGGTCATCTCCGGCTGCGCCAGACGCGCGTTGGCCTGCTCCCAGATCGCGGCGGCGGTACCCTCGTTGAGCGGCGTGGTGATGCCGAAGTAATTCTTCAGCTCGAGATGAGTCCAGTGGTAAAGCGGATTGCGGATCAGCTTCGGGACCGTTTTGGCAAATGCGAGATACTTCTCGTACGGCGGCGCGTCGCCGGTGCAGAAGCGCTCCGGGACGCCGTTGGCCCGCATGGCCCGCCATTTATAATGATCGCCGGCGAGCCAGACTTCAGCCAGGTCGGCGAAGCGATGGTTCGATGCGATCTGCGCCGGCGGCAGGTGGCAGTGGTAATCGAGAATCGGTTCCGGCTCGGCATACGTATAATAGAGCGCGTGCGCCGCTTTGGATTGGAGGAGAAAATCGGGGATCTGATTGGACATCGGAATTTCAGAGATAAGCCGAATGGCCTGAAAGGGCCAGCCTTTGCGGAAAAAATTCTGCCTAGCCCCCGTCTCCCGGCCCCTTACAGTCCCTCGTCCTCGGAGACGCCGCCGGTATCGCTCATCGTGGGCAGATAGCGGTAAAAAACCTCGAGCATGAGGCAGCACAAGGTCGTGCGGTAGACCGGCCCGTCGCCCCCGGTATCCTTCGAGTAGTCGCCGGTGACTTCCTTGCCGCCGGTCGGCGGCCAACTGCCGTCGCCGGATTGTATTTGGGTAAGTTGCTTCTGGAAGCGGGTATTCCACCAATCCCACGCGCCGCCCTGCGCCTGGAAGCAGGCCTGCGTGTTGTAATACCAGGTGTAAAGGTTGCAATCGGCGCCGCCATAATTGAGGTCCCGCGACTCCATGTTCTTGATGCCCTCATGCACCGTGTGATCGGGGCGGCCCAGCCAGAATAACTTCGAGAGCACGCCGACGCCGGTGAGCGTGTAAGTGCGGTCGCCCGACTTGCGGTAACCAAACGTGCCATCCCTTTCATTGAAAACGCGGTCCAGATTCTTCATCGACTTGTCCAGCACCGGGCGGACCTCGGCGTCCATGCCGGGCAGGCCGGTCAGGTGGGCGGCCTTCAGCGCCTGGATTTGCCAGCCGCTCACCGAAGTATCGCTCTTGGGCCCATACTTGGTCTCGCCGCCGGTCAGGTCGTAGTTGTAGGCCCAGCCGCCGTCGTCGCGCTGTCCCTTGACGATGTACCCGACGGCCTCCTGGACGATCGGAATCAGCTTCGGATCCTTGGTCATCGTGTAAGCCTCGCAGAGCGCATAAGTGCAAATGCCGTGCTGGTAAGGGGAATCCTGCTCGTCGAAATCGTGGCAGAAACTCATCCGGCCCCCGTTGCGATTGGCCTCATTGGCCAGAAAGGTGATCGCATTGCTCACCACCACGCCGAATTCGCGCGAGGTCTGCGGCGTTTCCCCGTGGCCCAGGAAACAGAGCAACGCCAGACCGGTGAAGCCGCCCCGGTATTTGTTGCTGCCCCAGCTTCCATCGGAATGCTGCTGGGATTGCAGCCAGCGCAGCGCGCGCAGCACCGATTGCTCGGCCTCCGGCAATTCCCCGTAACGCTGGCCGATCCCCTCGCGGTTGCCCGCGCCGCGTCCCGACATCTGGTGCGGCAACTCGACCGATGTGCCGTTGCTGAACTGCTGCGTCTGGGTGTTGAGCTGGGTGCCGATCGTCGGCGGCGCGATGTCCGGCACCGGCATCGTGAAGGACGCGTTGGTGGTATTGAGCGAGGTGAGCGCCATCATGCTGGCGGCGGCGGGCGGCGGCGGCGCGCCCATCGAGGGGGCCGGCGGCAGGTTCGAGTCCGGCGGCGGCACGGGCGGCGCAGGAGCGATATCGGTCGAGCCCGCGTCGCCGCTGGCCTGAAAGTCCGGCGGCTCGACGTAGCGATTGAACAGGACCTTGCTGCCGAAGAGCAGGATGATCAGCAGGTGGATGGTCGCCGAAATGGTGATGAACCGCGATGCCAGGATCGGGCGAAGAAACCGGTCGAAATGGGACTGAGGCTGGTCTGGCATCTACGCGGGCTTGGGGATGACAAGGTCCGCCGGGGGGCGGCACAGTGGCAATATAAGAGGGCAACCGGTCCCCGTCGAGCAGAAGTCAGCGTTTTGCCCGGAGGCTGTCCGTTACACGCCGCCCGGGCGGGCGAACATCACACAGACCGGCGCGGGCACGGCAGCCTGTTCACCGGTGGGGGTGAGCTTGCCCGAGGCCTGATCGATGGAAAACACCGCGATGTCGTTGCCATTTTGCCCGGCGCAGACGAGCCAGCGTCCGGTGGGATCGATGCCGAAACCGCGCGGGAATTTTGCCACCGAGGGCACATCCTGCACGAACGTCAGTTTCCCATCCGCCCCGATGGCAAA
Source organism: uncultured Verrucomicrobiae bacterium (assembly GCA_963756185.1). Classification (GTDB taxonomy): domain Bacteria; phylum Verrucomicrobiota; class Verrucomicrobiia; order Chthoniobacterales; family Chthoniobacteraceae; genus DATAXI01. The sequence goes on from CAVWMS010000015.1 coordinate 313,172, forward strand.
CACGGCGAGGATATCGTCGCCCCGGCTCGAAATGTAGAGCCATTTGCCCGAGGGATGGCAGATGGTTTCGGCGGTGGTGATTGTCTTGTCCGGCGCGCCGTCGGGGACGAGCGGCAGTGTCTGGATGGGCGTGAGGCCGCCGGTCGATTTATCGTGTTTGAAAACGGTCACGTTGCGGCCCATCTCGCCGTTTACGTAGGCGAAATTCTCGCCCGGGCCAAATGCCAGGTGCCGCGCGCCGCTGCCAGGCGGCACCATCCCCTGGCCATCGGTCATTGCCCCGATCGCGCCGGTCGAGGGATCGAAATGAAAGCTCCAGACGTGATCGGTGCCGAGGTCGCACGCATAGAGGAATTTTCCGCTGCTGTCCGTGGCGACGAAGTGGCCCCGCGGCCCCTTTTGCCGGTCCGGATTCGGCCCCGATCCATGGAAGGCGATCAGCGAGCTGCGGTCGCCGAGGCTGCCGTCCTCCTTGATGCGGATGCAGGCGATGCTGCCGCCGCTGTAATTGGCGGCGAACACATTTTTCCGCGACGGATCGACCGAGACGTAGCAATTGCCCGGGCTGCCTGCGGCGACATTGTTGAGGAAGGTGAGCGTCCCATCCTTGCCCACGCTGAACGCGGAGACGGAGCCGCCGCTGTCGGAGCATACGGCGTACAAGTTGGCGCCATCGGGCGAGAGAGCGACATAACTCGGGTTGTCGGTCTTCGCGGCAACGGTAATGGGGCCCAGTTTGCCGGTGTCGGAATCGAGGACGCCGGTATAAATGCCTTCGCCTTTGCCGGGACCGCTGTAAGCGCCGATATAGAACCGCTCCGGCGACGCGCAGGCCATGATCGGCATGAGGATGAGGGGGAGAATGAGATGGTGGGATTTCAATTTGAGGGGGATTGGAAAACAGGTTTCAGGTAACCATCGGCAGGAGCAGCTTCAGCAGGTCGCAGATTGCGACGCGCTCCTGTTTCATGCTGTCGCGGTGGCGGAGCGTGACGGTATCCGTCAGTTCGGGGCCTTTCTCGCCCAGCGTTTCGAAGTCGACGGTGATTCCAAACGGGGTGCCGATCTCATCCTGCCGGCGATAGCGCCGGCCAATGGCGCCGCCTTCGTCGTAGAAGGTCATCATGTGCGGGCGCAGCAGGCTGCTGATTTCGCGCGCCTTCGCCACCAAGTGCTCGTTGTTCTTGAGCAGCGGGAAGATGCCCACCTTCACCGGCGCGATGCGCGGGTGAAACCGCAGCACGATGCGGGTCTCGCTCTTGCCTTTTTCATCCGTTACCGTCTCCTCGTCGTAAGCGGAGCAGATGAGCGCGAGCGCGGTGCGGTCCACGCCGGCGGAAGGCTCGACCACGTGCGGGACGAAGCGCTGCTTGGTCTCCTCGTCAAAGTAATCGAGCGGCTTGCCGCTGGTTTTGATGTGCTGCGTCAAGTCGTAATCGGTGCGGTAGGCGACGCCCTCGAGCTCCTGGATGCCGAAGGGAAACTCGAACTCGATATCGTAAGTGCCCTGCGAATAGAAGGCGCGCTCCTCGGCCGGGATTTCGTGGACGTGCAGCTTCTCGCGCGGCAGGCCGATGTTCTCATAGAATTTGAGCCGCTCCTGGAGCCAGTACTCGAGCAGCCCGCGCCCCTGGTCCGGCGCGCAGAAATATTCGAGTTCCATTTGCTCAAACTCGCGCGACCGAAAGGTAAAATTGCGCGGGTTGATCTCGTTGCGGAACGCCTTGCCGATCTGCGCGATGCCGAATGGCAGTTTCTTGCGCGACACCTCGAGCACGTTCTTGAATTGCACGAAGATGGCCTGCGCCGTCTCGGGCCGGAGATAGGTCTTGGACGATTCATCCTGCGTGGCGCCGACATACGTCACGAACATCAGGTTGAATGCGCGGGCCTCGGTCAGGTCACGGCTGCCGCAATTCGGGCAGTAGCGCGCGCCATCCTTCTCGGGCAATTGGTCGGCGCGCAGGCGGGTCTTGCAGTTGCGGCAATCGACCATCGGATCGGTGAAAGTCTCCTCGTGGCCGCTGGCCTTCCAGACCGTGCGGTTCATCAGGATCGAGCCATCCATGCCCACCACGTCGTCGCGCTCGCGCACCATCACGCGCCACCAGTAATCCTTCAGGTTGCGTTTCAGCTCGACGCCGAGCGGGCCGTAATCCCATGCGCCGTTGAGCCCGCCGTAGATTTCGCTCGATTGGAAAACGAAACCGCGCCGCTTGCAAAGGCTGACGATTTTTTCCATCCGCTGGGGATCGGTCTTGGGTGGCTGCTGCTGCGACATAGGGAGGGTCAAGTCAGCATCGCAGACGCAGGAACGCAATGCAAAAGAGCGGTGAATCAGCGGGCTCGGTGTTTCCAGTAACCGGGCGCAAACCTCATCGCCCGAGGGAGCGCCGAACTCGTGCAAGAGCCTCGTCACCCGGAATCGTCTGCACCAGCCCCTGCCGCACCTCATCACGCCGGCGCCCGGCAGCTTCCGCCCAGAGCCGGTCGATCCGGCTCGTTTCCGCGGCTTCCAGACTCTCCACCAGGCGATCGGCCAATAGGGCACGGGCCTCGCTCGGCAGCCTCAGCGCCTCTCGTTCAAGCTCCTCAACTGTCATGGCGCATCTTACCGCCAACGACGAAAATGCTTAAGCGCCCATTCGTCCTCAAAAGCAGTCACATCGAGGCGATGAGAATGGAGTTCCCTGGAAATCAATTCTTGAGGGCTGTGTCACTCCTGCTACCATAGAGGTAGTATGGCACGGAGGCCGAAACCCTTAAATTACGGCTTAGCCTATTCGCTCAAAATATGTTCAATAGGTGCTGGGATCGTCGCCGTTGCGGTTTCCTGGTGTTACGTCCGGCCAAGTTGTACTTCTTCGCTGATATTTGGTTTGACCTATTCGGATTGCTAGGCACCGCGGGTATATTTGGACTCGGTTGCCTGGTAGGCCCAATAACGCTTGGAATTGTCGTTAATGCAATCGCCGAAAAGGTGCAGGGCGCCCCATATAAATCCGGTGACACAATCTGCATCCTGATTGGCCCAAATCGCGGCGTCATCACCAAGGTGTATGAAATTTGGAGCTCCCGTCACCAAGTTCGTGTCGAGCTTGGGGAAGAGAGACGAAATCAAGTTAAGGATGTGTTTTCTTACAGGCATGTGTGCCGAATAGCGTAGGCCCTATTCACGAGTTGTTTTTGGTGAGATCGTGCGTTGAGATGTTTGAAATTTCGGCGGGAATGGCCCGACCGAAGGCATTCCCCCAAAAACACGGCTGCCCGATGCGCCGCGACCAACGCTCTCCCCCCTCACCGCGGCGCATCCTTGAAATCGCGCATCCTCAGGAAGAATTGCTCCCGCTCGTAACGGACGATCGTGTCCAGGATGAAGCCGCACGCCAGCGAGAGCGCGGCCAGCATGTCCAGGCCGGTCGCCAGGATCGCCAGCGGCACGTGCAGCACGTACCGGATGCGCAGGTAGTCCATGATCGGGAACGCGCCGGCCACGACCGAGCAAAGGAAGAAAAAGAGCGCGATCTGCGAGAAGAAGAGCAGTGGCCGGAAATCCTTCAACACCGTCACGATAACGCGCATCACCCGGAAACCATCTGTAAACGTGTTCAGTTTCGAAAACGATCCCTCGGGCCGGCTGCGGAAGGAGATGTTCACGTCGCGCTGGACGAACGCCTTGTCGATGGTCTGGATCGCCAACTCCGTCTCGACCTCGAAGCCCTTCGCCAGCATCGGCACGTTGCGGTAAAATGCCCGCGTAAAGAGCCGGTAGCCGGAGAAAAGGTCGCCGCAGCGCGCGTTGAACAGCAGCTCGATGAGCCGGCAGAGCGCCAGGTTTGCCCAGGTGTGCGCGGTCTTGAACGCCGCCTGCTCGCTGCTGGTGCGCCGCCCCACGACGGTGTCGCCCCCTTCGCGCTCGATTGTCTCGATGAGCTTCAGCGCCTCCTCGGCGGGATACGTGTCATCGCCGTCCACCATGATGAGGTAATCGGACTCGGTGAGGCAAAAGAGGCGCTGGACCGCGTAGCCCTTGCCCTTGCGCGGCTCGCTCACCACCTCGGCGCCGTGGGCGCGCGCGATCTCCGAGCTGTTGTCCGTGCTCGCATTGTCGATGACCAGGATGCGCGCCTGGGGAAAGACGGCGCGGAAATCGGTAATCACCTTGCCGATGGTGATTGACTCGTTATAGCAGGGAATGCCGATGGTGAGGGACTTGGTCATGGACGGGCGGGGCGCGGCTCGCGCGCGACCTTAGCCAGCGCCGCAATGCCGCTCCAGAGGAAATCGAAGAGCAGGAACGCGTAAAACCAGCAGAACGGCTCGAATACGAACCGGTAGCGCGGATTGACCACGCCGGTGAGCATCACGGCAAACCAGACACCGAGAAGAGCCGCCAGCCACGGCAGGTGGAATCGCCAAAGCCGGTCGCGCGGGATGAGCGCCGCCAGCATCCCCGCGGCGGCCACCAGCCAAAATGCCGGCCAGCCGGGGATGAAACGCTTGTCCGCGCCGTGGGAGCCCCATTGCAGGCCCAGCGTCGCCCGGCTCCAGGCGTCCTGAAGCGGGCTGAACCAATCGGGCGCCAGCGGCTGAAAATGAGCATGCAGGAAGGCGGCGACGTCCTGGTCCGTGGTGAGCGCCTGGCCGGTCAGGCCTTTCATCAGCGGTTTCATGAATTTGCGCCGCGCGAGCGCCTCCATCTGCTTGTCGTAAATCCAGTAGGCGGTGAAGGCGCCGCTGGTCGCGGTGAAATCGCCGCCGGGGTTGGGCCGGCAGGTCATCAGGAATTTGTTCGCGGCGATGGCCGGCAGCAGTTGCGGCTCGCGGCGCATCGCCTCGACGGCCAGCTTCTCCGAAAGCGCCCCGACCGGGCGGTCGCCGCTGCCTTTGTGCTGCGATTTCAGGTAGTCCCGCACGGCGTCGTTGAGGTGTTTTTCCACGCTGTTGAGGCTGGTGCGCACAGTCGCCTTTTGCGCGCCCGGCTGCGCGCGCAACGGCGCGATGTACGGTTCGATTCCCGGTGCCACGTGCGAGACATCGGGCGCGAGCGGCAGCACCGTCGCATAGAGCAGCAGGCCGGCCTGGGTGTTGCGGCTGCACATCCAGATGCCGGCCGCGCAAACCAGCATCACGGCGCATCGCCGCAGCCACATCTTCCAATCGCCCAGGTAAGCCAGCGCCACCACCCCAATTCCAAACGCGACGAACAGCTTCCCCTCGGGCCGCGAGCCGGCGGTGAAAAAGAGCGCGACGATGAGCCACACAAACCGCCGCAACGTAGGCCGGCGCACCAGCAGCGTCCCGGCCAGCGCCAGCGCCGTCGTGCAGAAGAGGTACTGGCATTCCGCCAGCAGCGCGTGCTCATACCAGAGCAGCGCGGGATTCAGCGTATAGATGACCGTCACCGGCACGATGAACCATTTCCACAACCTGAACCAGCAGCGGACAATCGCCCCTGCCGCCAGCGTCGCCGCCAGCCCAGCCAGGTGCTGGGCCAGCGGGATAACAATCAGCGCCGGCACATGGATCACAAACGGAATCGCGAAGAGGACCGGCGCCAGGAACGCCTTTTTCCCATGGATGACCAGCCCGTGATAGCGGACGAATCGCTCCGCGGTGACGAGGAAGTCCGGCGTATCCCCCTGGAAATAGCCGTAGGGGAAATGCACCTCGAGCGCCACGCGGGCAATCGCTCCGAGGATCAGCGCTGGCAGGCACCAAAGCGCCAGCTCCCGGAACGCCGCCGACCCCACCGTCTCCAAAAAAATGGTCCACTCCCGCTGAATTGCACGGATGGGCTTGCTCAGGATGGACATCGAGCGGGGCAGGCTGCCACCGCCGCCGGCGATTGCGCCAGCTTTTTTGGCCTCATGCGGCCGCAAAGGCCCGCATGGCAGCATCGATCAGATTACAACCGCATCCGCACACGCTCGCGCGCCCCGTGCCAAAACCGCAGGACATTCACGACATGAAGCTGCTCCTCAATGCGGTAAACCACCAGGTAGGGAGCGACCACTACGAACCGCGCGCCGGGCCGCTCAACGATCAAGCCGCCCCGCTCCGGAAATGTTCGCAACGATTCGGCCTCCTCCAGCATCTTGAGACAAAAAGCGTGCGCCGCACCAGCGTTGTGACGGGCGATGTACGCGCTGATCTTTTCCAGATCGCGCAACGCCGCTTGCGCAATGATTACTTTGTAGTCCACGAGGCCAGGATACGGCGAGCCTCGTCGATTCCAACGCCGCCTTCCCTTGCGAGCGATTCGTCGGCTTCATCGATGGCGGCGAGCAGTTCAGGGCTCGCCTCGATTGCCAGGCCCCGGTGCAGCTCCATCGCCCGGCGGTAGATCAGCTCGAGTTCCGCCGGTTCCAGTCTGCCAAGCTCATCGAGGATTTCCGTTGTGCTCATTCGCACCGATTTCTAGCTCACTTTTGCGGCCTGTTCAATCCCTGTTGCCGCTTCACCGGGCCGCCCGGGGAAAAAGCCAGCGGGGCGCGTGGCCGGATGGCCACGCGCCCCGTTTTGGATTAGGCGCCAGCTTTTTTTACGGCCTTAGCTGGCGCTGTGAACGAAGTCGGAAGGCTTTTCCTTTTTCTGCAACGCCCGGCGCAGCTTCATCAGCGCGATGTTCTGCAACTGGCGGATGCGCTCGCGGGTGACGCCGAATTTGCGGCCCACTTCCTCGAGGGTCTTCGGCTTGCCGCCATCCAGGCCGAACCGCGAGAAGATGATCTTCTTCTCGCGCTCGTCCAGCACGGCGATCAAATCGGCCACCTCGTCGCGCAGGTTGCGGTCACGCAACTGCTCGAAGGGCGTCAGCGCCTCCTCGTCTCCCACGATCTCGCCGAACTCGGTGGTATCGTCGTCGCTGATGGGTGCGTCCAGCGAGGCGGGACGGATCGAGACCGTCTTGAGCTGCGAGACCTTCGCCGAGGCCATGCCCACTTCCTCGGCCAGCTCCTCGTCGGTCGGTTCGCGGCCCAGTTCCTCGCTCATCTGCAGCGCCACGCGGCGCATCTTCGAGATTTTGTCCACGAGGTGCACCGGCAGACGGATGGTCTTGCTCTGGTTGGCCAGGGCGCGCTTGATGGACTGCTTGATCCACCAGGCGGCGTAGGTTGAAAGCTTGCCGCCCTTCGCGGGGTCGAAGCGCTCGACGGCCTTCATGAGGCCGATGTTGCCTTCGGAAATGAGGTCCAGCAAAGGCAGTCCAAGGTTGTTGTAGTCGTGGGCGATCTTCACAACGAGCCGCAAATTCGCGCGGATCATGATGGCGCGCGCTTCTTTGTCCCCCTTTTTGATGCGCGCGGCCAGCGCGATCTCCTCCTGCGGGGTCAGCAGGGCGATTTGCCCGATCTCCCGGAGGTAAATTTTGATTCCTGATTCTGTATCGTCAACAGCCATATGTTGCACGCGGGGCGTGCTCCTGTTTGAGTTTGGGTTTCTACTTTTAATTCGTTTGGCGCGTGCTTATTGCTCGCCTCGGGAAAGCCGGCGGGAAATTGGTTAACGCCATTAAGTTTTCGGTTTTTTCGACAGGTTCGGATGGATTTCGTTCAAAGTATTTACGCTGTATTTACGGGAGCCAGTTCCGTGCCGGTTCCCGCCTTAGCATAAGACGGTGGATTTCCCGAGAAAATTCACCTGTTTTTTAGTAAAAAAACGCCTTTTCTTGCCAAAAGTTGCCGTTCCTGGGGCCGAAATTGATAAAAATCGAGCCGTTGGGCTATATAATATCGGGAAACGACCAAATCTAACCGGGGTCGGAAGTCCCCCTACAACCGGCCCGACATGGGGGGCGTCGTCTTCCCGGCCCCTTCCGGCTTCACCTTCGCCAGGAGTTCCTGCTGAAATCCTTGCAACTGGGAAACGATGTCGGGGCAGCGGGTCAGGACCGCCTGGGTCAGCTTCTCGTAATGGGTGGGATTCCTCTGGGCAAGCTCGGACAGGGCCATGAATACGGCCACCGTATTGTTGATCGAGTGCTTTATCTCCCGGAAGCGTTCGTGCAGGGCGAGAACTTCGCTGCTGGGGACGGATGGATTTTCCATGTGGTTGAGGTGTAAGCGCTATTCGTGCCAGAGGAATAGGAACTTGCACCCGGTTCTCCGGGCTCGCAAGTGGCCGCGGGCTGTGTTTAGGTAGTGGGTTTCACCAAAACGAGAAAAATGCCCGCAGAGGCCATCAAAATCGTCGGCGCCCGCCAGCACAACCTGAAGAATCTCACGGTTGAAATACCGCGTGAGAAACTGGTGGTCATCACGGGGCTGAGCGGCTCGGGAAAATCGTCGCTGGCGTTCGATACCCTTTACGCCGAGGGGCAGCGCAAATACGTAGAAAGCCTTTCCGCGTATGCCCGGCAGTTCCTCGACCAGATGCAAAAGCCGGAGGTGGATTTCATCGAGGGGTTGTCGCCGGCCATCGCCATCGAGCAGCGGGGATCGGCCTCCAATCCACGCTCGACCATCGCGACGACAACCGAGATTTACGACTACCTGCGGCTGCTCTATTCCTCCGCCGGCCAGCCCCACGACCCGAAGACCGGCGCGCCGATCCACAAGCTGACGGCACAGCAGATCGCCGACCGGATCGAGGCCTACCCGCCGGACTCGAAGATCATCGTGCTGGCGCCAATCGTGAGGGGGCAGACGGGGGAATTCCGGGATGTGTTCGAGCGGATCAAGCGGGAGGGATTCGTGCGGGCCCGGATCGACGGGCAAATCATCGAGCTGGGGAGCGAGCCGGTGAAGCTGGACAAGGCAAAGGCGCATTCCATCGAGATTGTGGTGGACAGGCTGGTGGTGCGCGAAGGGGTCCGGTCACGGCTGGCGGATTCCATCGACACGGCGTTGAAGTGGGGCGGCTCGCGGCTGCTGGTGCTGCGCCAGACGCCGGACCGTCCGGATGCCTGGGAGGAACTGAAATACTCGACCGATTTTTGCAACCCGGAGACCGAGTTCACGATGCCGCAACTGACGCCGAAGCATTTCTCCTTCAACAGCCACCTGGGCGCATGCCCCGCCTGCCATGGGCTCGGGACGGAGTCATTCTTCGACGCGGAACTGATGATCGCCGACCAGCAAAAGACGCTCGCCGAAGGGGCAATTGCGCCATGGCAGCGCACCAGCAAGCGGATGCAGCACTTCTACGGCGGCATCCTCAGGGCGCTGGCGGCGCGCTACCATGCGTCGCTGGATGCGCCCTACGCGGACCTGCCGGAGGAATTCAAGCAGGCGCTCTGCTTCGGCACCGGCGACGAGCCGATCCACATGCAATGGGGCGAAGGGGCGAAGGAGACCAGCGTGGACCGACCATTCGAGGGCCTGGTGGCCCAGATGCAGCGGCTCTTCGAGGACACGGAAAGCGAGCTGACCCGCAACCGGCTGCGGCAATACATGAGCCGGCGCGAATGCTCGGTTTGCCACGGGGCGCGGCTGCGCCCGGAAATCCTGGCCGTGACGGTGACCGGGCTGCTGCCAAAGGATGGCGGGCCGCCGGCGCCGGCGGAATTGAGCATCCGGCAGCTTTGCAGCCTGACCGTGGCCGACGCGCGCGAATTCATCGAAAACCTGGTGCTGACGCCGCAGCAGCATCTCATCGTCACGGAGGTCGCGCGCGAAATCCTGGCCCGGCTGCGGTTCCTGGTGGAAGTCGGGCTCGGCTACCTGAACCTCGACCGTGAGAGCGGCACGCTTTCCGGCGGCGAGGCGCAGCGGATCCGGCTGGCGACGCAAATCGGCTCGGGGCTGGCCGGCGTGCTCTACGTGCTGGACGAGCCAAGCATCGGCCTGCACCAGCGCGACAACGACAGGCTCATCACCACGCTGCGGCGGCTGCGGGACCTGGGCAACTCGGTGATCGTGGTCGAGCATGACGAGGAAACGATCCGCGCGGCGGATTTCGTGCTCGATCTCGGCCCCGGGGCGGGTGTGCGCGGCGGCGAGATCATCGCGCAGGGTTCGGTCGAGGAAGTGCTCAAGAACCCGGCCTCGCTCACGGCGCAATATCTCACCCACCAGCTTCGAATCCCGATCCCGAAACGGCGCGTCACGCCCTCGCAATGGCTCACCGTTTACGGCGCCACGGAAAACAACCTGGCCGGCGTGGACGCCTCCTTTCCGCTCGGCTGCCTCACGTGCGTGACCGGCGTCTCCGGCAGCGGCAAATCGACGCTCGTCGATGACATTCTGCGCCGGGCACTTTTCCGGCATTTCTACCGCGCCAAGGACCGACCCGGCGCCTACCGGGCAATCCACGGCCTCGATTACGTGGACAAGGCAATCGTCATCGACCAGAGCCCCATCGGGCGCACGCCGCGGTCCAACCCGGTCACCTACACCGGCGCCTTTGCGCCGATCCGGCAGCTCTTCGCCGGCCTGCCCGCGTCGCGCGTGCGCGGCTATGATTCGGGGCGCTTTTCGTTCAACGTCAAGGGCGGGCGCTGCGAGCATTGCCAGGGTGAGGGGATGATCCGGATCGAGATGCATTTCCTGGCCGATGTCTTCGTCGAATGCGAGGTGTGCCACGGACGGCGTTACAACCGCGAGACGCTCGAGATCACCTACAAGGGGCGCAACATCGCCGATATCCTCGACATGACCGTGGACGAGGCGGAGCGCTTCTTCCGCAACGTGCCCACCATCTCCGACCGGCTGCTGGCGCTCGACCACGTGGGACTGGGCTATGTGCGGCTGGGCCAGAGCGGGTCAACGCTCTCCGGCGGCGAGGCCCAACGGGTGAAGCTCGCCGCCGAGCTTGCCAAAAAGGCCACCGGGCGCACTGTTTATATCCTTGATGAACCGACCACCGGCCTCCATTTCGCCGACATCCACAAGCTGCTCGAGGTCCTCATGAAACTGCGCGACGCCGGCAATACCCTCATTATCATCGAGCATAACCTCGAGGTCATCAAATGCGCCGACTGGGTCATCGACCTCGGGCCCGACGGCGGGCGTTACGGCGGGCATATCATTGCAAAGGGAACGCCGGAAAAGCTGGCGACGATCGAGGCGAGCCATACGGGGCGCTACCTGAGGAGGCATCTGGCGAAATAATGGAAAATTCGAAACTCGAAATTCGAAATTCGAAGGGAGAGAGGCGCAATTCGCCGCGTCTCGTCCCAATCCGGGCGCTTCGCGCCCGGCAAATACTTCGAATTTCGAATTTCGAATTTCGAATTTTCCTTCTTCTCCTCCTCGCTCCGCTTCGCCTTCACGCGCAAACTCCCACCCCCATCCTTTCGGCGGAATCGGCGCTCGACTCCCATCTCCCGACAGTCGCAATCGAAAAACTCCAGGAATTCCTCGCGTCGAATCCATCCATTGACGATGCGACGCGGCAGCGGGCGGAAATGGACCTGACCCACGCCATCCTCGATTCCGGCGACGCCGCCGGCGCGCTCGCCCGGCTGGATTTTCCGTCGACCGATACCGAGCGATTCTGGAAAGCCGAGGCGCTTTCGGCCCTGGACCGCTGGGACGACGCGGAGCCGCTTTATGGCGAGGTGGCCGAGGATGGGCCGCCCGATTTGCGCGACGCGGCGGCCATTGGCGAGGCTGAGGCGCTCGAAACGCTGGGCCGCACCCGCGAGGCAATAAACGTCCTCGCGGTGATGGAAAAGCGCTCCCCTTCCACCCTCGTTCAATTGCGGCTCGCCGAGCTTTCCATCGAGGACCAGCGGATCGATGCCGCGCGCAAACTGGTCGCGAATGCGAAGCCGGCCAGCTTGATCGAAAAGAACTGGGCCAAATATATCGAGGGGCGGATTTATCTGGCCGAGGACCAGGCGGCGCCGGCGCTCGAGGATTTTGAGGAGCTGCTCAACAACCCGGGCGGATTGACGGCCGAACTGCACGCCGCGGCAACTGTCGGCAAGTGCGAGGCGATCATCGTCCTCAATGGTTACGAGGTCGCCGACGACGTGCTCGAAAACTACATCACCGATTACCCGGACAGCCCTTACCTCGAGGATATGTTCCGGCGGTTGAGCCGGATTTACGCCGCCGAGAGCGGCCCGTCGGACGCGCAGCTCGAGCATTGGATACAGCAGCAGCCGGCGGGGCGCGCGGCGTTGGCGCGCTATTACCTGGGGCGCTCGCTGCAAAACCAGGACCGGCAGGAAAAGGCGATCCGCGCCTACACGGAGTTCATCCAATCCTACCCGCGCCATCCCTACGCCTTCGACGCATGGATGCAACTGGGCCAGCTTTACCTGGAAAGATCGAGCATCCCGACGGCCATCTCGGCATTCGAGGGCGCCATGCGCTCGAGCAATAACGCCGAGGAACGGGCGCGTGGGGAGATCGCCACCGGCAACGCCTACTTCGCCCAGGGCGAATTCCTGCTCGCCGCCGAGACCTTTCACGACGCCGCGCCGCGCTCGTCCGATCTCTGGCTCGAGGCCACTTACGACTCCGCGCTCGCCTGGGCGAATCTCGGCAATTACGACCGCTTCCTCGAAGACTACAACGCGCTGCCGGACAACGACGAAAAGCACGGGCTGCTCTTCGAGGAGGGGCTGCTTCAAGCCCGCTCGCACGATCCGCGCGCGCCCGCCACGCTCGAGACCTTCATCCGGGATTATCCCGACAATCGCCGCGTGCCCGAGGCGCGCCTCGCGCTCGCCGAGCTGGTCTACGCCGATGGCGACATGGATGGCGCGGGCAATTTGCTGAAGGCGGCCTACCTCACCGTCGATCCCTCGGATCCATCGCGCGAGCGGGACGATTACCTGGCCATTTTCATCGCCGACTCGGCGAAGGACCGCAAGGACGACGCCGTGATCCGGCTGGGGTTGCAATTCCTCAAGGATTATCCCCACTCGGCCCTGCGCCCGCAGGTGCGGATGAAGCTGGGGCAGGTTTATTTCCGGCTGGAGGATTTTGCGAACGCGCAGACGCAATTCGAGAACCTGGCGCAGGAAAGCCCCAATGATCCGCTTGCCGACCAGGCGCTCATCCTCGCCGGGCAATCCGCTGTGCGCGCGATGAGCACGGAGGGCATCAAGCACGCGCTCGACCTCTACGACCGCGTGGCCAACGGGACCGGACCGCTACGGCTCTACGCGCGCCAGGAGCAGGCGGCGCTCGAGGCGCAACTCGGGAACAACAAGGATGCCATTATTTTCTACGACACCATTCTCCGCTCGAATCCCGATACGCAGTTGCGACTCGCCGCGCTTTGCGGGAAAGCCGATTGCCTCATCGCCGGCGAGGCGGATGCGGCGGCAGCGGCCTCGCCCGCGCCGGCGCCCTCGGCATCGCCCACCGCTACGGGCACGGATGCCAACGCGGCAGCCATCGCGCTCTATGACCAGATCAAGGACGATCCCGACGCGACAGCCTCCTGGCGCGACGAAGCACTTTTCAAAAAGGGCCGCTGCCTGGCCAGGCAGGGCCTCGCGGACCCGGCGCTCGCCGCCTACTACGACGTCCTCAACTCCCACTCCGCCGCGTCGCAGAAGCAGCAGCCGGACTTTTTCTGGTTCGAGAAAGCCGGCTACGCCGCCGCCGAGATGCTCGAGGACAAATCCCAATGGTCCGGCGCCATCTCGATCCTCGAAAAAATCGCCCAGGCCGGAGGCCCCCGCAGCGCCGAAGCCCGGAAACACGCGGACCAATTACCGGCTCGAGCATTTTGTTTGGGACTAAAGGCGAGGCAGCCGCGCATGACCGAACCGGAAAAACTCAAGTCCACGCTCCGCCTGATCATCATCAAGGTGGAGGAGGGCCTACCGCTGACTGGACTTTCGAATGTCCTTTTAAACCTGGGTCGCCGCACCCGCCGGAGAGAAAGGGCGAATGCACGGGGCAGCTCGATCCGCCACAATTCGCAATCAGCAATCTGAGATCATCAATCAGCAATCCGAATGATCTCGCCCACTCTTCTCATTGAGGGTTACCTCGAAGGCGTCTTCCCGATGGGAATGGAGGACGGCGAAATCGCGTGGTTTTCTCCCGACCCCCGGGCGATCATCCCGCTCGATGACGCCTTTCATGTGCCGCATGGGCTCAAAGGGGTGTTGCGCCGGCGGGTTTTCGAGGTGCGAATCAACCAGGCGTTCGAGGAGGTCATCCGGGCCTGCGCGCTGCGCGAGGAAACCTGGATCACCGAGGAAATCATCGAGAGCTATTGCGAACTGCACCGGCGGGGCTTCGCCCATTCGGTCGAGGCGTGGTGCGAGGGGCGTCTGGCTGGGGGCTTGTACGGGGTGGCCGTCGGCGGGGCGTTCTTTGGTGAATCGATGTTCCACCGGGAGACCGACGCGTCGAAAGTGGCGCTCCATGGTTTGGTCGAGCGGCTGCGCCAGCGCGGCTTCACATTGCTCGATACGCAATGGATCACGCCTCACCTCAAGCAATTCGGCGCCACGGAAATCACCCGCAAGCAATACCTCGAGCGCCTCGCAAACGCGACGCGTCTAACGTGTACGTTTATTTAGGAAGCGCCCGCCTCCCGATCACCCCAATCCCCCTCCCCAAGCTGCACGACCGGGTCTCAAATCTCGGAATGGAATTACCGCTCCGTCCGCGTACTCTTCAATCAGCAATCTCACATCAGCAATCAGCAATTCCTCCCATGTCCTTCCGCGTCCTACGCCTCGTCCTCTGGGCCCGCCTGCTCACCGTGCGGGCGGAGCTTGCGGCGGTCCGGAAAAAGTCGCGGTTGATGATCGTCGTGCTCGGGGCGTTTTGCGCCGGCTACCTGGGGGTCGGTTATTACCTCATCTACACCGGGCTTTCCTTCGTTCATCGGCTGCCGCTGGTCGGCAGCCTGCTGGCGCAACGGATTCTCTACCTGGTTTTCAGCTTTTTCTTCGCGATGCTCATCTTTTCGAACGCGATCATCGGGTACGCCTCGCTCTTCAAGAATCGCGAAACGAATTTCCTGCTTTCGCTGCCGATCCGGGCGCGGGACGTTTATCTTTGGAAGCTGCTCGAGTCGCTGGTGCTGGCCAGTTGGGCGCTCCTTTTCCTGAGCGCGCCGATGATGGCGGCCTGGGGATGGGTCAATGAGGCGCGGGTACCCTTTTACGCGGAAGTGGCGGCCGCCTTCCTTCCCTTCGTCATCATCCCGGCGGCGGTCGGCTCGTGGGCCATCCTGCTGCTGGTGAGGCTCTTTTCCGTGCGCTGGGCGAAGTGGCTCTTCTTCGCGGCGGGTATCGGGGCGCTGGTCTGGATTGCCACCGCCGTGAAGCCGGTGTCCAACGCGCAGGTGGCCCAGGCGACGCAGGCATTCACCGTGGATGCGATGCTGCGCCAGACGCGGTTCAGCCTCAACCCCTACCTGCCCAGCGCCTGGATGGCGCAATCGGTCCTCGCATGGGGCGAAGGGCTGCTGCGCAAGGGGAGCTTCTTCTTCCTGGTGCTGCTCAGCAGCGCGCTGATGGGGCTGCTGCTGAGCTACGAAGTGGCTGCGCGCGCCTTCTATGGGAGCTGGTGCACGGCCGTGGCCTCGCGGGCCGTGCGCGACCGGCGGCGGGCGCTGCTGGTCCGGCGGAAGAAAGACGGGCGCCCGTTCCTCGAGGCGCTCTTCCAAATGATCCCGTGGGCCTCGCGCCCGGTCCGGGCGCTGGCGCTCAAGGACGCGCGGCTTTTCTCGCGCGACCCGACGCAATGGACGCAGTTCCTCATCTTCTTCGGGTTGCTCTGCATCTACGTCTTCAACCTGCGCAACGTGACGCTCGATTACCAGAGCGCCTTCTGGCAATCGCTGATCTCCCATTTGAACCTGGCCGCCTGCACGCTGACGCTCTCGACGCTGACCACGCGCTTCGTTTTCCCGCAGTTCTCCCTCGAGGGGCGCCGGCTCTGGATCATCGGGCTCTCGCCCATCGGGATGCGCATGGTGCTGCTGCAAAAATTCAGCTTCAGTTGCGTGGCCGCGACGCTGGTGACGGTGACGATCATGACGGCGTCGAGCATGATGCTGAGCCTCTCGTGGCATCGCGTCCTCTTCTTCGACCTGGCGACCGCCCTGCCCAGCGCGGCGCTCTGCGGGCTGGCGGTGGGATTGGGCGCGCTCTTCCCGAATCTCAAGGAGGACAACCCGTCGAAGATCGTTTCCGGTTTCGGCGGGACGCTCTGTTTGCTGGTCAGTTTCGTCTACGTCGTGGTCTATGTGAGCCTCGTCGCCATCCCCGGGTTGCGGCAGGCTGCGTCGATCCATTTCATCATTCCGGACTGGCTCGCGCTCACGCTCGCGCTGATTTTCAGCGTCGCGATTTTTTTCGTCCCGCTCTTTCTCGCAATTCGGCGCGTGAAAAATCTGGAGTTTTAGCGCGCCTGGATTCACTATCCGCCGCAAGCCACGCTCGGCACCCGACACACCCGACAATGTCCAGCCCTGAAAGCATTCGCGAAACCGATCCGTTGCTGAATCTGGAGGAGGGAGATTCCATCGAGCATCTGGACGACCAGGTGCAGAAAGCCCAGGAACAGCTCATCCATCTCAAGCGGCAGCAGGAACAAATCGAGAAACAGAAGCGGGAGCTCGAGGAATTG
Source organism: uncultured Verrucomicrobiae bacterium (assembly GCA_963756185.1). Lineage (GTDB taxonomy): Bacteria > Verrucomicrobiota > Verrucomicrobiia > Chthoniobacterales > Chthoniobacteraceae > DATAXI01. The sequence goes on from CAVWMS010000015.1 coordinate 329,674, forward strand.
AGCCGCCGGCAGGAGCAGTTCCAGCAGGGAAAGACGGAGATGGTGGACAACTTCACACGGGCGCTGGTGGTGCTCGAGCGCGAGATTTACGACGCCCAGAAGCGCGTCGAGCAACTGCGCTCGATCAACGAGGCGTTTGCCCTGCACCTGCAGACCATCGAGGCGATCAACCCGAAATCCTGGGAGAACACCGACATCAACAAGGAACTGAACCGCGCCCTGAGCACGGTGGACGACGCCCGGGCCGAGTACACGAAATGCCGGGCCGTCATCAGCGCGGAAATCAACGAGGATGTGCTGTCCGCCTCGACCCCCGGCGCCGAAAGCACGTACGAGCCGGCGCGCGACTTCGCCTACTGGCTCAAGAGCGGTTTCGCGTTCACCCTGCCCATCCTGGTCATCGGCGTGGCCCTCATCATCACTCTTTGCGCACTCTTCGCTAAATAATGGCCTCACGCCGCCGTCCCAGCAAATCCAGCGGCCCCCTGGATGATCGGCAGCAAAAGCTGCTGGCCCAGCAGCAGAAGCTCCAGCAGCAGATGGAACTCTACGAGCGGGTCATCGCCGAGGCGCCGCGCATCAAGGCCGAGCGGGAGAAGGCCCAGCGCGAACAACTGCTGGCGGACCGCAGCGCCCGCGGTCATTACCGGCTCAACTCGACCACGCTGACCGATACCCGCTTCGAGCCGCTCCCCGGCGGGTCGAGGCGCGCCCGCCGGCCGCTCAAGGCCGAGCGCCGCCAGACCCGGCTCATATTCTTTGCCCTTCTGATCGCGCTTTCTTTCATGATCCTCTGGCTCCTGAGCTATTGGCATTGGCAATGGGGAAGCTGAGAGGGGATTTGCCGGTCAATTGCGCGTGATTGCTGGTTGAAAGCAGCCGCCGGGACGCGTTAGCGTTTCACCCACCAGCATTTCACGCATGCCCCCGCCCTCGACGTTCGCTATACCGCCCAGCTCGCCCGGATCAACCTGCACCGAGGAGGAAATCTCCACTTTCCAGTCGCAACTCGGCCACGTGATCGAATACGTCGAGAAACTGAAGCAGGTCGACGTTTCCGGCGTCGAGCCGACAGCCCACGCCAGCCCGGTGTTCAACGTTTTCCGCCCGGACGTGCCGCGCGACTGGTTTGACGCCGAAACCGCCCTGGCAAACGCGCCGCGCAAGGCTAACGGGCTGTTTTCGGTCACCAAAGGTGGTCGAGTAAGGCCTCCCATCCGGCAATCCCTTCATGGACCTCGCCTCCCTCACCGTCACCGAACTTCGCGAGCAGCTTCGCACCCGGGCCGCGTCGCCGGTCGAGGCCCTGGACGCCCTCGAGAGCCGCATCGCCGCCGTGGACCCGCTCATCCATGGCTACCTCAAGCGCGACCTTGATCAGGCCCGCAACGCCGCCGTCCAGGCGGACGTGACGCTGCCGCTCGGCGGCGTGCCGATCGCCATCAAGGATGTGCTGAACGTCAAGGGCCAGCCCTGCACCTGCGCGTCGAAAATCCTTCGCGGCTACGTCGCCCCCTACGATGCGACCGCCATTGCCCGGCTGCGCGCCGCGGGCGCGATCCCCTTTGGCCGCACGAACATGGACGAATTTGCAATGGGCTCCTCGACGGAAAACTCGAGCGTCCATCCCACCTCCAATCCCTGGGACCTCTCGCGCATCCCCGGCGGCTCGAGCGGCGGCTCGGCTGCCGTGGTGGCCGCCGGCGAAGCGTACGCGGCGTTGGGCACCGATACCGGCGGCTCGATCCGCCAGCCTGCGGCCCTCTGCGGCTGCGTGGGGCTCAAGCCCACCTACGGGCGCGTCTCCCGGTTCGGGCTCGTCGCCTTTGCTTCGTCGCTGGACCAGATCGGCCCGTTCTCGAAAACCGTCCGCGATTCGGCGCTGCTGCTCAACGCCATCTCCGGACAGGATCCGCAGGATTCCACCAGCGTGGCCGAGCCGGTGCCCGATTTCACCGCGGGACTCGGCCGCGGCGTGAAGGGCCTGCGGCTCGGCATGCCGCGCGAGTATTTCATCGAGGGGATGGATCCGCAGGTCGATGCCGCGGTGCGCGCGGCGATCAAACATTATGAGTCGCTCGGCGCGGAGATTGTCGAAGTTTCGCTCCCGCATACCGAGTACGCCGTGGCGGTCTATTATATCGTCGCCACCGCCGAGGCCTCGGCGAACCTGGCCCGGTTCGACGGCGTCCGCTATGGCTATCGCGCGGAAAACCCGGCGAACCTGCTCGATCATTACGGGCGGACGCGCGAGGAAGGCTTCGGCCCGGAGGTGAAGCGGCGCATCATCCTGGGCACTTATGTGCTCAGCAGCGGCTACTATGATGCCTATTACCTGCGCGCGCAGAAAGTCCGGACATTGATCCGGCAGGATTTTACAAATGCTTTCGGAGAAAGTGGACGCGATCATCTGCCCCACCAGCCCCGAGCCCGCGTTCAAGCTCGGCGACCGGACGGGCGACCCGTTGAAGATGTATCTCGCCGATATCTTCACCATCGCCGCCAACCTCGCCGGCAACCCGGGTATCTCGATTCCATGCGGTTTTGCAAAGGTCGACGGCGCCGAGCTCCCCATCGGATTGCAATTGATCGGGAAACCTTTTGACGAAGCGATGCTGCTGGGCATTGCCAACGCCTACGAGCAATAGACCGACTGGCACAAGCGGCGCCCGGAGCCGGTGGCTGTTTGAACCGGCCGCAAACTATCCTGACCCATGGCGGAGATAACGGATAAATTCGAAATTCGAAATTCGAAATTCGAACTAAGTGAGCCTTCGGCTCCAGGATATTTGGACTTACCACCAACCAATGCGCACGCCGCGCGCCAGTTACTTCGAATTTCGAGTTTCGAATTTCGAAATTGCCCCCTATGACCTGCGGATTCCTCGAAAAACTCATCGAGCGCATCGGCCGCATCCGGCCCGAGGATGTCCAGAACTATCTTCTCCGCGTGGCCCGATGAGAAAGGATTTCCTCGAGACCATCTTCAACGCGATTCACGAGGGCGTCATCGTCACCGACGCCCAGGGCAACATCTCTTTCATCAACAATGCCGCCTGCGACCTCTTCGGGCTCAACCGCGACGATTGCATGGGCCGCGCCGATTTCCGACCGGATCGCCGGGCTCGATTGGCCTCGCTCGCCCATTCCGAGACCATCATCTCCCGCGACATGGAGGTTTCTATCCGCAGAACCGGTTCATCAATTTCTACGTCGCGCCCATTTCCCTCGCCTGCCGCGAGGATGAAGCCGAGCCGCCCTCAAAATCGCTCCGCCGCCCTCGGCGACGCCCGCGCGAAGTCCTCCGGCCTGGTCGGCTATGCCATCATCCTGCGCGACATCACGGAGACCCGCCGCTCCACCGAGCAGACCATCGAGTCGGAGCGGCTCAACGCCCTCACCCTGCTGGCCGCCGGCGTCGCGCACGAAATCGGCAACCCGCTCAATTCCCTGACGATTCATCTCCAGCTCATGGAGCGCAAAATCCGCCGGCTGCCGGAGAATGACGCGAAGGAGTTGCAGGAATCGCTGCGTGTCGCGCGCGAGGAAATCACCCGGCTCGATTACATCGTGACCCAATTCCTGCGCGCCATCCGGCCCGCGCCGCTGGACATGACAATCGAGAGCCTCAACATCCTGGTCGCAGGAATCGCTCTCGTTCCTCGCTCCGGAGTTCAACGATCGCGACATCCTCGTCGAGACCGAGCTGCGCGAGGACCTGCCGCCGCTGCCTCTGGACCGCCACCAGATCAAGCAGGCTTTCTATAACATCATCAAGAATGCCGCGCAGGCGATGAAGTCCGGCGGCATACTCCGCATCCGCACAGACCACGATGAGGATTACGTTTCGGTCACTTTCGCCGATACCGGCGGCGGCATCCCCTCCGAGAATATGAGCAAGATTTTCGATCCCTATTTTACCACCAAGCAGAGCGGCAGCGGCCTGGGCTTGCTCATCGTCCGGCGCATTGTCCGCGAGCATGCCGGGGAAATCGATATCATGAACAATCAGGGCCGCGGCCTCGAGTTGACCATCCGCCTGCCGCTGCGCGACCGCAGAATCCGGATGCTGGCCGAGGGCTCGGTCCCCGCCCCGCCGCACGCGGCCTGAAATTTCCTCCCCATGTCTCCCACCATCCTCATTGTCGATGACGAGCGGCACACGCGCGAGGGATTGCGCGCCGCCCTCGAAGACAAATTCAACGTCTATGTTGCGTCGGACATCCCCGGCGCCATCAGCGTCCTCGAGAACGATTCCATCGACCTGATGGTCACCGACCTGCGGCTCGGCGGCGAGAACGGGATGCAACTCATGGATCGCGCCTTGCGGCTGCCGCATCCGCCCATTTGCATCATGATGACCGCCTACGGCTCGGTGGATACGGCCGTCGAGGCGATGAAGCACGGCGCCTACGACTTTGTGACCAAGCCCATCAACATCGACCGGCTGGAAATCCTCATCCAGCGAGCCTTGCAGAGCCGCGATACCGAAAAGGAGAACCGCGAACTCAAACAACAGGTCGAGAAACACTTCGGGCTCGAGAACCTCATCGGCAATTCCGCCGTGATGCAGGAGGTCTTCGATACCGTCAAACAAATCGCGCCGACGCGCGCGACGGTCCTCATCGAAGGCGAGAGCGGCACGGGCAAGGAACTTATCGCCCACGCGATCCATCATCTAAGTAACCGGAACAAGTCAAAGTTCATCGCCGTCCATTGCGCCGCGCTTTCCCCGCAGTTACTCGAAAGCGAGCTATTCGGGCATGAGAAAGGGGCCTATACCGGCGCAACCGAGCGCCGGGCGGGCCGTTTCGAGCAGGCGAACGGCGGTACGCTTTTCCTCGATGAAATCGGCGAGATCGACGCGAATACACAGGTCAAAATCCTTCGCGCGCTCGATCCCGGCGTGTTCGAGCGCGTGGGCGGCAATCAAACCCTCAAGACCGATGTCCGGCTCATCGCCGCCACCAATAAGAGCCTCGAGGGCCTGGTGCGCGAGGGGAAATTTCGCGACGATCTCTTTTACCGGCTCAACGTGGTCAATATCACCATGCCGCCGCTGCGCGGGCACAAGGAAGATATCCCCCTCCTGGCAAATGCCTTCCTCAAGAGTTTCGCCCAGGACAATAACAAGCCGTTCCGGGAGTTCACCTCCGATGCCATGCAGGCCATTCTCGCCTATGAGTGGCCCGGCAATGTCCGCGAGTTGCGCACCGCCGTCGAGCACGGCGTCGTCATGGCCACCGGCCCGCGCATCACCTTGCGCGACCTGCCGGCGGTCATCCGCCAGGCGACCGGCAATAAGCTGCGCGGACTTATCCCCGTCTCTACTTCGCAACCTTATAACTTGCAGGATACCGAGCAGCGCCTCATCGAACGCGCCCTCGCCGAAACGGATAACAATGTAACCGAGGCCGCGAAAAAACTCGGCATCAGCCGCCGCACCCTCCATCGCAAGCTCAAAGCCCTGCGCGAATCCCAACCCGAGCCACCCCCCGAACCCCCGCCCGACTCGGATTCCCCCTGACACATCCGCCGCGTCGGTATTATTCCGCGATTTCACCGCGGGCCATTGCGGGAATCGTCGCTCACGGTTAGTTGTCCTGATGCGTGATGTTCTACGGCGATTTCGCCCTTGTGCGCACCCGATGATTTCGCCCCGGAAGGCATTCCCCCGGGCCCACAGCAATTCTTCTTGTCTGCTCACCCAAAAACGGATGAGTTGACCCTCCCCCAGTCACCCTTATGGCAAACGAGACCAGAGTCCAGGCCTTCATCCATGCCCTCGAAGAAGGGGGATGGGTTGGGCCTATTCGCGCGGTGCTGCTGCTCGCCGTCTTTGGTTTGCTCTATTTCGTGGTCATTTTCAGTCAGTTCAAGGGGCTGAGCGACGCAAAGGGCATGGACCAGGCGCAGATCGGGCGGCAACTGGCCACCGGCCATGGCTTTACGACCAAATTCCTGCGTCCCCTCGCCTACGCCCAGTTTGTCCGGCATTTTGGCCATTTCCCGGCGGGTGACGTTCCGGATACCTACAACGCCCCGCTCAATCCCTACCTCAACTGCCTCATCTTTAAGTGCCACAACGTGGCCGCCTACGTCTTCGGGGTGGTCGGTCCCCATATTCCCATTGGTTTCATCAGTTCGACACTCGGCGACCTTTCCACCAGCGCCGGCCCAATGACCGTCAAGGACGTGGTCTACCCGCGCGACCGCGTCATCGCCGGGGTGTCGCTTCTCTTCTTCATCGCATCGGTCGGGGTCAATTTCACCATTGCCAGGCGCCTGTTCGACAACCGCCTGGCGGTTCGCGCCATGTGGCTGATCATCGCTTGCGATCTGTTCTGGCAGTTTTCGCAGACCGGGCTGCCGCAGTTGCTGATGGTGTTCCTCTTCTCGCTGGTGAATTACTGCATGCTGCGGGCAATCGAGAACCGTAACGCGGGAATCAACTACCTGCTCTGGCTCTCTTCGCCGGCGTCGGGTTCGGGTTGCTGGTGCTGGCCCATGGGCTGGCCATCTGGATCTTCCTCGGCGCCCTGCTCTACATGGCATTCGCCTTTTGCCCGCGCGAGGGGGAATGGTGGATGCGCGCCTTCCTGCATCCGGCCTGGATTCCCTTGCTCATCGTCCTTGGGATGGAGTTGCCGTGGCTGCTGCGGCTCTACCACCTCACGGGCAACCCCTTTGGCGTCGCGCTCAATTCCGGTTTCGGGCAATTGATCGGCAGCGAATCGAAGGTGATGCGCTCGACGACGCTGGATACCAACTTCCTGACCTTCAGTTGGTTCCGGTCAAAGGTCGAGGCCCAGACCATCGATCAGTTCTCGAATATCTACTCCTACCTGGGCCACTCGCCCATCGCGCCGATCTTCTTCGTCTCGATGCTGCACCTCTTCAAGCGCCCGGAAACGGCCTCGTTCCGCTGGTGCTTCTTTTTCATGTGGCTCGGGGCCATATTCGGCATGTCGCTCTTCGGCCTTACGGGCGATGGGCCCATCCAGGCAAATGACCTGCACCTGCTCTTCATCCCCCTGGGCATCTGCTACGGGCTGGCCTTCATCCTCGTGCTCTGGACCCGACTTGCCAACGAGCGGCCCGCATTGAGCCTCGACCTGCGCGTGGTGCGCTGGACCTTTTTCGGCCTCCTTTATACCGTCTCGTTCTTCCCTGAGGCCCACGTCCTGCTCACCGCCGGCGGCCGCGTCCAATGGCCCCCCTATGTGCCCCCCTACATCGCCCCGCTTGGCGTTTGGACCGAGCCGAATGAAATCATCACCTCGGACATGCCCTGGGCGGTCGCCTGGTACGCCGACCGCGAATGCCTCTGGCTGCCGCTGAAAACCGATACGTTCATGGATATGCACGATTACAACCGGCTCCATAACCCGATTGTCGGCCTTTATCTCACCCCCGTCACCGGCGACTCCCGCTTTTTCTCGGACATCGCCAAGGGCGAATACATGGAATGGTCCTCCTTCATCATGCGCAATGTCGACACCCGGCGCTTCCCCTTCCAGGCCGTGACCGTGCTCCCCATAGACAACGAGTGTATCTTCTACGCCGACCGCAACCGCTGGTCGGCAGCAGCCGAATAACCATGGCCCAAAAGAAGAACCCGCAGACCTTCGAGTCCGCCCTCGAGCGCATCGAGCAAATCGCCGCGCAGATGGAGACCGGCGAACTCCCCCTCGAACAGTTGATGGACCACTACGAGGAGGGGCTGCGCCTGGTCCGGTTTTGCTCGGAGCGGCTCGAGGAAGCCGAGAAACGCCTCGAGGCCATCACCCGGGACGCCGCGGGGCCGGCCGACCGGCGTTGAAACGGTTCAAAACCCGGAGCAAATCCCGCCCTCGACGCCGCCGGAAGGTTCTGGTATGGAGGGAGATTCGACCAGCGCCGGGGACCCCGCCGCGCGTCTCTTTTAAAGAAAAAGCCGTTCAAACCATGCGTATCCTCGATCAAATTGACTCTCCCTCGGACATCAAGAAGCTCGACGAGAAGGACTTGCCACTCCTGGCTCAGGAGGTCCGGGAGGAGCTGGTCAGCATCCTTTCGGAGGATAACCCCAACTCGGTCGGCGGCCACCTGGGGCCAAACCTCGGCGTCGTCGAGCTGACCATCGCCCTCCATCGCGTCTTCGACACGCCCAAGGACAAGTTCGTCTTCGACGTCAGCCACCAGGGCTACGTCCACAAGCTTTTCACCGGCCGCCGCGAGCGCTTCAAGACCATGCGCCAGTACGGCGGCCTCAACGGCTTCCTGCTCCGCAGCGAAAGCGAGCATGATTGCTACGGCGCGGGCCACGCCGGCACCGCCCTCTCCGCCGCGCTCGGCATGGCCGTCGGGCGCGACAAGGCGGGCACCGATGAGCACATCGTCGCGATCGCCGGCGACGCCGCGTTCACCTGCGGCATCTCCTACGAGGCGCTCAACAACGTCGCCGCGTCGCACCAAGCCGCTTCATCGTGGTCCTCAACGACAACGAGTGGTCCATCGCCAAAAACGTCGGCGCCATCGCCCATTACTTCAACAGGATCACCACCCACCCCACCTACGCGCACCTGCATGAGCAGGCGGCCCATTTCGTCGAGCGCATCGGCGGCAAGGCGGCCGTGAAACTGGCGCACAAGGTCGAGGCCGGCGATGAAGAACCTGCATCGCTCCCCAGCGTGCTCTTCGAGGACCTCGGCCTTCGCTATTACGGGCCCATCGACGGGCACGACATGCGAGACCCTCATCCGCACCTTCGAGTTCCTCAAGACCCAGCACGAGCCGGTGCTCCTCCACATCCTCACGCAAAAGGGCAAGGGCTACGCGCCGGCGCTCGAGCAGCCCGACAAGTTCCACGGCCTGGGCCGCTTCGAACCGAAGACCGGGCAGCACCGCGCCGGTCTCAGCGCCCACTTACTCGGAGATATTCGGCAAGACCCTCGTCAAATTCGCCGACACCAACAACAAGATCGTCGCCATCACCGGCGCCATGCCCACTGGCACCGGTCTCGTCCATTTCGCCTCGAAACATCCCGACAAATACTTCGACGTCGGCATCGCCGAGGAGCACGCGGCGCTCTTCGCCTGCGGCCTGGCCGTGCAGGGGTTCAAGCCCTTCCTCGCCATTTACTCGACCTTCATGCAGCGCGCCTACGACATGATCATCCACGACATCGCGCTGCAAAACCTCAACGTCGTCCTTTGCATGGACCGCGGCGGCCTCAGCGGCGACGACGGCCCCACCCACCACGGCCTCTTCGATATCGGCTACCTCACGGCACATCCCGAACATCGTCCACATGCAGCCCAAGGATGAAGATGAGTTCGTCGATATGCTCTGGACCGCGGCGCATTACAGCGACGGCCCCATCGCCATCCGCTACCCGCGCGGCGTCGGCGCCGGCGTCAAACCGAAGGAGACGCCGCGCATCCTCGAAATCGGCAAGGCCGAGGTCCTCAAGCATGGCAACCAGGTAGCCATTTTCGCCCTCGGCGGCATGTGCGCCGTCGCCCAGGAAGCCGCCAGCCAGCTTGAATCGCGCGGCATTTCCACCGCCGTCATCAATGCCCGCTGGATCAAGCCCCTGGATACCGGCCTCATCGAATTTTTCGCTCGCGGCGCCGATGTGATCTGCACCATGGAAGACCACGTCCTGCACAACGGCTTCGGCTGCGGCGTCATCGAGTACCTCAACGACACCGGCATCCGGACGCCAGTGGTGCGCATCGGCTGGCCCGACCAGTTCATCGAGCACGGCTCGGTCGATATCCTGCGCAAAAAGCACGGCCTCACCGCCGACGCCGCCGTTCAGAAGATGCTCCCGCACGTCAAGGCCAAGGCCTCGAGCAAGCAGCCAATGTCGGCTGCGTAAGGGGCGCTCTCTTTGCGCTACGGCCCGGTGACGGTCAACCGCATGAACTGCGCTTGAGCCGCGGCCGGTGCGGCAGACCGGATGACCACCGTATCGGTCACTCCATTGCCGTCGGGCGTAACACTCACCGGGACGATATATCCCGCTCCAGAGTACCAGTGCTGAAGGTCATTTGAAACTTCGGGGGTAAAGGTAAGATCCGTCGCGTAGATATCCTGCTGATAAGTCAACGTCGGATACTCCACCCCTCCAATACTTACCGTCCCCGCCTTCGGCTCCGCCTGGGTCCCATTGGCCGTAGGATTTACATTGAACGCGTATTTCAACAAATTCGGCACGCCATCTCCGGCGGGCGCGGCGGTTTCACCGCTGATGGCCGGGTTCGCGAGTTGCGCGGGAGTAAAGAATTGGTTTTGCCATGAATTAAACGACGATGGAGGCGGCGCCACGGTAATGATCAAGGTCGCGCTGCCTGAGTTCTGACAGTTCGAAGCGACAAGCGCAACTGCGGACGTCCCAGTGGCAGTCGGCGTGCCGCTAACGAGGGTATTGATGTCGAAACTCTGTCTGAGTCCCGGCGGCAAACCGGATACGCTATATTCCGATGGGTCATGGCTGGCGTAAATATAATAATAGAATGGCGATCCCACGGTAGACGTAACGCTCAAGGCGCTGTTGATGACCGGAGTCAGCAGATGCCATGTGATGTAGAGCGCTGCGCTATTCGACCCATAGGCATTGGATGCCTGAATCGTGACTACATCCGTGCTTCCGCTATAGCCCGGCCCTATCGCATATTCCGGCACAGTGCCGCTGATCAATCCCGTATTCTGATTGAGAGTCAATCCGGGGACCATACCGCAGGGGCAGGAGTAACTTGTCGGATCGGTGGTCGCGGCGATCTGGTAGCTGAACGGCAGACCGGCGGTGCCGCTTACGTTCAAGGGGCCGGTAAATTGCGGTATGGGCTCAACCACCAGCGTCAGTGCGGCAGTGCCGGTTCCCGCGGCGTTGCTGGCCATCAATCCAATCACGGTCGTGCCGGTTTCCCCGGGCACATCATAGATATAATTCCCGTTCTCATATAGGCCGGCAAATCGAGGGCCTGAAAGCTCGTTGGATTGTTCGTCGCTGTAATCCAGTATTGAAATTCATTGTCCTGCAGGGTGGTGACAAAGGTCGCGCTGGTAATTACCGGTGGCATCCCAACATTCAGCGTGGCATTGAGCGGAAGATTCGACGTGTTCCCGGTCACATTTGTAAATGTAATCGAGTCACCGTAACTGCCAGCGGGAAGCGAGCCGGCGGCGGAAGTAACGATCGCGGCGACCATCGCGGAGCTTCCCGAGGCCAGCGTACCGCTCGATGGTGAAAAAGTCAGCCAATTCGACGTGTTGCTAACGGCCCAATTCATCGATCCATAGCCGGAATTCGTAACCATGTAGGTTCCACTCGAAAGAGCCCACGGTCCTCCGGGCTGGCCGGAAGCGCCAAACGAAGCCAATGGAGTAACGCTCATAATCGGCGCCGCCAGATCGACAGTCAGACTTATCGGGATCGATTGACTTACTCCCGTCGTCACATCGGTAAAAGTAAGGGAATAGGAGTACTGATAGTACCAAGGCGGCGACGTGGATTCATTCGGAAATGCGGCTGTAACTGTTACTGTCGTGCTCGCGCCGGGGCCGAGCGTACCGCCTCCGTTGCTCAAAGCAATGCCTGAATTACTGCTCGCGGACCATGCGATGGTGGTGCCACTGGTATTGACCAATGTGTAGTTATTGCTTCCCTGGTTGACGGCGGCATATTCGTACGCGATTGGATGCCCTCTCCTGACTGGGGCGGTTCCAGAATACCCAACCGCGTTGAATGCCACCCCCGAGATCTGTAATGGGTCCGGGTTGCCCGCCAGGGTATTGACAAGCGCGCTCCCGCCGGGAGTGCCCAGGCCGGTACAAAGATCATAGCCGGCAACCGCGGAAAACAGACCGGGACTGGCGATGCTGAAATTGTTTCCAACTGTGATGTCATTGAAATCAACCGCGTACCCCGGCTGATTGGCGGCGGCGTAGATGACCGGATTGATAAAACCAACAGGCGGCAGGCCATTCATTGACGCCTGCTCATTGGCAAGGGCAGTAAGCGCCGCCCAAAGCGGCGCGGCGCAACTGGTGCCGCCGACATTCTCATCCTGGCCGCACGACCGTACATAGACGTTATCGGCGACCATCGCCACATCGGGCACGTTGCGCATGGTGGTTGACCCGCCATTCGCGGCCATGCTGATGCCTTGCTGCCAGGTTGGGATCGAGTATTGCGTGCTGATACCTCCGCCGCTTCCGTTTCCATCATTCCAATTCCATACCGTCTCTCCAGCATAGGCGCCGCCGATTGTGCTTGTGGTGAGCATGGTGCCGCCGACCTGTGTTATATAGGGGTCATCATCGGGAAACGGGATTAAGCCGGTATAGGCATCGTCGTCTCCCGATGCCGCAAAGAATGATTGCCCCTGCGCTGCCATCTCCTGAAAGATGGCATCCGCCACGGGATCTGCCGGCCCGTTGGGGATAAACCATGAGCAACTTATCTGGGCGGCATAGTCATCCGTGGCTATCTGGTTCAGAATATCATGCCAGTTGCCCGATGGGCCGGCCTCATAGACCAGGATTACGGGAATGCCCGGAGCCATTGCCAGGACCATTTCAATATCCAATGAGACCTCCGTCTCGCCGGTGGCGGTCGCAGGCAAGCCGTCAAAACCATCGACCGTGATATTGTCGAGATAGGGTGAGGACAAACCGGCGATGTTTTCATAGTAGGAAATGTCGCTTGGGAGATAGCCATCGAATTCAACGAGTGCCACACCCTCGCCGGTGCCGGTGAGCGTGGTGGCGGGAACGTAAGCGTTGCGAAAGTCATTGCCCATGTAACCACCGGCAGGTCCCGAACCTATCTCGGGCATCGTTTGAGTTTCTGACTGGACAACAGAGCGCACGACCGGTTTCGCCGGGTTGACCTTCACCCGCGGCTGCGGCAGCTCGAGGTTGTCCAGCCCGCTGATTCCCAATATTGGCGTCGCAAGATCGAGTCTCGGCGCGGCATCCGGCGCATAGAACTGCCGGGGCTCTTTCGGATGCTGGTAAGTTCGGATCGTCACGTGCAGCGCCTTCTCGATATCCGAAACTTTCCCTTCCACATCGACGATCAACCGGTTCGAGTGTTTCTTCGTCACCATCAAACTGTGCGCGGAGGCAAACGCAATCACCGCATCGTAATCCTGCTGGGTCGGCCCAAACCGCTCGGTGAACTGAGCCGGCGTCAGGTATTTGCGGTAATTCGCGCTCTTCCGGTCGGAGAGCTGCATAAGCAGCGCCGTCAGCGCCGTCTGGTTGTGGAGCGGCAGACTGATCGCAAGGTGCAGGTTTTGCGACGGGTCCAGGCGTGCGAGCGGCTTCAGTTGCGCGGCTACCGCGCTTGCATTGTTTGACACGGTTTGCAACGGCGCCCCTTCCATAGGCGCCGAAGAGATCATGAGCAAGGCGATGAGAATCAGGAAAACACCGCAAAAATGCGCGTATCCGGTCGCTGACCGGATATTTAACAATCGATTGTCTCCTCCAGCCAAGTGTCTCATGGGCCGCTCAATACAAAAGCGGAAACCCTGCCAGGTTAGGCAAATTCTTTGGCCCTTGGAAGTTTCAAATCCACTGGGATAATGCGCGTCATTTTCGAACCCTTGAGCCTTGAAAACCGTCCACATCGCCGTGATCGCGGATACGCATGACAAGCTGCCGGCGGAGCTGGCCGGGCAAATCTCCGAGGCGGATGAAATCTGGCACCTGGGGGATGTTTGTGGGGAATGGCTGCTGGATGAATTGCGCGCGGCGGGGAAGCCGCTGAAGGTGGTGCGCGGCAATTGCGACTCGGTGACGGAGTGGCCGCTGACGCTTGATTTCACGCGCGCCGGGTTGCGCATCCGCCTGGTGCACGTCCCGCCCGGGGGCGCGCCGCCGGGCGTGGACCTGGTGCTTCACGGGCACACCCATGTGCCGCGGAACGAACGGATCGGGCGGGCCGTTTTCCTGAACCCGGGCTGCGTCACCCGGCCCAATCAAGGGGCGCCCAGGTCGTATGCGTGGCTGACGCTCGAGGCGGACGGGGAGTATCGCTGGGAATTGCGGCTGTTGTGAGGCGGGCGGTCCAGGGGGTGCCGAAGAATCAGCGGCGTCTGTCGCCCCTGCGGGAGTTCAGGTTCAGGTTCAGGTTCAAGTTCAAGTTCAGGTTCGAGTGAAAGTGTGGGCGCAAGTCCACGCTGGCGCGCGGAGCGGCGGGCCGGGGTCATGGCATTGTCGAAACCGGCCTAATGACCGGCGGCGGCGACGCCGCCGCCCTCCTCGACGATCTGGAGGGTGACGCGCTGGCCGTGGCGGGCCGCGGCGGCGCTCAGGAGGTTGCGGATGGCGTCGATGGTGTGGCCGTGTTTGCCGATCACCTTGCCGATGTCGCTCTGGCGCAATTGAAGGCGAAAGGTGACCTTCTTTGGCGCCTCGACTTTCGAGAGCACCATCTCTTCCGGGAATTCAATCAACTGCCTGATGATGTATTCGAGGAACTCTTCCACGCCCATGTTGTAGGACAGCGGCACGAGCGGGCGCAAGCCGCACGTGCGGAAGGATTACGATTCCCCCGGGGTGACCGGGACGGCGGCGGGGGAATAACGGCTTAGGCCGCGGCCGCTGGCCGTGGCCTTGGCCGCGTCGGCCTTGGCGTGGCGCAGCAGGCTGCGGACGGTGTCCGAGGGCCTGGCGCCGCGCGCGATCCAGTAATCGAGCCGGTCGACGGCGAGCTTCGAGTTTTTGCCTGCCTTGCGCGGGTCGTACACGCCCACCTGTTCGATGAATTTGCCGTCGCGCGGGCTGCGCTGGTCGGCCACCACCACACGGTAGTAGGGGCTGTTCTTCGTGCCTTCGCGGCGGAGTCGGATGGAAACCATAATTTTTCTGTTTTTCTAACGTCGCGGGAGCCCCGGGAAACCGGCGCCACGGGGCTGTCCCATCATCATTTTCTTAAATTTGCCCGCGTTCTTCATCAGCTTCCTCATCTGGCTAAACTGTTGAACCAGGTCGTTTACTTCGGTGACCGAGGTGCCGCTGCCGCGGGCGATGCGCTGACGGCGCCGGGCGTTCAGGATATCGGGCCTTTTCTCGCCCGTGGATCGTCATCGAGAGCACGATGGCCTCGATTCGCTTCAGCTGTTTTTCGTCAACCGAAAAGCCCTTCATATTACTCATCCCGGGCAACATGCCAAGGATATTTTCCAGGGGGCCCAGCCGTCGCATCATCTTGAACTGGGCCAGCAAATCGTTAAAATCAAAGGTGGCGGTCCGTATTTTGCGCTCGATCCGGGCGGCTTCCTCCTCGTCGATGGCCTCGGCCGCCTTCTCGACCAGGGACACAATGTCCCCCATCCCCAGGATGCGGCCCGCGAGCCGTTCAGGGTAAAAAGGCTCGAATTGGTCGAGTTTTTCGCCCGAACCGGCAAATTTGATGGGCCGCTGGGTGACCTCGCGCATCGAGAGGGCCGCGCCGCCCCGGGCATCGCCGTCCAGCTTCGTGAGAACGATGCCCGTGATCTCCAGGGCCTCGTTGAAATGCGTGGCCACGCTGACCGCCTGCTGGCCGGTGGCCGCATCGGCCACCAGCAGGACCTCGCCGGGATTGAGGAACTCCTTGAGACCCTTGATCTCCTCGATGAGAGCCTCATCGATCTCCTGCCGGCCGGCGGTGTCGAAAATCTGCACGTTGCCCTGTTGGCTCTCCGCCCACTCAAGCGCCGACGCGCCGCCTCTTTCACATCCTTAAGGCCGGGCGGCGGGGTGAATACCGGCACGCCGATCTGGGCCGAGCGTGGCCAATTGCTCGATGGCCGCGGGCCGGTGTAAGTCGCAGGCGACCAGCAGCGGCGCCCGTCCCTGTTTCTTCAGGTAGAGGGCCAGTTTGGCGGAGGAGGTGGTCTTGCCCGCGCCGTTCAGGCCGACCATCAGGATGCGCGCCGGCTTCTCGAGATTCAGCGGCGCCTGATCGCCGCCCAGCAGCATGGTCAGTTCGTCGTTAAATATTTTGACGATCTGCTGGCCCGGCGTGACGCTCCGCAACACATCCTCGCCGAGCGCCTTCTCCTTGACCCGGGCGATGAAATTTTTCGAGACGGTAAAATCAACGTCGGCCTCGAGCAGCGCCATGCGCACCTCGCGCAGCGCGTCGTTGACATTCTGCTCGCTGATCGTCCCGTGACCGCGAAGATCCTTGAAGATGTCCTGAAGCTTATCGCCTAGCTGGCTAAACATGGTGAAAAATTCGAAATTCGAAATTCGAAATTCGAAGGAAGTGAGTTGAGGCCGGGGGGGGTAAGGACGATTCCGCGCCTTGCGCCGAAAGCGCCGGGCGATGGCTCTCCACCCCGTGCGCGCGAAGCGCGCCAAACCCTTCGAATTTCGAATTTCGAATTTTCCACCATTTCGAGTTTCGAATTTCGAATTTCATTACGGTGTGGCGGCAGGCAGCGACATATCCGGCGCGGAAGGCTTGGCGTCCGGATCGACATTGAAACTCCACTTCGTCTCCGCCTGCTTGCCGCCGAGCGTGGCGTCGATGAAGACGTAGTAGGTGTCCTTCGCCAGCGGCGCGGGCACGGTGTAAGTGACAATCTGCGTCACCGGATCGATATTTCGCCGGGACCATGCCCAGGCCGCTGATGCGCATCTTCACGCTGCCGGGATCGATGGCGCCCATGGTGGCGAGGTTGGCCTTGATGGTGGGACGCGTATTGTTGATGGTCGAGCCTTCCGCGGGCACGGTGACCATAGACGCGGCGGCCAGCTCGGCGTAAGCCGGCTCGGTGGCTGGCGCGCCGCTTTCGCCGCCGCCGATCATCTTGCATGGCGTCGGCAAAAATCTTCGCCGAGTCGTCGCCGCCGATGGCGTAGCGCCCGATCTGGTCAAAGGGCGGGAATGAATAACCGTTGCGCCGGCCATATACGTTGAAGGCCAGATCGTAGTCGGCCTCCTTGATCAGTTCGCGGACATGCGGATCGTTCGAGCCGGCGCCGTAGGGATAAGCGAAGGCATCGACCTTGATGCCAAGCTGCTGCTCGAGGGCCTTCTTCGAATCGAAGATCTCCTTGTGCAGCCAGCCTTCGCGCCCAAGCGTCTGGATGTCTTTCTCAACGCGCGCCTTGGTGGTGGCATCGACGCCGACGCCAGGATGGAGCAGATTCGAATGGGAATAAGTGTGCGACTCGATGTCCACGCCGGCGTCGCGCATTTCGGCAAGCTGATCCCATGAAATCGATTTCCCGCCGCTGTTGATGTAGTTGATGTAGATGAACATCGTGAACGGGTAGCCGAATTTCTTCAGGATGGGCCACGCCGTGTCGTAGCCGGAGAGGTAACCGTCATCGATGGTGATGATGCAGCTCTTTGCAGGGATGTTCTTGTCCCCTTTGCGCCAGGCGAGGAAGTCCTGCATCGGGATCACGGTGAAGCCGTTATCCTTGATCTCCTGCATCTCCTTGTCGAATTCCTCGGGCGTGATGGCCAGCAGGTCTCCTTTGCGCGGATGCTCCTCGAACCGGTGATAGAGCAGCACGATGACCGCGGCGCTCTTGTTGATGGCCGTGGCAACGGGTGGCGGCGGAGTCGCGGCGAAGACGGCGGCAGTGGGAGCCGGCGACGCGGCGGGAGGCGGCGTGACTGCCGCCTGCGCGGCGGGCGCCCCGTGCTTGAAGAGGCGGACGAGGCGATGATAAACCGCCTTCATCTTCGAGCAGCCCGAGAGCGGCAAAATCGCGGCGAGCATCACGATTGCCAATGTTCTTTTCATTGCCGGAGAGAAAGGTGTGCGCCTCATTTGGAAAGGACGTGCAAGATACAGAAAAACAGGCGGGCGTAAAGCCGTTCCACAATCCGCGGATTCAGAGAAATTCCGAAATCCGCATTCCGAAATCCGAAATCCGAAAAATTGGGGCCTACAGCCCCAATTTTTCGAAGGTGGCGTCGACGTGGCGAAAATGATGCTCCGTCGAGCAGAGGCGCTTCGATTTCCCCGCGGCGAGAGGACGGCGCTGATCCCGGCTCGGCGGCGAGATTTTCCTCGAGTGGGCGGTCGCCCTGCCAGGTCTTCATCGCGGCGCGCTGCACGGCTTCGTAGGCGGTCTTGCGCTCGAGGCCGCGGCGGGTGAGCTCGAGCAGGATGGTCTGGCTGTGGTAGAGGCCCTTGGTGATCTCGAGGTTGCGCTGCATGTTCTCGGGATAAACCAGCAGCCGCTCGACCAGCTTCGCCAGGGTGACCAGCATGTAATCGATCAGCGTGCAGGAATCGGGCAAAATGATGCGCTCGACGCTCGAATGGGAAATGTCGCGCTCGTGCCAGAGGGCCACGTCCTCGAGCGCCGCGACGGCGTTGCCCCGGATGACCCGCGCCAGCCCCGAGAGGCGCTCGCCGGTGATCGGGTTGCGCTTGTGCGGCATGGCGGAACTGCCCTTCTGGCCTTCGGCGAAAAATTCCTCAACCTCGAGCACCTCGGTCCGTTGCAGGTGGCGAAACTCCGTGGCCCACCGGTCCACGCTCGATGCGATCAGCGCCATGACGGTCATGAATTCCGCGTGCCGGTCCCTCTGGATGATCTGCGTCGAAAGCGCCGCCGGGACGAGCCCCAGGCGCTTGCAGACCGCCGCCTCGACCGCCGGGTCCAGGTGCGCATGGGTGCCCACCGCGCCGGACAATTTCCCCACCCGGATGCGCTCGCGCATTTGCACCAGCCGCTGCGTGGCGCGCGCGAATTCGTCGTACATCAGCGCCAGCTTCAGTCCGAAGGTGATCGGCTCCGCGTGGATGCCGTGGCTGCGCCCGATCATCGGCACGTATTTGAACTCGCGCGCGCGCCCGGCGATGGCCGTGCGCAGGTGGTTGAGGTCGTCGAGGATGATGGCGCAGGCGTCGTTGAGCTGCACGGCCAGCGTCGTGTCGAGGATGTCCGACGAGGTCAGCCCCTGGTGAATCCACCGGGCCGCCGGGCCCACCGAGCCGGCCACGTTCTCCAGGAAAGCGATGACGTCGTGATTGGTGCGCTTCTCGATCTCGGCGATCTCCGGGATGGAAAACGGGCGCGCTCACGGATGGCGCGGGCGTCTTCGGCGGGAATCTGGCCCAGCGCCGCAAGCTCCTCGCAGGCGAGGACCTCGATTTCGAGCCAGATTTCGAATTTGCGCTGCTCGCTCCAGAGCTCGCGCATTTTGGGGAGCGAATATCGATCAATCACAGACCGGAGAGAATTCGCGAACTCTCCGGCCTTTGGAAAGATTAATTACTGCGACTAGCAACTGCGGGTGCGGACCTGCTGGGCGCGGCTCAGAAGGCGGACCTGGCCGCTTTCGAGCATATCTGCCACGGCGGCGGCTGCCTCGCGGGAATTGCGGCTGCAACTGGAAACGGCGAGAATGAGGTCGCCGAGGGAAAGCTGGGACCGGTGTGCTTTGCGTTGATGCTTTTTCATAGGGCTGTGCTCCGTTAGTTGGGACGATCTGAGGTTTAGCAACTCACATGCCATCACAAGTAATATCGAGCGGTTCTGAGAGCTTAGACCCATCTTTTGCGAAAAGGTTCACCGAAAATGGCCGGAAAAAAGGTGACACTTTGAACAAAAGTGTCAGCCGGCTGACACCCGGCTGGGCCGCTATTGGCCCAGGGCCTTCAACTGGGCTTGGGCCAGTTGGTAGTCCACGTTGGACTTGAGCCCCACGCTCATGCACTTCTGGAAGTAGCCGGCAGCCGCCTGCTTGTCCCCGGCGGCGAGGTGTTTCATCCCGATGAGGAGCCAGGCATCGCTCATTGCCGCCCGGGCCCGCCTCGGCGTGGGCGCGCGGGAGGTGGCCTCCAGGAGGTCGTCTTCCGTGATTCTGTCGGCAAGGTAGCGGGCCATCCTGTCGATCCAGTTGGCATTCCTGGAAGGCCTCTTCAGGGCCGCCCCAACCTCGAGCGATGCGCCCTGGCTGTCGCCCAGCTCGGTGCGCGCCAGCCAGATGCCAATGACACTCACGTCCAGGGCGCCCTTGAAGAGCTTGTGGCATTGGCGGAAATCGGCCAGCGCCTCGGGCCATTTGCCCATCAGGGCCTCCGCGTAACCCCGGGAACGGTACAGGGCGGGAACGGTCGAAGAGAGGGCGATGCCTTGGTTGCAATCCGCCAGCGATCCCGCAAAATCGCCGCCGGCGCGTTTGGCGTTGGCGCGATTGTAGTAGGCGGAAGCGAGCTTCGGATTGAGCGCGATGGCCCGGGTGGCATCGTCGATCGCACCGGCAAAGTCCTCGAGCTCGCCCCTGGAAAGGGCGCGGACGTTGTAGGCATCGGCCGATTTGGGATCGATTGCGATGGCCTGGGCACAATCGGAGAGGGCATCCTTCTGGTCTCCAAAATTGGTCCTGGCCTCGGCGCGCTTCACGTAAAGGAGGGCGTTTTTGGGATCGAGGGCGATGGCCTTGGTGAAATCGTCGATGGCGCCCGAGTGGTTAGCCATCCCCTCCTCGATGGCGCCCCGCGTGGTGTAAAGAAAGGCGCTGTTCGGGTTGAACTGGATGGCGAAATCGAGGTCCTCGTAGGCGCCGGCATTGTCGCCCTGGGCGCGTCTGGCCAGCGCGCGGCCCTGGTAGGCGCTCGCTTCAAGCGCCCGGCCGTAGCCGGTGATCTTGTCTTCCAGGCCTAGCGGCCTTATCCGGAGCCCGGGGTCCAGCTCGATCGCCTCGTTGAAATCGGAAATGGCCCCGGGGTAGTCGCCCTTGTCCTTTTTGGCATATCCGCGCAGGCAGTAGGCGCCGGCGTCCTGCGGGTTGATGGTGACGGCCTGGGTGTAATCGGCAATGGCGGCGTCCAGGTCCGGCTTTGCCTTCTCGGCAAGGCCGCGGGCGACGTAGGCGGCGCCCATCCTGGGATTGATGGCGAGGGCGCGGTTGTAATCGGCAATCGCCCCATCCAGGTCGCCGGCCAGCCGTTTCTTCTCGCCCCGGGCAACGAACGTGTAAGGCGCGGCCAGCCTGTAGGACTCGTACCCCACGCCGGACAGGATCGCCACCAGCAGCACGCAAACGACAACGATGAGGATTTTCCTGCCCATGTGACCTTCTTACGGCAAAGGCCGGTCGATATGCCAGCCGTCGCTCCGCGGCCCGCTGAGCCACATGGTCATTGCCCCAGCTTCCTCAGTTCCACCATCGAGAGCTGATAACCGAAGTCGCCCTTGATGCCAATGCCCACGCATTTCTTGAAAGCCTCGACCGCCTTCTGCTTGTCCTGGGCGACGAGGCTTTTCTCGCCAATAAAAAACCAGGCGTCCGAGATTCGGTAGCGCGCAAGCTTCGAGTTCAACGCATTGGCCGTGGCGGCAAGCAGTTCACCCTCGCCGAGGTCTCCCGCAGCATAACGACCCACGAGAACCGGCCAACTCTTCGAATCCTTTGGCCGGGACTTTTCGAAATGGTCCGCCAGTTCCTTGCGAGCAGACTCATTTTCGCCCATGTGAATGCGCGCCAGCCAGAACGTCATCGCAGATGTAATCCTGCGGTTTCGGCCGCTTTTCCAATATCTGCGCCTGGCGCAGGTCCTTCAGGGCGTCGGGCCATTCCTGCATCAGTCCTTCGACCATGCCGCGTTCCCTATAACGGTCCGGATTCCCTGGCGCCAACTGGATGGCGTGATTGGAGTCAGCCACCGCGCCGTTCAAGTCCCAAAGAGCGACTTTGCCCCAAGCACGATAGTACCAGCCCTCGCTTGAATGCGGATCGACAGCCATTGCCTTGTCGAAATCGGCGAAGGCTCCCCGCCAGTCGTTGCTTTGACTCTTCGCGTAACCCCGTGCAACATAAGCCTCGACCGAGCTGGGATCGATCTTGAGGGCTTGGGAGCAATCGGCGATGGCTCCGTCAAAATCATCCATTTCCGTCCTCACGCGTGCGCCGTTCAAATAACCCCAGAAGTCCTGCGGGTTGAGCTTCACGGTCGTATCGAAATCCGCGAGCGCTCCGTGAAGATCGTCCGACGCCTCCCTGGCCATGCCACGGGCCAGATAGTATGCCGCCACGTTTGGCCACAATTGGATGGTCCAACTGTAATCCTTGATTGAGTCGGTAAAGTCGCCCTTCAAATACTCGACGCGGCCGCGGCCCTCCATCGCGTCACCCTCGAGGCGGCGGCCATACACAGCGTAGAAGCCGTCGAGGTCCTCGGGCCGCTTTTCGTCTTGAGGATTCAGCAGCACGACCTGGTTGAAATCGGCAATGGCGCCATCGAGATCGCTCTGGTACAGGCGCGCAAAGCCGCGCCAGCAATAGGCGCTCGCATGCTTCGAATCGAGCCCGATCACCGTGGTGAAATCGGCGATGGCCGCGGGCAGTTCGAGCTTTACCTTTTCGGCGCGCCCGCGGGCCATGTAGGCGGGAATGAGTTTCGGATTGAGGGCAATGGCGTGATTGAATTCCGCCATGGCGCCATCGATATCCCCTTCTCGCCACTTCCCTTCTCCCATCACCACGAGCGCGTAGGGATAGCCGGCCTTGGCGGCCTCGTAGGCGGCCAGCCCGCCCATCGCCAGCATCGCGATCACGAGCGCGCAGATTAGGGAAATGAAGACGCCCCTGGCCATGATTACGGCGAAAGCCGCTCGATGCTCCAGCCGGCCCCCTCGCGCCTGTAGCGCAGCCGGTCGTGGATGCGGTTGGCCCCACCCTGCCAGAACTCGATGCTCGACGGCGCCAGCCAGTAGCCGCCCCAGAAATCAGGCAGCGGCACCTCGCGCCCGGAGTATTGGGCGGCCACGGCCCGGAATTTTCCTCGAGCCAGTCCCGGGATGGGACAACCTGGCTCTGTTCGGACGCCCATGCGCCTAATTGACTCCCCACGGGCCGCGAATGAAAATACTCGTCGGCCTCGGCCCGCGAAGCCTTCCGGACGCTCCCCTCGATGGCGACCTGGCGTTCCAGTTCCGGCCAGAAAAAGGTCAGCCCGGCTCGCGGATTGGCCTCCAGGTCGGCAGCCTTCCGGCTCAGGTAATTCGTGAAAAAGAGAAACCCGCCCGAGTTGACCCCCTTCAACAGGACGATACGGGCCGACGGCTGGCCCTCGCCATTGACGGTGGCCAGGCTCATCGCGTTGGGGTCCTTGACCCGGGCCTCGACCGCCTCGGCCAGCCACCGGTTGAATTGCGCGATGGGATCGGGGTCCAGGTCGCGCCGGCGCAAGTGACGCTGCAAGTATTCCTCGCGCATGGCGGCTACGTCGGTCGGTTCCGGGTTCACTTCGGCTGGAGCTTATACTCTCACCGAAACTACCCTCCACCCAAATCCGAGGCGCGCCCTAAATTCCGCAATCCGAACTCCGAAATCCGAAATGGAATAGTCAGACCCGGCCGGGAGGTTTTGTTAACACCAGCCCCCATGGCCTATACCAATGTCACTCCGCCGCCGGGTGAAAAAATCACGATTCACAGTGGGAAACTCCAGGTGCCGGATCATCCGGTCATTCCGTTCATCCGCGGCGACGGCACGGGGCCCGATATCTGGGCGGCCAGCGAGCGCGTGTTCGACGCGGCGGTCGCAAAGGCTTACGGCGGCAGACGCAAGGTGAGCTGGTTCGAGGTGTTCGCCGGCGAGACGGCAAAGCAGAAGTTCGACAACTGGCTGCCGGACGACACCGTCGAGGCGTTCAAGGAATTTCTCGTCGGCATCAAGGGGCCGCTGACCACGCCCGTCGGCGGCGGCATCCGTTCGCTCAACGTCGCGCTGCGCCAGATGCTGGACCTCTATGTCTGCCTGCGCCCGGTGCAATGGTTTCACCGGCGTGCCTTCGCCGGTGAAGCATCCGGAGAAGGTGGACATGGTGATCTTCCGCGAGAACACCGAGGATATTTACGCCGGCATCGAATACGCCGCCGGCACGCCCGAGGCCCAGAAGGTGCTCGATTTCATCGCCGAAGGAGTTTCCGAAGGAGTTCAAAAAGATCCGCTTCGGCACCAAGGCGGCCGCCGAGGAATTCTGGAAAGCGGTCGGGGCGCCGAATTTTCCCAGCGACGTCAAGGTGGGCATCGGCATCAAGCCGGTCAGTTACAGCGGCACCGTGCGGCTGGTGCACAGCGCGATCGCCTACGCGATCAAGTTCAAGCGCAAGAGCGTGACGCTGGTGCACAAGGGGAACATCATGAAGTTCACCGAGGGGGCGTTTCGCGACTGGGGCTACCAGACGGCGAAGGCAATACTTCGGCGCGGTCGAGATCGACGGCGGGCCGTGGTGCAAAATCCCCGAGGGCAAGCCCGGCGCGGGCATCGTCATCAAGGACGCCATCGCCGACATCACCCTCCAGCAGGTGCTCACGCGGCCCGGCGGATTTTGACGTGATCGCCACGCTGAACCTGAACGGCGATTATCTCTCCGACGCGCTGGCGGCGCAGGTGGGCGGCATCGGCATCGCGCCGGGCGGCAACATCAATTACATCACCGGCCACGCGATCTTCGAGGCCACCCACGGCACCGCGCCAAAATACGCGAACCTGGACCGGGTGAACCCGGGCTCGGTGGTGCTCTCGGGCGAAATGATGTTCCGCTACATGGGCTGGACGGAGGTGGCCGACTTGATTCTCAAGGGGCTCAACGGCGCGATCGCCAGCAAAACGGGTGACTTACGACTTCGCCCGACTGATGGATGGCGCCACGGAAATAAAGTGCTCGGAGTTTGGCGACAATATGATCGCGCACATGTAGGATACGCCAATGGCCAGTTGGTTTACCGGATTCACGCCGCCGACGCCCCCGCAACAGCGAATATGGTGGATGGCGCTGACGGCGCTCGCGCTCTGGGCCATCGGGTGGGTGGTGATTACGGTGCTGGCGGTGGTGGGATTCACGCTCTACAGCTTGCAGCCGTTCCTGATGCCGCTGGCCGTGGCGGCGATATTGGCATACCTGCTGGACCCGATCGTGGAATGGCTGGTGAGGCACAACATTCCCCGGACGCGCGCGGTGTTGTTCGTCTTTGCGATTGCGCTGCTGTTCCTGACGGGAATCCTGTTCTGGGTGCTGCCGCAAATCTATCGGCAGAGCGTCGAGCTAAGTCGCGCGCTCCCGAACATCCTGGGCAAGGCAAACGCACAGGCCACGTCGCTGGCCGCGAAGTACAAGTCCCAGTACGCCGAGAACCCACACCTCGTCGAGGCGATCCAGCAGGTGCAGAAATGGGCGCAGGACCAATTGCCCGGGCTGCCGGACCGCGTGCTGACGTTTCTCGTATCGACCCTCGAGGGCGCGTTCGGTTTCGTCGGATTCCTGCTCGGGCTTATCGTGATTCCCATTTACCTCTTCTTCTTCCTGCGCGACGCCGCGATGATCTCGCGCAAATGGAGCGACTATCTCCCGCTGCGCGATTCCGCGTTCAAGAACGAGGTGGTTTCCTGCCTGACGGAAATCAACAGCTATCTCATCGCGTTTTTCCGGGGACAAATCCTGGTGACGTTGATCGATGGGGCGATTCTCGGGTTGCTCCTGCTCTGGCCGGTCAAGCTGCCATTCGCGCTTTTGATCGGGTTGATGGTGGCGGTTTTGCAATTGATCCCCTATTTCGGAATCCTGATCTGCTGGATTCCGGCGGTGCTGATTTCCGTCGCT
Organism: uncultured Verrucomicrobiae bacterium; assembly: GCA_963756185.1. Lineage (GTDB taxonomy): Bacteria > Verrucomicrobiota > Verrucomicrobiia > Chthoniobacterales > Chthoniobacteraceae > DATAXI01. The sequence continues at coordinate 355,244 of CAVWMS010000015.1, forward strand.
CATTTCCAGGATTGGCAGCATCCGCTTTTGGTTACCGCGCTCTTCCTGCTGGTGTCGAACCTGGACGGTTTTCTGCTTGCGCCGCGCATCGTCGGCGATGCCGTGGGATTGCATCCGCTGACGGTCATCATCTCGGTGTTCCTCTGGTCGCTTTTGTTTCACGGATTGCTCGGCGCGCTGCTGGCGGTGCCGTTGACGGCCACGCTAAAGGTGCTCTTGAAGCGCTACGTCTGGGAGCGGACCATCATCCGCAAACAGGTCTCGGTCCCGGTAACCGAAGGGGGAAGCGTGACTATCGAGGTGCCGGAGTAAGTGCCGCGAGGGGTTGGCCGGAGTTATAACCTATCCGCAGATGAAGGCGTCGCATCAGCGATGTGCTCAACTCGGCATTAAGACCGAAATAAGCTCACTGCCATTCTTGCGGTAAACCCGGAAATGGGAATCCACGGTCAGAACGACGGCGCCATCGTGAATTTCTACCATCCTAACAAGGCAGGCGTCGGCGAAGGACATGGGGAGGGATCGGTATTTTCGGATCAGGGCAGTCAACTCGCGTTGGTTCCCCGCGGTGGCGAAGTCGGATTGAGTTGCCCCAGAAGCGAGGATGTCCGTGAAGCGGCGGATTCCATTCGGCGTGCGGGAAACAAGGAACAGCGCTTCGGATAGTACGGCGTCACAGGTGAGCAGCGGTTCCTTGATCTGCCGGATCGCGGCGCGCGCCCATTGATGGTGCAGCTCGCGTGGATTGATGAGTGCGACGATCGGGCCGCTGTCGACGATGATCAACGTCCGTAGCCCTTCAAATGGTCGGGATTCGTGGAGAGGTCCGGGGGCAAGTCAATGGGGTCTGTAGCCGGATCGTCGAGGATCGGGTCCAGCAAATCGGCCAGGGACGGCGGCTGTTGCTGAAACCGTTTCTCAATCGCCAGCTTGATGCGGGCACAATCCCGGCTTTCGAGGTTCGGGATTTCGGCAAGGATTTCGTGGACGCTCATCATTGGCAAAATAGCGCGGCCCCGGCTGGATTGCGAGCCTGGATTATCGCGGCCAGGCTTGCGCACCCTTGGTCCGCGGCTCCAGAATAAATTGACCTTTCGTGGCGGCAGCGCAACCCGTGAATTAATCAGTCAGATTCCGGAAACCGCTTTGCCAGTCCGGGGGTTTGTTCCATAGTATAAAGCTCATCCCCATGAAAAAGATTTGGTTCCTCCCCATCACCCTCTCTTTCCTCCTGCTCGGCGCCGCCTGGGCGCAATGGCCCTTCGGTTCGCCAAGCCCTTCGCCGGCGGCGGGCGCATCTCCCTCCTCGCCTTCCGATCTTGATTCCACCGCGGACACGTCGGGCACTTCTCCCACGGCGGGGTTTCACAAGATCGACGATCATTACACGGTACAGAAGCCGTATGATTTGCAGGTCGCGGACCGGTTCCTGGCGAAGGATGGCGTCTTTACCTGCTGGGTCTTCGGGTATGACAAGCCGCACGAGCCCACTTCGAAAACCGGCCCGCGCACCGAGATGCGGTGGGAGACGTGGAAGCAGCAGGACCATGAGAACCAGATCGAGTTCGACGTGCAATTTGACGACAAGACGACCAAGACCTGCATCTTCCAGGTCAAGAGCAACAGCGGCGGACGCGAGGCGATTTACCTGCAAGTCCACGGCGTGGGCGAATTGCGCAACAGCGTGGGCAAGGTCTTCGCCACCAATATGGCGAACAAATGGTTTCACGTAAACGGCTCCTACAATCCCGCGACAGGCGACAGGCATCTCTGGATCGACGGCAAGCTGATCCTCAGCGGCACCTATAACAGCCCGGTGCGCGACTGGTATTTCAAGACCGGCACGTATAGTAACGGCATTGCGCCGAACGACCGGTCGTGGGCGGAGTACAAGAACTTCCAGCATTGGGTGAAGTAGGGTGGAAAGACCCGCCCTCCGGCAGGCTCGAAATCTCAATTCCGCAATCCGAAATCCGAAATCCGAAATGAGATGCCGTTCGTCGTAAAGAGCACCAGCGGGCGGGATGTGGCCATCGCCGTCGCGGTGGGGGTGGCGCTGCTGGCGGTGGTGCTTTGGGCCATCCTCGACATGGGGCACCAGGTGGCGGGGAGCGCGATGCTCCAGGGAACGATTCTCTCGAAGCATTTCCAGCCCCAGCCGGAGGAGCAGTTGACCGTGGGCCAGGGCAACCTGAGCGAAAAGAACGTCGACGGCGTTTACACCATGCAGGTCCGGACCCCGGACGGGCATGTCTACACGGTCTATGTCGAGAAGCCCGACTTTGAGTCCCACCAGGTGGGCGATACGCTGAATTTCCTTCCTCCGCCCTCCCGGCAGCAGTAATTTCCGGCCCCCCACAAAATCTGGAATATCGAACAAAAACGCCGCTCCCGCTGTCTTCAATCTACTTCCCGAAATGACAACGCAAGATTTGACCAACCATGTAAAGCAGAACAGCCAATGGGTGAAGCCCATCCAGGAGGAGATGGCGCGCGTGGTGGTGGGGCAGAAGTACCTGATCGACGGATTGCTCTCGGGCCTCCTGGCGAATGGCCACATCCTGCTCGAGGGCGTGCCGGGCCTGGCGAAGACGCTGACCGTCAAGACGCTGGCCGCCTGCATCCGGACCGGTTTCCAGCGCATCCAGTTCACGCCCGACCTGCTGCCCGCCGACCTCATCGGCACGCTCATCTACAACCCGCGCACGGGCGAGTTCACCACCAAGCACGGGCCGCTCTTTTCCAACCTGATCCTGGCGGACGAAATCAACCGCGCGCCCGCCAAGGTGCAGAGCGCGCTGCTCGAGGCGATGCAGGAGCGGCAGGTCACGCTCGGCGAGACGACCTACACGCTGCCCGATCCGTTCCTGGTGCTGGCGACGCAGAACCCGATCGAGCAGGAGGGCACCTATCCGCTGCCCGAGGCGCAGCTCGACCGGTTCCTGCTCAAGCTCAAAGTCGGCTACCCGACCAAGGCCGAGGAGCGGCAAATCCTCGACCTGATGGGCACCTCCGCGCCGCGGCTGGATGTCGAGGCCAGTGGTTGCGCCGGAGGACATCATCCGCGTCGCGGGAGATCGTGAACGAAATTTACATCGATGACCGGGTGAAGGATTACATCGTGGACGTGGTGTGGGCGACGCGCGAGCCGGCCAAGTACAAGCTGCAGCTCGACGGCTTGATCCGCTACGGCGGCTCGCCGCGCGCGACCATCGGGCTGACGCTGGCGGCAAAGGCGCGCGCGTTCCTCCAGGGACGCGGCTACGTGACGCCGCAGGATGTGAAGAGCGGTGGGCGCGGACGTGCTGCGCCACCGCATCATCGTCAGCTACGAGGCCGAGGCGGAGAAATGTAACCAGCGAGACGATCATCGAGCGGGTCTTCGCCGGGCTGCCGGTGCCGTAACCGTCCGGTCGCGCAATGGAAACACCGCAGGACATCCTGAGAAAAATCCGGCATGTCGAGCTGAAGACGCGCGGCCTGGTGGCCGACGACCTTCGCCGGCCAGTACCGCAGCGTCTTCAAGGGGCGCGGCATGAATTTCGAGGAGGTGCGCGAGTACCAGCCGGGCGACGAGGTGCGGACCATCGACTGGAACGTCACCGCGCGCTTTGGCGAGTGCACGACAACGCGTTCGTGAAGAAATTCACCGAGGAACGGGAACTGACCGTGATGCTGATGGTGGACGTGAGCGCCTCGGGGCAATTTGGCGGCATCGACCTGAGCAAGCGCGAACTGGCCGCGGAAGTGGCCTCCGTGCTCGCGTTCAGCGCCACACGCAACAACGACAAGGTGGGCCTGCTGCTTTTCTCCGATCACGTCGAGCTTTACATCCCGCCGAAAAAAGGCCGGCCGCACGCGCTGCGGTTGATCCGCGAAATCCTCTTCTTCGAGCCGAAGGGCCGCGGCACCAGCCCGGGACCGGCGCTCGATTACCTCAACCGCGTGGTCACGCGGCGCGCGGTGGTCTTCCTGATTTCCGATTTTCAGGCCGAGGGATTCGAGAAATCGCTCTCGGTGACGGCGCGGCGGCACGACCTGGTGGCGATCCCGGTCGATCGATCCGCGCGAGCGCGACCTGCCGGACATCGGCATCGTCACGCTCGAGGACGCGGAGACCGGCGAGCAAATCCAGATCAACACCTCGAGCCGCGCCACGCTGGACGCCTACGCGCACCTGGCCGACAAACGCCGCGAGGCGCTGTCCAGGCTCCTGCTCCGCCACGGCATCGACACCATCGAATTGCAAACCAACTCGGATTACATCCCGGCGCTGCGGGGGTTTTTCCGCACAAGGGAACGGAGGCTGGCACGATTGTGAGGGCGCGCTCTGTGTGCCGCGGGGCGCTGGCCCTGCCGTTGTTGATTTTGTCGAGTGGCGTGGCGCGGGCGCAATTCTCTCTGGGCGGCGCGCCCGAGGCATCGCCTACGCCGGCGATCCACGACATCCGGCCGCCGCTGGATGTCTTTCCCTACCCGATGTGGATGGTCGTCGTGGCGGCCGTCATACTGCTGCACCTGCTCATCATGGCCGTGACGATCATCGTCGTCCTCATTCGCAACAGGCCCAAGCCGCCGCCTCCGACGCCGCGCGAGACCGCGCTCAGGCGGCTGGCCGAGGCGGAGCCGGACGCGGCGCGCAAGGAGCCTTACACGTTCAGCATCCGCGTCTCGGATATCCTGCGGCAATATGTCTCCGCGCAATATGCCCTCCACGCGACCGAGCAGACTTCGCCGGAGTTTCTCGCCGATGCCGCGCGCTCGCCGCATTTCACCGCGGCGGACAAGCGGCTGGTGGCCGATTTTCTCGACCGCTGCGACCTCATCAAATTCGCGCACGTGGACGCGACCTCGGCGGAAAACAGGGCGCTGCTCGACCAGGCTGTGCTATTTGTGAAGGGGGCGGCGCTATGAACGAAATCACGCGCATGGCTACGGGGCTGAACATCACCTTCGTCCATCCGTGGGTGCTGCTCGCGCTGCTGGTCGTGCCCGTGGCGGCGTGGATGCGCGGGGCATGGGGCGGCGCGCCGGCGGTCGAATTTTCCTCGACGGCCCTGCTGCGCTCGCTGGGCCGCGCGGCGGAATCGAAGGCTGGGAATTTTCTCGCGGGCCTGACGTACCTGGGACTGGCGTCGTTGATCGTGGGTTTGGCGCAGCCGCAGCGGCCCGGAAAATCCTCCGTCGAAGCGCAGGCCAGCGGGATCGATATCATGATTTTGCTCGACGTATCGGGCTCGATGCTGACCCAGGATTACATCACCGACGACGGCGTGCGGACCGACCGGCTGGAAGCGGTCAGGGCGGTGACGAAGAAATTCATCGAAGGCCGCCCGGATGACCGGATCGGGTTGATCGCATTCGCGAGCCGCCCCTACCTGGTCAGCCCGCTGACGATGGATCACGATTGGCTGCTGCAAAACCTCGACAGGGTGCACATCGGGCAGGTCGAGGATGGCACGGCCATCGGCTCCGCCATCATCTCCGGGCTCAACCGGCTGCGCGATCCCGCGGCAAAAAGCAAGGTGCTGATCCTGCTGACCGACGGCGTGAACAATTGCGGCAAGATCGCCCCGGAGACGGCCGCCAAGGCGTCGAAGGCGCTCGGCATTCGCCTATATTGCGTCGGCGCCGGCACCAACGGCATCGCGCCGGTCCCGGTCTTCGAGGATAACACGGAAACGCCGCGGCTCGGACCCGATGGGAAGCCGATGTACATGGACGTCCACGTGCAGTTCGACGAAGACCAATTGCGGCGCGTGGCGCAAATCGGTGACGGACATTTTTACCGCGCCGAGGACATGAAATCGATGGAGGACATCTTCGGGGAAATCAGCAAGCTCGAGAAGACCACGATCCACTACAAGCAATACCAGGAATTCACCGACCTTTATCCGCTGTTTCTCACGGCCGGGCTGGCCCTGGTCGCGATCGAGATGGTCCTCGGCCAGACCGTGGGGAGGAAACTGCCATGAGCTTCGGCGCGCCGGAATGGTTTTGGGCGTTTTTGCTGCTGCCGCTGCTGGCGGGCCTTTTCCTGCGCAATGAAGCGCGCCGCGACCAGATGCTGAAAAAACTGGTGGCTGCGCGGCTGCTCGGGACGCTGGCGGCCAGCGCCAGCACGCCGCGCAGGCGCTGGAAATTCGCGCTGGCGCTGCTGGGGCTGGCGTGCGTGATCCTGGCGTTGACGCGTCCGGACGTGGGCTACGAGACGCTCGATTTTCCACGCAAGGGGCTGGATGTGATGATCGCGGTCGATACGTCCAAGAGCATGCTCTCGACCGACGCGCAACCGAACCGGCTCGAGAAGGCGAAGCTGGCCGGCTATGATTTGATCGAGGCGCTCTCGGACGAAGGGGACCGCTCGGGGCTCATCGCCTTTGCCGGCACGGCGTTCGTGGAAGCGCCGCTGACGATCGATTACTCGGCGGTCGAGGCCGCGCTGACCGACCTCGACACCAGCACCATCCCGCGCGGCGGCACCAACATCGCATCGGCCATCCGCGAGGCGGACGACGCTTTCGGCAACGGCGAAAGTTCGCACCGGGCGCTGATCCTTTTCACCGACGGCGAGGAACTCGAGGACGACGCGGTGCAGGCGGCCAAGGATGTGAATGGGCGCTTCAGGATTTTCACCGTGGGCGTCGGCACGCCGGGGGGCTCGCTCATCCCGGTGACGAACGCCGACGGCGGGACCGATTTCGTGAAGGATGCGGATGGCAATTATGTGAAATCGCGGCTGGACGAGCCCCGGCTGAAGGAAATCGCGGCGGCGACCGGCGGCTTTTACATCCATCTCGACAGCGGCCCGGCGACGGCAAAGGCGATCATCGAGCAAGGATTGCGGAAGATGCAGGAGCACCAGTTCCAAGCGCGCGAAACGCGCCCCATCGGGCGTTACCAATGGCCGCTGGCGGCAGGCATCCTCCTGCTGCTGGCATCGGTGGCGATCCGCGAGCGGCGCAGGATCGCGCGCCGGCCCGCGCGACGGCCACTGGAGGCGGCGGCGGTGTCCGCGGCGGCCGCCGTGCTGCTGATGATGATGCCCGCGCGCGGATGGTCGGCGACCAACCAGGGCCTGAACCTCTACGACCAGAAGGATTACAAGGGAGCGTACGACGTTTTCCAAAATCAGCTCCAGTCGAACCCCTCTTCGGACGGGCTGGAATTCGACCGCGGGGCGGCGGCGTACAAGGAGGGGGATTACGACACGGCGCTGGATGCGTTCGGCAAGGTGCTGGGCAACAAGGACCAGGACTTGCGCGGGCAGGCGGAATACAATCTCGCCAACACGCTGGTGCAACGGGGCGCCTTGCAGCGCGAGGACGATGAGAAGATCAAGGAATGGACCGAGGCCCTGAACCATTACGACCAGGCGTTGAAGGCGGAGCCGAACAACGCCGACGCCAAATACAACGAGGACGTAGTGCGGAAGATGATCGCGGATTTGAAGAAAAAGCAACAACAACAACAACAACAGCAACAGCAGCAGCAGCAGCAGCAACAACAGCAACAACAGCAACAACAGAATCAGCAGCAGCAGAACCAGCAGCAGCAGAACAAACAGCAGCAAAACCAACAGCAGCAAAATCAACAGCAGCAAAATCAGCAACAGCAGAATCAGCAGAAACAGCAGCAGCGGCAAAACCAGCAGGAGCAGAACCAGCAGAAGCAACAAAGCCCGCAGCAGCAGAACGATCAGCAGAAACAGCAGCAACAGAACCAGGGGCAGCAAAGCCAAGGGCAGCAGAACCAGGGCCAACAAAACCAGGGCCAGCAAACGCCGGGGCAGCAGAACCAGCGGCAGGGCAGCCAGGACCAGGAAAAACAGAATGAACAAAACCCGGGGTCACAAAATCAAAACAATGGTATGACTTCGCCTTCACCCAGCCCGACGCCCGGCAACGACAATTTTCACTCGCAGGCACAGGAAGACCAGGAATCGGAGGCCAGGGCCGCCGCGCGGGCCATGACCGAAACCGGCAAGGCCGGCGAAATGACCCCGTCGCAGGCACAAGCTTTGGTTGATTCGATGCGGAATGAGGACGAGCATGTTAACTTCTTCAACCGCAAGCAGGACGACAACGAGCCTCCCTTCAAGGATTGGTGACATGACGCGACGCATATTGCATATTGGAGCCCTGGCGGCGGTCTTTTGCCTTTGGATCGCCGCCTGTCCGGCCGCGCGCGCCGATGACGGCCCGGTGACCGCCGCCCTCTCGGACGACAGCGCGGACGTGGGCGACGAAGTCGATTTCACCATCACCGTCAACGCAACCAGCGGATCGAGCGTGCCGGAAAACATCAACGTGGACGGTTTGCAAATCACTTACTCGGGCGCGCAGACGCGCGTCGAATTCGGCACCGGCTTTGGCAGCGGCGGGCATTTCAGCGTGGTCCATACCTACTCCGTGGTGCCTCAGCGGCCCGGGGAATTCACCATCCCGGCGCAAACAGTGGCCGTGGGCGGCCAGACCTACACCACGCAGCCTGTGACGCTGAAGGTGGGAGGCCAGGCCGACAGCGGCGAGGGCAACGGCGGCAGTACTATGCGGAATTGGTCGTGCCGCGCGAGACGGTCTACATCGGCGAGGCGCTGCCGGTCGAGGTGCGGGTCTATTGGGACGAGCGGGCGCGCGTGCAGCCGCAGGAGCTCCCGGAGATTACCGGCGAAGGCTGCACCATCGAGAATGTGCCCAATCGGCCAGACGAATCGGATGTCACGCGCAACGGGCGCGAATATCACATGCTGACTTTCAAGACCGCGATCACCGCGGTGACCACCGGCAAAATCACGCTCGGCCCGGTGTCGGAAGTGTCGCTGGCGCAATTGCCGCAGCAGCATCACCGGCACGGCGGTTTCTTCGACGATCCATTCTCGGACCCCATGTTCGACCAGATGATGTCGCCGACGCAGCAGATCACCATTCGCGGCGACCCTGTGGTATTGACGGCGAAGCCGCTGCCGGCGGAGGGTCAGCCCGCGAGCTTTGCCGGGGCGGTCGGCACCTTTACCATGACGACGACGGCCAAGCCCGCGATGGTCGAGGCTGGCGACCCGGTCACGATCACGGCGAAAATCGAAGGACGCGGAAATTTCGACCGCGTGACAGCGCCTGAAATCCTCGACGCGGACGGCTGGAAAACCTATCCCCCCTCGGCCAAGTTCGAGAAGGATGACGACGTGGGCATCAGCGGGGCGAAGAGTTTCGACATTGCCGCCATTCCGCAGACCAACAAGACGGAAACCCCGAGACTCGAGTGGAGTTATTTCGATCCCGGCGCGGAGAAATATGTGACGCTGACGGGAGAGCCGACGCCCATCAAGGTCGAGGGCGCGCTCGACCAGCAGCAGCCGGCGGCCGTGACGGCGCAGGCGGCGCCGCAGCCGGTGGTGCAAACGCCCGCAAAACCTGATATTTCCTACATCCGCGCGGACTCGACGGGATGGGGCCGGACGTTCCAGCCGCTCTACACGAACCCGATCTTCTGGACGGCGCAAGGGGCGCCGTTGCTGGCGCTGCTGGCGTTTGCCGGCATCGAAGTGGCGCGCAAACGCGCCGCGGACGCGGAAGCGCGCCGGCGGGCGCAGTGGCGCAGAGAAAAGGATGCGGCGCTGGCCGCGATGAACCGGCGCGACCTGCCCGAGAGCGAACTTTACCAGACCGCCGCGCGCGTGCTGCGGCTGGACGCGGCAATCCAGACGGGACGCGATCCGAACACGCTGGACGGCGGCGAGGTGGCCGGCGCGCGCGAACTGGACGAGGATACGGCGCAGCGGGTGCGGCGGCTGTTCGACTTGCAGGCGGAGGCGCTCTACGCGGGAATCTCCGGCGGACGAAGCACGGCATCGGCACAGTCGCGCAGCGACATGCTCGAGACCGTCAAAGGATACGAAAATGCGAAGCCGGTTTCTTAATATCATTTTTTCAGTGGCGCTGGCGCTGATCGCGTGCGGTGTTTGCCGCGCGGCGGACCTTTCGCAATTCGACGCGGCCAACCGCCTGTACGAGGCGGGCAAATACGACGAGGCGAAGCAGGCCTATGGCGCGATGGTCAAGAGCGGCCCGTGGAGCGCGAATCTTTTCTATAACCTGGGCGATACCGAATGGCGCCTGGGCAACGCCGGCGAAGCTGCCGCCGATTACGAGCGGGCGCTCATTCTCGATCCGTCGCACCCGCAGGCGCGGGCAAACCTGGCTTACGTGCGCGACCAGACGGGCGCGCGCATCGCGCAACCCCAATGGTGGGAGCAGGCGCTCGATGCAGTCGCCCCCAGCGCGGCGACGGTCCTGCTGACGGTGTGCTTCTGGGCCGCGCTCTTTTGCGTGGCGATCATCAATTTCAGGCCGCAGAACCGCGTGGGCCCGGGGGTGACGCTGGCCCTCTGCCTGCTCGGCGCGGCCTACGCCGGCGGGTGCCTCTGGCGCGCCAGCACGCAGGCGACCAAGGCGGTGGTCATCGCGAAATCGGTGCCGGCGCGCGTGGCGCCCGTGTACGTGGCGCCGGTGGCCGATACATTGCCGGCGGGCAGCGAGGTGCTGGCTCCCGAGGTGCGCGGCGAGTGGACCTATTGCACGCTGCCGGACGGAACGCGCGCCTGGGTGCCGAGCGATTCGATAGAAATGGTGAAGCAGGCGTGAGTGGAAATTCGAAATTCGAAATCTGAAATTCGAAAGGGTTGAGACGTTTGGTGCGAAGGTGAAAGGAATCCGGGCCGGGTTCGAATTTCGAATTTCGAATTTCGAATTTACCCCTATCATGCTCGGGTGAACCTTCGCCGTTTCCTTCCCCTTCTGCTTCTTTTGGCCGCGGCGACGGGGGTTCGGGCGGATTGGCGTGACCAGCTTTCCCCGCCGGAGCCGGGGGCATTTCCGGCGCTGCGCCCGGTGCATTTGGACTACCAATGCGGATGGGCGGGCGTGCCGGCGGGGCGCGTCGGGGTGCAGTTTGTGAAAGCGGGCGATGAATGCGTGCTGGACGCCTCCGCCGCGACCATCGGGCTGGCGCGGACGCTCTGGCGGATCGACGCGACGCACGAGGCGCGCGCGAACCTGGCCACGCTCAAACCGATCGAGGTCCGGCAGCGGGAAGTGTACCGGTCGCAAACGATCCAGACCGACCTGAATTTTGACGCGGATGGAGTGGACCGGCTGCGGACGTCGACCAACGACAAGAACCCGGAACGGCACAGACGGTTCGATTTTCCGAACATGTTCGACCTGGCGACGGCGCTGCTTTATGTGCGGAGCCAGCCGCTCGAAACGGGACGGGTTTATAACATCGTGGTGTATCCGGCCACGGCGCCTTACCTGGCCACGGTGACGGTGCTGGGCCGGGAAAAGGTGAAAGTCAAAGCCGGCACTTACCCAGCCATCAAGTTGGACCTGAAGTTGCAAAAGGTGACCAAGCAACTGACGCTGGCGCCGCATGGAAAATTCAAGCACGCGATCGGCTGGTTGTCGGATGACAGCGACCGGCTGCCGCTGAAATTGAACGCGCAGATTTTTGTCGGCAGCGTCTGGCTCGAGTTAGAGAAGGTCGAGTAAGTCATTATTCTTACCAACTTCCGCCCAGCGCCTTGATGAGCAGGACCGTTGCCTGAAGGCGCTGGCCTAGTAACTGCACCGAGGTTCGCTCGTCGGCGAGGAGGGTGCGCTGGGCGTCGAGCACGTCCAGGTAATTGCTCGCGCCCTTGCCATACTGGCTTTCACTTAGTTGCAGGGAGCGGTCGGCGGCGATGATGGCCCGCTCCTGATCGTCGTATTGATCGGAGAGGGTATGGATGTCGCCCAGGGCGTTCTCGACATCCTCGAAAGCCCCGAGCACCTGCTGGCGGTAAGTATCGACCTGCTCGCGATAGCGCGCCTGGGCGGCGCGCAGGTTGGCCATGTTGCGCCCGCCTTCGAAAATGGGAAGGGTGATGCTGGGGCCGATCTGCCAGAGATGACTGGGCCAATTGAACAGGTCGCCCATGTCCGCGCTCTCGAACCCGGCGGCGCCGGTAATCTGGATGACCGGGAAAAATGCGGAGACAGCGACGCCCACGCGCGCGTTCGATGCGGCAAGCTGGCGCTCCGCGGAGGCGACATCGGGGCGGCGCTCGAGCAGCGAACTGGGCAGGCCGGGGGGAATGTTCGGGATGCGGGTGTCAATGAGCGCGCGGCGGGCGAGGTGGAAATCGCTCGAGGGCGAGCCGAGCAAAGTGGCGAGGGCGTTTTCCATCTCGAGGCGCGAACGGTGCAGGCCGTCGAGGTCGCCCTGGTTTTCGGCCAGCTCGGCCTCGGCGCGGCTGACATCGAGCTCGCTGGTCAGGCCCGCGTTGAGGCGCTCGCGGGCGATGCCAAGTTCATCCTGGCGGGTCGAGATGGTCCGCTCGAGCACGCCGATCTCCGCGTCGGTCGAACGGATGCCATAGTAAGTCGAGGCGACGTTCGCGGTGACGCTCAGCAGCGTGTTATCGAGGTCCGCCGCGGCGGCCTGGGCGGTGGCGCGGGCAGCCTGGCGATTGCGCCGCACGCGTCCGAAGAGGTCCAGCTCCCAATTCAAATCGGCGGGAAAGCTGAATACGTTGTAAGTCTCCGTCAGGGGCTGGGTGGAAAGGATCAACGGACCCGTCGGGGCGGGAGCGGCAGCGCCCGAGGGGCCGGCGAGCGACGAGGCGAACGGATTGTTGCCGACCAATTCGCCCCGCTGCATCGGGCCGTTGTTGGTGAGGCGCTCGCGCGTGGCAGAGGGCCCGAGCGCGACGTTCGGAAAGAAATCGGCGGCGGCAACGCGGACCTCGGCCTGAACCTCGGCGATGCGGTCCACGGCAAGCGCGATGTCCTGGTTGGCGCCGACGGCCTCGGTTTCGAGGCGATCGAGAACGGGATCTTGAAAGACTCTCCACCAATTGGCGCGCGGCAGCGCATCGCGCGGCTCGGCCTTTTTCCACGAAGCGTATTTATACTCCGAAGGGATCTCGACGGCAGGCGGGCCGTGGTAATTGGGTCCCACCGCCGGCAATTCCGCGAAGGCGGAAACGCGCGGGAGAGCGAGAGCGCAAAGCAGGCAAAGCGCCCCGGGGAGATTCCCGCAATCGCGGAGTTTCATGATGGATTGCCTGTTCAAGAAGTCAGTTGCCATCGCTGCTCACGTCCACGCGCGGCTCGACGGACATGCCCGGGGAAAGCCGCATCAGCGCGTCAGGAGGCTCGTCGAAAACGATCTTCAGCGGGACGCGCTGCACCACCTTTACATAATTGCCCGTGGCATTTTCCGCGGGCAGCACGCCGAATTCCGAACCAGTGCCAAGCTGGAAGCTATCGACGTGGCCATTGAAATCGTGCTGCGGAAACGCGTCCACATGAATGCGGACCTTCTGGCCCCGTTTCATCCTGGCAAGCTGGGTTTCCTTGAAGTTGGCGGTCACCCAGACATCGTGCTGGACAATGGAAAAGAGGGTCTGGCCGGCGGTGACATAGTTACCCGGCTCGACGGTCCTGCGCGTGATGCGGCCCGCCTCGGGAGCGGTGATGCGGGTATAGGAAAGATTGAGCGCGGCTGTGTCCACCTCGGCCTGAGCGGCCACGACTGCGGCCTGCGTGGAATCGACCTGCGCGCTGGCGGCCTGGACTGAGGCGCGGGCGGCATCGAGCGAGGTCTGGGTGGTATCAACGTCCTCTTTGGCCACGGCGCGAATGTCCTGCCGGTAGAGGCTCGAATTGCGGTTGAAGTTGATGCTCGCGATATTCATTTGGGCGGTCTGCTGCGCGAGTTGCGCCTTCGCCAGCTCCTCCTGGGCCTGGGCTTCGAGCAGTTGCGCGCGGGCTTTTTCGAGCGCCACCTGATAATCGCGCGGGTCAAGCTCGATGAGCAATTGCCCCTTCGAGACCTCCTCGTTATCAACGATGTGCATGCCGACAACCTCCGCGGAAATGCGCGGGCTGACCTGGATGACGTGGCCGTCGATGAAGGCGTCGTCGGTGTTTTGATAGTTGTGCCCGAAAAACCAGGAAACGAGTCCGGCAATGGCGGCGACGATGAGCAGAAGGGTGAGGATGATCAGCGGTTTGCGCTTGCGCGAGGCGCGGGGCGGCTGAGCCGGCTGGCGCCTGCGGGCGGTATCGTCCTCCTCGAGAAATGCCTCCTGCGGAAGTTCGGGAATTTGAGTGCTTGCCATAAGTCAATGGTTGATAAGTTGAAGCGAAGTAAGTGGATAAGGGTTAGTGGGCCATGGCCGGCGCGCCGCCGCGGTTGCGCTGGGCGAACAAGAGCAGCGGCAGGGCCAGCACGCAGCCGAGTGCGAAGAGGCGGATGACATCGATATAGGCGAGGGCGGTGGCCTGCTGGGTGAGCGTGTGGTAGAACTCGGCATTGGCCTTCATGGCAGCATCGGGCAGCGACGCGCCCGAGTGAAAGAGGAGGGTCTTCGCACTGCTCACCGCGGCGGAGAAAGCGGGGGAATCGGTGTGCGCGGAGAGGTAGGTCTGGTGCGCCTGCGTGCGGCGGGCCAGGAGCGTGCTGAGCGCAGAGATGCCGATGCTGCCGCCCATGTTGCGGCAAAGGTTGATCATCGCGGAGACCTGGTTGCCCTGCGAGGGCGGGATGTTGACGAAGGAGATCGTGTTGATCGGCACGAAAAGGAAGGCCAGGCCGACGCATTGGTAAATGCGGTAGAAGGTGGCGGTCTTGAAATCGATTCCGGGATAAATGGAGGACATATGGATCATGGCAGCGGTGAGGACGATGAATCCAAAGGCAATAAGGAGCCGGGCATCGACGCGCGAGACGAGCCGGCCGACGATGGGCATGCAAATCATCACGGTGAAGCCCCCGGGCGACAGCGCCATGCCGGCGCTCTCGGCGGTGTAATGCATCACGGTCTGGAGATACTCCGGGATGAGCACGGTGGTGCCGAAGAGGATGGCGCCGAGCGCCAGCATGAGGCAACTGGCCACGGCAAGGTTGGGATTCTTGAGCAGGTGCAGCTCGAGGATCGGATGCTCCTCGTACCATTCCCACACGATGAAGTAAGCGAGCCCGATAACGCCGAGGATCGCAAAAGTAATGATGAACGGGCTGCTGAACCAATCGTCCTCCTGGCCCTTGTCGAGGACGACCTCGATGGAGCCGAGGCCGAGGGAAATGAGGCCGAAACCAAGATAGTCAACCGGCTTGCCCTTGGTTTGGATCTTTCTCTCGAGCACGTGCGGCGGGTCCTCGACCATGATCGAGGTCAGGAAGAGCGAAAGAACTCCGACCGGGATGTTGATGAAGAATATCCAGTGCCAGGAATAATGATCGGTGATGTAACCGCCGAGCACCGGCCCAATGGCCGGCGCGAGAACGACGGCCATGCCGTAAAGGGCGAAGCCCGAGCCGCGCATGCGGGGCGGAAAGGTATCGGCGAGAATGGCCTGCTCGCTCGGCGCGAGGCCGCCGCCGCCGAGGCCCTGAAGGACGCGGAAAAAAATCAGCATGGGCAGCGAGGTGCAAAGCCCGCAGCAGAAAGAGCTGGCGGTGAAGAGCACCACGCAGGTCATGTAAAAGCGCTTGCGCCCTATGCGGTCGGAAATCCATGCGCTGAGCGGCAGCACGACGGCATTGGCCACCAGGTAACTGGTCAGAATCCAGGTCGATTCATCCACGCTGGCCGAGAGGCTGCCGGCGATGTGAGGCAGGGCCACGTTTGCTATGGAGGTATCGAGCACCTCCATGAAGGTGGCAATCGTCACGGTAAGCGCCACCAGCCATGGATTATGGCGCGGCGTCCATGCGGCCTGGTCGTAATTCACGGCGCCTCCTCCCTGGCGGCGGCGGCGCGAATCCCGGCGATGGAAAACGCCGCGATCTGGTCGGCGATGCGCCGGACCTGGGTTTCGTTCAATTCTAGATCGGGCCAGAGATAGGGAAGGATGGCCCGCGAGACTTTCCAGTGCGCGCATTGGGCGGTGACGCTGTGGGTGAGAAGGTCGAGCGTCTCGTCGTCGAGCGGCGCGCGGGCGACATCGGCCACGAGCTGGCGCAACAGTTGAAAATTCGGGCGGATGATTTCCTCGACGAGCCGCGGCAGGGCCGGGGTTTCCTGGGCAAGCTCGCGGATGACGAGCCGGCCGCACCAGCTCGGGCGGCCCGAGGCGAAAATCGAGTTCACAAAGCCGTGGATGTAAAGCGTGAGCCGCTCCTCCGGCGTGAGGCGGTCGTCAGAGGGGAGAGCGAGGCGGCCATTGTGAAGGCATTGGCGGAGTACTTCAGTGTAAAGGCCGAGTTTGTCGCGGAAGTAGTAGTTGACGCTGGCGCCGTTCACGCCGGCGCGGTCGGTGATCTGCTTGATAGTGGCGGCCTCGTAGCCGCGTTCGGCGAAGATTTCGCCGGCGGCGGCGATGATGCAATCGCGGGAAGCCCTGGCCGGAGCTTTGATAGGCGGAGCAGAATTCACAGTGGGTGTGACGTTAGCGAATAAAACGAGCGTTTCAAATCATTATTTGAATGGCGGGTTTGAGGGGCGTATTGGGGATTCGGCTGGGAGGCGAAGACGGGTATCCGTCGTATTACGTAGAAAACTCCCGTATAAGGGAAAAAGGGGGGTGAAATTGCCTTGATTCACCTTGATTGGGCTTGATTGACCTTGATTGACCTTGATTGGGCTTGATTTCCGGGGCCGCGGAAATGCCGTGGAAGGGTTGCGCCGAAGGGGCCATGACGGAAGCCGGGAAAGACGCAATTGGCGCGGGATGGCCGGGTCCATTCCGCAAGCCTAGCAAGATGGATGTCGCGTGGGTTAGCGATTTTTTGCGGCGGCGAATCGAGTCAGGATATCAGCGGAGTGCTCGCAGAAAATCTCACGCAAAGACGCCAAGAACGCAAAGGTGCAGAACCGCACCCTGGCACAACCCTCTCCACCTCACTGCCTCCAATTCAGTTTCGCGACGGCATACCTCCCTTACTTTGTCTTTGCTAATGCCATACAGGGAGTTCGGTATTTTGCCGCACTGCTGACGCGCCCGTCAACTTTCCCCGACTTACCATGAATAAGAAGCCGATTGGAAGAATCTGAATTATATAATTATCTATTATAGGAGCAGAGGTTTTTCTGGACACGCCACGTGCGTTAGGGATAGATAGACGGTCATTCAGAGGCAACGGAAAGTCTCATGAACGAAGGAATCTATTGCGCCCCCCGCAAGCTTTGCGTTGCTCGCGCCTTTTACCGGCTTTACCGGCCATTTATTGCGTTGGTACTCATGGCTGCCGGATGTCTCCTGTTTGCGTGCGTGGACGCGCGGTCCGCGACGGAAACGTGGAATCCGAACGGCGCCGGAGGCGGCAACGGAACGTGGGACACAGGCATCATTCCGTATTGGAATTCCGGCGTGAACTGGACCAACAGCAACGACGCACTGTTCACCGGCACGGGTGGAACTGTGACGGTGGTCAACCCGATTGCCAACTCGCTGACCTTCTCCGCGTCCGGACCTTATTTGCTGGAGAGCGGCACGCTGACTTTGTCGGGAAACGATGTGATAGTAAACAGCAACGCAACGATTTCCAGCGAGTTGAACTCGACGGTCGGTCTAACGAAAACGGGAATGGCCACACTGACGCTGACAGGGAGCGATAACCTTGGTACCCAGCTTAACAGCGGCGGGATAGTCGATGTGGAATCTGGGACATTGGCCATCCAAAATGGCGGGACGGTCTCCGCTAACGTGGGCTATATCGGATACAACGGGGGCTCGAACGGGTCGGTGACGGTATCGGGGGCCGGATCGACATGGGCCAACCAACTGCTTTGGGTCGGCTATTCCGGTGCGGGATCGCTGCTGATCAACAACGGCGCCGCCGTATCCGATACCTTTGCCAGCATCGGCATGGGCGACTATATCGGATATGGCGCGGGATCCAGCGGCGTGGTGACGGTGTCCGGGAGTGGATCGACCTGGAGCGACAACGGTGGGCTTTGGGTTGGCAATTCAGGCTCCGGCACACTGCTGGTCACCAACGGTGGCGGCGTAACCGTAACCGCCGTTGGATCGTACGGGTACGGTATCGCCATCGGCTCCAGCAGCTCCAGCGGTACCGGGAGTGGGATAGTGACGGTGACCGGGAGCGGCTCGTCGTTTGACAACAAGAACTCCTTTCTGATCGGCAACGGTGGAACCGGGACCCTGCTGATCACCGACGGCGCTTCCGTATCCACTGACGATAACCTTTTGAACGAGACCCTCGGCCCAAACTACAGTTCCATTATCGGAGGGTACTCGAGCGGCACGGCGACGGTGTCCGGGAGCGGCTCGTCATGGTCGAATGAAAGCATGATGTTCGTTGGCTATTCCGGAAACGGGACGCTGCTGATAACCAACGGCGGCACCGTCTCCGATGGCGTCGGGTTCTTCAACCCCATGACCACCGAATTCGGCGGTACTATTTTATTCATGTACGGCAGTGCGGTTATCGGCAATGGCTCCGGCGTTAGCGGCACGGTGACGGTGTCCGGGAGCGGCTCGTCATGGACCAATAGTAACAATGTGTACGTTGGCTGGTCCGGAACAGGGACGGTGCTGGTCACCGATGGCGGCGCCGTGTCCGATAACAGCGCCTATCTCGGATATAATGGCGGGCTCGAGCGGCATGGTGACTGTGTCCGGGACGGGCTCGACGTGGACCACCAGCGGCATCCTTTACGTCGGCGGTACCCTAACCGGCGCTACCGGAGCCGGCACGCTGCTGATCACCGATGGCGGCTCGGTGAGCGCACAGCAGATCGTCGTCTCCGGCTCGGGCACGCTTGCGCTGGGCGAGAACCCGGTGCTGAACGGTCCGGTGACCATAAATGCCGGCACGGTGACGCTGGTTGACGGACAGTTGCAAACCGTCACCCTTACCAGCCCGATGACGATCAATGCCGGCTCGAACCTCGACTTCGAAGTGGGCAACGGTTCCGACGAGATCGCCCTATCCGGTTCCGGCTCGCTCGTGGTGGCCGGCGCATCCGCCGTCAACTTATACCCCCTTTCGGGCCAGGTCACCTCCGGCACCGACGTGCTCATTGGCGGGACCAGCTCCGGCAGCCTGTCCCTGGGCAACGTGTACAATACGGGCAACTTCACTTACTCGCTCGCAAGCACGGCAACCTCGGAGGATGTTATAGTTACCGCCGCGGCGACTCCGTTGAGCACCGCATATTGGAAGGGAGGTCAGAATAACATCTGGAGCGTCCTGGTGGGCGGCACGGCCACGAACTGGACGACGGATCAGGCGGGAAGCATTGACCCACTGCTAACGCCAAGCGCGACGACCGACGTGAACTTTTCCGCCAATACCCCGGCCAATGAGGGCAACACCGTGCTGGGGACCGACATGACGATCAAGAGCCTTACGATCAGTGATACCAACGCGGTTGTTATCTCGGGCTCTGATATCAATCCGTCGGCGGGAACAGGCACGCTGACGATTTCCGGCACCACGGGGACAATGGGCATCAATGTGAACAGCGGGGCGGGCCTTGCGACGATCAACGCCAATCTCTACTTGAGCGGCAGTTCGCAAACAGTCACGGTCAACAACGCGGCAGGCCTTGTGATCAGCGGCAGCGTCGGGAGCAGCAACGGCCTCAACAAGGCGGGCAGTGGAACGCTCACCTTGACAGGCTACGACGCCTTTGCGGGCCCCACCACTGTCAGCAACGGGACGTTGGTCCTGGGCGGCACCTTGAGCACTGGTTCGGCATTTGTCGCAGAAGGCGGGATGCTCGAGGCCGACGGCCTGTTGAATGGCGGCGCGAATGTAAGCGGCACCCTTTGTGGTATTGGCTCGACGGGGGCGGTCACCGTCAATGCCGGCGGCACGCTTGCGCCCGGGTTCCAACCCGGCGTCGCGACCACCGGTACTTTGACGGCAAACGGAAACGTAACCCTGGCCGCAAACTCAACTTTCTCGATCCGCCTGGGCGTCAATGTGCCCACCGACCACGATCAACTTACCGTCGGCAACGGTGGAACCGTGTCTCTGGATGGCGCCAACCTGCAATTGACCATCGGCTGGACCTTGAATTTTCCCGAATACATCGGCAGCAAGTTTGTCATCATCGATGGGGGCGCAGCCACGACCGGCTCGGACGGCAACGTCTTTGCGCAAGGAAGCTCGTTCACCACCGCGGGAGGATATGATTTCGATATCTTCTACGCAACGGACGCCAACGGCGATGGCGCCGGAACCGGCGACGACGTAGTGGTCGAGATGACCGGCATCCCCGAGCCTGGCACTTGGGCCATGGTGGTCTCGGGCATGGCGATTCTTGTTCTGTTCGGGCGATCCCGCCGCAAGGCTTTAAATCGGCCTCAATAATCCCCGCTTGGGGTGGGGGTGGGGACGGCTTCGCGGCCGTAGTCGCCGTTTTTCCTGAGGATGGCCTGGCCTTTGGGGCCGGTGAGAAAATCGGTGACGACGCGGTTGTTGAGATTCGGCTGGTCGAGGACGACGGCGATGATGGGGCGGGCGATGGGGTAGGACTGGTCGGCAACGGTTTTGGCGCTCGGGTAGATGACGCGGCTATCGACCTGGATGCCGAGGGCGTGGCAGCGGTAGCCATCGGCGTAGGCCGCGGCGACGGGAGCAATGGCGCCGGAGGCGAACTCGAGGGCGTCGGCGACGTTGCCGCTGTTGGCGAGCTGCTCGGTTTTGGGGAGCGGCGCCTTGCGTGCATCGCCGTAGAGCCATTCGGCAAAGGTTTCCCAGATGCCCTGGCCGCTGGATGCCATCTCCTGGCCCCGGGGCACTGTCCTTTCGAATGTCACGAGGGGCATCGTGTTGTACAGGATTACGTTTTCATTCGGGCCGTGAGGGAGATCCTGCCAGTTGGTGGTCTTTCCCTCGTAAATGTCGCGCATGGCCTCCCTGGTGATGGAGCGTACGCCGGCATCCCAGAGATCGTCGGAGGTGGCAATGGCGATTGCCTGCATGCCGAGTGGGACAGGGTAGAGAGTGAGGTCCGAGTACTGGGAGCGGTCCTCGAGGGTGAGCGGCCTGGAGATGATGGCGATATCGGCCCTGTGCTGGGCGAGGTCGTCGATGACATCGGCGTTCATGGAGCCGGTGGTGAGAACGACCTCGAGCTTCGTCTGCTGTTTGAGGGCGCGGACCCAATCGCGGGCCAGGTCGGAGGTGGAAAGGACGGCGGAAATGCGGACATCGGGCGGCCGCTCCTGCGCGGAAGCGATTGCGGGGGAAAGGGCCAGCAGGAGGGCCAGGCAAATTCCAATGAGACGGCCCATGGAAGTCAAAGCGCGGCGGCCCGCTCGCGGTTGAGGAAGACGCGGCAGATGCTCTTCATCCGGGTGAGGACGTAGTAAACGGTTTGGGAGCGGACACGGACCAACTGGCTGCCGACGATGCGGGGGACGAAATCGGCGGGGATTTCGAGGACCTCCTCGAGGGTCGAGCCATCGAGCCCCCTGCAAAGGATGCTGGTCATGGCCTTGGTGAGGATCTGGACCTGCGGGCCAAGGGTCACGCGGAAATGGACGCGGCGGCCCGGGTTGACCTTGAGGAAAATGCCGACGGTGTCGGCGCACTCCTCGTCCTTGCGGATGTCCTCGAGGTCAAAGGTCTCGCCCTCGGCCGGGGCGCACCTCGAGGCCTGGTCGGCGTAGGAGATGAGGGTCTCGCGCTTCTCGTCGTCGGGCAGGCCCTCGAAGAGGGAGACTATCGAAGCGAGTCTGGGCGGATATTGCGAGGGCGAGGAGCCCTCCTCCGGCGGGTCTGGACAGGATTTGTTCATGGTCGGCCGATGCCGGGAGGCAACGGCGGGTTCATGTGGATGTTAACCAGTAAGTGCAAGTAGACGCTGGCGCGCGGGATGGGACGTATAGGACCTATGGGACTGATGGGACTGATGGGAGTTGAGCGGTTTCTATTTGGAGCGGTTTAGGAAACGGTATGGCCGTGGATTCCGGGAGGGAACGGCGGGTTCATGTGGATGTGAAAGAGTAAGTGCAAGTAGACGCTGGCGCGCGGGTGGGGCGCCGGCGGCTTGCAGTTCAACTTGCCCACCCCCAGCCCGGCTACTTGGACCGCTCGATGGGCATGCGGACCCGGTTGCCCCATTCGGTCCAGGAGCCGTCGTAATTGCGGACGCTGGGGTAGCCGAGCAGGTAGGTGAGGACGAACCAGGTATGGCTGGAACGCTCGCCGATGCGGCAGTAGGCGATGATCTCCTGGCCCTTCTGGAGGCCGCAGTTCTCGGAATAGATTTTCGCGAGATCCTCGGGGCTCTTGAAGGTGCCATCTTCCTTGACGGCGGTTTTCCATGGGACGCTCTTTGCGCCGGGGATGTGGCCGCCGCGAAGGACGCCCTCCTGGGGATACTCCGGCATGTGGGTGATCTCGCCCTTGAACTCGCCCGGGGAGCGGACGTTGATGAGGGGCTTGCCCAACCTGCTTTGGGCGAGGGCGTCGTCGGCAAAGGCGCGAATCTCGGCGTCGAGCCGTTCCGCGGGAACGGGGTATTGCGGACGGGGGATAGGAAGGCTTTTCGCGGGTGAGCTCGCGGCCTTCGGCGATCCATTTGTCGCGGCCGCCATTCATGATTTTGACGTTGGTGTGGCCGAAGAGGCGGAAGACCCAGAGGGCGTAGCAGGCCCACCAGTTGGCTTTGTCGCCGTAGAAGACGCAGGTGGTATCTGGAGTGATGCCGTGTCTGGAGCAGAGGGCGGCGAAGGCCTCGGGCGAGACGTAATCGCGGACCAGGGGATCGTTGAGGTCGGTGTGCCAGTCGATGTGGACGGCGCCGGAAATGTGGCCGGTATCGTAAAGAAGAACGTCCTCGTTGCTCTCGATGACGCGCACACCGGCGTCTTTTCCATGTTGGGCCACCCAATCCGTGCTGACGAGCACCTCGGGGTGGGCATAGGCAATCTGATTCATAGGGAGGGTGAACCTAACGGATGGCGCGGGCAGACACAAGGGTGTTTGATGGAGAAACGAGGGACGCGGCGCGAGTGGCGCGCAATTCTTCTTGCGGCTGCCTTTGCCGCGCGTAGCATTGAAAAACGTCCCGTCTTCCGGGACGTTTTTTCTTTTTCAAACACATCCGCATTCATGGCAAACACGATCCTGGTCGGGGCTCAATGGGGAGACGAAGGCAAAGGGAAGATCATCGATTTTCTCACGGGCCGGGCGGACATCGTCGTGCGCTCGCAGGGGGGCAACAACGCGGGGCACACGGTCATCCTGGGGAGCCGCAAGTATGTGCTGCACCTGATCCCGAGCGGCATCCTGCGGCCCGGGAAGGTTTGCGTGATCGGCAACGGCGTGGTGATCGACCCGGTATCTCTGGTGGGGGAAATGGAGACCTTGAAGCGGCAGGGGGTGAAAATCGGGAGGAAACAACTGCTGATCTCCGAGCGCGGCGCACCTGGTGCTGCCGTATCACCGGCTGCTGGACGAGCAGCGGGAATTGAAGAAGGGGCGCAACAAGATCGGGACCACCAAGCGCGGAATCGGGCCGGCGTATGGCGACAAGGCGGCGCGGACCGGGCTGCGGATGTGCGACCTGATGGAGCCGGCGATTTTTAGCGAGAAACTGCGGGCGAAGATCACGGAAAACAACGCAATCCTGAAGGCGCTGGGCGCGGAGCCGGTGTCGTTCAAGGAAGTCAACGACGCCTACCTGGGCGGCCGGGGAGAAGCTCGCGGCCATTCGTCACGAATACGGTGGTCTACCTGCACGAGGCGATGAAGGCGGGGCGGGAGATTTTGTTCGAAGGGGCGCAGGGGACATTTTTGGATATCGACCACGGGACCTATCCGTACGTCACCTCGTCGAACACGACGGCGGGCGGGGCATGCACCGGCTCGGGCGTGCCGCCGCACCGGATGGACCGGGTGATCGGGGTGATGAAGGCGTACACGACGCGGGTGGGCGAAGGGCCGTTCCCGACCGAGGATGCGGTGATCGGGGACATGCTGCACGGGATGGGCCGGGAATTTGGCGCGACCACGGGACGTGCGCGGCGGTGCGGGTGGTTCGATGCCGTGGCGACGCGGTACGCGGCGATGATCAACGGCATCGACGAGGTGGCGGTGACGAACCTGGACGGGCTGGACGAACTGGATTGGATCAAGGTCTGCACCCACTACAAGCTGGGCCGGAAACGGCTCGAGGTGCCGCCCATCGATTGCGGGCACCTGGCGGGATGCGAGCCGGTGTACATCGAGTTTGAGGGGTGGAAAAAGCCGCTGGCGGAGGCGAGAAAGTGGAGCGACCTGCCGCCGAAGGCGCGCGAGTATTTGAAGGCGATCGCGGAATTGACCGGGGCGAAGCTTGCGATCGCCAGCGTCGGCCCCGGACGCGAGCAGACCATCCTCATTTCCTAGCGTGCAAGCTTACCCCATCCATGACCAGCGCCGCCGCATCCGCGAAGCCGGCCGGGCCTGACCATCCCCCGGCACATCGCCATCATCATGGACGGCAACGGGCGCTGGGCGCGGGAGCGGGGATTGCCGCGCATCCGGGGGCACGAGGAGGGAGCGGAATCGGTGCGCACGGTGCTGCGGACGTGCGGCGAATGGGGGGTGCAATACCTGACGCTCTACGCCTTTTCGACCGAGAACTGGAAGCGGCCGAAATCGGAGGTCACGGCGCTGATGAAGCTGCTCGAGCGGTTCCTGCGCAAGGAGGCGCCGGAATTGATGGAGCAAAACGTACGGCTCCAGGCGATCGGCCGGCTGACGGACCTGCCGGCGAGCTGCCAGGAGGAATTGCACCGGGTCATCGAGCTGACGGCGGGCAATAGCGGGACCATGCTCGATCCTGGCGCTCTCCTACAGCGGGCGGCTGGAGATCATCGATGCGGTGCGCAGCCTGGTGCAGGCGGTGAAACATGGGCACCTGGACGAGGCGATGATTGACCCGGACGTATTCAGCAAGCATCTTTACACGCGCTATTATCCGGACCCGGACCTCCTCATCCGTACCTCCGGGGAAATGCGCATCTCGAATTTTCTGCTATGGCAACTGAGCTATACGGAAATTTACGTCACGAAAAAATTGTGGCCGGATTTCCGGAAACCTGAGTTGCTGGAAGCGATCGAAGATTACAGCAAACGCCAGCGCCGCTACGGCGGCCTGGGTGAAACCTGAGTTGAAATTGAAAACCGAACCGAATCCCCTCCCCTGCCGGCAAACCGGCGCAGCGCAGTCCACGATCGATGGATAAGCTGCAGACCATCCTCATTGTCGACGCGGAAACCGATTTCCTGGAGTGGGCGCAGCAACTGCTGGCGACGCCGACCACGCGGGTGGTCACGGCGATCAACTCCGAGCAGGGATACCGGATGTATGCGACGGAAACGCCGGACCTGCTGATCTGCGACACGCATTTGCAGCCCTTCAGCGGGCTGGAGCTGCTGGTGAAGGTGCGGCAGCGCGACCCGAACGCGATGGTCATCATCACCTGCACGCTGGGAACCAACCAGGCGCTGATGGAGGCGATGAAGATGGGCGCGTTCGATTTCCTGCGCAAGGAGTCGCTGCCGTTCAACTTCAAGCCGGTGGTGGACGCGGCGCTGAAGGAGCAGGCGGAGATGCGTGCGGCGGCGACCTTCAAGCCGCAACTGACGGTCGAGCAGCACCAGGACTCGATGGTGGGGCAATCGATGGCGATGCAGCAGGTGTTCAAGATGATCGCGCGGGTGTCGCGGTCTGATGCGCCGGTGATGATCACCGGCGAGAGCGGGACCGGGAAGGAATTGGCGGCGAGCGCGATTCACCGGCACTCGAGCCGGGCGGCGCGAAATTTCGTGGCGATCAATTGCGCGGCGATCCCGGAGCAATTGCTCGAGAGCGAGCTGTTCGGGCATGAGAAGGGGGCGTTCACGGGGGCCATCACGCAGCGGGTGGGCCGGTTCGAACAGAGCGACGGCGGGACGCTTTTCCTGGATGAGATCGGCGACATGCCTTACTCGCTGCAGGGGAAAATTTTGCGGGTATTGCAGAACGGGGAGTTTTCGCGGATCGGCTCGAGCGCGACCCTGAGGACGGACGTGCGCATCATCGCGGCGACGAACAAGAACCTGGAGCACGAGGTTGCGACGAAGAATTTCCGCGAGGACCTGTTTTACCGGCTCAACGTGGTGCGGATCCATTTGCCGGCGCTGCGGCAGCGGACCGAGGACATCCGGCTGCTGGCGGAGTACTTCCTGCAAAAGGTGACGGTGCGCAAGCATCTGCCGCGGCTGAAGCTGGCCGAGGAAGCGGTGAAGAACCTGGAGGGGTACCCGTGGCCGGGCAACGTGCGCGAGCTGGAGAATGCGATCCAACGGGCGTCGGTGCTGGCGACCTCGGACATCATCCTGACGAAGGATTTGCCGCTGGGCTCGCAGGAGTTGCAAGTGGACGGAGCGCTTCCATCGGCCGTGGGCGGCGGCGCGGCGCCGGTGGAACTGACGACGGAGGTGGCAATCGAAGTGCTGCTGAAGGCGGCGCAGTCGAACCCGGGAGTCGAGCTGCTGCCGTGGCTCGAGCGGGAGTTCACACTGCACGCGATGAAGGCGACGCGCGGCAACCAGGTGCGGGCGGCGAAGCTGCTGGGCATCACGCGCGCGACGCTGCGCAAGCGGATCGAGCGGTTTGGGATCACCCGCGAGCTGACCATCCAGTAGGAAGGCAACGGCGCGGCATCAGGATCGAAATTGGAAAGCCGCGGCGCTTGCAAATCAGATGCGATCTGATATTGTCGCCAAAATGAAAAAAATGACCGTCACCGAAGTCGCGCGGAACTTCAGTTCCGTCATGGATGGAGTCGAATCGCGGCAGGAGGAGATCGTGCTGATTCGCAATCGCAAACCGGTCGCCCGGCTCGTGCCGGAAGTGCCGGAAATGACGGCACTCGAAGTTCTTGGCGACCTTTACCGAACCCTCGATGACGGAACGGCCGATGCGCTGGCGAAAGGCGTCAGGCGCGCCCGGGTATCCGGTCGCGGGACTCTCAAGGACCTCCGCAATCCGTGGGATTCCTGATCGACACGAATCTCTGGATTGCCATCGAGCGCGGAAGGCTGAGCGCGGCGGATATTCACGCCATCACGCGGCAGATGCCGGTCTATACCTCGCCGATCAATTTGGCCGAATTGCGTTTTGGCATCGAATTGATGACGGACTCCCGCCAGAAGCAGCGCGCCGATGCCACCTTGCGGCGGATGCGCCAAAAACCGCTTCTCCGCATTACCGGCGAGACCGCAGAGGTCTTCGCGGTGCTTGCGGCGAAGCTTGCCAGGAAAGGACGCCCGGTCGATGTTCGCATACAGGATCTATGGCTGGCGGCGCAGGCCGTCCAACGAGATTTTACTTTGCTGACGGCCAATTCGAAGGACTTTCGGGATATCCCGGAGTTGAAACTGGTCGTGGTAAAGTGAATGAGGCGGCCGGCTGCCGCCGGCGCCCCTAGTCATGCCTTCCATGCCTCCCACCACGCATCCATGGCTCTGGACCGGTTCGGCATTCGAGCCTGCCAGCGGCATTCCCATTACGGATCGCGGGTTTCGCTACGGGATGTCTGTGTTCGAGAGCCTGCCGGTGCGCGGCGGAGTGGGGATTTTTTTGGAACAACATCTGTCGCGGCTGCGCGAGGCGTGCGAGAGGGCTGAATTCTTCCCGCCGCACGGGGCGCTCGATGCGTGCGCCGGGTTGTTGAAGGGGGCGGGCGAGGGTTTTGCGCGCATTTATGTGACGGCGGGAGATGGCACTGTGACGCAGGAGTGCCGCGGCTGCCGGGTGCTGGCGCTGGTGGAGGCGCGCGAGCCTGTGGCGGCGCGCGTTTATCACCGCGGGTACGACCTGGCGATGCACGGGGGCGGGCATGCGCCGGTGTTTCCGGGGCTCAAGACGGGGAATTACTGGGCGAACCTGCGCGCGTTTCGCGAAGGGGTGGCCGCGCATTGCAACGAGACGCTGCTTTTCACGCGGGCGGGGCATTTGATCTCCGCGTGCATGGCGAATGTGTTTGTCGTCACCGGCGGGCGCGTGAAAACGCCGGACCCGAGCACCGGGGCGCGGGCGGGCGTGGTGCGCGAATGGACGATGGCCCGGGTCGAGACCGAGGAGTGCCTGCTGACGCGCGCGGAGGTGGAAGCGGCGGATGAAATTTTCCTGTCGAGCAGTTGGCTGGGCATCATGCCCGCGGCCTCGCTCGACGGACGTCCAATGCGGGAGCGAAACGTGAGCGCCCGGTTGCTGGAGGCGTGGCGAAAGGAAATGCCATGAGCGGGCCGGGCGCGGCGGAAGTGCTCGAGCGCCTGCGGGATGCGGCGCTGATCGGCGAGCGGCTTCGCGCGGTGGCGGAGGGCGAGCCGGCGGTATTCGAGCACGTCACGGAGGCGGCGCAAGCGTTCATCGCGGCGCTGGTGGCGGGCAGCACGAAACGGCGCTGCTGGATCGTTTGCGAGAATCCGCGGACGCAGGAGACCATTTATAATGAACTGCTGAATTGGTTCCCGAACGCGGCGTTTTTTCCCGAGAAGGAAATCGCTCTGGGCGAGAATGTGCTGCCCGACCCGGAAATCGCCGCGGAACGGCTCGAGCTGCTGCAATCGCTCAGCAACGGGCAGCCGCGCAAGCGCCAGCACTCGCAGCCCATCATCCTGGCAAGGTCGAGCCTCGACGAGCAGGTCCCCTCGCCCGCCGGGCTGCGCACCGGCGCGGTGGAAATCAAGCGGGGCGGGCGGCTGGACCGCGAGGCGCTTGCCGCGAGCATGACCGGGGCCGGCTACGAAGCGGTGGCGCAGGTATCGACGCGCGGGCAGTTCGCGGTGCGCGGCGGCATCCTGGATATTTACGCGTGGAACCAAACGCAGCCGGTGCGCATCGAGTTATTCGGCGATGAAGTGGAATCGATCCGGCAATTCGACCTCGACGCACAGACTTCGGTCGCGCGGCTTGATTCCTGCACCATCCTGCTGGCGGAATCGGCGAGGCAGCATTGCGCGCTGCGGGAGTACATAGGCGGGGAGGATGTTACAGTAAGTATCAACGCGAATTACCCGGAGGCGCTGGTGCAGGTGCTGGCCGGCGCGCGAACGGGCGATGCGCCGGAGGATTTCTCGACCGCGTTCTTCGACCA
Organism: uncultured Verrucomicrobiae bacterium; assembly: GCA_963756185.1. Classification (GTDB taxonomy): domain Bacteria; phylum Verrucomicrobiota; class Verrucomicrobiia; order Chthoniobacterales; family Chthoniobacteraceae; genus DATAXI01. Next base: position 384,346 of record CAVWMS010000015.1, read on the forward strand.
TGGATTGGGCGAGTTTGAGGCGGGGGACTTTGTCGTGGATGAAGGGAAGCGGCGGCTCTTCTTCGGGCAGCTCGAGGAATGGCGGAGGCAGGATTGGCGCACTTATATCTTTTGCAACAACGAAGGTGAGGTCGAGCGGCTGCGGGAGCTGATCCCCGAGGAGGAACAGGGGCATGTCATCTTCGCGATCGGGGCCATCGCGCACGGCTTCGCCTTTCCGGCGGGAAAACTGGCGGTGCTCACCGATTCGGAATTGTTCGGCCGGTATCGCAACACGCGCGCGCGCCGGCTGGCGATGCGCCGGATGCGCGAGCAGGCGAACCGGACGCAGATCGATTTCAGCGAATTGAACGAGGACGACTACGTGGTGCATCTCGAACATGGCATCGGCAGGTACCTGGGGCTGAGCCAGTTCGCAATGGAGGACAAGGAGGAGGAAGTGATTATGCTCGAATTCGAAGGGGGCGCGCGCCTCTATGTGCCGCTCGAGCAATCGTTCCTTGTCTCGCGCTATGTCGGCGTCGGCAAGAGAGCGCCGCAGCTCTCCTCGCTGGGCGACGCCCGCTGGGCCAGGGCGAAGAAAAACGCGGAACAGGCGATCTACAGTTATGCCGCGCAGTTACTTACCATCCATGCCGAGCGCGAGACGAGCAAGGGTTTTGCCTTTCCGGAGGATAGTAAGTGGGTAAGTGAGTTCGAGGCTTCTTTTTTATACAAGGAAACGCCGGATCAACTTACCGCCATCGTCGCGACCAAGGCGGACATGGAGAGCGAGCGGCCCATGGACCGGCTCATTTGCGGCGACGTCGGCTTTGGCAAAACGGAGGTGGCGATCCGGGCGGCGTTCAAGGCGGTGATGGGCGGGAAACAGGTCGCGGTGCTGGCGCCGACGACGGTGCTGGCGCAGCAGCATTACCATACTTTTCGAGAACGGATGTCCGATTATCCCGTGCGCGTCGAGATGCTAAGCCGGTTTCGGAGCAAGGCGGAGCAGAACAAGACCGTGCGCGAGCTGCGCGAAGGAGGGGTCGATATTGTCATCGGCACGCACCGGCTCATATCGAGCGACATCGGATTCAAGGACCTGGGATTGGTGGTCATCGACGAGGAGCAGCGATTCGGCGTCAAACACAAGGAGCGGTTCAAGGAAATGTTCAAGCTGGTGGATGTGCTGACGCTTTCCGCCACGCCGATCCCGCGCACGCTCTACTTATCGTTGATGGGAGCGAAAGATATGTCGCTGCTCGAGACGCCGCCGGCCAACCGCATCCCGACGGAGACGATCATCTGCGGCTATGACGAGCGGGTGATGCGCGACGCGATCCAGCGGGAGATTTCGCGCCAGGGCCAGGTCTACCTGCTGCACAACCGGATCGAGACCATCGAGCGGATGGCGAAGCGGGTGAAGGAACTTTGTCCCGACGCGCGGGTCGAGATCGGGCACGGCCAGATGGACGAGAATGAGCTGGAGGAAGTGATGCAGCGGTTTGTGGATGGAAAGACCGACGTGCTGGTTTCAACGACGATCATCGAGAGCGGGCTCGATATTCCCAACGCAAATACGATCATCATTGACCGCGCGGACCGGTTTGGGCTGGCGGATTTGTATCAATTGCGCGGACGCGTGGGGCGGGCGCAGATGAAGGCATACGCTTACCTGATGCTGCCGCGCGACGTAATGACCGTGGGCGCGGCGCGCAAGCGCGTCAACGCGATCCGGCAATACTCGACGCTCGGCGCCGGGTTCAAAATCGCGATGCGGGACCTCGAGATACGCGGCGCGGGCAATGTGCTGGGAACGGCGCAGAGCGGGCATATCGTGGCGATAGGTTTCGAGCTTTATTGCCAGTTGCTCAAGCAGGCCGTTTCCAAGTTGAAAGGCGAGAAGACGAAGCCGCGCGTCGAGGTGCCGGTAAGTTTCGACTTTGTGATCACCAACGAGGCGGAGTTCGCGCAGGCGGGCGGCGCGGATGCAACGGGAGCGTTCCTGCCGGCGGCGTATATCGGCGAGCCGAAGATGAGGGTGCAGGCTTATCGCGGGCTGGCGGAAGTGACCTCGCAGGAACAACTGGACAAGGTCCGCAAATCGTGGCGGGACCGTTTTGGGCCGTTGCCGGCCGCGGTGGAGAACCTGGTGGTGATGTCCGAGATCAAGCTGGCCGCCGCCGCGCGCAAGATAACGAAGGTGGAAGTGAAGGAACGCAAATTGATGCTGACCTGCGGCGGAGATTACGTGCTGGTGTCCGGGAAGTTTCCGCGTTTGCGGGAAGAGGAGCCCGCCGCCCGATTGCGCGAGGTGCTGGGGTTGCTGAGGCAAATTTAGAGCCTGCAGCCAGAAGAACACCAAATCCGGACCTGCCGGCCTATGAACAACGATCTGTCAGGAAAATCCCGGTTTGATTCTTGGATTACGGGCCGGATCTGGAGTATTGGTTCGTTGGATTCATGAACCGAATCTCGATCACGTGCATTGTCTGGCTGGCACTCGTCCTTCGCACTCTTGGGGACGTTGGCGAAATTTTTGTGACGCCAGCCAGCCTTGACCAAGGCCAATATCGATTTGCCGTTTCGGTCACCAGCACCGCGCAAGGGGCTACCTTTCATGTGACGGTCACCGATAACAAAGGTGGACTCCGCATGGACCCAAATGCGGGGTTATATCTTGTTTCGTCGAAGTTGGATCCGAATAATGGGTTGCATCAGATTGAAGACCTAAAGCCGCCTGTACCGAAGGTCGTGGTGCAGGCAGGTGAGAGCGGCCTCAAGGCCGACTTCAAGTTGCCTCAGTCACTGCTCGATAATCCTGACCTTTGCCTGATCTTCTCCGCACAGGTTGGTATGATGCCCTCGGTAATGTCTTACGAAATCAGATTGGGCGATTTCTTGAAGCATTAAGGAAGCTATCAGCATTGATTACTGAATAGTATTAAGCCGCGCCGACCTACGCTCCTCCATCCACGCGCTGATGATCAGGATGGCGGCCGCGGTGCAGATACAGGAGTCGGCGACATTGAACGCGGGCCAGGGGTTGGCAAAGGGGATGTGCAGGTCGAAGAGGAGAAAATCGACGACGTGATGGTGGCGGATGCGGTCGGTCACATTGCCGAGCACGCCGGCGCTAAGAAGACTTACCGCAAACCGCGTGGCGCCATGCCGGAAGGCGCCGCGAAAGGCGAAGAAGGCAAGGACGGCAAGGGTGACGAACGAAAGGCCAATGAACATGCCATTCTTCTCGCTGAATGAACTGAACGCGGCGCCGGTGTTGCCCCAATGCACCAGGCTGAAAAAGCCGGGAATGATAACATCTTCTCCGCCAAACGGCAGGTGACGAATGACCAGCCACTTGGTGGCCTGGTCGAGGCCGTAGAAAAAGAGAATGGTCAATGCCGCGGCCCACGAGCCGAAGCGGGAACGTCCCGGCTCCATCAGGATCGGCCCTCGATGGCGGTGACCACGGCCTCGCAGCGCTCGCACAACGCGGGATGCGCCGCACTGCGGCCGACATAGGCGCGGTGGCGCCAGCAACGCTCGCAGCGGCGGAACTCGGTACGCGTGAGCGACGCGGAGGTTTCGGCGCCGGACTCGATGTGGAGTTCGCTGAGGATGAAAAACTCCTCGGCTTCGGCCTGCATCGCGCGGAGCCGGGCCAACTGCGCCGGGTCGGCGACGCGCAACGTCACGTTTGCCTCGAGCGCGTTGCCGATCAGTCGCTGCTGGCGCGCCGGCTCGACGGCCTGCGCGATGACGCCGCGCAATTTCAGCAGTTCCTCGATTTGCCCCTCCGCCTGGACATCGCGCGCGTTCGCGTCCGGCTGCGGGAACAATTCGACGTGGATCGACTCCTTGCGCCCCGCGAATTCCCACGCCTCGTCCGCGGTGAATGCGAGAATCGGCGCCAGCAGCGCGGCGAGGCTCTCGAACGCCTCGCGCATCACGGTCTGCGTGGCCCGGCGGCGCGGCGAATCGGCGGCGTCGCAATAAAGCCTGTCCTTGGTGATATCGACATAGAGCGCGGAGAGATCGACGGTGCAAAACTGGTTGAGCACCTGGAAGACCTTGCGAAAATCAAAATCGGCGTAGGCGGTGCGGCACTCCTCGATGACCTGTTGCAAACGCGAGCGCATCCAGCGGTCGATGAGCGTAGCGCCGGCCAGATCGTTCGCGCCGGGCGTGAATCCATTCGAGTTCGCCAGGAGGATGCGCAGCACATTGCGGAACTGGCGGTAGGCATCGGCGAGCAGGGCGAACGATTCCTCCGAAAACGGGACCTCGCTCGTAAACTCGACGCTCGCCGCCCAAAGCCGGACCATGTCCGCGCCGTATTTATTGATGAAATGATCGGCGTCGGTGGGCTTCGTGTAAGTACCCTGGGCGGACTTGGAAACCTTCCTGCGCGTATCCTTGTCCACCACGAATCCGTGCGTCACGCAGGTCTTGTACGGGGCGTCGCCACGGAGCGCGACGCTGGTCATGAGCGAGGATTGAAACCAGCCGCGATGCTGGTCGGTGGCCTCGAGATAGACATCCGCGCGCTCGACGCCGAGGCGCTTGCGGACCACGGCCAGGTGCGAAACGCCGGAATCGATCCAGACATCGAGCGTATCGTTGCGGCGGGTCGAGCCGGCGGGCAGACCGAGCGTGCCGGTCCACCAGGCGTCATCCTTTTCGAACCAAAGATTGCTGCCATGCTGCTCGAAAAGGTCCGCCACGCGGCGCACCAGCGCGGCGTCGACAATCGCCTTGCCATCCGGGCCGTAAAACACCGGCAGCGGCACGCCCCAGGAGCGCTGGCGCGAGATGCACCAATCGGGCCGCGCCTCGACCGTGCCGTAAATGCGGTTGCGTCCCCATGCGGGCACCCATTGCACGGTGTCGATGGCGGCCAGGGCGCGCGCGCGCAACGCATCGATGCGGATGAAGAATTGCTCGACGGCGCGAAAGACCACGGGCGTCTTCGAGCGCCAGCAATGCGGGTACGAGTGCCGGTAAATCTGCTCGCCCAGGAGCGCGCCGCGCTCGCGCAGGAGCTCGATCACATCCTTGTTCGCGTCGAACACATAACGGCCCGCCCAGACCGGCACGCCGGCCTCCTCGGTGAAGCGCCCGTGATCGTCCACGGGCGAAAGCAGCGGCAGGCCGTTCTCGATGCCGGCGATGTAATCGTCCGCGCCGTGGCCCGGGGCGATGTGGACGCTGCCGGTGCCGGTTTCGAGAGTGACGAAATCGGCGACGATGACCTTCGATTGCCGGTCCAGGAAAGGATGTTGCGCCAGCGTGCCGGCCAGCTCGGAGCCGGGGAAGGAATACGACTGCGGGCCGTCCGCCAGTTTCCACGGCGTGGCCTCGATAAACGCAAACACGAGCGCCTGCGCAATGACGAACGCGGCCGTTTCCCCGGTCTCGGGGTGCCGAAAATTTTCCACGACATAGCGGTGTTTCGGATGGACGGCGATGCCGACGTTGGCCGGCAGGGTCCAGGGCGTGGTGGTCCAGATGGCCATGCTGGCCTTGCCGGCGAGCGGCCCGGAGACGATCGGAAATTTCACGAAGATGGCGGGATCCTCGCGCTCCGCGTACTCGATCTCCGCCTCGGCCAACGCGGTCTGCGCGCCGGTGCTCCAGTAGACCGGTTTTTTGCTTTGATAGACGAGGCCGGCGTCAACGAAGCCGGCGAAGGCGCGGATGACGTTGGCTTCGTAAGCGGGATCGAGGGTGAGATAGGGATGCTCCCACTCGCCGAGCACGCCGAGGCGCTTGAATTGGGCGCGCTGGATGCCGATGTATTTGCGCGCGTACTCCTCGGAGCGCTTGCGCACCTCGAGCGGCGAGAGGCCGCGCGATTCCTTGACCACCTTGAATTCGATGGGCAGGCCGTGGCAGTCCCAACCCGGCACAAACGGCGCGCGCAGGCCGAGCATGGAATGCGATTTGACGACGATGTCCTTGAGCACCTTATTGAGCGCCGTGCCCATGTGGACGTCGCCGTTGGCAAAGGGCGGCCCGTCGTGCAGCGTGAAAAGCGGCGCGCCGGCCCGGGCCTCGAGGATGCGCTCGTACAGCCCAGCCGCCTCCCATTTCGCCAGCCGCTCCGGCTCGCGCCGGACGAGGTCGGCCTTCATGGGAAAGTCGGTTTTCGGGAGATTGAGCGTCTCTTTGTAATTCTTCTCGGTCATGCGGGCGCGAAAGGGAATGGGAAGCTAGCAGCGCGCGGGGCGGCTTGCACTTGGAAAAAGCGCCGGGAAAGGCGGGGTCCGGCCCCGGCAAATTTCAGTCCGCGATAGAGGGGACGATCCGGTTCACTCCGAAAGCCCGTCGTTTGGCTCACGCTCGACCTTCCGAATCTACTCGCAGCGGGCACACTGGAAAACGGACTGGCCAAATTGCTTCCTGGAGGGAAAATCGCAGAAAACCACCCCGACTCACCATGAACATGAAGCCAACTGGTGAATCCCATTAGCATGAGCAGCCTTTTTCCAACTCTATTCTCGAAAACATTCTTCATCCTCAGCGCGCAGCTTTTTGTTACCTGGTTGACGACCCATTTCGTTTTCCTGTTTTTTAAGCGCATTGATCCCAAGCTTGCGGAACAAAATCCGTACGAAGATAAACCGAAGGACGAAGGTATTTTAACGCGGGTGGCAGAAGATACGGCTCCGGAGTATCGCTGGGTTTTCTCCGTACGCTTTTTTTACTCTATCCTCATCTTCGACTTTGGGATATTTCTGGTGCTGCTGTTCTGGGGTATTGATCGAGGATTGACTGTTTCTTTCCCGCTCTTTTTTGTCTGGTCGGTCCTCACAGGGATAGAACTGGAATATGCTTTGTTGAATGTCGAGGAAGGTCTGGGTCGCAAAGTGCTGGCGCTGACCGCGGTCATAGTCCTGGCGGCCGCGATTATTGGGATTTTTTCCCAGGTTGATTTTGGGTTTCTTCGTCTTTCCCTTTTCATTGCGCTATCAATCCTTGTTCTATTCAGTCTTTTTCGGTTATTGGCATCAATGTCGGAGGTTACGCAAAGGATATGGTCAGGATTTGGCGTAGTGATTTTTACTCTCTATCTGGTGTTCGATTTTAATCGGCTCCTAAAGGAGAAAACTGCCGGTCATAACACCTGGCCGGACGCCACGAGCCTTGCCATCGACCTCTATCTCGATATCATAAATTTGTTTTTGCAGTTATTAAGTCTTTTGGGTGGGCGCCACCATTAGCCGCAAAGGCGCATCCCCGCAGCGGGCTGTAACTGAGCAGCCGTGCTCCCGACCCAATACGTGCCGATGATGCGCATCCCGCCGGTCCAGGAGGGCAAGAAAATAAAACGTGTCCGCGAAAACCTCTTCCACGCCTTCCGCTTGGGCGCTCCCGAGGCGTAGTGGTCGTGCTCCGCCGCGAGGTCCGGAGGACCATGCCCTGTTCCGCCGGCTCTGACACATTTGATGACAGTGCCCACGGCGGGGATTCTGTTTAAACGGATTACGCATCGACGGCACATCACAGAATGAAGGAGATATTCGTGGGGGATTTGCGATCGGCGTCCCGACTTGCCGAGCCCCGGCGTTTGCGTTTGCCTGACCGGGGGTATGCGGCTAACCTGCCAGGGTGAACACGTTTGAGACTACGGCGACAGTCGAAGATCCCGCCCATTTGCGGCTGGCCCATCCGCTGGACAAGGGGGTGGCAGGTCAGGTGCGTGTCATCGTAATTTTCGAGGAGAGTCCGGCGCCCTCAAAGAGGAATTTCCATGCGGCCATCGGCTCCTACCATCGGGATTACCCCGACGAACCGATGCGGGATTCCGAGGCATGGTTGAAGGAACTCCGCGAAGGCGAAGAAAGTTGAGATGGCCTGGGTGTTGGACACCTCGGTGCTGCTGGATATCCGCATCGGCCATCCTCTCGAATGGGCGGAAGCGTCCGCCACTTGTCTGGAGAAGCATGCGGCGGACGGACTCCTGATCTGTCCCGTTACGTTCATTGAGATGGCGCCGGCATTCCACGGCGACCTCCCGGCGGAGAGGGTTTGGCTGGAGAATCTCGGGATTTCGAGCCACGAACCCTGGCTTGAGGAGGACACCGAACGCAGCCACGCGCTCTGGAACTCATTCATCGTCCGCAAACGATCCAGCGAAGTGGGCAAGCGACCGATAGCCGACGTGTTGATCGCCGGATTCGCGCTCCGTTTCCAGGGTGTGATTACGCGCAACGAATCCGATTTTCGTTCCGTAGCCCAGCAATTGACCGTGATCGCCCCAACGGCGAGAGCGGGACCATGACGCGGGGGCGTGGCACACGCGCGCGGAGGGGCTGGGATTGAAGAAATCACGCCCCGGCATTCTGCCGCGCCGCCTGGTGGATGAAGCCTTTCCAATCGGCATGCCTTGCGATGGCGATCCATTGCGCGCAGTAGCCCGCCGCGGCCAGGAGGATGCCGGCATCGAGGAAGCGCAGGCCTTGGGTGAACAGGTAAAGAAGGAGAACCGATCCCACTCCCAATGTCACGACGCTCACGGTGCGACGGCTTTGGACATCGAGCCGGCTGGCGAAAAAGGGCAGCAGCGCCACGGTGGCGGAGGCCAGCAGGATGAACCAGCCGAGGCCATGCTGCACATCGCCGCCGGTGATATGCAAAGTGAGACCATTGAACGAAAAGTCGGCCCCACCGGGCATCCCAGCGGGCATTTGTGGCGCCACCTCATTCATGAAATTCGAAAACTGCCCGGTCATCCGGTTGAGGACCTCGGCAGGATTGATCCGGAACCAGGGCAGGAAGAAGCCGATCAGCACCAACCCGGCCCCAATGAACGAGAGCCGCTGCTGCGTCGAGATGGCGACCTGGCCGGTCTGCGGCGGCTTCACGGTCGAGCCGAGCGCGTTGAGCAGCTCCGCGCTTTCCTCCGCGGTGATCTTGCCGGCTTCCAGCATCGAGAGCACCTTCTCGCGCTCGCCAGCGAGGGTGTCCACCGGTTCCGCAGGCGGCGACGCGGAAGCGGGCTTCTGCATCGAGTTGAAAACCGGGTACGCTACCAGCGCGCCGATGATCAGGATGAACACGGCAAGGAATGAATAATCGAAACCGTTCGCGGCGCTGATCGAGACGCCGAGCGCCAGGAGCAATCCAATCGGTGAAAGCCACGCCCGCACGCCGGCGACACCAGGCTGTCTTTCCCGTTCGGTGGCAACGCCGCCGATCCATGCCTGGTAAAACTTCGCGGCGAGCGGGATGCCTGTCAGCACCAGGATGCCGGTGTAGAAAACCATGCCGTCCGTGGCATTGCGGGCAATGATGAACGTCGTCCGGTAGTCGCCGCGCGCCGCGAATTCCCGGAAATGATTCCCCACGTAGACCGCGGCCGCGGTGGCGGCAATGACCGTCCCGGCCGCCAACAGGAAACAGCCTTCGCGGCCAAGGACGAGGTACTTTCGGTAAAGCCAGGCCATGAGCAGGCCGGCGACGACAACCACGATGAGGCTGAGGCCGCCGGCCAGCGACACACCCAGTGCCGGAATAAAATGGTCGGGAATAAATGAGAGTTGCTGATTCATGAGGTTTGCTCCTTCAGGAGTTGGCTTGCTTCGGGGACTGAAATTTCGCCACGCTCGAGCTGCTCGAGTATCTCGCGTTTGCCGCGCGCCGGCGTTTGGTTGCCGAGCAGCTCGTTGACCAGGTCCAGCCGCTTGCAGACGGTGGGATAGGAGATGCCCAGCTCCCTTTCCACGTCGCGGATTTTTCCCTGGCAGCGCAGGAAGGTCATCACGAAATCCTGCAAGTCCGGCGGGAGCCGGAAAAAGCGCGGGACGGGGAGGACCGATTCGATCTGGGTATCGCAATCGGCGCAGGTGAGCCGGGAGATGGAAAGCTGGCCCGAGCAAAACGGGCAGCGGGTAACCAGTTTTTTCTCCGAGTTCTGGCCCTTTTTCATTGAGTTTCCACGAAATAAATTAAAAAACTCAATCAGTCAATCAATTTTCTTAATATCCGCGCCCCTATATTCCCGCCCAGACAAATTTCGCCCAAGCCGCCGATTCTCCCCCAAAATCAGCAATCCGAGATCAGCAATCATCAATTCCCCCCGAAATCCCCTTGCCGGCGTGGCGAAGCCGTGCCATGGTCCCCTCCCATTTTTCGCAAGGAAGCAACCATGTCTTACGCAATCATCAAAACCGGCGGCAAACAGTACCGCGTGGCCGCAGGCGACGTGATCGAGGTCGAGAAACTGGACGCCGAGGCCGGGTCGGAGACGACTTTTGCCGAGGTGCTCTTTCTCTCGGACGGCAAATCGTTCAAGTCCGGCGCGGACCTCGAGGGGGCGTCGGTGGTGGCCGAAGTGATCAGCCAAAAAAAGGCGCCCAAAGTGATTTGCTTCAAATACCGCCGCCGGAAGGGCTACCACCGGACCGTGGGGCATCGGCGCAAGCTGACCGAAGTGCGGATCAAGAGCATCGGCATCTAACCGCAGGCATCCAATCTTAACCCACACGAACCATGGCTCATAAAAAAGGACAAGGCAGCGTCAAGAATGGGCGCGACAGCGTAAGCAAGCGGCTGGGCGTAAAAAAATTTGGCAGTGAAACAGTGGTGGCTGGCAACATCATCGTGCGGCAGCGCGGCACCAAGTTTCTTCCGGGCCGCAATGTCGGCCTCGGGCGCGATTACACGATATTCGCCCTGGTCGATGGCCAGGTGAAGTTTGACCGGGGCGGACGCCGGGTGAACGTCGAGCCCGCGCCGGCTAGCGAAAGCTGAATTTATTTTCCCGATACCCCCGCAAAAAAGGAGAGCGTCCCAGAGTGTACGGGACGCTCTCTTTTTTTAGTCTGGTCCATGGGCGCTCATAGGTCTCATGAGACTCATGGGACTCATGGGACTCATGGGGCCTCCACAAAGCTCTCCACCCCATGCCTTCGCTCAACATCGTCCTTCACCAGCCCGAGATTCCCTCGAATACCGGCAACATCGCGCGGACCTGCCTGGCGACCGATTCGCGGTTGCACCTGGTAAAGCCGCTCGGATTCAGCATCGATGACCGGCAATTGAAGCGCGCCGGGCTCGATTACTGGCACGAGACCGACGTGCGCGTGTGGGAGAGCCTCGAGGAATTGTTCGCCGCGACGGCCCCGGAGGCCGCGCGCCGTTTCTTTTTTACCACGAAGACCACGCGGCCCTATTACGCGGAAAAGTTCAGGCCCGGCGACTGGTTTTTCTTCGGGCGCGAGACGAAGGGGCTGCCGGAAAGCCTGCTCGCGGAGAATGCCGCGCGCTGCGTGACCATCCCGATGCAAAACGCCGCGCGCAGCCTGAACCTTTCGGTAGCCGCCGGCGTGGCGATATTCGAGGCGCGGCGTCAATTTGCCGCGCAAGAGGCATTGTAATTGGCCGCGGAGCCTGCATCCTTGAGGGCAGCCGATGTATCTCACCGCCGCGAACCTGCACCGTTCCTTCCGCCTTGGAGACCAGAACATCGAGGTGCTCAAGGGCATCTCGCTCGATGTCGAGCGCGGCGAGCGCGTCTTCCTTTGCGGGGCATCGGGCGCGGGCAAGACGACGCTGCTCTACACGCTGGCCGGCCTCGAGCGCCCGGAGAGCGGCACCGTGCACCTGGACGGCCAGCAGCTTTACAAGGGCAGCGAAACCGTGCAGGCGCGCATCCGCAATGAGTGCATCGGCTTCGTCTTCCAGGGCTATTTCCTGCTGGCGGAACTGACGGCGCTCGAGAACACGATGCTCCCTTCGATGATCGGCAGGCGGCCCGACCCGAAGATGGCCCAGGCCGCGCTCGAGCGCGTGGGCCTGGGCGACCGGCTGCGGCATCTGCCGGCGGAACTCTCCGGCGGCGAGCAGCAGCGCGTGGCCATCGCGCGGGCGCTGATGAACAAGCCCGGCATCATCTTCGCCGACGAGCCGACCGGCAACCTCGACTCGAAGACCGGCGAGGCGATCATGGAATTGATGTTCGAGATCGTGCGCGAGGAAAAGACGGCGCTGGTGGTGGTGACGCACGATCCCGCCCTCTCGATGCGCGGCGACCGCCGGCTGGAAATCCGCGATGGTTTGCTCTCGGGGTAGGTGTGTCAGAAGATTCTCCAACCCCGGTCCTTGAGCCAATAGCCTGGCGCGCAATCCGCCGCCTGCCGCTCATGTGAATGATGAACACCAATTCATACGGCAAATGCAGGTGTGTCTCTCTTCTGCTGGCCGCCCTGGCTGCCGCGGCAACGCTCAACGCGCATGCCGCCGTCAGCCCGTCCGATCTCCGCTGCGAGTATCTCGTTAATCCAATTGGCATCGATGCCGCGAGGCCGCGGCTGAGTTGGATTCTCACCAGCCCCGGCGAAGTGCCGAGGGATGTGATGCAGAACGTCCTATCACATTCTCGTCGCCTCGTCGGCGGAGAACCTCGCGCGGGACAAAGGAGACCTCTGGGACAGCGGCGAGGTGAAATCGGACGATACGATGGGCATCGCCTACGCGGGGCCGGGGCTTGCCTCGCGGGAGATTTGTCATTGGAAAGTCCGCATTACCGATTCCACGGGGCACACCAGCGAATGGAGCCCGGCAGCCACGTGGGAGATGGGCCTGCTGCAACCGGCCGACTGGCAGGCGAAATGGCTGGAAGCGGCGCCCGTCGCCGCCGCTCAAACAAGGGGGACGATTAAAATTACAAAGGCAATTTACGAGACGCCGGATGGAAAGATCGGCAAGGATGTAACGGACATCGTTTCGGGACTGCTAAAGGACAACAGGCTCACGATGCGGGTGGGTAATGACACGCTGGGCGGTGATCCCGCGTGGATGCACGTCAAGCAACTGCGTGTCGAGTACGTCAATTCCGAAGACCCCGGCCAATCCATGACGATTATCGCGCCGGAAAACGAAGTACTCACCATCCCGCCGGAATCGTTGCCTTGCCTGCGCAAGGATTTCACGCTCGAGAAGCCGATCGCGAAGGCGCGGCTCTACGCGACGGCGCTCGGCCTTTACGAGCTGCACCTCAATGGCGCTCGCGTTGGCGATCATCTCCTGGCGCCCGACTGGACCGATTACAGCAAGCGCTCGCGGTATCAGGATTATGACGTCACAACGCTGTTGAAGCCGGGCGCGAACACCCTGGCCGGCTGGGTCGGCAATGGCTGGTATTGCGGACACATCGGCAACGGCGGTTACCAGGTGTGGGGCAGGACGCCGGCGCTCTTTGCCCAACTCGAGGTAACCTACGCGGACGGCAGCGTGACGCGCGTGGTCACCGATGAAAGCTGGAAGGTCGCCCCCGGCCCCATCCTCGCCGCGGACAATATGCTGGGAGAGAACTACGACGCGCGCATGGAAATCCCCGGCTGGGACCGGCCCGGGCTGGATGTCAGCGGGTGGAAAGATGCAACCGTTCGCGACGAGCCGGCGCGGGAATTGGATGGCCAGGTGGATGAGCCGGTGCGGCAGACCGGGGAAATCGAGCCCAGGAGCCTCAGCCAGCCCGCGCCGGGCCGATGGATTTATGACCTGGGCCAGAACATGGTCGGTTTTGTACGGCTCAAGGTGAGCGCACCCGCCGGGACCTGCGTCACCATTCGCCACGGGGAGATGCTCAACCCCGACGGCACTCTGTACACCGCCAACCTGCGCGGCGCTCTCTCGACGGACAGGTACGTCTGCAAGGGTGGCGGCGAGGAAGTGTGGCAGCCGCACTTCACCTTTCATGGTTTCCGCTACGTCGAACTGAGCGGCCTGCCGGACGCGCCGGGCCGGCAGGCTGTCACCGGCATCGTCATCGGTTCCGATGTGCGGCGGGTGGGCGCCCTCTCTTGTTGGGACCCGCTGGTCAACCAGTTGCAGTCGAACATCGTCTGGGGCATGCGCGGTAATTATCTTTCCGTGCCAACCGATTGCCCGCAGCGCGAAGAGCGCATGGGCTGGATGGGCGACGCGGAATTTTTTGCGCGCTCCGCGACTTACGATGCGGATGTCGCGGCGTTCTTCACAAAGTGGTTGGTGGACGTGGATGACGCACAGTTTCCCGATGGCCGATTCGCCGATGTAAGCCCCAATCCGCCGGGAGGAAAGGGCGGCCACACGGAAGGCGGCGCGCCGGCGTGGAGCGACGCGGGCGTCATCATCCCGTGGACCATCTACCAGGTCTACGGGGACAGGCGCATCCTTCAGCAGCATCTTCCGGCAATGAAGCGCTGGGTGGACTGGTGCGAGGCGCATGGCACCAATGGCATTCGCGACCATGATCGCGGGGCGGATTGGGGTGACTGGCTCTCGCAGAATGAAGATACTTCCAAGGAATTGATCGGCACGGCCTTTTACGCCCATTCGGCATCGCTGGTGGCGAAGTCCTGCGACGCGACCGGCGACACCGCCGGCGCGCGAAAGTACGAGCAACTTTTTGACCAGATCAAGGCAGCCTTTAACCGGCGCTACGTGCTGCCGGACGGCCAGATCAAGGATGGCACGCAATGCGCCTACGCGCTGGCGCTGCGGTTCGACCTGCTGCCGGAAGCGTTGCGCGCAAAGGCGGGGCAATACCTGGCCGATGACGTTCGCGCGCACGGCTATCACCTGACCACGGGCTTTGTGGGAGTGAGCCATCTGCTGCCGGCGCTCTGCGCCGAAAACCAGATTGGCACGGCCTACCGTCTCCTTTCCCAGAAGACATTACCCTCATGGCTATTCCCCGTCCTGCAAGGCGCGACGACCATCTGGGAGCGGTGGGACGGCTGGACGCCGGACCGCGGCTTCCAGGACGCTGGCATGAACTCGTTCAACCATTACTCGCTGGGCTCGTGCGAGGAGTGGATGTTCGACTCAATGGCCGGCATCGGCACGGACTCGCCGGGATTCAAGCACATCATCATCCGCCCGCTGCTGGATCCAACCGGTCACTTCACGCACGCGGAAGGTTCCTACGATTCCATCCATGGCAAAATCGCAACGAGTTGGTCAAGGAATGGCGACTTATTCACGCTCGATGTCACTATTCCGCTCAATACGACGGCAACCATTGAATTGCCCGGGGACACGGGAGGCGGCGTGGGCAGCGTGATACAAGCAGGTTCCGGCCAGTATCATTTCCTTACTCAACTAACCCCGCTGAAGTAACCGGAATGAATGTTAGCGCGGCGGCGGCGGAGCCCGCGGCAACTCTATCTTGAACCGCCGTCCAGACTGTCCGCCCGGTTACTTCGAGCCCGCGGCCGCGAATGCCGGCGCACGCCGCCTGCGGCCCCGCTGCAACACCAGCAGCAGACCCACGCCGCCCAGCACCATCCCATAAGTGCCCGGCTCCGGAATTGCCACCAGCGTCAGCGCCACGTCGTTGCCGGCGCCCGCCACGCCCGCGCTGTTGGAAGCATAGTCGATGTTAAACGTGTAGCCGTTCGGCGTGGTGATCGAGCCGCCCCCGGCGAAAGTATTGTCAAAGGATGAACCGGTGTCGGTCGCGCCTCCATTGATGATGACATAGACGTTGCCGATATTGGCCGGGTTGTTCAGAATCGAACCGGCGGTGATCTCGAGGTTCGCGTTATCCAGCGTGACGCTGCCCGAGGATTCGGCCAGTTGATCGTTGTCGCCGCTGGCGCCGCTGACCACGCCGACGCGGATGTTGAAGTTGGTCGTGCTCGAGAGCGTGACCGCGCCGTTGGCGGTCAATGTCCCGGGCGCGCTCCCTTCGTCAGCCGCGCTCAGGCCGGGATCGACGTTGCCGCCATTGGCGGTAACCGGCCCCACCGCGCCTGTGCCCATGACCGTGGCGCTGTTGAGAGTCATGGTCGCCGCGCTGGTGACGCCGCCATCCACCTCGATGCTCGCGCCTTGCGCCACCGTCACGGAACTGGTGCCGGTGAGCGAGCCGCTGACGATCAGCTTGCCGCCATTGACCGCCGTGGGCCCCGCGTAAGTGCTGGTGCTGGAAATCTGCACCGTCCCATTGCCCACGACCGTGATGCCGGGCGTGCCGTTGTCGGCTTCGGTCCCACTCACACCCGCAAAGCCTTCGCCCGAAGTCGCGCCCTGCGAAATCACCCCGGATATGTTGACCGTGCCGCCGCTGACCGCGCTGAGCGTCGCCGAATTATGTAGCGCGATGGGGCCCGCGAAAGTGGCGACGCCGCTGGGATTCGTGCCGCCGATCGTCTGGGTGCCATAAGTCGCCGTACTGTAGTAGCGCACATCGATCGGGTTCGAAACCGTCACGCCGCCGGTCGATATCACTAGCGCCGAGTTATTGCCGTCCTCGGTGGCAGCCGATGTGCCGATGTTCACGTAGCCGGTGGTCCCGCCGGTCGTCACGCCGAGCGCTCCAGTCGCCCCGACCGAAACCGTGCCCGCATCGATCACCACGTTGCCCGTACTGCTCACATTCGGACCAAACGAATTGTTCGGATTGGTGAGATAGAGCGTTCCCCCCGTCCCCTGCACCAGGATATTTGCGGCGCCCGAAACCACGCCCGAGATGGTGGTGCTGTTGGTACCCGTGACGAGAATCCGCGAACCGTTGAGATTGACGCTGCCCGATACCACCAGGTTGCCCGTGGCGGCATTGAGCGTTGCCCCTACAGTGGTGCCGACGGCGCCCGAGCCGATGGTGAGGTTCTCCGCGACGGTCTGTGCATTGGCCGAGTTATTGGTGATTCCTCCGTCGTCCGATCCCGGCGCGGCCAGGAAGATGTTGGCGCCGCCAACCGTGTACGCGCCCGCGCCCGCGTTGAATATGTAGCTGTTGACCGTGGTGATCAGGTCGTTGGTCGCGCTGGCTGTCGCGGCTCCGCCAAATGCGACATTGTTCCCGTTGATGGGCGATGTGGACAATTGCCCGTTGCTCGCCCAACTGCTCGTTGTGCTAAAGTTGCCGGCGCTGTCAAACGTGGGCACGTACAGATTCTCGTGGTTGAATTCGATGTTATTGTTGTTGCCCTGATTGTAACTGAAGAGCCGGAACGCCAGGGATGTGCCGGTCGCCAGAAGTCCGCCCGAGAACGTGCCGCTGGTTGTGATCGTGGAGCCGCCGCTTACATGCGCTGTCAACGAGTAAGTGCTGGCGCTGGTGATGGTAAGATCGGATTGGATTGGATTGAATGAAAAGCCAACCTGGTTTTGCGGATTCCCGGTAGTTGACGAGTTCGGGTTCGACCAATCATTGCTGCCGCCCTCGAAATAAAACTCCGTCAGGTTCTGCTGTGACGTCGTGTTATTCCAAAGTGACCATCCCGCCGCCGCCCCGCCATTTTGAACACCACCGCCAATCTCAAGGATCACCGAGACGGTATCGCCGATGATATCCAGACCGCTGCCGTTGTTTCCGAATGTCCGGTCGGCGTTGTAGGTGCCGCCGCTATTCGAATACAATCCCCACGCCGAACTGCCGATGGTGCCCGTCGTAGCCGGGGTCCCGGCGAAGTAGCCGCCCGATCCGCCGCCGGTATTTGAAAAGTTCCATAGGCCCCAGCCCGTTCCGCTGTTCGCCGGTGTCGCGGTGCCGTTCCATCCGGTATAATTGCTTTCCACGTCATCGGCCAGAAGGCTCGACGTTCCGCCGACGGTCTGCGCATGCGCCGCCACGCTCGCGAGCAAAAAGCAGGCAGCCGAAACAATGAGCCATCGGGCGGAGCCGATGCGAGGGGGCGGTGAACTGGCGGCAAAGGGAGGGATCTTCATTTGTGGGGAACTCCAGGTTGCGGCGGATAAATCTTTTAGCAGGCGCGCCGAATATGCGCCCGGGGTGGATGGCGGTCCATCGGGATGCTTTTAGACCGTTCAAACAGCGGGGTCCGATTTCCGCGGCCTATCTTCACAAGCCACTTGCTATGAGAATCTTGGATATCGTGTTGCGTCACCGGGCGGCCCGGCCATTGCAAATCCGGCCACGCATTAACACAGAGCCGTTCCCTTCAGCTTCCCAAAACCCCCCTTCGAATTTCGAATTTCGAATTTCGAATTTTTCCACATTTCGAATTTCGAATTCCTCCCCATACTCCCTCCTCCCATGCAACTCTTCGATGTCTCCACGGCCAGCCGCGCGGACGCAGCCGGGCTGCCGAAGAGCGTCCTCTACTCCATCTCCGCACGTCTCGGCGGCAGCGGCCTGGACACGGACGCGTTCGAAACCGTGCGCGGCTTGCACCAGGCGGGCATCCTCGGGCGCGCCATCGTTTACGCCAACCGCCAGGACGTCGTGCCGGCCGCGCGCGTCCAATCGCTGCGCTGGCATCCGGTCCGGCTCCTATCGGTCCTCGAGCGCTCCCATTATTATGGCGCGAAAAAGCATTACCTCGACGCGATGGCGCGCGATGAACTGCGCGCGGGCGGCCACGACCTCTTCCACGGTTGGTCGGGCGAATGCGTCCGGACGCTGCGCGAGGCGAGGCAAATGGGAATCCCTTCCGTCATTGAAATCCCCACCTGGCATCGCAACAAGGGCCGGCAAAAACCGGCGGTAACCAAAAGCGAACGCGAACGCGCCGCCGCGACGGGACCGCAACACTGGATGAATCAACTGCTCGTGACGCGCCAGCAGGCGATCGAGGAATATGATCTGGCAACACTGATCCTGGTACTCTCGAATTGCGCCGCGGATACCTTTCGCGCCGCGGGCGTCCCCGACGGGAAACTGTTCTACCTGCCGCGCGGCGTCGATATTGACCGGTTCACGCCGGCGGAGAAACCGCCTGAAACATTTCGCGCGATCTTCCTGGGCGCGCTCAAGAAGCGCAAGGGAGTCCACACGCTGCTCGAGGCATGGAGCCGGCTGAAGCTGAAAGACGCCGAGCTCGTATTGGTGGGCCATGAGCACGCGGAGATAAAAGAGTATCTCGCGCGCTACGCGGATGACTCGGTGCGCGTCGAGGGCTTTTGCGCGGAGCCCGAGAAGCTGCTGCGCACGGCGACCGTGCATATCTTTCCTTCGACGTGCGAAGGCGCCGCAAAGGTGACATTCGAGGCCGCCGCCGCGGGCCTGCCGCAAATTACCACTTACGAGTCCGGCGACGCGGTAGTCGACGGCGAGACCGGCTGCGTAATCCCATGCAACGACACCGATGCCCTTGTCGCCGCCATCGAGCGCCTTTATGGGTCACCCGACTTATGCCGCAAGATGGGCGCCGCCGCGCGCAAGCGAATGGAATCGCTCTTCACCTGGGATCATTTCCGCGCCCGGCTGCTCGAAGCCTACCGCGTCTCCAGACGCCTCGCTGTTGGGTGAATGAATGCTGCGGGTGCCTTCGTTGAAAATGAAACGGCTCGGATACCTGATCGCATACTCCCTGGTATTGCTGGTTTACAGATCGCTCCCGATTATAGCGATGCCTCGGAAAAAGTGCGGCGAGCTAATAAGACGGCTTCTAGGTCAACCGTTTTCCGTCCCCGCTGAAAAGCGCAGGGTCGGCTCAGTCCATCTCCTCGGACCGGACCAATGGCTCGCGGTTATCAATTCAGCCCTGACGCAATTGAGCGAAGAAGACCCCGCGCTCTACTCGGCAATTACCTCGGGAAGAAAATGCGTGATCTTTGCAGGAGGAACTGCCACCGGGGATCACTATTTTGAGTACGGAACATTTTTCTTTGGGAGGGCGCTCGTGAAATCAACGGACGGGCTGATCGCGTTCTTCGTCTTTTGGCACTACTTCAACCTTGCGAGTTCATGGTTGGAGAGAGTGACTCCGACGCATTGGAACGGGCAAAAGCAAAAGCGAGGGAGCAAACGTCCGAGTGGATTGAAGCTCATGCGGGACCCGCGCCGATTGCCGAATGGGTGCGAACCCGCAGGCTGGAAAAACGCTTTGAGCCTCCAAAGCCCTTGAAGAGGGTGTTCCGAAATTGATTTTGCGCTACGGAGTAAAAGGCCAGAAAAACCGGTCTCGCGCCGAAAGGGCAGGTTGGGTACTTGCGCTGCCCTCCGGACAACTTTGCGTCTTTGCGCCTTTGCGTGAGTCCCTTTTCCGGAAGGGATTAGTCTCACGCAAAGACGCAAAGAAGATCAGTAGCAGGCGACTCTCGAAAAACCGCGCGATCGAAGATCAAAACGCAACGCTCCTGTTTTTTTGGAGCAATTAATTCCAATCCAAATACTCATACCGCATTTCGGAACAGCCCCTTGAAAGGCGCTCGTTCGTAAATCGCCGCGCTGTTCCAGGTCCCGCTGACCATGCCTTGTTTCACTGCTCTCTAAAGTATCACCTTGACCGGACCTTGGGCGGAATTACGATTGCCCCCATGGTCCCTCCTGATGCAGTGCTGCTCCCGGGGTGTGTCCGCCCGCGCCGGGACCGCCCGCCGCTTCCAGGGCCGCTCATTTCGTTATTAATGATCGCGGCCATGATCGCGCCCCTGGCGGCTCAAAATCCCTCTTTCATGCCGCTTTCGGCGACACCGCGCGCCGTCCAAAAGACCATCGCCGCGCAAGTCGGCGACGGGAATCTCGTCGCGATCTACGGGTCGAACGAGGACGGCACAATGACTTACAACGTCGCCTACAAATCGAAGGACAATCAGCCCCATGGCTTTTCGGTAACTGCCAATGGCAAACTGATCGGCATCGAAGTCACGCTTGGTGAAACGCCGCCCGCCGTGCAGCAGGCAATCCAGGCCCTGCAGAATGGCTGGACGGTCCAGGGTATCGGAAAAAATGTGAGCGATCCCGAGGTTACTTATGACGTTGAGTTCTCGAGTTCCAACGGGCAGACCAGAGCCCTTTCTTTCGCCAATGATGGAACGCTTTTGAGCGTGCAGATGGACCCTGCCGAGGCGTCGCCCGCCCTTCAGAGGGCGATCCAGGCGCAGGCAAACGGCTGGCAGGTGGTCAGAATCGACAAGGATATGGACGGCTCCGACATTAGCTACAACGTCCAGCTCACAAACGGCGGGCAAAAGAGGACCATCAACATCGACGACGCGGTTGTATCCGGCAACGAAGTGCCGGTCCCGCTTTCATCCACGCCGCCCGCCGTTCAGGCCGCGGTCAATTCCGCGGTCGGCAATGGCACGCTCGAGGGAATCAGGGAAACCAATGAGGATGGAGTAATGACTTACGACGTGGGTTACACCGCCAAAAATGGCCAGGAGCACGGTTTTTCCGTTGCCGCGAATGGCGAGGTGCTCAGCGTCGAGGTCAACCTGAATCAAACCACGCCCGCTGCGCACCGCACCATAGTGGCGCAGTCAGCCGGATGGGATTTGGACGGCATCGATCAGAACCCGGACGGCAGTTTCGATGTAACGCTGGTCAAGAATGGCCAGCAAAGGGAGTTCACCGTCGGCCCCGGAGGCAAGATGTGGAGCATCCAGGTTGCCCTGGCCGATACGCCTCCCGCGGCGCAACAGACAATCCGCGAACTACAGGGAACCTGGACTTTGGACGGCATCGACAAGGATGTGTACGATCCGGTGCCCTCTTACGATGTCGAGGTCACCTCCGGTGGCCAGAAGAGGAGTTTCACCGTGGGCGAGGATGGGAAATTGCAGAGCATGGAAATCCCGCTCACGGATGCGCCGGATCCCGTGCAAAGGACCATCGTTTCGAGTGCAAACGGCTGGCAGGTGGACCAGGTGCTCAAGGAGATCGAGGGCCCGGATGTCCTTTACGTGGCCCAGGTTAGCAACGGCCGCAATCAGAAAACGATTTCCGTCGCGGACGATGGCACGCTGGTTGACGCACAGGCCGATCAGGTCTCGGCCAAGGTCCAGGCCGGCCTCGTCAAGCCCGGTGCTCCATCCGCGCCCGCACCCCCGGTCCCCGGCGGACAGGCGATCGATGCGGTCATCCCCGCGGATAATCCCAACGGCTTCACCATCCCCAATGTCCGCAACGGATCGACCATTACATTCCAGTATCTTGGAGGAATTTGGAAATCCTGGGGCCATATCGCCACCTCCAATCCCGACGATGCCCAAACCAAGGGCGGTGATCGTTGCCGGCTCGCCATCGCGCTCCCCTCCAGCGGCGGCGTCCTCGGCCAGGTGGTCGCCATCGTCCCTCCCGGCACCGCCAAAATGGCTTACACCTTTCAGGCGAAACAGGACTACCCCAGCCTCGTCCTGCGCATCAATGGCAACTCCTTCAAGGGCAATCCCGGCAAGGTCCATTACCGGCTGCAAATCCAGTAGCCCTCGCCATAGCCCAAAATATCGATTTATTTGTGAAACCTTCTGCGCAATCGCGGTTTAATCCATCGTACCAGGAAGAGCGGTGACAACCCAACCCTCCCTGTTTATGAATAAGAATCTACATTTTGGCCGTTTCCTTGCGTTCCTAGCGGCAATCCTGCTTGCCGCCGCGCCATGGAGCGCCAATGCGAAGCCGCCTGCAAAGGCGCCCGCCAAGGCCGCCCGGCATTTCACCGTTCGCATTCATCGGCTTCACCGCCATCATCATTTCCACTGGCACTCTCACCCTCACCATCATCATTACTATCACGTTTGGGTTAGGTATGCCTATGCCAATACAGTCTGGCTCGGTCCCACGCCCAAGCCAAAGCTGCTGAAACCGGGCCCCGTCCAGTCTCCCACGCCCTGGCCGTGGACCGGCCCTCCCACTTCCTCCGTAGCCACCCCGGCGCCGGCGCCTACCCAATAGGCCGCGCCGTTTAGGGCGCTTCAAGTTGAACCGTTGCCGCTGGCGCCTCACCCGCGCGCCAGCGTGTACTTGCACTTACTCCTTAACTTTCACATGAACCCGCCGCTGCCTCCCGAAATCCATGGCTAGAGCATATTCACAAATACTGCGGCCGCTTCAAGAGTCCCCGAAGGGGACGGCAGACAATAGCGAGGGGCTTCAGCCCCTCGGTTCACGCGCAACGCGGTTCAAGTCCCGCAGGGACGACAGAGGCTACAGATTTTTTCTACATGCTCTAACTTATTTCTTAAGCCGATCCCGTGTGGTGTCGTCGAATTACCTTCAATAAGTCAATGGCCGAGGCGGCGGAGGGGACCCGTGGAGGTCGGCGGGCGGGCGAGCCCGGCCCGAAAGTAGCCAATAAGTCTATGGCCACCTTAGGCCCGAAGGGCCGGCCCGAAAGTAGCCGGGGGTGGAGCGAAGCGGAACCCCCGGATAGGCGCCCAACCGGGCAAGCCCCGGAGGGGCGCCAGAAACGCCCAGGAACATGATTTACTTCCACGAGCAAATCATTGTCTGCCCGTCGGGCCCCAGGGACCATGCGATAACTCCGGCATCCAATTGCTCGCCGTCGGGAGCGTTGATCTTCCCGGAGTAACTCGAATCGATGCGGACGATGTATTGACGGCCCCAGGGATCGTAATAGTTACCGTCGGGGCCGATGCCGTTTTTGGCGTTTGCCGGATCCCGAGCGAGCGGCACGTCCATATACACCACTGGGAGCCCCGAGCGATGTCGCGCCCCGTCCGCAGCACGACTTGGGCGCCCCGGAGTATGAGGCGGCGCAGCTCGCCACACGGCCCCCACCGCCCTCCATCTTCCCAGCCACAGATCACCCTCCACATCCATCCCGAAACTGCATCCTCGGAGAAACTGCTTGCAAAAGCATAATATAATTGCGTACCAAGACATCAAATCTATGAGCGAACCAAATGATTCCACAGAGTCCCTCCAGGAAAATCCGCTCCTGCGCCGCTTGATCGGTCGCGGAGCGGCAAATTCCATGATCTATTGGGGTTACTTCGGTCCACCCAGCACCGAGGACCGCATTACCTTTTATCCCAGCCTCAATGACCTTTCAGTCAGCCTCGATATCGCGCGCGACGACATCATCGACATCGCGGATGTGCCAGAGACGCTCCTCCCCTTCGGAGCAAAGGTCATATGGGTCAAGATAAATGCCAGAATCGGGCGCCGCTTCGCGCGGATTGGGCCCGTGCATCCTGGAACCACCGCAGACTTTGTCGAGGTAACGAAAGGACGCCTGAATATGCGAGTGCGGACGGCTCCCTTTAGAGGAGGAGGCGGCGTGGACTCTGATTGCGTTTCTCCTTGCAGTACCTGCCGTACCGAATGCAGCGTCTGTAAGTCAGTTTGCACTCTTACAGGATAAGCCATTGAAGAATAGTAGTTGAAACCCGATGGAGAGTCGATGACACCCGCAGTTGCGGCCGCCAACGAGGCCTTGGATTACCAGGCGCCTTTTTTGATCGAGAAGCTCGTAAAGCAGGGACTCGCTCAGACCGATGAGGAGGCGGCCGCCCTTTTCGCCGAGGTCAAGAAATACATTATTCTGGCTCAGTCGGACAACGACAAGCTTTGGCACATGTTTTCTCTGCGCGTCGACGAAGCATGGCATCAATTCATTCTCTACACGGCGCAATACACCGACTTCTGCCAGCGTTTCTTTCATCGCTACATCCATCATAGCCCCAGCAACGCTCCAAAATCCGAAGTCGAGGACTCGCGTGAGACGCCCACGTTCGATGCGTTTCGCAAACGGTACGAAGAATTGTTCGGAGTGCCGCTTCCCGATGTATGGTACGACGAAAGGAGCGTGATACCACAGCGCCGCATCTTCAGCGACCGTGCCGGTCTGCTCACTCTTCGTAGCCAGGATGACATGGTGGAACTCTTGGCCCCAAACGGTGAGGTTCTATTCCGGGTCAACGAACTGGCCACCGATGCCCTCGCCTTTCTTACTCAGACACCGGCCTTCTATGTCCGCGAGCTGCCAGGCGGGTTAACCGACGATGAGAAAGTCGCCCTCGTTTCAACCCTGGTCGAGTATAAAATTCTTCGAGTTGGTTGATGAGGAATTGTGCGTCGAAACTCACTGGCCCGAAGTCTTACGCCGCCCTCCGCACGGACCGGCCCCCAAACGGGCTCATCCTATACGTTCTCGACCTTCTCGGGAACAAACGTGGTCGCGCCCTGGATATAGGCGCCGGCCCACTAAACGACACTCGTCTCCTCCTCCAGGCAGGCATGACCGTCGATGCCATCGACACCGACCCGCTCATTCTCTCCGCCGCCTCCCACCTCAATAACCCGCGCCTCACTGCCGTCCTTGACGATATTCGCAGCTTTCGGATCGAACCCGCCGCTTATTCGCTGATCGTCGCCATCCACACCCTGCCCTTCCTTCGGCGTGCCGACTTGCCTCGGGTCATGTCTTCCATCGTCGGCGGCCTCGTGAAAAACGGCATTTTATGCTGTACGTTTTTCGGGGGCGTTGACTCATGGGCTAAAAACAGGCCTCGAATGACCTTTCTTTCGCGCTCGGAAATCCAACCCCTCGTCACCGGATTGCACCCCGTCGAATTCTCAGAACTGGCCTACGACGGCGCGGATGCAGAGGGTAAACCGAAGCACTGGCACATCTTTCGCTGCATTTTTCGCAAATAACTCAGCGGATCCGATCAGCGGCCGCTGGATGGCCTGCCGCTTGGTCCTGAAGACGCTCGAGCCCATGGGTGATTGAACCAGCGTCTGAACGCCCCATTCCGCGGGCCGCGTCCGTTCGCCTTTTCCGCCCGATTTTACGGCGGACTGACCAGCATTACGCGGTAGAAGATGCCGGCGCCGGATAGCGTCTGGGTCGTGTCGGTATAACTGATCGAGGTTTGGCCCTGGGCGGCGGTGATTGGCGCGCCGACGGATTGCCATGGGCCGCTCAAGGTGGCGCAGGATTGCACCTGGTAAGTGGCGCCGGGAATCGCGTGCCATGTGATGACGGGATTGCCCGATGAATTGGCGGAAAAGCCGGCCTTGAAACCGATCGATGGATTCAGCCAGTCGTAAGTGCCGTTGGCAAATTCATCGGTGATCGCGGCCACGGGGATGGCGAGAAAATCGCCGGGGTCGATGTTGCCGTCGCCCGTGCCGCCGGGCGGGGGCGGGCCCTGGGCGGCGAGCACGCCGCCGTCGTCCGTCTGGTAGGCGGCGGCGGCAACGTAAATGATCTGCGGGATCGAGCCAAAAGCCTCGGCCATGTCGATGACTCCTTGCATCTGGCCGCCGTTGGTGGCGGCCTTGTCACAGGTGGAATCGGCGGGCGCATTGGCCCAGCCGACATAGGTATCGGTGCTCTCGCCGCCGAGATACGGTTCGGTGGGAGCGACGGCAACATAGCCGGCCTTCGCCCAGGGTGCGGCCGCCGTGGCGCTGGTCAATAACTGGTCTGTCACAAAGATGAAATGATCGTTGGGACCAACACCATTGCTGCCCGGGGACCAGGTGGCCACATAGAGCTTCGTGCCTCGCACCGCCGCGAAAATGGTCATGCCGGTGGAACTGAGCAGGTAGGCGGGATTGGCCGTGCCGGTGAGGGCGAACGGCGCAGGCGCAAGACCCGGCCCCAACGTCGGACCCGGCCCGGGGCTCGGCGAGGGGGTCGGCGTAGGCGTAGGCGTGGGAGTGGGCGTTGGCGTTGGCGCCCCCGCCGCGGATCCGCTGAAGCTGGCTGTGTAAGTCACGCCCCCGGCCGGGACAACCACGCTGCGCGGATCTTGCGTGCTGCCGTCGTTCCATTGCGTGAAGGTAAAGCCGGGGTTGGCCGTCGCGGATATCTGCGCCGAGGATCCGACCGAGTAAACGCCGCTGCCGCTGACGATGCCTCCATTGGTCGGGCTGGTCAGGACCGTCAACATTGCCGGCGGGGTCGAGACCGGCGCATTCGAGACGAACACGTGCTGGATGGGCGTGTTGCAGCTATTGCCCAGTGTATCCGCGGCGCTCACATAGTAATCAACATAGCTATTCGAAAGCCCGGTGATCTTTGCGTAATAGTAATCGGCGTAATACTGCGGCACGGGACTGATCTGGCTGGGCACCTGGCGGTCGGTCATCGTGATCGATTGCCACGGGCCGGTGTCCGGGCCGCCGGCGTAGGTCTTGTATTCGTCCTGGGTCGGCGCGCCGTTGCTGCCGTTCGAGCGATAATGCAGCGTCACGTTGCCAACGCCCGATGCGTCATAGGCATAAGTCCAGACCCAGAAATCGGTATTCGGCGGCGTGTAAGTCTGGTAACCATATTGCACGCCGTAATTCTCGCCGCCCGGGTTCCACGGATGGCGCTGGGGAAGAAAGACGGTGGGCGGCGTGGTGTCCTGCGAGAGGTTGGAATTGACGATGCTGTCGATCTCGCGCACGACGTTGCCCTGCGCGACGCCGCAGCGTTTGATCTGGTCCGGCACGCCATAATAGAGGAAGCCGCTGTCCAGGCCCGCGAGGTAATAATGCCACGCCAGCTCGACGCTGTTCGGCGTCATGGAATAACTCCACGGATCGCGTA
Source organism: uncultured Verrucomicrobiae bacterium (assembly GCA_963756185.1). Lineage (GTDB taxonomy): Bacteria > Verrucomicrobiota > Verrucomicrobiia > Chthoniobacterales > Chthoniobacteraceae > DATAXI01. The sequence continues at coordinate 411,522 of CAVWMS010000015.1, forward strand.
CCTGGTCGGTCCTGGGCGTGATGCCGGTGATCTGCTGCGCCGTGCGGACGCGGTTTTCCGTGGCGACGACCGTGCGCCAGAAATCGCCCTTGAGGCTGGTGCCGATGCTCGGATCGACGACGTTGACGCCGTTGCTGCCGGTGTAACTCGGCGGCCAGTTCCAATTGATGTAACTGGGCGAACCGAAATCGCTGTCGGCAAAGACCCAACCGCCATCCTCGACGTGGACAACATCGCTCGGGTCGGGCGGAAAATCGGCGAGGAATTGCTCGATGGTGGTGGGATCGTAACCGTCGCTGACCGCCGTCGATGCGAACTGCTGCACCCATTGGTTATAGTAACTGTACCCGCCGCTCCATGCGTTGTCGCCGTCGTGCGCCAGCAGCAGGAGGGCCGGCTTGCTCGGATTGTTCCTCGCGGCCAGCGGCGAAATGAGGCCGAGGTCCCACGTGCTATAACTGTCGTCCCAGCTCAGCGCCTGATCGGAGGGGATGATCATGATCGTCGAGGCCGAACCCGTGGTGGGATCGACATAGCGCGCCATGTGCACCTGGTAACAGAATGGCATCGCCGCCGTGGGCGAACAACCGCGCGCGATGCTGAGCGTCTGGTAATTGCCGGCGCCCTGGGCCGGGTTGAGCTGGTCGGCCTTGTTCGGGATGTCGCACATCTCGCCGCCGGAGCCGAGGTTGAGCGGCATGTCCGGGCAGGTGCGGGCGAGGTGATTGTTCGCGACGACGGTCCAGCCGATGCCCATGCTGTTGAGGATGGGAATGATCCGCTCGGAAAAACAGGTCTCGGCCGGGAAATAACCGCGCGACATCGGCGGCCCGGGCTGGCCGGTCGAGGGATTGGTGCCCCAGAAGATCTGCATCTGGCGCTGGTGGATTTGCAGTTCCATCTGGAGCGTGGCGTCGCTGACGAGCGGGGCGATGCAATGATGGTAAGTGAAATTGACCAGGTCCATGCGCGGGTAGCCGCCGGTGGTGCTCCAGGTGCGGGCGGTGGCGTTGGACGTATACCAGCCGGCCACGTAACCGAGCTGCCCGGGCGCGGCGAGGCTCTGCACGTTTTCCATGAGCGCGCCGGACATGTTGACCTGTGCGCCTGAGTCCAGGATGTAACCGATGGTGCTCAGCGTGTTCTCGAGCTCGCCCTGGTAGGCGTTGACGCGGTCGGCGTCGTCGAAGATGGGCGTCAACGCCTCGTTGGGCTCGCTGCGTCCGGCGTTTTGCGCCTGGATGGTATCCCAGGCGTTTTCATAATGGTCAGGGCCGGTCTCCTGGCGGTCGGGCCAATAGATGGGCTGATGCAGGTGCCAGAGCCAGGTGGTGTGGACGTTGGTATTCTGGCCGAAAACCGCGCCGCCGAGGCACAGGGCCGCAACGAGAAGGGCGGGCACCCGGCGCAGGTTCATCAATGGAGGGTTTTGCAGGCGGAGCGCCTGCAAAAGGGAGCGTAAGTCCCGGCGGTTGCGGATAGAATCGCCGGTTGATTAAACCGTTTAACAGAAAAACCGCCGGCCCGCTCAGTTCACTTCCGCGATGCGGTACCCGAAACCGCGCACCGTCTCGATGCAATCCGAGGCGCGCCCCAGTTTCTCCCGCAGCCTGCGCACGTGGATATCGACCGTGCGGGACTGGATCGCCACGTCGTATCCCCAGACCTCGTTCAGCAGCACGTCGCGCGTCTGGACGCGGCCCGACCGCTCCATGAGAAGCGAGAGCAGCTTGAACTCGGTCGCCGTCAGGAGCACGGCCTTGCCCTTGACCGTGACCGAGTGCCGCAGCCGGTCGAGCACCAGCTCGCCGGCGCGCAGCGTTTCGTTCGGCTCATCGTTGCCCTGGGAGCGGCGGATCTGGGATTTGACGCGCAGGACCAGTTCGCGCGGGCTGAAGGGCTTGGTCACGTAATCGTCCGCGCCCAATTCGAGGCCGACCACACGGTCGATTTCCTGGGCCTTGGCCGTGAGCATGATGATGGGGATGTGGCGCGTTCGGGCGTCCCCTTTGAGCATGCGGCAGAGCTCGAGGCCGGACATTTCCGGGAGCATGACATCGAGCACGATGAGGGATGGACGCTGATCGAAGGCTTTTTCAAGCGCCTCCGAGCCGCCCTGCGCCTCGAGGATCTTGAAACCGGCGACTTTCAGGCTGCTCCCGACGAGCTTGAGCACGTCTTCCTCGTCGTCGGCGATGAGGACGGAGTGGTTCATGGACAAAGCGCGGAGACTTTGGGGAACCGCCCTGAACCGGTCAAAAGTGGAATTGTAACGTTTCTGTAACGGGGGGCAAATGCGGCCGAAAAACGATCAAAAATGCCGCGAAATTGCGGTAATTTGCGCCCTTTTTTGAAGAAAAAGAGCCCCTAACCGAGGAAGCGTTTCACCGCCATTTGCGTGGCCCGGTCCCGGGCATGGAGGCGGTAGGAATCCTTGAGGATCTGATCCACGATCCTCGAAGCTGCCTTTTTTCTGGGATTTGCCGTACGGGCCGCCTCCGGTGTCCATCCACTGCGTTTCATATGGTTCAATCTTTCGAAATGTGTGCGTCTAATCGGCGTCCCGCCTGTTACGATTTTGTAAAACGGAGCAATCGCAATGCCGCGCGAGGCATTCTGCACAATCTCCCCATGGAATTATCCGTATTTTCCCGCGAAATAGGCGCAAACGAGGGCGAAAAACCTGTTTCTGAACTTCAAACACGACAAACAAATCTGACGGCAGCCGCGCAAATTTGTTCAAAAAACAGCCAATTCCGGTGTGTTTTCGGACATTTTCCGGAGGGAAATCCGGTCAACTGCCCGTGACGATCAGCTCGAGAAAATACCCCGGTTCCGAGTCGATCGGGGTCTCATCGGTCACGGTCACGGCGCCCGCGGCGTCAATGACCGAGGCGCCCGAAAACGACCAGGAGCCGGCGCCCGCGGCGCGCGAGGCGATGGGGGTCCAGTTGAGGAGATTGGTCGACGCGGAGACGGTGTAGCCAACGTCGGTCGCGGAAGTGTTGCGATGGAATTGGATTTGCAGGTCGCCGCCGTTGATGGAGACGGTGGGCAGGCCGGTCTGGGAGTTGACCAGCGGGTCCATCCCGAGCGCGTACTTGATGATGTTCGGCACACCGTCGCCGGCGGGATCGGCGGTGTCCGCGGCCTCGCCGGTGTTGCTGTAGGTGCCGAAGTAGAGGTCGTCCCAGCTCTGCATGGGAGACGGAGTGACGGTGACCTTGAAAGTGGAGCTGGCGGTCATCTGGCCGTCATTGACGGTGACGGTGATGGAGGTGGTGCCGGTGGTATTGGCAGCCGGCGTGACCGAGACGGTGCGGCTGCCGCCGCTGCCGCCGAAGGAGATGCCGGAATAGGGGACGAGCGAGGTGTTGGCAGAACTGGCCGAAAGCGTGAGGGAATTGAGGGGATAATAGTCGTCGCCGACGGTGAAGCCGATGGCGCCGCTGGTCTCATTCACACCGATGGATTGATTGGGGATGCTGGAGATGGTGGGCGGCTCTTCAATAACAGTAAGGCTGAAGGTCGACGAAACGGATGCCAGGTTATCGCTGACGGTGAAAGTGATGCCGGCGGTGCCGCTTTCAAGGTTGGCGGGGACGATATTGATGGTGCGATTCGAGCCGGACCCTCCAAAGAGGAAACTGGCGGAGGGAGCGAGGGTGGGATTGGTGGAGGTGGCGGACAAGGTGAGCGAGCCGGCGGCAGCCTGCGCGTCGGTGACGGTGATTGAAAGCGCGCCGGTGCTGCCATCCTCGACGATGCTCTGGGCCTTGATGGGGGTGAGGGTGGGCGGGGAAGTCAGTGAGAGGCTGAAGGCCTCCTCCGGGCCGCCGTCGGCGGTCCATTGGTCGAGTTGCGTGCCTGGCGCGAGGCTGGAGCCCGTAACTTGCAAATAAAGGCCGCTTGATCGGCAAATGAAGTTATAGAGGCCGGCGCCGGTCGGGACCGGCATCCATTCGTCATTTCCGCTTCCCGCGTAGGGATATTGGATAATGGTGGCGCCGGGACTGTTCGAGGCGCCGTTCACGTTCCATACCATGCCGCTATGGAGGTTCTGTACTTTGTAGTAGCCGCTGTCGGTGGGATAGAGGAGCCACTCGTCGTTGCCGGCGCCGGTGGTGGTGCCGGTAACCACGGCGGCGACGGCGCTGGTGGAGGAATTGAGGACCTCGACGCCAAGGCCGCTATTGCTATCGTGTATGTACCGGTTGCCGCCCGGTTCGAGGGAGTTGAAGTAAGTCTGGGCGCTGGTTGTGGTGTACTCGGTGCTGTTGCCGGCCAGATAGGTTTGCGAAAGGTAGTTGTCCGTACCGGAGACCTGGCCATTAAACCCGTCGCCGGAGGCGTCCTGGGCCACGTTATCAAAGAAGAAGTTGTGAGAGGTGGTGGTGGTACTGCCATCGGAGTTGGTGCCGGTGGAGCCGCACCTCAGTCCGGTCTGATAACACATGTTGCACGCCACGGTATTGTATTCCGTGGGCGGGTTCTGGCCATTGTTATAGACCTCGGTGCCGCATCCGTCTCCGTTGAAGACATTGCCGATGTCAAGGTTGTACATGGCGCTTTGCTCGATAAAGACGCCATCGCGCACATTGTCACTGGAGGTATTGAATTTGACCAAGGCGCCTTGAGTGAGCGCGTCGCAATCGATGCCATCCTCGTTGACATTGGAGACGTTGTTATCGGTATAAACGGCCTGGGCATTGTTCAGCTCCGACCAGAAGCCGCGGGCGGCGCCGCTGTTGAGCGTGTTGCGGGTGGAGATGATCGGCGTGGTGCATCCGCCGTTGTAGTGGACGATGTCCGAACCGCCCTCGCGGGTGCCGTCGGCGCCGAAATTCCGGAGGGTCATGGCATCGACCTGGGCCATGTAATCCTTTACCCAATCGATTGCGTTGCGCCCTGTCCGGCTATCCCCGTCGATGGTCCCGCCCGAAATTGAAATATAATTGGCTCCGCTGCCGGTCACGACGGAGCTCGCGGTGGTCGAGGAATTGACCTGGATGGTGCCGCTCAGAAGGATGCAAGTATAGGAGGAAAGGGTCAAGGGGCTGGAGCCGACCGTATAAGTGCCGGCGGGGATGTGAAGGACGGTGACATTGCCCGAACTGGCGCTGAGGACGGCGTTGTATTGGCTCTGGATGCTGGCCAGGGTCGTGGTCGTCGAGCTGATATAGAGATCGGAACGGCCCATGCCGTTGACGATCGCGTCGTTGTGCTGGTTGTCGATCAGGGGCGGATAGAAGTAATTCTGGCCGGAGGCGCTGAGGGGAGCGTCGTAGGCGATGACATAGTTTCCCGAGCCGCCGGTGCTGAAATTGGTCCCATTGCCCGAGCCGAAGAGGTTGTCGGTAAAAGTATCGTTGCTGCCGGCCGAACTGATGCCGGCGGTGGTATTGCTGGCCAGCGCGTTCGAGGCGATGATATCTTTCGAAGCGGCCGAGGCCACCACAATGCCGGTGCCATTGTTGTTGCAGGTATTGTTGGCGATGGAGACGTAGCTGCCGTCGTTCAGATCGATTCCGGTCGCGTTATCGATGCAGGTGTTATTTACGATTCCGGTGTAGTCCGTATCGGAGATCCAGATGCCGACCGAGCTTCCGTAACAGTAGTTATCGACGCAGACGGCCTGGGTAGCATTCCAAATGCTGATGCCGGCGTGGTTGGGGCTGCCGTATGTGGTGCAGCGGGTTACGGTCATTTCATTGTCAAAGGTTGTTTGCCCGTTGCCGTTGAGCAGGATGATGTCCGATCCGCAGTTTTCGGCTGTCACGGCGTCAATATTGACGCGGTTGGAGGAGAGGGCATCGATCGCGTCGATATCCGCGCCGTTGCCATTGAGGAAAACTCCGGCTACGGAGACATTGGTCGAGCCCGATGGAATCTCAATCAAGGGGGCGGTTCCCGAGGAGGAGGCGGCCTGAATGACGGCGCCTGTGCCGACCAGGCACTCGTTGGAACCGAGAGTAAGGCTGGTGGCGCTGACCGTATAAGTCGAACCGCTTTGGAGAAAGATTTCGATAATCGCGCTCGGGTTTGAGGTGCGGGCGCTGTTGATTTCCGACTGGAGGGTCGCGATCGAGCCCGAGGTGTCATTGACGGTCACGGTCGTGTCGCCGGATGGATTCTCAATGAACGAGCTGTTGGGGGTGGTATAGAGCATGCGCACGACGCCCTGGGTTGCGAAGGCGATCCTCGAGGACACGGCCAGCCAGGCGACAACGATGGCCAGGAAGCGGGAGTCCATGTTCTTGGGGAACGTGGGAAAAATCATGAGAGGCAGACTGTATAGCACCGTTCCACAGGCAGCGCGAAGGTCAACCCCCCGACGATAATATCCGCTTTGGATTGTGGAAGTTGCGCGGGCATGGAGCGGCTTGGGGAAATGCCTCTCCGGTCCCCCAAGAACCGGAGAGGCGTTGAGAGCTGCGCCAGTAGTCAGTTCCCCAACAGACGCTTGCGCAGCTTTTGGATGCTGAGAAGCGATCCAAATCCAAGAATGATCAAACCCCACGTCGCGGGCTCGGGAATGACTTCGAGGGTCAACCCGTCCGGATTATATAATGCCTCGTAGGAGTTGGGACCCGATGAGAAGATGGCGCCGTTCGGCAGGTTCTGGAAGGCGCCGGTGAGGCCGCCCGTGGCGGAGATGACGTTAAATGTATCTCCCTGGGTCAACGAACCGGGTGTGCCGGCCAGATCGCTGAAGGTAAACTCGGCACTCGAATTGAGGCTGACGGCCTGGGCGATCAATTCGGACGAGGAGGCGCCGAGGCCGCCGCCGGTGCTATTGAGGGTGAATACGAAGTCCCCGTCGGAGAGCAGCGAGACGGTGCTGCCGGTGGTGAGCGTACCCGGCGTGGTGGTGGACCCGGGTTGAAGCAGGGCGGTGCCGGCGGCGTCAGTGCCATTGCCGATGATGACGGGATTCGCAATGTAACCGGTGCCGAACAGGGTGGCGTTGGTCACCGTGGTGCTCGATGAGCCGTTGAGGGAACCAGTTACGTTGAGGGAGCCGGCGGCGATTGTCGTCGGCCCAGTGTAGGTTTCAACACTGTTGAAAGTCACATTTTGCAGGCTGCCGATCAGCTCAACAGCGCCGCTGCCAGAGATACCCTTCGGGAAGGAAGTGCCTTCCGTGACGCCGGAGTTGATACGATCAAACACGAGCGTGCCATCATCCACGATGAAGCTGTCAGTCCCGGAGGCGAGGCGTCCGGTGGTGCCCCCGTAGCCCAGCATCAAGGTGGCGCCCGGATCAATGTAAGTGGGAGCATTGTAAGTGCTCTGGCCGGTCAGGGCCGTAATGCCGTTGCCGGCGAAGGTAATGGAATAATTGCCGGTAGGAAAATCCGCGATGGGCCCAGGGATAATCAAGTCGGGCTGGAATCCCGTCACGTCAGGGCCGCGGGTCACGAAGAAGGTGCCGCTGTTCTCGAGGGCGGTCGGGGCGGTGATCATCGCGGCGCTGCCGCTCGCATCCGAAGTGGCGTCCAGCAGATTGCCGCTGGTATTCGGCGCGTCCCACGAGAAGGCGCCACCGCTGTTACCGGTGCCGGAGGCGGCAAGAGTGCCACCGTTCATGATGAGGGCGTTCTGGATGGTGTCGCGGTCGCCGGCAACGCTGTTGTAGAGAGTGCCGTCATTGAGGGTCACGACGTTCCTGCCCACAGAATAGCCAATGGTGTCATTCTGGCCGAGGGAAAGGGTGGCGCCGTTGTTGACAATGATGCTGGGCGAATTAAGGACGCCGTTGGCGGGAGTCCCAGTGTTCACACCGGTGAGAGCCAGGGTGCCGCTGTTGACGATGGTGTTGCCGCTATAATTCTCGACCGCGGACAAGGTGACCTGGCCGTCGCCGGCGATGGTTAGGTTATCGCCGGCGCCGGTGATTGCCCCACCAAGGGTAAGTGTGCCGGAATCGGATGATATGGTGGTATCACCGGTCAGTTCGATTTCTCCCGGGTAACTGTTATTACCGCTTACGTTTTCCAAAGCGCCGGTGGCGTTTGCGGCGCCCGAGCCGGAAAGGAAGAGCAGATTCGATCCGCCGGTGATGCCTCCCTGGACCTGGGCAGTGGCGCCGGAAACCACAGTGATGGCGCTGTCAACGCCGAACGCGGTTCCGTTCTGGTAGTTGACGATGCCGGAGTTGATGGTCGTGGCGCCGGTGAAGGTATTTGAGCCAGCCAGCGTGATGGTGCCTGTGCCGCCAGTCGTCAACTCATAGCCGTTGCCGCCATCGCCGATGGCCCCGTTGAGGACAAGGTTGCCCGAATCGGAGGAGATGGTGGTGTTGCCGCCGAGGGCGATGGGGCCGGAATAACTGTTGGTCCCACTGACGTTTTCGAGCGCGCCAGTGGCATTCGAGGCTCCGGCCCCTGAAATAGCCAGGGTATTGGTGCCGCCGGTGATGCCACCCTGCACCTGCGCAGTCGCGCCGGTGCTGACGGTGATCGGGCTGTGGGTTCCAAAGGCGGTGCCGTTCTGGTAATTCACGACGCCGGAGGTGATCGCGGTTGAACCGGTAAAGGTATTGGGCGTCTCGATGGTCACCGTGCCGGTGCCGGTCTTGACCAAACCGCCGCTTCCCGAGATGCCATATCCGCCGCCGCTGACGAGCGTGTAATTTTTCGCGTTGTTATTGAACGTGGTCGAATAGGGGCTGACGTTGCCGGCCGAGATATTGACGGTGCCGGTGACGGCGGTGTCATCGAAAGTAACCGCATCGTTATTGGCATAATCGACGGCTGTTCCGCCCGACTGCCAGTTGTGATTCGGCCCGGTCGATCCGACCAGCCAGTTGCTTCCATCGGAACCGGTCCAGACCGGAGGCGAACCGGTAACGGTAAGGGTGATATCATTGCCGGTAATCCCGAGCGAAGCATGCTGTCCGCCGCTCAGATCCCCAACGGTTCCAAGGACGATGTTATCATCGGCGGCGGTCCCATCGGCGAGCAGGAAACTGAAACCGACGAGATCGTAGGTGCCGGGAGACCAGCCGAGGGCGTTGTTAGCGTCGATGGTCAGCAGGCCGCCGGTATTCGAATACGCCGTGGTCAGGAAGTTCGTGATATCCAATCCCGGAGCCGAAGTGACCCCACTGTCATTGATATTGATAGTGCCGGCGCCATTGAAGGTAAGGAAACCGATTGTCAACGGGGCGGTGGTGCCGTCACCGTTCTGAATCACGTTGGAGGCCAGATCCGAAACCGTCACCAGGCTGCTGATGGTACCGGTGCCATCAACGACGCCCTGGATCAGCGAAACGGGGCTGACGAGGGCATTGGTGCTGTTCTGAATGAATTTGGCTCCGTTGGTAATCTCGACACTGTTGCTCGAGCCAATCGACCCGGTGCCGCTGAGGAGAAGCGTGCCGCCCTGTACCACCGTGTTGCCGGTGTAGGTCGCTCGAGCCGGTGAGCATGATGAGGCCGGCTCCCGTGGTGGTCAAATTGGGGGTGCCGGATATGGGGCCGGCAAGGACCAGCGTGCCGGAATCGGCGGAGACGGTGGAGTCGGCATTGAGCGCGATGGGGCCGGAGTAAGTATTGACGCCATTGACGCTTTCCAGCGCGCCGGTGGCATTTGGCGCGCCGGCTCCGGAGAGGGACAGGGTATTGGTGCCGGTGCTGGTGATGCCGCCCTGGACCTGCGCGGTGGCGCCCGGATTGACCGTGATGGGGCTGTTTGCGCCCCAAGCCAGGGCATTCTGGTAGCTGGTGATGCCGGCGCCGATGGTGGTGAGGCCGGAGAAGGAGTTGGCGCCGGTGAAGATAATGGCGCCCGTGCCGGCCGTGGTGACGCCGTAGCCCAATCCGCCATCACTAATCGCCCCATTGAGGGCGAGCGTACCGGAATCGGAGGAGATGGTCGCATTGGCGCCCAACAGAATCGGGCCCTGGTAGGAGTTGCTTCCGCTGACGCTCTCGAGAGCGCCGGTGGCGCCGAGGGGAGTGTCGCCGGGGCCGCTCAAGGTCATCGTCAGGCTGCCGCCGGTGATACCACCCTGCACCTGGGCGGTGGCGCCACTGTCCACGGTGATGGCGCTATGGCCGCCGAAGGCCGTCCCATTTTGATAATTGAGAATTCCCGCCTCAACGGTGGTCGCCGAGTTGAATGTATTCGGGGCCGAGAAGACCGTAATGCCGCCGTTGTTACTGCCGGTGATGATCAATGCGTTTCCTCCGCCTCCCTCTTCGGCAAGGATACCGGAGACAATCAGGTCCGGGGAGTTGCCGGAAACATCGGGACCGCGCGTCACTGAAAACGCGGCGCCCGTGGTGCCGCCACTCTGCAGGGCGGTCTGCGCACTGATGATAGCCGGATTGCCGCCGGCGTCGGAGGTCGCATAGAGAAGCGTCCCGCTTTGGGCGTCCCATGAATAAGCGCCTCCACCGTTGCCGGTGCCGCTGCCGGCAAGAGTGCCGCCATTCATCGTGAGCGGGTTTTGGAAAGTATCGCGGTCGAGGGCGACGGTGTTCAAAACGGTGCCGTCATTGATCGTTACCACTTCCTCGCCGATCGTGTAACCAAGAGTGTCCTGGTTGCCCAATGCCAGCGTGGCACCGGAATTGACCTGGATAGTGGCCGAGGATGGCAGGGCGCCGCCGAACTGTTTCCGCCGGTCAAGGCGAGCGTCCCCGTGTTGATGATGGTGGGGCCGCTGTATGCGCCTGCGCTGAGCGTCAGGGCGCCCGCGCCGATCTTGGTGAGGCCACCCGTGTTGCTGGCGGCCAAACTGGAGGCAAAGGTGACGTTCTGGCCGTTGGTGTCGATGATGATCGAGCTGCCGCTATTGGCGATCTGGCCCGAGACATCCTCGAGGCCGACCGGGCCGTACTGGAGCGTGCCGCCGCCGAAGGTGATGTTACCGACGCCGCCGAGGGCGCCGGCGTTGTCAATATTGAGGATGCCGGCGTTGATGTTGGTGGTTCCGGCAAAGCTGTTGCTGCCGGTGAGGGTGAGCGTTGCGTTGCCGGACTTCAAAATGCCACCGACGCTGACGATCGGATTGCCGCCAACGGTGTAATTGGTGGAATTGGCGCTGTCGGTAATCGAGCTGGGCTGCACATTCGGCTCGCCGTTGGTGCCGCTCTGAATGGTGATGTTGGTGTTGAGGCCGGTGTCGTTGAAGGTGACGGCGTCGCCGTCGTAGAAAGTGCCGGTGGGAACCGAGGCCGAACTGTCGTTCCAGTTTTTGGTGGTGTTGACATTCCAGATGGCATTGCCGCCACTGCCGTTGGTGCCGGTCCAGATAATGGAAGCAGCGCCACCGCCAACGGTGATGAGCAACGAGTTGCCGGAAAAGCTGGGGGAGGTAAGAGGCGGGGCGAACCAACGGATTGCCACCGGGCGGCAGATTCATGGTCGGGAGGGCGGCGGTTGTGCCGATGTTCGAGCTGGCGCCGGTCAACACGGTGTAAACGCCGGCGGCCGCGCCCGAACTGGGAGTTACCGTCCAGGCGGTACTGGTGGTGGGCAGCTAGGGCGCCGGTCACATTGATGAAGTCATAAGTGGCGCCGGCGGTATTGGTGCTGGTCAATGCGAGGTCCAACTGGCCGCCGTTTAAGGTGAGGCTGGCCATCGTCAACTCGCCGATTGAGTTCGAGGTTCCGGTCGTGCCAGGGCTGATAGTGGCGAAGTTAGCGCCGTTGTTGACGGGAAGGGTGACATTGCCCATGACGCCGCTCGACGTGCCGTTGCCATTGCCGGCGAGGACCGGGTTGCCGGGGACGGTGGTATCATCGAGCGTTACCGTGCCGGAGGTCCAAAGCGAGCCCGTAACAACCAGGACGCCGTTCTCGATATCGGTAAGGCCGGTGTAGTTGCTGGTGCCCGAAAGGGTCAGTGTTCCAGCGCCGACCTTGGTGAGGCTGACGCCCGGAGTGCCGCTGGAACCAAAGCTGCCAATGGTGCCGGCGAAGGCGCTGGTGGCATTGTTATTGCCCACCACCAGGGTGCCGCCGCTGGGATTGCTGGTTACGTTGGTGTCGGCGCCGATGCCGGTGAAACCATCGCCCGAGCTGCCCAGGCCATTGATGTTCTGGGTGCTGCCGCCCAGGTCGAACTGGGCAAACGTGTTGGTACCACTGCCGATCAGGATCAGGTTCCCGGCATTGGCGCCATAGGGCATAAGATTGTTGTGGGTCGGATTATTGTCCCAAACGGTCACCTGCTCGGTGCCGACGTTGCCGAAAGCGGCGGTGTCGATGATGGTGTCGCCCTGGTAAGTGTTCTGCGTGGACATGCCCAGGTGCATGCTGCCCTGACCGAATGAGCCAATGATGATCAGGCCGCCCGGGCCGGTGATATTGCCGGTGAGGGTCGAGCTGTTGCCGGTGCCGATGACGGAAGTGCCGGAGAGGGTGATGTTGCCGCTTAGCGTGTTGGTCTGGATGCGCAGGGCCATCGGGTCGTTCCAATTCAAGGGGGGGGAGTTGTTGATGTTGCCGTAACCGTCGACAACGAAGTTGTTCGATATGGTACCGCCAAAGTTGAGGAAGGCTTCGCCGCCGGGCTGGACATAGACAGTGCCGGTGCCAAAGGCGGTGGTGGTGTTGGCCTGGACACGACCTTCGTTGATGTAAGTATTGCCGGAGTAAGTGTCCGCTCCGGTGAGTTGGATGCTGCTATTGCCCGAGTCGGCTATATTCAATGTCACCGCCCCGGTGCCGTTGTTCTCGATGCGCGCGATTACATCGATCCAGCCAGCGGTAGTGTCGATCAGGTTGAGCGTGCCCGAGGTGTTGGTGGCGCCGCTGCCGGCGGTGATGAATCCGCTGGTAGTGGAATTGCCGATGTTTAACTGATCGCCCTTCGAGTTGGCATTGAAAATGCCGCCATTGGCTCCGAGCATCAGGATGCCGCTGGCCGAAATATTGATCGTCTCGGTGGTGGTGGCGGAACTGGGAGACCAAATCAACGAATTGATATCGACCGCGGAGTTGATGGTGCTGCCGGTGCCGCCGTTGCCCGTGAGTTCGACGTTGTTCGACGGGCCGTTGTTAATGGCGCCATTCTGGCCGACGGCGGTAAAATTGGCGCTGGCATAGGGGATGACGTTGCCACTGCCGTCGAGGGTGGCCCAGGTGGTGTTGCTGATGATGGCCCAGCCGCCGAGGATGCCGTTGCTGGTGGTGAGGTTGGCGCCGACGTTGATATTGCCTCCGGCCTGGTTGAACTGGAGCACGGAGGGCTGATTGAAGGTGATGGCCCCCGTCAGGTCCAGGGCGCCGGCGCTGGTGGCGGTGGTGGCGATGGCGTAGTTGCCGCCTGAGAAGGTCAGCGGGGCGCTGATGGTCTCGATATTGCTCGAATTGTTGGCGATGCTGCCGCCGACCATGACCTGGGCGGTGGTCTCGATGCCGGGCGCGAGGATAATGCTGTTGGCACCGGTGGCGCTGAGGGTGAAGGCGCCGGCGGTGCTGGTGAAATTGATGCCGCTGAAAGTGTCGCTGCCGGCGAGGTCATCGGTGGCCGTGCCGCCGGTGGCGCCGCTGAAGGAGAGGAGGTCGCCGGTGTTTCCCATGGAGGCGGGATTGGGCGAGGCGCCGGTGCTCCAGTTGCCGCCGGCGGACCAATTGCCGGTGGCGCCGGTCCAGGTGACGTTTGCGGCGTTGGCTGGGTGGAGGAAGAGAGAAGCCGCGAAGGCGGTGAGTGCGAGCCGAAGGGGCGATAAGATAATAAACTTATTAGGCGGCTTCATAGGGATGCGGCTGAGGGGGGAATGAGTGGAAACGGGTGATGCCTGAGGTGATAGTTGATAATAGTTTTGACATAGCGGGCTTCTTCAGCCGCCGATGCCTGCCTATTCCAAAAAGGGGTTTTTGGTTAAAAAAATGACCCGGGCCGGAAACTAGATGCGGCGGCGTGTCTGATGTAGTCGCATGTTCATGTGACGGGGGGAGGAACGGGGGGTGAAAACTCCTGATTGATCAGGGCGCCGGACAATAAAATTGCCTCGACCGAGTCCATCGCGCATGTTTGCGCGCGATGCAATGGTTTTACGCAGATGGCGACACCCAAATGGGGCCGGTCGCCGAACCCGAGTTCGAGGCGCTGGTGCAAACCGGAAAAATATCCGCGGAGACAAGGGTCTGGCGGGATGGAATGGAGGATTGGGTCCGATACGGGGACGTGCCGGTGAACGGCGAGAGGGCGGCGCAGGCGGTGGCCGCCGAGCCGGCGGTCGAAACGCATCGGTGCGCGGAATGCGGCACGGTGTACCCATCGACCGAGATGATCGCATTCGAGCACGTGTGGGTGTGCGGGCGGTGCAAGCCGCGCTTTGTGCAGAAATTGAGGGAGGGAATCGTGCCGGCGGCGCCGATGAATTACGCGGGATTCTGGATTCGGGTTTGCGCGTACATGATCGACGGGGTGATCCGATTCATCATCGCGTTTTGCCTTCAGATCATCATCGTGGCGGCGATGGCGGCGGGAGGAGCGGCGCGGGTGGCTGGGGGATTCGCGAGCCTGACGCAGTTGTTCATCGGGATCGGGTACGAGACGTTCTTCAACGGGCATTTTGGGGCGACGCCGGGCAAGATGGCGCTGCGGTTGAAGATCGTGCGCTCCGATGGGAGGCCGATCTCGTACGCGCTGGCATTTGGGCGCTACTTCGCGAAGATCATCAATTTATTCACACTGTTCATCGGCTATATGATGGTGGGATGGGACAGCCAAAAGCGGGGGTTGCACGACATGATCTGCGATACCCGGGTCATCCATCAATAAGGGGAGACGTCTCTGGTAACCGCGCGCGACCAGCATGCTTGCCTGCCCACGGTGTAAAGGGGCGCTCCCGGAGACGTTTTACCACGCGGCGGACCTGCAGCCGTGCCCGGGCTGCCTGATGCCATTGCGGATGGAAGTTTTCCCGGCGCTGTGGGCGGAGCCGGAGGTGGGCCAGGGGGGCGAGACGCTGGTGACCGAGGGGGAGTCGAGCTGCTTTTACCATCCGACGAAGCGTGCGACGGTGGCGTGCGAAAGCTGCGGGCGCTTCCTGTGCGCGCTGTGCGACCTGGACCTGAACGGGCAGCATCTCTGCCCGACGTGCCTGCAAACGGGCAAGCGGAAGGGAAAGATAGCCCAATTGGACCACCACCGGACGCTGTATGACTCGATGGCGCTGACGCTGGCCTTTGCGCCGCTGCTGGTGCCGATTTTCACGATTATCACGGCTCCGTGCACGCTGTACACGGTGATCCGGCGCTGGAACGCGCCGCGCAGCATCGTGGGGCGGACGCGATGGCGACTGGTGGTGGCATTCATCGCGGCGGTGCTGCAAGTGATCGGCTGGTTCCTGCTTTTCTACTATATCCGGCTGCACTCCGGCAGGAGAACGCCATGAACGAGTCGCCATTCAAATACCGAAGACTGGGCGGGTATGGGCGGCGTCCGCCGGGTTTCTTCGTGGTGGCGGTGTCGCGGAGCAGCCTGTGGCTGGGACCGGACCACGTGCTGAGCGTGGACCAGCGTGGACGGACGAACGCTATAAGCGGTTCTATTTTCGCGACATCCAGTGCATCACGATCCTGAAAACGAACGCGGCGAGCGCGTGGAGCTGGATCCTGGGGACGCTGTGCGTCTGCTCGGCGGGATTGTTTGGGTTGATCGCGATGAACGCGGACCCGTCCAATGTGGGCGGGGAGTTGATCGCGGGCGGCATCCTGACGGCGTGCTGGCTGGCGATGCTGCTGGTCAACCTGCTGGGCGGGCCATCGTGCACATGCAGCGTGCGGACGGCGGTGCAGACGCAGGCGCTGCCATCGATCACGCGGGTGGCGAAGGCGGAACGGGCGATCCGGGTGCTGAAGCCGCTGATCGAGCAGGTGCAGGGGGCGCTGTCGGCGGCGGAGATAATGGAGTACATCCAGGCCTCGGCAGCGACGCCGCCACCGGCCCCGATGGCGCAGGAGCAGGCGGCCAGGCCGGCGGCGACTCCGCCGCCGCCGGTGCGCCTGGGGCCGGCGGATTACCGGGTGCACACGGCGCTTTTCATCGCGATGCTGCTGGATGCGGGGGCGGGATTTTTCAAGCACATCGACATGGGGTGGAAGCTGTACTTCGGGGTGAGCGCGGCGCTGCTGGCGGCGGTATGCGGGTTGAGCATCGCGGCGCTGGTGCGGCAGCGGAAATCGGGGATATCCGAAGGGCTGCGGCTGCTTACCGGCTTCACATTTGGGGGCTTGGTGGCGATGTTGTTCGGCATCTGCGTTTACGGGATCATGTTCAGAATGCAATACGCCATGCATCACTACGGACGGCTTCCGGGTCACGTCGATTTCTACCCGATGGGGGGATTCAAGGTGCTTTCGTTGATTACGGATGCGATTGAAGCGGGAATGGGGATCGCGGGATTGGCGATGATTTTGTCGGACCGCCGGGCGCGTGTTCCGGTGGCAGGCGCGGCGGGCGCGGAGACGCGGCAGGAGGATCAAACCGAGGCGGTGCCATGATGGAGGCCCTTAGCAGCCAGCGCTGTCTGCATCACCCGCTGCGGGAAGCGGCGGCGCGCTGCCCGGAATGCGGCTCGTTTTTCTGCCGGGAGTGCGTGATCGAACACGAGGACCGGGTGCTGTGCGCGGATTGCCTGAAACGGCTGGTGCGCGCGCCGGGGAAGGCGCGGGGGCGCTTCGCGTGGGTGGGGCGGGTGGCGTGGAGCGCGGCGGGGTTCATGGTGGCGTGGATATTCTTCTATGAGATCGGCAGGACGCTGCTGACGATTCCCTCCTCGTTCCATAACGGGACGGTCTGGTACAAGAACGGGCAATGAGAAAGTTCGGCGCGATCAGCGAAAAACCGGCGCTCGACGTGCTCGACGATGCGTTTGCGCTGCTGCGCCGATGTCCGGCGGGTGTGATTGCGATGTATTACATCGGGGCGGCGCCGTTTGTGTTGAGCTTTCTTTATTTCTGGACGGACATGAGCCAGAGCGGGCTGGCGGCCGAGCACGTGGTCGATTCGTCGCTGGTGGTGGCGGCGGCGTTTCTCTGGTGCAAGGTGTGGCAATCGGTTTACTGCGTGAACCTGCTGGCCGTGGCCGCCTGCCGGAGGCCGCCGCGCTGGACGTGGCGCAAACTGCTGCGGCTGGCGGCGGTCCAGGCGTCGATCCAGCCGAGCGGGCTTTTCCTGATGCCGCTGTCGGCGCTGGCCATCGTGCCGTACGGGGTGGTATGCGGCTTTTACCAGAATGTGTCGGCGCTGGCGCTGACGGGCGAAGGGGAGGCGCTCGAGGGGGGCGCGCTGCGGCGGGAAGCGCTGGCGCAGGCGCGGCGGTGGCGGCGGCAAAGCAATGTCGGGTTGGCCGTGCTGCTGCTGTTTGGGTTCGTGGTGTTCCTGAACCTGTTTTCGGTGATCATCTTGATTCCGATGCTGATGAAGGACCTGCTCGGCATCGAGACGATGGTCTCCCGCTCGGTGTGGACCATGTTCAACACGACGCTGGTGATGGCGGCGGCGGGCCTGGCGTACCTGTGCGTGGACCCGATCCTCAAGGCGTTCTACGTGCTGCGCTGCTTCCATGGCCGCGCGGTCGGGACCGGCGAGGACCTGCGAATCGCGCTCCGCTCGGCGCGGGCCGGTGTTGCGGGCAGCGGCCATCCTGCTGGTGCTTTGCTGCGCGAACACCGCGCGCTGCGGCTTCACGGAGACGCCGGCGGACCTTCCCGCGAAGTCGGCGCAGATCAATGAATCGATCACGCAAACGCTGACGAAACCGCAGTTTGCCTGGCGCGCCCCGCGCGAGGAGTTGAAAGACCGCGGGCCGGTGGACAACTTCATGCAGGGGGTGTTCGACATGATGGACCGGCAGATGAAGAGGGTTGGGAAATGGTTCGATAAATTCACGAAGTGGTTCAACAAGCTGAATTCGAAGAGTCAGAGCGACGATTACACGCCCGGAAACGGGCATAACTGGGGGGATTTCTTCCGCGTCTTCGCCTGGATTTTCTGCGTCGGCGCAGTGTGTGCGCTGGCATTTTACCTGAGGCTGGTGATTTCAAACCGGAAGCAGGCGCTCAGCGCGACCGCGGCGCCTGTGGCGACGCTTCCGGACCTCGCATCGGACGACATCGCGGCGGATCAACTGCCCGAGGATGAATGGCTGAACCTCGCGCGCCAGATGATGGAGCGCGGCGACTTGCGCCTGGCGCTGCGGGCGCTGTACCTGGCGGCGCTGGCGCACTTGAGCCAGCGCCGGTTCATTTCGATTGCGCGGTACAAATCGAACCGCGATTACCAGCGGGAATTGCGCCGGCGCAGGCCGGCGGAGGCGGAACTCAACGCGACCTTTGCCGACGCAGTCGCCTCATTCGACCGCGCGTGGTATGGAATGCACGAAGTAACCCGGAAATGCTCAGTGTCTCGCAATTGAACCTCGAGCGGATTCGCGCCTGCTAACCCCCCGATGAAACGCCCACGCTGGCCCCTCATTCTCGTCATCCTCACGATTGCCTCCGGGTGCGTGGCGGGCTTCGTGCGGCTATTCGAGCTGCGCTTCGAGGCCGGCAACGTCTATCCGCATTACTCCTCGCTGCGCGCCGATCCGCTCGGGACGGAGGTTCTCTATGACGCGCTCGAGGCGACCCCGGGGTTCCAGGTCAGCCGCAATTATCTGCCGCTGAAAAAGGTGGACCCTGCCGGCGCGGTGGTGATCCTCGCGGGCTGCGAGCCGCTTGGATGGGAGCAGACGGATGTGGATGACATGGAAAACCTGGCCAACAATGGCGCGCGCATCGTGATCGCGCTCTCGACCGAAGAGGAGTTCCTCACTCATTCCGAATACAACGCGAAGAACGAGAAGGAAACGACGGACAAAAAGCAAACGAAGAACCAGAAGGCCGGCCAGGACAAGGCAAAGCAGGAGAGCAGCAAGAAGGAATCATCGAAAAAATCGGACGACGATGAGGATGAGGACGAGCCGAAGTACCTCTCGCTGGACGAAGTCGGAAAGCAATGGGGCTTTGGCGTCGACGATCACAAACTGAAGTCCGGCGGCGATGCCGACCTCGTGCCGAGCCTGACCGCACAGGCGGCGACGCCCGACACCGAGCCGGCGCTGACGTGGCATACCGGCCTCGTCTTCACCAGTCCCATCGCAGCGTGGAGGGTCCTTTACAAGACCGACGGCCAGCCGTGCGTCATGGAGCGCAATTACGGCAAGGGAAGCATCGTGCTCGCAACCGATTCGTATTTCCTGAGCAACGAAGCGATGCGCGCCGAGCGCGCGCCGCGGCTCATCGCGCTTTTGCTCGGGTCCCAGACACGCGCGGTGTTCGACGAGACGCACCTCGGGGTCGCGGAGCAGCCCGGCATCGCCACGCTGGTGCGCAAGTACAATCTCGACGGGCTGATGGCGGCCATCGCCGTGCTCGCGGCGCTCTTCATCTGGTATGCCGCCTCCCCTTTCCTGCCGCCCCGGCCCGACCAGGACGACCCGCAGATTGTCACCGGCAAGGATTCCACCTCCGGGTTTATCAGTCTTTTGCGCCGCGCCATCGCTCCCTCGCGCCTCATCAAGGTTTGCGTCGAGCAATGGGAAAAATCGATCGTCCATCAGCCCGGCAGATTGCGCACCGCAATTCCCCAGGTCGAGGCGACGGCCTCGATTTCCGAACCGCTGGCCGCCTACCAGGCCATCAGCCAAATCCTAGCCCAGAAAAAATAAATGGAGACCAGCCCCGACGAAATCAAAGAAATCCTCTCCCGCACGCGCGAGGAGATAGGCAAAGTCATTATCGGCCAGCATGAAGCCGTCGAGCGGTCGCTGATCGTGATCTTCACGGGCCAGCACGCGCTGGTCGAGGGGGTGCCGGGAGTGGCCAAGACGCTGCTGGTGCGGACGCTGGCGCGGGTGCTGGGGTGCGAGTACAACCGCATCCAGTTCACGCCGGACCTGATGCCGGCGGACATCACCGGCACCAACGTCTTCAACCTCCAGCGCAACGAATTCACCCTTATCAAGGGCCCGGTCTTCACGACCTTCCTGCTGGCGGATGAAATCAACCGCGCGCCGGCGAAAACGCAGTCGGCGCTGCTCCAGGCGATGCAGGAACGGCAGGTCACCATCGACCGCGACTCGCATCAGCTCTCGCCGAACTTCACCGTCTTTGCCACGCAAAACCCGATCGAATACGAGGGGACCTATCCGCTGCCCGAGGCGCAAAAAGACCGGTTCATGCTCAAGATCAAGATGGACCCGCCCGAGCGCGACGAGGAACTGGTGCTCGCGCAGCGAATGCTGGATGAAACGGCGCCGGAGGCCGTCCTGGCAAGCGGGGCGGTGCAGCCGGTCATTGGGGCGGAGGACCTCGCGCGGCTGCGCCACGCGCTCAACGGCATCGTCATGCGCGAGGAGCTGATCGCCTACGCGGTGGACCTGGTACGCGGCACGCGCAATAACGACAGCGTGCTCATCGGCGCCGGGCCGCGCGCGACACAATCGCTGCTGCTGGCCAGCCGGGCGCAGGCGGCGATCTCGGGACGGGACTTCGTGACGCCCGACGACGTGAAGTTGATGGCGGTACCGGTCTTTGAACACCGCCTCATCCTGCGGCCCGAATACGAAATCGAAGGGGTGACGGCGGTGGAGGTGATCAACAAGGTGCTCGAGCAGGCGGCGGTGCCGCGGTGAAGCGATGATCGTCCCGCGCCCACGGCTGCTGATCTGCTTTGCGCTGGTGGTGGCGCCGCTGGCGGCGCTGGGCGCCACGGTCCCGCGGACGCTGCCGTTCGCGCTCGCCGGCATCGGCCTTTTCGCCGTGCTGGCGGCATACGATGCGTGGGGCGTCACCGGGACGCTGGCCGCGGTCACCATTGAATTGCCGCAGGTGGTCCGCCTGCAGCGGGAGCGCGAGGGGCGCATCAACGCGCGCATCCGCAACACGGGCAAAGAGGCGCGCACGCTGCGGCTCGGGCTGGCGTTTCCGCGGTATTTTACATCCCCGGGCGAGGAATTGGTGGCGCGGCTGCCGGAAGGAAGTGAATTCTCGCTGCTCGACTGGATCTGCCGTCCGCTCAGACGCGGCCAATATTTCCTCGAACAATACTTTCTCGAGACCAACTCGCCCTTCGGCCTCTGGGCGTGGCGGGAAGCGCGGGAGACAAGGTGCGAGCTGCGGGTCTATCCTGATTTCATCGACGAGCGCAAACATGTCGCCGCGCTCTTCCTGAATCGCGGCCACCTCGGCATCCATGCGCGGCGCCAGCCCGGCAAGGGGCGCGACTTCGAGAAGCTGCGCGATTACATTCCCGGGGACAGCTACGACGAGATTCATTGGAAGGCCTCGGCCAAGCGCGGGCGGCCCGTGACGAAGGTATTCCAGGTCGAGCGAACCCAGGAGGTGTACGTCGTGCTCGACGCGTCGCGCCTGATGGCCCGCGATCCGGCGCTGTTCGAGCGTTACATCACCGCGGCGCTGCTGCTCGGGATCGCGGCGGAGCAACAGGGGGATTTGTTCGGCGCGATCGCGTTCAGCAACCGCATCCTGCATTTTGCCCGCGCGCGCAGCGGCAAGGCGCAATTCGCCGTCTGCCGCGACATGCTCTACGCGCTGCAGCCGGAAAGCGTCACGCCCGACTTCGACGAGCTGGCCTCGTTCATCCGCACCCGCCTGCGCAAGCGGGCGCTGCTGGTGTTTCTCACCGCGCTGGATGATCCGGCCATCGGCGAGAGCTTCCTCCATGCGATGGACCTGATCTGCCGCCAGCATCTCATCCTCGTGAACATGCTGCGGCCGGCCATCGCGCAACCGCTCTTCTCCGACGCTGCGGTTTCGAACATCGACGACATTTATACCAAGCTGGGCGGCCACCTGCTGTGGCACGACCTGCGGGAGCTGGGGAAGGTGCTGCAGCGGCGCGGCGTTCGGCTGGCGATGACGGAAAAGGAGACGCTCTCGGCGCAGATGGTGAGCCAGTATGTCAACGTGAAGGCGATGCAACTGATATGATCATCGACCTGGAACGCTTTCTGGCAGCCGGGAGGCCCGAATGGAGCCGGCTCGAATCGATGCTCGACAAGATGGAGGCGGCGCCGAACGACAAATTGAGCTTCGATGAGCTGCGCGCGTTCTACCGGCTTTACCAGCGGGTCTCGGCCGATCTGGCGAGGGCGCAAACATTTGCCAGCGAGCCGGAAATCACGCGCTACCTGGAATCGCTCACCGCGCGGGCCTACGCGGAAATCCACGAAACACGCGGACGCGCCATGCGCGTGCGGCCGTTCCATTGGTTCTGGTACGAATTTCCGCGCGTGTTCCGGCGGCACATCCGGGCGTTCCAGCTTTCGCTGCTGATCACCACGGCCGGGGCGGTGTTCGGCGCCGGGGCGGTCTATTTCGACCCGGACGCGAAGCCGGCGATCATCCCGGACCAGTTCTCGCCGCTGCTGGGCAATCCGGCGAAGCATGTCCACAAGGCGGAAACGGAGAAGCACGCATGGAACTCCGGCCAGGAGGCCTCCGTCTCCGCGTATCTGATGGACAATAACATCCATGTCTCGATCGGGCTGCTGGCGATGGGCATGACCTATGGCATCGGCACGATTGTCCTGCTGTTTTATAACGGAGTGATCCTCGGGGCGGTGGCGCTCGATTTCATTCGGGCGCACGAGACGCCGTTCGTGCTCGGCTGGCTGATGCCGCACGGCGTCATCGAGCTTCCGGCGACCATCATCGCGGGCCAGGCGGGATTGATCGTGGCCAGGGCGCTGATCGGCGGCCAGGGCCGCTCGACGCTCAAGACGCGCCTGCGGGAAGTGGGCGGCGACCTGATGACGCTGATCGGCGGCGTCTCGGTCATGCTGGTCTGGGCGGGCCTGGTGGAATCGTACTTTTCGCAGATCAACAAACCGGTCCTGCCGTACCCGGTAAAGATCGCGTTCGGCGCGACGGAACTGGTGGTGCTCATCTGGTTTTTGAACCGCCGGCTGCCGGAGGAGAAACAGCGTGAGCAGCCTGCGAATCAAAACGCCCGAAGGGGTGATATTCTCGTTTGCGCTGGCGAGCCCCATCACGCGCTTCCTGGCGTGGATCGTCGATTGCATCGTCGTGATCGTGGTTTCGACGGCCATCAGAACCTGCCTGGTGGCCTTCATCGTGATCAGTGTGGACCTTGCGATGGCCGCGATGATCCTCTCCTATTTTGCGATCTCGGTGGGATACGGGATTTGCACCGAATGGTTCTGGCGTGGACAGACCATCGGCAAGCGGCTGCTGAAACTGCGCGTGATGGACGAGCAGGGGCTGCGGCTGCGGTTCCAGCAAATCGTGATTCGCAACCTGCTGCGGCCCGTGGATTCGCTGCCGCTCTTCTATCTTTTCGGCGGAGTTTTTTCACTCATCAGCCCGCGCGCGCAGCGGCTGGGAGATTTTGCGGCGAATACGGTGGTGATCCGCTCGCCGAAGATCAGCGAGCCCGACCTGGACCAGCTCGTGAGCGGCAAGTTCAATTCGCTGCGGCAGTTCCCGCATCTCGAGGCGCGGCTGCGCCAGCGGGTCTCGCCGGCGGAGGCGGGGGTGCTGCTCGAGGCGCTGCTGCGGCGCGACGACCTGGAGGCGGAATCGCGCGTCTCGCTCTTCGCGGAGCTGGCCGACCATTGCCGCGCGCTGGTCCATTTCCCGCCCGAGGCCACGGAGTCGCTCGCCGACGAGCAGTATGTGCGCAACGTGGTGGATATCCTCTTCCGCGGAAACCGGCCCGCGGCGAGGTAGGGTTCCCGGCCGTTCGGGCCAGTGATTTGCTCGAAGGGGCATTTTCATCAGAAATCGAGCTTTCACAGGCAATTATTCGATTGACTACTTTTAGTTCATGGACTAATTTTAGCCAGACAAATAATCACACCTCAATCCCATGCCAGTTCCAAATCCATTCAAACCGGGCGCCGGACACATGCCCCCCTATCTGGCGGGCCGGACGGCGGAGACACGCATGTTTGAGCAGCTCCTCGGCCAGGATGTCATCCTTTCCAACGTGGTCCTGACGGGTCTCCGTGGGGTGGGAAAGACCGTTCTTCTTGAAACATGGAAGCCGCTGGCCATTTCAAAAAAATGGCTTTGGGTAGGCACTGATCTCTCGGAATCAACGAGCCTCAGCGAGGAGAAACTGGTGATCCGATTGCTCACGGATCTGTCCGTGGTGACATCCGGAATTATCCTGACCAACCCTCCACTTCCAACAGTTGGATTTTCGGCCGTTTTGGGGCAACCGCGCACGGAGCGAATGAGCTATGAGAAACTCCTTGAAATATATAAAAACACGCCGGGGCTGCCTTCTGATAAGCTGAAGGTAATTCTCCAGACTGTTTGGGAGTGTTTGAAGCCGCACGGATTCAAGGGCATGATATTCGCCTACGATGAAGCCCAAACGATGTCAGACCATGCAGAGAAGGAACAATATCCCCTGTCCTTGTTGCTCGACGTGTTTCAATCCATTCAAAAGCGGGGAATACCGTTCATGTTGGTATTGGTTGGGCTACCCACTCTTTTTCCAAAGTTAGTGGAAACGAGAACATTTTCCGAGAGGATGTTCCAAACGATAACATTGGGAAGATTGAACGACCAGGACAGCCGTGAGGCCATTTGCAAACCCGTTGACGATCCCAGTTGCCCCATTTCAATCAGGAGCGAATCGATAGAACTCATAGTATCGACATCCGGAGGCTATCCATTTTTCATTCAATTTATTTGCAGGGAGGTATTTGACATATTTCTACAGAATTTCGATGTCGGGGAACCGGTTCCAACGATACCGATCGATGAAATAGTGCGAAAGCTGGATAAGGATTTCTTTTCTGGTCGCTGGGCGCGCGCTACGGACCGCCAACGCGAATTGCTATCAGTTATCGCAAGACTGGACAATGCAGACGAGGAATTTACTGTTCAGCAAATTGTCGCAGAAGCAAAGACGATGGCGAATCCATTTAGCAGCAGTCACGTAAGTCAAATGCTTTTAACATTGATGGAAGCTGGATTGATCTATAAGAACCGTTACGGACGCTATTCGTTTGCTGTCCCTCTGCTTGGCGAGTTCATTCTTCGCCAGGAACGAGAAAACCATGCTTGACCGCTCACCCCGATTGCGAGCCGGACTTTCACCCGTCGAATTCAAATTGAGCCACCACCCTCGGCCAAGGCGTGATCGTTCTCTTTTTTTCGATTTTCGAATTTCAAATTTCCACTTATTGATTCCTCCCCCGTTTCCCATCATCCTCGCTTCCCCATGCCCACGCTCCTCGCCCTAGACATCGGTTCCTCCTCGGTCATCGCCGGCATTTTGCGCGGCAAAAAAACCGTCCTGGAAAAACCGCGGGTCTATTTCAAGACCCGCTACCAGGGAGGGCGCGTGGAGGTGGACGCGGAGGAAATGCTGGGCGCGGTGGCGCGCGCAATTGCCAGCCTCGAGGGTGCGGCGAAAAAGGTGGATGCGATCGCGCTGGCCGTGATGTCGCCGGCGTGGGTGGTCCTGGACCGCAACGCGCGCGCGCTGACGCCGATCGTCACGCACCAGGATCGCAGGAGCGTTGCCGAGGCGGAGGAAATTGAGAAGCGCATCGGCAAGGCGCGCCATTTGCAAATTGTCGGCTGCCGCCCCTTCCCCGGGGGAATCAGCTCGACGACGTGGGCGTGGTACAAGCGCCATGAGCCGGCCCGGTTGAAAGGGGCGGATTTGATCTGTCATCTGAACACATTCCTGCACCGGCACATGACGGGCACGCGGGCGATCGATCCTTCGAATGCCTCGTTCACCGGCCTTTACCGGACGCTCGAACTCGATGGCTGGAGCGAGGAAATCTGCGACGCGCTGGGGGTGAGCCTCGAGCTGCTGCCGGAGGTACTCGATGCGAACCGCATCGCGGGAGTGATTACGTCCGACGCGGCGGCCAGGTTCGGCCTGCAGGCCGGCACGCCGATGATGACGGGCCTGATGGATGGAAGCGCGGGCATGCTGACCGCAGGCGCAAATCACGGGCAACTTTTCAACGTGTGCGGGTCCACGGACGTGCTGGCGCTCTGCACGGAAAAACCGCGTCCGCAGGAGCAATTGCTCACGCGGGCGCTGGGGGTGGGCCGCAAGTGGCTTGCGGTGAGTACGCTCGCGGCGATGGCGTCGGCGATCTATTGGGCGCGCGACCAGTTTTTCTCGGAGTGGCCGATCGAGCGTTTTCGCGCCGAACTCTTCCGGCTGAGCCGGGTGGGGCCAAAGGCCGCGGGGGGCGTGGTGTTCGAGCCGTACATGGCGGGCGAACGCACCAGCATCGAGCAGAGGACCGGGGCGTTCAGGAACCTGACGCTTGCGACGACGCGCGAGAATATTGTGTCGGCGATCCTCGAGGGGCTCATCAAGGCGAGCGCGGAGCGTTTCCCGCTGCTTCAGGCGACCGGCACGAAAATGCTGCCGACGGTGGTGGTTTCCGGCGGCGCGGACCGGCTGGATAAGTTGATGCACCGCGACTGGCCGGGTAAGTGGCATTTCCGTTCCGTGACCGACGCGACCATGCGGGGGCTCGGGATGATGACGCCGGAGCCAAGGAGTTAGCGATAGAAAGGCCTGGCGATGGCACATGGATTTTTTACGGTTGAACAATGGAAGGCTCCGCGAAAGGGCGCGAAGCCGGAATGGATACCGGTTCTGGAGCTTGATGCGGGAGAGTCGTTGAGCAAGGCGACCGCGGCTTTGGAGAAACGCGGGGAGCCGGGGCTCTTTCGCGTAGTGCAAATGCAGCGGTGTATCTGGGCGGAATTGGAAACGCGGGGAAAGTTACGGCTGCATGGCTCGCACGCTTCCACACCGCAGGGGCTCGAGGAGATCGTGGGGATTTATGAACGGGAGAATGGCCGGCGGCCGGTCGAGAAGGCGCGGCGGGACCGCGCGGAGGCCAAACGCGGGAAGACGTGAGGCTGGGATTCCCGATCAGTGCTCTGAGCGAACGCCGGTTGGTTGACTTGGTTCAGGGAAGATGATTCAATCCGCGTGAATCCATGTTACTCCGCGGTTCCGAATTGACTTGGAGCATTTAATAAATTAGGCGGCCGGTTATCGCGCCCGGGGCTGCCTCCATTGCGTCCCCACGAGCATCGATTTCCACTCCACGTCGCTTCGCGCTATATCCGCCAGAGCCCCCTCGGACGCCGCGACATCCAGAACCTTCCCGCTTGGGTCCAGCAACCGCACGACCCATTCGAACGTCACCCAGTTCGGCGTGAACTCCTTGTAGCTCCCGTCCGGGCTCCCTCCGTCCAGTGTGACGCTCTCCCTCTGCGCGATGATGAGGGATGCCTGCCCAAGGGAATATTGCCCGTGAAGAAATACCACCTCCAGCGTCGCCGGTCCCCGCGCGCGGTCCCACGTCCCATATCTCACCGCAATTCTCCCGACCCTCGCACGCGATGCCACCGAGCCGCCGTACATCCCGGTCAGCCCATGCGCGTCAAGCCAACCGGTGACAACGGCCTTGCCCGGGGCCGCGCTCGGCGCCGGAGCCGCACCCGGCACCGACGACTTCGGCTGTTTAGCGAAAAATTTTGCGTCCGCCGCCCGCTGCGCCGGATCCTGGTCCAGCATCGTCTGGCCATGGGCCGCGGCCGCCGCGCAGATGAGCATTAGAATTACACGCTTTATCCGGAGTTTCCCAGATAGATCGTTACTCATAGGTTTTAGCGGCGACTCTTGAATGAGCGTGCGCGAATGCACTGATTGGTCAAGTTTATTTGGGGCGTCTCCCACCAAGTGTACGCCCCTTCAATCAATTCCCAATCTGCGTCAATCCGCGGATGATACTTCCGCGATTCCGAATTGACCTACGCCGCGGCGGGCGGTTCGGCGGGTTTTTCCATTGCCGGTTCGGCGGGCCTTTCTCCGAGTAAGTCGGCGGCGGATTCGGGGCGCTGGGCGCCCATGTGGCGGATGTCCTCGGCGGCGATGGCAAAAACGACATCCTCGGCGATGTTTTTAACATGATCGCCGGCGCGTTCGAGGTGGCGCGCGATAAAGATGAGGTCGAGGTACTCGGTGATCCGGTCCGGGAAGCGGGCCATCTGGGCCGTGAGCTTTTCGGTGATGTCATGATTCATGGCGTCCAGCTTCTTGTCGCGCGCCGGGATGCCGATGGCGAGGTCGACGCTCGATTCCGTGTAGGCGCGCAGGGCATCGCTGAGCATGGCCGTGACTTCGCGGTAAATGGGTTCGAGAAAATGGACCTCGGGCAGCAAGGGCGCGCGGTTGAGCTTGCGGGCCTTGCGGGCGATGTTCACGGCCTGGTCGGCGATTCTTTCCAGGTTGCTGCTGAGCTTCATCGCCGCCACGACGTGCCGCAGGTCGCTGGCCACAGGCTGGAAGCGCCGCAGCAGATCGATCCCGTTTTTGTCCACCTGTTTCTCGAGCTGGTCGATCTCCTCGTCGTCGGCGATGGTGACGTTGCACAGATCTTCGTCGCGGTTGAGGAGGCAGCCGAGGGAATTGCGAAGGTTGCGCTCGCAGAGGCTGGCCATCATGAGGAGGTCGTTTTGCAAGGCGGCAATCGCGACGTCGTACGAGCCCAGGATATGTCTGGAAGGAGCGTCAGCCATCTTTAACCAAACCTACCGCTTATATAGTCCTCTGTCCGCTTCTCGCGAGGACGGGTGAAAATTTTCTCCGTGTCGTTGAACTCGACGAGCCTGCCCAAATAGAAAAACGCCGTCTTATCCGAGACGCGGCTGGCCTGCTGCATGTTATGAGTGACGATCACGATGGTGTAATCCTTGCTCAACTTATGGATAAGTTCCTCGACCTTCATGGTGGCGATGGGGTCGAGCGCCGAGGCGGGCTCATCCATCAGGAGAACCTCGGGCTGCGTGGCGATGGCGCGGGCGATGCAGAGCCGCTGCTGCTGGCCGCCCGAGAGGCTGACGCCGGGCTTGCCGAGGTCGTCCTTCACCTCGTCCCAGAGCGCGGCCATTTGGAGCGATTGCTCCATGCGATCCCGCAAAAACGCGCGGTTGCGGATGCCGTTGAGCCGCAGGCCGACGGTGACATTTTCCGCGATGGACATCGAGGGAAAGGGATTCGATTTCTGGAAGACCATGCCGATCCTGCGCCGGACGGCCGCGGGGTCGACCCGCTGCTCGTAAAGGTCCTGGCCGAAAAAGAGGATGGATCCGGCGATGCGCGACCGCGGCACCAGCTCGTGCATCCGGTTGAGGCAGCGCAGGAAGGTCGATTTGCCGCAGCCGCTGGGGCCGATGATGGCGGTGATGGTGCGCTCGGGGATGTTGAGCGTCACATCCTGGACGGCCTGCTTTTGCCCGTACCAGACATTGAGGCTGCTTACTTCGAAGGCGTTGCGCAAGGCGGGAGCGGCGGGGGAACGCGGCGCGGCCGCGGCGGGAGCGGGCTGGGCGGCCGGCTCGGTCGGAAGGGCGGCGAGGGATTTCGAAGCCGGCTCGATGTCCTGGATGCGTTCCATGAAGCGGCTACACTCTTACAGGTTTTCCGCGCGTAATAAAGCGAACGGTGATGTTGAGGGCAAAAATAAATCCGACGAGCACCAGCGCGCCGGCCCATGCCTGCCGGTGCCAGTTGTCGTAGGCGGAGTTGGCATACTGGAATATCTGGAGCGGGAGCGCGGCGATGGGCTTGGCGAGGTTGTTGTTCCAGAAGCTGTTGCCGAGGGCGGTGAAAAGCAGCGGCGCGGTCTCGCCGGCGACGCGCGCCAGGGCCAGCAGGATGCCGGTGATGATGCCGCGGACGGCGGTTTTCATGACGATATGGACGGTGGTTTTCCATCGCGCGATGCCGAGGGCCAGGGCGGCCTCGCGGTAGCCATGCGGCACCAGCACGAGGACCTCCTCGGTGGTGCGCATGACCAGGGGAATCATGAGGCAGCCGAGCGCCAGCCCGCCGGCGTAGGCGGAGAAACCCCTGGGGATGATGACATGGCCGGCGATGACGATGCCGTGGATGACGACCAGCCCGTTGATGACGATGCCCCAGATGATCGAGGGCACGCCGTTGAGGATGTCGCACAGGAAGCGGACGGTCCAATTGACGCGCTGGGAGCCGAACTCGGAAAGATAAACGCCGCCCAGGACACCGGTGGGCACGCCGATGAGGCAGGCGAGGCCGAGCAGCTCGAGGGTGCCGACGATGGCGTTGGCCATGCCGCCGCCGGTTTCGCCCGGGCCGGCGGGCAACTGGGTGAAGAAATCGAAATTCAGCGCGGAGGCGCCCATGCGGAGGAGGTGGAAAAAGACCAGCCCCAGCGGCGCCACGACGAGGCAGGCGCAGATCAAGGTGAAACCGGAGACGCATCTGCTGAGCAGCTTGCGCATCCCGTGATTGTTGGCGGCGTCGATCATTGTTTCACGGTGGTTCCGGCAAAGGTCTTGAGGATGAGCTGCGCGAGCAGGTTGACCAGGATCGTGACGAAGAAGAGGACCAGACCGATCTCGAAGAGCGACTGTACGCCGGCATCGCTGGCTTCGGCGAACTCATTGGCAATGACGCTGGCCAACGTGTAGGCCGGCGCAAAGAGCGAAGCGGAAATCTGCGGCGTGTTGCCGATGACCATGGTCACCGCCATGGTCTCGCCGAGCGCGCGGCCCAGCCCGAGGATGACGGCGCCGAAAATACCCCGTTTCGCGTAACTGAGCACGGCGATGCGCGTCACCTCCCAGCGGGTGGCGCCGAGCGCGTAGGCGGCCTCGCGCTGCAAGTCGGGCACGGAAACGAGCACCTCCCGGGAGACCGAGGTGATGATGGGGATAATCATGATGGCAATGATCATTCCTCCGGCCAGCATGCAGGAGCCATTGGCCGATCCCTGGAAAAGCGGGCACCAGCCCAGGGAATGGCGCAGCACCGGCACCGCATAGACACGAAGCCACGGCACCATGACGAAAATGCCCCAGAGCCCCAGGATCACGCTGGGGATGGCCGCCAGCATCTCAATAAGCGAAATGACCGGCTGCCGCAGC
The DNA here is from genome assembly GCA_963756185.1 of uncultured Verrucomicrobiae bacterium. Classification (GTDB taxonomy): domain Bacteria; phylum Verrucomicrobiota; class Verrucomicrobiia; order Chthoniobacterales; family Chthoniobacteraceae; genus DATAXI01. Next base: position 442,488 of record CAVWMS010000015.1, read on the forward strand.
CAGAGCGGGGCCAGCTCCGTGAGGTAAATGGCCGTCGCCACGCTCAACGGCACGGCGATGACCAGCGCTATGAGCGAGGAGACGAGCGTGCCGTAAATGAACGGGAGCGCGCCGTAAATATCGTTGCCGGGGTCCCAATCCGAACTGACGAGAAACCGGAAGCCGAATGTGTGAATCGAGGGGAGCGCGCCGCTCCAGAGCTGCCAGCCGACAACGCTAACCAGCAGCAGCACGGTGAGGGCCATGCAAAGGGTGATGCCGCGAAAGAGCTGGTCGCCGAGTCGCGACGGCGGCCGCATCCGAGGCGCGATCACCCCTTTTGCCCGCTCGATGATGGCAGCCGTGCTCACCGGTTATCCGCCTACCTGGATTTCGCCAACCCGCTTGAGCACCCGGTCGCGCAAGTCCTGCGGCAGCGGCGCGTAATTGAGCGTGCGCGCCATGTCTTCGCCCTTGGTCAGAGCCCACTTGAGGAACTCGACCATCTTGCCCCCTTTTTCGGCGTCGGTCTGCTTCTGGTAAATCAAGAGCCAGGTGGCGCCGGAGATGGGGTAGGAGTTTGGGCCGGGCGCATTGGTCATGGAAAAGCGGAAGTCGTCCGGGATTTGCGCCGACTCGAGCGCCGCGGTCACGGAATCCGCCGATGGGTTGATGTAATTGCCCGCGGCGTTCCTCACCAGTGCGACGGGCATCTTGTTCTGGAGGGCGTAGATCAGCTCGACATAGCCAAAGGTGCCGGGGGTCTGCTCGATCTGGCCGGATACGCCCTCGTTGCCCTTTGCCCCGAGGCCGGTGGGCCATTTGACCGCGGTGTTCGCGCCGGCGGTGGATTTCCACTCGGGGCTGACCTTGCTGAGGTAATCGGTGAAAATGAATGTCGTGCCGCTGCCATCCGAGCGATGGACGACGATGATGTCGGAATCGGGGAGCGTGACGCCGGGGTTCTGGCCGGCGATGGCCGGGTCGTTCCACTTGGTGATGCGGCCCAGGAAAATGCCGGCGATGGCGGGGCCGTCGAGTTTGAGCGTGGGATCGCCGGGCAGGTTGTAGGTGAGGACCACGGCGCCGGCCACGGTGGGGATGTGAAGGATTTTGCCGGGGGCCTTGGCGAGGTTCTGGTCGGTCATCGGCCCGTCGGAAGCGCCAAAATCAACGGTCTGGGCGATGATCTGCTTTTGGCCGCCGCCGGAACCGATGGATTGGTAATTGAAGCGGACCGAGGGGTCGACCTTCGCGTACTCGTCGAACCATTTTGAGTAGATCGGGTAGGGAAAGGTGGCCCCGGCACCGGTCATGGTCAGTTGGGCAAGGGCGCTGCCGGGGTGGCAGAAAAGGGCTCCGGCCAGCAGCAACGCGAGGACTTTGGGCAGGGTCATGGAATGGGTCAAAATGCTGCGCACCATTGGTTGGAGGGTCAAAAATACAAATGTTACGATTCCAAGACGGGCGGCAGGAAGGGAAAAAGGAGATTGTGTCGGTGAAATGGCAGGGCAATGGCGGAGTTATTACGAACCATTCGCAAGTTATTCACCGGCCCGGACGGATTCCGCCCCTACACAACGGCTGGGGCGGGATTGGCCGCGGGAGTCCAGCCAAAGAGGCGGCGCTGCCTGATGACCTGGGCGACCTCGGCGGGGACCATGCTTTCCCAGGAACTGTCGCCGGCGTGGATTTTCTCGAGCACTTCGTTGGAGCGGATGGGAAGATACTCCGGGTGAATCTCCTTCAGGCCCTCGATGAACTTGTTTTCGTAGAGGTAGGCGTAGAGGTGCCGCAGATTCGGAGCGACGCACAGGTTGCCCACGTCCACGAGGGTGTTGTTCGCGGGGTCGAGCCAGGGATAAACGTAGAATTTGAGGTCGTTTTTGAACATGCGCCCGAAGGACTCGAGGATGCCCCCTTCGAGGTCCGCGTAGTATTTCTCCTCGAAGATGTCCTTGAGCGTGGGAATGCCCATGACGATGCCGATTTCTTTCTTCGTGTAACGAAATAGATAGGAGGCCAGGCGGTGGAATTCGCCGTAATTGGAGATGAGCACGTTGCGCCCGAGCGCGCCGAGCGTATCGACGCGGTCGAGAAAATCGATGTGATCGATCTCGCCCGAGGCGGTCAAGTTTTTGAGGGTCATCTCCATGAGGACCACCGCCTCCTCGCCGGCAACCTGCGGCTCCTTGACGAAGAGGCCGTGAGCGGCGGCGAGCATGTCCATGGTCAGATGCGTCACGGGCCGGAAGCTGCCGCGCCCGACGAGGATCGGCTTTTTGTAAAGGACCTCGGCGGCCTGCACGACCTCGCCGTCGGCGGTAAACATGGCGGCGCTGGTGAGTCCCTGCTGGACCAGTTGCAAGGCCATGAGCCGGTTGTCCACCTGCTGGAAATTGGGGCCGGAAAACTTGATCATGTCGACCTCGACCCGCTCGGTGGTGAGATTATCCATGAGCGAGGTGATGAGGCTGCTGCGTCCGTGGAGATAGAGCGCGGCGTAGACGAGATTGACGCCAATGATGCCGAGCGTCTCCTGCTGCTGGAGCGGCTCCTTGTCCAGCATGCGCACGTGAATCATGATCTCCGAGGGCTCGGCGCGCGGCTGGGGCTGGAAACGGATGCCCATCCAGCCATTGGATTCGCCGGGGTGAAACTGGCTGTAGGAGGCGACGGTATCGGCAAAGACGAAGAAACGGGTGGATTCGCCGCGTTTGGGGTCGAGGCGCTCGCGCATGAGGCCAAACTCGTGGTCGAGCATGGTCTGGAGGCGCTGACGGCTGACGTAACGGTCTGAATGGCCGTAGATTGCATCGCTCACGATCATATCGTACGCAGATATGCTCTTGGCGATGGTGCAGGAGGCGCCGCCGACGCGGAAGAACCAGCGCGCAACCTCCTGGCCCGCACCGATTTCCGCGAATGTGCCGTACTTGGCTGGGTCAAGGTTGATCCGCAGCGCCTTATGGTGAGTATCGATAATTTCGTCGTCCATTTTCCTCAAATGATCGGGGCAAACGTAGTGGGTGACCTCCCTGGAAAGCGAAAGAAATATCGAAAAAGGGGAGCCGGGCGGATTTGGCCCCTTTTTAGCTCTCTTGGCGGGCAGAATGCCGTTGACTGGCGGGGATTCGAAGGCTACCCTCTCCACTCACCGAAAAATTTCAACTTTTACCGACCAAACCAGGAGAACAGAATGCCAGAAGTCATTGTCCGCAAGGGAGAACCGATTGACCGGGCGCTCAAGCGCCTGAAGAACAAACTCGATTCCGAGGGGATTCTCGAGGAGGTGCGCCGCCTGCGCGCGTTTGAGACGCCGAACCAAAAAGTCCGCCGCAAGGCCAAGGCGAATGCAAAACGGGGCAAGATGAAGTTCCGTTTCAACACCGCCGCCTGAAGCCTGGCAAATTTTCTAACTGAACGAAGAGCCGCGTTGCGAGACGCGGTTTTTTTGTCGGCACGGTCTCTCTGTTATTTTTCCGGTTTTTGGTCCGGGTCGTATTCGAGATTCCGGTGGCCTGGGGTCGGATTCAGATACGATGTAACGCTGAAAAAGTTATCGCCTCCCGCACACATCGTGAACTTGATGCGGGCATACTCTCCGTTTGCCAATTTCAGGAAGTATTCACGGGTCACCTCCGAATCCCACTTTGGGTCTTTGGCCGAAATGACGATTTCATCGGACGGCTTATAGCCATCAGCCGGCGCTTGAAAATTGAATTCGCCCGTTCGCGACTGCAGACCACCACCTGGTACCGAAATGATGCACTTCCAATCATAACGCGTGAGAGTTCCGGGAACAATACCCTGGTCATTCGTCCACGCCTCGACCCGGAAATCGAGACTATGGTCCCCGAAGGCCTTTCCGGTCCGCAAATCCATGGTGATCGGGATTCCGGTTCGGCTGACTTTCACATTTCGCTTCAAAACAATCAGCGGTTCTGTCCCCCCCATCTTTCTCAGGACGAATATCGCAGGATCATTTTGATCTGGATGCGGCTTTCCGAAGCCGGCGCCGGCCGCGTATCCGAAGTTTCCGCCGGACCCCGGCAGCGAATAATATCCTTCCTTCGAAACGATAACCGTCAGCCCGATGCCATGAACTCCCCTGATCGAGAATAGGCCATTCGTGTCGCTCGTACGCTGGTAATCTGGTGGAACTGCATTTGGATCCATGCTCGCGGCAGGCGTCAGGATCACCTTTGCGCCCGCCACCGGATTGCCCTTCTCATCGACTACCTTTCCATAGAAGGTAATCGGCGTCTGCAACCATTTCAGCATCAGCGATGCTTTAATCGCATCGCCGCTACTAATCGCTTGCGCCCCCCCATTTGAATTTCCCCCCGTCCCTGTGGCCGCGGGGGACGGCGAACTCTCAATTCCTGACGGCGAGGGTGCCGGCGGCGCCCCGAAAGCCATGGGCTCGCAGAAAAGGCTGGCCAGCAGCATCCCACCGGCCAAAAGACGAAACGATAGACTAGGAATAAATCTCGGGCTCACGTGCATGGCCAGCGTCCTCGCTTGAAATGTCCCGGCCGGGGAAAATGGAGTAGCCGCTACCGCAACCCGCTCTTCGTGTTTGATACCCCATTTCATTGCCTCTCATTTCTGTGGCTTTTGGTCCGGGTCGTATTCGAGATTCCGGTGGCCTGGGGTGGGATTCAGGTACGAGGTAATGTTGAAGAAGTTGTCACCTCCCGGATACATCGTGAACTTGATGCGGGCGTAATCTCCATTCGCCAGTTTCAGAAAATATTCACGAGTTGCCTCCGATCTCCAGTGAGGGTCTTTAGCCGACATGGCAATCTCATCCGACGGCTTGTAGCCATCGGCAGGCGCCTGGAAATCAAACTCGCCCGCTCGCGGCTGCAGACCGCCGCCCGGCACCGTGACGATACACTTCCAGTCATAGCGCATGAAAGTTCCGGGAACATGACCCTGATCATTCGTCCACGCCTGAACCCGGATGTCGGAACTATGGTCGCCAAACGTTTTGCCGGTTCGCAGGTCCATGGTGATTGGAATCCCCGTCCTGCTAATTTTAACGTCCCGCTTTTGAACGATCAACGCTTCCGTTTCCCCCATTTTCCTCAAGACGAATACCGCCGGATCATTCTGATTGGGATGCGGCGGCTTGTCGCCCGCGTCGGTAACCGCGTAGTCGAAGACTCCACCGGAATCCTGGCCCTCTGAATAATATCCCTCCTTCGAGACCTGAACGACCAGCCCCATGCCATGAACCCCGGTGATCGAGAACAAACCGTTTGCATCGCTCGTTTGCTCGTAGTCCGGTTGTGGTCCGTTTGGATCCATATTCGAATCCGGCGACAATTTTATCTTCGCGCCGGCCACCGGATTGCCCTTATCGTCCACTACTTTTCCATAAAAGGTGATGGGAGTCCGGAACCAACCCAGCATCCTCGATTGCTCAGGAGTGTAACCCTCGTCCAATGGTTGCGCTCCTGGCCCTACGTTTGCCGCTGGGCCGCCGGCGCCGGGAGCGGGCGAACTCCCACCTCCCGGCGGTGAATTCGCCGGCGAAGCCGAAGCCGATGGCGCCGCCATCGAAATCCTGGGCACGCAAAAAAGGCTGGCCAGCAGCACCCCAACGGCCAAAAGACGAAACGATAGACTGGGAATAAATCTCAGATTCATGAATCTCACGGTATCGAAATACACCTTGGATTTGGGCGCCAGAGAAGTAAAATGATCCTGCAATCAGAGCCGGGCGCATGATTACCATTGGGAAATATCTCCTGCTCCTCATCGTGTTGGCGGTGCTGTATCTTCTTTGGTACGCACCGCCGCTGATCGAAACGCACGCCGCAACTGTTTCCTATTCGTCCTCTGGCCAGGTTCACAACGATGCGATTGTCTATCGGCCCCTTTTTATGCCCAGCCGCTACTACATCCGGCTCTCAACAGTCCCAAGAGATGAGTATCATTGGTTTGCAGTGGATTTTTCCCGCCGGACCGCCTCATTAGCTTCCCCGATATTTTTGCAATTTGGCGAACCATTCATTCACCGAGACATGCCGATTGGAGTTTCCCTGACCAATCCGAAAGTTGAGGATCGCTGGACGGTATCGCTTACTGCAACGAATGCCATTTTCTCCAATGGCGCCCTATTTGTTAGCCTGACAAAGAAATAGCTCGAACTCATTATTGCTAAGCTCGACTCATTTGGCTCATACACCAAAAAAACGCAAAGATTCCAAGAATCCATCCAATCGCCGCCAGCAGAGGAAGACGGCGAAGGAAGAAGGGACTGAATAGCAGCAGAAATCCATCAGCGGTAAGAAACAGATACCCGATGAACAGCGCTATTTTTGGGTGATGGTCGTAATCCATGTCGCGGTTACCAATGCCAAGAACCCCCGATATCGTTCCCACGGCTGCGATCGACAGAATGAATATCCAACGCCAAATCCTGGTGGCGCGGCTCGTGCCGGCGGGTGATTTGTTGGTTTCCAATTGACTAGGACTCCGGATCGCCGGGCGCTTCGGTTCTCTTCTGGAGCGTCCCAATCTTCCGAACAAGGTCACCGGCTAACTTGCATAAAATGCGCCCGTTGTCCGGGGTCGCCTCTGGCACAAAAATGGTGGCTCCGTCCAAGATGCCCCCCCCATCGTGGTCTTCCTCGTGCTGGGCTCCGTGGGGTCGGCCTGTTCCGCTCGTTTCCAGCGGAGTCAACGACGGGGGGCCGACCGATTCCTGGAGGGCGATTGAATCGGTCCTTCTCAGGCGCAGCAGTTCCCCGGGCGTTTTGGATTCGAGTTCGACGGCGACAGCCTTTGCGGTCTTTGACAACCGCGCCAACGTATCCAACGCATCGCGCCTGTTCCGTTCCGTCGGGTTGAACTGATAGTCGCGCAAGTCGCGGCGGGCATCCATAACCGCCGTCTTGAGGTCGAAATATGCATTAACCCATTCATTGCCGATGGTTTCGCGAAAAGTTCCAGGCGCAGTCTGCGCCCGCATGTTCGCCGCGAATAACGCGAGCGAGACAAACACGAGTAAACGGCGGCGCCCGTTCATGCTCTCATTCTCCAATTCCACATGTCGCGCGCGATTTCATTTCTAACATTTAATCGAATACAGGGAAATCCAGATACAGTTTGGATAGCGAGATAATGACATCATTGGGATCCATGGCACGACTGTTTCTCAACTTGAACTTGACATCGATTTTGATGTAAGGACACCCATTATACACAAAGGTTTGCTCGTCATATGTGGACAACCCCCCGCTAAGGCTGAAATGTTGGAGAAGCTGCTTTCGTGAATCGCCCACCTTGAGCTGTTTGTATTGCGATACGATTGTTTGCAGGTCGCTGCCCAACTGCACCATGTCGATTGGCTCTTTGGCTTGAGCGTAAAGATTGCCACATGAGACGACCGTCATCACCGAGACAAGAGCCACCACAAATAAATAGGGTTTCATCGCTAATCAAAATATGGAGGTTGAAAAAGCAGCGGAGACAACGCTTTGAACCGGGATTTCCCAAATGGATGGTTGTTCATAGGGCCGGCGGGATTGGATGCGATGATTTTTCGGATTGGACTCGGAATTCAAGCAGATTCGGGCATCCTTGAGGACTGTTGCCGGTGGTTCTCCCATGGCTGGGGCCGTGCGTCGGCTGGTTCCAACTCTCGCAACGCCTTTGTCGCCGATCCCTGACGACCCGTCCCAGTGCCAACCAGCTTCTCGTTGACCCGCGCCGTCGGCGCTTGGTGCTTTGGCGATCGTGAGCTGGGCCTGGGCTCGCTACGCTCGCTCCGACCCAGCCTGGCTTACGGCGGGCCGTTGGCCCTTCAGTTTCGGGTGACCAATGGAAGCGCAATGCTCTGGCCAACGACTTCAGGAAGAAGCGAGGCGGCGTTTTTGGGAGGCCGGCCTCAATGGCACTCGCAGACGACGCGGAAGCCTACGTCGTTGGCGGAGTACTCGGGGATGTTGAAGTTGCGCGTGGTGGTGCGCAGACTGGCGGCGCGGCTTTTCCAACTGCCGCCGCGGTAGATGCGGCGGCCGGCGGTCAGGGCGCTGCGGGGATTGGTGCGCTCCTTGCCTTTGTAGGGCTCGTAAAAGTCGAGGCACCATTCCCAGACGTTGCCGGCCATGTCCTCGACGCCAAAGGGGCTGGAGCCGCGGGGATAATTGCCTACCGGCGAGGTCTCGGTGTAACCGTCGTTGATCTCCGGGTCGCGCCAGGGGAAGGTGGTGTTGCAGTCGGCGAAGTTGGCGAGGTCGCCGCGGTTGAGTTTCTCGCCCCAGGGATAGGTGCGGCCATCGGTGCCGCGGGCGGCGTATTCCCATTCGGCCTCGGTGGGGAGGCGGAAGCGTTTGCCCTCGTGGCGGCTGAGCCATTCGCAATACTTCAAGGCGTCGACGCTGCTGACGTAAATGGCGGGGTGGTTGCCATCGGCCCAGCCGCCGCGCTTGGCGCGATGGGCGAGATCGAATTCCTCGTACTGGGCGTTGGTGATGACGTAGCGGGAAATGTAGAAGCAGGAGATGTTTGTCTTGGTGAGCGGCTGCTCGTTGGGGGCGGCGCCATCGGCGGCGCTGCCCATGACGATGGTGCCCGAGGGGATGAAGAGCATCTCGACGTTTGAGAAGGCGGCGAAGCGGGGATGCTTCTGGCGCTCGAGATCGCGGCTGAGGGGCGAGAAACGCTCGGCCTGCATGGACTCGAGGATGCGCGGGGTGGTTTCCTTCTTCTGCGCGGGAGCGGGAGTCTTGGCGGGAGCTTTCTTTGCGGAGGCGCGAGGAGCGGTGGCGGTGACGGCGGGGCCGCCGTTGGAGGGGGGGAGTTTGCTGACCTCCTCGAGGTAGTCGTCGATGGCGTCCTCGGCTTCGCCGCCGGAGAGGCCGAGGTTTTCGCCCATGTTGCAAAGGGCGTCGCGCTGGTCGTCGGTCATATCGTCCTCGTTCAAGCCGCTGAGGCGGATGAGGCGGGCGAACTCGGCATGGGGATCGCTCGATTGAGCGCCGGGAGCGAGCCGGGGCGGGGAGGAGGCATTGGCGACGGGGGCGAATGCGGCGCCATCGACCGGGGTGTAGGAGTGCTGGGAAGGCGCGGACGCGGCCACGGGAGGAGGCGGCGGGACGTAGCGCCTGGCGCCGCGGCGGCCCAGCTCGGACTCGACCATGAGGCGCATCTCCTCGATGTCGAGGCCGGCGGCGGAGCCGAGATGGTAGAGGTTGTTTTCGTCCTCGGGCTTGAGAACGCCGTCGGCGAGCGCGAAGGCGAGGAATTTATAGAAATCGGCGGCGGCGTTTTCCTTCAGGCGGGCGCGCAGGCGCTCGTCGGCGGTGCGGCGGCTGTCGGGATTGAGGAGGACGGTGCGGGCTTCGGCGAGAAACTTGGGGGCCTCGTCCAGGCCGTTGCGCAGAAGCTGGGTGACGGGATTGCTCGGCTGATTTTTCAGCGGGAGCTTTTTCTGCCACCAGACGAGCAACTGACGGCAGTTCTCCTCAATCTGCTCGTCACTCGGGTTGGCTTCAAAATCAAGGCAGAGCCGCTCGTATGGGTTGTCGGAATTATAATTCCGCCACCCATCCCAGCGGCTCGGGCTGTCAGGCAGCGGCGAAGGCAATGGCATACATCAGGCAATCAGATAGCGTTGGAAAAAGAGTGGAAAGTGGCGAGGCGGTGCGCAGGTCGGGTCTTGGGGTGGTTTTAAAGGACGGTGATTTGGGCGAGGTCGGCGGTGGCGGCATCGATCTCGAGTTCGTTGAGGCCGACGTTGCGGGCAATGGAAACGCGGTTTTGTTTGCCAAAGGCATCGACGGTGACTTCCAGCACCTGGTTGGCGTCGTAGCGATAAGTCAGCTCGACCGGGGAACCCTTGGGCAGGAAGGGCGGAAGCTCGATGTCGCAAAGGCCAAGCTCGGTGCATTCCGCGGGAACAGTGCTCTCGCCCTCGACCACGCGGACCACGGCGTTTTTCATGTTGGCCTTGGCGGTGCCGAAGGAATTCTTCACCTCGCCCGGGATGGCGGTCATCTTCTTGATCATGGGGAAGACGTATTCCTCGACCTTGGCATCGTCCCAGAGGACGACGCCGAGGGTATGGGTGGTGATATTGGTCACGCGCATGAGGCCGCCGTCGGGATTCGAGAACTTCGTGCGGACCTCGATGGGGAGCACGCGCTCGCCGAGCGAGTCCTCCTCCTTGAGCAGGGCGAGGATGCCCTGGATGGCGGCGCCGATGGAGACCGCCTCGTCCGGGCTGACGTCGTCGGCGATGTCGGTCTGCGAGATCTGCTGGATCATGGTGCGGACCGAAGGCATGCGGCTCATGCCGCCGGTGAGCAGGACGTGGTCGATCTGGGACCAGTTGAGGCGGGCCTCCTGCATGACGATTTCGCAGATGGTCTTGCACTTTTCGAGAAGGTGGGAGCAGCGATTCTCGAATTGCTCGCGGGTGATCTCGAGCTTGATGCTCTTGCCGTTGAAATTGTGGACGAGCGTGGTCGAGGTGCGGCTGGAAAGCTGGAGCTTGGCGGCAAGCGCGCGGTTGTAGAGGTCCTGGTAGCTCTGGAGGTCGAGCAGCGGATTTTCGCCATGGGCCTTGTCGAATTCCTCGGCCACCCAGTTGACGATGACGTCGTCCCAATCCTTGCCGCCGAGGCGATGGTCGCCGTTGCTGGCGATCATGCGGATGTGGTGATCCTCGATGCGCATGATGGTGACGTCGAAGGTGCCGCCGCCAAGGTCGAAGACGAAGACGGTCTGCTCGGAATCGAGTTTGTCCAGGCCGTAGGCGAGAGCGGCGGCGGTCGGCTCGTTGATGATCTGGAGGACGTTGAGGCCGGCGAGCTGGCCGGCGTGGAGCGTGGCGGTGCGCTCGGAGTCGTTGAAATAAGCGGGAACGGTGATGACGGCGTCGGTGATCTCCGTGCCGAGATATTTTTGGGCGTCGTTCTTGAGCTTCTTGATGATGAGCGCGGAGAGTTCCTCGGCAGTGTAGATGTGGTCGTTGAAGTCGCGGTGGAACTCGTTTTTGCTCTTGCCCATCTCGCGCTTGACGAAATCGACGATTTTCTCCGGCTCGGCGACGGCGTTCTGCTTGGCGTGGGTGCCGACGATGGCATTCTGGCCGTCGAAGAGGATGACCGAAGGGGTAATGCGCTCGGACTCGGAATTGGGAATGATCTGCGGCTTGCCGTAGGCGTCGATGTGGGCGATGGCGGAAAAAGTAGTGCCCAGGTCGATGCCGACCGCCTTGCGCTGCTTTCTGGGAGAGGAGTTTTCCGTCATCGGCGGGTGAAATTTCGGCTGATGTGCAGGAGCGAATTGTATGCCATCGGACGTGGCGAGCATGTCAGCGTGTGGATGCATCGGGGACCGGGGCTGGGGTTTCAGGGCGCCATTTCTTGATGATGACTTCCTCGGCGCGGATGGTGCGTTCCCGCCAAAGGAAGCCAGGCTTGAGGCTGGCGGCGATGTTCAGGTCTTCGTCCCGGGAAGCGGCGGGCTCGACGTTGATGACGCGCTGGTTGACCTTGTCGAGCTTGCCTGCCGAGGGTTCGACGCGGTGGACACCCATGCGGGCCAGGACCTCGAGGAGCGAGACGATGGTGTGATCGAGATTGGTGGTAAGGGATTGGAGATGGGCCTGGGCCGCGGTGGCCTCGGGGATCTCGGCGCCTGGTTTGAGGCCGGCCAGGAAGGCGGCGGTACGGCGGTGAATTTCGGAAAGATCGTCGTAGAGGAGGATGAGGTCGCGGATGATGGGGCGGTGGAGCACCTCGAGCAGGAAGCCGTCCTTGTAGCCGCGCAGCTCATCGTGGAGGGCGTCGAAAAGCTTTTGGTTGACGCCGTTGCGGTTTTCGAGGTCCTCGTGAAGGGTGGTGATGAGGCGGGGAAGAACGGTGATGTTCGACTGCGCGGCGACGGTCTCCTCGATGCGCATGATGGCCATGGTGTTCTCCGTGATGGAGCGACCGAGCTGGTCGAGGCGGCGCAGGAGGGGGTCGAGAAAATCGACGAGGGCAGTCTCCGAGCGCTTCTCGGGGGGAGCTACGTCGAGAAATTGCTGGGCTTCTTCGGCCAGCGAGCGCATTTGAATTTCAAAATCAGGTTCAGCAGCCATGAAAGGATGGGACGCACCTTTATCCGTTAGCCAGATTCGCGCCACGTAAGCGGGTAGTTTTGGGCGAGATACGGGGGAAAAGGCCGGGGACCAAGGCGTGTGCCGACGAGACCGGGTATCGCCTTTGAATTATGCCCGGAAAAATGCGGATTTTCGCGGGTTTTTTGACCGAAAAACCGGTGAAAAAGCGGCTATTTTCCCGCGTAGTGCCTGCGTATGGCTTCGGTGAGGCCGGGGATGTCGTGCTGGCGGGCCTCGATGTCCACTTTGAGGCCATGATCGCGGAGGGTTTTCGAGGTGACGGGGCCGATGCTGGCGGTCTTGAGCGCCGAGGGCCAGGGGAGCTTGAGGGCGAGGAAGTTTTCGACGCTCGATGAGCTGGCGAAGGTGATGAGGTTCGCGCCTTCGGACCGGAAGCGCTCGATGCCGCCGGTGATGTCGGCGGTCTCCGGGACGGTGCGATAGGCGATGGCCTCATCGACGATGGCGCCGAGGCGGGTGAGCTCGGGGGAAAGGACATCGCGGGCCTGCTCGGGGCGGACGAGGAGGATGCGGAGATTTTCGACGGAGCCCGATTCCTGGAACCTCTTGACGATCGATTCGGCGACGTACTCGGCGGGCTGGAGATCGACCTTCAGATGGAAGTCGCGGACGCGCGCGGCGGTGGCGGGGCCGACGGCGGCAATGCGGGCGGCGCCGATGTCGCGGGCGTCGTCGTAAAGCTTGAAGAACATCCTGAAGAAGGCGTCGACGCCGTTGGGGCTGGTGAAGATGATCCAGTCGTAGCCGTGCGCGTCCTGGACGAGCTGGCCGAATTCCATGAGGTTCCGCGGTTCCTCGATGCGGATGGTGGGGATTTCCCAAACATCGGCGCCGAGGGCGAGCAGGCCGGAGGAAAGGGCGCCGGCCTGTTTGCGGGTGCGGGTGACGACGATGCGTTTGCCGAAGAGCGGGCGGGACTCGAACCAGTTGAGGGAGTCGCGAAGATTGACGACGGGACCGAAGACGGCGATGGCGGGCGCGGAGAAACCGGCCCCGGCGGCGCGGGCGGCGATGGAATCGAGACGTGCGCAAAGGGTCTGCTGGCGGCCGGTGGTGGCCCAGCGGATGAGGGCAACCGGGAGGGCGGGGTCGGCGCCGTTTTCGAGCATGGCCTGGGTGATGGGGCCGATGCGCTCGATGCCCATGAGCATGACCTTGGTGCCCGGCTGGCGGGCGATGGCGGCGTAATCGAGCGCGGCAGCGGGTTTGCCCGGATCTTCGTGGCCGGTGAAGATGGTGAGCTGCGAGGCGTAGTCGCGATGGGTGACAGGGATGCCGGCGTAGGCGGGACCGGCAAAGACGGAGCTGACGCCGGGGATGATTTCGAAGGGAAGATTTTCGCGGGCGAGGGCCTCGGCTTCCTCGCCGCCACGGCCGAAAACGAACGGGTCGCCGCCCTTGAGACGGACGACGCGTTTGCCGGCGCGGGTGCGGTCAACGAGGAGGGCGTTGATTTCATCCTGGGAAAGGGTGTGGGCGCCGGCTTTTTTCCCCGCATAGATGATTTCGGCGCCGGGCGGGGCACACTCGAGGATGGCGGGATTGCAGAGGTAATCGTAAACGACGACCTCGGCCTGGGAGAGGACTTCGCGGGCGCGGAGGGTCAGGAGAGCGGGGTCGCCGGGGCCGGCGCCGGTGAGGTAGCAGGGCATGGGGGAATTGATAATTGCTAATCTAAAATTGATAATTGAGGAGAGGAGCGGGGCTAGTACACAAAATCGTCAATTGCTGATTGCTGATGTGAGATTGCTGATTGGCAGAAGGCTGGCGCCAGTCGGGAGGTCGGTGACACTTCTGGTTCAGAACATGGGCTACACAGATTTGGGTTGAAGGTTATGCTTTCCTGGAGAGTTGGTGGAAGAGGGATTGGGCTACCGGGGTGGGGGCGGGGCCGGTGAATTCGGCGAGGATGGGGGTGGGGGAGTCTCGGAACAGGAGGGCGCGGGCCTGGATGGCGCCGGAGGGGTTGAGGGTGGCGAGGGCGGCGACGGGGAGACGGCAGTCGCCGTCGAGGAGGCGGAGGAGTTCGCGCTCGGTGGCGATGCAGCGGTGCGTGGGGATGTGGTCGATGGCGGAGAGGAACCCGTTGGTGGGGTCGTCGTCGCGGCGGGATTCGATGCCGATGGCGCCCTGGCCGATTGCGGGCAGGATGTCGAGGGGCGCGACGTGAAAGGTGCCGGCGTCGCATTGAAGGAGGCCGCCGGTGATGGAGTAGCCGAGGCGCTCGAGGCCGGCGCGGGCGAGAACGATGGCGTCGAGGGCGCGGAGTTTTTCGAGACGGGTGGGGACGTTGCCGCGCAGGTCGACGATGTCGAGGCCGGGGCGCAGCCAGTTCAACTGGCGGCTGCGGCGGATGCTGCCGGTGCCGATTTTGGCGCCGGGAGGGAGATCGGCCAGCGTCGATTTGGATTGCGTGATGAGGAGGTCCGCGGTGTCGGCGCGCGGGAGGACGGCGGCGACGTGGAGCGCCGGCGGCGTGATGCCGGGGAGATCCTTGAGGCTGTGGATGGCGGCGTGGATCGAGCCGTCGAGCAGCGCTTCCTGGATCTCATTTGTGAAGAGGCCCTTGAGGCCGGCGGGGCTCCCCTCCCCTGCCTTGAGTTCCTGACGGCGGTCGCCGGAGGTGGTGATGATCCTTAGCTCGACCTCGAGATAGGGATGGGCGGCGAAAAGGGCGGACCTGACGAGGCCAGCCTGCGCAAGGGCCAGGGCGCTGCCGCGGGACCCGAGGATGAGGCGGGCCATCAGGAAGAGACGGGAGTGATCGCGACGGCGGATTTGGGCGCGGGAATGGGCGCGGCGTGGCCGTTGGCGAGCCAGCCCGAGAATTCGCAGACGTGGCGCTCGATGAGGCGCTCGCACTCGGCGATTTCGCGGAGGCGAACGGCCATGGACTGGGAGGCGATGCCGCGCAGCGCGTCGATATCGTACAGGTAGACGCCGTCGATATTGTTAACGGCGGGATCAACGTCGCGCGGGACGGCGAGATCGATGACGAAGACGGGGCGGTTGCCGCGCTTGCGCATGGCGTGGCTGAGCTTCTCCGGCGTCACGACGATGTGCGGGGCGGAGGTGGAGGAAATGAGGATGTCGATGTCGTCGAAGCGCTCGTGCCATTGGTCGAAGCCAATGGCTTCGCCATGGGTTTCCTCGGCGAGAACCTGGGCGCGGTCGAACGAGCGATTCGAGACGAAGATGCCGTGGGCGCCGCGGGCCATGAGAGCGCGCGAGGTGGCCTCGCTGACCTCACCGGCGCCGAGGATCATCACGCGGCAGGCGGCGAGGCGGCCAAAGATTTTTTCGGCGAGATCGACGGCGACGGAGCCGACTGAAACGGGACCGCTGGTGATGCTGGTGCGGGTGCGGACTTCCTTGGCGACATTGAACGCGCGCTGGAAGAGACGGTTGAGATGGCGCGAAGTGGCGCCCGACCCGAGGGCGAGGCTGTAGGCGCGCTTGACCTGGCCGAGGATTTCCGTTTCGCCGAGGACCATCGATTCCAGCCCCGAAACGACGCGGAAAAGATGGCGGGCGGCGGCGGAGCCGAGCTGGCGGTAGAAGAATTTGTGATCGTCAGGAGCGAGCGCGGCGCGGGAGGAGAGGAAGGCCTCGACGGAGGCGAAGCCGGCCGCGGAATCGGGCGCGGCGGCGTAAAGCTCGACGCGGTTGCAGGTGGAAATGATGAGCGCCTCGCCCAACCCGGGACGGCGGCCCAATTCGCCGCAGCAGGCGGCAAGCTCATGGTCGGCAAAGGCGAAACGTTCGCGCGTGGCGACGTCGGCGGTCTGATGGCTGAGGCCGAGGCAGAAGATTTCCATTTCAGCCGGCGGGGTTGAGGAAATTGAGACCCCAAAGGGTCATGAGGGTGACGGAGAAGGCGGCGACGGAAAGCTGGGCGATGCGGCGCGGGGTGATCCATTTGTTGGCCTTGAGGATGCCGCCGTAAATGAGCCAGACGCCGACGCCCCAGATGACCTTGCTCCATTCGAGCCGGACTTCGTGAACCTCGAAGCCGGTGAGCAGGCCGACGGTCAAAAGGAGAAAGCCGGTGAGAATGAGGCGGTTGATGGCCACGGCGAGATCGGCAATCGGCGGGAGTTGAAAGAAGAAGCCGCGGAAGCGGTGCGTCTTCAACTGATGCTCCTGGATGAGATACATGACACCGGCAACGCACGCGAGGGCGAACGCGCCATAGGCGATGATGGAGATGGCGGCGTGCATTTCGAGCCATGGATGGGCGACAAGCCGGGCGCGCGGGCCGGGCGGGCTATCGTGCACGGCTACGAGCGCAAACGTCTGGAACAGGAAGGCGAGGGGCGCGGTGAAGACGCCGAGCAGCGAGAGGCGATAACGCGCGCCGACGACGAAGTAGAGCAGGACCATGGACCAACTGAGGAAGATGAGGACTTCGAAGAGATTGGTGAGAGGGCAGGCGTTGAGTGCGTGGCCGCGCACATAGAGAAAGGCGGTCTGGAAGGCGAACCCGGCGGCCATCGAGGCGAAATTGAAGCGCGAAGGCTGGAACCTGCCGGCGCCCAGGGCGAACATGCTGCGGGCAAAGCCGAGGAGAAAACAAAAGGTCGAAATGGCGAGCAGGAGACGGTCTTGCATTGGCCGGGACCGGGTAGGGTAAGGGGAATGAGCTTGGAATGCAACGGCGATCCGGCTTCGCTGCGCTACGCCGGGACAAGCGGCGGCGGGTCGGTTTCGCGCTCGATTCTCGACAGCGGGGAACTGGTCTGATTAGTCTGGGGGATGCAGCAGAAGGCGACGGAGAGATTAATGAAGGCTGTGCGCGACGTGCCGGATTTTCCAATGCCGGGAATCGTTTTCAAAGACATCACGCCGATCCTGGCGGACGGGGAATTGTTCAAGGAATCGATCAACCTGTTCCTCGAAGCGTGCAGGCCGCTGCGGCCGAACAAAATTGTCGGGATTGATGCGCGAGGGTTTTTGTTTGGGTCGGCGGTGGCGTACCAGTTGGGAATCGGGTTCGTGCCGGTGCGCAAGAAGGGGAAGCTGCCGTACCAGACGAAGGAGGCGTCGTACACGCTCGAGTACGGCGAGGCGACGGTCGAGATGCATGTAGATGCGATTTCGCCGGGAGAGAAGGTGGTGCTGGTGGATGACCTGCTGGCGACGGGCGGGACATCGGCGGCGGCGGCGAAGCTGATTTCGCAGGCCGGCGGGAATTTGCTCGAGGCGCAGTTCTTAATCGAGCTGGGTTTTTTGTCGGGAAGGAAGCACCTGGAGCCGGTGCCGGTGCGGGCGTTTTTGGAGTATTGAGAAGGGGCGGGGGCAGGTCTGCGGGGCTTGCCAATAGCTCGGAACGGCGGCATTCTATCGCCTGATGAGCACAGTTGCCGAAATCAAGGAGGCGATCGCGAAATTGTCACCCAGGGAGTATTGTGAATTGATGGCAGAGCTGTTTCCGCACGCGGACGATGATTGGGACCGGCAGATGAAAGCGGATGCAGAATCGGGCCGGCTGGAGTTCATCGATCATAATGTTCGTAAGGCCGTGGCGGAAAAGACTACGACCCCCTTGGAGATCGGTTTGGAAAAGGAGCCGTGAGGTTTCCGAGCGCTGGTACGCCGGAGTTCTGGCGTCTTTACCGCAGCCTGCCCGATTCGGTTCGGGCTCGGGCGCGCAAGACTTATGGCCTTTGGCAAAGCGACCCGTTCCATCCTTCGCTTCATTTCAAGAGGGTCGGCGGCGGCAAATGGTCGGTCCGCATTGGGCTCCGCTACAGAGCTATCGGAACTTTCAACGGCGACACGCTCTATTGGGAATGGATTGGGCCCCATGCGGAGTATGACCGCCTCTGCGGAGGATAGTCCTCGCTAAGGGATCGAATTTCCCGGAAGGGGCATAAAAGCCATAGGGGAGGCATGGGATTAGCTTTCTCAGGTGGAGAACGACCACGCTTTATGGGCTCCCTAGCCGACAAATTCTCCACTTATAAAAAGTTCCGCGAATTTCTGAGAGCGGAGGACCGATTTTACGTAAAGCTGCTGGGATCTTCGCTGGTGGGGGTGCTGGCGATCGCGATGCTGGGGTCGATCCTGCTCTTCGTGGCGTTCCGGGACCATGAATTTGAGAGCCTGCGGGCGAAGACGCTCGATCAACTCTGGAAGCAGGGCGAGTCGGAAAATGATATCACGAAGCTGGAGGCGGCCTACCGCGGCTACCTGCTGACCGGCCAGCAAAGCTACGCGGAGGCATTTCAACACCAGGCGGCGCTGGTGCAGACCGGGCTCAACGACGTGGCCGCGGCGGTCGTGCCGGACGACAAGGCGGCGGCGCAGATCAGCGACGTGAAGCGGCATGTGACCGATTGGCTGGAGAAGACGCCGGTTCCAGGAAACCGGGCGCACGCGGCGCAGCCGGTGGACCCGGCGAATGGGCGAAACCTCCTGGACGAGGCGCGCGAGACGCTGCAGGCGATGGAGAATGACGAGCAGCAGATGCTGAAGTCGCACGCGCAGGATCAGCAGAACCTCAGCCAGTCATTCCAAATCCTGGTCTTTGCGCCGAAGCTCGAGAACGCAATTTCGCAAATGCAGGAGGGAGAATGGGGTTATCTATTGAACAGCGACCGCGCGTCGGTGGATTTGTACCAGCAGGCGGTCACGGATTTTTATGCCTACCAGGGCCACCTGACAGTGCTGGCATCGGAGGCCAACGAGCCGAAGCAACTCGATCTGCTGAAGAGCATCGCCGCGACCGTGGACCACTGGCAGCGCGAGGAGGCGGCGCCGGAATTCGCGGCCAAGGAGGCGAACAAGGACGCCGTCGCGATGATGACGGCGAGCCATGGCAAGGACTTGCTGGACGCGGCGCGCAAACAGATCGGGGTTTTCGAGGGTGCGGAGTACACCCGTTATTCGGACGCCAAGCGGGACGCGGAATTCGACCGGTTGCTGAAGACGGCGGGCTTTGCCCTGCTGTGCGTGTTTGCCATCGGCGTGCTGGTGGCGTCGAGCTGCTACAGCTACTCGGCCTATAGCCGGCATCTGCGGAAAATCGAGACGGCGGAGGCGCAGACGCGATCGATCATCGAGTACACGCTCGACGGCATCATCACGATGAACGACCAGGGGCTGGTGCAATCGATGAACCCGGCGGCGGAGAAGATGTTCGGTTTTCCGGCGAAGGAACTGGTGGGGCAATCGGTGTCGAAGATCATTCCGCAACGGCTCTTCCTGCACGACATGGCGGCGCTGGGGCGCGGGACGATGATGGCGATGGGCCACCGGCAGAATTATTACCCGTTCCCGATCGAGATTTCGCTCAGCGAGATGAAGTCGGACAACAAGAAGAATTTCGTGGCGCTGATCCGCGACGTTACCGAGCGCAAACGGTCCGAGGAGACGCTCAAGCACATCGGCCTGGGCGTCTCGTCGTCCACGGGCGAGGAATTCGTCCGCTCGCTGGTCAAGCAATTGTCGAAGGCGCTGCAGACCGACTTTTCGTTCCTGGTGGAAACGACGAAGAAGAACGAGGAGGACAACAGTTGCACGCTGGTGATCGCGGAGCATGGGCACATCCGCAGCAAGATGAATTTCAAGCTGATCAACACGGCGTGCGAGGAAGTGCTCAAGCGCGGGTTCCGGGCGTTCCCGAACGAGGTGCTGGAGAAATTCCCGAAGGATGAAATCCTGAAGGAACTGGGCGCGCAAAGCTTCGTGGCAATGCCGCTGGCGGACCACAAGGGAAAGACTGTGGGCCTGATGGGCGTCATCGACACGAAGCCGATGGAGAACGTGCAGATCGCCGAGAGCACGCTGCAGATTTTCGCGGCGCGCGCCGCGGCGGAGATCGAGCGCAAGCGTTTCGAGGAGGATCTGAACGCGGAAAAGGAGAGGCTGGCGGTCACGCTGCGGTCAATCGGCGACGGCTTTATCGCGACGGACATGGATGGGAACGTGGCGTTGATCAACAACGTAGCCGAGCGGTTGACGGGCTGGAGGCAGGACCAGATCGTGGGCAAGCCGCTGGTGGAGATATTCAACATCCTCAACGAGCGCTCGCGCAAGCCGTGCTCGACAATGCTGGACCGGATCGTCGAGACCGGCTCGGTGGTGGGAACAGCCAATCACGCGATCGTCGTCTCGCGCGAAGGGGTGGAACGGCTGATCGAAATTTCAGCGTCGCCCATCCGCGACAAGACGAACCGGAAGCTGGGGACGGTGCTCGTATTCCGCGACATCACCGAGAAGGAACACCTCGAGGCGGAACGCCGGAAGGCGGAGAAGCTCGAGTCGCTGGGCGTGGCGGCGGGCGGAATCGCGCACGATTTCAACAACCTGCTGACGGCGATCATTGGCAACCTTTCGCTTTCGCTGATCACGCTGCCGCCCGAGGACGACATGTACGAGCGGCTGGCGGCAGCGAAGAAGGCGTCGCTGCGGGCGCAGGAGTTGGCGCAGCAATTGTTGACCTTTGCCAAGGGGGGCGCGCCGATCAAGAAGACGGCGTCCATCGGGCAATTGATCCACGACACGGTGACGTTCTCGATCAGGGGAAGCAGCATCCGGGCGGACTTCGAGTTGCCGGACGACCTGTGGCCGGTGGAAATCGATTCGGGACAAATCTCGCAGGTGGTGAACAACCTGGCGATCAACGCCGAGCAGGCGATGCCGTCCGGCGGGGCGCTGATGGTGAAGTGCGAGAACTTCTTCCTGCCCGAGGAGAGCGCGGCGCTCTCGCCGCTGCGGGTGGGCAAGTTTGTGAAGATCAGCGTGCAGGACGAGGGGATCGGCATCCCGGAAGAGTACCTGAAGAAGATTTTCGATCCTTATTTCACGACCAAGCCGAAGGGAAGCGGGCTGGGCCTGGCGACATCCTATTCGATCGTGAAGAATCACGATGGGTTGATTACGGTGGAATCGAAGGTGGGCGTCGGGTCGCAGTTTTCGATTTACCTGCCGGCGACGGACAAGCAGGTGGCGTTCGAGCGGGCGCGCTCGGAACCGGCAAAGGGGAAGGGCCGCATCCTGGCGCTGGACGACGAGGAAGCAATTTGCGAGCTGGTGAAGGCGGCGCTGACGCCGCTGGGTTACGAGGTAACCACGGTGCAGGACGCCGAAAGCGCGATCAACGCATACAAATCGGCGATGGACGAGGACCGGAAGTTCGACGCGGTCATCAGCGACCTGACGATCCCCGGCGGCATGGGCGGCGCGGAGTGCATCAAGCACCTGATCGAACTCGACCCAAGTGTGAAGGCGATTGTGTCCAGCGGCTACGCGATGGACCCTGTGATGAGCCGGTACCGCGAATATGGGTTCTGCGCGTGCATCGCAAAACCGTACGAGATATCGGACCTGGGACATGTCGTGCACGACGTGCTGGAATCGAATAACTCAGCGGAGACGCTGATTTATCATGATTTTGTGCAGAGCCAGTTGGCGTGAGGAGATTGCTAATTGCTAATGTGAAATTGCTAATTGGGGAGAGCGGCGCGGAGCCGCTACAGAAAACACGAATTGCTGATTGATGATGTGAGATTGCTGATTGGGGGAGGCGCGTTTTCACGTCGTGGTGAATGGTTCTGAATAATCGGGATGCCGCGATGCGGGATTTAGAGGAGGCCGGAGATGGTGTTGATGGTGAGGGCCAGGATTACGGTGTTGAAGCAGAAGGAGAGGACGCCGTGGGCAAGGGCGAGGGCGCGCAGACTTTTCGAGGTGATCTGGACGTCGGAGACCTGGCAGGTCATGCCGATGACGAAGGAGAAATAGGCGAAATCAAGGTAATTGGGGCTTTCGTCGCTTGGGAAATCGAGACCGCCCAGGTGGGTGTCGGCAGCCTCGCCCTTGTCATAATAGAAATGCGCGTAACGCAGGGCGAAGATGGTATGAACCAGGGTCCACGAGGTGATGACGGCGATCACCGAAAGGATGACGTGAAGGACGAGATGATTGGTCTGTTTGGCGGCGGAAAGAAGGGCGACAACGGCGAAGATGCTGAGGCATGCGGCGGTAACGGTGAAAATGAAAATGACGAGCCGGCTGAGGTCCTGCCGCTGGGCGCGATGGCGAATCTCGTCGACGCCGGAGGTGAGAATGACGATCCAGATCAAGACGAGCAAAGTTACGGCGAAACCGTCCCATGCGGCGATGACGCGGGTGGCAACGGAGGCGTGATTACCGAGAAGCAGGTAAGCGCCAACTGCGACTACAATGGCAATGAGGGTCCGCGTATGGGCGCTGAAACAAAGAAAGGGCGCGCTGGGCTTGGTGTCGGGCAAGGAAGTAAATGGGTTGGCTGCCGGCCGCGGAAGTTACAAGTCAGTGATGGGTTTGTGGGTGGGAACGAGGAGCCGCATCAGGAACCAGGCGGTAAGGTAACTGAAGGCGCAAACAGTGAACATGATAAGATACGCGGTCTGCGGGGCGGCCATGTAGTGATGGGTCAGCGCGCCGGAAAGGAGTTGAATAATGACGCCGCCGATGCCACCCGCGGCGGTGCCGAGACCGGTAACGGAGCCGACGGCCTTTTTTGGGAACATGTCAGAGACGGTGGTGAAGAGATTGGCGGACCAAGCCTGGTGGGCGGTGCCGCCAATGCAAATCATGGCGACGGCGAGGACGGCAGCCATGCTGCCGAAGCGGGCGACGTCGCCGAAATACTGGGTAAGCAGCACGGCCAGGACGCAGGAGGCGATAATCAACATGGCGCGCATGCGGGCCTGGAAGACGGGCATTCCCTTCCTGATGAGAAAGAGTGGAATGGCGCCGCCGTAAATGCTGCCGATGATGGCGACGCCGAAGACGATGAAAGTGGGAAGCCGGATGGCGGCCTTATCCATGTGGAATTGTTTTTTCAAGTAATCGGGCAGCCAGAAAAGGTAAAACCACCAGATGCCATCGGTCATGAATTTGCCGACGGCGAAGGCGAGCGTCTGGCGGTAACCGAGAAGCTTGAGCCATGAGACCTTTGACTTGTCCTGGTCGGAAGCCTCGGAAGGAACTTCGTCGTCCGAGTGGATGTAATCATATTCGGCCTTCGAGATCGCCTTGTTGTGCGGGGAATCGTAAAACAAGAACCAGAAGATGAGCCAGACGAGGCCGGAAAGGCCGGTGTAGATGAAGGCGAGCTTCCAGCCACGCTGATCGCCGTAGTGGATCATGCACCAGGGGACGAAGAGCGTGGCGACCATGGCGCCGAAATTCGAGCCGCTGTTAAAGATGGCGGTGGCGAGGGCGCGCTCGCGCTTCGGAAACCATTCGGCGACGGTCTTGATGGAGGCGGGGAAGTTGCCGGCCTCGCCAATTCCAAACGCGCTGCGAACGAGGATGTGCATGGAAAGCGCGCTGCCGGCAAAGGCGTTGAGGGCGCCGAAGAGGGACCAAACGATCAGCGAAAGGGCGAGGCCGAGCTTGGTGCCGATTTTATCGATGAACCAGCCGGCGATGATGGTCATGCCGGCGTAAAAGGCGGTGAACGCGGAGGTGAGATAGGAGTAATCGGAATCGGTCCATCCGAAGCCGCCTTTGGCCACGGGAGTGCAGAAGAAGTCCTTGAGGAAACTGATGACCTGGCGGTCCATGTAATTGAACGTGGTCGCGAAAAAGAGGAGGGCGCAGATGACCCAGCGGTAATTGGAAGCGCGCGGGGCCGAGGGGGATGGGGAGGACATGCGGAAAGACGGGACTTTTGCGACGGGCCAATCAAGCGAAAACATCCGCGACAGCGGTGCAGGCAGCGTGAAAACCGCACATGCCGTGGACGCCGCCGCCGGGCGGGGTCGATGCGGAGCAAAGATAAACGCCGGGCAGCGGGGTGCGGTAGGGATTGGCGCGCGGGACAGGGCGGGCGAAGAGTTGCCAGAGGGAGTTTGCGCCGCCGCAGATGTCGCCGCCGATGAGATTGGGGTTCCAATTTTCAAGGCGCTCCGGCCCCATGGTGTGCCGGGCGAGAACGCGCTCGCGAAAACCGGGGGCGAAGCGCTCGATCTGCCGCTCGATGCGGCTGGTCATGTCGAAGATCGAGCCGAAGGGAATGTGGCAGTATGCCCAGAGGGTGTGCTTGCCGGCGGGGGCGCGCGTGGAATCGAACACGGTGTGCTGGGCGGCGAGGACGAAGGGACGGTCGGGGATTTCGCCGCGGGCGACGGCGCGCTCCGCGTCGGCGACTTCGCAGGACGTGCCGCCGACGTGGATGGTGCCTGCGCGGTGGCAGGATTCGTCGAGCCAGGGAACGGGGGCATCAAGGGCGTAGTCTATTTTGAAAATGCCTGGGCCGTGCCGAAAACGCCCGAGCGC
Source organism: uncultured Verrucomicrobiae bacterium (assembly GCA_963756185.1). Taxonomy (GTDB): domain Bacteria; phylum Verrucomicrobiota; class Verrucomicrobiia; order Chthoniobacterales; family Chthoniobacteraceae; genus DATAXI01. Next base: position 466,888 of record CAVWMS010000015.1, read on the forward strand.
GCGGCGATAGGGACCAGGCAGGCGGGCGCCGGCGAGCCGCAGGAACTGGCCGGGGGAGACATCGAGCAGGATGGCGCTGGCGGGCGAGAGATCGGCCAGGGAGCGGACGGGGGAATTGCATTCGATGCGCCCGCCGGATTCGAGCAGGGAGGCGACGAGGGCATCGGTGATGGATTGGGCGCCGCGGCGGGGAAAAGGCCAGCCGACAGCGTGGCCCATCATTGCGAGCACGAGAGCGAAAGCGCCTGTGGCGGGAGCATCGAGGGGCAGGAGGGAATGCGCGGCGAGGCCGGCGAAAAGGGCGCGGGCGGGTTCTTCGCGAAAGCAATGGCGCATGATGGAACGGGCGGGCAGGAGGGCGCGCAAGCCGAATTGCGCGAGGGAAATGGGATGGCGCGGGAAATGGAGAAGCGGCTGGAGAATTTCCGAGGCGATGCGCTCCCAGCGGGCAACGAGGGGCCGCATGAGGCGGCGATAGTTTGCGGCGTCAACGCCCAGGGAAACGGCGGTGGAAGCGAGAGAGCGAACGAGCGAGGGGGCGGGCCGGTTATCCGGAAGGGGGTGGGCGACGGCGACGGGGGGCTGGACCCACTCGAGGCCGTGCCGCTCGAGGCGCAATGAGCGAAAAAAGGGCGATGCGGCGGCCAAGGGATGAATGGCCGAGCCGGGATCGTGGATGAAGCCGGGCAGCGTCAGCTCAGCGGAGCGTGCGGCGCCGCCGGGCGTGGGCGCGGCCTCGAGGACGAGGACGCGGACGCCGGCACGGGCGAGAAAGATGGCCGCGGCGAGTCCATTGGGACCGGAGCCGACGACAATAGCGTCATGGGAGACCATGCGGGGAGCATAGGGAGAAGGGGCGCGTCTGCGCAATGATGGGACGCGTCGGTTTGCCAAGGCTGCGTGGCGGCTGGCCTGGAGAAGGCGGAGAGATGAAAGGGGACGAAGCTGCCGTCCGTCCCGCGGCCGGATTTCAGGCCAAAACGAGAGCGGAAAGGCCGGCGATGATCCCGCAAATGGCCAGGATCAATGGCGTGATCCAGACACGCTGGTCAAAGAGCGGCTGCTGGCTGATGGTTAGCGCGACTACTTTCATCCGGTTGTACTAAAGCATTTATCATGCCGGTGCGCAAATCGGTGGGGCGCATCCCGGACGCGGCGAGCGCTTTCCAACGAGAGGGGACGCAAAGTTGGACTTGAACCCTCCCCTCACCCGTGCCAAAGGCCGTGGATGCAAATTGGCTTTATCGGCAGCGGCAGAATGGCGTCGGCGCTCCTCGAGGGCATCCTGAGGGCGGGCATCGCCACGGCGGCGGATGTCGTGGTCACCGACAAAATCGCCGCGGCGGCGGAGGGCCTGGCGAAACGGACGGGGGCGCGGGCGGCAGGTTCGAACGCGGAGGCGGCGGCAGAGCCGGAGACGCTGATCCTTTGCGTAAAGCCTGGCGATGTGCCGGCGGCGCTGCGCGAAGCGGGCAGGCTGGATGGGAAGCTATTGATTTCCATCGCGGCGGGCGTGCCGTTGCGCCGGCTGCGGGAATGGGCGCAAGGCGAGCCGCGGCTGGTGCGCGTGATGCCGAATACGCCGGCGTTGATCGGCAAGGGAGCGGCTGCGTATGCGACGGAGGGGGCGACGGAGAGCGATTGCGCGACGGTCGAACGAATATTTGGAGCGGTGGGCATCGTGGCGCGGGTGAAGGAGGAGTTGCTGGACGCGGTGACGGGGTTGAGCGGGAGCGGGCCGGCATTTGTGTACACGGTGATCGAGGCGCTGGCGGACGGCGGGCTGCTGATGGGGCTGCCGCGGGAAATCGCGCTGCGACTGGCGGCGCAAACGGTGCTGGGGTCGGCGGCGATGGTGTTGGAAACGGGGATGCACCCGGCGCAGCTTCGCGACCAGGTGGCGAGCCCGGGGGGCACGACTATCGCGGGCCTCGAGGCGCTCGAGGGGGCGGGGTTGCGGGCGGCGCTGATCGGGGCGGTGAGGGCGGCGACGGAACGCTCTGGAGAATTGGGCCGCGCTGGATGATGTTGCGAGCCGTGTCCCCTGCCCTGTTCGATTTTTGCCGCCGCAGACTGGCGCTGCCGGCCGCGGCGGCGCTCTGCATGCTGCCGTGCGCGGGATGGTGCGACCAGGCGGCGATGCCCGACCAATCGGCGCCGGCAGACGCGGGCGGCAGCGCCTCTTTCTCGAAGCTCTCCCCGCAGGCGGAGGCGGCGGCCGAGGATGGCATCAAGGCGATGGCGCAAAAGAAATTTGACGCGGCGGAAACGGATTTCAAAAAGCTGCTGGATCTTTCGCCGGATAATGTGAGCGCGTTGGTGAACCTGGGGCTGATCGAGTTCCGGCTGGGCCGGGCCGAAGATTCGCAGAAGTATCTTCAGCGCGCGATCCGGATAAAGCCGGATGCCGACCTGGCGTGGATGATCCTGGGGGTGATATACAATAACCAAAACGACCTGGAGGCGGCGACGGCCGCGCTGGCGCAGGCGGTATATCTCAACCCGGAAAATCCACAGGCCCACAATTACTTTGCGGTGACGTTGTCGAAGCGCGGCTGGTACTCGGCGGCGGAGGATGAATTGGAAAAGGCGATCCAGTTATCGCCGGATTTTGCGGAGGCGCATTTCAACCTGGCGCTGGTGTATCTTCAGCTCAATCCGCCGGCGGTGGAACTGGCGCGGCGGCATTACCAAAAGGCGCTGGATCTGGGCGCGGCGCCGGACCCCGATGTGCAGCAAAAGCTGGATGCCGCGCCGGAACCTTCGGCGGTGCCGTAGGGAGTTATTGTAAGTGGGCGGCGCGGTCGGCTTCGGTGTCTATGTCGATGGCGCCTTCGGGGAAATCGACGATGGTGATGTTGCCGGCAAGTTTTGAGAGGATTCGTTTTGCGCCGGAGTCGTCGGCGAGGGAGAGCAAGTCGGGGAAAAGGGAACGGGCAAACAATGCGGGGACACCGAGGCTGCCGGCATAACTGCACGCGGCGGCGGGCTTGGGGTCGCGTGCGCGCGCGGAACGGAGGGCGTTGACGACCGCGGCGGCAACGAAGGGCTGATCGCAAACGAGGATGAGGATGGAATCGAGGTCTGGGGACAATTCGAGCGCGCGCGCGACGCCGGCGCGGATGGAACTGCCGATGCCGCGCTCCCATTCGCGGTGATGGAGAAGAGTGACGCCCTGGAGCGCGCCGGCGAGCCGCTCGTGGTCGCGGCCGGTGACGACGACAATGGGGGCGCAATCGGCGGCGGCGGCGACGGCGCGCCCGATCAGGGTTTGGCCGTCGTGCTCGAGGAATTGCTTCGGGCGACCGAGCCGGGCCGAGCCGCCGGCGGCGAGGATGACTGCGCCGGTCCGTTCCATGGGTCAACCGGCGACGGCGATGGGCGGTTCGGGCGGAGCGTGAATGGGGGCGCGCCGATGGCGCAATGGCTGGCCGGTGCCGCCCTCGAAGAGAGCCTGAATCTCAGCGATGATGGCGAGGGCGATGGCCTCGGGCGAATCACCGCCGAGGTCGAGGCCGGCGGGGCTGAAGAAGTTGGCGCCGGCTTCGACGCCGATATCGAGCAGGTCGCCCAGGAGGCGCTCACGGCGGTTGCGCGGGCCGATGAGGCCGACATAGCGCAGAGCCGATGGGAGGAGCGCGCGCAAGGCGGCGAAATCGCGCCCGTAATTGTGTGTTTTGACGATGGCCGCGGTCCAGGGGTCGTACGGGCAGCGCAATTCCGCGGCGCTTTCCATGGGGACGAGCTGCCAGCCGAGGGCTTGGGAGAAATTTTCCAGGGCCGCGCTGTCGGGTCCGCCGCCGATCATCAATAATTGGATCGGCGGATCGACCTGCCGCACGAGGGCCTCTTCCGGCGGGCTCTCCATTTCTCCGACGATGCGCGTGCCGGCGTCCGCGGCGTCGCGGCTGAATATTGTGGCGATAGTGGTGCTGGTCCGCGCCTGGAGGCGGGCGGCCATTCCGGCGAGGAATTCGGGGCCGGCGGGCTCGATCAATATCTCGATGGAGCCGTGGCAGCCGAACCTGCGGCGCGTGTCGAACTCCATCCATGTGGGCCGGCCGGCGCGGATGACTTCGACGCCTTTGGCGGCAATTTCCGATTCGATGCATCCGCCGCTCAAGGAGCCGGCGGCGGTGCCGTCCTGGGCAACCAACATGCGCGCGCCGGGCCGGCGGTAGCTGGAGCCGATCACCTTGACGAGGGTCGCAAGGGCGAATGGCTGATGGCGGGCGCGCTCGAACGCGCGGATGATGTCGGGGAAATCTGCCATTGGGGTGGTGTCGCCCTTTAGCACAAGATCGACTGGGATTCCATAGGATATAGCCGATGAATGTTGAGTTGGGGGTGGAAACTGCGATATTCTGGGACCGCGATGATTGACCCAAACGGACGTACCGTCGATTACCTTCGAATCTCGGTCACGGACCGCTGCAACGAGCGGTGCCTTTATTGCATGCCGGAGAATTATTCGGCGTGGCTGCCGCGCGGGGACATCCTGAGCTATGAGGAAATCCTGGCCGTCGCGCGGGCGGGGGCGCGGCTCGGGTTCAGGCGATACCGCGTAACGGGAGGGGAGCCGCTGGTGCGCCCGGGCATCGTGGAATTCATCGCGGAGCTGAAGCGGATTCCGGGAGTCGAGACGGTCGCTTCTCTCGACAAATGGGACGCGGCTTCCGGCGCTGGCGGGGCAGCTTTTCGAGGCGGGGCTGCGGCGCGTGAATATCAGCCTTGATGCGCTCGATCCGCAAATCTACCGCGCGATCACGGGGGGTGAAATCGGGCCGGTGCTCGAGGGGTTGCGCGCGGTGCAGGCGCTGGGATTTGAATCGGTGAAGCTGAACGCGGTTTTGATCCGCGGGCGCAATGACGGGGAGATCATTCGGCTGGTGCGCTTCGCGGCGGAACACGACGTGGCGATCCGCTTCATCGAATTGATGCCGGTGAGCCTGACGGAAATGCTCGACGAGTCGAATTTTCTCCCGGCATCGGAAGCGCGCCGGATGATCGAGGCGGAGGATGAATTGGAACCGATCGAATCGGCGCTCGGTTTCGGGCCGGCGCGTTATTTTCGGCTGAAACGGAGCGGCGCGGTGGTGGGATTCATCGGGGCGCTGACGGACCTGCATTTCTGCGAGCGCTGCAACAAGATGCGGCTGACGGCGGACGGCAAACTGCGGCCATGCCTTGGCAATCATCTCGAGACGAGCCTGACGCCGGCGCTGAGGCCGGTGATCGACGAGGCGGCGCTCGAAGCGCTCATGAAGGCCACGCTGGAAGCGAAGCCGGCCGAGCATCTCTTCCGCGAGAATTACCAGCCGGGGCGGATGATGACGGCGATTGGCGGATGAAGATCGTCGCTTTCGCCACCGCGCGGGAAAGAGCGGGATTCGCGGAACTGGATGTGGAGGCCGGGCCGTCGGAAACGCCGCGGGGGATTTTGAAGCGGGTGGCGCCGGAGTTGCGGCTGGATGATTTGCGCGCAGCCATCGATTGCGAGTATTGGGATTGGGACAAGGCAATCGGAGCGGCGAAGGAACTGGCATTGATGCCGCCTGTGAGCGGGGGTAAGTCAACGGACTTAGTAACATCACCAATGGAAACGCATGTTGAGTTTGTGACGGATGGAATTGTCGCTCCGGCAGCGGGAAACACGAAGGAGACGGGCGCGGAGGTGGAATTCAAGGGAATCGTGCGGGAGATGGAACAGGGGCGGGCGATCACGGCGCTGGATTATGAGGCGCATGTGCCGATGGCGGAGCGGCAGGTGCGGCGAATCCTGGATCAATTGAACGAGAGCTGGCCGTGCCAGGAGGTTTGGTTCATCCACCGGCTTGGGCGGGTACCGGTGGGGGAGACGTTGCTCTATGTGCGCGTGCGCGCGCCGCACCGGCAGGCGGCGTTCCATTTTTGCATGGAGTTGATTGACTTACTCAAGAAGGATGTGCCGATCTGGAAGGCGGCAAGGGTCGAGTAAGTATCCGCGGATTTGACTTACATCAATCAGCGGCGCGGCGCTGGAGGAGGGTTACCACCAGGATGAGGATGAAGGCTAGGACGAGGAGGACGGCCGAATAGGCGTGGGCGGCGGCGTAGTTCATTTCCTGCACCGCGTCGTAGAGGGTGATCGAGGCGACCATGGTCTTGCCGGGGATGCTGCCGCCGATCATCAGGACGACGCCAAATTCGCCGAGCGTGTGGGCGAAGCTGAGAACGGCGCCGGCGGCGATGCCGCCACGGGCGAGCGGGAGCGTGACGTGCCAGAATGTTGCGAGCGGGGAGGCGCCGCTGATGCGCGCGACATCGACCAGCTCGCGCGAGACGCCGGCGAGGCCGGCGCGGAATGGCTGAATCGCGAAGGGCAAACTATAAATGACCGATCCTGCGACGAGGCCGGCAAAGCTGAACGGGAGGGGCTGACCCATCACGCGCGTCCAGAGGCCGCCCAGCAAGGAATGAGGCGCGAAAATGACGAGCAGATAGAAGCCGATGACCGTGGGGGGAAGGACGATGGGCAGCGTGAGGAGAACCTCGGCAATGAGCGGGACGCGGCCCCCGCCGCGCGCAAGCCATTGGGCAATGGGCAGGCCGATGACCAGCAGCAGCAGTGTGGTGACGAATGCGAGTCGGAAGGTCAGCCAAAGCGCCTGCCAGAAGTCCGGTGGAAAAATCATGGCTCCCGCTTTGCGCGAGAGGGACTCACTTTGGAAGCCGAAAACCGAATTGTTCGAGGATTTTTTGCGCGTCGGCAGATTTCAGGAACGCGACGTAGGCGCGGGCGAGGGGCTTTGGCGCGCCATGGTCGATGACCGCGGCGCCCTGCTCAATGGCGGGATAATCGGCGGCGGGGACTTCGAAAAAATGGCCGGCCTGCGCGGCAGGCTGGGCGACGACGAGGGCCATGGCGACCAGGCCGGCGTCGGCATTGCCGGTTTGCACAAATTGCGCCGCCTGGGAAATGTTTTCGCCGAAGACAAACTTCGGCTTCAACTCATCCCAGAGCTGCTCGTGATCGAGCGCGGCTTTGGCGGCACGGCCATAGGGAGCGTGATCGGGATTGGCGAGCGCGATATGTTTGACGGCGGGATCGCGCAACACGGCGAGGCCGCGGGAGAGATCGAGGGCGCCATCCATGGTCCAGAGGACGAGCCGGCCCTCGGCGTAATTGACCGGCTCCTCGCAGAGGCGCTCTTTCGAGAGCGCGCGCGGGTAATCCATGTCGGCGGAAAGAAAGACATCGAACGGCGCGCCGGAGCGAATCTCGGCGAAGAAGTTGCCCGACGAGCCGTAGGAGACCTTCACCGACGCGCCGGGGTTCGCCTTTTGGAACGCGGCATTGAGTTGCGGCAGGCAGTAAGTCAAATCGGCGGCGGCCGGCGACGTTGATTTCCTCGGAATGAGCAAGCGGGACGGCCATAAGCAAAAGCAATATCGCAAGTTTCATGGGTGGCGCAATTCGGGGCGGAATCCGGCAATGTGTTCGATGCATTCGACAATGGCCGGCAGCAGCAGCGGCAGGCATTCGGCGACGGCCTTCGGGTTGCCGGGAAGGTTTACGATGAGGGAACTGCCGCGAACGCCGGCAGTGGAGCGGGAAAGGATGGCGCGCGGCGTAATGGCGTAGGTGCGGCTGCGCATGATTTCGCCGAAGCCGGGCAGCTCCTTCTCGATCACGGCGCGCGTGGCCTCCGGCGTCACGTCGCGCGGGCCGGGACCGGTGCCGCCGGTGGTGACGATGAGGGCGCATTGGGCGTCGCACAATTCGCGCAGGGTTCGCTCGATCTGCGCGCGGTCATCGGGAATGAGCCTGCGGAGGAACTCGATCTCGCCGGCGAAATGCCCCGCGATGACGGACTCGATCTCGGGGCCGCTGCGGTCTTCATAAACGCCGGCGGCGGCGCGATCGCTCAAAGTGACGCGGCCAACTTTCATTTCTTCGTTTTCCGCACGAGACGCACGCCGCCGATGGTCATGCCCTTATCGATGGCCTTGCACATATCATAAATGGTGAGCGCGGCGACGCAGACGGCGGTGAGCGCCTCCATTTCCACGCCGGTGCGCGCCTGCGCGGCGGCCTCGGCCTCGATGAGCACGCCGTCGTCGCGCAACGTGAAGCGCAGCTCGACGGAGTCGAGCGGCAGGGAATGGCAGAGCGGGATCAATTCATCTGTGCGCTTGGCGGCCTGGATACCGGCGATTTTCGCCACGGCGAGAACGTCGCCCTTTGGCAGCGATTGATCGCGCAACGCGGCGATGGTCGCCGGCGCACAATGGACCATGCCCTCGGCGAGGGCGCAACGGGCCTGCACCGGCTTGGCGCCGACGTTGACCATGCGGGCGCGGCCATCGCCGCCGAGATGCGAGAATTCAGACATGGAGCAAAATACAGGGTACGCGGGCCCCGGTGTCGAGCGCGGGAGTGGAGCAGCGGATGAAAGCGTTGAGGCCGGCGAGGCCGGTGATGTCGCCGGAGCTTTGCCAGCGCAGCGCCTCGGCGACCGGCTCGCCCTTTTCGAAAGTGACGCGGGCGGGCCAGAGCGTGTCGCGGCCATCGCCGCCAATGTGAATGCCGGCGAGCAAGCGCGCATCGAGGACGTTCCAAGCGGGTGTGGCGGCGGCGAAACGCTCGAACGCGGCGCGGACGATGCAATGGAGGACGGTGAGATGCGAAAGCGGGTTGCCCGGCAGAACGAACGCGGCCTGGCGGGCGCGGGTTGCGAAGACGAGCGGTTTGCCGGGGCGCAGGTTGATTTTTTCGAAATGAAGCTGGAAGCCGAGCCGGTTGAGCGCGGTGCGCCCGAAGTCGTAAGCGCCGACGCTGGCGCCGCCGGAGATGAGAAGCAGATCGCAGCCTGCATCGAGCGCAGCGGCAGCCGTCTCGGCGAGCAGGTCCGCGTCGTCGGGCACGCGCTCCTGGCGGACCATGATGCCGCCGTGGGTTTCGACAAACGCGCGGACGAGCGGGCTGTTCGAGTCGCGGATTTGCGACGGGCCGGGCATTTGGGAGGCGTCGACCAATTCGTCGCCGGTCGCAAAATGAACGACGCGGCATCGCGGGGAGACCAAGGGATCGACGATGCCGAGGTTGGCCAGAAGCGCGATCTCAGCGGGGCCAAGACGGGTGCCGACAGGCAGCAGCAGGTCTCCGGCGCGTGCGTCCTCGCCGCGATGACGGACGAAATCGGAAGAGGATGGCGATTCCGGCATCATCCAGCCTTCCTCAACGCGCACATGCTCCTGCATGAGAACGCGCGACGCGCCGCGGGGAATCTCCGCGCCGGTGAAGATGCGGGCGCATTCGCCGGGGCCGACGGTGAAATCCGGGGGCGCGCCGGGGCGTGCTTCACCGACGACGTGGAATCGCAGCGAGTGATCGCCGGCGGCGATGGCGTAACCATCCATGGCGGAGCGGTCGAAGGCAGGCATGTCTTCGCGGGCGCGCGCCTCCTCGCGCAGGATGGAGCCGGCGGCGCCGGCGAGGATGATGCGCACAGGATCGGCGGGAAGGACCTGCGCGGCGATGATTTCGCGGACTTGCTCGAGGTTAGTCATGGAAGGAGGCCGGGGTATTGACTTATCGGTTAGAGAGTTGGATTGGCGGCATAGTCCTGCCAGAGCTGCTGCACGGTCTTGCCGGTAAGTTGGCGCCAGGTATCCGGGGTGTAAGTGTCGGAGCGCATGGCAATGTCGAGCTTCTGGACGATGCCGGACTGCACATGCTTGTCCAGCCAGGCGAGGAAACGCGCGGTGATGCGATAGGAATTGTCGAAATTCTGGGTGGGCTTGTAATCGGGCAATGACCAGCCGGCCTTCGAGTTATTGACGCCGAATTTGTAGCGGGCGTAATCGGCGATGCCTTCGACGAGCCAGACGGGATCGTAATGGGGGTATTGCTGGACGACATGAGTGGCCTCGTGAGTGATGACGTTGATATCCTCGGGCTTGTGATGGAACCATGCGGAGCTGATATGAATGGTGTCCTTGTTGGTGGCCGCGACGCCCTTGTAACGAATCTCGACCGATATCCTGACTTCCCTGGGGGCATCCTTGTTAAATGCGGCGACGAGTTGGGGGTAAATAGTGAAGAAGGTATGGACCATGCGCTGCGTTTCCGCGGGATCGAACGTCGAGTCGTCGTTGTCGAAGACGAGTTGGTAACCCGCCTGGTTGTAAGTGGACGAGGTCCTGACGGCAGCGACGAGAGGGGCGGCGTTTCCCGCGGCATTGGCATCGAGAATCACTATCTTGCTGTAAAAGGTATTGCCATCCACGTCGGCGGGATTGGCGGCCCGCACATCGAACAAGAGATAGCGATAGGTTCCGATGGCGGCGGCGGCGGAATCCCTGATACTTACACCGTACTGGCCGCCGGTCTGGCCGTATTTGGCGCGCGTATCCACGTTTGCGATCAGCTTCCAGCCGCATTGGGCCGGATCCCGCGGGCGCGCGGGCGCATTGACAAATCCCGCGGCGGCGCCGTCGCTTGCGTAAAGTTGATAGACCTGCGGGCCGCGGCTGGAAGGATGCCAGGAGTAAGTGTCGATCTCGCCGATACCAATGGTCTTGCCGAGATCGATCAGGATGCGCCCGCCGTCGCTGCCGGGACTGAAGAAGAAATTCGCGCCGGGCTCATCCTCCTCGTCGGGCAGCGTGAGGCTGCGCAAGGTGTCAACATCGGCGCTGCTGCCGTCGCGCCGGCCGTCCACGATGGAGAATGCCGCGTCGATGGCCGCGCTGCGCCGCGGCGGCGGGACGCCGAAGAATTTGTACTCGGCCGAGGCGAGTTGATTGTTGTTCCGGGCCGCGATCACGACGATGTCCGCGCGCGCGCCCGAAACGAGCGCGGCAAGCAGGACCGTGAGGAGAAATTTCATCGGCAGGAGATTCCCTATACCAGAGGCCGGTTCGCCTTTCCAGCCCCGCTCGCCGGGGGCGAATGCGCCTGGCGGACCTAATACCGCACGTCCGATTTCCGACCGCGGCGCGTAATTCTGGTGTGAGAATTGCCCTGCTGCTGGTCCTGTTTCCAATCGCCGGCCAATGCGCGGCGCTGGCGCCGGATGCGTTGTCGTTATTCCAGCAGCCGGGCGTGGCGGAGGCGACCTACGAAAAGGTGGAGCGCGGCGTGCCGCTGACGCTGGCGGATGTGGTCGCGCTTTCGAAGACCGACGTGTCCGGCGGGGCGATCATCGATTACCTCTACACCTATGGAGAGCATTTCAACCTGACGCCGGCGGACGTGGGGGAATTGCGAAGTGAAGGCGTAAGGCCGAACCTGATCGATTATATGGAGAGCACGTCGGCGCATCCGCGGCCCTTCTTGTGGTAGGCGGCGTCACGCCCCGTATAATGCACGGATAAAAGAGGGCAAGTATTGCACAATGCAATACAGCGGACTGGCCGCGCGCGGGCGTCAATCGCAACAACCTATTGGCGTACTGGCACTTATAATTTCACCAGCCGCCGTGGCATGTTGGCCGCTAAAGGAGCGCTCATCCATTCGTAAAAGCTGTGAACAATTCCATTCTGATCGTCGATGATGAACCGAACATCCGGTTGATGTACCGCGCCGCGCTGGCGGGGAACGATTACGAAATCTTCGAAGCGGCATCCGCCGAGGCGGCGCTCGAGGAGTTTCACAAAAGGGACCACGACGCGGCGATCCTGGACTTGCAAATGCCGGGAATGAACGGGCTCGATCTGCTCGACAAGATGCGCCAACTCGGCATCAACACCACGGTGGCCTTCATCACCGCGCACGGAGACGTGCCGAACGCGGTACGCGCGATGGAACTTGGCGCGATCGATTTTCTGCCGAAGCCGCCGACGCCGGACCAACTGCGCGACGTGGTGAGCGATATCCTGCTGCGCCAGTCGGCGGGATCGAAGAAGGCGGGCGCGCGCGATTTCGACTACTGGCTGCGCTCGGCCAAGCGGGCGATCAACCTGCGCGATTTTGACGCCGCAAACTCGCACCTGATCAAGGCGCTCGACCTGGACCCCGGCTCAAAACAGGCGATCAACCTGGTGAGCGTCATGATCGAGATGCGGCAGGAGCACGAGCAGGCGGCCCGCTTCAGGTGAACCGCGATTGAGAAAAGTGGTGCGGACAGCCTCACCGCCGGATCGAACTCGATTCTTCGCAGGTTTTTGATCGCGGGAATCGAAAACGGATACTGGCGAAAACTCGCAACTCCCTCGCGCTGAAGCCGGATGGCGGCAATGAATCGTCGGTCGAGCAACCGGGGCAACAAGCAATCGCCCGCCGCGAAACGCAAGACGGAACACCCGCGGGCCAAAATTTCCCCGATGCCCCATGGATTCCATGCTTGCACCATTTACGAGAAATAACGTAGTATCGGCACAGAATTTGCCCACTTACGCGGGCGTGACTGGGCCCTACCCCACGTTGAAAAAACCATTTCGCGCAATCGCATTCATTCTATTGTTCGCCACAGCGCTGGCGCGGAATGCTCACGCGAACCTGGTCCAGAACGGCAATTTCACCTCGGTCACCTACTCGGGCACCGCTCCATTGACGACGGATTTTGGCCAGTTTGGCACGGAGACGGGCAGCGAGTTGACCGTAACCGATTGGACAACCAGCGGTTACAATTTCGTATTCACGCCAAGCACGGTGGACGAAGGGACATCGACCGGGGCGAATCCCGGCGAGCCGAACCAGGCGCCCGGGCAGTACAACGCCTCGAATGGCTATGGCAGCACTTACATGTGGGGCTCGAACAATGGAGGCTCGGTGACCCTGCCTGCCACGGACCCGGCCGGCGGAAATTTCATCGCGGCGGATGGCGCATACGAGACGGAGGCCATCTCGCAGCAGGTCAATGGGTTGACCATCGGGGACATGTACCTGCTGAAATTTTATTGGGCCGGCGCGCAGCAGCAGAGCTTTACCGGGACGACCACCGAGGCGTGGCAGGTCACTTTCGGGTCGCAGACGTTCGAAACGGGAACGATAACGGTGCCGAGCAAGGGTTTCTCGGGCTGGATGGAACAGACGTTCACGTTTACCGCCTCGGGCACCTCGCAAACGCTTTCCTTTCTGGCGGTTGGCACGCCAAGCGGCGAGCCGCCGTTCTCACTGCTGGGCGGCATCGAGCTGGATGTCATTCCCGAGGCGACCAACTGGATGGTCTTCATGGGTTTCGGCGTGGCCTGCACGGTGGTGGAAGTGATGCGGCGCCGGCGGCGGCACTCCCAAACCGAGCCGATCGACTGAGGCGCCCTCGCCGCGCAGCTTATGACTCACGGACTCCTCAGCCAGGGATGGAGTTTCTGCGTCGACGTATTCCGGCTGGCGATCTGGCTGGTGCTGCTGGTGGCCATTTTCGTGCCGCTCGAGCGATTGTGCGCGGTGCACCCGGCGAAGATCTGGCGCAAGCAGGTGGGCGTGGACCTGGCGTGGTATTTCATCAACAGCCTCGCGCCGGCTACGGTGCTTGCGGTGCCGCTGGCGTTGCTCGCTCGCGGGCTGCATTTGCTCAATCCCGGCGGCTATTATTCGGCGGTGGGGGCGTGGCCATTCTGGGTCAGGCTGCTGCTGATGCTGGTGGTCAATGACATCGGCGCGTACTGGGGGCACCGCGCGGAGCATGCGTTCCCGCTGCTGTGGCGATTCCACGCGGTTCATCACAGCGCGGAGCAGCTCGACTGGCTGGTCAATACGCGCGCCCATCCCATCGACATGGTGTTCACAAAGCTTTCCGGCCTGGCGCCCGTGTATCTCCTCGGGCTCGCGCAGACCACCGGCCCGACAATCGACCGCGGCGTGGCCATTATGAGCATCTTCGCCACCCTCTGGACATTCTTCATTCACGCGAACATCCGCGTGCGGCTCGGCCCGCTCGAATGGGTCATCTCCTCGCCGGCGTTCCACCATTGGCATCACACCAACGATGAGCACCGCGATCGCAACTTCGCCTTCGTCTTCCCGCTCATCGACAGGATATTCGGCACCGCCTGGCTGCCGAAATATTGGCCCACAGCTTACGGGATCGACGCGAAAATGTCGCCGACGCTGGGAGGGCAGTTCTTCGATCCGCTGGAGCCGGGCCGTCGGTTCACCGGCACGGGACCCGGGGAGAAACCGGCCGGCGCGGGGACCGGTTAGCTACAGGACGCCGCCCGGGTGCGCCGGAAATTCTCCCTGCGAAAAAGGCCAGGAACCTATGGCAACTGGCAGCATTCCTGCTTCACACCAGCGATACCTTCGTTGTTTGTCGTACCGGGTATGCATTCACATCATATCACCCATGTCCGCCGCGACGAGCCCGAAAGTCGATCCGCCTCCGGTTCACACGAACTACCGGAGCATCGTTGAGCACGCCATCGAGGGCATTTTCCAGACGACTCCCGACGGGCAATACCTGCTGGCCAACCCGGCGCTGGCCTCGATGTACGGGTACGCGTCGGTCGGGGAATTGAAGTCGAGCGTCAAGGAAATCGCGCGCCAGCTTTACGTGGACCCATCGCGCCGCTCGGAATTCATCCGGCTGATGAACGAGAATGATTTCGTGCGCGGCTTCGAGTCGCAAATTTACCGCAAGGATGGGAGCATCATCTGGATCTCCGAAAACGTGCGCGTGATCCGCGATGAATCCGGCAGGGTCCTCTACTATGAAGGGACGGTCGAGGACATCACCAAGCGCAAACAGGACGAGGAGCAGATCGAGGAACAGGCGGCGCTACTGGACAAGACGCAGGATGCCATTACGGTGCGCAGCCTGGACGACCGCTTTATCTTTTGGAACAAGGGGGCCGAGCGGATGTTTGGCTGGACCCGCGAGGAGGCAATCAACGCAAAATGTTCCGACCTGGTTCCGCAACATGACGAGGCCATCCGCGCGGTGCTGGATGACGGCGAATGGTCGGGCGAAATCCAGCGGACGGCGAAGGATGGCCGCAAATTGACGGTCGAGACGCGCTGGACGCTGCTGCGCGACAACGACGGCGCGCCGAAGTCGATCCTCGCCATCACCACCGACATCACGGAAAAGAAGCGCATTGAGGCGCAATTGCTGCGCTCGCAACGCATGGAGAGCATCGGCACGCTCGCCAGCGGCATCGCGCATGATCTCAACAACATCCTGGCGCCGATCCTCATGTCGGCCTCGATGCTGCACGACGTCGTGCCGTCGGATTCGCGGCTGCTGACCAATGCCATTGAGGAGTCGGCCCAGCGCGGCACGGATATCGTCAAACAGGTGCTCACCTTTGCCCGCGGCATCGAGGGAGAGCGGGTGGCGCTTCAGCCGCGGCATCTCATCAAGGAGATGCAGGAGATGGCGCTCGAGACGTTCCCGAAATCGATCCTCATCCGCATGTCGGCGCCCAAGTCGCTCTGGACGGTCATCGGCGACGCCACGCAAATCCACCAGGTTCTCCTGAATCTTTGCATCAACGCACGCGACGCCATGCCCGACGGTGGCACGCTGACAATTTCCGCCGAGAACCTGGACATGCACGAATGCGACGCCGCGATGCACCCGGAAGCCAAGGTGGGACGTTACGTCGTCACCAGCGTGACCGACACCGGCACGGGCATTTCGGCGAACATCATCGACAAGATTTTCGACCCGTTCTTTACGACCAAGGAAGTGGGCAAGGGAACGGGCCTCGGGCTTTCGACGGTGATCGGCATCGCGAAGAGCCACGGCGGATTCGTGAAGGTATATTCCGAGATCGGCAAAGGCTCGACCTTCAAGGTCTATCTGCCCGCGAGCCCCGGCGAAGTCATCGAAGAGCAATCCAGGGAGCGGCCCGCTCTGCCGCCCGGCAATGGCGAATGGGTGCTGGTGGCCGAGGATGAGCCGGCCGTGCGCCGCGTGACCGAGACCATGCTTCGCCGCCACGGCTACAACGTACTGGTGGCGACCGACGGCGTGGACGCGCTCTCGATTTACGCGCAGCGCATGCACGACATCAGAATCGTCCTCACCGACGTGATGATGCCGGTGCTCGACGGCACAAAACTGGCCCGCGCCCTCAAACGGATGAACAAGGACGTGGCCATCATTGCCGCGACCGGCCAGGCCGATGAAGCGCGGCAATCCGAATTGAAGCAGATCGGCATCAAATCGATCCTGTTGAAGCCGTACCACACCGACAAGCTGCTCGGCGCCCTGCACGAGATTATCCGCTGCTGAGCCTCAATCAGCGGCGCATGGGCGGGGATATCAGCGGATTCGAGAAATCGTGAGCCGGCTCTACGCCACGTTGCGCCTGCCCAGCAGCCAAACCCTGCAACGATCATTGCTGAAATCGGGCTGCCCCGAGCATCGCCTCGACGATTCCGAATCGGCGTCGTGAACACTTATGGGTGTGACCGGGCTGTTCGGGTATTTGATCTTGATCGCCTGCGTAACGGCGGCAAACACCGGCTGGGAGGCGGCGGGATCCTCCTGAGGCAATACCCAGGTTAGCGGCACCTCGGCCAATATCTGGTAATAAGCAGGCGGCATCCGCGGGATCAGCACCCGCACGTCGACGGTCCAGAGTTTCACCTCATTGCGGACCGGTGTTTCCTGGGCGGGTTGCGCGTCATCGCCGGATCGCTCGAGGGCGAACGGACCGCCGCAGACGGGGCAATTGACTTCCACGCCGATGATTTCGGCGGAGCATTCGAGCGGTTGCCCGCAATGCGGGCAGACCAGGTTTATGTCAGTTTCGGTTGTCATGTTCTGTTGGGAGCAATGTTGGGGTTGGCAGGGAAAGCGAATTCCGCCGGGCTGACGGGGAAAGCGGGATAACCGAGAGGGACGAGAGCAAACCTCGGCTCTGCCCTGGGAGGGAGCGACGTCCGGTTTTGCATAGAAGTTCTCCAAGAATAACGCTCAGAGATTTGCATATATAATACGCATTGATACGTATTTTGGCAAATCTTTTCTCCGTTGGACCGTTTAAAATCCTTCGCCGCTGCCCCGGCGCCAAACTCGCTTCCGGTTACGTCACCACCGCCCGCCGGCTCACGGCTTGCGGCCTTCGAGCACGTCCGTGTAATCGGGAATTGTGGTCAAGTCCTCGCGGTGCGTGTGCCCGCTCTCCTCTTTCCACGAGGTCAACCTCACGTTCGCCTCATCGTTCCAGCCGCGCTTTCGGATGAATTCATTCCAAATCAGCAGGTCGATTTGGTTGAGCCTTCTTCCCGACGCGTAACACCATTCGAGTATCTCTTCGTCGGAGCCGCCTTCGAGCACCCTTTTCTTCAACGCCTGGTAATCCACGCGCAAAAACTGGCAGCATAGCCAATCAGCCCGTCCCTTTATTCCAAGATTCGCGTGGCAATCCTCCCGAAGCTCCCCTTTTGCATAAAGCCGTATTTTGTCGAGCATCCGGGGAAAATAGGACATCTCGCCGGCCTTTTCGTGAAAACTCTTCGGCGCCTTGTCATTCATGGCAGCGTGGATTGGAACGCAATCGCCGGGCCGCGTCAATGGCCTCGCATCGAGCGAAATGCGTCCCCGCGGCAGGCTCGAACTCTCCGCGAATCAGGCTTGCTGTTGCGGCCCGGCGGCGGGATGATGGCCGAGGCCCCGGCAAGCTAACCAAATATTCCGGTGTCTCCAGCCGACTTCATCCATGCGGAGTTTGCAGAGGGCACGCGGGCCGAATTTTCGACCCGCGGCCCGGCGGAGTCGCTTACACCTTCGCTCTCTCCGCTGACCGGGCGGGACATCGAGGTCGGCTTGCTGAAAAGCCGCTGGGAGCAGGCCCAGGAGGGGATGGGACAGGTTGTGCTCATCGTGGGAGACGCGGGCCTGGGCAAATCGCGGCTTGTGCAGACGATCCGGGAAGTGGGGCCCGTGGCGGGGGACCAGGAGGCGGCTCACTCGGCGGCGGAACCGGCGGTGATCGAGCTGCGATGCTCTGAACGCTTCCAGAGCACCGGTTTTCATCCGGTCACCGATTATTTGCAGCGCGTTTTCGAGTTCGCCCCCGAGGAATCGCCCGCGGCGCGCTTCGACCGGCTGGCGCAATACCTCAATGATTGCGGCCTCGCGCGGCCGGAATTCGTCGGATTATTCGCCAAGCTGCTCTTCCTCTCCCCGGACCAACGCTATCCGCAATCGAACCTGCCGCCGGCGAGGGAGCGGGAGGAAACCTTTCGCGCGCTTCGCGAATGGCTGCGCGCCGCTTCGGTCCGGCGGCCGGTGCTCTTCGTGGTCGAAGATTTGCATTGGATCGACGCATCGACCCTGGAGTTTCTCGAGCAATTCATCTCCGAGGGGCTGCACGACCGCATCCTTACGGTGCTTACGTTTCGCCCCGAATTCCGCACGCCGTGGCCTGCGATGGCCCACCAGACCAGCCTCGCGCTGAACCGGCTGACGCGCCGGCAGGTGGCGGAAATGATGCTGAAGACCGCCGGCGGCGAATTGCCGGATTCGCTCGTCACGCAGGTTTATGAGAGGACCGGCGGCCTGCCGTTGCTGGTCGAGGAGTTCAGCCGGATCGCGGGCGAGTTCATCGCTTCCCGCCGGAAGTGCGAAATTCCTTCGACGCTCCAGGAACTGATCGCCGCCCGGCTCGACGGCGCCTCGACCAACCGCGAGGTTGTCGAACTGGCGGCGACGCTTGGGCGGGAGTTCCGGTACGATATGCTCGTTGCCGTGGCCGGCGGGGACGAGCAGACGCTGCAATCCGAACTGACGAAACTCGAGAACGCCGAGATCGTTTACCGCAAAGGGCGGCCTCCCCGGGCGACTTACTTTTTCAAACATACGCTGCTCGAGGAGGCGGTGCGCAGAAACCTCGAGGAATCGCGCCAGCATGAGTTGCACCGGCAAATCGCCGAAACGATGGAGAAGCAGTTTCCGCAGCTCGCCGAGGCGCATCCGGAAGTGCTGGCGCATCATTTTACCGAAGCGGGTCAGATGGAAGCGGCGACCGGGTATTGGCTTCGGGCCGGGCGCTCATCGCTGGGGCGATTTGCGAACGTCGAGGCGATCAATCATCTGAACAAGGGCCTGGCGCTGCTGCGCACGCTCGAGGAATCGCCGGAGCGCGACGCGCGGGAGCTGGAGTTGCTGGGCCCGCTGGGCACCGCTTACATCGCCGCGCGCGGTTACGCGGCGCCGGAGGTGGGTCCGATCTTCGAGCGCGCCCGCGCGCTGACCAGCGGCATGGAGCATACGCCGCAGGCTTTTGTGATGATGCGGGGGCATTTCGCCTATCACATCGTTCGCGGCCATTTCCGGCTCTGCGCGGACCTGGCGGAAACGGGGATGCAATTCGCGGAAGAACTGGGTGACCCCGGCATCATCATGGAGGCGCTCTTCCTGCAAGGGATCACGCAGTTTTATCGCGGCGATTTCCCGAGCGCGCGTATTTGCTTCGATCACGCGCTCGTAAATTACGACAACCGCGCCCGCACCGCCTACTGGGCCACCGAGACGGGCGAAGACTCGGGCGTCACCCATCGCTGCTATCTCGCGCTCGCCTTCTGGCACCTCGGTTTTCCGGATCGGGCCCGCGCGATGAACCTCGAGGCGGACGAACTGGCGCGATCCCTCCATCATCCTTTCAGCCTCGAGTACGCGCTTCATCATACCGCCTGGCTCTACCAGCATTGCCGGCTCGGGGTTCGCACGCAGGCCGCGGGCGAGGAGCAAATGCGCATCGCCGCGGAGCAAGGTTTCGTCTTCTGGCATGCCACGGGCGGGCTTTACTCGGCCGCGGGCCGATTGCTGCGCGGGCAATTCGAGGAAGGCCTCGCGCAGTTCGAGAAGGCAATGGCGGACTACCGCGCCACCGGCGCGCAACTGGGGCTGCCGTATTACCTCGGCCTCCTGGGCAATGCCCTGACCGAAGCCGGACGCTTCGACGAGGCGCACCGCGCCCTGGCGGAGGCGCTGCGGATCGCGGAGGAGAACGACGAGCGCTTTCACGAAGCCGAGCTGCACCGGCTCCAGGGCGAATTGCACCTGGCCAGCAGCAATGACCATTCGGCTGCCGCGCAATGTTTTCAACGCGCAATCGACCTTGCCCGAAGCCAGGGCAGCCTCGCGTGGGAACTTCGCGCCACGACCAGCCTTGCGCGTTTGCTCCATCACCAGGACCGGCAGCATCAGGCGCTGGCGATGCTCACCGCGATCTTTGATCCTTTCAAGGAATGCTTCAACCTTCCCGATCTGGCCGATGCCGCCGCGTTGCTGCGGGACCTGGGCAATGAGCAGATGCGCGACGACATCGAAGCCGGCATCCGCTATGTGCGCGGCTGCATCCCCGCGTCCATGGATGGACCCGTCGCCGTCGATTGGCGCTATATTCCCGCATCGACGCTGGGCGGCGACGCCATTGGTTACCATTGGCTGGATGCGGAACATCTTGCGTTCTATCTCATCGATGTAACCGGCCACGGCCTGGATTCGGCGCTGCTCTCGACCACCATCGCCAATGTCATCCGCTCCGGTTCACTGGCCGGCG
Organism: uncultured Verrucomicrobiae bacterium; assembly: GCA_963756185.1. Taxonomy (GTDB): domain Bacteria; phylum Verrucomicrobiota; class Verrucomicrobiia; order Chthoniobacterales; family Chthoniobacteraceae; genus DATAXI01. The sequence goes on from CAVWMS010000015.1 coordinate 487,333, forward strand.
CGGATATGAAGCGCCCGGACCAGGTGCTGGCCGCGCTCAACGAAGCATTCCAGGGATCCCAGCATGGTTCGAAGTATTTCACCACCTGGTACGGCGTCTATGATATGTCCGCCAGGACTCTTACTTACGCCAGCGGCGGGCATCCCGCAGCCGTTATCATCGCGCCCGGCGCGGGCGAGCCGATTGTCCTGGCCGCGACCGGCTCCGTGATGGGGATTTTTCCGACCGCCGAATTTCCCTCGCTTGCATTATCGGTTCCATCGGGAAGCCGCTTCTTCCTGTTCAGCGACGGCGTCTTCGAGGTGCGGCGCGACCATCGCCCTGTCTGGGATCTGCCGGCGTGCATCGCGAAAATGGCCGCGCTCGCCGGGGAAGAAGCGAATAGCATGGAGGCGCTGCTCGCCCACGTCCGCGATTTGCGCGGCTCCCCACTGCTGGACGATGATTTTTCCCTCATCGAGGCGCGGTTTCCGTAGCGGCTTTAGATTGGCAATCGAAACCCGCCTGCGACTATGGCTTGAAAATGAGAAACCCGATTCGACCGCTTCCCTCGTACTCTTATCAATCAATACCGACACAGACATGAAAACGATACGCGTTTGCTTTCATTCCGTTGAACCGCTGGAATCCCGAATCGCCCCGGCGATGGTCACCTTGCATATCGTCAACCCCAAGACGGCTACTTATACCGACGTGGACGGGGATCATGTGACGGTGAAGGTCTCGATCGGCGCCCTGACCACGAGCCTGTTTACCGGCGTAGCCGGCGCAAAGGGCGACCAATTGCAGGAGCTGAACCTCAGTGGAGCGGGCTTCGATGGCGCGAGCCTGACGGTCAGCGTGGCCAGGGTACCTGGCGGGGACGGGCTTGCAAACATCGGTTTTATCGACGGAGGCGCCAACAACCTGGGCACTGTTACCATTCCCGGTGATCTCGGCCTCATCGCCGCGGGCAACGGGAGCGCCACGGTAGCGGCCATCAAGGCGCTTTCGGTCAATTCCATCGGGATGCTCGGGACCGATACCCAGGCTTCCGGAAGCCCGAGCCTCGATAGTGTCATCGACGGAGCGGTCGGCTCGTTGACGGTAAAGCACGACTTTGCCGGTGCGTTTTTCGATGTGAGCGGTGGCGCGGCGGGGATGCTTGGTTCGGTCACGATCGGCGGCTCGCTCATCGGCGGGAGTGGCCCCGACAGCGGCGAAATCATGACCTCGGGCAACATGGGCGCGGTCAAAATATCGGGCGATTTGGCAGGCGGCGGCGGAGAGGATTCGGGCGTGATTTGGAGCAGTGGTGCGCTGGCCTCGGTTTCAATTGGCGGCTCGATGGTTGGCGGATTCGGCTCATTGGAGAGCGCGACGATCTTTGCGGAGGTAGGAATTACCGGGGGGGTTGCGATCAGGGGCAGCCTTGTGGGCGGCACCGGGACGGATTCGGGCTATATCGATACGGATGGGGGCATTGGGAATGTGACCATCGGCGGCTCGCTCATTGGCGGCAGCGGAAACCAGAGCGGGCTGATCAATAGCGGCGCCGGCATGGGGAATGTGACGATTGCCCATAACGTCCAGGGCGGCTCGAATTCCTCTACCGGAACAATCATCGCCGGCGCCACCATGGGTGACGTAAAGATTGGCGGGTCGGTCACCGGAGGTGCGGGGGGAGGCAGCGCGGTGATACGGGGCACCACCGGCTTAGGGACCGTGGCCATCGGCCAGAATGTCATCGGGGGCACCGCCTCATTCACGGGCTACATCGTGAGCGATGCGAACATGGGCAATGTCACGATCGGCGGCTCGCTCATCGGCGGCAGCGGCACGACGGATACGGGCGAAATTACGACGGGCGGCAGCATGGGGGTGATAAAGATCGGCCACGAAATCCAAGGCGGGCCGGGGGTAAAATCGGGGTTCATTTATGAAAATGGCGCGTCGAGCACCAGCATTGCGGGCGTGAGCGTTGGCGGGTCGCTGGTGGGTGCGGCCGGCGACGATTCCGGGCTGATCTATTCCAACGGCGCGATAGGCCCGGTAAATATCGGCGGCAGCATTGAGGGCGGGGCGGGCGGATTGAGCGGCGCCGTCAATGCCGACGGCGCGCTGGCGTCAGCCCGAATCGGCGGCGATCTGGTGGGAGGAACGGGCGGCACTACCGGCTTCATCTTCGCGGGCGGGAATACCGGGAATGTAACGGTAGGCGGTTCGCTCATCGGGGGGTCCAATGCCAGTGTGACTTTTACCGCCTACATCAATAGTGAGGGAACGCTGGGTTCCGTTAAGATCGGCCACGACATCCAGGGGGGTGTGACTCCTCATTCGGCCTATGTCTTCAGCGGCGGAACGCTGGCGAGCGCGACCGTGGGTGGCTCGATCATCGGCGGCACAGGCACCAGCACCGCCGAAATCCATACCGGGGGAAACGCGGGACCCATCGTCGTGGCGGGGTCGCTCATCGGCGGGAGCGTCACCGGCTCCGCCTCGCTGGATTCCACCGGCGACATCCAGAGCAATTCGCAGCTTACGAGCGTCACCATTGATGGATCAGTCATTTCCGGCGTCAATGAGAGCACCGGGACGCTTACGGAAAGCGGCTCGATCCGCGCCTCCGATGGCATCGGGTCGCTTACCGTCAAAGGCAGTCTCCTCGGGAACACCATCGGGACCGCGTCGCCCGTCATTATTACGGCGATGGGCCAGGCGGTGAAGACGACCACCGACATCGCCATTGGCAAACTTACCGTTGGCGGCAGCGTGGAGGATGCCCAAATCCTCGCGGGTTACAGCGAAAACCTCACGGCGACGGATCCGAACGCGCAAATCGGCGCCGTCACCGTGGGAGGCGATTGGGTGGCCAGTGACATCGTCGCGGGCGCCACCAACACCGGCTACCCGGATTTTGGCGACACCAACGATGCCAGGATCACCGGCGGCACCACGGCCATCCTCTCGAGGATTGCGAGCATCACCATTGGCGGTGAGGTATTCGGCACTCCTGTTTCGGTGGATCCGACGGATCATTTCGGCTTCGTTGCCGAGAGCATCGGCTCGGTGAAGATCGCCGGCAGCGCCATTGTTGTTCCGACAAGCAACACTCCCGAACTCATCGGCGAAACTGACGACATGACCATTCACATCATTTCGTAGGCAACCAATCAGGCGTTCCCTCGAACTGAATGTACTTTGCAAGAAAAGCGCGTGGTTCCCTAAGGATAGGTAATCGTCAACTCCAGGAACCGATGCGGCTGGGAGTTGATCGCGGTTCCATCCATGACCGTTACTGCTCCGGAAACGTCCGTAACGGTAGAGCCGGAGACCTGCCAGGAGGAGGCGCCCGCGGCGCGCGACGCGATGGTTGTCCAGGTCACCAGATCGTCGGAGGCAATCACTGAGTAAGTGATATCTGTCGCGGATAAGTTGCGCTGAAATTGAATCTCCAAAAAGCCGCCGTTGTTCGAAACCACGGGCAGGCCGACTACCGAGTCCACCAGCGGATTCATTCCCAGTGCGTATTTGATCAAATTTGCGACTCCGTCGCCGGCGGGCGCGGCGGTCGGGCCGGAGACCGCGGGATTGTCCAATTGAGAAGCGCTGAAGTATTGGTCCTGCCATTGGCCCCACGGTGACTGGGCTACGGCGATCGAGCCGTTGATGCCGAGGTTCGAGGTGTTCCACGAATAGGTGCTGTTTGGAAGCGCCGGCATGGAATAGCCGGTAAACGCGCCGCCATAAGTGCCCGCGGTGAACAAGGTGAATGTCTGGCCCGCGCTGAGCGTGCCGGAGAGATTGGTTACGCTCAACGTGCCGCCGTAAGTGACCCTTGAGGCATTGAAGAGAGAAGTGCAGGCGCCGGTGGACGCGTTGATATCGAAGAGGGCCGAGCCGGACAGGGTAAGCGCATTGCCGCCGAGGTTGAGGGATCCTGCGCCGCCGGTCCCGGGCGCGAGCGTGCCACCGCTGGCAACAGTTACAGCGCCGGTCGTCCCGGTGCCCGCAAGCACGCCGCCGCTGATGGTCACCGCGCTGCCGGCAACCGAGCCGGCGAGATCGAGCATGCCTCCGTCGACAGTCGTCGGGCCGCTGTAAGTGTTCGCGCCGTTCAAGTCGAGTGTGCCGCTGGAAACGGTCAGCGCGACCGTGTGGTTGCCGCTCCCCAGGGTATTGACGATCACTCCGTCGAACACGCTGAGTCCGCCTGCAAAGGTGAGCGTGCCGTTTGAAGTGGTGCTGCTGTTTCCGATTTCGTTGACGGTGGTACCCGACGTGCCGATGGCAAGACCGCCAACGGTTTGACTACAGCCGTTGAGGTCCAGGATGCCGGGTGCGCCTTGGGACAAGGCGCCGGTACTCGCGCCACTGTATCCCAGCGTCAACGTGCCGGATGCAGGCAGGGCATTGGTGGCTCCCAATTGCAGGGTGCCCTGATCCACGAATGTGCCGCCGCTCCAGTTGTTGGTCGAGTTGGCGAGGTTGAGCGTTCCGCCGCCAGTCTCAATCAAGGCGTATCCAGAGCCGCTGTCCGAAACAACGCCATCGATCGTGGTGATCAAATTTGCCTTGATGTTGAGCAGGACGCTCGAACCCAGTTTGACCGGGCCGAGCATGGTGGTGGTGGCGGAGATACGGAGGGTGCCCTGAGGAGCGCCGCCATCCCCGGACCACTCGGTACCGGAGAGAACCCAGTTGCCGGCAAAGACCGCGTTGGTCGCGCTATCGTCGATGAAGTATTGGCCGCCGGGGGCGACCGTAATCAAAGACGCGCCGGTAAACTCGTCATAGGCCGAGTACCCGGTCACGTCACTGGAGACTTGCAATCTGGCAGCATTTTCAATCGTCAATGTTCCGGTAAAGCCGGCGTTGCTGCCATCGAGTTTCATCGAGTAGTTGTCGGCTGCCGGAGGGGTGTCAAGGACTATGGCGCCTGTGCCGGAGGTGGCGCCCAGATTACTGCCGGGGTTGGCGCTATAATCAAAGGCCAACGTACCATTGTCCGTCACCGGGCTGGCTGAGCCAGAGGTCGAGGCGAGGCCGAGTTGGGCGGTGGCATTGCCGCCAGTGCCGACCAGCAATGTCGCCCCGGAGTTGATAGTGGTTGTACCGCTGTAAGTATTGGAGCCGGTGAGGATGAGCGTGCCGGTCCCAGTGGCCACGAGTCCCTCGGTGCCGGAAAGGACAGGCGTTAATCGTGGCCGTGTGGTTCTTGACCGTGATCGTGGGCGTGGGCGTCGAGCCGGAGCCGCTGAGCGTCAGCGTACCTCCGCTGCCGCTATTGACAACCCACCCGTAAGACGCGGCATCGCCAAAGACCAGGTTCCCAACCAGTTGTGCGGCATCCAGGGTGACGGTCGCGGTGCTGGTCAGGCTCAATGTACTGAAGTCCGCCGTGAAGCCGTTCCCGCTGGGGATGCCATTGCCCTGCCAATTTGCGGGCGTCGTCCAGGAACCGCCCGCCGGGTTGGTCCAGATGCCGTCGGTGGCAGTGGATTCAATCGAGATCGAGTCCGAGCCGGTCACGCCCCCGGAGCTGGCTGTAACAGTCGCTGTTCCGCCGGAGCCGGACGGCGCGGTGTACAACGCGGTCGTCGAGGTAATGGCGGCGATGCTGCCGGCCGTTGCCATCCAGCTTAGCGAAGAACTGGTGATCGGGTTGCCAAATTGGTCCGCGCACGAGCCCGTCAATTGCAGCGTGCCGCCGAGGATGACAGTGGGATCCACGGGCGCCACCGCGATGCTGCTGAGAGTCTGCGGGACAGTGATGCTGGCCGTGCTCGACGTGGTCAGCCAGCCCAGATCGGTAATGGTAACCACAAAGGTGTAAGTGCCCGCGCGGTTGATGGTGGCCGTGACACTTTTCGACGCATTATTTCCATCGTTTGAGTATACCGGCGTAGCGGCTCCGCTGGGCACCGAGGTAGCGGCCCAAGTGTAAGTCAAACTCGAGGTATCATGCCCATCGGGATCTGTTCCCGAGGCGGAGAGCGCCACCGTCGTCGAAGTGCTGAGGGTGGCCGTTGCGCTTACAGCCACCAGCGGCGGGGAATCAGTCACCGTGACGCCGGCCGAGCCGCTGACGCTGCCACACGTGGCCACCACGGTCCCGCTGCTTGTAATGTAGTCCCCGGTATAAAGGCCTGAGCCGCTGACCGACCCAGCGCCCAGAACGCTCCAGCTCAAGTTGAGCGGCACCTGCATCGCATCCCCATTCGTATCGAATCCAGTTGCAGTGAACTGCTGGGTGCCCCCGGAAGCCAGGCTCGCCGCGGTGGGCGAGAGCACAATCGAACCGAGGGACGGTCCAGTGGGATTTACAGTCAGGTTAAAGAAGTAACTGTCCGACCATGGCCCGCTGGAGCCGGCGCCGGTGCCGGTCACGACGATCGGGAAAGTGCCAATGGGGCCGGTGCCGCTGGTGACTACCGTCAGCGCGGACGAGCCGCTCGTGGTGATCGAGGTTGGATTGAGCGTCGCGGTCGCCCCGGCAGGCAGGCCGCTCACGGTCAATGCGACGGGGCCCGTGAAGCCGTTGACAGGAGTAACATTGACGGTAGCCGTGACCGAGGAGCCGCTGAGAATCGTCTGGACGGGCGCCGTGCCGGATAGAGCAAAGACCGAGTAACCGATGTTACCCAGCGCCGTCGCGCCAAGCCGCTCCTTCAACTGCCGCATGTACAGGCTTTGAGGCGTCAGGATTGTCCCTTCGGCATCGTATGTGCCATCGTCGCTGTACGAATATTTCGAACCCGTGCCGCCGATCGTCCAGTTATAATGGTAGGGCAATGCGGGCGCCTCCAATTGGAACTGCGGCACCTGGCAGTTATACATAATGCTGAACCCCGCGCCCCATCCCTGGCCGGAGCCGTCGGCGCCGCGATTGTTGATGGCCATATAAGGCGTGTAAGTAGGGTCCGGATCGGCGGCCATGGTGATGTTATCATGCAGCGCGCCCGCGGCCCAGCGCTGGTGCGGTCCCCCGTTGTAATGCGTGCCGGAGCAGGTGAAGTTGAGAAAGACATTAGGCCCGGCGGTCGAATCCTGCGTAACCATGATATGGTAATACGGGCCCGACGAGGTACACCGGTGCATGAGGCATAGCTGGCCGGAGATGGTATAGGCCGCGGGCGCGGCGTCGGCCGTGCCGGTGCCGGGCAACTGGTAAACGCAATCCTGCGCTGTGCACCATTTGGTGCCCCCTCCGAACGTGAGGCCGTTGCCCCAGCCTTGCATGACGACATTCTGCATCCATGCATTCTTCGTGTTCGTGTAATTGGCGAATACGCCAGTCAGAATATCCACTGGATAATCGGTAATTTCGCCGATACCAACCAGGTTTTCGATGCCCACCTGCGAGATTCTGCTATCGGTCTCCACCCAGACCTGGCCGGTGGTCCACTGCTGCTCGATCGGGTTGTCCAGCGGCACGTCGATGGTGATCTGACTGCCGCTGATGGCGGTGACCTGTCGCTCGAAATGCAGGCCGGTGGTCGATCCCGCCGTCCAATAGGCATTCATCCCGATCGCGTAAACCCATTGCGTCGACCATGGCCGCTGGATGACGATGGTATCGCCCACCGCGAAACCCGAGGTGGTGTTGACGTGGAATGAAGTCGCCCCGAGTGGGACATAGTTGTCGGTAATGGTGTAAGTGTTGCCCGATTGGCCCGTCGAGCCCGAGCCGCCGACGTTAATGACGTTCCGAGCGGAGCCGGTGACGAGAAGCACGGTTCCCGTCGAACTATTGGTGCCCGAGCCGCGCAGAACAACTCCGCCTACGCTCATCGTAAGCGTGCCGGCTATTTCATAAGTGCCCGATTCCAGCAACACGGCGCCGCGAATCCCGCTGGAGTTGGCCGTCAACTTTCCAACGGCATTGATCGCGTTTTGAATATTGCTCGTATTGTCGCCGGCCACGGGACCGATGGTATCCTCAACCGCCGCGACCGGGAGGGAGACGCCGCCCCCTTCGTAGCCGGCATACGAGAAGTCCGGGATTTTGTTTCCCTCGGGGTCGGTGTAATAGGTCAGATTGCCATTCGATCCGAAATGGACCCACGTCGATTGCGCCGCGCGCAAACTCCCGGTGATCCCCGCCGCGAGGAGAAAAATCCCCAGAAAACGGATGGCGGCAACGATGAAGTTGGAGGTTTTGGGGAGGATCATTTTCGGCCGATGGGGATCGCCGGGAAAAATCGAGCGGCTTTGGAAAGATGCTACCCGGGAACGATATAGCACCTTCGCACTGAGAGTACCGGCTTCCAGCCGGGGCGTCAATGGCGGAAACAGATGCCCGGGGCCGACACGGCGATCGGCGCTCACCAGCGATCATCTCTCGGTGGGCGGAAGGAAACTTGGGGTTAGGCGACATTTTCTGCCAAATTTGACTCACACCGACAAATTCCTGTCCAGCGTCCGATACTGTATCGCCTCACTGACATCCTGCGCCTTCAACTGCTCATGCCCGGCGAGGATGACAACGGTGCGAGTCACCTTCTTAGTGATTATCGATCACACAGCCCGCATTCACCTTTTCTCTTTGCTTGCGCAATCTGAGGGTCAGCGTCTCCGCCTCTTCCAGCCACTCCAGTTTTTCACGCAGAGTGGTATGGCGGCCCTGAAGCAATACGTGCTCGCGAGCGCCTTCGGCCGTGCAGCATTTCCAGCCTGGATGCGCGTAGAGCTCGGCTTTTGTCATGTGGCAGGATGTTCGCCCGATTTTCTCTTCAATTCAAGCGCTTGAATATCCAGCAGGTCCTGCGGCCGCCCTGCATCGCGTTTCATGGCGAGAAGCGTGTCCAAAGTTACAATAGGCGCCGGCAGTCCCGGCGCGACTTCCATCCGTTCGGCGATTCTGTATTCGCGTTCGAAATCGAACGGCTCGTAAACAAAGACGTCCAGAGGCGTGCGTCGATGCAGATCGCTCCAAAGCTTGAGAACCAGCATATTTTTATCCCTTCTCCAGGACTCCCGCAGAGAGGAATTTGCGAAATCCTCGGCCGTAACCGGAATGGCAGGAGCGTAACCGATACTGAACAGAGCGTGCAGGCCTCGAGTCACATTGCCAGTCTCGAGGCCAATCACCAGGTCCAAATCCCGTGTCAAGCGTTCATATCCATGGGCGTTGACCGCAAGCCCACCGACGATGAGGTAGCGGGTTTCAGAGCCATTCAAAGCCCATATAACCGCCTCTATGCTGCGAAGCTCCATCGCTCAATTCCAAGTTATACCCATAGGTTCCGGTCCAGGGTGCGGTACTGGATGGCTTCGCTGACGTCCTCCTCGGTCAGCTTATCGCGGCCTGCCAGATCTGCGATGGTGCGGGCGACCTTTAGAATCCGATCGTAGGCGCGGGCGCTGAAGTGGAGATCGGAGATGGCCACGCGCAGCAATTCCTGCGAGCCATCGTTAAGCAGGCAATGCTCTTTCATTTGCCGCGAACTCATCCGCGCGTTGCATCTCGCCTTGCTCTTGCCAAAGCGTTCCTGCTGGATGCTGCGTGCGGTTTCCACACGGGTGCGAATGGCTTCGCTCGGCTCCCCCGGCGACTTACCCGATAACTCGTTGTAACTCACCGCCGGCACTTCTATGTGTAAGTCAATGCGATCCAGCAATGGCCCACTGATGCGCTGTCTGTACTTTTGCACGCCGGCTGCGCCGCACCTGCACTCCCGCCGCGGATCCCCATAATATCCACACGGACATGGGTTCATCGCGGCCACCAGCATGAATTCGGCGGGAAAGGTCATGCTGCCGGCCGCGCGCGAGATGGTCACGCGTCCATCCTCGAGCGGCTGCCGCATCACCTCGAGCGTCGAGCGTTTGAACTCCGGCAATTCGTCGAGGAAGAGCACGCCGTGATGCGCGAGGCTTACTTCGCCGGGCGTCGGGTTGGCGGTGCCGCCGAGCAGGCCGGCATCGGAGATGGTATGGTGCGGCGAGCGAAACGGGCGCGTGGCCACAAAGGGATGCCTGCCGTCCAGCAATCCGCAAATCGAGTGGACCTTGGTGATTTCGATGGCTTCCTCGATCGTCATCGGCGGCATGATGGTGGCGATGCGCTTCGAAAGCATCGACTTCCCAGAGCCGGGCGGCCCGATCATCAGCAAGTTATGCCCACCCGCGACCGCGACCTCGATGGCGCGCTTGGCGTGCTGCTGGCCTTTGACATCGGCGAAATCGACCTCGTAATGCCGGTTCGCCTCGAAGAGCGCCGTCAGGTTTTCGCGCACCGGCGCCAGCGGGCGCTCCCAGGTGAGAAATTCGAACGTCTCGCGCAGGTTCTTCACGCCATAGACATTGAGACCATCCACCACGGCCGCTTCGCGCGCATTTGCCTCGGGCACGACGAGCGCCTTTTTGCCGGCGCGCCTCGCGGCGATGGCCACGGGCAGCACGCCTTTCACGGGGCGCACCGCGCCATTGAGCGCCAGTTCGCCGACCATGCAATAATCCTGCATGTCCCGCAGCTCTTTCTCCTGCGCCGCGGCGATCATGCCGATGGCGATGGGAAGATCGAAGCTGGGGCCCTCTTTTTTCACATCGGCCGGCGCCAGGTTGACCGTCGTGCGGCCTTGCGGCCAAAAGTAACCGCTGTTTGCCACGGCTGTCGTTACGCGGTCGCGGCTTTCCTTCACCGCGACGTCGGGCAGGCCCACCACCACGACCACCGTCTTAATCGAGTTGGCCGTATTGACCTCGATTTCGACCTCGTATGCGTCCACCCCGATGACGGCGGCTGAAAATACTTGGGAAAGCATGCCGCCGGGAGAATGACCAGAACCACGCCCTCCTACAAGAGCCGACTATGCGCCCGGTTTGCCGCCCGCCGCGGGCCTTCTCATTTTGATGAAATGACGATGCGCCCCCAGCGGTACCAGCCGGTCGCGGTCCGCGGCGTGGTAATCGCCAGCTCGATGGCGGGTTTGCCGCCGTCGGAAGTATCCACCAGCGCAATGCCCAGATCGTATTGGCCGGGCGCCACGCCGCCAAAGGCGCCAATCGTCGTCGCATTGCACGGATGGCCGTTTCTCCATTGCCAGGGATCGTCCCGCGCCGTCGTGTCGGTGAACATCGCCGCCGGCACATCCCGGCCCGGCGGCAGCAGCGCGTAAGCCAGTTTGTACTTCCAGTTCCAGCACTTCAGGTTGTTCGGCAGGATGCCCACGCCCACATTGCGGATCACGGCCTGGATGGCGATGTCCGCACCCGCGATGATGCGGCCCGGGTAATTCACCGAATCGACCACAAACCGGTAACCCCCCTTGAGATTGAACTCCCGTACCCAATCGGGATGATTGCGCGTCCAATCATCGGCGCTGCCCGGCTGGCGCAGGTCGAGAAAGTTCGCGTGCAGGCGCAGCGCCTGGTTCAGCGTGGCCCGCTTTTGCGGCGCGGTGGGTTTTTGGTAATAGCCCTCCGCGATAAATGGGATTCCCGGCCAGCGCCGCAGGATGGCTTGCTCCTGCCCCGCACTTACATCCCCATAAGTTCCGGCGACGCCGTCGCGCCGCATCACAAAGTCACCCTTGCTGAAACAATACTCATCCATCTCCGAGTTACTCCAGGTCGCATTGGGAAAGGATATCGCCACGGGCACGCGGGTAAATGCGCTTTCATAAGTATCCGCCAGCCATTGCAGGACGCGCGCCCGGCCGGCGTCATCGAGATATTGCAGGTGATGCATCTCGCCCCACCAACCGAGGTTCGCGGTATCGACCCAGTTTACCTTTGAAGGATCATCGAATGCCTGCCCAAACGCACGGATGAACGCGCCATATTTCTGCTGGAATACCAGGTCGCGCACATCCGGTGACTTTCCCCCATTGTCCACCGTGGCCACGCGGGCGCCCGCATGGAATACCCACTCCGGTGTCGCCTGCGCCGGCACATCCCGGCTCGTAACATACACGCGAAAGGCCAGCCGGAGATGGCGATCCAGCGCCCCCTGGATCAATTCCTTGAAATTCGGATCCTCATTCCACGCATAAACTCCCTCGCTAGGCTCCATCTCAGACCATAACACCCGGATGTAACAGGTCGACGCCACGCGCGCATTCGCATCCTGCGAGGCCCAATATTTGCCCGCGTCCGGGATATCTCCATTCTCACATGGATAGAGGACCCAGCCCATGAAGGGATTGCGCAAAACAGATTGCGTATCCTCCGCGGCCATGGCGCGGTGCGGGCGCGCCGCTGGCAGGAGCAGTAGAATTGCGGCAAGACGCCGAAACATAATGGCTCATCCAACATGCCCGGGAATCGCCCGTCCCGGCAAGACTTACGGAATGTCAGTCGTGAGAATCGCCGTTGTCCCCTTTGTAAATTGCGCGCTCCATACGATCTCGCCGCTCGTATTGAAGTTGCGCGTCACACCAGTGCTGCCCGCCGACGCGTCGAGTACCGTGAACTTCTTCACCGTTTCGCTCGCGATTCCTTCGCCCGCGCCGAGCAGATACGTCGAGCCCGGCGCGGCTCCGTCGTCGGAAGCTACTCCTATTCCGCTGATTCCGCCAAACGCTGAAGCGTCTGCCTGCCAATTGCGGCATGGATTGCATTGTCGATCAGGCCGGTTTCGAGCAGGATGACCCCAAACAGGATGGCCCATCCTTGCGCGCGCAGTTTGGTCGCCTGCGAAACGATTCCATAAGAGTCAAAAGCATCGCGCCTCGCCTGCGCATCCGCGAATAGCATCCAGATTGACGCAAGATCCACAGCGCAATCTCCCGCGGTGATATCTCCCCAATCAATGATACCCGTGATGATTCCCTGGTCGGTCAGCACATTCCGCGGGTGCAAGTCGCCATGCAACCACGTGCGCGGCGCATCCATTGGCGCACCCACCGCCGCATCCCAGATATGCCTGATTGCCGGCTCGACCGCATCCGTCTTTTGCGAAAGCCGCTCGATGCGCGCCTCAAAGACCGCATTTGCCCGCTCCCTCAGCGGCACACTCCGCATCGGATTCACCGGCGCGTCCGCCGGCGCCGGAGCATGGAGGCCGCGCAGGAATGCCCCGAATCTCCGGGCTTGCCCCGCATCCAGCCCCTCGGTATCAGCCGGCTTGCCCGGCAGCCATGGAACAATACTCCATCGCCATGGGTAACCGCGGCCCGGCATCCCGGCGCGGCGCGGAATCGGCGCGGGAAGCAGTAACTGGTCCGCCAGGCGCGGCAGCCAGGTTTGTTCGTTTATGATCAGAGGCGCTGCCACGGCGCGCCGCGGAAGACGCACCGCCAAATCATCCCCCAACCGAAATATCGCATTGTCCCAACCGGCATCCACGTGCCGCAGCGGCAACAACGTCAGGTCCGGTTGCTGCTCCGCCAGCAACCGCGCCACAAGCGCCTCGTCTATTTCAATCTCCGCGGGCGGCGTGCCCACGAAATTTCCCACTGAACTGGATGAGTCTGGCATTCGCGAGAATCAATAATTAGAAGGCGAGCCGGCATGTCATGGTTATCCGCATTCCTTTTCAAAAAGCAGGTGCGTCTCCGTGCGTCCATAACATTTGAAGCCCAGACGCTCGTAAAGGGTAATTGCGCGATTGCAATGCAAGGTTTGCAGCCGAATCGGCAGCCGCAGCGCCTGTGCGCGCCCGATCAAATCAGTCAGTATCGCAGTCCCGATACCCTGGTTTTGCGCGGATGGATCAATTTGTATTTCCAGGAGCGAAATGCAAGCCGGCCCGGCATCGACCGCCAGGGTTCCTATCTCCCTGCCATTATGGCTGATGATCTGGCATTTATCCCGATTCCAGTCTCGCTCGAAAAACTGTTTGTGAATCTCCGGATCCCATTTTCCGAATTGGCGAATCACGACATCCTTGTAACATCGCTCGCGCAATGCCTCCGCGAACCCACGGTCCGCCGGCGTCGCGTCCCGGAGGGAGTATTGCATCTTCGCCGGATGAATTTCGTTGGTGTTCACGGCTTCCAGGTTGGACCTATTTCGCCGCGATCTTCGTGCTTCTGGGCAGCGGCGTCAGGTCGGGCTCGATGAATTCGGCTTTGGCCCGGGCGGAGAGAAAACAATCGCGCGTATAGAAGAAACGCAGCACTTTCGTCTGCCACAGTTGCGGGTTCTGCTCGTAAAAGGCATCGGCGCTCACCGCCGGGCCATATTCACAAAGCGTGAAATAAATCAGGAGCAACCATGCATGCGTCATTGTTTCGTGATAGCCGCTTGTCAAATCGTCCGGCACTTGATGGGCCGCATTATAGGCCTTGATCCTGGCTCGCAGCCTCGCCATCGCTTCGTCAAAGGAATGACGGCGGAGATACAGGTAGGCGACCTTGACGTGCTGCCTGTGATGCCATTGATCGAGAGGCCAGCGGCACGATTCGAATTCGGCAAGAAATTCTTCGTCGTTCATCGGTTTTCGCTGCCATCAAGGCAGCCTGGCGATCATCCGCGGAAGAAATATGATTGCCCCGACAATGATTGCCGTGATCGCGGATATCAGCACCGCGCCCGCCGCGATATCCTTGGTATCCTTCGCGTACGGATGATGCTCGGGAGAAGTAAGGTTCATGTGCGATTCAATCGCCGTATTGAATGCCTCCGCGGTTAGTACCAGCCCGCATACTAGCACCAATGCCAGCCATTCGCCTTGACTTATCCGGAAGCAGAATCCCAGCGCCACCACGGCAATCAGGCATGCAAGGTGGATCCACGCATTGTGCGTGCTCTTTACAAATATCCAGACGCCGCGCCCGGCGTGGGTGAAGCTTTGCGCCCGTTCGACGATTGAAAATCGCCGTTCCTCGGGGAGCTTCGCCGCGGCCATGGCCTTACAAGAGCCGAAACCGGGCGAGGTCCTGCGAATCCACAATTCCGATCGGGCGGTTCACATCATCCACCACGACCAGTTCGTCAATCGCATGCTGCTGCAGGATATGCAGCACCTCGGCGGCCAGGTGATCTGCCGCGACGCAAATCGGATTTCGCGTCATCAGGTCCCCCACCCTCTTTTCCATCAACGCCGGATCGGCCTGGAAATGCCGGATAAAGTCGCCGTGCGTGAACACCCCCGCCAGCTCCCCCGTTTCACTCGTGATCACCGCCGCGCCCGCACGCCGGAGCGTCATCTCGTGCAGCGCCTCGCGCACCGTGGCATCGGGCCGCACCAATGCCATGCGGTCCGCCCCGCGCATGATCTGGCTGACCTTGAAGAGCAGCGTCCGCCCCAGCCGGCCCCCGGGATGAAACCGCGCAAAATCCTCCTTCTGGAACCCGCGCGCCTCCAGCAGCACCATGGCCAGCGCATCGCCAAGCACGAGCATCGCCGTGCTGCTCGACGTTGGAGCGAGATTCAGCGGGCACGCCTCCTGGCTCACCTGCACGTCCAGGTGCACGTCGGCGTTGGCCGCCAGAAACGACTTCGCGTTCCCCGTCATCGCGATCATTTTCACGTCGAATCGCCGCAACGCCGGCACCAGCGCGATCAATTCCTCCGTCTCGCCGGAGTAACTCAACGCCAGCACCACGTCTCCATCGGAAACCACTCCCAGGTCGCCATGCAGCGCGTTGATCGAATCGAGCAGCACCGCGGGCGAACCGGTGCTCGTCAGCGTCGCGGCGATCTTTTCCCCGATGTGCCCGCTCTTGCCTACTCCGACCACCACGATCTTGTTACGCTTGCCAACCGCATCGAGCATCAACTCGACCGCGCGCGCGAAACCGCCATCGAGCCGCTCCCGCACCTCCCGCACCGCCGAGAGCTCGATGTCAAAAACGCGTTGTGCTTTGTCCAGAAAGTCCACGGACGCCGATTGTGGGCCGGGCGACGCGCCGGGGCAAGTCTGGCGAGGTCACTCCTCCTGCAGCGGAAATTGCTTCAGCAGCCCCTCGAGTTCCGCCAGCGCTTCCTTCGCATCCGGGCCTTCGGCATACACGATCATCCGCGAACCGCAATCCAGGTTCGCGCTCAGCACCTCGAGAATGCTCGCCGCGGAAAATTCCTCGCCATCCTTGTGGATCACGATCCGCGATTTGAACCGCCGCGCGCATCGCACAAATTCCGCCGCCGGCCGCGCGTGCAGCCCCAGCTTGTTGAGTATCGTCAGTTCCAGCTCCATCAAAAACGGGGCAAACAATAGGTGAGTTCTTCCGCTCTTCAATCATTTCGCTCGTCGCGGTGCGAAAGTCGCTTGCCACACGGTCGCCCGCCGGTTCAATTTCGATTCTCTCTTTTGAAGCAATCGGCCATGAAAAAGTTTCTTCTCACCATCGGGGCCTGCGCCTTGCTGGCCGGCTCGGCTCTCGCCCAAGGCAACGCGCCGCAGGCCAACAACGCCAACGCCGCCACCACGGACAACGGCGCAAACATCAGCGCGCCCGTCGTTCCCCGTCACGCGCTTCCCCCGATCACCCCGGGCCCCGGTGAAGGGGCCATCCAGCGTGGCGTCCGCCTCGGCAACCCCCTCCAGTTGATCAATCCCATGGCCCCGAGCGAATATGGCAGCGGCAGGGATTTCGTGGTTTACCGCGCCCAGGGGGGCAGTTCCCATACGCGCCATGCAGACCGGCCCGCGGACGCGCCCGTTGCCTGGAAGCTATTCTCGTTCACCTTCTGGTAAGGGTTGACCGCCAGCCGGTGGTTCTGGATTGCGCGCCGCAAAGGTTTGCAGAACCTTTCTCGGCGTGAACACGCCCGGCCAACCCGTCGCCGCCCAATACTGCGCGACCTTTCTCAAGCCGGAGATGCTCCATATCTACCGGCAGATCATGGCCATCCGCGCCTACCAGCCGGTCGTCTTCACCCAGAAGCGCGAAAATGCCGACCGTTTTCCTTTCGACCCCGTGGTCACCATCGAGCGTCCCTGGAGCCGCGAGTTGCGGCGCTTCTGGCAAAAATCGATCCTCCACGGCCCCTTCCTCATTTCCCGCGGCGAAGCCCGGAAGCTGGCCGCCGGGCTGCGCGCCGCGCACGCCGCGCTTCTCCACGTTTATTTCGGGCACATCGGCGTCCATCTGCTTCCGTACCTGCGGCATGCGCGCATCCCGGTCATCGTCTCTTTCCACGGCGCGGACGCCGGCATCGACCTGGCGCGCCCGTCCAATGCGCGCCGCCTCCGGCAGGTCTTCGAGCTGGCCACATTCATCCTTCCCCGTTCGCAGGCGATTGCTGACGCGCTGATCGATGCCGGATGTCCGCGCGAAAAAATTCGCGTCCATCGCACCGGCATTCCCCTCGACCGGTTTTCTTTCTCTCAGCGTTACCTGCCGGAGGATGGTCACTGGCGGCTCTTCCAGGCCTGCAGGCTCATCCCCAAGAAAGGAGTCGAGACCACCCTGCGCGCCTTCGCCCTCTTCTGCAAAGACTACCCGGAATCGAGATTGACCATTGCCGGCGAAGGGCCGCTGGCGGATTCGCTCCCGGCGCTGGCCGCGGAGCTGCGCGTCGCGGGGCGCGTCTCTTTTCCCGGCTTCGTTTCCCAGGCAAAACTCCGCGAGTTGCTCTACCAATCGCACCTCTTTCTTCATCCCAGCGTCACCGGGCCCGACGGCGACCAGGAGGGCGTGCCCAACGCGCTGCTCGAGGCCATGGCCTCCGGCGTGCCGGCGGTTGCCACGCTCCATGGCGGCATCCCGGAGGCCGTGAGAAGTGGCGAAACCGGCCTGCTCGCCCCCGAGAACTCTCCGGAGAAACTGGCTGCCATGATGCGGGAGCTGGCCGCCGACGCCGCCCGTTACGAGTCGATGAGCGCCCGCGCCGCACAGGCCATCGCCGGGAACTGGGAGATCCAGGCCCAAACCCGTCTGCTGGAAGCCATTTACGACGAAGCCCGCCGCCGGCGCGGGGCCAATTGACCCGCATACCCTCCATACGCCCCATAGCTCCCACTATTCCCCGCAAGCGCTCTAATCCTTCGGTCAAGAAACGTTTGCACACGCGCAAATGGCCCGGATACACTTCCGCACGTGCTCCAAACCGTCTCCCGCGCCGGCCACGATGCCGCCGGCGCGACTGCGCATGAAGAAGAATCGATGATCCGCGAGCGCTTTTTGACCGCCTATCGCTGGATGCTGCTCGGCCGCGTGTCCGAGGAGAAATACGCCACTCTCTTCCGGGCCGGACGCATTTACGGCGGGGTTTTCGTCGGCAATGGCCAGGAGGCGGTTTCCGTCGCCACGGCCCTTTCGCTCAAAAAAGGGGACATCTTTGCCCCGCTGATTCGCGATCAGGCGGGCCGGCTCGCGTTCGGCGAGAGCCTGCTCGATGCCACGCGCACCTACCTCGGCTCGCGCCTCGGGCCGATGCGCGGGCGCGATGGCAACGTACACCGCGGCAAGCCGCGCGAAGGCACCATGGCGATGATCAGCCATTTGGGAGCGATGATCTCCGTAGTCTCGGGCGCATTGATGGCGCGGCGCGCAAAAGAGGAGACCGGAGCGATCGGCGCCGTGTCGCTCGGGGACGGCGGCACATCAACCGGCGCCTTCCACGAAGCGATGAACCAGGCGGCCGTCGAGAAGCTGCCGCTGCTGGTGATCGTGACAAATAATCAATATGCGTATTCGACGCCGACCAACCGGCAGTTCGCCTGTCGCAACCTTGTCGATCGCGCCGTCGGTTACGGCATCGAGGGGCGCATCATCGAGCACGGCAACGATTTGCGGGAGTGCCTCGAAGTGATCGGCACGGCGGCCGAGCATGCGCGGCTCGGGCGCGGGCCGCAATTGGTGGTGGCTTCAATTTTGCGCCTCGCCGGCCATGGCGAGCACGACGACGCGCGCTATGTGCCGGAATCGCAGAAGCGCGCAAAAATGTTCGCCGATTGCCTGAAAGTGGCCGAGCAAACCATTTTGGATGAAGGGCTGGCCACCGCGGCGGACCTCGAGCTGTGGCGCTCCGAGGCTGTGCAACAGGTCCAGGAGGCGGTCGCCACCGCCATGCGCGAGCCCGCCCCGGACCCGAACGCGGAGGATTGGTGCGCGCTCTCGACGCGCCGGCTCACCGAAGGCCCAGACGGCTGCCATTGATCGATGAGCATCACTTATCTCGAGGCCATTCGCGAGGCCCAGGCGCGGGCCCTGGCCGAGGACTCGCGCGTTTATATCTACGGCCAGGATGTCGGCGCGTTCGGTGGCGCTTTCAAGGCCACCAAGGACCTCGCAAAGGAATTTCCCGGCCGCGTGCTCGATTCACCCATCAGCGAGGACGCGATGGTCGGCAGCGCCATCGGCGCCGCCATCGAGGGGATGCGCCCCATCATCGAGATGCAGTACGCCGATTTCTCGACGGTCGGGTTCAACCAGATCGTCAACAACGCCGCGACGCTTTACTGGCGGACGCAAACCAAATGTCCCATCGTCATCCGCCTGCCATCGGGCGGCACACCTGGCAGCGGTCCGTTCCACAGCCAGAGCATGGAGGCCCTTTACGCCACTTATCCCGGCCTGGTCGTGATGACGCCGGCCACTGTCGAGGACGCCTACAGCATGCTGCTCGAGGCCGTCGAGATCGATGACCCGGTCATCTTTTGCGAGCACAAGTACCTCTACTACCACCTCAAGGCCGAGGCGCTGCCCACCGAGGCGATGCCCACGGGCAAGGCGCGCATCGCCCGCGCCGGGCGCGACGCGACGGTCGTGACTTACAGCGCCATGGTCCACGAGGCGCTCGCCATGGCGGAGGAACTGGCCCGCGAAGGCACGGAAATCGAAGTCGTCGACCTGCGCTCGATCAAACCGCTCGATACCGACACCGTCCTGGCCTCGGTCGCGCGCACCGGCCGGCTGCTTGCCGTCGGCGAAGCCTGGCCCTGGGGCGGCGTGACGGCCGAAGTCATTGCCCGCGTCGTCTGCGACGGTTTCAATCTTCTCGATGCCGCGCCCATGCGGCTCAACGCAAAGGATACTCCGGTGCCGTTTCATCCAAACCTTTGGGGCACGCACCGGCCGACGGCCCGGACCATAGCCAGCGCCGTCCGGGAGTTGCTCGCGCGATAAGACCATGAAAAATTCGAAATTCGAAATTCGAAACTCGAAAGGCGCCTGCGCGGCCGGCGCGAGCCGCACGGTTGAGCCGGGCAAATCCAGAACTTCGCGCGTCTCGCGCGCCAAATCCTTCGAATTTCGAATTTCGAATTTCGAATTTCCTCCTCTCTCCTGACCATGCCGCAGATCCCCATCATCATGCCTCAACTCGGCGAGTCCATTGCCGAGGCCACGATCGTGAGCATCGCCGTCGCAGCCGGGCGAAATGGTGGATGCCGATCAGGAAGTGCTCGAAGTCGAGACGAACAAGGCGGTCATGTCCCTGGCCAGTCCCTGCCGCGGCAAGGTGCAAAAGTGGATTGCCGAGGTGAAGCAAAGCTACGCGGTCGGCGCCGTCCTCGGCTACCTCGACGCCACGCAGGAGGAGGCGGCCCGCGTCGGCCTCGATACCCCCTCGCCCGCGCAAGTGGCGGAAGAGTCGCCGCCGCTCCGACGAAGAAACCAATGGCACGACCCCCACGGCAAAGAAGGGCACGGTCCAGCCCACGGTGCGCGGCCTGCCGGTGCCGGCCCATGCCGCCGGCGCGAGCTATCTCTCCCCGCGCGTGCGCGCGCGGATGCACGGATCTGGGCCTGCACGCGGCGGACCTTGCCGGCATAGCCGGGCAGCGGCGCAGCGGGGCGGGTCACCATCGAGGATTTCGAAAATTTCATCGCCCAACTCGAGCAAAACAAGTTGAGCCCGGCCTCGACCATGCGCGTGGCCGTGGCCGACGCCATGCGCCGGAGCTGGACGCGCCCGCTGGCGACTGTGGCGCTCCCGGTCAACATTGATCCCCTCCTCGCCCATCGCAAAGCGCAGGACCCCAAGCCCGGCCCCGCCCTTTACGCCCTGCGCGCCCTCGCCCTCGCCCTTGCCGAAAATTCAGCTCCCGCCGGCCGGCTCGTTGGCAACCGAATCGTCCATCCGCGCCGCCATCGACGTTGGATTCGCCGTGGAAGTCGAGGACGGCGTCCTGGTTCCGGTCATGCGCGCCGTCGACAAGGTGCCGCTGGCGGAATTGACGCCAAAATACAATGAACTGGTCGAGCAGGCCAAGCAGCGCCGCCTCCCGCCCAATGCCACCGGCGGCTCCATTGCCACCGTGACCAATTTCGGCACCTTCGGCCTCACCTGGGCGACTCCCATCCCCCTGCCGGAACAGACCCTCGTCCTCGGCCTTGGCGCCGGGCGCGTACAGCCGGCGTGGGACGCAAAGGCCGGCAAGTTTGTCCCCGTCACGGAGGCGAACATGACGATCAGCTTCGATCATCGCGTGCTCGACGGCGGCGGCGCCGGACGGATGCTCGCCAGGATCGCCGCCCTGCTGGCCGAGCCCGAGCGGCTGTAACGTGATTGTTTCACGCACAGCGCGAAATTATCTGGTGTAAGAGAATCCGCCATTGTTCCATCCGGCGCTCGCCCGATGGACGAACCGGCAAATCGGTGCTAATTCCTGAACCCTTGGAATTTGGCTCGAAAGCGCGGTTAGCCGTTTTGTGCTGCGCGGGTGCGCGGATGCAATGGGCGCCGTAACCAAAGCCGTACCGAAAATGTCTTATAGCCCAACGCTCATCCCAAAAGACAACGACTCCCACCTGCCCAGTAATGAGGAGATCGCCTATTGCGCCTACCTGATTTGGGAAAAGGAAGGCAAACCCGCCGGCCACGAACGGGAACACTGGCTCCAGGCCGAAACCCAGCTCCTCGCCTGCCGCGCCCATGAAAAATGGACCCGTGAACCAGCAGAACACGCGGAGGAGCGTTGCTGAGACCGATTCGCGTTTTTTATTTAGAATAGTTCTTGATAAGGTTGCCCGTCGCCCGGATATTCAGGCGATGATTCTTCCGGACGGACATACTGAATCGAGCGGCAAAAGCTGCAACGAGACGATTTCCCAGAAGGGATTCCGTTTCACAGCCCAGCGGCGGGAAGTTTATGATGCCCTGCTGGTTAAGCGCGATCACCCGACGGCGGTGGATGTCTTCTTGCGCGTCCAGAAGAAGCTCTCCGGGCATCTCGCTGGCGACCGTCTATAATTGCCTCGAAACCCTGGCCGAGTGCGGCCTGGTGCGCGCGGTCAATCACGACCGCCAGCCCTCCCGCTATTGCGCCAACCTCGAGCCGCACGCCCATTTCTTCTGCGAGCAATGCGGCGCGGTTTACGACGTGCCCCGGCGAATGCCGCGGAAACCGGGACCGCGGGCTGGCAATTGCCGACGGGGGCGGTGGTCACCCATCACGAGGTTTCCTTTCAGGGCCGGTGCGAAGCATGCGCCGCCGAGCCATCCAAATCATGAACTCCCTTGTCATCAAAGACCTGCACGCCAGCGTGGCGGGCAATGAAATCATCCGCGGCCTCTCCCTCGAGATCGAGCAGGGCAAAGTCCACGCGGTCATGGGTCCGAACGGCTCCGGCAAAAGCACCCTGGCCAAGGTGCTGGGCGGCCATCCCGATTACGAGGTCACGGCCGGCGAGGTGCTGATGGACGGCGAGGAACATCCTGGCAATGGAACCCGACGAGCGCGCGCGCAAGGGCCTCTTCATCGCCTTCCAGTACCCGATGGAAATCCCCGGCGTCAGCAACGCGAATTTCATGCGCTCCGCGGTGCAGGCGCGCCTGCCCGAGGGCGAGACGCTCGACGCCACCGAGTATTACGCGCGGCTTTACGAGAAGATGGACCTGCTCGAGATCGACCGGAAATTCACCTCGCGCTCGGTCAACGAGGGGTTCTCCGGCGGCGAGAAGAAGCGGAACGAAATTTTGCAGATGGCGATGCTCGAGCCGCGCTACGCGATCCTGGACGAAACCGACAGCGGCCTGGACATCGACGCGCTCAAGGTCGTCGCCCACGGCGTCAATACGCTGCGCGGGCCGGACCTCGGCGTCCTGCTCATCACCCATTACCAGCGGCTGCTCAATTACATCGTGCCGGACGTGGTCCACGTCATGGTGCGCGGCCGCATCGTGCGCACCGGCGGCAAGGAACTGGCCCTGGCGCTCGAGGAGCAGGGCTACGACTGGATCATCAAAGAAGAGAACTGGAGGAACCGGCCGCGGTCTGACCGCGGCGCTTGCAACATCATGCCTACAGACACCAGCATCGACATCGACCGCAGCGTCGGCGATTTCGTTTACCCCGAGCAGCCATGAATTCGACGCGGGCCACGGCCTGACGCAGCGACACGGTCAATTACATCGTCGGACGTAAAGGGGGAGCCCGACTGGATTCGCGATTTCCGGCTCAAGGCGCTCGAGACCTTCCTTGCCAAGCCGCTGCCGACCCATTGGGCGAGCCACGATCTCGAGGCGATCAATTTCGACAAAATCCGCTATTACCTCGCCAATGGCCAGCGCCCCACGCGCTCGTGGGACGAAGTGCCGGAGGACGTGAAGCGCACGTTCGAGCGGCTCGGCATTCCCGAGCAGGAGCGCAAGTTCCTCGCCGGCGTCGAGGCGCAGTTCGACTCCGAGGCGGTTTATTCGAACATCAAGAAGGCGGTCGGCGAGCAGGGCGTGATCTTTACCGGCTCGACCGAGGGCCTGAAGAAGCACCCGGAGATTTTCCGCAAATGGTTCGGCAAGGTCATTCCCGACCGGCGACAACAAGTTTTCCGCGCTGAACTCCGCCGTGTTTTCCGGCGGCTCGTTCATCTATGTGCCGCCGGGAGTGAAGGTGAAGCATCCGCTCCAGGCCTATTTCCGCATCAACGCGGAGAACTTCGGGCAATTCGAGCGGACGCTCATCATCGCCGACGAAGGCTCCGAGGTGATGTACATGGAAGGCTGTACCGCGCCGAAATTCGAGACGGCGACGCTGCACTCCGCGGTGGTCGAGCTGGTGGCGCTCAAGGGGGCGAAGATCCAGTACGTCACCGTGCAGAACTGGTCGCCGAACGTTTTCAACCTCGTCACCAAGCGCGCCATCGCGCACGAGGAGGCCGAGGTGAAATGGATCGATTGCAACATCGGCTCGCGCCTGACGATGAAGTATCCCGGCGTGGTGCTGAAGGGCCGCAAGGCCCGCGGCGAGGTGCTCTCGATCGCGCTGGCCAGCAACGGCCAGCACCAGGACACGGGCGCGAAGATGATCCACGCGGCCGACGAGACCTCGAGCAACATCATCTCGAAGTCGATCTCCGTGGGCACCGGGCGCGCCACCTACCGCGGCCTGGTTCACGTGCCGAGGCATCTCAAGCATTGCAAGAACAACACCGAATGCGATGCGCTGCTCATCAACGCCCACAGCCGCACCGACACCTATCCCGCCATCACCGTGCGCGGCACCGGCAATGCCGTGCAGCACGAGGCGAGCGTCAGCCAGGTGAGCGCCGAGCAGATTTTCTACATGCAACAGCGCGGCCTGAGCAAGGGCCAGGCGATGAGCTTGAGCGTCAACGGCTTCGTCAACGATCTGGTGCGGCAATTCCCCATGGAATACTCGGTCGAGCTCAAGCGCCTCATCGACCTCGAGATGGAAGGCTCGGTCGGCTGACCGGGCGCAGATCCGTCGATTTTCGAAATTCGAATTTTATCCGAATGAGCACCGCCATTGCCCCGACCGAAGAACGCTCCCGCATCAACCACGACGAAAGCTCCTTGATCCTCACCAGCGGCCCCGCCGAGCAGGAGAACCACGCTTTCGCGGATTGGTTCAGCCAGTTGCGCTTCGAGGCGTGGAAGACTTTCAAGGATGTCCCGCTCCCGGCGCGCACTGACGAGGCGTGGCGCTTCGCCACCATCAAGGCGCTCGAGCTTTCGAATTTCACCCGGCCCGCGCCGGTAAGCGAAGAGGTGGGGGCGGAGCTGATCCAGCGCAGCGCCGGCGGCCTCGAAACCGCCGGGCGAATGGTTTTCGCGAATGACCGGCTTCTTTCGCGCGAAGTGCAGGCCGCGGCGCTCGAAAGCCAGGGAGTCATCTGGCAGCCGCTCGAAAGGGCCATCGCCGAGCACCAGGCACTGGTGAGCCGGCATTTCATGACCCAGGAGATCGTGCTCGGCTCGAAGAAATTCGCCGCGCTTCACCAGGCAAACGTGCGCGCGGGAACATTCATTTACATACCGAAGAATGTCGAGGTGGCGCTGCCGCTCGAGACGTTCCACTGGCTGCACGGGAAAAACAATTCGGTCTTTCCGCACACGCTCATCATCGCCGGCGAGAACAGCAAGGTCACCGTCATCGACCGGTTTGAATCCGCCGGCCCGCTCGATCCCGGCTTCGCCTGCGGCGTGAACGATCTCTTCCTCGAGCGCGGCGCGAAACTCACCTACGTGAATGTCCAGAACTGGAGCGGCCAGACGCTGGCGTTCCAGATCAACTCGACCGTCGTCGGGCGCGACGCCTCGGCCGTCAATATGGCGCTCAATCTCGGCGGCAAATACGCGCGCACCGAGAGCGTGAGCCGGCTCGTGGGCGAGGGAGGCCGCAGCGACATGCTGGCCCTGAGCGTGGCTGGGGATTCCCAGGAATTCGACCAGCGCACCCTCCAGGATCATCGCAAGCCCGACACCGCCAGCGACCTCCTCTACAAGAATTCGCTCGATGACCAGGCGCGCACGATCTTCGCCGGGCTGATTCGCGTCGAGCCCGGCGCGCATCGCACCGATGCCTACCAGAAAGTGCGCAACCTGCTGCTGAGTGACGAAGCCGAGGCCAATTCGATGCCTGGCCTCGAGATCCTCGCCGATGAAGTCCGCTGCACCCATGGCGCGACTTCGGGCCAGTTGGACGAAGAGGAACTCTTTTACATGCTCGCCCGCGGCATCCCGCGGCACCAGGCCCAGCGGCTCATCGTCTTCGGATTCCTGAACGAAGTCATCGAGCGCCTCGGCCACGAGCCAATCGGCGACGAATTGCGCGCCCTGGTCAGCCGGAAATTTTCCGTCGCGTAGATTTGGCCCGGGGGCTTATTGCCCCGCGGCCGGCGAGTCCGAAGGCGAAGGCGTGGGCGTGTCCGCATCCTCCTGTACGGGCGCGGGCGTCATATTCGGATCGGGCGCAGGCGGTCCGTCGAACGTGGCATCATCCCAATAGGTAAGCCCGTTGACTTCCCCCGGATCGCTCCCGCTCTGCCAACGCCAGATGACCTGCGCGAACACCGTCCCCGGCGGCGGCGTGATTTTCATGTAATAGCGCGTCCAGCGGTCCGTATGGAAAAAGGGAAGATGCCCCTTGCTTCCGGGCAGCGGCTGGACGGCGTAATAGGACTCGCCAATCGACTCGTTGGCATCCTTGGCGAAATAATCGACCTCGAGTTTCAGGTAGGCCGAGCGCCCGTCGGAATTGATGAGGTCCTTCGCGTCGGTTCGCCCCCAGATGCCCACCTGGTACACGCTGCCGGAGACGACCGGAATGAAATCCGAGACCAGTATTGCCGCCTCGAAACCGCGGTCGACATGGTTGAAATCGACATAGAGCGACTGCTTGCCGTTGCGCGCCACCTCGGTGGTAAGGCCGCCGGTGATCTCCGGGGATTTCGCCGTGGTTTGGAACCGGAATGAGACCCAGCCCGGCCCCTTCCCACTATTCGACGGATCGCCCCCCTGCTCCTTCGGCGTGCGCCCGTTGACGAACGGGCCCTCGAAGTTGCCCGGGATGAGCAGGTTCTCGGCGAAAACGGCAAAGCCGCAAAGAAGCAGCAGCGGGAGGAGATAACGCATGGCGTATGGATAGAATGGAAATTCGAATTTCGAAACTGGAAATTCGAAAAGTTTGGAGCCAGCCGGGGAAACAACCGCTTTTCTGATTTGATTCCGGGCCGCGATCCTTCAAATTCTGCACCCCCTCCCCATGCGCGACCTCACCGAGCTATTGCGAACCGGCGCCGACCTGGATACCGCCCAGGTGGGCCAGGCGGTTGCCGCGCTGCTGGATCCCGAGCAAAGCGACGCCATGAAGTCTGAATTTCTGCGCGCCTTGCATATGAAAGGGGAGACGGCCAATGAAATTGCCTCTTTTGCCGGCGCGCTGCTGGCTCGCGCGGTCAACCCGGAAATCGACGCCGCAAAGCTGAGCGGCCCGATGATCGACGTTTGCGGCACCGGCGGCGACCGGATGGAGTTGTTCAATGTGTCGACCGCCGTGATGTTCCTGCTGGCCGCGGCGGGGGCGGCGGTCGTCAAGCACGGCAACCGCGGCATTACCTCGAAGGCCGGCGGGGCCGACGTGCTCGAGGCGCTCGGCATCAGGATCGAATACCCGCCGGATTTGCTGCGCGAATGCCTGGCGGCCACCGGCATGGCGTTCATTTTTGCGCCCGCCTATCATCCCTCCGTCAAGGCAATCGGCCCGGTCCGCAAGGCGCTGGGGGCCGAAGGGGTAACGACGATTTTCAACATCCTGGGCCCGCTGCTCAATCCCGCGAGCCCGCCCTTCCAACTGGCCGGCATCTTTGCCGAGAGCCTGTTGCCTAAATACGCCGAGGTGCTCTGCCTGCTGGGACGCGAATCCGCATGGGCGGTGCACGGCACCTTCGCCGGAGGAGGCGGAGTGGATGAGCTTTCGACGCTGGGGATGAACCATTATTGCGCCGTCAAGGAGGGCGAAGTCTCCGCGCACAAATTTATGCCGGAGCCGCTCGGCTTCCGCAAGGCGCAGGTCGAGGAGCTGCGCGGCGGCGATGCGGGGCAGAATGCCTATATTCTCTCGGGAATCCTCGAGGGACACATCCATGGACCGAAGCGGGATGTGGTCATTTTGAACTCGGCCGCCGGGCTGGTGGTCTGCGGTTTCGCGCCCGACCTTGCCAAGGGCGTCGGGATGGCCGACGAACTGCTAAAAAATGGCGCGGCGTTCGCAAAACTGAAGGCTCTGCGGGAGTTTTCGGCCGCTCATCCCTGACTCAAAATGCTGGTATCGGCAGGTATCCGCTGCTAGTTTCTCCAAGTCACAAGGCCTACACGTATGCCCCGATTCCCGTTGTTTCCCCTGGCCGCGCTTGGCTGCCTGGGTCTTCTCCTTTCGTCTCCCGCGGCGCGGGCTCAGCGCGATGTCACGAGCGAAGTGAAAACTTTGCATGAATGGGCGCCCCTGGATGCGCCCTATCTGGCTGGTCCCGTGGTTGATACCGACGTGGTCCCCATTTTTTCCATCGGATTCGGCACCGTTAACCTGGAAGCGGCCCTGCGCAGCGGGACTACCCACGGCAGCATCGCCGTCTCGGTGTACAACTACAACCCGGGTGTCTATACCGTGAGCGCGATCACGGAATCGTCGAGCGCGACGGTGGTCCTCGGTACGCTCGCCGTGACCGGTTCGCCGACCGTAACCGGCACCCTTTACGTCCCGGACCCTCAACCTCCCATGATCGCTCCGGATACTATTGTCTCACTGCCAATCATCATCGTGAGTGGTGGCCCATCGGGCCATGCAAAATTTGGCGGCAAGAAGGCGCCCTTTCCCGATGGCTTCAATCCGTTTGATGTGGCCATGCTGATCGTTACCAATTCGAATGGCGGCACGGCTTCGGAAACGACTCTTACGCCGGTGCAAGACGGCTATTACACCGCTCTCTCTCCCCTGGTCGCGGGGGCTTCCGCGCCGGGCGCGGGCGGTTTCGCCCTGGTGCATGCGAATACATTGCCGCAGTTCCTCCCGCTCGCTTTGAAAGCAAGTGTCATCACTCCGGGTGGTCCGATCATCGATCCGCTTCCTCCGATCATCTTCAATCCGAGCACCGGGCGAATTGTGATCCACGCACACGGC
The DNA here is from genome assembly GCA_963756185.1 of uncultured Verrucomicrobiae bacterium. Classification (GTDB taxonomy): domain Bacteria; phylum Verrucomicrobiota; class Verrucomicrobiia; order Chthoniobacterales; family Chthoniobacteraceae; genus DATAXI01. Next base: position 516,012 of record CAVWMS010000015.1, read on the forward strand.
CTGCCGGCGAGCGCAACGGTGACTTATGCCGCGGATGGAACGGATCTCGGCACCGCCGTCACGGATTCGAAGGGGAACCTGAGCGTCTTCGCCGCGCAAGGCGGCCACCGGAAACTGCCTTCGACGCTCGACCTATTCTCGGTCGAGAGCATCACCGTGCTCGACGGCTCGGGCAATTTGCTGGTCAGCGGGAGCTTTTAAGCCTCGAGACCCCGCGGATAGGAAGTATCCCGGTCAGCCGGCCTGCGCCACCGGCGCCGGCGGTTTCGGCAGATGCTCGAGGCAATACTCCTGCCCGTCGCGCGCCACGCGAAACTCGAGGTCAGGATGCGTGACCTCCGTGCGATGGCAGACCACGCACTCGTGCAGGGTCTCGCCGGGGGCCGCGGCCTTTGCGGCCTCGAATTTTTGCCGCCTCTCGGCAACCTGCTGGCGCGTCCGGGCGCTGCGATAAAGCTCGGGTCCGAAAAAGAGCAGGTAATTCGACAGCGCAACCGCAAGACTGACGGCGTAGGCCAATCCTCCCGACTGGAGCCGCAACAACAGCAGCGCCGCCGCGATCCATGCCAGCCATTTGATCTTCGCCGGCAGGATGTAAAACACGAAGATGATCTCGTCGGGATAATAATGGGCGCAGGCGAACAGCAGTGAGGTATTGAGCAGCGCCGCAGAAAAATACGCCCCGCAGAAAAACGCCGCGGCCGTGATGCCGATCATGCCGGTTAAATAATAGATGTTGAGCTTGAAGGAGCCGATGGCGTGCTCGAGGCTGTTGCCCACCCACCAGAGGAAAATCAGGTACATCGCGACACTGAGCCACTCCGGCAATGGGAACCCGCCAAACTGGGGGATGAAAACGTAGGTGACCAGCCGCCAGACCTGGCCCTGCAGGATTGCGCCGCGGTCGAGATCGAGCATGTAGACGAATGCCGGGTTGAACTTGTAAAGGACGTAGACCATCGTGTTGCAAAGCACGACGTAACGGATCAGCCCGGGTATCGCGAGGCGGCCGAAGCGGTATTCGAGGCGGTCAAGGAGGCTCATGCCACGCGCAGATTGACGCCCCCTTTCCAAAATGCAAACCCGGACGCCACAGCCGGCCGGTTTGGCCGGGGCCGGGTCAATTCACCTTTCATTGAGCGCGCGATATCGGATAGGGTTGGCATCGAGATGCCCCAAGTACAGTTGTCGCTACTGCCGCGCGAGCGCAGAACCGAGTTGAACAAGATCGAAGACTCGGACCTCCCCGTGCACGGGTGGTATCGCTTTGTCCTCTCCTTTCCGCCACACTTGGTGCGGGATTATGTGCAGAAGTTCGGCCTCCAGCCGGGGCAATGTGTGCTCGACCCGTTCTGCGGCACCGGAACTACGATCGTCGAATGCAAGAAACTGGGCATCCATGGAATTGGCATCGAGGCGCATCCCATGTCTCACTTTGCATCGCGGGTGAAGGTGGATTGGACGCCGGATGCGGCCGAATTCGAGCGCGGATCATTGAAAATCGCCAATGCCGCCATGGCCGAACTGGCCTCGCAAGGCATTGAAGATGGCGACCAGGCCACAGCGGCTGAGGTGACGCGGCTCGAACCGGTTTTGCGAAAGCTTCCACAGGATGTTACCAACCTTCTGCTCACCGACTCGATCAGCCCACTGCCGCTGCACAAGACCCTCGTGCTGCGGGAGGCGATCGAGCGGGCGGGCGGCAACCGCTGCCGCGATCATCAATTCCTCGCGCTCGCAAAGGCGCTGACGGGGCCGATTGGCAACCTGCATTTTGGCCCGGAAGTCGGCGTGGGACCCCCGAAGAGGGATTGCCCCGTCGTAGCGTCGTGGTTCGACTGCATCCGCAACATGGCATGTGATCTCGCGAGCCTGGACCGCCGGCGGAATCCTTGCATTGTCCATCACGCTGATTCGCGAGACGTGCCGCGGGTAATCCCGGAAAACTCGATAGATGCCGTGATAACTTCACCGCCCTATCCGAACGAAAAGGATTACACGCGGACGACGCGGCTGGAATCCATCTTACTCGGTTTCATATCCTCGAAGGACGAGCTGCGCGCCCTCAAGCGCAGCATGGTCCGCTCGAATACGCGCGGCGTTTACAAAGGGGATGACGATGACCGCTGGATCGCCGGGCACGATGAGATAGAAAGGATTGCCGCCGCCATCGAGGCCCGCCGGATTGAACTTAACAAGACCAGCGGCTTCGAGCGGCTCTACGCGCGGGTGACAAAGCTCTATTTTGGCGGAATGGCAAGGCACCTGGCCGAGTTACGCTCCGCCCTGCGGCCGGGCGCGCACCTGGCTTATGTCGCAGGAGATCAGGCGTCTTATCTTCGTGTCATGATCCGGACCGGCCAAATCCTTGCCGGCATCGCGCGCGACCTCGGCTATGAGGTGCTGGGCATCGATCTTTTTCGCACGCGCCTGGCGACGGCAACCAGGGAACAGCTTCGCGAGGAAGTTGTTGTGCTTCGCTGGCCGGGATCGCGAAAAATCTCCTGATCCGCCTCGATCTCCCCCATGGCAAAATCGACAAAGTCCAATCGCTACGCACGGCTGATCGAAGCTATTTTTCATTCTCACTATAAGCTAGTGCCTCCGGAGCAACTTTCTTCCGAGGATTTGGAATCTTATCGAAAAAGCAGGGGCACTTTGCCGTAGAGCCTGCATAACCGGACGCCGCCGTGCACTCACCCAATAGAATACTCCTGAACGTCACTCACAGCCTGTCTCGCATTCGCCGGAGGCGCGGCGGGGCAGAGCATGCCGTTTCCGCAGCACGTGGCGTACGCGGCGGGGATCAAGCCGAACGATGTCAGCCAGGACGCAATGGACGGGGTCGTGCGCAAGTTCTGGTCGGCATGGTCGAGCCGTTACATCAAGAGCGCGGGGCCCGGCAGTTACTATGTTGCCTACAACCTGGAAGGCCAGGGAGATAAGGGAGCGTCGACCGTGTCCGAGGCGCATGGCTACGGCATGGTACTCTGCGCCTACATGGGGGACAAAGTCCATTTCGACGGGATGTATGCCTATTACAAGAGCCATCCGAGCGACATAAACCCGCTGCTCATGGCCTGGCAGCAAAATGCGAACTTTGCGGACATGGGCGGCGCGGACTCCGCGACCGATGGCGACATGGACATCGCCTACTCGCTGCTCATCGCCGACAAACAATGGGGCAGCGCCGGCGCCATCAATTACCTGGCCGCGGCAAAGGCGATGATCAACGCGATCATGCAAAGCGACGTGAACCAGGGCGCCTGGACGCTGCGCATGGGGGATTGGGCCACCGATGGCGTTTCGAAAGGCTACGACAACTCGACCGCGACGCGCCCCTCCGATTTCATGTTCGATCATGTGCGATGCTTTCTCGCGGCGACCGGGGACGCGCGCTGGGGCAAGGTCATCGACAAAACGAACATGGTGGTGAACTCGATCTTCGAAAAGTACAGCCCGAAGACCGGCCTGATTCCCGACTTCATCGTTTATGACGGCAGCAACTATCTGCCCGCGCCGTCGCACTTCCTCGAGGACAACACGGATGGAAAGTACGGCTATAACTCGTGCCGGACGCCGTGGCGTTTCGCGACCGATTACCTGCTCACCGGAAGCAGCGGCATCCTGGCCGATATCCGGAAGACGAACAGTTGGATCCAGGAGGCGAGCGGCGGCAATCCCGACCACGTCCATCCCGGCTACGGCCTGGGTGGAAACGCGCTGAAGACTGACTACACGGACGATTCGTTCACCAGCCCGTTCGCCGTGTGCGCCATGACGGATGCGTCGAACCAGGCGTGGCTCAATTCGCTTTGGAGTTGGATTTCCGACCGCGGCATCAATGAGGACGACGGCTACTTCGGCAACACCATCACGATGCAATGCGTGCTGGTGATTTCCGGCAATTGGTTCAGCCCCGCGCCGCAAAACCATTTTGCAAATGCACGGGGCGCACCTTAGCCTCGCAAGCCGTGACTGCCGACACGGCTTTGAAGACCACTCCGCTCCATGACGAACATCTGCGCCTCGGGGCGAAGATGACCGGCTTTGGCGGGTGGTTGATGCCGGTGCAATACAGCGGAATCGTGGACGAGCATCTGGCGGTGCGGAGCAACGCGGGACTGTTCGACATTTCGCACATGGGGCAGTTCAACGCCACGGGGCCGGGCGCGGGCGCATGGCTCAACCGGCTGCTGACGAACAACATCGACCGGCTGACGCCCGGCCACGGGCAATACACGATCCTGCTCAACGAGCGCGGCGGCGTGATCGACGACCTCATCGTGTATCGGCTGAAAGAGGAGGAATTCCTGCTCATCGTAAACGCGGCAAAAGTGGACGAGGATTTCGCCTGGATGGAGGCGCGCCTTGGGACCGGCGTCGAGTTCACCAATCGCAGCGCCGATTACGCCGGGCTCGCGCTCCAGGGGCCAAAGGCGCCGCGGCTTTTCGACGAGTTGTTTGGAATCTCGCGGCCGGGCCGAAACGAGACGCGCCAGGTGGTCCGCGACGGCGTCCCATTCGTCATCGCCTGCACCGGGTACACGGGCGAGGAGGGTTACGAGTTCTTCTTTCCCGCGGCGGACGCGCCGGCGCAATGGAAACGCATCCTCGAGCGCGGCGCGGACCTGGGCATCAAGCCGTGCGGGCTGGGCGCGCGCGATACGCTGCGTCTGGAAATGTGCTACCCTCTCAACGGCTCGGACCTTTCGCCCGAGCGCACCCCGCTCGAAGCCGGGCTCTCGATTTTCGTCGATCTCAAGAAGCCCGATTTCGTCGGCCGCGAGGCGCTCATCCGGCAGCGCGAAGCCGGCATCCCATTTCGCCTGGCGCCCATCAAGATGACTGAAAAAGGCCCGCCGCCGCGCGCCCATTATCCGGTGCTGAAGGATGGGCGGCAAATCGCCGAGCTCTCGAGCGGCACGCTCTCGCCCTCGCTCGGCATCGGCATCGCAATGGCTTACCTGCCCGCCGGCCTCGCGCGCATCGGCGAAGAACTTGAAATCGAAATCCGCGGGCGGCGCTTCACCGCCGCGGTCGAGCGCAAACCCTTCCGAAAGACCCACGCATCATGAACGTCCCCGAACATTTGCAATACACCGAAACCCATGAATGGCTGCGCCTCGACGGCGAGACGGCCACGGTGGGCATCACCGATCACGCGCAGGCCGAGCTGACCGACATCGTCTTCGTCGAGCTGCCGAAGGTGGGCGCAAACCTCACCGCCCGGCAGCAGGCCGCGGTCGTGGAATCGGTGAAGGCCGCCAGCGATATTTATTCGCCCATCGGCGGCGAGGTGGTCGAGGTGAACCAGGCGCTCGAAAACGATCCCGGGCTCATCAACCGCGACCCGTACGGCGAAGGCTGGCTCTTTAAACTGCGCATCGAGGCCGGTGAGCAGATCGAGACCCTCAAGGAGGCGGCGCAATACCGGGAGTTGATTTCCGGGAGCGGAAAATACGAAGTATAGCCGGCATGCAGACCACCGGCGCACTGGACAGCTTTCCCCGCAGGCATATCGGCCCCGGCGAAGAGGAGAGCGCCGCGATGCTGCGCGAGCTGGGCCTCGGCTCGATGGAGGAGTTGATCGCTCGCGCGGTGCCCGCGTCGATCCGCCTGCGCAAGCCGCTGGAGCTGCCCGCGGCGAAGGGGGAACGCGAAAGCCTGGCGGAATTAAGGGAGATCGCGCGGCAGAACCGGGTGCTGCGCAGTTGCATCGGCTCCGGCTATTACGGCTGCGTCACGCCGCCGGTGATCCAGCGCAACATCCTGGAAAATCCCGGCTGGTATACCGCCTACACGCCCTACCAGGCGGAGATCGCGCAAGGCCGGCTCGAGGCGCTGCTCAATTTCCAGACGATGGTCACCGACCTGACCGCGCTCGACATTGCGAATGCCTCGCTGCTCGATGAAGCGACGGCGGCGGCGGAAGCGATGACGGTCTGTTTCGCCGCGCGCGGGGATGCGAAGCAGAACGGCTTTTTCGTTTCCGACTCGTGCCATCCGCAAACCATCGCGGTGGTAAAGACGCGCGCAAAGCCGCTAGGCATCGACGTCACGGTTGGGGATGAGCGCGAGGAACCGCCCGGGCCGGGCAGTTTCGGCGCGCTATTTCAATATCCGGCGACGAACGGGGAGATTCGCCGGTACGATGAAGTCGTCGAAAAGCTGCACGCGTCGGGCGGCTTCGCGGTGGTGGCGACCGATTTGCTGGCGCTGACGCTGCTGCGCCCGCCGGGGGAATTCGGCGCGGATATCGCCGTCGGCTCGAGCCAGCGCTTCGGCGTACCGCTGGGCTACGGCGGACCGCACGCGGCATTCTTCGCGACGCGCGACAGTCTCAAACGCCACATGCCGGGGCGGCTCGTGGGCGTTTCGCACGATGCCGAAGGCCGGTCTGGCTACCGGCTGGCGCTTCAGACGCGCGAGCAGCACATTCGCCGCGAGAAGGCGACCAGCAACATTTGCACAGCCCAGGTGCTGCTGGCGGTCATGGCCTCGATGTACGCGGTTTATCACGGCCCGGAGGGCCTGCGCAAAATCGCGCGTCATGTCCATGCCCAGGCGCAGCGCCTGGCCGGGGCGCTGGCGCGGCTGGGCCATAACGTGGCACGCGGGCCGATCTTTGACACGGTATGCGTGAAGCCTTCCTCCTCCGCGCGCGGCGTCCTCGAGGCAGCGGCGAGGGGAGGAGTGAACCTGCGCGCTTTCGATGACCACACGGTCTGCATTTCACTGGATGAAACGACCGACGACCTCGGGCCAATCCTGCGCGTTTTCGGCGCCGCGGCCGGGGCCGATTCGTACGACCCAAACGAATCATACATCCCGTATCCTGCGGGGCTGGCGCGCGCCGGCGAAATCCTGACGCACCCCGTTTTCAACAGCTACCACACGGAGACCGAGATGCTGCGCTACATCCGGCGGCTCGAGGCGAAAGACCTCTCGCTCACCACCTCGATGATCCCGCTCGGCTCATGCACGATGAAATTGAACGCGACTTCCGAGATGCTCCCCGTCACCTGGCCGGAAATCGGCGGCCTGCATCCGTTCGCGCCAGCGGACCAGGCGCAGGGCTATGCCCGCATCTTCAGCGATCTGGAAATATGGCTGGCGGAGATCACCGGTTTCGCCGCCGTGTCGCTCCAGCCAAACGCCGGCTCGCAGGGCGAATACGCCGGGCTGCTCGCCGTCCGCGAATACCATGCCAGCCGCGGCGAGGAACATCGCGCCGTCTGTCTCATCCCGCAATCCGCCCACGGCACGAATCCGGCCAGCGCCGCCATGGCCGGTTTCCGCGTGGTCGCGGTGCGCTGCCTGGAGGATGGCGACATCGACCTTGAAGACCTGCGGGCCAAGGCCGCGGCGCACACCAGGGATCTCGCCTGCCTCATGGTCACTTATCCCTCGACGCATGGCGTCTTCGAGGAAGGCATCCGGGAGGTGTGCGAGATCGTCCACAGACACGGCGGGCAGGTTTACATGGACGGCGCGAACATGAATGCCCAGGCATGCCTTTGCCGCCCCGGGGACATGGGCGCGGATGTTTGCCACCTGAACCTGCACAAGACCTTTTGCATCCCGCACGGCGGCGGCGGGCCGGGCGTCGGTCCCATCGCCGTTGCCGCGCATCTCGCGCCCTTTTTGCCCGGACCACAGGGCAAAGCCGGCCAGGTCGAGCGCGGCGCCTTACGGCAGCGCGTCGATCCTGGTCATTTCCTGGATGTACATACGCATGATGGGGCCGGACGGCCTGCGGCGTGCGACCGAAGCGGCGATTCTCAACGCCAATTACATTGCCCACCGGCTCGAGCCCTATTTCCCGGTGCTCTTCCGCGGAAAGGCCGGACTGGTCGCGCATGAATGCATCCTCGACCTGCGCCGCTGGAAAACCGCCGGCATCGAGGTCGAGGACGTAGCCAAGCGCCTCATGGATTACGGGTTTCACGCGCCCACGGTCTCGTGGCCCGTGCCGGGAACGGTGATGATCGAGCCGACCGAAAGCGAGTCGCGGGCCGAGCTTGACCGTTTTTGCGAGGCAATGATCGCCATTCACTCAGAAATGAAAGCCGTCGAGAGCGGCGCCATCGACCGCTCGAATAATCCCCTCAAACGCGCCCCGCATACCGCCGCGGCGGTGACGGCAGATACCTGGGACCGGCCCTATTCCCGTCAGACGGCGGCCTTTCCGGCTCCATGGCTGAGGCAGCATAAATTCTGGCCGGCGGTAGCGCGGATTGATAACGTCTACGGCGACAGGAACCTGCAATGCTCCTGCCCTCCGGTCGAAGCTTTCGAGGAGCCCGAAAATTCCTAAGTGGCACGGCGCAAGATTGTTACATATCGCATCGAGAGGCGCTTAAATTCCTCGAAGCCGGCCCAGGCGGGCGCGCATCCTGCTATTTGAAGATGGGCAATGCCCATCGAGTGGATTAAGAGCCATGCCGGTTTCGCCGTGTTTGCCGCCCTTTGGATCGCCGCGCTCGCCGTAAAACAGACGGTCAGCAAGCGCGATTCCGAGTCCGGCCCGACACTGGAGAAATGGCTTGCCGTGCTGTGCGCCCTGGCCGCCGGCGCGGTGGTCCTTTCGCGCCTCGACACCCTCCTCGAGAGCATCTGCGGCTATATCGTCCTCTCCGGCTTGCTCCTGGCAATCGATTTTGCCGCCAAAGCCCAGGCCGATGCCGACGCCGCTTCGCGCGGCCGGCAGGCGGACCCGCGAAACGCTGCTGCGCACCGAGCAAAAGTTCCACCTCCATCTCGAGCAGACGCCGCTGGGCGTCCTCGAACTCGATCTTGAAGGCCGGGTCGCCGAATGGAACACCGCCGCCGAGCGCATCTTCGGCTTCCGGCGCGAGGAGGCGCTCGGCAGGGACTTTCGCGAAATGATCGTCCCGGAGGCCGACCGCCAGGAATACGACGCCCTTTGGCAGGATCTTCTCAAGGGCGCCAGCGAATCGGGCCGCATGCGCCAGAATGTCACGCGCGAAGGGCGCGCCATTCTCTGCGAATGGAGCAGCGCCCCCATCCGCGACGCCGATGGGCGGATGATCGGCATTTCATCGCTTTGCGAGGACATCACTGAAAAACAGCGCGCGGCGCGGGAGATCGAAAACCTAGCCGCGTTCCCGCGCTACAATCCCAACGCCGTGATGCAATTCTCCGAGCAGGGCGAACTGGTCTATTTCAATGAATCCGCCGAGGAAATGGCCCGCTCACTGGGCAAACAAAAGGTGCCGGAAATCCTCCCGGCCGAGGTGACCGTCACCGTGCGGCAATGCCTCGAAAGCGGCGGAAAGCAGGTGCGCCGGGATACGAAGATCGGCCAGCGGAGCATCGCCTGGCAGTTTTTCCCGATTCCCGCGATCCGCTGCGTGCATTGCTACGCCTCCGATGTCACCGACCGGCTCAACCTCGAGCAGCAGTTGCGGCAATCGCAAAAGATGCAATCGGTGGGGCAACTGGCCGCCGGCGTGGCGCACGATTTCAACAACATCCTGACCATCATCCAGGGGCATTGCGAGCTGGTCGCCACCGGCGAAAAGGTGACCAAGTCTGGCATGGACTCGCTCGACCAGGTGCGCATGGCCGCGGACCGTGCCGCGAAGCTGACGCAGCAGTTGCTGACCTTTGGCCGCAAGCAATTCATGCAAATGGAACTGCTCGACCTCAATGAGGTCATCCAGCGGGTCGCGCAGATGCTGCGCCGCGTCCTGGGCGAGAACGTCCAGTTCCGCTGCAACCTTGCGCCGCGGCTGCCGCTCGTGGAAGCCGACACGACGATGATGGAGCAGGTCATCATGAATCTCTCCGTCAATGCCCGTGACGCGATGCCCGGCGGCGGATCGCTCACCATCGGCACCGTGCCGGTGATGGTTTCGCGCGCGTACGTCGAGCGCAACCCGGAGGCGCGCGAGGGAACGTTCATCTGCCTTTCCGCGAGCGATAACGGCACGGGCATCGAGGCGGACAAGCTCAGCAAATTATTCGAGCCGTTCTTCACGACCAAGGAAGTGGGCAAAGGCACCGGCCTGGGCCTCGCGACGGTCTACGGCATCGTCAAACAGCACCAGGGCTGGATCGAAGTCGAAAGCGAAGTCGGCAAGGGCACCGTCTTCAAGGTCTACCTGCCCGGCACCAACAAGTCGATGCAGGTGCGCAACGGCAAGGCGACGCCGCTGAACGTGCGCGGCGGCAAGGAGACGGTGCTGCTGGTGGAGGACGAGGCGGGCGTGTTGACCCTGGCGCGCGGCATCCTCAAATCGTACGGCTACGACGTCCTCGAGGCGCGCTCGGGCGTCGAGGCGTTGCGGATTTGGGCGCAGCACGACACGCGCATCGACCTGCTGCTCACAGACATTGTGATGCCCGAGGGGATGTCTGGCCTCGATCTCGCGAAGAAATTGCGCACGGAAAAGCGCGACCTGAAGGTGCTCTACAGCAGCGGATACTCGATTGAAGTGGCCGGCCAGGATTTCGGGCTCACCGAAGGCATGGCCTTCCTGAAGAAGCCTTATCAGCCGGTCGCCCTCGCGCAAAAGGTCCGCGAGTGCCTCGACCTGCCGGCGTAGGCGGGGTTGCCAGGCGGGTTGGAGGCCCGCTATCTTAAAGCCCCGGAGCGAGCACGGTCGCCGTCGCCGCAATACCGGACCTCGATCCCCTCAGCTCCCACCCCGTAAAATCATGAGCACTGAAATCCATACCATCCAACCCTACCTTTTCTTCGACGGCCGCTGCGAGGAGGCCATCGAATTCTACAAGGGCGCCATCGGCGCCGAAGTCACCCGGCTTCTCCGGTTTAACGAGGGCCCGGAGCAGCCGCGCGGCGATTGCCCGCCGGCGCCGGGCGAGAAGATCATGCACGCGCAAATTCGCATCGGGAACACCACCGTGATGCTTTCCGACGGGCGCTGCGGCGGAAAACCCGATTTCCAGGGCTTTTCCCTCACGCTCAATGTCCCGGACGAAGCGGCGGCGGACCGCGCCTTCGCGGCCCTTTCGGACCAGGGCCAGACGGTGATGCCGCTCGACAAGACATTCTTTTCGCCGCGCTTCGGCATGTTGACCGATCGCTTCGGCGTCATGTGGATGATCCTTGCCGCGCCGCGCGAATAACCCGAATTTCGAGTTTCGAATTTCGAAATTTCCGCCTAGCCTGCCGCCCCGATGAGACCGAAGGGGCCATACCCAAGGCTGTTACGATGGGCGCTTCTCGCCTTCGCTTGTCATGCCGCCGCCGCGCCAAATCCCCAGGCTGAGGAACTGATCCGGCAAGGGGACGCGGCGGTGAGTGCGATGCACGCGCAGGAGGCGCTGGCGCTCTTCGACCAGGCCGCGCAGGCGGACCCGAATGACGTGGAAATCCTGCTGCGCATCTCGCAGCAATGCAGCAATCTCATCGCGCAGGCAAACTCCCCAGCCGAGGCCCTGGCCTACGCGCAGCGCTCGCTGGCCGAGGCCCAGCAGGCCGTGGCCGTGGCGCCGGATAACGCGAAGGCCCACCTGGCGCTGGCGATCGCCTACGGACGGCTCACCGATTTCGAAGACAACCGCACGAAGGTCGAATATTCACGCCAGGTCAAAGCTGAAGCCGACAAGGCGCTCGAGCTCGATCCGAAGGATGACTTCACCTACCACGTCCTGGGCCGCTGGAATTACAGCGTGGCAACGCTCAACCCGGTGCTGAAACTGATCGCGAAATACATTTACGGCGGCATGCCGGACGCGTCGCTCGAAGAGGCCGAGAGTGATTACCAGAAAGCCATCGCGCTGGCGCCCCAGCGCGTGATACATCACCACGAACTGGCGCGCGTTTACGCGGCGCTGGGCCAGATGGACGCGGCGCGCAAGGAATGGCAAACGGAGCTGACCCTCAAACCCGAGGACAACGAAGGGGTGAAGGATCAGCAGGAAGCCCGGGAGAACCTGGAGAAATAACACCCACTCAGGCGCCGAAGGCCCAGATGGCGATGCACAACCAGCCGGCGAGCAGGCAGAGCCCGCCGAGCGGCGTGATGGCGCCGAGCCATTTCACGCCCGTGAAAGCGAGCACGTAAAGGCTGCCGCTGAACAGAATGATGCCGGCGAGAAACAGGCTCCATGAGAGGCGCGGAAACGTGGGCCGGCTCGCCAGGAACAGCAGGACCACCGCGTGCACCAGGTGATAGAGAACGGCCTTCTCCCAGACATTGGTCATCTGGAGCGCGGCGAGATGTTCCTTGAGCGCGTGCGCCCCGAATGCGCCGAGGGCTACGGCAAGGAACCCGACAATGGCGGAAATGCGGATGGCGAGAATCATGTCCATCGGGAAGAATAGATTCGAAATTCGAAATTCGAAATTCGAAAATGCAGGGGTGAAACGCGTTGTGATTCTTGGCTGCGGGTTCGTCGGGAAGCAGGCGGCTCGGCTCTTTGCGAACGCGGGGTGGGATGCCGTTGGCGTGACGCGTTCGGGGGACTCGGCGGCGAGTCTGGCGGGCGAGCCGTTTCGCGCAATCGCTTGCGACATCGCGGATGCGAAGAGCCTTTCAGCGGCGGGGGAACTGCGCGGGGCCGACGCGGTGGTCTGCGCGGCCAGTTCGGGCCGCGGCGGTGAGGAGGCCTATCGCGAGGTCTATTTCCGCGGGGTCCGCAATGCGATTGATTGCCTTGATCCAAAGCAGCTTCTCTTTGTCAGCAGCACCGCGGTCTACGCGCAAACCGGCGGCGAATCGGTCACCGAGGAAAGCCCGGCCGAGCCGGTCTCGCCGACGAGCCGCGTGCTGCGCGAAGCGGAGGACGCAGCGCTGGGGCGGGGCGGGATCGTCGCCAGGCTTGCGGGTATTTACGGTCCGGGCCGCTCGGTGCTGTTGCGGAGATTTCTCGATGGGACGGCGGTCATCGAAGGCGCCGGCGCGCGGCATATCAACCAAATCCATGCGGACGATGCGGCGGGTGCGCTGTTTCACCTGGTCGCGCGCGATTTGCCGCCCGGCATTTACAATGTGGCGGACGATGCGCCGCTCACGCAGCTCGCCTTCTACGAATTCCTCTCGGCGCGGCTGGATCGGCCATTGCCTCCGCGTGGAGAGGCGGACCCGAATCGTAAACGCGGCCTGACGGACAAGCGCGTCAGCAACTCGAAGCTCCGCTCGCTCGGCTGGGAGTTGATTTACCCTTCTTTTCAGGCGGCGCTGGAGCGGGACCCGCGCCTGCTGGCAGCCGCGCGCGGGGATGAAAGCGGTGATGCACGGACTTGAGCCGCTGCTGGTCGACGTGCGTGTAAATCTGCGTGGTGGAAACATCCGCATGCCCGAGCATCTCCTGGATGATGCGCAGGTCCGCGCCGTTACTCAAGCAGGTGCGTGGCGAAGGAATGCCGCAGCAAATGGGGATAGACATTGACATCGAGGCCGGCCTCTTTCGCGATCCGCTTCAGGATTTGCCAGATGCGCGCCGTGGTCAGTTTCGTGCCGCGCACGGATAGGAATATCTCGTTGCCGGTCCGCTTCTTGACCAACGCCGGACGCTCCTTCGCGATGTATTCGTCGATTGCCGCGCACGCCTTGCTCCCAACGGGGATAATGCGTGTTTTGTTTCCCTTGCCCGTCACGCGGATGATCCGTTCGTCGAGCAACAGGTTATCGAGGCGCGCATTGGCCAGCTCGGAAATGCGCAGTCCGCTCGCGTAGAGCAGCTCCACCATCGCGCGGTTGCGCAACCCGAGCGGACGATCCACCGCGATGCCGTCGAGCAGCCGTTCCACCTGCAGCTCGTTGAGCGTCTCCGGCAGGTAACGCTCCGCGCGCGGCAGCGGGATGTATTCGGCGGGATCGGTCTTGATGAAGCCGCGCGCGATGAGGAAGCGGAAGAGTATCTTGATGGCGACGACGACCAGCTTGATCGAGCTGGTGGAAAGGCCGCGCTTCTTGCAATCGGCAAGGTAATCGGTGATGACCGGCTGCGTGACGGCGCCCGGCGCGGCGATTTGTTTTGCGCGGGAGAGCCAGGCCGCGAATTCCTCGAGCGAGCGCCGCGTGGATAATTGATAATTCTCCGAGAGCCCCCGCTCGGTGGCGAGGTAAAGGATGAATTGATCGATGGATTCCTCCATGGCTCAACCGTTTCCGGTTTCAAGCGGCGCGCCGGTCAGCCGCTCGCAGGCCTCGCGGTATTTGCGCGCCGTTTGCCGGACGACCTCGGGCGGCAGCTCGGGCGCGGGCGGCGTCTTGTTCCAGTCAATCAACTCCAGGTAATCGCGCAGGAATTGCTTGTCGAAGCTCGGCGGGTTGCTGCCCGGCTGGTAGCGGTTCGCGGGCCAGAAGCGGGAGGAATCGGGCGTGAGGACCTCGTCGATGAGGATGACGCGCCCGTCGAGCAGTCCAAATTCAAATTTCGTATCCGCGACGATGATGCCCCTCCCCGCGGGCATAATCGCGGCCAGCCTCGTAAATGCGGATGCTCAGGTCGCGCACCTGTTTTGCGACGGCGTCGCCCAGGATGCCGGCGGCATTCATCCCAGGGGATGTTCATCGTCGTGGCCCGACTCCGCCTTGGTTGACGGGGTGAACATCGTTGCGGAAGCGCCTCCGCCTGGCGCAGGCCGGGCGGGATCGGCTCGCCGCAGATGGTCCCGGATTCCGCGTAATCCTTCCAGCCGGAGCCGGCGAGGAAGCCGCGCACCACGCACTCGACAGGCAGCGGCTGCGCCTTTTTCACGATCATTGAGCGCCCCGCGAGCTGCTCGCGAAAACGCCTGCAACGCTTCGGGAAAATCCTCGAATCGCGCGGCGAGCACATGGTTCTCGACAAAGTCGAGCTGCCGAAACCAGAACGCCGAAAGCCCCGTCAGCACCGCTCCCTTGCCGGGAATTGGGTTCGGCATGATGCAGTCGAACGCCGAAATCCGATCCGTGGCCACGAAGAGCAAGGAATCTCCGAGGTCGAAAATCTCCCGGACTTTTCCGCTCCGCACTTTCGGGATGCCCGGCAGGTCACAACTTAAAATCTCCATACGGGATCATTTTAGAGACTATGCCCGAAAAAATCCGCGTAAATCGGTGTCAATCCGCGGATTTATCCACCCTCCCCCGCATCTTCTTCGTCTTCCCGCGCCGCTTTTTCGAATCCAGAATCCGCTGCTTGAGACCGCGGGGACGCGGTGAGTTGCGCCGGCGTTCGAGCGCCGCGGCGGCCCGGCGTGCCTCGGCCTTTTCGCGGCGCCGCCGTTCGATTTCATCCAGCAGCCGCTCGCGCGCGAGGCGGCGATTCATCGATTGCGAGCGTGAATCCTGCACCGTTACAGAAGTGCCGGTGGGCGCATGCGTGAGCGTCACGGCGGTGGAAACCTTGTTCACATGCTGGCCGCCGGGGCCGGACGAGCGCGTAAAAGTTTCCGTCAGATCCGCCTCGCGAATTCCCAGCCGTTTCATCCGGGCCTCGATGGCGTTTCTGGCGGATTGAATTGTCGCGGGCTCGCTCATAGCTTGGCGGCGTGGAAGTTATCATCACGCCTTCCCCCGGGGAAGCCTCGAGGTGCGCGGCCCGGATCGCCGCGGCGCTCATCCGCGCGAAGCCGCGCGCCGTCCTGGGCCTGGCGACGGGCAGTTCGCAGCTCGGCTTCTACAGGGAACTGGCCGCGATGCACTCGCGCGGCGAACTCGATCTCTCGCAAATCACGACATTCAATCTCGATGAGTACGTCGGCCTCGGGCCGGATCACCCGCAATCCTACGCGCACTTCATGCGCGAGAATTTCTTTTCGCGCGTCAATATCGCGCCCGAGCGCATCCACATGCCGGACGGCTTCGCAATCGACATTCCCGCGCATTGCGAGGCGTATGAGGCGGCGATCGCCGCGGCCGGCGGCATCGACCTGCAACTGCTCGGCGTCGGCTCCGACGGCCACATCGGGTTCAACGAGCCGAGTTCCTCCCTCGGCTCGCGCACCCGGTTGAAAACGCTCACCGAACAAACCATCCGCGACAATGCCCGGTTCTTCCCGTCCGCCGCGGAGGTGCCGCGGCATGTCATCACCATGGGCGTCGGCACCATCCTTGCCGCGCGGCGCTGCCTCGTGCTCGCCTTTGGCGAATCGAAGACCGCGGCGGTGGCGGCGATGGTCGAGGGGCCGGTGACGGCCGAGGTGCCGGCGTCCGCGCTGCAGTTCCACGCGTCGTGCTCGCTGCTGCTGGATGAAGTGGCGGCGGCGCAATTGAAGCGCGCTGACTATTACCGCTGGGTGTACGCGAACAAACCGGACTGGCAGCGAGCATGATTCTGGCCCGCGCCCATCTCATCCTGCAGGACCGCATTATGCGCGAGGGGCATTTGCGCATCGACGAGGGCGTGATCGCCGAGGTCTCGGCGCAACCGATTGCGCCCCGCGCGGGCGAGGAAGTGATCGACATCGAGGGCTCGTACGCCGCGCCCGGTTTTATCGACATGCACATCCACGGGGCGCTGGGACGCGACACGATGGAGGCGAACGCGGACGCCTTCGATGCGATCTGCCGCCACCACGCGGGCGGCGGCACGACGGCGCTTTGCCTGACCACCATCGCCGCGCCACTCGAGGGATTGCTCGCGGTCCTCGAGGCCGCGAGAGAATACCGGCGCGCGGCCGCCGCGCGGCGCGCGCCTGCTCGGCATCCACCTGGAAGGCCCTTATTTTTCGCCCGAAAAGCGCGGCGCCCATCTGCCCGGGATGCTGCGCAATCCCGACCCGGCGGAATGGCGGCAACTGCTCGAGCACGCCGATGTCATCACGCAAATGACGCTGGCGCCGGAATTGCCGGGCGCGCTGCCACTCATCGAGGCGCTGGCCGCGCGCGGCATCATCGCGAGCGCCGGGCACAGCGACGCGTGGGACGAGGAGGTGGCCGCGGCCTTTGCCCACGGCCTCCGGCAGGCGACGCACACTTACAATTGCATGTCGATGGCGCGCCGGCGCGGCCCGTATCGCGCGGCGGGCGTGCTCGAGTTCGTCTTGAGCGAGCCGGAGATTCTCTGCGAGGCAATTGCCGATGGCCGGCACGTCTCCCCGACGTTGCTGCGGCTGCTTCACCGCGCAAAGGGCATCGACGGCATCGCCCTCATCACCGATGCGACCGCCGGCGCCGGCCTGCCGCCGGAATCACATTTCATGCTGGGGGAAACGGCTTGCGTCGTGCGCGACGATGTGGCGCTGACCGACGATGGCGCCACCCTCGCCGGCAGCACTTCGACCATGATCCGCTGCGTGCGCAACATGGTGGACCTCTGCGGCGTCTCGCTTTCCGAAGCCGTCCAGATGGCCTCGCTCAATCCCGCCCGCGCGCTTCGCATGGACGAGCGCAAAGGGAGCATCGCCCCCGGCAAGGACGCGGACCTGGTCATCCTGACCCCGAACCTCGAAGTGCAACAAACCTGGGTGGCCGGCAAGCCCGTGTAGCCTGATCGCGGATATAACCAAAACCCGATGTTGCGATGAGGCGCCTGGTCAAAAATGCGACGATTTGCCCGGGCCGAGGCTGAAATTCTTCACCGCGAACTTCCCGTTTCCATCCACGTAACCGTCGAGATGCGAGTCCAACTCGGGAATGGTCGGAATCTGCTTGGGATTGGAGGTCAGCGCCGCGGTCACGTGAATCGGCGGCGAAATCTTGCCATCCACCATCACGTCGATGGTGAATCCATCCGGGTAAGCGGATCCGTTGCCCGCGTTTGCCTGCTTCGCCGCCGCGTATTTGTCAGGAGCGGCTTTCTGGGTGCGCACGAGGATTTCCTTGTCCACCACCTTCAGAAGATCGGTCTGCCAGCGCAGCTTCCCACCGTCGATATCGAGCAGCACCAGCGCCCAGGGACACCAATTGTCATCCACGTGCCATAACATCAACGACCCGTGCGGCGACCATTTCACGGCCAGGATCTCGGCGTTGTTCATCCGTGTCATCGCCGGAGCGGCATCGATCACCGCGACGACCCGTCCGGTCTTCATGTCGATCACCTTGTTCGGCTCGATCTCTCCGCTCGGCGGCGGATTGTTCGTATCGTCATAAGCCGTCACGCCGTACTGCTTGTTCGGGGACAAGGTAATCGCCGGCACCGTGTAACCCACGGGCAAATTCAACTGCGAATCATCCGCGCCAAAAATCGCCGGCGCAAACACCGCGGCCGCCAGCGCCGCCAAAAGGGGAACGTGAAGTTTCATGCCGCTTTTCCTAATCCAAACAAACCGAGTCGGGAAGCCTTTTGAAATCGGCTCGGCAGTCTTGCCACCGCGCCCCGAAACCTGCCTAATGCGGCGCCATGAGCAGCGTTTATGAATTGCGCGAGTCCGGAAATTTGCACCTCAACGTCCTGACCGACGAGGAGGCCGGACTGCGAATCCTGGTGAACCGGCATGGCGCGGAACTGGTCAGCCTCGCGCGGCGCGGCGCCAATGGAAAATGGACCGGTTTCCTTTACCGCGACGGCGATACCGGCACACCCGCGGACGGCTGGAAAAACCATGCAACCGTGATGGGTTTCTTCATCCACCGGCTGAAGGACGAGCACTCGATCTACCGCGGGCACGAGATCAAGGGCGGCACGCATTCCTTTTTGCGGCACAAGGATTTTGCCGCGCCGTCCGTCGATCCCGCCGGCGGCGCGCTCGTTTACAGCATCGGCCCGGGCGAAATCGCGCCGGAGGAATATCCCTACAAGGTCCAGATGAATCTGACTTATGCGCTCGCCATGGCCGGCGACAGGCCGGAACTGCTCGTGACCTTCGAGTTTCATAACCTCGAAAGCGAACTGCCGGTGCATCTCTCCTTCGGCCTGCATCCCGGCTTCGCCGTCAAATCGCTCGAGGAGGCGCGCGTCATTTTGCCGAAAGGCACCTACATCCGGCATATCGCGCCGGGAAATTTTCTCTCGGGCGAAACGGTCCGCATCGAGCATCCCGGCGGCCCGATGCCGTTCGACAAGAAGGAGCTCCCCGGCTCCTTCCTGCTCGAGCTGGCCGACGTGCCCGAGCCGGTTTTCATCGTCGAGGATCCGGCGGGAAAACGCCGCACGCTGCTCGATTACCACGAGGCGCCCTACGTGACGCTCTGGAGCGACGGCCACGATTTCATTTGCGTCGAGCCGTGCTGGGGCCTGCCCGATCACCAGCAGCAGCGCCCCTTCGAGCAAAAGGAGGGCTTGCAGGAAATCTCGCCCGGCAAGGTCCTGACCCGCGCGTTCGCGATCCAGCCGGAAACGCTGTAGCCTTCCGAAGCGAAGGGATTGGAAATTAGCATCTTCCTGCCCATACCACCCCATTAGCCTTGCTGTATACCTATTCCACCGCCGCCACCCCCAGCCCCATCTCCTCCGCGGGGTAAAGCGTCCCTCCCTCGAACCGCCATCCGCGCGCCGGATCATCCGCCAGCAGCCACGCGCCATCCAGGTCCGCGTAATCGGTGATCTGCCCCACCACCGCGCCCGCCGCGATCAGCACGCTGCTCTCGAGCATGCAACCCACCATGGTCCTCAGGCCCCGCTCCCGCCCGCGCCGCGCCATCCGCAGCGCCGGCGTCAGCCCGCCGCATTTCACCAGCTTGATGATGAACCCGGTGAATCTTCCCCGCATCTGCTCGACGTCCTCGACGGTCACGCAACTCTCATCCGCCATCAGCGGCACCGGCAGCCGCGCGTACAGGTCCTCCATTTCCCGGTTGCGCGCCGGCGGCAACGGCTGCTCGACAAATTCGATCCACAACTTCGCCAGCTCCGCGCTCTTTTTCGTCCAGTCGACATTCTCCCATGCGCAATTCGCATCCACCGCGATGCTCGCCTCCGGCATCGCTTCACGCACCCGCACCGCCATCGAAAGGTCGCCGCTCTCATTCGATTTGACCTTGATGCGCGGGAATCCCGCCAGCTCCCCGATCTTCTTCTCCACTTCCTCCGGCTCCGATATTCCGATGGTCGCGAAACTCGCCACCGGCCGCGGCTTCCCTCCCAGCGCCAGCTCGACCACCGTGCGTTTCCTGCGTTTGCCCAGCCAATCCCACAACGCCACGTCCAGCGCGCATTGCGCCGCACGCGACGGTGTCAGCAGCGCCCACGCCTCCTCCCAGATCACCGCGATGTCCCCGGGCGAATCAACCGCGCATCCCTCTAGGAAACCGGCCAGCCCGTCCAGCTTCGCCGCCACCCGCCCCGCCTCCTCGCCATAATAGGAATCCGGCGAAGCCTCGCCCAGCCCGGCTATCCCATCGCGCTCGACCCGAAAGAATACATTGGTCTTCTCCCGGCGTTCCACGCGCGATGTGCGGAACACATTGCGAGGGTGCAACGTGTGAAGCCGGGTGCTAACATTCACGCTCTCACCGTAACCAGCTTGAAAAGGATTTACCAGCACACCGTTGGCCGGTCGGTCCAGGGACGCGACATCGTGACCGAGTCGAGCTTCGACCTCGACTCGACCATCCGTCCCGCGAACATCACGCTGATCATAGGCGGCCTGCATGGTGATGAAAAGGCAACCGTCGCGCTGGTAGCCACCTTTCGCGAACAATGGATCGCGCAAGGCGCGGTCCCCTCGCCGGTGGTGCTCATCCCGGTGGCGAACCCGGACGGATTCGTCGCCAACTCCCGCTACAACGCCAACCATGTCGATCTCAACCGCAATTGCGACCTGGCCTGGCAGGCCGATTGTCCGGAGCCGCCCGGCCCGCATCCCTGGTCCGAGCCCGAAAGCCGCGCCGTCCGCGATTTCATCCTCGAGTTCTGCCCGGCGAAGATTGTCAGCCTCCACTGGGCCCTGGCAGAAATCGACGCCGACGGCCCGCAGAGCGCCGGCCTGGCGCAGCGCATGTGGAACGCCATGTCGCCCGAGGAACGGGCTCCGTACCGCATCCGCATCGCCGCGCGCGAACCGGGCCAGCCGCCCGACCCCGAGGGTTTCTGCCCAGGCTCATTCGGCCAATGGTGCGGTTACGGCGTCCAATTCCCCGGCGGCCTCCGCCCGGCGATGATTACGCTCGAGTTGCCCTTCGATCCCGACGCCGAACATCGCCCCCACCCTCTGCCCGAGGACCATCTTTCCGACCTTCACACCCGCTGGAGCGACAATCCGAAAGCATACCTCGAGGCCGTCGAGCCCTCCGTCCACAAAATGCTTCTGGCCGCGTGCAGTTATCCGCAGTGAGTCGCTCGACTTGCTGATTCTTATGCCGTTTAAGTGCGGCTTCCAATGAGACTTATGGGACTCATGTGACTCATGGGACTTATCGGTTCGTTGATTGGCGTTTGTGCTTCAGCCGGGCGCCCCGTAGGTCTTATCCCATCACCCCTGTTTCCCGCAAGCCCTCCCAAAACTGCGGCTCGACAGCACGCCCTGCGCATTCGATATTCCCCACCCCTCAAAAATCACTCATGCAGCAAGTCCACATCGGCCTCGCGGGAATGGGGAATGTCGGCGCCGGGGTTTACAAGAACCTCGCGAACAACCGTGTCCTGCTCATGGAACGCATCGGCGCGGAGCTTACCGTGCGCAAGATCGTCGTGCGCGACCCGGCCAAGAAAGCGCGACGTCCAGGCGCCCGGCCGCGATCTTCACCACCCGCTGGCAGGATTTGATCGATGACCCGGACATCCAGGTGGTCGTCGAATTGATGGGCGGCATGCACCCCGCGCGCGAGCTGATCCTCGCTGCGCATCGAGCACGGCAAGATGGTCATCACCGGCAACAAGGCGCTCCTCGCCGAGCATGGCCGCGAAATCTTCGAGGCGGCGGCCGCGCACAAGACACCCGTCTTCTTCGAGGCGGCGGCGGCCGGCGGCGTGCCGATCATCAAGGCAATTCGCGAAGCCTTTATCGGCAACCACATCCTTTCGATGCACGGCATCGTCAACGGCACCAGCAATTACATCCTCACCCGCATGTCGGAATCGGGCATGAGCTTCGCCGATGCGCTGCGCGAGGCCCAGGAGGCCGGCTTCGCCGAGGCCGATCCCACGCTCGACATCAACGGCTGGGACGCCGGCCACAAGGCCATCATCCTCGCCTCGCTTGCCTATGGCTTCTGGGTCGGCACCGAGAAGGTTTACGTCGAGGGAATCGAAGACATCACCGCGACGGACATCCGTTTTGCCGCGCAGCTCGGGTACACCATCAAGCTGCTGGCCATCATCAAGGCCGGCAAACGCAGCGAGATCGAGGTGCGCGTCCATCCCACGCTCATCCCCCAGGAGCACGTACTCGCCTCGGTCAAGGGCGTCTTCAACGCCATCATGGTCCAGGGCGATATCGTCGGCGAAACTCTCTTCTACGGACGCGGCGCCGGCCAGGACCCAACATCGAGCGCCGTCATCAGCGACCTGGCCGAGGCCGCAGCCGCGCTCCACACGCCGCGCACATCCTTCGGCTTCACCCCGCACGGCCTCTACGGCACTTGCAAACCGATTGATCAGATCGTCTCGCAGTATTACCTGCACATCTCCGTCGATGACCAACCCGGCGTGCTCGCGCAGGTCGCCGGCATCCTCGGCGGCCTCGGCATCGGCATTTCCTCCGTCATCCAGCCTGAGGAGCACGAGCCCGACGCCGTGCCGCTGGTGCTCATGGTCCACACGGCCACCAACGCGCAGATCAATTCGGCCATCGACAAGATCGGGAAACTGGCTTGTGTAAAGCGCCCGCCGCGCCTGATCCGCGTCGAGACTTTTCCCGCATGAACAGCCCGTTGCACGACCATGGAATCATCGCCCGTTACCGCGAATACCTGCCGGTTACGGATGCCACGCCTGTCGTCTCGCTCAATGAAGGTTCGACGCCGCTCATCCATTCGCCGCGCCTCAGCCGCATGGCCGGCGGCGGCCGCGAAGTCTATATCAAATACGAAGGGCTGAACCCGACCGGCTCGTTCAAGGACCGCGGCATGACCGTCGCGATTTCCAAGGCCGTCGAGGAAGGCTCCGAAGCCGTCATCTGCGCCTCGACCGGCAACACCTCGGCCGCCGCGGCCGCCTACGCCGCGCGCGCCGGCATCAAGTGCATCGTCCTGCTGCCGGCGGGAAAGATCGCCATGGGCAAGCTCGTCCAGGCCTTCATGTACGGCGCAAAGGTCGTCGCCATCGACGGCAATTTTGACGACGCGCTGCGCCTCGTGCGCGAAATTGGGAGCACCGAGCCGATTTCCATCGTCAACTCGATCAATCCCCACCGGCTCGAGGGTCAAAAGACCGCCGCGTTCGAGATCATCGAGGAACTGGGCGCCGCGCCCGACCTGCACATCCTGCCCGTCGGCAATGCCGGCAACATCACCGCCTATTGGAAAGGCTACCGCGAATTTCACCGGAAGGGCCGCGCGCCGAACCTTCCGCGAATGCTCGGCTTCCAGGCCGCCGGCGCCGCTCCCATTTACCACGACAAAATCATTCCCGACCCCGAAACCGTCGCCAGCGCCATCCGCATCGGCAATCCCGCAAGCTGGCAGCAGGCCGCCACCGCCATCCGCGAATCGCATGGCGCCATCGACATCGTCACCGACCTCGAAATCCTCGAAGCCCAGCGTTGGCTCGCCGCGTCCGAAGGCATCTTCGTCGAGCCCGCCAGCGCCGCCTCCATCGCCGGCCTCCTCAAATGCCTCGGCAAGGAGCGCTGCGCCGCCTGCCCGCTTCCCGCCATCCCCGAAGGCGCCCGCATCGTCTGCACCGTCACCGGCCACGGCCTGAAAGATCCCGACATCGCCCGCGAACAATGCGGCAGTATTATTCCCGCAAAGGCGGATAGAACGGAAATAATGAAGCTGATTTTGTAGCCATGCGGAAAAATTCGAAATTCGAAATCATTCGGAAAAATTCGAAATTCGAAATTCGAAATTCGAAGGATTTGAGGGGGCGCGACAAAGCAGGCTTTGATTGGAGCGACGAGGAGGATGGTTCGCTCGTGCGAGAAGAGCCCGTTGAGGAAATCCTGTATGATCTGGAAGAGAGAACTGCAAATTTCGGCGAAGTGATCATTGATTTTGCAAAGGAGATACCCGTCAACCCCGTCACATCACGCTTGATAAGCCAGTTAGTGGGCTGCGGCACGAGCATTGGAGCCAATTACTGCGAAGCCAACGATAACATCTCAAACAAGGACTTCCTCCTTCGGGTCAGCACCTGCCGAAAGGAAGCGCACGAAACGCAGTATTTTCTAAGGATGATCGTCCGCGCCCGGCCCGAACTCGGAGACACCGGCCGAAAGCTGTGGCGCGAAGCCAGATCCCTGAATCGCATCTTTTCCGCCAACTGGCGCAAAGGAAAGGCCGGCCAAAAGTGATCACCCCCCGCCACCTCGATCCTTTCGAATTTCGAATTTCGAATTTCGAATTTCAATTCTGCCGATGAGTATTATTGTCCAAAAGTACGGCGGCACTTCCGTTGGCACTCCCGAGCGCATCCTCCATGTCGCCCGCCGCATCGCCGCCACGCAGGAGGCGGGCAACCGTGTTGTCGCGGTCGTCTCCGCGATGTCCGGCGTGACGGACAACCTCATCCGGCTCGCGCGCGAAGTCTCCGTCAACCCCGCCGAGCGCGAGATGGATGTGCTCCTCGCGACCGGCGAGCAAACGACCATCGCGCTCACTGCGATGGCCATCAATTCGCTCGGCAAGAAAGCCGTCTCCCTCACGGGCGCGCAGGCCGGCATCGTGACCGACGGCGTCCACACCAAGGCGAAAATCGCGAACATCACCCCGCGCCAGATTCGCCAGTATTTGAAGGACGACATCATCGTCATCGTCGCCGGCTTCCAGGGCTCGACCTCCGATGGCAGCATCACCACGCTCGGGCGCGGCGGCAGCGATTTGACCGCCATCGCCATCGCCTCCGCCATCAACGCGGACAAATGCCAGATCTACACCGACGTGGACGGCGTCTATACGTGCGACCCTCGCATCGTGAAGACCGCGCGCATGCTCCCGGAAATTTCCTACGACGAAATGTTGGAAATGGCCAGCAGCGGCTCGAAAGTAATGCAGTCGCGCTCGGTCGAGTTCGCCAAAAAATTCGGCGTCGTCTTTGAAGTGCGCAGCAGTTTCAACCAAAACCCAGGCACCACCGTGAAAGAAGAAAACGCAGGCATGGAAAACGTCGTCATCCGCGGCGTCAGCGTCGAACGCAACCAGGCAAAAGTCACCATCGTCCAGGTGCCCGACAAACCGGGCGTCGCCGCGCTCATCTTCAACGCGCTGGCCGAGGCAAACATCGTCATCGACATGATCGTGCAAAACGTCTCGCTCAGCGGCACCACCGACATCTCGTTCACGCTCAGCAGGGACGAGCTCCCAAAGGCCGACCGCGCGCTGCGCCCCGTCGTGCAGGAGATCGGCGCGCCGCAAATGATCGCCCAGGATGGTATTGCGAAACTGAGCGTCGTCGGCATCGGCATGCGCTCCCACTCCGGCGTCGCCGCGAAGATGTTCGAGGCCTTGAGCGACGGGGCATCAACATCCAGATGATTTCGACCTCCGAGATCAAGATCGCGGTGATCCTCGACGAAAGCGCGGTGGAAAAAGCCGCCAACGTCGCGCACGAGGCGTTCGGGCTCGGAGCCGCGGTTTAGGCGGACTCACAAATAGAGCAGCCGCTTTGAGAGTCCCCGGAGGGGATGCCAGAGAGCCCCGGGGCTTCAGCCCGGGGTGATCGTGCAATAGCGCGAAAAGTCCCGGAGGGACGACAGAAGACATAAATTTAAATGCCCTTGCACTTGAAAAAGAGCCAGAAATTCGAAGAACTCGAGGATCGGATTTCCGCGGCCATCGCCGCGGCGGACCCATCCGCCTTCGACGATCTGGCGCTCGAGGTGTTCAAATTTCAGCGCGCTCACAACAAGCCTTACGATCAGTATTGCCGTTTACTCGGCGTGGACGATTGCAAGGATTGGCGCGCCATTCCGGCGCTGCCCCAGGCCGCGTTCAAGTTCGCGCCGCTGCGCGCCTTTCCCGCCGGGGACGAAGCCGCGTCGTTCCGCACCAGCGGCACCACCGGCGAAGCCCGCGGCACCCATCACTTCCGTTCGCTGCGCCTCTATGACGAGGCGATCCTTCGCGCGTGGGATTTGTTCGGATTGCCCCGCCTGCCGCAGATCCTTCTCATCCCGCCGCCTGCCGCCGCGCCGCACTCCTCGCTTTCCCACATGATGGGCGTGCTGAAGGCCCGCGCCCCTCGCGGCACGCGGCATTGGTGCATCAACTCCCGCGGCAGCCTCGATTCCGAAAAACTTCGCTCCCTGCTCCATCAGTCCATCCGGGCAAACCGGCCCGTTCTCCTGCTCGGCACCGCGCTCGCATTCCTGCATTGGTTCGAAAGCATGCAACCGCTCCGACTCCCCGCCGGCAGCATGGCATTCGAGACCGGCGGCTACAAAGGTTCCGGTCGCTCCCTTTCCAAGGAGGCGCTTTATGAAATGTTCCGCGAGCGCCTCGGCCTCGATCTCTCGAATGTCATCAACGAATACGGCATGACCGAGTTGAGTTCGCAATGTTACTCGCGCGGCCTCGGCCAGCCCCACGTCGCGCCCCCATGGGTGCGCGCCATCGTCATCGACCCGGCCACCGGCCTCGAAACCGCCGACGGCGAACCCGGTCTGCTGCGCATTTACGACCTTGCCAATCTCGGCTCCGTGCTGGCCATCCAAACCCGCGACATCGCCATTCGCCGCGGCACGCATTTCGAATTGCTCGGCCGCGATCCCGCCGCCCTCCCACGCGGTTGCTCCCGCGCCGCCGATGAAATGCTGACATCATGACTCGGCGCCCCACGAACAGGACCGCAAGGGCGCAAGGCTCGGTATTGACCACCGCCGAAAGCGCCCGCGCCATTGCGCAAGCCTGCCGGAAGTTCCGCCATTTGCTCGGGCCCGCTTCGGCTGAAATGCTTCTGGATTGGGTTGGCGCCGAATTGGGCCACAAGGCTGCACTCGACAATTTCCAGATTATCGGCGGCCAATTGCTGCGCGCCGTCGCGCCGGGGACAATTCTCCATATCGTCGCCGGCAATACGCCGCACGCCGCGCTGCAATCCCTCGTCCGCGGCCTCCTGCTCGGCTCGCACAATCTCTGCAAGCTCCCCGCCACCGGCCTGCCCGAAGCCGAAGCCTTCGCCGCCGCCCTGCCCGCTCCGCTGCGCAAACGCATCGAATTCTCGCGCACGCTTCCGCGCGATTGGCCCGGCCGCGCCGACGCCATCATCGTCTTCGGTTCCGATGAAACGGTCGCCCACTTCCGCGCCCTCGCCGGACCGCGCCAGATTTTTCTCGGCTACGGCCACCGGATCAGCCTCGGTCTCGTGTTCAAGGACGCCGCGTTCAAATCCGCCCCACTCGCCGCGCGCGACGTCTCGCTCTTCGACCAGCAAGGCTGCCTCTCGCCCCATTGCATCTATGTCGCCGACCGCCCCGAGGAATATGCCGCCCACCTCGCCGTTGAAATGGAATCCATCGCGCGAACGATGCCGCGGGCAAAGCTGACCCTCTCCGAAGCCGCCGCCATCGCCGAAGTGCGCGACACCGCCCGTTTCCGCGCCGCCCTCGGACAACGCATCCGCATTTGGGAAAACGCCGCCTCCTGGCTGGTCATCTTCGACGCCGACCCGGCTTTCTCCCCATCCGTCCTCAACCGCGTCATCTTCGTCCGTCCAATGCCGGACAACCTCGCCGCCGCCATCGCCCCCGCCCGTCCCTTTCTCAGCACCATCGCCATCTGGCCCGACACAGCCGCCGGCGCCGCCCACGCCGCCGCACTCGGCGCATCGCGCATTTGTCCGATTGGCAAAATGCAATTCCCTCCCTGGACCTGGCGCCACGATGGACGCCCCACGCTCGCCCCGCTGGTCACATGGATCGGCTGGGAAAAAGCGAATTGAAAACTCCGGCAGCCGCCCGCGCTACGTCGGATCCAGCGCGTACTGCTTCAATTCCTCGAGGTCCACAAACTCAAGCACCGAGATATGCGTCGCCGCCAGGCAGACGCGCGGCGCCATGCCGGCATCGAGCGCTTCCATCCAGCGCGTGACGCACAGGCACCATTTGTCCCCGGCCGCCAGCCCCGGGAAATCATATTCCGGAACCGGTGTCGACAGGTCGTTGCCCCGCGAACGCGAGAACGCCAGAAATTCATCCGTTACCTCGACGCACACCGTGTGCAGCCCCACGTCGCCGGGCCCGGTCCGGCAATATCCGTCCCGGTAAAAGCCGGTCAGCGGCCGCAGGCAGCAGCATTCGATCGGCGTGCCAAGGACATTGGTCTGCGAGGCGGGCATATGGGAAAAATTCGAAATCCGAAATCCAAAATTCAAAGTATTGGATTTCCTGGAAGGTTCGCAATCCATCCAATCCCAACCCACCCGCCGGGTCAAACCCTTCGAATTTCGAATTCCGAGTTTCGAATTTCGTCCCGCAATCGCGGGATCGAATTTTTTGTTCCTCCCTTGCCTTCTTCTTGACCTTTGCAATTAATTGTCCGGTGGAAGACTTCCAAAAACGAGTCCTCGCGGCGCAAGGTTACCATGAACTCGGCCTCTGGCGTGAGGCGTGGGGGGAACTCGACGGCCTCACACCGGAAGCGCAGCGCCGGCCCCAGGTCCTCGAGATGCGGATCCTCATCCTCATCAACGAGCGCAACTGGCCCGACGCCCTCGAACTCTCGCGCCGGCTCGCCGAGGCGGCCCCTCAGGAGGAAGGCGGCTGGGTTCACTCCGCCTATTGCCTTCACGAAATGGGCCGAACCAGCGAAGCCGTCCAGGCGCTCCTCTCCGCGCCGCCCTCGCTGCGCGAGAAGGCCATCTTCCATTACAATCTCGCCTGCTACTCCTGCGTCCTCGGCCAGATCGATGCCGCTCGCGAGGCCCTCCACCGCAGCTTTGCCCTCGACAAGCGTTACCGCGATTTCGCCCGCAGCGACCACGACCTCGAGCCGCTCCACGCGGAGCTCCGGTAGCCGCCTCTACGGCAGGTAAAATTTCGTGCCCGGCCCGCTGCCGACGCGTTTTAGCACCGCGGGGTTCGCCGCGACGAATTGCCGTACCCGCGCGGGCGCCTGGTTCACCGCTATCGCTATCTGTTTCGCGTTGATCCCATTCCCGCCCGCGACGGTCAGCACTTGCAATATCTGATCCTTCAGCTCCTCGTCGCTGATCGATGCCCGGCGCCTCCGCGGCCCGGCCCCGTCGCCAATCGCCTTGATCTGGCTGGCAGATGGCCGCCCCGTGACCTGTGATAGCTGCTCCTCGAGGTCGGCCACCTCGCGCCGCGCCTCGGCCAGCTTCCGGCGCACTTCATCCTCAGCCTGGTCCCTTAGCAAATCCAGCCGCCTCTTCAATTCTTCTATCTCCTGCTCTGTAGACATACCCGTTCCTTCAATTCAGCGAAAAATACCCGCCGCCCGAAAAGCGCAAGTCAAAAAGAGGATTAGTTAATGCGCCCGCGCTTCACTCACCCGGGTACCGCAACCCGATTTCCGCCCGCCACCGGTCCAGCGTCCTCATGTTTCCCAGCGAGTCCGCCCACGTCATCGCCGGCGACTCCCGGGCCGTAATCACCTCGCCCACCGCGTCCGCCTCGATCGCGTAAATGCTCCGGTCCGCATGCACCTTTACTTCTTGCGGCGGTTCGCCCTCGCGGCGCAGCACCAGCACGCTCTCGCCCGCTTCGCCGCCGTTGATGACCCACGGGTTCGGCACATCGATGCGCCCCTCCTCGCCGAATACACGGACCACGTTCTCCATCGGCGCCCGCACGCCGCACACCACCTGCGCCAGCATGCCGCCGGGAAACTCCAGCACCGCCGCCGCGAATTCATCCACGCCGGTCACGCCGATGCTCCCCGCTCCCTTCACCTTCTCCGGATCGGCAAAAGGCCTGCCCTGCGCCGCGCCCGCGATCAGCCGCGACATCGATACGCCATAGCACCCCACATCCAGGATGCCTCCGCCTCCCAGCGCGGGATCGAGCAGCCGGCTCGCCGGCTCCCATCTCGCGCGAAATGAAAATGCCGCCTGCACCAGCCGCACTCCGCCGATGCGCCCTTCGCGAATCAATTCCACCAGCCGCCGCGTCTGCGGATGGCACCGGTACATGAACGCCTCCATCAGAAAAACGCCCGCCTCGCGCGCGGCGTCGATCATCGCCGCGGCCTCGCCCGCGTTCATCGCCAGCGGCTTTTCGCAAAGGATATGTTTTCCCGCGCGCGCCGCGCGGATCGCCCATTCCGCGTGCATCGGATGCGGCGTGGAAATATAAACCGCGTCCACCTCCGGGTCCGCCAGCAGCGCCTCGTACGACCCATGCCCCCGCGCCGGAAAATCGGCGAGAAACGCCCGTAGCGTCCCTTCCGCCCTGCTGCCTACAGCCGCCAGCCGGCCGGTGCGCGAGTCCGCCAGCCCCCGCGCGAATTTCCGCGCGATCACCCCCGTGCCCAGAATTCCCCAGCGCACGGTCGTCTTCATAAATCTCCGGATCCTCCCAACACAAGCCGCGCTGTCCGCTCCGTCGCTCCCGCGTGCGCCGCCACGATTTCCCCCGCCCGCTGCGCCAGCGCGGCCCGGCGCGCGGGATCGCAGAGCAGCGCGGCTATCGCCTCACCCAGCGCCGCTTCGTCGCGCGCCTCGACCGCCGCGCCCCCCTCGAGCATCCGCGAAACGACCGCGCGAAAATTCTCCATGTGCGGCCCGAAGATCACCGGCTTGCCCGCGAAGACCGGCTCGACCGGATTCTGCCCGCCGGCCGCCGCCCGGCTCAGGCTTTTGCCGATAAACACCACTGTCGCCAATTCGTACCACGCCCGCAGCTCGCCTGTCGTGTTCACCAGCAGGCAATCGGGCGGCGCCGCCCGCTCTCCCTCCGCCGAACGCAGCGCAAACGTCAACCCCTCCTCCGTGATCTCCGCCGCCGCCTCGTTCGTGCGTTCCACGTGCCGGGGCACGATGATGAGGAACAGTTTTGGAAATTCCGCCCGCAATGTCGCGCAAATCCGCGCCAGCATTCCCTCCTCGCCGGGAAATGTGCTGCCCCCCAGCAACACCGGCGCATCCGCCGGCACCGACAGCCGATCGAGCAGCTTCCGGAATTGCGCCGCGCGATCGTCATGCCGTGCCGGCTGGTCGAACTTGATGTTGCCCGTCACATGGATTTGCTCCGCCGCCGCGCCCAGCGATTTCCACCGCTCGACATCCTCCGGTTCCTGCACCGAGATCGCGTCGAGCTGCCGAAAAACCGGCCCCGTCAAAAAACGAAACTGCCGGAACCGCGCCTCCGACCGCGGCGAGAGCCGCGCCACCAAAGCCGTCGGGATGCCGCGCCCGGCCGCCTGCGCCAGCAGATTGGGCCACACCGCCTCGATGAAAATGAGCCGCTCCGGCCGGATCGCATCCAGCGCCACCCGCGCCAGCAGCCATGCATCAATCGGGTTGTAAATCGGCTCGAGCCATTCCGACGCATTCTCCTCCGCCAGCGCGAAACCGGTCGACGTCGTCGCCGAAAGCACCACGCGCAGGTCGGGCTGCAACTGCCTCATTTCGCGGATCAACCGCAGCGCCAGCAGCGTCTCGCCCACGGAAATCGAATGCACCCACACGCGCCCCGCCCCCAGCCGCGCCCGCACCGCGTCGTCATAGCGCGCAAACCGCTGCCCGAATTTCCGCCGGTAATTGCCCCGCCGGATCATGCGCCGCGCCAGGCCCGGCAGCATCCACAGGAGCGCGGACGGGAAAAATAGGTTGTAAATCAGCAGCGGCAGCGCGGCGGACGGTTTGCGAGCCATTCACCCAATCTAAGCAGCCGCTCGAGCGCGAAGCAAAGCCACTTCCGTCGCCCCGTAACGCCGCTCCCTCACCAATTCCCATCGCCTGCCTGGCGCCAGCCGCTGCCCCGGCATTTTTTCCAGGATGAAAATCCCTCCCGGCGCCAGCGCCTCCACCAGCGGCGCGGATGCGAGCAACTCCGGCGCGAAATCGCGTTCGCCCGGCTTCTTCGCATAGGGCGGGTCGGCGAAAATGAAATCGAACGCCCCTATCGGCGCGAGCCGATCGAGGTAGCTGAACACATCCATGGTCTGCACGACCGCGCCCGCCAGCCGCGTCTTCTCCAGGTTGCGCCGGATCGCCTCGACCGCCCGCCCCTCCTTCTCGACAAACACCGCCTCCCTCGCCCCGCGGCTCAGCGCCTCGATGCCCAGCGTCCCCGCGCCCGCGAAAAGATCGAGCACGCGCGAATTCTCCAGCCCCGGCTCGAGGCTCGAAAAAATCGCCCCTTTCACCCGGTCCATCGTCGGTCGCATGCCGGTCTTCGGCGCCACCAATGGAATCCCTCCCGCGATGCCGGCGATCACCCGCATGATCCGCGGAATTTGAATCCGCAGATTAACACAGATTTCCGCAGATTTATTTGGGCGGCATTCGTCCCTTCTTTTAAAAAATCTGCGTTAATCTGCGTCAATCTGCGGATCATAAAAAATCCTGATTTCACGGCGGCGTCATCGCCGGGACGGGTACGGGCGATGAGGAATGCTTCTTCTCTTTTACAAGGATCGTCTTGAGCAGGTCGGTCATCTGACCCTCGATCCTCTCCCCCAGCAGGCTTTCGAGCAGGTTGGTCTTCGGATGCGACAGCGTATTGCCAATCGCAAAATCGATGTAATGCGAATTGTCCGGGCCGCCCGATTTGAAATAGTCCAGCAGGAACGGCGGAATCCTGTTGCTGATGTCGCTGTCGATCGTCAGCCGCGCGTCGAGCCCCAGCCTGCCTCCGCCGCCCACCGACCCGTGCGCCGTCAATTGCAGGTGGTCCGACTCGAGCACCAGCTTGTCCACGTTGATCACGCCGCTCGTAACGCGCGCGTCCGCCGTCGCCGTCTTCAGGTTCAGCTCGACCAGCTCCGGAATCTGCAATCCATGCCCCAGAAGCTGGAACAACTCGATGTTCTGCATTTTCCCGCCAGCCAGCTCGAGGTGCGCCGCTGCCGTTGATGCTGCTCGTCTTGCCGGAGTTGCCGCTGAGGCTCACCGAGCCCTTTAGTTCCCCGCTGATCTGCCCGTCCGGCTGGCCCGCCTCGACCATCAACCGGTTTGCGTCCACACCGTTGAAATTCACCTCCGCCGTAAACGGGCTGTGCCGCGCCTGCG
Source organism: uncultured Verrucomicrobiae bacterium (assembly GCA_963756185.1). Classification (GTDB taxonomy): domain Bacteria; phylum Verrucomicrobiota; class Verrucomicrobiia; order Chthoniobacterales; family Chthoniobacteraceae; genus DATAXI01. The sequence continues at coordinate 549,111 of CAVWMS010000015.1, forward strand.
TCGCCATCTGCGCGTCGCCGCGGATTTGCCCGCCCGCGATTCCCGTCTGGAAATCTGAAAGCTTCAGAGTCCCGCGCTCGAAGCTCCAGTTCGTCCGCATGTCGTGGAAAAAGAACTTGTCGTGCAGTGAAATATTGGCGCACGAAGCCTGACCATCCGTCCCCGCGGCGCTCGGGTTCACGCAATCAAACTGCACACCCGCGAACTCCAGGGCCCGCATCCCCCTCTCATCCCAAAAATCGAACGCCCCGCCGTCCACCATCAATTTGCGCACACTCACCTCCCACGGCGGGCTCGGCGGCCCCGCGGGCGATTTCGGCGCGTTCTGAGCCTGTGGCGCCGGCGTGGCTCGCGGCAGCACCCACCGGCCATCGGGGCCCTGGAACCACTCGATGTGGGGCTCGTCCAGCGACAGCTCGCTCGCGTCAAACCGGCGCCTCGGCAGCGCCCACCAGTCAAAATGCGCGCTGAAACTGGCCGCATCCAGGAAATTGCCCTGCGCCGGCGGCATTTGCGGCACGGTGATGCCGGTCGCCTTGATGCCGCCCCATGGCGTCACCGTCGTATTGGTGATGTGCACGGGCGCCTTCAGCGCGTTGCTCAGGGCGTGCTCGATCCGTTTTTGCGTCCCGGCGGACTGGACGTACAGGTTCACCGCCAGCATCCCGGCCGCGGCCAGGGCCAGGATGACGCCGGCCACGATCAGCAATCCCTTGGGCAATTTTCGCACTGCGCGAAGAACCTAGAGGCTGTCCGAAAAGTAGGCAAGGGCTGCGCGAGACTCTGCCGGGCCGAACGGCGGTGACTCGAAAATAAAGCGGAATTGGCTCAAACCATGTTGTAAAAGCCTCTCGAGCCTTTTTTCCCGCGGCTCCCCATGAGCCCCATCCTGGTCATCATCAACCCCACCGCCCGCAGCGAGCGAGCGCGGGCGCTTTGCCGGAAGATCGAGCATCTCTCCTCGCGCGCCTACGTCCGCATCACCAACGGCCCCGGCGAGGCGCGCGCCCTCGCCCGGGAAGCCGCCTCGGAGGGCTGCGAGCGCATCGTCGCAGCCGGCGGCGACGGCACCATCAACGAGGTCGTCAATGGCATCGCCGGTTCCAGAACCGCGCTCGGCCTGCTCCCCCTCGGCACCATGAACGTCTTCGCCACGGAACTGGGCCTGCCCGTCAGCAACCTGCGCAAATGCTGGGATGTCATCGAGCACGGCCACGCAAGCCGGTCGACCTCCTTCGCGCCAACGACCGCTATTTCGTCCAGCTCGCCGGCATCGGTTTCGACGCCCAGATCGTCGCCGCCACCAGCTTTGATTTCAAAAGGACGCTCGGCCCGCTCAGTTACATCATCTCCGCCACGCAAATCGCCTCGAAAAAACCGCCCAAGCCTCACCGTCAAGGCGGTGGCGGCACGCGCGAGGGATCGTTCGTCCTCATCGGCAACGGGCGCTATTACGGCGGCCCGTTTGTCCTCTTCAAGGGCGCCCGCATCGATGACGGCCTGCTCGACGTGCTCATCTTCAAGAATCTCGGTTACCTCGATATCGTCCGCTATCTCCAGGCCATCATGCTCGGCAATCACACCGCGCTCAGTGACGTGGAATATTTCCAGACCGCCCAGGTCCGCGTCACCAGCGCCGATTCCGTCCCCGTGGAAGCCGACGGCGACGTCATCGGCAACCTGCCCGTCACCTTCAAGGTCCAGCCAAAATTCCTCCGCGTAATGGTCCCAAGGGCATAAGTGCCAGTTACTAACTGGCACTCGAATCCATGGGCCGCGTCCGCCGCCCCCCGCGCGTCAAATCCGCACGTGAATTCCTTCACCCTTCAAGTACCGCTTCACGTCGCCCACCGTGTATTCGCCAAAGTGAAAAATGCTCGCCGCCAGCACCGCGTCGGCGCGCCCCTCCTTCAAGCACCTCCGCCATGTGCTCGAGCTTGCCCGCCCCGCCGCTGGCCACCACCGGGATGCCCACCGATTCGCTCACGCGCCGCGTGATCTCGATATCGAATCCCGCCTTCGTCCCATCCGCGTCGATCGAGTTGAGCACGATCTCGCCCGCTCCCAGCTCCTCGGCCCGCTGCGCCCACTCGACCGTCTCGAGCCCGGTCGATTTGCGTCCGCCGTGCGAGAAAACCTCCCACCGCTCCGGCGCCACCCGCTTGCAATCGATCGACACCACGATGCACTGGCTGCCGAATCGCTCCGCGCCCGCCCGGATCAATTCCGGCGTCGCCAGCGCCGATGAGTTGATGCTCGTCTTGTCCGCACCCGCTTTCAGCATCGCGTACATGTCATCCACCGTGCGGATGCCGCCTCCCACCGTCAGCGGCATGAAACATTGGTCCGCGCTCCGCTCGATGACATCGATCATGCTGTCCCGCCCGTGCGCGCTCGCCGTGATGTCGAAAAAAACCATCTCGTCCGCGCCCTGCCGGTCGTAGCGCAGCGCCAGCTCCACAGGGTCGCCCACGTTGCGCAATTCCCCGGCCTCGGCGCGGCCGAATTGCACGCCGCGGGTGACTTTCCCGTCATGGACATCCAGGCACGGGATGACGCGTTTGATCAGCATGATTGTTTTGCGCAAAAGGTAAGGGAATCCCTCGCGCGAAATAAAAGGGGCATTTACCGAGCGTGATAGTCGATTTTTCAAACACCTGAATCGGCAATCCGCCATAAATCCGCCAAATGCGTCACATTTCTGTCACAAAATTATGTTTGACTATTCGCTCCAGCAGACCGCAAAAGGCAATTCGCGTGTGCCTAAAGAAGAGGCAGCGCGAAGGATTATCTATGGGAAATTCAAATTCAGGGAAAACCTCAGATCGATTCTGACGCCGCCAAACCAAAGAGAAACGGCGCGTTTCAAATCTCCAAGGAGCCGCTCGGCGATCAGCCTCTGTCCGATCCGGCCATTCATAAGTTCGAGACTTCGCGCGAGCAAATCCCCGCCGCCCGTCGCGCCCGCATTCGAAGACCTGGGCGATCTGCCAGGCAGCTACGGCGCGACGACCCTCTTTCTCATCGCCCGCGATCCGCATTGGCTCTTCGCCTACTGGGATGTCGATTGGTCGGCCTGGCAGTCGAAGGCGGCCGAAGGCAAATTTTTCCTGAAACTCTTCAAGGCCGGCGGCGCGCATCGAGTTGACAAGCGAGATCCATCCAGAGGCCCGCAACTGGTACATCCCCGCAAAGGACGCCGGCACGACCTATTACGCGGAACTCGGCTGCGTTGGCGCCGACGGCGAATGGATTTCCATCGCCCGCTCGGATTCCGCCGCCACGCCACAGGATAAATTCTCCGATTCCTCGGACGCCGAGTTTGCGACCGTGCCGATCCATCTCACCTTCCAGCGGCTCGTCGAGATGGTGCGCAGCCACATGCGCGAAGGCGAGAGCCTCATCTCCGCGCTGGCGCGCCTCCAGGGCGAAGGCCGCCGGCTCCTCTTCCAGCCGGGCCGTCCGCCGGAGTGGACCGAGGAGCAGCGCCAGATTCTCGCCGCGCTTTTCGGCTCGGAAATCATGGACCGCCTGAGCATGGGCTCGGCCGAGATCGATCAGTTGTTGCGCAGGGAATTGCTCGAGAAACTCTCGACCGAAAGCGCCAGCGAACTCGTCTCGAAGAGCCGCATGGCGGAATTGCTCGGCCCGATCGAGAGCAGCCTCTTCAGCGCCTATGCCGCCGGCGGGCTCGGCGCCGCGTTCAGTTCGGAGGTCACCAGTTGGACCACCGGCCTCGGCGCAAGCTGGAGCGCGCAGCCTTTCGGCCAGGGGCGCGGCAATTTTTCATGCACCTCAACGCCGAGGTCATTTTCTACGGCGGCACTCATCCCGACGCGAAAGTCTGGATCGACGGCAAGCCAGATGCAGCTGCTCGCGCGACGGCACTTTCCGCTTCCATTTCCGTTTCCCGGACGGCAACTACGGCATCCCCATCGTCGCCGAATCTCCCGACGGCGTCGAGCAGCGCTCCGCCTCGCTTCGTTTCGAGCGCGCCACCGCGCGTACCGGGCGAAGTCGCCTCACCGCCCAGCCCGAGCATCTGCCGACGGAGCCCATGGGCCGGAAGTAGCCGTCCCGCCGAGCGGGATCGGAAATCCGAAACTCGAAATTCGAAGCTATGCTGGATTTTCCGATAGGACGGATTGCGGCCAACCCACCTCGCGCCCGCGGAGCGGGTCAAATTCTTCGAATTTCGAATTTCGAATTTCGAATTTCTCTCCTATTCTGATGGAGCTCTGTGCCCCAACAGCCCGCCTCCGATCCGCTGCTCCACTCCTTCCTCGATTCCCTCGAGTTCGAGCGCCACGTCTCCCCGCGCACCCTTCTCAATTACCGGCACGCGCTGAGCTTCCTTCCGCGAGCAGGCAAAGCCCCCGCCCTGGAAAAAATGCACCGCGGACGACTTTCGCCGTTTCCTATTCCAGTTGATGAAAGACGGCGCGGCGCGCGCCACCATCCGGCTTCACTTCGCCGCGCTGCGTACCTTTTACAAGTGGCTTTCCGAACGCCACGGCCTCACGCGCAATCCGCTCAAGGAAGTCCAGCTTCCGAAGCTCGAACGCAAGCTCCCGCTCGTCCTCACCATTGCCCAGATCGATGAGCTGCTCGGCGCGCCCTTCCGCGCCCCGCTCGAAAAACAGGCGCCCGCCTGGGCTCCCTTTCGCGACGCCGCCATCCTCGAGCTTTTCTATTCCAGCGGCTTCGCCTCGCCGAACTCGCCTCGCTCGACATCGCCCACGTCGATCCCTATTCCGAATCGGTCCGCGTCCTGGGCAAGGGCCGAAAGGAGCGGGTTGTCCCCGTCGGCGCGCCGGCGCTCGAGGCGATCCAGAAATACCGTTCCCAGGCCGCCGTCAGCGCCGGACCGCTCTTCATCTCCAAGAGCCGCCACCGTATCTCAATGGTCGCCATCGGCAATCTGCTCAAGAAATACCTGCGCCACACCAGCATCCCCATCTCGATCAGCCCGCACAAGCTGCGCCACTCCTTTGCCACCCACATGCTCGATGCCGGCGCCGACCTGCGCGGCGTCCAGGCCCTCCTCGGCCACGCCAGCATCTCGACCACGCAAATCTATACGCACGTCACCGTCGAGCGCCTGAAAAAAGCCTACGGCCAGGCCCATCCGCGCGCGTAGCACTCGATTTCTCGAAGGATTGCGCGCCCTCCCGGCGTCTTGGGGTCTGAAGCGGCGATGCAACAGCCGCGACGGAACAATCAACCGGATATACCCATGCCCTCCAAATGCACCCTTGGCGCTCTTTCGATCCTGGCCTGTCTCCTCATCGTCGCGCCATCCCTGCCGGCTCAGCAGCAGGACGAAACCCCACCCGCCGCGCAAAGCAATGCCGTTTTGCGGGATAAATTAACCAGGGAGGCGACAATACTCGATCAGTTGGAAGCGCGACTGGCCGCGCTCCGGACAAAGTCCGGTCCCAACAACCCCGACGTGCTGGCATTGGAAGCGCAGATCACTGCTTTAAGGAGATCGCAGGCTGAGGATCAGCGCGCGAACGCAGCAATGCCGGAGCAGGAACTCGCCGATTTGCAGGCCCGCGAAGCCGAATTGACGAAAACCAACCCCAACGGTCAAAACCCCGAAACCGAGGACGTGGCGCGCCGCGTCAAAGCGCTGCAGGATGTGATAGACTGGACCAAGGCACACGGACCGCCGCAGCAGAGCGGCCTGTTCGAGTTCGGCGGTGGCCCCGCCTGGAGGCTGATCACCGCTGCCAGTGAGCACTTTCACCTCCCCTGGGAGGCAATCGCCTCGCTCTCAGACCCGCAATATCGCGTTTTGGTTCCTCGATTCATACTCTATGTCCGGCAGCCCGAAGACATCTTGAAGACATACAACTGGCTGGCCGAGAACAATCCCTCCATGGGCAAGTGGATCTGGAAAGGCGACGCGGCAAATCCGGACGCCCTTATACTCATACCCCAGAAGAATCCTCCGGATTCCCCGGAATCAGAAATAAAGGTCAGGGCGCTCTCCCTCGCGGCGATACCTCAGGCACGTTGGAACGCAATGGAAGATGAAATTGAAACCTCTCGAGAAGAGGCGGAGTCATTCATGAGGCGCAGTGAGAACGCGTCAGTGCAACCCCTCGACGGAACCATCCAATTGAATCCCGGGACAAGGAACCTCGTGGCGATTGGCTCGCAAAGCTACATCGACATGGTAGCCTCGGTCGTCGCGGCCTTTCAGGCGGTCGCCCAAGCGCAACCCGAATCGGCGCCTTCGCCCACGCCGGGCGCCAGCCCGCCCGCCGGCAGCCACTAGGCCGCGTCCATTCAATGCCAGGCTTCCAACCCGAGAGCACAGCGCGCCTTTCAGACTTTGTGGGTTTCCCCTTTCACGAAGCCGGCAGCGCCCCTCTTGACCCCGCTCGCGTCAAATCGCCCGGCGCCGCGCAAGACGACCTCGCCGCCCTCACCCGCGCCATCCGCCGCGGCGACGAGCAAGCCTTCACCCGCTTTTACGATCTCTACAGCTTCCGCCTTTACAAGCACCTCCTCGTGCTCGCGCGGGGCAATGACGAAGAAGCGCGCGAAGTCCTGCAAACCGTCCTGCTGAAACTCTCGAAGCGCTTCCAGGTCTTCGACGACGAAACCCGGCTTTGGGCGTGGCTTCGCAAGGTGGCGCGAAACGCCTTCGTCGACCATTGCCGTAAGCACAGCCGCGCCCCCGATATCATCTCCATCGAGGCCCTGCGCCTCGAACCCTCCGACGCGCTCCCCGATGAGCACCGTCTCTCCGCAGCGCTTCGCAAGGCATTGGACGAACTACCGCCCGCCGACCGCGAATTGATGCGCGCCGTTTATCTGGACGGGCAGCCCTTGCAGCAGATCGCCGATGAAAACGGCCAGACCTACAAGGCCATTGAGTCGCAGCTCGCCCGTCTCCGGCGCAAAGTAAAAGACCGGATATTGAATCATCTCCGCCATGAAGAACGCTCCTGATTCCGAAGAGAACATCCTGCTGAACGCCGCGCTCGCCGACGACGAATGGCAGACCCTCAGCGCCTCGCTCAAGCACCGCAGCCTCCAGGCATTCCGCGGGCGGCGCAGACTCCGTCGAAGCCTCCGAGGCGGCCTCGCCGCCGCCGCCGTATTGCTGGCTGCCGCCGTCGCCATCTGGCAAACCCGCCATCCCGCTCCCGCACCGGCCACCCCGCATCCCGTCGCCGCCGCGCCCGTTCAACCCACACCCGGCATCCCCCACATGACCGACGAGCAACTTCTCGCTCTCTTTCCAAAGGGAAGCTGCGCCATCGTGGAAATCGAGGGCCGCAAACAGCTCATCTTCTTTGATCAGAAACAGGCGGATCAGGGCTTCTTGTTGAGCCGGCAATAACCGCCCCGGCAGTCCGTTGCTTGCGCGCTCCACGCTGTAACGAATTACCCAATCTGCCCCGAAATAGCCAAGCGCCGGGCCCTTTCCGCGGGCTCCTTGCGCTCTGCCCGTTGGCATTCTCCGTCAGGGCACAAAATGTGCTCTTCGCGCGCGGCGTGATCCCGCCTCACTGCGGCTTCATCTCTCCCGCCCTATGAAAAAGATCGAAGCCATCATCAAACCCTTCAAACTCGAGAACGTTAAGGACGCCCTCGCCGAACTCGCCATCGACGGCATGACTGTTTCCGAGGTCAAAGGCTTTGGCAGGCAAAAGGGCCATACCGAGATTTACCGCGGCAGCGAATACACGGTCGATTTCCTGCCCAAGATCAAAATCGAGATCGTCCTCGCGGACTCCCAGGTCAGCAGCGTCCAGACCGCCATCGTCAAAGCTGCCCGCACCGGCAAGATCGGCGACGGCAAAGTCTTCGTCTCGCCCGTGGATGAAGCCGTCCGCATCCGCACGCAGGAAATCGGCGAGAAAGCTCTCTGAGCCCTGAAATTCCCGCCCCAGGCCGCTTTCCATTGCCCGATCCGGCCTTCCTCAATCTGACGATTCAGGACGCTCGGGGTTGACTTCCCGGCATCTTCCAAGTGAAACCTTTTGGCGCACCCGCTTTACCGGCGTCCTGACCCAATGGCCCGCCGGGCTGGCGGATGGAAATATGCAACACAAGGAGTCATGAAAGCCCTATCGCTTGCCGCCACCCTTTGCGGACTGTTCCTCCTCGCCGCCGCGCCACACGCCCATTGCCAGCCGCCCGCCCAGGCGCCCGCCGCGACTCCCACCCCCACCGTCGAGCAGCGCCTCGACGCGCTGGAAGCCTACGTCGCCAATTCCGATCCCGGCGAGCCGGGCCCGAGACATCAACGGCCTTCCCGGCCCCGGCCACAATGCCTGGATGATGACCGCCGCCGCGCTGGTGCTGCTCATGACATTGCCCGGCCTCGCCCTTTCCTACGGCGGCCTCGTCCGGCGCAAGAATGTCCTTTCCGTGCTCGCCCAATGTCTCGGCATCGCCGGCATGGTCACTATCATTTGGTGGGCCGTCGGTTACAGCCTCGTCTTCGCCAGCGGCACGCCATGGATGGGAGACCTTCGTTACGCCATGCTGCACAACGTGACCTCGGCCCCCAACGCCGCCGTCACCTCCTCGCACTGGGTCTCGCAAAATGTGTTCGCGATGTTCGAGCTGATGTTCGCCATCATCACGCCCGCCATCATCATCGGCGCCGTCGCGGAGCGGATGCGGTTTGCCGCCGTGCTCCTTTTTGTCGGCCTCTGGATGTTCGCCGTTTATATCCCGGTCACGCACATGGTCTGGGGCTCGGACGGCGCTGCATCAACGGCATTGGCAACAGCACCGCCGCCGTCAAATCCATCGATTTTGCCGGTGGCATGGTCGTTCACATGACCAGCGGCTGGTCCTCGCTCGTGCTCTGCATCATGCTGGGCAAGCGCAAGGGTTACGGGAAGGAAAAGATGCCGCCTCACTCGATGGTGCTCTGCATGGCAGGCACCGCCATGCTCTGGGTCGGCTGGTATGGCTTCAATGCCGGCAGCGCGCTCGGCGCGGACGGCATCGCCGCGAACGCCTTCATGGTCACCACCATTTCCGCCGCGGTCGGCTCCTCCGTCTGGGCCTTCGCCGAGTGGGTCCAATCGCGCAAATCGAGCGTGCTCGGTTTCTGTTCCGGGGCAATCGGCGGCCTGGTCGTCGTCGCCCCGTCCTGCGGCTACGTCACCGCCTCCGATGCGGTGATCCTTGGCATCATTGGCGGCATTTTCCCCTATTTGGCCGTGGTTAAACTGAAGGCGATGCTCGGCTTTGACGACGCGCTCGACGCCTTCGGCGTTCACGCCGTCGGCGGCACCATTGCCGTGCTTCTGACCGGATTCATGGCCAGCACCGAGGTGAACCCGCGCCTGGCCGATCCACCTGGCCGGCATCGTCGGCAGGACGCTCTGGATCGAGCAGTTGAAGGCCATCCTCATCGTCATGGCCATTGCCATCGTCGGTTCCCTCTTTGTTGGCGCGCTGGTCCGGCTCCTCGTCGGCCTCCGGGTCCCCGCCGAAACCGAATCGATCGGCCTCGACCTCACCGAGCATGGCGAAGAAGGTTATATCCTTTGAGCCCGGGCTTCCCTATGCTCAACCCCATAAGTCCCTATGAAGAAAATCGAAGCGATCATCAAACCGTTCAAACTCGAAGAAGTCAAAGACGCCCTCTCCGAACTCGGCATCGAAGGCATGACCGTCACCGAGGTCAAGGGCTTTGGCCGCCAGAAAGGCCACACCGAAATTTACCGAGGCAGCGAGTACACGGTGGACTTCCTGCCCAAGATCAAGCTCGAGGTCGTCCTCGCCTGAATCCCTCCAGTCGAGACCGCCGTCAAGGCCATCATCAATTCCGCCAAGACCGGCAAGATCGGCGACGGCAAAATCTTCATCCTCGACGTGGACGAAGCCATCCGCATCCGCACCGAGGAAACAGGCGAAAAAGCCGTCTAAGCCTCGTCCCTTCGCCGATTCCAGCCGGTTTTGCTGGAAAAGATGCGGCCCGCATGTCTCCATTGGGGACATCACAATCACGGCCTTCCAGCGCAGCCTCCGCAGGCCCATCCCGGGTCTCAGCCCGGTGATGTTCCCGCCCTTCGTCGGCGTCCGTCGTTATCGGCGCGCGCTTCCGGCACGATTCTGAGTCGCCATGGACGAAAACCAAAGACAGCATAATACAACACATCGCTTCCCGAAAATGGCTCCGTTCTGGAGAGCGGTAGTGGAAATCAGCTTCATCATCTTCCTCTTCTATTCAAATCTCCTGATGGGCCAATACGTCGCCACCGCATCGCCTCAGAACATGAGTCTATGGACGGCAATTAAAATCGTCGTCACCCCCGACAACCTCATCATCGCCCTGGTAACCGCCTTGATCGGCCACCTCGCCTTCGAATTCCTGCGAAAGAGAATTTAGCCTTTTATCGATCTGCCAACCCAAAATCCCGCCGCCCATTGAGGGCGTTAACGGCCCACAACCAGAATGTGCAGCATCCCCGGGCCTCCTCCTCCTCCGCGTCGTCCATTAAACCCGCCGCGACCAGGTCCACCCGCGCCGCTGGGAGAGGATGTCCCCGTGCTTTGAACCGTTCCGGAGGTGGCTGCAACCGGCGAAGCCGCGGCCGCCAATGGCGCCCCCGCGGGAGTTAATGCACCGGGCGGGGGTGTGGGGCGATCCGTCGCAATTACAATGATATGATTCGTCTCGGTGTCGAGAGTGCAGGTCTTCGCGCGGGGCATTGTTTTCACCGTCTGCTCCACCGCGAAGCTTGTCGGGCTTTTTTCTTTGATGATGGTCAGAGTCCCGTCCCCCTGCGAGCTGAAGGCTTCCATTGTTTGTGGGTTGAAGCCGCCCCCGTCCGTGCCTTGACCGATCGGAAGCGTCGCGAGGATTTTCCCATCGACGGCGCTAAGAATGACGGCCGTGGCTGGCTCGTGACAAAAGGCGAACAGGATTTGGTTTTTGGCATCCAATCCCAGGCCGCCGGGGCCGCCACCCTGACCGCCGAGGCTGTAAGTCCCGGTAACCTTCATGGTTTTCACATCCACCACTGCAATGCTGTCCTTGTCCTCCAGGTCCACATAGACATGCCCCTGGCCGTCGCTGGCGGCTTGCTCGGGCGCTCCGCCCAGATCAATGGTGCCGACGATGGAACCGTCCTTGCCATCCAGCGCCGTTACGTTGGGCGCTTCATGGCTGAGGATGTAAATGCGTTCCGTCAGCGGCTCGAACAAAATCCCGTCCGGACGCCCCTCCACGCTGATGGTCTTGATCGTCTTTAGCGTCTTCGCATCCCACATGATGATTGGTGCGCTGCTGGAGAATGCGTGGCCGGAAACGGCATCGACCGCAACGCCGTGCCCGCCCATGAGGCCGGGAATCGATCCGGCCGGCTTCAGCGTATCGAGATCGAACACCAGCACCGAAGCGCCGCGCGGCACATAGAGGTGGCGATTCCCGCTGTCGGCATAAACATAATCAATGCGCCCGGTCCCCATCAGTTGTGAGGTCTGGACGATTTTGTACGGCGCGTCACCGGCGGATGCCCCATGGGCGGGGCTGTGCGATGCGAACATCGCCGCGGCAATCACAATCAGGATAAGAGAGAAATTGCGGAGGGGATTCATAAGTAGGTCAATCCGGCAGGAGAGTACATTGCGGAAAAATTGAAGAAAGCACCAATCTCGTTCTCCCGGTTCGAACGCTCGCCTCGCCGCCCTCGGCCTGCGCGCGAGAAACTCATCTACCAGGAACTCTTCGCCCCGAGCATGAAATACGCATCCAAGCCTGACTAATGGAACCTACTCTTTCCCCACCCACCCCACCACCTCGCGCGCCCAGTAAGTGATAATCAAGTCCGCTCCCGCGCGCTTGAAAGCCATCATCGTTTCCATCACCACGCTCTTTTCATCCAGCCAGCCGCGCGCGGCGGCGGCTTTCACCATCGCGTACTCGCCGCTTACATTGTAGACCGCAGTCGGCACGCCGAAGCGTTCCTTTACACGCCATAAGATATCGAGGTAGGGCAAACCCGGCTTCACCATCACGATGTCCGCGCCCTCACGCAGGTCCAGCTCCACCTCGCGCAATGCCTCGTCGCCGTTCGCGTAATCCATCTGGTAAGTCCGCCTGTCCCCAAACGCCGGCGCACTCTCCGCCGCGTCGCGGAACGGCCCGTAGTAAGCCGAAGAAAATTTCGCCGCATAACTCATGATCACCGTCTCATCCTTGCCCGCGCCGTCCAGCGCCTCGCGGATCGCCCGCACCCGCCGGTCCATCATGTCGCTCGGCGCCACGATGTCCGCACCCGCCTGCGCGTGCGACAGCGCCGTCTTCGCCAGCAACTCGACCGACTCATCATTCAACACCCGCACCCGCCCACCCTCGCGCCGCACGATCCCGCAATGTCCGTGGCTCATGTATTCGCACAGGCAGACGTCGGTCATCACCACCAGCTCCGGCAGATCCTTTTTCAGCGCCCGCACCGCGCGCTGCACGATCCCATCCTCCGCGTACGCCTGCGACGCCCGCTCATCCTTGTGCCGCGGAATGCCGAACAACAACACGCTGCGCACCCCCAGTTTCCACGTCCGCGCCGCCTCGCGCCGCAGCCCGTCGAGCGGAAGCTGGGACACTCCCGGCATGCTCGCCACGGGTCGCGCCTTCGTCACTTTCTCGCTCACGAAGAGCGGCAGCACGAAACCGCCCTCGCGCAGCGCGTTCTCCCTCACCAGGTCGCGCATCGCCGCCGTCGCGCGCAACCGCCGCGGGCGGACTTGGGGATTGTGAGACATCGCGGGACAGCCTACACACAGCCCAACAATACTCAATCCCGATGCCCCGCGGCCCCGCTTCCACTGCCGAGTACCTGCTCATCAACATCAACAACTCGTTCACGAGATTCGCCGCCGCGACGCCGCGCGCGCTGCGCCGCGTCTCGCGCCTGCCCACCGCCTCGCTCACCCCGCGCGACGTTGCGAAAATGGCGCGCCCCGGGCAGTACGTCGTCCTCTCGTCGGTGGTCCCGGAGAAAGGCCGCATGGCGCGGCGGGCCTTGGCGGCGCACGCCGCCGCGGGCAGGCTGCTGGTCGTCAGCTCGAAACTCAATCTCGGCGCCGGCATCGATTACCCGCGCCCGGCAACCATCGGCGCCGACCGCCTCGCCAACGCCGCCGCCGTCCTCGAGCTCTACGGCGCGCCCGCCATTGTCGTCGATTTCGGCACCGCCCTGACCTTCGACATCCTTTCGCCCGCGGGCAATTACATCGGCGGCGTCATCGCTCCCGGCCTCGGGGCCATGACCGATTATCTTTTCCAGCGCACCGCGTTGCTCCCGCGCATCCGTCCCGCCGAACCCGCTTCCGCCATCGGCAAATCCACGCGCGCTGCCATGCTCGTCGGCGCCGTTTACGGCTACCGCGGCCTCGTCCGCGAAATCCTCGCCCAGGTCCGCCGCCAACTCGGCGTCCGCCGCCTCCATGTCATCGCCACCGGCGGCTACGCCAAGCTCATCGCCGCCAAACTGCCGGAAATCGGCGCGGTGCATCCGAACCTGACGCTTGAAGGGCTGAGAATCATCGCGAACCTGAACTTTGCGGAAAATTCGAAATTCGAAATTCGAAATTCGAAAAATAAGCCGCGCGCGGCGCGCGGATGAATTGATCTTCCCGCTTCCAACCATCCCCAAACCGATCCAAATTCAACTCTTTCGAATTCCGAATTCCGAAATCCGAAATCCGAATTTCCTCCCATGCCCTCGCCTCCCTCCATCGGCATTGACTTCGGCGGCACCACCATCAAATCCGGCCTCGTCGAGGATGGCGAAATCATCCAGCGCGCCGAGGCCATCGACACCCTCCACACCGGCGACAGTTCCTCGATCATCGAGGCGCTGCTCAGCCGCATCCTGGATTTGCGCCGCGCCCGCCCGGACACCGTCGCCATTGGCGTCGGCCTGCCCGGCATCGTCGACGGCGTCAAGGGCATCGTCCATCGTCTCTCGAATGTTCCCGGCTGGAACGATGTCCCGTTGAGCGACATCCTCCGCCGGCGCACCGGCCTGCACGCCGCCATTGAAAACGACGCGAAATCGATGGCTTACGGCGAATGGCGCTACGGCGCCGCGCTCAATGGCAGGAACGTCGTCTGCATGACACTCGGCACGGGCGTCGGCGGCGCCCTCATCCTCGATGGGCGTCTCTTTCGCGGCAGCGGCCTTGGCGCCGGCGAGATCGGGCAGACCAGCATCGATTTCCAGGGGCGCACCGGCAACTACGGCAATCTCGGCGCGCTGGAAAAATACGTCGGCAACGCCCAGATCGCCGAGCGCGGCCGCCAGCTCTACGAGAAGGCCGGCAAAATGGTCCCGCCCGAGCAATGCACCCCGGCCGCCCTCGACGCCGCGGCCCGTGCCGGCGATCCGGTCGCGCTGCAGCTTTGGGCTCAGTTAGGCCTGGAAATCGGTGTCGCCCTTGCCAACGTGGTCTGGCTGCTCAACCCCGACGCGATTGTCATTGGCGGCGGCGTCGCCAAGGCGGGCAATCTCCTCTTCGAGCCGATCTTGCGCACCATCCGCGCCACCACCATGCCGACGTTTTATGAGAACCTCAAAGTCGTCTCCGCCGCCCTGGGCAACGACGCCGGCATCATCGGCAGTGCCACGCTGGCACTCGATGGAATGAAGCCGGCCTGAGGCCGGCTAAATTCGAAATTCGAAACTCGAAATTCGAAGGATTGGCGCTTCGACGGGCACCGCAAGACCAGCCAGTCCCACACCCTCTAACCCGTTGCGCCCCTTCAGCTATTCACCCCCTTCGAATTTCGAATTTCGAATTTCGAATTTTCCTTTCAATTTTCTTTTGAACGCCCGGCACACACCCCTGTCAAAGCTTACTGTTTAGGGGGAAAGGTTCGGGTTGGCGCGTGTAGTTTGTTTTCGAGATCAAACTCCTTGGGCACGCGCCGCCCGAACCATCTTTTTTTCGGGTTCCAAACAGGCTATACCTTGCCAGGTCCCGTCATTTGAATTCCCCATGAACCACGACCCCATCGACATCGCCCTTGGCGAAGACATCGGAGCCGGCGATCTTACCAGCCAGTACTTCGTTCCCGCCGGCCTCAGCGGTTCCGCCCGCATTTTCGCCAGGGAACCGGCCATTGTCGCCGGCGCGGACACCGCCGCGGAGGTTTTCCGCCGGGTCGACCCCGGGCTTTCCATCCGCGTCGTGATCCCCGACGGCCAGCCCGCCGCACCCGGCCAGAGCGTCCTCGAAATCTCCGGCGCCGTCCGCTCGATCCTCACCGCCGAACGCGTCGCCCTCAATTTCCTCCAGCGCCTCGCCGCAGTGGCCACGCTCACCCGCTCCTTTGTCGATGCCGTGGCCGGCACCGGCGCCGTCATCCTCGACACCCGCAAGACCACTCCCGGAC
Organism: uncultured Verrucomicrobiae bacterium; assembly: GCA_963756185.1. Taxonomy (GTDB): domain Bacteria; phylum Verrucomicrobiota; class Verrucomicrobiia; order Chthoniobacterales; family Chthoniobacteraceae; genus DATAXI01. The sequence goes on from CAVWMS010000015.1 coordinate 564,499, forward strand.
TCCGCGCCCTGGAAAAAGCCGCCGTCCGCGCCGGGGGCGGCCAAAACCACCGTTTCGGCCTCTACGAAATGGTCATGGTAAAGGACAATCATCTCGCCGCCGACTCCGAGGCGTTGCGCCGCCACGTCGCCCATTTCCGGGAGGAACATCCCGGCGTAAAGGTGGAAGTCGAGGCGGACACGCTCAATCAGGTCGGCGTTTTCCTGGCCATTGCCGGTATCGACATGATTCTGTTGGACAACATGTCGCCCGCGCAGATGCGCGAGGCCGTCCGCCTGCGCGGCGCATCGCCGGTGAAACTTGAGGCCAGCGGCGGCGTGACGCTCGCCTCCGTGCGCGAAATCGCCCTGACCGGCGTCGATTTCATCTCCGTCGGCGCCCTCACCCATTCTGCCGGCTCGATCGATTTCTCCCTCGAGCTCGCCCCGGCCTGATGCCCGCTTCCCCTGACGCCGCCATCCTGCGCAATCTTCGCGGCGGCTTCGTTCCCGGCGAGGAACTGGGCGATCCTGCCGAAATTGCCGCCCGCATCGCGCTGCTGATCGAGGCCGGGTACGAAATCGAGCATCATCCTCATCGCGGCTATCACCTGCTCTCGTCTCCCGACCGGCTCATCGCCGATGACATTCTCTCGCGCCTGCCGGAGGGCGGCTGGATTCGCGATGTGCTCGTCTTCGAGAAAACCGGCTCGACCAACGACGTGGTCGGCAGCCTCGCCCGCCAGGGCGCGCCCGCTGGCCTTGCCGTCTTTGCCGAGGAGCAAACTGCCGGCCGCGGCCGCCTGGGCCGCCGCTGGCAATCCGCATCCCGCGCCGGCCTCTGGTTCTCGGTTCTGCTCCGTCCGGAAATTCCCGTCGCCCAATGGCCCCGGCTCACCCTTTGGATCGCCTTCGCGGTCTCCCAGTCCATCCGCGAATTTGCCGGCCTGGAAACCATGTTGAAATGGCCGAACGATATTTATGCCTATGGGCGCAAGCTCGCTGGCATCCTCGTCGAGAGCAGCCCCGGCGACAAACCCTTCGCCATTGCCGGCGTCGGCCTGAATGTCAACCAATCCTCATTTCCCCCGCCCCTCGACACTACGGCCACCTCCTTGAAAATCGAGACTGACTCGGCCCAGGACCGCAACGCCCTCGCCGCCGCCATCCTTGCCTCGTTTGAAGAATCCATCTCACTCGTTTCAAACGACTTCCATAGAATCATGGCCTGGGCGTCCGAGGCCGATTGCCTCCGCGGCCGCTGGGTTTCCGCGGCCACCGGCGCTTCGGTGATCGAAGGCATCGCCGAAGGCCTCGACCGGGAAGGCGCCCTCCTCATCCGCACTGGCGCCGGCGCTCTCATCCCCATCACCGGCGGCGAGGTCACCCGGTTCTCGGCCAACGGCTGACTTGGCTGAAAAGAGATGCCTCCACGGGCAAGCAACCTGCTACCTCATTTTTGCAGGCATGCGTATCGAGCAGTCCGAATTTCACGACCATTTGTTGCGGGGGCTCACGCATAAGATGAACAACATCTTGAGCCTGTGTCACGGCTACCTCGGCCTGCTCATCGCGGACAAAAACCTCGACCGCGAGGTCGTTGCCGGGCTCATCCGCGTCCGCGACGGCGCCGACGCGGCCTCCCGCCTCATGGACCGCACCAAGGCGCTCGCGAGTCCCTCGAGCGCCTCCGTCTGGCGCCAGGTCGCCCCCGAGGATTTCCTGCGCACCCTCCTTCCCGCCCTTCACCTTTTCGTCGAGCGCGGCATCCAGATTCACTCCGAGTGCGAGCCTCGGCTGCCCGAACTCTGGGTCGATACCTCGCGGCTCCGGGTCGCCCTCAAGGAGATCGTCAAAAATGCCTGCGAGGCCAGCCCGGCCCACGGGGTGGTCAAAATCTCCGTCAAATCCCAGGCCAAACCCGCCCGCGGTCACATTCGCGCCCGCCGCGCCAACGGCTCCCGCCCCAACTCCTGGATTCTCATCAGCGTCACCGATTCCGGCAAAGGCATCCCCGAGGAATCGAGGGAAAAAATCTTCCACCCCTTCTATTCGACAAAGAGCAAGCGCGACTCGATGGGCCTCGGCCTCAGCGTCGCCCTTGGCCTCGTCCAGCAGTTGGGCGGCTCGATTCGCCTCCAGAGCCGTCCCGGCAAGACGACGGCAACCGTGCTCCTCCCCGCCCGCGCGTCGCATTAAGGCGTTTCAAGCTAATGGCGCCTCACCCGCGCGCCAGCGTGCACTTGCACCTACTCCTTAACTTTCACATGAACCCGCCGTCGCCTCCCGAAATCCACGGCTACACTATTTCATTTCTTTGCCGGGCGTGGGTTCACACGGCGGCGAATCATGAATAGCGGGACGCAACCCAGGAGCAGCAGCCAGGATGCGGATGGCTCGGGGACAACGTCGGCGACGATGAACTGGGTGTCGTACATGTCGCCCTCGGTCTGGCTGGTGAAAGCCGTCTGGATTGTGATTGTGGTATTCCCGCTGAAAGCGCCAAGGGACATGGCCTTGTCTTGAAAGAAGTTCTGGGCGGAAATGAGGGTGGTGAATGTCTGGTTGATCTCCGTGGTTGCGCCGACCAGAAGCTTGAAGGTGAGGCTGTCGGTAGTTTGAAAGTCGGCTTCGGTGCTCAGGAAACCGATCTTCAGCGTGCCGGCGGAGAATGAGCCGAGGGTAAAGCTGATGCTGGAATCGAAGGTCTCCGCTACGCCCGTCCCGGTCGTAGAGTAAGCGCCGCCCATCACCATGAGGGCGATCGCGTTTGAGGCGTTGATGCCGGCGGCGGTGACATTGGTTTCGCCGCTGAGCGCGGTGTTGACGTCGCCCGCGAGCGGGGAGCCGGCGGCGAATGCGACGGCCTGGACGCCGCTGGCGGAAAGCAGCGGCGTGGCAGCCTGGCCGATCGAGAAGATGGTCTCGGCGGTGTTGCCATTGAGCGAGGCGGGAGCGACGCCGCTGAGGGAACCGGAAGTGAATACACCCTTGGAAGCGACGGAGAATGCACTCGCGCTGCCGCTCGCCCCAAGCGCCGAGGCGCTGGCGGTCGCCGTGCCGGTGCCGGTTTCGACCGCGGTGGCGGTGGCATTCGCGGCGCCATTGGTCCCGGCGGTGCCGGTGGTGTAGAGGGGTCCGGCGGCGCCTGCCGTGGCGTTGGCCGTGACCGTGACGTTAAGCGCGTCACTGCCGGTGGCGACGGCGGTTGCGTCGCCGCCGCTTCCGGCGGTTCCTCCGGTGTAGTCATATCCCCCATTGCCGCCGGAGGCAGTACTGGAGAGGACCAGCGCGCCTCCACCAGGATTGCCGGAACTGGTGAGCGTTGAGCTTGCCGAGCCGCCATTTCCAGAGGTCCCTTCGTAAGTATATCCGCCCGCGCCGCCAATAGCCTCCTGGCCGAGGCTGAGCACTCCGCTGGTCGAGCCGCTCGCGTCGTTTACCATGGTCTCGGCCGCGCCGTTGCCTCCATTGGCGCCCAAATAGAATCCGTCGCCGCCTCCGCCTCCGTTATCAACCGCGCTCACGGTCACCGCGCCGCCCGCGGTCGATGCCCCGTATGCGATGGCAGAAGCGCTCCCCGAGACACCTGAGGACCCGCCCGGCTCAGCGACGCCGGAGTTTCCGCCGGCTGCGCTCGCATCGACGGTGACGGGGGCAAGGGACGAGGACGATGTACCGGTGGCGACGGCAGAGGCGTTGCCACCGTTGCCGGCATGGAAGGCGCTTCCGCCGTATCCGCCCAACGCCGTGGCAGCGGAGGTCAACGCGCCGCCGGAGTTTGTGGCGTTTGAAGTGGCCGACGCAATGCCGCCCACGGTTCCGGAGGCGGTGGCGCCGCTGTTGACGCCGGCGGTGCCCGCGTTGGCAAATGTCGCGACGGAGAGGCTCCCAACGTTCTTCGAGCTGGTGAGGGTGCTGGTGGCATTGCCGCCCGCCGTTGCGACGCCGGAGGTGGTGCCGCCGCCGTTGCCGCCTTGGGCGGTCTGGCTCAGCGAGATCGAGCCGCCGGTGGAACTGGTGGCGTCCACGGAATTAGTCAGGGAGATGGACGCGGCCTGCCCTGCCGTGCCGCTGGTGCTCTGGCCCCCGTTGCCGCCCGTGGCCTCCGTGCTCACGCCGACGCTGCCAGTGCCGGAGGTGGAAACTCCCGTGATGAGGCTCCCGAACGAACCAGTTCCACCCGCGCCTCCATTGCCGGATGAAGCGTTCCCGCCATTGCCGCCACTGGCCACAGCCTGGATGCTTACATTGCCGCCGCTGGTGCCGCTGGCGCTGGCGGTGCCGGTGCCTCCGCCAGTGGCATTGCCGGAACCGAAGCTCGCACTGCCCCCGAAGCCACCGGAAGCATACGCGACGAAATCGATGTCTTTGGCATTCGAACCCGACACCGACGCCGTCCCAGGTCCGGCGATGCCGGCTGCGCCGCTGCTCCCCTCTTGCGAGCCGCCCGATCCGCCATCGGCATCGCTCTCGAGCGTCAGGTCGCCGCCACCCGGATTCCCCAGGACCGTCAGCACGGACGTGGCGGTACCGCCAACACCCGGCGTACCGCTTATGCCCGAGCCCCCGCCGCCGCCGCCGGCATACTGGCTCAGCGACAACAAGCCGCTCGTGGACCCTGATACCGCATTGGTGACGCTGAGGCTGCCGCCGTTGCCGCCATTGGCGCCGCTCCCCTGGCCCGCGCCTCCCGTGCCCGCGTCGTCATCGGTCTCGACATCCACCTCCCCGCCGGCGGTGGAAGCTCCGTAGGCGGTGGCAGAGACGGCGCCGGGCGTGCCCGACGTGCCGCTGACGCCCGCTCCGCCCGCGTTGCCGCCGGTCGCCTGGGCGTTGATGCTCACAAGCGCCAGCGGCTCGGACGATGTGCCGGACGCGGTGGCCGTGGCGGATCCGCCGTTGCCGCCGGCGCCTGACGACCCGCTGCTGTCGCCGCCGTAACCGCCGCGGGCGGTGGCGGATGATGAGTTGACGGTGCCGCCGGAATTGAACGCGGAGGCGGTGGCGACTGCGTTGCCGCCCGATGCTCCGGTCAGACCGTTGCCTGCAACCGCTCCGCCTCCGCCGCCCAGCGCCTGGGTCTCGACGTCGAGATCGCTCACATCCTTGGTCGAGGAAAGGTTGCTGGTGGCGGCCCCACCGTTGGCGGCGATGCCGGTGCTCTGTCCGGTGCCGCCAGCGCCACCCATGGCCGTCTGCTGAAGGCTGATCGAGCCGGCGGTGCCGGTGCTGGCATCGAGACCGTTCGTCAAAGTGATGGACCCTCCCAGGCCGGCTGTGCCGGTGTAGCTGGCCCCGCCATTGCCGCCGGCGGCAGATCCGGCGACGGTCACCGGGCCGCTCCCGGTGGACGAAGCAAATAGGGTGGACCCGAAGGATGCCGGGCCGCCAAGGCCGCCCAAACCGGAGTAGGCCGCACCGCCATACCCGCCGGCCGCACTCGCGTTGATTTCAACGGAGTATCCGTCGGTCGCGGTGACCGTGACTGTGCCCGCAGCGCCATTGGCGCCGTTCGCGGCGGTCGAATCGTTGGCCGAGCCGCCGCCGCCGCCGTTGGAATCGAGCGTCAGAGTAACCGAGCTTTCAGCGGTGCCGGTAAAGGCGAGAGTGGACGAGGCCGCGCCACCGCTGCCGGTGAGGACATCGCCAGCGCCCCCGGAGCCGCCTGTTGCGTCCTGCCTCGAGCGAGAGATAGCCCTCGGGGGCCGATCCTCCGACGACATTGACCAGCGAAGCGGCAGCGCCGTTTCCGCCGCTCGCTCCGTTGTCGCCATCGCCGCCCGCGCCGCCCGAGTCGAAGGCGGTCACATTGACGCTGTCGGTGCCGTCCAGGGCGATTCCAATGGCGCGCCCGATGGCGGCGATGGCGCCCGCAGGCCCCGTGTTGCCGGCGCCGAAACTCGCGCCGCCCGCGCCGCCACCGGCCTGCACTTCCAGGTCGATGGTGCCGATGGCGCTGACGGTGCCGGAGGCCGTCGCCGCGCCGCCGATCGAGCCTTGGACGTTTACGAAGGTGCCGCCGGCGAATCCGCCGGCGCCGCCGACGGCGTCGAGATCGACGGATACCGAGGAAGCAACGGTATCGGTCAGGACCAGTGTGGCTGTGCCCGAGCCGGCAATGCCATTCGAGCCGTCATTGTCGCCTTCGCCGGCCGCGCCGCCGGTGGCTTCTTCAGTCAGACTGAGAGCGCCGGTGGTGTATCCGCTGACGGTGTTGACGAGGGTCGCGTTGGCTCCGTTGCCGCCATTGGCCGCAGCGCCGAACAGGCCCTCGCCGAACGGACCCTGTACGCCCTCGCCGCCGCCGCCGCCCGTAGCCATTGCGGCAACGGTAACCGAACCGCCGCCGGTGGAAGTGCCGGAGACAGCGCCGAAGGAAACGCCGCCGCCGTTGCCGCCACTGCCGGCCGTGCCGGGTACGTAGCCGGGAGTCAGGCCGGCAAAGCTGCCGTAGCCTCCGTCGCCTCCATCGGCCGTGGCCTCGACGTTGACCGATTGATCGCTGGTATTGCTCGCACTGGCCGAGGCGGTGGCCGAACCGCCGTTGCCGCCCGGCGCTCCCGCGCCAGGAGTGCCGGTGCCGGCGGAATTGCCACCCTCTCCGGGGCCGTACCCGGTATTACCGCCGCTACCGCCGTCAGCCTCGGATATGGCCGTCGCGCTGCCGAATGTCGTCACGGCGATGGCCGTGGCCGTGGCGGAGCCGCCGGCGCCCGCCGTGCCGGCGTTGCCGCCGGAGCCGTTCCCGCTGCTTGCGGAGCCGCCGGAGCCGCCGTTGCCGCCGGTGTAGGTACTGCCACCCCCACCCGTTGCATCCGCTTCCGCCATGGCGTCCTCATTGGTCACGAAAGTGCCGGCCTGGGCCGTTGCCGCGCCTCCGTTGCCTCCGTTGCCTCCATTACCGCCGGTGCCGCTGGTCGCGGCGCCGCCGTTGCCGCCCTGACCGCCGTCGCCGCCCGTGGCGGTGGCGGTGTTCGAGCTGAACGCGTCCTCGATGGTGAAGCCGGAGTCCGCCAGAGCGCTCGAGCCGGAGGCGCCGGCTGTGCCGTTGGTCCCATTCACGCCGGAGGAGGAGCCGGAAATGCCCGCTGCGCCATTGCTGCCGGTGACGGTAACAGATTGCGCGAAGGCGGGAAGAGCGGTCGCGACGAGGAGAACCGCGAGGAGCAGACAAACCAGATTTGTGTTTGCTACGGGTGCTGGCTTCATCGTCAGTTACTCAATGAGAAGTTACCTGCCTCCCGCCCCGGAAATGCGCCGAAGCGACCTGCGGCAACATCGATTAGCGAAACGCGAAGCGCCCCGTCAAATGGTATTAAATTCCAGCTACAACTAATAATATTACTTAACTGGATAAGGTCATGTGCAAAGATTAGTGCCTGCTAACCAATGCGAATGGCACGGCCAGCCTTCCGAAGGCGGTCTGGAGCGGAGGTTTTCATTACGAAACGTCGGCAAATGTACACATCTGCCGATATTTCGTGAAATACCTGTTGTCCTCACCTTGGCACCCAGCCGGAATGCTCGATAATCGCCGGTATCAGTTCGTCAGCCTCGGCCCTTTTTCATAGCCGGAAGCCAGGCACATCCCCCCTCCTCACAGCAACTGGTACGCGTCCACGTCCACGCTCACCAGGACCTCCTCGGGGAACGGCAGCTTCGCAAAAATCTCCCCCAGCCCCTTGCTCAATTGCGTGATCCGCGCGCTCCGCAGCATCAGGTGAAACCGGAACTGCCCATGGCTCTTTGAAATCGGCGCCGGCGCGGGATTGCCGATGATCGTGTCCGCCGGCAGCCGCCCCTCCTTGTGCGCCTCGCGCACGCGCCGCGTCAGCGTGTCCGCGGAAAAACCCGCGTGCGTCTCGGAAGCCGACCGCAGCGTAATCAGCACCATGTGCACGAATGGCGGGAATTTCGTAGCCTGCCGAAACTGGAGCTCCTGCTCGTAGAATCCCGGGAAATCATGATGCCGCGCGAATTGGATGGCCGGATGAAACGGCGTGTAGGTCTGCACATACACCTCGCCCGATACCTCGCCCCGCCCGGCCCGCCCCGCCACCTGCGTCAGCAATTGGAATGTCCGCTCCCCGCGCGGAAATCCGGCAGATGCAGACTCAGGTCCGCGTTGACGATTCCCACCAGCGTGACGTTTGGAAAATGCAGTCCCTTGGCGATCATCTGCGTCCCCACCAGAATATCGATCTTCCCCGTCCGGAACGCGTGCAGCGCCTCGCGCAGCGAGTCCTTGCGCGTCACCGCGTCCGCATCCAGCCGTTTCACCACCGCCTCGGGAAAAAACGCCGCGACCAGTTCCTCCACTTTCTCCGTCCCCGCTCCCGAGTAGCGGATGCGCGGGTCGGCGCACTTCGGGCATTTGGCCGGCACCACCTCGGTCCTGCCGCAGATGTGGCACACCAGCCGGTTCGCCGTGCGGTGAAAGGTGAGCGCCACAGAGCAATTCGGGCATTCGCACACATACCCGCAGCTCGAGCAGATCAGCGAGGTCGAAAATCCGCGCCGGTTCAGGAACAGGATCGATTGCTCTTTCTTCGCCAGCCGCTCCCGCATCGCCTTGCAGAGCGTCTCCGACAGGATGTTTGCGCCCGGGCCGCGGCTCGCCTCGGCGCGCAAATCGACGATCCGGATGCGCGGCATCTGGCGCTCGTCCACGCGGTTTCGCAATTCCACCAGGTCGTACTTGCCCGTTGAGCGCGTTGTGATAGCTCTCCATCGAGGGCGTGGCGCTGCCGAGCACGATCGCGCATCCCTCGATGTGCGCGCGGTAGACCGCCACGTCGCGCGCGTGGTACCGCGGCGCATCCTCCTGCTTGTAGGAATTCTCGTGCTCCTCGTCCACGACGATGAGCCCCAGCTTCTCAATCGGCGCAAAAACCGCGCTCCGCGCCCCGATCACGATCCGCGCGCGCGCCGTTGTTGATCTTGTGCCATTCGTCATGCCGCTCGCCGTCGGAGAGATGGCTGTGCAGCACCGCCACTTCCCCCTGCAAATGCGCGAACCGGCTCTTGAATCGCTCGACCGTCTGCGGCGTCAGCGAAATCTCCGGCACCAGCACGATCGCGGTCTTGCCCAAGCTCAACGCCAGGTCCATCGCCCGCAGGTAAAGCTCCGTCTTCCCGCTGCCGGTGACGCCGTGCACCAGCATCGGCCGGTGCAATGCCGGGACTTTCACCGCCGCCGCGATGCGCTCGAACGCCGCCGACTGCTCCTCGTTCATCTCGAGTTGCGGCGCGTGCACGAATATCTCCTCGCCGTACGGGTCGCGCTGCACCGCCTGCCGCTCGAGCGCGATCAGCCCGCGCTCGCGCATCTGCTCGAGCGTGGAACGCGTGACGCCGCATTCCTTCATCAATTCCGTCACCGCCACCGGCTCGTTTTGGCCCGAGAGAAACTCGATCACGAACGCCTGTTTCGGCGCCCGCTTCTCCATCTGTTCCAGCGCCGCGGCGTCCGGCTTTTGCGCCAGACGTGCAAAGAGCAGCAGCTTTTCCTTCACCTCCGCGTTGCGGACCACCTGCGGCAAAATCGCCCGCAATGCCACGTGCAGCGGGCAGCAATAGTATGAGGCCACCCAGCGCCCGAGCTGGATCAGCACCGGGTTGAACAGCGGCTTCTCGCTCAGCACCTCCGCGATCTGCCGCAGCCCTTCGACTTCGGTCTCCTCGAGCAGCTCCACCACCGTCGCCAGCACCAGCCGCGTCCGTACCGGCACGCGCACCCGCGACCCGATCCCCACCCTGCCCATCAGGTCTTCGGGGATTGCATAGTCAAACGCGGATTGCCCCGACCGGTCGGGCGCCACCCGCGCGTATCGCGGCTCTGACATCCGTTCCACTTTCCCCGTTGGGCGCCCCTTTTCATAGCAGTTTTTCCGCGCGGCCCGCCGCCGGCCCTCCCGCTCCGCGCCTTTTTTAATGGTAGTTTCCCGGACCCGGCGTTTACTTGCGCACCGATGTTCCGGCTGATCCGCAACACCATTATCGTCCTCATCCTGGCGGCCATCGCCGCCCTCGCGATAGTCGTCTGCACCTCGCCCGACCCGCTCTACGCCTTCCAGGAGGTGATCGGCTATCCCCGCTACCATCGTTACGACGCGCTCATCACGCAGGTCGCGAAAAAATATGGCGCCGACCCAATGCTCATCAAAGCGGTGATCTGGCGGGAAAGCGCCTTTCGCCCCGATAAGGTCGGCAAAAACGGCGAGCGCGGCCTCATGCAGGTCACCGTGGCGGCCGCCAGCGATTGGGCCCGCCAGACCAAACATCCCAACCTGGCTCCCGGCGATCTCTTCACCCCCATGGTCAATATCGAAGTCGGGACATGGTACCTTGAAAAAGCCCGCCAGCATTACGCCGACAGGGACGACCCGGACACCTTTGCCCTCGCCGAGTACAACGCCGGCAAAAGCCGCGTGAACAAATGGGTCAACGACACCAACCAGGGCTCGAGCACCACCGCCGACGACCTTCGCGGCTCGATCTCATTCCCCAGCACCCGCGGCTACGTGGACGCCATCATGGACCGCTACCATTTTTACCAACACCAAGGGCACCTGTAGAATTCCGCAATCCGCAATCCGCAATCCGAAATTCTTCAGCTTCTCCTCGCCCGAATTGCCGCCAGCGGCTCCCGCGTCCTCAGCGCCTCAAGAAAATCCCCCGGCTCCTCCCACCCCCATAGCTCGCCGGGCTTCGTTTCCACCCAATGCGGGAAATCGTCCGCCTGCGGCGTAAACCGCGTCCGCATCACCGCGCAGTGCTGCGTCAGGTAATAGACGAGCGCCGCCTCCTCGTTTGCCTCGCCGCTGATTTGCAGCCCGCCGGTCAGCGCCTTCTCGAGCAGCGCAAAAAATCCCTCGCGCGTCCCCGGCCTCCACACGAACGGGAACCCGTCGTAGTACACCCGCGACGAAAGCACCACCGGCCGCCCCAGCAATGCGGCCTCGACTCCCACTGTCGAGGTGTGCGGCAGCACCACCTTCGCCGCCCGGATCAAATCGTACGTGTTCACCGGGTCCGCCGCGCCTACCCATCGCACTCGCTCGCCGAGGTGCGCGAAGCGCGCCACAAGCCCCTCCCAGTTGTCGCTGCCGCGCAAATGCTCGCGCCGCTCGCTTGGGTGCTGGCGAATGCATACCGTCACCCCCGGCTTCCCGGCCGCCCACTCGAGCACCGCCGCGATATTTTCCTCGACTGACGCAAACAGCCGCTGCCGCGACAGCGCCGCCGAATCCCAGCGGATATTCAGCGGCATCAGCACGTCGCACTTCTCCGGCGCGCCCGTCGCGGCGGCCACTTGGAACGCCCGGTCGTCCGCGCCGCGCGACCGCTTCTCGAGTTCCTCGCGCCCCAGCTCCCGCGCCCTTTCCTGGCGCTCCGCGCTCATCTCGCGCTTCACGATTTCATACGCCCGCGGCAAATCCGCCAGGTGCGCCGCCACCCCGTCGTGCACCAGCCGCAGCCGCCCCGGCCCGCTGTCAAAGGTCGAATACCGCAGCCCCAATTCGCGCGCCATCTCGAGGTACACCGCGCTCACGCCAAAAATCCCGCCCGGCGCCAGCAGCCAGTCGAACCCGCCCGCCTCGAGCACCCCGCGAATCCGCGCAAAATGCGCCCGCGTGTTCGCTTCCGCCTCCGGGTGCGCCGCGAAAAACTCCGCCACGTTCATCTCGCCTTTCACATTGCGCACCGCGTTCTCATGGACGATCCGCCGCGCCGGCTCCGCGTCGGCTTCGCTCGCCCGCATCGCCGCTTGCGAGACATCGATCACCGCGATCTCCCGCGGCAGCTCCGGGAAAACCGACGCGATCACCTCGACGTGTTTTTTGTTCGGCACATTTCCCACGATCTCGACGCTGTCCCAGATCGCGCTCACCTTCAGCCCGGCCCACCGGAGCGCCAGCGCGCATTCGAGCGAAAAAAACGGCACCGGCGTCGAAATCCACGGGCTCACCACCACCGCCGCGTGCGTCCCGCCGCTCCCCGCCATCCCCTCCTCCCTCCACATCGCGCACCTTTTCCCGAACGCCTCCGCGTACCCGCGAAACCGGTCCGGTTTTTTCGCCGGCGTCTCCTTCTTTTCCGGTTCCTTCGCGCCAAACAACTTCTTCAGCAGGCTCACGCGGCAAATTCCTCCAGCAGCCCGCGCAATTGCCGCGCCTGTTCCTCCAGCCGCACAAATTTCTCGTACTCCGCGATCGGGCTCTCGATGCCCGATTGCCGGTATCTCACCAGGATCACCATCGACAGCCACGCCGTGTGCCGCATCATCCCCGACACGTCTCCCAGCGGCGCCCCATACGCCTCGCGCACGGCCTCGAGCCGCGCCCTTACGATGTCCGGCGCCACCCCGTCGTGCAGGCAAAAGCGCTGGACGAAATAGGCCAGGTCCCATCGCACCGGCGCGTACGTCTGCACCGCCTCCTCGAAATCCACCAGCACCGGTCCCGGCGCATAGAGCACGTTCGCCTGGTGGATTTGCCCGTGCAGGCATTGGCTCGATTCCAGCAGGTCGCACCGCGGTTGAAACTGCTGCGCCAGCACCCCCAGCCATCCCGCATGCGCCCGTCCCCACGCGGTATCCTGGCAGAAAAATCCAAAATGCCCGCGCCCCAGCTCCTCCTTCATCCGCGTCCGCGTTTCGTCCAGGCTTGTAAAGCGCCGCTCCGCCAGCTCCCGCACCCGGTCCGCACGCGGGAAATCCCGCAGTGCCTGGTGGCAATCCGACAGCGTCCGCGCCAGCGCCCGCAGATCCTCGATGCTTCCATCGAAGTGCCGTCCCCGCACCCGCTCCCGAACATCCACGCGCAGCCAATCTTCATCCCATTCCAGCCGCAGCCCTGCCGCCGCCAGGTGATTCGCCGCCACTCCCCTCTCGCGCAAATATCCGGTGATCTCCCGCTCCAGCCCCGGCTCCCCCCACCGCGCGCTCACCCGCACAAACCACTCCCGCCCATCCCTGCCCGTGACCGCGTACCGTCCCGCCGCCCCCTCCGGCTGCGTCAACGCCCGTATTTCCCCGCACTCCCCCACCTCCAGCCCGATCACCCTCCCCAGCGCGGCCCGCAATTCCGGGCTGACCTCGCATTCAAACCGCAATTCTCCCGGCCTGTCCCCGCCCGGCCACCCAAACTCCGCCCTCCTCTGGCCCGGCTGAGCCGCTTCTGATTGCTTGGCTAATGTCATTGTGCAGCCGTCCATCATACCCATTACCCCCGCCGACACCGACAAAATTTTGCCGCCCCTTCCCCGACCCCCGAAGGGCCGCCGGCAGCTCCAGCACGGCAAACCGCCCCAGGCTCAATGCCAGCGCCACGACCCCGTACACCAGCACCCGGTGAATCCTCGGGTCCGCGCTCCCAGCATCCGCCACCGTCTCGCCCAGCGCGTCATTGATTCGCACGGAGAACAGCCAGGCAGCGGTGACGCCCACGTTCACAATCCCCATCGTGAGCGCCACCGCACCCTCCCGCGACAAAATCGTCGCCAAAAGGATCGCTAATGAAATGAAAAGGAATGGTGTCATAAAGTTGTCTCTCTTTGTTGCCGTCGATTCTGCCCCCGTTCCCCTCAAAGCCGTTAATCGATAAAAAATCCGGTCACCATCGACTCGCTCAATGCTGCCGTCGGCACATATACCCCTCCCCATCCCCTTTTCATTCGACTTTCCCGCGCCCACGAACCACATTTCCACCCCCACGAAAACATGGACGCACTGCTCGCATTATTGAAAAAAGACGCCCACACGCCTCCCGAGGATTTGGCGCGCGAACTCAACCTCAGCGTCGCCGAGGTCCACGCCCGCATTGCGCATTTCGAGCAGGAAGGCATCATCCTCGGCTACCAGGCCATCCTCGATTCCGACAAGATCGGCGAGGACTCGGTCACCGCCGTCATCGAGGTCAAAATCACCCCCGAGCGCGGCGGCGGTTTCGACCGCCTGGCCGCGCGCATCTCGCAATTCGACGAGGTGAAAAGCTGCTACCTCATGAGCGGCGGCTACGACCTGCTCGTGCTCGCCGAGGGCCGCACCCTGCAATCCATCGCCGCCTTCATCGCCGAGAAACTCTCGACCATCCAGGGCGTCCTTTCGACCGCGACCCATTTCCGCCTCAAAGTCTACAAGGAGAATGGCGCATTGCTTGCTCGCGAGAAATCCGAGCCCCGCCTAGCCGTGACTCCATAACTTCGAATTTCGAATTTCGAATTTCGAATTTTCACCTTCTTATCCACCCCGCCATTCCGTGAACCTCAAAAAGCACATCGCCCATCACGTCCGCGACATCCCGCGCTCCGGCATCCGGGATTTCTTCGAGATCGTGCAGTCGATGAAGAACGTCATCTCGCTCGGCATCGGCGAGCCCGATTTCAACACCCCGTGGCACATCCGCGAGGCGGCCATCTATTCGCTCGAAAAAGGCCGCACCGGTTACACCTCGAACCTCGGCCTGCCGCGCCTGCGCGAAGCCATCGCCCAATACGTCGCCGCGAATTTCGGCATCCAGTACGAGTCGCAAACCGAGGTGCTGGTGACCGTCGGCGTCTCGGAGGCCATCGACCTCGCCTTGCGCGCCCTGGTCAATCCCGGCGACGAAGTCCTTTACCACGAGCCCTGCTACGTCAGCTACGGCCCCGGCATCACCCTGGCCCACGGCGTGCCGGTCCCGGTGCCCACGTTCGCCCGCGACAATTTCCGGCTCACCGCCGCCGAGCTGGAAAAGAAAATCACCGGCGCCTCGAAGCTGCTGATGATGAATTTCCCTTGCAATCCCACCGGCGCCACGCAGACGCGCGAGGAACTCGAGAAAATCGCCGCCCTTTGCGTCCGCCACGATCTCATCGTGCTCACCGACGAAATCTACTCGGAATTGACCTACGACGGCGCGCGGCATCTCTCCATCGCCTCTCTGCCCGGCATGCGGGAGCGCACCATTTTCCTCCACGGGTTCTCAAAGGCGTTCGCGATGACCGGATTCCGCATCGGCTATGCGTGCGCCCCGGCCATCCTCACGGAGGCCATGATGAAGATTCACCAGTACGGCATCCTTTGCGCCGGCACCACGGCCCAGGACGCGGCCATCGAGGCGCTCGAAAATGGCGCTGTCGATGTCGAAAACATGCGGCGCGAATACGAACTGCGCCGGAATTTCGTGGTGAACAGCTTCAATGAAATCGGCCTCGATTGCTTCAACCCGCTCGGCTCCTTTTACGTTTTCCCAAACATCGCGCGCACCGGCCTCAGCAGCCAGGATTTCTCCGTGCGCCTGCTGAAGGATAAGTGCGTGGCCGTCGTCCCCGGCCCGGCATTCGGCCCGAGCGGCGAAGGCTTCGTCCGCGCCTGCTACGCCACCTCTTTCGAGCAACTCAAGACCGCCATGGCCCGCATTGCCGAATTCGTCCGCGAGACGAAAGCCGCCCGCGCCGCCGCGTAAGCCGGCTGCGTCGCGCCCGCATTCACAAATATCCCCAAATTCGCCGCAGAGGCTCCTTTATGTCCCAAAGATCCCCGTCCCTGACCCTCGAGAAATTCACCTTCGGCATGGGCGACCGCTTCGCCCACCAAGGCCAGGCTCAGCTCAAAGCCATCCTCCAGGCCCGCGATGCCGGCCTCGCTATCCACCCCGTCTGGAACAAATCCAACCGCGAGCACATCCTCGTCAAAACCAGCCCCGGCGACCTCCGCGCCGAGGCCGATGCCGCCGTCGCCGCGCTCGGCTGGAAGGATGCCTATTATGTCGATGCCGATCACATCGGCCTCAAGACAGTCGACGGCTTCATCGCCTCGAGCGATTTCTTCACCGTGGACGTCGCCGATTTCGTGGGCCACGCCGCCACGCCGGAGGAGATTGATTCCTTTGTAAAATCCATGACGCCGTATCTCGGCTCGCTCACCATCCCCGGCATCCGGGAGCCGATCCATCTTACCGCCCATGGCGTCCGCGAAGTCGCCGCAAAATTCCTGCTCGCCGCGCGCGAAGCCGGCGCCATCTACCGGCACATTCGCGAGCGCAAGGGCGAAGGCGCCTTCGCCACCGAATGCTCCGTCGATGAAACCGACAAGCCGCAAACCCCGGTCGATCTCTTCCTCATTCTCGCCATGCTCGCCAGGGAGGGCATCCCCGCGCAAACCATCGCGCCGAAATTCACAGGCCGCTTCAACAAAGGCGTCGATTACGTGGGCGACCTCGCCCAGTTCGAGAAGGAATTCGACGAGGACCTTTGCGTAATCGCCTTTGCGGTCAAGGAATTCGGCCTGCCCCCCTCGCTCAAGCTGAGCGTCCACTCCGGCAGCGACAAGTTCTCGCTCTACCCCATCATCAATCGCCTCATCAAAAAACACGGCGCCGGCCTCCACGTCAAAACCGCCGGCACCACCTGGCTCGAGGAAGTCATCGGCCTCGCCGAGGCCGGCGGCGAAGGCCTGCAAATCGCCAGGGACATCTATGCCCAGGCCGCCGGCCGATTCGCCGAATTGACCGCCCCCTACGCCCCCGTCATCGACATCGACCAGGCGCGGCTCCCCTCGCCCGGCCAGGTCCAGGCATGGGATTCCCACGCGTTCACCTCCGCGCTCCGCCACGATCCGAAGAACCCCGCGTACAACCTGCACTTCCGGCAATTGATCCACGTCGCCTTCAAAGTCGCCGCGGAAATGGGCCCCCGCTACACCAGCGCCCTCGAAGCCCATGAAGAAATCATCGCCCGCAACGTGACTACCAATCTCTTCGAGCGCCACATCAAACCGATTTTCGGGTAGTTTATCAGTTCACCGGAAATTCCGGGAGTCGCTGATCGGAATGATCCTCGACTCTGAGCGCGAACAACCGATCGTTACCCCTTGTAGACATCGTGCGTTCCGATACTCACCGTTTTTATCATATCGCCTTGGACAATGAACGTGACCCGAAGATTTCCCTCGATTTCTACGGCCCGGACCGTGGTTTTCCATAGACTCGAAAGCCTGTTGATTTTGTGAACCCGAAGCGACGGATCCCTGTGATTCACTATAAACTTCGCCCACGCCTTCCGGACCTTTTCCTTTTGCTCAGGGGGCAACGCGTAAAAGCCCTTCCAGAACTCCTCGCTGGCCGTGTATTTGAACACCAGGAGCCGGCTTGCTAAGTGCTTCCTCCATATCAACAGTCTTGCCCGATTCTATGTCACGCATTCCTTTGATAAACTCCGGAGGTATGTCGGTTTGCGCCTCCACCGGTCCATGCCACCGAAAAAATGTCGCGCGCAAAGAATCTACTTTTTGATCGGTACGCTTTATGTATGAAAGGGCTTCCGCCAGAGTCTCCGGCCCCGTCTCACGGCTCTTTCCAAGAAAAGTCAAAAAATCGTATGCAATGGACTCTCCATTCGCCATTGAGTTGCACAACACGAGACGATGCTGACGAAAATCTCCCTCGACTACATCCTCATTCTTATAGACGTGGCGCAGGAATAATTCCTCGTTCTTCTCAGTGTTCTCCATCCACTGGTGGAAGCGCTTCTTAAGGATGGAAAATTCGTCCTCCTCAACCCATGACTGATGCGGTGCAGGAGCAATTTCCCCGGCAGCGAACCCTTGTTCCGTGGGTTCTGCGTGTGAAATCATTCTCTTGGGTAAATTCGGTTGGATCAGTGGCCGGTAGAAGCACTGCGCGGGCCACCCATGAGTTGAATGACGCCGCCGCGATAGCTCCCGGCTAAACCGTACGCTCACTTATTCACCGGCAGGTTGTCAAACAAAGAGCGTGCTCGATAAATTCAAAAATCGCGCGCAATATGCTCATAATGAAGGCAATGGGCGCAATTCCTTGCGCACAACTATTTCCATTTCTGTCAACTTATTCCCAAAAGAGGGAATACGGACTGCCTCCTTCCCACCACCCACCCTTGATTGCGCTTCACCCAGCCAGGCGTAACTTCCCTCATGAAAACGATCCGACTCACCTTTCCCGAAATCGGCCTCATCGCCAGCACCCGCGCGATCATCGGCGCCGGTCTGGCCCTGCTCCTGGCCGACCACCTGAACCCGGATCAACGCAAGGCCATCGGCTGGGCTCTCTTCATCGTCGGCGCATTGGTTTCAATACCGCTGGGCATGGAGGTGCTAGGCAAACGCGAGGATACGCGCCTCGAGTAAAACTTGCCTCCCGGGCGCGCCGAATGCGAAAAAGCCCCGCGCCATCATGCTCAAATCCGGCATTCTCAACCCCGATATCAATTCCCTCCTCAGCCGTGTTCGCCACACCAACCTGCTGGTCATCGCCGACCGAGGCTTTCCGTTCTGGCCGGAGATCGAGACCGTCGACATCTCGCTGGTGGACAATGTCCCCACCGTCCTTCAGGTCATCGAGGCCGTGAAACAAAATTTCGTCATTGGCCAGGCGTACATGGCCGAGGAATTCAAGCGCGCCAACCCGAAAGCCACCGTCGCGAAATTTCAAACCGCGCTTTCCGGCATCCCGGTCACTTTCGAGCCCCACGTTGATTTCAAACAACGCGTCCCGCTCGCCATCGGCCTGATCCGCACCGGAGACACCGTCCAATACGCCAACACGATTCTCGTTTCGGCCTAGGGCCTGTGAAGATAATATGGGTCCAATGCACCCATATTATCTTAGCAGGCCCCAATGACCGCCATCCGGCTCGAGCAACCCGGCTACCTGGCGATCATCGAATGTGACGCTCCGGACGCACCCGGCCCGGACGAGGCGCTCGTCGCTGTGCGCCGCATCGGCGTTTGCGGCACGGACATCCACGCCTTCGCCGGAAAGCAGCCCTACTTTACCTACCCGCGCATCCTCGGCCACGAACTCGGCGTCGAAGTGCTCGCCGCCGGCGCCGCCGTGACCAATGTCGCGCCCGGCGACCACTGCGCCATCGAGCCCTACATCCATTGCGGCCATTGCATCGCCTGCCGGCGCGGCCGCACCAATTGTTGCATCGCGATGCAGGTCCTCGGGGTTCACGTCGATGGCGGGATGCGCGAACAATTCATCGTCCCCGCGCGAATGCTCCACAAATCCGCCACGCTCGCCCCGGATCAATTGGCGCTCGTCGAGATGCTCGCCATCGGCTGCCACGCCGTCACCCGCGCCAGCATCGAGTCCGGCGAGCACGCGCTCGTCATCGGCGCGGGGCCGATCGGCCTTTCGGTCATTCAGTTTGCCATCGAAGCCGGCGCCACCGCGACCGTGCTCGACATTAACGCCGACCGGCTCGTCTTTTGCCGCCGCCATCTGAAGCCGGCTTACCTCATCGATGCCTCGAACCAGGACCCGCTCAAGCGCCTTCGCGAAATCACCAATGGCGACCTGCCCACCGTGGTCTTCGATGCGACCGGCAGCCCGGCGTCGATGATGGCCTCATTCAATTACACCGCGCAAGGCGCCCGGCTGGTCTTCGTCGGCCTCGTCCAGGCCGACCTGACCTTCCACGATCCGGAGTTTCATCGGCGCGAACTAACGCTCATGGCCAGCCGCAACGCGCTTCCCGCCGATTTCACGCACATCATCCAATTGATGGAAGCCGGCCGCCTGAACACCCACACTTGGATCACGCACCGCGCCCCGCTCGCATCCGTCCCCGACGAATTCCCGGCATGGACTCGCCCCGGCACAGGTGTCATCAAGGCGATGATCGAAGTCTCCCCATAAAGCATGACCGCCGATTCCGGCAAAGCGCGCGGACTGTGCAGGCTCGCAAGCCCGCAACTGGCGTGGGGACTCTGGCTGGCGGCAATCACGGCAGTTCTCGTCCGCATCTGCCTCACGCCCGGCTCGCGTTCCGTTTACAGGAATTTCCACGCCGGCGGCGCCCGCTGGCTCGCCGGCGCGAATTTGTATCCAAAGGTGGGCGAGTTTCTCTACAGCCCCTTCGCCGCCGCCTTCTTCGCCCCATTTGCGATTCTGCCGGACGGACCAGCCGAAGTCTTCTGGCGGCTCATCAACGTCGCCGCCTTTGCGGGCGGATTCGCCGCCTGGCTGCGCAGCACGCCCGCCGTGCCGATCCGAAGCGCCGTCTACGCCTGGCTCCTTCTGCTCCCGCTCTCCGTCGGCAATTTTTTCAACGGCCAGGCCAATCCGCTCATGATCGGCCTGCTGATGTTCGCCGTGCTAGCATGCCGCCACGAACGCTGGCTGCTGGCCGCCTTTTGCGTCGCCCTACCCGCCTTCTTCAAGGTTTATCCCCTCTCCGTCGGATTGTTGCTCGCCGTCCTGCACCCGCGCAAATTTCCGCTGCGGCTCGCGTTCGCACTCGTATCGCTCTTCGTCCTCTCGCTGCTCCTGCAAAAGCCTATCTACGCCCTCGACCAATACGTGAACTGGATTCACTCGCTCCGAATGGATCCCCGCCGCACCCTCAATTATTACGGCACCGACCGCGATTTCTGGCTCCTGCTGCGCCTCCTTCACGTCCCAATCACCCAGCAGGCATGGGCAATTCTCCAAGCCCTCGCCGGTGCCACGCTCGCCGCATGGCTCTGGATCGCCCAGCGCCGCGGCCAGCCGCCGGACAGACTCGATTTCCTCCTTCTCACGCTAGGCGCCTGCTGGATGCTCCTCTTCGGTCCCGAAACCGAATCGGCCACCTACGTCATCCTGGCCCCCCCGCTGCTCCTAGCCTGGCTCCGCTGGCGAGGCGAGCCCAGTGCGCACAACTACGTCAAAACCGCCGTCGCCGTCTATCTGCTCCTGATCGCCTCCCAAATGCTCAGTTCCTGGAGGCACCAATCCCAAAACGCATACACCCACGCCATCCAACCCATCGCCGCCCTGATCCTCGCAACAGCCGCCATCTCCTACGGATCGGAAGCTTCGAAATCCGACTCCTCACGGGCGGGCCATTCAGACTGAGGTACTTACGCAAGCTGGAAAATCGGGATTCTGGGCGATTGCACCTGCAAATTGCACCCGTGGGCGATTTGGAGCTGGGTGCCTGGAGCAAGAGAAAAATGAATCGACATCGACGCGATGCGGGATTAAGATGTGTATTTTAAAACACCAGTACTAAGTGTTTTAAAACTACATGACAATCGACAAATCAACACTAGACAAGGCTCTGGGGCTTCTTGGCGAGCTGCTCGTCGCCAGGCAGCGCCATGCCCAGCATTTTGTCGTCTGCGGTGGGTCGTCGCTGCTCGCATTGGGACTGGTCCGGCGTACCACCACCCGGGATGTCGATATCCTGGCCCGCATGGAAGATGGCAATCTGGTTCCCGCCAAACCGTTGCCAGACTGGCTGCTCGAGGACGCGAGGGATGCGGGGACCGAACTCGGCTTGCCCGAGGGCTGGTTGAATACCGGCCCCGCCGACGAATCGTTCTTTCGGCTCGGGCTTCCCGAAGGATTGGCCGGGCGGGTGACCACACGGGATTATGGCGCCCTTCTCCGAATCAGTTTCATCAGCCGGTACGATCAGATTCACCTCAAGCTCTATGCCACCGCTGACCAGGATGCCGGTCGGCACTACCAGGACCTGCAAGACCTCAAACCCACTGCGGAGGAATTGCTCGCCGCCGCTCGCTGGACGCGCACCCAGGATCCATCCGATGGATTCCTTCAGGTGCTCGGCAGGGTGCTTGCAGCGCTTCACCATGGAGACCTCATCCAATACCTCCAATAGCCTCGCCACGGTCAAGGAACACTTCCGCGAGACGATCGTGAAGTTCCTGTGGCGCCAATGGTCCGCTTTGGGCGTGGCCGGGCATGGCGGGACCGCCGATCCATGGATCGTCGATCCCGAGGCGCTGCTGCTCTTCTCGACCATCGTGGCACGGCACGACGCGCGGCTCTTTGACGAGATACTGGATTGGCTGGCGCTGAACGGTTCGTGGATCAACCTGCAGCGACTCGCCAACATTCGGCGGGACCTGGAATTGGGTGACCCCACCGTGCTGAATGCGATGGCCGCGCACCTGCCGCGCGACTCCGCCATCTGCAAGTGGGCGACCCTCCGAAAAGAAGACCGCCCGCCAATCAGCGATAAAAAGCCGAAGCCTCTTTTTCCAGGCATACCTGCCTTCGACCGCGTGGACGAAGTCTTCCTCCAATGGGGATGGGAGCGCGGCCCAGTCCGGTTGCGTGGCATCAGTCAGCGTCCGCAGCCCTACCGTCCGGAGACATTCCTCATCACGCTGCGCGCACTCTTTGGCCGGCAATCGCGCGCCGAAGTCATCGCCTGGCTGCTTTCGCATGAGTCCGGCCACCCGGCGGAGATCGCCCGTGAGACTGCCTATTTTTCCCGCTCGATCCAGACCGTGCTCAATGAGCTCGAGCTTTCGGGACATGTGCATGTTTTCAAATCCGGCCGGGAAAAGCACTTTGGCCTCCGGCGCGAAAAGTGGCTTTTCCTGCTGCAATGGCCGCAGCCGGTGGATACGCCGTTTCCGCGTTGGGTCAATTGGGCCGCGTGTTTTCGATATATCGTGCGCGTGCATGACTGGATGGAGAATCACGATCTCGATCACGGCTCAATCCCGCTTCTTGCCGCCGAGCTCAGGAAGGCAATCGACATCGCATCGTTTGCCAAAACCGGCTTACCGGTGCGATTCGCTCCGCAGCCGATGCCCAGTGAACTATTCCTCAAGCAGAGCTTCGCGGACCTGGAAGAGTTTCTCTCCTAGTGAGCGAATACTTCATCCATTTTCAAAAAACTCCCCGATGGCGGCATGGGAATTTGGAGCATGCCACGCACCTCCAAATTCCTGATTGGAGAAACCCATCGCCTCGGTTAGGCTTTCATCGACGATCCGGGAGCAAGGGCAAGGGTCGGCTCACGACGCCAATAACAATTGTCGAAGCTTCCAGGGGGGAAATCTCCCGGATCGCCCACCCCCCTCCGGCGCGTTTCAAGTTCAACTAGCCTCTGGCGCCACACCCGCGCGCCAGCGTGTACTCGCACTTACTCTTGAACTTTCACATGAACCCGCAGTTGCGTCCCGGAGTCCACGGCCACAGATTTTCTTGAATTGCTCCAACGCGCTCCCCCGTTTGGCGCGCTCCTTTCTCTCCCTCGAATTTCGAATTTCGAATTTCGAATTTCCCCCTTATGTTTGCGCCCGATGCCCCTGACCGCCCCCATCGTCTTCGAGCCGATCTTCATGGAGCGCGTATGGGGCGGGCGAAGCCTCGAGAACCTCTTCGGCAAGCGCCTCCCGGCCCATGGCCGCATCGGCGAATCGTGGGAAATCGTCGACCGCGCCGAGGCGCAAAGCGTGGTCCACCTCGGGCCGCTCCGCGGCAGGACGCTTCACGAACTCTGGACCAATCATCGCGCCGAGGTTTTCGGCTCGGGCGTTCCTGATTCGCCCCGTTTTCCACTGCTCTTCAAGCTCCTCGACGCGCGGGAACGCCTTTCCGTGCAGGTGCATCCCCCGGCGCACATCGCATCGGGTCTCGAAGGCGAACCGAAAACCGAGATGTGGTACATCATCGGCCACGAAGGCGGCGCCGATATCTTCGCGGGCCTGCGCTCCGGCGTGACCCGTGCCGAATTCGAGCAGGCGCTCCGTGCCGGCTCCGTCCACGAGACCATCCACCGCCTTCCCGTGCGCACCGGCGACTCCATTTTCCTGCCGAGCGGGCGCGTCCACGCCATCGGCGCCGGCAACGTCATCTTCGAGGTCCAGCAGAACAGCGACACCACCTACCGCGTTTTCGATTGGAACCGCGTCGGCCTCGATGGAAAGGCGCGCCAGCTCCACATCGAGGAGTCCCTCAAGTCGATTGACTTTGAGGACTTCGAACCGGGACTGCAGGTACCCGAGGGCGAGACGCTGGTGCGCTGCAAATGGTTTCACGTCGAGAAATGGAACCTGGACGGCCCGCGCGAATCCTGTCCGCCGGGCGAGTTCGCCGTCTTTACCGTGGTCGATGGCGCCGTGCAATGCGCCGGCGCCGAATTTCGCCCAGGAGACTTCTTCCTCGTTCCCGCAACCATCGATGACCGCACGCTGAAGCCCGCCAACGGCCCCGCGTCGCTCTTGCGCACCACGATCCCCCATCCCTGACCCAACCATCTTTTCGAATTTCGAGTTTCGAATTTCGAATTTCATCCCATGTCGAAAAGACGGCTGCTTCTTTTCCTCGCTTGCGCCCTGCCGCTCGCCCGCGTCAATGCGGATCCGGGTTGGGACCCATGGGGCGCGCACTGGCAATCGGCCGCTCTTCTCGAGAAAAAGGATTTCACCGGCCTCGATATGCTTGCGGCGCAAATCAAGAAGAAGGGCTACGACATCCGCCAGGAGTACACGGAAATCGGCGGATTTTACGGTGGATTGAAGGTCACCGACAGCGACTCCGACAAGGTGTGGAATGACCGCATGGGCCTCCTCCAGCAATGGACCGCGCAGGAACCCGATTCGCTGACGGCGCGCATCGCCGAGGCGAATTGGTACATCGATTACTCCTGGCGCGCGCGAGGAGGCGGCTGGGCCTCGTCCGTCGGCGACAATGCCCAATCCATCATCAACGCCTGCCTCTCGAAAGCCTCGGAAATCCTCACTTCCGCTTCCACCAACGCCTCCATCGACGACCCGGTCTATTACCAAGACTGGCTGAAGGTCGGGCTGCTCCAGGCGATGTCCGAGGATGATATGTTCGGTTACTTGAAAAAGGGGACCGACCTGGCCCCCGAATTTCAACCCATCTACATCCAGGCGGCCACTTATCTCATGGAACGCTGGTACGGCAAGCCCGGCGAGAGAGAAAGATGGATGAGTTCGTGGGCCGACGCCTTTCCGCCGGACAAAGGCGGGGTCCTTTACGCCTATCTGCTGGCCGACGATGCGCATTACTTCGGTGAGGGTATTTTCAAGATGCCCATTGACTTTCAGCGCGCGAAGACGGCGCTTCAGAACCGGCTGCTTGGAAATGACCCGGGCAGGGTGGATGACGAAAATACGCTTTGCTACCTCGCGGTTCTCAAGAATAACAGGCAGCTCGCGCGGAAGCTCCTGCTGGACCTCGAGGGCAACGTCGATTACAGCGTCTATGCCTCGGACAAGGACGACGGCCAGCCCTATTACCGCTACTTGAGGAAATACTACGGCGTGAAGGCCGCGTTCGACGAGGAGGAGGCTCTCGAGCGCGCCGGAAAGCTGCAGCAGGCGGAGAATCGTCTCAGGTCTTTCACGCCCGACCCGCCCACTTACAGCCCGCTCGAAAATTTCTACGAACGCCACGGTATGGAGCAGCAGTTGATGGGAATGAATTACAAGGTCCTGGGCAAGACCCTCAAGGAAATGACCGCCATGAACATTGCGACGGCGGATCCGAACTATCTGGCGGAACTGGCGAGTTACTATCCCATGATGAACCAATGGGATAAGGCCAAACTTGTCGCGACCACCTTCAATCTCGATCGCCCGACGAATATGATCGGCAGGAATATCCTTTTGCTTTGCGCGATCCAGCGCGGCGACTCCGGCGCGGAACAGGCGGCCATCAAGGATATTGCGACATTCAAGACCGACCGTCCCATATATCAAATCGCTCAATCCGTCGTCAGCGGGAGCAATACATGGGAGCAGGCCAGTAAGTCCGATGTCGTGAGAAAGACCGATCCCTATCTGTCCCAGGGCATAACATCCATCGCGCTCTATTACCTTGTTCAGGGCAACTATGGCGAGGCGGCAAAGGTCATTGATGAGTCGATTTCCCATTGCTCGAACAACAGCGGCCGAACCCTTTTGGAAAGCCTCAGTTACGGCTCGCTCGATCACCTCCTCCAGCCCGGCGCCGCGCCTGCACCCACTCCCACGCCGACCCCCGCGCAATCGCCGGCCCCGTCACCGTCGTAGAAGCGGATCGCAATCGCCTGGACTCGCACGATGTTCTAGAAGCTCCGCAACCAGGCCTTGATTTGGTCGTGGGTCATCACGTCGTAGGCGGTCAACACGCCCTTCTCCGCGAAGAACACTACCCGCAAAATCAGTCCCGCCCGGCACTCGAACAGGTCCCTTCGCAACCGCCGGATTCCCAACCCCGAGTGACGGTGCGGATCTCCAAAGCCCTCCGCCAGCGCGCGCAACGCCTCCGCGATCTGCCCCCGCTCGGCCGCGCTCAGTTTCCTGACGCGCTTCCGCAGCCGCGGATGGAGATCAATCCTCACAGCTTGCCCGTGAATGGCCTGGACTGACCCGCTTTCCGGGCGGCCCGCACATCGGCCTTCACCGTCTTGTATGCACGTTCAGCCTGCTGCTCGGTCGCGCCGTACTCGCGCAGCACGTAATCCGCGGAATCAACCTCGACCGGGCGCAATGCCACAACGCGCCCGTCCACCAGGAACCCGACATCTTCGCCGTGCAGCGCCCGCTTGAGCCATGCCCCCAGATTCTGGCGGCCTTCGGTAACCGAGAGAGTCTTCATACGCTCATTATAGAGTCTCCCTATTTGCCGTCAACACGCCGCTTCAGCCGCCCTTCTGCCCGAATCCACTGGAAACCTGCGCGCCTACTGATTGTCCTGATGCCCTGTAAAATCGCGGCCTGTGACAAAATTCTTGAGCGATTGGCCGGCTGAAACGATCACCTGCTTGATCTTGTGCCCGATGTGCAGGCCCTGCGTGTCGTCGGGGTCGTTGGGATCCTCCGGCGGCGGCGGGGCGGCCGGGTAGGTGCCCGTCGCATAGACGTTGTCCTGGTCGTTTTGATCCGCGTACTCGGGCGGCGCGGGGGGCGGCGGCGGAACGTTTCCAACGTCCTGCTGCGGATGCCCGTTGATGTTGCTGTTGACGATCGCCCCCGTGTCGGCGGCCAGCGTCATCGTGCCGATGTCACGGTGATTTTCGTCCATGACGTGGATGACCCAGACGGGATTCGCGTTCGGGCCATCCCCGGTGCGCAGGATATAATCGACGCTGTCAAAACCGATGTGGGCCGTCTGCGCCTCCTTCTCTGTGATGGTGAACGCGCCCGAGGAATCGAGGTTCAGCTTGTGCAAATCGATCAGCGCCCCCGCGGCCGATCCGCTGTACGCCCCCACGGGCGTGTGCTCGCCCACGATTTTTCCATGCGAAACATCCAGTTCCCGCACGCCGCCGCGGGCGGAGGGATCGTCCAGCACCACACGCCAGACAGCCGGCTCGGGCACGCCTCCGCGGCCTTCCACTTCGATGACGTGGCTGAGAATATCGGCGCCCCGCTGGGCGCCGACGACCCGGAGGGCCTGGTAGGCGGAGTCGGGACCATCGGCCAGCAGGGTCAGAGGAACGCAAAGGGCAAGGGCTGCAAAAAGGGCGGTTTTCATGTCAAAACAATGCTTAAAACGTTAAAAAGATGCGGTTAAATGACGGTTTTTTCCAGCGCTTTCGCGGGGGCGCACCGGTGTTACGACCCATGGACGGAAAGAGTGCGCATTTTGTTCACAAAACCCGCCTTGCCCTGCGGCCAATCCGGCGGGATGGTCTCGGATGATGAAATGGCGGCCCCGCGTCGATGAAGCGAAAGATTGAGTTCGCCAGCCACCCTGGAAACCTGAGTTCCGTCCGGAACCTGGTGAGGCAATTCGCGATCGAGGCCCGCCTGCCGGATGCCGAGATCGAGATGATCGTCATGGGCGTCGACGAGGCCTGCGCGAATATCATCCGGCATGCCTACCGGGACGAAGCGCGGCTCATCGGCCTGTGCTGCGAGCAGATCGAGACCGGCGTCCGCTTCCGGCTGCGCGATTACGGCGACTCCGGCGCCGAGCCGGCGAAATGGTCGGGGCGTCCGCTGGACTCGATTCAACCCGGCGGGCTCGGCCTCCATCTCATCCGCACGGCGTTCGACCAGGTAGACTACCGGCCCAAGCGGAACGGCACGGAGTTGATCCTGACCAAGAATTTCAAACCGGCGTAGCCGCACCTATTTCTGCCGGCCCGCCGGCTCCCCGGTTGCACCGCCCTGGGGGCTGGGGGATGCCGATTCCGCCGGCAGTTTCTTGAAATGGAGCTGGTCCACGCGGCGGCCATCGGCCTTGGTGACCACGACCTGGTAGCAGTCGATGCGCACCTGTTCACCCGGGCGCGGGAGATGGCCGAGCAGATGGGTCACATAGCCGCCGATGGTGCTGACGTCGGCGCTTTCGAGCTCGAGGCCGATGAGGTCGTTGACCTCGTAGAGCCCGAGCGCGCCTTTGACGATGAACTCGCCGTCGGCCACCCTCTTGTACTCGAGGTCGTCGGCGTCGAATTCATCCTGGATGTCGCCTACCAGCTCCTCGAGGACGTTGTCCAGCGAGACGATGCCCACGGTGCCGCCGTATTCATCAACCACCAGCGCGAGGTGGGCGTGCTTCTTGAGGAAAAAATCGAGCAGCTTCTCGAGCGGCATCATCTCCGGGACGGGGAGCAGGTCGCGCTTGATCGAGAGCAGGTTGCCGCCGGAGCCGCAGACCAGGCCCAGCAGGTCTTTGATGTGGACCAGGCCGATCGTGTGATCGAGGTGCCCCTCGCACAGGGGAAACCGCGTATGCCGCGAGGAGCGCGCCGTCTTCAGGTTTTCCTCGAAGCTGACCTCGGTGTTGAGAAAAATGACATCGCCGCGCGGCGTCATGATGTCGCGCACAACCCGGTGGCGCAGGTCCAGCGCGTTGATGAGGATGTCCTTGCCCATCGCCGTCACTTCGCGGGCCTTCTGGCTTTCGTTCAGGATGAGGCGCAACTCCTCCTCGCTGTGGGCGAGCTCGACGCTGGCCGCCGGCTTCATCCGCAGCAGGTCGCGCAGGATGAAGTTCGAGGAGCGGTTGATGACCCAGATGACCGGGCGAAAAACGGCGTAAAAAATTCCCAGCGGACGCACCACGCGCAGCGAGACGCCCAGGGGATCGTTGAGGGCGATATACTTCGGCCCCAGTTCGCCGAGGCTGATGTGAAGGATGGTGATGAGGGCAAAGCCGAGGATGACCGAGACCGTATTGACGATGGTCGCGGAGGTGACCCCCACCAGCCCGAAGAAGGGCCGGATCAACTGCGCGACATAGGGCTCGCCGACCCAGCCGAGCGCCAGGCTGGCCATGGTCACGCCCAGTTGCGTCGCGGAAAGATAGGAGTCGAGGTGCTCGGTGATGTGCCGCGCAATGAGGGCGCGCCGGTCGCCCTTTTCAATGAGCGTATCAAGCTGGGTCGAGCGGATTTTGACGATCGAGAACTCCGCGATCACAAAAAAGCCGTTGCCGGCCACGAGGAGAAGGACGCCCAGGAGCTTGAAGAAAATGAGGTCCGGGGCCTCCCAGCCCGCGGCAAGGCATAGCGGAAACGTATGTGCCGATAAATGCATCGAAACAAGAAGGGCTCGCGACCGCACGGCCGCGAGCCACAGGAAAGGTGTTCTCCGTTGGTCCCTTTACCAACTGGACTTGGTCACCCCCGGGATCATCCCCTGTGTGGCAAGCTCGCGAAATGAGATGCGGGAAAGCTTGAAGCGCCCGATGAAGGAGCGCCGGCGGCCGCTGGTCTGGCAGCGGTTGACCAGCCGTGTGGGGCTGGCGTCGCGGGGCAACTGGCTGAGACCGACGTAGTCCTTCTTCGCCCTCAGTTCAGAACGGAGGGCGGCGTACTTGTTGACAGTCGCCTGCTTGCGCTTTTGACGTTCGATCCAGCTCGCTTTAGCCATAAAAATTATTCAGGGAGGGAGGAAAATAGGTGGAAAAATGGGAAAGGCAAGGGGATTTTTGGGGGTTCCTGGCCGCGACAGGTGTTTGAGCCGCGATAGCGGATTTGCGGGAGGAAGGCGGGGAGAGCAGCGGAAATTCGAAATTCGAAACTCGAAATTTGAGTGATTTGGGGAGCCAACGGGGTGGTGGCGGGGGGTGAAAGTGGCTTGATTGACCTTGATTGGGCTTGATTGACCTTGATTGACCTTGATTGACCTTGAATGCGGAATGGGGCATATTTGGCGGGCGAGATGATCGTCGGCGCCGCGAAAGGAGGCGTCGGGTTCGCGGTTTTGCCGGGAATGGCGGGTGGCATTCCGCAAGGGTAGCAAGTTGGATGTCGCGGTGGTTAGCGATTTTTTCGCTCGCGGAGCCTGTACGGTGCTCACGTCGCCCCTCGAGTATGCCGATTTTGATTGATATTAGTCGAATTATACATTTGTTGTAAATTGGATAAACTCGTTATAGATTGGATCCTGTGGATCCAGTAAGAAACCCATTTGCGCCAGGCGCCGGCACGCCGCCGCCTGAGTTGGCTGGTCGTGACAAACTCCGAGAGATCATTCGGATAGCGTTGGAGCGAACCCGGCTCGGCCGACCGACGAAGAGCATCCTGATGGTCGGATTACGGGGAGTCGGCAAGACGGTGTTGCTGGATCGCATGCGGGAGGATGCCGAAGGGGCGGGGATCCATACGTTGCGCGTCGAAGCGCCCGAAGGACGGTCGTTACCGGCCATTTTGGCGCCACAACTGCGGCAAGCGTTGTTACGCCTGTCGCGGAATGAAAAAGCGAAGGATTTTGCGCAACGCGCCCTGCGTGGACTGGCCGGTTTCGCGAAGGCTCTGAAGGTTAAATACGCGGATATTGAGGTGGGATTCGACTTTGATCCCGAGCCCGGCCTGGCGGACAATGGCGACCTGGAGAACGATTTGCAGGATTTGCTGGGGGTCGCCGGGGAAGCCGCGCAGAAAGCGGGCACGACGTTGGCGATGTTCGTCGATGAGTTGCAATACGTCGAAGAGGAAGAACTGGCGGCACTCGTTACGGCATTGCATCGCTCGGGCCAGCGTCGTCTGCCGGTGGTATTGGTGGGCGCAGGTCTGCCGCAGTTACGGGGGCGGATGGGCCGGGCGAAATCTTACGCTGAGCGCCTTTTCGATTTTCCTGAGATCGGTCCGCTTCCTCCACCGGCTGCGCAAAGAGCGATTGTCAAACCTGTGGAAGACGAGGGAGTAAAGATAAACGAAGACGCTTTAGGTCGCATTATCCAGCAAACGCATGGTTATCCGTATTTCCTGCAGGAATGGGGCAAGCACGCATGGGACGCCGCAGCAAAGTCTCCGATCACTCTGGATGACGTTGAAGTTGCATCGATCTCGGCAATTGCGGCACTGGACGAAAGTTTCTTCCGCGTGCGGTTCGACCGGCTGACGCCTTTGGAGAAAAAATATTTGCGGGCTATGGCCGAGCTCGGCTCCGGCCCGCATCGTTCTGGGGACATCGCTGAACAATTGGATCGCGACGTTACGGCTCTGGGCCCGACGCGCAATCAATTGATTGCGAAGGGTATGATTTGGAGTCCGAATCACGGGGACACTGCCTTCACGGTTCCTCTGTTCGACGAATTCATGCGCCGAATCATGCCTGGAGACGACTGGGAAAATGCGTGAGTCGGAGTCAGGGCGTTCGGCTGAATATGGTCATTAGGACAGGGGGGCAAAAATTCTCGAGTCTGGCGCTTTCATTTGCCCCGGGCCTTTTCCTCACCCTAGCAAATTCAGTGTCGCGTGGGTTAGAGGTTTTCGACGTTGTCCGGGTGGCTTCGGGCTCGGAGGCAATCACGAAGTTTGTATCGACGATCAAATCCACGGATCGTCGGGGGGACGGTCATTATTCGCCGCCTGCTCGACGGTATCCAGATAGGTCTTCGAAAGACCGCTTCCGTTGGCGCGATAGTAGGCCAGAAGGTCTGTTCCCCTCGGGGGAGCGTCGGGAAATGTGGCGCGACGCACGACGGCCGAGAACGATTCGCCCGGTCGTTTGGCGGAACGAAGTCGCTCATAAGCATCCATCTCAAGGGTGATAGTCTTGGTGGCCA
This sequence comes from uncultured Verrucomicrobiae bacterium, assembly GCA_963756185.1. GTDB lineage: Bacteria > Verrucomicrobiota > Verrucomicrobiia > Chthoniobacterales > Chthoniobacteraceae > DATAXI01. The sequence continues at coordinate 596,225 of CAVWMS010000015.1, forward strand.
TGCACGAAATATGGAGAGCGGTCGATGCCTCAAGCAAGCGCAGGTTGGCGAAGGGGATGCAAACATTTATATAAACCTCTGATGATTAGTTACTTGTGTATATCATTCGATTTTTGTACAAACCCTATGCAGTTCCGAAAATCTGGAAGGACGATCTCGAAAGGCGCTTCCCGTTCTTTAATGGGATGCACATACCCGCTTCGATGTGCCTTACGTTGGGACATTCCTCACGCCAAGCTCGACAATCTTTTGTACACAGGTTATCCACAGGTTATTCACTAATATGGGCCAGAATTCCTCCATTGAATGGACCGACCACACTTTCAACCCATGGTGGGGCTGCACAAAGGTTTCGCCGGCTTGCGATAATTGCTACGCTGAGCTTTGGGCGAAGCGCATGGGACATCAGGTTTGGGGTAGTCAAGCAAATCGGCGCTTTTTTACGGACCACCATTGGAAAGAGCCACTGGCATGGAATGACGAGGCACGGATCGAGAAGCGCAGGCGTCGGGTCTTTTGCGCGAGCATGGCAGATGTCTTTGAGCGCAGGGCGGAACTAAGTTCTGAGCGGGAGCGTCTCTGGAAATTGATCGATGCCACGCCGTGGCTCGATTGGTTGCTTCTGACGAAGCGCCCCCAGAATGTCGCGCACCTGGCACCCTGGAAGGAGCAGTGGCCTCGCAACGTATGGTTGGGAACGACTGTCGAAAACCAATTATATGCGGAGAGGCGGCTACCTTTACTGCTCAAACATCCAGCGGCTGTTCGATTTCTTTCGTGTGAACCTCTCCTTGGACCGATCGACCTGCGCACATGGTTTCACCGAAAGGGCCTCCATCCCATCAGTTGGGTCATCACAGGTGGAGAAAGCGGGCCGGGAGCGCGAGCTATGCATCCCGATTGGCCGACCGGATTGCTTCGTCAGTGCCAAGAAGCGGGGGTTCCATTTCACTTCAAGCAATGGGGACATTGGGTTCCGGCGGAACTGACGGACGAGGGTCCGCCTCGGTTGCTTACCTTCGACAGCGGACGCCCTGTTCAGATGGCGCGACTGCCGAAGAAGCTGGCAGGGAGAATCTTGGAGGGAACTACTTGGAATGGCTTGCCAAAGCCGTTCTTAGCTCATGCCTAATCTTGATTTGGCCGCGTATGCCGGCAAGGAGCAGGCATACGTAAAGCACTTCCTGCTCGACAAATACCTTGTGCCGCTGACTTACAAGGTTGGCAGTGCGTGGGAATCAATCGTTTACATCGATGGTTTCTCAGGCCCTTGGCGGGTCAATGATCCGAACTTCGCGGATTCCTCTTTTGCCGTTGCCATTGATGCACTTCGCCGCGCCTCCAAGGGCCTGCATGAGCGAGGCAAGAGCGTTCGGATGCAAATTATCTTGGTCGAATCCAATAAACAGGCGTTTCAGAAGCTTGAGGTCTTTTCAGCCAATAAATCTACGCCGGGTTTTGGTGTAAAAGCGATTTGCGGAGAGTTCGTGGATCAGATTCCTGCAATCAATTCGCTCGTCAAAGATAGCTGCCGAAGCCCGTTCCGCTTTGTCTTCCTCGATCCAAAAGGCTGGGCCGATATCCCGATGCGCAGCCTTCAGCCGTTCCTCAAAGATCGTAGTTGCGAAGTGCTCATTAACCTGATGACCCGGCACATTATCCGATTTTTAGACGAGGACGATCGAGCAGAAAGCTACCAGAATTTGTTCGGAAGACCTGGAGTGTTGGAGAGACTTCGTAATGTTCCAAAGGAAAACAACGAAAGGGCCGATCAGGCCGTTCGTGAATACTGCCGCAGTCTCGCCCAACTATGCGACTTCAAGTATGCTTCCTCTGCAGTCATTCTTGAACCCAATGAAGAGTCAATTCGTTATTTTCTCGTGTACGCGACAAACGATTTTCATGGCATCGAGGTGTTCAAACAGGCCGAAACCGCCGCGGCCCGGACTCAGGACGACGTCAGACATGAAACGCGCGTTCGTAGGACCGGCCAGCGTGAAATGAGCTTCGACGAAGGCCCTCCGAAGTCGCGGTTAATTGTCGAACTGCGTGAGCGGTATCAGCAGCGGGCGCGGAAAAAGATCCTGCAAACGCTTATTACATGTCGTGACCCCTTGGGCTCCGCTTACCAGTCCTTATTTTGCGAAGCAATGGCGTTTCCGCTCGTCACACCGGAAGATTTGGAGAACTGGGTTTGTTCGCTGGTGCCTCACGTAGAGTTGTGTCTTGCCGGTTCTGCTCAACGGAGGAAACCCTCACCTGCCGCGGATGATCGGGTCCTCGTGATTAATGGCGAGGCGCTGGCAGAGCTTGCGCGAGGAAGCATAAGGTGAACTTGTATCCGTCTCTTTTTCGGCTTAAGTCGATGGGCACGGCAATCTCCTCGTCGCTAGGTTAGCGCTGCCTGCGGACGCGGATTTGGAACCTGCCGCGTGGCGGAACTCATTCCGCGTAGGGGATGCCGGCGGCCGGGGATTCCCGGCGATGACGCAAATAATAGGGGTTTCCATTTAATTTGTCGGGTTTCGGCCGGGAGGGGAGGAAATGCCAGCTTTACGCCGCGCTGTGTCTCGGCTTGGACTGCGGCGATGGTTCTCGCGTTGGCCGCGTGGTCAGCAAAAGCAAGCTGGACAAGAATGTTGCAGTCCAGGCCGATCATGGGTGGCCGAACATTTCCTCTGCCAGTTCTCCTTGAGAGACGGCTGGGGCCAGGACCTGATGGCCTTTAAGGGAGCGGACACGCAAGGCCGTGCCACGGACGGCGTCCGTTTCACGAGCCGGCACAAGCCGGGCGACGGGTTTGTCACCTTCCGTGAGCAGCACATCATTGCCCGCCTGGACCTGTTTCACGAGGTCAGCGAGTTTGGCGACCGCAACTTCCGTAATCGTCGTCATAGGAGAATGATACGGTTTTTCCGGGCCGAAGTCGAGTGGCATATGGGGGAGCGCTGAGTGAGCGAAGGGCCCTGCCAGAACCAAGCTGGTTTCGCGCTTCACGGCAGGGCGATGAGGGCGATGTCGTGGCCTGTCGTGGAAGCGGGGTCGTTCCTCGCACTATCGGCCGAATAATTGATGTGAAAACGGCGCCCGGCAACCGTCACTTGGTCACCGACGACATTGCCGAAGCGGCCGAGGACCGGGGCGGCGCCGGTGGTTGTCATGATATAGAATACGTCTCCGGCCCGGGGGCGGAAACCGCGTGCCAACGCGAGCTGCAGATTCCCGTAAATGCTGAACTGGCCGGAAGCCCGCACCTGATCGTAACCGCGGGGCCCCGGGCGGGTTCCCGCAATCCGAACGGACAGAGTTGAACCGGGAATCATGGAAAAGCCGCGCACGGCGAGCACTCCGGTATCATCGCCGTGGCCGGGTTCAACGATGGCGCCTGGAGTTTGCAAAAGGATATTGCCGGTGGCGCCGGTTCCCGTCAGCACGGCCCGCGTGAGCGGGATGCTGGGGTCACCTACCTTGATTTCGCCTCCGACGGCGCCGTCGACAACCAGTGTGCCGTAATAAACGCTCATCGCGACGCCGGGCGCATGGACGCCGCTCAGGGTCATGGTACCGGACCCGGACTTGATGATGGCGCCGCCGCCTGCCGAATCCGTGAAGTTACCCGAATAAGCAAAGCTGGTATTCAATACCCCGACACGGAGGGTCTTTCCCTTGAGATCGATGTCCGCGCCGCCGGAAAGCGCGCCAAGCGAAAAGGTCCTGACCTCGGGGGCAAAGTCGATGCCGCGCATGCCCGCAAGCGCGAGGAGAGTGGCCTGGTTCAACGAGTCAGAGGCGCCGAGGAAAATGCGGCCGCCGCTGAATCCAGGCGACGCGCCATCGAGCTTCATCGCGCCCATGAACGAAAAGTCATTGTCCAATCGCACAGTGCCTGCCGGGGCGCCCGGGACGCCATCGATGCTCAATGGACCCGCGCCGGTGAGGTCGGCATCGAAAGAGATGTCTCCGGAATGCGTGATGAACTGCGCGCCGCCAGGTCCGATGGTCACGTGGCCCGTGAATTCCGGATCGCCTCCCAAGGATTCAATGATGCCACGATTGACCTGGATATAATTCGGAATCTTGTAAGTGGCATTCCGCGGCAAGGATCGATTGCCCAGACGCAGGATGGACGCGCCGTTCATGATGATGCGGCTCGAAGGGGGAATAGTCCGTCCCGATGGGCGCCCGAGCGGTCCCTGCAATGTAAAGACGCCTCCGTCCAGGATGATATCGCCGGCTTCGCCGGATAGGCGGAACTTACCGCCGAGAGTAACTCCCTGCGCCAGGATGATCGCGGGAAAGCAAGCGCAGAAGCAGCATGTGACGAGCAAGCGCAAGGCGCCGAACCTCATTGCGCGGGCCATGTCAACGCGTAACGCTGACACGGAGGAAACAGCTTTGTCCCGGACTCAATACCGTGGGGTCGGTGACAACCACGGGCTGATATTGATATGGAGCAACGCCGAGGGCATTGCCCGGCGTAATGGTAACGCCGGCCACATTCGCCACCCAACCCCCGGCGGCTGTATAAGTCGCGAGGTTGGTCCATGGGCCGGCGGGATTGGCGGAAGCCTGGACGACATAAGTGACATCGGAAACATTGAAGTTCCATTGGAACGTGATCTGAGGATGGCCGCCGGCGGTCGAGGCAACCGGCAACTGCGCCTGGGCATCGGACCCGGGCGCAATATTCATGGCGTACTTGATGAGATTGGGGATGCCGTCTCCCGCCGGCGTGGCGAGCGGGCTTGTGTATGCGCTATTAGTGGCATTGGCGCCGTAAACGGAATAGAGCCAACTGTTGTAGGAATTCTCGAGGATGGTAAGAGTGGCCGTCGAAAGGGCGCCAAGGGTCACGCCGCCGGTGGGATTGCTCAGTGCCAGATCGACGGATAAGTTCGGTCCCGCGATATTCGGATCGATGATTGGGACGGTGAAAGACTTCGAGCTGGAATCGCCGCTGGCCCAAGCCAGGGTGCCGGAGGTGGCGGCATAGCTGGTTCCCGCGCCGGCGGAGCCGCCCGGCACCGTCGAATAAGAAATGCCCACGGCATCCAGGGAGCCACCGGTGCGGCTGACGGTGATAGTGGCGGAGGGGCCTTGTTCGGCGACGGTGTAGAGAGCATTGGAGAAAGCGAGCGACCCCTCGGTGGATAGAGTGACATTATTCATGACGCCGGTGCAAAGGTCGGCGTTATTATGGGCCGTCGTGCAAAGCCCGACATAGACATTCGGGGCCATGGTGAAGGTTTCCGACCCGAGTTCCGTCCAGGTGGTCCCATTGGCCGATTCATACCCGGTAATTACGTTGCCCGTCCGGACCAGCCGTTCCCAATAAGGCGGTTTTTCGCTCGTGTCGCCAGCGTTGCCGCAGCCGTTGTTTGCGACCTGGCGGTACTGAAAGGCGGCGCCGGCGCTGTATGAGGTAAAACAATCCGCAAATGCCGAACCGGGATCGAGCGTTTCGCGGATCATGACGCCCGCCTTTGCCCATGCGGCGGTATCCTGGACGGAATCGGTTTCGGCGGTGATGATGCAATCGCCGCTTAGCTGCTGGTAAACATAGTGAAAAGCGTCCGCGTCATTCCAGATATCCGAGCCCGAGCCGATGACCGTGAACAAGCCATTATAGATCGTCGCACTGCCGACCGAGCCCACATCGCCGATGTCCGAGTCGGACCAAGTGGTTTGCGCGAGCGTGGCCACCTCCGCGGGGGCGAGGGCGCGGTCGTAAACCCGCACGTCATCAATCAAGCCCGAGAAGCTTTCGTTCACGCCGTCGGCTTCGGCAAAGACGAGTTCGCCGGTCCCGTTGGCCGCTTGTGCCGCCCCGGTGCCCGTGACGACTCCATCGACGTAGAGCGTTCGGGTGCCGGTGGTGCCGCTCTGCACCGCCGTAAGATAGTGCCAGCCGGAAGCAACGGGCGAGCCCTCGACATCCGCGGCGGTCCCGCGGAAGACCCAGTTGTTGTTCGGGTCGATCCCGAGTTCATACCAGGGCGAGACCGCGCGCGATTTGGAGATGATCTCGGAATATTTCCCCACCGTATTCGCGGGCTGAACCCAAACGCCCAGGGTGAAGCTCTGGGTCCCGCTGAAATCGATCGCGGGTTCGTCCGGGATTGAGACGCGCGCGGTCGCCGCGCCGCCTCCGTGAAAATCCAGCGCGCCGCCGGTGATGCCGGTGGTCCAAGTTACCTCTCCGATCAATGTCCCGTCGTCCGCGCCGACGGAATCGGTGGCGATGATGCCGTTGCCGTCGTTGAGCGCCCAATGGGCGACCAATCCGACGTTCGCCTGGTTGTTCAACGTTGTGGCGCTGGCGATATTGGAAGGCGCCGCTTCGCCGTCCGTGTTTTCGGGGGATACCTCATAGTAATAGGTGGTATTTACCGCGCAGGTGGTGTCCTGAAAACTGGTGCTGTTGGCCGGCGCCACGTTGATTTGCGTGAAGTTCACGCCATTGATGGAGCGCAATATCGCGACGCCATCGTCGTTGGTCGAGTTATTGGTCCATGCCAGATTGATTTGCCCGGAGGAGACCGGTTCCGCGCTCAACCCTGTGGCCGCGGTGGGGGGTGCGGAGGCTGCGGGAAGCAACCCGAAGACCGCCAGGGCGTGACTGGCGCCCACATACACTTTTCCATTAGCCACCGTCGGAACCGCGAATTTGACGCCGTCGGGCAACTGATCCCGCGCTCCCGCCATCCCGCTATTGTAAATCTCCGTCGAAACATTGGCGGCATTGAACGCGCTGAGGACCGCCGGCGTGCCATAGGCAATGGCCCAGATGAGGGCGTTAGTGGTGCCGCTCGCCGAGATGCTCGGCGTAGCGCCCGGATGATCGTATTCGCGCGTGCCCGAGGTGATGGGCCCGGCGAGCAAGCCATTGCTGATAGTGAACCGCCTCATCACATCGGACTGGGCGCCGTAGTAGAGGGCGCCGTTGAAATAAGCCGGCGTGGAAAAAACAGAAGCGCCGCTGCTGATCTGCAATTCCTGGACCACGGCATCGGTGGTTCCGCTCGTCGCGTAATGCGTGTTGCCGGTGGTCATGGTGTCGCGGTCGATGAGGTACATCAAACCCGCCTTGCCGGCGCCCACCAGCAGATGGGGATGCGCGGTGGAACCGGTCCCATTCGGCAATAAGACAGGACCGCCGGAACCGATGTCGCTGTCGGCATCCTGGAGGCTGGCCTGGTTATAGGGAGTAAACCAATCCAGAGGCGGCGTGGTTGCAGTCGGAAAACTGGTGCCGGAGAACTTGACAAAGGAATCTCCAAACTCCGTGGGACTGGTGAATCCGCCGGAGGCATTGCCATAAATGCCATTCGCAACCTCGATGAAGAAGACGCTGTTATTGTTCGGGTCGACGCACAGGCCGTTTCCGCCCATCCAGAGGCCGCCTTCGCCGGCGTTGCCGCCAAACTCCGCGGTGGTGCTGTTCGGGGTGGTGACCCAATCCATGGCGACGGAGAGCGACGGGCTGGTGTTAAAGGCGAAAATCCAGCCGTGGTAGGGATTGGTATCGGCGAAGCCGGAGTAGGCGACATAGAGATAGCCATTGAGCAACGTCAGCCCGGGCCGTTGAAGATTGTATTCATTCGCAAAATCCAGCACACCGTTGGTGCTGGCAACGCCTGTGCCCGGGTAAGTGCCATCCACGAGCAGCGGCCCGCCGAGCTCCTCGGAACCGTTAAAGATACTCAACGCGTGGATGCGGTGATAGTAAGTGGTGCCGACGTCGTTGGTGAATGCGTCGACATAGAGGATGTTATTGGTAGCGTCGATGACCGGCGTCCCGATGATGCCGACCTCCGGGTCGATGTCGTGGTACGCGCCGTAGCGGTTCCCAAAAACGTTGTTTGGCGTGGCGGCGGACGGCCCGAGGTTCACATGCCAGAGCAACCCGCCATTGGTGCCGCTGGTCGAGTCCGCATCGAAGGCATAGACGCTGTTGTGGGCGGTGCAAACGAAGACGACGTTGTGAGTCCCCTGCCCGGGAATGTTCACATTGGAGAGATAAAGCGGCTGGGCGTACACATCTCCATCGACGGTATATTGGAATAACTGGCCAAACTGAGTCGAATTAACATTCGCAGGCGTCAGGATGGTCTCATTGAGGTTCTGCCCCGTCCGGCTGTAGTCGTTGTGATAAGTAACGACATTCACTTGCGCCTCCGCCAGCGGCGCCAGGGCCAGGCAGACGAGCAGGCTGGAAAGGAGAGCTTTCATGGACTCTCTGCCTTACCAAACGATGGACGAACCGGCTGTGTCGGTATGAACTTCGCGGCCCAGCAATACGGCGACCGGTTGTCCGAATTTGCCGGTCGAAAGTCGCGCGTAAACCGTGAAGACCTTCGCGGCGCCGGTGGTTGGAACGCTCATATACCAGGCGACGGCTTGCGGGGGCACCTGGACATCCACCGTGATGCGGGTGGTGGGCGAGTCCAGTACTTCGCCGGTCAGGCCGCCGTCCGCGGTTTTGTCAGTGATGGAGGAGCGGCAGACGAACTGGAGCTTGATGAGTTTTCCCTGAAGGGAATGGCTTGATGCCTGCACAAGCCGCGGGCCATAGGCCGGCGCGCCCGCCGCTTCCTGGGAAGAAATTGGAACTTGAGCCGCGGCCGCGGCGGCCAGGCAAAAAAGACCCAGCAGTGTGGAGGGCTTCACTGTGCGTAACTTTATGGACAGGGCAAAGCCCGGGCAAGAGGTATTTGGAGCCATGCGGGCTAGGGTCCGTCGGGGATTTCCTGTTTGGCAGTGGGGGCGGGATGGCTTAGGCTCGGCGACGTTGTCCAATTTTATACGTATGACCCAGGCGCTTGAAGAGATCGATGTAGAGGAATGGGGACCGTCCCCCGGCACGGAGAGCACGGAGCCGGTCGAGGCGATCGAGGCCGGGCGGGTGCTGCATTTTCGGCGGCTGGCGTTCGAGATCGAGGAGGGGGAACGGGGGTTCCTGACGCCGTCGATCCTGGCCAAATCGAAGAATGTCAGCTTCAACCCGGCCAACGGCTCGATTTCCGGCACGAGCCTGACCGGCCCGGCGCAGGAGCAACTGGGGCGGATGATGAAGCGTTTCTCGGAGTCCGCGCGGCAATTGCTGGAGGGGCTGCTGCCGGTTTACCGCGGAAAGCTGGGGATGGGGCGGACCAGTTTTCGGCCGGCGGAGATCGCCGGGCGGGCGAGCTCGTGGCGCAAAAACGACACGCTGCTGCACATCGACGCGTTCCCGAGCACGCCGACCCATGGCGACCGGATCCTGCGGCTGTTTTGCAATGTGAACCCCGAGGGGAAACCGCGCGTGTGGCGCGTGGGCGAGCCGTTTGACCAGGTGGCGGAAAAATTTGCCTCGAGGCTGAAGGGCCCGGCGTGGGGGAGCAGCACGATGCTGCGGCTCTTCGGCGTGACCCGCACGCGCCGCACGGAGTACGACCACCTGATGCTCGAGCTTCACGACGAAATGAAGCGGGACACGCGGTACCAGGAGCAGGTGGAGCAGACGCGGTGCGAATTTCCCAGCGGCAGCGCCTGGGCGGTGTTCGTGGACTCGGTGTCGCACGCGGCGATGTCCGGCCAGCACCAACTGGAGCAAACGTTTTACCTGCCGCTGCCGGCGATGAAAGACGAGGGCATGGCGCCCTTGCGCATCCTGGAACGGCGGCTGGGGCGGAAGCTGGCGTAGTTTGAGCGGGGCACGACAAGGTCATGGCGGGGTGGGGGCTGGTTTCGAAACAGGGAGCGGGGCGGGCGCGGCGGGCGGCCTTGTGATGAAGGGGGTTTTTCCGCGGTTCATGCTTGCCTCGGCGGGATTGGTCCTGCTCTGCACCGGGTGCGCCTCGATCAGCGTGCAGCCGCAGTCCGCGGGAACGGCGTCGGCGGGCGTGCCCCGGCGAATCGTGGTGGCTGATTTTGGGTGCCCGGACGAGGCTGGGGTGATTCGAGTGGACCGCGAGGGGGAGCGGCTGGTTGCATTCAAGAGACATCTCACCGCCATGATGCGCGGCGATCTGGCGAGGTATTTGCGCCGGTTTGGCGTTCCTGTCGTGGAAACCCCGAGCGGGAAGCCGGCGGCGGGACCGACGGGCTGGCTGGTGTCGGGCGAGTTCACACGGGTCAACCAGGGGAGCCGGGCGCTGCGGGTATTTGTGGGCGCCGGGCTGGGCGGCACGAAGATGGAAACGCGGGTGCGCGTCACCGATACCCGGACCGGGCGGATCGTTTGCGCCTTTCGCACGACCGGCGGGAGCAATGCCGACTCCTGCATCATCGCGTCCTACGGGCCGTTGACGCTGCTTACGTTCGGGACTGATGTTATCGGGGCGGCATCGACCGCGGCGCATGGAGTTACCGAGGATACCGGACGGACGGCGAAGATGATTGCCGATTACATTTCCGTGCAATTGGCGGCGCATGGGGCAATTCCAGCAGCGAAGGCGCGGGAGCCGAAGATTCTGGCGGGGCCCGTTGATCCGCTGGGAAGTCTGAGGAACTGATTCGGATCTGTGGCCTCTATCGTCCCTGCGGGACTTAGAGCAGTTTAAAAAAATCTGTAGCCATAGAGGTAGGAAGAGCGGGATTACCGCTCCTCCTCCCTCCGAACCGGACTGGCGGGTTTCCCGCATCCGGCTCTCCGGTTGGTAGTTTGGCTCTTCATAGAGATTGGCACGCCGCTTGATGGGCCGCTTTCAGGCTGAACAGTCCCATCGCGGTGAAGTGAGCATTTGGCCATTTCTGGTGATCGCGTCCTTGTCCCTTTCCTTCTCTGCCTGTTCGCCTCCGCAGGATGCTGCGGAGTCTTCCTCGGATGTAGCCATCCACCGCTTCGAACGCCGTGGCTTTGCTGTGTTTGTAGTATTCAAACCAGCCTCGCAGGCTTGCGTTGAGGTCTTGGCAGATCAGCGTCATGCTGCGCCCTTGGTTGCGACGGGTCTTCGCCCGGATCGCGTCTTTGAAGCGGTCCATGCTCTTTTTGCGCGGCCATTTCATGCCTCGCTCGAAGTGGTAACCCAGGAAGTCAAACCCCCCGGGTTGGTTCGCTTCCACGATCCGCGTTTTCTCCGGATGCAAGGTGAGCCCTTCTTTGGCCACCCATCCTCGCACTTTTTCCAGCGCCGCTTGCGCCTGGCTTTCGCTCTCGCATAGGAGGATGAAGTCGTCGGCGTACCTCACCATTTCATAGCCGCTTTGGGCCATCAGCCAATCGAGCGGATCGAGGTAGATGTTCGACAGCAACGGACTGATGACCGCTCCTTGCGGCGTGCCGCTTTCTGTCGGTTGCCACCCTTTGGCGGCTTCCATCACTCCTGCTTTCAGCATCGATTCGATGAGTGCAAGCACTCGTCCGTCGGCGATTTTCTGGCCCACGCGCTCCATGAGGCGTCCCCAGGGGATCGTGTCAAAGTAGGATTTTAAGTCGGCGTCCACCACCCAGCCATGGCCGCTCTTGAGCAGCTCATCAACTCGGCGCAGCGCCTCCTTGCATCCTCGCCCGGGCCTGAACCCATAGCTCTGAGGAGCAAAGTCGCGCTCGAAGATCGGCTCGATGACATGGCGCAGGGCGCCCTGTACGATCCGGTCCCGCACCGCCGGGATTCCCAGCGGTCGCTTTTCTTTGCTCCCGAGTTTTTCGATCCATACCCGTTTGACCGCCTGCGGCCGGTAGTCCTGCTCGCGCAGTTCCCGTTGCAGGCCCTCGATTTCTTTCTCCCTGTGCTTTGCGAACTCCCGGACGCTCTGGCGGTCTATCCCGGCGCTTCCGCCGTTCTCGATCACCTTTTCCAGCGCCCGGCCCAGGTTCTTTTCTCCCCAGACCTTGTCTATCAGTCTGAACCATTTACCTCCCTCCAACCCCGTTTCCAGGGCTGCCAACATGCGTTCTGTCCACACCGCGGGTTCCACCCACTCCCAGCGCTGGGAACGGATTTCTCCGCCTTCTTGAGGCCCTATGGCCAGTTTCGACGGTGTTTGTTCCTCTGGTTTGTCCATTACGCTTTTACCTTCCTGCCTCCCTTTGCTCCACGGGCATTACCCCGCTTCTTTGCTCTTACGAAGGCTCTGTCACCTTCCGGGTACGGTTCTTCGGACCCTCAGCCGGCCATGAACGCCGTTCCTTTTCCCGAGTCGCGATCCCTGATTCATGTCGCTCCAACTTCCTGCCATTCTATCTCCACCCACCCCATGCATTCCTCTCCTTCGCGCTCACTGTCTCTACGCTAATAGAGGTCGCCGAAGTTGCCTTGCCCTTCACGGGTCGGCTTCCGGTTCTGGGCTTCGCCGTGACAGAGCGGGCTCGCCAATGCATAGGGCCGTATCGAGTTCATCATTGTATTATTTATGGACTGGCAGTTCGTCTCCGGTTGCTCCCACCCCGTCTCTCGACGACGCAGTTACCTTCGGCTACGGACAGCCAGTGCTCTGTCCGAAAGGGACTTCCACCCCACTGTTGGTGCGCACTTTCAGGCGCACTCTGCCGTCCCTGCGGGACTTAACCGCGTTGCACGTGAACCCAGGGGCTGAAGCCCCTGGCTATTGTCTACCGTCCCCTTCGGGGACTCTTGAAGCGGCCACAGTATTTGTGAATGTGCACTAGCCGCGTGGCGCGTGAGCCCAGGGGCTGAAGCCCCTGGCTATTGTCTGCCGTCCCCTTCGGGGACGCTTGGCAATTGTCTGTCGGCTCGCCCGTATGCCGTCCGCCGCGGGTCCCTACCGCCTCCTCGGTCCCCTTCGGGGACTCTTGAAGAGGCTACAGTCTTTATGAGTATGCTGTAAGTCACTGCGGATTCCCGAAGCGGTGTCCTGCCTGGTACAACTGAATTTCGTGACGGAGGCTGGCGGCGATTGTGGGATCGGGCAGGGCGGATGCCAGTTGCAATGCGCTCGTGGCCGCCTGGACGGCGTTTGAGAAATCTCCCGCTTCCGCGTACGAGGCCGCCAGGGTGCGAAGGAGCACGGGGTTGCGCCCGCCCGCGGCGCGGTTGGCGGCGAGCGCCAGTTGGACGGCTCGCGGGCCGTCGCGGAAACGCGGGTCCGGACTGGTGGAGAGCATCCAGGCGAGGCTGTTCTGGGCATCCGCGTAGGTGGGGTCGAGATTTAGCGACTGGGTGCTTTCGGCAATCGCGCGGGCGATGTCGCCCTGCTGGAAGAGGACGTTGCCGAGATTATTGTGCGTGGCCGGCAGGTCGGGATTGATCGCGAGCGCCTGCACATACTCGGTCATCGCCTCCTTGGTGCGCCCCTCGCGGGCCAGCGCATCGCCGAGGTTGTTATGCGCCTTGGCATTGGAGGGTTCGAGTGCCAGGGACTGGTGGTATTGCTCGATTGCCTCACCCAGCCTGCCCTGGCGCAGCAACGCGGTGCCAAGGTCGTCATGAGCCTCCTCGTAACCCGGTTTGATGCGGAGAGCTTCGCGGTAATGGGCGATTGCCTCATCGACACGGCCCTGGCGCAGCAGTCCGTTGCCGAGGTCGTTGTTGGCTATGTAGTTATCCTTGGTTATCGCGATGGTGTGAGTCCAGATGGTCTCGCTGTCGCGCCAGTAAGTGGTCTGATGCCAGCACACCACGAGCAGCACGCATAAGATGACGCCGCCCACCCATGCCAGCGCCAGACGCCATCGCCGGCCTGCCCAATCCACGGCGAGCCAGGTTACCGCAATATAGATGCCTATCTGCGGGAGATAAGTGTAGCGGTCCGCGTAGGCCTGGTCGCCGGTCTGCATGACGCCCGCCACCGGCACGGTCATCCCGATGAACCAGAGCCAGCCTGTCAGGGCGGCAGGTTCCTTTCGGCGCAGAAGCCAGACCGCGGCGCTGATGGCCGCGAGGATCAAGATCGCGTTGAATACTTCCCACGCCGGCCAGCCATCCTCGGGGAGCGGGTAGAGCGTCGCCAGGTGCGCCGGGTAAATCATCTTCCATAGATAAGCTACAAAACCGATGGGGGCGTTGGCGGGGTAAGTGAAGGTAGGTTCCCTGGCAGCCTTGAGCGCCACGATGGCCGCGTAACTGGAAAGCGCGGTGAGTACAAAAAGCGGCGCCTTCTCGAGGAGGAGACGCGGGAATTGTGAGGCGGTGCGCAGCCGGGCGAGGGGCCAGTAATCCATGAGCAACAGCACGCAGGGAAGCGTGACCAGCATTGGCTTACTCAATAACCCGAGCGCAAACCAGACGAGCACCATCGCGTAGCGGCCCTTCGAATGCGCATACCGGGCATAAGCCCAAAGCGTGAGCATGAAGAACGTGCCGCTCAACACATCCTTGCACTCGGCGATCCATGCCACCGATTCCGCCCGCAGGGGATGAATGGCAAAAACCGCCGCCACAAAGGCGCAGCGCCAGAACGCGCCGGTCAGCTCGAGCAGCGCGAGAAAGAGGAAGATGGCGCAGGCCGCGTGAAGCAGGACGTTGACCAGGTGATGCCCGCCCGCCCACAAGCCGAATAACTGGCAGTTCAGCATGAAGACGAGCGTGGTCAACGGATGCCAGTGCCCGACCAGGACGTGAGTAAATGCCCATTGGATATTCGAAAGGGAGATACCCTTCGTCACCACCGTGTTCTCATAGATGTATTGCGGGTCATCGAAGTTGACGAAGTCGAATCCCGCGGTCTGGCCAAACGCGGCGAAGACCAGCGCCGCGAGGGCAGCGCATACGCCGGCAGTCCTCCAGGTCCGCGGTGGGTGATCCGGGGCCTTCTTTGGGTTACGGGGTTTTTTCAAAGGGATGACTGGCGTGGTAGAGGGCGATTTCGCGGCGCAAGTTCGCGGCGAGGTCCGCGTCGGAGGCGGCCTGGGCCAGTTGGAGCGCGGCTTGCGCGCTCTGGGCGGCATGGGGAAAGTCGCCGGTGGCGGCGTAGGCGGCGGCGAGCGCGCGCAGCACCACTGGGTTGCCGCCGCCGGTGAGCCGGTTCGCATTGGAGGCGAGCCCGAGAGCCTCGACGCCGTTTCGAAGGCCATCGTGTTGCGTGGTGGCCAGGATCCACGCGAGACGGAAGAGGGCGATGGCGTCGGAGCCATTGATGCGCAAGGCGGCGCGGTACTGCCCGGCGGCCTGTTCGTCGAGGCCCCTCTCAAACAGGATCGCGCCAAGGTTTCGCCGCGCGTCGGCATAGGCGGGATTGATCTTCACCGCCTCCTGGAATTCGGCGATGGCGTCGTCGACCTGCCCGAGACGGTAGAGCGCGGAGCCGAGGTTGTTGTGCGCTTGCGCGTCGTTCGGATCGGCTTTCAACGCCGCGCGATATTCCGGGATGGCGTCGGCCGGACGTCCGGCTTGAAGGAAGGCATTGCCAAGGTTGTTCGACGCCTCCGCGTAAATGGGCCTGATATCGAGCGCCTTTTGGAATTCGGTAATTGCCTCCTCGGTATGGTTCTGGTCCAGGAGGACCGTGCCCAGATTGTTATGCGCCTCGGGATAATCGGGATTGAGGCGTATCGCTTCGCGGTATTGTTCGACCGCTTCGTCAAGCCGCCCCTGCTGCGCCAGCGCAATGCCGAGGTTATAATGTGTCTTCACGTAATTGGGATCGATCTGCAGGGCGAGTTGATATTGGTCGATGGCCTCCTGGACACGCCCCAGTTTGAATATGGCGACTCCGAGGTTGTAATAGGCTTCGGGATCCTTGTGATCGATCAGGAGCGCCTGATGATATTCGCCGATGGACTGGTCCGTCTTTCCTTGCTGGAAGAGCGTGTTGCCAAGGTTGTCGTGGGCGATGGAATTGTTCGTGGTGTAAGCAAGCGTCCGCCTCCAGAGGCGCTCGCTGTCGTGCCAGTAAGTGGTCTGAATCGATGCAGCAATCATCAGGGCGCATACGATCGCCACGGCCGCCACTTTTAGAACGGCGCGGCGAAATTCCCGCCGGCCGGCCCAGTCAACGGCCAGCCATGTGATCGCAATGCAAAGCCCTATCTGCGGCAGATAAGTGTAACGGTCGGCGTACACCTGTTCGCCGGTTTGCATTACTCCCGCGACGGGCAGGACCATGCCCAAAAACCAAAGCCAGCCGGTGAGCAGATAGCGGTGTTCGCGGCGATAAATCCAGACCGCGGCGCTCAATGCGGCGAGCAGGAGCATGGCGTTCAATACCTCCCATGCCGGCGGGCCGCCCTTGGGCAAAGGATAGAGCAAGGCGAGATGGATGGGAAAAAACAGCTTCCCGAGGTATGCGACATACCCGAGCGGGGCGGATGCAGGGTAAGTGGCGACCGGTTCCGAACCGGACCTGAGCGAGATGACGGCGGCCATGCTCGACAAAATGGAAAGGATGAAGAGGGGAATCTTCTCGACGAGCAGCTTTCCGAATTGCGACGGGGTCTGCAATCGTCCCAGAGGCCAATAGTCGAGCAGGAGAAGCACGCAGGGAAGGGTCACGAGCATCGGTTTGCTCAAAAGCCCAAGGACAAACCAAATGAGGATGGTCCAGTAGCGTCCCTTTTTCTTCACATAGCGCACATAGGCCCAAAGAGTCAGCATGAAGAACATCCCGCTGAGCACGTCCTTGCATTCGGAGACCCATGCCACGGACTCGACGCGCAGCGGATGAATCGCGAATACCGCCGCGACGAACGCGCTGCGCCAGGTCGCGCCCGTCATTTCCCGCAAGAGGAGAAAGAGAAAAATGACGGCCGCGGCGTGAAGCAAGATATTGACAAGGTGATAACCACCCGCCCAGAGGCCGAATAACTGGTAGTCCGTCATCAACACAATCATGGTCAATGGGTGCCAGTGCTGTGAGACTACGTGTGTAAATGCCCTACCGATTCCCGACAGGCCAAGTCCGTTCAGAACCATCGGGTTCTCGTAGACATACTGTAAATCGTCAAAGTTAATGAAGCCGTAGCCGACCGTTTGCCCAAAGACGATGCCCACCATCGCCGCCAGGAGAAGACAAATGGCGATGACTCCGCGATCCCATCGCGCGGGCTTCGGGCCGGCAGCCGGAATGGACCTGGCAGGCTGAACCTTCGCGGGCGAAGTCCTCCTCGCCTTTAATTTCCTGGATTGCGGCCTCATGGGGTTGGGGTGGTAGTTATAGACCGTCGCGAAGGAGGCTTGCAAATTCAACGGGCATTTCCAAGGGCGCGGCCCGCCTGGTAGAGCGCGAGTTCGCGGCGCAGCGCGCCGGCAAGCGGCGCGTTCGAGCCGGTCATTTGCAGCGCCGTTTCGGCGGTTTGCGCGGCGCCGGAAAAGTCGCCCGACTCAGCCTGCGCGGCGGCGAGCGTGCGGAGATACGTGGGGCGGCTGCCGTTGGCGGCGCCGGTGATGTTTCGAGCCAATTCGAGGGAGTGTTTGGCATCGCGAAGCGCTGGGTCGGGAATCACGGCCAGCGCCCAAGCGAGATCGTTTGCCGTATCCAAGTCGCCCGGATCAAGCATGTGAGCTTTCGTCAACCAGGTGAGGCTCTCCCGGTACGACCCGTTCTGAAACAGTGCCTTGCCGAGGTTTTTGCAGGCGTCGGCAAAGCTGGGATAAAGATCCAAGGCCATTCGGAATTCGGCAATGGCTTCCGCGGTTCGCCCTTCCAGAAGGAGCGCCCGCCCGAGGTTGTTGTGCGCCAGGATGATGGTGGGATTGAGCCGGACCGCCTCGCGAAGCTGCTGCTCCGCCTCCGCCAGCCGCCCTTGCATCAGCAGGGCGCTGCCGAGGTTGTTATGCGCTTCGGAATAACCGGGGTTGATTCGCAGCGCCGCCTCGTACTCGGCGATCGCCTCCGGCACGCGGCCCGCCTCGATGAGGGCATTGGCGAGGCTGTCGTGGGCGATCAGGTTATCGCGCGTGCATTCGAGGGCATGCGTCCAGAGGGCGATGCTATCGCGCCAGAAAGTGGCCTGGCGCCATGCCACAAAGGAGAGGGCGCACACTGTCGCCGCGGCGCCGATGCCCAGCGCGATGCGGCGCGGCCGGCGTTCGCCCGCCCAATTCGCAACCATCCATGTGACGCCGATATAAAGCCCGATTTGCGGGAGATAGTTGTAATGATCGGCGCGCGCATGCCGGGTGATTTGGACAATGCCCAATACCGGCGTCAGCATGCCTACATTCCATAACCAGCCCATCCACAGCCATGGCTGCTTCCGGCGGAGAAGAAACGTTCCCACGGTAACAAACAAGCATAACGCCAGCGCCGAGGGCCACCAAAGGAAGCTTTCCTCGTAATGGGTATAAATGACCGCCAGACGCGACGGCCAGACCATCTCGACAAGATAAGTGGCGATCCATACCGGCGCTTCGGCCATCCTTGTCCAGAACGGGACCGGGATACTGTCCACCGCGGTTATTTCGCCCGGCCCCGCCATGGTGACCACGCATATTACAATTGAGAGCAGAAGCAGCGGGAGCTTCTCGAGGATCACGCGCCGGTCAATCGGCCAGCCGCGTTTCTCCTTCGAAAAGAGCCGGCGCAACGGCCAGTAATCGAGCAGCAAAAGCACGAACGGCATCGTCACGAGCATCGGTTTGCACATCAGGCCGAGCGCGAAAGGAACAATCACCGCGAGGTAGCGCAACACCGATTGCGGCCTGCGGGCATAGCGGATATAAGCCCAGAGCGTGAGCATGAAGAAAAGCCCGCTGAGCATATCCTTGCGCTCCGAGATCCATGCCACCGATTCCACGTGAAGCGGGTGAATCGCGAAGAGCGCCGCGACAAAACCGCTTCGCCACACGGCGCCGGTCATCTCCGCGAGCAGGAGGAAGAGCAGGATCGTCGATGCGAGATGCAATATGAGATTGGTAAGATGATGCAGCCCGGCCTTCGCCCGGTAGAGTTGCCAGTCGGCCATGTGGGAAATCATGACCAGCGGCGTCCAAAGCCCGCCATCCTTTCGCTCGAAAGCGCGCACCGTTCCGCCGGGAGTAAGTCCGGCGGTTACCCTGGGATTGTCATAGACATACCAACTGTCATCGTAATTGACAAAGTTATCATGGATTGTCTGCCCGAATACGAGAAAGACCAGGACAAGCAGCAGCGCGCCAATGGATATGATCCTGCCCTTGCCGGCTATCGCTTCGGAATTCACTTAAGATGGACGCGAGTCACGGGCAAACCAAACGAGCGCGGCGGCCTCCGTCGTGCGAATCCACGCCTCTTTCTCGTCGTTGTACGCATGGGAATCATCGGGATGGAGTTTCGAGGCGCGCCGCTTCTCCATTTCATACGCCCCGGCTATCTCGCGATGAGTCCGCAGGTAATCCCGAAAGGCAAGGTGGCGCGTGGCGTGAGGTGAATTCGCCTCGAAAAAGTGAAGCTGGGCAATCCGCACGCCGGCCGGCTGGGCCAGGGTACAGTAACGCCGACCCGGTATGCCGAGTTCCCCATGCCAGTCGTAGCCGAGCGCCCCGAGGCTCCCGCGTTGCCGGTCGAGTTCTTCCAGGTTTGTTACGAGCGGCATCAGATCGATGATCGGCTTTGCGGCCAGGCCCGGCACCGAGGTCGAGCCGATATGATGAACGGCGACCACGACCGGCCCCAGCGCCTGCTTCAGTCGATCCGCGTGTTTTTCCGCCATTCCTGGCCACCGGGGATCATACTCGGCCAGTACAACCGGGATCGGCTGAAGCATGGATTAGTGTAGTGTCACCGGAATATCTTGAAGAATTCTGCCGCCCCTGCTCGCCCGTCCCCCAACCTCCACTTGTCCCCTCCGCCTCGGCCGGGGCGTGACGCGTGCTTATTCCCAACCCGGGGGCTTACGCCCCCGGCTACTTTCGGGCTGCTCGCCCGTCTTCCGCCCCGCCACGGGTCCCCACCGCCTCCTCGGTCCCTTCGGGACAATTCCATCAGGAGCTTGGGTGACACGGCATAAGGGCAGTTTAAGAAATTCCTTGGTTTGGAACAATCCTCCGCCGTGACTGACAACGGAGGCATAACCTATTCCTGCTCGTAACTGCTCTCGACGCGTTGGGCGACGTCCCTGTAACCGTAATCGACGTCGTAGATTTCCTTCATCCGCTCGAGGTACGCATTTCTTGTCGCCCATGCGTCTCGTAGAGGAGGCTGAGCTTGTAAGTCATTTCCTTTTTCAAGTCGTCCATGACCACCATTTCCTTGCACCCCTCGACCCAGGTGCGCACGGCGAAGTCGAGCATGTTCTTGCCGGCGTAGCAGTCGCCCAACAGGTTCATCGCCCTGAGGCGCACGGCTGGATTCTTGCGCGCCTGCTGGAGTTCGGGAATGGCCTCGGTGGGCTGTCCGGCAGCCAGCAATTGCTCGCCCAGCTCGAAACGCAGCAGGCTGTCGGTAGGGTTGCGCTCGACACGCCTGCGCGCGTCGCCGAGAAGGCTTTCGGCCTTCTGTTTGCGCAGGTCGTCGAGTTGCCCGCGAATCTCCGGCGCATTGTCGGCGTTGCCGTATTGCTCGAGCCATGTCTCGAATTCGCCGATGCTGCGGTCGAGGATTTTCAACTGGATTTCGGAAGCTTTGCGCGCCACGGCGGGGTCGGTGTGCTTGGTCAGTTCGGAGGTCCAGTTGTACCACTGGAGGGCGTCTTCCAGTGACTCCTGCTGCTCGTAAAGCCCGGCGATGCGCCGCACGAGGTCCACGTTGTTCTGGTTTTCCTCGCTCTCGCCATATTTTCCCAGCAGCTCGGCCAGTTGCTGCTCGATCATTTCATCGCTCTTGACCACGCGGCTCTTCTGCTCGAGCGAGATCGCCTGCTCCTTGTCCTTGATGAGGTCGCGGTAATCCTTCTTGCCTTCCGAGGCGGCGACCTCCTCCCATTTGCCGGAGGTCATCGAGGCGCGCGCCGCGGCATCCTTGCCTTTCTTGTGGGCGCCCAGGTCGGCCGGGTTCAATTCCGTGATCCTCGTGTAAACGTCGACGGCCTTCTCCGCCTGGCCGTTCAGGTAGTAGTGGTTGGCGAGTTCGTGAAGCGCCTTGGTGTCCTTCGGGTTGCCCGCTGACCACGGTTTCGAGGGCAAAGGAGGCCACCTCCGGAAATCCGGCAGCCATCGCGGCGTCGCGCAGCAGAGAGTTGTACGGCTGGCTGTACGGGTCATTTTCGAGCAGTTTCTCCGCGAGCTCCATGGCCGCCTTGGGATCTTTTTTGACCAGGCTCGGGCCTTTCATGGAGGCCGGCGACAAGCCCGACATGAGCTTCCTCTTGCCCTTGGTCAGCTCGATCTCGGCCTGGCGCAAAACCTGGCGACCCTGGAGGAAATCGGGGGTCTCCCTGAGGACCTCCTGAACGAGGGCCACGACGTACCCAAAATTGCGCAACTCCAACGCGTGGAGCGCCTTGAGCCAGAGCTTCCGTGCCTCTTCGGGGAGATCGTGTTCAGACTTTGCCATAGGAAATGGGGGAAAAAGCGGGAGTTCTTAGTGTGCACACTCTGCTGGCGGCTCTCAACTGAGAAAAACTATCCCGGAAAAAAAGCTCTTCACTTCGCCAGGTCGTCGCTTTTGTCCGGGGGCCGCTTGATGGGGTGCAACATGGTGATCAGGTCATTGACCTCGATCTGCGCGTCCTTGATAAAGAGCTGAGTCGTCGCGGGCCCGTAATCGAAAAGTGTCACAAAGCCAAGCGTGAACACCAGGAAAAGGGCGAACCAAAACAGCTTTCGAATGAGAGTCAACATCAGGCTCTTATAGAGTAAACCGCCGCCTCATGCCGTCAACTGTGAAGCGCGGGCTCAAGGTTCAAGATCGGGGACGCTGACCCAGGCGCGTTTGTCCCAGCTTTCGAGGCCGAGCTCGGCGAGTTGGACGCCCTTGGCGCCCTCGAGGAGGGTCCAGCGGAACGGCTCGTCGAGACGACGTGCTGCAGGAAAAGCTCCCACTGGATCTTGAAGGCGTTGTCCATCGGCTTGTATGCGGGCACGTGGCGTCCAGCCGTCGAAAAAGCGGATTGGGCTGTCCATGTCCGGGTTCCAGGTCGGGCGGGGCGTGGCGCTGGCGTGCTGGGCCACGCAATCGCGCAGGCCGGCGACGGCGCTGCCCCTGGTGCCATCCACCTGGAGCGTGAGCAGGTCGTCGCGGCGGACGCGGACGGTCCAGGAGGAGTTGAAATGGGCGATGATGCCGTTTTCGAGCTCGAAGGTGGCGTAGGCGGCATCGTCGGCGGTGCAGTGGTATGGTTTGCCATCCTCGCCGAGGCGCTCCTTGATGTGGGTGGCGCCGAGGCAACTGAGGGCCTTGACGTTGCCGAAGAGGTTGTCGAGCACGTAGCGCCAGTGGCAGAGCATGTCGACGATGATGCCGCCGTCGTCCTCCTTGCGGTAATTCCACGAGGGCCGCTGCGGGCTCGACGCCGTCGTGCGCCGGTGAAGACCCAGTAGCCGAACTCGCCGCGGACGCTGAGGATTTCGCCGAAGAAGCCGGTGTCGATGAGGGTCTTGAGCTTGACGATGCCGGGGAGCCAGAGCTTGTCCTGGACGACGCCGTTTTTCACGCCGGCCTTTTTTGCGACCTCGTACAATTCATAGGCCGCCTTGGTGGAGACCGCCGTCGGTTTCTCGCAATAGACGTGCTTGCCGGCGGCGATGGCCTGCTTGACCGCGTCGGCGCGGCGGCTGGTGGTCTGCGCGTCGAAATAGATCTGGTTGCCGGGATCGGCCAGCGCGGCATCGAGGTCGGTGGTGTAACTGACCTGGTCGCTCATGGCGGCGAGTTTGCCGCAGCTTGGCCTCGTTGCGCCCGACGAGCACCGGGCGGGGCATGATCACCTCGCCGTCGCCGACGCGGACGCCGCCCTGCTTGATGATGGCGAGGATGCGACCGGATGTAATGCTGGTTGGTGCCCATGCGTCCGGTGACGCCGTTCATGATGATGCCTACATGGTGGACTTTGCTGCCAGTGTTCATTGGTCGGGGTACTGCTGGGGCGGGGATCTAAACGGGGTCTGCCGGTTTATCAGTGCACTGCGGGCTGCGCGCCCGCGGGCAGGGGCGGGGCCTCGACGCCGGCTTTGGGCAGCGTGCCGGCGAGCTCCTGCCGCCAATGCGCTACATCGCCAGCCGGCCCGTAGCAATAAATCATGCGCAACGGGGTGGGGCCAATATTGGTCAATTGATGAAAAACGCCAGAGGGAATGTAAACGGCCTGCCCGGAGGTGACGGTCTGGCGCTCGTCGCCCAGGCACATCTCGCCGGTCCCTTCGACGATGAAGTAAATCTCCTCCTGCTCCTGGTTGTGCCAGGGGACCTGTCCGCCGTGGGGGTCCAGGGTGACGTTGCCGAGCGAGAAATGGGTGGCCTGGATGGGGGCCGCGCCGCCGACGAGGTTCTGAGTGCGGCGCCGCGCCGGGTAGCGGCGGCCGGTGATGTGGGCGAGATCGGAGACAATCATGGGGGCTGCTGTACTGCGGGGCCAAAGAAAGTCAGGTAAGGCTTATCCTCGATGATACGCCTGAGGTAAAGAGCGGCTTCGCGGGCGTGGTAATCGCCCCACATGCTGGATTCGCCCGAGGGGATGTTGCGGCCTGGCGGGACGTGGTCCCAGCCGTTTGGCCGATGGTAGATGGAGTGGAGCAACAAGCCCTGGTGCTCCGGGTCCGCGCTCAGGTAGGGGTCGTCGAAAAGCGTGCGGAGAACCGTGAGCCCGGCCTGCCAATAGCGCCTGCCGGCGTCCGTCTCGCCGCGCCTGGTCAACCATGCGCCGAGCCGCAGCAGGCCCTGCGCGGCAATGGCCGCCGCGGAGCTGTCCACGGGCTCGAAGTCGTTGAATGGGTCGGCGGGGAAGTCGAGGTAATTGCCCAGCCGGTGCAGATTCGGCGCGCCCGTGTCCCAATAGGGGATGCCGTCGGTGGGGGTGTGCTCGATATAAAAATCGCAGGTCGCCTCCGCCGGACGCCGCGAGCAGGGCTGTGACGGCGTCGCGCCCGCCATGGGCGTCCAGGTCGCCGCAGGTGTCGATGAATTCCAGCAGCTCCGCGTAGCCGCACATGATCCAGGCCAGCCCGCGCGTCCAGGTCGTGAACGGCGAGTAGCCCTGCTGCGAATTCGGGCAGCGGTAGTTGCCGTCGTTCATGTTGAAGATGCTCTCGTGGGCGGTGCGTCCCCGGATGTCGTATATGTCGCGCCCTTCGCCGTAATAGACGGAGTATTGCGCGGTCGTGCGCGCGTGCTCGATGAGCCGGCTCATCAGCGAGATTTTTTGGTCCTTCTCCGCCATGAGGACATGGCCCAGCCGGTGGGAAAGCGCCAGCGCCCGCAGCGAGCGGATGGTGTCCGCGAAGAGCGAGTGCGGGCCGTTGAAGGAATAGATGAAGCCCTCGCCGTTGGCGATGTGGCTCCAGCGGCTGGCCTGGACGGCGCCGGAGTTTTTCAGCGCCAGTTCATAAAAATTCTGCTCCCACGCGTTTGCCGGGATGCGGCCCTCGATCATCAGCCGCCAGAGGTTGCCGTAGGTGCTGACGTTGTTGAAGCCATGATCGTGGACGCCGGTGTGCGTGAGATGGTGGGCCATGCGCCTGACTGTCTGCTCGCGGCCATATTTCAGGTAGGCCTCGTCGTAGGTGGCGTCGTATTGGAGGATCGCCGAGCCGTAGACGAAACCTTGCGTCCACTCCGTCCAGCCGCGCGCGGTGTATTTTCCGTTGACCGTGTAAACCGGCGTCGCCTGTCCCGGCACGTCGTCGCGCGCGATGGACCAGATTTTCGCGCCCGACGCCTCCCAAAGGCGGTCCACGCCGCCTTTCAGGTCCGCCGGTTGCAAGCCGTAATCGATTTTGATCATCGCTAAATCGTCTGAATGTGGAATCCGCCGTCGATATTGAACACCTGGCCGGTGGAATAGGGAAACAAGCCTTGGGCGACGGCCACGACGGCCTTGCCGATGTCCGCAGGCTCGCCCCAGCGATTGATCGGCGCGAGGCCTTCGGCGAAGAGCCGGTCGTACTTTTCCTTTACGGCCTCGGTCATGTCCGTGGCGATGACGCCGGGCTGAATCTCGAACACGCCGATCCCATGCCGGGCCAGGCGCACGGCGTACAGTTTCGTCATCATCGCCAGGCCGGCCTTTGCGATGCAGTAATCGCCGCGATTGGTGGAAACGGTGTAGGCGGAGATGCTGGTGATGTTCACCACGGCGCGCGACGAACCTTCGATCGGGGCGGAATCGATCATGATCTTCGCGGCCTTTTGCGTCAGGAAATAGGGGCCCTTCAAATTGATGCCGATGAGCCGGTCGAAGCTGGCTTCGTCGGCGTCGAGCAAATCGGCGCGGACGTTCGGCGCCACGCCGGCGTTGTTGACCAGCAGATCGAGCCGGCCGAATTGCTTCGTCACGAAATCGAGCATGCGGTCCCGGTTCGACGCATTCGAGATGTCCGCCTGGATCGTCTCGATGCGCCGGTGTCCGCCGCCGGCCTTTTCGCAGAGCGCCTTGCACTCGGCGGCCGCCGCCTGGTTGCCGGCGTAATTGATCACGATGTCATGACTGCCGGCGCGCGCCAGCTCGAGCGCAATGCCGCGCCCGATGCCGCGGGAAGCTCCGGTAATCAGGGCCAGGGGAGACATGTTGGGAGCGCCCACCATGCTAGAGGCCGGCGGCCTTTTACTAGCAGAAAGTCGCGCGCGGAACGGGCCGGCGGCGGGACTGAGTCCGCCGAAGGAGGGACCTGTCCTTTGGCGTGGTTTCAAGATTGATCGTCTCCCGCGCGCGGCCCACCATGGTTTTCCCAATGCAAGTGCCCCTACTCGACCTGAGGAAACAATACGAGCCGTTGCGCGACGCGATTCGCGCGAAGATGGATGAGGTTGCCGATTCCCAGCATTTCATCCTGGGCACGGAAGTCGAGGGGCTGGAGCGGGAGATTTGCGCCTATACCGGCGCGGCGCATGCCGTCGGGGTCTCGTCGGGCACCGATGCGGAGCTTGCGATCCTCATGGCGCTGGGCATCGGCCCGGGCGACGCCGTGGTGACCACGCCGTACACATTCTTTGCGACCGCGGGCGGCATCGCGCGGCTGGGCGCGCGCATCCTTTTTGCGGAAATCGAGCCTGATACCTTCAACATTTCTCCTGCCGGGCTGCGCGAATGCCTCGACAGGCATCGCGGGGAGAAAATCAAGGCTATCATCCCCGTGCATCTCTTCGGCCTTCCCTGCCGGATGGACGAGATTTGCGCCATCGGCTCCGAACATGGCGTGCCGGTCATCGAGGATGCCGCGCAGGCGCTCGGCGCCGAATACCCGGGCGCGCGTGGGATGCAAAAATGCGGCGCGATGGCCGAATTCGGTTTTTACTCGTTCTTCCCGTCAAAGAATCTCGGGGCATTTGGCGATGGCGGCATGATCATCTGCCGCGACGAGAAGATGGCGTCGAAAATCCGCGCGTTGCGCAATCACGGGATGGAGCAGCGGTATCATCACCAGATGGTCGGCGGAAACTTCCGGCTCGACGCGCTCCAGGCGGCCATTTTGCGCGTAAAACTTCCGCACCTCGACCGATGGTCCGCGATGCGCCGCGCCAATGCCGCCTTCTATCGCGCGGAATTCGAGCGCGCCGGACTGGACATCACCCTGCCTGTCGAACCGTTTGCCGGCCATTCCGCCGCCGCGCCGAATCATCACATTTACAATCAGTTCGTCATCCGCGCGCCGCGCCGCGATCAATTGATTGAACATCTTACCGCCGCCGGAATTGGTCACGCGATCTATTACCCGATCCCGCTCCACTTACAGGAATGTTTCTCGAACCTCGGATACAAGGAAGGTGACTTTCCGGAATCGGAACGCGCTGCCCGTGAAACTGTCGCGCTCCCCATTTACCCGGAACTTACTCGCGACGAGCAATCGCTGGTCGTAAAAGCGATCTGCGATTTCTACCGGCGCTAGCTATTAAGAATTCAGTTCTTGAGGGTCTTCCATTTCTGATGTACGGAAATCGAGAGGCTGATGCACTCGATTCAAATACTCCCAGCCGATAGGAAGGGGTGGTGGCGATTTTCGTTTTACACCTTCGAAACGGTTGTCATTTGCATGGCTGTGCGGGAGTGGAAGCTTTATCGGCGGGACAGCCATTTGGAATATCCGCCAGCTTTTTACGTCATTTGGATGTTTGCGATGGTGGCGTTACTCGTTTCCAGCATTGTCATCAGACGCAGTTATCCTATTCAGGCTGGAGTTGGCTTTATGACTTTTTTCGTTGCTTTGCTCTGCTTGGCACCGCCAGCTTATTGATCGAGTAACGTTGTGCGCTCGAAATCGCAATTCTGTGGCCTCTGTCGTCCCTGCGGGACTTGATCGCGTTGCGCGTTAACCCAGGGGCTGAAGCCCCTGGCTATTGTCTGCCGTCCCCTTCGGGGACTCCGGAAGCGGCTATAGTATTTGTGAATTCAATGCAGAGCAGCCAAAAGCCGTTAAACCCGAACTCCGATGTTGGAGGGGATAAGATGGTGCAAAATGCTGAGTCGCGATGACATGAGGAGGGTCGAAGCGTATCTGAAAGATACGGTGAGGCCCGACGAATGGCACTCACGGCCAGCAGATTGCGCCAGATCGCCCCGATCAACTTCGGAATTCGGGTTAAAGCCGGCTGTCAATAAGTGCTCATCCACCGGCTTCGAAACTCGGACTTCGAATACTTCCGGTCAGTGGACCCAGATGCCCGGATAGACCGGCCTGTTACCGGGGGGCGGAGGGGGCGGCGGATAGCCGTATGGACCTGAATAGCCGTAGGGGGGCGGGGCCTGTGGGGCTACCTCGCGTTCCACCGTGATGTGGCGGGCGGGCAGCAGGTTCATGTCGGCCAGGGTGTCCATGTCGAGGCGGCCGGTTACGCGCAATTGCGCGTAATGCTGGTAGGCGGAGAGCGACCTGCTGAGTGAATCGCCAAGGCCGCCATCGACGATGCCGCGATAAAAGCCCTCGCGGGCGAGCCGCATTTGCGCGCGGCGAACGGTGCTGAGTTGCACAACCGCCGGCGCGGTTTCGTAAGGGGTCTTCCTGAGAAATTTCGAGTAATCGGGCAATGGCTGCGCCGGGTTCAGCCGCTGGACCTGTTGCCCGGGGGCGATAGGCTGCGCCGGCTCGACAGGCTGCGCGGGCTCGACAGGCGGCGCGGGCTGGTCGGGCTGTGTGGGCTGGTCTGGCTGCGCGGGTTGATCGGGCTGGGCGGGCTGGTCCGGCTGAGTGGGTTGGTCCGGTTCCACGGGCTGAGCCGGCTCGACTTGCGGCTCGGGTTGCGTCTGCTCTTCCGGCGCGGGGGTGGGAGTCGATTGCGGCTGCTGGCGCAGAAAATCGTGGTCGCTCTGCACCACCGAAGGCGCCGGTGTCTGGCTGTTGTCCTGGTCCGCGGGAGCGGCAGGCTGCGAATCGCCTGAATTAGCCGAATCCGCCGAGGCGGGCGGTACGGCTTCGACCGTGTTGCCGTCGCCGCTGTTTCCTCCCATTTTCAGGGATTGCAGCGTCTCCGGGTCCAGCTTCCCGGTCACTTCGAGTCCCTGGCGAATCTGGTAACGGCGGACCGCGGCGTCGGTCTCCGGGCCCGGCTGGCCATCGACCTGCCCGTAATAGAATCCCTGGTCCTTCAGCGCCTGCTGGACGGCCTGGATCTGGTCGTCGGCCCGGACCGCGGTGGCGAGCGCAAGCATCGCCACGAAGAAGAGAACACGTTTCATGGGGTTGTACATTCTACGACGGGGAAACCCGCCGAGCCATTCAATCGTGGTAGGCCTGATAACCCGCGGCGTGCCCGGCGGCGCCGAGCAAGTGCTGCGCGGGAGGCGCGGTATGCATGGTCTGGATATAGCTCAACAGGCCCGCCGCCAGCGCCTGCGCGATCCGCTGCCGGTAGCCGTCATTGCGCAGCAACTGGTTTTCGACTTTATTGCTGAGAAAGCCGCATTCGGCCAGCACCGCGGGCATCTGCGTGTGGCGCACCACGTAGAGCGGCCCGGCTTTGATTCCGCGGTTGGTCTCCTGCATCTGCGTGGAAAGGGTGCCCTGGATTTGCGCCGCCAGGTTTTCCCCTGTATCCGGCGTTTGCTCGTCGGAATGACTGAAGAACCCGATCCAGGTCCAGTCGGTCGCCTGCGGCAGCTTCTCGGCGGCGTAGAAGGTCTCGATTCCGTCCACGCTCTCGTCCGCGGATTGGTTGAAATGGATGGAAAGGAAAATGACGTTCCGGTTCGATTGGGCGAGCCGGTTGGCAATTTCCACGCGCTCCGGCAACGAGACGTAAACATCTTCGTGCCGCGTGAGCACGGTCTGGACGGAGGCGGTCTTCAGCAGCCGCTCGAGCCGCTCGGCCACATCCAGCGTCAGGTCCTTCTCAGCCAGCCCGAAATATTTCGTACCGTCGTCGATGCCGCCGTGCCCGGGGTCGATGACCACGAGGGGCGGTCCGTTTACCGGCGTGAGCGGCTGCGCATCCCGGCCCGGGCCGCCCGGAAGGAAATTCGGGTCGGGCACCACCAGGAAGGAGAAGCAGCCGACGAGGACGATGAGCCCCACGCACGGCATGCCGTGCCTGCGCGCGCCCGACGCCAGGGGCGCCAGGAATCTGAGCAACCTCCTGTTCATGATATTGTTGGACGGGGATCCGACCCGTCCTGTTCACCCATGTATCGTATTTCGAGAGCGCAAAGCGTGCCAGGGGGGAGAATTGAACTCCCGACCAAGGGCTTATGAGTCCCCTGCTCTACCTCTGAGCTACCCTGGCGAATTTGGGGCCGAAACGCTAATTCAGGGCTCAAGGTGTTGCAAGCACTTCGGGGGCCGGCGTCTGATGCGCGGCAGGGTTAGGGTCGCAAAGGCGAGGGCTGCCAGCGGGAAGGCGGCGGGCTCGGGTACGGCGGTGAAATAATCGGCGCCGGAGGCGGAGTGGGCGGAGTAATCGGATACCGCGAACGGGTCATCTCCCACCAGCGCCATGACGTTGCTGGTGCCGGCGGTGGTGGAAAAGGTGCCGGAAGTGGATGCCACGCCCGAGCCCGACAGGTCCAGGAAGCCCTGGATATCGACATCCAGTGAAAAGCTGAAGGGCGTGCCGAACACAAACGGGACGGTGACCGTTTCGGGAACCCCGAGGAAGTCGCTCCCGGTCACCGCGCCGCTGGAATTTTTGCTAAACTCAAATACATCGGTGCCGCCGGAATCAATGAAATCAGCCGAAACAGTCATCGATGATTCCGCGGGCGCGGTCGCGAGAAAATTCTCCGTGCCGGTAAGCAGGAAGTGAAATTGCAGCGAGCCTGCCGAGCCGGTCAGCGAAGGATCGTCAATGGTAAGTTGGTCGGTAAATCCGCTGACCGATTCGTCTTCGAGATTGGGCGCGCTGCCGGGTCCGCCCATGGTGAGCAGCGAGTTGTCGTCGAGTCCCGGCTGGGCCATGGCATTGGCATAGCCGGCGCGGGCTGCTCGCGTTTGCGGTTGCTGTTTCGCTTTGGTTACTCGATGTCAGATACAATGTGGCGTTTGCATAAGCTGAAACTGGGTTGCCCGCCCGCATATTTGCCGCCATGGCGACAAACAAACAGGCAAACATCGCGCTTAGCTTCATACTTTTATTATTTCCGACTGCCGATGGCGGCAGGCAGGCCGGAGTTTATGGGCGAAAGCGGGGGGAATGTCAAGGCTGCTTGAAGATGTATGTGGCTCATTGTCAAATTCGAAATTCGAAATTCGAAATTCGAAAATTTTGGCGCGCGAGGCGCGCGCGTTTATTCAGAGTTATAGATTGGCGGTTTCTCGCAATCCCTAGAGCAACATCATATCCCTGCCATATATTACCGCCCCTTTATAGGCGCTTTCCATCTCCGCCAGCATGATTTCCGGCGTGGCGCCGAATAACAATTGGTGGACCAGCACCAGCAGCTTCGGCTGGACCGCGTTGGCGATTTTGGCCAGTTGCAGCGTCGAGGTGTGGAATGTGCCGTGATACTTTTGCCAATCCTTTGTCCGGCTCATGAATGCGGCGTGGCAGTACACTTCGTGCGCGAGCAAGTCTGCATCCTTGTAATTGCGCTCGAGGCCGGGAAACGGGCGCGTGTCGCCGGAGAGGACGATGGTGCGGTCCGGCGACTCGAACCGAAGGCCGAATGCGTGCGGCCATGTGCCGTGCCGGACGCGGAAGGCGCGCACTTTCATTTGGGCGTCCTTGTAAATGAGGCCGGCCTTGAATTCATGCACGACGGGAGTTACCGCGCGCAGGTCGCCGTGTTCCAGGCCGTTGACGCGGATCGAGATATCCTCGGCATAGGCGGCAAGGATGTGCTCGACCATGGCGCGCGTGCCGGGCGGCCCGTAAATCTCGAGCGGAGTCAACCGGCCCACGACCCACGGCGTCAGCATCAGGTCGGCGAGGCCGGCGGTGTGATCGCTGTGCAGGTGGGTGATGAAGAGGCGGGTCAATTCCGGCGGCGAAAACCCCGGCACGGCTTTGGCGGCCAAGGCCGCGCGCCGGACGATTCCCGGCCCGCAATCTATGAGATAGGAGATGCCCTCGCGCACAATCGCAAACGCCGGCCCCGAGGCAAACGGATCGGGAATGGGCGTGCCGGTCCCGAGCAGGACCAGCAATGTGTCGGGCGGCTTCGGGCGCCGCGGCTTCCTGGGGCGCGCCGCCGTTTTGCTTCCGCGGCGCTCATTCCCTGCCGGATGGCCTCGTGTCCAGGATGTGATTCAGTTCCTCGATGAGGACGGCGCGCTCCTCGAGCAATTGCGCCGTCTTCCGCTCGAATTCCTCGCGGTGCGCATTTGCCCACTTCTCGTCCGGCAGTTTCGCGGCCAGCGGGAAGGGCCATTCCTCGCGCATCGCGGAGATTTCGTTGATCGATTTCTCGTTCGCGCCCTTGAGCCGGGCGATGCGCGCCTCAATCTCCTCGACGGGCAGCTTTTCGATATCGTCCGCGGGCAGGTCCTCGGCGATCAACTCGATGGCCTCGAGCTCCGCCGCGTCGCCCGCCGCGAATGATTCCCTCGCCCGCTGCCAGAGATTGCGCGCGCTGATATTCGAGTCGAAGCGCAAGTCCGGGTGCAAAATCTCGGCGAGGCGCCTGTATCTTGCCTGAAACGCGGCGGTTTGCTCGCGGGTCATCAAGGTGTTGAATCGGTGGTTGGCCATCTCGATCTGGCGCGGCGCATCATCGAGTTCCTGTTCCCGCGGATCGAATTCCTCCTCGAGCGCCCGCGTGATGCGGTCGTAATCGACCTCGCCATGATTCGCCGATTCGCGCACCAGCTCGACCTCGCGCTTGAGCCTGCCGACCTCCCACTCGGCCTTTTTGAACGCGTGCTCCTGGTGGCCGAATTTGCGTTTGTAGCCGGCAAGGATGTTGCGTTTCACATTGATGACCATGTGCTCGCGCTCGACGTAGAGTTTCGCGTGCTGGCGGCTGAGGATCGTGAGTTTTTGCGGCGGGCTGGATGGAGAGTCGCTGTCAGGCATGGGTGAGGAACTCAAATAAAATGGAAAATTCGAAATTCGAAATTCGAAATTCGAACCGGAATGATTCTTCTCGAAGCGCGCCGCGCGCGCCAAACCTTTCGAATTTCGAGTTTCGAATTTCGAATTTCACAGGACTGCCCTCGCCAATTCCTCGATGCGCCGGTAAATGACGACGCCGAGCAGCGTATGTTCGCACGTGATCTTGCCGCGCCCGCTCATGCCGGGACGGAGGAGGCCGTCGGGGTTGTCTATCTCGAGTTCGGCCTGGAAAGTGGGCAGCGCGGGATGCTCGCGGCCTAGCGCGTCGAGCGCGGTCGGGACGTCGCCGCCGGACCGCGCGGCCATGGCATCGCTGGGCAGCGTGTCGGACACGGCGGAAAAAACCTTCGAAACCACGCCGGTAAATACGCGTCCGGGAAAGGCGTAAGTGCGGAATTCGAGCTTCTGCTGCGTCTTGACCAGGCCGGCCTCGCGCTCGGTAAGGGCGATGCGAACCTGGAGCCGGTTCATCGGGATGATCTCGCAAAAAACCTCGCCGGGCTGGAGATAGACGCCGGAAAGCATGCCGAGGTCCTCCGTGCCGACGGTGCCGTCGATGGGCGAACGGAGCACCAGCGCGTCGCAATCATGGTCGAGCTTTTGCTTGGCCCCGTATAAGTCGCCGAACGCCGTCCTTGCCTGGTTGATCGCCGCCGCGTCGCCCGCCGCGACGGCAATGCGCCGCTGGATATAATTGGTCTCGAGCCGCTCGCCGAGATCGTCCCGCCTTGCCTGGAGTTCGTCGTTTTCCAGCACCGCGAGCACCTGCCCCGCTTTCACGGCATCGCCGGTCTTGACGGAGATGGTGCGGATGAAACCTGCCGAATCGGCGTGCACCTCGGCGCGATTGCCGTCAAACAGCACGAACTCGGTCGTCACGTTGACCGCCCACGGGCAAAGGGCGACGCCCACGATGACGACCGCCACGATGCCCAGGTTCTTAAAGACGCGCGGGTTCATGAGGATGCCGGGATCTTTGCTTGCGCGGGTGCGAATCTCACGGACAAAAGCATAAACCGGAATGATGATGCCCGTCGCGCAAAATGAGATTTCGAGCGCCTGCCCCCATTTGGCAAGGCCAATCGGCTCGAGCCTTACGCCGACGATGCGGATCACGCGGAAGACGATGAAGTAAGTGTAAAGGTAGCTCGCGATGGCAAAGAGGGTAAAGATCACCCTGCGCGCAAGGCCATCCTCGCGAACCTCCTTCATCTCGTGGGTGGGAGCGCCGCCAACGGCCATGGTGGTCACGCAGGCGAGCAAGTATCTGCGGGCTTTCTCGCGAAGATTGGGCACGTCCAGCAAATCGGCCAGCGCGTAGTAACCGTCGAAACGCATCAGCGGATTGGCGTTGAACAGGATGGTGGTGATGCTGGACACGATCATCGTGTTATAGGCGAGTTGGTTGAGCATGCCGCGGTCGGTGTTCGCCCAGATCAACGCGCAGACGCTCGCGATGAACAACTCGACATAGACTCCGGCCATCGTGACCACCATTTTGTTCCGCTTGCGCGCGAACATCCAGGAGTCGGTCGCGTCGCAAAAGAGGAACGGCGACATCAGGATGAACGCGGCGCCCATCTCGTGGACCTCGCCGCCGAAATGCTTGCAGGCGAGGCCGTGGCCGAATTCGTGGAACACCTTCACAACCATGGTCGTGACCCAAAGCAGGAAGATGTTATGGAGGGTGAACATGCTGCCGAAGTTCTCGTGCAGCCGCGGGATGTTATTGCAGACCGTCCAGATCGCGGCGGAGACGAGGATGATCTCGACGGCCAGCGCCAGCTTCGTCCAGAGGAACCCGAGGCGTTTGTTGAGATGGAAGAGGAGAATATCGGGATCGAACAGCGGGACCTTGAAATAAAATATGAGCATGCCCAGCTCGGCCAGGGTCTTGCTCACCTTCCTCTTCTGCGCGTGCACGGCGTCATAGACGCGCGTGGCCATGATCGGATCTGCCTGCAGGAGGCTGAGCTGGAAAAAGAGGCGGAATGTCTCCTCGAGCCGCTGCAGGTCGATCGGTTCCCATGGAAATTCCTTCCTCAATAACTCGAGGATTTCCGCGACCGTGCGCCTGCCGTCCATGAGGCTGGCGAAACGCATCTCGAGTTCGCCGATGCGATAATACTTCAGCGCGACGGGATCCTTGACGACATAGGATATCTTGTGCCGGTAAGTCTGCCGGCTGAAATTCAGGTCGCTCCGAAGCCGGGGCAGCGCGGAATCGGGACTGAATATCCTCGGCGCCGGCTGTGTGATGGGCTGCATGGCGTGTCGGAGCGTTGGCGCGCCTCAGAAGAACCAGCGGACACGCAGGTAATTGATGAATTTTCGCAGCGCGAGATAGAGAAACGGCCTTCTATCCAGCAGGATCTTGCTTCGGCCGCTGTAGCCGGACTTCAGCGAGGAAAGCAGTTGCGGCGTATCGTCAAAATCAGCGCGCACGAGGAAAACATTGGCGCCCGGGATTGCAATCGAGACGGGGCTGATGGCCTGCTCGTTCGGGATGGTCGCGGCAATCTCCCTGCCCGGGGCGGAGTTGAGGACGAACGATATATTCAGCGGTCCCTGGCGCAGCCTGGTCTCGATCAAACCGATCTCGCTCTCGGGCACCTTGCTGACGACCTGCCATTGGTGAAAATTGCCGATGTCGCAAAAGCGCGTGCCGGCAGGGATGACGGAGCCGACCAGCGTGTCGATCTCCTTGGTGAGTATGACACCGCTGATGGGGCACTTGATCCAGGTGCGCGAGATTTCCAGCTTCAGCAGGTCCACCTGCCGCGCCGTGCGCGCTTCCTCGATCAAATCGATCTGCCTGGCCGCCTCGTCGCCCGCGGCTTCCTCGCGGTTGGCCTCGATCTGGTAGCGTTGCGCCTCCTCCTGCGTCAGTTGCAGGTTCTGCTGGAGGTCCTGGTCGTCGATTTTGGCGATCGGCTGGCCCGCCGTGACGATATCCCCCTCGTGAACGTCCACTTCCGTGATCTTGCCTCCCACCTCGGCAACGGCCACGCCGCGCACCTTGGGGACGAGCACGCAATCGCTGCGCACCGTCAAATGCATCGGCCAGAGCGCGATCACCCCCAGCACAAGCGCCGGAATGCCATACTGGTAGACGAGGCGCCTGCGGCCGGTCTCCCTCATCCACCGCCTCAACTCCGCCACCTTGCGCATCATCTTCAGCATCGGCAATTGCTGGATCTCGCGCGCTGACGCCACCGGCTTCATGGCGCGGCTGGCGACGGTCATGATGAGGTTCTGCGAATCCTTTTCGAGGTCGCGCTCCTTGTGGCTTTCCACCAGCAGCACGCCGATCTTCTGCTTGTTCGGTTGCAGCATCGGCACGGCCAGGGCCTCATTGGCGTGGCTCAGGACAAAGTAATCCGAAATGTCTCCCTGCAGCGCGGACTTGGGTGAACTCTTGCGAAAGAGGATGGGCTCCATCGCGTCCATCGCCTCCTGCGCGAGCTTCAATTGCAACTGCACCAGGGCGCTCTTGGGATTGACCACCTCGACATTCGAGACCGCGACCGGCGCGAGCTTCCCCGCCAGGTCGGCGACGAAAAATGCGCAGCGGTCGCAACCGGTGATGTCGCGCGCCCAATTGACGTAGACGGCCCCGAGGCGCTTCATGTCGTACTGGCCGGAGAGTTCGGTGACGAACGCGACCATCTTCTGGATGCGCGTGTTGCTCACGGCCATGGTCTCGATGCGCCGGGCTCGCAGGAGGATGGCGGCCTCGCGCCCCATGGCCTGCATGAAGGCGATGACCTCGCCGTAACGGCGCGAATCGTAACCTGGCGGCAGCCAGAGTTGCATCACCGCCAGCAGCACGACCTCGGCGCCGCCTTCGCCCGTGCCCGAAAGAATGGGGACGTAGATAAACGCAAACGGCTTGAAATTCGCCAGCCGGCCCGCCGGCGGCGCGCCGTTGGGATCGCCGGGCGGGACGATGCACGGCTGGCGGTGGCCAGCGGTCTCGCGCAATGCGCCGGTGATGGCGGTGCGCTGGCGCGGGTCGGTCGAGTACTCGGTCTCCTCGATGCCGGCGGCGCCGCCGACCTGCCACTCCTGGCCCTGCGGAAACCAGATGGCCATGCCGCGCGCGTGAACGGCGGGAACCAGGCTCGTGATAAACCGGCGGAAGAACTGCTCGGGGGCGATATCGGTGCGGCTGAGGTGAGCGAACTCCTCGACGCATTTGCGCATCAGCCCCGCGTCCATGCCTGTTTCCAATTCCTGGAGCATCTCAGGTTACTTCCCTTGAAGAGCGACGGGACTCATGCGGCTCATGGGATGTTTGGGACCTATGAGACATGGGTAATTCTTTTGGGTTAGAGCAGCGGGCGCGCGGCCGCGCGGGGATCAAGTCCCTTCCTTGAAAGTGCGGAGGCGTTTGCGCGGATCGAGTTCGATCGGCCCAAAGTTCTCCTCGTGCCGGCGGACAGTCTCGAGCAGCACGTAGGCGGTGCGCTTGGCGGCCTCGTAAGTCATGACGATGCGGTGATCGATCTTCACCGTTTCGTCCATCACGCGGCCAAAGGCGTTCGGGTTCAGCGCAAAATCCATCATCACCTCCTCGGGCGTGCCGGTGACCCTGCAAAGGTTCGCGAAGGTGGCGCGCGAAGATTCGGCGTACACCAGGGATTGGGCTGCCGCGTCGGCAAGCTTCTGCGCGTCGGCGGAAGTTGGTTCGGAGGATTTTTCGGTGGGTTCGCTCATAAGTTAAAGGGAGTTATGGATTGGCAGGGGTTACGCAACGAGCAGATTCGACAGCTTGAAACGCTTGAGGGTCGCGTTGATCGACTGGTCAATCAGGGTGTCGATTTCGCCGGCGCCGGGCCGCGCCAGCGTGAGGGTGCCGTTCTTCAGCAGATCGGCGACGATCTTGCGCAGGTCCCCGGTCGTGTGGTTTCCATCCAGTTGCTCGAGGACGCGGCGGTCGAACTCGGTGACGGGGATCGACCGGTGCCGGCGGTTGGTGACAAACTTCCCGCGTTGCGCCTGGTAACGCGCCAGCGGCGTGGCCGCGGGCTGGCCGCTCACCTCCGGCGAGGTCGCCGGCTGGATGCTGTTCAACTCGACGAAGGTGAGCGAGTAAAGCATGCGCAAGCCGGTCCCGAGCGTGATGGTGTCCTGCTTGATGAGCGCCTCGTCGTCCTGGCCCTCGACCGCCGTCAGCTTCGAGCGCGCGGCCTTGCGCAACTCGGTAAACGAAATCGCCGCGGGCCAGATTTCCGCGAGGTGGGTCATCGCGGCCTTCATCAGCGGCTGACGCACGGGAATCGCGGTCCCGCTCGGCAACTGGATTTCCTCGGGCTCGTTGGAAAGCGGGTTCATGCGGCGCCTTGGGCCTGGCCATCGAGACTGACGAAAAGCCGCGTCATAAACTCGGGGTTCAGCGAGCGGTCGATCATCACATCCTTGTGCACGAGCAGGGTCTGGCGGAACTGCCGGTTGCGCAGGAAATCGAGATACTGCTCGCGCTCGACGGTGGTCTGGCAGACCTGGAGCAGCGTCCCCAGATCTCCGGCTTCACGCCCTGGGCCGCCGCGATGGCCATGCCCCGAAATGCGCCTCGCCCAGGTATTGAAGGTCGTGCGCTTCGGCCCGCTCGATGAATTCGTAGAAATAAATCGGGTTATTCTCGTTCTCGAGGTGCTCGTGGAGGATGTACGAGTCGCGCGTCTTGCGGATCACATCGAGCTCGTTCTGCAGATGCATCCCGTATGGGTTCTGCTCGCCGAGGGCACCGCCTCGGCCAGGAAATTGAGCAGCGCACGCGCCTGGCGCACCTTCACTTCGGGCTTGTTGAATTGCCGCGTGTGATACTTCATCATGTCCCGGATCATGCCACGCAAGTGCCAGCCCGGCAGTGTGTTATAGCTGACGTAGGCGATTCCATGAGGGCGACAGGTTCTTCGAGCAGACATCGAGGATTTTCCCGGCGACCTCCGCTGGCACCCACGAGTAAATGCCGTGCGCGATGATGTAATCGAACTGTCCGAACTCGGGTGTGATTTCCATCACATCCATCTTGCGAAACTCGATGTTCTTCAGCCCCAGCTCGGCCACGGCGTCCGACGCTTCCTTGATCTGCCGGCGCCGAAAGGTCGATGCCGACGAAATGGCTGCCCGGCAACTCCTGAGCCATCGGGATGATGTTGCCGCCGCCCGCGCAGGCGATCTCGAGTACGCGGCAATGGTCGACCGGCGGCGCCTCGATCCCCAAAAGGGCCGCCACGCTGGCGAGGACCGAGGGCTGCGTCTGGGGAAACGGATCGCTGAAGTAGGGGATTTCGTCGTAGGAATTTGTGTTGTCGCTCATGGGATGGGGTCGGGAATCCGGAACGTTGAGTTGCGCCTAAGCCAGTGCGGACAAGGCAGCGATGCGGGTTTGCGGAGTCAACTCGGCGGGAGGCCGGATGTAACGCTGCCAGAGGTGATTATTATGGGCGTACTGGTCGGCGGTGGCGCCGAGGATCATCGGCCATTGCGGCTCGCTCAGCGGCTCGAGTTTTGGCCGGATGGCCGGCAGGCCGGGCACCGGATACATCTCGTCGTAATCGCCGGTGACCTGCGAGATGTTGTTGAAATCGTGCTGGAAGGGCTCTTCGCCCAGGAATTCGTAAATGCCCTCGAGAATCTCGACGGGGCGTTGCGTGAGCTGGGTGTAATCGACGAAATGAAGCCGGTCCCGCAGGCCGCGGGTGATGGCGTCCTTGATGCGGTTGTAACAAAGGCCGATCGGCTGGTCCCCTTGCAGCCAGAGCGAGCAACGCCCGTTGAGCGTCTCCCAGGCCGGTCCGCGCGCGGCGGCTTCGGTGGCCTGGCGCATATGCTGGTTCGAGCGCCAGATTTTTTGGAACGATGCCAGCACCTCGCGGACATCGCGCACCGGGACGATGACGCGCGCCTCGGTCTCGAAGAGCGTCTCCGCCATTTCAAGCATCCCGAGCCACGCGCGCGACTTGTCGAAAATGACCGGCTGCGTGACGCCGCCGGCGGAGTAAAAGCTCTCCGCGATGCCGCGCAGGACGCGCAGCTTCCCCTTTTCATTGGGGGTGGCCTTGAACTCGACGACCTGGTTCCACTGCCGCCGCACCAGGAACATGATGTCGAGGATGCCCGGGGGCGAGGTGAGATGAAACCGCGGATTCTGCGCCAGGATATTGCAGAGCAACGTCGAGCCCGCGCGCGGCAGCCCGGAAATGAAATGGAGCTTTTTCCCTCTCATGACGTTAAATGACGTTAAGCCGGCACCGACAACCCGGGTCCCGTGATCCCTTGCAGCGTGGCCAGTTGCTCCTGCGGCGTCAGCGGCGTCGAGACGTAATAGCCGTCGATCGCATGCCGCCAGAGATTGTTCAGCGGCGTGTATTTGTTGGCGAACGCCCCCAGCAGCCGCGGCCAGTTCGGCTTCACGGGCTCGATTTTCTGCCGGATTTTGTGAAGGCCGGGGATGCCGTGCATATAATCGTCCTCCCATGTAACCTGCTCGACGTGGTTGAAGTCGTGGCCGTAGACGGGCTCGCCGAGGAATTCGTAAATGCCCCGGACGACGTCGCGCGGGTTGGAGGTCATCTTCTCGAACTCGACAAAGTGCATGCGGTCGCGCGCGCCGCGGGCCAGTGCCGCCTTGATGCGTTGATAAGCTCCGCCGACGACCTGGTCGGGGCGCATGAGCACGTCGCACCGCCCCTCGACCGTCTGCCAGTCGAGGTAATATCCCTGCTCCTGCGGCTGGCCCCAGGTGCCGGCATTCTTGCGCCAGAGCTGCTCGAAGGAGGCCAGCACGTCCCGGATGTCGCGCACGCAAACCAGCACCTTCACCTTGCGGCCCAGCGCGAGCTCGGCCAGCCAGAGCTGGCCCAGCCAGCCGCGCGATTTGTCGAACACGATGGGCCGTCCGTCGTCGGAATCGTCGAAATAATCCTGCATCACCCCCTCGAGCACCCGCTTGCGGTCGGCCACGGCCGCGGGGGTATTCGCCGGCCCGAAGATGTTTTTCCACTCGTCATGCACCAGGTTGACGATGTTGATGATGCCGCTGGTGGAGGTGGTGTGGACGCGCGGATTCTGGGCAAGGAGGTTGCAGAGCAGCGTGGAACCGCTGCGCGGCAGGCCGGCGATGAAGTGGATGGTGCGCTTCAAATTGCTCCCGGGATTACGTAGCCGCCGCGAGGGCGGGCTCGACGGCGGGGCGCTTCGCGGCGGATTCGGCGCTGTTCTTGGCCGCGCGCCACATGGTGTTCATCGATGCGTAATTGTCCGCCACGGAGCCAAGGTAACGGGGCCATTGCGGCTCCGAGGGCTCGATGACCGGGCGGACCTGGTGAAGGCCCGGGATGCCCAGGATCATGTCGTCCTCCCTGGTCACCTGCTGGACGTTCTCGAGGTCGTGCTCGAATTGCGGCTCCTCGAGAAAATCGTAGATGCCGGCCAGCGTCTCGCGCGGCTTGCGGCTCAGGTCGTCGTAATCGACGAAATGCATCCGGTCCTTGAAGCCGCGGCTGAGCGCGTCCTGGATGCGGTTGTAGCAGATGCCGACCGGCTGGTTGGGGCTCACCAGCACCTCGCAGCGGCCCTCGACCGTCTGCCATTTGTAATAGTTCTGCTGTTCCTGGGCCATCTCCCAGGTGCCGGCGTTGCGGCGCCAGAGGCGCTCGTAAGAGGCCAGCACGTCCCGGAGGTCGCGCACGGGGACCAGCACCTTCGCCTTGCGTTCGAGGATGGCCTCGGCCATCTCGAGCGTGGCCAGCCAGGCCGGGGAGCGGTCGAAGACGACCGGCTTCTCCCTGCCGTTGTCAAAGTAACCGTCGAGCACCGAGCGCATGACCCGCAGCTTGGCCGGCTCATCCGGCGCGGCCTGGAATTCGACGACCCGGTTCCAGCGGTTGCGCACCATCAGGACGATGTCGATGATGCCGCTGGTGGGAGTGACATCGAACCGGGGATTCTGCGCGAGGATGTTCGAGAGGAGATTGGCGCCGGCGCGCGGAAGCCCCGAGATGAAGTGGACGCTCTTTTTCATGTTCTAGCGGGAAGTATTAAGGGCTTGTAGCTATGGCAAATACTCGAACGAAAAGGATGGATCAGAAAAAGGGGGCTTCGATTGGCTTGATTGAACTTTGATTGAGCTTGATGGGGAGTGGCGCGCGCGCGGGGGATTGTAGCTAAAGCCGCTCGCCAAGTGGAGCACTTTTTTAGGCATCGCTCGGTACCGGGAGCCGGTTGATAAGCCAGAAACCGGGCGAGGCCAAGACATTTTGAGCATTCCCAGGGGCCGCCGGCGGCGGCCCGGACAAGGAGACGCCCGGGGGATTTGGCCCCCCGGGCGCCCAACCAACTTGAGAATGATGCGAGCCGCTTAGAGCGTCCGGATGCGGACGTGGTCGGTGAAGCCGGAGTAAATGACGCTGCCGGTGCCGGAAGTGTTGATCACATTGCCGCCTACCGTCACCGTGCCCAGGTTGGCGGCTTCGATGGCGAACGTGGCGGAAGCCTCCGGAGTGATCGTCGTCGGGAAACCAATGGTTACGGTGCCGATGGTGCCATTGCCGTTGGTCGTGCTGTCTCCAGTATTGCCGAAGTAGGTCCCGCCACCCGGAGTGACACTGGCCACAATGTCGGCATCGTTGCAGTACCCGGAAATATTGACGGTCCCGATCTTCGCATTGGCCGTCACCGTGAGGCCACTGATGACGTAGCCGGAGGCGAGCAGATCGCCCGCGAAGAATCCCGTGGTGAACCCGCCGGATTGCCGTTCTTGAACACGCTACCGGTGACCGTAATGTTTCCGATATTGCCGGATGTGGTGAATGCGGAGTTTGCAATGCCAGCGATTTTCTGTTGGCTGGCAGGAACGTAGGCCTTGATATAACCAATGCCGGCGGTGGCGCCGGGGGCGATGGCCGCGCTAAATCCGCTGGCCCAGATTGCATCAGAAGCAATACCGGCCACTTTGGCATAGATCCCCGCGATCGAGGTCCCGGCCTTGAATGTCGAGTACTCGATGCCGCCGGCAGATTCACCTGTTCCGGTGTTGGTAGCCTTGATGATTCCGATCGAGGTGCCAGCCTTCAGATGGGTTGTGTCGATCCCGTAGTAAAAGGCGCCGCCGCTGGCGGATCCTTGCATGGCTTTCCCGGTAATGCCGCTGATTGACCCACCGCTCAGCCCGGTAACGATGTCAACACCCCGGGAGAAGTTGCTCGT
Organism: uncultured Verrucomicrobiae bacterium; assembly: GCA_963756185.1. Lineage (GTDB taxonomy): Bacteria > Verrucomicrobiota > Verrucomicrobiia > Chthoniobacterales > Chthoniobacteraceae > DATAXI01. Next base: position 638,810 of record CAVWMS010000015.1, read on the forward strand.
GCCCGTGGGAGTCATGCCCGCCGCCAAATTCGAGGAAGTGGCGTACCCCTCGATCTGACCGAGCGTGCTCGCGGAAGTCTGGCCGGTGCCGTAGCCGGCGTTCACCGTCGCATGGAAGATTCCGAAGGCGTGCGCGCTGTAGGACCCTCCGCCCGGGCCGAAGGCGTAAGCCTTGGCCGTGCCGGTGATGGCGCCGATGTTGCCCTGGCCCACCTTCGCGCCGCTCGAGAATGGGATGCCCGCGTAGGCGTAGAGCCCGTGGATGCCGTAAGCATGGGCGCTGGCGCCATTGGTCATGCCGTTGGCTGAGGCGTAGGCCGTGCCGGTGATGGCGCCAATGCTGCCAGTGCCGGCTACGGCATTGGGTATGATATTCGGCGAGGCCAAGGCCACGGTGTCCTCACTGCCGTAATTGGTATCGCCCGAGTAGAAGTGGGACGGATCGATGCCCTGGGCGCTTGCGGTCGCGCCGAACCCGGCGGCAGTCGCCTTTGCGGTGCCCGTGATGGCGCCAATGGCGCCCGCGGCCCCGGTAGGAACGAAGCCTTGGGCAAAGCCGGCCCTAGCGGTGAAGCTGCTCAATCCATCGGCAGTGCTGGTCGCCGCGCCCGAGATGGCAGCCACGATCGAATAGGCGTAAGCCTTGCCGGTGAGGGCACCGATAGTGCCCGCGTTGGCGACCGCGGTATTAGCCAGCGTGGTGTCGGGCGCGTAGGCGGCGCCGGCGGCTACGACGGAATTGGTGACGCCGTAGGCATCGGCCTTGGCCAGGACGACGGGAGCGTTCGTGCTCAGGTTGGCCTTGGCGGTCGCCTTGCCGCTGACATAGCCGATGTTGTCGGGGCCCCCGGCTTTCGAGGCATACGCGAAGGCGCCCCCGACGTAGCCTTTGAGTACGGTAATGCCGGTCGCATAGGCGATTTGTTCGATCCCCTTGTCCACCGTTGCGGTCGAGGTGGCGAGACCCTTGATATTGCCAACGGTGCCGACGGCCCCGTATGCGACGTCGCCCAGTGTCAGGCCGCCGTTCGCGTTGCCGGCGAAGATGGTCACCGTGTCGATGCCATAGACCTTGGTTTCGGCCTCCTGGCTGGTGACCTTCGCGGCGGCGGTGCTGGGTGAGGTGGCGGAGCCGACAGCCTTGCCATAAATGCCCGGCACGCCGGCGCCGGCGTTGCCGACCTGCGCGGCGCCCGCGTAGATCTTCAGGGTGCCATTGGCGCCGCCGGCGTAACCGGCGTGGAGCGTGACGCTGTTGAGGCCGCGCGCGAAGCTCTTGGCCTGATAGCCGCTCGAGGTCGCACTCCCGTAACCATAGACCGTGCCGATGGTATCGGTGCCGGCGGCGCCATGCTTGGCGTTGGCTTTGTAGCCGTAGGCGTTGCCGGCGGTCACTTTGACATTCGAGACGCCGTACGCAATCGCGTAGGCCTTGGCGTTTACTCCGGCGACCGCGGCGGTGGCATCGGCTGTCGCCTTGCCCGAGACGCTGGTCACGGTCCCGAGCGCCGCCACGGCGGCCTGCTTCGAGGCGCCGCTGCCGAAGGCGTCGCCTGCGCCGAAGAAGGTCTTTATATTGAAGCCCGGGGGCGGGGTTTCGAGCACGTAAGAAATGCCATGCGCATAGGCCTTCGCAGTGTAGCCGGTGGCCGTGGCGATGGCGTTCGCGCTCACAGCGCCAATGGTGCCGGAGCCGGCGTAAGCCTTGGGCGCCTTGGCGTTGCCCGCAACGGCGTTCGAATCGAAGATGCCGTAAGCGTAGGCGTCCGCGGTGCCGGTGGTCCCATTCGCGGTGGCGTAGGAGTAAGCGCGGCCCGTGATCGAGCCGACCGAACTGCTGTTGCCTCCGTTCGCCGAGTAGCCGGCCGTCGTTCCGACTGCGGTGGCGTTGCCGGCCTGGACCGAGACGTACCTGAGGCCCACCGCTTCGTGCGCCCGGTTCGGACCGGAGAAGGAAAGCACCGGAAGGCCCTCGGCGGTCGATTTCGCAATTCCGAAAATGTTTCCAATCACGCCCTTGCCCGCTTTGGCGAGGCTGTAGCCATAGGCGGTGCCGGCTTCGATGCTTGAGAAGAAGCTGATGCCGTTGGTATAATAGGAATGTACGTAGGTGCCGGCGGCGCCATCGGAGAGGGTGTAGCCCTTTCCGGTGACATTGCCGATGTTGCCATACGCTCCGTAAGCTTTATCGCCGGCCGCCGGCTTCCTGAAATAGCTGCCCGACGTTGCCACGCCCGCGCGAATGGTAATACTGTTGATACCGACGCCGGCAAAATTGGTTACCTTGGAAAGCTTCCCTCCGGAGGTCGAATATCCATTTGAGACGCCCTTGCCGTAGATGGCGCCGCCCTTTGCAATGTAACCAGTGCCGGCGGTGACAGTGCCGATGCCGTAGGCATAGCCGGCCTCGAGGGTGAGATCGCTGATGCCGTTTGCATCGTCACCCACAAAGACAGTGTAACCGGTGACCTTTGAAGAGCCTTTCCCGGTGACAATACCGATCGAACTCCCGTTCGCGCCGGAGGCGTTTGCGTTGTAGCCGGTCGCGAATCCGCTCCTGACGGTTGTCCCAACCAAACCCACGGCGGTAACGCCAGTGGCTCTCGCACCTCCGTCGCCGGTGTTTCCCAGCACCACCTGGTAAGCCTTCCCATAGAGGCTGCCGATATTGCCCTTGGCGGATTTGGTCACCGTTCCCGTATTGAAACTGCCGATAGCCGAACCCGCGGAGAAATAGGACTCGCTGATTCCATCGACATTCGAGTTGGCGCTATAGGCCGAGGATTTCGCGTAAGCGATGCCGCTGATATTGCCGATGCTCCCGGAGCCGCCGTAAACCTTGTCGGTGTAAGTCGTCTTCGTACCGGCGTCATAGAATCCGGAAGCGTAACCGGCGGTGGCACGGACAGAGGCGACCGCCCCGGCGTAGGTGTTCGCGCTGCCGCCGGCCGTGACCGGCGCGCCGTAGGCTTTCGCCGTAGCCGAACCGGTGATGGCGCCGATGCTGTTGCCGCTGGCGCTCGTGGCGACATAGGAGGCGTGCGTGAGACCCGCGTCGAAAACCGAGGGATCGATTCCCCAGACAGTGACATCGTCCACCAAGGCGCCGCTGGCCTTGCCGTAACCGGTGCCGGAAATGGCGCCGATGGCGCCGGGGCCGCTGTTCGCGATGCCCTTGCTGATCGAGCTCGCAACGGCATCGCCCGCGTAGACGTAGGCATCCTTGATGCCGGCGTCGGTAATGGTCAGCGTGCCCGCGGTTGTGTTGCTGGTTGAAATGATGCTGCTGGCGCCGGTGATCGTCGAGATTTTGGCCGTGCCGCCGTCGGCTGTGTAGATGGCGTACGCCACGCCCGCGTTTTCATGGAAGTCCCTGATTCCATACCCAAACATCGTCGAGTTGGTCGTATTGGGAGTGGTAATGCTCGTTTCCGTGCTGGTCGCGGTCGATTTGCCCATAACGGCGCCGATGCTGCCATAGCCGGCGTAGGAATTCCTGCCGTAGGCATAGCCGGCGGAGAGTGTGACCGTGTCAATGCCGCTCGCAGCGCCGGTGACGGTGGCAGGCGAGCCGGTGGCGCTGTCAGTCACGTAAGCCTCGCCGGTGGTGGCGCCGATCTTGCCGGAACCGCCGTGGGCGTCGGCCCGGCGGTCGTTGGAGATGGCATTGCCGGCGTAGAAGCCGTCGCTCGAAACGCCATAGGCGCTGCCTGAGGCGGTTGCCGAGCCGATGATGAAGAGGTTGCTGACATCGGCGGTGCTCTTGGCCGTCGCTTTCCCGTAAATGTTGGTGGCCTGGCCCAGATAACCAAGCCCGCCGTAGGCGCCGCCGCCGTATGAATAGGCGTCCGCGGATTCGACACGCCCGTAGGTGATGCCGCCCGCGAGACTCGAGCTGGTCGTTGGCGCGGTCCCCTTGGCGGTGGCGTAAGCGCCAGCGACACCCTTGAAGCCTTTGACCACCGACTTGGTGGCGCTCCCCTGCGACCCCGCGGCGTAAGCGCCCCCGGCGCCGGTGTTATCGGCAAATGCGCTGCCGGAATAGACCAGGAAGCCGCTGATGCCGCCGGCGTCCGCCGTGGCCTTCGGATCCTGCTTGCCATACGCGTAGGCGGTCGCGGTGCCGTAGCCGCCCACTGTATTAATATAGGCGTAGGCCTTCGAGGCGATTGCCTTGCCGCCGCCATGGGTCACGGCGTTGCCCGCCGCCAGCTCGACGCCGGTTACGCCGCCGGCAAAGGCATAGCTCTCGGCCTTTGCGCCGCCTTTGGCGGTCGAGGTCGCTGTCCCGGTGCCCTTCAGGATCCCGGCGACACCGATCTTGCCTTCGACCGACTTGGCCGGACCGGTGCCGAAATTGTACGCGTTGCCCGCCGCCGCATCCACGAGGAGGATGCCGCTGGCGATGGCGGCGCTGAAGCCGTTGTACGGGCTCTTGGCATAAGCGGTCGCCGTCGCGGTGCCATTGAATCCGCCGAGAATGCCGGTGCCGCCGTAGGAGCGGGCGGTGGCGATCGGGCTGGTGACCGTCGCATTGCCGGCGCCGATTCCCGCCAGCAGCACGCCGTAGGCATCCGCCTTGGCGCTGACGCTGCCCGAAGTCTTGTTCGAGGTGGCCGTGGCCGTGGCGGTGCCAATGAGCTGGCCGATATAGCCGTAGCCGCCGGTCGCATAATAACCGCCGACCGCGTTGCCGGCGGTGGAGAGCGATGTCAGCAGGCCGCCGGCGGTGGCAAAGGTGTAGTAACCGGTTGCCGTGGCCGACCCAACCCCCTTGATGCTGCCGCCCTTGGCGATCTTGCCCGATCCGCCGTAGGCCGCGCCGCCGTAAGCGTTGCCCGCCTCGAGGAAGAGGCCGAGCGCCGGCGTCGCATAAGCCTTGGCCGTTCCGTACGGGCCGGTAACCGATGCGAACGCGGTCTGCTTCTGGTAGAGGCTGCCGATGACGCCGGTGCCGCCGAAGGCGGTGTCGACAGGCGTCGAGCCCGCGAATGCATTGGCCGCGCTGAGGGTCACGTCCTCCAAACCGATCAGCCGCGCATAGGCCAGGCTCGCTCCCTTGGCGGTGGCCGATACCGTGACGTTGATATTGCCGATGGTGCCGGTGCCGCCCTTGGCCACGGCGATGCCAAAGGCATCCCCGACTTCGACGGTCATATCATCAATGCCTGCCGCGTGCGCGACCGCGAGGCCGCCGGTATTGGTCGCCTTCGCATAGGCCGTGGCGGTGGCGGTGATGCCGTTGGTGATGGTGCCGGTGCCGCCAAATGCGCTTCCATCGTTCGTGTAGGCGGTGCCGAGCGTGACTGTCAGGCCGCCGATGCCGTAAGCGCCGGCGAGGGCGGTGCCGTTGACTGCGTAATCCTTGGCTGTCGCGATCGCGATGCCAGAGATCCCCGCGACGGTGCCGGTGCCGGCGACGGCGTCCTTGCCGGCAAAGTAAAGCGCCGGCGCGTTCGGCGAACTCGCGCACGGCGGCACGTAAACATACTTGACCGAGCCGGCGCCGATATAGGTGGGATCGATGCCGTATGCCAGCGCCGTGGCAGTGCCGAAAATGCCCTTGGCCAGCGCGGTGGCCGTGCCCGTGCCGGAAACCGTGCCGATGGCGCCGTTTCCATTGGTGCCGTAACCGGCAATGATGGTGGTGTCCTCGATGCCGTGGGCCTTGGCCGTGGCGTTGCCGTAGTAGGCGGTTGCGGTCGCAGTGGCCGTGCCGGTGACGTTGCCGATCACGCCGAGAGTGCGCCCGGAGGCGAAGACGCTTGCCCCGATGCCGTAGGCGTACGCGCCGGCCACGGCCGAGGTCGCAATGGCCGTTCCGGCGCCGGTCACCGTTCCGATGTAACCGGTCGTATTATAGGCGCCGGTGCCCGCGCCGGCGAGGGTGAAGCTGATGCCCGCCGCCTCCGCGAAGGTGGTCACGTTGCCCGGGCTGACGGCGGTGGCGCTGGCTTTGCCATAAATGGCGGGTGACCCGGCGGCGCCGATATGGCCGGTCGAATTGAGCCCGGTGCCGGCTTCAATGTAGGTATCGGCCTTGGGCGAGCCGGCGATGCCGTATGCGAGGGCGGTGGCATTGTCGTCGGTGCCGGTTGCCTTGGCGATGCCATGGCCATAGACGCTTGTAATGGTGCCGGTGCTTTGGTCGCCGTTGGACGCGATGAAGGTGCTCTCGTAGATGCCGGTGCCCACCGACTTTACCTGGTAGCCGTACGAGTAGGCCTTGCCGGTGCCGCTGATGGCGCCGATGGTGCCGGTGCCCTTGTCGGCGGCAAAGGTCAGCGTGTTGGCCTGGGCCGCGACGACGCTGTTTGAGATGCCGGTAGCGGTGGCAACGGAGGTATCGGCCGGATTCTGGTAGCTGTTGTGGAGCGTGGCGGTGGCGGTGCTGGTCACCGTCCCGATCTTTCCGTAGATGCCGCTGTAACCGGCGTAAATGTCGCTCTTGTCGATGCCGATCGCGGTCGCCTTGGTGTTTGCCACGTTCGATCCGGTAACGGTCGCCGCAGCGGAGACGAGCACGTTGCCAATAATCCCATGGTTGAGGCCCGCGCTGAATGTGGAGTCGGCGATGCCGTACGAATAGGCCGAGCCGCTGCCGGTGGTCGATGCGGCGGTAACGGTGATGCCGCCTGCGATGCTGCCGACGCCGCCGTAACCGAGCGCGACATTGAAGTGGCTGCCGGCGATGCCGGCGGAAGTCGCGTTGCCGGCCGAAGTGATGGCAACGGCGGTGGCGGTAACCGTCCCATTGATGGTGCCGGAGCTATAGCCGACGATGACTTCCGCGTCGTCGATGCCGGCCGCTTTGGCCTCGCCGGTATTGGCAGTGGCCTTGGCAATGCCCGTGATGGCGCCGGTGACGCCGCTGCCGTAACTATGGCTGGTGCCGGCCTTCAAGGTGTAACCGCCGGGAATGCTCGACGCGTAGCTGGCCTTGAATTTGGAAGCGACACCATCGATGCCGTAGGCGAGCACAGTGGTCTCGCCGGTGGCCGTGCCGGAGCCGCTGACGGCGCCAAACTTTCCATATTTGTAGCCGGCCCAGAACCCGCTGCCGGCGATGCCTTCGGCGAGGGCGTACGCCTGGGAAGTCGCGACGGCCGTGCCGCTGACCGAGTTGATGTACCCCATGCCCCCGGAGAGGGTCGCAGCCTGGAAATGGGAGTGGCGGATGCCGTAGGCCACCGCCTTCGTATGCCCGGTGGCGGTGCCGGATGCGGTGATGCCGCTGATGGTCCCCTTGTCCGAGCCGCCGACATCAACCACCGAGTGATCGATGCCATCGGCGTAAGCCCGGCCAAACGCGGCGGTCGCCGTCGCATTGCCGGTGATGAGTCCAATCGTGCTGTTGCCGGTGCTGACCGCGCCGGTGCCGGCGTAGATCAGGCCGTCGTGAATGCCGATGGCGTGCACGGGGAATTCCTCGATCGAGCTGCCGTAGGCGGCCGCCGTGCCGGTCACGCTCGTGATCGTGCCCGCGCCGCTGCCGGCTACGAAGGTGCTGTGCTCGATGCCGTACGCCGTGGTGGCCGCGGGGCCGGAAACCTTGGCCGAACCCTGGATCGTGCCAATCGAGCCGGTGGCGGACGCGCCGCCGCCCGCCACGAAGATCGACCCGGCGATACCGGCATGGACGCCGTTGCGGAACGCGAACGTGCCGTACGCGTAGGAGGTGCCGAGAATGCTCCCGATGCTGCCGGTGCCGTTGTTTTGCGTGGAGGGACCCGCGTTCGCAAAGAAAGCACTGTCCCCGATGCCGTAGGAATGACTTCCCGGCGCGGTGGTGGCGCCGGTGATGCCGCCGATCGAGGCGCCGGCGACGAAGAAGCTGTCCACGATGCCGCTGGCCGTGCCGGACCCCGCATCGCTGACGCCCTTGATGCTGCCGATGGTCGAGGTGAAGAGCTGCGCATCGTCCGCGTTGAACTTGCTGCCGGCGATGCCGCTGCCGCTGTAAGCGCCCTTCGCGCCGCCGTAAATGCTCGTGATCCCGGCGCCCGAGTAGAAGGTGCTGCCCACGATGCCATCCCCGCCCCCGATGGTGGTGCCCTTCACGGCGCCCATCGCGCCGGCGCCAGTCAGGCCGATATCGGCGAAGAAACCGGAATCGGAAATGCCGCTCCCGCCGATCACGCTCGTGGCCGTGCCGGTAATCGGGCCGATGCCGGCGGCGGCCCTGAAGGTTGACGAATTGATGCCCGAACCGTCTCCGGCAGTGGCGCCGAGGATGCTGGCAATGGCGCCCGATGCGCCGCCGGTGCTGGCGTTGAAGTAGGAAGAGGTAATGCCGCCGACGCCATTGATCGTGCTTGCCGCGCCGGTGACGGCGCCAATGCCGGAAGCGGCAAGGAAGCTCGACGCCTCGATGCCATAGCCATAACCGGTCGTTGTGCCGCTGATGCCGCCGGTCGCGCCAATCGTGCTGCCGGTGAAGTGGGAGAAAGCGATGCCGGTGCGTCCCGCAGCCGTGCCGGTAACAGTGCCGATGGGGCCGGTGGTAGTGAAGGAGCTCTCGTAGATGCCATCCTGGCCGGTGGCGTTGACCAGGCGATTCGTGTTAATGCCGGTCACATAAGTAATGCCCCCGGTCCCCGCGGTTGCCGAGACGTCGCTAATGCCGGTGCCATGGGCCGACTTTCCGTAAATGCCCGCTATCTTTCCCGTGCCCGCCGCCCCTGCTCCTCCGGTAATGGACAAATCGTTAATGCCGGCCGCCCCCGGGTTGCCGCCGGTGGAAATGCCGGTGACGACGCCGACATTGCCGACATCGGCCAGGATGGCCCCGCCAGCGATGCCGGTGCCCGAGATCGACATACCGGTTACGGCGCCGACGCCGCCGGAGATCGCGTGAATGACCGAGTCATAAATGCCGGCGCCTCCGGTGGCCACGCCGCGAACGGAGCCAACGCCGGCGCCGCCGCTGATGAAATTGCTCTCGAAGATCGCGGCGTTGATGCCGCCAGCGATGCCTTCGCCCGCGTGATAGGTCGACCCCGCGGCGAACGCATAGACGTTGCCGATGCCGGCGCCGGCCGAGAAGGTGCTCGAGTCGATGCCGCGGTTCGCCACGTAGAACGAGCCGTCGTCCGTGGCAATGTATCCACCGACGGCGCTGGCCCGCGCGGTGATGGTGCCGATGGTGCCGCCCGCGGTGAAGGTGCTGTGGTCGATGGCGGATGCGGAGGGGAGACCGTATTCGTAGGCATGGGGCGGCTGGCCGAGGGCGTTGCCGGCGCTGTCGAAGGCGAAGCTGGCGTCCTGGGAGTTGGCGTAGATGTTGCCAATGTTGCCGGTGGCGCTGACGGAATCGAACGCGATGCGACCCTGGTGCGAAGTGATGTTACCGACATTGCCGGCGGTGGCATTGATGACGTTGCCGCTGATGTCGCCGAGCGCGTAGATGTTCCCGATGCTGCCGCCGATGAAAACGTTCGACTGCGGGTTATTGGCAGCAAAGAGGGAGCGGATGGTGGCGCTGCCGCCGATGTGGCCGGCAATGGAAGTGATGGTGCCAATGGCGCCCGAGGCGAGAGCGGTGGTGCCCTGGATGCTCAGGTTGACCGTGATGTCGCCGATGGTCGTGGTGAGGCTGGCGTCGCCCGTGGCGATGTGGTGGTGCTGCCACCGAGGATGACGCCGGACATCCCGCCCTGGGTGACCGTCACGGTGCCAATCGGCTCCGCCCACGGCCTCGAACTGGGAATCGGTGATCGAGGCGACCGACCGGATGTTGCCGATACCGAGCGAATCGGAGCGGAAGGTGCTGTTGACGATGCCGCTGGTGATCGAGGCGGAGGTGGCGTTGCTGGTGATGTTGCCAATGCTGCCGGAGGCGACGACCGAAGCATCGCTGAAGAAGCCGGCGGTGATGTTGCCGATGTTGCCGTCGAAGGCGGTGACCTGGCCGCTGAAGGGGGTCGCCGCCTGCGAGAGAACGATGTTGCCGATATTGCCGGCGTCCGCCTCGACCGTGCCGGTGAACGCGGTGCCACTATTGATGGTGATGCTGCCGATGCCGGCGGTGGTAGCCTCGAGCAGGCCGGTGAAATTGCCATTCACGCTCACCGAGGTGAACGCCGGCGCGGTGATGGTGCCGAGGAGCGACCCGTTCAACGCCAGGTTGCCGATGGTGCCGCCCGCAGTGACGCTGGCGACCAGGTTGTCGGCATCCAGGCTGCCGATGGCGCCGGTGCTCGTCACGTTCGAAAGGATGTCGTTGAACAAGGCGCTGCCGATCGAGGCCACATTGATGGGCGCCATCACGTCGCTGTAACGGGCGTCGATGGCGGTCACCGCGCCGCCGATATCGATGGTGCCGACCATGTTGTTGGTCGCCGGCGTGGTGGTGCGGCCGCGCAGGGTGAGGGCGTCGACGCCGCCGCTGACGTTGATGTTGCCAAACCCGATGGCCTGGACCGGGTCGTAAAGAAGGCCATCCCGGAACTGGCTGTCGCCGATATCGACGGCGATGCCGCCATTGAGATCGTGGGTGACGCCGTGAACGACCTTCGTGCCCAGACCGATGTTGCCGGTGACATCGATGTCCTGGAAGTCGGCTCCATTCATGGTGATGCCGCGCAGGTCGGTGCTGGCGTAGATGCTGCCGATCTGGACGAAGCCCGGCGTGAAAGTGCGGTTGGCGTTGGTGACAGCGTAGATGGCGTGGTAAACGGCGTCGCCGTAGGTCTTCATGCCGCCGGTGTACGAGTCGCTCAGGGTGAGAGCCTTGGGCTTCACGTAAATGTCCAGCACCGTGCTCGAGTTCGCCTTGCCGTTGATCGTGATGTTCTGGATGTCGGCTTTGTTGCGCGCGCCGCCGTCGAGGGTGATGTCAAATCTGCCCGGGCCGCCCACGAGTTTGACCAGGACCGCATCGCCCCATGCGTCAATGAAGCGGACCGACCTCTTGTTGAACCCGTTGCCGATGCCGCTGAAGAGGACGCGGGATTCGAGCGGTTCGAAGTCGGGTTTCTTGCGGGGTTGCGTCAGCAATTCCGGATTGGCCTTCTCGGGTTGGGAAGCGGGAGGAGCGGCCTTTGATAATTTTTTTCGAGACGATTCGACGAGTTGTTTGAACATCCGAGTCATGGCTGAGTCCTCCGTTATACCTGGTGGGTTTTTCGAGTTTCCGACCGATCAACACTACACCCTACCGCGCGCCCGACACCGAGACGTGTAGATAGGGATTGCACGGGCGACAGTCTTACGAGGGGAGAGCATCCCCTGTCAATGCTACAACTGTTGATCTCACCACAATTTTAGTGAATCAGCCGCCAAAAGCAAATTTGTCCGCGACGGCAGAAAATCATCAACATTAGTACGCAAGATTCTTGGATACAGTTTGTTACATCAACAAATGGTAGCCAAAATATATCGCTGATCGAGCAGTTAATGTGGGGCGGCAGCCCCGCTCTGAGCTTTCGAATTATACGTACTACATCTTGTCCCCTGGCTCTCTCAGAGCATTAATTTCCACTTATACGTGCTACAGCATCGCTCATCCATCTCCGTAATACTCTCGCCTACTCCAAATCCAGCCCATCCCGTGTAGCTAATATCGTAAGCATCCCGCGCTATCAAAATAAGGTGAATCAGTGTATTTTCGTAGCACGCAATCTGAATGCCGAAAAATCGGCCCTCCCAAGCCCCGGTCCGGATTCAATTTTTATTGCAGCGCGGGGTCGTTCGCGCGCACGCGGGCCTGCTGCAAAACCTCGTGCGTACGATCCAGCGGGGCCTTGAGAAAATCGGTGCCCGGGGTGGGCGATGCCGCGGCGTTGGCGGCTGCCGGCAAGGTGGCATGGCGGGTGATGGCCAGGTAGACCAAGCCCGCAATGAGGGTGACCGCGATGTATTTCATGGATCGATGGAAGAGCATAGGGCTTGCCAGGGATCGCAGCGGCCTCCGCGGAGAGGCCGTCATTTTTGGGCTGTCCAAGGGGCGACGGGGGAACATACCGTCTCCGATTGAAGTAATGGGCCGCCGGACTGACCGGGCGCGCCAAACCCAACCGATCCCTGAATTCTTTTGACATGGAAGTACTCGACCTGCCTCAAACCGTGGACACCGGAGCAATGCAAGCGCTGCTGGGCGCATATCACGGAGACCCGTTCGCCGTGCTGGGGATGCACGACGCGGTCAACCGGCTGGTGGTCCGGGTGCTCAGGCCCGGACGCGCGGGCCATCGAGATCGTGCGGCTGAAGGACGGGAAAAAGTTCCCGGCCAAGCGGCTGCACGAGCATGGTTTCTTCGAGGCGATCCTGCCGGCGGGCGAGCCGAGCGGTTCGACTACGAAATCGAGGCGACCGCGCATGACGGCCATGTCTGGCGGTTCCGCGACCCGTATTCTTTCGGCCAGATCCTCGGGCCGATGGACCTCTACCTTTTCTCGGAGGGGAACCATTACGAGATTTACAAGAAACTGGGCGCCCACCTCATGGAGATGGACGGGGCGCGCGGGTGCAGCTTCGCGGTCTGGGCGCCGAACGCGCAGCGGGTGAGCGTGATCGCCGATTTCAACGGCTGGGACGGGCGCTACCATCCGATGCGCAAGCTGCTCGGCTGCGGCGTGTGGGAGATTTTCATCCCGGACGTCGCCGGAGGGGGCGCACTACAAATTCGAGATCAAGGCCTCGCACGGCGGCCTGCTGCTGAAGAGCGATCCCTATGCGCTTTTACGGCCAGCACGGCCAGCCAGACGGCCTCGATGGTCTTCGACCTCAACCGGTATACACTGGGCGGACGCGGAGTGGATGGAGAAACGCGCGACAAGACGGTATGGCACCGGAGCGCCGGTCTCGATCTACGAAGTGCATCCGGGCTCGTGGGCGCGGCATTTCGAGGAGGGGAACCGCTACTTGAGCTACATCGAGCTGGCGGACGCGCTGATCGGTTACGTGGTGGACATGGGGTACACGCACATCGAGCTGATGGGCATCGCCGAGCATCCGTTCGACGGCTCGTGGGGCTACCAGGTGACCGGCTATTACGCGCCCACCAGCCGGTACGGCAACCCGGATGAATTCCGGCATTTCGTGGACCGCTGCCACCAGCGCGGCATCGGCGTCATCATCGATTGGGTGCCGGGGCATTTCCCGAAGGATGCGCACGGGCTGGCGGAATTCGACGGCACCGACCTCTACGAGCACGAGGACCCGCGCAAGGGCGAGCACATGGACTGGGGCACGCTCATCTTCAATTACGGCCGCAACGAGGTGCGCAATTTCCTCATCGGCAACGCCCTCTTCTGGCTGGACGAATACCACATCGACGGCCTGCGCGTGGATGCCGTGGCCTCGATGCTTTACCTCGATTACTCGCGCAAGCCGGGCGAATGGATCCCGAATGAATACGGCGGCCGCGAGAACCTCGAGGCGATCTATTTCATGAAGCGGTGCAACGAGGTCTGCTACGAGCGCTTCCCGGGCATCATGACCATTGCCGAGGAATCGACCGCGTGGCCCGGCGTCTCCCGCCCGACCTACCTCGGCGGCCTCGGGTTCGGGTTCAAATGGAACATGGGCTGGATGCACGATTTCATCAGCTACATGAGCCGGGAGCCCGTCCACCGGCGGTTTCACCAGGGGGACATCACCTTCTCGCTGCATCTACGCGTTTCACGAGCATTTCATGCTCGTGCTTTCGCACGACGAGGTGGTGCACGGCAAGGGATCGCATGCTCGGCGAAGATGCCGGGCGATTGGTGGCAGAAATTCGCGAACCTGCGGCTCTTTTACGCGTGGATGTACGCGCACCCCGGCAAGAAACTGCTCTTCATGGGCGGCGAATTCGGCCAGAGCTCGGAATGGAACCACGATCGAGAGCCTCGACTGGTGGCTGCTCGATTACCCGGAGCACGCCGGTCTGCGCCGGCTGGTGCAGCACCTGAACTGGCTTTACAAGAACGAGCCGGCCTTCTGGGAACTGGACGACACGTACGAGGGGTTCGAGTGGATCGATTTTCATGATGCGGACAACTGCGGTGGTGGCCTTCATGCGCAAGGCGCGGATCGGGGCCGCCCCTGGTCTTCGTGGTCAACGCGACGCCGGTGGTGCGGGAAAATTACCGGCGTGGGGGCGCCCGGCGAAGGGTTCTACGAGGAAATCCTGAACACGGACGCCGACGTCTATGGCGGGAGCAACGTGGGCAACTATGGCGGGGTCCACGCCGAGCCGATCCCGTGGCAGGACCAGTCCCATTCGATCCTCCTAAGGCTGCCGCCGCTCTCGGTGAGCGGCTTCAAAAAGACGAAATAGGGTATGGTTAACCCCAAAAAGGGCTGGCCGTTTCGAATCTTGCGAAATCATTTGATTCGAAAGGGCCGGAGGCGTATCTTTGCGAGTCCCGCCCCACTCAGGGTCCAACATTCCTTCCCATGAAAATAACCAGACAATCAAAGGGCTTCACCCTTATCGAACTTCTCGTCGTCATCGGCATCATCGCCCTGCTCGCCAGCATCGCGGTGCCAGCATTCCAGGGCGCCATGGTCAAAGGCAGCCAGATGAAGGCGCTCAGCAACGCCAAACAGATCGCGACCGCCTGTCGCACCTATGCCATTGACAACAACGGCAGCTACCCGACCTACCAGGTGCAGGCGGGCGGAGTAGCCGGCACGAACGTTGTGGGCGACTCGAACGACGCGTTCGACAATCTCTTTCCGCAATACCTGACGGACAACTCGATTTTCTATCTCTCGAAGTCCGCCTTCACGCCGACCCAGCAGACCGAGCCGACGCAGGATGCGATGAACCAGGGCGCGGCCCTGCCCGCCGGCACCAACGAGTGGGCCTATGTGACCGGGCTTTATGACACTTCGAATTCCTCGTTCCCGCTGGTCGCCGACGGCTTCAACCAGGTGGGCAGCCACGCCTATACGAACAACGAAACGCAAAAGGGCGGGGTCTGGAAGGGCCTGCAGGCCATTGTGGTATTCGTCGATACGAGCGGCAGGTTGATGAACACCAACCACACGACTTTCATTGTGCCCGGCAGCCCGAACGGCAATGACCTGTTCGACACCAGCGGCCAGCCCGGCTGGATGACGCAACCCTCCGGCGCCGGTGGCGGCGGCAACACGGTGGTGAATCCGGAATAATTCCCGGGTTGACGGCAAAATTTAAACCCGAACTCCGAAGTTAAAAAAACATCGTTTTGAGCGGAAGGCTTTGGCTGAAAGGAGTTGCGACACATCAAAGCAACCTCAGCCCCCGCACAAAACGATGCAGACTTCTTTTCGCCCAGTTTTTGGTTCCGGCCAAGTTCAAATACGCAGCACCAAAAAGCCCGTGACGCCCTTTGGCGGGCTGGTGAGCCTGATCGAGTTTTTCGGGCGCATCGGGCTGGCGGCAAAGCTGGAGGAGGCGATGGTCTTCAAGCTGCGAAGTCCCAATGCGATCCCGCCCGAGCAGACTCTGACCGGGTTTCTTTTCGCGGTGATCGCCGGGGCGAGCCGGTTTGCCCACACCGATTGGCTACGAAGCGACAAGGCGCTGCACGCGATGCTGGGCATCGCACGGTTTCCCGGCACTGACACGGTTCGCAACTTCTTTGCCCGCTTTACCCAAAGCAGGGTCGAGGCGTTCTGGCGACCGCTCTGGCGCTGGCTCCTGCCGCACTTCCAAGCGCCCCGCGAGGGCTTCAGCCTGGACCTGGATTCGACGATCTTCCAGCGTAGCGGCAGCCAGCAAGGCGCCGCCAGGGGCTACAACCCGCAGCGTCCCGGACGCAACAGCCATCACCCGCTTTTGGCCGTGCTGGCCGAGGCCCCGTGCATCCTTCACGCTTGGCTGCGCAGCGGCAACACGGGCGCCTCGCGTGGCATCAGCGAGTTCCTCAAGGAGGCGCTGGCGCTTCTGCCCGCAGGCTGGAAGCTGCGCACGGTGCGGGCCGACTCCGGCTTTTTTGCCCAGGAGTTGATGGAGTTTTTGGAAGCCCAAGGGCTCGGCTACGTGATCGTGGCCCGTTGCACCAAGCCTATCAAAGCGCTGGCCGCAGCTATCCCGCAATGGAAGCAGATTGAGGGCGGCAATTACGCCGTCGGCGAGTTTACCACCCAGCTCTGGGGCTGGAAAAAACCGCGGCGCTTCATCGCCGTGCGCGAGCGGGTGCGGGAAAGCAAGATGGCTGTGGGCCGCAAGCTTCTGGAGGTGCCCGGTTACACCTTCCGCATCTTCGTGACCAACCGCGACGAAGACCCGCTGATCCTCTGGCGTGACTACAACGGCCGGGCCGTGATCGAGCAGCGCATTGAGGAACTCAAAGCCGAGTTGGCTGCCGACGGCTTTTGCATGAAGGGCTTCTTCGCAACCGAATCGGCGTTCCTGGCGGTGCTCTTCACCTTCAACCTGCTGAGTCTTTACCAAAAGGCTATCGAACCCAACGCCCATTACCGGCAACCAGCCACGCTACGGAGGGCAGTGTTTTTGGGAGGAGCCATTCTTGGCACGGCAGCACGAAAAATAGTCCTGCATCTGTCCACCGCATGGGGAGGCCGCGACAAACACAAGCCGCTCTTGGACGCCATCTTACAATGGTCTCCCCCTACTTCGCCGAAGTTGGACCCACTCACGCCATTAACCCAATCCTCATGCGCATTTTAACTCACGAACCTTACCTCAACTTCGGAGTTCGGGTTAAAGCCCGGGTCCGAGTTTGGACCCGGGCTTTTTTTTGAAGCGATGGACCGGCGACCTTACAGGACGCGGGAGTCAGCCGAGCCGTCGGTAAGCCGCGTGCGGATTTTGTCGCCGGAATGGAGCGACTCCCTGCTGCGAACGATGGCGCCTGTGGAATCGAACGTGATCGAATAACCGCGGCCCAGCGTGGCGTCGGGAGAGAGGACATTCAGGATTTTCTCGAACCGGCTGACACGGTCTGTCTTGCGCGCGAGCAAGGCGCGCGCCGAGGCGCAAAGCCGGTCGCCCACTGAGTCCACCGCGAGCCTGCGCATGGCGAGGACCTGGTCTGGCCGATGCTGGCGAAGGGCAGCCAGCAGGGCGGCCAGCCTTTCGCGCCGCAAACGGATGGCGCGCTCCCGCCGGGTCTCGATGAGGGCCGCGGCGGCATCGAGGCGCTGGGCGCGCTCCTGCAGCAGGCGCATCGGCAGACGGAACGCGGAGGAGCGGACCAGGGCATCGAGGTGGCGGCGGCGATGCAGGAGGCTGTTCTCCGTAGCGCGCAAAAGCCGGGCGCGGGCCTGGCCGAGATGGCGCAAAAGGGAGGCGCGATCGGGCAGGGCCAGCTCGGCGGCGGCGCTGGGAGTGGGCGCGCGCAGGTCGGCGACGAAATCGGCGATGGTGAAATCGATTTCATGGCCCACGGCCGAGATCACCGGGATTTCCGACGCCGCGATGGCGCGGGCGACAATTTCCTCATTGAAAGCCCAAAGGTCCTCGATGCTGCCGCCGCCCCGGCAGACGACGAGCAGATCGATTTGATCCCGGAAAGGCGGGCTGTTGAACTCCCGGATGGCGGCGGCGATTTCACCGGCGGCGCCGGCGCCCTGGACGCGCACGGGATTGATGATGATGCGGACCCACGGCGCGCGCCTGCGGGCGATCTTGAGGAAGTCCTGAAGGGCGGCGCCGGTGGGCGAGGTGACGATGCCGATGCAGGAGGGTTCGCGGGGGATGGGGCGTTTGCGGGCGGGATCAAAGAGGCCCTCGGCTTCCAGCTTGCGCTTGAGCGCCTCGAAGCGGGCCTGGAGCACGCCGGCGCCGGCGGGCTGGATGAGGTTGACGTTGAGCTGGTACTGGCCGCGCGCCTCGTAGACGGTGATGGCGCCGCGCGCCTGGACCAGCATGCCATCGGCCAGCGCGAGACGGGCGGGCGCCGAGGAGCGGAAAAGGACGCACGAAAGAAGCGCCCGCTCGTCCTTGAGCCCGAAATAGCAATGGCCGGAGGCTTGCCGGCGGAAGTTGCAAATCTCTCCCTCGACCCATACCTGGCCGAATGACGATTCGAGCAGGGAACGGACCGACCGGGTGATCTCGCCGACGGACCAGATGCGGGGGGTGGTGGGCGGCGGCGGGGTGGGCTGCGAGAAGAGGTCGAGTTCCATGCGCTGGGATGTCAGCCGGCCCGTCCCCTGGCGGAATTTCGATTTTGCCCGTCCCTACTGCGGCGGCTGCAACTGGTAGATGAAGTAGACGGCGCCGATGAGCGCCACCACGGAAGCGCCGGTAAAGACCAGGATGCCGGTACCGATGGGATCTTTCTTCTTGGTCTTGGTCTTGAAAGGGGAGGCGTTGGCAAAATCCTCGGGGCGCGCGCTGCTTTCGCCCACGGCGGCGGCGACGGCCTGCTGCTCTGGCAGCGGGCGGGCGTGCTCGGGATCCTCGGAGGCGTAAAGGGCGTCAATCTTGCCGAAGCGGATGCGGTCGCCGTCATGGATCGGTCCTTCGGTGAAGGCGTGGTCGTTGACGCGGGTGCCGTTGGTCGATTCCAGGTCCTTGAGGACGTGCTGGCCGCCTGCGTAGGTGATTTCCGCGTGATGGCTGGAGACGGAGACATCGTCGATCTGGATGACGTTGTCCGAGACGCGGCCAATGGTAACCAGTTCCTCGGTCAGGTCATGGTTCGAGTCGGTGCCGTCGGGGAGCTTAACGATGAGTCTGGGCATGGAGGGAAGGGCGAGTCAGGAAAATTAGCAGGCTCCCCTGCCCTCTTCAATGAGTTTGCGAAACTGGCCGAAAAAATAAGTGGCGTCGTGCGGGCCGGGGGCAGCCTCGGGATGGTACTGGACGCTGAAGACCGGGGCCTCGACGGTGGCGCATCCCCTCGACGGTGCCGTCGTTGAGATTGACGTGGGTGACCTCGACATTGCCGGAAGCGAATCGGGATCGACGGCAAAGCCGTGATTCTGGGCGGTGATGGCGACCCGGCCGGTGCGCAGGTCCTTGACCGGCTGATTGCCGCCGTGATGCCCAAACTTGAGTTTGAAGGTTTTGCCGCCGTAAGCGTAGCCAAGAATCTGGTGGCCGAGGCAGATGCCGAACACGGGGACGCGCCCGACCAGCGCGCGGACATTTTCGTGCGCGTAATGGAGCGCGGCGGGATCGCCGGGGCCATTGGCCAGGAAGAGGCCGTCGGGTTTCATGGCGAGGATGTCGGCGGCGGGAGTCGCGGCGGGAACCACGGTGACGCCGAAACCCTCCTGGCGCAGATGGCGCAGGATGTTGTGCTTGATGCCGAAATCGTAAGCGACGATGCGATGGGCGACCGGCGGCAGCCTGCGGAATGCTTCGCCACCGGCGTCTATCTCGACATCGGCGGCGTTCTCGCCTTTGACGATGGTCCAGACGCGGGATTGTTTGCCGTCGGGGTCCCATTGATAGGGCTTTGAGGCGGTGACCTCGCGGACAAAATCCATGCCGACCATGCCTTCGCCCGATTTGGCGAGCTGGACGGCTTCCTCCCGCGAGACGGGGCGCGAGGTGATGCAGGCGCGCATGGCGCCGCGCTCGCGCAGATGCCTGGTGAGGGCGCGGGTATCGATCCCCTGGATGCCGGGGATTTTCCAGCGCAAAAAGTAATCGTTCAGCGAGGATTCGGACCGCCAGTTGCTGGCGATGCCGCTCAGCTCCTCGATGACGAAACCGCGCACGTGCGGCGCCGCACTCTCGGCATCGAGGGCGTTGACGCCGTAGTTGCCGATTTGCGGGCAGGTCATGGCGACGATCTGGCCGCGGTAGGAGGGATCGGTGAGCACCTCCTGGTAGCCGGTCATCGAGGTGTTGAAGACCATTTCGCCAAGGGCGTCGGCCGAAGCGCCAAAGGCTTCGCCCAAAAAGCAGCGTCCGTCTTCGAGTGCGAGAATGGAGCTCATTTCGGATTGCGGATTGCGGATTTCGGATTGGACTGCCTTTTGCGCGTCGTTTGGATTGAGGCGACGGTGGAGCTCATTTCGGATTGCGGATTGCGGATTGCGGATTGCGGATTTCGGATTGCGGATTGCGGATTGCGGATTTCGGATTTCGGATTGCGGATCGGACTGCCTTTTGCGCGTCGTTTGGATCGAGGCGACGGTGGAGCTCATTTCGGATTGCGGATTTCGGATTGCGGATTGCGGATTGGACTGCCTTTTGCGCGTCGTTTGGATCGAAGCGACGGTGGAGCTCATTTCGGATTGCGGATTGCGGATTTCGGAATGGATTGCCTTTTGCGCATCGTTTGGATCGAGGCGACGGTGATCTTAAGTAGTTCTTCGGCTTCTTGCATTAGCGATTCAACCTTTTTGATCGGGATGAGGTTGGCTTCGACGGCCAGTTCGAGCCAGAACAAAGTCTCGTCGGCTTCTTCTTCCACAATGCCAAGCTCCGAAACGAAGTCGGCGGCTGATTTGGCGCGGCAGGCGGCGCGATCGTTTGCCGCGACCGACGTACCGGACCTGGAAATTTGTTGCGCGACCGCGCGACCCGATACCGAACCCGGCAGGGCATCAACGAGCCTGAGGACCCTCACTGCGAATTTTCTGGTCCGGTCTTTCAAATCGTCCGTCGTCATTTCGGGTTTCGATTTTCGGAGTATCCACTCGCCGGGCGCAATTCCGAAATCCGAAATCCGCAATCCGAAATAAAAAAGGCGCTCTGGTCAGATCGCAGCGATCACTATTCCAAAGCGCCTTTTTTACCCCACCTTTGCCGTTGAAGCGAAGCTCCCGTTCCCTTTTAGAAACGGGCGGATGACCGCCGCGATGGCGCTGACTTCCAATCAAGGCATGTCATTGAACACCGCGACCAAGCCTCCTGATTATCGACGATAATTTATCGGTTCGGGATTTTCGCCTGTTACTCGAACAATGCAGGGTAAATGAGTCGAACTGGCGAATTAAAACCGGGGCCGCCCCGCGGCATGCTCGACATGCGCGAGGGCCTCGCCAGTCCGGAAAATTTTCAAAGAACGATTTTTGAACTACTCGCGGAAGCTCACGTCCAGCGCCGCCTTCAAACGCTCTTTCAAGCGGGCGTGCGCCGCGTTCACTTCCTCTGCAAGCAGTGTCTTCTCCGGCGAGCGGTATGTCAATGAATAAGCCAGCGATTTATTCCCCGCAGGAACACGTATTCCATCGGGATCGGAGAAAAGATCGAAGAGAAAAATGTTGACAAGCAGCGGTTCGTTGGCCGCTCGCAACACCTCCTCGATGCGCGCGTGCGGCAGCGACGCGCCGGCGATGATGGCGATGTCGCGCGTGACGGATGGAAAGCGCGGAATGGGCGCGACGCGCGATGGAATCGGGCGCAGCCGGCACGACTCGATATCGAGTTCGAAAACCGAGACGGGATTGGGAGAATCGATCGCGCGAAGCCGCGCGGGAGCAAGCTGGCCGATGGTTCCCGCGGGCTTGCCGGCAACGGTGATTCGCATGGCCGGAAGCAGGCCGTCAATCGCGGCGGGCTCGAACGCGATCTCCTCGAGGCCGAGCGATTCGAGCGCGCCCTTGAGATCGAATAAATCAGTGTTGCGCGGATCCTTTTCGCGCCACGAAACGGGAAGCGCGCCGCCGGTGAGGATGGCGGCGAGATGCACGCGCTCGCCGTCCGGCTGGAAAATGCGGCCGAGCTCGAAAAGCCGGATCGATCTTGCGCCGCCGCGAAGGTTGCGCCCGAGCGCGGCGACCAGTCCCGGGATGAGAGACGAGCGAAGCACGGCCTGGTCTTCGAGCAGCGGATTGCGGATGGCGACACCGGCGGGCGCGTCGCGCTGGGAAACGAGCGAGAAGGTGCGCGCCTCGAAGAACCCCTGGCCGGCGAGCCGGCGGCGCAATTCCAAATGAAAATCGTGCACGGCATCCGCCGGGCTGGAATGGACGGGCCGCCCGCCAACCGAGCCCGGAATGTTTTCGATGCCGAACGCGCGCGTCACTTCCTCGATGAGGTCGGCCTCGCGGGTGAGATCGGCCCGGAATGAGGGGACGAGCCACGCCCCGTCGCGCTGCTTGCGCAACCCGAAACGGGTGAGGATGGAATCGATTTTCGACTCGGGAATTTCAACCCCGAGAAGGGCCGCGCATCGGCCGGGCCGCAAGGTGACGGTGCGGGCGGCATCGGGCAGACGGCCCGCGGTATCGATGGCGGGCCCGGCGATGCCGCCGGCGGTCTCGAGGATGAGCTGCGTGGCGCGGTCCGACGCGGCGAGAATGCCGGCGGGATCAACGCCGCGCTCGAAGCGGTAGCTCGAGTCGCTCGACAGGCCGAGCCGGCGCGAGGTGCGGCGCACGGCGGGCGCGATTGAAGAGGGCGCTTTCGAGGAGGATGTCGGCCGTCGATTCCGTGACGCCGCTCTGCTCGCCGCCCATGACGCCGGCGATTGCCACCGGCGTCCGCACATCGGCGATGACGAGGTCCGTCGGACGTGAGGCTATAAATCTTCCCATCGAGCGCCTGGAAGGATTCGCCGGCGGCCGCTGCGCGCACAAGGATTTCGCCGCCCGTGAGCCGCGCTTCGTCAAACGCGTGAAGCGGCTGGCCCATTTCCATCATCACGTAATTGGTGACATCGACGATGTTGTTGATCGAGCGAATGCCGATCGACTCCAGCCGTGTGCGCAGCCACGTCCGGGCTGGGGCCGACGCTGACCCCGCGAATGCGCCGTGCCGAATAAAACGGGCACAGACTTCCGGCGCACTGAATGCGTGACGCGGCTCGCTGGTGGGCAAAGATCGGGCTGAGGTGCTGGAACGGAGGTGGCTGCAAGCGGGACGCCGCGCAACGCCGCGATCTCGCGCGCGATGCCGTAATGGGAGAGAAGATCGGGACGGTTCGGCGTGATCTCGAGTTCGAGGATGGTGTCGGCGGGAAAAAGTTCCGCAACGGATGGCCAATCGGCGCATCGGCGGGAAGGATCAGCAGGCCCTCATGGCCTTCGCCGAGGCCCAGTTCCTTCGCGCTGCACATCATTCCCTGGCTTTCGACGCCGCGGAGTTTTCCGACGTTGATTTTGAAATCGCCCGGCAGCACGGCGCCGGGCAGCGCCAGCGGCACCTTGTCACCGACCCTATAATTCTTCGCGCCGCAAACGATCTGGCGCACGTCGCTGTTGCCCGCATCGACCGAGCAAACGCTCAGGCGGTCGGCGTTCGGGATGCTGCGTCGATTCGAGAATTTTTGCGACGACGACGCCGGGGATGTCCGCGCCGCGCTGATCCACATTCTCGACCTCGACGCCGGCCAGAGTGAGCAAATCGCAGAGTTCCCGGGTGGTCGAAGGCAGTTCGACGAACTCGCGAAGCCAGGTGAGTGAAACTTTCATGGAGAGAATTTGAAATTTTAAATCCGCAGATTTGCACGCAGAATTACGCAGATTCATTTGGAGGAGAGACTACTCCAAATCCCTTTAATCTGCGTCCATCTGCGTCCAATCTGCGGATTTCTGATTTCGAATTTCGAATTTTTCAGCGGAATTGTTCGAGAAAGCGCAAGTCGTTCTCGATGAAGTACCGGATATCCGGGACGGCGGAGATGATCATCGCCAGGCGCTCGAGGCCGAAGCCGAAGGCCCAGCCGCTGACTTATTTCGGGGTCGTAGACGTTATCGCCGCGGCGGGTGTTGACGGCCTCGAAGACGGCGGGATCGACCATGCCGCAGCCGGCGAGCTCGAGCCAGCGGTCGCCGCCCAGCGCGGAGGCCTTGATGTCGATCTCGAAGCTCGGCTCGGTGAACGGGAAAAAATGCGGGCGGAAACGAACCTGCGCGGCATCGCCCAAAAGCTCGCGGAAGAAAAATTCAACCGTGCCCTTGAGGTCGGCGAGCGTGACCCCTTCATCGACGTAAAGGCCTTCCATTTGCGTGAATTGCGCCAGGTGCGTGGCGTCGATTTCATCGCGGCGATACGCGGCGCCCGGGGCCGATGACGCGGACCGGCGGCGGCTGCGACTCCATGGTGCGGATTTGGATGGTCGAGGTCTGCGTGCGCAGCAGCCGGCCATCGGGCAGATAGAAGGTGTCCTGCTCGTTGCGGGCGGGGTGGTCGGGCGGCGTGTTGAGGGCGTCGAAGCAATGCCACTCGGTGTCGATGTCGGGGCCGTCGGCGAGGGCGAAACCCATGCGGCGAAAAATCTGCACGGCCCGGTCGAGCAGCAGCGTCATCGGGTGAAGCGCGCCCCGCATGGCGGGAATACCCGGCAGCGTGGTGTCGATATTGGCGAAGGCCGCGGCGTCGCGCGTTTCCTGGAGCGCGCCCTTGCGGGCATCGATGGCGGCGGTGACCGGCCGCGCGGACTTCGTTGAGCAGCTTGCCGATGCGCGGCTTCTCCTCCTTGCCGAGATTCTTCATCCCCTCGCTAAGCGCGGAGATGGAACCGGAGCGGCCGAGATATTTCACGCGCACAGCCTCGACGGCCTGCTCATCGGCTGCGGCATTGAGCTCGGCGAGCGCTGCGGTGCGGAGTTGTTCGAGGGTCTCTTCCATTGAAATGGGGGCCTGGGGACGAAAAAACGGTGAGCGGAGGATATTCCCCGACTCACCGTTCTTTGTAAATCAGCGTTGCGAGAGGCTGCCCGAAAAGTAGGCGGGGGTTGCGTTGGGATGGATTTTGGCGCTGGCCAAGGCGCGAGCACGGCGCCAATACCCGCATGGGTCTTGGCCCGTGCGAGCAACGCGGGCCAGCGCCAAAAGCCACCCAACCCTTCGGGCGAGAGCCTGCCGGGCCGCCTGGCGGCGTTGGCCGCTCAGTCAAAGCCCGCAAGGGGATTCTCCTTCGCGTCCGCCTTGCCATTCGGCCCGGCAGACTCTCGCGCAACCCCCGCCTACTTTTCGGGCAGCCTCTAGGCAGCCTTTGCGGATTTGTCCTTCAACGCCTTGGTGACGGTCTCGAGGATGGCTTTGAAAGCGGCTTCATCGCGCACGACCATATCGGCCAGGATCTTGCGGTCCAGGGTGATGCCGGCGGCGGCGAGGCCCTCCATAAATCGGCTGTAGGTCAGGCCGTTGGCGCGCGCGGCGGCGTTGATGCGCGCGATCCAGAGGTAGCGGAAGTTGCGTTTGCGAGTCTTGCGGTCGCGGTAGGACCAGTACTCGGCTTTCATGACGGCGTTCTTCGCGTAGCGAAACAGTTTGGAACGGCGTCCGCGGAATCCCCTGGCCTTATCGACGACGCGCTTGCGGCGCTCGCGGGAGGCGGGGGCGTTGGTGGCTCTTGGCATGGTGGTTATCCCGGCGGGGGCCGGGGTCTCTTTCGGCGGGTTGTTCTGTTATGGGCGTCCATCGGCCTCACTCGCCGAGTGGCCGGCAAATTCAGCCGGCAGGCGGATGGACGGGCCGCCTCAGCTAATGGCTGAAGGGCAGGTTCTTGATGATGCGCGCGGCATCGGTGCTATGCACCAGCGCGGATTTCGCGAGGTGGCGCTTTTTCTTGGCATTCTTCGAGGAAAGGAGGTGGCGCCGGGAGGCCTGTGCGCGCAGGATCTTGCCGGTGCCGGTGATCTTGAAGCGCTTGGCGACGGCTTTTTTGGTTTTGCTGCGGGCAATGGGCTTTGGCATGGGAGGGGAGGAAGGTAGAGGGCGGGGGGGAAATGGCAAATCCTTTTTGCAGACGGGGTACTCGCACCAGGGGGCAAGAAACGCAGCCATCTGAAAATCCGCAATCCGAAATCCGAAATCCGAATTTGCCCCCCTCTCCTACCCCGCCTTCGCATGGAGCGTAAACACGCACCGGTACAACCCCGATGCATGCGCCTCCTCGCGCTGGACGGGGGCGCCGAGGACCCGGGTAAAGAGTTCCCCCTCGAGGCGGGCAATGATGGGAAACGCCTTCAGCAGGTCATGGATGGGGCAATGATACTCGACGATGCGGATGTAGGCGCTGTCCTGCTCGAGTTCGGCCATGTGGCCCTCGGTATCGCGAATGCGGGCGAGCTTTGCGGCGCGCTCGGCGACCGATCCGCCGCGGACGCGCACCTGGTAGGACTCGGCCTTTTTCTGGAAGACGCTGAAGAGGAGCTTCTCGGGAGCGGTGGGTCCGTAAAGGGCTTTTGCGTTTTCAAGCAGAGTGATGGTCATGCCGTTGCTGGCGGTGGGAAACAGCTCGTGGGCGCGCTCGGTGAGGCGGTAGACCAGCTCGGGCCGGCCAATGCCCTTTGCCCGGCGCCAGGTGTCCAGGTAGCCCTCGGCCTCGAGCTCGATGCAATGCTGTTTGACGCCCATGTAGCTCATGCGGAGCTGCTCGCCCAATTCCCCCACCGAAAGCCCCTGGGTGCGCTTGAGCTTGTTGATGATCTCCAGCCTTTGGCTCTTGCCGATCTCCGCGATTAGCTTCTGGTTCATCGAAGGACAGGTTCGAACGGCTTAACAGAAGCCCGCCGTATTGTCCGTCATAATTTTGTAACAAATATCAGGGAGCGGGACGGCCCCTCCAGTTTGGCAGAAAAGGAAACGGCCGGTGTCCAGCGACACCGGCCGCCCAACCAAGGAAGTTGTGCTCTTCGTCAGGGCTGCGGCGGATCACCGGAGCCCGCGGTATCGAGAACGGTCCGGCTCTTTTTGCCGTCCCGATTGAAGAAAAGGATGGGGCCCGACGTGCCGCGATGCGCGGCGAGCAGCGCGAGGCACGACGCGGAATCGGTCACCGGCTTTTCATCGACCGCGGTGATGAGGTCGCCGGGCCGGACGCCGGCGCGCCCGGCGGGGCTGTCCGATTGCACGGCGCTGACGGCGGCGCGGTTCGAGGCGAATTCGAGGCCGTAGCTGGTATCATCGCTGGGCCGGGTTTTTGCCCTGGCATGGTCCTGGACGATCTTGCTGAGATCGGCCGGCATTTCATCGGCTACCAGGGCGATGTCGATGGTCTTTCCCGAGCGCCAGACATCGAGGCTGACGGATTGGCCCACTTTCTTGCGCTGGATTTCGTGCTGCAAGTCATGCGACGTGGCAACGGGGACGCCATCGATCTTCAGGATCACGTCCATGGGGCGCAGGTCGCTTTTGTAGGCGGGCGCGTTGGCTTCGATGGTATCGACGCAAACGCCATCCTCGAGGCCGGGAAAGCGCTGGTCCGCGGAGGGCTCGTCGGCAACCGCCGTCACCCAAATGCCGAGCCATGGATGGCTGACGTGGCCGGTGGCGATCAATTCGGCGCCGACCTGGTTGAGCATGTTCGAGGAGATGGCAAACGAGAGGCCGCGCGCCAGGCCGTTGATGAGCGTGTTCATGCCCATGACGCGGCCATCGATATCAAAAAGCGGGCCGCCGGAGTTGCCCGGGTTGATGAAGGCATCGGTCTGGATGTAGTCCTCGAACATCGGATCGGTGAGGGTGCCGCTGAGGTTGCCGCGATTCTTCGCGCTGACGATGCCGCGGCAAAAGGAGTAATCGAGATCGTACGGGAAGCCGATGGCAAAGCACATCTGGCCGACGCGCACGGTGTCGCTGTCCAGCAGCGTGACGGTGGGGAGATTGATGGCGTCGATCTTCAGCACCGCGATGTCGGTGCGCCCGTCCGCGCCGACAAGCCGGGCGATGAAACGGCGATTGTCCCGGAGGCGGACCTCGATTTTCTCCGCGTCCTCGACGACGTGGTAATTCGTGTAAATGTAGCCGTCCGGGCGGACGATGAAGCCGGAGCCGTCACTGCGAAGCAACGGCTGGACGGGCGCATGGTTCCCCTCGCCTCCATCGGGTGAATGAAAATTGTTGTCGAAGATCTGGTCCTCATTGTCGGTGGCCGGCTTTTTCTCGGCCTTGATGACCACGACGGCGGGGGCGACTTTCTCAAAAACGGCGACGTAGGCGTCGTCGATTTCGTGCAAAAGATCGTGCGCGGCCTGCGGCGAAAGGCCGGGGCTGGCGCCGGGCGAGGGCGACGGGCCCTGCGCCCAACCGGCCGGGGCCAGCGCGATCATGCATAACAGGATTGCTGCGCTGGACTTTGGCATCGGTTTGGGAGGGTTCGACAAGCGGCGATGGGCCGCCGTTCATCCGGGCGGGGAGACTCGAAAATCGCATGAATCGCCGGGATGGGCAATCTTGCATCGGGGAAAAAAGCGCGCTTAATCGGTTGATGGCCGGCATCATCGTCAAACCACGTTCGCGCATCCTGCATGGCCACGACTGGGTGTACGCGGGCGAAATCCTGAAGCGGTTCGGCGAACCGGAGGACGGCGGGATTGTCTCCATCCGCGACGGTCGAGACCGGCTGCTGGGCACGGGAATGTACAACTCAAAATCGCAGATCGTGGTCCGGCGGTTTTCGCGGCAGCGGCAGGAGCTGGACCTTGATTTTTTCCAGCGGCGGCTCCGGCAGGCCATCGAGTACCGGCAACGGCGGGGAATCGACCCGCGGTGCTGCCGGCTGGTGTGGAGCGAAAGCGACGGGATGCCGGGGCTGATCGTGGACCGGTACGGCGACGGCTTCGTGGTCCAGACGCTGACGCTGGCGATGGACCAGCGGCTGGGGCTCATCGTTGAGGCGCTGAAGAGCGAGGCGTCATCGGCAGATTCGGTCATCGTCGAGCGCAACGACGCGCCGGTGCGCCGGGCGGAAGGGATGGAATTGCGAACCGGCGTGCTCGATGGGACGGCGCCGGCGCAGCAGCGGGTCGAGATTCTCGGGCTCGAGTTCGACATCGATCTGCTGCACGGGCAGAAAACGGGGTTTTACCTGGATCAGGTCGAGAATTACCGCGCGGTGTCGCAATGGGCGAAAGGGCGGCGGGTGCTGGATTGTTTCGCGAACCAGGGAGCATTCGCCCTGGCCGGCGCAAAGGCCGGGGCGGCGTCGGTGACGGCGGTGGAAATCAGCGCGGAGGCCGCGGGGCTGATCGCCGTGAACGCGAAACGCAACGGCGCGTCCGTCGAGGCTGTCGAAGCGAACGTGTTTGACTATCTCAAGCAGCGGGAGGCCGAAGGAGCGCAGTACGATTTGATCATCCTCGACCCGCCGTCATTCACGAAGACGAAGGAAAAACTCCACGACGCGATGCGGGGATATAAGGAGATCCATTTGCGCGCGTTCAAGCTTCTGAGTCCGGCGGGTTTGCTCGCGACGTTTTCCTGCTCGCACCATGTAAGCGCGGCAATGTTCCGCGAGATGATCTCCGAGGCGCTGGTGGATGCGAAGCGTTCCGCGCGCGTGCTCGAGAGCTATCACCAGAACGCCGACCACCCGGTCATGGCGACGATCCCGGAGACGGAGTATTTGAGGGGCTTTCTGCTGGAAATGGCGCCGGGAAGGTAGGGGGCTCCGGTGATTGCATTCCCCCGTCCCGGCAATTATGTTGTTGGCGCATGGCAGCGACGACCTACCGCTACTTAATCAATTTACCGGGAGTCCGGGGTGGGAATACCATTGTCGAAGGCACCAGGATCGGCGTCCACGACGTGGTCGGGCTCTATGTAAACGGGGCCGGCGTGGATGACATCGTCCACAGCTTCCCGCAATTGACCAGGGCGAAGGTGTTTGAGTGCCTGGCGTATTACGAGGATCATCGGGTGGAGATTGATACTCTGGTGGCGCGTCAGATGAGCGGTTCCGATCAACCGTGAGGTTCTTCTTCGACCAAGCCCGCTCGACATGAGCGGCGGAACGTGCCAGTCTTTTGAGCAATGTCCGCGACATTTCTTGAATCATCGCTCATCGACAAGGTCCTCGAGGGGGAACGCATCTCGCCCCAGGAGGCGCGCGAGCTTTACCGGATGCCGCTGCATGAGCTGGGTGAGCTGGCCAACATCCGGCGCCGGGAGATCAAGCGCGAGGACTACGGCGGGCGCGGCGCGGAAATCGTGACCTACATCGTGGACCGGAACGTCAATTACACGAACGTCTGCAATGTCTATTGCAAGTTCTGCGCGTTTTACCGGACTGAGAAGGACGAGGACCATTACGTGCTCACGCAGGAACAGATCGACGCGAAACTGCAGGAGCTGGCGGACAACGGCGGCGTGCAGGTGCTGCTCCAGGGCGGCCATCATCCGAAACTGGGCATCGATCACTACCTGAATATGCTCGCGCATATCCGGGAAAAGTTTCCGCAGATCAACATCCACGGGTTCAGCCCGCCGGAGTTCAACCATTTCGCCGAGGTATTCGGGATGCCGCTGCGCGAAGTGATCGCGAAATTCAAGGAGGCCGGCCTCGGCTCGATCCCGGGCGGCGGCGGGGAGATTCTCGTGGACCGCGTGCGGGACAGGATTTCGCCGCTCAAATGCAAGACGGCGCAATGGCTCGAGGTGATGCGCGTGGCGCACGAGCTGGGACTGAAATCGAGCTGCACGATGATGTTCGGCCACGTCGAGACCATCGAGGACCGGATCGAGCATCTCGAGCGGCTGCGGGAATTGCAGGATGAGACCGGCGGATTCACCGCTTACATTTGCTGGACGTTCCAGCCCGAGCACACGGCGCTGAAGGCGGAGCCGGTGGGCGCGGCGGAGTATCTGCGGATGCAGGCGCTAAGCCGCATTTACCTCGATAACATCCCGAATTTGCAAAGCTCGTGGGTGACCCAGGGACCGAAGATCGGCCAGGTGGCGCTGCAATATGGCGCGAACGATTTCGGCAGCGTGATGATGGAGGAGAATGTCGTCAGCGCCGCCGGCACCACTTTTTGCCTCAACAAGGAAGAGATCGAATCGCTGATCCGCGAAGCCGGATACGAGGCCCGGAAAAGGAATACGTGGTATAAGCTGATCGACCAGGCGGCACGGCTCAGAAGCTGGCGCCGGCAGAGATTGAGAGCGCTGGCGGGCGGAGTGCCGATTGCGGGCGCGGGGGTTTGCGACTGCAGGACGCGGTAATCAAGGCCGGCGCCGGCGTTGAAGCGGTCGCCGATATTCCAAAGGACGCCCAGGCTCAGGATGTCGTCGCTTCCGTTCGAGAGGAACTGGCCGGCCTGCGTGGCGATTCTCTGGTCGTGCGCGATCCCCATGCTGACGTTCCAGGATTGCGACGTCTGCACCGAGAGTTGCGTGAAATAAGTATCGGTGTCCTGCAGGATGTCCGAGGCGGGAATCGTCGCATCCTGGCGCTGGATGCCGGTCGTCCACGAGGTGCTGGGCGCGACCTTCCATAAAACCGAGGCGTCGATGGTGGTGCTGTTGCTCCGCGCTCAGCAGCGGCGTGGGGGATGTGTCATCGGCGAGCGAGCCGGCGGTGTGAAGCGTGAACGGCACCCACGGCAGCTTTTGGTCGATCGACCCTCCATAAAGATCCTGGTCGAGGATGCTCCCGTTGAAATTGTAAGTCTGCTGCGTGCTGGCGTCGGCCTTCAGGGTGGTTGTGTCCTTGATCGGCGTCCACGCGGCCTCGGTGCCGTACTGGGTCGAGTCGGTGTAGCCCGGCACGTTATCAGTGTAACTGCGCTGGCTCTGCACGAAATCGGTCCAGGTCAGGTTGGTGCCGCTCTGGATTTCGATGCTCGGCTTGCTCATGAAAGCGGTCGAGACCTCCGAGGTCGCCTCGTCGTAATCCCAAATCGTCTGAGTCCTGCCGAAAGGCGTTCAGCCCGGTGTCGTAGCCGAAGGAGAGGTTGTTGGTGAACGGAATCCTCCAGCCAAAATCGACATCCTCATCGGCCGAATCGGCAAGACCGCCGTAGGCGTTGAGAGTGCGCTGGACGACGAGCGGGTTGAGGTTCGCCTGGAAATAACCGGAGTCGTCCGGCGGCGCCGTACCGGTGAGAAATGGGATGTCCGCCTGCTGCGGCGTCGAATCAGGGTCCACGGCGGCGCTGAGGCGCAACGCCAGGAGAATGCTTCCCGCCACCAACCACCGCATGGACATGCCCCCGGAGAATATGGGGCGGGCGCCGAAATGACAAGAACTACGCGGCCTCTATGCCGCGTAGTACTTCGGATACCGGTAGTAATAATAGTCCGGCGCCTCGGTATTCACGCTGTTGAGCACCAGGCCGAGGATGTTGACCTGGCGCTGATACATCGCGTTGAGCGAGTTGCGCACGAGCCGGGCGGAGGTGAACTGCGGCGCGAATCACCATCAGCGCGCCGTCGAAACCGGCGGCGATGGTCGAGGTGTCGTCAGTGGCCAGGATCGGCGAGGTGTTAAAGAGCACCAGATCAAAGGTGCTCTTCCACTCCTTCATCAAGCGCGTCGAAGCGGGGCACCAGCAGCAGTTCGCTCGATTGATTGGTGACCGGGCCGCGCGGGATGAGGGTGAGCGACGGGAAGGGGTGCGTCTTGGCAACGCTGCGCCACGGCATTTCGTCGCGCAGGATCGCTCGAAGACCGAACCGGCCATCGATATTGAAAAGCGACGCGAGGTCGCCCCGGCGCAAATCGGCATCCACCAGCAGCACGCGGGTGCCGGCCAGCGCCATGGTGATGCCGAGATTGCTCGCGATGGTCGATTTGCCTTCGCTCGGGAATCGAGCTGGTGACCAGCAGGCTCTTGAGATTCCCCTGGTTCGGCATGAAGAGCAGCGAGGAGCGCAGGCTGCGGAATGATTCGGCGAAAGTGTACCGTTCGTCCTCATCCCCGAGCAGCGGCAGGCCATCCTTGGTGCGGCTTTCCTCGACGTTCGGGATCTGGCCCATGATCGGCTCGGTGAAATGCTCCATGACCTCGCTGGGCGAGGAGAAGCGGTCGTCGGCCTTGTCCATCACCGCCAGGATCGTAATGCCCAGCGCCAGGCCGAGAACGAGGCCCGTATGCCAAGATGCCGCGATGGTGCCGGGATCGACCAATCCGGCGGCGCTCGCCGCGCTTCATGATGGAAACTTGCCGGGGTGCGGTTCTTGGAAACGTCGATCGAGTTGATCGCGGCCAGCGAGCTTGTCGTAGGAAGTGCTGGTGCGGGTCAGCGCATCCTTCAGGCGCTGGTACTCGGCGTCCTTGTCGTTCGCATCGATCGCCTTCTTGGTCCATTCGTCGATGCTCTTGTTCAGCACGCTCAGCTCGGTCTTGATCGCCCCGATCCGCACCTGCGAGGCGTCGCGATTCTCCTGCTCGATGGTGACCAGCTCAGCCTGGATATTCGTCGATGTCCTCCTTGAGGGCGATTAGCCGCGGGTGCGCGGGCTTCCAGACAAGGGCTGCGCTCGGCGAGTTCCTCCTTCTTCTGCGCAAGCTGCTGGGAGAGCGCCAGGTACTGCTGGCTGTACTCGTTGGCCTCGGTGGTGCCGTCGGAGTCGGTCGAGGGCTCGGGCTGGCTGAGCAATTCCTTGTCGGAGAGAGTCTGGAGGCGGTCGAGTTCCTCCGCAGGTTCGCCTGCTTGGTCTTCAGATCCGCCAGGTATTTGGCCGCGGCCTGGCCCTGCTCGTCCCAATCCGCCATGTTGTTGGCCTTCACGAAATCCTGAAGTTCCTGCTCACGCTTGTCACGGTCGGCGCCCAGGCGCGCCAGTTCCTGGCTGTAACTGCTCTCGGCGTTGTCGTTTACCCTGGAGAGCTTGTCGCTCTTGAATTTGATCGTCTGCTGCATCACCGCGTCGACGTATCGCTGGACATACTCGGCATTGGCGCCAACGCCGATGACGTTGAAAAGCGAGGTACGCAATACCTGCGTGGGCGTGATCTGCACGTCGCAGGGCTTGAGGTCCGGCGCCTCGATCGCTACCTGCTGCCGCGCCCGGGTGGCGACCTCCTGGTTTGACATAATGGCAATCTGGGTGCCGAAGAACTCATCCGATTCCTCGCGGGCGGCCGTGTTGTCCTGGAGGTCGATCGGCTCGGTGACCATGAGGGTGCCTTGCGAGGCGTAGAGCACGGGGGTGCGGAAGAGGATCCAGCCCTGCCATGCGAGGCCGGCGCTGACGGTCAGCAGGGGAATCCACCAGAAGCGCGTGATCAGCCCCTTGTAACGGAAGGCCTTGATCCCGATCCTGGCGCTCCAGTCCTGCTTGCGTGGCAATGGCACTATGTCCGCTTCCATGATGTCGTTATCCCCTTAGAAGTTGACCGGTTTCTGCGGGACGTTGATGTAATCGCCGTCCAGCAGCTCAACGTCCTTTTCCCGGTGCCCTTTGTTGATGATCGAGTTCACATCCACGAGGAACCGGTTGGTCTTTCCGCTTTCCTGGCGCGTGACCTGAACCTTCGAAGTCCAGGCCATTTGCGTGGGACCGCCGGCGGCGATGATGATGCCGCTGACTGTCATATCCTCATTGGCCGGCAAATTATCGGGTCCGGGCCGAGCGACGTTGCCGGTGACAAAGACCCGGCCGCGAGAATCCAGGTGGTTGATCTGGTTGATGCCCATGGTCACATCGGCGGCCTTGTAGTAATCGGCCTCGAGCTTGTGCTTCAACTCGGCGGCGACTTCCGCGCAGGTGCGGCCCACGACCGAGATGCGGCCAATCTTCGGGAAATAGGAAAAATCGAGTTCGCCTGTATCCGTGACGCGCATGATCTGCGGCGGTTGGCGGTCCTGGGCGATCGAGAAGGTGACGATGTCACCGCGGCCGAGCGGCTTCGAGGGATCGGGAGCGCCCAGCGCGCCGCCGCTGTCCTGCTGCGGGGCGGAGTTGTAAGCGGCAACGGTCGGGGAGTAGGCGCCCGGCTGGGAGACCGCCGTGGCCGGCTCGACATTGGGCTGGCTCGGCTGGGCGTACGGGGCGGGCTGGGTGCCGAACTGCGGCTGCTCCGCCTCAAGAGTGGCCTGTGCCCGGGCTTGAACCTGCGCCAGCCCGGCAATTCCTGCTATCAGAATGAGCCGTGCACAGGTTCGCGATGTCATGAGGTTTTAAAAATTGTAGAACAGGCTCAGGAGAACCAGGTTTTGGTAGTAGTTCGAGTCGGGCAGGGTTGCGCTGTTCAGGACGAATCTGTAGTCAGCCCCCAGGGTGACCGAGGGCGTGAGCAGGTATCTTACACCAAGATCTGTGCCAAATCTATCACCAGTATCAGCAACGCCGCCCGAAGTGGTGTAATGCTCGTAAAAAAGAACCGGATCGACCACGAGGCTCGGGGTCAGCTTCCAGTCGGCGGCGTACTCGAGGTGCCAGAGTTGATAATACTGCGAGGTGTAGCCGGGCTCGATGGTCTTCGAGAAGGAGAGACGCTGGTTAAAATAGTCCGAAAGCCGGTTGTCGACCTCAGTTTTGACATAGTAGCTGTTCTCGTCCGGGACCGGGCCGATCGAGCCGCCACCGCCGTCGATGTAATCCTGGTAACCCCCCTCGGCATAGAATCGGGTGCTGTCGGTCATGGCCCAATCCACGAAGGGACCCGCGAGGACGCTCGAGCCGTCATTGAATTCGCCTTCCTGGTAGGCGATGTAGCTGTAGGAGGCGTCGATTCCCACCGTGGCGCCGGGGGTAACCTTCATGGAAGGACGAAGGAAAACCGTGTCGATGCTATGGGAGGCTTCACCAAAGATGTCGCCGAGGACCCACATGTTGTAGTGGCTGTACCCGAGGGTGATATGGGTAACGGAATTGAGGTCCCAATCCGCCTGGATGCTGGCGTCATTCTCGTACCGGCGGAAGACGGCGGTATTGCTGATGGTCGGGATGGCATAGGGGTCCTCCTGGTAGGAAAACCTGTCGCGGGCGGTGATCGACACCTGGCCCACCATCACGGTCAGCGGCCAGCTCGGAATTGGGGGAGAAAAGGATGCCGCGGCTATCGTACTCGGTATAATGAAAATACTGGGCATAGCTCAGGCCGATCGAAAACCGCAGGGTATTCATGTCCGTGAGCGGCCAGACGCTGTCGATATCGAGCGAGGGGCGGAAGATGAAGTCGTGCTGGCGGTCGTTGTCGGAGAGATTGATGTTGTCGTTGTATTCGAGGCCGACACCGGCGGCGACATTGAGCCGCAGCGGTCCCGACAGCAAGGTTGTAATGCTCGTCCTGTTGAGGGTTAAGTTGAACAACCGGCGCAATTTCCGCAGGACTTTCAAGGTCGCGAAAATAGTCATCCTGGGCGCGGGCCTGAACGGAAAGCAACAAGCCGGCAGCGACCACGACGAGTCCAAGCAAGGATCTATTCATACGTTGGCTGATGATGAGGTTGGGTTGACCGCAGCGGGATTTTTACGCACAAGGACGCCATTCTGGCAACTATAAACACCCGCAAAGCCCCCAAGGGGCGCGAATATCGGCTCCCGGGGCAAAAGATCAGGGATATCCCCTATGGGTCACGGAACCACTGCGGAGGCGCGGCGAACCGTGGGGCTGGCCTCGGCGCCCGCGGCGTGATGCCTGCCGGTCTTCTCCTCGGCAAGGACAATGCGGAACCCGTAGTTGTCCGTCCCCTCGTCCGCCGGGGCATGAATGCGGCAGGAGGAAAGGAGGCTGAGCTTCAGGGCGCCGTTGTACCAGGAGCCACCGCGCAGCACCTTGGACTTGTCTTCGCTGTTCCACCAGTCCTCGCACCATTCCCAAACGTTGCCGCCCATGTCGTACAGGCCGAATTTATTCGCGTTGAAGCTACCGACGGGCGAAGTCCAGGCAAAGCCGTCATTGTAACCCTTGATGGCGACATCGGAGTCAGTTTCCTCGCCGGTGTAATTACCCGCGCCGGGCGGGGGCGGCCACTGGGTGCCCCAGGGATAGACATCGGGCACATCCATGTCGCGGTCTTCCGGCATCTTGCCCGACTCGGGAGGCAGGCCCACGGCATTGCTCCATTCCAGGTCGGTCGGAAGCCGGTAGGTTTCGTTGGTCGAGAGGATGCCTTCGCGGTGCTCCTTCTGGGTGAGCCAGAGGCAGAATTCATTGGCGTCATTCCAACTCACGTTGACGACGGGATGATCCGGGCCCTGGGTGAAACCGGGTTCGCGCCAGGCGTTGCTCTTGAAGCCGGTGTCCTTGGCGAAAGCCTCGAAATCCTGAACACGCGTGATCCAGATGCAGAAGAATACGTTGCCGACCGGCGCAAAGCGCATGCCGAGCGAGTTGATCAGCGCTTGATCGACTTTCAAATGCGGGATTGGGCGCGCCGATGGAAAGATTGGGGGTGGGTGCGGGAGTCGCGGACCCGGCTGCGGGGGGAGTGGCTGCGGGAGCGATCCCGGCCGCCGATGGCACGGGTGAACTGGCGGCAGCGGCAGCCGCGGCGCTTTGGGCGGCTTCGTTCCTGCCTCTCGGCCTCCTCCTGCGCTTTCTCGGCATCGGCCACGGCTTTCTTCGCGGCATCGAGCGCCTTCTGTGCATCTTCCGCCGCCTTCGCGGCAGCGGCGGCCTGGGTGGCCAGGCGGGCGGTCTCGGCTTCACGCGCCTGGCGAAGCTGGGCGGCCTCCTCGGCGGCCTTGCGGGCCTTTTCTGCGGCCTGATTTTGCTGGGCCTGCTGGAGACTGGCCTGAAGCTGGCTGAGATCCGCCTGGGCCTGGGCCGAGCGCCTGGGCCAGTTGTTGCGCGTCTGTCTCGGCGTCGGCGGCATCCTTGGCCGCTCGATCGGCGGCGGACTGGCTGGCGGCGGCGTCCTTATTGGCCTGATCGGCGTCGGCAGCGGCTTTTTGCTGGGCGGTCTGCTGCTGCGGTGACGGCTGCCTGCGCGTCCTGAACGGCTTTCTGGGCCTGCGCGGCAGCCTGCGCCTTGTCGGCGGCGGCCTTTTGCGCGGCATCGGCGTCGGCCTGCGCCTTTTTGCAGGCCTCCTGCTGCTGCTGGAGAGCGGCTGCGGCATCGTCGGCAGCCTTCTTGGCCGCGGCCACGGCGTCGGCCTTCGCCTTGATGGCGGCCTGGGTCTGCTGGAGGGTGGAAGCGGCCTGGGTTTGGGCGGCGGCCTTCTCCTGGGCCGCCTGCGCGGCGGCATCGAGCGCGGCCTTGGCCTTGTCGACGGCCTCTGTCTTATCCGCGACCGATTGATCGATCTGCTCCTGGGTCATCGATGCGAGGCCGGGAATGGGAGTGGGCGATTCGGCAACGGCGGCCGGAGGGGTGGCCGAGGCGCCGGTGTCGCTGCTATCGGAGGGGGCTGGCGAGCTGGCCGCGGCAATGTTCCCGGAGCCCTCGGGGCTCGGCGCCGGCGTGGCGGACTCGTCGGCGACGGGCGAGACCGTCGAGACCGCCGCCACGTTCTCCGGATTCAACGTCGTGCTCGATGTCGAGGCGGCGCCGGTATCCGGCGGCGGATTGGCGGGCCCGCCGCCGCCTTGCAGGTTGCGATAGCCGACGTAGGCGAGAATGACGACAATGATCAGGCCCGCGACAACAAGGACCGCGGAGGATTTGCTCTTGGGCGGTTTCGCATCGGCTTCGACTTCCACGAAAGCGCGCGATGGGAAAACCGCTGGGAGTGGTTGCCGCCTTCTTGGCGTTGCCGCCCGCGCCGGCGGCGCCGGCCGCGGCGGGCTCGGTGGACTTGGCGGAAGCAGATTCCTTGGCGGGTTCGCCCTTCGAGACGGGAGTTTTTGAAAGGACGGTCGCCTCGGTAACGACCGGGGTCTTGCCAGGGGTGGAAGTCCAGGGGCGCTGCTGCTGCTTGTCGGCGGCCTCCGGTTGCGGCGCGCCCGGCTTCGCGGGCTCAGGCGTGGCGGCTTTGGCCGGCTCGGTTTTCCCCGCCGCGGCAGCGGCAATGGCAGTGGCTGCAACCGCGGCAGCGGCCGGCGCGGCGGGAGCGGCGGTCTTTCCGGCGGCAAAACGCGCCCCTGCTTCGGCGGCGGTCTTGGGCCGCTGCTCGGCGAGCTTGGCCAGGCAGGCGGCAATCGCTTCAGCCCATTCCTTGGGCACCGCTTCGCCGGAGATTTGCAGCGCGGCGCGCTTTTCAGAGACGAGCGGCGGAACCGTCTTGCGGATTTGCGCAATCGGATCGCCCCCGGAGACGGGCGGCACGCCGGTCAGCAGGTCGAAAAGCGTCGCGCCGAGCGAATAAACATCGTCCGTGCGGCTGGGGCGCTCGCCATCCAACTGCTGCGGGCTGATGTAAGCGATGTCGCGCCCCGCGGGCAATTGCACGCCACCGCGCGCCAGGGAATCGAGAATGACGCGCGAGATGCCGAATTTCTGCACCATGAGCCCGTTGGCGGTCGAGACGATGTTCTCGGGCGTGAGGTCGCGATGGAAGAGATCGATGCGATGGGCATCCTCGAGGGTCTGGCAGAGCTCCGCGATGGCGGCGGCGAGTTCCGAAGGAGCGAACGCGCCTTTATCATGCTTCTTCTGCAGGGCGGCGAAGGTTTCGCCCTGGAGGTGATCCATGGATATCGCCGCCCATTTTTCATCCTCGACCAAATCATGGACGCGGACGATGCGGGGATGGATGAGCTGCCGGTTGCGCTTGGCTTCCTGCTTCAGCTCGCCCATGGCGCGGGTGTCTGCGGCCACGGAATCGGGCACAAAATGCAAGGTGATGTCCTTGCCCAGCTCTTCGTCGTGGGCGAGCCAGACGGGGCAAAAGCCCTGGGCGGGCAGCAGTTCCTTGAGTGTGTAACAGCCGGCCAGTTTGTCTCCGGCCTTGAAGCTCAGTGCGATGCACGGAATGGATGGATTCGACACGTTTTTTCCCCTTGAATGATCTGGTTTCGCAGCGGCGCTAGATGGTGAGAATTCCCATGGATGGAAGGATAATGCGTCCGCGGAAAAGGGTGTCGCCAGCCCCGCGGGGCAGAGTCCTCCTATAAGTAGTGACGCGGGGAAGCGTTGCCAAATGAAAAGTTTTGGAGCGGGGGAAGTGCTCCTGGGAGAGGGATTTAAGCAAAAATGCAAAAAAAACGTTGCACAAAGCATGCCGCGTACTATAATTCCCATAAATCGTTGAATATTCCATAACGGGAGCCCACGACGATTTCATTTCACAAAACCGATCCATCCGTTATGAAGGCAACCATGAAGGCGAACTTGATCCTGGCGGCTGCACTGGCGCTGGCCACCTTGCCAGCAGGGGCAGATAACATCGACCCGTCCGGCACGCAGTCAGCCGCGGCGATCAGCGCACCAAAGAACCTGGCGCGCCAGCATCTCGGGGCAAACCTGATGCTGTTATAACGAAACCAGCCAAACTTATCAGCCCACCGAAGCAGCGGCGGCATGGCTGGATGACGACGTGGCGACCGGATGGCCCGCGCTGACGGGCAAGCAGGATTACCTGCTGGCCCTGCCGGAGCCGGCGCTGGTGAATAACTTTTGCATCTCGGCCCGCTCCGTGGCCGGCACGGTGAGCCTCTTCGCGGGAGACGAAGCGGCGTCTCCGGGATCGAAATCCTGGACGCTGCTCGAGAAGGACATGCCGATCGATTCGATCAACGAAAAGCTGGGCAAGCCCTTTGGGCGTTTTGCCAAGTACATATTGATCGAGACGAACCTGACCGACTCCGGCCCCTGGTACAGCATCTACCTCTACGGCGACAAGCAGGCGACGGCCTACCAAATCCAGCAGCGCGCGCAGCCGGTGGACCCGCGGACGATTTTCGGCCCGTACACCAATCCGGAAACGGCGATCAGCCTGTCGAGCCTCTATGCGCACTCGAAGGTGACGCTGGCGGGCGGGGACCAATCGGGCTGGCAGAACGCGATTGACGACAATCCTTCGACGGGGACTTTCGTCCCGGCGACGCAGGATCAGCCTGGCCTGGCGATTCAATACGATCACGGGTACGCGATCCAGCGTGTCTCGCTGCTGACCGACGAAGGGACAAAGGGCAAGATCGAGTTCTTCGTGGTGAACCAGCCGGCGCAAACGCCGGCGGCCAGCCGCACCGATGGCTCGCAATACATTAAGGTCGCGGACGTGGCGACCGACGCGGGCCTGACGAATCTGCAGCCGGTGGCGTCGATTACCTTTGACGGATCGAGCCCGCGCGCGAGCGTGGATTTCACGCCGACCTCGGGGACACAATTGCTGGCGCGTTGGACGCCGGATACGCCGGGAGCGCCGCTGAACGTCCGCGAGATCAATTCCTTTGGCGACGTGGCGCTGAATGATTACGAGCTGTCGCCGGCGCCCGTGGGCGAAGGGCCTTCGGATACGACCGATGCCGGCGGCGGCAAGGAAACGATTCCGGCGGTGGGTGAAGGCGATAAGGAGGGGCTGCCGCCCGTGGGCGAAGAGCTGCCCGAAAAGACCGCGTTCATCCCGGGTGTGCCGGTCTTCCCGCCGAATATTCCGTTCAGCCCGTAAAAGTTTTCCACAGGTTCGAACAAGAAACGCGA
Source organism: uncultured Verrucomicrobiae bacterium (assembly GCA_963756185.1). Taxonomy (GTDB): domain Bacteria; phylum Verrucomicrobiota; class Verrucomicrobiia; order Chthoniobacterales; family Chthoniobacteraceae; genus DATAXI01. Next base: position 679,800 of record CAVWMS010000015.1, read on the forward strand.
GGGTTACACCTCGCGTTTTTTGGTTTCTTCCGGCTTCGTCTTCGACTACGCCGGGACGGGTCCGGCTCGGGCGTGTTTTTGTCTCCCAGGCCAGGGCGGGGGAGCAGGTTTGGACTTTGCGTTTTTTGGTTTCTGAGGCGGCATCGAAGGTTTACTGTGCGGCGCGAGTTCCCCATCATGAAACGAATCCTTCTTGCAGTGGCCGCCGTTTTTGTCCTGAGCCGTCCCGATGCGGCGCATGCAGTGGTGGCAACGGCGCTGAGCAGCTTCGAGGGGATCGAGGAGCCCTCGGTGAAATATTTTCCGGCGACGGGGCAGTTTCAGCCGGACAGTTTTGTGAACATCACGGATGAAGGAGGAGGCGTGTTCCGGATGTTTTTGCGGTATGGAAGTGATTGGTGGGATGGGGATCGCGATACGACAAACAGGGACCGCCAGCGCGCGGAGGTGAAGGGCCTGGGGCCGCACCAATTCAACGGCGATACGTTCGAGTACGCGACGACGTGGCGGTCGAACCCTGAGTTCAAGGGGACCGGGCGGTTTTGCCACATCTTTCAATTGAAGGCGATCAACGGCGACGATGGGGCGCCGCTGGTGACGCTCTCGCTGAGCAAGGACCTGGTGGCGGGGGTGCATTACTGGCCGGGACATGAAAAGGGCTCGCAGGCGGCGCGGCAGTTTTCGTGGAAGCCCGGCGTGTGGCAGACGGTGCGCATCCGGATCAAGACATCTCAGGGAAACGACGGAGAGGTGCTGGTCTCCGTGGATGGCGACGCGTTCCAGGGAAAGACGGGCATCGCGGTCTACCGGCCCGATGCGACGGAGTACCGGCCGAAATGGGGGATGTATCGCGGCGCGAATCCCGGCATGCCGATGGAGAATGATTACATCGAGCACAAAAACGTAAGCGCGCAGAAACTGCCGGCGGCGGCAGGCGCGGACGCGACGCAGGCGGAGCTCGAGGAGCAGGCGCACAGGATGCCTTCGCCACAGCAGGCGCTGGCATGGCTGCAAATGGAGCCGGCTTCAGCGGCGCGCGACCTGGCGATCGCGACGCTGGCCGCGCAATGGGCGGAAAAGGACCCGGCGGCGGCAATGGCGTGGAGCGAAAAACTGGCGCCGGGACTGGCGCGCGAGGAAGCGTTGATGCGCGTCTTCAACCGGTGGACTTATACCGACACGGACGGGGCGATGAAGTGGATCGCAAGCTGCGCTCCGCGCGCGGAGCTGGATCCGATTCTCTTTTTGCTGGCGACGGACACGACCTACCGCTACGTGAACCGTCCCGTCGCGCTGCAAGGAGCGGCGCTCATCGGCAATGCGGATCTGCGCGAGCATGCGTTTGCGCACGTGGCGGGAATCTGGGCGCGGCGCGAGCCGAAGGCGGCCGTGGATTACATCCACAACGCGACGGCGCTAACGGACGAGGAGAAGCAGGCGGTGCTGGCGATGATGCATGTGAGGGGGAGTGTGGAGGATTGATAATTGCTAATCTAAAATTGCTAATTGAGGGGAGGATGCGGGCCGCTACGCAAAATGCGAATTGCTGATTGCTGATGTGAGATTGCTGATTGGCAGAGGGGCGGCGCGGGGCCGCTACGCAAAATGCGAATTGCTGATTGCTGATCTGAGATTGCTGATTGGCAGAGGGGCGGCGCGGGGCCGCTACGCAAAATGCGAATTGCTGATTGCTGATGTGAGATTGCTGATTGGCAGAGGGGCGGCGCGGGGCCGCTACGCAAAACGAGAATTGCTGATTGCTGATCTGAGATTGCTGATTGGCAGAGGGGCGGCGCGGGGCCGCTACACAAAACGAGAATTGCTGATTGCTGATCTGAGATTGCTGATTGGCAGAGGGGCGGCGCGGGGCCGCTACACAAAATGCGAATTGCTGATTGCTAATCTGAGATTGCTGATTGGCAGAGGGGCGGCGCGGGGCCGCTACGCAAAACGAGAATTGCTGATTGCTGATCTGAGATTGCTGATTGGCAGCAAAATTACACGCGGCAGGAGAGCTTCGGGTCCGATTTTCATTTCGTCCCCAACGCCGCCTTCGGCGGCCAATATTTCAATCAGCAATCTCACATCAGCAATCAGCAATTCATGACTTTGTGTAACCGCGCCGAACCTCTCTCCCAATTAGCAATTTTAGATTAGCAATCAGCAATTTGCTCCACCTGCCGATCAGCCGAGGAGCAAGGGCTGAATGGCTTCGGCAATAAAGGCCTGATGGCTGAGGAAGCTGTCGGAGATCAGGTGGTGAATGCGCATGATCAGGCCGGTGAGATGGGGGAGGAGCCATTCGATGCCCTCGATGGGGCGGCCCTTTTTTTCGCCGGAGGCGGAATCGAGGGAGAGACGCAGTTGCTCGTTCCAATCGATGCGCTTGATCTGGTGGATGAGCGTGTCGATTTCATTGAGGGCCAGGTCCGCGCCGGGCTGGGCCGGGCCGGCGGATTTCCGGAGGCGCTCGGCGCAGCCGGTGAGGCAGCGCAGCACGGAGCGCGGGCTCTCCGGATGCTGGAAAAGCAGCTCGATGACGGGGCCGGGCTCGGCGCGCATCTGGTAGACGCGGCGGTAGGCGTCGCGCGTACCGAGCAGGCGCAGGAAGGCGGAAAGGTGAATTTCGGTGGCGAGCGGCGGGCGGACAAGCGAGCGGCTGATCGAGAGGACGGCGTTGGCCGTGATGATGGCGCGTTCGAGCAATTCGCCCGCTTCGCAAAAGCGCCAGCCGTCGTCGCCCAGGACGGTGCGCTCGGCGATGGCGAAGAATTGCGGGATGGATTGAATGACCGTCTCGCTGATGCGACGGGCAATGAGGCCGCACTCCTCGGCGGGGAGGTTTTCGCGGAAACGGGCGCGGCGGAAGACCTCGCGCAGGTGGTTGAGCGTGGCGAGCGACTCGGGGCTGAGAGATTCGCGGATGGATTCCGCGTTGGCCATGACGCGCGCGAAGGTGCGCGAGACGGTGCCCGGTTCCGGCAGGAGCACGAGACGGTAGCGATCGACGCGGGTGGTGATGCTGCGGCGGCTTTCGCCGGCGGATTTTTCAAGCGGCGGCAGCAGGCGGTTCCACATCGGCTGGTAGAGCTTGCGCTCGGAGGCGTTGAGTTCCTCGCTCTCGAGCGTCTCGACGGCCTGGATGAGATAGGCCTGGTGATAGGCGCGCTCGAGGTAGCGGCCCATCCAGTAAAAGGATTCCGCCACGCGGCTGGTGACCTCGCGCGTGGCATGGTGGATTTCCAGCGCGTTGCGCGTCCAGCTTTGCGCCGCCTCGGCCTGGCTGGTGAGCGCGGGCACCCATGAATCCTTGCTGATCCACTGGCGCGGCCCGCCGTAGCGCGAAAAGACCCGGGTGAGCGCGCCGGGAAAAATCTCGTACTCGTCCTCGGCGTGGCGAAGCGCGAAGACAAGGTGATCCTGGTCGAGGTCGATCTCGCCTTCGCCGGGCGGCTCGATTTGCTGGGCGACGAAGTTCGAAGGCTGCCTGCGCACGGCGCGGATCATTTCCTCGGGCGTGGCGGAAAGCGTTTCGAAGAAATTGACGGCGGAGATGGGCCGGATGCGGAACCCGCGCGGGTTTTCCAGCACCAACTCCTGCTGGTCGAGGTCGCCGAGCCAGTAAGTCCGAATGGTGGGGAGGATCGGCCCCTCACCCAGATAATAGCGGATGATGCGCGGCGCCATGCCCAGAAGCGTGGCGTCGTCGGCAAGCTGGCTGCCGAGGGCGTTGACCAGCTTCACGGTGCCGCGGCGCATGCAATGCACAATGCCGGGAACACCCTCGTCCGAACCCTTGCGCGAGACGAGCGGGTCGAGCAACTGATCGGCGACGTGATTGTAGATGACGTCGACGCGTTTGAGGCCGCGGACGGTCTTGAGGTAAACGTGGTCGTCGAGCACCAGGAGATCGCCGCCCTGGACGAGCGGAATGCCCATGCGGCGGGAGAGAAAGCTATGCTCGGAGTAAAGCGGATCGTCGGTGCCGGGCGAGAGGAGCACGGGCGAGGGCTCGTCCCAGCCGGGCTCGGCCAGGGTGCGCAACGCCTCTACCACCGGCGAAAGGGCGTCGGCCAGCGAGCTGACGGCATTTTCCTCGAAGAGCGCGGGCAGGACGCTGGCGAGAGCGCGGCGGTTTTGCACCATGTAGGAGATGCCTGAGGCGCGGCTGAGATGGTGCTCCTTGACGGCGAGCTGGCCGTGGGCGTCGCGCGCCAGGGAGATGCCGCTCAGGTGCAGGTAGGCATTGGCCGGAAGCGGCAGGCCGATGGCGGTCGCCTCGTAATGCGGGCTGCCGAGCACGGGATGCACGGGAATGATGTTCTCGCGCAGGATTTCGCGCTTGCCGTAAATGTCGCGAAGGAAGAACTCGAATGCGCGAAGGCGCTGCCGGATGCCCGCGGTGACCCGCTGCCATTCCTCGATGGAAAAAACATGGGGCAGCAGATCGCAAATCCAGGGCTGCGCCTGGTCGCCCTGGGGGATGCCGTAAGTGACGCCCATCTCGCGAAGCGTGGCCTCCATGTGTTCGTCGAGGGCGCGAAGGTCGGCCTTGCGCATCTCGCGCAGGAGACGCAACGGCCCCTCGTAGCCGGGCCTCGGTGCGCCGGCTGCGTCATAGACATCGTACCTCAGACCGCCGATGGCGCGTGGGGCGATGGGGCGCTGCGAACGTCGGCTCACGGGCGCAAAGTCTTTCGCGGGATGGCGAACATCAAGCTGTTTCGTCAGGAACCGGGCAGTGCAATGCCGAGGGCCAGGAGGGCGAGGAGCGATAGCTGGGCGACCAGGCGCGGGAGCGAGTTGTCGATGTGGACCGCGAGGGAGCCGCGATTGCTCAGGATGTACACGCCCGAATAGATGGCCAGCGGCAGCAGGACAAGCGCGGCCAGTTGCATGCTGAGCGCCCGCCTGCCACGCCACGCGATGGCGACCAGCGCGACGGGAAAGAGGAACCAAAGGATGCTCCAATGATCGAGTGAGGAGAGTTCGCGAACCGCGAACCGACAGATGATCCCGAGGCGGTTGAGGTTGTTCACGACATTTTGGACCGTGAACGGCATGAAGTCGGCATTGGGCAGCGCCCTGAGCAAGGCCGCGGCGAATTTCCATCCGGCGATGACGATGAGCCCGGGCGCGGCGACCGGCACGAGGAGACGCACCTTGCGCCGCGCGAGAAAGGTTGCTCCGGCGACCGCCATGAGACAGGCCCAGAGAAGCGTCCCCTCCTGCTTCATCCATGGAAGCGCCGCGGCGTAAACGGCGAACAACGCGGCGCGCCGGGGAACGGGATCGCGAAGGTATTGAATGAGCGCGACCGCCGCGGCGAGATAGAATACGGCGAGCGGAAAATCGGCGTAGCCGGAGAACAGGTTGAACGATCCCACCGTGAGGAACGGGACAAAGAAGAGCAACGCGCCCGCGAGCAGGCCGGGCCAGCGTTTGCCGGTGGCGGCAGTCGCGCCGGAGCAGAGCAGAAGCAGAGCAGCGAGGTAGAAGAACGGGAAAATGACCCGGGCGAGAAACTGATTGCTGCCGCCGATCGAGAGATAAATCCAGGTTTCCAGCAGCGGCAGCATAAGCGGGTAGGCGGGATGGGACCAGGAGCGGGCTGCATCGGTAAAGTAATCGAGGGGCAGCCGTCCGCCATTAGCGGCGGCGATGCGGGCCTTGATTTCCCAAACCATCAAGCCGTCCCAGCCGAGGGCCGTTGTCGCCGCGAAACGCAGCAGGATGAAGCATTCGCAAAGGATGACCACGCAAAGGGCCCATTCCACGAAGCCGCGGGGACGAGGCAGAGCCTTCCTCGACGGGCGTTCGATTTTCCGAAGCGCGGCGATCCCGGGAATGATCATCACGACGGCGACGGCGGCGAGCAACGCCGGCCCCGAGAGGAAGATCCCCAACAGGCCGAGAGCCACGGTGACCAGGAACGCGCCCAGCAGCCACGCGTGAGCGGCCATCTCGCAAAAGGTTTGCCCGCGAGGGAGCAAGAGTATGCCAAGGCCCCATCCGCCAAAGAGCAGAATCAGGAGCGCGAGCACGGGAGGCAGCGAGTTCATCGGGAAATGGGAACGACAGTCATCGTGCCGATTTGGCGGTTGGCGGGATCGGCGGGGACAGGAACGCCAATGAAGAAAGCCGCGGCGAAGCCGTCATTGCGCATGATCTTTATGGCCCTGGCCAGGGTATCCGCGTTTGCGACCTGGACCAGGTGGATATCGCGCGGCCAGGTGATCGAGCCAATCGCTTGCAACAGAATCGGGCCGAAGACATCGTCGGCGCGCGTGACGACCGCGACGGGCTGCGAAGCGGGGAAATGGGAAAGCGCATCGAGAATTTGAGAGGCGGCGCCGTGAGACTGCAATACGGTCACAAGAACCGCATCGGTGCTGCCGAGGGGGCCGTGTCCATCCGTCCGCATGGAACGCGCGGCCCTGAAACCGCGAACACCGCACAGGGCGAAAACGCCGGCGAGCGCGGCGATCACCAGGCAGCGCAGGGCATTGGGCCATGCCGCGGGTTGCGGGTGCGTTTGGTCAGTGTCCATCCTCGATCTTGCGGCCGGACTGGTAGAGCTGGAAATCGCCGACCAGCGCTTCGGCAAGCGATCTGTTGGATTGGGCCGCTGCCAGGCTGAAGGCACGCCGCGCGGTGAGTTGGGCTTTCGAAAAGTCACCCGTCTGGGCGTAGGCCGCGGCCATGGTGCGAAGAAAGATGGGATTTTGGTTATCGGCGGCGGCGCTGGCCTGCGTGGCGAATTGGATGGCCCTCGGGCCGTCGCGAAGCGCCGCCTGCGGAGCAGTGGCCAGAATCCACGCGAGAGCGTTCTGGACATTGGGGGAGCCCGGCTCGAGGGCGAGCCCCTTCTCGAGATGAGCGATGGCTTCCTGCGTGTCCCCCTGCTGGAAGAGCGTCATGCCGAGATCCTCGTGGGCTTCCGCATCGTCGGGATCGTCTTCGAGCGCCTGGCGGTATTCGGCGATGCCGTCCGTCGTCCGCCCCTCGAGCATCAAGGCAAAGGCGAGCCTGTCGTGAATTGTCGGGATATGTGGATCGATGTGCATGGCCTCGCGGAATTGGGAGATCGCCTCGTCGAAATTGGTCTGTCGAAGCAGGCCGCCGGCCAAATCGTAACGAAACATCGCGTCCGTGGGCCTGAGGCGTACGGCGGCGCGATACTGCTCGACGGCATCGTCGACATGGCCCTGCCGGATGAGGCTGGCGCCGAGATTGTTATGGGCGACGGCGTTGCCAGGGTCGATTTCCACAGTGTCGCGGAATTGGGCAATGGCGTCGTCGATGCGTCCCTCGAACCTATATTCGTTGCCGAGAGTAAAATGGGCGTCCCAATTATCCGTGGTACACGCGAGCGAGCGGGTGCAAAGAGCAGTGGTGTCACGCCAGTAACCAACCTGGCGCCAGGCGGCGATCATCAGCACAACAAGGATGACTCCCGCTGCGGCGCCAAGCAACGTGCGGCGGAATTGCCTTATGCCTGCCCAATCCGCGGCCAGCCATGTGACGCCGATGCAAAGCCCAATCGCGGGTAGATAAGTATAACGGTCGGCGTAAGGCTGGCTGCCGGTTTGCATCAGGCCGATCACGGGCACAAGCATGCCGAGAAACCAAAGCCATCCGGCCAGGAGATAAGGATGGCCCCGGCGCAAAAACCAAATGCCTGTCGTCAATGATACCAATAAAAGGATGGCATCGAAGACCTGCCAGAACGAGTAACCATCCCTTGGAAATGGATAGAGCGCCGCCAGGTGAACGGGATAGAACAACTTGCCAAGGTAGACCACATAGGCGATGGGCGCGCTGCCGGGATAACTCGAGACGGGCGGATGCCCGGAGGTAAGGGCGAGCGTGGCGGCGAGGCTCGAGAGCGCGGTAAGTACGAAAAGGGGAACCTTTTCCAGAAACAATCGCGGAAATTGCGAGAAGCTCCGCAAGCGGCCAAGGGGCCAGTAATCGAGAATGAGCAGGACACAAGGTACTGTGACGAGCATCGGTTTGCTCATCAGGCCGAGCGCAAACCAAAGGGCGACCATGGCGTAGCGGCCCCTGGTCCGGCCGCCTTTGACATACCTGACATAGGCCCAAAGGGTCAGCATGAAGAAGAGGCCGCTCAGCACATCCTTGCGTTCGGAAATCCATGCGACCGACTCGGCGCGCAGCGGATGGATGGCAAAGAGGGCGGCTACAAACGCGCAGCGCCAGGGCGCGCCGGTCATCTCGAGCAGCAATAGAAACAGGAGCACGGCGCATGCGGCATGAATGGCAACATTGACGATGTGATAGCCGCCGGCCCATAAGCCGAAGAATTGGTGATCGAGCATCAGCGAGATGATGGTCAACGGATGCCAATGCTGGGAAACGATGTGAGTGAAGGCCCATCCAATTCCCGAAAGCGTAACGCCTTTGAGCACCGCGGAATTTTCGACGACATACATTCTGTCATCGAGCATGAGGAATCCGTAACGGGCGGTCTGGCCGAAGACGATGGCGACCAGGATCACCAACGCCAGGCAAATACCCGCCAGGCACAGGCGGCGCCCGGGTGGAGTTTGGGATTCGACGGCCGGGTTCACGTGAAATCCGTCAAGGAAGGAGCAATGACCCGCCGCCCTGATGCGAAGTTACGCTTTTGCGGAGGTCTTGGGAGCGGCGGGAACTTCATCGGTCCAGACCTCGAACTTGCGCAGTGTGTGCTTGCCGAACGTGGTCGTGAGCGCCACGTCGACGGCGTCCCTGCCATAACCGATGGCGACCCGGCCAATGCGGCGCTGGTTGTGACGCGCGTCGAAGGAATGCCACGCGCCGCCGAGATAGACCTGGAAAAAGGCGCTGAAGTCCATGGGCTCCGGCGCGGCTGGCACGCCAATATCGCCGAGATAGCCGGTCGCGTAGCGCGCGGGAATGTTCAGGCAGCGGCAAAAGGCGACCGCGAGGTGCATGAAATCGCGGCAGACGCCGCGCCGCTCGTGATAGACCTCCCACGCGGTGCGGTCGTCGCGGGCATATTCGTAGCCGAATTTCACGTGGTTGAAAATCCAGTCGCAGACGGCCTGGACGCGCGGCCAGCCGGTGGGAGTCTTGCCGAAAAGATGCCACGCGGTCGCGGTGAGCTTCTCGACCTCGCAGTACCTGCTGCCCAAAAGGTAATGAAGCATCTCGATGGGCAAATCCTGGACGGGATGCTGTTCGGCATCGGGGCAGGCGGGCTCGGGCAGCCCGCTGTCCTCGATGAGGGTGTCGCAATAGAGGCGGATCACGCCGGGCGGGGCGATGACCTTCGCGCAGCGGTTGCCGAAATGGTCGGTAAAGTGAGCGACCTCGACCGCGGGCTCGACGATGAGGCGCTCGGGGGCGCGCAAATCCTTCACCCGCTCGGGATGCACGTGGAGCATCAGGAGCATCGGGGTGGGCGCGGAAACTTCGTACGCGATATCGTATCCGATCTTGATCAGCATTCGTGGGAGTTCGCCGTGCGGCACTCTTTATTTTTGCTCAATTTCGCCGATGAACTGCTCGAATAGGGCTTTGTATGATGAATCGCGTTCGGGGTGATATTGGACGCCGAGGGCGTAGGGATAATTCTTGAGGCGGACCTGCTCGACGATGCCATCGCCGGCACACCACGCCTCGATGGCAAGGCCGGCGCCGAGCTTGTCGAGCGCCTGGTGATGGGAGCTGTTGACGCGCTCGAAGCGGACGGTCGGCTTGGTGGCAAAGCGCAGGCGCTGCACGTTGTGCGATTTCATCTCGGGCAGGTCGTGGCCGGAAACGTCGAGGTGAAGCGTCCCGCCCAGCGCCACGTTGAGCACCTGGATGCCCTTGCAGATGGCGAGGATCGGCACGCCCTTCTCGAGCGCGGTCTGGATGGCGGCAAATTCGAAGCCGTCGCGGTCAGCCTCGGCATCCTCCTCGATCAACGGCAACTCGGCCTGGGTGACGGGCTGATGAAGATAGGCGGCGCAAATATCGGCTCCGCCGGTGAGAAGCAGCGCGTCCATGCGGTCCAGGCTGCCCTGCCGGGTGCGGGCATTGTCAACCACGATGCCCGAATGGGAGGCGAAAAACGGGCCGAACAGCGGTTCGTCCTTCTCGCGGACCCAGGTGAGGACGTGAGGCATGATGGGGCGAGATTAATGGATTATGCCCGGGGAGGAAAGCGATTGATGGGGATTGCCAATTGAGAAAATTTGGCCGCTGTGACGGCAGGGGGCGGATCTGGTTTGGAAACCGGGTCAGCGGGAGGGGTTGGCGGCGCGGCCTATGCCGCGGTAGGTGAAGCCGAGCTCGTGCATGGTGTCGGGGTCGAAGAGATTTCGGCCATCGAAAACCAGCGGGGTGTGCATCCGCTTTTTGACTTCGATCAGATCGACGTTCGAGAAGTCCTTCCATTCGGTGGCGAGGATGAGCGCCTCGGCGCCCTCGACCGCCTCCAGCGGAGAGGCGGCCAGCTTCACGCTCTCCGGCAGCAGCTTGAATTCACGAACCTTTTCCATCCCCTTCGGATCGTAGGCGGTCACATGCGCGCCCTCCTTGACCAGGTCGTTGACCAGGTCAATGGCCACCGAGCAGCGGACATCGTCCGTGTCGGGCTTGAAGGTGAGGCCCCAGACGGCGATGCGCTTCTCGCGCAGCACCCAGAGGGCCTCGCGCACCGCCTTGAGGAAACGCTCCTTCTGGTCGGAATTGATGCGCTGCACCTCCTTGAGCAGCGAGAAGGGAATGCCCAGCTCCTCGCTGATCGCGATGAAGGCGGCGATGTCCTTCGGGAAACAGGAGCCGCCGTAGCCGAGGCCGGCGTTGAGGAAATTGCGCCCGATGCGGCGGTCCATGCCGATGCCGTCGGCGACTTTCTCGACGTCGGCGCCGCTGGCCTCGCAGATGGCGGAGATGGCGTTGATGTAGGAAATCTTGAGGGCGAGAAAGGAATTGGCGGCGTGCTTGATAAGCTCGGCGGAGTTGATGTCGGTGACGAGGATGGGCGCGTTGAAGGGCTCGTAAACTTTTTTCATCAGCGCCAGGGCGCGGTCGCTGTTGCCGCCGATGACGATGCGATCGGGTTTCATCAGGTCGGGGACGGCGCAGCCTTCGCGCAGGAACTCGGGATTGCTGACGACGTCGAACTCCGCGCCCTGCTTGTTGTAGCGCTTGATGGTGTCGGCCACTTTCTCGCCGGTCTTCACCGGGACGGTGCTCTTGTCGACGATGACGCGGTAGCGGTCCTTCTTCAGGACGCTGGCGATCTCACGGGCGACCTTCTCGATGAAGCTGAGATCGACGCTGCCATCCGGCTGCGGCGGCGTGGGAACGGCGATGAAGATGACCTCCGAAGCATCGACGCCCTCGGCGGTGGAATGCGTGAAATGAAGGCGGTGGGCGCTGACATTGCGCTGGACCAATTCCTCGAGGCCCGGCTCGTAAATGGGGATGCGCCCGGCCTTGAGCGTCTCGATCTTGCGCTGGTCATTGTCCACGCAAACGACGTTATGCCCGATCTCGGCGAAGCAGGCGCCGGTGACGAGCCCGACATAGCCGGAGCCAATAATACAGATGTTCATTTAGGAAATTGACGAGTAGGAAAATGGCCGCGCGGGAGGGCCGCGAATGGCGCCGTGGCAAGCGCGGGCTACGGGGACTTGTTGTTGATGTTGTCCGGGTCGAAGGTCAACGGGACCGTCGCGGAAGGGATATCCTTGAGGGTAATGGTAAAGAGGACGGCGTAAAGGAGGCGCGGGTTCGCGCCGGGGCCGTTGTCCTCGACCTGCACGCCGAACGAGGCGACCCAACTGCTGAGGTCGCGGTGAATTTCGTAGACCTGGTTTTCAAGCGTGCTGTTGGTGAATTCGTACTCGTCGCGCGCGGAGAGGGACCAGTTGTCATTGAGGCGGTAATACCAGCCGAGATCGATCAGGCACTCGTTCTCGAAGAAGGGATTGTGGTTCAGGTAATCGTTGCCGACAGTCACCTGGAGGTCCTTGTTGACCATGTAGGCAAGCGTCGAGTCCCACTCGTTGAAACCATGGGAGTTGAGCGGCGTCTGCCCGTTGACCAGCAAGGCCACCCAGGGCAGCGGCGAGAAATTGAGCTGATTGTACAGGTTTGACACCGGTCCCTGCTTGAAACTGCCCGTGGCAAAGGTCGGTTGCTTGAGATTGATATCGAAGAACGTGTTGAGCGAGAACCAGCCTCTCGACGTGCGATTGTCGCGCTTGGTCTCGAGCCGGTTGCGGATACCCAACTGGATGACGGCCCAATTGCTGATGGTGTCGATGCCGGTAAACTGCGGAAAGTCGTACATAGGCAACTGCGTCGACGGCTGGAACCGGTCGATCTGGAGCAGCTTTTGGGGGTCCACGCTGGTCTCGGCCCAGGAGAAATCCATATAAGGCTGGATCACGTGGCGGAGGTCGTCGAGCCCCAGGGCCTGCGACTCGACGCTGGGATACTCGCGCGAGATCTTGAAGGCGGACTCGAATCCGGCGTCGACGACGCCGCGGAACATGGCGCCATGGGTGACGAGCTGGTTGGTGGTCGAGCTGAGGGTGCTCGGGACTTCCGTGTTGTTCGGCAGCAGGTTTTCGACGGTGGTGTCCTGGACCTCCGTATCCAACTGGCCCTTGTTCGAGTAATAGTCGCCGCGGACGCCGAGGCGCGGGACAAAGGAGAGAAACTTCCAGAACACCATCGGGTAAATAAGCTCGTGGTAAGTGTCGATGCGGTCGTAATGGTAATCGGGGAAGGGAGCGTCGGGCTGGGCGAAAGCCAGGCGCAGGCGCGCGGCGCTGGTATCGCTCTGGTAATAGAGGTTCGAGCCCGGGCGGACCGCCTGGCGGGTGACATCGAAGGAGAGGTCCGGGAGCCGCTCGGTCACGTCGTTGAAGTTATTGAGCTGCTTGCGATAGACGAGCGAAATGGCGTACTTGGGATTCCATTGCGTGAGGCTCACCACGTTGTCCGGCTGCGGGTCCAGGCGGTAGGCGTTCGGCAGGAAGTCGCGCAGGAAACGGACATCACTGATCTTGTTAATGTTGATGTTGGCCCAGAGGTCGTTGGTGATGTAGACGCGGTCCTGGATGCTGACGCGGTAGCGGTCGCTGGTGACGTGCTCCTTCGCGCCGTTGACGATGATGGTGGGCGGCGCGGAATCAGGAACGAAGTAGACGAAAAAACGGCCCCAGTTGCGGTCATCGGGGCCCCAGCGGTAGCGGGAGTTGAGGCCCTCGGCGAGGCCGCGCTCCTCGCGGTAATCGAGCAGCAGGCGGGCCTGCCAGTTTTCGGCCAGCGGAAAGTTCCATTGGCTGAGCAGGAAGAAGCCCCAGGTGCTGAAATAGCCGGGATGGAGATCGTAGGCCATGTCCTTGCGCAGGGCCTGGTAAAGATAAGGCCACCAGAAGACCGGCACGTTGCCGACATAAAGCGTCACGTTCTTGAGGATGATGCGCTGCCCTGGGTAAACGCGGGCGCTCTTCGCGCGCAACTGGTAGTCGGGAGTCGAGGAGTCGCTGGTGGTGAACGCGCCGTTCTTTACCAGGTAGGCGCCCGGCCCGAGCGACGAGACGGAATCGGCGGAAAAACGAAAGGGGTAAAAGTCGCCCCGGAAGTCCGCGCCGTAAATCTTCTTGGTCTCGAGGTTGTACACCGCGCGATCCCCGACGAAGACCTGGCCCTCCTGGTAAATGCGGACGTGGCCGATGACCAGGATGTCGCGCGAGTCCTCGTGATACTCGGCGTGATCGGCGTATATGGTCATCATGCCGTACTGCATGATCACGTGGCCCTCGGCGACGGCGACACCGTTGTCGTAGGATGTGGAGTCGGCGTTGATGATATCCACCGGCATCGACGAAAATGCGGGCACCTGAGCGTGAACCGTTCCGCGCGAGAGCAGGAGCACTAGCAGAAGGGCGAACAGCCGGTGTTTCATCAGCGGCGGGGAACGTATGTGAATGCGCTTCCTCCTGCCAAGCCCGAAAACCGTGAACCGCCTCTTGTATTGACAGAGGGTCGCAAAGGGATACTCTTTGGCCCCTTTTCCAAATCTATGGCCAACACCCGTTCCGCGGCAAAAAATGCGCGCCAAAGCATCCGGCGCACCCTACAAAATAAAAGTGTCCTGACCGGCTTGAAGAGCCGCCGCAAGAAAGTGGCCGCGGCGTTCGCGGCCAGGGACAAGGCGGCGGCCGCCGGGGAAGTGAAGGCGATGGCCTCGCTGGCCGACAGGGCGGCCAAGAAGGGCCAGATTCACAAAAACAAGGCAAACCGCCTCAAAAGCCGGCTAAACCGGCAACTGGCGGCGCTGGCGTAAGGGGGCTATCTTTGGGGGCAGGCGGCGGGTGGCGCGACCGCGCCCGCATGGTAGTTTTTACCGCTGGCAAACGGCCCTGCCGCCTGTAAAGTCCGGCCCGTTGTCAGTATCGCCCGGCCCCCATCCTTACCCATGCTCAGTTGCTCGACCTGTTGGAATTGCTCGCGCCATACCAAGGGCGAAAACATGCTCCAGGAGATACTGGACCTGGGGTTCGAGCGGGTGGAGCTGGGGCATGGTATCCGGCTCTCGCTCATGGAGGGGGTGCAGCGCTACTACGACGCCGGGAAGGTCCAGTTTTCCTCGCTGCACAATTTCTGTCCGTTACCGATTGAAATCACCCGGCCGGCGCCCGATTGCTACCAATACTCCTCCTACCGGGAACAGGAGCGGGAGCGGGCGGTGAAGCTGACTTTTCAGACCATCGACTTTGCCAAACGCCTGGGGGCGCCGCTGGTGGTGCTCCATCTGGGCCGGGTGCCGCTCGAGCCCTACACGGACGAGCTGGTGAAGTTGGCTGAACAGGGCGAGTACCTCTCGCGCAAGTACATTAAGATCAAGCTGAAGGCGGTCGAGGAGCGTGAAAAGAAGGTGCCGGCCTACCTGGCCCGATCCAAGGAGTGCCTGCTGCGGGTGATCGATTACGCGGCGCAGAAGGAGGTCAGGCTGGGAATCGAAGGGCGGCAGTGCTACGAGGAAATCCCGACCGAAATGGAGGCGACCGCCCTGCTCGAAGAGATCAATGCGCCGGAGCGGGTCGGCTACTGGCATGACTTTGGCCATTTGCAGATCAAGGAAAACCTGGGCTTTGTCGATCACGCCGCCTGGCTCGAGCATATCTCACCGCGGATGTTCGGCGGCCATCTTCACGACACCGAATGGCCGGGGCACGATCACCGGCCGCCGTTCACGGGGAACATCGACTACGACAAGCTGATCCCGCTGATCCCGAAGCCGTGCCTGCTGGTATGGGAGATGGGCCCGCGGCGAAACACCAAGGAAGTCGCCGAGTCGCTGCAAAAGTGGAAGGCGAAGTTCGGGGAGTTCAAATGAAGAAGACCATCCTGACGATCATCCAGATCCTGGTGACGCTGGGGATTCTCGTCTGGATATTGCATGATCCGGGCAAGCGCGCAGACATGGCAAAAGCCTTCAGTCACGCGGCCGGGCGTCCGGGCTGGGTGGCGGCGGGCATCGCCAGCTACGGGGTGGTGGAATTGCTGGCGGCCTGCCGGTGGTACATCCTCCTGCGGGTCCAGGGGATCAAGCTGCCGATGTGGCGCGTGGCCGCGCTGCTGATGCTGGGGATTTTCTTCAATACCTTCACGCCCGGCGCGACGGGCGGGGATTTGTTCAAGATATTCTTCCTGCTCAAGGAGACGCCGACCAAAAAGCAGAAAGCGGCGGGACTGCTGGCGGTGCTGATGGACCGGATGATCGGACTGATGGCGCTGATCATCATCTCCTCGGTCATCATCGCGCTGCAATACCACTGGCTGAGCACCGTCGAGGTCTCGCGCAAGCTGACCTGGGCGCTGCTGGTGATCCTCGTCTCAAGTCTGGGGGCGATCGTCTTTTCGTTCCTCATCACCGGTCTCAAGCTGGCCAACAGGCTGCCGGCGAAGATGCCGATGCGGGATGTGCTGATCGATTTGTCCCTGGCATACAACGTCTATGCAAAGGCGTGGCCCGCGTCGCTGACGGCGCTGGGATCTTCTTTCGGCATTCACGCGGCGTCGTTTTTTGTCTTTTTCTGCGCGGCGCGGGCGCTGAACATCCACTCGGGGGACGGGCAGCTTTTGCCCTTCACGTCGCTGATGACGCTGATGCCGATCATCCTGACGCTTTCGGCGCTGCCGATCAGCGTGGGCGGCACCGGCGTGCGCGAAGGGTTGTTCGCGGCGCTGCTGGTGCCCCTGTGCGGCGTCTCGGAGGCGGAGGCGTATACGCTCTCGTTGACGGGGTTCATGATGATCTCGGCATGGGCGCTGGTGGGCGGGCTCATTTATGTACTCTACCGGCCAAGCGAGCACGCCCGGAGGAAGGACGTGGAACGGACCGTGCTCGACCTGGAACACGATATCGCCGAAGGCGAGGAACCGGCGCCGGAATAGACAATGGCCTCGTCGCGCTCGAGGAGTTCGCCGAGCCCGCGCGGTAGCGGGGCAAAGGCGACGCGGCGCCCGAAGGTGATCGCCGGCTTCGCCGCGAGCTGGGACGGCCGGATGACCGGGCATTTGGAAGTCGAAGGCGTGGACGCGGTGGTTTGCCATCGCGCGCCGTTGCGGCTTTGCGTGAAAATTTTTGGAACCGGGAAGGTGGTCGGGTACGCGACACGCAATACGGCGGCCGCGAAACGAGGCATGCTGGTTCATCTCGCACCGAAATGGCCGCTTCGGGACGCGCTCGAGCACCTGGCGAAGGTCCACGGCATCAAGCGGCTGGGATTCGCCGGCGAGCCCGGGCTTTTCCGGGAATTTGCGGCTGAAGGGCTGCTCGATGAATTGCGGGTGGCGTGGCAGCCGCGTATCGTCGGGGGCGCGGCAAAACCGCCCATCACCGGGTTCGAGGGACGTTTTCTCCCGTGCGGTATCAGCTTTCAATTGTTGAAACTCGAACGAAGCGGTGAAGAATGCACCGCGCGATACCGCGTCCAGCCAGCCAGGCCATGACTGCCGGCGAAACCTTCGCGCAAACTGAACCTTTGCACACCGGCAATTCCATTTTGATGCGCGCGCCGCGCATGGAGATTTTTGAGACGGCAGCGGAGCTGTCGCGCTGGCCCGATTTCCTGCCGCACTACCGGTACATCCATTACTACGAGCGGTCGCCGGAGCGGAACGTGGTGAAAATGGCGGCGAAGCGCTCGGGCATCCCGATCTCATGGGTGTCGGAGCAGCGGATCGACCGGGAGCGGTGCGAGGTGCGGTTTCATCACCTGAAGGCGTTTACGAAAGGGATGGACGTGGTCTGGACATTCGAGGATACGCCGGACGGGGTGCGGGTAAGCATCATGCATGACCTCGATTTTCGCGTGCCCGCGCTGGCGCCGCTGGCGGACAGGATCATCGGGGGCTTCTTCATCGGGCATGTGGCGGGACGGACTTTGGAATGCATGAAGGATTACCTCGAAGGGCGGCCGGAGCCGGGAGGCGGGCAATGACGGCGGGCGAAACGCGCAGGCGCGCGGTCATCACGGGCATCGGGCCGATTACGTGCGTGGGAATCGGTAAGGAGGATTTCTGGCGCGGCATCCTCGCGGAGAAGAGCGGCGTTACGCGCGTTACGGGATTTGATACGAGCCAGTTCCGCGCCCATTGCGGCGGGGAAATCCGGGATTGGGACCCGGCTGCGTTCTTCCCGCCGAACCGGCTCAAAAGGCTGGACCGGTACGCGCAATTCGCGGTGGCGTCGGCGTTGATGGCGCTCGAGGACGCGGGCCTGGCGTGGTCGCGCGAGCAGCCGCGGTTTGATGTGGGCGTGAGCTTCGGGACAGCGCTGGGCGGGATTGCAAACGCGGAGGCGGAGCATCAGCGGTTCTTGAAAAAGGGATCACGCGGGGTGAACCAGACGCTGGCGTTGCAGGTGTTCGGGGGATCGGCGCATTCGAACATCGCGATCGAGTGCGGGTTTCGCGGGGTCGGGACCACGAACTCGAACTCCTGCGCCAGCGGGACGGTGGCGGTGGGCGAGGCGCTGCGCTACATCCGCGACGGCATGGCCGAGGTGATGATCGCGGGCGGAGCCGAGGCGCCATTGAGCCCGCTGACCTATGGGGCGTTCGATTTCATCAAGACGATGAGCCGGTGGGAGGGCGACCCGGCGCTGGCCTGCCGGCCATTTGACCGGCAGCGCGACGGCTTCGTGATGGGCGAAGGCGGGGCGAGCCTGGTGATCGAGGAACTCGATCACGCGCGCCGGCGCGGAGCGCATATCTACGCGGAGGTGCTCGGCTACGCCCTCAACAACGAGGCATACCACATGACCAGCCCGCTGCCCGGCGGCGAGGCCGTGACGCGCTGCATGCGGGAGGCGCTGGGCGACGCGGGCATCGAGCCGGAGCGGATCGATTACATCAACGCGCACGCCAGCTCGACGCAGTTGAACGACTCGAACGAGACGCTGTGCATCCGCGCGGTGTTTGGCGCGCATGCGGACCGCCTCGCGGTGAGCGGGACCAAGCCGTACACCGCTCATCCGCTCGGGGCGACCGGGGCCATCGAGGCGGCGCTCTGCGCCCTGGCAATCGAGCACGGCCACATCCCCCCTACGCTCGGCTGGGGGGAGCCGGACCCGGCTTGCGCGCTGGACATCGTGCCGAACCACGGGCGCGCGGCCCGGCTCGATTATGTCATGAGCAACGCGTTCGGGTTTGGCGGCATCAATTCGTGTGTGGTGTTGGGAAAGATCGAGCGGTGAGCATCATGCGGCCCGCGGAGGCGGCGGGATAAAACAATAGCGTAATCCATTGCATTACCAGAGGGGCCGCGGGGCATCCGTCCTCTCCACGGATGACCCGCCCATGTTTCCTAATCTTCCCCGTCCCGGCTGATTCAATAGGCCTTTTGGAGCATCCGTGCAATCAGGGAGTCTCCCCAATCAGGCATGAGAGAAAGTCCTTATGGGTAATTCCAATGAATTAATGTGCCAATCGCGATGCGGCGCTTGCAACCCCGCGCGATACCGTGATATGCACCCAGCGCCCAAGGTGCGGACGCCCCTGCGGGCCCCTGAGGGAAAGTATTATTTATGAGCAATCTGGCTGAAAACTGTTTGCTTACCGACGGCGATCTCTTTGAGAACGCTTTCCACCATGCTGCAATCGGGATGGCGCTGGTCGGGTTGAAAGGCGAGTTCCTGAAGGTGAACCGGTCCCTTTGTGAATTGGTGGGATATCCGAAGGAGGAACTCGAGAAGATGACCTTCCTGCAGATCACGCACCCGGACGACCTCGATTCGGACCTGAAGCTGATGGCGCGGCTGGAGACCGGTGAAATATCGAGTTGCCGGCTCGAGAAGCGCTATTACACGAAGACCGGGGCGATCGTCTGGATACTGCTGACGGCGTCGAACGTGCCCGGCCCAGACCGCCGCCCGCGCTTTTACATTTCGCAGATCGAGGACATCACGGCGCGCAAGGAGGCGGAGGAGGCGCTGCGCCGGACGCTGCGGGAGAAGGAGGAACTCGTCACGGAATTGCAGAAGTCGAACTCGATGATCGCGGATTTGCGGTCGACGCTGCTGACGATCTGCGCCTGGACCAAACGGGTGCGCTGCAGGGATCGCTGGATGACCGTGGATGAATTCCTGGTCAATGAATTGGGATTGAACCTGACCCATGGAATGTCCACCGAAGCGGAGGAACAATTCATGAAGGGTGATCGCGAGTTGAATGAGTAACGGCGGAATGCCTTCCTGATCCGCCGATCCCCTCGCCTCGCTTACAGCTTGAAGCAGGTCGGCCGATGGAAGGTGCCGTTGCGGTAATTGTCGAAGGTAGCCAGCGCCAGCAACGGGAAGTTGCTCCGGTACATGTCGTACTTGAGGTAGAACACCATCGGGAACCCTGTGCCGGTGGTCTCGGGCTCGGTCCATGAACCGTCGCGGTTTTGCGTGCGGACCAGGAAATCGACCCCGTGGTGGACGGCCTTGGATTGCACGGCGCCGGCTGCGCAGAGTCCCATGACGGCCCAGGCGGTCTGGGATGCGGTGCTGGGGCCTTTGCCCTTGAGCATGGGGTCATCGTAGCTGGCGCATGTCTCGCCCCAGCCGCCGTCGTCGTTCTGGCAGCTCTCCAGCCACTCGCGGGCGCGGACGATCCAATCCTGTTTCATGTCCACGCCGGTTGCGCGCAGGCCGCGCAGAACCTGCCAGGTACCATAAATGTAATTGACGCCCCAGCGGCCGTACCATGAGCCATCCTCCTCCTGGGTATCCTTCAGGAACTGAATGGCGCGCTGGACCTGGCGGCAATGAAGGTCGCAGCCGATATAGCCGAGCAACTCGAGCGTGCGTCCGGTCAGGTCGCTGCAGGTCGGGTCGAGGATGGCGTTATGGTCGGCAAAAGGGACGTCCTCGAGCCAATGCTTGGTGACATCGCGGTCGAACGCAGCCCAGCCGCCGTCGCGGCATTGGAACGAGAGCAGCCAGTCGAGCGCCCTTTGGTACATCTGGTGGTAGCGCGTGGCGGCTTCGTCGGTGGTCGAACCGATCATGCGCAGGCCGATGAGGACCATGGCCGTGTCGTCGGTATCGGGGTAATGGACGTTGTTGTACTCGAAGGCCCAGCCGCTGGCGACAGGGTGCGGGTTCTTCCTCGCCCAATCCGCCCGGATGCGAACCTCCTTCGCGTAGAGCCAATTGGCGGCCTGCTGGAGCGGCTCGCTCATCGGGTCGAGGCCGGACTCGGCCAGGGCGACGATATTGATGGCGGTATCCCAGACGGGCGAAAGGCACGGCTGGATGCGGAAATCCTCGGGGTCATCGATAAAGAGACCCTCGAAATCGGTAATCGCCTTGCGCAGCACCGGGTCCTCGTCGCTAAAGCCGAGGGCGCGCAGCGCGATGATCGAATTGAGCATGGCCGGGAAAACCGCGGCCAATCCGTCGCTGCCCTCGCCCATGCGCTCGATCATCCAGGCCTTGGCCTTCTCGAGCGCGTTGTCGCGCAGCCAGGCGAGGCCGGGCGACTCGAACAGGCGGAAAAGTTCCGTGGCCGAGATGAAGAAATTGCGGAGCGAGATGAACTTCTCGCTCCGCGGCAGCGAGAGGTCGGTATGCTCGAGGCCCGCGGGGAAAAGCTCGTGGAGATGCAACTCCGCGGGAAGCTGGCGCGTCGGCTTGATGTGATTGATGATCGCCAGCGGCATCAGCATCGCGCGGCTCCACGAGGACATCTCGTAGATGTTGAAGAACAACCAATCAGGCAGCAGGATGAGCTCGACCGGGATGGCGGGCAGATATTTCCACGGGAACTGGCCGAGCAAAGCGAGGTAGAGCTTTGCGTAGGTGTTCATGCGCGGAATGCCGCCCAGGCGTAGCGCGGCGGCCCGGGCCTCGCGCATCCACGGGGCGTCCGGCGAATGCCCGGCGAGCTTCAGGGCGAAGTAGGCCTTGACCGTCGCGTTGATCTCGCTGGGGCCGTTTTGGTAGATGTTCCAGCCGCCATCGCCGAGCTGCCGGCGGCGGATATGGGCGACGCATTTCTCCTGCGAGCACCGGGTCGAGCTTCTCTGCCCAATGCATGTACAGGACGTAGTCCGAGCAGAGCGTGGAATCGACCATCAGCTCGCCGCACCAATAGCCATCCTGATGCTGGAGGCGCAGCAGATTCTGCTGGGCCCGGTGGATGGCCAGCGGAACGGGATCGGCAGTGCGGGAGCCTGCGGTGGTGATCATGCCTTGGGTTGTTCGCTCGATAGACAGGAATACTGGAGTCCGCGCCGGGCACGAGCCGGGCGGAGGCTCTTTGGGAACACGCGGCGTCTGTACAGACCGTCCGCGCCATGGCTTATTTGACCGCGAGGGTTTCGGTTTCCTCGGCCTTCGCGCCGGTGAGATGGCCGTGGCCGATGGTAACGCCGTTATGGGCCAGCACCTCCCGGCCCTCGGGGATGGGTTTGGGCCGCGGTCCGAAATTGAATGCGCACGGTCTTCCAGGTGTCGCCCGGCCTGGCCTGGAGGCCGAGGCTGGCGGTGGGCTCGTAGCCGCAGTGCATCATGCAATTCTCGCAGCGCACATCCCTGGCCACGCCGTTGACCACGCCGTAATTGTCCCACTTCACCTCGGCCAGCAACTCCTTGTAGCTGGCGTAATGGCCGTCGGTCATCAGGTAGCACGGGCCCTTCCAGCCACGGATATTGCGGGTGGGGATGGCCCACGCCGAGCAGGTCAGGTCGCGTTTGCCGGCGAGGAACTCGAAATACACCGGGCGTGCCGAAAAAGTGTGAAGCGGCTCGCCCAATCCATGATCTTGCCGAACTTCTGCACCGTCATCTTCCGCGTGAGGAAGAAATCCTCCGGCTGGAGGTTGAGCCGGGTGACCATGTCCTTTTTCGCGGCATCGTACTCGTAGCCGGGGGAAATGGTGTGGCCATCCACGCCGAAGGCCGAGAGATAAGCGAACATCTGCTCGATCTCCGCCATGTCGGTCTCTTTGTAGACCGTGGTGTTCGTGGCGACCTGGTAGCCGAGGATTTTGGCCATGCGGATGGCCAGGATGCACTCCTTGAAGACGCCCTCGCGCTCGACGATCGAGATCGTGGGTGCGCTCAAGGCCGTCCAGGTGGACGTTCCAATACATCCAGCGGGAGGGGCTGATGACGGGCTTGGCGGCGTCCTTGGGGCCCTTGCGGATTTCCTCGGCGTCCTTGGTGGTGATCAATTCCTCGGAAAGGAGCACCTGGATCTTCTCATCCACGGCGGCGGGCTTGCGCAGGCGCTCGGCGGCCAGGTATTCGCGCATTTTTTTGCGCATGAACATGGCGTTCGTGCAGATGTAAACGATGCGTCCCTGGCCCAGGAGGCCGCGGACCAGCGCCTCGATCTGCGGATAAATCAGCGGTTCGCCGCCGCAGATGGAGACCATGGGGGCGTCGCACTCCTGGGCGGCGCCCAGGCAATCCTCGAGCGGCAGCAGGTCCTTGAGCGAGGTCGAATACTCGCGGATGCGCCCGCAGCCGGTGCAGGTGAGGTTGCAGGTATGCAGGGGCTCAAGCTGGAGCACAGTCGCGAACTTGCTGGTGCCGCGAATCTTATGCTTGAGGATGTAGGCTCGCGATTTTTGCCGTCAAGTGCCAGTGGAAATCTCATACTTCTTGGTCTCCTTTTTGCGAAGGGGCGATAGTAACAGCGAGGAAGGTGCTGTCAACAGCCACCCTGCCCGGAAAGGATTGCAGATTTGTAAGGTTTGGCGGCCATTCCCGGGCATTTCCCCACCAGTTCGGCTCTCGATGGGAAAATGGCGGCAGTGGGCGAGCCGGCGCACGCCAGCCAACCCTATCCTTTACGAGCTCGAACGGCTGCGGCCATGGCTTTCGCGGGAGACAAGCCGGAAAACCGGGGCCGCATCCGGAAGCCTCGAGAATTTGCCCCTACTTTAGCTGGTAGAGCCACCACTCCGGCGACTGCCCGGCGAGCTTGAAATGAGCATGCAAATATTTTCCGTACAACATGTAGAGGGCCACAAGCACGGCCTGATGCCTGCTGCCAAACCGCTTCGGAATCATCACCACCTGCGCTCCGCGAAATACCTGGTTCTCATCGGGATAGGAGGCAAGCGAGAACCCGATGCCAAAGGTCCAATCCAACGGGGACCCATCGGGCGGCCAATTCCCTGCGCCAGGTTGAATGGATTTGTGAAATCGAGGCCCAAAACGGGGCGATTCGCGTTGCCTGTGCGATTGATCAAATCCACTCCCTGCTCGATCTTCTGCACGTAGGTGTCTGGCGAAACCGTGGCATCCTCTCCATTGCCAATGACCTGAAGCCCCTTCAACTGGGCGGATTGAAATATTTCGCTTTGAGTGAGAGCGAACCTATCCTGCCTCACAAGGCGCGCAATCAGCAGCCCGTCGATATTCCGCGCGGTGGCCGGCGCGCAGACCAGGAATGCCAGCGCGCAGCAGGTTGCGGCCAGCACCGGCGCCCGGAACCGGGAAGAGCGTTCGCGAAGCGCCCATGCAACGGATATGCATGCCGCCAGCAGCAGAATCAGAGAGGCCATGTTGCGGCCCGCCTCCTCGAGCCTCCACTCGAAGAACCTCATCCATGCCCCCGTCGCCGCCAGGAGAAGAAGGCCAAATCCCACGGCCAGCCATTGCGGCAGGCGCAGCGAGCGATCTGCCCCCCCGCCGGGCGAGAGCGCCTCCAGGCGCCGGGCAACACCGCTAAGAAGGACCATGGTTCCAATGCCCAAGACCGGGGTTTCACGCAGGAAACCCTCGAGCGTGTTCGTTATCAGGATTGCCACCGCATAGAAGGCAAAGCCAAACGTAATGACAGCGACCCGCAACAACGGCCTCCAGTCAAAATCCCGTGACGCGAGAACCTCGAAGATCGCCGCCACCGATCCCAATTCCAAAAGGAGGGCGACATCCGGCCAAAGATACACAAGGCCGCTCAAATACCCATCCAGTCCAAGCTCCCGGTGCGCACGGGCAAGAAACCGCATGTCATGCAGAAACGCGCCAAAATCCCACTTCAACATGACCCCAAAAGGGATGATGAACAGAATGGCGGCGGCAAGGGTTGAAATATAAAAAAGGGGCAGGCGCCTGATGAAAAGGGGATATCCCACAATGGCCGAAAGCAGCAACAGGCCATAACTGATTTTCAAGAAGATGCTCAGGATGAGGAAGCTGCCAACGACAAGGCCATCGAGCCAATCCTTCCATGGGGTCGCCTTTACCGGCGGCAGGACGATCGCCATGAGAGCCACGAGAAACAATCCGTAACCCCATCGATTGTACAGGCCCGCGTAGCTGAGCGATCCGGCCGAAAGCCTAAGCATGTGAGGCGCAAGGACCGTGGCCATCAGGATCAACGAAGCTGCCGATGCCACCAGCGAAGGCATGCGGGTAAATGTGACGTAGAAACATGCGGGAAGAATCGCAATGGCGAAGATAACCTGCGCCATGGGCATGCCGGCGACCGCGCTGCCGCCGAGCTTCATGCCCCAATAAACGAGCAAACAGGTCAGAGCCCCCATGTCCGAGAAATAATCGTGGTGAGGCAATATTCCCCATCTCAGCTTCCAGCCCGCCTCGAGCATACCGAATACATCGTGTCCGAATCGCACCTGGACCAGGGGCCCGTTATACCACGCGCAGAGAATCATGAGCGAACAAAGGGCAAGGGAAATTCCCAATGCCAGCCATCTGGCCTTGTCAGCTCCGGCCGCCGAAAATGGCCCCGCTTCCTCCGGACGCTTTCCCGTTAAATTGTGTGTTCCTGAGGACATTCGACGGACATATGGAGGAAAAAAGGGGCGCGCAACCGTCTTGCGGATCGCGCGGAGGATCGGTCCGGCTGATAGCGTGGACCAAACCGCGGCGCAATTTCTTTCTCGTCGCGAATGAAGATGAAACCGGCAGCGGAGACTCCTGGAGGGCTTCCGCTACGCTTGAACAACAAGATGATTAAATTCCGAGCCGGCGCGTCCCTTAATCGTCGGGCACCCACTCTTGAAGCGCGCGGTTCGCCGGATTCCGGGGCACGAGAATTTGAAAGGGGGGGCACCCCGGTTTCTTCGGGAAATAGCGCTCTGACTGCAATCCGTAGTGCTCCCCAATGGCCTGGCGGAACGCATCATCGTAGTATCGCGCGGTCATAAGCAGCACTGGATTAAACCGGCGCGACAGCCAGTCCTGGATCAGCCGGGGTTCGTCCGCGGCCGCAAAGGCGACCCCCTTCACCCAAAAAATGGGCTGACCCGTTGGTGAGGGAATATGAAAAGCCGGATAAGCCCACTGGAGGTCATTGCCGAAATAAATACTCGAGGTATCGCCGCTGGAGACCACGGCGGCTATGTCATCGACTACATGATGGAGACTCGGCCCCGCCCGCAGACCGTCGAAAAAGGGGACATTAAAAGGCCGCGGGTCCACAGTGAAATCAAAAAAATCCGCAATTCCCTTGATCCGATTGCGAACGGCGCCCTCCGAGAATCCAATGCACGAGAACCAGATGCAAAGAAGCAAAAAATACCGGTTCCAATCGCCGGGAAGCGCCAGGTGCAGTGGGTTTTCTCCCGGACCCGAGAGAAGAAGGATCCCGCCCACGAGCAGAATCGGAAGGTCCACAAATTTCAGGTCGTTGTTGGTGAGATACCCGTAGACTCCGGCGATGAAGCAAAAGAGCAGGAACACGCGGCTGACGGCGCTGCCGTCGCCGCGCCGAGCGCAACGCCAAATGGACCGGTAGAGCCAC
The DNA here is from genome assembly GCA_963756185.1 of uncultured Verrucomicrobiae bacterium. Taxonomy (GTDB): domain Bacteria; phylum Verrucomicrobiota; class Verrucomicrobiia; order Chthoniobacterales; family Chthoniobacteraceae; genus DATAXI01. The sequence goes on from CAVWMS010000015.1 coordinate 706,052, forward strand.
GGCATGATTACCAACAGGACCATCGTAAACTCGAGAGCTATCTCGGACAGCAACTTCTCGGGCCAAAGAATACGGGTACGGAACTGTTGCATCGTCATTCCCCTCGACGCCACGGAAAGGTAACCGGCGATAACTTGCTGCACGGTCGAGCCGTGAATGCGAATGATGGCCAGCCAGAGTCCAAACGCGACCAGGGAGGCCGCAATAGCCGGCAGCCGCGTGGGGCGGCAGAAGATAAGCGCGATGGTGCCGCCAAAGATGAGCGGCGTAGCGGTATTGGGCTTCGATAGAGCCACGAGCAGCAGGCTGGCACAGAGAGAAAGCCATCGCGCCGAACTGCGTGGGGCGAGGAGAACCGCAACGACAGAGCACGCATAGAGGACGTTTGAAACGCTTGTGACGCTGTTATACCACCAGAAGGAGAGCGCCACTGTGGTCATCGCCACGCAGGCCATGGCGCAGCAAAATGCCAGGAGACGACTCTGGAGGATGCACCGCAGCAACCCGTGAAGCCAGATAAAGCAGAGGCAGGTCCAGATCGAGTTCAGGATGATATTGGAGCGCCAATAAACACCAAAGAGACGAAAGGCGAGTTCCGCCCCCATATAGAAGTCGATCGGAAGCGTACAGGGGAAATCGACGTAGGGCCGCTGGCCATTGATGAGCCTCCAGCCGACGTCGACAATAAGGCTTTGGTCGAACCCGCCAAATTGATGCATCCCATAGAAGTAGGCAATAAGTCCAAGAAGAATTGCATAAGCCACGACAAGTCCGGTTTCCCTCGAGGAAACGGGATGCCTGATGGACCCGCCCGCCGAGCCAAAGCAAGCGACAATCAAGGCAAGCGAAAAACCAAGCACGATGCCGCCTGCGAGCGCGGAGTAATGCCGGTAGCCGTTGGGACCTGCAAGGCAGGCGTAAATTAATAGAGCGACGCCCGCGAGAGCGCAGGGCAGAGCGGCGCCCTTCAGGTTTCGATCGCTGAACAGAAAACGCATCATCGTTCAGAGACTTTCCAGCCACGCGAGTAACTTGCGAATTCCCTCATCCTTCCGGACACGCGGCGACCAACCCAGAAGTTTCGCGGCTTTCGTACAATCCGCGACAAAGAATTTTTGATCGCTGTGTCGCCATGGCAGTTTCGTGTAGTTGAGTTTGATGCCGATTTCGCACTCGAGGAAACGGAACAACTCGAGCAGGGAGCTGCTGTTTTCGATTCCTCCGCCGATATTGAACGCGTTCCCCCTGGCTTTTTCGATGTTTGCCACGGCGGCCAAATAGCAACGGACCGCATCCTCGACAAAGAGGAGGTCCCGAACCTGCTTGCCGTCGCCCGAGACGGTGAACGGTTCGCGACCGGGGCTTTTGCGCGTCTCGAGCGCCTGCTGGCAAAACCACCCGACCCATCCCTGGTCGAAGGTCGCGAATTGCCGGCCGCCAAAAACGGTGGAATGGCGAAAGACCGCCGTGTTCAGGCCGTAAGTGCGCGAGTAATCCAGCATGTAAGCATCTGCCGCTCCTTTCGAGCAGCCGTAGGGCGTTTGGTAATCGATCGACGCGCCTTCATCGACGCCCCGTGGATGGGTGGGCGACGAATACCTCAACTCCTCTTCAATCAACCGCACCAAGGGCAGATCGCCATAGACCTTGTTGCTCGAGGAATAAACGACCGCCGCATCGGGAGCATGCCGCCTGACCGCTTCAAGCAGATTGAACGAGCCAACGACATTGGTTTCAAAGTCGCGCCGGGGATTCTGTACAGAGGTGGTCATGGCCACCTGGCCGGCGAGGTGACAAACGGCATCCGGCTTGACTTCGCGGACGGCAGTTTCGATGTCCCCGGCCGTTCCTGTGTCACCCCGGATGAAGGTCACAGGCCCCTGCCGCCGCAGCCAATCGAGATTCGCGGCGGAGCCATGGCGGGAAAGATCGTCGAATACCGCTGCCTGATCGCCCCGCTCCAGCACGGCGGCCGCGAGGTTGCTGCCCACGAATCCGCAGCCGCCTGTGATCAGAAATTTCATCTGTCGCGCGATGATGCCGCAACCTTGCGCTTCAGCGAAAGCAATCTCCGCAGCGTGCCAAGATAGCCCAGGGCGAAGACGAGGAGCTGGCGTTTGGTTTTGCCGGCTTTGCGTTTTTCGAAAGTGCTGGGCACCTCCTTGATGCGGTATGGTTTGCGGGAATACGCCAGCTTCACCAGGATCTCCTCGACGATGTCGAAGTGATGGCACTCGAGCTTCAGGTTCCGCAGGTCATCGCCGCGGTAGAGGCGGAAGCTATTGGAGACATCGAGGCATCTGAGCCCCAGCACCAGCCGGAACACCACGTTCACAATTTGACTCAGGAAAATCAGGATCCAGGGATTCTCAGTCCTGCCGCCCGGCGCATAGCGCGAAGCAATGACGAGGTCGTAATCGGCGCGCCACTTCCATAGGTTCGGGATGAACTCGGGATTATGCGAGCCATCCGCGTCCATGAAAAGAACATGAAAGCCCCGACTCCGCGCAATGCCGGTATTGACGGCGTTGCCGTACATTGATCCGCCCTGGCGAGGAACATATTGCGCTCTTTCGCGCGCGCAAACCTCCGGCGTGGCGTCGTGCGGCTGCTCTGTGTCGACGACCAGAATTTCGTAATCGTCGGTCAACCGCCCGACTACTTCGTGGAGCTTCGGCAGAAGCTTCCCAAGATTTTCCCCTTCCTCGTATGCGGGTAACACGATGCTCAAATCCATCTTTCCTTCAGGCATATTTGCGGGGCTTCCTTACTTTCAATTGCGGAAAACTTGTGCGCGCCAGTTCCCAAACGGCATGGGCGAGGGATGACCTGGCCTCCCATTTGAGCGCTTTGCGCGCCCGGGTGACATCGGCCACCAGGTGCATCGGCTCCCACGGCGAGAAATCGCGCCCGCCCCATCGCACCTTCACCTTCAGCCCCAGTTCGTCCATGACCTCCTCGACCATCGGGCGCAGGGGTGTGTCCCGGCCGCTTCCCATGTTGAAAACGCTCAGCGTCCGCGCATCGCAATCCGCGGCGACATGGACCACGCCCGCGGCCACGTCATCGACGGCGCAATGATCGCGGACCTGCGTGCCGGGTGAGAGATCGAGCGTGGCGCCCTCGAGCGCCGCCCGCAGCAGCGCCGGAAAGAGGCGCTTGCCGTCGTCATTGATCCCCGTGAACGAAAACGGACGCAATACCGTAAGCGGCACGCCGAACTCCGCCGCTGCGGCGCGCACCAGCAGGTCCGCCGCGGCCTTGCTGGCGCCATAGGGGTGGCGTGTATCGAGCGCATCCTCCTCGTTCAGAGGCCGACCGGTTTCCCGATAGGCCAGGCCTGTGCCAATGAAGACAAAACGGCAATTGCCGCGCTCTGCCGCGCATTCACACAAGTGGATGGTGGTATCCACGTTGAAGCGGATCAGCTCGAACCACCTGGGTTTCGGAATTTGGACGCCACTGGCCGCGCAGTGGATGATGCATTCCGGTTCGAACCCCCGGACGGCGCTCCTGCATGCCTCCCGGTCAAAAAAGTCGAGCCGCCGATATTCCACTTCCGGCCGAAGGGTTCTGATTTGGGACACCTCGCGCAACAGGGCCAATACTTTTGCCTCTTTTCGCCTGCACAAATGCTCGATGACCCGCGAGCCGAGTGTGCCGGAACCTCCGGTCACCAAGAAACGTCTCACTTCTTCACGGCGCCTTTTCGTTGGTCTGCGCGTTCCTGAAGGCATTTGGGGGGACGTTGGGAAGGGAAACGACGCAATTTCGCCGTGCGAGCGCGCCAAGGGTGGGTCCGGCTGATACAGTGGCCCAAATTCCGGCGCAACCCTTTTTCTCCCATGCCTATGCCCTCCTGGAACCCGGAATTCCCGGGCCGCCCGTCAGCCGCGCAGGCTTGCGGCGGGCATTTTCTTCGCGACTTCGGCAAATTGCGTGTAGCTCTCGAATCCGATGGTCATGCAATCCACGCAATCGAGACCGAGGGCGAATTTGAGACAGTCGTCGATTTTGTCGGTTAATCTTCCCGCGCCGAAAATCTTCATTCCGATGACGGCTTTTCCCTTCGACTTCATATCCCGCAAAACCGGAATGACCTGGTCCGGGCCGGCGTCCATCACCGCGCCGGCGGGATTGATGCGTGCCAGGTCCACCTGCACCCAGTCCGTCGCGGCGGCGGTCTTTAGCGCGCCGAAGGTGTGGCAGGAGGCGCCGTGCAGCTTGATGATGCCGGATTCGCGCGCCTCGGAGAGCACATCCATGGCGCCGCGCTTGACCTGCGGCCATGCCGGGTCGGTCATGCAATGCAGGAGCAGGATGTCGATGTAGTCCGTGCCCAACTCCTGGCGGAAGCGATCCAGGTCGCTCTTCATTTCCGCCGCAGTGGTCGCGTGCGTCTTGGTGAGGACGGTGACGTTTTCCCTGCCCACGCGCTTGAAGCCTTCCTTTAAATATGGATGCGAGCCGTATTGATCCGCCGAATCCCAGAAGAAAACGCCGTTGTCGAACGCGGCCTGAAGCATGTCCGGCAGCCCTTTGATCCCGAGCTGGCGCGTCTGGTTCGAGCTGCCGTCGATGCCGTGCGTGCCGGTGCCCATCGCCAGCCGGCTGGCCTTTACGCCCGCGCCGAGCAACACAACGTCGGAGGCTGACTTCTGGCGCGGCACGTCGGCAAACAAGTGTCCAAAGGAGCAGGCCCCCGCTGCCGCCAACGATGTCTTGAGGAAGTCGCGCCGATTCATGGGAGTATCTCTAAATCCATTCCGGGCATATTACAAGCTGCGCGTCCGCCGGGTGCCCGTCTCGGGATCAGTGTATTGCAAACTGCACGATTTTCGCCATTCAAGGGCGGCAGGAGGGGGTGAAAGTGGCTTGATTGACCTTGATTGACCTTGATTGACCTTGATTGGGCTTGATTGACCTTGATTCCCGATACGTGCGACTTTGGGCAGATTTAGCGGGCGTGGAGGCTGGTTGGGCCCAGAAAGGGGGCGATGGAGTTGCGATTTTCCCGGGAATGGCGGGTGGCATTCCGTGAGCGTAGCAAGATGGATGTCGCGGTGGTTAGCAGTTTTTTCGGCGGGGATTTGGCCGGGAATTGAGGGGTGGGCTTTGGGGAGGCCGGCGCCGGCAAATTGGGCGGCAGTAATCGGGACGCGGGGTTGATATCCGAGGTGGAGCGGTGAGTGGAAAGTCGCTCCTTTCAGCGTTGCCCTTCACGCCTGCTGCTGGCGGAACCTGTCCAGTTCGGCATCCAAAAGCCTCGCAGAAATCCAGAAATCCGTTTTCTTGATGCGGGCAAAGGCATCGCTGAGATCGAGCAACCCGCCTTCGGCTGCCCGCTCCAAAATCCCGATTGTGCCGGTTATTGCCAGGTTGCGGGCCAGGGCCGCCCTCCGTCCATCCATTTCGTCGATCAGCAACAGATCGGCTTGCAGTTCGGTTGCGAGACTGATAGCGGCCTGCTCCCCTTCATGGATATCGGGGATGGATTCAATCACGGCGGGGGCTTGGATTTTCAACCAACCGGGACTTGCCGCCATGAAATCGCGGACTGGCTGCGGGCGTTTTCGGTCGGAAAGTTCCGCCGCAATCTGGGGTGGGATGATGACCGTGGCAAAAAGTGCGGGAAGGATTTGGATTTGCCCGATGTTCACCAGCACAATGAGCGGTGAAGCGTCCGCGACTACGATCATTGCGTCAGGTCTAGAACCTTACGCAGAGTGTTCCGGTCGGCTTCCAAGTCGGTCGGCGTCAGGGCTTGCTCAGTCACCCCATGCCGCTTGAGCAAGGCATCGGTCTCGAATCTGTCGAGCCGCAGGATACGGGAAAGCTGGTAGTGATTGAGGGCGCCTTTTCGGAAAAGGGCAACGGCGCATGCCTCGCGCACGTCGGAATCGAGATTTGGGTTCTCGCGGCGCAATTTATCCTCAATGTCTTTCGGCAGTTCCAAGGTTACGGACATATGGCAACGATAACACGAGCGGAGGAATTCGTCCATGCCGGGGGACGGGAGGGCGCCGCGGCCGTGTTTGGGCCGGCTCAACCAATCGGCGCGACAACGGTCGGACTCATTGGAGGGCGCCGAACCTCGACCAATTACCCACCGGTGCGTAAATGAAACTCGCTTTTCCAACAATGCCCACAATCGGAATGGCGCCAAATTCACGGCTGTCCAAACTTGTGTTGCGATTGTCTCCCAGCACGAAACAGCAGTTCTTCGGAACCACAGTTCGTGGAAAATGTCCCGCTCCGGGAGCGGCATTTGCACTCAGCAGAATCCGGTACGCGGCGCTTCCGTTCCATTCCTCGAAATAATTCCCTCCAGGGATTTGGGGCGGGGTGACGGCGGGAGGGGCCACCGCTTCCCGCTTGAGTTTAACGTCATTGACGTAAAGGTCGCCGTCGCGGATTTCAACGGAGTCCCCGGCCAACGCCACCACACGTTTCAGGAAGAAAATCCGCCTGTCCTCGGGATTGCGGAAAATCACAATGTCACCGGGCTGGGGATTCCGGCTCAAATAGGCGTTCTTTGCCGCAAGCAGCCGGTCGCCCGGCCAAATGGCCGGAAACATGGCGGAACCGGGAACTTTAAATGGCTGCAACAGGTTGTCCCGCAAATAAAGGCTCGAGAAGACGAAGCCTCCGGAGAACGCAATGTAAAACAAGATATAAGCATACCAATGATTGTAGTCTTTGAGTTGATAACTTTCCCGAATCCTGCGCGCTGATAGAAAGGCGTCAACAGCGCCGATCCCGTAGAGCAGGAGCGAAATTACCTGGAATATAATCACCAGTTTGCCACTTATTTGAGAATCAAAAACGAGCGCCAGAATGCTGAGCAAACCGAACAGGGTGATGAGGCCAGCAAAACAGAGGCATTTTATAATTGCGCCGCAATAAAGCTGGCCGAGGCCCGGCGTTAGCAACGAGAGAAACGTGGCGACCCATGGGTATCGCCTGTGGCTGGTATTTCGTGAGGCATCCATATTGTGCAGTTTCTTTAGAATGATAAGATGATTTGTAAGGAGAGAATCAATCGGGCCACTCCAAGGAGAAGGCCGGCAACGATGAGCACGGTTTGGACAACGGGGTGCAGGGAAACCCATTCAAACCACTTGTGGAGCAGGTCCGGCTTCCGCGCTGTCCCCTCGCCTCTTTCCTGCTCGTAACCTGAAATTCGAGCCATAACCTCGCGGGAAAAGTCCGGAGAAACTTCAATATTCCGATTTTTTTCCAACCATGACCGGTAAGGGTCGTTGTCATTCATAGGTGATGCCTTTCCCGACTCCGAATGCCTTCCGGAGCCGTTGCCTTGCGCTGTTAATGCGTGATTTGACAGTCCCGACGCTGACTCCTTCCATCTCCGCGATATCCTGGTAGGATAACTGTTCGATTTCCGCCCAAACGAACGCAATCCTCTGCTTGACGGGAAGCCGATCCAGGATGCGATCAAACTCGGCGTGGAGTTCGTCGGAGGCGACCTCGTGGAAGGCGTTTCTCGCGCCGGCGGCCTCAGGAGTTTCGGGCAGAAACACCGGCTTCTTTCTTTTGATCGCGTTAAGGGTCTTGTTTTGGGCGATTCGATAGAGCCACGTGGAAAAACTGCCCCTTGCCGGATTGAAGGAGGGAAGATTGCGGTACGTCTCGAGGAAGACATCCTGGCCCAGGTCTTCGCTCAGGTGATGGTCCCGGGTCATATGATAAATCATTCCGACAATTTTCTTTTGATATTTTTCAACGAGCACAGCGAAGCAATCGGTCTGTCCATCCAACACGCGGCGGATTGTCTCCTCATCATCCATTCAAATGGATTGTGCGCCGGTTGATGGTTTCATTGCAGTTAATACAACCGAGCCGGAAAAAAGTTCAATTTTTCCGACGGTGCCCCAATTTCGATGGTCGAGTGCAGCCGGTGGGGACTGGGAGGTCTTCGCTCAGGTTGCGCCCGATGGATGCCCTTTCACCACTTCGCCGGTATCGGGGTCGATATAGGGCAGGCCGCGCGATTTGCGCCATTCCAGCATCCTGCTTGCGAGGTCGCCCATTTCCTCGAGCGCCATCAGCTTCCGGCGCAATGGCAGGCGGCTCCAGACGCGGAGCTGTTCGCGTTCAGAGCCCTCGAAGGTGCAGGATCCCCAATCAATCTCCTGCCGCCGGGTTTCGTTGGGAGTCACGGGAGTTGGTGCGCGGAAGAGATCCCTTCACCAATTCCCCGGTTGCGGGATCGATGTATGGGAGGCCGCGGGATTTGCGCCATTCCTGGCTCTTGCGTGCCATATCAGCGAGTCCTTCGATGATCTCCAATTTGCGTCGGAAGGAAAGGGCGAGGAATTCGCGGTGCTGCTGAAGGCGGCTGCCTTTCCATGTGGTAAGGCTCCAATCGATTTCAGATTCCTCCCTGGGAGTCATAACTGCTCTTTCTTTCGCTCAAAAGGTTGAGTGCGTCAATGCCGTGGGCGATTACCGCGACACCGCAAACGACGATGAAGCGGACCTCCGCGCTATTGAGCGCCTGGACGATGGCTTCGAAGCTGGCGAGTTTCATGGAGGGTGGTGCATCCGGCGGAGGGGCGAACCCACAACCTTTGGCTTCGGAGGCCGATGTTTTACAGAGTAGAGTGGTTGCTGTCGCTATTTTGTAGCTATTTTTTAGGGTTCTCAATATCCCGGCACGCTGGACGAACGCCCGAGCGTAAAACAAGTACTTCGTTTCAAAATGCCATTCTCCACCTGCCGCCATTTTTGACGCGTCCCGCGCAGTACATATGAAGAGGGGAAACCACGTTTTCCCCTCAAACCCCTTCCTCTTGGGGGAACATCCACTCATGCCGAGCAAAGTTTCGAGATAGGCCTCCACCGGTCGAGAGAATCATAAGCGATCTCAAATTCCCGAGACTCACCCAACCCCTTAAAGTCCTTCCGGTAAATGAGAGACCCCGCCTCGAAACGGACGGGCACGATAAAACCCTTGTTTGCTTTCGAGAGTGGGCATTGCCGTTCAGATGCGAAATCGATGAGAAGCAACTCAGTGAAAGGCCCCTCGGTGTAATCCACGGTCAGCCATTCCTGAACTGCGAGGTATCGGGAATCCGCTGACCAAAGATATTCCCGACCGAAAATGCGCTTGGAAAAGTCGTACGGAAAGAGGCGCAAATAGTAGTAAGGTGGACCCCAACGAATCTCTCCTGCAAACGCAAACAAACCGCGTATTTGGCTGTCTGGGCTGAGTAGCTCAATCTCAGACATGCCACGACCTCGTTCCTGTCTGCCCATCCAAAATTTCTGCAATGCCGTTCATGGCTGATCGAAGCATTTCATGCTCTTCAGCCGACAAATCATCCTTGCAGAACACCTTCACATCCTTAAGCCCCCGGTACAGATCGAACCAGCCATCGCTCATGGGGCTATTTAGCGGATAGACTGGAAGAAGCTGACGCGAAGGACCGAGAGCCCGCCGATTGCACCAGCGATCTACGAGTAGATCGATCGTCTTAAAAGGCTGTGAATCATCGGCCATGCCTGTCCGACATAAAATCACCGAATGAAAAGCCGTGCGATCAAAAATCGAAATGCAGGTTTTTTAGTGATGGCGTCTCTTGCACAACCAGGGGTTTCGCTCCTACCATGCCAGAAGCGAAATGCATAGCCTGAGAATGCTCGTGCCGTCCGAACAGGAGCTTGCCAACAGCGAGAAACAGGTAAAACCGCAACTGCATCATCCTGTCGTCCGGTGAACCGGAGAATCTCAATATGTCCTGGCTGTACGCCCGGAAACCGATGTCGTCCCGGACCAGCTTCTCCGTTGACCAGAACCTTGTAATCGTCCTCCGGCAAGATGACTTCGCGCAGAGCAGACCCGATGAAATGCCACCAGTGGCGACCATAGAGCGCCTTGAAGCCGTCATAATCCGCGATCCGCAACTCATCGGCCAGCCAGGCTAGTTTCCGCCTGAGGATGCGGGAGGAAACGAAGCTGAACTGCGAATGAACGAAACGGACACCGCCCCAGACTCCGAATAGCCGGCGTTTCTCTTCCCCCTCTGCTTTCTCCGTGCTGAAGGCTTTACCCAGGTACTTTGTCAGGTACCGGGCACAGCTAGGTCCGGGAGATTTAATCGGCAGGAACTCAGTGCGTCCGAAGCCGTAGGCCGCCGCGATGTCCCGCAACTTCCTGCAAAGCTCTCGGACAGGCGCCGGAACGTTCGCATAAAAGCCGTCCTCGACCTGATCGAAAGGAAAACCAGTCTTGATGTCCCAGCCGGCATCGACGACGGCATGGGCGTACCAGTTGCCGCTTCCCCGCAGCCATCCCAGGACACCACCCAGCACAAACGTTCAGTGTGATTTTGCTTGAAACCAGTGTCCCTGCATTTCAGATAAAAATGCCGATGTGATCGGATACGCCGAACGCGACCCAATCAAAGCATCAATGCCGCAATGGGGACAAAGAGCCGTCACGCCAGTTTTATTCCGCTCGTCAAGCCACTCGGTGATTTCGGTGGGGCTGAAGATGCGCAGGCAATAAAAACAACCGCATTGATCGCTGGCCAGAACCTCTTCCCGATTGGCGATACAGTGCTTGTGCGCTGTAACTATGGGGTCATCGTTGCCGGCCACGATCATGGAGCCGCGCCTACGGGTAAGGGTCCTTGATGAACTTCCGAAACTTCCTGCTCTCCTCTTTCGTCATTGGCCGACCGCCGAACGACCGGATGATCTCGTCAGCGCGTTTCTCGGTCAGCACGCCCTTGGCGGGATACCAGTTCACCGCCTTCATCTTCCTTTTGGGCGCAGCTTTAGTGCGCGCGGAAGAAGCTTGCGTGCGCTTCGTAGTTTTCCCGGCAGTCGCGGATGGCATCGTAAAAAATCTCCTCCAAGGTTAATCCCGGGAACCTCTGCTTGTAAAGGAGACCTTCCTTTCGCCCCAGGACATCCCCGTGGGGAAAATCATGCGCGCAGTCATAACGCGTGACGCAGACCCAATCTTTACCATCCCAAGCCATCAACGCCACGAGGAACTCAACGATTACACCTTTGATTGTCCGTCGCCAGATAAAGCCCGGTACTCTCCGAGGTTGATTTCCCATTCCTTGTACGGCATGGCATTTGTCCATGCCGCCGCGCTCGGAAACGCCACGACCTTTTCGCCGTCCTCAGCGGGAGCGATTGCCCAGAATTTCGCCGCGCTCTCCGGCTCATCCAGAGCCTTGCTGTAACACTTCAGGATGACTTCCACGCTTCCCCATCTCCTAGGCGAGACACGGGGCGTCCCGGTGGACCTGGAGCCAATGCGTGGCGAAGGAGTGGCGTGGATAATGCCGACACCTGCATCCGGCGGGGGTCGAACCCACAACCTTTGGCTTCGGAGGCCAACGCTCTATCCAGTTGAGCTACGGATGCGAGCCGGGGCGGCGTGCCGCAAGAAGGCCAATCTAAATCCCAGCCGGGACTCCGCAAGAGCGAAATGGGCGCGGGAAGGCATGCAGACCGGGCGCGGATTTTTCCACTTGCGCGAAGGGAAATGATGGGTCACGTTGCGCGCGTTCTGGGGGGAACAGCAGCCCTTCATAGTCACTCGACTGTGGGGGGCTGCACTTTTTTTTCGGGGGGGCTGCGTTTCGTGACGGGGCTCAGAGCGGTTTCTGTTTAATTTGTCGGACTCTGGACGGAAGCGGAGGAATATGGGCATCGAAAGGCGCTTCGCTTTTTCGATGCGGGCGCGGCGGCTGTTTGGCAGCGACGGGCGGATTCTTTTTACGGAGCCGGATTGATGGGGATTCTTTTAGGCCGCCGTGCCCTTTTTTTGAGGGCGGGGCTTCGCCCCGGGCCCCACTCAAGGGACTTCGTCCCCTGAGAACCCCGCCCGCTCGCCCACCCGCCGACCTCCACTTTTCCCCGCCGCCGCCTCGGCGGTCGCTGACGCGACAAAATGGAGCGAAAGTACTCTAGAAGCCGCTCTGGACGACTGGGTGCGCAACTTTTTCCACCATGAATCGCAATGGCGCCGGGTGGGCGCTGAGTGCGCGCAGCAGGAGGCCGCCGGCGCGCGGATGAGTGACGGTCCAATGGGCGAGGCGGTTGATCCAGAGCCGGCGCCGGTAAAGCGCGGCGTGGGCGGCGGGGTATTGCGCGAGCGTGCCGTCGGCGATGTGGCGCGCGGCAAGCGCGGCGGATTCGAGCGCGTAGTAGATGCCCTCGCCGGTGAAGGGCTCGACCACGCGCGCGGCATCGCCCACGTAGAGGACGCCGTCGCGCAACGGGCCGACCGGGGCGCGCTCAGTGGGGCGATGGCGCGCCATTGCCGCGCGGGTGAAATGGCGAAACGGGTTGCGACGGCGGCCTTGAGCGCGTCGATGCGGTCCGCGGCGGCGACGAGACAGAAATTGGTGAGGCCGTCGCCAATGGGGGCGGCGCCGCAATAGCCGTGCGGGAGCAGGTGCAGCTCGATTCCACCATCGAGCCCGGCGGGCGTGGGAATGTGGGCCTGGAGCCCGACGCGGTCGCGGCGCGCGGCGGGCGCAACGCCGAGCAGGCGGGCGACGGTCGAGTTGCGGCCATCCGCAGCGACGAGATGGCGGGCGGTGAAATCGCCCGCCGACGTATCGATGCGCCAATGGCCGGCGCCATCGCGGGCCAGGGCGCGCAGCGTGGTTTCCTCGCGGACTTCCGCGCCGGCCTGGCGGCAGCGAGCGAGCAAGATGGCGTCGAGGATGCGGCGTGGAATCGCAATTTCGCCGCGGCCTTGGGCATCGATGGGAACGGGACGCGCAAGCCGCGCGCGCCGATAAATGTCACGCGGGAAATCGATGCGTGGGGCGAATCGAGAATGGCTTCCGCCACGCCGAGGCGCTCGAAGATGGGCCAGCAGCCGGGGTTGAGGCAATCGCCGCAGACTTTGTCGCGCGGAAAAAGCGATTTTTCCAGCACCAACGTCCGCAGGCCGGCCTCCGCGCAAAGCGTGCCGCATACTGCGCCCGCCGGGCCGCCGCCCGCGATGGCCACGTCGTATTCGGCGGCCATGGTCACACGAAGGCTTCGGCCACGGAATCGGCCATCAATTTTCCGCGGCGCGTGAGGAGCAGACGTTCCGTCGCGCGATTCGAGCAGGCCGAGCGCGCGCATTTCGAGCAACTCCGTTTCCCACGGGGCGGCGGCTTGCGCCGGGATGCCGCGCGCGGTGCGCAGGCCAAAGGCGAGCGTCTCGCCGGTGCGCGTCTTTTCGCTGAGCGTTTCCTCGAATGAGACCGCGGCGCCCGCCGCGCCGATGCGCAAGATGTACGCGGCGCTGTCGGGCACGTTTTGCCAGCGGCGCGCGCCGGCGGTGGAGAAGGCGCTCGGGCCGAACCCGAGATAGTCGTCGCCATTCCAATAGCCGAAATTGTGCAGCGACTCGCGGCCGGGGCGCGCGTAATTCGAGATTTCGTAATGGGCGTATCCGGCTTCGCCGAGAAAATCCATTGATTCCTCGAACATCGCGGCGTCGCGCTCGTCGTCGCGGTGGAATTCGCCGGCCTGCAATTGCTCGAAGTAACGCGTATCCTCCTCGTAAGTGAGGCAGTAGGCGGAAACGTGCTCGGGCGCAAGCGCGACGGTGCGCCGCAGTGTGTCGCGCCATTGGGCGCGCGTCTGCCCCGGGATGGCGAACATGAGATCGATGTTGATGTTCTCGATACCGGCATGGCGCAGGACGCGGTAAGTAGCTTCGGCCTGCGCGGCGCTGTGGACGCGGCCAAGAGTGGCGAGAATGCCATCGTCCCACGATTGCACGCCGATGCTGATGCGGTTGACGCCCAGTTGCCGCAAATGCGCGGCCTTTTCGGGCGAGACCGTTGCCGGATTCACCTCGAAGGTCCATTCGCGCATCGCATCGAGCGGCAGGATGCCGCGCAATCCGCCCAGCAGATACTCGAGCTCGCCAATCGAAAGCATGCTCGGCGTGCCGCCGCCAAAGTAAATGGTCTCCGGCGCGACCGGGAATTCCGCCGCGCGAAGCCGCACCTCGGCCAGCAGCGCGTCGAGGAAGGCGCGATTCTTTGTCCGCATGCTGGTTTCCACATGGAAGGAGCAATAGGGGCAGAGGCGGGGGCAGAACGGGATGTGGAAGTAGAGGTGGCGGATCACTCGATGAAACATCGGGGAGAATTCGAAATTCGAAACTCGAAATTCGAAGTATTTGGCGCCTTTGGCGCGTGCCGAAGGGGCTATTGCGCGATCGCTTTTTCCGCGCCGAGGCCTGTGTTGGCGCGCACCAGCAGCTCAGGGAAACGGGCTTCGGCGGCGGGTTCGCGCATGAGGAGCGAGCCGAGGAACGCGGCGAGGAAACCGAGCGGGATGCTGACGATGCCGGGATTCTCCAGCGGGAAGAACGGGGCGCGCTGGATGAGATGGCGTGCGCTGGCGGCGACGCCGGGCTTGTCGATGCCCATGATGCTGGGGCTGATGGCGATCAATGCCAGCGAAGAAACGAGCCCCACCGCCAGGCCCAGCACGGCGCCGGTGGTCGTGAAGCGTTTCCAGAAAATCGAGAAGAGGACGACCGGAAGATTGGCGGAGGCGGCCACGGCAAACGCAAGCGCCACCAGGAAGGCGACGTTCGCCGTGGGACCGAGCAGGATGGCAATGCCGATCGAGACCGCGCCGACGGCAAACGCCGTGATCCTGGCGACGAGCACTTCCTCGCCCGGTTTCCGCTCGCTGCCGTGATGAATCACGTTCGTGTAAAAATCGTGCGCAAAGGAAGTCGAGGCGCTGATGGTCAGGCCGGCGACGACGGCCAGGATGGTCGCGAAGGCGATCGCCGAGATCAACGCGAAGAAAATGTCGCCGCCCAACTCCCTGGCCAGAAGGGGCGCGCTCATGTTGGTGCCGCCGTTGGCGGTGATCTTATCCGGCCCCACGATGGTCGCCGCGCCGAACCCGAGGAAAGTCGTCATTAAATAGAACGCCCCGATGAGCACCATGGCCCAGACCACGGAATGGCGCGCCGTCTTCGCATCCGGCACGGTATAAAAGCGGACGAGGATATGCGGCAGGCCGGCGGTGCCGCAGATGAGCGCCATGCCGAGCGAGATCAGGTCGAGCGCGCCCCATGGCGGCTTGAAGCGCAAGCCGGGCACGAGAAAGTCCTTCGTCACGAGGGCATGGGTCGCCTTGTCCGTATAAGTCACGTGGCCGATCGCGCCGAAGAACTCGCCCAGGTGCCAATGAAAATGCGCCAGCACCATCAGGCTCATGACGAATGTGCCCGCGATGAGCAGGATCGCCTTGATGATCTGCACCCACGTGGTTGCCAGCATCCCCCCAAAGACCACGTAAACGATCATCAGCACGCCCACGCAACTTACCGCGGTCTTGTAGTCGATGCCGGCGCCTTTCAACAACGTGGAAACCAGCACGCCGGCGCCGACCATTTGCGCGATCATATAGAAAGTCGAGACCGTCAGCGTGCTCAAGGAGCCCATGGCGCGCACCGGGCGCGGGCTAGGCGAAAGGCAAGCACGTCGGCCATCGTGTATTTGCCGGTGTTGCGCAGCGGCTCGGCGACCAGGAGCAACACCGTCAGGTAGGCGACCAGGAACCCGACCGAGTACATGAAACCGTCGTAACCAAAGAACGCGATCATTCCCGCGATGCCGAGAAACGACGCGGCGCTCATGTAATCGCCGGCTATGGCGACGCCGTTCTGCCACGCGTTGATGCGCCGGCTGGCGGCGAAATAGGCGGCCGCGCCGCTCGATTTGCGCGCGGCCCAGTAAGTGATGACCAGGGTTATCGCGACGAAGACGAGAAAGAATGCCAGCGGCGTGGACATGGCGGCGCGCCGTTACCTTTTGTCGATGTCATCGACCAGTGACTTCGCGTCGCGGTCAAAGATATTCGCCGCGCGCACATAGAACGCCGCGATGATCCAGGCCATGAAAAACTGCGACAAGGCGAAGAGATAGGCGATGTTTACCGGCCCGACGCGTTTCTCCATGAACGGCCGCTCGTAGCCGACCAGGACCGGGAGGGCAAAGTAATAGACGATGAAGAAAATCGTCGCGGGCACGATAAAGCGCGCCTTGCGTGCAAGCAGCCCGCGAAATTGCGGGCGGGCGGCTATCCCGTCCCAATCGATGCGGCCGCGTTCTTCGTCGGCGGTGCGTTCATGGGCTGGTTTGGGTACGAAGGCTCCCACCGGCGCGATGTCCGTCGGAGCACCTACAAAAGGCGTAGGATCGCCAGGTTCGGGGGAAACCATTGGCGGAAGATAACAATTCCCGGCCCGATCAGCAAGCGTAAAACAGAATGATAACGGAAATAAAAAACCGCATATTCCGTCATGCCGCGATAGTTCCGACGGCAGGCGTTCAATCTCCAATTCGGCCGCCCCGCCTGATACTGCTTTATATCCGCGCGCAGCTTTCCGGCGAGGTTGCCGGATTGCGCCGCGGGCAATTGCAGCGCGCTTTGCGCGGTGCGGATCGCGTTGGGAAAATCGCCCGTCTGCGCGTAAGCGGCGGCGAGCGTGCGGAGGATGTCGGGTCTGTTCCGCGGGTGGATTGGTTCGCGCTTTTGGCAAGCGCGAGCGCGCCGGCGCCGTCGCGGAGATTTTGCTCGGGCGCGGCGGCCAGCAGCCACGCGAGGCCGTTTTGCACGCCCACCTTCGCGGGCTCGACTTTCAACAGGGCGCGGTATTCGGCGATTGCCTCCGCGGTGCGGCCGGACTGGGCGAATGCGGTTGCAAGGTTTCCCGCGGCAAAGAGCAGCGTGTGGTCGATCTTCAAGGTTTCCTGGAACTGGCCGATGGCCTCATCGTATTGCCCCTGCTGAAGCAATGCGTAGCCGAGATTATTGTGAGCTTCGGCAAGAGCCGGCTCGGCCCGCACGGCTTCGCGGTATTCGGCAATCGCCTCGGCAGGCCGTCCCACCTTCAGCAAGACGTTGCCCAGATTATTATGGGCCTCGGCGTCATCCGGGTTCAATCGGAGCGCCTCGTGAAATTCGGCAGTCGCCGCATCCGTCTGCCCTTTGAGGAAAAAGGCCGTGCCGAGCGTGTAATGGGCGTCGGCGTTATCGGGATCGAGCCGCAGCGACTCGTGAAGCTCGGTGATCGCCTCGTCGGTGCGCCCTTTGCGCAGCAGAGCGTCGCCCAGGTTCTCGTGGGTTTTGGCGGCATTGGGATGGAGGCTGATCGAACTGCGGTACATGGCGATTGCTTCATCAACGCGGCCCTCGTCAAGCAATGCACTGCCGAGATTGTTGATGGTTTCGGGATCGCCGGGCAGCAACCGCAGGAGCTCCTCGAAATCGGCAATGGCCTCGGCGGAATGCCCTCGAGTGCAAGGGCATTGCCGAGATTCTTCAGGGCGTCGGCGTTATCGCGCGTCGTCTCGAGCGCGTGCGTCCAGAGGCGTAAGTGTCATCGCGCCAGTAAGTAACCTGGCGCCAGCCGGCGGCGGCCAGCGCGCAAAGGATGAGTGCGGCGAGCACGCCCAGCACCGTGCGGCGGACGCGCGCGCCGCCTGCCCATTCGGCGGCCATCCATGTGACCGCAATGAAAAGGCCTATCTGCGGCAGGTAACTGTAGCGGTCCGCGTAAGCCTGGTTGCCGGTCTGCATCACCCCGATCACCGGCACGAGGATGCCGAGATACCAAAGCCATCCGGTAATGAGGAACGGCTGCCTCCGGCGAAGATAGTAAACGCCGGCGGTGATCGCCGCCAGGAGCAGCAGCGCGTCGAATGTTTGCCAGCCCGGCGTTCCGCCCACGGGCAGAGGATAAGGCAACGCGAGGTTGACCGGGTAAATCGTCTTCCAGAGATACGCGGTATAACCGATCGGCGCGTTTGCGGGATAAGTGGTGATTGGCGGATGCTCCCCGTAGTTAAGGGCAAAAATCGCCGCGATACTGGATAGCGCGGACAGGGCGAAGAGCGGCATCTTTTCCCATAACAAGCCGGGAAACTGCGAGGGGGAACGCAATCGCGCGAGCGGCCAGTAGTCGAGCAGCAACAGCACGCATGGGAGCGTCACGAGCATCGGCTTGCTCAACAGGCCGAGGGTAAACCAAAGCAGGACCATCGCATACCGGCCCATGGACCTCGGCTGCCGCGCATAGCGGACGTAAGCCAGCAGGGTCAGCATGAAAAACAGCCCGCTCAACACATCCTTGCACTCGGACACCCATACCACCGATTCGACGCGCAGCGGATGAATGGCGAACAACGCGGCGACAAAGGCGCTGCGCCAGATGGCGCCGGTCATTTCGAGCAACGCGCAAAAAAGCAGGACCACGCAGGCCGCGTGCAACGCGATATTGACCAGATGATAGCCGCCGGCCCAGAAGCCGAAGAGCTGGCGGTCGAGCATCAGCACAATCACCGTGAGCGGGTGCCAGTGCCCGACGAGCACGTGGGTAAATGCCCATTTTACACCGGCCAGGGTCAGCCCCGCGGGCACCGCCGGGTTTTCATGGATATATTGCGGGTCGTCAAAATCGACGAACCCGTAACCGATCGCCTGGCCGAAGACGGCAAAGACGAGCAGGACGAGCAGGGCGCAAATCGCGGCCGCTACCCAGCGCCGGCGCGCCGTAAGGGATTGGTTGGGGGGAGGGTTGGCAGTCAGCTCTTGAATAAGAATAGTTATATCTCAGCGGCGTTGAGATTCCAGATGATCCCCTTTTGCGCCGCGGCGCTGGCGAAAACGGCGCCCTGGGCCGGAACGACGGCGGCATTGCCCAGCGCGGGCCGCAGCAACTCGAAATCCGATGGCGGAAGCGCGATGCGCACCGCGCGAAACCCGAGCGCCGCCGCGCGCCCGAGCGCCGCGGCCACCAGCTCGACCGCCGCGCGCGGCTCCTCGAAGGCGAAGCAACAGAGGTACGCCGGCCGCAGTTCCGAGCCATCGTCGGCGATCAACCGGCGCACCAGCCGCCGGTCTTCGAACCGGGCGCAGGCTTTGCCGCCGGGATGCACCAGCCATGCCGGCGGCGATGCGGAGCGCGTCCCCGGCGACCCGCCCAGCAACGCGTAGCGCCCGCGCGAAAGCCGCGCGAACAATTCCCTGCCCGCCTCGGGTTTCGCAACCCAGCGCTGATGGCCCGCGCCCCGGCTGCCGGCGACCGGCAGGCGCACCACGGCCAGCCGCGCCACCTCGGTAAAGGGACGATTCCCGCGCGTCCCGTGTAATCGGGCGGTTTCACCGGCGTCTCGTCGAGCGCAACCGTAAAGCCAAATTCCGTCTTCGACAGACCCCAGGTCATCGCCTTCTGCAAAAGGCGAAAGGTGGCGATCTTGCGCCGCTCCTCGGGAAGGATCTTGATGTCCGCAATGTAGCCGGCCAACCGCTCCGAGCCATCCGGCGTCAGCAGCCTCACCGCGGCGATCTCGATGAGCCCCGTGATGCGCCCCTCCTTTTCCGACGCGAAGCACCTTCCCTCGCCGAGCGAACGAATGAACGCCGTGCGATCGCTCCCGTAGTCGATGTGGAAGTACCGGCCGCGAATGGAACCGGGAACGTCAATTCAAACTCCTGCAGCTTCCCCCGGAGCGCGGGGGAGGGCGCGGCGTCCAACTCATGAATGACCATGCGTGATTCGGTTTGGGCGGCCTTCCATGAATGCCCTTTTCAATCGGGCCTTTGTCTCGTACGGTTTGAGCCCCTTTATGTCATCGCTTCCACCCAAACGCAAGGCCGGCAAGGCGCCCGCGGCGAACCTGAGCCGAAGGCATTCGGCAATCGTCGTCGATGGCGCCGAGCGCGCCGCCAGCCGCGCCATGCTCTACGCCGGTCGGTTTCACGAGCCGGGATTTCAAGAAATCGCAGATCGGCATCGCCTCGACCTGGAGCATGGTCACGCCCTGCAACATGCACATCGACCGACTGGCGCGCGAAGCCGCCGCGCGGCGCGGACGACGCCGGCGGCAAGGCGATTATTTTCAATACCATCACCGTCTCCGACGGCATCTCGATGGGCACCGAAGGGATGAAATATTCGCTGGTGTCGCGCGAGGTGATCGCCGATTCCATCGAGACGGTCGTCGGCTGCCAGGGCTTCGACGGCTTGGTGGCCATCGGCGGCTGCGACAAAAACATGCCGGGCTGCCTCATGGCCATTGCGCGGCTGAACCGGCCCGCGGTTTTCGTTTATGGCGGCACGATTTTGCCCGGCTGCATCACCGGCCAGATGGTCGCGAAGCGGCTCGGCAAGGACATCGTCAAGCCGGGGATGCGTCCCGCGCCCGCTCGACATCGTCTCCGTGTTCGAGGCCGTGGGCGCGCACGCGACGGGACGATCAACGACCGGCAATTGCGCGCGAGATCGAGGCATGCGCCATTCCCGGCGCCCGGCTCGTGCGGCGGCATGTACACGGCCAACACCATGGCCTCGGCCATCGAGGCGCTCGGGCATGAGCCTGCCGAATTCACTCCGCCCAGGACGCGGTTTCGCGCCGCCAAGACCGAGGATTGCCGCGCGCGCCGGCGCCGTGGTGCTCGATTTGATCAAGCGCGGCATCCGCCCGCTCGATATCATGACGCGCGAAGGCGTTCGAGAACGCCATCACCGTCGTGATCGCCCTCGGCGGCTCGACCAACGCCGTGCTGCATCTCCTCGCCATGGCGCACTGCGCCGGCGTGAAGCTGGGCCTCGATGATTTCACCCGCATCGGCAAGCGCGTGCCCGTGCTGGCCGATCTGAAACCGAGCGGGCGATACCTGATGGCGGAGCTGGTGGCCATCGGCGGCATCGTCCCGATGATGAAGACGCTGCTCGATGCGGGGCTGCTTCACGGCGATTGCCTGACCGTCACCGGCAAGACCATGGCGCGAGAACCTGAAGCCCGTCAAACCCTACCCGAAGGGCCAGCAGATCATTCGCCCGCTTTCGCGACCCGATCAAAAAGGACAGCCATCTGGTCATCCTGCGCGGCAATCTCGCGCCCGAGGGCGCGGTCGCGAAAATCTCCGGCAAGGAAGGCGTGCGCTTCACCGGCACGGCCCGCGTTTTCGAGACCGAGGAGATGGCGCTCAAGGCGATTCTCGACGGCAACCATCAAGGCCGGCGACGTGATCGTCATCCGCTACGAAGGCCCGCGCGGCGGCCCCGGCATGCGCGAAATGCTCTCGCCCACCTCCGCCATCATGGGCAAGGGACTGGGCAAGCAGGTGGCGCTCATCACCGACGGCCGATTCTCCGGCGGCAGCCACGGCTTCGTGGTCGGCCATATCACGCCCGAAGCCTTCATCGGGCGGACCGATCGCCATCGTGAAAAACGGCGACCGCATCACCATCGACGCCGAAAAGCGCACCATCGACCTGGAAGTGGGCGACGATGAAATCGTCCGGCGCCTGGCCAGGTGGAAAAAGCCGAAGCCGCGCTACACCCGCGGCGTGCTGGCGAAGTACGCCGCGCTGGTCAGCAGCGCCAGCGAAGGGGCGGTCACGGACGGACGGCATTTGGCAATCAGGATTTAGCCTGCATATTTCACACCTCGTGTGAAATACGTGGGATTATGCAACTGACGAGCAATTAGGAATCGCTGAAGTGAGGGTACGAGATCTCCAGATTTCAAGCCAACGCCAGGCAACCTCACGCCCGTCCAGATCATTGAGCGGTTCACAACCGATGACGCGGCCCGGGAGCATTTGGAGAGTATCCGCTGGGAGCACGGGATTGCCGCTCTGAAAAGGCTGAGGGTAAGAGGCTTACGTACAGACCATTGACCAAAAAGATCTCTGATTAGACGGCTTGAACTGGCCTGACTTCTGCTATATTTTAGTGTCGTTCAGCAGCCCCGATACACGTCCGGCTTTGGATGCTGATGCGATGAAATATCGGGTTGACGAGCCATATCCCATGTTTAGCTTAGCGATCCCATGAGCAACCGCCTTAAAACAGATTTTTTGGTGCCATCCTCGTCATTTCTGACGGGTTTTGGCAGCGTGTTGAATATTGCTGGCGACTATTTCGGATACAATTGCTCTGATGAACCTGACGAAGCTGCAATCGCTTCCGATTGGAAGATGGCCGGCCAGGATTTGCGTGACATTATGAGTCCGGCTCTCGCGCCGACGGCAGCCGAATCGGCACATCGCTGATTCAAGCCTCCCTGATGGCCGACGAGATAGAACAGCCGCAGGAAAAGCTACAACCGACTGTAGCAGATGGAAAGCCGTCCCCTGGTGATGCGGCATTTACTCGTCAGCTATCGAAGCTGCTCCAGAGCGACGCGGAACTCAAAGTGATTCCACAACAGA
Source organism: uncultured Verrucomicrobiae bacterium (assembly GCA_963756185.1). GTDB lineage: Bacteria > Verrucomicrobiota > Verrucomicrobiia > Chthoniobacterales > Chthoniobacteraceae > DATAXI01. The sequence goes on from CAVWMS010000015.1 coordinate 728,301, forward strand.
AGCTGGAGCGATTGGTGAGCTTATTCACGGCTGCACATACGGAAATTATTGCCAAGTATCATTCCGGGCCCCTGCCCGCTCCTGAGGACCTCCTCAAATACAATGAAGCAGTCCACGACGGGGCTAACCGAATTATGGTGATGGCCGAAAATCAGTCGGCGCATCGCATTCAGATTGAATCACTTGTAATTGGAAGCCAGCAAACTCAAAGCGGAAGAGGCCAAATTTTTGGCCTGATAATCGGGATGTTTGGTATTTCGGTCGGGGCGATTGTTGCTTGCTTGGGGCATGAGGCTGTCGGTAGTGTAATTGCGGGAACGACTGTCGTCAGTCTTGCTACTGCGTTTATCTTGGGGAGGCAACAGCAGGTAGGTGATCTCGCTCGAAAACGAGAAGCTGTTTCGAAGCAACCCAACGGCAATCGGAAGTAGCGGCCGCTTGACATTACGCACCGCGGCGACCGGCGGGCCGCGTGGTCTCGCCGGAAACCGCGGCGCCGAGCGGCAAATTCCCGGCTCCTATTTCGAAGCTGCCGTTGACAGTCCCCTCACCCACCTTTAACTTTTTGCCTCTCTCCCCATCCCCAAACACTCTTCTCTCAAGTGGTGACAAACGACGATTACGTAACGGAAATTCTGCTCGATACCGGGCTTATTACCAAACCGCAACTCGAGCGCGCCCGCGCCGAGGCCAGCCCGGAACACCCACTCGTCCAGACCCTTATCGCGCATGGCGCCGTCAGCGATGAAGATGTGAGCCGGGCCCTGGCCGGCGCGGCCAGCATGGACTTTGTCGATCTCGGCCAGATCACCATCCCGCAGGAGATCATCGAATTGCTGCCCGCGGCGACGGCCCGGCGCTACAAGGTGCTGCCGGTGGCGCTCACCGATTCCGGCCTCATCATGGCCACCAGCAACCCGCTCGATTTCGACACCTTCGACGCCATCGGCCACGTGCTCAAGCGGGACATCGATTTCGTCTGCTCGACGCCGGCGCAAATCAAGGCCGCGCTGGTCCAGTACTACGGCACCGCGGACGAGGCGGTCAGCAGCCTCGAGGCCTCGCTCGGCGGGGAGATCATCCAGATCGGCGACGGCCCGGCCACGGAGCTCGGCGACCACGCGGAGACGGGCGACGCGCCGGTCATCAAGATGGTTTCGCTGCTCCTGCTCGAGGCGCACCGCATGCGCGCGAGCGACATTCATCTCGAGCCTCTCGAAAAGCGTTTCCGCGTCCGCTTCCGCATCGATGGCGTGCTCCATGAGATGAACAACCCGCCGAAGAAATTGCAGAGCGCCATCACCGCCCGCATCAAGATCATGACCGGCTCGATGAGCATCGCGGAGAAGCGCCTGCCGCAGGACGGGCGCATCCAGGTAAAAATCGGCAAAAAGTCGATCGACCTCCGCGTTTCCACCATCCCCACCAATCACGGCGAGAGCGTGGTCATGCGTATCCTGGACAAGACGAGCCTGATGCTGGGCCTGCCGGAACTCGGCTTCCTGAGCGATGACCAGGAGATCTTCGAGCGGCTGCTGGCGCTGCCGGACGGCATCCTGCTGGTCACCGGCCCGACCGGCTCGGGCAAGACGACGACGCTTTACGGCTGCTTGAATTACATCAACAAGCCCGACCGCAAGATCATCACGGTCGAGGATCCCGTCGAGTACCAGATGAACGGCATCAACCAGGTGCAGGTCAACGCGGACATCGGCATGACTTTCCCCGCCGCGCTGCGCTCGATGCTGCGCCAGGCGCCGAACATCATCATGATTGGTGAGATTCGCGACGTCGAAACCGCCAACATCGCCATCAACGCCTCGCTGACCGGCCACCTGGTCTTTTCCACGCTCCACACCAACGACGCACCCAGCGCCGTGGCGCGCCTCGTCGATATCGGCGTCCAGCCCTTCCTGGTTTCCAGCTCGGTCCGCGCCATCATGGCCCAGCGCCTCGTCCGCAAGCTCTGCACCAAATGCAAGGAGCCGGGCGAACTCTCGCCGGCGGAAATGCGCGCGCTGCGGATCGATTCCACGCAATTGAGCGAGGCGACCGTGATGCGGCCGGTCGGCTGCGAGAATTGCCGCTTCCTCGGCTACAAGGGGCGGATGGGCATCTTTGAGATTTTCCTCGTGGACGACGAGGTCCGGTTCATGGTCAACGAGCGCGCCTCGACCCTCCAGTTGCGCAAGCGTGCCCGCGAACTGGGAATGCGCACCCTGCGCGAGGACGGCGTCCGCAAGGTGCTCTCCGGCCTGACCACCGCGGAGGAAGTCATTGCCATCACGATGGGCGATGCGGATTGAGGCGGCCATGGAACGCAAATCCGAAATTCGAAATTCGAAATTCGAAATTTTTGGCGCGCGGAGCGCGCATCGTATCGAATTTCCGACCTCGTTGAGTCTTTACGCGCAATTCTCGCGCTTTCCCCCTTCGAATTTCGAATTTCGAATTTCGAGTTTTCCCCTCCATGGCCACCATTCCCATCGATGACTTGCTGCGGCTGACGATCGAGGAGGAAGCGTCGGACCTGCACCTGAGCGTCGGCGTGCCTCCCACGCTTCGCCTCAAGGGCATTCTCACCCCGCTCAATACGCCGCCTCTGAGCGCCGCGGACATGGAGACCCTGGCGCGCGGCCTGGCCCGGCCCGACCAAATGGAGCGGGTCAACAACGAAGGGACCATCGATTTCGGGTTCAGTTATCGCGATGCGAACCGCTTCCGCGTGAGCGTCTACCATGAGCGGGGCAACCTGGCGGCCGCGGTGCGATTGCTGCCGCGCAAATTGTTGTCGCTCGAGGCGATCGGCATGCCGCAGTCGGTGCGGGACATGCTCGAACTGCCGCGCGGCCTCGTCCTCGTCACCGGCCCCACCGGCTCCGGCAAAACGACCTCGCTGGCCAGCATGCTGACGGTCATCAACGAGACCAGCCCGCGCCACATCATCACCATCGAGGACCCCATCGAGTATTACCTCGACCACCGGCGCGGCATCGTAAACCAGCGCGAGATCGGCGTCGATGTCCCCACCTTTGCCGAAGGGGTGCGCCGCTCGCTCCGCCAGGATCCGGACGTGATCCTGGTGGGTGAAATGCGCGACCTCGAGACCATCGAAACCGCCATCACCGCCGCCGAAACCGGGCACCTGGTCTTTTCCACGCTCCACACCACCGGCGCCGCGCGGACCATCGACCGCATCGTGGACGCCTTCGACGCCGAGCGCCAGCAGCAGATCCGCATCCAGCTTTCGATGAACCTCAAGGCCGTTGTCTCGCAGTTGCTCCTGCCGCGCAAGGATGGCACGGGCCGCATCGCCGTGTTCGAGGTGATGATCAACACTTCCTCCATCGGCGCCCTGCTGCGCGACAACAAATCCTACCGCATCCACAACGAAATCCTTACCGGCAGCAAATACGGCATGGTTGCCCTCGAGTCCTCGCTGGTGCGCCTTTATAATGAGAATATCATCACGCGCGACCAGGTGATCGGCTACGCCCAGGACCCGGAGGTCGCGCGGCAGTTGCTCGGCGAAAGGCTGGCGATATGAGGGGGGCGCGAGCGAACATTGGCGCCGCTAAAGGAGCCGCAAATTCGAAATTCGAAATTCGAAATTCGAATGATTTGGCGCGCGTGGCGCGACGCATTGGAAATTGGCGTATACTAACTCATTCGCGTAACCCGCGACTCAACCTTTCGAATTTCGAATTTCGAATTTCGAATTTTTCCTTATGAACGCAAAACCTGTCATTGAGCTTCTCACCGAGCAGGGCGTCATCGACCAGTCCCAGGCCGACGACGCGTTGCAGGAAATCTCCACCTCGGGCAAGGACGTGGTCCAGACGCTGACCGATTTCGGCCTCGTCACCGAGGAGGAACTCTACCGCTATATCGCCGACTCTTTGAGCGCCGAAGTGGTCGATCTCACCAATTTCGAGCCGCCGCCCGAGACCCTCAAGCTGCTGCCCGCCGGCCTCGCGCGGCTTCACGGCGCGCTTCCCATCGGGCTTAGCGGCGACATCGTCACCGTCTGTCTCACCGACCCGCTCAACCCGCAAATCCCCGAGGATTTGCGTTTTGCGCTCGGCAGGAATGTGCAGATCGCCGTCGCGCCGATTACGCAAATCGAGGCGCTGATCCAGAAATCCTACGGGACCGACGACGCGAGCCTGAACGAGATCCTCAAGGAACTGGGCGATACCAAGATCGAGTTCGGCGAAGAGGGCCAGATCGACCTTTCGAACATCGAGGCGGAGGCGAACGCGACGCCGATCATCCGCTACGTGGACCTGATCCTTTACCAGGCGATCCAGGACCGCGCGAGCGACATCCATTTCGAGCCGTTCGAAATGGAGTTCAAGATCCGCTACCGCGTCGACGGCGCCCTCTACGAGATGGCGCCCCCGCCGCGCCACCTGGCGCTGCCGGTCATCTCCCGCGTGAAGGTCATGGCCAACCTCAACATCGCCGAACGCCGCCTGCCGCAGGATGGGCGCATCCAGAAAAATATCGCGGGCCGGCAGGTGGACCTTCGTGTTTCCACGCTGCCGACCCAGTACGGCGAGAGCGTGGTGCTGCGCGTGCTGGACCGTACGACGGTCAACCTCAACATCGAGGCGCTCGGCATGCCGGACTACATTTACAATTACATCCTGCACACCCTCGAGAAGCCAAATGGCATCTTCATCGTCACCGGCCCCACCGGCTCCGGCAAGACGACGACGCTTTACGCCTGCCTGAACAAGATCAACACCATCGACTCGAAGCTGCTCACCGCGGAGGACCCGGTCGAATACGACATCGAGGGCATCATCCAGGTGCCGATCAACGAGGGCATCGGCCTCAACTTTGGCCGCGTGCTGCGCGCCTTTTTGCGGCAGGACCCGGATCGCATCATGGTGGGTGAGACGCGCGACCTCGAGACGGCGCAGATTTCCATCCAGGCGTCGCTCACCGGCCACCTCGTCTTTTCCACGCTGCACACCAATGACGCGCCCGGCGCGGTGACCCGTCTCATCGATATGGGCGTCGAGCCGTTCATGATTTCCTCCTCGCTCGAGGGCGTGCTGGGCCAGCGGTTGATCCGCAAGATTTGCCCAAACTGCAAGACAGCCTACGAGCCGAGCGAAGCGGTGCTGTCGCAACTGGGCGTTTCCGCGCACGAAATCGGCGACAAGCAATTCTTCTATGGAAAGGGCTGCGAAGTCTGCAACCACACCGGTTACAAGGGCCGCAAGGGCATCTACGAGCTGCTCGACATCACCGATCCGATCCGCGAAATGATCAACCAGCGGGCGCCGACGGTGGTGCTCAAGCAAAAGGCCATCGAGCTCGGCATGATGACCCTGCGCGAAGATGGCCTGCGCTGCATTTACGACGGCGACACGACCATCGAGGAAGTGCTGAAGTACACCTAATTCGCGCCGAGCCGCGCGAGCGCTTTTTGCGCGTTGGGGTTGTTGCCGGCTTTCCTGTACCATTCGATGGCTTTTTGCGTGTCCTTCGGATAGCCGGCCACGCCTTGCTCGTAGGCCATTCCGATGCCGACGCAGCCGTTCGGGTCGCCCTGGTCGGCGGCCTTCTGGAACCATGAGACGGCCTGCGCATTGTCCCGCGGGACCCCTTCGCCTTTGACATAAAGCTCGGCCAGCAGGCTTTCGGAGCCGGGCTCGCCTTGCTGGGCGGATTTGAGGAGCCACTCGGCGGCCTTTGCGGGGTCTTTCGTATAACCCTCGAGACCGCCCAGATACCAGACGCCGACATAACCTTCATCCTTCGCGTCCCCCTTGTCCGCGCCCTCCTGGATCAGCCTGTCGCCAAGCCCGGGATCGGCAGCCGCAACGTCATCATAAGTGCGCGGCGGCGTTGACGATTCGCTCGACGGGTATTTCACACTCACCCAGATGTAGGCCGCATTCAAAGCGGCGATCAATAGGAAGACGACGATATAGGATCGCAGAACCCCGTTGACGAAGCGGTTCGGTCCGGGCTCGAGCACGGCGAGAGACGGATTCTTCGGCGAGTAGGAGACGTTCGCCGTTCTGCCCACCTCGTACCGGCCCAGGATGGCCTGGGCTTCCCTCGCGGGAACGCCGGGGGCGAAGTTGACCTTCGTTCCGTTGTAAGTCTTTCCGTCGACCTCGTAACTGTAGGTCACACGCGGCTGTCTTCGCCACGCGGACCGGGCCATCTCCGACAAGGTGATGGTGCCGGGGACCATGGGCCAGCCCGCGCTCTCCCGCGAAAGGCGGACATTTTTCCACGCGCTCCAGATCAGGAACGGAAAGCAGATGAGGACGAATAGGCTGAGCATGCGTGTTCTTCCGCGATGGGCCGCACATGATATATGCACGTCCGCGCTTTGACGAGCGCGAACAAAGATGGCGCGATTTCTACGACCCGAGCGCCAGTTCGTTCAGCGCGCCTTTCGGCGCCGGCTCGGCTGCCGCGCCGGTCCGGGCCTCGATGCGCCCGGCCAAAAATTCCGCGTCGCTTGTCACACCGGAAAACCGGCCCGAGCCCCAGGTGTATTGCCACGGCAGGCCCAGGAAATAGAGGCCGTGCGCGGTGGTAACGCCGCGCTCGTGCGCCGGATAGCCTTTGCCGTCGAAGATGGGCAACTCGACCCATGTGTAATCGGTCCGGTAACCGACGCTCCAGATGATGGTGCGGATGTTTGCCTCGCGGTAATCGAGCACGGGCGGCTCGTGGTCGGGCTGCCATGGCGGCCGGTACGGCTCCTCGACCGGCGCGTCGATTTGCTTCGAGGCGATGAATTTGTCGATGGTGCTCTTGATGCTCTCGGCGACCGAGTCGGCCTGGTCGAGGTTTTGCCGCAGGTCCGCGGCGAAACGCATCGTCGCGCCGTCGATCTCCTTCAGCCGCCCGTACAGCTTCATCCCCTCGAGCGCGAATTTCCGCAGATCGATGTCGCGCCCGCCGTCGCGCCCCGTGACGTAATGGTTGGCCTTTGCGCGCACGCGGTCTTTTTGCGGATGCTCGTGAATGGGCATGCGGTAATAGCCCATCTCATCCAGCCACGCGACGACGTCCTTGCCCCGGTAGCGCCGCGCGGTGCGGGGCGCGCCGCCGACGCAGAGATGCACCTGCCTCCCGGCAAGGTGCAAATCCTCGGCGATCTGGCAGCCCGATTGCCCGGTGCCCACCACCAGCACCGCGCCCGCCGGCAGCGACTCCGGGTTTTTGTATTCCGAGGAATGGATTTGCACGATTTCCGCCGGCAGCCGCTCGGCCAGCCGCGGCAGCACCGCGGTGTGATAACCGCCCGTGGCCACCACCACCTGATCGGCGAGAAAATCCCCAATGTCCGTGCAAACCTCGAACGCGCCCGATTGATGCCGCCGCAACCGCCGCACCGTCACGCCCTCGCGCAGCGGCGGCTCGAACGACCGCGCGAACGCCTCGAGATACTCGATGATCTGCTCCTTCTTCATGAAGCCGTCCGGGTCCGGCCCGGCGTAGGGAAAACCGGGGAGCCGGCATTGCCAGTTCGGGGTCACCAGGCAAAATGAATCCCATCGCTTCGAGCGCCACGCCTCGGCCATCCGGTGCTTCTCGAATACGACGTGGTCGATGCCGCGCTGCTTCAGCAGCCAGCTCATCGAGAGCCCCGCCTGGCCGCCGCCGATGATGATGACCGGATAATGCATGCATCCAGTATTCGGGTTCATGGTCATTGGATTCCCTCTCTCTTCAGATGCGCACGATTCGGACGACCCCGTCGCCGGATGCCGATTTCACCCAATGCTCGATGGCCGCAATCTCCGACGCCGCCGAGGCGCAGCCGAAGCCGTACTTCGCGCGCACCCGCTCGGAGGCGTGCGCCAGCGCCTTGCGGCTGCGCGCCAGGAATTCCGCCGCCGGCATCTCGTCGCCTTCGCCGAAGTATTCGCGCACGATGCTCGATGGTGAGTAGCATTCGCGCGTCTCGCCGCCGGGAAGCTGAATGGTGAAGAAAGTTTCGGGCATGGGGCATCAAGCGGCGCAGGCGTTTTGCTTTTCGAAAGCCGACAGCGAGGAGCAGGCGGCGCACTTGCTGCACCCGGCCTTCACCGTGTCCGAGGTCATCCCCGCCTCGGCCAGCCACGCGCCGACCGGCTCGAGCACCGCCCGCATGAAATCCGCCGCTGGCGGTGGATGGCCCGCCAGCGGCGTCCCCGCCACCGGAACAAAAGGGACGATAAATGGATAAACGCCAAGATCGATGAGCTGCCGGGAGGCATCGAGCAGGCTCTCGATGGAATCGCCGAGCCCCGCGAGCAAATACGTGCTCACCTGCCCGCGGCCAAAGACGGCCACCGCCGCGCCGAACGCCTCGAGGTAATACGCGACCGGCACTTCGGCCTTGCCCGGCATGATGCGCCGCCGCACCGCCTCGTCCCACGCCTCGAGATGCATCCCGAGCGCGTCGATGCCCGCATCGCGCATGCGCCGGAACCAGCCGAAATCCGCGGGCGGCTCGCATTGCCCCTGGATCGGCAGGCCCGTTGCCTGCTTGATCGCCGCGCCCGTCTCCGCCAGCACGGCCGCCCCGCGGTCATCGGTGGGCGGAGTGCCGGTGGTCAAGACGACGTTGCGCACGCCGTCCAGTTGCCACGCCGCGCGTGCGACCTCCGCGAGCTGCTCCGGCGTCTTGCGCGCGATGGTGCGCCCGGCTTTCAGCGATTCGCCAATCGCGCAGAACTGGCATTTGGTCTCCGCGTTGCCGTATCGCACGCATGTTTGCAGCACCGTCGTGGCCAGCGTATCGCGCGAGTGGAGCTGCGCGATTTTCCAATACGGAATCCCCTCGGCCGTGCGCAGCGCGTAGAATTTCGGCTGCGGCGGAAAGGAGATTTCGCAAACGATTTCGTCGCCGTCGCGCAGCAGCATCCGCCCGCGCGCGTCGGGCGCCGTGGCGATGTAGGGCGACTGCGCGGCGGGCCGCGTGTGCACCGGCACCATGATCGTGATGCCGAGGATGGTCACCGCCTTGTGATCGGTCGGCCCTGCCCCGCCGACACGGCTCGACGCCCCCGCGCGCGCGTCCTCGAGGCGCATCCCGCGCGTCTGCAATTCGGAAAGCAGGTACTGCTTCCTACTCAATAGTGCCGACTGAAAATCGAGCATGTTCCTGGTATGGCGTGGGTTCGAGCAGCCCGTCCCCCATTTCCGACGGCGGCGGCTGGGCGGCCTTTGTCCTGACGTGCGCGTGCGGCTCGCGGTTGATGAGCAGCGTAAAGATGTCCGGCCGGGCGTAATGGCCCACGGAATCGAGCATCCGCTTCCGTTTCACCAGCAGCGCCGGGTCGAGTTCGGCGATGGCCATGCCTTCGCCCTGGGTGATCGGCTCACACAGTAGCGTCCCCTCGGGTGAAATGATCGCCGTGTAACATCCGCCGCGCAGGACGTTTTGCAGTTTCTCGTCCGGCGTGATCGATGCGACCTGCTCCGGCGTGAGCCAGCCGGTCGCGTTGATGACGAAACAGCCCGACTCGAGCGCGTGATGGCGGATCGTCACCTCGATTTGATCGGCGAAAATCTGCCCGACCATCGAACCGGGGAATTGCGCGCAATGAATCTCCTCGCGCTCCTCCATCAGCGCGAAGCGCGCGAGCGGGTTGTAATGCTCCCAGCAGGCCAGCGCCGCCACGCGGCCCACCGCGGAATCCACCGCGCGAAATCCGCTGCCGTCGCCCTGGCCCCAAATCATCCGCTCGTGGTAGCTGGGCGTGATCTTGCGGCGCTTGAGCAGCAGCGTGCCGTCGGCGTCGAAGATCAACTGCGCGTTGTAAATCGTGCCGCCTTCGCGTTCGTTCACGCCCACGACGAGCACCATCCCGTGCAGCGCCGCCGCTTCCGAAAGCCGCCGCGTGACCGGCCCGGGCACCTCGACCGCGTGCTCGTACAGCCGCATGTGCTCCCTGCCGGCGAGCACCGGCGGCGCGACAAACGAGAAGTACGGGATAATACGGAATAAACGTCTCCGGGAAGACGGCGAGCTTCACTCCCTGCGCCGCCGCGCGCGCGACGGCGTCGCACACGCGGTCAACGGTGCCCGATCCGCCGGCAAGGTCCGGCGAAATCTGCACGGCTGCGGCCTTGATGCGTTGCATCGCGCTACACCGTCCAGGAATCGATGATCACCGCGCCCGCCTTTTTGTGCAGCAGGATGATGTCGAGCACGTCCAGCGGGTTGATCGGCCGGATGCCGGGCATGAACGCCTTCTCCGTCTGCCCATAGAGCGCCTGCGTGGAGAAGCGGCAGCCGTAGACCTTGCCCCCTTCCTCCATGAATTTCGCGAGCCGCTGGTTGACGAAAAGATGGCCGGGAAACGCCTCGTCTCCCAGGGTGGGAAATCCGCGCTGGAATCCCATGGTGACACCGGGTCCGTAAAGCAGGATCGAGGTTTCGTAGCCTTTCCTTTGCAGGCGCGTGGCGGTCAGCGTGTTGACGATGGAGATGGATCCCTCGAAGGCGATCGGTGTGAAAGGTCACGAGCGCTTTTTCGCCGGGATCGGCTTTGACGTCGGGAAATACCTTTTCCTCGTAATCAACGAGAAAGTCGCCGTTTTTGTTCAGTGGTCTGTCTAGGGTTGGCATAAGTGGATGAAGTGTGGATGAAGTGCAGGCTGGTTTTTGAGGTTCGGTAAAGCGCGGGGCGATTGAGCATGGGGCGAACCGCGGAGCCCGGAAGGGGGCGTGGAAGGGCGGCTTTGTTGCGCACATCGTTGCGCATCGCAGGGAATTGCGCTACGAGTGCAACCTGCCCGCCTCGGCTTCGCTGGATAAAAAGCAACCCGGTGAAAAAAACCCATACAGTCCGGATGTCGGAAATCGCGCAGCGCCTCGGCATCGCGCCGTCCACGGTTTCGCGCGCTTTGCGCGACGATCCGCGCATCGGAACCGAGATGCGCGCCCGGGTCCGCTCGACCGCCGCGGAGACCGGTTACCGGCCCAATCCCCTCGTCAGCGCGCTGATGGCGAATCGCCGCCGGCGCGGCGGCGCGGGCGAGATCGACGTCATCGCGCTGGTCACCAGCTACGGGGGCCGCGAGGATTGGCGCACGAAACAGGTTTGCCGGTGGGAGTTCGACGGCATCCAGGCCCGCGCGGCGGCGCTCGGTTTTCGCGTCGAGGTTTTTTCGCTGCACGATTACCAGGGCGAAGCCGCGCGGCTGGAAGCGACGCTGCGCGCGCGCGGCATTCGCGGCGTGCTCCTCGGTTTTTCGCGCGGAAACAACGAACCGGTGCCCTTTTCGTGCGACGGATTTGCCGTCGCGGGCCTGAGCGCCTATTTCACCGGCGCGCAGGTGGACCGCGCGAATTTCCATGGCTTCCACAATGTGCAGTTCGCGCTCGACCAGATGTGGCGGCTCGGTTACCGGCGTCCCGCGCTGGTCGTGCCGGAGCTGAACAACAATATCTCGAACAATTTGTGGTCGGGTGCGTTCCTGGATTGGCAGCGGCGCGTCCCGATGCGAAGCCGCTGCGCGCCCTTCATTCCCGCGGGTGTGCCGGAAATCGAGGAGTTCACCTCCTGGCTCTCCGCGAACGAGCCCGATTCGATCCTTTTCTACAAGGTGCAGGTGCGCTCGTTTCTCGCGCGGGCCGGACGGCGCGTGCCGGAGGACATCGGCGTGGCCTGTCTCTATCGGACCGCCGATGAAATGCGCGCCATGGGCGGCATCGATGGGAATCTCTCCGCCGTCGGAGCAGCCGCGCTGGACCTGGTGGTCGAGCGGCTGAACGCGAACAACTTCGGGCCGCCCGAACATCCCAAGGAAGTGCTCATCAAAGGGACGTGGCATGAAGGCGCCACGCTTCCTCCCCGCCCTCCGTCGCCTGGAGAAAAATCCGCCGTTCCGCTCCGAGCCCCAGCACGAGCGAACGCTCTTCGATGATTTTTCCCACTCGCGCGCACGCGATGTCGCGCGCGGTGAATTTTGCAATCGCCGCGTCCGATTGCTCCGGCGGCGCCGCGAGCAGGAAACCAAAGCTGGGAAAGGAGATGAGCCATCGCTCGATCTCCGCGCCGCCGGGCCGCGGCAGCCAATCGAGCCGCAGTTCCGCGCCCGCGCGCGAGCATTCCAGCAGCATGGCCAGCGTCCCGATGATGCCGCCGTTGCTGATGTCCTTTCCCGCGCGGCAAAGCCCGGCGGCCGCGAGCGCCGGCAGCAGCGCGATGTCTCCGCGCAGCCGCTCCGGCGGCGCCCCGGTGCTCGCATTCCAGAACGGCCTTTCGCCGCGATAACTGCCGCGCAGATCGACGGCCATCAACAGGTCGTCGCCGGGACGCGCGTCGAAGCTGGTGATCAAATGCTCCGCGCGTCCAAGGATCGCCGCCGCGAGGTAAGCCTCGCTGCCGCCGGACCCCGCCGTATGGCCTCCCGCAATCGGCACGCCGTAAGCGCGCGCCGCCGCATTCATTCCCTCCCAGATTTTCTCCGCGCTCTCCGCTCCGCTGCTCCAGAGCACATCGACAATCGCCAGCGGCCGCCCGCCCATCGCGGCAATGTCGCTGATGTTCACCATCACCGCCGAGTAACCCGCAAACCACGGATCCCCCGCCACAAACGATGGCAGCATACCCTCCGCCGCCAGCAGGAGAAAACCATCGCCGTCCGGCACCGCCGCGCAATCGTCCCCGAGCCGGATCGCGCCCGCCTGCTCGAGCGCCGGAGCGTAGGCGCGCCGGATGGAAATCTTCTCCGCCACCGCGGGATGCGAGGTGAGAAAGCCGGTCACCCGCTCGAGCACGGCAACGTCATCGCACATCATTGGCAAAGCTCAAAACACCTTTTCCGCGGGCCGGTAATGCTCGAGGTCCGCCCGCATCCGCACGTGCGTGATGCCGTGGAGATCGATCTCGCCGAGCGGTTCCCAGTGCAATCGCTGGAAAAAACGCGCGTTTTGGTGCTGCACCGTCGCGAGAAATTCGCGGCAGCCGAGCGCGTGCGCGGTCGAAACCGCCTTGAAGATGAGCCCCGCCCCCAGCGCACCGAGGCCGCGGTACACCGGCAGCCGGCTGCGCGCGGCCACGCCCGGGCTCAGCCTTTTCACGCTGCGGAAATCCGCCGCCACCCCCAGCCGGCTGCCGTACCAGAGACCCGGCTCACGCTCGTCGATCCGCACCACACCCACCACCGCGTCCTCCATTCCCGCGATGATCGCGCGGCAGACGATCGGGATCGCCCCCGCATCGATCTCGTCGCGGTCCGTGACGCGGAAAATCTTCTGCTCTTCGCAAAAGATCGCGCGCCGCAGCGCCCAGTAGCCTTCGATTTCATCCGGCGCATGGGCGATCTTGAAAACGAAATCCTGCGCGGAAAAACGGTCGAACGGGTCAAAGATCATGGCAGCCTCCTCGGTTTCATTTTGCAACCGGCGCGCATCAGCATCCGGTGTGCCAATGGGAAGCAATCCTGTGTGGCGGCGCCGCGTCCGCCGTGCCGTTCAGCTTTTCCGCGCGCCTATTCGAGCCACTCGGTGTGGAAAACGCCCTCCTTGTCCACCCGCTCGTACGTATGCGCGCCGAAAAAGTCGCGCTGCGCCTGCAGCAGGTTGGCGGAGAGCCGCGCCGAGCGGTAGCTGTCGAAATAGCCGAGCGAGGCGCCAAACGCCGGCGCCGGGATGCCCGATTCGACGGCCCGGGCGATGGCGAAGCGCCAGTTGCCCTCGGTCTTCGCCAGGACGTCGCGGAAGAACGGGTCGAGCAGCAGGTTCTTCAAGCCGGGGTTGCGCTCGTAGGCTTCCTTGATGCGGTTGAGGAATTGGGCGCGGATGATGCAGCCGCCACGCCAGATGGTGGCGATGTCGCCAAATTTCAAATGCCATCCGTACGTCGCGCTGGCGGCGCCCAGCAGCTCCATGCCCTGGGCGTAGGAGACGATCTTCGAGGCATAAAGCGCGTCGCGCACGCCGTCGATGAGCTTCTGCCGGTCGCCGGCAAACGGCTTCGCCACACGCGGGGGCAATATCTTCGACGCCTCGACGCGGTCGGCCTTGCGCGAGGAAATGACGCGCGCCTCCACCGCCGCGTTGATGGTCGAGATGACCACCGCCTGGCCGATGGCCGATTGCAGCGTCCAGATGCCCGTCCCTTTCTGGCCGGCCTTGTCCAGGATCACGTCCACCAGCGGTTTGCCGGTGTCCGGATCGATCTTGGTGAATATGCGCGAGGTGATCTCGATCAGGTAGCTGTTCAATTCGCCCCGGTTCCACTCCGCAAAAATTTCCGCCAGCTCCGCCGCGCCGAGCCCGAGCAGGTCCTTGAGAATGGCGTACGCCTCGCAGATCAACTGCATGTCGCCGTACTCGATTCCGTTGTGCACCATCTTCACGTAATGGCCCGCGCCGTCCGGTCCCATGTAGCGGCAGCATGGCTCGCCATCCACCTGCGCGGCGATCTTCGTGAAGATCGGCGCGACGATTTTCCACGATTCCTCGGAGCCGCCCGGCATCATCGACGGCCCCTTGAGCGCCCCTTCCTCGCCGCCGGAGACGCCGCAGCCGACAAAGTGCAGGCCGCGCGCCTCGAGCTCCCTGCAACGGCGCTGCGTATCGGTGAAGAGGGAATTGCCGCCGTCGATGATCACGTCCCCCTTTTCCAGCAGCGGTATCAGTTGGTTGATGACCGCGTCCACGGGAGCCCCGGCCTTCACCATGATCATGGCCTTCCGGGGACGGGCCAGCGCCTGCACGAATTCCTCCAGTTTGCGGGTCGGCAGGATGTTCCTGCCCCTGGCGCGCGCGGCCGCGAAGCGCTCCGTCACTTCCGTGGTTCGATTGAATACCGCCACGCGGAAGCCCTTGCTCTCCATGTTGAGCACGAGGTTTTCTCCCATCACCGCGAGGCCGATGAGGCCGATGTCACATTGATTCATAAAATTCTGCTTTTTGGAGTTTCCCCCCAATGGGACCAGAGTAATTTTGCCGCAATGGCCAAGGCAAATGAGATTTCCGATATTTTGGGAGCCGCATGAACCTGGCGAACCTCCTCACCGTTTCCCGATTCTTCCTCTCGCTCGCGTTCGTCGCGGCGCTCACGCTCGATTTTCCCTTTCGCTTCACCGTTGCGCTGCTCCTCTTCCTGGTGGCCGGCATCACCGATTACGCGGACGGCGAAATCGCCCGCAGGATGAACATGGAAAGCGATTTCGCTGGCTGATGGACCCGCTCATGGACAAAATCATGATGGCCGCCGCCTTCATCTGCCTGGTGCCGCTGGGCGCAATCCCCGCCTGGGCGGCCACGGTGATCGTGAGCCGGGAATTTCTCATCACCGGCCTGCGGCTGCTGGCCGCTTCGAAAGGCCACGTCCTCTCGGCTGAGAAACTCGGCAAGCACAAGACGGCCTGGCAGATCATCACGGCGATCTTCTTCCTGCTGATGCTTTCGGCGCGCGAATTTGTGCACCTCGCCGCTACCGCCTCCTCGGGGCTGCTTTACACGCGCATATGGGATTGGGGCGGCACGGCCCTGCTTTCCATCACCGTGGCGCTGACCGTCATCTCCGGCGCCGGCTATCTCTGGAAGAATTGGGCGCTGATCGAGCAGCAGTAGCCTGGCCGCTCCTCAATACCAGCTCTCGACCACGTCGATGCGGTCCCCGGGAGAAATGAGCGGATCCTTGGAGGGATCCTTGTCCAGCCTCTTGCGGTTGTATTTGATGACTTTGCCGTTGTGGATCAGCTTGATGGTGTTGCTCGCAAAGTCACTGGGCCCGGCCGCGGCATCGATGGCCCCCATCAGCGTCAAATCCGAACTGTACACAACCCGCCCTGGCGCGCGCACGGCGCCGCTCACAGTGACAAATCGCCCGCCGGCGGGTGGGTTCACCGACACGGTCGGGTCGGTGTAGATGCCGGCCTCCTTGTAGCTGTTCTGGATGGCCGTCTCCACCTGGCTGGGCGGGTAGCCCGCCGCCTTGACCAATCCAATGAACGGCATGTTGATCATCCCCGATTCATCGACCGTATAGACGGCGTTGATCTGGCCCACATCCTCGGGGGGGACGTTGGCGATGCGGATTTCAACCATGTCGCCATTGCGCAGGGGGACTCCGCTCGGTGTCGGCGATGCGGCCGGAAAGACCGGCTCCGCCTTGAGAACTCTTTGGGCCTGCAGCCTGGGGCTCAGCGCGAGCAGGATGGCCAGTCCCGCAACCAGAAACTTCACCTTCTTCATTCGCTCAGTACTGCTCTCCTCCGTGAACCTCCTGCTCGGCCTCGGACCCCGACTTGGGCTTGCGTCCGTTGGTCTTGGCGGGAACGGCCTGGGGACGCTCCTCTCCGTTGTGGCTGGCATAGTAGTCGTAGTAACTGCCGTAGTAACCGTAACCGGTATCGTGCTTGGTATCGACCTTGTTGAGCACCACTCCCAGCAGGTTGCCGCCCACATTGTTGACGGCCTGCTTGACCCGCTGCAGCATCGAGCGCGGGAATCGGCGATGTTCGATGACCATGATCGAAAGGTCCACCTCGCTGGCGAGCACCGCGCCGTCGCTCACGCCGAGGATGGGGGGCGAGTCGAACATCACCAGGTCGTAGCGCATCTTCGTATTGCGGATCAGGTCGGTCATCCGCTGCGAGTTGAGGATGCCCACGGCGTCGCGCGGCAACTGGCCGCTCGGGATGAACCAGAGGTTCTCGACCCCGGTGGACCTGACCACTTCCTCGAAGGCCATGTTGCTCGTCAGGTAATTGCTCAAGCCGACGTTGTTCTCGACGCCAAAGAGCCGGTGCTGCGAGGGCCGGCGCAAGTCCGCGTCCACCACCAGCACGCTGTAGCCCCCCTTGGCGCAGGTGTAGGCCAGATTGAAGAGCGTGGTCGATTTTCCTTCGCCCGGGCCGCCCGAAATGAGCGTGAGCGTATTGGCATCGGGATTCTTGCGGTTGAACTCGATGTTCGTCCGCAGGATGCGGTAAGTCTCCGCGTCCGGTGAATCCGACTTCTGGTGCATGAGGATGCCGACGTTCTTGGGAATGACGGCGAGCACCGGCACGCCCAGGAAGCGCTCGACGTCTTCGAGCGACTTCACGCTGGTGTCCAGGTACTCGAGGAAGAACGCAAGGCCCAGGCCCAGCACGAGGCCCAGGATGAGCGCCGCGCCCAGGTAGAATGATACCTTCGGCTTGCCGGGAGCCAGAGCCGGTTCCGCCTTCTCCCACACGCGGGCCACCACGGGCTCCTGGGTCTGCTGCATTTCCGCCGTCTCGTAGCTCTGCCGCGCCGCTTCCAACAGCCGCTTGGATTCAAGGTAGCGATACTTCGCGTCGATGTACTGGACCGACTGGTTCTTCGTCGAGGTATATTGGGAGTCCGCTTCCTTCAGCCGGTCCTCGAATTGCCTTTGTGTGGACTTGGCGAGCTGGAGCCGCGACATCAGCGACATCTTCATCGAGTCGATCGCGTCGTTCAGTTGCTTCGTATATACCTCCTGCTTCGCCTGCAACATCTTGACCGTGGGATGATTGGGCCCCACGCCGGAGTTCAGCAACTCGGTCAGTTGGGAAATCGTATCCTGGTAGAGCGGCAGGATTCTCTGCACGGTCGGGTCGTCGATGTTCAGGAAGTGCAGTTGCACCATCAACTGGCTCGGATCCACCTTCGACACCTGATCGAGCTGGACCTGCAACTCCTCGGACTTCATCCGCGCATCGTCGACCTGCGCTTCGAGCGATCTGACCGACTGCAAGCCGACCCCGGAATCATACTCGGAATTTATGTTCTCCGTATCCGGGTCCACGATCCCCATCTGGATGCGCAACTGCGCCGCGGCGCTGCCCAGGTCCGTCACCCGCTTCTCGTCTTCATCCACTTCATTCTTCAACCGCAGCAAACCGGTATCCATCAGGTCCATCTGGAATTTTTTTCGCTGATCCTGGTAAACCACGGCTATCGAGTTGGCGATTTTGGCCGCCTCGGCCGGGTCGGTGGACCATACACCGATATCGATGAGGTCCGTCTGGCGCACCGGGGCAAGCTCGAGCATGCCCACGAGCTTCCCGTAAGCTTGCTCCATGGGCAGCGGCGCACCGCCGTTGGCCCAGACGGTGGTCAGGTTCAATTGTTGGATGACAGGATAAAGGATTTCCTTCTCCTCGATGATCTTCAATTGCGTCGGCGACAGGCGCGGGTCGCTGGTGGCCGTATAGCCCTGGGAGGCGTTGGACCAGGTCAGTTGGTTTTGGTCAGACTTCACCTCGATGGTTGTCTTCGAGAAGTATTCCCGGGGCAGGAAGTAAATCGTCACCCCACCCGTGATCAGCGTCAGCAGAAAAGTCAGGATGATGATGCCCGCCCGCGCCTTGACGACGCGCCAGTAATCCAGGAAATGGAGCTTTGCTTCTGTGGAATCGGACATACGAGAGGTTGGGAGGGCAGGGTTCGGGCCAGGCGCAGCCAAATTACCCCGGCAGCCGCCCGCCCGCAAGCAGGTATGGAGAAAAAGAATTTATTCTGATGTCCTTCGACAGCGGACACCGCCTTCTGTTCATTGGAAAGCGAGTTCGTTACGGAGCCGTCCAAAACGCTGTGATTCGCCTCGACGCCTGGCCCTTGGGTCGGGCACCCTTGGCGTATGTGGAAAGGCGCACTCGTCACCTACGCCTTCCTGTTCGCGTTCGCGCTCCTTATACTGGGCGTCGCCCTGTTGGTCGGAGAGACGGGCCTCTCCCCCGTAAAGCCCGCGCGCCTGCTCGCCCCGCCGAAATCGCCGCCCCCCTCGGATGTCGACCTTAGCCTCTGAGGAGCTGACTGGGCCCCTATCGTGCCGCCACGGTCTTGGACGCGCGGCCCAGACCGATGCATTACCGCGAATTGGAAGCAGGCCCTCATTCGAAGGTGTAGTTGCAATTGACGTAGAGCGATTGGCGCTGGTAGCTCGAATTGACCTGCGTGGTGAGCAGGTCCGTGAAAGTGTAGCTCAGGCCCAGATTGATCCGCTGCGAAAACGCGTAGCCGAAATTGAGATTCCATTGGAGCTGATTCTGGTTGTAGCTCGCCGAGGAGTCCCCCGAATCGGTAACCGTCACGTAGTTGTACGCCAACGAGGCGGAGACCGAGAGCCTGTTGGACAGCGGCTGCGAAAAAGAGAGGCTCGAGCGAAATTGGACGTTGCTCTGGTTGGCCGCGCCGGATTCCTGGGCGCCATAGCCGTTGGACCAGTTCAGGCTGCCGCCCCGGGGAAGCCCCAGCGTCGTCGAGGATGAGAAGTACGGCAGCCATTGGCCCTGGCCGCTTGATGAGAAGGTGTGGTACTCGAGGCCGGCGCTGATCGAGTTGAACAGGCGCTCGGAAACCGTGGTGTCCAGCCCCAGTGAATAGATTGTACTGGTGTCGTTGGCTGATGGATTCGAAGGATAGTCTCCCGTCGACTCACTCACCCGGGCGGTAATGACGTTGCGCGGGGAAACCGTGTACCGGAACTGCATCGCATACGTGGTCTCGTAGACATTCGACGCGGAGTTGGTCTGGACGATATTCGTGCCGATCTGGTAGGAGGCCAATGTCGCCAGCCGCGCCGACCACTGGTACTCGAGCGTCATTTGCGCCGAACCGTTGAGGTAGCTCCCGCCCGAACCGCTGTTGGCATTGACCGGCGCGTTGATGAGCGAAAAGTTCGGCGAGTCGGTATAGACCGCGTTCGCCTGAACCGACAGCGTCGCCCGCGGCGAGAGGCGGTGGATGAAACTGAGGTCAAAGCTCCCGTTCTCGTCATAGGTCGCTCCCGGCTGATTCCAATAATCCTGGACCCCGACGTTGGCATCCATCTCGATCACCGTCCGCGGCGTCCCCTCCTGGATATGAATGCCGACGGAGGCGTTGCTGGCCGGGCTGGCTAGCACGCCCAGATTATGTGGCGGAGTGGGCGTCGGCTGCACCGGGAGCTGGATGGTTTTAAAAATCGGCGTCGGGCGCCTGGGTGGGTTGATCCGAAAACCGACGATCTCTAGCTCGGTGGGAATGGGCGTGGGCGTCGGCGTGGGCGTCGCCACCAGGTGGGAATCGGCGCTGAAAATATTGGTGTCATATCCTTGCGAGAAGGAGAACGAGAAGGTCATGGGCGGCCCGGCCAATCGTCCCACTCCCAACGTAAAGGACTGCGTCGGGCCCCCTTGAACGTTCTCCGGCAAGCTCAGCGTCACGGGCGCTGCCGAAGCCGCCGGACTGGCCGCGCCATATGCTCCCGGCAACCCTGAAGACGAAACTGAGGGCACGGCGCCAGGCGCGGGAGCCAACTCGCCGGGGATGCCGGGCCCCGGTGTCGGAGCAAGCAGGCCTGAAGTACCGGGCGCAGGCGTCGGGCTCGGCTCCATGCCCTGTCCCTGGAGGCCCTGGGCGGGTTGAGAAAGCGGGTTGCCTTCCGTGGCGCCCGCCCCGTTGCCATTTTGCCCGCCTGCGCCGCCGTTTTGCTCCCCGGTGCCGCCATTCTGCTCCCCCGCCGCGCCGCCCGGAGATGGCGTTCCCTCGCCCGTGCTTCCGTTGGTGTTTGTTCCGTTGCCCTGGTCGCCCGTTGCTCCGCCGGTTCCCTCCGCACCGCCCGTGCCCTCGGAGCCGCCGGAGTTATCAGACCCGCCTCCGCCCGACGATTGCACCGAACCCCCTCCCGAGTTGCCACCCCCGCCCGTGGCGCCATTGTCCTGGGCCATCAGGCGCACCGCCAAGAGCGCGGTCGCGCACAGGGCCAATATTTGCAATCGCCGCTTCATTCGGGGGACGGGTTGGACATGCAGCAGGCTCTTGGACCATTCCGTCCTCCCGCCGTTCGTTCTGCCGCGCATTTTTCCGCCCTCCCGGCTCGGCCGGACCAGTCATCGTTCTGCATTGCGGATGGCATGGGACGGCTTCGGGTTCGCCTGGGAGCAGGCCTGGAAAAAAAAGGGACCGCAGAGTTAGCGGATGCCGCTCGCGCGCGCAAGCGGTTACTCTGTGGAGTGGGAACTGGAGCGGGCAACGGGAATCGAACCCGCATGGCCAGCTTGGAAGGCTGGAACTTTACCATTAAGCTATGCCCGCCTGCGAGTGATGGTCATCTTACGGAGGGAACGGGCTTGCGCAAGCCCCAAGGGTCAGACCCGCTTTCATCGTGCGCCGGGCCGCGATGGATGGGGTGAAATTGCCGGTTTAGGAATGCTTCGAGACGCGCTAGCTGACCTCCACGATGTAAAGATTGGCGCCGTTGACCGATTCCGCCGTGCCGACGGTGGCCGCGGGTAAAGTCAGGCCGTTGACGCTTACCGTCTTCACGCTCTGCGCCTCGATGCCGAAGCTGTCTCCCACGGTCGAGTTCCCCGTCGCCGCCCCGGCCACGGTAACCGATTCAACCTCGGAGGTAATCGGAAACACCTTGGTGGAAATCGCCATGTTGGTGGTCTGGCCAAATTGACCGTTCGTCGGCATCACCCCCGCCACGATATTGCTGGCGCTCATGGTCCCGCCAATGGTGACCGTATCGATCACAGCCGACCCATCGACCGGCGCCCCCAGCGGCGCCGTGCCGTTCGAGGTGTCGTCGCTGTAGCCGGCAAGCAGATCCATCCATGACGCGCTGCCGCCGATGGCCACGTTGGCAATCGTCGGCTGCGACACGGCCAACGCCTGCTGCGCGGAAATTATCACGGGGTCGGCTTGGGTTCCAATCACACTGCCGCCGATGGTCAGGTCCACAATGTTCGAGTCGCCGCGGATGGCGCCGCTGTTTGCGATTGCCCCGCCGGAGTTCGCGCCGGAGGTCACGTTCCCCTTGATGTCCAGGTTCGAGATGGTCGCCGCCTGGATGTAGCCGGAATTGATCACCGCCGTCGCCGAATCGACGGCCGTATTGCCCGTCAGGTTTCCATCGATGACGGTCTTGGCCAGGGTGCCGCCTGCGACGAGCTCGCCGGAATTGCTGCCGGTGCCGCCGAGGATGCTCCCGGTGATGGTCGCCGGCCCCACATTCGAAAAGGCGAATATTTCCGCACTGCGGAAACCGGAACCACCAATGACGCTGCCGTTGACCTGGAGATTTTGCAAATCCCACGAGTCCCCCTTGGTGGCGTTCGTGTTGGGGCCCAAAATTATGCAGCCGCTGGTGGCGCCTGAGCCTCCCACGATATCGCCGTTCACCGTAACGCTCCTGTAGCTGATCGACTGGGTGACATCGATGCCCTGGATGACGCCGCTCTGGCTGCCGCTGCCGCCGGTGAGGCCCTGCCCAATGGTGAGCGCGCTCACCAGGTTCGCTTCGATCGCGCCGCTGACCGTCCCCGAGCCGCCGGTGATAGCCTGCGCAATCGAGAGAGTGCCTATGGAAGAGCCGCCGGACTGGGCAATGATGGCGCCGGTGTTCGGGCCGCCGCCGCCAATGAGGCTCTTGCCTATTGAAATGGTGGTGGCATTGCCGACCTCGAGTACCCCGGTGGTGTCCGCGGTCGCCGTGGAAGTGCCGTTCGAATCGACCGTGGACCCGGGCGTCCCTCCGATTAATGAACCCGCGATCTTGATGGTCGTCGCGTTGCCGACGTTCACGAACCCGCTCTCTCCGGGGACGGACGCCGTCGCCGGCAACCCGTCATTCGAGCCGACCGCCGGCGTGCCCGCGAACGCCGCCTGGCCCGCCGTTCCTCCGACCACGTCGCCGCCGATGGACAGGTTCCCCACGGCCACAGCCGCGATCACCTGTCCGCTGTCCAGACCGGCCCCGCCAATGATGCTGCCCACTATGGTCATGTTCCCCACCACGCTCACGTCGACAATGCCGCTCGAGGTCGCAGCCTGGCTGAGCGTGCCGTTCGTGTTGGTCGCAGTTCCCGGCGTGCCGGCGATCACCGAGCCGCCGATCATCACCGTCTTCGCCGTCGCGGCGCTGATCACCCCGGTATCGCCGCCCACCGCGGGGATGGCCGAGACCGCCGCGGTCGAGCTGGTCGGCGCTGTGCCGCCGAACTCCGAAGTGCCCGCCGTGCCGCCCAGGACACTGCCGCGAATCACCAGGCTGGTCATCGGCCCCGGCAGAACCTGGCCGTCCGCGAATGTCTGGGAGAGGATGTCGCCGCTCGATGTCCCGGCGCCGCCGATAAGGCTGCCCTGGATCAGCACAGTGCCCAGGGTGCCGGTCACCTGGCCGGAAGACTCGCCGGAGCCGCCGGTCACGTTGCCATTGATGACCAGGCTCTTCATCGGCGCGGGGATGTTGCTGCCGGAGCCGGTGGTCGACTGGGATCCGGTCGACCAGACCGTGCTCGCCAACGAGCAGGTGATCGACGGCCGCGGCTGGCGTACCGGCGCGCTGGTGGAGAAGCGCGAGATCCCGATGTACTACCTGCGATCACGCGCTACGCCGAGGAGCTGCTGAGCGCGCTCGAGCAGTGCCGCGGCTGGCCCGAGCGCGTGCGCGTCATGCAGGCCAACTGGATCGGCAGGAGCGAAGGGGTGCGAGATCGGGTTTCCCTACGCAGCGACGCGTGCGCGCGCTGGCGGCGGCGGCGACGGGGCGGCTGAACGTCTTCACCACGCGCGCCGACACGCTCTTGGGCGTGACTTTCTGGCGATTGTCGGCCGAGCATCCGCTCGCGCTCGGCCGCGGCGCGCAACAACGCCGCGCTCGCGGCTTTCATCGAGGAGTGCCGCCGCGGCGGCGTCATCGAAGCGGAAGTCGCCACGCAGGAGAAGAAGGGCATGCCGACCGGGCTGCACGTGCGGCATCCCTTCACGCGGCGAGGCCGATCGCCGGTCTGGGTCGGCAACTACGTGCTCATGAGCTACGGCGAGGGCGCGGTGATGGGCGTGCCGGCGCACGATGAGCGCGATTTCGAGTTCGCGCAGCAAGTACGCGACTGCCGATCGCGTCACGTGGTGCGCCGCCGCGAGGGCTGCCGTACGAGCAGTGTGCGCGCCGTGGCGCCGGCTATGCCGAGCACGGGCGTGCACGGTCAATTCCGGCGAGTACGCCGGGCTCGCGTTCCAGGCGGCGGTCGACGCCATCGCCGCGGCGCTCGAGAGCGACGGGCCTCGGCGCGCAAGCGCGTGCAATACCGCCTGCGCGACTGGGGCATCTCGCGCCAGCGCTACTGGGGCTGCCCGATCCCGATGATCCACTGCGAGCAGCTGCGGCGAGGTGCCGGTGCCGGACGAGCAGCTGCCGGTGGTGCTGCCGGAGGACCTGGTGCCCGACGGCAGCGGCAATCCGCTCGCGCAAGTACGCAGCTTTCTACGCGTGCCGCTGCCCGCGCTGCGGCGGGCCGGCGCGGCGCGAAACCGACACCATGGACACCTTCGTCGACTCGTCCTGGTACTTCCTGCGCTATGCCTGCGCCGACGACGACGCGGCGATGGTCGATCAGCGCGTCGGCTACTGGCTGCCGGTGGATCAGTACATCGGCGGCATCGAGCACGCGATCCTGCACCTGCTGTATTCGCGCTTCTGGACCCGGGTGATGCGCGATCTGCGGCTGGTGCAACGTTCAGCGAGCCGTTCACGCAGCTGCTCACCCAGGGCATGGTGCTCAACCACGTCTACTCCTACCAGCCCGACGGCGGGCGCAAGCGCTACTTCAATCCCGCCGAGGTCGACGCGCGCCGCGGCCCCGACGGCACGCAGGTGTACGAGGTGTGCAACGCCCGAGCTCGGCACGATCACGGTCGAGCACGAGGGCCTGGGCAAGATGTCGAAGTCGGAGAACAACGGCGTCGACCCGCAGGGGCTGGTCGAGCGCTTCGGCGCCGACACCGCGCGGCTGTTCATCATGTTCGCCTCGCCGCCCGAGCAGACGCTCGAGTGGTCCGACGAGGGCGTGCAGGGTGCGTGCCGCTTCATCCGGCGCCTGTGGAACGCGCGTGCACGAGCACGTCGCGCGCGGGCGCCGCGCCGCCGCTCGAGACCGCGCGCGCTCGAGCGGCGCAGCAGCGCGAGCTGCGGCGCCGGCGCACCAGACGCTCGCCAAGGCGACCGACGACATCGGCCGGCGGCGCAACTTCAACACCGCGATCGCCGCCGTCATGGAGCTGCTGAACGCCGTCGGCAGCGTTCAGCGACGCGAGCGCGCCGGCGGCGCGCGGTGCGCCAGGAGGCGCTCGAGATCGCGGTGCTGCGTGCTCTCACCCATCACCCCGCACGTCTGCCACGCGCTGTGGCAGGCGCTCGGGCACGCGCGCGGCGCTGATCGATGAGCGCTGGCCGGCGCTGGACCCGGCGGCGCTCGTGCAGGACATGCAGTCGAGATCGTCGTGCAGGTGAACGGCAAGCTGCGCGCCCACATCAGCGTGCCGGTCGCATGCCGGACGAGGCCGCGTGCGCGCGGCGGCGCTCGCCGATGCGCACGTGCAGAAGTTCATCGGCCGGCAAGCCGGTGCGGCGCGTGATCGTCGTGCCGGGCAAGCTCGTCAACGTGGTGGTGTGATGCGCGCGCGCAGCGCGTGCCGCAGCTCACGGCGCGCGCCGGGCTGCGCCGCGGCGGTGCTGCTCGCGCGGCCTGCGGCTTTCACCTGCAGGGGCACACGCCGCTGCCGGCGCTGGTGAAGACCCCGTACCTCGAGGCGCCCGACCGGCAGAGCGACTTCGTGCAGAGCCTGCGGCATGCGCTGCTCGTCGAACGGCGCGCAACTCATGCAGGACAAGGCGCAACGCGTCCGCGGTCGTCAGCATCCTGCAGGGACAACGTCACGCGCCGCGTGGTGTCGGTGTCGGCCGCTCAACCAGCCGAACGAGTACGAGATCACCTACACGGTGAGCTTCTCGGTGACCGCTGGTGACAAGGAGCTGCTGCCCCCGCAGGAGCTGTCCGCCACGCGCACCTACAGTTCGATGAGCCGCTGCTGCTCGCCAAGGGTCACGAGGAGGACGTACTGCGCGCAGGACATGGCGCGCGACCTGGCGGACATGGTGATGCGGCGGCTGTCGAGCCTGTAAGGCGGCGCTGCGCCGTGCTGCTGCTGCACGCCATCGACCGTGCGGCGCTCGGCGCAGCTCCTGGAGCGCTACGGCCTGAAGTTCACTCTCGTGGCGCGCGGCGAGGCCATTCCCGGTTCCTACTGGGGCGAGAGCGAGGCGGGCCTCAAGGGCGAGCGGCTGTACGCGCGCCCCGACACGCCGGTGCATTCGGTACTGCACGAGAGCAGCTCACTTCATCTGCATGAGCCCCGAGCGGCGCGCGCGCTCGAGCGCGACGCGGGCGGCGACGATCTCGAGGAGGCGGCGGTGTGTTACCTGCAGATACTGCTCGCCGAGCAGCTCCCCGGCGTCGGCTGTGCACGCCTGTTGCCGACATGGACGCGCTGGGGTTACAGCTTCCGCCTCGGCAGCACGCGCGCCTGGTTCGAGGAGGATGCCGCGGATGCCCGCGCCTGGCTCGCGCGCCACGGGCATCCTCGACGATGGCCGGCCGACCGACCGCCGGTGCTGGCGCAGGAGGCAGCCCGCAGGCAAGCTGAGCTTCGCTGACCAAACTCCGCTCGCGCGGCAGTGTTGGCACGGCGAGGTGCTTCACAGCTTGCCGAATGCACGCCGCTCGAAACTCCACCGCTTCGCCGTGCGGCTGCCACGCTGTGGCGCGTGCCGGTGTCGCGCCCAGGCGCCGGCTAGGAAATCCCCGCCTTGACAGGTAGACTCCCGCCGGCCCTGCCGGCCGTATTGTAAGCAAATATGCGTCGACTGTCGGTTATGCTGGGTGCTGTCGCTGTTGCTGGTGTTTGCCCAGCTCGGCGCGGTGCTGCACGAGCTCGGCCATCTCAGCCAGGCGGGCGCCGCAGCGGCGACGCTCGACCGGAGCAGCAGCCCGCCGACAGCGGGCCGTGTGCCCGACGTGCCAGGCGTTTCGCAAGGTCGCCAATCCCGCGGCGGCGCCTGCCACGCAGGTCGCCGCCTGCCCGGCCGGGTTCACTCGCCGGTTGCCGAGCCCTGCTATGCGATCGTCGGCGCCGATACGCCGACGCCGCGCAGCCGCGGACCCCCGCAAGTCTGAAAGGTCCTTCGAGCTGTACTGCAGCGCGCGAGCGATCGCGCGCTGCCCGTCCTTTCAGTTCCTGCGGAGTCAAATTCATGTTCCATTCCCGATCACGGGGCGCGAGGCTCAGCCTGGTGCGCTCGCTGCATGTGCCCTGCGACTCTGCTGGCGACGCCGGCGGCGCTGCGGCGGATGCGCCGACGGCCGCCGCAGGTGACAGCATGAGCGCGGCCGGCAACACCGCTGCGGCCCTCGACACGGCAGCAGCCACCGCCGGCACGGCCACCGCGGCCGCCGAGAGCGCGGGGGCGGCGCCACTCCGACAGCAACCTGGCGACCGTCGTGGTCACCGCGCGGCGCCTGAACGAGGCGCGCGCCGAGATCGAGACGCAGACCGGCGCCTCGACTTACACGATCGACAGCGAGCGCGATTGCCGCCACGCCCGGCGGCGAGAACGTGCAGCTCAACCAGGTGCTGCTGCAGGCCCCGGACGTGGTGCAGGACTCCTTCGGACAGCTGCACGTGCGCGCCGACCACAACGACCTGCAATACCGCCTGAACGGCATCATCCTGCCCGAGGGCATCAGCGTCTTCAGCCAGACCCTGAGTCCGCGGCTGATCTCTTCGCTGAGCCTGATCACCGGCGCGCTGCCGGCGGAGTACGGCCTGCGCACCGCCGGCATCATCGACCTCACCACCAACAGCGGCCTGCTGCAGCCGGGCGGCTAGGTGTCGGTGTACGGCGGCAGCCACGGCACCTTCCAGCCGTCGGCGGAGTACGGCGGCAGCTCCGGCAATTTCAGCTACTACGCTGACCGGCGACTACAAGCAGGACAATCTCGGCATCGAGTCGCCCGACGGCAGCACCGACCCGCTGCACGATCACACGCACGCAGGGGCACGCGCTTCGGCTATTTCGAGAACATCCTCGACGCGAGCAACCGCCTGTCGCTGATCCTCGGCATTTCGGACGATGAGTTCCAGATTCCCAATCAGCGCGGGCTGCAGCCCTCGCTCGGG
The DNA here is from genome assembly GCA_963756185.1 of uncultured Verrucomicrobiae bacterium. Taxonomy (GTDB): domain Bacteria; phylum Verrucomicrobiota; class Verrucomicrobiia; order Chthoniobacterales; family Chthoniobacteraceae; genus DATAXI01. The sequence continues at coordinate 756,247 of CAVWMS010000015.1, forward strand.
CCTCGACGTCAACTGGGACATAACCGATTTTCTCAGCAACGATCTGAACGAGAACCAGCACGAGCTGGCGCAGTACGCGATCGTCAGCTGGCAGCACTCGCAGGGCGCGCTCAACTGGCAGACCTCGCTGTCGGCGCGCTACACCAGCCTGCACTTCGCGCCGGACTGGGTCGGCGATCTGCTCTACAACGGCATCGCGCAGAACGCGTTCAAGGATGACACCGCGATCGGCTGGCAGACCGACAGCTCCTACAAGCTCAACGCTGCGCACACGGTGCGTGCCGGGCTTGTACTTCCAGCACGACAGCTCCGACGAGCGACACCACCTCGCAGGTGCTGCCGATCAATGCCGCTCGGCATGCAGACCAGCAACATGCCGCTGACCGTCCTCGACAACGGCACGCAGTCGCAGGAGATCGAGAGCGCCTATCTGCAGGACGAGTGGCAGGTGCTGTCGCCGCTGACCATCAACTACGGGCTGCGCTTCGATCACTACAGCGCCTATTCCAGCGGCAGCCAGCTCAGCCCGCGGCGTCAATTTCGTGTGGAAGCTCGACACCGGCACGACCGTGCACGGCGGCTACTCGCGCTACTTCACGCCGCCGCCGTTCGAGCTGATCGGCAGCGAGACCTTCACGAAATTCGCCGGCACCACTGCGGTGCCGCCCGGCTCGGTTACCCAGGACACGCCGCCGATCGCCGAGCGCGCCAACTACTACGACTTCGGCGTGCAGCAGAAGCTGCTGGACAACACGCTCACCCTCGGCGTCGACAGCTTCTACGAGCAGGCGCAGCACCTGATCGACGAGGGACAGTTCGGCGCGCCGATCATCCTCACGCCCGTTCAACTACCGCTACGGCCTGATCGGCGGCGTGGAGTTCACCGCCAACTACTCGGTGCACAACTTCTCCGCCTACGCGCAACACCTCGTTCCAGGCCGCGCATGGCAAGGACGTCGAGTCCTCGCAGTTCAACTTCAATGCAGCCGCAGCTCGACTACATCACGGACAACTACATCCACCTGGATCACGAGGGGCGGGTGGCGGCCTCCGGCGGCGTGTCCTACCTGTGGCTGGGGACGCGCTTCAGCGCCGACATGCTCTTCGGCACCGGGCTGCGCGACGACCTGGTGCTGCCGAGCGGCTTCGTCATCCCGAACGGCGATCACACCCCGAGCTATACCCAGTTCAATCTCGGGCTGAGCCACGAGTTCCACCTCGCCGGCACCGGCCCGCTGACGGTGCGCTTCGACGTCATCAACGTGGGCGACAAGGTCTACCAGATCCGCAGCGGCACGGGCATCGGCGTGTTTGCGCCGCAGTACGGACCGCGGCGCGGGTTTTTCGGCGGCCTGTCGTGGGAGTTCTGAGGGGCCCGCCCGCCGGGGGAAACCCAGGGGTGCCTGCGCGCGGCAGCCCAATGATTGATAATGGCGACGCTCGCGGCGGGCCCGCGCCGCGGGCGACGGCTCACGGCTTGCTTACGCACGCGCACGAGGTCCATTGAAGCTCACCTGCGATTCCCTGCCCGCTCAGCTCGCGCAGCGGCTGCTTCCGGCCTACCTCATTTCCGGTGACGAGCCGCTGCTCGCGGGCGAGGCGGCGGATGCGGTGCGCGCCGGCGCGCGCAGCGCCGGCTTCAGCGAGCGCGAGGTGCACTTCATCGAGCGCGCGGCGACTGGGACGAGCTGCGCGGTGCGGCCGCCAGCCTGTCGCTGTTCGGCGCACGGCGCGTGCTCGAGATCCGCCTGGCCACGCGCCCGGCCCGGGGTCGCCGGTAACGCCGCACTGATCGCACTGCTCGGCGCACGCGACTCCCGACACTGCTGCTGCTCATCCTCGCCCCGCGCCTCGACCGCGAGGCGCAGGGCGCGGAGTGGGTGCGCGCGCTGGAGGCAGCACGGCGCCTGGGTGCAGGTGTGGCCCGTGGACGCCGCGCGCCTCACCGCCTGGCTGCGCGCGCGCTGCCTGCACTCGGGCTCGAGCCGAGCGAGGCGGCGCTCGAGCTGCTCGCGCCGCGCACCGAGGGCAATCTGCTCGCCGCGCACCAGGAGCTCAGCAGGCTCGCGCTGCTCGCGCCGACGGCCGCGCGGTCACGCGCCGAGGCGGTGCGCGCGCGAGCGTCGCCGACAGCGCGCGCTTCGATGTCTTTCAGCTCGGCGAGGCGGCGCTCGCCGGGGACGCGCGCGCGCCCTGCGCATGCTCGGCGGGCTGCGCGCCGAGGGTACCGAAGCGACGCTTGTGCTCTGGGCGCTGGCCAGGGCGCTGCGCGACCTGTGGAGCCTGCGCGCGGGCGACGGCGCGCCGGGCTGGCAGCGCCAGGCGGCCGCCCGCGCCCGGGCGCACGGCGCGCCGCGCAGCTGCCGTATGCGGCGCTCGCCGCGCGCGCGGCCGCGCCGACCGCATGATCAAGGGACGCCTCGGCGGCGATGCCTGGGACGAGCTGGCGCTGCTCGCGGCGCGAGCTGTGCGGCGTGCCGCGCAGCCGGCGCTGCTGCTGCCGCGCCGCGCTCGAACGCATGCAGCCGATCGGCATCTTCGGCGGCACCTTCGACCCGATTCACTGCGGGCACCTGCGCACGGCCTTCGAGCTGTGGCAGGAGCTGCAGCTCGCCGAGGTGCGCTTCCTGCCGACCGGCACGCCGCCGCATCGCGATCAGCTGTACGCCAGCGCCGAGCTGCGGCTGCAGATGGTGCAGGCGGCGGTCGCCGACCAGCCGAGCTTCGTCGTCGATGACCGCGAGGTGCGCCGCAGCGGCGTGTCCTACTCGGTCGACACGCTGACGGATCTGCGGCGCGAGTATCCGCACACGCCGCTGTGCCTGCTGCTCGGGATGGATGCGTTTCTCGGCCTGCCGCACTGGCATCGCTGGCGCGAGCTGCTGACGCTGGCGCACATCGTGGTGGCTCACCGCCCGGGCTGGCGCGCACCGACCACCGGCCCGCTCGGGGAGGTGATGGTCGATCACGGCACCGGCGCCATTCGCACGCTGCACGAGGAGCGCGCCGGCCGGGTGTACGTGCGCGCCGTGACCCAGCTCGAGATCTCCTCGACCGAGCTGCGCGCGCTGATCGTCGCCGGGCGCGATCCGCGCTACCTGGTTCCCGATCCGGTGCGGCAGATCATTCTCGAGACGAGATGCTATGCTGCGCGGGCCTGACCGGTACATCGCGCACGACAGGCCCTGCAGGAGAAACCGCTTAAGCACATGACCACCCGCACCCGACTGCGCCTTGAGGGACGAGCGCGCCGCGCCATTGCACACTGCCGTGATGACCGCGCTCGATGACATAAAGGCCGTGAACGTCAGGGTGCTGGATGTGCGGGGGCTGACCGACATCGCCGACACCATGGTCATCGCCTCCGGCAACTCCGACCGCCACGTGCGCTCGATCGCCGAGCGCGTGGTGGAGAAGGCCAAGGCGGCCGGTTTCCGGCCGCTCGGCACCGAAGGGGCACGCGACGGCGAGTGGGTACTGGTCGACCTGCAGGACATCGTGGTGCACGTCATGCTGCCGCGGGTACGCGAGTTCTACGGCCTCGAGAGGCTGTGGGACGGCGGGCCCGCCGCTGCCGCGGTCGTCGCGCCGGCGGCGCGCGCGGGCCGCCGGCGGCGCACGTCGCGCTAGGCACGGGCCATGCGCGTGCGCGTGATCGCCGTGGGCACGCGCATGCCTGCGTGGGTTCGCAGCGCCTGCGATGACTACCTCGCGCGGCTGACGCGGCGCGCTCGCCGGCCTCGCTCACCGAGATCGAGCCGGGTCCGCGCCCGGCGGGCGCACCCGTGCAGCCGGCGATCGCGCTCGAGGGACGGCGGCTGCTGGCCGCGCTGCAGCCGGGCGAGCACGTGGTGGCGCTCGATGAGCGCGGCCGCGAGCTCTCGCACGCGCGAGCTGGCGACCTGGCTGAGCACCCGCATGCAGAGGGGCAGGACCTGGCGTTCCTGATCGGCGGGCCGGACGGCCTTGCATCCGAGGTGCTCGCGCGCAGCCAGCTTCACACTGTCGCTCTCGCGCCTCACGCTGCCGCACGCGCTGGTGCGGGTGCTGCTCAGCGAGCAGCTCTATCGCGCACACTGCATCCTCACCAATCACCCTTATCATCGCGACTGATGTCTGCCGAGCCCGTGCCGCGCCCGCTGCTGTGTCTCGCCTCGCTGTCGCCGCGCCGCCGGCAGCTGCTGGCACAGATCGAGCGTGCCGCACGTGGTGAGCGCAGCGCGGATCGACGAGGCGGCCGCCCCGGGCGAGCCTGCCGCGGACTACGTGGTGCGCATGGCGCGCGCCAAGGCGCTCGCCGTGCGCGCGCGCGGCGGCGAGCTGCCGGTGCTGGCGGCCGATACCACCGTGGTGATCGATGATGTGATCTGCGGCAAGCCCGCCGACGAGGCGGCGGCGCTCGCGATGCTCGGCAGGCTCTCGGGGCGCACCCACCAGGTGCTCACCGCCGTGGCGCTCGCCTCCGCCGCCGGGATCGCGCTCCGCCTGAGTGCGAGCGAGGTGCGCTTCCGCGCGCTTGAGTCGCAGCGAATGCCGCGCCTACTGGGCGAGCGGTGAGCCGCGCGACAAGGCGGGCGCCTACGCCGTGCAGGGGCGCGCCGCGGTATTCATCGAGCACCTCGCCGGCAGCTACTCGGGGGTCATGGGGCTGCCGCTGTTCGAGACCGCCGAGCTGCTGGCGGCCGCGGGGATCCCTGCTGGCAAGTGCGCGCTCGCCGTGAGCATCGAGATCCTGGTCAACGTCGCACCCAGCGAGACGCGCGCCGCGATCCTCGACAACGGCGTGGTGCAGGAGGTGTACATCGAGCGCACCAGCCGCCGCGGGCTGGTCAGCAATCTCTACAAGGGCCGCGTGTCGCGCGTGCTGCCCGGCATGCAGGCGGCGTTCGTGGAGATCGGGCTCGAGCGCACTGCGTTCCTGCACGCCGCCGACATTGCCCGCAGCCTCTCCGAGGACACGCAGCTCGGGGCGGCGCCGTTGAGTGAGCCGGCCGCGGAGGACATCCGGCGGCTGGTGAATTCCGGCGACGACATCCTGGTGCAGGTCATCAAGGATCCGATCGGCACCAAGGGCGCGCGTCTCACCACCTTCGTCTCGCTGCCCTCGCGCTATCTGGTGTACATGCCGCGCGGCGAGGCGATCGGCGTCTCGGCGCGCATCGAGGACGAGGCCGAGCGCGCGCGGCTGAAGGCGCTGGTCGGCGAGCTCGCCGGCGCGGCAGCGCGGCGGCGGCTACATCGTGCGCACCGCGGCGCAGGGCGCATCGCTCGAGAGCCTGCGCGAGGACATGAGCTACCTGGCGAAGCTGTGGGAGCACGTGCAGGCGCGCGTCGCGCAGGCGCCGCCGGGCACGGTGGTGCACGAGGATCTGCCGCTCAGCCTGCGGGTGCTGCGCGATGAGCTGGCGCGCGGCGTGAGCCGCGTGCTGGTGGATTCGGCGCGCGAGCTGGCGCGCATGCAGCAGTTCGCCGCCGCCTTCCTGTCGCAGAGCCCGCCGCTGGTGGAGCTGTATGGCGGGCCGCGCCCGCTGTTCGACCTGAACGGCGTCGAGGAGGAGATCGTCAAGGCGCTCGATCGCAAGGTGCCGCTGAAGTCCGGCGGCCACCTGGTGATCGACCAGACCGAGGCGATGACCACCATCGATGTGAATACCGGCGCCTACGTCGGCCACCGCAACCTCGAGGAGACGATCTTCCGCACCAACCTCGAGGCGGCGGTGAGCATCGCCCGGCAGCTGCGGCTGCGCAATCTCGGCGGCATCATCATCATCGACTTCATCGACATGCGCGACGAGCCCCACCGGCGCGCGGTGCTGGCCGCGCTCGAGCGCGCGCTCGGCGGCGACCGCGCGCAGACGCACATCGTCAGTCTCTCGCCGCTCGGCCTGGTGGAAATGACGCGCAAGCGTACCCGCGAGAGCCTGGAACACCTGCTGTGTGAGCCGTGTCGAAGCTGCGAGGGGCGCGGATTCGTGCGGACCCCGGAAACGGTCTGCCACGAGATATTTCGGGAAATTGTGCGACAGAGCCGACAGTTTGCCAGTCGCGAGCTGCTGATACTCGCTCATCAGGACGTCGTGGATCGCCTGCTGGACGAGGAGTCCGCCACCCTGGGCGAACTCGAGGCGCAGGTCGGCAGGCCGATCCGCCTGCAGGTCGAGGCCCTCTACGGCGTGGATCACTACGACGTCGTACTCGTGTAGGGCATGGACATCCGTGAACCGCAGCTGCGCATCGCGCTGGTCACGCTCGGCAGCGTGCTGGTGCTGCTGCTCGCGGCGGTCCTCGCGTACCAGCTGGTCGCGGCGCGTGTGCCGCAACAGCGCGCCGCACTCGAGCAGCTGATCCGTCACGAGACCGGCCTCGAGGTGCGCTTCAGCGAGCTCAGCGTGCGCTGGGGCTGGCACGGCCCGGAGGCGGTATTTCACGACGTCGAGCTGGGCGAGCCCGGTGCGGGCAGTGTGCTGCTGCGTGCGCCGCGGCTGATCGTTGGGCTCGACGCGTGGCGCATCGCGCGCAGTGGCGAGCTCGCCGCCGTGCGCATCAGGCTGCAGGAGCCCGATATCGATCTCGGCCGCACGGCTGCCGAGCGCGCTGCGGCAGCGGTACATGCACCGTTGCAGCACGCCGGCGCGCTCGACGCCGGCCGGCGGATCCTCGCCCGCTGGCGCGGCGAGCGCATCGACATCGAGGACGGCACGCTGCGCGTGCCGCGGCCGGCGGGCAGCGGCACCGCGATCCTCGCCATCCGCTACGCGCAGCTGCGCCGCCTCCCCGGCGAGTGGAGCGCGGACGCACTGTTGCTGCCGCCCGGGAGCCAGGGCGGCAGCGTGCACGTCAGCCTGCAGATGCACGGCGACCCGCAGCGCCCGGAAGCTTCCGCGGGCGCGCTCGCCTTCGAGGGCCAGCGGCTCGACTTCGGCGCCTGGCATGGCCTGGCCCAGGGCCTGCGGCTCGAGCCCTACCTGCCGCAGGCGGGCCGCGGCAGCCTCGAGCTGCACGCGGCGTTCGCGCACGGACGCGTACTGAACGCCGCCGGCAGCGTGCAGGCGCTGCACCCCACCTGGAGCACGCCGCAGGGCGTGCTCGCCTTCGAGCGGCTGCGCGCCGCCTGGCAGCTGACGCGCCGTGGCGCACTGTGGCACCTGCGTCTCATCGCGAGCGAGCCGGGCGCGCCGGCGGCGACGCCCGCCAGCCTCGAGCTCGATGCCGGCTGTCGACGGTGCCGAGGTGCGCGGGCGGTTGCAGCACGCCCCGCTGGCACTGCTCGCGGCGCTCGCGCACGAGCTCGCCCCGCAGCTGCCGCTGCCCCAGCTGGCGCTCGGCGGCGAGGTGCGTGAGGCGAGCTTCGACTGGAGCGCGCAGCGGCCGCCCGGCGTGCGTCTGCGTGTTGCGGCCGAGGTGGCCGACCTCTCGCTCGGCAGCGCCGCGCGCGAGCTGACGCTCTCGGGTCTCACCGCGCACGTTGAGCTGGCCGACGGCAGTGCGCTGGCGGAGCTCGAATCGCCGGCAGCGCGGCTGGTGCTCACCGGGCAGTCGCCCCTCGCGCTCGATCAGCTGCAGGTGCATGCGCGGCTGCGGCTCGCCGCGAGCGCGGGCGGCTGGCGCCTCAGCGGCGAGGAGCTGCAGCTGCGGCGCGCCGCCCTGACCCTTGCCGGCAGCGGCACGCTCGGCGCGCAGCGGCCCGGGGCGCCGCTGGCCGTCGATGCGCACCTGGCACTGCGCGACGCCGACGTGGCGCTGCTCGCGGAGGCTTCTCGGAGCGCGTGCGCGCGCCACACTCGGCCTGGCCGGACAGCTCACCGCCGGCACGATCGATAGCGCCGAGCTCAGCTGGCGCGGACCCTGGACGGGAGATCTTGCCGACCTCGCCGCCAGCGCGATTCACCGGCACGGCGACGCTGCGCGCTGCCGCGCTCGCGCCCGCCGGCAACTGGCCCGAGGTGCGCGGCATCGATGCGCGCATCGAGTGGCGCGGCGCGCACGCGCGCGCCCAGATCGACCGCGCCGTGAGCGGCAGCTTCCAGCTGAGCGCGGCGCACGCCGCCTGGGACGCCCGCGGGCTCTCGCCGCTGCGCTTCGCCGGCCGTCTCGCCGGCAACGCCGAGGAGGCGCTCGGGTGGATCCGCGATCATCCGCAGCTGGCGGCCTGGGCGCGCGGGATCGGCAGTATCGATCTGCGCGGCGCGACGCTCGTTGACCTGAATGTCGCGCTACCGCCCGACGCAGGCAGCCGTCCGGCGCAGCTGCCGCACGTGCGCTTCGCGGCGCTGCTCGATGGCGATGAGCTGCGGCCGCTGACGGGCCTGCCGCCGCTGGCGGCGCTGCGCGGCACGCTGGCCTTCGCCGACGGTCACCTGCAACGCTCGACACTCTCCGGACAGTGGCTCGGCGGCCCGGTGAGTCTCGTGGTCGGGGAGCGGCGCGAGCATGGCGCGACGCAGCTGGCGATTTCCGGCCGCGGGCTGGTCGCGGCGAGCGCGGCGCTCCAGGCAGCCGGCGGCAGCGTGCCGCACCCGCCGCTCGAAGGCAGCGCCGAGTGGAACGCGCTCCTCACCCTGGAGAGCGGCACGGCGCTCGCCGCCGCGGCGGGTGACGAGGCGGTCGCACCCGCGCTGCGCTGGCAGCTGCGCGCGGATTCGACCCTCGTGGGGATTGCCAGCAGCCTGCCGGACCCGCTCGCCAAGAGCGCCGCTGCCACACTGCCGTTGCACGTCGAGCTGCAGGGTGCAGGCGTCGCCGGGCAGCTGCGCGTCGATCTCGGTGAGCGGCTGCACGCGCTGCTGGCACTCGAGCCGCAGCGGCGACTCGTGGCGCATCGAGCGCGGCGCCGTGCGCCTGGCACCCGGCACGGCCGGCGACGCGGCGGCCGGCCCGGCGCCGCGCGCGCCGATCGCTGCGGCCGAGGCACCGGTCCTGCCGGCGCGAGCCGTGCTCAGCGTCGACGGGCGCGTCGGCCGCCTCGATCTGCCCGCGTGCCTCGCACTGTGGCGCCAGGCGGCCGGCGATGCGGCGCTGCCGGACCTCGACGCGCACGTGTCCGCCGCGCAGCTGCTGGCCGGTACCCACGCCTACGCCGGCGTGCGCGTGGCGGCCAGCGCCAGCCGCCTGGGCGGGGAGCTGCGGGTGGAGGCTCCGGGGCTTGCGCTCGCGACGAGCTGGCCCGCCGCGATCGACCGCGATCATCCGGCCACGGTGCATCTGGCCAGCTTCAACATCGCGCAGCCCGAGGACGTCGCGCTGTCGGCGGCTCTCGCCACGGCACTCGCCCCGGCCGCGCAGCTGGCGATCGACGACCTCAGCGTGGCAGGGCCGCGCGCTCGGCAGCCTGACCGCCCGGCTGGCCGCGCAGGCCGACGCTGCTGGAGGCAGACGCGCTGCAGCTCAGCGGCGACGCTGTGCGGGTGAGCGGCACCGCGCGCTGCCAGGCCGCCGCCTGCCTCCTGAGCTTCAGCCTCGACAGCGCGGATGCGGCGGCCGCGCTGGCTGCCTTCGGCCTGCGCCCGGATACCAGCGCCCGCCGGGCGCGCCTCGAGGGGGAGCTGCGCTGGTCGCTGCAGGCTGCGGCGCCCCTTGCAACGCTCGGCGGGCATCTCCATATGCGACTTGAGGACGGGCTCGCCCAGGCGGCGCGCGGCGCAGGCGGGCAGCCGTTCGCGCTGCTGTCCGTGCCGGCGCTGATCGCGGGCATGAGTGCCAGCGCCGATCCCGGCGCAGATCCGGGTTGCATTTTGTGGGCCTGACGGCGGACTACGAGCTGCGCGATGGCCAGGCGTTCACGCGCGATCTGCATTTCGACGGCGACGCCGAGATCCTGGTGCGCGGGCGGGTGGGGCTGAGCAGCGGCGATTACGACCAGCAGGCCTGGATCCTGCGCGGCGAGGACCGCCTGCCGGCCGCGGTGCGGCGGCTCGGGCCGACCCCGCGGATGGCGGCCGCCTGGCTGTCGCTGCGCGAGCTGTTTGCAGGCAACCCCGCCGACCGCACGCGCACGGCGCTGCGTTTGCGGGGTACCTGGAACGACCCCATAGTGGCGCCTGCGGAGTGAGGTGCGAGATGAAGGTTGCGGCAATGCAGATGACCTCGGGCCCGCGAGGTGGCGGCGAATCTCGAGCAGGCCGCGTGCGCTGCTCGAGGAGGCGGCCGCGCGCGGCGCGCGGCTGGCGGCGCTGCCGGAGAACTTCTCCTTCATGGGGCTGAAGGATGCCGACAAGCGCGCCGTCGCCGAGCGCGACGGCAGCGGTGCGGTGCAGGATTTCCTCGCCGCGGCCGCGCGCCGGCTGCGAGCTGTGGATCGTCGGCGGCACGTGCCGCTGCGTGGCCGGCAGGCGACGGCCGCGTCGCCGCCGCCTCGCTCGTCTACGACAGCGACGGCCGGCGCGTGGCGCGCTACGACAAGATCCACCTGTTCGACGTCGACATTCCGGGCCGCGCCGAGAGCTACCGCGAGTCGGCGCACGTCGCGCCCGGGTCGCAGGCCGCGGTGCGTCGACACGCCCGGTCGGCAGGCTGGGGCTGTCGGTGTGCTACGACGTGCGCTTCCCGGAGCTGTACCGGCACGCTGAGCGCCGCCGGCGCGCAGCTGCTCGCCGATGCCCTCGGCCTTCACCGGTGCCCACCGGGCGGGCGCACTGGGAGACGCTGCTGCGCGCGCGCGCGATCGAGAATCTCTGCTACGTCGTCGCGCCGGCGCAGTCGGGCTTTCATCCGAGCGGCCGCGAGACCTACGGCGACAGCATGATCGTCGATTACTGGGGACGCGTGCTGCAGCGCGTGCCGCGCGGCCGCGGCTGCGCCGTCGCCGAAGTCGATCTGGCGCGCCAGGCGGGCGTGCGCGAGAGCTTCCCGGCGCTCGAGACATCGTACGTTTCAGCGTCGAGCCGCTTAGGGAGCTGACATGAGTGATGACCGCGACGCCGATCCGCTGACGCTGGCGCGCGACCTGATCCTGCGCCCGAGCGGCCTGGACGACGGCCGCCTCGACCGCGTGTTCGGCGAGGTGCTCGCGCCACTCGGTGGACTTCGCCGACCTGTACTTCCAGCTCACGCACCAGGAGTCCTGGTCGCTCGAGGACGGCATCGTCAAGGACGGCAGCGCCAGCATCGAGCAGGGCGTCGGCGTGCGTGCGCTCGCCGGCGAGAAGACCGGCTTCGCCTACTCCGACGAGATCGTGCTGCCGGCGCTCGACGAGGCCTCGCGCGCCGCGCGCGCCATCGCCGCTGCAGGGCGGCCAGCGCGCGTGCAGCGCCTGGCACGCGCAGGCGCGGGCATCAGCTGTACCTGCCGCACGATCCGGCCGCGGCGCTCGCCACGCGCCGAGAAGGTCGCCTGGCTCGAGCGCGTCGATCGCGAGGCGCGCCGCATCGATCCGCGCGTGGTGCACGTCAGGCGAGCGTGCGTGGCGGTGCACGAGGTGGTGCTGATCGCCACCAGCGACGGGGAGCTCGCCGCGGACGTGCGGCCGCTGGTGCGCTTCAACGTCTCGGTGCTGGTCGAGCAGAACGGCCGGCGCGAGCAGGGCTATGCCGGCGCCGGCGGGCGCTACTCGCTCGCCGAGCTGGTCGCCGGCGAACGACCGCTCGCGCTGGCGCGCGAGGCGGTGCGCCAGGCGCTGCGTCAACCTCGAGGCGGTGCCGGCGCCCGCGGGCACCATGACGGTGGTGCTCGGCCCGGGCTGGCCGGGCATCCTGCTGCACGAGGCCATCGGTCACGGCCTCGAGGGCGACTTCAACCGCAAGGGCACCTCGGCGTTCGCCGAACCGCATCGGCGAGCGCGTGGCCGCGCCCGAGTGCACGGTGGTGGACGACGGCACGCTGTCGCGCCGCCGCGGCTCGCTCAACATCGACGACGAGGGCACGCCCACCCACTGCACCACGCTCATCGAGAACGGCGTGCTGCGCGGCTACATGCAGGATCGCCTCAACGCGCGCCTCATGGGCGTGGCGCCGACCGGCAACGGCCGGCGCGAGTCGTTCGCGCACATGACGCTGCCGCGCATGACCAATACCTACATGCGCCCGGGGCCGCACGCGCCCGCGGAGATCATCGCCTCCGTCGAGCGCGGCATCTACGCGGTCAACTTCGGCGGCGGCCAGGTGGACATCACCTCGGGCAAGTTCGTGTTCTCGGCGAGCGAGGCGTACGCCGATCGAGAACGGTCGGATCGGCACGCCGCTCAAGGGCGCGACGCTGATCGGCAACGGCCCGGACGTGCTGACGCGCGTCTCGATGGTCGGCAACGACCTGAAGCTCGACGACGGCGTCGGCACCTGCGGCAAGGACGGCCAGAGCGTTCCGGTGGGGGTCGGCCAGCCGACGCTGCGCATCGACGCACTCACCGTCGGCGGCACCGCCTGAGGCCACCTCGGCAGCGCATGGCGCGTCGCTGCCGGGCGACATAATGACGCAGGCTGCCGAAGCTGTGATCCTCCACACGTCGCAACCGGGCGCGACCTTTTACCGTGCAGGCCAGTCGTGAGCGCAAGCGTGAGGAACAAAGCGATGTTGATGGAAGAAGCCACTGCTGAGGTACCCCAGCTGCAACTGCCGGCCGACCTGTTGGCCGAGGTGACGCCGCGCGCAAACAGGGCGGGCAGACCGACTTCCATGTCGACGGCTGGAAGCCCTCGCTGTTGGAGCGCGTCGCCCGCATGTTGGGTCTGAACTGAGCGGCAAACTTTCCTGACGCACTGCACTGGCTGCACGGCAGCGTCAATTCCAACCGACAGTCCTGACGCGCCCGCCCCTGACGCGCTACGATGCACGTCATGGCGCGCCACATCCCGCACCTTTCCCGCCCCGTATACGAGGGCCTGCCCTGGGCTTACATAATGTTCGGCCTGGCGGCGCTCATCGCCAGCTACCTGCTGGCGGCCCGCGGCGCATTGAGCCTCGTGGTCGGGGTGCTGGGGCTTGCGTGCGTGCTCGGCGGGGTGGTGGTGTTGCTGCGCCGCCGCGATTACCGCGCGCTGCGCGCGCGCTACGCGGACCCGGACTCCCTGGGCAACGACGAGTCCTGAAGCGCGTTAGCGCACCGCGCGGCGCGTCCAGCGCGCCTGCGCATCCTCGGCGTCTGCTCCGCGTCCTCGGCGGGCGCGCGCCATCGCTCGTCGCGCGCCGGCGCCGGCGCCGCCTCGGGCTGCACCCCGGGCACGGTGTCGGTGAAGGCGCCGCGCGTGCGCGCGGCGCGCTCGTCCACGTAGATCAGCTCGTGCTTGCCGACCAGCACCACGTCGCCGTCGTTGAGGTAGTGGCGGCGCACGCGGTTGGATTTCACGTAGATGCCGTTGGTGCTGTTGAGGTCCTCGATCACGCACGAGTTCTGCGTGGTGATCACCTGGCAGTGATGGCGGCTGATGAAGCGGCTGTCGATCTGCACATCGTTATCGGGGGTGCGGCCGACGATCAGCCGCCCGGGCTGCAGCGGCACTTCCTGCACGGTGCGCCCGTCGGTCGCCACCAGCAGGTGGCCGAGCGCGGTGGCCGCCTCGCGGTCGGCCGCCGCGCGCAGCAGCGGCGGCGCGCTCGGACAGGCGCTGCTGATGCGCGCCGCGCGCGGCGTACTCCAGCCACTGCAGCTCCTGCACCGCGCTGGCGACGTCGGCGCGCGTCACCACGCCGCGGTCGGCGGTGTAGGCGGCCATCATCGCGGTGTCGCACAGCGTGTTGATGAGCCGCGGCACGCCGCCGCAGTAGCGGAAGATCTCCGCGAAGGTGTCCGCGGCAAACAGCTCGCGGTCGCCGGCGCCGGCGACTTCCAGGCGATGCTGGACGTAGGCCTGCGTCTCCGCCTCCGAGAGCGTCTGCAGGTGAAAGCGCAGCCGCACGCGCTGCGTGAGCTGCTCGAGCTCGGGGGCATCGAGCTTGTCGTTGAGCTCGGGCTGCCCGGCGAGGATGATGCGCAGCACCTTCTCCTTGGTGGTCTCGACGCCGGAGAGCATGCGGATCTCCTCCAGCACGCGCATGGACAGGTTCTGCGCTTCGTCGACGATCAGCAGCACCTTGCGCCCGGCCGCGTACTGCTCGATGAGGAAGTTATTGAGCGTGCTGATCAGCTCGGCCTTGCGCATCTTGAAGGGCGAGAAGCCGAACTGCACCAGCACCGCCTGCAGGAAGTCGATCGGCCGACACCTGCGTCTGGTTGATCTGCGCCACCACCACGTCCGCCGGCACTTCCTTGAGGAAGGACTCGATCAGGGTGGTCTTGCCCGAGCCGATCTCGCCGGTGATCACCACGAAGCCGTCGGTGAACCAGATGGTCGACTCCATGTACGCCTTGGCGCGGGCGTGTTGCTTCGACAGGTACAGGAATTGCGGGTCCGGGCTTAGGCGGAACGGCAACTCCTTGAGTTTGAAGGGCTCCAGGTACATGGCTGTGGCTCACGACCGATGTTACGGGATGCGTACGTCCACGGCCAATTCATCCAGCAGGCGCTGCGCACGCGCGTCGCGCCGCGCCGCGGTCGGCTCGACGAGCGTGCAATGGCCGACCTTGCGCCCGGCCCGCGGCTGCTTGCCGTAGTCGTGCAGGTGCACGCCCGGCATGGCCAGCAGCGCCGCGCGCGCGCGGCAGGCGGCCGATGAGATTGATCATGGCGGAGTAGCCGCGCGGCTGCGTGGCGCCGAGCGGCAGATCGAGGATGGCGCGCAGGTGATTCTCGAACTGGCTGGTGACCGCGCCCTCGATGGTCCAGTGGCCGGAGTTATGCACGCGCGGCGCCATCTCGTTGGCGATCAGCCGGCCGCGCTGCACGAAGAACTCGATGGTGAGGATGCCGGTGTAATGGAAGTGCCGCAGCACCCGCCGCAGGTAACCGGCGGCGCGCCGCTGCCAGCTGCGGCGGACCGAAGGGCGCGCGCGTCAGCCGCAGGACGCCGCGCGCCGTGCACGTTGCCGCACAGCGGGTAGACGGCGATCTCGCCGCTCACGCTGCGCGCGCCGATGATCGACACCTCGCAGTCGAACGGCACGAATTCCTCGTACAGCAGCGGCACCGCCGCCGAGCGTGCGCCACGCCTGCGTCGGCCTGCGCCGCCGTGCGCACCACGGCCTGGCCCTTGCCGTCGTAACCGAGCCGGCGCGTCTTGAGCACCCCGGGCATGCCGACCGCGGCGATGGCGCGCGCGAGCGCGGCGCGCCGAGCCGACGGCGCGCCAGCGCGTGGTGGGGATGCCGAGCCGCTCGAACAGGCGCTTCTCGGCGACCCGGTCCTGGCCGGCGGCGAGCGCCGCGACCGGCGGGCAGATGCGCGCGCCGGTGCTGCCGCGAGGCGGCCGCGAGGTGTGCCACCGACACGTTCTCCCAGTCGAAGGTGATCACCTCGCAGCGACGCGCCAGCCGCGCGAGCAGCCGGCGGTCGGTGAACGCGCCGCTGCAGCAGCGGCGCGACCTGGCCGGCGGGCGCATCGCGTGCCGGGTCGAGGCACAGGAAATCCAGTCCCAGCGGGTAACCCGCCAAAGCGAGCATGCGGCCGAGCTGGCCGGCGCCCACGATGCCGACCGTCATGAGCGCGAAGGCGCGCGCGGATCAGGATGGCCGAGCACGCCGGCCGTCTGCCGTTCGCGAAAGGCCTCGAGCGCGGCTGGCAATGGCGGGGTGCTTGTTGGCGAGGATCGCCGCGGCGCACAGCGCCGCGTTGGTGGCGCCCGCAGCGCCGATGGCGAAGGTCGCCACCGGTACGCCGGCCGGCATCTGCACGATCGACAGCAGCGAATCGAGACCGCCGAGCGACTTCGACTGCACCGGCACGCCGAGCACCGGCAGGATGGTCTTGGCGGCGGTCATGCCGGGCAGGTGCGCCGCGCCACCGGCGCCCGCGATCAGCACTTCCAGGCCGCGCGCGCGCGCGCCGGCGGCGTATTCGAACAGCAGGTCGGGCGTGCGGTGCGCGGACACCACGCGCACCTCGTAGGCGATGGCGAGCTTGTCCAACAGTTCGGCGGCCGCCTGCATCGTCTCCCAGTCGGACGCGGAGCCCATGATGATGCCGACCAGCGGTTTCACTGCGGTCATTGTAGCGAACAATGCGCGCAGAGCGCGAAACAACTCGCGCGCCGCCGCGCCGCCGGCGCCGCGCTCGCGTTCGCTGCGCGCCGCCTCGATGCGTCGTGCCCACTCGGCATCGTCGAGCTGTGGATGCCAGCGCTTGAGCTCCGCGAGCGCCGGCGCCCCTTCCGCGAGCAGTCGCTCGCGCCAGTTTTCCAGGCGTTTGAAGCGCTCGCTCTCCTCGGCCGCCCGGGCGCTGTGCGCGTTGAGCGCCGCCTGCAGCGGCGCGAGATCCACCGCGCGCATCAGCTTGCCGATGTACTGCCGCTGGCGCGCCGCGGCCGCGCGGCTGGCGATGCTGCGCGCGGCGCGGATCGCCTCGGCGAGCGGCTCGGGCAGGGCGAGCGCGGCGAGCTGCGCCTCGGGGAGGCGCACCAGCTGCTCGCCGAGCTCCTGGGCCGCGTGCGCGGCGCGCTTGCGCGCGCTCTTGCTTGGGCGGTCCTCGCCCTCATCATCGTCGGCGATCGTCGCTCACCGCGGTCGCTCACTCGTGTACACTCTACGACACGCCACGCGAGCCAAGCTTAGCCGAACGATGAACGCAGTTACCCCGCAACCCGACCCGCCCGCAGTGACCCGCGGGCGCAACTCGCCGAGGTCGCCGCGCTCGCCCTCGAGGAGGCGAATCGCCAGGGCGCCTCGCAGTGCGAGGCGGACGCCTCGGTGAGCCAGGGGCTTGTCGGTGAGCGTGCGGCTGCGCGAGGTCGACACGGTCGAGTACCAGCGCGATCGCGGACTCGGAGTCACGGTGTACTTCGGCAAGCGCAAGGGAGCGGCGAGCACCGCGGACCTGGGGCCCGCGGCGGTGCGCGAGACCGTCGCCAAGGCCTGCGCCATCGCCCGCTATACCGCCGAGGATCCGTACGCGGGGCTGGTCGAGCCGGAGGCGCTGGCGCGCGACATCCCCGACCTGGATCTCGATCATCCCTGGGAGCTCACCCCGGAGCGCGCCATCGAGCTGGCGCGCGAGTGCGAAGCGGCGGGCCTCGCGGTGGATCCGCGCGTCAGCAACTCCGAGGGCGCCGCCGTCAGCAGCCAGCGGCACAGCGGCGTGTACGGCAACTCGCTCGGCTTTCTCGGCGGCTACTCCAGCACCAGCCATTCGCTCAGCTGTGCGCTGCTCGCGCAGCAGGACGAGGACATGCAGCGCGACTACTGGTACAGCATCGCGCGCGATGCCAGCGAGCTCGGCGACGCCGCACTCATCGGGCGCACCGCCGGGCAGCGCGCGCTCGCGCGCCTCGGCGCGCGGCGCCTCGCGACGCGCAAGGCGCCGGTGGCCTTCACCCCCGACGTGGCGCGCGGGCTGTTCCGGCATTTCATCGGCGCCATCAGCGGCACCAGCCAGTACCGCAAGTCCTCGTTCCTGCTGAATGCCGCCGGCGAGCAGGTCTTTCCGGACTTCCTCGACATGCAGGAGCGGCCGCACATCCTGAAGGGGCTCGCCAGCGCGCCGTTCGACCAGGAGGGAGCCGCGACGCACGAGCGCGAGCTGGTGAGCGCCGGCGTGCTCGAGCGGTTACGTGCTCGGCAGCTATTCCGCGCGGCGCCTCGGGCTCAAGACCACCGGCAACGCCGGCGGCGTCCACAATCTCATCGTCACGAGCCGCCACGGCGGGCTCGCGCCCGCGGCGTTCCTCGCGCGCCTGCACACCGGGCTGCTGGTGACCGAGCTGATGGGGCAGGGCGTGAACGGGGTGACCGGCGATTACTCGCGCGGCGCGAGCGGCTTCTGGGTGGAGAACGGCGTCGATCGCCTACCCGGTGCACGAGATCACCATCGCCGGCAACCTCAAGCCGATGTACCGCGACATCGTCGCGCTGGGCGACGATCTCGACGTGCGCGGCGGCATCCGTACCCCGTCGCTGCTGATCGGCGAGATGACCATCGCGGGGGAGTAAGGCGGCTTGTTCAGCGCCCGGAGGTCAGGCGCGTCGTCAGGTGCAGCGCCGGGCGCGGCGCCTCATCGACCAGGTCCCGCAGCGTGAGGTTGGCGCAGCGGCTGCGCCACGCCTCTTCCACGCTCTCCAGCAGGCGGTCCACCGGCGGGATCGGCAGGTGGCGCGGGGCGACGTGCCCGCTGCGCTGGTTGCGCGCGATGTCGAGGATCTCGTGTACGTCGATGCGCGAGATGTCGCGCGCCGGCACCAGCTCGTCGTAGTCCGTCACGATCAGCAGTCCCGCCCGCTCGAGCGTCGCCGCCATCTGCGCCACGGCGATACCGGGCAGCCCGAGCTCGTTGGCGAGGCCGTTCACGCGTCCAGCGCCGCCCGCCGGCCACGTGCGAGCGTCCCACGAAGTACATGAGCTTGAGCGCGAGCTGCTCGAGCTCGACGCTCGACAGGCGCAACTGCTGCAAGCCGAGCCGCAGGTAGCTCGGGTTCTGCACGTAGAACGACAGCTGCGCGCCGGCGAGCAGGATCAGCCAGCCGAAGTAGGTCCACAGCAGCGCCGCCACCACGAAGGCGAAGCCCGCGTACACAATGGTGAGGCGCGTGGAATAGACCACGAGGGCGGTGAACATCTTGCCGATCGCCGCCCACAGCACCCCGCCGACGACCGCCCCGGTGAGCGCGGCGCGCCACTGCACGCGCGTGTTGGGCACCAGCATGTAGAGCGCGGTGAAGAATGCGGTCACCATCGCGTAGGGCGCAAGGCTGATGCCGGTGCCGCGCAGGCGCTGCAGCAGCGGCAGGCGCACCATCTCCTGCACCGGCGCGCTGGCGAGGGCGGCGTGCGACACCCCGACGAAGGCCACCAGCAGCACCGGACCTGCGATCAGCAGCGTGGTGTACTCGGCGATGCGGCGCGCGAAGCTGCGCGGCTGGTCCACGTGCCAGAGGAAATTGAAGCTGTCCTCGACCTTCTTGATGGTGCCGACCAGCGTCCAGGCGAGCAGCGCCAGTCCCACCGAGCCCACCACGCCGCTGCTCACGCGGTGCGCGAACTGCACGACGCGGCCGGTGAGCTCGGTCGCCGCGGCGCCGCCCACCGGGCGGAAGAACTCGTAGACGATCGGCTCGATGTCGCGGTGGCCGCCGAAGATCCTGAGAATGGAAAGACTGAAGGCGAGCAGCGGGATCAGCGACAGCAGCGTGGTGTACACCAGCCCCATGGCCCGCAGGTTGATCTCCCCGCGCGCCAGGTCGCGTACCACCGCGTACGGATAGCGCAGCAGACGCAGCGTCGCCCCCAGTACCCCGGGACGGTCCGATGCCGGGCCGAAGAAGCACCAGTCGAGGAACGTCCAGATGCGCGCCCACATGCGTTAAGGATACAGTGCGCGGCGCCTACCGTGCGGTGTTGCATGTCGCCGAGCCAGGAATTCCCGCAGCGGATCGTGTGTCTCACGGAGGAGACCACCGAGACGCTGTACCTGCTGGGTGAGGACTGGCGCATCGTGGGTATCTCCGGCTTCACGGTACGTCCGCCGCGGGCGCGCCGCGAGAAGCCCAAGGTCTCCGCGTTCATCAGCGCGCACACCGAGCGCATCGTCGCGCTGCAGCCGGACCTGGTGCTCGGCTTCTCGGACCTGCAGGCGGACATCGCCGCGACACTGGTGCGCGCCGGCATCGAGGTGCACGTCTTCAACCAGCGCAGCGTCGCGGGCATCCTGCGCATGATCCGCATGCTCGGCGGCATGATCGGCTGCGAGCAGCGCGCGGGCGCGCTGGCGCGCGAGCTCGAGGCGGGACTGGCGCAGCTGCAGGCGCAGGCCGCGCAGCTGCCGCGCCGCCCACGCGTCTACTTCGAGGAGTGGGACGATCCGCTGATCAGCGGCATCGGCTGGGTGTCGGAGCTCATCGCGCGTGGCCGGCGGCGAGGATTGCTTCCCGGAGCTCGCGCGGGCGTCGCTCGGGCGCGATCGCATCATCGCCGATCCGCTCGAGGTGGTGCGGCGCGCGCCGGACATCGTGCTCGGCTCCTGGTGCGGCAAGAAGTTCCAGGCGGCGAAGGTCGCCGCCCGCCCGGGCTGGCAGGCCGTCCCCGCCGTGCGCGACAACTGCCTGTGCGAGATCAAGTCATCGCTCATCCTGCAGCCGGGGCCGGCGGCGCTCACCGACGGGGTGCGCGCCATGCACGCCGTCATCGCGCAGTGGGCGCAGCGCGCTTAGACTTCAGCGGATGCCGCGGCGCTCGCGGACCAGCTCCCAGGCCTCGATGATCTGCTGCGTGCGCTGCTTGGCGTGCGCCAGCATCGACTCGGGCAGGCCGTTGGCT
>CAVWMS010000016.1:0-16403 GCA_963756185.1 uncultured Verrucomicrobiae bacterium
TGGCGAGCGTCCTGCAAAACCCGCTGCGGACGCCGGTGCACATCGACGAGGAATTGCAGGCATCGGCGACGCTGGGAGCCGAGTCGATCAAGAGCGGCATCTACGCGGGGCTGGCCGGCCTGGTGCTGGTCGCCGTGTTCATGATCATTTATTACCGGTTTGTCGGGTTCATCGCGATCGTGGCGCTGCTGATCAACTGCGTCATGGTGGTAGGCTCGCTGGCGATGTTCAACAGCGTGCTGACGCTGCCGGGCATCGCGGGGTTGATCCTGAGCCTTGGCATCGCCATCGATGCGAACGTGCTGATCTATGAGCGATTGCGCGAGGAATTGGACAACGGCAAGCCGTTGAAACCCGCGGTCGAGGCGTCGTACTCGAAGGCGTTCAGCGCGATTTTCGACGCGCACGTGACGCAATTCCTGACCGCGGCGATCCTCTTCTGGCTGGCAAACGGCCCGGTGAAGGGATTCGCGCTGACGCTGACCATTGGCATCGTGGCGTCGATGTTCTCGTCGCTGCTGATTACCTATACCTGTTTCTCGTGGGCGTTCGCGCTCAACAAGCTCCAGAACATCTCGATGCTGCACCTGATCCGGTCGAAGGGTTTCGACTTTGTCGGGCACGCGAAGACGTTCGTGATTATTTCCATCGTGCTGGCGGCGGCATCGATAGGCGTGCTGGTCATGCGCGGGCAGAACAACCTCGGCGCGGACTTCCGCGGCGGCGACATGCTGGTGCTCTCATCCAGGGTGCCGCTGACGCCGGACCAGGTCCGCTCGGCGCTGGCGGGTACGCCGCTCCAGGGCGCGACCATCCAATCCGAACGGACCACGGACCATGAATTCATCAGCATCCGCACCGATTATGGAAACGGGGACAAGATCAAGGACCTGCTGTCGCAGAAACTGGCGGCCGACGGACTGAATTTCGAGAAGATCGATCACATCGGCGCATTGGTGGGCACGGAACTGGCCAAGAAAAGCGCCATCGCCCTCGCGATGGGCCTGGTGGGCATTTTCATTTACATGAGCCTGCGGTTTGAGACCTCGGTGGCGCTCGGCTCGATCATCGCGCTGGCGCACGACCTGTTGATCACGCTCGGCATCTTCGCGCTCACGGGGCGCGAGCTGTCGCTCATCATGGTCGGCGCGGTCCTGAGCATCGCGGGCTATTCGATCAACGACAAGGTGGTGGTGTTCGACCGCATCCGCAGCGGATTGCGCGACCGGCACGGCGGCAATACCGCCGCGGAGATCGTGAACACGTCGATCAACGAGACGCTGTCGCGCACGATTCTCACCGGCGGCACGGCGCTGTTGACGGTGCTGGCGCTCTATTTCTTCGGCGGCCCGGTGCTGAACGATTTCGCCTTTTCGTTCGTGATCGGGATCATCGTGGGAACTTATTCGTCGATCTTCATCGCCTCGCCGATCGTGCTCTGGTGGATGGAAGCGAAGCAGAGCCCGCTGGGGGCGCCGGCATACGGCGCCAGGTAGGGCGACTTCATTAAGCCAACACCGCTGGCCGTCAGTTTTCAATCCCGGCGCCACGGTGGGCGCGACAGCCGCGTGGATCTATCCCTCGGATGGCGTGAGGCGGAGAGAGAATGTCGAGCCTTCGCCGAGTTTGCTTCGGCATTCGACGCTGCCACGCATTTGCTCGGCCAGCATTTTGACGATCGAGAGGCCCAGGCCGGTCGATGATTCGCCGCCGGTGGGCCGGGCGGAAAGCTTGGTGAACTTCTGGAAGAGCCGCGTCTGGTCGCCCTCGGAGATGCCCGCGCCCTGGTCCTGCACCTCCCACACAACGCCGCCAGGCGTGGCCCGGATGCGCACGAATACGTCACTGCCCAGGGGCGAATACTTGATCGCATTTGAAAGGAGGTTCTCGAGGATCCGGTGGAGCGCCTTGGAATCGGCCAGCACCTCAGCCCGCCCCAGCGGGCCGGCGGCATGCACCGCGATGCCCTTTTTCTCCGCGGCGGCGGCAAAGCTCTCGATGGTCTGGCGGCTGATCGACTCGAGGTCGCATGAGGTGATCTCCAGCGGAAATCGGCCCTGCTCGATGGCATTCACGTCGAGCAGTTGGGTGATGATCGAAATCATCCGCTCCGCCGCGTCGATGATGCAGCGCGCGTCCTCGCAGTCGCGTTGCGGATCGTTGCGTCCCATGGCAATGAACTCGGCGAAACCCATCACGATGTTGAGCGGATTCTTCAGGTCGTGCGCGGCCACGCCGAGGAATTCGTTCTTTTCCTTGTCGAGTTTCTTCAGGCGCGCATTGGCTCGCGAGACGCCGGTCAGCGCCTGCTCCATGCGGCCAAAGGCGCGGCGCCGTCCCCCCTCGAAGATGAGGCCGAGGACCGAGAAAAAGAGGACCAGCCCGAGATAGCCGGCGGCGGTGACCACCCCGTGCCAGCGCTCGGGATAAAGGAGCGGCAGCCGGATGCCATTGAGATCGAGCGCGACGAAAAACAAGGCCACCGCGACGCTGGCGAGGCACCAGAAGGACGTTCTCCGGACCGTCGACCAGCAGCAGCGCGCAAAGAGGCACCGCCGCCAGCCATGCGATGGCATGGCCGCGGATGCCACCCTCGATGGCGCAGAGCGCCCCGAACCCGAGCAGGAGGACCGTGGAAAGGAGGTTGCCGGCAACGCGCGCCGACCCGGTGGCGCGAAGGAGAAACGGCGCGCAAACAAAGGCAAAACTGCAAACGACGATGATCGCCGCCCCCCAGACGTGGCCAATCAGCAGGTAAAACGAGGCGTAAACCGTTCCAAAAATGAACCCGAGGAACCCGAACCCGGTCACCAAACGCGCGCGCCGGTAGGGCTCGGTATCGCGCTCGAGCCCCGGCGGAACGCAATGGTCCATGGCGGCATCGCGCAGCGCCGCAAGGCGCGCCGCCGCCCGCCGGAGAGCCTTGGGAAGGCGCCGGGCAGAAGGCAAAACGGGAGGCTCGGCCGCGTCCTCTCGCCGCGGCACAGCCGTCGGATCAGCATCGAGGCGCTCTGCAAGACTGGTACTCATCGTCAAACCTTCCCAGGAAGTGCAGGAAGCATGCCGCGCCGAATGCCCGCCCCTATCCCACCAGCCCCGATTTGAGCGCGAAACGGGCGATCTCGACATTGCTCGAGAGCCCCAGCTTTTCCAGGATGCGCGTGCGGTAGGTGCTCACGGTCTTCACGCTCAATGACAGCTCGGCGGCCACTTCCTTGACCGTCTTGCCCGTGGCGAGCATTTTCATCACCTGGTATTCGCGGTCGGAGAGTTTTTCATGCACCGGCGTGTCCGCGGGCGCGGCGATTTCCCTGGCCAGCTTCTGCGCCACGGAGGGTGTTACGTAACAGCGCCCGGCCAGCACCTCGCCCACGGCCTTCAGGAGCTCCTTTTCCGGCGCGTTTTTGCCGATGTAGCCGGAGGCGCCGTCGCGCAGGGTGCGCACGGCGTATTCCTCCTCGGACGAGCTGCTGAGAATGAGCACCGGCATGCGCGGACGGGCTTTCTTTGCCTCGCGCAGCACCTCGAGGCCGTCGCGGCCCGGCATGTGGATGTCCAGCAGGACGAGGTCCCAATCCTCCTTCCAGATCAACTTGAGCGCCTCCGCGCCGTCGCTGGCCTCACCGAAGCTGACCGGGCTATGCCGCGACTCAACGATGTGCTTGAGGCCCTCGCGGACCACGTTGTGATCGTCGGCAATCAATACCTTCATGGTGGAAACCGCGGGGCCGGCGCCGCGCCGGGGGATGGAGGCCGGCGGGTCGACCCCTTCGCAGAGTGTGGACAAACGGGTTTCCAGAGGCAAGAATTCTGCCAGGTTTTCGCCGGTATGCCTTCCGCACAGCACCCCGCCGCGTCAACGCCCGGCCGCGTGTTGCGGTTGCTCGTTGCCGAGGATGAAATCATCAACCAGATCGTTCTTGGTGAGCGCCTGGCGCAGCTCGGGCATTCGTTCGTCACTGTCACCAACGGACGCGACGCGCTCGAGGCGCTCAAGGGATCGGAATGGGACGCACTGTTGCTCGATTGCCACATGCCGGTCATGGATGGATTCGAGACGGTCGCCACGCTGCGGCGCCTCGAGAGCGACGGCGCCGCGCGCACCTGGGTGGTGGCCGTGACGGCGAGCGCGATCGAGGGAGAACGCGAGGCATGCCTGCGCGCGGGCATGGACGATTTTTTACTGAAGCCGTGCGAGATCGGGCAACTGGCGCAGGTCATCGCGCGAATCCCCGCGCGCGGACAGGGCGTGGCGCCGCCGGCGGTGGACGCCGCTCTGCTGACCGGTCTGTCCACGGCAAAGTCCCGCAGCGGGGAAAACCTGCTGAACCGGATGGTGGCGCTTTTCATCGAATCGGGCCCGGTGATGCTCGATCAACTGGACAAGGGGGTGCGTGAAGGGGATTTTGCCGGGGCCGTGGCGGCGGCGCACAAGCTGGCGGGCGGATGCAGTTACTTCGGCGCGGACAAGCTCTACGTGCTGTGCATGGAATTCGAGCAACTGGGCCGCGACAACGATCACGCCGCCATGCATCCGCTCGCCCCGCGCATCCGGCAGGAGTACGCGCGCGTCGAGCAGGCGCTCAAGGAGCACCGGCTTTCCGGGTAAAGACGCAGCATGAAATAGTTAAAAGAATTCCAGTTGGTCGCCCAAGGTAATCTTCGGACGCGCCGCTTTAGGGGGTAGGAACGCCAATATTTCCTCGGATTTCGCTCGTATGCCAGTCTCCTCGCGCTCGATCAGTCCACGTTTGATCAACTCCTTTATATCCCGCTGAACAGTCCGGATGGTCTTGTCGGCATACGCCTTGGCTATACTTGGCGTGAGCTCCGGAATCTGGCTGATTGGCACGGGATCATCGCAATAACTCAGCGCAATTGCGGTGTCTCTTTGGCGAAGAGCAGAGCTGCTTTTGTCGCCGCTGAACTTGGAGTGAATGTAATTTATCCATGTTACACTCAGCTGCATATTCTTTATCGCGGCTAGTTGGTGTCGCAGTCCCTCAACAAACCCTCCGACTGCGTATTCAATGAAAGGAATTATATTACCTCCAGATTTACTGGCGCGATCCAATTCCAAGTAATATTGCCTCCTGGTTTGATTGTAATGATTGCTCAAAAGGTGACAGGCAGGAGTAGGGATTCCGGCTGAAATCATGATCTGAAACTCAATCAATCGGGCCGTTCTTCCATTTCCATCTCCAAATGGGTGGATCCACGCCAGGTAAAGGTGGAACACTATGGCTCTTATCAAGGCGAATGTGATCAGGTCTTTTTCCTCGGGGGCTCTGAACACGTCGCTTTCGATCCACTTGCACAGCTTCCCAAGTAAATACTCACATTCGCACGCATGCGGCGGCAGGTATGGTCCAACATAAACTGACTGCGACCTTATCTCACCCGGTACAACATGGTCCTCCACCCGTAAATTCCTGAGAACCGACAAATTCATTTTTCTGATAAGATCAACCGTTATGGTCGCATTCCCGCCCCTTATTAAATTTTCTCCGATGGCGTTACATGCGGTGATGATGTTGTCTACCTCTTGCTTCAGGTACTCTTTGGATGGAGGCAGGGTCAGTTTTCCGCGTATGTGCTGGCGCACCTCTTCCTCGGTCAGAGTGTTTCCCTCTATAGCCGTCGTAGCCTGGGCGCCCTTGGCGAGGTAGACCTCATGCAACCGCTGTGCAACGTCCGGGCGAAGCGGCACGCCCGCAATGTGCTCACATTTGGAGGCCGCCTCTCCCAAGTTCATCCAGAGCGTGTAAGGGGCATGGCGTAGATCTATCGAGAACGAAATCCAGGGGTGTGTCGCTGTATATTTCCACATCTGTGTCGCAATATATATAATCACAAGATGCTCGATGTCAATATAAAAGGCATCGGTTATCCACAAAATGTCGCGTAAAATGTCGCGCTCGATGTCGCAATGCTAAGACAGCACTTCGCTGCGCACCGTCGCGCGAAACCCCTGCGCGAATGGATCGGTCCGCAAGGTAAGGACGGCGTCGAAGTGCCATTTGCGCAGCTCCAAGCGGAAGAATGCGACGTCGCCATGCGGGCGGTCCCACGCGTAACGGCGGTCGAAGGACTCGATATGCGCATCCGCCGGAAGATACTCGAACCGATTGACCAGCGGATAAGCGAAGAGCAAAATTTTTCCGTCCCGCAAAAAAATCTCCGTCAATTTGCGGACATCCCTTTCCTCGGCTCGAGGTACAGGAGCTTCCCATCGGACGAGGCCGCGACCGGCTGGAAACGGGATTTCACCATGTCCATGAGGCCCAGTTCTTCAAGGGTCGCCTGGTCGGCAAAGAGATGCCGCGGCGGGTTCTGCGTCAGCGCATCGCGGAGCCGGTCGAACGTTTTTCAAGAAAAAAATCTCGGTGAGCCCGGGTGTGTCAATGGTCGAGCGGAAGCCGGTTTCCATGAAATAGACGGCTTGGTAATCGGCGAGGATCACGCAATCGGAATCCATGCCGAGATGGGTGCGGATGAACTGGACGCGGCGATTGATGGTATCGGCGCGGCCGGCAGCCCTCGGGGCAAGGGCGGCGCTCCATTGCGCGGAGCCGAAGCTCCAGATGTTCGCGCAAGCCTCGGGCAGCATCACCGCGGCCATGAGGCCCAGATAGACGATGGGCAGCGCGAGCCAGCAGACGCCGCGCGGATAAAGCCCGGCGCGAATGCCGCGCAGCAGCCGGTCGGCGAAAATGCCGCCGAGCAGGATGGCGGGCCACGCGGCATTCATCAGGTTGAAATCGACCGAGCGGCCTTCGTAGTAAGTGAAAAGGCCGACGCCGAGGATCGAGAGAAAGAGCGTCAGCCGCGTGACGGCGCCAAGATCGCCCCTCAACGCGCGCTGGATGCCGAAGCCGAGCCCAAGCAGATACACAGCCGCGACCACCCACCAGGGATGCTGCCCCAGCGGCATCGGCGTCATCATGTAGCCGGATTGATAATAGAGACGCTGGTAATCGCCGGTGTAATGAAAAGGCGATTTCCAGCCAGCCTGCATCTCGAGGAACAGGTGGAAAACGGCCGCGGTAGCCGCCATCGCGCCGGCAGTGAGGACGAGCGCCAGGAGCGAGCGCCGGTCCCGCTTTGCAATCGCCGAGACGGTCAAAACAAAGAGCGCCGCGCCGGAAAGGGCGATGCCGGTGTCGAGATTCCACATGAGGGCGAGCCCCGCGAAGATGCCGAATCCCAGCCACGCCCACGCCCCGGCCCGGCGCGCCGTCCACATGAAAAACGGCACCGAGAGCGCCGGAAAAATGAAGCGAATCGGCCAGTATTGAAAAACGGGATCAAAGGGCCGGCGCCCCACCAGGCAGGTGCTGCCGATGAAATAGATGAGTGCGGCGCAGCAGAGCACCCTCGCCAGCGGCGTGCGCAAATAATCGACCCCGACGACGAGCACAGCCGCGAGCGCGATGCCCTGGATGAGCCCCATCACCACGCAGAACTTGAATACGGAAAGCCCGATCAGTTTGAAAATGGGCAGCAGAAACTCCGCGTAATCACCATAGAGCGGCGGCGCGGCCGTCAGCAGCGGCTTGCCGGCGAAGACCTGCGTGAATGGATAGGCGACCGCCTGGAAATGGTTTTCCCATGCAAATGGGCTGATGTCGTGGGTCGAAAGAATGGACCGGATGCTGAGTCCGCGCGGCAGCAGGGCGACTGCGAGCGCGATGACCACGACCAGCAGCCGCAACGGCGGGTCCCAGCGCCGGCTGCACAGAAAACCTTTGCGCCACGCCGCCAGCAGCAGCAACCCGGCGGCGGCGTAGACGATCGCCTGGTCGAACAGGGGCGACGCCGGAAAAACGAAGTATTGGAAGAGCGCACCGCCATGCAGCAGGTAAACGCCGAGCCCGCCCGCGACGAGCGCGCCGCCGCCAAGGAGGAATCGCCGCCGGGCCGGCGGTTTTTCGCCGGCCGGAATTTTCGCCAGGAGCAAACGCGCGAGCCGCAGCCCCGCGAGCACGCAAAAAGGCGAGAGCAGCGCCAGTGTGATGAAGATCCAACGTTCCACCGGCTTCGGCTGGAGGTTGTCCCGGATCGCCGGCAGCAGCATCTGGCGCACCGCGTCAATGGCCTGCGGCGATGGCGCGATCCCGCGCAACAACGTCTGCGCGAGCGCCCACGCGATGATTGCCAGCATCGCCGCCGCAACCAGGAAACCGGCAAAGACTTCGTAACGCCGGAGCCACGGCGACCGGTTCGCCGGTTGGGAATCGATCTCGGATGGTTGGACCTTCATCGGGCTGGGCGCCGCCGCGTTCACTTCACCGGCGGCGGCGTCCGGAAGGCCCCGGAGGTCAGCGTGCCATCCTCATCGACGTAATACCATCCCCTCGGCGCGGTGGCGCCACGCTCGACGTACATCCCCCCGTCGTACAACGAACTGACCAGGTCGTTGACCACCAGCTTCGACGGCGCCTGGTAATAATAGGCGTTGTCATCCTCATAGAGCGGCCGGTACACGCCCGGCGGCAGAATGACATGGTACTTCACCGGCGGCAGCACGCCGGCCCACGCCGGCGCATCGTAGGGCGCCGCCAGGACGATCTTCGCCACGGGCGGTCTCGAGGAGAGGGGCCGCATCGAGGCGCCGGCGCAGCCCGCGAGCGCGAAGAGGGTGAGGCCGGCGGCGGGGGATTGGAGGGGGCGATTCATGGGCTTCGCCCCAAAGCCTTAACCGATCCCGGGCGAAACTCCAATACCGCGTCAACCGGTCCGGCGCCGGGGGCAGGAACAGCAAACGGTCATACCCACCCGGGTATGACCGTTTGTTTCTGAACCCACACACAACACATGCTGTATGCGGAAATGTTTTGGAGTTCGGTCAGGCCGTCGCGGCTGTTTCCACGAACACCGGCTTTTCCTTCTTCTTGCTGCCAATCACGAAGTGGATGAGTCCGTAGATGGCCCACACCGCGACTGCCCCCAAGGCGATTAACGGTTCCCTCGGGCTCATGCCGGCCACGAACCGCGGACCGATGATGTAGAACATCATGCAGGCCAGGTTCGCCAGAAGGCCGAACAGCGGCACGACCACGTGTTTGATTCCATGGAACATGTGATGCTCCCGGAACGCGATGATCGCCGTCAGGCAGGTCATCCCATAGAGCAGGAACGTGCCGAAGTTGCTGATCAGCGTCATGATCAGCAGCGAGTTCACGTTCGTCGCGTACGACCCGGCCGGGAAGATGCCGAAGCTGTACCAGGCCGTGTTGTACTTGGGATCCAGCGGCGTCTGAGCGGAACCGCCCAGGTACATCGCGACCGTCAGGACACCCAGGAATATCGAGATGACGGTCAGTATCCAGATGCCCTTGGTGGGAGCGTTGGACTTGGGATGCAGGGAGCCGAAGAATTCGCCCACTTCCTTGTCCTTGCCCATGGCGTAGGTCACGCGGGCGCCGGTGTTGATGCAGGCGAGCGTCGTCCCAATCAGCGCCAGGAAGACGGTCAGAGCTTCAGTCCACATGAAGTAAGTGCCCGCCTTGGCGCTGCCAAACATCCACGCGCCGACCAGCGTCATCATATCGCCAATCGGGGCGCCGGAAGCGCCGGCGTTTTCGATGGTGTACCCGTTGTTCATGAAGTAATTCGCACCGAAGTACTCAAACATGTAACAGAACCCCGCCTGAATCGTCAGCGAGAGGAGCACCGCGCGACCGATATCCTTCTTGGGATTCTTCGCCTCCTCACCCATGGCGGTCACGGACTCGAAACCGACGATGAGCAGAATGGCGATACAAGCCTGCACGAGCAGGTAGCTGGGGTTGTGCGGAGACACCACCGAGCCTGCGTCGGGGTGGTAGTTGAACGTCAGCGGACCGTCATTGGCGCTATGCGGAGCGCCGCCGCCGCTATATGCGCTGGCCGGCGTATAATCAATCGTGAACGGCAGCGGCTGGATCTTGCCATCCTTGTCGAGCACCGGGTTACCCTTGGCGTCCGTCACAGCCATTGGCAATGGATCGCCCACCGAGAAGCCGGCGGGCAGCGGGAACGTCGTGCTCTTGAGGTCGCTGTCGGCTACCTGTGCATCCTGCGTCAGGTAAACCGGCTTGCCACTGGAGTCCACCTCCGGAGTGCCATCCGCCCATTTGGCCTGAATCGGCTTGTTATTGGAGTCCAACTGGTTGGTCTGGGCGACCTGGTAGGTGATCGCAGCGCCGTTGGAGAGATGCCAGCACACGTCACCCTGCTTGTGCTGCAACCGATACGATATCGCCATGCAGGTGAAGATGATCAACGCCGTGATCTGGATGATGTTCACCGCCGTGTTCACGCCAGTGGAACCAACCACACCGCGCGAAGCGATCCAGCCGACCCCCAGCGCGAACACCACGCAAACGATAATCATGAGCAACGGACTGTTGTAGGCCGGGCTGAATGTGTTCGGCCAAAACTGGTTCGCCATGTAACCGCAGAAAATCGCCGTCACTCCCACCATCACTCCCGGGATAAACCCAGTAGTACAGATGGCTCGCCCACCCGACGACGAATTTGGCGATTCGCGAAAATTTGAACATCTTCGTCTTCGAGAGGAAGGCTTGTTCCGTGTAAAGATAGGATGAGCCCGCGCCGGGATAGAGTTTCGAAAGCTCCGCGTAGCTGATCGCCGTGGCATAGCACAGCATCAGCGCCGTCAGGATTCCGAACCACATGGCGCAGCCTGCCATCGGTGCTCCGTAGAGCGATTGTTCTTGGAAGGTCAACCAGAGGAACGCTCCGGGCGCGATGAGCGCCATGGCGTTCACGGTCAAACCTGTGAGACCTAGGGTCCCCGTTGTAGGTGGTTGTTCTGGATTATTGGACATACAGCATGGTTTTAGTTTGTTGCGGCTCCTGAGCCGGGAAGTGATTTCGCGGCCATTTAGCACTAGCCATGCCACACGAGCTTAAAATGCCGATTCGACCCCCATAATATGGCTGCCTACCCTCTATAGGCTCGCGTATTATTTTCCATAAGCCGTGGTTTCAGCCAGGTTCGCCTGGCCCGGTTTGTTGTCCAGAAAGAGACACCTTGGGCAAAATCGCTCATCCAATTTCCCGCCCGCCTCCCGGCTCCGCCGCGGCGCCCCGTCCAGGGAGCCGGTTGCCACCTCTTGCGTAGGTTGTTAGTCTGGGGTTGCGCCGCGCAAGATGGATAAACCGCCCTCGAGAAACCACTTCATCGAAACGATCGCCAGGCTCGACCGGCTTTCGGCGCCGGCGGTCTTCGGCCTTACCTTCGCGGCGCTGGGCCTCGTTTTCCTCTTCGATTACGCGACCGGCTTCGAGCTCTCCTGCACCGTCTTTTACCTGCTTCCCATCGGCATCGCCGCCTGGCTTGTGGGCGGGGCGTTCGGCATCCTGCTCAGCCTCCTGAGCACCGGCTGCAACACGCTGGCCGATTTCCTGACCGGCAGGAGATACGCCAGCCACCTGGCCCCGCTCTGGAACCCCGTGATCGTCCTCTCCTCCTACCTGATCTTCGTCTGGCTCCTGCGCACGGTGCGCGCCATCGACAAGACGCTTCGCCAGACCAACGAGACGCTCGACCAGCGGGTGCGCGAGCGGACGGCCAGCCTGGCCTCCGAGCTGGCGGAGCGCAAACGCCTCGAAAAGGAAGTCCTCGTCATCAGCGAGCGCGAGCAGCAGCGCATCGGGCGCGACATCCACGACAGCCTTTGCCAGCACCTCATGGGCACCGCCTTCGCCGAGCAATGCCTGGCCGAGACGCTGGCCGAAAGCGGCAGCCCCGAGGCCGGCGACGCCGACCGCGTGGTGACCCTCATCGAGGATGCGATCTCGATGGCCCGCGGGCTCGCCGCCGGGTTGTCGCCCATCGAAAAGGATGGCGAGGGGCTCCTGACCGCGTTCACCGACCTGGCGGTGCTCTTTTCGGTCCAGTTCAAGGTTGCGTGCCGATTCGACTTCGAGCAGCCGGTCCTGATCCGCAATGCCGCCGTCGCGACGCATCTTTACCGGATCGCCCAGGAGGCGGTCCACAACGCCATCCGCCACGGCCGGGCGCAGAACATCCGCATCCGGCTGGGCAAGGCGGACTCGCTCGTCACGTTGAGCATCGAGGACGACGGCGCCGGCCTGCCCGCCGACTTCCAGCCCGGCCAGAGCGAGGGAATGGGCTTGCGCAACATGCAATATCGCGCCTCTATGATCGGCGGCAGCCTGATCCTCCAGCGCGGCAACCCGGGAACGATTGTCACCTGTTCCTTCCGCGAGACAGAAGGCGAGCCGACCCAAAAATGACCGTCGCAACCGAACGCACCCCGGCCAAGGCTCGCCGCAGAGTCTTCCTGGTGGACGACCATCCCCTCGTGCGCGAGTGGCTCTCGAACGTCATCAACCGGCAGCCCGACCTGGTGGTCTGCGGCCAGTCGGAGGGGCGCGAGGGTTGCGTCGAGGCGATCGAGAAAAAGCGGCCCGACATCGCCATCATCGATATTTCGCTCCGCGATTGCCTCGGGTTCGACCTCATCACGGAGATCAAGGAGCGGACGCCGCACGTCGAGGTGATCGTTTTGTCCATGCACGATTCGGTCATTTACGCACGGCGCGCCATCGGCGCCGGCGCCGCCGGCTACGTGGTGAAGCGGGAATCGACCCGCAAGATTTGCACGGCCATCCGCACCGTGCTCGATGGCCGCCATTACATCAGCCAGATCGCCGCGCCGCCGCCCGAGAAGCCCGTGCTGCCCGGCAAAGTGAATCTCAGCCTGCTGAGCGACCGCGAGGCGGAGGTATTCCGGTTGCTCGGCGCGGGCAATTCCACCCGGCAAATCTCCGATTCACTCGGCATCAGCATCAAGACCGTCCAGGTCCACTGCGGCCACATTCGCGAGAAGCTCGGCATTCAGGACGGGAATGAGTTATTGGGCACCGCCATCCGCTGGAACGAGCGCCACACGCCGGGGGAAGAGCCGGGGAAGTTCTGAGCGGGCGCCCAACTCATCACGGATTGTGATGAGTACCTGCAAGCATCGCGGCGGCTCTGCGTGATTGAAAGTTGATGCCTTTGGGATCAACTTTGCTCCATGGGTCGACGTACTCAACGGCTCGTAATAATCATCGTTTGTGTCGGGCTATCGTGGGGAGCTGCGCGAGCGCGAGCGGAAGCCGGCAACGAAAACGGCGGGAATGGGGACTTGAATGCCGAAGTCTCCGAGGCGGTGGCTTGGTATGATTCACTCGGTTTTCCAAATGTAAAAGGGTTGCCATACGTGCGCGCCCTTACTCCGGCTTCTATGCAAGTGGGCGGGAAGGACAAGGAGCCGAAGCGAGTTTTCACCGAAGGTTTCCTGATCAACGAAGATGCGAAATCCTTCAGTGTTTTCGTGTGTTACGGCCCCAATTCTGACATCTACGAGAATGGTCCGGTTCTAACAACGGAGCGGATCCAAAAGAATCCGCCCGCGGGCCCGCTCTGGCGGTGCAGTTATCAAGCCGAGGATTTCAAAATGGCGGCGACCAACACGCTGCAAGCGATTCAGAGCAGGTTTAAACAAGACGGAACGAATGCTTATGCGCCGAGACCAGTCCCCGGCCTGGTAACCCCACGAATGCAGATTTTCGCGCTCGGTCGCGCTTGCGCGCAGCGTGGTCTGTTGAATACGGGTGGGGCGCTGATGAAGATCGCAGCCAGTATTCCGCCCGGCAGGGATAAAGATTTGCGCCCGATGAAGCTGCGGGAGAATCTGCAGCGGGAGATGGGCGATGCGCTAATCTTCGAGACGGAACGTAAGTTGGGTGACCCAACCATTTCATGGGGGGAGCTATTGAACGTTTACGACGGGTTCGGGAAGAGGTATCCGGCGTCCGACAAAATAGCCTATGCGCAGGAATGCGCCGAATTGCTGCGGGAGCTGATCGCGGAGGACGCAGCGCATCATCCAAAACCACTGGACGAGATGTCACCGAGCGAACAGGCGGCGGAGTACATCTACCAACTGCGAAATTTGAAGGTTCTGATGTGGATGCAGTACGGAAGGTATCCTGATCAGGTTTACGATGGCTGGAAGCCGGTGACGACGTGCCTGGACCGCCTGATAGATCTGGGCTATGCCGCCGCACCACAACTGATTGCGGCACTGGCTGACAGGCGTTTCACACGCTGCATTCGGGAGTCGGTCCACGGATGGGACCCCGATACGGATATGCGAGTTAGCGATCTGGCTCAGATCGCCTTGGAGCGCATATCAGGGCGCGATCTTCATCCCCAGAAGGACCAAAATGGCAACCAAGTCAGGAGCACGCGTCAATTGGCCGAGGCTTGGTGGGCCGAGGTTAGCGGTAAAGGTGAGAAGGAAATGCTGGTTGAGGCGACGCGCACAGGCGGTTTCGACGCGGTAAGCGCGGCAAATGAACTGGTCCAAAAGTATCCTGATGCAGCGCTGGGAGCGATTGAGCAGGCAGTGCACAACGCCCCGGAGGAGTGGTTGCGGTCCCAATATATCGACGCGGCTGCCGAACTGCCAGGCGACCTGCCGGTGGAATTTTTGAAGCAGCAACTGGAATCTCGTAATGGACGGGACTCGCAAATTGCAGCAGCAAAGGGTCTCCAAGCAAGGGGGAAGGCAGAGGCGGTGACAGGAATGATAGTGGTATGGCAAACATTGCAACAGCGCATCGCACAGGGGGAGATGGATACAGGACGGTGGCAAGGTCGATTTATTCCCGGCCTGCCAGGGGGGCCTCCAGAGGAAGACATGGACATTCCTTACCAAGTGGACGAGGTGGCCACACTCCTGGCAAACAGCGACACGACCTCAGCTATCGAGGCATTGCGGAAGTCGCTGCCCAAGCTTCCGGCGAACGCGCGACTGGACGTGGTATCAAAGTTTGTGCTGCAGAACCCCAATGCGCCCGTAGCGCGTCAGCCGGCCGTTGGACCCATCGCGACCGCGATAGAACGCCTCCTAACCGAAGAGTTGGTGGACACTGGAGGTGGCAAGGGGCTGAATGCTTTCTGTGGAAGAGAGGTTTACAATGATGCGCGGGTTTGTGACATCGCCGCGCTCGCCCTGGCGCAGCGCTGGCCGGGAAAATATCAGTTCAAGTGGACCGAGAGTGAAGCAGGGCGTGAGAAGCAGGTCGCGCGGATGATTCTGGATGCCCCAAGACACTGAAGTGCCAACATTACCAGTTGGCGACGCGCGAAGAAGGCTTTTGCGTCGCGAGCGCCTGCTTTGGCGCCGGCAGATTCAGCATCTGCGGGCGCAGGTCGTCCAAAATCATCTCCCAATAATCGTGCTCGGAGCTTTCGATCGGTTTTGGGAAAGGCCCCAGCGAATCGAGCTTCGCGATTTTGAGCAGATCCGCTGCGTCGCCCGCCGTATCCGTTTGCGCGGCGAGCAATCTCCATGGCGCGGGATTGTACGGGTTTTCCTTGATCGCCTGTGTCAGCAGCGATTTGCCCAACGTCTTCCGCATCGGTTCCGGCAACTCGTTGTAGAGGTTTACGGCGATTCGCGTATCAGTGTAGGACTCCAGTCTCTGGGCCATCGCCACGTTTCGTTCCGCGCTCGGAGAATCCTCGGACGGCCATGCACGGTCCCGTCCCCATTGCATCGCCAGCGCGAGGCCGATTTGATAATCGGAATGCGCCCACGCCCGTTCCTGCTCCTCTTCCTCCATGGCCTCCTCGTCCTGCTCGTTCCGCTCGTCGAGCCCCGGAGCCTCTCCGATTTCATTGAACAACCAGCTGCCCCAGGTTTTCTTCGGCTCGGCCCCTGACGACTGCTCGATCACGGTGTGGAAATAGCCTTGGTCAAACCGGTACGACATGAGGCTCGATTGCTCCCGCTGCCCCGCCAGGAATGCCGGCGCACAGAGGGCCACGTCTGTTTCCACGCTCATCGGCACCATTGTCCTGTGATCTCCGCCGTGGATAATCATGTCCGGCCAGGCACCCCAATCCCACGGAGAGGGATGGAGCTCGCGGGCCCATTCATCCTTACCCGACGCATAAGGGCCGTAGCCGTGATACCGCTCGGGGCCGTGGAGCCCCTGGTATTTCTCCCAAATATAAACCGCCTCCCAGATGGGGTAGGCATGGTGCAGCGGCATCAACAAAGGCCACGGGGCGCTGTCCATCGGAAACCGGGGCCAGGGCGCCGCGGGCGAACTACTCTTGGTATCATAAACTGCCGCCAGGTAGCGCAGCCAGGTGGCGGCATCGGGCGCGGACCGGCGCCCCGGCGGCCTTTCCCCCAGCGCAATCAGCGCATCCCTGAGCAGGTCATGACGATTCCCCGCATCCTGGATCCTGGCAATATCGTCGTCGCTGACATTGTTCTCTTTGAGATAGGCGGCCAGCTTCATTTGTTCCTTTTTGCTCTTGAAGATCTTCAGCGCGTCCACTTTCGTCTCCGCCATGTAATCGG
>CAVWMS010000017.1:0-249695 GCA_963756185.1 uncultured Verrucomicrobiae bacterium
TGACGGCACGTCGATCGTATCATGCCCGTCGGTTACGCGAATGGTGCTGCCATTATTCTGCACCAGCTTGAATTTCGTCCCGGGGTTGAATCCCAGCACGCCATCGTCGGTGGTGACGCTGGTGTATCTCAGCAAAAAGTAAGTCCCATCCGAGGCAAGCCGCGGATTTCTTACAACGGTGGTCGTGGATGGAATGGTAATCACCTGGCCGTCATTGGCCGAGACTTCGAAGTTGCCGGTCGCCCCCGAGAAGAGAATCGTCAGCGTGTTCACCTGGCCTGGCGCCGAAGTGATGCCGAAGACGTCGCCGTCGGCCTTCACGGTGCTCTGACCCGAAATCAGGATGGCAGCCACCTGCGCCGTGACATCGGATTCACCGCCTTGCGGGCCATAAACGGCGCGGACCACCGAGACCTTGTCCGGAAATTGCAGCACCTGCGGCTGTGGTGCGGCATTGGCGCCGGGCGCGGGCGTGGCCTCGGGCGCCTGGGTATTCTGCAATTGCTTGCCGCAGGAGCACAACAGCCCGGCCAGGATAACTGCTAAAAACGCGCTCTTCTTCATGGTCTCATCCCGGCGATATTGGATTTTCCGCAAGGCCAAAGCATCTACACCACGATAGGCGAATGTCAATTTTCAAAAGGGCCGCCCATACGTGGGTGTTGTAAGTTGATGGGCGGTTGAAAATTACCGCCTTCGTCAATACGGGACCTCGAGCGGGTGACTAGACTCGAACTCGCGATTCGATACACCGTCTCCGAGAGATCGAATCTACTGATACACACAAGTTTCTGCGATTTCAGTTGTCCTCGGCGTTGTTAGCACTATAATTAGCACCATATGGCTTCTTTACACAAACATTCCTCAAAGCGCTCTCCTTTCTGGTATTGCGCGTACACTCTTGCGGACGGCAGGCGGGCACTGGTTTCGACAAAGAAGCGCAAACGGTCTGAGGCATTGGCAATCGCTCTGAAATGGGAACAGGCGGCAAAAGCGGCGCGAGAAGGCAGGTTTGTGGAGGCTCAGGCACGAAAGGTCTTGGATGATATTCTGGAATCGAGTGGGCAGCCCCGTATGGCATCGGAATCGGTGGAGGATTTTTTGGACCGCTGGTGCGCATCGAAAGCAGTGACAAAGGCGGATGGCACCGCAAAGCGATACAAACGGACTGTGGACGATTTCTTGGAGCACGTCGCGGCGAAGGCGAAGGCCCCGCTTTCGAGCGTCGTCCCTGCGGATATAGAGACCTTTCGCGATGCCCAGGTGAAGGACGGGAAGAGCGGGATGACGGCGAATATGGCCGTGAAAACCCTGCGGATTCCGTTCAATCTTGCAAGGCGGCAGGGTTTGATTTTGACGAATCCGGCGGAGGCTGTGGAGCTTTTGCAGGCGGCAAGTGCAACGCGCTCGACGTTCACAGAGGCGCAAATCGCGGATTTGTTGGCGTCTGCCGATGCCGAATGGCAGGGCATGATCCTGCTGGGGGCGTGCGCTGGAATGCGCATTGGTGACGCTTCCCGGCTGACATGGGGCAGCATCGACTTTGATCGGAAAACGATTTCCTATTTCCCGCAAAAAACCTCGAAGGGCAGAAACCGAAGGCCGCTTGAGATTCCACTCTTGGCAGATTTGGAGCGGCATCTTTTGAGCCTGCCTGTGGGCACTGACAATCCCAACGCGCCTCTCTTCCCTAAACTGCGCAGCATTAGAGCGGGCGGGTGCAATGGCCTCAGCGCGAGGTTTCAAAAATTGATGAATCGAGCCGGAGTTTTCGCATCGGCGGATGAACGGAAGATCAAAGGCAAAGGGCGCCGGTTCAATGACCTGACATTTCATAGCCTGCGGCACACCTACGTGAGCTTAATGGCGAATCTGAATGTCTCGAAAGAGATTCGGATGAAACTGGCGGGGCACACAAGCGAGGCCCACAACAGGTACACGCATTTCGAAATGGATACGCTTCGCGATGCCTTGAAGGAGTTTCCCTCGTTCCGAAATTCCAAATAGCGGTCACAAAAAACGGGCACTAATTTAGAAGATTGTGCCACGCCGGGGACGCACGCGAAAACGCGCTGTAGTGCTCTGGAAATGGGCTTTTGCACAACCCTTCGGATTCTTCCTGACTTTTGGATGGAATAGCTGTATGGGTTTCGGTGGCACAAAGACAGGAAAAAGGGCTGCCATGTCAAGGCGCAAGTATTCGATTTGGATGGCAGCAATCTCCTTCTTTTTCCTGCGAACAACAGCGGGGTTTTTACCTATGCTCCAGAAGCTTACAGCGTCGATTCCGTTTCTCTCACAGAAGGCGAGAATATGCGAAAGGGTGTGAAGCTTCGGCACGGGTGTCTGATTCAAAGAGAGCAAGATTTCACGGTATTTGGCGTACAGGTCTTTGAAGTCGAGATGCTTGATTCTCTTTCCCATGAGTGAGACCAGACGTTTTCCCCGCAATTGCGCTTCGATGCGGACGATTTTTCCGGGCGATTTCGCCACTTGAAGAATTTTGTCGTACATCTGAAGTAGAAAACCGGTTCCTTCCCATCGAAGGCTGCTGTCAGTGTAAACTGCGGCACCTGTGTGTACGAATGGGGTGAGGGCATGTTTGTACGCCAAGATAAATTGTCTGATGTCGCCTTTCACTTGCCACACCAGATCAAGACGGGTGTACACGGGCTGGGAAGCCGGAGGGTGGGTAATCTCATCTAAAATATCGGAAACGCGGCTTACAGCCCGGTTTATGGCGTTTTGTGAGGCTATTACGCGGGAATTGCAGCCGAACAAAGCGCGAGGGAGTGAGACCGCGGCGTATTCCATCCGCATTTCCATGAAGCTCGCGCGCAATCCCGTCTCTCGATGCTTGCATAAACACCAGTCTCCTTTTTTTCTTATTTTCCATGCCGGTGGTAAATATGTGCTTTTTAAAAGACGCTCCTGTTTAAAGAAAACGGTGTCTAACACACTGAAATCTTCTTGGAGTGAAACATTTTTGTTCATATTATCCTGGTGTTACAGAGGCTTGCCATTTTCCCCCTTATTGCTTCCGCCGCTGGAATTCGAGAGAAGGAATTGGCGAAGGCTGGGCAGATGGATCAAACGGATACCCCGGACCGCATAGCGTTTTTTAATCACGATTGAGCGGATTTTCCCTTGAAGGCATAGTTCGAATAGGGTTGTCCTGGACATGCCCATGAACTTTTCGCGTGGCTTGGGCAGTCTCACCCATTCATCGGCGACGCAGAATTCAGGTAGTATAGGTTTTGTTTTGAAGGTCAATTTCATGCCGCAAGTTCTACAAGGAGACATTGACGGCAGAAATGGGGAGAAAATCACCCGAAATTTCTACACGGGTGCGAAAATCCCTCAGATTTCGTCCCTACTGAGAACGTCTCGCCGCTGTCTCCCATGAGCGCGGCTCGTCGCGCATCCACGGCTTTTTCGTGTTGAAAAGCTTGCGGTAGAGTTGGAAGGCCTTCTTTCGATCTTTGAAGTGGT
Source organism: uncultured Verrucomicrobiae bacterium (assembly GCA_963756185.1). GTDB lineage: Bacteria > Verrucomicrobiota > Verrucomicrobiia > Chthoniobacterales > Chthoniobacteraceae > DATAXI01. Next base: position 3,493 of record CAVWMS010000017.1, read on the forward strand.
CGTTTCTCCGGCGCTTCAAGAAATCGAAAGCCTTGGGATCAACTCTCTCCAGTTCGCTCGGCCTCATGTGGTGCAAAAGGCGCATCACTCCAATTCTGTCAAGCGCTGCTTGGAATTCGTTCAGCTTCTTTCCCCGCCTGTCTGCTCGGGTCTTCTTCGGTCGCGCCTTCTTTAGGAATTTCTTCACTGCCTCTAATATCTGGTCGTCCTCGAACACCCATTTTACTCTGATCCGTGGGCCAGAGATTGTCTTTTCGACTTCAATGGGTTCACGGAGGGAGTCAGCTTCGTACATGGCCCACAAATCGCCGTCGGAGCCCCAATCGTAGCGATACATGACCTCGTACAGTCCCTTACAGGCATTTCGTTCCGCTTTTGTTAGGCACATCCACGGTTTGTCGATCCTGACTTCTCGTAATTCGCGAAGATATTCGTGGTACATACAGGCCAATAAATCTTCCCGTGGTACACGGGTGAATTCCCACTCGGCACGGTTTAATGGAGGTTTCACGGAGGAAATCCTATACTGCCCTGGCCCAGAGGCAATGCAGGTTTTGCGAATAATCGGCCATCCGAGAAAAAAAGTATAACGTTATACTTTTTCGATTTTGGTCGCAGCGCTTCGATTAGGTAACAGAGGCGCTGACGGTCGCATTTTAGTCCCGCCCCGGCTGTCAAAGCGTTGCCATGAGCCGGCCGGTTTGCTATTTTCGGTGTATGCCAGATATCAAAAACGAAGCACAGAAAGCGTTCGACGCTGTGCGGAGCGCAATTCAGGACGAAATGACTCGCCGGTATCCGGCTACAACTTTTCGGGTCAAAGTGGCGACATTTCCTACTCTCGCTGATTTCGAGTGGTTCAAACAGGCTCTCAATTGGACGTTTGATGAGTTCGGAGCGGTTCTCGTTGCCTTTGAAGTGCTTTGCAATGCCGCTGGAATTACCGTTGAACGAGTTCCCGTTTCAGCGGATGATTGCCAATTCTTTTTCGAACAGCATTCGACTTTGCAGGGGGTGCAACAGCGCCTCGCGTATTTGGAACAATGTCTTTGGTGGACTTTCGAGCCTCAGACCCCGAGAACCGGTGCCGGATTATCTCCCTTCGCGCTTTGCCCTCTTCCTCACACGCAAGGTTTACCTACTACGGTGCCGGTCGAAACTAATTAAGTGCTATTTCTCAATGAATACCCCGAAGAAACATGCTGAGGGAGCCTTCGCTCTCGTAAAGGCTCTCGTAAATGAATTGAAAGCCCATGAGCAACAGAAGACTTTTGTGGTACACGTTGCGGATTATCTGCCGGTAGAGTTTGAGATTTTTAAGCCCGGACAGGGATGGACAGCCGCAAAATATTCAGAGGCACTCCATGAGTTCGCAAGGCTCTGCAAAAAAATTGGCATAAAAGTATTGCCTACTGTCTTGAGGCGGGAGGTGTTTGAAGACGTTCAACACTTTCCGACAACGAGCGCTTTTGTTGTTACAATACTAGGCGGGCAATACAGCCGCAGAGTTGAAGATGAACATTTTGGGCTAGCGCCATTCGTAGTTCATTCAAGCCCGGACAATGCCCTCCTTCCGGGTAAAATCAAATCGTACACAATGGTTCTTGCCGACTAGCTGGCATTTAGTGGCTCGGGCGGGTCCAATGTGGCGGGTTTTGGGGGTCGCCAGTTTCTGCCGCTATTGAGCGACCTGTTTGTAGGAGTATCCCGAGGGGTGTGGTGCATTTTCGTAACGTCTTCGTTAGACATTTAAAAATGACACACGAGTAGCAAGTTTTGGAACGGAAGAATTATTGATCGGTTTGCGGAAAAGATTCTGGGCTGGATGGAATCCATTTGTGTCCGCACCGGGCACAAATCCATGTTTTTTTCCACTCTTGGTATCTCTTCCTGTATTCGGCTGTCGCCTTTGCTGCTTCCTCGGGAGGAGGTCCGGCGAAAGCATATACCGCGTAGCAGAGCACAGCGAAGGGAACTAAAAGGCTCACACACATGAGTATGCCGCTGTTGAAAATGAGAGACAGCAGGAACCCACCTCCGAGTAGACTGAGGACAAGACAACCGACTGCGAACTGCGGGACCGAATCGGACCGCTTCGAAAGCTCCTTTGGAAATGGAGGCGGTGCGGCTTGTGTGGCAAACTTGGAAGTTTGTTGGACAGAACCACCGTGTGACGCAAACGTCAGATTCCAACCGGAACCGATTGCGCTTGAGGTGCCAGAGAGGTTCCCAGACGAAGTGCCTTGGGAATGGGCGGTCTCGCAGCGATAGGTGTCCGGCGAGGAACAGCTTGGGCAATTCATTCTGGGGATTTTTTACTGTGCAACTGAAGGGCATGTAAAGACGAAAAATCCCACTTGTGGGGCAAGTAATGTCGCACCATGACCTTGTGCGCCGTCAACTTCGAATGCAGTTGGGACAGTTCCTGCGTCAAAAGCGCGGGAATATGACCCTTCGTCAGTTCGCGCAAAAAATAGGCATCACTGATTCAAGTCTCCAGCGAATCGAGATTGGGGAGCAAAACGTCACCCTCGACACTCTGGAAGAAATCCTCGCGAGACTGAAATGCTGCATTCGAGACGTATTCCGGTGACGGAAGAAAGTATTACGTTATAGTTTTTTGGATTAAGGTTGCCGAAGAGAGCATGTCGAACGCCTATCGCATCTGGTCAGGCTGACTCCAAGGGAACGATTTTCGTTCAGCAGGAGCCGAAATATTTTGAAAATTCATGCCGACAGTCGTGCGCTTTTTTGGTAAAGTGCTGGCGTAGCTCTTCACTTTATGCCGCCGCCTGTCATCAATGTTTCTTCGATTCCGAAGCGTAGTGTTTTTCGTTACCCAGGGGGTAAAACCTGGCTGGTGCCGTACATTCGGGAATGGCTACGAAATTCCGGAGATCGCCATTTGATCGAGCCCTTCGCGGGTGGAGGCATTGTCGGGCTGACGGCCGCCTTTGAGAGTCTTGTGGCCGACGTGTTACTCGTTGAACTCGATTCGGACATTGCATGCGTGTGGAAAGCAATCCTCGATGGCAATTGGAAATGGTTGGCCGACGAAATTACTGGCTTCGAAATGTGCTTGGAAAACGTAGTGGAAAGGCTTGCGCAGAGATTCCATATCGTGATTTCTCCTTCATAGATATTGCCGGTTGTTGCTTAATCATTTGTGGAAAATATTTGTCAGTGGGCGCGCGGATTGTGCTGTGATTTGGGAGGGATTACTGGAATGTGAATCTGACGTGGTGCTGATGCTGATGCTGGTGCTGGTGCTGGTGCTGGTGCTGGTGCTGGTGCTGGTGCTGGTGCTGGTGCTGGTGCTGGTGCTGGTGCTGGTGCTGGTGCTGGTGCTGGTGCTGGTGCTGGTGCTGGTGCTGGTGCTGGTGCTGGTGTCGGAGTCGCAAGCCATTGTTCAAATCTTACTTGATCGAAAACAGTACCATGTTGTGCACGCGTTACTCCGATTCCGCGATCTGCCAGAAAGACCGCTAATTGTTCTCCATCTCGAAGTATTACGCCGGTATCCCGTGCGAGGTCGATGGCCCCGGAAGTGAACCGTCCAGTGGTAAAGAGCATCGCCATAACCGGGTGGCATGGCAACAAGCCTAGGTCTGCCAATGGATTATCTTGCCCTGTGAATACTTTGTGGCGAGCGAGTTCAATCGAACCGATAAGTTCCCGTACGACATTCGGACCTATTGGACGTTCAAGCGCGTATTTTTTCGCTTGGCCGGCCAAACGGAGTGTCACATCGTGGGTGAGTTGACAAATAGCCAAGGGAAGTTGAGCGATTCGGCCGATTGAAACTATCCCGTGGAAATCAATACCCTGATCCCCGACGCGGCGTGTAACTCGAACCTGCAAGGCACCAATTTCATGGAGTATTTTTCCTCCAAAAGTTTCAAATTGATCGTCGGTGAGACTCCGAATTGCTACCAGCAACTCTGGTTTACAAATCCTAGCCCGTTTGGCATGTTGCACCGGCTCAGGGTCGTGCGGTTCGATAAAACAGGCACCTTGAACCATTCGGAAGTTTGCCGTACTTATGGCGACAGTCGGGAGAATTCCGTCCTCATCGCTCTGGCGCTTGTGTTCTATTATTCTGTCGCGAACACGATCTACCCAATTCGGAGCGTTTTCTGCGGCCTTTAGCGAACTCATACCTTCAGCGAGAAAAACCGCTTCAATTTCCGCCCGTAGTTCGCGCGGTGGATCAGCCGGCCTGATTCTGGCGATGACCGAGTCGTAGATAATGTCGAGCCGGCTCACTTTCGGGAGCTAGATGGCGCTATGGCTGCTTCCTGTTTCTCGACCCGGCCTTCCCGATTAGGTGCGCTCTCCTTGACAGCGGGCAACTCTACGGCAGGGAAACTTGATAACGGTGGAAGGAACTTCTCCACTACCTTAGTGAATGCCAGCAATTCATTCCAGATTTCCACGGCTCGGCGCGTCGGATTTCCATACTGCTCTACGGCTGGTTGGCGCAATGCGCTCAACGCCTGCATGAGAGACACTTCCAAGGTGCTCTCTTCACTGGCTAAGGCTTCGCTTGATGCTGCGTCTATCGCATCCTGCAAGCGTCTTTCTGGGTCTAATAGGATGCGCAATGCAAGAGGTCTCTCCACAATATCCCGCAGGGCTCGAACGTCTCTCGCGGATTTTAGTTTCGGATCGTGAGTGATGTCGTCAATTCGTCTTTCACTCAAAAGTTCATAGAACGCCTTCGTGGCGGTTTCATCGTGAGTGCGATAGTCTGAATCTTTGAATTTTAGCCACTCGTCCCGAACCGTCGGAACAGACATGGCCTCATGGAATAGGGCGTACAATTTTGGATGAGCATATTCACCCCAGTCGTCATCATCCTCCATCTGTTCCAGTGCCTTATACGCGCGATAACGACGGCCGACCTCCCGGGCCGAAATGCCGATTTCTTTGGCAACCTTGGTAAAATTCCCCCCTTTTTCGTAGAGTTCAGCGATGAGTTTGGCCTGTTGGTATGGTCCCCACTCACGAATACCCGCCACATGGCGGATCGCCATCAAAGTTTGACGATAAGAAGCCCGTTCGGCAGATGTCCCGCGGATCACAATTGCAGGAAGCTGCGTTAATGTTGCGAGCTTTTCAGGTTCGATGTCTGATGCTCCGCCTCTTTGTTCCTTGAGAATCGATTTCACTGCCGCGACACGTCGATTTCCTTCGACGACTAGATAATGGGTAGGTTTCCCCTCTGTGGGATAGGGCTCGACTACAATTTGCTCCAATGGAACGAATCCGTTCGTCAGAATTGAATCTTTGAGAGCGTCGAGTTCAAACGATTTGGTGGTTTGAAGCAGTGCGAGCGCGCGATCCTGAACGCCATCTTCCGCAAATCGGGCAAGATTGGCAACTCGCCGATATTGCTCAAGGTCCAGAAAGCGATAATTGTTGGGATCGAGGAGAAGCAGTTCCGGCTCTATAGACTTGGTTTCAACTTGCATACTCGCCTTGGATGCCACAAACCGCCCGGATCGTCACTAGGCAAAATGAGATTTGCCGAAGCTCATGGGCGCGGAGCCGATGAAAGTCTTGCCTGACGCATACAACGGGGGTGTCTTCTTCGTTAAGGGGCGCAGGGTTGTCATTTCTGGTGGGAGTGTATGCTCCACGACATCCGCGAGATTCGGCGTCTTGTTAGCACTTGCCGTTAGCACTGAAAGTATAACGTTATACTTTTTTCGCTAGAACCATGATGAATACAGGCGTGGAGCGGGTGACGAGACTCGAACTCGCGACATCTTCCTTGGCAAGGAAGTGCTCTACCAACTGAGCTACACCCGCAATCGAAGCCGCCGGTGGGGATTGCCCTCCGGCGGGCGAAGCGGGCGGTAAAATTAGGGGTTTTCCGACCGGTTGCAAGCGATTTTCCCCGGTTTGCATTTTCGCCCGGCGGCGCCCTCGCGTAGGATGCGGGCATGAAGAGCACGGAAACATCTTTGCCCCAGGTGGCCCGGCTGCGGGAGATCGTGGCCAAATTGCGGGCGCCGGACGGCTGCCCGTGGGACCGCGAGCAGACGCACGCCAGCCTGCGGGCCGGGGCCATCGAGGAGGTTTACGAGATGGTCGAGGCCATCGACGCCGGCGACGATCCGCATTTCAAGGAGGAGCTGGGCGACCTGCTGCTCCAGGTCATCATGCATGCGCAAATCGCCTCGGAGGAAGGGCGCTTCGACCTCGAGGGCATCGCCGCCGAGGTGGCCGACAAGCTGGTCCGCCGGCATCCGCACGTTTTTGGAGAAAACAAGCTGGGCGACAGCGAAGCCGTGCTGAAGCAATGGGACGAAATCAAGCGGGCCGAGCGCGAGAGCAAGGGAGCGCCCGCGAGCGCCTCCGTGCTGGACGGGGTCTCGAACGCGCTGCCCGCGCTGATGCGCGCGGAGAAAATCCAGAAGCGGGCCGCGCGCGTCGGATTCGACTGGCACGAATTGCACTCCGTCATCGAGAAAATCCGCGAGGAAGTGGCCGAGGCCGAGGAGCAGATCGCCGGAGGCAGCCGCGAAAGGCTGGAGGACGAGCTGGGCGACCTCCTTTTTACGGTGGTGAACCTCACGCGCAAGGCGAAGTTCGACGCCGAAATCCTCCTCAACCAGGCGACGGCCAAATTCGTGAGGCGCTTTCACGCGCTCGAGGCGGAGGCCGCGCGCGTGGGCAGGGAACTGGCTGGCATGCCCATGGCCGAGATGGACGCCCTCTGGGAACGGGTGAAAAAAGAGGAGCAGCGCTGAAATTCCCAATTTGCCCCGGCCCTCCGCTCTCCGTATAATACTGGGAGATGGACCCGGACATTCGCACGCGCATTTACAGCTTTCTGGCTGAAAAAGGCCTGCGGAAGACTGCGCAGCGCGACGCCATCATCGAGGCGGCCTTCAGCACGGAAAAGCATTACACCGCCGAGGGATTGCTCGCCATGGCCAAGGCGATCGAAAGCTCCGTTTCGCGCGCGACCGTCTACCGCACGCTGCCGCTGCTGGTCGAGTGCGGGGTGCTGCGGGAGATGGATTTCGGCAAGGACCAGAAGTACTACGACCCCAATTTCAACCAGCATCCGCACCACAATCACCTGATCTGTGTCGATTGCGACCGGATCGTCGAATTCGAAGACCGGAACATTGAAACGCTCGAAAATTGCATTACGAAACGTCTTGGCTTTTCGCCTGCTTCAAAGATTGTACGCATTGAAGCTACCTGCGATCAGTTGAAGCTCAGTGGCGTATGTAAGAACCGCCCAAAGCAAAACTGATCCCCGGTCTTTCCCTCCATGAAACCAGGATTCGTTTCCGCAGTGGCCGTGCTGTTTTGCTGCGCGGTCGTGGGGCTCGTCGCCGTCTTCGGCTACACCCGCTATCGCAAAGCCCAGGCTGAGGACGCGGCGTTTCGCGCGCAATTGATCAGGGACTCGATGCAGAACCAGCAGCAGTCGCTCGGGCTGCGGCTGCCGCAGCAATTGCCCGCGCGCGGCAGTACCACGGGCGGGTATCCCACGGCCTCGCCCGGCGCCGGCCAGTAGCGGCTCAGGATTCGAGCTGCTGGCGAATCTTCGCGACCAGCGCGGGCTGGCGCTGCAACTGGCGCGTGAGCGCCTCGATGGCGCGCAGCGTGGGCGAGCTGATGTGATGCTCCATCCCCTCGACGTCGTGATGGATCACCTGTTCGTCGATGCCGAACAGCTTGAAAAAATCGGTCAGCAGATGGTGCCGCTGGGTGATGTGGCGGGCCAGCGTCTCACCGGCGGTCGTGAGCACCAGGCCGCGGTATTTTTCGTATTTGAGCAGGCCCTCGGCGTCGAGCCGCTGGACCATGTTTGTCACGCTGGCCTGTGAAATCTTCAGCCCGGATGCGATATCGACGACCCGGGCGTATCCCTTGGAATTGATGAGTTCGAGAATTTGCTCGAGGTAATCCTCGACGGCGGTCGAGGAGCCGAGTGCGGAGGTGGGATATTTGCCGGCCACGGCGGGAAGATAGGGGGAGGGGGCTGGCGCGGAGAAAGAAAAAAGGGCATTGATGAAAGCGCCGCAGATACCGTCCGCCACCGCATCGATCACCCGGCGCCACTCCCAAAGGCGCGCAGGCAGGTGGCGGAAATTGCCGCTCAATGCGCCCCTTGCAGGATCAGCTCTGTAATTGCCGCCGTGGGATATTTGTTTCCTGGATAAACTTCCAGGATTTCCATCGAAAAGATATCGCCCTGCCGCGCCATGATGTCGTCGAATGAGATATTCTGCCAATGGCGCGTATTTGCCAGCGCCACGTCGGCAAACGCCTTCCCATTATAATACAACCGTACCTTTTTCACGCGGCCCCATTGCTTGAACACGGAATCGGACGAGACCATTCCATCCGCGATGTCGAAGCCGTAGAACGGCGTATCGTTCAGCTCCTTCGGCAGCTTCTTCGGGAACTGGAAATAAAGCTTCGCGCCCACCACGCCATCGGTCCACGCGGTCGCTTCATCGTTGTCATCCAGCGTATAGACCGGCACCGGCGATTTGCCTGGCAGCACGGCGGTCGTTTCCCAGGGAAACGCGCATTTCAGCGAGCAGCCTCCCATCAATTCCTGAACCACGGGATGCCCGACCTGCGCCTGGATCAGCGGCGGGTCCGCCGCGGCCAGGCAGGGCAGCGCGAGGCAAAGAAGCAGGATTTGAAATGCTTCATGGCCGCATTCTAGCACAGGTCGCGATGAAAGGGGAATTTTAATGAGCAGTTTCAAAAATCGAAACTCACGCCGCCGTAGAACGCGCGCCGGGGGCCATACTGCGGGGCGCCGACCCCGACGCCGGTGCCGGTGCGCAATTCGTAGACTTGGTCGAGGATGTTAATGATGTCGAAGCGGAGTTTGACGTCATTCGTTCCTGGTGAGGTGGACCTTCTGCACGACGCCAAGGTTAAGGGGATAATAGGGCGGGAGCTTCTGTTCATTCGCAAACCCCGCGCGCAACCCGTTGCCGTACAAGAAATCGGCATAGAGCCTTTGTGTTCTCCCATGTGTAGGAGATGCCCGCGGATGCCGTGACCGCCTGGTTGTGATCGAGATAGATCCAGTGGTTCTTGATGTAGGCCAGTTCAGTCGGGTCAAACTGGAATTGCTGGGAGTCGATGTCCGTGCCTTCGGCCCGCGAGAGCGCGAGGTTGCCGTAGGCGGAGAACCCGTCGTGGTCGTAGCTGTTGGTCCATTCGAGGCCGTACACATTGCCCTTCGCGTAATTGAACTCCGTCTCGATGATGGCCGCGCCGAACTGCCCGGAATCAATCTGGTTTTCCGCTTCCTTGTAATACCCATCCAGTCCCGTTTTGAAGTCGGAGCCGATCTGCTGGGTCGCGCCGACATCAAAATAATCTCCCCGTTCCGCCCGCACCGGATCATCTCTCTGAACGGCAAATTGACTGGTCGTGTCATTCGTCGCAGCCACGTCCCGCTGGCTCACCGCCTCGAACGAGGGCGGCGTGAAATACTTGGAGTAACCGACATGCAGGATGGTGCTGCGCGTCGCCTGGAGGGTAAGGTTGGCTCGCGGACTCAACTGGTTCTGGTGGTCGAACTGGTCCACGATATCGAAACGCGCGCCATAATTGAAAGTCAGGGCGGGCAGGATTTTCCATTCATCCTGGAGATAGATCCCGTAAAGCCCACCGGCCTTGTAATCGCCCTGATGGATCGTGAACGGCACGTCGCCGGTCTGATTACCCGAGGAGTCGGCGGGAAAAACGGCGAGCGGATCGTCCGCATGCTGCTCTTCCATGTCCACGTAAAGGCCGAAACGAAAGGTGTGCTGGTCGTTGAGCGTGTAACTGGCGTCAATTTGGAGTCCCTGGCTGTTGAGGCTGTGGTTTTCCGTTCCGGCGAGGCCGTTAAAGATCAGGTCGCCTTCGGGGTCCGGGGTGAAAAGGACGGTGCTGTAACGCTCGAAGAGAGCGGCCTGGACGTTGAAGTCATCGAACGATTTCTGATACGCGAGCACGCCATAGGAATTCTGCTGGTGCTGGTTCTCGTTGAGGTCCGCGGAGTTGTAATTCGTGGTTCCTTCATAGTCAAAGGCCGGAATCTGGCCAGGATTGTCGGGGATTTGATAATCCTGGTAGGATGCGCCGCCGAAGAAGCTGAGCCGGCTTGTGTCGTCAATAATGTACGACATGTAGCCGAAGCCGCGGTATTGATCGGTCATGTCATGGATGGCGGTGTCACTGCCCGTGGGATTCTCGATGCCGAGGTCATCATGGGTAAAGTCGCCTTCGAAGTAATAGGTCCATTTCCCATCGTAGCCGCCATACTGGAACGAGGGCTCCAGTTGGTCGTTGCTGCCGCCATAGAAAGAGGCGGTGCCGCCATTGAGTTCCGAGCCATCCTTGGTCGTGATGTCGATGATGCCGACGGTCTTGAATCCAAATTGCGCCGGCAACGCGCCGTCAATCAGGTTCACGTTCTGGATGAAACGGCTGTCGAGTTCCATCCCAAATCCGGTAATTCCCTCGGGAAGCAGGATGCCGTTGATGCGGAACTCGAGGTTGTTGTGCTCACCGCGGACGTGAAGCTGCCCGAAGGAATCCTCGGCCACGCCCGGGGCGCGCAGGATGGTCTGGTTGATCGGGGCGTTATCGCCCTGGGACTGGACCTGAATCTGGCTGGCGGGGATGGAATATGGGTCGCGCCGAGACTGGGGACGATCGAATCGCGAGCCTCGTTGAGTTGTTCCACCACGTCGACCTCAGGCAGAGCCGCTGCCGTGCCGGAGGTTGCCGTGGAATTGGGGAGGGGGCTTTGACCGAAGGCGGGAAGCGCGGCAAGCAGGGCGAAGGTTAAAAACCATTTCATGAGGAGCGGGAATGCCCAAATGAGAACGAATTATCAAGAATAAAATGATAATGCGGTCGCAATATCGTCCGCCCAGGCAGCCCCACGAACGAAATTCCTTGCCTCCTCCCCCTCGAATCGCGCCAATTTCCTTGATGGCCGAGCCGAGTTTCACCTGCCCGAATTGCGGTGCGAAATTCAATCCCTTCGCCGGCAATGAGCCGTTGTCGAAAGCGCTAAAGTGCCCGCGATGCGGCCACGAAATTGCCGTTCAGCAGGATCCAAACGTCGTCTCCGGCCCGGTTTCGCGCCCGGCGCAGACGCGGATTATCCAGGAACGGCTCTCGGAGGGCCAGGCCGGCTTCACTTTTCCGGCTGGTGGGCTCACGGCTTCGACCATCCTGTTTCCCATTATTTTCATCGCGCTGGCCGCCGGCATTGGGTTTGGCGCGTGCGGATGGCTTCTCCCGTCCGCCCGTGCGGGGAACGCTGCGAGCCTGGTGGTGCTGGGCATTGTCTTTTGTCTTTTCGTTGCTTTGGCCCTGGGTGCGGTCTATGCCGCGCTCGATGTGGCCTTTGGCCGCAGCCTGCTCTACCTGGGGCCGGTTCGAATCCGGTTTCATCGAGAATTGTTTGGCAGGAGAAAGCAAAACATCGACCTCGATACCACGCGCGTCCGCAGCGTGGATTTGGTCGAAAAATATGTCCGCAGCACGCACCGGCCGGGAGTCGGCTCCGGAGAGATTTGCAGCATCGTGATCAACTCGCCCGATGGCCGGATCACATTCGGCTATCCTTTCACCCAGGATGAAAGAAGATGGATATGTTATGAGATACGCGAGTATCTCAAACCCTACGCCGCGCTTACTGCACCCTGATTTGTCAGCCTGCCGCGCGCGAGTCCGCCGATAGGTCGTATAACTCGACATCCGGATTCTGCTTGCGGAAATAATCGAGCGTCCACGCCGTCGGAAACAGGATCACCGGCTGCATGTCCGCGTCTTCCGCCACGCGGCATCCCGTCGGCAGCTTCAGCGCCTCCAGTTCCTCCGCGCTCATCCCGTGCCGCACCCATTTGAGCAATTCCCACGACGCGGCCTCGAGCCGCGACGCCGCGCCGTACTCGGACTCGAGCCGGTATTGCACCACCTCGAATTGCAGCGGCCCCACCGCCGCCAGCAGCGGCACCCGCTGCGCCGCCTGGCGCAGGTGAAACACCTGGATCACGCCCTCCTGGAGCAACTGGTCCATTCCCTTGCGGAACTGCTTGAACTTGCCCGGATTCGGATTGTGCAGGTAGGCGAAACACTCCGGTGGGAAACCTCGGTATCTCGTGAAAGACGATCGACGGGTCCTCCGTCAGCGTGTCGCCGATTCCCAGCCCCGAGTGCCCCACCAATCCCACGATGTCTCCCGGCCACGCCTCATCGATGGTCTCGCGCTCCTGCCCGAATAACTTGTGCGAACTCGACAGCCGCACCTTCTCGCCTGATCTGCGCGTGCGTCACCACCATGTCGCGCTGGAATTTCCCCGAGCAAACGCGCACGAACGCAATCCGGTCGCGGTGCCGCGGGTCCATATTCGCCTGGATCTTGAAAACGAACCCCGAGAAGGCGGGATTCTCCGGCTCGATGAGACGTTCGCCCGCGCGGCGCGGACCCGGCGGCGCCGAGCGCTCGAGAAACGAATCGAGCAGCAATTGCACGCCAAAGTTATTCATCGCACTGCCGAAAAAAACCGGGGTCAGATGGCCCGCGAGGACTTCCTCCTGCGAGTAAGTCTTCCCGGCGATTTCAAGCATCTCCAGCTCCTCCGTCACGCGCGCGTAGTCGGCGGCATCCAGCTTCTCCCGCACCAGCGGATCGCTCAGGCCGGTGATCGTCACCGGCGCGCGGTAGGCCCCCGCGCTGGTCCGCTCGAAGAGGTGAACCTGCTGCGTCTGCCGGTCGAAAACGCCGCGAAATCCCGGCCCCGCGCCGAGCGGCCAGTTCACCGGGAACGCCCCGATGCCCAGCACGCTTTCCAGTTCATCGACGAGCGCCAGCGGATCGCGGATGGGCCGGTCCACCTTGTTCATGAAGGTGAAGATCGGCACGCCGCGCCGCCGGCACACCTCGAACAGCTTCCGCGTCTGGCGTCTCGATGCCCTTGCCCGCGTCGATCACCATGACGGCCGCGTCCACCGCCGTCAGCACCCGGTAGGTGTCCTCGGAGAAGTCCTTGTGCCCCGGCGTGTCGAGCAGGTTCACCCGGTAGCCGGCGTAATCGAATTGCAGCACCGTCGAGCTGATCGAAATGCCCCGTTTGCGCTCGAGTTCCATCCAGTCGGACGTCGCCGCGCGCTGGTCCTTGCGCGCCTTCACGGAGCCGGCCAGTTGCAGCGCGCCGCCGTAGAGCAGCAGCTTCTCGGTCAGCGTCGTCTTGCCCGCGTCCGGATGCGAAATGATGGCGAACGTGCGCCGCCTGGAAATTTCAGCCTGCATGAAAAAAGGGGCGTACTCTCCGGCAAAAGCAGCCGCCGCGCAAGAAAGCTGATGACGCCCGCCGCGTGTCGGGTACGATGACGCGATGCGCCCCGACCCGAAAAAACGGATCGATACCGGCGGCCCGCGCGTCCCGCTGGGCGGAGTGGGCAACGCCTTCGCCGGGGTAAACCTCCCCGACCTGCCGCCGGGCGAACCGGCCAAAGCCGAACCGGTGAAAGCGCACGAGCCTCTCTGGAAAATGGGCCGCGTCGTGCTGCGAAGGGAGACCGCGCATCGCGGCGGCAAGACCGTCATCGTCGTGGATGACTTCGCCACCCACCTGCCCGTGACCGTCATTGAGTCCGTGGCGAAAAAACTGCGCGCCGGCTGCGGCTGCGGCGGCACAATGAAAGAGCGCCGAATCGAATTGCAAGGCGATCAGCCCGCCAAAGTGCGGGCAATTCTTGAAGCGGAGGGATTTGAGGTGGCCGGGGTGCGGTGAAACGGGGCTAAAGACAAGTACCGTTTGATTTCCGAAACCCAGGAATTACTCTTGAAAGGCTGGCATGACTACTTTGCAGATTGATAGCGCCGCTCTCAAGGCGGCCGCCGTTCGCGTCACCGACGATGCGCTCATCATGGAATTGGCGGATGGGCGCAGCCTTTCCGCGCCGTTGGTATGGTATCCCCGGCTTGTCCATGGCTCGCCGGAGGAGCGAAACAACTATCGGCTTATCGGGGAAGGCGAAGGGGTTCATTGGCCCGACCTGGACGAGGATATCAGTGTTGAAGGCGTCCTGGCAGGCAGAGCCTCGGGGGAAAGTCCACGGTCTTTCCAGAAGTGGCTCGAATCGCGCCCCGGCAGCCAAAAGCCGGCGTCCGAATAGGATACGACGGCGCATTCACCCGTTCGCGGCGGACGGTCCATCCACCAGCCGCTTTCCCATGCTGGTCACATCGTCCGGGACGAAGCCGAGGCGCCGGTAGAATTCGATCACTTGGCGATTCGCGGGGTTGAACCGTTCCGCCCGGGCCCGACTTCTTTTCTTGTCACCGGTCCCCGGGGCGATAACCTCCCGCGTTCCCCCCTGCAAAACAGGACAACCGAAAACATGCAGCCACTCTTCACGTACAACGTAGTACCGAAACTGCCCGCCGAACTCGAGCCGATGCGGGAGATGGTCTATAACCTCTGGTGGACGTGGGAGCCGTCCGCGCGCAAGCTCTTCCGGCACCTCGATCCGGCGTTGTGGGACAGGACCAATCACAATCCCCTGCGCATGCTCCAGCTCTCGCGCCAGGCGCGCCTCGTGGAGGTCGCCCAGGATGACGAATTCATCCGCGACCTCGACGCCATTTACAAAAAATTCAAGGCCTACCTCTCGCGCAAGGACACCTACGGCAAACAGCGCAAGAACGGCTGCTCGATCGCCTATTTCTCCGCCGAGTTCGGTTTCCACGAGTCCGTGCCCAATTACTCCGGCGGCCTCGGCATCCTGGCCGGCGACCACTGCAAATCCGCCAGCGACCTGAACCTCGATTTCCGCGCCGTCGGCCTCCTCTACCGGCACGGCTATTTTCGCCAGCAGATTAACAAGGATGGCTGGCAGGAAACGGTCGCGCTCAACCAGAATTTCCACCACCTGCCACTGGTCGAGGTGCGCATCGACGACAAGCCGCTGCTGGTCGATTGCGATCTGCCGGGCCGCAAGGTTTACGCAAAGGTCTGGCAGCTCGCCATCGGCCGCATCACGCTTTACCTGCTCGATACCGACATCCACGAGAACAGCGCCGAGGACCGCCTCATCACCGCGCAGCTTTATGGCGGTGATTTGGAAATGCGCATCCGCCAGGAGATCGTGCTTGGGATGGGCGGCTCGCGCGCGTTGCGCGCCATGGGCATCGAGCCCGACGTCCATCACATGAACGAAGGCCACGCCGCCTTTCTCTCGCTCGAATTGATCCGCCGCGCCGTCCAGGAGCGGAAGCTCGACTTTTACGCCGCCCTGCAACTGGTCGCCTCCGGCAACATCTTCACCACGCACACTCCCGTGCCCGCGGGCAACGACGCCTTCTCGCGCGAGCTGATGGAGCGCTATTTCTGGGAATTCCCGGGCAAGGTCGGCATCACCTTCGACGAGTTCTTCAGCAGAGGGCAGGCGAGCGTAAACGCGGCCGATGCCTTCAGCATGACCATCCTCGCGTTGCAAACCAGCCGGCACGCCAACGGCGTCAGCGCGCTCCACGGCGTGGTGAGCCGCGGCTTGTGGGAGGATGTCTGGGCCGGCGTCCCGCGCGAGGAGGTGCCCATCACCAGCATCACCAACGGCATCCACACCAAGACCTGGATGGCGCCCGAGTTCTCCGACCTCTACGACAAGTATCTTGGCGATTGGGAGGAAAACCTGATGAACCAGGACTTCTGGCGCGGCGTCATCGACATCCCCGACGAGACGCTCTGGTCCACTCATCAATTGCTCAAGAGCCGGCTCATTGATTTCGTCCGCGCCCGCGTCCGCGCCCAGCGCGAGCGGCTCGGCGAGAGCATGGAAAACATCCGCAAGGCAAACCTGCTGCTCGATCCCGAAGTGCTCACCATCGGCTTTGCGCGCCGCTTCGCCACTTACAAGCGGGGCACGCTCCTCTTCTCCGATCTCAACCGCCTCCGCCGCATCCTCGCGAACAAGAATCAGCCCGTGCAATTCGTCTTCTCCGGCAAGGCGCATCCCAAGGATGACGGCGGCAAGAGATTCATCCAGGAGGTCTATCGCTTTTCACGCGAGCCGGAGTTCGAGAACCGCGTCGTCTTTGTCGAGGACTACGACATCTATGTGGGGCGCCGCCTCACGCAGGGCGTCGACCTCTGGCTCAACAACCCGCTGCGCCCGCTCGAGGCCAGCGGCACCAGCGGCATGAAATTGCCGCCCAACGGCGGAATGAACCTGAGCGTGCTCGATGGCTGGTGGTGCGAAGGTTACAACGGCAAGAACGGATGGGCCATCGGCGCCGAGATCAAGGATCCGCTCGACCCCAACCTCAAGCCCGAGTTCCAGAGCGAGGTCGATTCGGCCAGTCTCTTCCACATCCTCGAGACCCAGGTCATCCCGCTCTATTACGCGAAACCCGACGGCCGCCTGCCCATCGCGTGGCTGCAATTGATGCGCGAATCGATCCGCAGCGTGACCCCCGTTTTCAACACGCACCGCATGGTCAAGGAGTATAACGAGCGCCTCTACGAGCCGGCCGCCGGCAAACACCGCGAACTGCTCGAGCACAATTGCGCGAACGCCGTCGAGATTGCGCGATGGAAGGAGCGCATCCGCCATGATTGGCCGCAGGTGCGCATCTCCGACGTGCATCTCGCCTCCGAGGAGAAGCTGAGTGTGACGGTGGGCGAGAAGCTCGGCGTTTCCGCCCGCGTGCACCTTGGCGAGATCGAACCAAAGTTCGTCCAGGTGCAGGCCTATTTTGGCGAGACATCGAATAGCAGCATCGGCAAGGCGACCGTCGTCGACCTCAGCGACTGCAAGAAGACCGACCACGGCGACTACCTCTACAACGGCGAAATCTCGGCCACGGAAAGCGGCGCCTACGGCCTCAACGTCCGTGTGATACCCGTCAACCCGGTCCTCACCCAGGCCCACGAGTTGCGCCTCATCACCTGGGCTCGCTGAGCGGAATTTGATCCGCGAGGCTGACCGCGGATTCAGGCTGGAGAATCTAGCTCGCCCTTAACCCGGCGGGTCCCAGGAAGCCCATGCCCGGCTCCTGCAACGCCTTCGGCAATCCCAGCACCTCGCGCAAAATTATCGCATTGCGAATCGCCGACGGATCGCGCAGGCGCGCGAGCAGCCCGGCGGCCTCGATGTTCTGTGGCTTCGCCGCCGGCGCTCCTTCCGCCTTTCCCGCCGCGAGCAGCGCCTCCGGCGTCTCTGGCACCCACGGCGTCAACGGCTTCAATGTGACGGGCTCAACCGGCGCGACGTGTCTCGTGGCCGGAGCGGCTGCGGCCTGCGCGGCGGGCACGCCCGCCGGTTGCGCCGCGCGGATCGGCGGCGGTTGCTGCCGTGGCGCGCTCATTGCCGGTGGCACGCGCCGCAATTGCCCCGGAATCGTCACCAGCGGATTGGGCGGCGTCACCGGATGCAGCGGCCCCGCCTGCGCGGCTGGTCGCGGTTTCACCGCGGGTGGCGGCGCGGAACCAGGCGGCAGCCCGACCGCCTCCATGAAACGCCGCAGCCTTTCCTCGTCGCTTTCCGTGCGTTGCGGCGTTTGCGACGCCGGGGTGCGCGGCTGCTGATTACCCTGCTTGCTCGCCGCCGCAATCATCCGCAGGATGATTACGATGAAGACAAAGATGAATGGAAAAAGATGGGCCACGCGGTGCTACTTCACTTCTTCCTGGGGACGTTCCGGTCCGGCGATGGTCTCGCGCATTTTTGTGTCGGCTTCGACGTTCTGGATTTTCATGTAATCCATGATGCCCATGTTGCCGCTGCGGAAGGCCTCGGCCATCGCCAGCGGCACCTGCGCCTGCGCCTCGACTACTTTCGCCTGCATCTCCTGGGTCCTCGCGCGCATCTCCTGCTCGACCGCCACCGCGGCCGCGCGCCGCACTTCCGCCTTTGCCTGCGCCACGCGCTTGTCGGCGTCGGCTTGCTCGGCCTGCAGCTTTGCGCCGATGTTTTCGCCCACGTCGACGTCCGCGATATCAATTGAAACGATCTCGAACGCCGTGCCGCTGTCGAGCGCCTTCGCCAGCACCGTCTTGGAAATTCGGTCGGGCGTCTCGAGCACTTCCTTGTAGTCGTTCGCCGAGCCAATCGAGCTGACGATTCCTTCGCCCACGCGAGCGATGATCGTTTCCTCGGTCGCGCCGCCAACGAACCGGTCCAGGTGCGACCGCACCGTCACGCGCGCCTTCACCTTTACGCCGATGCCATCCTTCGCCACGCCGTCGATGGTCGTGCGCCCGCCCAGCGACGGGTTCGGGCAATCGATCACCTTGGGATTGATGCTCGTAGTCACCGCCTCGAGGACCGTCTTGCCCGTGCCGCGCGTTGCCAGGTCGATCGCGCACGCTCTGTTAAAGTCCAGTTCGATGCCCGCCTTGTTCGCCGCCACCAGCGCGCTGCACCGTGTTCTCGACATTGCCTCCGGCCAGGAAATGCGCCTCGAGCAGGTCCGACGGTATTTCGATGCCCGCCTTCACCGCCGCGATGCGCGTATCGACGATCAGCGCCGCCGGCACATTCCGCAGGCGCATCCCGATGAGCTTGCCCATGCTGACCGGCGCGTTCGCGATGACGGCCCGAACCCACAATGTCGTGAACCGCAAAACCCACGCCGCAAGGAGTAGTACAACGACAGCAACGATCGCAATACCGATACCAAAGGGACTGAATGTCATAAGCGCGGCATAACACAACACCCCACTCCCGTCGATGAGATAACTCGCCCAAGCCGCTAAAACGCCATCCCAAACGAAATCTGGATCATCATATGACGCTCTCCGGAGCTGCGGTCAGGATTGAATCCGACGTCCACCCGCAGCGGTCCCACCGGCGAGGCGTAACGCACGCCGGGCCCCACGCCGTATCGCATTCTGCCCACGCTTTCCGGGTTCGCGCCGACGCTTCCCGCATCCGCGAACACCGCGCCAATCAGCGACCCGTAGATCGGAAACTGGTACTCGATATTGAACGTGGTAAACGTGTCGCCGCCGATCGGGTAGCCATGCCAATCCGTCGGCCCCAGCCGCCGCTCGGGAAAACTTCGCACGCTGCTGCTTCCGCCATTGAAGAAGCGCTCGTTGATCGGGATGTCGTCCGGATTGCCATCCAGCGGATCCATCCATCCGGCGCGCGCTCCCAGCGCCAGCAGCGTCCTCGAGGTGACCGGGATGTAATAGGAGAGGCGCGCCGGTCGCGCGCGCGAATTCGACCGTGCTTCCCAGGGCCGGCGAGGCCACTTCGCCCACCAGGTCGCCGATCACACCGCTGCGCGGGTTCAGCTTGTCCGGCGCCCGCGTATCCAGCGTCAGCGACGCGCCGGCGCTGCTGACGAAGTACTAGGTCGGCCCGATCTGCGAGGGATCGATGCCCTCGTCCGTCGTTTGACCTCCTTGCCTTCCAGGAAAACCGCGCCAGCAGGTTCTTGGTGATCTGCTTCGAAATCTGCGGCCGGAAGCCGGTCTCGAAAACATCGTACTGATACCATATCTCGGATTCGCCCAAAGAGCCGCGCCTCCAGCTTGTAGTCGCTCTCGAGGAGCCACGGGTCGGAGTAAAGAATTTCGCCGCGCAGAAAATTCTCCGAAACTCGACATTCGCCGTCAGCGGGCGGCCCGTGCCGAACAGGTCGCTGGTCGCCCGCGATTGCGCCGATGATCGGCCCTTCGAACGTCCCGTATCCGGCGGAAAATCCCGAGTTCCTTCGCCTTTTCCTCCTCGACCACCATGTGCAGCTCGATCGTGTTGTCCGGCTGCGGCCGCGGCTCGATCCGCAATTGGCGGAAGAGCCCCGTCTGCATCATCTCGCGGAATTTGTCGTCGAGCAGTTTAGGGTTGTAGAACTTCCCCTTCAGGCTGGCGAAACGATCCGGCAGAAACCGCGGCGACAACCGCTCGAACCCCTCCTGGCTCACGCCGCCAAAGCGATAAATGTCTCCCGATTCGATGTCGAACGCCACAGGCACGAAGCCGTTCACCGCCGTCTTGGGGTCGCTCTGGACATCCACCTTCGGATCGTAATACCCATGCGTCTTGTAGTAATAGACCACGGCCCGCTGCATGTTCGTGACCTGGTCGGGCGTATACGGATTGCTCGTAAAGGGCTTCAATTGGTCGAGCAGTTCCGTGTTCGGATAAAATACCAGGTCGCCGGTGAAACTGATCTTGCCGAAGTGATATTGGATACCCTCGTGCACCGTCACCAGTGACCGAGGCCCGCGTCCTGTCGCTGCTGAAAGTAATCTGCGCCGGGTCGACCACCGCATCTAGAAATCCCTCCGAAGCGTAAAGTCCGCGGATCTGGTCGACCCCCGTGTCGACGTCCGCCTGCACGAACGGCAGCGTTATTTTCGGCTTCGGGAAAACGCTCGCGCGTCGTAGCTCGTGATGTAATCCTTCAGCGTCGCCACCGGCAGCCCTTACACACCGCTGAAAATCAATGTCGCCCAGCAGCGTTATTCGTCCCTTCCGTGATATCCAGTTCGACTGATGTCCGCGCCGGTGACCTTCCAAGTGACGTGACATCCGCGTATCCGTTTTTCCGGTAATAGATGCCAAGGAAAAACGCCGCGTCGTCCGCCGTCGCCGGGCTGACCCCCTGCTGGTCCAGTTCGCGCGATCTGGTCCGCGATGGCGCTGCGGAGCTCCTTCTCGGTGAAATGTGTCGCGCCCACGAAACGGATGCGCGCCGTTCCGCTCGGCGCGGGCGTCGGCGTCGCCAGCGCGGCAGCGGGATTGCGGCTCGAGTTTCGGCGGATTGTTCTGCGGCGTCGGTCTCCTGCGCCAGCACGGCCACCGACGCGAGCATCGCCATCAGCGCCAGCAGTGCGCCCGCGTGCTTTGCGTCGATGTGTGGTGCGTCCGTCATTTGAAGCGCAAAAGGTAACGGACCATTCCGCGAATATCGCCCGCCCACGTCCAGATCGCCGATCAGATAAAAGCAGGTCCGGCGAGATCTTGAAGCTGGAGCTGACTTCCTGCTGTCCCGTGCGCGGATCGACGCCGCCCACGTCCACCTTGAACCGGCTCGACGAACGACTCGTTGTCCGCCGGCGGCTTGGACTTGAAGAACTTGTGATAGAGCTGCTGCGCCAGAGCACCGCCGCCCGTCCAGCCAGCGCGTTGCCGCTGCTCGAGGTTCGACGTGGTCGCGCCCGGTTGCAAGCAGCGCGACGATATCCTCCTGCGGCAGCGGCGGCTCGGAACTCATGACCGTCTTCGGGTCCTTGCGCGGGCCGTAGATGAAAACATTGATATTGTAATCCTGGAGGGTCGAGGTCGCCTGGATGTTGAGTTGCGGCATGAACGGATCGTCCTTGGTAAAATAGACAAAGCCGTTCGTCACCCGCAGCTTCGAGAAGGGCAGGGAAGCGACGAAATTCTCGATGCGCACCGATGCCTTCGAGCGTCGGCGCCTTGCCGGTGCCGCCAAGGTTCAGGTCGACCAGCGCCTGGCCGTTCGCCAGGTTGCCCTGGATGATGAACGGGTCCTTTGTCCGCATCCTTCAGCGCCAGTTTCCAATTGGCGAATGGCATGACATTGAACGACGGGACGTGGGCGTTCGGATCGGCCTCGGCCCGGGCGGCCCGGCAGCTCGAGGGGAAGAATCTCGATTTCTTTGAAAAACCGGCTCTTGGTGATGCCGAGGTCCCCGGTCACCGATGCCGCCGGCAGCGGCCCGGAGATGCGCACGTCGGAATCCGAACGGACCGTCACCGCTTCGTTGCGCATGATGAGATCGCCGTGCGACACGAAATGGACATCGATCAAGGGATTGAGCAGGTTCGTGAAACGCAGGCCGCCGGTCATGTCGAACCTGCCGCCGGACAGGTTCCCGCCGAATTGCCGCAGCGTCAGTTGGTCGCCGGCGAACCCCACGTCGGCGCGAAACCCGTTGACCGACGGCATGTCCGGATCGCTCAACCGCAGCGCCGGCATGTCAACCAGGACCGCGCCACTCAGGACCGGCTTGCCAATCGTGCCGCCGACATCGACCGAGGCCTGCCCCGTGCCCTGCGATGTAACGCACCGCCGAAACCAGCGCGTGACCACCGAAAGCGAACTGCTTGGCACCCGCACGGAAAGCTGCACCGGCGATTGCGGGTCGAGATGCCCCGCGCGCAGGCTCTGCTTCAGCGGCAGCGGCACGGTGCCGGCGATATCGATGGGCGAAATCGCCGGCTGCGTGACACGCGCCTTCAGCGAAAGCTGCGCGCCCAGCAGCGTGCAATCCGCGTCCAGCGCCGCGGGCTGCGAGCGCCGGCGCGGCCTTTGCCTGCAAATTGCGCCCGGCGACGATGACGCGCGCGTTCGGCTGGTCGACGCTCCCGCGCGCCGTGACGGTCACCTGGACGCTGCCCGTCACCGGCGCCTCTCCCTTTGCGAAAAATCCATCCAGCGCGATGTTGCCCGAGGCCAGGTCGGCGAAGATCGGTCCGTTCGACGGCACGAGCGTATCCGGCTGCGCCGGTGTTCGCAAATCGAGCGGGATCGCCACGCTCCCGGTCAGCATCGCCCGCCCGCCCTGCTTGAACACAATGTCGTTCACGCGCAACACGTCGTTGCGCGCCGCGATCACCGCCGACACATCGCCCCGGCTGCTCGTGACGCTGAACGCCGGAAAATCGAGTTGCTCGGGGCTGTAGGAGCCGGCGATTGCCGCGTTGATTCCCTGCACCCCCGCCGCCTTCCCGTTCTTCATTGAAAATTGCAGGTTGCCCGTCCCCGCCAGCGTCTCGAGGTCCCCGCTGCCGCTCCAGTTCAACGTCACCGCCCCGCCGATTCCGCCTGCCCGCTTCGGGATGAACGCATTGAAGACCGACAGATCGTGGATCTGCCCCTGCGCCGTCCCGTCGTACGTGTACGGTTTCCGCAAGTCGACGTGTCCGGTTGTAGAGAATCCGTCCGTCGCGTTGAGCGCGAAAACCAGCTTGTCGATGCTCGCCACGCTGTTGTGGATCGAGACGGCGAGATTCAGCCCATTCGCCGAAAAGTCCTGCATGTGCAGCCCGGCGACGTTTGCCGTGATGCTCCCGTTGCAGCCCTGCGGCCCGTTCTCGAGCGTCCCGCCCGCCTCGACGCTGCCATCCGGCGCGGTCAAATCCGGCTCCGCCCGGAATGCCGCGATCGACGGCGCATCCATGGAAAACTCGATGCTCCCCGGAGACCTGTCCCACGCCGAAAGATCGTGCGGCAGCGTATAACTGCCGCTCGCCTCGACCGTATTCTTCGCCCGCGTCGCCGAAGCCTTCTCGATCCTGACGATCCCGTCACTGACCGAAACCGCGCCGTTCACCGAATCAATCGCATAATCCCCCGCGCGAATATCCGTGCCGGAAGCTTCGACGTGCGCCTCGAATCCCTCGGCCAGCGCGGCGATATCGTTCGTCGCCTGGCTCCCGCTGGTCAGCACCTTCATCATCCGCCCGCTGAATTCCCCCTCCGAAACCTCGATCTCCTTTCCGAAGATGCTCCGCGCCTTCAAATCAAACCCCGCCTTCAAATCATTGCCGCTCAAGTCGAACGTCCCGTTCCCGTTCACGCTGCCGCTATCGAGGTCCCCGGCGAAATGATGAAGGTCGCCCGCTGAAATATCCAGCCAGCCCGTGATCGCCGAGCCGGCAAAACCATCGAGCGAATCCGGCAGCTTTCCGTCCGCGTGCAGCGTGACGTTGTTGCTGCCGCTGAAGAGCGCCGAGCCGAGCGTCGCCCAGCCCTTGCTCACATTCAACCACATGTTCGCCTTATCCAGCACCATGCTGCCGGCCTGCACCTCACCCATGTCGCCGGTGATCGCCCCGGTCCAGCTCGACGGCGTATTCGGGTCGCCGATCAGGTGCACCGTCGCCTCGCTGACGCTGCCGATTGCCGGTGTGCTTACGTGAAAATATTGCGACACCCGCTCGAGCGAGAGATTGCTCATGGTGGAATCCACCTGCGCCAGCGCTTTGCTCACGTTGTTTTCGTGTTTCCCCGGCAGTTCCTGCACGCGCAGCGAAAACTCCGCGTCGCCCCCGAACAACCGCCCCACGACATCCAGCCGGTTGAGGCCCTTCGCCCGCTGCGACGCGTCCAGATCGAGTTTTTCCACCACGATTTGCGGGTCCAGCTCGAGCCCGCTCAAGATCATATCCCGGTTCGCATAAGTGGTCGTCGCCTTCAAATCATGCCAGGTCCGCACCTTCGGTATTTGCAGCGTCGCCACGCTGAACGATCCCTGCTCGACCGGGTCCAGCAGGAGCTCGAGCCCCGTCGCCTCGAAATCCCCGTCCGGCACGTGCGCGATCAGGTTCAGGTTGTCGATCTCGACCCGGTTGCTGAAGAGCGCGGGCTGCTGGATGAGGTCGTGCAGGGTCGAGGCAAGGTCGCTCTTTTGCTCGCTCGTCCCTTCCACCGGTTTTACCGCGATCGTCGCGTTGCGCAGCCGGTAGCTTTGCAGGAATTCGCTCTCCCCCTGGCGCAGCAGCGACAGGATCGAGTATTGCACCGCGATCTCCTCGATCGAGATATTCTCCACCGGCGTCGGCCCTTCCCCGTTCGGCACGGCGTTGACGTTCCTCAGGCTCAGGTTCGTAAAAATCGTTCCGCCCACTTCCATCGAAAGCCGGACATTCTGCTTCGCCGCGATTTCGATGGCCACGGAATGGATCATCGCGATGAGGATGGGCCGGTGGAAAAGGAGCGCCAGCGCCAGCAGGATCAGCAGCGTATTGCGGATGGGATGCCGTTTGCGTTTCCGGGCGGCGGGCGCTGGTTTTTCCGGTTTGCCCTCAATCACGGACACCAAGGCTAGAGCAACGCCCCCGCAGACTGCAATACAGGGCTGGCGGCAACCGGCTCAGGGATTGCCCTGACCGCCGGCAAAGGAAAGTTCGAATTTCGAGTTTCGAATTTCGGTTTCTTTATTTCCCCCCTACAGTTCGCCGCGATGACGCCCGCCGGCCCCGAAAGCAAAATCAAGAACCCCGTTCTCCGCCGGCTCTGGCGGACGGTGGTTCTTTATTCCTCGATCGATGGCGAGCAGCGGGCCGCCTCGTTCGCCTATTACGCCTTTTTCGCCCTTTTTCCGCTGTTGCTCCTGCTGGTCTCCATCGGCTCGTACTTCTTCGACCCGGCCAAGGTCAACGGCGCCGTGCTCAACGCCGTGAGCCAGTACGTCCTGGTCGAGCAGGGCAAGCACGACCTCGTCAGCCAGACCATTCGCGGCATCATCCGCTCCCGGCGCGGCGCCGGCGTTTTCGCGGTTCTCGGCCTGATCTGGAGCTCATTCCGTTTCTTCCAGGCCCTTGTGCGTGGCGTGAACCGCGCCTGGGGCACGCACGAGTACACATGGTGGCGGCTGCCGATCCAGAACCTGCTCATGGTTGCCATCCTGGCCAGCGCGTTGCTTGTCGGCGTCCTTGCGCCCGCCGCATTGGGCTGGGTCCAGCAGCTTTTCTGGCATTGGAAGATGCCCTTTGTCGTCATTCTCATCGACCTCATCCGCCTCCTGTTCCCCGCCCTCGTCCTTTTTTACGGCCTGAGCATGTTTTACATACTGGCGCCACGGCGCAAAACCACCTTCCGCGAGGTCTGGATCGCCGCGCTGGGGGTGACCATCGCGCTCCGCATCCTGCAGTACCTGTTCGTCCTTTACGCGACCAACGTCGCGCGTTTCAACGCGATCTACGGCGCGTTCGGCAGCGTGATTGCCGTCCTGATGTGGGTCTATTTCTCCGGCAGCGTCATCATCCTAGGCGGCTGTTTCTGCGTGATCCAGGCCCGGGAATCCGGCGCTCTGCAACCCCCTCCTGACGATTCCCAAGACCAATAGCCGTTCCCTTACCCCTGGACTCTCCATCCCTTCGAATTTCGAATTTCGAATTTTCCCTCCCCATGCCAGCCGCCCGGCTCCATCTCTACCGCTTCATCGAAGACGCCTGGCATGGAGGCTTGCGTCCGTGGTGCGAGGCGCCGGGTGAATCCTGGCTCCTGGTTGAAAATGCCGGCCAGACCCGCTGGCTCTCGCGCAAATTCGCCGGTGCGCAAATCACTTCGGTCCGCGTTTTCGATGCCGACACCCTCCGGCAGGAATTGGCGCGCCTCGCCGGCATCGACCCGCCGCCGCGGCACGCCGCGGCCGCCGCCTTTGCCGTGAAGGTCGCGGCGTACCAGGAGCAGCAGGGCGACTCCGCGCAAATTGCCGCCCGAAATGCGGGCGCGGTCGCGGAAGCATGCGCGGCCCTCGCCGGCGCTGGCTGGCACTTGAATCAGCTCGCGCTCAATCCTGCCCCTGCTCGCCGTATTCATCGCGCAATGGATCGCGCAGCGCTGCTTCCCGGCATCTTCGACCGGCGCCTGCATGAAGCCCTGCCGCCGCTTCCCGCGCGTCTCTGCTGCATCGGCTGGGACGCCGCGCATTGGCCCGACCTGGGCTTGCTCGACGCCGCAGCCTCCAAAGCGAAGGCGTTCGAGATGTACGTCCCGCTGCCGCGCCTTCCCGCCGACGCGCAGCAGCAGCAATGGATCGAGGCGCTCGAAAAACGTCTCTCCCTCGAACGCGCCACCTGCCCCGAAAGCGGCTTCGCCTCCGAAAATGAGCCGCTCGTCGCCGCCCTGGACAACAGCCGCCTCATCCCGCGCGGCGAAGCGCCCCAGCTCGGCTTGCTCGTGGGCCGCGAATGGCCCGACCAGGTCCGCCTTGTCTGCGACGAGGCCATCGCCTGGGCCGCCGAAAATCCCGCGCCGGAATTCCCGCTGGGCATCGTCGCGCCAGAAAACTCCCCCACCGCCGTCGCCGTGGCCGAGTCCCTTACACAGGCAGGTGTGCGCGTCGAGCATCCCGGGCGCATGCGCGAGCCGGCTCCTGCCCTTCTCATCCTCGAACAGGCGGCCCGTTATCATTTGGCCTCGCACAACGTCGATGAGCTTCTCGAGCTCACCCGGCTCCTCTGGCTGCACATGCGCGAAACATGGCGCGACCTCGATCCCGGCCCGGTGCGCGACGCCCTCGACCGCGCCTTCCGCGCCGCGCAGAGCCGCAACGCACGCATCCTCGCCCGCGCCCTTCCGCACAGGAAGGACGCTGTCTGGGACGCCGTCTCCAGGCTGGTAGAGGCGCTCGGCCGGTGGGACGCCGATTTTTCATCCACGGATTTGAACGAACAATGGGAGCGCCTCCTCGCGGCCTTCCGCATCCCGCCCGAGGCCGTTGCCTGGCCATCCCGCATTTTTCCAAGCGAGCGCATCCCCGGCCCCGCCTTCATGGAATGGCTCGCCGAAGAACTCGCCGCGCGCCGCCGCGATGCCCCCGCGCCCGATTATACCGCGTTCGCGCCCGTCGTCGTCACCACCTTCGCACACGCCGCGCAGCAACCGTGGCAGCGCCTCATTTTCCTCGATTGCAACGAAGGCGCGTGGCCCGCGCCCATCGCCGAAAATCCATTCCTGCCGGATGCCGCGCGCGCCCAACTCAACCGCAACCGCGGCGACAGCGGCCTGCTTCTCACCACGCGCGATTTGCGCGCGCTCGATCCATCCCGTTTCCTCGATCTGATCGAGCATTGCCGCGGCCCCGTGACGTTTGCCGGCCTGCTCCTCGAACACAGCGACGCTGGCGACCGCCCCCAGCCGAACGAATGGGTCATCCGCGCCCTGCTCGACACATCCCCCGGCGCGCTCCCGTTCGAAGCGTGGGCCGCCGCCGCCCAATCCCGCCCGCCCGCCGCACCGCCCGCGCTCGACGAGCCCGAGCGCGCCCACATCGAGCTCGTCCACCGCTCGCGTCACGACGGCCTCAAGCCCTTCGATCGCTATCTCTTCAGCTTCGAGGAATCGAAAATCGAGCCCGGAGCGTGGTCCGCGACGAATCTTGACAAGGCAATCACCCAGCCTGCCACCTTCGCATTGCGCGAGCTCTTCGCCGCCGCCGCGCCCGAGCCATTTCTGCGTGCCGAAGGAGCCGCCGTGGGCCATCGCGCGCACTCGTGGCTCGGCAGCATCCTCGGTTTGCGCGACCGCCTCGCCGAGCCTGCCCCCGCTTCCGGCGACGACTCGCGGCTCAAAGCCGAGCACGCCGCCGCCCGGCGCGAGCTCGAGGAATGGTATCGTGCGGAAAATCTTCCCATGCCCCTCTGGTGGGAGACCTGCCTGCGCAAAACCGCCTGGGCCGCCCGCCGCTGCCTGCGCGAGGTGAGGGGATACCTCGATGGCCGCTACTGCGCCATGGAACAGACGCTCGCCGTCACCGTCCGCACGGCCCGCGGCCCGCTGCCGCTCAAGGGCCGCATCGATATCCTGATCGGCGACCGCACGGAAATTTCCGGCGCGAGCATCCGCATGTTCGACTTCAAGACGGGCCGCGGCGCCACCCCCTCGGCGGCCTCTCTCCCCAAAGGCAACGGCGCGCAATTCGCCGCCTATTATCTCATGGCGCGCGATGCCGGCGCCACCGAGGCCGTCATCGGCATCATCAAGCCCGGCGAGCGCGCACGCGATATATTCGCCGCCGGGGACGAGGAATTTCTGCGCGCCCACTTCGGCTTGCTCGCGGACCTGCGGCACACGCTCCGTTTCGGCCGCGCCGGCCCGCTCGTCGACGAGCACAAGGCGACCGAAACCCTTCCGCTTGCCACCGTCCCCATCGATCCGGAAATCCTCGAGCTCAAGGCCGCCCACTTCCTCATCGCATGACGAAGCCCCTTCACGATCAGGCGGCGCGCGACCGCTTCATTGCCGCGCTGGATGCGAATTTTTGCGTTTCCGCCGGCGCGGGCGTCGGCAAGACCACCGCCATTGTTCGCCGTGTCGCGGAGCTGGCCCGGCGCGATTCCCAGGACCTTTCGCGCCTCGTCGTCGTCACTTACACGAACGCCGCCGCCGCCGAATTGCGCACCCGCGCGCAGGAACTCCTGCTGGGCGACGCCAATGCCGCCGCGCTTCTCCCGCGCATTCGCCAGGCCTTCTTCGGCACCATCCATTCCTTCTGCCTGAAGCTTGTCCGCGATCACGGCGCGGAACTCGGCGTCGCGCCCGATTCCGAATTGCTCGAAGAGGAGAACGAGGAGGAAATCTGGGCCCGCTTTTGCGAAAGCCCCACGCTCGACGCCGTGCCGCTCGATCCCGCCGGCATCGAGGAAGTGACGCGGTTTCTCTCCTTCGACGAATTGTTGAAACTCGCCCGCAAGATCGATCCCGCCCAGGCCTCGCGCCTGATCGAGACCACCGTCCCCGAGCCGAAGCCGCAATTCGATTTCACCGCCGCCCTCAACGACGATGGCGGCAGCCGGGCCAGGGAATCGACGCGCGACAACCAGGAAATGCTCCGCCGGTTCCTCGATGATTTTTCCAGTGGCGCCGCTTTCCTCCGCCTCCCGGAGTTTTCGAAGGGGAGCGGAACTTTCCGCGAGGCTTACCAGGCCGCGATATTCCCCTTTGCATCATGGCTCGACCGCCAGGCCGCGCGCCTCGCCGCGCAAATCGCCCTCGGCTACCGCGATTTTCGCCGCGAGCTGCGCCTCATGACCTATGCGGATCAAATCGCCTGGTGCCGCCGCCTGCTCGAAAGCCCCGCCGTTCTCGAGCAACTGCGCGCGCGCGACTGGATCGTCCTCCTCGACGAAGCCCAGGACACCGACGCCGCGATGTTCGCGATTCTCGCCGAGGTCACGCGTCCGCCCGGCGCGCCGCTTGGCCAATGGCCGGACAGCCGCGCCGAGCCTCCGCGCCCGGGCCGTTTCTGCTTCGTCGGCGACGAGCAGCAATCGATTTTCTCCAGCCGCTCGAACCTCGCCGTCTACCGCAAATACATCGATGCCTTTGCCGCCGGCAGCGGCGGCGAGCGCCTCGAGTTCTCCGTCACCATGCGTTGCCCGCAGCGGGTCATCGGCGCCGTCAACGCCATCTTCTTTCAAGACGACCGGATGAAGCAGACCCACGTTTCATTCCGCGAGCTCCATGCGAAACCCGATTGTGTCGAGGGCGCAGCGTGGCTGCTGCCCATCGAGCCGCTCCCCGGCGAAAAACACGCCGTCGCCGACGCCTTCCGCGAGGAGTGCCGCCAGGTCGCCACCTTCATTAAGCAGTACGGCCCATCCGGCCTTGGCGTGGATAAATGGAACGAAATCGCAATCCTCTGTCCGCGCCATTCATGGCTGCGCGTGGCCGCGGAGGCATTCATCGACGCCGGCCTGCCCTGCCGGCTCGTCTCGCAGCAGCGCCTCCAGCTCGAGCTGCCGGAGCGCTCATGGCCCGCCGCGCTTCTGCACGTCCTGCTCAATCCCTGGGACCGCTTCGAATTGATCGGCGTCCTGCGCGAAGTTTTCGCCGTCTCCGATGTCGAGATCGCCGACGCCCACGCCGACAACAAGCCGTTCACATTCTTGTCCGCGCGCGGTCTTTCTCCCCGCCTCGCCGCGGCGCTCGATCTCCTGCGCGCCCTCCACGCCGCCGCCCCGCCCGCCGGCGCATTCAGCCTCGCGCAATATGTCGAGCACGTCCTCGATGCCACGCGCCTAGCCGCGCGTCTTGCCGCCGCCGGCCAGCGCAACGACGCCCTGCACCGGCTGCGCCTCGACGCATTGCGCGCCGAAGTCGACGGCACGCCCCTGCGCGCTTGGGTCGCCCATCTCGTTCGCGCTCTTCGCCGCCCCGCGCCGCAAGCCGCCGGCGTTGACGATGAAATCCTGCTCCTCACCTCCCAAAAAGCGAAAGGCCAGGAGTGGCCCGTCGTCATCCCGCTCGGCCTCGCGCGCACTCTCTTTCCAGCCAAAATCGATTATCCACGCCTCGAGGAAAGCGCCGACGAAATCAGCATCCACATTTCAAAACTCACCGTCACCGACGCCGCCAAGGCGCCGCGCGAGACCGCCCGCCGCGAGGAATTGCAGCGCCTCTTCTACGTCATGCTCACCCGCGCAAAGTCGCTCCTCATTCTCCCCGACTCCCTCCGCCTCTACGGCAAATCGAACGACAGTTTCCTCGACCTCTGCCGCTGGGCGGGCGGCGGCTGCCAGGCTCTTTTCACTCCTCCGGCTGCCCTTCCGGGGAGGAAATGAGGCAATTTCGACCCAATTGAGACGTCCCCGGTTCGGCTTCGTAATGCCGTCGTTGGCTTCACAAGCTCTTTGGGGCACTGTTACTATTCTCACATGCCAGCCATCACGGGCATTATCCGTCGCCGCTTGCTCATCAACTTCCGCGCCGACCCGGAAGTCACCCGGAGCATCCTTCCCCACGGCTTGCGTCCCAAATTGCATGAGTCCCGCGCAATCGTCGGCGTTTGCCTGATCCGCCTCGAGGAAATCCGCCCAACCGGTCTTCCCGCGTTTATCGGTGTCGCGAGCGAGAATGCCGCGCATCGCATCGCAGTGGAATGGACCGGTCCGGATGGCCAATCGGAGGAAGGTGTGTTTATCCCGCGCCGCGACACCGACTCCGTGCTCAATGCCGTGGCGGGCGGCCGCATCTTTCCAGGGGTTCACCACCATTCTCGTTTTGCTGTCCAGGACGACGGCAAAACCGTTTCCCTATCCATGGTCCCCAATGACAAGACCGCTTCGATTCAAGTGCGTGGCTCGGAATCCGAGTCGCTTCCCGCCTCCTCATGCTTTGCTTCGTTGAAGGAATCCTCTTCATTCTTCGAGCGCGGCTGCATCGGCTATTCCACGGGCCGCGACTCGCACTGCCTCGATGGCATCAAGCTCTGTACTCGTCATTGGGATGTTCGTCCGTTTGAGGTGGCGGATGTCCATTCCGATTTCTTCGCCGATGAGATACAATTTCCGAAAGGCTCCATCGAGTTCGACCACGGACTGATCATGCGCGACGTGCCCCATGATTGGATGGCCGTTTCAGGATTCCAATTGCCCCGATGAAAGAGCGGCTCCGTTACGCCATTATCGGCTCGGGTGCGCTGGGCGGTTATTATGGCGCAAAGCTCGCGCATGCCGGCTGCGACGTGCATTTCCTCATGCGAAGCGACCTCGATGCCGTCCGCCGCAACGGCCTCACCATCCGCTCGAAGGACGGCGACTTTCGAATCGATCACGTCAACGCGCACGGTTCCACGAGCGAAATCGGCCCGTGCGACACGGTGCTCATTTGCCTCAAGACTACTTCCAACGCCGCGCTGCCCGCGCTCATCCCGCCGCTGCTTCATGACGGCACCACGGTGGTCACGCTTCAGAACGGCCTGGGCAACGAGGAATTCCTCACCTCGCATTTTGGCGCCGGCCGCATCATGGGCGGGCTCTGCTTCGTTTGCCTCAATCGCACCGCGCCCGGCATCGTCGAGCATTACGGCCACGGCACACTTTCCATCGGCGAATTCAAGGGCCCGCCCCAGGACCGCACCATGCGCCTCGTCACCGACTTCCAGCGCGCCGGCATCGACGCCCGGGCCGTGCAGAGCCTCATCACCGAACGCTGGCGCAAGCTCGTCTGGAACATCCCCTTCAACGGCCTCGGCATCGCCGCCGGCGCCAACGTCGCGCGCGTCCTCAACGACGACGGCCTCCACGCCGCCGCGCGCGCCCTCATGGCCGAGGTCATCGAGGCCGCCGGAAAACTCGGCTACGCCATCCGCCCCGATTTCATCGACGCGCAGATCGAGCGCAGTTGGCCCATGGGCGAATACCGTTCCTCGAGCCAGATCGATTTCGAAGCCGGACGCGACGTTGAGGTCGAATCCATCTGGGGCGAGCCATTGCGCCAGGGCCGCGCCGCCGGCGCCCAAACCCCGCGCCTCGAACTCCTCCACGCCCTAGTCAACCACCTCGTCTCAACCCGGGGAGTCTAATAAAAGCCGCGGATGAACGCGGCACTCTCTTCAATCAGCAATCTCACATCAGCAATCAGCAATTCCCTCACTCCCCCACCCGCTTCGCCCTCGGCTCCCGGTCCTTCGTCGTCTCCGTCGACGGCGCGGTCACAAACGGCCCGCCCTCGAGCGGCGCCGGCTTCGAGAACGCCACTTCCGGCGTCTCCGACGCCTTGCCCCCCACCGGAAAATCCTTCCGCAACGGGAAATACGGATACCCCTCCCACATCAAAATCCGCCGCAAATCCGGATGTCCCGCAAACCCGATCCCCATCATGTCGTAAATCTCACGCTCGTGCCAGTTGGCCGTCGGCCAGACATCCGAAACCGTTGCCACTTCCAGCTCATCCTCGGACACCGTCGCCTTCAGCCGCAAATGCTCGTTCGTCGCGATCGACGACAG
The DNA here is from genome assembly GCA_963756185.1 of uncultured Verrucomicrobiae bacterium. GTDB lineage: Bacteria > Verrucomicrobiota > Verrucomicrobiia > Chthoniobacterales > Chthoniobacteraceae > DATAXI01. Next base: position 36,715 of record CAVWMS010000017.1, read on the forward strand.
CTCATAAACCATCTCGAACCGCGGCTCCTCGCCGAAATTATCCACGCTTGAAATATCCAGCAGGTAATCGAATCCCAGCGTCTCCTTGCAGAACCGGCAAACCGCAGCGATATCCTCGCGCCGGATGACGAGCTGCGTCTCGCCGCGAAATTCGGTCTTGCCGAGGATCGAAAACTTGCCTTCGAGCGAGGCTATCGAGTCGGAGAGCGCCATCAGGAAAACGATTCGATCAGCACCCGCTTCTGATCGCCAAGCGATTCCTCGCCTTCGATCTTCCGCTGCAATTTCATCAGCCCCTCGATCAGCGCCTCAGGCCGCGGCGGGCATCCGGAAATGTAAACGTCCACCGGCAGCAATTGGTCGATCCCCTGCAGCACCGAGTACGAGCGGTACATGCCCCCGCTTGATGCGCACGCCCCCATGGCGATGCACCACTTCGGCTCCGGCATCTGGTCCCAGATTCGCTTTACCGCCAGCGCCATCTTGTACGTGACCGTCCCGGCCACAATCATCACGTCGCTCTGCCGCGGCGAAAAACGCATCACCTCCGCGCCAAACCGCGCAATATCGTATCGCGAGGCCCCGGTCGCCATCAGCTCGATTGCGCAGCAGGCCAGCCCCATCGGCATCGGCCACAGCGAGTTCTTGCGCATCCAATTGATCGCGGCGTCCACGCGCGTAATGGTCACGTTGCCCTCGATTTTCGAGTCGTACGCGGCATATGCGGTTTCTATTTCTGGCATCGTCCTAAATTTCACCCGATTCCGCCCCAAGGGAAAGCGGAATCTTCAATGACCCCGCATTGCAATTCAGGCATCAAAATATATCCGCGAATTAACCCAGGCCGCCGATTCTTCAGAATGGCCCCACGCAACGAGCGAGGCCCAAGCCAGGGACCTTCCGCAATCCGCAATCCGCAATCCGAAATCCATTACTCACCCGTTCCCCTTCGCCCACGGCGCCGGCTCGCGCAGTTGGTAGAGCATCTCGCCCGCCTTCGGCACCATCAGCACTCCCTCGTCTTCGCGGTTCGCGTAATCCTCCGGCCGGATCGTATCCGGATCGCGGTACCCCAAATTGATCTTTTCACAAATCTCCCGCGGGATGCGCGTCGCCAGCGTCACCCGCGCGCGGCATTTCTCGACGCCGTTCTCGTACGTCCCGATTCCCCGCACGTGCGTCGAATGCGCAAGCACGCCCCACGGCAAATCCTTGAACCGGTCCCACTGCTTCAAAAAATAGTCGCGGCAATGATAGCCGATTTGCTCGATAATCCGCCCGTGCGTCACCGAGACCTCGGAGATGTGCGGCGCGTAAATGATCAGCTCCCCGCCGTCCGCCAGCACCGGTTCCAGCTTGTACATGCATTTGCCGCCGGTCCATAGGTCGTCGTACATCACCGGCGCGCACGAGAGGATCGTGTCATACGGATGCTCCTTGAAGGTGATGTGCAGCCGGTGCGCCAGCTCGGACGCCTCGTCCCACGCCGCTTCCGGCGAGCCGGCGAACGCTCCCGCCAGCTCCTGTCCATGGACCACCAGGCAAAAGCACAGCTTCTCGATGTTCACCATTTTCGCCGCGCGATCCACCACTTTGCGCACCGGCGTCCACTTGTTCCCGATGATCATCGGATTCGTGATGACCGCTCCCAGCCAGTGGAAAAAATTCAATACCTCCGGTCCCGCCACGCCAGGAAACAGGTACTTGTTCCCACCCGAGAAACCGACCACCTCATGCGGAAACACCGGCCCCAGGATGATGATCTGGTCGTAATCAAAAAGCCGCGCGTTGATGTTCACCTCGACATCCATCGCGAACAATCCACCCGACAGGCTCGCGATTTCCTCCGCCGGAATCCGCCCAAGGTTCCGCAGCGCCGCCGGGTTGTCCCATTCGTGATTCAACAGTTGCACCTGGCCAAAATCCGCCCGCCGCTCGCCCGGCGTGATCTCGAGCCGTTTGCAGATCGCCTCTTCGCTCATCGGCTGGTGCGTCCCCAGCGCCACCATCACGTCAAACGCCGCCGCCGATGCCGCGATCTGCCGGTGCAGCGCGCGGAAAAAAGGCCCGATCGGCGCTGTCCGCGTCGCATCCGGCACGATCAACAGCACTCGCCGCCCGGTATAATCCTTGGCCGGGCAGGCGTGCGCCACCAGCTCCTGGATTTGCCCGGCGGAAACCGCCTTGCCGGGCTCGGCGACGAGAGATTGCACTTGGGACATGGGCAGAATTGCTGATTGCTGATGTAGGATTGCTGATTTTTCGCTTTGGCCGCCGGAGGCGGCATTAATCTCAATCAGCAATCCGAGATCAGCAATCAGCAATCACATCAAATCGTCTGCGCGAGGAATCCCCCGTCCACCCGGATATCCGCTCCGGTCACGAACCCGCTCGCCGCGGCGCTCGCCAGGAAAATCGCCGCGCCCACCAATTCCGATGGCTGCCCGAACCGGCCCATCGGCGTGTGCCCCAGGATCGATTGCGCCCGTGGCGTCGGTTTCCCGTTCTCATCGAACAACAGCCGCCGGTTCTGTTCCGCCGGGAAAAATCCGGGCGTCAACGTATTGACCCGCACCCCGCGCGGCGCCCATTCGCGCGCCAAAAACTGGCTCAGGTTCAGCAGCGCCGCCTTCGCCGCCGAGTACGCCACCACCCGGCTCAACGGCAGGTGTGCCGAGACGCTCGCGATGTTGATGATGCTTCCCCAGCCCCGCTCGCACATTTGCGGCCCGAACTCCTGCGCCGGCAGCAGCGCCCCGCCCACAAGGTTCATGTCAAAATTGGCCCGCCAATCCGCCGCGCTGATCTTCTCGAACGGGCGCTCCGCCGTCACCGTCACCGAGGCGTCGTTGCCCCCCGCCGCGTTCACCAGGATCGTCGGCGCTCCCAGTTCCTTGCCCACCGCCTCATGCGCCTGCGCCAGGCTGGCCGGATCGGTCGCATCCGCGGGGAAGAATGCCCCGGCGCCCCCGGCTTCGCGAATCCGCGCCACGCACGCCTCGCCCCGCTCCCTGCCGCGGCCCAGGACCGCCACGCGCGCTCCCGCGCCTGCCAGGCCCTCCGCCAGCGCGCCGCCCAGCACACCCGTCCCGCCGATCACCACCGCCACATCCCCGCTCAGGTCGAAAAGCTTGCTCAATTGTTGCATGGGGCGGGCAGGTTACGCAGGCCCAATTCCCCCCTGCAAGCGAATCCGCCCGCGGTCGAGCACCCTGAGACGATTCACGTAAAAACCCTGAGATTTTTCTTCCCAAAAGAGCGTATTGCTGCTTATAGTTTCCATAATTCACTCCTATGAAACATTCGCTTTGCCTCCTGTTTCTGCTGGCGATTGCCACTCCCCTAACCCCTCTTTTTGCCAGTGACGAGGGCGGTGATGGCGCTTATATCCCAAGTTACCAGGAGCTGGTCCGGGAGGGCTATGGCCCTCGGTTCACCCCGGTCCTGGCTCCCGTTAAGAATGCCCCCAAGCCGACCCAGGCATATTACGGTAACGGATACACCATTTACTACGGCTATACCGTCGTTCCCGTGCGCGTGGGCTACGACAATGCCAACCTCGACTACGCTTTTGGCTACCCGATCGAGTATTTCCGCCAAATGATGCCCACGTCCATTACCGAGACCAACCTCAACCGGTACGCCGTCGAGATGAGCACCCCGTACTACGACACCAACGGCTACGGCCCCGGAACCTACGTCGCCAAGGCGCCCGCCGATCATTCCAACGCAGTGACTACTGTACAGTCCACGGCCAGGACCACGACGACCACCACCCCCTCCACCCCCTCCAATGGCGCCAACCCCTTGCCGGCCATCGGCGAGAAACCGTCCCACTAATCTCCCAACAGTCTCCCTCAACCACTCCCCCTTGTCCCGCGCTGCGCGACCGTCCCCCGGTCGCGCAGCGTTTTTTTCGTGTCGTGCCCGGCAGGGCACGATCCTGAGCTTGTCGAAGGACCTGTCGAAGCGGGGGGCATTTTTAATTTGCCGTAATTCACCCCCGCGGGTAGTTATCTCAACCCCCGCCAGACGAAATCCATGCGCCGATTCTTTCCAGCTCCGTCCGGCCTCGCGTCCCGCGGATGAAAAACGATGAACCCGCCTGGCAGCGCAACCCGCTTTTCCGTTTCTTCGCCTCGGTAAAGCTGGCGATGCTGCTGCTCGCCGTGTTGATCATCGCGATCATCGCCGGCACGCTCTACGAATCGTCCTTCGACGCCCAGGTCGCCCGCGCCTACATTTACCAGGCCCCATGGTTCACCGGCTGGCTGCTCCTTCTCACGGCCAATCTCGCCTGTTCCGCCTTTTCCCGGATGCCATGGCAGCGCCATCACACCGGCTTTCTGCTCACCCACCTGGGCATCATCACCCTGCTGGCCGGCGCGCTCATCGGCCGCAAATTCGGCGTCGAGGGGAGCATGACCATTTTCAAGGGCGATCCGCCCCAAAATCACCTCACCGTCGATCAGCACGTCATCCAGGTCATCGACACCGATGAAAACTCCCAGACCGTGCCGATCGAGATGATCAATCACCATCCCTCGCCGGCCAAACCGTGGCCGCTCATGACCACCCCATCCGGCTGGGCGATTACCGCCGTCGATTACTCGCCCGCCCTCGATGTGAACATGGTCGCCACGCCCGTGCCCGAGGATGGCACGCCTGCCCTTCATTTCACCATCAAGACCGCCCGCATGGGCCAGTCGCTCGATTCCTGGGTCCTCGCGGACGATCCCGACCATGGCGCCTTCGACATGGGCCTGGCCTCCGTCGAGTTCAAGAAAGGCGTCGCCGAGCCCGCGCCGGCCCTTCCGGCCCAGCCGACGCTTTCCACGCAGCCGGTCGATCTCAGTGAAACCATCTTCGCCTTTGCCAATGCCTCCGCCGGCCAGATCTCGAAGGCGTCGCCCAATGGCGGCACCGGCGTCAAGGTCCAGCCCATCGATACCGAGAAAGGGAAAAGCCCCAAGGTTGTCATCCAGTCCGGTTCGGTCCGCCAGACCATCGAAATCGCGCCGAATTTGAACAAGCCCGTTGCCATCGCCGGCACGCCTTTTACCGCGCAAATCGAGCAATATTGGCCCGATTTTCGCCTCCACGACGGCAAACCTGAAAACGCCAGCCAGGACCCGAATAACCCGTGCGTCCTCGTGACCATCACCGGCCGCGCCGTTCCCGTGCCCGAGCCCGCCGATCCCGATCACGATACCGGCCCCCCTGACGACAACACCCCGCCGGATGCCGCCGCGGTCGCCGGCAAGAATCATCTCACTATTTACGTGGACCAAAAGGGCGCGCTCACCTACGAGCTGGCCTCGCGCAAGATGGGCCTCTCGAGCGGCAAGCTCGATCTCGACAAGCCTCTCGAGACCGGCTGGGCGGACTGGACGCTCGTCGCCGATAAATTCATCCCCAGCGCCGAAGCCCGCTTCGACGCCGAGCCCGCGCCGCCCGCCTCCCAGGCCATGCACGCCGAGGGCATCCGCGTTCGCGCCGTGCGCGGCGGCCAGGATGTTCAGCAATGGATTCCGATCGGCTGGCAGATCAGCGTTCCCACCGAGCCCAAGCCGCTCCTCATCGGCTACGGCAACAAGCAGATCGTTCTTCCCATCGGCCTTCAGCTACGCGATTTCCAGGTCGATTGGGATGAAGGCACCGATACGCCCGCCGGCTTCAAGAGCACCCTCGACGTCGTCGACGGCGAAACAGGCGACGTGACCACCGGCCAATGCTGGATGAATCATCCCATGAGCGTTCCTGACTCGTGGTGGAACACCTTCACCGGCCTCACCTACAAGCTCTCGCAAGCCTCCTGGAATCCGCAAAACCTCAACCAGAGCAGCATCCAGATCCTCCGCGATCCCGGCTGGTCGCTCAAATGGATCGGCTCCCTCATCATCGTTATCGGCATTTTCAGCCTCTTCTACCTTCGCCCCTATCCCATGGACAAAAAGAAGAACGGCTCGCTCACACACGCCCGCCCGGCAAAACCGGCCCGCGCCGGCCGGCCCGAGCCCATCACCGTCGAATCATGAACCTGAAGCATTTCCTCCTCGCCTGCATGGCCGCGCTGCTCTGTTGCGCACCGCGCGCCCATTGCGACCCCCTAGACTTCCACCAATTCGGCCTGATCGCCATCCAGGACGGCGGCCGCCGCAAGCCCCTCGACACCTTCGCCCGCGAGACCCTCCTGCGCATTTCCGGCGCCTCGACCTACACCGATGCGGACGGCAAAACCTGGTCCGCTCCAGATTTCGTCCTCTCCGTCCTCTTCAGTACGCACGATTGGAAAAAGGAGCCGCTCATCCTGATCCCCTATCACCCGCTCTCCGCCGCGCTCGGGCTCGATCCGCAGCGCAAACGCTTCTCGCTCGATGAGCTGGGCGGCGCCGCCTCGCTGCCCGCGCTCCTCCAGCAGGGCCAGCAGTTGAGCCGCGAGGAAAAGGAAGTGCCGCGCGAATTGAAGGAAGCCGAGTCGCTCGCCGCGCGCATGGAGGCGCTCGGCCACCTGATGGACAACTCGGCCTTCACCATCGTCCCGGCCCCGCAAAACTCCTCGAGCGACCATTGGGCGGTCCCCGCTCCCGAAGACGACTCGTACGATCCCGCCGCCTATAGCGCCGCCATGGATCAATTGAGCACGATGGCAAAGGCCTACACGGGCGGCGACGCGTTCAATTTCAGCCTTGGCGCGGTCCGGCTGCGCGAGGCGCTGCGCAACTTGAATCCCGCCGTTTATCCGACCGACTCGATGCTGAAACTCGAGTACGCCTACAATCATCTCGGCGCGTTTTCGTGGGCCGTTGGCATTTACGCCGTCGCGTTCGTGGTGCTGTTGATCGCCAAGGTCCGCGGGGACAAATCCCGCGCCCTCGCGGCAAACGGCGCCGGCGCGCCGGCCCTCGGTCGACAGCCCGCCGGCGGCGGCGCGAAGATTCTCACCATCGCCGGCCTCACGCTCGCCATCGCAGGCGTTCTGCTGCACGCCACGGGCATCACCATGCGCTGCATCATCGCCGGCCGCCCGCCCGTGACGAACATGTTCGAGTCGGTCGTCTGGGTCTCCTTTGGCGTCATGGCCTTCGCGCTCATTTTCCTCATCCGCTACCGCGAGCTGACCTACCTGCTCGCCGCGCTGCCCGTGAGCCTGACCTGCCTGCTGCTGGTCCAGCAATTGCCCGTGGCGATGCCCGCGAGCATTGATCCGCTGGTGCCGGTGCTGCGCAGCAATTACTGGCTGACCATTCACGTCCTCACCATCACGCTCAGCTACGCCGCCTTTGCGCTGGCCATGGGTTTCGGCCACATCGTCCTCTTCCGCTTCATCCGCGATCCGCTTAACACTTCCGGCGACGTCACGCTCCATTTCTGGCTCTACCGCATCCTCCAGCTCGGCGTGATCCTGCTCGCAACGGGCACCATCCTTGGCGGCGTCTGGGCCAATTACAGTTGGGGCCGCTTCTGGGGTTGGGACCCGAAGGAGACATGGGCGCTCATCGCCCTGCTCTGCTACATCTTCGTCCTTCACGGCCGGGTCGTCGGCTGGTGGGATCAATTCGGCCTCGCCCTTGCCAGCGTCGTCTGCTTCTGCGCCGTCGTGATGACGTGGTACGGCGTCAATTTCGTCCTCGGCAAAGGCCTTCACTCCTACGGCTTCGGCATTGGCGGCGAGCGATACGTCGCCGCCTTCGTCTGCCTCGACCTCGTCTACGTCGCCATCGCCGCCATCCGCTACCGCAAAGCCGCCCCCCTCATAGCCCAACTCCAGGCCGCCGAAACCTCCGAAGATCCCGAAAGCGAAATGTCGCGGGTGCAAATATGATCTGTCAGTAGGCCCTCTACGCAAAAATCGAATTGCTGATTGCTGATGTGAGATTGCTGATTGAAAAAAATGCCGCCTCCGGCGGCCAAATTAAAAAAATCCGCAATCCGAGATCCGCAATCCGCAATTCCCATTTTGTCTAGCCGCCCGCACCCCTCTCCCAATTAGCAATTTCAGATTAGCAATTAGCAATCTCTTCAATCCGCAATCCGCAGTCCGAAATCCGCAATTCCCCTCACTGCCCCTCCGCCTCTCCCACCATGTAGCGGTCCAGCACCGTCTTCATCATTCCGCCGCCCGACCCTTTCTTCCGCTTGTCCGGCTGCGATTCCTTCAATTGCTCGTTCAGCCGTTCGACCATCCGCCGCAGCACCTCGTTGTCCTGCTCGAGCTGCGTATCCTCGTGGGCGTCGCGCAACGCGGCCACTTTTAGCTGCAATTCCGTTCGCTCCTTCTTCAGGCTGTCGCGCTCCGAAATCAGGGCCTCGACCTTCTCGGCCAATCCATGCAGGCGCACCTGCGCCTCCTTGAGTTCCGTTTCGGCCCGTTCCCTTTCGCATTTGGCCTCGACGTATTCCGCCAGCTCGTGATCCTCCCGCACCAGCGCCTGCAATTTATCCCGTTCCGCCACCGCCAGCCCCAGTTCCGCGCGCACGTGCGCCAGCGTCGCCTGCAACTGCCCGGTCTCCGCGGCCGATTGTTCCGCTGCGCCCTCCACGGCCGCCAGTTCGGCGGTCGCCTTCTCCAGTTCCACGCGCGCGCGTCCCAGGACTTTCTCGAGCTCGGAATAATCGGCCCGCGCCTTTCCCAATTCCAAATTCAGTTCCGCCAGCGTCTCGTGATGCCGGGCCAGGTCGATCACCGCCTCGCTCCGCTCCCCCTTCACAACGTCGAGTTGATGCGTCATCTCCCCGAGCGACATCTCCGCCCGTTGCAGCCGCGCCGCCGCGTGATTGTACCCCGCCTCGAATTCGCCTGCCCGCTTTTCCGCCGCCGCCCACTCGCCCCGGGCCAGGTCCAGTTCCGGCTCGAGCGCCTGGCGCCGCTTCCGTTCCTCGTCCAATTGCGACGTCAGCCAGTCGCACTCCGCTCGCAGCGCGCTGATGCGCTGGTCCCGCTCGATCAGCGCGAAGGTCTGCTCGGACGACTCATGCCTGTTCTGCCAGAGTTTTTCCTGCGCCACCCAGAGTCCGCTATCCGCCGCCTTCAGCGTCATTTCGCCCGCGATCTCCTTTCCGGTTGGCGCGGGAAGGGACATCGAGGCCGAGGGGATCGCTTGCAAGGCGCCGCAATGCGGGCATTGAAAAGACACCCCGGCTCCCGCTTCGTCGGCCACCAGGGATTGCTGGCAGCCAAGGCACCTGAAATGCACGTCCCCCATGGTTGCGAAAGTTAAATCAAAGGTTCTTTATCGCAACAAGAGGAAACGGGAGGGGCCGATGGCCAAATTCGAAACTCGAAATTCGAAATTCGAATAAATTCATCCGCAAGCTTCTCAAGCCATGGAACTTGCAATACTCAGCCTCTGTTACCCTCCAAATCTTCCTCCATCTCTTCGAATTTCGAATTTCGAATTTCCAATTATCCCTAGTCCCCACCATTCTCTAGTCAGCCCACCCATGCGCCTCGCCATTTATCCCGGCAGCTTCGACCCCATCACCAACGGCCACCTCGATGTCATCGCCCGGGCCGCCACCCTTTTCGACCAGGTCGTCGTCGCCGCCGCCGTAAATGACGCCAAACATGCTCTCTTCAGCATAGATGAGCGCCTCGCGATGCTCCGGGAGGTCACCGTCCACTTCGAAAACGTGAAGGTTCTTGCACTCGAGGGGCTTCTGGTCGAGTTCGCCCGGCAGCAGGGCGCAGTCGCCGTGGTACGCGGCCTGCGGGCCATCTCGGACTTCGAGTTCGAATTCCAGATGGCCCTGATGAACCGCAAGCTCGAGCCCCTCGATCGAGACCGTCTTCCTCACCCCGCGCGAGGAGTATACTTATCTCTCCTCCCGCATCGTCAAGGAAATCGCCCGGCTTGGCGGCAGGGTGGACGCGTTCGTTCCCGCTCCGGTCGAGCAGGCTTTGCGGAAAAAGTTGAGAAAAGAGCTCTGACGGGGGAAATTCGAGGCTCGAAATTCGAAATTCGAACGATTTGGGCGCCAAAGACGCCGATTTGACGGAGGGTTTACTGTCTTTTGAATTTCGAGTTTCGAATTTCGAATTTTTTCTTATGAAGGTTCATCAAAACCAAGTCCCCGCCGAAGGCATCCACCTCGAGGGCGAAGACCCCGCCGCCGTCCTCGACCTGCAGGATCCCACCGTCGCGCCGCTCGGTCCCATCCGTTGGTCGGTCGATGTCGGCCGTTCGGGCGGCGGCCTTTTTGCCACCGGCAAGCTTGCCGTCGACCTCGAAATGGAATGCGTCTCCTGCCTGCGGAAATTCACCTACCCGGTTCGGGTTGACGACTTTGCGGCCCAGGTCGAGCTGAAGGGCCCCGAAATGGTGGACTTGACGGACAGACGTCCGCGAAGATATTTTGCTCGCCCTTCCGCCTTATCCGCATTGCGATTGGAACGGGCAAAATGTCTGCAAAGGCGCCCCGCGGGAGCCCAAAGAAAATCCCAGTGAGCCGCAGCAGACCTGGGCAGAACTCGACAAACTCAAATTGAAATCCAATTAAGCCATGGGAGTCCCCAAACGTAAAACCTCGAAGATGCGCCTGCGCACCCGCAAGGCCGCCAACCGCTTTCACGCCCGCCAGTTGGGCAAGTGCACCCAGTGCGGCAGCCGCCTTCCGGCGCACACCGCCTGTCCTTCGTGCGGCTATTACCGCGGCCGCCAGGTGCTGACCATCGAAGCCGCCTGAGGCCCTTCCCGTTGGAAAGCCGCCCGGCGCCCATCTTCCCCTCGTTCATTGCCGGCTTGCACGGCACGCCCGGAGGCAGTCATAACTGGCTGCCCACGCCATGAAAATCGCTCTCGATGCCATGGGCGGCGACTACGCGCCCCGCAATACCATTGCGGGGGCCGTCCAGGCGTTGCGCGAATACCCGGCCATCTCGAAGCTCTTCCTGGTTGGCGACACGGACCGGGTCAAGGCGGAGCTCGACTCGCACAGCTTCTCGGATCGGCGCATCGAGATCGTTCACGCCTCGCAGGTCGTCGATATGTGCGACGGGGCCGTCGAATCGGTGCGCCGCAAGAAAGATTCCTCCGTCAGCCGCGCGGTGGACCTCGTCAAGAACGGGGACGCCGAGGCGATCGTCAGCGCCGGCCACACGGGAGCGGCGGTCGCGGCCACCACCATCAAGTTGCGCACCCTGCCGGGCATCGACCGCCCCGGCATCGCCTCGATCATCCCCACCGAGCACAACGTTTTCGTCCTCATCGATGCCGGCGCCAACATCGACGCCCGGCCCATCCACCTGCTCCAATACGCCGTCATGGGCTCGGTCTATTCCCAGCAGGTCCTCAAGTATCCGAATCCCGCGATCGGCCTCATGTCCATCGGCGACGAGGATGTCAAAGGCAGCGATTTCACCAAGGAAGTCTTCAAGCTGCTCAAGGAGAGCAAACTCAATTTCCGCGGAAACATCGAGGGCCACGACCTGTTCGAGAACCCGGTCGAGGTGGTCCTTTGCGACGGCTTTGTCGGCAACGTGATGCTCAAGACCTGCGAGGCCATCGCCGGACGCGATGTTCGACTGGCTCAAACATGAATTGAGCAAGGGCATCCGTGCGAAAGATCGGCGCGGCCTGGCCAAGGGCGCGTTCAAGACCATCCGCAAAAAGATCAATTACGAGGAATACGGCGGCAGCCCGCTGCTGGGGGTCAACGGCATCTGCATCATCGCCCACGGCGCGAGCACCCCGAAGGCCGTCAAGAACGCCATCCGCGTTGCAGGCGAGGGGATTCAGCAGCAAATTAATCCTCACATCGTGGAGGAAATCGAGAAATACCATGACGCGATCGCAGCCACGTAGCTCGCGGCTCCTCAAGCCAAAGCGCACCGTATCGATCATTGGCACAGGCTGCTATGTCCCCGAGCGGATCCTGACCAATGCCGAGCTGGAGAAAATGGTCGATACCTCGGACGAATGGATCGTCACCCGCACCGGCATCCGCGAGCGCCGCATCGCCGCGAAGGGGGAATACACCAGCGACATGGCCGCGCACGCCGCCAGGCGCGCCATCGAACAGGCCGGCATCGAACCGGAGGAAATCGACCTCATCATCGTCGCCACGGTCACGCCGGACATGTTCTTTCCCTCGACCGCCTGTTTCGTGCAGCAAAAGATCGGCGCGAAACGGGCCGCCTGTTTCGACGTTTCCGCGGCCTGCTCCGGCTTTCTCTACGCCATCGAGATCGCGCAGCAATTCATCACCAGCTCGACTTACAACACCGTCCTGGTCATCGGCGCGGACAAGCTCTCCTCGATTGTCGATTGGACCGACCGCAACACGTGCGTCCTCTTCGGCGACGGCGCCGGCGCGGCCGTTCTGCGCAATCGCGCCGGCTCCCATGGCGTCGTTCACATGTACATGGGCAGCGACGGTTCGCTGACCGATGTCCTTTACATGCCCGGCGGCGGCTGCCGCTTACCCCGCCTCGCCGGAGACGCTTGCGCAAAAGCTCAACACCATCAAGATGAACGGCAAGGAGACCTACAAGTACGCCGTCACCGCGCTGCTCACCGCGGCCAACGCGGCTCTCGAGGGCGCCGGGCTTTACCCCGGACGATCTTGCGTGCATCATCCCGCACCAGGCCAATCTCCGCATCATCGAGGCCGTGGCCGATCGCATGAAGGTCCCCATCGAGCGATTCATGGTCAACCTCGACCGTTTCGGCAACACCAGCGCCGCCGCCGTTGCCATCGCGCTGGACGAGGCCAATCGCACCGAGCGGATGAAGATCGGCGACTACGTTCTGCTGATCGTCTTCGGCGGCGGCCTGACCTGGGCCAGCTCGGTGATCCAGTGGTGAGCGAACCACCGCGAGGCCCGTATTTCAAACCCTGCATCGTACACCATTCCTCACTTTCGGACATCGCCGGACACTTGTTGACAGGAAACGCCAAATCGCGCTCAAACCCCGTATTCATGCTGGTTCCGGCCAAATCTGGTACTTCCGATTCGCGGACAACCAAAGACAGCGCCGGACGTGCCTGGACTAATCCTTGTGGGGCCAGTTGTGGGGCTGGATTCATAGCGCCATTCAGCGACGGGAGCTTTGTAATCGTGGCATCGACAGGGAGCATTCCCGCGTCCGCGTACGTCTTCGCGGTGAGTCGCATATCGCTGTGCCGCATCAATTCCATCACGACGCGCTGAGATTGATGGAATCAGCACGCCGCCTCACCGGGCAGGTACGGAGCCAACTCCCTTGAAATGATCCGAAACAGCGGAGAGGCTTTCAGGATTTCAGAGCATTCAGGAAGGGCGTAATGAAAAATAAGAACTCCTCTTTCCCAAAGACATATGGTCACGCAGCGCGAGTTGGTTTTGCGATCCCGAGTGATGCTATTGGCCTTTTCGGAGGAATCCGCCCACAGGTCGTCCAGTCCCAGACACTCCGCCGGAAACTTCGACAAAATCGCTTGGGCGCTTTCTAGAACTTCGTTCAACTCACTGCTCGAAAGGTGCGCGTCGACTTGTTTGATTCGCGCGTGTCGCCAAGTTGTTCGCGGCACGGGATAGGTAACGGTGGCTCCAGCCGAGCTGCCCTCACGCAACGAAAATTGCCAGCGCGCGACATTTTCCGCCGCCTCCCCTGGACGAAATACCAAAAGGGTCTTTCCGGCGGCATGGTCTTCCGCGCGCATCTCATGTGCCTTGCGCACCTCTAACAATTCAATCTCGAACCGAATCACGGCATTCGGAGGAATCAGGCCCTCAACCCCCTTCTCGCCATATGCCAAGTGAGGACTGACAAGCAATTCGCGCCGCCCCCCTTCACGCATTCCTTCAATCCCAGTCCTCAGTCCGGCTATGTTTTCGCGCTTCGACAGATCAAGGAGGGAGGGCTTACCCTGCTTGTACGTATCGTAACAAACCTCGCCACGATTGAGGAAGCCACGAATGTGAACCCTCACAACATTTCCCCGTTCTACGAGCGCGCCCGTACCGACTGTGATTTCCTTAATTTTTACGCCCTTTGCCATAGATCCTGAAATAGGATCACTCTTGCCCTCCCGGATCAAGGTTGCGGTACGTTAGCGTCGCCGAGCATAGCGCCTACAATGCTGATCGAGTGAGCCAGTTTGCTGTAAGCCACCGTGCAGACCGGCCCACAAACCGCGCCGTGCTTCGCCCGTCCCGATTTCTGCTCACCGCCCCAAACCTGTTTCGAGTTCGGCTGCTCGACAGCCTCAATGCTATAGGAGAGGCGACCTCGCAGCCTCAGGATTTGATGAGAGAGGAGGAGGGATCGAGCGAGAGATGGATTCAACGATCGTCGGAAATCCAATCCAGGACCAATTGATATAGGTCGGGAAATGTGAGATGCGCGGGTACGAGTTGGGCGTCGTCGCACAGGCCGGGCAAGTCTTCAGTAAATTCCTGGTATCGCTCCCAGAGATGCGATCCGCCCGGCATCTTCCCCTGGCTTTGCTGCACTGCGAAGCCAGTCCCGCACCGTGCGAATCACCATTTCCGGGCTGTCGCCGTGAGCCTTGATGTCCTGGCCGGCGATGTCGGAAATGAATTTTTGAAACCGGTAGCGGTCCCGATCCAGAATCAGGCACCGCTTTGACCGATGCCGGCCTGACCCGAACTGTTTGGCCCCGAGAAAGAATCCAAGCTCCAGAGGCATGTTGAACCGTGGCAATTGATTCTCCCCATCGAGCTCAGTGCGGGAAATATCGTGGATGCCGAACGTCGAGGAACCGATGAGCCGATAGATTTTCTCAAGCCGCACCTGGCTTGCGTCGTCATGTTCCAGTGAGCAGCGAGGAACGAAGCCGCAAACGGAAACGGTGAAAACGATGGCCCGGAAGATGGGCAGGTATTCCCCGTCAAAGGGACAATTAATGAATACGCTGCTCGCGTACTGGGGGGACTCCATTTCAGCCAGGCACGAGGCGAATCACCGTATTCTCGTGCTTCTTCAACCACGCCTTGTAGGCGGCCGGATCGTTCTTCTTCATGTCCCTAACCTTCCTGACCGCGTCACGGATCTGTTTTTTGGGCACACTGGTCCGCAGATTTTTCGGGCGGATGATTGGACGATAACCGTTGGCTGAAACTTTGGCTGGCATGGGGGAAATATACAGGAGGGGTCCGGGGTTGTCACTCGTTTCGACGGCAGCGGCTTAAAACGGCACCTCAACCACGGGCAGGAACGCAACCTCTCCCCAGCATAGCAGCTTTCAGCGCGTCCGGCAGGCAAGCCCAAGCCAGGGCGATTTCCTCGACTTCGTCAGGCCATTCAATACGTTGTGGGGCCAGTCGTGGGGCCGCATCTGTAAGTGGCTGATAACCAGCGCCGCTTTGCGGGTCCGAACACCCACGCGCGCGTCCCGCGCGCCAAATCCTTCGAATTCCGAATTCCGAATTTTCACCTTCCGGCTCACCCCGAATTCCAGATTCCACCCTCATGCTGACCGAAACCCACGCCCATCTCGATTACCCGGATTTCCAGTCGGATTTCGCCGGACGTGCTGCGGCGGGCGGAGGAGGCGGGCGTGACACGCATGGTCAGCATCGGCACCTCGCTTGAGAGCAGCCGCAGGGCCATCGCGCTGGCGGAGTCGGACCCGAGCATTTTTGCCGTCGCAGGCGTTCATCCTACGTCGGTCGCAGGAAGCCGGCGAGGCCGTGGGCGAGTGAATTGCGGGAACTTGCGCGCCATCCGCGCGTGGTGCGCCATCGGGGAGGCGGGGCTCGATTATCATCATCTGCCGAGCCGGACCGACGCGCCCGCGGCGATGTCCGACGACGAATACAAGGCCACGCAGGCGTGGCTCTTCCGCCAGCAACTCGAGGTCGCCGCCGGGCTGGGCCTCAACGTCGTCATCCACCAGCGCAACGCCTGGGAGGATACGCTCGACATCCTGCGCGATTATACCGGCCGGCTGCGCGGCGTATTCCATTGCTTCGGCGGCAGCTTTGAACAGCGCCGGAGGAGGTCATCCGTCTAGGACACATGGTTTCCTTCACGGGCATCGTCACTTTCAAGAACGCCCCGGTGGTCCACGATTGCGCAGCGCGCATCGGCGCCGGGCATTTCATGGTCGAGACCGATTGCCCCTACCTGGCGCCCGGTCCCTTACCGTGGCAAACGCTGCGAGCCCGCCTACACGCGCCTGGTGGCCGAGCGGATCGCCGCGCTGCGGGGAACGACGCTCGAGGAAATCGCCGCGCGCACCACCAAGAACACAGACGGTTTTTCCGGTTCAATCGGTGACGATCCCGCCTCAGAATCGCCCCCAACCAGTGACCTTTTTCATAGTTCATACTTCGTACTTTATAATTCCGCGTCCCCGGTGCTCCGCACGATGATCGACCCCACCCGAGAACACGCCTCCGTTCGTATTCCACGATCCCAAGGGCCGCCGCTGGCCGCGGCTGCGGCGTGATGCTGGTGCTGCTGGGCATCCTGGTGTTTCTCGGCATGGTGCTCTTTGTCCAGGCGCTCTTCGTCAATCCGCAATTGCGGCTGCCGGCTTCGGTCCGCAAGTTGAAGGGCCAACTCAAGGCCATCCAGCAGCAGGCCGCCCGCAGCCAGAGCGCCGCGGAAAAGGCCGAGGACGACTCGTGGCTCAAGTTCTATCCCAAGACGCAGGCCGGCCAGGAGCGCATCGCCAAGCTGCGCGAGATGATCCATCCGAAGCCGGAGAAGCTTCTCGGAAGTCCGCCTCGGTTTCTATGCGAATTGGGACGCGAATTCCTATGAGCTCGCTCGAGGCAGCACGCCGACCAGCTCACCCACGTCTGCCCCGAGTGGATGACGCTCACCGACGGCCTCGGCACGCTGAAGGTCGACGAAGACCCGCGCGTCGAGCGCCTCGCCGCCGCGAAGGGCCTGGTCCTCATGCCGCTGCTCACCAACCTGGTGGACGATGTAGTGGCAGCCGGAGGCGGTCGAGGGCCTTGCCATGGGACCGGAGGACCGCAAGAACCAATTCATCGTCAATCTCCTCTCCCAGCTCGAATCGGCGAAGGCCGGCGGCGTCGTCGTCGATTGGGAGGAGGTGGATCCGCAACGCAAAAACGCGATCACCGATTTGCTCATCAAGATGGCCGACGCGCTCCACGCCGTGGACAAGGAGCTCTGGGTCATGGTCCCAATGAGCGACGAGTTCAATACGCTCGACCTCGATCGCCTCGCCGATCACGCCGACCATTTCATCGCCGTCGCTTTACGACGAAACCTCCGACACCGACCCGCCCGGGCCCATCGCCTCGCAGGACTGGTTCGAGGGCTGGCTCTAGGTGCTCGCCGGCTATGGCGACCCCGACCTCTGGATCGCCGGCATCGGCGCTTACGGTTACGACTGGACCGATGGCGAAAAGGAGGCGGAGACCATCACCTTTGCCGATGCGATGAGCCGCGCCAGTTACTCCGGGCTTGCAGCGGGTCGATTCCCAGGCGCCGATGTACAACCCGATCTATTCCTACCAGGAGCCGCGAAGGATCACACCGTCTGCATTTCTCGACGCGATCACTTTTCTGAATCAGTTGCGCGCCGTGCGCGCGGGCGGATGGGGGTATCGCGATTCAGCCGGCTGGGCCAGGAGGACCCGCAAATCTGGGACGTGCTCGCGATGAAGGACACCGAGGACATCCCGCCGGAAGAGATCGAGAAACTCAATCACATGCAGAGCACGGACACGATCAGCCAACGTGGGCCAGGGCGAGGTCGTGACCGTCGATGACACGCGCGACGACGGATGAGCGCAAGGTGACGCTCGAGCAGAAACGACCGCTACTCGGTCGCTTACTCCTCCGACTTTCCCACTTACCCAGCCTCTATCACCAGGGCGCCGGGGGTGAGCACGAGGTGGCACTCACCTTTGACGATGGGCCGGATCCCGAAGTGGACGCCGATGGTCCTCGACATCCTCAAGAAATACAACATCAAGGCGACCTTCTTCCTCGTCGGCAGCCAGGCGGAGCAATACCCGGACCTCGTCAGGCGCATCGTCGCCGAGGGCCACCTCGTCGGCAATCACACTTACACCCACGCGAACCTCGCCGATATTCCGCCCGAGCAGATCCAGATCGAACTCAACGCCACGCAGCGGCTGATCGAGAGCATCACCGGGCGCTCGACCACGCTCTTCCGCCCGCCTTACAACGCCGATTCGCAGCCCACGCACTGTCGATGAACTGACGCCGCTCAAGGAGGTCCAGGACGACTCGGCTATCTCATCGTCATGGAGAACATCGATCCCGAGGATTGGGCGCGCCCCGGCGCCGATGCCATCGTCGAGCGCATCAAGGAGCAGCGCGACCAGGGCAGCCTCATCCTTCTCCATGACGCCGGCGGCAATCGCGAGCAGACCGTCGAGGCGCTGCCGCAGATCATCGAATGGCTCCAGACTCGCGGCGATACATCGTCCCGCTCAGCGAGCTGCTGCAAATCCGTTACGACGACCTGATGCCGCCGGTGAAAAGGAATGTCGACCCGATGACGCTGCTGGTAACCGGCAGCGGCTTCCGCATCTGGCATTTCGTCGTCGAGTTTTGCTGGGCGTTCATGATCGCCGCGACCGGGCTCATCGTGCTGCGCACGCTCATCGTCGCCATCCTTTCCGCGCTGCATTTCCGGCGCGAGCGCAGGTTCGCTGCGGGCGCGCCCTACACGCCGCCGCTCAGCGTCATCATCGCCGCTTATAATGAGGAGAAAGTCATCGCCGCCACTTTGCGCGCCGTGACGGACACCTCCTACACCGGCGATATCGAGGTGCTCGTCATCGACGACGGCTCGAAGGACCAGACTATGCGCGAGATCGAGAAGGCGGCCTTCATCGACAAGCGCATCCGCCTCGTCCGGCAGCCGAATCGGCGGCAAGTCCGAGGCCTTGCGCACCGGCGTCGCCCAGGCGCGGTACAATACGCTTCGTCTTCCTCGACGCCGACACCCATTTCGTGCGCGAGACATTCGATGCGCTGATCCGCCCGCTGCGCGATCCGCAATATCGGCGCCGTCTCCGGCCACGCAAAGGTCGGCAACCTGCGCACCTTCATCGCCCGCTGCCAGTCGCTGGAATACATCTGCGGCTTCAACCTCGACCGCCGCGCCTACGCGCAATGGAATTGCATCACCGTCGTGCCCGGCGCCGTCAGCGCCATTCGCCGCCAGGCGCTCGATGACGCCGGCGGCTTCTGCCTGGATACCCTTGCCGAGGATACCGACCTCACCCTCTGCATTCACAAGGCCGGCTACCGCGTCGAATACGCCCCCGGCGCGCTCGCCTGGACGGAGGCGCCCGAGGGGGTCCGCGCGCTCATGCGCCAGCGTTTCCGCTGGGCCTTTGGCACGTTGCAATGCCTCTGGAAGCACCGCGACATGGTGTTCAATCCCCAGTACGGCGCGCTCGGGTGGTTTTCGCTGCCGAGCATCTGGTTTTTCCAGATCGTCCTCGTGGCGCTCACGCCCGTCGTCGACGGCCTGCTCATCGTCTCGCTCTTCCTCGGCGGCTGGTCGGCGATGTGGCCCTACGTTTTGATCTTCCTGCTGATGGACCTGCTGCTCTGGCCTTCCTCGCCTGCCTGCTGGACGCCGAAAAACTGCGCAAGGCGTGGATCATCCTTCCCATGCGCATCATTTACCGCCCGCTCCTGAGCTGGGTCATCTGGCGGGCGCTCTATCGCGCTTTCAAGGGCGCATGGGTCACCTGGGCAAAAACGGAGCGCACGGCCTCGATGCCGGTTCGTGTAGGATGATGCGCAAACCCGGACCCGCGATCTGCCTCCTGGGCGCGGCTTTGCTCGCGCTTGCAGGATGCGGCAAGGCCCCGGAGCCGCCGCCTCCCGCCGGACCGGAGAAACTGCTCATCCCGGACAAGGGCATCTACACCGGCGCCTACATCGACTTTGGCGATACCGAGGACGACGTGACGATCGAGAAAATCGAGGGCTTCGAAAATCTCGTCGGCAAACAGCAGGCGATCATCGCCTCGTCGAGTTATTGGGGCGAGCAATGCTTCCCCACCGCCAACCTCGAATCTCATCTGGCGGCACGGCTCCATCCCGCTCGTCTATTGGTCCCCGTGGGATCGCCCATACGATGAAGACCAGGGCCCCGACAAATTTTCCCTCGACCAACATCGCCGCGGGAAAATGGGACGCCTACATCGACCACTGGGGCGATGCCGCGAAGGCCTTCGGCCATCCTTTCTTGGTCTCATTCGCCAATGAGATGAACGGCCAATGGTTCCCATGGTCCGGCATGTTTTACGGGATCGACAGGAAAGTCCCGAACAGCAAACCCGTCCGGTACGTCGCGCCGGAGGTATTCAAGGCCGCCTTCCGCCGCGTGGTCGACCGCGTCCGCGCCCGCGGCGCCACCAATGTGCTCTGGGTCTTCCACGTCATGAATTACTCGATGCCGCAGGCCATGGGTTGCGATTACCCCGGCGCCATGGAGTGGAACAAGATGGCCCAGTATTACCCCGGCTCGAAGTATGTCGACTGGCTCGGCATGTCCGCTTACGGCCAGCAATACGTCGAGGATCATTGGTCGCCGTTTGAACCGCTCATCGACTGGCCCTGCGAGGAGCTCTCCGAGGTTGATCCCACCAAGCCGATCATGATCGCCGAATGGGGCATCGGCGAGTTTCCGCAATTCGGCAGCAAATCCGGCTTCATCGCGGAGGCCTTCCAGACGATGAAGCAATATCCGAAGATCAAAGCCGAAATCTTCTGGAACGAGCGCTGGCAAAACGAACCCTCGCAAAACCCCGACGGCACCTACCAGGATGGCGGTTACAGCAACCTCCACGTCAACTCCTCCCCAGAGTCCCTCGCCGCCTACCGCAAAGGCGTCGCGGACCCGTTCTATCTGGGGCGCCCGGTTTTCGGGTATTAGCCAGGCCTCGCCCCGTGCCCAGGTATTGACCGCTTCCGGTAATTCTGAAACTATTTGCCTTCAGTGGCGTTCAATTTGGAAGTCGTTCACCATGAGAATCCCCAATCATTCCCTGAAACGCGGTTTTACTCTCATCGAGTTGCTTGTCGTCGTCGCCGTCATTGCCATCCTGGTCGCGCTCGCATTTCCGGCCTATCACGCCGCCATCGGCGCCCGCAATGAGTCCCAGGTCCTCAGCAACATGCGCCAGGTCGGCTCCGCATTTATCCTTTACGCAAACGACCACAGCTACATCCTGCCGGGCCGCGTCACCGCGGCAAACGGCGTTGTTCCGAACAAATGGCCCTATCTCATCGGCCAATACTTGGGCGACGTGCGCGTCTACGCTTCAGTCTTCGATACCCAAAACTGGATCGTCCGAGGTCTCACGGCCGCTGACGCCATGAGCAACACCTCGAACAACACCAGTTACATCATGAACGGATATAATGACCTCAATGCGTTCAACACTCCGGTCACCATCCGTCTCAACGCCTTTCCCGATACCTCCGACATCATCCTGCTCGGCGTGCCCAAGATTGGCATCCACGACCAGTTTTACATGGACTTCGAGGAAGGCCCGAACGGCAATGAAAACGACGTGCTGGACCTGACCGCGTACAATGGCGGCTCGAGTTGATCTTTTCGCCGACGGCTCAGCCCGCTTCATCACCCAGGCGCAGTACAACGCTCCCATCCCCGGCTCCAGCAATTCCCTCCAGAGCTACGGCAACTCGCTCTGGTGTGTGAACAAGTCATACATCATCCCCACCGTCGGCAGCGGCAACGGCAAGAACTGAGCGCGCATTCCGGCGTCCATCTCCGCCCAACGCGCGCGTAGCGCGCCAATTCCTTCGAATTTCGAATTTCGAGTTTCCGAAAAGCTCACCCGCCCGCCACTCCTCCCCGCCTCCCCCTACATCAATCCCGGCGGCAATCCCATCCCCGCCGTGATCTTCCCCATCTCCTCCTGCGCCATCTCGCGGCCTTGCGCGATCGCCTGCTTCACCCCGCCCAGGATCAATTCCTCGAGCATCTCGACATCCTCCGGGTCGACAATGTCCTTGCTGATCTTGATTGAAATCACATCCCCGGCGCCATTTGCCACCACCGTCAGCTTGCCTCCGCCGGCTGTCACCTCGACCGTCTTTTCCGCCAGTTCCGCCTGAGTCTGCGCCAGCTTCTGCTGCATCATCTGCGCCTGCTTCATCATTTTGTTGATATTCATATCGCTGATTCCGGTGGGAACCTCCCCTATAGCGCGCTCCCAGGCGCCGGGCGAGGAGGAACTTTTGACGCCCCTTACTTTTTTTGCGCCGCTCTCATTTGCGATGGCGGGCGCACGCGCTATAGTTCCAGCGAGATGATTCGCGACGACTTCCCGCCTGGCGACGAGAGCCTCAGCGCCCTCGAACTGCTGGATCGCACCATCTCTTCGCTGGGCCCCGGCGATCCCGTTCGCAAGGAGCTGCTCGATCTCCGCTCCCAGTTCGCCTCCCAGGAGGAAACCATGGGCGAGGCCCGCGAGGCCATCGAGAAGCTCGAGCAGATCGTCAAAAAGGTCACCTCGCCCGCCAACCGCATCGGCACCTTCCTCCACGCCGCCAACAAGGAGACCGCCCAGATCGTGGTCGGCGGCGCGGATTACTATTGCAACATCGACCCGCGCATCCCGATGAACAAGCTGCGCAAGGGCACCCGCGTGCTGGTCAACGAGGCGTTCGTCATCGTAGGCGATCTCGGCTTCGACTCGACCGGTCCCGTGACGAAGATCACCGAGGTCATCGGCGAGGATCGCCTGCGCGTCGGCACCGAGCACGGCCTGCAATCCATCGTCCTCCAGCGCGGCGGCGACCTGCTGCGCCAGCAGATCAAGGCCGGCGATGAAGTGCGCGTCGATTCGAATTACCGCATCGCCGTCGAGCTGCTCGCCCGCCCGCACTCGCAGGATTATTACCTCGATACCGTCCCCGAGCTGCCGTGGGAGAAAGTCGGCGGCCAGGAGGATGCCATCCGCGCCATCCAGGACGCCATCGAGCTGCCGCTGCTCCACGCCGGCCTTTTCGAGCGTTTCCAGCATTCCACGCCCAAGGGCTTTCTGCTCTACGGCCCGCCCGGCTGCGGCAAGACCCTCATCGGCAAGGCCACCGCCTACAACCTCACCCACAAGCTCAAGGAGCAGACCGGCGAGGAGATGAGCGAGTACTTCATGCACATCAAGGGGCCGGAAATCCTCAACATGTGGGTGGGCGAAAGCGAGCGCATGGTCCGCGAGATTTTCCAGACCGCGCGCGAGAAACGGCGCGAGGGCTTTCTGCCCTTCCTCTTCATCGACGAGGCCGAGAGCATCCTCGGCACCCGGCGCGCCTCGCGCTACTCGAACATCCTCTCGACGCTCGTGCCGATGTTTTGCACCGAGATGGACGGCATCGATTCGCTCAACGAGGTGGTCATCATCCTCGCCTCCAATCGCGCCGATCTCATCGATCCCGCCATCCTGCGCCCGGGCCGCATCGACCGCAAAATCAAGGTCAACCGCCCGACGCGCGACGGCTCCATCGACATCTACAAGATCTACCTGACGCCCGGCCTGCCGTACGATCCCGCGCTGGTCCAGTCCGCCGGCGGCGTGCAGGAGGCAATCGAGACGCTGGTGCGCGGCATCATCGACCTCCAGTTTTCCCGCCGCGAGGAGAACAAGTTCCTCGAGGTCACCCTGCGCAGCGGCAAGCGCGAGGTGCTTTACCGCGGCGATTTGATCAGCGGCGCCCTGATCGCCTCGGTGGTCGAGCGCGCCAAGGGTTTCGCCATCAAGCGCGCCATCGCCAGCGAGCAGGAGGAAGGCATCTCCGAGAGCGACCTGCGCCTCTCCCTCGAGGCCGAGTACGCGGAGAACGATATTTTCCCGCCCACTGATATCACCGAGGATTGGCTCAAGCTCATCGACTACGATTCCGAGAACGTCGTGAAGGTCGCTCCCATCCGCCCCGGCGCCGCCTCCAAGCCCCAGCCCCATTCGATCATTTAGGTGGAATGACCGCGTCACTCCCGGCGTTCCACTTCGCACGGCGACGTGCTAGAGGTGTTCTGAAATTGATTTCGCGCTACAGAGTAAAAGACCGGAAAAACCGGTTTCGCGCCGAAAGGGCAGCAAGGGTACTCGCGCTCCCTTCTGGACAACTTTGCGTCTTTGCGCCTTTGCGTGAGTCCCTCTTCCAGAAGGGATTAGCCTCACGCAAAGGCGCAAAGGCGCAAAGAAAATCAGAGCGGGCGACCCTCGAAAAACCGCACGATCGCAGATCAAAACGCAACCCTGCTGTTTTTTTGGAGCAGTTATTTCCAATCCAAATACTTACTCCGAATTTCGGGACACCCTCTGTTAGCCTCGGGTCCGTGGCCTCCATCCATTCCTTCGAATTTCGAATTTCGAATTTCGAATTTTCCTTTCCATGAAGCGCATCTTCGGAATCGAAACCGAATACGGCATCACCGTCGATGGCCAGGACTCCGTCGACGTCGTCCACGAATCCATCGAGATCGTGCGCCGTTACACCGAGTACGGCTCGCTGATGAAATGGGACTACAACCTCGAGGACCCGCACCAGGACGCGCGCGGCTTCCGCGCCACGGAGTTGATGCAGGACACCGACGAGTCCGCCTACTACGAGATCGACAAAAACCGCCCGCTCTCCTTCGAGGAGATCAAGAGCGACCTCGTCCTCTCGAACGGCGCCCGCTTTTACAACGATCACGCCCACCCCGAATACTCGACGCCAGAATGCTCGACGCTGCGCCAGCTCGTCGCCCAGGACAAGGCCGGCGAGCGCATCCTCGAGGAGTGCGCCCGGCGCAGGAACAAGCAGTTGTCCGAGTCCGGCCGCGAAGTCCGCCTCTACAAGAACAACACCGATTTCATCGGCCACTCCTACGGCTGCCATGACAATTACCTCATGCGCCGCGATGTCCCCTGGGAGCGCATCGTCACCGGCGTCGTGCCGTTCCTCGTGACGCGCCAGATTTACGCCGGCGCCGGCAAGATGGGCGTGGAAGGCGAGGGGACCGCGGGCCAGCCCGGGCATCTTCCAGATCTCGCAGCGATCGGATTTTTTCAGCGTGCTCGTCTCCATCGACACGATGAACCGGCGCCCCATCGTCAACACCCGCGACGAGCCGCACGCCGATGTGGGCCGTTACCGCCGGTTCCACGTCATCATCGGCGATTCGAACATGAGCGAGATCGCCACCGCGTTGAAGATCGGCGCCACCGCGCTGGTCCTCGAACTCATCGAAAAGGACAAGGTGCCCAAGATCGAACTGGCCAATCCCGTCGAAGCCGCCAAATCCATCTCGCGCGACCAGACCTACGATTGGATCATCGAGTTGCGCGACGGGCGCAAGATTTCCGCCATCGACATCCAGCGCATTTATCTCGAGGCCGCCCGCGAGCATTGCGAGCCAAGCCCCGAGTCCCGCTGGGTTCTCGACGCCTGGGGCGAAATCCTCAACGATCTCCAGCGCGACGTCATGTCCTGCGTGGACCGGCTCGATTGGGTCGCCAAGAAATTTCTGCTCACCACTTTCCGCGAGAGCGAGCACATCGAGTGGACCGACCCGTGGCTGCAATCCATCGACCTCGAATACCACAACATCGGGCTCGAACACGGCCTCTACTACGAGTTGATCCGCGGCGGCCGGATGCGCCGATTCATCTCCGAGCAGGAGATCAAGGCCGCCATCTTCCAGCCGCCCGATACCACGCGCGCCTTCTTCCGCGGACGCAGCGTCGCCCGTTTCCACGAGCAGATCGCGTCGATCCAGTGGGACGAGGTCGTTTTCAAGACCGAGAACGGCCCGCGCACCGTCAGCCTCAACCGCGTCTTCGAGGATGGCGCCCTCGACCGCATCAACAACTCGATTCGCGACGCCGCCAGCTTCGAAGACCTCCAGGCCCGCCTCGCCTCATAAGGTTTCTTGATCCGCAGATTGACACAGATGGCCGCAGATTAGAAGAGAACGTCTGGTTTTTCCAAATTGACCGCCGAAGGCGGCACATATTTCAATCAGCAATCCGAGATCAGCAATCTGCAATTCTCCAACCACAGATGGCCGCAGATTAGAGGAAAATGGCTGGTTTTTCCAAATTGACCGCCGCACGCGCCCTTCTCCCAATTAGCAATTTCAGATTAGCAATCTCTCTCTCCGCCAATCAGCAATCTCACATCAGCAATCAGCAATTCCCAAACTCCCATGCTCACCGTCCTGCTCCTCTGCTGCTCGAACATCTTCATGACCTTCGCCTGGTACGGCCATCTCAAGTACGGCCACTCCTGGCCCTTGTGGAAAGCCATCGTCATCTCCTGGTGCATCGCCTTTTGCGAATACTGCTTTGCCGTCCCCGCCAACCGCATCGGCTTTCGCGAATTCTCCGGCTTTCAGCTCAAGGTCATCCAGGAATGCGTCACCCTGACCGTTTTCCTCGTCTTCGCCGTCACTTTTCTCAAGGAGAAGCTCGCGTGGAATTATCTCGTCGCCTTCCTCCTCATTGCGGCGGCCGCGTTCTTCGCCTTTGCCGTCAAACCGGCCGGCACGATCGAGCTATAGTTCGCCCCAACGCAGCCTCGCGCAGCGACGCGAGGCCGGAAATCCAGGATCGGCTGACGAGGCCTTTCCTCAACTCTGCTTCAGCGCTGCCGGCCCCAGGTAGGTCGCGTCGCCAAAGGCAAGGATTGCGAAGAATATAGGCCCGAGCAGGATCAACCCGACCGCGAAGCCAGCTCCTTTGCCAAAGCTCTTCGCAAAGTCGAGCATGAGGATGATGAAAAAGACAACGCCCACAAGCGGGATGCACAGAAGCAACACCCACCAGCCCGACCTGCCCGCGATCTTGCACATGATGTAAGTATTGTAGATCGGGATGATCGCCGCCCATCCCGGCTGCCCCGCTTTCACGAATACCTTCCACAGCACGAAGATGATAAAGGCGGCAATGGCGAATTCAAACGCAGCCATCACCAGCATCATTAGCGCGCTCGCCG
Source organism: uncultured Verrucomicrobiae bacterium (assembly GCA_963756185.1). Classification (GTDB taxonomy): domain Bacteria; phylum Verrucomicrobiota; class Verrucomicrobiia; order Chthoniobacterales; family Chthoniobacteraceae; genus DATAXI01. The sequence goes on from CAVWMS010000017.1 coordinate 63,645, forward strand.
CGCCTCCGGCCTGGGGGATCGTGTTGTACTGATTGGTGTCCGACTGCGCCAGCAAACTGCCGGTGATGAACAGCGGCGCCAAAACTGCCAGGATAGCGAGCATTCTGCGGGAGAGGGGTTTCATAGGCCGCCACTTTTACCAGATGCGCCCTCAGGCAAAAGCATCATTTTCGAAAAATTAGCCCCCGCCACTTCCCATTTCTTACCCATGTCCTGACTGCGCCCGGCATTCTGCCAACCAGCAATCTCACATCACCCGCCCGCCTCGCTACGCGAAGCGTTGCGGGCGGGGCAATCAGCAATTCGTTATTTTGTGTAGCGGCCCGCACCCTCCCCTCAATTAGCAATTTTAGATTAGCAATTATCAATTCCCGCTACGCCGCCCGGTCCCACGTCTGCAACCTCGCCGCCATCGCATAATACCCTTCGCGCCGCAGCAAATCCTCGTGCGTTCCCATTTGCGCCAGCCGTCCCCGCTCCAGCACCACCACCAGGTCCGCGCTGCGCAGCGTGCTCAACCGGTGCGCCACGATGAACGTTGTCCGGCCCACCATCGCCGATTGCATCGCCTCCACGATCTCGTGCTCGGTCTCGGCGTCGATTGCCGCCGTCGGGTCGTCCAGCAGCAGGATCGCCGGGTCCAGCAGCACCGCGCGCGCGATCGCCAGCCGCTGCCGCTGCCCGCCCGAGAGGCCGCTGCCCCCTTCGCCCAGGATCGTCTCGTACCCCTTCGGCAATTCCATGATGAAATCATGCGCCGACGCGATCCGCGCCGCTTTCTCGATCTGCTCCCGGCTCGCCTCCGGCACGCCAAACGCAATGTTCGCCGCCACCGTCGTGCTGAACAAAAAGCTCTCCTGGAACACCAGTCCCACGTTGCGCCGCGCGGCCCCCATCTCCAGCTTCCGGATGTCCACGCCGTCGATCAGCACCCGTCCGCTGGTCGGATCGTAAAAGCGCGGGATCAGCGAGAGCAGCGCCGATTTTCCCGCGCCGGTCGGCCCCACCACCGCCACGCATTGCCCCGGCTGCACCTCGAACGAGATATCCTTCAGCACCGGCTCCGTGCCCGGGTCGAACCAGATGTGCTCGAACGTCACGCGCCCCCAGACGCGCGGCAGCCACATCGGGTCCGGCGCGTTCACAATCTCGATCGGCGCGTCCAGCACCTCGAACACGCGGCGCGCCCCCGTCAGGCTCTCCTGCATCGAGTTCGCCACCGCCGCGATATTCGCCACCTGCGCCGAGAATAGCTGGAGCATCCCGGTAAACGTAATCAGCCCCACCCCCAGCGGGATCCGCCCTTCGACCACCAGGTAGCCGCCGTATCCCAGCAGCACCACCAGGTTCACCTGGCTCAGCACCCCGATCACCGTCATGAAAAAACTCACCACCCGAAACACATGCTGCTTTTGCGCCTGCAGCACGTTGTTGCTTTCGCGATATTTCCGGATCGCATCCTGCTCCCGCGCGAATGCCCGGATCACCGCGATGCCGCGAATGTTCTCCGCCAGCCGCTGGATCATGTTGTCCGTCAGGTCGCGGTTTTTCCGGTAGCCGGGCTGCGCGATTTGCGAGAACTTTGCCGACGCCACCCAAAGCAGCGGCGTCGTGGCCAGGCAGGCGATGGTCAGCGGCACGTGGATGCACATCATGTACGCGGCATAGGCCGCCAGCGATACCGCGATGGTCAACCCCTGGATCAACACCTGGTCGACGAACATCCGCACGCTTTGCACGTCGCTCGTCACGCGGTTGATGATCGAGCTGCTCGCGTTCGCGTCGTAAAAGCGAAACGATAGCTGCTGCAGCTTCGCATAAACATCCGCACGCATCTGCACCACGATCTGCCCCTGCACCAGGTGGTTCGTTTCCGCCCGCGTCCAGCCATCGATGATCGCCCGCACCGACGCGAATGCCGCCACCAGCGCCGCCACGAACGCGATGCGCTCCCAGGCGCTCCAACCCGCCGGCGCCGTCAGGCCGAAGGGCCAGTGCGGCGCGCTTTGCGAAGCCCCCACCGCATGCCGGATCTCATCCACGCCAAGCCCCGTGAAGCCCAGGCCCCAGATTCCCAGCCCCACCATCACGATTTGCTGCGCCATGATGCGCGTGCATCCCCACCGGTACCGCCAGCTCAGCCGCAGCAGCCGGCGGATCAGCATCCAGTCCGTCGCATCAGACGGGTTCGCAGAGAGGGATTGCATCGGAAAAATCGCAGGTTAGCACAACTGCCCGCCGATTCCCTGGGAAAAGGTGAGCCTTCGAAGAGATTCGGAGAAGCCTCTCGAGCAGCAGGGTCTTGCTTTTTGCGCAAAAGGTCTTACCCTCCGTTGGCATGACCTCCATCACTATCAAGCTTCCGGAAAAATTGAAGGAGAAGCTCGAATCCGAGGCGCGGCTGCGTGGCAAAAGCTGCTCAGCGGTGGTCCGCGATTCGCTCGAGAAGGACCTGGCCGGGTCCGAAACCCCAAGCCTGCTCGACAGGGTGCGCGATTTGGTGGGGAAGGGGGACAGCGGAGTGCCTGACCTGGCCACCAATCCGAAGTACATGAAAGGCTTCGGCCAATGGCGCGGGTGATTGTCGATGCCGGTCCGCTTTTAGCCCTGTTCGATCGTAAGGCCGCGGATCACGCTTGGGTGGCTGGCCAATTTGCCGGCATGCGCACCGCTTTGCTTACCTGCGAGGCGGTGCTGACGGAGACCGTTTTCCTGATGCATCGGGATGGCATGAATCCCGAGTGGTTATTCGATGCCATCCAACGCGGAACGCTGCGGTGCCAGTTTAACCTGGCCTCGGAAATGGCGGCCATTAGCGGGCTCTTTCGCCGCTATAGCGACCGGGCAATCTCAATCGCCGACGCCTCGCTCATCAGAATGAGCGAATTGCATCCCGATGGCGTCATCTTCACGCTGGATCGCGATTTCCTGATCTACCGGCGAAACGGACGGCAAAAGATTCCCCTGATCGCCCCATTCGCGTGAGAATGCGGTAGCGCCCTAATTTGAAAATCACCGGCTTCAACGAAAATCCGAGATTTACTGCCGATTCCCCCGAGGAGGAGAAGGTCATGGCTATACTCAGGAGAACTTTCACCATCCTCAAGGAAGAGGAGGAATCCAGGTTAGGGGAATCCCATTCAGGGAATACGCTTCCCCTGGAGATTGAAACCAATACGCGGTCTTTACGAGGCCGTCAGGCTCCCGTTGCATCAAATCGAAAATCGCTACAAAGAGGGAGGGCTCGGAAAATTCCAGCGACAGCACATGAAGAGTGCCCTTGGAGGCTAAGGATGTTACTTTTGCGGATTGCAGAGCAGTTGCTAAAAACGGTGGCATTTTCGCAACGAACCGAGCGTATTCTATGACGAGAATGGCGTTCACTTCTGCGCTCCCGCTTTGATCGCTGCCCTCATGGCGGGATCAAGACTACGCAGCGACCGCAAGTTGACGAATCCAGATCGCTTTTGGCTTTCCCGCCTTTTTGGCCTTCTGTTCGATCAGCGTGGCTTCGGACTCGTTGAGCTTCGGAAGCAGCCCCGTGGCTCGGGGTTCCTCTGCTTCTGGGCGTCCCCGCAGCCGGGGCGCGATGGTGACTCTTTTACGCACGGGATGAATGAGCTGATAAGGTGTATGCCATAAATCGGTCTGTCAACGATCATTGACCCTCCCTGGCCATTCCGATAGATTCGCCCACGACCCAGCAAGAAGGCCATGAAAAGACTCGGCGTACTACTCCTTTTGGGATTCATAACCACAGGGCTTCTGGCCGACGATTTTACCCTCGTGAACGGCAAGCAATACAAGGGCGTGACAGTGGAGAGCATCGAGCCGGACGGCATTACGGTGATGGCAGATTCGGGAGTCGAAAAGCTCTATTTCGCGTGGCTCCCGAAGGAGGTGCAGCAGAAATACAACTACAATCCCCAGGCAGCGGCAGCCTACAGCGCCCAATCGGTCCAAGCCCAGCAGGCGCTTTCTCAGCAGGCGCAACAGGAAGCGGCGGCGCAAGCTCAGCAGGCCGCACAGACGCAGCAGGCAGCGCTGGCCGCCAAAGAGGAAGCAGCAAAACCGCGAGTCCGACTCATTGGCCACGTAGAGCAAATCACCGACTCCGGCATCCTCGTGAATTATCAACTCGACGGGGATTGGCTAGCCAATGGAGGAAATGTGATACTCGCGCGCAGCAGCCATAATCGCCCCAGGATAATAGAAAAATTCGGCGAATACTTCATTACAGCACATCCAAAGCAGGCCACCCTCGTTGACGGTGACGGAATTGATGTCGATGCCGTCAGGGATGGCCGCTATACCGATGGGGTCCAGACAGTCGAGAAATTCAAGGTGGTCCAAGCATACCCGGATCCCTTCAAATAATTGACATGGGCTATATAGGGGTGTGCCGCAAGAGTTTACCATTCAGAGCAACGGGGCCAGCAGGCCCATCGTCCTCATTCTCCGCAAGGGCCACTCACTAACCCTCTCCGGCGACGATGCTCTTTTGCTGGCCTGCGTCATGGCGCAAGCCCATGGTTGGACAGCAGCCGAATTGTTTGGTTCTTCAGGGAATTGCGCCGACCCTCTCGGCCCCTCCAGACACGAAAGCTATACTGAATTTCACCTTCGGTCATTGGGGCGTAAGCCCAAACCTCGAAACGGAATTGCTTCACCTCGTCGATAATAGCCCCGGCCATCCTGCGACCCTGCGCGAATTGAGCCCATTGATCGTCGTCCATGACAGCCAGTTCTAGGCCACCCGACCGCCCTCCGTCGAGATTTCCCGGGGCCATCCCAAATTACGGCACTACCCGCTTTTCCGAAAACTGGCGTTTTCCCCCGTTCGATGCGTAAATACCCCTTCGCCTTATGCCGTCTTCCATCTGGACCCTAGCCAACCCACAACTTCGCGACCTTGTCTCCTACGAGCCCGGCAAGCCGGTCGAGGATGTCGCCCGCGAGCTCGGCCTCGCCCCCGGCGACATCATCAAGCTCGCCTCGAATGAGAACCCGCTCGGCCCGTCGCCCAAGGCCCTGGCCGCCATGCGCGACGCCCTCGAGCGCGCCCATTTTTACCCCGATGGCGGCGGCTTCTACCTGCGCGAGGCCATTGCAGGCCAGTTCGGTTTCCGGCGCGAAAACGTCATCCTGGGCAACGGCTCGAACGAGGTGATCGAGTTCATCGGCCACGCCTTCCTGCGCCCCGGCGACGAAGTCATCACCGCGCGCCACGCCTTTGCCGTTTACGCCCTCATGGCCCGGCTTTTTGACGCCCGCGTCATCGAGGTCCCGGATCCCGCCTTCCGCCACGACCTCGATGCCATGGCCGCCGCCATCACGCCGCGCACGCGCGAGATTTTCATCACCAATCCCAACAATCCCACCGGCGCCATGGTCACGCAGGAGGAGATCGACCGCTTCATGGCGCGCGTGCCCGATCACGTCGTCGTCATCTTCGACGAAGCCTATTACGAGTTCCTCGACAATCCGCCCGACACCCTCAAATACATCCGCCAGGGCCGCGAAAACGTGGTCGTCCTGCGCACCTTCTCGAAAATCCAGGGCCTCGCCGGCCTGCGCATCGGCTATGGCCTCGGGGCGAAGGAGACCATCGCCGTGCTCCAGAAAACCCGGCAGCCCTTCAACGCGAACGCCATCGCCCAGGCGGGCGCGATTGCCGGCCTGCTCGATCTCGACCACCAGCGCAAGACCCGCGAGCTGGCCCGCGAAGGCCGCGCCTATCTCCAGCGGCAATTCGAGACCATGGGCCTCGAGTACGTCCCCAGCTACGCCAACTTCGTCCTGGTGAAGGTCGGCGACGGCAACGAGGTCTTCAAGGCGCTGCTTGCAAAGGGCATCATCGTCCGCGCCATGGCTTCCTACCAATTGCCCGCGTGGATCCGCGTCTCGGTCGGCACCGCCGCCCAGAACCGCCGCTTCATCGCCGAACTGGAAAAGGTCCTAGCCCCCGTCGCCGCCTGAGCAGCGCATAAGTCCCATTGGCCGCATGAGTCCCATCCGTCTCATCCGCGCCCGATCCCCGGCTTGCACCCGAACGTGAACCCTCCGCAAGTTTCCGAGGACACCATCGCCGCGGTCTCGACTCCCTTCGGCGAGGGCGCCATCGCCGTCCTGCGCCTCGATGGCCCGCGCGCCGTCGCCATCGCCGGCGAAATCTTCCGCTCCCGCCTCCCGGTCGCCGAATTGCCCGCGCGCATCCAGCAATTCGGACGCATCGTCGACGGCGACCGCATGCTGGACGAGGCGCTTCTCTCGGTCCATCGCGCTCCGGCCAGTTACACCGGCGGCGACCTGGTCGAGATTCAATGTCACGGCGGCATCCTCGTCACGCGGCGCATCCTCGATCTCCTTGTCGCCCGCGGCGCGCGTATCGCCGACCCCGGCGAGTTCACCCGGCGCGCCTTTCTCAATGGCAAGATGGACCTGACCCAGGCCGAGGCCGTCATGGACCTCATCCGCGCCCAGACCGATCTCGCCCTGCGCGCCGCCACCGAGCAACTCGAGGGCCGCCTGGGCCGCCACATCCTCGCCCTGCGCGACGCGCTCCTGGCCACGCTCGCCCACGTGGAAGCGCCCATCGATTTTCCCGACGAAGACATCGACCCCGCGACCGGCGCCGCCTTGCTCGCCCGTGTCGATGCCGCACGCGCCGAGGTCGCCCGCCTCCTGCGCACCGCGGATCAGGGCCAGGTTTTGCGGGAGGGCCTGCGCACCGTCATTTTTGGCGGGCCGAACGCCGGCAAATCCAGCCTCCTCAACCGCCTTCTCGGTTACGAGCGGGCCATTGTCAGCCATCTCCCCGGCACCACGCGCGACACCCTCGAGGAGGTAGTCAATCTTCGCGGCATCCCCGTCCGCCTGATCGATACCGCCGGCGTCCGCCCCTCGGGGGACCTCCTTGAAAACGCCGGCATCGAGCGCACCCGCCAGGTCCTTTCCCGCGCCGCGCTCGCCTTGCGGGTCGTCGACGCCAGCATCCCCGCCTCGGCCCCTCCCGGCGATCTCCCCGCCGCTCCCACGCTGCTGATCTTGAACAAATGCGATCTCGGCATCCATTCCTCCTGGCAGGGCCAGGCCGGCGCCATCCGCATCTCGTGCAGGACGGGCGAGGGATTCGACCGGCTCACCCAGGCCATTTTCGACGCCGCCATGCACGGCGGCGGCAATCCGGACGATTACCTGATCGCCATCAATGCCCGCCACCAGGCTTGTCTCAAGTCCGCGGCCGGCTTCCTCGATGCCGCCCACCGCGCCATCGCTCAATCCGTCTCCCCGGAGTTCATCGCCGTCGAGCTTCGCGCCGCCCTCGATGCCATCGGCGACGTCGCCGGCCGCCTCGATGCCGAGCAGCTTCTCGGCGAGATATTCAACCGCTTCTGCATCGGGAAGTGACTCTTTCGCTATCTACGCGTTTGGTCACATAAAAACCGGCTTTCGTAGCCAGTAAACGGCACTTCGACATTTCCCGGGTTGACTTTCAATCGCATCGCGGCAAACTGGCGGGCAAAGTCCCCCAACCCTCACGCCCTTACGGTAGGTAAGCACTCATGTCTCGTAGATTGTCCCTCTTTTACGTTGTTTTTCTCGCGATTTTCACGTCATTTTCAGCTGCAAATGCGCAATCGGTGAGCATCCCCGTTGTGCAGGTGGGCAATCAGGGCAACATACCCGACCCCAGCGTGAACCAGGACAATTCGACCGATCATGGCAGGCGTCGGATATGCTTACGCCATAGGCTCTTACGACGTTACCGTCAGCCAGTACACGGCCTTCCTCAATGCCGTCGCCACCGGCACCGACACCTATGGCCTTTATAATGCCTCGATGGCCTCCGACCAGAACATCGCCGGCATCCAGCAATCCGGCGCCCCGGGCAGCTTCACCTATTCGGTTATCGGCGCTTCCGGCTCCGATCCAATCACTTATGTGAGCTGGCTGGACGCCGCTCGCTTCTGCAACTGGCTCCAGAATGGCCAGCCCGCCACCGGCATCGAGAACGCCACCACCACCGAGGATGGCGCCTACACTCTCAACGGCGACCTGGACCTCAGCGGCACCACCGGCCTCGAGACGCGCAACGCGGGCGCCCAATGGTGGATTCCCAGCGAGGACGAATGGTACAAGGCCGCCTACTACGATCCCACCATCGGCGGCACCGGCGGCTACTGGCAGTTTGCGACGCAGAATAACAACATTCCCGGCAATATCATCGGCACCGGCACCGACGAGTGCAATTACTACACCGGCGCCGGCTTCTGCGTGACGCAGGCGTCCAGTTATTCCGCCTCCCAATTTTACCTCACCCCGGTCGGTTCATTCCCCGGCACCACCAATTATTACGGCACCTTCGACCAGATGGGTGATGTCAACGAATGGAACGAGGGCGTCATTTTGAGTACCAATCGCGGTTATCGCGGCGGCAGTTGGATCGATGCCAGTTCCGTGAACATCAGCAGCTCGAACCGCAATTTCGGCTCGCCGACCACTGAGACCAATTACGTCGGCTTCCGCGTCGCGACGCTTCCTTTGGGTCCCTCGATCACCAGTTCCCTGACGGATACGGGCACGGCGGATTTCCCGTTCTCTTACCAGATCATGGCCAGTAACAATCCCGACAGCTATTCAGCCGGCGGACTGCCTACCGGGCTCATCGTTTCCTCCTCGACCGGCCTAATCTCCGGCACGCCGACGGTCACCGGCACGTTCGCCGCCACCATCAGCGCCATGAATATGGGCGGCACCGACACCGAGACTTTCAATCTGACCATCGTCGGGCCGCCTGCGCCGATGATTACCAGCACCTTGAACGTTACCGGCTCGTACGGCGCGGCGTTCTCGTACCAGATCATGGCCACCAATTATCCAACCGGCTACAGCGCCATGGGCCTGCCCGCCGGGCTGACGCTCGATCCCTCCGCCGGCTTGATCTCCGGCACGCCGACGGTTGCCGGGACCATTTCCGCCACCATCAGCGCCTTCAACCTGGGTGGCACCGATACGGAGACGCTTTCCATTTACATCATTCCGCCCGCGCCGCCGATGATCACCAGCACGCTGAGCGTCATGGGCCAGGAGGGCGTGGCGTTCAATTATGAAATCGAGGCCACCAACAACCCCACCAGCTACAGCTCCAGCGTCCTGCCCGGCGGGTTGACGCTCGATCCTTCTGCCGGCGTGATCTCCGGTACGCCCACCGTCAATGGCACCTTTGGCCCGTTCATCAGCGCGATCAATGCCGGCGGCACGGACACGGAAATCCTCGTGATGGACATCCTGCCGCCACCGCCGGGATTTGGCAGCAACCTCGCGGTCACGGCGACCAACGGCGTGCCGTTCAGTTACCAAGTCCAGGCCAGCTTCAACCCGAGCAGCTATGGGGCAACCGGCTTGCCGCCGGGCCTGAGCATCGACACCTCGAACGGCCAGATCACCGGCACGCCGACCATGGGCGGCGTCTATGCTGTGGGATTGAGCGCCGTGAACATTGGCGGCACCGGCACCGGCACGCTGACCATCACGGTGAATACGAACGTTCCCGCCCTGAAGGGTTCCTATGCGGGCCTGGGCAATGTCAGCGGCACCAACGTAGCCCTCTTCACCATGACCGTGAATGCCAAGGGGGCTTTCACCGGCAAAGTCACACTCGCCAAGGGCAGCAAGTCGATCAAAGGGACATTCGACCAGTATGGCAACTACCTCCAGGGGGCCATCGGCATCCTGCTCACCACGAATGCCACGACCCCCCCGGTCATTACCGGCACGGTTACCAACGTGGTCGAGGGCATTCCCACCAACTACGTCGTGCAGGCCACGCCGCTTGGCACCTTCAAGACCGCCACGCTCCCGGTCGGGCTGGCGGGCAATTACACCGCGGTCATTCCCGCCATCTCGAACACCGACACCACCCTGCCGGATGCCCCCGGCTACGGCACCCTGACCGTCAGCAAAACCGGCGCCATTCATCTGGCCGGCAAACTGGGCGACGGCACCACGCTCAGCGTCCACGCGCAATTGCACGCCGATGGCAAGACATGGACTTTGTTCGAATCCATCTACGGCGGCAAAACGCCCGGCAGTGTCGCGGGCAACATGACTTTCGAATCGCTGGCCGATAGCAATTGCGACGGCGAGATCGATTGGATCAAGCAACCGGCGACCAAGGGCATTTACCTCGCCGGGTTTGGCATCCCGGTGGACCTCTACGCGGCCACTTACGCTTCGCCGCCCATCACCTCCGGCACCGGCATCACTTTTGCCGGCGATGATTTGTCCGAGCCGTTCGCCGACAGCCTCTCGATCTCCGGTAAAAAGGTGACCGTCAGCGGCGCCAACGACGTGAAAGTGACGCTGACGACATCCACCGGCCTCTTCAGCGGCTCCTTCCTCGATCCCGCCACCAACAAGAAGACCAGCTTCAGCGGCGCCATATACCAGAAACCGCAGCCCACAGGCTTCGGTCTGTTCATTGGCGTCGATCAATCCGGCAGCGTGGAAATCGATCCGTAAGGTCGATCAATTGGGGGTGATGGCGGTTTAAGAAATGGTGTAGCCGTGGACTCTGGGAGGCAGCGGCGGGTTCATGTGAAAGTTAAGGAGTAAGTGCATGTACACGCTGGCGCGCGGGTGAGGCGCCAGCGGCCATGAGACCGCCTTAAATCTTGTCACGGATGCCGCGGATCGAGTCGTAGAGCTTGCGCAGCCCCAGTTCGAGCCGCGTCTTGATCGTGCCCAGCGGCGTGTCCGTGTAGATCGCGATTTCCCGCTGGCTCATTCCCTTGAAGAACGCCAGGTCGATGGCCTGCCGCTGCAGCGTCGGCAGCGCCTCGATGCGCCGCCGCAGGAAATTGCGCAGGTCGTCCTGGAGGATGTCGTCATCGATCCGGTTGTGCAGCCATGAATCCGGCTGATGCTCGGTCTCGAATTCCAGCCGCTCCGTGACCCGGTGGTATGCCTGGCGTTTCCGCAGCCGGTCGATCGCCCGGCGCCGCGTGAGCGTGACGATCCAGCCCAGCGCCTGCCCCTTTTTTTGCGAGTAATTCTTCGCCTGCCGCCAGATTTGCATGAAAATCTCCTGCAGCAGGTCGTCCGCCTCGGCCTCATCGTGGATCACGCGGATGATGAGCGCCTTGAGGATGCTGCTGTAGCGGTCGTAAAGCGCCGAAAGCGCATCCGGGTCGCGCGCGGCGATGGCCCGCATCAGCGCCGCGTCTTCCGCCGCCGAGCCGCATTCCGCCTGCGGCGCCTCGCAGCCATCCGCCCCGCGCGCCTCCGCTGCGTGGCCTGCGAGCCCGAGCAAATCGGAACATTCATCCCCCCGGAGCCGCCACCGATGGTGGCGACCGGAATGCGCCAGTTGAACCGGCGGGTCAGGTTGGATGGAGTTCATGGAGCGCCTCTTCGCTCGAAAACTGCGTTGACGCTATCGAATGGGGGCAGGAAGTGCAATAAGAAACGAAGCCCGGAAGGCGGGTCAGGGAAAACCCTAGGTCGTGGGAGGAGTATAAAGGAAGCGTGATTAATCGGGAACGGAGATAATGTGGCCAAGCTCGTGAGCGTGGGATGAGGATGAAATTCGAAATCTGGAATCTGAAGTTCGAAAGGCTTGCGGTGGTTCGCGTTTTTTTCGGCCGCAATTCAGCCGAAGGGTCTTCAGAGCCCGACGGCAGCCTTTTCAAGGGTCGGCCCTATAGATTCTTGCAAATCTCGTCCCAAGAGCAGCCGAGGGCTTTGCGAATGCGCGCGGCGATCCTGACCGTCGGCACGTAGCGGCCCGCTTCCAGAAATTGGAGGTAACGGACGGATATCTCCGCCCTTTCGGCAAGCATTTCCTGGGTGATTCCGGCAGTCGACCGCAGCCGGTTGACGTTCTTGCCGAATTCGTTTTTGGATCGCCGAGGCACTCTCGGGATTCTCGACGATTTAATGCTCTTGACCCCGAAGTATACTTCGTGTTCTGCTGGCTCCAGGCCATGCGCGCGAAACCCCGGCGGAAAAATCAGGCTCTTAACGGTAAAACTCCTTTGCAGGGTGCGAGCGATTGCCGCACCACCAGGAACAACAAGCGACGAGCCGGCGGCGTGTTGGTTCGCTTAGGGGGCGCCCACGGCCCGGTCATTCTCCTGACCATCAAACAGGAACAGAATAATCCCGGTGATTCTCTTGACTGAAAGCCTCACTTTGATACCCTCACGCCAGCTTATGGCAGGCATTCCCCCGGAGCGGCAGGCGGTTGGACCGTGGCTGCGGTCTTTTTTCTCTCTTGCGGGATTATTGGTCTTGTCGACAACTGCCTACAGTCAATCGACTGTTGTCAGTGGAAGCAATGGGGTTACAGCCACTTATCAGATTCTCGACCAGCAGCGCGTCTATTTCGGGCAGCACTCTGTCACTTACAACCGGATCACCCCTCCGGTCTTCGCGGCGCCGGTCTCAACTCCCGCGCCGGTGCCGCCGCCCCAACCGGCTTATGACAGTTGGAACCTGATGCTCTGCGGCGCGACTATCTACGATGGTCAATATACGGTGGTGCAACGGCTCGACGGCACAGACGGGCTGACCGTGATTTCCAACATTGACTTCAATTACCTCACAAGCAGCGAGGGATTTGTTGCGGGAGATACCTTTTACGAGATGCTGTTCGCGCTGGATAACGAGTCCACGGCAACCGCCGATTCCGTGACGGCTGGATGGCTGGCGCAGGCCCACACGGAGCTGACTGGAACTTCGCCTGGATATATCATCGTCAGCGGGACGGCCAGCCCGGATGACCTTCTTGCCCTGGATGGATTGCATCTTTATTTTGGAGCCAATCGGCAGCAGTTGGTGAGCGCGTATCAGGAGAATCAGGCACGGTACCAGGCGGCGCTACGGGAACAGGCATTGCATCCCGGGGCGCGGCCGGACACGGTGATCAACTATTGGCCGATCAAGAGCGGCGTCTACCTCACGGGGTCCGGACAATGAAGCGGTTGCTGACTTTGGTCGTTGCAACAGGCGCCTTGATGGCCGGAGGTGCACGGGCGCAGGGGCCGAACGATCTGAATGCGGGCTCAACGTTGACCTCCAGCGGTTCAACGTATGCGTTCTCCTGGTGGGGAGTGTCGGGAAACACTTATCTTGTTGAGACCTCGGACGATCTGGTGAGTTGGTCCTACGTTCCCATTGTCGAGAGCGGGACCGGTGGTATCATCGAATGGGGCATTGACTCGAACGCGAGCGCCCTCTTTATGAAGCTGGAATATATTACTGTGCCGGCGAGCGAACTGGCGGGAACGGCTTTTGACGGTCCCCTTGACAGCAATGGGTTGCCGGGCGACTGGGAGTTGTTTTTCTTCGGCCAATTGGGAATGGATACGAGTTTCGATCCGAATGGCGAGGGGCTCACGGTCATGGAGGACTACGAGAACGGCAATAATCCAATCGCGACCCAGGTGGTCAGCGCTGAGCCGTTCTGCGTTGGCGAGTATCTTTTTCACGAGACCAGCGGCACGGTTGCCCATGATATTTCCAGCCTGCACAATGATGGTGTGCTTTCCGGCGGCGCGGGCTGGGAGCCGAGCGGCGGTTATGATGGCCAGGGTGCAATCAGCTTCGATGGCACCAGCGGAGAGGTCGTGGTTTCCGACAGCGCCAACCGGGTCCTTCCGATTTCCGGGGCGCCGTTCAGCCTCTCCTTCTGGTTCGATGCGAACTCCGGCCTCACCGGAACAACCACTCTCATCACGAATGAGGTTACCGGAACCTCCGGCTTCGAGCTCGGCATCGATTCCACAACGTCGCCGCCGAGCCTTCTCCTCTCGATTACGGGGAGCAGTGGGACGCAGATGGAAGCGCCGATTCAATCGGGAAGCTGGACCCAGGCCGCGCTGAGCTACGATGGCACGACGGCGACGGTTTATGTCGATGGCTTCGAGGCTGCCAGTGGAACGGGAACGCTCCTCTCGAATACCAACACGATCACCCTTGCCAATGGATTGGCTGCCGCCGAGCCTTTTGCCGGCGCGATGGAAAATCTTACGCTCTATCAAGCGGTCCTCGCGCCGTCGGACGCGCTGTCCCTTTATAATATCAGCACTACCTCCACCGGGCCGGACCCGTCCACGCTTCCGAATTGGTGGAAGTATCAATATTTCGGGACGCTAAGCGTGGATCCGAATGCCTACGTGGGCTGGAGCGGCTCCCAGATGACCCTTCTCGAAGCGTACGAGGAGGGCCTGAATCCCATCGATTTTTACAATGGCCAGCCTCCGACGCTGGCAATTGTCAGCGGCAGCAGCCAGGTGGGCCCGCCGGGTGGATTCGTTCCGTTGCCCCTCGTCGTGAGCGTCACCGACTCGAACGGCAATCCCATTGACAATGCTCCAATAACCTTCGCGGTCGCATCCGGCGGCGGCTTGCTGCAAGCCTCCGGTACCGTGCCGCCGGTGGGTGCGCTCACCCTCTTTGCCAACGGCAGCGGAAATGCCCAGGTATACTTCCAGCTTCCCAACGTCGAAAACAACACGAGCCAGATCACCGCGACCACCGGCAGCGGCTCGACCTTCGGCCAGGTCACCTTCACCGAGGCTTCCGACAGCGGCACCGGCGTGTTTGCCGCCGCGATGGCGGCGAGTAATTGTACAGGCGTGCTGAACACCGATGGCAGCATCACCCTGACCTGGGTCAATACCATCAGCAATGCGCTGTACATCCTCGTCGATCAGCAGCAGACCGGAGGCGGCTGGAGCGCAGTTTCCGGGACGCTTCCTTCCAACACGACCAGTTACACGATCAGTTCGCCCAGCGGCTCGGGTCCGTACCGAGTGGACACCTTCACCTCCGGCTCGGGAGGCAGTGTTAGCGACAATCCGAGTCCGACCGTCTATCTCTCATTTGCCCAGTTGAATTACGCCTTGGTCGATCTCACCGGAAGCGCCGCGACCATTAGCGGCACCAGTTACCCAGTGCAGTATATGCAGATGGATGATTACGGGAATTCAGCTTTTCAATTTACAACAGGCAGCAATGCGATGGTGTGTACTTGGGCGGGCGGCACACTCCATGGCCCGGAAGTTTTTCCCTTCAGCGATCCAGGCGAAATAACAACCCCTTTCACAAGCGGCAGCCAGGTGGATTACCTTAACTTTACGATGCTCGCTCCCAATGGGGTGGGCTATGGATGGGACTTTGGACAGGTCGTTGTTTCCGGCACGGTCACCTCTGGGTGGGCTAACGGCGCGCAGTTCTCCGGCAATTCTTTTCAGGACACATGGCCGCCGAACCCTCCCTATGGCTCTTACCCGTCGCCCTCGGAACCCAGCGCGACAGGCGATTCGGCCTACGCAACGGATGCCGACAGCAATGGCTGGTGCGGCGAAGCGGCCGGCCAATGGGTCAACTCGTCCGGGACAAACTACTCCGTTGGAGGAATCGTGGTCCATTCCGGGACAACGATCTTCGATCCGGTGGTGGCGGAGAGCGGCCCGTCGTGCCCCGGGATACAGGTCATCGACACCTATTTTATACCGTATATGATAAACAGCATCGGCTCGGCCGCTGGCTACGGCACGGGCCCGACCGCCCTTCTCTGGACCGGGACAGGGACTCCCTCGAGCCTCAGCCCGATGGAAGCGCCGATAGCCATAAATGACATCAACCAGGTCATTGGCGTGGCGGGAACCAGCAACTACCTCGAGAGCAACGGATCGATCTACAATATCGCACAGTTGCTCCCCGCTCCGGCGCAGAATCAGCTTCAGTGGATGTATCTCATGGACATCAGCGGGACCAATTCGAACGGCAGCGTCGGCATTTATTTCAATGCTGCTTTCAGCATTGATCCCCAAGGCGACGCGTATACCGGGCCATTCCTGCTTACGCTCACCACCGGGACCAATCCCGCCGTCACCAGCGGCAGCAATTCCAACACGCTCCAGCAACTGAATTTGCCTTCGGCTGCCAGTTTCAGCGGCATTGGAGGCATGTCGCCGACGCTGAATGCCCAGGGCATCCTATCCGGTCCCGGCTGGATCGCGACCGGCGGCTCGGCAAGCGAGGAAAAGGCGCTGGCCCTCACGCCGATCACCTTCCAGCAGACGGCCCCCTCATCCGGCTTCGACTGGGTTTCGCAGCCGCACTGGCTCATGGTTCCCGTAAGCGGCTCGAGCCAGGCGATTGCGCTCACGGCTGCATCGAGCAACCTACCCCTTGGCTTCTCGGTCCAGCCAATTCCCTCGGTCGAGGGAGTGGCGGTTTCCCCGGCCAGCACGTCCTCAACAAGCCTGACTGTCACGGTCACGGCTACAGGCGTCGGTGAAAGCTCGCAAGTGCAGGTCGGCGGCACACCTACCAGCGGGACAAATAGCGCGGGGCTTGGTATTGATGTGAAGCCAATGCTCACAAAGACGCTGGCAATTCACGCCGTTACGCAGCACTACACGCAGCCAATGGCGCCGCCGAGCGTGAGCGGCAGCTTCACGCCGGGTACAGTCTGCATTACGGCAACCGGGGATGCGCTGTATACAACGCCCGTCTGGCCGGATTATGGCGTCGGACTTACAATCGTAACCGGTTCGGATGGTATCTGTCGTACGAAGGCGAACTGGCATGACAGGCAGATCATCCAGCCCGGCCAGGGGATTCCGGCGGACATCGTGCCGCAAGATACCCCCTCGGCTTCAGACCTGCAGACGTATCTCAACCAGGTGTTTGGAAAGCAGGCGAACCTATTTTTTACTGTCACTCGGAGCGATTTTTCAGTTAATTATGATTTAAACTTGAGTGGAACATTGGATATTGCCTCAAATCCCAGGACGCAATCCAATGAGCAGTACGTAATAGATGCTCACGGCACAACCGGGGTTGATTTCAATATTTACTGCGTCCGGAATTACAATGTAATCCAAACTCCCGGATTGCCACCGCCTCCGCCGAATGCGGGATGGTTATACTATACGTTGAATCTTGCATATGTGCGCGATCAGACTCCGGATTACGCCTTCTGGCTTATAGCCCACGAGACCGGGCATTTACGCAATCTCGCGCATACAAACGTGCCGTTTCTTCCAAGCGGGGCCTATCCCAACCCGGCTGGTCCCCCATACGTGTCTGACCCATCGGAAAGCGATCGCTTGATGTTCAACAACGGCGCTCCCGGAACTGGGACGAACACTTACCTAATCCAGCCGGAATGGGATATTGTTAACCCGAATAATTCAGGGACATGAGAACCCTGCTAATCTTAGTCTGCTTAATGTTTGTGCGGTCCGCCTCGGGAGTGGATCGGGCTTTCCCTGAGTTCGCGTCTCCTGCCCAGAAGGCGATACTGAACAGCGTTTCAAAGCGGGTCTATTCAGGTGATGTGAATGCGATGCGCGAGGCGGCGAAACTCCCTCCCGCGGTCGCGCTCCCTTATCTCTATGTATGGACCGACTCCAGCAACACATCTCAGGGGAAAGATGCGGCTGTAGCAGCGCTCCGCGACGTGCAAGGGTATGCCGATTACCTTAAACTGGACATTGCCAAAGGCATTGCGCAAGGAGGCGTTCCTGGCGACGATTTTGAAATCCTGGGCCTGATCGCCACGCCAGAAGCGGCGGCAGTGGCAGCGCCTTATTTGTTTGATGCTAAAATATATATCGAGGACAATGATGGGACTTGGGACAACGCTTGCGGCGCAGCAATCCTTGCATTGATCTCTATGAATCTGCCAGGCGCGCCCAAGGGAACGTCGCCAGTCCCCGGCTATTGGAACTCTGCTGTTCTTGTCGAATGGCAGAAATGGGCTATCGAGAAAGGCTACGTTCCTAAGGATTGGATTTCGCGCGTCGGGGCCCCCGCCTGGCTTCTTGGAGAAGAAGCAAACGAAAGGATCAATCCCAAATTCGCTGGTACCAAATCGCCGCAGCCGGTTCAGCCCGCAAGCTCGCCATCGCCTGCCGGAGCGGGTTCGCCGATTCCGACCAATCCTCCGTCGCCCGTCGCCGCCCCGTTATCCAAGGTTTCCGGACATGCTGCTGGCCTAATGATCGCGGCGGGGCTTCTTGTCCTTTTGATTATCGGCGGGATAATTGTATGGAAAAAACGTCCCTGATTTTGGAATGTTGCAGGCGAAGCTGGATTGTCTGTTGAGCCGGTCGGGATGGGACATCATTAGATGGTGGAAGGGGGATAAAGGAAGGGTGATTGATCGGCGATGGAGGTAAGGTGGGGAGGCTTTTGAGGGTGGGGTGAGTGGAAAATTGGAAATTCGAAATGCTGGTGATGGCGGTGCTTTATGCCTTCTCCTTGATGCAGAAGCACTTGGGAAATCGTTTGGCCTTGGGTTTTGGGAGGCGACGGGGGTTCAGGTGAAAGTTAAGGAGTAAGTCCAGGACCACGCTGGCGCGCGGGTGGGGCGCCAGAGGGATACACTTCAACTTGAAAGGCCCGGGTCCTCAGACTGATTGCTGGTCCACCCATTGGACCGCGAAGCGGGCCAGCTCGCGGGCGGTCTGGAAATTGAGCTTTTCCTTCACGTGGGCGCGGTGGGTCTCGACGGTCTTCGCGCTGAGGTTCAGTTCGCGGGCGATTTGCTGGACGCCGTGGCCCTGGCCGATCAATTGCAGGATTTCCAGCTCGCGGTCGGTCAGCTTGTCGGCAATCGAGCCGCCGGTGCTGCCGCTGCTGCCCTGGACAAATTCCTCGATCATCCGGCCCGACATCGACGGGCTGACATAAAGTTCGCCGCGCAGCACCTGGCGGATGGCGGACATGACGCGGTCGAGGGCCTCTTGTTTCATGATGTAGCCGCGCGCGCCGGCGCGCAGCGAGCGCAGGGCGTAGAGCGACTCGTCGTGCATTGAAAGGACCAGCAATGGCAGCTTCGGATGCTCGGCCTTGATCGATTTGAGCAACTCGATGCCATTGGCGCCGCGCAATGAAATATCGATGGTCACCAGGTCGGGCCCGAAGTGCCGGATATTCTCGAGCGCCGTCGGCGCGTTGTCAGCCTCGCCGCACACTTCCAAATCGGTCTCCGCGTTGATGAGGTCGCCGATGCCGTGGCGGAAAAGGGGATGATCGTCCACGATGAGGATGCGGCGCTTGCCGGCGGAGGACTCCCTGGGCGCGGGACCGGTTTCTGGGGAAGATTTGGGAGGTACGGCTGTACGTTTCATGGGCGCGGGAGCAGGCAAACGACTTCGGTGCCGCGGGGCTGCCGGTCGAGGACGCGCAGCGTGGCCCCCATGGAGCGGGCGCGGTAGCGCATGATGTGAAGACCCATGCCGCCGCGCCTGGCGCGCGCGCCGGCGGGGGAATGCCGCACCCGTCGTCGGCGATGGAGAGGCGCAGCGCCCGGCCCTGGCGGCCCAGGTTGATGGTGACGCGCCGGGCCTTCGAATATTTGAGGGCATTGTTCACGGCTTCCTGCGCGATGCGGTAAAGGTTGAGTGCGGTATCGCTTTCCGGCATGGGGATGGGCCGTTTGCATTGGAACGAGCAGGGGATTGTCTTGTGCGTGCGGGCGGCCAGATCCTTTAGCGCGACCATCAGGCCGTCGGCATCCATCTCCACCGGGTGCAGCCCGCGCGCGATGTCGCGGCAGCGGGAGAGCGAGTCGTTGATGAGACGGGCCACGCGGTTGATGCGCGGGGTGGCGTCGGGGCTGATTTTGCCGACGCGGTTGGCGAGCGCGCGCGTGATGAAGGCGATGGCGGTCAGCTCCTGGCAGACGCCGTCGTGCAGGTCCTGGCCGATGCGGCGCTGCTCGCGCTCGGAGATGCGGATGATCTCGCGCTCGAGGCGGGTGCGCTCGGCAATTTCGGCGGAGAGTTCGCGGTTGGCCGTGTGCAGCTCAGCGGTGCGGGCGCTGACGCGGCGTTCCAGGGCGTTGTTGACCTGGATGAGCGCCTCTTCGCTCTGGCGCAACTGATCGAGCGCCTGCGTGCGCTGCATGAACAGGCCGATCTGGATGCCGACCGATGTGACGATCTTCAGCAGCCGGTCGCCCGGCTCGAAGGAATCGCGCGTGAAAAGTTCCACCACTCCCTGGACCTCGCCCCTGAGCACGATGGGGAATGCGAGCGCGCGCCGAAGCCCCAGCCGCGCGGCCGCGCGGTAATGCGCGGCGCCGCGATTCGCGGCAAGGCGCGCCAGGGAGGCCGGCTGCTTCTGTTTCCACACGCGGCCCGCCAAACCCTGCCCGCGTTTGATCGGGCCGGGGCGGTTGCGCGCGAGGAGATCGGCCGGCGCCAGGCCGGCTGTCTGGTGCGTCTGAATGAGCGAAAGGCGTCCGCGCGCATCCAATGTCCACAAGGCCCCGGCTTCCCAGTGCAAGTGATGGCAAAACGCGGCGAGCAGCCGCGGGGCGGCTTCCTCGATGCCCGAGGACCCCGCCAGCACGCGCACCATCGCGTATTGCGTGGCCAGATCCAAACGTTCGCGCTCGATCTGGGCCAGCAGCCTTTCGCGCTCCTGCTCGGCCTGTTTGCGTTCGTGAATGTCCGTGGCGATGGCGAGGTATCGCGCGCGCGAGTCCGCCTTCTCCGGCAGCGGAAAGACGCGGACCAGGTGCCAGCGGTGCATCCCGTCCGAGGCGCGCCGGCAGCGGCACTCGCATTCCCATTGCCTGGGCTCGCCCGTGACCCACGGCGGCGGCGTCAGCGCCTCGAGGTCCTCCTTCGGAATCCCCGCTGTCCAATCGAACGTCGACGCCTCCTCGCGCGTGGTGCCACGGTAGTCGCACCAGTGCTGGTTGCAAAACAGGACACGGCCCGCCTTGTCCCGGACGCAAACCATGCTCGGCAGCGATTCGGCCAGCAGCCGGTAGCGCTCTTCGCTGGCGCGCAGCGATTCCTCCGCCTGCCGGGAATCGGTGATATCGCGGTAATTGCAGACGATGGCGCCGATGGCCGGCTCGCCGATGAGATTGGTGAGCACCGCTTCCACCCATTTCCACGAGCCGTTGGCGTGGCGCACCTGGGTCGCCAGCCGCATCACGGAACCGGTCGGTTTTGCAGCCAGTTGCAACAGCGCCAGCCGCGCTAGCGCCGCCTGCTCCGGCGGCATGATGTCGAACGCGTTGCGCCCGAACCACGAGGCCGGTTCATAGCCGAGCACGCGCCGCACCGAGGGCGTGGTGTAAAAGACCGTTCCGTCCGGCGCTCCGATGCAAATGACCTCGCTGCTGTTTTCCACCAGCCCGCGAAATTTTGCTTCGTCCATCGGCCACGCGACCGGATTGTCGCCGGAGAGCGGAGTCAGGTGCGTGCGGTAACACGTGCTGTCGATTGCGGGACGCGTGCTCATCTCCATCTTCGCGCCCGCGCCGTCGCGCCCGCGCAGCTTCAGCCGCGTGACCACGGGTACGCACGACTCACGGCTTCGCTCGACGTGCTCGCGCAGCCGGCGATGATGGCGCGGGCTGATAAAATCCGCCAGCGGGCGATGGATCTCATACGGACGCTCGATGCCGAGGAGGCGCGATGCGGCAAGGTTGAAATTGAGAATGCGCCCGTGCGAGTCGAAGTTCAGGTAGGCGAGGGGAGCCACCTCGTAGACATGGTCCGCCGCGGAATCGTCGCGCGCGGGCGTTGCGGCGACACTGGGAAACGGGCGGCCCATTCTTCCAAATGCGCCAGTGACCGCTGGCAGCGAGCTGGATTCGGAGACGGACTTCATTCGCAAACACCACGAGGCCCATGAGGGGCAGGCTCTGTTCTGGGTCTGCCGAGTTAAGCAGAATTACTGAAAAGAAGGGAGAGGAAAGTTTAAAAAATCATTGTCCAGATCAAACTTCTAATGATTTTTGGCCTATTGACAGCGCGTATGTCTCTCACAATCAACCGCATCGCCGTTTATGGCTCGTGTCAAGCGGCTCATAGCCGCCACCTCTGCCATAGCCGTTATCAGTTCCCATATTGCTCCGCCGCGGGGCATGCGGTGCCGTTCAAAATAACGATATGATCGTATTCCGTCTTATCGCCTGTCTGGCTGCCGCCGGCGCCGGTTTACAATGTCCACGCGGTTTTGCCGGCGACAATCGTCTTCACCGCGCGGCCCTTTAGTTCCCAGCCGTTGAAGGGGGTGTTGGCGGAGCGGGATTGGAATGCTTTCGCGTCCACCGTCCATTCGAGATCGGGATCGATGAGGGTGACATCGGCGGGCGCGCCGGTCGAGAGCGTGCCGCGATCGATTCGCAACAGGCGCGCCGGCTCGACGGTGAGCAGCGCGATGAGATGCGGAAGATCGACGGCCTTTTTCTTGTGAACCAGGATGTCGAGGAAAAGTCCAAGCTCCGTCTCGAGCCCGACGATTCCAAAGGGCGCCATGTCGAACTCGACCTCCTTTTCAAAAGCGCAGTGCGGCGCGTGATCGCTCGCCAGGATGGTGATGACTCCATCGGCGATTCCCTGGATGAGCGCATCCACGTCCGCTTGCGCGCGCAGCGGCGGGTTCATCTTGAAATTCGTGTCGTAACCCTGGAGCGATTCGTCGGTCAGCGCGATGTGATGCGGACAAACCTCGGCGGAAATCGGCACGCCGCGTCCGCGCGCCTCGCGGATGAGCCGCACGCTGGCGCCGGCGCTCAAGTGCTGGCAATGGATGGGCGTTTGGCAAAGCTCCGCCAGCAAAATATTGCGCATGACGATCACCTCCTCGCCGGCGCTGGGCCAGCCGGGCAAGCCCAGGACGGTGCTCCAATATCCCTCGTGCATCACTCCCTTGCCCACCAGCCCGTAGTCCTGGCAATGGTCGAAAACCGGGAGCTGGAACATGCGCGCGTACTCGAGGGCGCGCCGCATCAATTCATGGTTCTGCACGCAATGCCCGTCGTCGGTCAGCGCGACGATGCCCGCGCGCGCCATCGAGCCGATGGGCGCCAGCTCCTCGCCCGCGATGCCATTGGTGATCGCACCGGTGGTGAACACGTTGACGCACGCCTCGCGCTCGGCCTTCTCGCGAATCCACGTGACGACGCTCGGGTTGTCGACCGCCGGGGACGTATTCGGCATGCAGACGACCGAGGTGAATCCACCCGCCGCCGCCGCGCGCGCGCCGGCGCCGATGGTTTCCTTGGCCGATTGCCCCGGCTCGCGCAGGTGGACGTGGAGATCGATCAGGCCCGGCGCGACGACGAGCCCCTTGCAATCGATTTCATCGAACGCCCGATCCTTCGGGATCGCATCCGCGATGCGGCCATCGACAATCGCAAGGTCGCCCACCGCATCCCGGTGATTGGCGGGATCGATGATCCGTCCGTTGCGAAGAAGGAGGGCGTTCGAGTTCATGGGGTTCCCGTCGCTGCCTGGATGAAACTGTGGGCCGCTGTGTCGTCCCTCCGGGACTCTGCTTTGTGTGATGGGTGCAAGGGTGGGCTAAAGCCCACCCCTATTCTCCGTCGTCCCTTCGGGACTCTTTTGCGGTTTGAAAAATCAGCGAAAAAAACGTGTCCCTGATTTCCGAGCCATTCGTAGAAGATTCCACCCACCCAACCGTAGCTCGGAGTTAGAAAGAACGAAGAGACCTGCCTCTGGATTGTCCCGGAGGGACAACGCAAAATAGCCAGGGGCTTCAGCCCCTGGTAGCCGGCCCTCGCGCGGACAGCCCCGGAGGGGCGACACAGGAGGGGATATTGAAGGAGATTCATGGGCGGGCTGCGTTCGCGCACAGGTAGAGCACGGCCATTCGCACCGCGAGGCCGTTGGTGACCTGGTCGAGGATCACGCTGCGGCCCGAGTCGGCGATCTCGCTGTCGATTTCGACGCCGCGATTGATCGGGCCCGGGTGCATGATGAGCGCGTCCGGCTTCAGGCGCGCCGCGCGTTCCCGCGTCAGGCCGAAGAGCGACGTGTACTCGCCCAGGCTCGGGAAATACTCCTTGCGCTGCCGCTCGTGCTGGATGCGCAGCAGGTTCACAACGTCGACCTCGGGAAGGATCTCGTCGATGTTGTGCGTCACGCGGACGCCCAGTTTTTCAAACTCGCGCGGCACCAGCGTGCTCGGTCCCACCAGCGTCACCTTCGCTCCCAGCTTCAGCAGCGCGAAAATATCCGACCGCGCCACGCGCGAAAAAAGGATGTCGCCGATGATGGCCACGTGCAGCCCCGCGACCCGGCCCAGCCGCTCGCGCATGGTGAAAACATCGAGCAGCGCCTGCGTGGGATGCTCGTGCGCGCCGTCGCCGGCGTTGATGACGCTCGACCGGAGCCGCTGCCCCAGGAAGAGCGGGGCGCCCGCGCTCGAGTGCCGGAGCACGATCACGTCCGCCTGCAGCGCCTGCAGGTTTCGCGCCGTATCCATCAGCGTCTCGCCCTTCGAGAGGCTCGAGGTCGACGCCGAGATGTTCACCACGTCCGCGCTCAGCCTGTATGCCGCCAGCTCGAATGACGTGCGCGTCCGCGTGCTCGGTTCCACGAAAAAGTTCACGAGCGTCTTTCCCCTTAGCGACGGCACTTTTTTGATTTCGCGCGCGCTCACCTGCTTGAACGCCGCCGCCGTGTCGAGCAGCAGCACCAATTCCTCCGCCGACAAATCGCGGATGGCGACCAGGTCCTTGCGCGTCCACGTCGCGGGCGCGGCGGCTGTGTGGGCGGCTTTCGGTTTTGTCGTCATTCCTTGTCCATCCAGACGGAGTCCGGGACCCGGTCGATGCTTTCGAATCGCACGTAGACGCGTTGCGTGGGCGAGGTGGGAAGATTCTTGCCGACGTAATCGGCGCGGATGGGCAGCTCCCGGTGGCCGCGGTCGATGAGCACCGCCAGTTGGATGCGGCGCGGGCGGCCGAAGGAGAGGATCGCGTCCATCGCCGCGCGGCAGGTGCGTCCGGAAAAGAGCACGTCGTCGGTGAGGATGAGCGTGAGGTCGGTGAGATCGTCCGGGAGATGCGAGGCGACCACGGTCGGCAGCTTTGGGCGGATGCGCAGGTCGTCCCGGTGCATCGACACGTCGATCACCCCCAGCTCGGGTCCCGCGCCATCGATCGCCTCGATGTGACCCGCGATCCGCCGCGCCACCTCGATGCCCCGCGACGGCACGCCCACGATGCAAATGCCGGCTGGGTCGGGGTTGCGCTCGACGATCTCGTGCGCGATGCGCCGCAGTGCGCGGTCAATGGCTTGCGCGTCGAGGACGAGCCTGGCCTCGGGCGAGGGGGGAGTGGGTGTTGGTGGATTCACTGGTCTCCTTCGCGGCCTCTCGGGACCGCATTAAAGGAACGGGAAAATTGGGTGGGATCGGGTCAGGCTGGGGCGGTTTCCTGCGTTGCGACCTTCTGGCGTTTCTCGCGCCAGGCAGAGCGGTGTTTGACGATCCAATCCAGCAAAGCTTTCTCGAAGCCGATGTCGTGGCCGACCTTTTCGCTCTCGAGCCACTTGTGCTTGAGGATTTCCTCCCGCTCGGCCAGGAACTCCTTGTAAAGAACAGAGTTCCTCACCAAATCGGAATTTTCTGGGAGCGGCTTGTCCATGCCGGGGGAAAACATTGAGTTTTTTTCAAGGTACGTCAATCGCGAATGGCGCGTCGCCTCCATCGGTTGAGACGGGTTCAAGAGGGGTTTCATTCAAATTTGCCCCATAACTGTCAGGGGGGCAAGAACTCGCGCACCCTCCTGGCAATCTGGGCAAAGACGAGCGACGCGGGGTTCTTTTTCTCCGCTATGGCAATCGGTTTGCCACGGTCGCCGCATTCCCGCGTCGGGATGTCGATGGGCACCTGGCCCAGCAGCGGCACCCCGAGCCGCCGCGCCTCCTTTTCCCCGCCGCCCCGTCCAAAGATGTCGTACCGCAACCCGTCGCCCGGGCAGACGAAATAGCTCATATTTTCGATCAGCCCCAGCACCGGCACGTTGACCCGCTCGAACATCGTGGCGGCCTTCCGCGCATCCACCAGCGCCACCTCCTGCGGCGTGGTGACGATGATCGCGCCCGCCAGCGCCACCGTCTGCACGATGGTCAACTGGATGTCGCCCGTGCCGGGTGGCAAATCGAGGATCAGGAAATCGAGCCCGCCCCAATCCACCTGCCGCAGGAATTGCTGCGTGTAGCGCGTCACCATGGGGCCGCGCAGGATCGCCGGCGCCGCGTCGTCGAGCAGGAAACCCATCGACATCAGTTTCACCCCGTGCCGCGTGATCGGCAGGATGATGTTTTGCTCGGTCGCCATCGGCCGGTCGTGCACGTCAAACATCAGCGCAATGCTCGGGCCGTAAAGGTCGCAGTCGCACAGCCCCACGCGCGCGCCGGCCTGGTCCAGCGCCACGGCCAGGTTTGCCGCGACCGTGCTCTTGCCGACGCCGCCCTTGCCGCTGGCGATGGCGATCACATGCTTCACCCCATCGATGTGCGTCGCCGCCGAGGCCGCGCCGCCCTGCGCCCCTTGCGCCGGCGCCTGGATGTCGATCAGCGCGCGCGCCGAGGCCACGCCGGGGATCGCCCTCAGCGCCCGCTCGCTGTCGTCCTTGATGGCTTGCGGCACCTTGGGATCGTTGGTCGCCAGGCTCATCTGCACCGTGATCGAGTCGCCCTCGATCCGGATTCCTTTCACCAGCCCGAACGAAACGATATCCCGGCTGAATCCGGGATAACGCACGCTCTTGAGGATTTCGAGGACCTGGGATTCGGTGATGGCAGACATCGGACCGGGAACTGTCAGGCTCCGGGGAATGGGAAGTCAAGCGGGCTGCGCCCGCGAAATTCGAAATTCGAAACTCGAAATTCGAAGGTTTTGGCGTCCTTCGGGCGCGCCAGGATCATCGGATTGCCCCCTCGGCCTGTACGCTGCCTTCGAATTCTTCCTAGTTCACCCGGCCGCCGCGCGACATGCCGGCGTTCAGGTCGAAGATCGCCGAGTCGATCTTCTCCTTCATGTGATCCGTGTCGGCCTGCCTCGCAAGTTCGATGGCTTCCTTCACCTTGGCAATCGCCCTGTCCCGGTAGCCACCGGCGTTGCTGAGCACCTTGTTCAAATACCTTAGCGCCTCTTGCAGGCTCGGTATCGGGTCCGCGGCAGTCTTGGCCGCCTCGAGCGCCTTTTCCGCCGCCAGCCGGTTGGGTGATGAGGCGAAGGATGCAAAGTTTCCGGCGATCAGTTTGTTCCCGCCGGCGATGCCACAAAGGACAATGAAGATAAAAAAGAGTTCGAATGGGAAGTATCCACTCACCCTGCCATGCAAATACATCTCAGGCGCCAGATCAACCCTGCGGACTCGCCTGTCGCCCCACGCCTCAATAGCGCTTCCGCATGTTGCTGGGCAAAATCCCCAGCTCCGTCCGGTATTTTGCCACCGTGCGGCGGGCAATCGGGATGCCGCGCTTGGACAATATCTCGACGATTTCCTTGTCCGAAAGCGGGTTGTGCGCGTTCTCATCCTTCACCAGGGCGGCGATCGATTCCTTCACGCTCGTGTTGCTCATCGAGTTGCCCTCGGCCGTCTGGTAGCCGGGCGTGAAGAAATACTTCATCTCGAAGACCCCCTGCGGCGTGGACATGTATTTGCCGGAGATCGCGCGGCTGACCGTCGTTTCGTGCACGCCCACCGCTTCCGCAATCTGCACCATGGTCATCGGCTTGAGCGCGGAGCTGCCGATTTTGAGGAATTCCTTCTGCCGCTTCACGATCTCGTGCGCGATGTTCGAGATCGTCTGCTGCCGCTGATGGATGCTCTTGATGAGGAATTTTCCGCTGCGGATTTTGTCGCGGATGTAATCCTTCACCTCCGTGTTGCTGCGGTCGTGCGCCATCAGGTCCTTGTAGGTGTTCGAGATGCGCAGGTGCGGGATTTGTTCGCCGTTGAGCGTGATCTGGTAATCGCCGTCCACCGGCTCGACGTTCACATCCGGCAGCACGTAATTGTTCGGATCCGGCGTGAAGATTTGGCCCGGCTTCGGATCGAGTGTGGCGATGAAATTGGCGCAGCGCTGCACCTGTTCCACTGTTGTGCCCAGCCGGCGCGCGATCTCCGGGAAGCGCCGCTTGCCCAGGTCCTCGAGGTGGCGCTCGACGATCTTGTATTCGAGGGAGGCTTCCTTGCCGATGCGGCGAAGCTGGATCAGCAGGCAATCGCGCAAATCCCGCGCGCCGACGCCCACCGGATGAAAAGTCTGGATGGTGGCCAGTACGCGCCGCAACTCCTCGATTCCCAGCCCGCTGTTCTGCGCAACGTCCTCGAGCGACGTTTGCAGGAAGCCAAGGTCGTCGATGTTGCCGATGATCAGCTCGGCGACCTTCTGGTCCGGGCCGACGAGATCCCCGCTGTGGACTTGCTCGAGCAGATGCTGCTGGAGGGTTTCATTCGAGACGATGGAATCGAAGAAAAATTGCCGCCGTTCCTCGTCCTCCTGGGACTTGGCGGAATAGGTGGAACTCTGCGCCATGTAATCGCGCCATTCCTCATCCAGCTTCGCCAGCCGCTCGAACTCTTCCTCGAATTCCTTGTCCGCCTCGGAGCGTTCTTCGATCGAGGGCTCGGTGATTTCCTCCTCGACCACGGGATTGGTCTGGATTTCCTGCTGGATCAGGTTGCGCAGCTCGAGCATCGGAGCCTGCAGGATTTGCAGGCTCTGCTGAAGCTGGGGAGCCAGGACCTGCTGCTGGGATAGGGACTGGACTTGTTGCATGCCGTGGGCCATAAAAAACGAAGGGTAGAGGGACGCTCCTGGGAATGCAAGCAAAAATCGCGCCACGCGGTTTTTGGCGTGGAAGATGCTCTCTTCTTTTTCCAACTTTTGACCATGTTCAAACTCAAATTCCTCGCCCTGGGCTGCATCCTTGCCGCCCTCGCCTCCACCCTGCTGCCCCTCCAGGCCCAGACCTCGGACGCCGATATCAAGGCCGTCACTGATGCGATCCAAACCCTTCAGGATCAACAGAAAACAATCGCCGCGAACCAGGACAAAATCGACGACAAGCTCGCGAGCATCGGCCAAAGCGTCCACGACGCCAGGCTCTACGCGGCCCGCGTGAAGTAACGATTATGAAAAAAATTGCTCTCCTCCCCCTCGTTTTTCTTTGCCTCTCGGCCGGGGTCGTCAATTCCCAGGCCCCGGTGTCCAATTCGGTCATTTCCGACCTGCAGGACGTGATCACCGCCAACAAGGCCGTGATCGACAAGCAGTCCAAGACGCTCGATGTCCTCGACCAGATGGATCAGGACGCCCAGCAGTTGAAAACTTTCGCCAAACGGGGTTAAGGGATCGAGGGCCCGTTTGGTGAAGTTTTCCCGCCGGACAGTGGAATGTCCTTGGGATTGGCAAGCCAAAGCAGCGGCTGAGTCACCGCCATGTTGCGGCGGATTTCGAGATTGGAGGGGTCCGGATTCAATTTGGACCAAAGGTCGAAATACCTTTTGTCGCCGAACTCGGCGTAGGCAAAGATCAGGCAGGGCTGGCGCGCGGGCCAATCGTCCCAGTGCATGACATCCTTCGGCCGTCCATCGGCGAGCCATTTGCTCTTGTCAGCCAGGTAGGGATAGATGAAATCGACCGCATTTCGCGGCGTGCGCCCGTCGGGCAGTTTGAACTTCCAGAAATCCTCATCCGGCGTCGAAAGCAGGACGCAAAGCGTCGAGAGATTGTCCGCCTGAAAAATGGAATAGCCGTAGGGTTTCGTTCGTTTTAGTTCACGCGTGAAGCTTCCGTCTTTCGCCATCTGGCCGGGAAAGAGGACATCCTTGAAGCGGGCCTGGCAGGATTGAAATACGCTCGCGTCGCCCGTGAGCTTCGAGAAGGCCGCAAGTTGCAGGAAATAGGCCATGCTGTGGTTGTTCGGATTCCGGCTCTCCTTGATGCCGTTGGGAGAGGTCATCATCCAGTGGATGTAATCGGTGAACCATTGCTTGACCCCCTTATCGACGGCGGGATCGAAGGCGGGCGATTTCTCCAGGAATGGAATGGCCACGGCCAATTCGGCCAGGTGCAGCGTGTCGATGACGCCGAAGGCTTCGCCCTTTGCCTGCCCGAGGACGGCCTGCGCGTAGTCCAAATTCGGATTCATCTTCGTCTTTTCATCGAGGAAAAAGACCTCGAGGAATTCGGCGGCCTTGCGGACATATTTGTCATCTCCGGTGATCGCGTAGGCGGCGGCGAGCGCCGCAACGGCATCCTTCATGTTGCGCATCGCCAGGCGGTGATCGCTGAAGACGTTTGGGTTGGATTGGCCGTCGTGCCCGACATAAGGCAACCCGTCCTTGGTCGCGGGGTTCGGCCAGTAGTAATCTCCCTGCGAAAAATAGTCGTGCGGACCGCCCGCGCTATTGGGGGCGATGTGATCGGTGATGGCGGGCGGCTTCAGGCCCAACGCCTTGTCGGCCAGGCTAAGAATGCGGCCACGATCCGCATTGGCGACGACATCGGAAATGTCCGCGGCGCGGGCGCAGGAAAAATCGAAGGCGACGACGCCAACGAGAATCAACAAACTTCGGAGGGGAAGGGAAAGCATCGGTCGGTTCGCGGATGGCGGTACATTGGAGGATTGCAGGGCCGGCTCAACAGCTCAATCCGGCAATCGCACCCTTGATATCCTCGATTGTCACATCTTTCGAGACGAATGCTTCGCCAAGGCGCGGACAGAGGACGAAACGGATCGCCCCTTCCTCGAATTTCTTGTCGGCCTTGAGCGCGGCAAGGATCGTCTCCGCCGGAATCTCCCCCGGCAATCGCACCGGCAGGTGAAACTGCCCGAGCAGCGAGATCACCCGCTGCGCCTCCGCCGGATCGAGCCCCGCCTTTGCCACCGATATCCTGCATGCCGCCACCAGTCCGAGGCTCACCGCCTCCCCGTGCAGCAGCGTCCCATACCCCGCCGCCGCCTCGATCGGCGTGGCCGATCGTATGCCCAAAATTCAGCAATGCCCGCTCGCCGGTCGTCTCCCGCTCATCCGCCGCGACGATGGCCGCCTTGATCTCGACATTGCGCTGGATGATGGGCGCCAGGCTTTTTTGATCCGCGCGCGAAACGGGAAGCCGATCCAGCAACTTCCGGTCACGAATCGCCCCGTGCTTGATCACTTCCGCAAAGCCCTCGTTGAACTCGCGCTGCGGCAGCGTCCCGAGCGTATCAACGTCCGCCAGCACCAAACGCGGCTGATGAAACGCCCCGATCAGGTTCTTGCCGTTGCGCGCGTTGACTCCAGTCTTCCCGCCCACCGCGCTGTCCACCTGCGCCACGATGGTCGTGGGCGCCTGCACATACGGCACGCCCCTGTAATAGATCGCCGCCACGAAGCCCGCCAGGTCCCCCACCACGCCGCCCCCGAGCGCCACCACCCACGCCTTCCGGTCCAGCCCCGCGTCGATCATCCGCTCGCAAATCCATTCCGCCTGCCTCGAGCGACTTCGACTTTTCTCCCGCCGGCGCCGTGATCCCCACAGGCCGGAAGCCGGCCTTGCGCAGGCTTTCCATCGCGCGCTCCCCGTACAGCGGCGCCACATTGCCATCGGAAACAACCGCGCAACCCGCGCCGAGTCCCAGGTCCTTCCCTTCGGCGCCCAGCGCATCGAGAAGCCCAGGCCCGATCTTTACGCAATAAGTCCGCGGCCCGAGCGAGACGGTGACCATCTCAAGTGTGTGTTTATTGCGCCAACGGCTGCCAGAACTCCGACTGTCCGGCCGTACTTTGCATGTAATTCTGATTGTTGAAATTCGTCTTCGTAATCGAGGCCACATGCCCATCCTGGTAGAGCACGTTCATCAACTGGAGGTCGTTCATGATGCCGGGCTGGTTCCCGGGGGTGGTGATCGTATTGGTTTGGGAATTGCCCGTGAAGGAGAGCGAGTTGCTACCGACTTGGGTTGAGAACGGCCCCAGCAGGCAGAGCGATGACGGATAATGGAAACTGGTGGCTGTCGGGTTGGTGCAGCTCGCGATGTAGGTATTCATCCCGTAGCTCACGTTTTCGGGGCTGCTGGACTGGTAGGGCCGGCTGTCGAACGGCGACTGGAATGCATGCCAGTCGGACACATAATTTGACGCGCTGGCCGGCCCGATGAGCCCTGCCCAACTGTTTATGCTGTTGCCGTTGTTGTTGCTATTGCTGGAAGCCTGAAGGGAGGCGGTGGTCGGCATCGTATCGCCGTTGTCACCCAGGTAAGCGGTAAAGCCCACCCCGAGTTGCCTCAGGTTGTTGGCATCCTGGATGCCATGCGATCTTTCCAGGACCTTGCTATAAATGGGCATCGCCAGCGAGGCCAGAATCGCGATGATCGCGATAACGACCAGAAGTTCAATGAGGGTAAACGCGCGTTTGTGCATATTGAATAGGGAGGACTGGGTAAACTACACGTGCGCTGCCGGAAAATCACGTCTTCTTTTTGCATTTTGATCCGGGGAGGATTGGAAGGAATTGCTGATTGACTCGCCTTTCCGGCTCGCCCTTCGGGTCCGCCTTCGGCGGATCGTCTCGCTCCGCTCGGCTGCTGATGTGAGATTGCTGATTGAAAAATTTGGCCGCCGGAGGCGGCGTTTACGAGCAATTGAAATTCACGCCCGAAGCGGTCCTAGGGCGCGTAAATTCGCCTTCTGAAAATCAGCAATCTCACATCAGCAATCAGCAATTCCTTTCAATTTTCTTCGTACTTCGCCAGCCGCGTCTGCAAGTGCGGCGGCACATGCGCCCGTACCAGCACCTCTTCCCCCTCGTAGCGCAGCTCCAGTACATGGCCGACCCGGTGAATCTCGGCGATCAGCGCCGATTCCCGCGCCGGCAGCCGGTAGGTCGCCCGCAGCCGCCATGCCGCCAGTTGCGCCTCCAGTTCGCTGAGCATCTCCGCCATCCCTTCGCCGCTTTGCGCGGAGATCGCCACCGAGTTTGGTGTGCGGCGAATTTGCGCCGCCGCCAGCTCCCGGTTCTCCACCGCGTCGATCTTGTTGAACACCGTCAGCATCTGTTTGCCGTCCGCGTCCAGTTCCCGGATCACCGTGTG
Source organism: uncultured Verrucomicrobiae bacterium (assembly GCA_963756185.1). Classification (GTDB taxonomy): domain Bacteria; phylum Verrucomicrobiota; class Verrucomicrobiia; order Chthoniobacterales; family Chthoniobacteraceae; genus DATAXI01. The sequence goes on from CAVWMS010000017.1 coordinate 96,540, forward strand.
CACGGCCTGGATTTGCTCCTGGAAATTCGGGTGGCTCAAGTCCACGACGTGGATCAGCAGGTCCGCCTCGTGCACCTCCTCGAGCGTGGCCTTGAACGACTCGATCACCGTGTGCGGCAACTTCCGGATGAAACCGACGGTATCGGTCAGCAGCACTTTCTGGTTGTTCGGCAGCATGAATTGCCGCGTCGTCGGGTCCAGCGTCGCGAAGAGCTGGTCCGCCGCGAGCACGTCCGCGCCGGTCAGCCGGTTGAGCAGCGTCGATTTGCCGGCGTTCGTGTATCCCACCAGCGCCGCCACCGGCCAATGGTGGCGCCGCCGTCCCTCGCGCTGGATTGAGCGATGCTTGCGCACCTCGGTAAGGTCGCGCTCGAGCTTCGCGATCCGCTCCTGCACGCGCCGCCTGTCCACTTCCAACTGCGTTTCACCGGGGCCCCGCGTGCCGATGCCGCCGCTCTGGCGGGAAAGGTGGGTCCACATGCCGGTCAGCCGCGGCAGCAGGTATTGCAATTGAGCCAGCTCGATCTGCAAGCGGCCCTCGCGCGACCGCGCCCGCTGCGCGAAGATGTCGAGGATCAATTGCGTCCGGTCCAGGACCTTGCGCGCGGTCACCTTCTCCAGGTTGCGCCCCTGCGCCGGCGAGAGTTCGTCGTCGAAAATCACCGAGGTCACCTGGTCCCGCTGGCATTGCTGCGCCACGTGCTCGGCCTTGCCTTTGCCGATGTAAAACGGCGCCGTCGGCTGCCCCAGCTTTTGCGTGACCGTGCCTACCACTTCCGCCCCGGCGGATGATGCCAGTTCGGCAAGTTCATCCAGCGATTCCTTCAGCTCCCATTTGTCGATGCCGTCCCGCTCGAGCCCCACCAGAATCGCTTTTTCCCTGCTCCGCTGTACTTCGGTCTCAAACATCCTTGGGAGCCGGCATTACCCCGCCTCCGGCCACAACGCGCCGCGCGATGACTTCCATGGCTTCTCTCTGGGGTATTTTGGTCAAATTGATCCTCGAAATGATATTCTCCCGCCGCAGCCACGTCAACTGGCGTTTTGCGTACTGCCGGGTCTTCTGCTGAATCGCCGCCACGCACGCTTCCGCGCTCATTTCGCCCCGCAGCAACGCCCGAATCTCCGCGTAGCCGATCGCCTGGGACGCCGTCGGGCCGGCCTCGCCCGCCGCGCGCACTTCCTCGACCACGCCCGCGGCGAACATGCGCCGCACCCGCTCGTCGATGCGGCCATACAGGTCATCCCGCTCCCGTTCCAGCACCACGCCGGGGATCGCGCCCGCCGCAGCCGGCTTCCCGCTCCAATCCGCGCGCAACGATGAAAACGGCGCGCCGGCGAGCATCGAGACTTCGATGGCGCGGACCAGCCGGCGGCGGTTTTGCCGGTCGATGCGCTCGATGCCTCGCGGATCGAGCGCCGCGTACCGCGCCTGCAGTTGCTCGAGCGTCAGCGCGTCGAGCTTTCGCCGCAGCTCCGGGTCGGCCTCCGGCAATTCCGACAATCCCCGGGCCAGCGCCCGCGCGTACAGGCCGGTGCCGCCGGTCACCAGCGCGCGCTTCCCGCGCCCCTCGATTTCCCGCACCCGCTCGAGCGCCAGTTGCCGATAGCGTCCCGCGTCGAATTTCTCACTCCGCGGAATCTCGCCGATCAGGTGATGCGGCACTTTCGCCCGCAGTTCCGGCCCCGGCTTCGCGGTGAGCAGGTCCAGCCCCTCATAAACCTGGAACGCATCCGCGCCCACGATCTCCGCGCCGCATTGCAGCGCCACCTCGACGGCGATCTCGCTTTTTCCAACACCGGTTGGCCCGAGGAGGAAAAACATCCCGGCAATTCGCCGCCTATTGCGTCGCCCCGTGATCCTTCAGCAGTTGGACGATCTTCTTGCGCTCGTTGAGCGTCGCAAAGCGCAGCGCGGTGTTGCCGCTGGTGTCCTTCGCGTTCACATTGGCGCCGGCGGCGACCAGCAATTGGGCAACTCCTGTGTTTCCCTGGAAAGCGGCCAGCAACAGCGGCGTGTCGCCCTGACCGTTCACCGCCTCGATATCGGACTTCGCGGCGACCAGTTGTTTCGCGATATCGGTATAGCCCCATTGCGCCGCCCAGAGCAGCGGCGTCATTCCACTGGTGTCCTTCGCGTTCAGGTCCGCCTTGGCGGAAATGAGGAACGCGACAACGTCCGCGCGCTTGTTCTGTACGGCGGTGGCCAGCGGCGTTTCGCCGTCGGAATCCTTGCTCGAGAGCACGTCGGGATTCGCCTTTACCAGCGCCTGCACTTTTGCCAGGTCGCCGCTTTTGGCCGCGTCATGAATATCATCGCAAAAAGCCGCGCCGCTCCATGCGATCGCAATGAGGGCGATCGCGAGGCTCCGCGGAATGGGGGAGGGGAGAAACCGGGTGGGGATTCGTTTCATGCGATTATCATTAACGCCCTCCGCCTCAATGCCAAGCGCGTTCGAAAGGGGAAGCGTGGGCCGTGGAAAGGCCGGAAATCGGCCATCGCTGATTGAATTCGCGCCTCCAAGCTGAATTTGGTACGCTATAACCGAGTTTCGAGAGTTGACCGATTTGCTCACTTTCCCTATCCGTTTCCATAACCCATTGCCATTGGCCCGAGCAACCAGCACCACGATTTCAACGGGCAACTGCTCCTGCTTCCGGACGAATTGAATCAAGCTCTCACGGCGTGAATGATGACAAATCCATTTCTTCCGTAGGAGGGTACGGCGATCTCATCCGAAGTATTTCCCAAATACTGGAAACCGGACGCAACGAGGCGGCATGGGCGCTCAATTCGATCATGTCGGCGGTTTATTGGGAAATCGGACGGCGAATCGTGGCTTTTGAACAGGCCGGACGCACACGGGCAGATTACGGCGACCGTGTCATCGAACAACTTTCATCAGATTTACGAAAACGGTATGGACGTGGTTTTGGCCGTAGTAACCTGTTTCAGATTCGCGCCTTCTATTTGGCCTGGCGTGAAAAAGTCCAGACAGCGTTTGGACAATCTCCGGAACAAAAAGTCCAGACACTGTCTGGAAAATTGTCTCCAGCGTGGCTCGAAACTGTGCGGAAGGCACTGCCATTGCCTTGGTCGCAATATTCGCGCCTGCTCTCGGTCTCCGATCATGCGGCTCGCGACTTTTACGAAGTCGAAGCCCTGCGTGGCGGCTGGTCCGTCCGGCAACTGGACCGCCAGATTGCCACGCGCTTCTACGAGCGCACCGCTTTGTCCCGCAACAAAGCCGCCATGCTCCAACGCGGCGTTAAAAAGCAGCCCGGCGACAACGTGACGCCTGAGCAAGCCATCAAAGATCCCTACATTCTCGAATTCCTCGGCTTAAAGGACGAATACTCCGAAAGCGATCTGGAGGAAGCGCTCATTCGCCGACTCGAAGATTTTCTCATGGAGCTCGGAGGCGACTTTGCCTTCATCGGACGCCAGAAACGCCTGCGTATAGGAAACGAATGGTATCGAATCGACCTCCTTTTCTTTCATAGACGTTTGCGCTGTCTCATCGTCATTGACCTCAAGGTGGGCAAGTTCACCCATGCCGATGCCGGGCAGATGCACCTCTATCTGAACTACGCCCGCGCGCATTGGACAAACCCGGATGAAAACCCGCCCGTCGGGCTGATTCTTTGCGCGGAAAAGAATGCCGCCGTTGCCAGATATGCCTTGGAAGGTTTGCCAAATAAAGTACTAGCTTCCGAATATCGGTTGACTTTGCCGGACGAGAAACTGCTGGCAGCGGAAATCAAAAAGGCTCGAAAGGGATTGGAGGCAGGACGATGATTGTTTCATTCCGTAGAGCGCCGGAGGCCTTCCAGCCCAAGCTGAGCGCAATCCAGCCATTGCTGATCGAACTCGCGCCTCGAGCCCGAGTTCAACGTCCTGTCGTCGAGGTTCAGGAGATGATTCCATTCTTACCCCAAAAGCAGTCGAACTCTCAGGAGGATAATATGTCACTACTCAGCAGCTATATAAATGTTTTTAATACTTGTCTCGTTTTGCTTCAGCGACGCGGTTATTCCCTGCGCTACGAAAAAGGGAGTGACGCCTGGTTCGCAGAGAAAGACGGTTTCGCTTTCCGAGGCGACAATCCGATTGAGTTACTCGGCCTTGTTGCGATCTACGAAGAAGTAAAGCCTGCTGCGGGGGTTGACTATTGGTGGAAAATCGACGATCCGGACCTGCTTTCGCACCTCGATCCCGGGGAATAGTGTAGCCGCTTCAGAATACCGAGGCCGCAAACCATACGGTGACTGCAAGCCATATTCTGGCAGCAAAAAAAGACCCGCCGGTTTCCCGGCGGGCCTTTCCTTGATTTCTGTGCGGTCCCTATTGCGGGCTCGAGGCGCTTTCCTCGTGCGGCGCCGCGGGCCTTGCGTCATTGGTCTTGGCGCCGCTGACGACCAGCTTGCGGCCCATGAACTCCTTGTCGTGCAGTTCCGTCACGGCCCGGCGGGCCTCGTCGATGGTCAGCATCGTGACAAACGCGAAGCCCTTGGACTTCTGCGTATACTTGTTGCTGACGATTTCGGCGTTTTGCACCTGGCCGACCCCGTTGAACAGGTCGAACAGGTCGCTCTCCGAGGCGTCGAACGAGAGGTTGCCGACGTAGATTTTCGGCGAGCTGACTTCGACGATTTCCGGCTTGTGGGCCGGGCGGGGCGTGGTCGTGCTCTCGAAACGGCGATGGCCGTTCTGCGACGGTTGCCGGTCTTGCCGGTCGGAGGGAGTGGAGGCCTGGCGCGGGGGGCCGGCGGCCTTTGGTTTGCCTGTGAACAGGCTGGTCAGCTTCTGCCAGAAACCGACCTTGGCGGGCGCCTGCGGTTGAGCTGGGACACTGCTGCGCGATGGCGATGAGTCGCGTCCGCCGCGACCGCGGCGGTTTCTCGAGCCAGAACGCGAACGGCGGCCCGAGCGCTGATTATCATGCATTTTCTTGTGGTTTTCGATGTGCGCCCCCTGGGGGGCGCCTGTGGGTTTGGCGTTGCCGGTGAAGCGCAATGAGATTTGCACGGTCCGGGTGGCTCCGTCTGTCGTGTTCCACGGCTTTTCGCTCGTGAAAACTGGCTGGGAGCCCCGGAAAACTTCGCCGGATGCTCGTGGGCGCATAAACGATGCGGGTGATCCTACGCGTGCCATGCCGGCAATGCGACGCCGGTTCAGGGTGCCGAACTTTCCGCGACGATTTCGAGTGTCGGCTGGAGAGCTCTTCATAGGAGGAGAAGCCGAGGGATCAACGTGCCGTCAACTCGCCCAACGATCTTTCGTTACACCGAAAATTGTTCCACGGCAAGTGGAATGCGTGAAATCGCGAATAACCAATGCGACCAATGAACGGGCTTCACGCCGCGGCGGCGATTTCATTGGCGAGGCGGGACAGGGCGGGTATACGAAATGATGTAGCCGTGGATTCCGGGAGGCAACGGCGGGTTCAAGTGAAAGTTAAAGAGGTAAGTGCAGGTACACGCTGGCGCGCGGGTGAGGCGCCGGCGGCTGTACTTCAACTTGGAACGCTCTAGGCCGTCCTGCCGCAGCAGTTCTTGTATTTCTTGCCGCTGCCACAGGGGCACGGTTCGTTGCGGCCCGCCTTGGGCGTCTGCTTGCGGATGGGGAGATTGATTTTCTCCTGGTTGCCCGGCGCGGGCGGCTTTGCCCCGGGCATTGGCGGCTTCGCATTGGCGGGCGGTTGCCTTAGCGCGGTCGGGTCGGTCCCCAGCAGGGTGGTCGGCAGGTTCCTCAGGAAATTCTCGAACGCGCTCAGGTTCGACGTGCTGCGGAAGAGATTGTTGAGCACCTCGTTTTTGATGTTCGCCATCAATTCCACGAACATCTCGTACGCCTCGTTCTTATACTCGATGAGCGGGTCCTTCTGCCCATAGGCGCGCAGGTTGATCGAGTCCCGCAACGCGTCCATCGAGTAAAGATGCTCCTGCCAGAGGCGGTCGATGGCGTTGAGCATGATGTATCGCTCGAGGCTCAACACCGCCAGCGGCTCCTCGTGCTTGCACTTCAGTTCGTACGCGGCCTTGATCTGCTGGAGCAAAAAGTCCGACACCTCCTGCGGCGTCTTGCTCTCGAACCCTGCCCGCTGCGCCGTAACCCCCAGCGGGAACGTCGTGTTCACCCATTGCAGCAGCCCCGCGTAATTGGCCCCGCCACTATTCTCGCCATCCAGGAAACCGCTCACCTTCGCGGGCACGGTCTCGTCCATGATCTCGTAAATCAATTCCCGCGGGGTGGGCGAGTCGATCGCTTCGTTGCGCAGCCCGTAAACGGCCTCGCGCTGGCTGTTCATCACGTCGTCGTACTCGAGGGTGTGTTTCCGCGTGATGTAATTGCGCTCCTCGACCCGCTTTTGCGCCGTCTCGACCGACCGGTTGAGCCACGGGTGCTCGAGTTCCTCGCCCTCCTGCATGCCGAACCGCTCCATGATTTTCGTCATCCGGTCCGCGGCGCCGAAATTGCGCATCAGGTCGTCCTCGAAGCTGACGTAGAAACGCGTGAGCCCGGGGTCGCCCTGGCGCGCGCAGCGTCCGCGCAACTGCCGGTCGATGCGCCGCGACTCATGCCGCTCGGTGCCGATGACATAGAGCCCGCCCAGCTCGGGCACGCCGGCGCCCAGCTTGATGTCGGTGCCGCGGCCCGCCATGTTCGTGGCGATGGTAACCGTCCCCGCCTGACCGGCGCGCGCGACGATGTCCGCCTCCTGCATGTGGTAGCGCGCGTTGAGCACGCTGTGCGGGATGCCCTCGCGCCGCAGCAGCCGCGAGAGGGTCTCGGAAGCCTCGACGCTGACCGTGCCCACCAGCACCGGCTGTCCCTTTGTGTGGGCGTTGCGCACCTCGTTGATCACTGCGTTGTATTTCTCCCGCCGCGTCTTGTAGATGCGGTCGTTCTGGTCTGTCCGCGCCACCGAGCGGTTGGTGGGGATCACGTTGACGCCCAGCTTGTAAATGTCGTGGAACTCGTTCGCCTCCGTTTCCGCCGTGCCGGTCATGCCCGCCAGCTTGTAATAGAGCCGGAAATAATTCTGGATGGTGATCGTCGCCAGCGTTTGCGTCTCGCGGTCGATCTGCACGCCCTCCTTCGCCTCGACCGCCTGGTGCAGGCCGTCGCTCCAGCGCCGCCCCGTCATTTTGCGGCCGGTGAACTCATCGACGATGATGACCTTGTTCTCCTCGACCACGTACTGCACGTCCTTTTCATAAAGGCAGTACGCCTTCAGCAATTGCGAGATGTTGTGGATCCGCTCGCTCTGCCGGTCGCAAATCGGCCTGCATCTTCGCCTTCTCCTCGATCTTCTGCGCATCGCTCAGGTCCTTGCGATTGTCGATGTCCGCGAACTGCGTCATCAGGTCCGGCAGCACGAACGCGTTCGGGTCGTCCGGGTTGAGGAACTCGCGGCCCTGCTCGGACAGGTCCGATTCATGCCGCCGCTCGTCCATGGTGAAGAAGACTTCCTCCTTCAGGTCGAACAGCGCCTGCTTCTGGGCATCCGAGTAAAACGAGAGTTCCGACTTGTCCAGCGCCCGGCGCCGCTCGGGCTCCTCCATCATCCGCAGCAGCCCCTTGTTGCGCGGCTGCCCCAGCTTGACCTTGAACAGCAGCCGCCCCGCATCCTCGGTCTTCCCCTGGCCGAACAATTCCTCGGCCTCGGAAATCAGCCGGTTGCACATCAGCGTCTGCTTGCGCACCAGTTGCTCGACCAGCGGCTTGAACTGGTCGTACTGGTGCGTCGAGACCGTCGCCGGCCCGGAAATGATCAGCGGCGTGCGCGCCTCGTCGATCAGGATCGAGTCCACCTCGTCGACGATGGCGTAGTGATAACCGCGCTGCACCTGCTGCGACCTGCTCGTCGCCATGCCGTTGTCGCGCAGGTAGTCGAAACCGAACTCGGAGTTGGTCCCGTAGGTGATGTCGCACGCGTACTGCGCGCGGCGCACCTCGGGCGTCTGGTCGTGCTGGATGCAGCCCACCGTCAGCCCCAGGAACCGGTAAATCGCCCCCATCCATTCCGCGTCGCGCCGCGCCAGGTAATCGTTCACCGTCACCAGGTGCGTGCCGCGTCCCGCCAGCGCGTTGAGGTAGAGCGGCAGCGTCGCCACCAGCGTCTTGCCTTCGCCCGTCGCCATTTCCGCGATCCGGCCCCGGTGCAACACCATGCCGCCGATCAATTGCACGTCGAAGTGCACCATGTTCCATTCCATCGGGTGGTCGCAGACCGTGATCGTCTGTCCCAACAGCCGGCGCGCCGCGTTTTTCACCACGGCGAACGCTTCGGGTAAAATCTCGTCGAGCCTGCTCTTCAATTCCTCCGCGTTTTCGATCTTCGACAGCTCGGCCTTCCACGCCGCCGTCTTCGCGCGCAACTCATCGTCGCTCAACGCCTTGTACTCTTCGTCCAGTTTGTTGATCTGCTCGACCGCAGGCCGCATGCGCTTGACGTCGCGCTGGTTTTTCGACCCGACGATCTTCTTTAAAATCCAATTAATCATAAGCGTGCGGACATTGATGGTCCGCGGGAACCCATATTTTGGCTCATCCCGGCCTCGCGTGCAACGGGCTGTTGACCCCCGGGCTCGCCATAGAGGCGACGCGACAATGGGGGGAGGGGAGCGTTCGGCATCGGTGCGGGCTCTTCCTAGAGCAGGCTGTAATCTTCGGGCGACCCGCCCGGCTCCGCCGACGGCCCCTCGGCCACCGCGACGGCCTCGATCTCGACCCGCGCCCCTTTCGGCAGCGCCGCCACCTGCACCGTCGAGCGCGCCGGCTGATTGCTCGGGAAAAACGTCGCATACACGTCGTTCATCGCGGCGAAATCAGCCAGGTCGGTCAGGAAAACCGTCGTCTTCGCCACGTGGGCAAAAGTCATCCCGCCGGCGTGCAGCACCGCGCCCAGGTTCTCGAGCACCTGCGTCGTCTGCCTGGTCACATCGTCATGCACCAGTTCGCCCGTCTGCGGCTGGAGCGGGATTTGGCCGGAGCAAAACAGAAGCCCCCCCGCCGCAACTGCTTGCGAGTATGGGCCGACCGCCTTGGGGGCTCGGGTCGTGGCGATGATCTTTCTTGGCATGACGGGAGCGGCGAGCCTACCAACCATCCCCCGCCTGTCAACCGCCCGGACGCGGTCTGCCGAGCCTTTCCTCGATGCCCTCTTCGCGCTTGCGCACCGGCTTCTGGCCTGCCTGACATCGCAGCAGGCCTTGCCAACTTCCAGCATTCCGGTACGATTCAACCAGACATGGGCCAGCAAGAACTGATTCGGAAAACCGTCGGCAGGCGGACCGAGAAGCGGACCGTGTTTGAACGGATTCGGGAATTGAATCGCTCTCTTCGGAAGATTGGTATCAAGTCGAACGACGATGGTGAACACATTCGAAGGGTTGTTGGCCCTCCTCGTCGCTAAGCAGGTACGCTTTGCACTGGTCGGAGGGCTCGCGGTATCGCTGAATGGTTTTGTCCGCACCACCGAGGACATGGACATCCTCGTGGATGATCATCCGTCAAATCTGCAGAATCTTCTGAACTGCCTGGCAGAATTCGGCGAGGGATACGCCAGGGAACTTGCCCCTGCTGATTTCGTGGACGAAGAAGGCGCGATTCGCATCCGCGAGGATTTTGATCTGGATGTTTTCGTGCGAATGGGCGGAAGCAAGTACCAGGACATGACCGCTGATATTCACTTTCATGAAACGACGGATGGAACGAGGGTGCCGTACCTCAGTGCGGCCGGGTTGATTCGGCTGAAGGAAAATTCGCACCGCGAAAAGGATCTTCTCGACATTCTGGCCTTGAAACGCACATCGGCGGAAATGGAAAAACCGAGGAAGATTCCTTCCCTCGATGCGCTACGGTCCGTGTCCGAAGAATCGCCGGAAAATCCATGATTTCCGGGCTTGCTCCCATTCAATAGTCGCCGGCGCGATTTCAATTTGAGCCATTACCCGCTTGCGCTGCGGCTTCCACCCTGCTCACCATCGCACATGCTCCGGTCTTGGATTTTCCTGGCCGTCCTGGCCGCCCTGGTCCCGTTTACCCTCCGCGCCGATTCGGAGATCGCCATCTCGATCCGCTACCTGCAAGCGCAAGGCGTCAGTCACGCCCAGATTTTTCTCTACCGCGAGGACGGCACGCTGCTGCGCCAGCTTACCAATGAAAAGACCGGCCAGATGCGCGGCCCGCTCTTCGCCCAGGATGGCGGGACCATCGTCTTCACCCGCGTGATGCCCAACGGCCAGAAGGATTACTGGAGCGTCGAGCCAAAGGGCGGCAACCTGAAGAAACTCGATGCCGCGCCGGACTGGTACACCGCGGCAAAAGGCTCTCCCTATTTCAGCAACGAAGAGTCGCCGGCCGCCGCCAATGCGCCCGCGCCCAGCCCCGTGCTCGACTCTGCCGGCGATCAACTCGTGGCGCCGCCCGGTCCCGACCATTACACCACGCCCGACGGCGCCCAGGAAATCCTCCTGAGAGTCAGCGGCAGCAACGATCAGTTCGACGAGCCTGGACGCGGCGCTAACTACCAGTTGGTCGATACGAAGTCCGGCGCCTCGGTGGAAATGGGAACGCTCCCCGGCTTTCTCGGCCTTTTCGAGCTGCTCCATCTCGGCGACGATCCCTCGAACGTCTTCCTCATGACCCCGCCGTTGCGCCTCGCCTTTTTCGACCTGCACCTGGACAGCACCGACGGCGACACCGATTTCGCCCTGGACCTGACCGGCAAGCGCCTTGTCCAATTGTCCCCAAACTGGGCCGCCCCCGTCCCGTTGCCCGGCCAGCCTGCGTTCCTGACCTTCACCAGCGTCCGCTACGTTCCCATTGCCGGCAGCAAGATGACCGCCAATTCCTCCTACCTCGAGGATTGGGACGCGAACCTGAACAAGATCCGCTACGCCCGCGACGGCGCCGCCATCTGCTACGGCGCCTCGATGTACCGCCCCGGCATGGACCCGGTCACGGTCGATATTCTCGATCCAAACGAGTAGAGAGCGCCCTCACTCCCACTCGATGGTCGCCGGCGGTTTGCTCGAGATATCGAAGCATACCCGGTTTACCCCTTTCACCTCGTTGATGATCCGGGTCGAGATTTTCGCCAGCAAATCGTACGGCAGCCGCACCCAATCCGCCGTCATCCCATCCTGGCTCTCGACCAGCCGCAGCGCGATCGTGTTCTCGTACGTCCGCTCATCCCCCATCACCCCCACGCTCTTCACCGGCAGCAGCACCGCGAACGATTGCCAGATGCGGTAATACCAGTCGCTCGCCTTCATCTCGCTCACCACGATCGCATCCGCCTCGCGCAAAATCCGCAGCCGCTCGCGCGTCACCGCCCCCAGGATGCGCACCGCGAGGCCCGGCCCGGGAAACGGCTGCCGGTAGACGATCTCGTGCGGCAACCCGAGCTGCAATCCCACCTGCCTCACCTCGTCCTTGAACAACTCCCGCAACGGCTCGACCAGCTTCAGCTTCATCCGCTTCGGCAGCCCGCCCACGTTGTGATGGCTCTTGATGAGCGCCGCCGGGTTGCCGGAGATCGACACGCTCTCGATCACGTCCGGGTAGAGCGTCCCCTGGGCCAGGTAACGGATCTTCGCCTTCGATTTGCGCGTCAGCTCCTTCACCGCCTCGTCGAACACCTTGATGAACTCCCGCCCGATGATCTTCCGTTTCCGCTCCGGCTTGGTCACGCCCTCGAGCTTTTTCAAAAATTGCTTCGACGCGTTCACATACTTCAGTTTCACGTGAAAATTCTCGCCGAACACGCGCTGCACCACCTCGGCCTCCTTCGAGCGCAGCAGCCCATTGTTCACGAAGATGCACGTTAACTGGTCCCCGATCGCCTTGTGCAGCAACGCCGCCGCCACGCTCGAATCCACCCCGCCGCTCAACCCCAGCACCACCTGGTCGCTCCCCACCTGCTCACGCACCCGCGCGCACATCAGCTCGATGAACGACCCCATCGTCCAATCCATCTTGGAACCGCAAATCTGGTAGACGAAGTTTTGCAGCATCTCCTTGCCACGCGGCGTGTGCGCCACCTCGGGGTGAAATTGCAGTCCGTAAAAACGCCGTTTCCGATCCACGATTGCCGCGTAGGGCGAATTCTCCGTCTCCGCAATGGCTGTGAATCCCTTGGGCAGCTTGGTCACCTTGTCGCCGTGGCTGTTCCAGATATCCAGCACGTCCGGCAGCCCGTGGAAAAGGTCGCCTTCCTTGCGCGATTCCGGCTTCACGTTCAAAAGGCTCGCCCCAAATTCCCGCCGCTGCGAGTTCTCGACCTTCCCGCCCAGTTGCTGCCCCATCAACTGCATCCCGTAGCAAATCCCGAGGATCGGGATGCCCAGCTTGTAAATCTCCGGGTCCGGGTGCGGCGCACCCTTCGCGTAAACGCTCGCCGGTCCGCCTGAAAAAATGATGCCGCGCGGCGCCGCCTCCTTGATCGTCTTCGCGGGCGTACTAAAGGGGATGATCTGCGAGTAAACCTGGCATTCCCGCACCCGCCGCGCGATCACCTGCGTATATTGTGCGCCGAAATCGAGAATGACGATTTTCGATCCTTCGAACGAGTCCGTTTGGGTCATACGGACTGTTGTCAAATTCCCCGTCCCCAATCAAGCCGCAACACTGAAAAAGTAATTCAAATCGCCCTTCCACTCCCTCCACCGACGGGCGCCTCCGGCGCCAAATACTTCGATTTTCGAATTCCGATTTTCGAATTTCCCCCTGATTTCGATTTTCGAATTCCGAATTTCCGTCTTAAATATCCGGCTCTCCGTTTTCCTTCCATCTCCCATGCACTCCACCCACATCAAACTCTTCATTCCCGGCCCCGTCGAAGTCTCCGCGAAAACCTTTCAGGCTTTCTGCAAACCGATGATCGGCCATCGAAGCGGCGATTTCAAAAAGCTCTACGCCTCCATTCATCCGCGGCTTCAGACCCTCTTCGGCACCGCGCAGCCCGTCTTCCTCTCGACCTCCTCCGCGTGGGGCGTCATGGAGGGCTCGATTCGCAACCTCGTCGGCAAAAAAGTGCTCAACTGCATGTGCGGCGCATTCTCGGACAAATGGCTCGACGTCTCGAAGCGCTGCGGCAAGGAGGCCGATTCCCTCCAGGTCGAATGGGGCCAGCCCATCCTCCCGGACGCCCTCGACCGCAAATTGTCCGAAGGCGGCTTCGACGCCGTGACGCTCATCCACAACGAGACCTCGACCGGCGTCATGAGCCCGCTCGCGGAACTCTGCGCCGTAGTCAAAAAGCATCCCGATGTCTTCCTCATCGTGGACACGGTCTCCTCCTTCTCCGTCGTCCCGACCCCGATGGATGAACTCGGCATCGACGTCCTGCTCACCGGCAGCCAGAAGGCGCTCGCCCTCCCGCCCGGCCTCGCCATTTTCTCCGTGAGCCCGCGCGCCTTCGAGCGCGCCTCCACCATCAAGACCCGCGGCTACTATTTCGACTTCCTCGAATTCAAGAAGAACCAGGCCGAGGACATGACCCCCAGCACGCCCAGCATCTCCCACATCTACGCCCTCCAGTCGAAGCTCGACGACATTTTCGCCGAGGGCATCGACGCCCGCTGCGCGCGCCACGCCCGCCTCAACGCCCTGGTCGGCGCCTGGGTGCAAAAGAACGGTTTCGAATTCTTCGCTCCCGAAAACTGCCGCTCCAAGTCATTGACCTGCGTCCGCAACAACCGCGAAATCGACGTCCCCGCCCTCATCCAGAAACTGCGCGACCGCCATCACTGCGTCATCGACGGCGGCTACGGCAAACTCAAAGGCAAAACCTTCCGCATCTCAAACATGGGCGACGAAACCGACCAGACCATCGGCGATCTACTCGGCTGGCTGGACGAATGTTTGGGGTAAATATTTGCGCAGTTCACCCTAATAGGAGACCAACCGGAGGTCTTGGACTCGCGCAAAATGAGTATCCCGGGAGATGAGTGGTAACTCATTTTCCAGACACATTGCCGCAATCCACATATCGTTTTGAGTGATGCGCGAGCCGCTTCGCTCCAACCGCGCGGCCAATTCGCCATAGACCATCGCAGTGTTCATGGTCGGCATGACAATCGTAACCGAAGCCAGCCCCTGCGATATGCGAGCCCATTCACGCTCAAAATTGCTGCTCCAGTGACAGCCGAAGAGCAATTCGCCAAGCACGACATGCCCAATATAAATCTCGTCGAATTCAGTAACGGCAGCGATGGCTTCCCCGCGATTTCTGGCCATATCCAGGACGGCACAGGTGTCCAGAAAACACCGGCTCATTCATCGATCCGGCTGCAAGTCTCGTTGATGTATTTTTCCATACGATCCGCTTCCTCGGGAGAGAGAATGCCCCGGATCTCGCGGACGAATTTCTCCCTATTGCCCTGTTTTCGCGGTACTTTGGCCCGCTCTTTCAGTTCAGTGGAATTCAGGACCTGAAAATGGTCCAGATGTGTCCTTACGGCACTCATCGCAGGAATGCTACGATGAGAAACGATCCGGGGCAAGCGCGGCATCGAGCTGGCAGCGAGGATTGCTGGTCGATGATTGCAGATCGCCGATTTTTCCAATTTGGCCGCCGAAGGCGGCGCTTATTTCAATCAGCAATCTGACTTCAGCAATCAGCAATTCGCCGCCTACAACCCCGCCCCCGCCTTCAACTCCTCCCGCCCCTCGTAAATAATATCCTTGTACGTTTTCCCGCTCGGGATCATCGGCAGCACGTGCTCCGTGTACGGCACCATCACCTCGAGCACGCACGCCTCCTTCGACGCCAAAAACCACTCCATCGCCGGCGCCAGATCCTTCTTGTGGATCACCCGCCGCGCCGGCACGTCGAAGCCTTCGCAAATCTTCATGAAATCCGGGTAAATCCGGTCCGGCTGATCGGTCAGCCCCAGGAACGTGTGGCCGCGGTTCGACTTGTAGAACCGGTCCTCCCATTGCACCACCATCCCCAGGTACTGGTTGTTCAGCACCATCGCCTTCGCCGCGATTCTCTCCACGCGCGCCGTCGCCAATTCCTGGATGTTCATCAAAAACGACCCGTCGCCGTCGATGTCGATCACCTCGCGCTCCGGCATCGCCACCTTCGCCCCCAGCGCCGCCGGGTAGCCAAAGCCCATCGACCCCAGCCCCGCCGACGTCAAAAACGTCCGCGGCCTTTGGAAATCGTAAAATTGCCCCGCCCACATCTGGTGCTGGCCCACGCCCGTGGTGATGATCGCCTCGCCCCTGGTCATCTCGTACAGCATCCGGATCGCATACTGCGGCTGGATCGCGTCCTCCGTATCCCGGTAAGTAAACGGAAACCGCTTCTTCCACGCCATCACCTGCTCCCACCACTCCAGGTAGCGCGTCTGCTTGGTGGACCGCTCGTAGCCGCCGTTTGCCAGCAGGTCGTTCACCCGGCCCAGCGCGTACTTCACGTCGCTCAGGATCGGCAGCTTCACAGGCTTGTTCTTGTTGATCTCCGAATTGTCGATGTCGATGTGGACGATGGTCCCGTGCTTCGCGAATTCCTCCAGCTTCCCGGTCACCCGGTCGTCGAATCGCACGCCGATGGCCAGTAGCAGGTCGGCCTCGTTCACCGCGTTGTTGGCGTACACGGTCCCGTGCATCCCCAGCCATTTGAGCGAAAGCCGGTGCGCTTCGGGGAAACAGCCGATCCCCATCAGCGTCGTCGCCACCGGGATTTGCGTCCGCTCGGCAAACTCGAGCAGCTCCTCGGACGCGTTGCCCGAGATGATGCCGCCGCCGCAGTAAATCATCGGCCTTTTCGCCATCCGGATCAGCGCCACCAGTTCGTTCAACTCATTCTCGTCCGCGTGCACAATCGGGTTGTACCCGCGCAGGTTCACCCCCGCGGGAAAAATCGGCTGCGCCTTGGTCTGCTGGATGTTCTTCGGGATATCGATCAGCACCGGCCCGGGCCGTCCCGTCTGCGCGATGTAAAACGCCTCCTTCACGATTCGCGGGATGTCGTTCACATCCATCACCAGGTAATTGTGCTTCACCACCGGCAGCGTCATCCCGAACACGTCGGTCTCCTGGAACCCTCCCTTGCCGATCAGCCATTGCGGCACCTGGCCGGTGATCGCCACCAGCGGCACCGAATCCAGGAACGCGTCCGCGATACCCGTCAGTAAATTCGTCGCCCCCGGCCCGCTCGTGGCCATGCACACGCCCGCACGCCCGGTCGCCCGCGCATACCCCTCCGCCGCGAACACCCCCCCCTGCTCATGCCGCGGCAGGATGGTGCGGATTTTCTTCGAGCGCGTCAGCGATTGGTGCATCTCCATCGATGCCCCGCCCGGGTAGGCAAAGATCGTATCCACTCCCTCCCGCTCCAGGCAATGCACCAGCATTTCCGCCCCGCTCATGACGGCTCCCCGCTCCGGCGAGGTTTCGGCGGAATGCTTCGATGCTGTGGCGGTCTTGGTGCTCATATTTAAAAAGAACGGTCAGTATGGGCCAAAAACGCCATTCGGGCAAGGGTGTTGTCGGACGGGTGGTGTCTTAATTTGACATTTGATGGCCAGCCAGGACGGAAGTCAGTTGACGGAGCACCCCGACGACGATGGCGATGAGAAATATGCACACCAGCACCCAATTCAGAACCAGCATGTTGATTTCCAACCTGTCGAGGTCTTTTCGGCTGTGAATGAACACATAGCTGCGAAAGAGGGCGGAGAAGCCAATTAACCCCAATCCGATGAACCAGAAATGCAAGGAATTTGAACAAACCAAGGTCGCCCCGGCGCAGAAGAATAGGAGCGCCCAAAAAACGAGCGCGAAGGTTTCGCGCATCCTCTTCTTTTCTTGTGCAGGCTTGGCGCTGACGAATCTGTCAATAATAGGAATCAGCGCCGCAATGACCGCCAGAATCACCACTATGAGACTGACTACAGAGCTTGTGGTGCCGGCATCCATCCTGTTTATCTCGATTTGGAATCTCTGGTTTGGACGCCCTTCCGTGTCTCGCTCGCGATCGCAGCCCTCACGGCGGTATTCGAGGAAGTGACGGGTGGGATTTCGAGAACGGCAGTGTATTTGGCGTCTTTCTCTTCGCCCTCTCCCCATCCGTAGGCCCGTTTCGCCTTGGAGTGCCCTTCGAGGTTGAAAATCTCCACCATGCCTTCCCACATCACCTGCCCGCGAAAAACCTCCACAACGGCTTCCGTGTCCACGTAGGTGGCCTTGCAGCCTGCCGCCTGCTCAACGGCCCGCTGGATGTATTCCAAGCGGCTCATGCCCGTTCCACAGGATCGGCAACCTCCCAAATGTGGTCTGTGACGCCTCCGGCCATTGCCGGGGTCATGCGAAGGGATTTGTGAAGCCTCACGAAGTTGTAATAGGCGAAATGCAGGGCGACCGCAGCCTTAAAATTCTCCATCTTTTTGCTGAAAGCATTTGTCAGACGAGTGAGGCGGCGCATGTGCATCCGCATCGTTAAATTCTGCCTTTCAACGTAGCTCGTGGAAATCTTCCTGAAATCAGGATTGCCGAAAATCACGTTGCGCGTCACATGGAGAATCTCCGGCGGGCTGTACCTACGCGCATCCAGTTCGGAACAGGTGAAGGTTTTTACGATCTGGCCGTAGTCGGCGCTGGCCCCAAAACCCCTCTCGATTGCATCTGCGTAGGCCGCGAGAGCATCCGTCGAGACCTGGACGCGCTCGGAATCCAACCGGGCGGCAAGATCGCTCACGAAGCATTGGGCGCTGTAGGAATCGCGCTTGCCAATGAAATACGAGGGAACCATACGGGTAGCAGCATCGACGGCAACGAACGTCCAAACGTCGCCAACCTGATACCGATTCTCATTTGGGCGCACGTTCTTTTGCTTCTTGCCGACGAACCCCCAAATCTCGTCGCACTGAATTTGGGAGCAGGTAAGGCCGCGCATTTTCTCGTCCATGATGCGCTCGCACGCTTTTCCCACCCGGTTGCCGAGACTCATGATCGTGTTCCGGTTCACGCCGGTCTGGCGCTCAATCGAGCGGATGCTGCTGCCCTCAGCCAAAGCAGAGACGACCGTTACCTGTTTTTCGAAAGGAAGGATGTTGGCCATGACGCGATATTAAATGCTTGCGGGCATCTATTGCAAGCAAAAATTAAATGCTTGCAAGCATTTGTGGGGGCGTGCTATGATGCGAAAAATGATCAACGAGAATATTCACTCCAAGGGCGGCGCGGCGCGCGCCGAGAAATTGAGCAGCGAAGAGAAAACTGCCATCGCTACGGCTGGGGCAGAGGCGCGATGGGGTATCGAAAAGGCTACCCACACCGGCACGCTGCATATTGGCGATATGAGCTTCCCGTGCTCTGTTCTGTCGAATGGAACCAGAATCCTCACACAGAGCGATTTTATGGCCGGGATGGGCATGTATTACAGCGGGTGGGTTGCCAAGAATCGGCCTTCCGAGCAGGCTGCAGATTTGCCTCACTTCCTGGCATTTAAGAGCCTTAATCCTTTCATTGAAAGGCACTTGGGAGATCTGCAGTCCATAATTGTTAAGTACCGGACGGAAAAAGGGAACCTCGCCCACGGCATCAAGGCCGAGACCATCCCGAAAATCTGCGAAGTGTGGCTCGATGCCGAGGAGGAGGGGCACCTTGGAGGCAGGCAGAAGCAGATTGCCCAAAAGGCGAAAATGATCATTCGGGCGTTGGCTAAAGTTGGGATCATAGCACTGGTGGACGAGGCCACCGGCTACCAGGAGGTTCGGAACAAAGAGGCCCTTCAGGCATTACTCGATGCGTTCCTCAGGCAGGAATTTGCGGCATGGGCCAAGAGGTTCCCCGATGAGTTCTATCGGGAGATTTTCCGGCTGCGCGGTTGGGAGTGGAATCGCCTTTCAGTCAGGCGGCCCATCCTCGTGGGACGGCTCACGAATGATCTCGTCTATGAACGCCTCGCGCCGGGAATCCTCGCCGAGCTTGAGTCGCGGAATCCCAAGGACGAGAGGGGACGGAGGAAAAGGACACACCATCAATGGCTCACTGAAGACGTTGGACACCCTGCCCTCGCTCAACACCTGCACGCTGTTATCGGATTGATGAGGGCTTCATCGACTTGGGAGGAGTTCCACAAGATGCTAGACAAGGCGTTTCCCAAGCGCGGTGAAGTGATTCAAATGGAGCTGATTACTGACGACTAAATGGGGGTGGCTTGGCGCTGCGTCCGGCTCCTACACCTGCGACTGCACGGGGTCCAATTCCCCGCACCTCCAAACCAGCCCCCACTGAAGATTGAGGCAAACACTAAGCCTCTAAAGCGGGCCTGAGATCGTCGTTCGCCATGAGCTGCAAAATTCGTATGTCTTGGACGCAGTGGCGCAACCATGGTAGCGCATCGGACAACGCCGCCACGGCCAAAACCGCCGAAACCATTGTCACTTTCTCATCGCCGTAAAGGAGGCTCCCCTGTTGGTGCGCGAAACCGCGATCAGCAAGAAAATTTCGGACTTCCCCATAAGCGTTGGTGTACGAGTTCCCGGGATAATGGGCCTGGAGGGCAGCCGTATCGAGGTCGTATGCGATGGCGTACACACCCGAATGGTCTCACATCGGCAGACGAAGTAAATTCAAATTAAGACACTACCGTCGGACGGGTGGGGGACCCGATTTGATATTCATCGTTCAATTCTCTACGGTTTTCTTGCCAGTTCTAGCCAAATAAGCCTATACATCCCTATAAATCTATAGATTCCATGGACCCCATCAAGAATCCCTTTTCCCCAGGGGCCGGAGCGCCCCCTCCGGAGCTCGTGGGCCGGGAGGCTGTCCTCGACCAGGCCCGCGTCCTTCTGGGCCGCATCAAAGTGAAGCGCCCGGAAAAGAGCATTCTTCTCACCGGTCTTCGTGGCGTCGGCAAGACCGTCCTGCTCAACGAATTCGAGCGGATGGCGGACAGGGAAGGCTACCGCACGATGTCGCTGGAAGCCTACGAGGATAAATCGCTTGCCGCTCTGCTGGTGCCGCCGTTGCGCAAGCTGCTCTTCGAGTTGGACCGCGTGGCAGGCACCGGCCACAAAGCAAAACGGGCGCTGGCAGTGCTCAAAGGCTTCATGAATGGAGTCAAGGTGAGCCTCGGTGACCTTGAGGTCGGTCTCGATATCGACCCGGAGAAGGGCACGGCCGACAGCGGCGACGTGGAGACTGACCTTCCAGGTCTGTTTCTCGCGGTGGCTGAGGCTGCCGATGAACGCGCAATTCCTGTTGCGCTGCTGATCGACGAATTGCAGTACTTCAAGCCCAAGGAACTGAGTGCCCTCATCATGGCGATGCACAGGATACAGCAGCGTCAATTGCCGTTCGTATTGCTGGGGGCGGGCCTTCCCATACTGCCTGGCCTCGCAGGGGAATCGAAGTCCTACGCGGAGCGGTTGTTCAGCTTCCACAATATCGGCGCGTTATCAGAAGCGGATGCCATTCGGGCGCTACGCGACCCCACATTGGCAGCAGGGGTCGACTTTGAAACGCCGGCATTGAAGGAAATATGCCGGCTCACCCAAGGGTATCCGTACTTCTTGCAGGAATGGGGCTACCAGGCTTGGAGCCGCGCCCCCGCATCGCCGATCACATTGCGAATCGTCAAGGCTTCAACGCCCGTTGTGATTGAACGTCTCGACCAGAGCTTCTTTCGGGTGCGCTACGACCGCCTGACGCCAAGTGAAAAGAAGTTCCTCCGCGCAATGGCCGGCTTGGGGCCCGGCGCACACCGCAGCAGTGACATCGCCGACGCCCTGGGGGCGAAAATCAACAGCATCGGCCCCGCGCGGGCGAGCCTCATTCAGAAAGGGATGATTTACAGCCCAGCGCATGGTGACATGTCGTTCACTGTTCCCATGTTCGACGAATTCATGCGGCGAACGATCCCGTGAGGACAAAAACAGCGCAATTCTAAATTGCCTCACGAACTGTGAGCGAAGGAACCCGCCAATCCGCTCTCCATTCTCTTCCCTCAATGGTGCGAATTATGCTTATGGCCGCCCAACCAAATTCACCACAAATCCCGGGCTTTTTTTGACCCGGTTTGGACATTCATAGCCATGTCGAACGAAACTACACAGGAAGTTCCCCAAAACTCAGATGCGGTCGCGGCCCTGGAAGAGCCGCCAGTCATTCCCACAAACGGTCACAAGGAAGAGCCCCCGGCCGACCTCTCCGCGCCTGGCCAGCCGGAGCCGCCGGCTGCCCAGCCTCAATTCACCCCCGCCGACCCCGCCCTCGTCGATGCCGATGAGCCCGCCGGCGAACGCGAACTGGACCCCCGGAAAAAGGCCAAAAAGGCAAAGAAATCCGAGAAAAAGCGCCTCAAGGCCCAAACCAAGGCCGAGCGCAAGGGCCGCTGGTCCAAGGCCGAGGCCGCCGCCAGCGCCTTTCCCATGGTCGATCTCATCGCCGAGCAGGTCCGCACCAGCATCCCGGATGAGCTGGTCGCCCGCGTCAAATCCGCCGCGGGCAAAAAGAAACGGATCATCAGCGTCACCTATCCTTATCCCAAGCGGATGAAGGGCGAAGACTACGAGGCCGAGATCGAGCTGCTCGAAATCGAGCTGGTCAAAATGCAGGCCTGGGTAAAGGAAGCCGGCGAGCGCATCGTCATGATCTTCGAAGGCCGCGACGCCGCCGGCAAGGGAGGCACCATCAAACGCTTCACCGAAAATCTCAACCCGCGCGGCGCCCGCGTCGTCGCGCTCACCAAGCCCTCCGACGGCGAGCGCGGCCAATGGTACTTCCAGCGTTACACCGAGCAGTTGCCCACCTCCGGCGAGATCGTCTTCTTTGACCGCTCCTGGTACAACCGCGCCGGCGTCGAGCACGTGATGGGCTTTTGCACGCCCCATCAATACCTCGAATTCATGCGCCAGGCGCCCGAGTTCGAGCGCATGCTCGTCCGCAGCGGCATCCAGCTCTTCAAGTTCTGGTTCTCCGTCAGCCGCGAGGAGCAGCTCCGCCGCTTCCTCGACCGCGCCGGCGACCCGCTCAAGCAATGGAAGCTCAGCCCCATGGACGTTGAGTCGCTCGGCCGCTGGGACGCCTACACCAAGGCCAAGGAGGACATGCTCTTCTACACGGACACCGCCGATGCCCCATGGACCATCGTCCGCTCCGATGACAAAAACCGCGCCCGCCTCCACGCCATGCGCCACGTCCTCAGCTCCATTCCCTACGCCGGCAAGGACGAGGACATCGTCCAGCCGCCGGACCCGCTCATCGTCGGCTCGGCCAAGACCATTTACGAAAAAGGGGAGAAGACCCACAAATGACCCGGCCCTGACCCGCTCATCCCACGTGCGGCATCACCTTGTCCTTCCCCTTGCTCACCGTCGCGCCGTCGCCGCTCTTCAGTTCGTGGAAAATGACCGATGAAACCACGGTCCACGCCCCGAGCGCCAGGAACGCCTTGTGGATGCCGTGGATCATCTCCACCGGTGTGGTGTGAAACCGGTTGGGGACGAATACCGCCGTCGTCAGTGACGCCACCGCCACGCCGAAACTGATCGACATCTGCTGCGTCGTGCTGGCGATGCTGCTCGCCCCGCTGGTCTGCTCCTCGGTCACATCCGCGTACGCCAGCGTGTTCATGCTCGTGTATTGCAGCGACGTGAAGAACCCGTACGTGAACACCTGGATCACGATCAACCACAGCGGCGTTTGCGGCCCAATGGTCGCAAACAGCCCGATCAGCAGCCCCAGGATCACCGTGTTCGAAATGAGCACCGCCCGGTAGCCAAATCGCCTCAGGATGTACGGCATCGTCATCTTCAGGCTCATCGCCGCGAACGCCTGCGGCGCCATCATCATCCCCGATTGCACCGGCGAATAACCCATCCCCACCTGGTACAGCAGCGGAAAGAGAAACGGGATTCCCCCAATCCCCAGCCGCGTGAAAAATCCCCCGCTCACCGCCGCGCGAAACGTCCGGATCTGGAACAGCGTCAGCCGCAGCAGTGGAAACTTGACCCGCATCGCGCGAAACCCATACGCCCCCAGCAGCACCGCCGATAGCGCCACCAGCCCGGTCATCGCCGGCCAGCCCAGCTCATTCTCGCCGAACACCTCCAGCACATACGATAGCAGCCCCACCCCCGACCCAAACAGCGCCAGCCCCATGTAATCCAGCGGCCGCCTCTTCTCGATCCGGTAATCCGGCAAATGCCGGAACACCATGTACAGCCCCAGTACGCCGATTGGCAGGTTCAGGAAAAAGATCAGCCGCCAGTGAAAATATCCCACGATGAAACCGCCCGCCACCGGCCCCAGCATCGGCCCGATCAATCCCGGGATCGCCACGAAACTCATCGCCCGGATCAACTCCGACTTCGCAAACGTCCTCACCATCGTGATGCGCCCCACCGGCACCATCATCGCTCCCCCGCACCCTTGCAGGATGCGGCACGCCACCAGTTCATGGATATGGCTCGAGAGCCCGCAAAGCAGCGACCCCAGGCTGAAAAGCCCGATCGCCGACGAAAACACCCGCCGCGTCCCATACCGGTCCGCCATCCACCCGCTGATCGGGATGAACACCGCCAGACTCAGCGTATAGCAAGACAGCACCGCCTTCATGCTCAACGGCGCCACCCCCAGCGCCTTCGCCACCGTCGGCACAGCCGTATTCAGGATCGTCGTATCCAGCGATTCCATGAAAAACGCCACCGCCACCAGCCACGGCAGCAGCGCCTTCGCATGTTCGCTGGGCTGCGCGGAGCCTCCATTGGAATTGACCGTATCGATCCTCGCATCCAACCCGATTCCCGCCATCACCTGCAACCGCTGATTTGGGAAATGGCGTCCCCTTTCAAAGAGGCAACTTTTGAAAGCCGCAACTACCGCGCCGCCGCCATTCGCCGCCGCACCGCGCTGGTCAGCACGTCCAGCCCCGCGTGAATCGAATTCGACCGGTTCATCAACTCCTTGATCACCAATTTCTGCGCCTCGCGGTCCCCGGCATTCGCCAGTTCCGCAAAGAACAGGATCGGAGCCAGGTCATTCCTGATCGAATGGATCGCATGTCTCTCGGCGCTCATAACTTGCGTGCATAGTAAGTGCATGCAGCGTGCCACCCATGCTGCGGATAGTCTGTAGGAAATCCCCTGTAGCATCCGCGCCGCCTGCTACCCAGCGCGCAGCCACCCGCTCACCCCTTCGTACCCCCAAAACCCGCCGATCCCCGCCAGCAGCAGCCCCGCCCAAAACTTCAGCGCCACCTCCGGCACGCGGCGCAGGCTGCCGTGAAGCGCAAATACCAATCCCAAGGTCGCAACCAGCGCCGCCGCCGCCCCCGCCACCGCCGATACCCAATCCCGCGCCGGCAGCGCGATTGCCGACACAATCATGCACACCTCGAAACTCTCGACCGCCGCGCTCTTCGTCATCACCACCGCGTTGAAATAACTGAACCCCGCCGGCCGCGCCTCGATATGCCCCTCGTAAAGGTGCAGCGGATTCTGGACCCATCCCGCGCGCCCCCCGCTCCGTTTTCGCCGAACCGACTTCAGCACCCAGGAAAGTCCCAGCCAAAGCAACAGCAACCCCACCGCCAATTGGAACCAATGAATCGGCACACGCTCAAACAGCGGCCACACGAAAACCGCCGGCGCCGCAACCGCCGCGATGCCCAGCCCCGTCCCAAGTATCGCCTCGCGCGGATAACCCGACTTGCCCAGCGCATACGCAATCGCCGCAATCTCCAGGAACTCGACTCCCGCTCCCGCAAAGGACCCGCCCGCAACGCTGACATTCATAGATCAATAAACGATTCTCATAAGTCCACTATGTCTCATGACTCTCATAAGTCCCATCGACTCTCCCGCTCCGGCCCCGTCAACATCAGCAACCCGCGCACTGGTTGCGCAGCGCCCATAGGATCGCCCCCGTGAGCACGTTATGTTCTCCCAATTCACTCGCCTGCACTTTCGGATGCGGCACGATCTTCAGATGATCTCGCATCACCTGGCTCGCCGGCGCCAGCAGCGTGTCGCGCGCTCCAAACACGATGCCCCCGCCGATGATGATGATATCCGGCACATAGATCGCCGCCAGGTTCCGCAGCCCCTGGCCCAGGTTCCACGCCACTTCCTCCCATTCCTCGCTCCCGAGTTCCTCCGGCGATTTCCGGTACAGCCGCCGTATCCCGTTGCCGGAGACCAGCGCCTCCAGGCATCCGTTGCTCCCGCATGAACACACCACCGTGCGGCCCGAAGCCAGCCGGTACGGCACCGCCTGGTGGCCTGCCTCCGGGTGCTCCCCGTTCATCCCGCGATAAATCTTCCCATCCACCACGAACCCGCCCCCCATCCCGGTGCTCAAGGTAAGATAGAGCAATTTCTTCGGCTTCGATTCCGAATGATGATACTCCGCCAGCGCCGCCAGGTTTGTATCCACGTCCACGTGGAATGGGCACTTATACTTTGCCTCCATCATTTCCTTCAACGGCACATTGCGCCACTCCGGCTGGTGCAATGGCGAAACCACCCCCGTTTCCCAATTCATCGGGCCGCCCGCCGCCGCCCCGATGCCCGCGATCGGCCCGCCTCCGGTGACCTCATCGATCATATCCCCAATCAGCTTCAGCCCCATCTCCAATGATTGCGGAGTCGGCGCACGCTCCCGTTTGACGACACGCCCATTCTCGTCGGCCGAGGCCGCGATGAGCTTGGTGCCCCCAATATCCAGGCCGACGAAGACTCGATTCATCGCCCTCATGCTACCCGCCGCGCCGGGTCCGGGAAAGTATTAACCGTCAGACCGGAGGGTTAATACCTCACGCATGAACCCCGACTTCCCAATTCCAGGCATATCCAGAACCGCTTGAACTCCGGGTTCTTTGCGACAAAATAATCTCGTTCGACTCGTCCAGCCTATGAGCAATGATCTATCCGGGAATTCCCGATTTAACGGCTCAATGCAAGCTCGGCGTGATTCTCCGCCGCGAACCTTCGGCAGGGCGATTGCGCTTCTCCTCTTTATGCTGGTTATTCTCGCGTTTGGCGGAAGCCTGGCTTGGTGTGCCGGGGTCGGCTTGGGCAAGCGGCATTTCGAGTTCAATTGGGAATCGCACAGTTATTTTATCTTTGGGCTCGTTCCGTCGCCCACGAAGAATTCCCATGGCCTTCTCGTCTACGATGGCTTCGATGCGGTTCTCTTCGGCGCTGGTCTGTTGGCAATGGGCCTGATGCTTGTCATTTGGGGCGCCGGCGTCGGTGTCGCCTTTTTGCGGGAGGGCTGCGCATTGCGTGTCCGGCTCGGGCGATTTCTCGGGTTCGCTTCCCTGGTGGGTTTGCTCATGGCCATTGTCTGCTTCTTTCCTCCCTGGCGCTTGTCCAGCACGCCATTCATTGCTGTCCTGGCGTTGTTCTGCATCGTAATAACGGCCCTGCCGGCCACGCTTCGCCTTCGTTCCGCTCGGTGGCTGCTGCCCGGTCTGGTGATTGCGGCCTTGGTGACCGATCTATTCAGCCTCGGGGCATCGATAGCCATTCTCCTCGGTATTCTCGCCTCCATCGTCCTCTTGGTACACCTGATCCTTCTGTTTCCGCGCTTCGAAAGAATGCTCGCCGCTCGCTGACCCGTTAGGCATGGATTGAACGATGGGGGCGCCCAAAGTCTGCCGGCAAGCACCCAAGAAGAGAGAGACCGGAAGGCGCGTCCCCGTTCCCTCTTTAATCTGCGCAAATCTGCGTCAATCTGCGGATCAACCCATTCCGAAATCCGCATTCCGCAATCCGAAATTACTTCAGCGTCACCGTTCCATCCGCGTTCGTCGTCGTCGGCTTGATCCGCCCCGCCTGCGGGATGTTCGTGCACCCCTGTTTCTGGCTCTCGAGGAACGCCCGTAGCGCCGCGCTTCGCGCGAATAACTCCCCCGCGCTCGGTCCCAGCGCCGCGAGAATTTCCGCCGTCGTTGTATTCGGCGGCGGGCTCCAGACCAGGTCCAGCCCCTGGCCCCATTGTTTCAACAGGCTGTTGAGGATGCGCCGCGGCATTGCCGCCGCGCGATTCGCGCGCACTTGCGCGGGCGCCAGCGGCGCCGGTGTATCGAGCAGGTTCATAATGTTGCGTTTTGGTTTTCTATTGGTTTTTGTCGGTCTTGTCCCGGCTCGCCCGGGCGTAGCGCAGCGGAGCCTGGCGTCGCCGACGCGATAAGATTTCTCAATTCCACCAGCGCCTGCGCTTCCATGCCTGTCAGTTGCACATGATCCAGGAACCTCAGCAACCGCATCCGCTGGCCCGGCGACATACTGATAACGATCGTCGATGACATATTCATATCTTGATTTTGTTCAGCGCATCCCGCCTCCGCGCGCACCGGCTCTCCGGTTTCAGCCCCCCACGCTCATCCAGGCATTGTGCTTTCAGCACCCGCGCAATTGGTTTCACCAGCTTCTCTACCAAGTCCCCAAGCCCGGCGTTGGGCTTGGGGACTTGTCCCGGCATAGCCAGGCCCCCCGCGCCTGACGAAGCCGGACCAATCGCCACACCAAACGGACACTCAAAATCCCGCTCCCGCACAATCCCCTCACTAACCAGCGATTCCCGGAACGCCGCGCTCCCGCGGCAAGCCGCGCAATGCACCCGATGCGCGCATCCCAACGCAGTCTCCAACCGCTTCGAATTTCGAATTTCGATTTTCGAATTTTCCATGTTTAGCCGCTCGTCCATGCTATGCTCAAATTCGGTGTCGTCAGCGTCTGCACGTCGCCGTCGAATTGCGGCGCCCACGTCGGCACAATCGGCGTCCCCGGCTCCTCCACGCTGCACGTCCCCGTAAAAATTCCCCCATGCCCATCCTGTTGAAACATCAGGATCGTCATGATATTCGTCCCCGTGTCGCAGGTCACCAGCACACTCAGCGTCGTGTAGTAATATTGAGCCGATCCCCCGCACCCTGTCTCGTCGTAAGAGTTCCCCGAAAACTCAAACGGCGTGTAATCCGTCTGCTCCCAATAGCCCGACACCGTATTGTAGGTCAGCGTGTAAGCCCCATTCACCGCGTCCACTCCATTGGTCGGGTAGCCCGGCGGCACCGTCCCTTCGAACGCCGTATCGTAATTCACCGCCGAGCTGGAGGCGCCCCCGACTCCGGACCCGTTGCAGCAGCCATTCCCAGCCAGGCTGCTAATCACCACATTGATCTCGGGCGGCATGCTCGCGCACGTCACACAGCAGCACGAATCATCCGCCGCACACGTCTGCGCCGCCACGTGCTCCAGCGGCAGCGGCCCAATACCCGCTCCCCCAAAATAAACCACATTCCCCATTGCCCCCCCAATGTTGCCATACACAACAGTGGTACTCATGGGGAGCCCCTCCCAATCCGAAATCCGCAATCCGAAATCCAAAATTTCATCCCCCTCCTCCTCCGCCACACGAAGCCAGTTGATACCATTGCAGCGTGCCCGACTGGCACCCGGCGATCCAGATATTCCCGTCACTTGGCGCCGGCGGCCACGCCGCGAAAGGATCAGTCGCCAGCGCATAGACATCGTTCCCATCGCTGTCGGTTCCCACGACAATCATCGACGCCGTCTTCCCATTTGCGATATCGCTCGCATCGGCGTCAATCGTCCCCCCCGTCCCATCGTCATAGCAAGTCAGCGAGTTGTCGTCCAAAATCGAGTAATTCGAATTATCCTGGTTCCACACCTGCATGTACGGGTCGCCGCTTAGGTCGAACTTGCAGAAGTTCGAGTCCCCATCGGAAAGCTGGAGCAGCATATTATTCGCATCCATCTGCGCGAACGACCCGTCCGTGTCCTGCACGCGAATCAGCAGGCTCTCCAGGTGCAGCTTGATGAACTGGTCGTCGTCGCCGATGCTTCCATCCAGGTTCGGCGAAAGATCAATCGAAGGATTGTAAGGTGTAACAATCATCGATCCCCCGCCCCCATCACTATCCGACCGCGCAATCAGCAGCTGGTCATTATCCGCCGTATCGTCTCCCACGATCAACGACAGCCCCCAAAACAGCGCATCGCTGTCATAGTCCGGCCCGCTCCATCCGCTCCCGTCGTTCCCCACGGATATCTCGAGCTGCTCCAGCACCCGGTCCTGCGTTGAGTAATTCGAGAAACTCGCCTCTCCATAACCCAGCGTTGCCGACCACGTTGCACCGCTCCCGTCGTCATTCTCCTGGTCGCTGACGAAATCGATCCAGGGATAGTGCGTCGGCGTCGGAGGAAGGGAACCTGACAGCTCCGGCGCGTGCCCCGGGCCATTGATGAGCCCGGCGTCCGTGGGCTGCCCCGTTTGCTGCTCTCCCATCCGATAACTCTCGGTCCGGTGCCGCGTGGGCCGCAATTGCTCCATCAAGTCCTGGATTGCCAGGTTGCCCGGCCCAAACACATAAGTGCTCCTCCCGCTGTCAAGGTCATCGGCAATCTCCTGCACGAGCGCGTTCATCGCCGCCCACTCCGTTTGCTCGGCGCCGCTGATGTTCAATGTAATGCCGAGCGTTGTGTACCAGGCCGCCTCGCTTTGGATGATATTCCACGTCCCCTCATATTGCAGCGTGCTCACTGCGCTGTAGAGGATCGCCGCCAGTCCCGTCGGCGCCGGCTCCGCCTGCGTCCACCTCGAGAGTTGTTCATAGACCTGCGTGCTCGCGTTGGTTCCCTTGCACGTGGTCAATACCTGGACGTTATCGTCCCAGTTATCCAGGTTCCCATCCGCAGGCCCAAAGTAAGTCAATGCGAGCGCCGATTCATCGTCCGTGTCGTCCGGGTATTCATACGAGACTTGCGCCGTCACGGTTACTCTCGCCGCGATCAGGTTGGGATAGGCCGATTGCATCCATTTCGCGATTGTCCCGGTCAGAAGCGCATTCGGGTAATCACCCGGCGTCAAGTCGGTGATTGCGTTCCCTTCGTCGTCGTTCTGCGGGCTGTCCACCGTCACCGTAAGGCTCGTTACCTCGAGCCGGTCCGCGCTGAACTGTCGCAGCCACGGATGATACAATTGCAGGAACGGCACCGCGTTGTCATCCTCGGCCGATTGCGGGATCGGCGTCGTTGTAACTGCCTGCTTCTGGTACGACGCGCTGCTTCCCGCCAGCCGCACCGTCGCCACCAGCGCCCCGAATGCGAGGCCGTCCGCCCCAGCCGGCGCCGCGTCCACGATGGTGACGATTTGCGGCGGCTCGCCCGTGGTCTGGTTTTCCTGGATATATCGGATCACCACCTCCGGCCGCTGCAAGTCTGTCCGCGCCGTGATACTTACGCCGTCGCCTTGCTGGGTAAATGGAACCGTCGTCGGTGTGCACTGCGCCTGCCGCGTGACATGGAAGCTGGGCGGCGACGTCGAGTAATCGAACCATGCCACCGCGTCCGGCGTCAGCCGCATCATCTTCTTGATGATCTCCGCGACCGGCAGGTCGCTGATCTCGTCGACGGGCACCGGCGCCGCCACGCTGTTGCCAAATGGATCCTGCAATATCGTCCCGAGCTGGCAATCTGCTCCCACGCTGATCGCCCAGTTCACCGCCATCTCGATCACCTGTGCCGAGCTGAGCGTGTTTCCGTAGGCATCCACTCCCAGCAACCCTTCGCTCCGGTAGAGATACGCCAGGTTCGGCGCTCCTTCCTCGTCATACCCCGCGATATTGGTCCATTGCTGCTGAAAGGTAATCCGCTCGAAGTCACTCCACGCGTCGCTGATTTCGTAACTCTGGTCCTCCGCGCTTGCCGATCCTGTCACCGGTATCTTCGTGACCCGCCCGGCGAAGAACGGATGATTCGTGACGCCATCGTTCCAGACGATCAGCGCAAGGTCATTCACCTCCGCGATCGGGGCCGCGTCCATCTCCTGCACTTCCATCCGGAACGTAAATGTCCCCGGCGTCTGCGAGCGAAGTTCCCGCCTCAACCCGGCGCATCCAAGCTCCGTGAAACTCTGGTAGTCACCCCCGTTAATCTGAATCAGCCAGGACATTTATAAAATGACAAACGATTCTTCGCCGCCAATCTTACTCACGTTGGTTCTTAATCAGGTCGCGAGCCTGCCGCGCCAGTTGGCGCGCGCGGGCTTCGATCCGCTGAGCCGGTTCCCGCTGTTTCAGTCGAAGCGAAGTCAATGACCGCGCATGCCCCTCGACTGCCTCGACCACGTGCTCCAGGGCTGCGTGAAGCGCATCCCTGCCGGGATCCTCATCCATGGCCCGCGCTGCCGCACTGACGCGCTCGCCATACGTCCGCAGCGATTCCCCAACGCCCCCGGTCCGCTCAACGGCCTCCCCTCCCGTCCGCTCCGCCTCATTCGCCAACCCGGATCCTTGCGCGTTGGAAACACTTCCAGCCCCGCCGGTCCCTTCCTTCCCGTGCTCCATCTCACTTTCTTGAACGTAATCTTCCGGTTCGTCAGCCATGGCTCTTACTCCCGCGGCGCTGCTCTTCTGCCAATCATCAATCCGAGATCAGCAATCAGCAATTTCATATCACGGTCCCCAGTAAACAATGATCGCCCGCGCGTTGTACTGCGTCGTCCCGCCCGCTGCAATCGTCC
Source organism: uncultured Verrucomicrobiae bacterium (assembly GCA_963756185.1). Taxonomy (GTDB): domain Bacteria; phylum Verrucomicrobiota; class Verrucomicrobiia; order Chthoniobacterales; family Chthoniobacteraceae; genus DATAXI01. The sequence goes on from CAVWMS010000017.1 coordinate 128,062, forward strand.
CCACAATCACCGGATGCCCGGCCCCCAGATACAGCCCGTCTAACTTCCAGGTGAACGGCCCCGGCCCTGCCTCAGCATTGTAATTCTGCTGATCTCCCAGGGGTATCACCCCGCCCGCTTGGTCATTCCAGTTCGTATCACTGCCGTTCAGCGGCCCAGACCCATTCAAATTATCGTTCATCGTCCCCGTCACGCCGGCCTCATCGGTCGAAATGATCGTCGGACCGATAATGCTGGTCTGGTCCGTGCTCGTCACATCGACGGAGGCATAAATGCTATACCGCCCCGCCACATTCGGCGTCCACGTCAGCAAATTCGGCTGGCTTGATGTCGTGGACGTCACCACCCCGCTCGCCACCCGCTCTCCCGTGTAATAGGTCGCCGTCCCCGTCACGGTCATGATCGGTTGCGCGCTCCCGGTCACCGAAATCGCTCCGTAGCTCGACCCCGACTGTATCACAAGCGACGCACCATCCGGGCTAAACGGCGGCACTTGCCCATTCCCATTGTTGTACAGTGCCGCCTCCATGCTCGCCGTCAAATTGAAGTTCCCGAACTGCACGTCGCTGATGACCCCGTTGAACGGGTAAACCGTGCTGGTCGTGAACAGTCCCGCAATTCCAATCATAAACGGCACCGGCGATTGCTGGTAAAATCCCCCGCCGTTGTTGTTATAGCCGTCCGCCCCTCCATATACAACCACGGGCGGCGCATTGTTCACCCAAAGTGTGCTTGTCCGCCGCGTCGCATCGTAACTGAAGGCGGCAAAATAATAAGTCGAGGCGGAAACGGCCACAGAGGAAGCGTAGGCTGATTGACTGGCAGCCGCGCTTTTCATGATAACCTGCGTACCGTCCACTTCCACGTCCCACCCGTAATCGAACGGAGAACCGTAATTCCACTCGTCAAACACCGCCTGGTTGCTGCTCGTCGTCGTCGTCTTAAACCACCCCCAGCACGAAAAGCTGTTGTTATTCAACGCGAGGTTCGTCCCGCTGATAAGGTAGGAGCTGCCATTGAACGTCCCCGCCGTGCCGATCTTGCCCGCGATTGTCGTGACCCCGTGGTTTGTCAGCGTGTTCCCTCCGGTCCCTGAATCCGCCGTCAATGTCGAGGTCGTTAGGTAGCTGTCCTGGTAACTGTTCAGCGGGCTGCTCACGACTACTTGCGTCACATTCGCCGTCCCGCCGCCAATCGCCACGGAGCTCGCGCTCTGCACCCCTATCGGGTTCAACACCGGCACAGCCGCCGGCTGCGCCCCTGGCACTCCAAGCCCCCCGAAAATATTGTTGATATTCTGCGCCCAGATCAAATTGGCAAGCGCTGTCGGGTGCGTTCCGTCCACGTAAGTCAGCGGATCCCACGGATTCGGAAACCAGCTCGCCCGGTCAATCTTGATCTGCGGGATCGTATCCGAAAGAATCAGCGAATTGAGGATTTGCCGATTAACCTCAAACTGCGGCGTGTAGCCCGAGTAGGTCCCCGGCGCGCGCGGCGTGATTGTCGTCGCCGCCACGATGAACCCATCGTTCCGCGCCAACTGAAAAAGATACTCAAGCGTGTTCGTCCCTCCATTCGCCAGCACATAGGCATAGGGGTTGAAAGTCGCCCCCGTGCAGTCATTTGTCCCAATATCCACAAAGTAAATGGCCGGCGTTCCGGTGACGATCGGCGCATGCGGATGCACATAGGCCATGTACCGCGCCATCAACTCCGCCAGGTCCTGCCCCGGCACGCCGATATTGGTCCCGCTGCATCCCACAAACACATTCCCCGCCGACCCGCTCAGCAGAAACTTGTCATAGCTCGTCCCCGCCCCGCTCGACGGATAATTGGGACTCCCATACCCCGTAATCGAGTCTCCATCGAACACCAGGTAGGTATTGGGCGAAACACGAAGCCAGTTCGCCGTTCCCGAATACGCCACTGCCGCGATCTGCGCCCCATTTGTCCCCGAAAGCGACGCCCCGCTCCCGGACAAAATATAACTTCCCGTCATCACATTGGTTCCAGACCTCAGCACCGGCGCCCCAGTCGTTACCGGCGGATCAGCATGAGCAGGAATAGAACCAACGACTGCCATTGCAGCAATCAAAATAAGTAAAAGCGCACATTTCATAACAATTAGCAATTTTAGATTAGCAATTATCAATTCCCTACATCACCCAGACGCCGTTCTCCTTGTGCCACGCCGTCCCATCGAACGATGCCGTAAACAAGAACGACCGCGCATTGGCATCGATGTTCGCAATGGTTTGCAACAATGTCCCCGCTGTCGAGTTGTCATAGATGTTGATCGTGGGATTGAGCGTCGCCCCGAAATCGATCGGAATCCTCAACAGCGCCCCCGCCAGCGCATTCGCATCACTCAAGAGAAGGTTCGCCGCGTAGACCCCCGCTCCCACTGCCGCGGAGAATGGCTGCCGTCCCAGCAGCCACGTCTGGTTATTGGAAACAGTCACGTTTCCGGCTGCCGCCAGCGCGATCACGCCTCCGCTCCACGCCAGCGCCGCCACCATCGCTTCCGCCTGCGCCACCGTGATCGCATTTACAGGGTTGCTCGCCGGCGCGTTCCCGCCATCGTCAATGACGTTCATGGTCGTCACGAACGCCGTCCCGGTCTGGCCGCCTGCGGTAATCAGGACGACCGACAAATGCACCAGCCGCGCCCCATTGGTCAGCGAAAAACTCAAGCTATCCGCCGGGATGACAAACTGAAAATGTTGATTAGTACCAGCCGCCCAATTGGCCGTCGTGGTCGTATTATCAAATGCCGTCACCGTGGCGTTGTAGAGCGGCGCCCCATCCAGGTTGGACGGATCCTTGATATAAATGGTCGCGCTCTCCAGGTCCGCCACTCCCAATATCGTCACCCCCGCGTCGCTAAACAACGCGCACCGGATGGTCAAATCCCGCGCCCAATAGCACTCGGGCTCTGCCCCGGTGCTGGCATCCAGCGCGTTATCCTTGTCGTTTACATCCGCCGCAATGCTGATCGTCTGTGTATTGTAATTCGGCATAATTTGTGGCCTCTTGTTAGCTCGCCGGCACCGTCTGCTGCATGATTCCTCCCACAATCACGTATTGATACCGCGTGGTAACTCCGATCTGCTCCAGCAACTCGTGGCTTTCCAGCTTTCCGCCGGGCAAATAGCGCACCACCTTTTGTCCGTTCGGCTTTGTAGCGGTAAAACTCACAATTCCGCTGCTCGGTATATTATCCTCCTGCGTCAGCACGAAGACATCGGCCGTTTCCTGGTCTGGGAATGTCTGCAACACTTCAAAGATCACCGTGGTCCTGCGATTTCCCCGGTCGTAAGTCGCTATCTCTTCGGCGCGAAATATATCCTGCACCTGGATCGCGCGCTCGACGAGGAAGCGCAACCGCGTCACGCCGACGCCTCCTGCGCGGGTGCCGTCGCAAAGTTGGTATGTGCCAATGGATACGAGCATGATGTGTGGGGGTGCTATCCTGCTATGGTGAAGGTAAAGAGCGGGTTCGGGACACCGTTGGTGAATGTCGTGGCCGCCCCAAACGCCACCTCGCCGGCGCGCAACCTTCCGGTCGCATACATCAATTCGTAATCCACGGCCGCCGCCTGCTTCAGCGTCGCAACCAGCAAATTGCTGGAAATTACAAGGTCATTGCCGCCATCGCCTATGGCGTATCCCGGCAACATCGCGTTGGCGCCTTGCAACGCGATCAACGCGTCGATTTGCGCCTCGGTCAGGTTGGCGGGCTTGAATTGCGCCGTGCCGGTCATCGACTTGAGGACCATGTCGATCACCCCATAGTTATCCACGGAGATATTCTCGGTGACGATGCTGGGGATCAGTGTAAAACCATCTTCGGATATCATGGCATTGTACGGCGGCGTCGAGCCCCACGCGGCTGTGTATTGGGCCATGCGAACCTTCAATGGATCAAAAGTCGTATCGGCGAATGCGTTTGAACTGATGTTCTTCCAGGCCGTCGTGCTCGTGATATTGAAGCTGCTCGCCATCAGGCAGGCGAATGTCATTTCTCCCTGGTAAAGCGTGCCGTGCGTCGCCGAGAGAAGGATCGGCGCATATTTGCTGATTGCCCCGCGCGACCATGTTATGGTGGCGCCGTCGTTGATGGTTTGCACTACCAGTGGCGTATCGGCGCTGCCAAAGATGCTCGCCCCCACCATCGCGGGCGCATACGGCATCTGCCCGGACAGGTCCGCTGCGCGAATTTCACCAGCCGGTATGCCGCTGAATTCCACAATGCAATCCTTCGCAACCTTCGCGATCTCGCCAAATGCATCGACCTCGATTTTCGCGCGGGTTCGCTTGATAGTCCCTTTTAAACCCGCGCGAAAGTAATAACTCACCCCGTTGAAGGTAATGATTGCCGGCCCGTGGATGCGCAATGGAATGCTCATGAAAATGTGACGTTCTGAAAGGAATGGCCCGTTACAACTGGAGCCAGGCGATATCGGACCCGAGGGCGCTTGGGTTGAACGCGGCGGCGCGGATCAGTGTGCCCGCTACGGCTGGGAAAGGTTCGCTGTAAATGATTCCGGAGGAAGGATAGGCTTCATTGCCGGCCCACGGCGCCGAGCCGTCCGTCGTGTAATAAATGTCCGCGCTCCCGTCACCGCAGACAATTGCCAGCTCTCCCTCCGATTCGGAAATAATCGGCTGCTGCGTCTTCGGCAGGCACGGAAGGTCCAGTTCGCTCTCGACCAGGACATCATAGGTGACTTTGTCGGCAAAGCTCGGATTCGGCGAAATAGTCTCGGCCGCCGCGCGAATGATTCCCGCCGTGCCGCCGGGCATCCATAAGTGGAGTATCTGCGCGACCGCGATGGCGGCATCCTCGCAGGCAATCAGCGTTCCGTTAGCCCCCATGTTGACCATCACATTCTCCTGCACTCTCACAATGCATTGCAAATGCAGGTACGGGCCGGGCAACTCCTGCTTTTGGGTCGTCAATTGCGGTATCAGGACAGTCGCGCAAAGCCCCGCTTTTCCATTTTGTGTGGTAAGTGCGCCCAGCGCCGCGTTGATGCTGCTCTGTATCTGCGCGGCGGTGAGCGCGGCCCGCGGACGAAATACAAATACCGGCACATCCGCGAAGAATGCCGATGCCTCGAGGCGCGCCGCAACATCCAGTTGGAAGCGTTGCAGGCTCATAGCAGGCCTTCCATTCCCCGCCGCGTATAGGGTCGGCGGTCTGTCCGGGTGACGGTATCCATGTCGGCTCCGCGCTGCATTTCCGCGTTCCCGGCGGGCACGTCCGGCAGTTCGAATTTCAACTTATCTTCGCTGATTCTGACCAGGTAACTGTTATCCTCCCGCCGCGTGTCGCGCTGGTCCTCGCTGAGCGGATAACCGATCCGCTCCATCAGCGCGAACAGCGCCAGCCGGATCGTAACTCCCTTCAATGAATTCGGCACTGTCGTCGGATCCTGGTTCATCTGGTTCCCCGCCGAACACGCCGCCCTCACGCGTGAGATCGCGTCCGCTATCGACTCCGCAACCGGATCAACGTCGCCCGTTCCAGCCGTCTGCGCCGCCGTGACGATCGCCGAATGCCCGGCAGCCATCAGCGTCTCGATTGTGATTTGAGTCCAGTTCATTCTGTGTTCGCCTTGTTTGTCCCGGCCTTGGCCCGGCCCGCTGCCCCCCATGCAACGGACCGGGCCTCAACCCCAATTCGCCTAACTCACCGTGAATTGATTCAGCCCGAGCAGGCTCGTGACCTTGATCAATTCGTAATGTTCGACGGTGATATCGACCAGTTTGCTCGTAACTTGCTGCACATACACGCGCCACGGCCCGCCGCTGTCGGTTACCGAATAGAACCGCTTGATGTTGGACGGATCCTCCGTGTCCTGTCCCGCCAGCGCATAGAACATGAACACCAGGTTGCCCACCACTTCCGCCAGCCCCGCGCCCGCCGCCGAGAAACGCTCCCGGCTCACGAACGGCTGCACGATGAGAAACATTCCCACCTGTTCCGGTGTCAACCCGGCGCTCGCGTAACCACCCGCTGTATTTTGTGCGCGATGAGTAAGTACGCGCTTGGACCATGCGGTATCGCCCCATGCCACGCGGTTCGGCCGGATGCCGGATTGCGTGGTCGCCGCGACGAGCTGCTGCAGCACGTCGTTATCCGGGTCCTGGCCTGCCCCGCCATTCCATGTTACCGCCGTATTGATGGACCCGGCCGAAATCAGGCTGATTGCCCGCCGCAATGAGTTGCGCAAGATTCGCCGTTTCAGCTTCTCGACGATCCGCGCCTGGTAGGCAAAAATCCCGCCGGCCAGCGCGCTGTTCGGATCGGCCACTTCGTCCAGGTCCACACGGATCCGCAGCCCGCGGTTGTCCGTGCGCGCGTGAATCTCTGATCCGGTATACTTCACGGTGGCAAATTCCCCGCCAATCGCGCGCAGGTCCTCGTAGGAATCCTCGGAGAGGAACTCCTCGATATTCGTCCACGACTTGTAAGTGAACCGCCGCGGCACCGGCACGCTCGGTGCGAAGAACTCGAGCGTTTCCTCGATGTTATTCGGGTCCCGCCACCCAATCGCATAATTGGTCAACGGTTCGTCGAAGTATTGCTGCGTGAACACAGACTCGTTTGCGAGATAGACGGCCCCGGGTTGGACCGCCGCCCCTTCATTGGCGATGAGGACCTGCGGCTCGCTTTCCAGTTTTTGGACTTTGTTGAGTGCCTGCGCATGATGGCGCCGGTATTGCTCAAAGGACATTGCAGGCGGTACAGCCTGCGGTTTGATGGACTTGTTCATATGGATATGTCTCCTGGTTGGATGCGTTGCCGGCCGCTAGGGAGTGTTCCTCCACGCGCCATTCGTGCCGAATATCATCAGCGTGCCGCTGCTGGATATCCCCAGCGTCCCCGGCGACGGGCTCGGAATGCTGGCCGTTCCCGTTATCACAGGGCTCGGATTTACAGTAAGTCCGCTCCCTGTCGTCTGCACGAAACCATTGGTCGCCGTGGTATGAATGACGCCGTAAGTCCCCGACGCCCCGATATAGGGCAGGAGGATTGTTCCCGTCCCGCTCCGGATCGGGTAGGCTACGTCGCCCGGGCTCTGCGCCAGAGCGCCAGTCCCAGGCGACCCGACGATGGCGATCATTCCGATCACCGCGAGTGCTGCGATAACTATGATGTTCTTCTTCATGATTTTATGTTCTCCTTCTGTTTCTTTGCCGCCATCAGGCCTGCGCGGCCACATTGACCTGGTACGGGAAGCACGGAATTACTTCCACCTGGTCGTTCTGCGCCATGGCCGCCGTCTTCGCCTTGCCGAGCACCCAGTAATTTCCCGCCGCCGATGGCAGCGGGCGCACCTGGCCGTTCGCGTCCGTGGTTATGAGGTTGTCGATCGAGATCGCTCCGCTTGCGATCATTCGCTCCGTATCTTCGTTCAGCCCCAGGATGTTCACCGGTAGCGGATAACTCAAATCCACATCGTTATAGGGATTCATGTCCGGCACCACCCCATACGGCAGGTCTCCCTGGCCCGCGATCGCGATGCTGTAGTCGTATTGCCCGCGTTTCGCGATCAGGTAGCGGCTGGTGAATGCCGCGTCGGCGACCGCCGTCGCCCGGCCTTTCGGTGTGATGTTGACAATGATGGAATTGTTGGCCAGTTGGGCCAGGACGCGCCGTCGCGTCCCGGCAAGGCCGTAGCTTGCCGCCGCCGGGATGAGCAGCAGCAGAAAGCCGATAATGATCGGATGGATCATGGATATACCTTTCTTAGTATGGTTGTTGTTGGTTTTTGCCTGGCGGCGCCGCACCCGCGGAGCCGTGGCGGCAAAGGGTTACTTGTCTGCGGCTACCGGCTTCGCGGCTTTTCTCGGCTGCTTGCCGCCTCGCGTGTCGCACTCCGCCTGGCGGCTCAGCACATCCAGCGCCTGCTCGCGGCTTAGTCCTGCATTCATCTTTTCCCGAAGTTGCTCCGGGTCGTATTCGTATTGCATTTCTTCGTTTGGGTTATTGGTTATCTTCCTGTCCGGCGCGGCTCATCTGTGCGAAGAGTTGCGCCCCTTCGTTGGAACCCGCCACCGTCCGGAAGCGCTCCTCGTAACTCTCGTTCGGAAAATCCCGCTCCCGCGCATCCATCAATTGCTGGAACCGCGCCGTGCGAGCCCGTTCTCCCTCGACCACTCTGGCGTGCTGGCCGGCCAGTCCCTTCGAGCGCGCCTCTGTCTTTACCACCGTGCGCGCATTGGCCATTTGCTCGACGCTCTCCTCGAACTTATCCCCCGCGTTGCATAACTGCTCGATGCACGCGCCGCGGTCTCTGGTAATTACTTTCCCGGCCTTTACCAGGCCGTCGATTGCCTCTGTCGCCCGGGCCCGGCGCTCCGTTGCCAATTGTTCCGCCAGCCTCGCCGCGTCTTCGTTCGCCTTCTCAAGCGGCCGCGCCTTCTCGAGGGCGTCAAGAACTTCATCCATGCTGACATCGTCCTCTTCCTTGAAGCCCGCGATTAACTTCAGCCTTGGTGGAACGGTATATTGCGACGGCTGCTCCTCCTCATCGCTGGTATCTGCCGCCGGCGCATTGTTGGTATTGGCGAGCGACGCCGGGCGCACCGGGATATTCGGTTCATTAGTAAACCCGGCGCTCTTCACCCGGATCGGGCGATAGACCTGCACCCCGTTCTCCATCGCTGTGGGAACCGCGGCCCAGTTCACGCTATGCCCATGATAGCTTTCGTTGGCAATGAGCCGCGTCCCCTCCTCATTCCAGTGCATTCGCACGAAGAGCCCATGCTCCTGGCACGGCCCCGCGGCGGCAGGATCGGCGCCCCCCTTTGTATTCGCAAACGCCGCGCACGCGGCGCACGCCGGATTTTCGCGCACCTGCATCTCCTTCCCCCGCCCAAATGCCCGCGTATCTTCGTGGCCCGGCTGCCCCCTGAATCGCGGATGATCCGGATGGCCTATATAGAATGGCATTCCGAGCGGCTGCGTGACGCGCCGGATCGCCGAGTTGAACTCGTCGCGGATTCGCTTCGCATCCTCCTTGCGAAAGCGCTGGATGACCCGGCTTTTGCCGGCCACGTTTGCAAAATCCCCGAAGGGCGACAATTGCACCCAATGATCCTGCCCGGGTTCATGCGGTGACAGTTGGTTGGGTAGAAAGAGGCTTACTGCGATTTTTCGCGCTTCGTTCGCCAGGTAAATGGCGCGCGTGCTGAATAAGTGAAGAATGGTTGTTTTCATGGTAATGTTAGCTCTCCGTGTTCGGCAAAGTGTCGGAAGGTATCGGTTTGTTTTGCAGTTGATCCTGGACCCGCTCCATGACCGTCATCGGGTTGCCGAGATGCCGGTCATCGGGGGCGATCAGGGGACGCCCGTAGTATTCGAGCCGCTCGCGTTCGCCCATCCGCGCCCCGGCCCGCAAAAGCAATTCGTCGATCTTCAGGTCCGTCTCGACGTTCCGCGATTCCGGCACCACGATCTTCGAATAGGCCAGCGGAGCAGTCCCGAACTTTTGCCAGATGACCCAGCGGTCAATGTAGAATTGCAGCGTTTCACTGATCATGTTCGCGTCGTCCTCCAGCAGGATGTTGCTTTCATCCTGCTGCACGCTGGCGCCCTTGTTATCCGCCGACATCGTGCTGAGGTCGCTTCCGCGCCAGAGCGATGCCATCGCCCGGTCCATCCGCTCCACCAGCGGCGGAAACGGCAGCGTCCCTTCTCCCTGCGCGGTAATAAGTGAGATAGGTTCCTTGATCGTCCCGTCCGCGCCATAGATGACTCCCGACCAATTCTGCCCGAAGCTCGCCACCGCCGCCTTCAGCGCCTCGCCCGCCTCGCTTCCCTTCGCCGCGTTGGTCTGCCCGAGCACACCGGGAGTGCCATACTTATCCGAGTAAGCCACCCAATCTTTTAGCGGCATATTCTTGAACATGTAAGCTATCGAGCAAGCCTCCATGACGCCGTCTCCTTTGGTAATCATCCATCCACCGGGTTCGAGCGGCTCCCCGTTCGCGCCCCCGAGCGGCAATTTCAAAAACTGCAACCGCCCGGTGCGATTCTCAAAGAACCAAAGCGGCACGAATCGCAATTCCGCGGTCAGGATACCGTCCCCGGCTCGCCCCGGCGTAGCCCCAGCGGAGCCGGGCTGCCACACGATCTCGTGTACCGCGTAGTATTTGCCCACCGCGTCCATCATTTGCCGCACCAACAGCGGAAAGCCGCCGGTCTCATTTTCATCCAGCGCGTTGACGACCGTGATGTGATCGTAGAAATCATCCAGCGCCTCGGCGTGCGCCATCGCTTCGGCGCTATCATCGCGCGGAAAAGATTGTCGCTTGTAGCGCGCCAGCGATTTCTTGCGCTTGCTCGCGACATTCCGCAGCACGTCGTCCCGCCGCTCGATCTGGTCCCAGACCAGCGCCGCGTAAGCCACGAATCCAAGCAGGAAATTATCCAGGTGGACCGAGAGCAATTGCGGGGTTAGTCCCCGCAACGGATTGAATCGCGACCGCAGCGCGAGTTGCACCACGTCTGCCGTGACCAGGCTTTCCGTCTTTGGCACCCGCCGCGAAGGATCGGCCTTTGATGGGCTGCCATTTGCTCCCGCGATGTAATTGGCGCTTGTTACCATGGGAACACCATCTTCCTTTCCTGGAGCGGCTCGGCGGCCTCGTAGGCAAACGCCGGCGCCGCCGCCGATTTCAAGGAGCGCGCCATCAGCGCCAGGCTCCAGAATTCGTCCGCGTGGCCCGCGCCGTCCCGCGTGGCCGCGATGCGCACGCCGCTCGCCGTCGTGATTCGCTCGGGCTTGCGAAGACTCTCTCGTAGCGCCGCCTCGCACGGAACCCGGATCGCCCGCCCTTCGAACGCGGCAAGTAAGTCAAGCGCCATCAGTTCGGTCACCAATGCCGTGTCTCCCTGCTCGATCCCTTGTACAGTCCGCCTTTCCCGGCTCGCAAATTGCACCGCCTCCGCGCGATGCACGCCGCATTGCTCCTGCGCAAACTCCACCAGGCCAAGCCCAAGCCCCGTCGCATCACCGCTCAGCCTTCCAAAGTTCGGCATCTCGAGCAAGGGCCGCAACCGCTCGAACTGCTGCGGCAGCCGCATCCCATCGATGCGAAGGATCGCTCGCGTGAACAGCACCCCGCCGATCTTCTCCCCCGCGCATATCACCGTAAGGTCGCGCGCACGCCCCACGTCCAGGCCGATGCCCAGCGGCCCCTTGCAGCCGCGCAGAAACTCGAGCGCCTCGCGCGTCCAGTCCTGCGAGCAGATGTGGCACTCGCGCGGCCCGTCCTCGGGATACTCGCACGCGGATACCAGCGTGTAAGTGAGCAGCGCCATGCTCTCGTCGTTGAATGCGCACTCGTAGTTTTGATCGTAACTCGCCTTGTCGAGCGCCGCGGCCCGCGCCTCCTCGGGTGTAATCTCGCGGCGCGTCGCGGGATCATAGATCTTGACGCCCATCTTGTGCGCCTCGCTCCGTCTTACCCGGCTCACCACATAGGGCGATCCCTCGTTTGCCATCCGATGGAACATATTAAAGCGCCCGTTGCCAGTGCTGGCGATTCGGCAGAGATATTCGGCATTGCTCGATATGATCGGCTCCGCCGCGTCCCAGATCGCCACGCTATCTTCATGAAAGGCGAATTCATCCAGGATCAAATCGCCGGAAAACCCGCGCGCCGTCCGTGGATTCGCAGCCAGCACGACGATGCGGCCAACCTTTCGCCGCACCCTGATCCGGATTTCCATCCGCATATTCTCTATCTTGTCGTCTGGTGAAACATCGGCCGTCTCGCACGCCGCTCCCCACAACCGCGATACCTCCGCGGCCTTGACGACAAACTCCATCCCGTTCGACTTGCTGTTACTAAGTACGGTAACCAACCTCCCCGGGTGTTCGAGCAACCGCATGACCGCCCACGCCGCGAGCACGTAACTCTTTCCTATCTGCCGGCTCCAATGGATGACCAGCAGGCCCAGCGTGCACCAGAAGACAGGCTCCTGGTATTGGCGGAACTTCATCAGCGCCGCATCGCTGCGCTCCCGCTGCGCCGGCGTCATCGGTTGCACGTAAAAGGGATCGATGAACATCAGACGCTCTCCTCTCCCGTTTCATCAAGGCCTGGACCTGCGCTTGTCGAAGGGTCGAGGCCGGACGCGCTTTCAAAAGTCGTATTCTCCGGCCGCTCCCCGAATAGCACCGCGATGGCCTTCTCGATCTTCTCCTCCTCATCGCCGCCCTCTTCGTTGATCTGCTGCAGGTCCCCGAGACATTCCATCGCCTTCTTCGCCGCGTCGAACCGGAACCGTTCGTACGCCAGGCTGGCCGCGCCGGCCTTCAGCGCCATGGTCATATATTGGACAAGCCGGCTTTGCTCGCGCTTCTTCGCCGGCTTTTGCAACTCCTCGAAGACAGCCTGGGCGAAGAGAACGCCGTTCGCCTTGGTAAACGCCATTGCCGCCCCGACCGCGTTGCCGATCAGCGTCGCGCGGTCCCGGTTTTCCTCGATCTTCCGCAGGCTCGCCGCGAATGCCCGGCTTCCGGGCGGCTTCGGTGGCGGCGTATCCGCCTTCTCGGCTTGCTTTGTTGCGTTCCCTGTCATTTGACTTAGTGCCGCAGGATGCTCATGCCGGCTTCGGTTATGGCCCACTTGACCAGGTTGTCATCGAGGCTGTCGGGTACGGTCGCGATGTAAGTCCGTGTCTGCAGATAGAGCAGTTGCTCATCCAGCTCCGCCGTGGATACCGGCGGGCGGACCGCCCCGTTCAATTCGACGGCAAGTTGCGATTCGGGCAGCGCATACGGATGCGCCCGCTCCAGGATATCGAGAATCGCCCGGCGGATATTGGTGTCACGCATGGAGAGAATGGCGGAATAAGGGTTGGCTAAGGAAATGCATGGTTCTGCTCACAAGCCTTTCGCGTTTCGGAGCATCTCGAATATCTCGTTCGGCAGCCGTTTGATCTCGTCCCCGAGCGCGGAGGTGGCGTCGTTCAATCGCTTGTGAAAGTTGCCGGCTGTCGCTTCGACGTGCTTGTGCAGGTCGCTGGTGTCGCGGCTCCGTTTGGCGTCCAGCCCGTGAAATTTCTCATCCAGCGTCTGGCGAAAATCCCGTTCCAGTTGGACCAGCGCCTCCTTGGTTGCCAGCCGCTCCATCACCACCTCCAGCCGGGCCACTCGCTCCTCTATTTTCCGGACATCGCTGTCCAGCGGCGGGCGTCTTCCAAAGAAGCTTTTCGCATCGTTCGCGACCCGCAACAGAAGGCTTGCACAGCCGAAGAGCACGATCAGGCCGATCGTCACCGTAAGGAATGGACCGGCATTTTGCATGTTGAGTTCGGCGAGATACTTCATGAGATGCGTGGCTGCCTGCGTTGGCCGTCCCAGTTCTCGCCGAGTCCGGGTGGGTGCCCGCAGAGGTGGTGGCAGAAGACCGTCGAAAGATGCCGGCGGAATGCTGCCGGCCATTGCTCGGCGAACATCACGTCGTCGTGCGCCGCGGTCCCGAGCGACCAGGGATACTCCTTTTGCGTCGAGCAATGCCAAAGCTGGAAAAAACCGATCGGCACATAGCCGCGCAGGGTATCCACGTAGCGCGGCGAGACGGGTTGCGGCGGACGGGGACTTACCAGGAAACCCTGAAAATGCTGCGGCCCGGTAGCCTGGCTCCGAAGCTCCTGGATGGCGTCGCTACCAACGATGTCGACACGGTCGGCGCCGTAAATGGAATGGCGGTCAAGATAGGTGTGATTGAACAGAATCCGCCTGAAGTTATCGGGCAGCGCGATGTCGGCATCCAGGTGCAGCCGCCAGCCGTGATATTGGAATCGGCTGAAACCGGCGTTGATTGCCGCGCCCTTGTTGAAAGTGCGCCCGTTCTTCGTAAAGAGATCCGTCTGGACGCAAATCGCGCCATGCTTCCGCGCGACGGCCTGGGTCGCCCGGTCGGCATGTGAGGTTACGACGATCAATGTATCCAGGTGTGGATGATTGAGCGGGATCGTGATATCCAGCATGTCGTCGAATCCGACGCTGACGGTTACCGCTTCGAGCCGGAGCGATTCCGTCGCCTGTGCCCCGGGCTGTCCCGTGGGCGATTCCATGTATGTCGCGGCTTCGGTCATTGGATTTTACGAGAGAAATTTTTCCAGGTCATTCACGCGGTTCAGCCATCCCTCGAGGAACTTGGCGTCGGCGGGATTGTGCAGGACGATGTCCGCGTATCGCTCCCGGCGCAGTTGCAGCAGGCGGCCAATGAGATCGGGACCATTGGCGAGAGTCGTCGCCCGGAGGGTTTCGGGGCCAATCTGGCCGTCCGTGGCGACGGCGATGCCGCATCCGACGATGGAACGCTGCAAGAGGATTGCTGAGACGGCGGCGCCATTGTTGACCGCGCAGTCGAAGACTGCCGTATCGACCCGCATCGGCAGTTCGTCGCAGCGGCATTCGCTCCACTCCCCCTCGCGGTAAATGTCAGCCGCCTGTTCGAGGGTGAGGTTGCGGATGTCGATGCCCGGATGGCTGGCGGCATCGATTCCATATTTTGTGAGTCCGCCTGTGTCCCCGGGGACATCTTCGCAAATGACGAAGTTGAGGTCGTTGTCGTGCCCGGGCTCGTAGACGCACTCGTGCTGGAGGACGAATCCGAGGGAGGCGGAAAAGTTATTGTTCATGGCCAGGGTCTTGCGGAAGAAGATCGAGTTATGGTTTTGTGACCGGGCTCAGCGGGAGCGGCGGTTTCACGCCGGGCGGCATCGATTGGCGCGCCTTTTGGAGTTCTCGATTGGCGATGAATTTGCTCCCGGTGCTCCAGGCCACACCGGCCAGGGCGATTCCGGCGCTGACCAGAATCTGCTCGTCGCTTTGCACGATGAGGCCGTGCGCGAACAGGTACCCGGCGAATGCCGTAAGTCCGTGCCGTGCGTAACCGATGAGAATGGATTTGAGTAAGTCCATAAATGGGAACCGGGACAACCTGCGATAAGTGATTACGGAGCGGGGCTGGGAGCGGCGATGTTCAGCGTTTGCGCAACCTGCGCGGCGGCGTTGACGGTATTGACGTCCGATTGCGTGACGGTGCGGTTTGGCGAGATGACGGCGGAAACAGATGTGCCGACGTTTGCCACGCCGGGCGTGGCCTGTACGATCGAAGTGGGAACCGTTGCGCCGACGTATCCCTGCAGGACGCTGCCGAGCGCGCTCAAACCGGCGCTCGCAAGCTCGCCCGCCTCGGGCCCGCCGTAATAGGTGGCCGCGGCGGTGCCGGCAATATTGGCGAGAGTTTCAGCGCCTACGAGGAGCGCACCTTTCTGCGCCGGAGTAAGGATGCTGCAGCCGGGCTGAAAGAATGCGAGCGCGCCGATGGCGAGCAGGCAGAGAGAGGATTTGGATCGATTGCAGGCAGTTGCCGAGTGGCGAGTGGAGCGTTGCATGACTCCAACCCCAGCAGGAAAAATGTCGCCTGCGTTAGGACTTTCTTTTCCGTTGACTTTTGACGCGTGGTCGCAGTCGTCGCGCGCAACGCGTTGTCAATAGGCCCGCAACTATTTTTTCCAAACCGGAATCCTAAAGCTGATTCTGGTAAGTGCCTCCCACAGGCAGCAGCATCTCGATTCTCGCTCTTTCGACGGTTATCGGCGGATACATGGGATTCAATGAGATGAACGTGCAGCGGTTGCCATCCACATGGAGGCGCTTGAACATCACGGTGCCGTCGTTGAGGCGGGCAATGACGAAGTCACCGCTCTTTGCCTCGTAACTTGGATAGACAATCGCATAAGTCCCTTGAGGATACTGGGGTTCCATCGCATCGCCGCGAATCTGGACTGCGACGGCCTTTGGATCGCGCAGGTTGAAGCCGACGAGTCCTTCATGCTCCTGGAGATTTTCCCACGCCTGCGCGGTGCCCGCCTGCGCCCAGGTGAGCAGCGGAATGATCCGCAACGGGACGGCGGATTCGCTGTCATCGAAAGCGAGATTAGTATCGCTCCGTCTTGCCTTGGATCGGCGCGAAACAAAATAGGGGGGCTCTTCGCGAGTGACCGAGGGATGCTCAATATTGGGCGGAGGGGCCTGCTCGATGAGTTCGAGGGCGCGAATGAAGCGCGGGGAGGGTTCGCGGCCGTTCTCTATCAGAGATATATAATTGCGCACGAAGCCTATACGACGCGCAAGCTCGGTCTGGGTGAGCCCGAGTTTTTTTCGCAATGCAAGCACTCTTTGGCCGGTTTTTTTCAAAATCAGTGATTTTTTTCTTGGCAAATACCAAATAATGAGCAAACGGTGGGCATTCGGATATGAGGACTGTTAACAAAAGCGAGCGGGTGGAACAAGGAAAAACTGGCATATTTATGCGGAAAAATGAGCGCAAATGGCCCGAAAAGGGCGCATTTTTGGCGTTTGGACATGCCAAACCGAAAAGTCACAGAGTGAGCATCAATCTAAAACTCAACCGGGAGGACCGCGCATGAGAACCAGGGAGGAAATGGTCGAACTGGTCGTCGACGTAGCCGTGGCCGGGCTCAATCAAATGGGGCTTTCGCCCGAGGATCGGGCCGATTTTTACGACGGTTTGAGCGCTTTTTTGCCGAAAAACGAAGCGGAAGCGGCCAAATACGCGGCCACCTGCATCCGCGAATGCCAGCGGGCGCAGCAGGATTTTCTCGTCAAACTCGAAACCAGGAAGGGAGGCGTTTGAATGCCTCCCAACAAACGGAGTAAGGAAGAGGCCCCGCAGGCCGAGGAAATCTGGCGGCAGCTCGAACGCAAGGGGATATCGATTCACTCGATTGCCTCGCGGCTGCAGGTCAACCGCGGGCATCTGCACCGGGTTTTGCGCGGGCAGCGGAGGGGGAGCCGGGCGCTGCTCGAGGCATTGGCGGAATTAGTCGAAGCCATGCCGGGCCGGCGCCCGCAGGAGGAATCGGCGCGGCTCATCGATGCGGCGGTGCATATGTTCTTTTTGAAACGGGGCGATTTCGACAGCGAGATCTTCAGCGCGGGCGCGTGGCGCGGACAGGGAACTGAAAAGCGGCGGAGGGGCTAATATCGTCAATTGCGGACGGCGCAGGAACGAGTTGGTCAATGTAGCGCGGTGGCCTGGAGCATGACGGAACGTGCTTGAAGAGCGGGTCCGCATCGAGAATAGTATCCCATCCAACCCCCAGGGCCTATGAACAACGATCAATTTGGGAAATCCCGATTGAAATGGGCGGGGATTTTATTGATGGTGGCGGCAATGGCGGCGCACGGGGCAGATGATGATTCCACATATATGTCGCGGCATTGCATGGATGTGGTGAACGGGTTAAAGGGAGGGACTTACTTCAAGATTGATTTTTTAACGGAGTGGAATGCGTTCCTGAAGAAAATCGGGGATCACGAGACAACGCCAGTGTTGTCCAAAGCGGATTCCTACGCGTGGCTGGAGTATATGCGGAAGCACGGGACGGATGTGGCCAAGGTCGATGCCAAGCAATTGAAGCCGTTGCAATCGCTATTGACGGACAGCGCCAACTTCTGGCACGGGCTGATGGATTCCGTGGATTATGAGGAGGCGGGGATCGATGGGACAGTGGACGGAAAACGGGTGTTGATCTTATTCGGTCATGAGAGCGTCCTGGTGTATGAGGACGGGAAGTGTCTTTATGATGGGGCACTTCATGGCGACCAATGGGGTTCGGGGCCAGTAAAGCAGTTACATGATTGGGAGGAGCAGATTGGCGGACATGAGGAAATGCCGAGCAATGCGAAAGAGACTTTTAGCCCGTTTGGGCCGGTCCAGTATTACAATGCAAAGGTCATCTCAACGGGTGACCCGATCTACGACTCGCTAGTCGGCTGTCAGGCGGGTATCCAGAAGGAATATGATGACAATGGCCATTTGGTCGAACCCGAATTCTCGCACTGGGTTGAGTCGGGGGGACCCTTTGCGAGGCGACTTTTTCCCAAGCTGCGATTTGCCATAATCTTTTGGTCGGAGCACCCCGCGCCCGGAGTAAATTCGGAGGATGTAATAGGCCTGGCTTTGGACAGTCAGGATACGGTTGCGATTGATCCGCAGGCGCGGCAAGTCAAAGGGGAGTGCTGTGGATCGCCTGATACTGGATTCGGGAATCTGCTCAAGCTATATCAATGCCGCGTCCGGAATGAGGCGGATGCGAAAGCGGTATGGATCGCGTTTTGTGAGATTAGTTTTCGGGATTGGAAGGACTGGCCCGTTCAACAGATCTCACCGACTGAATGGCATCTCGGAATCACCAAATATACGCAGACTATTGCGGACAGCGGTGGCTACGAGACCCGCGTGGATGATATCGACTATGTCAAGGTTATGGTTGATCCGGCTACGGGCATCATAAAGTCATTTGACCACACCGGTCTTAGAACGAACGAACGAAAAGTGCGCGACAAGTCGTCTTGAGCGCAGATGCTCTGGCGATGCCCGAATGATGCAGGACAATGGTTTTCGGAGAATTGCAGATTTACGCCGGGATGGGGAATGGGGATTAGCCTCACGCAAAGACGCCGAGGCGCAAAGAAAGAGGGAGATGGCGTGGCGAAATTGAATTGGAGGCAGTGAGACGGAAGGGGCTGTGATAGCCGCGTTTTTTCATCTTTGCGTTCCTGGCGTCTTCGCGTGAGATTTTCTGCCGGGCCGCATTGGAGGAGGAGTGGCCAGGGTTGCGGGTTGGAATGAGCTTGCAATGCGGGCGGTCGGAGGGAAAATCGGGGAAGAACCACCCCAAACTGCCATGGACGTCAAGCTAGCTGGACAAGTTCCGTTAAGGAGAGTCGGGCATCCGTCAAGTTTCAAGCCTCGACCGCATTTTTCACATTTTTCATATTGCCTTGATTCGTTTTTTGGAGGCTATGTCCCGCGAGCCGAAACTGTTCGACGGTGGGACAGCAGATCAGAGCAGATCGTGTATGACGATGTTTTAGTCAAGTGGCAGCCCAGATTTGGCAGGGTAACTACCGGTGGTCCAGATAGTATTGGTTTGTTTTTTGAGCCGTTGATACTGATTGATCAGCGGTTTATTCATTCCAGCATAAGCATTCTAACGGATGCTGGTTTGAAAAGGGCGCAACACCTTCCTAGGAGTCTCCTACAGCCGTAAGAAACGCTTAGACGTTAAACCTCGATTCAGTTTGGCCATGAGCAAAACGAAACTCATCCTCCGCTCCGGTTTTACCGGGGTTTTGGCCGTATTTCTCTGGTGGTACTTTCTGGTGCTTCCAAAATGGGACGCTCATTACGTTGAGGCTGACGCAAAATGGAGCATTCGAGGGACGTGTAGAGATGTGCATAGTGGCTTGGTCCTAAGTGGCGTTCGGGTGACCGCCACATTTCGCGCCCCTGTGAGATTCGAAAATGCTTTTCGTAATATACCGCTAAAGACGACGGAGGTGACGACGCTTTCTGGCAGCGATGGGCAATTTGAGGTAAACGGCGAAGGCGGCGGAGTGTGTATAGCGGGAGCCATTAACAATTACGAGTGTCAGCCATGGGACGGACATGCAACGGGAGAGGATAAAACGAAGGACATTGATATGGTATTGAAGATGAACCCAACCAAAGAATAGTTGGGCAGTCACGATGGGAGTAAGTGACGGCGAAATTATAGTTGGTGTCGTAACGGTGTAACCAGAGCGGGGCGGATGCCTGCCACTGAGAAAACCCGCTCGGTCCGGGCCCTTCGGCATGCTCAGAGCCTTCAAAATGCGGAGCCAAGCGGCTGCGGGGCGTCATGAAAAAGCCGGGGTTGTGGGTTGGAATGAGCTTGCAAAGCGGGCGGTTGGAGGGAAAATCGGGGAAGAACCACCCCAATCTGCCATGGACGTCAAGCCAACTGCGGAATTTCGATTGAGAGCACTTCGGGATCCGTCGCGTTTCAAGCGTCGACCGCGTCTTCGATCTGGGAAATCTCGGATCGATTGAGGGGTCGCCTTCCCTGCTGTGCTTTATGCCCAAGATCGAGATACGCGATGTGATAACCAAGCCGCTGTTCGTGCGAGAGGTCGAGCAGTTGAGCCAGAAGGTGAAAATACGCGAAGTTACCTGCAAGCCACTGTGGTTGTTGATAAGCCTCTGCCTATTGGCGCGTTTTTGGTGGATTCGGACGATGAACCCGATTGGACATCATCTTCTTTGGTATTGGACACAGTTATCTGATTCCGAACGGGCTGAACCACTCGGACATGTAATTCGAACTCTTATTTTCTGGAGCGCAACGTCGCTTATTGGGGCGCTTTTAATCGGCTGGATTCTCCAAGCTTTGCTATGTGTTTGTTTTCATTTCGGCTTAAAGCTGCTTCGTAAGCGTAACTATTAATAAATGGCCAAGGCGCTTAAAATGAGTTATTTAATAAATGCGGCCCAAGATAAGCTTCAGGATGGGACTGCTTACCAGGCGTATCGATGTTATTTGGAAGGTATCAGGGATGACCTGCCTGCTCATGTCTATGAATTTGCGACAGCTGAGTCGCACTATGATCATACGAATCCCGAATGCTTGCACGATGCGTGGCTTGAACAATTGTTAGTTAGCGAGGAGGGAATGGGAAGTCGGAGTGAGTCGCGCTTTATCAGGATGATGCTGCAATTATTGGGAGCCTTTCACGATCGCATCTTTCGACTCGAATATACAGGCGTTTCTTCGTATCAGATTGGGAATCTTTCGTCGCAGAGGGGTCGCGGAGATCTAATGATCGATGAAGTTGGTCTTTCCGGAAACCCTCCGAGTCTGCCGGAGGACCGCAAAAACCTGGCAGATACAGGAAGGAGGGTAGAGGATTTGGAGATGGTTTATGCCTCACGCAAAGACGCCGAGGCGCAAAGAAAGAGGGAGATGGCGTGGCGAAATTGAATTGGAGGCAGTGAGACGAAAAGGGGTTGTGACAGCCGCGTTTTTGCATCTTTGCGTTCCTGGCGTCTTCGCGTGAGATTTTCTGCCGGGCCGCATTGGAGGAGGAGTGGCCGGGGTTGCGGGTTGGAATGAGCTTGCAAAGCGGGCGGTCAGAGAGAAAATGGCAGGAGAACACTGCAACCCGCCATGGACATTAAGCCAACTGGGAAATTCCGGCTAAGAACAAGCCGGCGTCCATCAGGTTTCGAGCCTCGGCTTCATCTTCCGCGAAACCAGGGCAAGAATGCATTGGGAAGCAGTCTGAGATATATGAAAGAATTTCCTATATGAGGAGTTATCTTCATCCTCGGTGCCTCTACCTTGTTCTGTTGGCATTGGTAGTTCCTCTCATCCTTATGGACTATTTTCGGCGCCCGGATCTCATTGAGAAGGCGCATTCGATTTTCCTGGGAACTGATGGAAAAATGCACCTCTTGTTGACTCCCATTTCCATTTTAGTCGAGCGATCGTTTGGGCATCTGTTTCAGGGAATTGCATGTGGTCTTTGTGTCCTGTTCTTGCTTTCTTTCCGAAAACAGTCACTGGGTCGCGTTGATGTGATCTCAATAATTGCCGTCGTTCAGTGCGCTGTAATCACAAGTTATGCTGTGTACACAGCATATTTATTTAATGGGTTATGGAATCGCTGGATCCAAAAAATGGTGCAACCATAGCAAGGTCGATGCCGCCGTTGAGAAAGGTGACGTTACGATGATTCGGCGAAAAAAGAGCCCGAAGGTTTTCATTCGACTTTTTCGCTTCATCGTGGCGACCATTGGCAATGGCGTGCGCATATTACATTCAAGTGCTCCGGTGCGCGAGGTGGAATCACAACGTAATTCATTGGAGTCTTCTTGAGTATAAGGATGATTGTTACCTGAATTTGCTGTTCCTTTTTGTGTGCGGAATGTTCATGATTTTACCCGCATGGGATCTCATTATACCGAAAAAAAGTGATGATAGGTAGTGCGGTGTCTTTATGGCCTGGGTGTGTGGGTGACGGGGATGAGTATCCGTAGATTAACGTCCCGCCCGCAACGGCTGAGCGTAGCGAGGCGGGCATGCTGGATTTTCCAATTAGTCCGATGGGAAACCCTCCGAGTCTGCCAGAGGACCGCAAAAACCTGGCAGATACAGGTAAGCGTCAGCCGGAGCGCCAGTGGCGTTTGGGATCATAAACATGAGATTATAGGCGCCTATGACATCTATGACAGGCGAGGCGGGTGTTCTGAAGACCGATACACGGGGCCGTGTGCGGACGCCGGTTGAACGGCGCGAGGCGTTGCTGGATGAGTTTGAAAAGAGCGGAATGAGCGGGGCGAAGTTCGCGAGGCTGGCGGGCGTCCATTACGCGACGTTTGCCAACTGGACGCAACGGCGCAAGAAAGAGCGGGCCGGAGGGATGCCAGGGGGCGGTCCGGTCCGTCTGCTGGAGGCGATGGTGGAGGAAGGAGGATGCGGGTGCGGGATGATGGCGGCTGCGGGGCTGCTGGTCGAGTTGCCGGGCGGTGGCCGCATACGCGTTGAGTCGCCGCTGCAGTTGCGGCTGGCGGCGGAACTGCTGGGCATGATGGCGCAAAATGCTCCCCGGCGATGCTGAGTTTTGCCGGAGCGCTCAAGGTGTTCGTGGCAGTGGAGCCGTGCGACCTGCGCAAGAGCTTCAACGGGCTGGCTGCGCTGGTGGGCGAGCGGCTCAAGGAAGACTTGAGGCAGGGCGGGCTCTTCGTGTTCACCAATCGGCGGCGGACACGGCTGAAGGTGATCTACTGGGACGGGAGCGGGGTATGGATATTGATCAAACGGCTGGAGCGCGGGACCTTCGCGTGGCCGAAGCCGGGACAGGTGGATGGGGTGAAGGTAAAGCTCGCGCCCGAAGCCTTTGCGATGCTGACCGATGGGATCGACCTGCGCGGGGCGCGGATGCGGCCGTGGTACGAGCGGGAGTAAAAAAGGTGAGTAAGTCGAGTGGAAATAGCTTGGCTCGGAATGACTTATTGGAGTAAGTCAATGGGGCAGCAATGAGCGATGCCGAAGGGGCCAAACTTCTCGACGAGCTAAATCGGTTGAGGCAGGAGAATGAACTGCTGCGGCAGAAGCTCGACGCGCTGGCGCGGCGGCTCTTCGGGGCAAAGAGCGAGCAACTGGACAAGAACCAACTCTTGCTGCTCTTACAGGAAGCAGAAACTCCGGGACCCGGCGTGGGAAAAGGATCCGGCCCGGAGGCTGAGCAGGCTGAACCTCCGCGGCCCGGCAAAGCCTCTGCGGCAAAGCCCAGGGAACGCGCTCCGCGGCTGCCCGAGCATCTGCCTGTCATTGAGCAAATCATCGACCCTGAGCCGGTAAAAGCCGCTCCGGAGCAGTGGCGGCGCATCGGTGAAGAGGTCAGCGAGCGCCTGGATTACGAGCCTGCGCGCTTCATGCGGCTGCGCACCGTGCGGCCCAAGTATGTAAAGCGCGATGAACTTGACGCCGTGCCGGTGATTGCGCCGCTGCCCGGCTCGCTGCTGGAGCGTTCCATAGTCACTCCCGGCTTGCTGGCCCAGGTCGTTGTCAGCAAATACTGTGACCACCTGCCGCTCCACCGGCAGGAATCCATTTACTGGAGCCGGCACGAGGTCTGGCTGCCCCGGCAGACCATGGCCGAGTGGATGGGCCTGGCCGCCGACTGGCTCAAACCCGTTTACCGGCAAATCCGCGAGGAAGCCCTGGAGGGCGGCTACCTGCAGCTCGACGAGACCCCGATCCGCTATCTGGAACCCGGCAACGGCAAAGCGAAACTCGGTTACCTCTGGACTTACGGAGCGCCCCGGCAGGATATCGTGTTCCATTGGGAAACCAGCCGCGCCGCCGCCTGCCTCAATAACATCATCCCCGCTCACTTTAGCGGCACGCTGCAAAGCGACGGCTACCAAGCCTATCACAGCTTCATCCGGGAGCGGGGCGGCGCAATCCTCCATGCAGGCTGCGTAGCCCATGCGCGGCGGAAGTTTTACGAGGCCAAGGACCACGCGCCCAGGCCGGCCGGATGGATCCTGCGGCAGTTCCAGAACCTTTACGCAGTCGAAGAGAACTTACGGCAAACCCGGGCTGGACCCAATCTGAGACAAGCCATCCGCGCCAGCCAAAGCCGCCCGATCCTGAACCGGCTGCACCGGGCCTTGTTACGATGGAAAACCAGCCACCGGTTCCTGCCCCGCAGCCTCATGGGCGCAGCCATCGACTACGCCCTTGGGCAATGGCCCACCCTGCTCGTTTACCTGGAGGACGGTCGCCTGGAGATAGACAACAACCTCCTTGAGAACGCCATCCGTCCGACAGCGGTCGGGAAGAAAAATTGGTTGTTCATAGGCGAAGCAGCCGCCGGCGAGCGCAGCGCCATCCTCTACACTATCATCGAGAACTGCCGCCGCCGGGGCATTGATCCGTTCGCTTATCTCAAAGACGTGTTCATCCGGCTCCCCTCCATGACCAACTGGCAGGTCAAAAATATCACGCCCAAAGCCTGGGCGAAGCAGCGGGACCGCACCGATCTTCCGGCGGCAGCATAGATGTCAGAAGCCACCCGCCTCTGACATCTCTGACAAAAACCACCAATCTATGATCCCGCCTGTCAATAGGCGCCATAGATGACGCTTACAGATACAGGAAGGAGGGTAGAGGATTTGGAGATGGTTTATGCCTCACGCAAAGACGCCAAGGCGCAAAGAAAGAGGGAGATGGCGTCGCGAAATTGAATTGGAGGCAGTGAGACGGAAGGGGCTGTGATAGCCGCGTTTTTTCATCTTTGCGTTCCTGGCGTCTTTGCGTGAGATTTTCTGCGGGGTCAGGTTGGAGGAGGAGTAACCGGGGTTGCGGGTTGGAATGAGCTTGCAAAGCGGCTGGGCGGAGAGAAAATAGCGGGAGAACACTACAACCCGCCATGGACATCAAGCCAATTGGGAAACTCCGGTTAGGAACAATGGGACGTCCGTCAAGTTTCAAGCGTCGATCCCGTGTTCGCGCCATCTTCGCGCAGTTTTATGAATCTGAAAATAGCTACAGCAACGTGTCTGGCATTTGCCTGCTTAATGAGCGGGTGCCTTAGTGTTGACGCAGCAAGAAAGGAAAACAGGTATGCGTGGCAGAATCTCTACGCCGGCGACCCAGCCTTGGCCGGGACGGAGGTCTGGCAGCTCCCGCGAGAAGGAGATGTGTACGACAGGACTCGATGGGCTAACCGGCATCCTGCTGAAATCGACTATTTTTTTTGGGATGGGCGTGTGTATCAGGTATTATACTTTCCCAATGGAGACGAGTGGGATAAAGGCTGGTGGCCTTACAGGATACGGCCTGGAGACCGCGAATGGGAAGATGTCGATTTCAGTTATGGAAGCGACCCAAGCTTTGAGCGGCACGGCGATCCGCGTAAGGAGAAAAGTGATGGCAAACGCGAGTAGTTTATGAGTAGCTGGACCGCTTTGTAGTTTGACCAGTGCGGTGGGTTTTCGAGCAAACGCATACCCTGGGTGAGGAGGACGCCCGGCAAATTGCACCGGCGGGGGCTTTTAGGAATGCGGAACTGAGGCGTTGCGCGGCGTCATGAAAAAGCCGGATTGCGGGTTGGAATGGGCTTGCAAAGTGGCTGGGCGGAGAGAGAATCGCGGAAGAACACGCCAAGCCGCCATGGAGATCAAGCCAACTGGGAAACTCCGGATAAGAACGATCCGGCATCCATCGAGTTTCAAGCCTCGGCCATATCTTCCACGCTATGCGAGAAGTTTCTGATTCTTTCCAAAGCTACCGGAGCGCCACAATGATGTTGTGGAATCAGCATCTTAGACTTATCATAAATCCAACGAGAATTAGTGATGCAGTCTATCTTTTTGAGCATATCGAGGCACGGCTGTTTGATTTACTAGTATTGTATCCAATGAACATCCGAGTGGAAATACCACAGCAAATTGCACTGTTTCCGCCTCTTTTCGAGGTCACTCCCAAGACGCCAACTGGTTGCGCCCTCATGGTTAATCGTGAGCCTGATCCGGGTTCTGGTTATTGGGATCATCCGGTCAATTACATGGACGACTCAAAGGCGGTCCTCCGCTTCATTGATTTTTTCGATTGGGATGAGCTTTCCGAAATAAATATGAGGTACGTGCGGGTGCGAATAGTCGCTTTTCCGAATCATCCAGAGGTCGTAGGACATGAAGCCTTGATTTTATGGGATGAGTGCCGGGTGTTTTTAAGCAACGAGGATAATCCATGATAGTGCAACGATAGCACGGCGGATGCCAGCTATTTAGGGGGCGGTTCAATAAATGTTATGTCCTCTGCCGCCCCTTCCGGGGCCTGATGCCAAGAATTCTGCCGCCCCTGCCGGGGCTTTGTCGCCAAGGGCGGCCCGACTCCGGGCTTACGCCCGGAGCTTTCGGGCAGGGCTCGCCCGCCCGCCGACCTCCACGGGTCCCCTGCGCCTCCTCGGCCCTCCGGGTCTAAGGTAGGCGTGGACTTGTTGAAGGTATTTCGATGACACCAAATTAGGAATGTTGGAACGGAGGCGTTGCGCGGCGTCATGAAAATGCCGGGTTGCGGGTTGGAATAAGCTTGCGAAGCGGGCGGTTGGAGGGAAGAAGGACGATCAGGACGACTTTGTCTGATTTAAGAAATTCTGTTGTCGAAGGAGTGTTGGAAAGGCAAGGTCGAACGAGATGAACGGCACCATTCTGTTGATACTGTTCGTGGGACTGGGCGCGTGGCGGGCGTGGAGCCGGAGTCCGCTTTTCTCGGCGAAGGTGGTGCTGGAGGTGGCGGGGGCGGTGATCGTTGGCGTGGGGGCGATGATTGCGGTGGTAGTTTGGATCGCGGACCGCAAGCAGGCGTTGCCGGCGAGTATCGAGCTTGGGCTTTTGTTTGGGGTCATCGCGGTTGCGACGGCGGGGATGATCGGGGCGATCATGCGGATCAGCGAGGGGCGGATGCCGGCTGTGCCGCCCGGCGCGGCGGTCATTCGAGCGCAACGCAACAAGATCGTTCCCTGGATCACGGATACGGCGGTCATCGTGGCGGCGGCGGCGATTGCCGCGGCGCTGGTCCCCGCGGCGTGGACGATGCTGCCGGTGGCGCTTCTGGATTTCCTTCTCCTGATGTCGGCGAGCATGCTGGTTCCGCTGTACATGAATGCGGCGCGCATGGACCGGGGCACGGCGGCGCTGATTGCGAATTTCTGGGTGCATTGGCAGTACAAGGCCGAGCACTGGCGCGCGTGGGTGGCGGCGAGGTGCGCGGTTGGGAAGCCCTCGAGTTATAAGGTGAAACGGATCCAGCGGCGGTTTGCCGATGCGCCGGCGGAGGCTTATCTGGGGCCGGTGGGGATGATGGTGGGGCGGGAGTATTGGCCCTGGGTTACTTCGGGAAGCTATCTGGTCTCGGCGGATGTACGAAGGGACTCATCCGGACCTTGTCTGGTGCTTAACATTAGCATGTATGCGGGCACGGGGTCGTCCGCGGCGGAGAAGTGGGTTCCATTGCCGGATGATGGGACGGCGGATCTTGCGGGGATTCAGAATCATTTGCGAGCTGCGTGCCCGCGGGCGGCTGTGGAGATTGTTGGGAAGGTTTAGGGTATATAGAAAAAGTAGCCTCTGCCGTCCCTGCGGGACTTAGCCGCGTTGCGCCTGAACCCAGGGGCTGAAGCCCCTGGCTATTCTCTGTCGGCCCCTTCGGGGACTCTTGAACCGGCTACAGTATTTGTGAATATACAGTAGAGCAGTTTAGGGGATAGTGTAGTCGTGGATTGCGGGAGGCGCCGGCGGGTTCAGGTGAAAGTTAAAGAGTAAGTGCAGGTACACGCTGGCGCGCGGGTGGGGCGCCGGCGGCTGCGCTTCAACTTGAAATGCCTTAATCGTGCGCCGGCCTATGTGATGATGTGGATGTCAACGTCGCCGGTTTCGCCTACGGGGAGGGGAGTGTTGCCGGAGGGGATGGTGATGGGGTAGCCGCCGATGTGGACCGGGCCGATGGCCTCGGCGACAAAGCCGAAGTTATCGGTGTCGCTGACCGAAGCGGGGGTGCCAATGACCTGGCCGCCGATGGAGATGCTGGCGATCTTGGAAAGGATGCCGGGGGTGCCACCGGTGGCGGCGGCGTCGCTGGCATTGCCGAAGTTCGGGAATGGGGCGCCGGCCGGCTTGTCGCTGTTGCTGGCGCCGGCGACCAGGTCGCTGGCGATCCAGGCGCCGTCCACTTTTACCGGGCCGATCTGGGCGGAGGCGTTTGTGGGGTTCAATTCGACAGTGTAGCCGGCTAGGATGACTGCATCCTCGACGCGGCCACCGATGGTGATTTTGCCAATGGCGAGGTCGACGCCGGTGGTCACATCCGGGGTGACCTGGCCGACGGCGCTGATGATGACGGGCGAGGCGGCGTTGCCGGTGCCGCCGTCGGGGTTGCCGATGAGGCTGCCGGCGACGGTGAGAGAACCGATTTCGTCGGTGGCGCGGATGGAGGCGTTCTTGATGAGACTGCCGGCGGTGCTGGTATCGGTACCCGAAATGATGGAGCCGCCGATGGCGACGCTGGCGATGTTCTGGTCGCTTTGGATGAGGCCGGAGGAATCGAGGGTTGCGGTGGTTCCGCTGATGCTGGCGCCGGTGAGATTGCGAGTGATTTTGACGGCGCCCATGTCGCTGGTGCTGAAAATCTCGCCGGTGTGGGTGGCGGAACCGCCGATGAGCGAGCCACCGAGGGTGACGGCGGCGAGTGTGCCGCCGCTATCGATGAAGCCTGAATTGCCGCCGGAGCCGCCCAGGACGTTTTGGCCGATGATCACGGCGCCGAGGTTGCCGCCGCTGGATATGAACCCGGTATCGGTGTTCGATCCGCCGATGAGCGAGCCGCCGATGGCGACGCCGGCGAGTGTGCCATCGCTAACGATGGAGCCGGAAGCGGCGCCGGCGCCGCCCATCACGTCGTGGGCGATTTTCACGGGGCCGAGGCTGGTGAGGCATAAAATGAGGCCGGTGTCCTGGTCGGAACTGCCGATGAGCGAGCCGCCGATGGTGACGCTGGTAATGGCGCCGGCGCTGCCTATCGTTCCGGAAGAGGCGCTGGAGCCGCCGAGCACATCGTGGGCGATTTTCACCGTGCCGAGGTTGTCGCCAGCTATCGATCCGGTGCTGGAATTCGAACCGCCGATGAGCGAGCCGCCGATGGTGATGCTGGCGAGCGTGCCTTCGGGCTGGATGGAGCCGGAAGACTCGCCGGAGCCGCCCTGGAGGTCGTGGCCAATTTTCACGGCGCCCATATTGATGTTGCTCTGAATTTCGCCGCTGTAGATTCCCGAACCGCCGATGAGGGAGCCGCCGATGGAGACGCTGGTGATGGTGCCGTGGCTGATGACGTAACCGGAATAGAGGCCCGTGCTGCCCAGCAAGTCCCCGCCGATTTTCAGGGAGCCGAGGTTGCCGATGCTGAAAATCTCGCCGCAGTTGCCAGAGGTGTTGTTGGAACCGCCGATGATGGAGCCACCGATGGTGACGCTGGCGGTTGTGCCGCCGCTCTGGATGGCGCCGGAAATGCCGCCGGAGCCGCCCTCGATATCGTGGCCGATTTTCACGGCGCCGACGTTGCCGGTGGTGGAAATAGTGCCGGTTTCGAAGCCTGAACCGCCGATGAGCGAGCCGCCGATGGTGAGGGCGCCGATGCCGCCGTTTGTGACATTGATGAAAACGCCGTCAACGTCGTTGGTCACGGAAAGCGAGCCGATGGCGCCACCGATGTTGCTATCCAGGTCGCCGGTGCCACCCTGGGTATCGAGACCAAGCCGTCCCATTGAGTTGGCGGTGAGGGATTTGATGGCTGGAACGGTGGCGCTGCCGCTGCCGGCGACGATGCGGCCGAGGTCGCCCTTGATGGTGACGCTGCCGAGGTTGTTTGTGCCGGCGTCGATGTAGCCGACATTGGCGAGGCCGTTGCCGCCCGGCACGTGGAGGACGCTGAAGGCGATGTTGGCGCCGGCGAATGCGGTGGAGGTGAGATTGAGTTCCTCGAGCTGGCCACTGGTTCCTCCGCCGACGAAGGTGAGATCGGCCGCGGTGAGGTGGCCGCTGGAGTCGGTGATTTTGACTTTATCGCCGTCTATATCGGTGTAAGAGACGACGGCGGCGGGGGCGATGCGTGGTTCGAGGGGTTCGATGCACAATGGATTTGATTTCATGATCGTGGACGGGCTTGCGCAGAAGATATGGGCATCCAAGACCTTTGAGGAACATTGTCAATTTAAACTGGGATTTGCCAGTTGGAGTGTT
This sequence comes from uncultured Verrucomicrobiae bacterium, assembly GCA_963756185.1. Classification (GTDB taxonomy): domain Bacteria; phylum Verrucomicrobiota; class Verrucomicrobiia; order Chthoniobacterales; family Chthoniobacteraceae; genus DATAXI01. Next base: position 158,254 of record CAVWMS010000017.1, read on the forward strand.
AGAAAGGCAACATCGAGCGAGATGAACGGCAGCTTTCTGTTGATACTGTTCGTGGGACTGGGCGCGTGGCGGGCGTGGAGCCGGAGTCCGCTTTTCTCGGCGAAGGTGGTGCTGGAGGTGGCGGGGGCGGTAATCGTTGGCGTAGGGGCGATGATTGCGGTGGTAGTTTGGATCGCGGACCGCAAGCAGGCGTTGCCGGCGAGTGTCGAGCTTGGGCTCTTGTTTGGGCTGATCGCGTTTGCGACGGCGGGGATGATCGGGGCGATCATGCGGATCAGCGAGGGGCGGATGCCGGCTGTGCCGCCCGGCGCGGCGGTCATTCGAGCGCAACGCAACAAGATCGTTCCCTGGATCACGGATACGGCAGTCATCGTGGCGGCGGCGGCGATTGCCGCGGCGCTGGTCCCCGCGGCGTGGACGATGCTGCCGGTGGCGCTTCTGGATTTCCTTCTCCTCATGTCGGCGAGCATGCTGGTTCCGCTGTACATGAATGCGGCGCGCATGGACCGGGGCACGGCGGCGCTGATTGCGAATTTCTGGGTGCATTGGCAGTACAAGGCCGAGCACTGGCGGGCGTGGGTGGCGGCAAGGTGCGCGGCCGAGAAGCCATCGAGTTATAAGGTGAAACGGATCCAGCGGCGGTTTGCCGATGCGCCGGCGGAGGCTTATCTGGGGCCGGTGGGGATGATGGTGGGGCGGGAGTATTGGCCCTGGGTTACTTCGGGAAGCTATCTGGTATCGGCGGATGTACGAAGGGACTCATCCGGACCTTGTCTGGTGCTTAACTTTAGCATGTATGCGGGCACGGGGTCGTCCGCGGCGGAGAAGTGGGTTCCATTGCCGGATGATGGGACGGCGGATCTTGCGGGGATTCAGAATCATTTGCGAACTGCGTGCCCGCGGGCGGTTGTGGAGATTGTTGGGAAGGTTTAGGGTATATAGAAAAAGTAGCCTCTGCCGTCCCTGCGGGACTTAACCGCGTCGCGCCTGAACCCAGGGGCTGAAGCCCCTGGCTATTCTCTGTCGTCCCCTTCGGGGACTCTTGAACCGGCTACAGTATTTGTGAATATACAGTAGAGCAGTTTAGGGGGATAGTGTAGTCGTGGATTGCGGGAGGCGCCGGCGGGTTCAGGTGAAAGTTAAGGAGTAAGTGCAGGTACACGCTGGCGCGCGGGTGGGGCGCCGGCGGCTGCGGTTCAGTTTGGAATCCTTTCCCATACCTGCCAGCGTTCGCGGCCTGCGTGGGCCGGTAATGAGTCGGTGACGGGATTGTCCGTGAGGCGGGTGAAGCGGGGAGTTAGCAATGATTGTATCCCGGGCTCGGTTATCGGATAAGGGGGTGGATCGTCTTCCTGGCCGTAGAGAAAGAAGCCGGCGAGTTTTGCGCGGGGTTTCAAAAGGTCCGAGATTCGGCGGGCGTAATCGGGCCAGCGGGCGGGGGAAAGGGCGCAGAGGAATGTGCGCTCGTAAACGAGATCGAAGCCGGCGGGGGGAAAAGGGTGAGTGAAGAAATCTGCGAGGATGACGTTGCTGCCCAATGGGCCGAGCGGGGCGCGGGCGCGCTGGACGGCGGCGGGGGAGAAGTCGATGGCGAGAACGTCCCATCCGTGAGCGGCAAAGAGCCGGACTTCGTATGCGGAGCCGCAGCCGGGGATGAGGACGCGCCCGGGGTTGGGGATGGTGGGCAGCCATTGGGCGAGGGTTGGCGGGATGCCGTGGAAGTCCCATGGGACTTGGTTTGCGCGGTAGCGGCTGTCCCAGAATTCGATGTCGTCGGGGTTCATGCGATGCCTGTGAAACGGGTATCGATTCTGGACTCCATGCGCAAGCGGGGGGCGGCGCATGCCCGGCTTCGTCCCGCTGCGCGGGGCTACGCCGGGGCAGGTTTTTCGCCTCCGGCGAAAAACCTGGAGGTAAGGGGATTGTTTTCGCTTCGCTCAAACCCGCGAAATGGGCTCGCTGTGCTCGCATTGTTTTCGGTCGCGATACGCGATTGCTCGCCCGCCAGCCGACTGCCGTTGTTCCCCTCCGCCAGCTCGGCGGTCGACTTCGTTCGAATCCGGTCCGCTGGCGCGGACCGACTCCACCAGCGGGCTGGTGGAGGTAAGGGGATTCGAACCCCTGGCCTTCTCATTGCGAACGAGACGCTCTACCAACTGAGCTATACCCCCGGAATCGGTCAGGGGCGGCACATTACGGAGGATTCGGAGCGGTTTCAAGTCCTTCGTTGCGGGAGATGCCATGGCTGTATTGAATTGCAACGTTCCACTGTCGTTTCCTGGAACGCCGCCACGACCACGGAAGCCACCCGAATCGTTTCCCGTATTGTCACTTTGCCAATGTCGCGATATTTGAACGGGCCGATCGAAATGCTCTTCCAGTTTTCCAACTGTGGAGCGCCAGTCGCGGTGTGCCCTGGCGCCAGCGGGAAAATGAAAGAATCTCAACGATGAAAACAACGGTCAAACCACTCGCGCAGCGCCCGGCCTGGAAGTCGCTCGGGGCGCATTACAGAAAAATCAAAGGGTTTCAACTGCGACAACTTTTTGCCGATGACCCCGGGCGCGGCGAGCGCATGAGCCTCGAGGGCGCGGGACTTTTTCTCGATTATTCGAAGAACCGCATCACGGATGAAACGGTCAAGCTGCTGCTGAAACTGGCGGTTGAATCCGGTTTGAAGCCGCGGATCGAGGCGATGTTCAGCGGGGAGAAGATCAACATCACGGAAAATCGAGCCGTGCTGCACGTGGCGCTGCGCGCACCGAAGGGCGCTTCGATACTTGTGGATGGCAGGAATGTGGTGCCCGAGGTCCATGCCGTGCTGGAAAAGATGTCCGGTTTCGCGAACAGAGTCCGGAGCGGGGCGTGGAAGGGCCATACCGGCAAGCGGATCAAGAACGTCATCAACATCGGCATCGGCGGCTCTGACCTGGGTCCGGTGATGGCTTACGAGGCGCTCAAGCATTACAGCGAGCGATCCATGACCTTCCGGTTCGTTTCGAACGTGGACGGGATCGATTTTGTCGAGGCGGTGCGCGACCTGGAGCCGGCGGAGACACTCTTTATCGTCTCCTCGAAGACCTTCACGACTCTGGAGACCATGACCAACGCGCAAAGCGCGCGGGACTGGCTGCTCGAGGGGCTCGGAGGAAAAGCGGAGGCCGTGGCGAAACATTTCGTGGCGGTCTCGACCAACGCCGAAAAGGTTTCCGCGTTCGGAATCGATACGGCAAACATGTTCGGCTTCTGGGACTGGGTTGGCGGGCGCTATTCGATGGATTCCGCGATTGGGCTGTCCACGATGCTGGCGATCGGGCCAAAGAATTTCCGCGCGATGCTCGAGGGCTTTCACGAGGTGGATGAACATTTCCGGACGGCGCCATTCGAGAAAAACCTGCCGGTGCTGATGGGCCTGCTATCGGTGTGGAACAATGATTTCCTGGGGGCGGAAACGGTCGCGGTGCTGCCGTACGAGCAATACCTGAAGCGGTTCCCGGCCTATCTCCAGCAGTTGACGATGGAGAGCAACGGCAAGCATGTCACATTGGATGGAACAAAAGTGAATTACCAGACCGGCGCGGTTTATTGGGGCGAGCCCGGCACCAACGGCCAGCACTCGTTCTATCAATTGATCCATCAAGGCACGCGGCTGATCCCGTGCGATTTCATCGCTTTCGCGCATGCGCTGACTCCGCTGGGCCGCCACCACGATATCCTCATGGCAAATGTATTTGCGCAGGCCGAGGCGCTCGCGTTCGGCAAGACGGCTGAAGAAGTCAAGGCCGAGGGGACGGCGCCCGCGCTGGTGCCGCACCGCGTGTTCGAAGGCAACCGCCCGTCGAATACGATTCTGGCCCCGCGGCTCACGCCGGAGGTCCTTGGGAAACTGGTCGCGCTGTACGAGCACATCGTCTTTACCCAGGGCACGATCTGGAGGATCAACTCGTTCGACCAATGGGGCGTCGAATTGGGCAAGGCGCTGGCCCAGCGCATCATCCCCGAACTCGAGAGCAAAGCGGCGCCCCGGCTCAAACACGACAGTTCAACCAACAACCTGATCCGCCGTTACCGGAAAATGAAGGAGGCAAAATGAAAACACCCGGATTCAACCAGCCGCTGTATGTCCTGCCATTCGACCATCGCGGTTCCTTCGAGACGAAGATGTTCGGCTGGCACGGTGATTTGACACCGGAACAGACCGCCGAGATCGCCGCGGCAAAGCGGGTGATCTATGACGGCTTCCTGGCGGCCATCGACTCCGGCGTGCCGAAGGAGAAAGCGGCCATCCTTGTCGATGAGCAGTTCGGCGCCGCGATTTTGCGGGACGCATCGGCAGCGGGTTTCATGACCGCGTGTCCGGCGGAGAAGAGCGGGCAGGAAGAGTTCGATTTTGAATATGGCGAGGATTTCGCCAGACATATCGAGGCCATGCATCCGACTTTCAGCAAGGTGCTGGTCCGTTACAACCCCGGGGGCGACCCGGTCATGAACCGGGAGCAGGCGGCGCGGCTGAAGCGGCTGTCCGATTATCTGCGGTCCCGGAACGATGTGCGATTCATGTTTGAGCTGCTGGTGCCGGCTGAAAAGGCGCAACTCGACGAGCTAAAGGGCGACAAGAAGGCATACGACCTCGAGCTTCGTCCCAAGCTGATGGTAGGGGCCATCGAGGCGCTGCAGGATGCCGGCGTCGAGCCGGACGTCTGGAAGGTCGAAGGGCTGGACCGTCGCGAGGATTGCGAGAAAATCGTGGCCGTGGCGCACCGGGGCGGCCGCGACCAGGTTGGTTGCATCATTCTCGGGCGCGGGGAGAACGATGAGCGGGTTCACGAATGGCTGGCTGTGGCGGCCAGCGTGAAGGGCTTCATCGGCTTCGCTGTGGGCCGGACGGATTTCTGGGAGCCGCTCGTCGGGTTTCGCGCGAAGAAGATCACGCGTGAAACCGCGGTGGCGGAAATCGCGCGCCGTTACCGGGAATTCGTCGGAGTCTTTGAGAAAGCCCGGCCTGCTTGAACGAGATCAATCAGGCGAAACAAACCTATAACCAAAAAAACTGGAACAATTCATTATGACAAAAACTACAACGATGCAACTCGGGATGATCGGGCTTGGCAGGATGGGCGCCAACATGGTGCGCCGTCTGATAAGAGGCGGGCACCAATGCGTGGTCTATGACCGCTCGGCCGAAGCCGTGCTGCAGATGGTCAACGAAAAGGCGGCCGGCTCGACGTCGCTTGAGGACTTCGTGAAGAAGCTGGAGAAGCCGCGGGCGATCTGGCTGATGGTCCCGGCCGCCGTGGTGGACAAATCCATTGCCGACCTGCTGCCGCTGCTCGACGGGGGGACATTCTCATCGACGGCGGGAATTCCTATTACGTGGATGACATCCGGCGCGCAAAGGAACTCGCATCGAATGGAATCCACTATGTGGATATTGGCACGAGCGGGGGCGTGTGGGGGTTGGACCGCGGCTACTGCATGATGATCGGCGGCGAGCCGGCCGTGGTGGAACATATCGGTCCCATTCTCTCGACGCTGGCTCCGGGCATCGGTACCATTCCCCGCACCCCAGGACGCGAGAATCTCGGCGGCACGGCGGAGCAGGGTTACCTGCACTGCGGCCCGAATGGCGCGGGGCACTTCGTCAAGATGGTCCATAACGGCATCGAGTATGGAATCATGGCGGCGTATGCGGAAGGATTGGGCATCCTGCGCGAAGCAAACATCGGCAAGACACGGAGCGAGGTGGACGCCGAGACCACGCCGTTGCGGGATCCCGAGCACTACCAATTCGACCTCAATCTCAGGGACATCGCCGAAGTCTGGCGGCGCGGCAGTGTGGTGGCGTCGTGGCTGCTGGACCTCACCGCGCAGGCGCTGGTCAAGGATCCGGCGCTCACGGAATTTGCCGGGCGCGTCTCGGACTCGGGCGAAGGCCGCTGGACAATCAAGGCGGCCATCGACGAGGGGGTGCCGGTGCCGGTGCTGACCACGGCGCTGTATGAACGCTTCAGTTCGCGCGGCGAGGCGGACTTCCAGGACAAGATTCTTTCCGCGATGCGCTATGGCTTTGGCGGCCATCTGGAAAAATCGGCCAAATAAGAATCGGCCCATGAATGCAACGCATTCCGACGCCCTGGTGTTCTTCGGAGCAACGGGGGATCTGGCTTACAAAAAGATATTTCCGTCGTTGCAGGCCATGATAAAACGGGGCCATCTCGACGTGCCGGTCATTGGCGTGGCCAAGGCAGGCTGGAACCTGGACCAACTCAAGGCGCGGGCGAAGGATAGTCTTGAGAAGCACGGCGGCCTGGATCCGGCGGCTTTCGAGAAATTGAGCGGTTTGTTGCGCTATGTGGACGGCGATTACAAAGACGCGGCGACATTTCAGGCCATCCGCAGGGAGCTCGGCGCCGCGCGGCGTCCGGCGCATTACCTGGCCATCCCGCCGGTGCTGTTCGGGACGGTTGTCGAGCAGCTTGGGAAAGCGGGATGCGCCGAGGAAGGCTCGCGCGTCATCGTGGAAAAACCATTCGGCACCGACCTCGCCTCAGCGCAACGGCTCAATGCAATATTGCTCCGGAACTTCGATGAACGAAACATCTTTCGCATCGATCATTACCTGGGCAAAAAGCCGGTGCATAACATGCTGTTCTTTCGTTTTGCCAACGCGGTTTTGGAGCCATTCTGGAACCGGTACAATATCGAGAGCGTGCAGATCACGATGGCGGAGAACTTCGGCGTCCAGGGGCGCGGCGCATTCTACGATCAGACAGGCGCCATCCGTGACGTCATGCAGAACCATCTGTTCCAGGTGCTGGCCAATCTGGCGATGGAGCCGCCGGTCAGGATCGACAGCGAATCCATCCGTGACGAGAGGGTCAAGGTGCTCAAGGCCATCCCGCCGATCGAAGTGAAGGACCTGACGCGCGGGCAATTCCGCGGTTACAAAAAGGAACCGGGTGTCGCGCCGGATTCCACGACGGAAAGCTTCGCGGCATTCAAGCTGGAGGTCGATTCCTGGCGCTGGCGCGGGGTTCCGTTCTATCTCCGGGCTGGGAAATGCCTGCCGGTGACCTGCACGGAAGTTCTTGTCCGCCTCAAGATGCCGCCCACGATGTACGAAGCCGCCAATCTGCAATCGAATCATTGCCGGATGCGAATCAGTCCGGACATCGCGTTTGCCATCAGCCTGAACAGCGTAGCCCCGGATGATGAAACGGCCAGCGTACCGGTGGAAATCATAACGAGCCGTCATCCCGACGCCGAGGAGATGGATGCCTACGAACGCGTGCTGGGCGACGCGATGGTGGGCGACGCCACTTTGTTCGCACGAGAAGATTACGTCGAGGAGGCATGGCGGATCGTTGACCCGGTAATAAAGGCGGGCACGCCTGTCTTTGATTACGAGCCGGGAAGTTGGGGGCCTGCCGCGACCGGGAAGGAAGTGACGCCCGAGGGGGGCTGGGATAATCCGGTTGTAACGGCCCCCTGAGTCAAAATGAAGGGAGCGTGCTGATCGGAATTGCCACCGGCTGCGGCGGATTTGATTTGAAGGAGGAATTGCTTGCCTAGTTTCGCGCGTCGGGGCGCGAGGTGGTGGTTTCGGCGCGGATAGGTTGGGACCTGAAGACAAATTCACGAATGGGGCGCCCGGCGAAGCCGCATTCAGCCTGCCGAGTGCCCGAGATTCGCCCGTTGACCGAGCGAACCGGCAGGGCTAATCTGTTGCCATGAAGGCCGTAGAGTTCACGACCAACCTTGGCGAGCAGCCCGTTGTCACAATTCCGCGGGATGTGGCCGCGCGTCTTCCCAAGGCTGGCCGAGCCAGAATCATCATTCTTACCGCCGATGACCCCGAGGAGACCGAGTGGCAAGAGGGAGCTTACGAGCAATTTATCCGCGACGATTCCCCGGAGGATTCGGTTTACGATAGCTATCGGTAAGGATCCGCGTGTTTGGCGAGATTTTCATCGTCCAGTTTCCGTTTACCTCCGGTGCGTTCAGCAAGCCCCGCCCGGCCCTAGTTCTCTTCGATCTGGGGCAGGACGTGCTGATTTGCCGTGTGACTTCGGTTCTCCACTCGGATTCATCGGATGTGACAATCAAGGACTGGCCGCGGGCAGGTCTCGCAAAGCCGTCGGTGGCCCGCCTTGATCGCCTGGTAACGGCCGAGAAAGGCGTTCTCGGACGGAGGCTTGGTGTGTTGAGCCCCGCCGATCAATTCGCGATTCGCGCCTCGTGGAATCAGCACATGAGGCTGTGACCTTCGGGGTATTGCTGATAATGGGCGGCAGCGCGCGCGGGCTCATCGAGGAAAGAGGCCGTCTGCCTCCGGATTAAAGCTCCACTCCGAACACGCTTAGGGTGGCTAGAGCCGAAATGCGCATCGAAATGCGCTGCGCTGTTCTGCTCGCCCGCCCGCCAGCCGCCACGGTTCCCTTCCGGCGCCTCTGCTCGCCCGCCCTCCAGCCGCCACGGCTCCCTTCCGCCGCCACGGTCCCCCTGAGAACCCCGTGCGGTCGCTGGCGCGACAAGAAGAAGCGAAAGCGCGCAGCTTTAATATTGGACGTGAAATTGGGAAGGGAGTTGTCTAGCATTTGGCCATGGACTCGATCGCCACGCCAACTGCCTGGCTGGAGACTGCCGACGGCGAACGGCTCCCCCTGGAGGGGACGGCTTCGTTGGGCCGTTCGCGGTCGGTGAATCAATTTGCGTTCGCGCATGAGAAGATTTCGCGGAGGCATGCGCTGATCCATGCGCAAGAGGCGGGGGAGTTTTGGATCCTGGACCTGGGGAGCACGAACGGGACATACGTGGGGGAGCACCGGGTGATCGTGGCGACGCGTCTGTACGATGGGAGCAAAGTGAGCCTGGGGCACGGGGTGGAACTGGTGTTCCATCAGCCGATCTCTGCCGAGGAGGCGCGGGCGCAGGCTGAGCCGGGAGAGACGGTGGTGGATGTCCGCATGGAGATGCGGTGGCTGCTGATCGTGGACGTGGTGGATTTCAGCGGGCTGGACAAGCGGATGCCGCCGGCACAACTGGCGAAGACGGTGGGGGAATGGCTGGCGGCGGGGACGGACCTGCTGACGGCGCGTGGCGGCCGGGTGAACAAGTACACGGGGGATGGGTTCCTGGGGTTTTGGCAGGATACGCCGGAAATGCTGCCTGAGGTGGCGCGGGCGCTGGCGGATTTTCACAAGATGCGGAACCGGTATGAGCTGCCGTTCCGGGTGATCGTGCATCGGGGGATCGTCGTGATAGGCGGGGCGCCGACGCTGGGTGAGGAGAGCCTGCACAGCCATGATGTTACGTTTGCGTTTCGGCTGGAGAAACTGGCGGCGTCGCTGAAACTGCCGTACCTGTTGAGTTCGGCGGCGGCGCAGGGGCTGGCGCCGCATGTGAAGCTGGTGGCGGTGCCGGGGTCGCATGAGCTGAAGGGGTTTCGTCCGGTGACCGACCTGGCGACGCTGGAGTTTGCGGAGGGATGAGGTGCGAGGAGATCAAGATATGAATTACCGGCGTAGGTTTGTTGCATGGATTTTGCCGCTGGCGCTGCTGTTTTCGGCGAATGGGTACGTGGCGCGGGGAGCATCGGGAACTGATGCTGCGCAGGTGGAGACGATTGTTTGCATCCGGCACGGGGAGAAGCCGAAGAATGGAATCGGAAACCTGGATACGCAGGGGTTGAACCGGGCGCTGGAGTTGCCGCGGGTGTTGCTGAAGATGTTCGGGAAGCCGGATTACATTTTTGCGCCGGACCCGAAGGAGGATATGCTGCCGGAAGGACCGGTGGGGAGCGATGGGAAGAAGGAAATGGTTTGCTATGTGCGGCCGCTATTGACGATAGGGCCGACGGCGATCGAGTGCGGCTTGCCGATCAATACGGTCTATGGGCTGGCACATATAGATGGGCTGGAGAAGGAGCTGGATGGGGCGAAGTACCGGGGGGCGCTGGTGTTCGTGGCGTGGGAGCATTTGAAGCTGGATGATTTCGTGAAGAATGAGATGCGGGACCATGGGGGAAATCCGAATGAGGTGCCGGAGTGGAGTCATGGGGATTATGACTCGATCTTCGTGTTGAAGATAATGCGGACGGGGGGTGGGACGACGGTGAAATTTGAGCATGAGCAGGAGGGATTGAATGGGTTGAGTTCGGAGGCGCCTAGGGGGGCGGGGAATTGATAATTGATAATGTGAAATTGCTAATTGGGGGAGTGGCGCGGAGCCGGTACGCAAAGTCAGGAATTGCTGATTGCTGATCTGAGATTGCTGATTGGGAGAGGCAGTGGCGCGGAGCCGGCACGCAAAATGGGAATTGATGATTGGGAGAGTGGTTCATGTGAAAGTGAAAGAGTAAGTGCAAGAATCCCCCCTCGACGGATCGAGGGTAGAGAGAGCCCATGAACCTTTTTTGGTGGCGGTTCATGGGTAGTACACGCTGGCGCGCGGGTGAGGCGCCGGCGGCTGCTCTGCGACTTGAAACGGCCTATGGGCCGGTGACCTGGAGGCGCATGAATTGGACGGGGGTTGCGCCGTTGATGGGGGTGGCGGATTGGACGGTGACGGTCTGAGTTGCGCCGCCGGGGTCGTTAACGGAGGTGGGTGGATCGGTGTAACCGGGGCCGGAATTCCAGTTAGTCATGTCTGTCGAGACCTGGACGGCGTAGGTGATATCGGTGTCGGAAAGTACCTGGGTGTAAGTCAAAGTCAGATAGTTGCCGCTGCCGGTGGTGATTATGGCGCTGACGGGCAGGCCGGCTGTACCATTGGAGAATGGGTCGAGGCCGAGCGCGTATTTCATCAGGTTCGGGATGCCGTCGCCGGCTGGATCGGCGGTGTCGCCGCTGATGGCGGGATCGGAAAGGTCAGTGGGGGTGAAGAATTGGTCCTGCCAGGCGGAGTAGGGGGTCTCGACGGTGAGGCTCAGCGTGGCCTGGCCAAAGCCGTAGGCGTTGCTGGCGGTAAGTGCGATGGCGCTGGTCGTGCCGCCGACGGTGCAAGTGCCGCTGATGATGCCGGTGGAGGTATTGATGGAAAGACCGGGGGGCAGGCCGGCGGCGTTGTAACTGGTGGGATTGTTGGTGGCGGCGACCTGGTATTGGAAGGGCTGGTTTTCGGTGGCGGTTACGGCGAGGGCGCTGGTGATGACAGGCAGCGGGGAAGCGTGGATGACAAAGGTGAGGATGGCGCTGCCGGTGCCGCCGCCGTTGGTGGCGCTGACTGTAACCGCGCTGGTGCCGGAGTTTGCGGCGGTGCCGGAGATCAGGCCGGTGGAGGTATTGACGGAGAGGCCGGAGGGGAGGCCGGTGGCGTTGTAACCGGTGGGATTATTGGTGGCGTTGATTTGATAAGTGAATGCGGCGCCAACGGTGCCGGAGACGATAAGGTTGGGAGTGAACTTATAGGCGGTGCCGAGACCGCTTGCGCCGCCGGCGCTGGCGGTCCCGTAAAAATTGCCGTCGCTGCCCTGGGCGAGGGTGCAGAGCGGATGGGCGCCGTCGGTGCCATCGGTAAATACGTAGAGAGTCGAGAGCGAGCCGCTGAGTGTGACGTTGAAGAGGGTGCCGTAGTTCCCGCCGGCGCCGTAAGAGGCGGTGCCGTAAAGGTTGCCGTCGGCGGCCTGGATGAGGGAGCCCTGGGGATATTGGCCGGGATTTGCGCCGGCTACGCCGGTGAATGAGCAAAGCGTGGTCAGAGAACCGCTGGATGTAACACGGAAGAGGGTGCCGTCATTGGCGCTGCCGCCCTGGGAAGTGGTTCCATAAAAATTACCGTCGCTGGCCTGGACAAGGCCGCCGGCGGGATAAGCGCCATTGGAACCGCTAAATGAACAAAGGGTGGTGAGCGAGCCGCTGCTGGTCATCGTAAATACGGTGCCGTCGTTGGCGGCGCCACCTTGATAAGTGGCGCCGTAGAAGTTGCCATTAGTCGTCTGGATCAGTGGGGACATGGGCGTGGCGCCATTGGTGCCGGTAAATGAGACCAGCCTTGTAAGTGCGCCGGCGCTGGTGAGCGTGAAGATAGTGCCATTGCCATAAGCGCCGCCGGAGCCGGTGGCGCCATAGAAGTTGGCGTTCGACGCCTGGATAAGTCCGCCGGAGGGGTTCAGACCGTTGGTTCCGCTGAATGAGGCGAGCAGGGTGAACGAACCGCCTTGCGTAGTTTTGAAAGCGGCGCCGCCGTTGGCGGTACCACCGAGGAGGGTGGTGCCATAGAATTGGTTGTCGCTCGCCTGGATCAAGGAGGCGCGAGGGGATGCGCCGGGGAAACTGCCATTGGTGCCGGTGAAGGCGAGTACTTCGCCGAAAGCGCCCTGCGAGGTATAGGCGACGAGGTCGCCCTTGTTTGCGGCGCCACCGGCGGAGATGGCGGCATAGAATGAGCCGTTCGCGGCCTGCACGGCGCCGCCAGTGGGATCGGAGCCGGGAAATGAGCCATTGGTGCCGGTGAGCGAGAATATGGTATTGAGCGTGCCGGTGAGGATGACGGGCGGGGGTTGAGGAATGATGGCGAGGGTAAGTGGCCCGCTGCCGGAGCCGCCGGAGTTACTGGCGGTGATGGTAACATTGGCGGTGCCGGAGCCGGAGGCGGTGCCGCTGATGACGCCGGTGGACGCGTTGACACTCAAGCCGGTGGGTAAGTTGGAGGCGTTGTAGGAGGTGGGATTGTTCGACGCGGTAATGAGATAGCTAAATGGCAGGCCGGCGACAGCGGTGGCGGAAGTGGCGCTGGTGATGACCGGGGGCGGCGGCAGTACGGTGAGGACAAGGGTGGCGCTGCCGGTGCCACCGGTGTTAATGGCGCTGATGGTGACATCGCTGGTGCCGGTGGCGGTGGTGGTGCCGGAGATGAGGCCGCTCGAGGTATTGACGAGAAGGCCGGATGGGAGATTGGCGGCGTTGAAGCTCGATGGGTTAAAGGACGCGGTAATTTGATAAGTGAAGGAAACGCCGTTGCTGGCGGTGGCGACCAATGAACTGGTGATAGAGGGATGGGGCGGCAGTACGGCGAGGACGAGAATGGCGGTGCCGGTGCCCCCGGTGTTAATGGCGCTGATGGTGACATTGCTGGTGCCGGTGGCCGTGGTGGTGCCGGAGATGATGCCGGTGGAAGAACTGGCGTGGAGGCCCGAGGGCAGGCCGGAGGCATGATAAGTGGTCGGGTTATTGGAAGCTGTAATCTGGTAACTGAACCCGACGTCGTTTGACGCGGTGGCGGTGGTGGCGCTGGTAATGACGGGGGGCGGCGGCAAGACGATCAGACTCAGAATCGCGCTGCCGGTGCCGGTGGAATTGACGGCGCTGATGGTGACGTTGCTGGTGCCGGTGGCTGTGGTGGTGCCGGAGATGACGCCATCGGAGGTGTTGACGCTCAGGCCGGCGGGCAGACCGGCGGCGCCGAAGCCGGTGGGATTACCGGAAGCGGTGATTTGATAGGAAAACGCGGCGCCGTTGGTAGCGGTGGTGCTGAGGGAGCTGGTGATGGAAGGCGGCGGCGGCACGACGTTGAGCGCGAGAACGGCGCTGCCGGTGCCGCCGATGTTGATGGCGCTGATGGTGACGTCGGTGGTGCCCGTTACCGAAGTGGTGCCGGAGATGAGACCGTTCGAGGCGGTTAGGGTCAGTCCGGCGGGCAGGCCGGAAGCAGTGAAGCTGGTTGGATTGTTACTGGCGGTAATTTGATAAGTGAAGGCATGGCCGCCGGTGGCTGTGACGGCGAGGGCGCTGGTGATGACTGGCGGGGCGACAACGGTGAGACTTACGGGACTGGATTGGGTATAGCTGGTGGCCACATCGGTGAAAGTAACCACATCGGAGTAAGTGCCCGAGGCGAGGAGGTTGCCGTTGGCATTGATGGAAGCGGTAACAGTGGCCGAGCCGCTGGCGCCGAGCGTGCCGGCGGTCGCGGAAAGGGAGAGCCAGGTCTGTGTCGCGCCGGCGGTCCAGTTGAGCGTGCCTGTGCCGGAGTTGACCACCATGTAAGTGCAGGCGGGCGGCGAGAAGGGGCCGCCGACAGGGCCGATGGAGACAAAGGTGGTCGCCGAGATTTGCAAGGCATCGGAGGGCTGGGCCAGGGCGTTGATCAACGCCGCGCCGTTGGGCGTGCCGAGGCCGGTGCAGAGATCGTAGCCGGTCACGGCGGCGAATTTGGTGGGGCTGCTCGAGGCTGAAGTTGTTGCCGGTGGTGGTGTCGTGGAAACAGGCGTCGTATTGGGAACTGGCGGCGATGGCATAGAGGGCCGGGTTGACGAAGCCGACCGGGTTATCACCGTTGGCGGCAGCCTGTTGATTGACCAGCGCAGTAAAGCCGGCCCACAAGGGCGCGGCGCAACTGGTGCCGCCGACGTCCTGGTTTTCGCCGCCTTCGCGGACGTCGACATTGTTGGCGGTCAGTGCGACGTCGGGGACATTGCGCATGGTGGTCGAGCCCTGGTTGGTGGCCATGCTGACGCCCTGCTGCCAGGTGGGAATCGAGTACTGGGTGCTGATGCCGCCACTGCTGCCGACGTAGGCCTTCGCTTCCGAGTCGTAGCCCCAATTCCATGTTGTCTCGGAAACCCATGCGCCGCCGGTGCCGCTATCGGTAAGGGTGGTGCCACCGACCTGGGTGATGTAGGGGTCATCGCTGGGGAAGGGGATTAGGCCGGTGTAGGCGTCGCTATCGCCCGAGGCGCTGAAGAAGGATTGGCCCTGTGCGGACATCTCCTGGAAGATGGTGTCGGCGACGGGATCCTCGGCGCCACCGGGGATGTACCAGGAGCAACTGAGGGATTTGGCGAGATCGTCCGAGGCCATGCGGTTGAGGATGTCGTGCCAGTTGCCGTCGGGGCCGGCTTCGTAGACGATGACCTGGGTGAGGCCGGGAGCCATGGAGATGGCGACTTCGATGTCGAGCGAGACTTCAACCGGGCCGCTGGTGGCGGTGGGGTCGCCGTCGAAATCGTCGAGCAGGACGTTGTCCAGCGGGACGTCGGGCAGACCGGCCTCTTGCTCGTAGGTGGTGATGTCGCTGGTGGTGTAGCCGTCGAATTCCAGGAGGCCGACCGATTGGCCGGAGCCGGTCAGCGCCACGCCCGGGACGTAGGCATTGCGGAAATCGCTGCCCATATAGGTGCCACCGGCGCCGGAACCGGTCTGTGGTTTGGCGGTGGCGCGGCTGGGCCGGAGGCGCGGGCGCGGGGGCGAAAAGTCATCGAGGCCGCTGATGTGGGAAATGGGGACGGCGAGATCGAGGGAGGGTTCGACATCCGGGGCGTAGAAGGTGCGGTTTTCCGTGGGATGATTGTAAACGCGCATCGTCACGTGAAATGTCTTCTCGATGTCGGAGACGGCGCCGTCGACATCGAGCACGAGGCGGTTGGGATAACGGCCGGTGACGGTGAGATTGTGGGCTTTGGCAAAGGCGACCACGGCGGCGTAATCGTCGGGGGCCGGGCCGAATTGCTGGGTGAACTGGGCCGGGGTGAGGAAATGGCGGTAGGTGGGGCTGGTGGGATCGTAAAGCTGCTGGAGCAGGGCGGAGAGCGCCTGCTGGTTGCGCAGGGGCAGGGCAATCGCGAGGCTGAGATGGCGGCCAGGGTCGAGCCGGCCCACCGGCGAAAGCCGGGCCGTCACGGGCGGCACGTGGCCGTGGAGGACTTGCAACTCGGCGGCCGGGGCGTCCGCCGGGAGGAGCAGGCACGATAGGACAACGAGCAGCAACCAGACTGCTGCCGGAAAAGGCCGGGGTGCCCGGCTATCGGCGGAGAATGACATGAGTGGCTCGCTGGAACGGAAACAATAGCAAGATTTATGCGGTTTGCCGCTTAAAAGGGGCGGTTGTTCCGTAACGGTTTCATTACGGACGGGGTAGGAGAATCCGGCTCCCGGGTCGATTCCCGATTTTTACCGGGTTTTTCGGGCGAATTTTTTGATGGGAATCGCGGGGCTGCCGGGCTACGCTCGCGATGAAATTGCGCTGGCGGCGATTTGCCCTTTCAAGCCATTTCAACCTCAAGCACCCCATGAACGACCAAAACAATCAAGCAAACGGAGTGACACGAAGGGATTTCATCCGGGCGGGCGCCGCAGGCGCGACCGGGATAGCATTGAGCGGCCTGGGAGGACGCGCGTTCGCCCAGGATAGCATTGGAAAACTGCCGACGCGCCAGTACGGGCGGACCGGCCTGCAAATCAGCACGCTGGTGGGGGCGTCTGACTGGAGCCCCGATGTGATCCCGCTGGCGGTGCAGGCGGGGGTGAACTACTGGCACAAATCGCAGGTGTGGGACGCGTCGCGATTCCCCGCGGCGATCAAGAGCCAGCCTCGGGAGTCGTATCACCTGGAGTGCGTGGTGGACCGGGTGAATGGGAGCTTCAAGACGGGGCAGATCGACGAGGAGCAGCACTACCAGTTCGTCAAACAATGCGTGGCGAGGTCGGGCGTGGGTTATTACGATGTATTCAAGTTTCACGTGGGTTACCACTCGATCGAGGAGGCGAAGACGAACATGGGAATCGTCAACGCGTTCAACCGGCTGAAGAAGGAGGGGCTGGTGAATCACCTGGCGCTTTCACAGCATCACTTCAAGGACATCGGGGGAGATATGGCGTGGGAGGTATTGAGTTATCTCATCGACAGCAATTCGCCATTCGAGGCGGCGCAGTTCTTTTATAGTTACGGGGAAAGGAAGGAAGTGGACGACCTGCTGGCTCTGGCGAAGAAGAGCAACATCGGGACGATTGCGATGAAGACGATGGGCGGCGTGGGGCGGGCGCAGCAGGACGCGAAGGTGCAGGCGCTGCTGGCGGAGCCGCGTTTCGCGGGCAGCACGCCGGGGGCGGCGATGGTGAAGTGGCTGATGTCCAACCCGAACCTGACGGCGGCGACAATCTGCAACAAGAGCTTTCCGCAATTGCAGGAGAACGTGGGGGCGATGGTCCACAGCACCATGGCGGCGAACGACCGCGAGGCGCTGGGCCTGCTGGCTGCGTACAACAAGGGGATGACCTGCCTGCTTTGCTCCGATTGCGTATCGAGCTGCCCCGAGCACATCGCCATCGCGGACATTTTCCGCTACGAGCGGTACGCGCTGGATTACCACGAATTCTCGCGCGCGCAGGCCGAATACAGGGCGTTGAGCAAGGATGGCTCGGCGTGCATCGCGTGCGGCGATTGCGTGCCGGCCTGCAACCAGGACATCAACATCATCGCGAAGCTGAAGCAGGTGCACGATATGCTGTCCTGACGAGGGGATTGAAAATCGACGAACCTCGAGTTTCTTAAGCAAAGCCGCGGTCACGCGCGGCGCGCCGATGATTGCGCCCGCCGCGGGCCAATCAACCGGCTCAAGTCAGCCAACCGCCATTCGTCCCTTGAATTCCCAACCCGCGAAAGACCCGGATATGAATGGGGAGATGGCGCCGGTGATCATTCGGCCCTTGGAATTCCAACCGGCGAAAAACAGATTCAACCGGAGCATGTCGGGCTTTGACCGGCTGCCCCACCCGGTGGTCCTGCTGGTGAGCCTGGCGATTCTGGCGGTGGTCGCGGCCGCGGATTATGTAACGGGGTACGAAATATCGTGCGCGGTTTTCTACCTGCTGGCCATCGGGTTTGCGACCTGGTTCGGCGGTGCGACGTTTGGGGTGATCGTGAGTTTTTTGAGCGTCGGCGCGAGCACGCTCACGGACATGCTGAGCGGGGCGAGATACACCGATCACTTCGTGGCGTTTTGGAACGCGGCGATCGTGCTGAGTTTCTATCTCGTCGTCGTCTGGCTGCTGCGGAGCCTGCGGCACGTGCAGGACACGCTCGAACGGCGGGTGCGCGAGCGGACGGCGGTATTGAGCAGCGAACTGACGGAGCGCAAACGGCTCGAGCGCGAAATCCTGGTCATCAGCGAGCGGGAGCAGCAGCGCATCGGGCGGGACATCCATGACAGCCTGTGCCAGCACCTGACCGGGACGGCGCTGGCCGAGCAGTACCTGGCGGAGAAGCTGATCGCGCGCGACGCGCCGGAGGTCGAGGACGCGGACCGGGTCATAGGGCTGATCGAGGATGCGATATCGATGGCGCGCGGGCTGGCGGCGGGGCTATCGCCAATCGATACGGAAGGGGAGGGGCTGCTCTCGGCGCTGGCGGACCTGGCGTCGCATTTTTCGACGCAGTTCAAGGTCGTCTGCCATTTCGATTACGAGGAGCCGATCGTGATACACGACGCCACGGTGACCACGCACCTTTACCGCATCATCCAGGAAGCGGTGCACAACGCGATTCGCCATGGGAAGGCGCGCAACATTTGGATCCACCTGGAAAAGGAGGGTTCGCTGGTTACGCTGGCAGTGCGCGACGATGGATGCGGGCTGCCCAAGACGATCCCGGCGGGAATGGGGCTGCGAAACATGAAGTACCGGGCATCGATGATAGGCGGCAGGCTGACGATCGGGGCGCTGGATCCGGGCACCGAGGTGACGTGCTCGTTTCGCGAGGGCAACGGGTTGCCGAATTAAGGCCGCAGAACTACCATTGTCCGTGGCATTGCCGCTATGGCCACGGGATGCCTTCTGGTTTACGATGGCTCGAGCCATATACGGTTAACCCGGTGGGGCGAATCTGAATGACCTTGCCCAGCCTCTTCGCGGATGTGGCAAATCGCGGATGGCGGAGGATGCGGCGAATGTAGAAGGCCGCGTCACGCGGCTTCACGGCCAAATGGACGATGCAGTAGGCTGAATGCGATAACTTGGGATCCCAGAAATCGGCATCGTGGGTGAAGAAGGCGGGCTGCTTCAGCCGGTGCAGAATGGGAATGATGTCTGCATCGCTTGCCCCTTTGGGCATCAAATCCACTCCGATTTTTCGAGCCGCGATTCCGCTCTTGCGCAACAGGTCTGCGTGAGAATCGCGAATGTTCTCGTCGAGAACGATCATTGCCAAGGCCGACTACGCTGCTGCCTGACTGCTTTTTGCGGTTCGTCGCGCGTGGCCTTTCGGTGAAAGCATTGCGGTTCGCGCAAGCCGGATGGTCTCTGCGATTGCCTCCCTGGTGACCGAGCCGGGCCATGCGGCGCAGATTTCGTCCCAGGATTCTCCGTCCTCGAGGGCCTCCAAAACCTGCCAGACCATCACCCGGGTGCCTTTGTAGGTGGGTTTGCCATGGCAGATGCGCGGATCCGCGACGATGTATTTCCCAAGCTCGACGGCTTTCTTCATCTTTGCGCAGCGTAGCGCAAGGAAGCGCGGTGGACAAGGAGCGCCTGGGGCTGTTCTGCATGGAGGGTGGGAATTTGGTGCGCGGAAATGAGCAGGGTGTCACTTTCTGAGCAAAAGGGTGTGCAAGTGAGAAAAGGGCGGGATCAAGGCGCGAGGCAGCATAATACAATGTATTACTGAATAATACAAAGTATTATGGCCCGCGCGGCGTTTCGCCAGGGCGTTTGGCATGGTGGGTGCTAAGGGGCGGCCCGTGCGTTTTACTTCACCCGAAAATTCACCATTTCCGCTTCTTTCGCGGCATTGCCGGGCGCCTCGTGGGTCAAGGCGACTTGGGATGTCCGCGGGGCAAATGCGCTGCGGGCTGGCAGCGGCCCGTCCGCATGAAATGGGCGCGCGCGGAGGGCGTTCCTCGGCGGTGAGCCGGGTGGATGCATTCCTCAAAGCAAAACAACCAATAACAAAAGCGTAACTGAAACTATGATAAATCGATTCTTCGAAAAACTTAAGGACCCGAAGGAAAGGAAGCTCTTCGCGGCGATCCTGGGAGGCAAGGCGATTGGCGTCGGGCTTTGCCTGCTGCTGATGTTCGGGCTTTCCCTGTACCTGGGCAGGGCGCACGCGCAAAGCACGGCGCCGGCGGCTCCCGCGGTGGCTCCCGCAGCGGCAGCAGCGGCCGCTCCCGCCGCCACGCCGGAAAACCCGCCGTATGTCAATCCGATCAACACGATGTGGGTATTGGTCACGGCGTTCCTGGTGTTCTTCATGCAGGCCGGCTTCATGTTCCTGGAGGCGGGCTTTGCGCGAACGCGGGAATCTATCAACGTCATGCTCGAGGGGGTGGTGGATACCAGCCTTTGCGGGATCCTGTTTTACTGCTGGGGATTTGCGTGGATGTTCGGGCACGGCAATGGGTTCATCGGCTGGGGCGACGGCAACGGGCATAGCTGGTACTTCCTGCAAAACCTGCCGGCGACTTACGAAACGACGGGAGTGGCGACCATCGCGGTGTTCCTGTTCCAGTTCGCGTTTGCCGACACGTGCTCGACGATCACCTCGGGCGCGATGGTGGGGCGCACGGGATTCTGGGGCGACCTCTGGTACAGCATCGGGGTGAGTGGATTCATTTACCCGATCTTCGGGCATTGGGCGTGGGGGCCGGACGGCTGGCTGAATGCGATCCCGTTCTGGAAAGCGGCGCCGTTCCATGATTTCGCGGGCTCGACCATCGTGCATACGATCGGCGGGACGATTGCGCTGGCGGGAGCGATCGTGCTCGGGCCGCGGCTGGGACGCAAGTTCAAGCGGGACGGCGGCGGGCCTATGCCCGCGCACAACATGCTGATCGCGGCGGTGGGAGCGATCATCCTGTGGTTCGGCTGGTACGGGTTCAACCCTGGCAGCACGCTCTCCGCGATGGATTACATCGGCGTGGCGCGCGTGGCAACCAACACGACGCTGGCGGCGTGCGCCGGCGGCCTTGCCGCGATGTTCTTTGTTTACCCGCGGGCGCGGAAATGGGATTGCGGAATGTGCCTGAATGGATTGCTGGCGGGGCTGGTGGCGATCACCTGCCCGTGCTACTGGGTCTCGGGTTTCGGCGCGATCATGATCGGCGCGATAGCCGGAGTGGTGGTGGTGTGGGGCACCGACCTCCTCGAGTGGCTGCGAATCGACGATCCGTGCGGTGCGTGGCCGGTGCATGGGCTGGCGGGGATGTGGGGCACTTACAGCCTCGGGCTCTTTGCCACAGGGGAATTTGGCGCACCAACACCAACGGGCGCGGATAACTCGGCGCCGGTGGCGGGCTTGTTCTACGGCGGAGGCTGCAACCAAGTGGTCGCGCAAATCATTGGAAACACGTCGATTTGCCTGGGAGTGTTTGTGGCTTCCATGATCCTGATGTACGCCGTGAAGGCGACCGGCACGCTGCGCGTATCGCGCGAAGGCGAGCTGGAAGGGCTGGACCTGCACGAGCACGGCGGAGAGGCATATCCGGAGGCGGTGGTCTCCCATCACGGTCATGTCACGACCGCGTCGGGATCGGCGGCCGAGCCGGGACCGGGATTGCCGGATTACTCACCGGCGGCCTGATAATTACAGCATGGTCAGGCCGGTTCCGGGGTGTGCTCCGCCTGCCGCCCCGGGCCGGCCTGCTCCATATAATGACTAACATGAAGATAAGTGAAGAGACGCGCATGAGAATCGCCCGGTGCGATGTGCCGCGACTTAGTCTCGATGGAACAAGAAATGGATAATACGGCAATTAAATACAACCAGGCCGGGCGGATTCATTATTTGGACCGGCTGCCGCGGGCGATTGTTTTCGCGCTAACGTCGGCCATTTTGGTCGCGGTGGCCGCGGTCGATTATCTGACGGGGTATCAGGTATCGTGCACGGTGTTTTACCTGCTGGCGATAGGGCTGGCCGCGTGGTACCTGGGGGGCGCATGCGGCGTGGGGGCAAGCGTGGTGAGCGCGTTTGCGACCTCGTTCATCAGTTTCCTGACCGGGGAGCGGTACTCGAATCACTTCGCGCCGTTCTGGAACGCGGCGATCCTGCTGGCGTTCTATCTGATCGTAGTGCGGTTATTGCGCAGCCTGAGGCATGTGCAGGATACGCTTGAGCAACGGGTGCGGGATCGCACGGCGGTGCTCAGTTCCGAACTGGCGGAGCGGAAGCGGCTGGAGACGGAAATCCTGGTGATCAGCGAGCGGGAGCAGCGGCGAATCGGACGCGACATCCACGACAGCCTCTGCCAGCACCTGACCGGGACGGCGCTGGCGGAGCAATTTCTGAGTGAGAAACTGGCGGCGCGAGACGCGCCCGAGGTGGAGGACGCGGACCGTGTGGTGGGGTTGATCGAAGACGCGATATCGATGGCGCGGGGTCTGGCGGCGGGGCTGTCGCCGATCGACACGGAAGGGGAGGGGTTGCTGGCGGCGTTGAACGATCTGGCGGCGCATTTTACCGGCCAGTTCAAGGTGGCGTGCAGTTTCGCGTATGAAGAGCCGATTTTGATCCACGATTCGGCGGTGACGACGCACCTGTACCGGATCGCGCAGGAGGCGGTTCACAACGCGATCCGGCATGGGAAGGCGAGCCGGATCGAAATCCGGCTGCGCAAGGATGGATCGCTGGCGACGCTCAGCGTTCGGGACGACGGGTGCGGGCTGGGCCCGGCGGCGCAGGTCGGGCACGGGATGGGGCTGCGAAACATGAAGTACCGGGCGTCGATGATCGGCGGGACGCTGGCGCTGAAGGAGAGCAGCCCGGGGGCAATAGTGATTTGTTCGTTCCATGAGGGGAACGGGTTGCCGAATTAAGACAATGGAGTAGGGCGGGTGGGCGGCATGAGGCGGGAGGAGAATCCGCCTTGCCCGCGGGGCATTTTCGGTGCAACAAAGAAGCGTCGATCATGCCATGGACGGCGACCCGAAAATGACAACCCTCGCAGAACGCCCCCCCGTCAAGCCACAAACCCGCCGGCGCGTATTCCTGGTGGACGATCACCCGCTGGTGCGCGAATGGCTGGCCAATGTCATCAACCAACAGGAAGACCTGATGGTTTGCGGGCAGACAGAGGGCCGCGAAGGGTGCATCGAGGCGATGGAGAAGCGGCGGCCGGACGTGGCGGTGCTCGATATTTCGCTGAAGGATTGCTCGGGGTTCGACCTCATCGCGGAGGTGAAAGGGCACTTTCCGCAAATGGAAATCATCGTGCTGTCGATGCACGACTCGCCGCTGTACGCGCGGCGAGCGATGCGCGCGGGCGCCAGCGGCTACGTGGTCAAGCGGGAGACGACTCGGAAGATTTGCAGCGCGATTCGGGATGTCCTCAACGGAAACCCGTACGTGAGCCGGGAGGCCGTGCCGCCGGCCGAGGGAGCGGCGCCGCCGGAGGATGTGGACCTGAGCTTGTTGAGCGACCGGGAGATGGAAATATTCCGGTTCCTGGGGCGTGGCAATTCAACGCGGCAGATTTCAGAGACGCTGGGCATCAGCATCAAGACGGTGCAGGTGCATTGCGGGAATATCCGGGAGAAGATCGGGATCCACGGGGCGACGGAGCTGCTGAGCGCGGCGGTGCGGTGGAATGAGAGGCATGGGGGGAATTGAGGATTGATAATTGCTAATCTGAAATTGCTAATTTTGGGGAAGGGTGGGGCGGGTACACAAAACAGGAATTGCTGATTGCTGATGTGAGATTGCTGATTGAAAAAGTTGGCCGCCCGAGGCGGCATTTATTTCAATTTGCAATTTTAGATTAGCAATTGGGAGAGCGGCTGGGGGCCGCTACGCAAAATTACCGATTGCTGATTGCTGATGTAAGATTGCTGATTGGCAGAATCGATTCTTCGGCGCGGCAGAACAGATTCGGGCCGGAATTTCAATTCATCACAAACGCCGCCTGCGGCGGCCAAATTTCAAAATCAGCAATCCGAGATCAGCAATCAGCAATTCCTGTTTTGTGTAGCGGCCCGCCCCCCCTCCCCCAATCAGCAATCTCACATCAGCAATCAGCAATCTCTTGGGCCTACTTTGGCCAGGATTCGACCAGGTCGATTAGCAGTCTTGTGCCGAAGCCGGTGGCGCCGCGGGCCAGGTCGGGGCGGGCTTTGGTGATGTAGGCGACGGGGGCAATGTCCAGGTGCGCCCAATCGGTGTCCGCGGCGAAAGCCTTGAGGAATGCGGCGGCGGTGCAGGCGCCGCCCCAGCGGCCGCCGGCGTTTTTCAAGACGGCGACGTCGCTTTTCATTTGATCGGTGAATTCGTCGTAAAGGGGCATGGGCCAGAGGCGCTCGCCGGTTTTTCCGGAGGCAGCCAGGAGCGCGGCCTGGAGGGAGTCGGAGGTGCTCCAGAGGCCGGCGGCATATTCGCCCAGGGCGACTACGCATGCGCCGGTGAGGGTGGCTAGGTCGACGATGGCGCGCGCCTTGCAATCCTTGCGCGCGTAGGAGATGGCGTCGGCCAGGACCATGCGGCCTTCGGCATCGGTGTTGATGACCTCGACGTAGGTGCCGTCGTAAATTTTCACGATATCGCCGGGGCGGTAGGCGCTCGAGGACGGCATGTTCTCGGCGGCGGCGATGATGCCGACGACGTTGCGCTTGAGCTTCAGCCGGGCGATGCCGACCATCGCGCCGAGCACGGCCATGCCGCCGCATTTGTCCCAGATCATCTCTTCCATCCGATCCGCCAACTTGATGGAAATGCCTCCGGTGTCAAAAGTGATCGCCTTGCCCACGAGGGCGATGGGCGGCTCCCCGGGGCGGCCGCCGTCGTGGCGCAGCACGATCAAACGGGGCGGGCGGGCGCTGCCCGAGCCGACGGCGACGAGACCGCCGAAGCCTCCTTTTTTCAATTGCTTTTCCTCGAGCACGGCCGCCTTGAGCTTTTCCTGTTTGGCGAGGTGGCGGCATTCTGCGGCGAGCGTCTCGGGATAGATCAAGTTGCCGGGCTGGTTGCCGATTTCGCGCGCGAGATTGGCGGCCACGGCGGCGATTTCGGCGCGGCGTGCGGCCTTTTGCGATTTGCCGAGGTCGCGCGCCTTGACGATGAGGCGCAGGCTCTTCATTTCGGCCAGCTTGGTTTTTTTAAAATCCTGGAATGTGTACTGGCCGAGCACCGCTCCGTCGGTGGCGGCCCCAATCCACTTTGCATAAGGGCGCAGGTCGAGCGCGGCGTCGCGGCGTCCGGCTTTTTGCAGAAGGCGCACGGCGGCGCCGGCGGCGGTGCGGAGGGTCTGTGCGGTCAGCTTTGGGGCATCGCCCAGGCCGACGCAGAGCGTGCGGGCGTGATGGAGAAGCAGCGTGGCGTTGGGCGCGGCGGACCATTCCGATTCGGAGACGGGCGAGGGGATTTCACCGCGCTGCTGCCTGGTGAAAAAGCGGACGACCGTTTCATCGGCGGCGGGTTCCGCGTGCGTATCGACGTGTAATTTCACAACTGGATCACCTGCGCCGAGCGGATGTCGCCCTGGGCCTGGGATTGAAGTTGATCGAGCACGTCCTGGCGGGGCGGCGTGTCGAGATTGAGCACGGTGATGGCTTCGCCGCCGGCTTCATTGCGGCTGAGCGACATGCCGGCGATGTTGACTTTGTTGGCGCCGAGCACGCTGCCGAGCAGGCCGACGATGCCGGGGCGGTCGCGATTTTCCAGCAGCAGCAGGACGCCCTCGGGACGCGCCTCGAGGTGGCGGTTGTTGATCTTCACGATGCGGGGCGTGGCGCCGAAGAAAGTGCCGGCGACCGAGACGTTTTCGCCGTTGCAGCCGGCGGAGAGTTCGATGAGGTCGGTGAAATCGCCGGGGGCGCTGATGCGGGACTCGGTGACCTTGAGGCCGAGATTTGCGGCGAGGGCGGGTGCGTTGACCTGGTTGACTTCGCGGCCGCAGGCGGCAAGGAGGTAGCCTTTGAGCACGGAGCGGGTGACGGCGGCGGTGTCGACTTCGGAGACCCTGCCGGAGTAATTGATGTTGAGCCGCTCGCAGCGCTTTGGGGCGATCTGGGAGAGGAGCCGACCGAGTTTTTCGCCGAGAGAGAGGTACGGGCCGATGATTTCGAGGGTCTTGGCGTCGATGGTGGGCATGTTGACGGCGTTGCGGATTTCGCCGTGGAGCAGCACGGCGCGGATGGCCTGGGCGATCTCGATGCCGACGCTTTCCTGGGCCTCGGCGGTGGACGCGCCAAGGTGCGGAGTCAGCACGACGTTCGGCAAATCGCGCAATGGAAAATCCGCGGGAGGCGGTTCTTTTTCATAAACATCGAGCGCGGCGCCGCCGACCTGGCCGCTCTGGAGCGCATCGAAAAGAGCGGCTTCGTCCACGAGGCCGCCGCGGGCGCAATTGATGATGCGGACGCCGCGCTTGGTTTTGGCGAGGCGGGCGGCGTCGAGCATGTGATGGGTCTCGGGCGTGGCGGGCATGTGCATGGTGATGAAATCGGCGCGGGGCAGGATGTCATCGAGGTGCTCGACAAGCTCGACCTGGAGCGAGCGGGCCATGCTGGCGGAGAGATACGGATCATAGGCGAGCACGCGCATGCCAAAAGCCATGGCGCGGCGGGCGACTTCCTTGCCGATGCGGCCCATGCCGAGGATGGCGAGCGTTTTGTCGAAGAGCTCGATGCCTTCGAAGCTCTTGCGGTCCCATTTGCCGGCCTTGACGGAGGCGTGGGCCTGCGGGATTTTTCGCGCCAGCGACATGAGGAGCGAGAAGCTGTGCTCGGCGGTGGAGATGGTGTTGCCGCCGGGCGTATTCATGACGATGACGCCGCGGCGCGTGGCGGCCTCCACGTCCACGTTATCGACGCCGACGCCGGCGCGGCCGATGACCTTGAGCCTGGGCGCGGCTTCGATGAGCTTCGCGGTGGCCTTTGTCTGGCTGCGGACGACGAGCGCCGAGAAATCGGGGATGATCTCGATGAGCTGATCCTCCTTCAGCCCGGTTTTCACGGTGACATCCAGCTCGCCCGCGCCGCGCAACTCGGTCACGCCGCGGTCGGAAACAGGATCGGCAACAAGGACTTTCGGAATTTCCATGGGAAAAAGGGAAGCTCGGAATACTGCAATCGGGGCCGGTTGGCAACTCCGACCGGATGGGGTGGGAAATTCGAAATTCGAAATTCGGAATTCGAAAGGGCCGAGGCTGAGGGGGGCGCCCGGGGGAAAAGCGAGGGGGTGACCCCGGCGAAGCGGGACTCGGGCGTGCCGGATCGTTCGAGATTCGGCTTTTGGATTTGGAATTTCGTGCCCGGGCAGAAAATCATTGCCAGCGGCACGGGGGCATCTTACGTTGCGCGGCTCGTTTGATCGCGAGGGAGCCTTAGCTCAATTGGTTAGAGCGCTGCCCTGTCACGGCAGAGGTTGCGGGTTCGAGCCCCGTAGGCTCCGTTTGTAAGCGGCCCGAATTCCTTGACGTTTTCAGCTATCCTTGATCAGCGGGAGGTCCTAGCCCGCGCGCCAGTGCTTCAATCTCTTCTCCGCAAATGCTTGCAGCTTGCCGTTGGGCGAGGCGCTCAGCGCCCCGAGCGGGATTAGGTCCAGCCAATTGATGCCCAGAACAACGCCTACTTTCGCGGCATCGGGCGAGGCGGACAGGGTCAACACTCGTTCAAGACTATCCAGGCAGGTCCTCGCCGCTTTGGGGAGCTTCTCTGCCGCGGTGACTCGCTTTGACAGGAAAATGGGAACACATAAGCAGAGGATTCTAACGTGCTGGATATCATTCCGGTTCTTTTGATCAAAATGTGCAACGTTATAGATTTTTCCGGCCAGTAGCGTGATCGGGTCAGCCACCCGAATGGTGTAGCCGGACACATCGACGCTAATGGCTTCTTTCCGCACATCATTCGTGTTCAGACCTGGGATTTGATAGAGCACCTGCACGAGCCGGACGGCGCCGCCGGCCTTCAGGTGGATGTTTGCCAGAACCGGCGTAGCACCCCGAGGCGGACGTTGGATTTCGGATTCTGTGACCCTGGCGATGTGTTCGGCGGAGGCCAGGTCGCCGAGGATATCCAAATCCTTGCTGATGAAGGGGCGGAGCGCCTCCAGGCGCGGCTCCTCCATGTGGAATCTATCGGCCCAGAAGTTTACCGCCTGACCGCAAGCAACGATTGGCCCGTCAGAGCCGCCCAACAAAGCCAGGATTCCGTCATAGGCGCCGAATGGTACGGCATCGGAATCGGCCATCGAACACACCCTTGAATGTTAGAGGAAGGCGTTCGCCGGATTCGGGTCCACGATTTTGCAATCGCGGGCATTTTGAATAAAGGCGTTCTCCCGCTGGAGCTCGTCCACGGTCACTTTGCCGGTTGCCAGGCGAATACGATCCCGGCGGCGCGCGCGGATCTTTTCCGCGAACGGGTCCCAGCTCTTCGTTGGCTTCGGCCTCTTCATAAGCTCCCAAAGCTGCCCTGAAAGCGGCCTTCCGTCAATGCCGCCGCAGAGCCGGCATTGAGGGCTAAAAACTGGCAACAAAGTGGCAACTGACCGGCTTCTCCAGGGTAAAACATTGCCCCGTCACGCCAGAGGTTGCGGGTTCGGGCCCCGGAGGCTCCGGGTTCTTGTTCGAATTACAACCACCTTTTGATTGGCACATCGCGATAACGTCACGAACGGCCTGGCCGAAGGATTCGTTTAGGGGCATTTGGCTTGAGGCGGGGGCGTTCGAGCGGCACTTTGTGGGCAGACGATGCGAGCAGTGACAGGAACTCCGGCCGTTGATCCGAAATATTCGGGGAGAGGTTTGATTTTGGCCGGCGTTTGCGCGGTGCTGGTGGCGATGGTTGCCCTGGTGTTTGGGAGGACGGCGGGATTTGGGTTCGTGAATTTTGACGACGGGGGATATGTCTATGAAAATCCGATTGTCTTGAAGGGGCTTTCGTGGGCCGGGATCGGGTGGGCGTTTACGCATGTAGTGGCGGGACATTGGCATCCGCTGACGGTCATCGTGATATTGATCGAGCACCAGTTTTTCGGGCTTAGGGCGGGGGGATATCATGTGGTCAATGTCTTGCTGCACGCCGCCTCCGTAGTGATGCTCTTTTTGCTTTTTATACGGATGACGGGGAGGTTGTGGGAGAGCGCGGTTGTGGCGGCGCTCTTTGCGGTTCATCCTTTGCGGGTGGAGTCGGTGGCCTGGATATCGGAGTGCAAGGACGTTCTGAGCGGCTTCTTCTTCATGCTGACGCTGTGGGCTTATGTGAGTTATGCACGCGGTCCATCGCGGGGCCGGTATGCGATGGTGCTGGCCTGGTTTGCGCTTGGCCTGTTGAGCAAGCCGATGCTGGTGACGGTTCCGTGCGTGCTTTTGCTTTTGGATTACTGGCCGCTGGGGCGGCTGCGGGACGGCTCGCAGTTTCGGAAGCTGATTTTGGAAAAGTTGCCGCTCTTTGGTTTATCGGCGCTTTCGAGCATCGCGGCGGTCGTAGCGCTGCGGGCCGGAACGGATCCGATTTCGAGTTACCCGGCCAATGCGCCCATCGCCTATGTTGATTATCTATCCAAGTTCTTCGATCCCGCCAATCTCGCCGTGCTTTATCCGCTGCCCAAGGGTGGGTCGCCGGCATGGGAGGTTGCGGGGGCGATTTTGCTATTGATCGTGATTACGGCGGGCGCCTGGAGCGTGCGCCCGAGATATCCCTTTTTGCTCGCCGGCTGGCTTTGGTTTGTCGGGATGCTGGTGCCGGTGATCGGCATCATGCAAACCAGCAACGATGCATTCGCCGACCGTTACACTTACCTGCCGGAGATAGGGCTCTGTTTCGGGCTGGTCTGGCTTGTGTCAGCGTGGGCCGGGGAGCGGAATGGGAGGAGGATTGCGGCGGCGTGTCTCGCGGCCGTCATTGTTTGCGCGCTGATGGTCGCGGCGTGGCGGCAGGTGGGTTACTGGCATGATAGCATCGGCTTGTGGGAACATACGCTGGAGTCGACGCGGGATAACTCACTGGCCCATTATAACCTCGGGGACGCCGAAGCCAAGCTCGGTGAGACGGACCAGGCGATTGCCGAGTTCCGGGAAGTATTGCGGCTCGATCCGCGCGATTCGGGGGCGCACTACAGCCTGGGACGGACGCTGCTCGACGAGGGCCGGACAAACGAGGCGATTGCCGAGTTTGAAGCTGCCTTGCAAATCAGCCCCCACTACGCCGAAGCCCGCTACAATCTGGGTTACGTGCTGCTTCGGCAGGGGCGGATTGAAGATGCAATCGCTCAGTTTCACATTGTCCTGCAGGAGAATCCGACATTCGCGGAGGGATGGTTTGGACTTGGTTATGCATTACTGATCGAGGGGCGGATGGATGAGGCAGTCGCGGCATACCGGCAGGCGGTGCGCGCTGACCCGGATTACTTTGAGGCGCAAGACAGTCTTGGAAAGCTGCTTCTCCAGCAGGGAGATGTCGCGGGGGCGATCGGCGCCTACCAGGCGGCGGTGCAAATCGAGCCGACTAATGGGAAAGTGGAAAACATTTTGGCATGGATGCTCGCCACGGCGCCGGAGCAGAATCTGCGCGATGGCCGGAGAGCGCTCGAGTTGGCCACGCGGGCGGCGCAATCGACGGGCGGCAGCGACCCGGCGGTGCTTCGCACGCTGGCTGCCGCATACGCCGAAACCGGGGACTTCGCCAGCGCTCTGCAAACGGCGCAGCGCGCGCTCTCCCTGGCGCCGGCCGGCTCAGTCCTGGCCGAGGGACTGCGCACGGATATTGCGTCCTACCAAGCGGGGCATCAGTTGTGATACCACCAATGGTGCGCAATGAATATTTTCCCGGCCTCGCGTCCATCCACGCCCTCGACGACGGCGCGGATCAGCGGCATGCGCATCCGTGATATCTGGCCGTTGCTGCGGGCGAGCGCGGCGGGCTGGAACGCGGACAACTCGATGCGGCTGAGCGCGGCGCTGGCGTATTACTCGGTGTTCTCGATGGCGCCGGTGCTGATCATCGCGATTTCGGTTGCCGGCATCATCTATGGCGAGGATGCGGCGCGGGGGCGCGTCGCGGCGCAATTGCAGGACCTGGCGGGTATTCGCACGGCGGAAGCGATCCAGGCGTTGCTGGTGAGCGCGGCGCAAAGGACGGCGAGTTACTCGGCGACGATCGTGGGTCTGGCGATGCTGTTCTTCGGTGCGTCCGGAGTTTTTATGGAATTGAAGGATGCGCTGAATACGATCTGGGGAGTCGAGATCAAGCCGGGCAACGCGCTGGTGCGGATTGCCCGGGGGCGCGTCATATCGCTGCTGGCGGTGCTCTGCGTGGGGCTGTTCTTTTTAATGTCGCTGCTGGTGAGCGCGGGGCTGGCGGCGTTTGGCGATGTCTTGCGCGAAAGGGTCGCGCTGCCGGGATTTTTCTGGCAGGCGACAGACCTGGCGCTCTCGATGGGGATTACGACGGTGCTTTTTGCGATCATCTTCAAGGTGCTCCCCAACGTGATCCTGCGATGGCGCGACGTGCTGGCCGGGGCGATTTGCGCGGCCTTCCTGTTTACGATCGGCAAGTTCCTGATCGGATTCTACCTGGGCAAGAGCGGCGTTGCCTCCTATTACGGCGCGGCGGGTTCGGCGATGGTGATCCTGATCTGGGTCTATTACTCGGCCTGCATCCTCTTCTTCGGCGCGGAATTTACGAAGGCCTGGGTAATGAGATATGGGAAGG
The DNA here is from genome assembly GCA_963756185.1 of uncultured Verrucomicrobiae bacterium. GTDB lineage: Bacteria > Verrucomicrobiota > Verrucomicrobiia > Chthoniobacterales > Chthoniobacteraceae > DATAXI01. The sequence goes on from CAVWMS010000017.1 coordinate 189,610, forward strand.
GAGTGGTGGCGGATAAGTGGGCGGTGGTGAAGAGAATTGATAATTGATAATCTAGAATTGCTAATTGAGTGGAGCATGTGTGCCGCTACACAAAATGCGAATTGCTGATTGCTGATCTCGGATTGCTGATTGAAAAATATTGGCCGCCGGAGGCGGCACTTATAATCAATTAGCAATTTTAGATTATCAATTATCAATTCTCACACACTTCCCACCGGCGCGGCGCTTTCATCGGCCAACCTTTTTACTCCGGTGATGTTTACGAGGCCGTCGAGCAGCTCGCGGAGATGATGGCGGCGCCGCCGGGCGTCTCGGTTTTGGCCGAGGGGGCTACGCAAGGATATGGCCTCCTGCCAGGCGGGGCATCGGTTGCGATACCACCGATGGCGCGGAATGGGTTTTTCCTCCGCCTCGGGCCCCTTTCACCGGCGCTGGGGATCAGGCGGGCGTAACGGTACCGCTGCCGGTGGAGGTGCCTGGCACGACAACGCCTCCAATGGTTTCCGTGGTCACGGCTGTCGCCATGACCGCGCCAGAACCAGTGCCACCCCCGCCCAGCACGTTGCCGTGGATATTCAGCACGCCAATTGTTGCGGAGCAAAAAACTTCCCCGCTCGCACTCCCAACTCCGCCGCAGAGGCTCCCCTGGATGCTCAACTCGTCAATGCTCCCATTAATATAAATTCTCGCGCTGGCGACGCCGCTGCCGCCATAGACACTGCCTCCTATGAAAATGGCTTCAGCCCCCTGGTCCGCCGTGATAAGTCCGGACCCCGCGTTCGAACCTCCGATCAGCGATCCTTTCAATGTAAGGGTGCCGATCGAACCACCGTTGGCATACACCGCTCCCGACTTTTCTCCATCGGCGCCGACGATGTCTTTGCCGATGACCACGGTCGTCAATGAGACATTATTCGCTCCCCCGTTCGAGTATCCGATCAGTCCGCTAAATTCTCCCTCGCCGCCCACGAGCGAGCCGCCGACGGTCACTTTGCCCACCGTGCCGTTCTCGTTGTAGGCGCCATAAACGTCGCCGCTGTATTCGCCTTCCCCGCCGATGATTGAACCGCCGATGGCCACGCTGGCCACATTGGCGCCTCCTCCGATCGAGCCGCTGTACAGGCCGGCGCCACCATAGACCGAACCGCCTACGGTTACGGCGCCCAGCGTGGTCATGGCCGTGATGGTCCCATCGAAGTTTTCGTCGCCTCCTCGCACGTTTTGCCCGACGTGGACCTTGCCAATGGCCTCCCCAGCGAAGATATCGCCGTCATTAGAACGGTCGCTGGTCCCGCCCAGGAGGGACCCGCCGATGGAGATGGAGCCGATGTTCTGGCTGACAGTCAGCCACGTGCCATCCATGCCGCCCTCGACGATCAATTTCCCAAGCGAGCCGGTGATACTCGACCTCTCGGCCACCCCCCCCTCCGCCTCAAACAAGCCGATTGAGTTGACCTTGAGCGACTTGATTGCCGGCACGAACACATCGCCGCTTCCGGCGGTGATATAGCCAAGGTCGCCGGCGATCGAGACGTTGCCAAGGTTGTTGCTCCCCGCGTCGATGATCAGATTGGCTAGATGACCGTCGCCGTGTGGTCCCTTGGTGACGGTGACGCTAAGATTCGTGCCCTTGAAGATCGTTGACGTCAGGTTCACGGTGAATTGGTCGTGATGCCCGTCCGGCAGCGCCCCGCTGCTGGTCACAAGGCCGGTGAGGTCGCCCAGCGAGGAGGTGAACCTAATCACGTCGCCGTTAGCGTCGTGCATGACGACGACCGATGCCGGCGCGATTCGGGATTCGAGCTGTTCGATGGTCGGGTGATGCGTTTTCATGGTGTTGCGGTTCTTTGCTGAGTGAAACGGGGATGCCTCTGTTCCAGGTTCGCCGGTTTATGCGATGACGTGATCTCCACCTCCTCGGTCTCGCCCGCGGAGCGCAGATGATTCGCGCCTGAGGTCGCAACCGCGCAACCCCCAGACCAAGGGCCGCGAATTCTACCCGGCATTTGCCAGCCGGCCTCATGTTCATGGTGAGTTTGCGGATCCTGCGATGTTCTTCCCGGGCAACGGCTTTGCAAGCCCGTTTCGATCCGTAACGCCGGTTATTCTGAACCGCCTCGCGGGCCGGAAACTGTTTTCCGCTCCGAAACCGTCCTGCGGCGTATGAATTGCACTCTGCCAATCAGCAAGCTCACATCCGCCCTTCGACTCCGCTCAGGGCCGTGAACCGGTCGAAAGGCAATCAGCAATTCGCATTTTGCGTAGCGGCACGCACGCTCCACTCAATTAGCAATTTTAGATTATCAATTATCAATTATCAATTCTCACACACTTCCCACCGGCGCGGCGCTTTCATCGGCCACCCTTTTTACTTCGGTGATGTTTACGAGGTCGTCGAGCAGCTCGCGCAGATGATGGCGGGGTAGACGGAGGCGGAGGGTTACCCGTTGCAAGCCGTCATGGATGTCTCCCCATTCGGCGGTGGCGGCGGAGCGCGGATAATCGACCAGGATCCGTTCGATGTGGACGCGCGTGCAGCCCTGGACCGGGTCAATATCGAGGGAGACGGTGATGGGAGTGCGGCTGCCGAATAAGTGATTTTCGTAAATGGCGATGCCTCCGAGCACCAGGCGGACGAGGATGGCCATGCCGATGGCCGCGCCGGCGTAACCGGCGCCGGCCATCATCCCGATGGCGGCGGTAACCCAGATGCTGGCGGCCGTGGTGGCGCCGCTGATGGTGCCGCGTGGATGAAGGATGACGCCCGCGCCCAGAAAGCCAATGCCGGTGACGATCTGCGCGGCCACGCGCCCGGAATCGCCGGTGCTGGTGGTAAATGCGAAGCTGACCAGGGTAAATCCGGCCGAGCCGAGGCATACGAGCATCAAGGTGCGGAGGCCGGCCGGTTTCTCGCGTTTCTCCCGCTCGGTGCCGATGATGGCGCCGCAGATGGTCGCGACAAAGATCGCCGCAACGGGGCCCAGCGGAGCGCCCATGGCTTCCGTCCAACTGGTGGTCAGCCAGAAAAGGATATAATGAGTCAAGTCATCCATTTTCGTGAACAACCTTTATTTTGCCGGCTTTGACAGCCTTCATGAATAAGTCATAGTCGGCATTGGTCTGATCTGCATAAGTGGCGGCGAATTTGGCGATTGCCTTGTCGAGCTTCGACGAGTTGCCGCAGTAACCGTAAATCGCCGCGCCATCGCCGGTGCGGGCGTGAGCCTTTGCCAGCACCTCGCCGCAGACGACGGCGTATTGTGTCAACGTTTCGCCCTTCAAATCGCGCGGGTCGATGGCGGCCTTGTGGTCGGCAAGCTGGCGGACAAGGTAGGGCCGGTCCTCGATCGTGGCCCAGCCGAGAAAGGGATCCACGACGGTTTGCATCCGCTGCTGGGCCTGCGCCACGCGGCGGCCCTGGTGCTTGAAATGCGGCGCGCGCGGCAGGTAGGGCTGGTAGCATGAGACCATCTCTTCCTTCAATTGCAGGAACATCGGGTCCTCGATGTCCTTGCCGAAAAGGCAGACGATGTAATCGCGCGTGCCGACGCTGCCGGTGCCCACGACCTTGAAGGCGACGTCCACCGGATGATAGGCGTCGAGGATCAACTGGCGGTTGGCGGTGATGGTTTCGCGGTAGGCTTTCAATGACTTGAAGACCGCGTCGCGGGTGTGATCCGGCACGTGGCGCAGGAGCGGCAGCCGGTCGTGGAAACGCGGCCAGCCATCCCTGACGGGCTGGGTAAGTTTGCCCAGGGTCCTGGCGGGCGTTACGCGTTCGGCCTTCAGCAGCACCTCGTTGACAACATCGTTGGTATCTCGGCGTATCTCAAAGCGGGCAAGGTCGAGCGCCTTCATATTCGAGAAGCGCTCGAGCGATTGCCGGTAATAAGTCACCATTTCCTGCGCGGCGGCGGTGCAGTCCTTCGCAGCCTCTCCCGCGTCGCGGGCGGCGAGGACGATGCTTGCGGCCAGCCGCTTCAAATCCCATTCCCACGGGCCGGGGATGGCCTCGTCAAAATCATTCAGATCGAAGACGAGATGGCCATCGGGCCCGGCGTAAGCGCCGAGGTTTTTCACATGGGCATCCCCGCAAAGCTGCACCTGCAAGCCGGTTACGGGCCGGCCCGCGAGGTCGCGCGCCATCAGCGGCGCGGCGCCGCGGAAGAAGGCGAATGGCGAGAGCGACATCCGGCCCATCTTGATGGGGATGAGGCGCGGCAGGCGGCCTTCTTCGGACTGCTTGAGGACCTCCAGCACGTCGCGCCGGCGGCCGGGCTTCCAATAAGCCTGGGCCATGCGGCTCAATTTGTCGCGCAGGCTCTTGCCCCTGGCGTGCCGTTCCGCCAGGGAAGGAATGCAGATTTTGGGCATGGGGGGCGGGTCGGGGGACATTCACACAAAATTTTCCCAATTTTTACAAGGAAAGTCGGGGGGCGACGGCTGCGGCCGCCGGAAAAGCATCAATTTTCTAATAAATTCCCGGCTCGCGTGTCTTGAAGGGGGAGAAGATGATTCTTCCGCAGATTTATGACCGAATCCGCTCCGCAATGCGCCGGGTTGACGCCCGGTGACACGGGGAACGTGGTGGTTCCGATTGTGCTATCCATGAAACAGCAGGAACCGGCACAAACGACCCTGATGGCGCTGTTCGAGAGCGAGGAGGGGCCGCTGCTCGCGTTTGCCGTGGGGCTGGTGGGCCGCCGCCCGGTGGCGGAGGAACTGGTGCAGGACGCATTTTTGCGGCTGCACGAGGTCTGGGGGCAGGTCGAGAACCCGCGTCCGTGGCTGTACCGCAGCGTGAGGAACATGGCGCTCAACCACCTGCGCGATCACCGCCGCGAGACGCCGCTCGAGCCCGGGCACGAGGCCGCGGGCGAGACCGCGCCCGACGAGGAACTGGGGCGCATGGAGGCCATCGGCATGGTGCGGCTGCTCCTGGCCGAGATGACGCCGGAGGACCAGGAACTAATCCGTATGAAATACCATGAAGATTTAAAATACGCGGAGATCAGCAAGCGCACGGGGCTCGGCGTCGGCAACGTCGGCTACAAACTGCATCACCTGTTGAAAGGGCTGGCCGACGCGCTGCGCCACGCCGGCATCGAGGGGAGCCGCGGCTAACGGAGAAACTCAAGATGAGCGACGAAAACAAAGACCCGGATTTGCAGGAGTGGATCGACCCCGAACTCGAGGCGCGGGTGGTGGCATGGGTGGTGGGCGAGGCGTCGGAATTCGAGGCGTCGGAGCTCGAGCGCATCATCCGCGAGAAGCCGGAGCTGGGGATATTCAAGCGGCGCATCGAGGCGGTGCATGGCTTGGTGCAGACGGCCAGCCGGAATGAGACGAGCCCGATGCGGATGGAGGAGGAACGCCGGCAAAAATTGCTGGAGACCATGGGGCAGAAGGAAACCGCTGCTGGGCAAAAGGTGGTGGCGATGCCGGGGAAAGAGGGCAGGAAAGTGCGACCGCTATGGTGGCGTGTGACGATGGCAGCGGCGGCGTGTCTGCTGGTGGGGGCGGTGCTTGCGGGTCTTACTCTTTACTCAACCGGTTACGCGGTTAAAAAAACTCCGCACCTTGGAGATGCGGAGTTTGAGTTGGAGCCCGCCCAACAGGCAGTTAACAAATTAGCTGAACAAAGCTCCGCGTCGCCGGGGGCTGCGGTTAACCTGGGTGAGATCGATAATCTTCAAAAATCCGGGTCCGCTCCAACCACGGTGGCCAACGGAGCGATAACGGTTACGGGCGCGACGAATGCAAGCGTCGGCACGCTCGCGTACAATGGCACTCCCGCGCCGCGGCTGGACGCATTGGAAGCGCTCAAGGCCCAGGCCCAGAATCAGAGTGACAAGGATGAAATCGCGGCCGCGGATGAGCCCGATACGGCGACGAGGAAAATCATGGGAAGTGAAAACGGCGCCGGAAACGGCGGCGGGGACTTGCTCAGTAATCGCTCGGTTACCGTTCAGTCGGGAAAACAGGATCAAATAACTGTCAGTAGCGGACACGAAACCGCGCCGGGGCGGACGAGGTATCGTTTCGAGGGCTTTATCAATTACGGGGCGCCGATCAGCTCAATCAATCCGCAGGCTCCGGGCGTCACCGGCACGGTGTCCAACGAGCCGAGCTCGATTGTCCTGACGCCGAACGTCATTAACCAGCCGATTTTCTCGACCGCCGCGGCGGCCTCGGCGGCGCAGCCGGCCGCGCCGGTCGCTGCACCTGCCGCAGCCGACATGCCTCCGCCGGCTGGCGCGGCGTTCGCGGCCGCCACTCTGAACGCGCCAGGCGCCCCTCCCTACCCTGAGGCCGCGGCGAAGAGCAAGACCGCATCGACCGAGGCGGCCGACGGGGAAATGGCGGACAACTCAATTCCCGAACTGCCGACGAAGCCTGTCGCAATTCCTGCCACGGGATCGGGCGGCACCCTGGCTCTCAACGGCGGCGGCGCAGCCGCCCAGGCTTCACCCTCCGCCGGGAATATTTCGCACCTGCCTGTGCTGGGCGCCGTCCCGGGGATCGGCTACGCATTCAGCGCAAGTCCATCGCCCGCTGCTGACAATCCGGCGTCTCCGACCACCACTGACACTGTACCCATCCTCGGCAATATCCAGGTTATGGGCCGGGCCTTCAAATCGATGCCGCCGCCGGCGATGGATGAAACGAAGGCCAGCGACCAGCCTTACTCGACCTTCTCGCTGCACGTGAGCGATGTGTCGTTTCTGCTGGCGCGCGCCGCGCTGGCGCAAGGGCAATTGCCCGATCCCCCCTCGGTTCGGCCCGAGGAGTTCTACAACGCGTTCGATTACGGCGATCCCGCGCCGGCGCCGGGCGAGCAAATCGCCTGTCACATCGAGCAGGCGGCGCATCCGATCTTGATGCAGCGCAACCTGGTGCGCATCGCGGTGAAGGTGGCCTCGTCCGGGCGCGGCGCGGGCCAGCCGCTGCGGCTCACGATCCTGCTGGATACCTCGGGCTCGATGGAGCGCGAGGATCGCGCGGCGTCGGTGCGCAAGGCGATGGAAGTGCTCGCCTCGCTGCTGGGGCCGGATGATTCGGTGACGCTCATCGGCTTTGCGCGCCAGCCGCGGCTGCTCGCCGAGGCGGTGCCGGGCAATGAAGCGGGCAAACTGGTGGATATCGTCAAGCGGACGCCGGCGGAGGGCGGCACCAACATGGAGGAAGCGATCAAGACCGCGGGCGAGCTTGCGCTGCGCCACTTCGCGAAGGATGGCCAGAACCGCATCGTTATGCTCACCGACGGCGCGGCGAACCTGGGTGACGCCGATCCCGGGCAGCTCTCGAAGCTGGTCGATCAATTGCGCCAGAAGGGCGTGTCGTTCGACGCATGCGGCGTCGGCGCCAGCGGGCTGGACGATGAGATGCTCGAGGCGCTGACGCGCAAAGGCGGCGGGCGTTATTATTTTCTCAACCAGCCCGAGGATGCGGATAGCGGGTTTGCGCAGGAACTGGCGGGCGCGTTTCGTCCCGCGGCGATGAATGTGAAAATGCAGGTGCGCTTCAATCCGGACCGCGTCGGCAATTACAGGCTCATCGGATTCGAGAAGAATCGGCTGAAGCAGGAGGATTTCCGCAATAACAATGTCACCGCGGCGCAATTGGCCGGCGAGGAGGCGGCAATAGCGCTCTACCAGGTGCAGGTGCTGCCCGAGGGGGAGGGGGAGATCGGCGAGGTCTTCGTGCGATTCCAGGATCCGGCAAACGGGAAGGTGACGGAGCAATCGTGGACCATCCCGTACGATGAGCATGCGCCGGTGCTGGACAAGGCGACGCCATCGATGCAACTGGCGGCGGTGTCCTCGCTGTTGGCCGAGAAACTGCACGGCGGAGGAATCGCCGGCGAGCTCGACCTGGACACACTCGAGCCCATCGTAACTCGAATCCGCGGCCACTACGCCGCCGAGCCGCGCGTGCAGGATTTAGTCAATATGTTTGAAGAAACCCGCCGGCTGACCGGCGAAACCAACCAGGGAATAACAAAGTAACAAATCAAACCGGGATAAGTACAAAACAGTAATAAGATCGGCGCCATAACTATATTGGCCCGGTGTTCAAGAAGCAGCGATTTGCCGTGCTGTTTCAGGGCGCGAGCTGCGCGCATACATATCCACTAGACTGACTTATCAAACGCCTTCGGCCTGCCCACACAGAGAAGCTTTGAAACAAATAATACTCAAATCGGCACCTATAACCATGAAATCAAAACCTGCTCCGCGCAGACCAGTTAAAGTTAGACTAACATGCGCGCGCCATCTTCCGGAAAGTATAATCTCGACCGCGGGCAAACAACCGCGCCGCAGTCTGAAGATTCACAAAGCCGGGCTGGCGGCCATCCTTTGCATGTTACTCGGCGTTCGAGCGCAGGCACAGCCCGCCAACGCGGACAATGCCGGGCTGTCCGCCGGCATCGGGCCTGACGGCGGAAGCATCGTCGTCGAGGCGCACGGTTTGCAACCGCAAGCGCCGCTCTTTTTCTCCGCGACGGCGGATAACACCGTGCACGCGGGCATCGACGAGATCACCGGCGAGATTCAAGTGAAACTGACCGTTCTCCAGGGTCATCCGGCAGTCTTGACGCTCGGCCTCGCCGGCGATGGCGAGGTCACCGACGTGAGCGGGCCGGGGCTGCGCGATTGGGCCGTGCGGCAGGCGGATGGCGCGCGGTTCCTCGATTTGCGGCCCGTGCTCGAGCAGGGAAAGCCGGACCCGAAGGAACTCGACGTCACCATCCATACCCGCATCGCGAAACCGCAAATCCCCGGCACCGTCGGCATTCCAATCCTTACGCAGGGCAGCGCGGCCGGGTTTTCCTCGACCATCAAGCTCGTGCCGGACCCGCAAATTGATGTGCGCGTGACGAATACCGCCGGGCTGATGCCGTTCGGCCAGGGGAGCGGTCCGCACGCTCCGCAGCAATTTTACTGCACCGGCGCGGGGACGCTGGAAGCGACGCTTGAACGGCGGGGCGCCGCGCCGGCCGAAGCGGAACTGGACGGCGCGCAATTGACCGGCCTCCTCGATGCCGCCGGCGACAGCGTCGATTTTCGCCTGCAAGGCGAGGCGCAGGTCACCGCAACCGATGCGCGGCTGACGCTGCTCTCCGGCCACGCGGCGTTGAGCGGCGCGGCGTCGGGCGACGGTTGGCATGTCGAGTTGGCCGATTCGGCGGCGGGATACAAATATGACCTGGTCTTCGACCGGACGGGCGCGATCCCCATCGATCTGAACTTCAGCGCGGCGGTGCAGGAAAACGGGGATTGGCGCGGCGTCGATTTTCAAATGCCGGCCGGCGTCGTGGTGCCGCTGACAATCGCGGGGTTGCATCCGCCGGTGGAATTCGACACCTCGGCGCCGGTCGTGCCGGAGCTGCCGGGCGCCGCGGCCATGGCCCAGGGAGCGCCGCCGCAAGTGATCACAGGGCCGCCGCAGTGGCGCGGTTTTCTCCCCGCGGACGGCCACGGCGCCTTCTCGTGGAAGCCGGGGCGCATCGCAGGCGAGGGGACGCTCTTTTTCACCGGCAACGAACAGACCGACGTGCGCGTCGGCGCGGGCCTGCTGAGCCAGACCTCGCGGATCACGCTCCGCGTCTTGCAGGGAAAAATGCCGGAGGTGAAACTGCTGCTCGATGGCCCCGGCGAAATTCTCAGTGTCGAAGGAGCGAACGTGGTCGGCTGGAAAGTGTTGCCGGACGGGAAGCAGCGCGTGCTCGACGTGCGGCTCAGCCGGCCCATCGAGAATTCGAGCGACTTCGTCATTCGCAGCCAGGCGGCGCTCGGCACTTTCCCGGTCAAGGCGGAGCCGCTGCGCCTCACGCCGGAGGGCGCCGTGCGGCACTCGGGTTTTGTGCGCATCGCCAATGACGGCGCCGTGCGGCTCGAGGTCGACGACGCCACGGGCCTGATGCAGCTTGCGCCGTCGCAATTTCCCGGCGACCCGGTCGAGAGTGGCGCGCGGCAGGTGTTCGTCTACCGGTTCGCTTCGGCGGATTACAGTTACCGGATCGGCGCGGAGCAGATCGTGCCGGAGGTCAACGTCTCGCAGGTCGCGACGTATGAGATCGCCGAGTCCGTGCGCGCCATCGACGCGGACATCGAACTCGATATCCGCGAGGCGCCGTTGCGGGAATGGTCGATGACGATTCCCGCGGATTATTCCGTGGTCGCCGTGACCGGCAACGAGGTCGCCGATTATGTGCCCGAGGCGCCGGCGGGCGGGGCGAGAAAATTGCGGGTCATTTTCGCGGATGCGGTGGACGGGAGGCAACTGCTGCATCTGCGGCTGGAGAAAAACGAGACGGCGGCAGCCGGCGAGTGGAAGCTGCCGCCGCTCTCGTATCCCGGTGCGAAATCCGTGCGCGGACAGATCGGCATTGTCTCGATCCCCGGCTTTCGGATCGCGCCGAAATCGCTCGAAAATCTCGCCGAGGTGCCGCTCAGTTATTTTCCGGACCAGGTTGCCGGTTTGCAGCAGGCATTCCGGCTGCGCGACCCGGTATGGAGCGCGACGCTTCAGGTCGACGCCCTCGGCCAGAGCGTGCAGGCGGACGTTTTCCACCTCTACTCGCTCAAGGAGGGAATGGTGTCGGCGAGTGTCCTCATCAATTACCTGGTCGTCGGCGCGCCGGCCAATGAATGGCGCATCGCCGTGCCGAAGAGCGCCGGCAACATCGACGTGATCGGGCAGAACGTGCGGCGCGAATGGCGGCGCGAAGGAGACGAGATCATCGTCACGCTGCACCAGCCGGTGCTCGGGGCTGCGACGCTGCTGGTGACATTCGAGCAGCCGATGAGCGCGCGCGGCGGCGACATTCATCCGGGCGAGGTCCGTCCGCTCGGCGTGCAATCGGAGCGCGGTTACATCCAGGTGGTGAGCCCGCTCGAGGTGAAATACGACATCACGCGGGCCGACGGCGGACTGCTGAAACTCGAGCCGCTGGAATTGCCCGCCGAGTACCGGCTGCTGACGAGCGCGCCCTCGCTCGCCATTTACCAATACACCGCGCGCCCATTCGCGCTGGATATGAACATCCAATGGTACGCGCCGGCGGATACCGCGGACCAGGTGGTCGATTACGCGCGGCTTGCGAGCCAAATCTCGCGTGACGGGCAGGTGGTGACCGAGGCGCAAATTTTCGTGAAGACGCGCGGGCAAAAGGCGCTGCGCATGGTGCTGCCCGCCGGCGTGAAATTGTGGGAGGCGCGCGTGAACAACGAGGTGGTCAACGCGCGCGCCGACGGCGACCAGACGCTGATCCCGCTGCCGCCGCAGATGAACCCGAACGAGCCGGTCGAGGTCGCGCTGCGGCTGGGGCAGATCGTGGCGCGCGCGTCGCATCCCGCGCTGGCCGCGCCGAAAATGCTCGCGCCGGCGGTCATCAGCCAATGGACATTGAGCAGCGATCCGGACCGGCTTTTGGTGCCGGAAGGCGGCACGGCGGAGCTGCGCGCGCCGAACCTGACGGAGAGCGGGCTTCGAGTGGCTGGCGACGCGCGGGCGCGCGGGCGTGGCGGCGATGCTCGTCCTGGCCGCGATGGCCGGCATGCTGCTGAAACGGCCTAATGCCTGGCGGCAATTCGCGGGGCTGCTGCTGTGCATGGCCGCATTTGTCGTCGCGGTGAACATGGCGATGAACGCGCTGGCGCACCGGCGGGTGAATTCGCACGCGGTCGCCTACGCCGCGACGATGATCCCCTCGGGCGAAACCGTGACGATCAACGTCGCGAACCTGCCGCCGTGGCGCGCGATGATTTCATGGTGGGGCGTCGTCGCGGTGCTGTTCGCCGCCGCGCTGCTGGTCCGCGCGGCGTTGTTCCTCCGGAGGGCCGGAGAGAAAAGGATCGGCTCGGGCGTCGTTGGTGCGGTGTTGTTGAGCGCGGGGCTGCTGGCGCAGCGCGGCGGGGCGATTGCGTTCTTCGGCGCGGCAGCGGCGGGCATCTTCATTGTGCTGGGGATCCCGGCGATTGGCTCGCTGGCCGGCGCATTGCGCGCCCGCATCCGCGCGGGCGGGGCGATCCATGGCGCGACGGCCACGCCGCTCATCATCGCCGCGGGAATGATTGGGATTCTATTGAGCAGCGCGCCACCGTCACGCGCCGCCGCGGAGGCGCCGCACGCGGAATCCATTGTCCAGACATGGAAAATCGACAAGGACCGCCTGTACGGCGAAATGGATTTACGCATCCGCGGAGTGGCGGGCGACAGTTATTTGCTGCTGAACCCGCCCGCGGTAATGACCGGATTCCAGGGCGACGGCCTGCACGTGACGAAGCTGCGGCGGAACGGCCAGACGGCCTACTACGTTGCGCCGGAGCGCGACGGTCTGCTGACCGCGCACGTGACGTTCGAGATGCCGGCCCGATCATTCGAACGGCATCCCGGTGCCGACCGGCACGGCATCGGTCGAACGCATCACGATCCAGTTTGACCAGGCGGGATGGGAATTTTCATCGCCAGGCGCGGTCAGCGTGCAGCCGCTGGCGGGGCTGGCGCAAAGCCAGAGCGGGGCGACGCTCGTGCTCGCGCCGTCGGACTCGGCGACCATCGATCTCGAACCGAAACGGCGCGACGCCGCCACCGAGACGACCGAGTTCTACGCCGAGATCGCGAATCTCTACATCCCCGGCCCCGGCGTCGTGAACGGCTATCACCGCGTCACGATCCGGCCCGCGCAGGGACGCGTGTCGGAGCTCGAACTCGATGTGCCGCAGGGCTTCACCGTTGGCGATGTGAAAAACGGGCCGGTGGGCCAGTGGCGATTCGATCCAAACACGCGCAAGCTCAGCGTTTCCATCGAGCCGGCGCAGACGGACTCGTTCAAGTTCGACATCGAGTCGCAATTAGGCATCGAGGCGCTGCCGGCGGATGTCTCGCTCGCGCCGATGCGCATCGCCGGCGCGGCCGGGGAAATCGGGACCATCGGCCTCGCATTCGGGAGCGACGCGCAACCGGAGGCGGTGCAGCCGAATGGATTGTCTCCCATCAATATCGAGGATTTCGATGCGGACATGATCCCGAAGGATCGCGACGGCCAGCCGCTCGGCGTGCTGCAGGAAGTTTTCCGTTATGGAGGCGACGGCGGCGCCCTGGCGCTCAAGGTTGCGCCCGTGGCGCCCGAGATTCGCGCGACGACCAAACAAACGCTCTCGCTCGGCGACGACCGGCTGGTGCTCGCCGTCGATTTGAACGTCGATATCACGCGCGCGGGCATTTTCAGCCTCAGCTTTCCGCTGCCCGACGGGCTCGAGGTCGAGGCGTTGAGCGGCGACGCGCTGAGCCAGTGGACCGAGGCGGACGAGGCGGGCCGGCACATCATCACCATGCAGCTCAATGGGCGCACCATCGGCGCGCAGACATTTGCCATCACGCTCACGGGCACCGCCCCGCACGCGCAACCGGAGTGGGCTGTGCCGCGCTTTGTGCTGCGCGAGGCGACGCGGCAGAACGGCGACATTTTGCTCGTGCCGGAGCAGGGAATCCGGCTGCGCGCCGTGACGCGGGAGAATGTCTCGCAGCTTGACCCGCAGGCGCTTGGCGAAATGCGCCCGCGCGCGCTGCTGTTTCGCCTGCTCGAGCAGGACTACAAGCTAGGCGTGGCAATCGAGGCGCTCGAGCCGTGGGTGACGGCGCAGGCGCTCGAGGAGGTCACCATGCGCGAAGGCCAGACGCTCACGCGCCTCGCCATTCGCTACAAGGTCGAGAATGCCGAGGTCAAACAATTGCGCGTGCGCCTGCCGGGCCTCACCGACGAGCAGGCCCGCACCGTGCGCGCCACCGGCTCCGCGGTGAGCGACCTGGTCCGCGTCGCGGGCTCGCCGGACGAATGGGAAATCCATTTCCAGCGCGGCATCATTGGCGAGACCGACGTGCAGATCGAGTACCAGGGAGAATCGTCGCGTGACCAGGGCAACGAAACGGTGCGCAACCCGGAATTGGAAGGGGCGCGGCAGGTGGAGCTGTTCGTCGCGGTGCGCGGCAGCGGACGGCTCGAGCTCGATGCGGCCGACACGCCGCGCGGCTGGGAGCGGCTCGACTGGAGCGCCGTGCCGGAGGACCTCGAGGATCGCGCCGACCGCAGCGTGCCGGCGCTTTGCTACCGCGTGGCCGATCCGGATGGCCCGCTCGTGGTCGCCGTGCGCCGGCACGACCTGGCAAGCGAATTGAAGTTGCGCGTCACCGAGGGGACCATGACGACGCTTTTCTCGCCGCAAGGCCCGTTCCTGACCGCCGCGGAATTCAAGGTCGAGGTCGTCGACAAAAGCACGATGCGCGTGCTGCTGCCGGATCACGCGCAGTTGTTCAACACGTTCGTGAACGGCGAGAGCGTGCCGGTGGTGCGCGAGCAGGATGCCTATCTCTTCAATGTATCGCCGGAGGGAGGCCACGAAGCGTCGATCCGCATGGTCTACGCCGTGCCGGAGACGCAAAGCGGCGGCGTGGAACTGAGCGGGCCGATCCTCAGCGTGCCGATGGAAAACGTGTCATGGCGCGTCGTGCTGCCCGCGGGATTCGATCTCGCGCATTACTCGGGCGACCTGCGTTTGAACGAGAAGCAGCGCGAGGGTGCCTTCGGCATGGCGCAATATCAATCGCTGGTAAATTCCCTGCGCGCCGGCCGGGCGCGGGATGCCAGCGCGCTGCTCCAGACCGCCAACTCCCTGCTGCAGCGCGGCGACCAGACCGCGGCGGGCGAGGCGCTGGATCGCGTGGCGAACACGAACGCCCTCGACGCGGCGTCCAACGAGGATGCGCGCGTCGAGTTGCGCGTGCTGAAAACCCAGCAGGCGGTGCTGGGGCTCAATACGCGCTTGCAGCGGCTCTACCTGGACAATCGTTCGTCAGTCGAACAGAACTCGCAAATCGAGCAGGCCGCCAACCTCAACCCGCTGTTGCAAGGGAAGACCAATTACGATCCGCAGCAATACGACCAGATGATGCAGGGAAACACGGCGGAGGCGAACAACGCGCTCAACGGCATCGCCTCGCGGATCGTCGATCAGCAACTCGCCGCCGAGCCGGCGCCGAATGCCGATCGATGTCACGATGCCGGTCCACGGGCAGGTGCTGACGTTCACCCGCACCATGCAGGTGGACGGCAATGCGCCGCTGAAGCTCGACCTGAAATTGAGCGCCCTGCCGCGCTCGAATGGCCTCTTTACGCTCGCGCTCCTGGTTGCCATCGCGGTCGTGGCTCGCTTCGCCATTCCGCGCCCGGCGGAGGCGTGAGCGCCGCCGCCTATCGGTTCAAAGGATATTCACAAATACTCTAGAGCAGTTTCGAGTCAATCTGACGTTGGAAGCGCCTCCCCGCATGGGCCAACGGCCCATGGCTACAAGGCTGGCTCGCAAATCGGTGCGTCAGATTAAACAAAAATTGCTCTAGTGCACATTCACAAATACTGTGGCCGCTTCAAGAGTCCCCGAAGGGGACCGAGGAGGCGGTAGGGACCTGTGGCGGACGGCGGACGGGCGAGACGGCAGACAATAGCGAAGAGTCCCCGAAGGGGACGGCAGACAATAGCCAGGGGCTTCAGCCCCTGGGTTCACGCGCAACGCGGTTAAGTCCCGCAGGGACGACAGAGGCCACACATTTTATTAAACTGCTCCAAGGGGCGGAAACAAGGTTTCATCGTCAATTATAGGGATGGCCCGGGTGAACAGCCGGACTTCCCTTGATATGCGAAATGGGTAATATTAAGGTATGCCCCATCTAAAATCCCCGAATCCCGTATCCCGCACGGCCTTGGCGCTTTGCATTCTTGCCTGTTGCGCGGCCGGCTATTCCCCGCACGCCGCCGCCCAAACCAAAAACCCTTCCGGCTACAAGCTCGCCGCCACGTGGAAAGTGTCCGGCGATGGTTCTTGGGATTACCTCACCGTCGACCCCGCGGCAAATCGTCTCTACATCGCGCGAGACAATCGCATCCAGGTCATCGACACCAACAGCGGCGCGCTCATCGGCGAGGTTCCGGGGCTCAACGGCGCGCACGGTGTGGCGCTCGTGCCGGGGCTCAACCGCGGCTTCGCGACCAGCGGCAAGGATGGAAAGGTGATCGCATTCGACCTGGTTTCGCTCAAGCCGGTCGGCCAGCCCATCCCCGCCGGCACCAAGCCCGACGCGATTGCCTATGACCCGCGCTCGAACCACGTCTTCGCGATGAACGGGGGCAGCAATGACATCACCGTCATCGACCCCGGCACCGGCCAGCCTGTCGGCGAAATCCCGCTGCCGGGGCCGCCTGAATTTGCCGTGGCGGACGGCGAGGGGGATCTCATCGTCAATATCCTCGGCAAGGACGAGGTCGCCGTCGTCGATACGGAAACGAAAAAGGTGAAGAGCGAATGGTCGGTGCTGCCCGGCGAGAGGCCGACCGGCATCGCCGTCGATCCGGACGGGCATCACATTTTTTCCGGCTGTCCCAACAAGCATCTCATCGTGCTCGACAGCCAGACGGGCAACAAGCTGGCCGATCTCGACATCGGTGGCGGCGTCGATTCGGTGCGGTTCGATCCGGGCACCGGTTACGCGTTCGCCTCGTGCGGCAGCGACGGCACGCTGGCCGTGGCGGCGCCGGACGCCACCGGAAAATTCAAAATCCTCGATACGGTCCAGACCAAGAAAGGCGCGCGCACCATGACGCTCGATCCGCGCACGCACGCGATTTATGTTTGTTCCGCCGATTTTGCCGCCAGCACCAACAAGAAGGGGAAAAGCCACCAGCAGCCGGTGCCGGGGACTTTCGTGGTGCTGAAGTTTACGCGGTAGAATACATCAACCCCTTTGATCAGCCGATCGGTCAACGCGCCGGGGCCGGCGGACGGGCATTGTGAAAACACCGGTTGCATTCGGTAGAAATACCATTACGATGCTTTCATGCCAACGATCGCTGCCCCGCGGCGCAAATCTGTTCCAGCGCGCCTTGCCGCCATGGCCGCCCAAGCGCCCATGAAACAGGTGGAAACCATCCGGAAGGGCATCCCGGCGAAGGCGTTTGATCAGATTGCGGATGTTTTGGGAGTCGGCAAGGAGGCCCTCGCCCGGAAGCTTAACATCAACGCGCAAACGTTGCGCAAACGGAAATCCCGCATGCTCTCCCCGGATGAAGCTGAGAAAAGCCTGCGGGTGACCCGTGTGTTCGTCATGGCGAGCCAGGTGCTCGGCAGTGAGGATGAAGCCCGGGAGTGGATGGGCGAAGCCGTAATGGCATTGGGCGGCAAGCGTCCACTCGACCTTCTGGATACCGACGTGGGTGCACAGGAGGTCTCGAACCTCCTGAACTGCATTAAATGGGGGGTCTATGCGTGATCTTCCACAGGTTGGAATCCCTGGATCGATCTGCTCCGGCTGAGGCATTCAGCGGCGAAGGCGGCCTACATGCGGCCGGTCGTTGGAATTCGCTCGGTACACGCATGGTCTATGCCTCCAGTTCAGTCGCGCTGGCATGCCTCGAAACTCTCACGCATATGCGCACTCCGCGACGTTTCGAGGAACGATGGCTGTTCACAATCGAGATCCCGGACAAATTAATTGAGAAGATCGCAAAGATGCCCAATGGCTGGGATTCGGAACCGGCAGGCAGTGCAAGCCGGGCGGCCGGGGACCAATGGGTGCATGAGGAGCGCAGCGTGGCGTTGCTCGTGCCCAGTGTGATCGTCCCGATGGAGACAAATGCCCTTATCAATCCGCGCCATCCGGCCTTCCGTCTGGACTGGGTGAAACCGCCGAAGCGCTTTCGATATGATTCACGATTGAGATAAACCCGACCGCGATTTCATCGTAGTTCACGGAGCATTCTGCAGCGCTTTTCCACACCTCCAGGACGGCTTTGGGCTCGTTTGCATGCAACGGGGACGACCATTGGTCCTGGAAGACTCGATTCAGGGGTATGCTACTCGTTATTGCCATTATTCTTCTGCTCCTTTGGGGCGGTGGATTTGCTTTCCACATCGCCGGCGGCCTCATTCATCTGCTGCTCGTAATCGCCCTTGTGGTGTTCGTTCTCCACTTCGTCCTGGGCAGCAGGTCCGTCTGATCCAAACGCCGTTTGAGTTTTCCCCCACTTAACTAGCCCACCGGGCCGCTGGACGCCGGACGTTCCAGATTCGTGTGACGGTGCAAGTTAATGGTAAAAACACATCCCGTTCCGGGTATGTCGCGGACGCTCAGAATCCCGCCATTTGCCTCTACGCTGCGGCGCGCAATCGAAAGCCCAAGGCCAACCCCGCTCTTATCGGCATTATTTTGCGTGAAGGGATCGAACATTTTTTCCGCTTCGCCTGGGGCAAGCCCGCCGCAGTTGTCTTTGACATCGATGAGGATGCGGTCAGCCATTGCGTAGGCATTCAACGTGACCTCAGTATTGGGGCGCGTGAACTTGAAAGCATTTTGCAGCAGGTTGCCAACCGCCGAATGAAGTAGGTCTCGGTCGGCATCGATGACGAGATTCGGATCAACTGGAGAGACGCTTAAAGTGCAGCCTTTGACATGCGCTTGAAGTGAAGCGGAGAGCTTGACGTCTTCAATGAAGTCGCTGAGCAGAAAAAAGTGATGCAGCGATTGCAATCCGGCGTTCATTCTCACTTCACTAAGAGAGCGGTTTATTAGTTTGGCCATTTCAACCAGGCTGGTATCCAATATTCCCCCTGTCGCTCCCTTCAAGCCGACATCTCCGGTCTTGATGGCATGGAGGGCCAGGGTGGCCGTATTAAGGTGTCCACGCAGCTCATGCGCCAGAACCCCCAATCGTACATTCAACGCTTGGGCCTCCTTTTCCGCAACAACGACATCGCGTTGGTAGCTGTATTCGGTGACAGCGTCTGCGATCGCGTTATCCAGGCAGCGATTGAGAGTTCGAAATTCGTCTATATCGATGCCCGCCTTAAGGTCAAATGCAAGATCGGTTATCGCCTGGCAGAGATCCCCGTAATCGTGAACAACCTGCTCGACGGTGAAACCATGCTTCAATAATTCCTTGCCATGCAGCGCCGCGGTTTCTCCAATTTCCGAAGAACCCACCCCGCCACCCGATGGACCGGAAACCTTGCGACTGAGCATTGGTTCCGTGGTTTGCTCCACGCGCAGTGTTTTTACGAGTTGGTCCAAAAACAGCGGTATTCCATGCTCGAGCTCTTCTTTGGTCGCATCGGGCGCTTTCCGCCCGGCGACCTTGACCCTGCAGCGGGCGATCAATTCGCCCCGATTGGCGGTGAGGAATTCGTGCATCATTCCGGCAACTTAGTCTCCGTTTGCATTAAAACAAGGAGGACTGGCTGAACGGCCTGAACGTGCCCGCAAAAAGCTCAACCTTGCCGCGATGTCGCGTACGCCTGTTCGGACTGTTTTGTTTCTATGCATCACCGCGGGATGGGCTCATACTGCCGGGCGCAAAATGAGTTACCCCGAAGACCTGAAGACCCTGTGGGCGCCATGGCGCGTCGAGTATTTCTCGATTGACCGCTCGCGCGATTTCCTCGGCGAAGCGGCGCAGGCCTCCGACGACGCGGCTCACCTGGTCGTGGCGCGTCGGAAGAATTCGTTTCTCATCATGAACCGGTTTCCCTACGCGGTGGGCCACATGATGGCCGTGCCCTACCGGAAGGTCGGAGACATCGGCGATTTGACGGACGAGGAGCGGCTCGAATTGTGGGAGCTGGCTGCCCTCGCCGAAAAGCTGCTGCGAAAAACCGCGAAGGCGCAGGGATTCAACATCGGCCTGAATATCGGCACGTGCGCGGGCGCCGGATTTGCCGATCACCTGCACCTGCACGTCGTCCCGCGATGGGAAAATGACAATAATTTCCTGCCGGTGCTTTCCGGCACGCGAATCATGACCGAGGCGCTGCCGGAGATGTACCGCCGGCTCGTGCAGTGCATGAACGAAGCCGGCGCGTGAATCGCGGCGGACTTGGTCATTGAACGCCCGGACGCCCCCGTGCAATCTGCGGGCGACATGTTGAGAATCCGTTCCTTTCAAGGGCTGCGTCCCGCGCCCAATCTCGTCGCGCAGGTGGCCTGTGTTCCATACGATGTTGTCGACCGCGACGAGGCGGCGGCGCTCGCCGCCGGCAATCCGCTGAGCCTGCTCCACGTCGACCGCGCGGAGATCGATCTGCCGCCGCGGACCGATCCCTACTCCGGCGCGGTCTACGCAAAGGCGCTCGAAAATTTTACCCGCCTCCAAAAGGAGGGCGCGCTCATCCGCGAGACGGCGCGCGTGGTTTATCTCTACCAGCAGGTCATGGGCGCCGACGCGCAGACCGGCGTCGCGGCCCTCTGCCACATCGACGATTACGAGCGCAACCTCATCAGGAAGCACGAGAAGACGCGCAAGGACAAGGAGGACGACCGCACGCGCCTCATCGGCACGCTTTCGGCGGACACGGGGCCCGTGTTTTTGACTTATCGCGACCGCGCGGAGATCGACCGCTTCATCAACGAGGCGAAACGGCAGACGCCGCTCTATGATTTCACCGCGCCGGATGGCATTCGGCACACCGTCTGGCGCGTCGAGCACCCGGGGGAATTGGTGGACGATTTTTTTCGCGTCCCCTGCGCCTACGTCGCCGACGGCCATCACCGGACCGCCAGCGCCGTGCGCGTGGGCCGCGAGCGCCGCGCGGCGAATCCGCACCATGACGGCAACGAGGAATACAACTGGTTCCTCGCCGTGCTTTTTCCCGCCAGCCAGTTGCGGATTCTCCCATACAACCGCTGCGTGCTCGATCTGAACGGACGCACCGAGGCGCAGCTCATCGGGGAATTGCGCGCCGCCGGTTTCAGCGCGTCGAAGATGCGCCCGGCGCCGTTCCGCCGGGCTCCGGCGAAGTCCGGATGTATCTCGGCGGCAAATGGCGCCGCGTGGCCTGGACGCCCGATCCCGCGGCGGACCCGATCGCGCGCCTGGACGTCACGGTGCTGCAGGAGCGGGTGCTCGGCCCGCTGCTGGGCATCGACGACCCGCGCACCAGCAAGCGCATCGAGTTCATCGGCGGCATTCGCGGGACGGAGGAGCTCGAGCGCCGCGTAACGGAGGGCCGCGCCGCGGTCGCCTTCTCGATGCACCCGACGACCGTGAACCAGTTGATGGACATTGCCGACGCCGGCGCCATCATGCCGCCCAAGAGCACATGGTTCGAGCCGAAGCTGCGCTCGGGCCTCTTCATCCACACCTTCTGAGAGCCGCATTTGACGAAGGGGAGGCGCGAAAAGATAGTGGCGGCCTGATGGGTCGCGTGATTGCCTGCATTCTCCTCTGCTGCCTCGGTGGCGGGCCTTTGCGCGCCCAGGCCGTCTCGGCGGCCTCGCCGCTCTCTCCCACCCCTGCGCCTGAGGCCGCGCCGCAGGAGCATTCGCAGGTCTATTTTGGAGGCGGCCCCGGCCTCATGAACGGGTTTCAGCCGAACGACGCCGCGGTCGAGGAATTGACCGATCAACTGGTCATGGCCGCGACCGGCCAAAAGAGCGTCGCGGGCGCGTGGCGCAGCCTTATCGACCCATCGGACCACGTCGGCATTAAGATATGCGCCGCGGGCGGGCGCGATTTTTCCACCCACGTGCCGATCGTGAAGGCGGTGCTGAGGGGATTGTCCGAAGCGGGCATCCCGATGTCGCAGGTGGTCATCTGGGATCGCGCGGATCCGGAAGGGGCGGGATATTTTCCCGAACCGGGCGGACCGGGAATAAGGAGCATCGAGCCCTTCACCGGCTACGATCCGAAGGCCGTCGTCTCGATGCCCACGACGGGCAAGCTCATCTGGGGCGACATCAGCTTTCACCCGCGCGGGCCGGACCCGCTGGCGCGCCTGGACCGCGACCAATACTCGGTCGAGAGCCATTGGAGCCGTCTGATCTGCGGGCTCAACAAGATCATCAATATTCCGGTTATGTCATCGTCGGAGGATTGCGGCGTGGCCGGCTGCATTTACAATCTCACGGTGCCGGACATCGATAACTGGCGCAGGTTTGTAACTCAAACCCCGGACCCTTACCTGGGCGAGTTATACGCCGACCCGCATGCCGGCCCCAAGGTGGTGCTCTGCATCATGGATGGATTGATCGCCCAATTCGGCGGCGGTCCGGACTGGCAGCCGCATTACTCCTGGACTTACTCGACCATTTACGCCGGCAAGGACGCGGTGGCCATCGACTCGACTGCGCTGCGGCTGCTCGAAGCTTGGCGCAAACAGGCGCATCTGCCGCCCCTCACGGAGCGCGCCAGGTACCTGCAAACCGCCGCGACGTTGGGCCTGGGAAATTATCTGCCGGACCAGATCGACCTGGTGAAGGAGGGGGGAATGACCGCGCCGGGCGACGGCGAACTGATCGAAACGCTAAGAGGAGTTTCGCGCTCCTTTGTCCTGACCATCCGCGCGCTGCCGAAAAGCCTGCGCCGCCCGGTGGGCCTCGCTTACCTGATGGCGCGCGCGAGCGATACCATCGCCGATACCGCGGCCGCCCCGGTGGAAACGCGGATCGAATGCCTGCGCGCGTTCGCGGCAAATCCGAACGATGCGATTGCGATGGCAAAGGAGATCAGGCCCGCGGACGAAGCCGAGAGGCATTTGCTCGATGAACCTCGGGCCCATCGTGACGGCAGTCGAGCATTTGCCGGCGGGCGACCGCGGGGAGATCGCTGCGCTGCTGCAAAAGATCACCCGGGGACAGGAACTGGACCTGTCCGGTTTCCAGGCAGGGATACGATAACCGCGCTCGATACCGCCGCGGAACTGGATGAATACACTTACCTTGTCGCCGGATGCGTGGGGGAATTCTGGACCCGGATTTGCGCCGCCCATCTGCCGCGCTACTCGGCGTTGAACATCGAGGAGTTGCTCCGGCTCGGACGCAGCTTTGGACAAGGGCTGCAATTGGTCAATATCCTGCGCGACATCCCCGCGGACATTATCAATGGACGATGTTACCTGCCGATGGTGGAGTTACGCGCCGCCGGAGTAAGTGACCCCGGGCAATTGCGCACCGGTATGCGCGCCGCGCAACCGGTCTTCGACGCATGGCGCCGGAAGGCGCTAGGTTACCACGAGGAAGCGCGCCGGTACATCGAGGCGATCCGCCCGTTGCGAATCCGCTTCGCCTGCCTGCTGCCATGGGCAATCGGCGTGCGAACGCTGAACCTGCTCGGCGAAAAATCCCCATTGGAAAAAGGCGAGCGCGTAAAAGTCCCCCGCCGCGAAGTCCGCCAGATCATGCGCCGCGCGCTCTGGGCCGCGGTCTCGAACGCCGCGGTAAGAAAGTGGAATTGAATTGCTGATTTTTTAAATTTGGCCGCCGGAGGCGGCATTTATTTCAATCAGCAATCTCACATCAGCAATCAGCAATTTCTTCAAAAGTCATTTCCATTATACAACAGGTTCAAATAACTAATGAGCTGCACCGCCGGCGCCGCAGCCAGCGTAGTAGTCACACAATCCACTCCCAGGTCCGTGGAATCTCCAGTGTCCAGGTTCGTGGTCTTGGTCGCGCAGACGACTCCGTTGATCTGGCAATCAAGCTGGCCGCCGGTCCATGTCAATTGGATCAGGTAGGCGGTGTTCGGCTGCACGGCGATGCCGGTGTCCTGGACGCTGCCGGTTGTGCCATCGCCCGAGGCGAGCTGCCAATCAATGTCGCCCGCCGACGTGGAAAAGCGCACGCCGACATAGCGCGTCGCAACCGCGCCCACGCCGTCGGTTTGCGACAAGTCCGCCGAGCTGATCGCCACCCAGATACGCTGCTGCGTAATGCTCGATCCGGTGCGGATCAGCGCGCTGAAGATGGGATTGTAGCGCGACTGTGTTTGGTCGAACGGGCCGACTTCGCCGGCGGTCCGTTTTGCCGCGGCGCCCGAGAGCCACTGGACGTAAAATGCGTCCGGCTGCGGGCTGGACGAAGCCGTGCCGACCGGCGCCAGGGTATCGCCGCCGCTGGCGGTCAGGATTTTCGCGCGCATGCTGATGGGCACCCATCGCGCGCCGGCGTAAGTGGGCGGGCCTGCCGGGCCTTGCGCGCCGGGCGGTCCCGTGGGGCCCGTGAAGCCGCGCGGGCCCATGGGACCTTGCGAACCGGATTGCAGGACGAAATCGAGGGCTTGATTCGGCGAATTGCCGAAAACGGTCACGCCGGGCGCGGTGCCGCTGGTCACGCTGCCGATGGTGAGATTATCCCCCGGACCGGCTGGGCCAGTCGCCCCCGTCGAGCCGGTCAATCCCATCATGCCTTGCGGCCCCTGCGGACCTTGGGGACCCTGTGGGCCCAGTGGCCCCTGCGGTCCTTGCGCGCCCGGTGTACCCTGCGAGCCTCGGGGACCCTGGGGACCTTGAGGACCCGTGGCGCCGGCTGAACCCGCAACCAAAACAAGATTCAGAGTCTGATCGGGCGAGTTGCCGGTGACGCTCGCAGCGGGTGCCGTGCCGCTGGTAACACTCCCAATGGCCAAACTGTTTGCCGGACCCGCCGGACCCGCCGGGCCGGCTGCCCCAGTCGAGCCGGTCAAACCGGGGTTGCCCTGCGGACCTTGATTGCCCTGCGGACCCTGTGGTCCTAGTGGTCCCTGCGGACCTAGTGGCCCTTGTATTCCCTGGGGACCTTGAGGACCCGTGGCGCCGGTCGCACCCATTGATCCCGTAACCAAAACAAGGTTCAGAGTCTGATCGGGCGAATTGCCGGTGACGCTCGCACCCGGCGCCGTCCCGCTGGTAACACTCCCAATGGCCAAACTGTTTGCCGGACCCGCCGGACCCGCCGGGCCGGCTGCCCCAGTCGAGCCGGTCAAACCGGGGTTGCCCTGCGGACCTTGTGGTCCTTGTGGTCCTTGTGGTCCCTGCGGACCTAGCGGCCCTTGTATTCCCTGCGGGCCTTGAGGACCGGTTGCGCCCATTGATCCCGTAACCAAAACAAGATTCAGAGTCTGATCGGGCGAATTGCCGGTGACGCTCGCACCCGGCGCCGTCCCGCTGGTCACACTCCCAATGGCCAAACTGTTTGCCGGTCCCGCCGGGCCCGCCGGGCCGGTTGCACCAGTCGAGCCGGTAGAGCCAGTTAAACCAGGATTGCCTTGGGGACCTTGACTGCCCTGCGGACCCTGTGGTCCCTGCGGCCCTTCCGGTCCCTGCGGCCCCTGTGACCCGGGAGCGCCGGGCGTACCTTGCGGGCCGGGCTGCAAAACAAAATTCAGCACCTGGTCAGGCGCGTTACCGGTGACGGTCACGCACGCTGCCGTACCGCTCATCACCGAGCCGATGCTCAACGTATTCGCCGGTCCCGCGGGTCCTTCAGCTCCCTCCGGTCCTTGCGGACCGGTGCTGCCGAAGGCAAACAACGCCCAGCGCGGACTGATATCCGGCGTGCAGGTGCCACTTACACTCGGTTTGTCCGCCAGATAGACGTAAGACGAACCATTGTAATAAGCCACATCGCCGCGGTAATCCTTGTCCGCGGGATTGAACGGCCCGATCGGGTTGAAGCCTTGCGTAAATAATTTCCAATCCTGCCAATCCTCATCCGGCGGCAGGCTCCCGCCTTCCTCCGGCGGAGTTACCGTATCCTTCGCCACATAGAGCGATCCGTTGTAGAGCACCACTTCATTGAAATAGTAAGTGCAAAAGCAGTTCCACGGTCCGCCGTAATCGAATCCCGCGGCGAATAACTGCCACGTCGAATCCTCATCCGGGTCTCCCGCCGGCGTGCCATTGGCAAACCACACCGAGCCGGCATACGTGACCACGTCGTAAGGCCCGTATTCCGTGTCCCCATTCCAGCATCCCTCCCACATGAATCCCTGGCCGTTCGATCCGCTCGCCCCCGGTCCACCCTGCGGCCCTTGTGGTCCGATGCACCCTTGCGGGCCCTGCGGTCCCTCCGGACCCTGGGGCCCCATCGGTCCCTCCTGGCCTTGCGGTCCCGGGCAGCCCTGCGCCCCTTGCGGCCCCTGGGGTCCCTCCGGCCCTTCCGGTCCCTGCGGTCCCTGGCTGCCCATCGCAAACAACGTCCAATCCGGATTCACGTCCGGCGTATCCGTGCCGCTCACCGACGGCCATCGGTTGATGTACACATAAGACGAGCTGTTGTAATAAACCACGTCGCCCAGATAATTGGTCGCCGTGCACACGAACGCCCCCGCCGCGTTGAAACCCTGCGTGAAAAGCCGCCATTGCCTGAAATCCTGGTTTGGCGGGCAGGGCGATGGAGGCACCGTGCACTGCGCCACGAAAAGCGAGCCATTATACAGCGCCACCTGGTTGAAATAATAAGTGCAGTAGCGATTCCAGATTCCGCGATAGTCAAAGCCTGCGGCGAATAACTGCCATGTACCATCCTCATCCGGGTTCCCGGTAGGCGTGCCGTTGGCAAACCACACCGAGCCGTCGTAAGTCACCACGTCATACGGGCAGTACTCGCTATCCCCGTTCCAGCAGCCTTCCCAGTTGAATCCCTGGCCGTTCGATCCGGTTGCGCCCGGTTCACCCTGCGGGCCTTGTGGACCTTGCGGGCCAGGCAGGCTGACGCCAAGCCACGAGCCGCTGCTAGAGATCACCGGGTCGCCGTTCGCATCCAGGATATTCCCGTTGCAATCCAGCTTCACCAACTGATCCGCGCTGTAACCGCCCACCGTTTGCGAGCGAATGGCAAAGAGCGACGACGCAATCGGCACGCGCGGCGTCAGCACGTCGTAATCTCTCCCGTTGTAGATCTCGATCTGAACCTCGACGCTGGTGTGATTGTTGACGCACGCCACCAGCGCCGGCGTGATCGGCGTCACGCTCGATCCGCTCAACGGCAGCCCCGTTTGCGGATCCAGGCCGATTGCCACGTCCCGGTCCGCGCCCAATTGCACCGTGAACGATCCGCCCACCACGTTCACACCGGAGTACTGGGCGTACCAGACCCGCACATTATTGATGTAGATGCCGAAACGCATCGGCAGCGGCGCATTGCTCGGGGTGGTAACCTGCGTGCCATAGTTATCCACCAGGTAACCCTGGAAATCGATGCTCGTCGGCACCGCGTAACAGGCGTTGCCGCCCGGGTTGGTCAAGCTCTCCTGGGCGAATCCGCGCAGGCCCAAAGCCAGCAACAACGCCACTGCAAGGATGAAGCTCCTATTCCGCATGGATTTCCCCCGTTAGGGTGAAGTGGGCGCTGTGGCTCACGGTGCCGGGATGGTCGCTCTCCTCGGCCGCGCCGTCCGCATTGCCGCCGTGGCCGGAGCGAATCGCCAGGCCGCCGAGCACGACAAAAAGGGCGGCAAGGCCGCAAATCAGCAATATCCTGGGATGAAGAGCACTCATGGAACCGTCTTTGGGTCTTTTTCAGCGCCAGCGGCAAAAGTCCACCCCTCCGCAGGTCAAGGTTAGGGACCGGCTTCCGGCATTCGCGGGGCGGTAGGTACCAAGCGCGTTACGCAATGTCACGCACAAAGCGGCGCGCCCGCCCGGATTTGGCGTTGCAGGGCCGCGCTGCTCCCAGCATGCTGACCTTGCCCGTGAAAATCGTCCGCACCGCCCCCCGCGCTTCCCGCGCCTGCCGCCGCGCCGGACGCCCGGTGGTGCTCGTTCCCACCATGGGCGCGCTTCACGCGGGGCATCTCGCCCTCATGCGCCGCGCGCGGAAGCTGGCCGGCCCGCGCGGCACGGTCGTAGTCAGCATTTTTGTAAATCCCACGCAATTCGGGCCTAAGGAGGATTATTCACGCTATCCGCGTACATTCAAAAAGGATTCCCGGCTCTGCGAACAAGCCGGCGTGGACATCATCTTTCATCCCGAGCCGGGTGACATTTATCCCGACGGCTACTCGACCTATGTCAACGAGGAGCGCCTCTCGCTCGGCCTCTGCGGGAAATCGAGGCCCGCGCATTTTCGCGGCGTTTGCACCGTGGTGCTCAAGCTCTTCAACATCATCGCGCCGCATACCGCCGTTTTTGGCCAAAAGGATTACCAGCAGGCCGCCGTGATCCGCAGGATGGTGCGCGACCTGAATCTCCCGGTGCGGATCGTCACCGCGCCCACCGTCCGCGAGCCCGGCGGCCTGGCCCTCAGCTCCCGCAACCAATACCTGACTCCGGCCGAACGCGCGCAAGCCCCCGTCATCCGCCGCGCCCTCCTCCTCGCCCGCGCCGCCAGCTCCCGCCGTCTCTCGGCCCTCGCCAACCTCGTCCGCCGCGAAATCTCCAGGGCCCCCCTGGCAAAGATCGATTACATCGAGGTACTGGACGCCGGCACGCTCGAGAAGCCAGGCGCGACAAGCCGCAATCTGGTAATCGCCTGCGCCGTCCATTTCGGAAAAACCCGCCTCATCGACAACATCGAAAAGAATGTGACCAAGCGCCCGTGAAATCCACCATTCTTTCGAATTTCGAATTTCGAATTTCGAATTTCGTCCCGCCGAACAGGCGGGACCCGGTTTCGAATTTCGTCCCGCCGAACGGGCGGGACCCGGTTTCGAATTTCCCCTCCCATGCGCCAGTTTGATTTCGCAGTCATCGGCAGCGGCCTCGCCGGGCTCAGCTTTGCGCGCACGGTCGCCAGGCAAGGCTCGGTGGCCATCGTCACCAAGCGCGGGCGCGCCGACTCGAACACCGCCTGGGCCCAGGGCGGCATCGCCTGCGTCACCAGCAGCGAGGATTCCTTCGAACTCCACGTCAAGGACACCCTCACCGCCGGCGCCGGCCTGTGCGACGAGGCAATGGTCCGCACCATCGTCACCGAAGGGCCCGCGCGCATCCAGGAGCTCATCGACCTCGGCGTGCAATTCGACGAACGCGAAATGGAGGATGGCGAGCGGGAGCTGGACCTCGGGCGCGAGGGCGGCCACTCGAAGCGCCGCGTCCTCCATGCGCGCGACGTCACCGGGCGCGAGATCGAGCGCGCCCTGCTGGCAGACATCGAGCGCCACCCGAACATCACCATGCTCGAGAACCACATGGCCGTCGATCTCATCACCGCCGGCAAGCTCGGCTACGCCACCGAGGACCGCTGCCTCGGCGCCTACGTGCTCGACGAGGCCACCGGCGAAGTCGAGGCCATCCAATCCGACCGCGTGGTCCTGGCCACCGGCGGCTCCGGCAAGGTTTATCTCTATACCACCAATCCCGGCGTCGCCACCGGCGACGGCGTTGCCATGGCCTGGCGCGCCGGCGCCAATATCGCGAACATGGAGTTCGTCCAGTTTCATCCCACCTGCCTCTACCATCCCGCCGAGCGTTCCTTCCTCATCTCCGAGGCCGTGCGCGGCGAGGGCGGCCTCCTGGTGGACGCGCGCGGGCGGCGTTTCATGGAGAATTTTCATCCGCTCAAGGAACTCGCGCCGCGCGACATCGTCGCCCGCGCCATCGACGCCGAGATGAAACGCACCGGCGAACGCTGCGTCTTCCTCGACATCACCCACAAGCCGGCCGATTTCGTTCGCGAGCGTTTCCCGAACATTTACCAGACCTGCCTCGGCCTCGGCATCGACATTACCAAGGAACCAATCCCGGTCGTCCCCGCCGCCCATTACCAATGCGGCGGCGTGCAGACAAACATCGACGGCCGCACCAGCCTGCGCGGCCTCTACGCCATCGGCGAGGTCGCCTGCACCGGCCTGCACGGCGCCAACCGGCTCGCCAGCAATTCATTGCTCGAGGCCGCCGTGCTCGGGCATCGCGCCGCGCTCGACGCCCTGCGCCGCATCCCCGTCGGCAAAAATGGCACCGACATCGCCATCCCCGAATGGCGCAGCGGCAACGCCCTGGCCCTCGACGAGCTGGTGGTCATCTATCACAATTGGGACGAAATCCGCCGCCTCATGTGGGACTACGTCGGCATCGTCCGCACAGACAAACGTCTCCAGCGCGCCAGCGCCCGCCTCCGCAACCTCCAGCGCGAAATCCAGGAGTTCTACTGGCATTACAAAGTCACCACCGACATCCTCGAACTGCGCAACCTCGCCATCGTCGCCGCGCTCATCGTAGATTGCGCCCTCGCCCGAAAGGAAAGCCGCGGCCTCCATTACACCCTCGATTACCCCGAGCGCGACGACCGCAATTTCCTCCACAACACGGTCCTCCACAGGTTGTAGCTGAACTGCCAATACACGCTCTCAATCCCAATCGCGGGTGCTGGCGTCGGTTGGCATTATGGAAATTAGGTCCGGCAAAGTGTTCTTATGAACATCTCGAGGGAGAATCGGGTTCGGGACGGATGCGCGTTTGACTATGAGAATTTTGCTCGTTTGTTGTGGGAGGGCTGGTTTATTCAGTCAGGCCGCATGAATTTGATGTCCGAGACAGCCGATGATCTCCCGAAGGAACTAATTGGGATGGCAATCCAATTGGGTCCGTTCGAGATGGATGCGTTGCCAACAAAGTTTTCGGATATGGTTGAGCCATTTAAAGCCGACTGCTGCATGCAGCCCGCATTCGATTTGGATCTCCTCTCTCAAGTTCCGTATCCATTCGGCGCCTACTGCAACGTCCACGGGCATTTTGGCGCCAAAAAATCGGGTTGGATTCGTCTCTCGCTTATTCGCCGCCCCTCCCCGAGACCGCCGGCGGCAGTCAAGAAGGGAAGCGCCCTGCTCGGCGGATACCCTAATGGCTTTGCGCAATTAATGGCAGCCCTGGGGGAACCGAAGGCCAGCCTCCCCGCAAGGGTGAGAGGATTTGTGATGGGCAGACGACGCTGCCAGGTTCGTGTGTCTCACCGTAAAATCCCAAAACTTCCGCTACTCATCTTGGATTCCGATACGGTCGAATTCCGACACTCGAAGGGATTTGTGAAGCTTAAGTTCGAAAAAAATGACGATTTTCCACAGTTTGAGGCAACCTCACAAATTAAGGTGAAATTGGACGTGAATTGTTTCGAAGAAGGAGCCAAGCAATTCTGGCCTTTGCTAAGGCCATTTATTAAGAAAAATGGCTAATTCCAGAAAAATGCAATCCAGGAATTTGAGGGCTCTCGCGCAGCGCTCTAACTGGAAGAAAATCCGTCCCGATTGCGGGTCACCGGACGAACAGCCTAAATCTCAGACTACAGAACCGAGTCTTGAATGGGATGCCCCCGGTGTTCCTTCCAAGGAACTTGTTGAATTGCTGCGGAGAAACGTACCTCCTCATTCAGAGGGCAGTCATGAAGAGCGGATAACGCGTCTCGAAAGAGCCTCTGCGAAACATACTGCCTTGCTTTCGGAACTTATTGGCGAACTTGAACCGCCCCCCAAGGGCCCATATGAAAAATGGATTGAATCGAAAGACGCTGCGAAATACCAAGGGATGAATATCGCATGGACATTGCAGGACGGTGTGATTGCGTCTGGAAAGAGCGTTGGTGAAGTGCTTGCCGCTCTAAAGGATGATCCACGGAAGAAAGCAGCAGTTATAGACTTTGTGCCAGGTGACGGAATCTGATTCACTGCGAGGTACTTTTCGAAGATCCCCCGCAGGACATCCAGGGTGGATGCCTGTAGCGGTTGCCTCGATAATATATGGGGGCGCCGAGTCGCAACCTGTTGGCGCACTCTTGGATACCGGATCGGCTATAAATATCGTAGATATGGATTTCGCCGAGGTTTGCCTTGGCAAGACTAAAGCGGAGATCAAAAAGGGGCCAAGTCTCTCGTTAGGAGGCATGGGAGGGGCGAAACAATGGGGATTCGGATGGAAAGTGAACGTGCGTCTAAAAGCTACCCCCACTTCTACGGAGTCGCTGATTTTGAGAGACGCATGGATTTATGCCTGCGAACTGAAGGTGCCCGGATTTGTTGTTCTAATAGGGCAACATTCTGGACTTGAGGAAAGATGGTTTAGGCATCACAATCACCCGACGAACCGGCACTGGTTAATCTACCAAGGCGAACATGTCAGAACCTAATGACTACAAGGAAATTAAAAAAGAAATCGAAGCGGGATGTTAATGTCGTCGCCGTCGCAACCCCCGGATAACTACCCCGCCAGGCTATACGCTCAAGGCAACCTTGGCTGGCGTCGGACAGTTCAACCCGTGAACAGTTTCCGCAAATCGTCGGAAATCCAGAAACCACCCTCATTCCTTAGTCGCTCCACGATCTCCGCCGCATCCGTAATCAGTCCCTGCTTTCTGGCTTCGATCAAAACGCCGATAAGCCCCACAACATTCAAGCCAAGACTCCGCGCCGCCGACCGGCCCAATCGTTCGTCCATCAAAACGAAATCCGCTCCTGTTTCCTTGGCGAGAACGATTGCTTCCGCTTCTCCGGCGCCGAGATCGTGCTTGAGAAGATTCACCCATGCCGAGTCCGTGACGGTCCGGCGCTCAATCCAACTGGCTGCCGCGATGTCGGACGATCCAGGTTTCTCTCCTTCGGCCTCGACCACCTCCTGCCAAACCGCATCCGCCAACAGTAATTGACCGAAAAACGTGTGCCCAGAATATCGAGCCGCCCGATGCGCCCCATGGCAATAAGCGGAGAGGAATCCGCTACAACGATCATGATCGGCGGGAAGCGGCCAGCGCCGCGCTGTCCTCAAGCGCGTCTTCACCAGCCTTGCCTGCAAGACCCGATTCCCTTTGAAAGCGCTCGCTCATTCGGGTAAGCTTGTGTGCAGATGACAGTCACCGTCCAGGTTCCGGAGCCACTCGTCACGCAACTGCTTGAGGAGAGCGACGAGGCGCGTGCGCGCCGGTTTCTCGAGGCGTACGTGCTGCAGCGCTTCGCGGAGGGAGAATTAACCACCGCGCAGGTCGGAGAGGCGTTGGGCCTCTCCTTCCACGAGGCCCTGCAATTCCTTCACGATCACAACGCGCCGCCTGACGTGACCCCGGAGGAGCATCGGGAGGATATGGCCAATCTCAAGCGCATGCTGGGTCGGTGAGTATCGTCGTATCGGACGCCACTCCGCTCAACTACCTGGCATTGATCGATGCGGCGGGCGTGCTCCCGCGGCTTTATTCCTCGGTACTCATCCCGCCGGCGGTCGCCGCGGAGCTTTCCAGCCCAAAATCACCCCCCGTAGTGGCGGCGCTCATCCGCAATCCGCCATCGTGGCTCGAAGTCCGCCGGCCCAATCGGGTTGATTATTCGCTCGGCCTCGATGTGGGCGAAACGGAAGCCATCGCGCTCGCGGCGGAACTGGGCATCGAAGCGGTCCTGATGGACGAAAGGAAGGGCCGCCGGCAGGCCAGGAAAAAGGGCCTGACGCCGGTGGGCACCCTGGCCATCCTGGAACAAGCCGCCGAGGATGTGATCGTCCGGATTTCCAGCCATTGCACCGGTAGCATACATTCCCGGGAACTCTTATTCCCCGTCCAGCAGAACGAGGTTCCTTGACGGGCCGGGACAGATATTACTCAGGCGCAGAATTTCTTCACGATTTCGCGCGGCGTGGCAATGACTGGCGCGGCTACATGGGAATTTTCGAGGAGATGTTTGAGCCGTTCGAAATCGATGCCCCGCAGATGCCCATCGCTCGTCAGGAGAATTGAGCATCCCAGCAGGGCGGCCTCAGCCAGGATCATGGCGTCATGTTCTTCCTCATATGGAACCAGATTGGCCGCCCGGATTTTCAATCCAACGGCATCTACGATCCCGTGTCCGATGGGAACGAGATTCACCGGCTGGAGCTTCCATTTTAAAGAGAGCGAGCGAAGCGCCATCAGCGCATTCGCCCTCACCGTCTCCTCATCTGCGAACTGACTGAGATAGGCGAGTTCCAGATTCACCGTTGGCGGAGTGACGAGCCGCACATCCTTGATCCGCTGCCGGATCACTGCCAGCGCATCGACGACATCCTCGACCCCTTCGGCAAGATCGAGCGGGACGTTTGTGTCAACGGCGATCAGCATTCGCCGGCTGGCCGTAAATCGTGACCATTGCCTGAGCAAGAAGTCGCTCGCGCTCCGCGTCCGTCAACTTGTTCATCTTGGGACGGTATTTCTCGACGGCCACTGTTCCCGGCGTTTTTTCCCCCTTCGGCTTGGCAGCGGGCTTTTTCATGCGTTGCTTGGGATTAGGTTGCACCGGAACCACGCCTGCGTCAATGCCGCCGCGCCTCTCGGCACGGGCCTGTCGCCGGAAGTCTCCGCCTCCAATCACTCCCCGCCCGAAAAAATCCCTAACCACCGCGACATCCATCTTGCTAGCCTCATGGAATGGCACCCGCCATTCACCGCGGCGAAATCCCAGCCCCATCGCCCCGTTTCCGCGCCAACCAAACAGCCATCTCGGCATATCTGCGCAAGCTAGCAATCAAGCCCAATCAAGCCCAATCAAGCCCAATCAAGGTCAATCAAGGTGCTTCTCCCGCGCCCCGTTTCCTCGTGGCGCAATTGCTCACCCGGCTCAAATATTGCCAAAATCCATCCATTATGCCTGGATACCGGGTCTGAATTGCCCATAACTTGCACAACTCGAACCAAAAATACATGAATCGGACACAATCCGAAAAACGTCTGGACGACAGGCAGATACGGTGGTAGATGAACCGGCGTCCCCCATGTTATGCGGACCGTGAAAAGCACAGTCCTTAGGTTGCTCATCGGCTTCGTTGTCCTTTCAACGGGGTCGCGCCTCAGCGCGCAATCCCCCTACGAAAGCAGCGAGGACTTTGCCCGCTACGCCATGAAGCTGCGCGAGGCCGCGCTGCTCAAGATCGAGCCGCAGGTCTTCGTCCCCACCACCAGCCGCCCCAGCTTTTTCGGCTTCGGCAACAGCCGTTACCCCTGGAAGGTCAACATCGTGACCACCATCTTTTGGGTCGGCGAACTCCCCACGGCCAACAACCCCGTCCCGAATACCCGCAGCGCATGGGATGCCGACTGGGTCATCAACTACGGCGGCTACGACGACCCCGACCCGACTCACCGCACCAGGAATTACACTCCCATCAATTTCACCCCCCGCCAGAACCCCTTCTACTGCGCCCTGCCGTACAATGATGTGAGCCAGGGCGCCTTCAAGCCCGAGGCGTCGATGGTCATTCCCTGGTTCAAGGAGGCGTACCAGAAATTCGGCCAGAGCGTCTGTCGCAACCGTTGGATCGAGATCACCCACGAGGGGCGCACCTGCTACGCGCAATGGTCGGATTGCGGCCCCTTCCGCACGGATGATTGGAACTACGTCTTCGGCCCGGGAGTGCCCGAGCCAAACCTCAACCACGGCGCCGGCCTGGATGTCTCGCCCGCCGTGCGCGATTACCTCGGCTTGAGCGGCATGGATGTCACCTCCTGGCGGTTCGTCGATTATCCGGATGTGCCTCCCGGTCCGTGGGCAATCTACGGGGACAACAATGACTTTGTCATCAATGCGCAAAAGAAGACCGAGCACGTAGTCATCCGGACCGACAGTGAGAGCAACGTACTGGCGCCCTCGGTAAGCACGCAATAGTCTCCCGGCACTCACGGAAAGCTTTTTCGAATTTCGAATTTCGAATTTCGAATTTTCCCACTATCACCCTTCCATGCCCTTGACCCACGGCGTATTCATTACATTCGAGGGAACCGAAGGATGCGGCAAAAGCACCCAGATCCATCGGCTGGCCGCGCATCTGGAAAGGGAGGGTCTGCCTGTGGTCGTTACGCGCGAGCCCGGCGGCACGCCCCTGGGCGAGAGCATCCGGAATTTGCTGAAATTTGCCGAAGAAGGAAAGGACATGACGCCCGAGGCGGAGTTGCTCCTCTTCGCCGCCAGCCGCGCGCAATTGGTCCGGCGCGTGATCGAGCCGGCGCTCGAAGCCGGCAGTTGGGTCGTCGCCGACCGGTTCATGGATTCCACCACGGTCTATCAAGGCGTCGCCCGGCGGCTGGATTTCGATGCCGTCCAGTTGATCAATGAATTCGCCGTGGGCGAAACGCGGCCCGACCTCACATTCGTGCTCGACCTGGACCCCGACGAGGCTCGCCGCCGGCTGTTGCGCCGCCCGCGCCCGATCGGCGCCCCGGACCGCATGGAGCAAATGCCCCCTGACTTTTACGTGGCCGTGCGCGACGGCTACCTCACCCTGGCCCGCGACGAGCCCGAGCGATTCCGCGTCATCAACGCCGGCCGCACCATCGACTCCGTAGAAGAAGAAATCTGGACCCACGTAGCAGGCCTGATGGGCAAGTAAAGCCCCGCCTGCCGGCGAAATCCGCAATCCGAAATCCGCAATCCGAAATTCCCCAACCATGTCTTTCTCCGCTGACGCCGCATTCGATTTGCTCAAGCGCGCCCACGCCCAGAACCGGCTTGCCCACGCCTACCTGCTGGCCGGACCGCGCGGCAGCGGTAAACGCCGGCTCGCCGCCAGCCTGGCCGGCCTCGTCACGGATTCCGCCGGCGGCCTCAACCATCCCAACGTCCATACCGCCGAGCCCGAATCGAAATCCCGCCGGCTGCGCATCGAGCAGACGCGCGCCCTCGAGCACGAGCTGCAAATGCGCTCGCTGATGGGCAAGCGCAAAGTCGCCATCATCTTCGAGGCCGACCGCATGACCGCCGAGGCGGCCAACGGAATCCTCAAGACCCTCGAGGAACCTCCCAACCAATCGCTTTTGCTGCTGACCAGCGACCAGCCCGAGAGCCTTCCGGAAACCATTCTCTCCCGCTGCATCACCGTCCCGCTCAGCCGGGAGCAGGCCGAGGAATTAAGCCCGGCCCAGCGGGAGCTGGCCGATGCCATCGCGCGCTTCTTTGCCGGGCGCGACCGCGGGATCGCGGCGGTCTACCGGCTGGTGCGCACCTTCACCACCCTGCTCGGGCAGGCGCGGGAACGCATTGCCGGGGAAAACGAGGCCGACTTGAAACGCGAGGAAGATCACTACCGCCAGACCACCGAGAGCGACTGGCTGGACGAGCGCGAAGATTACTACAAGGCGCTGACCGAGGCCCGCTACGTGCGCGAGCGCAATCTCCTGGCCGAGACGCTCATCGCGTGGTGGGCCGACGTGCTACGCCAGCAGCAGGGCGCCGCCGGCCTCGACCTGCCCGATTTCGCCACGCGCACCGCGGAGATTGCCCGCGCCATGCCGGCGCACCAGGCGCTCGCGCGCCTCGCCGCGCTCGAGGAGATGCGCGAAAACCTGGGCCGCAACATTCGCGAGGACCTCGCGATCGAAGCCGCTTTCCTCAAGGCATTCGGCGAGCCATAATCGGCGCCTTCCTTATGAACTACTTTTCGTCGCCGGCTGCGGCGGAAAGGTACGCGCGCAGCCGGCCCTTCTTTCATCCGAGGATCCGCGAGGCCATCCGCCGGCGGCTGCCCGAGGGGGCCGTGTTCAAACGCGGCCTGGATGTCGCGTGCGGAACCGGCATGTCCACGCAAATCCTGGCGCAACTGGCGCGGCAGGTGATTGGAATCGATCCCTCGCCGGCGATGATCGGGCAGGCCTACCCTCAGCCCAACATTGAATATCGCGTCGGTTCGGCGGAGAGCCTCGCTTTCCCCGAGTCCCATTTCGATATCCTCACCGTCGCGCTGGCCTTTCATTGGCTGGATCGTTCCAGGTTCCTCGAAAACGCGCGGCGCGTCCTGGAACCGCGCGGCCTCATGGTGATCTACAACCATTGGTTCGCCGGGGAGTTGACCGGCAATCCCGAATTCACGCAATGGCACAGGACCTCCTACCTGGCGCGGTATCCCACTCCGGCAAGGGATGTCCGGCCCTTCGAGCAAAGCGATGCCATCGAGGCCGGCTTTACCGATTTTGCGGGCGAAACCTTCACCCACGGCTGGCCGTTCGGGCTCGAGGACCTGGCCCGCTATCTCACCACGCAGAGCAATGTCATCGCCGCGATCGAAGCCGGACGCGAAACCGACGAGGAAGCCTACGCCTGGATCGTCAGCCAGTTGCAGAACCTATGGAAATCGCAGCACGAAATCTTCCCCTTCCACGGCCTCATCCTCTTCGCCCGCAACGGCAAGGCGGCTTGAAGAACTCAATGGCGGCGCCGCGCCTCGGTTCACCAGGACCTTCAAAGTCTGACAGGCTCCCAATCCTCGTGAATGGTCATCCTCGCCCTTAACTGGGGCCACGTTTTCCCGTCTATCTTGTTCTCCTGTTTGATCAGCCGCGGCAGCACGATGACACGATCATTCGGAAAGCCCATGACGGTGTAGGGATTATTCTTCTCGTGCCAGCCGCTCCGGTCGTAACCAATGGCGACCGACCAATGCTCGTCCAGCGCGTAGGTTGCAACGTAAGACTCGCCGTCCTTCGCGTAGTCCTGCTTCCACTCGGAGCGCTGCGGGAGGAACTCCTCGACAAGGCCCTGCCTCATCCCGAGATGAATCTTCCTGATTTGCAAGCGCCAGAACGCCTCCGTGTACGGACCGCCGAGCCCATCCGCGCGGAGGACCGGCACGGCCAAAAGCAAGCAGGCTGAAATTCGGGCAATGAAGAGCAAAGGCGCACGCATGCTGGAAAAGTGGCACTACGCGATTCCTCCCACAAGCCCGGCGCGCCGGCAATCACCCATAACTCCCATACGTCCCATTGGTCCCATTCCTCCCATCGCCCGCATTTCCTTCGTCTTTGACCCGCCGGGCATGGTAATGAAACAATCATCGAGCCATGACCGAACTGCCCACAGGCACAGTGACGTTTCTCTTCACGGACATTGAGGGGAGCTCGCGCCTTTGGGAAAATCACGCCGATGCCATGGCCGTCGCCCTGGCCCGCCATGACATGATGCTGCGGGAGGCGTTCGAGACGCGCGGCGGCGTGGTTTTCAAGACCATCGGCGACGCTTTTTGCGTCGCGTTTCCCGTGGCCGCCGGCGCGATCGAGGCGGCCGTCGCTGCGCAACGCCTGCTCCGCGACGAGCGGTGGCAGGAAATCGAGGCCATCAAGGTTCGCATGGGCCTTCACACCGGCAGCGCGGAGAGCCGCGACGGCGATTACTTCGGCCCGGTGCTCAATCGCGTCAGCCGCCTGCTCGCGGCGGCGCACGGCGGCCAGGTGCTGCTCACGCTGGCCACCGAGGAGCTGGTCCGCGATCACCTGCCCGAGGGCGTCTCGCTGCGCGACCTCGGCGAGCGCCGTCTTCGCGATCTCAACCGGCCCGAGCGCGTCTTCCAGGTCATCGCGGCCGACCTGCCGTCGGAGTTTCCGCCGCTGCGCTCACTCGAAATTTTCCCGAACAACCTCCCCGTTCAGCTCACCTCCTTCATCGGCCGCGAGAAGGAGATGAACGAGGTCAAGCGCCTGCTCGGCACCACGCATCTGCTCACCCTCACCGGCACCGGCGGCACCGGCAAGACGCGGCTCTCGATGCAGGTCGC
This sequence comes from uncultured Verrucomicrobiae bacterium, assembly GCA_963756185.1. GTDB lineage: Bacteria > Verrucomicrobiota > Verrucomicrobiia > Chthoniobacterales > Chthoniobacteraceae > DATAXI01. Next base: position 228,835 of record CAVWMS010000017.1, read on the forward strand.
CGCGGACATGCTCGACCAGTTTCCCGACGGCGTCTGGCTCATCGAGCTGGCGACCGTCGAAGATCCCGCGGAAACCGGCGCCGCCATCGCCGCGCCATTGCAGGTGCGCGAGGAGCCCGGCCAGCCGCTGCTGCTCACGCTCACCAACTTATCTGCGCCAGAAGAAGCTGATGCTCATCCTCGACAATTGCGAGCACCTCATCGCCGAGTGCGCCCGCATCGCTGAGACCCTCCTGCGCGCCTGCCCGGGCCTCCAGATTCTCGCCAGCAGCCGCGAGCCGCTCGGCATCGCCGGCGAGCGCACCTGGCCCGTCCCGTCGCTTTCGATTCCCGGAAAACTGGCGCGATGAAATCCGCGGCGAGGACGCCGCCGAGCGCCTCACGCAATTCGAGGCGGTGCGCCTTTTCATCGACCGCGCCATGGCCGTGCGCCCCGGCTTTCGCGTGACCAATCAGAACGCCCCCTTCGTCGCCGAGATTTGCTGGCGGCTCGATGGCATCCCGCTCGCCATCGAGCTGGCCGCCGCCCGCATCCGCGTGCTCAGCCTCGACCAGATCGCCAGCCGCCTCAACGACCAGTTCCGCCTTCTCACCGGCGGCAGCCGCACCGCGCTGCCACGCCAGCAGACGCTGCGCGCGCTGATCGATTGGAGCTTCGAGCTTCTCTCCGACCAGGAGCGGATCCTCCTGCGCCGCCTCTCGGTCTTCGCCGGCGGACGCACGCTCCAGGCGGTCGAGGCCGTGTGCGCCGACGACAAGCTCCAGGATTTGGAGGTCATCGACATTCTGACCACGCTCGTCGACAAATCGCTCGTCTCCGTCGAAAAGGCGCCGCGCAGGGAGCCGCGCTACACCATCCTCGAGTCCGTCTGGAATTACGCCCGCGAAAAACTGACCGAGGCCGGCGAGACCGACGCGCTCCGCAAGCGGCACCTCGAATATTTCCTGAAAATGGCCGCCGAAGCCGCGCCCAATTTTCTCGGGCGCGCATCAATTCGCCTGGATCGAGCAGCTTGCGCCGGAATTATACAACTTCCGCTACGCGCTCGATTCCAGCCTGGACGTGGACGGCCTCGCGACGCTTGGGCTCAACCTCGCGACGGCGCTTGCCCGATTCTGGGAAGTGCGCGGCATGCTCGTCGAGGCGGCGGAGCTTCTCGCAGAAATTGCTCGCGCACCCCGCCAATGCCGCACGCACTCCGCTGCGCGCCGCGGCGCTGGGCGTCTCGGGGCGCATGGCGTGGCTCACCGACAGGCTCGATCACGTCGCCACGTTCACCGGCGAGGCGCTCGAGATTTATCGTTCCCTGGGCGACGAACCGGGCATCGCCGCCATGGCCACCGACCTCGCCTTTTATCATTTCGACAATAAGAACCCCGGGGAGGGCCTCAAACTGCTGCGCGAGAGCGAGGAAATCGCGCTGCGGCTCGGCGACAAACGGCTGCTTGCGGGAATTCGCCGCGTCCAGGGCGGCGCGGCCACCATCGAGGGGCGGCATGCCGAATCCCTGGCGTTGCACGAGGAGAGCCTCGCGCTCTATCGGGAGATCGGCGACGCGTGGTTCGCGGGCATCGTCCAGTGGGCCGTCGGCGTGACTGCCACGTTCCTGGGGGACCTGGAAAAGGCGCAGGTCAATTTCCAGGAGTGCCTGCGCGCCACCTGGAGCCTGGGCAATCGCTGGGCGGTTGCCTATCCCCTCGAGGCATTTGCCGCCCTCGCCGTGGCGCGCCACCAATACGCCCGCGCCGCGCGCCTGCTCGGCGCAGCCGAGGCGCTGCGCTCGGAGTTCGGCATCTCCACGGAGACGACCGATCATCCCACCCTGCGCCAGATTTTTGCCGAGGCCGCCGGTGAATTCATCAAGCCGGACATGGTCGCCGCGCGAAAGGAGGGCAGGGGACTTACCGCCGCCAAAGCGGTCGAATTCGCGCTCGAACCCCCTGATTTCGTATAAAAAACGCGCGATTTGCGCGCCAAATACGTCGAATTTCCGCTGATTTTCCCTCTACACCACCGTCCCCGAAAGCCCCTCCAAAATCTCCCGCTTCGGATTCCTGATTTTTTCCAGTTCCTCCGGTGACTCCAGGAAGAGCACCGTCACCACCCACAATCGCTCGCCCGCCTTTTCGCATCCCGCCACCACCGCCTCGATGCGCGCCCGCTCCCTTGTGCCCGCGATCTCGAGCGTCATCGCCAGGGTCGTGCCCGGATCGAATTGCCATCGTGAGGGGAAACGCATGCCGCCCTCGCAGAAACCGAGCGGCTCGCCATTGAGCGACGCCTCATCCGCTCCATCCTCAAGCGAGATGGAAGAACACCGAAGCCGTGCCTCAGCCGTATCTTCAAACATAAACCCTTTGCGCCACGTTAACACGGATGTCACGCGTGTCAAAAGAGTCAGTTGTGTAACCCTCGAAGTTTTTTTTTTTGGGTCGGAAGACGGTCGGCCCCCGAGATTTGCCCAACAATGGCGGCCGGGCGGCCCCTGCGCTCTTGCTATCAGGCTATATGCCCGGTAAAACTCTGCCGCTCGCGGGGTCCCCGGACGGTATCCGAGTCCGTGCGCGGCGCTTAATTTCAGACTTTCCCTGATGAACCTGTCCGTCATCTCCCGTATATTGCCCCGGCGCAGGATGCGGAAGACCCGGCCCGTATCGTTTATCGAGCCGCTCGAGGCTCGCATCGCCCCGGCCACGCTCGTCAATCCGACGACGGTCACTTTCCAGGATTCGAGCGGGCAGACGGCCACGGTCACCATATCCAAGGGGCTCTTCACCTCCCAGAACGTCAACCACGTGTTCGGCTTCAACACCGGCGCCGTCACCGGGGACAACTCGGCCATGCAGCAGCTTCAACTGCTGGATATCGATGCGCTCGGCCATGCCGCCCGCGGGATCAGTGTTTCCATTACCGCCGCCTCGGGCACGGTGGACGTTGGCTTCATCGACGCGGGGAGAATTGACCTGGGTGACGTGACCGTGGGGGGCGACCTGGGGCGGATCGACGCGGGCGATTTCAATTTTTCAACCCAGGGGCTGCATTCGCTCACGGTCGATTCGCTCGGCGCCCAGGGCCTCTCGACGCAACAATCGCCGGGTGGAAACCTCAACTCGCTCATCAACGGCCCCGTTGGCTCGATCATGGTCAATGGCGACATCGACGGGGCCTCGGTTGGCATCGGCGGCGGCCACAAGGGGATGCTCGGCAGCCTGACCGTGACCGGCAGCATCAACGGCGAACCGGGCCAATACGCGGGCAGCGTGCGGACGCAGGGCGGCATTGGTTCCGTGCTGGTGGATGGCTCGATCACCGGCGGGAGCGGGCCAAGTTCGGGAATTATCGGCACCGCCGGCTTGATTGGCACGGTAGTCGTGGACGGGTCGGTCGTCGGCGGCGCGGGCGCGTTCAGCGGAGCGATCCTCAGCACCGGAGCGATGGGCTCCGTGCAGATCGACGGCTCGATCACCGGCGGCAGCGGTCAAAATTCGGGCGAGGTCGGCACCGCGTCGAATCTCAGTTCCGTCACCGTCCTGGGCTCCGTCACGGGCGGCTCGGGCCAGCTCAGCGGCGTCATCCTCGCCGGCGGCAACATCACGACCGTCACCGTCGCCAACGGCCTCATCGGCGGCACGGGAGCCAGCTCGGGGCAAATCGGTGCGGGAAAGAACATCACTACCGTCGACATCGGCAGCGCCGAATCCTTCGAACTTTCGAAGAGCAAAGTCTCCGGCGCAACTGCCGCGACTGAATCCGGTTTCCAGGGCGTGTATGGCGGACCGGGCGCGGCCAGCGGCTCGATTGTGGCCGGCGGCAGCATCACCACGGCCAACATCTATGGCTATCTCAATGGATATAATGCCGACAGCGACCTTGCCAAACCATCGGTTACCATCAGCGCCGTCTCCGGCTCGATCACCGCGGGCGGATCCATCCAGAGCGTTTACATCGGCCTTGGGCTGAATAACGCGTTCGTTTTGAGCGGAGGCAGCATCGGCTCATTTACGAGCAATGGCGAAATGTGGGAATCGATTGTCCAGGCGAAGCAGAATATAGGGAGCGTCTGGTTAAGCGGATCACTCAATTTTGATCTGTCGCCCGCGCTGATTCATGCCGCGGATGTTAAAGCCGGGGAGTTTGCGCCGCCGGGTCCGGCGGTTTACGATTCCGGGTTCAATGCCGGCGGCAGCATTGGCACGATCGACTCTTACGGCGATATCCAAGCCAGCGTCTTCATCGCCGGCGACTATCTCGGCACCGCCTTTGATCTCAACGGCGCGGGCGACTTCAGCAATATTTTCAACTTCGGCATCAGCGGCGGCAAATCCTCGGTCCCGACTCACATTGGCGACATCACCATCGAGTACAGCGGAGACGGAATCACGCAAAGCACGTTCCTCGCGGGTGTCCAGGGCGCGGGTGCGAACAAAACCTTGGGGACGAACCAGGACCAGGTTCCCACGGGCAGCAGCATCGGAACGATCATTTCGCCGAACGGCCTCAATGATGTCTGGTTCGAGTCAGGCAGCATCGGCGCGACAACTTCGGGCGAGATCGTCAACAGCACTTACATCGCGACGGACACCGCCGTCTCCGCCGGCGGCATCGGCCCCATCTCGGTGACGGCCTACGAGCCTTTCGTGCTAATCGGATTCCCAATATGGCAGCCAATACAACCAGTGGGGGGATCGATTCATGTCGCAGTGCAAGCGGGGCCGCTGGGAATCTCCTCGGATGTCAGCCACGGCATTTACAATTCCACCTTCATCTCGAATGCCGGCATCGGCCCCATCTATGTCTCGTTCAATGGAGAGCAAACCAGCGGCGAGGACGGTGGCATTTCTTCGAGCCTCTTCCAGGCGGGCCACGCCATCGGCTCAATTACCGTTACGAATAATGCCTACAACGTCGAGGGAACGAATTACGGGATAATCAATACCGCGTTTAACGCCGGCTTGAACGGCTACGGCGGTATTGGCGATTTGAACGTGTCGCTCACGGACATGGGCCCGAACGGCAGTAGCGCCGCGATCCAGGGTTGCCAGTTCGACGCGAGCGTCTGCTCCTGCATGAGCGCGAACATGGGGAGCATTTCCGTGACCAACGCCGACACCGGTTCATCGGCCGCGGGCATCGTTGATTCCGTTTTCCGCGTACATGGCAGCATCGGTTCGATCAGTTCGACGATGGAAAGCGGTTCCGTGACCGCCCCGGCCATTCAGGGCTCGGTCTTCAGCGCGTTTGGGAGCATCGGGGATATCAACGTGTACGGCGCAGTCCTGGGCGACGAGAGCGGCCCGAGCCGTTTCCTGGCGGGCTATGACATCGGCTCGGACATGACCTTTGGCAACGAGGACCTGAGCGCCACGTCGACCGCGCTCCAGGCCGGGCAGGAAATCGGCAATGTCACGGTCACCGGGTACTTCGAAGGCTCCGATATCATTGCCAGCGTCAACCCCGGCGCCGGCTATGTTTTTGGAAGCTCGACCAATACGAACGTCGGCTCCGGCGGCTCGATCGGCTTCGTGAACCTGGCGACCGAGATCGCAAGCGACGGCAGTCCGTTCGTCGGCGACCACGCCACCTCGCACGCCATCGAGGCGGCGAATTTCGCCACCGGCGAGGACTCATCCATCACAGTCGCCGCCTTTAATTACACGAGCGGCATCCCCGTGGTGCTCTATGTCGACGGCGGGTCGAACGACGTGCGCATCACGAACCTGCAGCCGGCGACCTGACGCCGTCGGGCGCGGCTTTCGCGGCGCGTGATCTTGTGACAATGTCCGGTATGCCGCGCTCGATTTACGACCTGACCTTCGCCGCGCTCGAGGGCGAACTCGCGGCTTCGGGCTTGCGTCCGGCCCATGCGCGCACGCTCTGGCGCGCGTTGCACCGCGACGGCGCGGCGGACCTCGCGGCGCGCGACGATTTTCTCCCGCCGCTGCGCCGCTGGGCCGGCGAGCGCCTGGGCGGCGAATTCCGCGCGGAACTGCCCGTGGTGCAAAGCGAAATTGCCAGTTCCGACGGGCTCACGCGCAAGTTTCTGCTCGGCCTCGCCGACGGCCAGACCATCGAGACGGTGCTCATGGGTTATCCCGGACGCATGACCGCCTGCCTCAGCACGCAAGCCGGCTGCGCCATGGGCTGCGTCTTTTGCGCCACGGGACAAATGGGATTCGCCCGGCATTTGCGCGCCGGTGAAATCGTGGCGCAGGTGCTGCATTGCCGCCGCGTCTTGCCGGAGCCGGGCAGCCTTCGCAACCTCGTCCTCATGGGCATGGGCGAACCGCTGCACAATTACGACGCGGTCATGGCCGCGCTCGAGATCATCACCGACCGGCGCGGCATCAATATCGGCCCCGCGCGAATCACCATCAGCACCGTGGGCGTCGTGCCCGGCATTTTGCGGCTCGCCCACGAGCGGCGGCCGTACGGCCTCGCGGTGAGCCTGCATGGCGCTTCCGAGCAAGAGCGCTCCGCACTGGTGCCCGTGAGCCGCCGCTGGCCCCTGGATGAATTGATCGCCGCCTGCCGCGAATATGTCCGCCTCACGGGACGCCGCATTTTCTTCGAGTGGACGCTCATCGAGGGGCGCAATGATTCGCCCGATACCGCGCGCCGCCTGGCCGCGCTTCTCGATGGCATCGACGCCCACATCAATCTCATCCCGCTCAATCCCACCGGCGGTTACGGCGGCCTGGCCACCTCCGCCTTCGGCGTCCGCGCATTCCAGCGTCTGCTTCGCGATGCCGGGTTTCCGGTCACCGTCCGGCAGCGGCGCGGCATCGACGTTGCCGCCGGGTGCGGCCAGTTGCGCGCGGAGAAACACGCCGCGTAGCGCCGCTTCCTCGTGGAATAATCGCCCGCAAAACTCCTCTTACAAAAAATGACACGCCTCCTCGTCACCCTTCTGGCGGCCTCGATGCTCGCCGCCTGCTCCCACGCCGCCCCCGATGACCCGGCAAAAATAATTGTTCCGCCGCATTCCGCCGCGGCCGTTTTTTCCGGCGGCTGCTTCTGGTGCATCCAGCCGCCCTTCGATATAGCCAAAGGCGTGCTCGCCAGTTATGTCGGCTACACCGGCGGTCACACGGAAAATCCCACTTACGATGAAGTATCCAGCGGCGAAACCGGCCACCGGGAATCGATCGAAGTCTTCTACGATCCCACGAAGATCACTTACCCGCAGTTGATCGACATTTTTTGGCGCAGCATCGATCCCACCCAGACCGACGGCCAGTTTGCCGACATCGGCTCCCAATACACGACCGCCATCTATTACGCGAACGACGAGGAAAAACGCGAGGCGCTCGCCTCGAAGGCCGCGCTCGAGAAATCAGGCAAATTCAATGCCCCCATTGCCACGCAAATCCTGCCGTTGGGAAAATTCTGGCCCGCCGAGGAGCACCACCAGAAATACAGCGTGAAGAACCCGGACGAATATGAGTCGTATCATGTAGGATCGGGACGGAATGCGTATTTCGAGCAGGAATGGGGGAAGGGGAATTGAGACGAATTGCTGATTGCTGATGTGAGATTGCTGATTGGGCAGAATGCGCGGCGCGCGCTGCGGGACGGCTTCGGATCCGTAATTCAATTCATGCCAGGCGCCGCCTTCGGCGGCCAAATTTTTCAATCAGCAATCACACATCAGCAATCAGCAATTCGTAACCTTGTGTAGCCGCCCGCACCCCCCGCTCCCAATTAGCAATTTCAGATTAGCAATTATCAATTCCCCTCCCTTCCCACATTCGGTGGCGTCACGGTCATCGGCTTGATGGCGGGCAGCCTCATCATCTCGTCCCGCTCGGTTTTCAGGGCGTCGCGCTCGGCGGTCAATTCGGTTACGCGCTTGTTCGTCTCGTCGAGATGGCGCTTTAGTTCCGCCACTTCCCTGGCCACCGCTTCGCGCGCTCCCGCGATGTGCTCCTCGGCCCGGCGTATCGCTTCGTCCCGCTCGTTTGTCGAGCGGGCGGTCAAATCCCGCAAGCGTGCCATCTCCTGCTGCATTTGCGCCACGCTTGCCTCCCGCTCGCGCATCAGCCCGTGAAAATTCTGCCCCATCGCGTTCAGTTCCATCTTCTTTTCGCGCTTCAATTCGGCGATTTGATCTCGGAAACCCTCGATCCGTTTGCGCTCCTCGGCCAGGGCCGTCGCCGCGTTGTGATGCGCCGCCTCGATGCGCGCGATCTCTCCCTCCGATTTTTGCCGCGCGCCCGCCAGCGATTGCTGCGCCTCGCGCAACGCCTCGCCGTCCCGCTTCCTGCCTTCGCGCTCCTCGGCCATTTGCTTTTCCCACGCTGCCCGCTCCGTCTTCAACTTGTCCAGTTCCGCGCGCAACGCGCCCACGTCGCGGGCCATTGTGGTCTGTTTCTGCAATTCCTCGCGCAATTTCGACAGGTCGCCCGTCAGCCCGTCGCGCTGCCGCGCAATTTCCTCGCGCTCCTTGTTGAGCGCCTCGATTTTCTTCGCCGCCTCGGCCTGCGCCCGCGCCAGGTCCGCCTGTGCCTGCTGCTTGTCCCGGGCAGCCTGCGCGGCGCCGGCGCTGGCGGCGGTGGAATGTTTTTTGATTTGTTCGTTTAGCGAATCCACCAGCTTGCGGTGCTCCTCGGCCTCCTTCCGCGCGCCGGCTGACAATTGCGCGTGCTCGCTCGCCAGCTTCTCGCGCTCGGCGGTCGCGGTTTCCGCCAGTTTTTTGTGCGTGGCAAAATCGGCGGCCAGCGCGTCGCGCTCCCGCTGCAGTTTGTTCCGTTCCGCCTGGAACGCGTCGGCGCGCGCCTTCGACTCGGCTTCGGTGCGGGCGATCTGCTTTCTGTGCTCCTCCGCCTGCGCATTCCGGCTGGCCGCCGCGGCTTTCTCCGCCTGCTCGCGCGCCTGTTTCTCGCGCTCGGCGGCCGTGGTTTCCGCCTGCTTCCTATGTGTGGCAAAATCGGCGGCCAGCGCGTCGCGCTCCAACTGCAGTTTGTTCCGCTCCGCCTGCAATGCGTCGGCGCGGGCCTTCGACTCGGCTTCGGTGCGGGCGAGATGCTTCCTGTGCTCCTCCGCCTGCGCATTCCGGCCGGCTGCCGCGGCTTTCTCCGCCTGCTCGCGCGCCAGCTTCTCGCGCTCGGCGGCCGCGGTTTCCGCCTGCTTCCTATGTGTGGCAAAATCGGCGGTCAGCGCGTCGCGCTCCTGCTGCAGCTTGTCCCGCTGCGCCTGCAACGCATCGGCGCGCGCCTTCGAATTGGCTTCGGTACGGGCCAGTTGCTTCCTGTGCTCCTCCGCCTGCGCGCCCAGGCCGGCCGCCGCGGCTTTCTCCGCCTGGTCGCGCTGCGCCAGCGAGCGCGCCAGGTCCGCGGCCAGCTTGTTCTTCTCCTGCTCGTGGCGCGCCTGGCTTTCCCGGAGCGCATCCTCGCGCTGCTTCAGTTGCGTCCGCAACGCCTCGAGCTGTTTCGCCGTCTCGGCGGCGTGCCCCGAAGCCTGTTCGCGGCCCGCGGAAGCGGCCGCCAGTTGCTGCTGGTGCTTCGTTTCGATCGCCGCCGATTGCTCGCGCCATTCCGTCCGTTCCCGTTCGAGCTGCGCCAGCGCCTCGGCTCGCTCCCGGAAGACGCGGTAGGCGTTCGCGCCCAGCGCCTCGGCCTGCTCCTTCGCTTCCTTGCGCGTTTCTGAAAGCTGCCGCGCCAGCCGGTCCCGCTCGACCGTCAATTTTTGCAATGACTGCGCGGCCTCCTCCGCTTTCGACGCCGTCTCGCCGTGTGTTTGCGCGAGGCTCGCGTGTTCGGCGGCCGTCAACTCAAGTTTTTTCTTCAGCGATTCGATTTCCTGGCGCATCGCCGCTTCGCGCCTGCCCGCTTCCGCGGCTTGCTGTTCGTGCGCCGCGTTTTGTTTTGCCGCTTCATTGCGGAGTCCCTCGGAGTCCGCCGCGAGTTTTTCTTTCTCCATTCGCAGATTCTCCAGTTGATTGCCCAGCTCCTGGGCACGGCGCTCGAGCGCCTGCTTCTCCTGCGCCGCCTTCTCCAGGCGCGCCGCCGCAAGTTTTTGCTCGCCCTCCGCATCCCCCTTGAGCTTGTCGACCGTCTTCTTGAATTCCTCGCCCGCCAGCGCCGCGGCGGCCAGCGCGGCCGCTTTTTCGCCGGCGACCGTGTCGCGCTCCCGCGTCAGGCCCTCGACCTTCCGCTGATGCTCGCCGGTCAGTTGGTCGATCCGCCCGCCGTGCGCCGCCTGCAACTGCTCGAGCGCGGTTTTGTGCTGCTGGGCGAGCGACTCGACTTCCTTGCGGTGGTCGGCCTTTTCCTTCTCGATCAGCGCCGCAAGCCCGTCCCGCTCCCGCTCCGCCGCGGTCCGCTGTGCGATGAAGTTGTCGAGTTGCCCGCGATGATCGGCCTGGACGGCGGTCAGTTGCTTGGCGTGCGCCTGGGTCAGGGTCTCGACCTGTTGCTTCAGGTCGACACGCGCCGCATCGAGCTGCGAAGCCGCCGCGTCCCGGGCGCGGATCGCCTCGTCGCGCTGCTGCGCGAGCGATGCCGCTTGTTGGGCGTGTGATTTCTTCGCTTCCTCGAGCTGCGCCGCGAACGCGTTCCGCTCGCGCAGCGTTTCATCGAGCCGGCCCGAGAGCGCGCTGGTTTTCTGCGCCGCTTCGTCGTGGTGCGCCTTCGACTGCGCCTCGTAAGTGGCTGTCGCGGCCGCCAGCGCCGCTTCGTGCTCCTTGCCCACGCGCGCCAATTCCGCCGCATGCGCCTCTCGCGCGCGGCCAAACTGCGCTTCCGCGCCGGCGTGGGCCGCCTCGAGCGCCTGGCGCTCCGCGTCAAATTTCTTCGCGGCCTCGGCCGCCGCATTGTCCCGCGCCGCGAGTTCAGCCGCGTGTTTCTCGGCAACATGGGCGCCCTGCCGGTCGAAGTCGGCCCGCAGCGCGGCGGTGGTCTTCTTGTGCTGATCGGCGAGGCCCGCCAGTTCCCCCTTGTGCGCCTCGCGCAGCGCCGCAATCTCCGCGGCGACACCCGCCGCCTCGAGCAGCGCCTTGTCCCGCTCGCCCGCCAGGCGGGCTGCCGCTGCCTGGTGCGCCGATTTCGCCGCGGCGATTTGTTCCGCGTGCCTGCCCTGCAATGATTCGATTTCCTTCGCGCGCGCGGTCCGGTCGCGCTCCGCCGCCGCGGCCAGTTCCTGCGCATGCTGCTGTTTCAAGCCCTCGATGGCCGCGTGCTTTTCGCGCTCGACCGTCGTCTTCTGCTGCAACAGCGCCGCGGCGTGCTTCGAGTGATCGGCCTTCAGCGCATCCCTGCGGCGCGAGTGGTCGGCGTTCAAATCCGCGATCTGCTTCTCGAAATCCGAACGCGCCGCCGACTGGGCCTGTTCATGAATGGCGATTGTCTGGGCCAGCTTCGCCTCGTGCTCCCGGTTGAGCGTCTCGATCCGCGCCGCGTTTGCCGCCGCGGCGGACTCGAGCGCCTTGCGATGCTCGATTCTCGCCTGTTCCAATTCCCCGGCGACTCCCTCCTTCTCCTTGACGATTGCCTCGCGCTGCGCGTGCGCGGTCTCCATGTGCCGGCGGTACTCGGCGGCCTTTTCCTCGGTCCGCGCGCGGTGCTCGGAGGCCAGCCCATCGAGCGCCTCCTTGTGAGATCCCCGCAGGACCTCGAGCGCCTTGCGGTGGCCCAGTTCCATGGAGGCCACCGCCTTTTGGTGCTCGTCGTCGCGTTGCGCGATGCGCGCGACCGCCTCCTCCTTTTCCCGAAAGGCCTCGTCCCGCTGTGCGTTCGTCTCCGTCGTGGCCCGCGCCTGCGCGGCGTGCAGCACCTCGATGTTCCGCTCATGCTCGGCATGCATTTCCATGAGCTTCTTCTGGTGCTCCGCGTGCGCGCGCTCGATCTCCCCGGCATGCTGCTTGCGCAGCGCCTCGTCCGCCGCCTTGGCCTCGGCCGCCATCCGCTCGACCTGCGCCGCCAGGATTTCACGCTCGCCGATGATCTGCTCGCGCTGCTGGTTGAGCATCTCGACGTGCTGCCGGTGATCGGTCGTCAGCAGTTGAATCTGCTTCTTGTGCTCCTCGTGGGCCTGGCCGAGCTGGTAGGAGAGCGAATCCCGCTCGCCGGTCACCATGTCGCGCTGCGAAGATAATTCGTCCGCCGCCCGCTTGTGGCTGGCCGTCATCTCCTCGACCTGCCTGCGGTGCCGGTCCTCCATCGCCTCGACCAGCTTTTGATGATCCTCCCGCGTCTGGGTCAGTTCCGCGGCCGTCGCGTCCCGCTCGGCCGCCACCTTGTCGCGGATTTGCTCGAGGCTGGCGACGCGCCGCGCGTGTTCCTCGTGGATGCCGCCCACGTGCTTGTGATGGTCCGCCGATAGAATTTCGATCTGCCGCTGGTGGCTCTTCTCGGCCTGTTGCAATTGCTGCGCCTTCGCCTCGCGGTCGCGGCTGATGTCGTCGCGCATTTGCGTCAGCGCGGCCACCTCCTTCTTGTGTTCCCCGCGCGCGATGGACAACTGGCTCGAGTAATCGGTTGTCAGCACGTCCAGCCGGCGCTTGTGCTCCTCCCGCGTCTGCTGCATCTGCGCCTTCACCAGGTCGCGCTCGCGCAGCATGTCGTCGCGCTGCACGGCCACGGCATCGAGCTGCTTCTTGTGCTGCTCGCGAATCTGCTGAAGCTGCGCCTCGCGCTGTGCCTGCTCGCGCGCGAGCGCGTCCCGCTGCTGGTGCGCGGCGTCGAGCGATTTCTTATGGTCCTGGACCAGCGCATCGATCTTCCGCTTGTAATCACCGGTCAGCGTGCGGACCTGGACCGAATGATCCTCGCGCGCCTGCACAAGCTGCGCGTTGATCTGGTCGCGCTCTGCCAGCGCCATCGTCCGCTCCTGCATGAAAGCGTCCACGCGTTTCTTGTGTTCGCCGCGCAGGCCCTCGAGTTGCTTCGCGTGATCGGCCGCGAGCGCGGCCAATTGCTTGTTGTATTCCTCTCCCGCCCCCTCGAGCTGTTTCTTGTGCTGGCCGCGGATTTCCTCGACCGTCTTTCTCTGGCCTCCCTTCAACTCGGCCAGTTGCGCCGCCGCCGCATCCCGCTCGCGGATCGCATGGTCGCGCTCCCGCTCGAAGGTCTTCATCTCGCCCTTGCGGTCCTCGATCAATTTCGTAAGACGCGAAAGTTCCGCGTCCTTTTCCTGCACCTCGGTGATGACCCGCTGCGACCTCGATTGCTTCTCGTTCTGCTGCTGCGCCTTCAATTGCGCCAGTTGCTCCGCCAGCTCGGCCCGATGTTTCTGCTCCTGGTCCAACTGCGCCAACGCCGCCTGGTGCTCCTTGCGGTGCGTTTCGATTTGCTGGCGCAATTGCGAAATCTCCGCCTCCTTTTGCGCGACGAGCCGGGTCGCCGGCCTTTGCCTCGGGTTTCCCGTTGCCCGATGCGCCTCCCGGTTTCTCGCCAGATGGCGCCGGCGCGGGGGTCCTGGCCGTTGGGCGTTCCGGCAGGTTTGGAAAAACTTCCGTCAGCGGGATCGGCACCGCCCGCTTGAGATTTGTTTGAAAAAGCCCGCGCAATTCCGCCGGCACGCCTTCGAGGAAGTCCGTCAGCGGCACCTCGACCTTTCCCGTGGGCAATTGCCGCTCGACCAGCCCCAGCGGCAGCGCCACCCGCGCCGTTTCATCCAGCTTTTCCATTCCCGGCGCCTGCAATTCCTTCGGCAGCGCCGCGGCAATCGCGCACAGGCTCAGGTGAATCTTCTCGCCGCTCTCCGCGCCGGCGTCCGCCTCGGCGGCCTGCGCCTTCGACAACGTCGCAAACAACATCCGCTGCCGCGCATCCCACACTTCCTCCTTATGCGAAATCTGCCCCACCACTTTCTGGAAAGGGAAGGGGATATCGACCTGTTTGCCCTCGCCTGGCTTGATGGCGCTCGGGCAGGCCCGCGCCAGCCGCTCGAGCGACATGGTGCTCTTGCCCGTCCCCATGAAATCGGCCAGTTCCTCGACCTTGAACCGGATCGGCTGCCTCAAGTCGTGCTGCCCGGGCAGAATGTACTCCTTGGGAACCTGGTTCAGGATGTCACCCAGTTGCAGGACGACTTCCTTCCCCGGCTCGGCGGCAGCGGGTTGGGATTTGGCCATTTTTATGCAGACAAACCCGCCGGCCAGCCGGCGGTTCCTCCCATTCTTACCTTAATGACCCTTGCCCGGCAAGCCTGTGTATTAGGTGTCGAGACCGTATCTCAACCCGCCAGGCCCACCTGTAGATTCTTGCCCACCCACCGCCTGTGGCTGGGCTTCAGCTTCCGGCTCCTGCCTCCGCCACCGGCGGTTTTCAGGAATGGCGCCCCATAATAAACGGCGGCGGAGGGCCTTATGGCGCCTTTCTTTCGCGGCCCGGATTCACTGATCTCCATGCGCGCTTCGGCGCCGGAGATGCCGACGGTCACCGTCACCGTATTGTAATCCCCTTCGAGGTAATCGCGCGTCTTTTGATCGTCCAGGTAGAGCGTCGCCGATGCCCGCGTCGCCGCGTTTCGCACGAATACGTGCAGCTCGAAATCATCCAGCGGCGTCCCGCCGTTTTTCAGCGCGCCGGCGTACCATGGGATGATCGCTCCCTCGCGCGCGAAGAGCGGCACCTCGTCGATTCCCACCGCGTACCGGATCGTCCTGCCCCCTTCGATCCATTCGCCCAGGTTCAAATCGTACCACCAGCCCGCCGGGAAAGTGATGTGCCGCAGTTGCCGGCGCACCCCGCCCGCGACCAGAAAATCCCCCTGCGTGTCGCTGTGCACGATGGGCGCCACCATCAGCGCGCCGCCGACCATGTACTGGTCGTCCAGGTTTTCCAGTTCCTTCTCGTTGAACTCATACAGCAGCGGCCTCAGCACCGGGTCGCCGGTCAGGTGATGCTCGAAAAAGCATTGGTAAAGGTAAGGCAGCAGCCGGTAGCGCGTGTGCAGCACGTCGCGAATCCGCGCGAGGATTTCCGGCCCGAATTGCCACGGCTCCTGCGTCTTCGAGTCGGCGATGGAATGATTGCGGAAAAACGGGAAGAGGAACCCGGCCTGGTACCAGCGCACCAGCAGCTCCGGCGTCGCGTGCCCGGCAAACCCGCCGACGTCCGGCCCGTTGAATGCCACGCCGGAGAGCCCGAGGTTGATCGTGCACGGGATCGACATCCGCAGGTGGTTCCAATTGCTGTCGTTGTCGCCGGTCCAGATGGCGCTGTAGCGCTGCGTCCCGGTAAATCCGCTGCGCGTGAGCACGAACGCACGCCCCTTCGCATCCAGTTTCTCGAACGCGCACCGGGTCGCCTTTGCCATGAAATGCCCGTACTGGTTGTGATGGCGCGCGTGCGGGATTTTTCCCCTGCCGAAAAGCATGTCGTCGGTCGCGCACCAGCCGGTCGAGGGATCGTTCATGTCCAGCCATGCACCATCGAGCGCCGACTCGTCGATAAACCGCGTGACCTGCGCCGCCCACCATTCGCGGCCGGCTTCGAGCGTGAAATCGGGGAACACCGTGTCGCCGGGCCAGACGCGTCCCATGTAATCGCGCCCGCTCGCCGTCTTGCAATAAATG
Source organism: uncultured Verrucomicrobiae bacterium (assembly GCA_963756185.1). Taxonomy (GTDB): domain Bacteria; phylum Verrucomicrobiota; class Verrucomicrobiia; order Chthoniobacterales; family Chthoniobacteraceae; genus DATAXI01. The sequence continues at coordinate 244,353 of CAVWMS010000017.1, forward strand.
CCGGCGGCCTTGCCGCATTCGTACACGGCGTAACCGGGCTCCATTTTTACGCCGGGATCGATGATCGCCACGGTCTTGATGCCCTTGCGCTTGAGCGCCTCGTTGAGCTTGCGCGGATTCGGGATGTCCCTTTTGTCCCAGGTGAAAACGCGGTAGCCATCCATGTAATCGATGTCGTACCAGAGGCTGCTCAACGGCAGGTCGTGCCGCGCGAATTCCGCCGCCAGCGTCTCGAATTGCTCCGCCGTCTGGTAACCCCACCGGCATTGGTGGTAGCCGATGCTCCATGGCGCCGGCACTTCGGCCCGCCCGGTCAGCGCCGTGAAATTGCGCACCACGTCGCGCAGCGTGGGGCCGTTGATGATGTAGAGATGGCTGTGCCCATCCATCGCCTCGACGATGAAATGCCCGGGCCGGATTTGCCCGCAATCCATCACCAGCCGCTCGGCGCTGTCAAAAAAGAGCCCGCAGCATTGGTTGTCCGCGCGCAGGATCGCCAGCGGGATCGAGACGTAGGCCGGGTCGTAATCGTCGCGCCAATAGCTGTGCGGCCACACGGCCATCACGTCGACCGTGTAAAAGTCCATGCTGTCGCCGCTTTTGTTGAAGCGGCGCGTCCGCTCGCCGAACCCGTAATAGCCGGAGACGTTCGGCGTCTCGAATTGGAAGATGGTCTTTAGGCCGTTGAAGCCGAAGCCCTCCGCCGCCGTCCGGATTTCCATTCCGCCCGGCAGCGCGATCGCGATGCTGGCCGGGCCCAGCTCGATCCTTGCCGAGGGCGCGTCGAAACTCGCGCGTTTGCCGCGCCGCGGGCGCACCGGTTTGCCCGTGCGGAATTTTTCCAGCACGCCGTCGGAATAATGACACGGGTCCTTGACGTTCCGGTTCTCGATCCGCAGCCGCGTGCAGAAATCGGTAATGGCGTCGCAACGGACACGCGCCTCGAACGACTCGCCGGCAACCTCCGCCACGTCCGGTTTCACCGCGAGGCGGCTGCCATATTCAAACGAGAGCGGATGGACCTTCTGGCCGAAAAGCATGTCGAGGGGTGATGAGACTACGGAGAGGGGGCTTTGAACAGAACGATTCAAACAATTCCGGGGGAAGCGGAAGCGAATTGCCCTTGAACCGTCGAATGGATTCCGCGCGCTCTTTAGTGCTGATTCCCGCCGCCCCGTGCCGCCGCGCGATTTCCCCCAGCGCCCACTCCGCGTGCTCCCGCACCAGCGGCTCGGCGTCGCGGCTCGCCTCCTCGAGCGCCGGCACATCCTCCGGCGCGCCCACGTTTCCCGAGCGCCACGCACACATTGCGCAGCAGGCCCCGGCGTTTGATCCGCTTGACCGGCGACTTGCGGAAAACGCGCCGGAATTCCTCTTCGCTCAAGCCGAGCAGCTCGACGAGCGGTCATTCGCGTCCCCTCCCGCGCCGCGAACGCCGTTTCGCGCGACGCCTGCGCAAACCGGTTCCACGGGCAGGCGTCGAGGCAATCGTCGCACCCGTAAATCCGGTCGCCGACCAATGGCCGCAGCTCGACGGGAATCGACCCCTTCAGTTCAATCGTCAGGTAGGATATGCATCGGCGCGCGTCCAGGTGGTACGGCGCGTCGATTGCCCCGGTCGGGCAGGCCGTGATGCATCGCGTGCAACTCCCGCACCGGTCCCGGGCCGGCTCGTCCGCGGCCAGTTCGAGCGTCGTCAGAATTTCGGCCAGGAAAAACCAGGTCCCCATCTCGCGGGAAATGAGCATCGTGCTCTTGCCGTGCCAGCCCACGCCAGCCAGCGCCGCCAGATCCCGCTCGAGCACCGGCCCCGTGTCCACATAACACTTTTGCGTCCCGCCCAAGCCCCTCGAGCCACGCGTCCAAGCTCGCCAGCTTTTTCTCAATGATCTCATGGTAATCCTCCCCCCAGGCATACCGCGCAAATTTCCCCTTCACTCCCTTCGAATTTCGAATTTCGAATTTCGAATTTTCCCCTCCCTGCCAATAGTTCATCCCCAGCACAATCACCGAGCGCGCTCCTGGCGAGCACCTGCTCGCGGGTCCATCCGCCGCTCCTTGTTCCGTTCCAGCCAGCGCCATCTCGCCCGCATGCCCGTCTGCCAGCCATCGCCGAATTCCCGCGCATGCGGCGGCTCCGCGCAATCCGCCACGCGGCAAACGTCAAACCCGAGCGCCGTCGCCCGGGCCACCAGTTCTGGTTTCAAATCAGCCATCTTGGCAGCCACTTTACCACAAGCCAAGCAGGAATAATCCGCAGATTAACACAGATGGTCGCGGATTAGGGAAGAACGCCCGATCCTCGCACCACGACCGCCGAAGGCGGCACTTTTTCAATCCGCAATCCGAGATCCGCAATCCGCAATTTCACCCCTCGCTCCGCACCCGCGCGCAAATCCTCTCCGCCACCTCCTGATGCGTCAATTCGCGACGTATCCACCTTCATCTCCGCAACCGCCTCGTAAAGCGGGTTCCGCTCCTCGAGCAGCGCCCGCACGGTCTCGCTGGGATTCTCCGTATGCAGCAGCGGGCGCTTTTTGTTGCGCGACACCCGCTCCCAGATCGTCTCGTCGCTCGCCGTCAGCCACACCACCAATCCCAGTTCCTTCAGCGCCGCACGGTTGTGGGTCGGTGACGATCCCCCCGCCGGTCGCCACGACCAGCCCGCTGCCACCCAGCAACGAGCGCAGCGCCTTGCTTTCCTCCTGCCGGAACCATGCCTCGCCCTTCACGGCGAAAATATCCGTGATCTCCAGCCCGGCGCGCGTCGGTGACCATTTTGTCCGTATCGACAAAACGCCCTCCAAGGGTTCGGGCGACAAGCCGTCCAACGGACGACTTCCCGCTCCCCATGAATCCGACGAGTACAACGCTCCCGGGCTGGCGGGCGCTCAAGGGCAGCAGGTGTTCCTCATATTCTATGAATCTCATATTCTATGAATCTCATATTCTATGAATCTGATATACTATGCATTCTCATATTCTATGTATCTCAATTCTATTTATCTCATATATCTCATATTCTATGAATCTCATATTCTATATATTTCATATGCTATGTATCTCATATATTATGCATCTCATATTCTATGAATCTCATATGCAGTGGGCCTCTTGTGTGTCTCATATATTATGCATCTCATATTCTATGAATCTACATATTCTAGTGGAATCTATGTATTTCATATTCTATGTATCTCATGAATACTCATGCATCTCATATTCTATGAATCTCATAGCAGTGGCCTCTATGAATCACATAGGCAGTGGCCTCTATGAATTACATATTCTATGAATCATGTATCTCATATACTATGTATATCATGAATCTCATATATTATGTATCTCATAGGCAGTGGCCTCCATGTATTTCATATTCTATTTATCTCATATACTATGCATCTCATATACTATGAATCTTATACGCAGTGGCCTCTATGTATTTCATATTCTATGATCTCTATGTATTTCATATTCTATGTATCTCATAAGTATGATCTCATATAAATCTATGAATCTCATAGGCAGTGGCCTCTATGTATTTCATAGTTCTATGAATATCATAGAATATAGTATCCCATATTCTATGAATCTTATGTATCTTATATTCTATGAACCTCTGGGGAGCGAGCTTCCCGTCTGTGCTGGCGGCGGTCGCCGCCCGCGGTGAGGACCCCGTATGCTGGTCGGCGGCGTGTACGCAGCCAACACCGTGGGGCGCCATCGCCGGCGCGTTGCTTTTCAGCCTGGTCTTGATCCCGGCGATCGGTACGGCCGGCGCCGAGCGGGTGCTCGTCGGTCTAGCTGCGGCGGCCGCGGTCTTGTCACTCGTGCCGCTCCTGGGGCCGGCACGTGGGAGCGTGCAACTGGGGCGGCGCGGCGGCGCTCGTGGTCGCGATGGGCGTCGCCGGCTGGTTCGCGTGGACCGTGATGCCCCTGCCATGGATCGTCGTGGCGTTCGGCCGGCAGACGGCAAACTGGCTGGGACGGGCAGCCCCAGGAATTGTCAAGATCGTACCCGAGGAGCCCGGCGAACCGGACGTCTTCTGCACTTACGTCGGTGAAGGGACGAATGTTTGGGTCGCCGTGACCATGAGCAGGGGAGGGAGTGCAAAGCTTCCACGGCGCAGGCAGATCAGGCGTCGACCCTGCCGGTCGACATGCGGGTGCAGCGGATGCTGGGGCACATCCCAGCTCTCTTGCACCCGAAGCCCGAGTCGGTCCTGCTGGTTGCTGGGGGTGGGCGTGACGGCGGGCACTTTCGTCGTGCACCCCGATGTCAATGTCATCGTCATCTGCGATATCGAGCCCTTGGTGCCCACCGTGGTGATGCTGATGTTCGGCAAGGAGAATTACCATGTTGTCGACGGCATCGCCCGCCAAAACCCCCACACGGTCAATGGCAAAGAGGTCGAGGTGATCTATGACGACGGACGGCATTTCCTCCGCACCACCCCTGAAAAATTCGACATCATCACGTCCGACCCGGATCTATATCTGGGTCGAGGCATGTGCCGCAGTCAAATACGGTCGAATACTACCAGATGTGCCGCGACCACATGAAGCCGGGCGGCAGCACGAGCCTGTGGTTCCCGCTCAACCAGGGGAATCTGGATTCCACCAAGAGCGTGATCGCGACGTTCTTCAAGGCGTTCCCCAACGGCATCCTCTGGAGCAACGAGCACGACGGCCACGGCTACGATGCCGTCCTCTTCGGCCAGGTCCAGCCGACGGTGATTGACGTCGACAAGCTGCAACAGCGGCTGGAGCGGCCTGATCACCAGGCCGTGAGGCAGTCGCTGCACGATGTCGGGTTCGGCGAGATCAAGTCGGGCATCGCCGGCGTGGAGCTGATTCCGGACGAGGTGCTCGACCTTTTGACCACGTACTCAGGGCAGTGGTGCCTCTTGAAAGATTGGTGCGGGGAATGCAGATTAACACCGACGGCAATCTCCGCCTGCAATACCTGGCCGGCATGTGGCTGAATTCGCACTTGGGCGAGCAGATGTTATCCCCCATCCTGGTGCACTATCGCTTTCCCGAGGACACGTTCGTGGGCTCTCCGGAGACCGTTCTCGTCTTGAAACAAGGGGCGGCCTCGAAGCAACGATAGTGGCCACAGGCCAGCTCGCCGTAGCCTACGCCTGGGGCTTGTGGCGGGAACCGCCGGGCGTGGCTGCGTACAGAAGTACAGACATTTCACAATTGTCAGAAGATTCTCGTTGACAGTACCACCGGACAGTCGATACTCATTAATTAGGATCGACCGAGGAGTGTCGTCGCCAGATCGCTCTTGGGGTGCAGTCGCGTGGGACCGGAGGATCGCCATGCATTTTCTCAGGG